>NZ_CP108121.1:0-4800000 GCF_045206345.1 Streptomyces sp. NBC_00209 | reverse complement strand
GGCCGGCTGCGGTACGCCTCGCACCTGCCGGGCTGGCACTCCAGCACGCTGCTCGACGAGCTGGCGGCGGTGCTGCCGATGCCCGTCGAGTACGAGAACGACGTCAACCTCGTCGCGGTGGCCGAGCAGCGGCGCGGCGCGGCCCGGGGCCACGACGACTTCGTGCTCCTGTGGAACGAGGAGGGGCTGGGCGCCGCCCTCGTCATCAACGGCCGGCTGCACCGGGGCTTCACCGGGGGCGCCGGCGAGGTCGGCTTCCTGCCGGTGCCGGGGGCGCCGCTGGTCCGCCAGGTCACCAAGGCCAACGCGGGCGGCTTCCAGGAGCTGGCGGGCGCCCAGGTGCTCGCGCGGCTGGCCCGGGAGCTGGGCATCGAGGACGCGCCGGGCTCCGGCACCCATCACGCGATCGCCGCCGAGCTGGTGGGCCGGGCCGTCGAGGCCGTGGAGCGGGGCGAGGCGGAACCGTACGCCACGCTGCTCGACCAATTCGCCACCGGCCTCGCGACCGGCCTGGCCTCCCTGGTCGCCGTCCTCGACCCGGAGATCGTCGTGCTCTCCGGCGAGCTGTTCTCGCGCGGCGGGGAGCAGCTGCGCGCCCGGGTCGCGGCCGAGCTGGCCGAGCTCGCCGCGTCCAGGCCCCGGCTGCTCGCCGGGGACGTCACCCACCGGCCCGTTCTGCGCGGCGCGCTGGAGAGCGCGCTCGCCACCACCCGCGACGAAGTGTTCGACACCTCGCGCTGACCTCTCACCTTCCGTTCACCTTCCGTCCCTTGCTGCCCACCGCTTCACCGGGAGACACCACCATGTCCGGAAACCGCCGGAAGCCGGCCGTCGCACTCGCCGCGACCGCCGCGATAGCCCTGTTCGCCTCCGCCTGTACCGGGCAGAGCGGCTCCGGGGCCGACGACGACGCGTCCAAGGAGACGACCATCACGTTCTGGCACGGCTGGAGCGCGCCGGGCGAGGTGAAGGGCATCGAGGCCACGATCGCCGCCTTCGAGAAGGCCCACCCCAACATCCACGTGAAGGTCGTCGGCAACATGACCGACGACAAGATCAACCAGGCGCTGCGCGCCGGCGGGTCCAAGGCGCCGGACGTGGTCTCGTCGTTCACCACGAACAACGTGGGCAAGTTCTGCTCCTCGAAGGCGTTCGTGGACCTCAACCCGTTCCTGAAGAAGGACGGCATCGACCCCGAGGCGACCTTCCCGAAGGCGATGAACGAGTACACCCAGTACGACGGGGTGCGCTGCACGGTCCCGCTGCTGGGTGACGCGTACGGGCTCTACTACAACAAGGACGCCTTCAAGGCCGCCGGGATCGCGAACCCGCCGAAGACCTGGTCCGAGTTCGCCGCCGACGCCGAGAAGCTGACGAAGACCAAGGGCGACTCGTACGAGCAGCTGGGCTTCATGCCGAACTACCACGGCTACGAGTCGACCACCGAGCACTACCTCGGCGCCTGGAACCCCACCTACTTCGACGCGGACGGCAAGTCGAACATCGCGAAGGACCCGGCGTTCGCCGCGCTGCTCACCGACCAGAAGAAGCTGGTCGACTCGCTCGGCGGCTACGCGAAGCTGGAGAAGTTCCGTACCGGCTTCGGTGACGAGTGGGGCGCCAAGCACCCGTTCCACACCGGCCAGGTCGCCATGCAGCTGGACGGCGAGTGGCGGCTCGGCATGGCCGAGGACACCAAGCCGGGCTTCGAGATCGGGGTGGCCCCGACGCCCGTCGCGGACGACGAGGCCGACACGTACGGCAAGGGCTATCTGACCGGCACCATCGCGGGCATCGCGTCGACCTCCACCAAGCAGAACGCGGCCTGGGAGCTGGTCAAGTTCATGACGACCGACACCGACGCGGTGGTGAACTTCGCCAATGCCATCCACAACGTGCCGTCCACGCTGGAGGCGCTGAAGTCGCCGAAGCTGAAGTACGACCCGCGCTTCAAGGTCTTCCTGGACATCGCGGCCAACCCGAAGTCGACCACCACCCCGCCCTCGGTGAACGGCGGCGCGTACCTGACCTCCCTGCAGAACCTCGGCTTCGAGGTCGAGAAGGGCACGCAGAAGGACGTCAAGGCGGGTCTGGAGAAGACCGCGAAGGAAATCGACGCGGCGATCGCCCAGGCGAAGTAGGGCCGACGCGATGAGCACGTACACACTCCGTTCGAAGCGCCGCAGGTCGGCGCTTCGGACGGCGGCCTTCATGTCGCCCTGGCTGATCGGGTTCTGCGTCTTCTTCGCCTACCCGCTGATCTCCACGGTCTACTTCTCCTTCACCAGCTACGACGGGTTCTCCGCCCCCGAGTTCAGCGGCTTCAAGAACTGGTCGTACGTCTTCAACGACTACCCGCTGTTCTGGCCGGCGCTGCGCAACACCCTGTGGCTGGTCGTCGTGATGGTGACCTGCCGGGTGGTCTTCGGACTCGGCGTCGGGATGCTGATCACCAAGATCAAGACGGGGACCGGCGTCTTCCGGACGCTGTTCTACCTGCCCTATCTGGCGCCGCCGGTCGCCGCCACGCTGGGCTTCGTCTTCCTGCTCAACCCCGGCACCGGACCGGTCAATTCGATCCTCGGCGACCTGGGGATGGGCACGCCCGGCTGGTTCACCGACGCCACTTGGTCCAAGCCCGCGCTGACCGCGCTCGCGGTGTGGGGGGTGGGCGACCTGATGGTGATCTTCATGGCCGCGCTGCTCGACGTACCGAAGGAGCAGTACGAGGCGGCGGAGCTGGACGGGGCGACCGCGTACCACCGGTTCCGGTACGTCACGCTGCCGAACATCTCGCCGATCATCATGTTCGCCGTGGTCACCGGCATCATCCAGACGATGCAGTACTACACCCAGCCGCTGGTGGCCGGGAAGGTCGCGTCCGGGGTCATGGGCGGTTCGGGCCAGCAGTTCGAACCCGGCTATCCCGACAAGTCGACTCTGACGCTTCCGCAGCTGGTCTACAACCTCGGTTTCCAGCGCTTCGACTACGGCTCCGCCTGTGTGGTCGCGCTCGTACTCTTCGTCCTCGCCATGGCGTTCACCGCACTGCTGATGCGGCGCCGCAGCGGACTGATCCAGGCAGGTGAGTGACATGGCGCAGGTTCTCGACCACCCGAAGGCCGCCGGACCGGTGAGTGACCCCGTCACCCCGGCCCAGCGCGTGGCACGCCGCAAGGCGCTGCTGAACTGGATCGCCGTGCACGCGCTCGGCGTGGCGGCGGCGCTCTTCTTCGTACTGCCGTTCGTCTTCCTCGTGCTCACCTCGCTGATGAGCGACCAGCAGGCCCTCACCCGGGACCTGTGGCCGCACCCCTTCGAGTGGGCCAACTACAAGCGGGTGTTCGACACCCCGGGCTTCCTGACCTGGTGGCGGAACACCCTGCTGTACGCGGGAGCCGGCACCGTCCTCACGGTGGTGTCCTCGCTGCCCGTGGCGTACGCGCTCGCCAAGTTCCGCTTCCGCGGCCGGCATCTGTCGCTGATGCTCGTCATCTCGATGATGATGCTGCCGCCGCAGGTCGTGGTCATCCCGATGTACCTGTTCTGGGCCAAGCAACTGGACCTGTCCGGCACGCTCTGGCCGCTGATCATCCCGATGGCCTTCGGCGACGCGTTCTCCATCTTCCTGCTGCGGCAGTTCCTGCTGACCATCCCCGACGAGTACCTCGACGCGGCGAAGGTCGACGGCTGCGGCGAACTGCGTGCCCTGCTGCGCGTGGTGGTGCCGATGGCCAGGCCGGGGATCGCCGCGGTCGCCCTCTTCCAGTTCTTCTACGCCTGGAACGACTACTTCGGCCCACAGATCTACGCATCCGAGAACCCGGGGGCCTGGACGCTGAGTTACGGACTGGAGTCCTTCAAGGGCGCACACCACACCGACTGGAACCTGACCATGGCCGCGACCGTTCTGGTCATGGCCCCCGTGATCGTCGTCTTCTTCTTCGCACAGAAGGCTTTTGTCGAGGGCGTCACACTGACCGGAGTAAAGGGCTGAACCATGAAGCTCGCTGTAGTGGGTGGCGGGTCCACCTACACCCCCGAACTGATCGACGGATTCGCCCGGCTGCGTGACACGCTGCCGGTCGAGGAGCTGGTCCTCGTCGACCCGGCCGCCGACCGGCTCGACCTCGTGGGCGGCCTCGCCCGGCGGATCTTCGCCAAGCAGGGTCACCCGGGCCGCATCGTCACCACCTCGGACGTCGACGCGGGCGTCGCCGGAGCGGACGCCGTCCTGCTCCAGCTGCGCGTCGGCGGCCAGGCCGCCCGCAACCAGGACGAGACCTGGCCCCTGGAGTGCGGCTGCATCGGCCAGGAGACCACCGGCGCCGGCGGCCTCGCCAAGGCCCTGCGCACCGTCCCGGTCGTCCTGGACATCGCCGAACGGGTCCGGCGCACCAACCCGGACGCCTGGATCATCGACTTCACCAACCCGGTCGGCATCGTCACCCGCGCCCTGCTCCAGGCCGGGCACAAGGCCCTCGGCCTGTGCAACGTGGCCATCGGCTTCCAGCGCAAGTTCGCCCGGCTGCTCGATGTGGCCCCCGGCGAGGTGCACCTCGACCACGTCGGGCTGAACCACCTCACCTGGGAGCTGGGGGTACGCCTCGGCGGCCCGCAGGGCGAGGACGTGCTGCCCCGGCTGATCGCCGAACACGGCGACGCCATCGCGGACGACCTGCACATGCCGCGCGCGGTCGTGGACCGGCTCGGCGTCGTCCCCTCGTACTACCTGCGGTACTTCTACGCGCACGACGAGGTCGTCCGCGAGCTCGGCACCAAGCCCTCCCGGGCCGCCGAGGTCGCCGCCATGGAGAAGGAACTCCTGGCGATGTACGGCGACCCGGCCCTTGACGAGAAGCCCGCGCTGCTCGCCAAGCGCGGCGGCGCCTTCTACTCGGAGGCGGCCGTGGACCTGGCGGCAGCCCTCCTGGGAGGCGGCGGCTCGGCGCACCAGGTGGTCAACACGTACAACAACGGCACCCTGCCGTTCCTCCCGGACGACGCGGTGATCGAGGTCCAGGCGAAGGTCGACGGCTCGGGCGCCACACCGCTCGCCGTGCCCGCCCTGGACCCGCTGTACGCGGGGCTCATCGGCAACGTCACGGCGTACGAGGACCTGGCCCTGAAGGCCGCGCTGCACGGCGGCCGGGACCGGGTGTTCAAGGCGCTGCTCGCGCACCCCCTGATCGGCCAGTTCGCGTACGCCGAGGCGCTGACCGACAAGCTGATCGCGCACAACCGGGAGCACCTCGCGTGGGCGTGAACGGTTCCGTCCTCGCGATCGACGCGGGGAACAGCAAGACCGACGTGGCCCTCATCGGTGCGGACGGCACGGTGCTGTCCACGGCCAGGGGCGGCGGGTTCCAGCCGCCGCTGGCCGGAGTGGAGACGGCCGTCGACGTGCTCGGCGCGGCGGTGGAGCGGGCGTTCACCGAGGCCGGGGCGGACGCCGGGCAGGTGGCCCATGTGTCCGCCTGCCTCGCCAACGCGGACCTGCCGGTCGAGGAGGAGCAGCTGACGGCGGCGCTGGCCGCGCGCGGCTGGGGCCGCACCGTCGAGGTGCGCAACGACACCTTCGCGATCCTGCGGGCCGGGGTCGACGAGCCGCGCGGCGTGGCCGTGGTGTGCGGCGCGGGCATCAACTGCGTCGGCATGGTCCCGGACGGGCGCACCGCGCGCTTCCCGGCGATCGGGCGGATCTCCGGCGACTGGGGCGGCGGTTCGGGCCTGTCCGAGGAGGCGCTGTGGTTCGCCGCGCGCGCCGAGGACGGCCGGGGCGAGCCGACCGAGCTGGCCCGGACGCTCCCCGCGCACTTCGGGCTCGGCTCGATGTACGCCCTGATCGAGGCGCTGCACCTGGGCCGCATCGCGCCGGAGCGCCGGCACGAGCTGGCGCCGGTGCTCTTCGCGACGGGCGCCGCAGGCGACCCGGTCGCGCGGGCCCTGGTGGACCGGCTGGCCGAGGAGGTCGTGGCGCTGGCCTCGGTCGCGCTGACCCGCCTCGGGCTGCTGGACGAGGAGGCGCCGGTGCTGCTCGGCGGCAGCGTTCTCGCGGCGCGCCACCCGCGGTTGGACGACCGGATCCGCGAACTCCTCGCAGCGCGGGCCCCGAAGGCCGTGGTGCGCGTGGTGCAGGAGTCGCCGGTCCTCGGCGCCGGGCTCCTGGCCCTGGACCACACGGGCGCGGCGCCCGGGGTGCACGCGAGGCTGCGGGCGCAGTACGCCTGACCGCCGGGCCGTCAGGGGCGTCCCGTAGCCTGCGGGTTGCGGGGCGCCTTTCGCGTAGGGGAACCGATCGGGCTTCCCAGTCGTGTTGGTGATGGGGAGGACGGTTCGGCGGGGGATCGTGCCGTTCGCCTTGATCAACGGCGCCGGTCTTGATCGAATGCGGTTGACCGCGGCCGGTCACGGCCGGCCGCCGCGTGGTCCGGTGCCCGATCCAGGCGTTCTGGATGTGGGTGCCGGTCCCTGAGGCCATACTTCTGGCCGGGCACCAGTCCCCCGATCGGCCGGGGGGCGGGCCGCCGTCAGTGACCGAGGGGGAGGTCGAGTGACACACCCGCCGAGTGCGCGTGAGGCGCTGCAACGCGCGCTGGGACAGCCGCCTGCGCCGGAGGCCGCGCCCGCGCCTGTGCCGGGGCCCGCGCCCGTGCCGCCGCAGCCGAGCACCCTGGCCGTCGTCGTGGGGCGGCTGCGTGCCGCCGCGACCACCGAACCGGGCCGGCTGCGCGTCATCGGGGCCGTCCTGGCCCTCCTGGTCCTCGCGTTCGGGGCGGTGACGGCGGTACAGATCAACGACCGGGCCGCCTCCGCCGACGACGTGGTGGAGCGCAGCCAGCCGCTCAGCGCGGACGCGGCGGGCATCTACCGCTCGCTCGCGGACGCGGACGCGGCGGCGGCGAGCGGCTTCCTGGCCGGGCCGCAGGAGCCGCGCGCGGTGCACGAGCAGTATGTGAAGGACATCGAGGAGGCGTCCCGGCTGCTGGTGAAGGCCGCGGCGAACACGGACGCGGCCACGGCGTCCGGCCGCGAGATCACCACGCTCAACGAAGGACTCCCCCGCTACACGGGCCTGATCGAGCGCGCCCGCGCCAACAACCGCCAGGGGCTCCCGCTGGGCGGCGCCTATCTGCGGTACGCGAACCAGACGATGTCCGGCGAGCTGCTGCCGGCCGCCGAGCGGCTGTACGCGGCGGAGACCGGCCGGCTCGGCGACGACCAGGGCTCGGCGCGCCGCTGGCCGCTCCTCTCGCTCGTCGCCGGCATCGTCGCGCTGGCCGTGCTGGCCTGGGCGCAGCGCCGCAACTACCGCCGGACGAACCGGGTGTTCAACCACGGGCTGCTGGCCGCGACGGCCGCGACGACGGTGCTGCTGCTGTGGCTCGCGGTCGGGCACACGGTGGCCAGGTCCGGCCTGGCCGAGGCCGATTCGCACGGGCAGCGGCCCATGGACGTGCTCAACCGGGCGCGCATCGACTCGCTGAAGGCGCGCGCCGACGAGAACCTGACGGTGGTCGCCCGGGGCGCGGTGCTCACCGCGGACGGCAAGAACGACAAGTACGAGACCGACTACACGGCGGGCATGAAGGCGCTCGGCGGCGAGCTGGCCGCGGCGGCGAAGCTGGCCGACGACACCGGGGACGGCGAGGGCGGCAAGCCGGTCGCCGCGGCGGCCGAGGCGGTCAAGGAGTGGCAGGGCCGCCACCGTACGGCCCGCAGGACCGACGACGCCGGTGACTACGAATCGGCCCTGGAGCAGATCATCGGCCAGGAGAACTCCACGGGCGAGTCCTTCAAGAAGGTGGACGACGCGCTGCGCGACGCCCTGGCGCACGAGCAGGACGACTTCACCCGGGCCGCGCGGGACGGCCGCGGCGCCCTGGGCGGCCTGCCGGCCGGCGCGGTGATCCTGGCCGTGCTGGGCGCGGTCGCGGGCATCGTCGGCGTCAACCGCAGGCTCTCGGAGTTCCGGTGACAGGGGGAGCGATGACAGCGAAGGACCCGAGGACGGGCCTTTCCGGACACGGACGTCCACCGCACCGGCTGCGCGGCTGGGGCGGGGTGACCGCGATGGCCGCCGCCTGCGCGCTGACCGCGGCGCTGACCCTGTTGCCCCTCTCCCATTCGGGCGACGACGTCTTCGGCCCCCAGGTGACGGGGCCCGGCGCGGCGCACGCCCTCCAGGCGAAGGCCGACGCCTGCACGGACCCGGAGGCGAGCCTGCGGCCGGGCGCGGCGGACGGGGACGCGGTCCGCAAGATCAAGGAGCGCGGCAAGCTCATCGCGGGCGTCGACCAGAACAGCTTCCAGTGGGGCTTCCGCAATCCGGAGACCGGGGACCTCGAAGGCTTCGACATCGACCTGGTCCGGGCCCTCGCCAAGGACATCCTCGGTGACGGCGACAAGGTGATCTTCCGGGCCATCCCGACCAACCAGCGCATCGCCGCGCTGGAGAACGACAAGGTCGACGTGGTCGTGCGGACGATGACGATCAACTGCGCCCGGCTGAAGCAGGTCTCGTTCTCCACGGCCTACTTCCAGGCCGGCCAGCAGGTCCTCGCCGCGAAGGAGGACCACTCGATCACCGGTTTCAACTCCACGCTGTCCGGCAAGCGCATCTGCACCGCCGAGGGCTCGACGGCGTACGAGGCGCTGGAGAAGGAGTCGTTCGGCTCGGTCTTCAAGGACGAGCACGACGGCACCCCGGCCGACGAGGACCGGCTGACCGTCCCCAACCAGCTGGACTGCCTGGTGCGGCTCCAGCTGGGCGAGGTCGACGCGGTCGTCACGGACAACGCGCTGGCCGCGGGCCAGGCCGCCCAGGACCCGGCGGTCGAACTCAAGGGCGACCCGTTCACCACCGAGTACTACGGCGTGGCCACGAAGAAGGGCGCGGACGACCTGGTGTCCCGGGTCAACAAGGTCCTGGTCGACTACCGGGCGGGTGGCGCGGACAGCCTCTGGATGAAGTCGTACCGGTCCTGGCTCCAGGAGGGCCTGCCGGGGGTCCAGGCGCCGCCGGAGCCGAAGTACCGGGACTAGCGGCGGCCCCGCCCTGCGGGCGGCGGCGCACTGATCCCGCGGGGCCGAGGCCCGGCGGGGAGAGCGGAGAGGTGATCGATGGGCGTCGCTGGCCCCTTCCCCAGCTACGCGGCCCGGCCGCCCGGTCCGGTCATGGACCGGGACGAGGCCGACCGTGCGCTGTCCCGGCTCGGCGCGGAGCACGAGGCGATCGAGACCTCGCTCCTCGCCCTCCAGGACCACGCGGGCCGCAGGCTCCTGGAGGGCGCCGAGCTGTCCGGTGTCACCAGGGAGCGGTGGGCCGTCACCGAGCGGTCGGTCACGCTGCTGTGGAGCTACTTCGACGCGTATACGGGGGTGCTGGACCGGGCCCGTGAGGTGCGGGCCCGGCGCCGCCACCCCAACCGCGAGGACCTGACGGTCCTGACCGAGCTGCTGCGCGGCCAGGGCGTGACCGTGGCGCACGGCGCCGCCGGGCACGACCCGTCCGTCTCCGGCCCGGCCCGCCTCTCCGAGCGGTTCACGCTGGAGGAGCTGGTCTCCCGGATGAACGGTCTGTACGCGAGCGCCCTGGACATGGTGGTGGCCTCGGACGCCGTGTGGTCGGCGATGCCCGCCCGCATAGACCTCCTCGCCGCCGAGCTGCGCCGCACCCACTCGCTGGCGCACTCGGTGGGCGTCCGGCCCGGTGAGCACCCGGCGGGCGACGAGCTGGAGGCGATCACCGAGGAGCTGGCCACGCTGCGGGCGCAGGTGATCTCGGACCCGCTGGCCTTCTGGCTGCCGGGACCGGGGAGCGCGGCGCCCGGCGGCGGGCGCCCCGACACGACGCGCTACGACCGGGCGGCCCGGGCGCTGGAAGAGGTGCGGCGCGAGGTCGAGGCGGTGCTCGCCGTACGGCAGGACGCCGAACAGCGGCTGGTGCACCTGCGCGACGTGCTGTCGAGGGCGGACCGCACGCTGGCCGAGGCCCGGGTGGCGCGCGGCGAGGTGCTGGCCAAGATCGCCGCGTCGGAGGTGCCCGTGGTCAACGGCCCGCCGACCGTCCTCCAGGAGCGCCTGGCCGCCGCGTCGGAGTACCGCAGGCACGCCCGCTGGCACCGGCTCTCGCCGCTCCTGGAGACCCTGGAGCGGGAGGCCGAGGAGGAGTTGCTGCGGGCCCGCGAGCAGCTGACGGCGGTGACCGCGCCGCTGGCCGTCCGGGCGGAGCTGCGCGGCCGGCTCGACGCCTACAAGGCGAAGGTGGCCCGCCACGGTCTTGCGGAGGACCCGGTCCTGATCGAGCGGTACGACGCGGCGCGGCGGATGCTGTGGAGCGCCCCGTGCGATCTGCGGGTGGCGGCGCAGGCGGTGCAGCGCTATCAGGACGCGGCGCTGGAGCTGCTGGGCAGAGGTGACAAACCGTCGTGGCGGCGGGGCGAAGAGGGGGAACGGACATGAGTACGCAGTGCCAGCGCCCCGCGTGCGAGGGCGGTTACGAGGACATGGGCGGCGGTGAGCTGTACTGCGACACCTGCGGTCTGGCGCCCGTGGTGTCGCCAGTGGGGTCTCCCCTGTTCGAGCGAAGCCGAGAACTCGGGGATGGGATGGTGAGTTCGCCTCCCACCGGGGTCGCGGTCGGCGGCCGGGGCAGCCGGGGGTCCAACAGCGCTTCGGCGCGGAGCAGTTCGCAGTCCTCCTCGCGGGCGTCCTCGCGGTCCTCGTCACGGTCCTCGACGTCGCGGCGTTCGGTGTCGGGGCGGCTCTCGCGGTCCCTGTCGCTGTCCGGCCGGACCGGCGCGCAGTCGGTGTCGGTGCGCTCCTCCGCCAAGTCGGCCAACACCTCGGGCCGCAACCGGCTGGGCGCGGGTCTGGTGCAGGTGCCGGACGTGCCGCGGCCCGATCCGCGTACGGCCGTGATGGAGAACCCGGAAGTGCCCGAGCGCAAGCGGTTCTGCTCGCGCTCCGACTGCGGGGCGCCGGTGGGGCGGGCCCGGGGCGACCGGCCGGGCCGCACCGAGGGCTTCTGCACCAAGTGCGGCCACCCGTACTCCTTCGTGCCGAAGCTGGAGGCGGGCGACGTCGTCCACGGGCAGTACGAGGTCGCGGGCTGTCTGGCGCACGGCGGGCTCGGCTGGGTCTACCTCGCGGTGGACAAGGCGGTCTCGGACCGCTGGGTGGTACTCAAGGGCCTGCTGGACACGGGTGACCAGGACGCGATGGCGGCGGCGATCTCGGAGCGGCGGTTCCTCGCGGAGATCGAGCACTCCAACATCGTCCGGATCTACAACTTCGTGGAGCACCTGGACCAGCGGACCGGTTCACTCGACGGCTACATCGTCATGGAGTACGTCGGCGGCAAGTCGCTCAAGGAGATCGCCAACGAGCGCCGCACACCGGCCGGGAAGCGCGATCCGCTGCCGGTCGAGCAGGCGTGCGCGTTCGGCATCGAGGCCCTGGAGGCGCTGGGGCATCTGCACAGCCGCAACCTGCTGTACTGCGACTTCAAGGTCGACAACGCGATCCAGACCGAGGACCAGCTGAAGCTGATCGACATGGGCGCGGTCCGCCGGATGGACGACGAGGAGTCGGCGATCTACGGCACCGTCGGCTACCAGGCGCCCGAGGTCGCGGAGCTGGGCCCGTCGGTCGCCTCCGACCTGTACACGGTGGCCCGCACGCTCGCGGTGCTCACCTTCGACTTCCAGGGGTACACGAACGTCTTCGTGGACTCGCTGCCGGACCCGGACAACATCGAGGTGTTCCGGAGCTACGAGTCGTTCTACCGGCTCCTGGTCCGCGCCACCGACCCCGACCCGGCCCGCCGGTTCGCCTCGGCGGCGGAGATGGCCGAGCAGCTGACGGGCGTGCTGCGCGAGGTGGTCTCGCTCCAGTCGGGGCGCCCGCGCCCGGCGCTGTCCACGCTGTTCGGGGCGGAGTTGCGGGTCACCGACACGGAGCTGTTCGCGGACGGGGCGGGCGAGGTGTCGCGCCTGGGGGCGCGGGCCGCCGCCGGGTCCGGGGGCCGCTTCGGCCGCCGCGGCGGTACGAGCGCCGCGGCGCCCGCCGCCGCGACCCCGCCCGGGGGCATACCGGGGGCGCTGCCCGCCGGACCGCCTCCCGCCTCGCCCACGGGCGCGGCGCCGGTGCCCACGGCCGCCACCCATGTCCGTACGCCGGGCGGGGCGGGCACCGGCCCGGGCCCCCTGCCGTACGCGCCCGCCGCGAGCGTCCCCGCTCCGCGCAGCCCGGTCCCCTCCCCCGGTGCCGCTCCGGTGCCGGCGGGCTCCGGGGCGCCCCGGCTCGGCGGGCTCGACGTGCGGGGGACCTCGCTCGCGCTGCCCGTGCCCCGGGTCGACGCGAGCGACCCGAACGCGGGGTTCCTGGCCGGGGTGATGGCGTCGGCGCCCGCCGAGCTGATCGCCGCGTTGCAGGCGGTGCCGGCCGCCTCCCTGGAGACCCGGCTGCGCGAGCTGCGCGCCTACCTGGAGATGGGCGACCCGGCCGCCGCCGCGCAGACCCTGGCCGCGCTGGAGGGGCAGCACGCCGACGACTGGCGCGTCGTCTGGTACCGGGGCCTCACCTCGCTGGTGAACGGCGACAAGGAGAACGCCGCGCTGTCGTTCGACGCGGTGTACGACGCGTTCCCCGGGGAGCCCGCGCCGAAGCTGGCCCTCGGCATCTGCGCGGAGGTCCTGGGGCAGCTGGACAACGCCGCCGAGTACTACCGGCTGGTGTGGCTGACCGACCCGAGCTTCGTGAGCGCGGCCTTCGGGCTGGCCCGGGTGCAGATCGCGGCCGGTGACCGGAGCTCGGCCGTCCGGACGCTGGAGTCGGTACCGGAGGCGTCGATCCACTACACGGCGGCCCGGATCGCCGCCGTCCGGGCCCGGCTGCGTGAACGGGCCCCCCAGGAGCCGCTGATGGCGGACCTGACGGCCGCTTCGGCCCAGGTGTCGGCCCTGTCGGGGCTGGGGCTCGACGCGGTCCGGCGGGAACGCCTCTCGACCGAGGTGCTGGGTACGGCGCTGGACTGGGTACTCTCCGGTAGCCCCTCGGGCCCGCAGCCGGCGGGGACGCGCGGCCCGGGGACGCTGCTCGGCAGCGAGCTGGACGAGCGCGGACTGCGGTTCGGCCTGGAGCGTGCGTACCGGATGCTCGCCCGGCTCGCGGAGCCCGGGGCCGAGAGGATCGAACTGGTGGAGCGGGCCAACCGCTTCCGCCCCCGAACGTGGGTGTGAACATGTCGCAGAACCACCAGGAGACCGCCTTGCCGAGGTGCCCCGGCTGCGAGGAGCCGCTGGAGCAGGGCGACCTGTTCTGCGGCGCCTGCGGGTACGACCTGTCGGCCGTGCCCGAGCCGCCCCGCGACCGCCCGACGGTCGCCATCGCCACCCCGGGAGCGGCGGCCTCCTCGGAGGTCCGTTACGACGGGCCCGGCGCCTCCGGCGACTTCGAGCTGGCAGCCCCGGGCGCGGCACCCGACCCCCGTGCGGTCCCGGAGCCTCCGCCGGCCCCCGCGGCCGCCCCGGCCCCGGCGGCCGGCGGCCAGGTGTGCGTGGCCTGCCGGGCCGGGCGGGTCGACGGCGACGGCTACTGCGAGAACTGCGGCCACGCCCAGCCGCGCGAGCGCGACCACATGGAGCAGGAGCTCGGCGCGGTCGCCGCGGTGAGCGACCGGGGGCTGCGCCACCACCGCAACGAGGACTCGTTCGCGGTGTCCACGACGGCGCTGCCGGACGGCTCCCCGGCCGTCGTGGCGATCGTCTGCGACGGGGTGTCCTCGGCCAGCCGGCCCGACGAGGCGTCGGCGGCGGCGGCGAGCGCGGCCAACGCCTCCCTGCTGGCGTCGCTGCCGCGCGGCACGCATCCGCAGCAGGCGATGCACGAGGCGATCGTGGCGGCCGCGGAGTCGGTCAACGTGCTGGCCCAGGAGCCCGGGGGCCCGGAGCGCGATCCGCACCGCCACCAGAACGCCCCGGCGTGCACCCTGGTCGGCGCGGTCATGGCGGCCGGGCTGCTCGTCGTCGGCTGGGTCGGCGACAGCCGGGTGTACTGGGTGCCCGAGGACCGCTCCACCGCGCCCGCCCGGCTCACCGAGGACGACTCGTGGGCCGCGCAGATGGTGGCGACGGGCCTGATGAACGAGGCGGAGGCGTACGCGGACGAGCGCGCCCACGCCATCACGGGCTGGCTCGGCGCGGACGCGTACGAACTGGAGCCGCACACCGCCTCGTTCAAACCGGACCGGCCGGGCCTCGTGGTGGTCTGCACGGACGGCCTGTGGAACTACGCGGAGTCCGCCGCCGAGATGGCCGCCGCGGTGCCCGAGGACGCGTACGCCCGTCCGCTGCACGGCGCCCAGGTCCTGGTCGGCCACGCCCTGGACGGCGGCGGCCACGACAACGTAACAGTGGCCCTGCTGCCGTTCGCCGTGTCACCGCAAGGGGCAGGCTCCGCCTGATACGGGGGGATTCACCCCCTCTACGCCTTGTCCGTACCTCTGGCTTCATCCGAGACGTGGAGCCTCAAGGAGCCGATCAGATGGCCAACTTCTCCAAGTCGAACGTGCCGCAGTTCTCCGTCGAGGTGTACCAGAACGAGTACCTGCCCGAGGGCGGCCGTGAGGTCAACGGCATCATCACGGTCACGTCGACCGGGGGCGGCACGACCGGGGGCGTGCCGCTGCCGGGGCGGGCCACCGGGGCCGCCGTGGTGATCATGGTGGACTGCTCGGGTTCGATGGACTACCCGCCGACCAAGATGCGCAACGCCCGCGACGCGACGGCGGCGGCCGTGGACACCCTGCGCGACGGCACCTCGTTCGCCGTGGTCGCCGGGACGCACGTGGCCAAGGAGGTCTACCCGGGCAACGGCCGGCTCGCGGTCGCCGACCCGCGGACCCGGGCCGAGGCCAGGGGGGCCCTGCGCCGACTGAGCGCGGGCGGCGGTACGGCGATCGGGACCTGGCTGCGGCTGGCGGACCGGCTGCTCGGCGCGGCGGACGTGGACATCCGGCACGGCATCCTGCTCACCGACGGGCGCAACGAGCACGAGTCGCCCGAGGACCTGCGTGCGGCGCTGGACGCCTGTGCGGGCCGGTTCACCTGTGACGCCCGCGGGGTCGGCACCGACTGGGAGGTGAAGGAGGTCACAGGCATCGCCTCCGCCCTCCTCGGCACCGCCGACATCGTCGCCGACCCGGCCGGGCTCTCGGCGGACTTCACGCAGATGATGGAGAACGCCATGGGCAAGGAGGTCGCGGACGTGGCGCTGCGGCTGTGGACCCCGGTCGGCGTGGAGATCCAGTTCGTGAAGCAGGTGGCGCCGACGGTCGCCGACCTGACCGGCCGCCGCACCGAGGCGGGCCCCCGCGCCGGGGACTACCCGACCGGTTCCTGGGGCGACGAGTCCCGCGACTACCACGTGTGCGTCCGGGTGCCGGAGGCCGGCATCGGGCAGGAGATGCTCGCCGCCCGGGTCTCCCTGGTCCTTCCCGACCCGTCCGGCGGGGCCCCGCAGACGCTCTCGCAGGGGCTGGTACGGGCGGTGTGGACGGACGACATGGTGGCGTCGACCTCCATCAATCCGCAGGTGGCGCACTACACGGGCCAGGCCGAACTGGCACAGGTCATCCAGCAGGGGCTCGATGCCCGAAAGTCGGGAGACTTCGACGGCGCCACGGCCAAACTGGGCCGAGCGGTGCAGTTGGCATCGGCGTCCGGGAACGAGGACACTGCGAAACTGCTTTCGAAGGTGGTAGACGTGGTCGATGCGGCGACGGGTACTGTGCGACTGAAGGCGAAGGTCGCGGAAGCGGACGAGATGACTCTCGAGACGCGCTCCACGAAGACGGTCCGCGTCAAGAAATAACCACATATCCGCAACGATCAGCCGCCCGCCGGTCCAGGTCCGCCGGGCGGCGGAGCACGCCACATGACGGCCTGCGGGCCGGAGAAGGAGAGGGGGAAGCGCCGACATGCCGACCTGCCCGAACGGACACCAGTCGGGTTCCGAGGACTGGTGCGAGGTCTGCGGCCACCGCATGACCGGGGCGGGCGCGCCTGCGGGTGCGGTCCCCCCGCCGCCTCCCCCGCCGCCCGCACACGGTTACGGATATCCCCGGCCGCACGACCCGGACGCGACCGCCCAGGCCGAGCTGTGCCCGCAGTGCCGCACGCCGCGCGAGGCGATGGCGCCGTATTGCGAGGAGTGCCGCTGGAACTTCCTCACGAACACGGCGACGTCCTACACCCCGCTGGCTCCCCGGCACAACCTCCCGGGCGACCCCGGCCCCGCCGGCAACCGGCCGCAGGGCTTCCCGGCGCAGCAGCCGCCCGGTCCGCCGCAGTCGCGCGACCCCTTCGACTACCAGAGCTCCCGCCCCTCGCAGGTGAACCGGTCCGCCGAGCCCCTGTCCACGGGCCCGGGCCAGTCCGGCCACCAGGGCCAGGGCCAGGGGCAGCCGCCCTTCGGCCAGGGCCCGCAGGGCGGCCCGCCGCCGTTCGGCCAGGGCGGCCCCGGTCCGCAGGGTCCCGGTCCGCAGGGCCCCGGCCCCGGTCCGCAGGGCCGGCAGGGGCCGCCGCCGCCCCCGCCCCCGTACCAGCAGGGTCCGCAGGGCGGCCCGCAGAGCCCGCCGCCGTTCCAGCAGCAGGGCGCACCGCCCGCCTTCCAGCAGCAGACGGCGCCCCCGCCGGCCCCGCCGCGCACCGACGGCGACGACTGGCTGCTGTCCCCGCCCTCGCAGCCCGCGCCCCCGCCGGGCCCGGGCCCGCAGCCGCCGCTCCCGGGGCAGCAGGGGCCTGGCCCGCAGGGTTTCGGCCAGCACGGACCGGGCCCGCAGCACGGCGGCCCCGGCCCGCAGGGCCACGGCCACGGACAGCACGGCGACCCCGGCCCTCAGCACGGTCCCGGGCCCGGCCGGCCGCCGCTGTCCAACAACTGGACCGCGTTCATCGCGCCCGACCGTGAGTACTTCCTGGCGATGATGCAGCGCAGCGGCCCCGAGGCGACCGGGCTCAACCTGCCCGCGTACTCCCCGGAGCAGCAGCTCGCGCTCACCGGCGGGCAGATCACGATCGGCCGCCGCCGGCACAGCACGGGCGAGTCCCCGGACATCGACCTGTCGGTGCCGCCGGAGGACCCGGGCGTCTCGCACCAGCACGCCGTGCTGGTGCAGCAGCCGGACGGCAGCTGGGCCGTGGTCGACCAGAACTCCACCAACGGCACGACGGTCAACGGCTCCGAGGAGCCGATCCAGCCCTACGTCCCCGTTCCGCTCCAGGACGGCGACCAGGTGCACGTCGGCGCGTGGACGACGATCACGGTCCGCCGGGACTGACGAACCGCGCGCAAAAGAGCGGCCGGTGAGGGGATGCCCCTTCACCGGCCGCTCTTCCGTGCGGTAGTTCGTACCACGAATGTACGGTCCGGGCGGGTCCGTACCGCTCGCGCCTGCCATATTCTGTTCACATGCGAAAGGCCGACGAGGGGCAGATGGGGATCGCCACCGCATTGGTGCGCTCCGCATTCCTGGTGAATGCCGTGTACGCCGATTCCGGACGCGAACACGGAATCACCGCCCAGCAGGGCCAACTGCTCTGCGTGCTGATGGTGAAGCCGTACGGCATGCGCGAGCTGGGCACCGTACTGGGTCTGGCGAAGTCCAGCCTCACCGGCCTCGTGGACCGGTGCGTGCAGCGCGGCCTGGTGCGCCGGGAGGCCGATCCGGAGGACGGGCGCGCGGTGCGGGTCGCCCCGACCGAGGCCGGGAGCGAGCTCGCCGAGGCGTTCTACGCGGAGACCTGCCGGCGCGTCGAGGCCCTGGCGGAAGGGCTCGACGCGGCCGGCCGCGAGCAGCTGACCGCACTCCTGGGCCGCCTGGTGCTGGAGAACAAGGTGCCCATGGTCTTCCGCGAGTCCTGCGAGAACACCCCGGCGGCCACCCCCGGCTGCTGAGGACCGCCCCTGCCACTGGGCCGTCAGCGCACGATGCCGAAGAGCTCCGCGAAGCGCCCGGTGAACAGGTCCTTGCCCTTGTACGCGCTGACCTCCTCCGCCGGCAGCAGCACCGGCCCGCCCGGCGAGGGGACCTGTCCCACCCCGCCGCCGGGCCCGAGCGGGAGCAGCGCGGAGCGCACCGGGGACGGCAGGTAGACGGCCGCCGGGTCCTCGCCGCGCACCTGAGCGAGGATGTTGGCCGCGACCACCTCGGCGTGCTTCATCGCGTACCCGGCCATCTTGGCCTCGGCCAGGTCGGTGAGGTCGCCGAGGGCGTAGATGTGCCGGTGCCCGGTGACGTTGAGCCGTTCGTCCACCGGGACCCGGCCCTGCGCGTCGCGCTCGGAGACCCGGCCGTCGGCGAGGTAGTCGCCGTTGGAGCGCACGCCGTAGCAGCGGAACCAGAGGTCGGCCTCGATGCGCTCACCGCCGTCGGTGGTCACCGTGAACGGGTCGAGCCGCCCGGGGGCGGCCGCCGGCTCGCCGGTGAGCGCGGTGGAGAGCCGCAGCTCCACGCCGAGCGCGTCCAGCTGGCGCAGCAGCTCCTCACGGACCTCGGGCAGGAAGCCCGGCAGCAGCTCATCGGCCGGGTCGGTGATGACCACGTGCTTCTCGGGCCAGACCGCCTTGATCTCGCCGGAGAGTTCGAGGCCGACCGGTCCGGCGCCGGCGATCAGGACCCGCCCGGCCCCGGCCAGCTCCTGGTGCGCCTCCCTGATCCGGGCCAGCGCCTCACCCGCCAGGTCGGTGTCGGTCTTGGCCGGGAAGGGGTAGTCGGACCCGGAGGCGAGCACCAGGTAGTCGGCGTCGACGCGCTCGCCGCCGGCCAGGGTGACCCCGCCGCGGTCCACGGCGACGGCCCGCTCGCGGCGGACGGTGCCGCGCTTCAGCAGGGTGTCGTACGGGAAGAAGATGTTCTCCGCCCAGTCGGGCCGGACCAGCGCCCGCAGGGAGCCCGCCGCGTGGACGAATGCGTCCTTCGGGTCGACCAGCACCACATCGGTTTCCTCGTCGAGCGCCTTCGCGACGGCCGAGCCGCCGTATCCGCCGCCGATGACGACGACGGTGCGCTTACCTGTTCCGTTTGCCATGCCGACCCCAGCCATTGAAGGGACACTATTTCGTTCGTTACGCGAACCATAGTAGTTCGTACAACGAACCGACAAGACGGAAAGGGCCGGAAACGGAGAGGATCCCCCGAGCCCGGCCCGTCGCGGCGCGCGTCTGCGACCATGGACGCGTGACTGAGATTCCGCGCGACACGGTGCAGGAGCTGACCTTCTACGAGCAGGTCGGTGGCGAGGAGACCTTCAGGCGCCTGGTCCACCGCTTCTACCAGGGCGTCGCCGAGGACCCGCTGCTGCGGCCGATGTACCCGGAGGAGGACCTCGGTCCTGCCGAGGAGCGGTTCGCGCTGTTCCTCATGCAGTACTGGGGCGGACCGCGCACCTACAGCGACCGGCGCGGGCACCCCCGCCTGCGGATGCGGCACGCGCCGTTCCGGGTGGACCGTGCCGCGCACGACGCCTGGCTGCACCACATGCGCGTCGCGCTGGACGAGCTGGGTCTCGCCCCGGAGCACGAGCGCCAGCTCTGGGACTACCTCACCTACGCGGCCGCCTCGATGGTGAACACCGACGGCTGACCACTGGTCACCGACCGCCCACATCCGGCCGGAATCCGGTACTCCGCGACCGGATAGCGGTCACGAATGCATCAAGTTGTACCCGTCAGCGGTTTCCACGGGCACGGGCCGTCTGACAGCATCCAGACAACGCCGGGGGGCGCGCGTGCGGTGAGTGGTGACTGGGGGGCAAGTGACGGGGTTCGTCTTTCTGCGGGTGAGGGCGCACCGGCTCCTCCTCGCGGCGGCCGTGCTGGCCGTGCTCCTGACCACCTCGGTCCTGGCCGCGCTCACCGCGTTCTCCGGTTCCGTCGGCGATGCCGCGCTGCGCCACACGCTCACCCACCGCTCCGCCGTCCCCGCCTCGCTCGTCGTCTCCGCGCAGCTGGAACCGGACGAGCGGCAGCCGGCCGACGCGGCGGCGCGCAAGGCCGCCCGGGAGACCTTCGACGGGCTGCCGGTGACCGTACGGAAGCTGGAGGCGTCCGGCCCGTACGCGCTGCCGCGCAGCCTCCAGGACCCGGCCGCCCGGCGCGGTGACCCCGACCTCACGCACTTCGCCTCGCTGGACCGCAGCCGCGTCCGCCTCACCGCCGGACGCATGCCCGCCGCCGGGGCGGGGAAGAGCGGCGCCCCCGTCGAGGTGGCCCTGCCCGCGACCGCCGCCGAGGCGCTGTCGCTGAAGCCCGGCGCCCGGCTGAGGCTCACCGACCGGCTGGGCGGCAAGCCGGTGGACGTCGTGATCACCGGGCTCTACAAGGCCGCCGACCAGGCCGACCCGTACTGGCAGCTGGACGCGCTCGGCGGGCGCGGCGTCCGCAAGGTCGTCTTCACCACGTACGGTCCCCTGCTCACCGATCCCGCCGTGCTCGGTTCCGGCCGGACCACCTCGGGCGAGGTGTCCTGGCTGGCGTCCGCCGACTTCCGCCCGGTCACCACGGACCGGATGGCGGCGCTGCGCGAGGCGGCGACCGCCGGCCCGAAGAAGCTGCTGGCACAGCCCGGGTTCACGGACGGGGCCACCGCGCAGACCTCGCTGCCCACCGTCCTGGAACAGATCGACCGGGCCCTGCTGGTCTCCCGCTCGACGCTCACCATCGTGGCCGTGCAGCTGGTCCTGCTCGCCGGATACGCCCTGCTCCTCGTGGCCCGGCTGCTCAGCAGCGAGCGGGCCGGCGAGACCGAGCTGCTGCGGGCGCGCGGCGGCTCGCGGGCCCGGATCACCTGGCTCGCGTCCGTCGAGGCGCTGCTCCTCGCGCTGCCCGCCGCCCTCGTCGCGCCCCTGCTCTCCGGCCCGCTGACCCGGCTCCTCGCGGACCGCAGCGAGCTCTCCCGGATCGGGCTCCGCCTGGACACCGGCGTCACCGGACAGGTGTGGCTGGTCGCCGCCGTCACCGCGCTGGCCTGCGCGCTCGCCGTCGTGGCGCCCGCCCTGGCCGCGGGCGGCGGGGGGCGGCGCACCACGCGGTCCGCCGCGCTGCCGGGCCCGGTGCGGGCGGGCGCCGACCTCGCGCTGCTGCTCGTCGCGGCGGTGGCGTACTGGCAGTTGGACCGGCAGACGAAGGGCTCGGGGAGCGGCGCCCTCAGCGGGGACCGGGCGGGCGGGCTCGGGATCGACCCGCTGCTGGTGGCCGCGCCCGCGCTGGCCCTGCTCGCCGGCACCGTACTGACGCTGCGTCTGCTGCCGCCCGCCGCCAGGCTCGCGGAGCGGCGCGCTTCCGGCGGGCGGGGGCTGACGACCGCGCTGGCGGGCTGGCAGTTCAGCCGCCGGCCGCTGCGGGGTGCCGGGCCCGTGCTGCTGCTGGTCCTCGCGGTGGCGATGGGCATGCTGGCGATCGGGCAGAGCACGTCGTGGAACCGCTCGCAGAGCGACCAGGCCGACTTCAGGTCCGGAGCGTCGGTGCGCATGACCGCCGGTGTCAACGCGGACCCGGCGAAGGCACCCGCGTACGGACAGCTGCCCGGGGTACGCGCGGCGGCGCCCGCCTACCGCACGACGGTGGGCCTCTCCGGCGAGCGCACCGCCGAGATCCTCGCCCTGGACACCGCGCACGCCGACGAGCGGATGCTGATGCGCGACGACCTCGGGGGCGGCCCGGTGGCCGGGCTCTTCGACGCCCTGGCCCCGCCGAAGGCCGCCCGCGTCGGGCTGCCGCTGCCGGACCACAGCACCCGTCTCCACTTCGACGTACGGATATCCACCGAGGGCGCCCCGCGCACGGCCTCACCGTCCGGCATGACCGCCCGGGTCTCCGTCCTCCTGGAGGACCGCTACGGGCTGCCCTACCAGGTCGTCGCCGGGTCCGCCCCCGCCGACGGGAAGGCGCACCCGCTCTCCGTCGCCGTGGCGCCCGGCGCCGGGTTCGCCGTCACCGGGATCGAGCTGAGCGGCAAGCAGCCCGTGGAGCACGCGGAGTCGCAGCGGCTGGCCGTGAGCGCGCTGCGGACGACCGCCACCGACGGCACCGAACGGCCCGTCCCCGTCCCCGACGGCTTCCGCTGGCAGGGCGAGCAGACCGAGGACTCCCTCGTGGAGGAGCCGAAGCCGGGCGTGCCGCTCTCCCCGGCCGCGACGGCCGCCACCCCCCTCGCCGTCGGCTACTCCACCGGCTCGGTCACCGCCGAGGACGCGGCGTACTCGGTCCCCACCATCGGCGTGCGGCTCACCGCGGCCCGTCCCCAGGCCCCGGCCCTGAACGCCGTGGCCACGGACGCGTACCTCAAGGCGACCGGTGCCAAGCCCGGCCAGAAGACCGATGTGACCCTGGCCGGCGAGACGGTCCGGGTGACGATCACCCGGTCCGTGCACCGGCTGCCCACCACCGGACCCGGCTCGGGCTCCTCCAGCGCGTCGGCCGAGTCCCAGCGGGCCAGGGACGGCGGGGCGCTCCTGCTGGACCTGCGCTCCCTCGGCGAGGTCCTCGCCGCGCGCCCGACCGCCCGGCTGACCGCCACGGAGTGGTGGCTGAGCACCGAACCGGGCCGCACGGCGGAGGTGGCCGCCGCCCTGCGCGCACAGCCCGACACCGACCCCGTCCAGGTCCAGGTGCGCGACGAGATCGCCGACGAGCTGGTCACCGACCCACTGGGGGCGGGCCCGCAGTCCGCGCTGCTCGCCGTCGCGGTGATCGCCGCCGCGCTGGCCGCGGTCGGCTTCGCAGTGGCCGCGGCCGGCTCCCAGCGGGAACGTTCCGCCGAGTTCGCCGTGCTGCGGGCGCTGGGCACCCCGCGTCGCCAACTGGCCCGGATGACCGCCGCCGAGCAGGGCGTCCTGATCGCGATAGCGCTGCTCGTCGGGGCCCTGCTCGGGGCCCTGCTGACCCGGGCGGTCGTGCCGTTGATCGTGCTGACCGGGCAGGCCGCCCAGCCGGTGCCACCGGTCCTGGTCCAGCTGCCGCCCGGACAGGTCGCCGCGCTGCTGGCCGGAGTCGCCGCCCTGCCCCTCCTCATCGTCGCCGCCCTGACCCTGCGCCGCGCCGACCCCGCGATCTCGCTGCGCACCCAGGGGGACAACTGACATGAGTGCCCGAACCCCCCGCGCCGCGGCCCCCTGCGCCCCCTGGGTGCGCACCCGGCTGCGCACGGCACCCGGCGCCGCCTGCGCGTTCGCACTGCTGGTGCTGGTGACCGCGTTCCTCGCCGCCGCCTTCCCGCGCTCCGTCGACGCGTACGGGACGAAGGGGCTGCGCCACGACCTCGGCACGGCGACCCCGGCGCACAGCGTGCTGGAGCTGAAGGGCCCCCAGCCCGGCCTCGAACTGCCCCCGGCGGCACGCGAGGCCGCGGTGCGCGAGGGCACCATGGCCGCCGCCCACGCGCAGGTCCTGAAGCGGCTTCCCGCTCCACTGCGCGCCGACACCGCCGAGTCGGCGTACGGGATACGCACCTCGACTCCGATCGCGGCCGGCGAGCCGTGGTTCCCGCGCCCGTTCGGCCTGGACCCGACACTGACGTACGTCACCCAGTCCGGGCTGTCCTCCCACGCCACCCTGCGCTCCGGCGGCTGGCCCGCCACGCACGGCACGGTGTCGATGAGCACCAGGGAGGTCGAGGCCGCCGTCACCGAGGACACCGCGAAGGCGCTGCGCATCGAGGCCGGCGCGACGATCGCCGTCCCCACCCGGGGCGACGACACCCTGACCGTGCGGATCACCGGCATCGTCGCCCCGAAGAACCCGGACGGTTCCTACTGGTCGGCCGAGCCGCTGCTGCGGACGCCCTCGCTGGTGGCCAAGCCCACCAAGGACACGCCCCGCTACTACTGGATCGCCGCGCTGCTGCTGCCACCGGACGCCGCGCCCGCCCTGCTCTCCACCGCCGGGCAGCCCGAGCTGTACTGGCGGATCGCGCCGGACGTCTCGCGCCTCACCGCGCTGGACGTGCCGGAGCTGCGGACCTCGGTGGCGTCGCTGGAGGGCGGCCCGGGGCTGCTGGCCATGCGCGACGTGGCCGGTGCCACGGTGAGCATGGCGACGGACCTGGACGAGATCCTGACCGGGTACGAGGGGATGCGGACCGCGATCCAGCCCGTCGTCACCGTCGCCGCCGTCGGCATCGGCGCGGTCGCCGTCGTCGTCCTGCTGATGACGGGCGGGCTCCTGGCCGGCCGCAGACACGCCGAACTCGCCCTGCTGCGGGCCCGGGGCGGCTCCCTGCGGGGCATCGGGGGCCGGCTCCTCGCCGAGACCGCGGTCACCGCGGTGCCCGCCGGGGCGCTGGGTCTGCTGCTCGCCGTGCTCACCGTGGGCGAGGCCCGGCTGTGGCCCGCAGCGGTCGGCGCCGGCGCGGTCGTCGCCCTGGTCTGTGCCGCGCTCCCCCTGCGCACCGCCCTGCGCCACCGCACCCCGCAGACCCACATCGGCCGGGACGACCTGGCGACCGCGCGCCCGTCCCGGCGGCGCACCGTCGCCGAACTCACCCTCCTCGTCCTGGCCGTGGGCGCGGTCCTCGCTCTGCGCCGGCGCGGCACGGACGCCGAGGGCGGCACCGACCTGCTGGTCAGCGCCGCGCCGGTACTGGTCGGGCTGATCGCGGCGGTGGTGCTGGTCAGGCTCTACCCGCTGCCGCTGCGCCTGGCGCTGCGCTCGGTGTCCCGGCTGCGCGGCGCGGTCGGCTTCCTGTCGCTGGCCCGGGCCGGCCGCACCTCGGCCGCCGGCACCCTGCCGCTGCTCGCCCTGCTGGTCGCGCTGACCACGGCCGCGTTCGGCGGTTCGGTCCTCGCGGGGGTCGCGGACGCCCGCGACGACGCCGCCGTCCTGGCCACCGGCGCGGACGCCCGGGTCACCGGCGAGGCCGACTCCGTACCGCTGTCGGCCGGTCTGGTCCGCGCGGTGGAGAAGGCCGGCGGGGTACGCGGATCGGCCCGGGTCCAGGTCGAGTTCGGGGTGGCCCTGCCGGCCCCGGACAACGGCACCCAGGACGCCAAGGGTGCGACCCTGATCGGGGTCGACCCCGCCACGTACGCCGCGCTGGCCCGCTCGACCGGGCTCGGCCCGTTCTCCGCCGACCGGCTGCGGGCGAAGGGCGCGGCGGTCCGCGAGGGGACGCCGCCGGACGAGGACCGGGTCGTGCCGGCACTCGTCTCGCCGTCCGTCGCCGAACGCCTCGGCGACCGGCCGCTCGGCCTCCGCGCGCTGGCCGGCGACTTCAGGGTGAAGGCCGCCGCCACGGTCACCCGTACACCCGCGGTGGACGGCAGCTCCTTCATCGTCGTGGACGCCGCCGCCTTCACCCACCGGCAGACCACGGCGCTGCTGCTGACCGGGGACGGGCTGGACGCGAAGGAACTGCGCGCGGCGGCGCGGCACTCGGGCGAGAAGGCCGCCGTACAGCTGCGCTCCGAGGAGCGGGCCACGTACGTCGACACCCCGATGCAGTCCGGGGCGGAGCGGATCTATCTGGCGGCGATCATCGCCGGCGCCGGATACGCCCTGCTCGCCGTCCTGCTCTCGCTGCTCCAGACCGCGCCGGAGCGCACCACGCTGCTGGCCCGGCTGCGCACCATGGGTCTCACCTCCCGGCAGGGCGGGCGGCTGCTGGGCTTCGAGGCCCTGCCGCAGGCGCTGCTCGCGGCCGGCGGCGGGCTCCTCGTCGGCTGGGCGACCATCGCTCTGCTGGCCCCGGGGATCGACCTCGTACGCCTGGCACTCTCGTCCGGCCCCGGTACCAGCCTGCTGGACACCGCTCCGCTGCGCACCGATCCGTGGTCGCTGGTCCTCCCGGCGCTCGGTGTCATCGTGCTGACCGGGGCGGTGGCCGGTGTGCAGGCGTGGTGGGCCGGCCGCCGCGGATCGATCACCGAACTCAGGGCAGGAGACTCCCGATGACGACGCCGTCGACCGATTCCACGCTGGCGGAGCTCGAACAGCGGGCCACCGCCCGGCGCGACCGGCCCTCCTACGGCCATGACGCGCTGATCGCCTGCGACCGGCTGGTACGCATCTTCACCACGGACGGGGTGGAGGTGCAGGCCCTCCAGGGCCTCGATCTGCTGGTGGAGGAGGGCGAGTTGCTGGCGCTGGTCGGCGCGTCCGGCAGCGGCAAGTCGACGCTGATGAACATCCTGGCGGGCCTGGACGAGCCGACGGCCGGGGCGGCGAAGGTGGCGGGCCGCGACCTGCTGTCCATGGGGCCGAAGGAACGCCTCCGCTACCGCCGGGACGTGGTCGGCTTCGTCTGGCAGCAGACCGCCCGCAACCTGCTGCCGTATCTCACGGCGATCCAGAACGTCACCCTGCCCATGCAGCTGCGCGGCCGGGGCCGGAGCCGCGAACGGGCCGCGCGCGCCGAGGCGCTGCTGAAGATGCTGGAGGTCGAGGACTGCCGCGACCGGCGCCCGCATCAGATGTCGGGCGGCCAGCAGCAGCGGGTGGCCATCGCCGTCTCGCTCGCCAACTCCCCCTCGGTGCTGCTCGCCGACGAGCCGACCGGCGAACTCGACTCGGCCACCGGGGAGCAGGTCTTCGCCGCGTTCCGCCGTGCCAACGAGGAGCTGGGCACGACGATCGTGATCGTCACCCACGACCAGGCGGTCGCCGACGAGGTGCGGCGTACGGTCGCGATCCGCGACGGCCGCACGTCCTTCGAGGTGCTGCGCCGCACCGAGGTCGACGCGGCGACCGGCCAGGAGTCCCAGGTCGCCCGCGAGTACGCGATGCTCGACCGCGCCGGCCGGCTGCAGCTCCCCGCCGACTACACCGAGGCGCTGGGCATGGAGCACCGGGTGATGCTGGAGCTGGAGCAGGACCACATCGGGGTGTGGCCGGACGGCCCGAAGGGCGGGTGACCGGCCCCGGAACACCGTGTGACCGGCCGTTAGGATCCGGCCATGACGACGTTCGAACGCGAGATCACCGAGCCGGTGGACCTGTGCCTGCCCGACGGCAGCCTCGACCCGGCGGCGGTCGGCTGGTCGCGGACCCCGCTGCACCGCGCCAATCTGCGCGGCTGGGGGCGGACGAAGCGGTGGGAGTACTGGTGCGTGGCGACGCCCACCCACCTGGTGGCGCTGACCGTCAGCGATCTGGACTTCCTCGCCCTGAACAGCGTCTACCTGCTCGAATACACGCCCGGCGGCCTTGAGTTCGAACGTACGGCGATCCTCCCCGCCGGTCTCGGCGCCCGCCTCCCCGACACCGTGGCCGGCTCCCCCGGCACCCCCGACGTGGCGACGGGCCCGGCGCGCCCGACGGGCGGAAAGGTGCGCGTGGAGATCCGCGACGAGCCCGGCGGCACCCGGCTGCGGGCCCGCTGTCTGACCCCGGAGCGGGTGCCGGTGGAGGTGGACCTCCTGGTCGCCCGGCCGGCGGACCACGAATCGCTCTCCGTGGTCGTGCCGTGGGACAGCCGGCGCTTCCAGTACACCTCCAAGCAGACCGCGCTGCCCGCGTCCGGCCGGGTCAGGGTGGGCGGGGAGTTCCTGGACTTCGACGGGGACGACACCTGGGCCGTGCTGGACCACGGCCGGGGCCGCTGGCCGCGTACGGTCCGCTGGAACTGGGGCGCCGCGTCCGGCCGCACCGACGGGCACACCCTGGGCGTCCAGCTCGGCGGGCAGTGGACGCTGGGCACCGGCTCCACGGAGAACGCGCTCTGCGTGGACGGCCGGCTCAGCAAGATCGGCGAGGAGCTGGACTGGCGCTGGTCCGCCGTGGACCCGCTCCGCCCGTGGACGATCCGCACTCCGCTGACCGGGCAGGTCGACCTGACGTTCACTCCGTTCCACAACCGCCGCGTCCGCACCGAGGCGGGGGTGCTGGCGAATCGCACCGACCAGCTGTTCGGCCACTACGACGGCACGGTCCGCGCGGACGACGGGACGCGGATCGCGGTGGAGCGCCTGCTGGGGTGGGCGGAGGACGTGCGGATGCGGTGGTGAGCGGAGCTTTACTGCGTAGGAACGCGGGATTCAGCCGTTCACGGAGACCGCGAGGTCTCCCAGGCCGCCCACCGCTCCGGCCCGGCGCAGGGCGACGGAGCCGTACGGGGTGCGCAGGCGCAGCCAACTGCCGGCCGCCAGGAGGGCGACCGGGAAGGCGGGGTCGGCGCGCAGGAAGCCGAGGGACTGCGCGGCGTGCACCGCGCGGAGCGGGAGTTCGGTGCTCGCGAGGGTGCGCGACCAGATGTCGTGGCCGATGCGGTCCCGCTCCTCGCGGGTGCGCCGGTCCTCGGGCAGGGCCTCGTCGCGGACCCGGAATTCGGTGACGGCGGCGGTGAGAGCGGCGCGCAGGGCTACCGGGCCGGGCAGCCCGGACCGCTCCCGCCAGCCGCCGCGCGGGGGGAGGACACCGGCCCAGGGCGGCCCGGTGACCGGCGCGGGCAGGACGGCGGCGTCCGGCCCCTCGTCGGGCAGGGCTTCCAGGAGGTCGCCGGCCGACACGGTGACGTCGAAGTCGTGCGGGTCGGCGAGCCGGGCCGTGCGGATCGCCAGCACGTCGAAGGACGGGGGCCTGCCGAACACGGCGAGCGCGCCGCCGCCCGCCTGGAGGCGTACGGCGGCGGCACGGTCGTAGTGGAGCAGCCGCCCGAGGAAGGCGCCGAGATCGGCGGACTCCCTCGCGTCGGCGAACCGCAGCGACTGTACGGACACGGTCATACCGCGGCGGGCTCCTCGGCCAGGTACTCCTGGAGGAACCGCTTCTCCTCCGGGGAGATGCGCCGGGGGCGCTCGGCGGCCAGGTCGTACGGCACGACGACGGTCGAGGCGCGTACGTAGACCTGGTCCGGGTCCTTGATCTCGTAGGCGATCGTCAGGGACGCGGCGCCTATCTTCGTGACCCAGGACTCGACGGTCACCGGGCGGTGCCGGTGGACCAGGGGCCGCACGTAGTCGATCTCGTGCCGCGCCACGACGGAGCCGCCCGCGAAGGACGGCGAGCCGTCCCCCGGCGCCAGCCGGAACATGAAGTCGATCCGCGCCTCCTCCAGATAGCGGAGGAAGACCACGTTGTTGACGTGGCCGAAGGCGTCCATGTCCGACCAGCGCAGCGGGCAGCTGTAGATGTGACGAGCCAAGACGATCAGCCTCGCGTGAGCTTCTTGTACGTGGCGCGGTGCGGGCGGGCCGCGTCCGCACCGAGACGCTCGATCTTGTTCTTCTCGTACGACTCGAAGTTGCCCTCGAACCAGTACCACTTGGAGTCGCCCTCGTACGCCAGGATGTGCGTGGCGACGCGGTCCAGGAACCAGCGGTCGTGGGAGATGACCACGGCCGCACCCGGGAACTCCAGCAGCGCGTTCTCGAGCGAGGACAGGGTCTCGACGTCGAGGTCGTTGGTGGGCTCGTCGAGGAGCAGCAGGTTGCCGCCCTCCTTGAGGGTCAGCGCCAGGTTGAGGCGGTTGCGCTCACCACCGGAGAGGACACCGGCCGGCTTCTGCTGGTCCGGGCCCTTGAAGCCGAACGCGGAGACGTACGCCCGCGAAGGCATCTCGACCTGGCCGACGTTGATGTAGTCCAGCTCGTCCGAGACGACGGCCCAGAGGGTCTTCTTCGGGTCGATGTTGGCGCGGGACTGGTCGACGTAGCTGATCTTGACCGTGTCGCCGACCTTGATGGAGCCGCTGTCCGGCGTCTCCAGGCCCTGGATCATCTTGAACAGCGTGGTCTTGCCGGCGCCGTTCGGGCCGATGATGCCGACGATGCCGTTGCGCGGGAGCGTGAACGACAGGTCTTCGACGAGGACCTTGTCGCCGAACGCCTTCGAGAGGTTCTCGACCTCGACCACGATGGAACCGAGCCGCGGCCCCGGCGGGATCTGGATCTCCTCGAAGTCCAGCTTCCGCATCTTGTCCGCCTCGGCGGCCATCTCCTCGTACCGGGCGAGACGGGCCTTGGACTTGGTCTGGCGGCCCTTGGCGTTGGACCGCACCCACTCCAGCTCTTCCTTGAGCCGCTTCTGGCGCTTCTCGTCCTTGCGGCCCTCGACCTTGAGGCGGGTGGCCTTCTTCTCCAGGTACGTGGAGTAGTTGCCCTCGTAGGGGATGGCCCGGCCGCGGTCGAGTTCGAGGATCCACTCGGCGACGTTGTTCAGGAAGTAGCGGTCGTGGGTGACGGCGACCACGGCGCCCGCGTACTTGGACAGGTGCTGCTCCAGCCAGTTCACCGACTCGGCGTCGAGGTGGTTGGTGGGCTCGTCCAGGAGCAGGAGGTCGGGCGCCTCGATGAGGAGCTTGCAGAGCGCGACGCGGCGCTTCTCGCCACCGGAGAGGTTGACGACGGGCCAGTCGCCGGGCGGGCAGCCCAAGGCGTCCATGGCCTGCTCCAGCTGGGCGTCCAGGTCCCACGCGTTGGCGTGGTCCAGGTCCTCCTGGAGCTTGCCCATCTCGTCCATGAGCGCGTCGGAGTAGTCGGTCGCCATGAGCTCGGCGACCTCGTTGAAGCGCTTGAGCTTGCCCATGATCTCGGCGGCGCCGTCCTGGACGTTCTCCAGAACCGTCTTCGCCTCGTCGAGCTGGGGCTCCTGCATGAGGATGCCGACGCTGAACCCGGGCGACAGGAACGCGTCACCGTTGGAGGGCTGCTCCAGGCCCGCCATGATCTTCAGCACCGTGGACTTACCGGCACCGTTGGGACCCACCACACCGATCTTCGCGCCGGGCAGGAAGCTCAGCGTCACGTCGTCAAGGATGACCTTGTCGCCGTGCGCCTTGCGTGTCTTGCGCATCGTGTAGATGTACTCAGCCAAGAGAAACCGTCCGGCAATCGATGAGTGGGCAGATGCATCCCATCTTGCCTGACGGCCGCCTCTTGACGGAAACCGGTCCGGTGCGCGATACGCGCGATCCCGGGTCTCGGTACGTGCGGGCGGGACGGGGTGGTGCGGCGGGGGTACGCGAAGGCCCCGGCGGGCCGAAGCCTGCCGGGGCCTTGATCAGTGCGTGTGACGGTGTGCTACCGCTGGTCACTCACTGGCGGTGCGGCCCTTGCGTCGCAGGAGCACGACCGCGCCGCCGCCGACGACGACCAGGGCGATGGCGATGCCCGCGATCATCGGGGTGGCGCTGGAGCTGCCGGTCTCGGCGAGGTTGGTGTCGTCGCCGCCCGAGGTGCTGCCGCCGGCCGTGGCCGTGGTCGGGGTGGGCTCGTCACCGCCGGTCTGGGTGTCCGTGCCGCCGGTGCCGCTGCTGGTGGTCTTGCAGTCCAGGACACCCTTGAAGGTCTTGGAGAAGCCGTTCGGGCCGGTGACCGTGACGTCGTACGCCTGGTCCTCGGCGACGGGCACGGTGACGGTCACGGTCTTGCCGGCCTCGACGGTGTTCTGCTTGCCGTCGAGCTCGAAGGTGAACGGCTCGTCGCCCTGGTTACCGACGGTGATGTCGACGCCGCCCTTGTCGCAGTTCTTCTCGGCGGTGGCCGTCGGGATCGGGCCCTTCTTGGCCCAGGTGCCGGTGGCGGTCGCGGAGACCGTCGACTCGCTGGAGCCGGCCAGGATCTGGGTCTGGCTCTTGGTGACCCCGGCGAAGGCGCGGCCGACCGGGACGGAGGTGGCGGCCTGGACGGTCAGCGAGGCGGTGCCCTCCTCGGAGCCGGCGGGCACGTCGAAGTAGAGCTGGTCGCCGTCGGACGCCGTGGTGACGGGCTTGCCCGCCTTGTCGGTGACCTTCACGCCGCTGGCGAGGTCCGCCGGCGGGGTCACCGTGGCCTGACCGGCGTTGGTGCGGACGGTGACCGGGCCGAGGCGCTCACCGGAGCGGCCGGAGACCGCGACCGGGTCGAGCGCCAGGGACGCCTTGGGCTCGGCGATGACGGTGGCGGAGTTCTCCAGCCAGTCGGCGAGCTTCTCCGCCTGCTCGTCCTGGGCGGTCACGTCGACGTGGTCGGAGAACCGCCAGATCGCGACCTGCGTACCGGCCGCCGCGGTCTTCTCGGTGAGCGCGCCGGTGCCGGCCGCTTCGGCGAGCTTCGAGAGGTCGTTCACCTGCGGGTAGGAGTGCTGCAGGATCCAGAGGATCTTGCCGGCGTCCTTGTTGCTGCCGAGCGAGGTCTGGCCCCAGGGGGTCTCCAGGTACTTCGCCTGGTCCTGGGTGTGGTTGTGGATGTCGATGCAGTACGTCTTGAGCGTGCCGCCGCCGTCGACGTTCATCTCGAACAGGCCCGCGGACACCTTGTCCTGCTTTCCGTCCGCGTGGACGTAGGCGGTGTCGAAGGTCTTGAGGCCGTCCAGTACGGCGGTGGCCCCGCCCTGGTGCGCGGGCACCTCGTCGGCCGTCGCGGTGCCGGCGCCGACGAGGGCTCCGGCCACGACCAGGCCGGACGCCATCACGGAAGCGGTCAGCCGGGCTATGCGCCCGCGCCGTGCGGTCGGAGCCGTCGCCCTGGATGACGAAGCGGTCGCTGAAGAAGCAGAAAACACTTATTTCCCCTCCGGGCGAGACCCTCGCGCCCGGTACGCGTGTGGGGGTTGTCCCGCCTGACTACTCAAGTGCCTTGTGAGTACGGGGAGATCCTATGGAGCGGGCCATGAACAGTCCCCCGCCATACCATCCGACAACCATTCCGAATCGCAATCGTTATCACGGGCAACTCGTGCCCTGTTGCCCCCACCGGCCCCGGCACGCGTGGTCATCACGCGGTCACCAGATCGGAGTCGGGCTTCCGGGGCGCCGCACCGCCCTTCTGACGCACCGTCCGCCGCCGCGCCGGCCGCTCCCGCACCGGCGCCTCCTCCGACGGCTCCACGCCTCCCACCGGTTCACCACCGCCCACCGGCTCCTCGCCCGGCCGTTCCGGCGCCTCCCGCACCGCCCACGGATCGGCCCCCGCCGCGACCGGCGCCGGGCCGTACCTCGATGTCAGCCCCTGCTCGCCCCTGAGCACCCGGCGGAACGCCGCGGTGCCCCGGGTCAGATCGTGGCCCACCGCCACCGCCTCGATGTCCACGAAGGTGCGGCGCTGCCCCTCCAACTCCTCCTCGCGCACCTTCAGCCTGCCGTGCACCACCAGCGGCTCCCCCACCGCGACCGAGCCCGTCAGATTCACGGCCAGCGTGCGCCACGCCCACACGGTGTAGAAGCTCGTGTGCCCGTCGGCCCAGACCTCCTTCACCCGGTCCCACCGCCGGGGCGTCACCGCGAACCTGAACCGGGCCATGCCCCCGCTCACCGTCTCCCGGAACTCCACCGCCGTCGCCGCGTTGCCCACCAGCGTCACCAGGGTCTCGTTCATGACTCCGCCTCCCCTTCGCCCGGATCCCGTGGCCGCGCCGTGCGCGCGGTCACCGGTCCCATGCTGGAGGGGAGGCGGAAATCCTGCCGGGGGCTGTGGACTAACGGCCCGTTGTGGAAAACTCCGTCACCGCCACATAGCGTTCCCGCACTTCGCGATAGCGCATCAGCTCGGCCGCGACCGGGTCGAGCACCCGGGCCCGCCCGCAGGCCGCCGCGGCCTCGCGCAACCGCCGTTCGGCCTCCTGCCCGTACCGCCGGGCCGGCCCCCGGGCCGCCGCCGCGCACGACCACTCGACGAGCGGGCCGCCCACGATGCCCCCGAGCATCACCAGGGCGGGCGTCAGCAGCCCCGGCTCCAGCACCCCGATGATCTGGCCGGCCAGCCACAGGCCGCCGAAAATCTGCAACAGCGTCATCGCGACCTGCGCCAGCACCGCCGCCGGCCACCACGCGGGGCGCGGCGGCCTCCCGGCGGCGCGCCCGCCCCGGCCCTCACCGGCCGGGCCGCCCGCGGGCTCCGAAGCCGTCGCGCACACCGCGCCGCCGCCGGCGCCCCGCGCGGCCGTCTCCCCGCCCGTCACGCGCCCCGCCAGTTCGTCCAGCGCGTCCGGCAGCCCCTTCGCCCCGTGCACCGCGGCCTCCCGCACCGCCTGCGCCCAGGGTCCGGGCAGTCCGGCCGCGGCGTCGTCCGCGACCGTGCGCACGGCCTGCTCGACGCGCTGACGGGCGGTGAGCCGTTCCTCGGGCGGGGCGGCGAGCGGGGCCCGGTCCCGGCTGCCGGGCTGCCGGGCTGTCTCGTACCAGCGCCACAGCCGCAGCCACGGCGTGCCGCAGGCCCGTCCGGCGTTGCGGCGCCACTCGCGTTCGGCCGCCTGGCCCGCCGCCGCCGCGCCCACGGCCTCGGCGAGCCGGTCCGTGAACTCCTCCCGGGCCCGCTCCCCCAGACCCGGCCGTCCCTCGGCGACGTACACCGGGCGGAGCCTGGCCGCCGCCGCGTCCACATCGGCGGACAGGCGGCGGGTGGCGGCCGTGCGGTCCTGGACGAACCGGCCCAGCAGTTCGCGCAGTTCGCCGACGCCCTCGCCGGTGAGGGCGGACAGCGGCAGGACGGTCGCTCCGGGCTCGCCGTGCTCGCCGAGCGCCATGCCGTCCTCGTCCAGCAGCCGGCGCAGGTCGTCCAGGACCTGGTCGGCGGCCTCGCCCGGGAGCCGGTCGATCTGGTTGAGCACGACGAAGGTGACCTCGGCGTGGCCGGCGAGGGGGCGCAGGTAGCGCTCGTGCAGGGCGGCGTCCGCGTACTTCTCCGGGTCCACCACCCAGATCACCGCGTCGACCAGCGCGAGCACGCGGTCCACCTGGTCGCGGTGACCCTTCGCCGCCGAGTCGTGGTCGGGCAGGTCGACCAGGACCAGGCCCTGAAGCGCCTCGTCGGCCGCCGCGCCCGGCGTCGGCCTGCGCCGGAGCCTGCCGGGCACGGCGAGGCGGTCCAGCAGTCCGGCGGCCCCGTCGGTCCAGGAGCAGGCGAGGGGGGAGGAGGTGGTGGGGCGGCGCAGGCCGGTCTCGGAGAGCTGGGCGCCCGCGAGCGCGTTGAAGAGGGCCGACTTTCCGCTGCCGCTCGCCCCGGCGATGGCGACGACGGTGTGCCGGGAGGAGAGCCGCTGCCGGGCCGCCGCCTCGTCCAGCACCCGGCCCGCCTCGGCGAGCGCGGCCCGGTCCAGGCGGGCCCGGGAGAGGCCGACGAGCTCACGCAGGGCGTCCAGGCGCGGCCGGAGCGGGCTGCCGGAGTCCACGTACGCCTCGACCTGCGGCCGTCCGTCGTCCTCGTCCTCGTCCTCGGGGACCTCGTCCGGGGTCTGTCCGGCCTCCTTCCGGTCGGCCTGCGCGCGCCGGGCGATCAGCCCGTCGTCCCAGCCGGTGCCGGAGCGTGAGGTGTCGGACAGCTGCTCCCCGGTCCCGCCCTGCCCCGGATTCTCGTCAGTGACGGCAGTCATCGCTGCCACCTCTCCTTCTGCAGTAGGGACAGCGCGGCAATGAGTTCGGCCTGTGGCTCGGGGGCCACGTCGAGGGCGTCCAGGGGGGCGAGCCGCCGGTCGCGTTCGCCGTTCAGCACGTGGTCGAGGCAGTTGGTGAGCAGCGCGCCGCCCTTGTCACGCAGCCGCAGCGCGCCCTGCGCCCCCATGCGTTCGGCGAGCTGTTCGCCGGCGGTGCGGGCGCGGCGTCCGCCGAGCAGGGCGGCGGCCAGCAGGGCGGCGACGGTCTCGGGGTCCGGAGCGGTGTTGCGCTCCATCAGGCGCAGCTCCTCCTCGGCGAGTTCTTCCAGGATGCGGCGCCATCTGCGTACGGCCATGTCGATCCGGCCCCGGATGTCCTCGGCCGGTCCCCAGCCGCCCTCCTCGCGGCCCGCCGCCTCGAAGGCGAAGGCCGCCGCCGCGGGTTCCTTGCGCCAGACGGCGCGGATCTGCTCGTCGGCGGCCGCGACGCCGCACTCCAGGAGCGCGGCCAGGCTCTCGACCAGCGCGTCCAGCACTTCGTCGGAGCTGCTGTACGTGGGGTAGCCCCGCCACCTGGTCCGGGCGTCGCCGGCGAGCGCGCCGCCGTTCTTCAGCCTGCGCCGGAGCCGGGCGCCCTCCTTGCCGTACGCCTCCTCGACCACACCCGTGAGCCGCACGGCTGCGGCGTACTGCGCGGCGACGGCTCCGGCGAGCGTGGGCATCCGGACGTCGAGGGAGTCGATGACCCCGGCGGCGGTCCGGCCGACGGCCTGCTGGCGGGCGGCCGGGTCCTGGGCGCGGTGCGCGAGCCAGGCGCGGAGCGGGGCAACGGCGGTGGTGGGCAGGAGGCCGCGGCCGCCGCCCGCCGATTCGGGCAGCTCGGGGATGGTGAACCGGGGCACCTCGCCGAGCCCGGCCTTGGTGAGCAGGGCCCCGTACTGGCGGGAGACCTCGGCGATCACCTGGTGCGGGACGCGGTCGAGGACGGTGACGAGCGAGGCGTTGTACTCCTTGGCGGTACGCAGCAGGTGCCAGGGCACGGCGTCGGCGTACCGGGAGGCCGTCGTGACCATGACCCAGATGTCGGCGGCGCAGATGAGTTCGGCGGCCAGGACCCGGTTGCGGACGACGAGGGAGTCGATGTCGGGGGCGTCCAGCAGGGCGAGCCCGCGGGGCAGCCCGGGCGCGGTCTCGACGCGCAGCGCGGTGCCCTCCTCGGCCGCGTGGCCGTCGGGTCCGTCCAGGTCGTCGCACTGGCCGGGCTCGGCGTACTCCTCGGGCGGCAGCCAGACCCGGGTGAGCTGCGGCAGCACCCGTACGCCCGTGAACCAGTGCTGGTCGTCCGGGTGGCAGACGAGGACGGGCGTGCGGGTGGTGGGGCGCAGCACCCCGGCCTCGCTGACCCGGCGCCCCACCAGGGAATTGACGAGTGTCGACTTGCCGGCGCCGGTCGATCCGCCGATGACGGCGAGCAGGGGCGCCTCGGGATCCTTGAGCCGGGGCAGCAGGTAGTCGTCCAGCTGGGCGAGCAGCTCGGTCCTGGTCTGCCTGGCGCGGGGGGCGCCTGGGAGCGGGAGTGGGAGACGCACGGCAGCGACACGGTCGCGCAGGGCGGAAAGTGCGTCGATGAGCTGAGGCCGTACGTCCAAGGTCACCACATGCGAAGAATGCCCAATTTTGGAGCCTTTTTGAAGCGTATAGCCACCTCTGCGCGCCGGTTCCTCCGTCCGGACAGACGGGATGAGTGGGACGCAGGCATAACGAGTGCACAACACCCGTGGCGTGAAGCGCCAAAAGCGGTGCGTGATCCGGGCCTACCTGCGATTATCGTCTCGCTTCACCGAACCTCCACATCGTGCCACGCAGGTGAAGCAACGAGGTCGAGCCAATCGGAGCCCTATCCTTGTCCCGGCAAGGTCACGGACCGCCCGGGTCCCGGGGCTCCTGACCACCGCAGCCACCACCCGGCCCCCGTAGCTCAGTGGATAGAGCAGGTGCCTTCTAAGCACTTGGCCGCAGGTTCGAGTCCTGCCGGGGGCGCACAGATCCCAGCCCTGTGAGGCCCTCCACCCCGGAGGGCCTTTTCGCTGGTCAGCGGCATGCTACCCAGCAGGGCGTAGCGGGAACGTAAGCGCCGGACCGGCGAGAGGGGCCCGCCCGGCAATGAGGCCGGACGCCTCAGCGCGCCGGGTCCGGGCGTCGAAGGGCTGGGAAGGCGGCGGGGGTCGCCCAGCCGCGGAGGACCGCATCGACCGTCGACCGGAACGCGGTCTCGGCCGAGGCGCCGTCGAGGCTCCCGGCGAGTTCGAGGGTCACGAGCCCGTGCAGGGCGACCCACAACGAGACGGCGATCAGCGTGGTGTCGCCCGCGAGGATACGGTCCGCCACGGCGCGGTCGATCGCCGCGACGAGCGGCCGCACCGGGTCCCGCTCGCCGACCTGGGCCGACGGGACGAAGGACTGCGCGCCGCCGAACAACACCGTGTACAGATGGCGGTGTTCGCGCCCCCACTGGCGATACGCCACGGCCAGCGCGCGCAGATCCTCCAGGGCCGCCTCCGAGCCGGGGACGGCCGCCAGGTCCCGGAACAGGCCGGAGACCGCCCGGTCGCGCACCTCGCGGATCAGTCCGTCCTTCCCCTTGAACAACGTGTACACCGCCGCCGTCGACGTTCCGGCGGCGGTGGCCAGCGCGCGCACCGTGACCGACTCCTGCGGGCGGGTGGCGAACATCTCGGTCGCGCACCCCACGAGCCGCTCTCCGACCTCGGCGTCGTTCGTTCTCGGCCTTCCCATGGGAAACAGCTTACCCGTTCTGATAACATCGTTTCAAAACGACGTTACGAAACTGCGTTACAAAACGGGGAGAGCTCACCATGTCACCATCCGCCATACGTTCGCTACACCTTGTCGGCCGCCTGCTGGCGGCTGTCGCCGGGGCGGTGGGGATGGTCGTCGTGTTCCTGGCGCTGATCGTCGCCACCGACGGAGCGGGGTCGGGGTTGGCCGCATGGTCCGCGGCTGTCGGGGTCGCGGTCGTCGCGGCGCTGTGGCGGGGCCGCCGACGCTCCTGGCGGGGGCGGCTGGTGCCCTTCCTGCCGGTGCTCGTCGCGGCGGCCCTGACGCTGTCGGTGTGCGTCCCCACCGTTCCCACGACGCGCCGCTACCCGGCCGCCCTGTCGTTCGTCACCACCGAGCACTGGCGCCTGTCCACCGGCAGCCGGGTCGCGGTCTACCACTACCCGCCCACCGGCGACGGCCCCCGCCACCGCGTTCCGCTCGTCTACCTCAACGGCGGACCGGTGCGCGGCATCTCAGTGCTCGACCACCGCTTCCTGCAACGGCTCGCGGGCCAGGGACACGACGTGTACGCGTACGAGCAGGCCGGCGGTGGACGCAGCGACCTGCTGCCCATGGACCAGTACTCGATCACCCGGTCCGTCCAGGACCTCGGTGCCTTCGTCGGCAGACTCGGTGAGGGCCGTGCCGACGTACTGGGATTCTCCTCGGGCGCGGTCGCCCTCACCCGCGCGCTGGCCGACCCGGCCGTCGCCGCCCGTCTGCACCGGGCGGTCATCGCCGAGCCGGGCCCGATGGACGGCCCCACCGCCCGGATCGCGGGACAGAAGGGCCGGCCGTCGGCCCGCGGCATCGCCCCGGCCATGACCGGACCGCGCTCCACACACGTCCCGCGGTACGCGGTCGCCTTCGGCCTCATGCGACTCGGGCTGCTCAACCCCGACAACGGGCTGGCAGGACAGGCCGAAGGCGACAACGCCTTCACCGCCGCCGATCTCGGCAGCGACACCGCGTCCGCCTACTGCGCGCGGGACGCGCACCGCATCCCGGTCGAGGACACGGAGCAGAACTTCTCCTTCAGCCCCGCCGCCAGCCTCCGCATCCAGGAAACGATCAAGGACTCCCCCTCCATCGCCCCGCAGCTCAAGCGCTCCCGGACGCCCGCGATGCTGATGATCGCCGAGTGCTCCTCCCAGGTCCGGCAGTGGGAGACAACCGTCCTCGCGGACAACCCCGCCATCCAGCGCACCCAGTACATGCCCGGCGTCGGCCACCACATGTGGAACGGCCTGGGCGACAACGACCGACGAGCGGCAGCCGTCATCACCGCATTCCTCCAGGACAAGCCCGCACCGCTGCCCGACTACCCGACCCGCGCCGACATCCCGGCCTTCCTCCATGACCACAAGTAGGCGAGTGGCCCCGGGCACGAGCGCACCGGCCGCCCGGCCTGTCAGTCCATCTCGCCCTCTCCCTTGTCCTCCACGGTGTCCCGGCCGCCCTTCAGCCGCTCCGCGCGGGTGACCACCGGACTGTTCGCCCGATTCGCCCACCGTCACGGCCGGGTGCCGGACTTCCTGGTCCACGACAGCCACCCCCTTCGGCGGGGGCGGAAGACCGCCAGGTGACCGAGGCACTGACGCTTGACTCCACGACACAATTATCATGTCATGAAGTCATGCTGTACGTAACGCCTTCCCTGGACGCCAACGACCGCCGCGTCCTCGACGAAATCGAAACCATGCGTCGCTCCCTGCGCCACATGCTCCGGGCCACCCCGCGCTGGACTCGCCAGCTGCGCCGCAACCTCACCGCCCGCGCCATCGCCGGATCGAACACGATCGAGGGATACGCGGCGACGGTCGACGATGTGGAAGCCCTCATGTCCGGTGAGGAACCGCTGGAGACCGGGGACAAGACGCGCGCCGAGCTGGAGGGATATCAGCGCGGCATGACCTACATCCAGGCCCTCGCCGACGCCGGAGAGGACTTCCAGTACGACGCCGGCCTGCTGAACAGCTTGCACTTCATGCTTCAGGGACATCACCTGGACAAACGTCCCGGCCGCTGGCGCGACGGACCCGTCTACGTGACCAGCCCGGACGATCCTCTGATTCCCGCCTACACCGCACCGGACCGGACGAACGTCCCCGCTCTGATGTCGGAATTCATCGATTGGCTCAACGAGGGCGACCTCGACGCGCCCGTCCACGTCCGCGCGTCCATGGCCCACCTCAACCTCGTCAAGATTCATCCGTGGAAGGACGGCAACGGGCGCATGTCTCGCGCCCTGTCCACCCTGGTGTTCTCCCGTGAGGCGCTGATACCGGCCGAGTTCTCCTCCATCGAGGAATGGCTCGGCCGCGGACAGAACACGTACGCCTATTACCAGATCCTGGAGGACGTGGGCGGCCCTCACTGGAGCCCCGAGCGGGACACCCGCCCCTGGATCCGGTTCTGCCTCACCGCCCACCATCGCCAGGCCCAGCAGGCTCAGCGCCGCTTCGACGTCATGTCGCGGGCCTGGACCCGCCTGGTCGAAGGCGTCGGGGCCACCGGGCTGGACGAGCGGGTGGTCTACGCCCTGCTGCCCGCGTTCTCGGATGCGAAGGTGCGCCGCACTGTCTACCAGCAGGACGCCGACCTCAGCGACCAACAAGCCATCCGCGACATTCGGGAACTCGTCGCCCGCGGCTGGCTCGTCCCTCACGGCAAGGCCCGCGCCCGCTACTACGCCCCGGGCCCGCTCATGGATCCGGTCCGGGACGAGGTCCGCCAGTCCATGGAGCCGTACACGGACCCCTACCGGCAGGAGCGGTGACACCCGTCGGCGATGACGCGACCGGGGTGGCCCGGGCGTCCTCCATCCCGTCAAGTCGCTGCCCCAGATCTCGCTCTTGATCACTGATGCATTACGCGTACGCGGCGAACACCAGGGCAACGCTGGTGCCGGCCTGCTGCCCCCAAAACAGTGGGCGTCCCGCATACGCGTCGGGCCGGCGGCCATCGCCGCTTCGAGGCCGTGGACCGCGGCGACGGCCTCGCCGGCAAGGACCTTCTTGAGGTCCATCGGGTGCCGGCTCTGGCTGTCGATACGGGCGACAGCCGCGACCACCTCGACGTCGGTCCACTCGGTCCATGCCTTGAGGTAGGGCACCATCAGCCGGTCCGGGATGGACATGATCTTGCCGAAGATGTCGTCGGCGGTCGCGGTCGAGGCGATGTAGTTGCCCTTGCTCTTGCTCATCTTGGCACCGCTGCCGTCCGTGCCCGCGATCAGGGGCATGGAGAGGACCAGCTGCGGCTTCTGACCCGCGATCTCCATGACCTTGCGGCCCATCTGCATGTTCAGCAGCTGGTCGACACCGCCGCCCGGAGGGGTCGCCGATCTTCGCCGTGATGTCCCCGATGATCAGAACGATGTCGCGTCCATGCGCTGGAACCGGCTCAGAATGATCATGGGGACGGTGTGCCCCAGGTGCACGTCGGACGACGTAGGGTCGATGCCCAGCTTGACCCGCAGCGGCCGCCCCTCCGCCCAGGCGGCCTCGATGGCCGAGGACAGTGCGTCCTCCGAGGGGAGCACACCCACGGTCCGGCCAGCGATCAGCGCCGCCTGCTCCTTGGGCTGAGGTCGGCCAGGTCCAGCCAAGCCGGGCATCACCGCGATGAGGAAGGCCGGCAGGAATCCGGCGTAGAGGCCGGTCGTGATCACGACGAGGGTCACGCGGTCCCATCATGGCCCGGTACAGGCGCACGCGTCGCCGCAATTCACAGACGCATAAGACCGGTTGGGGCTCCGAGGGGTCCGGCGGGCAGCCGACGCGAGCGCACCGGCCGCCCGGCCTGTCAGTCCATCTCGCCCTCTCCCTTGTCCTCCACGGTGTCCCGGCCGCCCTTCAGCCGCTCCGCGCGGGTGATCGCGTCGGCCAGCTTCGTCACCGAGGTGTCCTCGGTCGTCGTGGCCAGCTTCTCGGCCCGGTCCGCGAGTTCGCCGAGGCCCGGGGCGCCGGGCAGGGCGGTGCCGCGCAGGTTCTCCGCGAAGTAGGCGGCCACCGCCGTCACCTGGAGGCGGGTGCTCCGGCCGCCCCAGAGCGTGCCGGTGATCGCCCCGGTCGTCACGGAACCGGTCTCCTCGTGCGGCTTGCGGGTCTTCGGGTCGAGCCAGCGCACGGTCGCGGTGGCGACATGGCCGGAGGCGCCGTCGCGCAGCCGCACCGCGTACAGGGCGGTGACGGTGTGGCCGGGGCCGACCTCGCCGCCGTCCACGGTGTCGTCGCGGAAGTCGTCGTCGGCGACCTTGCGGTCCTCGTAGCCGATCAGCTTGAACTTCTCGACGGTCTTCCGGTCGAAGGCGACCTGCGCCTTGGCGTCCCGGGCGGTCAGTTCGAGGTGGGCGGGGAGCTGGTCCACGAACACCTTGCGGGCCTGTTCCTCGTCGGCGATGTACGTGGTGTGGCCGTCGCCCTTGTTGGTCAGCTGCTCCATGAACGCGTCGCCGTAGTCGCTGCCGACGCCCACGCCGAACAGCGTGATGCCGTACTCGCGGCGGGCCGAGTCGATCCGTTCGAGGATGTCGTCCGCCTCGGTGTCGCCGGTGTTGGCCAGCGCGTCGGAGAGCAGGACGACCCGGTTGTTGCCGCCCTTGCGGCGGCCCTCCACCGCCTCCTCGTAACCGCGCTCGATGCCCGCCCCGACGTTGGTGGAGGCGCCGGGTTCCAGCGAGTCGACCGCGTCGCGGATCCTGCTCCGGTGGCCCTTCAGCCGGGTCATCGGCAGGACGGTCTCCGCCTCGTCGCTGAAGGTGACCAGGCTGATCGAGTCGTCGTCGCGCAGCTCGTCCGTGAGGATGCCGAGCGAGGTCTTGACCAGGCCGAGCCGGTCGGGCGAGTTCATCGAGCCGGAGACGTCCACCACGAAGGTGAGCGCGGCCGGGGGCCGTTCGGCGGTGCTGGGCGCGGCCTTGGTGGCCAGGCCGACCCGGACCAGCGACCAGTCGCCGTCCTCCTCGGCGGCCCTGGCCCCGTCGACGGAGACCGAGAAGCCGTTGCCCTCGGGGCGGTGGTAGCCCTGGCGGAAGCTGTTGACGAACTCCTCGGGCCGCACGGTCTCCGGTCCGGGCAGCCGGCCGTCGGCGAGGGTGCGGCGGGCGTAGCCGTACGAGGCGGTGTCGACGTCCAGTGCGAAGGTGGAGAGGTAGTCGGGCCGCGCGGTCTCCTTCACCCGGTCCGCCTCGCCCCCCTCCTTCGCTCCACCCGTGTAGGCGGGCGCGGGCGCCCCCGCGCGCCGCTGGTCGGACGTCGCCCTGCCGCCGCTGTCCGCCCCCGAGCATCCGGTGAGCAGCACGCCCGCCGCGAGCAACAGCCCGACCGGGCCCCGGTACTTCCGTATGCGGTGTTCCATCCCGTACCCCCTGTGTCATCACGTCAGCACTGGTGAATGTGACGTGCGAACGGGTGGCCCGGACCGGACGAAAGGGTTGCGGAACGATCTCGATGCGGCAACGGCGAGCGCGGAACCGGCGGAATGTCAAGGTCAGGACACGATGTCCTTACGGCTGAACCCCCGGAACGCGCAAGCGAACAGGATCAGGGCATACGTCACTGATACGGCCGCGCCCTTCGCCATACCGCCCCATTCAATGGTGGGCTGGAGCGCGTCCGCCCAGGCGAACTGCCAGTGGGCGGGCAGGAAGTCGCGCCAGGAGCCGAGCGCGGTCACGGCGTCGAGCACATTGCCGACGATGGTCAGCCCGACCGCCCCGCCCACCGCGCCGAGCGGGGCGTCCGTCTTGGTCGACAGCCAGAACGCGAGCCCCGCGGTCACCAGTTGGGACACGAAGACGAACGCGACGACGAGCGCGAGGCGCGGCACCGCGTCCCCGGCCGACAGCGCTCCGCCGGTCGGGAGCTGGAGCGGCCCCCAGCCGTAGGCCGCCGCCCCCGCCGCGAGCGCGACGAGCGGCAGCAGCACCATCGCGGCGAGGCTGAAGCCCAGCGCGACGACGAGCTTGCTCCACAGCAGCCTGGCCCGGGGCACGGGCGCGGCCAGCAGATAGCGCAACGAGGACCAGCTCGCCTCGGAGGCCACGGTGTCGCCGCAGAACAGCGCGACCGGGACGACGAGCAGGAAGCCCGCCGAGACGAACAGGCAGGTCGCGGCGAAGTTCGCGGCGGACGCGGTCGCCGTGTCCATCAGCGTGATCCGGTCGGCGCCGCCGGGCCCGCCGTCCGGGGTGCCGCCGATCGCGAAGGCGATGATCAGGATGAACGGCAGTGCGGCCAGCACCCCGCCCATGAGCAGGGTCCGGCGCCGGCGCAGCTGCCGGACCGCCTCGACGCGCAGCGGGAGGGTGTGGCGGGCGCGGTAGCCGGGCGCCTCGGGGGCCTCGGCGAGGCCGGCTGCGGTGCTCATGCGGAGCCTCCGGAGATCAGGGTGAGGAAGGCGTCCTCCAGGCGGCGGTGCGGGCCGACGCCCGTCAGCGGGACGTCGAGGCGGACCAGTTCGGCGATCAGTTCCGGGGAGCTCGCCCCGTCGAGCCGGACGAGGAGCCCGTGCCCGTCGTCGGTGCGGACGGCGGAGCCGATGCCCGGCAGGGCGGCGACCTTCTCCACGAGGGGTTCGGTGAGCGGGTCGGCGGCGGTGACCAGGAGCATGTCGCCGGAGCCGGTGATCTCGGCGACCGGGCCCGCCTGGACGAGCCTGCCCCGGTCCATGACGACCAGATGCGTGCAGGACTGCTCCACCTCGGACAGGAGGTGGCTGGAGACGATCACGGTGCGGCCGCCGGCCGCGTACCGGATCATCACGTCGCGCATCTCCCGGATCTGCGGCGGGTCGAGGCCGTTGGTCGGTTCGTCCAGGATGAGCAGGTCCGGCATGCCGAGCATGGCCTGGGCGATGGCGAGCCGCTGCCGCATGCCCTGCGAGTACGTGCGCACGGCGCGGGCCAGGGCGTCACCGAGTCCGGCGATCTCCAGGGCCTCCTCGATGCACGCGTCCTCGTCGGGGCGCCCGGTGGCCTTCCAGTACAGCTCCAGGTTGGCGCGCCCGGACAGGTGCGGCAGGAAGCCCGCGCCCTCCACGAAGCAGCCGACCCGGGACAGCACGGGCGCGCCGGGGCGGATGGCCCGCCCGAAGACCCGGATCTCGCCGTCGTCGGGGGTGATGAGCCCCATGAGCATGCGCAGGGTGGTGGTCTTCCCGGCCCCGTTGGGGCCCAGCAGGCCGAGCACCTGCCCCTTCTCGACGCGGAAGGAGAGGTCGCGCACGGCGTACCGGTCGGCCGACTTGGCGTACTTCTTGGACAGGCCGGTGATCTGGAGCGGTACGTCGGTGAGTGCGGGGTCGGGTGCGGGCGTCGCGGTACGGCGCCGGGCGGTGAGCAGCAGGACGGCGGCGATCACCAGGGCGGCGGCCGGCAGGCCCCAGGTCCACCAGGGCAGTGCGGCCGAGGCGGATTTCAGGCCGGGCGCGGTGGGAAGGGTGAGGGGCCCGTCGAGGGAGACCGTGTACGTGGCGGGCTCGGCCGGGGACGCGTAGCCGAGGTCGGTCGAGGCGAGGACGAGGCGGAGGCGGTGGCCCGCGTCGAGTTCGTGGTCGACGGCGGGCAGGGTCAGCTCCAGCGGCTTGCCCTGTCGCTCGGGGGCGATCCGGTACGGCGCGACGAGCTGGGCGGGCAGCACCTGCCGCTTCCCGTCCGGCGACACGTCGTACACCTTGCCGAACAGGACCGCGTCGCCGTGGTCGGCCTTCACGGTCACCCGGACCGTGGGGGCGCCGGTGATGCGGCGGGCGGTGGGCAGCGGGGCGGAGTCGAAGCGGGCGTACTGGCCGGGGAAGTCGAGGGCGAGGCCGCCGACGCCGAGGGTGGAGAGCTGGGCGAGCGAGCCGCCGACGCCGGGGACGGCGGAGATCGACGGCGGGTTGGCCCCCGCGGGGTTGCTGATCCTCTGGGTGCGCCCGTGCAGTCCGACGGTCCGGGGGCCGCTGTGCAGGCCCGGGTACGTGTCGCTGCTCGCGCCCCTGGTCAGGGCGGCGCCGTCCGTGGAGTCGATGCCGCCGGTCCGGGTGACACGGAAGGCGGGTCCGGTGTCGGCGCCCTCTTCCCCCTTCAGATACCGGTCGAACCAGCCGGCGATCCTCTTCTGTACCCGGCCGGTCTCCATGTCACCCCCGTCGTGCCCGCCGGCCGCCCAGTCGACGGAGACGGGGGCGCCGTTGGCGGCGATGGCCTTCGCCATGGCGTCGGCCTGGCCGAGCGGGAACAGGGAGTCGGTCTGGCCCTGCACGATGAGCGCGGGGGTCTTGACGCGGTCGGCGACGGCGCTCGGGGAGCGCTGCGTGAGCAGGTCGCGGGCGGCGGCGTCCGGCTTGCCGCTGACGGCGACCCGCTCGTACAGGTCGCACAGCTCCTTCTCGAAGTTGGCGCAGCCGCCGCCGGAGTTGACGAAGATCCCGGCCCAGAGTTTCTTGAACACCCCGTCCGGGAAGAGCGCGTCGGCGAGGTTCCAGTAGGTGATCTGCGGGGCGACGGCGTCGACGCGGTGGTCGTAGCCGGCGGCGAGCAGCGAGACCGCGCCGCCGTAGGACGCTCCGGTGATGCCGACGCGCGGATCGCCCTTGGCGTCGAGCCGGACCTCGGGGCGCCCGGCGAGCCAGTCGATCAGCCGGGACACGTCCTTGACCTCGCGGTCGGGGGCGTTCAGCCCGATCCTGCCGCCGGACTTGCCGAAGCCGCGGGCGGACCAGGTGAGGACGGCGTACCCGTCGCGGGCCAATTGTTCGGCCTGCGCCCGGGTCTCCGCCTTGCTGCCGCCGAATCCGTGGCCGATGAGCACGGCGGGCCGGCGCCCGTCGCCCCCGGCCGTGAAGTACGAGGTGTCGAGGGAGACCCCGTCGACGCGCATCATCCGGTCCTGGCGGTGCACGGCCGGGCCGCTGTCGTCGGCCACCGCCGTCCAGGTGCCCGCACCGGCGAGCACGAGGAGCGCGGCACCGGCCGCCGCCCACCGGCCTCGGGTGCGGGGCAGCAGGCGCCGCCACCGGGACGTACGCGCAACAGGGGAGTCCATGCGTCGACCCTATGCGGCCCGCCACCCCGCCCCACCTGCCGCCGGTCGGAACTCCCGGGCATCCTCAAGGCGTACGGAAGCGGGCCTCGTACTCCGGACGCGGTATGCCCCGGCCCGGCAATCGCGTCGCGCGACGCCCCCGCGCTCTGGAACGCTGCCGCCATGGAACAGCCGGAAGTACTGCTCATAGGCGGCCGCGCGGGCGTCGGGAAGACCACCGTGGCCTGGGAGGTGTCGGCGCGGCTGCGCGAGGCGGGGGCCGTGCACGCGGTGATCGACGGGGACTTCATGTGCGCCGTACATCCCGCGCCGGACGGCGACCCGCACCGCTCCCTGATCACCGAACGCAATCTGACGGCGGTCTGGGCCAACTACGCGGCCCTGGGCGTGCGCCGCCTCGTCTACACCAACACGGTGTGCGTGCTGCCCGAGACGGCGACCATGTTCGAGCGCGCGATGGGGGCCGGGGTGCGGTGCGCACGGGTGCTGCTGACCGCGTCCGACGCGACGGCCGAGCAGCGGCTCACCGGCCGCGAGATCGGCTCCGAGCTGGAGCACGAGCTGCTCAGCAGCCACCGCAAGGCCCGGATGCTCGACGCACGGGCCCCGGCGGACACCGCACGGGTGGCGACCGACGGGCGGACGGTGCCGGACATCGCGCGGGAGATCGTGGAGCTGACGGGGTGGGGCTAGGGCCGCAAAGGTTCACCGGGTTGGACGGCCGGGATTGCTCGTGAGGGCAGGCGGCTGCGGTGCAGGCCGCTGACGCCCTCAATGCCACGTGGGTGACAATGACGCCGTGGATCGAAACAGTCAGATCATCGTTGCCTTGGACTTTGACAATCGCCGAGCGGTTGACGAAGTGGTCGACCGGCTGGGCGAGGAGTGCCGTTTTTACAAGGTCGGGATTGAGCTGCTCACGGCGGCCGGGCCGGATCTGATCGGGCACCTTGTAGCCAAGGGCAAGGAGGTCTTCCTGGACCTGAAGCTCTTCGAGATCCCGAACTCTGTGGCCGGTGCGGTCCGTGCCGCGGGTGCTCTGGGTGTCTCCATGGTGACCGTCCACAGCATGGGTGGCACCGCCATCATGTCCGCCGCTGTCGAAGCGGCCCGCGACTTTCCACGTCTTCGCGTGCTGGCTTTGACTGTCGTCACCAGTATGACGAGATCCGATCTCGCTGACGTCGGAGTCACCGGCTCAGCCTCGACCGAGGAACAGGTGCTGCGGCTGGCGCGCCTGGCGGAAGGCGCTGGTTGCCATGGCGTGATCGCATCGCCGCAGGAAGCCGGGCCGCTGCGTCGTGCGCTGGGAGCCGGCACCCTGATCGTCACGCCGGGAGTCGCGCTTCCTGGTGAGTCCCCAGGTGAGCACGCCCGGATCGGCACACCACGTGCGGCCATTGCCGCAGGTGCGTCACATATTGTCGTGGGCCGGGCCGTCAGCCGTGCCGCAGACCCTGTGGCTGCATTCCGGCTCGTCCGCGCCGGCCTGGAGCCGTGAGCGGAAACAATCACCGAACTCGATGGTCAGGCTGCTACCGAGGAGAACGGCCGACCACCCCGGCGGATGCCTTTCTCGCTGCGAATGCGGGCGCGTTCTTTGCGTTGGGCGGCGAGGACTTCGCGGTGACGGGCGTTGATGTCGCGCCGGCCGGTCCGGACGGCTCTGCCTCGCCCAGCAGGACCCGCCGGTCGGGCGGATACCGAACGGTCCGAACTCGGCGAAAGCGCAGGGGCGTTCGGTCAGCGCGTACTCGATCCGGTCCAGCTTGGCGTCGAAATCCGGGTCGCTGGGTTCCTCAGGCATCGCAGGGTGTCGCGGCCGATGGCTATCAGCCGGGCGATGTTGTACCGCAGATGGTAGGCGAGCTTGCGGATCGACCAGCGAGTGAAGGGCCTGCCAATTCTGGTGGGCGGGTGGTGGCCGTCTGGATGACGAACTCCTCGTCGTCATCGTCAAGCAGGCGGGGACGGCCTCCCGCCCACTGAGTGGGCTGTGGCGCGGCGCCTCAACATCGCGGCGGGGGAACAGGGGCCGCAGACTGACCAGCTCTGCCATCGCGCCTCCCCCGCCGTCCGGACGTGTCGTCACATCCGACCGGCGCAAGATCAGTCGACACCAATCAGGTGATCATTTCCGGTCAGATCACCAGGTCGCGGGCACCGGCAGCGGGTACGGCGTCTCGGCGGGCAGCAGCGCGGTCGCGGCCTCCGTCTCGCCCGCGCCGGCCAGTGCGTGGATCTCCCGGGCGAGCGGGGTGACGTCGCGGATCGAGACCGTCCACTCGTCCGCGTAACGCCGTGACGCCTCCCCGGCCAGGCCGAGCTGGAGCGAGCGGTACGGGAGCCGGTTCAGGTGGAGGTCGCGCTCGGGGTCCCACTGGACGCGGGCGGGGGCCCGGCGCAGGTCGCGCTGCCAGGTGGCGCGGTCGGGGTGCACGTCCCGTTCGTAGTGGGAGAGTTCGGCGTGGGCGAGAGCCCAGTCGAAGCCCTCGCGGGTGATCTCCACGGCGAGGACGGTCTCCTGGCCCTCCTTCGTCCCCCAGCCGCAGCGGTACATCATCCACAGGAAGCTCGGCTTGATCCACGTCATGCGGTCGCGCTTCCAGGCGGCCGGGAAACGCCCGTCGCGGGCGGCGGGCAGCCCGAGCGACGGGCTGTACGCCTGATAGACGGTCACGGTCCCGGCGGTGTGGAGGGCGCGGATCCGGTGCTGGGGCGGGATGGCTGCGGATGCGGTCATGCAGCCATCCCAGCACCGGCGGCGGGGGACGGCGAACGAGTTTCCGGTAGCGCCCCCGGCGGCGCTACCGGGCGGCGTGCATCACGCGCGGGCCGTGCATCACGCGGACGCCGGACGACACGACGACGTGGTCACCGGTCGACGCCTTCGCGCCGGCCGTGGAGTTCCCGTAGTAGTTCCACCGCCAGGTGCCGGACTCGGTGGCCTTCACGGTGGTCTTGAGCGCCCCCGTCGAGCTGGACGTCACCTTCTTGACCGTCTTGTACGAGGACGCGCCGTCCGCCTTGAACTGGAGGCTGACCGTGCGGCCCGCGTAGCCCTGGTAGGTGTGCGTGTCCCAGTTCGCCCGGGTGACCTTGCCGGTGACGGTGACGGTCTTGCCGAACGTGACCGGCTCGGGCGCGGCGTTGACGGTGACGCGGGTGGCGCGCTGGACCTGGATCGGGATGTTCATGTCGTCCTTGTCGTAGTCGTCACCGACGTACGAGATCTCGGCCGCGGTCTTCCAGGTGCCCACGTCCTCGTTGCCGAAGTCGACGTGACGCGGGTCGATCTCCAGCCACTCCTCGAAGTCGCAGGTCCCCTTCGCCACGGGGCGGCAGTCGCTGGTGGTGATCAAGGTCCACAGGCTGTCCCCGCCTTCGAGGCTCCCCCGGTACGGATACACGGTCGGCCCGTAGTCGAACTGTCGCGTGGTCGTCATCCGGAAGGTCCCGTGCACCTCGACCACCTCCTGCACCCCGATCACGATCGGCTTTCCGCCGTTGAACGACACCCGCGAGAAGGACGCGCCCCCCTCCGCCGCCCCCGCCGGTACCGCTGCCATCGCGGTGAACACGGCCGCCGCTCCCCCGGCCACCACCGCGTTCCACATCGTCTTCGCCATACGCGAGACCATCCCCTCCCTTTGAAAACCGGAACGTCAGTGGGACCAGGCATGACCCGACGCGGTTGTACGCCGTACGGCAACGATCGGGTCACGCGCTCGGAGCCGTACGACCGCATGCGAAGGCGATGACATTCGTCATGCGGAGGTCAGTACACGCGGCTCTGCCGGGGAGGGGGCCCGGATCGGCAGTCTGTACGTGTCGAGAGCGGGAGCCACGAAGGCGCCGCCGCAACGGGAGGAACCGACATGAGCAGCCCGGCCGCCACACTCACCGCCCCCTCCCCCGCCGTCGACACCCCCGCCCCGATCGCGCCCCGCAAGGCCCTCGTGGACAGCCTGAAGCCGCTGCTGGTGGACGTCGCGCTGCCACTCGCCGCGTACTACGCGCTGAAGGCGGCGGGGTTCTCCACCTTCGGCGCGCTGGCCTGGAGCAGCGTGGTGCCGCTCGTGCGCACCGTGTGGGGCGCCGTGCGCGACCGGCGGCTCAACGCCCTCGCGGCGCTCATGGTGTCGGTCAACGCGGTCTCGCTGCTGCTGGGCCTGGTGTCCGGTGACCCCCGGCTGATGCTCCTCAAGGACAGCGCGGTGAGCAGCGTCGTCGGCCTGACGTTCCTGGTGACGGCGCTGCGGGGCCGCCCGATGCTGTCGGCGGGCCTGCGGCCGTGGCTGACCCGGGGCGAGGCCGCGAAGACGGCCGCCTGGGAACGGCTCTCCGCCGGTTCGCCGGCCTTCCAGCGGGCCGAGATCCGGTTCTCGGCGGTGTGGGGCGGCGCGCTGCTCACCGAGTGCGCGGTGCGGGCCGTGGGCGCGTACACCGTGCCGGTCGAGACGATGGTGTGGGCCGGAACGGTGCTCATGGTCGCCTCGATGGTCCTGGCCTTCCTCGTCTCGGGCCGTATCGGGGTCGTCCCGATGGAGCGCATGATCGCGGCCGAGGCGGACGCCTCCTCGGACCGTTGACCGTCCACCAGAACTCCGCAGGGCCACTCCGGGGGAGTGGCCCTGCGGTCATGTGTGCGGCCGTAAACCGGTTGACCTCGGCGTTTACCGTTTTCGTATGACTACTTCGCTGAGGCTGGCCGAGGTCACCGCCGCCAATGTCGATGCCGCGATCGGCCTGCGCGTCCGGCCCGACCAGGAGCACCTGGTGGCGCCCGTCGTGAAGTCCCTCGCCGAGGCGTACGCGCATCAGGAGACCGCCTGGCCCCGGCTCGTGCTCGACGGGAACCGGATCGTCGGCTTCCTGATGGCCTTCCTGGACATCGACTTCGCGGGTGACGGCACCGGGCGGGACATCCGCTCGGGGCTGTGGCGCCTCAACATCGCGGCGGGGGAACAGGGGCGCGGCTACGGGCGGTTCGCGGTCGGGTGCGTGGCCGACGAGATCCGGCGGCGCGGCGGTACGCGGATGTACGTCACCTGGCATCCGGGCGACGACGGCCCCGAAGGCTTCTACCTGGGGCTCGGTTTCCGGCCCACGGGCGAGACGAGCGGGGACCAGACGGTCGGGGTGCTGGAGCTGGGCTGAGTACGGGCCGGGGCGGGGGCCCGGCCCGTACTCGGGCCGTCACCGGGTCAGTGGTTCCTGGGGAAGCCCAGGTCCACGCCCGCCGGGGCGTCCGCCGGGTCGGGCCAGCGGGTCGTGGTGACCTTGCCGCGGGTGTAGAAGTGGACGCCGTCGTTGCCGTAGATGTGGTGATCGCCGAAGAGGGAGTCCTTCCAGCCGCCGAAGGAGTGGTAGCCGACGGGGACCGGGATCGGCACGTTGACGCCGACCATGCCGGCCTCGATCTCCAGCTGGAAGCGGCGGGCCGCGCCGCCGTCGCGGGTGAAGATCGCGGTGCCGTTCCCGTACGGCGAGGCGTTCATGAGGGCGACGCCCTCCTCGTACGTCTCCACGCGCAGCACGCACAGCACCGGGCCGAAGATCTCGTCCTTGTACGCGTCGGAGCCGGTCGAGACGTGGTCGAGGAGGGAGAGGCCGATCCAGTGGCCGTCCTCGAAGCCGTCGACGGTGAATCCGGTCCCGTCGAGGACCACTTCGGCGCCCTGGGCGGCGGCGCCGGTGACGTACGAGGCGACCTTGTCGCGGTGGGCGGCGGTGATCAGCGGGCCCATCTCGGACGAGGGGTCCGTGCCGGGGCCGATCGTGATCCGGGCGGCCCGCTCCTTGATCCGGGCGACCAGCTCGTCGCCGATCGCGCCCACGGCGACGACGGCGGAGATCGCCATGCAGCGCTCCCCCGCCGAGCCGTACGCGGCGGAGACGGCGGCGTCGGCGGCGGCGTCCAGGTCCGCGTCGGGCAGCACCAGCATGTGGTTCTTCGCGCCGCCGAGCGCCTGCACGCGCTTGCCGTTGGCCGAGGCGGTGGCGTGGATGTGGCGGGCGATGGGCGTCGAGCCGACGAAGGAGACGGCGGCGACGTCCGGGTGGTCGAGGAGCGCGTCGACGGCGACCCGGTCGCCGTGCAGCACGTTCAGCACACCGTCCGGAAGCCCGGCCTCCGCGGCCAGCTCGGCCAGCAGGTGGGCGGCGGACGGGTCCTTCTCGCTGGGCTTGAGCACGAAGGTGTTGCCGCAGGCGATGGCGAGCGGGAACATCCACATCGGCACCATGGCCGGGAAGTTGAACGGCGTGATCCCCGCGACGACGCCCAGCGGCTGGCGGATCGAGGACACGTCGACCCGGTTCGAGACCTGGGTGGACAGCTCGCCCTTGAGCTGCGTCGTGATCCCGCAGGCCAGCTCCACGATCTCCAGGCCGCGCGCCACCTCGCCCAGCGCGTCGGAGTGCACCTTGCCGTGCTCGGCGGTGATCAGCGCGGCGATCTCGTCCCGGTGGGCGTCCAGCAGCGCGTGATAGCGGAACAGGACCGCCGTACGGGCCGACAGTGAGGAGTCGCGCCACGTCCGGTAGGCGTCCTTCGCGGCGGCCACCGCCGTATCGGCCTCGTCCGGCGAGGCGAACGCGACCCGGGTGGTGACGGCGCCGGTGGCGGGGTCGGTGACCTCGCCGTAGTTGCCCGAGGTGCCCTCGACGGTCTTGCCACCGATCCAGTGGTTCACGGTCTTCATGCTGTGGCTCCTTCAGAGGTGACGGCGTCGGCCGGCGCTGTGTCGTTCGTACTCTTTCCGTGCTTCGACCGCCGCGGGGCGGGTGGCCGTCCCGGCCACGGGAACATCCCACCACGCCTGTGCCTCCGGCGGCCCCTGTCCGTCGCCGGGCGTTTCGGTCTCCACGTGTACGCAGACGGGCCGGTCTGCCACGCGGGCCTCGGCGAGGGCCGCCCGCAGCTCGGCCACCGTCCCGGCGCGCAGCACCCGCATGCCGAGCGAGGCCGCGTTGGCGGCGAGGTCCACGGGGAGCGGGGGTCCGGTGAAGCCCCCGTCCGCCGACCGGTGCCGGTAGTCCGTGCCGAAGCGCTCGCCGCCGGTCGCCTCGGAGAGGCCGCCGATCGAGGCGTAGCCGTGGTTCTGCAGGATGACCAGCTTGACCGGCAGGTTCTCCTGGACGGCGGTGACGATCTCGGTGGGGTTCATGAGGTAGGTGCCGTCGCCGACGAGCGCCCAGACCGGGCGGTCCGGGGCCGCCATGCACACGCCGAGCGCCGCCGGGATCTCGTAGCCCATGCAGGAGTAGCCGTACTCCACGTGGTACTGGCGCGGGGAGCGGGTCCGCCAGAGTTTGTGCAGGTCGCCGGGGAGCGAACCGGCCGCGTTGACGAGGATGTCCTCGTCGGTGACCAGCTCGTCCAGGAGGCCGAGGACCTGGGTCTGGGTGGGGCGGGCCCGCGGGTCGGGCGTGGCGTACGCGGCGTCGACACGCCGCTCCCAGCGGGCCTTGGCCTCGGTGTACCCGGCCTCGTACACGGGGTCCGTACGGTGTCCGGCCAGGGCCTCGGTGAGGGCGACGAGGGCCGTGCGGGCGTCGGCGACGAGCGGGAGCGCGGCGAGCTTGTGGGCGTCGAAGCCGGTGAGGTTGACGTTGAGGAAGCGGACGCCGGGGTGCTGGAAGAGGGTCCCGGACGCGGTGGTGAAGTCGGTGTAGCGGGTGCCGATACCGATGACGAGGTCGGCGGTGCGGGCGAGGTCGTCGGCGGTGGCGGTGCCGGTGTGGCCGATACCGCCGACGTCGGCGGGGTGGTCGTGGCGAAGCGAGCCCTTGCCCGCCTGGGTGGAGGCGACGGGGATGCCGGTGGCTGCGGCGAACGCGGCGAGCGCGTCCTCGGCGGCGCTGTGGTGGACCCCGCCGCCCGCGACGACCAGGGGACGGCGGGCGGCCCGCACCGCCCGTACGGCGGCGCCGAGTTCGTACGGGTCGGGGGCGGGACGGCGTACGTGCCAGACGCGCTCCGCGAAGAACTCCGCCGGCCAGTCGTGCGCCTCGGCCTGGACGTCCTGCGGCAGCGCGAGGGTGACCGCGCCGGTCTCCGCCGGGTCGGCCAGGACCCGCATGGCGTGCAGCGCGGCCGGGATCAGGGCCTCGGGCCGGGTGATCCGGTCGAAGGAGCGGGAGACCGGGCGCAGGCAGTCGTTGACGGAGACGTCGCCCGCGTACGCCACTTCCAGCTGCTGGAGTACGGGGTCGGCGGGGCGGGTCGCGAAGGTGTCGCCGGGCAGCAGCAGGACGGGGAGGTGGTTGACGGTGGCGAGGGCGGCGCCGGTGACGAGGTTGGTGGCACCGGGGCCGATGGAGGTGGTGACGGCGTGGGCGGACAGCCGGCCGGACTGGCGGGCGTGGCCGGTGGCCGCGTGCACCATGGCCTGTTCGTTGCGGCCCTGGAGGTAGGGCATCGCGGGGCCGGTCTCCAGGAGCGCCTGGCCGATTCCGGCGACGTTGCCGTGGCCGAAGACGCCCCAGGTGGCGGCGATCAGCCGGTGGCGTTCGCCGTCGCGCTCGGCGTACTGGCGCGTGAGGAAGGCGATGAGCGCCTGGGCGGTGGTGAGGCGGCGGGTGGCCTCCCCGGCCGGGGAGGGCGTGCCGGGCGTCGCGGTCATGCGGGGTCCTCCGGTCCGTGGAGCGGCAGCCGGGGGTCGACCGGCTGGGACGGCCAGGTGTCGCGCACCCCCTGGTGGTCGGGGTGGTCGCGGATCAGCCACTCCCGCTGCTCGCCGGGGCCCGCCATGACGTTGAGGTAGTACAGGGTGCGGCCCGGCTGGGCGATGGACGGGCCGTGCCAGCCGTCCGGGATGAGGACCGCGTCGCCGCTGCGGACCTCGGCCAGCACGTCCGTTCCGCCGGGGCGGGACGGGGAGACCCGGTGGTAGCCGAGGCCGCCGTCCTCGACCTCGAAGTAGTAGATCTCCTCCAGGACGGATTCCTCGCCGGGGTGGTGCTCGTCGTGCTTGTGCGGCGGGTAGGAGGACCAGTTGCCGCCGGGCGTGAGGACTTCCACGGCGATGAGGCGGTCGCAGTCGAAGGCGTCGGCGGCGGCGAAGTTGTGGACCTGGCGGGAGCAGGTGCCGGCGCCGCGCAGTTCCACGCGTACCTCCGGCGCGGGGCCGTAGCGAGCGGGGAGTCGTCGCTCGCACTTCGCTCCTGCCAGGGCGAAGCGGCCGCCTGCGCCGGAGGCGATCTGTGCGTGGGCGTCGCGCGGTAGATAGGCGAAGTCGGAGACGCCGCTGAACACGCTTCTCCGGCCCAGCAGTTCAAAGATCTCATCTGAGATGTGCACCGTACAGCTGCCGGTCAACGGCAGTACGATCCACTCGCTCTCCCCGGTGACAAGTGTGTGAACTCCTCCCGGTTCCAGCTCCAGCACGCGGAGGCCGGACCGGTCCCAGCCGGCCTGCTCGGGGTCGATGTCCAGGGCGTACGGGCCGTGCGCGGTGGAGCCGGCCGGGAGGTGGTACGCCGGTTCGCCTCGCATGCTCATGCCCCTTCGCCGTGTGCGGTGACCGCGCCTTCGGCGAGGGCGGCCTCGACCTCGTGCGGGAACGGCATCGCGGAGGAGCAGGCGAGCCGGGCGGCGACGATGGCGCCCGCCGCGTTGGCGTACCGCATGGTGCGCGCGAGGTCCCAGCCGCTGAGCAGCCCGTGGCAGAGCGCGCCGCCGAACGCGTCGCCCGCGCCGAGGCCGTTGACCACGTCGACGGGGAGCGGCGGTACGTCGGCGACGGTCCCGTCCCGGTGGACGGCGAGGACGCCCGCGGGGCCCTGCTTGACGACGGCGAGCTCGACACCGGCCTCGATGAGGGCGCGGGCGGCCGCGTACGGTTCGCGCTCGCCGGTGGCGATCTCGCACTCGTCCAGATTGCCGACGGCGACGGTGGCATGAGCCAGGGCCTCGCGGTAACGGGCGGACGGGCTCGGTTCCCAGGTGCCGGGCGGCCAGAACATCGGGCGCCAGTCGAGGTCGAAGACGGTGGTGCCGGAGCGGTCGCGGGCGCGCAGCGCGGCGAGGGTCGCCGCACGGCTCGGCTCGGCGCACAGGCCGGTGCCGGTCATCCAGAACACCCGGGCGGCCCGGACCGCTTCGAGGTCCAGCTCGGAGGCGTGGATCTCCAGGTCGGGGGCCTTGGGCTGCCGGTAGAAGTACAGCGGGAAGTCGTCGGGCGGGAAGACCTCGCAGAAGGTGACCGGCGTCGGATAGGCGGCGACGGGCGTCGCCCACCGGGCGTCGACCCCGAACTCCCGCAGTTGCTCCCGCAGATAGTCGCCGAAGGGGTCCTCGCCGGTGCGGGTCACCACGGCGGTGCGCCGGCCGAGGCGGGCGGCGGCGACCGCCACATTGGACGGGGAGCCGCCGAGGAACTTCCCGAAGGTGTCGACCCGGGCCAGCGGCACCCCCGTCCGCAGGGGGTAGAGGTCCACCCCGATCCGCCCCATCGTGATCACGTCGTACGGCTGCTCAGGCATGCAACGTCCCTTCGGCTGGGCGCCTGTACCTGGATCATCTCCGCTTGGATCATCGTCAATCATTTGTACGGACATACGGACGTATTCTTGACAGTGGTCCACCCGCGTGGTGAGGCTTGGCGCATGACCTCCTCCCCGTCCTCCGCTTCGCCCTGCATCCGCATCGGCTCCGCGCCCGACTCCTGGGGGGTGTGGTTCCCCGACGATCCGCGGCAGGTGCCGTGGCGGCGCTTCCTGGACGAGGTCTCCGCCGCGGGCTACGAGTGGATCGAGCTGGGTCCGTACGGCTACCTCCCGACCGATCCGGCCCGCCTCGCGGACGAGACGGGCAGCCGGGGGCTCTCCGTCTCGGCGGGGACCGTCTTCACCGGATTGCACCACGGGCCGGACGTCTGGGACCGGACCTGGGAGCATGTCGCCGGCATCGCGGCACTCACCCAAGCGATGGGCGCCGGGCACCTCGTGGTCATCCCCTCCTTCTGGCGCGACGACAAGACGGGCGAGGTGCTGGAGGACCGGGTCCTCACCGCCGATCAGTGGCGCCACCTCACCACGCAGACCGAACGGCTGGCGCGCGAGGTCCGGGACCGTTACGGGCTGCGCGTCGTCGTTCACCCCCACGCCGACACCCACATCGACACCGCGGAGAACGTCGCCCGCTTCCTCGACGCCACCGACCCGGACCTGGTCTCGCTCTGCCTGGACACCGGGCACTACGCGTACTGCGGGGGCGACAGCGTCGAGCTGATCGAGACGTACGGGGAGCGCATCGGCTACCTCCACCTCAAGCAGGTGGACCCGGCGGTCCTCGCCGAGGTGGTGGCGGACGAGGTGCCGTTCGGTCCCGCCGTGGCGCGCGGCGTGATGTGCGAACCGCCGGGCGGGGTCCCGGCCCTGGAGCCCGTCCTCGCCGCCGCCCGCCGGCTGGACGTCGACCTGTTCGCCATCGTCGAGCAGGACATGTACCCCTGCCCGCCGGACCGGCCGTCCCCGATCGCCCGCCGCACCCGCGACTACCTCCGCTCCTGCGGGCGGCCCTGACCCGTCCGGGGCTCGCCCGGCCCCGGGCAGTGACGTGAGACCGGGCCGGGCTGTTGTCCTCGGTGAGACCGGGCCCCCGGGCCCGCCCCCCGCACTCACCGAGGAGCGACCTCCATGTCCCGAACCCCCTCGTCCCCGCAGCCTTCGCGCCGGTCCGCCCGCGCCTCGGCCCTGACCACCGGACTCCTGGCCGCCGCCGCGCTGGCCGCCGCCGTGGCCGTGGCCCCGGGGGCCGCCGCCGACGCCGAGAACGTACCCCCGGCCGGCTCCAGCCCCGTGTGCGCCTTCTACGACGGGGACGGGATGACCGTCGTCGGCGACCAGGGCGACCGCGCCTTCCAGGTGCAGTGCATGCTGGCCAACCGGCGCTACCTGCCGTGGGACGCGGTGGACGGGACGTTCGGCCTGCGCACCCTGGACGCGGTCCGGCGCTTCCAGGCCGACCACCCGCCCCTGCTCAGCACCGGCCTGGTCGACACGGACACCTGGGCCGCGCTCTGGCGCGGCGACGCCCCGGCCGACGCGGGGGCGTGACGGCGGCGGTCCTCCCGGTCGACGACACGGCGGCCGGGCCTCACTCGCTTCATACCCCCTAGGGGTATAAAGTGGGGACCGTGGAGGCGCACCGGTGTGCGTCGCTCCGCCCCGTGTGCCCGTCGAAGAGGAGATCACCATGACCGCCGAGACCCAGCTCCCCCAGGCGACCGGCTCCTGCTGCTCGCCCAGCGGTTCCTGCCACGACAGCGCGGGCGCCGACGCCGGGCAGTCCGGCGTCACCACCGTCTACCAGGTGACCGGCATGACCTGCGGCCACTGCGAGGGCGCCGTCTCCGAGGAGGTCTCCGCCATCGAGGGTGTCACCTCGGTGAAGGCCGTGGCGTCCACCGGGCGGGTGACGGTGGTCTCGGAGGGCCCCCTGGACGACGAGGCCGTGCGCGCCGCCGTGGACGAGGCGGGCTACGAGCTCACCGGGCGCGCCTGACCGGCCCTGGACCACCCACCCGCGACACCCCGTCCCGGCCGGGCCGCACCGACCAGCGGATACTGGTGGGGTACGGCCCGGTCGGCGTTCCAGGAGCTCGGACATGCACAGCGCATCGGACACCCACGGCGCGACGGAGGCCGGCGCCCCGGAGGCGGAGCTCTCCCGGGCCGACTTCACGATCGGCGGCATGACCTGCGCCTCGTGCGCGGCCCGCGTCGAGAAGAAGCTCAACCGGATGGACGGCGTCACGGCCACCGTGAACTACGCCACGGAGAAGGCCCGCGTCAGCTATGACGGCGCCGCCGTCTCCGTAAGCGATCTTGTCGCTACGGTGGAGAGGACCGGCTATACGGCGAAGCCGCTGCCCGGGGCTTCCGCACGGGCCCCCGAGCCCGCCGCCACCACGGAAGCCCCGCAGGCCGCCGAGCCCGCCGCCGATGGCGTCCCGCAGGCCCCGCGGCCCGCCCCGCGCGCATCTCAACCGGAACCGGAAACGGAAGCCCCGCCGCACCCCGCCGACACCCCCGACCCCGCCCTCGCCGCCCTCCGGCAGCGGCTCATCGTCTCCGCCGTGCTGGCCGCCCCCGTGGTCGCCCTGGCGATGATCCCCGCCCTCCAGTTCGACTCCTGGCAGTGGCTCTCGCTCACCCTCGCCGCGCCCGTCGTGGTCTGGGGCGGGCTGCCCTTCCACCGGGCCGCCTGGACCAACCTGAGGCACGGCGCGGCGACCATGGACACCCTGGTGTCCGTCGGGACGCTCGCCGCCTTCGGCTGGTCGTTGTGGGCGCTGTTCCTCGGGGACGCCGGAATGCCCGGCATGCGGCACGGCTTCGACCTGACGGCCTCCCGGACCGACGCCTCGTCCACCCTCTACCTGGAGGTCGCGGCGGGCGTCGTCACCTTCATCCTGCTGGGCCGCTACCTGGAAGCGAAGTCCAAGCGGAGGGCCGGGTCCGCGCTGCGCGCCCTGATGCACCTCGGCGCCAAGGACGTCACCGTCCTGCGCGACGGCACCGAGGTCCGCGTGCCCGTCGCCCGGCTCGTCGTGGGCGACCGCTTCACCGTCCGCCCCGGCGAGAAGATCGCCACGGACGGCACCGTGGCCGAGGGCTCCTCGGCCGTGGACGCGTCCATGCTCACCGGCGAGTCCGTCCCCGTGGACGTGGGCGCGGGCGACGCGGTGACCGGCGCGACGCTCAACGTCTCCGGCCGCCTGGTCGTGGAGGCGACCCGCGTCGGCGCGGACACGCAACTGGCCCGGATGGCGAGGCTGGTCGAGGACGCGCAGAACGGCAAGGCCGAGGTGCAGCGCCTCGCGGACCGGATCTCGGCGGTGTTCGTCCCGGTCGTCCTGCTCCTCGCGCTCGGCACGCTCATCGGCTGGCTGCTGGCCACCGACGACGTGACGGCCGCGTTCACGGCGGCCGTGGCGGTCCTGATCATCGCCTGCCCCTGCGCCCTCGGCCTCGCCACCCCGACCGCGCTGATGGTCGGTACGGGGCGCGGCGCCCAGCTCGGCATCCTGATCAAGGGCCCCGAGGTCCTGGAGTCCACCCGCCGGGTCGACACGATCGTCCTCGACAAGACCGGCACGGTCACCACGGGCCGCATGACCCTCCAGGCCGTCCACACGACCCCCGGAACCACCGAATCCGACGCCCTCCGCCTCGCCGGAGCCCTGGAACACGCCTCCGAACACCCCATCGCCCAGGCGGTGGCGACCGGAGCCGCCGAACGCACCGGCGCACCCCTCCCCGCCCCCGAGGACTTCACCAACGTCCCCGGGCTCGGCGTCCGGGGCACCGTCGAGGGCCACACCGTGCTCGTCGGGCGCCCCCGGCTGCTCACCGAGGCCGGAATCACCCTCCCCGACGTTCTGGCCGCCGCCGTCACGGACGCCGCCGCTCAAGGGCGTACGGCCGTCGCGGTCGCCTGGGACGGCGAGGCGCGCGCGGTCCTGGAGGTCGCCGACGCGATCAAGGACACCAGCGCGGAGGCCGTCGCCGCGCTCCGGGAACTCGGCCTCACCCCGATCCTGCTGACCGGTGACCACCGCGCCGTGGCGGAGTCCGTGGCCCGCGAGGCCGGGATCGACGAGGTCCGCGCCGAGGTGCTGCCGGAGGAGAAGGCGCACGTCATCCGGGGTCTCCAGGGGCAGGGACGGGTCGTCGCCATGGTCGGCGACGGGGTCAACGACGCCGCCGCCCTGGCCACCGCCGACCTGGGCCTGGCCATGGGCACCGGCACCGATGCCGCGATCGAGGCGAGCGACCTGACCCTGGTTCGTGGAGATCTCAAGGTGACAGCAGACGCCATCCGTCTCTCCCGCCGCACCCTCACCACGATCAGGGGCAACCTTTTCTGGGCATTCGGCTACAACGTGGCCGCCCTACCCCTTGCGGCATTTGGGCTGCTCAACCCTATGATTGCCGGAGCGGCGATGGCGTTCTCATCGGTCTTCGTCGTGACGAACAGCCTGCGCCTGCGGTCCTTCACGTAATTTCCACAATGAGATTCAGATCACATCGGTTTCAGGGTAACCATTCGATGGGTTCGTAAGTCTTAGAGTGCGATGCCAAGGATGTCTTGGGGGACGTCCGACGGAGCATCTTGGGGGATGCTCCGGGCAAGAGTGGGCCGGGGCACGTACACCGGGGAGCTTTGAGCGGCCCTCCCGTCGGTACGTACCCCGGCAGACCACAGCACAGCAGCAGGACAAGCAGTACCGAGGCACCCAGCCCAGGAGCTACGGCTCCCACTGAACGCCCGGCCGGATCCCGTGGGGGGAATCCGCTCCGGGACATGGGAAGCGCCTCGCTGTCGGCCCGTGGGGGGATCGATGGCGAGGCGCTTCTTCTTTTACGCGGGAGCGCTCCCGGACGGCGCGCGCCCCGGCGTACGCGCCTGGCGCACCCCCGTACGCCCCCAGAAACGCCCGACGCCCCCGCCCGCCGCGTCGCTCGGGGCGAGGGCGCGGCGGGAGGGGGCGCGGGTCCGGCGTCAGTCAGGGCCGGGTGATGCGTGAGGGGATGTTCAGCGGCCCTCGACCGGGATGAAGTCGCGCAGGACCTCGCCGGTGTAGATCTGGCGCGGGCGGCCGATGCGGGAGCCGGGCTCCTTGATCATCTCGTGCCACTGGGCGATCCAGCCGGGCAGCCGGCCGAGCGCGAAGAGCACGGTGAACATCTCGGTCGGGAAGCCCATCGCGCGGTAGATGAGGCCCGTGTAGAAGTCCACGTTCGGGTAGAGGTTGCGCGAGACGAAGTACTCGTCGGAGAGCGCGTGCTCCTCCAGCTTGAGCGCGATGTCCAGCAGCTCGTCGGACTTGCCGAGGGCGGACAGCACGTCGTGCGCGGCGGCCTTGATGATCTTGGCGCGCGGGTCGAAGGACTTGTACACCCGGTGGCCGAAGCCCATCAGGCGGACGCCGTCCTCCTTGTTCTTCACCTTGCGGATGAAGGAGTCGACGTCGCCGCCGTTGGCCTGGATGCCTTCCAGCATCTCCAGGACCGACTGGTTGGCGCCGCCGTGCAGGGGGCCCCAGAGCGCCGAGATGCCGGCGGAGATCGAGGCGAACATGTTCGCCTGCGAGGAGCCGACCAGGCGCACGGTGGAGGTCGAGCAGTTCTGCTCGTGGTCCGCGTGCAGGATGAGCAGCTTGTCGAGCGCCGAGACGACGACCGGGTCCAGCTCGTACTCCTGGGCGGGGACCGAGAAGGTCATGCGCAGGAAGTTCTCGACGTAGCCCAGGTCGTTGCGCGGGTAGACGAACGGGTGACCGATCGACTTCTTGTACGCGTACGCGGCGATGGTCGGGAGCTTGGCGAGCAGCCGGATGGTCGAGAGGTGGCGCTGCTCCTCGTCGAACGGGTTGTGGCTGTCCTGGTAGAACGTGGACAGCGCGCTGACGACCGAGGACAGCATGGCCATCGGGTGGGCGTCGCGCGGGAAGCCGTCGAAGAACCGCTTGACGTCCTCGTGCAGCAGCGTGTGCTGGGTGATCTCGTTCTTGAAGGTCGACAGCTCGTCGACCTTGGGAAGCTCACCGTTGATCAGCGTGTACGCGACCTCAAGGAAGGTCGAACGCTCCGCGAGCTGCTCGATCGGGTAGCCGCGGTAGCGCAGGATGCCCTGCTCGCCGTCGAGGTAGGTGATGGCCGATTTATAGGCAGCGGTGTTGCCGTATCCGCTGTCCAGCGTCACCAGGCCGGTGTTCGCCCGGAGCTTCCCGATGTCGAAGCCCTTGTCGCCGACGGTGCTGTCGATCACCGGGTAGGTGTACTCGCCATCGCCGTACCGCAGTACCACAGCGTTGTTGGTGTGCTCGCTCACGTCATCCCTCACCGACGTAGTGCCTCTTCTTCGAGGTTCCCTGACTGTCTCCACCCTCCCCCATTTGGCTCAGGAGAGTGCACTCGGGGTCGTCCATTGGACCTACTCGCGGCACTGAGTGCCGCGAACTTAGCCATCCTGCCCCCTTGACTGCGGTTCCGGAAGACCTCCGTGATGTTTCCCACCGATTTGATCGATCATTTTTACCGACGATCCTCCGTCGCCGCCACCGCGGAGCCGGTGATCCAGCGCCGTACAGCGTCTTCCTGCGGAAACCGTGCGGACCGCCTGGCCGATCGCCTGCCGCGAGCCGACCAGCACGACGAGCTTCTTGGCCCTGGTCACGGCGGTGTAGAGCAGGTTGCGCTGGAGCATCATCCAGGCACTCCTCGTCACGGGGATGACGACGGCCGGGTACTCGCTGCCCTGGGAACGGTGGATCGTCATGGCGTACGCGTGGGCGAGCTCGTCCAGCTCATCGAAGTCGTAGCCGATCTCCTCGTCCTCGTCGGTGAGGACCGTCAGCCGCTGTTCGTCCAGGTCGAGGGCGGTGACGACGCCCACCGTGCCGTTGAAGACGCCGTTCTCGCCCTTGTCGTAGTTGTTGCGGATCTGGGTGACCTTGTCCCCGACGCGGAAGACCCGCCCGCCGAACCGCTTCTCGGGCACGTCCGGCCGGCCCGGGGTGATCGCCTGCTGGAGCAGACCGTTGAGATGTCCGGCCCCGGCCGGGCCCCGGTGCATCGGGGCGAGCACCTGGACGTCCCGGCGCGGGTTCAGCCCGAACCTGGCCGGAATACGGCGGGCCGCGACGTCCACCGCGAGCACTCCGGCGTCCTCCGTCTCGTCCTCCACGAAGAGGAAGAAGTCACTGAGCCCCTGGGTGAGGGGCGGTACTCCGGAATTGATGCGGTGCGCGTTGGTGACGACGCCCGACTGCTGGGCCTGGCGGAAAATCGTGGTCAGCCGGACCGCGGGCACGGGGCCGCCCTCGGCGAGGAGGTCCCGCAGCACCTCCCCCGCCCCCACCGACGGCAGCTGGTCCACATCGCCGACGAGCAGCAGGTGGGCACCCGGTGCCACCGCCTTCACGAGCTTGTTGGCGAGCAGCAGATCAAGCATCGACGCCTCGTCCACGACGACCAGATCGGCGTCGAGCGGGCGGTCCTTGTCGTACGCCGCGTCGCCGCCCGGTTTCAGTTCGAGCAGCCGGTGCACGGTGGACGCCTCGGTCCCCGTCAGCTCCGAGAGCCGCTTGGCGGCCCGGCCGGTGGGCGCGGCCAGCACGACCTTGGCCTTCTTGGCCCGGGCCAGCTCCACGATGGACCGGACCGTGAACGACTTGCCGCAGCCGGGACCGCCGGTCAGCACGGCGACCTTCCGGCTCAACGCGAGCCGCACGGCGGCCTCCTGCTCGGGTGCCAGCTTGGCGCCCGTCCGGCCCGCGAGCCACTTCAGGGCCTTGTCCCAGTCCACGTCCGCGAAGGCGGGCATCCGCTCGTCCGGCGTCCGCAGCAGCCGTCGTACCTGGGCGGCGAGCGAGATCTCCGCCCGGTGGAACGGCACCAGATACACCGCCGTGACCGGCTCCCCGCCCTCGGGCGACGGCACCTTCTCCCGTACGACTCCCTCCGGCTCCTCGGCCAGCTCCGCCAGGCACTCGATGACGAGCCCGGTGTCCACCTGGAGCAGCTTCACCGCGTCCGCGATCAGCCGTTCCTCCGGCAGGAAGCAGTGGCCCTGGTCGGTGGACTGCGACAGCGCGTACTGCAGCCCGGCCTTCACCCGTTCCGGGCTGTCGTGCGGGATGCCCACGGCCTGGGCGATCTTGTCGGCGGTCAGGAAGCCGATGCCCCAGACGTCGGCGGCCAGCCGGTAGGGCTGGTTCTTCACGACGGAGATCGAGGCGTCCTCGTACTTCTTGTAGATCCGCACGGCGATGGACGTCGAGACGCCGACGCCCTGGAGGAAGACCATGACCTCCTTGATCGCCTTCTGCTCCTCCCACGCGGCGGCGATCATCTTCGTCCGCTTGGGCCCGAGGCCGGGGACCTCGACGAGCCGCTTGGGCTCGCGCTCGATGATGTCGAGGGTGTCGACCCCGAAGTGGGTGGTGATCCGGTCGGCCATCACCGGCCCGATGCCCTTGATCAGCCCGGAGCCGAGGTAGCGCCGGATGCCCTGGATGGTGGCGGGGAGGATGGTCGTGTAGTTCTCGACGTGGAACTGCTTGCCGTACTGCGAGTGGGACCCCCAACGCCCTTCCATCCGCAAGGACTCCCCGGGCTGTGCCCCGAGCAACGCCCCGACGACGGTGAGCAGATCGTTGCCCCCGCGCCCGGTGTCCATGCGGGCGACGGTGTACCCGTTCTCCTCGTTGGCGTACGTGATCCGTTCGAGGACGCCTTCGAGGACGGCCAGGTTGGGGGCGTGGGGTGGGGAGGCCATGGGGAGACGGTACCCGGGCGGGGTGACAACTCGGCCGCGCACCGGACGCCCCGTAACACCGGGTGTGACCGTACTGGCATGGCCACTGAACGCTTTTCCGTCAGCATGCCGGGAGAGGTCCGCAAGCGGCTCAAGCACCATGCCGCCGCCGGGCTCGACGTCTCGACCTTTCTGGCGATTGCCGCACAGGCGCAAATGGACCAGCAGGACCGCGTCAAGAAGGTCTTCGCCCCGTTCCACGAGGCGCGCGCGGCAGCCGAGGAGGAGGCGGGTACCGGGGCCTGGGCAGGCGACGACATCGCGCTGACCCACGCGGAACAAGCGGAGGTCGACGCGATCCTCGGCCGCCCTTCACGGGGTGAGGCCGCCGCGTGAGTGTCGTCGTCTACGACACCGGCATGCCGATGGCGCTGGTGAGCCAGGACCAACGAGCACACGCCCTGCACAAGGGCTTCGTCGTCACGGGCGGCCACCCGCCGATCGTCCCCGGTCCCGCCCTGTCGCAGGCGTGGCGGACGAGCCCGAAAACCGCCTACGCGTGGAAGCGCCTTCTCGCCGACGTCTTCGTCTTCCCTGCGGCCCGGACGCGGCTGACCGCGGACCAGGTGCCGCACTGCCTGCCCTGCGCGGCAGGCATGACCATCGAGCACTGGAAAATAGTCGGCGACATGGTCGGCGCGGCCGCCCTGCCTCCCGAGAAGCGCCCGGACCCGGTGGACGCCCTGGCTGTCTTCATCGCGGCGGTCCACGGCGGCGGCGCCGTACTGGCCTCGGACACCGATGGCATCGCGGCATACGCCGCCACGTTGCCGGCCGCCGACGTCTCGGCCGTCGCCGTCCGACTTGGCGGTCCCCCCGGCCGTTATGGCCCGGGGGCGGGGCGGATTCAGCAGGAGTGCTCGGCGTAGCGGGACGCCACCCCCGTCCCACCCGGTCGGCCGGGAAGCGCTCAGCAAGGTCCGGGTCCGATCTGCCGGCACGCGTCCATGCATGGGTGCTTGTTCTGTAACCTCGGGACATTGTCGCCGCGAAAGGCGGCCAGAACGGACGCTGAGCTATCGAGGGTGACAGAGGGTGCCAATGAGCGCGGTCGAACAGGTATTCTTGGAGTGCGAACGCGCTCGCGCGGACGGTGACTTGATTCAGCGAGTCTCCGCCAGCGACAAGGAGTACCACTTCCAGAATTGGGTGCAGGCTCGCATAGATGCATGCGGGCTCGCATACGACAGTCCCGGCCGTAACACGTATCCGGACTTCCGGCTGATCCACCACCCGGAAGGGTACGAGGTCAAGGGGCTCGAATTTCCCGGCCGCGAGGCGGACTACGACTCGAACTCCCAGGTGCCCACCGGCAACCACAGCGGCCGTGAGGTCTTCTACGTGTTCGGCCGCTACCCGAAAGCAGAGCGCGGCGTCGAGGAGTACCCCGTTGTCGATCTGGTGGTGTGCCATGGCAGCTTCCTCAATGCCGACAGCGAGTATCTCCACAAAAACAAGTCGTTCCGTGGTTTCGGCTCGTACGGTGACATCCTGGTCCGCGATCGAAAAATGTACGTCGTGCCCACTCCCTTCGCGCTGACTTCTGGAACCGCAGGGCTCGCAACCCTGATCGTGCCTACTGAGTTCGCGTTGCAGTCGGATGCCCTTGTCCAGGTGGGTGAATTTGACCGGCCCGAGGCTGACGAGGTCGTCGTGTCGTACGAGTTCAACCTTCAAACCAATGAGATGGTGACGCACAAGGCACCGAATCCCCATGCGGGTAAGGTCCACAGTTTCCGAGCATATCGTTCGCACGGGGCGGGCGAATCCAAATCGGTTTCCCTTGTAAGCGGTCGACTGTGACGTTCGTAGTACCGCAGCGCACCAGCCTGGAGTCAAACTTTCCGGCAGCGATGCTCAGCGGCATCGGCGCGAAGGAATCCTGGCGCAAGGAAGTGCACCGGCCGGCCACCAGCACGCACAAGTGGTGGGCAAAGCGCCTCGGCACCGTGTTTCGGGGAATCATTGCGTCGGCGACGACACCTGATGGAACTGACGCCGCAGAAGCCTACGGATCGTCGCTCGACCTGGCGGGAGCCATCGTGCTCGACCCGTTCTCAGGTTCGGGCGTGACCGGCGTGGAAGTTCTCAAGCTCGGCGCCAAGGCTGTTTGTTTCGATATCAACCCCGTGGCAACGCTCGTTCAACGCCAAGCCATCCAGCCGTGGGATCTCGGGTCTCTGGAGACTGCCTACAGAGAGGTCGAATCGGCCTGCCGATCCGAGGTAGACCGACTCCACCGAGCAGAGGACGGGCGAACTGTCCTCTACTACTTCTGGGTCGCAACCCTCGGGTGCCCGGAGTGCTCCACAGAAGTTCGCCTGTTCGACTCGCCAGTTTTCTCCAAGAACGCGTACCCGAGGCGAGTTCCCAAAGCACAAATTGTTTGCCCCGAATGTCTCTCCATTAAGGAGAGTCGATACGACTTCGTCACCGAGACATGCCCAGAGGGCCACCTCATCACTCAGCGCGGCGCAGTGCGGGGCTCTTTTTCTACATGCGGAAACGGTCACATCTTCAAGGTTCTGGACGCCCTGGACGGGGCGCCCCCCGCATACGAGATGTACGCCAAAATGGTGGCCAACTCGGACGGTTCGAAGAGCTATGAAGGCATCACCGACTGGGACCGCGATCTCTATGACGAATGTGTAGCGACTCTTGCAGGGCTATCACAGTCCGCAGTGCTTCCACGCGGCCGACTGGCTCCCGGCAACAGTACCGACCAGGCCCTGAAATGGAACTTCCGGGAATGGCGCGACTTCTTCAACGCACGTCAGCTGGTCTCTCTCTCGCTGATTGCGACGGCCATTCGCGACCTCGCCGGATCAGCTCCCGAACGCGAAGCACTGTGCGCACTGTTTTCAGGGACGCTTGAGTTCAATAATTTGTTCACATCGTTCAAGGGTGAGGGGACAGGGGCTGTCCGGCATATGTTCAGCCATCACGTCCTCAAACCGGAGCGGACTCCACTGGAGGCGCACCCCTGGGGCACGCCGCAGTCCTCCGGCGCGTTCTCGACTCTCTTCAAGAGTCGTCTGCGACGCGCTCACGAGTACAAGAAGAAGCCTGCAGACCTTATTTACCAAGGCGCAGCGATCGAGCGGATCTCCGGAGTTTCTCAGCCGGTCGGCGCGAGCATTGCGGACTCGTGGGCATCTTTCGTCTCGGCCGAAGAGCAGGCAGCCTACGTTGCCACCAAAAATTCGGCGCAGACAGATATCCCTGACGGGGCGATCGACCTCATCATCACCGATCCGCCCTACATGGACAATGTCCACTACGCGGAGCTCGCGGACTTCTTTCATGCGTGGCTCCAGTGCATGCAGCCGTACACCGGATATTCCGACGCGACAACGACCCGTCGAGTGGGCGAGGTCCAGAACGCTGACCCAGTTGAATTCGGGAAGGCGCTGGAGGCCGTGTGGACCGAGTCGGCGCGCGTCCTGAAACCGGGTGGTCTGCTGGCCTTCACTTTCCATCAGGCCCGGATCAGCGGGTGGGTGCAGGTGGTCGAGTCGCTGCGCCGCTCCGGGTGGATCGTGACGGCCGTCCAACCGGTGAAGGGCGAGATGACGACCAGTGTCGTCAAGGCGGGAGCCCGCGAGCCCTCCAATCTCGACAGCGTTGTGGTGTGCCGCCGAGCCGTCGACGGAGCCGCGAATCCACATGCGTCGGTGGAGGAAGCCCTGACAACCGCCCTGAGGGAGCTGACAGACCTTCGGGACGCTCAGGTCGATGTGGGGGCGGGCGACGTCAGGTCGGTTGTTCGCGGGGCGCTTCTGGCCTACCTCGCTTCCACGGGCGTGGACCTTGATGATTCAGTCGCCGCGCAGGTGGACTCCCTTGCAACGGAAAGCATTGAGAAGCTGCTGGGGTCTGGTTCGGGCAGCGGCGGCCGCTAGGGCCGCCTCGTCGACCACCCCGCCTCGTCGACCACCCCGCCCCGGGACCCGCACCGCACAGGCGGGCCCCGGGGCGGGGTGGATTCAGCAGGCGTGCTCGGCGTAGCGGGACGCCACCTCCGTCAGGACCTCCGCGCCGTCCCGCGCCCACAGCGCCTCGTTGAAGATCTCCACCTCGACCGGGCCGTCGAATCCCGTCGCCTCCACCGCCTCGCGGAAGAAGCGGAAGTCGACGCTGCCGTCGCCGAGTTGGCCCCGTCCGAGCAGGACGCCGGCCGGGAGCGGGGTGATCCAGTCCGCGAGCTGGAAGGAGTGGATGCGGCCCGCCGCACCGGCCCGCGCGATCTGGGCGGGGGCCTGGTCGTCCCACCAGAGGTGGTACGTGTCCACGACCACGCCCACCCGGTCGGCCGGGAAGCGCTCGGCGAGGTCCAGGGCCTGGGAGAGCGTCGAGACCACGCAGCGGTCCGAGGCGAACATGGGGTGCAGGGGCTCGATGGCCAGGCGCACCCCGCGCTCCGCCGCGTACGGGGCCAGCTCGGCCAGGGCGTCCGCGATGCGTTCGCGGGCGCCGTACAGGTCCTTGCTGCCCTCCGGGAGGCCGCCCGAGACGAGGACCAGGGTGTCCGTGCCCACGCCCGCCGCCTCGTCAAGGGCGGCGCGGTTGTCGTCCAGGGCGCGGGCGCGCTCCGCCGGGTCCAGGGCGGTGAGGAAGCCGCCCCGGCACAGGCTGGTGACGGTCAGGCCGTGGTCGGACAGCAACCGGGCCGTCGCCTCGACCCCGTACGACTGCACCGGGGCCCGCCACAGGCCCACCTTGTCGATACCCGCCTTCGCACAGCCCTCGGCCAGCTCCGGCAGCGACCACTGCTTGATGGTCTCCTGGTTGATCGAGAGACGGCCGTCGCTCATCGGGTGCCTCCGTTGACCGTGAGGAACGCCCGCATCCGGGACTCCGCGAGGTCCGGATCCGGGAACAGGCCGAGCCCGTCGGCGAGTGCGTACGCCTTCGCCAGGTGCGGGAGCGAGCGGGCCGACTGGAGGCCGCCCACCATCGTGAAGTGGTCCTGGTGGCCCGCCAGCCAGGCGAGGAAGACGACGCCCGTCTTGTAGAAGCGCGTCGGCGCCCGGAAGAGGTGCCGGGACAACTCGACCGTGGGGTCGAGCAGTTCGCGGAAGCCCTTCGTGTCACCCGTGTCCAGCACCCGTACCGCGTGCGCGGCCAGCGGGCCCAGCGGGTCGAAGATCCCGAGCAGCGCGTGGCTGAAGCCCCGGTCGTCGCCCGCGATCAGCTCCGGGTAGTTGAAGTCGTCCCCGGTGTAGCAGCGGACCCCGCTGGGGAGCCGGCGGCGCACGTCGATCTCGCGTTCCGCGTCGAGCAGCGACATCTTGATGCCGTCGACCTTGTCCGGGTGCTCCGCGATGACCTGGAGGAAGGTGTCGGTTGCCAGGTCCAGGTCGGTGGAGCCCCAGTAGCCTTCGAGCGCCGGGTCGAACATCGGGCCCAGCCAGTGCAGGACGACCGGCTCGGTGGCCTGGCGCAGCAGATGGGCGTACGTGTCCAGGTAGTCCTGGGGGCCCTGTGCGGCGGCGGCGAGTGCGCGGGAGGCCATCAGGATGGCCTGGGCGCCGCTCTCCTCGACCACGGCGAGCTGTTCCTCGTAGGCCGCGCGCACCTCGGCGAGCGTCGCCGGGCCGGGCGGCAGCTGGTCCGTGCCGACGCCGCAGGCGATGCGGCCGCCGACCGACCTGGCCTCGGCGGCCGAGCGGCGGATCAGCTCCTCGGCGCCCGCCCAGTCCAGGCCCATGCCGCGCTGCGCGGTGTCCATGGCCTCGGCCACGCCCAGCCCGTGCGCCCAGAGGTGGCGGCGGAAGGCGAGGGTGGCGTCCCAGTCGACGGCGGCCGGGGAGTCCGGGGTGACGTCCGCGTACGGGTCGGCGACGACGTGCGCGGCGGAGAAGACCGTACGGGAGGCGAGCGGCGTGCCCGTCGGGGTGAGGTCCAGCGGGGTGGCCCGGGGTTCGTACGGGCCCTGCGGGAGAGGGATGGTCACGGTGACGGCTCCTGGGGGGCGGAAGGGAGGCGGCGGGTCACAGGGACAGCTCCGGGACGTCCAGGCGGCGGCCCTCCGCGTGGGACTTCAGGCCCAGCTCCGCGAGCTGCACGCCGCGGGCGCCCGCCATCAGGTCCCAGGCGTAGGGCTCGTCCAGCACGATGTGGCGGAGGAACAGCTCCCACTGGGCCTTGAAGCCGTTGTCGAAGACCGCGTTGTCCGGGACCTCCTGCCACTGGTCGCGGAAGGACTCGGTGACCGGCAGGTCCGGATTCCAGACCGGCTTCGGGGTGGCCGAGCGGTGCTGGACGCGGCAGTTGCGCAGGCCCGCGACGGCGGAGCCGTGGGTGCCGTCCACCTGGAACTCGACCAGCTCGTCGCGGTTGACCCGGACCGCCCAGGAGGAGTTGATCTGGGCGACCGCGCCGCCCTCCAGCTGGAAGATGCCGTAGGCGGCGTCGTCGGCGGTCGCCGCGTACGGCTGGCCGCGCTCGTCCCGGCGCTCCGGGATGTGGGTCTGGACGTGCGCCTGGACCGTGGTGACCTTGCCGAACAGCTCGTGGAGCACGTACTCCCAGTGCGGGAACATGTCCACGACGATGCCGCCGCCGTCCTCCGCGCGGTAGTTCCAGGAGGGACGCTGCGCCTCCTGCCAGTCGCCCTCGAAGACCCAGTAGCCGAACTCGCCGCGCACGGACAGGATCTCGCCGAAGAAGCCGCCGTCGATGAGGCGCTTCAGCTTCAGCAGGCCCGGCAGGAAGATCTTGTCCTGGACGACGCCGTGCTTGATGCCGGCCTCCTGGGCCAGCCGGGCCAGGTCGAGGGCGCCCTCGACGTCCGTGGCGGTGGGCTTCTCGGTGTAGATGTGCTTGCCCGCGGCAACGGCCTTCTTGATCGCCTCCACCCGGGCCTGGGTGACCTGGGCGTCGAAGTAGATGTCGATGGTGTCGTCGCCGAGGACCGCGTCCAGGTCGGTCGACCACTCGGTCAGGCCGTGGCGGGCGGCCAGTTCCTCCAGGGCGTGGGCACGGCGGCCGACGAGGACCGGTTCCGGCCACAGCACGTCGCCATTGCCGAGGTCGAGGCCGCCCTGCTCGCGGATCGCGAGGATCGAGCGCACCAGGTGCTGCCGGTATCCCATGCGTCCCGTCACGCCGTTCATGGCGATGCGCACTGTCCTGCGTGTCACGAAAGTTCCCTCCGTACAGCCGTAGCAAGCGCTTTCTATGCGGGATGACGCTAGCCTGCCGACAGCGGCCCGGACAAGAGGGGGCCCGTCAATCGGTCACCGGCCACGGAGGAAAGCGATGACAGTCACCCTGGCGGACGTGGCGGCCCGCGCCCGGGTGTCCCCGGCCACCGTCTCCCGTGTGCTGAACGGCAATTACCCGGTGGCGGCGTCCACCCGGGAACGGGTGCTGCGCGCGGTGGACGATCTGGACTACGTGCTGAACGGGCAGGCCAGCGCCCTGGCGGCGGCCACGTCCGACCTGGTCGGCGTCCTCGTCAACGACATCGCCGACCCGTTCTTCGGGATCATGGCGGGCGCCGCGCAGACCGAGATCGGCGGGCCCGGCGACGGGTCCGGCCGGGCGGGCGGCGAGAAACTGGCGGTCGTCTGCAACACCGGCGGCTCCCCCGCCCGCGAGCTGACCTATCTCACCCTGCTCCAGCGCCAGCGCGCCGCCGCCGTCGTCCTCACCGGGGGCGCGGTGGAGGACCCGGAGCACCAGGTGGCGATGGCCGCGAAGCTGGCGAAGCTCGCGGAGGCGGGGACCCGGGTGGTGCTCTGCGGGCGGCCCCCGCTGCCGGACGGGGCGTCCGTGGTGGCGGCGCTGGCCTTCGACAACCAGGGCGGCGCCCGGCGCCTCACCGCCCATCTGCTCTCCCTGGGCCACCGCCGCATCGGTTATGTCGCGGGCCCGCTGGAACGGACCACCACCCGCCACCGCCTGGCCGGTCACCGCGAGGCGATGCGCGCGGCGGGGGCGGCCGGGGACGAGGACCGGCTGACCGTGCACGGCTCGTACGACCGGGGTTCCGGCTACGACGCCACGGTCGAACTCCTGCGCCGCGAACCGGAGATCACCGCGGTCGTCGCCGCGAACGACACCGTGGCGCTCGGCGCGGCGGCGGCGATCCGCGACCGGGGACTGCGCATCCCGGAGGACATCTCGGTGGCCGGCTTCGACGACCTCCCGTTCTCGGTGGACGTGGTCCCGGCCCTCACGACGGTACGGCTGCCGCTGGTCGAGGCGGGGGCCCGGGCGGGCAGGCTGGCCATGGGCAAGGAGGACCCGCCGCCGGGCGGCATCGCGCTGATCCCGGCCGAGCTGATGGTGCGCGGCTCGACGGCGGCGCCCCGGGGGTGAGTCCGAGTCCGGTGCCTGGGTACACGTGAGGGCGCCCGCCCTCGTGAACGACGGAAGGAACACGCAGTGAAGCTCGCTTTCTCCACCCTCGGGGTGCCGGGGCTGCCCATGCCCGAGGTCGTCCGGCTGGCCGCCGGGAACGGCTACCCGGGGGTCGAGCTGCGCGCCCACCCCGAGGAGCCGGTACACCTGGGCCTCGGGCAGTCCGAACGGGCCGCCGCGCGCGCCGAGTTCGAGCGCGGCGGGGTCGAGATCCTGGGCGTGGCGGGGTACGCGAAGGTCGCCGCCGAGGGCTACGACCAGCCGGTCCTGGACGAGCTGGCCGCGCTGACCGAGCTGGCCCGGGACCTGGGCGCGTCCTACGTCCGGGTGTTCCCCGGGGGCAGCGACCAAGACCCGGCGGAGGCCGACGCGACCGCCGCGCGCAGGCTCGGGGCGGCCGCTCCGTACGCCGCCGACCTGGACGTACACCTGCTCCTGGAGACCCACGACTCGCACCGGGCGGGAGCCGATGTGGCCCGGGTGGCCGGGACGGTGGGGCACAAGAACATCGGTGCGCTGTGGGACGTCATGCACACCTGGCTGGCGGGCGAGGCGCCGGTGGCCAGTCACGCGGTGCTGGCCCCGCACCTCGGCTACGTGCAGGTGAAGGACATCGCGTCGGCGGACGACACCACGCCGCTCGCGCTCGGGGCCGGGGTGCTGCCGCTGCGGGCGTGCCTGGACACGCTGGACCCGGACGGCTGGGTCTGCTGGGAGTACGAGAAGCGCTGGTACCCGGAGGCGGCGGAGCTGCCGGGGCTGCTGGGCGCGGGGCGCGAGCATCTGTTGCGGCTGGGCGCGCCCAAGCAGTAAGCGGTCTCAGACGGGTGCCGGTGCCGGGGCGGGCGCGCGGCGGGGTGCGAGCCGGTCGTCCCGGCACACGATGACCGGAAGGGACGCGCTCGAAACGGCCCGCACCCTTGACCGGAAGTTATTTTCTGGATATCCGTGCTCCTTGGAAGTTTCTTTCACCCCCTCGTCACCGAGAACGGCCGAAGGAGCTCACGTGCACCACCGCACCTCCAGACGCACCCTCCTCACCGCCACCGCCGCCACCGCCGTCGCGGCGGCAGCGGGCATGGCGACCGCCCCGGGGGCCCTCGCCTCCCAGGGCTCCGCGCACAGCGGTCACACCTCCGCCGCCACGACCCGGCGGCTGAAGCGGCTCATCTCCCGGATGAGCCTGGAGGAGAAGGTCGGCCAGCTCTTCGTCATGCGGGTCTACGGGCACTCCGCCACCGACCCCGACCAGGCCGACATCGACGCCAACCTCGCCGAGATCGGGGTGCGTACGGCCGCCGAGATGATCGCCAAGTACCACGTCGGCGGGATCATCTACTTCGCCTGGGCGCACAACACCCGCGACCCGCACCAGATCGCCGAGCTCTCCAACGGCATCCAGCGCGCGGGCCTCGCGGGCCCGTCCCGCGTGCCGCTGCTGATCTCCACCGACCAGGAGCACGGCATCGTCTGCCGCGTGGGCGAGCCCGCCACGCTGATGCCGGGCGCGATGGCGCTGGGCGCGGGCGGTTCGCACTCCGACGCCCGCAGGGCCGGGCAGATCGCGGGCGCCGAGCTGGCGGCGATCGGCATCAACCAGAACTACGCGCCGGACGCCGACGTCAACGTGAACCCGGCCAACCCGGTCATCGGGGTCCGCTCCTTCGGCTCGGACCCGCAGTCCGTGGCGGAGATGGTCGCCGCTCAGGTGAAGGGGTATCAGAGCGCCGGGATCGCCTCCACGGCCAAGCACTTCCCGGGCCACGGCGACACCAGCACCGACAGCCACACGGGCCTGCCGGTCATCGGCCACACCCGGGAGCAGTGGGCGGAGCTGGACGCGCCCCCGTTCCGGGCGGCCATCGCGGCGGGCATCGACTCGATCATGACCGCGCACATCGTGGTGCCCGCGCTCGACCCGGCGGAGGACCCGGCGACCCTGTCGAAGCCGATCCTCACCGGCATCCTGCGCGAGGAGCTGGGCTACGACGGGGTCGTGGTCACCGACTCGCTGGGCATGGAGGGGGTGCGCACGAAGTACGGGGACGACCGGGTTCCGGTGCTCGCGCTCCAGGCCGGCGTGGACCAGCTGCTGAACCCGCCGAGCCTGGAGGTCTCGTGGAACGCGCTGCTGGCGGCCGTCAAGAGCGGTGAGGTCAGCGAGGCCCGGCTGGACGAATCGATCCTGCGCGTCCTGCGCCTGAAGACGAAGCTGGGGCTCTTCGAGCAGCCGTTCGTCTCCGGTCGCGGGGTGGACCGTACGGTCGGCACCCGGGCGCATCTGGCCGCCGCCGACCGGATCGCCGAGCACACGACGACCCTGCTGGCCAACGAGGCCCGGCTGCTGCCGCTGTCGCGCCGCTCGCACCGGAACCTGCTGGTGGTGGGCGCCGACCCGGCCTCGCCCTCGGGCACCACGGGTCCGCCGACGACGACGCTGGCCGAGGCGTTCAACGAGCTGGGCTTCGCCGCGACCGCGCTGTCCACCGGGACCGCGCCCACCCAGGCGTCCATCGACGCGGCGGTGGCGGCGGCGCGGGGCAAGGACGCGGTGGTCGTGGGGACGTACAACGTCTCGGCGACCAGCTCGCAGCGCACCCTGGTCAGCGCGCTGGCCGCGACGGGCGTCCCGGTGATCACGGTCGCCATCCGCAATCCGTACGACATCGCGCAGCTGGCGGGGACCGGGCACAAGGCGCACCTGGCCGCGTACTCCTGGACCGACGTCGAACTGCGCGCGGCGGCCCGGGTGATCGCGGGCCGGGCCCGGCCGGAGGGCAGGCTCCCGGTGCCGGTGCAACGGGCGGACGACCCGTCGAAGGTGCTGTACCCGGTGGGGTACGGGCTGAAGTACTGAGCACCTCCTGCCCCGGTGGCCGCGGCCACCGGGGCAGGATCACCTCACGGGCGCCGGACGCCGAGGCGGTGGTCGGTCGTCAGGTCCTTGTTGTCGAGTCGTGCGTCGAACTTCGCGAGCGGCTTCGCCTTGGACTCGTCCTGCTGGACGGCGGCCGGGGCGACGCCCGCCCAGCGCAGGATCGCGGCCGTGGCCGTCGCGTTCTCGGAGGGCACCAGACCGGCGACGTTGGAACCGTGGTTCCCGCCGGGCTGGGTGAAGACGTAGCTGTCACGGGCGCCCGCCCCGAGCCGGAAGCGCTCCGCGCCCCACGGGTCGTTCTCGCCGTAGACGTACAGCATGTGCGTGGCGTGGTGCTTCACCCAGCTGTCGACGTCCCGCATCACCCCGGGCTGGAACCGCATCGGGATGGAGCGCGGCACGAAGGTGCGCGGCGGCTGGTAGCCGTAGCGGCTGAGCTTGCCGAGCCACGGCTGCTTGATGTCGGGCGAACCGAGCTGGGTGCCCGCCTGGTAGTAGTACGGGGTGTAGTTGGCCAGGCCCTGGTCGGCGTAGGCGGAGAAGCCGGAGATCGCGTCGACCGAGTCCCAGATCTCCTGGTCGGTCGCCTTCTTCGCGTCGGCCGGGAGGCTGTCGCAGTCGGCGAGCAGGCTGTACTGCCAGAACGCCCACACGTAGTCCATGACGACGGCCTCGTACGCCTTGTCCAGCGAGCCGACCGTGTCGAAGGTGTACCCGTTGTCGGCCGCGTACCGCGCGTACCTCTCCTCCAGCGGCGCACGGCGGATCAGGGCCTCGCGCTGTACGCCCCCGAGCTTGTCGCGGCACTCCTTGGTGCCGACGCGGGCGAAGAACCGGTCGTACGCCGAGTCCTCGTCGTTCACCACGTCGTTGGGGGCGACATAGGCGACGACGCCGTCCATGTCCTTCGGGTAGAAGCGCTCGTAGTAGGTGGCGGTCATGCCGCCCTTGGAACCGCCGGTGGTCAGCCAGTTCTCGGAGTAGATCCGCTTGAGCGCCGTGAAGACGCGGTGCTGGTCACTGGCCGCCTGCCAGATGTCCAGCTTGGACCAGTCGGCGGGCGAGGGCCGGGAGGGGGTGAAGTAGCGGTACTCCAGCGAGACCTGGTTGCCGTCGATGATCCGGGTGGGCTCGGAGCGGCTGGGGTTGGTGGAGACGTTGTAGCCGCCGGTGAAGAAGACCGTGGGACGCGAGGTGTCCTTGTGCAGCAGGGTGATCCGCTGCTGGAACGTTCCCTTGGACGGGTGGCGGTGGTCGACGGGCTGGGTGTAATTGAGGACGAAGTAGCGGTAGCCCGCGTAGGGCTTCTCCTCGATGAGACTCATACCTGGGATGGCCAGGATGCGGTCCTTGATGTCCGTGCTCGTTCCGCTGTCGCTCACGGCGGTACCGAGCGGGGCCGGTACGGCGGCGGTGGCCGCCCCGGCCGAGGCACCCGTCGCGCTCACCGTGCCGATGAGCACCGCGAGCGACAGGATTCCTCTGAGCGCCTTACGCATGCGTGTCCTCCCCTGAGCCGTCTCCGGAGTCCCGCGAGACGGCTCTTGGTCCACAGCTGACGCGGTGAACCTAGCGGGGCAACACACCTATCACCAGACCCCCTTGCCGGGTCCGGGGAGCTGTCACTCGGTCAGCACAGGATCCAGCCCGTGCGGGCGCCCTTGCCGTCGACGGTGCCGGAGACCCGCACGCACCGGTTCAGGGCGTGGACGGTCACCGGGCCCGCCAGCTGCGTGAAGCGGCCGCTGTCCGTGACGGGGAGGCCGCCGCGCGGCTGGATGGTCACGGACATGGGGCGGCGCTTGCCGGGCTTGGCGGCGACGGCGGTGACGCAGGCGTAGGCGCGGGACTTGTAGACGCGGAGCTCGCCCGTCGCGAACTTCACCGTCTTCTTCGGGCGGCCCGCGCAGACCGAGGCGGCGTTCGCGCTCCCCGCGACCGCCCCGCCGGTTATCAGTGCGAAGGAGGTGGCCAGGGCGAGGACCACGGCATGGCGGCGGAGCCCTCGCCGCGCGCCCCGGGCGTGTCCTTCGGTCCCTCTGGTCACAGCAGCCCCATCGCTTCATCGAACATCCGCGCCTCTACCCGACACCTGGGCGCATATGCCTGTACCTGCGTACGACGCGGGAGGCCATCCGGAGGTTGCATCCGGCGGGCCCGACACCTGCGGCGGCGGGGGCGGCCCACCATGGAGCCCGACAGGACAGACCACCATGAAAGGCAGAAACCGTCATGACCCGAACCCGATCCGCCCGGCGCACCGCCGGTCGTACGCTGCTCGCCTCCGCGCTCCTCGCCGCCGCCGTCGCCGTGCCCGCCACCGCCACGGCCGCCCCGCGCGAGGCGGCCGCCGGGGCGACGGTCACCGACGAGACCGCGACCCAGGAGTCCCGGCTGGTGGACGACTTCTACAGCGCGTACATCGACGCGGTGGCCGCCGAGGACGGCGGGGACCTCGCCACCGCGCTGCGCGGGTTCTACCTCACCCCCGAACTGCGCGACCGCCTCGCAGGCTGGGAGACGTCGAACCACGCGGACGGCGTGCTCCTCGCCCAGGACGTCCCCGCCGACCACCTGGTCACCCCGGGCCACAGCGGCGCCGGTCACACCTGGTCCACGGTCCGGCTCACCTGGGGATCGCCCCAGGACCCCACGTACACCTACCTGACGGTGCGCTCGGACCTCGCGACCGGGAAGATCTCGGCGATCCGCGACGACGCGTAGGGCCTGTCCTTCGGGTCATGCCGGGCTCGCGGGGCGTGGGACGCACGCCGCCGATGGCCGGCATCACGGCACGCGCCCCCCGCTGAGTGCCTGGTCGACGGCTACCAGAATCGCGCCCTGCGAGGACGCCTCGTCGCCCAGGCTCGTCCAGCGCAGTGGGGAGTCACCCCGGAACCACTCCCCCAGTGCCCGGTCCAGCGATGCGACGAGAGGTGCGCCGATGGCGAGCGGATAGCCGCCCACCGTCACGGCCTGCGGCCCCATCAGGTCGATGAGTACGGTCAGGGCACGGGCCAGCACATCGGCGAGCCGCTCGACCGCGCGCCGCGCCCGGGTATCGCTCACGGCGAGCCGGCCGATGGCCGCGGCGTATTCCTGCTGGGCGTGCGGGCCGTCACCGAAGGGCACGCCGCAGTCGTCGGTGGCCCTGCGGAAGGCGGCGAAGCCCGCCGACGCCTCAAGGCAGCCCCGGCGTCCGCAGCGGCACCGGTCCGTCAGGTCTCCGAGGAGAATGTGCCCCGTCGATCCCCACCCGGCGGGCAGTCGGGCCTCCAGGTCGCGGCCCCGGGTGAGGGATATCCCCGTACCCAGGCCGACCTGCAGATGCAGCAGCCGGTCCACCTCGCCGACCGCGGGGTCACGGCTGTTGGCCAGCGCGGCACACTCGGGAACCTGCCGGTACGCCACGGAGGCCCGCCCCAGCCGCGCCTCGAAGAGGTCGGCGAACGGTGCGTCCTGCCAGCCGAGGAACCGGGAGCTCACGACGGTCCGCCGGTCGTCGGAGAACTGCCCGGGAATGGCCACGGCGACTCCGCGCACCGTGTGGCCGATCCGGGAGACCACCCGCTCGTACGCACACGACAGGGCCTGTGCGGCCGCCTCCGGGCTGGGTGGGACCACGAAGTCGAACGTCTCCTCCGCCAGGATTCTGCCGCGCAGGTCCGCGGCGGCGACCCGGGTGCGGTCCACCCTCATGTCCAGGCCGACGGCAGCCCAGCGCGTCGGGGAGAAGTCGAGGAGTACGTGCGGACGGCCCATGGCGCCGGCAGGCGTCGAGTGGACCTCGGTGAGCACCTCTTCCTCGATCAGCGACGCGGCGATCCGCCCCACGCCCGTACGCGTGATGTCCAGCCGGTCGCTGAGCTGAGCCCGTGACAACGGGCCGTGATCACGGATGCAGCGCAGGACCGTCAGCTGGTTGTGCGAGCGCAGATCCCGCTGCGACAAGGTCTGACTCATCTCTTCTCCTTTCGCGGGACACCTTGTCCATGCCATACCACCGCTGATACAAAATGACATGCTGTCATTAAGTCACACGGACTCGGACCGGAGGCTCCAGAATGAGCACGCGCTCCACCGGCATATCCCGGCGGGGGCTGATGAAGGCCGGAGGCGCGGCGATCTGGCCGGCCCTCGGCGGATGCACCTCTCCCCACGCCCCTTCCCCGGACACTCTCCGCCTCCTCGTACTCGGCCCACCGCCCCAGCTCGTCCGGCTCCTGGACAAGAAGATGCTGCCCGCCTTCCGCGACAGCAGCGGTCTCGATGTCGAACTCCAGACGTCCGACTGGGGTTCAGCATTCCAGAAGGTCACCACCGGCGCGGCATCGAACTCCCTCGCCGACGTCTTCATGGTCGGGGGCATCTGGACCGCGGCACTCGCCTCGAAGCACGTCATGCTCGACATCACCGACCGGGTGAAGCGCTGGGCGGGCCGGGCGCAACTCCCCGCGGCCGGCCTCGCCGACGGCATGTACCGGGGACGCAATTACGCGGTGCCGGTCATGATGGATGTACGCACCTGCGTCTACCGCCGGGACATGCTCGACGCGGGCGGCATCGGCTCATCCCCCTCCAGCTGGGACGAGTTGCGCCGGACCGCCGAGAAGCTCAAAGCGAAGGGGGTGACGCGCACACCGATCTTCTGGGGCCTCGACAAGTCCGTCGGCCTGCAGCAGGCGTTCGCACAGCTCTTCCTCCAGGCGGGCGGCCGGTACTGGGACGACGCGGGGAACGCCTCATTCGACTCGGAGGCAGGACACCGCGCTCTGAAATTTCTCGCCGACACCTTCCGGCACGGCCTGGCCGACGCGAATCTGGTCTACTCCGGCAACGGCCCTCACCCTCTGGTGAGCGGCAGATGTGCGCTGACGCTCGGCGGCTGGTCGATCCAGCACAACGCGGAGGCGAACGATCCACGCGTGGCCGACGACATCGCCGCAGGCCCCGCCCTGAAGCCTGACGCGGATTCCCTTCCGCAGCCCGTCGCGTGGTTCGACAAGCTGGCCATCGCGGACAACACCATGAACGCCGACGGCGCGTGGCACCTGCTCACCTTCCTTGCCGGAGCGGCCAACGAGGACGGTCTCGCCCGTCTGAGCGGAAGCCTGCCGGCGCGCAGGGACCTGGCCGCACGCCCCTGGCTGACCCCCATGGCCAGACAAGTCCTGACCTCGGCGGATCGGGCGATCTCGCAACCGGTCAACCCCGTCATGATGCAACTGGGCCCGACGGTGCGGACCTTGCTCGAACCCGCCATCCGCGGGTCCGCCTCGGTCACGAGCACACTCCGGGCCATCGACAGGAAGGTCGATGACCTCCATGCCTGATACCGCCGCAGGCGTCGAAGCCAGGCAACGGCGAGCGGCCCGCCTGCTCGCCGCACCGGCCATGGCCGTCCTGGCGCTGACCGTCGTCATCCCGCTGCTGTTCGCCGCCGTACTGTCCTTCACCCGTTACGACATGATCTCCCGCCCCACCTGGGTGGGCTGGGAGAACTACCGGTCGCTCTTCTCCGACCCGGTGTTCGGCACCGCCGCGCTCAACACCCTGTACTTCGCGGTGGGGCAAGTGGTCATCGGCGTCGTCGTGGCCTTCTTCGTCGCGATGCTCTTCAACCGGCGCCTCATCGGGGGGCCCGCCATGCGCACGGTGATCTACCTGCCGCAGGCCATGTCGTACGTGACCACAGCCCTGCTGTGGTCCCTGCTCTACGATCCGGTCAACGGGCCGCTCGGCGCCATCATGCCGGCCGTGGGTCTCGGGCCGGTCAACTTCCTCACCAGCACCCACCTGGCGATGCCGTCGATCATCGTCATGTCGCTGTGGCGGAACCTGGGCTACTTCATGATCATTCTGCTGGCGGGGCTGAAGGCCGTGCCACACGATCTCATCGAGGCGGCCGAGATGGACGGGGCCGGCCGGCTCAGGCGCCTCATCCACGTCATCGTGCCGCAGATGTCCTCAACCCTGTTCTTCGTGGCCGTCACCTGGTTCCTCGGCGGGCTGCAGATGTTCACGCAGTCGTACGTGATGACTCAGGGCGGCCCCGTCAACACCACCCGGACGGTCGTCTACACGCTGTACGACGCCGCGTTCAACTCACTGCAGTTCGGCAGGGCATGCGCGGTCTCCGTACTGCTTCTGCTCGCGGTCGCCGCGGTCGCGGTCCCCGTACGGATCAAGCAGGAGATCAGCGACAGGAGGCTTCGGCATGGCCACTGACACCCCATCGCTCCGTGCGGCGACGGACCCGCGCCCGAAGGTCACGGCCCCGCCGCGAGGCCGCGGTACGAGTGCCAGGGGGGCCGGCGCCGCCCGTTACACGGCGGCCCTGCTGCTGACGGCGGTCTACCTGGTCCCGATGCTCTACATCGTCCTCGTATCCCTGACCCCGCACGGGGAGTCGACGACCGGCGTGCCGTCGCGGCTCTCGTTCGGCAACTATCACGACGCCCTGGTGGCCGCCGACTTCAGCAGGTTCTTCCTCAACTCCGCCTTTGTCACGGCGGTCTCCGCGGCAAGCCAGGTCGCCCTGTCCTGCATGGCCGGGTACGCGCTGGCGAGGCTCCCGCTCAAGAGCGCCCGCAACGCCATGCTGCTCCTGATCGGACTGCTCGTCGTCCCGCCCGAGATCGTCATGGTGCCCCTGTTCATCATGGTCAACCACGCGCCGCTGCTCGCCGGGAACGATCTGTTGGGGCGCGGAGGTCTGGGCATGCTGGACAGCTATGCCGCGCTCATGATCCCGCATCTCGCCTCGCCCCTCGCGATCTTCCTGATGCGGCAGTTCTACCGCGACCTGCCGGGTGAGCTCGGGCAGGCGGCCAGGGTGGACGGCGCCTCGGAGTGGAGGATCTTCCTGCGGATCTACACGCCGCTGGCACTCCCGGCCGTCGCCGTCGTGACCGTCCTCGCGTTCCAGTCCGCCTGGAACGACTTCCTGTGGCCGCTGATCACGGTGCGGTCGAGCGAGATGCAGACGCTCCAGCTCGGACTGACCGTCTTCTACCAGCAGAACAGCACGCAGTGGAGCCTGCTCATGGGCGTGATCCTGCTGATGTCCTTGCCGGTCCTGGCCATCTTCGCCTTTTCCCAGCGCTACTTCCGCGACGGTGTCACCGCCGGCGCGGTGAAGTAGCGGATGAACCGGAGGACCCTCATGTCCGACCAGAATCCCGCCGGGCCGCTGAACTTCCTGGTCGTCCTCACCGACGACCAGGGACGCTGGGCGATGCCGCACCGCATGCCCGAGCTGCACATGCCCCACCTGGCCCGGATCCGGGAGGGCGCCCTGGAGCTCGACCAGTTCTACTGCGCATCCCCTGTCTGCTCCCCGGCACGGGCCTCCCTGATGACGGGCCGGATGCCTTCGGCGCACGGCGTGCACGACTGGCTGGCCGGAGAAACGCACCCGGATGCCCAGCCGGACCACTACCTTCACGGACAGCCCACCACACCCGAGGTGCTCTCCGGTGCCGGGTACACCTGCATGATGAGCGGCAAGTGGCACGTCGGCGACTCCCGGTGGCCGGCACCCGGATTCAGTCGCTGGTACGCCCACCGGTCCGGCGGCGGCCCCTACTACGACGCTCCGGTGTGGGACAACGGCAGCCCGGTGGCCGAGCCGGGCTACCTCACCCATGCCATCACCGACAACGCCGTGCGCTTCCTGCGGGAACGGGACCGGGAGGCCCCCTTCTACCTCCAGGTCAACTACACCGCCCCGCACTCCCCGTGGATCGACAACCATCCCGCCCGGTATCTCGACCACTACGCCGGATGCGACTTTCCCTCCGTGCCCCGCGAACCACGCCATCCGTGGACGGAGCCCCGGCGGAGCGCCTTCCAGGCGGCCTTCGACGACCCGGTTCCTCATCTCGCCGGGTACTGCGCCTCGCTGAGCGCGGTCGACGACGGCCTGGCCGAGCTGAGAGCGGAGCTGGAGGCCCAGGACATGTGGGACTCCACCGTGCTGCTCTACACGGCGGACAACGGATTCTCCTGCGGACATCACGGACTCTGGGGCAAGGGAAACGGGACGTTCCCGCTGAACTTCTGGGACAACTCCGTACGCGTGCCCGCCGTGGTCCGGGTACCGGGCGGCCCGCGCGGGGTGAGCGACCGGTTGGTGAGCGGGGCCTCGTGGCACGCCACGGTGTGCGAGCTCGCCGGGGTGGCACCTCCGGGCGACCAGTGGGGCGTGAGCGAGTCATTCGCCGGCCTGCTGCGCGGCGAGACCCGGCAGCAGCCCGAGACGGTCGTCGTCCTCGCCGAATACGGACAGGGCCGGATGATCACCGACGGGCGCTGGAAGCTGGTGCTCCGCTCGGAGGGACCTGACGAGCTGTACGACCAGCACGATGATCCGCACGAGCGTGAGAACCTCTTCGGCGCGGCACGCGCGCGCGGCACCCAGCGGGACCTCACGACCGCCCTGCACGACTGGTTCGCACACCACGAACGCGCGGGCATGTCCGCCTACCACCGACCGGTCACCGGCCATGGCCAGGTCCACCCGCTCAGCCGGGGCCGCAGCGACGCCGAAACGTACCTGTAGCGCCCCGGGTCCGCGTGTGCGGCGCCTCACTGCCGCACACGCGGGCCGCTCACACCCCGGCCGGCTCGTCCTCCCCTATGAACGTGCGCCACAGCACCGCGTAGTGGCCGTCCCGGGACAGGAGTTCGTCGTGGGTGCCGTCCTCCACGACCCGGCCGTGGTCCATCACCACGACCCGGTCCGCGCGGGCGGCGGTGGTCAGGCGGTGGGCGACGACCAGCGTGGTGCGGCGGCCCGCGAGCCGGTCGGTCGCCTGGTTCACCTGCGCCTCGCTGGCCAGGTCGAGCGAGGCGGTCGCCTCGTCCAGGAGCAGGATGTCCGGGTCGACCAGCTCGGCGCGGGCGAGCGCGATCAGCTGGCGCTGTCCGGCCGAGAGGTTGCGGCCCCGCTCGGCGACCTCGTGGAGGTAACCGCCGTCCAGCGTGGCGATCATGTCGTGCGCGCCGACCGCCCTGGCGGCCGCCTCCACCTCCGCGTCGGTGGCGTCCGGCCGCCCGTAGGCGATGGCGTCGCGCACGGTCCCGGGGAAGAGGTACGCCTCCTGCGGGACGACTCCGAGCCTGCGCCGGTACCCGGTGAGCCCGAGGGTGCGCAGGTCGGCGCCGTCCACCGTGATCCTGCCGTCGGTCGGGTCGTAGTACCGGGCGACCAGCTTGACCAGGGTGGACTTGCCGGCCCCGGTCTCCCCGACGAACGCGACGGTCTGCCCGGCCGGGATGCGCAGATCGACGCCCCGGAGGGCCGCCTCCTCGTCCCCGTAGGCGAAGGACACGTCCTCGAAGGCGATCTCGCCGCGCAGTGCGCGGACGTGCCGCGGATCGTCGCGGTCGGTGGTGGAGGCGGGCTCGCGCAGGAGTTCCTGGATGCGGCCGAGGGAGACGGCGGCCTGCTGGTAGCCGTCGAAGACCTGGGAGAGCTGCTGGACGGGCGCGAAGAACAGGTCGATGTAGAGCAGGTAGGCGACCAGCGCGCCCGCGGTGAGCGTGGCGTCGTCCACCCGGTGGGCGCCGACGATCAGCACCGCCGCCGCGGCCACCGACGACAGCAGCTGGACGAACGGGAAGTAGACGGAGATCAGCCACTGCCCGCGCACCCGCGCCTCGCGGTACTCGTCGCTGCGCGCGGCGAACGCGTCGGCCCCGTCCCGCTCGCGCCGGAACGCCTGCACGATGCGGAGGCCGGCGACGGACTCCTGGAGGTCGGCGTTGACGACGCCGATCCGCTCACGGGCCAGCTCGTACGCCTTGACGCTCTTGCGGCGGAAGAAGACGGTCCCGACGACAAGGACCGGCAGGGTCGCGAAGACGACGAGGGCCAGTTCCACGTCGAGGACCAGCAGCGCGACCATGATGCCGAGGAAGGTGACGACGGAGACGAAGGCGGTGACCAGGCCGGTCTGGAGGAACGTGGACAGCGCGTCCACGTCCGTCGTCATCCGGGTCATGATGCGGCCGGTCAGCTCGCGCTCGTAGTAGTCGAGCCCGAGGCGCTGGAGCTGGGCGAAGATCTTCAGCCGCAGCGCGTACAGCACCCGCTCACCGGTGCGGCCGGTCATCCGGGTCTCGCCGATCTGGGCCGCCCACTGCACGAGGACGACGACCAGGGCGAAGGCGGAGGCCGTCCAGACCGCGCCCAGCGCGAGCTGCGTGACCCCGTCGTCGATGCCGTTGCGGATCAGGACCGGGAGCAGCAGCCCGGCCCCGGCGTCCACGGCGACCAGGCCCAGGCTGACGAGGAGCGGCAGCCCGAAGCCGCGCAGCAGCCTGCGCAGCCCGTAGGAGTCCTCGGGGCGCACGGCGTGGGCCTCGTCCACGTCCGGGGTGTCGTTCGCCGGGGGCAGGGCGTCCACCTGGGCGAGCAGTTCGGGCGTGGCGGGTGTGCCCGCCGTGTCGGTGGACCGGTCCTGCTCGCGGCGCACCCACAGCGCGGGCGTGACGCCGCGCTCGGCGTCGAACTCGGCGTCGATCTCCTCCTGGAGCGCGCGGTCCCGCGAGGGGTCCTCGGGGGCCGCGGCCGGGCGGTGGCCGGGTGAGGGGCTGCCCAGCTCGTCGGGATCGGTGAGCAGGCGCCGGTAGAGGGCGCAGCGGCGCTCCAGCTCCTCGTGGGTGCCGAGGTCGGCGAGGCGGCCGTTGTCGAGGACGGCGATGCGGTCCGCGAGGTTCAGGGTGGAGCGGCGGTGGGCGATGAGCAGCGTCGTACGCCCGGCCATCACCTGGCGCAGGGCCTCGTGGATCTCGTGCTCGACGCGGGCGTCCACGGCGGAGGTGGCGTCGTCCAGGAGGAGGAGTCGGGGGTCGGTGAGGATGGCGCGGGCGAGGGCGATGCGCTGGCGCTGACCGCCGGAGAGGGTGAGCCCGTGCTCGCCGACCGTGGTGTCGTAGCCCTTCGGCAGCTCTGCGATGAAGCGGTGGGCCTGGGCGGAGCGGGCGGCCTGCTCGATCTGCTCGTCGGTGGCGCCGGGCAGGCCGTACGCGATGTTGGCGCGGACGGTGTCGGAGAACAGGAAGCTGTCCTCGGGGACGAGCCCGATCGCGGCGCGCAGCGAGTCGAGGGTGAGCTCCCGTACGTCGTGGCCGCCGACGAGGACCGCGCCGTGCGTCACGTCGTAGAAGCGCGGCAGCAGCAGCGAGACGGTGGACTTGCCGCTGCCGGAGGCGCCGACGACGGCGACGGTCTCGCCGGGCTCGATGGACAGCGAGAAGCCGTCGAGGACCGGGCGGCGGGTCTCGTAGCCGAACCGCACGTCCTCGAACTCGACGCTGGCGGGGGCGTCGGCGGGGAGCTCCTTGGTGCCGTCCTTCATGGAGGGCTCGGTGTCGATGAGCTCCAGGACGCGTTCCACTCCGGCGCGGGCCTGCTGGCCGACGGTGAGGACCATGGCGAGCATCCGGACCGGGCCGACGAGCTGCGCGAGGTACGTGGAGAAGGCGACGAACGTGCCGAGGGTGATCTCGCCCCGGGTGGCCAGCCAGCCGCCGAGGGCCAGCATCGCGACCTGGCCGAGGGCGGGCACGGACTGGAGGGCGGGGGTGTAGCGGGAGTTCAGCCGGATGGTGCGCAGCCGGCCCGCGAACAGCCTGCGGCCGACCTCGCGCAGCTTGCCGGTCTCCTGCTCCTCCTGCCCGAAGCCCTTGACGACGCGGACACCGGAGACGGCCCCGTCCACGACGCCGGCGACGGCGGCCGCCTGCGACTGGGCGTACCAGGTGGCGGGGAAGAGGCGGGCGCGGGAGCGGCGGGCGATGTACCAGAGGGCGGGGGCGACGGCGACGGCGACGAGGGTCAGCAGCGGCGACAGCCAGGCCATGATGACCAGGGAGATCAGGAAGAGCAGCACGTTCCCGATGGTCATCGGGAGCATGAAGAGCAGGCTCTGGATGAGCTGGAGGTCGCTGGTGGCGCGTCCGACGACCTGCCCGGTGGACAGTTCGTCCTGGCGCTTGCCGTCGAGCCGGGTGATCGTCCCGTACATGCCGGTCCGCAGGTCGTGCTGGACGTCCAGGGCGAGCCGGCCGCCGTAGTAGCGGCGGATGTAGGTGGAGGCGTAGACGAGGGCGGCCGCCACGATCAGCAGGCCGGTCCAGACGGCGAGGGAGCGGGTGTGGCCGACGACCACGTCATCGATGATCACCTTGGTGATCAGCGGGACGAGGGCCATCACGGCCATGCCGGCGAGCGAGGAGCCGAGCGCCAGCAGGACGTTGCGCCGGTAGCGCCAGGCGTAGCCGCTCAGTCTCCGCGCCCAGCCGCTCCGCTGCCCGCGTTCCGTCTCCCGTGCGTCCGCCACCCGGTGCCTCCCGTTCGACCTGTTCCGACGGAAGGCACCAACACGGGTTGTCGCGGATTTCATCCCTCCGCAACAAATACGGGACCTGAGACCTAGGTCGTGCCCGGACCGTGACTAGGAGGCGGCGTGCATGATGCGCGGGTTGAGGTCCTTGTGGACGGCCCGGGCGACGGCCTGGATGGTGTTGATGCCGTCGTTCATCGTCTTGTTGTCCTGGGTGAGCACGGTCAGCCCGTAGTCGTGGCTGTTGCCGGTGAAGGCGCCGATGCTGTGGACGCGCCAGCCGTGGGTGGAGCGCTGCAGCCAGCCGTTCTTGAGCTGGACGGTGGTCCCGGTGACGGCGCCGGCCGGGGTGCCCCAGCGCTGCGAGGAGACGACCTTCTTCATCAGCCCCAGCTCGTAGGAGCGGGCGCTGTCGGTGAGCACGGAGTTCTTCGAGGTGAGCAGGGTCAGCAGCCGCTGCTCGTCCTGGGCGGTTATCTGGGTCAGGCCCCAGTAGCCGCCGGAGCCGGGCACGGTGTGGGTCATCCCGGCCGCCTTGAGGAAGGCGTTGACCTTGGTGGTGCCGAGCTGCTTCCACAGGGCGGTGGTCGCGTCGTTGTCGGACTTGGTGATCATCTTGGTGCTGAGGTCGATCTCGCGCTGGGTGAGGTAGCGGTTGTGCTGGGAGTTGTCCCACAGGAGCGTGGCCAGCACGGTCGCCTTCACGACGCTCGCGGAGTCGTACTTCGTCGTCGCGCGCAGCGTGCACGTGGTGTTGGTGGAGCGGTCGTAGAGCGCGAGCGCGACGGTGGACTTGCGGCCCTTGAGAGCGGCGGTGATGTCCTTGGTCAGCTGGGCGGCGAGCCCGGCCCGGCCGGAGGTGCAGCTCACCGCGGTGGTCGCGGCGGACGCGGGCGCGGCCGCGAGGGCGACGGGCGCGAGGACCCCGGCGGCGACGGCGGCACAGAGCGCGGCGCGGCGGCGCGCGGTGATACGGGACGTGGTCATGGTGTGTTCCCCCTGAACGATTCCTGCGGGCGGCCCCCCGGCACGCCCGCAGGAGATGACTCGCGGGCGGCGGGAAGGTTGTACGCGCCACAGAGCCCGGCGGGGGTCTGTTACAGGTACGTCGAATTGCAGGTGGGTGGGCTTGTGTCGGGTGGTGCTTACAGGTGTGTGGGCTCGAACATCTTCAGCAGGGCCGGGAGTACGACGACCGAGGGCCCCGGCCGTCCGAACGCCTCCGCCAGGTCCGCGGCGAGCGCTTCGGGGCTCGTCCGGACCGCGGGGACGCCGAAGGACGCGGCGAGGGCCGCGAAGTCCGGGCGGGCCAGCTCCGTACCGGTGGTCTCGCCGAAGGCACCGGTCAGGTACTCGCGCAGGATGCCGTAGCCGCCGTCGTCCACGATCAGCCAGGTCACCGGCAGGTCGTACTGCCGGGCGGTGGCCAGTTCCGCGACGGAGTACATCGCGCCGCCGTCGCCGGAGACCGCGAGGACCGGCCGGGTGGGGTCGGCCACCGCCGCGCCGAGCGCCGCCGGGAACGCGTAGCCGAGTCCGCCCGCGCCCTGGGCGGAGTGCATGGTGTTCGGGCGGCGGGCGTCGAACGCGGCCCAGGCCCAGTAGCCGAGGATCGTCATGTCCCAGAAGCTGGGCGAGGCGTCGGGCAGGGCGGTCCGGATCGCGGTGAGAAGGTCCTGTTCCAGGTCGCGGCCCTGGCCGGCGATCCGGTCCCGGACCCGGGCGAGGACCCCGGCGGCCCGGTCGGCCGCTGCCGGGTCCTCGCGCGGGGCGACCGCGTCGATGAGCTCGGCGAGCGCGTCGCGGGCGTCCGCGTGGATGCCGAGCGCCGGGAGATTGGCCTCCAGCTTTCCGGCGTCCGCCTCGATCTGGATCACCCGGCCGCGCGGGGCGAACGTGTAGTAGTTGGAGGAGAGTTCGCCGAGTCCGGAGCCGACGACGAGCAGGACGTCGGCGTCCTCCAGGAAGTCGGTGACGTGCCGGTCCTCCACCCAGGACTGGAGCGAGAGCGGGTGGACCCAGGGGAAGGCGCCCTTCCCGCCGTACGTGGTGACCACCGGGGCCTTCAGCTTCTCGGCCAGCGCCCGCAGCTTCCCGGAGGCGTCCGACCGTACGACCCCGCCGCCCGCGACGATCGTCGGGCGCTCGGCGTGCGACAGCAGGTGCGCGGCGACCGCGATGAGCTCGGGGCGGGCGTGCAGCTCGCGCGGGGTGGCGTCCGGGGCGAGGACGACGGGCAGCCCGGTCGCCGCGTCCAGCACGTCCTGCGGGATCTCGACCCAGACGGGGCCGTGCGGGGCCGTCAGCGCGGACTCCCAGGCGGCGGCGACGGCCGACGGGATCTGGGAGGCGGCGCGCACGGTGTGGACGGACTTCACCACATCCCGGAACGACGCCTGCTGGTCGCGCAGCTCGTGGAGGTGGCCGTGGCGCCCGCCGCCCAGGCCCCCGACCGGGATCTGGCTGGAGACCGCGAGCACCGGCGCGGAGGCGGCGGCCGCCTCCTGGAGCGCGGCGAGCGAGGTCAGCGCGCCGGGCCCGGTCGACAGGAACAGCGGGGCGACCTCGCCGGTGATCCGCCCGTAGGCGTCGGCCGCGAAGCCCGCGTTGTTCTCGACGCGCAGCCCCACGTACTCCAGCGACGAGCGGCGCAGCGCGTCGAACAGCGCCAGCGCGTGCTGGCCCGGCAGGCCGAAGACCGTGGTCGCGCCGAGCCCGCGCAGCGTCTCGATGACGAGGTCGCCGCCGGTGCGCCCGGGCGGGGGGTTCAGCGCGGCCTCGATCTGAGCCGGGGTGAGCTCGGGCCGCTCGTCGTGGTGGTCGTGACTCAACGCTGCCGTGCCTCCGCGATCTGGCGGGTCATGATCGTCGTCAGCTCGTACGCGGTGTGCGAGGCGGCGACGGAGGTGATCTCCGCGTGATCGTACGCGGGGGCGACCTCGACCAGGTCGGCGGAGACCAGGTGGCAGGAGGACAGGCCGCGCACGATCTCCAGGAGCTCGCGGGAGGTGAGGCCGCCGGCCTCGGGGGTGCCGGTGCCGGGGGCGTGCGCCGGGTCGAGCACGTCGATGTCGATGGAGATGTACAGCGGCCGGTCGCCGATGCGCTGACGCAGCTGGTCGGCGATCTCGTCCACACCGCGCCGCATCACGTCGGCGGAGGTGACGATACCGAAGCCCATCTTGGCGTCGTCGGTGAGGTCCTGCTTGCCGTAGAGCGGGCCGCGGGTGCCGACGTGGGAGAGCGCCGAGGTGTCGAGGATGCCCTCCTCGACGGCCCGGCGGAACGGGGTGCCGTGGGTGTAGGCGGCGCCGAAGTAGGTGTCCCAGGTGTCCAGGTGGGCGTCGAAGTGGAGCAGCGCGACCGGGCCGTGCTTCTTGGCGACGGACCGCAGGAGCGGCAGCGCGATGGTGTGGTCGCCGCCGAGCGTCATCAGCCGGGCGCCCGTGGACAGCAGCTCGTCGGCCGCCGCCTCGACGGTCTCCACGGCCTCCTCGATGTTGAACGGGTTGGCCGCGATGTCCCCCGCGTCGGCGACCTGCGCCAGAGCGAAGGGCGAGGCGTCCTGCGCCGGGTTGTAGGGGCGCAGCAGGCGCGACGCCTCACGGATCGCGTTGCCGCCGAAGCGGGCGCCGGGCCGGTAGGAGACACCCGAGTCGAACGGCACCCCGACGACGGCCACGTCCGCCGTACCGACCTCGTCCAGGCGGGGCAGCCGGGCGAACGTCGCGGGTCCCGCGTACCGGGGGACGCGCGAGGAGTCGACGGGGCCGCGGGGCGTCTCGTTGCTGGTCATGACGGGGGGTGCCCTTTCCTGGGATGCGTGTGCCGGGGCGACGCTAGGCGGCCGCGGGGCCGGACTGAAGTGTACGTTTCGTCCACTCACCCACCGGAACGGATGAAACTGCCCCGCCCCGGCCCCGCGCGCGCCCGATCCGGCCACCCGAGGTGTCGCCCCCGTCACCCCATGCCTTATGTTGCAGTGGCAAAGGGGGGTCGCATGGCACGGGATTACGACAGTCAGCTGCTGGAGTCGGTGGGAGTACGCCGCCGGCGGATGCGCGACGCGCTCCTGTTCGGCACCGGCCGTGCGCGGCGGACGGCCGACGAGCGCCTGGGCAAGGTCTTCGCGGGCATCGCGGTCACCGCGGTGCTGTGCGCGGGCTGCGTCGGCTGGTCCTTCCTCCAGCACACCCTGGACAAGCAGAAGGCCGAGCAGGAGAAACAGCAGCGGCAGTACCAGCAGTCCACCCGCTGACCGTTCGACCCCGGTTGCACCGTTTGCACCGTTTGCCCCCGATATTCCTGGACGTCGCGATGATTGGTTCTCGTCAGTGAGTACGGCAATGGCCTCCCGCGCGGAGATGAGCCGGGTGACCCTGGTCGGTGAGCGGCGCCGCGCGGATCTCGTCCTGCCGTCCGACACCCCGGTCGGGCAGCTCCTTCCGGACATTCTCCAGCTGCTGGACGACCGGGCCGCGTCCCGCCCGCTGACCCGGCAGCTGCTGACCGCCGACGGCTCGGCGCTGCCGCACGACGCCACCCTGGCCTCGGCGGGTATCGGCGACGGTGCCGTGCTCCGGCTGGTCCGCATCCACGCGGCCCCGCCGGCCCCGGTGGTCCACGACGTCACGGACCAGGTGGCCGACAACCTGGACCTCCAGACCTGGCGCTGGCGCCCGGCCGCCCGCCGGGTCGGCGCGGGCGCGGCGACCGTGGTCTTCGCGGTGATCGCCGCGCTGCTCGCCCGCCGCGAGTTCCCGCTGGGCGCCCTGGCCGGGGCGCTGGCGGGCGTCACGGTCCTGCTGCTGGTGGCCGGTGCGCTGGTCGCCCGGCTCGGCCGGGGCAACCGCTCGCTGGCGACCGCGCTGCTCCTCGTCTCGGCCGGGCTCGGCGTCCTCACGGCGTGGACGGCCGCCGACGCGTACGACTGGTCCGGTGCGCTGCGGCTGGCGGCCGTGGCCGGGGCGGTCGCCCTGTCGCTGGTGCTGCTCGGGCTGCTCTCGCCGCTGGGCCGGGCCGGGCTGATCGGCGCGCTGGCCACGGCCGTGATGACGGGGGTCTGGGAGGTCGTCGCGGCCGTCACGGCGGGCCCGGCCCGGCTCGGCGCCGTGATGGCCGTGTTCTCCGTGGTGCTGCTCGGCCTGCTCCCCCGGCTGGCCCTGATGGCGTCGGGGCTCACGGGGCTGGACGACCGCCGCTCGGGCGGCGCCTCGGTCAGCCGCCACGACGTGGGCAACGCGCTGGCCGCCACGCACCGGGGCCTCGCCCTGGCGACGCTCGTCACGGCGGTGTCTGCGGCCGCCGGGGGCCACCTCCTCACCACGGCGGACCGGCCGACGGTGTGGACGGTGCTGCTGCCGTGCCTGGTCGCGGTGGTGCTGCTGTCCCGGGCCCGGGCGTTCCCGCTGGTCGCGGAGGTGGTGGCGCTGTTCGCCGCCGCCGCGTTCACCGGGGTGCGGCTGGTGATGCTGTGGCTGGACCACTCCGGGGGCGCGGGGCCCGTCGCCGTCCTGTGCGCGGCCGCGCTGCTGCCCCTGCTCGCGCTGGTGGCGGAGCCGCCGGAGCACGTACGGGTGCGGCTGCGGCGGACGGCCGACCTGATCGAGTCCATCGGCGTCGTGGGGCTCTTCCCGCTCGCCGTCGGGGTGTTCGGCGTCTACGGGCAGCTGCTGAACAAGTTCTGACGACTCCGAGACCACCGACGCGGGCCCGGCGGGGCATCGAAGCGGCGAAGAAGGGCAGACATGCCGAACGCGGACCACAACTGGCAGGGCGACCTCCTGCGCGACCTCAGGAGCACGGGGCCGGCCGAGGCCGGGACCCCGGCGGACCCGCGCCCCTCGGTGCCGCCCGCGCGGCCCGAGCCCGCGACGCCGCCGGGCCCCGGCACCCCGGCCACCGCCGCGCACGAGGCGGCCCACGCCCCCGCGGCCCGCACCTGGCCCGGGACGCCCACGCCTCCCCCCACCCCCGACTCGCTCCCCGTCCTCGACAAGGCGATGGCCGCCGTGGCGCGACGGCCGGTGCGCGGTGAAGCCGTCGCCGTACGGGCCGCGCGCGCCGTGCGCCGTATCGTCTCCGGGTCCGCCGCCCGGGAGGTCGCCGCGCTCACCCGTACCGCCGAGGTGCTCCAGCAGCCGGTGACGACGGGGCGGCAGATCGCGGTCACGTCCATCCGGGGCGGCGCCGGCAAGACGACGGTGACCGCGCTGCTCGGCACCACGTACGCGCACTACCGGCAGGACCCGGTCCTCCTCGTGGAGGCCGACCCGGCCCTCGGCTCGCTGCCGCTGCGGCTGGGCGCCGAGGCGCTGCGGTGGACCACGGCCGATCTGGCGGACATCGCGGTGCCGCAGATGTCGCTGCTCGACGTCACCGGCTATCTCGTCCAGCTCCCGGGCAACGCCTGGCTGCTGCCCGGCAGCCAGGGCCGGATCGGGGCCATGATCGACACCGTCACGTACGAACAGGTGATGGTCGCCCTGCGCCGCTACTTCGGCGTGACCGTGGTGGACTGCGAGACGCTGCCCGCCGAGGTCGCCCGGGTCGCCCTGTCCGCCGCGCAGGCCCGGGTGCTCGCGGCGCCCGCCACGCTCGACGGTGTGACCAGCACGTACGCCGTGCTCCAGTGGCTGCGGGCCCTCCCCGCGCACGTCATCGAGGGGACCGTCGTCGCGCTCTCCGTGACGACCCCGCGCCCCGGCATCGACATCGACGCGGCGGCCGAACGCCTCGCGTCGGCCGGCGCCCGCGTCCACGTCCTGCCGTACGACCGGCACCTGGCGGCCGGCGGACCGCTGCGCACCGAACTGCTCGCCCGCCCGGCCCGGCTGGCCGCCACCCGCCTCGCCGCCGAGGTCTTCGAGCTGTCCCAGAAGCGCCGGTGATCCCGGTGCCGAGCCCGTACGCCCACCCGGCCGAGATCCCCGGACGGAACCGATGAGCACCCGCCTGATCCACCGGCCCGCCCGCACGACGCGCCCGGCGGCCCCTTCCGAGCCGCGCACCATCGAGGCGCCGCCCAACCTGCCCGAGGGCAAGGCCGGGAACATGGCGATGTCGTTGCTCCCGGTCGCCGGCGTCATGTCGTCCGTGGTGATGATGACGGTGGTCCGCAACAGCCAGTTCGCCGGGCTCGGCGCGATCATCCTCGTCGTCACGGTCATCGGCTCGGCGGTACTGCTGCTCTCCCAGCGCGGCAAGGCGCAGCGGACCCGCCGCACCCAGCGCGAGGCGTATCTCGCCTATGTGGAGGATCTGCGCGAGGAGTTGTCGGCCGAGGAGCGGGTCCGGCGCGAGCAGGCGGACGTGCTCAACCCGTCCCCGTACGCCCTCTACGACATCGTGCGCGACCCGGCCCGGCTCTGGGAGCGGCGCAGGGGCGACGACGACTTCCTGCGGATACGGGGCGGCACGGGCGAGATGCCGCTGCGGGACCTCCGGATCGGCGAGCAGGGCTCGTCCGCCCTCACCCCGCCCGACCTCTTCATGCTCAACGAGGCGTCGGCCCTGGTGCAGCGGTTCCGCAACGGCACCGAACTCCCCCTGACCGTCCCGCTGGACCGGGCCGGGAACGTCAGCGTCATCGGCCCCCGCGAGGACGGCCTGCGGGTCGTGCGCGCCCTGCTCGTCCAGGCGGCCGCCCTGCACGCGCCGGACGACGTGGCGATCGCGGTCGCCGCGTCCGGTGAGCGGATGGCCGACTGGGAGTGGGCCAAGTGGCTGCCGCATCTGCTCGACCCCGAGCAGTCCGACGGCCCGGTCGCCGCCCGCCGCATCGCGCCCTCCGCCGCCCGACTGGCCCGGCTCCTCGGGCCCGAGCTGCGCCGCCGCGCCTCGTACGCGGCCGAGGTGCGCCGGGGCCTGGCCGGACGGGACGCGCTCGCGATGAACTCCCGGCTGCTGGTGGTGGTCGACGGGCACGGCGAGGACGCCGTGGACCTGCCGCGCCCCGACGACGCGGTGGGGCTGCGCGAGATGGGCGTGACCGTGGTGCATCTGCTCGACCGGCGGGTCCAGGAGCCGGACCACGTCAACGTCCGCCTCACCGTGGACGGCACGGACGTGGTCGTGGAGGACCTGCGCGCGGCGGAGGCCGTCGCGTCGCACGGCACCGTGGACGAGGTCGGGGTGCCCTTCGCGGAGGGCCTGGCCCGGATGATCGCGCCGCTGCGGCTGTCCGCGGAGTCCCTGGCCGACGCGCCGCTGGCCGGGCCCGTCGAGTTCGCCGCGATGCTCGGCATCGGGGACGTGGCGTCGCTGGACCTGGACCGGCTGTGGGCGCCGCGCGGCGAACGCGCCTTCCTGCGGGTGCCGATCGGGATCAGCGACGCGCACGAGCCGGTGCTCCTGGACCTCAAGGAGTCCTCCGAGCTGGGCATGGGCCCGCACGGGCTGTGCGTGGGCGCGACGGGCTCCGGCAAGTCGGAGCTGCTGCGCACCCTGGTCCTCGGCCTGGCGGCCACGCATCCGCCGGAGGACCTGGCGCTCGTCCTGGTCGACTACAAGGGCGGCGCCACGTTCGCCCCGTTCGCGGACCTGCCGCACGTGGCGGGGGTCATCACCAACCTGGAGAACCAGGCGGGTCTGGTCGAGCGCGTGCACTCCTCGCTCGCCGGTGAGGTCAAGCGCCGCCAGCAGGCCCTGAAGGACGCGGGCAACGTCGCGGACATCGGGGACTACACGGCGCTGCGCGCGCAGAAGCGACCGGACCTGGAACCGCTGCCGCACCTGTTCGTGGTGATCGACGAGTTCGGTGAACTCCTCACCGCCAAGCCGGACTTCATCGACCTGTTCCTCTCCATCGGCCGGATCGGCCGCTCCATCGGCGTACATCTGCTGCTGTCCAGCCAGCGCATCGAGGGCGGCAAGCTCAAGGGCCTGGAGACCTATCTCTCGTACCGCCTCGGCCTGCGCACCTTCTCCGCCGACGAGTCGCGGATGGTCCTGGACACCACGGACGCCTTCCACCTGCCGCCGCTGCCCGGCTTCGGCTTCCTCAAGGTGGACACCAGCCACTACACGCGCTTCAAGGCGGGTTACGTCTCCGGCGCGTACCGGGGGCCCGTCCGGACCGCCGGCGAGGAGGAGACCGGGCCGCTCGCCCTCCCGTACGAGGCGTACAACACCCTCGCCGGTCCGGAGAACGGCCCGCAGGACCGGGAGCCGTCGGCCCGCCGCCGCGAGACCGGGCCGACCGAACTCGCGGTGATGGTGGACCAGCTGACCGGTGCGGCGCCCGGGGTACGCAGCATCTGGCTGCCCCCGCTGCCCCCGGCGATCACCCTGGACGCCGTCGCCGGCCCGCTGGACGCGGGGCCGCGCGGGATGCGGCTGACCGGGGTGCGCCCGGACGCGGGCCGGCCGGGCACCCGGCGGCGCGGCCCGCTCCTGGTGCCGCTCGGCCTGCTGGACGACCCGGCCAAGCAGTGGCAGGGGCAGTGGCTCCTCGACCTCACGGTGGCCGGCGGGCACGCGGCCGTCATCGGCGGCCCGCAGTCCGGCAAGACGACGCTGCTGCGCACCCTGGTCCTCTCCCTGGCGCTCACGCACACCCCCCAGGAGGTCGGCGTCTACGCCCTCGACCTGGTCGGCGGCGGCCTCCAGGCCCTCGCCGAGCTGCCGCACGTCGGCGGCGTCGCCGGCCGCGCCGACCGGGAGCGGGCGGCGCGCACGGTCGAGGAGGTGCGCGCGATGCTCACCCTGCGCGAGGAGCTGTTCCGCGAGCACGGCATCGACTCCGTCGAGCAGCTGCGCACCCTGCACGCGGCGGGCCGCCTGCCGCAGCTGGCGTCCGCCGAGATCGTCCTCGTCATCGACGGGTTCGGCGCGCTGCGCGACGACTTCGAGGAGCTGGACGACGCGGTCGCGGACATCCTCAAGCGGGGCGGCGGCTACGGCATCCACGTCGTCGCCGGGATGCTTCGCTGGAACGACGTGCGCATCGCGATCCAGTCCAACTTCGGCACCCGAGTGGAGCTGCGGCTCAACGACCCGGGCGAGTCGAGCATCGACCGCAAGCTGGCCGAGACCCTCTCCCCCGACGAGCCGGGCCGCGTCCTCACCGACGGCAAGCTCTTCGCCCAGGTCGCCCTGCCGCGCACGGACGGGGTCGCGGAGACGACGGAGCTGGGCGCGGTCCTCGAACGGGCCACGCGCACGGTCCGGGCCACCTGGCACGGCGAGGTCGCCCAGCCGGTACGGGTGCTGCCGCACCTGCTCGAACCGCACCTGCTGCCCGGCCGGGCGGCGGAGCCGGAGCGGGTGCCGCTGGGACTCGACCAGTCGGCCCTGGCGCCCGTGCTGCTCGACCTGTTCGGCCACGACCAGCACCTGCTGGTGCTCGGGGACAGCGAGTGCGGCAAGACGAACCTGCTGCGGGCGGTGGCTCAGGGGCTCGCCGACCGTTACGGCGAGGACGACCTCGTCTTCGCGGTGATGGATCCCCGGCGCTCGCTGCGCGGGGTGGTCCCGGAGGAGCTGAACGGCGGTTACGCGTACAACTCCAAGCTCTGCATGGGCCTCTCGGCCGCGATCTCGGCGGAGTTGGAAAAGCGGCTGCCGGACGAGAACGCCCGTCTGGAGGACCTGGAGCCGGGCAGCTGGGGCGAGGGCCCGCGCATCGTGGTCCTGGTGGACGACTACGACGTGCTGACGACGGCGGGCCAGTCGCCGCTGGCCGCGTTCCTCCCGTACATCCCGTCCGCCGTGGACATCGGCCTGCACTTCGTCCTGTCGCGGCGCGTGGCGGGGGCGGCGCGCGGGATGTACGAGCCGGTGGTGCAGAGCCTGCGGGAGTCGGGGGCCTCGGCGCTCGTGATGTCCGGCGACCGCAGCGAGGGCCAGCTCTTTCCCGGCGTGTACGCGGCCCAACAGGCGGCGGGACGTGGGGTGTTCCTCCAGCGGGGGCGCCCGAACCGGCTGACGCAGACGGTGTACGTACCGCACTGACGTACCGCTTCGCAAAGCACCGCCGACGGGGCCACCGGTCGGCTCGCCCCACCACCGTGAAGATATGGCCGATTGCAGATTGCAGTAGCGACGCACGGATTGATAGACATGATGCTGGGACGGATACATCCGTTCGAGGTCCGACGCATGGGGGAAGCCGATGAAGTTCGACATGGGGTCCACGGTCCTGACGACGCTGCTCAAGCACTCGCAGGGCTCCAGCACCGATCTGGGCACGCTGATCCGGCAGTTGATCGCCGCGGCGGAGCCGCTGGAGGGCAAGTTCAACGGCGCGGGCAAGGTCGCGTTCGACGACTTCAAGAACCGCTCCGACGAGATCACCGCGGCGCTGAACGCCTCGCTCTCCGGCATCCTGGGCGGCCAGCAGGGCATGGACGCGGCGTTCGGCTCGGGCGAGCAGGAGCAGGGCGAGAACGCTCGTACGCAGATGGCTTCGGCCAACTTCGACGCGGCCCGCTTCGGCGGCCGCTGAGCCGGCACCACCGGCCCTTTCGACGCATCCGTACACATTCCTGACGGGGAGACAAGAGTCATGGCAGGACACGGCGGCAACACGGACCGGCGCTCGTACGACACCGGCGCATCGACCGAGGTGCAGGGCAGCCTCCAGACGGTGATCGCCCAGCTCGAACTGGTCATCACGGCCCGGGACGGCCAGGTCAAGGCCGCGATGGCCGACTTCACGGCGGACGGCGTGGCGGACGACTACCACGGCAAGGAACTCCGCTGGCAGGCGACCTCGCAGGAGGTCAAGAACATCATCCACCTCCTCCGTTCCACGCTGGAGAAGAACGACGGCACGGCGCACCAGACCCTGGCCCGCGCCAAGGCGGCCGTCGACAACATCGGCTGACGTTCACGACTCCGGGGGGGGGCGGCCGGTGACGGCTTGGGACATCACACCGCAGGGCGTACAGGGGCAGCTGAAGAAGGTCGGCACGCACGCCGGTGACCTGGAGAAGGCGCTGAACTCCATGGTCACCGCGATGTCGGAGGCGGCGACGCACGCGGGCACGGCGGTGCCGGGCTCGGCGGCGTCGCTGCCGGTGGCCGGGCCGGTGGCGGTGGGGGCGGAGCCCCTGTCCCACCCCACCCTTGGGCCGGTCGCCGCCGCGCTGGGCACGTACATCACGGAGCGGAAGCCGCAGCTGAAGTCGATGGCGGAGCGCATCCAGGCCGCCGTGCTGGGCGCCGCGACGGCGACGAGCGAGTACGTGGAGGGCGACCTCGACACGGCCAAGCGGGCCCAGGACGCCGCCAAGTCCGTCCGCCTGGACGTGCTGAAGGACATCGGGGCGGCCAAGTGAGCAAGAACGAGGCGGTCACCCCGTCGGGCATACCCGTCTTCACCGGCAACCTCGCCCTGCTGGACACCAGCGTGACCACGCTGACGAAGAGCGCGGCGTCGACCGCCACGGCCGCCGGTGACGTCCACAGCAGTTTCGGCGGCCTCCAGGCGTTCTACAAGGCGCCGGAGGCCGACCAGCTGTTCGCCACGACGAAACCGGTCGCGGACCGAGGGGCCTCCCTGAAGTCGGAGCTGGAGACGATCACGGCCGCGCTGTCCACGTACGCGTCCGACGCGTATCCGCTGGTCGAGAAGCTGAAGGAGCTCAAGCGCGAGGCCGAGTCCTTCGTCGTCCAGATCAAGGACGACGACAAGTGGCGCGAGGACGGCGACCTGGTCGAGGAGAACAACCGCCGCCACGACGAGATCGCCGAGACCTGGGCGGCGTTCCAGGCGGTGGAGCGGGCCTGCCACGACAAGATCGTCGCCCTGGTCGGCGGCCCCGCGCTGAAGACGGACGACGGCTCCGGCAAGAAGGGCACCTACGGCTACGACGCCGAGACCCTCAAGCACGCCGAGGGCCTGCCCTGGGGCGACCCGGTCGAGGAGTCCAAGCCCTGGTGGCACCTCCACGAACACGCCTGGGACTTCCTCAAGGGCTTCTTCGTCGACGGCGTCTGGGGCACGATCAAGGGCCTGGGCACCCTAGTCGGCACCGACGGCTGGGACTCCGCCAAGCAGGCGTGGTCGGGCCTGGGCAAGCTCGCCACGGGCCTGGCGATCTCCGGCACACCGCTGACCGCCGGCCTGTACTGGGGCCTGCCGGACGACAAACTCCCCTCCTACCTGCGTGAGTCCCGCGCCGCGATGAAGGAGACCGGCAAGGCGCTGCTGGCCTGGGACCAGTGGAGCGAGAACCCGTCCCGGGCGCTGGGCGCGGTGTCGTTCAACGTCGTCACGACGGTGTTCACCGGCGGCACGGGCGGCGCGGCCTCCGGCGCCGGAAAGGCGGCCCTCGCGGCGAAGGCCCTGTCCACGGTGGGCAAGGTGGGCCGGGTCGTGGACCCGATGACGTACGTCTTCAAGGGCGCGGGCATGGGTTTGACGAAGATCGGCGACGGCCTGGCGGCGCTCAAGGGCCTGGGAAAGCTCGAAATACCCACCTTCCCCGAGGGCACGATCACCCTCCCGGAGGGCGCGTTCAAGCTCCCCGACGGCACCCTGCACCTACCGGAGGGCGCGGCGGTCCCGGAGGCCGCGTTCGAGGTCCCGAGCCGCGCGGTCAAGCTCCCGGAAGGCGCGGAGATCCCCCCGGGAGCCGTGGACCTGGGCGACGGCGTGGTCCGCCTCCCGGAGGGCATGGCACCTCCGGCCGGCTCCCTCCGCATCCCCGAGGGAGCCCTCAAACTCCCCGACGGCACGACGGCCCTCCCGGAGGACGTGATCCCGGGCATGGACAAGCACGGCAACACGGTCTACCTGGACCGCCCGGGCAACGTCCTCGCGAAGGACGGCACCCTCCTCCAGCACCACTCGGCGGCCCGCCAGGAGGGGGCGGGGGTACGGGCTTCGGCCTCGCCGGATGAGGCGCTGGTCGGCGCGAACGGCAGCGCCGGACGCGTCCGATCGACGGGAGCGGGCGGGCACTCTGCGCCAGTCGGTTCCGGTGGCGGCCATGAGCCCCCCAGCTTCATGCACCAGGGCGCCGATCCCTACGGCCCTCGCCATTCACTCACTGGTGAACAGGTGAAAGAAATCCAGGTCTACCGGGCCAATCACGAGGAAGGATATTTCCAGAGGTATTACTCAATCGATGGCCGCCGCATACGGGTTAAGGTCGCGGACGAGAGCGGCTATGCCCCACCGCACCTCATCAAGAAGGATGGGGAGTGGATTGCCGCAAGCGATGCCCCGCCACCCATTCCTGAGCGATACTTTGACGGCGAGGGAGTAAGCCGCGTCCGCGGAGACGCGTCCGACCAGAATACGCTACGGATACTCGATGAAGCAGCCGCTCACCGAAGAAGCTCCATCGACTACGCGCAAGCGGCCGAACGACACAGGGGAATGCACTCCGGACTTCCCGACGGAACCCCCGAACGGATCGATACGGCCAACGAGTACAGCTCTGCCTTGGGCACGCAGACCAAGGCAGCGGAGACGTACGGCGAACTGGTGGCAGAACACCAAGCCATTCCGGAACTCTATGACGACGTCATCAAGAAGGAAAAGCTGTACGGCCCGGCGAATGGAAACGACCAGTTCGACCAGATCTACCGGCGCAAGGAGGGAAAGTTTGTAGTCGTAGAGGCAAAATCGAATGTCAAGACCCCCCATAATTCGCGCCAGCTCCCCGAGGGAGGTAGCGCCATGCAGGGCTCGAGAGAATACTTCTTCGACATTCTTCGAAAAATGGAGGAGAGAGGCCGAGCCCATCCCAGCGAATTGAGCCTGGCAGAGGAACTTGAGTTCGCACTGGATCACGGCAAGCTCGACTACATCCTAGTCAAGGGCAAGGCGGATGGCGGCCTGTACGGTGGTTACACGATGGAGAAGTTCGACATCCGCGAGTTGGACAACCTTGGCAACGGGGGCACCTTGTGACACGGCATGTGGCTCGGCACGGCAGTGCCGGTCCTGACGACGAGGCGTACGCCCGGAGCCTGAGCGCGGGGCTCCTGAGGACCATCGAGGCTCTGGAACGTTCGCCCGGGATGTTCGACAGCGGCCTCGGCAAATCCCTGTTGACTGTCCGGGCACATCTAGCCACCGACCCCGACGCGTCGGAGCTGCGCACCTGGGAGGCCGTGGTGACGGCGTTGCAGGTGCATTCCGCGCTGTTCGCGGCCGCCGATCGGCCGGAGGGGCACGTCCTGTGCCGCATCGCCGAAGAGACGCGATCGATCCCGGCGACCGGACCGACCCGTTCTGCCAATCCCGGCCACTGGATCAATGCCTTCTGGCTGGCCATCGTCTGCCGTGACCAAGCGCGGATGACCCAGCTGTGCAGCGTATCGCTGGAGCTGCTGAGGGCGTCACGAGCGCGGTACGACGAGTTCATGTTCGATTGGGTCGACACACTTCAGTCCTACTGGGACGAGCGCCCCGGCCTCGGCGGGAAACTCATCGCCACCATCGAAGGATCCCACCCCGATGTCGCGAGAGTGGCGGAGAAGGAGCTCATCGACAAGATCCTTTATCAGCCGGTCAACCTCTTCCATCTCTTCGTACGCAAAGACCACGCAGGCTTCAACCAAGCCCTTTTCGAAGCAGTGGAATTGCACAAGTCGTACTGGACGGCAACCGCAGAGAGAGAAGCCAGCGTCGAGGGCTACCTGGCGTTGGGACCCTTGGCCATCACCTGCCTCGCCTTCGACGCGGGATTCCCGATCGAAGTCGAATCAGACTATCTACCCGCCCACTTGCTTAATCGCGCCTGGGTGGGCGAGTTCCCCACCTGAGCCCTCACCCTACGGGTCCGCGCCGCCCACACGCTTCCGAGAAAGTAATCAAGTGGCCACAGCCATTACCCGGCACGCGATCACCCGACAGTATCTGCCCGATCGGGAACCCTCCATCTCTCCGCATACAGAGCAACTGCTGGAAAGAATCTACAAATCGCCTTATGCCCTCGAAAGCGTCATGTCCACCTCGTTGGTCATGGCTTACGAGAAATCCGCGGTCGATCCCACCGCCTCATGGATCGAATCGTGGGAGGCGTGGGTCGCCGCCATGCAATCCGGGTCAGCCCTCTTCGCCGCCGCCACGACCGCCGAGGACAGCGTGGACTGCCTCATCCACCATGAAGTGCGTACGGTTTCCGCCTTCGACCGTCCCGAGTCGTTCGCGGACGCGGGGCACTGGCTCACCGCCTTCTACCTGGCGGTCGTCTGCCGCAACGCCGAGCGGCTGACGGCACTTTGTCGCGTCCCGACTTCGAAGCTGCGCGAGTCGGGAGCCGTGTGCGACGAATACCTCTACGCGTGGATCGAGGCGCTGCAGGCGTTCTGGCTGGGCCGGCCGGAGTTCGCCGACAAACTGGTCGAGGCAGCATCGGGAACGGCTCCCGGCGTGCCGTCCGTCACCGGACAGGATTACGTCTCCCAGCTCATGTGGCCCCCCATGGATCTCCTCCGCCGACGGGCCACCGGGCAGCACGCGGAGTTCAACAGCGCGCTGGAGCAGGCGCTCCACGCACACAGGGCCTATTGGTCGGCCGACCAGGAGCGCTCCGACTCCTGCTTCGGCTGGGTCGCCCTGGCCCCGCTGGCCATGGCCTGCCTGGCAGCCGACGCCGACTTCCCCATCGAAATCGAGTCGGACTACCTGCCCCTGCACCTCTTGAAGGGGACGTGGGCCGGCGAGTTCCCCACCTGACACCACATACGCCGACGTCTTTCACGACCCAAGGGACTTTTCCATGTCAACGGTCATTACCCGCCACGATCTCCGGGGAGAAGCCGATACGGAGGCACTGGCCAACCGGCTGAGCGAGCGCCTGGTCGAGGAAATTGACGATCTGGAGGAGTCGGCAGCCCTGCTCGATTTCACGTTCGGTTCCTCCATTCTGGGGTTCCATGCCCGCTGTGCCATCGATCCGCGGGCTTCCAAGGTGGAGACGTGGGAAGCCACGGTCAACGCCATGTAGCTCAGCTCGGCACTGTTCGCCGTGAGCGCGGTGAACGAAGGAACTGTCGAATGCCGGATCAACAGGAAACTGCGCACCATCCCAGCCGCCGGCCCGCTGTCCATGGCCGACGCGGGCAACTGGCTGTCCGCCTTCTGGCTGGCCGTCATCTGCCGCGACCAGGAACGGATGACCCTGCTCAGCGAAATCCCGTTGGAGCGACTGCGGTCACCCCAAGGGCAGTACGACGAATACATCTACCACTGGGTCGACACCCTCCAGACCTGGTGGCTCCGTGGCCCCGGCCTCGCCGACAAACTGATCGCCACCATCGAGGCATCCGACCCGACCGTGGCACAGATCACCCCCCGAGACCTCATGGACGGCGTCCTCTACCCGCCCATCAACCTTTTCTACCACTACGTCCGCAAGGACGAGGCCGGCTTCGCCCCCGCCCTCGCCGACGCGCTCAAACTCCACAAGGCGTACTGGACCCTGACCGAGGACCGCACCACAGACATCAACGGCAGCATCGCCCTGGGCCCCCTCGCCATCGCCTGCCTCGCACACGACGCCGACTTCCCCCTCGACATCGAATCCGACTACCTCCCCAAGCACCTCCTCCAGCGCACCTGGATCGGCGAATTCCCCACATGACACCCTTGACGGACAACCGCGCTATTCGCCGGGACGCCCGAAGAGTTCCGCTCCCGAACGCAGCGCGGCGACCATGTCGGCCCGGTTCGCGGGTCCGCTCGCCTCGCGGCCCGTGATCACGGCGCGGGGAAGGTAGTCGCTCTCCACGGCAGGGGTCCAGCCCCGGCGGCGGTGGGCCAGGGCGGCGAGCGCCAGGGGGGTGAGCGGCAGGAGGGAGCGGGGGTGGGTGCTGACCTCGCCGAACGACCTGTACGTCAGCAGTAGCCGGCCCAACGCCGCGTCGAACGCCTCCCCGTCCCCCGCCGCAAGGGCGCGCAGCGCAAGAAGGGCGAGGTAATCGGGGCGGCCCCCGACGTCGCTCCCCAGTTCGGCGACGAACGCCCGGATCCGGGCGAGCCCGCCGTCGATCGCCGCGAGCACCTGCTCCTCCGTGGGCGGGTAGTCCGCGTCTTCGTCGTCGCCCAGGTCCCCCAGGACGTACGCCATGAGGCCCTCGGCGAGCGCGTCGACGGGGAAGCGGGCCTCCTCCCGAGAGTTCCGCGCGTGGTAGAACGCCTCCCGGTGGCGCTCGACCGTACCCGTGAGCACCGCCAGGCAGAAGGCGTCGAGCCAGTCGAACGTGCCAAGGGAAACATGGCTTCCGTCCGCACCCGCGTCGTAGGACACCCCGAAGTTCACGTAGTCCAGGGAGACCGTGAAGGGGTGGCCGGGGAAGTACGCGGCGAAGGCTACGGCGCCGGTCGCCGCCTGTTCCGCGGCGCGGAGGACGGCCTCCGCCTGCGGGGTGTCAAGGGCGGGGTGACTGACGGACAGCGCACCGAGATGGTCGAGGAACTCCCCCGCCAGCAGGGACCAGTCGTTCGCGGTCATCCGCTCCGAGGACAGACTCCGCACCAGCCCGCCAATCCGCCCCTCGAATCCGTCCCGAGCAGCCGAGACGCGTGCCTCGTCGATTACATGCCGCTCGATGTGCACAGCTCCACCGTTTCGTCTCGCTCGTGTCCGGCCGGGCGCAGGTCGCGCATCACCCTACCTACCGACCGTCCCCGCGTGCTCAGCATCACCCTGGACAGCCCCGTGACCGCCGGGTAACTTTTAACCATGGCTGAGCAAGCGCTTAGCCATGCTCCGGAAGACGTAACACCGGAAGACGTAGCACCAGAAGTCGCAGCAGACGTAGCCGACCAGGGAGGCACCCCGTGCGCCGTACGGTATTCAACGAGGACCACGAGGCGTTCCGGGAGACCATCCGGGCCTTCATCGCGGCCGAGGTCGTGCCCGTGTACGACGAGTGGTTCGCCGCCGGGCAGGCGCCGCGGGACTTCTACCTCAAGCTCGGCGAGCTGGGCGTCTTCGGGATCACCGTGGACGAGGAGTACGAGGGCGCGGGCATCGACTCGCACAAGTACGAGGCCGTCATCACCGAGGAGGCCGCCCGGGCCGGCGTCTCCTTCGGCGGCTCCGGCGTGCACACGCTGCTCGGCCTGCCGTACATCAAGATGCTCGCCACCGACGAGCAGAAGAAGCGCTGGCTGCCGAAGTTCGTCACCGGCGAGGAGATGTGGGCCCTCGCGATGACCGAGCCGGGCACCGGGTCGGACGTCGCGGGCATGAAGACCACCGCGAAGCTCTCCGAGGACGGCACGCACTACGTCCTCAACGGCGCCAAGACGTTCATCACCGGCGGCGTCCACGCCGACCGCGTCATCGTCTGCGCCCGCACCTCCGCCCCGCGCGAGGACGACCGCCGCTTCGGCATCTCGCTGTTCGCCGTGGACACCAAGTCCGAGGGCTACTCCGTCGGCCGCAAGCTCGACAAGCTGGGCCTGAAGGTCTCCGACACCGCCGAGCTGGCCTTCGTGGACGTCAAGGTGCCCGCCGAGGACCTGCTCGGCGAGGAGAACAAGGGCTTCGGCTACCTCGGCACCAACCTGGCCTCCGAGCGCTGGGGCATCGCCTTCGGCGCGTACGCCCAGGCCGCCGCCGCCGTGCGGTTCGCCAAGGAGTACGTCCAGGAGCGCACCGTCTTCGGCAAGACCGTCGCCTCGTTCCAGAACACCAAGTTCGAGCTGGCCGCCTGCCAGGCCGAGGTGGACGCGGCCCAGGCCGTCGCCGACCGCGCCCTGGAGGCACTGGACGCCGGTGAGCTGACCGCCGCCGAGGCCGCCTCCGCGAAGCTGTTCTGCACCGAGGTCGCGCACCGCGTGATCGACCGCTGCCTCCAGCTGCACGGCGGCTACGGCTTCATGAACGAGTACCCGATCGCCCGCCTGTACGCGGACAACCGCGTCAACCGCATCTACGGCGGCACCAGCGAGGTCATGAAGTCGATCATCGCCAAGTCCATGGGCCTGTAGGGACCGCCTGCCTTCCATGAGTACCGCACTCGATTCCCTGCTCGATCTGCTCGACCTGGAGCGGATCGAGCAGGACATCTTCCGGGGCACCAGCCGCTCGGCGGTCGTGCCCCGGGTCTTCGGCGGACAGGTCGCGGCCCAGGCGCTCGTCGCCGCGGGCCGCACCGTCCCATCAGACAGTTCCCCAAGCTCTCGAATGGACGCGAGCAGGGGAGACCCCCTTGCCCACTCGCTGCACGCGTACTTCCTGCGCATGGGCGACCCGGGCGCGCCGATCGTCTACACCGTGGACCGCATCCGCGACGGCCGCTCCTTCGCCACCCGCCGGGTCGTCGCCGTCCAGCACGGGCAGCCGATCTTCCACCTCTCCGCGTCCTTCCAGACGTACGAGGACGGCTTGGAGCACCAGGCAAACATGCCGTCCGCCCCCGACCCGGAGACGCTGCCCACCGCCGCCGAGATGCTGCCGCGCTACGCCGACCGGTTCAGCGACCCGGGCATGGTGGACCGGCTGGTCGAGGCGCGGGCCGCCGTCGATCTGCGGTACGTGGACGCGCCGCCGTTCGCCACGGTGGGCCGGCCCCGCGAGCCCAGGTCGCAGGTGTGGTTCCGTACCAACGGCAAGCTCGCCGACGACCCGCTGCTGCACGTCTGCATGGCCACGTACGTCTCCGACATGACGCTGCTCGACTCCGTGCTGCTCGCCCACGGGCGCGGCGGCTGGGCGGTCGGGGACGTCGTCGGGGCCAGCCTGGACCACGCGATGTGGTTCCACCGGCCGTTCCGGGCCGACGAGTGGCTGCTGTACGACCAGGAGTCGCCGTCCGCGTCCGGCGGGCGCGGCCTCGGCCAGGCCCGTATCTACACGCAAGACGGCCGCCTCGCGATCACCGTCATCCAGGAGGGCGTGGTCCGGGTCCCCCGGTGACCGGCCGCGCGTCGGACATGAGCGGGCCGGGCGCGGACATACTCACCGGCATGACTGACGCGAAAAGCAGTGGCGGGGGGTCCACGTTCACCGTCGTCGTCGCGGCGCTGGCCAATCTCGGCATCGCCGTGGCGAAGGCGGTCGCCGGGCTGATCAGCGGGTCGAGCGCGATGCTCTCCGAGGCGGCCCACTCCGTCGCCGACACCGTCACCGAGGTCCTGCTGCTCACCGCGCTCAAGCGCAGCGAGAAGCCGGCCGACGACGACCACCCGTTGGGGTACGGCCCCGAGCGGTACATCTGGGCGCTGCTGGCGTCCGTCGCGACCTTCGTCGGCGGCGCGGTCTTCTCGATCTACGACGGGGTGCACACCCTGCTCGCGGGCGAGGACCTGGGCGATCCGCTGATCTCGTACGTCGTGCTCGTCGTCGCCTTCCTCCTTGAGGGCTTCTCGCTGCGGACCGGGCTCAGGCAGGTCCGCCAGGAGGCCGAGGAACTGGGCGCGCCCGCCCGGCACTACTTCCGGCGCACCCCGGACACCGCCGTCAAGGCCGTCGTGATGGAGGACTCGGCGGCCCTGCTCGGCCTGCTGCTCGCGGCGGGCGGGCTGCTCGGCGGCCAGCTGACCGGGTCCGGGGTGTGGGACGGCATCGCCTCACTGCTCATCGGTGTGCTGCTGGTGTACGTGGCATGGGTGCTCGGCAAGTCCAACGTCCAGCTGCTGATCGGGCGGCCGGTGTCGGTGCCGATGCGGGAGGGCATCCGGGAGGAGCTGCTCGGCGTCGACCACCTCATCTCCGTACTGGAGCTGACCACGCTCATCCAGGGGCCGGACGAGATCCTGGTCGCCGCGAAGGTCGACTTCCGGGACACCGTCACCGCCGAACAGGTCGAGACCGCCTGCGAGGAGGCCGAGCGCCGGCTGCGGCAGCGGTACGCGTCCATCAAGCGGGTCTACCTGGACCCCACATCGGGCCGCGAGGCGCGCCGCCGGGCCCGCGCGGCCGAGGGGGAGGGCTCCTGAAGCCCGCGCCTCAGAAAGCCCGGTCCTCGGAAAGCCCGAGCCTCAGAGCAGCCCCGCCGCGTCCAGCAGGTAGTCCGTCATCGGGTCGTAGAAGCGCGGGTCCAGGACGTGGTCGTCCAGCGGGATCGCGACCTGGAGGGTGCCCTCGGACTCGCCGAGGAACAGCGCGGGGTCGTTGCAGTCCGCGTAGCCGATGGCGTCCAGGCCGCGCTGCGCCGCGCATCCGGCCCAGCCGTGGTCGGCGACGACGAGGTCGGGCAGCGGGCGGCCCTCGCGTTCCAGGCCGTCGAGGATGGCGGCCATCGGGGCCGGGGAGTGGGTGTGCCAGAGCGTCGCGCCGCGCTCCTGGACGGCGACGTCCGCGAACTGGAAGACCATGCCCTCGTCGGCCATCAGCCCGCCCGGGATCCGTACGATCTCGCAGCCGGCCGCCCGCAGCGCCTGCGCGGTCTGGCGGTGGACGTCGAGCAGGCCGCCGGGGTGGCCGGTGGCGAAGAGGACCCGCTCGGCGCCCTCGACGGCCTTGCGGAGCCGGGCGGCGGCCCGTTCCAGGGCGTCGACGGTCAGCTCGGGGTCGATGGTGTCCTGCCCGAACCGGTGCTCCGGATCGTCGCTGACCCCGCACCGCTCGGCCATCACGGCCAGCACGTCCTGCTCGTCGCGCCACCGGTCGCCCAGCTCCAGGCCCAGCCAGTAGTGCCGGTCCCCGTTGGCCAGGCTGCGGTAGTGGGCCAGGTTGTTGTCGCGCGGGGTGGCGACGTCCCCCGCGATGCGCGTACGGACGAGGTGTTCGACGAGGGCGGCGCGGCTGGGTATCGGCATGGGGCCATTGTGCCGTGACGCGTGCGCGGCGTCCCGGCGGTCCGGAGGGCGGTCAGCCCGCCTCCCGCTCCCCCGCCGCCGCGAAGGCCCCCCGGGCCAGCCGGTGCAGCAGCGCCGCCGTCTCGGTGCGCCCGGGCAGCGCGCCGGGCCGGCCGAGGTGCGGGGTGGAGTTCAGCAGGCCGAAGACCGCGTGGACGGCGGCGCGGGCCTCGTGTTCGGGCAGGTCCGGGTAGAGGTCGCGGACGACGGCGACCCACACCTCGACGTACTGCCGCTGGAGCCGGCGCACCCGCTTGCGGTCGGTGTCCCGCAGGCGGTCCAGCTCCCGGTCGTGCAGGGTGATCAGGGGGCGGTCGTCGAGGGCGAAGTCGATGTGGCCCTCGATGAGCGCGTCCAGCAGGGCCTCGGGCGATCCGTCGGCGGAGGCGGCGTCCTCGGACACCCGGAGCTCCCCGCCGGCCAGCAGCCGTTCGCTGATCCCGACGAGGAGCTCGGCGAGCATCGCGTCCTTGCCGGGGAAGTGCCGGTAGAGGCCGGGGCCGCTGATGCCGACGGCGGCCCCTATCTCGTCTACGCCGACACCGTGGAAGCCGCGCTCGGCGAAGAGCCGGGCGGCCTCCCGGAGGATCTGCTCGCGGCGGGTGGTGGCCGCGACGCGGGCGGCGGCATGGGTGCTCATGAGCAGCCATTCTAGACAGGCGGGTTAGCGCTCGTTAACCTGTGATCACGTTAACGCTCATTAACACGGTGGCGTTGGCGATCGGAACGGCGCGGTACGGGCAAGGGGGCTCGACACGATGCAGCAGGCACCGGTGCTGACGAGCGCGGCGGATCCCGCCTCGGCGGCCTGGCAGGCCAACGAGGCGGCGCATCACGCGCTCGCCGACGAGCTGCGCAAGCGGCTCGCCACGGCCAGGCTCGGCGGAGGTGAGAGGGCCCGCGCCCGGCATGTGGCGCGCGGCAAGCTGCTGCCCAGGGAGCGGGTGGACACCCTGCTCGATCCGGGCTCGCCCTTCCTGGAGCTGGCCCCGCTGGCGGCCGAGGGGCTCTACGGGGGCGCGGCGCCGGCCGCCGGGGTGATCGCCGGGATCGGCCGGGTCAGCGGCCGGGAGTGCGTGGTCGTCGCCAACGACGCGACCGTCAAGGGCGGCACGTACTACCCGATGACCGTGAAGAAGCACCTCCGGGCCCAGGAGGTGGCGCTGGAGAATCGTCTCCCCTGCCTGTACCTCGTGGACTCGGGCGGCGCCTTCCTGCCGATGCAGGACGAGGTCTTCCCGGACCGCGAGCACTTCGGCCGGATCTTCTACAACCAGGCCCGGATGTCGGGGGCCGGCATCCCGCAGATCGCGGCGGTGCTCGGCTCCTGCACGGCCGGCGGGGCGTACGTCCCGGCGATGAGCGACGAGGCCGTCATCGTCCGGAACCAGGGCACGATCTTCCTGGGCGGCCCGCCGCTGGTGAAGGCCGCCACCGGCGAGGTGGTCACGGCCGAGGAGCTGGGCGGCGGCGAGGTGCACTCCCGTACGTCGGGCGTCACCGACCACCTCGCGGAGGACGACGCGCACGCGCTGCGGATCGTCCGGAACATCGTCGCCACGCTGCCGGACCGGGGCGCGCTGCCCTGGTCGGTGCGGCCCGTCGAGGAGCCGAAGGTGGACCCGGCCGGGCTCTACGGAGCGGTCCCGGTCGACTCGCGTACGCCGTACGACGTGCGCGAGGTGATCGCCCGGGTGGTGGACGGCTCGCGGTTCGCCGAGTTCAAGGCGGAGTACGGCACGACGCTGATCACCGGCTTCGCGCACCTCCACGGCCACCCGGTCGGGATCGTCGCCAACAACGGCATCCTGTTCTCCGAGTCCGCCCAGAAGGGCGCGCACTTCATCGAGCTGTGCGACCAGCGCGGCATCCCGCTGGTCTTCCTGCAGAACATCTCGGGCTTCATGGTCGGCCGGGACTACGAGGCCGGCGGCATCGCCAAGCACGGCGCGAAGATGGTCACCGCCGTCGCCTGCGCCCGGGTCCCGAAGCTGACCGTGGTCGTCGGCGGCTCCTACGGCGCGGGCAACTACTCCATGTGCGGCCGGGCCTACAGCCCCCGGTTCCTGTGGATGTGGCCCAACGCGAAGATCTCCGTCATGGGCGGCGAGCAGGCCGCCTCCGTCCTCGCCACGGTCAAGCGCGACCAGCTGGGCGACGACTGGAGCGCCGAGGACGAGGAAGCCTTCAAGGCCCCGATCCGCGAGCAGTACGAGACCCAGGGCAGCGCGTACTACGCCACCGCCCGACTCTGGGACGACGGGGTGATCGACCCGCTGGAGACCCGGCAGGTGCTGGGGCTCGCCCTGACCGCGTGCGCCAACGCGCCCTTGGGCGACGCCGGCTTCGGCGTCTTCCGGATGTGAGGAAGAGATGACGATGTTCGACACGGTCCTCGTCGCCAACCGCGGCGAGATCGCGGTCCGGGTCATCCGGACCCTGCGCGAGCTGGGTGTCCGCTCGGTCGCCGTCTTCAGCGACGCGGACGCGGACGCGCGGCACGTACGGGAGGCCGACACGGCGGTACGGATCGGCCCCGCGCCCGCCTCCGAGAGCTACCTCAGCGCCGACCGCCTCCTGGAGGCCGCCCGCCGCACCGGCGCGCAGGCCGTCCACCCCGGCTACGGCTTCCTCGCGGAGAACGCGGCGTTCGCCCGGGCGTGCACGGAGGCGGGGCTCGTCTTCATCGGGCCGCCCGCCACCGCGATCTCGCTGATGGGCGACAAGATCCGGGCCAAGGAGACGGTCGCCGCGGCGGGCGTCCCCGTCGTCCCCGGCTCCTCCGGGAGCGGGCTGAGCGACGCCGAGCTGGCGGAGGCGGCGGCCGGGATCGGCATGCCCGTGCTGCTGAAGCCCTCGGCGGGCGGCGGCGGCAAGGGCATGCGGCTGGTCCGGGACGCGGCGCCGCTCGCGGACGAGATCGCGGCGGCCCGGCGCGAGGCCCGCGCCTCCTTCGGCGACGACACGCTGCTGGTGGAGCGGTGGATCGACCGGCCGCGCCACATCGAGATCCAGGTCCTGGCCGACTCCCACGGCAACGTGGTGCACCTGGGCGAGCGCGAGTGCTCGCTCCAGCGCCGCCACCAGAAGATCATCGAGGAGGCCCCGTCCGTCCTGCTGGACGCGGCGACCCGGGCCGCGATGGGCGAGGCGGCCGTCCAGGCGGCCCGCTCCTGCGGGTACGTCGGCGCGGGCACGGTGGAGTTCATCGTCCCGGGCAGCGACCCGTCCTCGTACTACTTCATGGAGATGAACACCCGCCTCCAGGTCGAGCACCCGGTGACCGAGCTGATCACCGGACTCGACCTGGTGGAGTGGCAGCTGCGGGTCGCGGCCGGTGAGCCGCTGCCGTACGGGCAGGACGCGATCACGCTCACCGGGCACGCCGTGGAGGCCCGGGTCTGCGCCGAGGACCCGGCCCGCGGCTTCCTGCCCTCCGGCGGCACCGTGCTGGCGCTGCACGAGCCGCAGGGCGGCGGGGTCCGCACCGACTCCGGGCTCGCCGAGGGCGGTGAGGTCGGCAGCCTGTACGACCCGATGCTGTCCAAGGTCATCGCGTACGGCCCCGACCGGGCGACCGCCCTGCGCCGGCTGCGGGTGGCCCTCGCGGACACCGTGGTCCTCGGCGTCCCCACCAACGCGGGCTTCCTGCGCCGGCTGCTGGCCCACCCGGCCGTGGTGGCGGGCGAGCTGGACACCGGCCTGGTGGAGCGCGAGGTGGCCGCGCTGGTCCCGGACGGCGTGCCGGAGGAGGTGTACGCGGCGGCCGCGCTGCTGCGGCAGCACACCGCGTCCGCCGCCGCCCGCCCCGCGCCCGGCACCTGGGCCGACCCGTTCTCGGCGGGCACCGGCTGGCGGCTCGGCGGCGCCCCGGCCCGGACGGTGCTCGACTTCCACATCCCGGGCCACGACCCGGTCCAGGTGGGCCTGCGCCCGTGCGGCGGCGGGGACACGGAGCTGACGTTCGGCCATGTCGGCGAGGGCACGAGCCCGCCCGCCCCGGAATCGGGGTCCTGCGGACCGCTGGGACCGCTGCCCGGTACGGCGGAGAAGGCCAGGACCCTCGCGGCCGGCGACGGCCGGATCGCGTTCGAACTCGCCGGGGTCACCCATGTGTTCGCGTACGCGGTCTCCCCGGAGGGGCACTGGCTCGGCCGGGACGGCGACAGCTGGCACGTCCGGGACCACGACCCGGTCCAGGCGTCGCTGACCGGCGCCGCCCGCTCCGGTGCGGACACGCTCGCCGCGCCCATGCCCGGGACGGTGACCGTGGTGAAGGTGGCCGTCGGGGACGAGGTCGCCGCCGGGCAGAGCCTGCTGGTGGTGGAGGCGATGAAGATGGAGCACGTCATCTCCGCGCCGCACGCCGGCACCGTCACCGAACTCGACGTGACCGCCGGGTCCACGGTGGCCATGGACCAGGTGCTCGCCGTGGTCGTGCCCGCCGCCGGAGCCGGGGAGGACGCGTGACCGCCGACGCCCGCGCCCTGCCGATGACCGTGCCCGCCGAGGGGCTGCCCGCCCGGGTCCGCATCCACGAGGTCGGCGCCCGCGACGGCCTCCAGAACGAGAAGGAGGTCGTCCCGACCGAGGTGAAGGCGGAGTTCATCCGCCGGCTCGCGGTCGCCGGGCTGACCACCATCGAGGCCACCAGCTTCGTGCACCCCAAGTGGGTGCCCCAGCTCGCCGACGCCGAGCGGCTGTTCCCGATGCTCGGGGACATCGCGGACGTCGGTGACGTGGCGCTGCCGGTCCTCGTGCCGAACGAACGCGGGCTGGACCGGGCGCTGGCGCTCGGGGCCCGCGGGATCGCGGTGTTCGGCTCCGCCACGGAGACGTTCGCCGCGCGCAACCTCAACCGCACGGTGGACGAGTCGCTGGCCATGTTCGCGCCGGTGGTGGCCCGGGCGAAGGCGGAGTCGGTGCACGTGCGCGGCTATCTGTCGATGTGCTTCGGCGACCCCTGGGAGGGGGCCGTGCCGGTCGCGCGGGTCGTCCGGGTCGCGAAGGCGCTGAGGGACCTCGGCTGCGACGAGCTGTCCCTCGGCGACACCATCGGCGTCGCCACCCCCGGCCACGTGACCGCGCTGCTGACCGGGCTCAACGAGGCCGGGGTGGCCACCGACGTGATCGGGGTGCACTTCCACGACACGTACGGGCAGGCCCTGTCCAACACCCTCGCCGCGCTCCGGCACGGCGTCTCCACGGTCGACGCGTCGGCCGGCGGCCTCGGCGGCTGCCCGTACGCGAAGAGCGCGACCGGAAACCTCGCCACCGAGGATCTCGTGTGGATGCTCGACGGCCTCGGCATCGAAACCGGGGTCGACCTCGGCGAGCTCACCGCCACCAGCGTGTGGCTCGCCGGACACCTGGGCCGACCCAGCCCTTCCCGCACCGTGCGTGCCCTGTCCCACAAGGAGTGAACGTCCGCATGTCCCTGGACCACCGGCTGACCGCCGAGCACGAGGAACTCCGCCGCACCGTCGAGGAGTTCGCCCATGACGTCGTCGCCCCGAAGATCGGCGACTTCTACGAGCGGCACGAGTTCCCGTACGAGATCGTGCGCGAGATGGGACGGATGGGCCTGTTCGGGCTGCCGTTCCCGGAGGAGTACGGCGGGATGGGCGGCGACTACCTCGCGCTCGGCATCGCCCTGGAGGAGCTGGCCCGGGTCGACTCCTCGGTGGCGATCACGCTGGAGGCGGGCGTCTCGCTGGGCGCGATGCCGGTGTACCGCTTCGGCACCGAGGAGCAGAAGCGGCGGTGGCTGCCGAAGCTCTGCTCGGGCGAGGCGCTGGGCGCGTTCGGCCTGACCGAGCCGGACGGCGGTTCGGACGCGGGCGGCACCCGGACGACCGCCGTGCGCGACGAGGCGACGGGCGAGTGGGTGATCAACGGCTCCAAGTGCTTCATCACCAACTCCGGTACGGACATCACCGAGTTGGTGACCGTCACGGCGGTGACCGGCCGCAAGGAGAACGGCGCCCCGCTGATCTCCTCGATCATCGTCCCCTCCGGCACCCCCGGCTTCACGGTGGCCGCCCCCTACTCCAAGGTCGGCTGGAACGCCTCGGACACCCGCGAGCTGTCCTTCGCCGACGTCCGCGTCCCGCTGGAGAACCTGCTCGGCGAGGAGGGCCGGGGGTACGCGCAGTTCCTGCGCATCCTGGACGAGGGCCGCATCGCCATCGCGGCGCTCTCGACGGGCCTGGCGCAGGGCTGTGTGGACGAGTCGGTGAAGTACGCCGCCGAGCGGCACGCCTTCGGGAAGCCGATCGGCGCCAACCAGGCCATCCAGTTCAAGATCGCCGACATGGAGATGCGGGCGCACATGGCCCGCATCGGCTGGCGGGACGCGGCCTCCAGGCTGCTGGCGGAGGAGCCGTTCAAGAAGGAGGCGGCCATCGCCAAGCTGTACTCCTCGACGGTGGCCGTGGACAACGCCCGCGAGGCGACCCAGATCCACGGCGGCTACGGCTTCATGAACGAGTACCCGGTGGCCCGGATGTGGCGCGACTCCAAGATCCTGGAGATCGGCGAGGGCACGAGCGAGGTCCAGCGCATGCTGATCGCACGGGAGTTGGGGCTGCACGCCTGACCCGGCCGGCGCGGCCCGTCCCGCGCGGGACGCGGGAAACCCTGGCCCACGGGCGCCGGATGGCCAATGATCGGAGCATGCGCGCACAGGACAAGCAGGAGACCGCCGCTCCCCCGGTCCGGACGGAGCCCGCTGCCGCCCGCTCGGCCGGCGCCCCCGGTCCGGCCGTGCTTTCCGGAGCGGTGGGGCCGGTCGGCCTCTCCGCTCCGGCGGGCACGGTCGGCTCCGGCGGGCCGGTGCCCGGGGAGCGGTTACGGGCCCTGCAGCGCTCGATGGGCAACGCCGCCCTCGCCCGGGCCCTGGAGCAGCAGTGGCAGGACGACTGCCGTGTGCCCGGACTCTCCCGCGACGAGGGCGCGTCGGACCCCGTACAACGCCACACGCACGGGCCGTCCTGCGGGCGCGGCGAGCAGGCTCCCGTGCAGCGCTCGACCGTGCCGGACGTGCTGCGCGGTCCCGGACAGCCACTGGGCGAGGCCGTCCGGACGGAGATGGAGGCGCGGTTCGGCGCCGACTTCTCCGACGTGCGGCTGCACACCGGACCGGCCGCCCGGCGTTCGGCGGCCGAGGTGGGAGCCCGCGCCTACACCTCCGGCAGCCATGTCGTCGTCGGTGCCGCGGGCGCGGACCGGCACACGCTGGCCCATGAGCTGACGCACGTCATCCAGCAGCGCCGGGGGCCCGTCGCCGGTACCGACAACGGGGCGGGGCTCAGGGTCTCGGACCCCTCCGACCGCTTCGAGCGCGCGGCGGAGGAGAACGCCCGCCGGGTGCTGGCCGGTCCCGTCCCGGCCGAGGCGGCGCCCGTGCAGCGAACGGCGGACGGCGCGGCCCGTACCGGCGGGGAGATCGCCGTACAACGCCTCGGCGAGGGCGAGGCGCCCTTCGACCACGCCCAGTACTACGCGCACGCCGACTGGCAGGCTTCGGCGGAGAAGTTCGAGCAGCGGCTCGGCGCGTACGCCTTCCGGCATCCGAAGGCGCTCGCGGCGGCACGCAAGACGGTCCACCGGCTCAAGCAGCTGCTGATCGCGTACTCCCGCGTCGCCCACAAGGACCCGGCGCTCGCCAACAAGGCGTTCTTCCAGGACGACCGGACGAGCGGCGGGCAGGTGGGCGAGAAGATGACCACCGCCCGGATCAACGAGTTCTTCTCCCGGGACGGCAACGTCCGTGAGCTGATGACCGCCGTCTACAACGCCGCCTATTACAACAAGGGCGCCCAGCTGTCGCTCAAGGAGATCCTCAACGCCGTTATCGGGCCCCAGCCGCAGCTGGCGTCTACCCTCGGCATGAACGAGGAGGAGCTGAAGAAGCACTCCGCGTTCCTCAACGGCTGGACCCGGCCGGCCCTGTGGGCCGGGGCGAACCTCGTGGGCAAGGGCTACAACTACGAGAAGGACCCGTACGCCCTGGGTGGCCTGCTGTGGCAGTCGGAACCGGAGACCCTGGCCGGCGACACCCGCGAGATGATCGACAGCCAGGGGCCGCGCAAGGAGCGCGACGAGGCCGGCAAGACGGCCCACCGCAAGACGCCCCAGGACTACGAGGACCGCGGCGCTCCCCTCAGCGCGCGTGAGCTGGAGTTCGCGGGCAAGCCGGGTCCGACCGACAAGCTGCCCTGGAACGAGGGCGTGGCCTACTGGGAGATCCAGCAGAACGAGGCATGGCCGAAGGCGAACGCCGAGCGCGGTGTCCCGGTCGTCGCCGGGATGTCCGGCACCACGACCCGGATGCTCAAGACCTTCCAGTGGATCAACGTGCCGGGGGTGGACGCCTTCGACTACCGGATGGCGGTGATGGGCTGGATGCTGCCGTCCTGGGACCACTCCCTCTACGAGATCCTGCGCGGTTCCTGGGCGGCCGGGGTCAAGGGGCCGGGCGAGACCGTCGCTCGCGCGGGCAGGGGCGCGGCGCTGATGTACCAGAGCATCGCGCCCTTCACGGAGGAGGAACTGCGGCAGAACGTCTGCGTCGACGGGCAGTTCCCGCACGAGCTGATGTACCTCGCCCAGGCCAACAACGCTCGCGCGGTGGACCCGGCGGCGAGCGGGTTCATGGAACCCGGCCAGGCCACGGCGGGTGAAGTGCCGGGCAGGTACGCCGACTTCCTCGCCGGCAGCAAGCCGGAGATCGCCGACTGGAAGGCGAGGAACAACGACGCCTCCACCGCGACCGTCGCGGAGCGCCTCAAGCCCGCCCACGCCACCGCGCTGATGGCCTACACCGGTGGCGCGCACCAGATGATCAACTCGGTGGTGCGCAGCCGGCTGCTCCCCGAGGGGTACGCGCCGTACGGCACCGGCGGCCTGGCCGCCGCGGGCGCCGAGGCGCTCTCACTGCAACAGATCAAGAAGCAGCTCAAGTGGGCCGCACAGGACCCCGATGCCGAGCAGGTGAACACCCTCGAAGAGGACCCGGTGATCGCGCCGCGGCTCACGGCCGCGCAGGGCACGGACCCGGCGGCCAAGAAGGCGGCCATCGCCGTCATCGACGCGCGCATCGACCTCCTCGCGCCCGTGCTCTTCGAGGAGATGAAGGCACACGCCGACATGACGATGGAAGCGCTGAAGCGGCTGCCTCCCGTCACCGGCACCGTCTTCCGCGGCGACTGGAACGCGGGCGGGGACGGGGCGGTCTCGCAGTTCGGCAAGCAGGCCGCGCTGAACTACCGGCCGGGCTCCGTCTTCACCACCTCGTTCGACAGCACCAGCAGGGAGGAATCCACGGCCATGCAGTTCATGGAGGGCCAGCAGGTCTCCGGCGTGGCGACGCACCGCATCCTCCTGGAGCTGACGCTCGTCGGGAAGTACGGCCGGGACGTGGACCCCTTCCACAGCTACGGGAACGAAGCGGAGATCCTGCTCATGCCGGGCGCGCGCTTCGAGGTGACGTCGAGCGAGTGGCTGCGGGGCACCGGCGGCCACTGGTACGAGCACGTCCGGGCGACGGAGGTGTGAGGGAGGCCATCGACAGGTCGACAATGCGTGAGGTTAGGCTAGCCTTCCCTTGAACGTGTCACCTGCCGGTCTCCGGCTCGTACGAAGGCGGATTCCGTCATGAGCACTACCCGAGCGTCCCGTCCCACCCGCCGCGGCCTGCTGGCCATGGGCGGCGCCGTTGGTCTCGGCGCCGTGCTCGCGGCCTGCGGGGGCAGCGACTCCAAGGACTCCGCCGGCTCGGGCTCCAAGAGCGCCGACGCCGGGCCGTGGAAGTTCAAGGACGACCGGGGCCAGGTCGCCGAGGCCAAGTCCATACCCAAGAACATCGTCGCCTACATCGGTGTCGCCGCCGCCCTCCACGACTACGGCATCGAGGCCAAGGCGGTCTTCGGCCCGACCAAGGCCAAGGACGGCAAGCCGGACGTGCAGGCCGGCGACCTGGACATCAGCAAGGTCGAGATCCTGGGCAACGTCTGGGGCGAGTTCAACGTCGAGAAGTACGCCGAGCTCGGCCCGGAGCTGCTGGTCACGGCGATGTGGGAGAAGGACGCCCTCTGGTACGTGCCGGACCAGTCCAAGGACAAGATCCTCAAGCTGGCCCCGAGCGTCGCGCTGTGGGCCGCCGAGACCACGATCCCGAAGGCGATCCAGCGCCACGAGGACCTGGCGGCCTCGCTCGGCGCCGATGTGAAGTCCGCGAAGGTCGTCGCCGCGAAGACGCGGTTCGAGAAGGCGGCGGCCCGGCTGCGCGCGGCCGCGAAGTCGAAGCCGGAGATCAGGGTCATGGTCGGCTCGGCCAGCCAGGACCTGTTCTACGTCACCCTCGCGAAGACCGCCGCCGACACCCTGTACTTCCAGGAGCTCGGCGTGAAGTTCGTCGAGCCGAAGGTGAACTCGGCGGGCTTCTTCGAGGAGCTGAGCTGGGAGAACGTCGACAAGTACGGCGCCGACATCATCATGATGGACAACCGCTCCTCGGCCCTCCAGCCCGAGGCCCTGACCTCCAAGCCGACCTGGGCGCAGCTGCCGGCCGTCAAGGCGGGCCAGGTCATTCCGCGTACGACGGAGCCGATCTACAGCTACGACAAGTGCGCGCCGATCCTGGAGGACCTGGCGAAGGCCATCGAGAACGCCAAGAAGGTCGCCTGACGCGACGGTTCACCGCCCCGGCCGCCGGAGACCCGGCCGCCGGGGCGGTGCCGTGTCAGCTTCCGTTCATCTCCGACGCCGGCCACGGGACCTGCGGCGAGCGGTAGTAGTCGATGCCCTGGGCGGTGAACCGCTCCCCGAGCGCCGCCAGACGCACCTTGTACGTGTCCCAGTCGTGCGTCGACGCCGGGGACCAGGCGAGCTCGGCCGCGCCGGGCAGCCTCGGGAACGCCATGGCGTCGATGTCGTCGCTGTCGGTCAGGGTCTCGGACCAGATCGGCGCCTCGACGCCGAGCACCGCGCTCTCCGGGGCGCCGGTGAGGTACGTCGCCGGGTCCCAGTCGTAACTGCGCTGGACCTCGACCGTGCCGGCCCACTTCAGGCCGAGGACGGTCTCGTCGGTGTACTTCATGTCGAGGTACACCCGGTCCGCCGGCGACAGCACCAGCCTGGTGCCGTTCTTCGCCGCGTCCACCACCTGCTGCCGGTCGGCGGCGCTGGTCTTGTCGTAGCCCCAGTACTGCGCGACGGCGCCCTTCACCGGGTCGGCGCCGGTCAACTGGTGCCAGCCCATGACGGTCTTGCCGTACTTCCCGACGATCGCCTGGGCCCGGTCCATGATCTCCACGTAGTCCTCATGGGTGGTGGAGTGCGCCTCGTCGCCGCCGATGTGGAAGTAGCGGCCGGGCGTGAGCGCGGCCACCTCGCCGACGACGTCGTCGATGAAGTCGTACGTGACGTCCTTGCCGGCGCACAGCGTGCTGAAACCGACCTTGATGCCGGTGTAGAGCGGCGGCGCGACGCCGTCGCAGTTCAGCTCGGCGTACGAGGCGAGCGCGGCGTTGGTGTGGCTCGGCATGTCGATCTCCGGGACCACCTCCAGGTAGCGGGAGGCCGCGTAGCGCACGATCTCCTTGTACTGCTCCTTGGTGTAGTACCCGCCGGGCCCGCCGTCGACCTCGGTGGAGCCGCCGTACGTGGCCAGCCTCGGCCAGGAGTCGACGGCGATGCGCCAGCCCTGGTCGTCGGAGAGGTGGATGTGGAAGGTGTTGTACTTGTACTGGGCGACCTGGTCGATGTAGCGCTTGACCTCGTCCACCGAGAAGAAGTGGCGCGCGACGTCGAGCATCGCGCCCCGGTAGGCGTAGCGCGGGGTGTCGGTGATGGAGCCGCCGGAGATCCGCCAGGGGCCCTTCTGGCGGGTGTCGCGCTCCACTTGGGCCGGGAACAGCTGGCGCAGCGTCTGGACGCCGTGGAAGAGCCCCGCGGGCTGCCTGGCGGTGATGGTGACGTTGCCGCGCCCGGAGGTGAGCGTGTAGCCCTCCGCGCCCAGCTTGCCGGCCCGGGGGTCGAGCCGGAGCCGGATGCCGTCGGCGCCGTCCTTGGTGGTGACGGGAAGGGCGTACCCGGTGGAGGGGCGCAGCACGCCCGCCAGGTAGTCGCCGATCTTCCGGGCCTCGCCGGAATGGCCGACAGCGCGGATTCTGGTGGAGCTGTCGAGGGTGTACGGGTCGCCGCCGGGTCTGACCGAGGCGGGGGCGGGCACCACCTGGCCGAGCGGCCTGGGCGCCCACGCCATCGCGGCGGCGCCCGCGGCGGACGCCTGCGGGGCGGCGCACGCGCTGGAGACACCGGCTGCCGCGACGAGAAGCAGCGAGCCGAGGAGCCGGGGCAGCGCACGAGGAAGAGCACTGCGGCGTACCGGGTGCAGTCTCACAAGCCGGGTCCCTTTCTGGGGGTCACTCTGCTGGGTCTCCTGACCTTTCTCCGTCGCCATGCGTACCGCGCGTCTCACGGGTGGTCAAGGTGTAGACCACTTACCGGCGTTGGTCACCCAGGCACCCTGATGGGCCTTTGCGGCTTATGTGCACATTCACCCCTTCGGCTCCGACCACCGCCGCGCCACCCCTCCCCCGCGCCCCCGTCGCACCCGCGCGAAATCCACCCAAGCCAGAAAAACGGGGCCAGTATCGCTACTCCCTGCCCGATATCGGGCAGGATTGTTGCGCTCGGGGCCCTTCCGCCGCAGTATCGACGGGTGCTCGAACGCCTCTCGTCGTACGACGACCTCATTGACCACGTGGTGCGCAGCACCACGCTGCCTCGCGGCGAAGCCGCCCGGGTGATCCTCGACGTGCTGGCGTACTTCGACGAGACGACCGAGGTCTTCGTCCGCCGCCGCCACCGCGAACTGCAGGCCGGCGGCCTGGTGAACACGGAGATCTTCGAGCGGATCGCGGCCGAACTGCCGCACCGCGCGGTCGCGCCGCCGGAGCTCTCGCTCCGCCAGCTGCGCCGGATCGTCTACGGCTGAGGCCGCCTCACGGCCGGGTACCCCTTCACTTGTTCGTCGTCGGAGGACTGAAAGCTCTATGTGCGGAATCGTCGGTTACATCGGAAAGCGTGACGTGGCCCCGCTGCTGCTGGAGGGCCTGCAGCGGCTGGAGTACCGGGGTTACGACTCCGCCGGGATCGTGATCACCGGAAAGCCCGCGGCCGGGAAGCCCGCCGCGCTGAAGTCGGTCAAGGCCAAGGGCCGGGTCCGCGAGCTGGAGTCCCGGGTCCCCAAGCGCTTCGCCGGCACCACCGGCATCGCCCACACCCGCTGGGCCACCCACGGCGCTCCCAGCGACGAGAACGCCCACCCGCACCTGGACGCCGAGGGCAAGGTCGCCGTCGTCCACAACGGGATCATCGACAACGCCTCCGAGCTGCGCGCCCGGCTGACCGCCGAGGGCGTCGTCTTCCTCTCCGAGACCGACACCGAGGTGCTGGTCCACCTGATCGCCCGCTCGGACGCCGGGACGCTGGAGGAGAAGGTCCGCGAGGCCCTGCGCTCCGTCGAGGGCACCTACGGCATCGCCGTCCTGCACGCCGACTTCAACGACCGCATCGTGGCGGCCCGCAACGGCTCCCCGGTCGTCCTCGGCATCGGCGAGAAGGAGATGTTCGTCGCCTCGGACGTCGCAGCCCTGGTCGCCCACACCCGCCAGGTGGTCACCCTGGACGACGGCGAGATGGCCACCCTGAAGGCCGACGACTTCCGTACGTACACCACGGAGGGCTCGACCACGACGGCCACGCCGACCACCGTGGAGTGGGAGGCCGAGTCGTACGACATGGGCGGCCACGACACGTACATGCACAAGGAGATCTCGGAGCAGGCGGACGCCGTCGACCGGGTGCTGCGCGGCCGGATCGACGACCGGTTCTCCACCGTGCACCTGGGCGGCCTCAACCTGGACGCCCGCGAGGCGCGCGGGGTCCGCCGGATCAAGATCCTGGGCTGCGGCACCTCGTACCACGCGGGCCAGATCGGCGCCCAGCTGATCGAGGAGCTGGCCCGCATCCCCGCGGACGCCGAGCCCGCCTCCGAGTTCCGCTACCGCAACCCGGTCGTGGACCCCGACACGCTGTACGTCGCGGTCTCGCAGTCCGGTGAGACGTACGACGTGCTGGCCGCCGTCCAGGAGCTGAAGCGCAAGGGCGCCCGGGTCCTCGGCGTGGTCAACGTGGTCGGCTCGGCCATCGCCCGCGAGGCCGACGGCGGCACGTACGTGCACGCGGGCCCCGAGGTGTGCGTGGTCTCCACCAAGTGCTTCACCAACACCGTCGTCGCCTTCGCGCTGCTCGCCCTGCACCTGGGCCGCATCCGGGACCTGTCGGTCGCCGACGGCAAGCGGATCATCGAGGGCCTGCGCAAGCTGCCCGCCCAGATCAGCGAGATCCTGGCGGGCGAGGACGAGATCAAGCGGCTGGCCGCCGAATACGCGGACGCGAAGTCGATGATGTTCATCGGCCGGGTGCGCGGCTACCCCGTGGCCCGCGAGGCGTCGCTGAAGCTCAAGGAGGTCTCGTACATCCACGCCGAGGCGTACCCCGCCTCCGAGCTGAAGCACGGCCCGCTCGCCCTGATCGAGCCCGCGATGCCGACCGTGGCGATCGTGCCGGACGACGACCTGCTGGAGAAGAACCGCGCCGCGATGGAGGAGATCAAGGCCCGCAGCGGCCGCATCCTCGCCGTGGCCCACCAGGTCCAGGAGAAGGCCGACCACACCCTCGTCGTACCGAAGAACGAGAACGAGCTGGACCCGATCCTCATGGGCATCCCGCTCCAGCTCTTCGCGTACCACACGGCGCTGGCCATGGGCCGGGACATCGACAAGCCCCGCAACTTGGCGAAGTCGGTCACCGTCGAATAGTCACGTGACGCAGGTGAGGCCCCGCGGTCGGTGACCGCGGGGCCTTCCGCGTACGGGCCGGAAACAGTCCCGGGGCGGCCGGGAAGGGCCCATGCGGCGTTTTCCACAGGCGAGTTGACGCCACGGGGTCCGGGGCGGCCTCCGGGCTACGGGATGACCACGACCGGCCGCTGCGCGCGGCGGGCCAGCCGGCCGGCCACCGAGCCGAAGATCTTGCCCACCAGGCCGTGCGTGGAGCCCACCACGATGGCGTCCGCCGAGTACTCCCGGCCGACCTCCTCCAGCTCGTGGCAGATGTCCCCGCCGCGCTCCACGAGCACCCAGGGCACCTCGGCGAGGTAGTCCGCGCAGGCGAGCTCCAGGCCCAGGACCTCGGTGCGGTGGTCCGGCACGTCCACGAAGACGGGGGGCTCGCAGCCCGCCCAGACCGTGGTCGGCAGCCGGTTGGCGACATGGACGATGATCAGACCGGAGCCCGTCCTGCGGGACATGCCGATCGCATAGGCGAGGGCTCGCTCGCTGGAGGTCGAGCCGTCGAAGCCGACGACGACCCCATGCCGGAAGGCGGGGTCGCACGGACGGCGCGCTTGTTCGGCCGCCAGCGGGTCCGACAAGGGGTCGGCTACCTGCTTGCGGTCCGCGGGTTCGGGGATTTCGTGACCGGCCATCGGTGTCTCGGCGAAGAGAGTCCTCGTGAGGAGAGCGACGTGGGAAGGTGCTTCAGCGGGCGGTGTCGTGGTGTCCGGGAATCATCTTCCCAACCCCTTACCCCCAAGGGTACGGCGCCACTCCTCCCTTGCCCGCCCCGCGCACAGCGGCGTGCGGCGTTTTCCGGAGCATGCCCGAGACCGGGCCCCTATGGCAATGCCGGTTGCCCTCTACACAGACGTGCCCGCCACCGCCCCGGCCCCTTGCGGCGCCCGGCACCACCGCCCCGGACGGGTCCTCGCGGACGGTCCGGGGGCGTCGCCCGCGAGGAGCGGAACCCACCCTTCCGGGGGAGTCGGCCGACTCCCGGGGTCCGTCCGGAACCCACCGCGCGGTCTGCTCCGGGGACGGCCGGTAGAGCGGTATTCGGCTGCCCGCCCGGACCGGTCCCCGGCCGGGCTCGCCGAACCCGCCGCCGGGGCCGGCGGCCCCGGCGAGGGGGCGTGCGGGGGCGGGTGGGCGCCCCGGGTTGTGCGCCGGTAGAACGACTGATTTCCGTACACGCGACCGTACATTTTCAGCCAACTTCAAGGACCGGTCCATTCCTTGTCGAAATGGCCGATCAACCCCCTTGCCACCAGGCAGGAAGAGACCGGGCGGTACGCTTCCGCCCAATGGGGACGGGCCATGAACGCCGGACGCACTTCCCTGCGCGGGCCGCGAGTGAAACGCTTCGTGATCGAACGCTTCCCGCCAGGTTGCCTTGTCGACAATGAGCCGGTTGGTGAACTTGTCACGACGGCACCATGGGACGCAGTAGATTCGATCTTGGGCGTCGAAGGCCGGGGACTCGTGCACGACCGAGGGGACAAGTGCAGGTGCCACAGGCCCGTAAGGACCAGGAAGACGCGAACACCGAGGGGGGCTTAGCGTCATGAGCCAGGACTCCGCCACCGCAACGGAGGCTGTACGGAAGCTGGGCGGAAGACGACGCCGGGAAGTCGTCGCCGTACTGCTCTTCAGCGGTGGCCCCATCTTCGAGAGCTCCATCCCGCTGTCGGTGTTCGGAATCGACCGCCAGGACGCGGGAGTTCCGCGCTACCGGTTGCTCGTGTGCGGCGGTGAAGAGGGACCGCTGCGCACCACCGGCGGACTCGAACTGACCGCGCCCTACGGGCTGGAGGCGATCAGCAGGGCCGGCACCGTCGTGGTGCCCGCCTGGCGCTCGATCACCTCGCCACCGCCCGCGGAGGCGCTGGACGCGCTGCGCCGCGCCCACGAGGAGGGCGCCCGCATCGTCGGCCTGTGCACGGGGGCCTTCGTGCTCGCCGCCGCCGGGCTGCTGGACGGCCGGCCGGCCACCACTCACTGGATGTACGCACCGACGCTGGCCAAGCGCTATCCGTCGGTGCACGTCGACCCACGCGAACTGTTCGTGGACGACGGGGACGTGCTGACCTCCGCCGGGACGGCGGCCGGCATCGACCTGTGTCTGCACATAGTCCGCTCGGACCACGGCACCGAGGCCGCCGGGGCACTGGCCCGCCGGCTCGTCGTGCCGCCCCGGCGCAGTGGCGGTCAGGAGCGCTACCTCGACAGGTCTTTACCTGAAGAGATCGGCTCCGACCCGCTCGCCGAGGTCGTCGCCTGGGCGCTGGAGCATCTGCACGAGCAGTTCGACGTGGAGACGCTGGCCGCGCGTGCCTACATGAGCCGGCGGACCTTCGACCGGAGGTTCCGCTCGCTGACGGGCAGCGCACCGCTCCAGTGGCTGATCACCCAGCGGGTACTGCAGGCGCAGCGCCTCCTGGAGACGTCGGACTACTCGGTGGACGAGGTCGCGGGCCGCTGCGGCTTCCGCTCGCCGGTCGCGCTGCGCGGGCACTTCCGCCGCCAGCTCGGCTCCTCCCCCGCCGCGTACCGGGCCGCCTACCGGGCCCGCCGTCCGCAGGGCGGGGCGCCGGAGCCGGTCATGGTGACGGACGCGGCGGTCCCCAGCCAGGGCACCGCCCAGAGCCGCCGTACCGCCGTCCCCGGTCCGTCCGGCGCCGCACCCGCGGCGCTGGAGGCGAAGGCGGCCACCGACGTGTTCGCCGCGGGGCGCCCGGCCCTGCCCGGACAGCGGAGCGCCCCGTAGGGTGGGGCCCATGAACGACCGCATGGTGTGGATCGACTGCGAGATGACCGGGCTCTCGTTGGCGGATGACGCGCTCATCGAGGTGGCCGCGCTGGTCACCGACTCGGAGCTGAACGTGCTCGGCGAAGGGGTGGACATCGTGATCCGCCCGCCGGACGCGGCGCTGGAGACCATGCCCGAGGTGGTGCGGCAGATGCACACCGCCTCGGGCCTCCTCGACGAGCTGGCCGGCGGCACGACGCTGGCCGACGCCGAGGAGCAGGTCCTCGCCTATGTCCGCGAGCACGTGAAGGAGCCCGGCAAGGCGCCCCTGTGCGGGAACTCGGTCGGCACCGACCGCGGCTTCCTGTCCCGGGACATGCCGCTCCTGGAGGGCTACCTCCACTACCGGATCGTGGACGTCTCCTCCATCAAGGAGCTGTCCCGCCGCTGGTACCCGAGGGCGTATTTCAACAGCCCGGAGAAGAACGGCAACCACCGGGCGCTCGCCGACATCCGCGACTCGATCACCGAGCTGCGGTACTACCGCGAGGCGGTCTTCGTCCCGCAGCCCGGCCCGGACTCCGAGCAGGCGAAGGCGGCGGCCGCGCGGGTCTCGCAGCCCCGCACCTGAAGGCGCTGGTCACGGCCCCTCCGGGGGCCGCGACCCCCCGCCGGGAAATGAGTGCGCGAGCACCCTCCCGGACCCTGTACACTTTTTCTCGGCCGGTCGGAAACGCCCGGACGTGGTGGGTATAGCTCAGACGGTAGAGCACCTGGTTGTGGTCCAGGATGTCGCGGGTTCGAGTCCCGTTACTCACCCTGAAGGATCAGCCCCCGACCTGTCACAGGTCGGGGGCTGATGCGTTTTCCGGGCCTTACGCGAGGCCGTCGGCGGCCTCCAGGGGCCGCCAGGCCGGTCCGGCGCCGTCCGGGACGACCCGGCCGAAGACCCGGTCCGCGAAGTGGATGCCGAAGGCGAGCGTGCCGGGCTCCGCCAGTTCGGCGACGAGATGGCGGCGGTGTTCGGCGGACCCGGCCGGATCGTGGTCGTAGACGCAGGACCACTCGGGGCGGTCCACCTGGACCGGTGAGTGCAGGGAGTCCCCGAAGGCGATCAGGCGCCGCCCGCCGCCGGTGATGACGAACTCCGTGTGGCCCGCGGTGTGCCCGGCGGCGACCCGGACCCGGACGCCGGGGAAGATCTCCTGGCCGTCGGCCACCGTACGGACGTGGGGCGCGAGGGCGTCCAGGCCGTCGCCGGGCTCGCGGGCGGCCCATTCCGGCTCCGCCACCAGGTATGCGGCGCGGGCGAAGTGGCGTTCGTGGGTGGCCCAGCCCGTGTGGTCCGGGTGGAGGTGGCTGAAGGCGACGGCCTCGATGCGGTCGGGGGCGCGGCCGAGCGCGGCCAGGGAGGCAGGCAGGTCGCCGCCGCGCATGGCCCCGTTGGGGGTGGCCGGGTCCGCCGGGAGCGTGTGCGGGCCGAAGCCCGCGTCGATCAGCAGGGCGCGGTCGCCGTGCTCCACGAGGAGGGCGCCGACGCTCGCGACGAGGTACCCGGAGGCGTCCAGGTACTCCGGGCGGGCCGCCCAGAACGCGTCGGTGCTGTCCGGCAGCCAGGCGGTCGGGCGGCCCTGGATCACCCCGTCCGGCACGAAGGACACCGTGGTGTCGCCCAGCCGCAGGGTGCTCGGGTTCGTCATGACGTCGCTCCTCGTTCGTCGCTGTGTGACGGGGTCACCGTAAGCATCGAACTAGAAACATTCAAGTTGTAATTATTCTTACTTGATGGACTTGCTAGAGTGAGCCCATGACGACACCCCCCGAAGCACAGGCCGCCGCCGAGCGGGAGCTGTGCGGGCTGGTGAACGGGCTGGCCGCCCGGATCGCCGATCACGTACGCAAGCGCGCCGTCCCCCTCGGCCTCACCGCGGCCCAGGCGACGGCGCTGCGGGAGATGACCGGGCCGATGACCATGCGCGAACTGGCCGAGCGCATGAGCTGCGAGCCGTCCAACGCCACCTTCGTCGTCGACAAGCTGGAGAAGCGGGGCCTGGTCGAACGCCGCCCCCACCCCACCGACCGGCGCGCCCGGCACCTCGTACTCACGCCCGAGGGCACCGGCGTACGCGCACGGCTCCTGGAACTCCTCGCCGAGGACTCACCGCTGGCCGGGCTGGGCCCGGGAGGGCAGCGGGCCCTTCAGGAGCTGCTGGAGAAGACGGTCGCCCGGCCGAGGTGACCGACGAACCCCGACCACGCGTCCGGTGCGAAGGCGAGCGCCGGTCGGGACGGGGTCTTGGAGTCGCGCAGACGGACCGCCGTCGCGGGGCCGGGGGGCCGTGCCACCTCGACGCAGTCGGGGCCCGCCGAGTCGCAGTAGCTGGACCTGGTCCAGTGCAGGGTCATGGTTCGTTCCTCCGCTCGTCGTGCGGCGCCGCTCACACGGCGCCGTAGCCCTCGGGGCGTACGACCGGGAGCGCCGAGACTCCGAGGTCTCGGCGCATCGTCTGCCGTACCTCGTACAGGCCCTCCGAGGCCCGTTCCAGCCGCTCCCTGATGTCTTCCAGGGACTCGTCGGCCGGCTCCCCCCGCTCGTGCCGGAGGAGCACGGCATGGATGCGGTGCAGCTGGTGCACGACGCCGCCCGCGACGGAGAGCACGGTGTCGCTGATCACCATCTGCGCCTCGGCGTACACGTCGCGCAGGACCTGGCGGGTCTCCTCCCGCTCCCGGCCCTGTCCGGGGCGCGCCTCCCCGGCGGCGAGGGCGAAGTAGTCCTTCGACAGGACGGAGTGGAAGTGCCGCAGGCGCTGGTTGAACACCGCGTAGGAGGCCCGCCGTACGGCCAGGGCCTCGCGGCGTTCGTCCGCCAGCAGGTCCTCCCGCCGCAGCCGCTCCGCGCGGTCGAGCTCCACCGTCTTGGCGCGCAGGGCGCCGCGGTGCGCCATCACGCCGGACACGAGGGTGCCCGCCACCCCCACCACGGCGACGATCAGAGCGGTCAGAGAAGGGTCCACGCCTCAGAAGCTACTCGAAGTGCGCTCCGGGCAAACCGAGTTGCGGGAACCCGGCGTCACGACGAGTCGCGGACCACCAGCTCGGTCGGCAGCACGATCTGCGCCCGGTCCGCGTTCTCGCCGGCGATCATGTCGAGCAGGACCCGGGTCATCGTGCGGCCCATCTCCTCGATCGGCTGGCGCACGCTGGTGAGGGCCGGGTCCATGTGGCGGGCCACGGCCGAGTCGTCGAAGCCGATGAGGGCGACGTCGTCCGGGATGCGGCGGCCGGCCTCGCGCAGGACCTGGCGGGCGCCGGCGGCCATCACGTCGGAGGCGGCGAAGACCGCGTCCACGTCGGGGCGGCGGGCGAGCAGGTCGCGCATGGCCTGGGCGCCGCCCTCCTCGGAGAAGTCGGCGGGGGCGATCAGCCGTTCGTCGGGCTCCAGGCCCGCGTCGCGGACCGCCTGGCGGTAGCCGTCCAGGCGGCTCTGGGAGGCGTAGACGTCGAGCCGGCCGGTGATCGTGGCGATGGAGCGGCGACCGCGCGAGGCGAGGTGCTCCACGGCGCTGCGGGCGCCCTCGAAGTTGTCCGAGTCGACGGAGGACAGGGACTCGGCGGCGGATCTGCGGCCGTTCATCACGGCGGGCATGCCGAGCTGTTCCAGCAGGTCGGGCAGCGGGTCGTCGGCGTGCACGGAGACCAGCAGCACGCCGTCCACGCGGTGCGCGGTGAGGTACTGCGCGAGCCGGCGGCGCTCGCGGTCGCTGCCGACGAGGGTGAGCAGCAGCTGCATCTCCGTATCGGCGAGGGCGGCGCCGACCCCGCGCACGATGTCGGAGAAGTACGGCTCCGCGAAGAAGCGGCTCTCCGACTCGGGCACGACGAGGGCGATGGCGTCCGTGCGGTTGCCGGCCAGCGCGCGGGCCGCGCGGTTGGGCACGTAACCCAGCTCGGCGACGGCGGCCTCGACCGCCTCCCTGGTGTGGGCGCTGACCCGGGGCGATCCGTTGATGACGCGCGAGGCCGTGCCCCGCCCGACCCCTGCCCGCGCCGCCACCTCTTCGAGCGTGGGCCGGCCCCCGCTCCGTACACGCGCTGCCGTCATGGCTGCCTCCCGTTCGCGGTCAATTTCTCACAGTCGGATAACCAAACCAAGTCCTGGCGTTGGTTCCCTTGACACTCTGTGGGACCGGTCGGCCGCTCCCCCGCTCCAAGTATGGGAGCGCTCCCACTCTACGCGCGTGGTCAAGCGGAACGCACAGGCCGGGGGGCGAATGGGCCGAGACCCGGCACCGGGTGCCGGGTCTCGGGTCTCGGGGGAGGCTGCGGTACGTACAGGGCGTACCGCTGCGGTCAGTTGACGTCCTCCAGCGGCGGGAGGGCGTGGCGGCGGATCACGTCGGCGTACCAGTGCGCACTGGCCTTCGGGATGCGGCGCTGGGAGGCGTAGTCCACGTACACCGCACCGAAGCGCTTCGAATAGCCGTACGCCCACTCGAAGTTGTCCATCAGCGACCAGAGAAAGTAGCCGCGCACGTCCGCGCCGTCGGCCACCGCGCGCTGCACGGCGTCGAGGTGGCCGTGCAGGTAGGCGATGCGCTCGGGGTCCTGGACCCGGCCCTCGGGCGAGACGTAGTCGTCGAAGGCGGCGCCGTTCTCGGTGACCATGAGCGGGATGCCGGGGTGCTCGCGGGCGACGTCCATGAGCAGGTTGTAGAGCCCGTTGGGGTCGATCGACCAGTTCATGGCGGTGGTCGGCTTGCCGTCGGCGAGGTGGAAGGCGATGTGCTCGGAGCCGGGCCAGGGCGAGTGGTCGCTCGCGCCGTGGACATCGTTGCCGGAACCGCTTCCGGCGCGGTCGGGCGTGGAGACCAGGGTCGGCGTGTAGTAGTTGATGCCGAGGACGTCGACCGGGCGCGCGATGGCCTCCAGGTCGCCGGCCCGGACCAGCTTCGACCAGTCCACCACGTGCGCGGTGTCCGCGAGCAGGTCCTCCGGGTAGGCGCCGTGCAGCATCGGGCCGGTGAAGACCCGGTTGCCGACCGCGTCGATGCGGCGGGCCGCGTCCACGTCCTCCGGGCTCGGCGTCAGCGGGCGGACCTGGTGGAGGTTGAGGGTGACCGAGGTCTGCGCGGCAGCGGGGAGTTGGCCGCGCAGAACCTCGATCGCCCGGCCATGGGCGAGGTTGAGGTGGTGGGCCGCGCGCAGGGCGGAGGCGGCCTCGGTACGGCCGGGGGCGTGCACCCCGGAGCCGTAGCCGAGGAAGGCCGAGCACCACGGCTCGTTGAAGGTGGTCCACGTACCGACGCGGTCGCCGAGGGCGCCCGCCATGATCGCGGTGTAGTCCGCGAACCGCTCGGCGGTGGCACGCTCCGGCCAGCCGCCCGCGTCCTCCAGCTCCTGGGGCAGGTCCCAGTGGTAGAGGGTGGCGACGGGCGTGATGCCGGCCTCAAGGAGTTCGTCGACCAGCTTGCGGTAGAAGTCGAGCCCGCGCTGGACCGCCGGGCCACGGCCGGTGGGCTGGACGCGGGACCAGGAGATGGAGAAGCGGTACGCCTTCAGCCCCAGCTGCTTCATCAGGGCCACGTCGTCGCGGTAGCGGTGGTAGTGGTCGGCGGCGATGTCGCCGGTGTCGCCGTTGCGGACCTTGCCGGGGGTGCGGCTGAAGGTGTCCCAGATGGAGGGCGTCCGCCCGTCCTCGGCGGCGGCACCCTCGACCTGGTAGGCGGCGGTGGCCGCACCCCAGACGAAGCCCGTCGGGAAGGTGGTGGTGGCCTCGGGCACCGGCTTCGGGGCGATGTCAGGTCGTACAGCAGTCATGCGGGAGCGCTCCCAGGGGTGTGAAGGACAGGGGCGTTGACGGGTGGGGCTACGGGGCTCGTACGGTCCACGGGGCGGGCGGGACCGTACGGCTCCGTGACACAGCAGCGGTGAGCGGGTGGTCAGCCCTTGACGGCGCCGGACATGATGCCGCCGACGATCTGCTTGCCGAAGATCACGAACACCACGAGCAGCGGCAGGGTGCTGATCAGCGCGCCGGCCATCACGATGCTGGTGTCGGGGGTGTACGAGGCGCTGAGCTGGCCGAGGGCCACCTGAAGGGTGGGGTTCTGCTGGTTCAGGGCGAGGTAGGGCCAGAAGAAGTCGTTCCACGCCTGGACGAAGGTGAGCATGCCGAGCACCATCATCGCGGGGCGGGCCACCGGCAGCACCACGCTCAGCACGATGCGGAAGTTGTTCGCACCGTCGATCTTGGCGGCCTCGATCAGCTCGTACGGCAGCGCCTCCATGAGGTACTGGCGCATGAAGAACACACCGAAGGCACTGACCAGGGTCGGGAAGATCACCGACTCCAGGTTCCCGCCCCAGCCGAGGTCGGCCATCATCATGAACAGCGGGACGACGCTGAGCTGCGGCGGGATCGTCAGGGTGAGGATGACCCCGGTCATCAGGGCCCCGCGGCCGCGGAAGCGCATCTTGGCGAAGGCGTAGCCGGCCAGGGTGCAGAAGAAGAGCGTCGCCACGGTGATGCAGCCGGCCACGATGACGCTGTTGACGATCGCCTTGCCCAGGTGGGCCTGGTTCCAGGCGGCGTCGAGGTTGTGGAAGAGCCGCCCGCCCGGCAGGAACGGCGGGGTGGTGGCCAGCACCTCGTCCTGGGTGTGGGACGCGGCCACGAGGGTCCAGTACAGCGGCAGCAGCGAGCCGATGCCGATGACGGCCAGGGCGACGTAGGCGAACGGGCCGCCCTTCAGCTGCTGCCCGGCACCGGGCTTGAAGCGGCTGGGCCGCTTGGGTGCGCGGTGGACGGAACGCGCTGGGAGACCGGGCTCCGAGACTTTGGTGGGGCTGGTGATGGTCATTGGATATCGCTCCCGGTCAGACCGCGGATTTGCGTACGAAGCGGCCGATGAGCCAGTTGACCGCGGCGATGATCAGCAGGAGGGCGAGCATCGCCCAGGCCACTGCGGCGGCCGGACCGAGGTGCCCCAGATTCCAGCCGTAGTTGTAGAGGTAGACGCTGAGGGTCTCGTACTGATTCTCGTTGCCGCCGGTCGCGCCGAGCGTGCCGCCCTCCAGCAGCAGGGGCTCACCGAACAGCTGCATGGAGCCGATGGTCGAGATGACGATCGTGAAGAGAATCGTGGGCCGGAGCGACGGGATGGTCACCTTGCGGAACTGCTGCCAGCGCGAGGCGCCGTCGAGCGAGGCCGCCTCGTACAGGTCGGACGGCACCGCCTGCATCGCGGCGAGGTAGATCAGGGCGTTGTAACCGGTCCAGCGCCAGATCACGATGACCGCGATGGCGATCTTGGACGTCCAGTGACCGTTGGCCCAGTTGGTGTCGCCGAGTCCGACGAAGTGCAGCACCCAGTTGAGCAGGCCGCCGTCGGCCCGGAAGACCAGGGCGAAGACGAGTGCGGCGGAGGCCACGGAGGTGGCGTACGGGGTGAGGATGACCGTGCGCCAGAAGGTGCTGGCCCGCAGCTTGTAGTTGAGCAGGTGGGCCAGGCCGAGCGCGACGAGCAGCTGCGGGACGACCGAGATGACACCGATCAGGAAGGTGTTGCTGACGGCCGTCCAGAACTCGGAGTCGTGCAGGATCCTGTCGAAGTTGTCCCAGCCGACCCACTCCATCTGGTCCATGCCGGTCATCTCGACCCGGTGCATGGCGATCCAGCCGGTGTACAGCAGCGGGTAGAGCCCGAAGGCGCCGAAGACGAGGAAGAACGGGGCTATGTAGGCGTACGGGGACGCCTTGTCGTCGAACCGCCACAGCCGGCTCCGCCAGGTCTGCCGGCGGGAGTTCGCCGGTTTGTGCTGGGAGCCGCGGGGTGGCGGCGCGTATGCGTCCCGGGTGGGAGTCGAGGTGGCCACGAGCGGGAGTCCTTCCCTGGATTGCTTGGGTTACCCGGGTACGGGATGGCTGGGCCGTCGCGCCGCACCCCTCAGGAACACGCGGGTGCGGGCGGCCCGGGAGGGGCCGCCCGCGCCGGGCGCGTCCGGCGGATCAGGCCGGACACGCCCTGGCGAACGTCAGCCGATCACCTTGTCGATCGACTTGGTCGCGGCCTCCCACGCGGCGTCGGGCTTGGTGCCGCGCTGCTCCATGTTGTTGATCTGGGTGGAGATGGTGTCCTTGATAGCCGCGTCCTTCGGGCCGAGGATCGTCTCGGGGATGGACTTGGCCTCATCGGCGTAGATCTGGCCGATCGGGGCGTCGTTGAAGTACGGCAGGGTCGCGGTCTTCACGTCGGGCAGGTCGTACGCGCCCTTGTTGGACGGGAAGGAGCCGATCGCCTTGAAGACGGCGGCCTGCTGCTCGGGGGCGGTCAGCCACTTGACGAGCTTGGCGGCCTCGTCCACGTTCTTGCCGGCCTTCGGGACGCCGAGGAAGGAGCCGCCCCAGTTGGCCGCGGTGGAGCCGGGGGCGGTGGCGATGTCCCACTTGCCCTTGTTCGCGTCACCGGCGTTCACGGAGATCTGGCCGGCCATCCAGGCGGGGCAGACCACGGTGGCCATGGTGCTCTTGCGGAGCGCGGCCTTCCACGGGTCGCTGAACTGGGCGAGGCCCTGGGTCAGCTTCTTGTCCGCGGCCTCGGCCGCCAGGTTCCAGCCCTGCTGGACGCTGGGGCTGTCCTTGTAGATCGGCTTGCCGCTCTCGTCGTAGTACTGCTTCGCGTTGGAGCTGACGACGGCGTTGTACATGGCGCTGGCGGAGTCCATGAAGTACGTGCCCGCGGGGGCCTTCTTCTTGTACTCCTCACCGAGCTTGAGGTAGTCCTCCCAGCCGCCGGAGATCTTGGCGGCGACCTCCTTGCGGTCGGTCGGCAGACCGGCCTTCTTGAACAGCTCGGTGTTGTAGCAGAGCGACATCGGGCCGATGTCGGTACCCGCACCGATCACCTTGCCGTCGGCCGTGGTGGCCTGCTTCTCCTTCCACGACACGAACTCGTTGACGTCGATGACCTTGGCCAGGTCGGCGAACTGGTCCGCCTTGGTGTCGACCAGCTCCTTGATGCGGCCGACCTCAAGACCCTGGACGTCGGCGAGGCCGCTGCCCGAGTTCAGCTGCTGGAGCAGCTTGGGGTAGTAGACCTTCTCATCGGCGGTGGTGTCTTCCTTCACCGTGATGTTCGGGTGCAGCTCGTGGTACTTGGCGAAGAGACCGGCTTCCTTGTAGCCGAACTGGCCGAAGTCGGCGACGGTCAGCGTGATCTTCCCGTTCGCGTCGGAGGACTCGTTCGAATCGGAGTCGTCGCTGCTGCAGCCGGTCAGCAGCAACGCCGAAGCGGTCAGGCCCGTGGTGGCCAGGACCGCGACTCTGCGGCCGCGGCCGGCGACGGTGCGGGTGATACGCATTCCACTACTCCTTGTTCCAGGGTGGGACTGGCTCACTGCGTGGCATACGCGCTGGTGAGTGCGAGTGCCGGATGGTTTTGGGGGGAGTACACGGGCAGTGCCGTTCACCCGAGGAATCCCCGCGTGATGTGGGAGCGCTCCCATGCGCCGATGTCGGAAGATTGCTGCCTGCGGGGGGTGGGTGTCAAGAGTTGAAGACGCTTCCGTTGCGCGAGCGTGTCCTGCAAGTCACGAGACCGTGTCCGGCCGAAGGCTTGCCAAAGCGGTGCGCCGTGTTGCGGCGCGGCTCGCGCTTTTGGATTCCCGCAGGTGGGGGGCGGGTTGACCTTCGATCTCGGCTGAGCCCCGGGGGAAAACCGGCCGCGGTGCCGGTTTTTCGGCACGGCTCGGAAACAGCCCGGCGGAACCCCGAGGACCTCGCCGGGAAATGAACGGGCCATGGCCCGGAGGGGGCAAGGACCCGGACCCGAGCGTTCTTTGCCCGAAGCCGGGGTCCGGATGGTGGCGGGGGTGAGGGCGGGAGGGCACCCCCGCGTCACGCCCCGCGCAGCCGGGTCAGCGTCGCCTCCAACTCCTCCTGGGCCGCCCGGGCCGCGCCGTCCGGGTCGCCCGCGACGATGGCGGCGACCAGGGCGCGGTGGCCCGTGTGGCCGTGGTGGGGGTCGTGGCGGCGCAGGCCCAGGAGGTCCACCAGGTCGATGAGGCCCTGGCGGAGGGCCGGGACGAACTCGGCGAAGAGGTCGGTGAGGACCGGGTTGTGCGCGGCGGCCACGACCGCCCGGTGCACCGCGATGTCCGCGTCCACGAAGTCCGCGTCATCGATGCCGGCGCCCGCCTTCAGCCGGGCGGTGAGCGCCGCGTCGAGGGCGGTCAGGTCCTCGTCGGTGCGGCGGCGGGCCGCGAGGCGGGCGGCCTGGACCTCGATGAGCATGCGGACCTCGTAGACGTCGGTGACCGACGCCCGGCGCAGCCGTACCGGCCAGTCCTCCGTGACGTGGTCCGCGACGACGAAGACGCCGGCGCCCTGGCGGGACCGGAGGAGTCCGAGCGTCGCGAGCGTACGGACCGCCTCGCGGACCGTGGAGCGGCCCACGCCCAGCTCGCGGGCGAGGGTCGTCTCGCCCGGGAGCCTGGTGCCGACCGGCCAGTGCCCCTCGGTGATCTGCGCGCGCAGATGGCTGGTCGCCTGTTCTACGAGGGGGCTGGGGCGGAGGGGGCCGGGCGGGGACACGTGGTTCACCTGTCAGGTTGTCTGAGGGGTTGCGTTCTGGTTACTGTACCGCCCATGACGTACCGCGGTCTCCTCCTTCTCGGCTGCCGCGGCGGGGCCTGAAGCGATCGGCACCCCGCCGCGGGGTGTCGTGCTGTGCCGGTCGCATCCGGCGATGCGAGAAGAGACACCGTCCATGCCCGAGTTCATGTCCGCGGCCACGTCCGACGCCCCTGCCCCGATGCACAGCTTCCCCACCATCTGCACGCCGCGCGGCCCGGTCCCCCGGGCGGCGCCCCGCTGGAACCCGCAACGCTCCAGCTCCATGCCCTCGCACCGCTACCGCTCCGCGTTCGACCGGGTCGCGGTCCCGCTGACCGGGCGGAGCTGGCCGCAGGCCCGTACCGAACGCGCCCCGCTGTGGGTGCCGGTCGACCTGCGGGACGGCAACCAGGCGCTGGCGGAGCCGATGGACACCCCGCGCAAGCGGCAGATGTTCGACCTGCTGGTCGCGATGGGCTTCAAGGAGATCGAGGTCGGCTACCCGTCCGCGAGCCGCACCGACTTCGACTTCGTACGCCACCTGGCGACCAGCGGGGCCGTCCCCGACGACGTCACCGTGGTCGCCTTCACCCCCGCCAAGGCCGACCTGATCGACCGGACCTTCGCGTCCGTGGCGGGTCTGGACCGCGTCGTCGTCCACCTCTACATCGCGACCGCCCCCGTCTGGCGCGAGGTGGTCCTGGGCCGCGACCGGGCCGAGGTGCACGGCGTGGTCCTGGACGCGGCCCGGCAGATGGACCGGCTGGCCCGGGCCGCGCCCGGCGCGGACATCCGGTTCCAGTTCTCGCCCGAGGTCTTCAACCTGACCGAGCCCGACTACATCCTGGAGCTCTGCGACAGCCTCACCGAGCTGTGGGACGCCTCGCCGGACCGGCCGGTCGTCCACAACCTGCCGGCCACCGTGGAGATCGCCACGCCCAACGTCTACGCGGACCAGATCGAGTACATGCACCGCCACCTGGCCCGGCGGGACTCGGTGGTCCTCTCCGTGCACCCGCACAACGACCGCGGTACGGGCGTGGCCTGCGCGGAGCTGGCGGTGCTGGCGGGCGCCCAGCGGGTGGAGGGCTGCCTGTTCGGCAACGGGGAGCGCACCGGAAACGTCGACCTGGTCAACCTGGCGCTCAACCTGCACGCCCAGGGCGTCGACCCGATGATCGACTTCTCGGACATCGACGAGATCCGCCGCACGGTCGAGCACTGCAACCGGCTGCCGGTGCCACCACGCCATCCGTACGGCGGGGACCTGGTGTACACCGCGTTCTCCGGCACCCACCAGGACGCCATCAGCAAGGGCTTCGCCCGCCGCGCGGACAGCACCTCGGAGCTGTGGGAGGTGCCGTATCTGCCGATCGACCCGGCCGACGTGGGGCGTACGTACGAGGCCGTCATCCGGGTCAACTCGCAGTCGGGCAAGGGCGGTATCGCCCATCTGCTGCGCACCGGCCACGGCGTGGACCTCCCTGCCGGGATGCGGGCCGAGTTCTCCCGTACGGTGCAGCGGTCGACCGACGACAGCGGCGCGGAGGCGACCCCGAAGGATCTGTGGAACCTCTTCGAGGCGGCGTATCTGGTGCCCGGGCGGGACGGCGGGGTCGCCCTCACCTCCTGGTCGGCGCAGACCGGCCCGGCCGGGGAGCACCGCTTCGTCTGCACTCTGCGCGTGGACGACCGGGAGGGCGATTACGAGGGGACGGGCACCGGCCCGGTCACGGCGTTCGCGGACGCGCTGGCGGCGGCCGGGGTGGCGGCGGCCGTCCTCGAACTGCCGGAGCGGCACCCGGACGGGGCCGGGACGACGACCGCGTACGCGCGCTGCCGCGTCGGCGGCGAGGAGCGCTGGGGCGCGGGCCGGGACGCCTCGGGCGTGGCCGCGTCCGTGGCGGCGGTGCTGTCGGCGGTGAACCGGGCGCGGGGGTAGGGCCTGTCGCGGAAAGGGGTGCGCCCCCGGCCGGGTGGAAGGGGGGGTGCTCGACCCGGCCGGGGGCAGTGGGGCGCGCACCCCGGCCGGGGTGGGGGGAAGGGGGGCCGGGCCGGGGTGCGCGGAGGGGGTGTGGTCCTGGGTGCTGGTCCTACTGGTACGCGCCGAACGCCTTGGTGAAGGCCAGCGGTTCCTGGGCGATCGAGCTGCACGAGGCGTCCGCGGTGGGCTTGGCGCCGCCCGCGCACTCCTTGTCGCGGGTGCCCGACCACATCGCGAGCCAGGCGAGGCCCTTCTCCTTCGCGAAGGCGACGAGCTGGGTGGCGTCCTCGACCTTGAAGACCTCGGTGCTGACGTCGTTCACGCCGATCATCGGGGTGACGGCGACGGCCTTCCACGCCTCGGCGTCGGAGAGCCCGAGCACGCCCTTGATCTGGGCCTGCGTGGCGGTGGCGGCCTGGATGGCGTAGGTGCCCATGTCGCCGCTGTAGGAGGCGCCGTAGTCCATCGCCATGATGTTGACGGCGCCGACGTCCACGCCGTTCTTCTTCGCGTCCGCGATCAGGTCGACGCCGGGCTGGGTCAGGCCCTCGGGCATCACGGGCAGCGTGAAGGACACGTCCAGGCCGGGGTGCGCCTTCTGGAGCTGCGCGATGGCCTGCGCGCGGCGGGTGTTGGCGGCGGTGTCGGGAAGCGCGCCGCCCTCGATGTCGAAGTCGACCTTGGTCAGCTTGTACGTGTCGACCACCTTGCCGTACGCGGCGGCGAGGTCGGCGGCCGAGGTGCAGCGCAGGGCCAGTTCGGATCCCGAGGCCCCGCCGAAGGAGACCCGGACGTCGCCGCCGGCCGCGCGCAGGGCGCCGATCTGGGAGGCGACGTGGTCGTCACCGAGGCCGGTGACCCCGCCCCAGAGTGGGGCGCAGCTGCCGCCGGAGGTGATGAAGGCGAGGTTGAACTGCTTGACGCCGGTCTTGTTCGCGGTGTCCACCAGGTCGTACGCGGGGTAGAGCGAGGTGTCCACGTACGGGGCGAAGCGGGCGCCGCTCGCGGTGGAGCCGCCGTCGTCGGTCTTCGTGGGGGTGGGGGTCGGCGTCGGGGTCGCCGTTTCGGTGGGCTTCTCGGTGGGGGTGGCCGTGGGGGTCGGCGTCGCGGACTCGGTGGGGCGGCCGCTGGGTTCGGGGGTGGCGCCGGGGTCGACGGAGCACGTGGCGCCGTCGATCAGGCAGCCGGTGGGGTCGGCTGCCGTGCCGTCGGCGGCGGTGACGAAGCCGACGGTGACGGACTGCCCGGCGGCCAGCTGCTTGTTCCAGCTCGCGGGGCGGACGGTGACGTGGTCGCCGCTGACGGTGTGTTCGCCGTTCCACAGCGAGCTGAGCTTCGTGCCCGCGGGGAGGTCGAACTCCAGCGTCCAGTCGGTCTTCGCCGAGCCGGTGTCGTTGGTGACGACGTACTGCCCGGTGTAGCCGCCGGTCCAGCCGCTGGTACGGGTGTACGCGGCGCCGACCGCCGATGCCTGCGCCGTCCCGGTGAGGGCGAACACCGTCCCGCCGATCACCGCCGCGGCGACGACCGAGCCGATCACCTTGGTCCTGGTGCCCATCGTGCGCCGGTGCGTACTGGTGCCCATCGCGTTCCTGCCTCGTCGTACGGAAGTGGGGATGCGGGAGCACGCTAGCGGCTGCGGATCGGGCGAATGGGGCGATTCGGGCCGGGGTTGAGGTTCTTAGGACTGCCTTAAGGAGCGCATCGGCCGCGCTAAAGGTTGACGCGTCCCAGACTCCGGTGACGGCGCCGGCGGCCCACCCGGTGGCCCCGTCCGCCGCCCTGCGGACGCTGTCCGTCGAGCCCGATCCAGACCCGGACCTCCGTGCCGCCCAGCACCGAGCGGCCGATGCGCACGTCACCGCCGGTGGACTCGGCGACCCGGCGCACGATGTCGAGCCCGAGCCCGGTCGAGCCCACCGCGTCCCGGGCCCCGCCGCGCGCCAGGGCCGCCTTCGGGTCGGCGATCCCGCCCCCCGCGTCCGAGACCAGCACGATCACCGCGTCACCGCTGTGGTGCACGTCGACCGCGAGGGCGGTGCCCTCCGGGGTGTGCCGGAAGACGTTGCCGAGCAACGCGTCGAGCGCGGCCGCCAGTTCGGGCCGGCCGACCGGGATGCGTACCGTCCGGTCCACCCCGGCGAGGCGCACCTCGCGGCCCTCGTCCTCGGCCAGGGCGGACCAGAAGGCCATGCGCTCGCGGATCACCTCGGAGGCGTCGCAACCCGCGCCCGGGCCGCCCGGCTGGGTCTGGGGGCGCTGCTCGCGGGCGGTCCGGATGATCGTGTCGACCTCGCGCTCCAGCTGTTCGACGGCCGCCCGGGTCTGTTCGGCCGCGGGGCCCTCGCCGAGCGACGCGGCGTTCAGCCGGAGGACGGTGAGCGGGGTGCGCAGCCGGTGCGAGAGGTCGGCGGCCAGTTCGCGTTCGTTGGCGAGGAGCTGGACGACCTGGTCGGCCATGGAGTTGAACGCGACGGCGGCGGAGCGCAGTTCGTCCGGGCCCTCCTCGGGGACGCGGGTGCCGAGCCGCCCCTCCCCCAGGTCGTGGGCGGCGCCCGCGAGGCGGCGGGCGGGCTCGACCATGCGGATGCCGAGGCGGTCGGCCACGGCGACCGAGCCGACGATGAGCGCGACGCCGACGGCGGCCAGCATCAGCCAGGCGGTGGTGACCCCGTGGGACACGGCGGCCTCGGGCACGAACACCTCGACCACCGCGATGTCCCTGGGCCCCACCGCGGTCGGCTGGAGCAGCACGGAGCCTCCGGTGACCCCGGTGATCGTGGCGCGCCCCGAGACACGTACGGCCTCCAGCTCCTCGCGGGTGGCGCGGCCCTTGCCGATGTCGACCGCGATGCCGTCGGGCTCGCCGGAGGCCGGGATGTGGACGGCCATCCGCCCGGCGGCGCCCGGTTCGGTGGTGAGGATGGCCTTTTCGAGCTGGGTGCGGTCCGTGGTGATGGAGAGGGTCGGGCCGATCGTCGCGGCCTGCCGTTCGGCGTCGGAGAACGCGCGGTCGCGGGCCATCTCCTTGACGACGAGACCCAGGGGCACGGCGAAGGCGATGACCACCATGGCGGTGACGGCCAGGCAGACCTTGACCAGCGCCCATCTCATGCCGGCTGCTCCGGCGCCGGGGGCTGGAGCTTCACGCCGACGCCGCGCAGGGTGTGCAGATAGCGCGGCCGGGCCGCGGTCTCGCCCAGCTTGCGGCGGAGCCAGGAGAGGTGGACGTCGATGGTCTGGTCGTCGCCGTAGGACTGCTGCCAGACCTCGGCGAGGAGTTCCCGGCGGGGCACGACGACGCCGGGGCGCCCGGCCAGGAAGGCCAGCAGGTCGAACTCGCGGCGGGTGAGGTCGAGCGCGGAGCCGTCGAGTTCGGCCCGGCGGCGCAGCGGGTCGACGCAGAGCCCGCCGACCTGGATGACGCGCGGGGGCGGCGCCTCGCCGCCGGTGGCCCGGGCCCGGCGGAGGACGGCGGCCATCCGGGCCGACAGGTGCTCCACGGAGAACGGCTTGGTGAGGTAGTCGTCGGCGCCGTCGTTGAGGAGCCGGACGATCTCGCTCTCGTCGTCCCGGGCGGTCGCGATGATGACGGGCACGTCGGTGATGCCGCGCAGCATCTTCAGGGCCTCGGATCCGTCGAGATCGGGCAGCCCGAGATCGAGAATGACCACGTCGAAACGGAAGTGGGCGACTTCGCGCAAGGCTTCGAGCGCGGTGCCGACGCTCCGTACGGTGTGACCGGCCTCCGTCAGGTGCCGGATGAGGGCGGAACGTACAAACTGGTCGTCCTCGACCACGAGCACACTGGGCATGGGCGGCACCGTACGCCATCCGGTCTGCCCGGGTGTCATGTCCACCCGTTTCGTGGTGCAGGATGTTGATGATGCAACGAGGTCTGGTACACGCGCTGGCGTGGTCGCTCGCCACCGGCGCGGCGGTCACGGTCTCGTGGTGGGGTGTGCACTCCGTGCTCGCGGGCACGGTGTACGACCCGCCGCGCGCGGTGCCGGTCGCGGCGCCGACCACGGAGAGCCTGACGTCCTCGACGCACCGCCCCGCCCTCTCGCCCTCACCGTCCCCCGAACCCCGGGCCACCACCCCGAAGCCGACCGCGCCGTCTTCCCGTAAGCCGTCCCCGTCACGCACTCCGGCGCCCAACACCCCCCGCCCGGCGTCCGGGACGACCGCGGCGGCCGGGAAGGCGCGGAGTTACGCGACCGACGGCGGCCGGGTCGTCTTCGAGATCGGGGCCACATCGGCGGAGCTGGTGTCGGCGACCCCGGAACCGGGCTGGTCGATGCGGGTGTGGTCCAACACGACGTGGATACGGGTCAACTTCGCCCGGGACGACGGCACGACGGTCTCCGTCTTCTGCACCTGGAACGACCACGCGCCCCAGGTGGACATCGTCAACTCGTAGCCCGTACGAGAAAGAAGTCAGCGGAACGCGTCCGGGGGCGGCGGTGGTGACGGGCGGGCGTCCGCGTCGTGCACCGGGGCCGCGCCGCCGGTGAAGTCCGCGAGGGCGCGGCCGTGTTCGACGCGCCCGGGGTGCGGGTCGGTGGCGACGCGGCGGGTGAGCTGGGCGAGATCCGGCGCCGTGTCGGAGGCGAGCAGGACGGCGTTGCCGAAGCGGCGGCCCCGCCACACCGTGGGGTCGGCGGCGAGCGCGAGTTCGGGGAAGACCGTGGCGGCGGTGGCGATCTGGGCGCGCAGATGGGCCAGCGGCGGCCCGTCCGCGAGGTTGGCGACGTAACTCCCGCCGGGCTTCAGGACCCTGCGCACCTCGGCGAGGAATTCGGTGCTGGTCAGGTGCGCCGGGGTGCGGGCGCCGCTGAAGACGTCCGCGATGACGAGGTCGGCCCAGCCGTCCTGGATCTTCCCGAGCCCCGCGCGGGCGTCGGTGGACCTGACCCGGATCCTGGCCTGCGGGTCCAGCGGCAGTTCGCGGCGGACCAGCTGCACGAGGGCCGCGTCGATCTCGATGACCTGCTGGGTGGACCGGGGACGGGTGGCGGCGATGTACCGGGCGAGTGTGAACGCCCCGCCGCCCAGGTGCACCACGTGCAGCGGCTGCCCGGCGGGCGCGACGAGGTCGGCGATGTGGCCGATGCGGCGCTGGTATGCGAAGGAGAGGTACGTGGGGTCGTCCAGGTCGACATGCGACTGCGGGGCCCCGTCGATCGTCAGCGTCCAGGCACGCCGGCGCTCCCGGTCGGGCACGAGCTCGGCGAGACCGCCGTCCACGGGCTCGGAGACGTTGTGCTCCGGGGCTCCTCGGCCCGCCCGTCCCTTGCGGTCGCCGCCGCCGGCCGCTCCTCGACGTGCCACTGCTTCTCGCCCCTGCCCACTGCTCACCATGTCCGGGACGAGCCGATCCGCGCGGCCCGCCGTCCGGCCATTATCGGTGCGAGGGGCGCGCCCGGCTCACCGGCAGTTGTCGGCGGCCTCGATCAGCCGGGCCGCCTGGTCGAGCGCGACGCGCAGCACGGCCGGGTCGGTGACCGGGGTGTCCTCGGCGGGCGGCAGCAGCCAGCCGCTGCCGGAGACCGGCGGCTCGGCGGGGATGCGCAGCCCCCGGCCGTCGGTCCGCGTACAGGCGCTGCCCGGTACGTCCCAGCCCTGTGCGGTGCCCGGCGGCACCAGGAAGCCGAGGGTGTCGCAGGTGCCGTCGTGGATGACCGGGCCCACGACGTCCCGCGCCGCGCCCCGGCGCAGGATGTCCACGGCCTCCAGGCCCTGCCGTGCGGGCACGGTCACCAGATCGCAGGGTTCGTCGGCGGCCGCCGCGCCGCCGTTCGGCAGATCGATGTGCAACAAGGGACCTCTCCTCTCATCGCCGGAGCCGTATTCCGTCTCCACAGGGACCAACGCGCCGACGGCGTCAAGGGCTACGGTGCGACACCGCCGCAAAGGGTGGCAGTTCATGGCGGATCGCGGCCGAGATGCCCGGTTCATCCGGAAACGCTTCGTGTGCGACCTGTCACAGCGGGTACGTTCTTGCTCCGCCGGGACACCGGAAACGTCGCCCGGCTCGCACCGAGAGGGCCATGCCATGGTGTCGACACGGGCAGTTCCCAACCTCGCCTTCCGGCGGCTGCGCGGCCCGCGCTCCGCCGGGGAGTTCGCTGCCGCGGTCCGCAGGTCCGCTCGCGAGATCGGCGAGCAGGTCGCGTGCGACGCCCGGTACATCGGGCGCGTGGAGTCCGGCGAGATCCGCTGTCCCAACTACGCGTACGAGCGGGTCTTCCTGCACATGTTCCCCGGGACGACCCTGGAGGACCTGGGCTTCTCGCCCCGCGCTTCGGTACGCGGGCGGGGGGCCAGGTCCGCGGCGGACGCCCCGCCCCCGACTGCCCCGCCGCCGGAGCCCGGCGGCGACGACGAGGAGAGCGACGTGCTGCGTCGCGTGTTCATGACGAGCGGCACCACCACGGTGGCGGCCGTCTCCCTGGGCCTGGGCCTCGGCGGCCCGGCCGCCGCCCTGCCCCTGCAACGCCGGGTCGGCGATACGGAGGTGAGCGCCGTCGAGCGGGCGGTGCGGCAGATCCGGGTGCTGGACGACCGGCACGGCGGCGACTGGCTCTACCGGCGCGCCTCGCAGCCCCTGCGGGCGGCGTACGCGCTGCTCGACGCGGGGACCGTGAACCGGCGCTCCACGGCGGACCGGCTGCACTCCGGCGCCGGTGAACTGGCCATCTCCGTGGGCTGGCTGGCCCATGACTCGGGCCGCTTCGAGGACGCCCGCTCGCACTACGCGGAGGCGCTGGCCACCGCGCGGGTGGCCGGTGATCCGGCGCTGGAGGCGCACGCGTTCTGCAATGTGTCGTTCCTGGCCCGCGACACGGGGCGGCCGCGCGAGGCGGTGCGCGCGGCGGAGGCCGGTCAGCGGGCCGCCGAGCCGCTGGGCTCGCCCCGGCTGCGGGCGCTGCTCGCGCTCCGGGAGGCGGGGGGCCGCGCGGGGCTCGGGGACCGTACGGGCTGCGAGCGGGCGCTCGGCCGGGCGCACTCCGCGTTCGCGCGGGGGCCCTCGGGGGCGGACCCGGAGTGGATGAGCTTCTTCCGCGAGGCGGAGCTGGAGATGCTGGAGGCCCAGTGCTGGGCGGCGCTCGGTGACTGGGCGCGGGCGGCGCGCCACGCGGACCTGGCGGTCCGGCTCCAGGATCCCCACTTCACCCGGAACCTCGCGCTGTACCGCGCGGAGCTCACCTGGGACCTGGCCCGCGGGGGCCGCCCCGAGGAGGCGGCCGCGGCCGGCCACGCGGTCCTGGACCTCCTGGACGAGGTCCGGTCCTCCCGCATCCGCGCCATACTCCACGACACGGTGGGGGCCCTGGGGCCCCGGACGGGGGCGACTTCCGCGGTACGCGACCTCCTGGACCGCTACAAAAGTGTGCCCGCCTGCCCGGCCCACCCCAGCCCGTCCGGCGCTTGAGGACGGAACCCTCTGCCCCGGTCCGGGGCGCAGCCGCCCGGCCCTCGGGCCAAGGACCCAGGACAGGCACCGCCCCCGTGCGCAACGGTTCCGTCCTCAAACGCCGGACGGGCTGGGTTTCACCGGCTCACCGGATCCGTCGGGCGCGCCGGACGGGCTGGGTTTCACCGGCTGACGGGATCCGTCAGGCGCCCCGGACGGGCTGAACCCCATTGCTCACCGCTCAAGGTGCCCCGTGTCGTTCCATTTCTGGATCGCCGGGGCGCCGTACGCCCAGCCCAGGACGGACAGCGACGTCGGCGCCAGCCAGATGCGCGCGCCGAAGGCGATGTCCTCGCCCAGCCAGCGCGCGCCGAGCGCCCGCAGGATGTGGCCGTGGGCGAAGACCAGGACGTCCCGGTCGGCGGACCGCGCCCACTCCACGATCTCGTCGGCCCGGGCCGACACCTCGGCGGTGCTCTCGCCCTCGGGCACCCCGTCGCGCCAGATGAACCAGTCCGGACGGCCCGCCTTGATCTCGGCCGGCGTCATGCCCTCGTACGCCCCGTAGTTCCACTCCATCAGCGCGTCCCACCGCTCGGCGCGGTCGCCGAAGCCCGCGAGCGCGCAGGTCTCGGCGGCCCGGACGAGCGGGCTGGTGCGGACCTCCAGGTCATGGAGGTCCGTCCACGGCCCCCGGTGCAGCCGCTCGCCGAGCAGCTTGGCCCCCTCGCGTCCGGCGTCGAGCAGCGGAATGTCCGTCCTGCCGGTGTGCCTGCCGTTGAGGGACCATTCCGTCTGCCCGTGCCGGGCGAGCAGGATGCGCGGTGCCATAAGAGGGTTCTCCCTGAAAAGCCAAGACCTTGTTCCCATCATCCCGTATCCGCCCATGAGGCAACCCGGCGGCCCGCGGCGGCGTCCCACTGACCACAGATGAATCGCAGCAGCTGAGGGGTGCCGACCACACCCCAGGGGGACACGCGCCCGACGCGCACCGTACGGTTGAACGCCCGCAGTCGGCCGCATGAATACGTGATGGAGAAGTTCCGGATGCCGCACGCCACCACCGCGCCCGCTCCGCGCCACCGGCCCCGCTGGTGGACCGAGCTGCCGCTCCTGGCCCTGGTGTACGCGGCGTACTCCGGCGGCCGCCTCCTCGTACGCGGTGACGTGTCCACGGCTGTCGACCACGGTCTGAGCCTCCTGCGCCTGGAGAAGGCGCTGTTCCTGAACGCGGAGCACCCGCTCAACCGCCTCTTCACGGCGCACCCCTCCATAGGCATCCCGTCCGACTTCGCGTACGCCTCCCTGCACTACGTGGTCACCCCGGCCGTCCTGATCTGGATGTTCCGCCGCCACTCGGCCGCGTACCGCAGGGCCCGCACCTGGCTGATGACCTCCACGATGCTCGGTCTGATCGGCTTCACGCTGATGCCGACGTGCCCGCCGAGGCTGCTGGACGCGCAGCACGGCTTCGTGGACACGATGGCGCAGTACAGCTCGTACGGCTGGTGGGGTACGGAGGCGAGCGCGCCGCGCGGCATGGGCGGGATGACCAACCAGTACGCGGCGATGCCCAGCCTGCACGTGGGGTGGGCGCTGTGGTGCGGCATCCTGCTGTGGCGCCACGCCAAGCACCCCGCGCTGCGCGCCGCGGGCATCGCGTACCCGCTGATCACCACGTTCGTCGTGATGGGCACCGCCAACCACTACCTGCTCGACGCGGTCGCCGGCTGCGCCGTGATGGGCGTCGGGGCGCTGCTCGCCCGGCCCGTGACGCGCCTCGCCGACCGGGTCAGGGCGGCGGTCCTGCCCCGCTTCTCGCGGGGTTCCGCGACGACGGGGTCCCCGGATGTCAGTGCCGGGTGCAAGACTTCGGCGGGTGAGCGAATCCCCGGCCAGCGGACCTCCTCCGCAGAACCAACCGACGCGGCAGCAGCGGCCGGCCCGCCTGCCCGGGCCGACGGCGCCGACCGGTCCGGACGCGCCCCCGACGGGGACCCTGCGGCGGCGACTCGCTGAGCTGAGAGGCCCGGCGGTCGCCCCGCGCCCGCTGGACGCCCGCGCGCTCGCGGCCCTCGCCGCCAACCCGGGCTGCAAGCGCCGCGCCCTGCTGGACGGCGCCGGGGTCGACAAGGGCGCGCTCGCCTCCGCGCTGGGCTCACCGGCCCCGTTCGGCCAGTCCCAGTTCGCCTTCATGCGGGGCAACGCCTTCGAGGCCCGGGTCAAGGCCGACGGCGGTACGGAGCTGATGCGCCTGCTGCACGAGCGGCTCGGCGGCTCCGGTGAACCGCCGCGCGAGGTCGCGACGCCCGATCTGGCCGCCGCCGGGCCCGAGGGCCGCGCGGCCAGGACCGCGCTGGCGCTGCGGGAGGCGACGGAGGCCGGCGGCTGGGCGCTGCTCGACCACCCGATGCTGGCCCTGGAGGTGGCGGGCTCCCCGGCCTATCTGGAGCCGGACGCGGTCGTGGTGCATCCGGACGGCACCTGGACGGTGGTCGAGATCAAGTCGTTCCCCATGATCGACGGCTCGGCGGACGCCGCGAAGGTGGGCGCGGCGGCCCGCCAGTCCGCGGTGTACGTGCTGGCTCTTGAGCGGGTCGCGGGGGTCACGGACGGGGCACGGGTGGGGCACCGGGTGCTGCTGGTGTGCCCGAAGGACTTCTCGAACCTGCCGGCCGCCTCCGTGGTGGACGTACGCAAGCAGCGCGCCGTCACCCGTCGCCAGCTGACCCGGCTCACCCGCGTCGAGGAGATCGCGGCGGCCCTCCCCGAGGGCGCCTCGTTCGACCCGGAGCGCTCCCCCGAGGACCTGGAGTCGGCGGTCGAGTCGGTCGCCGCGGCCTACGCGCCGGAGTGCCTGTCCGCCTGCGAGCTGGCCTTCCACTGCCGGGCCCGGGCGCGGTCCGAGGGCGCCGTGGAGGCGCTGGGCCGTGGGGTGCGGGGCGAGCTGGGCGGCCTGACGACGGTCGCCGGGGTGCTGGCGGCCGCCGCGGGCAAGGAGGGCGACCCGGCCGATCCGGCGGTCGCCGCCCTGCGCCGCGCGGCGGCGTTGCGCGCCGAGGCGCTGGAGGGGCGGGCCGCATGTCGCTGATCAACACACTGGCCCGGCTGGAGGCCGTGGAGAGCGGCCGGGCGCGGCCGACGGCCACCGTGCGCCACCGCCGGCTGACGGAGCGGCCGCTCGTCCTGGTGCCGCTGACCACGGCGGGCGAGGCGGGCGCCCCGCTCGGCGCGCTCGTCGGCACGGACCGGGAGGCGCCCCGGCTGCTGGTCGTCGCCCAGCCGCGCGACCGGGACCTGCGGTTCGCGTTCCTCGCCGAGCTGGCCGAGGCGGTCCTGCCGCACATCGAGGCGTACGCGGACGTCATCGAGCCCGCCGAGCGCAACGAGACCGATCCGGCGACCGGGAAGCGGGTCAAGGTCGAGACGGAGCTGTGCGTGGACGCGGCGCAGCTCGTCGTCCCGAGCCGGGCGGGCATCGAGTTCGTCCGGCTGCTCGGCCGCTCGATGCGCTTCCGGCGCACCGCCGAGGACGACCCGGACACGCCGTATCCGGCGCCCGCCCGGGTCCCGCTCCTCGGGCGCTGGCTGACGCATTACGGGGAGCGGGCCCGGGTCCCCGGCTCGTCCCTGCTGCCGGCCTGCACGGACCTCCTGAACCGGCACTGGGCGACCGGCCAGTCGCATCTGGAGGACCAGCACCTGGGGGCGCTGCTCGCCTGGATCGACCCGCCGGCCGGGGAGTCCGGGGCGGAGGCGGCGCTCCGGGCCGAGCTGGCCCGGGACGCGGCGGGGCAGCTGCTGTGCCCGCCGGCCGGCCCGGCCACCGACCCGGACTTCGACAACCGGCTGCTGGCCCCGGCGATCGAGAAGTACGACCGGGCGCGCGCCTCGTTCGCGGCGGCCGAGGACGGGCTCGCCGCCGATGCGCGGCTGGCCGAGCTGACCGGGGCCGAGCGCGAGATCAGGGCGCTGCTCGCCGGGGTGCTGCTGCCGACCTGGGACGCGGTGTGGCGGGGTCTCGACCTGCTGCGGGAGCTGCCCGAGGGGTCCCGGACCGAGGACCGCTGGACCCGGGACCGCTGGTCGTTCACCGCCCATCGCGACCGGGTGCGCTCCGGTGAGCCGCCCCAGCCGCGCCGGGACGACGCGGTGACGGCCGCCCGCAAGCTGGCCGCCCGGGAGACGGCCCAGGCGCAGCTGGAGGCGCAGGAGGCGCTGGACGACCCGCTCGTCCTGGCGGGCCGGCGGCTCGCCGGGGAGGCGTTCATCGCCGAGGTGAGCGCGGTGGAGATGGCGTACAGCGAGTCGAAGCGGCCCTCGCCGCGCCCGCTGGTCACGGTCCGCACCGAGGAGCGGCCGCAGCTGGGCGCCGGAGTGAAGGTCTACCGCTCGCTGGACGGCAAACCGCAGACCGCCGAGTGCGTGGCGTACGGCCCGGCGGACGAGCCGGATCCGACGGACGGCGAGGGCGGCGCGCTGTCGCTGGTGCTGCGGATCACGGACCGGATGGGGCGCGGCAAGGAGCCGGCCCCGGGGTCGGTCCCGGAGCCGGGCGACCGGATCGCCTGGACCTTGTTCGAGCACGACCAGCGCGGCGGGCCGCAGTTGCCGGACGCCGAGGAGACCCCGTGGACCCACGGCGGTCCGCCGGGCGGCCTGGAAGCGTCCGAGCTGCCCGATCCCGTGACCCCGGAGGACCTGCTGTGACGGCCGTATTCGACCCGGGCGCGGCGGCGGGCCTGGCCACCGCGAAGATTCTGGACGACACGCTGAACGGCACGGCCCGGGGCATCGTGGTGGACTCCCCGCCGGGCGCCGGCAAGTCGACGCTGGTGGTGCGCGCGGCGCTGGAGCTGGCCGCGGCGGGCCGCCCGCTGATGGTGGTCGCCCAGACGAACGCGCAGGTGGACGATCTGGTGGTGCGGCTCGCGGAGAAGGACCCCGAACTGCCGGTGGGCCGGCTGCACAGCAGCGACTCCGATCCGTACGACAAGGTGCTCGACGGCCTGGCCAACGTACGCAAGTCGGCGAAGGCGGCGGATCTGGCCGGGCTCGACGTGGTGATCTCGACGGCCGCGAAGTGGGCCCATGTGAAGAACGTGGAGCCGTGGGGGCACGCGATCGTGGACGAGGCGTACCAGATGCGCTCGGACGCCCTGCTCGCCGTGGCGGGGCTCTTCGAGCGGGCGCTGTTCGTGGGCGATCCGGGCCAGCTGGACCCGTTCTCGATCGTCGGCGCGGACCAGTGGGCGGGGCTGAGCTACGACCCCTCGGCCAGTGCGGTGAGCACCCTGCTCGCGCACAATCCGGAGTTGCCGCAGCACCGGCTGCCGGTCTCCTGGCGGCTCCCGGCGTCGGCCGCGCCCCTGGTGTCGGACGCGTTCTACCCGTACACCCCGTTCCGCAGCGGCACGGATCACGGGGACCGGCGGCTGTCCTTCGGGGTGGCGTCGGACGGGTCGGCGGCCGACCGGGTGCTGGACGAGGCGGCGGAGTCCGGCTGGGGACTCCTCGAACTGCCGGCCCGGCACACCCCGCGCACCGACCCGGAGGCGGTGCGGGCGGTCGCCCTGGTGGTGCGCCGGCTGCTGGACCGGGGCGGCGCGGCCACCAGCGAGCGGTCGCCCGACGCGGCCCCGGTGACGGCGGACCGGGTGGCGGTCGGCACGGCCCACCGCGACCAGGCGGCGGCGGTGCGCGCGGCGCTCGCGGAGCTGGGCGTGACGGGGGTCGCGGTGGACACGGCGAACCGGCTCCAGGGCCGCGAGTTCGACGTGACGGTGGTGCTGCACCCGCTGTCGGGGCGGCCGGACGCCACCGCGTTCCACCTGGAGACGGGCCGCCTGTGCGTGCTGGCGTCCCGGCACCGGCACGCGTGCGTCGTGGTCTGCCGGGAGGGCGTCGCGGATCTGCTGGACGAGCATCCGTCGACGGAGCCGGTCCAGTTGGGCGTCACGGTGAAGTTCCCGGACGGCTGGGAGGCGAACCACGCGGTGCTGGCGCATCTGGCGGAACACCGGGTGCGCTGGAGTTGTTGAGTGCGCCGGGGGCGCGCCCGGGCCGGCGCACGCCCTGGCCGCCGGACAGGCCATGCGCCCTTGCGCCCGTCAGGACAATGGAGGGTGGCCGTCCGGGCCGCCTGAGGAGGAAGAGCACATGGCACAACCCGAGCAAGGCGAGCAGCGGCGGCTGCGCCCCGCACCCCTGCTCTTCGAGCCGGCGGCCGCCGTCGCGGACCCGGAGCACTTCTTCGACCTGGAGTCGATGGACGATCCGAAGGAGCTGCTGGGCCGGGCGACGGAGCTGGCCCTCGCCTTCCGCGCCGCGACCGACCGCGCGGTCGAGTTCCAGGCGATAGCGGCGGCCCAGCTGGCCGACCCGCGCCGGTTCGACCGGCTCACCACGGCGGACATCGCGCAGCGCGCGGAGTGGACCGAGGACTACGCGAAGAAGATGGTCGAGTTCGGCCGCACCCTGCTGAACACGCCGCAGCCCTAGGACCTGACCGCCTGACCCGGGCGAAAGGTCCCGGGTACGGGCCGCGGGTACCACCCTCCGGCATATGCCCGGGCGAACCATACTCCTTGTGCGGTTCTCCTGTCCCGATTTCCGGCAACTCTCGGAATCCGGTTGATCACTCCGGGTAGACCTGTGCACATGACCGCATGGCTGCCCGACGAAACGACCCTGCACCACGGCGACGGACCCTGCCTCCGCGCCGACCACGAGGCCGATCTGTTCTCGGCCCTGCGCGAGCCCGCGCGGAACCAGACGGCCCAGGTCACGGCGGCCGGTGCCGCGTGGCTGGCCGGGGCGACGGCGTACCCGCGCAGTGCCCTGGCCCAGTGGGAGTCGCGCCCGGCGGCGCCCGGGGTCCTGCCGTGCGGCACGGCGTTCGACGTGGTGAACGTACCGACGCTGTTCGGGCGCCGGATGCTGGAGCACCTGTGGGCGGACGGTCCGGGCTCGGGTCCGGTCGCCGCGCACCGGGGCCGGATGCTGCTCTTCGCGGCCCCGGGCACGGCCCAGCGGCTGCCGTCGCTGCTGGACTGGGAGGAGTGGGGCGGCGGCCCGCAGAGCCGGAACGGCGGCGGTACGAAGGTGCCCCCGCTGCTCTGTCACGGCACCGGCGACGCGGTGACGGTCCCGCCCCTGACCTGCGACGAGAAGTACACGGGGCCCCGCTGGCTGGTGGCCCCGGACACCCGGACCCCGTGGCTGCCGGGGCCGGACGTACTGCTGTGGGCGTGCGTCCGGGTGGCCCGGTCGGCGCCCGCTCCGACGCCCCGTATTTCGATTTTTCCTCTCACCGATCCGGGTGCTAAGGTCTACGACGTCAGCAGGCGCCGCTAGCTCAGTTGGTTAGAGCAGCTGACTCTTAATCAGCGGGTCCGGGGTTCGAGTCCCTGGCGGCGCACAGACGGAAGAAGCCCCTCGCGGAAGCGGGGGGCTTCTTCGTTTCCCAGAGCCGGTCCGGCAGCGGGCCCGGTCAGGTGCCCGTGGTGATGCGGACCGTGTACGCGCCCGAGGGCGTCCGGTCCGCGACCTCGACCGTGGCGTGCGCGCCCGGCACGGAGTACGTCTCGCCGACGCGCAGCGGCGCGTCCGCGAGCGGCGGGTAGACGGAGCGCTCCCAGCAGGCGTCGCTGTCCGGATGCGTGTCGAGCACCTCGACCGGGCCACCGCCGGACGGGGTCTCGTTGCGCACCCGGTAGAGCAGGACGCCCTCGGCGCAGGTCGAGAGGTCGTTGCCGGTGGAGGCGCGCGCCTCGACGGCCACCGCGCTGCCCTCGCCGGTCCTGATCACCGCGAGCCGGGTGCCGAGCGAGGCGCCGGGCACGGGCACGTCGGCCATCGGTTCGAGGGTGACGACGCGGTCGCTCTGGACGCAGACCACCTGCCGGTCGTCCAGCCAGCCCAGCTTCCACTTGTGCCAGCCGAAGAGGTCCGGCGCCAGGCCGAACTGGCTGCCCATGACGTCCCAGTCGCCGACGTAGGTGTCCCAGTCGCCCTTGCCGTCGGTGGGCCGGTGGTAGAGGTCGGGCAGGTCGAAGACGTGGCCGGTCTCGTGGGCGAGGACGTTGTGGTCCGGCGGGTGCTGCTCGAAGACGGTGACGACGCGCCTGATGTCCGTACCGTCGGCGTGCAGCGGCCGGTCGAAGTTGACGACCTTGGTGGCGTCCGAGTCGACGCCGGGGGCGTCCGGGTCCGCGACGAGGTAGACGAGGTCGTACCGCGAGAAGTCGATGCGCTGGTCGGCCACGCGGATCGCGTCGCGCAGATAGGCGCTCCGCCGGTCACTGGCCCAGTCGCGCTGTATGCCGTACCAGGTCGAGGGCTTCGGCATCCGGATCCACTCCCGCTGCGGGTGCGGGCGCAGCGTGAACTTCCCGTACGAGGCCCGCTGGAAGAACTGCGTGGTGGCCGGGAAGTAGTCGGCGGTGAGCTCGGCGGGGGTGGTGGCCGGCTTGGCGTCGGGGAACGAGAGGAAGACCATCACCGCGTCGAGGGCGTGGTCGGGGCGCGGGTAGGCGCCGTTCCAGCGGTCGACGCCGAGGGAGTGGTGCGCGGGGGTGCGGGGCAGCGCGCAGGGGGTGGCGTCCCCGGTGGCGGCGGCCGCGGGCCCGGCGACGAGGGAGGTGGCGACGAGCGCCAGCAGCGAGACCAGCCCGGCGGCCAGCGCGCGCGGGCTGGGCCGCTCCACCTCTGAGGGCCCGGTCTGACGCGGCACATCTACCTCCGGAACGGGGAGCGGACACCTAGGGCCGCGGACGACTCCGGCGCGGGGCGCGGACCCTGGAACCCTCCCGTCCACCTTGTGGGGTTATGGCCGTTTCGTCACGCTGGACTCCCCCAGCCGTGTCGATCACCGCTCCGCCGACTTCCTTCACAGAAAGTCACAATCGATCACTTGCGCAACGCGTGAGGACAGAGGTGCGCAGAATCAATCAGTCGGGGACAAACCGGATCGGCGTCCGCATGGGCCGTGCGAGTCGTGGGCGGGGCGCCCGAGGGCCGGGGCGCTGGATCGGCCCGGGGCGCGCCCTCTATGCTTCACCTCGCTTTCCTGCGCGGTTTCCGCCTCTGACGACGGCACTCCACGCGGCGGGCCAGTCCGGCCAGAGGTGTCCGGGACAGAACTGCAGGGCGGAGCGAACGGTGAGCGCAACCTCCGAAGGGCCGGGGCCCGAGGCGCCCTCCGCACAGCGACCCGTCCTCACGCAGAGTCACGAAGTGTGGCCGCCCGGCGCGTCCGCCACCGAGGCGCACGACTACCGGGCCGCGTTCCGTGCCGCGACCCTGCCGATGGCCGTGGTCGACCACGAGGGCCTGATCGTCACCGCCAACGAGGCGCTCGGCGCGCTGGCGGGCACCGGGGCGGCGGCGCTCACCGCGCAGTCGGCGGCCGATCTGGTCGACCTCGCGGCGGACGCCCGCGCCTGGCACGCGTACCGCGAGGTGCTGCACGGCCGGCGCTCCCGCTTCCGCTGCACCCGGCGCCTCAAGCACCCCGACGGGCGCTCGCTGTGGGCCGAGATCACCGTCGTACCGCTGCCCGACGCCCGGCAGGCGCACCGTGACGACGCGCCCGCTCAGGTGCTGCTCTCCGTCGCGGACGTCAGCGACCGGCGCGAGCTCCAGAACCGGCTGCGCCACCTCCAGATGCACGACCCGGTGACCCGGCTGCCCAACCGGGCGCTGTTCTTCGAGCGGCTGTCGGCGGCCCTGCGCACCCCGCCCCACGAGGACGGCTCCGGGTCCCGCGTCGGGCTCTGCTATCTGGACCTGGACGGCTTCAAGGCGGTCAACGACACCCTGGGGCACCGCGTCGGCGACCGGCTCCTCGCGGCCGTCGCCGCCCGGCTCACGGACTGCGCCGGGCAGGAGGGGGCGTACCCGTCCGGTGCCCCGCTGGTGGCCCGGCTCGGCGGCGACGAGTTCGCGGTGCTGGTCGAGGAGTCCACCGGCACCGAGCAGCTGACCGGCCTCGCGCGCACGGTGCTGGGCGCCCTTCAGCAGCCGTTCGACCTGGGCGGGCAGCGGCTCTCGGTGTCGGCGTCGATCGGGGTGGTGGAGCGGCCCGTCGCGGGCACGTCGGCCACCGGGCTCATGCAGGCCGCCGACACCACGCTGTACTGGGCGAAGGCGGACGGCAAGGCCCGCTGGACCCTGTTCGACCCGGAGCGCAACGCCCACCGGATGACCCGCCAGGCGCTGTCGTCCACGCTCCGCCCGGCCGTGGAGCGCGGCGAGTTCACCATCGAGTACCAGCCGCTGGTCGGCCTGGCCGACGGGGTGGTGCGCGGGGTCGAGGCGCTGGTGCGCTGGAACCACCCGCAGTTCGGCATGCTCGCGCCGAATCGGTTCGTCGCGATCGCCGAGGAGGACGGCTCGATCGTGCAGCTCGGCCGCTGGGTGCTGCGCGCCGCCTGCCGCCAGGCGAGGCGCTGGCAGCTGGACCACCCGGCGCAGCCGCCGCTGTTCATCAGCGTCAATGTCGCGGTGCGCCAGGTCTGGGACTCCGACCTGGTCACCGATGTCGCGGAGATCCTGGCGGAGACCGGGCTCGACCCGGCGCTGCTCCAGCTGGAGCTGACCGAGTCCGCGGTGATGGGTTCGGCGGGCCGCCCGCTGCGGGCCCTGCAGGCGCTCAGCGACATGGGCGTGCGCATCGCCATCGACGACTTCGGCACCGGCTACTCGAACCTCGCCTACCTGAGCCGCCTCCCGGTGTCCGTGCTCAAGCTGGACGGCGCGTTCGTGCGCGGTTTCCGTTACGAGGACGGCACGCATCCCAGCCCCGCCGACGAGACGATCGTGGAGGCCATGGTCGAGCTGGCCCACCGGCTGGGCCTGACCGTCACCGCGGAGTGCGTGGAGACGGCGGGCCAGGCGGAGCGGCTGCGCCGGATCGGCTGCGACACCGGACAGGGCTGGCTCTACTCCCGGGCGGTGCCCCCGGAGCGCATCGCCGAACTGATCGGGGCCCGCGCCCCGGGGGCGTAACGCCTACGCGTGGGGCAGGCCGTACGCGTCGGCGATCAGGTCGTAGCTGCGCAGCCGGGCCTCGCCGCCGTGGGCGTTGGCGGTGATCATCAGCTCGTCGGCGCCGGTGCGCTTGGCCAGGGCGTCCAGGCCGGAGCGGACCTCGTCGGCGGTGCCGTGCACGATGTTGACCAGCCAGTTGTCCACGAACTCGCGCTCCATCGGCGAGAAGGCGTACGCCTCCGCCTCCTCGGGCGTCGGTACGAGACCGGGCCGCCCGGACCGCAGCCGGAGCATCGAAAGCGCGCCGGTCAGCACCTGGCGCCGGGCCTCGCGCTCGTCGTCGGCGGCCAGCGCGGCGACGCCGATCAGGGCGTACGGGGCGTCGAGCACCGTGGACGGCTTGAAGGAGTCGCGGTACAGCTCCAGGGCCGGGACGGTGTTCTGGGCCGAGAAGTGGTGCGCGAAGGCGAACGGCAGCCCGAGCACCCCGGCGAGCCGGGCGCTGAAGCCGGAGGAGCCGAGCAGCCAGACGGGCGGGCGCGCCGGGGACTGGACGCCGCCCTCGGCGGTGGCCTGGACGGGTCCGGGGACCGCGTGGATGCGGGCGTAGGGGTGTCCGTCGGGGAAGTCGTCGTCCAGGAACCGGGTCAGCTCCATCAGCTGCTGCGGAAAGTCATCCGCACCTTCGTTGAGCCGTTCCGTGCGCCGCAGCGCCGCCGCCGTGGCGCCGTCCGTGCCGGGGGCGCGGCCGAGGCCGAGGTCGACGCGGCCGGGAGCCATCGCCTCCAGGGTGCCGAACTGCTCGGCGATGACCAGCGGGGCGTGGTTGGGCAGCATGACGCCGCCCGAGCCGAGGCGGATGCGCTCGGTGCGGGCGGCGGTGTGGGCCAGGATGACGGCCGGGGACGAGGAGGCGACGCCGGGCATCGAGTGGTGCTCGGCGACCCAGTAGCGGTGGAAGCCCCGGCGCTCGGCGAGCTGGGCGATCTCCACGCCGGTGCGCAGGGCCTGGCTCGCCGTGCGGCCCTGGCCGACGGTGACCAGGTCCAGCACGGACAGCGGCACGGGGGCGGTGCCCCGGGCCGTGCCGCGGATCTCGTCGCCCTGGATCTCGTCGCCTCGAATCTCGTCCACGTTCTGGCCTCTCCGGTGGTGCGCGTCGGTGCTCGTCTGTCCGGAGAGCACGAACAGGAGGAGGGCTCCGTTTATTCCGGGCGCCTTGTTCCAGCCCCTCGTTCCGGCCTCCGCTCCGGCCTCCGTTCCGGGCGCGCCCTACAAGCTCTTCTTCCCGTGCGCGTACGCCCGTCCGTTCCCCCGGCTCACCGGGGCCGGCGGCTGCTCGCGGTGGGCGAAGAGCGCGCCGAGCCTCGGGGCCCAGGCGGGGCGGTCGGCCAGGCGCAGGGCCTCCCGGGCCGCCACCTGGCTCGCGGTGAGGACGGGCTTGCCCAGTGCCTCCTCCAGCTCGGGGAGGTGGGAGACGGTGTGCAGGGCCGTGTCGGGGATCAGGACGGCCTCGGCCTCGGGGCGGTCGGCCGCCCTGGCCAGGTCGAGCACCTGCTCCGCGCTCCAGGCGGCGGCCTCGGCGGCTTCGGTGACGCCCGCCGCGTGGACACCGGCCACCTCCGTGCCGGTCTCCCGGAGGAACGCGGCGAACCGCTCGGCGACCGCTTCCGGGTAGGTCGCGGCGACCGCGACGCGCGCGGCGCCCAGCTTCCGGACCGCGTGGACGAAGCCGATCGAGGTGCTGGACGCGGGTACGCCCGCCGCCCGGGCGAGGGCCGCGGCCTGGTCGTGGGCGCCCTGCCACCCGTACAGGAAGCTGCCGCCGTCGCAGGCCCAGACGATGGACTGGACGCCGGAGCGCTGCAGCTCCTCGATACCCGCGGCGAGGCGGCCGGGCGTGCCCAGGGCGCTCAGCGCCTCCTCGCGGTAGGCGGCGTCCGGGCTCTCGGTGTGGCGGACGACGAGTCTGATGGTGCTGTCGAGGAGGATCTCCATGCGCGGATAGTCGTCCTCGGCGAAGTGGCCCGGGTAGAGGAATCCGACGGTCGTCATGTCCACCCTTTCTCTGCGCCTGCTGCTCTGCGCCTGCGTCTGTGCCGCGCGGGTTCGCGGCGGCACTGACCGGTTTCCCCGCTCCTGTTCCAGTATTCCGCCATCCGGCCCGGATATCGCCCCGGGCGGCGGAGGCGCGCATGAACGGCGGCCGGCCGGGCACCCGTCGCGGTACGGAGCCGGGGTACGGGACATCCCGCACATACCCTGCCTTCCGGCCTGCCCGCGGACACGGGAAGGTCACCCTCCGGCCACCGTTCGATTACATGCGCCCTCTTCCTGAATAGAAGCCCCGGATCGGGCAGGCGCCAAGCCTGTCCGGACTGTTCGACTGCTTCAGGAGATTGCGAACCATGGCTGACTTCCCGAACCTGTCCCGCCGGGGATTCCTCAACCGATCGGCAGCGGTGGGCGGTCTGCTCGTCGTCCCCGGCCTCCTCGCCGCGTGCAGCAAGACCGGTGAGGGCTCCGCCGACGGCGAAGGCGCGCTGGAAAAGCTCCGCAAGCAGGGTTTCGTACGGGTCGCCTACGCCGACGAGGCCCCGTACGGCTACATGGAGGGCAAGGAACTCAAGGGCGAGGCGCCCACGTTGCACCGCGAGATCTTCAAGGCGCTGGGCGTGGACGAACTGAAGCCCACCCTGTCCGAGTGGGACGGCCTGATCCCCGGGCTCCAGGCCGGCAAGTACGACGTGGTCAGCGCCGGCATGGCGATCACCCCGGACCGCTGCGCCAACGCCCTCTTCTCGGAGCCGGAGTTCATCTCGCCGACCGCGCTGATGGTGAAGAAGGGCAACCCCAAGAAGGTCACCGACCTCGCCTCCGCGAAGGAGGCCGGGATCACCCTCGGCGTGATGGCGGGCGCGGTCGAGGGTTCGTACGCCAAGGGCGCCGGCATCCCCGAGGGCAAGATCAAGACCCTCCAGAAGCCGCAGGACGGCGCGGACGCGGTCAAGGGCGGCCGGGTCGACGCGTTCCTGCTGACCGGCATCTCGCTGCGCTGGCTCGCCAAGACCAACGAGGGCACCGAGGTGACCGAGGCGTTCCTGCCCGAGCTGGACGGCGCGAAGCAGTACAGCCCCGGCGGCGCGGTCTTCCGCAAGGGCAACGAGGAGCTGCGCGACGCGTTCAACCGCGAGCTGAAGAAGATCGTCGCCGACAAGTCCCGCTATGTGGAGCTGCTGCGCGACTACGGCTTCGGGGCGACCGAACTGCCGCCGGCCACGCTGAAGACGGCCGATCTGTGCAAGGGCTGACAGGGACGGTACCCACCGCATGAATGATTTCTTCTCGGCCTTCGCCGACGATCTGCCGCAGCTGCGGTCCGGCCTGTGGGTGACCCTGGAGGCCACGGTGTTCGGCGCCCTGGTGGCGCTGGTCCTGTCCTTCGTCCTCGGCCTGTTGTCGCTCAGCCGGCTCATGCTGTCGCGCGGGGTCTCCCGCGTGGTCGTGGAGTTCTTCCGCGGCACCTCGCTGTACGTCCAGCTGTTCTGGCTGTACTACGCGATGCCGCAGCTGACCGGGTACGAACTGACGCCGCTGGTCTGCGGGGTGATGGCATTCGGCCTCAACTACGGGGCGTACGGCGCCGAAGTGGTGCGCGGCGCGGTCAACTCCGTACCGCGCGGGCAGTACGAGGCGGCGCTCGCGCTGAACATGTCGCCGCTGCACCGGATGCGCAAGGTGATCCTGCCGCAGGCGTGGGTGCAGATGATCCCGTCGTTCACCAACCTGCTGATCCAGCTGCTGAAGGCGACCCCGCTGCTGTGGCTGATCTCGGCGGCGGACCTGATGACCGCCGTCGAGAAGCTCCGCAGCCGTACGGGCGAGACCCTCACCGCGTACGCGACGCTGCTGGTCTGCTACTTCGTCCTGGCCTACGCCCTGACCCTGCTCATGAACCTGCTGGAGCGGTCCGCCAAGCGGCGGCTCGGTCTGGCCGCGGGCGGGAAGAGCCTGCTGAAGAGCCGTAGCGCCGTGTCCGCCGCCCAGGCCGGAGGTGCCCGGTGAACAACGACTTCGACTGGGGCGCCGTCGGCGACGCGTTCCCCCAGGTCCTCAACGGGTTCTGGGTGACCCTGCTGGCCACGGTGTTCGGCACCCTGGTCGCCGCGGTGCTCGGGCTGGCCATCGCGGTCGCCGGGCGGGCCCCGAGCCGGCTGGTGACCGTGCCGGTGAGGACGGTGATGGAGTTCATCCGCTCCACCCCGCTGATCGTGCAACTGGTGGGCGCCGCAGCCCTGTTCACGTCCGTGGAGCCGCTGACGATCGGCATCGTGGTGCTGGGCGTCCACTACGCCACGTACACCTCCGAGGTGTACCGCGCCGGCATCGACGCCGTGCCGAAGGGGCAGTGGGAGGCGTGCCGGGCGCTGTCGCTGACGCCCCGGCGGACCTGGCAGACCGTGATCCTGCCGCAGGCCGTGCGCAACGTGGTGCCCGCGCTGGGCAACTACGCGATCTCGATGTTCAAGGAAACACCCTTCCTCGCCGTGATCACCGTGCACGAGATGCTCTTCGAGGCACGCGACTACGGCACCAAGCACTTCGTGTTCACCGAGGTGTTCACGCTCGCCGGCCTGATCTTCCTGGTCGCGAGCTACCCCACGTCACTCCTGATGAGGAAGCTGGAGAAGCGCCTTGGCCACTGAACCCCTCCCCCTGCAGAAGAACGCGGCCACGGCCTCCGAGGCCGTCGCGCCCGTCGACGCCTCCAAGGACGGCGGCCCCCCGCTCGTCCGCTTCGACAAGGTCGTCAAGCGCTACGGGGACCACACGGTCCTGGACGAGCTGGACTTCACCGTCGAGCGCGGCGAACACGTCACCCTGATCGGGCCCAGTGGCTCGGGCAAGACGACGATCCTGCGCCTCCTGATGACACTGGAGCGGGTCAGCGACGGCGTGATCTGGGTCAACGGCGAACCGCTGACGCACGTCCGGGCGCCGGACGGCTCGCTGAAGCCGGCGTCCGAGAAGCACCTGCGGGCGGCCCGCCGGAGGATCGGCATGGTCTTCCAGCAGTTCAACCTCTTCCCCAACATGAAGGTGCTCCAGAACATCACCGAGGCGCCCGTCAACGTCCTCGGCATGGACCGGGACAAGGCGGAGGCCCGGGCCCGGGAGCTGCTGGAGCTGGTCGGGCTCTCCGGCAAGGTCGACGCGCACCCCTCGCAGCTGTCCGGCGGGCAGCAGCAGCGTGTCGCGATCGCCCGTGCGCTGGCGATGGAGCCGGAGATCCTGCTCCTGGACGAGGTGACCTCCGCGCTGGACCCGGAGCTGGTGGCGGGGGTGCTGGAGCTGCTGACGGACATCGCCAGGAACACCGACATCACGATGCTCTGCGTGACCCACGAGATGAGTTTCGCCCGGGACGTCTCGGAGAAGGTGCTGATGTTCGACGCCGGACGGGTCGTGGAGTCCGGTTCGCCGGAGAAAATCTTCTCCGATCCCTCGCACGAACGCACGCGCGAATTCCTCAACGCAGTGCTGTGACCTCGGCATACGTCGCTCGCGCATGACGGAGGCATATGCCATACGGGTGCGCCCCTGCTGACAGCTCCGGGGCGCACCCACGAGTCCGCCGCACACCGCCCCGAACAGGCCGTCGGCGGCTATCGTGGTGGCGAGGCAGGGGGGCCCGCGAACCGGCCTCCGGTCCCGACTGGCAGGGGGAAGCCGTGGTGTTGAAGCCCGAACCGACCGCGCCGTTCCACTCGGTGCAGTACGCCCTTCGCGTTCTCGAAACGGTCTCCAAGCACGGCAGCGGGGTCACCGAGGCCCAGCTCTCCCGGGAGACGGGGCTGCCCGTCGGCCACCTCACCTCCCTGCTGCTGACGCTGCGCCGCGAGGGCTACGTCGAACAGATCACCGACGGGGCGTACGTCATCGGCGCCTCGCTGCTGCTCCTCGGCTCGGGCGCGGCCCGCCGCCAGGCCCTGGAGTCCAAGCTCCAGCAGACCCTGGCCCAGCTCCGCGACTCGGTCGGCGCGGCGGTCTACATCAGCCGGTACGTCGACGGCGAGATCCGCGTCACGCAGTACGCGGACAGCCCGCTCACCCCGGCCGTCAACGAGTGGGTGGACTTCAGGTCGGCCGCGCACGCCTCGGCGATCGGCAAGTGCCTGCTGACCCAGCTCGACCAGAACGGCCGGCGCGACCACATCGCCCGGCACAAGACGCCCCGGCTGACCTCGCGGACGATCACCAGCGAGAAGGTCCTCTTCTCCAAGCTGGACAGCCAGCCGGCCACGGTCCCGGTGCTCGACCTCCAGGAGTACGCGGTCGGCACGGTGTGCGCGGCGGTGCCGCTGACCGCCGGGTCGTCGGCGGGCTGCCTGGCGCTGTCGATGCCGGTGAAGGACGCGCACCGGCTGCGCGCGGCGGCGGACACGCTGAACCGGCGCGCGGCCCCGATGCTGCTGTCGCTGGCCCTGTAGGTCCGGCGGGGCGGCTGGTCACCAGCACCCCTCCGGACCAGGTATTATTTTCACGTCACCACGCGCCGCTAGCTCAGTTGGTTAGAGCAGCTGACTCTTAATCAGCGGGTCCGGGGTTCGAGTCCCTGGCGGCGCACAGACAACGCACGAGGCGGTTTCCGTATCCACGGAGACCGCCTCGTGCGTTTTGCGCTGCCCTCCGTCATGTACAAACGTTTTACACAGTCGTACTAGACAACTGTTTTAAACAATCGTATATTCCTTGGCATGACGAACCCCACGAGCACCACCGCCGCCGCCGGCGCACTCGCCGGACGTCGGGAGTGGACCGCCTTCCTGGTCCTGCTCCTCCCCCTCCTCCTCGTCTCGATGGACGTCTCCGTCCTCTTCTTCGCGATCCCGTCCATCGACCGGGACCTCGCCCCCAGCGCGACGCAGCAGCTGTGGATCTTCGATGTGTACGCCTTCGCCCTGGCCGGCCTCCTCATCACGATGGGCTCCCTGGGCGACCGCATCGGCCGCCGCAAGCTGCTGATGATCGGGGCGCTCGCCTTCGGCGCCGCCTCGGTCTGCGCCGCCTACGCGAACAGCCCGGAGATGCTGATCGCGGCCCGGGCGGTCCTCGGGATCGGCGGGGCGACGCTGATGCCGTCCACGATCGGGCTCGTGCGCAACATGTTCCGGAACGAGCAGCAGCGGGCGAAGGCGATCGGCATCTGGTCGGGCGCCATGGCCGGCGGGGTCGCGCTCGGCTCGGTGCTCAGCGGGGTGATGCTCCAGCACTTCTGGTGGGGCTCGGTCTTCCTGATCAACGTGCCCGCGATGGTGCTGCTGCTGGCGCTCGTGCCGCTGCTGGTGCCGGAGTTCAAGGACCCGAACCCGGGCCGCTTCGACTTCAGAAGCGTCCCGCTGTCCATGGGCGCGGTGCTGCCGGTGGTCTACGGCATCAAGGAGAGCGCCGCCCACGGGTTCGACATCACCTGGGCCGCGGTGATCGCCGCCGGGCTGGCCGTCGGCTGGGTCTTCGTCCACCGGCAGCACACCCGCCCCGACGCGATGATCAGCCGGGAGCTGTTCCGGGGCCGGGGCTTCGGCACCGGGATCGGACTCAACGCGCTGGCCTCCTTCGCGATGATGGGCTCGGCCTTCTTCACCACCCAGTACCTGCAGTCGGTGCTCGGCATGAGCACGATGGAGGCCGCGCTGTGGAGCCTGGCCCCGTCCCTGGCGGTCGGCGCGGCGGCGCCCGCGGCGACCGTGCTCGCCCAGCGGGTGCAGCGGGCATACGTGGTCTGCGGCGGGTTCACCGTCGGCGCGGCCGGCTTCGGGGTCTTCACGCTGGCCGGGACCGACTCGCTGGTCCTGCTGCTGATCGGCTCGGCCGTGATGAGCAGCGGCATCGTCGCGGTGATGGCGCTCGTCTCGGACATGGCGATGTCCGCCAGCCCGCCGGAGAAGGCCGGCTCGGCCGCCTCGCTCCTGGAGACCGGAGGGGAGTTCGGAGGGGCGCTGGGCATGGCCCTGCTGGGCGCCGTCGCCACCGCGGTCTACCGGGCGGACATGCCCGCCGCCGCCCCCGAGGCCGCCCGCAAGACCCTGCCGGGCGCGCTGGCCACCGGTGACGACTCGCTGATCGCGATCGGCCGGGACGCCTTCGTGCACAGCATGCGGTACGCCTCGATGACCGGGTCCCTGGTCCTGCTGACCGGTGCGGTGCTCGCGGCGACCCTGCTGCGCCGGGCGACCCGGCCGGCACCGGCCACGGCTCCGGTCCCGGCCGGGGTCTGACCGTGACCCGGCCGGCACCGGCACAGCGAAGCCCCGGGGAGTCCTTGGACTCCCCGGGGCTCGCCGTGCTGCCCGCCGGCAGCACGTCACCTACGCGGCACGGTCACCCGCAGGCGTCAGAACTGGACGTCCGAGCACGCGTAGAACGCGTTGGCCGTGTCCGCGATGTTCCAGACGCTCAGGATGATGTGCTTCCCGGACTTCTGGGTCGGGATGGTGCCCTGCTGGGTCAGGGTCGCCGGGGGCTGCTGGTTGTTGTACGGCACCGTCATGAACGGCTGCGGCTCCAGGTCGGCCCGGGTGAGCGGCTTGGTGGGGTCCCAGCCGTCCTTGGTGATGTAGTACCGGAAGTCCGTGGTGGCGTGGCGGGCGGTGAACTGCCAGCGGAAGCTGAAGCCCTGGCCGGCGGTCACGTTGGTGGCGGGCCAGTTGCCGCCGCGCGGGTCGTCCAGCTGGGCGAACTCGCCATGGCCACCGGAGCAGATCGCCCCGTCGGCCGGCCCGGCCGCCGGGAAGCCCTTCGGTCCCTCGACGCTCTGCGGCTCCCACTGGATGTTGCCGCAGCCGGTCACCGTCCCGTTGGCGCACAGCTTCTGACGGCTGATCGGGCTGTCCGTGTAGCCGTGGCTGCTGGCGCTGCTCGTCGCGAACATCGAGACGCCCGCTACCGCCAGGCCGACCAGGGCCGCGCTTGCCTTCATACGCATGAGATGTCGCTCCTCGGATCGTGGGGGGAGTGGGGATTCCATGAGCACTGCCGCGTACGCGCGTTCTGCGGTCTAGACCAAGGCTTAGATTATTGCCGCGCCTTGACCATGTCCAGACCAATGAGCGCAGGATTCCGGTAGCCCTGGAACCTCCCCCCACGCCTCCTCAGTTGCCGTCGCCCCCGGTCCGCCCTACGTAGAACGCCACCGTCAAGTCCTTGACCAGCGCCTTCCGTTCGTAATCGTCCAGCTCCACGAGCCCTCGTTCCGTGAGCCTGCTGACGGTGTCGTCCACCGCGTCGACGACCGAAGTCAGCACGCTGTCCCGGTGCTGCGCGTCGATCGCCGCGATCCGGCGCCGCTGCATGGCCGCCGCGACCTCCGGCGCGTACTCGATCCCGGTCGGCTGGGCGGAGTACACCTCGACGCCGACCGGCTCGCAGTCCGCCTTCAGCATCCGGGTCAGCGCGTCGCCGACCGCCTCCGCGTCGCGCAGGGTGTGCGCGTCCTCGTGGAAGGCGTCGGCGGGCAGCTGGGACAGGACCCGGGCCATCGCGGCCTCGACCTGCTCGCGCAGGTACGCCTCGTGGTCCTCGATCCCGAGCGCCGCCCGCACGGTGTCCTTGACCCGCCACACGACCTGGACGACGACCCGCAGCGCCGTGCCGTTCGCGTCCACGGCGGGCAGCGGCTCGCTGCGCCAGTGCCGCAGCCGTACGTCGATCCGGCGGCGCAGCAGCAGCGGGCTGACCCACACCAGACCGGTGCGCCGCACGCTGCCCCGGTACTGCCCGAAGAGCGTGAGCACCCAGGCGTGCCCGACCCGTCCCCGGCCCAGGCCGCCGAGCGCGAAGAGCACCACGGCCGTCAGGAACACGAGCGCCGCCCAGGCGCCGGTGGGCAGCCCTTCGTACGGGCGCGGCCCGAGCCCGACCCGGGCGAGCACGGCGGCCGGAACCACCCCGGTCCACCACAGGACACCGCCCGCCGCCGCGATCCCGCCGAAGCCGGTGAGCAGCGCGGCCCAGCCGGGCAGCGCGGGCCCGGGCCGCTCGCGCAGCCGGGGGTCGGCGTCGGGGGCGGGCCGGGTCGAGGGCCGCACCCGCGGTGTCCTCGGCACGGGGGGCCGCCGCACCCCGGCACCCGGCTCGCCCCCGCCCGGCCGTACGACGGTGGGCGGCACGGCGGCGGCACCGGCGCGCTGGTCCTCGCGGAAGAGGAGGTGCACGGGGATGGAGGCGGTGCGCTCGTTGGCGATGACCGCCTGGTGACGGCCGCTGTCCCGGATGGGGTCGGGGCGGGGCACGCGGCCGCCGGTGAGAGCGAGGACGGGCTCGGGCCGGGGAGCGTCCACGAGGGGCACGGCGTCCTCGGGCGCCGCGTCCTTGACGGGTTCCGGCGCGGGCGCCTCCGCAGGACGCGCGTCCTCGGGCGCCGCGTCCTGCGGCTCCTCCGCGCGGGCCTCGGCCGGCACCGACACCGAAGCGGAGGTGGCCCCGAGCGAGGTCTTGCGGTCCTCCTCGCCCGACGGGAGGTCGAGCACCAGATCGACGACGGAATCCGTGTCCCCGCCGCCGTCCGGAGCGGCCGGCTCCGGCACCTCCGCGACCTGGACCACTACGTCCTCGTCCGAGGGCACCGACACCGAGACGGGCCTGAAGAGGGGAGGCGGCTCGGGCGCGCGGGGCGCAGCCGGGCCGGCACCCCGCACCGGCAGCCCCTCGGCGACCGGCTCGTCCGCCGCGGCCCGCGCGGCCCAGGCGTCCGTGACGCTGCCCGCTCCGCCCGGGCCGACCCATTCCCCTACCGGGACCGCTCCGTACTCCGTCTCCTGGCCGTACTCCGGGTTTCCGGAGCTGTCCGACACCGTGGATCGCATTTCCGCCTCCGTCATGTCCGTCGTGTCACGCGAAGAGTCGCCGCCAGGTCTCCGGGCCCGGATAGCCGTCGGCCTCCGTCCCCCGCCAGCCCTGGGCCTTCTGGAAGGTCTCGACATTGCGCCGGTCCGCCTCGGTCCACCGGGGGCTGGGGCCCAGCCGGTAGTGCGCGCCGTACCCCTTCTTCACCAACTGTTTTCCGAGCCGGTCGACATGGCTGTTGGACCGACCCGGCCGGAAATAGCCCCGTCCGGGAAAGGCCGGGGCCGCCTTCGCGCCGCCCTGCCCGCTCGCGGCGGGGATGTCGCGGCCGGTTCCGGTCACCAGCAGCCGCCAGGTGTCGGGGCCGGGGATGCCGTCGGCCTCGGCGCCCTTCCACCCCTAGGCCTGCTGGAACGCCCGGGTGGCCCGGCGGTCGGCGTCGGTCCAGACCGGGTCGGGGCCGATCTTGTAGAAGCGCTTGCCGCCCCGGGCGACGAGCATCGCGCCGAGCCGGGTCACGTACGCGTTCTTCGTGCGGGGCCCGAACTTCGCCACGCCGGGGAACGGGTCCTTCTCCGCCTCGCTGCCGGACTTCCCCGTGCTCAGGCCCTTGTAGCGGTAGGCGACATAGCTCGCGGAGTTGGTCCAGTACGCCATGGGCGTCGTCTGCTTGCGGGTGTGCGGCTTGGTCTGCTCGTACGCCGTGTAGTGCGTGTGCGTGGAAGTGGTCCAGCCGCCGAAGATCGTGACGTGCGAGCCGTTCCCGGGGTCGGCGAGGTTGTGGAAGAGCAGGATGTCGCCGGGCTGGAGGTCCGCGCGGGCGATGCGGGTGCCGTACGCGGCGAGGCTGCCGGTCCACTCGTTGCCCGGCAGGTTCCAGGCCATCGACACATAGCCGGAGCAGTCCTGCCGGTACCCGTCCGACCAGTACTTCGACATGCTGTACGGGACCTGCGCGTCCAGCCACTTCTTCGCGCGGTTGATGATCTCGGTCCGGGTCGTCGCCCGCGGCTCGGGCGTCGCGGCCTGGGTCGCCGCCGGTCCCGGCGAACCCACGCCCTGGAGCGGACCCGGCAGCCCCTGGGGGCTGTCCGGCAGCGGGCCGATACCGGTCGGCACCCCCGTGCCGGGTACCGGGGCGGGGTCGGCGGGCGCCCCGGCGGACTCCGCGGCCCCGCCGCCGAGCACCACCCCGGCGGCGGTGACCAGCACCATCGCGCGCCGTGCGCCGTGCGCGGCCGGGTGTCCCCCGTACCGCACGGGAAGTCCCCCGGCGGCGGTCCGCCGCTGGGCGGCGCAGCCGGGGCAGGGGCAGTCGATGGCGGGTACGTACTCCTCGAAGGCCGGCACAGTCATGCGATTCCCCTCCGCAGTCGTCAAGTTCCTCGGGCGCATCTGCTCGGGCGTCAGCGTGGCAACGATCGCGACCTACGTCGCGACATACCGCAGTTTGACGGATAGAAGGGAAAAAACGACCATCCGACAGGCCGGGAAGGCCGGAGGGTGTCAGGAGCACCGCCGGGGATCGGGTAGAGTTTTCCAGGTCAGCAGGCGCCGCTAGCTCAGTTGGTTAGAGCAGCTGACTCTTAATCAGCGGGTCCGGGGTTCGAGTCCCTGGCGGCGCACGCACAGCCAAGGCCCCCTCGCTTCACGCGAGGGGGCCTTGGTCGTTCTTCGATGCGCTTCCGCGACCGCTTCACGCGTGCGGAGGGTGACCGGTTATCGACGTAAAGTCAGAAAACGGCTGGGCGGACGGGGCGCGTCCCCCTACAGTGGGGGGTGCGGCGGACCCGGACGCCACCGACCTCCCGTGTCCGCGCCGGGCCACTCCCGCGGCCCGCGCACCGCGGTCGAGGACCGGCCCGGCCGCAGCCCGGGGAACGGGCGGCGGCCGGGCCGGGTACCGGTCCTTCGCGCGGATCAGGCCGCCTTCGCCGTGCTCTTCTCCGCCGTCAGGTAGGCCGAGACGATCACATTCGCGGTGTACGAGTGGGACTTCTGGTCGTACGTGCCGCCGCAGGTGATCAGCCGCAGCTCCGCCCGCCCGTCCTTGCGGGGCCCGTACGCCTTCTGGGCGTCGAACCGGGCACGGGTGAGGACCTGCACGTCATCGATGGTGAACTCGGCGACCGTGCCGTCCGTGCGGGTCACGTCGACCTTCGCGCCGGGGCGGGCCGCGCTGAGCCCGTAGAAGACGGCGGGCTTGGTCTCGGTGTCGACATGGCCGACGAAGAGGGCCGGTCCCTCGGCGCCGGGCCGGGTGCCGTCCCCGTACCAGCCGACCGTCTGGGGCGTGTCGAAGGACGGCGGCTCGATGGCGCCGTCCGCGTCGAGGCCCCGGGAGACGACGGGGGCCTCGACGCCGATCGACGGGATCTCGACGCTCTTCGGCGCGACGCCCCCGATCGGCGCGTGCGCCGGGGGCAGCGGCACGCCGAGCGGGCGCCCGACCGCGGCGACGTCGCCGGTGGTCGGGGCCGAGCCGATGCCCGAGCCGTCCGTGATCCCGCGGCCCCAGAGCCACAGGCCCAGCAGGATGACGGCCCAGGTCACTCCGGTGAGCAGCCTGCCGCGCCCCGCCGCCTCCTCCGGTGCGGACATGTCAGTCGGCCGCCGGACGGCGACGGCGCACGCTGCGGAAGGCGACGGCGACGGCCGCGACCGCGGCCAGTCCGAGGCCGATCACCTCGTGGGCGGTGCCGGGGCCGTCCTGCTCGGCGGTCTCGCTCGCGAGCACGGCGGTGCCTCCGCCGCCCGCGTGGACCGGGGCGATGGGCACGGGCCGCTCGCGGTGCACGACGGTGAGCGTCGCGGTCACCCGGGTGTGCTGGTCGCAGATCGCCTGGACGTCGTAGTCGCCGGGCTCGGCGTCCGCGCGGACGCGCGCCTCGGCGTGGAGCGTTCGGTCGCCGCCGGACGAGAACCGCGCCTCGGAGACGAAGGCGTCGGAGTTCCCCTTGGCCTCCTTGGCCTTGCAGCCGGACAGCTCCAGCTCGACCTCGCCGCCCGGGGCGGCGGACGAGGGCGAGACCGACAGGGCGGCACGGGACCGGGAGTCCTCGTGGCCGGAGCCGGATTCGGCCAGTGCCGAGGGGATCGGCACCAGGGTCGCCGCGGCCAGTGCGGCGGCACAGAACGTGAGGGGTATGGAACGCATCGTGAACCTCCTGAGGGAAGGTTCACGCGCGCCGGGGCTTTTCGCATCCGGAGCGCGGGGGCGCTGGGCCGGTGGAGTGGGCCCCGCTCCCCCGCGTCGAGGCGGTGTCAGCCCAGGTCGACCAGGTCGATCAGGTCCGCGATGGAGTCCACGACCGTGGACGGCCGGAACGGGTACCTGTCGATGTCCGCGACCGTGGTCAGCCCGGTGAGCACCAGGAACGTCTGCATGCCCGCCTCCAGACCGGCCAGCACGTCGGTGTCCATCCGGTCGCCGATCATGGCGCTGGACTCGGAGTGGGCGCCGATCGCGTTGAGCCCGGTGCGCATCATCAGCGGGTTCGGCTTGCCCGCGAAGTAGGGGGCCTTGCCGGTCGCCTTGGTGATCAGGGCGGCGACGGAGCCGGTCGCGGGCAGCGGGCCCTCGGCGGACGGGCCCGTCTCGTCCGGGTTGGTGCAGATGAACCGGGCCCCGGCGTTGATCAGCCGGATCGCCTTGGTGAGCGCCTCGAAGGAGTACGTACGCGTCTCACCGAGCACCACGTAGTCGGGGTCGTGGTCGGTGAGGACGTACCCGATGTCGTGCAGCGCGGTGGTGAGCCCGGCCTCGCCGATGACGTACGCCGTGCCGCCGGGGCGCTGGTCGTCCAGGAACTGGGCGGTGGCGAGGGCGGAGGTCCAGATGTTCTCGACGGGCACGTCCAGGCCCATGCGGTTCAGCCGGGCGTGCAGGTCGCGGGCGGTGTAGATCGAGTTGTTGGTCAGGACCAGGAAGGGCAGTCCCGAGTCACGCAGCCGCTTGATGAAGGCGTCGGCGCCGGGGATCGGGGTGCCCTCGTGGATGAGGACTCCGTCCATGTCGGTCAGCCAGGACGAGATCGGCTTGCGCTCTGCCATGTGGGACTCCAGTTGCCGTACGCCAGATGCGGGGACGCCGGCGGCACCGCGTTGTGCAGCGCCGACGGCCCCGAGTTTAGGCCGATAGCTTGACCTGGAGGTACTGGCTGACCACTTGGTGATCAGTGGTTCGTGCGGCGGTTCCGGCGGGCGGCGAGCACCATCGCGCCGCCGCCGATCAGGAATCCGGAGACGGTCAGGGCGGGTAGGGGGAGGGGAACGGAGATGCCGGTGGCGGCGAGCTGCGGTACCCCCGCCGGGTCGGTGCCCGGGGGCACGGGGCGCCGGGTGGTACCCGTCCTGCCCGGGTCCGCGTACCCCTCGTCGCCCTTGCCCTTCACCGTGCCGCTCCCCTCGTCCTCGTTCTCGCCGGTGCCGCCCACGTGCTCCCGGGCCGTCCCGTCCGCGCTCTCGCGGTCGCCGTCCGTCTCACCGGTCCCGGTGCCGTCCTCGTCGGGCTCGACCACGGCGAACGGGTAGTCCTCGGACTCGCCGACCCACTCCCCGTCGCCCCCCGTGCCGCTCCCGCCGCCCCGGCGCTGGACGATCGCGGCGTTCGCGGTGATCCGGCCCGGGTTCGTGTCGGAGGTGAAGGCCAGCCGGACCTGAACGGTGACGGTGCGTCCGGCGGGCACGGTGAACCCGGGGAAGGCGTCGTCGCCCTCGCCGCCGAAGACCCCGATGTGCTCGTCCCGGTCGGTCGTCTCCCAGGTCACCCGGTGCTCGACCCCGGGGTGGGCGCGCTCCGAGAACTGGAGCTGGATCTGGTCCGAGGTCAGCGCCCGTTCCTCGTCGGTGAGGACGAGCACGGGGTGGATCGCCCGGCAGGACTCGGTGGTCGTGTTCGTCAGGTCCAGGAACCAGGTGCCGTAGCCGCCGCCGGACGCGTAGGTCTCGGGCCCGCCGTGGATGCGGGTGTCGATGGGGAAGCCGGCCGACGCGGGGTTCCCGCAGGCCGGCTGCTGGTCGGCGGTGGCCGAGCCGGGGGCGCTCGCCCGGCTCAGCCCGCCGGCCGTTCCGGCGACCGCGCTGCGCTGCGGGGCGGCGGCCGCGGTCGCCCCGCCGAGGACCACGGGCATCACGCTCGCGGCGGCAAGGCCGAGCGCGAGGCCGTGCCGGGTGCGGCCGGTGCCGGGATGTTCGGTGGTCTCGGTGGGCTCTGCGGGTTCGGGTGGCATGGCGGGGCAGCCTCCACTTCGTACGGCAAGGGCCGGTCGGGACGCGGGCCGGCCCGCCGGCCGTACGGACGGCGGCGCTCCGGGAACACGCCCTGGGGCGGCGACCCTGCCACGCGCGCGCGAGCGCCCGGCGCAGGCGTGCCGGGGGGCCGCCCGGACGGCGGCGGTGGTCGACCCGGTCGGCCCCCGGCCTCAGGGGCCGACCGCCTCCCCCACCCGCCCGAACAACCGGCCCAGCACCAGCTGCGCCGCGCCCTCCGCGACCGGGCGGTCGCCCGCGCGGTGGGCGGTGACCGGGACCGGGGCGCCCCGCACCCCGTCGCGGCGGGAGCGTGCGTCGAGGACCGCGCGCACCCCGCGTACGTACGTGTCCGGGTCGGCGGCGACCGTGCGGCCGCCCAGGACCACGCGGTCGATGTCGAGGAGCCCGACGAGGTTGGCGGCGCCGGTCCCGAGCACCCGGGCCGCCTCGGCCGCGTCGCCCCTGCGGACGGCGGCCAGGCACAGCGCCTCCAGGCAGCCGCGTCCGCCGCAGCCGCACCGGAGGCCGTCCAGCTGCACGGTCTGGTGCCCGAACTCGCCCGCCCCCGTCCGCTCCCCCCGGTGCACCGCGCCGCCGAGGACGAGCCCGGCGCCGAGGCCGGTGCCGAGGTGGAGGTACGCGAAGTCGGCGGGGCCCTCCGCGCCGAGGGCCAGGCCGAGGGCGGCGGCGTTGGTGTCCTTGTCGAGGACCACGGGCAGCCCGGTCCGGGCGGCGAGCGCGTCGCGCAGCGGGTAGCCGTCCCACCGCGGGAACCCCGTGACGCGGTGCAGCACCCCGCCCCGGTGGTCCAGCGGCCCCGGCACGGCGACGCCCACCCCGAGCACCGGCAGCGCCCCGTCCCCCCGCACGGCGGCGACCGCCCCGGCGGCGGCCCCCAGCACCTCGTCCGCCGGGGCCCCGAAGTCCAGCGGAGCCGTACGGCTTTCGGCGACGACGCCCGCGAGGTCCACGAGCACCACGGTCAGCCCGTCGCGGTCCAGGTGCAGCCCCACCGCGTGCCCGGCCTCGGGGACCAGCCGCAGCACGGTCCGGGGCTTGCCGCCCGTGGAGGCGCGGCGGCCCGCCTCGGCGGCCAGGCCCTCGGCGCGCAGCCGGGCGGTGATCTTGCTGACGGCCTGCGGGGTGAGTCCGGTGCGCTCGGCGAGTTCGAGCCGGCTGATGCCGCGCTCGCCGGCCACCCGCAGCAGATCGAGGACGAGGGCCGCGTTGTGGCTGCGCAGGGCGGGAAGGTTCGCGCCGGTGTTGCTCCTGTTCACGAGACCATTGTGGCCCGCGCTTGCACTTTGGCAACAGCGTTGCCAAAGTGGACGGCATGACCTCCCACACCTCCGGCTCCCCCTTGCGCGTCGGACTCGTCGGCTACGGCCTGGCGGGGTCCGTCTTCCACGCCCCGCTGATCACCGCCACCGAAGGACTGGCCCTCGACACGGTCGTCACCCGCGACGAGGAGCGCCGCGCCCAGGCCCGCGCCGCCTACCCCGGCGTACGGTTCGCCGACTCCCCCGACGAGCTGTGGCGGCGGGCGGACGAGCTGGACCTGATCGTCATCGCGTCGCCGAACAAGACCCACGTACCGCTCGCGCGGGCGGCCCTGGAGGCCGGGCTTCCGGTGGTCGTGGACAAGCCGGTCGCGGGCACGGCGGCCGAGGCCCGGGAGCTGGCGGCGCTGGCCGAGGAGCGCGGGCTGCTGCTCTCGGTCTTCCAGAACCGCCGCTGGGACAACGACTTCCTCACCCTGCGCGCGCTCCTCGCGGACGGCGCCCTGGGCGAGGTCCAGCGCTTCGAGTCCCGGTACGAGCGGTGGCGCCCGCGGCTGAAGGGCGGCTGGCGCGAGTCCGGCGACCCGCAGGAGATCGGCGGGCTGCTGTACGACCTGGGCAGTCACGTGGTCGACCAGGCCCTGACCCTGTTCGGCCCGGCGGCCCAGGTGTACGCGGAGTCGGACCTGCGGCGCCCGGGCGCGGCGGCCGACGACGACACGTTCCTCGCGATCACCCACACCTCCGGGGTCCGCTCGCACCTGTACGTGAGCGCCACGGCGGCCCAGCTCGGGCCCCGCTTCCGGGTGCTCGGGTCGAGCGCCGGCTTCGTGAAGTACGGCCTCGACCCCCAGGAGGCCGCCCTGCGCGAGGGCGCCCGCCCGGCCCCGGGCGAGCCGTGGGGCGAGGAGGGCGAGGAGCTGTGGGGCCGGCTCGGCGCGGGCGAGTCCCCGCTCACGGGCGGCGGCACCCCGGTCCGTACGCTCCCGGGCGACTACCCGGCGTACTACGCGGCGGTCAACGACGCGCTGCGCGGGACGGGCGACAATCCGGTGACCGCCCTTCAGGCCGCCGCGACCCTGGACGTCCTGGAGGCGGCCCGCCGCTCGGCCCGCGAGGGGGTCACCGTCACCCTGCGGCCCGTCGGCGCCTCCGCCCACGTCACCGAGGAGCAGCCCGTATGAACCCCACCGCTCCGACCATCTCCGAGCTGATCGCCCAGGAGCGCCGGCTCACCCTGCCGCACTTCGGCTACGACGACGCCTACGCGCTCGGCGGGCTGCTGGTCTCGCTGGCCCGGGAGCGGCACGCCCCGGTCGCGATCGACATCCGGCGCGGGGCGCAGCAGCTGTTCCACGCGGCGCTGCCCGGTTCGAGCGCGGACAACGACGCGTGGATCGACCGCAAGCGCCGGGTGGTCGAGCGGTACGGCGAGAGCTCGTACCTGGTGGGGACGCGGTTCCGGGCGAAGGGGACGACGTTCGACGAGGCGTCCCGGCTGGACCCGGACGTGTACGCGGCGCACGGCGGCTCGTTCCCGGTCGCGGTCGAGGGCGCGGGCGTCATCGGCTCGGTGACGGTCTCGGGGCTGCCGCAGGCGGAGGACCACGCGCTGGTGGTGGAGGCGCTGGAGCAGTTCGTGTCGCGGATCGACGGCTGACACGTACGGAGGGGTGAGGTCCGCGTACGAACGGACCTCACCCCTCCGATGTATCGGGCGCCCCTAAGCGTCCCTAGGCGTCCTTCAGCTCCTGCCGCTGCCGGCCGAGCCCGTCGATCTCCAGCTCAACGACGTCGCCCGCCCGCAGGTACGGCTTGGGCTCGGGCCGGCCCATGGCGACGCCGGCCGGGGTGCCGGTGTTGATGACGTCGCCCGGGTAGAGCGTCATGAACCGGCTCAGATAGCGGACGACCTCGCCGACCGGGAAGATCTGGTCGGCGGTGGAGCCGTCCTGCTTCAGCTCGCCGTTGACCCAGAGCTTCAGCGGGAGGGCCTGCGGGTCGGCGACCTCGTCGGCAGTGACCAGCCAGGGGCCGAGCGGGTTGAACGTCTCGCAGTTCTTGCCCTTGTCCCAGGTGCCGCCGCGCTCGATCTGGAACTCGCGCTCGGAGACGTCGTGCGCGACCGCGTACCCGGCGACGTGGGCGAGCCCTTCCTCGGCCGTCTCCAGGTAGCGCGCGGTGCGTCCGATGACGACGGCAAGCTCGACCTCCCAGTCGGTCTTCACGCTGCCGCGCGGCACGAGCACGGTGTCCTCGGGCCCGACGACGGTGTCCGGGGCCTTGAAGAACAGGATCGGCTCGTCGGGAATCCGCGCCCCGGTCTCCGTGGCGTGGTCGTGGTAGTTCAGCCCGATGCACACGATCTTGCCGATGCGGGCGAGCGGCGGGCCCACCCGCAGCCCTTCGGCGTCGAGCGCCGGCAGCCCGCCGGACGCGGCCGCGGCGGCACGCACCCGGGCGAGCGCGTCCTCGTCGGCGAACAGGGCGCTGTCGATGTCGGGGACGACGCCCGACAGGTCACGCAGGGTTCCGTCCTCGTCCAGCAGCGCCGGTCGTTCCGCGCCCGCCGTACCCACACGAAGCAGCTTCAAGAGTCGTTCTCCTCGGTCGGGATCAGGCCCGTCGGATGGGTGGCGGCCATCGCAGGCTTGTCCGATCCTCCAAGACATCCGATCACTCCGCAAGACCCTGTTCACCACCTGGACCGGGCCGCCCCGGCGCCGCCGTTACGCGGCCGTGGCGACCGCGGCGCCCGGCACGGTCATGTCGCGGTACAGGAAGGCCCGCTCGATCGCGGTCCAGGTCGTGCTGGTGACCACGTACAGCGCGGCGGCCAGCGGCACGAAGGCGACGGTGAAGAGGGTGAAGAAGGACATCAGCGGCATGAGCTGGTTCATCGCGCCCATGCCAGGCATCGGCTGCCCGTCGGGGCCGGTGGCCGGGGTGACCGGGTTGGCGGCCATCTGACGCTTCGTACGCCCGTAGTTGAAGGTGGCGACGGCGGCCACGATCACGAAGAGGCCCAGGTAGACGAGGCCCTGCGCGCCGAACATCCCGCCGTGCGACAGGGCGTCGTGCCACCGCTCGCCCAGCGGGGCGTCGAAGAGCTGGTGGCCGAGGAGCGAGTTGGCCTTGTCGCCGATCTTCTGGCTGGAGAAGAGGTGGTAGAGCAGGAAGAACGCCGGCATCTGGAGCAGGCTCGGCAGACAGCCGGAGAGCGGCGAGACCTTCTCCTCGCGGTGCAGCTCCATGAGCGCCTTCTGCATCCGCTCGCGGTCCTTGCCGTGCTTCTTGCGCAGCTCGGCGATCTGCGGCTGGAGCCGGCGCTGCGCCTTCTGCCCGCGTGCGGCGGCCCGTGAGAGCGGGTGCACGGCGAGCCGGACGAGCGCGGTGAACAGAACGATCGCGGCTGCGGTGGAGGCGCCCTGGAAGAGCGGGTGGAGCAGGTCGGCGAGGGCGCCGACCAGGCTGGCGAAAGCGGACATGAAGGCGGACATGGGTGGGCCCTCCGGGGTCTCGTCATGCGGGAAGCGAGGAGTACGTGCTTCGGCGTGACGGGTCCGCGAAAGGCGCTGGTGTGCTTACGCGGCAGCCGTCAGGAGGGCGCGGCCCGGCGCTCGGGGGCGTCGGCGCCCCTGCGCGTCCGGGTCCCGTTGCGGGAGGAACGCGGTGCGCTTCTCCCGGTCGCGGATGGCGGTGCGCACCCGGGTGCGGGGCACCGGGGTGGCGCAGCGGGCGCTGAGGACCGAGCAGGCGACGAGCGCGGTGCCGACGGCGGCGGTGGCGGCGAGCGCGACGGCGGCGGAGAGGCTGCCGCCCTCGGCGAGGAGCACCTCGGTGAGGAGGAAAAGGAGCAGCCCCGCGGGGCGCAGGACGCGGGAGAGACCTTCGCGTACGCGGCTCATGGCGTCGGTGTCCATGGGCGGTGCCTCCCTTCCGTATGCGCTCCTGTCGGTCCATCCGTTATACACGACCGGCCGAGCGGGTCAACGTACGTTGACAGCCATCCGGTCCGCCGCCACCTCGTCCCGGGCCAGCACCTCGTCGTCCGGCCGCTCGTCGTGCTCGCGCGGACCGGCGTACGTCACCGCGAGCGCGACGGCCAGGTTGGCGGCGAGGGCGACGATGCCCGCGTTCACGCCCCACACCGGATCGTTCTCCGTGAAGACGAACCCGCACACCACCCCGACCCCGACGACGAGCCCGGACATCGCCCCGAGCAGCGTCAGCCGCCGCCACATCAGCCCCAGCAGCACCATGGGGAGCAGCTGCGCCATGCCCTCGTACGAGATGAGCGAGAGGCGTACGAGGGTGTTGGGGGCGGTGTACGTGAGGAGCAGCGCCAGGGAGCCCGCGACCACGACGACCAGCTGCGCGGCGCCCTTCTGCCGGCGCTCCCAGCGCGGGACGAGGGAGAGCACGCTGCGGCCCCACATCGTGCCGATGACCAGCATGAACACGGCCATGGGCACGATCGAGGAGAGCGCGGCGGCGACCCCGATGACGCCGACGGACCAGGCGGGCAGCGAGTCCGTGACGAGCTTGAAGAGCGCGAGGTTGGACTCGGCGCCGACCAGCCCCGGCACCACGAACAGCGCCGCCATGCCGAGCAGCATCGGGACGAAGAGGAGGACGTTGTAGGCGGGCAGCCACATCGCGTTGCGGCGGAGCACGTCGGCGTTCTTCGCGCCGAGGTAGCCGGCGACGGTGGTCGGGAAGATCACCACGGTGAGCGAGTTCAGGAACGACGTGGTGATGAACCACCCCTGCCCGAGGCCGCTGTCCCCGTGGCCGGGGAAGGTCAGCCACTCGCTCTTCTCGGCGACGAGCCGGTCGAGGAAGGGCCCGTAGCCGTCGAAGTAGTGCACGGGCACGTAGATCGCCAGGAACCCGAGCGTGACGATGACCAGCAGGTCCTTCAGCACGGACACCCAGGCGCTGCCGCGCAGCCCGCTGACCACGACGAAGCCGGTCGTGACGGCGAAGGCGATGAAGTACGCCCAGTTCAGGCTGATGGCGCCGTACGAGATCGTGGAGACGACGACGCCCATGCCGGTGATCTGGAGCTGGATGTACGGAAGCAGGAACACGGTCGCCAGGACGGCGACGAGCGCGCCGAGCCAGGGCCGCCCGAAGCGGTGCGCCACCATGTCGGTGATCCCGACGAGACCGTGCTTGCGCGCGTACGCCCACAGCATGGGCCCGACGACGTAGCCGACGGCGTACCCGCAGGACATGTACGCGACGACGTACAGGACGGGCGCCCCGTAGGTGTAGCCCCAGCCGGCGGCGCCGAGGTAGCTGAAGCTGGTGTAGCCCTCGCCGGCCATCAGCACCCAGATGAAGACGGTGCCGAGGCTGCGCCCGCCCACCGACCACTCGGCGAGCCCGCCCCCGCCGCCGCGCGTACCCCGTACGGCGAGCAGCCCCAGGGCGACGGTGGCGACCATGAAGACCCCGAAGACGGAGGTCGCGACGGCCGCGTTCACCGGCGGTCACCCCGCCGGGTCAGCCATACGGCGACGGGGGTCAGCAGGGTCGCCCCGAGCAGCCAGAAGAAGAGGAACGGCAGCCCGAGAACGACGGGCCGGACCCGGTTCACGAACGGCAGCGCCCCGAGGTAGAGCACGTAGGGGACCAGCAACCACAACAACTGCGGACGTCGTCTGAGCACGAGGGAACACGTTAGAGGGTCGGCGGCATGCCCGGGGCCCCAGGAGTGGCCCCCGCCGTATGCCCGCACAGCAGTACGGTGTGGTGCATGCGCCCCGACACTCCTGCCGACCACATCTCCGAAGCCGAGCGTCTGCTCCGCACCGCGGCGCAGTACCCCGAGGACCACGAACCGCTGCTCCTCCAGGCCGCGGCCCACCTGGAACTCGGCGGCGAGCGCGCCCGTGCCACGACGCTCTACGACGACCTGCTCGGCGACGCCCGCACCGAGCACCCGCACCTGGTGAAGGCGCTCAGCGCCGCGAACCTGTGGGAGTACGGCCACGAGGCGGAGGCCCGCGCGCTGATCGACGGCGTCCGCGTGGCGGCCCCGCAGGAGGCGGCCCCGTGGGAGATCGCGGCCGAGACGCTGGAGGCCCACGACGAGCTGGAAGCGGCCCACGACCTCTTCTCCACGGCCCTGCGCCTGCTGATCGCCCCGGGTGAGGAGGTCCCGTACCAGACCCAGTCGCTGCTGACCGGCCGGCACCGGGTGCGCCGCCTGATGGGCGTCGGGCACGACGCCTGGGACGAGCTGGCGGACACCCTGCACACGGCGGCGGTCCCGCTGGACGAGCTCCACGACCCGAAGCGGCTGTGGTCGCTCGGCTCGTCGGACCCGGGCGAGCTGCGCGCCGAGATCACCCGCCTGCGCGCCGAACTGGGCACGTACCGGACGGCGTTGTCCCGCCCGTTCCCGGTGGCGGTGCTGCACTGGCCGGCCGCCGAGTTCCGCGAACTCCTCACGGCGTACCCGAGCCTGGGCAGCGAATACGCCTCCCACCCGGACCACCTGGCCCGCCTGGAGACGGCCCTCCGCGACCTCCAGACCGCGGGCACCCCGAACCTCGGCATCGTCCGCGGCACGGTCCCCTCCTACGAAGCGTTCGCCGCCTCCGAATCCGCCTCCCCGGCGGACCCGGACCTCCTCCCCCAGTACGCGACGACCCTGGCCGCGCGGGGTCGCGCGGTGCCGTGGCCACCGGCGAAGAGCGCGGAGTGCTGGTGCGGGTCGGGGGAGTCCTATCGGGGGTGCCATGGGGGGCGGGTGTAGGGGCTGAGGCGGGGCCGCCCCCAGTGGCGAATTGCGGATGCCGGGGCGCGCCCCGGCTCCGTACTCTTCGCGCATGCCCGAACTCCAGCGCCTGCGCCCCGACCACGCCCCGGCCGTCCTCGCGTTCGAGGAGGCCAACCGCACGTTCTTCGCGGCATCGGTCCCGGACCGCGGCGACGACTACTTCACCGACTACCCGCCCCGCCACGCGGCCCTGCTCGCCGAACAGGAGGCGGGCGTCTGCCACTTCCACGTCCTGGTGGAGTCGGGCGAGATCCTGGGCCGCTTCAACCTGATGGACGCCACCGCCGGCACGGCCGAACTCGGCTTCCGCCTCGCGGAGAAGGCGACGGGCCGCGGCCTGGCGACGAGCACGGTGAACCAGCTCCTCGACCTGTGCCGCACGACGTACGGCCTGACGACGCTCAGGGCGAGGGCGGCGGTGCGGAATGCGGCGTCGCGGGGGGTGCTGAGGAGGACGGGGTTCGTGGAGACGGGGGAGGCGGTGGAGCTGAGCGGGGAGCGGGGGGTGGCGTTTGTGCGGGTGCTGGGGGCGGGGACGCCTGGCTAGCCCTTTCGCTGTCCGACCCCCTTGATACAACTGCGCACATAGGTATCGCGAAGAGGGGGTGGCCCATGGTCAGCAACAGCGCTTCTGCCGCGGCGCCGGTTGCCGGGCTCTACGAGACGCTGATCACTCAGCGGCTCGAAGAGCGGATAAAGCAGCTAGACGCCGCTGGCTGGCGGGCTATCGACGATGTAGTCGGAGCGGGCTCCGCACCTCACATCCTCTCGCGCCACATCGCGAATACGGTGCGTCGGGTGCTCCAGGGTCTCGATCCGGCGGAGCAGGTCGTAGCCGCGAATCACATCCTCGAATCGATCAAAACCATCAAGGGCGCCGCCGAGTGGGTTGACGTGGTCCTCGACGGACCGCGACAACTGCTCGCAGTCGCCGAGCAGAAAGCTCCAGGCGTCTATGCAGTACGTCCGGCCACGCCTCTCTCCGATACCGCCCTCATCACCAACGCACCCGAGGACCCGAGCCTCGGATTCGAGCTACGGGCTGAGCTGGCCACCACGGACCGGGTGGATCTTCTCTGCGCGTTCGTGAAGTGGCACGGCCTACGCGTACTCGAAGACGCACTCGCCTCCGCCCGAGACCGGGGTGTCCCCATCAGGGTGCTCACCACGACGTACATCGGAGCAACGGAACGACGCGCGCTCGACCGCCTCGTCCGCGAGTTCGGCGCCGAAGTGAAAGTGAACTACGAGCTCCGCTCGACTCGCCTGCACGCGAAGGCTTGGCTCTTCCGCCGTGAGAGCGGCTTCGACACGGCATACGTCGGCAGCTCCAACCTGTCGAAGGCAGCGCTCCTCGACGGTCTCGAATGGAACGTCCGTCTGTCCTCAGTGGCAACCCCCTCGGTTCTGCGCAAGTTCGAGGCGACCTTCGACGCCTATTGGAGCGAGCGCTCCTTCGAGACGTACGACCCCGACGCCGACGGTCAGCGTTTGGACGAGGCCCTTGCTCAGGCCAGTGCTCCCTCCGACCGCCGGGGCAACAACGTCATCACGCTTTCCGGGCTGGAGGTTCGTCCCTACCCCCACCAGCGCGACATGCTGGAACGCCTCGAAGTCGAGCGCACAGTCCACGAGCGGCACCGCAACCTCCTGGTTGCAGCCACCGGTACGGGCAAGACGGTGATGGCCGCCCTGGACTTCAAGCAATTGCGGCAGAAGCACGGCCGGGATCTCCGCCTGCTCTTCGTGGCCCATCGCAAGGAGATCCTCGAGCAGTCCCTGCGCGTCTACCAGAACGTTCTGGTAGACGCGAACTTCGGCGAGCTCTGCTACAGCGGCGAGGTGCCCGACGACTGGACGCACGTCTTTGCAAGCGCCCAGTCGCTCAAGGGACATACTCTGGACCGCCTTGCCCCGGACCACTTCGACGTCATCGTGATCGACGAGTTCCATCACGGCACATCGGACACCTACCGGCGAATCGTGAAGCACTTCGATCCTGTGGAGCTCCTCGGACTCACCGCCACCCCCGAGCGGATGGACGGAAAAAGCATCCAGGAGGAGTATTTCGACGGACGGATCGCGGCTGAAATGCGGCTCTGGGAAGCCCTCGAAAACGAACTGCTGAGCCCGTTTCACTACTTCGGCATCACCGACAACACCGACCTAAGTGCGGTCACGTGGAAGAGGGGGTCCTACGACACGAACGCTCTCGGCAATCTGTTCACGGGTAACGATGCTCGCGCCAGGCTCGTCGTCAAGGCCGTGAAGGACAAAGTCACAAATCCGGGAACGATGCGGGCTCTGGGGTTCTGCGTCACAGTGGCCCACGCCGAGTTCATGGCCGACTACTTTCGACGCGCCGGGCTCAAGGCGGTCGCGCTCTCCGGTGAGACCCCACGGGCCGAACGCAGGGCTGCACTCGAAGAGCTCCGTGCCGGGGCGCTCCAGGTGATCTTCTCTGTCGACCTGCTCAACGAAGGACTCGACATCCCCGACGTCGACACCCTGCTCCTGCTCAGGCCGACATCGAGCGCAACCGTCTTCCTGCAGCAGCTGGGGCGTGGCCTGCGCAGAACCGAGAACAAGGCCGTTCTGACGGTCCTCGACTTCATCGGTCAACACCGCAAGGAATTTCGGTTCGAAGCACCGCTACGGGCTCTAACCAACCTGACACGCAACCGTCTGCTGACGGGCATCGAGCACGACTTCCCGCAACTTCCTTCCGGTTGCCACATCATCCTTGAGAAGAAGGCCAAGGAGCTGATCCTCGACAACGTCCGCAATCAGCTCAGAGTCAACGTCACGCAGCTCGCGCGCGAAGTCTCAGAGTGTGCGGAGCTGCGGATCTCTACCTACCTCCGGGAGAGCGGCCGAGAGGTCAGGGAGCTGTACCGCGGCAACGGCAATTCCTGGACGGGCCTCCTTCGTCGCGCCAAACTGCTGGACTCGGCCGCTCCCGAGGGCGAGGCTGCACTCCTGAAGCGTGTACCGGCGTTCCTCCACGTCGACGACCCGGCCCGCATAGCGGCGTACACCAAGCTCCTCAGCGATGACGCCCCCGCGTACGACCAGCTGGGCCCGCAGGACCAGGCGTACGCCCGCATGCTCTTCTTTTCTCTGTGGCCTCTCGGCGGTGAATTCGCAAGCCACGGAGAGGGCCTGGAAACGTTGCACGGTCAGCACGCCTTCCGAGACGAGGTCCGCCAGGTCCTCGCCCACGTAATGGAACTCGCCGACCACCTGCCCATCCCGCTCCGCGGTGCGCACGCCGATCTACCGCTGACCGTCCACGCCTCGTACAGCCGCGAAGAGATCCTCACAGCCCTGGGCGAGTCGAAACTGGCCGGGTTCCTACCTGGGCACTTCCGCGAAGGAGCGAGGTGGTGCGAGAGCACGCGTACGGACGCGCTCTTCGTCACCCTGGAGAAGGATGAGAAGGACTTCTCTCCGGAGACCCGGTACAAGGACTACGCGCTGAACGAGTCCGAGTTCCACTGGGAGTCCCAGAATCAGACCTCAGAGACGTCCGCAACGGGCCTTCGCTACCAGACTCACCAGAAGAAGGGCACTCATATCCTCCTCTTCGCCCGACGCTACAAGAAGACGGACATCGGAGGCCCCCATCCCTGGATGCTGCTCGGGCCGGCTGAATACGTAACGCACGAGGGAAGCAAGCCCATAGGTGTCACTTGGAATCTCCGACATGAGATGCCCGCCGACGTAGTGGCGTACTCCGCGATCGCGCCTGGATGACGGGATGCGACAGGCTGACCGTTCCGGGTAGCGCAGGAGGGCGCGCAGCGCGATGGCGTCCCGCCGAGTGGTGTAGCCGATCAAGCTGACGGAATCCGCAGGTCGCGGCCCGAATCGCCCTCGCCAGAAACCCTGTTGAGGCTCACCGGGCCGGGATCAGCGGCGATCGCACGACGGCCGGTAGCGGCACGTACTGGATGGCTCCGAAGCGGGGGCGACGGACCGCGATCGGCTACACCACGACGGGGGACACGACCCGCAGCGCCCCAGGGCAGAACAGTCACCGAGTCGCGAAAGCCCTCTGCCGTCACCGCCTGCAGGGCACGTGAGACGGGCCTCGCCTAGCGCCGATGACGCACGCCAACCCGGCTTCCGACTCCTCTTCGAAGAGAAGCTGCGCGCGGTCGAGCGCTTCGTCAGCGTCGAAGCCGTGCGCCGTAAGCCACAAGAGCAGGTCGGCGATCAAGGCGGTGGCTGTGTCCGCAGCCTCCCTTGCGGTCGTCGCCTTGGGGCTCGAAGTCTTCGTACGCGCCACGAGGTCACAGAGCCCCAGAAGTGCCTCAGCCTTCGCTACCTGCTCACTCCCGATGTGACTGTCGGGCGACTGCAGACCTGTGGCGATCTCGCACCACGTGATCTTGGAATCGCCGCGCAGGATCACTCCCCAGCGAGCAGCCACTCCATCCACCAGCGCCACGCCCCGCCCCTCCTCGCCGAGGCCGGCCGCCCTGACAAGCGTAGGGAGACGCTGGCCATCAGGATCGCTCACCCCGATGCGCACGTAGCTGCCGTTCATACTCACCTCCAGACAACCCGGGGTTCCGGTGCCCACGTGCTTGATGACGTTGCCGACCAACTCGGTCACGCAAAGCTGAGCCGCGTGGGCCACCGACGAGAGGCCCCAGAGCTCGAGGCGGCGCCCGATCGCTCGCCGCATGCCGACCAGTTCGCTCGGCTCCGCCAGGAACGGCAGCTCCCATTTCTTTCGCTCGACGCCAAAACGACATTCGCCCATGCCGAACCATCCTCCACAGAAAAGTGACCACTCCATGCGATCACTCCACTCCGTAGAGTTGCATTGGAACTCTCAAAATGGAACTCTCACCACCTCTCATCAGGGGCGCGAGGGGCCAGTGCGCGCCCCCGGCGCACGACTCCTTGCCTGCAAGGCTCAGCAACGTGCACCCTCAGAGATCGACTCGAAGGGCTCGGAACATGTCAGTTGGACCAACGACCCGCAGGCGGCAACTCGGGGCCGACCTGCGCCGCCTCCGCGATGCCAAGGGCCTCACGCTGGAGGAGGCAGGTGCCCGGGTAGGCATCTCCAAAGCCACACTGAGTCGGTACGAAACGAAGGAAGGCACGGTCAAGTGGCCTGCCGTGGACGCGCTGTGTCGCGAGTACGGCGCCTCGGACCAGGAACGAGACTCACTGATCGAACTAGCCAAGGGCGCTCGTGTCCAAGGCTGGTGGCGCTCTCTGGCGGACCCGATCCCGGAGTCCATGAACCTGATGCTCACCCTTGAGGACGAGGTGGTGAGTGAAGGGCACTACGCCTGCATGTACGTTCCCGGGCTGCTTCAGACCCGCTCGTACGCCGAAGCGGTTCACCGCGCATCCGAGATGAGGTGCAGCGACCAAGAGATCAATCGCATGGTCGACATCCGGATGAAGCGTCAGGAGTTGCTGTCACGCGACAAGCCCCCACACCTCTGGGCGGTAATCGACGAGGCCGTGATCCGACGCATGGTCGGGGGACGTTCCGTCATGCGCGAGCAGTTGCGGCATCTGCTCGCACTCTCGACCCAGCCCCACGTCACGGTGCAGATCCTGCCGTTTTCCGCAGGGGCGCACGCGGCGGCTGTAGGCAGTTTCGTCATCCTGGGTGGGGCGACGCCGGAGCTCGATGTCGTCTACGTGGACATCCTCGGCGGCGGCTTGTTCATGGAAAAGCCTCAGGAACTCGAACGCTATAGGTTGGCGTTCGAGTATCTGCGCGCCCAAGCACTGGACCTCCAGTCGTCCGTCGCGCTACTGAACGAGGTTTACAGGGGGCTGTGATGGGACGCGAAGACGGCTACCACTGGTTCAAGTCGTCGTACAGCGGCGGCAGCGGCACGGAATGTGTGGAGGCCGCGTTCATCGATGGCGGAGCCGTAGTGCGCGACAGCAAGCAGCCTCTCCAGAGGCGGTTGCGTGTGGACGCACGGACTTGGGCCTACTTCATCAGGTCGGTCCGCGCCCGCAGACTGGGCTGAGCCGCCGCCCGAACCGCCTTCGAAAGCGGCATCGGCCCAGTACATCCGCCCAGGGCAGGGCAAGTCACAGCGTCCCGAGGATCACCTACACATCCGGAGTCGAACGCCCGCGTCCGGGTCGAACCGCGAGCCACGCCCTGATGGCGCCCTCCCGCCAGGCGGGAGAACGCCCGAACTGACCGTCGGGGAGCGGGAAGTCGGCTGGCCTGACGCTGAGGCCGTCGGCCACGCGCTTGCGCGTGCGCTTGAGATACAGGCGGACGGTGGCGGGCGTGATCCCCGCGACTTCCGCGACACCCCCGGTGTCAAGCAGCCGATCGCTCGGGGTGTCCATGTCTCTCCTTCGCCCGCGCTGTGAAGGCCACGATACCGAGAGGCCGATGCGCGGCAGCATGTTCGCTGTCGCATCTTCGTAAGCCGCCACAAGTTAGACCTCCTCATGGGATCATTCTTGTGTCGGTTGCAGGCCCCCGCGCCCCGCCGCGCTCTGCCCTCTTCCCACCCCTGGACTGTGATGCGTCGAATCCCCGGCGCGGCCCCGAGCCGCGTCTCTCACTCCTGCCCGGATCTCCACTGGCAGCCCGTTCCCGCCTCGATACAGGAGGTCTCGTCGACCGCCGCCCGCCATGCTCAGCCCCGGGCCTGGCTGCGTGCCGTGGTGTGGCTGATAGAGGAGGCCCGGCTCCACCCGAAGGCGGGCGAGGCGACGTTACGCGTGGCGCGGGACCTGGCGCGGCGCATGGACTACATCGAGGGGACCGTCCTGTACGACCTCGATGGCACGGCCACACGGTGCGCACTTTCCAGGGCGACGGTCAAGCGGCACGTCGCCTACCTCCGGGAGCTGGGGTGCCTCGCCTGGGCCCGCCACGGGTCGCGGCGCAATCTTCGGCTGCCCGGGCGGGCGTACGCGGGTACGGCGACGGTCTACGCGGCCACCATCCCGTACGCCTACGACCGGGCACACGATCACCGCGTCGGCGGTCAGGGATTCAGGGCCCGGGTGGTCGGGGTGCCGGTGCCTAGCGCGGGCAACACCGTGACACAGAGGCCGAGTCGTCGTGGGCGTGAGCCCCAATCTCTCGACGCCCGACCCCGTACAGGCGCAGTTGAAACGAGAGGGAGGTTGAAAGACACCCCGCGCAGGCGCGCGAAGGCGCGGACCACCGACCGGTCAGGGGGCTCGGCGCCGCGAAGCCCGATGCAGGTCGCCGCCGACATCCGGATCGCCGCCCACGTCCGGCCGCTCGTCCCGTGGACGCAGAGCGAGGGACCACGCCGACTCGCCTATGCGCTACGGCCGTTGATTGACGAGGGGCTCAGCACGCACGACGTCGCAGCCGAGTTGACCTCCTGGTGGGTCACCTGGCGCCCCGCCAACCCCGCCGCGTACATCACCGCGCGCCTCCGCGACCGGGTGTCCGCCTCTCCGTGCCACGAATTGCCGGCCGACGTCCGCCCGGAGACTGCCGAACCCACCGGCAATCCCGCCTGGCAGGCATGGCTCCAGCAGCGCGCCGAAGCGGATGAGTTCAGCGAGGACCGACGCACCGACGACGACCGCCGTCACGCCCGCCTCTACAGCTGGGACCGCTGGGAGGAGGTCGCCGCCCACTACGCCACGAACCCCGACGACGCGCTGGACCTCTACGGCACCCGACTGTGCGGGTACGCGGTCAAACGCGCCTCGATCGGTTGCCGCAGGCCGTGAAGGGGACGCGGCGCGCCTTGCGGCTCCACGCGCCGGTGATCCAAAGCCGTTCTTCGCCACCACACGGGATGTGGCCTGGGTTACTTCAGGAGGACTGAAGGGAGAGCTGTGATGACTCGGGGCCGGGAAGCCGATCCTTCTTCGCCACCGGTGCGCCGTCTGGGCAAATCCCCCGCCGAACTGGGCACCACAGGCGGCGAGCAGGGGTGCCCGGAAGTCTGGGAGCAGGCGAACGGCGAGATCGTCAATCTCCGCGTCCCCCCGGGACGCTCTCGCCGCCACGGGGCACGGCCTGCTCCGCTCCTCCGCGCCGCCGTTGCGGGTGTGGCTCGATCCCGCCCATGGCGAGGCCCTGATGGCGCTCGACTACGAGCTGTGCTGGGCCACCACCTGGATGAACGACGCGAACACGTGGATCGGGCCCGTACTCGGCCTGCCCGAGCTGCCGTTCGTGGACTTCGGGGACGGTCTGTTCCGGGAGCGCCCCGACGGCGTGCACTGGAAGTGCGAGGCGTTGATCGCGTACGCCGGCGGTCGCTCGTTCGCCTGGGTGGACGACGAACAGAGCGACGCCGACCACGCGCACGTGAGCGCCCACCACCCGGGCCCGGCGCTCCTCCACCACGTGAATCCGCGGATCGGGCTGCGGGACGACGATTTCGCCGCGCTGGCCTCCTTCGCCGCGTCCCTCACCGGGCCCGCCTGAGCGGATGCGCACCGGCCCGAACCCCACTTCCCCATGAGCGCCCTACAAGCGACAATGCGTACAACCGGCGAGGGCCCGCAGTCCGTGGCCCTCCGGCAGAGTGGGGGGAAGACATGGTTCTGGTCATCGGTGTCGTGGTCGTTCTCGGCGTGGTCCTCGCCGCGTGCCTCGTAGCGCTTCGGAAGCGCGGCGGGTCCGGCGAGCGCGGGGCCTTGGAGCGCGGGGCGGCGGAGCAGGGGCGGGCGCAGGGCCTGGCGCACGGGCACGCGCAGAGCCAGAACATGGGGCCGTACGGGGGCTGAGCCCCGCCCCTGCCCGGCGACTCGTCGCCGGGCATCCCTCCGGCCTCCCCCGCTGGGCAGCCTCCCCGCCTCTCAAGGCCGAGGCCCGTCCGCCGGCAGGTAGCCGAGTTGGGCGGCGTGGACGCCGGCCTGGAAGCGGCTGCGTGCGTCCAGGTGGCCGAGGAGGCCGGTGGCGATGCGGCGGGCGGTGCGGGGGGAGACCCCGAGGCGTTTGGCTATGGCCTCGTCCGTGTAGCCGCGGGCCAGCAGGCGCAGGGTTTCGTGTTGTTGGCGGGTCAGTGAGTGGTCGGCGGGTTTCTCGGACGGGCCGAGGGGTTCGGCGTCGGCCCAGACGTTCTCGAACAGGGCCTCCAGCGCCGCGATGAGGCCCGGGCCCGACACCACGAGTGCGCCGAGCGAGGAGTCCTGGTCGTCCAGGGCGACCAGGGCCAGGCGGTGGTCGGTGATGATCATGCGGGTGCTGAGCGAGGGGGCCGTGCGGATCCCGGCGCCGAGAGAGGCCAGCCAGGTCACGTGGGCCACCGTCGGCGGGTGGTTGTGGATGCTGTCGAGATAGACCGTGCGCATCCGCACCCCGCGCTCCAGGAGCTCCTGGTTGAGGGGGCGGGAGGCGTGCATGTTCTCCTCCGTCTGCGCACCGCCCGTCGCGAAGGTCAGGATCTCCTCCTCCACCTCCTCGTGGAACCGCGCCAGGTAGTCCCGTACGTGGTCCACGCCGTCCAGGTGCACCACCGGCGACTCACCGGCGGCGGCATGGGGGGCGGGGAGACCGCAGAGGAGTTCGGCCACGGCAGCCTCCCCGTCCGCCAGGCGCTGCTGTTCGGCGGCGAGCAGAGCGCGGCGGCGGGTCAGCAGCATCTCCAGGCCCAGCCTGGGATCGACCACATGCAGGCGCTGCTCACCGGCGCTCGCGGCCGGCCGCACCAGAGACAGGCCGGATAACTCCCGCACCGCGGAGTCGAACTGAGCGGACGTCAGGCCGAGGCGGGAGCGGTGCTCCGCGAGGGACGCGTACGGCTGGGCGAGCAGTGCCCGGTAGACGATCTCCGCCGTGGCATCCAGACCCAAGGGGTCGAGCATCGTCCCTCCACACTAGGAGCACTGTCTCTTGCCGGAGTTATTACCTCGGGGCAGCGAAATCTACTCTTCGGCAACCCGGTTGCGCGGCGGTGAAGGGCCCCGCCACGAACGCGTGAACGGTGGCGGACCGCCTCCACGTGGCCGGGGCGGTCCGGGCATCCACATGCTGGACGGAAGGGGCCATGGCCTCATCGGTCCACCGGTCTCGCCTTCACCGTCGCGTCACCCGCGTACAAAACTCACGGTGCTGTCGAACACTCCCCCACCGATGGTTCGAAGGGCTTCCGCATGACGCGTCTCCACCGGTTCTCCTGTCCCGCTCCCCTGTCCCCGGCCCTGAGCGGCGGCGCTCTCGCCCCGGCTCCCTCGTCCGACGTGCTCAGCAGCCCCGCCCTGCCCGAGCCCCCGGGGAACCGGGCGCACGACTTCGGCTGGCAGTAGTCCCCGGTTCCTGTACGGGTACGACGACGCAGCGGCCGGGCGACGGGCCGCCGAGAGTGTACGGGAAGGCGGACGACGGTGCTGTTCCAACTGCTCGGGCCCCTGAGCATCACCGATGGGCGGGACCTCGTGGTCCTCCCGCCCTCCAAGCCGACCGCGCTGCTGGCCGCCCTGCTCATCCGGCCGGGACGGGTCGTCTCCACCGACCACCTGCAGGAGGCCGTCTGGGGCGAGGAACAGCCCGCCACGGCCAAGGCCGCGCTCCAGAGCTGCGTCCTGCGGCTGCGCCGGATCTTCGCCAAGTACGGCATCGAGGACCAGGCCGTCATGGCGGTCGCCGGCGGCTACCGCATCCACGCCGACACCGAGACCCTCGACCTGCTCCACTTCCGGCAGCTCGTCGGCCGGGCGGCGGCGGCCGGTGAGAACTCCGAGCTGTACACCCTGCGGGCCGCCCTCGCCCTCTGGCAGGGGCCGCTGCTCGCCAACGTGCCCTCCGGGCTGCTGCACCGGGACGAGGTGCCCCGGCTGGCGGAGGAACGTCTGCGGATCCTGGAGAGGGTCTGCGACATCGAACTGGGGCACGGCCGTTGCCGCGAAACCCTCGTCGATCTTTGGGAAGTTACGCGCGTATACCCGGCTCACGAGCGGTTTTCCGAGCAGCTGATGCTGGCCCTCTACCGGACCGGGCGGCAGACGGAGGCGCTGTCGGAGTACCGGAGGATCAAGGCGTACCTGCGCGAGGAACTCGGCGTCGACCCCCGGCCCGGGCTCCAGCGCCTGGAACTGGCGATTCTGCGCGGCGACGACCTGGGCGCCCCGGACACCGGGCACGCCCCCGTCTCACTCCTGGCCACCGCCCCGCCACCGGCCGCGCTCCCGCCCCACCTGCTCCCGCCGGAGGGCCGAGGCGAGGGCGGCGGCAGGGCGCCGGCCCCGCTCCCCGCGGTGCCCGGCTTCACCGGGCGCCGGAGTCAGGTGGAGGAACTCGTCCCGCTGCTGGCGTCCGCCGCGGCCGCCGGGCGTGCCCCGGTGGCCGTGCTCTCCGGGGCGCCCGGTATCGGCAAGACCGCGCTCGCCCTGCACGTGGCACACCTGGTGGGCGGGCAATTCCCTGGCGGGTGCGTCCTGTTGCGGCTGACCTCGCCCGACGGCACCCCGCGTCCGACCGAGGAGGCCGCCGCCGAGCTCCGCGACGCGCTGCCCGCAGGGCCCGGCACCGGGCGGGGCCGGACGCTCCTGATCCTCGACGACGCCGTCCACCCCGACCAGGTACGCCCCCTGCTCACCGCCAACGCGGGCGGTGCCGCGATCGTCACCAGCCGGATGGGGCTCGCCGCCCTCGTCGCCACGCACGGCGGCACCGCGCACCGGCTCGGCGCGCTCGGCCCCGACGAGTCGTATGACCTGCTCACGACCGTCCTGGGCCGGGAACGCGTCGCCGCCGAGCCCGCGGGGGCCCGGCTGCTGACCGAGGTGTGCGGGCACCATCCGCTCGCCCTGCGGATCGCCGCCGCCCGGCTGCTCACCCGGCCCCTCCTCAAGCCCGCCGACTGCGCGCACTGGCTCCGCCACGGCCTGCCGGCCCGCCTCAGCCTGGCCGACGACCCCCGGATGTCCGTACCGCTGACCCTGGACGAGGCGGTGGGACGGCTCCCCCCGGTGCTGGCCGAGGCCCATCTCCGGCTCGGGGCGGCGCCCCGGGGCCCGCTCACCGCGGAGCTGGCCGCCACCGTCCTCGACGTCCCGTGGGAGACGGCCGAAGACGTGCTGGAACGCCTTCTCGACGCGGGCCTCCTGGAGGAGGAGCACCCGGGCGCGTTCCGGATGCATGAACTGCTGCGCGCGCATGCGCGGCGCGCGACCGCCTCCTCCGCCCCCGGGCGCGCCCGGGCACTCCCACGTCCGCCACGGTGCGGGGAGACACCCCAGGCGGGCAGTACCCGGCCCACCGCCCTGCGGTGACTGCCCGTCACCGCGCCGCGGACTCCGCCCATCGCGTCCGCCCGGACCGGCCGCCCGGCCCCTGAGACCCAGGCCCCGGAACTCCCCGCCCCTGACACCCGTACCACCGCTCCGTACACCCCTACCCGCCCGCAGCCGGACAGCGTGGCCCGCCCCCGGGCCGGCCGTCCCGGCCCCAGAACAAGAGGTGTGACGCACGCATGGCAGCAACGCCCTACACAGAGACCGCCGGGACCCGGCCGCGAGTCCGCCGTGACGTCCTGTTCACCGAGACGCCCGACGGCGTGATCTTTCACAACGCCGACGGAGGGTTCCGGCTCACCGCCGGATCCGGCTACCGGTTCGCCACCCTTCTGGTGCCCCACCTGGACGGCAGCAGATCCGTCGAGGAGATCTGCCAGGGTTTCGGCGACCGGCAGAAGGCCATGGTCGGCGAACTCGTGAAGGCCCTCTACGCGCGGGGCTTCGCCCGGCCCGTACCGGCACCGGACGAGTCGGCGGCCCCGCGGACGGCCCCGGCGCCCGCCGAACGCTTCGCCCAGCAGATCGCCTACATCGACCACTACGCGGACGAAGCCGACGCCCGGTTCGCCCGCTACCGCTCCACCCGGGTCGCCGTGCTCGGCGACGGTCCCGTGGCCCGCTGGTGCGTGCTGTCGCTCATCCGCAACGGCTGCGCCGCCATCGGCGTCGACGCCACCCTCCTCGACGGCTCCGGGGGCACCACCGCCGAGGAGTTCGCGGCGGTCCACCGGGAGGCGGCCCGGCTGACGGAGGAGGACTGCCCCGTCGAGCTGTCCGTACTCCCGGAGGGGCCCGGTCCCGGCTGGGCGGCCTACGACGGGTACGACGTCGTCGTCGCCGCGGCCGGTCCCCAGGCGCCGGGCACCGTACTGGCGCTGCTCCGGGAAGGGGTGCCCGAGGGGCGGACGCTGCTCCCGGCCTGGACGTTCCGGGGACGGGCCGTCGTCGGGCCGGTCATGACCCCGGGGGCGGCGGCCTGCTGGGCCTGCGCGGCCCTGCGGCTGGGCGCGGCCGGTGATGCGGCCGACACGGCGGCCGCCGGTCTCTGGAGCGGGCTCGCCCTCGGCACCGGCACCCCCGGGGCCCAGCCCGTGGGGCCGCTCGCGGCGATGCTCGGCAACCTGCTGGGCTACGAGGTGTTCCGCCTGGTCACCGGCGCGCTGCGGGCAGAGACCCGCGACCGGCTCCTGCTCCAGGACATGGCCTCCTTCGACGTGGCGTCGGAGCCTCTGCTGCCGCATCCGGCGTGCCCGTTCTGCGCGCCGCCCGCCGCCCTGCCCGAGCCGGTCGACCTGGCCTCCGCACCGACCCGCCCGGCGTTCCTCCCGACGGCGGCCACCGCCGCCGACGACGAGGCCGCCCAGGGCCCGCTCGCCGCACTCGAACGCCGCTCCGCGCTCGTCCACCCGCACGCCGGGGTGTTCACCGCCTACGCCGACGAGAAGCTGACCCAGACCCCGTTGAAGGTGGGCTCGGTCGTCCTGGGGGGCCTCGGCGCCCGGGGCCGCCGGACGGTCACCGCCTTCGACGTCCACCACACCGCCGGGGCCCGGCTGCGGGCGCTGAACGCCGCCGCCACGGTCTACGCCGAACACGTGGTGCCCGCCCCGGCGCCCGACGACGCCACGGCGGAACTGCCCGCCGTGGCCCCGGACAGCCTCACCGTCGCGTCCGGCACCGGCGGCACCGGGACGGCCACCCGGTGGACGGCGGCCGTCTCGCTGCTCACCAAGGAGGTGGTCCGGGTGCCCGCCGGGGCGGTGCGCCCCTTCGGCGCGGACAACGCGGACCGCCGCTTCGAACCCACCCGGGCCGGTGCCGGAGCCGGTGCGGACCTGCCTGAGGCCGCCGGGGCCGGGCTGCTGTCGGCGCTCGCCCACGACGCTCTGCGCCGGGCCGTCCGGGGGGCCGGCGCGGTCTCCGTCATCACGCCCCAGGTGCTCGGCGAGGACCCCGAACCGGTGTTCCTGCTGCGGTCGGCGGCCCATCTCGGCCTCACCGTCGAGCTGCTGGACCTCGGCGAGCGGGCGTTCTCCGGGGCGTCCGTCGTCCTCGCCCGGACGACCGGCACCCCCCGCCCCGCCCTCTGGGCCGTCGGCGCGGCCCCGGACCTCGCGACGGCGGCCGTGGACGCCCTGCGGGACCTGCTCGGCGCGGCCCAGACAGCCGAAGCCCAGACAGCCGAAGGACGGGCCCAGACGGCCGGAGGACCCGGCGCCCCGGACACCGGCGACCCGCTGATGCGCGACCTGGACGCGGCGCTCGTCCCGGTCACCTCCGAACAGCCCGCCGCCCCGGACGCCCCGGCCGGGGAGGACGACACCGGATGGACCCGCGTCCTCGAACGCCTCGCCGCCGCCGGGCGGGACGCCCTGGTCGTGCCCACGCACGCCGCCGACCTGCCCACCGCGGGCATCCACACCGTGCGTGTCCTGCTCACCCGGGCGGCCGCCGATGCCGGCTGACACCGCCGTACGCCCCCTGCCCACCGAACTCCCCGGAGCCGTCGGCCGGTTCGCCGCGGCGCTGCGGGACGCGCTCGGCGAGGGCGGTGCCGGCGCCGTACCGGCCGTGTCGGTCGCGCCGCTCGGTGTCCGGGACGCGTACGCGCGGACCGGCGCCCCGGACGAGGACACCCCGGCCGACGGCCCCGCCGTGCCCGTCCACCTCTACGGCCGGCAGGTGCTGATCGGCCCGTGGCCCGCCCGGGACGGGCGCGCCGGCTGCGGCATCTGCCTCGCCCGCCGCTGGCAGGGCGTGCGCTCGGTGGCCCTGCGCGAGGGCCTCGAACTGGGCAACGGCACCCGTGCGGTCGGCGACTGGCCGTACGGGCTGCCCTTCGCGGTCACCGCCGTCGCCGCCCTGATGGCGGGGCTCGCCGGTGCGGAGCCCGCGCCGGGCCCGTACCCCCGGGTCCATCTGCTGGACCTGGACGCCATGACCGTACGCAGTCACCCCCTGGTCCCCGATCCGGAGTGCCCCGGCTGCTCCGCGCCCCGCGCCGACACCGCCGAGGCGGCGGCGCTCACCCTGCGGCCCGCTCCCCCGTACCGGCCGGGTGTCTTCCGGGTGCGGCGGGTGGAGGACCACCGGCTGCCGGAGGACGCCTTCGTCAACCCGCACTGGGGCGCGCTCGGTTCCTCGGTGACCTGCGATGTCGCCTCGACCACCACCTCCGCCACCGTCGGCTGCTTCTCGACCCGGTCCGGGGACTACCTCCGGGAGACGTTCTGGGGCGGCCACGCGGACACGTACGCGCACAGCCGGAGCATCGGGATCCTGGAGGCGCTGGAGCGGTACGCCGGGATGCGGGCCCGCGCCAGGACCACCCGGCTCACCGCCTCCCTGGACGAGCTGGGCCCCAATGCCGTCGATCCGCGCGAAACCGGCCTGTACGACGAGGAGTTCTACGCCCGGAACCCCTGGGTGCGCCCCTTCGCGCCGGACCGGAGGATCCCCTGGGTGTGGGGCTGGTCGCTGCGCGACGACCGCCCCCGGCCGGTACCCGAGGTCCTCGCCTACTACCACGCCCCGGGCCTGGAGGGCAGGTTCGTGCAGGAGAGCTCCAACGGCTGCGCTTCCGGGGGCAGTACGGAGGAGGCCGTCTACTTCGGGCTGATGGAGGTCATCGAACGGGACGCCTTCCTGCTCGCCTGGCACGGGCAGGTGCCCCTGCGCGAGATCGACCCGGCGACCAGCACCCGGCCCGCCACCCGGCAGATGGTCGACCGGCTGGCCCTGTACGGCTACCGGGCCCGCTTCTTCGACACCCGGATCGGCTTCCCCGTCCCCGTGGTCACCGGCTGCGCCGAACGCTTCGACGGCTCCACCGGCCGGATGTGCTTCGGCGCGGGCGCCGGGCTCGACCCGGAATCCGCCCTGGACTCCGCGCTCCGCGAGATCGCCACCGACGCGGTCAACCTCGTCGGCCGGACCCTGCGCGACGAGGAACGGCTGCGGGCCATGACCGCCGACTTCGACCGGTTCACCACCCTGCACGACCACCCGCTGTCGTACGGGATCCCCGAGATGGGCCGGCACGCCGACTTCCTGCTGCGGCAGCCCGAACCCCGTCCCCCGCTCGCCGTCGCCGACCTGGTCTGGCCGGACACCGGGGGCGGCCCGGCCGCCCCCGACCTCCGCGCGGACGTGCTGCGCGCGGTCGGCGCCGTCACCGCCGCCGGCTACGACGTGGTCGTCGTCGACCAGACCCTGCCCGAGCAGCGCGCACTCGGACTGCACACCGTGAAGGTCCTGGTGCCGGGGCTGCTTCCCATCGACTTCGGCTGGTCCCGCCAGCGCGCCCGGCACATGCCCCGGATGCGCACCGTGCTCGGTCCGGCCGGCCTCAACCCGGCTCCCCACCCGTTCCCATGACGGTACGTCAGCCTCAGCCGCCCATCCGAACCCATGCGAGAGGGGGCCGCCCCATGGGGTACGCCCACGAGTACGCCGACGCCGTCCTGCACCGCGGTCGCGTCCCGATGGAGCCCACCGACTTCGTCCCGGACTGGCCCGACGGCCCGCGCCGGGGGAAGTTCTACCCGGGCGTGGAACCGTACGCCCTCCCGGACGGCGACGAACTCCCGGACGCCCCTGCCGCACGCGGTCTGCTGCCCGCCCGGGACGGCGGCGCGGCGGCGGGCGACCCGGCCGGCTTCACCCTTCCGCTGCTGTCGGCGATGCTCAAGGACTCGTACGGGCTGACCGGCCGCCGCCTCGGCGTCCAGGCCAACAGCGACCTGTCCGGGCTGCCGCTGCACACCCACGCCAACTGGTCCCGGGGCACCGCGGGCGGCGGCGGTCTCTACCCGGTCAGCATCTACTGGGCGTCCGGCCCCTCCGGGCCGCTGACCCCCGGCATCCACTACTACGACGTCCAGCGGCACGCCGTGCAGCGGGTGCTGACCGGCGACGTGTCCGCCCGCGTCCGCGAGGCACTGGGGCCCGGCGCGCCCGAGGAGGCCCGGGAGACGGACCAGTACCTGATCCTCGGGGTGAAGTACTGGCAGAACGCGTTCAAGTACAACAGCTTCTCGTACCACGTCGTCTCCACCGACCTGGGCACCCTCGTGCAGACCTGGCGGATCTGGGCGGGGGCCCGGGGCCTGGCCACCTCGCCCGTCCTGTGGTTCGACGAGCCCCGGCTGAACGGTCTGCTCGGCACCGAGGGAGAGGAGGAGGGCGTCTTCGCCGTCGTCCCGCTGCGCTGGGACGCCCCCGCCCCGGCCCCGGCGGCGGTCCCCCGCGGCCCCGACCCGGCCGTGCGGCACCGGGACGCCGAACGGTCCCGCGCCGTAAGGAAGTTCCCCACCCTTCTCGCCATGCACGCCGCGACCACCCAGAACGCGACGGACCGCCCCGCCCCCGGCGCGCTGGCCGCCGCGGCGGCGCTGCCCACCCCGCCGGGCGGCACCCGGACCGCCCTCCCCGCCCCGGCCTTCCCCGCCGTGTCCGTGCGGCGCGCCCTGCGCACCCGGCGCAGCAGCTTCGGCCGCTTCGACGCGGCGCGCCCCGTCACACCCGCCCAGCTCTCCGCCGTCCTCGCGGCCTGCGCCGGGACGTCGCTGCCCAGCGACGCGGACCCGGACGGCACGGTGCGCCAGACCCGGATGTACGCCTTCGTCAACCACGTCGAGTCCGTCGAGCCGGGCGCGTACGCGTACGACCCCGAGGCCGGGGAGCTGCGGCTGGTCGACGCGGGGCCGCCGGGGGCGTTCCTCCAGAACACCTACTTCCTCGCCAACTACAACCTGGAGCAGGCGGGGGCCGTCCTCGTGCCGGCCGTCCGCACCACCGCCGTGCTGGACGCGGTGGGGGACCGCGGCTACCGCCTGGCGGCGGGCACCGCGGGCGCCGTCGCCCAGACGTTCTACGTGGCCGCCGCCGCGCTCGGGCTCGGCGCGGGCGTCGCCCTGGGCTTCGACAACATCGCGTACGTCGAGAAGCTCGGCCTGGGCGACGGCGACGAGGCACCCCTGCTGATCATGCCGCTCGGCAACGAGCGGCCCCGGCCCGCCGACTTCCGGCACGAGATCGCCTGACGGGAACCCTGCGATGACACTCCTGACGTCCGACACCACCCCCCGTCCGCCCGACGTGTGGGAGCCCGGGCACCGCTTCCTGCTCCGTGCGGCCGGCCTGCCCCTGGAGACCGTCCGGGGCCTGCGCTGCCCCGGTACCGGTGACTGGGCGAACGAGGTCCTGGTACTGGAGGAACGGCTGACCGCCGACGGCGCCGCGCTCAGCGAGCTGCTGCACGGGCTGCTCGGCGCCGCCGACGCGGCCGGCAGCGACGCCCGCCGCCTGCTGCTCAGCGTGCGCCGCGCCGTCTTCAACAACCGCCTGCCCGCCGATCCCCGCGCCGCCGAGCGCCTGGTGGCCGGGCTGGCCGAACCGGCGGGCGCACGGCTCGCCGACTGGCTGACCCTCCGCACCCGGTACGCCGATCTCCTGGGCCGGGGGCCGGAGTTGCTGGCCCGCGAGATGCGGGACGCGCGCCGGGCGCTGCGCGAGGCGCTGGCCGGGGACCGGTTCCGGCTGGGTCTGCTGCTGGCCTCGCCCACGCTGGACAGCAGGCTCGGCGGATACCTGGAGGACACGAGCGCCGAGCCGGGCAAGCGGATGCGGAAGATCGAGCGTTCGGCGCTCACCTACCTCTACCGCACCGCGTGCAAGACGAGTCCCTTCAGCACGCTGACGGCCGTGGCCACGGGCACCTTCGACCCGGGCGCCCCGGATTCCGCTCCGGACTCCGCCCCGCCCGCCCTGCGCGTCGGCGAGGAGTGGACCAGCCATGTCCGGCTCAACGTCGTCGTCCTCGGCCGGCTGGCCGACCTGGTCCTCGCCGACCCCGTGCGCCGCCAGGACCTCCCCGTCGTCCTCGCCCCGGGCTGGGGACGCGACGAGGACCGCATCCGCTACGTCCGCCAGTGGGTGACCACCGGTGACGACAGCGCGGCCGTCACCTTCGACGCCATACGCGACCGGCTGTTCTACCTCCGCGGCAGCGGCACCCTGGACCGGCTGCTCACCTTCTTCTCCGCCCACGAGGGGCCCCGCCACCGGGACCTCGTGGACATGCTGCGCTCCGAGCGCGGCGCCGGTCCTGACGAGGCCGAACGCTACGCGGCGGCCCTGCTCCAGCTCGGCATGGTGCAGGTGCCGGGCCTGCGCACCGATGTGCACAGCCCCGACCCGCTGCGCTCCTTCCAGCAGGCCCTGCGCGGTCTCGGGGCCCCCTGGGCGGACGCGGTCGCGGCCTCGCTCGACGGACCGGCCGCCTGCCTGGCCGCGTACCCGGCCGCCCCGCTCACCGAACGCCGCACCCTGCTCCGCACCCTGCGCGCGCAACTCCGCGACGTACAGCGGGAGCTGGGCGCCGAGGACGCCGCGCTGCCGCGGACGCTGGTGTACGAGGACGTCAGCGCGGGCGAGGACCTGCGCGGCGGGCCCGGGCCGCTGGCCGGCGCCACGGGCCGGGCCCTGCGGCGGGTCGAGGGCATCCTCCCGATGTACGACATCACCCTGCCCCAGCGCATCACCCTGCGCGGCTTCTTCCTGGCCCGGCACGGAAGCGGCGGGCGCTGCGACGATCTGCTCGGTCTGGTGCACGACTTCCACGAGGACCTCTTCGACCAGTACATCTCGTTCACCTCCAAGCACTCCGCCTTCGACGCCGAAGGGGAGTACGTCCCGGAGGAGAACTGGCTCGGCCAGAGCGCCCTGCGCACCCTGGACTCGGCCCGCCGGCGCTTCGTGGACGGCATGCGCGAGCAGTGGGAGAAGCACGGCACGGCGGACGAGATCCGGCTCCCCGCCTCCCTCCTCACCGATGTGGCCGGGGAACTCGCCCCGATCACGCAGGACTTCACCCCGCAGAGCCATCACATCCAGGTCGCCGGGCCCGGCCCGGACGGGCGGCCGCTGGTGGTCCTCAACCGCTCGTACGGCGGACTCGCCTTCCCCTTCAGCAGGTTCACGCACGTCTACGACCCCGACGGCGCGACCGCCCCGGAGGTGCGCCCCGGCCTCTCGGAGCGGCTGCGCGCCGAACTCCTCACCCGCGCCCCCGAAGGCGCCGTCCTCGCCGAGCTGACCGGGGGGCCGATCACCACCAACCTCAACCTGCACGGGCGGCTGACGAACCACCAGATCGTGTGCCCCGGCGAGACCTCCACCGTGCCCGAGGACGCCCGGATCCACCTGGAGGACCTGTACCTCCAGCACGACGAGGCCACCGACCGGCTCGTCCTGCGGTCCCGGCGGCTGGGGTGCGAGGTCGTCCCCGTCTACCTCGGCTACCTCGTCCCCGTCGCCCTGCCGGAGATCCCCCGCACCCTGCTCCTGCTCGCCCCGAGCACCATGACCCCCACCGACGTCTGGGGCGGCGTCCCCGAGGCCCCCGCCCGCGACGGGGTCACCCGCAGACCGCGCGTGGTCCACGACGGGGTCGTCGTCAGCCGCCGCGGCTGGACGGCCGACGCCCGGGCGCTGCCCGCCCGGACACCCGGCGCCGACGACGCGGGGTGGTTCCTCGGCTGGCGGCGCTGGCGGCGCGCCCACGGGCTGCCCGCCCAGGTCTTCGCGACGGTCCTGCGCGAGGGGCGCCGCGCCCTGGGCGCCAAACCCCTGTACGTGGACTTCGACAGCCCGTTGTCCCTGACCGCGTTCGACGCCCTGCTGGAGCGCGGGCCGGGCGACGCCGTGGTCCTGCGGGAGATGCTCCCGGCCGAGGACGCCCCGCACGTGCTCTCCGAACAGGGCCACCACGTCGCCGAACTGGCCGTGGAGACCTTCACCTCCCGACCGCGTACCGAGGACGGCCCCACATGCCGGAACTGATCTCGCCCAGCCCCGCCCGCCCCGCCGGCACGGAGCGGGGGGACTGGATCGCCCTGCACGTCTTCTACGCGGCCAGCCCCCGGCCGATGCTGGTCGACTGCGTCCGCCCGCTGGTCGCCGAGCTGACCGCCGAAGGGCTGCTGGCCGGCCACTTCTTCATCACGTACTGGCTGGAGGGACCGCACGTCCGGCTCCGGCTGCGCCCCGCGAGCCCCGCCGCCGCGCCCGAGGTGCGGCGCCGCGCCGAAGCGGCCCTCACCGGCTTCCTCCGTACCCGGCCCGCCCTCTACGAGGTCGACTCCGGGTTCCTCAAGGACTTCTACAACGAGCTGTTCGACATCGAGTTCCCCGGCGAGGACCGCGCCCGGTACATGGGCGAGGACGGCCGGATGAACCTGCGGCCGAACAACTCCTTCAGCCTGGAGCCGTACGCCCCCGAGTACGCCAAGTACGGCGGCCCGGCCGGGGTCGAGCTGGCCGAGTGGCACTTCCGGCACTCCAGCGACCTGGTCATCGACGCGTTCCGCACCATGAACCTCCACCTGCGGACCGTGCTGCTGGGCACCTCCGCCCAGCTGATGATGGTGATGGCGAGCTGCTTCCTGCCGGAGGAGGACCGGCTCGCCGACTACCTGGACGGCTACTACGCGTTCTGGCACCGCGCCTTCCCCGGCACCGGCTTCATCGGATCGGAGGAGTACGAGCGCAACTACGCGCAGATGGCGCCCGCCCTGGGCAGCCGCTTCGCCGCGATCCGCGCCGCCGTCGCCGCCGGGGAACTCGGCCGGCTGCCGTCCTTCCTGCGCGGCTGGGCGGCCCACTGCCTGGAGCTGCGGGACCGGGCCACCGACCTCGCCACCCGGGGCGAACTCCTCTTCCCGGTCTGGGACGGACCTGCCCGCGAGGACTCGGGCCAGGAGCGCACCGAGCCGGCCGACGCGGCCCCCCTGGAACCGCTCACCCATGTCCCGGCCGTCCTGCCCCGGCTGCTCTCCCCGTACATGCACATGACCAACAACCGGCTGCACGTGACGATCCGCGACGAGGCGTACCTCTCCTTCGTCCTCGGCCAGGTCCTGCGCGAGCCGCCGGGCGACGCGGGTACGGACGACACCGGTACGGACAGGGAGGCGGGCTCATGAACCCGGCCACCGACCGCGCCCGCGCCGCCGCTCGCGCGTACCGGCCCGCGCTCGGGCCCGGCGTCCTCATCAGCCCGCCCCTGCTGCGCGGCCCCCGCACGGTGCACCTGCTCAAGCACCCCGTGAGCGGCGCCGCGTTCGAGGTCGGCCCCAAGGAGCACTTCCTCATCTCCCGCCTCGACGGGACCCGCACCCTGGACGACCTCGCGCCCGCCTACGCCGAACGCTTCGGCCGCCGGCTCGCCGAGGAGCACTGGAACAGGCTCCTCGGTCTCCTCGGCACCCGGAGCCTGCTGGCGGGCGCCCCCGACCCGCCGACCGCCGCCCCTCCCCCGGCCCGTACCGGCGGCCGGTGGCACGGCACCCGGCGCCTGGTCGCCGACGCCGACCGGACCACCGCCCGGCTCCACCGCGTCCTGCGTCCGCTGCTCCACCGGGCGGTCCAGCTCCCGCTGCTGGCCGCCGGCCTCGTCACCGTCGTGGCCCTCGTCCTGCACACCGGCGAACTCCTGGACGGCACCGGCGAGCTGATCCGGGAACCGGCCGCCCTGGCGGGTGCCGCCCTGTTCCTGTGGTTCAGCATCACCCTGCACGAACTGGCCCACGGCATCGCCGCCCAGCACTACGGCGGCACGGTCACCGAGATCGGACTGCGCTGGCGGTTCCCGGTGGCGATGCTCTACTGCACCGTCGACAACTACCTCTTCCTCCCCGCCCTGCGCGCCCGGCTCGTCATCGCCGGGGCGGGCGCCCACCTCAACATGGTGCTGCTGCTGCCCTTCGCCCTCTGGTGGTCCCTGCTGCCCCCCGGCGACCCCACCAGGGCACTGCTGGCCGGACTCCTGCTGCTCGGCGCCGTCCAGGGACTCAGCAACCTCGTCCCGCTGCCCCCGCTCGACGGCTACCGCATGCTCGGCCACCTGCTCGGCACCGCCCGCCTCGCCCCGGAGACCCGCGCCTACCTGGCCCTGCGCCGAAACGACCCGGACGCCGCCGCCGCGTACCCCCGCCGGGCCCGGCGCCTCTACACGGCGTACGCCGCCGGATTCGTCGCGCTCGTCCTCCTCGCCGCGGCGGGCACCTGCGCCGCGGCGTACCAGCTCCTGACGGGGTGACCGAGGTGCCCGCGCCGCGCGACCGCCCCCGACCGGAAGGAACCACGCACCACATGAATGAGGTACAGGCGATGCCCACCACCCCCGGCGAGGGCGCTGCCCCGGCCCCCGCCGTCCACGTCCGGCACGTCTCCAAGCGGTACGGGGAACGCCAGGCCCTCGACGACGTGTCGCTGGAGATCGGGCGCGGCGAGTTCTTCGGCCTGCTCGGACCCAACGGCGCCGGCAAGTCCACGCTGGTGGAGATCATGGAGGGGCTGCGCCGGGCCGACAGCGGCACGGTCGCCGTGTTCGGCGAGTCCCCCTGGCCCCGCAACACCGCGCTGCTGCCCCGGGTCGGCGTCCAGACCCAGTCCTCCGCGTTCTTCGTCCGGCAGCGGGCGCACGAGCACCTGCGTACCGTCGCCGCCCTCTACGGCGCCCCGCGCAGCGCCGTGGACGCCACGCTGGAGGCCGTCGGGCTCACCGAGCAGCGCGACATCCAGGTGGAAAGCCTCTCCGGCGGGCAGCGCCAGCGCCTCGCCATCGCCTCCGCCCTCGTCCACGGCCCCGAGCTGATCTTCCTGGACGAGCCCACCGCCGCCCTCGACCCGCAGGCCCGCCGCGATCTGTGGGAGGTGCTGCGCGCCCTCAAGGCACAGGGCCGCACCATCGTCTACACCACCCACCACCTGGACGAGGCGGAAGCGCTCTGCGACCGCATCGCGATCCTCGTGGACGGCAAGGTCGCGGTCACCGACACCCCGCACAACCTCGTCGGCGGGTTCAAGGCGGCCACCAGGCTGATGCTGCCGCTCGGCCGCCTCGGCGAGGACGAGGCGGCGGCCATCCCCGGCGTCGACCGGGTAACCGTCCAGGGCGGCTCCCTCGTCCTGGAGACCCGCGAGGCGGGCCAGGTCCTCAGCGCCGTCGACAAGCTGACCGGTCTCGACGGCGTCCAGACCCGTACCGCCGGCCTGGAGGACGTCTACCTCGACCTCACGGCCCGGCTCACCCGGTCCGCGCACGCCCCCCACCGGAACGCCGACACCACGGAGCACCAGCCATGAGCGCCTACGCCGCACTGGCCGCAGCGGGCTACCGCGCCCAGATCCGCGACAAGAGCACCCTCTTCTTCACCTTCGCCTTCCCGCTCCTCTTCCTCGTCGTCTTCGGCCTGATCTTCCGGGGCCAGGACGTCGAGGAGAGCGGCCTGTCCTACCTCTCGTACACCGCCGCCGGCGTCCTCTCCTGGGGCGTCGCCAACGCCGCCGTCTTCGGTATCGCGTTCACCCTGATGCAGTGGCGGAACGACGACATCCTGCGCCTGATCCGGATGTCCCCGGCCCCGCTCTCCGCCGTCATCGGCTCCCGTTACGTCCTCGCCCTGGTCGTCGGCGCCGTGCAGTCGCTGCTGTTCGTCGGTGTCGCCATGCTGCCGGTGTTCGGCCTGCGGCCCGCTTCCGGATGGCCGCTGCTGATCCCGGTGCTCCTCCTCGGTGTCACCACCTTCCTGCTGCTCGGCGTCATCATCGGCTCCTTCGCCGACACCCCGGAGTCCGTCGCGGCCGTCGCCAACTTCCTCATGCTGCCGATGGCGTTCCTCTCCGGCTCCTTCTTCCCGCTGGACTCGATGCCGTCCTGGCTCCAGCACGTCTCCGTGGTCCTGCCGCTGCGCTACCTCAACGACGCCGTGTCCCACGCGATCGCCGGACGCGGGAGCCTCTCCGACGTCTGGGTGGGCTGCGCCGGGCTCGTCGCCTTCGCCCTGGTCTTCGGCGCCGCCGCCGCCAAGACCTTCCGCTGGACGAGGTCCTCATGAGCGCCCCGGCGCGCACCGCCCCCGCCCCCATGGAGGCGGCCCGGACCGTGCTCCACACCGCCCTGGCCGCCCGCGCAGGGCGGGACGTCCCCGTCGTCCCCGTCGTCCCGGTCGGCGCCACCGACGCCCTCGGCGACCGGGGCGCCCCGGACCCCTGGGCGGCCGAACGCCCCGGCGCCCGCGTCCATCTCACGGCCTCCGCCGTCCTCATCGGCCCCTGGGGCGGCGACGGCACCGCCCCCGCCTGCGGGCGCTGCCTCGCGATGCGCTGGCAGCGCCTGCGCAGCCGCAGCGAGCGGGACGCCCTGGAGACCGGCGGCCCCGACGGCCCCCGCCCGACGGGGACTTGGCCGCTGCTCACCGACCACGCCCAGGACGCCGTGGCCGCGCTGTGCCGCGCGCTGCTGGACGGCCCCGGCGCCGAACCCCCCGCCACCGGCCCGGCCGACCGGCTCCTGCCCCAGGTCACCCGCCTCGACCTGGCCACCCTCCAGGTGCGGACGTACCCCCTGCTCGCCGACCCCCGCTGCCCCGACTGCGCCCCGCCGCCCGCCCCCGCCGGGCCCCGCCCGCTCACCCTCGTCGCCCGCCCCAAGCCCGACCCGGACGGCTACCGGCTGCGCCCCGCGTCCTCGTACCCCCTGCCGGAAGAGGCCCTGGCCAACCCCGTCTGCGGGGTGCTGGGCGGCGGCACCTGGTCCGACGTCACCTCGCCGACGACCGCGCCCGTCGCGGGCAGCGTCTTCGTAAGGGGTTACGCGGGGCTCAACGACGTCACCTGGAGCGGCCAGGAGAACACCTTCTCCACCAGCCGCGTCCTCGCCTTCCTGGAGGGCCTGGAGCGCTACGCCGGAACCCACCGGCGCGGCCGGACCACCCCCGTCACCGGCTCCTGGACGGAGCTGCGGGCCGACGCCGTCGACCCCGCCGTCTGCGGCCTCTACGATCCCCTCACCTACCGCGACGACCCGCTCGTCGACCCCTTCGACCCGGACCGCGCCATCCCGTGGGAGTGGGGCTGGTCGCTGCGCGACGACAAGCCCGTCCTCGTCCCGTCCCGGCTCGTCTACTACAGCGCGGGACTGGCCGCCGACAACTTCGTCTTCGAGTGCTCCAACGGCTGCGCCATCGGCGGCGGCCTGGAGGAGGCCGTCCTCGGCGGGCTCCTCGAACTCATCGAACGGGACGCCTTCCTCAACGCCTGGTACGGCAACGCCCGGCTCACCGAGATCGACCTGGCCACCGTAGGCGGACGGGCCGCACCCGCCATGGCCGAACGCGCCGCGCTCCAGGGCTACGACGTCCACGCCCTCGACAACCGCGTCGACCTGGCCGTCCCCGTCGTGACCGCGCTCGCCGTACGCCGCGACGGCGGCCCCGGCGCCCTCTCCTTCGCCGCGGCCGCCTCGCTGGACCCGCGGGCGGCGGTCGAAGGGGCCCTGTCCGAAGTCCTCACGTACATCCCGCACCTCTCCCGCCAGACCGAGGAGCGCCGCGACGAACTGGAGGCGATGGCCGACGACTTCGACCGGGTACGCCACCTCAAGGACCACGCCCAGCTCTACGGCCTGCCCAGGATGGCCGTCCACGCCGACAGCTACCTCCGCCCCCTGGCCGTACGCCCCTTCCGCGAGGTCTACCGGGACTGGGAGACCACCGGCCGCCCCCGCACCGGCGACCTGCGCGACGACCTCCGCGCTGTCATCGGTGAACTCGCCCAAGCCGGACACGACGTGATCGCCGTCGACCAGACCACCCCGGAACAGGAACGCATGGGCCTGCGCACCGTCGCCACCCTCGCCCCCGGGCTCCTGCCGATCGACTTCGGCTGGAACCGCCGCCGCGCCCCCTTCATGCCCCGCCTGCGCACCGCGCTCCGCCGGGGCGGCCACCGCACCACGGACCTGGCCGAGGCCGGGATGCGCATGGTCCCGCACCCCTTCCCGTAACCGCGTGCACCGGCCGGAGACGGCGAAACGCCCGGTACCCGTCCGGAAGGGAGACGGATACCGGGCGCGCGCACCGCCCGGTCAGGCGGTGCAGGAGGTGGTGCTGGTGGTGGAGCTGCAGGTCGAGGTCGAGCTGCAGCTGGTCGAGCCGGCGAGCACGACCTCGCTGGCGTCCGAGTAGTCGGAGATCTCGAAGGTCTCGGCCTCCAGCTCAAGGATCTCGTCGGCGAGGGTGCTGAGGTTCTTCTCCATGGCGTCTCCTCCGGTCCGGGGCCACCGTGTCCGGGGGCCACCACCTGGCGTACGCCCCGGTGGGGGGGTACACCGTCCATTCCACCGCCCCCCGCTCACCGCTCGGCATGTCTCCCGCACACACATCGCTGGCACGTGACGCCAGCGCCCCCGACGCGCACGCCAGGAGCCTCCGTTGACCCACCTGACCACACCTCAGGAAGCGCCCCATCCCGCCCTTTCCCCGGCCCTCACCCAGGAGACGATCCGCCCCGCCCTCACCCTCTACCTGGACGTCCACCGCCACCCGGAGACGTCCGGCGAGGAGGCCCGCACCGCCGCCCTGTTCGCGGACCGGCTCAGCGCCGCCGGCCTCGACGTCACCCGGGGCGTCGGCGGCCACGGAGTCGTCGGCGTCCTCCGCAACGGCGAGGGCCCCCGCGTCTACCTGCGCGCCGAACTCGACGCCCTGCCGCTCCAGGAGCTCACCGGCCTCCCGTACGCGAGCACCGGCCCCGCCATGCACGCCTGCGGCCACGACCTCCACCTGGCGGCGGCCACCGGCGCGGCGGACCTGCTGGCCCGCACCACCGACCACTGGCGCGGCACCCTCGTGGTGGTGGGCCAGCCCGCCGAGGAGACCCTGACCGGTGCCCGCGCCATGCTGGCGGACGGCCTGTACGAGCGGTTCGGCAGACCCGGCACCGTCCTGGCCCAGCACGCCGCGCCGTTCCCCGCCGGCCTGATCGCGCACGGCGGCTCCCACGCCCCGGTCGCCGCCGCGAGCGCCGCCCTCACCGTCGTCGTCCACGGCCGGGGCGGCCACGCGGCGACCCCGCACCTCACCGTGGACCCCGTGGTCACGGCCGCGGCGGTGATCGGCCGCCTCCAGACGGTCGTCGCCCGCGAGGCGGCCCCTGCCGAGCAACTCGCCCTCACCGTGGGCACGGTGCACGCCGGAACGGCCGTCAACGTCGTCCCGGACACCGCCGAACTGGGCATCGGCCTGCGCGCCCTCACCGACGAGACCCTGGACCGGGCCCTGACGGCGGTGGACCGCATCGTCCGGGCCGAGTGCGCCGCATCGGCCTGCCCCCGCGACCCGGACCTCACCGTGCTCTCCCGCTCCCCGGCCCTGTACGGCGACCCGGCCGCGACCGACGCGGTCCGCGCCGCCCACACCGCCCTGTACGGCCCGGCACGCGTCACGGGCTGGCCCCCGTCCCTGGCCGCCGAGGACTTCGCCCTCTACGGGGACGCGGGCCGCGAACTCCACGGCGAGACCGGAATCCCGCTGGTCTACTGGATGCTGGGGACCACGAGCCCCCGCCAGTGGGCGGCCACCGACGGCGCGGACATCCCCCCGAACCACTCCCCCCGCTTCGCCCCCGCGATCCGCACGGCGCTCCCGGCAGCGATCACGGCGCTCACGGCGGCAGCGCTGGACCGGCTGGCCGGGCGCCAGGACACGGTCTAGCGGTTCATGGACACGACGACGTACATGCAGCCGACGACCACGGCCAGGCACGCCCCAGCAACCACGACGGCGGCGCAACCGAGCGCCGCCACCGTGCCACTGATGGCCGTCCACCCAACCCGAGTCGCACGCCGCGCCCGCCGAAGGGCGTCGTCGTACCCACGGTCGTCGTCCCACGCACCTTCAGCCATACTCCCCGCCCTCCGTAGTCTGACCATATGCCTTCCGCACTGGTCGTCGGTTACGACCCCCAAGCCATCCCCGGTGTCGACGGAGACGCCCTGCGCGCGGCGCTCGAAGCGGAGCTCGCGCGCTTCGCCGACCACGGCATCGACGCGGCCATGACGCTGGTCGAGTTCAACGCCGCGGCCGAACCCACCCTCGTCACAGCCCTGACCGAGCGCCCCTGGGACGTCGTGGTCATCGGCGGCGGAATCCGCAAGGCCGCCCCCCTGCTCCCCCTCTTCGAACACATCGTCAACCTCATCCTCCGCCATGCGCCCCAGGCGGCGATCGCGTTCAACACCACGGGCGGGGACAGCGTGGAGGCGGCACAACGGTGGCTGTAGAGCCCCCACTCACGTACGTCTTACGGGCTCCGCAACGCAAGCCGGTCGCCTCACTCATCCCAGCGACGCGACCAACCGCTCCAGTGACCTCCGAGCGGGCGGCCCCCACGTCGACTTCCCGTTGGGGAGCCCCCGGTCACCGTCGTCCGCGATGAGCAACCCACTCAGCGCACGCAGGACCGCGCAGCCACGGGCTCGGCGCAGAGTTGCCACGTCCGGGGCGGGCCGATAGGCGGCGTGGAACCGTTCGGCTGCGTTCTCCGGGAGCAGGATCCAGGCGGCGGCAAGGTCACAGGCCGGGTCGCCCGCGAAGAGGTCCCCGAAGTCGATGACCCCGCAGAACGTGCCGTCGGCGGTCAGCACGTTGGCGGGATGCAGATCCCCGTGAAGCCACAACGCGGGTCCGTCCCAGTCCGGGGCGGCCACGGCATCGACCCAGACGCGGCGAACTCCGTCCGGATCGGCGACCAACCCCCGCTCGACAGCATCAAGAAGCGACCGCTCGAAGTACTGCCCATAGGGCCCCAGGGGCCCACCCCTCCCCCTCCCGACGGGCGCCCCGTCCGGAGCCACCTGGTGCAGAGCACTGAGAAACCGGGCCAACGCATCGGCCGCATCCTCGGCCCGCATAGCCGGAACCCGATCAGCGGGCTCCCCGGACACCCACGTGGTGACCAACCAGGGCCGAGGAAACAGCTCGGACGGCACACCAAGCCGCTGCGGCACAGGCACGGGCAACGGCAGCCCGGGAGCCAGCCCGGGCACCCAGGCGTGCTCTTTGAGCAACAACTCATCCGCGGACTCGGTCGCCCACGGCAACCGCACAGCCAGCCCCTCCCCCAACCGCCACAACTGGTTGTCCCACCCGCGAGCGGCGAGGCTGAGCGGGAGATCGGCCAGGTCGGGGTGCTGGTCACGGAGAAGCGCGCGGATGAGGCCGGCGGTTAAGTCGGCACGGGCGTGAGGGTCGGTCATGCGGGGGAGCGTAGTCGGGCGGGGGCTCGGGCGGGCGCCGCGTGGTTGATGGTGTCCCCGCGGGTGCGGGGAGCAGCACAAGCCGCAGCCCCGGCCGCAGAAGGGCAAGGGATCATCCCCGCTCGTACGGGGAGCAGACTGCCTGACCTGCGACGCTATCCCGCAATGGCAGCGTTTCCGACCACTTTCACACATTCCGACATATCGACCTCCCGAGACCAAGGCAGACATCTACCTCGGTAGCCCCCTCAACACCGAGCGGGACTCAAGTTCGTCCACTCCGCCACCGGTTCACGCCTTCAACGCGGCCACCACCCGCACCTGGTCACCCATCGCCCGCACCGCCCGCGACTTGCCATGCAGAGCCAAGCTCCTCCGCATCGTCTCGAAGTGCTCATCCCCACGGGCCGTCGACAGCACGGCATAGTCGTCGAGGAAGGTCCGCCAGGAGGCGCACGCTTCCTCGATGTGCCCAAACTCGAACTGCCGCTGGGCGAGCACCGCGTTGGCGTGCAGATGCCCCTGCCTCTCCTGACGTGGCGTGGCCTTGATCGATTGCTTCATGGCCTCAATGGACTGCGCCAGCTCCCGGTTCTCGTAGTGCACATGTGCGACATGGAACAGGTACGCCGCCCGGCCGTAACCGCCAACCGATTCGCGGCGCGAGTCCGCCTTCGAGAGCGCGGCCTCGGTCTCGCGGAGCCGTGCCACCGCGGCCCGCTTGTCCCCGACCATCGCGGACGCGTGTGCCTGTTGCCCGCGCAGGAAGGCGACAAGCCTCGGCCCGGCCTGCGGCGCCGCCTCGGCGGCGGAATCGGCCAGTTCGAGGGCCTTGCGGCCGTGGCGCAAATTGGTCGCCTGAAGGCTCATACCCCGGAGCGTCCGAGAGTAGGTGACCTGGTCGCGTGACTCCCCCGCGAGCCTGAGCGCCTGAAGGTAATACTTCTGCCCGAGCCCATGGGCTCGCTCGTACATAGCCATCCAACCTGTCAGGTACGTCAAGTCGGATGCCGCGGACAGCATGTCGTTGTGCACCTCCTCGGTGGCCCCGGCCCTGAGATACGAGGCCACCGTATTGACGAGGAACGCCGCAGCCATCGGCCGCGCGTGTCCGCCGCCAAGTTCGTCAAGGATGTCGGCGATCTTGTCGGTCATCCGCCTGACAGTCTCGACCTCTCCCCTGCCGATCCGGCCCGTGGGCCTGGCGATCCGCTGCCCGTCGTCGGCGTGTGCCGCGTCGGCGAACAGAGGGACGGCGAGCACGGCCGAGTACAGACCGGCCGCGAGCACGCCACGCCGCGAGGGGTCCATGTCCGCCTTGCCGAGCTGGAGCAGGGACTCGACGGTGCCCTCCCGCGCTTGGTCCACCGCTGTCTCCGACCGCGCGAGACCGGCTTCCGCGTAGGGGACGGGCCTCCCCAGCCTCCGCTCGAACGCCTCGATGATCAGCGGCCTGACCCGTTCGTTGGGCTGCGAGCCTCTGATCCATTGCGCCACCGTCGACTGGCTGTACGTGAGCCTCATGCTGGCCTCGGTGCCGAGTCGGTTCACGGCCTGAGCGAGTTGCGTCTCGGACCATTGTGCCTGGCCAAGCAGGTTCTTCAATTCGGTGTTGCGCTGTTTCCCGGACGCTGTAGCCACGTCAACTCCCCGCGCATTCATGGGATTCATGCTTTGCCCTCGCTTCCAAGGTACCCGCACCCACACCCTCTGCGGTTACCTCTTCACACGCCGCCGTCAAACGGCCCGAGGGAGAATCGTGGTGATCACCGTGGCGCGGGAATGCGACGCCCCACCTACCGCTGCCGAAGCCGGATCCGACAGCATTCCGGTAGACGTGGAGTTCATCCGCGACGGCCTGATCCATGCGCTCGAATTGCCCCTCGCCACCACCACGCGTGAGGTGATCGACTCGACCATTCACCAGGTCCGCGGGCATCTCAATCTCCTGATGGGCGAGGAGCTGGGGTACGACTCCGACGACGCCGTCCGTGAACTCTTCAGGCGGGCGTACGCCCTGCTCGACCTCGGCCGACGCCCCAATGAGGCAAGCCCGGCGTTCGAGGCATTCGCCCATCTCCGTGACACGGCACGCGTCGCCCAACGTCTTTTGGACAATTTCGAACGCCTCCGGCACAACTCGGCACATCGTCCCGAGCCGTCCGGCCCATGGCCCCCGGAAGAACGCCCGGGATCGGATTTCACATCTCTTTCCGCGCAACCGCAGGAAAGCCGACGCACAACGACAAAGGAGAAGACATGACAACCACCACGATCCCCTTCGCCACCCGCGCCGCCGCGCCGCCCTGCCTCGTGACCACGTCCATTGCAGGCGTCACCTGGAACGAAGACCTCCAGCTCAACGTGCAAGCCGACGGTTCGGCCTGGCACACCGCCGACCACGCGGCGTCCACCACCGATACCAACCAGGACGGCAAGGGCGACGACGTGGCCGACCCCTACTTCGCCCCCGCCTCCTGATGGGTGCCGCCCGGCCGGTTCTCGTCGTCGCAGAACGGCTCGATGCTGCCGCTGACATGGTTGTGGACCAACTCAATCAGCGGGGTGTGGCAGTGATGCGGTTCGATTCGGCCGACTTCCCGCAGCACGTATCGCTCACCGCGGGCCATCGGCCGACGGCAGCGGGGTGGGAAGGCGTGCTGGCCGACGGGCACCGATCGGTGCGGCTGCAGGACGTCCGAGCCGTCTACTACAGGCGGCCCGGACGCCCTCGTATCGCCGACAGCGTGCCCGAGCCGTACGCGACCTGGGCACAGAACCAGGCAGACGCGGCCATCCTCAACCTGTTGTCCGCCCTGCCTGTCCGCTGGATCAACAACCCGCATCACGACCGTGTCGCCGCGCACAAGCCGCAGCAACTGGTCGCAGCGGCTCGCGCTGGTCTCCGTGTCCCGCGCAGCCTCATCACAAACGACCCGGATGAAGCCCGCGCCTTCGCCAGGACGGTGGGCTGCCCTCTGATCTGCAAACCGGTTCTCGGCGGACGTCTGGACGCGGGCGGCGAAAGGCAGTTGATGGTGGCCACGCACCGCGTCGACCCGACGCGATTCGACGACAGCGTGCGCCTGACCGCCCACTGCTTCCAGGAGGACATCCCCAAGAAGTACGAGGTACGCCTGGTCGCCGTGGACGGCAACATGTTCGCCGGAACCATCGTCGGCACATCGGAGAAGGCCCGTACCGACTGGCGCACGGACTACGAGAACCTTGAGTACGGCACGACTGAAGTGCCCGACTCGGTCAGGGATGCCATCCGGCGGTTCATGGCCTCGTACGGGATCGTGTTCGGCTCCTTCGACTTCGCCGTAACCCCTGATGACACATGGGTGTTCTTCGAGAACAACCCGGCCGGCACATGGTCCTGGGTCGAGAATCGCACCGGGCTCCCGATCGCCGCCGCGCACGCCGACTACTTGCAGGGGGACACGACATGACCGAGCCGAACGACCTCTCCTCGGCCATGCTGCGGGCCCGGTTCGCCGCCTCCCTCGGCGAAGGAGCCCACCCGAGCAGGTGGTTGGCCGCGTTCGCCGACGTCCCGCGGGAGCACTTCGTACCCAGCTTCTACCGGCAGGACGGGCAGGGACGCTGGTACGAGGTCTCCGAGGGGGACCCGGGCTACCTGAAGGCCGTCTACTCAGACACCGCGCTCACTACACAGCTCGACGCTGACGGCGTGCCGACGTCCTCGTCCAGCGAGCCCGGGTTGATGCTGGCCATGCTCGACGCGCTGGATGCCGAGCCGGGGCATCGGCTCTTCGAGCTCGGTCTCGGCACCGGTTACAACGCCGCTCTGGCGTCGTCGCTCCTAGGAAGCGACAACGTGGTGAGCGTGGATGTCGACCCGGACCTCGTCCGACGGGCCCGGCAGCATCTGGACAAAGGGTGCTACCGCCCCCACGTCTTCACCGGGGACGGCGCGGAGGGATGCCCGGACAGGGCGCCGTACGACCGCATCATCGCAACGGCCGCCCTGCGTCGCATCCCACATGCTCTGCTGACACAGGCCCGGCCAGGAGCAGTCATCGTCGCCCCGATCGGCTTCGGGCTCGCGCGGTTCGTCGTCGCGGCGGCCGGGGAGGCGACCGGCCGCTTCCTTCCCACACCCGCGTACTTCATGCCGCGCCGTCACCCCGCGAAGGCCCCGGACTTCGCGGCGGTGGAAACGGAGGCGGGGACGGTCACGTCGGTGCCCATGACGGACGTACTGGACCGGCTGAAGTTCCCGCTGTCCCTGGCACTTCCGGGATACCGCTCGTGCTCCTGGCGCGACGACGAGGGCGCGGTCACCGGCGTCGCCCTCTGGACGGAGGACGGCTCCACGGCCACGCTGCATGCGTCGGGGAGGGCACGGCAAGTCGGTCCGCGGCACCTGTGGGACGCGGTGGAGGAGCTGGTCACGGTGTTCCCGGAGAGCGTCGCACCGGCCCGGGAGGACTTCGGTCTTACGGTGACGTCGGCGGGGCAGCAAGTTTGGTACGGGGAGGCGGATGGGCCTTCTTGGGCGCTTTAGCGGGGCTGAGGGGCCGCACATACGGCTACGGGGCGCAGGGCCGCGCGTTGCGTGGGTGATTCCCGCGTGCGCGGGGAGCAAGCGAGCTGAATCTCGGGCGCGTCCCACAGCATGGGGCCATCCCTGCGCGTGCAGGAAGCAGGGGATCTCGGACACGCCACCCTCGACGGGGGTGGGACCGTCGCCGCGCGGGCGGGGAGCAGAAGGCGAGCAGGAATTCTGGGACGCCGACCAAGGGACCATCCCCGCGCGGGCGGGGAGCAGACTCGCTGACCTGCGGGTCTATCGAGTGAAGGCGCGGTTTCTGACCACTTTCACACATTCCGGCATATCAACCTCAACAATCACACATCAGGCATACGCAGCAAGAGTACGCCAACGCCCCTGGATAGCCTGCCCGTTCGCCGAGTGCGCCCCCAGCGCCTCCGCGCATCGGAAAGCGTGGCTGGACGCGAACTACTACGGCTGGCGTAGAACGGCAAACGCTTTGCATGCGGGATCACCTTCCGGGCACCGGGCGCATACCTGACGTAACGGTTTCGGTTTGGGGAGGCTGCTGTGATGGCGAACGTGAAGACCCGGGAGACCAAGATGGCTGCGTACGGGGTGGCGGGCCTGCTGGCCGTTGCCGCGCTTGCCGGGTGTGGGTCGGACGACAAGGGCGACGCGGCGAAGGACGCGAAGCCCTCCGAAGCGGGCAAGACGGCCGACTCGTCGCCCTCGCAGGTCGTACAGGCGACCAACAAGAAGACCACCGAGGCCGGGTCCGCGCGTGTGAAGATCACGACTTCGGTCAGCGCCAAGGGGCAGAGCCAGACGATCACCGGCTCCGGCGTCATGGACTTCGAAGACGGGGAGAGCAAGCTGACCATGGAGCAGTCGGGTCAGCGGCTGGAGCAGCGGGTCGTGGACAAGATGATCTACCAGAAGCCGCCGAAGGGCGCGGGCGGCCTGCCCGGGGGCAAGAGCTGGATGAAGATCGACATGGAGAGGCTGCGGACCTCCGAGGCCGCCGGAAGCAGCCAGGTAAGCGATCCGACCGATTCCTTCGCCTACTCCAAGTCGCTGTCCGAGAAGGACGTGAAGAAGGTCGGTACGGAGAGCCTGGGCGGTGTCGCGACGACCCACTACAAGGTCGCCCTGGACATCGACAAGCTGGCCAAGGGCGACGCCGCGCAGGCCCGGAAGCTGCGCGAACAGCTCGGTGAGACGGTGCCGGTGGACCTGTGGGTCGATGGCAAGGGACTGATGCGCCGCCAGCAGATCGAAATCGCCGCGCAGCCGGCCGGGGGCGCGAAGGACTCCGGTTCGGCGAACCGGGGCAAGGCCAAGGTCGTCATGGACTTCAGCGACTTCGGGACCGACGTTGATGTCGACGCGCCCGCCACCGGGGACACGGTCGACGTGACGGACAAGGTCGTCAAGCAGGCGAGCGCCCAGCAGTCCTGACCGACGTGCCGTACAGCGGTAGGCCCCACCGTGCCCAGGCGCGGTGGGGCCTTAAGCGGTTAGCGGAGCTGGGCGCGGATGGCGTGTCGCGGGTGAGGCCATCCCCGCGCGCGGGGAGCAGTCCACCGAGCGGACCCACTGGTACGCCTCCTCGGGACCATCCCCGCACGCGCGGGGAGCAGACTGCCTGACCTGCGGGTTTGACTCGGGTGAGTGGCGTTTCTGACCACTTTCGTAGACTCCGACATAAGCGCCACAGCTGACATACAGCCCACAGCCTAGGTCAACTACCGACTCCCGCAGGCCCTTTCCCGTCAGCCCACCACGCACCGCCCCTCACACCCACTCCCCCACCTCATCAACCCAAACCCGCTCCCCCACCCCCCGCACCGTCACCCCGAACCGCTCCCACCCCGGCCTCCCCCGCTCCACCCACCACTCATACGCACCCTCCACCTCATCCCACAACCGCCGCTCCCCCCGCTGCCAGACGCGGGCCGCAGGCCGTCCGTCCTCCACCAGCACGCACGCCCACGACAGGTCGCTTCGGCTGTAGAGCCAGTGGGGTTGGCTGCCCCGCACCTTCTCGGCGGGGATGTACGTGCAGGCGGGGACGCGGAGGCCGAGCGCGAAGACCAACGGGCTGAAGCGGTCGGCCGCGGACAGGGCCCTCGCGGCATCCGAGGTCGTCGTCTCCGGACTGGGCAACGGGCCGGGCGCGTAAGCCTCGTGGTCGATCGGGGCCGACCGGTGCGCCCGCAGCTTCATGAACTCCACCGGCCCCGTGAAGCGCCCGCTCGCGCTCTTCCCCTCCGTGTCCACCGTCAACCGCAGAACCGCGTCGGCAGGGCTGAAGTCCGTTCCCCACGGCGCCACGATCACACCCCCGGGCCGCGTCTGTTCCACCCACGCGTACGGGATCTCCCGCACCCCGCACGTAGCGAGCACCCGGTCGAACACGCCCCGCCCCGGCGCCCCCGCGCGCCCGTCGCCGTGGATCACCTCCACCGGGGCACCGAAAAAGTGGTCCAGGGCCTCGCGCGCCCGGTTCGCCACCGCCTCGTCCACCTCCACGCTGACGACGTTCTCCTCGCCCACCTTGTGCGCCAGCAGCGCGGCGTTCCAGCCCGTCCCCGTACCGATTTCGAGCACGCGGCAGTAGTCGTCCACTGTCAGAGCGTCGAGCATCCGGAAGACCACGCTCGGCATCGAGGACGACGACGTCGACACGCGGCCCGGCTCACTGCCTGCATGCTCCCCGTCGTCCCACTGCGTCACGATCGGCACATCCGCGTCCGCGTACCCGCGCCACGCCCGCGCGTCCTCCGTCCGCGATACGTGGACCGTCCCCCCGGCCGCCATGTCGTACGGCCAGATCGTGTCCGGTAAGAACGCCTGCCGGGGCACCCGCGCGTACGCGTCCAGCCAGCCGGACTTCAGTACGCCGCCCGTCGTGAGCGCGTACGCCACGTCCTCGCGCGTGGCGTACGCGCTCGCCGTCTGCTCACTCATGCCGCCGCCAGGCCCTTCGTCGTTCCGTCCATGACCTCGTCCACTCCGTTCAGCCGTTCTCGGGAGGCGTGTTGACGTCCCGACGCACGCGCCGTTACAGCCGGTACTTCGCGTGCATCGCGTTCGTCTCCCGTACGCGTACGAGGAGGTCCTCCGACGACGCCCCGGCCTTCGACGGCCCGTCCGGGCAGATGGGAGCCCCGCACTGACACGGCGGGAACGCGGCGAGCGACGCGTAACGCGAGATGTCCGGGTCCCCGCGCAGCTCGCTGCTCGGGGGTTCTTCGTCGGTTCGGACGGGGAGTGGGCCGGGGGCCGGCGCGGTTCCATGCTCTTCGACAGGCACGCTTTCGTGTCCCTCCGTAGCGGTTTCACTACCAGACGCGCTCAGCGTGACCTAGCCTCGCAATGTCATCAACGTGGCAGCCAGGGAGGGCATATTGGTCAACATCAAGGAGCTGAATCCGGACGCGTCTCCGCAGGCGGCGTACGGCGCGCGTTTACGCAGGGTGCGTGAGGCTCGCGGTTGGATTCAGGACCACATCGCCACGATGGTCGGCTGCACCGGTCGGCACGTCTCTGCCATCGAAACTGGTCGGAAATCCGCAACCCTGCCGTTCTCGCGGAGATTGGACGTCGCGCTCGAACTCGTCGGCACGCCTGACTCGTTCGAACGCGAGTGGCGCGAGATGCGGCACGGCAGCCTGCTGGAGGGCTTCCCCGAGTACGTGGGGTACGAGGGCCGGGCTGTGGAGATCCGGGTGTTCGAGATCGGCATCATCCCTGGCTTGATGCAGACGCCGGAGTACGCGCGAGCGGTGGCCGAGGGGGATTTGCAGCGGGGCTCGATCACACCCGAACAGGCCGATGAACGCGTCTCGGTCCTGCTGGAACGGCAGGCCGCGCTGGTCAGACCCCGGCCACCGATGGTGTTCGTCGTCATGGACGAAAGCTGTCTCCTGCAAGCCATCGGCGGCCCGAAGGTCATGAAGGCCCAGCTGCAACGGTTGGAGGAGTTGGCCGCGCTACCCAACTGGTTCGTCCACGTGGCTCCGTTCGCCATAGGAGCCCGACGGGCATTCGATCGGCCCGTCTACCTGCTCACCCTCGCCGACCGGTCCGTTGTCGCGTACGCCGAGTCGCAGATGCAGGGGTACGTCGACCGGGAGCCGTCGTCCGTGGTGCCCATGCTCACGGCCTACCATCAACTTCAGGGCGAGACGCTGTCCAAAGCAGCGTCGTTGGCCATGATCAGTCAGTTGAGAAAGGGCGCCCCGTGACGAACGAATCCCCCCGTTGGTACACATCCTCGTACAGCTCGAACGGCGGTGCCTGCGTCGAGGTCGCCACCAACCTCGCCTCCGCGACCGGGGCCGTTCCCGTCCGTGACTCCAAGCAGGTCGGCGGCCCGACCCTGGCCGTCTCCACCGACGCGTTCTCGTCCTTTGTGGACGGCCTCAGCGCCGGTGGGTTCGACCGGATCTGACTGACGACGAGCCGCTGTTACGCAGCCCCACCGCGTCCGGCGCGGTGGGGCTTTCGCTGCCCGTACGCATCCGGGATCGGGCCGGAAATGGGCCCCGGCACGCAGGCACCCACGTCTTACTCTTCACCGAAGACCGACAGCATTCGGATGCGGTCGGATCCCGTGATGACCGAATCCCTCCGTTGGTACAAGTCCTCGTACATCTCGAACGGCGGCGACTGCGTCGAGGTGGCCACGAACCTCGCCACGACGACGGGAGCCGTTCCCGTCCGTGACTCCAAGCGGCCCGGCGGCCCGGGACTGTCGGTCTCCACGGAGGCGTTCTCGTCGTTCGTGGAAGGTGTCAGAACGGGAGAGTTCGACACGGCCTGAGCGCCCGACCAGCCGCCGTTACGGGCCGCGCCAACCGGTGGGCCGGGGGGTACACCCGCACGCACGGGAGCAGTGGTCGCTGGCCAGGCCGGCCCTCCAGAGGTAGGGACCATCCCCGCACGCGCAGGGAGCACCACCTCGATCGGAGACCATCCCCACATGTGCGGGGAGCACGACGGCGAGGAGCCCAGGAACGCCTTTACCGCGGGACCATCCCCGCACGCGCGGGGAGCACGAGCCTTCTCCGGAGCCAGTTCCGATGATGACGGGACCATCCCCGCACGCGCGGGGAGCACTCTTCATGACCTGCGGCTTTGTCTCGCGTGCGCGTGGTTTCTGACCACTTTCACCCACTCCGGCATAACCGCCCCAAGGTCAACACAGCCGACATTCGACTCAAGCGTAGGACAACACCCGCTCTCTCGGGCCCCGTTCACCACAACCGCCCACCTCACCCCTCCACCCCCACCCTGTACACCACCTTCCCCTCCACCACCTCAAAGCCCAGCGCCCCGTAGAACCCCAAAGCCTGCACGTTGTCCGTGTCCCCCATCCACTCCATCCGACTGCACCCGGGACGGGCGGACGCCACCGCTCGGAGTTCCGCCATCAGGTGGGCGCCCACGCCCCCTCCCCGCCACGGTTCACTCACGTACAGCTCCTTCAGGAACAGCGCATGCGTCGTCCCCGTCGCCGGCCAGAGGAACGAGTACGCGGCCATCCCGGCCAGGGCGCCGTCGCCCGGGTCCGCGACCAGTGCCTGAGCGAGCGGGATCGGGGCGAACAAGGACTCCTCGATCTGGGTGTGGCGTTCCGTGAGTGGCTGGATCTCCTTGGCTCCGTAGAAGCGTTCGATCTCCTCGATCAGGGCCGCGAGGGACGGGATGTCGTCGCGTCGGGCGGGGCGGATCGTCATCGGCATCGGGCGTCTCCCTCGGCGGTGGATCTCGTACGTGCGTCTCGCGCACACACCGCATGTGACCATGCTCCCAAAGGCGCCCGCCTCAACTGCTTCCTGGCGCTCGACAACCTCGTCGCCCTCAACGGTTCCGCCTACGCCCCACGCACCGGCGGCCCCGCCCTGCCCGCTGGGAACTGGCGCGCGCCGTCAGCGGCCTCGGCTACGCGAGGGGCCGCGGCTCATGCCACCCGCGCTCGACGCCTGCCGCGACGCCCGATCCGCTGGACGCCTTCGACGACACAGACCTCGCGCTCGGGGCGTTCCGGTGCTCGCGGTCCCCCTCGTACAGGCCGCTGACACCGTGCCGGGTCACCCACTGCCGCGTGACGGCGGGCGCACCCCCGTTCAGGCAAGGTGCTTGTGCATGACGATGCACGGCCGGTCGTGGGCCAGGTCCTGACGCCGGTCGGTCTCGCGCCACCCGAGGGACTTCCAGAAGGCCAACGCATCCGGGTTGTTCTCAAGTACGGCGAGCCGGAGGCCAATCCGCCCCTCGGCCCGAAACCGCTCCTCGACCAGCCCGACGAGCCGCCGCCCGATCCCCGTACGGCGGGAGCGGCCGTCCACCATGAGCAGCCCGATCCAGGGCAGACCGTCCTTCGGATGCCGGCGCAGCAGACAGACGACTCCGACGAGCCGCCCTTCCCCACTGCGCGCGAGCAACACCTCGCCGCCCTCCGTGGCGACCTCATCCCGTAGATCGGCCTCGACCCGCGCCGCCCGGATGTCGTCGGGGTCGTACTCGCCTGCCGCACGCCAGTAGGCCGGGTTGCTGGTGTAGAGGGCGACGACGTCGCGGATCTCCTCGGGGGCAAAGCGGAGGGGGTGGAAGGTGAGGGGGTGGGCCGACATGTCGGCCAGGGTACGGGGCGCTGCATGCCGTCCCCGCGAGGTGCGGGGAGCAGTAGCCGTCACGGCCCAGCAGACCGGTGAGCGGCGGGGCATCCCCGCGATGGCGGGGGACAGGCAGCGTACTGCCGGGCGGTGTCGCACATGCCGGGGCCATCCCCGAGAATCGGGGAATGCGCCGGCCAGCCAGGATCATTCCTGCGGATGCGGGGACAGCACTACGAGGCGGTGATCCTCCCCCAGAACGCTGGACCATCCCGCGCGTGGCGGGAAGCGGTGCGGGACGCCCCGCACCCGTCCGTGGCGGGCGGTCCCCGCAGGTGCGGTGACCGCGCTCGATAGCGCGCTGCCGCTGCCCAGCCTCGGGGCCATCCCCGCAGGGCGGGGAGCAATCGTCGTTCCCGTACTCATCCGGATAATCCCAGGGGCCAACCCCGCGTGCGCGAGGAAGACACCATCTGTCGCAGCGGCTGCGTCGTGGTGCCGGGACCATCCCTGCAGGTGCAGGCAACACCCGAGAAGGGCGTCTGTGTCGGCGAAGCAGACGGGACCATCCCCGCACTTGCGGGGAGCACTCAAGGCTTCCGTTGTCCGCGACCCATTCCCAGGGCCCATCTCCGCACTTGCGGGGAGCACTCTTCGTGACCTGCGGCTTGTCTCGTGGCAGTGGCGGTTCTGACCAGTTCCGCGCACTCCGGCATATCCGCCCCACCGCTTACACGGTAGGCACGTATCTCCACCCCAGGCCAACAGCCCCGGCCACGAACCCCGTTCACCCTCCCCCAGAGCCCCGTCGCGCCCACGTAAGGTGCCCGGATGATCGTCATCCCGGAGGAGTTCGCGCGGACCACCGTCGAGCGCGAAGGCAGCGCCGGGGCGAGCTGGCTTGCGGAACTACCCCGCATCATCGCCGACTTGCTCGACGCCTGGGGCTGCACACCCGACGGCCCCCTCACCCACGGCGGCGTCGGCGTCATCCTCCCCGTCCGCCGCGACCACACGCCCCCCGCCGTCCTCAAGGTCTCCTTCCCGCACCCCGGGAACGACCACGAACCCGACGCCTTCGTCGCGTGGGGCGGGCGCGGGGCCGTAAGCCTGTACGAGCGGGACGACAGCCGGTACGCGATGCTGCTGGAGCGGGCCTCGACGGTGACCCTCGCCTCGGCCGCCGACGGGGACGACGTGGTCGTCGTCGCCGCTCGGCTCGGGCGGCGGCTCGCGGTGCCCGCGCCGCCCGGGCTGCCCCGGCTCAGTGAGCGCGCCGGGGAGTGGGAGGACGGGCTGCGCACCGACGACGCCGAGTTCGCGCACCCCCTGCCGCGGCCCGTCATCGACGCCGCCCTCGCCACCGTAAGGGAGTTGGGGCGAGCGCAGCCCGACACGCTCGTCCATGGGGATCTGCACGGGCGGAACATCCTGCGGGCCGAGCGCGAGCCCTGGCTGGCCGTTGATCCCAAGGGGTACGTGGGCGACCCGGCGTACGACGCGGGGGCGCTGATGAAGTCGCGCGCGTACGCACTCGCGGGCACCCACGATCTCCGCAGCACCGCCCACCGCATCGTCGACGTCTTCGCCGACGCCGCCGAGTTGGAGCGCGAACGCGTCCGCCGCTGGGCCCAGTTGCACGCCGTGCAAGCCGCCTTCTGGGCCCGGCGGCACGGCTTCCGGGTCGCCCGCGGCGGGCCCGAGCTGGAGTGGATCACCGCCTTCGCGGACCGGCTGGCGGAGTTGCTGACCGAGCCCTCCGGAGGGCTCTCAGCGCGTTGAACCCTTCACCACCTCACAAAACAGAGCCGCTGATCGTCGGACTCGAAGAGCAGCCCCTTCACTCTCAGAAGCGGAGAACAACGCATGCGCACCGCATACCTCACGGTCACCATCCTCGGCATCTTCTTCAACGGCGCCGCCGCCGTGACCTACCTCATCGGCCACGAATACCCCAAGTCGCAGGCCGACATGAAGGGCATCCCGCGCAAGTACGTCCCCTGGCTCGGCATGTGCCTGGCGGCGGGCACCCTCGGGCTGCTCGCCGGGTTCGCCGTGCCCGCACTCGGTACGCTCGCCGCGTGCGGGCTCATCCTCTACTTCATCGGCGCGATCATCGCCCATCTGCGGGTGGGCTCCCGGAACATCGTCGGCGGGATCGTGTTCCTGGCGACGGCGATCGCCGCCCTGATCCTCGGCGTGCAGTACCACGGGGCCTGGTGAGCGGCGCCCGCCCAGGCCCTACCTGCGGCTGTCGAGGTCCGCGTCCGTGATCGGCCGGACCACCCGGCACGGCGTACCCACCGCCACGCTCATCGGAGGAATGTCGCGGCTCACGACGCTGCCCGCGCCGATCACCGAGCCGTAGCCGATGCGGACGCCCGGCAGGACGACCACGTTGCTGCCGATCCACACCTTGTCCTCGATGACGATCGGCTCCGAGAAGCGGCCGAAATCCGCCCGGCGCGCGGGGTGCACCGGGTGGCCCGTCGTCGTCAGGGTCACGCTCGGGGCGATCATGACGTCGTCGCCGATGCGGATCTCCACGTCGTCGACGAACGTCAGGTTCACGTTGCCGAAGAAGTCGTCGCCGATGTGCACGTTGCTGCCGAACGCGGCGTGGAACGGCGCCTGGAGGGCCGTGCGTTCGCCCACCGAGGCAAAGATCTCGGTCAGCAGCGAACGCCGTCGCTCCGTGTCGCCCGGCGGCGTCTGGTTGTACGCGAAAATCTCGTCCGCACGCCGGGCCCGGGTCAGGAAAGCCGCCTCGGTCTCCGTGTAGACGAGCCCCTTCGCGATGCGGGCCCGTATCTCGTTCTGGTCGGTTTCAGCCATCGTGCGGCGTTCCCTTCGTCGGGTGCGGAGACCAACACGACGAACCATAGAACCTCGCCTCCGGTCGCCCGATCTCTTGACGTGCCCCTGACCGAATGGCTTCATAGGTCCACCCCGTGGGAGCGCTCCCACATCAGTGCACCACCCATCCCCCTGGAGCCGCAGTGAGAACAGCGAGACATCCGGCGCAGCGCCCCGCCGCCGTCATCCTCACCGTCCTGGCCACCCTGCTCGGGTTCCTCGCGCTCGGCGGCCTCGCCCCGGCGCAGGCCGCGTCCGCCGCCGGTACCGGGCTGCACATCAGCGACGGCCGCCTGGTCGAGGGCAACGGCAACGACTTCATCATGCGCGGCGTCAACCACGCGCACACCTGGTACCCCGGCGAAACCCAGTCCCTGGCCGACATCAAGGCGACCGGCGCCAACACCGTCCGCGTCGTGCTGTCCGACGGCTTCCGCTGGACCAGGAACGGGCCGGACGACGTCGCCGCCGTCGTCGCCGACTGCAAGGCGAACCGGCTCATCTGCGTCCTGGAGGTGCACGACACCACCGGATACGGCGAGGACTCCGCCGCCGGGACGCTGGACCACGCGGCCGACTACTGGATCTCCCTGAAGGACGTCCTCCAGGGCCAGGAGGACTACGTCGTCATCGACATCGGCAACGAGCCCTGGGGCAACACCGATCCGGCCGGATGGACGGCCCCCACCACCGCCGCGATCAAGAAGCTGCGCGCCGCCGGGTTCGCGCACACGATCATGGTGGACGCGCCCAACTGGGGCCAGGACTGGCAGAACGTCATGCGGGACAACGCCCAGGCGGTGTACGACGCGGACTCGACCGGCAACCTGCTCTTCTCGATCCACATGTACAGCGTCTACAACACCGCCCAGAAGGTCACCGACTATCTGAACGCGTTCGTGGACGCCGGACTGCCCCTGGTCATCGGTGAGTTCGGCGGTCCCGCCGACCAGTACGGCGACCCGGACGAGGACACGATGATGTCCGAGGCGCAGCGGCTCGGGCTCGGCTGGATCGCCTGGTCGTGGAGCGGCAACACCGACCCGATCCTCGACCTGACCATCGACTTCGACCCGGCGCGGCTCAGCTCCTGGGGCGAGCGCATCTTCCACGGCGCGGACGGCATCGCGGAGACCGCCCGCGAGGCCACGGTCTACGGCGGTCCCGTCGAGGAGGACACCGAGGCCCCGACCGCCCCGGGCACCCCGGCCGCCTCCGCCGTGTCCGACACCTCCGCCACGCTGACCTGGGCCGCGTCCTCCGACAACGTTGCCGTCGCGGGCTACGACGTGGTGCGCGTCAGCGGCGGTACGGAGACCAAGGTCGCCTCGTCGGCCACGACGAGCGTCACCGTGACGGGCCTCGCCGCCGACACCGCGTACTCCTTCGCGGTCTACGCGCACGACGCGGCCGGAAACCGTTCGGCGCGGTCGGCCGCCGTGAGCGTGACCACGGACGAGGGCGCGACCACTCCGGCGGGCAGCTGCTCGGTCGGGTACAAGGTGGTCGGCTCGTGGCAGGGCGGCTTCCAGGGCGAGATCACCATCCGCAACACGGGCACCGCCGCGATCGACGGCTGGACGCTCGGTTTCGCCTTCGCCAACGGGCAGACGATCACCAACATGTGGGGCGGTACGCCCACGCAGTCCGGCGGTTCGGTGACCGTCGCGCCTGCCTCGTACACCTCCACGATCGCCCCGAACTCCTCGGTGACCGTGGGCTTCACGGGCAACCAGAGCGGTACGAACGCGGCCCCGGCCGCGTTCACCCTCAGCGGGGCGGCCTGCACCGTCGCGTGACCCGGCACCAGCCGGCGGGGGCGCGCGCCCCGGCCGGCCGGTGTCAGTCGGCGGTCACACTGAGGGTCTGCCGGTTGCGCTCGTACGTCAGGTACGCCGCCCCGCTCGGCAGGATCTTCTGGCTCCTGAGACCCCAGGCCGCCGGTTCGAACGCCGCGTTCCGGCCGAAGAGCGGGATACCCGCGCCGATCGTCGTCGGGCTGAGCTTCAGGATCAGCGTGTCGATCTCCGCGTAGAGAGAGGCGGCCAGTTCGCCGCCGCCGACGAGCCAGATGTCCTTTCCGTCCTCCTGCTTCAACTCCCGTACGCGCGCGGCGGGATCGCCCGAGACGAGCTCCACAGCCGGGTCCGGGCTCTCGCCCAGGGTGCGGGAGAACACGAGGTGCCGCAGGTGCGGGAAGGCGTCCGTGAGTCCGGCGTCGAGGCCGATCTCGTACGAGCGCCTGCCCTCCGCGACCGTGTCGAAGTGCGTGCCCTCCGCCGTCACCCCGAGCGCGGCCCGCGCCGGGCCGGGCAGGGTCTCCGGGTACTCCGCGATCAGGTGCTCGAGGTAGTCCTCCGGGATGGGCCAGAAGCCGTCCGGACCGCTGGGGTCGGAGCCGTCCGGGCCGGCGATGAAGCCGTCGAGGGTGGCGGCGATGAAGTACACCAGCTTGCGCACAGAGGACCTTTCGTCCGGGGAGCGGCCTCCGGTACGTGGGGGCCGTCGGCCGTCCATGATCGAACGGGCGCCCGTGGCAGGCAACGGGAATGGCGGCTTCCGGTGCCTAGGGCCCGTCCAGCGCCGGGGCGATCACCGCGAACGCGCGGTCCGTCAGCTCCGCCGGGGTCTCCGTCGAGCCGTCGGCGCTCCAGTGGTGCAGCACGGCGTCGAACGCGTCGAGCGCCATCCCCGCCGCCAGCCTCGGGTAGAGGTCCCGCTCCCCGTCCCGCCCCAGCCGCTCGGCCAGCTCCCGCGCGAGGTCGTCGCGCCACCGCGCCTGGCGCTCCAGGAAGCGGGCCAGCAGCGCGGGCGTGCGCAGGATCAGCCGTACGACGCGCAGCGCCCGCTCCCCGTGGTCCGCGCACTCCCCGAGCGGCACCCAGACCGCGTGGCGCAGCGCGACGGACGGCGGCTCGGCGGCGGGGCGGGCGGCCAGTTCGGCGCGGATGCCGGTGCCCATGTCCGCGAGGAGCTGGACGACCACGTCCTCCTTGGACGCGAAGTAGCGGAAGAACGTCCGCTTGGAGACGCCCGCCGCTGCCGCGATCTCGTCCACCGTGACCGCGTCGAAGCCCTTCAGGGCCAGCAACTGCAGGGCGGATTCGCTCAGTTCGTCGGAGACCAGCCGGCGCTTGCGCTCGGCCAGGGTCGTTCGGGGAGTACTCACCCTCCTCACGGTACTCCATGCCTCGCATGGCACTTAATGACATGTTGACACTTGGTGTCATGCAAGGCAGCCTATGCCGTATGACACAGCAGGAACGCTGGACCGCCGAGCACATCCCGGACCAGACCGGGCGCGTCTTCGTCGTCACCGGGGCCAGCAGCGGCCTCGGCCTGGCCACGGCCCGGGCCCTCGCCCGCCGGGGCGGGCACGTGATCCTCGCCGTACGCGACGAGGCGAAGGGGCGCCGCGCGGCGGCCGGGCTGACCGCCGCGCAGCCGGACGCCCGGCTGGAGGTGCGCCGGATCGACCTGGCCGACCTCGATTCCGTACGCGCGTTCGCGGAGAAGCTGCACGCGGACCACGCGCGGCTCGACGTGCTCGTCAACAACGCCGGGGTCATGGCACCGCCCCGGACGCTGTCCCCGCAGGGCCACGAGGTGCAGTTCGCGGCGAACCACCTGGGCCACTTCGCGCTCACCGGCCTGCTGCTCGGCCTCCTGACGGCGGGCACCGACCCCCGCGTCGTCACCGTCAGCTCGCCCAACCACCGCAAGGCGCAGCTGTACTTCGATGACCTCACGGGCGAACGGCGGTACTCGCCGATGGGCTACTACAACCAGTCCAAGCTGGCCAACGCCGTCTTCGGCCACGAGCTGCACCGCCGCCTCACCGAGGCCGGCAGCCCGGTCCGCAGCCTGCTCGCCCACCCCGGCTACACCGCCACCGGCCTCCAGACCGGCGGCCCCGTCGCCCTCGTGTCCCTGCTGTTCGGCCGCGTACTCAAGCCGCTCGCGCAGTCCCCCGCCCAGGGGGCGCTGCCGCAGCTGTACGCGGCGACGCAACCGGGCGTGGCGGGCGGCGAGTTCATCGGGCCGGACGGCAGGGGCGAGCTGCGCGGGGCGCCGACCCGGGTGGAGCTGTCGGCCGGGGCGGCCGACGCCGCGACGGGGCGGCGGCTGTGGGAGGTGTCGGAGGAGGCGACGGGCGTACGGTGCGCAATCCCCCGGTCCGGCTGAACCAAGGCGCTCCCACCGCTCCGCAGCGCCCCGGGATTTGGATAGGGTGCCGTGTCTACAGCAGCGCTCTCCGGGGGAGTTACGAGTACATGAGCGGTCAGCAGCCACGCAGAGGCGGCGCCTCGCAGGTCTTCCAGCCCCTCGCGGCTGACGACCCCACCACCATCGCCGGATACCGGCTGGCCGCCAAGCTCGGCGCGGGCGGCATGGGCAAGGTGTATCTGTCGTACACGCCCGGCGGGCGGCCCGTCGCGATCAAGGTGATCCGGCCCGAGTTCGGCGAGGACGCGGAGTTCCGGCGGCGGTTCGCGCAGGAGGTGCAGTCCGCGCAGCGCGTGCAGGGGCTGTTCACCGCGCCCGTGATCGACGCCGACACCCAGGGCGCGCAGCCGTGGCTCGCCACCGCGTACGTGCCGGGCCCCTCGCTCGCCGACGCGGTCGTGGAGCACGGCGCGCTGCCGGTCGAGGCGGTGCTGCTGCTGATCGCGGGCATGGCCGAGGCGCTGCACGTCATCCACGGCGCCGGGATCGTCCACCGCGACCTGAAGCCGTCCAACGTGCTGCTCGCGGCGGACGGGCCGCGCGTCATCGACTTCGGTATCGCGTACGCGGCCGACGCGACGTCGCTCACGGGGAGCGGGGTCACGATCGGCACCCCGTCGTTCATGGCGCCGGAGCAGGCCGCCGGGCGCAAGGTCACCGCCGCGACGGACATCTTCGCGCTCGGGCAGGTCGCGGTGTTCGCGTCGACCGGGACGCCCGCGTTCGGCGAGGGGACCTCGCACGGGGTGCTCTACCGGATCGTGCACGAGGACCCGGACCTCACGGGTGTGCCGGAGCGGCTGATGGAGCTCGTGGGGCGCTGCCTCGCGAAGAACCCGGAGGACCGGCCGTCGGTCGCCGAGGTGATCCAGCTCTGCCAGACCGCGAACGCGGAGACGGTGCTCCGGCGGCCGGAGGACTGGCTGCCGAAGCCGGTCGCCGCCGACATCACCGTACGGGCCGCCGCTCCGGCGCCCGTGCAGACGCCGCCGCCGCCGTCGGCCGCCCCGGCGACGCCGCCGGTGGCCGCCGCGCCCGCGGCTCCGGCCACGCCGGCCACTCCCGCCGCCTACTCGCCCACCACCCCGGCGCCGAGCACCCCGCCGCCGGGGTACGGACCGCCGGTCACGCCCGTGCCCGGGCAGGGGCCCGCACCGGTGGGGCCGAGCGCGTACGGTGCGCCCACGGCGCCCTCCGCGCAGACCCCGGCTTACGGGTACCCGGCCGCCCAGCAGCCGTCGTACGGATACCCGGGGCCGGGGGCGGGATACCCCGGCGGGGGCGTACCGCCGGAGTCGCACGTCACGCAGCCGACGCCGCAGGCGCCCACGCCCCCCAAGCGGCGGCGGGGTCTGGCGGCGGCCGTCGCGATCGTCGCCGTGCTGCTGTTCGCTCTGGCCGGCGGAGGTACGGCCTACTTCCTGCTCAAGGACAACGGGAGCGGTGAGAAAAGCGGCACGACCGCCCAGGACAAGAACCCACCTGCTCCGAAGGTGAGTTCGAAGCCGAGCTCTGACTCCACGGGGGCGGATGACAACGCGTCGCAGGAGCCCGAGGGGCAGACCCCCGCGACGTCGGACCCGACGCCGGAGGACTTCACCGGGATCAACCTCACCCAGGGGTACCACCTGACGTTCGGCGATGACGAGGTGCGGCCGCAGGACGGTGAGGACGACGGGTACGAGCTGACGTACGACTCCGGCGGGTACATCGAGGCGGAGAGCGAGGGCGGCAAGCTGATCCTGCTCGACCCGGGTCAGGCCGGGTCGCTGGATGTGTGCCGGGCGGAGACGCGGTTCGCCGGCAGCATCGAGACCAGCAAGCTGTCGAAGGGGCGGCAGGTGTGCGTGACGACGGGGACCGGGCATATGGCGCTGGTGACGTATCAGGGGCACTCGCCGGAGGATTCGCCGAGTGACTACATCACGCTTGACGTGACGGTCTGGCGGAACGCGCTGCGCTAGGGGCGCCTGCGGCGGGCCTGGAAGTGGCCACGCGGCCAAACCAAGCCCCTCCGGCGATTGAGGAGCGGGGGTACGGGGGCAGCGCCCCCGCATCGCCTCAGCCCGTGATCAGCCGCTGCAACGCCGGCGCGTACAGGTCCGCGATGTGCTCCGGCGTCGCAGACGCCCCCGCCCCCTCGCGGTGGAGGCTCAACGTCGCGCCCAGCCCCAGCAGATGCCCCGCCAGAAGCTCCGCGCGCAACGCGCGCCCCTCGCCGGGGAGGCGGGCGGTCAGGGCGTCGGTCACCTGTTCGTGGAAGCGGTCGCGGAGCAGGGAGCGTTCGTCCTGGTTGCCCAGGGAGAAGACGACGCGCAGCAGCGGGTCGGACTGGAGCGCCCGGCGCTGGGTGACCAGGGTGACCACCATGTGGCGGCCCAGGACGTCGAGCGGCGCGTCGAAGAGTTCGGCGGCGGCCGGTCCGAAGTCGGCCACCGTGTTGAACAGCTCCTCCTTGCGGCCGAAGTGCTTGACCACCAGGGACGCGCTGACCCCCGCGTCCGCCGCGATCCCCCGGATCGTCACCTCCGCGTACGGCCGCTGCGTGAACGCCCGCCGGGCAGCGCGCAGGATCGCGTCGCGGCCCGTCGCGGCGATGGCCTGGCCGCCGGTCATGCGCCCTCCTGGATCCCCGCCGACCGCGCACCCCCCGTCAGGGTGCCCGGCGCCTTGCGGCTCTCCCCGACCGTACCCGCCCCCGCGGGCCTGCCACCCGGCAGCAGCAGCGTGACGACCAGGGCGGCGAGCGCCGCGCCCGCCGCGACGACGAAGACCAGCTGGTACGCGTGCAGGGTCGGCGCGGTCCGGCCCCCCGCCTGGAAGGTGAGGTTCGCCAGGACGGCCGCCACGGTCGCGCTGCAGAACGCCTGGCCGATCGACCGCATCAGGGTGTTCAGGCCGTTCGCCGCGCCCGTCTCGCTGACCGGCACCCCGCGCATCACGAGGGCCGGCAGCGCCGAGTACGCGATGGCCGTGCCGGAGGCGACGACCGTGGCGCCCGCGATGATGAGCCACAGGCTGTGGCTGGTGAAGTACCGCACCCCGTAACCGGCCGCGATGATCCCCGCCGCCAGCGCGAGGCTGACCTTCGGGCCGTGCTTCGCGGAGATCCGGGCGGAGACCGGGGACAGCGCCACCATGGCGACCCCGCCCGGCAGCAGGCACAGACCGCTGACGACGAGCGAGGCGCCGAGCCCGTAACCGGTCGCCTTGGGCTCCTGCACCATCTGCGCGGTGACCAGGGAGTTCGCGTAGAAGGCGAAACCGATGAGCAGCGCCGCGACATTGGTGAGCAGGACCGCCGGGCGGGCGGAGACCCGCAGGTCGACCATGGGCGTCGCGACGCGGAGCTCGTACGCGCCCCAGAGCAGCGCCACCACGACGGCCGCCGCGAGCAGGCCGACCGTCCGGCCGGAGGCCCAGCCCCAGTCGCCGCCCTGCGTCACCGCGAGCAGCAGGCAGACCAGCGCGCCGGACAGGCCGAGGGCGCCGAGCACGTCGAATCGGCCGCGGCTGCGCAGCGGGGACTCCGGTACGAAGACGAGGACGAGCACGATGTCGATGAGGCCGATGACGCCGGAGACCCAGAACATCGTGTGCCAGTCGAAGTTCTCCACCACCAGCGCGGCGATCGGCAGGCCCACCGCGGCGCCGATGCCGAGCGTCGAGCTCATCAGCGCGACGGCGGACAGCACGCGCTCGGGCGGCAGTTCGTCGCGCAGGATGCTGATGCCCAGCGGTACGACGGCGATCGCGGCGCCCTGAAGCGCGCGACCGGTGATCAGCACGCCGATGTGGGAGCTCGCCCCGCACAGCACCGAGCCCACCACGAGCACCGCGAGCGAGGCGACGAGCACCCGCCGCTTCCCGTACATGTCGCCGACCCGGCCGAGCACCGGCGTGAACACCGCACCGGTCAGCAGCGTGACGGTCACCAGCCAGCTCGCGGCGGCCGGGGTGGCGCCGGTCAGCTCGGGGATGTGCGGGAGCAGGGGCACGACGATCGTCTGCATCACCGCGACGACGACCCCGCAGAAGGCCAGCACGCCCACCGCGAAACGCGGGTGCGGGGCCTCGGCCGCGGGGTTCGACGGGGCGGCGGGGGCGGGTATGTCCGCGGGCATGGTTCTCCGTTGCGGGCTCGGGGGCACGTGAAGGGGTGCACGGATGTTCACCCCCAGGGTAAACGCCTGTGCACCCCCTCCGCGACGGGTGGGTGGAAGCGCGCGTTAGCCTCGGTCCGGGCGCCGGTGCGGCGCTGGGCGCGAGGCGCGTACGAGTGCGCCGGGCGCACACCCATGACGTGCACGAAGGCGGAGGTGACCGCGATGGTGAAGGTGCCGGCAGCGGCGGTGGCGGCGGGCGGACTGGTCGGCGGTTACGCCGTCGCGCGGTGGACCCGCAAGCGGCCGCTGGGCGGGGTCGCGCTCGCGGCGGCGGGCGGCGTCGCCGCGTACGAGTGGAACCGGCAGGCGGGCCCGCGCGCGGCCGTCGCTCTGACCACCGCGTATGTGGCCGCGTTCGCGGGCTCGCACCCGCTGGCCAAGAAGGTCGGCGCCTGGCCCGCCGTCTTCACCGTGGCGGGCACGGTCGCCGCCGCGTCCTGGGCGGTCACCCGCCGGGCGTCCTGAACCGGGGCGCCCTCCGGGCGCGGTGGTGCGGCGGGCGGGGCCTGAACGGCACCGCCTCACACGGCCCCGCCCCGGGGCCCCCTCACCCCCACAACGCCCACGACACCGTATAGATCGCCAGCCCCGCCAGCGCCCCCACCACCGTGCCGTTGATGCGGATGAACTGCAGGTCACGCCCGATGTGGGCCTCGATCTTGCGGGACGTCTGGTCCGCGTCCCAGCCGGCCACCGTGTCGCTGATCAGCGAGGTGATCTCCGTCCGGTACGTCGTCACGACATACGCCGCCGCGTCCTCCAGCCAGCCCTCCAGCTTCCCCTGGAGCCGTTCGTCCGTGGCCAGCCGGGCGCCCAGCGACATCAGGGAGGCCCGGGCGCGCAGCCGCAGTTCGCTCTGCTCGTCCTCCGCCGCCGCGATCACCATCGCGCGCACCGACGCCCAGGCGGAGGCGATGACGTCCTGGACCTCGCCGCGCCCCAGGATCTCCGCCTTCAGGCGCTCCACCCGGTCCCGGGTCTCGGAGTCGGTCCGGAGGTCGGCCGCGAAGTCCGCGAGGAACGTGTCGATGGAGCCGCGCGCCGGGTGCCCGGGCATGTCCCGCATCTCGGTGACGAAGCGCAGGAGCTCCTTGTAGACCCGCTCCCCGACCCGCTTGTCCACGAACCGGGGCGTCCAGCCCGGCGCCCCGCCCTGCACCGCGTCCATCACCGAGTCGCCGTGCAGCACGAGCCAGTCGTGGGCCCGGGTGCAGACCAGGTCGACCAGCTTGCGGTGGCCGCCGTCCGCGACGACCTTCGCCAGCATCTTGCCGAGCCCGGGGCCGATCTCCGCCGCGTTCGCCCGCCGGGTGATCGCCTCGCCGACGACGGCCTGGACGTCCGCGTCCCGCAGGACGGTGAGCGCCCCGCGCAGCGCGGTCGCCAGCTCGGCCGTGACCCGGTCCGCGTGGGCCGGCTCCGCGAGCCAGCCGCCGACCCGGCCGCCGATGCCCAGCGAGTGAATCCGGTCACGTACGACGTCCCCGGAGAGAAAGTTCTCGCCGACGAAGGAACCGAGGGATGCCCCGAGCTGGTCCTTCTTGGTGGGAATGATGGCGGTGTGCGGAATCGGCAGACCGAGCGGACGCTTGAAGAGTGCCGTGACGGCGAACCAGTCGGCCAGCGCACCCACCATGCCCGCCTCGGCGGCCGCCGCGACGAAGCCCGGCCAGCCGCTCACCCCCTCGTTCTTCGCCCAGGTGGCGAGGACGTACACCAGCGCGACCAGCAGAAGGAGGCCGGTGGCCGTGGTCTTCATACGGCGTACGCCACGACGCTTCTCCTCGTCCGCCGCGGTGTACGCGAACGAGGCGAGCCCCCCGGGTCTCGCCCTCCCACCGGGCCCCGGAGGCACTTCGCCCCGCTCGGTCCGCCCGGTCCCGTCGATCCGTTCCATCCGCTCCACCCGTCCGCGTACGCACAGCCCCAGACGTCCGCTACGCATTGTGCCTACCTGACCTACTCCCGGGCCGCACGTCGAGTTCCCCGCGCCCTGCCGCATCATGGGAACCGGTCCACTCCCTCCGCTTTTCCTCTTTCCGCAAGGAGACACACCGCCCATGCCCAGGCGCCAGGGGTACGCCCTGCTCATAGCCCTCGTGGCGGGTACCGCCGCGCTCGCCGCAGCCGTGGCGTTCGCCGGTCCCCTGCTGTCCACGGGGGACAGGGCGACAGCCGCCGCCACTGCGGCCCCGCAGGGCGTGGCCCACAGCCCGGCCGCCCCGGCGCACTCCTCCGGGCACTGGCTCGCCACCTGGGCGGCGTCGCCCGTCGGGGGCCTGGCCGACCCGGCGCAGGCGGAGGACCAGAGCAGCCGCGTCATCCGTAACGTCGTGCACACCAGCGTCGGCGGCACCGAGGCCCGTGTGACGCTGTCCAACCTGTTCGGTACGCAGCCCCTGCTCATCGACCGCGTCACCGTGAACACCCGCCCCGTGACGTTCCGGGGGGCCTCGTCCGTCACGGTCGCCGCCGGCGGGCAGACCGTCAGCGACGCCGTCGCCGTCCCGGTCGACGCGGACGCCGACCTCGTGGTCACCCTGCGCACCCCGACCGCCGACGGGCCGGTCACCGCGCACCCCAACAGCCACCAGACCTCGTACACCGAGGGCGAGGGAGGCACCTGGTCCACCACGCAGTGGCGCTACCTCACCGCCGTCGACGTGCGGGGCGGCGACGCGCGGGCGACCGGGACCCTGGTCGCGTTCGGCGACTCGCTCACCGCCGGCTCCGGCTCCACCACCGACGCCAACGCCCGCTGGCCGGACGTCCTCGCCGACCGGCTGCACGGCCGCTACGCGGTGGCCAACGAGGGCATCGGCGGCAACCGCCTCCTGCGCGACGGCATCGGCCCGCGCGCCCTCGACCGCTTCGAGCGCGACGTCCTCGGCGTCTCCGGCGCGAAGACCGTCGTCATCGCGCTCGGCATCAACGACATCCAGGCGCTCCCCAGGGAGACCGACCCCGCGCGGATCACCGGCGCCCTGCGCGACCTCACCGCACGGGCCCACGCCCGGGGCCTGAAGGTCATCGGCGCGACCCTCATGCCGTACCGGGGCTCGGCCGCCTGGTCGGCGGGCGGGGAGCAGGTACGGCAGCGGGTCAACGCGGAGATCCGGGCGGGCGGGATCTTCGACGAGGTCATCGACTCCGACCTCGCGCTGCGCGACCCGGCCCACCTCCAGCAGCTGCGCGCCCCGTACGACTCCGGCGACCACCTGCACCTCAACGACGCCGGGTACGCCCGCCTGGCGTCGCTGCTGGACGTGGACACCCTGACCGGGGACAGGCCGAAGGTCGACGCGCTCTGAGCCGAAGAGCTAGCGGTCGCCCTTCTCCAGGCGGCCGCGCTCCGCCTCCCGCAGGCGCTGCTTCTCCGCCTTGCCGCGCTTGTGCTCCACCCCGACGCCGCCCATCAACGCGAAGCCGGTGACGCGGACCCGGGGCGCGTCGGGCGCGGGGGCCGACTCGTCCTTGGCGTCCTCCCCGAAGCCGCCCATGATGCCGATGCCCCGGACCTCCACGTTGAGGTCCGGCGGGACCGTCACATGGAGGCCGCCCATGATCGTGAAGCAGCGGATCACGGTCTCGCGGGACTCGAAGTTCGCCTCGCGCAGGTCGATGTCGCCGCCGCCCCACATCGCGAACGCGGTGAACACCCTGCCGACCGTCCAGTTGCCCCGGCGGCGGAAACCGCCCCAGAACGCGAAGCCGCCGGTCGACGTCGCCGGCCGCCCGATCCGCTCCGACCAGCGGGCCGCCGAGCCCGACCGGGGCTGCACGGCGGCGGGCGCCGACGAGGCGGAGCCGACGGCCGGCAGGTCGCGGACGAGCGGTTCCAGCTCGCCGTGCGTCCGCGCCTTGTAGGCGGTGTCGAGGCGCTGCTCGAACTCCTCCATCTCAAGGCGCCCTTCGGCGACCGCCTCACGCAGGATCTCGGCAACACGTTCACGCTCGGCGTCGGAGGCCCGCATATCGGGGAGTTCGCTCGTCATGCAGTCAGCCTATTGAACGGCCGCGCTCACGTCATCGGCTCCCCGGGCCGGTCGCGCGTACATCTTGGCGATCACCGCCTCGATGTCCGGCTCCCGCACCGAAAGGTCCGCCAACGGGTACTCCGCGGCGATCCGCGCCACCAGCGGAGCCGCCGAGGCGGACGCCGGGAAGGCCAGCCACTGGCGCGGCCCCTCCACCTTCACGGTCCGCACCGAGGGTTCCGACTCCAGCCGGATCGGCGGGAGTTCGCGTTCCAGGTCGACCACGAGCGTGCGTTCGCTCTCCCCCACCTCGTGCAGCCCGGCCAGCGCACCGTCGTACATCAGCCGGCCGTGGTCGATCACCATCACCCGGCTGCACAACTGCTCGATGTCCGTGAGGTCATGGGTCGTCAGCAGCACCGTCGTCCCGCGCTCCGCGTTCAAGTCCCGCAGAAACTGCCGCACCCTGGCCTTGGACACCACGTCGAGGCCGATCGTCGGCTCGTCCAGATACAGCACCTCCGGGTCGTGCAGCAGTGCCGCCGCGATGTCCCCGCGCATCCGCTGCCCGAGCGACAGCTGACGCACCGGTACGTCCAACAGCTCGCCCAGGTCCAACAGTTCGACACACTGGTCGAGGTTGGCCCGGAAGCGCGCGTCCGGCACCCGGTACATGCGGTGCATCAGCCGGTACGAGTCGCGCAGCGGCAGGTCCCACCAGAGCGTCGTGCGCTGGCCGAAGACCACGCCGATCCGGTGCGCCAGCCGCGTACGCTCCCGCGAGGGGTCGATGCCCGCGACGCGCAGGGAGCCGCCGCTCGGCGTGAGGATGCCCGTCAGCATCTTGATCGTGGTCGACTTCCCGGCCCCGTTCGGCCCGATGTAGCCGACCATCTCGCCGCGCTCCACCCGGAAGCTGATCCCGTCGACCGCCCGCACCTGGCGCCGCTCGGCGCGCAGGAAGCCCGTCCTGCGGCGGACGTCGAAGACCTTCTCCAGCCGGTCCAGCTCGATGAAGGCCGTCCCGCGGTCCGTGTCCCTGCTCATACCGCTCCCTCTCCGTCCGTCAACTTCCCGTACTCCGGTACGCCCGCAGCCCCGCCCGCCACGCCAGGCCCGCCGCGGTCGCGCAGACGGCGGCCACCACCGGCGGCAGGAACGCCACCCACTCCGGCAGCCCCAACGGCAGCTCCCGGCCCAGCACGTAGAGCGCCGGCAGCCAGTTCACGAAGGCCAGCGGCACCACGAACGTCACCCCGCGCACCAGGTCCTTCGCGAAGATCGTCGGGGGGTACTGGAGCAGCGTGTTGCCTCCGTACGTGAACGAGTTCTGCACCTGCGAGGCGTCCTGCGCGATGAACTGGAACGCCCCGCCCGCCACGAACACCGCCCCGAAGATCACCGACCCGCTCAGCAGCATCAGCGGCAGCACGACCGCCTTCGCCAGGGTCCAGTCGATGTCCGCCGCCACCAGCCCGTAGCCGAGGACCAGCAGCCCCTGGGTGATCCGCCCCAGCCTGCGCAGCGCGAAGCGGTCGGCCGCCACCTGCGCGAGGACCGGGACCGGCCGCACCAGCAGCGTGTCCAGCGTGCCGTCGCGCACCCGGCGGCCCAGCCGGTCCATCGACCCCATCAAGAGGTCCGCCAGACCGAACGCCGTCCCCGAAGCCCCGTACAGCAGTGCGATCTCCGGGAGGGTGTAGCCGCCCAGCGCGTCGACGTGCGCGAACATCAGCATGATCGTCACGAAGTCGAACGCCGTCGCCGTGAAGTTGCCGACCGCCGTCATCAGGAACGACGCCCGGTACGCCATCGTGGACCGCAGCCACATCGACACGATCAGCCCGTACGCCCGCACCCCCTCGACCAGCCGCGGCCGCGGGGCGAACACCTCCCCCGGCGCCTCCGGCACGGCCACCTCCACCACCTCAGCCACCCTGGACCACCACCCTCCGCGTCGCCACGCCCTGCACCATCCGCCCCACCAGCAGCAACACCGCGGCCCAGGACGCCTGGAACACGTACACCCGCACCAGCCCCCAGCCCGTGTGCTTGCCCAGGAACACATCCGCCGGCACCTGGAGCAGCGCCGACCACGGCATCAGCCGCGCCACCTCGCCCAGCAGCCCCGGGAACAGGCTCAGCGGCAGCAGCATCCCCGAGAAGAACATCCCCGCCAGGAAGGCGATCTGCGCCGCACCCGCCCCGTCCATCAGCCAGAAGGCGGACAGCGCCACCAGATAACGGATCCCGAAGCTCACCACCACACCCAGCGCCACCGAGACGAGGAACGCCAGCCACGGCCCCGCCGACCCCGGCAGCGCCAGGTCGAACGCGAGCCCACCGAGCACCATCGGCACGATGCCGCGCCCCAGCAGATGGAAGGCCGCCCGCCCCAAGTCCTGGGCCAGCCACCACAGCTGGAGGTCGACCGGGCGGTAGAGGTCCACCGCGATGTCGCCCGTGCGGATGCGCTCGATCAGCTCGTCCTCGAATCCACCGCCCATCATCACGCAGGTCATCAGCAGCGCCTGGCCCAGCCAGACGAAGGTGAGCGCCTGCGGCATGTCGTAACCGCCGAGGCTCGGCCGCTCGTCCCACAACGCCATGTACGTGTAGGCGAGGATGAAGCCGAAGACGGTGTTGGTGAACACCCCCGCCGCCGTCTCGATCCGATAGGTGGCGTAACGGCGGAAACCGCCCGCCGCCGCCACCGCGTAGACCCGCACAGCAACCGCCTCCCCGTCAACGGGTGCCGCACCGTGCGTGGACACCAAAGCGCAGGAGCCTAGTCCAGCCGGGACGGCCGCCGCGAGCGCTTTTCGGCCGTCGATCCAAGGGATATGCGCCAGAAAAGGGCAGTATGGGGGAACTGACCGCGGCCGAGGAGTCTGCACCGACATGAGCGACGAGCCACAGCAGCAGAACGGGGACACCGACCCCCCGGGCTGGGCCCCCAGGGACCTGCCTGCCGACGCCGCCGCCCCGGGACCGGCCCCCGAAGGCGAGGCCGCCGGCACCCCCGCCCCGAAGAAGTCCGGCAAGGCCAAGCGCCCCAAGCGCACCGGCTGGCGGCGGCTCATCCCCACCTGGCGCATGGTCCTCGGCGGCGTACTCCTCATCGCCCTGATCCTGATCGGCGGGTTCGTCGCCGGCTACCAGCTGGTCGACATCCCCGCCGCCAACGCCACCGCCACCGCCCAGTCCAACGTCTACCTGTACGCCGACGGCACGGTCATCGCCCGCGACGGCCTCGTCAACCGCGAGAACATCAAGCTGGCCCAGGTCCCCCGCACCGTCCAGCACGCCGTCCTCGCCGCCGAGGACCGCGACTTCTACTCCGAACGCGCCGTCGACGTCAAGGCGATGTTCCGGGCCGGCTGGAACACCCTCACCGGCAAGGGCAAGCAGGGCGGTTCGACCATCACCCAGCAGTACGTCAAGAACTACTACCTGGGCCAGGAACAGACCGTCGTCCGCAAGACCAAGGAATTCTTCATCTCGATCAAGCTCAACCGGGAACAGTCCAAGGACCAGATCCTGGAGGGCTACCTCAACACCAGCTACTTCGGCCGCAACGCCTACGGCATCCAGGCCGCCTCCCAGGCGTACTACGGCAAGGACATCGGCGACGTCACCACGGCCCAGGGCGCGTACCTCGCCTCGCTGCTCAACGCCCCCAGCGCCTACGACGTCGTCGCCTACCCGGAGAACAAGGCCGTCGCCGTCGCCCGCTGGAACTACGTACTGGACGGCATGGTCAAGGAGAAGTGGCTCGACCCCGCCGAGCGCGCCGCGATGACCTTCCCCGTCCCCGGCCCCGTCAAGCCCGCCAACAGCCTCTCCGGACAGCGCGGCTACATCGTCAAGGCCGTCGAGGACTACCTCGTCGGCAACGACATCCTGGACGAGAAGACCCTCGCCACCCGCGGCTACCGCATCACCACCACACTCCAGCGGAAGAGGCAGGACGCCCTCGTCGAAGCCGTCGAGGACAAGGTCATGTCCAAGACCGACGACGACCGCGCGGCCGACCGCGACGTCCGCGTCGGCGGCGCCTCCATCGACCCCGCCACCGGCCACGTCGTCGCCATGTACGGCGGCGTCGACTACACCCGGCAGTACGTCAACAACGCGACCCGCCGCGACTACCAGGTCGGCTCCACCTTCAAACCGTTCGTCTTCACCTCGGCCGTCGCCCACGACTCCACCACCCAGGACGGCCGCCGCATCACCCCCAGCACCATCTACGACGGCACCAACAAGCGCATGGTCGAGGGCCCCGACGGCCCCACCGGCTACGACCCCGCCAACGAGGACGACCGCAGCTACGGCCCCATCACCGTGTCCACCGCCACCGACAAGTCCGTCAACGCCGTCTACGCCCAGATGGCCGAGGACGTCGGCCCCGAGAAGGTCCGGCAGACCGCCGTCTCCCTCGGCATCCCCAAGAACACCGCCGATCTCACCCCCACCCCCTCCATCGCCCTCGGCGTCGCCACCGCCAGCGTCCTCGACATGACCGAGGCGTACGCGACCCTCGCCGCCCACGGCAAGCACGGCGCCCACATCCTGGTCAGCAAGGTCACCAAGGACGGCGAGGACGTCACCCTGCCCGGCCGTACGGTGAAGCAGGCCGTCAGCCGCGAGGCCGCCGACACCACCACGTCGATCCTCCGGAGCGTCGTGGAGGGCGGCACCGGAACCGCCGCCCGGGGCGCGGGGCGGCCCGCCGCCGGAAAGACCGGCACCGCCGAGGAGGACCGGGCCGCCTGGTTCGCCGGCTACACCCCCGACCTCGCCACCGTCATCGCCGTCATGGGCCAGGACCCGTCCACCGGCGCCCAGAAGTCCCTCTACGGCGCGCTCGGACTCCCCCGCATCAACGGCGGCGGCGCCCCCGCCGAGACCTGGGCCCAGTACACCGCGGCCGCCCTGAAGGGCACCCCCGCCCAGGACTTCGACCTCGACGTGGAGGAGGACACCGGCGACACCGCGCTGCCCACCGCCGAGGACACCGCCCCCGGCGACACCGGCCGCCGCACCCCCTCGGCCACTCCCCGGCGCACCCCGCCCACCACCCCGTCCCGGACCCCCTCCGCCCCGCGCACCACCCCCAGCACCACGGACAACCCGGCCGGAGGCACCGGCCCCGGCGGCACCACGGACGGCGGGGCGGACACGGGCGGCGGGGACGGCGGGGACACCGGGGGCGAGGGCGACATCGGCGGCTTCCTCGACGGGCCCCGGGGCACGCGGGCACCCGGCACGCGCCCCTGAAACCGGGCTCAGTGCCCCGAAGTGGCCTTCAGCCCGACGACCGCCACCAGCAGCAGGCACACGAAGAAGATCCGGGCCGCCGTCACCGGCTCGTGCAGCACCACCATGCCCAGGACCGCGGCACCCGCCGCACCGATCCCGACCCACACCCCGTACGCCGTACCGATCGGCAGGGTCCTGGCCGCGTGCGACAGCAGCATCATGCTCGCCACGATCCCCAGACCCGTGAACACACTCGGCCACAGCCGGGTGAACCCCTCGGTGTACTTCATCCCGATCGACCAGGCCACTTCCAGCAGACCGGCGACGACCAGCAGAACCCACGCCACGACAGCACCTCCGACGAGACAGAACACGCGAACCACACGGGTGCGTCGTCTTTGCGGAACCCGGTACGGCGCGTCTCGTCGGGGTGGTTCCACCGTAGCAAAGAACAGGCAAAGGGCCCGGTGACAACGGTCACCGGGCCCTCGCCCACAGGTCTACAGATACAGCCCGGTCGAATCCTCCGAGCCCTCGAACCGGTCCGCGGCCACCGCGTGCAGGTCGCGCTCGCGCATCAGCACGTACGCCACACCCCGCACCTCGACCTCCGCCCGGTCCTCCGGGTCGAACAGCACCCGGTCACGCGGCTCGACCGTCCGCACGTTCTGCCCCACCGCCACCACCACGGCCCACGCCAGCCGACGGCCGACCGCGGCCGTCGCGGGAATCAGGATCCCGCCGCCGGAGCGCCGCTCGCCCTCGGGCGACTCGGACCGGACCAGCACGCGGTCGTGCAGCATCCGGATGGGCAGCTTGTCGTTGGTGTTCTCGCTCACGCCCCGCAACCTACCGGGCAGCGCACCCGCCGTGCGCGAGGGGTCAGCGCTTGCGCCGCGAGGAGACGACCACCAGGCCGACCACGCCCACCGCGAGCAGCGCCGCCGGGATCACACGCTCCAGCCGAGGGCTGCCCGTCTCCGACACGAACTGGGCCTTCACGTCCGAGACCGCCCGGTTCACCGCCACATACGCCCGGCCGGCCGTCCGGTCCACGGTCCCGGCGACCTTCGCCTTCGCGTCACCCATGATCGTCTTCGGGTGCACCCGCACCCCGATCTCATCGAGTACCACCGCAAGCTGCTCGCGCCTGCTGATGATGTCCGCCTCGATCTGCGCAGGGGTCCTGGCATCCGACACCGCGCCGCCTCCGTGGTCCTCGTCCGGTAAACCTTCATCGACAGTCTGTCAGTTCCGCCGCATCCGCACCCGGCGGCACCCCCATTACGCTCGGTCCCTTAGACCCCACGTACCAATGAGGAGAACCATGAGCGAGCGCCTCACCTCCGGCGACACCGCCCCCGCCTTCACCCTGCCCGACGCGGACGGCAACGACGTCTCGCTCGCGGACCACAAGGGCCGCAAGGTCATCGTCTACTTCTACCCCGCCGCTCTTACCCCCGGCTGCACCAAGCAGGCGTGCGACTTCACGGACAACCTCGACCTGCTCGCCGCGGCCGGCTACGACGTCATCGGGGTCTCCCCGGACAAGCCGGAGAAGCTCGCGAAGTTCCGCGAGAAGGAGAACCTCAAGGTCACACTGGTGGGCGATCCGGCCAAGGAGACTCTTGAGGCGTACGGCGCGTACGGCGAGAAGAAGCTCTACGGCAAAACGGTGACGGGCGTCATCCGGTCCACGGTCGTGGTGGACGAGGAGGGGAAGGTCGCCCACGCGTTCTACAACGTGAAGGCCACCGGCCACGTCGCCAAGATCATCAAGGACCTCAAGATCTGAGGGGTGGCGGGGCCGCTCCGCGGGCCGCACGGAACGGCCCGAAACGGGCCATTCGCTGGGCCGAATGGCCGAAATCATGTGATGGACATCCCATTCCTTCGCTGAACCGGTTTGCGGCCGCCATGTCCGCGCAGAAGCCTTTCCTGTAACAGTTGCTGAGGAAAGGAACCGGCCATGGCGGCCTCCGACCCCCACCAGGTGGCCGACCCGGAAGCGGTCAAACGTCACCCCGCGCTGTTCCGTGCGATCCGGAAGCGGCAGAACCCCAAGCTGCGGCGCACGGACATCACGATCACGGACGACCAAGCGGTCAAGCGCGCGGTGAAGGCCGCCTCGCTCGGTAACGCGATGGAGTGGTTCGACTTCGGCATCTACTCCTACCTCGCCGCGACCCTGGGACATGTGTTCTTCCCGTCCGGGAACGACACCACCCAGCTCCTCTCCTCCTTCGCCACCTTCGCGGTCGCCTTCCTCGTCCGCCCCCTCGGCGGCATGTTCTTCGGGCCGATGGGCGACAAGGTCGGCCGCAAGAAGGTCCTCGCCCTCACCATGATCCTGATGGCGACCGGCACCTTCGCGATCGGCCTCATCCCCTCGCACGCCACCATCGGCGTCTGGGCAGCGGTCCTGCTGATCTTCTTCCGCATGCTCCAGGGCTTCTCGACGGGCGGTGAGTACGGCGGCGCCTCGACCTTCATCGCGGAGTACGCCCCCGACAAGCGGCGCGGCTTCTTCGGCAGCTTCCTGGAGTTCGGCACGCTCGCCGGCTACGTGGGCGCCGCCGGGCTGGTGACGCTCCTGTACGCGCTCCTCAACGACGCCCAGATGGAGTCCTGGGGCTGGCGCGTACCGTTCCTGGTCGCGGGCCCGCTCGGCCTGGTCGGCCTCTACCTGCGACTGCGCCTGGACGAGACCCCGGCCTTCCAGAAGCTGGAGGGCGGCACGGCGCACGCCACGGAGGCGGCGGACAGCGTCGAGACCACGGCCAAGGGCGACCTCGCGAAGATCTTCCGCGACTACTGGCCGACGCTGATCCTCTGCATCTGCCTGGTCGGCGCGTACAACATCACCGACTACATGCTGCTGTCATACATGCCGACGTACCTCTCCGACGAGCTCGGCTACAGCGAGACGCACGGCCTGCTGATCCTGCTCGGCGTGATGGTGTTCCTGATGCTGATCATCAGCCAGGTCGGCAAGCTCTCGGACCACTTCGGCCGCAAGCCCCTCCTGATGGCGGGCATGCTCGGCTTCCTGATCCTCTCGCTGCCCGCCTTCCTCCTGATCCGCCAGGGCAGCATCCCCGCCATCATCATCGGCATGGCGATGCTGGGCCTCTCCCTGGTCTGCATGCTCGGCACGATGTCGGCGGCGCTCCCGGCCCTGTTCCCGACGAACGTCCGCTACGGCTCGCTCTCGGTGGGCTACAACCTCTCGGCGTCGATCTTCGGCGGTACGACTCCGCTGGTGATCACGGCCCTGATCAGCGTCTCCGGCACGAACCTGATGCCGGCGTACTACGCGATGGCGGCGGCCCTGGTGGGCGTGATCGCGGTGGCCTGCATGAAGGAAACCGCGAACAAGCCGCTGGCGGGGTCCCCGCCGTCGGTGGAGACGACGGCGGAAGCGGAGGAACTGGTCCACGCCCAGAGCCCCGACCCGAAGTTCTGACCCGGCCCGTCCGGCTACGGCCCGTACAGCTTCCCCTCGAAGCGGTACGGGCCGTTCCGCATCTTGTCGGATATCGGACGTGACGCTCCGATAGTCGGTTCGTTACTCCGTACGAGGCCGCAAACGAACGGCCGGATGCGGAGGGGAACGTGGGGGTTCGGTACACGCGCGAGTTGCTTGAAGAAGCGGCGCGCATGACGACGAACATCAATGACGCCGTGCGGTGGTGTGGTGGGACGCCCACGCCGGGAACGCGGAGCTATCTGCGGCAGAAGGTGGCGGAGTGGGGCGTGGACGTCTCGCACTTCGTCGACATGAGGGTGCGCCACACCGAAGAGAAGCTGCGCGAGCTGGTGGTCCGGTCCACGAGCGTCGCGGAGGTCGTGCGCCGCCTCGGCATCAATCCCGTGGGCGGGAACCACACGCATATCAGCCGCCGCATCGCCGCTCTCGGGATCGACACCTCCCACTTCGTGCGCACGCCGCCGCGCCGCTCGAAGGGCACACGGGGGAACCCGCTTGTTCTCAGCGATCCACAGGACGGCCGCATTCCCGGCGAACGGCTGCGACGCGAGCTGGTGCGCACGGGCGCGGTCGACGCGTGCGCCGAATGCGGCAACGCGGGCGAATGGCAGGGGCAGCCACTGCGCCTCGAAGTCGACCACGTCAACGGCGACTGGTGGGACAACCGTCCGGCGAATCTCCGCATCCTGTGCCCCAACTGCCACGCGGCAACGGACACTTATCGCGGACGCAACCGCGCGAGGACAGCATGAGCGCCACGTACACGCGCGGTGTCCTCGAAAAAGCCGCAGCCACGGCGACCAGCCTGGTCGATCTGGTGCGTAGGTTGGACGGCCCCCTGGGCAGCCGAACATGCCGATACGTACGCGACCGGCTCCGGCATTACGGCATCGACACGTCCCACTTCGCGGACGAGCCCCTTCCCGAGCGGGCGCGCACGGCCTATCCGGCCGCGCTCATCGCCGAGGCGGCCGCCAACTCATCCAGCATCAGAGGGATGTTCGAGTACATGGGCCTGCCGCCGAGCGACAGCCCGTACGGATACGTGCGGGCGAAGCTCGACCGCCTCGGCATAGACACGTCCCACTTCACCAGCGGGCGCAGGCAGGGGGCACCTTCCGTCCCGCGCGAGCGGCTGGAGGCCGCGGTCGCCGAATCCCGCAGCCTCGCCGCCGTGCTGGAGGCGTTGGGACACGTCGACAACGGCGGCGCCCGCATCCGCCTGAAGCGGGACATCGAGAAATACCAGCTGTCGACTGCCCACTTCGTCGGTCAGGGCCACTCGGCGGGGACGCGCTCCCCAAGCCGCAAAGGGGCTGACGAGATCCTTGTCCTGAGGGATGGCGCATCCCGGACAAGGACGTCGCTCTTGAGACGCGCACTGGACGATGTGGGGCTGCCGCGCGCGTGCGCGGTGTGCGGAACCGGCGCGTCGTGGCGAGGGAGACGCCTCGTGCTGGAGATCGATCACATCAACGGGAACCGTGCCGACAACCGCCAGGCCAATCTGCGCTATCTCTGCCCTTCGTGCCACAGCCAAACGGCGACTTTCTCGAAGGGTCGCGCCACCACACAGTAGAGTGGGGTGCGCGAGCCCGTACCCCAGCAGGCTAGAGGGCGCTGACTTAGAATCAGTGTGTCGTGGGTTCAAATCCCACCGGGCTCACAGGCAAGAAGTGGCTTTCTCCTTCACTTCGAAGGCGAAAGCCACTTTTTGTGTCAGCCCACCAGCTCCCGCACCACCGGTACCAGCGCCCGGAACGCCTTCCCCCGGTGGCTGATCGCGTTCTTTTCCGCCGGGGTCAGTTCCGCGCACGTGCGGGTCTCGTCGTCCGGCTGGAGGATCGGGTCGTAGCCGAAGCCGTAGGCGCCGGCGGGGGTGTGGCGGAGGGTGCCCGTCAGGCGGCCCTCGACCACGCGTTCCGTGCCGTCCGGGAGGGCGAGGGCGGCCGCGCAGGCGAAGTAGGCCCCGCGATGGGGGTCGGAGATGTCACCGAGCTGGGCCAGGAGCAGGTCCAGGTTGGCGCGGTCGTTGCCGTGGGTGCCGGACCAGCGGGCCGAGAAGATGCCGGGGGCGCCGCCGAGGACGTCCACGCAGAGGCCGGAGTCGTCGGCGATCGCGGGGTGACCGGTGGCCTGCGCGAGGGCGTGGGCCTTGAGCAGGGCGTTCTCCGCGAAGGTGACGCCGGTCTCCTTGACGTCGGGGACCTCCGGATACGCGTCGGCGCCGACGAGCTCGTACGTGAGGCCCGCGTCGGCGAGGATCGCGTGGAGTTCGGTGATCTTCCCGGCGTTGCGGGTGGCGAGGATGAGGCGGGTCATGCGTCCAGTATCGCCGGACCCGCCCCACCGGCTCACGGGGTGCAGACCTTGGCGATCTCGCCGGCCGCGTCGGTGACCGGGGTGATGTCCGGGGTCGCGTCGCCCTTGTCGATGGAGTCGCGGACGTTGGTGACGCCGGAGCGGAGGTCGTCGACGGCCTTGGAGAGGTCGGCGTCGTCCGTCTTGTCGCCGAGGTTGCCCAGCTCCTCCTGGATCTGGTCCAGGGCCTCGGACGCCTGGGTGGGATCGCTGGAGGCGTTGGAGACCGCCTGGCGGAGGTTGTCGACGCTGGTGGCGATGGCGTCGGCGGTGCGGACGCAGTCGAGCGTCTTGTCGAGGGCGCCGCAGCCCGCCGCCGCGGTGGCGGTGATCAGTACGGCGGTGACGGCCAGTGCGGTGCGGTGGAGCCGGTGGCGCGTGGCCATGGCGTGGTCCCTCCCCGGGATGCGGATACGCGGACGGGCGCACGGTTCGACCCGTGCGCCCGTATGCGTATCGACGCCGCTGGGCGGGACTTGGTTGCCTCTTTACCTTCTCGGTTCGGCTGCTCAGGCGCCGAGCGTGGTGGCCAGCGCCTCGTTCTGGAGCTTGGCGAGGTCGACGCAGCCGGCCGTGGCGAGGTCGAGCAGCGCGTTGAGCTCCGTACGGTCGAAGGGTTCGGCCTCGGCGGTGCCCTGGACCTCCACGAAGCGGCCGTCGCCGGTGCAGACGACGTTCATGTCGGTCTCGGCTCGGACGTCCTCCTCGTAGCAGAGGTCGAGGAGCGGGGTGCCGTCCACGATGCCGACGCTGATGGCGGCGACGGTGCCGGTCAGCGGCTTGCGGCCGTGCTTGATGATCTTCTTGCCCTGGGCCCAGGCGACGGCGTCGGCGAGGGCGACGTAGGCGCCCGTGATGGCGGCGGTGCGGGTGCCGCCGTCGGCCTGGAGGACGTCGCAGTCCAGGACGATCGTGTTCTCGCCGAGCGCCTTGTAGTCGATGACGGCGCGCAGCGAGCGGCCGATGAGCCGGCTGATCTCGTGGGTCCGGCCGCCGATCTTGCCGCGTACGGATTCGCGGTCGCCGCGGGTGTTGGTGGAGCGGGGCAGCATCGAGTACTCGGCGGTGACCCAGCCCTCGCCGCTGCCCTTGCGCCAGCGCGGCACGCCTTCGGTGACGGAGGCGGTGCAGAAGACTTTGGTGTCGCCGAAGGAGATGAGCACGGAACCTTCGGCGTGCTTGCTCCATCCGCGTTCGATGGTGACGGGACGGAGCTGGTCGGCGGTGCGGCCGTCGATACGAGACATGGCGCCGAGCCTATCGGGTGACGGGGGCCCCGGTTTCCGGGTGCGCCGCAGGCCCCGCCCGGGGTGGGCGGGGCCTGCGGCAACGGGTTCAGGCGGTCGTCACATCATGTCTTCGATGTCGGCCGCGATCGGGTCCGCGTCGGTGCCGATGACGACCTGGATCGCGGTGCCCATCTTGACGACGCCGTGCGCGCCGGCGGCCTTGAGCGCGGCTTCGTCGACCTTGCTGGGGTCGATGACCTCGGTGCGGAGGCGCGTGATGCAGCCCTCGACCTCTTCGATGTTCTCGATTCCGCCGAGCCCGGCGACGATCTTCTCAGCCTTGCTGGCCATGGCCTTCTCCCTGGTTCTTCACGTACATGTGACGGCCCACCATGGGTCCGTTTCGTCACGGTAACGCACGGTTGGCCCAACTTCTCGGGCGGGCAACCGCACGGTCCCCAATGATGACGATCACCGGCGCCCCGCCTTCCGGGCCGGGCTCCGCACCGTATCGCGACTGGTCTACACCAGTATGCGACGACCGCCAAACCAGGCGTGTTCCGGGAGGATGCCGATGAGTTCGAACGCGGCCGCGCTACCGCAGCGGAAGTGGTGGAACGGGCCGGTCCAGGGCCTGCAGAAGGTCGGCCGCAGCCTGCAGCTGCCGGTGGCCGTCCTGCCCGCGGCGGGCCTGCTGGTCAGCCTCGGCAATCTCTTCGACTCCTCCCTGCACGGACGGTTCTGGGACAAGTTCGCGAAGGTCCTCCTCAACGGCGGGACCGCGATCCTCGACGGCGAGCTGGGCCTGCCGCTGCTCTTCTGCATCGGTGTCGCGATCGGCTTCGCGAAGAAGGCGGACGGCTCGACCGCGCTCGCCGCCGTCGTCGGCTTCCTGGTCTACCGGGGGGTCCTGACGGCGTTCCCGGTGGACGGCTCGGTGACCAAGGACCTCCCGGACGGGATGCCGCAGAACCCGGGCGTGCTGGGCGGCATCCTCATCGGCCTGCTGACGGCCGTGGTCTGGCAGCGCTACCACCGCACCAAGCTGGTCGACTGGCTCGGCTTCTTCAACGGCCGCCGGCTCGTCCCGATCCTGATGGCGTTCCTCTGCGTGATCCTGGGCGTGCTGTTCGGGCTGCTGTGGCAGCCGGTGGGCGACGCGCTGACGTCGTTCGCCAAGCAGCTGATCGACCTGGGCGCCTGGGGCGCGGCGATCTTCGGTTTCGCGAACCGGTTGCTGATCCCGATCGGCATGCACCAGTTCCTGAACACGTTCTTCTGGTTCCAGGCGGGCGAGTACACGGGGAGCGACGGCGGCACCGTCCAGGGCGACATCTCCCGGTTCTTCGCCGGGGACCCGTCGGCCGGGCAGTTCACCTCGGGCTTCTTCCCGATCATGATGTTCGGGCTGCCGGCGGCGGCGCTGGCCATCGCGCACACCGCGCGGCCGGAGCGGCGCAAGGAGGTCGCCGGGCTGATGCTGTCCGTCGCGCTGACGTCGTTCGTGACGGGTGTGACGGAGCCGCTGGAGTTCTCGTTCCTCTTCGTCGCGCCGCTGCTGTACGGGGTGCACGCGCTCCTGACCGGTGCGTCGATGGGCATCACCTGGGCGTTGGGGGTGCACGCGGGGTTCAGCTTCTCGGCGGGGCTGATCGACTACGTCGTCAACTGGCATCTGGATACGAAGCCCTGGCTGATCATCCCGATCGGGCTCTGTTTCGCGGTGATCTATTACGTGATCTTCCGGTTCGCGATCACCAAGTTCAACCTGCCGACTCCGGGCCGCGAGCCCGAGGAGGTGGAGGAGGACATCGAGAGGAACCTCACGAAGTAGGCTTTATGCAAGGTCTCTGATCTTGTGAGCGCGGCCCCCGGACCATGCGGTCCGGGGGCTTTTCGCATGTCACGGTACGTATGCGGTGGCTGCTGTGAAGTAGTCGCAAATTGCAGGTTCCTTATCTAACCCTCACCGTGCTACAACTGGTCTACACCACTCAGTGGTCCAGACCACGCGAAGCTTCGCGCGACACGTTTCTCGAGTCGTCGCCCACCCAAAACCCCCTGTCCCCGGCGGCGCCTTGCTTACTGGAGGAAGTTGATGAGTACGGCCACCGCTACGGCGGCTCCCGCGAAGAAGCGGGGCTCCGGCCTGTTCCAGGGCCTGCAGAAGGTGGGTCGCAGCCTGCAGCTGCCGATCGCGGTGCTGCCGGCCGCAGGCATCCTGCTCCGCCTCGGCCAGCCCGACGTCTTCGGTGACGACGGACTGGGCTGGGACAAGGTCGCCTCCGTGTTCGCCACTGCCGGCGGCGCGGTCTTCGACAACCTTCCGATGCTCTTCTGCATCGGTGTCGCCATCGGCTTCGCCAAGAAGTCGGACGGCTCGACCGCCCTCGCGGCGCTGGTCGGCTTCCTGGTGTACAGCAACGTGCTCAAGGCTTTCCCGGTCACCGAAGCGGTGATCCAGAAGGGCGCGGACACGGCGGCGACGTACAACAACCCGGGTGTCCTCGGCGGCATCCTGATGGGTCTCGTCACCGCGATCCTGTGGCAGAAGTACCACCGCACCAAGCTGGTGGACTGGCTCGGCTTCTTCAACGGCCGCCGCCTCGTCCCGATCATCATGGCCTTCGTCGGTGTGATCTTCGGTGTCTTCTTCGGCCTGGTCTGGGAGCCCATCGGTGAGGGCATATCCAACTTCGGCGAGTGGATGACCGGTCTCGGCTCCTTCGGTGCCGGCCTCTTCGGTCTGATCAACCGCGCGCTGATCCCCGTCGGTATGCACCAGTTCGTCAACACGGTCTCGTGGTTCCAGCTGGGTGACTTCACGGACGCCACCGGCGCGGTCGTGCACGGTGACCTGAACCGCTTCTTCGCCCACGACCCGACCGCCGGTCAGTTCATGTCGGGCTTCTTCCCGATCATGATGTTCGGTCTCCCGGCCGCCGCCATCGCCATCGCGCACTCCGCTCGCCCCGAGCGCCGCAAGGCCGTCATGGGCATGATGGTCTCCCTGGCCCTGACCTCGTTCGTCACCGGTGTGACCGAGCCGATCGAGTTCTCGTTCATGTTCATCGCGCCGCTGCTGTACGCGATCCACGCGGTCCTCACCGCGATCTCGATGGCCGTCACCTGGGCGCTGGGCGTCCACGCCGGGTTCACCTTCTCGGCCGGCTTCATCGACTACGCGCTGAACTGGAACCTGGCGACCAAGCCGTGGCTGATCATCCCGATCGGTCTGGTCTTCGCGGTGGTCTACTACGTGGTCTTCCGCTTCGCCATCACCAAGTTCAACCTCACCACCCCGGGCCGTGAGCCCGAGGAGGAGATCGAGGACCTGACCAAGTAGGTCCGGCCCGACAGCTCGAAGCCCTCACCTTCCCGGCGGAAGGTGAGGGCTTCGTCGTACGCGTACGAGCGCACCGCTCAGAATTCGTACACCGCGCCCGGCGCCGCGAGTTCCGTCGGGCCGGTGAAGACCTCGCGGGCGTCGGCGAGGTTGCGTTCCGCGTCGGTCCACGGCGGGATGTGCGTGAGCACCAGGCGGCCGACGCCCGCCCGGGCCGCCAGCTCGCCGGCCTCCCGGCCGTTGAGGTGGAGGTCCGGGATGTCCTCCTTGCCGTGCACGAAGGACGCCTCGCAGAGGAAGAGGTCCGTGCCCTCGGCCAGCTCGTCCAGGGCCTCGCAGGTGCCGGTGTCACCGGAGTAGGTGAGCGAGGAGCCGCCGTGCTCGATGCGGATGCCGTACGTGTCCACGGGGTGCCGGAGCTTCTCCGTACGCACCGAGAAGGGGCCGATCTCGAACCAGCCCGGCTTCAGCGTGTGGAAGTCGAAGACCTCGCTCATCGCGTGGTCGGACGGGGTGTCCGCGTGCGCGGTGGTGAGCCGCTGCTCGGTGCCCTCGGGGCCGTAGACCGGGATGCGGGCGGGGCGGTCGCCGCCGTGCGGGTAGTACCGGACGACGAAGTACGCGCACATGTCGATGCAGTGGTCGGCGTGCAGGTGGCTGAGGAAGATGGCGTCGAGGTCGTAGAGACCTACATGGCGCTGCAGCTCGCCGAGGGCGCCGTTGCCCATGTCGAGGAGCAGCCGGAAGCCGTCGGCCTCTACGAGGTAGCTCGAGCATGCCGATCCCGCGGAGGGGAACGAGCCGGAGCAGCCGACGACGGTGAGCTTCATGGAGCGTGAACCTCCGAGACGTGGGAACGGGGAGGGTTCGTGCGGTTCTCGCGGTGCGGTTTGTTGAGCGTAAGGCGCGAAAGTGCGGGTCGCTCCTTCGGGGTGGCTCGTTGTGGGGGAACTCACCTGCGCTGTCACCGGTTCGGGTGGCACCGGGTCTCCGCCCCGGCCCCCGCGCCTCAAACGCCGGCGGGGCTGGATCGTGCGGCGCAGCCGAAAGAGCCCCCGTCGCCGCGGGTGTGCGGCGACGGGGGCAAAATCAAGCCCCTGCGGCGATTGAGCAGCGGGGGTACGGGGGCAGCGCCCCCGGAAACGGGTTACGCCCAGAGCTGGCCGTGCAGCGTCTCGATCGCCGCCTCCGTGGTCGGCGCCGTGTACACGCCAGTCGACAGGTACTTCCAGCCCCCGTCGGCCACGACGAACACGATGTCCGCGCTCTCCCCGGCCTTCACCGCCTTGTTGCCCACCCCGATCGCGGCGTGCAACGCCGCCCCCGTGGAGACGCCCGCGAAGATCCCCTCCTGCTGGAGGAGTTCGCGGGTGCGCGTCACCGCGTCGGCGGAGCCGACCGAGTAGCGCGTGGTCAGGACCGAGGCGTCGTACAGCTCGGGGACGAAGCCCTCGTCCAGGTTGCGCAGGCCGTAGACGAGGTCGTCGTAGCGCGGCTCGGCGGCGACGATCTTGATGCCCTCGACGTGCTCGCGCAGGTAGCGGCCGACGCCCATGAGGGTGCCCGTCGTGCCGAGCCCCGCCACGAAGTGGGTGACCGACGGGAGGTCGGCGAGGATCTCCGGGCCGGTCGTCGCGTAGTGCGCGCCCGCGTTGTCCGGGTTGCCGTACTGGTAGAGCATCACCCAGTCCGGGTGCTCCGCCGACAGCTCCTTGGCGACGCGGACCGCGGTGTTGGAGCCGCCCGCCGCCGGCGAGGAGATGATCTCGGCGCCCCACATGGCGAGCAGGTCGCGCCGCTCCTGGGAGGTGTTCTCCGGCATCACGCACACGATGCGGTAGCCCTTGAGCTTGGCCGCCATGGCGAGCGAGATGCCGGTGTTGCCGCTGGTGGGCTCCAGGATCGTGCAGCCGGGGGTGAGCCGGCCGTCCTTCTCCGCCTGCTCGACCATGTGGAGCGCGGGGCGGTCCTTGATCGAGCCGGTGGGATTGCGGTCCTCCAGCTTGGCCCAGATGCGGACGTCGTCCGAGGGTGACAGCCGCGGCAGGCGGACGAGCGGGGTGTTGCCCACTGCGGCGAGCGGGCTGTCGAAGCGCATCAGTTCATGCCGCCGGCGACGGCCGGGAGGATGGTGATGCTGTCGCCGTCGCTGAGCTTGGTGGAGATGCCGTCCAGGAAGCGGACGTCCTCGTCGTTCAGGTAGACGTTGACGAAGCGGCGCAGCTGCTCGCCGTCCACGATCCGCTCCCGGATGCCGGTGTGGCGGCTCTCCAGGTCCGTGAAGAGGTCGGCGAGGGTGTCCCCCTGGCCCTCGACGGCCTTGGCGCCGTCGGTGTAGGTGCGGAGGATGGTCGGGATGCGGACCTCGATGGCCATGGCGTGGGCTCCTGTCGAAGCGGAGTGGTGGCGGTGGGCGTGGGGCGTGCGGCTCTGCCCCCGCGCGGGGTCGGTACGTGGTGCGGTGGGCGCCCGGCCAGGTCGGCGGCGCCCGGGTACGGCCCGCTCAGGCCGCGCGGCCGGCGGACCGGTGGTTCGTACAGATCGCGCTGGAGAGGCGGCACAGGTCGACGTGCAGGCGCGCCACGAGCAGCGAGCCCGGCGTCTTGTCACTCACGTCATGGGGAACCATGCGGTCATCGTATCGATTCCCGGTCGGGGATTCGGAGTGTGATCTCACCTGGTGGATGGTCGGCGTTCGGTGGGTGGACAGGGCCGGGGTGCGCACGGCCCTGTCGCACCGCTGCGGGGGTGGTCAGGCCGCCGGGTACGCCGCCACGACCAGGACCTCCTCCTCGGTGATCCCGCCGTCCACGATCCGGTACGAGCGGAACTGGAAGGGGCCCGCCTCGTCGGTGTCCGCGGTGGAGACCAGCACGTAGTGGGCGCCGGGCTCGTTGGCGTACGTGACGTCGGTGCGCGAGGGGTACGCCTCGGTCGCCGTGTGCGAGTGGTAGACGATCACCGGCTCCTCGTCGCGGTCGTCCATCTCGCGGTACAGCTTGAGGAGGTCGGCGGAGTCGAACTCGTAGAACGTGGGCGAGCGCGCGGCGTTGAGCATGGGGATGTAGCGCTCGGGGCGTCCGCTGCCGGCGGGGCCGGCGACGACGCCGCACGCCTCGTCGGGGTGGTCGGCGCGGGCGTGCGCGACGATCTGGTCGTACAGCGTCTGGGTGATGGTCAGCATGGCGCCCAGGATAGGACGACGGGCCCCCGCGTACCGAGGAGTGGTACGCGGGGGCCCGCATCGTGAAACGCCGCTGGTGGGAGGCGTACGGATCAGCGCTTGACGCGCTCCGCGAACGCCTTGCCCTCCGGGTTCCTGGACTTCAGGACCAGATAGGAGACGCCGAGGATCAGGGCCCACAGCGGGGCGCAGTAGAGCGAGATCCTGGTGTCCTTGTCGATGCCCATCATGACGATGACCACGGCGATGAACGCGAGCGCGAAGCCGCTGGTGTACGGGGCTCCGGGGGCCCGGAAGGAGGACTGCGGGAGCAGTCCTCGGTCGGCGAGGCGGCGGTAGCGGAGCTGGCTGATCAGGATCATGATCCAGGCCCACATGCCGGAGATCGTGGCGAAGGAGACGACGTAGGTGAAGGCGTCGCCGGGCCACTGGTAGTTGACCCACACGCCGACGAGCATGAGGGCGGCGGAGACCGTGGTGCCGATGAGCGGGGTGCCGCTTCGGGTGAGCCGGGTGAAGAACCTCGGGCCCTGGCCGTTGAGCGCGAGGTCGCGCAGCATGCGGCCGGTGGAGTACATCCCGGAGTTGCAGGAGGAGAGCGCGGCGGTGAGGACGACGAAGTTGACGATTCCGGCGCCGACGCCGAGGCCCATCTTCTTGAAGGCTTCCACGAACGGGGAGACGTCGGGCGAGAACTCGGTCCAGGGCACCACCGAGAGGATCATGATCAGCGCGCCGACGTAGAAGACGGCGATGCGCCAGGGCACGGTGTTGATGGCCTTGGGCAGGACGGTCTTGGGGTCCTTGGACTCACCGGCGGTGACGCCGACGAGTTCGACGGCGAGGAAGGCGAACATCACGATCTGCAGGGTCATCAGGGTGCCCTTGACGCCGTGCGGGAAGAAGCCGCCGTCGGACCACAGATGGGTGACGCTCGCGGTGTCCCCGGCGTCGGAGAAGCCGAGGGTGAGGATTCCGGCGCAGATGAGGATCATGCCGACGATGGCGGTGACCTTGACCATCGAGAACCAGAACTCCAGCTCACCGAAGAGCTTTACGGAGATGAGGTTCACGCCGTACAGAATGAAGGTGAAGACCAGGGCCGAGACCCATTGCGGAATGTTGAACCAGAACGTCATGTACTGGGCGGCCGCGGTGACTTCGGTGATTCCGGTGACGACCCAGAAGAGCCAGTACGTCCAGCCGGTGACGAAGCCCGCGAAGGGGCCGATGAATTCGCGCGCGTACTCGGAGAACGAGCCCGAGACCGGTCGGTACATGAGGAGTTCGCCGAGCGCGCGCATGATGAAGAAGATGACCAGGCCCGCGATGGCGTAGGCCAGGATGAGGCTGGGCCCGGCCTTGGCGATGGCCTTTCCGGCGCCGAGGAAGAGCCCGGTGCCGATGGCCCCGCCGATCGCGATCATCTGGATCTGGCGGGCGCCGAGTGCTCTCTGGTAGCCCTCGGCGGAAGTGCTGGCATCCGCGGCTGCGGCGTGCGGGCCGTCCGGCCCCTTGTCGTCGATCTGCGCCGATGTCATGTGGTTGCGCCTTTCTCCACGCCGATCCGCGCCTTTCGGCCGCGGATCAGGTCCTGATCCCCCCGGATACGGATGGAGTGCCGCCGGTGGTTACCGGCTGATAGCGCCTACCCGGGAACAGGGGTGTCGTTCCCGGGTGGTCGTGAAGATTTATCACGGGCGCAACGGCGATCCGGCGGACGTTTTGTGGCGCACACCACAATTAAAAGCGGACAAGGCGGAACGGGCGCTGCAAAAAAGACCGTTCAGGTGACGCGATCGTTATTCGGATTTGAGTGTCCGTTGAGCGAACGCGGTGACCGGGCAGGCACCCGGTGTCACGGCATCAGGGTCTCGACCAGGGTTTCCTGGAGCGCGCCGAGCCAGAGGTAGGCCATGACCATGGGCTTTCGGGGGTCGCTGTCCGGGAGCCGGTAGAGCGAGCTGCCCTCGTCCTCCTCCTCGTCGCCGACGTCGAGGCGGGTGCCGATGGTGAGCCGGAGGTCGTTGAGCGAGCCGAGCCAGTTGCGGCACTCGTCGGCGGTGAGGGTGAGCACGGCGGCGTCACCGTCGAGGTTGAGCGCGTCGAGCGTCCGGACGACGACGAGCGCGTCCTCGCGCTTGCGGGTGCGCAGGTCGTTCTCGGTGAAGCGGCGGAACTCGGCGGACGCGGCGCGCAGTTCGTCGTCCTTGTCGCCGTACGCCTCGGGGAAGAGGCGGGCCAGGGCCGGGTCGGTGGGCGGCTCGCTGGGCCCCTCGGCGAAGAGCGCGGCGAGCGGGTCCTCGCCCTCGGCGGGCTCGTCGCCGGGGCCGATGAGTTCGAGCAGCTGGACGGCGAGGGAGCGCAGGATCGCGATCTCCACCTCGTCGAGCGCGACGGCCGCGCCGCCGCCGGGAGTGGCCTCGAAGTGGCCGGCCATGGGTTCTCTCCGATGATGGTCGGGCGGTACGGGTGGGCCGTGCGGGGCGTTGCGGTGTTAGTTGCGGTCCTGGGTGAGCGTGGCCCACAGCCCGTAGCCGTGCATGGCCTGGACGTCGCGTTCCATCTCCTCGCGGCTGCCGCTGGAGACGACGGCACGGCCCTTCTGGTGGACGTCGAGCATCAGCTTGTGCGCCTTGTCCTTGGAGTAGCCGAAGTACGCCTGGAACACATAGGTCACATAGCTCATGAGGTTGACCGGGTCGTTGTGGACCAGCGTCACCCAGGGGACGTCGGGCTCGGGGACGACGAGGTGGTCCTCGGCCGATTCGGGACGTGTGATCTCTGCAGGGGCGACGCTCACCTGTCCCATGCTGCCACTCGCAGGGGTCCCTCGCACAAACGGCCCCACCCCGGGACCCCCATCTCGTCACTCTGACGAAATAGGGGTAGCATCCCCGGCATGAACTCTGCGGACCTCGGGCGACGGGTCGGCGTGCCGTCGACAGCGCTCTTCACCGACCAGTACGAGCTGACGATGGTGCAGGCCGCGCTGAAGGCCGGGACGGCCGGGCGGCGCTCGGTCTTCGAGGCGTTCACCCGCCGGCTGCCGGAGGGGCGGCGCTACGGCGTCGTCGCGGGCACCGGACGGGTCCTGGACGCGGTGGAGAACTTCCACTTCGACGAGGAGATGCTCGGTTTCCTGCGCGACCAGGCGATCGTGGACGGGCCGACGCTGGACTACCTGGCGGACTACCGGTTCGGCGGCGACATCTGGGGCTACCCGGAGGGCGAGGTGTACTTCCCGGGCTCGCCGATCCTGCGGGTGGAGGGCTCGTTCGCCGAGTGCGTGCTCCTGGAGACGGTGATCCTCTCGATCCTCAACCACGACTCGGCGATCGCCGCGGCGGCCTCCCGGATGTCGGCGGCGGCGGGCGGGCGGCGGCTGATCGAGATGGGCGCGCGCCGCACGCACGAGCTGTCGGCGGTCGCCTCGGCCCGTGCCGCGTACATCGGCGGCTTCGACACCACATCCGACCTGGCGGCCGGCTTCCGCTACAACATCCCGACGGTCGGCACGAGTGCCCACGCCTTCACCCTGCTGCACGACTCGGAGCGGGACGCGTTCCGGGCGCAGGTGGACTCGCTGGGGCGGGGTACGACGCTGCTGGTGGACACGTACGACGTGGCCGAGGCGGTCCGGACGGCGGTCGAGATCGCCGGGCCCGAGCTGGGTGCGGTACGGATCGACTCGGGCGATCTGCTGCTCGTCGCCCACCGGGTGCGCCAGCAGCTGGACGAGCTGGGCGCCACCGGGACGAAGATCGTGGTGACCTCGGACCTGGACGAGTACGCCATCGCCTCGCTGGCCGCCGCGCCGGTGGACGCGTACGGGGTGGGCACGCAGCTCGTCACGGGCAGCGGGCACCCGACGTGCTCGATGGTCTACAAGCTCGTCGCCCGCGCGGGGTCCGGCGACCCGGCCGACGAGCTGCGGCCGGTCGCGAAGAAGTCGATGGGCGCGAAGTCCTCGAAGGGCGGCCGCAAGTGGGCGGCGCGCCGGCTCGACGAGGAGGGCGTGGCCGAGGCCGAGGTGATCGGCACCGGGCCCGTCCCGGAGGAGCTGGCCGGCCGGCAGTTGCTGGTGGAGCTGGTCCGGGACGGCGAGGTGGTCGCCCGCGAGCCGCTGGACGCGGCGCGTGAGCGGCATGTCGCCGCGCGGGCGGGGTTGCCGTTGTCGGCGATGCAGTTGTCGCGCGGCGAGGCGGTCATCCCTACGGAGTACGTGTGACGGGGCGGTGCGGGGCCCGGGCGCTCCGGCCGACCGCTTTGTCCTCAAGCGCCGGACGGGCTTGATTGTGCGTGACGGGCGCGCTTGATTGGACCGCTGGAGTCTCTAGGCTCGGGACCGTCCCCCGTACCGCTCCCCCACTCCCCGAAGGACAGCCACCATGCACCGCGCCTTGATCGTCGTGGACGTTCAGAACGACTTCTGTGAGGGCGGGAGCCTCGCCGTGACGGGGGGTGCCGATGTCGCCGCCGCCATCACCGACCTGATCGGCGAGAGCCGGCCCGCCTACCGGTACGTGGTGGCCACCCGGGACCACCACATCGACCCCGGGGACCACTTCTCGTCGGCGCCCGACTTCGAGCACTCCTGGCCGCCGCACTGCGTGGCCGGGACGGAGGGCGTGGGCTTCCACCCCAATTTCGCCCCCGCGGTCGCCTCCGGGGCCATCGACACGGTGTTCGACAAGGGCGCCCACGCGGCGGCGTACAGCGGCTTCGAGGGGCTGGACGAGAACGGCACCGGGCTCGCCGAGTGGCTGCGCGAGCGGGACGTCCGCGAGGTCGACGTGGTCGGCATCGCGACCGACCACTGCGTACGCGCCACCGCGCTGGACGCCGCCCGCGAGGGCTTCGCCACGCAGGTGCTGCTGGACCTGACCGCGGGCGTCGCCGAGGCGACGACGGAGCGGGCGCTGGTCGAGCTGCGCGGCGCGGGCGTGACGCTGACCGGCAAGCCGGTCGTCTGAGCGGCCTACGGGGCCGGGACGGCCGGGTTCAGCAGGGCGCGGATGGGGTGCCAGAGCTCCTGCGCGCAGCCGGGTCTCGCGCGCCACAGGACGCCGTCCGGGTGGTGCAGGACCGCGGTGATCTCGTCCGGGGTGGGCGGCTCGGCGTTGCCCCGGAGGTAGACGGCGCGCAGGCCCAGGTTCCGCAGCCGGGTCAGGGCGCGGGGCCGGTTCGCCGCGTGTACCAGGACCCGGACGGGGGTGCCCGGACCGGGGCCGTCCGCCGGGGCCGGCAGGGTGATCGCGACGACCACGCTGCCGTTCGGCAGCTTGCTGAATCCTCCGCCTGCCATGCGTACGAGCTCCCCCGTGAGACATCGTGTCAATAAGAAAGTGAACAGGGGCACCTAAACACGATCGGCCGCCGCCCGCTAGAGGGCGACGGCCGATCATGCTGTGACCTGCGGTGATGCGGTTCTACTTCTTCGAGGAACCGACCTGCACGGTCATCGTGTCGCCGCTGAGCGGCTCGCTGACGATCGTGATCCTGGTGTTGGTGTCAGGAACCTTGACGCTTCCGGTCGGGTTCTCCTTGTACCAGTAGGTGCCCGTGTGGTCGTCGAAGGCCGGGACGCCGAGCTGCGGCTTGACCTTCACGGCCTGGTCGGCCAGGTGCAGCGTGAAGCCGTCCGTCGGGTACCAGCTGAACGGCGCGTCGAAGGGCTGGATCTTGTTGCGCATGAGCGTGCCGTTCGCCCACTTCAGCGGCTTGGCGTGCGCGTCGACCGGCAGGATCAGGCCCTGGCCCGGGTGCTGCGAGACGTTGTTGTCCTTCTGGGAGGTGTCCCAGAGCTGGACCAGCAGACCGTTCTGGTACGGGTAGTACTCGACCCAGTCCGGACGGGTGGTGGAGAACCCGAAGTTGTACGGGCCCGTCTTCAGCGTCTGGTCGTAGCTGACGTACTGACGGTTCTCCGCGAGGTAGTACTGCGGGTAGTCCTTCTCGAACGACTTGCCGACCCGCGAGAAGCCCTTGCTGGTCCAGCCGTTGGCGTCACCCTCGGCGTTGTCCGTGAAGAGCGCGGTGCCGTCGGCGGTCACCGAGATGGTGTCGGCCGCGAAGCCGACGCCGCCCGCGCCGCCGTCGGTGGCGTAGCGGAAGCGGATGTCGATCTTCTGGCCCGCGTAGGCGTCCAGCGAGTACGACAGCTTCTTGTACTTGCCGGAGACGTCGGTCAGGGCCGGCTTGTCACTGGCGTCGCGCGGGATCGGCTGACCGTCGGCGGTGCCGTCGATCGCGGTCCAGCTGGTGCCGCCGTTGGTGGACACCTCGGTGTAGAGGTAGTCGTAGTCGGCCTCGATGTCCCACCAGCCCTGGAGGTCCAGGGACGCCTTGGTCTTGCCGGTGAGGTCGACGGGGCGCGACAGCGTGTTGCTGAGGTTGTCGCCCATGTCGCTCCACCACTGCTTGGCGCCCTCGGCGGGCGTCGTGACAGCGGTGGTGACGGCCTTCGGGGGCAGCTCGACGACGAGCGCCTGCTTGTCCTTGGTGTTGTACTCGGACACGCCCAGCTTGTGGGTGGACTTCGTCGCGGCCTTGGCCTCGGCGTAGTTCAGCCAGCCCAGCTGGAGCTTGTCCCAGGCGGTCATGTCACCGGGCATGTCCCCGATGGCACCGTTGCCCGTGCCGAGCCAGGAGCCCGCCGACATCAGCGACCAGAAGCCGACCGAGTTCTCGGCGGTGTTGGTCGTGTCGTACAGGTCCGGGAGACCGAGGTCGTGGCCGTACTCGTGGGCGAAGACGCCCAGGCCGCCGTTCTCGGGCTGCGCGGTGTAGTCGCCGACCCAGATGCCGGTGTCGCCGATCTGGGTGCCGCCGGCCTTGTTCTCGGCCGGGCCGGTGGCGCCGGCGTTGGTGCCGTACGCGTACCAGCGGTGCGCCCAGATGGCGTCGGTGCCCTCGACGCCGCCGCCGGCCGACTCGTCCTCACCCGCGTGCACGATCTGGAAGTGATCGATGTAGCCGTCGGGCTCGTTGAAGTCGCCGTCGTTGTCGTAGTCGTAACGGTCCCACTGGTCGTACTGCGCCAGGTCCGTCTTGATCTGCTCCGGCGTACGGCCCTTGGCCTTCTGGTCCGCGGCCCAGGCGTTGACGCCGTCCTTGATCATGTCCCAGGCGTTGGCGCAGTTGGTCGAACCGCAGTAGTTCGAGCCGTAGCGCGCCTCGTTGTAGGGGACCTTGACCCAGTCGGAGACCTCACCGTCGACCGAGTAACGGCCGGACGAGGTCTTCTCGTAGTACGTCTTCAGGGAGTGCTTGCCCGCACCCGTGCCGAAGTACAGCTCCTGGAAGTGGGCCTGGTTGTAGTCGGCCTGCCAGGCGGTGCTGTTGTCCTTCTTCGGGTCCGGCTTGGCTATCGTGTTGTGCAGCGGACCCGGCGTGCCGCCGTACTTCTTGACGGCGGGCTTGGGGCCCGCGCCGTCCGGGTCGTACATGGTCGTGTTGTCGACCTGGTCGCCGAACTCCACCAGCACGGTGAAGATCTTGTCGGTCTTCTCACGGCCGAGCTCGACGTACTTGTTGCTGTCGAGCTTGACGACCTTGGAGCCTCCGCGCGACGAGACCTTCTTGTCGCCGGATATGACCTGTTCCAGGGCAGCCTGGCGCTGTTCGGCCTGCTGCTTGCTGAACGGGCCTTCCAGGTCGTGGTCGTCGCCCTTGGCCGACCCCGGGTCCCGGCGGTCGATCGAGGCAGCGGTGCTTGACGCCTGGTCATCTGCCTGAGCGGTGGCGAAGGCGGATGCGGTCGCGGCGGTCGCGGCCATGGCCACGACAACCGCTCCGGTCCGAAGCGCCCGTCTCTTAATGATCACGTGATGCAGTCCTCCCCGGCGCCCGCGGCGACGGCCCGGGAGTGTGGAGAGGCCGCGCGCGGAAACGCGTCACAAGTGACGACATTCGACCGGAGTTACGGAAGAAAAGACAGACCTTGACTTGAACGGAGCAAGTGCACTATGCAGGAGCACCGTTCCGCTATGCGGACGTGACGTTTCCGCCTCACCGGCGCGTCAACCCGCCGCAGGGGCGCGGGGGATGACTCCGTGCGCCCCCCCATGCATCGGTACTGTGGGTTAGGTTACGCTTACCACCCGTTCCTCCAGGGCATCCACCGTCATAGAGTCGCTTGACAGCGCGACCGTGTTGAGAGACCGCCCATCCGACGTCCCGAGGACGGAAAACGCCATGCCGCGTCCTACTGCCGCACAGCTCTCCTACGGTTCGGTCACCGTCGTCTTCTCGACCCTGGCCATGTTGCTGCTGTTCCGCACCAGTTCGGGCATCGGTATCGCCGCCGTCGGCACGGTCGCGCTCGCCCTCGGACTCACGGTGTCCGTCACCGTACCCGCGAAGCCCCGCAGGTACACGGCGAAGGCGGCGGGGACGAATGCCCCGGCGTCCGCACACCGTGGCACCGCACCCGCCGCCCGCGACGAGGACCGCTCGCCCGTCTCCGCGCAGAGTCCGCGCTGAGTCCTGGCGGAGTCCGGGTCGAACCTCAGTTGACGGTGACCACCACCGTCTTGGCCGCCTTGTCCTGGAGCCCCTGCCGGTAGGGCTTGTCCGTGAACATCAGCACGATGTTGATCAGCCACCACAGGCACGGGCAGCACAACAGCGCCGGCAGCCACAGCACCACGGCCCGCAGGAACGCCGCGCCGGTGTCCGGCACCCTGCCGTCGTTGAGCATCGCGACCCGCAGCTTCAGCAGCCGCTTGCCGAGCGTGCGGCCGTCCTTGTGCGTGAAGTACGTGTCGTACGCGACGTAGCAGACGAGTCCGATCAGCGACCAGAGCAGTTGATGCCCGCTGTAGGTCTGGGCGAAGACGTCGCTGACGTCGTCGTTGCCGTTGCTGTCCGACATCTCGACCGCGCCGCCCCAGGGCAGCGAGATCAGATACAGCGGGATCGAGATGATCAGGAAGTCGATCAGCCGGGCCAGGATGCGCTTGCCGGGCTCGGCGAGCGGCGGCATCCCCGCCAGCGGGTCCGCACCGCCGTACGGACCGCCTCCCCCGTAGGGTCCCGGGTCGTACGGCGGTGGCGGCGGCGCGCTGCCGTAGGGCGAGCCGGACGACGGCGGCGGCTGGTCCCCGGGCGGCTGCTTCCTGAACGGGTCGTCCTCGGGCGGCTGACCGGGCGGCGGCTGATCGTTGCTCATGGGGGCAGTGCATCGCGGGGCCCGGGGCCCCGCAACGGCTCAGGTGCGTTCGGGGGACGCCGTTCGGCGGATGGTGTCAGCCCGCGACGAAGGTCCGGGCCGCCTTGTCGTGCCAGCACTGGCGCCACGGCCGGTCCACCAGGCACCACAGCACGTCGGCGACCCCGACGACCAGGACGCCCAGCACGCCGTACACCAGCCACCGGCGCAGCGCGGCCCCGAAGCCGGGGGTCTCGTGGGACTCGATGTCCCGTACGTCGATGCCGCACAGCTTCTTGCCGAGCGTACGGCCCCACTTCGCGGTCGGCAGCGCGTCGAGCAGGACGCCCAGGACGAGGAACACGCCCAGCAGCGCGCCGCCCAGCGCGGCCGTGGTGGAGTCCAGCAGCCAGACGGTGACCGTCTCGCCGGTCTGCCGGGCCGCGTCGATCTTCCCGTCGATGTGGTCCACGGCCCGGCCGGCCAGCGGCACGGCGGCCGCGGCGGTGAGGGCGCCCAGCACCACGGTGTCGATGAGCCGCGCGACGAACCGCTTGCCGAGCGGGGCCGGGCGGCCCTCGGTCCGCGCCGCGACGAGCCCCTGGAAGGGGTCGGGGGCGGGGGGCTTCCACGGTGTGACGGGCGCGGGACGCGCCTGCGGCACGGGATTCGCGGGGCGCGTCCGGAGGGTCAACGTGCCTTCAGCCGGGTCCGGCTCAACGGTTCCGTCCTCAATCGCCGGACGGGCTTGAGGTGACTGGACGAGTCCGGAAACCCTCGGGGCGGGGGGCGTCGCGTCCTCGGGGGCCGGGCGCTCCGGGGCTTCCGGGCCGCCCCAGGAGACACGGTCCCCGGCGAAGCCGGACTGGTGGGAGGCGTCGGCCTGCCAGGCGATGGCCGGTTCGGGGCGGCCGTCCTCGTAACCCTCCTCGTCCAGGAAGACCGGGCCGGTCTCCTCGACCACCGCCGGCTCCTCCCGCTGCGGGGCGGGGCGGCTGGTGCCGGGCACCCAGGCCCCGCCGTTCCAGTAGCGGACGTAACCGGGGATGGACGGGTCGGGGTAGTACCCCTCGCGGGGGCTCTCGTCACCGGGTGCCGGGGTTGGGGCGCTCATCACCGTGGTCCCGTATCTCTTCGCGGCCTCAATACAGGGGTCCACATCTACCAGACGGGCACGTACTCCCGTGCCAGTCCGGATGTTTGGCCCACTTTCCGGTCACGAGAACTTTTTTCGCGAAGTCGCGTAATGGATGGTGCGCAGGGCGCTCTCACCTGTGCGGGCCGGTCGGTGGGACCGGTCCCGGACAACGGAAGGACGCCGTCATGCACACCGTCGTGGAGCGCGAGCTGGAGCTCAAGCTGGTCCTGTCGCCCGAGCGCAGCATCCCCGTACCCGCCAGGCTGACGTACCGCACGGAGGACCCGTACGCGGTGCACATCACCTTCCACATCACCTCGGACGCTCCGGTGTACTGGACGTTCGCCCGGGACCTGCTGGTGGAGGGGGTGTTCCGGCCGTGCGGGCAGGGGGACGTGCGGATCTGGCCCACCAAGGTGGACGGGAACCACGTCATCTGCGTGGCGCTGACGTCCCCGGACGGCAACGCGCTGCTCGAAGTGCCGTCCGCGGCCGTCGCGGTCTGGGTGGAGCGGACGCTGCGCGTGGTGCCTCCGGGCACGGAGACCGAACGGCTCGGCATTGACGAGGGGCTGGCCGAGCTCCTCGCGCCGCTGCCGGCCGACGACCTGTGGATGAGCGACCCGTGGCCGTCGGACGAGTCGCAGGACGGGGAGAATTGAGGAGCGCGGGCCGGGACCGGGGCCGGTCAGAACACCTTGCCCGGGTTGAGCAGCCCGAGCGGGTCGAACGCCTGCTTGATGCCCCGGTGCAGCTCCACGCCGGTCTCGCCCAGTTCGCGGGCCAGCCACTCCTTCTTCAGGACACCCACCCCGTGCTCGCCGGTGATCGTGCCGCCGAGTGCGAGCCCGAGCTCCATGATCGCGTCGAAGGACTCCCGGGCCCGCCGGGACTCGTCGGCGTCGGCGGGGTCGAAGCAGACGACGGGGTGGGTGTTGCCGTCGCCCGCGTGGGCGCAGAGGCCGATGGTGAGGCCGTACTTCTCGGCGATCTCCGCCGTGCCCGCCAGCATCGCGCCGAGCTTCGAACGCGGTACGCACACGTCATCGATCATCGTCGCCGGCTTGACGGTCTCCAGCGCGGTCAGCGACATCCGCCGGGCCTGGAGCAGCATCTCGGACTCGGCCGCGTCCTCCGCCGGGACGACCTCCGTGGCGCCGGCGGCGGTGCACAGGGCGGCGACGGCGGCGAGGTCGGCGGCCGGGTCCGGGGTGTCGAAGGCGGCGAGCAGCAGGGCCTCGGTGGTCTCGGGCAGGCCCATGTTCGCCATGCGGTTGACCGCCTGGACGGTCGTACGGTCCATCAGTTCGAGGAGTGACGGGGTGTGGCCGCTCTCCATGATCCGGCAGACCGCGTCGCAGGCGCCCGCCGCGTCGGCGAACTCGGCGGCCAGGGCGAGCTGCCTGGGCGGGCGGGGCTTCAGCGCGAGGACGGCCTTCACGACGATCCCGAGGCTGCCCTCGGAGCCGGTGAAGAGGCGGGTGAGGTCGTATCCGGCGACGCCCTTGGCGGTGCGGCGGCCGGTGGTGAGCAGGCGCCCGTCCGCGAGGACGACGTCGAGACCGAGGACGTATTCGGCGGTGACCCCGTACTTCACGCAGCACAGGCCGCCGGACGCGGTGCCGATGTTGCCGCCGATGGTGCACGTCTCCCAGCTGGAGGGGTCCGGCGGGTAGTACAGACCGAGCGCGTCCACCGCGCGGGACAGCACGGCGTTGACGACACCGGGCTCCACGACGGCGACCCGGTCGACAGGGCTGATCTCCAGGATGCGGTCCATCCTCACCAGGGAGAGCACGATGCAGCCGTCCGTGGCGTTGGCGGCGCCCGACAGGCCCGTGCGGGCACCCTGCGGGACGACCGGGACGCGCAGCGCGGTGGCGGTGCGCATGACGTGCTGGACCTGTTCCACGGTGCGCGGGAGCACGACGGCGGCGGGGGCGCCGGCCTCGCAGAAGCTCGCCATGTCGTGGGCGTAGGAGGCGGTGACGTCCGGGTCGGTGAGCACGGCCTCGGCGGGAAGACCCGCCCGCAGCTGTTCGAGGAGATCGTCCATGATCCAAGCGTGACACCCGGGCCCATTGGTGTGAACCCGTCGGCGGTGACGATCCCAAGGCTCGGTGTGATCTTCATACTGACGCACAGTGAGCGGCATGGATCTCACGCCTCAGCAGCCCCCGGGGGCCTCCGGGCCCGAGTACTCCTTCGACACCGACTGGCCCGCCCCGGACGCGTCCCCGCCGGACTCCGCGTCCCTGGCCGAACCGCCTCCCCCCACGATGCGTACGACGCTGCGCCGGGCCGCCTTCGGCATGGTGGCGGGCGCGGTCCTGGCGACGGGCGCGGTGGTCGCGGTGCCCGACGACGACAAGGACGCGGCACCGCCCGTGGCCGGTCCGGTCTCGCGCGCGATGTCCGCGACGGCCGCCGGCTCCCCCGCCACGCTCGCCGACCTGACGGCGCTCATCGGGGACCGGCAGAAGTGGGTCGGCACGCACCCCTCGGACGCGGACTCCTGGGCGGTGCTGGGGTCGGCGTACGTGGAGGTGGGGCGGCGCGCCGCCGACCCGGCGTACTACACCCGGGCGGAGCAGGCGCTGAAGCGGTCGCTGGACGTGCGCCCCGGCGAGAGCGGCAACACGGCCGCCTGGGTGGGCCTCGCCTCCCTGGCCAACGCCCGCCGCGACTTCGTGACCGCCAAGAAGTGGGGTGAGACGGTCCGGGCCCGGCGGCCGAAGGAGTGGACGGTCTACCCGCAGCTGATCGACGCCTACAACGGCCTCGGCGACCAGAAGTCCGCGATCACGGCGGTCGAGCGGTTCACCGAGCTGAGGGCCGGGGTCCCGGCGCTGGGCCGGGCCGCCGAGATGTACCGCGACCGGGGCTGGCGCGAGGACGCACTGGCCACCGCTCAGGACGCGGCGAACCGGGCGAAGACCCCCGCCGAGAAGGCCGCCTGCCTGTCCAGGCTGGGCGACCTGGCCTGGGAGCGGGGCGAGCCGAAGGAGGCCGTGGCGCAGTACGGGGCGGCGCTGCGCGTCGAGAAGGGCCACCAGCCGTCGCTGGCCGGGCGGGCCCGCGCGCTGGCGGCCCTCGGGCGCACCGACGAGGCCGTGCGGGACTACCAGGCCGCCCTGGCGAAGTCGCCGCGCCCGGGCTATCTCCTTGAGCTGGGCGAGCTGTACGAGTCGCAGGGGCTCGACGGCGATTCGGTGGGCCAGTACGAGAAGCTGCGGGCGGCCCTGGACCGGGGCAAGGCGCGTGGCGTGGACGAGTCGCTGCTCCTTGGCCGCTTCGAGGCCGCGCACGGCGACGCGGACGCGGCGGTGGAGCTGCTGCGGGCCGAGTGGCAGCGGGGCCACCGCAGCGCGGCGGTCGCGGACGCGCTGGGCTGGGCGCTGCACCGGTCGGGGGACTCGGACGGGGCGCTGGAGTACGCGAAGCGGGCGGTGGACGCGGGCGGGCAGAACTCCTCGTACGCCTACCACCTGGGCATGGTGCAGCGTGCGCTGGGCGACTACGGCTCGGCGCGCCGCCAGTTGGAGGGGGCGCTGCGGACGAACCCGAAGTTCTCGCCGCTGGACGCGCCGCTCGCCCAGGAGGCGCTGGACACCCTGGGCGAGCCCCCGGCGGGCGGCCCGGCGGACATGCGGCCGCCGCCGGCGCCGGAGCCCCTGGCGCCCGCACCGCAGGCCCCCGCACCTCAGGCCCCGGCACCCCAGGCCCCCGCACCGCAGCAGCAGCCCGGCGGCGGCCCGGCGCCCGCGGCGGCCGTCGCGCAGGCCCCCGTACAGCCGTCACCGGCACCGGCGGCGGCCGTTCACTGACGCACAGGCCGGCGTAAAGGCGAAGGGGCGGGCCGGAAAGCGGCCCGCCCCTCACTCATGCCCTGCGGGTCACAGGTTGCCGCGCTTCTCCTGCTCGCGCTCGATCGCCTCGAACAGGGCCTTGAAGTTGCCCTTGCCGAAGCCCATGGAGCCGTGGCGCTCGATCATCTCGAAGAAGACGGTCGGGCGGTCCTGGACCGGCTTGGTGAAGATCTGCAGCAGGTAGCCGTCCTCGTCGCGGTCCACGAGGATCTTCAGCTCGCGCAGGGTCTCGACCGGCACCCGGGTCTCGCCGGCCCACTCGCCGAGCGTGTCGTAGTACGAGTCCGGGGTGTCCAGGAACTGCACACCGGCGGCGCGCATCGCCTTCACCGAGGCGACGATGTCGTTCGTGGCGAGCGCCATGTGCTGGACACCGGCGGCACCGTAGAACTCCAGGTACTCGTCGATCTGCGACTTCTTCTTCGCGATGGCCGGCTCGTTGATCGGGAACTTGACCTTGAGCGTGCCGTCCGCGACGACCTTGGACATGAGCGCGGAGTACTCGGTGGCGATGTCGTCGCCCACGAACTCCTTCATGTTCGTGAAGCCCATGACCTTGTTGTAGAACGCGACCCACTCGTTCATCCTGCCGAGCTCGACGTTGCCCACGCAGTGGTCGATGGCCTGGAAGAAGCGCTTGGCCGGCGGCTCGACGATCGGGGTGGCGGCGACGTAGCCGGGCAGGTACGGGCCGTCGTAGCCGGTGCGCTCGACCAGGGTGTGGCGGGTCTTGCCGTACGTGGCGATGGCGGCGCGCACGACGGTGCCGTGCTCGTCCTTCGTCTCGTACGGCTCCTCGATGCCGGTGGCGCCGTGCTCGACGGCGTACGCGTACGCGGCACGGGCGTCCGGGACCTCGATGGCGAGGTCGATCACGCCGTCGCCGTGCGCGGTGACGTGGTCCTCCAGGAAGTGGCCCCAGTCGGAGGACGCCTTCACGACGGAGGTGAGGACGAAGCGGGCGGAGCCGCTGGTCAGGACGTAGCTCGCGGTCTCGCGGCTGCCGGTCTCGGGGCCGGAGTAGGCGACCAACTTCATGCCGAAGGCGGTCGAGTAGTAGTGCGCGGCCTGCTTGGCGTTGCCCACGGCGAAGACGACGGCGTCCATTCCCTTGACGGGGAAGGGGTCGGCCTGCCGGGACGTCTCGGGGGTGCTGTGCATCGTCTCTGTCATGCCCAGAGGTTCCCGCCACTCGGCAAGGTGCGCAACAGTTCCCGTCATCACTGGTCAAGCTGTACAGCGGTTGGCCATGATGGCCGGACTATCTGTACATGGTGCCCATCACACCGCCCCCGGAGGCCGGCATGGCGATCGACCGACTCGACGGACGGCTCATCGTGCTGCTCGCGCGTGAACCCAGGATCGGTGTCCTGGAGGCGTCGCGCAGGCTGGGCGTGGCACGCGGGACGGTCCAGGCGCGCCTGGACCGCCTTCAATCGAATGGCGTCATCCGCGGATTCGGCCCGGACGTCGATCCGGCACCCCTCGGCTATCCGGTCACCGCGTTCGCCACGCTGGAGATCAAACAGGGCCAAGGCGCCGACGTACGGGCGCACTTGAGCGGCGTACCGGAGGTGCTCGAACTGCACACCACCACCGGGCACGGGGACATGCTGTGCCGGCTCGTGGCCCGGTCCAACGCGGATCTCCAGCGGGTGATCGACCGGGTTGTCGGATTTGATGGCATTGTCCGGGCCTCCACGGCCATCGTCATGGAGAACCCCGTCCCGCTGCGCGTCATCCCGCTCGTGGAACAGGCGGCGCGGGACACCGACTGAGCCGAGGAGGACGGGTGAGCTTCTGGGAGTACGTGGCCAACCGTCATCAGCAGTTGCTCACCGACGCCTTCCAGCACGTCAGCGCGGTGTTCCAGTGCATGGTCATCGCGACCGTGCTCGGCGTCCTGATCGGGGTCGTCAGCTACCGCAGCGGCTGGGGCTCCTCGGTGGCGATCACCTCGACGGCGACGGTGCTCACCATCCCGTCGCTCGCCGCCATCGGTCTGCTCATCCCGCTGGTCGGCCTCGGCGTCGCCCCGACGGTGATCACACTGACGCTGTACGGGCTGCTCCCCGTCGTCCGCAACGCGATCGTGGGCCTGCGCGGCGTCGACCCGGCCCTGGTGGACGCGGCGAAGGGCATCGGGATGTCGCGGACCGCGCGGCTGTTCAAGGTGGAGCTGCCGCTGGCCTGGCCGCCGATCCTGACCGGCATCCGGGTCTCCACGCAGATGCTGATGGGGATCGCCGCCATCGCCGCGTACGCCTCCGGGCCCGGCCTCGGCAACGAGATCTTCCGGGGCATCGCCTCGCTGGGCAGCGCCAACGCGATCAACCAGGTGCTCGCGGGCACGCTCGGCATCGTCATCCTCGCCCTGCTCTTCGACGCCGCGTACGTCCTGCTGGGCCGGCTCACCATCCCGAGGGGGATCCGTGTCTGAGACCGCGACCGAGACCGTGCCGGAGCCGATGGCCACCTCCGGCGCCGCCATCCGGCTGGAGAACCTGTCCAAGCGCTACCCGGGCAACCCGAACCCCGCCGTGGAGAACGTCTCCATGGAGATCAAGGCCGGCGAGACCGTGATCTTCGTGGGCCCGTCCGGCTGCGGGAAGTCCACCACGCTGAAGATGATCAACCGGCTGATCGAGCCCACCTCGGGCCGGATCCGGATCGATGACGAGGACGTCACCGACATCGACCCGGTGAAGCTGCGCCGGAAGATCGGGTACGCGATCCAGTCCTCCGGGCTCTTCCCGCACATGACGGTCGCCGAGAACATCGCCCTGGTCCCGAAGATGGTCGGCTGGTCCAAGTCCCGGGTGAAGGACCGGGTGGAGGAGATGCTCGACCTGGTCGGGCTCGACCCGCGCGAGTTCCACGGCCGCTATCCGCGCGCCCTCTCCGGCGGCCAGCAGCAACGCGTGGGCGTGGCCCGGGCGCTGGCCGCCGACCCGCCGGTGCTCCTGATGGACGAGCCGTTCGGCGCGGTCGACCCGATCACCCGCGACCACCTCCAGGACGAGCTGATCCGGCTCCAGCACGAGCTGCACAAGACGATCGTCTTCGTCACCCACGACTTCGACGAGGCGATCAAGCTGGGCGACCGGATCGCCGTGCTGCGCGAGCGCTCGCACATCGCGCAGTTCGACACCCCGGAGGCCATCCTCACCAACCCGACCGACGACTTCGTCTCCGGCTTCGTCGGCGCGGGCGCGGCCCTGAAGCGGCTCAACCTGACCCGGGTGCGCGAGGTGGAGATCGCCGACTTCCCGACCGTGACCGTGGACGACCCGCTCCAGTCGATCTTCAACAAGCTGCGCAGCGGCTCGCACAACGAGCTGCTGATGCTGGACCGCCGGGGCCGCCCCTACAAGTGGCTGCGGCGCGGCGACCTGATGCGGGCCCGGGGCTCCCTGGCGCGCGCCGGGCAGCTGGTCCACGACACGGTGACCCGGGACGCGACCCTGCACGACGCGCTGGAGGCGGTGCTCACCGACAGCGGCGGGCGGGTCGCGGTGACCGGGCGGCGCGGCGAGTTCACCGGGGTCGTGGACATGCACACCCTGATGAACTCGGTGCACGAACTCCTGGAGGCGGACCGCCTCGCCGCCATCGAGCACCAGCACGACCTGGAGGAACTGCGCGTCCACCAGACCTCCGAGGAGCTGGAGGGCGGTGCGGGCGCATGACCCCCGACTCCCCCTCCGGCTCCTCCCGCGCACCGGGCCGCGACCGGCCGCCGGGCGAGCACGAGGTGAAGGGGCACGCCTTCCGCGACGAGGAGGCGGAGGAGGAGCAGCAGCCCGCCCCGCAGGTGCAGAAGCCGGCGCGCCGGATCACCTGGCGCAAACTGGTGGTGCTCCCGGCGGTCCTCGCGGTCGTGCTGGTCCTCACGTACATCTGGATCGAGAACGTGCACCTGGACTCGATCGCGGAGAACTCGATCGCCGGTGACACGGTCGAGGTGCGCTGGTGGCAGCACGTGAAACTGACCGCAATCTCCACCTTCTGGGTGCTGATCATCGCCATTCCGCTGGGCATCGCGCTGACCCGGCGCGGCCTGAGCCGGGCGGCCCCCCTGGTGACGGCGATCGCCAACATCGGGCAGGCGACGCCGGCGATCGGTCTGCTGGCGCTGCTGGTGATCTGGCTCGGCATCGGCCCGTCGACCGCGATCACCGGCATGGTGATCTACGCGGTGCTGCCGGTGCTGTCCAACACGGTCGCCGGTCTCAAGGCGATCGAGCCGAGCATGGTGGAGGCCGCGCGCGGCATCGGGATGTCGGCCATGGGCACCCTGACCCGGGTCGAACTCCCCCTCGCCGTGCCGCTGATCCTGGCCGGAGTCCGGACCGCGCTCGTCCTGAACGTGGGCACGGCGACCCTGGCGACCTTCGGGGGCGGCGGCGGGCTCGGCGACCTGATCACCTCGGGCATCCAGACCCAGCGCATGCCGGTCCTGATCCTCGGCTCGGTCCTGACGGTGGTGCTGGCGCTCCTGGTGGACTGGCTGGCCTCGCTGGCCGAGGTGGCGCTGACCCCGCGCGGGCTGGAGGTGGGGCGATGAGGACGCGGACGCGCGGGGCTCTCGCGGCAGGGGCGGCGCTGTCCCTGGTGCTGGCCGGGTGCGGGCTGAAGAGCGGGTCGCCGATGGTGGACGACGTGGTGCCCGGGTCGGTCGGGCAGGGGCAGCCGCTGGACGGCGCGTCGCTGACCGTGACCTCGAAGAACTTCAGCGAGAACATCATCCTGGGCCAGATGATCGGGCTGATCTTCAAGGCGGCCGGGGCGGAGGTCCTGGACCGGACGAACCTGCCGAGCTCGGTCAGCGCCCGCGAGGCGGTCATCCAGGGCGACGCGGACGCCGAGTACGAGTACACGGGCACCGGCTGGATCACGTACCTCGGGCACGCGAAGCCGATCACGGACCCGATGGAGCAGTGGAAGGCGGTGCGCGACGCGGACCTGAAGAACGGGGTGACCTGGCTGAAGCCGTCCACCCTGAACAACACGTACGCGCTCGCCATCAGCCAGAAGAACAACGCCAAGTACCACCTCAAGACGCTGTCGGACGTCGCCGACCTGGCGAAGAAGAACCCCTCGGCGGTGACGGTCTGCGTCGAGAACGAGTTCGCCTCGCGCGACGACGGGCTGCCCGGCATGGAGAAGGCGTACGGGATGTCCCTGCCGGCCTCCAACATCCGCAAGATGGACGCGGGGATCATCTACACCCAGGTCTCCAAGTCCGACTCCTGCCTGCTCGGCGAGGTCTTCACCACGGACGGGCGGATCAAGGCGATGAACCTGGATGTGCTGGAGGACGACAAGCACTTCTTCCCCAACTACAACGCGGCGCCCGTGGTGCACACCCCGACGCTGGAGAAGTACCCGGAGATCGCGGGCCTCCTCGATCCGCTCAGCAAGCGGCTGAACACGGAGGTCGCCCAGGTGCTGAACGCCAGGGTGGACGTGGACGGGCAGGACCCGCACGAGGTGGCGAAGGACTGGCTGATCGAGGAGGGGTTCATCAAGGAGGGCTGAGAGCCCGGAGGGGAGGGTTGCAAAGATTCTTTGCAAAAGACCGTTGCAAAACTATCTTTGCGACTCTACGGTGGAGCCATGCCACCTACCGAACCGGCCGACGACCACACCGCGACGGCGGCGGACCCCGATCTCCTCCACATCGACGCCCGCGCCCTGCGCGGCCTCGCCCACCCGCTGCGGCTTCGCCTCCTCAACGCCCTGCGGGAGCACGGCCCCGCGACGGCGTCCGGCGTCGCCGAGCGGCTCGGCGAGTCCAGCGGAGCCACCAGTTACCACCTGCGCCAGCTGGCCTCGTACGGCTTCGTCGAGGACGACCCGACACGCGGCAAGGGCCGCGAGCGCTGGTGGCGGGCGGCGCACGCCGGCGCCGCCTTCGACTCCGAGCTCATGCATCACGCCGACCCCGAGGTCCGGGGCGCCATGGGCGTCGTCCTGCACGAGATCGCCACCCTGCACGCGCAGGAGCTGAGCACCTGGCTCGGCACGATGCACGAGTGGTCCCGCGAGTGGTACGAGGGCTCCAGCCTCCGTGACTTCAAGATCCGGCTCACGCCCGAGCTGTCCCTCGAACTCGCCGCGAAGGTCAGCGAGCTGATCGACAGCTACCGGGGCCGCGTCCCCGAGGGCACGGAGGGTTCCGCCGTCGTCCGCACCCACCTGCACGTCTTCCCGCGCCGCACCGACTGAAGGGACCGACCGCCATGAACCCCGAGACCTACCTCGCCCCGTACCGCGTCCACTCCCACGAGATGCGCCTTCACCTCCACGACCTCCGCCTCGCCCGCCGCACCGCCCTGCGCAGGAAGCTGCGGAACAGGCTGGGCTGGACCATCGTCGAGATGGGGATGCGCGTGCTCCCCGCCGGCACCGGCCGCCCGGCCCGCGCCCCTCGTACGGTCTGACGCCCCGCGGCTCAGCAGCTCGGGATCCTGCCCCCGCGGTCCAGGGCCCGCAGCGAGTTCACCGCTTCCTTCAGCGTGGCGACCGGGATCAGCCGCAGGCCCTTCGGCAGCTCGGACTTCGCCTCGGAGCACTCCGCCTTCGGTACGAGGAAGACGGTCGCCCCGTCCCGCCGGGCCGCCTGCGTCTTGAGCGAGACCCCGCCGACCGCGCCGACCGCGCCGTCCGCCTCGATCGTGCCCGTGCCCGCGATGGTGCGGCCGCCCGTGAGGTCGCCGCCCGAGCCGTCGCCGTCCAGCTTGTCCACGATGCCGAGCGCGAAGAACAGCCCCGCGCTGGGGCCGCCGATGTCCGCCAGGTGCAGGGTGACGTCGACCGAGCCGGGCTTGCGGTCCAGGTAGTTCAGGGCGGCGTCCACGGCGGCGTCCTGGGACTCCGCCATGTCGTCCAGGTTGTGCTTCTCGATCTCCTTCTCGGAGCCGCCCGTCGGGTAGACGGAGTCGCGGGGCAGCACGGCCCGGTCCGTACGGAACCAGCCGTCCACGACGTCCTTGATGCCGACGTCCGTCTTCGGGCCCGTCGCCACGATCGTCGTCATCCGCAGCTCGCCCTTGGTGGGGCGGGTGGGTGTGCCCTCGATGCTGATCACGGGGGTGCCTTGGTCGTCCCCGAGCACGTCCGCGGTCGTCCCGGGCTGCGCCAGCGTGAACGGCAGCGGCGCGAAGGCGGCTACGCCGAGGAGGGCGACGACGGGGAGGGCGGCGAGGGCGAGGCGCTGTGTGGACACCGGGCCAATCTAACGTCCGGCACTCCGGACCGGGTCGGCCGGGCGATCCAGCCCGTCCGGCGTTTGAGGACGGAACCGGGTCGCCGGGGGCCGGGACCCTGCGGTGGGCCCCGGCGCGACGTACCCGCGTCAGCGCAACGCGTCGGCGACCTCGCGGGCCGCGTCCACCACCCGTGGGCCCACCCGCTCGGGGACGGAGTCCGCCAGCATGACCACGCCGACGCTGCCCTCCACTCCCGTCACACCCATGAGCGCCGCCGCCGCCCCGGACGCGCCCGCTTCGAGTTCGCCGTGGGTGAGGGTGAAGGCGGTCTCGCCCACCGGCCGCTGGCGGGCGGCGAGGATCGCCCGGCCCGCGGCGCCCCGGTCCAGCGGGTGGCGGAAGCCCGCCCGGTAGGCCACGTGGTAGTCGGTCCAGGTCGGTTCGACCACCGCGACCGCCAGCGCGTCGGAGCCGTCGACCAGGGTGAGGTGGGCGGTGGCCCCGATGTCCTCGGCCAGCGAGCGCAGCGCCGGAAGCGCCGCCTCCCGGACGAGGGGGTGGACCTGGCGGCCCAACCGCAGGACGCCGAGGCCGACGCGGGCGCGGCCGCCCAAGTCACGGCGTATCAGCGCGTGTTGCTCCAGCGTGGCGAGCAGACGGTAGACCACGGTGCGGTTGACGCCGAGTTTGTTGGACAACTCGGTGACCGTCAGGCCGTGGTCGGTGTCGGCGAGCAGTTTGAGGACACGCAGTCCTCTGTCGAGCGTCTGGGAGGTCTCCGCGGTCACGACGCCCTCTCCTCCGTGGTGAGTGGCCGCGGCCGTCCCGTGGGATGTGCGCCACCGGTCCCGGGGGCGACGCACGGAGAGGCCGCCGGCCTGGCCAAGGCACCGGCTGCGCTCCGCGGCGGCGTTGCCACGGGGCGTTCACATTTTTTGGACAGTAGCGAGCGAGTCCGCTCAGCGGAAGCCCTCGTCCAGAATCCGGTCTCCCTCAAAAACCCGGTTGCGCCGCACGAGCATAAGTGCCGGTCAGCGGCGCGCGGACCGTTCACCGCGCATCTACGCGCGTCCAGGTCGGTCGACTCCCCCGCGACGCTCCGTAGACCGGATGTGAACCACGGTTAACTCACCGTGAAAATTTTTTCGGCCGATTCGTTGATCGACAAGGCCCCGGGACCCTGGTGCGGGTCCCGGGGCCTGTCATTCCGTACGCGGGTCAGCGCATCCGGGTGGCCCACTCCTGGACCTTCTTGATCCGCTGCTCGATCTGCCCGGCGGTGGCCTCGGCGCTCGGCGGTCCGCCGCAGACCCGGCGCAGCTCGGTGTGGATGACGCCGTGCGGCTTGCCGCTCTGGTGGGTGTAGGCGGAGACCATCGTGTTCAACTGCTTGCGCAGGCCGAGGAGTTGCTTGTGCGTGACGACCGGGCGGTCCTGGGCGGGCTTCTCCAGCAGATCGGCCTCGGACGCCGGCCTCTGGCGGCTGTGCGCGATCTGCCGGGTCTGCCGCTTCTGGAGCAGCAGCTGGACCTGGTCGGGTTCGAGGAGCCCGGGGATGCCGAGGTAGTCCTGCTCCTCCTCGCTGCCGGGGTGGGCCTGCATGCCGAACTCGGCGCCGTCGTAGAGCACCCGGTCGAAGACCGCGTCGGACTCCAGGGCCTCGAAGGGCAGCTGCTCCTCGGTCTCCTCGTCCTCCAGCTTCTCCGCGTCGGCGAGGAGCTTGTCCTCCTCGGCGAACGGGTTCTCCTCGTCGCTGCCCTTCTTGGGCTTGTCGAGGACGTGGTCCCGCTCGACCTCCATCTCGTTGGCGAACTCAAGGAGCATCGGGATCGTCGGGACGAAGACGGACGCGGTCTCGCCGCGCCTGCGGGAGCGCACGAAGCGGCCGACGGCCTGGGCGAAGAAGAGCGGGGTCGAGATGGTGGTCGCGTACACGCCGACGGCCAGGCGCGGCACGTCGACGCCCTCGGACACCATGCGGACGGCGACCATCCAGCGGGAGTCGTCCTCGCTGAACTTGTCGATCTTCTTCGACGCGGCCTTCTCGTCGGAGAGGACGACGGCGGGCGACTCACCGGTGACCTTCTTGAGGATCTTGGCGTACGCGCGTGCCGACTCCTGGTCCGTGGCGATGACGAGCCCGCCCGCGTCCGGGATGCCCTTGCGGACCTCGGTGAGGCGCTTGTCGGCGGCGCTCAGCACATTGGGGATCCAGTCGCCGGTGGGCGCCAGGGCGGTGCGCCACGCCTGCCCGATGGCGTCCTTGGTCATCGGCTCGCCGAGCCGGGCCGCGATCTCGTCGCCCGCCTTGGTGCGCCAGCGCATGTTGCCGCTGTAGCTGAGGAATATCACCGGGCGCACGACGCCGTCGGCCAAGGCGTTCCCGTAGCCGTAGGTGTAGTCGGCGGAGGAGCGCCGGATGCCGTCGTTGCCCTCCTCGTACACGACGAAGGGGATCGGGTTGGTGTCCGACCGGAAGGGGGTTCCGGTGAGCGCGAGGCGCCGGGTCGCCGGGTCGAACGCCTCCTGGCACGCCTCGCCCCAGGACTTGGAGTCACCGGCGTGGTGGATCTCGTCCAGGATGACCAGGGTCTTGCGCTGCTCGCACCGGTTGCGGTGCAGCATCGGACGGACGCCGACGCCCGCGTAGGTGACGGCGACCCCGTGGTACTCCTTGCTCAGCGGACCGGCGCTGTAGTCGGGGTCCAGCTTGATCCCTATCCGGGCGGCCGCCTCGGCCCACTGCTTCTTCAGGTGCTCGGTGGGCGCGACGACGGTGACCTGCTGCACGACGTGGTGGTGCAGCAGCCAGGACGCGAGGGTCAGCGCGAAGGTGGTCTTCCCGGCGCCGGGGGTGGCGACGGCGAGGAAGTCGCGCGGCTGCTCCTGGATGTACTTCTCCATGGCCCCCTGCTGCCAGGCTCGCAGCTTTCCGGCCGTGCCCCAGGGGGCGCGGCCGGGGAAGGCGGGTGAGAGGTGGTGGGAGGCGGTAGTAGTCACGGTCTCCGGTTCGGGTCTCTCGGGTACGTGGGCGCTGTCCGCACGGGCCGAACCGGCACCGCACGCGATACGACAACCGGGCCACCCTACCGGGGCGACTGCCCCGCACCGCGGTGTACCGCACCACCTCACACGTAAGTGCGACGGCTCTCACACGAGGCCGGCCACCAATTCGCGCAGCCCCTTCGCGATGACCGCGATCTCATCGGCCTCACCCGTCGCAACCGCGATGACCAGGCGTTCCGCCGCGTCGATGTCGGGACGGAGGTCGACCCCGTTCATAGCGAGAAAGGTGACACAGGACAGCCAGGCGGTACGTTTGTTGCCGTCGAAGAACGGGTGGTTGACCGCCAGGGATTGCAGGAGCGCGGCCGCCTTGTCGAGGACGTCCGGGTACGCCTCCTGGCCGAACATGGACGCCGACGGCCGGTGGGCCGCCGACTCCAGAAGTCCTGCGTCGCGAAGCACCATCTGCATGTCCGGGCAGGCGTGCTCGGCGATGACCAGAACGTCCTCGGAGCTCAGGTAGACACAGCTCACTTCAGCCGCTCCATGAGCTCACTCCACTTGGCGGCCTGCTCCTGGGCCGTCTGACGCACGATGGCCTGCTGAGCGGTTCGGGCCAGGTAGTCGTCCACGGCCTTGAGCAGTATGGCGTGCATGCTCGTGCCCTCCTGCTCGGCACGCTGCTTGAGGGCTTCCGTCTGGTCGTCGCGGAGACGCAGGTTCATAGCCATACCAGAACGGTACCATCCATGGGGTCAAACTGGTACCACTCACCGTTCCCGTACCCGCCCCGCCACCCACGCCCCCGCCAGGGCGACCGCCGCCATCGGGAAGAAGACGACCGCGAAGGCGGACGGGTGGGAGGCGGAGGCGGCGTTCGTGGTGTCCATCGTGCCGCCGCCCAGGGCGGCGAACGCGGCGCCGCCCGCGGCCAGCAGGAGGACGTTGGAGAGGCCGTCGGAGATCTGGAGGGCGGCCGAGTTGGCACCGGCCTCCTCGGGGGCGGACAGCTTCAGCAGCAGCACGCTGGTGGAGGCGATCACCACGCCCATGCCGAGGCAGCCGAAGGCCCAGGCGACCGCCACGGTCCACACCGGCACGGAGGTGATCAGCACGGCCGGGGCCGCCGCGATGGACAGGGCGACCAGGACCATGGCGCCGACCATCAGGGGCTCGCGGTGCGGTTCCAGGCGGGGCCGGGACTGCACGTACGAGCCCAGCGCCCAGGTGCCGCCGCCCGCCGCCAGGGAGAGGCCCGCCAGGGTCGGGGACATGCCGCGCTGGGTGACCAGCATCAGCGGGACGAACGATTCGGCGGCGATGAAGGACCCGGCCGCGACACCGCGCAGCAGCACCACCGCGGGCAACCCGCGCGCCGCGCGCCACGTGCCCCCGGGCAGCAGGCCCCGGATCGCGGGGACGAGCAGCGCGGCCCCGGCGGCGGCCGGCAGCAGCGAGAGCCAGTTCCGCTCCTGGCCGGCGTACTGGAGCAGCCCGGCGCCCAGCGAGATGCCCAGCGCCAGCGCGATGCGCCGGCGGTCGTACGCCTCCACCGGCGCTCCCGGGCCCGCCGGTCCTGACGCCATGCGCCGGATCTCGGGCAGCGCGAGCGCGAGGGGGAAGACGATCAGGACCGGGATGCCGACGAAGACCCAGCGCCAGCCCAGGTGCTCGGTGACGCTGCCGGCGGCCAGCGGCCCGACGACCGAGGGGATCACCCAGCTCGCGGCGAACGCGGCCAGGATCGCCGGCCGCAGGCGCTCCGGATAGGCCCGGCTGATCACCACGTACAGCGCGACGATCACCAGCCCGCCGCCGAGCCCCTGGACGGCGCGGCCCGCGACGAACATCCACATCGAGCCCGCGGTCCCGGACAGCAGGAGCCCCGCCGCGAAGGCGCTGATCCCGGTGGCCAGCGGGGCGAGCGGGCCGCGCCGGTCGGCCCACTGCCCGGACAGCACCATGGCGAAGAGGCTGGTGGTGAAGTACGCCGAGAACGCGTACGCGTACATCGGGATGCCGTGCAGCTCACGCGCGGCGACCGGCATCGCGGTCCCCACGGCGGTGGCCTCGAAGGCGATCAGGAACACCACGGAGACGATGCCGATGCTGAGCGCCCGGTACGTCCGCCCGAGCATCCCCTCGGGCAGTAGGGGGCCCGCCGGGGCGGGGGCGTCGACGTCTTCGATGAGGCGCGGGACATCGGCGTCACGCGGTTCCAGGGCGGTCATGAGCCAAGAGTAAGGGGCGAAATGCCTGATGAACCCTGTCGGTGGTCGCTCCTGCGCTCGGCCGTTGGACCTAGGCACTGTCCGGCGGACCTGCCGGCGCACAGACGGCAGCGGAGACGCGCGGAGATTGCCCGGCACCGGCATGGTCAGGCACCACCAGGCCCAGCGACCCCCGCTTCTGCGGAGCCCCGTCCACTGTCGAAGGGTGCCGAGCGCGTCCCGGGAGGTCCGCTTCTTCGGCGGAAACGCCTTCCCGCTCGCTGGGCGCTCCTCATCGCCCTCAGCCGGCTGCTGCCGCTCCGTCGGAACCCGGGCCACGCCGTTCCCTCCCCGGGACCCGGTCGGTGGACCGGGATGCGCGGCGGCGGGGAGAGAGCAATCGAGAAGAAGGCGCAGGACGCGAGGCCCGGAACCATGAGCCCTCACACCGTCCGCGTCGGGAGTAGCCCACCCATGCCGCACACCGAGACCAGCCCGCTCCACCCCACGCTCCACCCCCTGCCCGCCCCTTCGCCCGAGGCCGTGCGATTGCGTCGCCGTGCCGTCACCGCGACCGTGGTCGGGAACTTCGTGGAATCCTTCGACTGGCTGGCGTACGGTCTGTTCGCCCCGCTCTTCGCGGAGCGGTTCTTCCCCTCCGCCAATCCGACCACCTCGCTGCTGGGTGCCTTCGCGGTGCTCGGGGTGGGCGTGCTGGCCAGGCCGCTCGGCGGCGTGCTGCTGGGCCGGCTGGCGGACCGCCGGGGCCGCAAGCCGGCGCTGCTGCTGGCGATTCTCCTGATGACGGCCGGTTCGGTCCTGATCGGGAGCGCCCCGACGTACCAGCAGGTCGGAATCCTCGCCCCGGTGCTGCTGCTCTGCGCCCGGCTCGCCCAGGGCATCTCCTCCGGCGGTGAGTGGCCCGCCGCGGCGGCGTACCTGATGGAACTGGCCCCGCCTCGCCGCAGGGGGCTCTACGGCAGCCTGTTCTCGCTCACCACCGCCGCAGGCGCGTTCACCGCCGCGATGCTCGGCGGCATGCTGACCGGCCTGCTGGGTCCCGGGGCGATGGAGACCTGGGGCTGGCGGGTGCCGTTCCTGATCGGCGGCGTGCTCGGGCTGGTCCTGCTGGCGCTGCGGAGCCGGATCACCGAGAGCGAGGTCTTCCGGCGCGAGGTGAGCTCCCGTCAGGACCGCAGCCCGCTGCGCGAGGTCCTGCGCACCCACCGGCAGCAGGTCCTGCGCTCCGTCCTGCTGGTGGCCGGGATGGCGACCGTCGGCGGCACCTGGACCTCGGTGATACCGGCGATGGGGCAGCGGCTGGCTCCGGACGGGACGATGTTCTGGGTCGTGGTCTGCGCCACCGCCGTGATGATCCTGCTCCAGGTGCCGATCGGCCTGCTCGCCGACCGGGTCGGGCCACGGCGGCTGCTGGTCGTGGCGAGCCTGCTCTTCGCCACCGGGGGCTCCTGGGCCTACCTCGCCATGACCGGCCGGTTCACCAGTCTGCTACTCGCCTACGGCAGTGGCGTGGTCTACCTGGTCTGCGTCACCACGGTCCTGCCCGCCCTGCTCGCCGAGATCTTCCCGCCCCGCGTACGCGCCCTGGGCATCGGCCTCCCCTACGCACTGACCAGCGCCGTCCTGGGCGGCGCCACCCCACTCCTGGCCACCCACCTCGGCAAGAACGGCCCGTCCGGCTGGTTCATCGCCGGCGTGGTGGCCGCCGTCCTCCTCGGCCTCGCAGCCACGGCGACCTCCGGCGCTTCCGACACCGAACGCTCCCAACCGGCGCCCCCGGAGCCGGTGCCCGATGGGTCAGGGCCTCTCCGGCAAGATCCGCCGGACACCCCTCCGGCAAGGTCCGCCGGACACCCCCTACTAGGGCCTGCACCGCGATCGTGAACGGCGTATGGCGGTCGCGTTGCACACCCCCCGAAACCCTTGAGCGCCCCTCCGCCCGGCCCTAGGGTCGGTACAGCGACACCACGCAGGACCGTGTGCCCGAGAGGCTCAGGGGCTCGACTGCAACTCGAGTTACACCGGTTCGAATCCGGTCACGGTCTCCATGCAACCGCCCGCCCCTCACTCCGAGGGGCGGGCGCTGTCGCGTTCGGGGTCAGTACGGTGCGGTCTCGGACCACCGGGGGGCGGAGGTACGGGAAAGGCCCCGCGGTCAGCCCTTCGGGGCCGCGACCGCCGCCTGGGGGCGGATCGGGAGGCGGTTGACCGGGCGGCCGGTCGCCGCGCGGACCGCCGCCGCCACCGCGGCCGGGGAGGTCACGACCGGGACCGCCGACGCGGGCTTCGCGCCGAACGGGGCGACGACGTCCCGTTCCTCGACCAGCTTGACGATCCGGATCTCCGGCGCGTCCAGCGAGGTCGGCAGGGCGTAGCCGGTGAGGTCCGGGTGGCGGACCAGGCCGCGGGCGGTGCGGAGGTTCTCGGTGAGGGCGGCGCCGATGCCCTGGGTGACGCCCGCCTCGATCCGGGTCGCCAGCTGGGACGGGTTGAGGACGCGGCCGACGTCCTGGGCGACGGCCATCTCGACCACCCGGACCGAGCCCAGCTCGATGTCGACGTCCACCACCGCGCGGACCGCGCAGAACGCCATGCCCACGAAGGCATCGCCCTGCCCCGACTCGTCCAGCGGCTCGGTGGGGTGCGGGCGGCACTGCGCGGTGGCCCACAGCTCCTTGCCGTCCAGCGCCTCCGACACGGTGGTGGAGAGCACCCCGTCGTACGAGGTGATCTTGCCGTCCGTGATCTGGAGCAGCTCCGTGGACATCCCGAACTGGTGCGCCAGGGGCTGGAGGAGCTGGGTGCGGACCATCTTCGCGGCGCGTTCGACGGCACCGGCGGAGACCCAGGTGTGGCGGCCGTGCGTGGCCGGGCCCGCGGGCGGCTGGTCGGTGTCGACGGAGGCGACGTGCACCTCCTCGACCCCCAGGGTCTCCTGGACGACCTGCCGGGCCAGCGTGGAGAAGCCCTGGCCCGTCTCGACGGCGGCGCAGATGACGGTGGCGACCGAGTCGTGGACCCGGACCGTGGCCGTGGACACCTCGTCGGCGCCCTCCGCGCCCAGCATGTGGACCATGCCCAGCGCGTACCCGACGCCGCGCCGCACCGCGCCCGGTTCGCCCGCGCCCTCGGGTCCGCCCGGCAGCAGCCAGTCGTCCTCCGGGGCGTCCTTGGGCAGGGCGGGCAGCGGGTGGTCCCGGACGGCGGTGAGCAGTTCGGCGACGGGCGCGGGGCAGGTCACGGTCTGCCCGGTCGGCAGGATGTCGCCGGTCGCCAGCACGTTACGCAGGCGCAGCTCGGCCGGGTCGATCCCCAGCTTCGCGGCCAGCTTGTCCATCTGGCCCTCGTAGGCGGCGCAGACCTGCATCGCGCCCTCGCCCCGGACGTGGCCGGAGGGCGGGTTGTTCGTACGGACGGCCCAGCCCTCGATGAAGGCGTGCGGGACGACGTACGGGCCGCAGGCGAAGGCGACCGCGGCGGCCAGCGACTCCGAGGAGGCGTCCGCGTAGGCGCCCGCGTCCAGCAGGATCTGGGCCTCCACCTTGACCAGGCGGCCCTCCGCGTCCGCGTGGTGGCGGTAGCGCAGCAGGGACGGGTGGCGGTGGGCGTGGCCGAGGAAGGACTCCTCGCGGGTGGCGGCCAGCTTGACCGGGCAGCCGGTGCGCAGGGCGAGCAGGCCCAGCGGCAGCTGGAAGGCGGGGTCCTCGCGGTCGCCGGTCGCGCCGGGCACTCCGGTGACGACGACCTTGACCCGCTCCGGTTCGAGGCCGAAGCAGGCGGCGGCCAGGTCGCGGTCGGTGTGCGGGTCCGTGGACGCGGTGTACAGCTCCACGCCGCCGTCCGGGCGGGGCACGGCGAGCCCGGCCTCCGCGCCGATCGGGGCGGGGTCCTGGCGGCCGATGCGGTACAGCCCGTCCACGACGACCTCGCCGGCCGCCTCCGGGTCGCCGTAGCGCAGCGGGATGTGGCGGATGAGGTTGCCGTCGGGGTGCAGGGGCTCGGCCTCGAACGCCTTCTCCGGGTCGGTGACCGGGTCCAGCACCTCGTACGCGACGGCGATCGCGGCGGCGGCGAGCCGGGCGGTGTCGGGGTGGTCGGCGGCGACGGCGGCGATCGGCTCGCCGTGGTGGCGGACCAGGTCGGAGGCGAAGACGGGGCGGTCCACGACCTTGCGGCCGTACAGCGCCTCGCCCGGGACGTCCTCGTGGGTGACGACCGCGCGCACCCCGGGCATCTCGGCGGCGGCCGAGGTGTCGATGGAGACGATGCGGGCGTGGGCGTGCGGGGAGCGCAGGACGGCCGCCCAGAGCAGGCCCTCGGCCCACAGGTCGGCGGCGTACGGGAAGGTGCCCTCGGTCTTGGCGCGGGCGTCGGCCGGCGGCAGCGAGGCGCCGATGCCGAGCCGCGGCTGCTCGGCCTCGGGTCCGCCCGGGCCGGCCGGCGACGGGATGCTGATCGTCGTGGGGGTGGCGCCGGCCGCGTCGTTGCTCACGCCATGCCTCCGTCCTGCTGGTGGGCCTGCACACTACCGGCGCCCGGCGCCGCCTGGTGCGGGATGCGGGGCTCCGCCGGCTCGCCGGACCCGGTCTCCTCGGCGGCGGCCTCGCGGCCCGCGATGACCTCGTTGACCGCGTCCAGGACGCCCCGGTAGCCGGAGCAGCGGCAGAGGTTGCCGCACAGGGCCCGGCGGGTCTCCAGCTCGCTGGGGCGGTGGTTGCCCTCCAGGAGGTCGTGGACGGTCATCGCCATGCCGGGGATGCAGAAGCCGCACTGGACGGCGCCGCAGTCCGCCAGCGCCCGCTGCACGTCGGACGGTTCCCCGTCGACGGCCAAGCCCTCGACCGTACGGACCTCGCTGCCGGCGGTCGTGGCGGCCGGGACCAGACAGGAGGCGACGAGCCGCCCGTCCACCTGGACGTTGCACGCCCCGCACTCGCCCTGCGAGCAGCCGTCCTTGGCGCCGGCGAGGCCGAGGCGCTCGCGCAGCACGTAGAGCAGGGACTCGCCGATCCAGGCGTCCGTGACGGGCCGGTCGACGCCGTTGACGTGCAGCACGTACGAGGCGGCGGGGTGCTCGCTGGGCAGCGGGGGCCCCTCCGGGGCCGGGGCCTCGGGCGCCTCCGCGGGCGGGACGGCGTCCTCCGCCTCGGGCGCCCGCGGCTCCGGCACAGCCTCTGCGGCCGGCTCGGCGGCGGGCGCGGAGGCGAGCTCGGTGTGGGGCGCGTCCGCGAGGGCGTCGGCCTCCGGCGCGGGTTGCTCGGCGTCGGCCGGCTCCGCCGCCTCGGGAGCGCTCTCGGCGGGAGCGCCGGTCGGCGCGTCGGCGGGGCCTCCGACCTGGACGTCCGTCCGCGCGTCACCCGCGGCGTCGGCCTGGACGTCCGTCCGCGCGTCGGCCGGAGCATCGGCGGGGTCGCCCGCCTCCGGCTCCGCGGCCTCGGCCGCGTCCGGCACCGCCCACGGGGCCGGGGCGCCGCCCGGCAGCGTGGCCGGGCGGTCCGCGTACCAGTCGGCGACGGGGGGCGGGGTGTACAGCTCGCCGGAGTCGTCGGAGAGCGGGGCGGCCGGGGCCGGCCAGGACGAGGTGTCCACCGCCCACTGGCCCGTGTCGGCCGGGCCCGTACCGTACGGCTGCTGGTACGAGCCGGTGGGCTGCTGGTCCTCGGGGTGCGGATAGCCGTAGCCGGACTGCTGGTTCGGGTCGGGCCAGTGCACCGCGTCGGGCGCGGGCGGTCCGGGCTGCTGCTCCGGGGGCCGGACGGTCCAGTTGCCGGCGGCCGCCGGGTCGCGGTCGGCGGCGGGGGTCAGCGGCAGGATCATCGGCGGGGTGTAGCCGTGGCCGGGTGCGGCCAGCGGGATGTCCGCCAGGTCCTCCGGCGGCAGCTGGACGAAGGCCGTCGCGTCGCCGTCGTAATCGCTCTGCGGGGTCGGCTGCCAGCCGCCGTGCTGCTGCTCGGCGGGGTTCTCCTTGCTCACGACAGTGCCCTCCCCAGCGCGCGTCGGGCGAGCGCGGCGACGGTGCGCCGCAGGTGCAGTACGGCGGGGGGCAGCGGTGGTGCCTCTCCCCCGTCGGCGGGTGGTTCCTGGTCCGGGATGCAGGCGGCCGCGACGTACTCGCCGAAGGCGGCCAGCGCGTCGGGGGCGAGGCCGCGCGCCCCGTCCCAGTCGATCAGCGAGGCGATCCAGCGCTCCGCCTCCAGCGGGCGCAACGGCATCGGCGCGATGGCCCCGACCGCGCAGCGCACCCCGCGCCTGGCCGGGTCGAGGACGATCGCGACGGAGGCGGTGGCGCGGCCCGGGCCGGTGCGGCCGGTGGCCTTGAGGAACACCTGCGGGGCGTGCAGCAGGGGCACCCGGACGAAGCCGATCAGCTCGGCGGGCTCCAGCATCTCGCGGCCGGCCAGCAGATGGGAGACGGGGATCTCGCGGCGGGCGCCGCCGGGTCCGGCGATGACGAGTTCGGCCTCCAGCGCGGCGAGCACCGGGAGCGTGTCACCGGTCGGGGCGGCGCTCGCGATGTTGCCGCCGAGCGTGCCGGCGTTGCGGATCTGCGGGGGGCCCGCGGCGCGGGCGGAGGCGGCGAGCGCGGGGATGAGGGCGGCGAAGTCGGGCCGCCCCATGCGGGCGTGGGTCAGGCCGGCGCCCAGGAGGGCGTGGCCGTCCTGGTAGTGCCAGCCGCGCAGCTCGCTGATCCGGCCGAGTCCGACCAGACCGGAGGGGCGCAGGAGCCCCTTGTTGACGGCCGACATCAGGTCCGTGCCGCCTGCCACGGGGACGGCGGCCGGCATGGCGCCGAGTGCCGCCACCGCCTCGTCCAGCGAGGCAGGCAGCGTCACGGACTGCGTCGCCTGCGGTGCGTGCGTGGTCAACCCAGCTGCCCCTTCCCGGTGTCCCGGCGCTCCCGCCCGTTTCGCCGTACGGTACGTGCTCGAAGCCCGGACGTGGCAACTCTGGCACATGTTCGGACCGGCCCGACGCGCAGGTCCGCGAAGGGTGTATCCGTCAATGTTCAGGGTAATAGTCCCGTTTTCTCGCCGGTTCGGCGGTGAGCACCCTTTGCCGGTCTTACGCATCTCCGTACGGCTTTCTCCCTTGCCAGGGGCGGCAGTCGGGAAACGCCGCCGCCACCACGGTCGCAGGGACCGTGGTGGCGGGAGAGCGGGTCGGGGGCGGGCTCACACGTTCGGGGGTGCCCCCTCGATCGGGCGTCCGAGGATGCCGGGGCGCTGCTGCCAGGGCAGCGGTCCGGACGGCGGCCGGTAGCCGACGCCGAGGGCGTCGAGCCGGGCGTAGTGGGCGGTCATGCGGCGCTCGAATCCGGCGAAGTCCCGTTCGTCCGGGGCGGGGAGGGCCGACCAGGCGACCTCGGCGAAGGCGGCGAGGCGGGGGAAGACCTGGTAGTCGACGCGGGCCCGGTTCTGCATGACCTCGGACCAGGCGTTGGCCTGGGCGCCGAGGACGTGCCGGGCCGCCTCCTCGCTCAGGGACGGCGGCACGGGTTCAAAGCGGTAGACGTCCTCCAGGGTGCGCACGTAGCCGATGGGCATCGGCTCGTCGGGGCCGCCGTGCTGACGGTGGTCCAGATAGACCTGCTGCTCCGGGCACATGACCACGTCGTGCCCGGCCTCGGCCGCCGCGATGCCGCCCGCGTAACCGCGCCAGGAGGAGACGGCGGCGCCGGGTGCGAGGCCGCCCTCCAGGATCTCGTCCCAGCCGATGAGGCGGCGGCCGCGCCCGGTGAGCCAGGTGTCGAAGTGGCGGATGAACCAGGACTGGAGCTCGTCCTCGTCCGCCAGGCCGAGTTCCTTGATACGGGCCTGGGCGGCGGGCGACTGCCTCCACTGGTCCTTGGGGCACTCGTCGCCGCCGACGTGGACGAACGGCGAGGTCTCCGGCGGGAAGAGTGCGAGGAGCTCCTCGAAGACGCCCTCGTAGAACCGCAGGACGTGGTCGGTGGGGGCCAGAACGTTCGGTGTGACGCCCCAGTCGTCCCAGACGCCGAGCGCCGAGGTGTCGATGACGTCGGTGTTGCCGAGCTCCGGGTAGGCGCTGATCGCGGCCTGCGAGTGGCCGGGGATGTCGATCTCGGGGACGACCCGGATGTGCCGGGCCGCGGCGTAGGCGACGATCTCGCGGATGTCGTCCTGGGTGTAGTAGCCGCCGTGCGGGGTCTCGTCCCAGAGCTCGGAGGCCCGGTGTCCGTACTTGGTACGGGGACGCCAGGCGCCCACCTCGGTCAGGCGGGGGTACCGCTTGATCTCGACGCGCCAGCCCTGGTCGTCGCTGAGGTGGAAGTGGAAGACGTTCAGCTTGTGGGCGGCGAGCAGGTCGAGGTAGCGCAGGACGTCGTCCTTGGGCAGGAAGTGCCGTGCCACGTCGAGCATCAGGCCGCGCCAGCCGAAGCGGGGCGCGTCCTCGATGTCGGTGAACCCGAAGCCGTGGACGGCGGCCTCGCCCACGGGTGCCCGGCGGAACGCCTCGGGGCCCAGCAGCTGGCGCAGGGTCTGGGCGCCCCAGAACACCCCGGCGGGGCTGCCGCCGGTGAGGGCGACGCTCTCGTCGGGCAAGGTGGTGAGCCGGTAGCCCTCGGCGGGCAGGGTCTCGTCGATGCGCAGCCGGATGGACCGCTCCGCGTCCTCGGCGCCCGGTGCGAGCGGCACGCCGAAGGCCGCGCCGAGGGTGGCGCGCAGCCAGCGCTCGGTGGTCTCGGTGCCGGGGGCCGCCGCGATGGTGGTGGACGCGTCGAGCAGGAATCCGCAGCACCCCTGGTCACCGGCGCGCGCGGGGGCCGGGATCAGATCCATGTTCATGACGTCAGTCCTTAACCGCTCCGCCGAGTCCGGAGACCAGGCGTCGCTGTACGAGTACGAAGAAGACCAGCACGGGCACGGTCATCACCGTCGAGGCTGCCATGATCCCGCCCCAGTCGTTCTCGTCGGGTGCCAACTACCCGGCCCTGAAGGGCCAGGCTTGGAGGTAGGGCCCGACTGGCTGCCGGGTGGGCTCCTCCGTCCAGCACCCTAAGCGGGTGCAGGGGCGTGTGACTCCGCCCCGCTTCGCCACAACTCCAGCGCTCGTGCGCGGACGTTGCGGGAGCCATTGCGGTCGGCGTGATCAACGAATCCGCACGACCGGCATGCGAACCGTCCCTGAGAGACACGGTTCAGCTTGTCTGTGTGCCCGCACTCCGCGCACATGCGGGAGGTGTAGGCGGGATCGACGAACAGGACGGGCACTCCGGCACGGCGCGCCTTGTACTCCACGAACTGTCCGAGCTGGGCGAAGGCCCAGGAGTGCAGCGCGACCCGTTGGGGCTTGCGGAGCCGTACCCGTTGGCGGATACCGGCAAGGTCTTCCATGCCGATTCCGCGTCCGGTGCGTTCAGCCTCGGTCACGATGCGCTTGGCGATGATGTGGTTGGTCTCGGTCGCCTTGCGCTGCTCCTTGCGGCGCTGCCGCTTGAGGAGCCGCTTGGCGGACCTGGTGCCCCTCTTCTGGAGCTTGGCCCGCAGGGCCAGCTGACGCTTGCGGTAGCGGTTCAGCTCACGTCCGGCGTGGATCTTCCCGTCGGACGTGGTGGCGATGTTGACGATGCCGAGGTCCACGCCGAGGAAGTCTGTCGGCTCGTACTGCTCGGCCTCGGGGACCTCGCACGTGGCGATCAGGAACCACACACCGTCACGGTGCACGAGATCGGATTCGCCCTTGCGGTGCGCGGCCAGGAGCTTGCGGGCCTGCTCGGAACAGGCGAACCGCACCCCGCGCACGCGCCCGGCCGTGGTCCAGACGGACACGGTCTGCTCGTCCACCTGCCAGGACAGACACCGGTCGTCGTACGGCTGCGCGGCATCGGGCCGGAAGGCGATCGGCTTGGACTCGGCCCTGGCCCGGCGCTTCGAGCCCGGCTTGCCGAGGTTTCCCGCCCGGATGTTCGCCCGCAGGGTGGTGTAGGCATCGGCGACCTTCCGCAGCACGTGCAGCGCGGGCTGAGCCGACAGTCCCCGCGTCTTGAGGTCGTGGTAGGCGAAGCCCTGCAACGCCCTACGCGAGGTCTCGCCCCGCCGGTGCGCCTCGCCGGAAAGCCAGTTCGCCGCATCGTTGGCCGTGCGCAGGGTCGCCTCAAGCGCCGACGCCACCTCGGGCGACGGCATGAGCTTGACCTGCACCACTAACTTCATGCGGCTCACCGTAGCATCGTGTCTATGTCACCGAGATGGGAATCAAACCCGGACATCCGCAGGGGCCGCAGCGTCGTCCATACCCTCCACGCGCATCTGGTCTTCGTACCGAAGTACCGGCGCGGTGTCTTCACCGACGAGATCCTGACCAGGTGCGAGGAGATCATGCGGGAGGTGTGCGCCAAGGCCAACGCCGAGCTGCGCGAGTTCAACGGCGAACGCGACCACGTTCGTCTCCTGGTCCACTACCCGCCCCAGGTCAAACTCTCCGCCCTGGTCGGCTCCCTCAAAGGCGTCTCCGCGCACTACCTGCGCAAGGAACACGCCGACCACATCCACAAGCACCTGTGCGGCGAACACTTCTGGTCGCCGTCCTACCTCGCCGCCTCCGCAGGCGATGCACCGCTCGCCGAGGTCAAGGAGTACATCGAGAACCAGAGGCAGCCAGACTGACCGTCACAGCCAGACACGCAGTGTGCCGGTCTTCTCGTCGCCCTTGGCTCCGGTGTCGAAGGTCTGCGGCGCGCAGGCGGTGGCGGTGAGGCCCGCCAGGACGAGCGCCGCGGCCCGGACCAGGGCGGCGACAAGTGGTCTGCACCACGTCTGCACCACTCCGTGACCTGCCGGAGCACCCCGTGCAACGGCATGCGAAAGACCCCCGGGGCACGCGGATGCGCGCCCCGGGGGTCTCCCGGACCTTCAGCTGCGGGCCGTACCGGTGGCCACTACTTCTTGTCCTTGTCGCCCTTGCCCTTGTCGCCGCCGGCGCCCATGGACTCGTAGATCTCCTTGCACATCGGGCAGACCGGGTACTTCTTGGGGTCGCGCCCCGGCACCCAGACCTTGCCGCACAGTGCGACCACGGGGGTGCCCTCCAGGGCACTCGCCATGATCTTGTCCTTCTGGACGTAATGGGCGTAGCGCTCGTGGTCGCCGTCGCCGTTCGACACCTGTGGTGTCGGCTCCACGAGGGTTCCGGTACCTGCCCCGCGCTCGGGCTCAAGAGTGCTCATAACCGCCAAGCGTACTGAAGAACGGGACATCAGTTCAGCGAAGGGTCGTCCGGATACGTGGCGATCATGGCCAGTTCGCTGCGCTGTCGGCGCAGGACCGCACGCCACAGGCCCTCCGGGCGTGGCGAGGACACGTCACCGGGCTCCGATTCCACCACGTACCAGGCGCCCTCGGACAGCTCGCGCTCCAGCTGTCCCGGCCCCCAGCCCGCGTACCCCGCGAAGATCCGCAGCGAGCCCACGGCCGCCGCCAGCAGCTCGGGCGGCGCCTCCAGGTCGACCAGGCCGATCGCCCCGTACACCCGGCGCCAGCCGAGGGGCCCCTCGGCGCCCGGGATCACCGCGACCCCGAGGGCGGAGTCCAGCGAGACCGGCCCGCCCTGGAAGACGACCTCCGGCTCACCGGTCAGCCCGGCCCAGGCCGTCAGGATGTCCACGACGCCCACCGGCGTGGGCCGGTTGAGGACCACGCCGAGGGAGCCCTCCTCGTCGTGGTCGAGGAGCAGCACGACCGCGCGGTCGAAGTTCGGGTCCGCCAGGGCGGGCGCGGCCACGAGCAGCCGCCCTGTGAGCGAGGACACCTCGGTCATGGCAGAAATGATCCCGCATCCCGGGCCGTGGCGGGGGCCAAGTGACACGGTCGTCGCGCTCGGTGCCCGAGCGCAGCTCAGGGCGCACGGGTGCACGAGGAGCGCACGGCCGGACCGGCGATCCGGACGGTGACCCTCCGCAAGTCTCGTACAGCAGAGCGTGCTGTGGCGGATCCGCGACGTTCGTACACCACCCGTTCCCCTACGGAACGGGGGTGCGGGGCCATTACTCTTTCGTTTGGCCCCCTGCCCGACCACTCCGGAACGCGAGATTCATGACCGGCACAGACGATGTCCTGCTTGTCCACGGCGGAACCCCGCTGGAGGGCGAGATCCGCGTCCGAGGCGCCAAGAACCTGGTGCCCAAGGCGATGGTCGCCGCGCTGCTCGGCAGCGGGCCCAGCCGGCTGCGCAACGTGCCCGACATCCGCGACGTACGCGTGGTGCGCGGGCTGCTCCAGCTGCACGGCGTGACGGTCCGCCCCGGCGAGGAGCCGGGCGAGCTGGTCCTGGACCCCACGCACGTCGAGAGCGCCAACGTCGCCGACATCGACGCGCACGCGGGTTCCTCGCGCATCCCGATCCTGTTCTGCGGTCCGCTGCTGCACCGGCTGGGCCACGCGTTCATCCCGGGGCTCGGCGGCTGCGACATCGGCGGCCGGCCGATCGACTTCCACTTCGACGTGCTGCGCCAGTTCGGGGCGACGATCGAGAAGCGGGCGGACGGGCAGTACCTGGAGGCCCCGCAGCGGCTGCGCGGCACCAAGATCCGGCTGCCGTACCCCTCGGTGGGCTCCACCGAGCAGGTGCTGCTGACCGCGGTGCTGGCCGAGGGCGTCACGGAGCTGTCCAACGCGGCCGTGGAGCCGGAGATCGAGGACCTGATCTGCGTCCTGCAGAAAATGGGCGCGATCATCTCGATGGACACCGACCGGACCATCCGGATCACCGGCGTGGACCGCCTCGACGGCTACACCCACCGCGCCCTCCCGGACCGCCTGGAGGCCGCCTCCTGGGCGTCCGCCGCACTGGCGACCGAGGGCAACATCTACGTCCGGGGCGCCCAGCAGCGCTCGATGATGACGTTCCTGAACACCTACCGCAAGGTCGGCGGCGCCTTCGAGATCGACGACGAGGGCATCCGCTTCTGGCACCCGGGCGGCGCGCTCAACGCCATCGCGCTAGAGACGGACGTGCACCCCGGCTTCCAGACGGACTGGCAGCAGCCGCTGGTCGTCGCGCTGACACAGGCCGCGGGCCTCTCCATCGTCCACGAGACGGTGTACGAGTCCCGGCTCGGCTTCACCTCCGCGCTGAACCAGATGGGCGCGCACATCCAGCTCTACCGCGAGTGCCTGGGCGGCTCGGACTGCCGTTTCGGCCAGCGCAACTTCCTGCACTCCGCGGTCGTGTCGGGCCCCACGAAGCTCCAGGGCGCGGACCTGGTCATCCCGGACCTGCGCGGCGGCTTCTCGTACCTGATCGCCGCCCTCGCGGCCCAGGGCACCTCCCGGGTGCACGGCATCGACCTGATCAACCGGGGCTACGAGAACTTCATGGACAAGCTGGAGAAGCTGGGCGCGAAGGTGGAGCTGCCGGGCGGCTCGCTGGTCTGACCGGCCGAGCGGCCTGAGCGGCCGCCGACGGGCCGAATGCCGGAGGGCGGCCACCCCGGGTGGGGTGGCCGCCCTCCGTCGTGCCCAGGGGTCTTACTTGCCCTTGGCGGCTTCCTTGAGCTTGGAGCCCGCGGAGACCTTCACGCTGTAGCCGGCCGGGATGTTGATCGGGTCGCCGGTCTGCGGGTTACGAGCGGTGCGAGCGGCACGGTGGGTGCGCTCGAAGGTCAGGAAACCGGGGATGGTGACCTTCTCGTCGCCCTTGGCGACGACCTCACCGACGGTCTCGGCGAGAGCGGCCAGCACGGCGTCGGCGTCCTTGCGGGTCACCTCGGCACGGTCGGCCAGGGCGGCCACCAGCTCACTGCGGTTCATGTTGTTACTCCCGTGTTCTTCTTGCCTGTGAGGCGTGAGATCGAAGCCGATGCTGCCAGGGCCCTCGGACAGTCCCCGTACCCGGGTCCGCCCTTGAGAGGGTCCGGTAGACCTCGCGCCCTGTGGGGTCTCCCCTGGACGTAGTCCTTGAGGAAGCATCCTGCCCCCACCTGCGGCGGGAAAGCCAATCCGGCACCCTCCGGGAGCCGCGCGAACAGCACCACCGCCTCGTCGTGGTGACGTCCCGTCGACTACCCCAGAGCCGTCCGCAAGGGTGCGGGGCTCTGCGGGACGCGTCGCCCGCCCACCCTAAAGGGGCGTTTGGGGCGCCGCGACCCGCGACGCGCCGTAGTCAGACGGACGTGGGCGCCGTCACAGTGGCTCCGGCGGCCCGCGCGGCGTCCCGCACGGCCCCGGCGACCGCTCCGGCGACCTTGTCGTTGAAGACCGACGGGATGATGTAGTTCGCGTTCACCTCGTCCTCGGCGACCACGCCGGCCAGGGCGCGCGCGGCGGCGAGCATCATGTCCGTGTTGACCGTGCGCGACTGGGCGTCGAGCAGGCCCCGGAAGACGCCGGGGAAGACCAGCACGTTGTTGATCTGGTTCGGGAAGTCCGAGCGGCCGGTGGCCACGACGGCGGCGGTGCGGCGGGCGATCGCCGGGTCCACCTCGGGGTCCGGATTCGCGAGCGCGAACACGATGGCGCCGTCCGCCATGGCCGCCACGTCGTCCCCGTCCAGCACGTTGGGGGCGGAGACGCCGATGAAGACGTCGGCGCCGACGACGGCCTCCTTGAGGGTGCCGGTGATGTTCTCCGGGTTGGTGTTGTCCGCGATCCAGCAGAGCGGCGAGTCCGGGTCGGCGGAGCGCAGGTCCTCGCGGCCGGAGTGCACGACGCCGTGGATGTCGGCGACGACGGCGTGCTTGACGCCCGCGGCGATGAGGAGCTTCAGGATGGCCGTACCGGCCGCTCCGGCGCCGGACATGACGACCCGCACGTCCCCGATCGCCTTGCCCACCACGCGCAGCGCGTTGGTCAGCGAGGCCAGGACGACGATCGCCGTGCCGTGCTGGTCGTCGTGGAAGACGGGGATGTCCAGGGCCTCGCGCAGCCGGGCCTCGATCTCGAAGCAGCGCGGCGCGGAGATGTCCTCCAGGTTGATCCCCGCGAAGCCGGGCGCGATGGCCTTGACGACCTCGACGATGGCGTCGGTGTCCTGGGTGTCCAGGCAGATCGGCCACGCGTCGATGCCGGCGAAGCGCTTGAAGAGGGCCGCCTTGCCCTCCATGACGGGCAGCGCGGCCTTCGGGCCGATGTTGCCGAGGCCGAGCACCGCGGAGCCGTCCGTCACGACTGCGACGGAGTTGCGCTTGATGGTGAGGCGGCGGGCGTCCTCGGGATTCTCGGCGATCGCCATGCAGACCCGGGCCACGCCGGGGGTGTAGATCATCGAGAGGTCGTCGCGGTTGCGGATGGGGTGCTTGGACGCCATCTCGATCTTGCCGCCGAGGTGCATGAGGAACGTACGGTCGGAGACCTTGCCGAGCACGACGCCCTCGATGCCGCGCAGCCCCTTGACGATCTCGTCGGCGTGCGCGGTGGAGGAGGCGGCGATCGTGACGTCGATCCGCAGCTTCTCGTGGCCGGAAGCGGTCACGTCGAGGCCGGTGACCGAACCGCCGGAGGACTCCACGGCCGTGGTGAGCTGGGAGACCGCGGTGCCGCTCGCGGGCACCTCCAGCCTGACCGTCATCGAGTACGAGACGCTGGGCGCCGTTGCCATGGCCGAGTCCTTCACTTTCCTTAGCTTCATTGCTATGCGGCCCGGCACCTCTCGGCAGCGGACACGCCTTCCGATATTCGCACCTACCGACGAGTAGCCGTTAATGACTGTCGCAGCGCGGAAACTGATTTCCACCATACGAGAGAGTGGGGCGCAGCGGAACCCCTCCCCGGAACGCGAAGAGGCCCGCGCCACCGGAAGGTGACGCGGGCCTCTTCTTCAGTTGACGACACCGGCCCGCCATGCTCGCCTCGCGGCAAGTGGTCGCTCGAAGCGACTAAGGTTGGGCCCGGGGGCTTGGATCGAGCCGGTGCCACACCCAGGCTAACAAATCACCTGGAAAAGCGATTCCCGCGGCGCGGGTTGACCGGAAACGCCCCCCGCGCGCGCCCCCTCCCTCAGTCCCTGAGCAGGTCCGGCACCCCGTCCTCGTCCGGCAGGTCCCGCTCCCCCGACACCACGGTCAGCTGCTGGGTCGCCCGGGTCAGCGCCACGTACAGCACGCGCAGCCCGGCCGGGGACTCGTCCGCGATCTCGGCCGGCGAGACGACCACCGTCGCGTCGTACTCCAGGCCCTTGGCCTCCAGGCTGCCGAGCGCCACCACCCGGTCACCCAGCTCCGCCAGCCACGCGCGGGCCTGGGCCCGCCGGTTCATCGCCACGACGACGCCGACCGTGCCGTCCACCTCGGCGAGCAGCCGCCGCGCCTCCTCGCGCACGGTCCCGGCCAGGTCGCCGTCGCGTACGGTCTCGAAGCGCGGGACCACGCCCGTGGAGCGGACGGCGGCCGGGGACTCCATGCCGGGCATGGCGAGGGCCAGCACCTTCGCGGCCAGCTCGGCGATCTCGGCCGGGTTGCGGTAGTTGACGGTCAGCGTGAAGTTCCGGCGCGGGCGGCTGCCCAGCGCCTCGTCACGGGCGGCCGCCGCCTCGTCCGGGTCGGACCAGGAGGACTGCGCCGGGTCCCCGACGATGGTCCAGGTGGCGTGCCGGCCGCGCCGGCCGACCATCCGCCACTGCAGGGGCGTCAGGTCCTGCGCCTCGTCCACGATGACGTGGGCGTACTCGGTGCGCTCGGCGGCGAGCCGTTCGGCGCGCTCCCACTGGGTCTCCTCGCGGCGGGGCATCAGCTCCTCCAGGCCGGTGAGCTGGTCCAGCGGGTCCGCCTCGCGCTTGCGCCGGGGGCGGCTCGGGGTGCCGAGCAGCGTGTGCAGCTCGTCCAGGAGCGCCACGTCGTGCACGGAGAGCGGCCCCTGTCCGGCGGCGTCCAGGCGCTTCAGGGAGCGCGCGAGCCGGCGCACCTCGCCCTGGTTGAGCGTGCGCCGCGCCCACCGGGCGAGCCGCTTCTCGTCGGCCATCGCGGCGAGCACCCCGCGCGGGGTCAGCTCGGGCCACCAGGCGTTCAGGAACTCGATGAACGGGGTCTCCGTGGACACGTCCTCGTCGAAGGAGGTACGCAGTTCCGCCGCCAGCTCCGGGTCGGTGTAGCGGCCCCGGCCGGAGGAGCGGTTCCACAGCGCGTCGAGCAGCAGCCGGCGGGCGCGCGGGCGCAGCAGGTTGACCGGGGCGGTCCCGCCGAGGACGTTGTTGCGGATGCGCCGCAGCTCGTCCTCCTGGAGCTCGACCCGGGCACCGAACGCGACCACGCGCAGCCGGGTCGGCGTGCCGGCGGGCTGCGGGGCCTCCTCGGCCTCACCGAACTCCAACTGCCCGCCGGCGGCGGAGGCGGTCCGGGGCGCGGGCTGTTCCAGCGCGCCGCGTGCCGCCTTGCGGAGCACCGGGAGCATCCGCGAGGAGCCCTTGATCCGGGCCACGGCCGGCTCGTCGTAAGCGGTGGCGCCCGCGGGCCCCGCCGCGTCGTCGGAGAGCGAGCCGACCGCGCGGATCGCGACCTGGCCCTCCTCGCCGAGTGAGGGCAGCACGCCCTCGGTGTACGCCACCAGCAGGGGCGTCGGCGAGACGACGAGGATGCCGCCCGCGTACCGCCGCCGGTCCTGGTAGAGCAGGTACGCGGCACGGTGCAGGGCGACCGCGGTCTTGCCGGTGCCGGGGCCGCCGGAGACCTCGGTGACGGAGGCGGCGGGGGCCCGGATGACGAGGTCCTGCTCGGCCTGGATGGACGAGACGATGTCCCGCATGGTGTGGCTGCGGGCCTGTCCGAGCGCGGCCATCAGGGCACCGTCGCCGACGACCGGGAGCGTCTCGCCGTCCAGGTGGGCGGTCAGCTCGGGGCGCATCAGGTCGTCCTCGACGCCGAGGACCCGGCGGCCCTTGGAGCGGATGACGCGGCGGCGGACCACCCGGCCCGGCTCCTTGGGCGTGGAGCGGTAGAACGGGGCCGCGGCCGGGGCGCGCCAGTCGATGACGAGCGGCGCGTAGTCGGAGTCGAGGACCCCGATCCGGCCGATGTGCAGCGTCTCGGCGATGTCCGCGGTGTCGTCCTCGCGCACGACGTCGTCGGCGGGCTCGACGGAGGTGTACGCGCCGTCCGGGCCGCGTTCGCCGTCCTTGCCGAGCAGGAGGTCGATCCTCCCGAAGAGGAAGTCCTCGAACTCGTTGTTCAGCCGGTTGAGGTGGATTCCGGCGCGGAACACCTGGGCGTCGCGCTCGGCGAGCGCCCCCGGCGTCCCGACCTGGCCGCGTTTGACGGCGTCGTCCATGAGAAATTCCGCCTCGTGGATCTTCTCCTCAAGGCGGTGGTACACCCGGTCGAGATGTACCTGCTCGACACCGATTTCCCGGTCCCGCGTCGAATCGACAGCGGCATCCTGCGCGGCCACCGAGGCCCCCTTCTGACGTGCATTGGGCAGCCGTCAACCTTATGCGACGGGGGCCCTTCGCGCACCTGCCGGGGGGCCGTTCGCACCCACTCGTACGATGAGCCGATGAACGCCCATGCGCGCGATGCCCGTCCGCCGGCCGGCTCTCTGGTGCTGCGCCCCTGGCGGCCGGGCGATCTGGGGGTGCTCCTCGACGCCTACCGCGACCCCGCCGTGCAGGCCGGATCGCGGGCGCCGGTGGCGGACGAGGAGGCGGCCTCTCACTGGCTGCGGGCCCAGGAGGAGGGCCGGGCCACCGGGCTGCGGCACAGCTTCGCGGTGGTGGACCCGGAGCTGGGGCCTGTCCGGCGGATCAGGGTCGGGTAGGTCGCGGCGTCTGGTGCGGTGCATCGCAAGGCGCCGGAGCGTCCTAATAGCGGAGTTATTCGGGCGTTTCGGCAACGCGGCGAGGTGCCGTGCCAGACGCCGCGACCCCGGCCATGATCCGCCGGACAGGCCCCAGGGGCGGGCCCGGTGGGCCATGTCGCCCTGTCGTTCCCGGAGCCCGGCGCGCCCTCGGCGGAGGTGGGCTACTGGACGGTCGCGCCCGCCCGGGGCCGGGGCATCGCCCCGCGCGCCCTCGAAGCGCTGTCCGGCTGGGCGTCCGAGACGTTCGCCGGGGCCGGGCTCGTACGCCTCGAACTGCTGCACCAGGTGGACAACGCGGCCTCGTGCCGGGTCGCGGAGAAGGCCGGGTACGCGCTCACCGGGGTGCTGCCCCCGGCCCCGCCGTGGCCGCGCGAGGGCCACCTCCACACGCGCCCGGTCCAGGGCCTGTCTTCAGACTGCCGTCTGCGGCAGTCTGAAAACAGGCCCTAGACGATCCCCGTCGCCGGGCCGTCGTGCAGGAGACGCTGGAAGAGGCGGTGGTCGCGCCACTCGCCGTCAATGTGCATATAGCCCGGGGCAGTCCCGAACTCCTCGAACCCGCACTTGGCGAGGACCCGCTGGGACGCGGTGTTGGCCAGCACCGTGCACGCCTCGATCCGGTGCAGTCGCAGCTCGTCCCGCGCCAGCTCGCAGATCCTGCGCACGGCGGCCGTGGCCACCCCGCGGCCCGCGAGCTCCACGTCCACCCAGTAGCCGAGGACAGCGCTGTGGAAGGCGCCGAACACCATGGCGTTGAGGTTGAACCCGCCGACCACCCGGTCCTCGGCGTCGCACACCACCCAGGGCATCACGCGCCCCGCCTCCCGCTCCTCCAGCAGCCCGGCCAGCCGCTCGCGCTGGCCCTCCTCGGTGTAGAAGGACTCGGGGCGCACGGGCTCCCAGGGCCGCATGTACGCACGGCTGCGGGTCAGCGCCTCGGCGCGGGAGGCGGCGTCGGACAGCCTGGCGGGGCGCAGCCGTATCCCCGCGACGAGCGGATGGGCGTCATCGATCATGCCCGGCACGCTATCGGGCCCCGGTCGGCACAGCGCCTTCAGGCCCCCGCGTACTTCGCGTCCGCCGCCGGGTCGAGCGCCAGCCGGTAGCCGCGCTTGACGACCGTCTGGATCAGCCGGGGCACCCCGAGCGCGGTGCGAAGGCGGGCCATGGCCGTCTCGACGGCGTGCTCGTCGGTGCCGCTGCCGGGCAGGGCACGCAGCAGGTCGGCGCGCGAGACCACCCAGCCGGGACGCCGGGACAGGGCGTGCAGCAGGGCCATCCCGGCGGGCGGGACCGCGCGCAGTTCCTCGTCCACCAGGACGGCGTGGCCCCGGATCTCGACGCGGTGTCCGGCGACGGGCAGCGTACGGGCGCGGGCGGGCAGTTCGCGGCAGATCAGCTGGACGAGCGGGCCGAGCCGGAAGCGCTCCGGCTGGACGGTGTCGATTCCGCGCGCCTGCAACGGCACGGCGGTGACCGGTCCGACGCAGGCCGGCACGATATCGCCGCGCAGCGCCGTGACGACCTCGGTGAGCAGTCCGCGTTCCTCGGCGCGGCCGAGCAGCGAGGCCGCCGCCGGGGCGCTGGTGAAGGTCAGCGCGTCCAGGGCGCGGGCGGCGGTGAGGTCGAGGAGCCGGTCCAGGGGCGCGATGTCCTCCGGCGGCATCCAGCGGTAGACGGGGACGCCGACCACCTCGGCACCGGCCTCGCGCAGCGCCTCCACGAAGCCGGGGAGGGGTTCGCCATGCAGCTGGAGCGCGACGCGGCGGCCCTGTACGCCCTCCTCCAGGAGCCGTTCCAGGACCTCCGCCATGGACTCGGAGGCCGGGGACCACGCCTCGGTCAGCCCGGCGGCGCGGACCGCGCCCTTCACCTTGGGGCCGCGCGCCAGGAGTTCGACCCCGCGCAGGGTCTCCAGGAGGCGGTCGCCGATGCCCCAGCCGTCGGCCGCCTCGATCCAGCCGCGGAAGCCGATCGCGGTGGTGGCGAGGACCACGTCGGGCTTGTCGGCGACCAGTTGCTCGGTCGCGGCGAGCAGTTCGCCGTCGTCGGCGAGCGGCACGATCCGCAGGGCCGGCGCGTGCACCACGGTGGCGCCCCGGCGCCGCAGCAGCGTGCCCAGCTCCTCCGCCCGGCGTGCGGCGGTGACCCCGACCGTGAAGCCCGCGAGGGGCCCGTGCGGTGCGTCGTCCGGCTGTCGGCCGTCGTGTTGTCCGTCGTGCATGAGGTCTACCCGGCTCTCGTCCCGCTGCTGCTCGATGGTGCGGAGGACCGAGCCTGCCAACGCCGCGTGACAGACCCGGTTCAGCTGTATTTCCCGCTCGTTACGTCGCCCGGCACCGCCCGTCCATCATCACACCCCGGCATGGCCGAGCCGGGGCCGCGCCGGTACGGCCGCGGCGCGGCGAAGGTATACCGACCAGGTGAGCGCCGAGCACACCGCGTAGAAGGCGAGGAAGGACCAGAAGGCGGCCGTGCCCGCGCCCGAGGTCTGGAAGGACTGCCGGAAGGCGAGGTTGATGGCGAGCCCGCCGAGCGCGCCCACCGCGCCGATCAGCCCCATCGCGGCCCCGGAGATCCGCCGCCCCCGGGCCGCGGCCTCCTCGCCGCGCAGCCCCTGGGCGACGGCCCGGGCGTGGAAGATGCCCGGGATCATCTTGTACGTCGACCCGTTGCCGAGCCCGGACAGCGCGAACAGGGCGGTGAAGCCGACGAGGAACACGGTCAGCGAGGCGATCCGGGAGGCGTATACGACGACGCCGGTCGCGGCGGCCATGGCGGCGAAGTTGACGAGGGTGATGCGCGCCCCGCCGTACCGGTCGGCGAGCCAGCCGCCGGCCGGCCGGATCAGCGAGCCGAGGAGCGGGCCGATGAAGGTGAGCGAGGCCGCCTGGAGCGGGGTCCGTCCGAACTGGGTCTGGAGGACGAGCCCGAAGGCGAAGCTGTAGCCGATGAAGGAGCCGAAGGTGCCGACGTAGAGGACCGCCATGATCCAGGTGTGCCGGTCGCGCACCGCCTCCTTCGCGGCCCCGGTGTCGTTGCGCACGGGCGCCAGGTTGTCCATGTGGCGCGCGGCGCATCCGGCGGCGAGCAGGATCAGCGGGATGTACGCGGCGAGCACGATCCTGGGGTGCGTGGCCCCGGCCGTCCCGATGACCAGGAGGCCGGCCAGCTGCACGACGGGCACGCCGATGTTGCCGCCGCCCGCGTTGAGCCCGAGCGCCCAGCCCTTCCTGCGCAGCGGGAAGAAGGCGTTGATGTTCGTCATGGACGAGGCGAAGTTCCCGCCGCCGATGCCGGTCAGCGCGGACACCGCGAGGAAGGTGCCGTACGAGGTGCCCGGCTCCATCACGACGAGGGCGGCGATCGTCGGGACGAGCAGGGTGAGCGCGCTGAACACCGTCCAGTTCCGGCCACCGAAGCGGGCGACCGCGAAGGTGTACGGCACCCGGACGACGGCCCCGACCAGGGTCGCGGTGGAGATCAGGAAGAACTTGTCGGCCGGGTCGATCCCGTACTCGGGCCCCATGAAGAGCACCATCACCGACCACAGGGTCCAGATGGAGAAGCCGATGTGCTCGGAGAGGACGGAGAACCAGAGGTTGCGGCGGGCGACGCGCTCGCCGGTGTCCCGCCAGAAGGTCTCGTCCTCCGGGTCCCAGTGCTCGATCCAACGGCCTGCCATCACGCGCCTCCACGGGTGGTCGGGGTGTCGTCCCGAACCTAGGAAGCGCGCGTTTCGGTGCCGTGCCGCGAGGTGACCTGTGGGCAACCTTGCGCTCACCGGGCCGGAGCCGGCCCGGTGAGCGCGCGGTTACGTACGGGCGCGGGCGGAGCCGTTGGGCCAGAGCCTCGGGCGGCGCCTGGCGGCGAGGTCCTCGACCCAGCCGACGGCGAGGATCGCCAGCCCGATCAGCGGCCAGACGATGATCAGCGCGAGGGCGTTGTTCGCGCGGTCGATGTACGTGCCGAGGTGGTCGCCGACCCAGGGCACGTCCCAGAGCAGGTCGATGATCGGGAAGGTGGCCATCAGCAGCATGTTGTGCCACAGGTAGATGGTCACCGCCCGGTTGTTGGCGAGGGTGACCAGGCTGTCCCACCCGGCCAGCCGGCCCGGCAGCTCCCGCCAGGAGGGGGCGTACTGGAGCAGGATCATGCAGAACCCGAGCGACCAGGTGGCCTGGGCGAGCGGGATCTCGTCCAGGTTCCAGCCCTCCTCGGTGAGGTGGTGGGCCCCCCACCACAGCGCGAAGGCCATCAGCATCGCGGCCAGCGACACGGCGAGATAGCGCGGGACGGTCTTCAGCAGCCCGTCGTGGTGCGCGAAGCCGAGGATCCAGCAGGAGCCGAAGACCGCGAAGTCGACCAGGCCCTCACCGGCCGTGCCCGGCACGGTGACCAGTCCGGTGCCGATGACGGCGGTGAGTCCGATCGGGGCGAGCAGCGTCGCCCAGGGCAGCTTCCGGAACGCCTTGAGCAGCAGCGGGGAGGCCAGCACGAACCACAGGTAGGCGCGGATGTACCAGAGCGGCCCGATGCCCTGCTCGGCCCAGGAGGTTTCCAGCCAGCCGCCCTCGGAGCCGTTCTCCCAGGGGAAGGGCGGGGTGCCGATCGGCAGGATGTAGCAGCCCAGCTTGAGGAACCACCAGATGCCCTCCTCGCGCACCGGCTTCCAGCCGAGCAGGAAGACCATGGGCACGACGACGGCGCAGAACGCCCACATCGGCGGCAGCAGCCTGCGGACGCGGCTCCGGATCACGCTCCACGCGGGCCGGGCCAGCGACCGGGCCATGAGCGATCCGGCCAGGGCGAACATGACGCCCATGGACGGGAAGACGACGGTCAGCCAGGCCCAGCCGAAGAGGTGGAAGACGACGACCCGGACGAGCGCTACGGCCCGCAGCAGGTCGAGATAGCGGTCCCGGCCGGCCTTGGCCGGGGCGGACGCGACGGTGGCGGCCGGCTCGGGCGGGGGCACGGGGGCGGGCAGCACCACCCGCAGCGCCATGGTCTGTTCGTTGCCCTGCGGCGGGTGCGGGGACGCGGGAGGTCCGCTCGGATAGGTCATGCGACGGGCCTCCGGTCCTGGGTGCGCGCACGCGGGGACGGCATCGCGCCGGGCGCCTCCACGACCCCGGTACGACGCAGCTTCTGCCAGCGCAGCCGGCCGCCGGTGAGAGCGGTGATCCAGGACTGGAGCAGCACCACGTACATGAGCTGCCGGTACAGGACCTGCTGGAGGGGCAGCGAGAGCAGATGGGTCATGCGCTCCCGGTCGAGCCGGAAGGCGTACGCGGCACACACCAGCTGCACCGCGAGGACGCCGAGCCACGCGCCGACGGTCTTCTCGGTGGGCCCGAACACGAGCCCGTACAGCAGGAAGACGTCGATGAGCGGGGCGAGCAGCGGGGCGACGACCATGAACAGCGAGACGAACGGCAGTCCGACGCGGCCGAACCGGCCCGAGGGCCCGCGCTCGACGACCGCCCTGCGGTGCTTCCAGATCGCCTGCATGGTGCCGTACGACCACCGGTAGCGCTGCGACCAGAGCTGCTGCACGGTCTCCGGTGCCTCGGTCCAGGCGCGGGCGTTCTCCGCGTAGACGACGCGCCAGCCGTCCCGGTGCAGGGCCATCGTGACGTCGGTGTCCTCGGCGAGGGTGTCCTCGCTGATGCCGCCGACCCGCTCCAGCGCCTCGCGCCGGAAGGCCCCGACCGCGCCGGGGATGGTGGGCATGCAGCGCAGCACGTCGTACATGCGGCGGTCGAGGTTGAAGCCCATCACGTACTCGATGTGCTGCCAGGCGCCGATCAGCGAGTCGCGGTTGCCGACCTTGGCGTTGCCGGCGACGGCTCCGACGCGCGGGTCGCCGAAGGGCTGCACCAGTTCGCGGACGGTGGTCGGCTCGAAGACCGTGTCGCCGTCCATCATCACGATGATGTCGTTGCGGGCGTGCGCGATGCCGTTGTTCAGCGCGGCGGGCTTGCCCGCGTTGCGCTGGCGCACCACCCGGACGTTGGGCAGCCGCATCCGCTGGACGATGTCCGCGGTGCCGTCCGTGGAACCGTCGTCGATCACGATGACTTCGACCGGATAGTCACTTGCCAGGAGCGAACGCACCGTGTTCGCGATGCACTTCTTCTCGTTGTACGCGGGAACCAGGACGGTCACCGTGCGGGTGACGGGTTCGCCCCAGCTGAAGTCGCGTCCGCGGACCCGGCGGGCGTGGACGAAGGACAGCACGAGCATCAGCCCGAAGCGGGCGAAGACCAGCACACCGATCACCGCGAGCCCGGCCACCATCACATCGGTGATGTGCTCCGAGACGCCCACGGCCCAGACGAACGCCTTGCCCTTCCACAGGTCGAAACCCGTGACCGGGGAGTGCGCGCTGGGTGCGCCGAGGGCGTCGGTGAGGTTGTCGAACGTGTACCCCTGCTTCTGCATCTTCGGCAGGAACTTCCCGAGGGCGGTGACGGTCTGGGACCGGTTCCCCCCGGAGTCGTGCATGAGGATGATCGCGCCCTTGCCGTGCTTGGGCGTGGCCCGCTTGATGATCGCCCTGACGCCCGGCCGCTTCCAGTCCTCGCTGTCCGTGTTGTTGACGACGGTGAGGTAGCCGCGGCTGCCGATGTACTGCGTGACCGGCCAGGACTTGTTGTCCATGGCGTCGGCGAACGAGGAGTAGGGCGGCCGGAAGAGCGAGGTGCGGATGCCCGCCGCACCGGCCAGCACCAGCTGGTTCTGGGACAGCTCCCAGTCGATGCGGCTGGTGGACTGGTAGGAGAGGTCGGGGTGGTTGAAGGTGTGCAGCCCGACCTCGTGCCCCTCCCTGACCATGCGCTCGACCAGGTCCGGGTAGCGCGAGGCCATGGTGCCGGTGACGAAGAAGACGCCGTGGGCGCCGTACTCCTTCAGCTCGTCCAGCACCTTCGGCGTCCACTCCGGGTCCGGGCCGTCATCGAAGGTCAGTACGATCCGGTGGTCCGGGATGCGCAGGGTCTTCGCTGGCTCGGTGGTGGACCGCGCGTCGATGACCGGCCCGCCGTCCAGCACCTGCTCGGGCACCCGGTCGGTCGCGACGGGGGGCCGGATGCGGAAGTCGGCGAGGATTTCGCTGTGCACGTAGCCACGCAGCATCAGCATGGCGAGCAGGGCAACGAGAAACAGGAGCGGCAGCATGTAGCGCATGGGAAGTCTGCGCCGGCGGGTCTGCTTCTTCCTGTGGGAGTTGCGCCTGCCCCGGGGGGCAGGGGTGGTCATCTAGTCGGCGCCTTCTTGTTCTTGCGCGGGAGCCGGGGACCCGCCGGTGGGAAGCCCGGCGTCCGGGGCCGTCGATTCGTTCCCGGTGGTGTCCGTGACCTGCTGTTCCTGACCGGTCAGCGGGAGTACGGGGGCGCTGGAGTTGCCGCCGAGCACGGCGACGACCAGGGTCGTCGCGTAACAGACGAAGACCGCTGCCAGGACCCAGCCGAGGCGGCGCAGCGTCTTGCCGCGCCGCCCGCTCTCGTCCACGAAGACGGGGCCGTCGGAGTCGTCCGGAGCGGATGGTTCCGGTAGCAGCTCGGAGAGCTGCCGTCCGATTCCGTCCAGCTGGATGGTGACTTCGTTCGGCTCGTGTGTGTGCCCCGCATGGGCACCTTCACGCCAAGTTTCCACTGTTGTACGCACTTCCCCCACTCAGGATCGGGTGCGCGCAACTGACCGGTTGTGTGCCGCCGGACGGGCCCCCACCCTGTCCACGCGCCCCCTACCACAGTGCACCCGGTCCATGAATGTAGCGCACGCCCGGCCTCCCGGCACACCGGACGCAGAAACGACGAGGACCCCGCTGCCGGGTGGCAGCGGGGTCCTCGCCCACATGGGAATTGTGGAGATGGCGGGAATCGAACCCGCGTCCAACGGTGCGGAACCAGGGCTTCTCCGAGTGCAGTCCGCTACGCTTTTCTCGGCCTCGGAGGTCACGCGGACAAGCCTCCGACAGGCCCAGTCACTGTTTGATTTCCTTCTGAGACCCGTGACCGGACTCAGAAGTTTAGATCCCTGAATGATGCCAGGATCCGGGTCGGGATCACCCCCGGGCTGACACTCCGCAGAGTCTTCGCTTAGCTGCTAATTAGGCAGCGAGGGCGAAGGCGGAGGAATCGCGCTTGGAATTGGCGATTATTGGTTGCGACATATGGTTTACGAGATCATTGCCGCTTCCTCGACTCGCTTCCCCTGCTTCGACATCCGCTGTCGAAACCGATCATCCCCATGTTGTTTTTTCAAGGTGGTGCCACACCCTCCGTGGGGTGTGCTGCCATCGTACGTGACCAACGCACGACGATGCCAGCGTATTCCTGCCGGAGGGGCCGGCGGCGGGGCGCCGGGTCCGGATCAGGCGCTCCGCTGACGGCGGCGGGCCGCCGCGACGGCGCGGTTCGTCTCCCTGGTGTCCTGCTTCTCGCGCAGCGTCTGCCGCTTGTCGTACTCCTTCTTGCCCTTCGCGAGCGCGATCTCGGCCTTGACCCGGCCGTTCAGGAAGTACAGCGAGAGCGGCACGATGGTGTGGCCGGTCTCCTGCGACTTCGACTCCAGCTTGTCGATCTCGGCCCGGTGCATCAGCAGCTTGCGCTTGCGCTTGGCGGAGTGGTTGGTCCAGGTGCCCTGGACGTACTCGGGGACGTGGATGTTGTGCAGCCACGCCTCGCCGCCGTCGATCTGGACGAAGCCGTCGACCAGCGACGCCCGGCCCATGCGCAGCGATTTGACCTCGGTCCCCATGAGCACGAGCCCGCACTCGTAGGTGTCGAGGATGGTGTAGTCGTGGCGCGCCTTCTTGTTCTGCGCGATGAGCTTGCGCCCGGTGTCCTTTTCCTTAGCCATAGTGCGGCCATTTTCGCACTACGACCCACCCCCGAGGCCACTCAATACCGTCTCGGCCCGTTCCTGGGCCTGGGAGCTCACCGCGAGGTCCGGTGTGATGCCCTTGCCGTCGACCCCGTGGCCCGCCGGTGTCCGGTAGTGGCCGACGGTCAGCTCGGCCACGGAGCCCCCCGCCAGCTTGCTCGGCATCTGCACGGAGCCCTTGCCGAAGGTCCGCGAGCCGACCGTGACCGCCCGGCCCCGGTCCTGGAGCGCCCCCGTCACCAGCTCGGCCGCGCTCATCGTCCCCCCGTCGACCAGCACGACGACGGGGCGCCCGGTGTCACCGCCCGACTTGGCGTACAGGGCGTGCTGCTCTCCGTGCACGTCGTACGTGGCGACCAGGCCGCCGTCCAGGAAGGCGGAGGCCGCGGTGACCGCCTCGGTGACCAGCCCGCCCGGATTGCCCCGCAGGTCCAGCAGCACCGCGGCGCCCGCGGGCGCGTCCCGGACCGCGTCGCGCACGGCCGCCCCCGAGCCCTTGGTGAACGAGGCGACCGCGATGCGCACCGCCCCGGACGGACCCGAGCGCTGCGCCCCGACCCTGCGCACGGTCACCGACTCGACCGTGAGCCGGGCCCGGCTCAGCGTCTCGGTCCGGGTGGCGGTCCCCCGGCGGACGCCGAGGCTGACCGTGCTCCCGGCCTTCGCGCCGGTGCGGTCGCCGCGCAGCAGGGCCACCACGTCGGAGACGGGCAGCCGGTCGACCCGGCGGCCGTCGATGGTGCGGAACAGGTCGCCGGAGCGGATGCCCGCGCGGTCGGCGGGGCTGCCGGGCTGGACGCGGGCGACGGCGACCCGGCCGTCGGCGGAGCGCCGGGCGGCGAGGCCGACCCCGGTGTACGTGCCGCCGAGGGACTCCTCGAACTCCTGGTACTCGCGCTCGTCGTAGACCGCGCCCCAGCGGTCGCCGCTGCGGCTGACGACCTCCTCGGCCGCCTCCGTACCGGACTTGCCGTCGGCGACCGCGTCGGCGGCGGCCTCGGCCACCTCGTCGCGGTCGGCGGTGGCGGCCACGGACCGGGGGTGCACCGGGGGTTCCTGCGCCTCGCCGCGGGGCAGCGCGCCGGTCGCGGCCCCGGTGGCGAGGACGCCGGCGAAGACCAGCGTCAGGGCCGCCCCGCGGCGCAGACCGCGGGGCCCGATGCGACATCCGGGGTCCGACATGGCGCCGATTCTAGGACAACGCCCCGGGGGCGCAGGGGACGTTGGGCGTGCACCTCACGGGGCACACATCACACCTTCAGGTACTTGCGCAGCGCGAAGAGAGCGGCAATGGCGGGCATCAGCAGACCGATCGCCAGCACCAGCGGCAGCTTGGTGAGGACCGCGTCCCAGCCGATGAAGTCGATCAGATTCAGCTTGTCCTTGAGCGCGAGACCGCCGTCGATCAGGAAGTAGCGCCCGGCCAGCAGCATGACGCAGGCCAGCACACCGCCGATCAGACCGGCGAAGGCGGCCTCCATGATGAACGGCGCCTGGATGTAGAAGCCGGAGGCGCCGACGAGCCGCATGATCCCGGTCTCCCGGCGCCGGCTGAACGCGGAGACGCGCACGGTGTTGACGATCAGCATCAGCGCGATGACGAGCATCAGCGCCATCACGAACAGCGCGGCGACGTTCATGCCGTTCATCAGTCCGAAGAGGTTGTCCAGGATGCTTCTCTGGTCCTGGACCGACTGGACCCCGTCCCGCCCGGCGAAGGCGGTCGCGACGACCTTGTACTTGGTGGGGTCATGGAGTTTGACCCGGAAGGACTCCGGCATCTGGTCCGGCGTGATGTTGCCGGCCATCGGGGAGTCGCCGAACTCCTCCTGGTAGTGCTTGTACGCCTCGTCGCTGGACTCGTAGATCACCTTCTCCACGACGTCCATCTTGTTGAGATCGCTCTCGATCTGGTCCTTCTGCTGCTTGGTGACCGCACCCTTGGCGCACTGGACCACCGTCTCCGCGTCGCCCTTGCCGCAGAGGTAGATGGAGACGTTGACCTTGTCGTACCAGTAGTCCTTCATCGTGCTGACCTGCTCGCGCATGAGCAGCGCGCCGCCGAACAGGGCGAGCGAGAGGGCGACGGAGACGACGACGGCGAAGGTCATCGTGAGGTTGCGACGGAGGCCGACGCCGATCTCCGACAGGACGAACTGGGCGCGCATGGCGTCCTTTCAGTGCTGGGTGCTCAGTGCTGGTAGCCGTAGACGCCGCGCGCCTGGTCGCGTACGAGACGGCCCTTGTCCAGCTCGATGACGCGCTTGCGCATCTGGTCGACGATGTTCTGGTCGTGGGTCGCCATGATCACGGTGGTGCCGGTCCGGTTGATCCGGTCCAGCAGCTTCATGATGCCGACGGAGGTCTGCGGGTCGAGGTTGCCGGTCGGCTCGTCGGCGATCAGCAGCATGGGCCGGTTGACGAAGGCCCGCGCGATCGCCACGCGCTGCTGCTCACCGCCGGACAGCTCGCCCGGCATCCGGTCCTCCTTGCCGCCGAGTCCGACGAGGTCGAGGACCTGCGGCACGGCCTTGCGGATCTCGCCGCGCGGCTTGCCGATCACTTCCTGGGCGAACGCCACGTTCTGCGCGACGGTCTTGTTGGGCAGCAGGCGGAAGTCCTGGAAGACGGTGCCCAGCTGGCGGCGCATGTGCGGCACCTTCCAGTTGGACATGCGCGCGAGGTCCTTGCCCAGGACGTGCACGGCGCCCGTGCTGGCGCGCTCCTCGCGCAGGATGAGCCGCATGAAGGTGGACTTGCCGGAGCCGGACGAGCCGACCAGGAAGACGAACTCGCCCTTCTCGATGTCGAGCGACACCTCCCGGAGAGCGGGACGGCTCTGCTTCGGGTAGGTCTTGGAGACGTTGTCGAATCGGATCACGAATGCACCACGGTCGGCCGGGAGTAGGTGAGCGTGACCATACGCGAACCGGGCTGAGCCGTGCAGGCACGCATACCGGGATGGGTGATTTACGGTGAAACGGCCCCGATTCCGGGGCGGCCCGGCGGGGAAGGGACCCGGGTGTGACCGGCGGGGCGGCCGAATGCGCCACGAGCTGGCACAGTGGTAGGGGAACGGTCGCGTTTCCGTGAGCGTTGTGCGGAGAGATGGCTTGTGCGGCTCCGCCGCGCGGAAGGAGGAAAGCGCATGACCTACGACCGACTGGTATGCGCGAACTGCGCGGCGCCCGTCACCGAGGGCCGCTGCCCCGTGTGCCGGGCGAGCCGCGAGCGGATGCGGGAGCAGGGCCAGGGGCCCTTCGCCGGGATCAGCCCGGCGGCGCTCGCCGCGCTCCTCGTGGTGCTCGTGGCCGCCCTGGCCCTCCTGGCCCACCAGACCGTGTAGCGCCGACCTCGTCCTTGCCCTGTTCCTGTTCGACGGGCCGAGCGGGGTGTCCGGCCCGGGGACTACTTCTCGTTCTGCTTGCGCCAGCGGATGCCGGCTTCGATGAAGCCGTCGATCTCGCCGTTGAAGACCGCCTCCGGGTTGCCCATCTCGAACTCCGTACGCAGGTCCTTGACCATCTGGTACGGGTGCAGGACGTACGAGCGCATCTGGTTGCCCCAGGAGTTGCCGCCGTCGCCCTTGAGGGCGTTCATCTTGGCCTGCTCCTCCTGGCGGCGGCGCTCAAGCAGCTTCGCCTGGAGGACGTTCATCGCGGACGCCTTGTTCTGGATCTGCGAGCGCTCGTTCTGGCAGGAGACGACGATGCCGGTCGGCAGGTGGGTCAGACGCACCGCGGAGTCCGTGGTGTTGACGCCCTGGCCGCCGGGGCCGGACGAGCGGTACACGTCGACGCGCAGGTCGGACTCGTCGATCTCGACGTGGTCCGTCTGCTCGACCACGGGCAGCACCTCGACGCCCGCGAAGGAGGTCTGGCGGCGGCCCTGGTTGTCGAACGGCGAGACGCGCACCAGGCGGTGGGTGCCCTGCTCGACCGAGAGCGTGCCGTAGGCGTACGGCACCTCGATGGCGAAGGTGGTCGACTTGATGCCGGCCTCTTCCGCGTACGCCGTCTCGTAGACCTCGGTCTTGTAGTTGTGCCGCTCGGCCCAGCGCAGGTACATCCGCTGGAGGCGCTCGGCGAAGTCCGCCGCGTCGACGCCGCCGGCCTCGGCGCGGATGGTGACCAGCGCCTCCCGGGCGTCGTACTCGCCGGAGAGAAGGGTGCGGACCTCCATCTCGTCCAGCGCCTTGCGGACGGACTCCAGCTCGGTCTCCGCCTCGGCGAGCGCGTCGGCGTCGCCCTCGTCCTCGGCGAGCTCGAAGAGGACTTCGAGGTCATCGATCCGGCCGCGCAGGCCCTCGGCCTTGCGGACCTCGGCCTGGAGGTGGGAAAGCTTGCTGGTGATCTTCTGCGCCGCCTCGGGGTCGTCCCACAGGGACGGGGCGGCCGCCTGCTCCTCGAGCACGGCGATGTCCCCCCTCAGCGCATCCAGGTCCAGGACGGCCTCGATCGACCCCATGGTCGAGGAGAGGGACTTCAGCTCTTCGGAAATATCGACGACTGCCACGGGTCCAGCGTAACGGCTGTCGGCGCGTACGTTCCTCGGGCTGCCGGATCACCGCCCGCTACGGCTGTGCGGGGGCCGAGTTCCTGGTGTCCTGAGGGCCCGGGTCCGCGTCGTCGCCGCCCAGCGCGAGCCAGCCGGCCGCGCCGAGTCCGGCCACCAGCACGAGGGCCGCGGCCCCCAGGGTCAGGCGGCGCTTGCGGACGGCCGCCGCCTTGTTGCGGGCCGAGCCGGGGCGGGGCCGGCCGGGGGCGCGCGGGGCGCGGGCGGTGCCCCGGGGGCCGCCGGACAGCTCGTCGGGGGCCGGGACGCGCATGCTCGTGTGGGTGTCGCGGTTGGAGTCCGGGGTCGAGCCGGGCACCAGCGGGACCGCGCCGCGCCTGCGGGGCTCGTCGCCGGACGGGGTGTACTGCTGCTCGTCGTAGCCCTGCGGGGCCTCCGGCTCCTCGTCCGGCTCGTCCACGTCCAGGGGCGGGATGCCGGCCAGGTGCGGCAGTTGCTCGCGCAGCCGGGCGGCCAGCTCCGAGGCGCGCAGCCGGGAGGCGGGGGCCTTGGCCAGGCACTGGACGAGCAACTGCCAGAGCTCGTCGGGGATGCCGGGGAGCGGGACCACGGTCTCGGTGACATGGCGGCGCAGGACGGCGCCGGGGTGGCCGCCGCCGAACGGCGTGAAGCCCGCGAGGAGCTCGTACAGCACCGTGGCCAGGGCGTAGATGTCGACGGCGGCGCGCGGCGGCAGGCCCTCCACGATCTCGGGGGCCAGATAGTCCGGCGTGCCGATGATCTTGGTGGTCCGGGTCCGGCGCGGGGTGTCGATGAGCTTGGCGACGCCGAAGTCGGTGAGCAGCGCGGGGTGCGCGTGGCCGGGGCCGAGCGGCCCCTCCATGTCCAGCAGGATGTTCTCGGGCTTGACGTCGCGGTGGACGATCCCGGCCGCATGCGCGGCGGCGAGGCCGTCGGCGACGTCCGCGACGACGGCGACGGCGGCCTCGGGGGCCAGCCGGCGCTCGCGGTCGAGCCGGGTGCGCAGGTCGGTGCCCCGGACCAGGTCCATGACGAGGGCGAGGTCGTTGCCGTCCACCACGAGGTCGCGGACCGCGACGACGTGCGGATGGTTCAGTCCGAGCAGCGCGGTGCGCTCCTGGACGAACCGGCCGACGAGCTCCTGGTCGGACGCCAGGTCCTCGCGGAGCAGTTTGATGGCCACGGGGCCCTCGGGGCCGTCCCCGAGCCACACCGTGCCGGCGCTGCCGCGCCCCAGTATCTGGTGGGCGGTGTACCGGCTGCCGATTTTCCGTGCCAAGACTGCTCCCTCAGCGGCTGGCGATGGACCCCAACAACCCCCGGTCGACAAAGTTACGCGGCGATCGGGGGCCCGTGTGCCGTGGTTGGCGCCAACCTTCGCTTCTGCGGGCGAATTGCCTCGGAATTGGTCCGCGGAAGTCGATATAGCTACAGAGTTGTACGCCTCCGGGCGCGGTCAGCCGCCACTGCCGCCGCCCAGCTCGGAGATCCAGTCCTTCACCGTGGAGACGGCGTCGGTGATCGCGTGCCAGTAGCTCTGGCCCTGCCCGATCCAGTCCTTGAGCGGGGTCAGTTCCCAGATCAGCCAGCTCGCCACGAAGAGCAGCACCAGCGTGAACAGGCAGCCCTTGAGGCAGCCGAGCCCGGGGATCTTCATCGGGTTGGCGCTGCGCTGCCTCGGCTCGCGGGGCGCGCGCTGGGGCTGCTGGGGCTGCTGGGGCTGTTGCGGCGGCGCGTACTGCTGCGGCTGCGGCTGGTGCTGCTGGCGCTGCGGCGGCTGGTACTGCTGCTGCGGTTGCGGCTGGTACTGCTGCTGGTGCCGCTGCTGCTGCCCGTACTGCTGCTGCTGGGGCTGCTGGTACCCGGGCTGGCGGTCGCGCGGCTGCTGCGGGGGCTGCTGCTGCCGGCGCTGCGGGCGGCGGCGCAGCGGGTCCTCGCTCGGGTCGAGGTACTGGACCTGGGTCTGCTCGTTGCGGTCGCGGGCGGCCCGGAGCTGGGACTGCCAGGGGTGCGGGTCCTCGGGGCGGGGGTCGCCGTCGGGGCGCGGCGGCACGGGCGGCATGACGGCGGTCGGGTCGGCCTGGGGGCCGCCGCCGGGCACGCCGCCGTGCGGCAGGACGCTGGTGACCCCGTTCGGGTCGTACGAGCCGGCGTTGCTCGGCAGGACCTGCGTCGGGTCGGCCGCGCCGGGGATCTCGGGTACGGCGGTGGGCGCCGGGTCGGGTGCGAGCAGGGCGGCGACCCCGTCGGCGGCGGCGATCTGCGCGGCGCTCGCGTGGACCCCGATGCCCTCGGCGACCGTACGCAGGGCGCGGGCCAGGTTCACCGCGCTCGGCCTGCGGTCCGGGTCCTTGCTCAGGCACCGCTCCATGACCGTCCACAGGGGCTCGGGGACGGTGCTGGGGCGGCGCGGCTCCTCGCTGAGGTGCCGGTGCAGGACTTCGAGCGCGGTGCCGCCGGCGAACGGCGGGCGGCCGGTGACCAGCTCGTACAGCAGGATGCCGGCGCCGTAGATGTCGACGGCGGAGGTCTGCGGGCGGCCCTCGGCGGATTCCGGCGCCACGTAGGCGGGGGTGCCGACGAACTCGTGGGTCCGGGTCAGGCCCGGCGAGTCGGCGAGGCGCGCGATGCCGAAGTCGGTGAGCATCGGGCGCATCGCGCCGTCGGGGTCGGCGAGCAGCACGTTGGCGGGCTTGAGGTCGCGGTGCACGACGCCGTCGGCGTGGCTGGCCGCGAGCGCGTCGGCGATCTGCGCGGTGAGCAGCGCGGCGGCGACCGGGGTGAGCGGGCCGTTGTCGCGCAGGTAGCGGTGCAGATCGGGGCCGTCGATCAGGTCCATGACGAGGGCGAGGAGGTCGCCCTCCACCACGAGGTCGCGGGTGCGCACGATGTTGGGGTGGGTCAGCCGCAACAGGACGGAGCGTTCCCGCAGGAACCGCATCACCACGTCCGCGTCGTTGGCCAGCTCCTCCTTGAGGACCTTGATCGCCACGGTCTCGCCGGGCCGGCCGGCCACGGCCGCCTCGGCGCCCGCCGCCTCGCGCTGGCTGGCGCGCCAGACGGTGCCCGTGGCACCGCGTCCCAGCGGCTCCTCCAGGAGGTACTTGCTGCCTACCGGCCGCACGTCATGCGCTCCCTGCTGGTCGTGGTGTGGATCGTTCCGGGTACCCCCGGAGTTTCCGGCCCACTCTAGAGGCTGTACGGGGAAGGGCGGCCGGGTCCTGGTACCGGGGGAAGACGTCCGTCCGCGGCGGATGGTTGCCAGGGCGGGCGCCGGGAAACCGGTCATGGCGCACTTTTTGGGGCCACAGCAGACGTTTCAAGATCACTAACTGATGACCGCCGGGCGTGTTGTCAGTGGCAGGTGCGAGGATGCCTGGAGCACGACTGCGGGGTCGGGAGCCCAGCGGTGCGTGACGAACCTGTACCGGACGACGCGTCCGTGCCGGGTGGGGGGAATCACAGGGCGTTCCCCCGGCCGGCACCGCGCGCAGAAGGGACCGCTGACGGCGATGCAGATCCGGCTGACCGTCCTCGCGCCGCCCAGCGGCCAGACCCCGGCGCGCGCCTGCGATGTGCTGGTCACCGCCCCCGCGGGGACGGCGCTGGCCTCCGTCGCTTCGGGCCTGGCCATGGCCGTCGCCGGTCCCGACGGCTCCCTCGGCAGCGGTGCGGTGGTGCTCTTCGCGGGCCGGGAGCGGCTGGACGCCCAGCGCTGCGCCCTCGGTGAGCCGCCCCTGGTCGACGGCGCGGTGCTCTCGCTCCAGGCGCCCGGCGAGGACGAGACCGCGGACGACGCGGTCCCCGCCCAGCTCCAGGTGGTCGCCGGTCCCGACGCGGGCGGGGTCCATCTGCTGCACGGCGGCACGGTCCGCGTCGGCCGCTCGGCCGAGGCCGATGTCCCGCTGGACGACCCCGATGTCTCCCGGCTGCACTGCGAGGTGACGGTCTCCGAGGACGGCCGGGTCGCGGTGGCCGACCTGGGCTCCACGAACGGCACCTCGCTGGACGGGGCCGAGGTCCACGACCGCCCGGTCCGGCTGGCCCCGGGGGCGCTGCTGCGGCTCGGCGAGTCGACGCTCCGGCTGGCCTCCGGCGCGCGTCCGCCGGCGCTGCCGACGGCCCCCGACGGCGAGGGCCACCTCCGGGTCGCCCGGGTCCCGGCCCCGCAGGCCGCCCCGTCCCCCGAGGCCGCCCGGCCCGCCCACGACCGGCCCGCCCCCGACGAGCCCGAGGCCGGGGCCCGGCCCGGGTCCTCCGCCGGGCACCCGGGCCGTTCCCCGGAGCAGGAGGTACCCCGGCGCGGCGGCATAGGGGCCTGGGCCCGCCGGTTCAAGGGCGCCCGGGCGGAACCGGAGCCCGCGAGCGTCCCCGCCGAGCCGGTCCCGCCCGTGCCCGAGACGTTCACCTCGCCGCCCACCGCCCCCGAGGGCACCTGGCCCGATCCGGCCGCCGTCCTGCTGACCGCGCTCGGCCCGGGCCCCCGGCTGTGGGAGCGCGACCCCGCGCACCCGGAGGCGCTGGTGGTCCGGCTGGGCACCACCGACCGGGCCGACCTGCCCGCCGTGCCGGTGACCGTGAGCCTGCGCGAGGCCGGCTCGCTGGGGCTCGCCGGGCCCCGCGAGCGGCTGGCCGGGCTCGCCCGGTCCGCCGTGGCCCAGCTGGCCGCGCTGCACTCCCCCGCCGACCTGGAGATCGTGCTGATCAGCACGGACCGGGCGCGGACCACGGAGGAGCGGCGGCGCGAGTGGGCCTGGCTGGGCTGGCTGCCCCATCTGCGCCCGATGCACGGCCAGGACTGCCGGCTGCTCGTCGCGTACGACCGCGATCAGGCGCTCGCCCGCACCGCCGAGCTGGTCCGCCGGCTTGACGACGGGCCCCTCGGCCCCGGCTGGGCGAGCCAGGACGCGGCCACGGTCGCCGAGGCCGCCCGCGCCTACGGGGGGCCGTTCACGGTGGTGATCCTCGACGGCGACCCCGGCGCGGCGGTCCTCCGCGAGAACACGGCCCGGCTGGCCGCGGCCGGTGCGGCGGCGGGCGTCCATCTGATCTGTCTGGCGGAGACCCCGGCCGCGACTCCCACCTCGCCGGTCGCCGCGACGTACGAGGCCGCGTGCCACGCGTCGATCGCCTTCCGCGAGTGCGGGGCGGTCGGGATGCTCAGCGGTGACGTGGCGACGGCCCTGCGGCTGCTGCGCACGGCGGGCGGCCGGGCGGCGGGCCACGGCACGGTGGCCTCGGTGGACGCGGTGTCGGCGCACTGGGCCCAGCGGTTCGCCCGGGCACTGGCCCCCCTGCGCGCGGAGGGCTCGGCCGCGCTGCCGGGCCGCCAGGTGCCGGTGGCGCTCCCGCCGTCCGCCCGCCTCCTGGACGAACTGGGCCTGGCCCGTGCCACCCCGGCTTCCCTGATGGCCCGCTGGGCGTCCACGGCGGACGACCACCCGGCGCCCCGTGTGGGCGCGCAACGCACGTCGGCCGAGGCGCCGGACTCGGGCCGTACGCCGTACCCGTCCGCGACGACGACGGGCTCGGGCCGCACCCCGTACCCCGGCGCGAACACGGGCGACTCGGGCCGCACCCCGTACCCCGACAGCACCACCACCGGCTCCGGTCGCACCCGTGTCAGCGGCCCCCGGCAGGCCGACGCGCCTCAGGTCGCCGCGCGCGGCGGCGACGCGGCCGGGGGGACGCAGACCGCCACGCGCGCCGCCGCGCGGCCGGCCGTCCAGGCCGGGCGGCCCGTCGTCGTGCTCGGGGCCGGGCCGCGCGGGCCGGTGAGCGTGGATCTCGCGGACGAGGGGCCGCATCTGCTCATCGAGGGCCCGGGCGGCAGCGGACGGACCGAGCTGCTGCGGGCCGTCGCGGCGTCGCTGGCGGCCGCCGCCCGGCCGGACCGGCTGGGCATCGTGCTGGTCGACGGGGCCGGCGGCGAGCGCGGCGAGTCGCTGGGTCCGTGCACGGAGCTGCCGCACGCGTTCACGCACCTGGTGGCCTCGGACCCGGTCCGGATGCGGGAGTTCGCCCAGGCGCTGGGCGGCGAGGTGAAGCGGCGGGCCGAGCTGCTCGGCGAGCTGGACTTCGCCGCGTGGCACAGCCGCCACGAGGACGGGCACACGACCGCCCCCATCCCCGAGCAGCGCGGCGACATAGAGGCGCCTCTCAGCGGCACCCTGCGCCTGCGCCCGGGGGCGGGCCGCCCCGTGGACCCGGGCCCCTCCCCGCTGCCCCGGCTGGTGGTGCTCGTGGACGACTACGACGCGCTCATAGCCCCGGCGCTCGGCAGCCCGGGCCGGCCGGCGGCCGGTTCGGTGGTGCGGGCGCTGGAGGCGGTGGCCCGGGACGGCGGCCGGCTGGGCATCCACCTGGTCGCGGCCTCGGCCCGCCCCGACCGCACGGAGGACACGGAGCTGGCCCGCGGCGCGCGGCTGCGCATCGTGCTCGATCCGCCCGCGGTCCCGCCCTCGCCGGACGAACCGGCGCCGGGCCGGGGGCGGCTGGGGCATCCGGACGGGCGGGTGACGCCGTTCCAGGGGGGCCGGGTGACCGGCCGCATCCCGCGTACGGCGACGCTGCGGCCGACGGTCGTCCCGCTGGAGTGGGAGCGGATGGGCGACCCGCCCACCCGCCGCCCGGTCCGCGAGCTGGGCAACGGACCGACGGACCTGGCGCTGCTCGCCAGCGCCCTGGAACGGGCGGCACGTTCGGTGAACGCACTCCCCCTAGGGGGTGTCTTGCCGATCAGGGCCGGGTCCGCGACGCCTGGCACGGCACCTCGCCGCGTTGCCGAACCGCCCGCATAGCTCCGCTATGAGGACGCCCCGGCGCCTTGCGATGCACCGCACCAGACGCCGCGGCCTGACCGACCCTGACCGGCAAGACACCCCCTGGCGCCCCTGTCCACCTGAGAGCCCGCCCAGCCGCGCCCGAGTCACGCCGGAGCCGCCCTCGAACGAGCCCCGCGCGGGCGGGAACAGGGCGGCCCGATCGTCCCCCAATGGCCGGATACCGGCACTGACCCCACGTCACGAGGGCATCACGATCAACGACTTGGGGCCGAGGGCGGTATTGCGGCACCGGGACGCCGGGCATAGGACTGGGCGCACACGACGACGTGACGCACGACCGGCCGCGCTGGCTTCCCGACTCGGCGCCCGGTGGGCGCACGCGGACAGAGAGACGGGGCAGGAATGCGCACAACCCTACGGATTCGCAGGGCGGCCGTGGTGTTCACCGCCATCGGCGCACTGGCCCTCACCGGCTGCGGCGGCGACGGTGACGGCGGAGACAAGAAGCCGGACGAAGGCGGCTCCACGACGACCGAGGACTCCGGGCCGACCGTCGCCTTGCCGAAACTGGACGGTGAGAAGCTCTCTGTCGCCGCGGTCTGGACGGGTCCGGAACAGGCCAACTTCGTCAAGGTCCTCAAGGAGTTCGAGAAGCGGACCGGCGCGACGGTGACGTTCGTCCCGGCGCAGGACCCGATCGTCAACTTCCTCGGTACGAAGATCGCGGGCGGGCAGCCGCCGGACGTCGCGATGATCCCGCAGGTCGGGGCGATCCAGCAGGCCGTGGCGAAGAAGTGGGCCAAGCCGGTCGGCAACGAGGCGCGGGCCCAGCTGGGCAAGAACTACGCACAGGTCTGGCAGGACCTCGGCGCGGTGGACGGCACCCAGTACGGGGTGTATTTCAAGGCCGCCAACAAGTCGCTGATCTGGTACAACACCAAGGCGTTCGAGAACGCGGGCGCGAGCGAGCCGAAGACCTGGAAGGACTTCCTGGCGACCGCCGAGACGGTGTCCGCCTCGGGTATCACCCCGGTCTCGGTCGGCGGCGCGGACGGCTGGACGCTCACCGACTGGTTCGAGAACGTCTATCTGTCGCAGGCGGGCCCGGAGAAGTACGACCAGCTCGCCCAGCACAAGATCAAGTGGACGGACCCGTCCGTCAAGGACGCGCTGACCACGCTGGCCCAGCTGTTCGGCAAGCCGTCCCTGATCGCGGGCGGCGCGGACGGCGCGCTCCAGACCGAGTTCCCGGCGTCGGTCACCCAGACCTTCACCGGCGGCGACCAGCCCAAGGCCGCCATGGTCTACGAGGGCGACTTCGTCGGCGTCAACATCGCGCAGACGAAGGCGAAGATCGGCACGGACGCCAAGGTCTTCCCGTTCCCCGCGGTCGGCGCCGAGTCGCCCGTAGTGACCGGTGGCGACGCGGCCATCGCGCTGAAGGACGGCAAGGGTGCCCAGGCGCTGCTGACCTGGCTCGCCTCCGCGGACGCCGCGAAGATCGCCGCCGAGCAGGGCGGGTTCATCTCGCCGAACAAGACCCTGGACCCCGCCGCGTACCCGAACGACGTGCAGCGCACGATGGCGAAGGCGCTGATCGCGGCCGGTGAGGCCGTCCGGTTCGACATGTCCGACCAGGCGCCGCAGTCGTTCGGCGGGACGCCCGGGAAGGGTGAGTGGAAGACCCTCCAGGACTTCCTGAAGAACCCGAAGGACATCGCGGGGACTCAAGCCAAGCTGGAGTCCGAGGCGGCCAAGGCGTACAAGAGCTGACGGCATGACGACAGCGGCAGCGGGGGGCGCCGACGAGGCGCTCCCCGCCGACAGGCAACGGTCCGGCGGGCCTCGCGTGCCCGCCCCCAGGAAGGCCGCCCCGGCCGGGACCCCGGGGCGCACGCCCCGGAGCGTGACCGGCACCCGCCGGGTGATCGCGGCGCTCTTCCTGCTGCCCGCGCTGGTACTGCTCGGGGCGCTCGTCGTGTACCCGATCGTGTACTCCGTCTACCGGTCGTTCTTCGACCAGGCGGGTACGGGCTTCGCCGGCATCGACAACTACAAGACGCTGTTCACGGACGACACCATCCGTACGGCGGTCAAGAACAACGCGATCTGGGTGGTCTTCGCGCCGACGGTCTCCACCGCGCTCGGACTGATCTTCGCGGTGCTGACCGAGCGCATCCGCTGGGGCACGGCCTTCAAGCTGGTCGTCTTCATGCCGATGGCGATCTCCATGCTGGCGGCGGGCATCATCTTCCGGCTCGTGTACGACCAGGCGCCGGAGCGCGGGGTGGCCAACGCGGTGTGGGTGGGCGTGCACGACACGTTCGCCGAGTCCGCGGGCTTCCCGAAGGCGCATCCGCTGCCCGTGGCCCCGCTGAAGGCGGCGGGCGGCGGGACCTTCGTGACGAAGACGACCGTGCGCGCCGGGCAGCCGGCCCTGCTGCCCCTGGTCGGGGTGCTCCCGGCGAAGATGCCCGGCGACGCGAAACCGGCCAGGGCCCCGGCGGCGGCCGGGGAGGGCGCGGTCACCGGTACCGCGTGGCTGGACTTCACCAAGGGCGGCGGCGGCAAACCCAATGTCGTCGACGCCAAGGAGCTCGGGCTCAAGGGCCTGAAGGTGGAGGCCGTCAAGGGCGGCGAGGTGGTCGCGACCGCCAAGGCGGCGGCGGACGGCACGTTCACGCTGCCCGCCGCGGCGGACGGCGCCGAACTGCGCCTGCCCGCCTCCAACTTCAGGGAGCCGTACAACGGAGTGGACTGGCTCGGCCCGACGCTCGTGACGCCCGGGATCATCGGGAGCTACGTGTGGATGTGGGCGGGCTTCGCGATGGTGCTGATCGCGGCGGGCCTGGCCGGTCTGCCGCGTGAACTCCTCGAAGCGGCCCGGGTGGACGGGGCCAACGAGTGGCAGGTGTTCCGCCGGATCACGGTGCCGATGCTCGCCCCGGTCCTCGCGGTGGTGCTCGTCACGCTGATGATCAACGTGCTGAAGGTGTTCGACCTGGTGTTCATCATCGCGCCGGGCTCGTCCCAGGACGACGCCAACGTACTGGCGCTCCAGCTGTACCGGTCCTCGTTCGGCACGGACGCGGATCTGGGGGTCGGCAGCGCCATCGCCGTGCTCCTGCTGCTGCTGGTGATCCCGGTGATGCTCTTCAACATCAGGCGGATACGGAAGGAGGGGCGCCGATGACGACACCCTCGGCGACGGCGACCCGGTCGCCGGCCGCACGAATCGCGGCACGGGCCGGCGGCGGCGTGATGCGGGTCGTCCTGGTCCTGGTGGCCCTGTTCTGGCTGATGCCGACGATCGGGCTGCTGCTGTCCTCGCTGCGCAGCCCGGACAAGATCGCGTCGACCGGCTGGTGGCAGGTCTTCACCGCCCCCTCCGAGCTGACCGTCGACAACTACTCACGGCTGCTCGACAATTCGGCGATCACGGGCTCCCTGCTCTCCACGGTCATGATCACCGTGCCGTCCACGCTCCTGGTCGTGGTGATCGGCTCGCTCGCGGGATACGCGTTCGCCTGGATGGACTTCCCCGGCCGTGACTGGTGGTTCCTGCTGGTCGTGGGGCTGCTGGTGGTCCCCGTACAGGTGGCGCTGATCCCGGTGTCGAAGCTGTTCGGCGAGATCGGGATCTTCGAGACGACGCTCGGTGTGGTGCTCTTCCACACCGCGTTCGGGCTCCCGTTCGCGATCTTCCTGCTGCGCAACTTCTTCGCGGAGATCCCCCGGGAGCTCCTGGAGGCGGCGCGGCTGGACGGGGCGGGTGAGATACGCCTCTTCACCCGGGTCGTGATGCCGCTGGGCGGTCCGGCGATCGCCTCGCTCGGGATCTTCCAGTTCCTGTGGGTCTGGAACGACATGCTGGTGGCGCTGATCTTCGCGGACTCCGGGTCCCCGCCGATCACGGTGGCGCTCCAGCAGCAGGTGCGCCAGTTCGGCAACAACATCGACGTGCTGGCGCCGGGCGCCTTCGTCTCGATGGTGATCCCGCTCGCGGTGTTCTTCGCCTTCCAGCGCCAGTTCGTCTCGGGCGTGATGGCGGGGGCCGTCAAGTAGCGGGTACGTAACAGAGCGGGGCACTCCGGCCGGCCGGCGGGGGTGCCCCGCAGCCGTGTGCCGCCCGGGATCGCGGGCCTCCGGGGCGCCCGTCATGGGCGCGCACGCCCCGTATTGCCCAAGGTTCACTTACTGTCCCGGGTAGTATGATAAGTGGGGCCTTCATCAGCCGCGCGGTCGACCGCTCACGGGCCCGACGCGCCCGTCTCTTCGGCCTTCGTACGCCCGCCCGCCCCCTGACCCGTCCTGCGGAGCCCGCCCCAGTACGCTGTGTGCTCTCCCAGTACGCACAGTCCGAGAAAGAGTCCGTATGCCCCGGCTGAGTGTCATCATCCCTGTCCGTCGCGCCCGAGGAAGTCTGCGCGAGTGCCTGGAGTCGGTGCTCTCGCAGTCGTTCACGGACATCGAGGTCATCGGGGTGGACGACGGCGCGCCGGACGGCTCGGGCCTGGTCCTGGACGAGTTCGCCGCGCGCGACAGCCGCGTCCGGGCCGTGCACCTGGAGCCGGGCGCCGGGGCGCACGGCCGGCGCAACGCCGGGATCGAGGAGGCCGCCGGCGAGTACGTCCTCTTCCTGGAGGGCCACTACGTCCAGCTGCCCGGCGCGCTTCAGGCCGTCGTGGACCGGCTGGACGCCACCGGCGACCCCGACGTGCTGCTGTTCGGCCACCAGAAGCGCCCCTTCCGCGGCAAGGTCCGCTCGACGCGGTCGCTGGAGAAGCTGGAGGGCATGCCCGAGGGCCCGTTCACCCTGGCGAAGCGCCCGGACCTCCTGGACATCGCCCCGGTCTCCTGGAACCGCGCGGTCCGCCGCGCCCTCCTGGAGCGCGAGACGGTGACCTTCGGCCCGGGCCCGCACGGCGAGCGGACGTACGCGCTGGCGACCGTCGCCGTCGCCGCCTCGGTGGCCACGCTGGGCACCGCCTGCGTCGAGCACCGCCAGCAGCGTCACCTGCCCGGCCTCGTGGACGACGTGGAGCCCCGGACGGGCTCGACCCCGATGGAGCTGGTCGAGGCGTACGACGCGCTGATGACCTTCCTGGAGGCCCGCCCGGCCCTGAAGGACGTGCGCGGCCTCCTCTTCGACCGTGCGGTGCAGGAGCTGCTGGCCGCGTACCCGACGGTGACCAAGCGCCGCCGGCAGTACGTGGGCGCGGTCGGCGCGTTCCACGGTGCGCACCGCCCGGAGGGCTTCACGTTCCCCGGCGGCGCCAAGGGGCTGCGCCCGCAGTTGATGGGCGGCGGCAAGTACACCGCGCTCGGCGCCCTCGACACCGCGCTCGCCACCCGCCGCAGCCTGCGCGCCGCGCCCAGCACGGCCCGCGCCAAGGCGAAGAAGCAGTTCACCAAGCGCTACTACAAGGCACAGCGCAAGCTGCCCCTCGACCCGAAGCTGGCCGTGTACGCCGCCTACTGGAACCGCGGCGTGAGCTGCAACCCGGAGGCGATCTACCGCAAGGCGAAGGAGCTGGCACCCGACATCCACGGCGTGTGGGTGGTGTCGAAGAAGAACGTGGACTCGGTGCCCAAGGGCATCGACTACGTGGTGCCCGGGACCCGCCGCTACTGGTCGGTGCTGGCCCGTGCCACGTACTTCTTCAACAACGTCAACTACCCGGACCACCTGGTCAAGCGCCCCGGCCAGATCCATGTCATGACCCACCACGGCACCCCGCTGAAGATCATGGGCATGGACCAGCAGAACTACCCGGCCGCCGCACAGGGGCTCAACTTCGACCGGCTGCTGAAGCGTGTGGACCGCTGGGACTGGAGCGTCTCCGCCAACCCGCACTCCACCGAGGTGTGGTCCCGCGCCTACCCGAGCGCGGCGCGCCCGCTGGAGACGGGCTACCCGCGCAACGACGTCTTCGCGACGGCCACCGAGGAGCAGATCGCCAGGATCCGCGAGGACCTGGGCATCCGCCCCGGCCAGCGCGCCGTGCTCTACGCGCCGACCCACCGCGACTACGAGGCGGGCTTCACCAACCGCCTGGACCTGGACCGGTTCTGCGCGGCCGTCGGCCCGGACACCGTGGTCCTCATGCGCGCCCACTACTTCTACGGCGGGTCGGGCCTCCCGGAGAACGCGTCGGTCATCGACGTCTCCACGTACCCGCGCGTCGAGGACCTGTGCCTGGCGGCGGACGCGCTGGTCACCGACTACTCCTCGGTGATGTTCGACTACGCCCACCTGAACCGCCCGATCGCGATCCTCGCCCCGGACTGGGAGACGTACCGCACGGTCCGCGGTGTCGTCTTCGACCTGCTGTCCGGGCAGCCGGGCGAGACGCCGGGTGCCGTGGCCACGAACACGGACGAGCTGGCGGCGATCTTCACCGACGGCAGCTGGAACAGCCCGGAGAACGAGGCGCTGCTGAAGGCGTTCAAGGAGCGCTTCTGCCCGTACGACGACGGCCGCGCCTCCGAGCGCGTGGTGCGCCGCGTGCTGCTGGGCGAGGATTCCTGAGCCGTACGACACCGAGGGGCCCGTCACCGGAACGTTCCGGCGGCGGGCCCCTCGGCGTACCGCGACTAGCTTTGCTGACCGGCCATGACCGTGATCAGGCCGACCACCACGAGCAGCGAGCCGCCCCAGGTCCACAGCGAGGTCCGCTCGTGCAGCACGGTCGCCCCGGCCAGCACGATCAGCAGGTAGCCGAGCGCGTTGAAGGGGTACGCGACGGAGAGCGGCACCTTGGCCAGCGTCGTCATCCAGGCGAGCGCGGACACCGCGAAGACCAGCAGCCCGAACACGACCCAGGGGCTGCCCGCGGCGCGCAGGGCGACGGAACCGCCGTCGCGCCCGGCGGCGGCCGCGGCGCCCTTCATCCCGTGCTTGAGCATGATCTGGCCGCCCGCGGACGAGAACACGGCGAACAGGAGCAGCAGCACACTGGGGAGGGTCAAGGACTTGCTCCTGACTGCGGGGGCGGGAGGGTCGGCCGCCGGGGCGGGCGCGGGTCCGGGGCGGGGCGCCTCAGACACCGACCCGGTCGGCGGGGACGTACTGTCGGTTGAGGATGTCCTGTACATCGACGTGCTCTCCAGCGATGATCGTCTCGGCCGCGTGCGGGGTGAGCAGCGCGACGTGCTGATAGCCGAACAGCGTCGGCCGGACGCGGGTCAGCAGCCTCGACGCCCCACCGAGCACGGCGGCGAGCGGCCCCCGGCCGAGCAGCGACCAGAACGGCGCTCCGGTGGAGGAGAGTTCGAGGACGTCGTAGCCGGCGGCGCGCACGGTGCGGCGCAGGCTGGCCCGGGTGAAGAAGCGCAGATGCGTTTCGTCGAGGATGCCCCGGCGGTCGTAGTCGAAGGCGCCGACGGCGACCCGCAGCCGGGAGTACCAGTGGCTGAAGTTGGGAACGGACAGCAGCATCCGGCCGCCCGGCCGCAGCACGGACGCCGCCTCGGCGAGGACGCGTTCGGGGCGTGACAGGTGCTCGATGACGTCACCGGCGACCACGTAGTCGAAGCCGGTCCCGGCCTCGGCGGGCAGCCCCTCCTCCAGGTTGGCGAGGTGGAAGTGGCTGCACCGGTCGCGGACGCCGGGCACCTCCACGTAGTCGACGCCGGTCACCTCGTGGCCCAGGGACTCCAGCCGCTCGGCGAACAGCCCGCCGGAGCAGCCCAGGTCGAGGACGCGGCCGGGGGGCAGCGCGCGCATCGTGTCCAGGATGACCGCGTGCGAGGAGCCGTCGCCCTCCTTGAAGGCGTACTCGACGGGCTTGGGGATCCACCGGCAGGTCCCGAACCCCTTGACGGCCAGCCGGTATTCGAGGACGTCCTTGACCACGTCCTTGGCGTACTTCATGCCGTTGACGTAGCAGATCTCGTCGCCGTAGTAGGTGGGGACGGGGATCTCCTTGATCCGCATGCCCGCGTTCAGCAGCTGCACGATGATCTGGGTGTCGAAGTCGAAGGCGTCGGTGTTCCGGTCGACCGGCAGCTGCTTGAGGGCCGCGACGCTGTACGCGCGGTAACCGGAGTGGAATTCGGTGAGGTCCGAGCCCAGGAGGCCGTTCTCCAGCCGGGTGAGGATGCGGTTGCCGAGCCACTTGTACATCGGCATGCCGCCCTTGAGCGCGCTGCCGGACGTCATCATCCGGGACCCGAACACGGCTTCGCACTCGCCGCGTTCGATGGGCGCGACCATCTCGGGCAGCAGCTCGGGGGCGTACTGCCCGTCGCCGTGCAGCAGCACGATGATGTCGAGTCCGTGCTCGGCGGCCAGCGCGTATCCGGCCTTCTGGTTGCCGCCGTAGCCGAGGTTCTTGGTGTGCCGCATCACGACGGTGCGGGGCATGCCCTCGGCCTGCGACCAGCGGCAGCCCGCCGTGAAGGTGGCGTCGTGACTCGCGTCGTCGAGGATGAGGATCTCTGCGATCCGCGACCGGAAGTCCTCCGGGATCCGGTCGAGGGTCTTCTCCAGCGTTGTCTCCGCGTTGTACGCGACCACCAGGATGCCGATCCTGGGGCTCGGGCTTTCCTTCACGGGGCGTTCTCCAGTTGCGGTCGGGGACGGGATTGCGGGATCAGTCGACGGTGGAGCAGGAGCGGAATTCCGTACGGGGTGCGGAGACCGTTGCCCGCTCGGTGGGGACGGCGTCCGGGGGTGTGGCGAGGATGCGGCGTACGCCGGTGAGCAGGCCCGCCGCCAGGACGAACCAGCCGGCCGCGCCCAGGTACAGCACGGGCTCGCTCCAGCGCACGGCGGACCGCCCGCTGTAGCCGAGGACGGCGACCAGGCCGACGACCACGCTGTACGCGAACCCCTCGACCGGGCCGAGCACGAACATCCCGGCGGCGGCCCAGGTCAGGTACTGGAGTCCGGAGGCGGTGGACAGGAGCAGCAGCAGCCCCAGCGTGACGGCGACGACGCCGGGCGCCTCGGCGGGCCGCAGCCAGGCGAGCCGGATCCCGGCGGCCACGCAGGCCAGCACGAAGAGGAAGTGGCCGCCGCCCTGCATGAAGGCGATGACCGGCTCGGGCAGGCCGAGGACGTCCGCGAACCGCACGAGCCCCCACAGCCGGTAGCTGCCGCCCGCGTACTCCAGGACGTTGTGCGTCAGGTCCATGGGCACGGTCAGCAGCGCCGGCCCCCACACGAGCGCGGTGACCCCGGCGAACCCGGCGGCGAAGCGGACCAGGACGGGCCGCCCGCCGCGCAGCGCGGCCACGAAGAGGGCCGGGATCACCACGACCGGGATGAACTTGACGCTGATCGAGAGCGCCGCCGCGACGCCCGCCGCGAGCGGCGCCTTCCGGTCGGCCAGGAGGTGGGCGGCGGCCAGCGCGAAGGCGACGGCGACGGCGTCGGTGTTGCCGTGGTAGCCGGAGGTCGCGATGAGCACCGGGCTGACGGCGACCCCGATGCCGCAGAGCATCGCGGTGCGCACGGTGGCGCGGCGGCGGACGATCTCGAACACGAGGACCGCGCAGGCGAAGTCGGCGGCCGACGCGGGAACGCGGATCAGCGTGGCGAAGGAGAAGCCGAGTTCGGTGAGGCGGTCGAGGCCCAGCAGCATCCACCCGGCCAGCGGCGGGTGGTTGTAGACGGGGAGCCCGGGCAGCGGGTGCGCGTAGATGCGGACGGGGCCGTACCCGGTGATGGCTTTCGCGAACCCCGCGAAGATCCGCGCGTCGGCGGGGCCGGGCGAGTTGGCCGCGATGATCATGCGGGTGAGGAGGCCCGCGGTCGCCGCGACGAGCACGGCGGCCCTGGCCCGCCGTGCGTCCGTTTCGCCCCACATTCGGATACCCATGAAAGCAGAACGTAGCAAGGTGGCGACCCTATGCGACGCAGCGAATCGTCACCGTGGCGTAAACAGCGGCCCTGGAAACGCCGATGCCCGGCCGGTGCGGACCGGCCGGGCATCGTGGCTCCATCAGGGGCGACTACAGCATGCGGTCGACCACGCGGGCGGTGGCCCGGCCGTCGTCCAGGTCGCAGAAGTCGTGCCGGAACTGCTCGTACGCCTTGGCGTGTCCGGCGATGGCCCGCTCGGGGTCCTTCAGCGCGGCGATCAGGTCGTCGGAGCCCGGGATCAGGGGCCCGGGCGCCCGCTTCTCGAAGTCGAAGCTGAACCCGCGCAGCGTGTCGCGGTAGTGCTCCAGGTCGTACGTGTGGAAGAGCATCGGCCGCCCGGTCTGGGCGAAGTCGAACATCAGCGAGGAGTAGTCGGTGACCAGGGCGTCGCTGATGAGCATGAGTTCGCCGACGTCCGGGTAGCGCGAGACGTCCTTGACGAAGCCCGTACCGCTGTCCGGGAGCCGGTCGGTGACCATGTAGTGACGGCGCACCAGGAGCACGGTGTCCTCGCCGAGTTCGCGTTCGGCGGCGGCCAGGTCGAGCTGGAGGCCGAGCGAGTAGCGCCCGCCGCCGAGGCGCTGGTCCTCGCGCCACGTCGGTGCGTACAGGACGACGCGCTTGCCGGCCGGGATGCCCAGCTTCTCCCGTACCGCGGTGGCGATCTTGGCGCGGTCCGGGGCGTGGAAGATGTCGTTGCGCGGGTAGCCGCACTCCAGCACCTCGCCCTCGAAGCCGAACGAACGGCGCAGGACGGGCGTGGAGAACGTGTTCGGCGAGACCAGGAAGTTCCACTGGCCGGCCCGCTCGGCGAGGGTCGCGATGTACCCGGCGTTCGCCTGGGCGGTGCCCGCGAGTTCGAGGCCGATGCGCTTGAGCGGCGTGCCGTGCCAGGTCTGGACGACCGTCTGGTCCTCGCGGCGCACGAACCACTCGGGCAGCTGCGTGTTGGTGATGACGTAGCGGCTGCGGGCCAGCGCCTCGTGCCAGGCGACCGAGCCGTACTCGACGGCGGTGGCGCCCTCGGGGATGATCGCCTGCTGGTCGCGGACGACCCAGATGTGCTCCACCTCGGTGCCCCGGCGCACCAGTTCCTCGTGGACGGCGCGCGGCGAGTCCGAGTACTGGCGGCCGTCGAAGGTGCTGTAGAGCGCGGCGGCGCGCAGCGGCTCGGAGCGCTGTGCCGCGTACGCCTCGCTCAGCAGGCGCTTGGCGCGCGGGCCGCGCTCGGCGGCGCTGAGCACGGAGCCGGAGACGACGAGGAGCTGGTCGCCGAAGCGGCGCTCCAGGGTGTAGTCGCGGCCGTTGAGCACGCGGGTGGCGGGCAGGGTGTGGAAGGCCGAGGCGGGGAGCCGCAGCGCGCGGTCGCCGCTCTCGTCGGCGGCGCCCTTGTCCCGGAAGAAGAAGTACCAGTTGCCCTCGCCGAGCGGCACCGCACCGCCCGGTCCCTCCACGGCGTCCGGCCGCAGCTCGGCGCGGAAGCGGCGGGCGCTCTCGGGTCCGGTGAACTCGACCGGGAAGACCTGCTCCTCGCGGTGGGCGCTGTTCTGCGCGATCAGCTCGACCGGGTGCTCCGGGTCCTCGGGGCAGGTGCCCTCCAGGAAGAGCCGGCCGTCGTCCGTCCAGCTGGCCAGCTCGACGGCGGGCTGCACGGGGCGGTCGCCGATCACCAGGTTGCCGCGCGCGCTGACGGTGAGGGCCAGCTCGCGGCGGACGCCGTCCGGCCCGTCGGCGAGCGGGTAGCCGCCCGGGTGGACCGAGCCGGGCGCGTCGAGCGACGCCTTCAGGCCCGTACCGACGAGATGGAGGCTGTACGTGACGTTCTTCGGGGCGTCCTCGCCGGTGGGGCGGTTCTCCTCGACCGCGGTGAGCGGCAGCTCGGCGGTGAAGCGGTTCCAGCCGGCGCCGGCGCCGGAGCCCACGGTGACGGGGACCTCGACGGTGGTCTTGGTGGCGCCGTGCGTCAGGACCAGGGTCAGCTCGTCCTTGACGAGGCGGGCGCGGACCACACCGGACACCTTGACGGTGCCGGGCCGTTCGCCGGGGCCGTGGGTCTCGAAGCGGGCGTCGACGCGCTCGGAGTGCAGCACCAGCTTGTCGCCCTCGAAGGCGGGAGCGATGCGGTGGTCGCCGTCGGGGCGGTGGACGGGCGGGGCGACGGACGCCTCGCGGACCGAGGGGAAGGAGCGGCGCAGCAGGCCGCCCCGGGCGATGCCGACCTGGAACTGGAAGGTGAGCTGCTTGGGGCCGCCGTCTCCCTGGATGCGGAGCTTGGAGGCGTCGACGGAGGTCTCGAAGCCGGCACGGTGGTAGTCGTGCAGGCTCTGCCGGGAGCGGGCGGTGGCCTCGGGCTCGTCGGTGCGGCGCAGCCGGAGCGGGACGACATGGCGCCGGCCGGCGCGCAGCCAGCCGATCCGGAACTCACCGGCCCCGGAGCTGACCGGCAGGTTGCGGATGTACGCGTAGCCGCTGAGGTGCAGCTTGCCGTCGCGCCACTGGGCGTCGCGCAGCCGGGCGGCGAGCGGCAGGTCGCGGTCGCCGACGCGCGCCACGGGGGCGGGCAGCGGCTGGGTGAGCACGGGGTAGTGGGCCACCCGTCGGCGCATGCCGCTGACCTCGAACGCGCCGGGCTCCTGCTTCTCCTGGAGGAGCAGCGCCAGCAGCTCGTCCATGCGGTGCTCGCGTACCAGGTACCACATCACGCGCAGGCGCAGCGGCAGCCCGTCGAGCACCGAGGGGTCGACCTGGTCGATGAACTTGTTGGTGTACGTGAGGAACGCGTCCCGGTACTCCTGGTCGCCGTCCGGCAGGACCTCCATGAAGTACCAGAGGTCGTTGGCCAGCGCGTGCGCCTCGTAGTGGTTCTTGTCGGCGGGGGTGCGCTTCTCCGCCAGGAACTCGGAGACGCCCTGGACGTGGGCGACGCGGTCGTGGATGCCGCGGACGACGGCCCGGCTGGTGGTGATGGAGCCGGGGCGGTCGCGCCAGTAGTAGACGGGGTCCTTGACGATGTCGACCGAGCCGGCCAGGAAGTGGGCGGGCAGCACGACGGGGATGTCCTCGTACAGCGCGCCGACCGGGAAGGCGAACGCGTGCTTGTCCCAGAAGGAGCGGCGGAACACCTTGTTGCAGGCGATGCGGTCGCCGAGGAGGTCCAGGTCGCGCGAGATGTGGGTCCGCTGCCGCGTGGTGGCCATGGGCTTGCGGAACATCGGCGACTGCACCAGCTTGCCGCCGGCGCGCAGCCGCAGGACGTTGCCGGACGCCAGGTCCGAGCCGGTCTCCTCCAGCGATTCGACCAGCAGCTCGTAGGCGTTCGGCGGGATGATGTCGTCGCTGTCGCAGAAGGCCAGGTAGCGGCTTTCCGGGTGGGCGTTGCGGAAGCCGGTGTTACGGGCGTGCCCCAGTCCGCCGTTCTTCTGCCTGACCAGCTTGAAGCGGTCGTCGCTCGCGGCGAACTCGGCGGCCAGCGCGGCGCTGCCGTCGGTGGACCCGTCGTCGACCATCACCACCTCGAGGTCGGTCATGGTCTGCTCCGCGAGGGACTTCAGACAGTCCGTCAGGAAGAGTTCCACGTTGTAGACGGGGACAACGACACTGAGCCGTGGCGGCATGTTGAGCACGTCCGTTCATCAAGGGCCTGGCTATCCGTAGGGCTCAACCGCAGAGGCGGTCGGGGGTCACCGGTTACGGTCCCGAACGAGTGACTGCGCCTGCACCGTGCTCGCCCCGTGCACATGCTCCGGAAGGCCCGGTGGGCGGCCCGCCCACCAGATTAACCGATCGAAGGGTGACCCCTACAAGCACGCTGGCACACCCCTGCGAGTGATCATCCGGCGGGGTCCGCGCCCTGTGTGAGCGCCGCCACTGCGGAGGCCGCGAGGTCGTCCAGATACGCCGGGGGCAGCTCGCCCCGGACCACCGCGAGCCGCCAGTAGAGCGGGCCGACGATCAGGTCGAGGGCGCGGTCGGGGTCGCTGCCGGACGGCAGTTCGCCGCGTGCGACGGCGTCCCGGACGACCACGGCGGCGACGCCCTGCTGCGGGTCGAGCAGGGCGGCCTTGATGGCGTCGGAGATCTCCGGGTTCCTGGCCGCCTCGACCAGCAGGTCCGGGATGACCTGGGAGGCCAGCGGGTGGCGCAGGGCGTACGCGGCCAGTTCGAGGACCGCGCGCACATCCCCGTACAGGGAGCCGGTGGCGGGAGCGGGCATGCCCTGCGCGGCGACGGCCGAGACCAGGTCCAGGACCAGGTGCAGCTTGGACTTCCAGCGCCGGTAGACGGCGGTCTTGCCGACGCCGGCCCGGCGGGCGATGCCCTCGATGGACATCCGGGCGAACCCGACCGCGGCGAGCTCGGCGAACACCGCGCTGCGGATGGCGTCGGTCACGTCCTCGCGCAGGACGGCGGCTCCCGCCGGGGCTCGGCGGCGGCTTCCGGGGTCGGTGGTCATGGCCGAATCATAGTCCGCGACGACGAAACGGTTGCGTTCCGACGTCGGTGCGTCCTACCCTCGACGTTGCGACGATACGGTCCCGTCCCGTCGCCGGGCGCGTCTTTCCCCGCCCGTACGCCGTGCCCCCGCCTGCCCGCCTCCCGTCGAAAGCGATCGTGGTGAGCCAGACAACAGCCCCGGCCCCGGTGGACAGCCCGCCGCCCCTCTCCCCGCCCGTGTACGGCTCCGGCGAGCTCGCCGCGCTCGCCGAGCGCCACGGGCTGACCGTGAGCGGCGCGCGGCCCTCGCTGCGCGCGTACGTGACGCAGCTGTGGGGGCGGCGGCACTTCATCACGGCCTTCGCCACGGCCAGGCTGACCGCCCAGTACAGCCAGGCGAAGCTGGGCCAGGTCTGGCAGATCATGACCCCGCTGCTCAACGCGACGGTCTACTACTTCATCTTCGGCATTCTGATGAAGACGAAGCACGGCGTGCCGGACTTCGTTCCGTTCCTGGTCACGGGCGTCTTCATCTGGACCTTCACCAGCTCCTCGATCACCGCCGGCACCCGGGCGATCAGCGGCAACATCGGCCTCGTACGGGCGCTGCACTTCCCGCGCGCCTCGCTGCCGGTCGCGCTCGCCCTGCAACAGCTCCAGCAGCTGCTGTTCTCGCTGGGCGCGCTGGCCCTGATCCTGCTGGCCTTCGGGCAGTACCCGCGGCCCGCCTGGCTGCTCGCGGTCCCGGCCCTGGCCCTCCAGGCCGTGTTCAACACCGGCATCTCGATGGTCATGGCCCGCCTCGCCGCACGCACCCCGGACATCGCCCAGCTCACCCCGTTCGTGCTGCGCACCTGGATGTACGCGTCGGGCGTGATGTGGAGCATGGACACGATGCTGAGCGGCGACCGGGTGCCGGACTGGGTGAAGCTCGCGCTCGAACTGAATCCCGCGGCCGTCTTCATCGACCTGGTGCGCTTCGCGCTCATCGACAGCTTCGGCGCGAACCAGCTGCCCCCGCACGTCTGGGCGGTCGCCGCCGGCTGGGCGCTGGTGTGCGGCGCGGGCGGCTTCGTCTACTTCTGGAAGGCCGAGGAGAGTTACGGACGTGGCTGATTCCCCGATCCCGACCGTCGTCGTGGACGACGTCCACATCACGTACACGGTCAACGGCGCCCGCACCGGCCGGGGCAGCGCCACCTCCGCGCTGAGCCGGATCACCTCGCGCCGGCAGGCTCCGGGCGTGCGCGAGGTGCACGCCGTCAAGGGCGTCAGCTTCGCCGCGTACAAGGGAGAGGCGATCGGGCTGATCGGCTCCAACGGCTCGGGCAAGTCGACCCTGCTGAAGGCCATCGCCGGCCTGCTCCCCGCCTCGAAGGGCCGCGTCCACACCCACGGCCAGCCCTCGCTGCTCGGCGTCAACGCCGCGCTGATGGGCGACCTGACCGGCGAGCGCAACGTGGTGCTCGGCGGCCTCGCGATGGGCATGACGCGCGCGGAAATCCGGGAGCGCTACGACGAGATCGTGGACTTCTCCGGCATCAACGAGAAGGGCGACTTCATCACCCTGCCGATGCGCACGTACTCCTCCGGCATGGGCGCCCGCCTCCGCTTCTCCATCGCCGCCGCGAAGAACCACGACGTCCTGCTGATCGACGAGGCCCTCTCCACGGGCGACGCCCGCTTCCAGCAACGCAGCAAGGCCCGCATCCTCGAACTACGCGAACAGGCCGGCACGGTGTTCCTGGTGAGCCACCACAACAAGTCCATCACCGAAACCTGCGACCGAGCCCTGTGGCTGGAGTCCGGCACCCTCCGCATGGACGGCCCGGCAAAGGAAGTCATGGCGGAGTACGAACGCTTCACGAAGAAGCGGTAAGCAAAAAGATGTCCTCAATCGCCGGGCGGGCTCCATGGAGCCCGCCCGGCCAAATCAAGCCCGTCCGGCGATTGAGGACAAGGGGGCAAGCGGCCACGAACCCGCAGCCGCCCACCCCACCCGCGGCGCAGCCCCACCCGCGGCGCAGCCTAACCGCGGCGCAGCCTAACCGTGCGTACGAAGCAACGTCCGCATCGTCCGCATGGCCACCGACAGATTCGCCAGATCAAACGCGTCCGACCCCTGGATCTCCTCCAGCGTCGACCGCGACCGAGCCAGAATCGCCGCGTTCTTGTCCTCCCACGCCTCGAACCGCTCCTGCGGCGACGACGCCCCGTTGCCCACAGCCAGCACGTCGGACGTCAGCGCCGCGTGCGCCGCGTACAGGTCCTCGCGGATCGACGCCCGCGCCATCGACTGCCACCGGTCCGCCCGCGGCAGTTCGATGATCCGGTCCATCAGCTGCGTGATCCCCAGCCGGTCCCCGAGGTCGTAGTACACCTCCGCGACGGCCAGCGGCTCCTTGCCCGTACGGTCCGCGATGGCCACGACGTCGAGCGCGGGGAAGACGGAGGAGAAGCCGGCCACGCGCTGCGCCGGCTCGTCCGGAACGCCGACCTCGGTCAGCTCGTTCAGGATGCCCTGATACCACTCCTGGTCGGCGCCCTTCAGCATCTTCGGCAGCGCCGCCCAGACCTGCTCGACGCCGTCGCGGAAGAAGTCGACCGTCTCGGAGATCGCCAGCGGCTGCGGCCGGTTGCCCAGCAGCCAGCGCGAGCCGCGCTCGACCAGCCGCCGCGAGTGCAGCCGGATCCGGGTCTGGACATCGGCGGCGACCTCGTTGTCGAGGGCTTCCACCGCGTCCCAGACCTCGCCGAGCCCGAAGATCTCGCGGGCCGCGAACTGCGCGCGCACGATCTCCTCGATGGAGGCCCCGGTCTCCTCCCGCAGCCGGTGCAGGAAGGTCGAACCACCACTGTTGACCGTGTCGTTGACCAGCACCGTGGTGATGATCTCGCGCCGCAGGGCGTGCCCGTCGACCGCCTCGGTGTAGCGCGTGCGCAGCTGCTCCGGGAAGTAGGCGTGCAGCAGCTTCTGGAGGTGCGGGTCGTCCGGCAGGCTGGTCCCGATCAGCTCCTGCGCCGCCGTGATCTTGGTGTAGGCGAGCAGCACGGCCAGCTCGGGCTGTGTGAGCCCCTTGCCTGCGTTCAGCAGCTCACGGACCTGCCGGTCGCTGGGCAGGAACTCCAGCGCCCGGTCGAGGTACCCGTCGCGCCCGAGCCGCCGCATGAAGCGCTGCTGGGCGTGGAGCAGGGAGGGCGCCTGCGCGACCGAGTTGGCCAGGGCCGTGTTCTGCGCGTAGTTGTTGCGCAGCACCAGGTGCCCGATCTCGTCGGTCATCTCGGCGAGCAGCTTGTTGCGCTGCTTGACGGTCATGTCGCCGTCCCGCACCAGCCCGTTGAGCAGGATCTTGATGTTGACCTCGTGGTCGGAGGTGTCCACCCCGGCGCTGTTGTCGATCGCGTCGGTGTTGATCCGGCCGCCGTCCCGGGCGAACTCGATGCGCCCGAGCTGGGTGGCACCGAGGTTGCCGCCTTCTCCGACGACCTTGGCGCGCAGGTCGGCGCCGTTGACGCGGATCGCGTCGTTGCCCTTGTCGCCGACGTCCGCGTTCGACTCGGCGGTGGACTTGATGTACGTGCCGATGCCGCCGTTCCAGAGGAGGTCGACGGGAGCCTTGAGGACGGCCTGCATCAGCTCGGCGGGCGTCATCTTGGTGACCCCGGCCTCGATGCCCAGCGCCTCGCGCACATGGGCGTTGACCGGGATCGACTTGGCGCTGCGCGGGTGGATGCCGCCGCCCGCGGAGATCAGGTCCTTGTCGTAGTCGGCCCAGGAGCTGCGCGGCAGGTCGAAGAGGCGGCGCCGCTCGGCGTAGGAGGTGGCGGCGTCCGGGTTCGGGTCGATGAAGATGTGCCGGTGATCGAACGCGGCGACGAGCCGGATGTGCTCGGAGAGCAGCATGCCGTTGCCGAAGACGTCGCCGGACATGTCACCGACGCCGACGACCGTGAAGTCCTCGGTCTGGGAGTCGTGGCCGAGCTCGCGGAAGTGCCGCTTGACGGACTCCCAGGCGCCCCGGGCGGTGATGCCCATGCCCTTGTGGTCGTAACCGGCCGAACCGCCGGAGGCGAACGCGTCCCCGAGCCAGAAGCCGTACGCGACGGCGACCTCGTTGGCGATGTCGGAGAACTTCGCGGTGCCCTTGTCGGCGGCGACGACCAGGTACGTGTCGTCCTCGTCGTGCCGGACGACGTCCTTGGGCGGGACGACCTCGCCGGCCACCATGTTGTCGGTGATGTCGAGGAGCGCCGAGATGAAGGTGCGGTACGCGGCGATGCCCTCGGCCATCCAGGCGTCCCGGTCGGACGGGTCGGGCAGCTGCTTGGCGACGAAGCCGCCCTTCGCGCCGACCGGCACGATGACGGTGTTCTTCACCATCTGCGCCTTGACCAGGCCCAGGATCTCCGTACGGAAGTCCTCGCGCCGGTCCGACCAGCGCAGGCCACCGCGGGCGACCTTGCCGAAGCGCAGGTGGACGCCCTCCACCCGAGGCGAGTAGACCCAGATCTCGAACGCCGGGCGGGGCGCGGGCAGGTCCGGGATGGACTGCGGGTCGAACTTCATCGAGACGTACGCGTGCGGCTCGCCGTCGTCCGCGTGCTGGAAGAAGCTGGTGCGCAGGGTGGCCTTGATGACGGTGAGGAAGGAGCGCAGGATGCGGTCCTCATCGAGCGAGGCGACCTGGTCGAGGGCCCCGTCGAGCTCCTCCAGGAGCCCGTCGGTCAGCTCCGTGCCCGCGCTCTGGCGGCCCGGCGACATCCGGGCCTCGAAGAGCGAGACGAGCAGCCGGGTGGTGTGGACGTTGTTCTGGAGGGTGGACTCCATGTAGTCCTGGCTGAACGTGGAGCCGGCCTGGCGCAGGTACTTCGCGTAGGCGCGCAGCACCATGGCCTGGCGCCAGTCGAGCCCGGCGCTCAGCACCAGCGCGTTGAAGCCGTCGTTCTCCGCCTCGCCGGTCCACACGGCGGCGAAGGCGTCCTGGAACCGCTCGCGCGCCCCGTCGGCCAGGTAGCCGCCGTTGGCGGTGGCCTGCGGCATCCGCAGCCCGAAGTCGTAGATCCAGGCGTGCGTACGGTCGGCGCAGCGCAGCTCGTACGGGCGCTCGTCCACCACCTCGACGCCGAGCCGCTGGAGGGCGGGCAGCACGGCGGACAGCGAGACCTGCTCGCCGGTGCGGTAGATCTTGAAGCGGCGCTCGCCGGGGGCGGCGCCGACCGGCTCGTACAGGCTGAGCGAGAAGTCCCGCTCGTTCTCCTTGAGCGCTTCGAGGTGGACGAGGTCGGCGACGGCGGCGCGCGCCGAGTGGTCGGCCTTGTAGCCCTCGGGGAAGGAGTGCCCGTACTGGCGGAGCAGTTCGGCGGCACGCTCCTCGCCGCACTCGGCGTTCAGCGCCTCCTGGAAGCCGTCGGCCCAGGAGCGGGCGGCCTCGACGAGGCGGGCCTCGATGCGGTCGGTCTCGGCGTCGGTGAGGCTGGGCAGCTCGCTGCCGGGCGCGACGCGGACGACGAAGTGGAGCCGGGAGAGGATCGATTCGGTGTTCCAGGCCGTGAAGTCGACGCTGGTGCCGTTCAGTTCCTCCTTGAGGATGTCGATCAGCCGCAGCCGCACACCGGTGGTGTAGCGGTCGCGCGGCAGGTAGACGATCGCGGAGTAGTAGCGGCCGTACTCGTCCTGGCGCAGGTAGAGGCGCAGCCGGCGCCGCTCCTGGAGGTAGAGAACCGAGGTGACGACCGAGCGCAGCTGGTCGACGGGGGTCTGGAACAGCTCGTCGCGGGGGTAGGTCTCCAGGATCTGGAGCAGGTCGCGGCCGTCGTGGCTGTTGGGCGTGAACCCGGCGCCCTCCAGCACCTCGGCGACCTTGCGTCGGATGACGGGGACCCGGCGCACGGACTCGGTGTAGGCGGCGGACGAGAAGAGGCCGAGGAAGCGGCGCTCACCGATGACGTTGCCGTCGGCGTCGAACTTCTTCACGCCGACGTAGTCGAGGTAGCTGGGGCGGTGCACGGTCGCCCGGCTGTTGGCCTTGGTCAGGACGAGGAGCTTGTGCTCGCGGGCCTTGGCACGGGCGTCGGCGGGCAGCCGGTCGAAGGACGGGCTGACGGGGTGCGCCTCGTCCTCGGTGTGGTGCGGGTCGGAGCGCAGGATGCCGAGTCCGGTGCCGGGGACGGCGGCCAGCGAGTCGGTGTCCCTCAGCTCGTACTCGCGGTAGCCGAGGAAGGTGAAGTGGTCGGCGGCGAGCCAGCGCAGCAGCTCCCGGGCCTCGTTGATCTCGTCGTCGGCGAGGTCGTCCAGCGGCTCGCCGGGCAGGTCGTCGGCGATCCGGAGCGCCGCGCCCCGCATCTTCTCCCAGTCCTCGACGGTCTCCCGTACGTCGGACAGGACGCGCAGCAGGTCCAGCTGGATCTGCTTGAGGTCCGCGCGGTCGGTCTCGCGGTCGATCTCGACGTGGATCCAGGACTCGACCAGCGCGTCGTGCGGCAGGCCCGCCTTGGCGTCCTTGGGGCCCTTGCCGCCGTTCCGGCGGGTGCCGTCGGTCAGGACCTCGACCAGCTTGCCGGTCACGTCGCGGCGGACGACGACCTGCGGGTGGATCACGACGTGGATGCCGCGGCCCTGGCGGGAGAGCTCGTTGGTGACGGAGTCGACCAGGAACGGCATGTCGTCGGTGACGACCTCGACCACGGAGTGGCTGCACGTCCAGCCGTTCTCCTCGACGGTCGGGGTGTGCACCCGGACGTTCGCCTTGCCCTGGGGGCGCTCCTCGGCCAGCCGGTAGTGGGAGGAGGCGGCACCGAAGACGTCGATCGGGTCCCGGCCCACGATGTCCTCGGGGGCGGTGTGCAGGTAGTAGCGCTGGAGGTAGGAGAGCAGGACGTCCTGGCGGGAGTGCTCCTGCCCGGCCCCCGAGCCGTCGGCCCCGGCGGACGCGACGTGCACCCGGGGGGCACCGTCCGGCCCGCCGACACCACCGCCCGGGCTGTTGTCAGCTACCTTGGCGGCCCGTGCGAGCAGCTCGGCCTTGGCTTCGTCCAGCTTGGTCTGCATGTCCTCTGGCTCCTGTCGCGCGCCGTTGCGTGACGTAGGTGAAAAGGTCGGCGTAACGCCACGACGCGAGGTTTCCGGTCGGGGTCGACGCTATGCCGCGATGAGAGACCGCCGGGACCGTATCGGCCGTTTCCAGCGGCCGGTCCGGGCGGGAGGGATCAGCCGAGGCAGCCCGGGCACGGTGGCGCTCCGGGCGCGGGCCGGGGGCTTCGCTGCCCCCGAGGCATATCGCGCTGATCACGGGACCAGGCTATCTCGCCCGCACCGGTGACCGTCACGATCCGGATGTGTACAAAAGAAGGCCGCGAAATTCGACACTCTGGACAGCCCGGACGCACCGGACGGGAACCCTTCCCGACCACGGACGGGCCGGAGGGAGCCCTCCTCGGCCACCGGTCGGCCGCTCAGCGAGCGCGACCGACTACCGGGTCAGCCGCTCGGCGAGGGCGATGGCCTCGGTCAGCGTGTCCACGACGGGGACACCGGCCTTCTCCAGGCTGGCACGGCTGTGCGAACCGCCCGTGTAGAGGACGGCCTGGGCACCGGCGTGCGCGGCGGCCACGGCGTCGTCCACCGCGTCACCTATGACGACCGTGTGCTGCGGGGATATCCCCTGCATGGCGGCGAGATGCCGCTCCATGTACTCCGACTTGCTGCCGCCGGACGGACCGGTGCGCCCGTCCACGCGGACGAAGTGCCGCTCGATGCCGTAACCGCGCACGACGGGGACGAGCTCCTCGTGCCGGTACATGCTCATGATCGACTGGCTGCGCCCGGTCAGCTGCCACCCGGCCAGCAGCTCGGCGGCCCCGGCGGTCAGCCCGCAGGCGTCACGCTGCTCGGTGTAGTGGCGGTGGAAGATCCCGTCCATCCGCTCCCACTCGGCGTCGGTGGGGAGCCGCCCCATCAGCCGCTCGTAGAACCGGGGTATCGGGATGCAGTACATCTCCCGGTACTGCTCCACGGTGATCGGCGCCAGGCCGACCTCGCCGAACGCCGCGTTGGTCGCGCCGACGACGGCGGTGTTGTCGTCGAGCAGCGTGCCGTTCCAGTCCCAGACCAGATGCGTGCGGTGGTGTTCCCCCGGTGCGATCCCCATGCCGGAAACGGTACTCGCCCCCACTGACAACGCCCTCGCCTACCCGATCAGGCCGGGGATCTCCTGCACCCCGAACCACAGCAGCTCGTGGTCGTCGGCGCCGTCGACGGTGAACTGCGCGTCGTCGTCCCCGAGGTCCGCCGCCCCGAGCGCGGCCGCGGCGGCCGTGACGTCCTCGTCCGCGTCGTCGGAGTCGACGTGCACCGCGGCGGCCTTGGCCAGCGGCACGACGGAGGCGAGCGTGACCTCGCCGAGCGAGGAGGCGTCCAGGATGTGGTCCGGGTCGGCGACGGCGGCCCCGTCCGGCACGTCGACGGCGACGACGACGCGGCGCCGGGCGGCCCGCGGGTCCCCGGCGATCAGGCGCAGCGAGGCGGAGGCGGCCCGGTTGAGCGCCGCGTACTCCAGCTCCTCGATGTCGTCGGAGACGTACCACTCGCGCAGCGCCGGGGTGACGGCGTAGGCGGTGAGGGGACCGGGCCCCAGCTCACCGGCCCGGTGCGCGGCGGCGAGCCCGGCGAGGGTCAGGGGTACGTACACGCGCATGGCTCGGCCGCTTTCGTAGTCGGAGACGCCCTCAGGATACGTGCGGCGTCCCCCTTTGGGGTTACGCGTAACCCCTGGCCCCCGTCCACCTCACGCCGCGCACTCACCCTGCCCGCCCCGGCCCCCGCTCGCCCCACCGCCCGCCCGCCACCCGGACAGGTGAATCCCACCGCACCCCACCCCCTCCTCCCGACACTTGCGACAAATCCGACTCCCCCGTAGAAGATCACCAACAGAAGTTACCGCCCGGTACAACCGGGCCTCTGGAGCACGGGGGCGACAGATGACCACGAACAGGACCCGGCCCGCAGGACGCCAGGACACCCGCAGGCCCGAAGCCGTACCCGCCCAGCGCCACCGCGTCCCGAGGCGCATGCGCCCCCACCACTGGTTCGCGGAACGCCTGCTCGCGGTCCTGAGCGGCCAGCGCCCGGTCCACTGGATGCTGGGCCACACGATCGGCGACGCCTACGACCAACTGGCCGAGCTGGCCCCCACGACACCCCTGCGCACCCGAGGCACCCGCCCGGTCATCCGCATGTGCCGGGGCGCCCAGCCGGCCCCCGGCGTAGTGGAAGCCTGCGCCAGCATCGCCGCGGGCGAGGAAGTCCGAGCGATGGCCTTCCGCCTGGAACAGGGCGCAGACCTCCGCTGGCGCTGCGCGGCAGTGGAACTGGGCAACACACCGATGCGAACACGGTGAGACACCGAGCCAGGCGGCCCAGGGGGCCGCCGCAAGGCCCTCCGGGGGCCGTACGCGGCCCCCGAGCCCTCGCGGGCCCTACGAGGCCACACAACCTCTCGTACCCCCTCCCAGCCCCTCCGGCGCTTGAGGAGCGGGGTCCGGGGCAGCGCCCCGGTTTCGGGAAGGGGCGGGTACGGGGACAAGGGCCCGCCGCAGGCGCAACCCGCCCGCACCCGCCCGCCCCAAAACGCAAGCTGGGCCGGACACCACCCGGTGTCCGGCCCAGCCACAACCACAACGTCAGCGCAAGCTACTTCTTACGCCGCCGCCCCCCGGAAGACTTCTGCGCCTTACGCCGCTCCGCCCGAGTAAGCCCATCCGACCCAGCCCCGGCCCCACCGTCCACATTCGCGAAGTCGCCCTCGACGACCCCGCCCTCCCCGTCAACCGTGGGAGCGGAGAAGTGCAGCCGGTCCGGCCGCTGCGGAGCATCCAGCCCCTTCGCCCGGATCTCCGGCCGCGAGGCCGGCACCGCGTCCTCCTTGGACAGCGAGGTCGCCGTGTCCTCGACCGGCACCTCCTCGACCTGCTGCTCGACCTGGACCTCCAGGTTGAACAGGTAGCCGACGGACTCCTCCTTGATGCCCTCCATCATGGCGTTGAACATGTCGAAGCCCTCGCGCTGGTACTCGACCAGCGGGTCCTTCTGGGCCATGGCCCGCAGGCCGATGCCCTCCTGGAGGTAGTCCATCTCGTAGAGGTGCTCACGCCACTTGCGGTCCAGGACGGACAGCACCACACGCCGCTCCAGCTCACGCATGATCTCGGAGCCGAGCGTCTTCTCCCGCTCGTCGTACTGCTCGTGGATGTCTTCCTTGACCGACTCGGCGATGAACTCCGCCGTGACCCCGGCCAGATCCCCCGCGGTCTCCTCCAGCTCGGCGACGGTGACCTTCACCGGGTAGAGCTGCTTGAACGCGCCCCACAGCCGGTCGAGGTCCCACTCCTCGGCGAAGCCCTCCGCCGTCTCCTGGCGGATGTAGTCGTCGATCGTGTCGTCCATGAAGTGACGGATCTGCTCCTGGAGGTCCTCGCCCTCCAGGACCCGGCGCCGCTCACCGTAGATGACCTCACGCTGCCGGTTGAGCACCTCGTCGTACTTCAGGACGTTCTTACGCGTCTCGAAGTTCTGCTGCTCGACCTGCGACTGCGCGGACGCGATGGCCCGCGTCACCATCTTGTTCTCGATCGGCACGTCGTCCGGCACGTTGGCCATCGACATGACGCGCTCGACCATCTGCGCCTTGAACAGCCGCATCAGGTCGTCTCCGAGCGAGAGGTAGAACCGGGACTCGCCCGGGTCGCCCTGACGGCCGGAACGACCGCGCAGCTGGTTGTCGATACGACGCGACTCGTGCCGCTCGGTGCCCAGCACGTACAGCCCGCCGAGGTCCTTGACCTCCTCGAACTCCGCCCGTACGGACTCCTCCGCCTTCTCCAGCGCGGCGGGAAGCGCGGCCGCCCACTCCTCGACGTGCTCGACGGGGTCGAGCCCGCGCTGCCGCAGCTCCGCCTCGGCGAGGTCGTCCGGGTTGCCGCCGAGCTTGATGTCGGTGCCTCGTCCGGCCATGTTCGTCGCGACGGTCACCGCGCCCTTGCGGCCGGCCTGGGCGACGATCGACGCCTCCCGGTCGTGCTGCTTGGCGTTGAGCACCTCGTGCTGGACACCGCGCTTGGAGAGCTGCTGCGAGAGGTACTCGGACTTCTCGACGGAGGTCGTGCCGACCAGGATCGGCTGCCCCTTCTCGTGCTTCTCGGCGATGTCGTCCACGACCGCGGCGAACTTCGCGACCTCGGTGCGGTAGATCAGGTCCGACTGGTCGGCCCGGACCATCGGCCGGTTCGTCGGGATCGGCACGACGCCGAGCTTGTAGATCTGGTGGAACTCGGCGGCCTCGGTCATGGCCGTACCGGTCATGCCGGAGAGCTTGCCGTAGAGGCGGAAGAAGTTCTGCAGGGTGATCGTGGCGAGCGTCTGGTTCTCGTCCTTGATGTCCACCCCTTCCTTCGCCTCGATCGCCTGGTGCATGCCCTCGTTGTAGCGGCGGCCGGCGAGGATACGGCCGGTGTGCTCGTCAACGATCATGACTTCGCCGTCGATGACGACGTAGTCCTTGTCCTTCTTGAAGAGTTCCTTGGCCTTGATGGCGTTGTTGAGGTACCCGACGAGGGGGGTGTTCACCGACTCGTACAGGTTCTCGATGCCGAGCCAGTCCTCGACCTTGGAGACACCGGACTCGTGGATCGCCACGGTCCGCTTCTTCTCGTCGACCTCGTAGTCGCCGGTCTCCTCGATGCCCTTGAGCGGGTTGCCCGCCTCGCCCTTGGTGAGGCGCGTGACCAGCTTGGCGAAGTCGCCGTACCACTTGGTGGCCTGGTCGGCGGGCCCGGAGATGATCAGCGGCGTACGGGCCTCGTCCACGAGGATCGAGTCGACCTCGTCCACGATCGCGAAGTTGTGGCCGCGCTGGACCAGCTCGTCCTTCGACCACGCCATGTTGTCGCGGAGGTAGTCGAAGCCGAACTCGTTGTTCGTGCCGTACGTGATGTCGCAGGCGTACTGCTCGCGGCGCTGGGCCGGCGTCATGTTCGCGATGATGCAGCCGACGTCGAGGCCGAGGAACTTGTGGACCCGGCCCATCATCTCGGAGTCACGCGAGGCCAGGTAGTCGTTCACCGTGATCAGGTGGACGCCGTCGCCGGACAGGGCGTTCAGATACGCGGGCAGCGTGCCGACGAGGGTCTTGCCCTCACCGGTCTTCATCTCGGCCACATAGCCGAGGTGCAGCGCGGCGCCGCCCATGATCTGGACGTCGTAGTGGCGCTGGCCGAGGACGCGCTTGGCCGCCTCGCGGACGGTGGCGAACGCCTCGGGAAGCAGGTCGTCCAGGCTCTCGCCGTCCGCGTACCGTTCCTTGTACTCGTCGGTGAGCGCCCGCAGCTCGGCGTCGGAGAGGTTGACGAAGTCCTCTTCGATGGAGCTGACCTGGTCCGCGATGCGGTGCAGTTTGCGCAGGATCTTGCCTTCGCCTGCACGCATGAGCTTGTTGAAGACGGACACTGAGGCTGGTCTCCTTGCCGGTCGGGCCTGGGCACGGGTCGTGTGATGGACGCTGGCACGGGCACGGCAGGTGGGCCCCACCGCAACGGCCATCGTAAGCGAGGACCCCGCCGCGCCGGGAGGGCTGCCACCGCGTTCTCCCCGCGGTGCCCTTCAGAGTCAACGGACGAAGGGCACCGAAGGTGCCGGGGAATCACGAAAAGTACTCGCGTCCTCACCGGCACCTCACCAGAATCCCTCCATGGAACCCCTGGAACCGATCACCCTCACCACCGGTCGCCTGCTGCTGCGTCCCTTCACCCCCGGCGACACCGACGCGGTGTACGAGGCGTGCCAGGACCCGGACATCCGGCGCTGGACGGTCGTCCCCTCTCCGTTCGCGCGCGCCGACGCGGAGTTCTACACCGAACGCCTCTCGCCCGAGGGCTGGCGGGACGGCTCGATGTACAACTTCGCCGTGGTGCCCCGCGAGGGCGGGCCCCTGATAGGAGCGCTCGGCATCAACCGCCGGACCGGCGCGGGCCTGTACGAGGTCGGCTTCTGGACCGCGAAGGAGCAGCGCGGCCGCGGCTTCATGACCGAGGCCGTGCTGTGCGCCGCCCGGTGGTCCTTCACCGCGCTCGGCTGCGACCGGCTGGAGTGGAAGGCCGAGACCGGCAACGATCCCTCGCGGGCCGTCGCGCTGCGCGCGGGCTTCCGCATGGAGGGCGAGCAGCGCTCGGGGCTGCTCAACAAGGGCGTACGCCGCGATACGTGGGTGGGTGCGCTGCTCCCCGCGGACCTGGGTCTGCCGGGCACCAACGCCTACATCCCGGCGGGCGGTGTCAGTGCCGCCCCCTAGAGTGCGGAGCATGACGTCTGTGCAGCCACCCGCAGTCGAACTCTCCGCCGACCAGGCCCGCAGGACGGCCCTGCGCGCCCAGGGCTTCCTGGGCGCACCGGACCGCCGGTCGGGGGTGCCCGGGGTGCTGCGCCACCTCGGCGCCGTACAGCTGGACACGATCTCGGTGCTGGCCCGCTCGCACGAGCTGATCCCGTACGCGCGCCTGGGCGCGATCGGGCGGCGCACGGTCGAGGAGGCGTACTGGTCGGGCGGCCGCGCCTTCGAGTACTGGTCGCACGCGGCGTGCATCCTGCCCGTCGAGGAGTGGCCGCACTTCGCGTTCCGGCGGCGCGCCTACCGGGCCCGGCCGCAGTGGTCCCACGACCTGCCGGACACCGCATACGACACCGTCATCAAGCAGTTGACCGCCGAGGGTCCGCTGACCGCGACGGAGCTGGGTGGCGCGAAGAACGGCGGGGAGTGGTGGGACTGGTCCGCCTCGAAGGTCGCCGTCGAGCGGGCCCTGATGTACGGCGAGGTGGTGTGCACCGAGCGGCGCGGCTGGAAGCGGGTCTACGACCTCGCGGAGCGCGCCCTGCCCGACACCGTGCTGCACGACGACCTCGACGACGCGGAGTGCCTGCGCCGCCTCGTCGCGCTCGCCGGGCAGTCGCTGGGCGTGGGCACCCGGGCGGACATCGCCGACTACCACCGCCTCAAGGGCGAGCAGTTCGACGCCGTGGTGGCGGATTCCGGGTTGGTGCCGGTGACCGTGGAGGGCTGGTCGAAGCCGGCCTGGGCGGACCCGGCGGCGTTGGCCTCCGAGCCCCGGGGCCGGCACCGGACGACGCTGCTCTCGCCGTTCGACTCGCTGGTCTGGGAGCGGGCGCGGACCGAGCGGATCTTCGGTTTCACCCACCGCCTTGAGGCGTACGTGCCCAAGCAGAAGCGGGTGCATGGCTATTTCGCGATGCCGCTGCTGGCCGGCGGGCGGCTTCAGGGCCGGGTCGACCCGGCCCGTGAGGGGACGACGCTGATCGCCCGGCAGGTGTCCCTGGCGGGCGCGAAGGCGGTGGCGCCGATGGCTCAGGCCCTCGTGGAGGCGGCTTCCTGGGTCGGCTGCACGGACGTCCGGCTGGAGCGGGTGGAGGCTCCGGAGCTGCGCGGGCCGCTTTCGGCGGAGATCGCCCGCCTGCTGGCCTGACCGTGCCCGGTGCGCCGGCCGTCGCGCCGGTTCACCGGATCTCCAGGATCTTCTCCCGCATCGCGTAGACGACCGCTTCCATCCGGGAGTGGAGCTGGAGCTTCTCCAGAATGTTGCGGACGTGGTTCTTCACGGTGTTCTCGGAAATGAACAGTTGCTTCGCGATATCGCGATTGTTCATACCGGTCGCGACCAGTTTGAGGACTTCCAGTTCCCGTTCGGTCAGCCGGGGCGCCGGTACCAGCCGGCGTTCATCGGTGCGCTGGATCATCGACTTGAACTCGGTGAGGAGTTTCGACGCCATGGACGGGCTGATCTGGGACTGCCCGTCGGCGACCGCGCGAATCGCGGTGGACACCTCGTCCGTGGAGATCTCCTTGAGGAGATAGCCCGTGGCCCCGGCCTTGATCGCCTCGTAGAGATCGGCCTCCTCGTCGCTGATCGTCAGCATGATGATCTTCGCGCTGGGAGCCACTTCCTTGATCGACGTGCAGGCTTCGATCCCACCGCGCCGGGGCATCCGCACATCCATCAGCACGATGTCCGGGAGCAGGTCGGCCGCCTTGTCGACCGCTTCGGCGCCGTCCCCGGCCTCGCCGACGACCTCGATGTCCTCCTCGTGCGCGAGGACGATCTCCAGTCCTCTGCGGAAGAGCGCGTGGTCGTCCACCACCAGGACCCGGATGGGCTCCTTGCGGTAGCCACCGTCCCGGTCCGCACCGCCGAGATCGCGTGCGGGATCGTCGGCATCACTCGCGTCGCGCACGGGCCCGAAGGTGTCCGCCATCGTTCCTCCCCCTGAAGGCCACGGCCTGAAATTCACGAACGGTCCGCCAACGGCAGTTCACAGAGCACCGATTGGCTTGGCCGCCATGCTTTCATGCCGGGACGGCAGTGCGGTGATGACTTGGCGACAGACGGGTGCCCCTGGGGGCGTGCGGACGCTCCAGGGGCACCACTCGATGGTGGCGTCAGCCGCCCAGCGCGCCGCCCGCGCCGCCCGCCTCGTCGGCGGCCAGCGGGTCGGTCCTCAGGTGAATGACACCGTAGTCGTAGGCGTGCCGCCGGTAGACGACACTGGGTTCCTTCGTCTCGTTGTCCACGAACAGATAGAAGTCGTGTCCGACCAGTTCCATCTCGTAGAGAGCCTGGTCGAGCGACATGGGCGCCGCGACGTGCGTCTTCTCGCGCATCACCAGCGGACCTTCGCCCTGTACCTCGAGCGAACCGATCCTGGTGGTGGGTACGGGCTGTGCCGTCTCGTCGGGAATCAGCTCGCCGTCACCGTTGAAGGATGCCGCGTCCGGCACCATCTCTCCGACCTCGGCAGCGGGAATGCGCCCCGTGCCCCGGCGGCTGTAGCGCTTGTCGTGCTGCTTGCGCAGCCGGGCCTCCAGCTTTCCGGTGGCCAGGTCCAGCGCTGCGTACGGGTCGCCTGCGGCCGCTTCTGCCCTGATGACCGGTCCACGCGAGCGGAGCGTGATCTCCACCCGGTCGGAGCGGTCTGCCTGACGAGGGTTCGGCTCCTTGGACACCTCCACGTCGAGGCTGATCACCTTGCCGTCGAACTTCTGGATCTTGTCCAGCTTCAGCTTCTCGGCCACGTGCTTGCGGAACCGCTCGGGCACCTCGGTCTTGCGGCCCTTGACGACGATGTCCACGCAGAACTCCGTTCCCGGATCACTCCGCTCGGCGGCGGAGCATCTCCCTTTTGCACCTGGTCCCGGTGATGGCCGGGACCGCGGACTCGGTGACTTCCACCTCCTCCTCCCCAGCCGGAGGGGTTTCCACCCCACCGGATTTCCGGTTTCCGAACCACTGGTGGGTCGCCTGCCCGAAACCTGATGGTGCATTCGTCGAGGGCCGGCATTCACCATTCCTCACAACCGAACATAGCCTGCTCGGACGGTTGTCGGCACCCGCTACTCGCACGTACCTCCGTTCAGGTCTCTTTACCCACTCACTACCTGCAACGATGCAAGTTCAGTTCCAGTTCCGGTTTATTTCCCGGCCGGCGGGACATGCTGCGTCGAAGGCCGGAGGGGTCGCCGCGACCACGGCCGCGCCACGCACGCGGGACCCCGTGTGCCCGCAGGCCGCGCCGAGCGCCCGGGCCGCCTCGGCCAGCGTGGCCCCCGTGGTCAGCAGGTCGTCCACCAGCACCACCCTTCCGGCGGTGAGCAGCCGCCCACCCCCGGCAGCCACATCCAGTGCCCCGGCCAGGTTGGCCCCGCGCTCCGCCGCGGTCAGGCCCGACTGGTCGGCCACCGCCCGCCGCTGCCGCAGCACCGCGGCGACGGTCGCCGGAACGCCCGTCCGTCGCAGATGGGTGGCCGCCGCCAGCGCGATCCGGCGCGCCGGATCATGCCCGCGCGCCGCCACCGCCCGGCGCGCGGAAGGCACCGGTACGAGGAGCAGCGGCCGCCCGTCCGGATCCCGCCCGGCTCCGGCCCGTACCGCACCCGCCAGCGCCCGGCCGAGCGGGCGCGCCATCGCGAGCACGCCACGCTCCTTGTGGGCGAGCAGGACCGCCCGCACCGAGCCCTCATATCCGGCGGCGGCATGCACCAGGGGCAGCCCGGGCGGCTCCGGCGAGGGCCGCACCCGGCGCGGCGCTCCGCCGCACAGCTGTTCGTCGCACGCCTCGCACAGCTCCGTCCGCGCCCTGCCGCAGCCACCGCAGGCCACCGGCAGGACGAGCCCGCTGATCTCGCGCCACCACCCCCGCACACCTCAACTGTGCGCCTCCCGGAGCCGGCGGGCCACCCCTGTGGAAAACCCGGGAGGGCGGCGGTGTCAGCCCGGGTAGACCAGCGCCGAGCCCTCCTTGAGGACCGTCTGCCAGTTGTCGCCGGGGAGCAGCTTCACTATCCCGTCGCCGAAGGTGTCCGCCATCAGCGGCAGCTGCTCGTCGTCGGCGGCGGCGATGGCCAGCACCTGGTTCACCCCGGGCAGGACGCCCGAGGAAGGCGTCGAGCCGTCCGCCTGCACGTAGCGGACCTGCTGCACGCCGCCCTGCTCCTTGCCGACGACCACAAGGCGGCTGCGGCCGGACCAGGACACCGCCGTCACATCCGCGAGCTGCGGCGCCGCCTGACGCAGGTCGACCACGGAGACCTGGGCGTCGTCCTGCGAGCCGAGCCGCTCGATCCTGCCGATCTTCAGCGTCGTGTGGCCGTCCTTCGTCAGCAGCAGCGCTATGCGCACCCCGTCCGAGGAGAGCCGCAGCCCGGCGATCCGGCTGCCGCCCAGGCTCGGCACGGTCACTTCCTGCGGCTTGCCCGTGCCGCGGGGCAGCCTCAGCAGCCTGGAGTTCGCCGGATCGCGGTCGGCGACCCAGAGATCGCCCCGGCCGTCCCAGCTGGGCGCCGTCAGCCGGTCCGCGGGGTCGACCGCCTTGCTCGTCAGGGCCGGTACGGGGAGCTCGCCGTCCGCGGCGATGGAGGTCACGTAGAGCGACTCGTTGTGCTGGGAGAGCGCCGCCGCCAGCTGCTCGTCCCGGGCCACGCCGACCGCGCTCACCCTCAGCGCGCCGTCGCCGAAGGGACCGGCCACCGGCTCCGGCTCGCCGCTGCCCCTGGTGCTGCCCGGGATGCGCTCCACCCGGTCCTTGGCATCCACGAAGTACTGGCTGTCGGGGCCGCCCGAGGAGCCGTCGGGGGCGTACGTCTCAGCCTGGTCCGCGTCGAGCACGCACAGCGGCGAACCGTCGGAACGCTGCAACTCCACCTGCTCGACCCGCGCGGAGGTCAGGTCCCGGAGGGTGAAGAGGACCTGCGAGGCCATCATCCGGCAGACCCGCTGCCCGGTCCCGTCCGCGTTCTTGTTGAGCGGGACCTTCAGGACGTTGCGGTCGTCGGGCGTCAGGGAGGCGACGCTCTTCCCGAGGTCCGTCCCCTTGGGGAAGCGCGAGGCGACGACCGGCCGCAGCCAGTCGGTCGGACCCCGCAGAAGGCTGCGGACCGCCTGCGTCACCGTGTCCATCCCGGTCGCCGGGTCGGTCCGGTTGCGGAGGTAGACGGGGTCGGCGACGAGCGTGGCCTCCGAGTCGGACCACCCGGCCGCGAAGTAGTACTTATTGACCGAGCGGTACAGCCGCTTGAAGTCGGACTGGCCGAGCACCAGGCCGTCCGGCACGGAGTCGATGCGCCATTCCTTGCCCTCCGGCGTCTTCTCCCGCACCAGGTGGAGCGTGCGGGAGAAGTCCGTCGGGACGAGCGGCTGGTACGCGTTCTGCTCGTCCACCATCGCCACCTGTTCCCCGGTCAGGGTGTAGGTGACCTCGGTCGTGGAGCGGTCGTGGTCGTGGACCGGCCGGTCGCTCCGGTTCGGCGCCTTGGCCAGCACGGCGGTCTCCGCACTCGGCTTCCACCGGCGCGACGCGTCCTTGGTGAGGTACTTGCGCGTCGTCCGGAAGTCGGAGTCGTCGCTGGTCATCGACTCCAGGAAGCCGTCCACCACCTCGTTCGGGGTGGCGCCGTCCCGTGGGGCGACCGCGTACACCTGCACCTGGGAGTCGCCGGGCTGCGAGGCGTCGACGGCCTTGATGTCCCCGGACACGGGCATGGAGCCGCAGGCCGACAGCACGAGCGCTCCGCACCCGACCAGCACGGTCACCCCCACCACACGCCCACGGGCGCCCTGACGACGGTCAGTCCTCACGGATCGTGTCCTCCCGCCCCGGTTCACGCCCCGGAGAGTCGTTGTGACCGGTCTGCCGCTCCTCCGAAGGTCGCGGCACCACCCGCGCCCCGTTGCCCGGCAGGGCCGCCGGGTGCACCGACGCGGGCGCGGTCCTGGCCGGCACGGCGGCCCGGCCGGGCACCGGCAGCGGGGCGCGGCCCGTACCGGCGTGCTGCGAGGGCACGGCCAGCAGCCGGTGCCCGCCCCCGCCCGTCGCGGTGTGCGTGCCGGAGGCGCCCGTGGAGGCGCCCTCGGCCCGCTCCCGGCTCTCCCGGTTACGGCGCGAGTCCTCCGGCTCCAGCGGTATCGGCGAGCCCCGCAGCGGCTCGTCCGCCGTACGCGGCAGCGTCAGCCGGAACTGCGAACCGCCGCCGGGCTCGCCCCACGCCTGGAGCCAGCCGCCGTGCAGCCGGGCGTCCTCCACCGCGATGGAGAGGCCGAGACCGGTGCCGCCGGTGGTCCGGGCCCGGGCCGGGTCGGCCCGCCAGAAGCGGTTGAAGACCCGGGTCGCCTCGCCGGGCTTCAGCCCCACGCCGTAGTCCCGGACGGCGACGGCGACCGCTCCGCCGGCCGCGCCCATGCGCACGACCACGTCGCGCCCTTCCCCGTGCTCGACGGCGTTGACGACGAGGTTGCGCAGGACGCGCTCGACGCGCCGCGCGTCGGCCTCGGCGATCACCGGCTGCTCGTCGCCGACCACCCGGATCCGGGTGCCCTTGCGCTCGGCGAGCGGCTCGGCGCCGCCGATCACCCGGCGCACCACCTGCCGCAGGTCTATCGGCTCCGCCTCCAGCGCGGCGGCGCCGGCGTCGAAACGGCTGATCTCCAGCAGGTCCGAGAGCAGCGACTCGAAGCGGTCGAGCTGGTCGCCCAGCAGCTCGGCGGACCGGGCCGTTATGGGGTCGAAGTCAACCCGTGCCTCGTGGATGACGTCGGCGGCCATCCGTACGGTCGTCAAGGGCGTACGCAGCTCGTGCGAGACGTCCGAGACGAACCGCCGCTGCATCCGGGACAGCTCCTCCAGCTGCTGGATCTTCAGCTGGAGGCTCTGCGCCATCTTGTTGAACGCCTCGCCGAGCCGGGCGATGTCGTCCTCGCCGGTGACCTTCATCCGTTCCTGGAGCCGCCCGGCGGAGAGCCGTTCGGCGATGCCCGCGGCCATGCGCACGGGGGTGACGACCTGGCGCACCACGAACCAGGCGATGGCGCCCAGCAGCACCACCACGAACAGGCCGGCGGTCGCCAGCGTGCCCTTGACCAGGGTCAGGGACTTCTCCTCCTGTGTGAGCGGGAAGACGTAGTACAGCTGGTACGGGTCGCGGTCGATGTCGTAGAGGCGTTTGCCGACGATGAGACCGGGCTGGGACTCCTGCCCGTCCTCGTACTGGATCAGCACATACGTCTGGAAGGCGCCGGGGCCCTTGTTCACCGCGTCCCGCAGGCTCTGCGGAATGCTCGCCGCCTTGACGTTCCCCGAACCACGGGGGGCGCGGGCCCCCTCGTCGGCACTGAGCGCCACCACGTTGAAGGCGTTCTTGCCGCCACTGGCGAGCTGGTCGACGAGCTCGGTGCGCCAGGAATTGTTCTCGGTCGTGCCGTCCGCCACGTCGTCGCCCTGGCCGGCGACGGGGGTGAGCGGCGCGTTGGCCTTCTCCTGGGCGGCCGCGAACCCGCCCGCGGCCTGTGTCTGGGCCGCCTTGCCCTTCGCGTCGAGCAGGCCGTTGCGCACCTGCCCGATCACGACGAGGCCGAGCAGCAGCACCACTCCGAGCGACATCAGCAGCGTGCCCGCGACGACCCGCAACTGGAGGTTGCGCCGCCACAGCCGCACGGCGGGCAGCAGCGGACGCCGCACCCAGCGCATCAGCAACCGCGGCAGCGGCCCGCCGGGCGCCCGGTCCTGGAACAACCGGCCGCCCTGCAGGAAGCGCTCGACGGGGGACGAGGTGTGCCCTGAACCGGCAGCCCGCTCCGCACGGACTCCCGGCTCCCCGGGCTTCGGAGCAGTGCTACCCAGGGACATGTCAGCTCGGTCCGGCCTTGTAACCGACGCCTCGGACGGTCACCACGATCTCCGGCCGCTCCGGGTCCTTCTCGACCTTGGAGCGGAGCCGCTGCACATGCACGTTGACCAGACGGGTGTCCGCCGCGTGCCGGTAACCCCAGACCTGCTCCAGGAGCACCTCACGGGTGAAGACCTGCCACGGCTTGCGCGCGAGCGCGACCAGCAGGTCGAACTCCAGCGGTGTCAGGGCGATGGACTGCCCGTCCCGCTTCACCGAGTGCCCGGCGACGTCTATGACCAGGTCCCCGATGGTCAGCTGCTCCGGGGCCGGCTCTTCGGACCTGCGCAGACGTGCCCTGATCCGGGCCACCAACTCCTTCGGTTTGAACGGCTTGACGATGTAGTCGTCGGCCCCGGACTCCAGGCCCACCACTACGTCAACCGTGTCGCTCTTGGCAGTGAGCATGACGATCGGCACACCCGACTCGGCCCTGATCAGCCTGCAGACCTCGATGCCGTCCCTGCCGGGCAGCATGAGGTCGAGCAGGACCAGGTCCGGCTTCGCCTCTCGAAATGCAGCAAGTGCCTTGTCGCCGTCCGCTACGAACGACGGCTCGAAACCCTCACCACGCAGCACAATGCCGAGCATCTCGGCCAGTGCGGTGTCGTCGTCGACGACAAGGACGCGTCCCTTCATAAACGACATCATCCCATTAGCTAATCGTTACCTGCGATGATCTGGCACACAGCTCTGCCAGCCCGGCCCCCGTGACCGGCGAGATTACGCCTTCTTCCGTGACGATCGCCGTGACCAGCTCCGGCGGTGTGACATCGAAGGCAGGGTTGTACGACTGGGTTCCCACCGGGGCGACGAGCACCCCGCCCGTCTCCTCGTCCCCCACTCCGAACGGCGGGACTGTGAGCTCCGTCACTTCACGCCCGGAACGCTGCTCCACGGTGATGGACGCCCCGTCCGCGGTGAGCAGATCCACGGTCGTCGTCGGCGCCACCACGATGAACGGTACGTGGTGGTACTTGGCGAGCACCGCCAGCGGATAGCTCCCCACCTTGTTGGCCACCGACCCGTCCGCGGCGATACGGTCCGCCCCGATCAGCACGGCGTCCACTTCCCCCGCGGCGAACAGCGACCCCGCCGCGTTGTCCGTGAGCAGGCTGTACGGCATGCCGTTGCGCGCCGCCTCGTACGCGGTCAGCCGGGCGCCCTGCAACAGCGGACGGGTCTCGTCCACCCACAGCCGCCTCAGCCGGCCCTCCCGGTGGGCCCCGAGCGCCACCGCGAAGGCGGTGCCCTCACCCCCGGAGACGAGCGCCCCCGTGTTGCAGTGGGTCAGCAGCCGGTGCCCCCCGCCCGGAACCAGCTCGTCCAGCAGTGCGAGCCCGTGCCCGGCCATCCGCACGCTGGCCTCGGCGTCCTCCCGGTGCAGCGCCCTGGCCTCAGCCAGCGCGGCCGCCCCCGCCCGCTCCTGACCGGCCCCCTTGTCGAGCGCCGCCCCGTAGGCCGCCGCGGCCCGGCGCACGCCGTATCCCAGGTTCACGGCGGTGGGCCGCGCCCGCTCCAGGAGCCCGGTGGCCTCCGCCACGTCATAGCCCCGCACCGCGGCCAGAGCCACACCGTAGGCACCGGCGATCCCCAGCAGGGGCGCCCCCCGCACGGCGAGGGTCCTGATCGCGTCCACCAGAGCCGGCACGTCGGTGCACACCAGCTCCGTCTCCTCCGCGGGCAGCCGCCGCTGGTCGAGGAGCACCAGCACCGGGCCTTCCGGAGGCTCGTCCCAACGAATTGACGGTAGTCCGATGGGTTCGCTGCCCACCGGCGATTGCGCGTCCTGATCAGCCATCCACCCAGTCTGCCCGGTGACCCGCCCGGACTTGAAGGCACGAGCCGGTCACAGGGCAAGGCCCGGACGGCATCGACGCGTGACACGATGGCTGCCAGCCTGACGCCGCGACGCGCGGACAGGACCGCGAAGGAGCGACAATGAACGACACTCCGGGCTGGGCCTCGCCCGGATCCGCCCCCTCCGACGACCAGCAGTCGAACGGCCGCGCAACGGACCACCACGAGCCGGCCGACCGAGAAGCACCGGTCCGAGATACGGCAGGCCGAGACGTGGCGGGTCAAGACGCGGCAGGTCAGGAAGCGGCAGGTCAGCACGCCGCAGACCAGAAAGCGGACCGCCGGGAGACCGACGGCGAGGAGAAGGCCGACCAAGGCACGGACCGCCTCGAAACGGGCATCCCCCGCCCCTCCGAACCGGCCGACGACACCGCCCCCTCGGGAACCTGGGCCGCCCAGCAGCCGCCCGCCGGCCGGTGGTCCCCGCCGAGCCCCACCGGAACCGGCCCCGCCGCCCCGCCGCCTCAGCCGCGCTGGGGCACCCCGGCACAGGGCCCCGGTTCCGGCACGGGCCCGGGCTGGGGCACACCGCCGCAGGGAGCCGGCTGGGGCGGTCCGCCGCCGGCGGCGAAGCCCGGCGTCATCCCGCTCCGGCCGCTCGGCATCGGCGAGATCCTCGACGGCGCCGTCTCCACCATGCGCGCCCACTGGCGCACGATCCTCGGCATCACGCTCGCGGTCTCCGTGATCGCCCAGGCCGCCATCCTCCTCATCCAGCGCTTTCTGCTGCCCGACCCTCCCTCGGTCGACAGCGACGCCACCGGCTCCGAGGCGCTGCGCCAGGCCACCGAATCGCTCCGCTACAGCCTCCTCGACCTCACCCCGCCCCTGCTGGTCTCGATGCTGGCCACGATCTTCACCACGTCGGTGCTGACCGTGGTGATCAGCCGCTCGGTACTGGGCCGCCCGGTCACCCTGTCCGAAGCCTGGGCCGAAGCCCGCCCCAGGCTGCTCCCCCTGCTGGGGCTGACCCTTCTGCTCGCCGTCATGGGCGGAACGATCATGACCGCCGGCATCCTCCCCGGGTTCCTGATCGGCGACACGGCGGGAGCCGGCCTCACCTTCCTCGGGCTGCTCGCCGCGACGGCCCTCTTCCTCTGGCTGTCGGTCCGGTTCAGCCTGGCCGCCCCCGCGCTCATGCTGGAGCGGCAGCCGATCGCCGCCTCCATGCGGCGCTCCGCGAAGCTGGTCCGTGGCGCCTGGTGGCGGACGTTCGGCATTCTCGCCCTGACCTGGCTGCTGACGCTCATCGTGGGGCTGGTGGTCGGCATCCCCTTCGGCCTCCTCGCGGTGGGGGTGGACGACGGCTCGCTGAGCTCCTTCCTCTCCGGGGAAGCCACCGAGTTCGGCTGGCCGTTCCTGATCGTCTCCGCCATCGGTGACGTGGTCGCCGCCACCATCACGTATCCGCTCTCCGCCGGCGTCATGGCTCTTCTCTACGTGGACCAGCGCATCCGCCGCGAAGCGCTCGACCTCGACCTGGCCAGGGCAGCGGGCCTGCCCGGCTTCGACAACAGGAACTGACACCGAGCCGGGGGCGGGCGACGCGGCAGCACGGCTGCTGGTACGAGCGAACGGCGGCGCCCCCGTGGACGCCGGCCGCCTCCCCGCCCGGGAGGCGGCCCGACGCGAACTGTCCTGGACCACCTGTGGGCCTGGTTCGGCGACGTCATCTCCGCGGCCTCCGTAGCCGCACGGGGCGGGCCTGCCGGCCTGATCGTTCTCCTTCTGATCGCCGGTTGCCATGGCCGTCGCGCACGGCCCACGCAGCACCGCGGAGCACCGTGCCGCCGCCGAGGCACACGTGGCGGCCGGCCGCTGGAACCAGGCCGTCCAGGAACGGATGCGTGCCCTCGTCCGCTCACTCGAAGAACGGGCCCTGCTGGATCCCCGCCCCGGACGCACCGCCGATGAAGCGGCCGCGGCGGCGGGCCGTGCCCTCCCCACGTACGACGCACGCCTACGGGCGGCGGCCCGGGTCTTCGATGACGTCACATACGGGGGCCGCTCCGCCGACCGGGCGGCATACCTGACTTTGCTCGACCTCGACCGCGCCGTCGAAACCGCCACCCCGCGACTGAACGGTGCCCGCGAGAGGGCCGCCGAATGACACCGGCTACCACCCCGCCCGTCTCTTCCACCTCCATATCCGTCACGCCTCACGAGATATGGCACCGCTCCCGCGGAGTGCTGCTCGCCTTCCTCCTGCTCGTCGTCGCCGCGACAGCGCTGGCCGTCGCCCGCTCCGGGGGCCAGCACGGCCGCCTCGACCCCCGCTCGGCGGACCGCCACGGCAGCAGGGCCATCGCCGAACTCCTCAAAGAGCACGGCATATCCGTCCGCGTCGTCACCACCGTCCACGAGGCCGCATCCGCGACCGGCCCCGACACGACACTCCTGGTCGCCGCCCCCAACCTGCTGACGCCCCACCAGCACAGGGCACTGCGCACAGCGACCACCGGCACGACCGGTCGCACCGTGCTCCTGGGCGCCGATTCCCTCGCGCTCGCCACCCTGGCCCCCGGAGTGCGGGCGAAGCCCGGCGTCCCCGTGGTCGCACGGCCTCCGTACTGCTCTCTGCCCTCGGCCCGAAGAGCCGGAGCCGTCGAGACGGGCGGCATCCGCTACGACGCCGAGGACCTTGATGTCGATGCCTACTACCCCGCAGAAAGCCTGCCCTCCATGCTCCTGGTACGCGAGCCCGCAGCCAGCGACACCGTCCTGCTCGGCTCCCCCGACTTCTTGTACAACGAGCGTCTCGACCATCAGGGCAACGCGTCCCTGGCCCTGCAACTCCTCGGTCCCCGCCCTCATCCGGTCTGGTACCTCCCCTCGCTCACCCATCCCTCCACCACCGGCAGCACGGCCGACGATGACGGCACCACGAACGGCCGGAGCAGCTTCATCGAGTTGATCCCGTCCGGCTGGCTGTGGGGCACACTGCAACCCGCCGTCGCCGCCGTCCTCGCAGCGGTCTGGCGCGCCCGCCGTCTGGGCCCCCTCGTCAACGAGCGCCTACCCGTGGCCAGACAGAGCCCTCGTACGTCTGGCCGACCAACTCGACTCCCTCGAGAGAGGGGTCCGCACCTCAGGAGCGCCCCGCCCCCGCGCCCACCGGGACAACAGGAACCCCGGGCCCACCGGCGCCGACTCCAACTCCCACGACGCGGCCCGCGCAGCCCTGGAAGCCCTGCGCTCCGAGATCGCCAAGGCCGTGGTCGGCCGCATCGCTCGAACTGGACACCAAGCGGGTGCAGTTCACACCCGGCCTGATGCCGAGCGATGTCACCGGGTCCCTCGTCCATGACGCGCGCACTACCGAGTTCTCCTTCCAGCCCGGCCCCGTCTTCACCAGTCTCCTTCTCACGGAGAAGATCAACCGGACCCTCCCAACCCGACGCTCCGGCACCGCATCCAACGCGCCCCGAAGCCCAGATGGAAGCGGTCACCCCCGACTCCGTCATCAGTGCTGTGCTCGCCCAAGTCCCCGTACCCCGGTGAGGCGATGAACCGTGGCCCTCACCTCACGCGCGGGGAGGGAACGGAGCTCGACAGCCTGCGCGCCTACGTTCCCGGCGACGATGCCCGATCGATCGACTGTCTGGCGACCGCGCCACAGTCCGCGGTCGCCGTACGGACCTGGCGTCCGGAACGTGACCGACATGTCCTCGTCGTCATCGATACCGGCCGTACTTCGGCGGGCCGGGTCGGCGATGTGCCCCAGCTCGATGCGGCGATGGACGCGACCTTGCTTCTCACCGCACTCGCCACTCGCGCCGGCGACCGTGTCGGTCTGCTCGCCTATAGCCGCCGTACGAGGGCGAGGGTCCAGAGCCGGACAGCCGGGGATGTCCGGCCGGCAGTGGTCGGCACCCTGACACCGCTGGAACCGGAGCTCGTGGAGACCGACGCACGAGGGCTCGTCGCCGCGGCCATCGCGCAGGCGCCCCGGCGTTCGCTCGTTGTGCTCCTGACGAGCCTTGACTCGGCTCCCGTCGAGGAGGGGCTGCTGCCGGTACTGCCCCAGCTCACCCAGCGGCACACGGTCGTGGTCGCAGCGGTGAGTGACCCGCACGTCGCCGGCATGGCCGGCGCGCGGGACAGTGGACGCGATTTACGAAGCGGCCGCCGGCGTCGAAGCCAAGGCTCAGCGCCGCCGTACTGCAGACCGGCTCCGGGAGCCATGGCCTGGTGGTTGTCGACGCGACGGGGCGGTCCGGCCGATGTGATCTGGCCAAGAACGCAGAAAAGCCCCGTGCCATCGGCACGGGGCTTTCCCACAATGATTGTTCGGCGGCGTCCTACTCTCCCACAGGGTCCCCCCTGCAGTACCATCGGCGCTGAAAGGCTTAGCTTCCGGGTTCGGAATGTAACCGGGCGTTTCCCTAACGCAATGACCACCGAAACACTATGAAATTAACCAACACCGGATGAAAACACGGCTGTTCGTTATTTCAGAACTAACACAGTGGACGCGAGCAACTGAGGACAAGCCCTCGGCCTATTAGTACCAGTCAGCTCCACCCGTTACCGGGCTTCCACATCTGGCCTATCAACCCAGTCGTCTACTGGGAGCCTTAACCCTTCAAGAGGGTGGGAATACTCATCTCGAAGCAGGCTTCCCGCTTAGATGCTTTCAGCGGTTATCCTTTCCGAACGTAGCCAACCAGCCATGCCCTTGGCAGGACAACTGGCACACCAGAGGTTCGTCCGTCCCGGTCCTCTCGTACTAGGGACAGCCCTTCTCAATATTCCTACGCGCACAGCGGATAGGGACCGAACTGTCTCACGACGTTCTAAACCCAGCTCGCGTACCGCTTTAATGGGCGAACAGCCCAACCCTTGGGACCGACTCCAGCCCCAGGATGCGACGAGCCGACATCGAGGTGCCAAACCATCCCGTCGATATGGACTCTTGGGGAAGATCAGCCTGTTATCCCCGGGGTACCTTTTATCCGTTGAGCGACAGCGCTTCCACAAGCCACTGCCGGATCACTAGTCCCGACTTTCGTCCCTGCTCGACCCGTCGGTCTCACAGTCAAGCTCCCTTGTGCACTTACACTCAACACCTGATTGCCAACCAGGCTGAGGGAACCTTTGGGCGCCTCCGTTACTCTTTAGGAGGCAACCGCCCCAGTTAAACTACCCATCAGACACTGTCCCTGATCCGGATCACGGACCCAGGTTAGACATCCAGCACGACCAGAGTGGTATTTCAACGACGACTCCACAACCACTGGCGTGGCCGCTTCAAAGTCTCCCACCTATCCTACACAAGCCGAACCGAACACCAATATCAAACTATAGTAAAGGTCCCGGGGTCTTTCCGTCCTGCTGCGCGAAACGAGCATCTTTACTCGTAGTGCAATTTCACCGGGCCTATGGTTGAGACAGTCGAGAAGTCGTTACGCCATTCGTGCAGGTCGGAACTTACCCGACAAGGAATTTCGCTACCTTAGGATGGTTATAGTTACCACCGCCGTTTACTGGCGCTTAAGTTCTCAGCTTCGCCACCCCGAAGAGCAGCTAACCGGTCCCCTTAACGTTCCAGCACCGGGCAGGCGTCAGTCCGTATACATCGCCTTACGGCTTCGCACGGACCTGTGTTTTTAGTAAACAGTCGCTTCTCGCTGGTCTCTGCGGCCACCCCCAGCTCAAGCAGCAAGTGCTCTCACCAGTGATGGCCCCCCTTCTCCCGAAGTTACGGGGGCATTTTGCCGAGTTCCTTAACCATAGTTCACCCGAACGCCTCGGTATTCTCTACCTGACCACCTGAGTCGGTTTAGGGTACGGGCCGCCATGAAACTCGCTAGAGGCTTTTCTCGACAGCATAGGATCATCCACTTCACCACAATCGGCTCGGCATCAGGTCTCAGCCTTAACGTGTGACGGATTTGCCTACCACACGGCCTACACCCTTACCCCGGGACAACCACCGCCCGGGCTGGACTACCTTCCTGCGTCACCCCATCGCTTACCTACTACAAGTCTGGTTCATCGGCTCCACCACTACCCTCAACTCCGAAGAGATCGGGCCGGCTTCACGGACTTAGCATCGCCTGATTCAGTACTGGGCGTTTCAAAGCGGGTACCGGAATATCAACCGGTTGTCCATCGACTACGCCTGTCGGCCTCGCCTTAGGTCCCGACTTACCCTGGGCAGATCAGCTTGACCCAGGAACCCTTAGTCAATCGGCGCACACGTTTCTCACGTGTGTATCGCTACTCATGCCTGCATTCTCACTCGTGAACCGTCCACAACTCGCTTCCGCGGCTGCTTCACCCGGCACACGACGCTCCCCTACCCATCCCAGCAGGCGTTGGCCTTTAATGCTGGAATGACACGACTTCGGCGGTACGCTTGAGCCCCGCTACATTGTCGGCGCGGAATCACTTGACCAGTGAGCTATTACGCACTCTTTCAAGGGTGGCTGCTTCTAAGCCAACCTCCTGGTTGTCTCTGCGACTCCACATCCTTTCCCACTTAGCGTACGCTTAGGGGCCTTAGTCGATGCTCTGGGCTGTTTCCCTCTCGACCATGGAGCTTATCCCCCACAGTCTCACTGCCGCGCTCTCACTTACCGGCATTCGGAGTTTGGCTAAGGTCAGTAACCCGGTAGGGCCCATCGCCTATCCAGTGCTCTACCTCCGGCAAGAAACACACGACGCTGCACCTAAATGCATTTCGGGGAGAACCAGCTATCACGGAGTTTGATTGGCCTTTCACCCCTAACCACAGGTCATCCCCCAGGTTTTCAACCCTGGTGGGTTCGGTCCTCCACGAAGTCTTACCTCCGCTTCAACCTGCCCATGGCTAGATCACTCCGCTTCGGGTCTAGAGCGTGCAACTCAATCGCCCTATTCGGACTCGCTTTCGCTACGGCTTCCCCACACGGGTTAACCTCGCTACACACCGCTAACTCGCAGGCTCATTCTTCAAAAGGCACGCAGTCACGACTGCATGTGCAAGCACATACAGCGACGCTCCCACGGCTTGTAGGCACACGGTTTCAGGTACTATTTCACTCCGCTCCCGCGGTACTTTTCACCATTCCCTCACGGTACTATCCGCTATCGGTCACCAGGGAATATTTAGGCTTAACGGGTGGTCCCGCCAGATTCACACGGGATTTCTCGGGCCCCGTGCTACTTGGGTGTCTCTCAAACGAGCCGTTGATGTTTCAGCTACGGGGGTCTTACCCTCTACGCCGGACCTTTCGCATGTCCTTCGCCTACATCAACGGTTTCTGACTCGTCTCACAGCCGGCAGACTATGAAAGAGAGATCCCACAACCCCGCATGCGCAACCCCTGCCGGGTATCACACGCATACGGTTTGGCCTGATCCAGTTTCGCTCGCCACTACTCCCGGAATCACGGTTGTTTTCTCTTCCTGAGGGTACTGAGATGTTTCACTTCCCCTCGTTCCCTCCACACTGCCTATGTGTTCAGCAGCGGGTGACAGCCCATGACGACTGCCGGGTTTCCCCATTCGGAAACCCCCGGATCAAAGCTTGGTTGACAGCTCCCCGGGGACTATCGTGGCCTCCCACGTCCTTCATCGGTTCCTGGTGCCAAGGCATCCACCGTGCGCCCTTAAAAACTTGGCCACAGATGCTCGCGTCCACTGTGCAGTTCTCAAACAACGACCAGCCACCCACCACCCCACCCGAAACCGGATGAGTTCACTGGGGCCGGCAACCGAAGGACGACCATGACGGCCGTACCTTCAGATACCCAACAGCGTGCCCGACCCGACCAATCATTTTTCACGTTCCACGCCGAAGCAGTACTAGTGACAAACAACTTGCCGTGCCGAGTAGTCAACGTTCCACCCATGAGCTAACCACCGTCGAACATTTGCCGACGTAGTGGCTCTGGATTCCTTACGGAATCTAGATGCTCCTTAGAAAGGAGGTGATCCAGCCGCACCTTCCGGTACGGCTACCTTGTTACGACTTCGTCCCAATCGCCAGTCCCACCTTCGACAGCTCCCTCCCACAAGGGGTTGGGCCACCGGCTTCGGGTGTTACCGACTTTCGTGACGTGACGGGCGGTGTGTACAAGGCCCGGGAACGTATTCACCGCAGCAATGCTGATCTGCGATTACTAGCAACTCCGACTTCATGGGGTCGAGTTGCAGACCCCAATCCGAACTGAGACCGGCTTTTTGAGATTCGCTCCGCCTCGCGGCATCGCAGCTCATTGTACCGGCCATTGTAGCACGTGTGCAGCCCAAGACATAAGGGGCATGATGACTTGACGTCGTCCCCACCTTCCTCCGAGTTGACCCCGGCAGTCTCCTGTGAGTCCCCATCACCCCGAAGGGCATGCTGGCAACACAGAACAAGGGTTGCGCTCGTTGCGGGACTTAACCCAACATCTCACGACACGAGCTGACGACAGCCATGCACCACCTGTACACCGACCACAAGGGGGGCACCATCTCTGATGCTTTCCGGTGTATGTCAAGCCTTGGTAAGGTTCTTCGCGTTGCGTCGAATTAAGCCACATGCTCCGCTGCTTGTGCGGGCCCCCGTCAATTCCTTTGAGTTTTAGCCTTGCGGCCGTACTCCCCAGGCGGGGAACTTAATGCGTTAGCTGCGGCACCGACGACGTGGAATGTCGCCAACACCTAGTTCCCAACGTTTACGGCGTGGACTACCAGGGTATCTAATCCTGTTCGCTCCCCACGCTTTCGCTCCTCAGCGTCAGTAATGGCCCAGAGATCCGCCTTCGCCACCGGTGTTCCTCCTGATATCTGCGCATTTCACCGCTACACCAGGAATTCCGATCTCCCCTACCACACTCTAGCCTGCCCGTATCGACTGCAGACCCGGGGTTAAGCCCCGGGCTTTCACAACCGACGTGACAAGCCGCCTACGAGCTCTTTACGCCCAATAATTCCGGACAACGCTTGCGCCCTACGTATTACCGCGGCTGCTGGCACGTAGTTAGCCGGCGCTTCTTCTGCAGGTACCGTCACTTTCGCTTCTTCCCTGCTGAAAGAGGTTTACAACCCGAAGGCCGTCATCCCTCACGCGGCGTCGCTGCATCAGGCTTTCGCCCATTGTGCAATATTCCCCACTGCTGCCTCCCGTAGGAGTCTGGGCCGTGTCTCAGTCCCAGTGTGGCCGGTCGCCCTCTCAGGCCGGCTACCCGTCGTCGCCTTGGTAGGCCATTACCCCACCAACTAGCTGATAGGCCGCGGGCTCATCCTTCACCGCCGGAGCTTTCAACCTTCTCCCAGGAGGGAGAAAGTATTATCCGGTATTAGACCCCGTTTCCAGGGCTTGTCCCAGAGTGAAGGGCAGATTGCCCACGTGTTACTCACCCGTTCGCCACTAATCCACCCCGAAGGGCTTCATCGTTCGACTTGCATGTGTTAAGCACGCCGCCAGCGTTCGTCCTGAGCCAGGATCAAACTCTCCGTGAATGTTTTCCCGTAATCGGGAGACACATCACGAGAGCGGAACGACAAGGTCGGAATAAGACCCGTCGTCCACTGCGTCCTCGCTGTGTTTTGCCTACCCGGACCCAAAGAGGACCGTGTAGGACTTTCAAAGGAACCACCAACCTGCCGAAGCAGGCCGGGGTATCAACATATCTGGCGTTGACTTTTGGCACGCTGTTGAGTTCTCAAGGAACGGACGCTTCCTTTGTACTCACCCTCTCGGGCTTTCCTCCGGGCGCTTCCCTTCGGTCTTGCGTTTCCGACTCTATCAGACTCTTTCGTGTCCGATTCCCGGTCGAAGCGGGTCTTTCTTTTTGCCTTTCGGCGATTTCAACCTTACCAGACTCATTTCGTTCCGTTTCCGGTTCGAATTTGATTCCGGCGGCCGTTGAAGTGGCCTTGCCTTTCGGCTGATTCGACTTTATCAGAAGCGTTTCGACCGAACCTAATCGGCTTCAACTTCAGAAGGTGGGAATCGAATGGCTCTGCGGAAATTCGACTTCCGGTGAGAGCGAGATAGACATTAGCTGGCTGAACTCGAACTGTCCAGTTCGAGGCAACCGTTTAAATCTACCTCCCCCGCTGCACCGTGTCAACGGTTTTTTGGGGCGAAGAGGAGACTAGCAGGTCAGCGACACCGGACGCACATCAGGCGGCGGTCGGCACCTCGGTGCTTCGTTCGACCTCATCCGGGGCGCCCGCCTCACCGGCGCGGGCCGCTCGTCCGCCGAGCACGCCAGTGCAGGGAGCGGTAGACCGCGGCGGGCAATCCCGCCGTGAGGAATCGCGCGACGTCGCGCCGGGACGCACGGCGTGTGCCGGTCACCACGGAACGGGCGCGCGCGACCAGCTGTGTGAGCCGCGTGACGGGCAGGGGGCCAGGGGCGCTGGACTGGATCAGGGAGAGATGGGTCGCCGTGCGCTGGTAGCGGTCGACCAGTTCGTCGGCTTCCGCGCCCGTCAGCCGGCGTCCTCGGCGCAGGAGGTGGTCCAGCCGGTCCCACTCGACGCGGTGGGTGTGGACGAAGACATCGAGGTCCATGGTCGGCTGCTGCTCCAGGCATGCGTGCGCACCGGGTCGTACGACTGTGCCGTCGTGGGTCAGCTTCGCTGACTGTGGGGTCGCCGGGCAGGAGCCTGCGGACGAGGGGTGGGGCGATGAGTGAACTCGTGACCGGGGACGCGGTCGTGCTGGGGCTTGCCTTCGCCGGTGGCTCATGGGACGACGCCGCCTGGGCGGCGGTGTCCGTCGCGGCCTTTCTGCTGGTGCCGGTGGGCGGTCCGATCGCGGTCGAGACGCTGAGCCACGGCCGTTCGCTGGGGAAGCCGGCGTGCGGGCTGCGGGTGGTGCGGGACGACGGAGGGCCCATCCGCTTCCGTCACGCACTCGTGCGCGGGGCGATGGAGGTCGTCGAGATCCTGCTGATGTTCGGGGTCGTCGCCGTCGTCGCGTCGCTGGTCTCGGCGCGTGGCCGGCGTCTCGGGGACCTCTTCGCGGGGACGCTCGTCGTACGGGAACGGGTGCCGGCGGGACGGACCGCCGCCGTTCCGCCGCCTCCGCCGTGGCTGGTCGGGCGGTTCGCCGTGCTGGACCTGTTGGCCGTGCCGGATGAGCTGTGGCTCTCGGTACGGCCGTACTTGACGCGGATGCATCAGCTCGACGCCGCCGTGGGCCGGGCCATGGCGGAACGGCTCGGCGTGGAGGTCGCCGCGCGCACCGGGGCTCCGCCCCCGTCGGGCCCCCGGCCGCGGCCTACCTGGCCGCCGTGGTGCACGAGCGGCAGGTACGGGACGCGCGCAGGGCGTGGCAGGCAGCCCACACCGGTGCTGGTCCGGGATGGATCGCGCAGGAGCCTCAAGTCCACGTACGAACGGTCGAAGATGCCGTACGCCCCCGTGCCGGTACGACCGACGAGGGAGCGGGGCGTCCGCCTGCCACCGGGTTCGTGCAGCCCGCCTGAGGGTCAGCGGTCGGAGGGTGGGGATTCCAGGTCTTCGAGCTCGATGCCGGGGGCGGAGAGCACCACGTCGCCGGCGAGGTGGATCGTGTGCCGTTCGCCCGTGTCCAGGGCGCTGACCTGGTATTCGTCCACCGTCAGGGGGCCGTTGTCAGTGGGGTGCGCTTCACTGTTCACCAGGGCCCAGGACTGGTCGAGGGTACGGGGGGCGAGGACCGGGTCCGTGAAGGTGACGACCCGGACGCGGGTCTCGGGGGAAGCGGGGGTGAGGCGCAGCAGGCGAGCGGTCGCGACGAGGAAAGCGGGGGAAGTGCCGTTGAAGGCGTGGGCGCGGACATTGCCTTCGGTGGCGTGCGTGCCCGTCGGGTCGGTACGGACCCAGGTGAGGCCCTCCAGGGCGGCACCGCGGACCTGCCAGTCGGCGGAATGGAGTTCGAGTCGGAGGGGGCGGCCGAGTTCATCGAGGGTGAGGTCGACGGATCCCAGGTGACTGCCGGACGGGGCGGTCGTTTGGGAGATGTAGCGCCAGCCGGACGGGCCGGGCGCGCAGTGGAAGTGTTCTTCGCCGAGAGGGGTGTGGTCGTGGACGTCGTGGAGCGAATATCGGCCGCGGGGCATGGGGTCCTTCGAGTCCTCGGCTCGTGCGGGTGCGGTACGGCGCAGGCCCCCGACACGGGGGTGCGGGGGCCTGCGTTCGTCACTGCTGCTGGTCGGCCCGGGCCACGCTGAGCGCCCGGCACCGGCCCGGATCGGCCGGACCATTCGAGGTCCGGGCGATCCGGGCCGGTCAGGCGATCAGTAGCGGTAGTGGTCGGGCTTGTACGGGCCGTCGACCTCGACACCGATGTACGAAGCCTGCTCCGGGCGAAGCGTCGTGAGCTTCACGCCGAGCGCGTCGAGGTGGAGACGGGCGACCTTCTCGTCCAGGTGCTTGGGCAGCACATACACGTCGGTCGGGTACTCCTCGGGCTTCGTGAACAGCTCGATCTGCGCCAGCGTCTGGTCCGCGAACGAGTTGGACATCACGAACGACGGGTGACCCGTCGCGTTGCCCAGGTTCAGCAGGCGGCCCTCGGAGAGCACGATCAGCACCCGGCCGTCGGGGAACGTCCAGGTGTGAACCTGCGGCTTGACCTCGTCCTTGACGATGCCCTCGATCCTCGCCAGACCGGCCATGTCGATCTCGTTGTCGAAGTGACCGATGTTCCCCACGATCGCCTGGTGCTTCATCCTGGCCATGTCCGAGGCCATGATGATGTCCTTGTTGCCCGTCGTCGTGACGAAGATGTCCGCCTGCTCCACCACGTCGTCCAGAGTGGCAACCTGGTAGCCGTCCATCGCCGCCTGCAACGCGCAGATCGGGTCGATCTCCGTGATGATCACCCGGGCACCCTGACCCCGCAGCGACTCCGCACAGCCCTTGCCCACATCGCCGTAACCACACACCACTGCGGTCTTACCGCCGATCAGGACATCGGTGGCACGGTTGATGCCGTCGATCAGCGAGTGACGGCAGCCGTACTTGTTGTCGAACTTCGACTTCGTCACCGCGTCGTTCACATTGATCGCCGGGAACAACAGGCTCCCGTCGCGGTGCATCTCGTACAGACGGTGCACACCCGTCGTGGTCTCCTCCGTCACACCACGGATCTCGGAGGCCAGCTGCGTCCACTTCTGCGGCGACTCACCCAGCGTCCGGTTCAGCAGCGTCAGGATGTACGCGTACTCCTCACTGTCCGCCGTCGCCGGATCCGGAACCGCACCCGCCTTCTCGAACTCGACACCCTTGTGAACCAGCAGCGTGGCGTCACCACCATCGTCCAGGATCATGTTCGGACCACCGGTCGGCGTGTTCGGCCAGGTCAACGCCTGCTCCGTGCACCACCAGTACTCCTCCAGCGACTCCCCCTTCCAGGCGAACACCGGCACACCCGCCGGCGCCTCGGGGGTGCCGTTCGGGCCCACCGCGATCGCGGCAGCCGCGTGGTCCTGGGTCGAGAAGATGTTGCAGGACGCCCAGCGGACCTCGGCGCCCAAGGCGACCAGGGTCTCGATCAGCACGGCCGTCTGCACCGTCATGTGCAGCGAACCAGTGATCCGGGCACCGGCCAGCGGCTGCGCCGCGGCGTACTCCTTACGGATCGACATCAGGCCGGGCATCTCATGCTCGGCCAGAGTGATCTCCTTCCGCCCGAAAACGGCGAGAGAGAGATCGGCGACCTTGAAGTCCTGTCGGTTGGCGACCGTCGTCATAACGGGCTGCTCCTCGTAGTGGAGTCGAGGGTGGATAGGGCGGCTCTGCGGCGGCGGGCACACGAATGCCCGGGCGCTCGCAGCGCAGTCCGTCGGAGGCCCTCTCTCCCTCGGCCGGTCCGGCGTACGGACCGATCGACCGCCATCAGCAGCGACGTCTGACACTGCCGTCGAATCTACACCGAACGGCGCAGCCGCTCCCAGTCCACCGGGGCGGGTCCGGGGCGGGAGCGGCTGTGTCGGGTGCGCGATGGCGGGTCCGGGGCGGTCAGTGGCCGGATTCCGCCGGGCCGGTGTCCTCCGTGCCCGCCGGGGTGTCGGCCGGCTCGGCGGCACCCGGTTCGGGCGCTTCCGGGCCGGGGGTGGTGTGGGTGCCGCCGGGGGTCTTGGCCGGGTTGGTGCCGGCCGCTGCCGCCGCCGCGTTGTAGATGTCCGGCTCCAGGTAGATCACCCGGGCGATCGGGACGGCGGCGCGGATGCGGGACTCGGCGGCGTTGATGGCGTGGGCGACCTCGTCGGCGGTGTCGTCGTGCTGGACCGCGATCTTGGCGGCGACCAGCAGCTCTTCCGGACCGAGGTGGAGCGTGCGCATGTGGATGATTCCGGTGACGGTGTCGCCGTCGACCACCGCGGCCTTGATCTTCTCGACCTGGTCGGCGCCCGCGGCCTCGCCGAGGAGCAGGGACTTGGTCTCGGCTGCCAGCACGAGCGCGATGGTGATCAGCAGGATGCCGATGCACAGGGTGCCGATGCCGTCCCACACGCCGTTGCCCGTGCCGATGGCCAGGCCGACGCCGCCGAGGGCGAGGACCAGACCGATGAGCGCGCCGAAGTCCTCAAGGAGCACGACGGGGAGTTCGGGGGCCTTCGCGCGGCGGATGAAGTCCGTCCAGCTGAGCGAGCCGCGGGTCTCGTTGGACTCCTTGATCGCCGTACGGAAGGAGAAGCCCTCGGCGATGATGGCGAAGACCAGGACCCCGACCGGCCAGTACCACGCCTCCAGCTCGTGGGGGTGCCGGATCTTCTCGTAGCCCTCGTAGACCGCGAACATGCCGCCGACGGAGAACAGGACGATGGAGACGAGGAAGGCGTAGATGTAGCGCTCGCGGCCGTAGCCGAAGGGGTGCTGCGGGGTGGCCTCGCGCTGGGCCCGCTTGCCGCCGAGGAGCAGCAGGCCCTGGTTGCCGGAGTCGGCGAGCGAGTGGACGCTCTCCGCGAGCATCGACGAGGAGCCGCTGAACAGGAACGCCACGAATTTGGCCACTGCGATCGCGAGGTTGGCGCCGAGTGCCGCCACGATCGCCTTGGTTCCGCCTGACGCACTCATGGGTGCCTGGTGTCCCTTCTTCGGTCTGCGGCTCCGACGGCCGCGGTGTGGCGGCACATTGTTGCAGCCGTCGTCACGGACGGTGCGTCAGGCCACCACTGTCGCACGGAACAGGGTGCCCGTTCCGGACACATGTACCCGCTCGCCGGCCGGTACGAAGACCGATTCGCCGGGCGCGAGGGCGAGGTCGCCGGCGCGCGGGGCACCCGCAGTGCACAGCAGGATCTGTGGTGTGGGTGCGGTCAGGTCGGCGGGGGCGGCGCCGGGTGACAGGTCGAAGCGGGACAGGCGGAACTCGTCCACCGGCGTCTCGTACAGCTCCTCGCCCGACGGGGACGCCTCCGGGCGCAGGATGCCCGGGTCGGTCGCCTCGAAGCGGACGATGCGCAGGAGTTCGAGGACGTCGATGTGCTTGGGCGTCAGGCCGCAGCGCAGCACGTTGTCGGAGTTGGCCATGATCTCGACGCCGAGGCCGTCGAGGTACGCGTGCGGGACGCCGGCGCCGAGGAACAGCGCCTCGCCGGGCTGGAGCCGTACGTGGTTGAGCAGCATGGCCGCGATGACGCCCGCGTCGCCGGGGAAGTGGTGGGCGATGCGGGCGTACGGGGCGTAGGCGCCGCCGATCCGTTCGGCGGCGGCCGCGGCGGCGGTCACCGTCTCGGCCATCTCGTCCGGGTCCGCCGTGAGGATCGCCGTCAGCACCTCGCGCAGCGCGGCCTCCTCGGGCTGGGCGCGGAGCAGGTCCGCGTACGGCTTGAGGGAGTCGACGCCCAGGCCCTCCATCGCCTCGGCCGCCTCCAGGGGCCGGCGGAATCCGCACAGGCCGTCGAAGGGGGTGAGCGCGCAGATCAGCTCGGGCTTGTGGTTGGCGTCCTTGTACGTGCGGTGGGGGGCGTCGATCGGGACGGAGCGGCTCTCCTCGTCCGCGTAACCCGCCTTGGCCTGGTCCAGGTTCGGGTGCACCTGGAGGGAGAGGGGGGCGCCCGCGGCGAGCAGCTTGAGGAGGAAGGGGAGGCGGGGGCCGAACTTCTCGACGGTCGCCGTGCCGAGTTCGCGGGCGGGGTCGGCGTCGATGACGTCGGTGAGGGACTGCTCGGCGGGGGCGGTGCCGGTTTCGGTGCGGGCAAGCCGGGAAGGGGCGCCCGGGTGGGCGCCCATCCACATCTCCGCCTGCGGCTCGCCGGTGGGGGCGACGCCCAGCAGGGCGGGGATCGCGGTGGTCGAGCCCCAGGCATACGGGCGCACGGTGTTGGAGAGCCGGTCCATGGATCAGTCCTTGTGTTGCTGTGTGCGGTGCGGTGTCGCCGCGCTGTATTGACGTGGTACGTGGTGTTCAGGCACCGGCCGACGAGGCGAGCGACAGGTAGACCGCGGCGAAGTCGGTGACGGCGAGCAGCTCCGCGAGGGTTTCGAGGGTGCTGCCCTCCTCCGGTTCGAGCTCGCTGATCGCGGTGTCGTGGCCGAGGGCCAGTTCGCGGGCGGCCGGGGCGGCGCTGAGGCCACCGGTCGGGCGGTCGCGGAGCAGCACCACCCGGGCGTGCAGGGGCTCCGACTCCTCGACGCGGTCGCGGAAGAAGTCGTCCGGGTCCGCGCCCGCGGCGAAGGCGCCCGCCAGCAGGCCGCCGTGCGCGGGAAGTGCCTCCGGGAGTGCGGCGGCGAGGGCCGGGCGGCCCGAGAGCTCCGACAGGACCGCGGCGAACCGGCGTCCGACGGGGCCGGCCGCCTCGCCCTCCGTCCAGATCAGCGGGAGGGTGTCCGCGAGTTCGGCGGCGAGGGTCTTGGCCGGGTTGCTGTACGTGGCGATGGCCGGGCCGCAGCGCTCCGCCGTACGGTCCAGGCGGTCCGCGACGCTCTGGAGCACGTCGGCGGGGGCGGTGACCAGGCCGACGCGGTCCAGCAGGGCGAGGAGCGGGGTGAGCAGGGCCCAGAGGGTGCCGGGGCCCGCGGCCGATGTCTCGGCGTCGTACTCGCCGTGCGGGGCGGAGGCCATCGGGACGACGAGGCCGTGCACCCCGTGTACCGCTTCCCGCAGCGGGGAACGCAGGGGCGCGACGGCCACGACCGTGCAGCCCCTGCGGTACGCCTGCTCCGCGAGGAGGGCGAGGCCCGGTTCGGAGCCGTCCGCGGTGGCGATGAGCAGCAGGTCCACGGAGCCGGCCCAGCCGGGCAGGGTCCAGCGGAGTGCGCCGGGGGCGGGGGCGACGCCGGTCGGGGGGATGCGGGTGACCGGGGCGGAGGCGCCGGCGAGGGCGGCGATCAGGTCCGCGACGCCGGTCGCGGCGGTGCCGGGGCCTGCGACGAGGACGGCGCGCGGGCGGCCCTCCGCCTTCAGCTCGGTGATCCCGGCCTCCGTCGCGTGCCGGGCGGCGGTGCGGACCCGGGCCCCGGCCTCGGCGGCACCGCGGAGCAGGTCGCGGCGGTCGGCTCGGGCCAGGGCGTCGGGGGCGTCGAGCAACGACTCGTCGAGCATGGGGCGGTCCTCCGGTGCGGGTGCGGGGCGGCCGCTTCGGGCCGCTTACGCCGGTTGAGCCGGTTACGCCGGGCGGCGGGCCTCGTCCACGAGGAGTACGGGGATGCCGTCCCGGACGGGGTAGGCGAGGCCGCAGTCGGTGCCGGTGCAGATGAGTTCCGGGGTGTCGGCTGCCGTCTGGTCGTCCAGGGGGGCGTGGCAGGCGGGGCAGGCCAGGATCTCCAGGAGGCCGGCTTCGAGCGGCATGGGGTTTCCCTTCGGGCGGTCTGTTGGTGGGGCCCCTTGGGGGGCGGGGTCAGCCTACCGCTGGGGTGGGGTGGGGTGCGTGTCGTGGGGGCGGGGTGGTCTGCGGTGCGGGTGCGTTGCGCCTGCGGCGGGCCTTGTCCCCTACCCGCCCCTTCCCGGAACCGGGGCTCTGCCCCGGGCCCCCGCGCCTCAAACGCCGGCGGGGCTGGAATGGATTACGCGCCGGAAGGGCTGGAACGGATCAGGTCCAGTACCTCGTCCCGTACCCGCCTCATCGTCTCCTCGTCCCCCGCCTCCACGTTCAGGCGCAGCAGGGGCTCCGTGTTGGACGGGCGGAGGTTGAACCACCAGGTGGGGGTGGTCACCGTGAGGCCGTCCAGGGTGTCCGTGGTGGCGTTCTCCTGGCGGGCGAAGGCCGTTGCCACCTTTTCTGTGCGGGCCTTCTGGTCGTCCACCGTGGAGTTGATCTCACCGGAGGCGGCGTAGCGGTCGTACTGGGCGACCAGGGCCGAGAGAGGGCCCGCCTGGCCGCCCAGGGCGGCCAGTACGTGGAGGGCGGCGAGCATGCCCGTATCGGCGTTCCAGAAGTCGCGGAAGTAGTAATGGGCCGAGTGCTCGCCGCCGAAGATCGCGCCGTGGGCGGCCATCTCGGCCTTGATGAAGGAGTGGCCGACCCTCGTGCGGACGGGGGTGCCGCCGTGTTCGCGTACGACCTCGGGGACGGAGTGGGAGGTGATCAGGTTGTGGATGATCGTGCCCCGGCCGCCGTTGCGGGCCAGTTCGCGGGCCGCGACCAGGGCGGTGATCGCCGACGGGGAGACGCCTTCGCCCCGTTCGTCCACCACGAAGCAGCGGTCCGCGTCGCCGTCGAAGGCGAGGCCCAGGTCGGCGCCCTCGGCCAGCACGCGGGCCTGGAGGTCCGTGATGTTCTTCGGGTCCAGGGGGTTGGCCTCGTGGTTCGGGAAGGTGCCGTCCAGCTCGAAGTACATCGGGACCAGGTCCACGGGCAGCCCGGCGAAGACGGTGGGGACGGTGTGGCCGCCCATGCCGTTGCCCGCGTCCACGACGACCTTGAGGGGGCGGATCTCCGCCAGGTCCACCAGGGAGAGCAGATGGGCGGCGTAGTCCGTGAGGGTGTCGCGTTCGGTGACCTTGCCGGCGGGGGCGACCGGCTCGGGGGCGCCCTTCTCGGACCACTCCTCCACCAGCGCGCGGATCTCGGTCAGGCCCGTGTCCTGGCCGACCGGCGCCGCGCCCGCCCGGCACATCTTGATGCCGTTGTACTGGGCGGGGTTGTGCGAGGCGGTGAACATCGCGCCGGGCAGGTCCAGTGCCCCGGACGCGTAGTACAGCTGGTCCGTCGAGCAGAGGCCGATCAGGGTGACGTCGGCGCCGCGCCCCGCCGCGCCCCGGGCGAACGCTCCGGACAGGGCCGGGGAGGTGGGGCGCATGTCGTGGCCGATCACGATCGCGTCCGCGCCGGTCACCTCGACGAAGGCCGCCCCGAAGAGTCCGGCCAGCTCCTCGTCCCACTGGTCGGGCACGACTCCGCGCACGTCGTACGCCTTCACGAGCTGCGACAGGTCTGCGGTCACGGGCCGGTCCTCCAGGGGGTTGCTTAGGACCGCCCAACGTACCCGGCGGCCGGCGGTCCCTCAGGAGTCGGGTGAGCGCAGGACGCGGAGGTGACCCCTGCGGGCGACCTCCATCGGGTCGGCGGTCCGGCGGCCGCCTCCCTGGGGGCCGTCGCCTCGCTCCTGCGGACGCGCGGCTTCCCGTACGGCGTTGGCCAGCGCTTCCAGGTCGTCGCCGCTGGGGCGGCTGGGCGCGGACGGGTCGGAGAGCCGGACGACCTCCCAGCCCCGAGGCGCGGTCAGCCGCTCACTGTGCTCGGCACAGAGGTCGTAGCAGTGGGGCTCGGCGTAGGTGGCGAGCGGGCCGAGGACCGCAGTCGAGTCGGCATAGACGTACGTCAGTGTCGCGACGGCAGGGCGGCCGCACGCGGTGCGCGAACAGCGACGTACAGGGCTCACGATGTTGGACGGTACCGCACTCTTGAGCGGGCTGCGACGACTCTCCCCCGGCTCACCCCTCCGTGTCGCCCTGTGCCGTCCGGCGCACGCGCCCCTCGGGCAACTCCCCTGACCTGCGCGGGAGGAGAGGACGAGGGCCCTGACGGCAATGATTCCGGTCACCGCTGTGCCGCGAACCTTTCACAAGGCGTCGGCCCGGCGGTCGCGAGCGGGGCCGGAAACGGGCTCCGGTGTGGCCGGATCGCTCAAGAGCGGACAGGGCGGCGCGGGCCCGCTCGCCCTCCGGCCGGGCGGGCCGCCGGGGGTTAGGCTGCGTCGGTGATGGACAGTTCCGTACCGCCCAGCCCGTCCGAGCCGCGTCCGCGGCGCCGGGACCGACACGGCCGAGGCATGCGCGGGCCCGTCGCCCCGCCGCAGGTGCCGCTGTCGGCAAGCCGCGCGGACAACTTCCGTGATCTCGTCCAGGACTCGGTGGAGCGGCTGGAGCGGCGCTGGCCGCAGCTGGCAGAGGTCGACTTCGTCGTCCTGGATGTGCCGGAGACGGCGGAGGAGACGGTTCCGCTGGGCGACGCGGTCTCCGCCGAGAAGAGTCGGCCCGCCCGCATCACCGTCTACCGGCGCCCGGTCGAGCTGCGCACCAAGAGCCGTGACGAGCGCGCCCTGCTCGTCCACGAGATCGTGGTCGAGCAGGTCGCGGAGCTGCTGGGGCTGGCGCCCGAGTCCGTCGATCCCCGTTACGGGCAGGAGTAGCGGCCCTCTCGGCCGCCCTGCTCAGTCGTCCAGCACCGACAGGTCCTGGCGGGCCGCCGGGACCTCCACCGTGCCCCGGTCGTCCGGCATCGTCTGCACCGTGAACATCTGGATGCCGTTCACGGTCTCGGTGAGCGTGCGCGCGGCGTGCACCGGGCCGCCCGACTGCGTCTCGACCGTCAGGGCGTAGGTGCCCTTGAGGCCCGTCGGCACGGGCGGGGTGACCGCCGTGGTCGTGCCCGCCGCGATCTTGTACGTCTTGCTGACGGGCTTACCGCCGCCGCTGCCGGCCGACGCCGTGACCTTGACGGTCGCGGCGGCGCCGGGGGCGGTGAGGGAGAGGACCGAACCCTTGGACCGGTTGTCGGCGACGGTCGCGCGGGCACCCACCGGGGCGGTCGCCGGGATGTAGGCGACCTCCTGCTTGTCGCCCTTGCCCCGGACCACGCGCAGGGCGGCGACGACCGGGGTGGCCTCGCCCTTCTCGGACGGCACCAGCATCAGCGAGCCCGCCTCGCCGCGGGTGATGTCCTTGAGGTCCGTTCCGGCGGTCATGTGCGACTTGACGTGCAGTTCCTCGTGGCCGGCCGGGGTGACCGCGCCGGTCTTGCCGAGCAGCTTCAGGCCGAGGTCGGCGTCGTCGTCGCCGGGGGCGAAGGCCACCAGGCGTACCGAGGTCGCGTCGGCCGGGATGCCGGGCAGCACGACCGTGCCGGCCGGTTCGGCGGAGGCGGTGAGCCAGTCGCTGCCGGTCTTGTCGTCCGCCGCCCTGACGGCCGCGCCGACCCTGCCCGTACGGGTGGTGACGTGGACGGTGACGTCGTCGGCGGCCTTGCTCGTGAGCGTCGAGATCAGGACCCGGACGCCGGAGCCCGCCGGGACCGTGATGCCCTCGCCGACGTCGGACTTGAGGGAGCCGTCCGGGCCGTACAGCTCGATGTCGGCGACGGCCGCGGTGTCGTCCGGGTTGGTGAGGTGGACGTAGTCCTCGCGGGACTTGGCGGTGCTCGCCGCGGGGAACCAGAAGTCCGTGTCGGGCGCGGTGCAGCTGATGCCGAGCAGACCGCGGCCGTCGCCCGCCTCGATGGTGGTGGTCTGCTGGGCGGTCCAGCCGGGGGCGAGCCGGCCGGTCGCGGTGCCGATGAGGGCGGGTGAGTCGGCGCCCGACGCCTCGCCGGTGGCGGGCTTGCCGGGCTCCTTGAGGGAGACCACCGGTTTGTCCGCCTTGTCCTTCTTGCTCTTCTTATCCTTGTCCTTTTCGTCGGACTTGTCGTCGGACTTGTCGTCGGCGTTCGCCTCGTCGTCCTTCGCGGAGGACAGGAGCTCGGCGGTGCCGGCCGTGGCGGAGCCGCCGCTCGCACCGGACGGTGTGAAAGCCGTGTACGCCGTCTCCGAGAGGTCGGAGAGGCCGGGCGCCGGGCACAGCAGGCTGGTGCGTTCGACGGGCAGCCGGGTGGCCGTCCTCGCTTCCGCCGTGCTGTCGCCTGACGGTTCGTTGAGCGCGGCGAACCCGGTGACGGCGGCCAGGGCGACCGCTCCGGCGATGAGGGACAGGGCGCTGGTGGACTTCACTCGGACTCGCCTCGCGATGCGTTACCGGTCGGCCACGGGTTCTGGCCCGGGGCGGGGTTCTCGGGGTTCTGCGGGTCGTACGGCTGCTGCTCGCCGTACTGCCCGGCCTCGGGGCCGTACCCGTTCGGGTCATAGGACTGCGGGTCGTACGCGGGCGGGTCGTAGGGGCCCACGTACTGGCCGTCCTGGTACTGGCCCTCCTGATACTGCGGATAGCCGTACGGGTCGTAGCCGCCGGTGTCCGGCTGCTGCTGCCCCTCGGCGTACTGCGGGTCCTGGTACTGGGCGCCCTCCTGGTACTGGCCGTCCTGGTACTGCGGATAGGCCGCGTCCTGGTACTGGCCCTGCCCGTCGTCCCAGTCGCCGTACTGCTGCTGCGGTACGAAGACGTTGTCGTCGCCCTCCGGGGCCGCCGGGCCGGTTTCGGCGCTCTGCTGGGCGGGAACGTACGCGGGCTGCTCGCCGGTCTCGTACAGGTCCGGGACGCCCTCCGCGTCCTGCTGCTCGGGGGCGCCCTCGGCGGCCTCGCTCTCGGCCAGGGCGGCGGCGCGCAGCCTGCGGGCGCGGCGGCCCTCGCCGGCGACCGGCTCGGCGGCGACCGCCTCGGCCTCCTCCGGCAGGTCGTCGTCGATCTCGCGGCGGCGACCGGGCAGGGCCATGACCACGAGGACCACGGCGAGCGCGATCTGCGCCCAGATCCACACGGTGTGGGTGAAGGGCTCCTCGTACGTGAGGTCCAGGGTGCCGCCCTCGGTGGGCAGTGCGAAGCCCTGGGCCCAGCCGTCGACGGTCTTGGCGGTCAGCGCGCGGCCGTCGAGCGTGGCCTGCCAGCCGGGGTCGGCCGCGTCGGCGATCCGCAGCACCCGGCCGGAGCCGCCCGCCGGGATCCTGGTGTGCGCCTCGACCGGCTGGGAGCCCACGGGGAGCGACTCGTCGCCGGCGGCGGACGGAACGATCATGATCCGGGCGACCTGCCGGTCCACCCGCCACAGGGCGCTGCCGTCGAGCTGGCTGAGCCGGCTCAGGCCCGGGGTCGCGTCGAGCACCCGGCTCATCTGCTGGGGCGCTCCGTCGCGCACGAGGACGTAACGGATCGCGAAGCCGCTGAGCTGGCTGCCCTGGTCGGCGCCGGAGCCGGCGACCAGATTGGCGACGACCTTGTCGAGGTGGCTGTTGCCGCCCTGGGCCTCGGCCAGCTCCGCGTCGCCGAGCCGGGCGCCCGAGCCGCGGACGAGGGTGTAGTCGACGGAGGCGGACGAGGTGCCGCCCAGGACCAGGGTGCGCGGCTGGTCGCGGGTGCCGCTCTCCTCCGCGACGAACGCGGGCACCTGGACCGGGTCGCGGCGTTCCAGCGGGCCCGCCGCGCCGCCGAGCATCCAGCCGGCGGCGGCGAGCACGGGGGCCACGCCCGCCGCGAGGGCGATCAGGGCGGCGACCGGCTGGCGCCAGCCGAAGCTGAGTTCGGCGACGCGGATGCGGGCACCGTCCGCGCCGACCAGCGCGGCGGCGATGAGGGCGGCGCCGTAGACCAGCGTGGCGGGGCCGGCCCAGCCGGAGCCGTTGGCGAGCCCGGCGAACGCGAGGGAGACCAGGGCGGCCGCCCAGGCGGTCCGGACGGCGAACTGCCGCTCCCCGCGCAGCAGGGCGGCCAGCGCGGCGAGGACGATGCCGAGGAGCAGGACGCCGCCCGCGGCCTTGGGCCCGCCGGGGCTGATGCCGAGGAGGTCCAGGGCGGAGGCGGAGCCCGTACCGGTCTCCAGTCCGGCTTCCTTCAGGAACGCGGACGGGCTGCTCAGCAGGGAGAGCGACCAGGGCGCGAGGACCAGGACCGGGGTGCCGACGGCGGCGAGGAAGCGGAGCGCGTACGCCGTGACGTCACCGCGCCGCAGCACCAGGACGCCGAGGCCGAGGACCACGGCGAGCGGCCACACGATCGGCGTGAACGCCATGGCGAGGGTGAGGAGCAGGGTGTACGCCCACGTGGCGCGCCAGCTGCCGCGGGCGTCGCCGGAGGCGAGCATGCCGTGCGCGGAGACGGCCGTGCGCGCGATCAGCGGCAGCAGGACGGCCAGGACGGCGGTGCCGAGGCGGCCGGTCGCCAGGGCGCCGGTCGCCGCGGGCAGGAAGGCGTACGCGACGCTCGCCCAGGCCCGCAGGAGCCGCGAGGGCAGCAGCGGGCGCGTGACGAAGTACGCGGTGAGTCCGGCGAGCGGGACCGAGCAGACGAGCAGCAGGGTGAGCGCGAAGCCGGTGGAACCGAGGAACAGCGCGGACAGGGCGGAGATGACGGCGAGGTAGGGCGGTGCGGTCTGGGTGCCGCCGGTGCCGACGGGGTGCCAGCCGTCCGCGTAGCGCGCCCACAGGTCGGAGACGTCGCCGGGGGCGGGCAGCAGGGAGCCGCCGGCCAGCGCGCCGCCGCCGATGAGGTCGCGGCAGGCGACGAGGGAGACCAGGAGGAGCAGGGCGAAGAGGACCGGTCCCGGCTTGCGGCCGACCTTCTTCAGCCGGGCGAACTGGTCGATCTCCAGGTAGTCGGCGTCGTCGCCGCCCGGTCCGGACTCGACTGCGCCGTGCCGGGAGCCGCCCGCGTCGGCGTCGGAGCCGCCGCCGAAGTTTCCGGCGACCTGGTCGACGGTGGCGCGGATGGTGGCACCGGGTGCGGGGAAGAGGCCGCCCAGTTCGGCGGCGTCGACGGCGCCCTTCCCCCGGGCGCGGCGGGCGGACAGGATGCGGCCGGGGCGCAGCAGGGTGCTCAGGAGTCCGGTGACCTCGTCCAGGGCCTGGCCGGGGACCTTGCCGACGAGGTAGGCGAGGGTGCGCAGCAGGGTGCCGAGGACGAGCCGGAGCATGACCCAGGGCAGTTTCTTGCCGCGGGCGTTGACGAGCATCGTGTAGACGGCGCCCGCCTTGTCCACGCGGTGCGGGCTGGCGACGTTGCGGCCGGCGCAGTCGATGGGGCGGCGTTCCCGTGCGGACGCCTCGGCATGCCGCAGGACGGCGTCGGGGGCGACGAGCACCCGGTGGCCCGCCATGTGGGCGCGCCAGCACAGGTCGACGTCGTCGCGCATGAGCGGGAGCCTGCGGTCGAAGCCGCCGAGCTCCTCCCAGACGTCGCGCCGGATGAGCATCCCGGCGGTGGAGACGGAGAGGACGGTACGGACCTGGTCGTGCTGGCCCTGGTCCTGCTCGCGGCGGTCGAGGCCGGTCCAGCGGCGGCCGCTGTTGGCGATGGAGACGCCGACTTCGAGGAGCTGGCGGCGGTCGTACCAGCCGCGCAGCTTGGGGCCGACGATCGCGGCGTGCCGGTCGTTGTCCACGACGCGCAGCATCTCGGCGAGGGCGTCGGGCGCGGGCGCGCAGTCGTCGTGGAGCAGCCAGAGCCACTGCACCGGCTCGCCGTGCGGCAGCTCGGGCATCTCGTACGCCTCGTCGCGCCAGGTCCGGGTGACCGGGTCCCAGCCGCTGGGCCGCTTCAGATAGGGCAGGTCGTCCGGGGTGAGGACGCCGGCCGTGCGACTCGCCTCGTCCACGGCGGTGCCGAAGCTCGTACGCCGCGCCAGGTGCAGGACGCGGTCGGCGCCGAGGGCCTCGGTGACCAGGCGCGCGGAGTCGTCGGCGCTGCCGGTGTCGGCGGCGATGACGTTCTGTACGGGGCGTTCCTGGCCGAGCAGTCCGGCGAGCGCGTCGGGCAGCCAGCGTGCGCCGTCGTGGGAGACGAGCACGGCGGTGACGACATGCCGGGGGAACTCGGGGGCGGCGGCGGCCGCGTACGGCGCCGTTGATTGGCTGTGCACGGACATCGAGGTACGGGCCCTCCGGCCGGGTCCGGGGGACGTCCCCCCGGGGGCTGCATCGGTGTACACGCGCGCTCTGTCTGGTCGTTGGCGCGTCTCGGACGGGGCCCCACACTAACGGTAGGGGTAACCGGGGTGGCGCGGAGCGGTTGAACGAGGGCGCGAGGGGGTAGCGGCCGGCGCGGATTCCGGGGGCGGCGGGGCATGACGGTGGCGCTGTGCGGATACGGCGTAGGGCCGGCGCGGGCGGGGTTCGCGGGTACGGCGACGGCCCGCCGCCTGCGGGTGCAGGCGGCGGGCCGTGATGTGTGCGTGGTGGGCCGGGCCGGGTCTGTCGGCCCGGTCAGACCGCCGCCTTCTTCAGGCGGCGCCGCTCGCGCTCGGAGAGGCCGCCCCAGATGCCGAACCGCTCGTCCTTCGAGAGGGCGTACTCCAGGCACTCGGACCGGACTTCGCAGGCGAGACAGACCTTCTTCGCCTCGCGGGTCGATCCACCCTTCTCGGGGAAGAAGGACTCGGGGTCGGTCTGGGCGCACAGCGCGCGCTCCTGCCAGCCGAGCTCTTCGTCCGCGTCCTCGACCAGCAGTTGCTGGAACAGCTCGGTCATGTGCGCCCCTCGTCTGTCTCTTGCGTCCCGTGATGCGGCCGTTACCGAATCGGCCGAACGACACGGGTGAAATTACAAGCGTGTAGCTCTGGCTGGTCAAGCCCGGATCTGCTATTGGCCCCGGTATTCACCCTGCGGCACCAACCGTATGCGTTAAGTGTTCAAATCACCAAAAACCTGACATATGCCATGGGCGCTACCGCGCTCCCGCCCGCCATGGAGACAAACCGCCGCGGACGCGGACACGTTTCGATTCGATCACTGAAGCGACCAAGATCACATTCGGGTCACGGCGCCGCGCTCGCGTTTGGCAGCGCGGTTGTTGCGCCACCTGTCCCCGCCACGAGCCGCTAAAACCTTTCTCCGGGCGGAGTAACCGGATGAGGTGAAACATTGCCGCCAAACCGGGCATTGGGTTGACACCGGGCGGCTCTCCGGTTCTCCTTGATGGCATGCCAGTGACCTCAGCGACGCACGCGACCCGCGCCCGTGGGTTCCGTAGCGCTGTCCAGGCTCGCTGTTGCTGTTCCAGCTGTCTCAGCTGTTGATGCCGCCGACGCCGTCGTAGCCCTTCCGCTCCGGCCCGGCACCGCTCGTCCCGACCCTCCCCCGCGCGGCCCCTCCGGCCACCGGCGCTCCCGGCCCCCGCGACGAGCCCCCGCACCACACGCCGCACTCGCACCCCGCCGAGGAAACACCGCTCCCATGAACAGCAGCGACAGCGACCTCCAGATCGCCGGCGACCTCCTGGAGGTCCAGCACCTCCTTCGCCCCGCGCCCGAACACCCCACCACCGTGGCGGAGTTCGTCGGCCTCGCCCGTAGCATCGCCGCCGACCGCGACCGGTGGGCGCCGCTCGTCCGGTACGACGCCACCACCCGCTGGTACCACCGCCTGCACACCGTTCCCCAAGGTCTCGGCTCCGCTCGACCAGGGGAGACCCCACTCGGCTACGAGGTCTGGCTGCTGAGCTGGGTGCCCGGGCAGGGCAGCGGGCTGCACGACCACGGGCTGTCCTCCGGCGTCCTGACCGTGCTCGACGGCGAGCTGACCGAACGTACGGACCGGGGAAAGCGGACGCTGGGCGCGGGCGCGCAGCGCGTCTTCGCGCCCGGCTACGTCCACGAGGTCGTCAACGACTCCCTGGAACCGGCCGTCAGCCTCCACGTCTACTACCCGGGCCTCACCGACATGCCGATGCACGCCGCGCAGTGCGCCCCGGTGGCGGCGACTGCCTGAACGGCCCCCCGACAAGGACCGGGCTCCGCCTGACAGACTGTTTCGCATGCGCATTGTGGTTCTGGCCGGCGGTATCGGTGGTGCTCGTTTCCTGCGGGGTCTCAAGGAGGCCGCGCCCGACGCGGACATCACGGTCATCGGCAACACCGGTGACGACATCCATCTGTTCGGGCTCAAGGTCTGCCCGGACCTCGACACCGTGATGTACACCCTCGGCGGTGGCATCAACGAGGAGCAGGGCTGGGGCCGCACGGACGAGACGTTCCGCGTCAAGGAGGAGCTCGCCGCCTACGGCGTGGGCCCCGAGTGGTTCGGGCTCGGCGACCGCGACTTCGCGACGCACATCGTCCGTACGCAGATGCTCGGCGCGGGCTATCCGCTCAGCGCCGTCACCGAGGCGCTCTGCGCCCGCTGGAAGCCGGGCGTCCGGCTGCTGCCCATGTCCGACGACCGCGTCGAGACGCATGTGGCGATCGAGGAGGACGGCGAGAGCCGGGCCGTGCACTTCCAGGAGTACTGGGTGAAGCTGCGGGCCGCCGTGCCGGCGCGGGCGATCGTGCCCGTCGGCGCGGAGCAGGCGAAGCCGGCGCCCGGGGTCCTGGAGGCCATCGCCGAGGCCGACGTCATCCTCTTCCCGCCGTCCAACCCGGTCGTCTCCGTCGGCACGATCCTCGCCGTGCCCGGCATCCGCGAGGCCATCGCCGAGGCCGGGGTGCCGGTCGTCGGCCTCTCCCCCATCGTCGGTGACGCGCCGGTGCGCGGGATGGCCGACAAGGTCCTCGCGGCGGTGGGCGTCGAATCGACCGCCGCCGCCGTCGCCGAGCACTACGGGTCCGGGCTGCTCGACGGCTGGCTGGTCGACACCGTGGACGCGGGGGCGGTCGAGCGGGTGGAGTCGGCGGGCATCCGCTGCCGGTCCGTACCGCTGATGATGACCGACGTCGCCGCCACCGCCGAGATGGCGCGTCAGGCGCTGGCGCTCGCCGGGGAGGTCCGCGCGTGAGCGCCGCCGACGCCCCCTCCTACCGGGTGTGGGCCCTTCCCGGGATGCCCGAGGTGCGACCCGGGGACGACCTCGCGAAGCTGATCGCGGCCACCGGGCCGGGGCTCGTGGACGGCGATGTCCTGCTCGTCACCTCGAAGATCGTCTCCAAGGCGGAGGGCCGGATCACCGAGGCCACCGACCGGGAAGCGGCCATAGACGCCGAGACGGTACGGGTGGTGGCGCGGCGCGGTCCGCTGCGGATCGTGGAGAACCGGCAGGGCCTGGTCATGGCCGCCGCCGGTGTCGACGCGTCGAACACCCCCGCCGGGACGGTCCTCCTGCTCCCCGAGGACCCCGACGCCTCGGCCCGGGCGATCCGGGAAGGGCTGCGGGCGGCGCTCGGCGTCGAGGTCGGCGTCCTCGTCACGGACACCTTCGGGCGGCCCTGGCGCAACGGGCTGACCGATGTCGCCATCGGTGCGGCGGGGGTGCGGGTGCTGGACGACCTGCGGGGCGGGCGGGACGCGCACGGCAACCCGTTGAACGCGACCGTGATCGCCACCGCCGACGAGCTGGCCGCCGCGGGTGACCTGGTCAAGGGCAAGACGGACGGGCTGCCCGTCGCCGTCGTGCGCGGGCTCGGGCATGTCGTGGACGCGGCGGACGAGCGGGGGGCCCGTGCGATGGTGCGGGTCGCGGCCGACGACATGTTCCGGCTGGGGACCTCGGAGGCGGTCCGGGAGGCGGTGACGCAGCGGCGCACGGTGCGCGAGTTCACGGACGAGCCGGTGGATCCGGGGGCGGTACGGCGTGCGGTCGCCGCCGCCGTGACCGCGCCGGCGCCGCACCACACGACGCCGTGGCGCTTCGTCCTGCTGGAGTCCCCCGAGTCGCGGACCCGGCTGCTCGACGCGATGCGGGACGCGTGGGTCGCGGATCTGCGGCGCGACGGCAAGAGCGAGGAGTCGATCGCCCAGCGGGTGCGGCGGGGCGAGGTGCTGCGCCGGGCGCCGTATCTGGTGGTGCCGTGCATGGTGATGGACGGTTCGCACGCGTACGGGGACGAGCGGCGGGACGGCGCGGAGCGCGAGATGTTCGTGGTCGCGGCGGGGGCGGGGATCCAGAACTTCCTGGTGGCGCTGGCCGGGGAGCGGCTGGGGTCTGCGTGGGTGTCCTCGACGATGTTCTGCCGGGAGGTGGTGCGGTCTGTATTGGGGCTGCCCGAGTCCTGGGATCCGTTGGGGGCGGTTGCGGTGGGGCACCCGGTTTCGGCCCCCGGGCCGCGGGTGGGGCGGTCCGCGGAGGACTTCGTCGTGGTGCGGTGAGCTTGACGCGGCCGCGGGGTTTCGGGGCTCTGCCCCGGGCCCCGGTCCTCCATCGCCGGACGGGCTCGAATACACCGCCAGGCGGGCTTGAACCGACGTCGGGCGCCCGGAGCGCACCGTTCTACAACCGTGCGATGTCCCTCGGCTGGAAACGCGGCGCCCTGCGCGGAGGCGTCGCGCCCGAGAGCAGGATCAGGCGGGTCGCACGGTGGCGTTGGCCCTCGTACGGGCTCAGGAGAGCGAGCATTTCCTCGTCGTCCGCGTTCCGGTTGCCTGCCAGGGCGTGGCCGACGATGCCGGGGAGGTGGAAGTCGCCGACCGTCACCGCGTCCGGGGCGCCGTTGGAGCGTTGCAGGGTCTCCGCCGCCGTCCAGGGGCCGATGCCCGGGACGGCCTGGAGGCGGGTCAGCGCGTCGGGGAGGTCCATCGCGGCCGCCTCCTCCATGCGGCGGGCCACCCGGACCGTGCGCAGGATCGTCGCCGAGCGCTTGCTGTCGACGCCCGCGCGGTGCCAGTCCCAGGACGGGATCAGCGACCAGGTGCGGGCGTCCGGCATGACGTAGAGGCCGTACTCCTGCGGGCCCGGCGCGGGCTCCCCGTACTGGCGGACCAGGAGGCGCCAGGCGCGGTACGCCTCGTCCGTCGTGACCTTCTGCTCCAGGACCGACGGGATCAGCGACTCCAGCACCAGGCCCGTGCGCAGCAGCCGCAGGCCGGGGCGGCGGTGCTGGGTCTGGGCGAGGAGGCGGTGGCGCGGGGTGAAGGCCGCCGGGTCGTCGCCCTCGCCGAGCAGCGTGGGCAGCTGGTCCAGCAGCCAGGCCGCGCCGGGCCCCCAGGCGGACGCCTCGATCCGGTCGTCGCGGGCGACGACGTGGAGCGTGCCGGGGCCCTCGGGGGTGCGGCTGGCCCGGCGGACGGAGCCGTCGGCGACCATCCGGAACGTGGGGTCGGCGGGGCCGCGGCGCAGGGGGCCGAGGACGAGCCTCAGGTCGAGCGGGCCCGGCGGGGTCCAGACACGGGTCTGCGGCGCCGGTACGGGCACGGCCGCCGCCTGGTGCGGGACGGGCGCGCGCCGGGCGTTGCGGGGAGCGAATCGTCCTGCCACGGAAGAGGTCCTCGGTCGTCGGGGCTGCCTGTCGAGGGTACGGCGATTTCCGGCCACCCGGTCCGCGTGCGGGCCGGAGCCGCCGGGTCGCTCACTCGTCCGAGGAGAACCGGACCGACGCGTCCGGGAGGTGCGCCCCGCACCAGACGCGTACGCCCTCGCGGAGCTCGTTGTCGGCGCCCACCTCCGCGCCGTCGCCGACGACCGCGCCGGCCAGCACCGTACGGCTGCCGATCCTGGCGCGTTCGCCGACCAGGGAGTCCGTGATCACCGCGCCGGGTTCCACGACCGCGCCCGCGAGGACGGTGGAGCCGTCGATCCGGGCGCCCGCGCCGATCACCGCGCCGTCGCCGATGACCGTACCGCCGGAGAGCTTGGCGTCGGGGGCGACCGAGGCGGTCGGCAGGACGAGGCGGTCGCCGCAGCGGCCCGGCACCGCCGGGGAGGGCGCGCGGCCGAGCACCAGGTCGGCGGAGCCCCTTATGAACGCCTGCGGGGTGCCGAGATCCAGCCAGTACGTGGAGTCGACCATGCCCTGGAGGTGGGCGCCGTCGGCGAGGAGGCCGGGGAAGGTCTCGCGCTCGACGGAGACGGGGCGGCCGGCCGGGATGGTGTCGATGACCGAGCGGCGGAAAATGTACGCGCCGGCGTTGATCTGGTCGGTGACGATCTCCTCGGGCGTCTGCGGCTTCTCCAGGAAGGCGGTGACGCGGCCGGTGTCGTCGGTCGGCACGAGGCCGAAGGCGCGCGGGTCCTCGACCCGGGTCAGGTGGAGGGAGACGTCGGCGCCGGAGTCGGCGTGCGAGGTGACCAGGGCCCGGATGTCGAGCCCGGTGAGGATGTCGCCGTTGAAGATGAGGACCGGTTCGTCCGGGCCCGACGCGAGGCGGTGGGCGACGTTCCGGATGGCTCCGCCGGTGCCCAGCGGTTCGCGCTCGGTGACGTACTCGATGTGCAGGCCGAGCGAGGAGCCGTCGCCGAAGTACGGCTCGAAGACCTCGGCGAGATACGAGGTGGCGAGGACGATGTGCTCGACCCCGGCGGCCCGGGCACGCGCCAGCTGGTGCGTGAGGAAGGGGACGCCCGCCGCCGGAACCATGGGCTTGGGCGTGTGCACCGTGAGCGGGCGCAGCCGGGTTCCCTTGCCGCCGACCAGGAGGATCGCTTCTTTTGCCTCTGTCACAGCACTGTCTTCGCTTCCTGCTGGGGCCGGGCGTCGTGTGGAGCGGTTGTCCCATCCCCACTGGATCAGCTCGCCCCGAGCCCAGCGGGGATGGGACAGCAGCTTCTTCGGCTGGCCAGTGTATGCAGACGGATATGGCGCGCCTTCGGACGGCGGTCCCCGGTTCTTTGTGGAGACGCGCTCCCGGGCGTTCGGTTGCGCATCCGGCGGGCCGGTGTACGGGGCTGTCGCGGGGGCCGCCGCCCGCCGGCCCGGCCGCGTACGCTTCCGCCCATGAACGCCAGCGACCGCACCCCCGCCGACCTGCTGCGTTCCGCGCTCGCCGCGGACCCGGCCCGCCCTCTGGTCACCTTCTACGACGACGCCACCGGGGAGCGCGTCGAGCTGTCGGCGGCCACCTTCGCCAACTGGGTGGCCAAGACCGCCAACCTGCTCCAGGGCGATCTGGCGGCCGAGCCCGGCGACCGGCTCGCGCTGCTGCTCCCCGCGCACTGGCAGTCCGCGGTCTGGCTGCTGGCCTGCGCCTCGGTCGGCGTGGTCGCCGAGGTGCGGGGCGACCCGGCCGCCGCCGACCTGGTCGTCTCCGGCCCGGACACGCTGGACGCGGCGCGGGCCTGCCGGGGCGAGCGGATCGCCCTGGCGCTGCGCCCGTTGGGCGGGCGGTTCCCGCAGGCGCCCGAGGGCTTCGCGGACTACGCGGTGGAGGTGCCGGGGCAGGGCGACCGCTTCGCGCCGTTCGCCCCGGTGGACCCGGACGCGCCGGCGCTGACGGTGGGCGGGGCCTCGTTCACGGCGGCGGAGCTGGTGGCGCGGGGCCGCGAGGACGGTGCGGCGCTGGGCCTGGGCGCCGGTTCACGGCTGCTGACGGGGCGTACGTACGACACCTGGGACGGGCTCGCCGCCGGGCTGTACGCGCCGCTGGCGACCGGGGGCTCCGTGGTCCTGTGCCGCCACCTCGACCGGCTGGGCGCGGAGGCGCTGGCGCAGCGGGTGGAGAGCGAGCGGGTCACGCTGACGGTGTGACCGTGCCCGGGACCGGTATGAAAAGAGGCGCGAGGGGGGCACCCGTCCGGCCCATCGTGGGCCGAGTCCCCCGTGTCGGCGCTCAACTCCGGTACATGATCTGCCGTACAGACCAGCCGAGGCACAACCAAGCGTGAGGTTCAGCCGTCTACTTCTGCGACCGGCGGCCCAGCGCGCCGCCGAACGTGAAGGATGGACGCAGACGTGACCGAAAGCGCCGGCACTCCGGGCGATCCCGACGACTCGGCCGCGGGCGAGGACCGGACTCCGGACGCACCGCCGCCCGGCGAAGAGGGCGGATCCGGCGAGGAGGGCACGCCCGAAGCGGCGGCCGCCCCCGGCGGTGAGACCCGCAGCGGGTCCGGCAGCGGTCCCGGGCCCGCCCCGGAGGAACCACCGGAGGGCGGGGACGGGGGCGCGGGCCTGGACATCACCGTCAAGCGCAAGCGCCACTGGCTGCGCTGGACCGCGCTCGGCCTCTCGTTCGTCGTGCTCGTCGCGGCGGGCGTCGGCTGGTGGCTGTACAAGAAGCTGGACGACAACATCCGGACGGACACCTCGGCGGCGGCCGAGCTGAAGACGTACGAGAAGGAGCGGCCGGTCTCCGTCGTGCACGACGCGGAGAACATCCTGCTGATCGGCTCGGACAGCCGGGCCGGCGACAACCGCGAGTACGGCCGCGACGACGGCGGCAGCCAGCGCTCGGACACGACGATCCTGCTGCACCTGGCGGCGAACCGGAAGAGCGCGACCGCGATGTCGATCCCGCGCGACCTGATGGTGAACATCCCGGCCTGCCACAAGGCCGACAAGACCGCCACCAAGGCGCAGTTCGCGCAGTTCAACTGGGCCTTCGAGATGGGCGGGACCGCCTGCACCATCCGGACCGTCGAGAAGATGACGGGCATCCGCGTCGACCACCACATGGTCATCGACTTCAACGGCTTCAAGGACATGGTCGACGCGGTGCACGGGGTGGAGATCTGCCTCAAGGAGCCGGTCGACGACAAGGACGCCCATCTCAAGCTCGACGCGGGCCGCCACAAGCTCAACGGGGAGCAGGCGCTCGGCTACGTACGGGCCAGGAAGTCGCTCGGCAACGGGAGCGACACCGACCGCATGGACCGCCAGCAGCAGTTCCTGGGGGCGCTCGTGAACAAGGTGCAGAGCAACGGCGTCCTGCTCAACCCGACGCGGCTCTACCCGGTGCTCGACGCGGCCACCAAGGCGCTGACCACCGACCCGGGCCTGAACAGCCTGAAGGACCTCTACGACCTGGTGCGGGGCATGCGTGACGTCCCCACCGAGAAGGTGCAGTTCCTGACGGTGCCCCGGCAGCCGTATCACCTCGACAGGAACCGGGACGAACTGGTGCAGCCCGACGCGGACAAGCTCTTCAAGCAGCTCCGCGACGACAAGCCGGTCGCCGTGGTGCCCGCCGACAAGCTCAAGGGCGACGACAAGAGCGGCGACAGGAATCCGGACTCGGCCGACGCCTCGGGGCCGTCGCCCACACCCACGTATTCGGGGAACAATGCCGCGACCGACCTGTGCAAGCAGTAAAGCAATGGCCAAACAGACACCAACATTCCGCGCACAATGGGAAGAATGCCCGGTTGTAAGGGCCGTGGAATGTGTCACGCGCGTCGCTGGACGCCGAATGAGACGGATAGTGTGACGCGATCCGGTGCTACCGGCCGTCCGGCCGCGCACTTCCGGAGAGAAAGACTGAGCGCCTTTTCGGGGGAGGCGCCTCGCGTGGCACCGACGGAGGACTCGAGCAACCGTGGATGCGCAAAGCCGTGGGCGGGCTGAAGACATGGATCCCGCAGACCAGTGGGTTCTCAACCCGGACACCGGCGATTACGAACTGCGACTGAACCACTCCGGAGGGAATTCCCCCCGGCCCTCGGTCCCCCAGGCCCGGCGCGGGCCGTCCGGCACCCCTCGCCGCGCGCCCGCCGACGACTCCCCGCGACGCGCCACCGAGGTGCCGCGCCAGGGCGGGCGGCGGTCGGCGAACGGTCCGCGCGGCCAGGAGCGGCCCGCACCCGGCGACGCCGGCCCGGGCCGTCGCAAGCGCAAGGCCCCCAAGTCGCGCAAGAAGAAGGCGCTGCTGTGGACGGGCGGCGTGATGGCGTTCGCGCTCGTGGGTGTCTCGGCCGGCGGCTACTGGCTCTACCAGCGCCTCAACGGCAACATCAACACCGTGGACATCGGCGACGCCGGTAACAAGGACGTCGTCACGGCCAACGCCCCGATCAACATATTGATCATCGGTACGGACAAACGCACCGGTAAGGGCAACGAGGGCTACGGCGACAAGGGCAGCGTCGGCCACGCGGACACGAACATCCTGTTCCACGTCTCCGAGGACCGCACCAACGCCACGGCGATGAGCATCCCGCGCGACCTCATCACCGACATCCCGGAGTGCACGTCCAGGCAGGAGGACGGCTCCGACAAGACCATCCCGGGCACGGACCACGTCCGGTTCAACCGGAGTCTCGGCGAGTCCGGCCGCGACCCGGGCTGCACGATGGGCACGGTCGAGAAGCTGACCGGGGTGAAGATCGACCACTTCATGATGGTCGACTTCAACGCGGTGAAGACCCTGTCGACGGCGGTCGGCGGCGTCAACGTCTGCCTCGACCACGCCATCAACGACTCCAAGTCCCACCTCAACCTGCCCGCGGGCCCGAACAAGGTCCAGGGCGAGAACGCGCTGGCGTTCGTACGGACGCGGCACGCCTACGCCAACGGAAGCGACCTCGACCGGATCAAGGGCCAGCAGCAGTTCATCGGGTCGATGATCAAGCAGGCCAAGTCGGACGACACGCTGACCAGCCCGACGAAGCTGTTCAAGGTGGCGGACGCGGCGACCAAGGCGCTGACCGTCGACAAGGCCATCGGCGACGTGAAGAAGCTCAGCACGCTCGCCAAGGAGATCACCAAGACGGACACGAAGAACATCACGTTCGTCACCATGCCGGTGATCGACAACCCCGACGAGCCCAAGCCCGTCACGGTCGTCCCGCACCCGACGCAGGCGGAGCAGCTGTTCTCGATGCTGCGCGACGACACCTCGCTGACCGAGGTGGCCGCGCAGAAGAAGAAGGCCAAGAGCAAGCAGGACGCGCTCCTCAAGGGAACCAAGGCGGCGGCGGCCGACGTCCGGGTGGATGTGTACAACGGTGGAAACGTCGCCGGCGGTGCTCAGCAGACGGTCAGCTGGCTGCAGAACACCAAGGGCGTCCTGAAGTCCACCAACAAGGCCAACGCGCCCGAGAAGATCGCCAAGACGACGCTGGAGTACGCCCCGAACCAGGCGGACCAGGCCCGCGCCCTCGCCGAGATGATGGGCCTGCCCGGCTCCGCGATGAAGCCGGGCACCACCGACGCCGAGGGGCTTCAGGCGATGGTGCTGACGCTGGGCAAGGACTTCCAGGCGGCCGGTACGCCCATCACGGCGCCGAAGAAGATCGACATCCCGAAGTCCAGCGCCGAATCCGCGGGGTGCTCCAAGTGACACCGCGTCACCGCACCATACGAGTCTGAGCAGCAGGGGGGTCCTGGTGGGACGGAGCAGCACGCCTGGGGAGGGGACGCGGTCGCGGACGCACTCCCGTCGGCAGGGCGGGGACGAGGGTGTCGGCGAGCGCCCCGGTGACGCCGGGCCGGGTGACGCCGGCGGTGGCCGAGCGAGCCACCGGCGCGGCAGGTCACGTAAACGGGCTGCCAAGAAGTCCCGGAAACGCCGGGTGTTCAAGTGGATAGCGATATCCATGGCGGTGCTCGTCCTGGGCGCCGCCTCCGCCGGATACCTCTACTACCAGCACCTCAACAACAACATCCGCAGCAGCGCCCGCAGCGGCGGCGAGAGCGGTGTGAAGAAGGCCGCGCCGAACGCCGAGGGCGACAGCCCGCTCAACATCCTGCTGATCGGCTCGGACAGCCGGAACAGCGCGGAGAACGTGAAGCTCGGCGGCAGCAAGGACACGGCCGGGGACAAGCCCCGGGCCGACGTCCAGATGCTGTTGCACATCTCGGCGGACCGGAAGAACTCCTCGCTGGTCAGCATCCCGCGCGACACGATCCTCCACATCCCGGAGTGCACGGACTCCGAGACGGGTCAGAAGTACCCCGCGACGGACAGCAGTCCGATCAACGAGTCCCTCCAGCGCGGGGGTCCCGGCTGCACGCTGACCACCTGGGAGAAGCTCACCGGCGTCTACATCGACCACTGGATCATGCTCGACTTCGCGGGTGTGGTGGCCATGGCGGACGCGATCGGCGGTGTCGAGGTGTGTGTGAAGACGGGTGTGTGGGACAAGCCCACCCGCCTCGTGCGCGGCGGCTCCGGCCTCAAACTGCCGGCGGGGACGAACACGGTGCAGGGCAAGCAGGCACTTCAGTGGCTGCGTACCCGGCACGCCTTCGGCAATGACCAGAACCGTGCCAAGGCGCAGCACATGTACATGAACTCCATGCTGCGCACGCTGAAGAAGCAGAACCTCTGGTCGGACGCGGGCCGGCTGATGGACCTCGCGGAGACGGCCACCAATGCCCTCCAGGTCTCCGACGAGATCCGTTCGGTCAAGAAGCTCTACGACCTGTCGATGCAGCTCAAGAGCGTGCCGATCGACCGCATCACCATGACGACGATGCCGACGGCCGAGTGGTCCCAGGACCGGAACAAGCTCGTTCCCATCGAGAAGTCCGCGGAAACCCTGTGGCGTCTGGTCCGTGAGGACGTCGCGTTCGACAAGAACGGCAAGGAGAAGAAGCCCTCGGCCTCCTCGACCCCCTCCGGGCCTCCCGCGGCGGAGCCGGCGACCCTCGGGGTCTCGGTGGTGAACGGCACGGGTGTCGGCCAGGCGGCCAAGGACGGGCGGGCCACCGAGGTCGCCGACCTCCTGCACGGCAAGGGTTTCGCCGAGGCCGACACCTCGAAGGACCTGGACCCGAGCAAGGACACGGCGGTGCGGTACCCGCAGGAGGACGGGGCCCAGGGCAAGGCGGACGCGCAGTCCGTCGCCAAGGCCCTGGGCCTGCCGACGACAGCGGTCAAGGCGGACCCGAAGGCCGGCGGGCTGACCGTCGTCGTCGGTGCGGACTGGCGCGACGGCACCGTGTACAAGGCCCCGAAGGTCGAGGCGGGTGACCTTCCGGAGGGTGCGGACGACATCAACGCCGCGGACAAGAGCCAGTGCATGGACATCTACTCCGTCTACCGGTGGGACGGAAAGAGCTGACGGACGGTACGCGAGAGGGGGCGCCCGGTCCGGCCGGGCGCCCCCTCTCGTCGTCTGCCTGGTCCAGACGAAGGGTCCTCGGTCAGGCCACCGGCGCGCCCGGCTCGGCGATCGCCGGACGGCGGCTCGCGATGACCTTCCTGGCCAGCGCGCGCGGGCTCGTCAGGAAGCCGTAGCCCCAGGACATGTGCATGGTCGCCAGCGCGACCGGGATCTGCGCGCGGGCCTTCAGCGACAGACCCTTGCCCGCCGGGAGGGAGCCCGCGACGATCGCCGCGGCATACCCGCCGGGGACGACCAGCGCCCACGGGGTGACCGCCGCGCCCACCACGAGGCCGGCCGCGATGGCGACGACGGCGGTCGGGGGCGCCAGGTAGCGGAGGTTGATGGAGCCGGCGTGGTAGCGGGCGACGACGTGGCGCCAGCGGCCGTAGTCCTTGTACTGCTTGGCGAGCGCCCGGACGGAGGGGCGGGGGCGGTACTGGACGCGCAGCTCGGGCGAGAACCAGATCAGGCCGCCGGACTCGCGGATGCGGAAGTTCAGCTCCCAGTCCTGGGCGCGGATGAACTCGACGTTGTACCCGTCGGCCTTCTCCAGCGCCTCCCGGCGGAAGACGCCCAGGTAGACGGTCTCGGCGGGGCCCGCCTGGCCTCCGGTGTGGAAGGCCGCGTTGCCGACGCCGATCTTCGAGGTCATGGCCGCCGCGACGGCGTCCTCCCAGGCGTTCTCGCCCTCGGCGTGCATGATCCCGCCGACGTTCTGCGCGCCCGTCTCCTCCAGGAGCCGGACGGCGGTCGCGATGTAGTTCGGCGAGAGCATGCCGTGGCCGTCGACGCGGACGACTATCGGGTGGCTCGACGCCTTGATCGCGGCGTTGAGGGCGGCGGGGGTGCGTCCCGTGGGGTTCGGCACGGTGTGGACGCGGGGGTCCTCCGCGACCAGCTCGGCGGCGATCTCGTCCGTACGGTCCGTGGACGGGCCGAGCGCGATCACGACCTCCATCTCGCCCGCGTACTCCTGCTCCAGGATGTGGCGCACGGAGTTACGGAGATGGCGCTCCTCGTTGAGCACCGGCATGATCACGGAGACGGCGGGAGGCTGCGCGGCAGACATGTGGTCCTCGGGTGGTCCTCGGGGGCGCCGGGGGCTCGTACCCCACCAGGCGGTATTCGGCCGCCACGTTACCGCGAATGGGGGACGGCGGCGCGCGCCGCCGGGTGGCCTCCCGGGATGAGGATCGTATGGGCCTACCGTGCGAACGGTTCCCCTCGCACCGCGGAGGTGTCTCCCCGTGCCCACGCCGCACCGCTCCCCCCGTCCCACCCGGCCCCGCCCCGTGCCCGTGCGGCGCCGGCGGCCGAGAAAGCAGGACGAGCGGCCGCGCTGGGGCATGCGGGTCGCGACCGGGCTCTCGGTCCTGGTGCTCGGGGCGGGCGGGATCGGGCACGCGGTCGTGACGAATCTGGAGAGCGGGATCGACCGCGTCGACCCGTTCAAGGACATGAAGAACCGGCCCGCGAGCGGGCGCGGCATGAATCTGCTGCTGGTCGGCACCGACGGCCGCGAGAAGATCAGCAAGGACGAGAAGCGGAAGTACCGGCTGGGCGGTGAGCCCTGCCACTGCACGGACACGATCATGCTGGTGCACCTGTCGGCCGACGAGGAGCGCGCCAGCGTCGTGAGCCTGCCGCGCGACAGTTACGCGGAGATCCCGGCCCATCGGGACCGTACGACCGGCGAGGAGCACGCGGCGCACCCGGTGAAGCTGAACGCGGCGTACGCGGAGGGCGGGCCGGGCCTCACCGTGAGCACCGTGGAGCACATGACCGGCGTCAAGATCGACCACTACCTGGAGGTCGACTTCACCAGCTTCATGACCACGGTCGACACCCTCGGCGGTGTGAGGATCTGCACGGCCCGCCCGCTGAAGGACTCCTACACCGGCCTGGACCTCGCGCCCGGCCCCCATACGCTCGACGGCGGCCAGGCGCTTCAGTACGTACGGTCCCGGCATATCGACGGGGCCGCCGATCTGGGCCGGATGCAGCGCCAGCAGAGGTTCATGGCCGCGCTGATCAAGCAGGCGACGAGCGGCGGGGTGCTGCTGAACCCGGTGAAGTTCCGCGAGGTCGCCTCGACCCTGCTGAAGTCCGTACGGGCCGACCGGGGCTTCGACACGGAGCAGATGCTCTCCCTCGGCCAGGCGATGCGGGGCTTCTCCCCCGCGTCGTCCGAATTCGCCTCGGTACCGATGGGCGATGTGGCGTACCAGGTCAAGGGCATCGGTTCCACGGTGAAGTGGGACCCGGTGAAGTCGAAGCAGCTGTTCACCGCGCTGCGCGAGGACAAACCCCTGACCACCGCCCGGCCCGCCGAGAAGGCCCCCGCGAAGAAGGTGGACGTCCCGCCGAAGCAGATCCGCGTCCAGGTCTACAACGGCACCGCGAAGGACGGCCTGGGCACCAAGGTCGACGCCGCGCTGCACGCCACCGGCTTCGACACGACCCGGGCCCCGCTCACCGCACCGCAGCACGACCTGAAGCACACCCTGGTCACGTTCGACCCGCGCTGGGACCGGTCCGCGAGGACCCTGGCGGCGGCGCTGCCGGGGGCGGAGCTGCGGGCGGTGCCGGGGCAGGGGGCGACGATGCGGGTGACGGCGGGCGCGGACTACGGCAAGGTCGAGCGGGTCCACGCGGAGGAGCCGGATCCGGGCAGGTTCGGGGCGGTGAAGGGGGACGAGGTGGTGTGCCCGTGAGGTGGCCGGGCAAACCCAGCCCGTCCGGCGCTTGAGGACGGAACCGGTCAGGGGTGGGCCCCGCGCCCTCAGTCCTCGATGCCGTCGGCCAGCCGCTTCTCGCGGAGCTCCCGGATCGCGCGGCGCCGCGCCAGGCGGTGCGTGCGGCGGATCTGGGCCTCCTGGTAGCGCCGCTTGTCGCGCTCGGTCTCCGGGGTCACCTGCGGTACGGCGCGGGGCCGGCCGTCCGCGTCGACCGCCGCGAACACCAGGTACGCGCTGCCGACCTGGGTCGCGGGCGTCGACTCGTTCCAGCGCTCGGCCATGACCCGGACGCCGACCTCCATGGAGGAGCGGCCGGTCCAGTTGACCTGGGCGCGTACGTGCACGAGGTCGCCGACGCGGACCGGCTCCAGGAAGACCATCTCGTCCATCGAGGCCGTGACGGCGGGGCCGCCGGAGTGCCGGCCGGCCACGGCACCCGCCGCGTCGTCCACCAGCTTCATGATCACGCCGCCGTGCACCGTCCCCAGCAGATTGGTGTCGCTGCCGGTCATGATGTGGCTGAGGGTGGTCCGGGAGGCCGCGGTGGGCTTGGGCGGAATGTCGCTCTCCGGGCGCGGAGCCTGATCTGTCATGCCGTCCACCTTATGCGGGGGCCGGAACGCCGTCGCAATGCATCAGCTTCGCAACAGCCCTGGTGCGATTTTCCTCCCACCCTGTAAGAGGGGCGGCCCCGGACTGCACACTGGTCCGTATGAACGATTGGCCCGACGGCTGGACCGACGACAACCGCGGCGGTAATCGCTACGGGCAGGGCAGCGCGAGCGAGCGGCCCGAGAGCGCCCGCTCGATGCCGCACGTCCAGCGCCGCCCGGCCCCGCCGCCGCAGCGCCCCGCGCCGCCGAGGCAGCGCCCGGTGCCGCAGCAGCCCTCGGGCTACGACGGCGGTAACCCTCAGTACGACGAGGGTTACGACAGCGGGTACAACACGGGCCAGGTCTACGGCGGCGGCCAGGGACCGGGCTCCGGCGGCGGCGACCGGGGCCCCGCCCAGGGCCGTCCCCGGCCCGCGCCCAACTGGGGCCGGCGGATCCGGATCGGCGCGCTGGTCCTGGTCGTCGCGCTGCTCGGCGTCTCCGTGGGCACGTACTTCTGGGCCGACTCCAAGCTGAACCGCGCCGTCGACCTGTCGAAGGTCATCGAGCGGCCGGAGGCGGGCAAGGGGACGAACTACCTGATCGTCGGCTCGGACAGCCGTGAGGGCATGACGTCCGAGGACAAGAAGCGGCTCCACACGGGCTCGGCCGACGGCAAGCGGACCGACTCGATGATGATCCTGCACACCGGCGACAACGGTCCGACGCTGGTCTCGCTGCCGCGTGACTCGAACGTCGAGATCCCGTCGTTCGTCGGCTCCGAGTCGGGCAAGAAGTACCCGGCCACGGGCAAGACGACGAAGCTGAACGCCGCGTACGCCACGGACGGTCCCGAGCTGCTGGTCCGCACGGTCGAGTTCAACACCGGCCTGCACATCGACCACTACGTCGAGATCGGCTTCGGCGGCTTCGCCAAGATCGTGGACTCGATCGGCGGGGTCGAGCTGGACATCCCGAAGGCGTTCAAGGACAAGTGGTCGGGCGCCGACTTCCCGGCCGGCAAGCAGACCCTCGACGGCCAGCAGGCCCTGGCCTTCGTCCGCACCCGCCACGCCTTCACCTCGGACCTGGACCGTACGAAGAACCAGCAGAAGTTCCTCGCGGCCCTGGCGAGCCAGACGGCGACCTTCTCCACGATCGCCAACCCGTTCAAGCTGTACCCGACGATGGGCGCGGGCCTGGACACGCTGATCGTGGACAAGGACATGTCGCTCTGGTCACTCGGCAAGATGTTCTTCGCGATGAAGGGCGTCACCGGCGGCGACGGCACGTCGATGAACATCCCGATCGCGGGCAACGTGGGCGGAAACCTGGCCTGGGACAAGGCGAAGGTGAAGACGCTGGTCGAGCAGCTGAAGAACGACGAGAAGGTCACGGTCACGGAGAACTGAGGGGCGGGGCGCGGGGCCCCGCCCGGGGCCCTTACACCCTGCCCTGAGCCAGCACCGCCACGTGCGGCAGGGCCAGCAGCCCGTCATCCGCGAGGAATTCGGGGTACAGCGCGTCGTACTCGCGCTTGGCCGCCGCCGCCCCCTCCGGCCCGGCACTGGTGACCATCCCGCCGATCGCGCCGATCCCGGCGGCGGGGCCCGCCCACCAGTCCTCGGGATCGGCCCGGTGGTCCCAGGTGTGCGTGTCGGCCTGTACGTCCGCGAGTCCGGCGGCCTTGAGCAGCGCGGACAGCCCCTCCGGAGTGCGCGGGAAGTTGCGTTCCTCGTCCACCATGGCCAGCCAGTCGGGCCGGGTCAGCCCGGCGGCCTGGGCGGCGCGGCCCACGAGCGCCTGGCCCGGAGCGCCCGGCAGCTGCCAGATGGTGACCGCGATCGTGCCTCCGGGGCGGGTGACCCGGCGCATCTCGACCAGCGCCTCCAGCGGGCGTCCGACGTGGTTGAGCACGAAGTTGCCCACGACCGCGTCGAACTCCCCGTCGGCGTACGGCAGCTGGGGCAGCACCCCGGAGCGCACCTCGGCCCCGGGCGCCGCCCGCCGGGTCGCCTCGACCATGCCGGGCTCGGCGTCCACGGCCCGGACGGCGGCGCCGCGCCCGAGGGCGGCGGCCGTCACGTTGCCGCTGCCGCACCCCACGTCGAGCAGGCGGGTCCCGGGCGCGACACCGGCGGCGTCCAGCAGAGCGGGCACGGTGTGGGCGCAGAGCCGGGCGGCGGTGCGGGCGTAGGCGTCGGCCTGCCCGCCCCATATCCGCCGCTCCATCACGTCGAACGCGGTCATGCGGTGTCTCCTCCGGTACGGGTGGGGGTCTGCGGTTCCGCTTCGTTCAGGTCCTCGTGCAGGGCGTTGAGTATGCGCCCCGTGGGTCCGCCACGCGCGGAGTTCTCGCCGAGGAACCATCCGGGCAGCTGCCCCGCCACCTCGTCCGGCTCGTCACCCCGGTCCGGATCGTCCAGCCCTTGGAGCATCGCGAAGGCGGTCTCCCGGGCGACCTCGCGGGCGATCTCGCCGAGGTCTTCGGCGGTCAGCCCGAGCCGCACGGCCCGCTCGACCGCGCCACCCGCCGCCCCATCTCTGCGGTAGGCGGCGACCCAGTCGGACGCGGTGGTGCTCCAGGCGTCGATGTCCTGCCACACCATGCGCAGGAACCGGAACCGGGCGAGCTGCGGCAGCCCCTCCTCGGCCTCGGACTCGGCCCACCCCTCGGCGTCCTCGGCCCCGAGCGCGTCGAAGAGCCGGACGAGGAGGTCTATGTCCTCAGGCACTGCGGAAGTTGCGGGACAGCCAGGGGCTGAGCATGGCGCGCGGCACCAGTTCCTTGTACGTCTCGTCGCCGGGCAGCGGCACGACGAGCCACTGCCCCGGCGGGAAGAACCGCCCCTTCACGTACGCCATGCCGCCGTAAACGGACCGCAGGAACGCGGGCACGGAGTCCCTGGGCACGTCCTCGAAGACCACCCCGTCGACGGTGATCCGCGCGTCGTCCTCCGGGAAGACCTGCACGGTGACGGCCGGGACCCCGCCCAGCTCGATGAACGCCTCGTGCGGCAGCGACCCGTCCGCGTCGACCACGGCGAAGGCCCCCGCGGAGTCCCGCCGGGAGGTCTGATCGGCCCCGATGTCGTCGGTGACCGTCATCTCCAGGTTGTACGCCCGGGCCACTTCCCGTACGGCCGTGACGGCGGCCTCGGTGGTGGGCAGGTGGGGGTGCGTCATGCGGTGCGGGCCGCGTAGGTGACGAAGGCGGCCCAAGCTTGTGGTGTGGGCGCGAGGTGGGGGCGCCGGACGTCCTTGGAGTCCCGGACAAGGACGGCGCCGGGGGCGGCGGCGACCTCGATGCAGTCGCCCTCGTTGCCGTTGCTGCTGTAACTGCTCTTGATCCAGAACAACTCGAAGTCACCCTGCGCAGAGGTCCCGCAGTTCATGTCGCTCCCCATACTCGCTCAATGAGGGCCCGAGTCTCCCCAGGAGTGAGAGCCTCGGCCCGGATGATGCCATGCCGCAGGTCGAGGATACGGAGGTGCCTCGGGTCGGTGACCCGGCGTCCGTTGAACGCCCCATGTGAACGCCCGATCGCCGTGCCGTCCGCGAACTTCATCAGGTTGATGTCGCCGTCCATCCCCGGATGAGCCTCGCGATGCGTCGGCATGACCTGGAGCGTCACATTGCGCATGTCTCCCACCTCCAGCAATCGTTCGAGTTGCCGCCGCCACTCCATTCTGCCTCCGATGGGCCGCATGAGTGCTGACTCCTCCTGAACGAAGTTGAGGGAGGGCGCGGGCAAGCGCTCGAAGATCGACTGCCGGGCCATGCGCGCGGCGACCATCCGCTCCACCTCGTCCTGTGAGTACGGCGGCTGCCGGGCCTCGAACAGTGCCCGCGCATGGCCCGGGGTCTGCAACAGCCCATGCAAGCCGTGCGCCACATAGGCCGAGAGCTCGACTGCCTTCGCTTCCGCACTTGCCAGATCCCGAACCTTCTTCGGGTACCGCACCACCGCCAAGTCCTGCTTCATCACGGCGATCTTGCCGTGCGCGCCCAGAACGTCGTCCGACCTGTCCAGGTACTCGGGCCGAGGGATGCGCCTGCCGCCCTCCACCTTGTAGATCAGGTCCTCCCCGTACCCGATCAGCACTCCGAACTCCGCCGCCCGCATCCCGGCCGCCTCGCGCCACACCTTGAGCTGGCGGCCCACGGCGGCGACCACCGCCGCGCCCGACTCGTCCTCGGGATCGACATCCCAACCGTGCTCGTCCGTCTCGTTGTTGGCGCTCGTCCGTACCCCACTTCCGACGCGCGTGCCTTTGCTCCTCAACCGATGACCGTCCCCACCCGTCACGCCGGACAGCCGGGACAACGCCGGACAAGCGCCGGACATTCACCGTAAGCAGTTGTGGTCCACCGGGTCGCGGGTTTCTACGACCCGGTGGACCGGGTCGTAGAAACCCGCGACCCGGTGGACCACGACGTCAAACGCTTTGAAAGAACCTTGGGAAAGAACCAGCCCCACCCCACCCGAACCCCGTACGAACGCTGATCACTCGCGCGGGTGACAAATGGCAACTGAGCTGGATTTGGGGTCGGTTGTCGGGCATATGCTCGCGGCACCAACCCCAGACACGAGTCGGCCCCGACCGGGACAGCGAATCCCGGGCGGGGCCTGGCCACCAAGGAAGAAGACGCTTCCCGATGACTGCCCAGCAGGCTATCGCGCCCCCGTGCGCCCCGCCCGGTTCTCCCGGCGACGTCACACCGACCTCCGGTGTCATCCACGTCAACTCCCGTCACACGTCCGGCTTCACGGTCATCGGCAACCACCTCGCGCAGCACGGCGAACTGTCCCTCCTCGCGATCGGGCTCGCCGTGCACATCCAGTCGCTGCCGGAGGGCGCGAAGATCGGCGTCAAGGTGCTCGCCGCGCGCTTCCCGGAGAGCGAGATGCGGATCGCGGCCGCGCTGCGGGAGTTGGAGGAAGCGGGCTACCTGCGCCGCATCCGCGTACGCCTGCGGGACGGCCGCGTACGCACGCGTACGGAGTCGCACAACCGGCCGTACGCGACGATCGCGCCGCCACCGGCGCCTCACGGGGCCCCGCGCGCCACGACACCGCCGTCCACCGCGACGTACGACCGCCCGCGCGCAGCCGCCCCGACGCCCCTGCCTCGTAAGCCGCGCACCGAGCCGAAGTCCGACGCGGCACCCGCGCCCACGCCGCTCCCCCAGCCCCGCACCCCCGCCCTCCACCGGACCGCCGCCCTGCTCCTCGCGGACCTCCGCCGCCACGCGCCCGTGCTGACGCTCTCCGAGACGGACGTCGCCGCCCTCACCCCGGGTGTCGCGGCCTGGCTCGAACGCGACGCGCACCCCGACGCCATCCGCCGGGCCCTCACCACGGACCTCCCGACGCCCCTCGCCCACCCGGCGCGCCTCCTCCGCCACCGGATCACGGCCCTCCTGCCACCCCCACTCCCGGCCCCGGCGGCGGCGCCCACCGTCATCCCCCTCCAGAACTGCGACGACTGCAACCGAGCCTTCCGCGCGCCGGAACCGGGCCAGTGCCGCGACTGCCGTAGGCCCTGAACCGCCGACCTACCGAACGGACCCGCATGGTCAGCTCACCCCACGAGGCGATGCACCGCATCTTCCAGGAGTACCCGGGACTCTTCTCCCGGGTGTCCGAGGTGCTCGGTATCGATATCCCGCCGCCGTCCGCAGCACTGCGGGACGCGCCCGAGAACATCACCGACCCCATCGTCGAACTCACCGCTCAGGGCCTGGGCAGTCGTCCGGCCGCACAACAGTGGAGGAACCTGGTGGCCGTGGACACCTCTTTCTACAAGTCCTTCATGTCGGAGGAGATCCGGGACGAGGGCCGGGCGGAAGGCCGCGCGGAAGGTCTGCTGCTCGTTCTCGGTGTACGTGGCATCGCCCTCACCGACGCGGACCGCGAGAAGATCGCCACCTGCGCCGACCCGCAGCTCCTGCACGAATGGCTCCAGCGCGCCGCGACGGCCTCCTCCGCCGAGGAAGTCTTCCGCGTCTCGTGACCGATGCGACCGTCACCGACGTCTTGGCCGAGCTCGCCGCGCTGGACAACCCCAAGGCCCGCGCCGTCAACGCGCGGCACGGGGACGATCACGGGGTGAACCTCAGCAGGCTGCGCGCCGTCGCCAAGCGGCTGGGGAAGCGGCAGGAGCTGGCCGTCGAGCTGTGGGAGACCGACGACACCGCTGCGCGGCTCGTCGCGTTGCTGGTCTCCCGGCCGAAGGCGTACACGCGGGACGACCTGGACCGCATGTTGCGCGAGGCGCGGGTGCCGAAGGTGCACGACTGGCTCGACCTGGGCGCGCTGCTCGACGTCATCGAGGCGCAGATGCAGGGCGCCCCGGACCGCCTCCAGTGGGCGATGAACACCTGCCTCGCCCAGATCGGCATCGAGCACCTGGAGCACCGCGCCCGCGCGCTGAATATCGGCGAGCGGCTGGGTGTGCTCAAGGACTACCCGACGCCCCGGGGCTGCACGTCGCCGTACGCTCCGGTGTGGATCGGGGAGATGGTGCGGCGGCGTGGCGGCGTGGCGGCGAGTGAGTGTCAGTCGCCTCGGCGCGGCATCGGCACCTCCCACGCGACCAGTGGGCCGGAGACCGCTACGGAGAGCCGCCAGTGGGCCCGCTCCACCTTCACAGCGCTGTCAGTGCGGTGTAGGCGCCTTCCGCACGTCGCGATTCCTGCACGTCCGGTGGGGCCTGGGCCAGGAACTCATGCGTCGCCCCGTTGAAGCGGATCGTCCCTCCGCTGAGCACCGTCACATAGTCGGCGTCGTCGGCAAGGTCGGCGACGTCGTGCGTGGACATGAGGACCTTCACCCCTTCCCCCTCCGCAACGGCGGAAAGCACATCGCGGAAGGCGCGCCGCTGTGTGGGGTCCATGCCTGCTGTGGGCTCGTCCAGCAGGAGTACCCGGCATTCGTGGACCAGCGCGGAGGCCACACCGACGCGTCGAAGTTGACCACCGGAGAGGCTGTTGGCCTTGGCATCGGCCTTGTCCAGCAGGTCGACGGTGGCAAGAGCCGTATGCGACTGTTCCCACGCATCAGAGCGGTTCATGCCCTTCAGCCATCCGCTGTAGGCGACCTGCTCACGGGCGGTCATTCCGGTCATCGGGGTGATGTGCTGAGGCATCCACGCGACATGCTTGCGGTACTCACGGCTACGAGAACTGACCCCGTCCACACCGATACGCCCCGTCTGCGGCCTGATCACCGATGCGGCGAGTTTCAGTGCGGTGGACTTCCCGGCACCGTTGGGTCCCAGAAAGATCGTGACGCCGTCCGGCACACGGTAGGAGAAGTCGTCCAGCACGGGCCGGTACCTACGTCCGTAGCGATAGGTGCAGTTGGTGAAGACGATGCTCACAGCGTGTCCCTGGAGTAGTGGGTGAGAACCAGACCGAGTGCGAGCGCCGCCGCCGCACACGTCTGGGCGAGGGTGTTCCCTGGCGGCTGGGCCGTCACTGCCCACTCGTAGTAGTCGAGGCTCGTCCGGCGCCCGAAGAAGATGACGGCGAAGGTCCATGCCAGGGGCAGGATGATCCCGGAACGACTCACGAGCGCACGCGCGCACAGCATGAGGCCGGCCAGGAAACAGGTGCTGCGGCCGGACGTGAGAACGTCCTCGGAACCGGTCACCCGATTCCCGACCACAGCCAGGACGACAACCACCGCCATCGTGGCGATGATCAACCCGGAGTCCATCCACCGCACCCGGCGGACACCCGACTCCTCGGCGGAAGGCAGCCTGTTGTCCAGCGTCTGTGCCAGCGCACCCACCATGATCAGAGGGACAAAGAAACTGATCGGCGTGAACCCTTCCGTCGCAAGAGCCTCCGCGACCCCGAAGCTGGGAACGATCACGGTCGAGTCCTGGATCACGAGCGCGGCCGCGGTGAAGGCGACCATCCCCCAGACGAGGTAGGGATGGACCCGCCGGGCTTTGAGCCACCAGATCACGGGCGTCCCTCACATGCCTTCTTCGTGGTGGTGCGGTACCAGGTCTTCTGCTTGCCGGCGGGGAGCGCAGAGACCCTGTGCACCTCTTTCATGATCTTCTCGTGCTGCTCGCGCGTGTAATAGGGGTCCTGCTCCGCCACCTTCGCGTAATCGGGATTTCCGCCGAGTTTCAACGACAGCCAGAAGCTGACAGTGCGCTCCGCCCCGGCGGTCGGTATGTCACAGGGAAACCGCACCGAGTCCTCAACCACATCGGCGACCAGATGGCGGTCCCGGTGTGCGACAGCCAGAGGAAGGTAGCGGGTGGACTCTGTCGGCTTCTGCGTGAAGCGTCCGTACATCAGCTGATCGTTGACCGTGGCCGGCGGATGCTCGATGATCCCGTAGGTTTCCAGCATCGTGTAGGTCTTCTTCATCTCCGCCCGAACCGCACCGATATCACCAGATATCTGCTCGGGCATACACACTCTCGGCTCATTACCTCGGCAGACCTTCTCCGTGGCGACATTCACCGAAGGAAATGCCTTCCAGTCCTTCGCAATGCTGTACGAGGTGAAAACGGATGCAGCCACCACCACGCAGGCCAACCCCACCTTGAACACCACCCTGGCGTTCAGCCACATCAGCGCCACCGCGAGGCCGAGGCCCGCAGTGGGGAGAAAATTGGCGGCTATCGAGGCGAGCGTCGCGGTTTCCCCGAACCCGAGCATGCCAGCATAGTTGCCCATCATATGGGACAGGTACAGAGGCTCGACCGACTGCGAAAACGACACGATGACAAAGACCACAGACATCAAGACTGGGACGGCGATCAGAGGTCTCACTCTCTGCCCGATGGTGAAGCCGATCAAGGCGTGCGCGACGGCCAGAGCCATGCCCAGCAGCAGGGGTGGCAACGCCACGAGGGTGGGCAGCGTCGGCGACTGAATAAACGCCATGCCGACGGGGACGATGAACATCAGCCAGCCAAGCCCGACGATCGGGGCCAGGGCGCTCGCGATGATCTGCCAGGCGCGCCGGTAGGGGGGTGCGTCCCACACCCCTGACTCCTTCAGTCGCGCCCCCTGCCAAGCCGCGGCTGCGGAGACCAACGCGTAGGTGACCGCATACATCGGCTCCAGCGGCCGCTCCACAAGCAGCGGGGCGTACGGAATCGGAAAAAAGGCGATCAGCCGCGACGTATCACTCGTGTAGTAAAGAATGACGAGTCCGACACCCAGAGGAAAAGCCGGAAGCGCGCTGGAGGTACGCAGGAGGGTCTTGATCCGCATCATTTTTCCAGGTCGATAGAAGCCAAATGGCGCACGGGATGCGAGCCCCGTGCGCCACCGAGAAGCGAGAGGGAAATTCAGTCCGCCATGGAAGTGTCCTGCCGAACCTCAGCCACATCCAGCAGGCAGCATGCGTCGCCGCTTCCGACCTTGTCTGCCTCGAAGTAAAGCTTTACAGAGCCCGAAGGGACGTCAGTCCACTCGCCATTACTCCAGTGCGTGGCCCCCTTGAAGCATTCGCTGAATATCTTCCGGTCGAGCTTCTTATCCGATGCCCACGACTTGTCCACCCACATGAGGATGTCCACGGTCTGATGGCTGGAGCCGGCATACTGGGCGTAGCAAGAGCGAAATTGCAGCTGACTGTAGGTTCCCTGCTCGTCCCAGCGGTCGGAAGTCTCGCCGTCGGTCCAGCTGCCTATCCAACTGTTCCAGTTGGCCGATGCGCTGGTGGCACCGAGAAGTGTCAGGGCACTGACGCCGGCCAGAACGGCTCCGAGCCTGGTGAAATGACGCTTGATTTTCACTGAATCCCCCCCGGGGGTGAAATCGATCAAGAACGGTCGCAGCGTAGGTGGTGCATAGTTCCACCACAAGGATGATTTTCAGACCGGGCAGTCGGTTTCAGGCCGCGGGCGAGCCTCGGCAGGGTTCCAGCCGCCCCATCCCCCTCCAGAACTGCGACGACTGCAACCGAGCCTTCCGTGCCCCGGAACCGGGCGCCTGCCGCGACTGCCGCAGCGCGCAGCCGTAAATCCGGCCGCCAGTGTCAGACCTCTGTGCGAGGCTCCGCCCTATGGAACCGTCAAAGGTGATCGAGACGTTGTGGGGCCGGATCCAGGAGCGGGACTGGACAGGTGTCGCGGAGTTGGTCGCGGAGGACGCCGTCATCGAGTGGCCGATCAGCCTCGAACGCATCGTCGGCCGGGACAGCTTCGTGGCGGTGAACCGCGAGTATCCGGAGGGCTGGTCGATCCACGTACTCAAGGTGGTGGCCCAGGGCGAGGAAGTCGTCTCCGAGGTCGAGGTGCCGCACGACAGCCTCGGCGTCTTCCGCGCCGCGTCCTTCTGGACCGTCCGCGACGGGCAGGTCGTCCGTGGCACGGAGTACTGGACGAGCATGGGCGCGGACCCGCGGCCGGAGTGGCGGACCGGCTTCGTGGAACCGATGTAGTGCCGGAGGTGCACGACTGGCTAGGTGTTCTGTCCGAGGAGGTTGTGGACGGGTGAGCCATATCTCGGCTGAGGGATCTTGAACGGGTGAGGGCCTTCCGGGTTCGGTGTGGATTGCGACGTCTACACCGACCGAAAGGCCCTCGTGCCTCACCGTAATGCACCCCTGACCGAGACCGGACGCCTGCGCCTGGCCCGCTGCGTCGTCGAGGACAACTGGCCCCTGCGGCGGGCCGCCGAACGCTTTCAGGTCTCACCGACCACGGCCCAGCGATGGGCCGACCGCTACCGCCGCTCCGGTGAAGCCGGCATGAGCGACCGCTCCTCCCGTCCGCACACCAGCCCCCGGCGGACCCCGACCCGCACAGAACGCCGGATCATCAAGGTCCGGGTCCTGCGCCGGTGGGGACCGGCCCGCATCGCGCACCTGCTCGGGCTGGTGCCCTCCACCGTCCACCGCGTCCTGACCCGCTACCGCCTGGCCCGCCTCACCCACCTGGACCGGGCCACCGGCCGTGTCATACGCCGCTACGAACGTGACCGGCCCGGCGAACTCGTCCACGTCGACATCAAGAAGCTCGGCAACATCCCCGACGGCGGCGGCCACAAGGCCCTCGGCCGGCAAGCAGGCCGCAAGACCCGCTCGAACGCCGGCTACAGCTACATCCACACCGCCGTCGACGACCACTCCCGCCTCGCCTACAGCGAGATCCACACGGACGAGAAGAAGGAGACCGCCACCGCGTTCTGGACCCGCGCCCAGACGTTCTACGCGGCCCACGGGATCACCGTCGAACGAGTCCTGACCGACAACGGCTCCTGCTACAAGTCACACGCCTGGCGCGACCTCCTGGCAGCGGCCGGGATCACCCACAAGCGAACCCGGCCCTACCGGCCCCAGACCAACGGCAAGGTCGAACGCCTCAACCGCACCCTGCTCGACAAATGGGCCTACGCCCGCCCCTACCACTCAGAGCAGGAACGACGCGACGCCTTCCCCAGCTGGCTGCACACCTACAATCACCACCGCGGACACACCGCGCTGAAAGGCCAACCACCCGCCAGCCGCGTCCCCAACCTCACAGGGCAATACACCTAGGCCGCGTTGCGCCAGACCGTCATGTCTCCCAGGAGGAAAGCCAGTTCGGGGATCGCGGTCGACTTCGTCGCGATCACGAACAGCGCGATGTCCCCCGAGGAGTTCATCATGCAGATCTCACTTCCGTTCGCCGAGTTCGCCAGCGGAAGGTTGTGGATCTTGCTGTGCGGGAGGAACAGGCGGCACTCGTCGAGCGTGGTGCCCGGCTTGTCATCCATCGGCATGAAGACACTCGTGTCGCTCTTCAGTTCGCACCCGACCGACTTGCAGCTGAAGCGGATGTCGCCCGTGTCGCCGTCCAGCTCTTCGCCCGGATCCGCGAGGTTCACCGAGTGCTTCGCGTCCACCGTCACCAGGGCGTACGGCTCCGCCTGCGGCTCCCGTGGCGAAGGAGACGCGCTCGGCTCGGTCAGCGCGTCGGCGACCCTGTCCGCCGAGGCGGACCCCTCCGACTCCGGCGTGCCCTTCCGCACCTCGGACGACGGAGTGACCGACGCCGACGCACCCGCGTTGTTCCGGTGCTCTCCCCCGCCCATCGGCCCCATCGCCCGCCAGGCCAGCCCGAGGACCAGCAGCGCGCTCACCACGCCGACGACCGACACCAGCGCGACGAGCCGCCTGCGTGACCCGCGCGCAACCGGTACGGGCGGAGGTCCGGCCCAGGGGTCCGTCCGCACCGGGGTGGGCTCGGGCACCGGGGCCGGGACCTCGGTCTCCGGGCCGCCGATCTCGCCCCACACCGCGGGCGCCCCGTCCGCCTCGCCCAGCCGCTGCCGGCACCACTCCACGATCTCCGCCGGGGCGGGCCGCTCGGCCGGGTCGGCGGCGAGGCAGCGGGCGAACAGCGGCCGCAGGGGCTCGGGCAGCAGGGTCAGGTCGGGCGCGGAGTGGATGATCCGGTACAGCACGTAGACGCCCGGGCCGTCGCCGTAGAGCGGCTTGCCCAGCGCCGCGAACGCCGCCGTCTGGGCCAGGGCGAAGACATCGCTCGCCGCCGTGGCCCCCTCCCCGGACGCCTGCTCGGGGGCCATGTACGCGGGGGTGCCGATCGGGTGCCCGGTCGTGGTGTACGAGGTCGCGTCGGTGGCCAGCGCGATGCCGAAGTCGATCACGCGCGGCCCGTCGGAGGCCAGCAGCACGTTGGACGGCTTGAGGTCCCGGTGCACGATGCCCTCGGCGTGGATGGCCTGGAGCGCCTCGGCCATGCCCGCCATCAGCCACAGCAGGGCGGGCACCGGCAGCGGGCCCTGCCGCGCCACGGCCTGGGTGAGGGAGGGGCCGGGCACGTACAGCGTGGCCAGCCAGGGCGTCGCGGCCTCCGCGTCGGCGTCGATCAGCTCGGCCGTGTACGCCCCGCGCACCCGCCGGGCCGCCCGGACCTCCCGGCCGAACCGCCCCCTGAAGTCCGGGTCGTCCGCCAGCTCAGGGCGTACGACCTTGATCGCCACGGCCCGGCCGCCCTCGGTGTGCGAGAGGTAGACCCGGCCCATGCCGCCCGCGCCGAGCCGGGCGGCGAGCCGGTAGCCGGCCACCTCGGTCGGGTCGGTCGCCTGAAGCGGCTCGAAGACATCCGTCGCGTCCATCGACCCGCTCCCCCACGTGATGCACTGGCCAACGCCCGCAGCCTAGCAACGGCTTCCCGCGGAGTTGATCAACGTACCCGTGCGACAGCCCCCGGCATCGCTGCCGGGGGCCGCACCGGGGCCTTGTTACGGCAGGTTCCGCGCCATCACGATGCGCTGGACCTGGTTCGTGCCCTCGTAGATCTGGGTGATCTTGGCGTCGCGCATCATCCGCTCCACCGGGTAGTCCCGCGTGTAGCCGTAGCCGCCGAGGAGCTGGACCGCGTCCGTGGTGACCTCCATCGCGACGTCCGACGCGAAGCACTTGGCGGCGGCGCCGAAGAAGGTGAGGTCGCCGTCGAGGCGCTCGGACTTGGCGGCGGCCGAGTACGTGAGCTGGCGGGCGGCCTCCAGCTTCATGGCCATGTCGGCCAGCATGAACTGGACGCCCTGGAAGTCCCCGATCGGCTTGCCGAACTGCTTGCGCTCCTGGACGTACCCCTTGGCGTAGTCCAGCGCGCCCTGAGCGACGCCGAGGGCCTGGGCCGCGATGGTGATGCGGGTGTGGTCCAGGGTCTTCATCGCGGTGGCGAAGCCGGTGCCCTCCTCGCCGATCATCCGGTCGGCGGGGATGCGGACGTTGTCGAAGTAGACCTCGCGGGTCGGGGAACCCTTGATGCCGAGCTTCTTCTCGGGGGCGCCGAAGGAGACGCCCTCGTCGGACTTCTCCACGACGAAGGCCGAGATGCCCTTGGAGCGCTTCTCCGGGTCCGTGACGGCCATGACCGTGTAGTACTCGGAGACGCCCGCGTTGGTGATCCAGCGCTTCACGCCGTTGAGCACCCAGAAGTCGCCGTCGCGCACGGCGCGGGTCTTCATGCCGGCGGCGTCGGAGCCCGCGTCCGGCTCGGAGAGGCAGTACGAGAACATGCCGTCGCCCTTGGCCAGCGGGCCCAGGTACTTCTTCTTCAGGGCCTCGGACCCGGACAGGACGACCGGGAGCGAGCCGAGCTTGTTCACGGCCGGGATCAGGGAGGAGGACACGCAGGCGCGGGCCACCTCCTCGATCACGATGACCGTGGCGAGCGCGTCGGCGCCGGCGCCTCCGTACTCCTCCGGTACGTGGACCGCGTGCAGATCGGCGGCGGTGAGGGCGTCCAGCGCCTCCTGCGGGAAGCGGGCCTCCTCATCGACCGCGGCCGCGAACGGGGCGATCTTCGCCTCGGCGAGCGCACGCACCGTCTCACGGAGCATGTCGTGCTCCTCGGCCGGACGGTACAGGTCGAAATCGGTCGAACCCGCCAAGACGCTCACTCCCCAGGATGCTAACTACCGTTAAGTAACCCAATTTTAGGTGTTCGACCCTCCCCCGGCATATGCGCTCGGGCCGTGAGCTGCGCGACAGCCGGAAAGAGGAGGTCCGACGGGCGGGACTATGCTCGTTCACCGCATCTCCGTCCGCATCTCACAGGAGCACTTCATGGCCCTCAGGATCACCGTGATCGGCACCGGCTATCTCGGCGCCACGCACGCCGCGGCCATGGCGGAGCTCGGCTTCGAGGTCCTGGGCCTCGACGTCGTGCCCGAGAAGATCGAGATGCTGTCCGCCGGCCGGGTCCCGATGTACGAGCCCGGTCTTGAGGAGATGCTCCAGCGGCACGTCGCGGGCATCGAGGGCTCCACCGGACGGCTGCGGTTCACCACCTCCTGGGAGGAGGTCGCCGAGTTCGGCGATGTGCACTTCGTCTGCACCAACACCCCGCAGAAGCACGGCGAGTACGCCTGTGACATGTCCTACGTCGAGAGCGCCTTCGACTCGCTGGCGCCGCTGCTGACCCGCCCCGCCCTCGTCGTCGGCAAGTCCACCGTGCCCGTCGGCTCCGCCTCCCGCCTCGCCGCCCGACTCGTGGAGCTGGCCCCCGTGGGCACCGACGCGGAGCTGGCCTGGAACCCGGAGTTCCTGCGCGAGGGCTTCGCGGTGGACGACACCCTGCACCCGGACCGCATCGTCGTCGGTGTGACGAGCGAGCGGGCCGAGAAGCTGCTGCGCGAGGTCTACGCCGTCCCGGTCGCCGAGGGCTCCCCGTTCGTCGTGACGGACTACCCGACCGCCGAACTGGTGAAGACCGCCGCCAACTCCTTCCTCGCCACCAAGATCTCGTTCATCAACGCCATGGCCGAGGTCTGCGAGGCCGCCGACGGCGACGTGGCGAAGCTGGCCGAGGCGATCGGCCACGACGAGCGCATCGGCAAGAAGTTCCTGCGGGCCGGCATCGGCTTCGGCGGCGGCTGCCTCCCGAAGGACATCCGCGCCTTCATGGCCCGCGCCGGTGAGCTGGGCGCCGACCAGGCGCTGACGTTCCTGCGCGAGGTCGACTCGATCAACATGCGCCGCCGCGGCCACATGGTCGAGCTGGCCCGGGAGGCCGTGGGCGGCGACTCCTTCCTCGGCAAGCGGGTCGCCGTGCTCGGCGCCACCTTCAAGCCGGACTCGGACGACGTACGCGACTCGCCCGCGCTCAACGTGGCCGGGCAGATCCACCTCCAGGGCGGCCAGGTCACCGTCTTCGACCCGAAGGGCATGGAGAACGCCCGCCGCATCTTCCCCACCCTCGGTTACGCGGAGAGCGCGCTCGACGCGGTGCGCGGCGCGGACGTCGTACTGCACCTGACGGAGTGGAGCGAGTTCCGCGCTTTGGACGCGGAGGCGCTGGGCGCGGTCGCGGGCCACCGGATCATCCTCGACGGACGCAACGCGCTCGACCCCGTCGCGTGGCGCGAGGCCGGCTGGACCTACCGCGCGATGGGCCGCCCGACGGCCTGACTCCCCCGGGACGGGGTATACCGGTAACCGCCTGTCCGTCCGTCCCGAGGAGGAAGCAACATGGCTCTGGCCGCAGTGGGTGCCGTCGTCCTGGACTGCCCCGATCCCGTCGCCCTGGCGAACTTCTACGCGGCGCTGATCGGCGGCACGGTCGAGCAGCAGGAGGACTGGGTGGACCTCAAGGGAGGCGCGGGCGCCCCGCTCGCCTTCCAGGCCGCGCCCGGCTTCGTACCGCCGAAGTGGCCGAGCGCCGACGCCTCGCAGCAGTTCCACCTGGACCTGACCGTGGACGATCTGGACGCGGCGGAGCGGGAGGTGCTGGCGCTGGGCGCGGCGGTGCTGGAGGCCGACGACCGGGAGCGCACCTTCCGGGTCTACGCGGACCCGGCGGGGCACCCGTTCTGTCTCTGCGCCTGCTGATCGGGCGGGCGCCCCGGTGGCTCAGGCCGCCGAGGCGTCCAGCTGTTCGATCGTGGCGTGCGACGGGCCGCGCCGGGTGCGCAGGTCCCGCGCCACGTCCTCGGCGGCGCGCAGCACCCGTACGGCGTTCTGCCAGGTGAGCTTGGCCAGGTCGGCGGCGGACCAGTTGCGGCGCAGCAGCTCCGCGATCAGGTTCGGGTAGCCGGCGACGCTCCCCAGGCCCTGCGGGAGGAACGCGGTGCCGTCGTAGTCGCCGCCGATGCCGATGTGGTCGACGCCCGCGACCTCGCGCATGTGGTCGAGGTGGTCGGCGATGGTGGCCACGGTCGCGACCGGGCGCGGGTTCGCCGCCTCGAACGCGGCGTGCAGCTTCATCGCGCGCTCGGTGGTGTCCAGGTGGTGCAGCCCCTGCGCGCGCAGGTTCTCGTCGGCGGCCTGCGTCCAGGCGACGGCCTCCGGCAGGACGAACTTCGGTACGAAGGTGGCCATGGCGATGCCGCCGTTGGCCGGGAGCTGCGCGAGGACGTCGTCGGGGATGTTGCGCGGGTGGTCGCAGATGGCGCGCGACGAGGAGTGCGAGAACATCACCGGCGCGACGGAGGTGGCGAGCGCGTCCCGCATGGTCGTCGCCGCGACGTGCGAGAGGTCGACCAGCATGCCGGTGCGGTTCATCTCGCGGACGACCTCGTGGCCGAACGGCGAGAGGCCGCCCACACCGGGCTCGTCGGTCGCGGAGTCCGCCCAGGCGATGTTGTCGTTGTGGGTGAGCGTCATGTAGCGGACGCCCAGCGCGTGGAGTCCGCGCAGGGTGCCCAGCGAGTCGGCGATGGAGTGGCCGCCCTCGGCGCCCATCAGGGAGGCGATCCGGCCCTCGGCGCGGGCGGCCTCCATGTCGTCGGCGGTCAGGGCGCGCCGGAGGTCGGCCGGGTAGCGCTCCAGGAGCTCGGCGACGACGTCGATCTGTTCCAGGGTCGCGCTGACGGCGGCGTCGCCCGCGAGGTCGGAGCGCACGTAGACGGACCAGAACTGGGCGCCGACGCCCCCGGCACGGAGCCGGGGGATGTCGGTGTGCAGGTGGGCCGACTGGTCGGTGGCGATGTCGCGTACGGCGAGGTCGTAGTCGACCTGCTCGCGCAACGCCCACGGCAGGTCGTTGTGGCCGTCGGCCACCGGGTACTCGGCGAGGAGTTCCCGGGCCCGGTCCAGTCGGTCCGTCATGGTGCCTGCTTTCCGAAGCCGAAGGACTCCGCGCCCGCCGCCTTCTGGCGCAGCCGCTTGCCCTTCTCGGTCGCCTGGTCGTTGAGGTCGCCCAGGAACTCCGTCATCCGGCCCTGGAGCTCGGGGTCGGCGGCGGCCAGGACGCGGACGGCCAGCAGGCCGGCGTTGCGCGCGCCGGCGATGGAGACCGTGGCGACGGGGATGCCGGCGGGCATCTGGACGATGGACATCAGGCTGTCCATGCCGTCCAGGTACTTCAGCGGGACCGGCACGCCGATGACCGGCAGCGGGGTGACCGAGGCGAGCATGCCGGGCAGGTGGGCGGCGCCGCCCGCGCCCGCGATGATCGCCTTGAGGCCGCGGCCCGCCGCGTTCTCGCCGTACGCGATCATCTCGCGGGGCATGCGGTGGGCGGAGACGACGTCGACCTCGTACGGGATGCCGAACTCGTCCAGGGCCTTGGCCGCCGCTTCCATGACGGGCCAGTCGGAGTCCGAGCCCATGACGATGCCGACGACCGGTGCGGCGGAGGCGGGGGAAGTCATTCGGTGATCGTTCCTCGCAGGTAGTCGGCCGCGTGCCGGGCGCGCTCGCGCACGTCCGCCAGATCGTCGCCGTAGGTGTTGACGTGGCCGATCTTGCGACCGGGCTTCACGTCCTTGCCGTACATGTGGATCTTGAGCTGCGGGTCGCGCGCCATGCAGTGCAGGTAGCCCTGGTACATGTCCGGGTAGTCGCCGCCGAGGACGTTGCACATGACCGTCCAGGGGGCGCGGGGGCGCGGGTCGCCGAGGGGGAGGTCGAGGACCGCCCGGACGTGGTTGGCGAACTGCGAGGTGATCGCGCCGTCCATGGTCCAGTGCCCGGAGTTGTGCGGGCGCATGGCCAGCTCGTTGACCAGGATGCGGCCGTCCCGCGTCTCGAACAGCTCCACCGCGAGGTGCCCGACGACGCCCAGCTCGGAGGCGATGCGCAGCGCGAGCTGCTGTGCCTCGCCCGCCAGGCCCTCGTCCAGCTCGGGCGCCGGGGCGATCACCGTGTCGCAGACGCCGTCGACCTGGACGGACTCGACCACCGGGTAGGCCACGGCCTGGCCGTGCGGCGAGCGGACGATGTTGGCCGCCAGCTCCCGTACGAAGTCGACCTTCTCCTCGGCGAGCACCGGGACGCCGGCCCGGAACGGCTCGGCCGCGTCCGCCTCGGAGTGGACCACCCAGACGCCCTTGCCGTCGTAGCCGCCGCGCACGGTCTTAAGGATGACCGGGAAGCCTCCCGCCTCCTCGGCGAAGGCGGCCGCGTCGGCCGGGTCCTTCACGATGCGGTGGCGGGGGCAGGGCGCGCCGATCTCGGTGAGCTTCGCGCGCATCACCCCCTTGTCCTGGGCGTGCACCAGAGCGTCGGGGCCGGGGCGCACGGGGATGCCGTCCGCCTCCAGGGCCCGCAGATGCTCGGTGGGCACGTGCTCGTGATCGAAGGTGATCACGTCACAGCCGCGCGCGAAGGCCCTCAGCGTCTCCAGGTCGCGATAGTCGCCGACGACGACCTCGCCCGCCACCTGGGCCGCGGAGTCCTGAGCGGTGTCGCTGAGGAGCTTGAACTTGATGCCGAGGGGGATACCCGCCTCGTGGGTCATACGGGCGAGCTGACCGCCACCGACCATGCCGACTACCGGGAACGTCACGCTCCCAGGGTATCCGCACCGCCCGCCCACGCCCGTGGGCGGGGCAGCGCCCGCCCCACACGTCCCCGTACGCACAGGCGTCCGGCGGGTGTCCTGGTTAGCATGGCCGGGTTGACGGAACATGGAGCGGGACCTACGGACGGACTGAGCGATCACATGAGCGAGCGAGGCGCACTGCGGGCCCGGCTGGAGCTGCTGGCCCGGGAGGTCGCCAAGTTCGGCGTGGTCGGCGCGGTCGGCCTGGTGGTCAACATCGCCGTATCCAACCTGCTGTGGCGCTACACGGACATCCCGACCGTGCGGGCCGGGCTGCTCGCCACGTTCGTGGCGATCCTCTGCAACTACGTGGGCTTCCGCTACTGGACCTACCGCGACCGCGACAAGTCCGGCCGCACCCGTGAGCTGACCCTGTTCCTGCTGTTCAGCGCGGTGGGCGCGGTGATCGAGACGGGTGTGCTGTACGTGGCGACGTACGGGTTCGGCTGGGACACCCCGGTCCAGAGCAACGTGTTCAAGATCGTGGGGATCGGGATCGCGACGCTGTTCCGGTTCTGGTCGTACCGGACGTGGGTGTTCAAGGCGCTGCCCGAGCCCTCGGAGGGCGTCGCCGACAAAGAGGGCCTGGTGACGGTGCCGGCGCCCTCGCCCGCGGTGCGGGTCGAGGCGGACCCGGCTCGGCGGTAGCGCCCGGGGCGTCCGGGTGGACGTTTTGTCCTCAATCGCCGGACGGGCTCGATCCAGCTCACCGCACCGGGCGTTCCGGTTCTTCTCTTGGCTGGGCCATGCGGCTCAGGAAGAGGGCGAAGACCGGGGGCTGCTGCTGGAGGAGTTCCAGGCGGCCGCCGTCCGCCTCGGCGAGGTCGCGGGCGACCGCGAGGCCGATGCCCGTGGAGTTGCGGCCGCTGATGGTCCGCTCGAAGATCCGGGCGCCCAGGTCCGCCGGGACGCCGGGGCCCTCGTCCGTGACCTCGATGACCGCCTGGTTGCCGGTGACCCTCGTGCGCAGCGCGACCGTACCGCCGCCGTGCATCAGGGAGTTCTCGATCAGCGCGGCCAGGACCTGGGCGACCGCTCCCGGGGTGCCGACGGCGCTCAGCCCCTGCTTGCCGGAGCAGACGATGGCGCGTCCCTCGCCCCGGTAGGCCGGGCGCCACTCCTCGATCTGCTGCTTGACGACCTCGTCCAGGTCGAAGACGACCGCCGAGCCCGTCCGGGGGTCCCGGGCATTGGTCAGCAGCCGCTCCACCACGTCCGTGAGCCGTTCGACCTGGGCGAGGGCGATGTGCGCCTCCTCCTTCACGGTCTCCGGGTCGTCGGTCAGCGAGATCTCCTCGATCCGCATGGACAGGGCCGTGAGCGGCGTACGCAGTTGGTGGGAGGCGTCCGCGGCGAGCCGGCGTTCGGCGGTGAGCATCCGGGCGATCCGCTCGGCGGAGGAGTCCAGGACGTCGGCGACGCGGTCCAGCTCGGGCACCCCGTACCGCTTGTGGCGCGGGCGGGGGTCGCCGGAGCCCAGGCGTTCGGCGGTCTCCGCGAGGTCGGTGAGCGGCGAGGCCAGCTTGTTGGCCTGGCGTACGGCGAGGAGGACGGCGGAGACGATGGCCAGCAGCGCCACCGCGCCGATGATCATCAGCGTGCGGCCGACCTCGCGGGTGACGGCGGAGCGGGACTCCTCGACGGTGACCGTCTCGCCGTGCTCGCCCGTCTCCGTGGCGGTGATCACACTGCCGCCGGGGCGCACGCCGACCTCGATGGGGGCGCGTCCCGGCATCTTGACCAGGGCGTAGCGCTTGTCGTCGATCTGCTCGGCCAGCACCGCGGGGTTGATCCGCTCGGAGCCCAGGAGCCGGCTCTCGATGACGCTGATCAGCCGCAGCGCCTCGGAGTCGACGCTCTCCTGGGCGCTGCTGCTGATGGTGCGGGTCTCGACGATGACGAGGGAGACGCCGAAGACGGCGATCACCACGAGCACGACGGCGAGGGTCGAATTGATCAGTCGTCGGCGCATGCCTGCTTCTGTACGTCAGTCGGCTCGGGCGGCGGATAGCAGGGACGCTACAGGCGCTAGCTCTTCTCGAAGCGGAAGCCGACGCCCCGGACCGTGGCGATGTAGCGCGGGTTCGCCGCGTCGTCGCCGAGCTTCTTGCGGAGCCAGGAGATGTGCATGTCGAGCGTCTTGGTGGACGACCACCACGTGGTGTCCCAGACCTCGCGCATCAGCTGGTCGCGGGTGACGACCCGGCCCGCGTCCCGGACGAGGACCCGCAGGAGGTCGAACTCCTTCGCGGTGAGCTGCAATTCCTCCTCGCCCATCCAGGCCCGGTGCGATTCGACGTCGATGCGGACGCCGTGCGTGGCGGGCTGGGGGGCGGGCTCGGTGGCGCCGCGCCGCAGCAGGGCGCGGACCCGGGCGAGGAGCTCGGCGAGGCGGAAGGGCTTGGTGACGTAGTCGTCGGCGCCCGCGTCGAGCCCGACGACCGTGTCCACCTCGTCCGCGCGGGCAGTCAGGACCAGGACCGGCACGGTGTGACCCTCGGCACGCAGCCGGCGGGCGACTTCGAGGCCGTCCATCCCGGGCAGCCCCAGGTCGAGCACGACGAGGTCGATGCCGCCCTGGAGTCCGGCGTCGAGCGCGGTCGGTCCGTCTTCCCGCACCTCGACCTCGTAACCCTCCCGCCGCAGGGCGCGGGCCAGCGGCTCCGAGATGGATGCGTCGTCCTCGGCGAGCAGTACACGGGTCATGCACTGATGGTAGTCCGCGCGGTGGACAGCCCGGGAGGCGATCCATGAGCCCTGCGGGACTGGGCGCCGTTACGGGGAAGACCTTCGAATATGCGAGTGTGGTTGCCCCTGGACCTGTGATCCATGTCTCAAGTCCTTTCATATCGGGCTCTGTCGTGTCGTATGGTGTCTCAACGCCTATTGCACTACTCAAGGACCTTTGGGCAGCTCTGAGCGCCAAGGGTCTCTTTTGTGTGCGGGGCCGGTACCCGCCGGCCCGGAAGTTCAGTGAATGACCTGTGGGCCGGGCCCGGACCGCCGATGGCGGCGCTCCGGGTGTGGATCCCGTCGCGGAGGGGCGTACCCGCGGCGGTGCCGGCCTCCCCCCACCGGGCGTACCCGCTTCTTCGAGGCGCCGCGTCCCGAGCACACAAGGATCGATCATGGCGTCCAGCCTGACGAAGGACCCGTCGAGCACCGCTGGTGGCGAGAAGACCTTCTTCGGCCACCCCCGGGGCCTGGCCACGCTCTTCATGACCGAGATGTGGGAGCGTTACAGCTTCTACGGCATGAAGGCACTGCTCCCGCTGTACCTGATCGCGCCCGGCGGCATGCACATGAGTGCGACCACCGCGACGGCGATCTACTCGGTCTACATGGCGATGGTGTACCTGCTCACCATGCCCGGCGGCTGGGTGGCCGACCGCTTCTGGGGGCCGCGCAAAACGGTCGCCGTCGGCGGCGCCGTCGTCATCCTCGGCCACATCACGCTCGCCGTGCCGAACTCGGCGACCTTCTTCGCGGGCCTGGTGCTCGTGGCGCTCGGTTCCGGGCTGCTGAAGGCCAACATCTCCACGATGGTCGGCCACCTCTACGACGGCCCGAAGGACCCGCGCCGTGACGGTGGCTTCACGCTCTTCTACATCGGCATCAACGTGGGCGCCTTCCTCGCCCCGCTGACCATCGGCACCGTCGGCGAGAAGGTCAACTGGCACTTCGGCTTCGCGCTCGCGGCGGTCGGCATGGCCCTGGGCCTCGCCCAGTTCATGCTCGGCACCCGCCACCTGAGCCCGCAGAGCGACGTCGTGTCGACGCCCGCCACCGAGCGGGAGAAGCAGTCCGCCCTGCGCAAGGGCCTGATCTGGCTGGCTGTCGCGGCCGTCGTGTACGGCCTGATGGCCGTCACCGGCAACTTCGCCGACTGGGCCACGGTGCCGCTGAGCATCGCCGGTCTGGTCATTCCGGTCGCGGTCCTGCTGCGCATGAAGCGCGACAAGGAGCTGACGTCGACCGAGCAGTCCAAGCTCTCGGGCTACGTGTGGTTCTTCGTGGTCGCCGCCGTCTTCTGGATGATCTACGACCAGAACGGCTCGACCCTGTCGATCTTCGGCGAGAACTCGACCACGAACCACCTGCTCGGCTTCGACTTCCCGACGTCCTGGTACCAGTCGCTGAACCCGATCTTCATCATGGCGATCGCCCCCGTGGTCGCCTCGGGCTGGCTGTGGCTGAACAAGCGCGGCAAGGAGCCGAGCACCGCCGTCAAGTTCGCCTCCAGCCTCGTGCTGATCGGCATCTCCTTCGTCGTCTTCCTGATCCCGCTGATCGACACCGCCGACAACGGCGGCCGGGTCAGCCCGATGTGGCTGGTCGCGATCTACTTCATCCAGACCGTCGCGGAGCTGTGCCTCTCGCCGGTCGGCCTGTCGGTGACCACGAAGATGGCCCCGGCGAAGTACAGCTCGCAGATGATGGGCGTGTGGTTCCTCGCCGTGACCGCCGGCGACTCGCTGACCGGGCTGCTCACGGCCCCGCCCGTCGGCGTCGACCTGAACACCACGGGGTCCGTCGTCTTCGAGGTGGTTCTCGCCCTCATCGCCGGTGTGGGCATCTGGATGTACCGCAAGAAGGTCGCCCAGCACATGGGCGACGTGCACTGATTCCGTATCCCGTACGGGAAAACAGAGAAGGGGCCCCGCACCGATTCGTCGGTGCGGGGCCCCTTCCGTACGCCTTGCGCTTCGGGAGACCGTTACGCCGGAGCGGCGAGCTCCGCCCACACGGTCTTGCCGGGCTCGCCCGGCACCCGTACGACTCCCCAGTCCAGGCAGAGCCGCTGCACGATGAACATGCCGTGGCCGCCGGGCCGCCCGGCCCGGTGCGGCGTGCGCGGCGCGGGCTGGCCCGCACCGCCGTCGGCGACCTCCACGCGGAGCGCCTTGGCGCTGTGGGCGATCCGGAGCTCATCGGGGCCGCCCGCGTGCAGGCACGCGTTGGTGACCAGCTCGGAGACGACCAGCAGGACGTCCTCCGCGGCTGCGCGGCGGTCGGCGCCGGCCGCGGGGAGCCAGCCCCAGTCGTGGAGCGCCTGGCGGGCGAAATCACGGGCCGTCGGCACAATGCCGGTGGCCTCCCGCAACGACAGCGTGCGCCACTGCCGCTCGGCGTCCTCGGCCGGCCGGACGGGCTCTGCGGAGGAAACGCCCGCGCCCTCCGGCTCGCGGCCGAGGTCGCCCGGCGGATGCTGCCGGGTGGTGCTCATCAGCGCTTCACCTCACCGATTCACCATGTCGCCCTTGGACGGACACGAACCATTGAACAGATACGACTGCACATACCGATACACATACCGGTACGCACACTGATACAGGAACCGCACAGGCACGGAGGGCCAGGCCACCCGGGCTCGCCGGAAGATCTCCTGCCCGGCCGAACCGCGACGACACCCCTTACCGCTTCGCGGATCGCGTAACCCACGCGACGGACGAGGCGGCCGGGGACGCCGGAGCGAGGCCCGGTCAGGTCTCCAGGGCCTCGGCGAGGGAGCCGTGGACGGTGAATACCGCCTCGGCCCCCGTGATCTCGAAGACCCGCGCCACCACGGGCTGCATCGCGGCCAAATGAACCCCTCCCCCGGCTGCCTCCGCCCTGAGGCGTGCACCGAGCAGCACGTTCAGCCCGGTGGAATCACAGAAATCGAGTCGCGAGCAGTCGACCACCAGGCGCGCACGCCCCTGTTCGACCGCGCTCTCCAGCGGCTCGCGCAGCAGATCCGCCGTGTGGTGATCGAGCTCACCCACGGGCGTCACCACCTCGCTGCGCCCCTCGGTCCGGACCTCGACCTGAAGCCGACCCCGGTTCGCACTGCCGACCGTCCCGCGGTCCATGCCCGTCCCTCTTCACCGCTCGTCACTGTCCGCATCACCGCACGTGCGGATGCGTGCACAGCTGTCACTGATGTTCTTGGAACAGTACGCGTTCCCTGCGCCACGCGGTAGCCAGAGACCTCAACAAAGCGGACATAGGAGGGCAATTGGAGGTTGTACCGAGTCATGGCTAGCGGGTAAGGGTAGGGGGACCCCAAAAACGCGACCGGCTTCGGAGGCGCCGCTTCACCGCAGGAACACGTATGGGCATCGGCAGCCATATGCCGAGAACGATGGAGGAGACCGCATGTCACCCCGGCTCGACGTACCGCGTACCCACAACGCGCCGTCGGCATGTCCTCAGGGACTGACCGAATCACACACCGAAGCGCTCGACGGACTCGAAGGACTTCCCGAGATCCCGCCCTACACCGAGGTGGGGGCGCTGGACGCCAGGGCCCTGTCGAAGACGCTCTTCACCCGGCTGGAGACCCTCGAAGAGGGCACGCCGGAGTACTCCTACGTACGCAACACCCTCGTCGAGCTGAACCTGGCCCTGGTCAAGTTCGCCGCGTCCCGCTTCCGCTCCCGCAGCGAGCCGATGGAGGACATCGTCCAGGTCGGCACGATCGGCCTGATCAAGGCGATCGACCGCTTCGAGCTCAGCCGGGGCGTCGAGTTCCCGACCTTCGCGATGCCGACCATCGTCGGCGAGATCAAGCGTTTCTTCCGCGACACCAGCTGGTCCGTGCGCGTCCCGCGCCGCCTGCAGGAGCTGCGGCTCGACCTGGCCAAGGCGGGCGACGAGCTCGCCCAGCAGCTCGACCGGGCGCCCACCGTGGGCGAGCTCGCCGACCGCCTCGGCCTCACCCGTGACGAGGTCGTGGAGGGCATGGCAGCGAGCAACGCGTACACCGCGAGCTCGCTCGACGCCAAGCCCGAGGAGGACGAGCACGAGGGCGCGCTGGCCGACCGGATCGGCTACGAGGACCACGGGCTCGAAGGCATCGAGTACGTCGAGTCCCTGAAGCCGCTCATCGCCTCGCTGCCGGGCCGCGACCGCAAGATCCTCTCGCTCCGCTTCGTCGCCAACATGACGCAGTCGGAGATCGGCGAGGAGCTGGGCATCTCCCAGATGCACGTGTCGAGACTGCTCTCGCGCACCCTGGTCAAGCTCCGCAAGGGCCTGACGCTGGACGAGTGAGACGCGCTCCGCGCCCCGTGCGCGCGGACAGCCGGAAAGGACCTGCCCCGGACGGGGCAGGTCCTTCCGCGTTCCGGGGTCCTTCCGGAGGTCAGGCCACGCGTGCGCCGGCCCGCCACACCTCGCGGACCAGCGGCACGCCCGGCCGGTACGCGAGGTGGACGTGGCTGGGCGCGTCCAGGATCACCAGGTCGGCACGGGCGCCCGGGGCGAGGCGGCCGACGTCGTCGCGCCGCAGGGCCGCCGCACCGCCCGCCGTGGCGGACCAGAGGGCCTCGTCCGGGGTCATGCCCATGTCGCGCACGGCGAGGGCGACGCAGAACGGCACGGACGAGGTGAACGAGGAGCCCGGGTTGCAGTCCGTGGACAGGGCGACGGTGGCGCCCGCGTCGAGCAGCCTGCGGGCGTCCGGCCAGGCGGCGCGGGTGGAGAACTCGGCGCCGGGCAGCAGCGTCGCGACGGTGTCCGACTGGGCCAGGGCGTCGACGTCCGCGTCGGTGAGGTGGGTGCAGTGGTCGGCGGACGCGGCGTCGAGCTCCACGGCGAGCTGGACGCCGGGGCCGTGGCCGAGCTGGTTGGCGTGGACCCGGGGGTGCAGGCCCCGCGCCCGGCCCGCGGTGAGGATCGCCCGCGCCTGGTCGCCGTCGAAGGCGCCGCGCTCGCAGAAGACGTCGATCCAGCGGGCGTACGGGGCGCAGGCGTCGAGCATCGGCCCGGTGACCAGGTCCACGTATCCGGCGGGGTCGTCGGCGTAGTCCGGGGAGACGATGTGGGCGCCGAGGAAGGTGACCTCGTCGGTGTGGCGGGCGGCGATGCGCAGGGCGCGGGCCTCGTCCTCGACCGTGAGGCCGTAGCCGGACTTGGTCTCGAAGGTGGTGGTGCCCTGGCGCAGCGCCTCGGCGAGGTAGCGGGCGACGTTGGCGGAGAGCTGTTCGTCGGTCGCGGCGCGGGTGGCGGCGACGGTGGTGCGGATGCCGCCCGCGCTGTAGGGGCGGCCGGACATCCGGGCGTTGAACTCCTGGGTGCGGTCGCCCGCGAAGACCAGGTGGGAGTGGGAGTCCACGAAGCCGGGGATCACGGCCCGGCCGCCCGCGTCGACGGCGTTGTCGGTGGCGGGTGCTTTGCTGGACGCACCGGTCCAGACGACGCGGTCGCCCTCGATGACGACGGCGGCGTCCTGGATCAGTCCGAGGGGGGACTCGTCGCCGAGGGAGGGGGCGTTGGTGACCAGTGCGGAGATGTGGGTGATGGCGGTCGTCGTCATCGGGGGACTGCTCTCCTTGCGTGGGAGCCGGGGGGTGTGCGCCGGGGTGCGACTCAGGGCCGCAGCGCGCCGATGGCCTGCGCGAGCGCTTGCGGGACGTCGTCCACCAGCGTGTGCCGCCCGTCGCGTACGAGGTGGCGCCCCGCTACCACGGTGTGGCGGACATCAGCGGCGGAGGCGGCGAATACGGCGGTCTCCGCTGCCAGCCGCGGCACCGGTCCCGCTGTCCTGACGGAGTCGAGCGCGAGGGTCACCAGGTCGGCGGGGGCGCCTGCTTCGAGGACGCCCGCTTCGGGCCGGCCGAGCGCGGCGTGGCCGTCGGCGGAGGCGGCGCGCAGCAGGGCGGCGGCCGTCCAGTGTCCGCGACTGCGGGTGCGCAGGCGTTCGTCGAGCTCCATCGCACGGGCCTCCTCGAAGAGGTCGATCACCGCGTGGCTGTCGCTGCCGAGCGAGAGCGGGGAGCCGGCGTGCTGGAGGGCGGCCGCGGGGCCGATGCCGTCGGCGAGGTCCCGTTCGGTCGTCGGGCACATGCAGGTGCCGGTGGACGTGGAGCCGATGAGGGCGATGTCCTCGTCGGTGAGGTGGGTGTTGTGGACGCCGGTGGTGCGGGGTCCGAGGACGCCGTGGTCGGCGAGGAGCCGGGCCGGGGTGCGTCCGTGGGCGGCGAGGCAGGCGTCGTTCTCGGCGGTCTGCTCGGAGAGGTGGACGTGCAGGGGGGCCTGCCGCTCCTCGGCCCAGCGGGCGACGGTGGAGAGCTGCCCGGCCGGGACCGCCCGCACGGAGTGGACGGCGGCGCCGATGACCGTGTGGTCGTCGCCCTTGAGGAGGGCGGCGCGTTCGGCCCAGGCGTCGGCGGTCCCGTCGCTGAAGCGCGCCTGGTGCCGGTCGGGTTCGCGGTAGTCGTCGGGCCCGGATCCGAAGCCGGCGGAGAGGTAGGCGGTGTCGAGCAGGGTGATCCGGATGCCGGCCGCGCGGGCGGCCGCGATCAGCGCCTCGCCCATGGCGTTGGGGTCGTCGTAGGGCGTGCCGCCGGGCGCGTGGTGCAGATAGTGGAATTCGCCGACCGCGGTGATGCCGGCGAGCGCCATCTCCGCGTACACGGCGCGGGCGAGCGCGTAGTAGCTGTCGGGCGTGAGCCGGGACGCGACCTGGTACATGGTCTCGCGCCAGGTCCAGAAGGTGCCCGAGCCGACCTGGACGGTGGAGCGCAGGGCGCGGTGGAAGGCGTGCGAGTGGGTGTTGGCCAGGCCGGGCAGGGTGAGCCCGCGCAGCGCGGTGGCGCCGGGCGGCGCCGCGTCCACTCCGGTGCGTACGCGGGCGATCCGCCCGTCGGACACGTCCAGGGCGACGCCCGGCTCGACATGGGTGCCGAGCCAGGCGTGGGACAGCCAGTACGTCTCGGTGACGGGGGTGCCCGTCGCCTCCGTCGTCAGCGGCACGCGAGACCTTCCAGTACGTCGGCGAGTGCGGTGACCCCGGCCACGCAGTCGTCCTCGGCGGCGTGTTCGGCCGGCGAGTGCGAGATCCCGGTCGGGTTCCGTACGAACAGCATGGCGGTCGGGACCGAAGCGGACAAAATACCCGCGTCGTGCCCGGCGCCGGTGCCGAGCACGGGGACCGGGCGCCCGGTGCCGTGGGCGGAGCCCTTGAGCAGGGTGGACAGTTCGTCGCGCAGGGCGTGCCGGAACTCGACCACGGGCGTGAACGACTCGCGGACGACGTCGAGGTCGATGCCGGCCCGCTCCGCGTGCTCCCGGGCGGCGCGCTCGACGGCGGCGACGACCGTGTCCAGGGTGTCCTGGTCGGCGGCGCGCGAGTCGAGCCAGCCACGCACGAGGGACGGGATCGCGTTGACCCCGTTGGGCTCGACGGCGACCTTGCCGAAGGTGGCGAGGGCGCCCGCGAGTTCCGCCTCCCGCCGGGCGGCGATGACGGTTTCGGCGTACGTGAGCATCGGGTCGCGGCGGTCGGCGAGCCGGGTGGTGCCCGCGTGGTTGGCCTCGCCCCGGAAGTCGAACCGCCAGCGCCCGTGCGGCCAGATCGCGGAGGCGATGCCGACGGGGTCGCCGGAGAGGTCGAGGGCGCGGCCCTGCTCGACGTGGAGCTCCACGAAGGCGCCGATCCGGGCGAGCCGTTCGGGGTCGGGGCCGATGGCGTCGGGGTCGTGTCCGGCGGCGGCCATGGCCTGCGGGAGGGTGACGCCGTCCGCGTCGCGCAGCCGGTGCGCGGCCTCGACGGTCAGCTGCCCCGCGGCGAGCCGGGAGCCGACGCAGGCGAGGCCGAACCGGGCGCCCTCCTCGTCACCGAAGTTGGCGACGGCCAGCGGCTTGGTGAACTCCACTCCCCTGCGGTGGAGTTCATCGAGCGCGGCGAACGAGGAGACGACGCCGAGCGGCCCGTCGAAGGCGCCGCCGTCGGGCACGGAGTCGAGGTGCGAGCCGGTGACGACGGCGTCCCCGGCGAGCGGGTCCCCGAGCCAGGCCCACTGGTTGCCGTTCCGGTCGGTCTCCAGGGTCAGCCCGCGCGCCTCGGCCTGCGCCCGGAACCACGCCCGGCAATCGGCGTCGGCCCCGGTCCACGCGTACCGCCGATATCCCCCGCTGCCGGGGTGCCGCCCCAGGGGCGCGAGCTCGGCCCACATGGTCTGGAAGGAGGCTCCCTCGGCCGGCCGGCCGGCCGTCACGCGCCGTCCTCCCTCATCGGCACCCGCACACCCTTGTCCGAAGCCACCGCGTCCGCCGCGTCATACCCCGCGTCCACGTGCCGGATCACCCCCATGCCCGGGTCATTCGTCAGCACCCGCCGGATCTTCTCGCCGGCCAGCGGCGTCCCGTCCGCGACGGTCACCTGTCCGGCGTGGATGGACCGGCCCATGCCGACCCCGCCGCCGTGGTGGAGGGAGACCCAGGAGGCGCCGGACGCCACGTTGACCATGGCGTTCAGCAGCGGCCAGTCGGCGATCGCGTCGGAGCCGTCGAGCATGGCCTCCGTCTCGCGGTACGGGGAGGCGACGGACCCGCAGTCCAGGTGGTCGCGCCCGATCGCCAGCGGCGCCGCGAGTTCGCCGCTCGCCACCATGTCGTTGAAGCGCTCGCCTGCCCGGTCGCGTTCGCCGTAGCCGAGCCAGCAGATGCGGGCGGGCAGGCCCTGGAAGTGGACGCGCTCGCCGGCCATCTTGATCCAGCGGTGCAGGGACTCGTTCTCCGGGAAGAGTTCGAGCAGCGCCTTGTCCGTCTTGTGGATGTCGGACGCCTCGCCGGACAGGGCCGCCCAGCGGAACGGGCCCTTCCCCTCGCAGAACAGCGGCCGGATGTAGGCGGGGACGAAGCCGGGGAAGTCGAAGGCGCGCTCGTATCCGGCGAGCCGCGCCTCGCCCCGGATCGAGTTGCCGTAGTCGAAGACCTCCGCGCCGGCGTCCATGAAGCCGACCATCGCCTCGACGTGCCGGGCCATCGACTCGCGGGCGCGGCTGGTGAAGTCGGCGGGCTTCTCGGCGGCGTACGAGGCCATGTCGTCGAAGTCGACGCCGGCCGGCAGGTAGGCCAGCGGGTCGTGCGCGCTGGTCTGGTCGGTGACGATGTCGACGGGGGCGCCCTCGGCGAGCATCCGGGGCAGCAGCTCCGCCGCGTTGCCCAGGAGGCCGATGGAGAGCGGGCGGCGGGCGTCCCGGGCCTCGACGGCGAGCTGGAGCGCGTGCTCCGGGGAGTCGGCCCTCACATCCAGGTAGCGGTGCTCGATGCGGCGCTCGATGGCGCGCGGGTCGCAGTCGACGCAGATCGCGACGCCGTCGTTCATGGTCACGGCGAGCGGCTGGGCGCCGCCCATCCCGCCGAGCCCGGCGGTCAGGGTGATCGTCCCGGCCAGCGTCCCGCCGAACTTCTTCGCGGCGACGGCGGCGAAGGTCTCGTACGTGCCCTGGAGGATGCCCTGGGTGCCGATGTAGATCCAGGAACCGGCGGTCATCTGGCCGTACATGGTGAGCCCGAGCGCCTCCAGGCGGCGGAACTCCTCCCAGTTCGCCCAGTCGCCGACCAGGTTGGAGTTGGCGATCAGGACGCGCGGCGCCCACTCGTGCGTCTGCATGACGCCGACCGGCCGCCCGGACTGGACGAGCATCGTCTCGTCCTGCTTGAGCGTGCGCAGCGTGCGGACCATCGCGTCGAAGGAGCGCCAGTCGCGGGCCGCCTTGCCGGTGCCGCCGTAGACGACGAGCTTGTCGGGGTGCTCGGCGACCTCGGGGTCGAGGTTGTTCTGGAGCATCCGCAGGGCGGCTTCCTGCTGCCATCCCAGGGCGGTCAGTTCCGTACCGCGCGGCGCCCGTACGGGGCGGGGTCCAGACATGGCGGTGCCTCCTCGCGACTGTGATTTTTCTATTCACATCTTGGGCGGATGAATACGTCCAGTCAACAGGCGGGGCCGCAGGGCTTCCCGGCACGTCAGAAGCCGCGCATGGCGGGGCATTCTCCCCCAGCCACCCGCATGTACCGATGGAAAATGCCAGAACCTCCACCAGGAGCGAGCACGATGCGTAACCTCTGGGTCACAGCCGAACACCGTGTCGGAGGGGAATACGCGTGCCCGGAATCGACGAGTGCCTGCTCGACGTCATGAGACTGCCCGGTGCCAGGGGCGCCGCCGTTGTCGACTGGACGAGCGGTCTGGCCCTCGGCACCGTCGGCGACTCGCCCAACGGCGATCACGAGGCCACCGCGGCGGAGACGGCGGAGGTGGCGCGGATGGCGGCCGAGCAGCCCGCCTTCGCCCTCGGCTCGCCGGAGCCTACGGCGGGCGGGACCGGGAGCGCTCCCCCGGTCGAGGACGTCATCGTCACCACCCGTGCCGGGTACCACATCCTCCGGTTCGTGGAGACGGACTTCGACAGCAGCGTCTTCCTCCACCTGTGGCTGGACCGCGCCGAGGGCAACCTCGCGCTGGCCCGGATACGCATCGGCGAGATCGCCGAGCGGCTGGTCCTCGCATGACCGCCGCCGCCCTCGCGGACGCGACCGCCGCCCCCGTCCTCTCCCCGATGCTCCAGCGGCTGGCCGCCGAACGGGCCACCGGTGCCCTGATGCGCGACCGGGGCACGCTGTACCTCGCCGACGGCAAGGTCGTCCACGCCGAGTCCCCGGCGACGCCCGGGATCGAGGTCCTGCTGACCCGGGGCGGTGCGCTGCGCCGCGAGGGCTGGTGGGACGCGGTCGCCGAGGCGGGGGCCGGGCAGCGGGTCGGCCGGCATCTCGTGGACAGCGGCCGGGTGCCGGGCGGCGCGCTGGAGCTGTGCCACCTGGGCGCCCTGTACGACGCGGCCTTCTTCGCCCTCGCGCCGACCCGGACCCCCGCGCGCTTCCGGTACGGGGTCGCGCACTGGATCGGCCCCGTGCGGCCGGTCCCGGTGGACGCCGTGCAGCGCGAGACCCTGCGGCGCCGCGAGCTGCTGGACCGGATCTGGCCGGACGCCGCGGTGGACACGGCCCCGCTGACGCGGACGGACCGGCCGTCCGACGCGCCCGTGCCGGCGGGCCGGGGCCGCGTGCTGGAGCGCGTGGACGGGGTGCGTACGGCCACCGGCATCGCGCAGGAGCTCGGCAGGTCGGCGTTCCACGTCCTGGTCGACCTGCGGCGGCTCGCGGCGGCCGGTCTGGTCGAGCCGGTCGCGCCGGCGGCCCCGGGCGCCCCGGGCCCGGGCCGGATCGCGCTTCCCGAGGTCACGGCCGACCCCGACGTCGCCCTGCTGCGCCGGCTCCGAGACGCATTGGAGGCCCTGTGATACGCGCGCTCAGACAGCGTGCCGGAAGGAGACAGCTGATGGTGCCCGAAGCCGAAGCGCAGGACGTCCTCGCCGAACTCCAACGGTTACGGGCACGCGTCCCGCTCCTTTCGGGCGCCCTGGCGGCCAGCACCGACGGGCTCGTCCTGGCGCACGACACCCCGGGCGTGGAGGCCGAGGGGGTCGCCGCGCTCACCGCCGCCGCGCTCGGCGTCGCGATCCGGATGACCGAGGCGACCGGGCGGAACGGCTTCCGCGAACTCCTCGTGCGCGGCGAGACCGGCTACATCGCGACATACGCGGCCGGCTCCCAGGCCGTCCTGACCCTGCTCGCCGAGGACCGGATCAACGTCGGCCGGCTCCATCTGGAGGGCCGCCGGGCCGGCTCCCGTATCGGCGAACTGATCGACCGCGCCCTGGCGCGGGCCCCGCAGCCGGCCCCCGCGCCCCGCGCCGCGCAGCAGCCGGGCGCCCTCCCGCAACGCCCTACCTGAGCCTCACCGAAACCACCGGCATCACCCGCACCACGCAACGGAACCGGCCGCAGTGGCCGGTCAGAGAAAGGGAGCACCACTCATGGCGAACACCGAAGCGTCACTGAAGGAAGCGATGTCGTCCATCGAGGGGACCACCGGTGTCGCCCTCGTGGACTTCACGAGCGGCATGGCGCTGGGCACCCTCGGCGGCGGCAAGGAATTCAACCTGGAGGTCGCGGCGGCCGGCAACACCGACGTCGTACGCGCCAAGCTCCGCACCATGGAGCACCTGGGCATCAAGGACGAGATCGAGGACATCCTGATCACCCTGGGCACCCAGTACCACCTGATCCGCCTCCTCAAGACCCGCGGCAACAACGGCCTGTTCCTCTACCTGGTCCTCGACAGCAGCCGCGCCAACCTGGCCATGGCCCGCCACCAGCTGAAGAAGATCGAGGCGGAGCTGGAGGTCTGAGCGGGCGGCTCCGGGGGTGCGGGCCGCCCGCGGCCCGCACCCCCGCCCCGGGTCACTCCACGAACAACCCCCGCGCCGCCGCCCCCGCGTCGAACTCCTCCAAACGGGACTGGGCGTCGGGGAGGTCGTCGCACATGGCCTCCAGGAGGACCCGGCCCAGCAGCATCGGGGCGCAGGCGGTGTCGAAGGCGAGGCCGGTGCCGACGGCGGCCGGGATGAGCAGGTCGCTGTGGCGGGCCACCGGCGCGAACGCGGAGTCGGCCACCGACACCACCGTGAGCCCCCGGCCCCGCGCGTACGCCAGGGCGTCCACGACCTCGCGGGGGTGGCGGGGCAGCGCGAAGCAGATCAGCGCGGTCGCCCCGGCCCGCCGGGCGGCGTCGATCCGGTCGTGCAGCATGCTGCCGCCCTCGTCCAGCACCCGGATGTCCGGATGCACCTTCGCCGCGAAGTACCCGAACCCGCGCGCCTGCGAGGACGCCGCGCGCAGCCCGAGCACCGGCAGCGGACGGGACGCGGCGAGCAGTCGGCCCGCCCGCTCGACGGGGCCCGGATCGGCGAGGAGTGCGGCCAGGTGGCGCAGGTTCTCGATCTCCCCGAGCACCGCCTGCTGGTACTCGTTGTACGTCTCGCCCCCCTCACCCGCCTCCGCCCCGGCCGGGGCGACCTCGCGCAGGTGCTTGCGCAGCGCGGGGTAGCCGTCGAAGCCGAGGGCTACGGCGAACCGGGTGACGGAGGGCTGGCTGACCCCGGCCAGCTCGGCGAGCTCGACGCTGGAGAGGAACGGGGCGTCTCCGGCCCTGCGCACCATCGAGTGCGCGATGCGCCGCTGCGTGGGTGTGAGCCGACGCCCCTCGAACAGCTCCTGCAACCGCGCGGCCGGGCTGCTCCCGCTCATCCTGTCCCCTCGGTAGGTCCGCCGCGCCACGGCCCGGCGCCGACGAATCCATTCAGCCAGCAAGGCGCCTGCATGTCCATATGCAGCCGGGCGAGCCGGGCGGATCAACCGGGGGGCTAGCCCCACTGCCCTGGCCGCCCCGACTCCGTACCGTAAACACCATGGACGCACCCGACACCGAGCTCGACAGGGAGCTCAAGGCGACTTTGCAGGCCCGCAGCGAGCTGGGGGCCGACTACGACTCCGCGCTCGTCGAGTCGTTCCTGGAGAAGGTGGAGCAGCGGCTCGACTCCACGCTCGACCGCAGGGTCCGGCGACATCTCGCCGAGGAGCGGACCGCCGTCGTGCGGGGCGCGCGCACTCCGGAGCGGCCGCCCGGGAACTTCGGCGAGCGCTACGGCTTCGGCATCGTCTCGCTGGTCCTGGCCGTCCCGCTGTCCGCGATCGGCGCCGCGAACGCGGGCATCGGCGGGCTCGTCGTGGCCTGGCTCGGGATCGTCGGCGTCAACGCCTTCCAGGCCGGCCACGGCAGGCGGCTGTTCCGGGGCCGCGAGGAGCGGCGGACGGCCTCCGACTGGGAGGACTGAGCCTCACGCCTGACGGGTCGGCAGCACGACCAGCTGGCGCAGGTTGATGTGGCGGGCGCGGCTCGTGGTGTAGGCGATGAGGTCCGCGATCTCGTCGGACGAGAGGCAGCCCAGCGCCTCGAACATGCCGTCCAGCCGGCCGCTGAGCTCCGCGTTGTCGACGTGCCCGGCCAGCTCCGAGTCGGTGAGGCCCGGCTCGATGTTGGTGACGCGGACGTCGCGCGGGCCGAGTTCGGTGCGCAGCGAGGCCGACAGGTGGGTGAGCGCTGCCTTCGTGGCGCCGTAGACCGCGTAGTCGGGGAACGTGATGTGCGCGCCGATCGAGGAGATGTTGACCAGGTCGGCGGTGCGGCCCTCGGCGGCGGCCGCCACCAGGTCCGCGGTGAAGGCCCGGATGACGCGCAGCGCACCGGCCACATTGGTGTCGAGCATCCGCTGCCACTCGTCCACGCGCCCCGCGTCCACGGGGTTCGGCAGCATCACCCCGGCCGCGTTGACGACGAGGTCCACCGGGCCGAACACGGCGTGCACGCGCTCCGCCGCCGCGTCCACGGACGCCTGATCGGTGACGTCGGCGGCGACGGCGAGGGCCTGACCGCCGTCCGCGGTGATCTTCGCGGCCAGCTCTTCCAGCCGCTCCGCGCGGCGGGCCAGCAGCGCCACCCGCACGCCCTGCGCGGCGAGCAGCCGGGCGGTCGCCGCGCCCATGCCGCTGGCGGCTCCGGTGATGACGGCGGTGCGGCCGGCGAGGGTCTCGTACGGCATGGGTTGCTCCCTGGTGTGGTGTTCCGTTCGGGCTCGGGCACCACTCTGCGCCGGGCCGGGCCTCCCACCCAGGGATGCGTTGTTCCTGGGTCTGCCAGTACCAGGCTGGGCGGAAACGGTTCTTCTACGATCGGGCCATGGACGGCGAACTCGGAGACTTCCTGCGCTCACGGCGTGCCCGCATCAGCCCGGAGGACGTGGGGCTCACCTCGTACGGACGCAGGCGGGTGCCCGGGCTGCGGCGCGAGGAGGTGGCGCAGCTCGCCGGGGTGAGCGTCGACTACTACATCCGGCTGGAGCAGGGGCGCGGGCCCAGCGTCTCGGACGCGGTGCTCGACGCGGTAGCCCGGGTGCTGCGGCTGGATGAGACGGAGCACGCGTATCTGCGGACGGTGGCGCGCCCCGACGCCCGCAGGACCCCCGCCCGCCGGACGCCCGCCCGTACGGAACCCACGGCCCGCCGGGTGCGCCCGGGGCTGCGGCTGCTGCTCGACCTGTTCGACCGGGCGCCCGCCTTCGTGCTGGGCCGCCGGATGGACGTGCTGGCGTGGAACGCGCTGGGGGACGCCCTCTCCGGCTTCTCCCGGATGCCGGCCGCCGAGCGGAACATGCCGCGCCAGGCGTTCCTGGACCCGGGGGCGCGGGAGCTGTACCCGGACTGGCCGGCGGTGGCGGCGGAGACGGTCGCCCACCTGCGGCTGGACGCGGGGCTGCACCAGGATGACAAGGAGCTCGCGGCGCTGGTCGGTGAGTTGTCGCTGAAGAGCGAGGACTTCCGGCGTTTGTGGGCGGACCACCAGGTGAAGGCGAAGACGTACGGGGTGAAGCGGATGGCCCACCCCGTGGTGGGCGCGCTGACGCTGCCGTACGAGACGCTGGCGGTGCCCGGTGAGCCGGATCTCTCGCTGGTCGTCTACACCCCGGAGCCCGGTTCGGAGACCGCCGAGCGCATCGCCCTGCTGGCGAGCTGGGCCGCGGGTGGGAACGCGCCGGAGCCGCGCGTGGAACGGTAGTCGCGGGGACCGCCGCACCCCCGGTTTCCCAGGGGCCGGGACGACAGCGGTCCCCGCGAAGGACGCGGTCCGGGTCAGGTCCGGGTGACGCGTCCGGGCGACGGTGGAGGTCCGGGAGCCGCTCCGTAGTCCGTTGTCGCCGTTCCGGTGCCGGCGGGTTTCCCTGCCGACATCCACCAATGTGCCCGAGCCGTGTTAAGCCGGTGCTGCGCCCACGTGACACGCACGTACCGTTTTCGCGAAGGGCGCGGCCACCCGGCTACTTCGCTGCGGCCGGGGCGTCCTTCGCCAGGTACGCCAGCAGGTCCTGGCGGCTGACGACACCCTTCGGCCTGCCCTCCACCAGCACGATCGCCGCGTCCGCCGCGCCGGTGCCGCCGAGCACCGCCATCAGGTCCTCGACCGGCTCGCCGGAGCCGACCTGCGGCAGCGGCGGCGACATGTGCTTCTCCAGCGGGTCGCTGAGCGAGGCACGCTGGGCGAACAGGGCGTTCAGCAGCTCGCGCTCCACGACCGAGCCGATGACCTCGGCGGCCATCACGTCCGGGTGGCCCGCGCCGGGCTTCACGATCGGCATCTGCGAGACGCCGTACTCGCGCAGCACGTCGATCGCCTCGCCGACCGTCTCCTCCGGGTGCATGTGGACGAGGGTCGGGATCGGCCCCTCCTTGTGGTTCAGGACGTCCGCGACCCGCGCCGAGGGTCCGCTGTCCTCCAGGAAGCCGTAGTCCGCCATCCACTCGTCGTTGAAGATCTTCGACAGGTAGCCGCGCCCGCTGTCCGGGAGCAGGACGACGACCACGTCCTCGGGCCCGAGCCGCTTCGCGACCTCCAGGGCGCCCACGACCGCCATGCCGCAGGAGCCGCCGACGAGCAGCCCCTCCTCCTTGGCGAGCCGGCGGGTCATCTGGAACGAGTCCTTGTCGGAGACGGCGACGATCTCGTCGGTGACCGTCCGGTCGTACGCGGAGGGCCAGAAGTCCTCGCCGACGCCCTCCACGAGATACGGCCGGCCGGAGCCGCCGGAGTAGACGGAGCCCTCCGGGTCGGCGCCGACGACCTGGACCCTGCCGCCGCTGGCCTCCTTGAGATAGCGGCCGGTGCCGCTGATCGTGCCGCCGGTCCCGACGCCCGCCACGAAGTGGGTGATCTTCCCCTCCGTCTGCTCCCACAGCTCGGGACCGGTGGTCTCGTAGTGCGAGCGCGGGTTGTTCGGGTTGGAGTACTGGTCGGGCTTCCAGGCGCCCGGCGTCTCACGGACCAGCCGGTCGGAGACGTTGTAGTACGAGTCGGGGTGCTCGGGATCGACCGCCGTGGGGCAGACGACGACCTCGGCTCCGTAGGCGCGCAGTACGTTGATCTTGTCCGTGGACACCTTGTCCGGGCAGACGAAGACGCACTTGTAGCCCTTCTGCTGCGCGACGATCGCCAGGCCCACGCCCGTGTTGCCGCTCGTCGGCTCGACGATCGTGCCACCGGGCTTCAGCTCGCCGCTCTGTTCGGCGGCCTCGATCATGCGCAGGGCGATGCGGTCCTTGACCGACCCGCCGGGGTTGAAGTACTCGACCTTGGCCAGGACCGTCGCCTGGATGCCGGCCGTGACACTGCGCAGCCTCACCAGCGGGGTGTTGCCTACGAGACTGATCATCGAATCGTGGAATTGCACCGTGTACTCCGGGGTCTCCGAGATGGTCCGGCAAGCGTATGCGTACGGGCACGGGATTGGGCGGCGCGATTGAACGACGGGCGGTAGCGGGCAGGTAGCACTGTGTACGGCTCTACTGCGGTACGTGGGACGAGGAGGTGGACCGGACTGTGTCGACGGCGAGAGTGGCACGGCGGATCGCGGCGGGCGCGGCCTACGGCGGGGGCAGCATCGGACTGCTGGGCGCCGCGGCGGTGGGCGTCCTGCTGGCGGAGGTCCAGCTGGCGAAGCGGCAGGTGGGCGGCGGTACCGCCCCGGTACCGCCGAGCGCGGACGGACGGTACGGAGTGGCGTTCACGGGCCCCGCGGAGCCCTTGCGCCTCGGGCTGCTCGGGGACTCCACGGCGGCCGGGCAGGGGGTGCGGCGGACCGGGCAGACCCCGGGGGCGCTGCTGGCCTCGGGGCTCGCGGCGGTGTCCGAGCGGCCGGTGGATCTGCGCAACGTCGCGCTGCCGGGTGCCCGGTCGGACGATCTGGAGCGGCAGGTCTCGCTGCTGCTCGCGGACCCGGCGCGGACGCCGGACGTGTGCGTGATCATGATCGGGGCGAACGATGTGACGCACCGGATGCCCGCGACCCAGTCGGTGCGCTGTCTGACGACGGCGGTGCGCAGGCTGCGGACGGCCGGGGCGGAGGTCGTCGTCGGGACCTGTCCGGACCTGGGGACGATCGAGCCGGTGTACCAGCCGTTGCGCTGGGTGGCCCGGCGGGTGAGCCGGCAGCTGGCGGCCGCGCAGACGATCGGCGCGGTGGAGCAGGGCGGGCGCACGGTGTCGCTGGGCGACCTGCTGGGCCCGGAGTTCGAGGAGAACCCGCGGGAGCTGTTCGGCCCGGACAACTACCACCCGTCGGCCGAGGGGTACGCGACCGCGGCCATGGCGCTGCTGCCGACGCTGTGCGCGGTGCTCGGCCTGTGGCCGGAGTCGGACCGGCTGGACGGCGCCCGGCGCGAGGACATGCTGCCGGTGGCCAAGGCGGCCTCCCAGGCGGCCAAGGAGGCCGGTACGGAGGTCACGGGGGCCCGGGCGCCCTGGGCCCTGCTCAAGCACCGCAGGCGGCGGCGTCTGCCCGCCGCCACGGAGCCGCACCCGCACCCGCACCCGGAGCCCGGGGGCTCGACGCGCCTCGACCACCGGCCGGACACGGACGCGGACGGTGCGCCGAGGCACGCGTGGGTCCGCCGGCCGAGCGGGCGCCCCGGAAAGGGGACCCTTGACTGAGCGCTCGCTTAGAAAAGAGGCCCGCATCACATGCCGGGTCGGGTGACCCGGGCGCTACGTCCGGGTAATTTCCAGAGCAGTCGTGCCGTACCGCCGGGTCTGCCGGATCCCTCAGGCAGCCGGTCCGCCCTCAGCCCCCATGGAGCCGCGTGATGCCCGAAGCCGTGATCGTCTCTGCCGCCCGTTCGCCCATCGGCCGGGCCTTCAAGGGTTCGCTCAAGGACCTGCGCGCGGACGACCTGACCGCGACGATCATCCAGACCGCCCTGGCCAAGGTCCCCGAGCTGGACCCGAAGGACATCGACGACCTGATGCTCGGCTGCGGTCTGCCCGGCGGCGAGCAGGGCAACAACCTGGGCCGCATCATCGCCGTGCAGATGGGGATGGACCACCTTCCCGGCTGCACGGTCACCCGCTACTGCTCGTCCTCCCTGCAGACCAGCCGCATGGCCCTGCACGCCATCAAGGCCGGTGAGGGCGACGTCTTCATCTCGGCCGGTGTCGAGATGGTGTCCCGCTTCGCCAAGGGCAACTCGGACAGCCTGCCGGACACGCACAACCCGCTCTTCGCGGACGCCGAGGCCCGTACCGCGGCCCGCGCCGAGGAGTCCGGTGCGAGCTGGCACGACCCGCGCGAGGACGGCCTGGTCCCGGACGCCTACATCTCGATGGGCCAGACCGCGGAGAACCTGGCCCGGCTGAAGGGCGTGACGCGTCAGGACATGGACGAGTTCGGCGTACGGTCGCAGAACCTCGCCGAGGAGGCCCTGAAGAACGGCTTCTGGGAGCGCGAGATCACCCCGGTGACCACGCCGGACGGCACCGTCGTCGCCAAGGACGACGGCCCGCGCGCGGGCGTCACGCTGGAGGGCGTCCAGGGCCTGAAGCCGGTCTTCCGCCCGGACGGCCTGGTCACGGCGGGCAACTGCTGCCCGCTCAACGACGGCGCCGCCGCGCTCGTGATCATGTCCGACACCAAGGCGCGCGAGCTGGGTCTGACCCCGCTCGCCCGGATCGTCTCCACCGGCGTCTCCGGGCTCTCCCCCGAGATCATGGGCTACGGTCCCGTCGAGGCCAGCAAGCAGGCGCTGAAGCGGGCCGGGCTGACCGTCGGCGACATCGACCTCGCCGAGATCAACGAGGCGTTCGCCGCCCAGGTCATCCCGTCCTACCGCGACCTCGGCCTGCCGCTGGAGAAGGTCAACGTCAACGGCGGCGCCATCGCCGTCGGCCACCCCTTCGGCATGACCGGCGCCCGGATCACCGGCACGCTGATCAACAGCCTCCAGTTCCACGACAAGCAGTTCGGTCTGGAGACGATGTGCGTCGGTGGCGGCCAGGGCATGGCCATGGTCATCGAGCGTCTGAGCTGAATCGAGCGTCCGAGCTGATCAGAACGGGTTTCGGGGCCCTGAGGGCCACCGAGCCCCGACCGTGACCGAATCTCCCCCAGGATGTGATCTATCTCCTGGGGGAGAGTCGTTTGTGCAGGTCACACCTACAACAGTGGTTTACACAGGGCCCAAAGTCCTGTCCATTTCGTGACGTAATGCACTGACACATGGTGCCGTCAGGGCACAAGCTGATGTAGGAAGTCGGGGGATCGATTGAAACCGGGAGTATGTCAGTGAGCGCCATGCCTATTGCCCTGTTGCTGACCACCGCCGCTGCCACGGCTGTGGGTGCCGCCGCTCTGCACGCCGCTCACGGGCTGCGCAGGCAGGTCTCGGCGCTCCGGAAGGAGCTGGCCGACGGTCACTCCCGTATAGCGGCTGTACCCCCTCAGACCCGCCACGACACCACCTCCGCCGAAGAAATACGCGCGGCCGTCACCGAGGCGCTGGCCGAGGAGCGCGAGCGGGAGCTGGCCGAGGCCCGCGCGTTCTGGGCCTCGCAGGAGGCGCGCGACGCCGCCGACGCCCCGTCCCTGCTGGGCGGGCTGGCCGGTCTCGGCGAGGACGCCCCGTTCTTCATGCCGCGCCAGAGCGACTTCGCCGGTCTGGAGTCGATGGACCTCGACGCGGCCGAGGCCCTGGACGAGCTGACCGAGCTGGCGGAGCTGCCGGAGACGGAGTTCGCCGAGGACTCCCCCGAGCTGGCCGCGGCCCGCCGTCGCCACCCCTCGCACCCGGACTTCGTCCCCGTACAGACGCCCGTCGTCACCGACCACGAGCGCACCGTGAACCGCCTGGAGGAGCTGGCGGACAGCCGCACGGAGCTGTCCGACGTGCGCCCGGGCCCGCTCGGCACGCTCGACGTGTACGTGTTCGCCGACGGTACGACGCTCTGTATGACCCCCGGCCACCGCGAGACGGCCGAGCGCCTGGCCGAGTCGCTGCGCGCGGGCGAGCACCCGGTCCTGCTGGGCGGCTCCGGCGTCTCGGGGGCGTACGCGCTGACGTTCTCGTGCGGCAGGGAGAACGTGTACATACTCGCCGACCGCGTCATAGCGAGCTTCTGAGCCCGCACCGACGTCGGTCCCCGGTCCTACGGGGAGGCTGCCGCCTCCCTGCGCGCCGCGCGCCCTAAGCGAAGGCCCGCGCGGCCGCTTCCTCGACGCATCGCACGGCCTCGTCCAGCTCCTCGGACGGGGCCGTTTCCAGTGCCACGGCCAGGTCCCGGCCGGCGACGGCGAGCTGGTCACCGACGGCGAAGACCCCGGCGTCCGGCATGACCCTGGGCTCCCGGCCGGGCTCCTCGGCGCGCTGGGCCCGCGCCGACAGCTCGCGCGCGGCGGCGAGGCCCTGGGCCGCCGCTCCCCGCTGCAGCCTGCTCTGCGGGGCGGCGCGCAGCCGGTCGGCGAATCGGTCCACGGCGATGATCAGGGGGGTCGTATCGAGCACCCCGCGACCCTATCGCCGTACACACGGAAGCGGCCCGCGGCCTCCGGAGGGAGACCGCGGGCCGCTTCCGTGTGCGCCGGGGGCGATCAGTCGTCGCCGCTGAGGATGGAGAGCAGGCGCAGCATCTCCAGGTAGATCCACACCAGGGTCATGGTGAGGCCGAAGGCGGCCAGCCAGGACTCCTCGCGCGGAGCGCCGTACGCGATGCCGTCCTCGACCTGCTTGAAGTCGAGGGCCAGGAAGCAGGCGCCGAGGATGATGCCGATGACGCCGAAGAGGATGCCGAGGCCACCGCTGCGGAAGCCGAGGCCGTCACCGCCGCCGAAGGCGGCGAACAGCAGGTTGACGACCATCAGGAGCAGGAAGCCCATGGCGGCGGCCATCACGAAGCCGTAGAACCGGCGGGTGACGCGGATCCAGCGCATCTTGTACGCGAACAGCACACCGGCGAAGACACACATGGTGCCCATCACCGCCTGCATCACGACGCCGGGCCCGATGTACGTGCTGACCGCGCTGGAGATGACGCCGAGGAAGACACCCTCGAAGGCGGCATACGCGAGGATCAGCGCGGGTACGGGCTTGCGCTTGAAGGACTGGACCATCGACAGCACGAACGCGATGAGCGCGGCGCCGATGGCGATGCCGTACGACTTGTTGAGGTTCGCCTCGTCCACCGGCAGCAGCGCCCAGGCGAGCACGGCACCGAGCACGACCGTGCCCAGCGTCATCGCCGTGCGGGTGACGACGTCGTCAATCGTCATCGCGCCGGTACGGGCGGGCGCGGGGGCGCCCGTGGGGGCGTAGGGGTTCGTCGCGTACGGGTTCGGTGCGGTGCCCTGCGCGTACGGGTTGGCACCCGCTGCGGGGGCCCCGGCCTGCGGCGCCGCGTTGAAGCCCGCGTAACCGTTGTCGCGGCTGAAGCCCCGTCGCGAGAAGACCGGGTTGCTGCTCCTCATCTCACTCCTCCATGGCCACCCAGCGTGGCCTTCCCACAAGAGTAATGGGTAGGCAAAGCAATCTGCCTAGTGCCGAAGGAGGATCTTTCCACCGGGCACCGACCGCGCACGGTCACCCTGCGGTATGTCCGCCCGCTTCGCGGGCCGCGCTCTCCACCCTTTCCCGGTGGCGGCGCCACCATGCCTCGTCCCCGGGCGCCATGTCGTCGCTCCCCCGCCGCAGCCCGGTCGCCCCGTCGATCAGCTCCCGGACGACGTCGGCGTGCCCGGCATGGCGCTGGGTCTCGGCGACGAGGTGGACGAGGACGCGGTGCAGCGACAGCGCGGGCCCGTCCTCCCCGGGAAGGACCCCCATCGCGTCCAGCCCGAACGCCTCGACGGTCGCGTCGGAGTGCGCCCACACCCGGCGGTACCGCCCGGTGATCTCCGCACGGGACTCGTCGGGCGTGGCCCACAGGTCGGCGTTCGGCTCGGCGTCCCCGGCGATCCAGAGGGCCGGGGCGTCGACGGGCCGCCCGAACACGGTCCCGAGGTAGAACCCCTCGGCCCCGGTCACATGTTTGACGAGCCCGAGCAGATTGGTCCCCGTGGGAGTGAGGGGGCGCCGGACGTCGTACTCGGACAGCCCTTCGAGCTTCCAGAGGAAGGCGTCACGGGCGTCCTGAAGATAGAGCCGCAGGTCGCGTTTGAACTGCTCCGGATCGGTCACACGCCCAATCTGCCAGGAGGACGCCCCGAACCCGATCGGGTTTCTCAGCCCGTGGACTCCCGCTGTCCGGCGTCGCCGTTTCCATGGTCCGGGGCGGCTGGTTCCGGGTCCGTGATTGCGTGGGACCTCGTACGCGATGGTGCCCGGAACCGGACTCGAACCGGTACGCCCCCGAGGGGCAGCGAGGTTTAAGCTCGCCGTGTCTGCATTCCACCATCCGGGCTTGGCGCGGCTCCGCGTTGGCACATGACCCTATCCGGGGGGCTCGGGGTGATCAGCCGAACAGTGGCTCGATGTTGTCTTATTTATCGATCTCTTGAGTCCCCGTCAGCGCACGTCGGGGGCATACCCACATGCCCGGGCAAGATGGCGGCGGTGCAGGGGTGCCGGGCGAATTGACGGAAAGTCGCCGCATCGACACAGTCGTTTCGCCAGGGGCGCGCCACCGATCGCCAGGGGCGCGCCACCTCGTGGCTGATTTTAGGTTGCGATCAGGTCGTTCACGCACCGCAGCACCGGGCGAGTCGCCAGCGCTGAGGGGTCCTCCAGCACCGCGCCCGTGACCCGGATCGTGGTGCTCTCGCCCGGGAGGAGCGTGACGAGCATGGTGTCGGCCTCGGCGTCCGGGTGGAGGCGGTCGGGGAAGAGGCAGAGGTCCCGGAGAAGGGTCTCCGCCGTCACCTCGACGCGGTACGTGGGGGTCCCGGCGTCCGCGCCCTCCTCCGTCGCCACCGTCACCCCGTAGCGCGCCGGGGGCAGGGCGAGTCGCGTGTCCTCCTCGTAGAAGTACAGGGTCCTGGTGTCGTCCAGGCGGGCGACGAGGACCTCGCGGGCCGGGTCGGCCGGCGTCGCGAGCGAGGCGGGCAGCGGGACGCCCGTCGTGGCGCGGGCGGCCGTGGTCACCGGCAGGGCCTCCTCGGCCAGGACCGTGCCGTCCAGGGCGTGCCGGGTCAGGCGCAGGGTGCCCGCCCACGGGGTCGCCGTGTCGTTGACCAGGTGGACGGAGCCGTCGCGGACGGCGATCAGGTGGTCCTCGTACACCGAACGCAGCGCGTGCCAGAGGGGCTTGCGGCGGCCGTCGCCGTCGACCGCCGACCAGGAGACGACCGGCCAGCAGTCGTTGAGCTGCCAGACGATCGTGCCCATGCAGTACGGGGCGTGGGAGCGGAAGTGGCGGATGCCGAACGCGACGGCGCGGGCCTGGTTGAGCTGGGTGAGCCAGTGCCAGTCGTCGAAGTCCGCGCCGGGCTGCGGCAGATGGTCACCCAGGCCGCGCAGCAGCTTCGCGTCGCCGTCCTCGGCCTTCTGGTGGTGGGCCAGGAGCGGGGCGCCGGGGGTGAGCGGGCCGCTGACCGCGCGGCGCAGTGTGGCGTAGGCGGGCGGCCCCTGGAAGCCGAACTCCGCGACGAAGCGCGGCACCCGGTCGGCGTACGCGCGGTAGTCGGCGCGGTTCCACACGTCCCAGATGTGGATCGTGCCCCGCTCCGGGTCCTGTGGGTGGACGTCGGGGCTGCCGGAGTACGGCGATCCCGGCCAGTACGGGCGCGTCGGGTCGGTCTCGGCGACGATCCCGGGCAGCAGCCGGTGGTAGTAGCCGTGCCCCCAGGTGCGGTCGCCGAGCTCCTTCTGCCAGCCCCAGTCGGCGTGGCCCTCCAGGTTCTCGTTGTTTCCGCACCACAGGACCAGGGAAGGGTGCGGGGCCAGACGGGTGACGTTCTCACGCGCCTCGGCCGCCACCTCGTCCCACAGCGGCTGCTCCTCCGGGTACGCGGCACAGGCGAACGGGAAGTCCTGCCAGACCAGGAGCCCCTTCTCGTCGCACAGTTCGTAGAAGTCGTCGCTCTCGTAGAGCCCGCCGCCCCACACCCGGACGAGGTTGACATGGGCGGCGACGGCCTGGTCGAGGCGGTCGGAGAGCTGCTGCCGCGTGAGGCGGGACGGGAAGCAGTCCTCGGGTATCCAGTTCACCCCGCGCACGAAGACCGGCCGGTCGTTCACGGAGATCCGGAACGCCTCCTGTTCGAGCGTGACGGACCGGAACCCCGTGCGCAGGTGGCGGACGTGGTCGCCGACGCGGACCTCCACCTCGTACAGCGGCTGTTCACCGTGGCTGTGCGGCCACCAGGGCTCGGCCTGCGGGACGGAGAGGCTGGCCCTCACGCGGTGCTCGTCCTCGGAGAGGATGAAGAGGGCCGCCGCACCGACCACCCCGACCGAGCCCGAGACCGCTTCGAGGCCGTCGTGCTCGATCTCCAGCTCGGCGGTCAGGAACGGCACGCCCTCCGGGTCCAGGTCGGGCAGCAGTTTCACGGACGCGATGCGCGGACCGCTCCACGTCTCCAGGGCGACCGGGCGCCAGATGCCGGACGTGACCAGCGTGGGGCCCCAGTCCCAGCCGAAGTTGCAGGCCATCTTGCGGATGAAGGCGTACGGCTCCGCGTACGCGCCGGGGCGGTCGCCGAGGCGGTCGCGCAGTTCCTCGGCGTAGGTGTACGGCGCGGTGAAAGTGACGTCGAGGGTGTTTTCACCCTCGTTCAAAAGTTCGCGCACCGGAAAACGGTACGAGCGGTGCTGATTCGCCGTCCGGCCGATCTCCGTGCCGTTGAGCAGGATCGTCGCGACCGTGTCGAGGCCGTCGAAGCACAGGGCGGCGTGGTCGTGGCCGTCCGGCGTCCAGTCGAAGGTGGTGCGGTACGTCCAGTCGGTGCGGCCGATCCAGCCGAGCCGGGTCTCGTTGTCGTCCAGGTACGGATCCTCGATGAGCCCGGCGGCCAGCAGGTCCGTGTGGACGCAACCGGGAACGGTGGCGGGGATGCCGTCGGGAACGCCTCCTGTGGGGAGCCCGGAGGGCACGGGTCCGGCCGGGCGGAGCGTCCAGCCGTCGTGCAGGGGCAGGTGGCGAAGGGTCACGCGGAGGTCCTTCCGCAGTCGGGGAGCTGGGCACAGGCGACGAAGTGGTCCGGCTCGGTCTCGTACAGGTCGGTGGTGGCCGGTCCGCCCCCCTCGTGGAAGGCACACGACCGCACCGGCTCCGGAGGGTCCCACGGCTCGTTGAGGCGGGGCACGGCGGCGAGCAGGGTGCGGGTGTACGGGTGGCGGGGGTTGCCGAACACCTTCTGGGTGTCGCCGCGTTCGACCACCCGGCCCCGGCGCAGCACCACCGTCTTCTCCGCGAGGTACGTGCCCAGCGCGAGGTCGTGCGTGATGTAGAGGACGCCGAGGCCGCGTTCCTTGAGCCCGGCGAGGAGGTTGAGGACGTCGATGCGGGTGGAGGCGTCGAGCATGCTGGTGATCTCGTCGGCGACCAGGAAGCTCAGGTCGAGCAGGAGGGCGCGGGCGATGAGGAGCCGTTGCAGCTGGCCGCCGCTGAGCTGGTGCGGGTAGCGGCCGAGGACCTGTGCGGGGTCCAGGCGCACATCGCGTACCGCCTTCTCGACGCGGTCGGCCCACTCCGCGTCGCGGACGCCCGGGTGGTACGCGCGGCGGACCAGGTCGAAGACGCGGTCGGCGCGGAAGACGGGGTTGTAGCAGGAGAAGGGGTCCTGGAAGACGCCCTGGACGCGGCGGTAGAAGTCCTTGCCCGGCCGCACCCGCTGCCCGTCCAGGGTGAGGGTGCCGGAGCTGACACCGGTGAGGCCGAGGATCATGCGGCCGATCGTGGACTTGCCGCTGCCGCTCTCACCGATGAGGGAGACGACCTCGCCGGGCGCGGCCGTGAAGGAGACCCGGTCGACGGCGGTGACGGAGCCGCCGCCGAACGCCCCGGCCCGGTAGGTCTTGGTGACGTGGTCGAGGGTCAGCATCAGACCTTCCAGCATGCGACGGAGTGGCGGGGGGCGATCTCGATCACCGGGGGCTCCTCGGCGCAGCGCTCGTCCGCGACGGGGCAGCGGTCGCGGAAGCGGCAGCCGGCCGGGGGGTTCAGGAGCGAGGGCGGGGCTCCGGCGATGCCCGTGAGGGGCCGGTCGGCGTGCCGGGCCCCGACCTCGGGGAGCGCGCCGAGCAGGAGCTTGGTGTACGGGTGGCGGGGCGCGGTCGTCAGGGTCTTCGTGGGCGCCTTCTCGGCGAGCTTGCCCGCGTACATGACCATGATCGAGTCCGCGATGTGCGAGGTGAGCCCGAGGTCGTGGGTCACGAAGATCATGCTGGTGACCAGGCCCTTGTCGCGCAGCCCGGTGAGTGCCCCGACGACCGCGCGCTGGGTGGAGACGTCGAGCGCGGAGGTGACCTCGTCGGCGATGAGGACGGACGGGTCGAGCAGGGTGGAGATCACCATGACGGTGCGCTGCTTCATGCCGCCGGACAGCTCGATCGGGTAGCGGTCCAGGACGTCGTGGTCCAGGCCCACCAGATCGAGCCTGCGGTGCAGTTCGGCGGTGTCCACGCTCACGCCGCGCGACGCGAGCAGCTCGCGGATCATGCGGCCGATGCGGCGGGTCGGGTTGAGGGCGCTCATGGAGTACTGCGGGACGAGCGAGATCCGGTGGAAGCGGAAGGCGTTCATCGCCCGGTCGTCGGCCACGGGCACGTCGTCGCCGTCCAGCGTCACGGTGCCGCCCGCGTGCCGCATCCGGCCGTCGAGGCGGATCAGCGACTTGCCGAGCGTGCTCTTGCCGCACCCGGACTCACCGGCGAGGCCCAGGATCTCCCCGTCGGCGAGGTCGAAGGAGACGCCGTCCAGGGCCCGCACCTCACCGCGCAGGGTGCGGTAGTGGACCCGGAGGTCGGTCACGGTCAGGGTCATGCGCTCAGACCTCCCGGAGAGCGGTCGCGGTCATGGTCATGCCTCCCGCAGCTTGGGGTTGAAGACCTCGTCGAGGCCGACGTTGGCGACGTACAGCGCTCCGACGATCGCGGTGATCCCGGCGCCGGGCGGAACGAACCACCACCACATGCCGAGTTGGAGGGCGCTCCACTGCTGGGCGCTCTGGAGCATCAGCCCGAGCGAGACGCCCTCGGTGGGGCCGAGCCCGATGAAGTCGAGCGAGGAGGCGATCAGGACCGAGCCGCCGAACAGCAGGATGAACATCATGAAGAGGTACGAGCTCATGTTGGGCGCGATCTCGCGGAAGATGATCCGCCAGGTGCCGCTGCCGCTGAGCCGGGCGAGGTCCACGAACTCACGGGTGCGCAGCGAGAAGGTCTGCGCCCGGATGGCCCGGGCCGCCCACGGCCAGGAGGTGAGCCCGATGAACAGGCCCTGCACGGGCACCGAGCGGACCCCGAGGTACGCGTTGATGATGAGCAGGACGGCGAGCGCGGGCAGCACCAGGACGACGTTGGTGAGCATGTTGAGGATCTCGTCCACGGCACCCCCTCGGTAGCCGGCCAGGAAGCCGACGAGCATGGCGATCACGGCGGCGATGGCCCCGCCGACGACACCGACCAGGAACGTCGAGCGCAGCCCGTGCACGAACTGGGCGTAGACGTCCTGCCCGAAGGTGGTGGTCCCCATCCAGTACGTGGAGTCGGGCGGGGCGGCCTGCGGGCCGACGTACTCGTTGGGGTCGGCGTTGTCGAGGAGCGGGGGGCCGATGATCCCGACGAGCAGGAGCAGCACGACGACGGTGAACCCGATGAGCAGTTTCGGGTTGCGGACGGCGTAGTGCAGCGTCTCGCGGCCGGGCCGGGCGGCGGGGGCGGAGGGCGCGGCGGGCTCGGTGGCCGGTTCGGGCACGGTACTCATGACTGGCCTCCAGCCATGCCGGTACGGGTACGGGGATCGACCACGACGTACACGATGTCGATGAGGAAGTTGGCGATCAGGACGCCGATGACGATGAACAGGAACGCGCCCTGGAGCAGGAAGAAGTCCTGGTTCTGGATGGCGGCGAGGATGAGCGAGCCGAGTCCGGGGTACGCGAAGACGATCTCCGTGACGAGCGCTCCGGCGACCAGGACGCCCAGTTGGAGGGCGAGCCCGGTGATCTGGGGCAGGACGGCGTTGCGGAAGGCGTAGCGGCGGATGAGGCGCTGGGGTGCGCCGAGGGCCGAGAGGTAGTTCGAGTAGTCCGACTCCAGCTCGTAGATGATCATGTTGCGCATGCCGATGGCCCAGCCGCCGAGCGCGACGAGGAAGAGCGACAGGAACGGCAGCACCCAGTGCTGGAACAGGTCCGCCGCGAAGTCGAAGGACCAGGTGGGCTGGATGTCGAGGCTGTAGCCGCCGGAGAGCGGGAACCAGCCGGCCTTGGAGCCGAGCGCCCAGGCGAGGATGACGGCGATCCACATGTAGGGCATGGCGGTGAGCAGGTAGCCGGCCGGGAGCACGGTGTTGTCGAGCACCTTGCGCCGGGCGGCGAGTGCCCCGGCCCAGTTCCCGACGAACCAGCTGAGCAGGACGGCCGGGATCATCAGCCCGAGGGTGTACGGGAGTGCGTCGAGCAGGACGTCGGCGACGGGTTTGGGGAACACCCAGATGGAAAGACCGAAGTCGCCCTGGAGGAGGGCACTCCAGAAGTGCAGGTACTGCTGCCAGACGGGCTCGTCGAAGCCGAAGAGGTTGTTGTAGTAGGCGCGCATGGCCTCGACGGCCTCGGGCTGGGAGACCCGGGCGCGGGCCACCATGGCGGCGACCGGGTCGCCGGGCATGAAGCGCGGGATCATCCAGTTGACGGTGACGGCGACGACGAAGGTCAGCGCGTAGATGAGTAGTTTGCGGGCGAAGTAGCGGCGCAAGAGGGCTCCCCGGAGAGAGCCCCGCCGTGCGGTCGGCGGTCAGGTCGGCGCGCACGGCGGGGCGGTCGTGGAATGGGAGCGGCCGGCTGGGGGAAGAGCCCCTCGGGTGCCGGCCGCTCTCAGAACTGCCGTGTCACTTGGCGGGCTTCAGCTGCGTGAGCGCTTCAAAGCCGCCCATCTCCAGCCAGTTGCGCCACATCGCGGGGGCGTACTTGGGCGCTCCGGGCGCGTCCGAGGGCCAGTTGGTCCAGGTGCCGGTGGTGGACTGGGCCCACAGGCCGTTGTACCAGAGGGGGATGACGGGCATCTCCTTCAGCTGGATGTCCTGGATCTTCGAGATGACCTTCTTCATGCCCTCGGTGTCGTCGGTCTTCACCGCGCCGAGCTGCTGGACGAGCTTCCAGGCGTCCTCGTTCTCGTAGCGGCCGAAGTTGACGGTGTTCTGCTGCTTCTGGACGGGCAGCTGGAACATGTACTCGTAGTACGTCCACGGGGTGCTGGAGAGCTGGCGCTCGTTGTTGACGACGAGGTCGAAGTTGCCCTTGCCGCGCTGCTCGTTGAGGGCGTTGGCGTCGGGGAACTCGGTGGTGACCTTGATCCCGGCGGCCTTGGCGGACGAGGCGATGACCTTGGCGGCCTCCATCCAGTCGGTCCAGCCGGTGGGCACGGCCAGCTTCAGGCTGATCTTCGAGCCGTCCTTGTTCTCGACCAGCCCGTCACCGTCGGTGTCCTTGTAGCCGGCGTCCGCGAGGATCTGCTTGGCCTTGGCGGTGTCGAAGGTGAAGCCCTCGCTCGCGACGAGGCCCTTGTCGATGTACGTGTCCCACTGCGGGAGCAGCCCGGTCGGGTCGGCTCCCTTGACCAGGCCCCCGTACACGCCCTTGACGATCTTCCCGGTGTCGACGGAGGCGGCGAGCGCCCGGCGGAAGGCCGCGTCGTCCATCGGCTTCTTCGTGGTGTTGGGCACCAGCCAGGCGGTGTTGGCGGAGAGCATGTAGGGCGGCTCGTCGTAGTACGAGACGACCTTCTTGCTCTTGACCAGGGAGGCGGCGCCGGGCAGGAAGTTGTTGCTCAGGTCCAGCTGGTTCTGGCCGAGCTGGCCGATGACGACCTCGTTGCTGGGGTTGGAGACGTCCACGATGTAGCGGGGAGCGGGCTTCATGGAGAGCGCCTTGACGCCCCACCAGTCGTCGCGCCGCTGCCAGACGACCCGGTCCTGGGTGTGGCTCTTGAGCGTGTACGCGCCGGTGCCGACGGGCTTGTCGTTGACGCCGTCCAGGATCTCCTTCTCGGAGCGTTTGCCCCAGATGTGTTCGGGAACGACGGGCTGCCCGTAGAGCGTGAAGTCCCACTCCTGGTAGCGGGCCTCCTTGAAGGTGAAGCGGACCGTGGTGGCGTCCACCGCCTCGGCGCCGGAGAGCCAGCTCCACAGGCTGTGGAAGGCGGACGCCTCGATCTTCCCGATCCCGTAGGAGTAGGCGACGTCCTTCGCGGTGAGGGGCTTGCCGTCGGACCACTTGATGCCGGGGCGCAGCTTCACCTCGTAGGTCTTGTCCCCGGTCCAGCTGCCCGACTCGGCGAGCCAGGGCGTGAGCTTGCCCGCGTTGGGGTCGAAGTGGAACAGGGTCTCGTAGACGAGGCCCTTGGTGCCGGTGGCGTGGTCCCAGTTGTGCAGCGGGTTGTAGTTGGCCGGCGGCCCCCACTGGGTGCCGGTGGTGTAGAGCGTCTCGTTACGGGGAAGGGCGCCGCCTCCCCCACCGCCGGAGCCGCCCGAGCCGCCCGATGAGCCGCCCCCCGTGCACGCGGTGGCGGCGAGTGCGATCACGGCGAGCGTGGTCGCGATCCGTCCCCGGAATCCCGTGCCCATCGTCCCTCCTTCTCCCCGCCGTCCCTGCCGAGCGGAGTTACTGAACCGGGTAAGTGCCGTGAAGTTAAGGCCACCCCATGCCCCTGTCAAGGGTGCGGGAGCGCTCCCATTTCATGTACGGCGCAGGTGCGTTGCGCGATCACGGTCGGCGGAGAGGGCCGCGCGCGCCCGTCGCGACGGCTAGGATGCGCACGCTGCACGAACCGGTTAAGCGAGGTCACATGCCCAAGCACCGCCCCACGATCGCCGACATCGCGGCCCGCGCCGGGGTGTCCAAGGTCGCCGTGTCCTACGCGCTGAACGACCGGCCGGGCGTCTCCCCCGCGACCCGGTCCGCCATCAAGGCCATCGCGCAGGAGATCGGCTGGCGCCCCAACAGCGCGGCCCGCGCCCTCACCCGGGCCAGGGCCGACGCGGTGGGCCTCGCACTGTGCCGGCCCGCCCGGCTGCTCGGCGTCGAGCCGTTCTTCATGGAGCTGATCAGCGGCATCGAGTCCGAGCTCTCGCCGCGCGGCTGCGCCCTGCTCCTCCAGGTCGTCACGGACCCGGCCCAGGAGCTGGAGGTCTACCGCCGCTGGTGGGGCGAGGGCCGGGTGGACGGCGTCTTCCTCACCGATCTGCGCGGCGCCGACCCCCGCATCGAGGGCGTCGCCGGACTCGGCCTGCCCGCCGTGGCGATCGGCCACCCCTCCGCGTCCGGCCCGCTGCCCGCCGTGTGGTCCGACGACGCGGCGGCGGTCCGCGACACCTTCGCGTATCTCGCCGCCCTCGGCCACCGCTCGGTCGCCCGGGTCGCCGGGATGCCGGAGCTGAACCACACCGCGCTGCGGGACCGGGCCCAGCGCGAGGTCTGCGCCGAACTGGGCCTCGGCGAGCCGGTCGTCGTACACACGGGCTACTCCGGCGACGACGGGGCGCACGCCACGCGCCGCCTGGTCAGCTCGCCCGGGCGGCCCACCGCGATCGTGTACGACAACGACATCATGGCCGTCGCCGGGCTCTCGGTCGCCCAGGAGATGGGGCTCGACGTGCCGGGCGACCTCTCGCTCGTCGCCTGGGACGACTCCCAGCTCTCCCGGGTCGTCCGCCCCCCGCTGACCGCACTGAGCCGCGACATCCCGGCGTACGGGGCGCTCGCGGCCCGGACCCTGCTGTCCCTGGTCACGGACGGTGGCGCGGAGGGGTGCGAGGACAGGACGGCGCGGTTGGTGCCGCGCGGGTCGACGGGGGCGCCGAACAAGGCCCCCTAAGCCGCGCGAAGGTGGATGTCATACCGGAGGAGGACGCCGAAGGGTGGGTCGTGCGACTCAAGAGGGCCCCGGGAACGGGCACCGGGAGTGACGACCGGGGGCCGTCCGGCGGGGACGATGGAGTGGTACCCCTGACCCGGGGCCCACGCCGACGCGGCGGGCCGCCGGGCGGGCCCCGTCCCGTACGCACCCCACCCTGGAGTCTGCTGTGACCACCACGTCCACCGCTCACCGCGCCACCGCGGTGGCCGCCCGCGCCACGGAACTGTCCAAGGTCTACGGCGAGGGCGAGACCCGGGTGACCGCTCTCGACCGGGTCACCGTGGACTTCCCGCAGGGCGAGTTCACCGCGATCATGGGCCCGTCGGGCTCCGGCAAGTCCACGCTGATGCACTGCGTGGCCGGCCTCGACAGCTTCAGCGGCGGTTCGGTGCGCATCGGCGAGACGGAGCTGGGCTCGCTCAAGGACAAGCAGCTCACGCAGCTGCGGCGGGACAAGATCGGCTTCATCTTCCAGGCGTTCAACCTGCTGCCGACGCTCACCGCCCTGGAGAACATCACGCTCCCGATGGACATCGCGGGCCGCAAGCCCAACCAGGAGTGGCTGCACCGGGTCATCGACATGGTGGGCCTCTCCGACCGGCTGAAGCACCGCCCCACCGAGCTCTCCGGCGGCCAGCAGCAGCGCGTGGCGGTGGCCCGCGCCCTGGCCTCGCAGCCCGAGATCATCTTCGGGGACGAACCGACCGGCAACCTCGACTCCCGCTCCGGCGCCGAGGTCCTGGGCTTCCTCCGCAACTCCGTGCGCGAACTGGGCCAGACCGTGGTGATGGTGACCCACGACCCGGTAGCCGCCTCCTACGCGGACCGGGTCATCTTCCTGGCCGACGGGGCGATCGTCGACCAGATGATCCACCCCACCGCCGACGGGGTGCTGGACCGGATGAAGGCGTTCGACGCCAAGGGCCGCACCAGCTGAGCCGGCCCGTACCGGCGCTTCGTACCCCTTCCTCCGGCGCCTGGCTCCCCGGGCCGGCAGACACCCAGGACTGACTGACATGTTCCGTACCGCCCTGCGCAATGTGCTCGCGCACAAGGCCAGACTGCTGATGACGATCCTCGCCGTGATGCTCGGCGTGGCCTTCGTCTCCGGCACCCTGGTCTTCACCGACACCCTCGGCAACGCCTTCCGCAACCAGTCGGCCAAGAGCTACGACGACATCGCCGTAGCCGTCACCACCCAGGCCGACCAGCGCGACACGGAGACCCCCGCCGTCGGCGAGGCCACCCTGAAGAAGATCCGGGCCCTGGACGGCGTCGCGTCCGTCACCGGCCGGGTCGACGGCTTCGCCGGGGTCGCCGACCCCGACGGCAAGCTCATCGGCAACGGCTGGTCCAACTCCGGCTCCAACTTCGCCCCCGGCAAGGACGGCAAGGACCCCGCGTACGCCTTCACCGACGGCGCGGGCCCCACCGAGCCCGGCGGCATCGCGCTGGACCGCGACACGGCGGAGAAGGGGAAGTACGAGGTCGGCGACAAGGTCCGTGTCGCCACCAACGGGCCGGTGAAGGAGTACACCCTGTCCGGGGTGTTCACCACCGAGGACGGCGCGGTCAACGCCGGCGGCAGCCTGGTCCTGTTCGACACCCCGGTCGCGCAGCAGCTGTTCCTGCGCCCCGGCGAGTTCAAGGACGTCTCCGTCGCCGCCGCGCCCGGCGCCTCCGACCAGGAGCTGCTGGCGGCCGTGAAGCCGCTGCTGCCGAAGGACGCCGAGGCCAAGACCGGCGAGGCGCGCGCAAACGAGCAGGCGTCGGACATCGAGGCGGGGCTCAGCGACCTCAACAAGCTGCTGCTCGCCTTCGCCGGGGTCGCCCTCTTCGTCGGCGTCTTCCTGATCGCCAACACCTTCACCATGCTGGTCGCCCAGCGCACCAAGGAGCTGGCCCTGATGCGCGCCGTCGGCGCGTCGCGCCGTCAGGTCAAGCGCTCGGTGCTCCTGGAGGCGGCCGTGGTCGGCCTCATCGCCTCCGTCGTCGGCTTCGCGCTGGGCTGCGCCCTCGCGACCGGGCTGCGCTCCGCGATGAGCCTGCTCGGCGGCAAGATCCCGGCCGGGCCGCTGGTCATCGCCCCGGTCACCGTGATCGCCGCGTTCGCCGTCGGCGTCCTGATCACCGTGCTGGCCGCCTGGCTGCCCGCCCGCCGGGCCGCGAAGATCCCCCCGGTCGCCGCGATGAACAGCGCGCACGCGGTGGCCACGGTCAAGTCCCTCGTCGTACGCAACACGATCGGCGGCGTCATCACGCTGCTGGGCACGGCGGCCATCGTCGGCGGCGCGGCCAAGGCCGGGTCGGACGGCCAGCTGCTCATCGCGGGCGGTACGTTCCTCGCGCTGATCGGCGTCATCGTCCTCATTCCGCTGCTGTCCCGCCCGGCGATCGCCCTGGTCCGCCCGCTGCTGCGCCGGCTGTTCGGGGTCTCCGGCAAGCTCGCCGCGCAGAACGCCGTCCGCAACCCCCGGCGCACCGGTGCCACCGCGTCCGCGCTGGCGATCGGCCTCACCCTCGTCACCGGGATCTCGGTGCTCGGCGTCACCCTCGGCCAGGCGGTCGACAAGGTGACCACGGACAACATCAAGGCCGACTACATGGTCTCGATGGCCAGCGGTGACGCGCTCGACGAGTCGGCGCTGACCGCCCTGGAGAAGGCCGAGGGCGTCACCGCCGCCTCGCCCCAGCAGGCCGTCTGGCTGACGATCGGCGGGCAGGGCGTCTCGGCCTCCGGCGTCACCCCGGGCGACGTGCAGCGGGTGCTCACCGTCGACACCGTCGCGGGCTCCCTGGACACCCTGGAGAAGGGGCAGATCGCGGTCGCCGAGAAGACCGCGAAGTCGCACGGCTGGAAGCCCGGGGACACCGTCTCGGTCACGTACAAGGACAAGAAGAAGGAGACGCTGGAGGTCGGCGCGCTCTACAAGGACAACGAGTTCCTCTCGCCGGTCCTGATCCCCCGCGCCACCGTCGCCCCGCACGAGGGCAAGGGCGACATCCAGGAGGTCTGGGTGAAGACCGGCGGCGGCGCGAGCGCGGCCCACGAGCAGGCGCTGGTGGACGCGCTGGGCGACAACCCGGGCATGAGCATCATGGACCGTCAGGACATCCGGGACATGTTCGGCGGCGGCGTCAACCTCGCGATGAACATCATGTACGGCCTGCTCGGCATGGCGCTGATCATCGCGGTGCTCGGGGTCGTCAACACCCTGGCCATGTCGGTGTTCGAGCGGCAGCAGGAGATCGGCATGCTGCGGGCGATCGGCCTGGACCGGCGCCGGGTGAAGCGGATGATCCGGCTGGAGGCGGTGGTGATCGCGCTGTTCGGCGCACTCGTCGGCATCGGGCTCGGGCTGTTCCTCGGCTGGGCGATCGGGCAGACCGTCGCCGCGAGCATCCCGCAGTACGTGCTGGTCATCCCGTGGGGCCGGATCGCGGTCTTCCTGCTCCTGGCCGGTGCGGTCGGCGTGCTCGCCGCCCTGTGGCCCGCCCGCAGCGCCGCGAAACTCAACATGCTGACGGCCATCAAGACCGAGTAACCGGAGCGGTACGAGGGAAGGGGCCGGTGTCCGCGGACACCGGCCCCTTCCGTGTTCCACGGCGCTCAGGCGGTCCCGTCGGCCTTCCAGGCCCGGGCGCGCAGCGGCATGCGCGAGGCGCCGTCCGTCTCCGGGCGCACCGCGAGGATCTGGTTGACGCCGATCTTGTTGCGCTCGAAGGAGAGCGCGGAGGCGGCCATGTAGAGCCGCCAGACGCGGGCCCGGCCGGGCGAGACCATCTTCACGGCGCTCCCCCAGCCCCGCTCCAGGTTGGCGACCCACTGGCGCAGGGTCAGCGCGTAGTGCTCGCGCAGCGCCTCGACGTCCCGGGCCTCGAAGCCGGCCTCCTCCAGGAGGGCGAGGGTCCGGCCGACCGGGGCCAGTTCCCCGTCCGGGAAGACGTAGGCGTCGATGAACGCGTCGATCTCGTACGCCGACTCGTCCCTCTCCGGGCGGCGCCCGATCTGGTGGTTGAGGAGGCGCCCGCCGGGCCTGAGGAGGGCGAAGAGGTCGTCGGCGTACTCCCGGTAGCGGACGGAGCCGACGTGCTCCGCCATGCCGATGGACGAGATGGCGTCGTAGGGCCCGTCGCGGACGTCCCGGTAGTCCTGGACCCGGATCTCCACGCGGTCGGTCAGGCCCGCGTCGGCGATGCGCTTCCGGGCGTAGGCGGCCTGTTCGGTGGAGAGGGTGACGCCGGTGACGTGGGCGCCGTACTCGCGGGCGGCGTGGATGGCCATGGAGCCCCAGCCGCAGCCGACGTCCAGCAGGCGGTCGCCCTCCTTGAGGGCCAGTTTGCGGCAGACGAGGTCGAGCTTGTCGCGCTGGGCGCCCTCCAGGGTCCCGGCGTCCTCCCAGTAGGCGCAGGAGTAGACCATGGACGGACCCAGCACCAGTTCGTAGAAATCATTGCCCACGTCGTAGTGGTGGCTGATGGCCTCCTTGTCGCTGCGTCTGGTGTGCAGGGGACCGCTGCGGCGGCGCACCTCCTCGGGCGGCGGGGCGGGCGGCAGCCAGGGCCCGGACAGCTTCAGCAGGTCCGCGGCGGCGGCGCGCGACTTCGGGTCGCGCAGGGCCTGGAGGCCGCCCGACGCGTCGGCGGTGCGCTCCCAGATGAGTCCGGCCATCAGGTCCAGGGTCTCGTAGAGGTCGCCCTCGATGTCGAGTTCGCCGGCCACCCAGGCGCGGGCCAGGCCCAGTTCGCCCGGCTTCCACAGCAGCCGGCGCAGGGCCCGGCGGTTCCTGATGACGAGGACGGGGGCTCCGGGCGGTCCTGATTCGCTGCCGTCCCAGGCCCGGACGCGGACCGGTAGGGGTTGGCCCAGCAACTGCTGGGCGAGAGCGGTCAGCCGCGATGCGGCGTCTGCCATGGCGCACACCTCCGTGACGGTGTTTCCCGACGTGCCCAGACATGCCCACACATGTCCCGGACCACGCCCCGGCACCCGGGGCGCCTTGGCGTGGTTCATCCCCCACAACAGTCTGCGGCGGCCCGGTCATCCCGCTACCGGGCAAGGGAACGGCAAAATGCGTGCACGGCACACGCATCCGCCGGGGGTGCGGCCCTTTCCCCGCGGCGCCCTTTCGTACCCGGATACGCCGAAGGGGCCGTCCGCACCACGGATGGCGGACGGCCCCTTCGGGCGTCGTACTGCTCGCTCCGGCGGGAGCGGCGGGCTAGGAAGCCTTGGCCTTCTCGCCCACGGGCTTGGCGGCGGCCGGCGCGGGGGCCGGCTTGGCGGCCTCGTAGAACTCCTCGCGCGGCGTCTCCATGGCGCCGAGGGAGACGACCTCGCGCTTGAGGAACATCGCGAGGGTCCAGTCGGCGAAGATCCGGATCTTGCGGTTCCAGGTCGGCATCGCCAGACCGTGGTAGCCACGGTGCATGTACCAGGCGAGGCGGCCCTTGAGCTTGATCTTCATCTTGCCCATGACGATCATCGCCACGCCCTTGTGCAGGCCCAGACCGGCGACCGCGCCCTTGTTGGCGTGGCTGTAGTCGGCCTGCGGGAAGCCGCGCATCCCGGAGATCACGTTGTCGCCGAGGACCCTGGCCTGACGCAGCGCGTGCTGGGCGTTCGGCGGGCACCAGGCGTTGGGGTTGCCCGCCTTGCGGCCGACCATGTCCGGGACCTGGGCGTTGTCGCCCGCGGCCCAGATGTAGTCGGTGCCCTGCACCTGGAGCTTCTCGGTGGTGTCCACGTGGCCGCGGGGGCCGAGCGGCAGACCGAAGCGGGCCAGCGCCGGGTTCGGCTTCACACCGGCGGTCCACACGATGGTGTTGGAGTCGACCTCCAGGCCGTTCTTCAGCACCACGTGGCCGTCGACGCAGGAGTCCATGGAGGTCGAGAGGAAGACCTCGACACCACGGGACTCCAGGTGCTCGCGGCCCCAGGTCCCGAGCTTCGGACCGACCTCGGGGAGGATCTTGTCGGCGGCGTCGACCAGGATGAAGCGCATGTCCTCGCGCTTCACGTTGGTGTAGTACTTGGCCGCGTCGCGGGCCATGTCCTCGACCTCGCCGATGGTCTCCGCACCGGCGAACCCGCCGCCCACGAAGACGAAGGTGAGAGCCCGGCGGCGGACGTCCTCGTCCGTCGTGGAGTCGGCCTTGTCCAGCTGCTCCAGGACGTGGTTGCGCAGGCCGATGGCCTCCTCGATGCCCTTCATACCGATGCCCTGCTCGGCGAGGCCGGGGATCGGGAAGGTGCGGGAGACCGCGCCGAGCGCGATGACCAGGTAGTCGAAGGGCAGCTCGTAAGCCTCGCCGACGAGCGGCGCGACCGTGGCGACCTTGCGGTCCTGGTCGATCGTGGTGACGCGACCGGTGAGCACCTCGGCCTTGGGCAGGACGCGTCGCAGCGGGACGACGACATGCCGAGGGGAGATGCTGCCGGCGGCAGCTTCGGGGAGGAAGGGCTGATAGGTCATGTACGACCGGGGGTCGACGACCGTGACGGTCGCCTCGCCGTAGCGCATCTTCTTGAGGATGCGCCGAGCTGCGTACAGACCTACGTACCCACCGCCTACTACGAGGATCCTGGGACGCTCCGTGGTGCTCATGCCATCGAGTATCCACCCCACTCGGGGGGCATGCTCGTGAGCCCCTTCACAAGGTTGTGGCCACCCTCTGCTATAGTTCGCCGCCCACGTGACCCAGGTCATGGCCCACACCGGGAATCCCGTTACAGTGGTGAACGTTGTTCACCGCCTGCGAGCTGGCCCTTGGCCCTCGGCCCCGGGCGAAGGGGCCTCCCGGTCCATCCGGACGTCACACTCCCGGAACCTGTCGGTCCGGCCCCCGAGTGACCCCGCTCACCTCCTGCGCGACCCATCCGGAGCAGAAGAGGGGCCCGGGGTGGGCAATTCCTTGTGAAGAAGTTCACGAAGTTGGTGGCGAGGCGGCCCGAAAGCCGCCCCACCAGGCACGTCCCGCCCTCTCAACGGTGCGGGCGGGGCAACGCATGAGCGCCCGGCTCACGCCAGCGAAAAGGCGATTCCGTCCAGAATGTCGTGCTCGCTCACCACGACCTCGCGCGCCCCGGTCCGCTCCATCACGGCCTGCAGGATCAGCGCACCGGACGGGATCACATCGACCCGGCCCGGGTGCATCGCGCTGATCGCCGCGCGCTCCGCATGGGTCGAGGCCAGCAGCCGCGCGGTGATCTCCCGGACCTGCTCCAGGGAGACGCGGGAGTGGTGGATCGCCTCGGAGTCGTACTCCTCCAGGCCCAGCGCTATCGCGGCCACCGTGGTGACCGTCCCCGCCAGGCCCACCAGCGTGGCCGCCGAGGCGAGCGGCACGGTCTCCTCCGCCAGGTCCAGGGCGGCGGCCACGTCGGCGCGGACCGCGTCGATCCCCTCGGACGAGGGCGGATCGGCGAAGACGCCGTCGCGCACGAGGTGGCGCTCGGTCATCCGGACGCAGCCGATGTCCACGGACCGGGCGGCCCGCACCCGGTCGTCGCCCACGACGAGCTCGGTGGAGCCGCCGCCGATGTCCACGACCAGGTACGGCTTCGCGAGGTCGTCGCGCCCGGTCAGCTCCTTGGTCGCCCCGGCGAACGAGAACGCGGCCTCCTGGTCCCCGCTGATCACCTCGGGCTCGACGCCCAGGATGTCCAGCACCCCGCGCACGAAGTCGTCCCGGTTCTCCGCGTCCCGGGAGGCGGAGGTGGCGACGAAGCGCACCTTCTCGGCGCCGTGCTCCTCGATCACCGCCGCGTACTGCCGGCAGACGGCGAACGTGCGCTCCAGCGCCTCGGGGGCGAGCCGGCCGGTCCGGTCGACGCCCTGCCCCAGCCGCACGACCTCCATGCGCCGGGCGTACTCGACGAGCTCCCCGGTGACCGGGTCGGCCTCGGCGACCAGCAGGCGGATCGAATTGGTGCCGCAGTCGATGGCGGCCACGCGCGTCATGTCTGCCGCCCCCTCAGCCCTCGTCCGTACCCTGCTCGCCGCACGGCGACACGCACGGCCCCTTGCGCCACCACTCCGGGAGCATCGCGATCGCCTCGTCGCCCAGCGGGTTGACCCCGGGACCGGCCGCCAGCGAGTGCCCGACGAGCACGTGCAGGCACTTCACCCGGTCCGGCATGCCGCCGGCGCTCGGGAAGCCCTCCAGGACCTCGATGGCGTCGCGCCGCGCGATGTAGTCCTCGTGCGCCGCCCGGTAGGCCGCCGCGAGCTCCGGGTCCTTGCCCAGGCGCTCGGTCATCTCCTTCATGACCCCGTTCGCCTCCAGCGTGCCGATCGCCGACGCGGCGCGGGGGCACGTCAGGTAGAACGTCGTCGGGAACGGCGTGCCGTCCTCCAGCCGGGGCTGCGTCTCGACCACGTCCGGGTTGCCGCACGGGCAGCGGTGCGCGATGGCGCGCAGCCCGCGCGGCGGGCGGCCCAGCTGCTGCCGGAACGCGGCGATGTCCGCCTCGGTGGGGACGGTGGGCTCGGTCTGGGGAGGGGGCGTTTCCATGCCTGCCTAGGGTGCTGATCGGACTGCTCGAACCACGGGTTCTGCAGAGGTACGGGGGTGGGGACGGGCATCAGCCGCGGTCGGCGCTGTCGACGCCGTCCCACAGGTTGGAGTGCCAGGGCCGGTCCGTCTCGGCCGGCTTCCCGTTGCGCTCCTTGGCCGCGTCGGGGTCGACCACGGTGTAGCCGGTCTCCCCGGGAAGAACGTAGTGCAGGTGCTCGCGGGCCAGCCGCTTGATGTACGCGTCGTCCTGGAGCCGGGCCTTCTGGTCCCGCAGCTCCTCGGTGCGCGCCTCGGCCTCGCGGGCCAGCCTGCGCTGGTCGGCGATCTCGTCGCGCTGCGACACGTACTGCCGCATCGGATACGCGAGGGCGACGACCAGGGAGCAGACGACCAGGGCCAGGAAGGCGGCCCGGCCGGTGAGCCGGGAGCGACGGGCCTGGCGCCGGTTCTGGGACCGGTAGACGCGGGCGGCGGTCTGCTCACCGAGCAGCCGCAGCCGGGTCGCGGTGGAGAACCGGTCCCTGTCCTTCACGGCCATGTTCCCGCCTCCCCATTACGACGTCCGTCCCCGCACACGGTACGTGACCGGGCGCGGGGACGGACGGAGGCGGGGGCGGTCGCCCTGCCGGGCTGTGGTCAGCCCTTGCTGTGTTCGTCAGTTCGCGGGGCGAAACCGCGGGAACGCCGAGCGGCCCGCGTACACCGCGGCGTCGTCGAGGATCTCCTCGATGCGCAGCAGCTGGTTGTACTTGGCGACGCGGTCCGAGCGGGCCGGGGCGCCGGTCTTGATCTGACCGCAGTTCACGGCGACGGCGAGGTCGGCGATGGTGACGTCCTCGGTCTCGCCGGAGCGGTGCGACATCATGCACTTGAAGCCGTTGCGCTGGGCCAGCTCGACGGCGTCCAGGGTCTCGGTCAGCGAACCGATCTGGTTGACCTTGACGAGCAGGGCGTTGGCGGAGCCCTCCTCGATGCCGCGGGCCAGGCGCTCCGGGTTGGTGACGAAGAGGTCGTCGCCGACGATCTGGACCTTGGCGCCCAGCTTGTCGGTGATGATCTTCCAGCCGGCCCAGTCGTCCTCGTACAGCGGGTCCTCGATGGAGACCAGCGGGTACGCGGAGACGAGCTCCTCGTAGTACTCGGTCATCTCGGCGGCCGAGCGGGACTTGCCCTCGAACTCGTACGTGCCGTCCTTGTAGAACTCCGAGGCGGCGACGTCGAGCGCGAGCGCGATGTCCTTGCCCGGGGCGTAACCGGCCTCCTTGATGGCCTCGATGATGAGGTCGAGGGCGGCGCGGTTGGACTCCAGGTTCGGCGCGAAGCCGCCCTCGTCGCCGAGGCCGGTGGACAGGCCCTTGGTCTTCAGGACCTTCTTCAGCGTGTGGTAGACCTCGGCGCCCCAGCGCAGGGCCTCGGAGAAGGACTCGGCGCCGATCGGCGCGATCATGAACTCCTGGATGTCCACGTTGGAGTCGGCGTGCGAGCCGCCGTTCAGGATGTTCATCATCGGAACGGGCAGCAGGTGCGCGTTCGGGCCGCCGAGGTAGCGGAACAGCGGGAGGTCGCTGGCCTCGGAGGCGGCGTGGGCGACGGCGAGGGAGACGCCGAGGATGGCGTTGGCGCCGAGCGAGCCCTTGTTCTCCGTGGCGTCCAGGTCGAACATCGCCTGGTCGATGAGGCGCTGCTCGGTGGCGTCGTAGCCGACGAGCTCCGGGCCGATCTGCTCGATCACGGCGAGGACGGCCTTCTCGACGCCCTTGCCCTGGTAACGGTTGGGGTCGCCGTCACGAAGCTCAATGGCCTCGAACGCGCCGGTGGAGGCGCCGGACGGAACAGCAGCACGACCGGTGCTGCCGTCGTCGAGGCCGACCTCGACCTCGACCGTGGGGTTGCCCCGGGAGTCGAGGATTTCCCGGGCTACGACGACGTCGATGGACGGCACGAGGCATCTCCTTCTGGGATATGACGCTGGTTGTGCAGGGTCGCTTTGGCCTTGCGACAAGAGCCTAACCGGCCCGGCCGTCTGCGTCGGCCGACCGCCCGTCCCCTGGGACGAAAAAGGAACCAAGAGCGGGCATACCGGTCTGAAAGACCAGGTAATTACTGACAAGTAACTACAACAGTTGAACGATCACCGGCCGCCCGGCACCCTCAACGCGGCGTGCCCCGGCCCGGCACACACGGGGGGAAGGTGCGTGCCGGGCCGGGGCGGCCTGAGCGATCAGCGAGGAGGGATCGCGGTTGCTTCGTTACTTCGTCAGGTGGAGCTGCTGGCCCGGGTAGATCAGGTCGGCGTCCTGGACGATGCCCTTGTTCAGCTTGAACAGCCGCTCCCAGCCGCCCTTGACGTGGTGCTCGGCGGCGATCTTGCTCAGCGTGTCACCGGTGACGACCTTGTACTCGCCGTCACCCTTGGCGACCTTCTTGCCGGTGGGGGTGGTGACCGTCTTCTTCGGCGCGTCCGAGCGGTCGGAGCGGTTGGTGGCCGGGGCCTCGGTGCGCTCGGTCTTCTTCGGGGCGGCCTCCTGCTTGGGGGCGGCCTCCTGCTTCGCGGCACCGGAGCCGGTGTCGACGCCCGGGTCGACACCGTCGTTGGTCAGGTTGCCGGCACCGGCGCAGGACCAGGCGCCCGGGCCCTGCAGGTCGAGGAGCTTCTCGGCGGTGGCGATCTGCTGGGCCTTGGTGGCCAGGTCGGCGCGGGGCGCGTACTGCGTACCGCCGGCGGCGGCCCAGCTGGACTGGGAGAACTGCAGGCCGCCGTAGTAGCCGTTGCCGGTGTTGATCGACCAGTTGCCGCCGGACTCGCACTGGGCGACCGCGTCCCACGTGGAGACGGAGGCGGCGGAGGCGTTGGTCGCGCCCATCAGCGGCACGGCGACGGCGGCACCGGCGACACCGGCGAGCGTCGCGACACGGATGGCCTTGGAGGGGCGGCGGTGCTTGTTGCCCTTGCGGTTGAGCAGCATCGAGTCTTCTCCTCACCGACGCCTGCGAGGTGAGCTGTCGGGTTCGGGCCAAGTGAGTTGCCCGGCCGCGCCCCTGGCGCGACTTCACCCCTAGCCGGCCCCGAGTCGTCTCCCGACGATCAGGCCCAGCGCCTACCTGGGTCCCCCGCTCCTGCCTACGGCGCTTTCGCGTCTGTTCCCTTCGACCGACGGCAGGATTCGGCGTGACGGTCGACGGGGCCCGCGGTGCGAGCGGTTCTGACCGTAATCACACCCACTGGTCATATTCAAAGAAGGACATACCGGATAATCATCCCGTAAGAGCATCCGATGAACCCTCATTTATGCAGGTCGGAACGGATGCGGCGGGACCTCCCGGACAAGGGGCGTGAGTTCACGCGAAGAGACCCATGTCTCACTCGGTCAAAAGTGGGACATGGGCCTCTTAAACCACCCAAAGCGCAGAGGGCTCTAACGGCTCATCCGGCGCTCTCGGCGACCTTGTCCGGGGCCAGGCCACCCAGGCCCAGATCGAGGTTCTGGCCGGGCAGGATGAGGTCCGGGTCGGAGCCCACCTCGTCCTTGTTCGCCTCGTACAGCTCGGGCCAGCCGCCGGGCAGGTCCTGCGCGTCGGCGATCGCCCAGAGGTTGTCCCCCGCCCGTACGGTGTACGTGCCGTCAGCCGGCCCCGTGGCGCTGTCGCGTGCGTCGCCGTCACCCCGCGAGGCGTGCCGGCCCGCGTCGCGCCCGTCGGCCGTCCCGGCGGCGTCGTCGGCGGCCGGGGTGCCCCGGTGCTTGCCGCCCTGCGCCCGCGCGTCGTCCGTCGCGCCGGCCGAGGGGTCCGCGGAGGAGTCGGCCGAGGGCGTGGTGGACGGGTCGTCCGAGGCGGACGGGGTGCCGGAGGGGTCGGCCGAAGGATCGCCCGACGGGGAGGCGGAGGCATCCGCCTTCTCCTCGGCGCTCTTGCCCGCGTGCTTGCCGGAGCCCTTGCCGGCCCCCTTGCCCGTGGTGGCCCCGCCGGACGCCTCGTCCGAGGGGGTGGCCGACGAGTCCGAGGAGGCGTCGTCCACCGGGTCGGCGCCGAGACCGGCGTCGAGGCCCGAGTCGGCGCTCCGGGCGGGCTCGTCCTCGTCCTTGTCGCCCGGGTCCACATCCGCCTTGCCGGCGGCCTTGGTGAGCCCGGAGATCACCGCACAGCTCGGCCACGCCTTCGGGCCCTTGGCGGCCAGGACCCGCTCGGCCACCGCGATCTGCTGCGAGCGGCTGGCGAGGTCGGCGCGCTCGGCGTACGCCTCACCGCCGTACGCCTTCCACAGCTCCGGTGTGAACTGGAGACCGCCGTAGGAGCCGTTGCCGAGGTCGGCGCTCCACATGCCGCCGCTCTCGCAGTCGGCCACCCGGTCCCAGGTCGCGGTGTCCGCGGCGTGTGCGCTCGCCGCGCCGAGCAGCGGGATGGCGATGGCCGAGCCGGTGACGCCTGCGGCGACCACGATGGCGGGTGCCTGACGAGGGCGGCGGTGTCTGCCGTTCGCGGAGCCCATGGGAGATGCCTTCCGTGTGACTGACAAGCGACTGGAGAGTCGAACGGTGAACCTAGCGAAACTCGAACGTGAGTCACAAGTCGATGCAGTAGAGATCACGCGAAAGTCACAGAGTTGACGGAGGGTCACTTTCGCCGGCTTGCACATGCCTCGCTTCACAGCTACGGAGAAGGCCCGGACCTGCCGCATCACAACGCCGGCCTGGCATCGAGAGCCTCTCCGCGCCCTTGCACCGGCAGACCCTCACGCGGTTGAACGGTGACCGTGAGCTGCGGCAGCACGGCATGCCGGTACGCCTCCACACCTCGGTGGTCCGCTCCCAGAACGGCCATGATCTCCGGCCAGGCTCCCCGCTTCCACCAGAAGAGCTGGCGCTCCCTCATAGGGTTGATCGGACCCCAGGTGAGCGGCATCTCGACCCATGACAAGCCGCTCCGCAACCTGTGGAGCATGCCGGAGAACTGCACGCGGACGTCGTACTTCGAGATGAAGTGCTTCTTCGACTTCTCGGGGAGGAACCCGCGCAACATCGCCATAACCGCCTCCCACTCCTCACCCGTCGGGTCGGGAGGCACCAGAGTCCCCGTTTCGTGATGCCACTCCCTGACCTCGCACCTGATGCCCGATCTGGCCGCCTTCCCCATCGCCCGGGGTGTGACACGGACGTTGAGGAACTCGCACAGGTCCTTGCGCTCGTCCAGTGTCATGCTGTCGAGGCACTCGCGAGCATTGCTCGCGATGGCGGCAAGTTTCCGCGCCTGCCGCTGGTGATCCGCTTGTGTCCGCAGCCATTGTTCGCCGACGTCCTTCTGCCTTCTGTACTCCTCCAGCTCCTCCTCCATCACCTTGAGCCCGGCCTTGAGCACCAGGGGATCGATGCCGGCCTCCAGGTATGCGGGCACTTGCCGGTGAATGAGGTTCTCTCGCACCGCGATGTCGTCGGCAAGAAGCAGCACCCGTTTCTCGTACTTCTCCCTGTCCCCCTGCAGGCTGCTGAGGCATCCGGCTGCCATCGCCCGCAGTTGGTCCTTCTCCTCCATGAGCTGGGCCAGTTCGGCCCAGACCGCAGCTTCGAACTCCGCCGCGTCGAAGTGCGGCTCTTGGCAGGAACCCTCCTCACCGGACGAGCCCTTGCAGCGGTAGCCGCGCGCTTTCCTGCTCCCCCGCCCCATGCCGGTGTAGACCGACCCGCAGAGACTGTCGATCCGGCCGCTCAGGGGATAGATCCGGTCGTCGATGCGGCCGTTCTGGAACCCGATCCTTCTGAGCGTCTCCATGAGCAGTCCGGCGCGCTCCTCGGACAGAATGGGCGGAACACCGATCCTGACCGGGTCACCATGGACGGGGCTGCCGTCCTCGCGGAGCCGAGTGTTGTTCTTACCGGCACCTCGGTTGGTCTTGCGATAGACGACGTAGCCGCAGTGGATGGTCTCGCTGTGCAGGCGGTTGCGGAGATTCGCCGCAGCCCACGGCACGCCGCTGCGGGTGAGGAGGCCCCGCGCGTTCAGTTCCTCCGCCGCCTCGGAAATGTTCATGCACCGGTCGACGATGCACTCGGTGGCAGCGAAGAGCACCCTGGACTCGTAGTCATCGGTGACCAGAACACTGAACGTCTTCTGCCGCCCGCCAACCACCGTCGTGTCCTTCGCGAGCCTGTAGCCGTACGGGGCGGGGCCGCCGGGCCAGCCTCCGTAGCTGATCTTCAGTTCGCGACCGGCGCATGTCCGTTCCCTGATGCGCCGCCACTCCATTTCGGACAGGGTGACGTGCCGCACGAACTGGGACCATCCGGTCTCCGTGCTGGTGTCGATGTCCTCACTGGCCGAGAGGAAATGGACACCCAGGTCTGCCATGTCCCAGGCCCACTGGTACGCGGCACGCGCCGTGCGGCCGATTCGGTCCACTGCGGGGACGAGGATGCGGTTGAAGTACCCTCGCCGCGCGTCATGGACGAGGCGGTCCATCTCGGGTCGGCTCTCCAGCGCACCGGATACGGCCTCGTCCACGTACTCGTCGTAGACCGTGGCCTCAGGATGACGGGCGAGCCAACCGTTGGAGATCTGGTTCTGGTCTTCGAGGCCGAAGCCGTCGAGTTGCTCTCCGGTGGAGACTCGTGCGTACTTCGCCACGACGATCACAGCTGAAGTGGGCAGGCGTAGGCGTGCCACAATGGGCATGTTCAGTCCTCCGAGACTGTTCCGTCCCCGGGGTGTTGATGCACCGCCGGGAAGGTTTCGGCCTCATGGCGCTCTACCAAGCGCTGTGAGGCCGGTGCCATTTTCAGAAGAGAATATGCTGCGCATACGAGCACTTTCTGTGGAAAGAGGCGGCCCATCACTCGTTCGTGTGGAGCGATCGTCGGCCTCGTCCCGCGGCCAACTGCGGCACGACCGGAGCCACGGGGCCGGATACCGTCGTCGTTGTGAACCGCACCCCGCCGCCCGAACTCTTCACCTGGGCGTTCGCCACCGACCCGTACCCCGCCTACGCCTGGCTGAGGGAGCACAGCCCCGTACACCGGACAACCCTGCCGAGCGGGGTGGAGGCATGGCTCGTCACCCGTTACGCGGACGCGCGGCAGGCCCTCGCGGACAGCCGTCTCTCGAAGAATCCGGCACACCACGCGAAGGACGCCCAGGGCAAGAGCAAGACCGGCATCCCGGGCGAGCGCAGTGCCAACCTCATGACGCATCTGCTGAACATCGACCCGCCCGACCACACAAGGCTGCGTCGACTGGTGTCCAAGGCGTTCACGCCCCGGACGATCGCCGCCTTCGGGCCTCGCGTACAGGAGTTGGCGGACCGGCTCATCGATGACTTCGCGGAGAAGGGGGAGGCGGATCTGATCCATGACTTCGCCTTTCCGCTTCCCATCTACGCCATTTGCGATCTGCTCGGCGTACCTGAGGAGGATCAGGACGACTTCAGGGACTGGGCAGGCATGATGATCCGGCACGGCGGCGGCCCGCGCGGTGGGGTCGCCCGGTCCGTGAAGAAGATCCGCGCCTACCTCGCGGAGCTGATCCACCGCAAGCGGGAGAACCCCGGCGACGACCTGATCTCAGCACTGATCCGGGCGAGCGACCACGGCGAACACCTCACCGAGAACGAGGCCGCCGCGATGTGCTTCGTGATCCTCTTCGCGGGCTTCGAGACGACCATCAACTTGATCGGCAACAGCGCGCACGCGTTCTTCCGGAACCCCTCGCAGCGTGCCGTGTTCCAGAGCGCGGTCGAGCGAGGAGACGACCGCCTGCTGGACACCAGCATAGAGGAGCTGCTGCGCTTCGACGGCCCGGTGGAGCTGGCCACCTGGCGCTACGCCACGGAGCCGCTCGACATCGGAGGAGCGCAGATCCGTGAGGGCGATCCCGTGCTCGTGGTTCTCGCGGCGGCCGACCGCGATCCGGCCCGTTTCCCCGAGCCGGACTCGCTCGATCTGTCCCGTCGGGACAACCAGCATCTCGGCTACGGGCACGGCATCCACTACTGCTTGGGGGCGCCTCTCGCACGGCTTGAGGGCCGCACCGCGTTGGAAACCTTGTTCCGCCGCCTGCCCGACGTTCAGCTGGCCGTAGAACCCGATGACCTTCGATGGCGGGGCGGCCTCATCATGCGCGGCCTCCGCACGCTCCCGGTGGAGTTCACGGCGGTGAGCAGCACGCAGGGATGACGAGAAGACGGCGGGACCGACGTTCACTCCCCGACGTTATCCGGTGCCCTCCGCCGTCCGGATCGCGTCCCGGTACGCGCGTCCCGCGGCGCGTAGCGCGGCCTCCGGGTCGATGCCCTCATCCTGGGCCTGTGCGGCGAGGGCGAGGAGGCGGTAGCCGATGTCGTCGCCCTCGGGGAGCGGGACGTCGAGTCCGGCGGTACGGACCCGGCTCGCGAGCTTCGCGGCGAGCGCCAGGCCGGGCTGGCCGATCGGTACGCCGTCGGTGACCGATTCACGCTGCTTCTCGATCGCCTTGGTGCGCAGCCAGTGCGCGTGGACGTCCTCCGGGGTCTCGGCGGTCTCGTCGCCGAAGACGTGCGGGTGGCGGTGGATCAGCTTCTCGATGAGCGTGCCGGCCACGTCGTCCACGGAGAACGGCTCCTCCTCATCCTCCTCCGCGATGCGCGCGTGGAAGACGACCTGGAGCAGTACGTCCCCGAGTTCCTCGCGCAGCTCCTCGCGGTCGCCGTCCTCGATCGCCTCGACCAGTTCGTACGCCTCCTCGATGGCGTACTTGGCGAGGCCCTGGTGGGTCTTCTGCGAGGTCCAGGGGCACTCGACGCGGATGCGGTCCATGACCTGGACGAGGTCGAGGAGCCGGGCGCCCGGCAGGTCGTACGCGCCGGGCAGCAGCTCCAGGTCGGGCATCCGCACCCGTCCGGAGCCGGCCAGCCGGGCCAGGCCGTCGGTGAGCGGCTGGTTGCCCGCGCCGCCGGTGAGGACGACCACGGTCCGGCCGCCCGCGCAGGCGTCCACGAGCTCCTGGGCGTCCGGGACGCCCGGGGTGACGGTGACGCCCGCCTCGCGCAGATACGGCAGCTGCGGCTGCTCCGGCTCGCCGCAGCGCACCTCGTCGGCGCCGTGCAGCGCCTGCCAGGCGGGCCAGGACAGCAGCCCGGGCGCGACCCGGTGGCTGACGGTGAGCAGGACGATGCGGCCGGGGTCTTCAGCGTTCACGCCACCGAATCTACCCGGCCGCGCGCGGCGGCTGTCAGGCCCCGGTCTCGGCGGCCGCCTGGGCGGGCTTGGTGACCTGGGAGATCCAGGGGGCCTTGTAGTCGCCCAGCTGGATCTGCTGGTTGTCCCAGGTGCCGTAGCGGGGGTTGACGTCGACGTCGAGCGCCTTGGACGCCTTGGTCAGCGCGTCGCCGATGGCCTTGGTGCCCTCGGGCGTGGACGGGTCGGCGCCGAGGGCCTGGCCGAGCTTCGTGATCTGGATCTGCTCGCGCAGGAAGGCGTCGATCTGGCCCGGGGCGAGCCAGCGCTCCTGGAGCACGGCCTGCCGCAGCCCCTTCTCGCCGCTGTACTGGGCGACGGCCGACGTCCGCATCTGCTGGATCTCCGCGCGGCTCACCGTGACGCCCGCGTCCGCCGCGGCCCGGTCGAGGACGCGGTCCAGGATCAGCCCGTGCAGCTTGGCGCGGGCCAGCTGGCCGGACTGGTCGGTGAGCTGCGCGGCCTGCGGGGACGAGCCCTGCGCCTCGCGTACGTCGGCCACCTGCGCCTGCACGGTGGACACCGTGATCCGGTCGCCCCCGACGACGGCCGCGGCGCCGGGGTGGGCCTGGCTGCCACAGGCGGAGAGGAGCGGCGCTGCGGCGAGCAGCGCGGCGGAGACGGTGAGCGCGGTGCGACGGCGGTGCAAAGGAGCCTCCCGAGGAGATTGTGCGGCGGTGCACAAAGCCTTGCGATGATCGATGTTAGGGAGTGGAACCGGTCCGGGCCACTGATTCGACCAACGATTCGGGAGGAGTTGGGGATGCGGGCCGCCCTCGGCTCAGACGGCGGCTCCCGCGACGGGGACGAGTCCGGCCACGATGTCCAGGCTGTTGTTCCTGACCAGGACGGGGAAGAAGAGGCGCAGCGCGCTCCCCGTGGACGCGTCGACCAGGTCGAAGGACTTCTTCAGGACCCGGTTCTTGATCTCGGTGCGCGTGAGTCCCTGGAGCGGGAACGTGGCCATGTGCCGGTCCGGCTTGGCGAAGGTCTGGTTGGCGACGAAGAGGAAGAGCCTCTCGCGGCTGACCGCCAGGTATATCGGCTGGGGGGCCGCCGCCGCGATCATCGTCCCGCCGCTCAGTACCGCCGCGGCGAGGCCCATCGCCAGGTTCCGCTTGACCGATATCTCGCACAGGTTCACCAGGGACATCGCCACGACCTGCTCCCCGGGCTCCAGCATCGGCGTCACGGCCTTCAGCAGCGCGCGGCTTCTTCTTCCGTTCACAACACCCCTTGGTGACTCGTGCGATCCAGGCCGTGGGAGGACGACCCTCCCTCGTGCCGGGGACATTGTGTCCTACCCGCCCCGGCCTTCCGACCGCCGTCTCAGGCCACCGGTTCCGGCCGCTTCCGGGGTGGGGGGTCCGGGCGGAGCATGATCGTGCGCGAGATCACGAACGTGAGGGGGATGGCGGCCGCCGCCGCGACCAGCGGGGCGTACCGGTTGCTGAATCCGGCGAGGTCGACCAGCAGATAGACCCCGCCGGTGGTGATGAGGAAGTTCGCCGCGTTGGTGAGCGGGAAGAGCAGGAACTTCCGCCAGGTGGGCCGGGTGCGGTAGGTGACGTACGAGGTGAGGAAGAAGGACCCGGTCATGCTGAGCGCGAAGGCGAGGGCGTGCGCGGCCAGGTAGGGCAGGACGTGCAGGAGCAGCAGATAGCAGCCGTAGTACGTGCCGGTGTTCACCGCTCCGACGAGGACGAAACGGATGAGTTGTGCGGGGAGCGTCATCGGCGTACGAACTCCCGGGGCTCCCGTTCGGCGGCGGCTTCGCGGGTCCGGGTGTTGGTGGCCTTGACCAGGAAGTGGGGGCGGCGCTTGACCTCGTAGTAGATGCGCCCGACGTATTCGCCGACGACTCCGGCGAGGACCATCTGGACGCCGGCGAGCGCGGTGACGACGACGAGCAGGGTGACGTAACCGGGGGTGTCGACGCCTTGCACGAGAGCGACGCCGACGATCCAGGCGGCGTAGGCGAGGGCGACGGAGGTGAGGAGCAGGCCGAGGTAGAGGGCGGCGCGCAGGGGCTTGTTGTTGAAGGAGAGCAGCCCGTCCAGCCCGTAGTTGAGGAGCTTGCCGAAGGTCCAGGCGGAGCGTCCCTGTTCCCGTACGGCGTTCTCGTAACTGAACGTCGTGGTGGGGAAGCCGACCCAGGAGAAGAGGCCCTTGGAGAAGCGGTTGTACTCGGTGAGCGAGAGCACGGCGTCGGCCGCGCGGCGGGAGAGGAGCCGGAAGTCTCCGACGCCGTCGACCAGTTCGACGTCCACGAGGCGGTTGATCAGCCAGTAGTAGGCGCGTGCGGAGAGGGTGCGGGTGACGCGGTCGCCGGCGCGGGTGCGGCGGGCGATGACCTGGTCGTAGCCCCGGGCGTGCTCCTGGAGCATGCGGCCGACCAGCTCCGGCGGGTGCTGGAGGTCGGCGTCCATCAGGACGACGGCGTCCCCCTCGGCGTGCTGGAGACCGGCCAGCATGGCGGCCTCCTTGCCGAAGTTGCGGCTGAAGGAGACGTACCGGACGCGCGGGTCGGCGGCGGCCAGTTCCTGGATGAGGGGCAGGGTCCGGTCGGCGCTTCCGTCATCGATGTAGACGACCTCGAACGCGTGCCCGAGGCGGGACATTTCGTCCGTGACGCGTTCATGGAAGCGTTCGAGGATCTCTTCCTCGTTGAAACAAGGCACCACCAGCGAGATCAGCACTCATGTACATCAACCGGTCAATGTGTCGCCTTCCGGAGCCCGGTGTGGCCGGTGGGCGACCATCGGGTGAACGGCCCGTCCCGGGCCTCAGCCGCCCCGGACCTCCATCTGGCGTTCCAGCTGCCGGCGCAGCTCGATGGGCAGCGGGTGGTGCGGGCCGTAGGTGCGCTCGGTGTCGTACAGCAGGGACTGGAGGTGGGCGCGCGCGTTCGCGTGGTCGCCGAGGGCGAGCAGCAGCTGCCCGATGCGGTGGCGGATCTCGTACGAGCGTGCCGGGTCGTTGCCCGTGGCGTACTGGTTCTCGTAGTACGGCAGCACGGCGCGGTACTCCGCGAGCGCGGCGGCGGGTTCACCGAGCTGTTCCAGGCACTGGGCGCCGTCGCAGCGGTAGCCGAGGGTCTGCGGGTCGGCGGTACCCGCCTCGGCGGCCCGGTCGTCGGCGAGGCGGCGCAGTTCGGGCAGGGCGCGGCGGTACTGGCCGTCGTCCATGAGGGTCGCCGCGTACTGCTTGCGCAGGATGCGGACCACCGGGGAGCCGGACCCGTGCTGTTCGGCGGCGACCGGGAGGAGCCCGCCGAGCATGTCCACGGCCTGGGTGATGCGGCCCTCGCCGAGGAGCCGCTTGACCTCGTCCACGGCGGCGGCCACGTCCGTCCGGGCGGGCGGGGTGGCGGGCATGGCCGGCGGCGGGGCCGTGGCGCGGTCGGGCCAGGGGGCGTGCGGGCGCAGGAAGGGCCGGGTGGGGTCGAGCGGCCCGGCGGGCGGCCGGGAGCCGCGTGCGGGCAGCAGCGGGGCGAGGTGTTCGTACACCTCCTGGGCGCTGTCCGGGCGGTGCTGCGGATCCTTGGCGAGCAGCCGCAGCACGAGGGTTTCCAGCGGTTCGGGGATGTCGGGCCGGATCTGGCGGACCGGCAGCGGCGGTTCGTACAGGTGCCGGTGCAGCACGCCGAGCGCGGTGGACCCGGCGAACGGCACGTCGCCGCTGAGCAGTTCGTGCAGCAGGACGCCGAGGGCGTAGAGGTCGGTGTACGGGCCGACCGCGCCGCCCATGGCCTGCTCGGGGGCCATGTAGGCCGGGGAGCCGATGGGCGAGCCGGTGTTGGTGAGGCGGGTGGTGTCGGTGTCGAGGACGGACGCGACACCGAGGTCGAGGACGAGTACGGTGCCGTCCGGACGGACCATCACGTTACGGGGCTTGAGGTCGCGGTGGACGATCGGCACGGCGTGCACGGCGCTGAGGACGGCGCACAGCTGCGCGGCCACCGCGACGGCCCAGGGCCAGGGGTAGGGGTCGTGTTCGGCGAGGTGGTCGCCGAGGTCGGCGCCCTCCACGTACTGCATGACGAGGAACAGGTCGTCGCCGTCGCTGCCGGCGTCGTGCACGGTGACCAGGCCCGGGTGGTCCACCTGGGCGGTGACCCGGCACTCGCGGACGAAGCGGCGGCGCAGCTCGCCGGCGGCCTCGCTGCCGATGGGGCCGGTGACCCGGTCGGGGCGCAGCAGCTTGACGGCGACGCGGCGGTCGAGGCGCTGGTCGTAGGCCGTCCAGACCTGGCCCATGCCGCCCTGGCCGAGGATCGTCGCCAGCTCGTACCGTCCGCCGATGAGGCGACCGTTCACCGGCCTTCCTCCTTGCGGAGGTAGTCGCTCAGCTCGTCCAGCTCGGCGCGGACCTGGTCGATGCGCTGGGGCGGGGCGGGCCGGGCGTCCTCCGGTTGGGGGCAGCGCGTGAGGGGAAGCGGGTAGGGCTGCTGCTGGCCGGGGTGTGGCGGGTAGGGCTGCGGCTGTCCGTACGGCGGTGTGGGCACGGGCACGGTGGTGATGTACGCGTAGCCGGGCCCCTGGTGCGGGAGTCCGGCGCCCTTCCCGGTCAGGCGGGCGTAGAAACGTACGTCGGCGACGAGGTAGTACACACAGACGGCCGCGAGGACCAGGAGCATCAGCGCTATGAACATGTTGTCGATGTCGTCCGCCTCCACGTTCGGCTCGTTCCTGCCGAGCACGGCGACCACCACGCAGATGAACACGAAGCCGGTACCGGCCGTCCACCAGTCGAGGGCACGGCGGCGGACGAACGCGAGCCTGAGCAGCGGTGCCCACAGCAGAAAGCCCAGGGAGCAGACCGCGAGCATCGTGAACAGCACGCGCATGGAGACGATCCAGGCCCTGCCGGGGACTCGGCGCGGCGCCGTGGGCGGAAGACCCGGGGCGTACATGGCTGCTCCTGGATTGCCTGGTCGTGAAACGTCCGCGCGCACACGGGCGTGCGTGCGGATCCGAGCGTAAGGGGCGACAACGACAGAGGGCCCGGGGTTGTGCGGAACCGTTGTGGTTCCGGTCACTCCGGCGTGACCGTACCGTCCGTCAGGCCGTCGTAGAGGCCCTGGACGAGCTGTCCGCCGAGTCGTCCGGCGAGCCGCAGCGCGTCCTCGAACGCGGCGAGCGCGCGGAACCGTTCGCCGTAGCGCCGCTGCTCCGCCAGGGGCAGGCGCGGTAGTTGGAGGCGGCGGGCGTCGAGCCGGGTCGCGGTGGAGGCGTGGCTGCTGGCCTGCCGGTTGTTGGTGGTGCCGCGCAGGAACCCGGCGAGGAACCAGGGGTCGAGCACGGCCGGGTCGGGGCGCAGCAGCTGGAGGTTGCGGCCGAGCGCGGCGCCCGCGGTGGCCTCGTCCACGACCCGGACGACGGTGACTCCGCCGAGCACGGGCACGACGACGTCGCCCGCCTCGACCAGGACGGGCTCCTCGGGGGTGCCGCCGGCGGCCGGGGCGCCGGAGGGCGGGGTGGAGCCGAGCACGTCGTGCTCGGTGAGGACGGGTCCGGTCCCGGTGCCCGTACCGCCGTGGCGCAGCTGGAGGGCGCCGGCACGGGCGAGTTCGCCGATGGTGGTGAGCGGGCGGTGCGCGGGTGCGGTGGGGGCGGGGGGCGGCGGGGTGAGGCTCGTGGCGAGGCCCAGCGTCGTGGTCAGCCGCTCCCGTACGCCGGCGAGCTCGGCGGGTCCGCCGGTGGCGGCGGGGGACGGGAGGTGGCGGGCGGGGGCGAGGTCGACGTCGTCGTCGAGGAGTTCGATGACGGGGACGGTGCGGGAGGCGGCTGAGTGCGGTGCCGCGGGCTGCGGGCGCTGTCCCTCGTACGCGTGCCAGGCGTCGAGTACCGCGTGGCGCAGGGCGGTCAGGTCGAGGCGGTCACGGCCGCCGCCGGTGGTCTGCTCGGAGGGCTCCGCGGTGTCGATCAGCAGCAGTTCGGGCGTGGGCCGCGGCTCGGCGCCGGGCCTGCGGAGCACCCACAGGTGGAGCGGGATGCCGTACGGGGGTGCGGCGCCGGCCGGGAGCGCGATGACGGCGCGCAGGGCGCCCCGGCGCAGGAGGTCGGCGCGGATGCGGCGGCCGGAGCGGCGCGAGGCGGCGGCGGGCGGCATCAGGAGGACGGCGGTGCCGCCGTCGCGCAGCCGGGCCAGCGCGTGTTGCACCCAGGCGAGTTCGGACTCGGTGCGGGCGGGGAAGCCGTACTCCCAGCGGGGGTCGTAGGCGAGTTCGTCGTGGCCCCAGTTGCGCTCGTTGAACGGCGGATGGCAGAGCACCGCGTCGGCGGCCAGGCGCGGGAAGGCGTCGGTGCGCAGGGTGTCGCCGGTGCGCACGTCGAGCGTGCGGTCGCGGGGGGTGGTGCGCGGGGCGTCCGCGGTGCGCAGGGCGAGGCGGAGTGCGGTGACGGCGGCGAGGCCGGGGTCGCTCTCCTGGGCGTGGAGGGCGGCGGGGCGGCTTGTGGCATCGGCCGGGCCGAGGGCTGCGGTCAGCAGGGCGCCGGTGCCCGCCGCCGGGTCGAGCACCGTGCGCACGCCCGGTCCGCCGGTGCCGGCCAGTTCCGCCATCAGTTCGGCGAGTCCGGGCGGGGTCAGCGTGTACTGGCGCGGGTTGGCGTCGAGCTGACGGCCGAGCAGGAACTCGTACGTCTCGCGGACGCCGGTTCCGGCGGCCAGTTCGGCGGCGCCGCGCAGCAGCGGCACGGAGGGCAGGAGCTCGGCGCGGTCCGGGGTGCGGACGGCGCGCCCGTTCCCGGCGGGCCCGAAGCGGTCGGCGAGAGCGTCGTCCAGGGCGAGGGAGAGCACCCCGGCCATCCGCTCGTCGGACACGCCGGTGATCTCCCGCCAGGCGACGGGGCTGCGGTTCACCAGGAGCAGGGCGCAGCCGGTGTGGACGAGGGCGGTGACGGGGCCCGCGGGGTGGCCGGCGAGCTGCTGCCAGACGCGTTCGCGGAGGGGGACCTCGACCAGCTTGCCCTGGTCGCGGAGCCATCGCTCGACCTCGGACAGGGCGAAGGACGGGCTGGTCTCGGTGCCGCCCACGGGCTGGGGGAAGTCGGCGTGCCGACGGCGCCAGTTGCTGACGGCAGCGCGCCCCACGCCGGCCAGACGGGCGATCCCGGCGGCGGTCACCTCTGTCGCGTTCTCCGGCACTTGCTGTCTCCCTGGTCGGCCCCCTGTGTCGGCGAGCATACCGACCCACCCACACCTCCACGGTTCACACATCAAATAACTATTCACAGATAAATCGTGGTTGACTCGGTTCACAGAATTTGTTCTGATGACCACGTCGTCACCCATCTGCCTCCGGAGCCCTCCCCCATGCGCCTTCTCACCCGTACCGCCGTGAACACCGCCTGCGCCTTCGCCGTGCTGGGCCTGGCCGCCTGCGGCACCGACACGACGCCCTCGAAGGAGGCGGCCCCGAAGAACTCCCCGGCGAGGGAGGCCGAACCCTTCGCGAAGCTCTCGGGCCCCGAGGTCGTCAACAAGGCCATGGCGGCCACCAAGAAGGCCAAGTCCATGAAGATCGGCATCGACACGACGTCGGACGGGGAAAAAATCTCCGCCCACCTCAGCAGCGACACCTCCGGCAACTGCACCGGCACGATGGCCATCGGCCCGGCGGGAGCGATGGAGATCCGCAAGACGGGTGACACCGTCTACACGAAGTACGACGAGGCGATGCTGCGCGAACAGTCCAAGGGCGAGCCCGCCGAGGACATCGACGCAGCGGTGGACATGCTCGCGGGCAAGTGGCTGAAGTCGAAGGCGTCGGAGCCCGACAACAAGGACATGCTCGAGCTCTGCGATCTGAACTCGCTGCTGGAGGACTCCGCAAGCAACGACACCGAGGCCCGGAAGGACGGCTCCACGACTGTCGACGGCCACCCGGCCCTGCGCCTCATCGAGAAGGACGGCGCGGCAACCTACACGCTCACGGTGGCCACCGAGGGGCAGCCGTACATCCTCAAGATCGACGCCGCCGGCAACGAGGACCCGATGACGATGACACTCTCCGAGTTCGGGAAGCCCGTCGTCGTGCACAAGCCCGCCGCGAAGGACATGGCCGACATCGGCTGACCGCCCCGGCCGGGCCGCCCGCCGGCACACCGCGACCGGCGACCCCTCACCCGCCCCCACGCACAGGAACCCGCCGGTGTCCGGAGCACGGGGTACGGGGACCCGACGCCGGGAACAGCGTTCTCAGCCGCCGCACTGCTCCAGCATCATGTCCTTGTCCGCGCTCGTCACCGGCAGGTCGTACTTCAGCGAGACCTGGGCGAACCGGAGCGCGTACGCGCAGCGCACCGGCTTGTACGGGGGAAGCCAGGTCGCGGGGCCCGCGTCGCGCTTGGCGTTGTTGGCGGGGCCGTCCACGGGGATGAGGTTGAGCGGGTCGTTGGCGATCTGTTGGCGCTTGGACTCGTTCCAACGGGCGGCGCCCATCTGCCAGTCGTACGACAGCGGCATGACGTGGTCGATCTGCACCTTGGTCGCCTGCTGCTTGCGCCACTCGATGGTCTTGCCGGTGTACGGGTCCTTGAGCGTCATCGAGACGACCACGCACTTCGAGCCGGATCGCAGCTCGACGTCCTTGCCGTCGCGGGCGAGCAGGTCGTTGCGGGTGTCGCAGCCGTTGTGGGACAGCGGGACGTCGTCCACGGAGTCCTTCCAGGCGTACCCGAACTTGCCCCGTTCGTACCCGGTCTTCGGGCCGCGCCCCTTGGTGGCGACCTTCTCGATGACCTTGCGGGCCGCCGCGCGGTCCTTGTCCGAGGTGAGGGGCGCGAGGCCGGGCTTCGTCCCGTCGTCGTTCGTCAGCGGGCTGGCGCCGAAGCCTGTGACGGACTGGCCGCCGCCGTCCGCGCCGCCGCCGGTGGTCGTGTCGATGTCCTTGGGCAGTTGGTCGGGGTCGCAGCCGCTCAGCGCCAACGCGGCCGTCGCGGCCAGGGCGGGGACCAGTACTCGACACACGCGGGGAGATATCACTCGCAGCCGTCCTGACGGGGAGAAAGCCGAACCAACGAGGGGATTCTACGAACGTCTTCCCCGCCGACGGACGTTCATGGCTCGGGTTCACCCCCGATGAGTCCCGGATCACCTCGATTCTCCCAGGACGCCCCGCCCTTCAGGGCGAGGAGGACGTCAGACCTTGCCGATGCCCAGCGTGTTCTCCGACGGCAGCAGCCCGGACCCGATCGCCGCCACCCACAGCGGGCCCAGCAGCGCGACGAGCCGTTCGCGCTCCACGTCCGTGAGTGCCCGCCACGGGCCCGCCGCCGCCTCGTCCGTACGCCGTTCGACCTCGGCCCGCAGCGCCCGGCCCGCCTCGGTCGCCGTCCCGTCGCCGGCCACCAGGCCCCGCTTCTCCAGCCGTTCGAGCGCCGCCTGCCACTCCTCGTCGCCCCACCCACGACTGGCGAACACCTCGGGCCGGGCCGCCCCGATCGCCGCGAAGGACACCAGCGCCTCGACCGGGTCCAGTTCCGCGTCGGCCAGCGCCGCGAGGTGGCCGTCGCCCCGGTGCTCGCGCAGGACGGTCGCCGCGTGCCACACGGCGAGGTGCGGGGCGTCCGGCCACGGCAGTGCGGCGTTCGCGGCGGCGAGCGGCCGGTCCGCCGTGTCGGCCGCCTCCGCGACGCGCCGCAGCAGTGCGGCGGCCTCGGCCGTGTCCGGCGCGGCGGTCCCGTCGCCCAGGAGCGCCTGGTACGTACGGTCGACGGCCCGGCCGCGCGCCGCGAGCACCGCGTCCGGCGAGGCGACGGACCAGACGGCGGGCACGTACGCGCCGACCATGCGCGGGCTGAAGCTGTGGAACGTCTCCGCGACCCGGTCCGCCCCCGCCGCGCCCAGCGGCGCCGCGCGCCAGGCGAAGTAGCTCGGCCACCGCTCATCGACCGCGTATCCGAGCGCGGCGACCTCCTCGAACGCCTCCGGCGCGTAGTACAGGACGGCGTGCACGGGCTCCAGCAGGTGCCACAGCTGCCGTACACGCATCAGGTCCTCAGACATGTCCACACCCTCCGCCACGCACCGGCCATCTAGCCACTGCCTAGATCCCAAGAGTGCGCGTCATCCGCGAACTTGTCAACGACTAGATCCCGCGTAACCTGCTGTCCATGACCAGCGACCGCGCCTATCACCACGGCGACCTGCGGCGGGCCGTCCTCACCGCCGCCCTCGACGTCATCCGCACCGAGGGCCCCGGCGCGCTCAGCCTGCGCGACCTGGCCCGCCGGGCCGGCGTCTCCCACGCCGCCCCCGCGCACCACTTCAAGGACCGCACCGGCCTGCTCACCGCCGTCGCCGCCGAGGGCTACGACCTGTTCGCGGACGCACTGGCCGCCGCCCCGGACCTGCGGGAACGAGGCGTGGCGTACGTACGGTTCGCGACGACGCACCCGGCCCACTTCCAGGTCATGTTCCAGCCGGACCTGTACCGCACGGACGACCCGGACCTCCTCGCCGCGAAGGACCGCGCCACGGCGGAACTCCGCGCGGGCGTCGCCACCCTGGCCCCCACCGACGCCCCCCGCCTCACGGGCATCGCCGCCTGGTCCCTCGCCCACGGCTTCGCCACCCTGCTCCTCAGCGGCAACCTGTCCGACGCGGTGGGCGACCGCGACCCGGAGGAGGTGTTCCGGGAGGTGGGGCGGCTGCTGTTCAGCCCCGGGGACGCGCCCGGCCAGTGAGGGCCTATTCGGCCGTGAACTCGTACTGGACCTCGTACAGATGCCCGGCCTTCACCATGACCGTGGCCTCGATGGGCCGCTCGTCATCGCTGTAGACGACGCGCAGCGTACGCAGCACCGGCAGCCCTCCGGGCAGGCGCAGCGCCTGGTACTGCTCCTGGGTGGGCACCCGCGCCGACACCCGGTCGACACTGAGCCGCGGAGGGTGCCCAAGCTCCGCGAGCAGCGTCGGGGTTCCACCCGGAATCTTGCGGCGACCCGTCAGCGCCGTACCACTGGCGATACCCAACGGGTAGTACGAGGCCACGAGTTCGGCGGGTTCGTCGTCGATTGCGAGCAACTGGCGCCGCAGCAGAGCCGGATCGCCCTCCGGAAGCCTCAGCGCCTCCGCGACATCCGCCGGTGGCTGAACCTCGTCCACTTCGAGCAGCGTGCTGTGGGCCCGGGAGCCGCCCTTCGCCGCTTCGGTCAACCAGCGGTACGGCTCCCCCGCACCCGCCGGGGCCATGGACGCAGCCGGACGGACCGTCCGCTGGCGGTGCTCGCGGACGGTCACCGACGCGCCCGCCCTGCCGATCACCAGTTCCTCGCCCTTGAGCAGCTGCACCGCCTTCTGGATCGTCGCGTTCGAGGCGTCGAACCGCTCCTTGAGGTGGGCCGTCGAGGGCAGGTTCGCGCCGGGCGCGAGGTCTCCGCCCATGATCTGGTCCCTGAGATCGGCCGCGATCCGCTCATGCAGGGAACGTCGGTCGGCGGCGTCGGCTTCGGGTCTGGGCACGGTCATCCGATCCTGGTCTCGTAGCGCAGCTTCTGGCGTCGCGGGGGCATGGCCATGACGTCGACCTGGATGGGCCGGTCCGCCTCGTCCAGGGTGAGCCGCGTCAGTTGCAGGACGGGTTCGCCTTCCGCCATCCCGAGCTGTTCGGCCTCGGGCCCGGTCGCCCGCCGCGCGGTCACCTCTTCACGTACGCGTACGCCGACGTGGCCCAGCTCCGCCAGGAGACTGACCGCCCCACCGGGGATCTTGGCCGTACCGGCGAGGCCGGTGCCGCCCGCGATGCCCAGCGGGTAGTACGTGTCCGTCAACTCGCAGGGCTCGCCGTCGAGGTACATGATCCTGCGCCGGGCGACGACGTTCTCCCCGGCCACCACCCCGAGCAGCTCCGCGACCGCTTCCGGGGCCTCCACCTCGCCCGCCTGGACGATGCGCTGGCTCCCCCGACGCCCCTCGCTCGCAGCCTCGGCCGCCCAGGTGTCACCCGGAGCGCCGGAGGACGCGGCGAGGTAGGGCGTCGACGTGCTGACCCATTCGTTACCGCCCATGCCCGTCTCCTCCGCAGCTCCCACCGACACGACACCCAGCGTGCCTCATGTCCGGACGAGAGGCCCAGTCGCATCCCACTCGAAGGCAACCTTACCACCTTTCGCGAATAGCAGTAAGGTCATCGCTACGTTACAGCCCGCGAGCAAGGCGGTGAACCACCGTGTCCCAGGTGCAGCAACAACGCTTCACCCGCAGGCGCACCTCTGTGGGTGCCTCACGCGACTTCGTTTCCGGCGTCCTCACCGAGTGGAGGCTCCACACCTTGATCGAGGACATAAGGCTGTGCGTCTCGGAACTCGCCACCAATGCGTTGCTGCACGGTGTGCCGCCCGGCCGGGAGTTCAGCGTCGCCCTCCACCGAGCCGAGGACCAGGTACGACTGGAGGTCCGCGACAGCGGGCCCGGTCAACCCCGCGTTCAGCAGGCCGCCGACGACGCCTGCTCCGGACGCGGCCTGCACCTCGTGCGGGAAATCGCCGACGACTTCGGCATCGATGACCACGTCGTCGGCAAGACCGTGTGGCTGATCTTCAAGACGTCACCCACCACCGAGATGCCACTCGGGGCCCACCAATACCAGTGCGAGGGGCCACCCCCACCCCTCCCTTGAGGCTGCGGACCGTGGAGCCAGGCAGGCCGCCGAGGGGAGCCGCATGCGAGATGCTACGCACCGCGTACTACGCGCCGTGTAGCATCCGGGGAACGCCCCGAAGGACGACCACGGCTGGAGAGTCCATGCGCACCAACGACGCCCAGATGCTTGTGCTGTGCGCACTGGCCGACGGGCCGCTGCACGGGTACGCCGTCAACGCGGCCATCGAGCAGGTCTCCGGTCAGCGCCTCGGGCCCGGGAGCCTGTACGGGGCCTTGGCCCGGCTTGAGGCCAAGCAGTTGGTGGAGCCCCTGGAGGAGAAGGGTCGGCAGCGTCCGTTCCGGCTCACGGCCGCGGGGCGGGAGCTGCTCGAACGGGAGGCGGACTCCATGGCCCGCCTGTCCGGGCGCGTGTTCGAGAGCGCTGTTCCCGACGAGGTCGGCTACCTGGACCGACTGGCCTCGACGAACGCGGCGCGTTCCTACAAGAGCGTCATGCTCGACGCGTTGGACATCCGGCCGGGCGAGACCGCGCTCGATCTGGGCTGCGGACCGGGCACCGATCTCCACACCCTCGCCGAGGCGGTCGGCCCCTCAGGCCGGGTGATCGGCCTCGACTCCAGCCGGAAGATGGTCGAGCGGGCGCGTACACGTATGGAAGGCTCGCCCACCGTGGCGGTCGCGCAGGGCGACATCCACGCGCTCCCGTTCGAGGACGGCGCCATCGACCGCGCCCGTACCGACCGCATGCTCCAGCATGTGACGGACCCGGCCCGGGCACTCGCGGAGGTGCGGCGCGTCCTGCGCCCGGGCGGCAGGCTCGTCATGGGCGAACCGGACTGGGATTCGCTGGCCATCGACCACCCCGACCTGGAGGTCTCCCGGGCCTACACCCGCCACGTGACGGACAGGGTCGTACGCAACGGGGTCATCGGCCGCCAACTGGCCCGGCTCGCCCTGGAGGCGGGATTCGCCGTGCCGGCCGTCGTCCCGGTCGTCTCCGTCTTCCGCGAGGTGCAGGCCGCGGACCAGATCCTCGGCCTCCAGCGCAACACCGAGCGCGCCGTGTCCGCGGGCTACCTGCCCGCCTCGGCGGCACAGGGGTGGCTCGACCACCTCGCCACCGAGCCGTTCTTCGCCGCGGTGACCCTGTACGTCGTCGTCGCGGAGGCCACCGCGTAGTCACCGGGCCTCCGCTGCGGCCCCGTCCCCCTCCGAACCCCCGTACGCCTCCGCATCCCCCTCCAGATCCCGGATGCGCGGAATCGGTGACGGCAGGAGCCACAGCAGGGAGAGGCAGCCGCCCACCGCCGCCGTCAGGAGCGTGGGGCGCAGGCCAAGGAACGTCGCCAGGGCGCCTCCGGCGACCGCGCCCACCGGGCGTACGCCGTAATTGACCGTGCCGAACGCACCCGCCACGCGGCTGCGCATCCCGTCCGGGATCACCGCCGTCTGGAGGGAGTTGAGGTTGACGTCGAACAGCATGACGCCGAAGCCGGAGAGGAACTCCGCCCCGGCCAGCGTGGTGGCGCGGAGCCAGAGCGGGCCGTTCGCGGCGGCGGCGAGGGCGATCGGGGCGGGGAAGAGGACCGCGCCCACGAGGATGCCCCGGCCCACGCCCAGGCGGCGGGAGATCACCGGGGCGCACACCGCGCCGAGCAGGGCACCGGTCGCGCCGAGGCCCAGGGCGAGGCCGATCGCGCCGGCCGACAGGCCGAGGTCGCGCGTCGCGAACAGGACGAGCAGGCCGCTGCCGCCGACGAAGGTGAAGAAGTTGACGGTCGTCGCGCAGCCCAGCGAGGCCCGCAGCACCGGGTGGCGCACCACGAACGCCAGGCCCTCGCGCGCGCTGCGCAGCAGCGGCGGCGCGGCCGGGCCGGTGGTGAGCGGCTCGTCGACCGGGATGCGGCCGATCAGCGCCGCCGACGCCAGGAACGACAGCGCGTCCACCACGATCGCGACGGGCGCGGTCAGCGCCTGGACCAGTGCGCCGCCGATCGCGGGTCCGGCCACGTAGGAGGCCGAACGGCTGGTGCTGATCCTGCTGTTGGCGTCCACGTACGACGCCCTCGGCACGAGCCGCACGAAGAACGGCGGGTACGCGGTGTTGAACAGCAGCTCCCCCGCGCCCGCCAGGACCGCGACCACGTACAGCTGGGTCAGGGTCACCGAGCCCAGGGCGTAGGCGGCCGGGAGGCTCAGCAGGACCGCCGCGCGCAGGATGTCGGCGAGGACCATCAGGCGGCGCTTGCGGGCGCGCCGGTCCACCCACGCGCCCACGAACACCCCGAGGAGGTTGGGCGCCCAGACGAGGGCGGTCAGCCAGGCAACCTGGTTGGCGGAGGCACCCAGGGTGCTCACCGCGATGAGCGGCAGGGCCAGTTCGGTGATGCGGTCGCCGAACTGGGAAACCGTCTCCCCGGCCCAGAAGCGGGTGAACCGCCGGTCCCGCCATAACGACGACGTCTTCGCGGGCGGGGATATCTCGTCGGCCGCGCCGGATTCGGTGGTCACGAGGCCGGCCCCTCTCCGCTCTCGCCCTCCGGCAGCGCGTACCGCAGCACCGCCACGCCCCGGCTTCCCTCGGGGCGGTCCGCCGTGTCGCGGGTGACGTACGGGGCGAGCACCTGCTCGATCGCGTCCTCGATCGCGGCGAGTTCGCCGGCGCTCACCGTGATGCGGGTGTGGGCCAGTCCTGCGGCGGCGCGCCACTCCGGTTCGAGGCCGGGCTCGACCTCGGCGGCCCAGCGGGCGGGGAGGTCCGCGGTGCGCAGAAACATCTGGCGCGAGAGCTCCCGCGCGGCCGAGTGGCCCTCGCCGTCCGCCGGGTCCTGCGGCGCGTCGAAGCGGAAGCCGCGCGCGACCGCCTCCCAGCGGCGGCTGCGGCGGTCGGGGCCGGGGGCGCTGTCGCGTACCAGGCCGAACGTCGCGAGGTGGCGCAGGTGCCAGCTGGTCACCGACGGGGTCGCCCCGACGTCCGGCGCCAGCTCGGTGGCGGTCGCCGGCCCGTCCCGGCCCAGCCGTTCGAGGATCGCGAGGCGCACGGGGTGCGCCAGGGCGCGCATCGTCTGCGGGTCGGTGATTTCGAGGTCGCCCATGCGGTTGCCGGAGTCCATGACGTGAGAGTGTGCTCTCATATTTTATGAGAGTCAACTCTCACGTTTTTTCAGAGGCGCGGCTCATCCTGATCCCTTCTGTCGCTCTCGGCCCGTAACTGCCTTGTCCAACTGGCCCATTCGGCGACAAAGGGCCGAAGGCACCTCACCTCCCGCCGCCCTGCTGCCGACAACCAACGCATGATCACTTCTCCCTCACCACGTTCCAGGACGCTCGCCACCGCAGCCGCCACGGTGTGTGCGCTCACGGTCTCGGGCGCACTGCCCGCCTCCGCCTCCGCCTCCGCCTCCCGCGAGGAGTCGGCCGCCGCCGAGGCACCATTGCTGGTGTCCGTGGGCGACAGCTTCATCTCCGGCGAGGCAGGACGCTGGGCCGGCAACAGCAACGTGAGCGCGAACGGCTACTCCGGCACCGACCGGGCCTGGGACCCGGCGACCGGCAAGAGTGACCCGTACCGGGTGTACGGGTCGTCCTACGACAGCGGCTGCAACCGCTCCGACGTGGCCGAGGTCCAGTCCGTCACGCTCGACGTCAGCCGCCTCAATCTCGCCTGCTCGGGGGCGACCTCGAAAGCGGTGCTGCTCTCGGAGAGCGGCGGCACGCCGTTCAAGGGCGAGCGCTCGCAGGCCAGGGAGATGGAGGACGCGACGGCCGGCCGGGCGGTGCGCGCGGTCGTCGTGTCGATCGGCGGCAACGACCTCGGCTTCTCCGACATCATCACCGGCTGCGCGACCGAATTCCTCAAGCCCTTCGGCGGCGACCCGTGCGCCCCGGACGCGGCCCAGCAGGTCGCCCGGCGCCTGCCCGATGTGCGGCAGGCGGCCGTGAACACGCTCGCCGACGTGAGGACCGCGCTCGGCCGGGCGGGCCACCCGGCCGGCTCGTACCGGCTGATCCTCCAGTCCTACCCGTCCCCCCTCCCGGACGCCGGCCGCGTCCGCTACCCCGGCGAGACGTACGACCGGCTCAGGTCCGGCGGCTGCCCCTTCTTCGACAAGGACCTCACCTGGGCGCACGACGAGCTGGTCCCGGAGATCAGTTCGGTCCTGGCAGACGCGGCCGACGAGGGCGGCGCGGAATTCCTGGACCTGTCCCGGTCGTTCGAGGGCCGCGAGGTGTGCTCGACCGGCACCCGGCAGGCCGACGCCGCCCATCCCCCCGCCGGTGACACCAGCGAGTGGGTCCGCTTCGTGACCTCCGGCATCGGACAGGGCCAGAAGCAGGAGTCCCTGCACCCCAACCGCTATGGCCAGCAGGCCCTCGGCACCTGCCTGACCCTTCAGCTGGAACAGCCGTCGGGCGACCGCCGCTGCACCAACACCGCCGGCCAGGGCCCCGCCGCGATGCGGCTGCGCGCCATCGGCTGACGCCTTCACGGGAACGGGTGCGGTACGCCGTCGGCGTACCGCACCCGTTCCCGTCCCTGTGCGCTCTCCCGCGCTCAGGCCCTCACGACCCCAGAATCGTCGTAAGGAACTCCCCCGTCCACGCCAGCAGTTCGCGTCCTACCACCGGCTTTCCGCCGATCTTGCCCGTGGTCGGGCGCGGTACCAGGATCTGGTGGACGGCCGGTTTGATGACCGTCTTCGGGTACAGCCGCTTCAGGCGGAGCTCCTGGGACTCGCGCAGTTCCACCGGGGCGAAGCGGATGTTCGGGCCCTGGAGGACGATGTCGCCGACTCCGCAGGCGCGGGCCAGCATGCGCAGGCCGGCCACCAGGAGGAGGTTCTCGACGGGCTCGGGGAGCTTGCCGTAGCGGTCGGTCAGTTCCTCGCGGACCGCCTTGATGTCGTCCTCCGAGGACGCCGAGGCGATCGAGCGGTACGCCTGGAGGCGCAGCCGCTCGCCGGGGGCGTAGTCGTGCGGGACGTGCGCGTCGACCGGGAGCTCGATCTTGACCTCCAGCGGCGGTTCCTCCTCGACGCCGCCCTCCAGGGACGCCCGGTAGTCGGCGACCGCCTCGCCCACCATGCGTACGTACAGGTCGAAGCCGACGCCCGCGATGTGGCCGGACTGCTCGCCGCCGAGGAGGTTGCCCGCGCCGCGGATCTCCAGGTCCTTCATGGCCACGTACATGCCCGCGCCCATCTCGGTGTGCTGGGCGATCGTGGCCAGGCGCTCGTGGGCGGTCTCCGTCAGGGGCTTCTCCGGGGGGTAGAGGAAGTAGGCGTAACCCCGGTCGCGGCCGCGGCCGACGCGGCCGCGCAGCTGGTGCAGCTGGGAGAGGCCGAAGTTGTCGCCGCGCTCCACGATCAGCGTGTTCGCGTTGGAGATGTCGATGCCGGACTCCACGATCGTCGTGGAGACCAGGACGTCGAACTTCTTCTCCCAGAAGTCCACCACGACCTGTTCCAGGGCCTGTTCGGACATCTGGCCGTGCGCCGTGGCGATCCGCGCCTCGGGCACGATCTCGCGCAGCCGCGCAGCCGCCCGGTCGATCGACTCGACCCGGTTGTGGATGTAGAACGCCTGGCCCTCGCGCAGCAGTTCACGCCGGATCGCGGCGCCGATCTGCTTCTCCTCGTACGGCCCGACGAAGGTCAGGACCGGGTGGCGCTCCTCGGGCGGGGTGGTGATGGTCGACATCTCGCGGATGCCGGTGACCGCCATTTCGAGCGTACGGGGGATGGGCGTCGCGGACATGGTGAGCACGTCCACGTTGGCGCGGAGCTTCTTCAGCTGCTCCTTGTGCTCGACGCCGAACCGCTGCTCCTCGTCCACGATGACGAGGCCAAGGTCCTTGAACTTCGTCTCCGAGGAGAACAGCCGGTGGGTGCCGATGACCAGGTCGACGGCACCGTCCTTCAGCCCCGCGAGCGTCGCCTTGGAATCGGCCTCGGACTGGAAGCGGCTCAGCGCGCGTACGTTGACGGGGAACTGGGAATAGCGCTCGGTGAACGTGCCGTAGTGCTGCTGCACGAGCAGCGTGGTGGGTACGAGGACGGCGACCTGTTTCCCGTCCTGCACCGCCTTGAACGCGGCGCGGACCGCGATCTCCGTCTTGCCGTACCCCACGTCGCCGCAGATCAACCGGTCCATCGGGACCGACTTCTCCATGTCCTCCTTGACCTCGGCGATCGTCGTCAGCTGGTCGGGCGTCTCCGCGTACGGGAACGCGTCCTCCAGCTCGCGCTGCCAGGGGGTGTCCGGGCCGAAGATGTGGCCGGGGGCCGCCATCCGGGCCGAGTACAACTTGATCAGGTCGGCGGCGATCTCCTTGACGGCCTTCTTGGCGCGCGCCTTCGTCTTCGTCCAGTCCGCGCCGCCGAGCCGGTGCAGGGTGGGCGCCTCGCCGCCGACGTACTTGGTGACCTGCTCCAGCTGGTCGGTCGGGATGTACAGCCGGTCGCCGGGCTGCCCGCGCTTGGCGGGGGCGTACTCGACGAGCAGGTACTCGCGCGTCGCCCCCTGCACCGTGCGCTGCACCATCTCGATGTAGCGGCCCACGCCGTGCTGCTCGTGCACGATGTAGTCGCCGGTCTCCAGCGTCAGCGGGTCGATCGTCTTGCGCCGCCGCACCGGCATCCGGCCCAGGTCCTTCGTGGCGGTGCGCTGCCCGGTGAGGTCGGTCTCCGTGAGCACGGCCAGCTTCAGGCCGGGGTGGACGAAGCCGTGGTCGATGGCCCCGCACGAGACGTGCACCACGGACGGGGTGATCTCGTCCAGGTCCGGGTCGAGCCGGGCCGCGATCCCCTCGCCGCCCAGCATCTCGACCGTACGCGAGGCGAGCCCCTGGCCCTCCGTGACGTACACCGTGCGCCAGCCGTCGGCCAGCCGGCCCTTCGTGTCGGCGAACGCCCGCGCGGTGTCCCCCCGGTACATCTCGGGCGCCTGCATGCCCAGCGCCAGCGTGTCGTCGTCCAGCTCCGCGTCGGCGGCGAACGGGGAGATCGACCACCACATCATGTCCAGCTCACGGGCCCGCTCGCGCACGTCCGCGATGCCCCGCAGCGACGCCGCGCCGACGTCGATCGGGGCCTCGCCGCCGCCCGCCGACGCCGCCCAGGACGCCTGAAGGAACTCCTGGCTGGTCGCGACCAGGTCCGCGGCCCGGGTCCGGACCCGCTCGGGGTCGCAGACGAGGGCCATCGCGCCCTTGGGCAGCACGTCGAGCAGGAGCTCCATGTCGTCCACGAGGACCGGCGCCAGGGACTCCATGCCCTCCACCGCGATGCCCTCGGCGATCTTGTGGAGGAGTTCACCCAGCTCCGGGTGGGCCTCGGCGAGCGCGGCGGCCCGCTCCCGCACCTCGTCCGTCAGCAGGAGCTCCCGGCAGGGCGCCGCCCACAGGCCGTGCTCGGCGACCTCCAGGGACCGCTGGTCCGCGATCTTGAAATAGCGGATCTCCTCGACGTCGTCGCCCCAGAACTCCACCCGGAGCGGGTGCTCCTCGGTGGGCGGGAACACGTCGAGGATGCCGCCGCGCACCGCGAACTCGCCGCGCTTCTCCACCAGTTCGACCCGGGCGTACGCGGCTGCCGCCAGCGCCTCCACGGTCTCGCCGAGGTCGGCGCTCTGCCCGGTGCGCAGTGCGACGGGCTCCAGGTCCGCGAGCCCCTTGACCTGCGGCTGGAGCACGGACCGGATCGGCGCGACGACGACCGAGACCGGCCCGGTCTCCGGGTCGTCGGCGCGCGGGTGCGCGAGGCGCCGCAGCACGGCGAGCCGGCGGCCCACGGTGTCGGAGCGGGGCGACAGGCGCTCGTGCGGCAGGGTCTCCCAGGACGGGAACTCCGCGATGGTGTCCGGCGGCAGCATGGTGCGCAGCGCGGCCGCCAGGTCCTCCGCCTCCCGGCCGGTCGCGGTGACCGCGAGGACGGTCCGCCCGGCGTCCCGGGCCAGCGCGGCGACGGCGAAGGGCCGGGCGGCGGGCGGGCCCACCAGGTCGATGTGCATCCGGTGGCCGTCACCGGCGGCCTTCACCGCTTCGTCGAGCGCCGGATCACGTACGACGACATCCAGCAGACCGTTCAGGCTCATGAAGGGCTTCCGTCCGGGTGAGGAGAGGGGCCTGACGGCCGGCTGCCGCCAGGGCGCGCTGCCCCGGGGGCAACGCGAAGGGCCCGACACGTGAAACGCGCCGGGGGTTCCAGCGTACGACTCGGGAAGGACGGCCGCTGCGCGACAGGGGTCCCGGGGGCCACACGCGTACCGCATACGCACCGGCCCCGGCCCGCTCCGAGGAGCGTGCCGGGGCCGGTTTCGTCAAGCGGGGGCCGTCCGTCTCACCCGTCCGTGGCGATCGCGTTCAGGACGTTCATCCGGCCCGCCCGGAAGGCCGGGACCAGGGCGGCGAACAGTCCGACGAAGGCGGAGGCGACGAACACCGTGATGATGGTCGGCCACGGGATGTCCAGGACGCCCAGGCCCTCCAGGGCCAGCAGCTTCTGGGCCGAGGTGCCCCAGCCCATGCCCAGGCCGAGGCCGAGCAGGGCGCCGAAGAGGGCGATGACCACGGACTCCAGCCGGATCATCCGGCGCATCTGGCGGCGGGAGAGGCCGATGGCGCGCATCAGGCCGATCTCGCGGGTCCGCTCGACCACCGACAGGGCCAGGGTGTTCACCACACCGAGCACCGCGACGATGATCGCCAGGGCGAGCAGGCCGTACACGACGTTCAGGAGCTGGCCGATCTGGTCCTTCAGGTTCTCCTTGAAGTCGGCCTGATTCCGCACCTTGTACTGCGGGTACTTCGCGACCGAGCTCTTCAGCGCCGCGTACGCCGCGTCCGCCTGGCCGTCCTTCGCCTTGGCGAACATGATCATGTTCTGGGGCATCCTGTCGGCGGGGACGTACCGCTGCGCGGTCGAGGTGTTCAGGTACATCGCGCCCTGGTCGAGGCTGGTCTCGTCCGAGGTGATCGCGGCGACCTTCAGTTTCGCCGTGTCGCCCGCCGTGAACGCGACGGTGATCGTGTCACCGACCTTGACGCGGTGCGCGGTGGCGTACTCCTCGCCGACCGACATGGCGTCCTCGCCGTACGCCTTGGCCAGGTCGCCGGACACGACCTCGCGGCGCACGTCCTGCGCGTACGTCGGGTCGGCCGCCGTGACGTGCTCGTCCGACGCCTTGCCGTCCGGGCCGGTCAGCTTCGCGCCGAGGACCTTGTAGTGCGTGAGGTGCTCGATGCCCTTCGCGGAGGCCAGCGCCTCGGCGGCCTGCGGGACGATCAGCTGGCCGGGGGCCGAGGACTCCACGATGAAGTCCGCGCCCACCGACTTGTCCAGCTCGTCGGTGGCCGAGGCGACCATGGACGAGCCGACCACGGACAGGCAGGCCACCAGGGCGAGGCCGATCATCAGGGCCGCGCCGGTGGCGCCGGTGCGGCGCGGGTTGCGCAGCGCGTTGCGCTCGGCGAGCCGGCCGACGGGCCCGAAGAACCTCAGCAGCACGGCGCTCAGCGCCCGTACGACGACTCCGGCGAGCAGCGGGCCGATCACGATGAAGCCGACGAGCGTGAGCAGGACGCCCAGGCCGAGGAGGCCCGAGCCGTCGCTCGCCTCGTCCACCCGCGTCGCCGCCCACAGCGCGGCGGCGCCGGCGCCGGTGACGACGATGCCGAGGCCCGCCCGGACCCAGCCGGACGTGGCGTCCGCCGGGGTGCCGGCGTCGCGCAGGGCGGCCATCGGGGAGACCTTGCCGGCCCGGCGGGCCGGGATGTAGGCGGCGAGGACGGTGACGACGATGCCGAGCGCGAGCCCGATGACCGGGGTCGTCCAGCCGATGGTCAGGTCCTCGGTGGACAGCTCCATGCCGACGGCGCCCATGACCTTCATCAGCCCGACGGCGAGTCCGACGCCCGCGCCGACGCCGAGGACCGAGCCGACGATGCCCAGGAGCACCGCCTCCAGCAGCACCGAGCGGTTGACCTGCTCGCGGCTGGAACCGATGGCCCGCATCAGGCCGATCTCACGGGTGCGCTGGGCGACCAGCATCGAGAAGGTGTTGACGATGAGGAAGATGCCGACGAGGAGGGCGATCCCGGCGAAGCCGAGCATCGCGTACTTCATGACGTCGAGGAACGACCCCATGGAGTCCTTGTTCTCGGCGGCGGCCTCGTCCTGCGTCTGAATCTTGAACGCGCCGGAACCGTCGAGCGCCTGGGCCACGTTCCGCTTCAGCTGTACGTCGCTGACGCCCTGTTCGGCGGTGATCGAGAAGTGCGAGAAGACGTCGGGGGCGCCGAGCAGCGCGCGCTGGGCCGTGGCGGTGTCGAGGTAGACGATGGCCGCGCCCGGGTTGGTCACCTTGAAGGCGACGATGCCGGTGATCCTCCCCTTGAGGTCGCCGGTGGCCGCGATGGTGCGCAGCTCGTCGCCGATCTTCAGGTGGTGCTTGTCGGCGGTGTCGGCGTCGACCATGACCTCGGTCGGGCCGCGCGGGGCGTGGCCGGAGGTGATCTCCATGGACCGCAGGTCGTTCTGCGTCCAGTTGGCGGCGATGGTGGGGGCGCCCGTCTCGGAGCCCATGTTCTCGTCGTGGCTGTCGACCACGGTGACGGAGGAGCTGGAGACGCCGCCCTCGGCCTTCTTGACCCCGTCGGCCTTCCCGGCCTTCGCGAGGACGGAGGCGGGCAGCGACTGCGGCTTCCCGGTCTCCGGGACGTCGTCCACCTTGGCCTTCTTCGGGCTGACGGTGACATCGGCCGAGGTGGCGGCGAAGAGCTTGTCGAACGTGGTGTTCATGGTGTCGGTGAAGACGAGCGTGCCGCAGACGAACGCCACCGACAGCAGGACGGCGACGGCGGAGAGCGCCATGCGTCCCTTGTGCGCGAAGAAGTTGCGCATCGAGGTCTTCCAGACGGTCATGACGTCCGCCCGCGCGCGTCGAAGTCCTTCATGCGGTCCAGCACCTGGTCGGCGGTGGGGTTGTGCATCTCGTCCACGATGCGCCCGTCGGCGAGGTAGAGCACCCGGTCCGCGTAGGAGGCGGCGACCGGGTCGTGGGTGACCATGACGATGGTCTGGCACAGCTCGTCCACGGACCTGCGCAGGAAGCTCAGGACCTCGGCGCCGGCCCGGGAGTCCAGGTTCCCGGTCGGCTCGTCGCCGAAGATGATCTCCGGCTTGGCGGCGAGGGCCCGCGCCACCGCGACGCGCTGCTGCTGGCCGCCGGAGAGCTGGGTCGGCCGGTGCTTGAGGCGGCCGGCCAGGCCGACGGTCTCCACGACCTGGTTGAGCCAGGCGGTGTCGGGCTTGCGCCCGGCGATGTCCATCGGCAGCGTGATGTTCTCCAGCGCGTTCAGCGTCGGCAGCAGGTTGAACGCCTGGAAGATGAACCCGATGCGGTCGCGCCGGAGCTGGGTGAGCTTCTTGTCCTTGAGCCCGGTGATCTCGGTGTCGGCGACGTGGATCTGGCCGGACGTCACGGTGTCGAGGCCGGCCAGGCAGTGCATCAGCGTCGACTTGCCGGAGCCGGACGGGCCCATGATCGCGGTGAACCGGCCTCGGGCGATGTCCACGTCGACGTGGTCGAGCGCGACGACCCGGGTCTCTCCGGTCCCGTACGCCTTGACGACCTGCCGCGCCCGCGCAGCCACGGCCGTACGCCCTCCAGTGCCCCCGTGCCTGGGAATGGTTACAGCCGTTGTCACGGTTTCTTCTCCTGTCGGTCAGCGACGGCTTGTCGCCGTCTGCTGTGAAGTCTGCTGTGGGGAGGGGGTCCGGCGCGCTGGTGCCCAGCGCAGTCTTCCGGTGGGGTTTTCCCCACCCCGTTCCCTGCGGTCCGCCCCTCGGCGGTGCGTCTGCGGTGCGTGGTCGGTACGTCTGCGGTACGACAACCACGCTACGGAGAGACCCCGCCCCCGCACGTCCTCCACCGGGAGGAACGGCCCCTGGCTCGCAGTAAGGAGCTCCCCCTAGGGGGCTGGGCCCTCGGGTGGACCCCGGTCTCAGGGACTGCACCCAGGGGTCCACACCCTGAGGTGGAGCCGAGGCCCTACCGGCGCCGGGGAGCGAGTGCCGCGCGGACGGCCGGGGTGAGGGCGGCGCGGGTCTCGGCCGGGGTGAGGGCGGCCGGGGTGGGGAGGGGGTTCAGATAGCGGGTGTAGATGATCCCGCCGAGCACGGTCACCACGGCGGTGGCGCGGGCGGTCGCGTCCGGCCCCCCGAGAAATTCAACGAGCCGCCCCAGCAGCTCCGTTTCCAGGTAGTCGCGGACGGCTTCGGCGGCGGCCTCGCCCCTGCCCGCGAGCCGGCGGAAGTCGGCGTCCTCCCACAAGCCCGTCACCGCGTCGATGAGCCGTCCGGGCAGGGTGGCCGGGTCACCGCGCAGCACCTCGTCCACCGCCAGCGCCTCGGCACATCCGACCTGCATCACCTCGGCGAACAGGCCCCTCTTGGAGCCGAAGTGATACGAGATCAGGGCCGCGTCCACCCCGGCGGCCACGGCCACGGCGCGCAGCGTGGTGGCCCGGTAGCCGCGCTCCAGGAACAGCTCACGCGCCGCCACCACCAGCGATTCACGGATCGGCGGATTGCCCCGGGGGCGGCCACGGGTCCGTGCGGGGGCGGCCTGGGCGTTATTCATCAGCGTTGAGCGTGCGGCGCGCGGTCAGCACAGTCAAGGGCGTTCCCACCGCACCCCGCAGGAAGCAGCCCACACCATGCGCATCACGCTCTTCGGCGCCACCGGCCCGACCGGACGCCATCTCACCGAGCAGGCCGTCGCCGCCGGTCACGAGGTCACCGCCGTCGTCCGCCGCCCCGGTTCGCTGCCGGCCCGCCCCGGGGTCACCCCGGCCGTCGCCGACGCCACGGACCCGGCGGCCGTGGACGCGGCGGTCGAGGGGGCGGACGCGGTCCTGTCCGCGCTCGGCGCCCGCTTCAGCAAGGAGCCCGTCACCCTGTACTCGCAGAGCGCCGCCGCCATCACCCGGGCCATGAGCCGGCACGGCGTGGGGCGGCTGCTGGTCGTCAGCTCCAGCATCGCCGACCCTTCGTGGCGGCCCACCGGGGCGCACTTCTTCAACCACGTGCTCGACCCGCTGGTGAACCGGCGCCTGGGCCGCACCCTGCACGCGGACATGCGCCGCATGGAGGACGTCATCGGCCGCACGGCCCTCGACTGGACCCTGGTCCGCCCGTCGGGCCTCTTCGAGCACCCCGCCGTCACCGACTACCTCACCGCCCCGTCCAGCGCCGACGGCGTCTTCACGGCCCGCTCCGACCTCGCCGCGAGCATGCTGCGCGAGCTGGACGAACGACGCCATGTGCGTACGGCCATGGGCGTCGTCACGACCGCCGTGAAGCCGAACATCGCCAAGCTGATCTGGAACGAGGGCGTGAGGAAGAAGTGACCCGCGACCGCCCCCGGCTCACCGCTCCCGCCCACGACTTCCTCGCCCTCGGCCTCACGGCCGCCCTCACCACCCTGCGCCCCGACGGCACCCCGCACGTGGCCCCGGTCCGCTTCACCTTCGACGCGGTCACCGGCCTCGCCCGGGTGACCACCCGGGCCGCCGCCCGCAAGGCGCGCAACGTGTCGGCGGGCGGCCCGGCGGCCCGGGTCGCGCTCTGCCAGGCGGACGGCTTCCGCTGGATCACGCTCGAAGGCCGGGCCTCGGTGACCGACGATCCCGTACGCCTGGCGGAGGCGGTACGCCGCTACACCGCCCGCTACGGGGCGGCGCCGCCCGATCCGCCGGACCTGACGGTCATCGAGATCACCGTCGACCGGGTCCTGAGCCTCAACGCATGAATTCCCCTGCACAGAAAGCGATGTGACACCCCCTCATGCCCACCGTTCCCGTCCTCGGCACCACCGTCCACTACCGCGAGTCCGGCGACCCCGACGGCCTGCCGTTCGTCTTCCTGCACGGCAACCCCACCTCCTCCCACCTCTGGCGCAACGTCCTGCCGGGGGTGGCCGCACCCGGCCGCCGACTGCTGGCCCCCGACCTGATCGGCATGGGCGAGTCCGGCAAACCCGGACTCGCCTACTCCTTCGAGGACCACGCCCGCCATCTCGACGCCTGGTTCGACGCGCTCGGCCTGACCGAGGCCGTGCTGATCGGCCACGACTGGGGCGGCGCGCTCGCCTTCGACCGGGCCGCCCGGCTCCCGGGGGCCGTCCGCGCGCTCGCCTTCACGGAGACGATCGTCAAGCCGCTGTACGGCGACGAGTTCCCGGCCGCCGGACGCGAGCTGTTCACCCTGCTGCGTACGCCGGGCGTGGGCGAGCGCATGATCCTCGAACAGGGCGCGTTCATCGAGGGGCTGCCGGCCACGCTCGCCACCCCGCTCGACCCCGCCGACCTCGACGTCTACCGCCGCCCCTTCCCGACCCCGGAGAGCCGCCGCCCGGTCCTGGCGTGGACGCGCATGATGCCGCTGGACGGTGAGCCCGCCGACGTCGTGGCCCGGATCGAACGCTACGACGCCTGGCTGGCCGCGAGCCCCGAAGTGCCCAAGCTGCTGGCCGCGTTCGAGCCGGGCCCGGGCGCCATGACCGACGCGGCGACCGTGGCCTGGTGCGAGGCGAACATCGCGGGACTGGAGGTCTCCCGGCACGGACCGGCCGGACACCACTCCCCGGAGGACCGGCCGGAGGAGCTGGCGTCGGCCCTCGCCGACTGGGCGGACCGCCACGGGCTCGGGCGGCCGCCGGTCACCGGCTGAGCCGGTCCGCTGCCTCGTCCAGCAGCGCGGACTCCCCCTCGTGCAGGTCGAGTTCGGCAGCCCGCGCCGAGTCCTGGACGGACGCCGGGCGGCTGGCTCCCGGCACGGGGACCATCGCCGGTGACCGGGCCAGCAGCCAGGCCAGGGCGATCTGCTGGGGGCTCACTCCGCGCGCGGCGGCGACGCGGTGGAAGGCGGTGCCTTCGGAGGCCGGCCCCGACGGGCCGTCGAGCGCGCTGCGGGAGATGCCGCCCAGCGGGCTCCACGGCAGGAAGGCGAGGCCCAGCCGTTCGCTCAGCCGGAGCTCGGCCTCGCTGCTCCGCACGGCGGGCGAGTACTGGTTCTGTACGGAGACCAGGGCGTCGCCGAGGATGACCCGCGCCGCGCGGATCTGCCCGGTGGTCACGTTGGAGATCCCGGCGGCGCGGATCGTGCCGGCGTCCACCAGATCGCGCAGCGCGCCGACGGAGTCCGCCCACGGCACCCCGGGGTCCGGCTTGTGCAGCTGGTAGAGGCCGATGGCCTCGACGCCCAGGCGGCCGGCGGACTCCTCCGCGGCCCGCCTGAGGTGCTCGGGAGTGCCGTCGACGGTCCAGCCGCCGTCGCCGGGCCGCCCGCGCCCGCCCTTGGTGGCGACCAGCACACCGGAGGTGTCACCGCCGTAGCTCCGCAGCGCGCGGGCGACCAGGCGCTCGTTGTGGCCCCTCTCGCCGGCGTGCCAGTGGTAGCTGTCGGCGGTGTCGATGAGGGTGATGCCCGCGTCGAGCGCGGCATGGACGGTGGCCACGGCCCGCCGCTCGTCGGGGCGTCCTTCGATGGAGAGCGGCATGGCTCCGAGCCCGATGGCACTGACCTTCAGCTCTCCGATGGTGCGACAACGCATGGCGTGCTCCTCAGACGGCGGACGCGGCGGACGCTTCGGCGACGGCGGCGGGCAGCCAGTCGGCGGTACGGGAGAAGACGAAACCCAGCTCCTTCGCGCGGCGGTTGCTCATCGCGTAGAACCGGTCGAAGGAGAACGGGCCCGTCGGCTCGCCCGGGGCGGCGGTCCGGTGCACGGGGTGCCCGCCGCTCTCCGCCGCGATGACGGCGGTCAGGCCGGTCACGTCGAGCACGCCGTCGGAGCAGGCGTTCAGCGGACCGGTGAAGCCGGTGGCCGTGGCGGCCCACTGGAGCAGGCCGGCCAGCTCCGCGTAGTGGATGAAGACGCTGGGCCGCTCCTCGCGGTGTACGGCGATCTCCTCGCCCCGGCCGACCCGCTCCACGTAGTACGCCAGACGGCCGGTGAACTCCCGCGCGCCGCCGCCGAGTACGTGGGCGCTGCGCACGGAGGCGAAGGCGAAGCGGCCCTCCCGGGTGAACACCGCCTCGGCCTGCCGCTTGCCCTCGGCGTAGTGGGCCTCCAGGTACGCCGCGTCGTGCCAGGGCAGGTCCGGCCGTACCCGCCAGCCGGCCGGGTCCACCTGTTCCTCGGCCACGGGGACGCCGGGGGCGACGGGCGGCAGCGCGGCCGTCGCCGGATCGTAGACCTCGATGGTGGAGGTCATGACGTACCGCGCGGTGCGGCCCCCGAAGACGCGGACGGCGCTCGCGGCCTGGACCGGGGTGTAGCAGACCTGGTCGACGACCACGTCGAAGGTGCGGTCCCCGAGCACGGTGGTGAGGGCGGCCTCGTCGTCGCGGTCCACGACGAGGCGCTCGGCGCCCGGGGGCGGCGGGGCGGAACCGCGGTTCACGACCGTGACCACGTGCCCTGCCTCCAGCAGTCGTTGGACCAGGAGCTTCCCGAAGTACCGGCTTCCGCCGATGACGCAGATCCTTTGCATGCCTCCATCCTGGAGACGTACCGTCAGCAGCAGAAGTACCGTCCTGCTGAACCCGCATGAAGGAAAACTGTTGATCGATGTGCAGCGGCTCCGCGTGCTGCGGGCCGTGGCCGAGCACGGCAGTTTCAACCGGGCGGCCGCCGCCCTGCGACTCACCCCCTCGGCCGTCTCCCAGCAGGTGGCCGCCTTGGAGCGCGGCCTCGGCACCCAGGTCGTCTCGCGCAGCACACGCGGGGTCACCCTGACCCCGGCGGGCCGGATCATGGTCGGCGCCGCCGAATCGGTCGCCGCCGAACTCGCCCACGCACGACGGCAGGTCGGCGAGCTCCCCACGGGCCGGACCCAGCTCACCGTCGCCACCTTCACCAGCGGGGGCCGGCTGCTGCTCCCCGGCGCCCTCACCGAACTGACGGCGGCCCACCCCGACACGGTCGTCCACATCCGGGAGTACGAGCCCGAGGACAGCCTCCCGCTGGTCCGTCAGGGTGCCGTGGACCTCGCGCTCGCCTACCACTTCGACGGCCCGCTGCCCGGCGGGCCGGGGCCGGAGTGGACCCCGCTCATGGACGACCCACTGCACGTCGTACTCCCGCGCCACCACCGCCTCGCGTCCCGCGACAGCCTCGACGTCGCCGAACTGGCCGGTGAGCCCTGGGTGCTCGGCTGCCTGAAGACGGAGGCGTACCTGCGCCGCTACGCCGGGCGGGCCGGGTTCGCCCCGGACATCCGCGCCACGACGACCGACTACTTCTTCGCCCGCTCGCTCGTCGCCGCGGGCCTGGGCGTCTCGCTGATCCCGTCCGTCGCGCTGACCCCGGACATTCCCGGCCTGCGCACCGTCCCGGTCGGCCATCCGGCCCCGGCCAGGCACATCGGCGCCGCGACCCTCGGCCATCCCCGCGCCCGCCTCCAGGTCACCGCCCTCATCCGGGCGCTGCGGAAACAGGCCGCGGCATGGCGGGAGCGGCCCGCCGGCTGACGGACCGCTCCCGGTGCGTACCGCTGAGCCCTAGGTGTACTGACCCGTGAGGTTAGGGACGCGGCTGGCGGGTGGTTGGCCCTTGAGCGCGGTGTGTCCGCGGTGGTGATTGTAGGTGTGGAGCCATCGCGAGTAGGCGTCACGCCGTTCGGTCTCGGTCCGATATGCCTTGGCGTAGGCCCACTCGTCCAGCAGGGTCCGGTTGAACCGCTCGACCTTCCCGTTTGTCTGGGGCCGGTAGGGGCGGGTGCGCTTGTGTGAAATGCCCTGTGAAACAAGTGAGTTGCGCCAGAGGTACGACGTGTAGCAGGAACCGTTGTCGGTCAGGACGCGCTGGACGGTGATCCCGGCGGCGGCGAAGTAGGCGTGGGCGCGCTGCCAGAATCCGACGGCGGTTTCCTTCTTCTCATCGGTGAGGATCTCGCTGTAGGCGAGACGGGAATGATCATCGACTGCGTTGTGCAGGAAACTCATGCCGGCGCCCGCCCGGTTCTTGCGGCCTGCTTGCCGGCCGAGGGCCTTGTGGCCGCCGCCGTCGGGAATGTTGCCGAGCTTTTTGATGTCGACGTGCACGAGGTCACCGGGGGCGGCATGCTCGTAGCGGCGGATCACCCGGCCGGTCGCTCGGTCCAGATGGGCCAGGCGGGCGAGTTTGTAGCGAGTCAGGACGCGGTGCACGGTCGCCGGGTTCAGCCCGAGCAGATAGGCGATGCGGGCTGGTCCCCAGCGCCGCAGGACACGGACCTTGATGATCCGCCGCTCGGTACGGGTCGGTGTCCGGCGCGGGCTGTAGTGGGGCCGGGAGGAGCGGTCGGTCATCCCGGCCTCGCCCCGCTCGCGGTAGCGCCCCGCCCACCGCTGAGCCGTGGTGGGCGAGACCTGGAAGCGCTCGGCGGCCCGGCGCAGAGGCCAGCCGTCCTCGACGACGCAGCGGGCCAGACGCAGACGCCCGGTCTCGGTCAGGGGTGCATTACGGTGGGGCATGAGGGCCTTCTGATCGTTCCGTGTAGATGTCGCAATCCACACCGAACCCGGAAGGCCCTCACTCGTTCAAGATCCCCAAGCCGTGGGATCCGTCACCAACCTCCATGGACAGAACACCTCTCCGGGGCGGCCGGGGTGTCCGCCTTGTCCGAGGACGTGGCGGAGCCCCGTACCGCCGGGATGCAGGCGGAGATCGCGACCGCGATCAGGGCGACCGCGCAGCCGAGGACCAGGCCCGTGCGGAAACCGGACTCGGAGGTGAAGGAGTAGCCGCCCGCCTCGGTGGTCATCTGGGCGAGGACCGCGCCGATCACGGCGGCGCCGACCGAGGTGCCGAGGGCGCGCATCAGGGTGTTGAAGCCGTTGGCGGCGGCGGTCTCGGAGGCCGGCACCGCGCTCATGATGAGGGCGGGCATCGCCCCGTACGCGAGGCCGACGCCGCTGCTGCTGACCATGAGGAACAGCATCAGGCCCCAGGCGGAGCCCATCAGCAGGACGCCCAGGCCGTAGGCGGCGGCGATGACGAGGACGCCGGAGATCAGGGTGAACTTCGGGCCGCGGGCGTCGGTGAGCTTTCCGCCGAACGGGGAGACGACCATCATCATGATGCCGCCGGGGGCCATCCACAGACCGGCCTGGAGCATCGTCTGGCCGAGCCCGTAGCCGGTGGCCTCGGGGAACTGGAGCAGCTGAGGCGCGATCAGCATGCCCGCGTACATGCCGAAGCCGACGAAGAGCGACGCGATGTTGGTGATGAGCACCCGGGGGCGGGCGGTGGTCCGCAGGTCCACCAGCGGGTCCGTGGTGCGCAGCTCCCAGAGGCCCCAGGCGAGGAGGATCACGACGGCGGCGGCGAACAGGCCGATGGTCGTCGTGGAGGCCCAGCCCCAGTCGGCGCCCTTCGAGACGGCGAGGAGCAGGCAGACCAGTCCGGCCGCGAGGCCGATCGCACCGGGCACGTCGAATCGCTGCCCCTTGGCGCCCGCCGGGACGTCCGGGATCAGAGCCCAGATCAGCGCGCAGATCGCGACGGCCAGCACGGCCGAGCCCCAGAACAGCACGCGCCAGCTGGCGTACTGCGCGACCGCCGAGGCGATCGGCAGGCCGAGCGCGCCGCCGATCCCGAGCGAGGCGCTGACCAGGGCGATCGACGAGCTCATCTTCTCCGGCGGCACCACGTCGCGCAGCAGCGCGATCCCGAGCGGGACCATGCCCATGCCCATGCCCTGGAGCCCGCGCCCGACGATCATCGGGACGACGGAGGACGAGAGCGCGCAGACCACCGAGCCGGCGATCAGCGGCACCGAGCAGGCGAGCAGCATCCGCCGCTTGCCCAGCAGGTCGCCGAGCCGGCCGGAGACCGGCACGCACACCGCGGAGACCAGCAGGGTCACGGTGATGACCCAGGCCGCGTTGGAGGACGAGGTGTCCAGGATCTTGGGCAGCTCCGCGATGAGGGGCGTGACCAGCGTCTGCATGACCGCTGCCACGGTGCCGGCGAAGGCCAGGGTGGCGACGACGGCGCCTGACCTCGCCGACGGCTGGGGGGCATCCATGAGGGGGACTCCTTGGGGCCTGGTCCCGCCTGCCGGGACAGCGACATGCATCGTACATGCTCAATGTGTCATACACATTATGTGCCACGTACACACTGCATGCGAGAATGGGCCGCCGCTCACCAGCAGCAGAAGCAGGAGGCCGTCGCCATGCCCAGGCCCACGGAAGAGGTGGAGTACGAGCAGATGCTGCTCGGCCGCCACAGCCTCGCCGACCACCGCGGCGGACGCCACAAGTACGCCCTCCTCGACCGGAGCGCGTACATCCTGCTGAGCCGGCTCCGCGTCCAGGGCCCCATGTCCAACGGCGAACTCAGCGACGCCTTCGGCCTCGACGCGTCCACCCTCAACCGCCAGACCGCCGCCGTGGCACGCGCCGGGCTCGCCGAACGCATCCCGGACCCCGACGGCGGCATGGCCCGCAAATTCCGCATCACCGACGAGGGCGCCCGACTCCTGGACGCGGAGCGCGACCGCGTCGTGCGCTCACTGGACCAGGTCATGCACGACTGGCCCGACGAGGACATCGCGGCCTTCGCCGGCTACCTCAAACGCTTCAACAGCAGCATCGAAGAGCTCTCGCGCCGCCCCTGGCCCCGTCCCTGAGGGCCCCTCAGCCGCGGGCGTGCTCCTGCGCGGGTACCCGCGCGTCCTCCTGCGAGGATTCCGGCGCGGGCTCCACCGCGGGCTCCACCGCGGGTTCCGGCGCAGGCTCCGCCGCGGATTCCGGCGCGGATTCCGCCGCCGGGGACACCCGTCCCGTCAGCGCCGCGAGCGAGCTGCGTACGTGGGCCATGTGGGCCTGGACCTCCTCGCGGCCCTCCTCGTGCTCCCGCAGGACGCGCTCGGTCTCCCGCACCACCCGCTCCTCGCGCACCCGCGCCCGCGCGATCAGCTCGGCCGCCCGCGCCTCCGCGTCCTCCTGGCCGTGCCGCGCGGCCTCCTCCGCCTCCGCCCGGGCCCGGCGCGCGGCGGCGAGCTCCGCCTCCGCGCGCTCCGTCAGCCCGGCATGCTCCGCCGCCTGCGCCGCCTCGGCTTCCGCGAGCTCCCGCTCCGCCGCCTTCCGGCGCTCGGCATGCTCCTGCTCCTGGTGCGCCAGCACGCTCACGGTACGGCTGCGGGTCGCCGCCCTCGCGGACTCCGCCTCCTCGCGCAGCCCGGCCGCCTCCGTACGCGCCGCCTCCAGCGCCTCACCGGCCGCCGCCTCCGCCACCCCCACCAGCTCCCCGGCCGCGCTCTCCGCCGCCGCCCGGACCGCCTCCGCGTCCGAGCGCGCCTCGCCCCGCAGGGCCCGGGCCGCCGTGTCCGCCTCGTCCCGGAGCGCCTGCGCCTCCTCGCGCGCCGCGCCCAGGAGCGCCCCGGCCTCCTCCTCCGCCAGCGCCAGGATCCGCCGCGCCCGCTCCCCCAGCGGCCCGTAGTCCGGCGGGGCCAGCCGCGCCACGGCCTCGTCCAGCCGGGCCGACTCCGCCGCCAGCTCCTCCGCGCGCTCCGTCAGCCGGGCCACCCGGGCCACGGCCTCGTCGCGCTCCGCGGACAGGTCCGCCACCGTGCGGTCCACCTGCTCCGGGCGGTACCCACGGCCGCGCACACCGACGAACCCGTACGCGGACCCCGGTGCAGAACTCATCCCTGACGCCTCTTTCCGATCATCCCGGCTGCGATGCTCCGGCCATCGAGCATGAGGTCAAGGATGCGGCAATTGGCCGGGAAGTCTGAATCGATGCGGCGCTTTCCGGACGGAAGCGACCGGCATCACATACGGGAAAGGCGTGGTGCCCGGCCCCTTTCGGGGGGGCCGGGCACCACGCCTCGCGTAGGGAACGGTCAGATCAGCCCGTCCCACATCTGTTCCAGCAGCACCGACCACCAGCTCTCCGGCGACGCCAGCGCCGCCGGGTCCAGCGCCACCAGCTGCGCCTGGAAGTCCACCGTCCAGCGGCCCGCCTGCTCCGGGTTCAGCCCGTACCGCAGCCGCCACATCCGGCCCAGCAGCGCCATGCAGCGCACGAACTCGGGCAGCCCCGTGTTCACGAACTGCGGCGGCACCGGCGCACCGCCCGGACCCGCCTCCACCGGCACCGCCACGATGTGCGCGGTGCCGTACTGGACGCAGATCGCCCGGCCGAAGTCCGAGCCCATCACCAGATACGACCCCGCGTCCGACGCGGGCTGCACCTGCCGCTGGGCCGCCAGCTCCGCCAGCGTCGGAACCACCGGCTGACCCGGCTGCGCCCAGAAGAACGGCCCGAAGTCGGCGGGCAGACCCGCCCACACCAGGGTCATCGCCACGACCTCCGGCACGCCCTGACGGGACACCGCGCGCTGGTCGAAGCGGAGGACACCCTGCGGACCGAAGGTCTGCATCATCTCCTCGGCCAGCGCCTCCGGCGGCACCTGCGGCGCGGGCTGCATCTGCGGCAGCGGCGCCCGCACCGGCGCGGGCCGCGCGGGACCGTCCGCCACCTGGTGCAGCTCGCCCTGATGCGTCAGCAGATGCTGCATGCCCTGCTGCCGGCTCGCGTGATCCGTGCCGTACGGGGCGACGGAGGTGATCCGCACCTGCGGCCAGGTCTCCCGGATCATCCGGGCGCAGTAGCCACCGGGCAGCTCACAGGACTCCAGCTCCGTGTGCAGCTCGATCACCTGCTGCGGCGGTACGTTCATCGCCCGCAGCTCGTGCAGCATCTGCCACTCCGGGTGCGGCGTACCCGGCGCCGAGCGGCGGATCAGCTGCTGCTCGCTGCCGTCCGGCGCCCGGAAGCGCAGCACCGCCTGGTAGCCCGGACCCACGGTCGGCTGACCGGCCGGCGCCTGCGGATAGCCGTACGCGGGCGGCGCGCCCATCGGCGGCCCGGGCGGACCGGGCGGACCCGGCGGTTGCGGCGCGCCCGGACCGGTCTGCGCCGGCCCCGCGAGCATCGTCGCCGCGTGATGCACCCCGCCCGGGCCAGGCGGAGGCGTCGCCCCCTGCGGCGGAGGCGGCTGCTGCCCGACGGGCGCACCGGGGACTCCGGGCGGGCCGGGCGGCTGGGGCGCGCCCGGCACACCCGGCGGGCCGGGCGGCTGCGGGATGCCCGCGCCGGACGACGCGTCGGCGAACATCGTGGCCGCCTGGTGCACCCCGCCCCCCGCGGGCGGCGCCGGCGGACCGGGCGGCTGCGGGGCGCCGGGCGGGCCCAGCTGGGAGACGAGCTGCGTCGGCACATAGCCGCCCGCGGGCGCGCCGGGCGCACCCGGGCCCGAGGGCGGCGGCACCGGGGCACCCGGCCGGGCGCCCGGGGTACCGGGGGCACCGGGCGGCGGCGGAGGCGTGCCCCCGCGCGGGCCGCGCGGCGCGATGGCCGCCTTGCTCGTCGCGGCGTCGGCGATGTCCCCGGCCCCGTGCCCGCCGGGCGGACCGGGAGGCGGGGTGTGCTGGGCCGGGGGCGGCAGGTGCTGGGCGGGCGGGGGCGTGTGCTGCCCCGGGACCGGCGGACCGGGCACGGCGGTCCCCGGCACGGGCGGACCCGGCACCGGCGGACCCACCGGCGGGCGCTCGCCGCCCAGGCTCGGCGCGATCGCGGTCTTCGGCAGCGCGCTGCCGCCCGACATCAGCGCCGTCGGCGCGTCCGCCGGGACGACCGGGGGCAGCTCCTCCTCGTCGTCGGCGCCCGACAGCGGCGGCGCGAACACCGTCGCCGGGAGCGCCACCCCCGCGTCGTCCGAGTCCGCGTTCACATCGGTCCCCGCCCACGGCGTGGCCCCGACGGGCGGCTGGAGCGAGGACGCCGGCACGCCGTCCGAGGCGGTCGGCTCGTACGCCACCGGACCGCCCTGCGAGGGCGTCGAGGGCGACGGGATCGGGGCGGGCGGCGGGAAGGACGACGGGGCCTGGGGCGCGGGCGGCGGGGTGTCGTCCCGCTCCGCACGCCGGTCCGGGATGCCCAGCTTGTCCGCCGCGTCCTGGAGCCATTCCGGCGGGCTCAGCAGGAACGACGTCTGATTCAGGTCCACCCGCTCGGGCGGCGCCGGGGCGGCCGGCGGAGCCTCCTGCGAGCCGTACTCCTCCTCGTACCGCCGGATCACCTCACCGACCGGCAGCCCGGGCCACAGCGTCGCCTCGCCGCTGTCCCGCGCGATCACCAGCCGCTGCCGGCCGCCGTCGGACACCGGTCCGTCCGGGCGGTCCTCGGCCCACACCACGAATCCGAGTTCGAATTCACGTACGCGCACCTCGCGATGCTGGTACGCCGGAACGTCGCCGTTCACCCACTCTTCAGCACGCTCCTGCGCCTGAGCGAAGGTCACCATCGCGCTCACCCCTCCACCGGGACGGCCTGCGCGAAGCCGCCGTCCACCATCAGGTTCGCCACCGTCTCCAGCTCCGGCGGATTGCCCGCCAGCCGCTGGAGGAACGCGTCGAAGTCCTCACCGCACGGCAGCAGCAGCCGGTCCACCCGCTCCTGCACCGTCCAGCCGTCACGGTCCCGGGCATCGTCGTACGGGCAGAACCACACCGAGCCCAGGGCCTCGCCGCGCACCTTCACCGCGAGCAGACCGCCCTGCACGAAGGCGACGCCGAGGTAGTCCTTCGTCAGGTGGTCGCGCAGGCACTTGTTGACGTACACCAGGTCGTTCACGGCGGCCTCCTCGCGCACCGTGAAGAACGGCTGGTCGATCAGGAGACCCAGCTCCGCGTCGAGCGCCGTGCCCACCGGGGCCGAACCGCCGGCCGCCTTCAGGAACGAGCGGTACGCACCCGGCAGCCGGTACCCGAGGTCCTCCTCGGCACCCAGGATCTGCTGCTCGGTCACCGCCACGGCGCCCTTGGGCAGCCGGAAGTGCGCGGGGCGCGTCTCCTGGAGCGGGCGCGTGCCCCGCTTGTCCTGGTCGACCTCCGTGGACGCGAGCCCGCCGTGGTGGCGCAACAGCGCCTTCACCTCGACCGGGACCAGCTCCATCCGGCGGCCGCCCGGCACGTGGTGCCAGGTCCAGCCGTGCGGCGTCGCGACCGGCGGGATCGTGTCCCACAGCTCGTGCCCGGCCTCGGCCAGCGCCGCGTTCGCGGACACGTAGTCCGTGAGCCGCAGCTCGTCCACACCGAAACCCTGCGGAGGCTCCGCGATCTCCGCCGCGGCGCGCGCGTACGGCCCGAAGTCCGGACAGCCGTTCTCGTCCATCCGCACCCCTCTCGGGTGTCGGGACGCCCGGACCGGGTCCGGGAAGTGCACGAGCTGCCCGGCGTAGGCCGCGTTCGGTGGCGCGGCTTGCTGCCCGAGCCGACCTGTCGTCATGGCGGTTGCCCCCTGCTGCGTCTGGCTGATGAGGACCGACCTGCCCAGGAGGCGGTCCAGGCACAGCCTAAGCGGTGTCACCCGTACGGGGACCGGCCCCGCCATCCCTAGGCCAGAACCGTCACCAAACGTCACACCGGAGTGACGGAAGAGCGACGGGAGCGCCACCGAACCGCGACACGCAGACACGTTTCGGCGACCCAGCTTTCACAGGACCCGACACATTTGGCAGGCTGTCACCCGCATACACGGGGGCGTGCACACCAGGCAGCGGCCGCTGCGGGCACGGGAGGGACACAGCACCATGCACACCGCACACTCTGCACAGACCGTCACGACCGGGGACCCACGACTCAGCTGGAGCAGCACCGAGAAGGGCCCCGCGCCCCGGCTCGGCCAGCGCCGCGACGGCATCCTGCCCGCCGTCGCCGCCGCCCTGTCCGTACGGGGCGAAACGCTCACCTGCACCGCCGGCAAGGGGGACCAGCCGCCCGTCCTGCACCACCTCGTCCAGGACTTCCTGGACACCCTCCCCAGCGCGCAGCGCGAACGGTTCACCGGCCGCTGCCCCGAGGCCATACTCCTCTCCCGGCACCTCACCGCCGCCGAGGCCGGGCGCTCCAAGCGCGCCCAGCGCAAGCCCCTCACCAACGGCGAGGCCCGCCGCGCCCTCAAGCACGCCCGGCTCACCGCCCGCCGCATCCGCGAGGACGGCGACCCGCTGCACGGCAGCTACGCGGCGCCCTGCCGCTCCTGCGCCGTCATGCTCGCCCACTTCGGCGTACGCCCGGTCGACCTCACCGCGAGCGGCGCGGCCACCACCGCAGAGAAGAGCTGACCGCGCCCATGCACGACCAACCCGACCTGCCCCGGCAGACCGGCCCCGACCGCCAGTCCGCCACCCGCTTCCCCGTCGCCGTCGACGCCTCCCTGCGGGCCGCCGGCTGGGCGCCCGGGCGCTGGGACATCCGCCAGGCCGAGGAGTGGGCCGACGCCCTGCGCTCGCACGCCTCGCCCGCCGGGCACCAGCACGCCGTCTTCCCGGCGGCGGTGGAGGCGTGGGCCGAGTTCGGCGGCCTCCGCATCACCGCCACCGCGCCGGGCCGCCAGATCGCGCCGCCGGCCGTCCGCATCGACCCGCTGAGCGGGCTGCATCTGGCCCGCACCCTCGGCGACCTCGGCCGCGCGCTGGCGACCGAGGTCGCGCCGCTCGGCGAGGAGGGGGACGGGCAGGCCGTCCTGGCGATCGACCTCGCCGGGCGGGTGTACTCCATCGACCACACCGGGGACTGGTACCTCGGCCAGGACATCGACACGGCGCTGGCGACGCTGGTGACGGGGTTGCAGCCGGAGCGGTTGGTCTCGGGCTGAGCCGGGGTCTCCGGCGCGCCGGTTCACGCCGGGTGGGCGGTCACCACCGCCACGGTTCCGTCCTCAAACGCCGGACGGGCTTGGAATGCCACCGCCGGACGGGCTCGGGATGATGCCGCCGTCCGGCAGCACCGCCGAGACCCTGAAGCCGCCCGCGTCCGTCGGGCCCGAGACGAAGACGCCGCCCAGGGCGAGGACGCGTTCGCGCATGCCGACCAAGCCGTTGCCGCCGCTGGGCAGGCCCGCGTCCGCCGTGGCCGCGTCCGTCGGGCCGTTCTCCACCTGCATGGCGACCTCGGCGCCCCGGTGCGCCAGCCGCACCCACGTCTTCGCGCCCGCCGCGTGCTTGTGGACGTTGGTCAGGGCCTCCTGCACCACGCGGTACGCCGTCTGCTCGACCTCGGGCGCGTACGCGCGGGCGGAGCCCTCGACGGAGAGCTCGACGGTCATGCCGGCGGCGCGCGACTGGCCGACCAGCGCCTCCATCTCGTTCAGCCGCGGTCCGTCCTCCGCCGCGGCCTGGGCCGCCCGGCCCACGGAGGCCAGCGGCACCTGCTCCATGCGGGCCGGCGCCGGATCACCGGTGCGCAGGACGCCCAGCATCTCGCGGAGCTCGGTGAGCGCCTGGCGCCCCATGTCGCCGACGAGGGCCGCGTTGCGCACGGCCTTCGCGGGGTCCTTGGGCGCCACGGCCTGGAGCGCCGCCGCGTGCACGACCATCAGGCTCACCCGGTGGGCGACCACGTCGTGCATCTCGCGGGCGATCCGGGTCCGCTCCTCCGTACGGGCCCACTCGGCCCGCTCCTCGGCCCGGTCCGCGAGCAGCGACAGCTCCCGTTCCAGGGAGTCCGCGCGTTCCCGCAGGCTCTCCATCAGCCGGCGCCTGGCCCCTATGTACAGCCCGAACAGCACGGGCGGGGCCGTCAGCCCGACGGCCATGAAGAGGGACAGCATGGGCACGTACCAGTCGCCGGGCCCGAAGTCGGCATTCTCGTCGACGCCCTGGCGCAGCCGTACGTACGTCACGATGAACGTCCCCACCAGGGACATGCTCATCAGCACCGCGGTGATCCGCCGGGGCACCTCGGACGCGGCCAGCGTGTACAGGCCGACGAGGCCCATCAGGAAGCCCATCTCGGCGGGCGTCGTCGCGATCGAGACCAGCACCACGGCGATCGGCCACCGCCGCCGCACCAGCAGCACGGCCCCCGCGATCAGCCCGAACACCACCCCGAACGGCACCGGAAGCCCGGTGTCCCCCGCGAAGTCCACCCCTTCGAGCCCGCACTCCAGCGCCGAAACGAGCGCGAGCCCCCCATCCAGCGCGACACTCCGCCGCCGCTCCCACCACCAGTAGCCACGGGTGGTCGGACCCGCCGCTTCCCGGTCTTCCCCCGTTGCGGTCATGGCATCCAGCGTACGGGCGGCCGCATCCCATTTTCGGGTGACCTGCACAGCACGTCGTACGTTCGATCGGAGACCGAATGAGGAACAACCGCCCGAAATAACGAATCGACCGCCCATTCGACCCGGACGTCCGGATTCCGGACAACGCTTTGCGCATGACGGAAATCACGAGCAAGTACGCGGATTTCGAGGGCCTGCGCGAACGGGCGGTGGCGTTACGGCGGGAGGGGTTGAGCCGCCGCCAGATCCGGGACCGGCTGCACGTCGACAACAACGACATCCTCAACCGCCTGCTGGAGGGCGAGCCGCCGCCTGAGTGGACGAAGCGCCCCAACGCGAAGGACGACCTGCGGGCGAGGGCGCGGGAGCTGCGTCTTGAGGGGAAGACGTACGACCAGATCCAACTGGAGCTGGGGTGCTCGAAGGGGTCGATCTCGTTGTGGGTGCGGGATCTGCCGAAGCCGCCGAGACGCTCACGTGCGGATGCCTCCGCCATCGCCAGGCGAGGGTGGGAAGCCACCCTTGAGCGGCGCGAGGCAGAGCGTCAGCAGACCAAGCGCGACGCGGCGGCCGAGATCGGCACGATGGCCGAGCGGGAGTTGTTCATGCTCGGGGTCGGGCTCTACTGGGCCGAAGGCACCAAGGCCAAACCTCACCGGCTCCAGGAACGGGTGACGTTCACCAACAGCGATCCGCACATGATCCGCGTCTTCCTGGCGTGACTCCGCCTCTTGAATGTCTCGCCCGAGCAACTTCGGTTCCACGTGCACATTCACGAGTCGGCCGATGTGCCGGAAGCCGAGCGATTCTGGAGGGAGGAAGTCGGCCGGTCCGGCTCATTCGGCAAGACCACGCTCAAGAAACACAACCCCACCACCAACCGCAAGAACACGGGCGAGCATTACCACGGCTGTCTGGCGGTACGCGTGAACAAGAGTGCGGACCTATACCGTCGCATCGAGGGCTGGTGGTACGGCATAGTGGAAGCCACGCCTCTGACCGGTTGACGAATTGTCCGGTTTTACGGCGTTTGCCATCCCCTATGGTGTAATGGGTTAACACGGGTCACTTTGGATGACTTGTTCCAGGTTCGAGTCCTGGTAGGGGAGCCCATGCGCGCGGGCCCCGACCGATCCGGTCGGGGCCCGCCCCCATGTCCGGCCCGACACCCCCCGGTATCCTGCGGATGTCCGCCACCCGAAGCCGAAGGGCCTATCCGTGAGCTCCGTACGCCCGGCAGCCGTCGTCGTCCTCGCAGCGGGTGAGGGCACCCGCATGAAGTCGAAGACCCCCAAGGTTCTGCACGAGATCTCCGGGCGCTCGCTCGTCGGTCATGTCGTCGCCGCCTCCCGCGAGCTGGACCCCCAGCACCTCGTCGTGGTCGTGGGCCACGCGCACGAGCAGGTCACCGCTCACCTCACCGGCGCCGACGCGCAGGTGCGCACCGCCTACCAGGCCGAGCAGAAGGGCACCGGGAACGCGGTGCGGGTCGCGCTGGACGAGCTGGGCGGGGCCGTCGAGGGCACCGTCGTCGTCGTGTGCGGGGACACCCCGCTGCTGTCCGGCGAGACGCTGGCCGCGCTCGCCGCCACGCACACCACCGACGGCAACGCCGTCACCGTGCTCAGCGCCGAGGTCCCCGACTCCACCGGCTACGGGCGGATCGTGCGCGACGCGGCGAGCGGCGCGGTCACCGAGATCGTGGAGCACAAGGACGCGAGCGACGAGCAGCGGGCGATCCTGGAGATCAACTCCGGGGTGTTCGCGTTCGACGGGAAGCTCCTCGCCGAGGCGCTCGGACAGGTGCGGACGGACAACAGCCAGGGCGAGGAGTACCTCACCGACGTGCTGTCGATCCTGCGCGGGGCCGGGCACCGGGTCGGCGCCTGTGTGGCGGGCGACCACCGGGAGATCCTGGGCATCAACAACCGCGTCCAGCTGGCGGAGGCCCGCCGGCTGCTGAACCAGCGGCTGCTGGAGCGCGCCATGACGGCCGGTGTGACCGTGGTCGACCCCGGCTCGACGCTGATCGACGTCACGGTCACCTTCGAGCGGGACGCGATCGTGCACCCGGGGACCCAGCTGCTGGGCGCCACGCACCTCGCGGAGGACGCCGAGGTCGGCCCGAACTCGCGGCTGACGGACACCGTCGTGCACGCGGGCGCGCGGGTGGACAACACGGTGGCGGACGGCGCCGAGGTGGGCCCGGGCGCGCTGGTGGGCCCGTACGCCTACCTGCGGCCGGGCACCAGGCTGGGCCCGAAGGCCAAGGCGGGGACGTACGTCGAGATGAAGAACGCGACGATCGGCGAGGGGACCAAGGTCCCGCACCTGTCGTACGTGGGCGACGCGACCATCGGCGACCACACCAACATCGGCGCCGCGAGCGTGTTCGTGAACTACGACGGGGTGGCCAAGCACCACACGACGATCGGGTCGCACTGCCGTACCGGGTCGGACAATATGTTTGTGGCGCCCGTCACGGTCGGGGACGGGGTTTACACCGCCGCCGGTTCGGTCATCACGAAGGACGTGCCGTCCGGTTCGCTGGCCGTGGCCCGGGGCCAGCAAAGGAATATCGAGGGCTGGGTGGCGCGCAAGCGTCCCGGGAGCGCCGCCGCGCAGGCGGCTCAGGCGGCGGAGGAGAGGCCGGCCGGCGAAAGCTGACCGGAAACAGGTGCGTCCAGCACCGCGTACCGTGATAGATGCTCACCCCATTTCGGCTGGCTCGTTGCACATCGGGACATCTGCGTGCGGCGCCAGGAACACGTCTGAGGAGACTGTGCTGTGACCGGGATCAAGACGACCGGCGAGAAGAAGCTGATGCTCTTCTCCGGCCGCGCCCACCCCGAGCTGGCCGAGGAGGTCGCGCACCAGCTGGGTGTCGGCCTCGTGCCGACGAAGGCTTTCGATTTCGCCAACGGTGAGATCTACGTCCGCTTCCAGGAGTCGGCGCGTGGCGCGGACTGCTTCCTGATCCAGAGCCACACGGCTCCGATCAACAAGTGGATCATGGAGCAGCTGATCATGCTGGACGCGCTGAAGCGCGCGTCGGCCCGTTCGATCACGGTGATCGTGCCGTTCTACGGCTACGCCCGCCAGGACAAGAAGCACCGCGGCCGCGAGCCGATCTCGGCCCGTCTGATCGCGGACCTGATGAAGACGGCGGGCGCGGACCGCATCCTCACCGTCGACCTGCACACGGACCAGATCCAGGGCTTCTTCGACGGCCCGGTGGACCACCTGTTCGCGCTGCCGATCCTGGCGGACTACGTGGGCGCCAAGGTGGACCGTTCCAAGCTGACGATCGTCTCGCCCGACGCCGGCCGCGTGCGCGTCGCCGACCGCTGGTGCGACCGCCTCGACGCCCCGCTGGCGATCGTGCACAAGCGCCGTGACAAGGACGTCGCCAACCAGGTGACCGTCCACGAGGTCGTCGGCAATGTGAAGGGCCGGGTCTGCGTCCTGGTCGACGACATGATCGACACGGGCGGCACGATCTGCGCCGCCGCCGACGCCCTGTTCGCGCACGGCGCCGAGGACGTCATAGTGACGGCGACGCACGGTGTGCTCTCGGGCCCCGCGGCGGACCGCCTGAAGAACTCGAAGGTCAGCGAGTTCGTGTTCACGGACACCCTGCCGACGCCGGGTGAGCTGGAGCTCGACAAGATCAAGGTGCTCTCGATCGCTCCGACGATCGCCCGCGCGGTGCGCGAGGTCTTCGAGGACGGCTCGGTCACGAGCCTCTTCGAGGAGCAGTAGGAGCAGCGGGACCGGGCGGTACGTGTACCGCCGTTGATCCACTTTGGGGTGCGGCCTCCCCGCCGGGTAGACTCAGCGAGTTGCTCGGCGAGGGAGGCCGTACTCATGTACGGCGATCCGTTATCGGCGCGCTCTTCGTAGCAGGCCAGTTTGTTGGCCGGGTGACCATCCGTTCTTCCGTCACCTCACGAGGAGTGCCACCATGGCCGAGATCAAGCTCGCCGCCCAGGTCCGTACCGAGTTCGGCAAGGGTGCCGCCCGTCGCGCGCGCCGTGCCCAGCAGGTCCCCGCGGTCGTCTACGGCCACGGCGCCGAGTCCGTCCACATCACGCTTCCGGCCCACGAGCTGCAGCTCGCGCTCCGCACCGCCAACGTGCTGATCGGCCTGGAGCTCGACGGCAAGGACGCCCTGGTCATCCCGAAGGCCGTCCAGCGCAACCCGCTCAGGGGCGACATCGAGCACGTCGACCTGCTGACCGTGAAGCGCGGCGAGAAGGTCAACGTCGAGGTCGCGGTGCACGTCGAGGGCGACCTGGCCCCCGGTGGCAACCTGCTCGAGTACGTGCAGAACACCCTCCTGGTCGAGGCCGAGGCCACCCACATCCCCGAGTCCGTCACGGTCTCCGTGCAGGGTCTGGACGCCGGCGCGTCGGTCCTCGCGAAGGACATCCCGCTGCCCAAGGGCTCCGTGCTCGCCGGTGACGAGGACGCCATCGTGCTCCAGGTCGTCGCCCCGCAGGCCGAGGAGCCGGCCGACGCCGAGGGTGCGGGCGAGGAGGGCTGAGTCCCGTCCCGCCTGCTTGACTGACGGGGCGGTGGTCTCCCTTGCGGGAGCGCCACCGCCCCGTTTTGCCGTCCACGCCGCTGTACGCGTACGAACGAGGAGACTTCGCGCGATGTCCGACGCCACCGACCCCTGGCTGATCGTGGGGCTGGGCAATCCCGGCCCCGAGTACGCGGCGAACCGGCACAACGTCGGTTTCATGGTCGCCGACCTGCTCGCCGAGCGGATCGGCGGGAAGTTCAAGCGCGCCCCGAAGGCGCAGGCGCAGGTGCTGGAGGGCCGGATCGGTCCGCCGGGACCGCTGAGCCGCCGGGTGGTGGTCGCGAAGCCGATGTCGTACATGAATCTGTCCGGGGGTCCGGTGACGGCGCTGCGGGACTTCTACAAGGTGCCGCTGGACCATGTGGTGGCGGTCCATGACGAGCTGGACATCGATTACGGGACGCTGCGGCTGAAGCTGGGCGGCGGGGACAACGGGCACAACGGGCTGAAGTCGATGACGAAGGCGATGGGCCCGGACTATCACCGGGTGCGGTTCGGGATCGGCCGGCCGCCGGGGCGGATGCAGGTCGCGGACTTCGTGCTGAAGGACTTCTCGTCCACGGAGCGCAAGGAGTTGGCGTTCGAGGTGGACCGGGCGGCGGACGCGGTGGAGTGCCTGCTGGCGGAGGGGCTGGAGCGGGCGCAGTCCGCGTACAACACCTGAGTGGTACGGGCCCGGCTCGACCGGTCGTACGGCTCTGGCGAGGGATCTGGGCCAGGGCGGGGCATCCTCGAAGGAACCTGGTGAACGTGCGACGGGGCGCGGGGAGGATTCCCCCGCGCCCCGTCGTCGTGCGGTGCCGGGTCAGCCGGTGTTGCGGAGGCCCGCGGCGACACCGTTGACGGTGAGCAGCAGGGCGCGGGCGAGGAGCGGGTCCTCCTCCTCGCCGGCTTCGGCGGCCTGGCGCTGGCGGGCGAGCAGGGAGACCTGGAGGTAGGAGATCGGGTCCAGGTAGGCGTCGCGGATGGAGAAGGTCTGCTGGAGCACCGGGTTGGTGTCGAGCAGCTTCTCGCCGCCGGTGACGCGCAGGACCTCCTGCACGGTGAGGTCGTGCTCGGCCTCGATGGCGTCGAAGACGTGCTTGAGCTCGTCGGGGACGAGGGTGTCGACGTAGTGCCGGGCGATGCGCAGGTCGGTCTTGGCGAGGGTCATCTCGACGTTGGAGATGAAGTTGCGGAAGAAGTGCCACTGCCCGTGCATCTCGTCCAGGACCGTGTCGAGGCCGGCCTCGCGCAGGGCCTTGAGGCCGGAGCCGACGCCGAACCAGCCCGGGATGATCTGGCGGGACTGGGTCCAGCCGAAGACCCACGGGATGGCGCGCAGTCCGTCGAGCGAGACACCGGAGCCGGGGCGGCGGGAGGGCCGCGAGCCCAGGTGCAGGTTGCCGAGCTGGTCGACCGGGGTGGAGGCGAGGAAGTACGACGGCAGGTCGGGGTCCTCGACCAGCTTGCGGTAGGCGGCGTGGGCGGCGTCGGAGACGGTGTCCATGGCCGCGTCCCAGCGGGCCAGGGCCTCGTCGGACTGGCGGGGCGCGGTGTGCAGGGCGGACGCCTGGAGGGTGGCCGCGACGGTCAGTTCCAGGTTCTCCCGGGCGAGCGCCGGGATGAGGTACTTGTCGGAGATGACCTCGCCCTGCTCGGTGACCTTGATCTCGCCCTCCAGGGTGCCCCAGGGCTGGGCGAGGATCGCGTCGTGCGAGGGGCCGCCGCCGCGGCCGACGGTGCCGCCGCGGCCGTGGAAGAGGCGCAGCCGTACGCCGTAGCGGTGGGCGACGTCGCGCAGCCGGCGCTGGGCGCGGTGGATCTCCCACTGGGAGGTGGTGATGCCGCCGAACTTGGAGGAGTCGGAGTAGCCGAGCATGACCTCCTGGACGTCGCCGCGCAGGGAGACGAGGCGCCGGTAGGAGGGGTCGGCGAGCATCTCGTCCAGGATGACGTCGGCGGCGCGCAGCTCGTCGGTGGTCTCCAGGAGCGGGACGATGCCGATCTCGGCCCAGCCGGCGTGGAGGTCGAGGAGGCCGGCCTCGCGGGCGAGGACGGCGGCGGCGAAGACGTCGTCGGCGCCCTGGCACATCGAGATGATGTAGGACTCGATGACCTCGGGGCCGAAGCGCTGGAAGGCTTCCTTGATGGTGTGGAAGACGCCGAGGGTCTTCTCGCCGGCGGCGTCGAGCGGGGCCGGGGTGGGGGCGAGGGGGCGGCGGGAGCGCAGTTCCTTGGCGAGGAGCTTCTGCCGGTAGTCGCGGGGCATGTCGGCGTAGCGCCAGGATTCCTCGCCGAGCCGGTCGAAGAGCTGGCCGAGGGCGTGGTGGTGGGCGTCGGCGTGTTCGCGGACGTCCATGGTGGCGAGCTGGAGGCCGAACGCGGAGAGCGTGCGGATGGTGCGGTCCATGCGGCCGTCGGCGACGATGCCGGCCTTGTGGCGGCGCAGCGAGTCCTGGATGAGGGCGAGGTCGCTGATGAGTTCGGCGGTGCCGAGGTAGTCGCAGCCGGGGCGGTGGGGGCGGCCGGAGGCGAGGCGCTCGCGGGTGTTGACGAGCTTCTGGCGGATGCAGGTGGCCTTGAGCCGGTAGGGCTCCTCGGCGTTCAGCCGCTTGTAGCGGGGGCTGATCTCGGGGAGGAGGTCCAGGTCGGCCTGGAGGGAGGCGAGGAGTTCGTCGGTGGCGCCGGTGTAGCGGATGGAGTTGGAGAGCAGTCCGCGCAGCTGGTCGACCAGTTCGAGGGCGTCGGTGATGCCGTGCTCGTGCTGGAGGATGAGGACGTCCCAGGTGACCGCGGGGGTCACGTTGGGGTTGCCGTCGCGGTCGCCGCCGATCCAGGTGCCGAAGGTGAGGGGGCGGGTGCCGGCGGGGAGTTCGACGCCGACGCGCTCCAGTTCGGCGGCCAGGTCCTCCAGGACGTCGCCGACGGCGTTGGCGTGCAGCTCGTCCAGGTAGTAGATCGCGTTCCGGGCCTCGTCGGTGGGCTCGGGGCGTACGACGCGGAGTTCGTCGGTCTGCCAGATGAGGTCGATGTTCTCGGCGAGGCGGAGGTCCTGGCGGCGGCGGTCGGCCTCGATGACCGGGGTCTCCAGGAGGGCGCCGATGCGGCGGAGCTTGTTGAGGACGGAGCGCCGGGCGGCCTCGGTGGGGTGCGCGGTGAAGACGGGGCGCACGTTGAGGTTCTTGACGGTGGCGCGCAGGTGCTCGGGGTCGGCGTCCTTGAGGCGGTCGGCGGTGCGGGCGAGCAGGCCGCCCTCGGCGGACCGGCGGTCGCGCATCTCGTGGGCGCGGTGGACCTGCTCGGTCACGTTGGCCAGGTGGAAGTAGGTGGAGAAGGCGCGGACGAGCTTGGCGGCGGTCTCCAGGCCGGTGTCGCCGAGGAGCTCGGCCGCGGCCTCGCCGTCGGTGCGGGTCAGGGCGCGGACGCGCTCGACGAGGTCGAGGAGTTCCTGGCCCTCCTGGCGTACCAGGGTCTCGCCCAGCAGGTCGCCGAGACGGCGGATGTCGGCGCGCAGCTCGGGGCTGGCGGCGGGGGTCTGGTCGGCACTGCTCACAGTGTGCGGCTCCTTGCAGTGGTGGTGCACGGGACCCGGGACCGCGGTCGGCGGATGCCGACGCCACCCCGGAAAGCAGGGTGCGGACCGCGCTGTCCGACCTCTCCAGGATAGGTGTCCGTGCTTTCGGTGCTGTTCGCGCCCCGGACGGCCGTCCATGTGGGGTGGGGTTCCGGCCGGGGTACGCGGTGTGTGTCTACCCGGTATTCGCGCGTCTGTGCGCGGTGTTTCGCCCTCTCGTGGGCGGGCCTTCGCGCTGCCATACTTACGAGGCCGTAGGTTACGGGTGCGTAACCCGACTGTCCGTCCCGTTCTCACCCCCAGGGGACTCCCCATGAAGACCAGCCCCGATGTGATCGAGGCCGCCGCCCCGGCGGCCGGTGATCAGGCTCCTCCCTCCGCCACGCTCGGCGGGGACAACAAGCGGTCGATCGAGCAGATCGCGCTCCTGCTGTTCATCGTCCTGCCGTTCGTGGCTCTGGTGGCGGCAGTGCCGCTGGCCTGGGGCCGCGGTGTGAGCTGGCTCGATCTGGGTCTGCTGGTGGCGATGTACTTCATCGGCTGCCACGGCATCACGATCGGCTTCCACCGGTACTTCACGCACGGCTCGTTCAAGGCGAAGCGTCCGCTGCGGATCGCGCTCGCGGTGGCCGGTTCGCTGGCTGTCGAGGGTCCGCTGGTGCGCTGGGTGGCCGATCACCGCAAGCACCACCGGTTCTCGGACGCGGACGGCGACCCGCACTCGCCGTGGCGGTTCGGCGAGACGCTGCCGGCGCTGCTGAAGGGCCTGTGGTGGGCCCACATCGTGTGGATGTTCGACGAGGAGCAGACCCCGCAGCAGAAGTACGCGCCGGATCTGATCAAGGACCCGGCGATCCGCCGGATCTCGCGCCACTTCATGACCTTCACGATCATCTCGCTGGCGATTCCCCCGCTGGTCGGCGGGCTGGTGACGATGTCCTGGTGGGGCGCGGCGACCGCGTTCTTCTGGGGCTCGCTGGTACGGGTGGCGCTGCTGCACCACGTGACGTGGTCGATCAACTCGATCTGCCACGCGGTCGGCAAGCGCCCCTTCAAGTCCCGCGACAAGTCCGGCAACGTGTGGTGGCTGGCGATCCTGTCCTGCGGCGAGTCCTGGCACAACCTGCACCACGCGGATCCGACGAGCGCGCGGCACGGCGTGATGCGCGGTCAGATCGATTCGAGCGCGCGTCTCATCCGCTGGTTCGAGCAGGCCGGCTGGGCGTACGACGTGCGCTGGCCGGACGAGGCCCGTATCGAGTCCCGGCGCAACCGCGCGGCGGCCGACGCGGCATGATGGACGATGTGGCGACCGACTCCAGCGCAGGCAGCGAGAACACCCGTGCACCCTCGTCCCGGCGCGCTCGCCGGGTGCGGATGACGGGGAAGGAACGCCGCGAGCAGCTGCTGGACATCGGTCGCACCTTGTTCGCCGACAAGGGCTTCGAGGGCACGTCGGTCGAGGAGATCGCGGCCCGGGCGGGGGTGTCGAAGCCGGTCGTCTACGAACACTTCGGCGGCAAGGAGGGGCTGTACGCGGTCGTGGTGGACCGGGAGATGCGCCAGCTCCTGGACATGGTGACCAGCGCCCTGACCGCGGGGCACCCGAGGGAGCTCCTGGAGCAGGCGGCGTTCGCGCTGCTGGACTACATCGAGACGTACACCGACGGCTTCCGCATCCTGGTCCGGGACTCGCCGGTCGCCCAGTCGACGGGCACCTTCGCCTCCCTGATCAGCGATATCGCCACCCAGGTCGAGGACATCCTGGGCCTGGAGTTCAAGGCCCGGGGCTTCGATCCGAAGCTGGCCCCGCTGTACGCGCAGGCGCTGGTGGGCATGGTGGCGCTGACCGGCCAGTGGTGGGTGAACGCGCGCAAGCCGAAGAAGGCGGAGGTCGCGGCCCATCTGGTGAACCTGGCCTGGCACGGTCTGGAGAACCTGGAGTCGAAGCCGCGGCTGATAGGGCACCGCAGGAGCTGACGGCCGAAGCAGTGTTGTTTCATCGGTAAACCACTTCAGTCCCGGCAGTCACAGTTGTAGAGTCTGTGAACATCCCGGGAATGCCTCACCCTGCGTGTGACGCACTTGTGAAGGCCGTTCTCCCGGTTCCACCACGTACCCCTGGGGGGGCTTTGACTTCTGTGGAACCCGGCCGCGCCATGCCCGCACGCTCGAAGCGTGCGCGGCGGCTTGCCGCCTGCACCGCACTCGTTCTCTCGGCCGGCATGCTGCTGGCCGCTCCGGCTTCGGCCGATGACGCGGCGCCCGCGCCGCACCGCACCGTCCAGCCGCGTGTGCCCGCCGTCGACGCGCAGCCCACGCTGACCCTGCCCGCGCCCACCGCGAAGAAGAAGTCGCGGGCGGCGGGCGCCGAGGGCGCGAAGGCGGCGGTCGTTCCCGCCGCGCCGCGTTTCGACGTGGACGGCGACGGCCACAGCGACACGTTGTACCGCGGTATCGACGGGCACTATTACCTCATTCCGGCGAACGGGGCGGACTCGTACGAGTTCATCGTGAACGCCGGTGACTACGAGGAGCAGCTCAAGGACGTCATCACGCCGGGCGACCTGAACGGCGACGGCAGGCCCGAGCTGCTCACCCTGTCCGCGGGTGGCAAGCTCTCGATCCACCAGCTCCTGGGCACCAGCACCGCCGGCTACGCGGACTGGGCCGGGACCGGCTGGCAGAAGTACAACAAGGTCGTCGCCGCCGGTGACCTGACCGGCGACGGCCGCGGTGACCTGCTCGCCCGTACGCCGTCCGGCGACATCTACCTGTACGCGGCCACCGGCAACGTCAGCGGCGCGCCCTTCAAGGCCGGCGTCAAGGTGGGCTACGGCTGGGGCTCGTACGACCAGATCGTCGGCGCGAGCGACGTCAACGGCGACGGGATCGGCGACCTCTACACCCGTACGCCGGCCGGTGACCTGTACTACTACGCGGGCACCGGGAAGGCCACGGCGCCGTACAAGGCCCGCGTCAAGGCCGGCTACGGATACGACACGTACAACCAGATCATCGCCACGGACGACTACACCGGCGACGGCCTCGGGGACCTGATGGCCCGTACGCCCGGCGGCACGCTGTACTTCTACGAGTCCACCGGCTACGGCACCTTCCTCAAGCGGTCGGAGGGTGGCACCGGCTGGAACGTCGCGTCCCTCTTCGCGGGTCAGGGCGGCAACCCCGACTTCGGCAAGAACGATCTGATGGCCCGCACCAAGGGCGGCACGCTCTACTGGTACTACGCGAAGAACAACGGCAAGCTCAGCGCCCGCGTGAAGGCGAGCGACAGCGGCGGCTGGGCCGGGGCGAGCATCAACTTCCCGTCGTCACTCGACAACGACGGCCGCGCCGACCTGATGGAGACGTACAACGGCACGCTCTACGACGAGGGCACGGGCCTCGGCGGCGGCTGGAGCGGCTACACCGCCCTGGTCGGCCCCGGCGACCTGAGCGGTGACGGCAAGGGCGACCTGCTCGGCCGCACCAAGTCCGGCGACCTGTACCTGTTCAAGGGCAACGGGCTCGGCACCAAGCTCGCGTCCAGGATCAAGGTCGGCTACGGCTTCAACACGTACAACAAGATCGTCGGCGCCGGCGACCTCAGCGGTGACGGCATCGCGGACGTCGTGGCCCGCGACACCAAGGGCAACCTGTACCTGTACAAGGGCACGGGCAGCGCCACCAAGCCGCTCAAGGCGCGCGTCAAGCTCGGCTACGGCTACAACACGTACAAGCAGTTCGCGGCCCCGGGCGACCTGGACGGCGACGGCAAGGCCGACCTGGTCGGCGTCGACGGCAAGGGCAACGTGTACCGCTACTCGTCCACCGGCACCGGAAAGATCAACAAGCGGGTCAAGATCGGCTACGGCTGGGACATCTACAACGGCCTCTACTAGGCCCCGCGAGCACCTGGCCCCAGCGCCCCGTTCCCATGGTTCATGGGGGCGGGGCGTTGTAGAGTCTGTGCACATCCCGGGAATGCTTCACCCTGCACGTACCGTGCCCGTGAAAGCGTTTCTCCCGGTTCCACCACTTAACCCCTGGGGGGGCTTTGACTTCTGTGGAACCCGGTCGTTCCGTCGTGCGCTCGAAGCGCGCGAGCCGGACAGCGGCCTGCACCGCACTCGTTCTCTCCGCCGGCATGCTGCTGGCGGCTCCGGCCTCGGCCGATGACCCGGCGCCCGCCCCGAGCGGCGCCACCGCGCAGTACACCCCCGCGTCCGGCGGGCAGCCGACGCTCAACCTGCCGAAGCGCACGGCGAAGAAGAAGTCGGGCGCGGCGGGCGCGGCGGGCGCTCAGACCCCCTCCGCGGTCGTCCCGGCCAAGCCGCGCGCGGACCTGGACGGCGATGGCCGCAGCGACCAGCTGTACCGGGGCCTGGACGGCGATCTGTACGCCAGCACGGACGCAGAGGGCGGCTCGCACCCGTACAAGATCGACAGTGCCGACGCGTTCGAGATGTCCAAGGACATCATCACGCCGGGCGACCTCGACGGCGACGGCAAGGCCGAGGTCCTGACGCTGTCGGCGACGGGCACGCTCTCGCTCCACCGGAGCCTGGGCGCGGACGGCGCCGGGCCCGCCACCTGGTCGGGCAACGGCTGGCAGAAGTTCAACAAGGTCGTCGCCCCCGGTGACCTGGACGGCGACGGCCGGGGCGACCTGATCGCGCGGACGCCCTCCGGCGACCTCTACGTCTACATCTCCACCGGCAGCGTGGACAGCGCGCCCTTCAAGGCCGGCGTCAAGGTGTACTCCGGCTGGAACATCTACGACCAGATCGTCGGCATGAACGACGTGGACGGCGACGGCATCGGGGACGTCCTGACCCGTACGCCCAGCGGCGACATCTACACCTACCTCGGCACCGGTGACGCGACGGCCCCGTTCAGTCGCCTCCCCATGTCCGGCTACGGCTGGGACATCTACAACCAGATCATCGGCTTCGACGACGTCGACGGCGACGGTTACGGCGACGTCATGGCCCGCAAGCCGGGCGGCGACCTCTACTTCTACCGCGCCATGGGCGACGGGCTCTCCTTCCCCCGCCAGGAGGCCGGCGAGGGCTGGAACGCCGCGGCGCTGTTCGCCGGCGCGGGCGGCAACCCGGTCTGGGGCAAGCAGGAGCTGGAGGCGCGTACCAAGGGCGGCAGCCTGTACTGGTACCAGAGCCGGAACAACGAGCAGTTCTTCCCGCGTCAGCTGGACAGCTCGGACACCGGCTGGAACCAGGTGAGCCTGTCGCTGGCCTCCTCGCTGGACAACGACGGCTGGGGCGACCTGCTCCAGGTCTACAACGGCACTCTCTGGGTCGGAGCCGAGGAGATCGGGTCCGGCTGGCAGGTCTACAACAGCCTGACCGGTCCCGGCGACCTGAGCGGTGACGGCAAGGGCGACCTGCTGGCCCGCGACACCAAGGGCGACCTGTACCTCTACCAGGGCAACGGGCTCGGTACGAAGTTCGCGGCCAAGGTCAAGGTCGGCTACGGCTACAACACGTACAACAAGATCGTCGGCGCCGGTGACCTCAGCGGCGACGGCATCGCGGACGTCGTGGCCCGCGCGACGGACGGCACGCTCTACCTGTACAAGGGCACGGGCGACGCCGCCAAGCCGCTCTCGGCCCGCTCCAAGATCGGCACCGGCTACAACACGTACAAGCAGTTCGCCGCCCCCGGCGACCTGGACGGCGACGGCAAGGCCGACCTCGTCGGCGTCGACGGCAAGGGCGACGTGTACCGCTACTCGTCCACCGGCACCGGCACGATCGCCAAGCGCGTCAAGATCGGCTACGGCTGGGACATCTACAACGGCCTGTACTAGGCCCGCGTGACCCACGGCGCCCCGTTCCCGCGGTCGCGGGGGCGGGGCGCTTCCGTGCCCGGGCTCAGCCGGTCACCGGCTCCAGGAACTCCAGCCGGTTGCCCACCGGGTCGTGGCTGTAGAAGCGGCGGTGGCCCGGCAGGTTGTCGTCCCAGACCACCTCGGCGCCGCGCTCGGCCAGCCGGGCCGCGTACGCCTCGATGCCCGTGACGCGCAGGCCCGGGTGGGCCTTGCGGGCCGGGCGGAAGTCCGCCTCGATGCCCACGTGCAGCTGGACCGGACCGATGGCGAACCAGCAGCCGCCCCGGGCCGCGAGCACGGGCGGCTTCGGTATCTCGGTCATGCCGAGGACGTCCTCGTAGTACGAGCGCAGCGCGTCCTCGCTGCCGGCGGGGGCGGCGAGCTGGACGTGGTCGAGCGAGGCGATCATCGGTTCTCCCGGTGGGCGACGGCGAAGATGCGGCGGAACGGGAAGACCGTACCGTGCGGGCCTTTCGGGTAGGCCGTGCGCAGCAGGTCGCGGTAATCGGCGAGGAAGGCGTCCCGCGCCTCCTCGTCACCGGCGAGGGCGGTGAGGACCGGGCGCAGTCCGGTGCCCTTGACCCAGTCGAGGACGGCGTCCTCGCCCGGGAGCAGGTGGAGGTAGGTGGTCTCCCAGACGTCGGCTGTGGTGCCGGGGCCGGTCAGCGCGTCCAGATAGCCGGCGGGGCTCAGCACGGCGTCCGCGTGGCGCAGCAGGCCGCCGAGGCGGGAGCGCCAGCGCGGGGACTCCGCGAGTTCGCGCATCAGGACGTGCGAGGGCTGGTCGAAGTTGCCGGGGACCTGGAGGGCGAGGGTGCCGCCGGGGAGCAGGGCGTCCAGCCAGAGGGGCAGGCGGCCGGCGTGGCCGGGGACCCACTGGAGCAGGGCGTTGGAGACGATCAGGCCGCACGGCTCCGAGGGCGTCCAGGTGGCCGCGTCGGCCTCGGCGAAGTCCAGGAGGTCCGTGGCGTGGGCGCGGGCCCGTTCCAGCATCTGCGGAGAGTTGTCGTAGCCGGTGATCCGGGCGTGCGGCCAGCGCCCGGCGAGCAGGGCGGTGACGTTGCCGGCGCCGCAGCCGAGGTCGGCGATGCGGGGCGCGGGCATGCCGGGCGGGTCCGGGACGCGGGCCAGGAGGTCGTGGAAGGGGCGGGTGCGATGGTCCGCGTGGCGCAGGTACTGCTGCGGATCCCAGAGGGGTGCGGTCATGGGTTCCAGGATCGTCCGCAAGTATCTTGATGTCAAGACACTCGAATTCAAGAGACTTCATGTCGACAGACCATCTACACTGATCCACATGGAGGACGAGGTCGACCGTCTGGTCGCTGCATGGCGCCGCGAGCGCCCCGACCTCGACGTGGAACCGCTCGAGGTCCTCAGCCGCGTCTCCCGCCTGGCCCGGCACCTCGACCGGGCCCGCCGCATCGCCTTCGCCGAGCACCAGCTCGAACCGTGGGAGTTCGACGTCCTCACGTCGCTGCGCCGGGCCGGCGCCCCGTACCAGCTCTCCCCCGGCCAACTGCTCACCCAGACCCTGGTCACCTCGGGCACGATGACCAACCGCATCGACCGCCTCACCAAGAAGAACCTGGTCGAGCGGCTGCCCGACCCCAGCGACCGGCGCGGCGTCCTGGTCCGGCTCACCGCCGAGGGACGCGACAAGGCCGACCAGTCCCTGGCGGGCCTCCTTGCCCAGGAGCGCGCCATCCTCGGCGAGCTCTCCCGTCAGCAGCGCGGCGAACTGGCCGGGCTGCTACGCCAGTTGACCGCCCCGTTCGACAACATCCCCGGGTAGTCCCGGGTCCTGGGCCAGGTCGGCGGGGCCGACGCCCGCGCGTCTGGCCAGCGCCACGGCGGCCAGCGTCGAGTGGACGCCCAGCTTCCCCAGCACGTTCTGCATGTGGGTGCGCACGGTGTGCGGGGAGAGGAACAGCCGCTCCGCGACCGCCTTGCGGCCCAGGCCCGCCACCATGCACCGCAGCACCTCGCGCTCGCGCGGGGTCAGCGACTCGACCAGCTTCTCGCTCTCGGTGCGGTGCTTGCGGTCGGCCAGCAGCTCGCGCAGCACCCCCGTCAGCAGGGCGGCGGGCAGATGCGTCTCGTCGCGCAGCACCCCCCGGATCACCGCAAGGAGCCGTTGCAGCGAGCTGTCCTTGGCGACCCAGCCGCAGGCCCCGGCCTTGAGGGCGAGCGCGGCCCGGGCCGGGTCGTCCTTCTCGGCGAGCACCACCGTACGCACCGAGGGACGCGCCACGCGGACCGCGCCGACCAGGGCGATCCCGTCGACCGGACCGGTCTGCCCGGGACCTTGGCGCGGGGCGGGCACGGCGAGGGCGCCCAGCTCCGCGTCGGCCAGCAGCACGTCGTACCCCCGGCCCTCGGCCGCCGCGCGCTCCAGACAGCGCAGCGCCGCCGGGCCGCTGCCGGCCGCGGCCACCTCGACGTCCGGCTCGACCGCGAGCGCGGCGGCCAGTGATTCGGCGAAGATCCGGTGGTCGTCCACCACGAGAACCCGGATACGGGCCACAGGCACCCCCATGCTGTGTGTGACGGGGCGCCCGAGGCAGGCCCCCCGCCGCGCTGAGCATCAGCGTACGGGCGGGGGCTCCGGGGAGAAGGTAATTGGCGGAACTTGTCCAGGGGTGCGTCCTGGGGGTGTCTTTTCGATCAGGGTCGGACAGGCCGAGGTGTCTGGTGCGGTGCATCGCAAGGCGCCGGGGCGTCCGCATCGCGGAGCGATTCGGGCGGTTCGGCAACGCGGCGAGGTGCCGTGCCAGACACCTCGGACCCGGCCCTGATCGGAAAGACGCCCCCTAGGCTGGGGCGCATGTTCCGTCTTGAGACAGAAGTGGACAAGGAACGACGTGCGCGGCTGCACCGGGCGCTGCGGGACGACAACACCGCGCGCTCACCGCACATGAGGGCCCTGCGCGGCGCCCCGGACGCGCAGGAGGAACCGCTGCACGTCTGGGCGCTGGACGCCGAGGGGCGCCTCGCGGGCGGTCTCGCGGCCCGGACCTGGGCGAGCTGGCTCCATCTGGAGCTGCTGTGGGTCGACACCGCGCACCGGGGTTCCGGCCTCGGCGCGCGGCTGCTCGCCGAGGCGGAACGGGTGGCGCGGGCGGACCGGTCCTGCACCCGCTCCCGGGTGGAGACCTGGGACTTCCAGGCCCCCGGCTTCTACCGGAAGCAGGGGTACGAGGTACGCGGCCGGGTCGAGGACTTCCCGCCGGGCGTCACGGAGTACACCCTCACCAAGGAACTCGGCTGATCCCGGTCAGACCAGTCGGCGCGCGCCCGCCGACGGCACTGCCGGGAAGACGCCCGGGGTGCCGTGGCCGGCCGCGGTGAACGCCTCCAGGACGGACGTGGTGACCGCGTCCGCCCGCGCCTCCTCGACCAGCACGATCGCCGAGCCGCCGAAGCCGCCCCCGGTCATCCGCGCCCCGAGCGCCCCGGCCGCGTTGGCCGCCTCGACCACGAGGTCGAGCTCCACGCAGGAGACCCGCAGGTCGTCGCGGAGCGAGACGTGCCCCGCCGTGAGGACCGGGCCCGCCGCGCGCACGTCACCCGCGTCCAGCAGCGCGATGACCTGCTCGACGCGCTGGTTGTCGCCGACCACATGGCGCACGTACCGGACGACGGACTCGTCCGCGCCCAACTCCGCGAGCCGGTCCAGGGCGGCGCCCAGCTCCTCGTACGGCAGGTCGCGCAGGGTGGGTATGCCGAGCAGGCGGGCGCCCTCCTCGCAGCCGGTCCGGCGCTCCGCGTACGCCCCGTCGCCGAGCGCGTGCTTGACGCGGGTGTCGACCACCAGGAGCCGCAGCCCGTGCGCGGCCAGGTCGAAGGGCACCTGGCGGCGGCCGAGGTCCCGGGTGTCCAGGTGCAGGGCGTGGCCCTCGGTGCAGCAGGCGGACGCCATCTGGTCCATGACCCCGCAGGGGACGCCGACGAAGGCGTTCTCCGCGCGCTGGGCGAGGACCGCGAGCTCCGCCGCGTCGAGCCCGAGGCCGAAGAGGTCGTTGAGGGCGAGGGCGGTGACCACTTCGAGGGCGGCGGACGAGGAGAGCCCGGCGCCCGTGGGGACGGTGGAGGTCAGCTGGATGTCGGCGCCGGTGACCTCGTGGCCCGCCTCGCGCAGCGCCCAGACGACGCCGGCCGGGTAGGCGGCCCAGCCGTGGCCCTCGTGCGGGGTCAGCCCGTCCACGCGGAGCCGGACGACACCGCCGGGCACGTCGGTGGAGTGCAGCCGCAGCTCGCCGTCGGTGCGGCGGGAGACGGCGGCGCGGGCGGTGTGCGGGAGGGCGAGCGGCATGACGAAGCCGTCGTTGAAGTCGGTGTACTCGCCGATCAGGTTGACCCGGCCGGGTGCGGCCCAGATCCCCTCGGGCTCGCTTCCGTACAGCGCGGTGAAGGAAGCGGTGAGCTCTGCGTGGTCCTCGGTCATGGTGCGGTGGGCTCCTCTCGGCGGGCGAACGTCCAGGCGTCGGAGACGATTCCGGCCAGGTCGGCGCGGGACGGCTGCCAGCCGAGCCGCTCCCTGGCCGTGGCGGCGGAGGCGACGAGGACGGCCGGGTCGCCGGCGCGGCGCGGGGCCGCGGTCTCGGGGACGGGGTGGCCGGTGACCTCGCGGACCGTCTCGATGACCTCGCGGACCGAGAAGCCGTTGCCGTTGCCGAGGTTGCAGATCAGGTGCTCGCCCGGGGTCGCGGCGTCGAGGGCGAGGAGGTGCGCCTCGGCCAGGTCCGCGACGTGGATGTAGTCGCGGACGCAGGTGCCGTCCGGGGTGGGGTAGTCGTCGCCGTAGACGGAGATCGACTCGCGCTGTCCCAGGGCGACCTGGAGCACCAGCGGGATGAGGTGGGACTCGGGGCTGTGGCGCTCACCGCAGTCGCCGTACGCCCCGGCCACGTTGAAGTAGCGCAGCGAGACGGCGGCCAGGCCGTGGGCCGCGGCCTCCCCGGTGATCATGTGGTCGACGGCGAGCTTGGTCGCCCCGTACGGGCTGGTCGGGGCGGTGGGATCGGCCTCCGTGATGGGACTGGAGACCGGCTCGCCGTAGGTGGCCGCGGTGGAGGAGAAGACCAGGGTGCGGACCCCGGCGTCGCGCATCGCGGCGAGCAGGGCGGTGGAGCCGCCGACGTTGTTGAGCCAGTACTTCTCGGGGTCGGTGACGGACTCGCCGACCTGGGAGCACGCGGCGAAGTGGAGCACCCCGTCGTAGGAGGAGTCGAGCCACTTCGCGGCGTCCTGGATCCGGCCCTCGATGAAGTCGGCCCCGGCCGGGACGCCCTCGCGGAAGCCTGTGGAGAGGTCGTCCAGGACGGTGACGGTGTGGCCGGCCTCGATCAGGTGCCGGGCGACGACACTGCCCACGTAACCGGCGCCCCCGGTGACCAGGTACTTCTTCGGGGTCTTGCTCACTGGCTCGCTACCTCTCGCAGTCGCTGGGCCGCGGTCTCCGGCGGCACGTCGTTGATGAACACGCTCATGCCGGATTCGGAACCCGCGAGGAACTTCAGCTTGCCGGAGGTCCGTCGGATGGTGAAAAGTTCGAGGTGGAGCCCGAAGTCCTCACGCCCGGGGACCCCGAACGGCGCCTGGTGCCAGGCGGAGATGTACGGGGTCGGCGGCTCTCCGGGTCCGAAGATCCGGTCGAATCGCCTCAACAGTTCCAGATAGACCTGTGGGAACTCCGTGCGCGCCTCCTTGTCCAGCTCCCGCAGGTCGGCGACGCGGCGGCGCGGGTGGAGGTGCACCTCGTACGGCCAGTGGGCCGCGTACGGGACGAAGGCGATCCAGTGCTCGGCGGCGAGCACGATCCGTGAGCCGTCCTCCTCCTCGCGGGCGACCACGTCGTCGAAGAGGTTGCGGCCGGTCTTCGCGTGGTGGGCGGCCATCGAGCGGAACATCAGCTCGGTGCGCGGGGTGACGAAGGGGTAGCCGTAGATCTGGCCGTGCGGGTGGCCGAGCGTGACGCCGATCTCGGCGCCCCGGTTCTCGAAGCAGAACACCTGCTTGACCTGCGGGAGCCGGGCCAGGGCCGCGGTGCGGTCGGTCCAGGCGTCCAGGACGAGACCGGCCTGCTCCTCGGTGAGGTCCGCGAAGGAGGCGTCGTGGTCGGAGGTGAAGCAGACGACCTCGCAGCGGCCGGAGTCGCCGGCGAGCGAGGGGAAGCGGTTCTCGAAGACGGCGACGTCGTAGTCGGGCTCCGGGATCTCGCTCTGCCGGCCCTCGCGCGACGGGCACAGCGGGCACTCGTCGACGGGCGGGTGGTAGATCCGGCCCTGGCGGTGCGAGGCGATGGCCACGCTGTCGCCGAGCAGGGGATCGCGCCGGATCTCGGACGAGGTGGAGACGGCGTCGAGGGGGCGCGTATCGACGGCCTCGCGCACGAGGTCGTCACGGCTGTCGTAGTAGATCAGCTCCCGGCCGTCGGCGAGCGTCGTAACCGTCTTCTTCACCAGACTCCTCCCACCCAACATAAGCCAACACAATGAACCACAAGTCAACAGATGCGTCAATGAGTCGACGCCAGCGGGCAGACGGGCGATGCGCGGGGGATCACGGGCGCTTGAAGCCTGTGATTCCGGCAATACGATCACAAACAAACAAAGAACCTCATGGGAACTGTTCACTTTCTGAACACAAGAGCGTAGTTTCCTTCGGGTTCAGTTCGCGCAACGAAGCGAGACCCCCACATGCAATATCTGGCAGCAGGGCTCCGGCTCCCCACGAACGGGCTCGACTACACGATCCTGGCGATCTACTTCGTCGTCGTGCTCGGCATCGGCTTCGCCGCCCGGGCGAGTGTCAAGACCAGCCTCGACTTCTTCCTCTCCGGACGGTCACTGCCCGCATGGGTGACCGGTCTGGCCTTCGTGGCGGCGAACCTCGGCGCCACCGAGATCCTCGGCATGGCGGCGACGGGCGCGCAGTACGGCGTCGCGGTGGTGCACTGGTACTGGATCGGCGCCATCCCGGCGATGGTCTTCCTCGGCCTCGTGATGATGCCGTTCTACTACCGCTCGAAGGTGCGCTCGGTGCCGGAGTTCCTGCTCCAGCGCTTCGACAAGTCCGCGCACCTGCTGAGCTCCATACTGTTCGCCTTCTCGGCGATCCTGATCGCGGGCGTCAACCTGTACGCCCTGTCGATCGTCGTGGAGGCGCTCCTCGGCTGGCCGCAGTGGGTCGCGATCGTCGTCGCGGGCCTCTTCGTCCTCGTCTACATCACGATCGGCGGGCTCTCCTCCGCGATCTACAACGAGGTGCTGCAGTTCTTCGTCATCCTCGCCGCGCTGATCCCGCTGACCCTGCTGGGCCTCAAGCGCGTCGGCGGCTGGGACGGGCTGAGCGATTCACTGACGTCGAAGCACGGCTCCAACTTCATGTCGGCCTGGGGCGGCACGGGCATCGGTGACGCCAACCCGCTCGGCGCCAACTGGCTGACGATCGTCCTCGGCCTCGGCTTCGTGCTCTCCTTCGGCTACTGGACGACGAACTTCGCCGAGGTACAGCGCGCGCTGTCCGCGAAGAACCTCTCGGCCGCCCAGCGCACCCCGCTGATCGCCGCCTTCCCGAAGATGTTCATCGTCTTCGCCGTGATGATCCCGGGCCTGGTCGCCGCCGTGATCGTGCCGAACATCGGCACCGAGGGCTCCGGCACCACGTACAACGACGCGATCCCGCTGCTGATGCGCGAACTGCTGCCCAACGGCGTGCTCGGCATCGCGGTGACCGGCCTGCTGGCCGCGTTCATGGCGGGCATGGCCGCCAACGTCTCCTCGTTCAACACCGTGTTCACCACGGACATCTGGGCGCGGTACGTGAGGAAGGACCAGTCGGACGCGTACTACCTGCGCTTCGGCCGGATGATCACGGCGCTCGGCGTGCTGGCCTCCATCGGCACCGCGTTCATCGCCGCCAGCTTCTCGAACATCATGAGCTACCTCCAGACGCTCTTCTCGTTCTTCAACGTGCCGCTCTTCGTGGTCTTCATCATCGGCATGTTCTGGAAGCGCGCCTCGATGAAGTCCGGTGTCTGGGGCCTGCTCGCGGGCACCACGGCCGCGATGGTCAACTACTTCGTCATCTACAAGCAGGGCGTCATCGACATCCCGAGCGACCAGGGCGCCAACTTCGTCTCCGCGATCGTCGGCTTCGTCGCCGGCGCGGTCGTCATGATCGCCGTCACGCTCTTCACCGCTCCCAAGCCCGAGGCCGAACTCGCCGGCCTCGTCTACGGAACCGAGTCCCCGGGCGCCCCCGAGGTGCCCGAGGAGGGCGACAGCGCCTGGTACCGCAGGCCCGCACTCCTGGGCTGGGGAGCCATCGTGCTCGCCGCCCTGTGCTACGTCCCCTACTCGTTCTGATCGGAGTACCCACCATGTCCGACCTGCACAAGGAAGTCTCCGACCTGGAGCAGAAGTCCGCCACGGCGGCCCGCCTCTTCGACATCCGGCGGATCATCGGCGGCCTCTTCGTGGTCTACGGGGTCATCGTGACGATCGCCGGGATCAGCCCGTCCGACGCGGACCTGAAGAAGGCCCAGGGCGTCCACATCAACCTCTGGACCGGCCTCGCCATGCTGGCGCTCGGCCTGTTCTTCCTGGTCTGGATGAAGCTGCGCCCGGCCCAGGCGCCGGAGCACGCGCCGGAGGACACCCCGGAGAGCTAGGACCCGTACGCGGCAGGGGCCGGACACCGTCAGCCGACGGGGTCCGGCCCCTGCCGCGTTCCCGGGGTCCCGGCCGCCCCGGAATTATGAATTCCCTTTCAGGGCCGAATATCATTCATCAATCAACCTTTTCCACATGCTGGAATACGGATTGATCGAGCCATCTTTTCGTGTCAGGATCCCTGACGGCCGAGCAGAGACGGGGGTCCCTCGGCCAGGGGGAGTACATAGTGATAGCAGAAGAAGTCTACGACCTGGTGCTGGACGACGTCTTCGTCCGGCTCGACCAATTAGTTCCCGACAGCATCCTCTACCTCAAGCTGGAAGGTCTCAATCCAGCGGGCTCGGTCAAACTCAAGACCGCGGTCGCCCTGGTCCGTGACGCGGAGGAGCAGGCCGAGAAATCGCGGCGCTCCTTTCTGCCGACCCGGCTGATCGAGTCGACGTCCGGAAACCTCGGCGTCGCCCTGGCCATGGTGTGCGCGGCCAAGGGGTACGCGCTCACCTGCGTCACGGACCCGAATGCCAACCGCCAGTCGGTCCAGCTGATGCGGGCGCTCGGCGCGGAGGTCGTCGTCATCGACGCCCCCGACGCCAACGGCGGCTTCCTGCAGTCGCGGATCAACTACATCAGGCGGCGTCTGCGCCGCGAGCCGCACACGCACTGGCTGAACCAGTACGCCAACCGCTGATCGTGCTGGCCAACCGCTCCGGGCTGCCCGCCCGGAGCAGGCCGTACCTCCACCCCGGACGGGTCCGCCCCGCCCCGCTCGCGCTGACCGGGGAACGCCTGTCCGCGCTGCGCGCACGGCGACCGGACGGCCGGCTGTCCTTCACCCGGGACGTCCGGCCCCTCGTCGTCGCCGAGATGGAACTCGCCTGGTACCGCACCCTGCTCGCCCGCGACCTGGGCGGCCGGACGCCGGACACGGCCCGGGCCGCCGCCCGACTCGCCGATGAGGCAAGCGTGTCGGGGTACGAAGGAGTCCTCACCGGTTTACGGGAGCGATTCGGCCCGGCCCCGGTCGCCGAGCTGCTGAACGGCGCACCGGCCACCTCCGACGACCTCGGTGGCGCACCCGCCCCCACCTGGCCGGACCAGCGCGCGTACACCGCGTACTTCACCGCCGAGGTGGAGAACGACCTCGGTGAGGCACGCGCGGGTCTCGGCGCCAGCCCCCTGAAGGAGGCCCTGGAGGTCCTGCGCGACCACCGCGACGCGCTCCGCGCCGTCGTGGACGCTCCGGGCCTGGACGACGAGTCGTCGGCGTACTTCTTCGGCACCTTCGCCCCGCTGGTCAACCGTCTGGTGATCGGCCCGCAGCTCGACCGCTCCGCGGAGCTCCTCTCGCTGCTCGCCGCGGGCGTGCTGCGTCTGGGGCCGGGCCCCGGCCCCAAGGTCGTCCCGCCCCTCGGCGGGAGCGGCCCGTGGCAGCTGGAGTCGACCCTTCTCGACCAGCACACCGTCGTGGACGTCGACCACGTGGTGCACGCCCATGTGAGCGAGCCCGTGGCGGAGCGGGTCACCGGCTCGCTGCTGAGCAGCCTGGTCCGGTCCGGCCGCGTCCGGACCCGTACCGCCGGCGGGACCCCGCTGCCCGGTCTGGACGTCAACCGGCGCGGCCAGGGCATCTCCCGGGCGGGCGCGGTCCAGTCCCGGCTGTTCTTCCTGGGCCCCCACACGGAGGGCTCCAGTTACTACAACCACTACGTCCCCTCCCCCGGCACCCCCTCGCGTGCGCTGCTGGACGCGGAGCTGGCCCTCACCACGGCCCTGCCGCACCTGCGGGGCGTCCCGACCCTCCACCGCACCCCCGCCGTATCCGGGGCGGCCCCGTCCGACGAGAGGAACCGATGAACAACCGCGAGAAGTACACGCCCTGGACGCACACGTACCACGTGGAGACCCGGGCCGCGCAGGGCGACGGCTGGCGCTCCCCCACTACCGGTTCCGTGCCGCCCGCCATCAGCATGGGCGCCACCTACGCCAGGGACAGCGAGTACCGCACGCCGGCGGGCCTGGCCTACCTGCGCGACCAGGGGGCTCCCGGGTACGAACAGGTCGAGGACGTGGTGGCCGGCCTGGAGGGCGGCTCGCGCGGGCTGCTCTTCTCGTCCGGGATGGCCGCCGCGACCGCCGTCTTCCAGGTGCTGCCCGCCGGCTCCCGGGTCGTGGTGCCCCGGACGATGTACTTCGGGCTCACCAAGTGGCTCCTGGAGTTCGGTACGGAGCAGGGCCTCGAAGTGGTCCAGGTGCCCATGGACGACCTGGACGCCGTCGCCGCCGCGGTGGCCGCGGCGCCGACCCGCCTGGTGTGGGCGGAGTCCCCCGCGAACCCCACCTGGACGGTGACGGACCTCGCCGCGGTGGGCGCGGTGGCGCGCGAGGCCGGAGCCCTGTTCGGCGTGGACAACACGGTGCCCACGCCCGTCCACTCCCGCCCGTTCGAGCACGGTGCCGACCTCGTCATGCACTCCGGGACCAAGTACCTCAACGGCCACACCGACGTGGTGGCCGGTCTGCTGGTGCTGGCCCCGGACCCGGGCGAGCGGGCGGCCGCCCTGTGGGAACGGCTGGAACTGCACCGCAGGCTGACCGGGCCCCTGCTCGGGCCGCTGGAGACCTACCTGCTGATGCGCGGCATACGCACGCTGTTCCCGCGGATGCGGCAGATCTCGGCCACCGCCATGGCGCTCGCCGAGCACTTCGCCGGCCATCCGCTGATCCGCAAGGTCGCCTACCCGGGGCTGGCCGACGACCCGGGCCACGCCGTCGCCGCACGTCAGATGAGTGACGGGTTCAGCGGCATGCTCTCCCTGCACGTGGACGGGGAGTGGCAGCGCTCCCTGCGCACCGCCCAGAACTGCGAGTTGTTCATTCGGGCCACGTCCCTCGGCGGAGTGGAGAGCCTGATCGAACACCGCTATACCTTCGAGGGCCCGGGCAGCACGTCCCCCAAGGACATGCTGCGCGTCTCGGTCGGCCTGGAGAATCCCGCGGACCTCGTCGCCGACCTCGAACAGGCCCTGGAGCGGGCCGCGAAGGAAGACCGTTGAGCTCTGAGACCCACACCCCCCACCCCCCGGCGGCCGGCGCCCCCACGGACCCCGGCGGGGCGCCTCCGGCGGAGGACTCCGCCGGACACCGGCCCAGCCTCTGGCGGGACGCGTCCCTCTCGGCCGTGCTCGCCGGCTTCATCGCCGTCGTGGTCTCCTACTCCGGGCCCCTGGTCATCGTGCTGGCGGCCGCGTCGGCCGGTCATCTGACCACCGGTCAGACCAGCTCCTGGGTCTGGGCCATCTCCATCGGCTCCGGCCTGACCTGCGTCGGGCTCAGTCTGCGGACCCGGATGCCGGTCATCACCGCCTGGTCGACGCCCGGCGCCGCCCTGTTGGTCACCAGCCTCGGCGCGTACTCGTACGGGGAGGCCGTCGGCGCGTTCCTGGTCACCGGTGTGGTGATCACCCTGATCGGGCTGACCGGGGTCTTCGGGCGGCTGATGCGCCATGTGCCGTCGGCGGTGGTCTCCGCGATGCTCGCCGGCATCCTGTTCTCCTTCGGGACCGGGGTGTTCACCTCGCTCACCTCCGCGCCGTACATCGGCGGGGCGGTGCTCGTGGCCTACCTGCTCGGCAAGCGGATGTTCCCCCGGTACGCCGTGCTGGCCGCTCTGGCGGCCGGTGTGGTGGCCGCGGCGGCCACCTCGCGCCTGCATGTGCACCTGGACGGCGTCGGCCTGGCCACTCCGGTCCTGACCACGCCGCACTTCTCCGTGGCCTCCCTGATCGGCATCGCCGTACCGCTGACCCTGGCGACGCTCGGCTCGCAGAACGCCCCCGGGATCGGGGTGCTCACGGCCGCCGGATACCGCCCGGACGACCGGCTGCTCATCGGCTCCACCGGCCTGGTCTCGACCGTCCTGGCGCCGTTCGGCTCGCACGCGGTCAACCTGGCCGCCATCACGGCCGCGATCTGCACCGGCCCGGAGGCCCACCAGGACACCCGGCGCCGGTACGTCGCCGGTGTGTCCTGCGGGGCGTTCTACCTGCTGATCGGCCTGTTCGGCTCCACGCTGGTGGTGCTGTTCGCGGGGCTGCCCAAGGAACTCGTCGCGGCCACGGCGGGCGTCGCCCTGTTCGGCGCGCTGGCGGGCGGGCTGACCGGCGCCATGGCGGAGGAGAAGGACCGCGAGGCCGCGCTGATCACCTTCCTCGCCACCGCTTCGGGGATCACCCTGCACGGGATCGGATCGGCCTTCTGGGGCCTGCTGTTCGGCATGGTCACGCACCTGGTCCTGACCCGCCTGCGCCGCCCCGCCCCAAAGGACTAGAGCCGTTACGCGGCAGGGGCCGGACACCGTCAGCCGACGGTGTCCGGCCCCTGGCGTGTCACCGCGGCCCGGTCCAGCAGCCCGGTCCGGGCGGCCAGCGCGGCGGCCTCCAGACGGGAGCCGACGCCGAGCTTCATCAGGACGCGCTGGACGTGCGTACGCGCGGTGCTCGGCGCGATCCGCATCCCGGCCGCGATCAGCCGGGTGTCCTCGCCCTCCGCGACCCGGACCAGCACCTCGGCCTCGCGCGGGGTGAGCAGCCGCAGCAGCCTGCGGCCCTCGTCGTCCGGCTGGGCCACCGGGTCGAGCAGTTCGGCGAAGGCGCCCTGGAGGAGCTGGGGCGCGATGGCCGCCTCCCCGGCCCTGGCCTTGACCATGGCGCGCTCCACACCCTCGATCCGCTCGTCGTGCCGGACGTACCCGGCGGCCCCGGCCGCGAAGGCGGCGGCGATCCCGCGCGGGCTGGGGACCGGGCCGAGCACGACCACCGCGGTCTGCGGGCGCTCGCGCCGGATCCGGACGACGGGGTCGAAGGTGCCGGGCACGGCGGGCGACGCGGTGCCGAACAGGCAGACCTCCGGGGCCCGTCCGACGACGAGGTCCGCCGCCCCGGTGGTGGGCGCGGCGGCGGCCAGCACCCGGTGGCCGCGCAGTTTCAGTGCCGAGGCCAGCGCCTCGGCGAGCAGTCGGTGGTCGTCCACCACCATCAGCCGGACACTCATCGCCCCGTTCCCCCCGTCACACCGGCCAAGGCCCCCCGGCCCTCCAGGGCCTGCAAGTTACACGGCCGGGTACGCGTGTGGGGGTGGAACCGGCCGGTTCCACCCCCACATGTGATGCGGGCTCAGCTGGTGTGGAAGGACACCACCAGGTACTCCTTGTCGTCCAGCGAGCTCTTGCGCGGTGCGCTGATCATCGTCTCGGAGATGAAGAAGCGCCCCTTTTCGTAGCGGAACTCCGCGTAGTCCGCGGTGAAGCTGGTCTCCGCGTCCCGGACGGCCTCGTCGGACGGGTTGCGCATCAGGACCGTCTGCTCGAAGGTGCTGCCGTCGATGGAGACGACCTCACCGCCCTTGTCGTACGGGGGTTCCCGGTACGCGATGATGTTGGTGCCGTCCATGCGCAGCGGGAACATCGTGAACTTCTCGCCCGCGTCGGCCCGGTCGCCGGTCTGCTTGCCGGTGGTGAGGTCGAAGGAGACGATCTCGTTGGTCCGGCTGAAGCTCTCGCCGGTGCCCTCGTGCTCCTCGGTCGGCAGGTAGATGCGGTTGTTGCCGACGGCGAGGTGCTGGCACTGCTCGACATCGGTGGCACCGCACCTGGCGGCGTACTTCTCGGCGTCGGCGGAGATGCGGATCTTCAGCTTCCCGGTGGTCTCGTCGATCGAGAAGAAGTCCGAGATGCTGCTGCCGTCGCCGGCGGTGTCGCCGACGTCGGCGGCGACGACGAGCGGCTTGGTGGAGACGATGCTCGCGTAGTCGACGCCGGCCGGCATCTTGTACGAGGAGAGCGGGGCGCCGGTCGTCGGGTTCAGCGCCTGGATGATGAGCTGCGGGTCGTCGTACGTACCGCACTTGCGGACGACGGCCAGGGCGTCGCCACCGCCGTATCCGAGGTCGTAGCAGCCGTCGGTGCTGACCTTCGGCTTCCAGAGCTCGGCGCCGTCGGCCAGCTTGAAGGCGGCGCCGCCGTCGGTGCCGCCGGCGGCGACCGTGGTGCCGCTGAGGGTGACCTCGGCGAAGCGGACGGGGCGGTCACCACTGTTGGAGGCGGTGATCGACTTGCTCCACAGCAGCTTGCCGGTGGCGAGGTCGAGGGCGCCGACCTTGGTGCAGTTCTGGTACTTGTCGGCCTTCGTGCGCTTGCCCTCCTCGAAGAGGATGGCGGTCTTGTAGTCCTTGGTCATGTGCCGCGATGCGCCGCACACCTGCCCGTCCAGCGGGATCGACCAGAGCTTGGTGCCCTTGTCCAGGTCGTAGCCGACGACCTCGTTGATGCCCGACTTCACGTACGCCTTGTCGGTGACCCAGGAGCCGTCGACGGTGGTGACGTCGGTGACCTTGGGCTGCGGGAGCTGGAAGCCGACGGCCGCGTCGACGTTGGCCGGGGCCTTCTCCTTGCCGCCGGTGGAGCCCCCGTTCCCGCCGTCGCCGCCCTTGTTTTCGCCGGAGGTGCCGGCGGAGGTGCCCGCCTCGTCCTTCTTGCCGTCCCCGTCACCGGAGGCGTACCAGATGCCGCCGCCGACGATCAGGGCGACCGCGACCACGGCCGCGACGATGATCTGTGCCTGGGTGGAGAACTTCTTCCCGCCCCCGCCGCCGTTCTGCGGCGGCGTCGGGTAGGCCGGTTGCATGGGGGCGGTCGGGTAGCCGTACGGCTGCTGCTGGCCCTGCTGCGGGAAGCCGTAGCCGGGCTGGGTGGGCGGCTGCTGGGGCGGCTGGGCCTGCGGGAAGCCGTAGCCCGGCTGCGTGGGCGGCTGGTCCTGCGGGAAGCCGTAGCCCGGCTGCTGCTGGGGCGGGCCGGGGGGCGGCGGCGGGGTCGGCGCGCCGAAACCGCCGGAGGGCGGGTCCTGCGGGGCGCCGAAACCGCCGGAGGGCGGGTCCTGCGGCGCGCCGAAGCCGCCCTGGGGCGGGTCGTGGGGTGGCTGCTGGGGCGGCTGGGTCATGGCGTTGCGTACCTCGGGGAAGGGGGTCGGTCGGGTTCGTCCGGGCGGGGGTGAGCCGTCAGTTGCCGAAGGCCATCATGGTCTTCGTCTCCAGCTCTTCCTTGTCGTTGCTCGCGCTGACCCGCCCGCTCGTGAGGAACGAACGCCCGTCCACGTAGCGGATCCTCGGGTTGTAGAAGGAGCGCTCGATCTCCGAGGTGGAGTCCGGGTGCTTGAGCACCGTCTTCGGGCTGCCGCCTGCCGGGGAGAGGGTCGCGATGCCGCCGCCCTTGCCGTAGCCGCCGTCGAGGTAGAGCAGGACGTTGCCGCCCTCCATGCCGAGCGGCTTCATGGTCTGCTCGGCGGGGGAGTCCGACTTCCACTTCGTCTTGCCGGTGTTCAGGTTGAACGCGACGACCTTGTTGGTGCGGGCGGAGCCGCTGGTGTCGTCCGTCGTGGACATGTAGAAGGTGTTGGCGTCGGCCGCGACACCGGTGCAGTCCTGGAGTTGCTGGCCGAAGATGGAGAAGCCGCCGCCGCACTCCGGGGCGAACTTGTCACCCTTGTCACTGTTCAGCTGGGAACGCAGCGAGCCGTTCTCGCGGAGCGCGATGACGCTCCACTTCTTGTCGTCGCTGTCGCCCTTGGTGAGGGAGACGATGAGCGGGGACACCGAGTAGACCTTGTCGATCTCCCAGCCGCGGGCCGGCTTGTAGGTCCACTTCGCCTTGCCGGTGCCGGGGTCGAGCTCCTCGATCTCCTGCTGCGGGTTCTCGATGTCGTCGGTGCGGCAGTTGACCGCGGCGATGAGCTTGGGGCCGCCGGCGAAGGCGAACGGCTCACAGTTGCCGCCCCGCTTGCCGAAGACCTCCTTGCCGTCGCTGACCCGGTAGGCGTTGGACGTGCCGGTGCGGCCGGCCGTGACGGTGTCGCCGCTGATGGCCATGGAGAGGTCGGACATCATGTCGAAGAGGCCGCTCTTCTTGACCTCCTTCTTCCATCCGGCCTTGCCCGTGTTGAGGTCGATCTGCTGGAGGGCGGAGCAGTCGGCCTTGTCGGTGGTGCCGTTCTTGATCGCGATGACGATCTTGCCGTCGGTGGTGGTCTGCTCGGGCGCGGAGCAGATGTCGGCGGGCAGCTTGAGCGTCCACGCCTGCTTGCCGTCGGCGACCGAATAGCCGGAGACCGTGCGGTACATGCCCTTGACGATGGTGTCGCCGACGATCCAGGGGCCGTAGACGGTGGCGCCGTTGCGCGGGAGGTCGACGTCGTTCTTCTGCAGCCAGAGGACCTTGGCCTCGCCGTCCTTGCGGCCGCTGTTGAGGTCGTCGTCCTCCTCCCGGCCGGTGCCGTTGCCGTCGCCCTGGTCGACGGTGGGCGAGCCGGTCGGCTTCTTGACCTGCTCGCTCTTCTTGGCGACCGGCTTGTCGTCGTCGCCGTCGCCCCCGCTCGTCGCGAAGTACACGCCGCCGCCGATGACCAGGAGCGCGGCGACCGCGGCCCCGATGATCATGGCCGGTTTGCCCTTGAACGGGTTGCCGCCGCCGGGGCCGTTCGGTCCGGGCGGCACGGGCGCGCCGGGGTGCTGCTGCGGCGGGAAGCCGTAACCGGGCTGCGTCTGCTGACCGTACGGACCCGGCTGCTGCTGACCGTACGGGCCGGGCTGCTGGGTGTACGGGCCCGGCTGCGGCTGTCCGTAGGGGCCGGGCTGCTGCGGCTGACCGTACGGGCCCGGCTGCTGCGGCTGGTCGTACGGGCCGGGCTGCTGCGGGTAGCCGTAGCCCGGCTGCGTGGGCGGCGCGGCGGGGGCCTGGGGCGGCGCGGCGGGCGGCGGCGGGGTCTGCGGCGGGCCCTGGGGCGGCTGCGGTACCCCGTGCGGCGGCTCCTGCGGAGCGCCGAAGCCTCCCTGCGGCGGTTGCTGTCCGGGCGGCTGGGTCATCAGCGCGTCCCCCTTCGTGCGGTCCGGTGCCCGTTCCGGACTCCCCCGCGATCCCGCCGCTGCCGGGGGCAAGACCCCCTGGACCACGACGGAATGGAGCGAATCGGGCATGGATCCCGCAGTGTCACGTCAGTCGAGCGGGACTTCTTTGTACCACCCACCCGAGGGCGCCTTCCGGTTCGGTCCACCCCTGTGCCCAAGGGAGGACCGGGCCGTGATGCCGCCGTGATGCTTCGGACCGTCAGCCGCCGAAGACCACCATGGAGCGCATGTCCACCTCTTCGTCGCCGGCGATCCCGCTGAGCCTCGTCTGCATCAGGAGGGTGCGCCCCTCCCTGTACACCACGCACGGCCCGATGAAGCCGAGCTCCATCTCGGCGCCCGACGCCGGATGCCGCAGCAGCATCTGCGGGGTGCCGCCCGCGGAAGGGAGGGAGGCGATGCCGCCGCCCTTCTTCAGGGTCGGTTTGACGTACATCAGCAGCTTGCCGTTCTCGACGCCCAGGGGGAAGGCGGACTGCCCCTCCGGCGAGTTGGCCGACCAGCGGAACTTGCCGGTCTTCAGGTCGAAGGAAACGATCTTGTTGCCGCGTTCGGTACCGACTCCGGCCCTGGTGCCCATGTAGAAGGAGTTCGCGTCGGCGGCGACGCCCATGCAGCCGTCCAGGTTCTTGCTGGTCGCCCGCATCTCCTCGTCGCACTGGGGCGCGTAGTCACCCGGACCGCCGGAGAGCTGCGTGCGGTAGGTGCCGTCATCGTTGAGGACCAGGATGCCCCACTTGTCCGGCTGCTTCAGTGAGACGACGAGCGGACTGACCGAGTAGAACTGCGAGACCCTCCAGCCCTTCTTGAGTTTGTAGGTCCACAGGACCTTCCCCGTAGCCGGGTCGATCCGCTGCACCTGCTGGTCCTTGTAGTCGTACGCGGAGTTCATGCAGCTGGTGGCCGCGACGGCCACGGGCCCGCTGGCGAAGCCGTACGGCTGGCACGTGCCGGGCTGCCCGCGGAAGACCTGCTTGCCGTCACTGACCCGGAACCCCTCGGACCTGCTGACGCGGCCCACGGTCACGGTGCCGCCGTTGATCGACATCGCGAGGTCGGACAGCTCGTCCCAGTTGCCCTCGCGCACGAAGGTCTTGTGCCATCCGGCCCTGCCCGTCCTCAGGTCGATCATCTGAAGCGAGTCGCAGGGGGCGTCGTCCGCGGTGTCGTGCCTGATCCCGAGGACGATCTTGCCGTCGGCGGTCGGCTGCGAAGGCGCGCCGCACATCCGGGCGGGGAGCCGGAAGCTCCACCGGAGGGTGCCGTCGGAGACCGAATAGCCCGAGACCGTGTAGTACATCGCCTTCACGACGGTGTCCCCGGCGAACCAGGGACCGTACACGTCCTCGCCGTTGGGGGGCAGGTCGACGCCGCCCTTCTGGAGCCAGTGGACCTTCGCCTCACCGGACTTGACTCCGGCGTTGATGGTCCGCGCCTGCTCCTCCGGGCTGACCACCGGCTCCCCGGTGGCGCCGCTCCTGGTCGGCGACGGCGCCACGGTGGGCTTCGCGGAGTGGGTGGGACCGGCCAGGGGCTTGTCGTCGTCCCCGCCGCCGCTGGTGGCGAACCAGATCCCGCCGCCCGCGAGGAGCACCACGGCGAGCACGGCCCCGACGATCTTCCCGGTCCGGCCCCGCAACGGCCCGCCTGAGCCGGGCGGGGGTGCCGGGTACTGCTGCTGGGTCGGCATCTGGTGCAGCCCCGGCTGCGTGTACGGGCCGGGCTGCTGGTGGTACGGGCCCGGCTGGGGCTGTCCGTAACCCTGCGGCGGACAGCCGTAGCCGGGCTGGGCGGGCGGCTGGGTGTACGGACCGGTCCCCGGATCGTACGGTGCTCCGAACTCGCCCTGCGGCGACTGCTGTCCGGGCGGCTGACTCATCGGACCCGTCCCCCTGTGGTGAAAGCGGCACGGTCGTGGCCCGCACCGGGCGAGGGTTCTTTGTACCACCCGCCCCACCCGTTACAACGCTCAGGCGTCCTCGGCCAGTTCCAGCCAGCGCATCTCCAGCACATCGCGCTCCGCGACCAGTTCGCGCAGTTCGGCGTCCAGCTTCGCCACCTTCCCGAAGTCCGTGGAGTTCTCGGCGATCTGCGCGTGCAGGGTCGTCTCGCGGGACGACATCTTCTCCAGCTGCCGTTCGACCTTCTGGAGCTCCTTCTTGGCCGCCCGGGCCGCCTGCGCGGAGACCGCGGGCGCCGGGGCGGCGGCCTGCCCGCCGGCCGGGGCGGCCGCGGGCACGGCCGTCTCGGCCTGGCGCTGCCTGCGCTCCAGGTACTCGTCGATGCCGCGCGGCAGCATCCGCAGCGCCTGGTCGCCGAGGAGGGCCATGACCCGGTCCGTGGTGCGCTCGACGAAGAAGCGGTCGTGGGAGATCACGATCATGGAGCCGGGCCAGCCGTCGAGCAGGTCCTCCAGCTGGGTCAGGGTCTCGATGTCGAGGTCGTTGGTCGGCTCGTCCAGGAAGAGCACGTTGGGCTCGTCCATCAGCAGGCGCAGGATCTGGAGCCGGCGCCGCTCACCACCGGAGAGGTCGCCGACGGGCGTCCACTGCTTCTCCTTGGCGAAGCCGAACTGCTCGCAGAGCTGTCCGGCGGTCATCTCGCGGCCCTTGCCGAGGTCCACCCGGTCCCGCACCTGCTGGACGGCCTCAAGCACCCGCAGCTCCGGGTTCAGCTCGTGGACCTCCTGGGAGAGGTAGGCGAGCCGGACGGTCTTGCCGACGACGACCTTCCCGGCGGCCGGCTGGACCTCGCCCTCGCTGCGGGCGGCCTCGGCGAGCGCCCGCAGCAGCGAGGTCTTGCCGGCGCCGTTGACCCCGACCAGGCCGATGCGGTCGCCGGGGCCGAGCTGCCAGGTGAGGTGCTGGAGCAGGGTCTTGGGGCCGGCCTGGACGGTGACGTCCTCCAGGTCGAAGACGGTCTTGCCGAGCCGGGCGTTGGCGAACTTCATCAGCTCGCTGCTGTCGCGCGGCGGCGGCACGTCCGCGATGAGCTCGTTGGCGGCCTCGATGCGGTAGCGGGGCTTGGCGGTACGGGCGGGGGCGCCGCGCCGCAGCCAGGCCAGCTCCTTGCGCATCAGGTTCTGCCGCTTGACCTCCTCGGTCGCGGCGATCCGCTCCCGTTCGGCGCGGGCGAACACGTAGTCGCTGTAGCCGCCCTCGTACTCGTGGACCGTGCCGCGCTGCACGTCCCACATGCGGGTGCAGACCTGGTCCAGGAACCAGCGGTCGTGGGTGACGCAGACCAGGGCGGAGCGGCGGGCGCGCAGATGGCCGGCGAGCCAGGAGATGCCCTCGACGTCGAGGTGGTTGGTCGGCTCGTCCAGGACGATCAGGTCCTGGTCGGCGATGAGCAGCTTGGCGAGCGCGATCCGGCGCCGCTCGCCGCCGGAGAGCGGGGCGATGACCGTGTCCAGGCCGTGCTCGAAGCCCGGCAGGCCGAGCCCGCCGAAGAGGCCGGTCAGCACGTCGCGGATCTTGGCGCTGCCCGCCCACTCGTGGTCGGCGAGGTCGCCGATGACCTCGTGGCGGATGGTGGCCTCGGGGTCCAGCGAGTCGTGCTGCGTGAGCACGCCGAGGCGGAGCCCGCCGCTGTGCGTGACGCGGCCGGTGTCGGCCTCCTCCAGCCGGGCGAGCATCCGGATCAGGGTCGTCTTGCCGTCGCCGTTCCGGCCGACGACACCGATCCGATCGCCCTCCGAGACGCCGAGGGAGACACCGTCGAGCAGGGCACGGGTGCCGTACACCTTGCTGACCTGCTCGACATTGATGAGGTTGACGGCCACGAACGCTCCAGCTACGAGGAAGACTCCGGCCTTCCAGCGTAGTCGCCGCCGCACGGACCTCCGTACGGGCGTCCGCCCCGCCCCGGTGTACCTTGCGCGCAACGATCAAGGGGTGGGGACATGACACGTCGTACGGTTCGCGGGCTGGTGCCCGCACTGCTGGCCGCCGCCGCGCTGACCGGCTGCTCGTCGGACGCGGATTCCAGTGAGGACGCGAAGCCCGCGAAGTCCGCCGGGACGCCGGCCGCGAGGACCGCGGCCAAGGGCGGCACGGTCGGCGGCGCCGGTTCCGGCTGCGAGCTTCCGGTGAGCTTCGACCTGGCGAAGGACTGGAAGCCGAAGGCCGTCGAGATCGACCCGGACTCGGATTTCGCCGATCTCGCCGAGCAGGGCCCGGTCACCCTGGCCTGCGAGATCGACGCGAAGCCGGCCGGGCAGATCGGCTTCCTGCGGGTGTGGCGGGCGAAGGCCACGACCGTCACCCCGCGCGAGGCGCTGAAGGGCTTCGTCGGGGCGGACGAGAACGCCTCCGGGGCCACGTACAAGGAGGTCAAGGGTGACGGGCAGCCGCTGACCGAGGCGACGTACACGGTCCACAGCGAGCTCATGGACGAGGACCGCCCCGCCCACGCCTTCGCCCTCGCCACCCCGGAGGGACCGGTCGTGGTCCACCTGGGCGGCCTGGACTCGGACGAGCACGGCGAGATGCTGCCGGCGTTCGAGCTGGCGAAGCAGTCGGTACGGGTGGGCTGAGCGCCTGTACGGGTGGGCTGACCGCCCGCGCCTACAGGACCGTCGCCCCCGGGACCGGGGAGGCCGCCGTGCGCGCCGTGCGGCAGGTGCCGGAGGCGGTGAGGGCGGCGGCCACCCGGTGGGCCGTCGCCTCGTCCTCCGTGAGGAACGCGGTCGTCGGGCCCGAGCCGGAGACCAGGGCCGCCAGCGCGCCCGCCTCCGTGCCCGCCGCCAGGGTCGCGGAGAGGGACGGGCGCAGGGCCAGCGCGGGGGCCTGGAGGTCGTTGCCCAGGGAGCCGGCCAGGGCCTTCGGGTCGCCGGACCGCAGCGCGTCGAGGAGGGCGTCCGACGCCGCCGGTTCCGGGACGCGGGTGCCCGCCGTGAGGCGGTCGAACGCGCGGTACACCGCCGGGGTGGAGAGCCCGCCGTCGGCCACCGCGAACACCCAGTGGAAGGTGCCGCCGACGTCGACCGGGGTCAGCCGCTCGCCCCGGCCGGTCCCGAGCGCGGCGCCGCCGACCAGGCTGAACGGCACATCGCTGCCCAGCTCGGCGCAGAGGGCGAGCAGGTCCTCGCGCGGGGTGCCGGTCCCCCACAGCGCGTCGCAGGCCAGCAGGGCGCCGGCGCCGTCCGCGCTGCCGCCCGCCATGCCGCCGGCGACCGGGATGTCCTTGTCGATGTGGAGGTGCACATCGGGCGCGATGCCGTGGCGCGCGGCCAGCGCGGACGCCGCCCGGGCCGCCAGGTTCGACGCGTCCAGCGGGACCTGCGCCGCGTCCGGCCCGGAGCAGGTGATGCGCAGGCTGTCGGCGGGGGTGGCGGTGACCTCGTCGTACAGGCCGACGGCGAGGAAGACGTTGGCCAGGTCGTGGAAGCCGTCGGGGCGCGCGGCGCCGACCGCGAGCTGGACGTTGACCTTGGCGGGGACCCGTACGGTGACACTCACTGGGCGCTCCCGGTCTCGTCGGCGGCCGGCTTGTTCTCGGCGATCGGCCTGCTCTCGGCGATGGCCGCGAACTCCTCGATCGTCAGGGACTCCCCGCGCGCCTGCGGCGAGATGCCCGCCGCGACCAGGGCGGCTTCGGCGGCCGGTGCGGAACCTGCCCAGCCCGCGAGTGCCGCGCGCAGCGTCTTGCGGCGCTGCGCGAACGCCGCGTCGACCACCGCGAAGACCTCTGCCTTGCTCGCGGTCGTCGCCACGGGCTCGGTGCGGCGCACCAGCGAGACGAGCCCGGAGTCGACGTTCGGCGCGGGCCAGAAGACCTTGCGGCCGATGGACCCGGCGCGCTTGACGTCCGTGTACCAGTTCGCCTTCACCGACGGCACGCCGTAGACCTTGTTGCCGGGCCGGGCGGCCAGCCGGTCCGCGACCTCCGCCTGCACCATGACGAGCGTGCGCTCGATGCTGGGGAAGCGGTCGAGGACGGTGAGCAGCACCGGTACGGCGACGTTGTACGGGAGGTTGGCGACCAGCGCCGTGGGCGGCGGGCCGGGCAGTTCGCGTACGAGCATGGCGTCCGAGTGCACCAGCGCGAAGCGGTCCGCGCGGGCGGGCATCCGGGCGGCGACGGTGGCGGGCAGCGCCGCCGCGAGTACGTCGTCGATCTCGACGGCGACGACGCGGTCGGCGACCTCGAGGAGTGCGAGGGTCAGCGAGCCGAGGCCCGGGCCGATCTCGACCACCACGTCGTCCGGCCGGACCTCCGCCGTGCGCACGATCCGCCGGACCGTGTTGGCGTCGATGACGAAGTTCTGCCCGCGCTGCTTGGTGGGGCGGACGCCGAGGGTGTCGGCCAGTTCGCGGATGTCTGCGGGACCCAGAAGGGCGTCGGGCTCAGTGGTACTCACCTGTAAAGCGTAAGGCGCCCCGCGGGGCGCCCCCGCTCAGTAGTCGAACGCCCGCGCCGTGTTGTCCGCGATCGCCTCGGCCAGGGTGTCCTCGTCCAGGCCCTTCACCGCCGCCATCGCCCGCAGCGTCACCGGGATCAGGTACGGGGCGTTGGGCCGCCCCCGGTACGGCGCCGGGGTCAGGAACGGGGCGTCCGTCTCGACCAGGACCAGTTCCAGCGGGGCGACCGCCAGCGCGTCGCGCAGCGGCTGGGCGTTCTTGAAGGTCATGTTGCCGGCGAACGACATGAAGTAGCCGGCCTCCGCGCAGACCCGGGCCATGTCCGCGTCGCCGGAGTAGCAGTGGAAGACGGTCCGCTCGGGCGCCCCCGCGTCCGCGAGGATGCGCAGGACGTCCGCGTGGGCGTCGCGGTCGTGGATGACGAGGGCCTTGCCGTGCCGCTTGGCGATCTCGATGTGGGCCCGGAAGGACTCCTCCTGGGCGGCCATGCCCTCGGGGCCCGTACGGAAGTGGTCGAGGCCGGTCTCGCCGACCCCGCGTACGTGCGGCAGCGCGGCCAGCGCGTCGATCTCGGCGAGCGCTTCGTGCAGCGCGGCGCTGCCACCGGCCTCCCGGGCGCCCTGACGCGACCAGCCATCCGGGTCCCCGTGCACGATGCGCGGGGCCTCGTTGGGGTGGAGGGCCACCGCCGCGTGCACGTCGGGGTGCGCGGCGGCGGTCTCGGCGGCCCAGTGGGACCCCTTCACGTCGCAGCCCACCTGGACCACGGTCGTCACGTTCACCGCGGCGGCCCGCGCGAGGGCTTCCTCGACGGTGCCGTCCTGCATGTCCAGGTGGGTGTGCGAATCGGCGACCGGCACCCGGAGGGGTTCCGGCAGGGGCGGGGCTTCGGTGCGGCTCATGGCCACGATCGTACGAGGACCGCGGCCCACCGGCCTATGCGGTCACTTGCGGAACGGGTGGAGGAGGTCGGAGAGGTGCCAGTGGTGGCCGGCGGACGGGGCGGCGGTGGCGGCCACCGGCTCCTCGGCCTGCTCCTCGGGGACCAGCGGCCCGGCCGCGGGCTGGGAACGGTTCTGGTTGTGCAGGAACTGCTGGATGTTGGAGACCCGGCCGGCCCGCATGATCCGCACGACGTGCCCGCCGCAGTTGGCGCAGGTCGGGGTGGAGAGGGGCGAGGGCACGCGTTCGCCGTCCGCCTTGTAGACCACGTAGGCGTGGCCCGACGCGTCGGCGTGGTGCTCTATCTCGTACGCCTGCTCCCACCCGTGTCCGCACCTCATGCAGGCGAAGGCGTATGCCTCGTGTGCGGTGGCTGCTGTGGTGTCGCTCATGCCTGCTCCTCTTGTCCGTCGGACAAGCACTCCGGAGAATGCGCCCTGCCTTCCAGTGGACGCCTTCCCCGGCGGGAGCGCACCGGGCCCTGTCGAGTGTTGGAGCGGTTTTGGCCTTCTCGTGGTCAAAGGGGCCGGAACGCGGCTCTCGCTTTGCTTTTCACGATAGTCCCTTGCCGTCGTCGTGGCCGGTCCGAGCAGCGTTCTTTGCCGCGACGACGGCGTCGAACACCTCGCGCTTGGGCAGGCCCGCCTCGGCGGCCACGGCGGCGATCGCCTCCTTGCGCCGCTCCCCCGCCTCCTCGCGCACCCGCACCCTGCGCACCAGCTCCTCGGCGTCCAGTTCCTCGCCCGTCGAGCCCGCGCCCTCCACGACGACGGTGATCTCCCCGCGTACCTGCTCGGCGGCCGACCAGGCGGCCAGCTCGCCCAGCGGACCGCGCTTGACCTCCTCGTACGTCTTGGTCAGCTCCCGGCACACCGCGCCCCGCCGCTCGGCGCCGAAGACCTCGGCCATCGCGGCGAGGGTGTCGTCCAGGCGGTGCGGGGCCTCGAAGAAGACCATCGTGCGGGGCTCGCGGGCGACCTCGCGGAGCTTGGAGAGGCGTTCGCCGCCCTTGCGCGGCAGGAAGCCCTCGAAGCAGAACCGGTCCACCGGCAGCGCGGACAGGGCGAGCGCGGTGAGCACGGCGGACGGGCCGGGCACGGCGGTGACCCTGATGTCCTGCTCCACGGCGGCGGCGACCAGCCGGTAGCCCGGGTCGGAGACGGACGGCATCCCGGCGTCCGTGACCAGCAGCACCCGGGCCCCGCCGGCCAGTGCCTCCACGAGTTCGGGCGTACGGGCGGTCTCGTTGCCCTCGAAGTACGAGACGACGCGTCCCGTGGTGTGGACGCCGAGTCCCTGGGTCAGCCGGCGCAGCCTGCGGGTGTCCTCGGCGGCGATGACGTCGGCCGCCTCCAGCTCGGCGGCGAGGCGGGGCGGGGCGTCCGCCAGGTCGCCGATGGGGGTCCCTGCGAGCACGAGCGTTCCAGTCGTTCCAGTCACAAGCCCCATCCTCCCGCACGGGGAGCACCGCTCCCACAGACGCGTTCCCTACGATGGCGCGGTGACGAGTACTGCGCCCGAAGCCCGGCAGGGCCAAGACGCCGGGGAACAGCACGGCCCGGAGCCGACCTCCTGGCAGCGGCGGCTGCGCCGCTTCGGCCATGCCCCGCGCCCCGGGACCGGGCTGCGGGAGCGGCTGATCCCGCCGTACACCCGGCCCGGGAACCAGCTGTGGGCGGTGCTCGGCGTGCCGCCGCTGCTCGCGGAACGGCTGGTGCGCTGGTCGGCGTGGGGCGGTCCGCTGCTGGTCGCGGCGGTCGCGGGGGTGCTGCGCTTCTGGAAGCTGGGCAGCCCGCACGCGGTGATATTCGACGAGACGTATTACGCGAAGGACTCCTGGGCGCTGATCAACCAGGGGTACGAGGGCGCGTGGCCCAAGGACGTCGACAAGCTGATCCTGAACGACCCCTCGCAGGTGCCGGTGCCGACCGACCCCGGCTATGTGGTGCACCCGCCCGTGGGCAAGTGGATCATCGGCCTCGGCGAGCAGATGTTCGGGTTCACGCCGTTCGGCTGGCGGTTCATGGTCGCCGTGCTCGGCACGCTGTCGGTGCTGATGCTGTGCCGGATCGGCCGCCGGCTGTTCCGCTCGACGTTCCTCGGCTGCCTGGCGGGCGCGCTGCTCACGGTGGACGGCCTGCACTTCGTGATGAGCCGCACCGCGCTGCTCGACCTGGTGCTGATGTTCTTCGTGCTGGCCGCGTTCGGCTGCCTGCTCATCGACCGCGACTGGGCGAGGGCCCGGCTCGCGGCGGCGCTGCCGGTGGACGAGGACGGTGTGCTGCGCCCGGACGCGTGGGTCGCGGAGCACCTGCGCCTCGGGTGGCGGCCCTGGCGGATCGCCGCCGGTGTCTCGCTGGGGCTCGCCGCCGCCACGAAGTGGAACGGCCTGTACATCATGGTCGCGTTCGGCCTGATGACGGTGTTGTGGGACGCGGGCGCGCGCCGCACCGCCGGGGCCGTGCGCCCGTACCTCGCGGTGCTGCTGCGGGACGTGCTACCGGCGTTCGTCTCGGTGGTCCCGGTCGCGCTGGCCACGTACCTCGCGTCCTGGACGGGCTGGATCGTCCGGAACTCGCCGGACCGGCACGGGTACTTCCGGGACTGGGCCACGACGGACGGCAAGGGCGGCAACTGGACCTGGCTGCCGGACTGGGTGCGCAGCCTGTGGCACTACGAGCACCAGGTGTACGACTTCCATGTGCACCTCACGTCCGGGCACACGTACCAGTCCAACCCGTGGAGCTGGATCGTGCTGGGCCGGCCCGTCTCGTACTTCTACGAGGAGCAGAACGGCTGCGCCGAGTCGGTGACCGGGAAGTGCTCCCGCGAGGTGCTGGCGCTCGGGACACCGCTGCTGTGGTGGGCGGCCTGCTTCGCCCTGGTGTACGTGCTGTGGCGCTGGATCTTCCGCCGCGACTGGCGGGCGGGCGCGATCGCCTGCGGGGTGGCCGCGGGATGGGTGCCGTGGTTCCTGTACCAGGAGCGCACGATCTTCCTGTTCTACGCGGTCGTGTTCGTGCCGTTCCTGTGCCTGGCGGTGTCGATGATGATCGGCGCGATGCTGGGGCCCGCGGCGGAGACGGGGACGCGGTACGAACTCGGGCTCGCGAAGACCGACCCTGCCGGGGAGCGGCGGCGGACGCTGGGGGCGGTGGCGGCCGGGGTGCTGGTGCTGCTGATCATCTGGAACTTCATCTACTTCTGGCCCCTGTTCACCGGAACACCGATCCCGGAGGACGCGTGGCGGGACCGGATGTGGCTGGACACCTGGATCTGAGCGGCCCATCCCACCATTCATGCCGAGTCCGCCTCCATTCATGCCATGTCCGCGTCGCATTCCGATAACAACAGGTACTCCCGTCGCCACGGTCCCGTAAGGTGCCCCGTACAGCCTTCTTGAACGTGTTCAAGAAGCAGGCTCCGGGGGATGGGGACAGCGGGAATGCGCAGTGGAGCGAAGGTAGGCATAGTCGGCGGGGTGTTCGCGCTCGTGCTGGGCGGGGTGGGGTACGGGGCGTACAACATCCTGGACGGTCTCGGGGACAGCGGTGTCGGCGGCGGTACGAGCACGGCCGCCGACTCCTCCGAGGTGAGGTCGGGCCCGGTCACCGGGGAGGAGATCGCCGACACCTCGAAGAAGTTCCTGGCCGCGTGGGCGGAGGGCGACGCGACGGTCGCGGCGGCGCTCACCAACAACAAGGCCGAGGCGGAGCCCGCGCTGACCGGCTACAGCGACACGGCCCACGTCGCCAAGGCCGTGATCACCCCGGGCAAGGCGACGGGCTCGACCGTCCCGTACACCGTGAAGGCGACGGTCTCGTACAAGGGCGCGACGAAGTCCTGGTCTTACGCCTCGAAGCTGACCGTCGTACGCGGGCTGACCACCGGGCGCGCCCTGGTCGACTGGGAGCCCTCCGTCATCCACCCGGACCTCGCCAAGGGCGAGTCGCTGGAGACCGGCGAGTCCTCCACCGCGTCGATCGAGGCGGTCGACCGCAACGGGCAGGTGCTCACCAAGGAGAAGTACCCGTCGCTCGCCGGCATCCTGGACGAGCTGCGCAAGAAGTACGGCGAGAAGGCCGGCGGCACGACGGGCATCGAGACCTGGATCAACAGCGCGAACGCCGACGGCGCGGACAAGACGCTGCTGACCCTGGTCAAGGGCAAGTCGGGCAAGCTGCAGACGACGATCGACGCGAAGATCCAGGCGGCGGCCGAGCGGGGCGTGAAGAAGTTCGCGGAGGCGTCGGTCGCGGCCGTCGAGCCGTCGACGGGGGCGATCCGGGCCATCGCGAACAACCGGGCCGACGGCTTCGACGCGGCACGGCGGGGGAAGGTCGCCCCCGGCTCGACGATGAAGATCATCACCGCCGCGATGATCATCCAGAACGGCCTGGGCAGCGCCGAGGGGGCCGTCGAGTGTCCGCCCCGGGTGACCTGGAAGGGAGTGCCCTTCCACAACCTGAACAACTTCGAGATGACGGACAACCCCACGCTGAAGCGGGCCTTCGCCAGGTCGTGCAACACGGCGTTCATCAAGCCCATCGACCCCTTGGGGGAGACGAAGCGGGACTCCGCCCTCCACACCGAGGCCGGTCAGTACTTCGGGCTCGGCGGCAACAACTGGAAGACCGGGATCGAGACCACGGACGGGAGCGTTCCCGAGTCCCAGGACGCCGAGACCGCCGCCTCGTTCATCGGCCAGGGCAAGGTCCAGATGAACCCGCTCAACATGGCGTCGGTCACCGCCACCGCCGTCAACGGCCGCTTCCGGCAGCCGTTCATCGTGCCGCAGTCCCTGGACAACCGGACCTTCGCCACCGCGACCCCGCTGCCGCCCGGCGTCTCCACCCAGCTCAAGGCGATGCTGCGCTACACCGCGACCGCCCCCGAGGGCACCGCCACCCAGGCCATGGCGAACGTGCGCGGCACCAAGGGCGCCAAGACCGGCTCGGCGGAGATCGACGGCCACGCCACCTCCGACAGCTGGTTCACCGGCTTCAGCAACGACCTGGCGGCCGCCGCCCTGGTCCAGTCCGGCGGCCACGGCGGCGACGCGGCGGGCCCGGTCGTCGCGGAGGTGCTGCGGGCGGGGCCGTGACGGCCTCCTGCCTCGTCAGCCGGCGTGTTCGCGGTCGTAGGCGGCCTGGGCGGCGGCGACCGCGCCGCCATGCCGCCTGGCCCAGTCGGTGAGTTGCAGCAACGACGCGTGGAGCTCCTGGGCCATGTCCGTCAGCCGGTACTCGACCTTGGGCGGAACGACCGGATGAACGGTGCGTACGAGCAGGCCGTCCCGCTCCAGCTTGCGCAACGCGAGCGTGAGCATGCGCCTGCTGATCCCGCTGATCGCACGTTCCAGCTCCGTGAACCGGACCGGACCCCGCGCAGCGGCTACCAGGATGCCGATGCTCCACTTCCCGGAGACGTGATCGAGGACCTCCGAGACCGGGCACGCCTCGTCTGCCAGGACGGACACATCGATGTGACTGCGGGACATGAAAGTGCCTTCTTCCGCCGGTTCGGCTGCCTGCCCATCATGTACTCCGTATCAGATCGCACACCGAACGGAAGGCGGCTCGATGCTCCAGGAACTCACCGACCGCGCTGCGATCGTGGCGGTCGCCACCGCGTACGCGACAGCTCTGGACACCAGGGACTGGGCGGCACTGGGCGCGCTGTTCACGGACGACGCCTGCTGGGAGTACAGCGGTTCGGGAGAACGGCACCGCGGGCCCGCCGCGATCGTGGCCAGGATCAGCGCCGGCCTGGAACGGATCGACGCCACCCAGCACCTGAACGGCAACCACGTCACCGCGCTGCACGCCGAAGAGGCCGAGCACACGTGCTACTACCAGGCCCAGCACGTACGCCACGGACTGTCCGACGGCGCCACGTTCCTCTGCGGGGGCAGATACGACGACCGCCTGCGCCGGACCCCGGACGGCTGGCGTTTCACACACCGCAGGATCACCAACGTCTGGAGCGAGGGAAACCCCTCCGTGCTCACGTCCTGACGCCGGCGGGCCCGGGGCCCTCGGCAGGGCCAGGTGGGATGAGCCCTGTCCCCGGGCGCCCGAGTACGCCAGGATGATCACCGCTTCGTACCAACGGGGGATGTGACATGAAGCGAAGACGTACGACAGGACACACCACGACTCAGGAGATCCCGCCCACGCCGAAGACCTTTGCCCTGGCCGCCACCGTCGTCGGACTGATCGGGGCATTCGCCGTCACGCCCGCGGCATCGGCTGCCGTCCCGGACGAGGGGGGCCGTATCCCGTCGTGACGGTCGACCCCGCGCTGCCCGCCCCCGACGCGGTTCCGTACAACACGCCGGGAGGAACCGAGGTCGACGAATCAGGCGGCAGCGTCTTCACACCGGACGCAAGAACTTCGTCCAGTATCTGTACTCAACGTGCCTGGACGACAGCGCTACCTATGGGCTCCGGGTGCACACGTGCAGCGGCAAGAGCGCCAATAACCACCACCAGATATGGTCCTGGAAGATCGACTACAGCTCCGGCCACGGCCTGCGCCTCCACACATGCAGCATCGCGAGCTTCCGCAATGGCTACCAGACCTGGAGCAAGTGAAGCCGCGGGGTGAACCCCGCCCCCCCTCCCGGGCCGCATGCGACCCGCCCGCACCGGCGAGGGCCTGCGGCCCGCCTTCCCGGCCTCGGCCGCCCCGGCCCCGGACGGCCCATGAGGGCGGGAAGGCGGGCCTGACCCACACCCGGCACCTCTCAGTAGCCCACCGTGAAGTGCCGTCCCCCGTGCGGCCGTTCCAGCTCGTCCAGGACCGCCACCGCCAGGTCCTCGGCCGCGATGCGGGACGTGCCGTCGTCCGCGGTGAGCAGGGTCGTCGTGCCCCGGCGGTACGTGCCCGTGCGGGGGCCCGGTTCGAGGACGGCGGGTGGGCTGAGGTAGGTCCAGTCGGCCCCGTGCGCCCGGCAGGCGGCGAGTTGGGCGGAGCTGGCGGCGGCGACCGTGCGCCATTGCGGCGGTACGTACACGGGGTCGTCCACCACCCGTCGGCCGGGGTGCCCGGGAACCTCCAGCGGGCCCGCGCCGCCGATCACCAGGATGCGCGTCCCGGTCTTCTCCGCCGCGTCGAGCAGAGCGGCCGTCGTCGCCGCGATCGTGTGCTCGCGCCCCACGGGCGGGCGGGTCGCGGCCACCACCGCGTCGGCCCCGTCGAACAGGGCGCACATGGCGTCGGCGTCGTCCGCGTCGCCGGTCACCGGGGTGACCCCGGGCGGCAGGGCGTCCGGCCGGGTGGAGCGGTACACCGCGAGGAGCGCGTGGCCCCGGTGCGCTGCTTCGGTGACGACGCGGGAGCCGGCCATGCCTGCGGCTCCGATGACGGCGATCCTCATCGAGGGGTCCTTTCCAGTACGGGAGTTGAGGTACGGGCGGCGCGCCCGGGAAGCTGGCCCCCGACGATCGAGGCGAGGGCGAGCGCGAAGCCCGTCAGCTGGAGCGGGCCGAGCGTCTGGCCGAGGACGAGCGCGCCCAGGCCGGCCGCGACGAGCGGCGAGAGCAGGCCGAGGACGGCGACCGAGGTCACCGGCAGTGCGCCGATGCCCCGGAACCACAGGGCGTACGTCAGCAGCCCGCCGACCAGGCCCAGCCAGAGGTAGCCGAGCGCGGCGCGGCCGTCGATCGCGGGCGGGGCGCCCTCGGTGAGGAAGGCCACCGGCGCCAGGAAGAGGCCCCCGGCGGTGAGCTGCCAGCCGGTGAAGGCGAGCGGCCCGACGCCCTCGGGCCGCCCCCACCGCTTGGTGAGCGTCACGCCGAGCCCCATCGTCGCGGCCCCGGCGAGGCCCGCGGCCACCCCGGCCGCGTCCAGCTCCGCCCCGGGCCCGACGACCACCAGGCCGACGCCGAGCACCCCCGTAACGCCCCACACCAGAGGCCGTGCGCCCAGGGGTTGGCGGAGGACGGCCACCGCGAGGACGGCGACGACGAGCGGCTGCGCGGCGCCCAGTGTGGCGGCGACGCCGCCCGGCAGCCGCTCCGCCGCGATGAACAGCAGCGGCAGGAAGAGCCCGATGTTGAGCGCCCCGAGCACCGCCGCCTTCCCCCACCAGGCGCCGCGCGGCAGCGTACGGGTGACGGCGAGGGCGATGAGCCCGGCGGGCAGGGCGCGCAGGAGCCCGGCGAACAGCGGGTGTCCGGCGGGCAGGAACTCCGTGGTGACGAGGTAGGTCGTGCCCCACACCGCCGGGGCGAGCGCGGTCAGGGCGGTACGGGGCAGTGCCGTGGGTCGGCTTGTCATGCCTCGAAGTGTCGGCCCGGGCCCATTGATGAGTCCAACACATGTCCGTCACCGCATTGATCTCGATCCGCGATGGATGGACGATGCACCCATGGAGCTCCAGCAGATGCGTTACGTGATCGCCGTGGCCGAGACCAACAGCTTCACCCGGGCCGCCGAGCGGTGTCTCGTCGTGCAGTCGGCCCTGAGCCACCAGATCGCACGCCTGGAAAGGGAGTTGGGCGGGCGGCTCTTCGAGCGGACCACCCGCCGGGTGCGGCTGGCCCCGGCCGGCGAGGCGTTCCTCCCGGCCGCCCGCCAGTGCCTGGAGGCCGCCGAGCGCGCCGCCGCCGAGGTCGCGGCGGCCGTCGGCGAGGTGCGCGGCCGGCTCGCGGTGGGCCTGATCCCGACGGTCACCGCCGTCGACATCCCGGCCGCCCTGGGCGACTTCCGCCGGCGCCACCCCCAGGTCCGCGTCAGCCTGCGCGTGGGCGCCAGCGACGATCTGGTCGAGCAGGTCCGCGAAGGCACCCTCGACGTGGCCTTCCTCGGGCTGCCCGCGACCGCCGTGCCCCGGGGCGTCGGCCGCCACGAACTGGCCCGCGACCGGCTCGTCGCCGTGGTCGCCCCGGACCATCCGCTGGCCGGGGCGCCCTCCGTGGACCTGCGGAGACTCGCCTCGGAGGTGTTCGCGGACTTCCCGGCGGGCACGGCCGGACGCGCCCAGACCGACCAGGCGTTCGCCGCCGCCGGACTCACCCGCGACGTCGCCTTCGAGGTCACCACCGCGGACTACATCGCGAGCCTCGTCACCCCCGGCCTGGCGGTGGCGATGCTGCCACCCGCGTACGCCGCCCAACTCCCCGGCATCGTCGCGATCGAGGTCTCCGACGCCCCGGTCCGCGTCCAGCACATCGCCTGGAGCCGGTCCGGCCGCACACCAGCCGCGACGGCGTTCCTGGGGGCGCTCGGCATCCCCGTGACGGAATGAGGGCCGGACACGCCTCAGTGGCCTGAATTCTTCGCGATGATGGCGTGGACCGTTTTCATCTGCGCAGCATGAGCGCGTTCAAGATCGGCGAGTTCCGTCGCGTGTTTCTTCATCTTGCCCTCCTGAATCGCGGATTCCACTCCCTCCCACACCGCCACGAGACCGACCTTTTCCTTGCACTCCACATCGGTCAGCGCCGCGCGCTTCTCCGTGACGGAGGCAGATTCCCCCTCCGTGAAATCTTCGGCCGGATCCAGCGGAGACGCGTAATCGAAGCCTTCCTTCCGCATGCACACCGACCAGCGCTTGAAGGCGGACACCACCTTGGCGTCAGTCCGGGATTCCTTGAAACTCAAAAGGGAGATCTCTTGCGCGGCCGCCGCGGCGTCGGACTGCTGCGAAGTACCCAGCACCGATCGACTGGCCTCGCCGGTGCACCCGCCGGACGGAACCGGCACCCGTTTTCCACTCACCTCCACGCTTTCCTTGCGCGGGGAACCCTGTTCAGGGTGCAGACTCCCCATCAGAACCAGGATTTCGCGTTCGGACAGGCGCGGACTGTCCCGGACCGGCGGGCGGGGCATGTGGTATCCGGACTCTTTCGCCTCCGTGGCACTCGTGATCCCGTAACGCCGGTCGGGGCCGCGCCCGGAGGAATCGGTCCCGGCGCTCTCGTATCCCAGATGAAACCGGGCCATGCACTGTTCGGTCACTATGCGCTCCGCCTGCGAGATCAGTGCGCTCTCCTCGGCCGAGAAGCTGTAGCGAGAGAGGGGCAAGTGAAACGAAACACCCCCGTCCGCGGTCGGCACAGGCGCATGGGACTCCGATGCGGCCACCTCGCCCCGCGCGCTCACCTGCTGGTGACCCGCACTGCACGAAACCGTCAGAAGGACGCCCGGCAGTGCCGTCAGAAACACCAACCGTTTTACCGCAACAGACTTACCGAGCACTACCATCCCCGATCCCCCACACCAGAAGGGCCCCCGGTACGGCACCGGGGGCCCCGGCTGCTTACGCGACGCCGCGACTGCTCAGAAGGCGTAGCAGCCGGACGGCTTCCAGCTGCTCGGATAGTACGAAGCGTTCTCGTTGTACGTGTTCTTCAGCTTACTGGTCGAGTGATTCGCCGCGAAGGAGTCACACGGCCCCTCACCGTTACTGTTGTAGTAGATAATGCCCCAGTCCCCTTGCGTCGACAGGAACTTGGCAGAAGCCGCGTTGTTCTTCACAGCCGTCCCCTTGCCCGCCCCCGACGTCAGGAACTTGTCCCCGGCGAAGTCGTTGACCTGACCTCCGGCATACGAGACGCTCGACCCCTTCATTCCGCTGTTGTAGTAGAGAACCATGCAGGCTCCGTAGCCCTGGATATCTCCACACTTTGCCACCGGATACGCCGAGGCCGCAGCCGGCGAGGCCAGGGCCAGACCCACACCCATGGCCACAGAAAACGCACCGGCCACCCGGACAATACGCCTGATCTTCGTCACCATATCTCCCATCGAAAAGCATTCTTCGTCGACACGAAACGGCCGCCCCCTCACGCCGTAGCATTTCGGGAGTCTATTCGGCCCGCCCGCCCAGCAGGGGGCTGAGAATTGGCGCGGAACACCATGCCCCAACCACTCTCGCCCGTCGAAGGCGCCACCGTCTGTACAGCGCTGCGGCTGGTCAGAAGGCGTAGCAGCCGGACGGCTTCACGCTTCCGGGGTAGTACGAAGCATTCTCGTTGTACGTGTTCTTCAGCCTGCTCGTAGAGTGGTTCGGTGCGAAAGCATCGCACGGTCCCACGCCATAACTGTTGTAGTAGATCGTGCCCCAGTACCCCACCGTCGTCAGAAACTTGGCAGATGCCGCATTGTTCTTGACCGCGGAACCCTTGCCTGCCCCCGACGTGAGGAACTTGTCTCCGGCGAAGTCACTGCGCTGACCTCCGGAATACGAGACGCTCGACCCCTTCATTTCACTGTTGTAGTAGAGGACCATACAGTGCCCGTTACTTGTCATATTTCCGCAACTTGTCGTCGGATCCGCCGAGGCCGCAGCCGGCGAGGCCAGAGCCAGACCCACACCAATGGCCACAGAAAACGCACTGGCCACCCGCACCATACGCTTGAACTTCGCCACCACATCTCCCATCGGGAATTATTTCCATCGACGCGAAACGGGTAGCCCCCCTCACGCCACAGCAATTCGGTGACACAATAGCCGCCCCCTTTGCATTGGCCAAGAAATTCGCACGCGGGAAATTCTGGCCGAAACTAGCCCGCCGCCGAACACGGCGCCAGTTACGACGTACGCCTGACCTGGATAATTCGTGCGGGAGAGCCCGGCGACAGACACCTGAATGGCCTGATCTCGACCCCCTCGGGTCAGATTCTGACGCAAATACGCCACCCCGCAGCCCGCAGCCCCTCCGCCCGCCGGCCGGCCGCCCCAGGGCGCCCCACCACCGTCCGCCCACCCGCCGCCCGACGGGCACCGCACCCAGCGGGTCGTTAACGAAGTATTGACACGCTCTTGTCAGGAGCGGAACACTCCACAGCGGGAGAGCGCTCTCCAAGAACGACCGCAGTGCTTCCGTCCCTCCCCGGCCGGGCGCCCTCCCTCACCCCACGCTCCCCCACGACGCAGCAGGAGGTCTCCATGCCACGGAGGTCCAGAACGCTCACCGGACTGCTCTTGTTCACCTCGCTGAGCCTGACCACGGCCGGGATCGCCGGGATCGCCGCGACGGCGAACGCGGCACCCGAGACGAGCGCCGCGGCCGCGCACACCGAGCACGCGGCCTACTCGATGCCGGGGATGCCCGGCATGCCGGCGTCCACCCAGGCGTCCGGCGACGACCCGGACGGGGACGGCTACATCATGGCCGACCCGCCGGTCACCGGGGTCACCCCCTCGACGGACGTCCCGCCGACGGCGTACTTCCACGAGTTCCAGGCCAAGTGCGCCCCCACGCACACCGCGCCGGACGACCCGATCGTCTATCCGGGCCAGCCCGGCAAGTCCCACGACCACACGTTCATGGGCAACACCACGACGGACGCGTACACCACCGCCGCCTCGCTGGAGTCGGGCGACACCACGTGCCTGGCGCCCGGTGACAAGTCGGGCTACTGGATGCCGAGTCTGTTCAAGGGGGACACCAAGGTCCTCCCGGACGGCGTCCAGACCATCTACTACAAGTCGGGCGTCACCGACTACCGCAGCGTGCGCCCCTTCCCCAAGGGCCTGCGGTACGTGGTCGGCAGCCCGATGCAGAGCGAGGAGGAGTTCAAGAACCTGAAGGGCACCGTCGAGGGCTGGGAGTGCGGCGAGTCCTTCAAGAACTACAACTTCCCGGCCAGCTGCCCCGACCGCCGGGACGTGCAGCTCAACCTGCGCCTTCAGGCGCCGAGTTGCTGGGACGGCATCCACCTGGACACGCCGGACCACAAGAGCCACATGGCGTATCCGGTCGCGGGCGGAGCCAACTACAACTCCTGCCCGGCGGACCACCCGGTCGCGCTGCCGATGATCGAGTTCAAGATGGCGTGGCCGGTCAACGGTGACATGTCGCAGGTGAAGCTGGCGAGTGGGGCGGGCTTCTCGTTCCACTACGACTTCATGAACGGCTGGGACACCGCCACGCTCGACGCCATGGTCACCCACTGCGTCAAGGGCGGCCTCCAGTGCGACCCGCACGGCTACGACGAGAACCACCCCGACAAGGGTGCGGTGCTCGACGGGAACTACGAACTGCCGTAGCCGGCACCGCGCGCACCCCCCACAGGTCCGGGGCCTTTTTTCGGCCCACACCGGAGAGCGCTCTCCAAGATCGCGGAGGCCCCGGACCGCACGCGCGCGGACCCCTCCCCATCCCCCCAACTCCCCCCACCCGCAAGGAGAGAGACACATGCACCATCCCCCCACCCGTACGACCCGCCGCCTGATCGCGCCCGTAGCGGCGGCCGCCCTCCTCGGCGGCGGGCTCCTCGCCCTCCAGGCACCGGCGGCCCAGGCGGCCGGGAACGTCGTGAAGGTCACCGGTTCACAGGGCGACTGGCAGCTGACCGTGGACGGTTCGCCGTATACGGTCAAGGGCCTCACCTGGGGCCCCTCGGTCGCGGACGCCGGGAAGTACATGCCCGACGTGGCGTCGATGGGCGTCAACACGATCCGCACCTGGGGCACGGACGCCACCAGCAAGCCGCTGTTCGACACGGCGGCGGCCAACGGCGTCAAGGTGATCGCCGGCTTCTGGCTCCAGCCCGGCGGCGGACCCGGCGCCGGCGGCTGCGTCAACTACCTCACGGACACCCAGTACAAGAACGACATGCTCGCCGAGTTCCCGAAGTGGGTCGACACCTACAAGGACAACCCCGGCGTGCTGATGTGGAACGTGGGCAACGAGTCCACGCTCGGGCTTCAGAACTGCTACGGCGGCGATGAGCTGGAGGCCCAGCGCAACGCGTACACCTCCTTCGTCAACGACATCGCGAAGAAGATCCACGAGGTCGACCCGAACCACCCGGTCACCTCCACGGACGCCTGGACCGGCGCCTGGCCGTACTACAAGAAGAACGCCCCGGACCTGGACCTCTACGCGGTCAACTCCTACGACGCGGTCTGCAACGTCAAGTCGGACTGGGAGCAGGGCGGTTACGACAAGCCGTACATCGTTACGGAGACCGGCCCGGCCGGTGAGTGGGAGGTGGACGACGACGCCAACGGCGTCCCGGAGGAGCCCACCGACGCGGCGAAGGCCGAGGGTTACACCAAGGCGTGGGACTGCATCACCGGTCACACCGGGGTGGCCCTGGGCGCCACGATGTTCCACTACGGCACCGAGGACGACTTCGGCGGCGTGTGGTTCAACCTGCTGCCGGGCGGCGAGAAGCGGCTCTCGTACTACGCGGTGAAGAAGGCGTACGGCGCGGACACCTCCGGTGACAACACCCCGCCGGTGATCTCCGACATGACTGTGGACAACGCCACCGAGGGTGTCCCCACCGGCTCCGACGTGCGCGTCAGCACGCACACCACGGACCCGGACGGCGACGCGATCACGTACCAGGTCCTCTTCAGCAGCAACTACATCGATGAGAACAAGGCACTGGTCCCCGCCGAGACCACGGACAACGGCGACGGCACGCTGACCGCGAAGGCGCCGAGCAAGACGGGCGTCTACAAGGTCTACGTGAAGGCCACGGACGGCCACGGCAACGTGGGCATCGAGACCAAGTCCCTCAAGGTGATCCCGCCGAAGGTGGACGGCACCAACGTCTCCCAGGGCAAGCCGGCCACGGCATCCTCCTTCCAGACGGACCCGACCGGCGGCTGCCCGTGCGGCGCGGACAACGCGGTGGACGGCACGTTCGACACCCGCTGGGCCAGTGACTGGAGCGACCCGCAGTGGCTCCAGGTCGACCTGGGCGCCTCCACGGCCATCAAGCACGTGCAGCTGGCGTGGGACCCGGCGTACGCCAAGGGCTACGAGATCCAGACGTCGGAGGACGGCCAGAACTGGACGACGGTCAAGACCGTGACCGACGGCAACGGCGACATCGACGACCTCGACGTCTCCGGCACCGGCCGCTACGTCCGCGTCAACGGCACGGCACGCGGCTCGGGCTACGGCTACTCGCTCTACGAGTTCGGCATCTACAGCTGACCGGAGGACGGCACTCATGATGATCACCCACCTGGACCGCGCCCGGCCCTACGTGCTCGGCCTGTTCCGCATCGTCATCGGGTCGCTGTTCACCTGCCACGGCATCGCCTCGCTCTTCGGCGTGCTGGGCCGCGACACCCTCCCGGCGGGCACCTGGCCCGGCTGGTACGCGGCCGTCATCCAGCTCGTCACCGGCCTCCTGGTGACCCTCGGCCTCGGCACACGCACGGCCGCCTTCCTGGGCTCCGGCTCCATGGCCTTCGCGTACTTCGACGTCCACCAGCCGGCGGCCCTGCTCCCCATGGAGAACGGCGGCGAACCCGCTGCCCTCTTCTGCTGGACGCTCCTGCTCCTGACCGTCACGGGCCCGGGCTCCTTCGCGGTGACCCGCGTGTTCGCCCCGCGCCCGACGGCCCAGCAGCGGGAACCCCACCTCGGCGTCCCCGTTTGAGGGAACGGCAACGCCGCGACCGGCCCCCCTGGGACTGTCCCCGGGGGGCCGGGCGGCGTTGGGGGGCGGCCCGGGGAGGGAGAAGCCGCGCCAACCGCTACTGCTGGGGCGCGACAGGCTAGCCGCGCTCGGGCCAGACCGGGCCCTGGTCGGTCCAGGTGACGCCCTTGTTGCGGCACAGGCAGAAGGGGTGGCCGATCGGGTCGGTGTAGACCTGCCAGCCGTAGCCGTTGGGGCCGATGAAGTCCTGCCTGAGCTTCGCGCCGAGGTCGAGGACGCGGCGCTGCTCCGACTCGAACTCGTCCACTTCGAAGTCGAGGTGGAACTGCTTGGGGTGCTCGCTGTCGGGCCACTGCGGAGCGCGGTAGTCGGCCACCCGGATGAACGCCAGCTCGATCTCGCCGAACTGGATGCCGGCCCAGTCCTCGGAGCTGCCTTCCTTCACCGGACGGCCCGTGACCTCGGAGTAGAAGGCCGCCAGCTTCATCGTGTCCGGGCAGTCGATGATGAAATCGGTGAGTCGCAGCATCCCGCGATCTTGGCACAAGGTCACACCCGACTTCGAGAGCAGGAGGCCCCCAAGGGGCGCTCGGCGTTCCAGGTACGGGCCCCGTCACAGCGCCGTGGCCGCGCGGACCAAGCCCGCGACCGCTGTTGAGCGGCTGTGTGGGGGCCAGGCGATGACCGTCGTGACGCGAGGGCTGTCGAGGACGGGAACGGCGACCAGGCCCTCGTGGAGGCTGGGGCGGATGGAGTCCGGGACGATCGCGCAGGCACGGCCCAGGGCGATGAGCTGGGTGAGCTGGGTGTGGTCGCGGACCTTGGGGCCGGGGCCGTCCGGGAAGGTGCCGTCGGGGCGGGGCCAGCGCGGGAGGGGGAGGTCGGGGAGGGCGGTGACCTCGGCGAGGCTCAGGCGGGGGCGGGTGGCGAGGGGGTGGGCCGCCGGGAGGACCGCGACCTGGCCCTCCGTGTGCAGGTCCTCGGTGTCGAAGCCGGCCAGGTCGTCGAACGGCCGGTGCAGCAGGGCCACGTCGGCCCGGCCGTCGCGCAGCACGCCCGCCTGCTCGCCCGGCCCGCACAGCAGGACGTCCACGGCGACGGCACCGGGCTCGGCGGCGTAGGCGTCGAGGAGCTTGGCCAGCAGTTCGCCGGAGGCGCCCGCCTTCGCGGCGAGGATCACCGCGGGGTGACCGGCCGCGGTGAGGGCGGCCCGGCGGGTACGGCGCTCGGCGGCCTCGACCGCGTCCAGCGCCGCCCGCGCCTCCCGCAGCAGCACAGCCCCGGCCCCGGTCAGAGTGACGCCCCGGCTGCCACGCTCCAGGAGGAGCGCGCCCAGCCGCCGCTCAAGGCCGCCGATCGCCCGCGACAGCGGGGGCTGGGCGATCCCGAGCCGTTGCGCGGCCCGGCCGAAGTGCAGCTCCTCGGCGACCGCGACGAAGTACCGCAGTTCACGTGTCTCCACACCACCAGCTTAACGGGCCTCACCTGGAGCGATACCCGGACGGTATCGCCGCCCACCCGGTCGGTCTTGGACGCCCCGTCCGGTGAGGAGAAACATCGGAGACATGACTGAGACGAAGACTTTGAACCACCCCAAGGTCGCGCTGGTGACCGGGGCCAACAAGGGCATCGGGTACGAGATCGCCGCCGGGCTCGGCGCGCTCGGCTGGACCGTCGGCGTCGGCGCGCGGGACGAGGAGCGGCGCGAGGCCGCCGTGGCCGAGCTGCGCGCGGCGGGGGCGGACGCGTTCGGCGTACCGCTGGACGTGACCGACGACGCGAGCGTGGCCGCGGCGGCGCGGCTGGTGGAGGAGCGCGCCGGGCGGCTCGACGCGCTCGTCAACAACGCGGCGATCACCGGCGGCCACCCCCAGGAGCCCACCACGGTCGACGTGGACCGGGTGCGGGCGGCCGTGGAGACCAACGTGATCGGCGTCATCCGCGTCACCAACGCCCTGCTCCCGCTGCTGCGCCGCTCACCGTCGCCGCGCATCGTGAACGTGTCCAGCAGCGTCGGCTCCCTCACGCTCCAGACCACCCCGGGCGCCGAGACCGGCCCGATCTCCGTCGCCTACGCGCCGTCCAAGACGTTCCTCAACGCCGTGACCGTGCAGTACGCGAAGGAGCTGGCCGACACGTCCATCCTGATCAACGCCGTCTGCCCCGGCTTCACCGCGACCGACCTCAACGGCTTCCGCGGGACGCGCACCCCGCAGCAGGGCGCGACCGCCGCGATCCAGCTGGCCACCGTGGAGGACGACGGCCCGACCGGCCGCTTCTTCAGCGACGAGGGGGAGATCCCCTGGTAACGCGTTTCCGGTGCGGGTCGTCGTGGGGCGCGCCGGGGTGTTCTGACGCGTCCCTCAGCCCGTGGTCTTCGCCGGGCCCGCGAACAGGTACGTGTCGCGCTGCGAGATGTGGCCGGGCTTGCTTCCGGGCTCCATATTGCGTTCGAGGAGGCGGCCGGTGGACGGTTGGACGATCCAGTTCGGGTTGTGGTCACTGTGGACGGGCCACTTCTCCTTCCACTTCCAGGAGATCTGCGTGCCCGTGCGGCCTGTGCCGTCCTTGACGCCCTCCTTCACCACAGCACCGGGCGTGGCCGCGAGCACCCGGTAGAGCGCCGCCCTCAGCTTCGGCGAAACGGGGGCGTCGGTCAGCAGGTCGCCTGCCTGCCGTACGGTCTGCTCGGCGGCGGAGCCCTTCGCGCCGGCCGCGAGGGCACGGCGCAGGGCGTCGGGGCGGGTGGGCAGGGTGTACAGGTCGTCCCAGGCCACCTGTCCGGCGCCGACGGGCCAACTGGCCCCGTTCGGGTTCTCCTTGATGACCGTGCGGCCGTTTTGCGTCTTGATGACGACTTTGTCGCGCGCCAGGTAGGTGTCGTCGGTGTGGGCCTTGTCGCCCTCGACCCAGGTCCGGATGGTCGTCTTCCAGTACGCCTCGGTCAGCTTCTGCGCGTTGACCGCGCCGGTGATCGTCTGCCCGTTGGCCACGTCGGAGAGGGTGATGTCGGCCATGGCGGTGAATACCTCCGACGCCGACGCGCTGGCCGCCGGGCCGTCGCCGCCGAGGTCGGTGACCGGAACGATCGCCGCGCCCACCGCGATGGCCGCGACCGCCGCCGCGAGGGCGAACACCCGGCGGCGTCCGAACCGGGGCCTGAGCACCCGGGCGGGTGCGGCGTCCGCCGTGATCGCGTCCAGGATCAGCGAGTGGGCGCGGGCCTGGACCGCCGGGTCGAGGGGTTCGGTGCGGCCGGCGCGTTCCAGGGCGGCGGCGCCGGGGAAGTCCATCAGGTCCGTGGGGTGGTTCTCGTGCGTCATGCGAAGTCTCCCGTCAGGGTCGTACGGGCGGAGCCGGTCAGTCCGTCGCGCAGTCGGGCGCGGGCCCGGTGCAGGCGGGAACGGGCTGTTCCGGCGGGTATGCCGACGGCGGCGGCCGCCTCGGCGGGGGTCAGCTGCTCCCAGGCCACGAGCAGCAGCAGCTCGCGCTCCGCGGAAGGGAGTTCGGCGAGCCTGCGGCGCAGCTCCGGGGCGACGGACGCGGCGTCCAGCCGCTGGTCGACGGCCTGCCAGGGGTCGGCCGTCGTGGCGTCGAGCTGCTGCTCGTCGCGGGCCGCGGCGCGCGCCACGGTCTGCCGGTGGCGGGAGAGCACGTTGCGGGCGACGCCGAACAGCCAGCCCCGGGCGGAGCCGCGCGTGGCGTCGAACGTCGCGCGGTGGGCGTACGCCTGGAGCCACGCCTCGGAGAGCAGGTCGTCGGCGGCGGCCGGGGCACGGCGTACGAGGTAGCCGTGGAGGGCGGCCGAGTGGCGGGCGACCAGCGGCTCGAAGGCGGTGGGTTCCCGTGCGGAACGGGCGAGCAGGTCCTCGTCCGGGTCCATGAAGTCTCCTGTCCCGGACCGCCGGGCGGCGGTCTCACCCGGTACTTGCACAGGAGAACCTCAGGCGTTCGCGGGCGGCCCCGGCTACTCCGAAACCGCCGCCCGGAACCCCGTGTTGACCGCCGTGAGCCCTCCGTCCACGCACAGCGACGTGCCCGTGATCCACTCCGCGTCCGACGACGCGAGGAACGCCACCGCCTTCGCGATGTCCTCCGGTTCGCCGACCCTGCCCAGCGGGTACAGCGGGGTGATCCGGTCCAGTTCGGCCTCGCGGCCCGCCCAGGCGTCGGTGCGGATCGTGCCGGGGACGACGAGGTTGGCGCGGACGCCGCGCGGGCCCGCGTGGCCGGCGAGGGTGCGGGTGAGGCTGGCCAGGCCCGCCTTCGCCGCGCTGTAGGCGTGGTTGCCGAAGTCCTGTATGCCGTTGACGGAGCCGATGGAGACGATCGCGCCCCGCCCGGACACGGCGAGGTGCGGCATCGCGGCGCGCGCGCAGCGGTAGGCGCCGCCCAGCGAGACGTCGAGGTCGCGGTGCCAGGTCTCGTCCGGCTCGTCCTCGAAGAGCGTGCTGTCCAGGCTGCACGCGTACGCGTTGTTGACGAGGACGTCGAGCCCGCCGAAGGTCTCCACGGCGTACGCCACCGCCGCCTCGACCGCCGCCCGGTCCGCCACGTCGCAGACCAGCGCCTCGGCCACGAGCCCGTCCGCCCGGATCTCCGCCGCGACGGCCTCCGCCCGGCCGCCGTCCAGATCGGTGACGAGGACGCGGGCGCCCTCGGCGGCCAGCAGGCGGGCGGTGGCGGCGCCGATGCCCCGGCCCGCACCGGTGATGAGGACGGCGTATCCATCGAAGCGAGTCATAGCGCCGACCGTACCGCCCGCACCAACGCCTGGGCCCGGGGGTCCGCTGTAACTCCCTTCTGGAGCCCGTTCGTCACGTACCCGAAGGCGATCCCCGACTCCGGGTCCGCGAAGCCCAGCGAGCCGCCCCGGCCGGGGTGTCCGAAGGAGCCGGGCGCGAGGAGCGGGCTCGACGGGCCGTGGAGCATGTAGCCCAGGCCGAACCGGGTGTTGACGACGAGTACCTGGTCCGGGCCCGCCGACTCCTCGGTGCGCGCGAGCGTCAGGGTCGCCGGGGCGAACAGCCGCTGGCCGTCGACCGGGCCGATCATCGCGGCATAGCAGCGGGCCAGGCCGCGCGCGGTCGCGGTGCCGTTGGACGCGGGGAGTTCGGCGGCCCGGTAGCCGGGGTCGTTCTCGTCGGGCAGCGGGTCGATCGCGCCGAACGCCCGCCGGGTCAGCGACTCCGGGTCGCGGTAGGCGTCCACCACCGACCGCTTCGGGCGCATCCGCAGCGCCCCGGTGTTCTCGGCGGCCGGCGGCTCGACGGGCCCGATCCGGCCGACCCGGTGGGCCTCGTCCTCGGGGATGCCGAACCAGAAGTCGAGGCCGAGCGGGCGGGCGATCTCCTCGGCGACCCAGCGGCCGACGGTGCGCCCGGTGACGCGGCGTACGAGTTCGCCGATGAGCCAGCTGTAGGTCTGCGCGTGGTAGCCGTGCGCGGTGCCGGGCTCCCAGGCCGGGGCCTGGGCGGCGACGGCGTGCGCCCCGCTCACCCCGTCCGCGGCCTCCTCCGGGGTCAGCGGCCGGTCCAGGGCCGGGACGCCGGCCCGGTGGGCGAGGAGGTCGCGGACGAGGACGCGCTCCTTGCCGTTCGCCTTGAACTCCGGCCAGTACGTGGAGACCGGGGCGTGCAGGTCGATCTGGCCGCGCTGGTGGAGCAGCAGCGGGACGGCGGCGGCGATGCCCTTGCCGGCCGAGCGGACGACCTGGACGGTGTCGACGGCCCAGGGTTCGGTGCCGTCCACGTCTCTGGTGCCGGCCCACAGGTCGACCACCTTGCGCCCGTGCCGGTAGACGGCGACCGCCGCGCCCCGGTCCCCGCGCTGCTCGAAGTTACGGACGAACGCGTCCCGGACCGCTTCGAATCCGGGCGCCGCCGTACCCCGTACGTCCACGCCTGCTGCCGCACTCCCGCTCATCCCCCCATGGTGCACGGCACCGCAGGTGGGGGGTGGGGCGGGTCACCCGGAATTCACCGTCACGGAACGCGGGTCGAAGCCGAAGGGGAGTTCCAGCCGGTGGGCGCGCATCAGGGGCTCGTCGCACAGGAGGTCCTGGGTGCGGTCGTCGGCGGCGATGACCCCGTCGCTGAGGATCACCGCGCGGGCGCAGAGCTCCAGCGCGTACGGCAGGTCGTGCGTGACCATCAGGACGGTGACGTCCAGGGAGCGCAGGATGTCGGCGAGTTCGCGCCGGGACGCCGGGTCCAGGTTGGAGGAGGGCTCGTCCAGGACGAGGATCTCCGGGCGCATGGCGAGGACCGTGGCGACGGCGACGCGGCGGCGCTGCCCGAAGGAGAGGTGGTGCGGCGGCCTGCCCGCGTACTCCTCCATGCCGACCTGCTTCAGCGCCTCCATGACCCGTTCCTCCAGCTCCGCGCCGCGCAGTCCCCCGGCGGCGGGTCCGAAGGCGACGTCCTCGCGGACGGTGGGCATGAAGAGCTGGTCGTCGGGGTCCTGGAAGACGATGCCGACGCGGCGGCGGATCTCGGCCATGTTCCGCTTGTCGACCGGCATCCCGGCGACGCGCACCGACCCGGCGCCCGCCTCCAGGATGCCGTTGAGGTGGAGGACCAGGGTCGTCTTGCCGGCGCCGTTCGGGCCGAGCAGGGCGACGCGTTCGCCGCGTCCGACGGTCAGGTCGACGCCGAAGAGCGCCTGGTGGCCGTCGGGATACGCGTAGGCGAGGCCGCTGACCTCCAGGGAGGGCGGTACGGGGGCGGGGTCGGGGCTCATGCGGTCCATCCCACCAGACACACGGCGAGGGCGAGCACCGGGAGGGCGGAGGCGTACGCCCACTGGGTGCGGGATGCGGTCACCTGGTCGATGACGGGCATGGTGCCCGCGTAGCCCCGGCTGACCATGGCGAGGTGGACGCGTTCGCCGCGTTCGTAGGAGCGGATGAACAGGGCCCCGGCCGACTTGGCGAGGACGCCCCAGTGCCGTATGCCGCGCGCCTCGAAGCCGCGGGAGCGGCGGGCGATGGACATGCGGCGCATCTCGTCGGTGATGACGTCGCCGTACCGGATCATGAAGGAGGCGATCTGGACGAGCAGCGGCGGCAGCTTGAGGCGCTGGAGGCCGAGCAGCAGTTCGCGCAGCTCGGTGGTGGAGGCGAGCAGCACGGAGGCGGCGACGCCGAGCGTGCCCTTGGCCAGCACGTTCCAGGCGCCCCAGAGGCCGGGGACGCTGACGGAGAGGCCGAGGACGTGGGTCTGCTCGCCGGGCACGACGAACGGCATGAGCAGCGCGAACGCGACGAACGGCACCTCGATCAGCAGCCGCTTGAGCAGGAAGCCGGCCGGGATGCGGGCGAGCGCGGTGACGCCCGCGATGAGGAGCGCGTAGAGCCCGAAGGCCCAGACGGCCTCGCGCGGGGTGGAGACGACGACCACGACGAAGCAGAACACGGCGGCGAGCTTGCAGTGCGGCGGCAGGTCGTGGACCGGTGAGTGTCCGTGCCGGTAGAGCTTGTGCGCGTGGCCGGCGCCCATGTCAGACCTTCTCCTCGGTACGGGTGTCGGCCTCGCCCTGCGTACGGCGTCGGCGGGAGACCACGTAGAAGGCTCCGCTGCCCGCGACGAGGGTGGCGCCGACGCCGATGATCCCGGCGAGGCCGCCGGAGAGCCGGGTGTTGGAGACGTCCTTGACGCCGTAGTCGGCGAGCGGGGAGTCCGCGGTGGCGTGCTCCTTGGCCTCCTTGTCGATGCCCTGGTCGGTGGCGACCTTCTCCAGGCCGTCCGGGTTGGCGGAGGCGTAGAAGGAGACGAACCCGGCGAGCACGAGGGCGGTGACCAGGCCGGTGACCCAGAGGCCGCGGGTCGGACGGTGCGCGGCGGGGGCGGGCTCGCGCACCGGCGCCGGGGCGTCGACCAGTTCGCCGTCGACGCGGAGCTTGAGCGGGGCGGCGAGGCCCTTCGCACCGTGGACCAGGTCGGGGCGGACGGCGAGGACGGCGCCGACGGTGAGCGCGGTGATCACGGCCTCGCCGATGCCGATGAGGACGTGCACGCCGACCATGGCGGTGAAGACCTTGCCGATCGGGATGTCGGTGGTCCCGCCGATCCAGTACATCAGCGTGAAGGCGCAGGCGGCGGCCGGTACGGAGGCCAGCGCGGCGACGAAGGAGGCGGCGGTCATCGAGCGGCGGGTGCGCGGCAGCACGCCGACCAGGCCGCGGAAGAGGGCGTACGCGACGACGGTGGTGACGACGCCCATGTCGAGGACGTTGACGCCGAGCGCGGTGAGGCCGCCGTCGGCGAAGAGGATGCCCTGCATCAGCAGGACGACGGATATGCAGAGCACGCCCGTATACGGCCCGACGAGGATCGCCGCGAGCGCCCCGCCGAGCAGATGGCCGCTGGTGCCGGCGGCGACGGGGAAGTTCAGCATCTGCACGGCGAAGATGAAGGCGGCGACGAGCCCGGCCAGCGGGGCGGTACGTTCATCGAGCTCGCGCCGGGCCCCCTTCAGGCTGACGGCCACGGCACCGGCGGCGACGACGCCCGCGACGGCGGAGACGGGTGCGTTGATGAATCCGTCGGGTACATGCATGGGGGGAGGCTCCGCTTCCTGCGTTCTCGCGTTGCTGCGCCGGGTGCGCGGGGTCGTGAACCTCTCAATGATAGGACCTTGTTGCGAAGCATTCGCAAGAGCGCGTCCACCACAACTGCATACGGCTCCCCTAGTGCCCTTTACGTAAAATATGGGACATTAGATAACAAAGTTGCAGAAGCAGGATGGAGAGACGGCCCATGTCCCCCGTGATCCATGACCATGCCCGTGCCCGGCTCGTCACCGACGCCCGCGACCTGCCCGTCGTCCCGGTCGAGCTGCGGTTCGACGGCGCGGACTCCCCCGCGACGGTCCGCATCGCCTACCCGGGCGGCACGGAGTGGGCCGTCGACCGCGAACTCCTGGAACGCGGGCTGCGCTACCCGGTCGAGCAGGACGGCTGGCGGATATGGCCGTGCGGCAGGGTCCAGGTGGTCGTGGAGCGGCACGACTCGGCCGGCGTCGACGTCGTCCAGTTCGACTGCGCCCCGATGGTCCGCTTCCTGCGGCGTACGCATCAGGAGGCCGACGCTCCCCCCGCCGCCGCGCGCACCTGAGCGGACGACGCAGAGAGCCCCCGTGCACACCGTGCACGGGGGCTCTCGCCGCCCCGGCCCCCCGTCCCCACAGGTAACCCGGGCTCCCGGGGCCGCGCACCACTCGGACGCAGCCCCGGAGTCTCGGTCCGCGCGGCTCACACGCGGATCAGCTCACGCTCCCCGCCGGACTCCGGCCCCACGTCGCCGGACGACGGCTCGTCCAGGTCCTTGCGCAGGCCCTCGCCCTCGACGTCCACGTTGGGCAGCGCGCGGTCCAGCCAGCGCGGCAGCCACCAGGCGCGCTTGCCGAGCAGCGCCAGGACGGCGGGCACGATCGCCATGCGGACGACGAACGCGTCGAAGAAGACGGCGATGGCGAGCGAGAAGCCGATCATCTTGATCATCTGCTCGCTGGAGCCGATGAAGCCGGAGAAGACCGCGATCATGATCACGGCGGCGGCCGTGACGACCCGCGCCCCGTGCCTGAAGCCGGTGACGATGGCCTGGCCGGGCTTCTCGCCGTGGACGTACGCCTCACGCATCCGCGTGACGAGGAAGACCTCGTAGTCCATCGCGAGGCCGAAGACCACGCCCACCATGAAGATCGGCATCATCGACATGATCGGACCGGTCTGCTCGACCCCGAAGAGCGAGCCGAGCCAGCCCCACTGGAAGACCGCGACGACCGCGCCCAGGGCCGCGACGACCGAGAGCAGGAAGCCGAGCGCCGCCTTCAGCGGCACCAGCACCGAGCGGAAGACCACCATCAGCAGCAGGAAGGCGAGGCCGACCACGAGCGCCAGGTAGGGCAGCAGCGCGTCGTTCATCTTCTGCGAGAAGTCGATGTTCATCGCGGTGGAGCCGGTGACCAGCACCTCGGCGCCGGTGTCGGACGTGATGTCCTTGCCCGCGTCGCGGATCGCGTGGACCACGTTCTCCGTCTCGACGGAGCTCGGGCGGTCCTTCGGGACGACGGTGATCATCGCCGCGTCGCCGGCCTTGTTGAACGTGGCCGGGGTGACGGCGACGACGCCCTTGATCCCGGCGATCTCGTCGCCGACCCGCTTGGCCGCGGCCTTGCCGTCCGCGCTGTCCTCGGTGTCCACGACGACGAGCAGCGGCCCGTTGAAGCCGGGGCCGAAGCCGTCGGAGAGCAGGTCGTAGGCGCGGCGCTGGGTGGTGCTGGTGGGCTGGGAGCCGTCGTCCGGCAGGCCCATCTCCAGCGAGGCGGCCGGTACGGCGATGGCGCCGAGGCCCAGGACGCCGACGAGCAGCACCCAGACCGGCTTGCGCAGCACGAACCGGGCCCAGCGGGTGCCCATGTTCGGCTTCGCCTCGGGCTTGTTCTCCGCTTCGGCGGCCTTGCGCGCCTTGCGCCCCACGACGCGCTTGCCCACGAAGCCCAGCAGGGCCGGGACGAGGGTGAGGGCGATGAGGACGGCGATGGCGACCGTGCCGGCCGCGGCGAAGCCCATCTTGGAGAGCATCGGGATGTTGACGACGGCCAGGCCGACGAGGGCGATGACCACGGTGAGCCCGGCGAAGACGACCGCGGACCCGGCCGTGCCGACCGCCCGGCCCGCCGCCTCCTCGCGTTCCCGGCCCTCGGCCAGCTCGGCGCGGTAGCGGGAGACGATGAACAGCGCGTAGTCGATGCCGACGGCGAGGCCGATCATCATCGCGAGCGTGGAGGTGGTGGAGCCCAGGTCGAGCACGTTGGCCAGGGCGGTGATCGTGGAGACCCCGATGCCGACGCCGATCAGAGCGGTGAGCAGCGGGAGCCCGGCCGCGATGAGCGAGCCGAAGGTGATGACGAGGACCACGGCGGCCAGCGCGATGCCGATGACCTCGGTGGCACCGGTCTCCGGCATCACCTGGAGCGCGTCACCGCCGATCTCGACGGTCATCCCGCTCTTCTGGGCGTGGGTGCCGGCGTCCTCCAGCGCGTCCCGGGTCGCGTCGGTCAGCTCCATCGAGTTGACCTTGTACGACACCGAGATGTACGCGGTGGAGCCGTTCTTGGAGACGGCCTTGCCGGTGTACGGGTCGGTGACGGAGGCGATCTGGTCGGAGCCTTCCTTCAGCTCCCGGGTGATCTTGTTGACCTCGGCCTTGTTGGCCGCGTCCGTCATCTTCTCGTGCTCGGGGGCCTTGAAGACGATGCGCGCGGTGGCGCCGTCCGCACTGGCGGCCGGGAAGCGCTGTTCCAGCAGGTCGAAAGCCTTCTGGGCCTCCGTACCGGGGATGGAGAAGGAGCTGGAGGTCGCGGTGGCTGCGGAGGACGCGCCGAACCCGGCGAGCGCCAGCAGTGCCACCCAGATCAGGGCGACATAGCGGCGGCGCCGGAAGGCGAGCCGTCCGAGCTTGTAGAGGAATGTGGCCACGGAGGCGTACTCCCGGTCAGGTCGTGGAGTGGAAAAGGGCGTGAGGAACCAGCCCGACGACGAGAGCGGCGTGTCAGGTGGGGCTTGGGGAGGGGGCCGTGCGGAAAGCGCGGGGACCGAGAAGGTCAGGCTCCGAGAGCGGGGAGGATCACGGAGTCGACGTAATCGAGAAGGAATGCCTGGTCGACCGGGCGGTCCTCGACCAGTTGCCGAGTGGCGAAGGCGCCGATCAGCATGTGCGGTACGTATTTGAGCGCCGGGTTGTCCGGGCTCACCTCTCCCCGGTCCACGGCCCGGCGCAGCAGCGTGTCGAGACCGGTCATCTCCGGTTCGACCAGCAGTTCCCGCAGGGCCTGGAGAAGGTCGGGGTTGTTGTGGACGGCATGGCTCAGACCCCGCATCAGCGCGGCGTCCTTCTCCATCTGACAGTCGTCACTGCGGCTGAGTACGGCGTGGAAGTCACCGCGCAGCGAGCCGGTGTCGACATCGCCGAGGGTGCCGGGTTTGTTGTGGCGCAGGGCCGTGACGACGAGCGCCGGCTTGCTCCCCCACTGGCGGTAGAGGGTGGCCTTGCTGGAATGCGTACGGGCGGCGACGGCGTCCATCGTGAGGGCGTCGTAGCCGACTTCGCGGAGCAGGTCGAGCACGGCGGCGTACAGCTCGCTCTCACGCTCGGGCGTGAGCCGTGTGCGTGCCATGGTTCGACCTCCTGTCCGATCAGTCATCGAACGAATCCGCATCGAACGAAACCGTTTCGTACAGCAGAACGGTACCTCGCCCGCCGAGCGAAACGAAACGGTTTCGTTTGTGGCTCGCACCACAAAAAGCGGGCCTCCCTGAGTTGCCGCACCCCCATCCCGCGGAAAGCATTGGGGGGTGAGTGACGACGTCTCGTATCTCCGGTTCCCGCACCTCCACGAGGATCTGCTCTGCTTCGCGGCGGAGGACGACCTGTGGGTCGCCCCGCTCGCCGCCGAGGGCGAGCGCCCCGGCCGGGCCTGGCGGGTCACCGTCGACCGCACCAGAGTCGGCCACCCCCGGTTCTCGCCCGACGGGACCCGGATCGCGTACACGTCCTGGCGTAGCCTCGACCCGGAGATCCACCTCGCCCCGGTCGCCGGCGGACCGTCCCGCCGGCTCACCCACTGGGGCTCCACCGACACCCGGGTCTGCGGCTGGACGCCCGACCCCGGCGACGCGGCGCAGATCCTCGCCGTCTCCTCGCACGGCCAGCCGTTCTCCTACTTCTCCTGGGCCTACAGCGTCCCCACCGACGGCAGCCCCGGCGGCAAGCTGCCCTGGGGCCCGGTCTCCGACATCGCGGTCGCCGACATCGACGGCGAGCGCCGCACCCTGCTGCTCACCGGCACCCCGCCACACGAACCGGCGGCCTGGAAGCGCTACCGGGGCGGGGCCACGGGCCGGCTGTGGCTGCACGGCGAGCGGCTGCTCCCGGACATCGGCGGGCACCTCGACACCCCGATGTTCGTCGGCGGCCGGATCGCCTTCCTCTCCGACCACGAGGGCGTCGGCAACCTCTACTCCTGCCGCCCCGACGGCACGGACCTGCGCCGCCACACCGACCACGACGCGTTCTACGCCCGGCACGCGGCGAGCGACGGGCGCCGGGTGGTCTACCAGTGCGCGGGCGAGCTGTGGCTCGTGGACGACCTGGAGACGCCGGACGCCGCGCCCCGGAAGCTGGAGGTCCGGCTCGGCGGCCCGCGCGCGGGGCGGCGTACCTACCAGGTGCCGGCGTCGAGCCATGTGGACGCGGTGTCCGTGGACGAGACGGGCCGGGCGAGTGCCGTGTCGGTACGCGGCAGCCTGTACTGGCTCACGCACCGCGACGGGCCCGCCCGCACCATCTCGGACACTCCGGGGGTACGGGTGCGACTGCCGGAGATGCTGGGCAGCGGGGGCGAGGTCGCGTACGTCACCGACGCGGAGGGCGAGGACGCGGTCGAGATCGCCCCGCTGCCGCGCGCCAGCGGCGACCGCCCGGTCCGCCGCCTCGCCTCGGGCCTGATCGGCCGGGTCCAGGAGCTCGTCTCCGACCCGGACGGCGAACGCCTCGCCATCGCCTCGCACGACGGCCGCCTGCTGCTCCTGGACACCGACGAGGAGACGGCCACGGGCGAGCCGGTCGAGCTGATCCGGTCCGTCAACGGGCCCGTGCGCGACCTGGCGTTCTCCCCGGACGGCGCCTGGCTGACCTGGTCGCACCCGGGCATCGGCCGCTCCCTGCGCAAGATCAAGCTGGCCCGGATCGGCGGTCCCGGCGAGCCCGCCATCGTGGACGTCACCAACGGCCGCTTCGAGGACGAGAACCCGGTGTTCACGGGCGACGGCCGCTATCTGGCGTTCCTGTCCTGGCGCGGCTTCGACCCGGTGTACGACGTCCACACCGGCGACCTGTCCTTCCCGCTCGGCTGCCGCCCCTACCTGGTGCCGCTCTCCTCGGCGACCCCGTCCCCCTTCGCCCTGCTGCCCGACGGCCGGCCGGCGGCGGGCGGCCTGGACCCGGTCGACTCGGCCGAGGCGGGAAGGACGGAGGGGTCCACGGTCACGGTCGAGTTCGAGGGCCTGGAGAGCCGGGTCACGCCGTTCCCGGTCTCCGCCTCGAAGTACTCCGCGCTGGCGCCGGTCAGCGGTGGCGGCCTGGTGTGGCTGCGCTGGCCGATCTCCGGGGCGCTCGGCGAGACCTTCGCCAACCCGACGGACATGTCGGGCCGGCCGACCCTGGAGCACTTCAGCATCGCCAAGGCGAAGAAGACCGAACTCGTCGGCCACCTCGACGCGTTCGAGGTCAGCGGCGACGCCTCCCGGCTGGTCGTGATGGACGACGGCGAGCTGCGCGCGGTCCCCGCCACGGAGCCCGGCGACAACGACTCGACCGTCTATCTGGACCTGCGCCGCATCCTGCACGAGGTGGACCCGGCGGCGGAGTGGCGCGGGGCGTACGGCGAGGCGGGCCGCATCATCCGCTCGTACTTCTGGGAGCCGGACATGTGCGGCATCGACTGGCCGGCGGTCCTGGACCAGTACCGGCCGCTCGTCGAACGCGTCGCCACCCCCGACGAGTTCGCGGACCTGCTGCGCGAGGTGCTGGGCGAGCTGGGCACCTCGCACGCGTACGTGGCGCCCGCGCGCCGCAACGAGGGCCCGCCGCACTACCAGCGCGCGATCGGCCTGCTCGGCGCCAACTTCGCTTGCCGGGACGGGGACTGGACCCTGCTGCGCATCCTGCCCGGCGACTCCTCGGACTCCAAGGCGCGTTCCCCGCTGGCCGGTACGGGAATCCGCGAGGGGGCGGTGCTGACCCATGTGGACGGCCGGCCGGTGGACCCGGTCGCCGGGCCGTATCCGCTGCTGGCGGCGGCGGGCGGCACGACGGTCGAGCTGACCTTCCGCCCGGCGGAGGGCGGGGGGCGGCCGCGCCGCATCGCGATCGTGCCCCTAGTCGACGAACGCCCCCTGCGCTATCAGGACTGGGTCGCCAAGCGCCGCGAGGTGGTCCGGGAGCTGAGCGGGGGGCGGTGCGGCTACCTCCACATCCCCGACATGGGCGGTTCCGGCTGGGCCCAGTTCAACCGCGACCTGCGGATGGAGGTGTCCCGCCCCGCGCTGATCGTGGACGTACGCGGCAACGCCGGCGGCCACATCAGCGAGCTGGTCGTGGAGAAGCTCACCCGTACGATCCTGGGCTGGGACCTCACCCGCAACGCCCAGCCCGTGTCCTACGCCTCCAACGCCCCCCGGGGCCCCGTCGTCGCCCTGGCCGACGAGGCGACCTCCTCCGACGGCGACATGATCACGGCCGCGTTCCGCCTGCTGAAGCTGGGCCCGGTCATCGGCCAGCGCACCTGGGGCGGCGTCGTCGGCATGACCGGCCGCCACCGCCTCGGCGACGGCACGGTGATCACGGTGCCGATGAACGCCGCCTGGTTCGACACGTACGGCTGGTCCGTCGAGAACCACGGCGTCGAACCGGACCTGGAGGCACTGCGCACCCCGCTGGACTGGGCGGAGGGCCGCTACGCGGTCCTGGACGACGCGGTCCGCACCGCGCTGGACCTCCTCGCCGCCCATCCCCCGGCGACCCCGCCGACATACGACACGGCCCCGGACCTCAGGCGGCCCCCGCTCCCGCCGAGGTAGCCGGGAGGCTCACTCCTCCTCGTCGTCCTCCTCCAGCTCCGCGTCCAACGCCTCGTCCAGCGCCTCCAGTTCCTTCGCCGGGTCGATCATCCGGGACAGGGCGTCCAGGTCGTCCGTGCTGTAGAGGCTGCGTACATCGCGCCAGCCCTCGGCGGCGGTCGCCAGGAGGCCCATGGCCTCGTCCAGGCGGCCCAGGTGGCGCAGGGCGGTGCCGTAGTAGCCGGCGGTCTCCGTGCGGAAGGCGTCGTTGTCGTCGCCCTCCTCCCAGGCCCGGCGGAGGTACGGTTCGGCCTCCGCGTACGCCTGGCGCTGGACCATCAGCTTGCCCGCGATCATGGAGTCGAGGCGGGAGCCGAGGGCGGCCGCGCGGGCGTACCAGCGCTCGGACTCCTGGTAGTCGTGGTGGAAGTCGGAGAGCCAGCCCATGTGGTGGCAGGAGTGGTGGTCGCCCTTCTCGGCGGCCACGCGGTGCCACGTGTCGCGGTCGGTGAAGCGGCGCAGCTTCCCGCACAGCTGCGCCACGTCGTACGCCGCGTCCGGGTCCCCGGCGCGGGCGGCGGGCTCCATCCAGGGGATCAGGTGACGGGCGTTCTTGCCGCCCCAGTCGTTGAGCATGTCGGCGTACTCGTACCCGGCCCGTACGTCCCCCGCCTCGGCCCGCTCGCGCAGTACGGGCAGCTGCCGGTAGTCGGGCTCGTCGGCGGCGCGGGGGCCGCCCTCGCGGAGTACGGCGATCCGGGCGAGCTGCTGCACGGCGTCCTTGTCGTCCTCGCCGAACTCACCGAACCAGCGCTCGGCCTCGTCGTACCGGCCGAGCCGCAGGCACAGCATCCCGAGGTTCCACTTGGGCGCCTCCTCGCCCGCCTCGACGGCGAGGAGGTGGGCGCGCTCGGCCTCCGCCATCTCCCCGCGCTGCTCGCACTTGTTGCCCAGCAGCGCGGCGGCCTGCGCGACGCCCGCCTCGCGGGCCCGGAGCAGCAGCTCGATGGCCTCGGGCCAGGACTCCTCGTCACCGGTCTCGGTGAGGAACATCGCGTAGTACATCCCCGCCTCGGGGCTGAGCACGGAGCCCCGCCGGTAGAGCGCGTCGGCGCGGGGGGCGAGCCCCGGGTAGTCCGCGAAGTGCGCGTCCAGCTCGAAGAGTTCCCGCACCGCCGCGAGGGCCGCCGGGCCGTCCTCGTCGGCCTCGGCGGCCTCCAGCTTCTCGGCAACCCGGTCGAAGACCGCCTCGAACGAGTCGAAGAGCCGGGACCAGCGGAACACGGCGATGTCGCCGAGCTCGGCCTTGCTCATCAGGAACGCGGACGCCTCCGCGCACCGCCCCTCGGCGGCCATGAGCTTGCCCAGCTCGATCTTGCAGTCGAGGTGCCGCCCGTTCTCCCACCCCCGCCGGAACCACTCGGCGGCTTCCCCCGTGTTTCCGTCCTCCCGCAGCAGCATCCCGAGCCCGTACGCGCACCCCGCGTCGAACTCGGCCCACTCCCGGTAGAGCGCGTCCGCCGCCTGGCGGTCGCCCCGGATCTTGCGGTACCGGGCGAGCGTGTAGTGCGACCAGATGTCCCCGGCCTCGACGGCCCGCTCCCAGTAGGGGATGCCCTCGTCGATGTGTCTCCCGAACACGAAGAAGTCCGTATGCCGGTGGGCGGTCTTGGCATCCTTGTCCCGAGCGGCGGCGACCAGCGCCTCGCCCCGGGTCTGTATGTGCTCGGTGGTCATGGGCGCATGCTGTCAGGCGAGTTGGCGTCCGTCCGGACCGGGCCCCGCGGCTTCACGCGTCATGCGCACCGGCCACGACCGCCACCGTCCACGTGGCCGTCCCGCCCCGGACCCGCATACGGAGCGCCTGCGCCTCCGCCTCGCTGTAGACCCGGCCCACGGTGACGACCTGGTCGCAGGCGATGCGACTGGGGTCGGCCTCGGGCCGGCCGGCGTCGACGATCGTGACCCGGCCCTTACCGGTGCAGCGGGCGTAGACCGTGTAGCCGCCCTCACCGGGCGTGAACTGCTTGAGGTCGAGATCGCCGGAGCCGTGCGTCTCGGGGACGAGTACGGCCGCCCGCGCGGGGAGTTCGAGCCCGGCCGCGCGCGAAGGCGCCGGGCTCCCGGCGCGCTTCTGCGGTGCGTGCTCGACAGCCTCGCTGCATCCGGCGGCAAGGAGAACGGCCGCGGCGGCGGCGAGAACGGAAAGGTGCCGGTTCATGCGGTACTCCTTGGGTCGGCCGAGCGGTGCGGGTCGCTGACCAGGTAGATGTACGAAGGGCCGGCGACGTTCCCGTCCGCTGCGCACACGTGCCTGGCCGCGACGGCGCCGGGGACGGCCCGTGATGCGGAGGCCGCCCTTGCGTCTCCCCCCACGGGAGACCCCAAGCTGGCCCCATGGACGGCAACGCGCTCCTCTCGATCGGGGAGCTGGCCCGGCGGACCGGGCTCGGTGTGAAGACGATTCGGTACTACTCCGATCGCGGGATCGTGACGCCGGTCGCCCGCACCCCGGCCGGCTACCGCCGCTACGGCGCCGACGCCGTCGCGCGTCTCGGCCTCGTACGGACCCTGCGGGAGCTCGGGCTCGGCCTGGACACGATCCGCAAGGTGGCCGACCGGGAACTGCCGTTGCCCGACGTCGCCGCGGCGCACGTGGAGGCGCTGGAGGCGCAGATCCGCGTCCTGCGCCTGCGGCAGGCGCTGCTGGCCGCCGTGGCCGAGCGCCGGCTCACCCCTGAGGAGACCGATCTCATGCATCAGCTCGCCCGGCTCACCGACGACGAACGCCGCCGCCTCGTCGCCGACTTCCTGCACGCGGTCTTCGACGGCCTCGACCTCCCCGGCGTCGCCCGCACGCTGACCCCCGATCTGCCCGGCGCCCCCGACGCCGAGCAGACCCGTGCCTGGGCGGAGTGGGCCGCGCTCGCCCAGGACCCCGGATTCCGCACCGCCCTCCGGCGGACGGTCGCGGACCTCGCGGCCGAACACCCCCAAGGCGGCGTCCCCCGGCGCAACTTCGCCGCCGCCGTCCGCGACCTCGTCGCCCCCGCACTGGCCGCCGGGCTCGACCCCGCCTCGCCCGACGCGGACCCGGTCGTCGCGGCCCTCACCGCCGAGCACGCCCGCCCGGACGGGCTCCTCCCCCGGCTCCGGAGCCTCAACGACCCGCGCCGCGACCGTTACGTACAGCTGCTCGCCGTGATCAACGGCTGGCCGGCCCCGGAGAGCCCGGGTCCCGCGCTCGACTGGGCCGCCGAGGCCGTACGCGTACGGACGCCATGACACCGCACACCCATGTCACAACCACGCCCGCTGTCTCGTCCCGGGTATGAACGCACCCGCTCGGACCCGAGGAGCACATCGTGAACGCACGCCTCAACTACTTCGCCAACCCGGCTGCCGGCAGGGCGCTGAAGCACTTCATGGCGTTCGGCCGGGAGATGAAGGGGCTGCCGCTGCCCGCCGCGACGCAGGAGCTCGTCGCGCTCCGCGTCAGCCAGATCAACGGCTGCGCGGCCTGCCTCGACATGCACACGAAGGAGGCCGTCGCGGCCGGGGAGAGCGCGGTGCGGCTGCATCTCGTGGCGGCCTGGCGGGAGGCCACCGTGTTCACCGACGCGGAGCGCGCGGCCCTGGCCCTCGCCGAGCGGGGCACCCGTACCGCCGACGCGGGGACCGGGGTGGACGACGAGACCTGGGCGAGGGCCGCCGAACTCTACGACGAGGAGCAGCTGACCGCGCTCGTCATGCTGGTGTCGTTCATGAACGCGGTGAACCGGCTGAACATCATCACGCAGCAGCCGGCGGGCGACTACCGGCCCGGACAGTTCCACTGAGCAGAAGCAGAGCGGGAGGGGAACCGGCGTGGGCAAGGCCGAGGAGTTCGAGGAGCTGCGGGCGCTGCTGTTCTCGATCGCGTACCGCATCCTGGGCAGCGTCGCCGAGGCGGAGGACGCCGTCCAGGAGACCTGGCTCCGGTACGACGCCTCGGCCACCCGGCCGGAGTCGGTGAAGGCGTTCCTGTCCACCACGGTGACCCGGATCGCGATCGACGTGCTGCGGTCGGCCCGGGTGCGGCGGGAGGAGTACGTCGGCCCATGGCTGCCCGAACCGCTGCTGGACGACCCGTACGCGGACCCGGCGCGGGCCGCCGAGCTGGCGGACTCGGTGTCGATGGCGTCGCTGCTCCTCCTGGAACGGCTGAGCCCGCTGGAGCGGTCGGTGTTCGTGCTGCGGGAGGTCTTCGCCTTCGGCTTCGGCGACATCGCGGCGGCGGTGGGCCGCTCCGAGGCGGCCTGCCGTCAGCTGCTCGTACGGGCCCGGCGCCACATGCACGAGGGGCGGCCCCGGTTCGAGGCGGACCGCGCGGAGCAGCGGGAGCTGGCGGGCCGGTTCTTCGACGCGCTGTCCCGGGGCGATGTGGACGGGCTGCGGAGCCTGCTCTCCGCCGATGTCCAGCTCGTCGGGGACGGCGGCGGCAAGGCCCCGCAGCTGGCCAGGACGGTCGTCGGCGCGGACAACGCGGCCCGGCTGCTGGCCACGGTCTACCCCCTCATGGCCGAGGCGGGCATCACCTGCGAACCGCGCGAGGTCAACGGCCGCCCCGGGGCGCTGTTCCGCGTGCGCGACGGCGGCGTGCTCCACATCCTGTCCCTGGACGTGCGGGACGGGCGGATCCGGACGGTCCGCTCGGTCATCAACCCGGACAAGCTCGGCCACCTGGGCCCGGTCGCGGACGCGTGGGCGGCGGACCGCGAGGTGAGGGCGCTGCGCAGGCGGGAGGGCTGAGCCCAGAGCCTGTCGTCAGGCGGCCTCGTCGTGAGGAGTAAGGCTAATGGTCAGGTCGGCGCCGAGTGCGTCGGCCAGTCGACGCAGCAGCGGCAGCGTGGGAACCGTGCCGCCGGCCTCGAATCGTGAGACCTGCGGCTGTTTCATTCCGCACCGATCCGCCAGCTCGGCCTGGGAAAGACCCAGTTCGGTGCGCCGCTCATGGACGAGGCGGCCCAGCTCGCGAGCGAGCTCCGTCGGGGAGTGGGGCATGTTTCCTCCCTGGGTCAGGCCGCCGGGGTCACGATGGTGACGGTCGGCTCGTCTCCGGGTGCGAGGTGCACGTCGACGGTCAGGTCCAGGGCTCTGGCAAGGCGCATGATGATGGCGATGGGCGGCAGTTCGGTGGCGGTCTCGAGACCTTCGATCTCGTCTGCGGTGGAATGCATGCGCTCGGCCAGGTCCGCCTCGCTCAGGCCGAGTTGCTTGCGCCGTTCGTAGACGGCCTTGCCGAGCGTCATGGCCAGGCCGGCTTCCTCGTAGACGCGGTCGTACTCGGGGTCGAAGTCGACGCGTTCGCCATTCATCCGGCGATGGCGGCGCGTCCTCCATTCGCTGTGGTTCATGGCCTCTCCCTGATATCCCGGCTGTAGCGGTCGTGCTCGGAGGCTGCCTGGTGCTCAGCCTCACACAGTCGTTGAGCGGCGTGGGCTCGGTCGACTTCGGCTTGCTCGCGCATCTTGGTCTTACGGAACACGGTGAGCAGCACGACGCGTCGACCGGGCGCCAGCCAGTAGGTGATGCGCTGGTGGACATCGCCGAGGCGGAAACGCAGCTCGCGGACCTTACCGCCCAGGTGGCGCGAGTGCGGCTCGTCCAGCGTGGTGGGCTGCTCGGCAAGCAGGTCAGCAACGCGCTCTGCCTGCGTGTAGTGCTGGGGGGAAATGTTCTCCAGCCACAGCCTCACCTCGGGCTCGATCTCGATCGAGTACCGCCCACCGCTCATAACTCCCATGCTATAAGGACCGACGTGCAGGCACATCCCCGGCTGGTCCGTGCGGTGCCGCCAGGCAGGGCCCGCGCCCGGCGTCACGTGCCTCTGGACGCACCTCCAGGGAGCGCGCCGAGCCCCTCCCCGTTACGCGCCTTCGGCGGCGGCCCGCGCCGCGCGTTCGACCTTCGCGCGGTGGGTGTCCCAGAACGCCGCGTCCTGCTGCGGTTCGGTGAGCGCGGCCACTTGGCCCGTCGCGTGGTCGAGCTGTTCGCGGAGGATGTCGGCGTGGCCCGCGTGGCGGGCGGTCTCGCCGTGCATGTGGATCATGATGTCGAACAGCCGCACCTCGGGCCGCCCCCACCACTCCACCCGCCCGGGCGCGTCGAGCGCGAGCGCGGCGACGGTCTCGTCCGTGTGCACCCACGCCCGGCGGTAGCGGCCGGTGATCTCCTCCCGCGACTCCCCCTCGGCGGCCCACATCTCCGGGCCGCCCGGTTCGTTGTCCTGCCAGCGGGGAAGTGGCTCGGGGAACGGCCGCCCGAAGACCTCGCCGAAGTACCGGGCCTCCCAGAACGACAGGTGCTTGACGAGCCCCAGCAGATTGGTCCCGGTCCAGGTCAGCGGCCGCCGGATGTCGTACTCGCCGAGCCCGTCGAGCTTCCACAGGACGGCCTCACGGGCGTTCCGCAGGTTGTCGTGGAGGCGTTGTTTCACGGCGTCATCGATCATGCGCACCGACTCTGCCATCAGAGGGACCCTGCCGGAACGCCGGACCGATGACTTTCCCTGCCGCGCGCAGTCTGAACCCGTGTAAAGCCCGCCGCCCGTACCCCGAGGACATCATGCGCACACTCATCAGCACCGCCTTCGTCTCCCTCGACGGTGTGGTCGAGGCCCCGGGCGGCGAGCCCGGTTACCGGAACTCCGGCTGGACCTTCAAGGGCATCGACTTCCTGCCCGAGGCGTACGCGATCAAGGGCCGGGAACAGGAGGAGGCCGGGGCGCTCATGATGGGGCGGCTCAGCTACGAGGCGTTCAGCCCCGTGTGGCCGGGCATGGAGGAGTTCGCCGGCTACAAGGCGATGCCCAAGTACGTCGTGTCCACGACGCTCACCGAGGACGGCCTCGTGGACACCTGGGGCGAGACCCACATCCTCCGCTCCCTGGACGACGTCGCCGCGCTCAAGGCGACCGACGGCGGCCCGGTCATCGTCCACGGAAGCGCCACCCTGAACCACGCGCTCTCCGACGCCGGTCTGATCGACCGCTACCACCTCCTCGTCTTCCCGCTGCTCCTCGGCGCCGGAAAGCGCCTGTTCAGCGCGGCCGACAAGGACACCCGACACCTGAAGCTCGTGGAGCACGAGGCGTTCCCCAACGGCATCCAGAAAAACGTCTTCGACGTCGTCCGCTGAGGCCGCCCGCACCCCCAGAACGAGAGGAACCCACCATGCGCAAGATCATCGTCTCCACGTTCCTGACCCTCGACGGCGTCATGCAGGCCCCCGGCGGCCCCGAGGAGGACCCCGAGAGCGGCTTCACGCACGGCGGCTGGCAGAAGCCCACGTTCGACGACGGCGTCGGGGAGGCGATCGCCGCCTGGTACGAGGACACCGACGCGATGCTCCTCGGCCGCAAGACGTACGACATCTTCGCCTCGTACTGGCCGACCGCCGACCCGGACAACCCGTTCACGGAACGCATGAACTCCATGCACAAGTACGTGGCGTCCCGCATCCTGACCTCCGTGGACTGGCAGAACTCCTCCCTCCTGACCGGCGACACCGCCGACGCCGTACGCCGCCTGAAGCAGACGGAGGGCCGCAACATCAACGTCGTCGGCAGCGGCGACCTCGCCCAGACCCTGATGCGCGAGGACCTGGTGGACGAGTACCGCCTCACCATCCACCCGGTCATCCTCGGCACCGGCAAACGCCTCTTCGCGGACGGCGCGATCCCGACGGCCCTGGAGCCGGTCACGGTCACGGGAACGAAGGGCGGCACGGTCCTGGCCGTGTACCGGCCGAAGGGCAGGCCCACGTACGACAGCTTCTAGCCGCCCTGGGGCATGCGTGACCCCGTCATGGACGATCCCGATCACGCCACGGACCGTCTGGCACCAGGGTGCCGAGTACGGCCAGCAGCTGTGGCGGCTCAACCGGGTCTGGCAGCGCGTGCAGATCCGGCCATTCGATCCAGCCGTACGTGTCCAGGTTGACCTGTTCGTCGGGGAGCAGGCCGGTCCGCACGAGCGATGGTTTCTCGTCGGCGAACTGCGCAACGAAGAAGTGCTCCGTCCCGACGTATCGCTTGCCGTTCCACCGAACATCACGGTCGACTGGCACAGACCGGTCAAGCACCGCAGCCGGGTCGAGTCCGGTTTCCTCAGCCAGTTCTCGTCGCGCCGCCACCAGCGGCGTCTCGCCTGGCTCGATACCGCCACCGGGTGGCTCCCAGAGCCACGTCCCGTCGAACGGATCACGCCAGCGCAGAAGAAGCAGGCGATGGGCGGCGTCCAGACAGATGACCCGGGCGGCGGGCCGGTGCGTTGATTCCACCATCCTGACGCTAGGCGGTGCTCGAAATGTCGATCAAGACCTGGGATGCGTTGATCGCCATCTCAGACAGGCCCGAGGGCAGCGGTCGGGTGGCTCCAAGGCGTACAGCTCGTAAGGGACGGTTCCGTTGTCGGTCTGCCGGTCGGATGTGCCGATGCGGGTGAACCCGGCTTTGGCCAGGACGCGGCCGGAGGCCGGGTTGTCGGGGTGGTGCATGGCCTCCAGCCGGTTGAGGCCGGCGGTGGTGAAGGCGACGGAGACGACCTGGTGCACGGCCTGGGTGGCGTAGCCGTGGCCCCAGGTGTCTGCGCGGAGGATGCCCCAGCTCCACTGTGCACGCGGGGCTTCGGCGGCTCGGGCGAGGGCGGCGCGGATCTTCTCGTGGGCCTGGCCGAGTGTGAGGGGCCGGCCGGTGGTGTGCCGGATGGAGGCGCCGCTGTAGACGCGGGTGAGGGCGGTGGCGTCGTCGGGGCGCAGGGCGCGCAGGGTCACCATCCGGTGGTCAGCTCCTTCGCGGTGGGCCGGTCGGAGGGGTCGGGGGCCAGGCAGGCGGTGAGGGTGTCCTCGAACGCGGGGAACGGCCACGGGCGGACATCGCGCAGCGCGGTGGTGGTGCCCTTGGTGATCGCGGCCAACTTCTCCAGTCGGTCGGTGGTGTCGTCGTACGGGACGGGTCGGTGGCCGGTCCAGCACCAGAACAGGGAGGCGCCCAGGCTCCAGATGTCGGCGGCCGGGTGCGCCTGGATGTGGGTGTCGTCGGGGGTGGCGAGGATCGCGGTGGCGATCTCCGGTGCGGTGGTGTGGGTGAGGGCTCCCCGGTACGGAACGCGGCGGTGTCCGTCGTCGGGTCCGCAGGCGAGGGCGTAGTCGATGACCGCCGCCCGGCCGTCGTTCGTGACAAGGGCGTTGGTGGGCTGGACGTCGGCGTGAGCCCATCCGGCGGCATGCATCCGGGCGAGGCTCTCCGACCAACTGCGGGCGATGCCCGTGAGCCGGGGCCGGACCGTGGCGCGGTCTCCTTCCGGGCTGCGGGCCGGGGCGAGCGCCCGCCACAGGGGTGCGCCGTCGATCCAGTTGACGGCCAGCCACCGGCCGCCCGCCCACGTCCCGGCACCCACCCGGTAGTCGGGGCTGAGGGCCCCTGCGGCCGTGAGGCGAAGAAGGTGGTCGTCCTCCTGGGCCATCTCCGCGGCCTTCTCGTGGGCGTTGTCGCCGTCGGGGTCGTTGGCCTTCACGACGACCGCTCCTCCGGGGCCCTGGACCTTCCAGACCCGGGAGCCGCGCCGGTCGCTCAGGAGCTGGATCGCGGTGGGGGTGCCTGTGTGCCCGGTGAGGAGGGCGACGGCTTCGGCGGGGGGAAGTGGTTCCTGGCCCATGTGCGGATGTCCTTCCACTGGGTGGGGATGTGCGCGAACACGTCGCCTCCTTCGCCGACGGCGCGGTCCCGACCGCCCTGGAGCCGGTCGTAAACGGCTTGGCCAAGGGCGAAGGCATACCCGGCTTCGGCGTAGCTCGGAGTGTTTCATCGGCTCTCCTCACCGGTCCGCCGCCGAGATGGCGGGAGTACGGCTCGCCCGACGTGCTCAGCCGGTCCACAAGCGTGTCGACAGCGCGTTCAGCCTTGAGGTGACAGCGCCGCCCCCGCCCTGTCAGGCCGGACGCCCACCCGCCGCTTCGGCGCTCGCAGTTCGCACCACACCGTCTTGCGGTACGGGGCCTGCTCCACGCCCCAGCGGAGCGCGAGCGCGTCCAGGAGCTGGAGTCCTCGGCCCGACGTACCCTCCGGGTCGGTTTCGCGGAGGACCGGCCAGACCGCTGCTGCGGGGTCGCTCACTGCGACCCGTACGCGCCCCGCGGGCGTCGCGCTCACGCGTAGCGCCACCGGCGTGCGCTCCCCCACGTGAGTGATGACGTTGGCCAGCAACTCGCTGGCACACAGGACGAGATCGCCCGCGTCCTCGCCGTCGAACCGCTCCCGCAGTATCTGCCGCACCTCCGGCACGGCCTGCGGGACCGCCAGGAACTCCCATGTCAGGGGCAGCCCGTTCATCCCCCGGCCGCCCTCTGAAGCACCTCGGCCAGCTGACGCGCCGTCTCCGTGTTGCAGTTACCGAGCGCGACGAGCGGCTGCCGGCTCGTCCACGCGAGCGTCAGCGGGTCAACTCCGAGTGACGGCAGCGTGATGCCGTTGGCCTTGAGCGCCGTGCGCAATGCGTCGATCTCCTGGCCGATGTCGTACGGGGCGTGGTCCATGAGGGCCGTCCACCTTTCGGTTGCCTGCTGTGACGAACACCTCACACGCTGCCCTATGAACCTCTACCTTGGAAGGCAATTCCGCTCCACAGAGCGAGGCGTGAAAGGCGGTCGGCGGTGGCCAAGGAGATCGATGGTTCGGCGGGAGTGTCCCAGTTCTACGGGAAGGAGCTGCGGTACCACCGGGAGGCGGCGGGCCTGACCCTGGAGAAGCTGTCGGAGGGCAGCTACTACGGGATCGGCCTGCTCAGCGCGATCGAGCACGGCGGCCGAGGCATGCCGATGGACCTCGCGGTGCATGTGGACCGCAAGCTGGGCACGGACTTCTTCGTTCGGCGTTGTGAAGACGTGCAGGAGGCCCGACGCAGGGGCCACGCTGAGTACTTCGCGCGCGTGCTGGAGGCGGAGAAGCAGGCGCTGACGATCGAGGAGTGGTCGCCCACCCTCATTCCTGGGCTGCTCCAGACGGAGGCGTACATTCGCGCGCTGTTTCGCGGCGAACGCTTGCAGGAACTCCCGGAGGAGACCGACGAGAAGGTCAAGGCTCGGCTGGCACGGGCACAGATCTTCGAGGACAACCAGCTCACCCCCGAGTACTGGGTGATCCTGCCCGAGGCCCTGCTGTGGAACGCCGTCCTGCCGCCGGAGCAGATGGCCGAACAGCTCGACCACATTGCCGCACTCATCAAGCGCGGCCGGATCTTTGTACAGATCATCCCGTGGAAAACCGGTGCGCATCCGCTCATGCAAAGCAGCATCATGGTGCTCGACTTCGCGGACGCTCCGCCGCTCGTCTACATGGAGGGCCAGCACCACGGCCAGACCGTCGACGATCCGGGCCTCGTGAAGCAGTACCGGAGATCGTACGATCTCCTGAGGGCCGTCGCCTCGCCGCTGGAGGCGTCCCTGGCCATGATCGAGGCTGCGGCAGAGGAATACCGAAATGGCGCCCATCCAGCACGACTTGACCGCCGCGATCTGGCGTAAGAGCAGCTACAGCAACACCAGCGGCGGGAACTGCCTGGAGGTGGCCGAGGGGTACGCCCTGTGGCGTAAGAGCAGCTACAGCAACAGCAGCGGCGGCGACTGCCTAGAGGTGGCCGACGGCCACCCCGGGCTCGTCCCCGTCCGTGACTCCAAGCGGCCCGACGGGCCCGCGCTCGTCGTCAACGCCGCCGCCTGGGCGCCGTTCATCGCATCCGTCAAGGCCGTGTGACGCGGTAGTACGGCTCCACCACTGCCCGTACCTCTTCCAGCAGCGCCGGTCCCTCCTGCGGTACGGGAGGGCGGCCGCTGCCCGGGCGGATGGTCAGCAACTGATCGCCGGAGAGGGCGAAGACCACTCGGCCAAGCCCCGCCTGCTGGATGACCGCCGCGCACATCGTGCAGGGCTCGCAGCTGGTGTACATCGTCGTGGCGGCGGCCGTCGCCGCGTCCAGCTCCCGCGCGGCCCAGCGGGCCAGCTTCAGTTCGGGGTGGGCGGTGATGTCCCGGTCGGTGAGGGTCGTGTTGCGGTCCTCCGCGAGCACCGTGCCGTCCGGGGCCGCGAGCAGCGACCCGTACGGCGGGTTGCCGCTCTCGCGGGCCTCGGCCGCGAGAGCGATGGCGCGCCGGAGAAGGGGGTGGTCGGCGGTCGTGGTCATGACTGCTCCGTTGTCGAGAGGTGGGCGGCCACCGTGGCCAGGGCCTGGCGGGCGGGCTGGGGGCGGGACGTCTCGCTCGGGTCGCCGTGGTACGGGTCGAGGACGACGGTGTCGGCGCCCAGGAGCCGCAGCGCGTCCAGGTCGTCCATGATCTGGTCGATCGTGCCCTCGCCCGCGAGGCGTTCGGGCCCGTCGACCGGTGACGCGGTGAGCCGGAGCGCGATCCGGGGCGCGAACGCGGGGACTGCGGCTTCCTGTTCGGACGCGGAGGCCCGAAGCCGGTCCGCCGCCTCGCGGAGCCACGGCATCGTGCAGCGCAGGGGGTGCCAGGCGTCCCCGAACCGTACGGCCCGCCGCAGGCCCGCGTCGCTGTTGCCGCCGACCCAGACCGGGATGCGCCGGTTCCCGTAGGCGGCGGTGTCCGCCCACGCTCCCCGGAGGTCCCGCAGGACGTCGTCCGTGAGGCGTCCGCGCCGCTCGAACGGGATGCCGAGGGCCGCGAACTCCTGCCGGGCCCAGCCCACTCCCACACCCAGGACGAACCGTCCACCGCTGAGCGCGTCCAGGTTGGCCGCCATGCGGGCGGTCAGCAGGGGGTGGCGGTAGGGGGCGATGAGCACCGTCGTGCCGAGGCGGACGCGGGTGGTGAGGGCCGCGAGCCAGGACAGGGTGGTGAAGGGCTCGTAGAAGGGGGCCGGATAGCGCTCGGCGACGTCGGGCGTGATGGCCACGTGGTCGGAGAGCATCAGCAGGTCGAAGCCCAGGCCCTCCACGGTCTGCGCCCAGTCGCGCAGGACGCCGGGGTCGGTGCCGGGGCCGAAATTGGGGACGTTCACGCCGATCTTCACGCCGTCGAGCCTAGCCACGGCGACCCGCCTCCTTGAAGGGATTCCCGTCTGTTCAGCGGCAGTTCGGCCGCGAATATCCCGGTAATCTGACCGGATGACCGGGAATCTCGACTCGACGGACTGGGCGATCCTGGACGAGCTCCAGCGGGACGGCCGGATCGCCTTCACGGAGCTGGCGCGGCGGGTGAACCTGAGCGCGTCGGCGACGACGGAACGGGTGCGGCGGCTGGAAGCGGCCGGGATCGTGACGGGCTACCGCGCGGAGGTGGACCTCGAACGGGCCGGATACGTGGCGCTCGCGGTGGTCCGGCTCAAGTACCCCGGCAGTCGGCACGAACCGCTGCGGCGGATGCTCGGGGAGCGTACGGAGATCCTGGAGTGCCTGCGTACCACCGGGGACGACTGCTACGTCCTGAAGGTGGCGGCCACCTCGATGGCGCATCTGGAGGAGATCGTGGACGAGCTGGCCGAGTTCGGGAGTACGACGACGAATCTCGTGTTCAGCCGGACGCTGCCGTTCCGGGGTCCGAGCGAGCCCCGGGAGCGCCCCCGTCCATGACGTCCGGGCGCGGCACACGCGAAGGGGCGCGCCCGGACGAATCCGGACACGCCCCTCGGCGTCACCGCGCGGCCGTTACCGGTCGAAGCGCTCGCTCGCCTCGTCCTGGGCGCGCTGGGCGGCGCCCTTCGCGCGGTCGCGGCCCTGCTGGCCGGCGTCCTTCGCGCGGTCGCGGCCCTGGCCCTGGCCCTGGCGCTGGCGGTCCTTGGTCTCGTCCTGCGCCTGGCCGGAGAGGTTCTTGGCCTTGTCCTTGAACTGGTCGGCGATCGCCATGCTGTTCACTCCTATGTGATGCGTGGGGGTTTGGCCCCGGTGGGGCCTCGACCAGATTCACACGGCCGACCACGCTCCGCATGTCGATCACTCACGCTGCGTGTGCGCGGCGCGTTCCTGCTGGTCAGCGGCGCCTCCCGCACCGACGAGGCCCTTGCTCATGCCCTCCATGCGCGGGCCGATGCGGCGCATCTCGCGCTGGCCGACGACGCCGATGAGGGTCGGCAGGTAGCCGCGTACGGACTGCATGCCGCGCAACCACCACTGGGCGTAGACGTGGGCGGAGCGGCGCTCGATCCCGGCGACGATGCGGTCCACGGCGGGGCCGAGGGGGTACGTGCGGTTGGTGGGCCAGGGCAGCCGCTTGCGGAGGTCGCGCATGACGTCGTCCTCGTCGGCGCCGCGCACCATGTCGGTGTCGGTCCAGGAGAGGTAGCCGACGCCGACCTTCACACCCTTGTAGCCGACTTCGGCGCGCAGGCTGTGCGCGAACGCCTCGACGCCCGACTTGGAGGCGCAGTAGGCGCTCATCATCGGGGCCGGGGTCATCGCGGCGAGGGACGCGATCTGGAGGAAGTAGCCGCGGCTCTCCATCAGCACGGGCAGGAAGGCGCGAGCCGTCACCGCGCCGCCGATGAGGTTGACCTCGATGACGCGGCGCCAGGCGACCGGGTCGGAGTCGACCAGGGGGCCTCCGGTGGCGACGCCCGCGTTGGCGACGACGATGTCGACCTTCCCGAAGCGCGCCTTGACGTCCTGCGCGACGCGGGCCATCGCGTCGTGATCGGTGACGTCGGCGTGCCAGTGGTCGCTTTCACCGTGGAGGCGGGCCGAAACCTTCTTCAGCTCGTCGGGTTCGAGGCCGACGAGGGCGAGGATCGCGCCCCGGGCGGAGAGCTTGCGGGCGAGGAGTTCACCGACGCCCCGTGCCGCGCCGGTGACGACGACGACCTGTCCTTCGAGACTTCCCGTGCCGCTCATGCGACCTCCTCCTTGCCCTCGATGTCTGTAGTACCCCGGCCGTCCCGGTCCGGGCCGCCCGGAAGGTAGGCGGTCACCAGTTCCCTTATCTTCGCCGTGACGAGCTCCGGCGCCTCGACGGGCGTCATGTGCCCCATGCCCGTCAGTTCGGTGAGGCCGAGGCAGTCGGGCAGCGCGGCCGCGAGGGCGCGGGCGTGGACGGGCGGGGTGAGCCGGTCCTCCGTACCCGCGATGATCGCGGTGGGCACCCGCAGCTCCCGTACGCCCTCGTCCAGATCGAGTTCGGCGAGGACGTTCCCCCACGCGACCCGGGGTATGCGCGGGCAGGCGTGCACGATGCGGGCGCAGGTGTCGACCCGGTCGGGGGCCGAACCGGCGCCCATCGTCCCGTACTTCAGTAGCCGCCGGGAGACCGGCGTGACCGGTCCGAGCGGGGCGCGCGCGCCGAGGACCGCGCGGGTGAGGCGGGTGCGTACGGCTCCGGGGCGCATCGGCACGACGAGCGACTCGGCGAGGAGCCGGGAGCTTCCGGTGCTGCACAGCAGGACGGCGACGGCGTGCTCGCGCAGCTGGGGGCGGCGGGAGGCGGCCATGATGGTCATGCCGCCCATGGAGTGCCCGGCGAGAACCGCCTTCTCGCCGGGGGCGAGGGTCGCGGCGAGCACGGCTTCGAGGTCGTCGGCGAGGGCGTCCGTGCTGTAGCCGTCGCGGGCCGCGGCGGGCGAGGTGCCGTGGCCGCGCTGGTCGTAGACGATGACGCGGTGGTCGACGGCCAGGTCCCGTATCTGGGCGTCCCAGAAGCTGGTGTTGCAGGTCCAGCCGTGGGAAAGGACGACGGCGGGCGCGCCCTCCTGTCCGTGGATCTCGACGTGTACCCGGGAGCCGTCGGCGGAAACGGCGAGGAGTTCGCGGGCGGCCACGGGGCGGCGGCCGGCGACGGGCAGGGGACGGCTCATCGGACGGCCTCCTCGGAGACGGTGTCACCGGACGTGCGCGGGGCGGGGACGGTCGGGCGCAGGACCTGGTATTCGGACACGTCGACGGTCCGGGTGGCCTTGCGGAACTCGGCGGTGGTGCCGGGCCAGACGGTGGTGTTGCGGCCGTTGGCGTCCAGGTACCAACTGGTGCAGCCGCCGGTGTTCCAGACGGTGCGCTTCATGCGGTCCTGGACGCGGCGGTTCCAGGTGTTGACGGCGGAGGGGCGGGCGTCGAGGGCCGCCTTGCCGCCGAGGAGGTTCAGCTGGCGCAGGTAGTCCGCCATGTAGTTCAGCTGGGACTCGATCATGAGGATCATCGAGGAGTTCCCGAGCCCGGTGTTGGGGCCGATGATCGTCATCCAGTTCGGGAAGCCGGCCGCGCTGGCGCCGCGCAGGGCCTGCATGCCGTCCTTCCAGGACTCGGTGAGCGTGATCCCGTCGGCGCCGACGACGCGTTCGGCGATCGGCATGTCGGTGACGTGGAATCCGGTGCCGAAGATGATCGCGTCGACCTCGGTCTCCGTACCGTCCGACGCGACGAGCGTGCTGCCGCGGACCTCGGCGAGGCCGGAGGCGACGACGTCGACATTGGGCTGGGCGAGGGCCGGGTAGTACGTGCTCGACAGCAGGATGCGCTTGCAGCCGATGCGGTACGAGGGGGTCAGCTTGGCGCGCAGGGCGGGGTCCTTGATGGCACGGGCCATGTTGGACTTGGCTATGCGCTCGACCAGGCCGAGCTGGTCGGGGTGCTTGGTGAAGGCGCTGACCTGCAACTCCCGGATGCCCCAGAGGAGTCCGCGGCGGGCGGTGCCGGTGGCGGGCAGGGCGCGGTGGAGCTTGCGCTCCAGGCCGCTGATCTTCCGGTCCATGCGGGGCATGACCCAGGGCGGGGTGCGCTGGAAGAGCGTCAGCTTCCCGACCTTCGGCTGGATCGCGGGCACGATCTGGATGGCGGAGGCGCCGGTGCCGATCATCGCGACGCGCTTGCCGGTGAGGTCGGCGTCGTGGTCCCAGCGGGCGGAGTGGAAGACCTTGCCGGGGAAGTCGGCGAGCCCCGGGATGTCGGGCATCTTCGGGTCGGAGAGCGGCCCGGTCGCGGAGACGACGACGTCCGCCACGATGGTGGTCCCGTTGGCGCTGTCGATGATCCAGTGCAGCTCGTCGTTGTCCCAGCGCATCTGCTTCACCTCGTGGTTGAGGCGCAGATGGGCGCGGAGCCCGAAGGTGTCGGCGACGTGCTCCAGGTAGGCGCGGATGTGCTCCTGCCCGGAGAAGGTGCGCGGCCACTCGGGGTTGGGGGCGAACGAGAAGGAGTACAGGTGGGACGGTACGTCGCAGGCGCAGCCGGGGTAGCTGTTGTCGCGCCAGGTGCCGCCGACGGAACCGGCGCGCTCCAGGATCACGAAATCGGTGATGCCTTCGCGTCGCAGCCGGACCGCGGCACCGAGGCCCCCGAATCCGGATCCGATCACCGCCACGCGTACATGCTCGTGCTGGGCCATGCTGCCGCCTCCCGCGGTACGTCACACGACTCTGCCAGCAATCACTGGCATGGTTGGGAGGGTAGAGCAGCGGAGTACCGATGGGTAGGGGGCGGACGAGGGAAAGTTACCCCCGGTACAACCTGGGGCCCGCGCCCTGGGGAGGCGGATAGGCTGCGGGGGTGGCAGAAGGACCCGAGCACCGCGAGTACCGCATGGAGGAGCTGGCCAAGGAGGCCGGCATCCCCGTGCGGACCGTGCGCTTCTACCGTGAGCGCGGCCTGATCTCGCCGCCCCGGCGCGAGGGCCGCATCGCCTGGTACGACGACCACCACCTGGCCCGCCTGCGCACGATCACGGGCCTCCTGGAACGCGGCCACACCCTGACCGGCATCGCCGATCTCGCCCGTACGTTCGAGAGCGGCCGCGATGTCGCGGAGGTGCTGGGCCTGGGCGAGCCGTCCGAGGAGACCCCGGTCCACCTGACGCCCGAGCAGCTGGCGGACTACTTCGAGGGCGAGTCCACGCCGGAGAACCTGGCGCTGGCGATGGAGCTGGGCTACCTGGGGACGGACGGCACGGAGATCGTCCACATCAGCCGCCGCCTGCTGGACGTTTCGGCCGAGCTGGTACGGGAAGGCGTGCCGCTCTCCGCGGTCCTCTCAACGGGCCGCCACGTCCGCCACCACGCGGAGGCCCTGGCGGACCTGTTCGTGTCGGTGCTCCAGGAGTACGGCGCGGAGATGGATCCGGAACCACCCCAACTGCGCCCGCTGGCACGGGCGGTGGTGGACGCGGAGCTGTCGATGGCGCTGGACCGTCGGTTGCGGCGGAAGCCGACGGAGGAGCCCGGGTAGATCCGGTGCGGATCTCCGGCTTTCCGCCCCCCGTACCGGCCGCCCCCGGCTAGGTTGCCGGGATGAAGCCGCTGACCGCCGAGGACCCCACGCGCATCGGCCCCTACCGCCTGATCGCGCGCCTGGGCGCGGGCGGGATGGGACTCGTCTACCTCGGCCGCTCGGACGTCGGCCGCACGGTCGCGGTGAAGGTCGTGCAGCGCGAGTACGCGGCGCAGGCGGAGTTCCGCAAGCGCTTCGCGCGCGAGGTGGCGGCGGCCCGGCGGGTGGGCGGGAGATGGACGGCGGACGTCCTCGGCGCGGACACCGGGGCCGAAGTACCGTGGGTGGCCACGCAGTACGTACCGGGTCCCGATCTGACGACGGTGGTCGGGGCGGACTACGGCCCGCTGCCCGAGCACTCGGTGCGCGTCCTGGCGAACCGCCTCGCCCTCGCGCTGGAGGCCGTGCACGGGGCGGAGCTCATCCACCGCGACCTGAAGCCGTCCAACGTGCTGGTGACGGTGGACGGGCCGCGGGTCATCGACTTCGGCATCGCCCGCGCGATGGACAACCTGCCGGACGGCAGCCTGCTCACCCGTCCGGGCATGCTGATCGGTTCACCGGGTTTCATGTCCCCGGAACAGGTAAGGGGCCTCGAACTCACTCCGGCCAGTGATGTGTTCTGCCTGGGCGCGGTCCTGGTGTACGCGGCGACGGGCCGCCTTCTCTTCGGCGCCGCGGACACCGGTCTGAACGCGCACCTGTTCCGGATCGCGGAGGAAGAACCCGATCTGACGGACGTCCCGGAGGCGTTGCTCCCCCTCGTACGCGCCTGCCTGGCGAAGGAACCGGCGGCCCGGCCCACCCCGGAGGAGATCGCCGCCCGCACGTCCGGGGACGAGGACGCGGTGTGGCTGCCGGGCGAGGTGCTGGCGGAACTGGGGCGTCGCTCGGCGCGGCTGCTGGACTACGTGCCGGAGGCGCGGGAGCCGGCGCCCGCCGGACCGGGGCCGGAGGCGCGGGAGGCGGCGTCCGCCGGACCGGGGCCGGAGACGCGGGAGGCGGCGTCCGCCGGACCGGGGCCGGAGGCGCCCGGTGCCGGGGCCTCTTCCGCTTCTGCCGTGACGGAGCCGGTCGCCTCTCCCGCGTACCCGCCGACGACTCCCGCGTACCCGCCCGGCGCGTCCCGTATGCGGGGCCTCGCCATGATCGTGGTGGCGCAACTGGCGGTGCTGGCCGGGGCGGAGCTCGGGAACCCGGCCGGTCCCGACGGAGGGGCGGCGCCCTATCCCACCTCCGCGCCCGTCTCGTACGCCTTCGCGGTCGCGTTCGCCGCCATGCTGGTGCCCGGTGGCCATATCGCGGACCGGGTGGGCCGCAGGCGGTCGCTGATCACCGGTGTGACGGGCTTCGCGGCGTCCGGGGTGCTCTGCGGGCTCGCCCTGCTGGCCGGTGCCCCGCCACTGCTCCTCGCGGGCCGCGCTCTGCAGGGCGGGTTCGGCGCGCTGGCGACGGCGGGGGCGCTGGCGACGGTGGCGGCGTCGCGGGGCGGAGGGGGCCGGGGCTTCGGTGCCTACGCGGCGGTGAGCGCGTGCGGTCCGATGCTCGGGCTGCTGGGGAGCGATGCCCTGTGGTTCATGGCCAGGGGACCGCTCACGGCCGTGGCACCGGCGCTCGCGCTGCTGGCCCTGACGGGTGCGCGGACGCTGCCGCCGGACTCCCCGGCCCGGACGGACGGCGTGGCGGCCGACCTGCCGGGCGCGCTGCTGGGCTTCCTGGGGGCGGGGGCGGCCATGTACGGCCTGGTGGGGGTCCCGTCGGCGGGCCGGGTGGACGGCGACGCAGTCGTCGGGCTGGGCGTGGGCATCGCACTGCTGATCGCGTTCGCGGCGCGGCAGCGGGCGGCGGCGGCCCCGTTGCTTCCGCCGTACGTCCTCCGGGACCGCGGGCGGCGGGGCGGCTTCCTGACGATGGGCCTGGTCGGCTTCAGCATCCTCAGCCTGCTGCCGCCGCTGACCGGCATCATGGGCGAGGCGTTCGACGACTCGGCGCCGTGGAAGGGGCCGATGCTGCCGATGCTGGTGGCGGTGGCGGTCGGCGGCGGCTGGATCGCGCCGCGCCTGCTGCGCGACGGCATGACACCGGCGCGCACGGCGGTGACGGGCCTGCCGGCGACGGCGGTCGGGGTGGCGCTGGGCATCGTCGCCATCGAGACCGGCAGCGGTTACGCCGCCATGTCGGCCTGTCTGATCGTGGCAGGCATCGGCATCGGCCTCACCCTCACCGCGCTCTTCACAGCCACGCTGACCGACCTCACCCCCCGCCACTCCGGCGCGACGGCGGGCGCCCTGATGACCACCCTGTTCCTGACCGCAGCCCTGGGCACCGCGCTGTACACCCTGCTCGACGGCCCCCCGTGGTGGGCCGCGCTGTGCATGCTCCTGGCGGCGGTGACGGCGGGGCGGATGCTGCGGACGCCGGGGGGTGGGCGGGTGTAGGGGGCGGTCCGCCGGGGCGACCGGGGCGGGGGCGTACTACAGTCCCCGCTCGTGACCGATGCCGCGCACCGCACCGCCGCAGACGACGACGCGCTTGTGGAGCGGCTGCGTGCCCTCGCGTGGGGCACTGAGAAGGCGCACCCCGCTGCCCGCTGCCTTCCGGACCGGCCCTTCCCGCCTCTCACGGGGACGGAGGTAGACCGCGCCGAACGCAGCCTCGGCCACCCCCTGCCCGGACTGCTCCGCCGCGTCTACACCGAGGTGGGCGACGGAGGGTTCGGCCCCGAAGGCGGCCTCGCGTCGCTGACGCCCCGGCGCGTTCCGCACTGGCCGGTCCCGGACTGGCCCTGCGCGACGACCGCCCACGCCGGACGGACGGAGTCGGGACCACCGGCATCGTGGCTCTTCCTCACGGATGGCGGCTGCACCATGGAGTGGTACGTCTCGCTCACCGCCGTCGACCACCCGGTCCTGCTCTGGGACGCCGACGGCTGGGAGCCGGACCGGGGCGAGGACCCCCACGACGGACTGCGGTACGCGGCACCGTCGTTGAGGCAGTGGCTCTGGACCTGGGCGGACGGCGGCAACGTCTGGGACGACGTACTGGCCCACACCGAGTAGGGCGCGGCGCCCTCGCCGTACCCCGCTCCTACTGCTCGTACACCACCGTCACCGGCGCGTGGTCGCTCCACCGCTCGCCGTGGGTGGCGGCCCGCTCCACCCACGCCTTCACGGCACGGGCGGCGAGGCCGGGGGTCGCGACCTGGTAGTCGATGCGCCAGCCGGTGTCGTTGTCGAACGCGCGCCCCCGGTACGACCACCACGAGTACGGGCCCTCGACATCCGGGTGCAGGGCGCGTACGACGTCGACGTACGCGGCCTCCTCGAACACCCGGGTCAGCCACGCGCGCTCCTCGGGGAGGAAGCCGGAGTTCTTGCGGTTGGCGCGCCAGTTCTTGAGGTCGGCCTCCTGGTGGGCGATGTTCCAGTCACCGCAGACGACGACCTCGCGACCCTCGGCGGCGGCGCGGGCCTTCAGCCCGACGAGGTAGGGCAGGAAGGCGGCCATGAAGCGCTCCTTCTCGTCCTGCCGCTCGGTGCCGACCTCACCGGAGGGCAGGTACAGGCTCGCGACCGTGACGCCGGGCAGGTCGATCTCGACGTACCGCCCGCTCGTGTCGAACTCCTCGCACCCGGCGTGCCCGTACCCGCCGAAACCGATCTGTACGCGCTCGGGGGCGCGCCGCGAGTAGAGGGAGACCCCGGCCCGCCCCTTGGCGGCGGCCGGCGCGTGGACGGTGTGCCAGCCCTCGGGGTCACGTACGTCCGCGGGCAGCTGCTCGGGCTCGGCGCGCACTTCCTGGAGGCAGATCACGTCGGCGTCGGTCTGCGCCAGCCACTCGACGAAGCCCTTCTTGGCGGCGGCGCGGAGTCCGTTTACATTCACGGAGGTCACGGTGAGCAAAACATGCTCCTCAAAATCACAGGCACTCGGAGACTGCTACGCACACTGTCGGAGGTCACAGTGAGCATTCCGGCACGATACCGACCAACGCATGCCGCATACATGTACGATGCCTCGCATGAATATCCACGTCCGGGCCTTCGACCACCCCGATGCCGTCAAACTCAACGATCGCGTGCAGCTCGAATACGCGGAGCGCTACGGCGACGAGGGCGATGTCACACCCCTGGACGCCACGATGTTCGACCCGCCTCACGGCCTGTACCTGATCGCGTACGACGCGTCGGACCAGCCGGTCGCCACGGGCGGCTGGCGCTCACAGGAGCGCAACGAGGAGGGCTACTCGGACAGCGACGCCGAGCTGAAGCGGATGTACGTCATACCAGAGGGCCGCGGCCTGGGCCTCGCCCGCCGCATCCTGGCCGCCCTGGAAGCGGACGCCCGCGCTGCGGGCCGCACCCGCATGGTCCTGGAAACCGGCGACCGCCAGCCGGAGGCCATCGCCCTGTACCTCTCCAGCGGCTACACCCCGTGCGAAAAGTTCGGCCACTACCGCACCTACCCCAACAGCCGCTGCTTCGCGAAGCCGCTGCGGGGGAACGGCACGGCCTGAGGGGGCACCCTTCCCTCAACCCGCCTTGGGAAAGGCCGCCTTCAGGGCCGTCCCCCGGGTGAGGAACGCGACGCGGATCACCGGCAGCATGCACAGCGTCTGCGTCACCGCGTACCAGGGCGGGCAGACGCCCGGGATCAGGTCGACGCCGATGATGGCGATGGGCATGATCACCGCAAGGGTGCTCACGCGGTCGAAGGCGCGGCGGGAGCCCCCGGTGGCCGAGGCCGTGATGCGGAGCAGGACGTACGCGATCACCGGCAGCAGGACCGCGCGGACCCACATGAAGGTGTTCACCGTGTGACCCGTGGCGGCCACCACGACGACCGCCCCGAGGGCGGTGGCGGTGAGTGCGCCGTAGAGCGTGATGCTCCGGCGCGCCGATGCGAGGGCCCTCAGGGCCTCGGGCTGAAGGTTCGTGTTCGTGGTCATGGTGACGACGCTACGAAGCGCTGATCCGGCACGGTATGCGTCTGGGCGCACAAGGGGGTGGGTCCAGACCCACTCCTCGCCCGAGCGGCGCCTCCGAGCCCTCCGCCCGGTGCAGAGTGGGGACATCGGGACGGACGCGGAGAGGCAGCGGGCGATGAGAGTGCTGGGGTCGTGGGCGGCCGGGGCGGGTATCGGGTTCGTACGGGCGGGCGCCGTCGCCGCCGTCACACTGCTGATCCCGGCCGTGTGGGCGGGCGCGGTGGCGTGGGGCATCGCGTGGGGCGCGGCGAACCCCTGGTCGTGGGTCGGGCCGTTGGTGCTGGGGTGCGTGGGAACGCTCGCCCTGACGCGCCCCGTGTGCCGGGCGGTCCGCGCGCTGGTCGCCCGCTGGTCCGGGACCGGGATCCCCTCCGGCTACCGGACCGCCCCGCCGGTGACACGCATGGCCACCGGCTTCTGGTGGAACGGCTTCGACTACCACCGCACCCAGCGGGACGCCGTCATGGACCAGCGGTGGCGGCTGCGCTGGAAGGACCCGGCGAACTGGCGCGACCTGCGGTTCACGGCGATCGCCCCGTTCACGGCGGGGATCGTGGCGTGCGTGCCACTCGCGGGGGTGGTGTGGGGTGCCGTCGGGCTGGGAACGGGCCGACCGGTCCGGCTCCTCGGCCTCCTCGTGACCGTCGCCTCTTCCCCGTACGCCTGGCGGGCAGTCACCCCGGTCGCGGTCCGTTTCCTGCGGCCGTCCGCCAGGATGGCGCTCGCGGACCGGGTGGACGAACTCACGGGGCAGCGGGCCGATGCGACGGTGGCTCAGGCAGCGGAGATCCGCCGGATCGAACGGGATCTGCACGACGGGGCGCAGGCCCGGCTCGTCGCGCTCGGGATGTCCCTGGCCACGGTGGAGAAGCTGATGGAAACCGACCCGGACCGGGCCAGGGCGCTGATGCGCGAGGCAAGGGCGGGCGCCACCGCCTCGCTGGCCGAACTGCGCGACCTGGTGCACGGGATCAACCCGCCCGTGCTCAACGACCGGGGCCTGGTCGACGCCGTACGCGCTCTCGCCCTCGACAGCCCTCTCGAAACAGAGGTCGTCGCGGACGCGCCGAGGCGGCTGGACGCGCCCGTCGAGTCGGCCGTCTACTTCGGCATCGCCGAGCTGCTGACCAACGCGGTCAAGCACGCCCGTGCGACGCGGATGCGGATCTCCCTCGCGCAGGACGGGACCGGCCTGGTCGTGGAGGCGGAGGACGACGGGCGCGGCGGTGCGGTCGTCCGTGAGGGCGGCGGACTCGCGGGGCTGCGGCGGCGCCTCGCGGTGTTCGACGGCAGCCTGGAGGTCACGAGTCCGGCCGGCGGGCCGACCCGCGCGAGGATCATGGTGCCATGCGAATCGTTGTAGCCGAGGACCTGTATCTCCTGCGCGACGGCATGGTCCGTCTCATCGAGGCGTACGGACACGAGGTGGTGGGTACGGCCACGACCGGGCCGGAGACGCTGGCCGCCCTGCGCGAGTTTCGCCCGGACGTGGCGGTGGTAGACGTCCGCATGCCGCCGACGCAGACCGACGAGGGCCTGCGCGCGGCCCTCGCCGCCCGCGCCGAGATGCCGGGGCTGCCCGTCCTGATCCTGTCCCAGTACGTGGAGCAGCTGTACGCCCGCGAGTTGCTGGCCGACGGGGCGGGAGGCGTCGGCTACTTCCTGAAGGAGAGCGTGTTCGACGCGGACCAGTTCATCGACGCGCTGGAACGGGTCGCGGCCGGCGGCACGGCCATGGACCCGACGGTCATCGCGAAGCTCCTGTCCAGCGGCTCGTCGCACCGCCGCCTCGACAAACTCACCGAGCGCGAGCACGAGGTCCTGGCCCTGATGGCCGAGGGCCTCTCCAACCAGGCCATCGCGGCCCGCCTGTTCCTCAGCGACAGCGCGATCAGCAAGTACACGACGTCCCTGTTCGGCAAGCTGGGCATCACGGACGACGACGCGACCAACCGCCGCGTACTGGCGGTGCTGGCGTACCTGAACAACCCCTGACGGATCCCGTCAGGGGTTGAACCAGCCGTTCCGTACCAAGTGGGGCGCCCCCGGAGGGGTTTCCGGCAACGCGTGCTAACCGCCGAGGGTTTTCTCGAATGCCTTCGCGTAGTGGACGGTTCCGGAGACCTTCGGGTGCATCGACTTCATCGACTGCTTCGGCGGGTCGTTGTCCGCCTTCGAGCGACTGGTCACGACGATGCCGTTGATCGTCTCTGGATCACCGCAGATCGCCTCTCCGTCGAATTCGTCCCGCGGGTCGGAGAAGACCGCGTACGTCCCGGCGTCGGCGGCCGCCCCCCGCATTTCGTCGGCGAGCATGTCGGCCACCCCGTTGATCCAGTTCGCTTCTTCCATACTCAGGCCCAAGAGGCACGAACCGATGTGTTCCAGAAGCCTTGGATAGCCCATGAGCACGATCTTCGCGTTCGGTGCCGCGGCGTGAATCGCGGCCAGTGTCTTCACGAGCCGGGGGCGCACCGTCTCATGTGCCCAGACCGGCGCCCAGTCCTCCAGAGGAGGCGTCGCGACACCTGTCTTGTCCCCGGTGTCCGGATCGCGCGCGTCAATGGTCTCCCCCGTGCACGCGCCGTCCAGGGATGTGAGGCACGTAATGAAGATGTCGGAGAACCCCATGTCGTTGCCGCCGACCGATAGCGGTACCAGGGTGGTGTTCTGGTCCAGGTATCCCTGTTCGATCTGCGGCAGTTCACCACTTTGGGAACGATTGAGGATGTTGTAGTGGCGGGCGCCGGAGCAGGCGATGAAGTGGTAGTCCACACCCGACCACCAGGATTCCTCCAACTCCGCCGTCGTCGAGGTCTCGCCGGGAAGAACTGCTCGCCGGGACCAGGCGAACTTCGAGCGGTGGCATTTGTCCGTCGAATCGCCGTTTCCGGCGTAGTCCGTCTCCGGGAAGTAGTCGTCACCGCCGTTCTCCGATGCTCCTTCACCCGAGGAGTACGAGTCGCCCATGGCGACTTCCACGGTGCGCGGCTTGCCCGTGAGCGGCTGGAAGGCCACCGCGTCCCAGGCGATGTCCTCGTCCGCGGTCCCGTCCTCGGTCGCATTCGTCAGCGTGACCGTCGGAGTTCCCGTGAAATGGAACGCTCCGAGGCTCACCCATCGGTTGGCGCGCTGCACCACGACTCTCTCGGGGCTCGTGCTGTCGGAGCCGCCGACCTTGTAGGAAGCCTGCCTCGTATGGGCACCCGTATCCGGCAGATGGACCATGACACGGGCCCACGTCAGGCTGTCGTCCAGAGTCCATGTGCCCTTGATCGTCATCGGCCCGTTCTCGCCGCCCAGGTGTGCCGCGTCACGCGTGTGGGCGTACCAGAAGTGCCCGTCGTGGCCACCACCGATCTGGTAGAGGTCGGATTTCGCCTCGTAGTGGTTGTCGGCGTCCGGCTGGAAGTCGAAGGAGAAGTGGCCCCAGTTCTTGGCTGTCTCTCCACACGGCCCGTAGCTGTTGGTATTGCCGGGAAACGACTCCACCACAAGGGCTGTTGTTGGCAGCTTCTCGTGGTCGCAACGGGGTTCGCCGGTCTGCAAGCGAGTGCCGCGCCCCGGTTCCGATACCAGGGAATCGTATTTGATGTTCTCGTGGCCGCAGGTGAGACAGTCGGCCTTCCAGGTCGCGTTCGCTTCATGCCACCAGTACTGCGTGTAGCAATCGGCGTCGGGGCAGTCCGGCGGGTTGGCCGTGTCGCATCCGTTGTGCGCGTTGCAGAACGTGTCCAGCGGAGGCTTGATGTCGCGGCGCTCGGCATCGTTCGTCCACCAGGCCGGTCGGAAACCGACGGTCGCGTATCCCGACTCACCCGGCCAGTCCTGCCGGCCGGAGGTGGCGTAGGAGTAGCCGGTATCGATGGACCAGGCGGACCAGCCCATCACCTTCTCCTCGTACGGCCAGTACTGAGGATGCGCGGCGTCCCAGGGCCAGTTGAGCGGATCGGCGGTCATGTCCATGAACGGATCACGGTCCGGCGGGTAGATCGGGTTGGCCGGGTTGTTGTACCAGCCCAGCCCCCAGTTGCCGTTCTTCCCCTCGTCCGAGCGGGGGTTGAAGCCGAGGTTGTAGTTCCACAGCGCGGCGAACCAGTTCTCCACGCGGGAGGGGTCGTCGTTGTTGATGGTGACCGTCTGTCCGACCTGGTGGAGCTCATTCCACTTGTCGGCGAGGATGTAGAGGGATGCGGCGACGTTCACGGTGTAGTCGAGGGCGACCGCGCGCTGCACGGAGGGGTCGAGGAGCTTCTCGCCCGTCTTCGCGTGACCCGCGATCCGCATACCGTCGGTGACCTGTCCGACGCCGTAGCCGCAGTCGGAGTCCTCCCAGTGGATCTTCCAGTAGTCGGCCGAGTCCGACCCCTTGTGTCCGTAGAAGCCGGCGTAGGAGGCGAGCGGGTTCCCCATCTGTCCGGGGATGGAACCGGGCTCCGCCTGCCAGAGGTTGGATTCCTGCGCCATCACCCCCAGCAGCACGTTCGCCGGGATGCGTCCGCCGCCGATGAGGTCGGGGCGGGGGAAGAGCCCTTGCGGGTCCACGGTCCCGAGGCCCAGCTGGTTGCGCCAGTCGCCCTGCTTGACGCGCCCCGAACGGAGTTCGTATCGCACGGCCATGTCGACGGCCCACTCGACCTGGTTGGGCGTGGGCTGCAGAGCCAGGGACTTGACGTCGTTCCGGGGTACGGAACACCAGCGATCGGTGTCCACCGGGTCGTGCGAGACCCCGGCGGCCGCCTTGGCGGCGGGCGCGGACCCGGAGGTCAGCGCGGGCGACAGGGAGGCGTTGCCCATGCCGGAGCCCGAGTCCGGGACGGTCTGCTCGATCGCCTTCCCGGTAGCGGCGGCGGTGGAGGTGACGGTGACCGGCCGGGCCGGGCCGACCGTGTCCGGGGCGCCCGCCCTCCGCTCCGGGGTGGCGGCCGCAGTGGCCTCGGCCGCGTCGAAACCCTTGCCGGCGTCCTTGATCCGGGCCAGCCCGTGGCGGACGCCGGGGGTGATCACAGGATTGACGGCGAGCCGCCCCAGGGTGGACACGTCCGTGTCGGCCGGGACGTCGAGCCGAGTGACATCAGCGGCCGGGTTCGGCTGGCTGCTGGGCTTCCCCGTGAGGAAGACCCGCCCCTCGGCACCCTGGCGCAGGTCGATGTCGCCCAGCTTCCCGACCGCCAGCACGGAGGGCTTGCCGCTGCCCCGGAACAGCTTCGCGCGTGCGGTGTCCTTTCCGGACCGCTCGACGTAGGCGACGTTCCCCCGGGCCGTCGGCCGGATGTCGAAGGGGGTGGTGTCGCCGGTGGCCAGAGTGGTCGCCCTGCCGCCCTTGCCGATCCGTATCAGTTGCTTCCCGCGCCCGGCGACGACGCCGCCCTGCACGGGAACGGCGCTGGTTACCTCGCCCGAGGTCGCGTACGACGCCGTGGTCTTCCCCGATGTGTTGACGGTAACCACGCGCGTCCGGGTTTTGCCCGGGTCGTTCATGTCCCGGAACGCCGTGAACGCGGCCGTGTGCGTGACCGTGTTGCACGAGGGGTCGAAGTAGGCGAGCGACGCGGTGAAGGCCAGCTTGACGACCTTGCCGGTGGTGGTGTTGACGATGGCGGCGAACGCACCGCCCTGCATGAGGTCGGGCTTGTTGGTGAAGGTGCGCGGCGCGTATACCGCGGCGACATGTTCGGCGTCCATTACGCACTCGTTGCCGATCCAGCTGTCCGCCGGCACACCGGGCTCGGCCAGGATGGCCGCCGTCCTCCACTCGTACGCCTTGCTCGAGTCGGCGGCGAGGATCTGTAAGCCCTTGGTGTCGGCCGCCGAGGTGAAGGCCCTGTCCTTCGTCGTGTTCCAGCCCCGGCCGAGCTTCCTGCCCGGTTCCTCGACCTTGACCGGCGGAACCTTCGAAGCGGACTGCTTGTCAGGTGGCTTCGGTTGTGTGTCCGCCGAGGCCGGCACGATCTGCACGGCGGCGGCCATGATGGCCGTCACGGCACAGAAGGCCACGGCGGTGTGGGCCCGTATGGGCACCCGCATGATCATTCCCCCCTTTTTATATGGAAAATCAACAGATCACCGTGAACGGGCCACGGTGAAGTAGCCGTCGCCGGAAACCGGGCCCAGAACGTCGAAGACCAGAACGGTTCCGTAGCGCGCCCGCGCCACTGTCAGGCTCATGGGGACAGCGGGGGCGATTTCGCATCGCTGGTAGATCCGGCCGGTCCCGCCCGAAGGACACGGCGGGGGCTTCTCCGCCTCGTAAGGGAGTGGCATACCGGGCCGGTCCCAGTCGATCCGAAGCCCCGGGGACTCGAGCCCGGGCCCGGCCATCAGCGTGCCGTCGGGATACTTCCCGCGGTCACGGTGGTAGCGGAGTGCGTAGGCCACCGTGCCGGCTGCGCCTGGCACGTCTCCCCCCGTCTCGGTCTGAGGACCCCAGGAGGCGATGTGCGCCGCCCGGATACGGGGCAGCACATCGGTGATGCTCCCGCGGACGCCGAAGTGGACGGTGGCCTGAATGCCGCATTCAAGGGCGTGCGGGTCGGCGGGCTCCAGCAGATCGCCCTCCGTGGGAGTGGTGCAGCGATCGAGGAACCGGGTGCGAAGGTGCACCAGTCCGTCGACAGCGGTCAGGCGCGCCACCAGCTGCCGCACTCTGCGCTCCTCGGCCGAACGGCGTGCGGACGCCACCGACGACCGGGCTTCCTCCCTCAGCTCCTTCTCCGAGGGCCCGCCGCCGGAGCACCCCGCCGTCGGCCCGACCAGCGCAAGAACCAGCAGGACTCCGCCCGCTCGGGCGCACAGGCTCCGGCGTCGGCGCGTCCGGGGCGCTTTCCTCTGGGTATTCACGCCCCCGCCCTCCGCAGATCACCCGGATCGACGCCGCAGTACGAACCGTGCCCGACCGGCATTCAGCAACGATGCGTCCGCAAGTTCACCAGGGACACAACCACCCGGTCGGCCAGAAGTAAAGACGGCCGGGGGAGGCTGACGCAAATACGTCAACCGCTCCTTTCCCCACCGGACTTGATGGCAGAGGCCCTAGGCTGACCTGCACAGCCCGACGGAGCACCGAATACCTGACACACCATTAAAGAAATTCCGTGCACTCGGAGAGAAAGGGGTCGTCGTGAAGAGAACACGCATCGCCGGGTGCCTCGTAAGCACCGCCGCAGCGGTGGGAACTCTACTCGTAGCCGCTCCACCCGCGAACGCCTACACGACCTACACCGACGATGAATGCAGTTCGTCCACTCGGTGCTTTGCGATCTTCTTCAACTCCAGACAGAACATCGGCATCTTCGCCAGCGCTTGCTTCATCACGAACAAGACGGAGGATTCCCACCTGGGCTACGACCACCTCACGTCCTCGGGGATGCAGCAGGTACGTTACGAGTTCAACAGCGGATACGGACTCCACGGCCTGCCGAACGGAAGTTACTGCCAGGGCACCGATCCGGGTTCAGGCTGGAGCGTGAAGAACAACGCCGCCGGGGCATCGAACGGTGACACCCGATCGCACCGCGTCTACTACAACAGCAACCAGATGGGCACGTCCCAGACCATCGAGTCCGGGGCCAACGACAACCTTGTGGCCGCGTTGAAGAACAACAACGCCAGCAGTAAGAGGCTGTGATGAACATGCGACGCTCCCTCCAGGCCAGTGCCGCGGCCCTCTGTCTGACGGCGCTGGTCGCCGGCTGCGGGCAGGCGGTCAACGGCAGCAAGACGATCGACACGGAGAACGTCTCGGCTGCCGGCGTTGAATCCCCGGGCCCTCGCGTCCTTCATGAGAATTGGCCGGAGAAGGTTCCCTCGCACGGGCTCGCCAAGGGCCTCGCGCTGCCGCTCGAAGAGTTCATGCCCTCCTACGCGGACGAGATCGCCGTCCAGGAGGCGCGGGACATCGCGGAAACCGCGTGCATGCGCCGATACGGCTTCACGGACTGGCGCACCGAGGACCTCGGCGTTTCGCCGCCGGTATCGGACAACGCCTCGAACATGCCGCGGCGCTACGGCTTGAGCATCCTCGCCGAGGCCAAGGAGTACGGCTACCACACTCCGAGTCAGGGCACCGAGAGCACTCCTCCGCCCGAGCAGGAGGCTGCCGGGGCCGAAACCGTTCTGCGAGGAGCGGACGGGTCCGAGAGGGTCGCGTCCTTCAAGGGCGGCGCACTCCCCGAAGGGGGCTGCACCGGCGAGGTCGACCGCAAGGTCGGAACGCTGGATCAGCACTTCGTCGAAGAGCTGAGCAGCGAGAGCTTCCTTCAGTCGCAGCAGGAACCCGCCGTCAAGGCGGCCATGTCCGCGTGGTCCGGGTGCATGAAGGAACGGGGCTTCAACGCGCCGACCGTCTGGGACACGGACGAGCTGGTGGGGGTGCAGAGCGAGACGCCGACGGACAAGGAAATCGCGATCGCCGTCGCCGATGTCGAATGCAAGCAGGACACCGATCTGATCAAGATCTGGTTCGCCCAGGAGTCGGCCATCCAGCGACAGCTGGTCAAGGAGAACCAAGCGTCTCTCGGTGGCGCGCAGAATCAGGTGAAGAAGACTCTGGACGTCGCTTCCGGCGTGACCGCGTCCCTTCGCTGAATGCGAGCGGCGCCCTCCGGGCCGCCTGCGAATCCCGTACGTCGATGGCCCGGCCGTGTGCGCGGCCGGGCCATCGACGTGCGACGGCTCGTTCTACCGGTAGACGTCCACGACCAGACGGTCCGGCTGAGTCAGGGTGAAGACGTTGTAGCGGGTGGAGGGACCGAGCGAGATCCCGAATTCGGAGGTGCCCGCGTGGTAGCTCGCCAACTGGACTCCCTTGAGCGTGGGCAGGCCCATGTCCCGCAGGTCAGGATTCTGGAAATCCTGCCCCAGGTTGGCCGGCTGCATCCTGACGAAAAGATAGGAATCACCGACGACGTCGAGGTGCTGGGTCTGGCCGCTCATCGGGTAATACTCACCCGTCGTATTCGTCCATGTCGTGTACTGCGTCTCGGCGGTGAGATCGAACACGAGGCGGTCATATCCCGTGTGCGTCGCGGCACGGATTCCCTGAAGGCACGTCGTCGGGCACGTGGTGGTGGTTCCGGCGTTCGCCACGGTTCCCGGTCCGGTCGCGGCAGTCGCTGCGGTAGCCGCCGGCAGTATGAGTGCCGGGACGGTGGCAAGCAGCACAGCGAAGCGGACCCGCATGTTCCGAGTATTGAACATTTCCAGCTGACCCTTTGCGTAGAAATCGATGGAAGCATGGCACAGAACCCGTTCCGGGTGACGGGTTCTGAATTTCTCGGGATCTTCGCTGGATAACGTAACGCCTCTGCATGCTTGCGTAAAGATGAACCTGGAAACTGGTAGGTGAAAAATTCGGGGAACATCGCGCGGAGAAAATTCGACACAGCACCCGCTGGACCGGACCGAACCAGAGGCATTCCCTTTCGCAATGCGAGCGAACCCCGCCGCTCCGCGAGCGGGATGCCTGGGGCTGTCCAACAATGGCTGTGTCCGAGAAGGGAGGCGTCGCGGGATGCGTGCCGGGCGTGGTGAGAGGAGCGTCCGTGGCGGACGGTGACGGTCAGGACAGCGCACCGGCCACGGCGGGGCGAGGCCCCAAGACGGCGGTGCTGGGCACCGCCCTGCTGCTGTGCGTCCTGGTGGTGGTCCTGCAGCTGAGCACCCCGCCGTCCTCGCACATCGCCTCGGTGCTGGTCGCGGTGCCGGCCGTCATCTCGTTCGGGTTCGGGCCGCCGGTGATCATCGGCTCGGCGGTGGTGGCGGCGGGGATCCGCTGGCTGCTCCTGCCCGCCGAGCCCCAGCGGATCGGCTCCGTGATCGGCACCACCGTGGTGATCTGCGTCATCGCCGCGCTGAGCTGCTTCGTGGTCCGCCGCGGGGAGCGGGAGTCCGTGCGGCTGCGGAAGGTGGTGTCCGTCGCCGAGACCGCGCAGCGGGCGGTGCTGCGCCCGCCACCCGAGACCCTGGGTCACTTCCGTACGGCCGCGAGCTATCTGGCCGCCGCGCAGTACGCCCGCATCGGGGGCGACCTCTACGCCGTGGCGGACACCGAGTTCGGTGTCCGCGCGCTTATCGGGGACGTACGCGGGAAGGGGCTCGACGCCGTGTCCACCGCCTCGGTGGTCCTCGGCGCGTTTTACGAGGCGGCGTACGAGGAAGAGACGCTGGGCCGCCTGGCCGGGCGCCTCGACACCGGCCTGAACCGCTTCCTGCGCGACGACGAGGCGTTCGTCACCGCTCTCCTGATCCAGATCGCGCCCGACGGCCGCACGAAGGCGTACTCCTGCGGCCACCCGCCCTCACTGGTTCTGCGCGACGGAACGGTCCGGGAGCTCCCGGCCGGCACCGGCCTCCCCCTGGGGCTGCGCACCCTCACGAGCGCCCCCGCCGACGCGGAAGGCCCGGACGAACCGCGGTCGGCCGGGACGCTTCTCCGGCCCGGCGACACGCTCCTGCTGTACACCGACGGCATCGCGGAGACCCGGAACGAGACCGGGGCCTTCTACCCCCTCGCCGACCGCCTGACGGCCTACCAGCGCGCCCATTCCCCGCCCGTCGACCCGCAACACCTGCTCACCTGGCTCCAGAAGGACGCCCATGACTACAGCTGCGCCGACACCTACGACGACGCGGCGCTCCTGGCCCTCGCCTGGCCGCCGGAGCGCCCCAGCCGCAGGGCCGAGACGAGGAAGAAGATGCCGCCCGGAACGGCGTAGCCGATCGCGCCGGTGAGCGCGGGGTCATCGGCGCCCGCCGACCCGACGAACGACGCCCCGGCAAGGACCGAGATGCCACCGCTGAGGATCATCGGCCACTGGCCGCCCATCCGGCGCCGCGGAACGGCCACGACCAGCTGCACCAGACCCGCGACGACCGCCCACGCCCCCCACACCCGCAGCACCGCCGGAATCCCGGAGGCGGCGGCGACCCCCACCCCCGCCGCCGCCGCGAGGCTGACCGCCATGTTGACGTAGAGCAGCGCCGGCGAACGGGTGGCGCGGGACGCGCGGGCGTCCACGACGGCGGCACCCACGTCGAACAGCGGATAGAGCACGAGCAGCGCGGCCACGACCGGGCTGATCTCGTCGGCCGACGCGAACATCACGAGGGCCCAGAGGATGGCGAAAGCGGCGCGGACGAAGTACAGCCGCCGCAGCGCGGAAGCCGTGTTCCTGATGTCGGACGGGGCGGCGACGGTGCTCATGACGAACCTTTCGACGGAAGGACGGGGAACGCGGGCACGACGGCCTCACCGCCCCACGAAAAAACGCGAGAACGAACGTTCTGTTCATCAGATTGACAAGGCTGCGCATCCCTGTCAAGACCGAACGTTCTACCTAGTGCCGAGTAGGCTGGCGTCATGGCGCACCACGCATCCGAAAGCCGCCCGTCCGAAGCCCGGGACCGGCTCCTCAGCACAGCCACCCGGATCTTCTACTCGGAAGGCATCCACTCCGTAGGAGTGGACCGCATCGTCAAGGAAGCGCAGGTGACCCGGGCGACCTTCTACCGCCATTTCCCCAGCAAGGAGACCCTGGTCGTCGCCTACCTGACCGAGGCGGACCGCGCCCTGCGAGGCCAGGCCGAGGCGGCCATCGCCGCCGGGCTCCCCGCGCCCGACACGCTTCGCGCCGTCGGTGCGTCCATCGCCCAGGCCATCCGGTCCCCCGGCTTCCGGGGCTGCGCCTTCCTCAACGCCGTCGCCGAATACCCCGACCCCGCGGACCCGGTGCATCAGGCCGTCCTCGCACACCGCCAGTGGTTCCTCGACACGCTCACCGGGCTCCTGCGCACCATCCGGGAGGAACCCGCCGACCGCGCGGCCCGTCACTTCGTCATGCTGCGCGACGGCGCGATGGCGGCCGGCTGCCTCTTCGACCCGGAGCTGGTGTGCGAGACCTTCCTCAACGGAGTGGAAGGACTCCTCAAGGCCCAGGCGACGGCATCGTTCACCTGATGGCTCCGCCGCCCGCGTCACAGCGGGCCCGGAACGACGAAATCCCGCCCAGCCAGAGGCTGGACGGGATTCCTTTGTGCAGTGGGGTGTTCACGAGTGTCTCTGACCAGGCGGGACAGAAGCGGTTGAAGATCGCTTCCCAGTTACCCGAAGATCGTTCCCCGCTGCCGGGGCCGCTCGCGTCCCGCCTCAGGGACCGGACCGCCACCTGCACCTCGGCTCGCTCCTGCCTCAGCAGCGCGCCCCGCAGGGCCACTCCGCGCGGACCGCGGACGCGACGGCATCTTGATCCTTTCGGTTTCGTGCCTGTTCAATCTGCAGATGACTGAGACTGATGTCGACCTTGGCACCGTCACCGCGCCCTCCGGGATGCTCGTGCTGGGAATGGCGGGCTGGATCGACTACTGGCCGCAGGTAGGCCGGCCGCTGTCCGAGCGGGCCCGGATCGTAGTAGCCACCGGCGGCGGGCACTTGCACGGACCCGAGGACAGTGAGCCGTCTGCTTGGATGTGCGAGGCGATCGCTGTAGCAGCCGCTGCAGACCGGCCCCTGTGGGTTCGGGCCCAGACATCGGCCTCGCCCTTCGATGGGGAACCGACGATCGCCGTCCTGGAGGTCGGCCTCGGTCGGCCCTGGGTCGGCCCCGATGACGGCGAACCCCTGCACCTCGGCGACCTCCCGGTCGACCGATGTGGCATGGTCCTCGGCGACGCTCAGGCACTGGACGACTTCACCGGCCTGGACGGACAGTCCACCGACGGTCTCGCGGACGTCACCTACTGGGGCAAGTACGAGGACACCGTCCATGCCCAGTTCGGCGGTGACCGCATCCCGCAGCACCCCAGCGGACACGGGCCGCGCGGGTGGCTCGACCTTCCCCTGGCCGAGGCCGAAGCAATCGCCGAACGGCTCCGCGCCTGGACCCGAGAAGGCCCCGGCAACGGGCTGATGGTCTCCGTCGACGCCCACACCGACTTCCACCGATTCAACCGAGCCGGCTGGAGCCACCCACTGCTGGCGGGTGCCATCGACCTCGGCGGATGTCCAATTCTCGGTCTCGGCTGGGATCCCGGGGACCACTCCATACGCCACCGCGGAGAGCGGGGCCACGGACAGGTCTACCCCGCCACCCTCGAAGCCCGCGCAGGCGAAACGGTACTGCGCTGGACCATCCCACCGTACGAACCTGACCTGTGAACCACACCCCGACGTGAAGGGTGCCCGGAGAACTCAGTTGAGCCGGACGGTTCAGCCCGGCACACTCGCCCGATGAGCCACAGCACACAACCGGGCCGCTGGGACGGGCCCTGGTACCGGGTTCGCACTGAGCACTTCGAAGCCGCTTTCCTGCCGAACTCCGGCGAGGATCTGGAATCTGTGGACAACATCGACGTCTTCGTGGACCTGAAGGACGGATCCCGCTGGAGCGCGACCATCATCACCCTCGGACAAGTCGAGGCCATCATGGCGAGATGGGCCGAAAGCGGGGAAGCCTTGGGAGGCCGCTACTTCTGGTGCTCGGACGGTCTGATCGTCCGCGATCCCGGCATTAGCAACATGGCCCAGGTACTCACCGGCCTGATCGAGTCCGACGAGTTCACGCAAATCCTTCACCGCATCGACGGCTGACCCGGCACGGTGTACCACGTCCTTGAACGCCACCAGGCCCCAGCAGCAGCGCCTTCAACCTCCGGGGGGCAGTGACGTGCAGCCATACGTCTATCAGGTCACCAAGTACGACCCTGCCGACCGCGATCAGCACGGCCACTACGTCGGCGTCGAGCCTGCGACCAGTGACCACGGACGGGTCGAAACCGCATACCTGCAGGCCATCGCCGCCTTTGCCGAAGAATCCGGTGTCGACCAGTTGGCCGTCCGCGAGCCGCAGATCGGCGGATTCTGCCACTTCGGCTTGGAGCCACCGGTCGACGGTTACGGCCTGACCGACGTCTTCCCAGCCGGCCTCACCGGGTTCCACGACGGTGCCCTGGTATCGATGGCCGTCGGCCTGGAACTCGTCAGGGCCATGCTCCGCGACAACGGCGCCTGGTGCCGTCTGGAGGCGGAGGGGGCATTCACCGTGCACGTCGGCTGGGACCAGTACCTCTACGTCGGCAGCAGCCGCCCTTGCGAAGCGGCGCTGGCCCGCACCCGCTCGCTCGGACTTTTCCCAGAACGCGTGCACGCATCGCCGTACGACTTCGTCCCCGATGACCCACAGCACGTACGGCGCCCGGCCGACGCCGACTTCTGGGCCCGCCTGCGCTGGACTGTCAGCGCCCACCGTGCCGTGTTCCTGGAGGAGGTCTTCGCCACCAACGCCTCCCGATGGCACCGCCTGACCCGCGACACCATCGAGACCGTGCGCTCCGAGTTGACCCCACGCTCCCAGTTGGCGGTCTGGCCGGACCTGCTCACCGACGTCGACACGGCCGTGGCTGCTCTGCCCGACGAAGGCATGGTGGAGGTCGTCTGGGAAGACAAGGACGGACAGATCACGAGCACGGTCGTGGACGAGACCCAGTTCGAGGCGGTGGCCTCCCAGCTCGCCAGCGCGCATGCTGCCGGTGTTGTATCCATGGATGCCGGTGAAGGTCTCCCCCTGTTCACAGCTGCACTGCCGGACAGTGACGGTGTCCTGCGCGCTCGCTGGCAGACCGAGCCGACGCCCAGCGACCGGGACTGGGCGTTCCTGAAGACCCTGCGGCGCGGCCAGGTCGTCACCGGCACGGTGACGACCATCGCCGACTTCGGCGTCACCTTCGTGGACATCGGCGGCTTCACCGCGATGATCAACATTCCGGAGCTGTCCTGGCGTCCCTTCGACCACCCGTCCGATGTCGTCAGCGTCGGCCAGGAGATCACAGCCGAAGTCCTCGACGTCGACATGGTCCGGGAACGGGTACCGCTGTCGCTGCGAGCGGTACAGGAGGACCCGTGGCCGCAGGTAGCGCAGCGGATCGGACAGGTGGTCACCGGACCGGTCACCAAGATCGTCCCGTTCGGCGTCTTCGTCCGCATCGAAGACCGAGAGGACGGCTTCCAGGGGCTGGTGCACACGAGCGAGCTGAATAAATCGTCCGAGAAAGACATCGAGGTCGGTGACGCCCTCACCGTGAAAATCATTGAGGTCGACACCGCGCGCCGCCGCATTGCCTTGTCGCACGCCCAGGCCCGCACAACCCGCCCTCAGGGCGGCGGTAAGGACGGATCGGCATGAGGAGCCAGGAGGCCGAGCTCGACCGGGACATAGCCGCGCTTCTGGCGGCCAGGGCGTTCACCGAGATCCGCCATCTGGCCGGAAGCGCACAGCACGTGGCGCAGGACAACTCTCCTGACGAGGCTCTGGACCGCATCAGATTCCTGGCCAACTTGAGCCACAATCTTCCGGGCGTCGCACGGCCAACCCCCAGGAAGCCGACCCGTCGGGGCAAGTCCCCTGGGAGCTTCGATCAGGCGATGGCCGAACGACCGATGAGCTGGGTCTGGAACACCGCTGGCCCGGAGGCGCGGGCATGGATGCTGCGTCACATCGAACAGGCAGGACGAACCTGGACGCCACCCCCGCCACTGCCTGCGTCCCGCAAGGACCCGTCCCCGAGGACGCCGCAGCAATGGGCCAGCCTTCTGCTCAGGCGCTGGCCTGTCAAAGCCCCAGCCGGGCGCCAGCCACTGCCTCCGGTGGCGAACGTTCTCAAGGTCCTCGACACCGAAGCGATCTGCGCCCTGCACGACGAGGCCCGACGGCTCCGGCTCGGCCTGGGTGGAGGGGCGGCATGGCTCCGGGCCCACCTGGCCCCCGACGGAGTCCACTATCTGCTCCCGGACCCGGCCCACTACTACTGGCCCGGCACCCCAGACGGTCGCGGCGGCAAGATCGACTGGTGGCAGTGCACCACGCTGCTGCAGATGTACAACGGAGAGCAGGTCAGCGGCATGGTCGCCGTACTCCCGGAGACCTTCACAGCGTTGCCCTCGACTCTGCCCCGCAAAGCCCAGTTGCGACTCGTCCACCGCGTCCGCTCGATCGAGCGAGACACCTCCCTTTGGGGCCGGGACCACAACGCCGAATGCGCACCGCACCTTTGCGGCTACGTCCCCGAAGCGAACGACAACGCTCCAACGACTACATGACCGCCGACAACGACGGCCAATGGGATCGATCGTCAGCGCAGCTAGACCATGGCGACAGCCTCGGGAACGCAGGGCCGATATGGAGTGGAGTCAGGGTGGCTGCGCACGGCAGAGTGGGACGGTGAGTGAACTGTGGGCGCATGCCCTGACGTGGGCAGATGTGGATCCGGCTCGACATTCGTTCGAAATGGACGCCGATGCGGCGGAGGAGTTGGCGGGCCTTGTCGTGCCCTTGCTGCCCAGCGCTGAAGTAGCTCGGGAGGATCGCTGGCGTTCATTGGAGCCGGTCACCGAGTTCCTGGCGGGCCGGTACGGCCGATGGGCCTGCGGATGGAACTGGTCGGTCGGCGAGGGTGACGTCGACGGAGGTGTCGTCGGGGTCTGGTGCTGTTCATCCGACTCCGTGACGACTCCAGATGCGACTGCCCCGCTGGTTGTTGACGCCCTTCGGGAATGGCGTGGTTGGCTGGAGGACCTGGCGGAGCGGTTCGCGGCCCTGGCCCCGCCGGAGAACACCGCGGCGTCTTCGGCGGACCTCTGGTACTGGGAGCGGGCGTGCACGCGCCTGGTCACCGTGGTAGCTGACCGCACCCAGGCCGATAGCGGCTGGTACGGGCATTGCATGCAAGTCCTCCGATGGTTTCTCGCCTACAACGGCATCGACGAGGGCCAGGCCGAGGAGATCGTCGAGAACGCGGTCGGCGGCCAGTTCGGCAGTTGGATCGCACCTGACGTTCCGGTGGTCGACGCAGTGAGCTCGCGGTTCGCCAGAGGCGTGGGCGGCATCAGATGACTTCCGGTCCCGGCCAACCGAAGGACAGCCTTGCCGACTGGCTGCTCATCCGGCCGGAGATCTCCTGGCCGCCTTGGCGCGGCGCACGCCTCGTCTCGGAGGCGCCGGCCCGCGACGGCTTCCGGAATTTCTTCATGGCAACGCGAGGCGGACGTGACAGCGAGGGAACCGCACGGGTCCTGACCGCTCTCGACTTGGCCTTCGCCGACGCTGAGCAGGGTAGGCCGCTGACCTTCGCCCTCATGGCGAAGTGGCAGCGGGCTGTGCTGGGCCACGACCTGGTCGGCTTCCGCACGATGCCGGCCTTCGCGAAGGGCGGACGGGAGCGCTACGGTCTTGCACCCGATACGCAGGCGCTGTTCGGGCGCTGTCTGTCCGATCGCTCTCAACCTGATCTGTCCCTCCCGTCACGTGCTGCCCGGACCTACCTCGACATCCTCTTCTTCCATCCGTTCGAGGACGGCAACGCCCGCGCGGCCATGCTGGCGTTGGCCTTCGTCCTGGCCCGCGAAGGCGTCCTCCTCGACCAGGTTCACCCACTGCAGACCGCCCGCTGGGCCGACGACGCAGAAGGCGCGGCCGATCTGGCGGTGCTATTCGGAATCCTGATCACCGCTGCGGAGCGGCGTCTGTCCCACGGGAGGCAGTCGTGAACGAACGCGATGTCCTGCTCAACAAGCTCGCGCAAGGGCTGCGCCCGATGTCAGAGGGCATCGAATGGTTCGACGGCCTCGGCCAGGAAGAGCAGTCCGAGGTGCTGCTGTTCCTGCGCCATCACTGCATCCAGGCGCGTGCCGTTGCCGAGGACGCACCGGAGAGCATCCGCCGTGCCGGGCTCCGCCCGACGCATACGCCCGCAGTGCTGATTTCACGAGGCCGGATCGACGAGCAACTGGGAAAGATCGCCAACCTCACGCCTCTCGACGAACGCGGCAAGGCGTTTAGGCTGCTGATCGCGGTGCTCGCTATTGCCGACGCGCGACGCCGTGAGCGCTTCTGCTCCGACGGCTGCAGTCACTGGTGGCACCACCTGTCTGCTGCTGACTGACTGCTCACAGCCTGCTTCCTTTCTCACGCCTCACCTCGACCCGCCCATGGCCATACTCTGCTGCTGTCGAACCGCGAAGGAGACGTATGAGGCCCTCACCCGGCGTAGGCATTCACCCTGATCTTCCCGGCACTCTCGTTCACTTCACGGGACGCCCACGAAGCATCGATGACCATCCCCCGGCTCATGCGAATGGGACTGCCGAGGATCGACTGGTCGGCATCCTCCGTGAGGGGAAGATTCGCGGGAGTGTGCCGTACCGCCAGAGCCAGGCCGTGGTCTGCCTGGGCGAGCCCTCCGATGCCGCTCGTCGGGTCCTACTTCGCGACGGCATTGGCCCGCGCGGGCCGTACGAGCCGTGGGCGCTTCTACTCGACCGCGAGGCTCTCATAGCCGCTGGTGCCCGGCCAGTGCTCTATCTCTCGGACGAGGAGTTGCTCGCGACTGATGGAAAGCCAGCCCGATTCCGCGGCCGGCGAGTGCGCTACGAACCCGGCTCCGCGGATTGGCTGCACGAGCGCGAATGGCGGCTTACGTTCAACGACGACGAAACTCCCGACTTCGTACTCACAGCCGATGCCGTCGCGGGCGTCATCGTCGGCGAACAGGGTTGGATGCCTCCGAGCAACTTCGATGAGCAACCCCTTCCCCATGAGCTCTTCAACTATCCAGAGGCTCTCGATTCGAAGCCACGATGGTGGTGGGACGGCAAGGATCTCGTGGCAGACGGAACATTCGCGCTTCGCGAGCGGTATGAGTACGAGAAGTGGTTCCTCCTCGACTTCATGGGCCTCGTCTGAACGATGATCGTCCCCTGTGGATGATGGTGTTGTGACGAGCATCAGTGGCGACCATGTGAAGGTCCACTTCCGGATGGATGTGGACGAGGACGGCTGGCCGCCGGCGAGCGTCGAGAGCCTGTGGGCGGTGGACCTCAGTGACGGCACGGTGCGTTTGGACAACACGCCCTGGTTCGTACGTGGAGTCGCCAGCGACGACATCGTCCGGGTTGAGATCGACGATGAGGGCGTCCACTGGGCTGGCGAGACGGTCCGATCCTCAGAGAACTGCACGATCCGGCTGATCGTGTTGAAGGACGGCGGCTCGGCTGCTGCCCGGCAGAGCGTTCTGGAGATCTTCCACAAGCTCGGCACGACAGGCGAGGGCATCGAACGGTACCGGATGGTGGCGCTGGACGTCCCGCCGGAGGCGGACCTGCCGCGAATCCGCAAGCTCCTGGAACACGGTACAGCGAAGGGCTGGTGGCACTGGGAGGAAGGTTGCGTCACCGCTGCTTGGAGGTCAACGGCCACGGACTGAGCGGCTGCGCGTGCTGCTGGCGGTCCGCCGAGGTCTCTGTCAGTGGCGCCGTGCATGATCGGGCGCATGACACATGGTTCCCGGGATGCCCTTCGCTCTCTCGCCTTGCAGCATCTGTCGCCTGAGGTTGCCGAGAAGTGGATCGGTCTGCTTCGCCCTGGTGCGCGCCTGGAGGTAGCGGCTGGCTCTGACGATGGCGTCGTTCGGCTCGGCGGCCTCCCGTCCTTGCCGGTCGATGTGGAGTGGCCGGTGTGGGACGGGCACGGCCCGCTCTCCCTCGTCGCCTCGATCGACTGCGGGCGCCTGCCGGCGACTGCGCTGGACATCGATCTGCCCCTCAGCAGGGACGCTGCTGTTCTTCTACTTCGATGGGCAGCTGGACGACGGCGACGCTCTCGTTCTGGCCGAGGACCGAGAGAGCTGGGCGGGCGCCCGCGTGCTCTATGTGGCAGCTGCCGAGGAGGTGACGGAGCGTGGGGCGCCTGCAGGGCTCAAGCCGTATCCAATGGTGCCGCTTACCGCTCGGGTGGAGATGACGGCGACCGAGCCCTGGCATCCGTCCGTACGTGCTGCCTTCGCCCCCGGCGCCCCGCTGGGGAACCGGTACGACCACCCCGTCTGCTCGCAGGAGTTCCTCGAGGCGCTGTGGGAGTTTGACGAAGAGGTGGGGCATCAGATCGGCGGCCACGCTCACTCGGTGCAGAACCCTGTGGAGATCGAGATCGCGGAGGCGGTCCTGGACGGCGAGGTGTCCCGGAAAGACCCGCGTCTATCCGAGGAGGCGGGCAACTGGGTGCTGCTGGCCCAGTTCGACAGCGAGGATGCCGCGGACATGATGTGGGGCGATGCCGGAGCCCTGTACTGGCTGATCCGCCCGGAAGATCTGGCCGAGCGGCGCTTCGAGCGGGCGATGTTCACCTGGCAGTGCAGCTGATGAGCGCGGCGCCTCCCGCTTGGGGAGTCCAGTACACGCTGAGCCTGCCGAGTGAGGACGCTGCCCGCGCCGCCGCGGCCGAGCTATCCGGGATGGGCCACCGTCTGACGGCAGTGCGCGTCCACGATCACTTCCGGTTCGTTCCGTCGAGCTTCTGGTACGGAAAGCCGTCGATGGACCCGGAGCTGGAGGGGTGGTGGCAGGTCTTCTCGCTGGCCGTCTACAGCGGGTACGAGCGCATGGCTCTCGAGCCGTTCTTCCGGAGTGAACGGATTCGGGTGGCCGGCCTGGCCCGTGCCCACGGCGGTTTTCAGCAGGGGTGCAGCGAGGGCCATGCTGCGACTCTCGAAGGAGTCTTCCCACGGGACGGCCTGGTCCATGAGCAGGCTGGCGCCGACGTCGCCCTTCCGAGCCCTCTGCCCGAGGATCCCGCGCGGCCTCCGGCCGGGTCGCCGTGGAAGTGCAGTGAGGTCGGTGAGCCCGTAGTGGTGGTCCAGGCCGTGGTGGCGGTCGCAGAGCGCATGTACGGCAGCGCGGAGGACGCTCCGGATGCCGTGGGGTGGCTGCTTGATGAGGAGTTCGCGTTCGGCGCGCCCTACGGGTCAACGGGCGAGTTCCTCGGCGATCTCGCGGATGCCGTGGCCCACCAAGGCACCTGCACCGACACCACCGCCGAGGCTGTCCCGTTCCTCATGGAGCTGGTCTGCGACGACAGCGTCGCGCCCGGCAGCCGGCTGGTTCTGCTCGGCGACCTGTTGCGGCTTGCTGCTTCGGGGCCGGCTGCAGAGGTCTTCCTGGCCGATCGCATCACCGCACTCGGGGGTGCCTGGGAGGAGTCTGCAGCTGAGTACCTGACACGGCGGGCCATCGGCAGCGAGCTGCCGAGACTGCTGTCCCGCTGGGAGGACGAGAGCGATGCCGTCCGATTCGCTCTCGCCGCCCTCACGGCGCTCTGTGGCTCTCGTGACCAGCGCGCACTCTCAGGGCTGGCCGTTCTCCCGACTCCAGCAGGCAGCTCCCGCGCCGATGTCGTGTCGCTCGTGGCAGCCCTGCTCAGTGACGACCGAGAAGGCTTGGTACCTGCACTGGACGGGCTGGCCTCCTGGTCGCCCCGCGTTGCAGAGAAGGCAGCCAGCCCGAACGTGGATCTTCAGAGTCTGGGTCTGGCCATCCTTCCGGGCCTCGTCCTCGAAGACGTGGCGTCAGGAATCGTGGCAGAGCCTGATCTGCCGTAACTGTTGACGATGTTAAGCATTACGACTGGCGTCGCAGACACGCAGGTCAGGGGCGCCAGACATCAGGCTCATGCTTCGTCGTGCCTCAACTGCCAGACTTCGTTGGTCATTTGGCTGCCGGGCACGACTGGCATTCCCTACGATGACTGCCGTTGTCCTGTCGTACGGGAGGGCCGAGGAGGGGCGGATGGACTTCACAGGGGCGGGCGAGCCGGATGCGGCTCCCGGGTTGCGGACGGCTGTTGGGATCTACTCCGGCAAGACTGATCGGACGCTGGCGCGGATCTCGGAGCTCGAAGCAGAGCTCGCGGACCTCCGAGTCGAGGCGGCAAAGTACGCGAGCACTCGCGATCAGCTGAGCGAAGCTCTCGCCGAGCTCCTCGCGGGTCGCTCGGCGTCGTCCGAGGACGATCAAAGTGCCCAGCAGGAAGCTGACGCGGAGGACGAGGACGGCGATGCGTCCGCCGGCGACGAGTCGGAACCGAGCAAGCCGCCAGAGGAGACGCGTGCCGGGCAGAGCGGGCCTTCACGGTCGCCGTCCGGGCAGTTGATGCAGGCGGTCGAGCAGATCCTCGTGGGCGCCGGACGGCCGATGAAGGTCAAGGACATCACAGAGGCCCTTGGCCGTCCCGCGAGAGGCGGGGAGGGGCGGGCGCCCATCGAGACGACCCGCGCGACGTGCAAGCGGCTGGTGAAGAACGGCCGTGCCGTGGAGCACCCGATCGGCACCTTCGCCGCCCGCCGGGTCACGGAATCGCAGGGAGGGGACGCCTGACGCCGCCGCCCCAAACATGAGACGTCCCCTCCTCCCATTGCGGGGAGAAGGGGACGGGCTCCGTTGAGCTTGGACCCTCTTCGGAGCCATTGACGTGGACCCTCGTAGTGGCTCACGCATCCCCGAGGCTAGAGCAATCCGCCTTGCCTCGGGGGGCGCGTGGCCTATTTCGTCGTTCCCTGGGACGGGTTTCCCTGGGGACGGGAAGGCCGATTTTGATGCGTACTGCGCATTCCGTCCCGCGGGTACAGCGAGACGGCGAGGAAATCTTCCAGGCGGGCAACGGTGACGACGTCCGGCCAGCACCGGCCGGCGAGCAGGTCGGCAATGGCCTGCCGGTTGACCCCGGATCCGGTAGAGACCTGCCGCAGACTTCTCTTCTCGCGCTCCAGGGCGAGCGCGAGCGCGCGGGCGATGGCCTGGACGACTCTGGCGGCGACGTCGTCGACGGCGGAGTCGGGCCAGGATTCCGGATCGCGGGCAAGGTCTCGCGGCGCGGTCTTGCGGGCCAAACCTCCGACCATGTCGATGCACTCCTTTCCGTGAAGATCGCCTTCGACGTCTTCACTGGCTGCTTGTCCAGCCGGTTCTGTTGGTCTGTGACACTGAGTCCGGAGGTCTCCAGCAAGATCCGCGACTACCGGCCCCGGCTGCCGTATCGGCGGTGGGCGCCGGTCGCCGAGCTGGTGAGAGCCACCGTGACGGCGACAGCTCCGGCCACCTGCTACGCGGCGGAGCACCTGCTGCACGTGATCGGCCGGATCGCGGTTTGGGCGGACCGACGCGGGTTGCCGCGTGACCCGGGAACCTGGCTGCGGACCGAGACGATCGACGCCTTCATCCTGTCGGGCTGCGTTGCGGCGAAGGACTCGACAGTGCTGACCTACCGGACCTGGCTGCGGCGGGCACGGGAAGCTCTGGTGTGGGTCCAGCGCGGAGAGGCCCCTTCTGCTCGGCTTTCCTCGCCTCGCACGCCTCAGCCGCCTTATGGTGCCGGAGAGTTGGCTCGCCTGCGGGATTGGGCGAATCATCTGCCGCACCAGGCTCGACTCGACGGCCTCGCCCTCATGACACTCGGAGCCGGGTGTGGCCTGATGCCGGGCGAGGTCCCGCCCATGCGAGGCAGTCACGTTCGCGTGACCTCCGGTGGGGTTGCGGTGCTGGAGGAGGAGCTGCTCGGCCGGCTCGTGGCGTGCCACTCCGATTGGGAGGGCACGCTGGCCGAGCTGGCAGAGACCTCCGGAACCGGATTCCTCTTCCGGCCGGGACGGAAGGTCGCGGCAGCCAAGAACCTCGTCTCTTCCTGGCCTGCCCGTCATCGGCCCCACGCGGGCCTGCCGCCGCTCTCCGCTCGGCGATTGCGGTCGACGTGGATCGTCGGCCGGCTTTCCGAGGGCATCAGTCCGGAGGCGGTCGCTTCCGCCGCAGGCATGGCCTCCCCTGCCGGCCTGGCGGGCTACCACCACTGGGTACCCCCACTACCCAGGGCGGAGGTGATCCGCTTGCTGCGTGGCCGCCGCTCGTGAGGGCGCGGCCTGAAGCCGACCAGCTGGCCGCCCGTCACGCGCGGCCACGGCTGCGGCCTGGGCGGCTCACTGAGATCCCCGACTCCAAGGTCGGCCAGCTGCTGACCGTCCTCGACCGCTCCGGCCTGCCCCAGCAGCTGGAGGACATGCTGCGAGGCCGTCCTGGGCCACCAGGCGTGCGGCCGAGGACCGTGCTGGCCGGCCTGATGCTCGCCGTGTACTACACGGGCCGAGCCACGGTCTCCGACGCTTGGCGGATCCTGCATTTCCGTCTCCAGCCCGCAGCCCGCGCCTGGCTCGGCATCCCCGAGATGCCGCCGTCCACGGCACGCGCGTGCATAGCTGCCAGTCGTCGTCTCTACCGAGGGCTGGACCGGATCACCACCGTGCTCGATCCGGCACGCTGCGACCGGCGTCGGCGCCTCACCCAAGCGGAGGCCGACATCCACTCCGCTGTCTGGGATGAGGCTGCCGGCCGCGCCGCCGCGAACCGGCTCCAACGGATGGCGAACGATCTCGTACTGGCCCCGGTCCGGCTGGCACAGCAACGCGGATACCTGCGGCACTGGGCCGGTGACCTGGGAGTGGACGCCACCTCGATCCCGGTTCTGGCCAACCCTGACAGCGACCGCTCGGGCACGGCATCCGTCGAGATCACCGCTGGCTGGCACTTCAGCGGCGGCTCCGACAAGGGCATCTTTGGCTACAGCGCGAACCTGCTCGTCGCCGCCCATTCCCGCTCCGGCGAGGGGGCCGCGAAGGGCCGCCGGGCGCCCTCCTACCCGCAGCTCTGCCTCGGCCTCAGCCTGGACACTCCGACCGTCCGTACGGGCGAGAACGCGGTCACCGTGCTGAAGCACCTCGCAGAGCTTCGATTGCCGACAGGTACCTGTGCCGCAGATCGCGCCTACACCGGCTGCTCGCCGGAGAACTTTCAGATTCCGGTACGCCGACTCGGCTACCGCCTGGCCCTGGACTACAAGGCGGCCGACCGTGGCATCCAGGGCAGCTGGCAGGGAGCCGTACTGATCGACGGCTCCTTCGCTTGCCCGCACATCCCCAACGCCCTGGCTCAGGCCACTCACGGCATGGACGACAAGACCTTCCGCCGACGCCTCGATGAACTGAAGCCGGTGGTTGCCGAGCGGCTGCCCTACTTCCTCAAGCTCAAGCAGAACGCCGACGCCCGAGGAACCGTGCGCCTGCAGTGCCCGGCGGCCGGACCATCGCCTTCGGTGAACTGTCCACGCCGAGAACGCCTCCGCCCTGCACGACCGACCGCCTCTGGCCCGCCTCAGACCGTGATCCAGCTGGCGGATCGCCGCTCCCGCGCCAGCCACGCCTCGGCTCGCCCCACCGTGCAGCTCCCCGACAGCGAGTGGACGGACCCTCCCGGCAAGGAAGCGCTGCCGGCCGTCTGCGGAGCATCCGCGATCAGCGTCCCCGCAGACGCGGCCGGAGACCTGAAGATCGCCAAATTCCGGCAGGACAGCCACTACCTCAGCCCCGCCTGGGAGCGGATCTACAAGCCGGTCCGCTCCCACAACGAGGGCCTCAACGGTCGCCTCAAGGGCGCCTACATGGACATCGGCAACCCCACGCACCGCCGAGCACCCGGCCAGGTGGCCCAGACGATCCTCATCGCGATCATGGTGACCATCGGAAACCTGGACATCCTGGAAACCTGGCTCTACGAGCGCAGCGGCAGTCGGCTCGCCGACGCTGACTTCGAGTCCATTCCGGCTGCCCCAGATCACGACCGGGCGTACACCCCCGAACCACTCGGCATGGGGCGGCATCCGCCAGCCAACCTCTGATCGAGCAGCGTCACAGCCGCACATCACGATCACCAGCCCCGGGCGACCGGGGCTGGTTCGCATGCCTCGGCGGGGGCCAGGCACCTGCCGAGCAACCCACCAGACCCGATACGCCGCCATTCACCACCCCGAACAGGCATCGAACGACCCCCGAAACGACGAAGATCCCGCCCGATCTTTCGATCGGACGGGATCTCGTCAACGTCCTTGAGAGCTACTCAAGAACAGTCGTGCAGTGGACCTGTGGGGATTTGAACCCCAGACCCCCTCGATGCGAACGAGGTGCGCTACCAGACTGCGCCACAGGCCCTTGCGACGTGTGAAACTCTAGCACCCTCCGAGGGGTGCTCGGAAATCCGTTCCGCGCTGGTCAGCCGTGGCGTGGCTCACGGCCGTCCGACGCGGCGTCACTCGTTGGCCGCGCGGGGGCGGTCGCCGTCCTCGTACTGGTCGAAGAGCGGGGTACGGCCCCGGTCGCGGGAGCGGCGGGACTGCGGGGAGCGCTGGCGCGGCGCCGGGTCCACCGGAGGGACCGCGGGGTCCGGCTGCGCGGGCTCGGCGGTGCTGGAGCGGGCCGCGCTCCAGGTTTCCGGGTTGCCGACCTCGACCCCGCCCGTGGCGCGCGGGGCGACCGGAGCGGTGACGTAGGTGGGCAGGGGCACCGGGACCGGCTCCCAGCTGTCGCCCTGGACCCGGCCGCGCTCGCGCTGCTGGTCCACCCACTCCGCGTGGTCCGTCTGCTCGACCAGGGCGCGGCGCCCGGCCTCCTGCGGGGAGACCGTGGGCGTCGGCTCGGGGGCGGCCGGGTGGCGCGGCTCGGAGTCCTCGTCGGCCTCGGCCGACGCCGTGGTGGCGGGCTGGTGGCGGCGGGGGCGGTTCTCGCGGAGCCGCTGGGCCGCCACCTCGGCGCGCCGCTGGTCCATGGTGAAGGCGAACCGCCGCCGCTCGTGCGCCCTCAGGTGCCCGATGTACGCGCTGAGGAGCACGGCCGGGACCGCGGGCGCCCACAGGAAGCGGAGCCCGCCGACGGCCGCGACGATCGCGCCGAGCGTGAAGGCGAGGAAGAGGATCACGGTGGTGCGCCGGCGACGCGCGAGGACCTGGAGGCGCTGTGCGCGCCGGGCACGTTCCGCGTCGATGCCGCCGGGGCGCGCGCGCCGGGCGGGGACGGGGGCGGCGGGCTCGGCGCCGCGCCGCTTGCGGGGGGCGCGCTCCGGCGCAATGGCCGGCTCGTGCATCCGGGCCTCGGTGTGCGCCGGGGGCGCGGCGAAGCCCCGGACGTCCACGGAGTCCATTCGGTCCGTGCCCGCGTCCGGGTCGGCGTCGGGTGCCGCCTCTTCCTCGGTGCGCTCCTGCAGCCCCTTGGCATACCGGCGCTCCATCGCCGCCCGGCCGGACAGCAGCCGGATGGCGGTGCTGAAGCGCTCCGTCGGACGCTCTTCGTTCAGCTCGTCCTGCCTGCGGAGCCACATCGGCACCAAGTAGGCGGCCCAGGCCCCGACGATGACTGCGTAGATGAGGCCGCTGCTGCTCACATCTCACACCGTAGAGGGGTTTGCGCGGAGGGATCCGCCAATTGGCGCGGTGTGTCGCACGATCCGGCCGATATCGCGGACTTTTTTATGAGAGTGCGGATCAGCCGATCGAGAGTAATTCGAACAAACTTTTTATTACGTGGGAGGCTCCGGCTGATCCGTACGGGGAACCGGCCGCGAGCGGTGCCATCTCCGCAGCAGCCCGTCCGGCGCTTCCTCCGCCGTGAGCGCGTAGATCAGGTGGTCGCGCCACGCCCCGTCGATGTGCAGATAACGCGGGCGCAGCCCTTCCTCGCGGAATCCGAGTTTCTCCACGACCCGCCGGCTCGGCCCGTTCTCCGGCCGAATGCACACCTCGATGCGGTGGAGCCCCACCGCCTGGAAGCAGTGGTCGACGGCGAGCGCGACGGCGGTCGGCATCACCCCGCGCCCGGCCACCTCGCGGTCCACCCAGTAGCCGACGTGCCCCGAGCACATCGAGCCCCAGGTGATCCCGGCGACGGTCAGCTGTCCGACCAGCCGGCCCCGGTACTCGATGGCGAACGGCAGCATCCGGCCCGCGTTCGCCTCGGAGCGCAGATGGCGGATCATCTGGCGGTACGTGGGCCGCTGGGCGACCGGTCCGCCGGGGGCGGGCGGCGGGACCGTCGCCTCCCAGGGGCGCAGCCAGTCCCGGTTGCGCCGGTTGACCTCGCGCCAGTCGCGCTGGTCGCGCAGCTTGATGGGCCGGAGGGCGACATCGCCGTCCGCCAGGATCACCGGCCAGGTCGCGACGTTCAGCTCGGGCTCCCGGGTCGGGGGTGGTCTCCGCCGCGCAGCTGGTCCACGGCGTGCACCAGGAGCCGTTCGAGGACGGCGAGGCCGTCGCGCACCCCGCCGGTCGAGCCGGGGAGGTTGACGATCAGGGTGCGGCCGGCCACGCCCGCCAGGCCACGCGAGAGCGCCGCGGTGGGGACCTTGTCGCGGCCCTCGGCCCGGATCGCCTCGGGGATGCCGGGCACCTCGTGGTCCAGGACGCGGCGGGTGGCCTCGGGGGTGCGGTCGGTGGGTGAGATGCCCGTACCGCCGGTGGTGACGACCACGTCGTACGCGGAGGCCACCGCGGTCCGCAGTGCCTGCTCGACCGGGTCGCCGTCGGGCACGACCTGCGGGCCGTCGACGGTGAAGCCGAGCCCCGTCAGCGCCTCGGCGATCAGCGGCCCGCCCTTGTCCGCGTAGACCCCGGCGGACGCACGGTTCGACGCGGTCACGACGAGGGCGCGGTACGGGGCCGGGGCGCCGGCGGCGCTCACGCGTCGGTCCCGGGGGCCTGGGCGCGTACGTAGTCGCCGGACTTGCCGCCCGACTTCGCCTCGACCCGGATGTCCGTGATGACCGCGGCCTTGTCGACCGCCTTGACCATGTCCACGACGGTGAGGGCGGCCACCGACACCGCGGTCAGGGCCTCCATCTCGACGCCCGTGCGGTCGGTGGTCTTCACCGTGGCGGTGATCTCCACGGCGTCGTCGGCCACGCTCAGCTCGACGCCGACCCCGGAGACGGCCAGCGGGTGGCAGAGGGGGATCAGGTCCGGGGTGCGCTTGGCGCCCATGATCCCGGCGATCCGCGCGGTGGCGAGGGCGTCGCCCTTGGGGACCCCCTCGCCCCGGAGGAGTTCGACCACACGCGGCGACACGAGGACCCGGCCGCTGGCCCGGGCGACGCGCGCGGTGACGTCCTTCTCGGAGACGTCGACCATGCGGGCGGCCCCCGCCTCGTCGATGTGCGTCAGCCTGTTCTGCGTACTCAACTCACTCCGCCTAGCGGTAGGGCGCCGGATTCCCCGGGCCGCACCGGGGCGCGGGTCCGGGGGCCGGGGGGTGTCCCCCGGACGGCACGGCGCCAGATACCGTACCGCCACCGGGGCGCGGTCAGCGGAGCAGGACCACCTCGGTGTCGGAGCCGGGTTCGGCGGAGGTGACGTCCTCGCGGAGCACGATCAGGGCGTCCGCCTGGGCGAGCGCGGCGATCAGATGCGAGCCGGAGCCGCCGACGGGCGTGACGGTGCCGGCCTCGGCGTCGTACGTACCGCGCAGGAACTGGCGCTTCCCGGCGGGTGAGGACAGGGCCTTGTCCGCGACGAGCACGGCCCTCGCCGTCGGGCGGTCGACCGCGGGCAGGCCCATCAGGGTGCGGATCGCGGGGCGGACGAACAGCTCGAAGGAGACGTAGCTGGAGACCGGGTTCCCGGGGAGGGCGAGCAGCGGGGTGTGGTCGGGGCCGATGGAGCCGAAGCCCTGCGGTTTGCCCGGCTGCATGGCGAGCTTCCGGAAGTCCACGCCGCCGCCCGGCTCGTCCTCGTCACCGACGAAGGACAGGGCCTCCTTCACCACGTCGTACGCGCCGACGCTGACGCCGCCCGTGGTGACGACGAGGTCGGCGCGGATGAGCTGGTCCTCGATGGTGGCGCGCAGGGTCTCGGCGTCGTCGGCGACGGCACCGACGCGGTAGGCGATGGCCCCGGCGTCCCGGGCGGCGGCGGTGAGGGCGAAGCTGTTGGAGTCGTAGATCCGGCCGCCGGTCAGCTCGCCGCCGGGCTGCACGAGTTCGCTGCCGGTGGACAGGACGACGACGCGGGGGCGCGGCCGCACCTTGACGGTGGCGCGGCCGATCGCGGCGAGCAGGCCGATCTGGGGCGGCCCGATCACCGTGCCCGCCTTGAGCGCGAGGTCTCCGGGGCGCACGTCGCTGCCCCGCGCCCGGACGTGGGCGCGGGCCTCGGCGGGGCGGTGGACGCGGACCTCTCCGCCGGCGCCCTCCGGGGCGTCGCTGTGGGCGCGCATCGTGGTGGCGGGGCCCTCGCCCGTACCGCCGTCGGTCCACTCGACGGGGACGACGGCCTCGGCGCCCTCCGGGAGCGGGGCGCCGGTCATGATGCGGGCGGCCTCACCCGCGCCGACGCGCCGGCCGGGGCCGAGGCCGTCGTCGCCGGCCGCGACGTCACCGATGACGGTGAGGACGGCGGGGAACTCCTCGGTGGCGCCCTCGACATCGGCGACGCGGACCGCGTAACCGTCCATCGAGCTGTTGTCGAAGGGCGGCAGGGCGACCTCCACCACGACGTCCTCGACCAGGACGCAGCCCTGGGCCTCGGGCAGTTGCAGCTCGATGGGTTCGAGCGGCTTCACCGCGGCGAGGATGTCTTCCAGGTGCTCGTCCACCGACCAGATCGTGCTGCTCAACGTGCTACATCTCCTCGGTGACGTACCGGCGGAGCCAACTGCGGAACTCCGGCCCCAGATCATCACGTTCGCACGCGAGTCTGACAATGGCACGCAGATAGTCGCTGCGGTCGCCGGTGTCGTAGCGGCGGCCCTTGAAGACGACGCCGTGCACGGGGCCGCCGGCCTTCTCGTCCTCGGCGAGCAGTTGCAGGGCGTCGGTCAGCTGGATCTCGTTGCCCCGGCCCGGCTCGGTCCGGCGCAGTATCCCGAACACCGCGGGGTCCAGGACGTAGCGGCCGATGATCGCGAGGTTGCTGGGCGCGTCGACGGGTTCCGGCTTCTCGACCAGACCGGTGACGCGTACGACGTCCGCCTCGGCGGTGGCCTCCACGGCCGCGCAGCCGTACTGGTGGATCATCGCGGGCGGGACCTCCATGAGCGCGACGACGCTGCCGCCCTCGCGCTCCTGGATCTCGGTCATCCGGGTCAGCAGCGGGTCACGGGGGTCGATGAGGTCGTCGCCCAGGAGCACCGCGAACGGCTCGTCGCCGACGTGCGGGGCGGCGCACAGGACGGCGTGGCCCAGGCCCTTGGGGTCGCCCTGGCGGACGTAGTGCATGGTGGCGAGGTCGGTGGACTCGCGGACCTTGCGCAGCCGCTCGGCGTCGCCCTTGCGGGTCAGGGCGCCCTCCAGCTCGTAGTTACGGTCGAAGTGGTCCTCCAGGGGACGCTTGTTGCGGCCGGTGACCATCAGTACGTCGTGCAGTCCGGCGGCCACCGCTTCCTCGACGACGTACTGGATGGCAGGCTTGTCGACAACAGGCAGCATCTCCTTGGGAGTGGCCTTGGTGGCCGGAAGGAAGCGGGTCCCGAGGCCCGCCGCCGGGATGACGGCCTTGCTGATCCTGGGGTTCGACTGGGTCATGCGCTGAACCCTAACGGGGCCACATGGGCGGAAGATGAGGCTCCGGTTAACTTTGTCCTCATATAGACCTGTCCGAGAGGCCGGTGGACGTCCCTTGAGCACCGATATGTCCGCAAAGGCCGTACTGCGGCGTGAACTGCTGGCCGCACGCCGCCTCCTGACGGATCAGGACGCGGAACGGGCCGCCTCGGTTCTCGCCCGCCACGCGCTCGGACTGCCGGAGCTGGCCGGGGCCCGTACCGTCGCCGCGTACGTCTCGGTGGGGCGCGAACCGGGCACCCGCGCACTGCTGGACGCGCTGCGCGCGCGGGGCGTACGCGTGCTGCTGCCGGTCCTCCTCGCCGACAACGACCTGGACTGGGCAGCGTACGAGGGCGCGGAAGGGCTCGCGAAGGCGGGGCGCGGGCTGCTGGAGCCCACCGGCGAGCGGCTGGGCCCCGACGCCGTGCTGGAGGCGGACGCGGTGCTGCTGCCGGGTCTCGCGGTGGACGCGCGCGGCATGCGCCTGGGGCGCGGCGGCGGCAGCTACGACCGGGTGCTGGCGCGCCTGACGGCCGCCGGTGCCAGGCCCGCTCTCATCGTCCTGCTGTACGCGAACGAGGTGACCGCGCGGGTCCCGGCGGAGCCGCACGACTTCCCCGTGAACGCGGTGGTCACACCAGAAGGCCCCCGGCGCTTCAGCGTGAGCTGAGGCACCGGGGGCCCTGAGGGACACTTACGGTTTCAGGGTCAGCGTGTCCGTCGTCGTCCCGGCCACGGCGTTCGTGCCGTAGGCCCAGGGCAGCAGTTCACCGTTGACCCACTTGTCGGTCTGGTCGGTGTAGTGCGCGCTGAACGCGTGCCCGGAGGCGCCGGTGAGGTTGATCCAGCGGGACTTGTCCCAGTCGGCCACGTTGACGACCATCCGCATCGACGGCACCCAGACCACCTCGTAGCCGCCGGCCGCGTTCCAGCCGGTGGCGTCCACCGCGGCCTCGCCGCCGCCGAGGTTCCAGGGGCCCCGGTTCAGGACCCGCTGGAGGAGTCCGGGGCCCTCGGTACCCAGGGTCTGGTTCTTCAGGGTCAGCTGGTGGAGCCGGCCCCAGTTCCAGGTGGTGATGTCCTTGCCCAGCTTGGCCGTCAGCTCCCAGCGCGCGTCCTCCATGGCGCGGGCGAACAACTGGTCGCGGGTCTCGGTCGCGTCGTCCTTGCGGCTCCTGGGCGACTTCCACCACGTGCTGTCCGGCTTGTCCATGAGGTTGGCGACGACCTGGTACCAGCGGTCACCGCCGTCCGGCTGCGCGGAGTCCGGGGAGCGCTGACCGCACTCGCGTACCAGCCGGTCCTGCTCGTCGGCCGGGCCCGAGTTCTTCGCCGGCGGCACGTTCAGGCACTCGCCCTCGACGCGCATCTCCTTGGGCAGCTTGTCGCCGAAGGCGAGCTTGAGGATGTTGCGCCAGACGCCGTTGAAGTACGCGGCGGCGGCCGAGTCGGCCTCCTGGGTGTAGTCCCAGCCCTCCAGCAGCTTCTGCGCCTGGCGGACGTCCTTGTCGGCGATGTTGATCTTCAGCAGCTCGGGCACCAGCAGCGCGGCGATCTCGCTGGTGTTGTCCATCTGCATCTTCTGCATGTCTTCGGTCGAGATCTTGCCGCCGCCCTTGATCTTCGACTGGATGAGGTCGTTGATCCGCTGGCTGCGGCTGCCGTAGCCCCAGTCCTTGGTGAGCAGGTACGGGTACGTGTCCTCGTCGATCACGGCCTGGTTGGCGGTGACGATGTAGCCGCGCTTCGGGTTGTACTCGTACGGCAGTTCGGCGAACGGGATCGGGTCCTTCTTCCAGCCGTACGCCGAGGACCAGCCGGGGCTGGGCGTCGTGCCGTCGCCCTTCTTGCGCTGGGGGATCCTGCCGGGGGCCTGGTAGCCGATGTTGCCCTTGGTGTCGGCGTAGATGAGGTTCTGCGAGGGAACCTCGAAGTGCTCGGACGCCTTGCGGAAGCTGCTGAAGTCCTTGGCGCGGTTCAGTTCGAACACGGCGTCCATGGAGTGGCCGGGCTCCAGCGCGGTCCACTTCAGGGCGACGGCGTAGCCGTCGGCGCGGTCCGGTGCCGAGTTGGTGACGGGGGCCTTCTGGCCGACCTTCTCCAGCTCGCTGCTGCGGTCGGAGACCAGTGGGCCGTTGTTGGTCTCGCGGACCGTGATGTGCCGGTCCTTGCCGCCCGCGACCTTGATGGTCTCCTCGCGGGTGGTGAAGGGCTTGGTCCTGCCGTCGTACAGGTAGCCGTCGTCGCTGACCTTCTCCAGGAAGAGGTCGGTGACGTCGGCGCCGAGGTTGGTGAAGCCCCAGGCGACGTCCTGGTTGTGGCCGATGATCACACCGGGCATACCGGAGAAGGTGTAGCCGGCGGTGTCGTACTTGCAGGTTTCGGAGACCTGCCGGCAGTGAAGGCCCATCTGGTACCAGAGGGACGGCAGCATCGGCGCAAGGTGCGGGTCGTTGGCGAGCAGCGGCTTGTTGGTCGTCGTGTACTGCCCGGAGACCACCCAGGAGTTCGAGCCGATGCCGGTGCCGTTCGGGCCGAGCAGCGCGGGGATCTCGTCCAGGGTGTCGGAGAGCGCGCCGAGCTGCGTGTTCAGGCCCTGGGTCGCGTCCGCCACGGTGTTCGCGCCGCCGGCGCCGGTGTCGGTCGCCCTCGGATCGAACGTGCCGGTGGCCGAGGAGATGGCGCCCTCGGTGACGATCGGCTCGTGCTTGTCGTACGGGTAGTCGGGGTAGAGCTGCTTGATCTCGCCGGAGTCGAGCCGGCTCGTCATCAGCGAGCGGTCGATCTCGTCCTGCATGTTGCCGCGCAGGTCCCAGGCCATGGCCTTCAGCCAGGCGACCGAGTCGACCGGGGTCCACTCCGACGGCTTGTAGTCGTTGGTGAGACCGAGGGCGGCGTACTCGACGGAGATGTCCTTGCCGTCGCGCCCCTTGAGGTAGGCGTTCACGCCGTCCGCGTACGCCTGGAGGTTCTTCTTGGTCTCGTCGGACAGGACGGTGTCGTACTCCTCCTGCGCGACCTTGCGCCAGCCCAGCGTCCGCAGGAAGGAGTCCGTCTCGACCTGTCCGGAGCCGAACATCTCGGAGAGCCGGCCGGCCGTCAGGTGGCGGCGTACGTCCATCTCCCAGAAGCGGTCCTGCGCCTGTACGAAGCCCTGGGCGCGGAACAGATCGGCGTCCGAGTCCGCGTAGATCTGCGGGATGCCGTAGCCGTCGCGCTTGACGTCCACGTTGCCGGAGAGGCCGTCCATGTGGATGGTCCCGTTGGTCTGCGGGTAGGAGGCGCGCACGGTGGACACGGACCAGTACGTTCCGTAACCGATGCCCGCGACGAGCGCCAGCACCAGGACGATCAAGAGCAGTCGGGCGCGGCGCCCCTTCTTCTTCTTGCGCGGCCCGCCACCGGCGGTACCGGTGGATCCGGAAGAGGCGGTTGTTGTGGCGGGCATCGCTGTCCTTCGAGGGCAGGGCGGTCCTGGGAGTGCAGGAGCAACCATAGGCGCAGCGCGTCACCCACTCGGACGCGGTATCAGGATGGCTCGAATTGCGTAGCGATCGTACGAATGCTCGAACGCATCAAGAAAGCGTTAAAGATTAGGTAAGGTAACGAAGTACCGGCCGCCGGAAGACGATCCGGCAGGCGTACGCGGGGAAGGACCGGCCACTGACTGTCCACACGCTCAACGAACTCCTGCTCGTCTGCTCGCTCGTCCTGCTCGTCGCCGTCGTGGCGGTCCGCATCTCGTCCCGCAGCGGGCTCCCCAGCCTGCTCCTGTACCTCGGCATCGGTATCGCCCTGGGCCAGGACGGCTTCTTCGACGTCAAGTTCGACAACGCGGAACTGACGCAGGTCATCGGCTACGCGGCGCTCGTCGTGATCCTCGCCGAGGGCGGACTCGGCACGAAGTGGAAAGAGATCAGACCGGCGCTTCCGGCAGCCGTGATGCTGTCGCTCGTCGGCGTCGGCATCAGCGTGGGCGTGACCGCGGCCGGGGCCCACTACCTGGTGGGCCTGGAGTGGCGGCAGGCGCTCATCATCGGCGCGGTCGTCTCCTCGACGGACGCCGCCGCGGTCTTCTCCGTACTGCGCAAGGTCCCGCTGCCCGCCCGCGTCACCGGTGTCCTGGAGGCCGAATCCGGCTTCAACGACGCCCCCGTGGTGATCCTGGTGGTCGCCTTCTCGACCATCGGCGAGGTCGAGAGCTGGTACGTGCTGATCGGTGAGATAGCCCTGGAGCTGGCCATCGGCGCCGCCGTCGGCATCGCCGTGGGCTGGCTCGGCTCGTACGGGCTGCGCCATGTGGCCCTCCCCGCCTCCGGCCTCTACCCGATCGCCGTCATGGCCATCGCGGTCTCCGCGTACGCGGCCGGCGCCATGCTCCACGGCAGCGGCTTCCTGGCCGTCTACCTGGCCTCGATGATCCTCGGCAACGCCAAACTGCCGCACTGGCCGGCGACCCGGGGCTTCGCGGACGGGCTCGGCTGGCTCGCCCAGATCGGCATGTTCGTCCTGCTCGGCCTGCTGGTCACCCCGCACGACCTGCTGGACGACTTCTGGCCCGCCGTCGTCGTGGGTCTGGTACTGACCGTGGTGGCCCGGCCGCTGGAAGTCTTCATCTCGCTGCTGCCGTTCCGATTGCCCTGGCAGGAGAAGGCCCTCATGTCGTGGGCCGGGCTGCGCGGCGCCGTACCCATCATTCTGGCGACCATTCCCATGGTGTCCGGGATCGACGGCTCCACCCGGGTCTTCAACATCGTCTTCGTCCTGGTGATCGTCTACACCCTCATCCAGGGCCCGACCCTCCCCTGGCTCGCCAAGGCCCTCAACATCAAGGACGACCCGTCCGACGCGTCCGACCTGGGCATCGAATCGGCGCCCCTGGAACGGCTGCGCGGGCACCTGCTGTCGGTGGCCATCCCCTCGGAGTCCAAGATGCACGGCGTCGAGGTCGGGGAGCTCCGCATGCCCGCGGGCGCCGCGGTCACCCTCGTCGTGCGCGACGACAAGAGCTTCGTACCCGCCCCGTCGACGGTGCTCAGGCGCGGCGACGAACTGCTCGTCGTGGCCACCGACCCGGTGCGCGACGCGGCCGAGGCACGGCTGCGCGCGGTCGCCGAGGGCGGCAAGCTGGCCGGCTGGCTCGGGACACCCGGCGGACAGCCGGCCGGAATGGAGTCCCCGGTGCCGCAGGTGGCGGGGGCGCTCAAAGCGGTGAAGAAGCTCGGCGGCAGAACCGACGAGGGCAAGAAGCGCAACGCGAAGACACATCACTGAGTACACGCCGCGTTCGCAGGTGGAAAGGGGCGGGGCGCACACAATCACAGGGCCCCCGCCCTCCCTGCCTGTAGCATGAAGGAAACCCAGAACCACCGATTGATCGACCAACTCTGCCTGACGCAGAGCTGGCGCGACCGTATGGCGGTCGTGGCGTCCTCCGTACCGGCTGTGCCCCGCACACCGCCGCGAGCGCCCGGCATCTACCGCAGTTCCGCGCGAAGAGGACAGCTCTCGGCAGCCCCGCCCGGGCCCGCACTCCTGTGCCGGCCGTCCCAGGGGCCCGGCCACCAGGCGGCAGAAAGGCAAGGACCGTGGCGTCCACGGTCTCCGAACGCCCCGGATACGGGCAGCTGCTGCGCACCCCCGGGGCGTGGACCTTCGTCCTTCCCGGCTTCGCCGCACGGCAACCCTTCGCGATGCTGACCATCGGCATCGTGCTGCTGGTCCAGCACACCACCGGCTCGTACGGGAGTGCCGGCGCCGTCGCGGCCTTCACCGGGGTCTCCATGGCCCTGTTCGCGCCGCAGACCGGCAAGCTCGCCGACCGGCTCGGCCAGCGGGCCGTGCTGCTGCCCGGCGTCCTGGTCCACGCCGCCTCCGTCTCGCTCCTGGTGACGCTCGCCCTGGCGGACGCGCCCCTGTGGGCCCTGTTCGCCGCGGCCGTACCGACCGGCGCGTCCGTCCCGCAGATCGGCCCCATGGTGCGGGCCCGCTGGGCGGCGATGCTCGGCGCGGCACCGGGCCGCGAGGCGTCCCCGCTGCTGGCGACGGCCGCCGCGTTCGAGTCGGTGACGGACGAGTTCACGTTCGTCATCGGCCCGGTCATCGCCACCGCGCTCTGCACGGGCGTGCACCCGGCGGCCGGCCTGATCGCGGAGGCCGTGCTCACCCTGACCGGCGGCCTGCTCTTCGCCGCCCGGCACTCCACGCAGCCGCCGGTCCGCGACCGCGCCCTGCCCGGCGCCGAGCGGCACGCCTCCGCCCTGTCCATCCCGGGCGTGCGCGTGCTGGCGGTCGCCTTCCTGGGCATCGGCTCGGTCTTCGGCGGCATGCAGGTCTCGCTGACCGCGTTCGCCGAGGAGATCGGCAACCCGGGCGCCAACGGTGTGCTGTACGGGATCTTCGCCGCCGGCAACATGCTGGCCGGGATCGCCTGCGGAGCCATCGCCTGGAAGTCCGGCCCCCGCCGCCGCCTGCTCGTCGGCTACACGGCGCTGGCGCTGACCGCGTCGGGCCTGTGGGCCGTGCACTCCGCGCCGCTGCTCGCCGGGCTCGGCCTGCTGGTCGGGCTCTGCATCGCGCCGGCCCTGATCAGCGGCTACACGCTGGTCGAGGCGCTGGTGCCGGGCTCCGCGCGGACCGAGGCGTTCACCTGGCTGACGGGCGCGGTGGCGCTGGGCCAGGCGGCCGCGGTGACGGTGACCGGCCGGCTCGCGGACGGTCACGGCGCGAGCGCCGGTTTCCTGGTCCCGCTGGTGGGTACGGTGCTGGCCCTGGCGACCCTGCTGACGCTGCGTTCGAGGCTCCTGCCGGCCGGTGTGGGGCGGACCGTGGCGCGTGGTATCGGTCACCGCGGGCCGGTCACGGTGGACTGATCCAGCGGAATACGTCAGTATGGAGCGTCGTTAGCACTCATCGAGTCAGAGTGCCAGGAGGAACAAAGTGCCGACCTACCAGTACCAGTGCACCGAGTGTGGCGAGGGCCTCGAAGCGGTGCAGAAGTTCACCGATGACGCCCTCACGGTGTGCCCGAACTGCGACGGACGCCTGAAGAAGGTGTTCTCGGCGGTCGGCATCGTCTTCAAGGGTTCCGGCTTCTACCGGAACGACAGCCGCGGCTCCTCTTCGAGCAGCGCACCGGCTTCCTCCGCCGCGAAGACCTCCGGTTCCGGGTCGTCCTCGACCAGCTCCTCGACGTCGTCGGAGACGAAGTCGTCGGCCGCCCCCGCGTCCGCGTCGTCCGGCTCCTCGTCGTCTTCCTCTTCCTCGACGAGCGGTTCGTCGGCCGCCTGAGCGACCGGCTCCACAGCTTTCGCGAAGACCCCGCCGAGCTGCTCGGCGGGGTCTTCGCGCGTCCGCGCCCGGCGGACGGGGCTGTGCGGCCACGGCCTAGGGTGACCGCATGGCGAACGCAGAGATCGGCGTGATCGGCGGCTCGGGGCTGTACTCCTTCCTGGAGGACGTCACCGAGGTCCGCGTGGAAACCCCTTACGGAGACCCCAGCGACTCCGTCTTCATCGGCGAGACCGGCGGCCGCAAGGTCGCCTTCCTCCCCCGGCACGGCCGGGGCCACCACGTGCCCCCGCACCGCATCAACTACCGCGCCAACCTGTGGGCGCTGCGCTCGGTCGGCGTGCGCCAGGTGCTGGGCCCGTGCGCGGTGGGCGGCCTGCGCCCGGAGTACGGGCCGGGCACCCTGATCGTGCCGGACCAGCTGGTGGACCGGACGAAGACCCGTGTGCAGACCTATTACGACGGTGAGACCCGGGCCGACGGGGTCCTGCCGAACGTGGTGCACCTGGGCTTCGCCGACCCGTACTGCCCCGAGGGCCGCAAGGTGGCGCTGGCCGCCGCGCGGGGCCGGGACTGGGAGGCGGTGGACGGCGGCACGCTGGTGGTGGTCGAGGGCCCGCGCTTCTCGACCCGCGCCGAATCGCGCTGGCACGCGGCGATGGGCTGGTCCGTCGTCGGCATGACCGGGCACCCGGAGGCCGTGCTCGCCCGCGAACTGGGCCTCTGCTACACCACGATGACCCTGGTCACGGACCTGGACGCGGGCGCGGAGGCCGGCGAGGGCGTCTCCCACGAGGAGGTGCTGAAGGTCTTCGCCGCCAATGTGGACCGACTGCGCTCGGTCCTCTTCGACGCGGTGGCGGCCCTGCCGACGACGGAGGGCCGGGGCTGCCCGTGCGGGCACGCGCTGGACGGGATCGAGACGGGGATCGTGCTGCCGTAGGAGGGCTTTTGGCTGCGGCGGGGCCGGCGCCCGCGGGCGTTCTCCTGTTCCCAGCTGCCGGTCTTCCCTCCTGCGGGTGACGGGGTTTTCCACATGGGGTGGGCGGTCCACAGGCTCCGGCGGAAATCCGGGAGCGGGTGGATCGTGGGGGTTGTCCGGCTACCGGGACCTCGGGGTTCCGGTAGCCGGGCCTGCCCCATCGGCCCCCGACGCAGGCGGTGTTCGCGATGCGCTCATCCGGTTCCCCCACCTTCCCCCAGCCCCCTTCCCCCGCTGCCTACGCGGTCGGGCCACCGGGACCGTTGCCCGCTCCCCCGCCGTCCGGGGTGCCCGCGTTCCCACCGCTGCGGGTGCGGGTGAGTACCGGTCAGCGGCTGCGCCGTGCGATGTGGCGGCAGCGCCGGTCGATGGCGGCGGGCCTGGCACTGACGGCGGCCGCGCTGGCCGTCTCCGGGCTGGCCGGGGGAGGTGCGGGCGGGACGGCCGGTGATACGGCGCGGGCGGTGTCCCGGGAGCGGGCTTCGCCTCCGGTACGCCTGGTGTCGGCGCCGGTACGGATCGCGGACGCGGAGACCGTACGGCTGCTGCGCCCGGGCGACCGGGTGGACGTGGTCGCGTCAGGGGGTCCCGGGGCGGCGGAGGCCCGGGTGGTGGCGCGGGGCGCGCGCGTGGAGCGGGTGCCGTCGGCGGACGGCGGGGGCCCGTCGGGCGAGGGGGCGCTGATCGTGCTGGCGGTGCCCAGGGCGACGGCGGCCGACCTGGCGGGGACGGGGATCTCCGGCGGTTTCGCGGTGGTCCTGTGCTGAGGCGTGCGGCCCGGGCCGTACGGAGGTGGGTCACCGCCCCGGACGGGGCCCGGCGTCAGATGTGGTGCGGGGGCTTCTCGTCGAGGAAGCGTGCCAGGTCCGCGGCGCTGCCGCCGGACGGGGCCCGCTCGCCCCACCCCTGGTCCGTATCGTCCGCGGACCGCTGGTCCAGCGGATCGTCGAAGATCAGCGCGGGCCTGGGCCGGTCCGGCGTGGTGGGCTCCGCGTCACGCGGTCCGGGGGCGGGGGCGGTACTCATGCCTCCAGGGTACGGCCGCCCCGCCCCTGCCTGCCGGTCAGCGGTCCTTGGGGTCGAGCAGCCAGAGCCCGAGGACGACGAGGAACGACAGGCAGAGGAAGCCGGCGCCCCACCACGCGGTGCCGGAGTTGCCCTCCATCCACTCGTCCACGATGACCGTCAGACCCCACAGCTGCCCGATGACGACGGACATGGACAGCACCAGGCGGGCGGTGAGCTTGGAGGACCGCTCGGGCTCCTGGTCGGTGCCGGCACCGGGACCGGGCCCGGTGTGGCGGACGCGGGGGTCGCCGTAGCCGCTGGTGGGCCGGATCTGCGGGTAGCGCTCGTGGACGGGCCGGTTGAGCTCGGCCCGTGCGCTGCCGGGGTGGTACTCGGGATAGTGCGGGCCGGGGTGCTGCGGGGGGCCGGGGGTCTGCGGGTCCGGGGCGGGGTGAGGGCCCGGGGCGGGCTGCGGGCCCGGGGCGCCCGGGGGCCGGCGGTCGTCGTCGGTCATGACGGGCTCCCGGGGGCGTCGGACGCGCCGGCTCCGGTACGCGTACGGGACGGGCCGGGGGCGACGGGTCCGGGGGCGACCGTGCGGGCGGTTCCGCCGGGGGCGGCGGGTGCCTCGGCGCCGTCGCGGACACCGGGGCACCCGAGGCGGGAGGCCAGGTCGGGGCGGTCCTCGCCGAACTGGCGGCACAGCCCGTGCTCGATGCTCTCGCCGGAGCGGGTGGTGCCGACGGCCCAGACGCTGCCGTCGGTCTCCTCGGTGAGCACGACCTTGGGGAGCCCCCGGGGCGGCGGTCCGGCGGTGACCTCGCCGCTGCGGGCGTCGAAGACGCCTTCGTGGCAGGGGCAGTACAGCTCGCCCTCGGTGCCCCGGTCCTTGCGCCAGAGCACCCCGCAGGCGAGGTGGGTGCAGATGGCGGAGTAACCGACGAGCGTGCCGTCGTTGAGCCGGACGGCGACCGCGCGGTCCTCCTCGTCGGGGTAGTCGAAGGCGATGGACTCGCCGGGGAGGAGCTCGGCGGCGATCTTCTTCGGGGCGGGGGCCTTGCCGTCGTCGGGGTCGCCGTGGCGGGGCAGGATGCCGCCGGCGACGCCGAGACCGCCGATGGCGAGCCCGCCGGACACGGTGGCGACGATGCGCAGGTAGTCGCGCCGGGTGGTGAGGGCGTCGGCGGCGATCCGGTCGTGCAGGGCCTCGCGCGGGTCGCCGGAGGCCGGCTGTCCGGGGGCGCCGGGCGGCGTGCTGCCGGGGTCACGGGGCGGGGGCTGCCTCGGGTCGCCGGGGGGCGGGTAGTCGGTCTCGGTCACCGTCGGACGTCCTTCCCGTTGATCTCCACGACGGGCAGGCCGCCGGGGACCGGCCACTGGACCCGGTCGGCGGGCACGACCATCGCGACGCCGGTCCGGACCTCGCTCTCGCCGAAGACGAAGGAGTCGGCGACCTGGACACCGGGGCGTTCGGCCTGGAGCTCCTCGGCGGTGCCGTAGAAGAGCGCTCCGGTCGGACAGACGGTGGCGCACATGGGAGCGAGGCCGTAGGCGGTGCGGTCGTAGCAGAGGTTGCACTTCATCTGCAGCTTCGCCTGGAGGTCGATCTTCGGTACGCCGAAGGGGCAGGCGTTGACGCAGTTGGCGCAGCCGATGCAGCGGGTGGTGTCGGCCTGCTGCACGACGCCGTCGGCGGTCACCAGGATCGCGTCGGCGGGGCACACCTCGGCGCACGGGGCGACGGGGTCCTCGCAGTGCATGCAGACGGTGGGGAGGGAGGCGACGGACTGGCCCTCGTCGGTGTAGTCGAGGTGGATCATGGACTTGCCGCGGTGCGAGTCGCATTCGCGACAGGCGGAGACACACGCCTGGCAGCCGATGCAGCGGCCCGGGTCGATGAAGATTGTTCGGCCCATCATGCGGGCATCAGCTCCTCTCCGAGGTGCCGCGGCCCTGCGGGGACGTGGGCGGCAGCGGGTCGGTGCGGGAGACCTGGGCCTCCGGGTAGGCGACGTGGCCGGGGGCGACCGGGGGCGCGGGGACCTCGTCAATCCGCTCGGCGTGCTCGATGCGGCAGGCGCACACCTTGTACTCGGGGATCTTGGAGCGGGGGTCGAGGGCGTCGATGGTGAGCGCGTTGGCGGCCGTGGGGACCGGCCAGTGGTAGGGAATGAAGACGGTGTCGGGGCGGATCGCCTCGGTGACCAGGGCGGGGAAGACCTCGCTGCCGCGCCGGGTGACGACGCGGACCGGCTCACCGTTGCGGAAGCCGTGGGAGGGGTGGACCTCGGCCCAGGGGCGGGGGGTCTGCTCGACCAGGCCGCCGAGCCTGCGGGTCTGGTTGCCGGAGAGGAAGTGGGCGACGGTGCGGCCGGTGGTGAGCGTCATGGGGTGCTCGTCGTCGTACGGGTCCATCGGCGGGTGCCATTCGACCACTTGGAGGTGGATCTTGCCGTCGGGGTGGTAGGTCCTGCCGTCCTCGAAGAGCCGGGGCGTTCCGGGGTGGTCGGTGGACGGGCAGGGCCAGGCGATGCCGCCGGTCTCCTCCAGCCGTTCGTAGGTGATGCCGTAGTAGTCGTTGACGGTGCCGGCGGAGGCGATCCGCAGCTCGTCGAAGACCTGGCGCGAGTTGTCGAAGGCGAACTTGTCGCCGGCGCCGAGTCGGCGGGCGAGTTCACACATGACCCAGGTGTCCGTCCGGACTCCCAGGGGCGGGTCCTGGGCCTTGTTGTGCTTGACCACCCGGGCTTCGGCGTTGGCCATGACGCCGTCGTCCTCGGCCCAGGTGGTGACGGGGAAGACGACGTGCGCGTTGGCGGCGGTCTCGGAAAGGAAGAAGTCGAATTGGGCGTGGAACTCTGTGGCGTCGTACCCCTCCTTGACCACCTTGTAGTTGGGCAGGGAGACGAAGGGGTTGTTGCAGATGCCGATCAGGCCGCGGATCTCGCGGCGTTGCATCTGCCAGACCATTTCCATCATCGAGGTTCCGGCGGGCGGGAGTTCGGACTCCTCGATGCCCCAGACCTCGCAGATCTGCCGGCGGTGCTCCGCGTTGTTGATGGAGCGTCCGCCGGGAAGGAGGTCGGACTTCTGGCCGTGTTCGCGGCCGCCCTGTCCGTTGCCCTGGCCGGTGATGGTGCCGTAGCCGGCGCCGGGCCTGCCGATGTGTCCGGTGGCGGTGCAGAGGTTGATCACGGTGAGGCAGTTCTCGACGCCCTGCGAGTGGTGTTCGATGCCCCGGGCGTGCCAGGCCATGGCCTTGGGGGCGCGGGCGAAGGTGCGGGCGACCTGGACGATCTGTTCGGCGGGGATGCCGCAGATCTCGGCGGCGCGGGACGGCGGGTACTCGGCGACCTTGGCCTTGACCTCCTCCCAGCCGGTGGCGTGGGCGGCAAGGTACGCCTCGTCGGTGAGGCCCTCCTCGATGACGACGTTCAGTACGGAGTTGAAGAACGCCGAGTCGGTGCCGGGCTTGAGGGCGACGTGGATGTCGGCGGTCCGGGCGATGGCCGTCTCGCGGGGGTCGATCACGATGAGGCTGGCGCCGCGGTCCCGGGCTCCCCACACGTACTGGGTCATGACGGGGAAGCACTCGCCGACGTTGGAGCCGGCGATGAGCAGGCAGTCGGTGAGGAGGATGTCGGAGAAGGGGTTGCCGGCCCGGTCGATGTTGAAGGCGAGCTTGTTGGCGCCGGCCGCGCTGACCATGCAGAGCCGGCCGTTGTAGTCGACGTGCCGGGTCTTGAGGGCGACCCGGGCGAACTTGCCGACCAGGTAGGTCTTCTCGGAGAACAGGCTCGCTCCGCCGAGCAGCCCGAAGGCGTCGTGCCCGTACGTCTGCTGGATGCGGCGGATCTCGGCGACGGTGAAGTCGAGCGCCTCGTCCCAGGAGACCTCACGGAAGTCCTCGTCGCGGGAGCGGCGCATCAGGGGGGCGGTGAGCCGGTCCGGGTGGTTGATCTGCTGGTACGCGTTGATGCCCTTGGGGCACAGGCGCATGCGGTTGATGTCGTGGTTGCGGGGTTCGACGCCGAAGACCTTGCCACCGCGGTCGACGCGCAGATACATGCCGCACTGGACGCCGCAGAAGCAGCAGTGGGTGGGGACGAGGGTCTCGCCGTTCTGGTCGGCGTGCCACCGGTCGGCGGGGATGCCGCCCGCGTCGCGGAAGGCGCGGGTGCCCGGCGGCGCGAGGGAGGGATCGATGGGAACGACCGCATGCGGTTCGGGCGTTCGCGAGTCCGCGGTCACTTGAAGCCCTTCTTCACCTGGGAGAGATAGGCGCTGCCTCGCAGCACCCGCTTGCAGCGCGGGCAGTATTCGGCCCACTCGTCAAAACCGAGGCTGAGGTCGCGCATGGTGCCGCGGAGGTTGTCGACGTACGGGGTGGTGTCGATGGGTTCCTCGCAGCGGCGGCAGGCGAAGACCTCTTCGTCCTGCCGGCCGGTGTACTTGAACAGCTGCATGCCGACGGCGGCGGGGCGCTGGACGATGTGGAAGAACTTCCCGAACGGGATGTAGATGAGGGTGAAGACCACCGCGACCATGTGGAGGATCGCCAGGAACTCGTAGCCGCCGCCGTGCAGGAAGATCGAGGAGAAGGTGAGCAGCAGCCCGGTCACCGAGATGACGATCAGCGCGATCAGCGGCACCAGGTCGTAGGCGAATCGCTGGCCGGTGATGGCCGCCCGGTCCTTCATCCGCCGCCACAGGAAGTAGGAGGCGCCGGGGATGACGAGGACGGCGGCGATGTCCAGGCCGTGGAACATCAGCCAGCCGAGGAAGTCCAGGGAGTCGAACCCGAGGATCTTGAAGCCCCAGATACGCATCTCGTAGCCGGGTCCGGAGCTGGTGCCCGAGGTGAAGGTGAACCAGCCCCAGGTCAGCGGGAAGGTGATCAGCGCGGCGAGGATGCAGCCCCAGAAGATCAGCTGGTGGGCGGCCCAGCGGGCGTGCGAGCGGGCGCCGAGGAACTTCTGGAAGCCGAGGTAGGTGGCGATCATCTTCGGCAGCGCGGTGGGCGCGCGGCGGAAGTTGTCGAGGGAGAAGAGGCTCCCCCAGCCCTTTTTGAAGAGCCGCTTGGCGCCGGGGGCGGAGACCCACACGGTGTACCGGTACGCGACGCCGAAGGCAAGGAACACCGTGGCCACGGCGTACGGCAGCAGCGCGGAGTCGAAGTGCTCCAGGAACCGGCTGCCGAGCACGATGGCCACGACGAGCAGAAGGGAGACGATGACACCCGCCGCGGTCGCCCGCGCGGTGACGGACCGGGGAACGAGCCCTCCGGCCCGCCCGGACCCGCCCGGCACCGGCGCACCGCCGACCCCCTCGACGGTTCCGGTACGACCCCCGGGGGCGGGCTGCGCGGCTGCGCCTGCGGCTTCAGGTGGCTCGGTCACGGTGCCACGGTAGGGCGGCATGGGATGATTGGTCCTGTTTTGCGGGGCCAAGGGGTGAGCGAGTCGCGGGGCTTGCGGCGATACGTTGTCCGCCCACCCCCGCCCGAAGGAGCCCGCCATGACCCGTCAGGATGCCCTCACCGACGTACACGGGCTGCGGGTCGGCCATGCGCAGGTCCACGGCGAGGGCGCTCTCACCGGCACCACCGTCGTACTCGCTCCCGAGAGCGGGGTCGTCGCCGCCGTCGATGTGCGAGGCGGCGGGCCGGGGACGCGGGAGACGGACGCGCTGGATCCGCGCAACCTGGTCCAGCGCATCGACGCGGTCGTGCTCACCGGCGGCAGCGCGTACGGGCTCGACGCCGCGTCCGGGGTGATGGCCTGGCTGGAGGAGCGGGGGCGCGGGGTGCGGGTGGGCGCCGATCCGGCCCAGGTGGTCCCCGTGGTCCCGGCGGCCTGCGTGTTCGACCTCGGGCGGGGCGGCGACTGGCGGGCCAGGCCGGACGCGGCGACGGGCCGGGCGGCCGTGGAGGACGCCGCCCGGGCGGCGGAGGGCGCGGCGGTCGCCGAGGGGTGCGTCGGCGCGGGCACGGGGGCGGTGGCCGGGCAGCTCAAGGGCGGGGTGGGGACCGCGAGCGTCCTGCTGCCGTCCGGGCTCACCGTCGGCGCGCTCGTCGTGGTCAACGCCGCGGGCTCGGTGCTCGATCCCCGTACGGGGGTGCTGTTCGGGGAGTACGGCGGTGAGGAGCCGGCCGTCGCCCCGCCGGCCGAGGTCCACGAGGCGGCGCGACGGCGCCTGGCGCAGGCGCGCGGCACGGATGCGCGCCCCCCGCTCAACACCACGCTCGCCGTCGTCGCCACCGACGCCGCCCTGACCCGCGCCCAGGCGCAGAAGCTGGCAGGGACGGCGCACGACGGGCTGGCGCGTGCCATCCGGCCCGTGCACCTGATGACCGACGGGGACACCGTGTTCGCGCTCGCCACCGGCCGGCGGGACCTGGACGCGGCGGACCCGGTCGCGCTCAACCCGCTGCTCGCGGCGGGTGCGGAGGCGGTGGCCCGGGCCATCGTGAAGGCGGTCCGGGCGGCGAAGGGCGTCCCGGGCCGCGACGGCGGGGGCACCTTCCCCTCGTACAGCGACCTCTACGGGCCGGGCACGGAAGCCGGGCCACCGCACGCGTAGGGGAGGGCTCCGCGTAGGGAATACCACCCGCGCGGGAAGAGCCCGCCCGCGCGAGGAAGTCCGGGCCGCGTGCGCGGAACCTTCCGTGCGCCCCGTGCGTTTTTCTGAACCCCGGTCCCGATGTCAGCCCCAGGGGCTACGTTATGCACGCACCAAGTCACACGCGGCGACGGCCTGGAGACAGCACCTTGAGCGATCCGTACGAGACGACCGAGCAGCACCTCGAGCGAATCCTGCGTCGGGCTCTCAATTCGTTCGACCTCCCCGACAGCACGGTGGAGCGGCTGGGTTCCGCGCTGGCCCACAGCAGCTCCCTGCACTCCTCGCATCACAGCGCCACCCTGCACCGCGAGACCTACCGCCATACGTATCTGCTGAGCGACGGCTCCGCGCTGACCCTGTGGGAGCTGGTGCACAGCGGTCCGCGCGGGGACGGCCATCCCGACACCCGGCAGCACGAGCTGTACGACGACGAGGCCGACGCGCACATCGCCGCCGCCCGGCTGACCGGCGGCCTGTGGGACGTCCCCGACTTCTGCGACGACGAGGGGACCCGGGCCGACCTGGAGCTCATGTCGGCGCTGCTGGCCGCGCCCCCGGCCCCGCTCCCCCGGATGTACGCGCCGGACAACTCCGCGGACCACGCCCGTCGCGTGCTGCGCCGCGCGGAGAACGGCGACGTGCCCGGCGAGGAGACCGCCCATCTGCTGCGGGCCGCCTTCGCGCACCACATCACGCAGGTCTTCGGCCGCCAGTGCCGCGTGGAGGGCCGGGACGCCGGCTTCACGCTGTACGAGCACGCGTTCCTGCTCCTCGACGGCAGCGAGACGAGCCTGTGGGAGGTCGAGCACACGGCGACCCCGGACGGCCGCCACATGTGCGAGGTGTACGGCGACGAGGCGACGGCGCGCTGCGCGATGGAAGCCCGTACGCGCATCTGCTGACGGGCCGCCCGCCGCGTGGAAAGCCGCGGTGCCCGCGCCCCCGGAGGGACGCGGGCACCGGTGACTCCGCTTCGTACGCCGTCGGCTCAGTGCGTGAGCACCGGCTCCTTGGCGGGCTCCGTCGCGGCCGGCTCGTCGTCCGCCGCGCCCTCGACGTGCTGCTTCGGCCTGGCCGGCAGGGCGAACATCACCACGAAGATCAGCAGCAGCACACCGACCACCCACCACAGCGACTGCTCGAAGGCGTCCGCGAACGCCGGGCCCACCTGCTGCGGGGTGAGCCGGTCGCCGATCGCCCCGTAGAAGACGACCGAGACCAGCCCGAGGCCCAGCGCGTTGCCCATCTGCTGCACGGTGTTGAACAGGCCGGAGGCGGACCCGGAGTGCTCCTTGGGCACCTCGGACAGCACCGCGTCGGCCAGCGGCGCCACGATCAGGCCCATGCCGACGCCCATGACGACCAAGGGCAGCGCCATCTGCCAGGACGTGATGCCCATGCCGTAGTGGTGCGACTCCCAGATGTAGAGCAGCAGCCCGGCCGCCATGAGCAGGGCACCCGTCTGGAGGACCTTGCGGCCGAAGCGGGGTACCAGCTTCTGCACGGAGAGACCGGCGGCCACCGAGACGGAGATGGAGAACGGCACTCCGGTCGTGCCGGCCCGCAGGGCGCTCCAGCCGAGGCCCATCTGCATGTACAGCGTCCAGACCAGGAAGAAGATGCCCAGCCCGATGCCGAAGGTCAGCTGCACGGCGATCCCGGCGGCGAAGCTCCGCACCCGGAACAGCGACAGCTCGATCAGCGGCGACCCGTCCCGGCCTGCCTTGGCGCGCTCGAACAGCACGAGGAAGAGGAAGACGAGGACGCTCCCGGCCATCGACAGATAGCCCCACAGCGGCCAGCCCAGCTCGCGGCCCCGGGTCAGCGGGTAGATCAGCATCAGCATGCCGAGCGTGACGAGCACGACGCCGACCAGGTCGAGGCGGAGCGCCCTGGGCGACTTGGACTCGGTGATGAACTTGCTGCCCAGGACCAGGCCGAGGATGCCGACGGGCAGGTTGATCAGGAAGATCGGCCGCCATTCGAGACCGGCGATGTTCCACTCGGTCAGCAGCGCGCCCAGCAGCGGCCCGGAGACCGCGCCGAGGCCGACGATCGCGCCGAACAGGCCGAAGACCTTGCCGCGCTCGTGGGCGGGGAAGGTGGCGTGCACGATCGACAGCACCTGCGGCACCATCAGGGCCGCCGTGGCGCCCTGGAGGAAGCGGGAGGCGACCAGCATGTCCGGGTTGGCGGCGAATCCGCAGAGCGCGGAGGCGAGGGTGAAGCCTCCTATGCCGACGAGGAAGAGCCGCTTGCGGCCGTAGATGTCACCGAGCCGCCCGCCGGTGATGAGCCCGGCGGCGAAGGCCAGGGCGTATCCGGCGACGATCCACTGGATGGAGCTGAACGAGGCTCCGGTGTCCCGCTCGATGCTGGGGATGGCGATGTTGACGATCGTGACGTCGACCAGGTCCATGAAGGCCGCGGTCATCACGATGGCCAGGGCGAACCACCGGCGGCGGTCCGAAGCAGCCGCGGGAGACGGCAGTGGTGCTGAGGAAGTCATGGAAAGAATCTAAACAGCGAATAGGACAGATCATGACCCAATGAGCACGCATGCTGGGTGACATGACCGATACCCCGGCACGACTGCTGAATCTGCTGTCACTGCTTCAGACACCGCGCGAGTGGCCGGGCAGCGAGCTCGCCGACCGGCTCGCCGTCAGTCCGCGCACGATCCGCCGCGACATCGACCGCCTGCGCGACCTCGGCTATCCGGTCGAGGCTTCGCGCGGTTCGGTCGGCGGCTACCGGCTCGTGGCGGGCGCCGCCATGCCGCCGCTGCTCCTGGACGACGAGGAGGCGGTCGCCATCGCGGTGGGCCTGCGGGCCGGCGCCGGCCATGCCATCGAGGGCGTGGACGAGGCGTCCGTACGGGCGCTGGCCAAGCTGGAGCAGGTGCTGCCGTCCCGGCTGCGCCACCGGGTCTCCACCCTCCAGAACGCGACGGTCCCCCTCGCCAGGGGCGACGGGTCGACCATCGACCCGCAGACCCTGACCGTGATGGCGTCGGCGGTCACCGGCCGGGAGCGGCTGCGCTTCGCGTACCGGGCGGGCGACGGCGCGGAGACCCGGCGCCAGGTCGAGCCGTACCGGCTGGTGAGCACCGGGTGGCGCTGGTATCTGGTGGCGTACGACCTGGGGCGCGAGGCGTGGCGCACCTTCCGGGTGGACCGGGTCAGCGACCCGTTCGCGACCGGGGCCCGGTTCACGCCGAGGGAGCTGCCGGAGGGGGACGCGGCGGAGTTCCTGTCCAGTTCGATGGCGCGCCGGCAGCCCGAGACCGAGGTGGAGGTGAGCTTCGCGGCGCCGCCGGAGTTCGTGGCGTCGCGGTTGCACGGCCGCGTCGGGCCGCTGGAACCGGAGGGCGAGGGCGGCTGCCGGCTGCGGGCGGTGCTGCGGGACCAGCTGGAGTGGCTGGCGGTGCGGCTGGCGATGGTGGACTGCGAGTTCACCGTGCACCGGCCGCCGCAGCTGGTGGCGTACGTGTCGGAGCTGGGCGGCCGGCTCAGCCGCGCGGGGTCCGGCGGTGACGTACGAGGCCGCGCGTAAAAGAATGAGCCCCGGCGCCAGGGGGGGTGGGCGCCGGGACTCAGCTCAGGGGGCCCGGTGAAGCGGCCTCATTCGGAGGTTACTGGACTCGGGCTCAGGCCGCAGCGTCAAAGCCCGTGTCGTGAGCCATTCGCTTCAATTCGAGGAGCGCGTGCTTCTCGATCTGGCGGATGCGCTCGCGGGTGAGGCCGTGCTGCTTGCCGACCTCGGTGAGCGTGCGCTCGCGGCCGTCCTCGATTCCGTACCGCATGCGGATGATCGACGCGGTGCGGTTGTCGAGCTTGCCGATCAGCTCCTCCAGCTCCTCGCTGCGCAGCAGCGTGAGCACGGACTGCTCGGGCGAGATGGCGGAGGTGTCCTCAAGGAGGTCACCGAACTGCGTGTCGCCCTCGTCGTCCACGGACATGTTCAGGCTGACCGGGTCACGGGCCCAGTCCAGGACGTCACCGACGCGCCCCGTCGTGGAGCCCAGCTCGGCGGCGATCTCGGCGTGCTCCGGGTCGCGGCCGTTCTCCCGGTTGAACTCGCGCTGCACCCGGCGGATGCGGCCCAGCTCCTCCACCAGGTGGACGGGGAGCCGGATCGTGCGCGACTGGTCCGCTATGGAGCGGGTGATGGCCTGGCGGATCCACCAGGTGGCGTACGTGGAGAACTTGAAGCCCTTGGCGTAGTCGAACTTCTCGACCGCGCGCACCAGACCCGCGTTGCCCTCCTGGATCAGGTCTAGCAGGGGGAGCCCGGCCCGCGGGTAACGGCGGGCGACGGCGACGACGAGACGGAGGTTGGAACGGATGAACACGTCCTTGGCGCGCTCGCCCTCGGCGACCAGCGCCTCCAGCTCCTCGCGCGAGGCACCGCCGGCGTCGCTCTCCACCTGGCCGTCGAGGATCTGGTGTGCGTAGACACCGGCTTCGACGGACTGCGAGAGGTCGACTTCCTTGGCGGCGTCGAGCAGCGGCGTACGCGCTATCTCGTCCAGGTACATGCCGACCAGGTCGCGATCGGCGATCTCTCCGCCCACGGCGCGAACACTGCTCGCCCGGTTGGTCCCGCCGGTGGCGGACGAACGGCGGGCGACGGCACGGGTTGCCATGCGTGCTCCCTTGCTGAGTAGGTCGCGACACCCTCTCGGGTGCCCTGCATCCGATGGAAACAACGACTGGAATCCGGACAGAATTCCCATGCCTGGCATTAAATTTCGAGATCATGCAGTACCCTGTCCCGCCACCGGAGCGGTCGCATGCCGCTGCCGGGCACGTCCGTGCAGGTCAGGCCGGGTACCGGGGTCGTTTCGGGGTCCCTCCCCACCTCCCGTACCCCGGAAGACGCCGGCTACGGGTCGCCGGTTGCCCGGACCTCCGCCCCGGTCCCCGGTCCGCGGGCCCCGGTCCGGAGTCCTAGGTCCCATGCCCGGGACCTTGGGACCGCGGTCCGTTACCGGGCGCGCACCGGGTGCATAGCGTCGCTGTCATGAACGAGACGACGCACCACACCGCCACCCCCGACACCACCGGCACCCTCGACGAGGCCCTGGAGCGGCTGCACTCCTCCGGCCCCGAGCGGGACGGCTGGCTGTCCAATCACGCGCCCATGGCCGTGGAGGCCCTGGTCCGCAACGGCCAGGCGGCCGGCGTGCACCGCTGGCTCGACCACTACCGGGCGAAGCTGGAGGACATGCCGGACCGTTTCGCCGAGGTCACTCCGGCGAACTGGCAGGAGGCCCTGGGCGACCCCCGCCGCATCGCCGACTGGGCGGTGTACTTCGAGCGGGAGACCGCCGACCGCCCCTGGCGCGACGTGCTCGCCGAGTGGTGGCCCCGGCTGCTCCCGGGCATCGCGGGCGGCTCCACGCATCCGGTGATCCGGCTCGGCCACAGCGTGCGCACCCTGCTGACCACGGAGGAGACCGGTCCCCGCGTCACGGAGCTGGCCCACGCGCTCGGCTACTGGGCGGCCCGCCACCAGCCGCTGCCCCCGCTGACCCCGCTCGCCCCGGTCCTGACCGCCGGCGACGCGCTGGCCGCCGTGGACCGGGTGCCCGACCAGAGCGGCGGCATCCGGGCCCGGCTGGCCCAGATCACGGCGTTCCCGCAGTGGCGGGGCGCGGCCGTGACCGGTGCGGACGAGGCGCGCGCCGGGCTTGAGGAGCTGGTGGGGGCCGCCGTCCACCGCTACGCGGAGTACGGGCACGGTTCGCCGGTGATGCTGGTGCACGCGGCGACCGCGCCCAACGCCGTCCTGCGGACACTGCCGGCGCTGCCGCGCGAGCTGTGGGCGCCGAGCGTGGGGGCCGCGTGGGCGGCGAGCGCGGCGGTGACCGCCGCGTACTCGCCCGCCGAGGCCGCCGTCCTCCCGGCCGGGTACGGGGCGTCGCTCACGGCCGGTGAGGTGTTCGAGCGCGCGGCGGCGCACGGCGACGACCACACCATCAAGTTCACGGACACCGCACTGGACGTGGGCGACGCGCCGGCCCTCGCGGCGGCGCTGCGCTCGGTGGAGCTGAACCCGCCGGTGCTGTGACGTCGCACCCGTAAAAGCTCAGCGACGCCGCACCCGTAAAAAGCTCAGCCGTACTGCACCGAGCGCTTCGCGAGCCCCATCCAGAAGCCGTCGATCACGCTGCGCCCCTGGCCGAGCTCCTGCTCGGCGGCGCCGAGGGTGACGAAGAGCGGGGCGAAGTGCTCGGTGCGCGGGTGCGCCAGGCGGCCCGCCGGGGACTTGTGCGCGAAGTCCAGGAGCGCGTCGATGTCCTGCGCCTGGAGTGCGCGGTTTCCCCAGTCGTCGAACTCCGCCGACCAGCCGGGGACGCCGCCGCCGCCGGTATGGCGCAGGGCGGCGAGGTTGTGCGTGAAGAAGCCGCTGCCGATGATCAGGACGCCCTCGTCGCGCAGCGGCGCCAGCTTGCGCCCGATGTCCATGAGCTTCTGCGGGTCGAGCGTCGGCAGGGAGATCTGGAGTACCGGGATGTCGGCTTCCGGGAACATCTCGACCAGTGGGACGTACGCGCCGTGGTCGAGGCCGCGGTCCGGGGTGTCCTGGACGGGCGTCCCGGCGCCGCGCAGCAGTTTGCGGACGCTCTCGGCGAGCCGCGGGGCGCCGGGGGCGGCGTACCTGACCTGGTAGTAGTGCTCGGGGAAGCCCCAGAAGTCGTACACCAGCGGAAGCGTCTCGGTGGCGCCGAGCGCGAGCGGGGCCTCCTCCCAGTGCGCGGACACCATGAGGACGGCAGTGGGGCGCGGGAGCTCCGCCGACCAGGCGGCCAGCTCGCCGGGCCAGACGGGGTCGTCGGCGAGCGGCGGGGCGCCGTGGGAGAGGTAGAGGGCGGGCATGCGCTCCGAGGTGATGGTCATGGCACTCCCCAACTGCGGCTACTCAAGGTAGTTCTTCTGTAGAGGGCTTCGGAAGGAAGGATTCTTTAATCTTCAAGCTCCTACCTTCAGAGACCTTAGCCTTATCTAGTTCAACTTTCAAGAAAAGGTCGTACAGTGGAGTACATGACCACGGCATCAACCGGTGCGCCGCTCTGGCTCACCGACGAAGAGCAATGCGTCTGGCGCGCCTATCTGCACGCCACCACGCTTCTGGAGGATCACCTCGACCGCCAGTTGCAGGCCGATGCCGGCATGCCGCACATCTACTACGGCCTGCTCGTCCAGCTCTCCCAGGCGCCCCGGCACCGCATGCGGATGACCGAACTGGCCAGGAACGCCAAGATCACCCGCTCCCGCCTCTCCCACGCGGTCGCCCGGCTGGAGAAGAACGGCTGGGTGCGCCGCGAGGACTGCCCCTCCGACAAGCGCGGCCAGAACGCCGTCCTCACCGACGAGGGCCACGCGATGCTGCGCCGCTCGGCCCCCGGCCATGTGAAGGCCGTCCGCCAGGCGATGTTCGACCGCCTCACGCCCGAGCAGGTGCGCTCGCTCGGCGAGATCATGCAGGTCCTGGCGGCCGGACTGCAGCCGGAGGGCGCGGACGCCGACCTCCCCTGGCTGCGCTGAACCCCGCGTTGACGCACCTCTGCCCCGGTTCCTCCGTACGAGGGAACCGGGGCAGAGACGTATCCGCGCGGGCGGCCGGGGTCAGTGGGCGACGACCGGGACCCTGATCTCGTCCTCGACACCCTCCGCGTCACCGGAAGCGGAACCTCCGGTGGTCCCCGCCGAGGTCGGTCGGCCCGCGTTGACGAAGGTCAGCGCGATGGCGGCGGCCACCACCAGGATGCCGACGGCCCACCAGATGGCACCGGTGAAGCCGTGCACCATCGACTGGAGCTTCAGCAGCTCCGGGTTCTTGGCGCCGAGGGCGGCGTGCGAGGTGGCGTACGCCGTGGCGGCCGAGGCGGCGATCGTGTTCAGCAGGGCCGTACCGATCGCACCGCCGACCTGCTGCGAGGTGTTGACCATCGCCGAGGCGACACCCGCGTCACGCGGCTCGACCCCGTGTGTGGCCAGCGACATGGCCGGCATGAACGCCGTACCCATGCCCAGACCCAGCAGCAGCTGGCCGGGCAGGATGACGGCCGCGTACGAGGAGTCGATGTCCAGCTGGGTGAGCAGCAGCATGCCGACCGCGGCGGTCAGGAAGCCGGGGCCCATCAGCTTGCGGGCCGGCACCCGGGTCATCAGCCGGGCGCCGATCTGCGTGGAGCCGGTGATCATGCCCGCGATCATCGGCATGAAGGCGAAGCCGGTCTTGATCGGCGAGTAGCCCTGGACGACCTGGAGGTAGTACGTGAGGAAGAGGAACAGGCCGAACATCGCGATGACGGCCAGGCCCAGCGAGAGGTAGACACCACCGCGGTTGCGGTCCATCACGACGCGCAGCGGGAGCAGCGGCGACTTGACCTTGGCCTCGGTGACGACGAAGGACAGCAGCAGGACACCGGCGGCGACGAACGAACCGACGGTCAGCGCGTCCGACCAGCCCGCGGACTCGGCGCGGGTGAACCCGTACACCAGCGAGACCAGACCCAGCGCGGACAGGACCACGCCCGGGATGTCGAGCGGCGAACGGTTGCGGCTGCCGGCGGGCTCGCGGATGACGAAGTACGCACCGGCGGCGGCGACGATCGCGAAGGGGATGTTGACGAAGAAGGTCCAGCGCCAGTTCAGCGTCTGGGTCAGCAATCCGCCGAGGATCAGGCCGACGGCGCCACCGCCACCGGCGATCGCCCCGTAGATGCCGAACGCCTTGGCACGCTCCTTGGCGTCGGTGAACATCACCGCGAGCAGCGAGAGCGCGGCCGGTGCGAGCAGCGCGCCGAAGACGCCCTGGAGGGCGCGGGAGCCGAACAGCATGCCCTGGTTCTGCGCCGCGCCACCGAGCGCGGAGGCCAGCGCGAAGCCGATCAGGCCGACCACGAAGGTGCGCTTGCGGCCCCAGAGGTCGGCGATGCGTCCGCCGAAGAGCAGCAGCCCGCCGAAGGCGAGGGCGTAGGCGGTGATGACCCACTGCTTGTTGGCGTCGGTGATGCCGAGTGCGGTCTGCGCGTGCGGCAGCGCGATGTTCACGATCGTGGCGTCGAGCACCACCATCAGCTGCGCGAGCGCGATGAAGGCCAGGGCCTTCCAGCGACTGGGGTCGGGGAGTCGGAGATCAGGTGTTTTTGACATGGAATGTGACATGGGAGTGGCCACCTAGGAGCGCGCGAGGGCGCGAGAGATCGCGAACCGTGCGTTCCGCTGCTCGCGGGCACGGCTGAGGGCACGTATACGGACGGGAGGAGGTCGGGCTCAGTTCACAGAGGTCAGGCGGGCGCGCATCACGTCACGTGCGGCGCCGCAGGTCCTCCAAGGTCGCCGCCGTTCCGGGGAGTACGGACCGGGCCGGGGCCTCAAGTCCGTCCAGGAACAACTGGATGTGGCGGTGGGTGAACCGGTCGATGTTCGGGCAGGCGATGCCCGGCAGCGGCCGGGTGAGCTGGGAGAGGGCGACCAGGACGTCACCGACGGCGATGTCGGTGCGCAGGCGACCCGCGGACATGGCGCGCGCGACGAGCCCTTCGACGGCCTCTTCGAGGCGCCGGCGCTCGGCGAGCAGTTCGGGGTGGTCCTTGTCGAAGCCGCCGGAGAGCATGGGGCACAGGGCCCCGATGCGTTCGTCGGCGGCCGCGTGGACGAAGCGGGTGAGCGCGGCGAAGGGGTCCGCTTCTTCGGCGGCGGCCTCCTCGGCGCGGTCGGTGGTACGGGAGGTGACCGCGAGCACGACCTCGTGGATGAGGGCGGCCCGGTCGGGGAAGTTCCGGTAGAGCGTCGCGTTGCCGACGCCGGCGCGGCGGGCGACCTCGTCCAGGGGCACGTCGGGCCCGAACTCCACGAACATCTCGCGCGCGGCCGTCACGATCCGCTCCCGGTTGCGCAGCGCGTCGGCCCTCGGCCTGGGCGTACGGGGCTGCGCGGGTGCGGTGGTGGCCACGGCGGTGCTCCTTGTCTTCCGGGTCTCTTCGTCTTCCGGCTCTTCCCTGCGCGGATCCGGCCGGGGAAAGAACCGGGGACCGCTTCCCCGTTTCGCGGGGGACACGAGTGCAAACGGGGAAACCCTCCCCGGTTATTTCCCCGGACTTTGTGACCCGCGTCACGCACACCGCCGTCGCCGGAAAACCAACCGAACGGCGCACCCAGCGAGCGGCCGACGATCACCCGGAAGAGGCTGACGGCAGAGCGCAGCCGGGGTCGGCCGGCTGCCGCGGACCGGAAGGCGCCTCGATGCAGCAGCCCCGCCACCGGATACGCAAGCACCGCCGCCCGGTCGCCCTCGGTGCTGCGACAGCCCTGGTCATCGCCGCCCTGGCGACCGCGAGCAGCACCCTGCCCCTGCAGAGCCCCGCGTCGGCCGGCCCCGCCGCGACGGCCCCGGCGGCCACAGGGCTCGGCCCCTGCCGGATCCCGTCGGCCATGGGCGTACAGATGTCGGAGGGCATGCCGACGCAGCCCGGCTACGCGCGCTCCACCGGCCGCGTCCACGCGCTGAACCTGATGATCGACTTCCCGGACGCGGAGGGCACCGAGCCGGCCATGGACCGGCTGGCGGAATTCTTCCCGCAGACCACGGACTGGTTCCGGACGAGCTCGTACGGCCGCCTCAGCTACATACCGGAGGCGCCGATCCGCTCGTGGCTGCGGATGCCGCTGCCCTTCGAGGAGTACGGAATCGAGCGGGGCTCCCCGTACGAGCCGGGCTACCGCCACCTGGTGCAGGACATCGTGGCGGCCGCGGACCCGAGGGTGGACTTCGACGAGTACGACCTGGTCAACATCCTGGTCACCCCGAACGCCGGGCCCTCCGCCCTGGACACCGTGCTCTCGGTGACCTTCTCGGGCAACGACGACGCCCCGGTCGCGGACGGGGTGCCGCTGTCCAACACCTCGTTCGTCTACAGCCGCCAGGACGACGGCTCCGGCTCGTACACCCAGACCGGCTACCGGGTCCTGCCCCACGAGAACGGCCACGTCTTCGGCCTGCCCGACCTCTACACGATGGAGGGCGGCGGCTCGGTCGGGCACTGGGACATCATGTCCGAGGACTGGGGCGCCAACAACGACCTGCTCGGCTGGCACAAGTGGAAGCTGGGCTGGCTGGACAACGACCAGGTGAGCTGCGCTGCCCGCCCCGGCACCACGGACCACGTCCTGGAACCCCTGGCCACGCGCGGCGGCCTGAAGCTGGCGTTCGTCCCCCTGACCGCGGAGTCCGGCTACGCGGTGGAGGTCCGCACCCAGGCGGGCAACGACCAGGCGGTCTGCCGCCCCGGCGTCCTCATCTACAAGGTCAGCTCCGACGTGGACACGGGCCAGGGCCCGGTCTCGGTGTCCGACAGCACCAAGAACAGCCCCGGCTGCACCCGACTCCCCAACGTCCACGCCGAACTCTCGGACGCCCCGTACCAACCGGGCGACACCTTCACGGACCGGGCCAACGGGATACGGATCTCGGTGCTGGAGAAGGACGAGAAGGGGGACTACCGGGTGCAGGTGACACGGTCCTAGGGGGTGTCCCGGGTCTCCGGACGCCGCTCCCTCACGATCTCGGCGAACCGTTCCACGCTCGCCCGGGGCAGCTGAGGCACGGGCACCTCGACCGCGGTGACCGTGGAGACCGGCGGTTCGCCGTCGGACGGTTCGAGCCGGGCCCGGGTGAGCGTCACGACCCAGTAGGCACTGGGCGGCGCCTCGATGCCCTCCCGACCTTCCAAGATCCCCAAGCCCCCCGGCCCCCGTACACCGAGCACACCACCCGCTACACTGGCGGCCACAGCCATGCCTTCGTAGCTCAGGGGATAGAGCACCGCTCTCCTAAAGCGGGTGTCGCAGGTTCGAATCCTGCCGGGGGCACAGAGAAACACCAGGTCAGAGGCCCTTTCGCCCATCGGGCGGGAGGGCCTTCGTACTCGTGGTGCACGAAGGGTGGGCCGAGACCTCACGATCCCCGGTGCCGACAGCGGCCTGGCGGAGCTAACGAGGATGACATCGCGCAGTCGGCTCACACCGTCGCCTCCGGCTCGGCCGGGGCGATCTCGGCGATCAGGCTTTCCACCAGGGTCCTGATCTCGTCGCGGATCGGGCGGACCTCTTCGACGCCTTGGCCGGCCGGGTCGTCGAGCTTCCAGTCCAGGTAGCGCTTGCCGGGGAAGACTGGGCAAGTGTCGCCGCAGCCCATGGTGATGCACACGTCGGACGCCTTCACCGCGTCCACGGTGAGGATCTTCGGGACCTCGGTGGAGATGTCGATGCCGGCCTCGGCCATTGCTGTGACGGCGGCAGGGTTGACCTGGTCGCCCGGTTCGGAGCCGGCGGAGCGGACCTCGACGCGGTCCCCGGCCAGGTGGGTCAGCCAGGCGGCGGCCATCTGGGAGCGGCCGGCGTTGTGGACGCAGACGAACAGGACGGACGGCTTCGTGCCGGTGCTCTCAGGCATGGGAGGCTCTCTCGTCTCGCGGCAGCTGCACGCCACGCATGACGTCAGCATCCGCTGGTGTCAGCGAACGGCGATGTGAGAGTATCAGTGCATGCTGACTTCAGTCGATCCTGATGTGATCCGGGCGCTGGGCGATCCGCTCCGGCTGCGGATCGTGACCCTGCTGGCGCGCGAGACGCTGTGCACCACGCACCTGGTGGAGGAGACCGGGGCCAAGCAGACCAACCTGTCCAACCACATGAAGGTGCTGCGCGAGGCCGGGCTGGTGGAGACCGAGCCGTGTGGCCGCTTCACCTACTACAAGCTCAAGCCCGAGGTCCTGGCCGGGCTGTCCGGGCAGTTCGCCGAGCTCGCCGAATCCGCCCGCACCGCCGCCGAGAACAAGAGGGCGTGCCCGTGACCTCCACCGAGCCCACCACCGCCCGCGCCCAGAGCGCCGAGGCGACCGGGGACGACTCGATCGTCAAGAGGCTCTCCACCCTCGACCGCTACCTCGCGGTGTGGATCCTCGCCGCCATGGCCGTCGGCCTCGGACTCGGCCGACTCATCCCAGGGCTGAATGACACGCTCGCGAAGGTGGAGGTCGGCGGGATTTCCCTGCCGATCGCGCTCGGCCTGCTGATCATGATGTATCCCGTGCTGGCAAAGGTCCGCTATGACCGGCTCGACGCCGTCACCGGCGACCGCAAGCTGATGGTCTCCTCGCTGGTCATCAACTGGATCCTCGGACCCGCGGTGATGTTCGCGCTGGCCTGGATCTTCTTGCCGGACCTGCCCGAGTACCGCACCGGCCTGATCATCGTCGGCCTGGCCCGCTGCATCGCCATGGTGATCATCTGGAACGACCTCGCCTGCGGCGACCGCGAAGCCGCTGCCGTTCTGGTCGCCCTCAACTCCGTTTTCCAGGTCCTCGCGTTCGGCCTGCTCGGCTGGTTCTATCTCGACCTGCTGCCCGGCTGGCTCGGGCTCGGCGACGGCGAGCACCTCGACATCTCGATGTGGAAGATCGCGCTGAATGTGGTCATCTTCCTCGGCATCCCGCTCGCTGCGGGCTTCCTCACCCGCCGCCTGGGCGAGAGGAAGCTGGGGCGCGCCGACTACGAGCAGCGGTTCCTGCCGAAGATCGGTCCGTGGGCGCTGTACGGGCTGCTGTTCACGATCGTCATCCTCTTCGCCCTCCAGGGGAAGACCATCACGTCGCAGCCGCTGGACGTCGCCCGGATCGCACTGCCCCTGCTGGTCTACTTCGCCGTCATGTTCTTCGGCACGTTCCTGCTCGGCAAGGGCCTGGGCCTGGCCTACGACCGCACCGCGACCCTCGCCTTCACCGCGGCGGGCAACAACTTCGAGCTGGCCATCGCGGTCGCCATCGCCACCTTCGGTGTCACCTCCGGCCAGGCCCTGTCCGGCGTCGTCGGCCCGCTCATCGAAGTCCCGGTGCTGATCGGCCTGGTCTACGTCGCGCTCGCCTGGCGAAGGAAGTTCGCCCCGGACGCGGTGACGACATCCCCATGACGGAGCGCACCGATGTGGTGGTGGTCGGCGGTGGCCAGGCAGGGCTCGCCGCCGGCTACCACCTGCGCCGCCAAGGTCTCGACTTCGTGATGCTGGACGCCGGTGCGGCGCCGGGCGGGTCGTGGCAGCACATGTGGGACTCCCTGCACCTGTTCTCCCCGGCCGAGCACTCCTCCCTGCCCGGCCGCCTCATGCCCGCCCAGGCGGGCGAGACCTACCCGGGCGCCGCGCACGTGGTGGACTACCTCGCCGACTACGAGCACCGCTACGACCTGCCCGTCCAGCACGGCACCCGCGTGGACGCCGTACGCCGCGACGCGGACCGGCTCCGGGTCGAGGCGGACGCCGGGATCTGGCGGGCGAAGGCAGTCATCAGTGCCACCGGCACCTGGTCGCGGCCATTTCTGCCAGCCGTCCCTGGCCGATCGGTCTTCACCGGGCGGCAGCTGCACACGGTGAACTACCGCAGCCCGAGCCACTTCGCCGGGCAGCGTGTCGTCGTGGTGGGCGGCGGGAACTCCGGGGCCCAGATCGCCGCCGATCTCGCCCTGGACGGCGATGTCGAGGTGACGTGGGTGACCCAGCGCCCGCCACGGTTCCTGCCGGACGACATCGACGGCCGGGCCCTGTTCGAAGTCGCCACCGCCCGCCGCCGCGCCCTGGGCACCGGCCGCAGCGACACCGGTGGGGTGGCCTCACTCGGCGACATCGTGGCCGTGCCGCCCGTCCGCGCCGCCCGCGACGCCGGACTCCTCGCCGCGAAGCCGATGTTCGCCCAGCTCACGCCAACCGGTGCCCGATGGGCCGACGGCAGCCGGAGCGACGCGGAAGCGGTGATCTGGTGCACCGGCTTCCGCCCGGCCCTGGCCCACCTCGCCCCGCTGAACCTTCGAGGTCCGCGCGGCCACATCCCCACCGACGGCACGCGCGCCCTCGGCGAGCCGCAGCTGCACCTGCTCGGCTACGGCGACTGGACCGGCCCGGCCTCCGCCACCCTCATCGGCGTAGGCCGCACCGCGCGCGACGCCGCCCACGCGATCGCTCAGCTGCCTTGACCGGTCAGGTGATGGCGGGGCTGCGGCGCTCCACGAGGACGACGTCGCGCCAGACGCCGTGGTGGCGCCCGATCCGCTCCCGCGTGCCGATGACGCGGAATCCGACCCGTTGGTGCACGGCGAGGCTGGCGGTGTTCTCGGGGAAGATCCCCGACTGGATCGTCCAGATCCCGGCCTGTTCCGTGGACTCGATCAGCGCCTTCAGCAGGGCGGGGGCGACCCCACGGCCACGGGCGGCCGGGTGGACGTAGACGGAGTGCTCCACCACGCCCGCGTACGCGCACCGGTCGGAGACCCGGCTCGCGGCCACCCAGCCCAGCACCGCCCCATCGGCGTCTACGGCGGCGAAGCGGTGCTCGGGCAACTTCGTCGCGTCGAACGCCTCCCAGACCGGCGCGACGGTCTCGAAGGTGGCGTTCCCCTCGTCGACCCCCGCCTGGTAGATGGCCAGCACCTGCTCCGCGTGCTCCGGTGCCAGCGGCACGATCGCCGCATTCGCAGATCCCATCCCCACGACGCTCCCCCTCGTCCCGGTCAGGCTGCGGTCGGCAGGGTCAGCAGCTGGCCCATGGCCGCCAGCACGGACGGCTCGACCCGGTAGTAGACCCAGGTGCCGCGCCGCTCGGAGGTGAGCAGTCCGGCTTCCTTGAGCTTCTTCAGGTGGTGGGAGACCGTGGGCTGGGAGACACCGACATCGGAGATGTCGCAGACGCACGCTTCACCGCCCTCGTGAGAGGCCACGGCCGAGAAGAGGCGGAGGCGGACCGGGTCACCGAGCGCCTTGAACATACGCGCGGCGGTCTCGGCCTCCTCGGCGGTCATCGGACGCTCGGCCAGTGGCGGGCAGCACGGCACCACGCCCTGACCGTCGGGTTCGAGCAGCGGCAGCACCTTCGCATTCGACATGCGTCTATGTTGACACATGTCGAAGCAGTGCGGGAGGGACACCACCCGGCGCGCAAGGTAGCGGCCATCGTCGAGGACCGACTGGGCCGGCGGGTGCGCAAGGAGCCGGCGAGGGGCACAGCCCCAGACCGACGCAGGCCACCCAGAGGCGCAGGTCACGGCCGAGGATGCACCGGGCCGCGAACTTCACCCGGAGGGCCGGTGCCGAGCGCGACCTGGGCGGCCCAGGCAAGCTCGATGGCCATCTGCACTGCAGGATTCCCCGCCCCGACCACCACCACACGGCGGCCGACGAAGAGGGCGGCACAGCGATAGTCGGCGGCGTACAGCAACCGCCGGCCGGTCGGACGCCTCCAGCACCACCGGCCGCAATCCGTGCCACAGCAGCATCTGGCGGCGACGAGACTCGTCCACGATTTCGATAAATGTCTATGTTGACGCTCATCGATACAGGTGTCATGCTGGACCGCGCAAGCCATCGACAGATGTCGAAACACGCAAGGAGTCGCCGTGAACGCGCCCGCCACCACCGAGCTGCCCGTCGTCGTGATCGGGGCCGGCCCCGCCGGTCTGGCTGCCGCCGCCCACCTGGTCGACCAGGGCATCGAGCCCTTGGTCCTGGAGGCCGGACCCGCTGCCGGCGCCGCGGTGCGCGAGTGGTCGCACGTACGCCTGTTCTCCACCTGGGGCGAGGTCGTGGACCCCGCCGCCGAGAAGCTCCTGGCCCCCACCGGATGGACGAGGCCGGACCCGGCCACCTACCCCTCCGGCGGCGACTGGGCCGAGCTGTACCTGCAGCCGCTCGCCGACGTCCTCGGCGACCGCGTGCGCACCGGCGCGACCGTCACGGGCGTCTCGCGCACCGGCCGGGACCGGATCGTGGACGCCGACCGCGAGCAGCAGCCTTTCGTCGTGCACATCACCCACGCCGACGGCCGTGAGGAGCGCCTCTCCGCGCGCGCGGTCATCGACGCCTCCGGCACCTGGGCCACTCCGTCTCCGGCAGGCAGCAGCGGACTGCCCGCGCTCGGCGAAAAGGCCGCCGCAGACCGGATCACCTACCGCGTCCCGGACCTGAAAGACCCTGCGATCCGGGCCCGTTACGCGGGCAGGCGCACTGCCGTGATCGGCTCCGGCGCCTCCGCCTTCACCGCTCTCGCCTACCTCGCCGACCTCGCCAAGTCCGAGAAGCGCGCGGGCACGAAGGGGGTGTGGATCCTGCGCCGGGGCATCTCCGGCTCCACGTTCGGCGGCGGCGAGGCCGATCAGCTCCCGGCGCGCGGCGCCCTGGGCCTGGCGGCGAAGGCCGCGGTCGACGAGGGCCACGCGGACGCGGTCACTGGCTTCCGGACCGAGGCGATCGAGCGCGCGGACGACGGACGGCTGGTCCTGGTCGGCGAGGACGGACGCCGTCTGGACCCCGTCGACGAGGTCATCGTGCTGACCGGCTTCCGCCCCGACCTGTCCTTCCTGGACGAGCTACGCCTGCGCCTGGACGAACGCCTCCAGGCTCCGGTCGAGCTGGCTCCTCTGATCGACCCCAACCAGCACTCGTGCGGCACCGTCTACCCGCACGGCCACCGCGAACTCTCCCACCCGGAAGAGGGCGTGTACCTGGTCGGGATGAAGTCCTACGGCCGCGCCCCGACGTTCCTCGCCATGACCGGCTACGAGCAGGTCCGCTCCGTGGCCGCCGCGATCGCCGGCGACCTCGACGCGGCCGACCGCGTCGAACTGACCCTGCCCGAAACCGGGGTGTGCGGCGGCGCCGGCCTCTTCGACGCCCCCGAGGCCGACCAGGGTGGCGGATGCTGCGCCCCGGCGCCCCAGCTCATCCAGCTCGGCGCCCCTGCCGCAGTGGCCGTCGGTGCCACTGTCGAGGAGGCTCCGGCAGGCGGTTGCTGCGGCTCGTGACCGACCTCGACACCCCTGTCTGCGGGGCCGCGACCGGATCCTGGACCGGCGCGGCCCACGCGCCGTCACGACCACCGGCCCAGTCGCTCACGCCGTCGAAGCCCCGCCAGTCGCATGCCGACGCGGAACGGATTCAGCCCACATGAGGGCGAGAATCGCCGCGAACACGTGAGAACTACGGAGAAGCGTTTCCGCAGGTCAGACGCTCCACAGACGGCATTTACGCAGGTCGCAGCCCCGCCCCGGGAAAACTCCTCAAGCGGGTGTCGCAGGTTCGAATCCTGCCGGGGGCACAGAGAAACACCAGGTCATAGGCCCTTCCGCCCGTCGGGCGGGAGGGCCTTCGTACTCGCAGCACACATATGGCACACATGCGGCTGCGCTGTTGGACGTCGACCAGCGTGTGAGATCCCGGGCCCTGGACCACCTGCACCACGTGGTGCACCACCAGAACACCCTCTACGTCGCAACGGCCCCGGCCGCGCTCTACGTGGCCGCGGTTCTCCTCGACCCGCGCACCGCCCTGCCTGTCGAGAAAGGGCCCCGAGACTTCCCCGGACCGATGCGCGCCGACCTCCTCGGCTGGCTGGACTCGGTGGCCAACGCCGCCGACGACCAGGCCGAGGCGACGATGCGCCGCTTCGGCTTCCCGCCCGAGGACTACCCTCCGTTCGTCCGGACCCGCGAGATCCGTCCTCTGCTCTTCTCGGCCGCTTCCGCCTGCTTCGACGACCACGACCTGCACGTCCGTGAGGCAGCACTCGCCGCCTCCATCCCGCTGCTGGACGACCCCCAGCTGCGCCACCACCGCAAAGCCATGGCCCCAGCCCTACTAGAGACGCTGGCCGTCAGCGCCCTGTGGCAGTACCGGGAACGAGCCACCGAAGCGCTCACCGCATGGGGCGAGAACACTGCGGGCCTGGAAGTCCGGCGGGAGGCGTTCGAGGTGTGCGACGCAACGAGCGACACGTCCTCGTCAGCCGCATCGAACCTCGCGACAGGTGACGCCGTAGATCTCCCGTTCTGACCGCGCTCTCAGGGCCGTGGTTCGCCTCCGTCGGCTGCTGCCCCTCGGCACGGATCCAGCACACACATCACGCCGCACCCTCCTCCAGGGTGGCCACCGCCTCGGCCGCCTCGCGTGCCCTGCGCTCCGCATTCTCAAGCTTGGCCTTCGCCTTGACCAGCTGCTTGGCGCGACGCTTGTGCGTCTTCAAGGACGAGGTCGGTCCGGAGCTGAACACCTCCCGGCGCTTTCATCAGCTCGATGAAGTGACGCCTGGAGCCCCCGACGGCCCGTCTGCGCGAACAGCGGTCACGGGGATATGCGCGGGATTTCCCGGTGGGGCGCGGCTGCGGGTGCGGTCATGTCGAGCAGGAGCATGGCGTCGTGGTCGGGGGTGCCGGGTTCGGCGGTGTAGACGCCGATGCGCCGGCCGGGGGTGCCTTCCAGCTGCATGGACTGGGAGGTGAGCGTGAGGGTGCCGACGCGGGGGTGGTGGAAGGTCTTCTGTGCGGGCTTGCGGCCAGTGACCTCGTAGCGTTCCCACAGCCGGGCGAAGTCGGGGCTCTTGAGGAGGAGTTCGCCGACGAGGTTGGTCAGGTCCGGGGCGTCGGGGGCAGTGCCGGCGGCGGCGCGCAGGCGGGCGACGCAGGCGGTGATCTGGCGGTCCCAGTCCGGGAACAGGTTCCGTGAGGCCGGGTGGAGGAAGAGGTAGCGGGCCAGGTTGCGGTGCTTGGCCGGCCAGTCCTCCAGTCCCGCGTACAGGGCGAGGCCGCCGGGGTTCCAGGCCAGCACGTCCATGCTGCGGCTGATCACATAGGCCGGGTTCGGGCGCAGTGACTCCAGCAGCAGTTTCAGGTGGGGGCGCACGGTGCGGCTGGGGGCCGGGGGCGGCTCGGAGACGTAGCGGGCTGCGCGGGCGGCGAGCTCGCGCAGGTGCTGGTGTTCCTGGTCGTCCATGTGCAGGGCGCGGGCGAGGGAGTCGAGGACGGCGGGGCTGGGGCGGGTCTCCTTGCCGCGTTCCAGGCGTACGTAGTAGTCGATGCTGATGCCGGCGAGGGTGGCCAGCTCCTCGCGGCGCAGGCCGGGGGTGCGGCGGACGCCGGCGCCGACGGTGAGGCCGACGTGTTCGGGGCTGGTCTGGGTGCGGCGGGCGCGCAGGAAGCGGCCCAGCTCGGCGCCCTCGCTGTTCGCGCTCCGGAATGCCATGACTCCAGTCTCACCCGCCCGGCACCCACCCCGCAGGCGGGAGGGGGGCCCTGTCATTACCCCCGAAGAGCCCGCCCTGCCACACCCGAGCAATCCGGGCGAAGGTGAATGAGGAAGACGCCGGCCTGTTCGCTCCCGCCCGGGCTTCGACGGGCACAGCCTGCCGGGCCGGGCCAGAGTGAGAAACCCGGCGAGACCCATGATCGGAAGAGGACGAGATGCGGTACACCAAGCTGCGTGACCTGGAGGTTTCCCGGATCGGGCTGGGCGCGATGGGCATGTCCCACGGCTACACCGGCTCGGGCACCGATGACGCTGAGTCGATCCGGACCGTGCACCGGGCCCTTGAGCTGGGCGTCACGCTGATCGACACCGCCGAGATCTACGGCCCCTACACCAACGAGGAGCTGCTCGGGCGAGCGCTGAAGGGCCGGAGGGATCAGGTGGTGCTGGCCACCAAGTTCGGACTGGTCTCGCACGCCGGGGAGGGCGCGTGGAACCTGGACTCCGGCCCGGCCAACATCCGCATCGCGGTCGAGGGCTCCCTGAAGCGGCTGGGCACCGACCACATCGACCTGTACTACCAGCACCGCGTCGATCCGAACACGCCGATCGAGGAGACCGCCGGCGCCGTGGGCGAGCTGATCGCCGAGGGCAAGGTCCGCGCCTTCGGCCTCTCCGAGGCCGGCCCGGACACCATCCGCCGCGCCCACGCCGTCCAGCCCGTCACCGCGGTCCAGTCCGAGTACTCCCTGTTCACCCGGGGAATCGAGGAGCGCGTGCTGCCCGTCCTGCGGGAGCTGAACATCGGCCTGGTCCCGTTCTCCCCGCTGGGCCGCGGGATGCTCACGGGCACGGTGCGCTCCACCGACCAGTTCGACGAGAACGACTTCCGCCGCGACAACCCGCGCTTCACGGGCGAGAACTTCCGGCGCAACCTGGCGCTGGCCGACGAGGTCAAGGCCCTGGCCGACGAGGTCGGTGCCACGCCCGGTCAGGTGGCGCTGGCCTGGCTGCTCGCCCAGGGCGACGACATCGCCCCCATCCCCGGCACCAAGCGCGTGGCCCGGGTCGAGGAGAACGCGGCTGCCGACGCGGTCACGCTGACCGCCGAGCAGCTGGAGCGGCTCTCCAGCCTGCCGCCCGCCGCCGGCGACACCCACACCGAGGCCCAGGCCCGGATGCTCGAACGCTGAACACCTCCGCACCACCCCGTACGACCCCCGTTTGGAGCAGTAACCCCTGATGCGTGCAGCACTGATGTACGGAGCCGGCGACATCCGCGTCGAGGACCGGCCCGACCCCGAGATCGTCCGGCCCACCGACGCCGTCGTGCGCGTCCTCGCGTCCTGTGTGTGCGGCAGCGACCTGTGGCCCTACGCCTCCATGCCCGCCACCGGCACCGGCCGCCCCATGGGCCACGAGTTCCTCGGCCTCGTCGAGGACACCGGTCCGGACGTGACCGGCCTGAAGACCGGTGACCTGGTCGTCGCCCCGTTCACCTACAGCGACAACACCTGCGACTACTGCGCCAAGGGCCTGCACATCTCCTGCCGCAACGGCGGCCGGTACGGCTTCGACGGCGTCGACGGAGGCCAGGGCGAAGCCGTACGCGTCCCCTACGCCGAGGGCACCCTGGTGCGGCTGCCGGTGGCCGCCGACTCCGCGCTGCTGCCCTCGCTGCTCGCGCTCTCCGACGTGATGACCACCGGCCACCACGGCGCGGTCACCGCCGGTGTCGGCCGCGGTGATGCGGTGCTGGTCGTCGGGGACGGCGCGGTCGGCCTGTGCGCCGTGATCGCCGCGAAGCGGCTGGGCGCCGAGCGGATCGTGCTCGCCGGCCGCCACGAGACCCGCACCGGCCTGGGCCGTGAGTTCGGTGCCACCGACGTGGTCGCCGAGCGCGGCGAGGAGGCCATCGCCCGCATCCGCGAGCTGACCGGCGGCGTGGACAAGGTCATCGAGGCCGTCGGCACCCGCCAGGCCCTCGACACCGCGCTCGGGGCGGTCCTGGACGGCGGCACCATCAGCCGCCTGGGCGTCCCCCAGTACGAACAGGAACCCATCGGCCCGGCCGAGTTCATGCACAACATCACCCTGACCGGCGGCGCCAGCCCCGCCCGCGCCTACATACCCGCGCTGCTGCCCGACGTCCTGGACGGCACCATCACCCCCGGCCGCGTCTTCGACCGGACCTTCCCCCTCGACCGGGCACCGGACGCCTACCGGGCCATGGCCGACCGCCAGGTCCTCAAGGCGCTCCTCCGCCCCTGACCACCCGCCCCCACCGTGAAGGACATCTCTCTCATGCAGACCGTCACCCTCAACAACGGCGTCGAGATGCCGCTCCTGGGCTTCGGCGTCTACCAGATCCCCGCCGAGGACACCGAGCGCGCGGTCTCCGAGGCCCTGGCCGCCGGCTACCGCCTGCTGGACACCGCCGCCGCCTACGGCAACGAAGAAGCCGTCGGCCGCGCCATCGCCTCCAGCGGCATCCCGCGCGAGGACCTGTTCGTCACCACCAAGCTGTGGGTCCAGGACGCCCCCGCCCAGGACAACACCCGCCGCGCCTTCGAGACGTCCCTGAGCAGGCTCGGCCTGGACCACCTCGACATGTACCTGATGCACCAGCCCTTCGGCGACGTCTACGGCCAGTGGCGCGCCATGGAAGCCCTCAACCGCGAGGGCCTCACGAAGGCGATCGGCGTCGCCAACTTCTACCCCGACCGGCTGATCGACCTGATCATCAACAACGAGATCACCCCGCAGGTCAACCAGATCGAGACCCACCCGTTCTTCCAGCGCGCCGACTACCAGGACCTCATGCGCGAGCACCACGTGCAGATCCAGTCCTGGGGCGGCTTCGCCGAAGGCAGGAACGACCTGTTCACCAACCCGCTCCTCGCCGGGATCGGCAAGGAATACGACAAGTCCGTCGCCCAGGTCGTGCTCCGCTGGCTCACCCGGCGCGGCGTCGTCGCCATCCCCAAGTCCGTGCGCGCCGAGCGCATGGCCGAGAACTTCGACGTCTTCGACTTCGACCTCACCGACGAGCAGATGGCAGCCATCGCCACGCTCGACACCGGCAGCTCGCTGTTCTTCGACCACCACGACCCCGAGATGGTCAAGTGGCTCGCGGGGCGCCGTCTGGACAGCTGAACGCCTCACCCACCGCTCTCGCTGGCCGCGGGCGCCCTCCAGGGAATGCTTCCGCGGCAAGACCGTCCACCCGGTCACCGCCTACGCCATGCCGACACCTGAACGGAAGGTCGCGTGGCGGTCCGCAGGTTGCCGTCACAGCTCGCCGCGCCGGAATTGTTCCTCCTGGACGTGAATCTCCTCCCGACCGGTCACACGACACCGACCCAGACGTCCGCACCGAGCGTGCCCTTGATGTCGGACGCCACCTGTGTGGGATCCACCTCGAAGCCGAGGGCGTATACGACCGTCTTGCCGGGGCCGAGCACCTGGAGCCGGACCGGGCTGTCGCCCTTGTGAGCGGAAAGGATGCGCTTCAGTTCGTGAACGGTGGGTTCGTTGACCCGGTGGGAACGCAACTGAAGCCGAACCGGAGGCTTCCCACCGCTCTCTGCGGATGACACATCCAGCACCTCCAACTCCTGGCCGGCGACGCTGATCGCGCCATCACGGTCGTTGAGCCGCCCCGCAACGGACACCACACTGTCTGGAATCAAGGCGTGCTGCACCAGCGTGTACGAAGCCGGGAAGTAGAGGACCTCCATCTCTCCGTCACGGTCCGCCAGGTTGACGATCGCCCAGGCGTTTCCTTGCTTCGTCATGCGGCGGTCTACGCTCGTGATGAGCCCGGCGAGCTTCACCATGCCCTCGGTTCGGCCCGATCCGAGGAGTTCGCTGATGGTGGTGTCCCGGTGGCGGGACAAGATGTGCTCAGTGCCATCCAAGGGGTGGGCCGACACGTACATGCCGAGCATTTCCCGCTCGGTGGCGAGCAGTTGCTTGCGCGGCCACTCCGAGTCGTCGATCTTGAAGTCAAGACCGAACGCCGGGGCGTCATCGCTTCCGCCCAAGTCGCCGAAAAGATCATCCTGGCCGATCGCTGCTTGCTTCTTCACCGGGATGATGGAGTCGATGGCGTCCTCATGGACCGCGGACAGCCCCTTGCGAGAATGGCCGAGCGAGTCGAAAGAACCTCCCTTGATCAGCGATTCCACGGCCCGCTTGTTGAGGGCGCCGATGTCAGCCTTGTCGAGGAAGTCCGCGAAGGAAGTGAATTTACCCTGCGACTTTCGGGTAGCGACCAGTGACTCGATTACGTTCTCGCCAACATTGCGGATGGAGCGCAGACCGAATCGAACACTGTCGCCAATGGCGGTGAAGTTTCCGATGGACTCGTTCACATCCGGGGGCAGGACCTGGACACCCATCTTGCGTGCGTCCGCCAGGTAGATGCCCGCCTTGTCCTTGTCGTCACCCACAGATGTGAGGAGGGCAGCCATGTACTCCGCAGGAAAATTCGCCTTGAGATAGGCGGTCCAGAACGACACCAGCCCATAGCCGGCGGTGTGACTCTTGTTGAACGCGTAGCCCGAGAAGGGAAGCATGACGTCCCACAGAGCCTTGATCGACTCTTCGGAGTACCCGTTGTCCCTCATTCCGCCGTGGAACTTTTCCCACTCCGCGGCGAGTACCTCGGGCTTCTTCTTACCCATGGCCCGGCGCAGCAGGTCCGCACCGCCGAGCGTGTACCCGGCAAGTTGCCGGGCGATGGCCATGATCTGCTCCTGGTAGACGAGCAGGTGGAACGTGTTGCCGAGGATGGGCTCCAGCGCATCCTTCAGCTCGGGATGGATCGGTGCAATCTCCTGACGGCCAGTCTTGCGATGCGCGTAGTTGGTGTGCGCGTTGGCTGCCATCGGGCCTGGCCGGTACAGAGCGAGAGCTGCCGCGATGTCTTCGAACCGAGTCGGTTCCATCAGCTTCAGGAGAGTTCGCATGCCGCCACCGTCGAGCTGGAAAACACCGAAGGTGTCGCCTCGGGCCAAAAGCTTGTACGTGGTGGCGTCGTCCAGCGGGATCGGCTGATCACCGTTCTGCGGGACAGTGTCCGTGGTGATGCTGAGCCCGCGGTTTTCGCGGATATTCTGGATTGCATGGTCGATCACGCCGAGGTTTCGCAGGCCAAGAAAGTCCATCTTGACCAGCCCCATGTCCTCACAACTGGGGTAGTCGAAACCAGTGATCTTCACGCCGTCTTTGGCGCGCATGTGCAGGGGGATGCGGTCGGTGAGCCGCGTCTTGGAAAGAATAACAGCAGCCGCATGGACGCCCGTATTGCGAATCAGGCCCTCGACGCCCTTGGCACCGTCTACGACCTTCTTGACATCCAGCTCGTTCTCGTAAAGGGCTCGGATTTCTCCGGCTTCCCCGTAGCGGGGGTGCGAAGAATCGAAGATCCCGTTGATGGGAATTGATTTTCCCATCACGTCCGGCGGCAGGGCCTTCGTGATGCGCTCGCCGTGACTGAACGGGTATCCAAGAAGGCGGGACGTGTCCTTGATCGCGTTCTTGGCCTTGAGTTTTCCGAAGGTGTTCACCATGGCCGTGAACTCATCGCCGTACTTATCGACGACGTACCGCACCATGCGGTCGCGATGGCGGTCGTCGAAGTCGAGGTCGACATCCGGCGGGTTGATGCGCTCGGGGTTCAGGAACCGCTCGAACAGCAGGCCGTGTTCCAGAGGGCACAGTTCGGTGATGCGCGTGGCGTAGGCGACGATCGAACCGGTCGCCGAACCACGTCCGGGACCGACGGGAATCTTGTTGTCGCGGGCGTACTGGCAGATATCCGCGACGACGAGGAAGTAGCTGCTGAAGCCCATCGGACCGATGACCTTCATCTCGGTCTCGAACCGATCCATGACGTGATCGGGAACAGGAGAGCCGTAGCGCATTTCCAGACCCTTGATGCACTCACGGCGCAGGTAGGTCTCCTGGGTCTCGCCCTCCGGGACCTCCGGGTACTGCGGCATCTCGTCTTCTGGCGCGAAGACCTCTTCGTACGACTCGATGCGCTCCGCGATCAGCAGCGTGTTGTCGCACGCCTCGGGGATCTCCGAGAAGAGCTGCCGCATCTGAGCGGCCGTCTTCAGGTAGTAGCCGCTTCCGTTGAACCGGAACCGCCCCGGGTCGTCCTTGTTCTTGCCTACGCCGATGCACAGGAGGTTGTCGTGGGCGTCGGCGTGCTCCTCCAGGACGTAGTGGGCGTCGTTGGTGGCCAGCAGCGGGATGTCCAGGTCCTTGGCCAGCCGGAGAAGATCCGCCCGGACGTTGCGCTCCAGGTCCAGGCCGTGGTCCATCAGCTCCAGGAAGTAGTTCTCCTTGCCCAGGATGTCCTGGTAGGAGGCCGCCACCTCCCGTGCTTCGTCGTACTGGTTCAGCCGCAGGCGGGTCTGGATCGCCCCGGACGGGCAACCGGTCGTACCGATGATCCCCTCGGCATGCTCGGAGATCAGCTCCATGTCCATCCGAGGCTTGCCCGCGGGGAACTGCCCCGTGTAGCTGGCCTCAGTCGACAGGAAGAAGAGGTTCCGCAGCCCTTGGACGTTCCGTGCCCACATGGTCATATGGGTGAACCGGCCACCGCCTGAGACGTCCTTCGAACCCTCGCCATCGTCAGACATGGCCCTGACACCGCCGGGGCCCCAGAACTCCTGCTTACGGTTACGGCGCGAGGAAGGGGCGACGTACGCCTCGATGCCGATGATGGGCTTCACGCCATCAAAGCCCTTGGCCACCTGCTGGAACTCATACGCACCGAACATGTTTCCGTGATCGGACATCGCGATCGCCGGCATCTCCTGCCGGGCGACCTCCTCGAACATCGGCTTGAGCCGCTGGGCCCCGTCGAGCATCGAGTATTCGGTGTGATTGTGCAGGTGAACGAAGGAATCAGGCACCGGGTGCGCACCTCCAAGGGGGGACTGGGAAGACCCCAGTTTATCTCCGGAGCGGCGCCCGTCAGGTGCTCGCATCCTCGCTCCGACGCGGATCGAAGCAAGCGGAAACGATGACCTCGTCGTATGACCGAAAGTCGCCGCCTCGATCCCGTGGGTAGTGCGCGGCGTTGCTCCTGCGTGTCGACGGTCACGTAGTTCCCGACGGCTCCGGACCGGTCACGGTCTGGGGCTGTTCGCGTTCCGGGGCTGCTCCGAGCGGCGGCGGACCGCTCCGAGGAGGCGGCGCATGCCCAGGGCGTGGCCGCCTGTGGTGATGACCAGGTGGCGGTACGTGGTGCCGGGCACGCCGGGGAACGTGGCTCGGCTTTCCGCGCGTAGGCGGGAGCGGGTGGGGGTCAGCTCGTCCAGGCGGAAGGTCAGGGTGTACGCCGAGAAGCGGTGGCGGCCCGACAGGGTCAGTTCGTGGGGGCGGGTGGCGGCCGTTACCCGGAAGCCGGGGAGTGTCGAGCCCTCCGTCAGGGGGCGGGGGCCCGAGGCCGTACGGTCGGAGGCGCCGACCAGGTGGGCGTAGGCGGTCGCGCCCCGGCCCGCGAAGGAGTGGTCCAGGGTCTCGCTCAGGGCGTGCCAGACGGTCTCGGCCGCCGCTTCGATGACCGTCTCGTGCTCGTCGATGTACGGCAACGGAGCGAGCGGCATCAGAGCCTCCAAGAGGTCCACGCGAGGGATGGGGTCATCCTCGCACCTTCGACTTCCCCAACTTCCCCCCAAACCCTGCCAACTTCATGGGCCTCGGGTTCGTTGCGGACTAAAGTTGTTCCCTCACTGCTGGTTAAGGGGCCGGGGCTCGCCGTGCGTACGTACGTGTGCCGTCCTGGTGGGGAGGGCCTGGGCGGGATGAGTCGTCGCTCCAATGGGTTGGTCGCCGTATGGGCCGAGGCGCAGCGGCAGCAGCAGCGCCAGCAGGAGGCGCAAGCCCGGTATCAGCGGGATCAGGAGCGGGCGCACCTCGCGTATCAGCGCGAGGTCGCCCGGAGTCAGCGCGAGCAGAAGGCCGCCTACCGGGAGCAGCGTGAGGCCGAGGCGCGGCGGCGTACCCGGGAGCTGGATGCCCGGGTCGAGGCGTTGCAGGGGCTGCTGGCGGCCGGGTGCCGGGCGCCGGCGTTCCGGGCCTCGGCGCTGACGCGGGCGGAGGAGGTCGAGCCGTTCGCGCCGGGGCCGCTGGCGCACCCCGTACCCATGCCCGACCCCGCACGGTACGAGGCACAGGGCGGCGGGTGGACCGCCGGGCGGCGGGCCCAGGCGCAGGCCGAGGCGCGGGCCCGGTTCGAGCAGGACCGGCGGGCGGCGCAGGCGGCCGAGGCGCAGCGGCAGGCGCAGTTCGCGGGCTACCAGCGGCAGTACCGGCAGTGGGCGGACGCGCGGCTGGCGGAGATCCGGCTCCACAACGCCGGGATCGCGGAGATGACCGCCGGACTGCGCGCCGGGGACGCCGAGGCGGCCGTGGAGTACTTCTCCGCTGCGCTCTACGCCTCCACCGGCTGGCCCGACGAGCTGCCCCGGCAGGTGGCGGCGGCGTACGACTCGGGCGCGCGGCAGCTGGTGCTCAACTGGGAGCTGCCCCGGTACGACGTCGTCCCCGAGGCGAAGTCCGTCCGGTACATGATCAACGCGGACCAGGAGAAGGAGTCGCCCCGGCCGGTGACGCAGCGCCGGGCCCTGTACCGGGACGTGCTCGCCCAGTGCCTGCTGCTCGTCCTGCGCGACCTCTTCGCCGCCGACGAGTTCGGGGCCCTGGAGTCGGTCGCGCTGAACGGCTTCGTGGACGACCACGACCCGGCGACCGGGCGGCGGATGCCCATGTTCCTCGGCACGGTCATGGCGACGCGGGCGGACTTCGCCGGGCTGCACCTGGAGCAGGTGAACGCGGTGAACTGCCTGGTGGACGGGTTGCGCGGGCAGCTGTCCACGCGCCCCGACCAGTACGCGGCGGTGCGGCCCGGGCGGGTCCCCGAGGATGTCGGCAACGGGGTCGTGACGCACGGCGGCGACGAGGAGCCGGACCTGTACGAGATGGACCCGCTCGCCTTCGAGGCGCTGGTCGCCGAGCTCTTCCGGGCCATGGGCATGCAGGCCGTCACCACACAGCGTTCCAACGACGGCGGCGTCGACGTCGACGCGCTGGACCCGGCCCCGATACGCGGCGGCAAGATCGTCGTCCAGGTCAAGCGCTACCGCAACACCGTGCCGCCGACGGCGGTCCGCGATCTGTACGGGACGGTCCAGGACGCCGGCGCCAACAAGGGTGTCCTGGTCACCACCTCCACGTTCGGCCCCGGCTCGCACACCTTCGCCAACGGCAAGCCGCTGGAGCTGGTCCCGGGCTCCGAACTGGTCGACCTGCTGCACCGGCACGGGCTGCGCGGGCGGCTGGGCGGCGGCGGGGAGCGATCGGTCCCGGCCCAGCGGACCGCACCGGAGAGCCGCGACGACGAGACCCGGAACGACGACCACAACGTGCTCGGCATGTACTGGTCCGGCTCCGTCGCCCTGGACGTCTGCGCGCTCGTCTGCCAGGGCGACCGCGTGCTGGACGACGACCACTTCGTGTTCTTCAACAACCCGCGCACCCCGGACGGTTCGGTCCGCGCGCTGATCCCCGTGGCGCCCGACAAGGCCGCGATCCGGGTCGGGTTCGACGCGCTCCCGGCGCGTGCGGACCGGCTGGTGGTCATCGCCTCGATCGACCCCGTCGCCAACCCCGACGCCGACCTGTCCGGCTTCACGGACGCCGGAATCCGGCTGCTCGACGCCGAGCGGACCCCGCTCGACCAGCTGGACGTCTCGGACGGCCGGCCGGGCGAGACCGCGCTCGTCCTGGGCTCGTTCCGCCGACGGGCCAACGGGGACTGGGAGTTCGTCACCGGCGGCAAGGGGTACCGGGGCGGTCTTGAGGAGTTGGTGACGGAGTACGGGATCGACGTCGAGTAGGCAGCCGGAAAACCGTAGGCGCTGCCCCGCTCCGTCGCGGGAGGATGCGCCATGGATACCTCACCCTGGCTTCGCGTGCCCGACGTTCGTTCCTTCCTCGCCCGCGCCGGGCACTTCCTGCGGTCGCGGCCCGCTCTGCACACCGTGACCCTGACCGTGTGCGAGGGGCTGCGCGCGCGGGGACCGCAGGTGTACGGGGACGAGGCACCCGTCTTCGGAGTGCTGGAGCGGGACGGCGAGGTGCGCGCCGCGTACTTCCGGACCCCGCCCTACCGGCTGATCGTCACGCCCCTCACGCCCGAGGAGGCCGGTTCGCTGACCGAGCATCTGCGCGCCGCGGGCGACCCCGTCCCCGGGGTCAACGCGGACGAGGCGACCGCCGCCGCGTTCGCCGGGGCATGGCGGGCGCGTACGGGGGAAGAGCCCCGGCTGCACGAGCGGCTGCGGCTCTACCGGCTCGGGGAGCTCCGGTGGCCCGAGCCGGCGCCGGAGGGGCGCGGCCGGATCGCGGAGGCGCGGGACCGGGAGCTGGTCGCGCGGTGGTACGAGGAGTTCGTGCGGGCCGTCGGAGGCGCCGGCCACCGGGACGCCGGGGCCTGGGCCGACGCGCGGATCGCCGACCGCCGGGTCACCCTCTGGGAGACCCCGGACGGCGTCGCCGTCTCCATGGCGGCGCTCACGCCCCAGGTCGCCGGGCAGATCCGGGTCGGCCCCGTCTACACCCCGGCCGAGCTGCGGGGCCGGGGTTTCGGGGCCGCCGCGACCGCCCACGCCTCCCGGGCCGCGCTCGCCGAGGGCGCGGCGGAGGTGCTGCTCTTCGCGGACCTCGCCAACCCCACCAGCAACGGCGTGTACCAGCGCGTCGGCTACCGGCCCGTGACGGACTTCGCGGTGTACGAGCTCGCGGGGGCGGGGCCGGCTTGAATCAGCCGGCGTCCGTCACCGCAGCTCGTCCGGGCACGGCGTGCCCGGCGGGAGCTGGTACGGGGCGCCGAGGCGGTACGTGCCGGGGCGCGGGGCGAGGAGTTCCGTCCACTCGTCGCCGTCCTCGTCCTCGTCCATCTTGATCAGGCAGCCGTGCTCGTTGACGAAGGTCTTCGGGGTGCTCTCGTCCGCCCGCTGCTTGGACGCCTCGGTCTCCTGGGGGCGTTCCACGCCGTTGCCGTCCTCGTCCAGGACGGCGAGCCAGCGCGAGTAGGGGACCCGGATCAGGACCCGGCCCGCCTTCTTGACGTGGATCGTCAGCTCGCCCTCGCCCGCGCGCTCCACCGTGGCGGGCGGGTCGGCCAGCGGGACGGGGCTGTCCACCTCGAAGAGCCGCCAGTCCTTGTTGGACCAGATCAGCTTCAGGTAGGAGAGGCCCTTGCCGACGAGTTCGGCCTCCTTGCGGGCGCCGCTGTAGTCGGGTTCGCCCTGCGGCAGCACCACGTAGTGCACCGCCCAGCGGTCGAGCCACTGGCGGTAGTTGATGGCGTCCAGGGTGTCGTCGTAGAAGAGCGGGTTCCGCTTCATGTCGGCCTGGCGGTTCCAGCCCCGGGCCAGGTTGACGGAGCGCGGGAGCGCGGACGCCTCGCGGTGGCTGCTCGGCGGGACGACCTCGACCCGGCCGCGTTCGGCGCCGACCTTCTGGAGCTGGTTGACGAGGGGGGCCAGCGAGCGGGTCCAGGAGGCGGTGGGGGCGGTCCTGACGATGTCGTCCACGCCCTTGAAGCCGATCCAGACGTTCAGCGAGACGAACGCGATGACCAGCGCGTACCACCGCCGCGAGCGGGGCGCGGTGTACGGCAGGGCGGCCAGCAGGGCGATGCCCGCGTACAGCATCGCCATCCGCGAGATGTTGGAGCCGATCTGCGAGTCCACGGCGTACGTCGCCAGCGTCCCGGTCCCGTACACGGCCGACGCCACGCGGACCGTCTTCCAGTCGGGCGGTACGAGGAAGAAGACGAGCCACGCGAAGATGAACGGCCCGGACAGCGTCGCGACGGACATCGGCTGGGTGCCGGAGAACGGGAACAGCACGGCGGACAGCGCGACCACCACGACGGGCGCCAGGCCCAGTGCGTACGCGCCGGGGCGCCGCTTGTTCAGGAACAGCGCGGCCGCGACGACGCCGAGGAAGAGGCCCGCCACGGGGCTCCCGGCCGTCGCGAGTCCGGCGAGCGGGGCGGCGACGGCCGCCTTCGCCCACCGCTTGTAGCGCCACCGGTACGGCCAGCAGAACACGGCCGCCGCCGCGCCGACGGCGAACATCATGCCGAGCCCGAACGTCACCCGGCCCGACAGCGCGTTGCACAGGTACGCGAAGACGCCCGCCATCGAGCAGGCCAGGGGGTTACGGACCGCCTTGACCCGGTACAGGATCAGCGAGGTGAGCCCGGCCGAGACCGTGCCGACGATCATCATCGTCGTCCGCACGCCGAGCAGGGACATCAGATACGGCGAGACGACGCTGTACGAGACGGGGTGCATGCCCCCGTACCAGGCGAGGTTGTACGCCGTGCCCGGGTGCCGGCCGACGAACTCGGCCCAGGCGTCCTGGGCCGCGATGTCGCCGCCGCTGTTGGCGAAGAAGAGGAACCACAGGATGTGGGCGACCGCGGCGACCGCGGTCGTCAGCAGGACCGGGTGGCGCAGGCAGCGCTGCTTCAGACCGTCGAACGGGCCGGGCGTCCGAGGGGCCTCCTCGCCGTCGCTCCGGCGCTTCGCCTGCGCGGGGTCCGTGCCGGTGGTGTCGACGTCCGCCCGTGTCGGCTCGGCAGTGGTCACTGCGTCTCTCCCCGTCCCTTCCCGGACGCGTGGTGTCGGCCGGCTCTCCTGCTCGGGTCTCATGGGCCGAAAGACGCGCTCCGGGGCCCGCGCGTTGCCCCCGGGACGCTAACACGCGGGGCCTTTCCGGCGTACGGGAAAGCGGTGGGGGCGGAGGGGGCGCCGCGTGGGCGCTCCCCTCCGTGTGTCCTCAGCCGATACGGGTCAGCTTGTCGCCGAACGACGGCTTCGCGAGGTCGCTCCGGAGGGCGACCGCGACCTTCACCTGGCTGCGGCCCTCGCCCACGGTGAGCGTGCCGACATGCGTACCGGCGACCGCCTCGTGCGGGATCGCCTTGCCGTCGTCGGTGAGTTCCAGCTTGACCGTGAGGCCGGACCAGCCGACCGCCTTGACGTCCTTCGTCGCTACGACGGGGGTGGTGTGGCCCATGCCGTCGTCCACCTCACCGACGACGTCGCCCTTCCTGACAATCGTGGCGCCCTTCAGCAGGTCCAGTGTGGCCACCATCACCTGCTTGCTGACCCGGTTCACCTCGTCGATGATCGAGTGGTCGTCGTACTGCCCCAGGATCGCGCCGACGATCAGCTGGTCGGTGCCGTCGATCATCTTGTGCGCCGCGAAGAGCAGGTTGCCGCCGGCCTTGGAGGTGGAGCCGGTCTTGATGCCCAGGGCGCCGTCGTACGGCACGAGGGTGTTGTAGTTCCGCCACGTGTGACCCGAGGGGTCCTTCCACTCCGGCAGCCTGGTGATGTCCATCAGCGCCGGGAACTCGACCAGCTTCTCGCCGAGCTTCACCAGGTCCTCGGCGGTGGAGACCGTGGAGGCGGTCAGCCCGGAGGGGTCGGTGTACGTGGTGTTCTTCATGCCCAGCTCGTCGGCGGTGGCGTTCATCTTCGCGACGAACGCCTTCTCCGAGCCCGCCTCCCAGCGGGCCAGCAGGCGGGCGATGTTGTTGGCCGAGGGGATCATGATCGCGGCGAGCGCGTCACGCTCGGTGAGGACTTCGCCCTCCTTGACCGTGTTCAGCGTGGACTCGCCCTCGGTGTAGAGCTTGCCGTCCGCCTCCGCCTTGGCGTCGATCTTGATGTCCGGGCCGTTCTCGCCGCGCTTGAGCGGGTGGCTCTTGAGGACGAGGTACGCGGTCATCGCCTTGGCGACGCTCGCGATCGGCACGGGCTTCTGGTCGCCGAACGAGTCGACCTTGCCGAGGCCGGTGGCCGCCATGTAGCCCTGGCCCTGGTCGGGCCACGGCAGCTTCGGGGCGCCGCCCTCGAAGCCGTACGTCGACTTCGCCGTCATCGCCAGCGAGGGGTCCGGAAGCGGGCGCACCATCTGCGCGATCGCAAACGCGATGAGCAGCAGGATGACCAGCGGTGTCCAGATCTTGACCCTGCGCACCGCGGTGCGGACCGGGGTCTCCGGCGGCGGCGGGGTGTTCGTCAGCTCGGCGAGCAGGTCGAGCGGCGGCCTCGGCGGCATCGGCTGCTGCCGGGTCCGCTCGGCACCGCTGAGGGCCGCGGGCGGCCCGGCGACGGGGCTCTCGGGCTTGCGCGGCGCGGGCGCCTGCCGCACGTCGTCGGAGCGCAGCGGTACGAACCGGCTGGTGCGCTCGGCGAGCGACTCGGCCTCGGCGGTGAGCGGCTGCCCCGACGGTGACCTGGTGATCTTCAGCGCGGTGGTCGGCTGGTCGACCTTGGGCAGCCGGGGGGCCTTGAAGACGGCGGTGGGCTGATCGACGGGCGCGTCCGCCTCGGCGGCGGGGGTCTCCTCGTCCGGGGCGTCGTCGCCGGCCGGCGCTTCCGCCTCGTCGGGCTCGGTGGTGGCCGATTCGTTCCTGCCGGTGGCCGACTCGTCCTCGGCCGGTTCCTTCGCGTCGGCGACGGGCGCCTTCGGCTCGGCGGCGGGCTCGGGCTTCGCGGCGGGCTCGGCCTCCGGCTTCGCGGCAGCCTCGGGCTCAGCTTCCGGCTTCTCGGGGGCTTCCGGCTTCTCGTCCGGCTCGGGGGCCGGGTCCTCGTCGGGGGAATCGGTTACGCGGGGCTCCTCCGGGGCGTCGGCCTCGCCGGTGTCCTCGTCGCCGTCATCGGCGGTCGAGACCCAGGCGGCCACGGCCGCCCGCAGGCGCGCGTCACCCTCCTCGGGCTCCGGCTCGCCGCCCTCCGCGTCCTCAGCGGTCTCGGGAGCGTCCGAAGCCTCCTCCGGGGCATCCGGCGCCGTCTCCGGCTCCTCAGCGGCCCTCAGAGCGCTCTCAGCGCCCTCGGTGGCCGTATCCGCGTCCCCGTCCGGGTCCTCCGCCGGGCTCGCGGCGCTCTCGGCGGCCTCCGGGGCCTCGCCGGGCTCCCCGGCGGCATCGCTGGGCGCCGGGTCCTCGCCCGTACCGGCCGAGCCGGCATCCGTACCGGCCGAGCCGGCATCCGGTCCCGGGTCACGGAAGACGCCGAGGCGCGGATCGCGCTCGTCGCGAGTCGTTCCCGACGACTGCTGCTGCTCCGACTTGTCGGGGGACTCGCCCGCCACCGATGCCTCCTCCATGCGGCGCGGGGAACCACCCGCGCTGTCCGAACCATCTACCAGTGTCCCGTGTGAACCCTTGGCCGGGCTGCTAGACGAGAACGACATACCTACTGGTTCCCGTACAAAGCCACCAGGCACCCTCGACAGGAAGATGTGAGAGGGGTCACCCTGTCACTCATCCACGCGGGGAGGCTTGGATGGGCAGGAGCCGCAGAACAATTCCGGAGGAGCTTCTGCTGCTCGCTCTGGACCCGACCACGGGTACCACAGCGCAGCCGCAGTCGCTCGACCTCGGCCTCGCCGGAGCCCAGCTAGTAGAGCTGGCCCTGGCAGGACGGATAGCCCCAGACGGGGATCGTATCGCCGTGGTGATGCCACGGCCGACAGGAGATCCGACCCTGGACTCCGCACTGGAACTGCTGCGCAGGCGCGGCAGTCCGGTACGGGCGGTCCACTGGATCGGCGGACCCCGGCTGGGGCTCCGCCAGATTTACCTCGCTCATCTGGAGCGGTGCGGCATGGTGCATGCCGTCGAAGGCCAGATGTGCGGAGTGCTGCCGACGACTCGCTACCAGGCGACGGACACGGCGATCAGCCGGGACATCAGGTCCAGGCTGGACAGTGCGATCCGCACCGGCGTACCGCCGGACCCGCGGACCGCGGCGCTCGCCGCACTGGCCCACGCGGTCGGACTCGGCAAGCACCTGTACCCCGGGAACGAGGGGCGTTCATCGCGCTCCCGGCTCCGGGACCTGATCAGGCACGACCCGATGGGCGGCCTCGTGGCGCATGCCGTGATGGACGTCCAGAACGGGGCGGTCGCACAGCCGCGCCGCGCTCAGGCGGCCGGCGTCCCGTTGCAACCGCAAGTGCCGTCGCCCGCACGGCGCGGCAGCATGGCGCACACCGCGGCCCACTAGGACCGCGTCCGCACCACGCAGCACCACCATCACCACCTGTACCACCGTGTCAACAACCGAACACAGCCGCACCGTTGTCATCCAGACCCGGTCCGGGAGCCGCACCAAGGCGCGGGGCAGTCGATACCACCGACTGCCCCGCGCCGCTGTGTGTGGCCGTTTCCCAGCGCGGCCGGGTCCGGGGGTGGCAATCTGCTCAGCAGTAGATACGCACAGCTACATAGCCGGAGGTGCCGTTTCCGTGCCGTCCAACGTCAATCCCACCGTCAGGCGACGCCGGTTGGGTCAGGAATTGCGCCGACTGCGCGAGGTCAAGGGAATGACCGCCGAGGAGGTGGCGGAGCGGCTGCTGGTCTCGCAGTCGAAGATCAGCCGCCTGGAGAACGGCCGCCGTTCCATCAGCCAGCGCGACGTCCGCGATCTCTGCGGGGTGTACGAGGTCGAGGACCGCCGTGTGGTCGAATCGCTGATGCAGATGGCCAAGGACTCGCGCCAGCAGGGCTGGTGGCACGCGTTCGGGGACATCCCGTACAGCGTGTACATCGGTCTGGAGACCGACGCCGCTTCCCTGCGGGTGTACGAGTCGCTGATCGTCCCGGGCCTGTTGCAGACGCGGGAGTACGCGCAGGCGGCGATCGAGGGCATGTGGCCGGAGGCCACGCCCACCGAGATCGACAAGCGCATCCAGATCCGCATCAAGCGCCAGGACCGGCTGACCGATCCGGTCGAACCACTGCGGTTCTGGGCCGTGATCGACGAGGCCGTGCTGCGCCGCGTCGTGGGCGACCCGCAGATCATGGCGGACCAGTTGAGGCATCTGGCGGAGCTGAGCCAGCTGCCCCACGTGACGCTCCAGGTCCTGCCGTACACCGTCGGGGCGCACCCGGGGATGTACGGGAGCTACACGATCCTGGAATTCCAGGAGGACATGGACGCGAGCGTCGTCTATCTCGAAGGCATCACCAGCGACCTGTATCTGGAAAAGGCGCCCGACGTTCAGAGTTATGCCGTGATGTACGAACATCTGCGCGCGAAGGCGCTCAGCGCGGAGCAGTCCCGCGCGTACATTCTCCAGGCGGCGGAGAACTGCGGAGCGTGACGATTTCCGCGCCCGCCACGGGAATTCCCGGGGCGGCGCGGAAGGTACACCTCCGCCAGGTTGTGCCGGAAGACCGCCAAGGCGTAAGTCATCCGAACGAGTGAACGCCGCTCACGGCCGATGATGTTGCGGCGTAGCGTCCTCACAAGTCGCTGGGCGCAGCGGCTGGGCGCACCGCCCAACGACCGGCACAACCATCGGAGTCATTATGGCGATTCGGCAGAACGCACTGACTGAGTGGACCAAGTCCTCCTATTCCGCGAATGGGAACTGCGTGGAGGTCAAGGCGGCGGAGCGTCACGCGCTGCTGGTCCGCGACTCGAAGAGCGTGAGCAGCGGGGTCCTCGACTTCTCCGCGAAGACCTGGTCGGCGTTCGTCCTGGACGTCTCGCGCACCGCCGGGTTCTGAGACCGCGCGACCCGGCCGCGCGCTCGCGCCGCGGCCCGCACCAGGCCCTCTCGACCGGCCCGCCGTCCTGGCCGAGAGGGCTTTCGCCGTTTCCGGGCCGGATTCTCTGGCAGTTCCCCTCCTTCTCGACCGCACGGGACCCGCATCCCGTGCGGTCTTCTTCGTGCTTCCTGCGCTCACAACCTGGCGAAGCGCCCGCTCATCGTGTGGCCGCCGTCACGTTCGCGACAACGCTTTCGTGGGTCAAGAACGAGCAAAATCGTTCCTCTTGCTGATCTCCGTTCACATCTATGACCGGAAGAGTCCTTGACCCGGGTAGCGCACAGGCGGTTCAATCCCCGAAGTCCCCGCTCCCGCACGGGGCGCCGCTGAGCGGCCGTACTGGCGAAGTGCGCCCCCGTTCACAAGGCGGACCCCGGGAGGGGACAGATGAACAGTCTCGACTGGGTCGTGCTCATCGCCTACTTCGGCGTGATGATCGCGATCGGGCTCTGGTCCCACAAGCGTGTCGACAACGTCAGCGACTTCTTCACGGCGGGCGGCCGGATGCCCTGGTGGCTGTCCGGCATCTCGCACCACATGTCGGGGTACAGCGCCGTGATGTTCACGGGCTACGCCGGCATCGCGTACCAGTACGGCGTCACCTCCTTCGTGACCTGGTCGCTGCCGATCGCCATCGGTGTCGGCATCGGCGCGAAGCTGTTCGCGCCCCGGCTCAACCGGATGCGCTCGCGGCTGCACGTGGCCTCGCCGCTGGAATACCTCAAGAACCGCTACAACGTGCCGACCCAGCAGGCGCTGGCCTGGTCGGGGCTGCTGCTGAAGATCGTGGACGTCGGCGCCAAGTGGGCCGCCATCGCGACCCTGTTGTCCGTGTTCACCGGGATCACCCTCACCCAGGGCATCTTCATCACCGGGATCATCACGGCCGTCTACTGCACGGTCGGCGGCCTCTGGGCCGACGCGCTCACCGAACTGGGGCAGTTCGTCATCCAGTTGCTCGCCGGGCTCGCCATGCTCATCACCGTCATGCGCGAGCTGGACGGCTTCAGCACCCTGTGGACGGTCTGGGACAAGCTGCCCGAGGGCCACGCGGAGCCGACGGCCGGCCCGTACACCGTGACGTTCCTGCTGGCGTTCCTGTTCATCAAGACCTTCGAGTACAACGGCGGCATGTGGAACCAGGCCCAGCGCTACATGGCCACGGACTCCGCCGCCTCCGCGACCCGTTCGGCGCGGCTCTCCGCCATCCTGTGGCTGGTGTGGCCGACGGTCCTGTTCTTCCCGATGTGGTGCGCCCCGCTGCTGGTCCACGCCGAGAAGCCGGACGCCTCCGACAGCTACGCGCTGATGACCGAACAGCTGCTGCCGCACGGGCTGCTGGGCCTGGTCGTCGTCGGGTTCTTCTCGCACACGATGGCCATGTGCTCCTCCGACGCCAACGCGATCTCCGCCGTCTTCACCCGGGACATCGCCCCGGTCTTCTCCAAGGCCGCCCGCGAGTGGAGCAGCCGGGCCGGGCTGCTGGCCGCGCGCCTGTCCACGCTGGGCTTCCTCGGCCTGTCGATGGCGCTGGCGACGCAGATCAACTCGCCGACGTTCAAGGACATCATCTCCGTCGTCATCAAGTGGGTCGCGGGGCTGATGGGCCCGATCGCGATCCCGTTCATGCTGGGGCTGCTACGCGGCTTCCGTAAGTCGGGTCCGACGGCGGCGCTCACCAGCTGGGCGGCGGGGCTGCTGGCGTTCTTCTTCACCAACTACGACCTGGACGGCTCGGTGAAGGAGGGGGTGGCGCTCCAGTACCAGGTGGCGCTGCCGCTGGCGGTCTCGCTGGTGCTGTACGTGGTGATCGGCTTCGTACGCCCGGAGGACACCCCGGAACGCGACGCGCTGATCGAGCTGATCAACACGGACGGCGACGGCCCCGGGGTGCCCGCCCAGGCCGGTCCCGGCGAGGACGCCATCGCCACCGAGGGCACGAAGGGAGACGGTCAGCGCGGGTAGCGGGCCGGCCGGCCCGGGGCGGCGGTCGCAGGGCTGTGCAGGGCGGGCCCCTGGGTCATCTCCATGGCGAAGTCGTCGGCGAGTTCGAGGAGGGTGGCCCGCCCCTCCAGCTCGGCGAGCCAGGCCGGGGGCAGCGCGGTCTCCCCGTGCATCGCGCCCAGCAGCGCCTTGGCAGTGAGTGCGGCGGTCCCTCAACAGACACGTAGCTCGATCGTGTGACGGCAAGCCCGCCTGCTTGCGGCGCCCGGGGCTGTTCGGGCTAACGTGTTGAGCGCGACCTGGGACGCCGGGTGCGGTGCCAGTGTGCAGGGCCCCCGCTCCACCAGAGCGATGGTTCGGGGCCTCCCCGCCGCCTCTGACCACACCCAATTGGCCGGCTCGCGAGGAATCCGGCCTCCCAGGCGCGGACCACGGGCATGGGCGGGTGCCAGGCGCCGGTGTCGCGGCGGACCTGGGCGCGGATCAGCCCGTCGACGGTGAACAGGGTGAGCTGGGTAACTGCGCAGCACTGTAATCGAACAGGTGCGAGGGCCACGGAGTCGGAACGTTTTTGTACGGCTCCGAGGCGCGTCGAATTCCGTTGCGGCGCGCGAGCCCGGGGACGATGATCGCCCGATGCCCTCACCCCTCCCCCACACCCATCCCGACGGCCGCGCGGGCATCGACGCCGCGCTCGTGGAGCGGCTGATCACCGCACAGTTCCCGCACTGGAGCGGTCTGCCCGTGGTCCCCGTAGAAGTCGACGGCTGGGACAACCGCACGTACCGCCTCGGCGACGCCATGACGGTCCGGCTGCCCACCGCCGCGGGCTACGTCCCCGCCGTGGAGAAGGAGCACGTCTGGCTGCCCCGCCTGGCCCCCTCGCTGCCGGTCCCGGTCCCCCCGGTCCTCGCCCTGGGCGCGCCCGGCGAGGGCTACCCCTTCCCCTGGTCGGTGCGGCGCTGGCTGCCCGGCGAGACGGCGGCGCACGGCCGCATCGCGGACCTGTCCGGCTTCGCGGTCTCGGTCGCCGGGTTCCTCCGCGCGCTCCGGCGCTGCGACCCGGCGGGCGGCCCGGCGGCGGGCGCGCACAGCTGGCACCGGGGCGCCTCACCCGCGTACTACGACGAGGAGACCCGCCGCTGCCTGGCCCTCCTGGCGGACCGCGTGGACACGGACCGGGCGCGGGCGGCCTGGGAGGCGGCCCTCGCCGCCGAGTGGCACGGGGACCCGGTGTGGTTCCACGGCGACATCGCCTCCGGCAACCTCCTGGTCCAGGGCGGCGAACTGGCCGCCGTGATCGACTTCGGCACCTCGGGCGTGGGCGACCCGGCCTGCGACCTGGTGATCGCCTGGGGCCTGTTCGACGGCGACAGCCGCGAGGCGTTCCGGGCCGCCGTCGCCCAGGACCCCGGAACCTGGGCGAGGGCCCGGGGCTGGGCGCTGTGGAAGGCGCTGCTGAATCTGACGGGGGACGCGGGGAGGGACCCGGCCCGGGCGGCGAACGAACTGCGGGTGATCGAGGCGGTGGTGGGGGAGCACGAGGCGTCCGGCTAACGCTCTCGCGTGTAGTCGACGCCGTACTCGGTGATCCGGGCCGGGCGTTTCCTCCGGCGGACGAGGAGGACGGCGCCGAGGGCCAGTACCGCGGCCGCGACCGCGCCGGTGACGATCCAGACGGTGCTTCCGTGGCCCCGGTCGGCCCCCTCCACCGCCACCGGGGTGGCATCCGGAAACGACCGTCTCGACGGGCTCGCGGACGGGGTGGGCGCCGACGGGGACGCGGACGGCGTGGTGGCCTCGTGGGCCGCCACGAGGGGGTTCACGTCGGCCGGGCCCGGGTCGCCGGGGTCTTCGAGGAGGGCGAGGCGGGGGCGGATGGTGCCGTAGCCGAGGTAGCGGCTGGGGACGGTGTCCTCGGTGGGCCGCCCCGCCGTGTTCATCAGGATCCGCAGCACCTGGTTGCCGGTCCAGTCGGGGTGCCGGGACCAGATGAGGGCGGCGGACGCGGAGGCGAGGGCGGTGGCCTGGCCGGTGCCCCGGCTGCGGCAGTAGCCCGGCTTGCCCTCCAAGCAGCGGATCGGGATGTCCACGCCCGGCGCGGCGAGAGCCACTTGGGGCCCGTATGCGGAGAACTTCGTCACCGTGCTGGTCGTGTCGACGGCGCCCACGCCCACGACGCCGGATATCGCGGAGGGGTAGGTGACGTCGTTTCCGTCCTCACCCGTGTCGCCGGTGTCCGTCAGGAGCAGCTTTCCGCGCCCGATGGCGTAGTCCACGGCTTCCTTGATCGAGTCCCGCTCGTCGTCATCGACGGAGGTGTGGAAGGACACCCCTATGTCGATGATCCTGGCTTCGCTGTCGGCGGCGTACCGAATGGCGTCGACCAGTGCGTCGACGCGCCTGAAGCCCGCCTCCTTGGTCGTGCCCCAGACGGTCAGCGGAAGGATGCGCGCGTCGGGCGCGAGGCCCTTGACGCCCTGGTCGTTCGCCCCGTTGCCCGCGATCAGCATCGCCATCGCGGTGCCGTGCCCGTTCGTGTCCTGGTCCGCGCCGCGCTCGGGCTCCATGAAGTTCTTGCCCTTGAGCACCCTTCCCGTCAGTTCCGGCACGGTGGGGATCACCCCGGTGTCGAGCACGGCGACGGTGATCCCCTCGCCGGTGCTGACCTTCCACATCGCCGGGGCCTGCATCCGGTCCAGGTACCACTGCCGCTCGCGCATGGTGTCCGCCGTCGCGGCCGGGGCGACGGCGCCGCCCAGGAGGAGCAGAGCCCCCAGCGCCGACACGACCGCCGACGCCCGTCCGCGCCGTCCCACTGTGCCCATCCCCCTCACTCCCCCAGCACCGGCAGCAGCTCCGGCAGGTGCCCGTCCGACGCACCCGCCGCCGCCACGCGTTCCGCCGGGACCTCTCCGTACAGCGTCGTACGCGGCTTCGCCGGGCGGCCCGCCAGTTCCGCGATGGCCTCCAGGTCGCGGACCGAGCGGTAGGAGCCGTAACTCGACCCGGCCATACGGGAGATGGTCTCCTCCATCAGCGTGCCGCCCAGGTCGTTCGCGCCGGAGCGCAGCATCTCGGCGGCGCCCTCCGTGCCGAGCTTGACCCAGCTGGTCTGGATGTTGGTGATGTGGGGGTGAAGGAGGAGGCGGGCCATCGCGGTGACGGCCCTGTTGTCGCGGTCGGTCGGGCCGGGGCGGGCGATCCCGGCGAGGTAGACCGGCGCGTTGGTGTGGATGAAGGGCAGGGTCACGAACTCCGTGAAGCCGCCGGTCTCCTGCTGGAGCGCGGCCAGGGTGCGCAGGTGGCCCAGCCAGTGGCGGGGCTGGTCGACATGGCCGTACATCATGGTCGAGGAGGAGCGCAGGCCCACCTGGTGGGCGGTTTTGACGACCTCCAGCCAGGTCGCCGTGGGCAGTTTGCCCTTGGTGAGGACCCAGCGGACCTCGTCGTCCAGGATCTCGGCGGCCGTGCCCGGGATCGAGCCGAGCCCGGCCTCCTTCGCGGCGGTCAGCCAGTCGCGGAGGGACATCCCGGTGCGGGTGGCCCCGTTGACGACCTCCATCGGCGAGAACGCGTGGACGTGGATGCCGGGCACCCGCTCCTTCACGGCCCGCGCGATGTCGAAGTACGCCGTCCCGGGCAGGTCCGGGTGGATGCCGCCCTGCATGCAGACCTCGACCGCGCCCACGTCCCACGCCTGCGCGGCCCGGTCCGCGACCTGGTCGAGCGAGAGGGTGTACGCGTCGGCGTCGGTGCGGCGCTGGGCGAAGGCGCAGAAGCGGCAGCCGGTGTAGCAGACGTTGGTGAAGTTGATGTTGCGCGTGACGATGTACGTGACGTCGTCGCCGACCACGTCCCGCCGCAGCGCGTCCGCGATCCGGCACAGCTCGTCCAGGGCCGGGCCGTCCGCGTGCAGCAGGGTGAGCGCCTGGTCGTCCGTGAGCCGGGTCGGGTCGTCGGCGGCCTGGCTCAGCGCCGCGCGCACGTCCCCGTCGATCCGTGAGGGCACCATCCCGGGGGCCGCCGCCTCGCGCAGCGCCTCCCAGTCCCCGTACACGACGTCGAAGTCGTCGCGGCGGTCGCCGGTGCGGCCCTCCGTGTCGATGGTGCGGTGCAGGTCGGTGCGGCCGGAGGCGTTGAACCCCTCGTCCGGCTCCTGCCAGGGCAGCCCTTCGGGGATCGCGCCCTCGCGGGCGAGCCCGGTCTCCGGGTCGGCGAGCGCGCGTACGTGCGGGAGGAGGCGCGGGTCCAGCCAGGGTTCGCCGCGCTGGATGAACTCCGGGTAGATCGTGAGGCGTTCGCGGAGCGTGAAGCCGGACTCGGCCGTTCGGGCGGCGAGTTCGTCGATGTGGGGCCACGGGCGCTCGGGGTTCACATGGTCGGGGGTCAGCGGCGACACCCCGCCCCAGTCGTCGATGCCCGCGCCGATGAGCAGCGCGTACTCCGCGTCGACCAGGTTCGGCGGGGCCTGGATGCGGGCGGACGGGCCGAGGATGTGCCGGGCGACGGCGATCGCGGCGGCCAGCTCCTCCAGCTCGGCGTCCGGCATCCCGCGCATCGCGGTGTCGGGCTTGGCCCGGAAGTTCTGGACGATGACCTCCTGGATGCCGTGGGAGGCCCGGGCGGTCCAGCGCAGCTCGAAGAGGGAGTCCGCGCGCTCCTCGTACGACTCGCCGATGCCGACCAGGATGCCCGTGGTGAACGGCACGTTGGACCGGCCCGCGTCCTCCAACACCCGCAAGCGCACGGCCGGTTCCTTGTCCGGGGAGCCGTAGTGCGGGCCGCCGGGCTCGGACCACAGCCGGGTCGCGGTCGTCTCCAGCATCATGCCCATGGACGGCGCGACGGGCTTCAGCCGCTGAAGGTCCGTCCAGCTCATGACCCCGGGGTTGAGGTGCGGCAGCAGACCCGTCTCCTCAAGGACCCGGATCGCCATGGCGCGTACGTACGCGAGGGTGTCGTCGTACCCCTCCGCCGCCAGCCACTCCCGCGCCTCCGGCCAGCGGTCCTCCGGCCGGTCCCCGAGCGTGAACAGGGCCTCCTTGCAGCCCATCGCGGCCCCCTCGCGGGCGATGGCCAGCACCTCGTCGGGCGACAGGAACATGCCGTGCCCGGCCCGGCGGAGCTTGCCGGGGACGGTGACGAACGTGCAGTAGTGGCACGTGTCGCGGCAGAGCCGGGTCAGCGGGATGAAGACCTTGCGGGAGTACGTGATGACCCCCGGCCGTCCCGCCGCCTCAAGGCCCGCGTCGCGCACCCGGGCGGCGGAGGCCGCGAGATCCGTCAGGTCGTCGCCGCGCGCCTGGAGCAGCACGGCGGCCTCGGCCCGGTCGAGTGCGACTCCGTCACGCGCGCGCTTGAGCGCGCGCCGCATCGAGTTGGTGGTGGGTCCGCTCTGGGCATCGGTCATGTCCCCGAGCATACGAGCGGGTGGCCGGGGCCCCGGTCAGGCGTAGTACTCCAGGATCAGCGGCAGGTCCTGGGTCCATTGCCGCAGGCGGGAGCGGTTGCGGGCGCCCAGCGTCCAGGTGTGGACGGCCCCCGCGCGCAGGCGGACGGTGACCACGAGGAGCTTGGGCCCGCGCACCGCGTATTCGATCCGGCCGATCTCGGCCCAGGCGAACTGCAGCTCAAGGCCGTTGTCCGCCTGGAACTCGACCCCCAGCGCGTCGATCACCAGCGAACTCTCCGTGCCCACACCGACGAACCCGATGTCGGCGACGGGCTCGGCGGGCCCCTGCTGCCAGGGGCCCGCCGCCGGCCCCTGCGCGTACGGGTTGTTGGGGATCGCGGCGGCGGGCGGATAGGGCGAGGGGGTGTACGGGGACGGGCCGTAGGGGGAGGCCGCCATCGGCGGGTACGGGGACGGGGTCCCGGAGCTCGGCGGGTAGGCGGGGGGCGCGGGCGGAAGGGGGTGCTGCGAGGGGCTCGCGTCCGCCGGGTGCTTGGCGAGGCTCGACGGTGTCGCGTCCGCCGGGTGGCCGGGCTGCCGCGCCGGTACGGGCATGGTCGGGACGTACACCGGACCTCCCGGCGCGAACAGGTCCAGCAGCGCCTCCGGCGCGGGCCGCTCGCCGGGCTCCTTCGCCAGGCAGGCCGCCACCACGTCCCGGACACCTTCCGGCACCGCGTCCAGGTCCGGCGCCTCGTGCACCGACCGGTACATCATCCCCATGGGCGTCCCGGTCCCGAACGCGCTGCCGCCCGCCGCCGCGACGAGCACGGCGCCCAGGGCGAACACGTCGGCGGAGGCGCCGACTTCGAGGCCCTGGGCCTGCTCGGGGGCGAGGAACCCGGGCGTCCCGAAGGCCATCCCGGTCGCCGTGAGCCGGGTCGATTCGAGGGCCCGGGCGATGCCGAAGTCCAGGACGCGAGGCCCGTCCGCCGCCATGATGATGTTGCCCGGCTTCAGGTCGCGGTGGACGAGCCCGCAGCGGTGGATGGCGGCCAGCGCCTCGGCGAGGGCGGCGCCCAGCTGCCGCAGCCGTGTCTCGTCCATGGCGCCCTCGGCCGCCACGAGCGCGGAGAGCGTGGGCCCGGGGATGTAGGCCGTCGCCAGCCAGGGCGCGGCCGCGTCGGGGTCCGCGTCGACCACCGGCGCCGTGTGGAACCCGCCGACACTCCGGGCGGCCTCGACCTCGGCCCGGAACCGCTCGCGGAAGTGCGGGTCGGTGGCGAGCTCGGACCGCGCCACCTTCACGGCGACGGCGCGCCCGCCCCGGGACCGCGCCAGATAGACGACGCCCATGCCCCCGGCGCCGAGTTCCCGCTCCACGGCGTATCCGCCGACCTTCTCGGGCAGCCCCGCCCCGTCCGTTCCGTACGCCATGCGCTCGGCGCTCCCCCCGGTGATCCGGCGGCCCAGTATGCCGTGTGCCTGCCAATACGCGGCACGGCGGGCGGGGTGGGGCGGGATGCAAGGGGTGCCGGGGGCGTTCACCGGCCGGCCGGGAAAGGAATGCCACCTCCGGCCACTCTCAACGTATAGCGCAAGGGGGGCCTTGCCGCAAGGCCCCCCTTGTCCCGCACAATCGCTGATCTGAACCGGCCACCTGCGGCATTTGGGAGTTTTACGTAGTGCCCGAACCGATGCACACCAGCCTCACCACGAGCTCCTTCGCGCTGACCGGCGACCGCGCCGAGGCCAAGGCGGACCCCGCCCTGATCGCCGGGGACGAGCGCCACTTCGCGGCGATCGCGCGCTGCCTGAAGGAGACCGTCGCCGAACTGACCGCCGCCCTCGACACCGCCCGCCGCGCCCCGGGCGGCCTGGGCAGGCAGGGGCTGGACCGGGACGCCGAGATCCACCGGCTGACCGCCCGGCTGCGCACCCTGCGCCGCTTCGGCCTGGACCTGTGCCTCGGCCACATGGCCGGGGCGGACGGCTCGGAGCCGGTGTACGTGGGACGGCTCGGCCTCACGGACCGCGAGGGCCGCCGTCTGCTGACGGACTGGCGCTCCCCGGCCGCCGAGCCGTTCTTCGGGGCGACGCACGGCCATCCGATGGGCCTGGCGAGCCGCCGCCGCTACCGGTGGACCGGCGGCCGGGTCGGCGACTACTGGGACGAGGTGTTCGCCCCGGACGCCTTCGCCGGGCACGCCGCGCTGGACGACCAGTCGGCGTTCATCGCGAGCCTGGGCACCAACAGGTCGGCCCGGATGCGGGACGTGCTGGGCACGATCCAGGCGGACCAGGACGCGATCGTCCGGGCCGGTTCGCGCGGCGCGCTGGTCGTGGACGGCGGCCCGGGCACCGGCAAGACGGTCGTCGCCCTGCACCGCGCCGCGTACCTCCTGTACGCGGACCCGCGCCTCGGGCACCGGCGCGGCGGCGTCCTCTTCGTCGGCCCGCACCAGCCGTATCTGGGGTACGTCGCCGATGTGCTGCCGAGCCTCGGCGAGGACGGGGTGCGGACGTGCACCCTGCGCGACCTCGTCCCGGAGGGCGCGGCGGCCGTGCCGGAGGCCGATCCGGAGGTGGCCCGGCTGAAGGCGTCGGCGGAGCTGGTGCGGGCGGTCGAGGCGGCCGCCGCGTTCTACGAGGAGCCGCCGTCGAAGGGCCTGACCGTCACGACGCCCTGGGCGGACGTCCGGCTGACCGCCGCCGATTGGGCCGTGGCCTTCGAGTCGGCGCCGGGCGTCCCGCACAACGAGGCGCGCGACGCGGTCCTGGAGGAGATCCTGACGATCCTGGCCGACCAGCACGCGGACCGGCAGGACGAGGAGGTCCCGGACCACCTGGTCCGCCAGGCGCTGCTGCGCGACCGCGAGCTGATGACGGCCTTCGACCGGGCGTGGCCCCTGCTGGACGCGGCGGACCTGGTCGGCGACCTGTGGTCCGTCCCGGCCTATCTGCGGACCTGCGCGCCCTGGCTCACCCGCGAGGAGGTGGCCGCGCTCCAGCGTGCCGAGCCCCAGGCGTGGACGGTCTCCGACCTGCCGGTCCTGGACGCGGCCAGGCAGCGGCTCGGCGACCCGGACGCGGCCCGCCGCAGGCGCCGTAACGAGGCGACGGCCGCCGCCGAGCGGGCGCGCCGGGCCGAGGCGATCGACAGCCTCCTGGAGAACGCGGAGATCGACGAGAGCCAGGGCGCGGTGGGGATGCTGCGCGGTCGGGACCTCCAGGACACGCTGCTCGACCCGGACGCGCTGTCCACCGCCGAACCGGACCTCCTGGCGGGCCCGTTCGCGCATGTGGTGGTGGACGAGGCGCAGGAACTGACCGACGCGGAGTGGCGGATGCTGATCCAGCGGTGCCCCTCGCGCAGCTTCACGATCGTCGGCGACCGCGCGCAGGCGAGGCGCGGTTTCACGGAGTCGTGGCGGGAGCGGCTGGAACGGGTCGGCCTCGACCGGATCACCCTGTCGTCGCTGACCGTCAACTACCGCACACCGGAGGAGATCATGGCGGCGGCGGAGCCGGTGATCCGGGCCGCCCTTCCGAACGCCAACGTCCCGGTGTCCATCCGCAGCAGCGGCATCCCGGTGCGCCAGGGCCCGCTCACGGACCTCCCCACCGTCCTGGACACCTGGCTGACGACCCACCCCGAGGGCACGGCGTGCGTCATCGGCGCCCCGGCGGACTTCCGCCCGCCGTCACCGCGCGTCCGCTCGCTGACCCCGACGCTGTCGAAGGGCCTGGAGTTCGACCTCGTGGTCCTGGTCGAGCCGGAGTCCTTCGGCACGGGGGTCGGCGGGGCGGTCGACCGGTACGTGGCGATGACCCGGGCGACGCGGGAGCTGGTGGTGCTGGCGGGGGCGTAAGGGGGCGCGCTTCGGCGCCTCGGTGCTCCTTGCAGACTCGATCACTTTCCGTATCCGCTTGTTACTTGCATTCATGAGAGTATCTTGCATGCAAGTATCAGGGCGCATGCCATGGAGGTGGACTGCCGTGAACGGATTCATCGGACGCCGCACCGAACTCAGTCTTCTGGAGGACCTGCTGCGTCCCGTCAAGGACGGCGGGCGCAGCGGGCGTCCGGGGCGGGCCGTTCTGATCCGCGGGCGCCGCCGGGTGGGGAAGTCGCGCTTGGTGGAAGAGTTCCTGGAGCATGAGGGTCTGCCACATGTGTTCTTCACTGCCGTCGGCGGCTCCCGTGAGGAGGACCTGGCAGGTTTCGCCGCCGAGGTGGCCGCTTCCCCGCTTCCTGACGTGGCACGGTTCAGCGATTTCGCCGCCCCCCTCACCTGGGACGCCGCGCTGACCATGCTCGCCTCCGCACTGCCCACCGGCTCGCCCAGCGTGGTGGTGCTCGATGAGATGCCCTACCTCGTGCGCGAGGATCCGAGCTTCGAGGGAGCGCTCCAGAAGGCGTTCGACCGGACGCTGTCGAAACTGCCCGTTCTGCTCGTCCTCATCGGCTCCGACATCACCATGATGGAACAGCTCAACACCTACGGGCGGCCCTTCTACCAGCGGGGGACCGAAATGGTCGTACCGCCGTTGAATCCCGCCGAGGTCGCCTCGATGCTGGATCTGCCGCCCGCCGACGCCTTCGATGCCTATCTGGTGTCCGGCGGCCTCCCGCTCATCCTGGAGGAGTGGCCACAGGGCGCCGGGCTGTGGGAATACCTCGAACTGGCCCTGCGCAGACCGACATCTGCCCTGCTGGTCAGCGGCGAACGGTCTTTGGCTGCCGAGTTCCCCGTCGAGGCGCAGGCGCGCACCGTCCTGGGTGCCATCGGTCACGGCGAGCGCACCTTCACCCTGATCGGCAGAGCCGCCGGGGGCCTCAACCCCAGCTCGGTGTCCCGCTCGCTGGAGCTTCTCTCCTCTCGCGGCATGGTTGTCGCAGAGCTCCCGCTCTCCACCAAACCCAGCCGGGAGACCCGCTATCGCATCGACGACCCCTACCTGCGCTTCTGGCTCTCCTTCATCGGCCCGGGCATCCCCGCGATCGAACGTGGCCGGGGCGACCGCGTCCTCGACACCATCCGCGCCAGTTGGACGTCCTGGCGGGGCAGGGCCATCGAGCCCGTCATCCGCGAAGCTCTATGGCGGCTCGGCTCCGACGACGGGCAGCTGCCCGCCGGCACCGACGTCATCGGCGGCTACTGGACCCGTACCAATGACCCGGAGATCGACATCGTGGGCGCCGACCGCGCACCTATCGCCAAGAAGATCACCGTCGTGGGTTCGGTCAAGTGGCTGGAGAAGAAGCCTTTCGACAACCGCGACCTCGCCCGCCTCGTCACCCACCGGTCCCAGCTGCCCGGTGCCGACGACACCACCCCCCTGCTCGCCGTCACCCGCAGCGGCTGCACAGCCGACGTCCCCTCGCTCACGCCCGAGGACCTCCATGGTGCCTGGACCCGAACGTCCGCGAGGTAGCGGTGCCCTATCTCCCCGGGGCCACCCGCGCCCACACCGTCTTGCCGACGATGCGTTCGGCGACGCCCCACTCCGCCGCCAGCGCCTCGACCAGGCGCAGCCCGTGCCCGCCCTCGGCGGCGGGCCCGCCCGCGCGCAGCTCGGGGCGCCGCTCGCCGCGCGCGTCCGAGACCTCGACGCGGATGCCGTCCGCCTCGGGGAGCACGCGCAGCTCGAAGTCCCGGCCGGTGACGTGGCCGTGCAGCACGGCGTTGGCGGCCAGCTCGCCCACGACCACCGCCACGTCGTCGGACAGCCGGCTCCCGTACGCCACGCCCCAGGCGTCGAGTTGCTGCACGGCGAGGCGTCGGGCGAGACGGGCGCCGCGCCGGGTGGCGCTGAAGCGCTGGACGAAGTCGGCACCCACAAGGGTGATTTCGGGATTCATGTGACCCAGCGTGTCCGTCTGCTCGTACGCTGACCAGCAGTGACCACACGACTCCACAAAGCTGTACGGGCCTGCCCGACCGGCTGTACGGGGCGTCGGCCGTGACCGGACGGACAGAGGCGGTACGGGGCAGATGACGAACACGCAACGTGAGGAACGGCCGGAGCGCCCGGCCGAATCGGACGGCACGGCGCACCTGTTCAGGGCGTTGGGCCGCCAGCTGAAGTTCTTGCGCGAACGCGCGGGGATGAAGCCAGAGGGAGCTTGCGTCTGCGACGCATTGCGGCGAGGACCTGATCTCCGCGATGGAACGGGGGGTGCGGACCCCGCAGGTGGAGTTCCTGGAGCTGGCCGACCGTGCCCTGAACACGGGGGGCTTCCTGTCGGCAGCAGCGGAGGACGTACGGGAGGCGCTGTCACGGGCAAGGACACGGCATCCGGGGTGGTTCCGGGACTTCGCCAGAACGGAGGCGGAGGCAGTGGCACTGCACGTCTACAGCACTCAGGCGGTCCCCGGCCTGCTCCAGACGGAGGAGTACGCCCGCGCGGTCTTCACCCAGCGGCGCCCGCTGTTGGACGAGCAGACGATCGAGAAGCGCGTGGCGGACCGCATGGCTCGCCAGCAGATCTTCGAACGCTGGCCCGCTCCGACGCTCAGCTTCCTTCTGGAGGAGACCATTCTCCAACGACCGATTGGTGGGTTGGCGGTGCACCGAGCCCAGTTGCAACGGCTGCTGACCGTGGGGCGGATGCGCAACGTCGAACTCCAGGTCATGACGACAGACCGATCCGAACATCCGAGTCTGGACGCGTCGTTCACCTTGGTGACACCGAAGGGACGCCAAGAGGCCGCGTACACCGAGACGTACGGGCATGCGAGGCTGATCACGGACCCGGCTGAGGTTCGATTCTTCACCGATCGCTTTGGAATCATGAGGGCGCAGGCTTCCTCCCCCCGAGAGACCCTGACGCTCATCGAGAAGAAGATGTTGGAGACCAATGAGCACTGAGCATCTGCACTGGTTCAAGAGCAGCTACAGCAGCGGCGAAGGCGGCGAGTGCATCGAGGTCGCCTACGACTGGCGCAAGTCCAGCTACAGCGACGGCGAAGGCGGCAACTGCATCGAGGTCGCGTCCTGCGCGACCACCGTCCACGTCCGCGACTCGAAGAACATCCCCGGCCCCCACTTCGACGTGGCGCCCACGGCCTGGTCCGCGTTCGTCACGTACGCGCGCCAGGGCTGAAAAGCCGGACGGCGAGCCCCACCCGGGCGCTCGCCGTCCGCCCGCCGGGGTCGTGCAGACTCGGCGCATGAACGATGACCCGCAGGAACGCGCGGAGGCGGAAGACGCGCGGGCCCTCGCGCGGTACCGGGCCCGCAGGGCCTCCGCGGCCGACCTCCCCGAACCGGTTCCGCACGACGAGGTACGCGCCCGGCTCGGCCTGGAGCCGCGCTGACGTCACCGGACCCGCGCCGGGCCCGCCCGGCCCCTCAGCCGCCCGGCGTCTCGTCCACCTTGAAGTCCATGTTGACCTTGCCGCCGACAACCGACTTCGCGGTGACCGTCACTCCGTACTGCGTACCGCTGTCGGCCAGTTGGCAGCGGATCGTGGCGCCGACCTTGGCGGGCAGGTTCTCCGGGCAGGAGAATGAGTCGGGCTCCTTGCCCACCTGGGCGGCGAGGGCGGCCTTGCCCTGGCGGGCGACCTCGGCCTTGGGCACGGAGCCGGAGGCGCCGCTGTCGGCGCCCGCGGGATCGGACGGCTGCGCGGAGTCGCTGGGCTGGGGGTCGGCCGAGGCACCGCTGCCGGAGCCCGCGTCGGTTCCGCCGTCCACCTTGTAGTCCATGTTCACGTCGTCGCCGTCGACGGACCGCACGGTGACGGTCATGCCGAGCTTCTTGCCGCCGTCGGTGAGGGTGCAGCGGACGGACTCGCCGACCTTGGCCTTGAGGTCGTCCTCGCAGGTCACGTCCTCGGGGGCGCGCCCGACCTCCTTCTTCAGCCCGGCGGTCGCCTGCTTGGCGACCTCGTCCTTCTTGACGACCTTGTCGCCGCCGAAGCTGAACGAACAGCCCGAGACGAAGAACAGCGCGAGCGTCCCGGCCGCCGCCCCGGCCACCATCCGACTCCGTACGGACTGCCTCATGGGTCCCCCAAGCATCGATGTACACGCCAAGAACTGGCCTGCCAAGCTACCACCGGGGTCTGGACCCCCGGCCGGGTCAGCCGGTGTACCCCTGGTCGGCGAGGATCTTGTCGATACGGGCGCGGTGGGCGGCCTCCCAGTCGTCCAGGGTCTCCGCCGCCTCCTTGGCGGCCTTGGCCCGGGCGGCGGCCAGCACCTCGTCCGCGCTCAGGGCGGGCGTGACGACGATGCCCTCCTCGTCGGCGACGACGACGTCACCGGCGCACACGATCACCCCACCGCATCGCACGGGTTCATTGAGGGGCGTGACGGCCTTCTTCGTACCGGGGAAGGGGACGACCCCGGTCGCGAAGACCGGGAAGCCGAGCTCCCTTACCTCGGCCAGATCCCGGATCACCCCGTTGGTGACGAACGCGGCGATCCCCCGGCGCTGCGCCACGGCGCACACGTTTCCCCCGGCCAGCGCGTAGTCCGCGTCGCCCGCGTCGATGACGATGACGGAACCGGGTGCGGCGCGGTGGATCGCGGCGTGCAGCATGAGGTTGTCCCCGGCAGGACACCGCACGGTGAACGCGGGCCCGGCGACGCGCGGCATCGGCGCCCACAGGGGCCGGATCCGCGCGTCCATGACCTGCGCCCGCCCGACCAGATCGGCGAGCGTGGTCGGCGAGATGCCCTTGAAGCCGCTGACGTCGTCCATGCGTGTCCCCTCTCGCGTACGAATGCCGACACGTCCAACGCCCGGGCCCCGGCGCATCGTTCCGCGCGCCGGAGCGGCGTACGTCTACGCCCCCGGGTCCGACAGCAACTGCCGCAGCTCCCGCACACCCCCCGCGCCCGCCACGTCCGTCAGCCCCCGCAGCGCCGTGGGAAAGAGCCGGGACCAGGAGCACGCCCGGCCGATCGCCCCCAGGCGCCGGGCCAGAACGGCCGCGCGCCGCAGTTCGGCGGCCGTCGCGCCCCTCCCGGTCCACGCGTCCAAGTAGGCGTCGCGGAGCCGCGGCAGGACCTCCTGCCCGTACCGTTCGCCCGCACTGTTCAGCGGAACGAACAGGCTGCAGAACGGGTGGGAGACCGCCGCGTCACCCCAGTCGAAGAACGTGAAGCGGCCGGGCGCGGGGGCGAAGAGCTGCCCGTCGTGCAGGTCGGCATGATCGAGCGAGTCGGGGATACCGAGCGCGGCGAGCTCCCCGCACCACCCCACGAGACGCGGGCGCAGCGCCCGCAGCGCCGCGCGGGTGCCGGCGTCCAGGGCGGCGTTCTCCGCGACGACCCGGTCGAAGACGTCGGGCAGCACGGCCGTACGGGCATCGGGCACACCGAGCCGGTCGATCTCCTCGACGCGGGAGCAGAGGGCGCGTTGCACCGTCGCGTACTGCCGCAGCGCCTGCTCCCAGGTGCGTACACCCGCACCGGACGCGTCCCTGAAGAGCGTGCCCCCGTGAGGAAACAGGGACCAGCCCCGCTCCGCGTCCACGGCGAGCGGTTCCAGCACATGGCCCGGCACCCACCGGGCCAGCGCCTCGGTCAGCCCGGCCTCGAAGGCGCTCCCGGGCGGGTTGGCCTTGAACCACACGTCGGACCGGCCGTCGGCGGACATCCGCACCAGCACGGACCAGGGCCGCACCCGCACGGCGACCCGCCGCACCCCGGTCCACCCGCGAGCAGCCAGCCCGCGCTCCGCCCACGCGAGGGTGTCCGCCCGCCAGTCCGGGTCGTCCCAGGGGGTCACCACATCCGGGTACGCCCCACGATCCACCGAAGCCTCATCACGCATCGCCCCATTCCATCACCGGCCGCCTCCACGGCTCCACGCACTTTCGCGCGGGGCGGGGCGCCGCCTGTCAGGCGTACGTCCACCGCCAGGAGCTTCCGCTCTGGCTGCACCTGATCCGGGCGCCCGAGGCGTTCGTCGTCACGGCCCCGTGGTCGCTGTTCCGGCAGAACTGCCCGGCGCTGTAGCAGTTCCCGGCGTTGGAGCGGATGGAGCAGGTGCTGGTGGTCTTGGTGCCGCCACCGGAGGACCCGCCGCCGGACCGGGTGGAGGCGGCCTTGGTGACGGTCGTCGTGACGGTCGGCCCGGGCACCTTCACGGTCTTCGTCTCGGTCACCGTGGGCGCCGGGGCGGGCGTCGCGGTCTCGGTCGCGGTGGCCGTGACGGTCACGGTGACCGCAGGCAACGGCTTGGCGCTCGCCGCCGCGTCACCCTTCCCGGACTCCGAGCAGCCGACCGCACCAAGGGCGATCAGGGCCATCCCGCCGACCCATATCTGCGTGCGCCGGCTCAGCATCTTGGGCATGGAGTCCCCCATATGTCTCGTCGAGTGGGGTGACCGTATTACCCCGAACGAGATGTGGGGAAGTTGCGAAGGGACAGTGATCGCATTGTGATCAACGGACATTCACTGGCCGGGCGCCGAAACCCGCTCGCCCTCCGGGCCGTCCCCGCCTAACGTTCGCCGGCATGGCCGACGACTGCTTCGCCCACCCGCTTCTCGCCACGCTCTACGACCCGCTCGACCCCGACCGCGGCGACCTCGACGCGTACCTGCGGATGGCGGAGGAGTTCGGCGCGCACCGCGTACTCGACATCGGCTGCGGGACCGGGGTCTTCGCCCTGCTCCTGGCGGATCGCGGGAAGGAGGTCGTCGGCGTCGATCCCGCGCGGGCGTCCCTCGATGTCGCCCGGGCCAAGCCGGGTGCCGAGCGGGTGCGCTGGATCTGCGGCGACGCCGCACGGCTGCCGCCGTTGCGCGTCGACCTCGCGACGATGACCGCGAACGTGGCCCAGGCCATCGTGGCCCCCGAGGACTGGCAGGCCACCCTCCGGGGCGCCCACGAGGCGCTGCGGCCCGGCGGGCGGCTGGTCTTCGAGACGCGGGTGCCGGCGCGGCGGGCCTGGGAGGAGTGGACGCGCGAGCGGTCCCACGGCGTGACCGAGGTCCCCGGCGTCGGCGCGGTCGAGACCTGGGTCGACGTCACCGAGGTGGCCGGACCCCTGGTCGGCTTCCGCTGGACCTACCGGCTCGCGGCGGACGGCCGGGTGCTGACCTCCGACTCGACGCTGCGCTTCCGGGAACGGGAGGAGGTCGAGGCGGACTTGGCCGCACAGGGATACGCCCTGGAGGACGTCCGCGAGGCGCCTGACCGCCCGGGCCTGGAGTACGTGTTCGTGGCGCGCAGACCGTGATGCCGGTGCAGACCCGACCGTGCGAGGGGATCACATCGTTGATGACATCGGTCCCGGCCCTCGCCTAGGTTGACCTGATGACGGGCGGACTGCGGGAGCGGTGGGCGGGACAGCCGCGGTGGGTGAGAGGGACGCTCGCGGTCTATCTGCTCGGCTTCGTTGAAGGGTTCGGCGCCCATGCCCTTGATCTCATCAGTGGCGGGATCCACGTCTACGCGCCCTTCGCCCCGGCGCCGCTGCAAGTGTTCTTCGTCAGCCTGATCGTCCTCGACCCGGCGGTCGTCGTGCTGCTGGGACGCGTCCGGACAGCGGGCGTCCCTCTCGCCGGTGGCGTGATCGCACTGGACGCCCTCGCGAACTGGATCGTCAATTGGACGGCGATCCGGGAGAATCCGGTATTGCTGCTGCGGCCTGTCGGGCTGCTGCCCATCACGCTCTTCGGCCTGTTCATCATCGCGACCTCGGTTCCCTTGCGCCGAGCCATGAACCGCGTGGCGGCGGAGTGTGGCAGCGGACCTGTCCGGAAGGGACGGACGTATGCGTGAGTGACGACGGCCGCGTCCCCGGCCCAGCCGGGAGTACGTCCTCGTCGCACGCAGTCCCTGACCCCTCACCCCAGCCCGCGCGCGACGCGCTCCGCCTCGGTCAGGGCCTCCATCAGCTTCTCCGGATCCACCACGTACGCGCTGTCGTCCAAGGAGTCGTAGTCCGCCGCCCCCAACGGCAACAACGCGTCCAGTTCGGCAGCCAGCCGCCCGAACGCCACGCGCTCATCCGGCTCGTCCTGGTAGGCGGCCTGCTCGAAGGCCATGGCCTCCGTGAGGGATGCGCCGGTCATCTGCCAGAGCGTGAACTCCGCGTCCAGCTCGATCGGCCGCCGCACCGGCTCGTCCGGATGGACCCAGTAACCGACCCACCCCTTACCCCCCTTGGCGACGAGCTGCACGTATTCCACCATCCGCGCGACCCCCGCGTTGACGGCCTGCATCTCCGGGTCGGCCAGCTCCTGTTCGCTCAGGTAGGCGGTGTCCAGGAAGGGGTGAAGCTCGCCCTCATCGAAGAACTCCAGACCCAGCAGGTGGGCGAAGTCCGTACGGCCCTCCCAGTGCGCGAGCAGCAGCACGCGCAGGTCGTCCGGCACCGGGTATCCGTCCAGCCGCTCACGGGAGAACGCGGCGAGCCGCTCGTCGTAGGTGGTGTCCACGGGTCCCTCTCGCGGGTCGAAGTAGCGACGGGCTCCTACAAGTACGCCGCGTACGCGTCCAGCGTCCGCAGCACCTCCGGCTCCGGGGCCGGGGGCAGTTGGAGGACGGCCTCCTCGATGCCCAGGTCCGCGAAGCGGGACAGCTTGCCGGGGGACGGGAGGACCCCGTACGGGACGATGTGGAGGTCCTTCGGGTCGCGGCCTGCCGCCTCCCAGACGGTACGGAGACGGGGCACGGACTCCGTGAGGCCGCCGCCGCCGATGGGGAGCCAGCCGTCGGCCGCCTCCGCGATGTGGGCGAAGAGCCTGGGGCCCGCCGCGCCGCCGATCAGCGTGCGGGGGCCCTGCGGGCGGTGCGGCTTGGGGTACGCGTGGCTGGCGCGTACGGAGCCGAACTCACCCTCGTACGCCGTGGGTTCCGCAGCCCACAGCGCCTGCATCAGGGCCAGCCGCTCGCGGCCCAGGCGGCGGCGGGTCGGCCACTCGACGCCGTGGTCGGCGGCCTCCTCGACGTTCCAGCCGTAGCCGATGCCCAGGGTGAAGCGGCCTGCGGAGAGGTGGTCCAGGGTGGCGACCTGCTTGGCCAGGTCGATGGGGTCGTGCTGGGCGATCAGGGTGATGCCCGTGCCCAGGGCCAGCCGCTCGGTCACCGCCGCGGCCTGGGCAAGGGCGACGAACGGGTCCAGGGTGCGTCCGTACTCGCGGGGCAGCTCGCCACCCGCCGGGTAGGGGGTGTCCCTGCTCACCGGGATGTGCGTGTGCTCGGGCAGGTACAGCCCGGCGAACCCGCGCTGTTCGAGCTGGTGCGCCAGCCGCACCGGGGTGATCGTCTCGTCGGTGAGGAAGATCGTGGTGGCGATCCGCATACGAAGGCACCTCCGTCGTTGACCCGTGACGCTCCCAACGTATGCGGTCGGGGGCACGAAGGGGCGTCACCGACCCCCCCGAACGCCACTTGCTCAGGTTAGGCGCGCCTAAATTGGGCTACGGGGTCGCCGTCTGCGGTCAGGCCACCCCGGCCACCGGTTCGGACACCTCCATCGCGCCCAACCGCCGCTCGCAGCAACGCCGTTGCCACACCGACAGGCCCGCCACCGCCACGCCGAGCGCCAGCCAGCCCGCCGGGCCCGCGGCCATGACCACGCCCGTGAGCAGCGGCGGGCCCGCCGACTTCTGGATGGACTGGGACATGCCCGCCACGCCCAGGTAGGCGGCCCGTTCGTCCGGCGGGGCGAGCAGGACGGCCAGTTCCCAGGAGCTGACCGAGCGCATCAGCTCCGCCATCGTGACCAGGACCGCCGCCGCGAGCAGGACCCCGGCCGCCGTCCAGGTGCCGCAGCCGGTGGACGCGGCCAGCAGGGCGCAGCAGACGAAGAGCAGCACGCCGTACAGCATCACCGCGCGCGCCGCCTTGCGCGGGCCCTCCGCCCTGCGGGACACGGTGAGTTGGAGCAGGACGACCAGCACGGTGTTGATGACCAGGAAGGCCGGGACGAGGGCGTGCGGGGCGGAGGTGCGGCTGACGAGCCAGAGCGGGAGGCCGACGCCGAGCACCGAGTCGTCCAGGTTCATCGGGATGTCGAGCAGCACGAAGCGGAGGTAACCGCCGTCCCGCCAGGGGCCCTTGGCCCGGACCGGCCGCGCGGCGGGCCCGGGGGCCACCACCCCGCCCGGCTCCCCCGTACGCCACACCAGCGCGGCGGCGACGAGGAAGGAGAGCGCGTTGCCGAGGATCAGCGCGCGGTACGCGTCCACCGTGCCGGCCGCGAGGCCGATCGCGGCGAGTCCGGCGCCGAGCCCGTAGCCCGCGTTGGCGGCGCTGCGGGACAACGCCTGGTAGGCGGCGCGCCGTTCGCCCGCCGCGCGGGTGGCGAACAGCATCTCCAGGGTCTTGGCCGCCCGGTCCCCCAGATAGGTCACGGCGACCACAACGAGCAGCGCCTCGAAGCGCGTACAGAGCAGCACCAGCGTCAGCGTCACGAGGCGCAGCAGGTGGCAGCCGATCAGCAGCGGACGCACCGGGAAGCGGGTCGCGAGGCGCCCGGCGAGGGGTGAGCCCGCGATGCCGGCGACGCCCGCCGCGCCGAGCAGGACGCCGATCTGCTGGGCGCTGAGGTGGGTGACGAAGGTGAGATACAGGACCGAGGAGGCCGCCCACAGGCCGGTGCCGGTGCGGTCGACCGCCAGGGCGCGCAGCATGATCCGGGCATCCCTGCCGCCCGGCGGGTTCCGCAACTGGGCCAGCAACCCCGCCTGTTCCCGGACGCGTCCCACCCCGCACCCCCAAGTATCTCGACATCAAGAGATCTATCTACCCGCGAAGCCTGCCCGGATATTCTCTTGATGTCAAGATGCTTGAAAGCGAGATACATGTACTCGGTGCGGCGCGGGAACGAATCCGCGTCCCGCCTCCTCTGTGGGGTGATCCGGGCGCCCTGCCCGCCCCCTCAGCGAGGAGCCACCATGGCCGTCACCACCCGCGCCGCCGCCCTGACCGTCGCCGGCGTCCTCACCGCCGACGGGCTGCTGCACGTGCTCTGGTCCACCGGGAGCACCTGGCCCGCCGGGGACGCGCGCGCACTCTCGTACGCCGTGCTCGGCATCGACACCCCGTTCACCCCGCCCGTCGTACTCCCCCTCGCCGCCGTCCTGTTCGGCGGCGCGGCCCTGGTCACCGCCCGCGCGCGGCTGGGCCGCACCCACCGGCTCGGGCGCCTCCTCCAGGCCGGTACGCTCGCCGTCGCCTGCGGCACCGCGCTGCGCGGGCTGGCCGGCATCGGCTGGGCGGTGGGACTGCGCACCGGTCTCGACGCGGCCTCCGGGGACACCTTCCAGCTGCTCAACCGGGCCCTGTACACACCGCTCTGCCTGCTGCTCGCCACCGCCGCGGTCCGGGTGGCGGCCGGAAAGGAAACCACCGCCGCGCCCCAGGGGGCGGCCGGAAAGGAGGCCGCCACCCGTGCCCGATGACGCCGCACGCGACCGCGCGATACGCCTGGTGGTGGCCGCCCAGCGCGGCGACACGCTCGCCATGAACGAGCTGCTGGACGTCCTCACCCCGTACGCCGGCCGCATCTGCGCCCCGATCGCGCTCGCCGACGGGCCGGACGCCGTCCAGGAGACCCTGGTCGCCGTCTTCCGGAGCCTGCGCTCGCTGAAGGAGCCGGCCGCGCTGTACGGGTGGGTGCGGGCGATCGCCTGCCGGGAGGCCGTCCGGGTCGCCCGGCGGGGGTCCCGGTCCGTGCCCGCCGACCTCGCGACCCTGCCCCAGCGCGGCGATCCCCAGCTGGCCGCCGACATCGGGGACGTGCTGGCCCGGCTGAGCCCGGAACACCGCGCCGTGCTCGTACTGCGTGACGTCGAAGGGCTGGACGAGCGGGGCGCCGCCGCCCTGCTCGGACTCCGCGTCGGCACCGTCAAGTCCCGTCTGTCCCGCGCCCGGGACTCGTTCCGGAAGGCATGGACCTCATGACCGACACCCCGCTGTGGCCCGCCGCCGCCCCCCTGGACCCGGTCCGCCGCCTCCGCGTCCTCGCGGCCGGGGTGCCGGGCGCCCGCGTCACCACCCGCGAGATCGCCGCGCCCTGCGCCGAGGTGGAGCCCCTGCTCGCCGACATCGACGGCGAACTGGCGCTCCTGGTACCCGATATGCGGCGGCTGCGGCTGACCCGCGCCGACGGGGACCGGGTCGAGGCGGTGGCCCGCAGCCGGTTCGGGATGCACGCCCGCTTCCACGGGGTGCGGCGGCCCGGCTGGCTGTGGCTGCAGAGCCGCTTCGTGCTCATCGGCATCGCGGCCACGCCGTCGGCCGCCCGCCCCGGGCACACCCTGGTCGCCTTCACGGGCGGGGTGCGGGTGCCGGGACGGGCGGCCCTGGTGCCGGTGGGCGTGCGGAGGGCGGGCCGCAAGGTGCTGGCCCGCCTGGACGCACGCATCGGCCGGCCGGGGTGAGAACCCTGGCCGGCCGAGGGAGTCACTACTTCGGTTCGCGTTCGAACTGCGCCCTGGACCAGAAGTAGCCGAGGACGGTCAGGCCGACGCACCAGGCCACCGCGAGCCACCCGTTGTGGCCGATCTCCGTACCGAGCAGCAGTCCGCGCAGGGTCTCGATCGCCGGGGTGAAGGGCTGGTACTCGGCGATCGGCCGGAACCAGCCGGGCATCGAGCCCAGCGGGACGAACGCGCTGGAGATGAGCGGCAGCAGGATCAGCGGCGTGGCGTTGTTGCTGGCGGCCTCCGCGTTGGGGCTGCCCAGGCCCATGCCCACGGCGATCCAGGTGAAGGCCAGGGTGAACAGGGCGAGCAGTCCGAGGGCGCCGAGCCATTCCAGGACGGTGGCGTCGGTGGACCGGAAGCCCATGGCCACCCCGACCGCCCCGACGAGGACCACGCTCATCAGCGTCCGCAGGACGCTGCCCGCGACGTGGCCGAAGAGGATCGAGCCCCGGTGGATGGCCATGGTGCGGAAGCGGGCGATGATGCCCTCGCTCATGTCCATGGAGACCGAGACGGCGGTGCCGACGGTGGTCGAGCCGATCGTCATGAGCAGGATGCCGGGCACGATGTACGCGATGTACGCGTCGCGGCCCGCCCCGCCGCTCATGGTGTCGCCGAAGATGTAGACGAACAGCAGGAGCAGCATCACCGGGGTGAGCAGCAGGTTGAGGGTGAGCGAGGGGTAGCGCCTGGCGTGCAGGAGGTCGCGGCGGAGCATCGTGGCCGAGTCGCGCACGGCGAGGGAGAGGGTACTCATCGGACGGACTCCTTGGTCGGGGCGGGGATGACGGCGTCGGTACCGGCTTCGGTCCCGGTGTCGGCTTCGGTCAGGGCGAAGAAGACGTCGTCCAGGTCGGGAGTGTGCACGGTGAGCTCGTCGGCCTCGATCCCGGCGGCGTCCAGCCGGTCGAGGAGGGAGCGCAGGATGCTCTGGGTACCGTCGCTGGGGAGTTGCAGGGCCAGCGCGGCGTCGTCGCGGACGGCGTCGCCGCCGAGGTGGGCCGCCGCGTCCCGGTAGGCGGCGGGGTCGCTGAACCGCAGCCGGACGTGCCCGCCGGGAACGATCCGCTTCAGCTCCTCGGCGCTGCCCTCGGCCACCAGCTTCCCGTTGTGCAGGACGGCGATGCGGTCGGCGAGTTCGTCGGCCTCTTCGAGGTACTGGGTGGTGAGGAAGACGGTCACCCCGTCGCCGACCAGGCCGCGGATCATCTGCCACATGCCGTGCCGGCTGCGCGGGTCGAGGCCGGTGGTCGGCTCGTCCAGGAAGATGATGCGCGGGTTCCCGACGAGGGTCATCGCGATGTCGAGGCGGCGCTTCATGCCGCCGGAGTAGGTGGACGCGGGCTTCTTCGCCGCCTCCGTGAGGTCGAAGCGGTCCAGGAGCTCCGCGGTGACCCGCCGCCCCTCGGCCTTCGGCAGGTGGTGCAGGTCCGCCATCAGGAGCAGGTTCTCCTCGCCGGTGATCAGCCCGTCGACGGCGGAGAACTGCCCGGTGACACCGATGGCGGCGCGCACCGCCTGTGCGTCGGTGGCCAGGTCGTGGCCCCCGACGCTGATCGCGCCGGACCCTTGGCCGGGTGGGATGAGCGTGGAGAGGATCTTGACGGCGGTCGTCTTGCCGGCGCCGTTCGGGCCGAGCAGCGCGAACACCGTTCCGGCCGGGATGCTGAGGTCGATCCCGTCGAGCACGGTCTTCTCGCCGTACGCCTTGCGCAGTCCGTTCGCCGCGATGGCCGGGTTCGTCATGGTGGGGCTCCTTCTGCTTCCACGAGGTGGGGGCGGTGCTTTTACGAGGTGGGGCGAGGTGGTCAGAGGCTGCGGGCGGTGATGTCGCCCTTGGTGGTGGTCGCCCGGATGGCCAGGGCGGGCGCGCCGTCGTTCATCAGGGCGTTGTCGATGCGGCCCACGACGGTGCCCGCGTCGAGCACGGCCGGGACGCCGCGCGCCGCGCCGACCCTGATGTCGCCCAGCTGGGTGCTGAGGGTGAGCTCGCCGCGGGTGGCCTCCTCGACGGTCACGTCGCCGCGCTGGGTGCTGAGGTCGCCGGGGCCGGTGAGGCGGCGGACGATGACGGCGCCGTCGTGCGCGGCGATCCGGGCGCTGGCGGCCTCGTCCACCTTGACCGAGCGGTAGCCGCCCTCGAAGACGACGTCCCCGAGGCGTCCGACGCCCCGGAACTCGGCGGCGCCGGCCTTCGCCTCGACGTGCGAGCCGGCGGGCAGCTGGACGGTGATCTCGACGGCCCCGGAGTCACCGAGGAGCCGGTTGCGCCCCTCCTTGGCGGCCCGGATGTCGAGGACGCCGTCGGCGTACGCGACCTCGACGCGGCCGGCGGCCTTCGCGTCGCGGCTCTTGGTGGCGTCGGCGGGCAGGACCTCGACCACGGTGTCGGCGCGGTCGGCGGCGATGAACCGGATGGATCCGGCGGGGATGTCGACGTGGGCGGTGACGGCGGCGGGGGTGTCGAACTTCGGCATGGTGCGCTCCTTCTGCGGTGCGGCGGGCCGGGCGGCTCGCGCTTTCCGATGAGAGAAACGCTACGTTGCGTTCATGAACCTGGCAACGCACTTGTTGCATCAGAGTCGCGTAACAGCACGTCACAACAGAGAAGTTGGAGCAATGAGCTCAGAAGTAACGCAACGGCCAGCCGACAATTCGTTGCAATGGACTGCCAGCGAACGCTATAGTCGGCCCTCCGGCCACCGCACGGCCGGGCCCGCGCCACGAAGGAGTACGCGATGCCGGGAGGCAGGCTCACCCAGCAGGAACGCCGCCAGATCGCCCGGGGCCTGGCCGACGGCCTGGCCTACGCCGAGATCGCCCGGCAGCTGGACCGCCCCACCTCGACCATCACCCGCGAGGTGACACGCAACGGCGGCCCCACCGGTTACCGCGCCGACGCCGCCCACCGCTCCGCCGAGCAGCGCGCCCACCGCCGGAAGAACCCCGCGCCCCGCGACGCGCGCCCGGACCCGCAGCCCTACGGCCGGGACGCCGAGGCGGTACGCGCGTACGAGGAGATGTTCACGACGGCCATGACGGCCTCGGGCGCCCCGCTCATGATGTCGAGGGTCCTCGCCGCCCTGACCCTCAGCGACACCGGCAGCCTCACCGCCGGGGAACTCTCCGCGCACCTGAAGGTCAGCCCGGCCTCCGTGTCCAAGGCGGTCGCGTTCCTGGAGACCCAGAGCATGGTCCGCCGGGAGCGCGAGGGCCGCCGCGAGCGCTATGTCATCGACAACGACCTCATGCACGACTCGATGATCGCGAGCGCCCGCTCCACGGCCCAGCTCGCCGCGACCGCCCGCGAGGGCGTCTCCGTCCTGGGCGCGGGCACGGCGGCGGGCGCCCGCCTGGAGAACATGTCCCGCTACCTGGACTTCGTCTCCGAATCCATAGCCCGAGCCGCCGACCAGGCCCGCGCCATCCTCCACACGAAGGCGCCGGACAACCCGGCATCCCTGAAGGGAATCCATGAACATGGGTTCAATCATTGAACTCGCCATCGGAGTCGCCGTGGCTGCCGGAACCGTGAAGGCTGTTGTCGCATTGACGCAGCGCAGGGCCCGGAGGCGCGCCACCGAAGTCGCGCACGCGGGCAAGGCAGCCGTCCCTTGCCGCATATCGTGGCCCGCGGGGATCGGGCGAAAGGCGTTCGTCTACGGGAAGCTTCACATCTCCGACGGCACGGTATTTTTCGGCAGGCGGTCCGCGCAGCTCATCGAACTCCCCGCCGCTGGGACCGTGGAGTCCGAGCCCAGCTGGCGCGCCGGGAATTCCCTGCTCTCCTACCGGCCTCGCGAGGGAGAAATGATCCGCATCCTGGCCAGTGCGGTCGACGCCGAGACGATTTCACGTGCGCTCACCGAAAATCCGGCAAACGGCTGACCGGCTCGGCCCTCGCGAACGCGCAAGGGGGTGCCGCAGCAGTCGCACGGCAAGGCAACTGCCGGCCGACCGCTGAGGCTCCCCCGAAGCGTCTCCGCCGCGCTACTTCCGGTACAGCTCCTCGATCTCCCCCGCGAAGTCCCGCGCGATCACATCCCGTTTCAGCTTCAGCGACGGCGTGAGGTGGCCGTTCTCCTCCGTGAAGTCCACCGGCAGCACCGTGAACTTGCGGATCGACTCGGCGCGGGAGACCAGGCGGTTGGCCTCGTCCACCGCGCGCTGGAGCGTGGTGCGCAGTTCGTCGTCGTGGACGAGTTCACGGAGGGGAACGTCCTGCTTCTTGCGCATCCGGCACCAGTGCGCGAGCCCGTCCGCCTCCAGCGTGATCAGGGCCGTGACGAAGGAGCGGTTGTCGCCGACGACCATGCACTGGCCGACCAGCGGATGGGCGCGCAGCCAGTCCTCCAGCGGGGCCGGGGTGACGTTCTTGCCGCCCGACGTGATGATGATGTCCTTCTTGCGGCCGGTGATCGTGAGGTAGCCGTCCTGGTCGAGCGCGCCCAGGTCACCGGTGGCGAACCAGCCGCCGGCCGGCACGGACGCGGACACCCCGCGCTCCGCGTCCCAGTACCCCTGGAACACCTGCCCGCCGCTGAGCAGCACCTCCCCGTCCTCGGCTATGCGTACGGCGGTGCCGGGCATCGGCCAACCGACCGTGCCCAGGCGGGGCTTGAGCGGCGGGGTGACCGTGGCGGCAGCGGTCGTCTCGGTCAGGCCGTAGCCCTCGAAGATCTCGATGCCGGCGCCCGCGTAGAACGCCGCGAGCCGCCGCCCCAGCGGGGAGCCGCCGCAGATCGCGTACCGGACATGCCCGCCGAGCGCCGCCCGGATGCGGCGGTAGACCAGCGGGTCGTACAGCGCCCGGGCGGCGCGCAGTCCGAGGCCGGGGCCGGGGCCCGTGCCGTGTTCGGCGGCCTCGACGGCCTGGCCGTACCGCTGGGCGATCCGGGCGGCCCGGTCGAAGGAGGAGGCGCGCCCCATCTTCTCGGCGGTGGCCCGGCCCGTGTTGTAGACCTTCTCCAGGACGTACGGGATCGCCAGCAGGAACGACGGCTTGAAACCGGCCAGGTCGGCGAGCAGGTCCTCGGTCCGGATCGACGGCGCGTGGCCGAGCCGGACCCGGGCGCGCAGACAGCCGATCGCGACCATCCGGCCGAAGACGTGCGACAACGGCAGGAACAGCAGCGTCGACGCGGGGTACTTGCTGACCGACTTGAAGACCGGGTGCAGCAGCTCGATGGCGTTGTCGACCTCGGCGAAGAAGTTGCCGTGGGTCAGCACGCACCCCTTCGGCCGGCCCGTGGTCCCGGAGGTGTAGATCAGGGTCGCCGGAGTCTCCGGCTCCAGGGTCGCGCGGCGCTCGGCGACGGCGTCGTCCGGGAGGTGCCGCCCGAGCTTCCTCAGCCGGCCGAGCGCGCCCGTGTCGAACTGCCAGAGGTGCGCGAGCCCGAGAAGCCGCTTGCGTTCCTGGCTGATGATCCGGCTCTGGTCGGCGGTCTCGACCGCGCAGGCCACGGCCCCGGAGTCCTGAAGGATCCAGCGGGCCTGGAAGGCGGACGAGGTCGGGTAGATGGGCACGGTGACCAGTCCGGCCGCCCAGGCCGCGAAGTCGAGCAGCGTCCACTCGTACGTCGTACGGGCCATGATCGCGATCCGGTCGCCTGCGCGCAGCCCTTCCGCGATCAGGCCCTTGGCGACGGCCAGCACCTCGGCGGCGAACTCGGCGGCCGACACGTCCTGCCAGCTCCCGTCCGGCTGCTTGCGGCTGAGGACGGCATCGGCGGGGGCCTCGCGGGCGTTGTCGAACGGGATCTCGGCGAGCGACCCCCGCCGGACGGGCGGCGCGAACGCCGGTACGGAGACCTGCCGGACGGTCCCGTGGGCGTCCCGCTCAAGCGTCGGCTCGACCAGGGCGGGTACGGGGGAAGGGGCGGGTGGCGTGGACACGTGCGGCTCCTCGGCAAGGGGGACGGGCGGGTTCGCTGGGGGGACGACCGGTCGTGTGAGGCGAGGTCGGACGGCGATACATCCAGCCCCGCCGGCGTTTGAGGCGCGGGGTCCGGGGCGGAGCCCCGGTTTCGGGAAGGGGCGGGGAGGGGAGAAGGCCCCGCGCAGCGGCCCCCTACGCCCCGCCGGACGACGAGGCGCCGCGTTCGAGGATCGCCGTGACCCCCTGGCCGCCCGCCGCGCAGATCGAGATCAGCCCGCGGCCCGGGGCGTCCCGCTCCGCGAGGAGACCCGCCAGGGTGGCGACGATGCGGGCGCCCGTCGCGGCGAAGGGGTGGCCGGTGGCGAGCGAGGAGCCGGCCACGTTCAGCCGGGACCGGTCGACGGGCGCCAGCCCCCGCTTCTCCCAGGCGGCCAGCGTGGCCAGCACCTGGGAGGCGAACGCCTCGTGGATCTCGAAGAGGTCGAAGTCCTCGATCCCGAGCCCGGCCCGTTCCAGCAGCCGGGGCACCGCGTACGCGGGCGCCATCAGGAGCCCGTCCTCACCCTTCACGTAGTCCACCGCGGCGGTCTCGTACAGCGAGAGGTACGCCTGCGGTTCGAGCCCGCGCGCCTCGGCCCACTCCTCGCTCGCCAGGAGCACGGTCGCGGCGCCGTCCGTGAGCGGCGTCGAGTTGCCCGCGGTCATCGTCGCGCCGGGGTGCTCCGTGCCGAACACGGGCTTCAGCGTGGCGAGTTTCTCCACCGTGGAGCCGGGGCGCAGGTTCTGGTCGCGCTCCAGGCCCTGGTACGGGACGACGAGGTCGTCCAGGAAGCCCCGTTCGTACGCGGCGGCGAGCCGCTGGTGGCTGGTGGCGGCCAGCAGGTCCTGCTCGGCGCGGCCGATGTCCCACTGCCGGGCGGTGAGCGCCGCGTGCTCGCCCATCGAAAGACCGGTGCGGGGTTCGGCGTTGCGCGGGATGTCCGGGACGAGGTGCCGGGGCCGTACGCCCGTGAGGGCCTTCGCGCGGGCGCCCGCCGACTTCGCGCGCCGGACGGAGAGCAGCAGCCGGCGCAGTTCGTCGTTGACGCCGAGCGGGGCGTCGCTGGCGGTGTCCGTGCCGCCCGCGATCGCGGAGTCGACGGCCCCGAGCATGATCTTGTTCGCGGCGGCGATCACCGCCTGGAGCCCCGTGCCGCACGCCTGCTGGACGTCGTACGCGGGGGTGCGCGGGTCGAGCCGCGAGCCAAGCACCGTCTCCCGGGCCAGGTTGAAATCGCGGCTGTGCTTGAGGACCGCGCCCGCCGCGAACTCGCCGACGCGCTCGCCCTGGAGGCCGAAGCGGTCGACCAGGCCGTCGAGCGCGGCGGTGAGCAGCTGCTGGTTGGAGACCTGCGCGTAGGGCCCGTCGGACCGGGCGAACGGGATGCGGCTGCCGCCGATGACCGCGACCCGGCGGGGCCGCGGGAGTGCGAGGGGAATCAACTCGACCAACTCATCTCGACCAGCTCCTGACTCTTGAGTAACCTTACTCCGGAGTAAATCTACGACCGAGCAGGGAGTCTGGACAATGGCCGACCGCTATCTGCACCTGACCGGCACGGCACCCGGCACGTTCCTCACCCGGAAACTCGGTCTCCCGCAGCCCGCCCGGCTGCGCCGCTGGACCCTGGAGACGCCGACGCTGACCGGCCCCGTCCTCCACCTCACCGCAGGGGACTCCGCCGTCACCGAGGAGCTGGCCGCGGCCCTCACCGCCACCGGCCTGGAGGTCGTCGCGCGCGCGGACCGGCCCGCCGCGCTCGTGCTCGACGCGACCGCCGTGGACACCGCCGCCGGACTGGGCGCCGTGCACGCCGCCCTCCACCCGGTCGTCCGCTCGCTGGCCCCCGGCGGCCGGGTCGTCGTCCTCGGCGTGCGGCCCTCGCCGGACGACCACCACCAGGCCGCCGCCCAGCAGGCCCTGGAAGGCTTCACACGCTCGCTCGGCAAGGAGATCGGCAAGGGCGCCACCGTGCAGCTGGTCCGCATCGCCCCGTCCGCCGTCGCCTCCGCCGAGTCCACCCTGCGCTTCCTGCTCTCGCCCCGGTCCGCGTACGTCAGCGGCCAGGTCATCGAGGTCACCGACGCCGCCCCCGACCCGGTCCGCGACTGGGCCGCCCCGCTCGCCGGCCGGACCGCCCTGGTCACCGGCGCCGCCCGGGGCATCGGGGCCTCCGTCGCCTCGGTCCTGGCCCGCGACGGCGCCCACGTCATCTGCCTGGACATCCCGCAGGCCCAGGAGGACCTGGTGCGCACCGCCGACCGCCTCGGCGCCACCGCGCTCCCCCTCGACATCACGGCCGAGGACGCCGCCGCGCGCATCGCGGCCGCCGCCCCGGACGGGCTCGACATCCTCGTCCACAACGCCGGCATCACCCGCGACCGCCGGCTCGCCAACATGGCCGCCGACCGCTGGGCCTCGGTCATCGACGTCAACCTGGACAGCGTCCTGCGCACCACCGACGCGCTGCTGAAGGCGGGCACGGTCAACCGGGGCGGCCGGATCGTCGCCACCGCCTCCATCGCGGGCATCGCCGGCAACAACGGCCAGACCAACTACGCGGCCAGCAAGGCCGGCATCATCGGCCTGGTCCGCTCACTGGCCCCGCGCGCCGCCGCCGACCACGGCGTCACGGTCAACGCGGTCGCCCCCGGCTTCATCGAGACGAAGATGACCGCGGCCGTCCCGCTCCTCATCCGCGAGGCCGGCCGCCGGATGAACTCCCTTTCCCAGGGCGGCCTCCCGGTCGACGTCGCCGAGACCACCGCCTGGTTCGCCCAGCCCGCGTCCGCCGCCGTCAACGGCCAGGTCGTCCGGGTCTGCGGCCAGAGCCTGCTGGGGGCGTGACCCGATGAGCCTGATCCTCTCGCTGGCCCGGGGCGCCGTCACCTCGCCCTTCAAGCGCGCCGGACGCCCCGGCGCCACCCTCCCCGCCGGCCGCCTCCGCCTGCCCGCCGCGCCCCTCGTACCCGGACGCCTGGCCGCGTACCGCGCGATCTGCGGCTTCCCGGCGACCGGGCCGCTGCCGGTGACGTACCCGCACGTCCTGGCGTTCCCCCTCGCGATGCGGCTGATGACCCGCCGCGACTTCCCGCTCCCGGTCACCGGACTCGTCCACACCTGGATCGAGATCACCGCCCACCGTACCCTCCGGCCGGAGGATTCGCTCGAACTCACGGTGTACGCGGCGGAGTTGAGCCCGCACCGGCGCGGCACCGAGGTCACCGTGGTGACCGAGGCGCGGCTCGCGGGCGCGCTGGTGTGGGAGTCCCGCAGCGGCTATCTGTCCCGGCACGCGACGCGTACGGAAGCCCCGGCACCGGTGACGCGTACGGAGGCCCCGCCACCGGCGACGCCTCCCGCACCGCTCCCCGCCCTCGCCGAGTGGCGGCTGCCCAGCGACCTCGGACGGCGGTACGCGGCGGCCTCCGGCGACCGCAACCCGATCCACCTCCACCCGCTGACCGCCCGGCTGTTCGGCTTCCCCCGCGCCATCGCCCACGGCATGTGGACCGTCGCCCGCTGCCTGGCCGAAAATCCCGACCCGGCCACGCTCCGCACCGTACGGGCCGACTTCCGCGCCCCGGTCCTGCTGCCCGGCACGGTCACGTACGCCTCCGCCGGCCACGCGTTCCAGCTGCGCGGCGGCGAACGGGTGCACCTGACGGGGACTACGGGCTAGGCACCTGCCACGGGCGGCCGTTCATCAGGTTCTCCAGGCCCGCCCAGGAGAAGTTCATCATCGTGGCCGCCGCCTCCCGGGCCGAGACGCCCGGGGTCTCGTTGGCCCAGCCCGCCAGCGCCTCCGCCGCGCCCACCAGGGCCTGCGCGAGGCCCGCCACGTCCCGGTCCGGGAGCGCCGGGTCGTGGTGCGCCTCGCGGGCGGCGGCGCCGATCAGACCGGTCACGAACGCGACGATCTCCTCGCGCATCACGTTGACCTCGGTGGCGAACGGCTCCCCGTGCGTCCGCGCCTGCCGGTAGAGCACCGCCCAGCCGTCCGGGTTCTCCGCGGTGTGCGTGAAGAACGCCCGCAGCCCCTCCCAGAGTTGCCGGTCGGCGGGCAGACCGGGCTCGACGCCCCCCTGCACGGCGGCCAGCAGCGCCTGCGCCTCGCGCCGGATGCACGCGGTGAACAGCTCGTCCTTTGAATTCAGGTACAGGTAGACCAGGGGCTTCGACACCCCGGCCAGCTCGGCGATCTCGTCCATCGAGGCGGCCCGGTACCCCCGCTGCCCGAACGTCTGCACCGCGGCGTCCATCATCTGCTGCTCGCGCACGGCGCGCGGCATCCGCTTGTTCCGCACAGCACCCACGTCGACTCCTCCCGCCCCGCAGCACTACTCCCGGGTAAGGGTACGGGGCCCGCGCGGGCACACCGCGCTGGAACCAGTGCCTGTTCGGTCACCCCGTAACCACATCTGCTGGATGCACGTTGCTCCGTACACAGGAAGTCGATCCGGACGGGGCTGGGCCATGAGCAAGCCGAAGCACGTAGGCATCTATGTGCGGATCAGCAAGGACCGCAAGGGAGAAGAACTCGGCATCCAACGCCAGGAGAAGGCGTGTCGAGAACTGTGCGCACGTATGGGGTGGGGCGTCTTCCAGGTCTACCCGGAGAACGATGTGTCGGCATCGACCACGAGCAAGCGTCGCCGCCCCCAGTACGCGCAGATGATCCGAGACGCCCGGGACGGCCTCATCGACGGGATCGTCGTCTACTCCATCGACCGTTTGACGCGGCGAATCAGCGAGCTGACCCACTTCCTGGATGAACAGAAGGAACACGGGTTCGCCTTCGCCACCACAGAGGGCGAGGACACTGCGACGGCAAATGGCCGCATGATCCTGACGATCAAGGGTGCGGTGGCACAGCAAGAGACAGAACGCATGTCGGAACGCATCAACAACTCTCTCCTGCAGCGCAGAGAGCAAGGAAAGCCGCACGCCGGCGGCAAGCGGCAGTTCGGCTTCAAGGAAGGGGCACGATTCCGAGAAGTGGACGAACACGAGGCCGAACTCATCGGGGCGGGCTACCGCATGCTGATCGGCCCGACCCCAGGGACTCCCGGTGACGTGGCCCGGTACTGGAATTCCCAGGGCTCTACGACACCGCACGGTGGTGCCTGGACCATCCAGTCGGTGAAGCGCGTCTACCGGTCAGAACGGACCGGTGGGATCGTCACGTACAAGGGCCAGGACATCGGCGACAGCGTTTACGGGGCTCCGCTGACTCGCAAGGAGTGGCAGAACGCCCAGGCTCTGCTCAACGGGCGAGCCACGCCCGCAGCGCAGGGCGCGGGCAAGCGGAAGCACGTGTACTCCGGCTTTCTGCGGTGCGGCTATTGCGGGTCCGTCATGCGTGTCCAGTGGGCGACCATCCAGGGCCGCACCTTCCGACGGACGTTGTGCCACTCAGGTCAGCGAGGGATGAACGGCCGCTTGGGCTGCGGGAAGGTGAGCCGCAAGTACGAGTGGATCGAAGAGCGTCTCAACGAGATGATCGAATCTGCGCTGTCCCGCCCCTCCGAGAGGGAAGAAGAGGAGCCCGCACGGAACCTCACGAAGGAGATCAGCCTGCTGGAGAGTCGGGTCCAAGCACTCCGGAGCCGCTGGAAGGACGGCCGAATGGACGACGAGGACTATTTCGATGCACTGACCCACCTGCGCGCGGATCTCCGGACTCTGCACACACGTGAAGCGACGACGGCCGTTCGCCGATCCCGCACGCAGGCCGATCCGCTCACAGTCTGGGGTGACGACCGCCCCGAAAACCTTGAGCGTCGCCGCGCGATCGTAGCGACGGTGATCGACCACGTGGATGTCTTCAGCATCGGTCGCGGCAGGCGCACACCGCCCGAAATGTCATCGATCACGATGACGCCTGCCGATGGGCAGCGGAAACCCGCGGCCGGAGCGCTGAGCACCGACGACAACGGTGCCGAAGACGCCCCGCACCAGGTATCGGTACGGGGCGCCTTCCGGTCTCCGGCAGCGGAACGCTAGGCGGCGACGGCGACCTTCTGCGGCTGTTCCGCATCGACCGGCGACGACTCCACGCTGCTGAACTTGTCGCGGTCGAGAATGTTCTCCCGCGCCGCCACAATCACCGGAGTGACAACTTGGCCGGCCACGTTCGTCGCCGTCCTCATCATGTCCAGGATCGGGTCGATGGCCATCAGCAGGCCGACGCCCTCCAGCGGGAGGCCCAGGGTCGACAGGGTCAGCGTCAGCATGACCGTCGCGCCGGTCAGACCGGCGGTGGCCGCCGAGCCGATGACCGAGACGAACGCGATCAGGACGTAGTCACCGATCCCCAGCTGCACGTCGAAGATCTGCGCGATGAAGATCGCGGCGAGCGCCGGGTAGATCGCGGCGCAGCCGTCCATCTTGGTGGTGGCGCCGAACGGGACGGAGAAGGAGGCGTACTCCTTCGGAACGCCCAGGCGCTCGGTGACCTTCTGGGTGACCGGCATGGTGCCGACCGAGGAGCGCGAGACGAACGCCAGCTGGATCGCGGGCCAGGCGCCCTTGAAGAACTGGAGCGGGCTCAGCTTGGCGACGGTGGCGAGCAGCAGCGGGTAGACGCCGAACAGCACCAGGGCGCAGCCGATGTAGACGTCGGCGGTGAACGTCGCGTACTTGCCGATCAGGTCCCAGCCGTAGTCCGCGATGGCGTAGCCGATGAGGCCGATGGTGCCGATCGGGGCGAGGCGGATGACCCACCACAGGGCCTTCTGGAGGAGTTCCAGGACGGCTTCGCTGAGGGTGAGGATCGGCTGCGCCTTCTCACCGAGCTTGAGGGCGGCGATGCCGGCGACGGCGGCCATGAAGACGATCTGGAGGACGTTCAGCTCGGCGAACGGCGTGATGACGTTGTCCGGGATGATGCCGGTCAGGAAGTCGAGCCAGGAGCCGGCGTGCTCGGGGAGCTTGCCGTCCTTCGGGGTGAGGCCGGTGCCGGAGCCCGGGTTGGTGATCAGGCCGATCGCGAGGCCGATGGCCACGGAGATCAGCGAGGTGATCATGAACCAGAGCAGGGTGCGGGTCGCCAGCCGGGCGGCGTTGTTGACCTTGCGCAGGTTGGTGATCGACACCAGGATCGCGAAGAAGACGAGGGGCGCGACGGCCAGCTTCAGCAGCTGGACGAAGATGTGGCCGACCTTGTCGAGCGTGGTGTACAGCCAGTCGATGTCCTGGCTGCGGGCGAGCCAGCCGAGCAGGACGCCGAGGACCAGACCGGCGACGATCTGGGCCCAGAACGGGACGTTGGGTATACGGAAGCCGGAGCCCGCGGGCTTCTCGGCGGTGGACGCGGGGTTCGCGGACACGGACACACTCCAGATGTGACGCATCGGGACGCACGGGGACGGTGTGCGGGGGACGGGGGTGCGGCGCCCGCGTCAGGGGCGGCGCCGCTGCATGGTGCCGGTATCAGACGTTGCGGCAACAGACCGCGGACATACAGCGGCAGAGATCGACATGAAGGCGCTCCACGAGCGGGACGCTCGTGGCAGGTCGCAGGCGCACATCAGTCTTCATGCCGAACACGTTAACACTTGAACTTTGAGAACCTCAAAGGTCTTCTTTGGTACGGGAGAGCGCTCCGCGGCCACCTCCGGACATCCCGGAATCCCCAACTCCGCCTGGAGACACGAAAAACCCCAGTACAGGAGCGGCTGCTCCCGCGCTGGGGTTCGACGAAAAAGGTGCGGGGGTGTGAGGAAGCTTACGTTCCCCTTACTGGGTCACACCGTCCTCGCGCGTGCGGTTGGCCTCCAGGCGCGCCTTGGCGCGGTCGACCGAGGAGACGATCTGCTCGGACATCTCGTCGCGCTGCTTGCGCAGCAGGACGAAGCTGAGCGGCGCGGACACCACCAGCGCGAGCAGGACGACCCAGACGACGTTGGACCCCCCGACCCCGGACGGCACCGCCCCGAAGTGGACGGCGATGGCGGCGACGACGAGGCAGCCGACGAAGATGCTGAGACGCATCGCGGTGTACCGGATCGTTGCGCTCGGCTTGGCAGCGGACACAGCTGGCCTTCTCTCTACGTACGACAGTCCTGCCCGACCAGTGAAGCATGCCCCGCAATCGATCGATTCGCTGGGCCGCGTCCCGGACGCTCAGCCCAGCGGCAGCAGCATGAAGATGTCGTCCCGGTCGTCGCCCTCGGCCACCCGGATCGCGTCGGGGACGCGCCCGACCTCCTTGTAGCCGCAGGCGGCGTAGAAGCGGTCGGCGCCGGTGCCGCCCCGGCAGGTGAGCCGGATCGCCTCGATGCCCTCGGTCGCGCGCGCCGCGTCCGCGACCGCCGCCATCAGGTCGCGGCCGTACCCCTTGCCCTGGTGGCGGGGGTGGACCATCACGGTGTACGCCCACAGCCAGTGCCGCATCAGCCGGTGCGTGTTGAACGTCAGGAACGCGGTGGCGGCGACGCGCCCCTCCTCGTCGCGGCCGACGATCAGCCGGGTCCGCCCCTCGGTCAGGGCGACCTGGTGCTTGAGCAGCTCCGGCCGGACGTCCTCCTCCGACACCGGCGGCACAAAGCCCACCGCGCCGCCCGCGTTGGAGACATCGACCCAGAGCGCGACGATGCCGTCCCGCACGGGCCGGTCATAGGGCGGGTCCACCTCGAACGTAAGAGCCATAGATGCACATTAACTATTACAGCTTGCAGGTTCAACCAGCGTCCGGAACGCGAGAAAGCTCCGGCCGGGGACGGTGGCCGGAGCTTTCGTACGTGCGGCGTCGCGCGCGCGGCGCGCGCCGGGTCAGACCCGCATCGGCTGCGGCGACTCGCGCCGCTCCGCGTCCGGGCCCGGGTACTCGCGGATGATCTCGTACCGGGTGTTGCGCTCGACGGGCTGGAAGCCCGCGTCGCGGATCAGGTCGAGCAGGTCCTCGCGGGTCAGCTTGTTCGGCGTGCCGTAGTTGTCCGCGTCGTGCGTGATCTTGTACTCCACGACCGAGCCGTCCATGTCGTCCGCGCCGTGCTGGAGCGCGAGCTGAGCGGTCTGCACGCCGTGCATCACCCAGAACACCTTGACGTGCGGCACGTTGTCGAACAGCAGCCGGGAGACGGCGAAGGTCTTCAGCGCCTCGGCACCGGTCGCCATCGTGGTCCGCGCCTGGAGCTTGTTGCGGACCTTGCCGTCCTTCATGTCCACGAAGTCGTGCTGGTAGCGCAGCGGGATGAAGACCTGGAAGCCGCCGGTCTCGTCCTGGAGCTCACGCAGCCGCAGCACGTGGTCGACGCGGTGCCGGGGCTCCTCGATGTGCCCGTACAGCATGGTCGCCGGCGTCTTCAGCCCCTTCTCGTGGGCGAGCCGGTGGATGCGCGACCAGTCCTCCCAGTGGGTGCGGTGGTCCACGATGTGCTGACGGACCTCCCAGTCGAAGATCTCCGCGCCGCCACCGGTCAGCGATTCGAGACCGGCCTCGATCAGCTCGTCCAGGATCTCCGAGGCGGAGAGCTTGGAGATGGTCTCGAAGTGGTGGATCTCGGTGGCGGTGAACGCCTTCAGGGAGACCTGCGGCAGCGCCTCCTTGAGCGCGCTGAGCGAGCGCGGGTAGTAGCGCCACGGCAGGGAGGGGTGCAGCCCGTTGACGATGTGCAGCTCGGTGAGGTTCTCGCCCTCCATCGCCTTGGCGAGCTTCACCGCCTCCTCGATGCGCATGGTGTACGCGTCCTTCTCCCCCGGCTTGCGCTGGAAGGAGCAGTACGCGCACGAGGCGGTGCACACGTTGGTCATGTTGAGGTGACGGTTGACGTTGAAGTGGACGACGTCGCCGTTCTTGCGCGTGCGCACCTGGTGGGCCAGCCCGCCGAGCCAGGCCAGGTCATCGGACTCGTAGAGCGCGATCCCGTCCTCACGGCTCAGCCGCTCACCGGCTTCGACCTTCTGCTCCAGTTCGCGCTTGAGTCCCGCGTCCACCAGTGCTCCTCAATTCCTCGCCGTACCGAACCTTGCCACCGTACGCCTAGCCCTCCTCGGGGAGGTCTCCGACCCGGTTCTCCCACTTCGTGGAGAGCACGATGGTGGTACGGGTGCGCGAGACGCCCTTCGTGCCGCTGAGGCGGCGGATCGTCTTCTCCAGGCCGTCCACGTCGCCCACGCGGACCTTGAGCATGTACGAGTCGTCGCCCGCGATGAACCAGGCGTCCTCGATCTCCGCGAGGTCCTTCAGCCGGTGCGCCACGTCCTCGTGGTCGGCGGCGTCGGAGAGCGAGATGCCGATGAGGGCCGTGACGCCGAGGCCGAGCGAGGCCGCGTCGACGGTGGCGCGGTAGCCCGTGATGACACCGGCGGATTCCAGCCGGTTGATGCGGTCGGTGACGCTGGGCCCGGAGAGCCCGACGAGCCGTCCGAGCTCGGCGTACGAGGCCCTGCCGTTCTCCCGGAGGGCCTGGATGAGCTGCCTGTCCACCGCGTCCATATGACTGAAACCTTCCATTGTTCAGCAGTACCGCAAGTCTACGTGTAGAATCGAAGGCATGCAGGCATCGATGCCTGCAAATCTTCTCGCACAACCAAAAATCGCTTACGAATCTTCAGGAGTGACGACACCGTGTACACGATCGAGATGGCCTACGCCCGAATGCGCGAGCTTCAGGACCTGGCCAACCGCTCGCGTGCCCACCACCCCGCCGCCGCCCTCCGGGTCGACCGCACCCGCGGCCCCCGGCGCGCGCCCAAGAAGCGCTGACGCCCACACCGTCAGCCCGGGGAGCCGCCACCCAGCTCCCCCTCCCAACGGCGGTACAGCCGGTGCGGCACACCCGCCGCGTCCAGCACCCGCCCCGCGACGAAGTCCACCAGATCCTGGATGTGCGTCGCCCCCGCGTAGAAGCCCGGCGAGGCGGGCAGCACGACCGCGCCCGCCTCGTCCAGGGCCACCAGCTGCTTCAGCGTCTGCCCGCTCAACGGCGTCTCCCGGACCGCGACCACCAGCTTCCGCCGCTCCTTCAGCGTCACGCTCGCCGCCCGCTGCAACAGGTCCTTCGAGAGCCCGAGCGCCACCCCCGCCACGCACGCCGTCGAGGCCGGGACGATCAGCATCCCCTTCGCCGGATACGACCCCGAGGACGGCCCCGCGGCCAGATCGCCGGCCGCCCAGTGGCGTACACCCGACACGTCCACGTCGAAGGTCTCCGGCTTGCCGTCCGCGCCCCGCGCCAGCCAGGCCGCCAGGTCCTCGCGCCAGTGCGCGTCGCGGTAGGCGATCCCGGTCTCGTCCAGGAGCGTCAGCCGCGAGGCCCGGCTCACGACCAGGTCCACGCCCTCCCCCGCCGCCAGCAGCCCGCGCAGCACCGCGGCGGCGAAAGGCGTGCCCGAAGCGCCGGAAACCCCGACAATCCAAGGCATTCGCTGCCGCTGACTCACTGAAGACCGGGAATCCACACCCCCGAGCCTATCCGGCGCACCGCACCAGGAACTGTCCGAGGGGCTTGGTGCGTTCCGTCAGGTGAAGGGGGGTGTCCTGTGATGGGCGACGTATGGATGGGGACCGGTGACCGGGCTCTCGTGGCCGGAGCGCTCATGCTCGGCTGGATCGCGCTGCTCTGGATCCTGGAGGCCGTCGACCTCGCCACCGGCCACGGCTTGGACGATCACGGCATCTCCCCCCGCGAGCCCGGTGAACTGCTCGACATCGTGCACGCCGCGTTCCTCCACGACGGGCTCTTCGGGCTGATAGGCGGGGTGGCGGCGGCCTTCGCGCTGCGCCGCCCCACCGCCCCGCGCGCGCTCACACCGTGAGCCCCCGCACGACCAGATCCAGCAGCGCGCACACGAACAGCGCGATCCCGATGAAGCCGTTGACCGAGAAGAAGGCCCGGTTCAGCCGGGAAAGGTCGTGCGGGCGCACCACCCGGTGCTCGTACACGAAGGCGACCGAGACGATCACCATGCCGATCCAGTAGAAGACCTCCGCGTCCGTGGCGAGGCCGAACCAGACCAGCAGGCCCGTCGTCACCACGTGGCACACCCGCGCGCCCCACAGCGCGGCCGGGATGCCGAAGCGCGCCGGGAAGGACAGCACCCCGTGTGCCCGGTCGGCCCGCACGTCCTGGCAGGCGAAGATCAGGTCGAAGCCGCCGATCCAGATGCCGACGGCGAGCCCCAGGATGACCGCGTCCCCCGACCAGCTGCCGGTCACCGCGATCCAGGCCCCGACCGGGCCCATCGCCTGGGCGAGCCCCAGGATGGCGTGCGGGAAGTTCGTGAACCGCTTGCCGTACGGGTAGACCACCATCGGGATCACCGCGACCGGCGCCAGCGCCAGGCAGAGCGGGTTCAGCAGGGCGGCGGCCCCGAGGAACACGACGAGGGCGACGAGCGCCCCGGTCCACGCCGACTTCACGGACACCGCGCCGGTCACCAGCTCACGACCCGCGGTGCGCGGATTGCGGGCGTCGATCTCGCGGTCGATGATCCGGTTCGCGGCCATCGCGAACGTCCGCAGCCCGACCATCGCGACCGTCACCAGCAGCAGCGTGCCCCACTGGATCTCCCCGCCGTCGATGAACATCGCGGTCAGGGCGGCGATGTACGCGAAGGGCAGCGCGAAGACGGAGTGCTCGATCATCACGAGCCGCAGGAAGGCTTTCACCTTGCTGCTCGGTTGCGCGGGCCCTGACCCCAGGGTTGCTTCGGCGGCGCTCACAATCCGTATTCCTTCCACCGGCGGTCGACCATCGCCGCCGTCTCCGGGTCCGACTCGACCATGTCGGGCCAGCCCCCGTCCCGCGTGTAGCCCTCCTCGGGCCACTTCCTCGTCGCGTCGATGCCCGCCTTGCCGCCCCAGAACTGCTGGTACGAGGCGTGGTCGAGGTGGTCGACGGGACCCTCGGTGACCATCAGGTCGCGGGCGTAGTCCGTGTTGCCGAGGGCCCGCCAGGACACCTCGTGCAGGTCGTGGACGTCGCAGTCGGAGTCCACGACGACGATCAGCTTCGTCAGCGACATCATGTGCGCGCCCCAGATCGCGCTCATCACCTTCTGCGCGTGCTTCGGGTACTTCTTGTCGATCGAGACGATCGCGCAGTTGTGGAAGCCGCCGGACTCCGGCAGGTGGTAGTCCACGATGTCCGGGACGATGATCTTCAGCAGCGGCAGGAAGAAGCGTTCGGTGGCCCGCCCGAGCGGCCCGTCCTCGGTCGGCGGCCGGCCGACCACGATGGACTGGAGCAGCGGTCGCTTCCGCATGGTCACGCAGTCGATCGTCAGTGCGGGGAACGGCTCCTGCGGGGTGTAGAACCCGGTGTGGTCGCCGAACGGCCCCTCGGGCAGCGTCTTGCCGGGCTCCAGCCAGCCCTCGATGACGACCTCGGCGTTGGCCGGGACCTGGAGCGGCACGGTCTTGCAGTCGACCATCTCGATCCGCTTGCCCTGGAGGAACCCGGCGAACATGTACTCGTCGATGTCCTCGGGCAGCGGCGCCGTGGAGGCGTACGTGACGGCGGGCGGCGCACCGAACGCGATGGCGACGGGCAGCCGCTCCCCGCGCCGGGCCGCGACCTGGTAGTGGTTGCGGCTGTCCTTGTGGATCTGCCAGTGCATCCCGATGGTGCGCCGGTCGTGCCGCTGGAGCCGGTAGAGCCCGAGGTTGCGGATGCCGGTCTCGGGGTGCTTGGTGTGGGTGAGCCCCAGGTTGAAGAAGGAGCCGCCGTCCTTGGGCCAGGTGAACAGCGCGGGCAGCTGGTCCAGGTCCACGTCGTCGCCGGTGAGGACGACCTCCTGGACCGGCGCGTTCTCGCCCTTCACCTTCTTCGGCGGCACGTGCACCATCGAGCCGAGCTTCCCGAAGGCTTCCCGCACCCCGACGAAGCCGTGCGGCAGCTCGGGCCTGAGCAGCCCGCCGATCTTCTCGCTGATCTCGCCGTAGGACTTCAGCCCGAGCGCCTTGAGCAGCCGCTTGTCGGTGCCGAAGACGTTCATGGCGAGGGGCATCGAGGAGCCCTTGACGTTCTCGAAGAGCAGCGCGGGCCCGCCGGCCTTGTTCACCCGGTCGACGATCTCACCGACCTCCAGGTAGGGGTCGACCTCGGCCTTGATGCGCTTGAGCTCGCCCTCGCGCTCCAGAGCCCGGAGGAGGGATCGAAGATCGTCGTAAGCCATGAGGACAAGTTTGACATCCTCCCCGGCGAGCCCCGCCGGGGCTCCCCGTGTCAGCCATCGACCGACGCGGTGGCACGCCGGAAAGCCGACGGCCCGGTTGACGCTTCACGGCCCCGGCCGACGCCTGGAGGGCTCCACGTCAGGTAACCGCCATGCCAGGCGGCCAGAGTGTTCTTCGCCCCGACCACCCAGGAGCCGCTCCCCCGGCACCTGCCAGCCGCACCCGCTTCCGTACGGGATGTCGGCGGCGGCCCCGGCATCCACGCCCGCTCGCGACTCGCTCCAGCAGGGCATCGCCGAGATCCTGAACCCGGATCGCACGACGGGAGGAAGGGTTTCGCCGAAGCCCACTTCCACACGGGGGAATCCCTGGTCGGATCACGCCTGTTCGCCTCCGCGCCGGCGGCCGCCCGCATGGCCGAACCGTACCCGGACCTGCTCGCCGCCCGTTCCCACCTGCTCGCCGTGGGACGTAAATGACACCGGCTACTCTGGGCCCGTCACCGGGGCGGGGCAAAGCCCCGCCAACTCTCCTCGGGGGGATCTTTCCACCATGCTGCGGGCCCTGATCTACCTTCTGCCGCTGGCGCTGACGATCTTCGCGTTCATCGACTGCCTGAACACCCCGGAGGACGAGGCCAAGCACCTGCCGAAGATCGCCTGGGTCTTCATCATCCTGCTGTTCTGGATCGTCGGCCCGATCGTCTGGCTGGCCGCGGGCAAGGTCCGCCAGGCGCCCGCCGGAGGCCGTACGCCCTCCGAGTGGCACCGCGACCACCGTCAGCAGTGGGTGGCCCCGGACGACAACCCGGACTTCCTGAAGTCGCTGAAGGATGAGGACAAGAACGACGAGGCCCTGCTCAAGGACTGGGAGGCGGACCTGCGCCGCCGCGAGGAGGAACTGAAGCGCCGCGAGAACGGCTCCGAGGAAGCCTCCTAGGCCGCGTATCGAAGTGCTCTTCGGGGGCGTACCACCTCGCGGTGTCAGACAGGAAGAACCGAGTCTGCGGGGTCAGGCTGCCGCTGTTGCGGCGGACCGCCGTTCCGGCCGCGCGATGAGCCGCCAGGCACCGAGGCCGCCCAGGAGGTAGGCGGCGCCGACCGCGAGGAAGGAGAGGGCGGCTCCGTGGTTCCAGTCGGTGATGGAGTGCAAGATGACGCCCATAACGGCGATCCCGACCAGTGAACCCATCTGACGGTTGGCGTTGAGAACCGATCCGGCCACGTTCGCATGCTCCGGGCCGGCAGCATCGACGAGCACCGCCGTCATGCCGGGCGAGATGATGCCGGCGCCCACGTTCGCCACACCCACGGCAACGGCCACCGCCCAGTAAGGGGTGCTCGGGGAGATGGTGACCATCGTCAGAGAGGCGACTCCGGCGAGCAGCAGGAATGTCGTCAGGAGGATGCCGTTGGAGAATCGGGCGGAGATCCGGGAGTAGACGATGTTGGCCACCGGGAAAAAGATCGTCATGGGGAGCAGCTCAAGGCCCGCCTCGAACGGGGAGGCCCCGCGGGCGTGCTGGAGGTAGAGGCCGAGCATGAAGGTCGAGCCGAACAGGCCGAAGTTGAAGAGGAAGCCGACGATGTTGGCGCCGGCGAAACCTGAGTGGCGGAAGAGAAGCCATGGCATCACGAGGTTGACCGCGCGCCGCTCGCGGACCACGAGGGTGGCGGCGGCCACGACGGCGACCGCGTAGGCGGTGACCACCGCCCCTGCCGCCCAGCCCAGTTGTGGGCCTTCGATCAGGGAGAAGCTGATGGCTGCGAGGAGGAGGATCCAGGTGATGTGCCCGGAAACGGCCAGCCGCGTGGCCTGGATCCCGACCGGCGCGATGTAGCGGTAGGTCATGGACATACCGATCAGACCGATCGGCAGGTTCAGAAGAAAGATCGACTCCCAGCCGAACGCGCTCACCATCAGACCACCGACGGTGGGGCCCAGCCCGGACGAGGTGGCGACGATCGCCGACCACAGACCCAGCATCTTCGTGCGCCGGCGCTTCTCCGGGAAGGAAAAGACCAGCAGTGACAGGGAGCTGGGCATGAAGAGAGCTGCGCCGGCGCCCTGGACGAAGCGCGCCACGATCAGTGTTTCGGCGTTGGGTGCCAGGGTGCAGGCGAGTGAGGCGATGAAAAAGACGCCCATCCCCCAGAGGTAGATCTTCTTCGCCCCGATCCGGTTGGCCAGGCCGCCGGCGAGTATCAAGAGCGAGGCGAAGGTCAGAACGTACCCGTCGACGATCCAGGTCAGCTGCGTCAGTGTGGTCCTCAGCTCCTCCTGGATGGTGGCGCCGGCGACGTTGACCACGGTGACGTCCAGGGTCGCCATGACGAATCCCGTGGCCAGCGCCGTGATCTTCACGCCGCTTGGCACCTCGCGCTTCCCCGGCGCAGGCGTGGGTGTCACTCCGGTGTGGACTGAAGTCATCTTCATTTCTCCTGCGGGGTCGAGGCGGGGGTACGCCCGCATGGGGGCGCAACCGCCCAACTGCAGTTCCTGTGCGCCTGCTCGGGTCTTCCGGTGCGTGGCTGACCACTGAACTGCATAGGTTGATGACTGTCAAACGTTGATGCTCATCAACCTATGGTGAGCATCGTAGTATGGTGGGGAAGAGCGAAAGGGGTGAGCGATCGTGACCGCACGGACCACCACGGAGCGCATAACGGACCATCCCGGCGCGGAAGCCATCACCCTGCAAGGAGTGCTGGACGCGCTCGTGGATCCGGTCCGTCGAAGCATCGTGCGCCAACTGGCCCAGGCGCCTGACGACATGGCCTGCGGCACCTTCGACATCTCGGTGTCACGCTCCACGGGCACCCATCACTTCAAGGTCCTGCGTCAGGCCGGCGTCATTCGCCAGTACTACGTCGGCACCTCACGCATGAACGAACTGCGCGACGACGACCTCGCGCGGCTTTTCCCCGGCCTGCTCACAGCAGTCGTCAGCGCGTCGTCGGCCATGGAAAGCTGACTGGGGCCCTGGCCTACATGAGCCCGTCCCTTCTTCACCCCGTGCCGAGCTGCACGTTCGAGGCCATCGTTCACAGCCACTCGTTGATGGCCGCGACGAGAACGGTCGCCTCGTAGCGGACGGCGAGCTTGTCGTATCGCGTAGCGACGGCGCGGGGCCCATCGCCTGCTCGAACGCCCACGCCCGGCCGCGCTCCCACTCCAGCTCGTCGCAGCCCAGCGCCCGGCGGAACACCCGCGCGGGCCCGGGCCCAGCAGGTGCCAGGCGGCCGCCGAAGGCGTTGGTCCCCGGGAGCCAGGTCTGGACGGCCCAGGGCATGGGGTAGCCGGGGCCGGGCGCGCCCAGGGCGACCGGTTCCGGGACGGGGAAGCGGGAGACGCGCGCCAGCGCCTAGGCGGGGTCGGCCCGGCGCAGCGGGAAGCGTGCGGAGAGGCCGGCGCCAATACGGAAAATGGCGTTCACCGTGCCGGTGGAGGCGAGGGGCGGACGGCCTCGCCGGCCCACTGCGGGAACTGGTCGCGGATCAGGGCCGCGACGGTCTCCGTGGTCACGTCCACCTAGTCGTCGTGCATGGTCATGCGCTGTCCCTCCCCCGGGGAAAGCCCGCTGCCCGCCCCGGCGGACCGGTGGCGGGCAGGTGTCGTCGTGCGTACGTCAGACGCCGGCGTACGAGTGCTTGCCGGTGACGAAGATGTTGACGCCGTAGTAGTTGAAGATCCAGCAGCCGAAGGCGATCAGGGCCAGATACGCGGCCTTGCGGCCCTTCCAGCCGGCGGTGGCGCGGGCGTGCAGGTAGGCGGCGTACGCGACCCAGGTGATGAAGGACCAGACCTCCTTGGGGTCCCAGCCCCAGTAGCGGCCCCAGGCGTCGCCCGCCCAGATCGCGCCCGCGATGATCGTGAACGTCCACAGCGGGAAGACCGCGGCGTTGATGCGGTACGAGAACTTGTCGAGGCTCGACGCGGACGGCATCCGGGAGAGCACGGAGTGGGCGAAGGCGCCCGGCTCCTCGCCGTTCGCGAGCTTGTTCTCGTAGCTGTCGCGGAAGAGGTAGATCAGCGTGCCGATGCCGCCGATGAAGAAGACCGCGCCGCAGATGATGGCGGTGGAGACGTGGATCCACAGCCAGTACGAGTGCAGCGCCGGCACCAGCTGGTCGCTGGAGGTGTAGAGCACCGTGGTCGCGAGGCCGAGGTCCAGCAGGATGGCCGTGACCAGGATCAGGCCCATCCAGCGGACGTTCTTCTTCAGCGCGAGCAGGATCAGGTACGCGCCGACCGCCACCGTGGAGAAGGTGACGGAGAACTCGTACATGTTGCCCCAGGGGGCACGCTGCACGGACAGTGCGCGGGCGACGACACCGGCCGCCTCGATCAGGAACGCCAGGACGGTCAGCGAGACCGCCATCCGCCCGTAGAGGTCGCCCTTGAAGGTGCCGCCCGCGGCGCCGGGCCCGTCCGGGACGTCACGCGAACCGGCCGCGGCGCGGGTGACGATCTTCGGCCGCTCCAGTACGGCGGTCGCACCGCCCTTCGCGGCGACCTGGACCTTCACCGTGCCGGCGGAGCCCTGCTCGGCGGTCAGCTCGGCGGCGGTGCGGCCGACCTTGCTGCGGCTGCCGAACACCCACTCCGCGATGTGCGCGAAGAAGGCCAGGGTGTAGACGGCCATGGACGAATAGATCAGCACATTGCTGGTGTGTGCCAGGTTCTCGTTGGTTGCGGCGGCGAGATTCACTTCCCAGCCCCTTCGGCGGGTTCTACGGAGGACGCCTCGGCGACGTCGCTGTCGGTGCCGGGCGCGGTGGGCGCCTCGGCGTTGAGCGTGACCGCGAGGTCGGCCAGCTCCTCGGGAAGCTTCGCGGACTCGCTGCGGCCGAGCCCGGCCATCTCGACCACGGTGACGCCGTCGGCGCCGCGTACGGCCCGGATCCAGACGCGTCGGCGCTGGATGAACAGGGAGCCGGCGAGTCCGGCGATGGCGGCGACGGCGCCGGTGAGCGCCCAGCCGCTGGCGGGCTGCTTGGAGATCTGGAAGCTCGCCCACTCCTGAAGGCCCTCGAAGGTGATGGAGCCGGCCCCGTCGGGCAGCTTCATCGTCTCGCCGGCGAGGAGGCGCTGCTTGAGCTGCTTGCCGTCGGCGTCCTTGAACTCCTTCATCTTGCTGGTGTCCAGCTGGTACACGTTCTGCGCGATGCCGGAGTCGACGCCGATGAAGCCGTGGTAGCCGTTGAGCGCGAGGACGGGGAAGTCGGCGGCGGGGAACTGGGACCACATGGTGCCCTTGCCCTTGCCCGCGAAGGTCGGCACGAAGAACGCCTGGAAGCCCAGCTGCTCGGTCTTGCCGTTCTTGTCGCGGTAACCGTCGAGCACCTTGATGGCGCCGCTCGACGTGACGTTGTTGTCGAGGGGCAGCAGCGGGACGGCCGACTTGAAGATCTCCTTGCCCCGGCCGTCCTTGACGGAGATGACGGGCGCGTAGCCGTGGGCGTTGAGGTAGACCTTGGTGCCGTCGACGACGAGGGGTTCGTTGACCTTGATGACCTTCTTCTGCGGCTTGCCGTACGCGCCGTCGGAGAAGGTCACGCGCGCCTCGTACGTACGCGGGGTGCCGATCTGCGGCCCCTTGCGCTCGTACGTGCCGACGAAGTCGTCCAGGGTGAAGCTGAACGGGGTCAGCGAGTCGTCGTCGTACAGCGAGCCGGATTTGAAGTTGTCGTACTGGGTGATCGTGTTGGAGAAGCCGTCGCCCTCGACGACCAGCTTGGCGCCCTCATACTTGAAGAGCTGGCCCCAGGCGAAGGCGACGAGCATCACGATGAGCGCGACGTGGAACATCAGGTTGCCGGCCTCGCGCAGGTAGCCCTTCTCGGCGGCGACGGCGTCTCCGGCGAGGTGGGCTCGGTAGCGGCGCTTGCGGACCATCGCGAGCGCGGCCTCGTGGACCTTCTCCGGTTCGGCCTCGGTGCGCCAGGTGGTGTACGCGGGCAGCCGGGTGAGGCGCCCCGGGGCGCCCGGCGGGCGGCTGCGGAGCTGGCCGACGAAGGTGGCGGTGCGCGGGACGATGCAGCCGATGAGCGAGACGAACAGCAGGATGTAGATCGCGGAGAACCACACGGAGCTGTAGACGTCGAAGAACTGGAGCTTCTCGTAGATCGGCGTGACGACGGTGTGCGCGTCCTTGAACGTCTGCACCTTCAGCTCGTCCACGCTGTTCTGCGGGATCAGCGAGCCGGGGATGGCGCCGAGCGAGAGCAGGAAGAGCAGGATCAGCGCGACCCGCATGGAGGTGAGCTGGCGCCAGAACCAGCGGATCCAGCCGATGACGCCCATGGCGGGGAGGTTCGCCAGGGTCTCCTCGCGGGGGGCGGTGGAGAGCTGGGAGCCGGCGGCGCCGAGCTCAGCCGCGTTCTCCTGGTCCCGCTCCTGGGAGCGGTTGGAGGTGGTGTTGCTCATTGGTACTCAGATCCCCACCTGGAAGCCGTTCGACCAGCCCTGTAGTTCCTGCATCATGCTGCCCCACGCGCCTGTGAGCAGGAGCAGCCCGGTCACGATCATCATTCCGCCGCCGACGCGCATGACCCAGGCGTAGTGGCGCTTGACCCAGCCGAACGCTCCGAGTGCCTTGCGGAAGGCGACGGCGGCGAGCACGAAGGGGATGCCCAGGCCCAGGCAGTAGGCCACGGTCAGTATGGCGCCGCGTCCGGCGGTGCCCTGGTTCATCGCGAGGATGGACACCGAGCTGAGCGTGGGCCCGAGGCACGGGGTCCAGCCGATGCCGAAGAGGGCGCCGAGCAGCGGGGCGCCGACCAGGCCGGTCACCGGCTTCCGGTGGATACGGAATTCGCGCTGCGTCATCCACGGCATGAGGCCCATGAAGAAGACGCCCATGAGGATCATCAGCACCCCGAGCACCTTGGTGAGGGGCCCGCTGTTGGCCTGGAGGGTGTCGCCGAAGTAGCCGAAGAGGGCGCCGCCGGAGACGAAGACGGCGGTGAAGCCGGCGACGAACAGCGAGGCGCCCGCGACCATCCGGCCGCGCCGGGCCTCGGCGAGGTCGGCGCCGCTGACCCCGGTGACGTAGCTGAGGTAGCCGGGGACGAGCGGCAGGACGCAGGGCGAGAAGAAGGAGACGAGCCCGCCGAGCAGGGCGATGGGCAGGGCGACCAGCAGGGCACCGTTCAGGACGGTGTTGTTCTGCATGGCTGCGGCGAGGGTGCTCACCTGATCACTTCTCCGCGATCAGCGGGTCGAGCATCTTGTGCAGATCGGTGTCGTCCATCGGACCCACGAAGCGGGCGGCGAGCTTGCCGTTCCGGTCGATGACGACGGTCGACGGGATGGACTGGAGCCGGAAGGTGCCCTTGGGGAAGCGCAGCAGGAGCTTCCCGGTCCGGTCGTAGAAGCTGGGGTAGGGGGTCCCGTGGCTCTCTTCGAACTGCGCGGCGTTGCTCTTGGAGTTGTCGCGGGTGTTGATGCCCACGAACTGCACACCCTTGTCCTTCGTGTCCTCGGCGACCTGCTTGAAGTACTTCGCTTCGAGCCGGCAGGGGGCGCACCAGGAGCCCCAGGCGTTGAGGACGATGATCTTGCCCTTGTAGTCGGCGAGATCGAGCTGCTTGCCGTCCACGGTCTCGCCGTCGAGTTCCGGTGCGTCGGCGCGCTCGCCCTCGGGCGCGGTGGCGATGCCGCCGCTGCCCGTGACGAAGTTGGTGTCGCCGCCGCCGCTGGTCTTGGTGCCGGAGTCGCACGCGGTCAGCGTGACGGCGAGGGCGGCGGCCGCCAGGGGGGCGGCGAGCAGCGTGAAGCGGCGTCGGGGTGCGCGGCCATGGCTCATGTGAAAAGTTTCGCATGGCCGTTCCGGGGATCTTGGGCACCCCCCTCGGTGCCCGTAAAGCCCGTTGTCAGGCTCGTTTAAAGAAGGTGTTCCAGCCGCCCGCGGGTGCTTCGCCGACCTGGAGTGTACGCAGCTTGTCGAGGACCGCCGGGTCCTGGACGTCGAGCCAGTCCACGAACTGCCGGAACGAGACGAGGCGCACATCCGGTTTCCCGGCGATGTGCTTGAACGCTTCCTCGACGGCGTCCATATAGATGCCGCCGTTCCACTCCTCGAAGTGGTTTCCGACGTAGAAGGGCGCGCGGTTCGTCTCGTAGGCGCGCTTGAATCCGCTGAGGTAGGACTGCGTGGCCTGTTCGCGCCAGCCGGGATAGCGGGAGGGCATTCCCTTGGTCGAGTTCTGCGACTGGTTGGCGAGGATGTTGTAGTCCATGGAGAGGACTTCGAAGGTGTGCCCGGGGAAGGGGATGCCCTGGAGGGGCAGGTCCCAGACGCCCTGGCGTTTGACGGGCCAGACCTGGGTGCCGCCGGGCGAGCTGGCGTCGTAGCGCCAGCCGAGCTTCTTGGCGGTGGGCAGCAGGTTGTCCTGGCCGAGGAGACAGGGGGTGCGGCCGCCGACGAGTTCCTTGCGGTAATCGAAGGGGAGCGATTCCTCGTCGTTCCAGCCGGTGTTGGTGCGCCATTGGGTGACGAAGGAGATCGCCTGGTCGATTTCGCTCTGCCACTGGGCGGGGGTCCAGTTGCCGACCGATCCGGAGCCGGCGCAGAAATGCCCGTTGAAGTGGGTGCCGATCTCGTGGCCGTCGAACCACGCCTGCCGGACGTTCTTCAGCGTCTCCTTGAGGTGGGCATCGGTGAGATAGCCGATGTCGGAGGCGCCGACCGGGTTGTTCGGCGGGCGGTAGAGCGTTTTCTTCGATTCCGGCAGGAGATAGAGGCCGGAGAGGAAGAAGGTCATCGACGCGTCGTGTTCCCGGGCGAGTTCGAGAAAGCGCGGGAAGAGCCCGTTGCCGACCTCGCCGGCCCCGTCCCAGGAAAAGATCACGAACTGCGGCGGCTTCTGCCCGGGTTCCAGCGGCACGGGGGCCTGCGGCTGCTTCGGCTGCTTTCCGGTGTAGGCGGTGGAACCGTCACCGATGGCGCGGACGTCCTTCTTGTTCCCGGTGCCCTTCGAGGTTCCACCGGCCGCCTTCTGCCCGGCGGCGCCCTTGTCGGGGCTCGGGCTTCCGTCTCCGGCGCCGGGGCCGGAGGAGCCGGTGGTGCCGCACCCCGCCATTCCGGCGGCGGCCGCGGCACCGAGACCGGCTCCGAGCAATCCCCTTCGGCTGATCTCACGCATGCGGCTTCCCATCTGCGGTCGTTTTGCCTGAAGTCCATACAAACTGGCAATCGCTTAGATGGGAGGAGCCACACGGAGGTTCCCCCGGATAGCACAAAATTCTTTACGAAACCAGCCCCGGACGTTGACCGAACAGAGGTACTAGCTCCGACCTCCGGGGGGCGCTACGCGCCGAATCCCTTCGAGGCACCCTTCACCGGCTTCGCGCCGGCCCGCAGGTGCGCGGGGACCAGATCGCGGGCCGGCTCCGCGTAGCCGACGGAGACGATCTTGTCGCCCCGGTACGTGAAGCTGGTCAGCGAGGCGAGGGTGCACTGCCGCTTGCGCGGGTCGTGCCAGAGCCGCCGCCGCTCCACGAAGCTGCGGACGATCCAGATCGGCAGCTGGTGGCTGACGCAGACCGCCTCGTGCCCCCGGGCCGCGTCCCGCGCCGCGTCGAGCGCGCCCATCATGCGGACGACCTGCTCGATGTACGGCTCGCCCCAGGACGGGCGGAACGGGTTCGTCAGGTGCTTCCAGTTGTCCGGCTTGCGCAGCGCGCCGTCGCCGACGCCGAAGGTCTTGCCCTCGAAGACGTTGGCGGCCTCGATGAGCCGTTCGTCCGTGGCGAGGTCCAGGCCGTGCGCCTTGGCGATCGGGGTCGCGGTCTCCTGGGCGCGCTCCAGCGGGGACGCGACGGCGTACGTGATGTCGCGCTTCTCCAGGTGCTCGGCGACCCGGTCGGCCATCTCCCGGCCCAGCTCGGAGAGGTGGTACCCCGGCCGGCGCCCGTACAGCACGCCCTCCGGGTTGTGCACCTCGCCGTGGCGCATCAGGTGGACCACGGTGATGTCGTCGGGATTCTTCTCGCTCATGCGGTGGCCTCCGAGGCGGCGCGGGCGGCGGCCGGCAGGGCGGCGGCGATGCGCTCGACGGCCTGCGGGTCGTGGGCGGTGGACACGAACCAGGACTCGAACGCGGACGGCGGGAGGTAGACGCCCTGCGCCAGCATCGAGTGGAAGAACGGGGTGAAGCGGAAGGCTTCCTGCCGCTTGGCGTCCTCGTAGTCACGGACGGGCCCGTCCGTGAAGAAGACGGAGAACATGTTGCTCGCGGCCTGAACGGTGTGCGCAACGCCCTCCTTGTCCAGGGCGGCGCTCACCAGACCCCGGATCTCGGCGGAGACCGCGTCCACCTTCGCGTACGCGGCGTCGTCCAGCAGCCGCAGCTGCGCGAGGCCGGCGGCGGTGGCGACCGGGTTCCCGGACAGCGTGCCCGCCTGGTAGACCGGGCCGGCCGGGGCCAGGTGCGCCATCACGTCGGCGCGCCCGCCGAACGCCGCGGCCGGGAAGCCGCCGCCCATGACCTTGCCGAAGGTCATCAGGTCCGGGCGGACCCCGTCGACGCCGTACCAGCCGGCCTTCGACGTACGGAATCCGGTCATCACCTCGTCGGAGATGTACAGCGCCCCGTTGGCGGCGCAGAGCTCCTTGAGCCCCGCGTTGAACCCGTCCAGCGGCGGGACGACGCCCATGTTGCCGGGCGACGCCTCGGTGATCACGCACGCGATCTCGCCGGGCCGCGCGGCGAACGCGGCGCGCACGGCGTCCAGGTCGTTGTACGGCAGCACGATCGTGTCGCCCGCCTGAGCGCCGGTGACCCCGGGGGTGTCCGGCAGCCCGAAGGTCGCGACGCCGGACCCGGCCGCGGCGAGCAGGGCGTCCACATGGCCGTGGTAGCAGCCGGCGAACTTCACGACCTTGGCCCGGCCGGTGAACCCGCGGGCGAGGCGGATCGCGGACATCGTCGCCTCGGTCCCCGACGACACCAGCCGCACCTGCTCGACCGGCTCGACCCGCGCGACGATCTCCTCGGCGAGCGCGACCTCGCCCTCGCCGGGCGTACCGAACGAGGTGCCGCGGGCGACGGCCTCCTGGACTGCGGCGATCACCTCGGGGTGGGAGTGGCCGAGGATCATCGGCCCCCACGAGCACACGAGGTCGACGTACTCCCGTCCGTCGGCGTCGGTCAGGTACGGACCGGTACCGGACACCATGAACCGGGGCGTACCGCCCACGGCCCGGAAGGCACGGACAGGAGAGTTCACGCCGCCGGGCGTCACGAGGGACGCGCGGTCGAAAAGCGTCTGCGAAACTGGGGCGTCATAGGGAAAGCTCACACATGCCATGGTGTCAGAGCCACGGACGGTCTTTGCGGACAGGTGTTTCACCGCACGCCCGTGGGGGAGGTCACTGACACGATGATCGGGTTGCACGGCGGGGGCTGTGCCTCCTAGTGAGTAGTCGGGTGGATGAGATATGCATCGCGGTGGCGGAGTGGGCGAAGGGACCGACAGCCCGGGGCCCGAGCCTGCCCGGCGTGGCCGGCACCGGCGGCGCGAGGCTGAGCACACGCAGGGCATACAGGCCGGTGAGGCGCGGACAGGCGGCGGAGCCGGGAGCGGGAGTGGTGGCCGGGTGGGGGTGACCTACAAATATTTCGGTGCTCCCGACGGAGCCACCGCGGCACGCGTGCCCATCTCCATGCGCCCCGAGGAGCTCGGCGGCGACGAGCTCGGCATGGGCGGCATGTTCACCAAGATCAAGCCGGAGACGGTGGCCGCGATGGTCCTCACCGGCATACAGGGCATACCTCTGCACAAGGTCCCCCCGCTCGAACTGGTCGTCCTGCACCCCGACTACGCGGTGGTCAAGCTCCCCATGACCGTGGTCGACCCGCTGCGCGGCGTCGGCGAGGAGTCGGTGGGCGCCGCCGCCTTCATCTGGTCCACGGTCCCGGACCGCGGCGGCCCGCGCGACGCGTTCAACGTCTACCAGCTGCTCCACGAGTGGCAGGACTTCTCGCACCGGCTGCACGACGCGGGGCATCAGGCGTATTGCCTGGTGTGGCCGTGACGGGACGGCCGGGAAGACGGCCTGCGACACTTCTGCCGCGTCGGTTCGACACATGTATACAGCGCGGAAGTGGGGGCGGCCATGGGCCTGGAGGATCTCGGGCTCACCGCCGATGAGGCCGCCGTCTACCAGGCGCTGATCGCGCTGCCCTCGTCCGCCCGCCGGGAACTGGCCCCCGCGGCCGGGCTGGGCGAGGAGCGAACGGGCGACGCCCTGCACGCCCTGGTGGAACGGGGGCTGGTCCTGCGGGTCTCCGACGGGCAGCGCTACGCGGCCGCCCCGCCGGCCGTCGCTCTCGGGGTCGAACTCGCCGCCCGGCGTGAACGCCTCCAGCGCGCCGAGCTGACCGTGGCACGGCTGGCGGAGACCTACCGGACGACGACCGCCGACCGGGCGCAGCGCGATCTCGTGGAGATCGTCGAGGGCACCGAGGCGATCCGCACCCGTTACCTCCAGCTCCAGCTGTCGGCGCGCAGCACCATCGACATCTTCTCGGCGGGCACTCCCCAGGCGGTCACCCCGGCGGACAGCGCGGAGGTGACGGCCATCTCCCGGCACGTGCGGGTGCGGGCCGTGGTCGATCAGGGGTTCCTGAGCGAACCGGGCGCGTCCGACGAGGTCGCGCAGTCCCTGGCCGACGGGGTCGAGGTGCGTACGGTCACCGAGGTCCCTTACAAGCTGATCCTGTGCGACGGAGCGGTGGCCATGCTGCCGCTCCACGGGCGCGAGGCGGATGTGGACCCGGCGGTGCTGCTCCGCGGCGGTCTGGCGCATGTGGCACGGGAGCTGTTCGAGCAGGTGTGGCAGCGTTCGCGCCCCTACCAGGAGCAGCCGCACGCCGGCATCGACACGGTCGACGCCCACATCCTGCGGCTCCTGCTCGCCGGTCTCACGGACACGGCGGTGGCCGGGCAGGTACGGCTGTCGGTCCGTACCGTGCAGCGCAGGCTCCAGGCGCTCATGGCCAGGGCCGACGCCACGACGCGCCTGCAGCTCGGCTGGTACGCGAGGGACCGGGGCTGGGTGTGACGGAGGCGGGGGCGGCCCGGTGTGCCGGGCCGCCCCCGCCTCCGTGTGCTCCGCCCGGTCAGCGCAGCGTGACCGCCCTGATGACGTCCTGCCGGACCGAGAGTCCGCCGGGTGCCGTGGCGGTGGCGCGCAGCGAGACCGCGGTGGCGTGGCGCGGCGTGGGGAAGGCCGCCGTCCAGCGGCCGTCGCCGGTCCGCTTCGGCTTCGCGTCCTGCCAGGTCGCCCCGTCGTCGTACGACACCTGGAGCGTGGCCGTCCGCGCCGGCACGTCACCGGGGAAGGTGGCCGCGCTCAAGCCGATCGTGAGGCGCTTGCCCGCCCGGACCGTGCCCTGGAGGTCCGTGTCCACGTCATAGCCGAGGTTCAGCAGCGGCAGGTCCGCGCGGCCCGGCCCGTCGGCGGACAGCGGCGCGTAGTCGAAGCCCCAGGTGGTCGCCGTACGGGTCGAAGTGGACCAGGCGGACCCGGAGGAGCGTTCACCGGTCAGGGTCAGCTCGTAGGGGCCCGCCGCCAGGTTCGACGCGCGGCCCGCCCGGGAGTTGAACGCCGCCACCTGGGTGCCGCCGCGCGTGAGGGTGGAGCGGGCCGTGCCGCCGAAGCCGCTGTGGCCGTCGCTGCCGCCCGAGAGGACCGGGATGTTCCAGTTCAGGGTGGAGCGGGTGTGGTAGACGACGTAGTCACTGCCGAGGCGGGGGGCCTGGACGGGCTTGAACCAGGCCCCGCCGTAAGACCGCCCGGCGGAGTAGGACGCGGCGTAGCCGCTCTCGCGGTAGCCGGCCGCCGCGCCCAGGCCCTCGTGCTGCTCCCACCAGGTGCCCAGGGCCCCGGTCCCCGGGGTGACGTACTCGGTGACGGTGCGTCCGTAGCGCTCGTAGAAGTCGCCGCCCAGGGCGGGGCCCCACGCCGGGACGAAGTAGCGCCCGCCGAAGCCGGCCGTCCCTTCCGGCGCGTAGAAGCTGTTGTCCACCCGGGCGAGGTCGTGTTCGCGGGGGCGGTAGGCCAGCGCCTTCTCCGAGATGCGGTCCTGGAACTTCTGCACCAGGTCGTACGTGTAGTCCGGGAACTGCCGCTGCGTGATTGCCAGCTTCCCGCGGCCGGTCCGGGCCTCGGCGATCAGCCGGGCTCCCGCCGTGTGCTCCACCGAGGCGACCGTGACGTCGCCGCCGCCGGTGTAGGACTGGTAGAGCCTGCCGGGTGCGTCGTTGACGACCAGCAGCATCGCGGCGCCCGCGTCGGCTGCCGCCTTCGCGCGCACGCCTGCCGACACCGCGTCGCTCCGGTCGATGACGACCGCCTTGCCGCGCGCGTCGAGCTCCGCGTAGTCGGCTGCCGCGCCCTGACCCGCGTAGACCGTGCGCAGGGTACGGGTTCCGTCGTGGAACACGGTCTCCGGCTGGGCGAGCAGGGCGACGTCCCGGCCGCTGCCCGTGCGCGCGTCGAGGGCCTTCTGCCGCATCCGCCAGTGCAGGAACCCGTCCAGGGAACCGTCGGCGGGCTTGGCGGTGGGCGTCAGGTACACGGAGTCGTACGCGATCGGCAGTTGCATGGAGCTGGACCAGTCGTGGTCCGCAGCCCCGGCGTAGTCGCGCGCGAGGCCGAAGACCGCGGCGATCGTCTCGCTCTTCCGCTCCGGCAGCGCGTACGCCTTGCGCGCCTCGCTCGCGTCGAGGGTGACGGTCGCGCCCGGGTGGTCCGGGCCGAGCGAGACCTCGGGCGCGATCAGGAACGCCTTGCCGAGCGAGTCGGGGCTGTCACCGGGAATGTCCATGTACGACGAGGAGGTGTAGCGGCCCGGCGGCAGGCGCAGGGTCCGCTCGCCGGTGACATCGAGGTACGCGGGCGAGGTGGAGGCCGGGTCGTAGAGGACGACCGAGTCCGTGGCGGGCTTGCCGTCGCGGTCCTTCACCTTGATGGTGAGGTCGTACATCTCCCGCTCCTTGAACAGAGCGAACCCGGTGTGGGCGACCACGGCGCCGGTGGCGGCGTCGGTGGCCGCGACCTGGCCGGAGAAGGTGGTGCCCGCCGGGACCTTCGACGGGTCGAGGGTCAGCGTGACGTCGGCGGTGGAGCCGGCGGGGAGCGAGACCCGGGAAGCCGACAGCGTGTAGGCGTCGTCGTCGGTACCGGTGGCGAGGTCGAGCGTGACGTCCCGGTCACCGTCGTTGCGGTAGGTGATCGTGCGGGCGGTCGGCTTCGCGTCGGCGTTCGGCCATGTGTAGGCGGCGGCCTCGACCGAGCCGATCGCCTCGATCACGGAGTCCACGGCGGCGGCCGCGTCGATGCGGCCGGTGCCCACCTCGTACGGGCTCTGCGCGGTCCGCTCGGAGGTCGTCATCAGCGCGTTCTTGATGCGCTCGCCGCTCCAGTCGGGGTGGCGCTGCTTGAGGATCGCCGCCGCGCCCGAGACGAGCGGGGTGGCCATCGACGTACCGCTCATCGTGCGGTACAGGCCCCCCGTCCAGCCCGGTACGGACTGCGAGGCGGCGGCGGTGACGTCCACGCCCGGCGCCGAGACGTCCGGCTTCAGGCGGTGGCTGCCGTCCAGTGGCCCCTGGCTGGAGAACTCGGCCCGCTGGTCGCGCCCGTCGACGGCCCCCACGGTCAGCGCGGCGGCCGCGGCGCCCGGGGCACCGATGCTGCCCGGGTCGTAGGCGTTGCCGGCGGCGATCACGTAGAGCGGGCCGCCGTCGGCCGAGAGGGCGTCCACGGCCCGCGACATGGGGTCGTCGCCGTCGGACGGTATGGAGGAGCCCAGGCTCATCGAGACGATGTCCGCACCCTGGGCCTTCGCCCATTCCATGCCGGCGATCGACGCGGAGTCCGCGCCGGACCCCGAGTCGCCGAGCACCTTGCCGACGAGCAGCCGGGCGCCGGGGGCGGCGCCCTTCTCCGTGCCGTCGGACGCGGCACCGGTGCCCGCGATGGTGGACGCCACGTGGGTGCCGTGGCCGTTGCCGTCGTCCACGGCCTGACCGTCTACGAAGCTCTGGGACGCCTCGACCTGGCCCACGAGATCCGGGTGGTCGAGGTCGGCGCCGGTGTCGAGGACGGCGATCCTGACGCCCTTGCCGTCGTAGCCCTTCTGCCAGGCGGCGTTCGCCTTGATCTGCGTGGTGTCGTCGGCGAGCGAGGCCGTCACCCGGCCGTCGAGCCAGAGCTTGCCGATGCCTCCGGCCAGGGCGTCCGGGGCCGCGCCCGGGGCGACGTCCTTCCAGAAGGCCCGGGCGTGACGCTTGTCGGCGCGCAGCGCGCTCGCGTCGATCGAGTCGAGCGTGCGCACCCGGGTCGCGCCCTCGGGCGTGGCCGGGGGCCTGGCCGAACGGCCGCGCCCGGAGCCCGTCGCGATCAGCGGCACGGAGCCGTAGCGGGCGTCGTCGTACCCCATCGCCACCAGACCGGTGACGTCGAACAGGCGCGGGTCCAGCTTGTCGGCGGCCAGCAGGGGCATGGCCTGCTCCGGCACCACGAAGGTGTGCCCGCTCTGGGTCTGCACGTGCACACCGCCCTTGGCGCCGTCCACGGGATCGACCGTCACGACGTCGTGGTCGCCGGGCAGGTCGGTGTAGTGGACGACGTCGCCGGTGACCAGGGTGATGTCGTACGACGTGCCGGTGGAACCGCTCGCCGTCGGGGTGGCGGCGGGGCCGGCAGCCGCAGCCGGTACGCCGGCCCATCCGGTGAGCGCCATGGTCAGCGCTGTGGCGGCCGGGAGGTACCGGCGCCTGGATATGGATCTCATGGCATCGGTTTAGCGAGCGTGGCCCTGCCCTGCACAGGGGTGGCCGGTGTCGGATCGCCGTCATGGCGGAAACCGGACGGTCGCCCGAGGTGGTCCGCGTCAACACCCCGACCTGCGGTCACGTGCTCGAAGGACACATGTAGGGCCAGCCATATCCGGCCATTCAATGGCCGAAGAATGATCTTCAGTCGCCCCGTCCGCCCTGCCGATGCAGGAGGCACCGCCCTCCCGAAGGAGGCTGCCATGGGCGACACACTCCTGACCCTGTCCATCCCCGCGCTGCTCCTCGCCAGCGGCCTCCACACGGTGGCGAGCACCTGGTGGCGGCGCAGGCATCCCGCGCCGCCCTCCCCGTACACCCAGCAGGCCGCGCGACTGGCCGAGGGCCGGGAGCGCACCTAGGATCACCCGTCGTGGCCGGTCAGGAAGGCCCCCGGCGCGACACCCGGGGCATCGTCGACGCGCCCGAACTGTTCGCGCACGTACAGTTCCGGCGCCGCGAGCCCGCGCCCGGGCTGCGGCCGTATCTGGAGCACTACTGGCTCATGGACTGGGACCTCACCCAGCCGTACGCCTCGCACCTCGTCCCGCACCCGAGCGTCAACCTCGTCTTCGAGCGGTACGCGGGCTGCGGCGACGAGGAGGCGGGATACGCCGAGGTCTCGGGCATCGGCCTGGAGCTGTTCACGCAGAAGCTGGAGGGGCGCGGGCGGGTCTGCGGGGTGCAGTTCCGGCCGGGCGGCTTCCGGCCGTTCGCGCCCGGGGCGCCCGTCTCGCGGTGGACGGGCCGGCGCCTCCCGGCGGCCGACGTGTTCGCACCGCCCGCCCCGCCCGCCGCCGTGCTGGACCCGGCGGCCGAGGACGACCGGGTCGCCGCGCTCGACGCGTACCTGCTGGCGCTCGCCCCCGGGCCCGACCCGCGCGCCGATCTCGCGATGGCCCTGGTGGACCTGGTGCGCACCGACCGCACGATCCTGCGCGTGGACGGACTCGCCCGCGCCGAGGGCGTGTCGGCGCGCTCGCTGCAACGGCTGTTCGCCGCGTACGTGGGGGTCGGCCCCAAGTGGGTCATCCTGCGCTACCGCATCCACGAGGCGCTGGAACGCGCCGGGGCGGACCCGGACGTGGACTGGGCGGGCCTCGCCGCCGACCTCGGCTACAGCGACCAGGCGCACCTGGTCCGGGACTTCACGGCGACGCTCGGCGTCCCGCCCACGGCTCTGGGTCCCCGCTGAGACCCCCGTTGTCAGTGCCGCGTCCTACAGTGCGGTCATGGCCGATGTGCAGCGCACCACCGTCTCATCCGTACGGATCGAGCCCTGGTCGGACGACGACCTGGACCTCCTCCGCCGCGCCAACGCACCGGAGCTGATGGCCCATCTGGGCGGGCCCGAGACGGAGGAGCAGCTCATGGCGCGCCATGCCCGTTACGTCGCGCTCAGCGCCGACCGGACGGGACGGGGCCGGATGTTCCGCGTCGCCCTGGCCGGTGAGGCGGAGGCCGCGGGCACCATCGGCTTCTGGGAGCGGCCCTGGCGGGACCAGGAGGTGTACGAGACGGGCTGGACGGTCCTGCCGGAGTTCCAGGGCCGGGGCATCGCGTCGGCCGCGACCCGCGCGGTGGCCGACGCGGCGCGCGCCGAGCACAAGCACCGCTATCTGCACGCCTACCCGTCCGTGGAGAACGGCCCGTCGAACGGCGTCTGCCGCAAGGCCGGCTTCACGCTGCTCGGCGAGTGCGAGATCGAGTACCCGCCCGGCCACCCGCTCCTCACCCACGACTGGCGGCTGGACCTGCGCGCGGACGACTGACGCCGGAGTACGCAGGAGGCGGATTTACGCGTTTGACGGGTGCTGCCGCCTCCTGGATATTTAGCTGCATCGCGCAATCTATGCGTGGCGCATTCACCCGAGGAGACCCATGCTCACACTCGTCACCGGATGCCGCGGCCGCGTCGGCGCCGCGCTCACCGCCCTGCTCCACCAGGGCGGCCACCCCGTCCGCGCCGCCTCGCGCAACGCCGCCGAGCTGACCCCGCCGCCCGGCGTCCCCGCCGTGACCTGCGACCTCGGCGACCCCGGCACGTTCCCCGCCGCCCTGGAGGGCGTCGACTCCGTCTTCCTGTACGCGGAACCCGCGCACATCGACGCCTTCCTCACCGCCGCCCGGGCCGCCGGAGTACGCCACATCGTGCTGCTGTCCTCCAGTTCGGTCCTGGTCCCCGACCCGGAGGCCAACCCGATCGCCGCCTCGCACCACGCGGTGGAGCAGGCGCTGCTGGCCTCGCCGCTCACCGCGACCCTGCTGCGCCCCGGCGCCTTCGCCACCAACGCCTACGGGTGGTCGGGCGCCTTCCGCTCCGGGCGCCCCGTCGACCTGCCCTTCCCCCGCAGCGAGGGCAGCCCGATCCACGAGACGGACATCGCCGAGGCCGCCCTCGCCGCGCTCACCGACCCCGCCCTCCAGGGCGCCGCCCACCACCTCACCGGACCCGAATCCCTCAGCGCCGCCGAGCAGGTCCGCGTCCTGGCCGACGCCTCCGGCACCCCGGCCGCCGTCAACGAGGTGACCCCGGCCGCCTGGAAGGAGTCCATGGCGTCGTTCATGCCCACCGAGGTCGCCGACGGGCTGCTCGCCTACTGGGCGGCCACCGACGGCATCCCCGCAGAGGTGGCCGACGGGGTCGAGAAGCTGACCGGCCGCCCGGCCCGCCCCTTCGCCACCTGGGCCGCCGAGCACGCCGCCGCGTTCCGGCCCTGAAGCCGCGCCGACGCCCCGTCTCCGGACCGCCCCCGAAATCCGCGGCGGCGCGCCCGCCCCGATGGCATCCTGGCCCGGTGAACGGACCGGAGATCCACCTCGAAGTCGCCCCCGAGCTCAGGCTCTTCGTGGCCCACGGGCGCCGGCAGGGGCGGACGCCGGTGGCCACCGACGGCTCGTCCACGCTCGGCCATGTCGTCGAGTCCCTGGGCATCCCGCTCACCGAGGCCGGCGAACTCCTCGTGGACGGCCGCCCCGCCCCCGCCTCGCACGTCCCGGCCGCCGGCGAGCTGGTCGAGGTCCGCCCCGTGCCCCGGCCGCAGCACGTGCCGGGGGCGCCCCTGCGCTTCCTGCTCGACGTCCACCTCGGGACCCTCGCCCGGCGGCTGCGGCTGCTCGGCGTCGACGCCGCGTACGAGAGCGAGGACATCGGCGACCCGGCCCCAGGGGGTGTCTTGTCGGTCAGGGCCGGGTCCGCGACGCCTGGCACGGCGCCTCGCCGCGTTGCCGAAACGCCCGAATGGCTCCGCCATGAGGACGCTCCGGCGCCTTGCGATGCACCGCACCAGGCGCCGCGGCCTGACCGACCCTGACCGACAAGACACCCCCTCACCGCGCTCTCCGCGAAGGAGCGGCGCGTCCTGCTCTCCCGGGACCGGGGGCTGCTGCACCGCCGGGAGCTCTGGGCGGGGGCGTACGTCTACAGCGACCGGCCCGACGAGCAGCTGCGGGACGTCCTGGAGCGGTTCGCCCCGGCGCTCGCCCCGTGGACCCGGTGCACCGCCTGCAACGGCCCGCTGACGGAGGCCGACAAGGACACGGTGGGCCCGCACCTGGAACACGGGACGCGCCGTACGTACGACGTGTTCGCGCAGTGCGTGGAGTGCGGGCGGGTCTACTGGCGGGGCGCGCACCACGCCCGCCTGGAGGCGATCGTCGCGGAAGCGGTCCGCGACTTCGGCCCGGTCGCGGGCTGAGGCCCGGGGCTCAGGCGTCGCCCTCCCGCAGCCGCGCGATCTGCGTCGTGCTCAGCTCCACCGTCCGCCGCATGTGGCCGAGCAGCAGGGCCACCTCGTCGTCGCCGTACGCGTCGAACAGCGCGTCCCAGCCGCCGGTCAGCCGCTCCCACACCGCGCCGAACTCCGCCATGCGCTCGGGCACCGTCGCCACGAGCACCCGCCGCCGGTCCGCGGTGTCCCGCGCCCGGGTCACGTAACCCGCCCGCACGAGGCGGTCCACCAGCCGGGTCGCCGAGCCGGTGGTGAGCCCGGTCAGCTCGGCGACGCGGCCCGTGGTGACGGGCGCCGCCTCCAGGCTGAGCAGGTTCAGGCACTGGAGGTCGGTCGGGTGCAGCCCCAGCCGGTCGGCGACGGCCTGGTTGAACAGCGCGTAGGCGGCCATGTAGCGCCGCGACACGACGGACATCTCGGCCAGCAGGGTGCTGCGGCGGGGGGACGGCTTCGGCGGCATGCGGAGAGTGTACGAAGGCCGGGTCGCTGCTCAGCACACGTACGGGTCGCCCGTGGCCAGGGCGAGCGCCCGTGCTCGTTGTTTCCTGCGTCCCGGTCCGTCGTCCCGCCGTTGCACCCCGAAGATACCGATCACCCCGAATTGCGCATATTTACCGACCGGTTCGTCGCGCCTCGCGGCGCGCCGCCCATGACACGCTGCTCCCATGTCCGTGCTCCGCTCCCTCGCCCTGTTCGTCCTCGCCGCGCTCTTCGAGATCGGCGGCGCCTGGCTCGTCTGGCAGGGCGTACGGGAGAACCGGGGGTGGGCCTGGATCGGCGCGGGAATCATCGCGCTGGGCGCGTACGGCTTCGTGGCGACGCTTCAGCCGGACGGCGAGTTCGGGCGGGTGCTCGCGGCGTACGGCGGGGTCTTCGTGGCGGGCTCGATCGCCTGGGGCATGGTCGCCGACGGCTACCGGCCGGACCGCTGGGACGTGACCGGCGCGCTGGTCTGCCTGGCCGGGATGGCCGTGATCATGTACGCCCCCCGCAACCACTGACCCGGGTCCGACCTGCCTATCCTGGCCCCGTTCGACCGTACCGTTCAGCCGTCCGAGGAGAGCCCGACCATGGCCGCAACCCCCATCGCCGTCGTCACCGGAGCGAGCAGTGGCATCGGCGCCGCGACCGCCCGGCAGCTGGCCGCCTCCGGCTACCGCGTCGTGCTCACCGCCCGCCGCAAGGACCGCATCGAGGCCCTGGCCGCCGAGCTCACCGAGGCCGGCCACCAGGCGACGGCCTACGCGCTGGACGTCACCGACCGCGCGGCGGTGGACGAGTTCGCCACCGCGTTCCGCGGCCTGGCCGTCCTGGTCAACAACGCGGGCGGCGCGCTCGGGGCCGACCCGGTCGCGACGGGTGACCCGCAGGACTGGCGGCAGATGTACGAGACGAACGTCATCGGCACGCTCAACGTGACCCAGGCCCTCCTGCCCGCGCTCACCGCGAGCGGCGACGGCACGATCGTCATCCTCTCCTCGACGGCCGGCCTCTCCACCTACGAGGGCGGCGGCGGTTACGTGGCCGCCAAGCACGGCGAACACGTCCTGGCCGAGACCCTGCGCCTGGAGATCGTCGGCACCCCGGTCCGCGTCATCGAGATCGCCCCGGGCATGGTCAGGACCGAGGAGTTCGCCACCACGCGCTTCCGCGGCGACACGGACAAGGCCGCCAAGGTCTACGCGGGCGTCGAGGCCCCCCTCACCGCCGACGACGTGGCCGACACGATCAACTGGGCGGTCACCCGCCCCAGCCACGTCAACATCGACCTCCTGGTGGTCCGCCCCCGAGCCCAGGCATCCAACTCGAAGGTGCACCGCACGGCGTGAGAACGGGGGCCGGGTCGCCCCCGGCCCCGCCTCAGCCCTTCACGCAGATGACCTGCTTCAGCTTGGCGACGACCTCGACCAGGTCGCGCTGCTGGTCGATGACCTTCTCGATCGGCTTGTAGGCGCTCGGGATCTCGTCCACGACCCCGGAGTCCTTGCGGCACTCGACGCCCCGCGTCTGGTCCGCGAGGTCCTTCGTGGAGAACCGCTTCTTCGCCGCGTTCCGGCTCATCTTGCGGCCGGCGCCGTGCGAGGCCGAGTTGAAGGACTTCTCGTTGCCGAGGCCCTTCACGATGTACGAGCCGGTGCCCATGGAGCCCGGGATGATGCCGTAGTCGCCGGAACCGGCCCGGATCGCGCCCTTGCGGGTGACCAGCAGGTCCATCCCGTCGTACCGCTCCTCCGCCACGTAGTTGTGGTGGCAGGAGATGACCGGTTCGAAGGTGACCTTGGCCTTCTTGAACTCCTTGCGGACGACGTTCTGGAACAGCGCCATCATGACCGCGCGGTTGTGCTTCGCGTACTCCTGCGCCCAGAACAGGTCGTTGCGGTACTCCCGCATCGGCTCGGTGTCCGCGAGGAAGACCGCGAGGTCACGGTCGACCAGGCCCTGGTTGTGCGCCAGTCCCTGCGCCCGGCCGATGTGGAAGTCGGCCAGCTCCTTGCCGATGTTCCGCGACCCGGAGTGCAGCATCAGCCAGACGGAACCCGACTCGTCGAGACAGAACTCGATGAAGTGGTTGCCACTTCCGAGCGTTCCCATCTGCTTCGTGGCCCGTTCCTGACGGAATTTGACCGCTTCGGCCACCCCGTCGAACCGGTCCCAGAAGTCGTCCCAGCCCCGGGCCGCCAGGCCGTACAGGCCGGACGGGTCGACCGGATCGTCGTGCATGCCGCGGCCGACCGGGATCGCCTGCTCGATCTTCGAGCGGAGGCCGGAGAGGTCGCCGGGGAGGTCGTTCGCGGTCAGCGACGTCTTCACCGCGGACATGCCGCAGCCGATGTCCACGCCCACCGCCGCCGGGCAGACCGCGCCGTGCATCGCGATCACCGAGCCGACCGTGGCGCCCTTGCCGAAGTGGACGTCGGGCATGACGGCCAAGCCCTTGATCCAGGGCAGTGTGGCGACGTTGCGCAGCTGCTGCATCGCCACGTCCTCGACCGACGCCGGGTCGGTCCACATCCGGATGGGAACCTTCGCACCCGGTACCTCTACATACGACATAACCCCTCGATTCCCCCGAAAAGTCTGAAAGCGCAAAACCGGCGCCAAGATCGGCAAATAAGTCAGCCGACCGGCGTTCACAGCGGCGCGTGCGATACACATTGTGTCCACCGGCCGCCATCGGGCGGCAACCGTTTTTCGCACGAAGGGAGCCCAGGACCGTGCGACGAATGGCGTACGCGACCGGCGCCGTGCTCATCGCCGCGCTCGCCGCCGGCTGCACCAGCGATACCGGAAGCGGCGAATCCGCCCCTGACGGCAAGCCGGGCACCCCGACCGTCTCCTCCGCTCCCCCGGGCAAGTACCGCACCCTCCCCGACGCCTGCCGGGCCATCCCGCAGGCCACCCTCAAGGACCTCCTGCCCGGCACCGCCGACATGCCGGAGGCCCAGCAGGACAAGGTGTTCGAGGGCGCCGCCACGGTCACCTACGACACCGACCGGCGGATCGGCTGCCGCTGGAAGTCCGACGTCCCCGAGGGCACCCGCAGCATCCACCTGGACTTCGAGCGCGTTGTCTCCTACGACACCGCCGTGAGCGACGACGACCGCGCCCGCGAGGTGTACGCGAAGAAGGAGACCGCCGCCGATCTGCCCGACACCGCCCTGCCGCCGGAGACCCCCGACGCGTCCCCGTCCGGCTCCGGCACCCCGGACGCCGGCACGGAAGGCACGGAAGGCACGGAGAGCACGGAAGGCACGGAAGGCACGGAGAGCGCGGACGGCACAGAGGGCACGGAGAGCACCGAGGGCACGGACGGCAAGGGCGCGACCGGCGACACCACCCCCGGCAGCCCCGCCGACAGCCTCCAGCCCCGGCTGCTCGACAAGCTGGGCGACAGCGCGTTCCTGGACGACGCGCTCAGCCGGGCCGGCGCCCCCGCCCGCCACCGCACCGTGAGCGTGGTGTTCCGCACATCCAACGTCATCGTGACCGTCGAGTACACCGCCCAGCCGGCCATGCCCACCGAGGTCCCCGACAGCCAGGAACTCCAGGAGAAGGCCCAGGCACTGGCCCGTCAGCTGGTCGATTCGTTCAACGACTGACGCCCCCGGTGCCCCGCCCGGACCGCCCGCGCACCGCTCCCCGCGCCCGCCCGCGAAGGCGGCATCCGGTCGCCGTCCGTCGTACCGTGGCCCTCCGGAGCCACCACCGTCCCCCGACCGCCGCGCCATCCGAGTGAAGGAACCATGCACCGATCAGCCCCGCGACTCACCCGCATACTCGCCTGCGCCGCCGTCCCGGTGATGCTCGTCGTCGCCGGATGCTCGTCGGACTCCGGCGACAAGAAGGAGGCGGACTCCTCCGCCTCCGCCACGCCGGACGCGACGAAGTCGGAACCGGCCGTCGAGGCGGCGAAGTTCGCCGAGCTGCCCGACCCCTGTTCGTCCGTCGAGGCGAAGACCGTCAGGTCCCTGGTCCCCTCGGCCAAGAGCAAAAACGGCACGCGCAGCAAGTCCAGCGACGCGTCCGCGCGCGGCGGCTGCTCCTGGAACGGGCTGGCCGACAAGGGTGTCAAGGGCTCCCAGTACCGCTGGCTGGACGTCGGCTTCACCCGCTTCGCCTCGGACCAGACCCTGGGCAGCGGGGCCGCCCGCGCGGGCGACGAGTTCGACAAGCAGGTCAAGAAGTCCCAGGCGGCCGACGGCGCGAAGAACATCGCGACCGGGCCCGTCAGCGGCATCGGCGACCAGGCGACGAAGATCGCGTACGACCAGTCCAAGACGGACGAGGACTTCCGGTTCGCGACGATCGTCGCCCGCACCGGGAACGTCGTCGTGGTCGTCAACTACAACGGCGCGGGTTACGCCGGTTCGAAGACCCCGGACGCCGAGACCATCCTGAAGGGCGCCACGATGGCAGCCAAGGACGCGGTCGCGGCCGTCGCCGACGCGAACGCGAAGACCGACCCGTCCCCGAAGGCGACCGGCAAGGCGACTGACAAGGCGTCCGACGACTCCTCCAAGAAGCCGTCCAAGAAGCCGTCCAAGAAGCCCAGTTCATCGGCCAAGGCCAAGTCCTAGCAACGACATCCGCGGCCACCCCGGCCCCTCCCCCCGCGACACCTCTCGCACACATGTGCCAGGCTGTGCCCGCCGGAAACAAGCCACCGGCGACGAGGACAAGGGAACAGGGAGGGGATGGGGGGGTGGCTGCGATGCAGCTGACGCGCACGCATCGGGTGCTGATCGGTCTGGTCGTGGCCGGCGCGGTGCTGATCGCCGCGATCGGCTTCGCCGGTTCGTACGCCGCGGTGCGCGAACTGGCCCTGAGCAAGGGGTTCGGGAACTTCTCGCTGGTCTTCCCGATCGGCATCGACGCGGGCATCTGCGTCCTGCTGGCCCTGGACCTGCTGCTCACCTGGCTGCGCATCCCGTTCCCGCTGCTGCGCCAGACGGCCTGGCTGCTGACGGCCGCGACGATCGCCTTCAACGGCGCCGCCGCCTGGCCCGACCCGCTCGGCGTCGGCATGCACGCGGTCATCCCCGTCCTCTTCGTCGTCTCCGTCGAGGCCGCCCGCCACGCGGTGGGCCGGATCGCGGACATCACGGCCGACAAGCACATGGAGGGCGTCCGCCTCACCCGGTGGCTGCTCTCGCCGGTCCCCACCTTCCGGCTCTGGCGCCGGATGAAGCTGTGGGAACTCCGCAGCTACGAGCAGGTCATCAAGCTCGAACAGGACCGGCTCATCTACCAGGCCCGCCTCCAGGCCCGCTACGGCCGCGCCTGGCGGCGCCGGGCCCCCGTCGAGTCCCTGATGCCGCTGCGCCTCGCGAAGTACGGCGTCCCACTCGCCGAGACCGGCCCCGCGGGACTGGCCGCCGCGGGCATCGAACCCGCGCTCCTGCCCCCGGCCCCGGACCCGGACCCGGCCCCGCTGCCGGAGCCCATGCCGGAGCCGCTGCCCCAGGCCGCGGCCCCCGCCGTGGAGACGGCCCAGCAGCACCCGGAGCTGCCGCAGACGGCGACCCCGGAGGAGTGGCAGCAGGCCCCCGGGCAGCCCGCCGCCGACGAGAGCGACAACCCCTGGTTCCCGTCGCAGGCGACCGCCAAGGTGTACGAGGGCAGGTACGACCCGGACTTCGACGTCGAGGGCCCGGTCCCGCACCAGGTCCCCTCGGGCCCGGGCGGCCGCACCCGGCCGCTGGGCAACGTGGGCACGGTCGGCAGCACCGTCCCCGGCGAGCGGCCCGAGCGGACCCCCGTACCGGAGCCCGTGCCCGTACAGGAGCCCGTCCAGGAGTCCGCACAGCAGTGGACGCAGCAGGACGAGGAGTTCGCCGAGATCGCGTACGACGTGTTCTCGGCGTTCATCGCCGAGAACAACGACTACCCGAGCGTCGCGGTGCTGGACATACACCTGTCGGACGGGCACAACGTCCGCCACCCGCGCGGCGAGGCCCTGCTCCGGCAGCTGATGCCGGACTTCAAGCGGCGCTTCCACGCGGAGCTGGAAGCCGACCACATCGCGTAACCCCGCGACGCACGAGGGGCCGCCTCCCACCCGGGAGACGGCCCCTCAGCGCATCCGTACCTACGCGCCCAGCAGTCGGCGCACCCGGTCCGCCCCCACCGCGAGCAGCAGCGTGGGCAGCCGCGGCCCCGTGTCGCGGCTGACGAGCAGCCGGTAGAGCAGGGCGAAGAAGGACCGCTGGGCGGTCTTCAGCTCGGGCGTCGGCTTGGCGTCGGGCTCCAGGCCCGCGAGAACCTTCGGCACGCCGTAGACGAGCGTGGTCAGGCCGTCCAGGGACCAGTGCGTGTCCAGGCCCTCCAGGAGGAGCCACAGGGACTCGCACGCCTCGTTGTCGAGCGAGCCGAGCAGCTCCCGGTCCGGCTCGTCGCGCACGATGGTGCGGGCCTCGGCCGGGACCTGGGTGGTGATCCAGCTCTCGGCGCGGTCGAGGCGCGGGCGGGCCTCGTCCAGCGAGGTGAGCGGGTTCGCCGGGTCCAGCTCGCTGAGGATGCGCAGCGTCTGGTCCTCCGCGCCCGCGGTGATGTCGGCGACCGAGGCGAGCGTGCGGTACGGCAGCGGGCGCGGCGTGCTCGGGAGCTCACCGGCGGCCGTGCCGATCGCGCGGGCGTACGCGGCGGCGTCGGCCGGGAGGACCGTGCCGTCGGCGACCTTGCGGGCCAGCGAGTCCCACTCGTCGTAGAGCCGCTGGATCTCCTGGTCGAAGGCGATCTTGAAGGACTGGTTGGGCCTGCGGCGGGCGTAGAGCCAGCGCAGCAGCGGGGCCTCCATGATCTTGAGGGCGTCGGCCGGGGTGGGCACGCCGCCCTTGCTGGAGGACATCTTGGCCATGCCGGAGATCCCGACGAAGGCGTACATGGGCCCGATCGGCTGCACGCCGTCGAAGATCTCGCGGACGATCTGGCCGCCGACGACGAACGAGGAGCCGGGCGAGGAGTGGTCGACGCCGCTGGGCTCGAAGACCACGCCCTCGTAGGCCCAGCGCATGGGCCAGTCGACCTTCCAGACCAGCTTGCCCCGGTTGAACTCGCTGAGCCGGACCGTCTCGGCGAAGCCGCAGGCCGTGCAGGTGTAGTTCAGCTCGGTGGTGTCGTCGTCGTACGAGGTGACGGTGGTGAGGTCCTTCTCGCAGTTGCCGCAGTAGGGCTTGTACGGGAAGTAGCCGCCGGAGCCGCCGCTGCCGTCGTCCTCGCTCGCCGCGCCGGAGCCGGCCTCGGCCTCCAGCTCGGCCTCGTCCACCTTCTTCTGCTGCGGCTTCTTGCCGCCCGCCGCCGGATCCTTCTTGGTGCGGTAGCGGTCGAGGACGGCGTCGATGTCCGCGCGGTGGCGCATGGCGTGCAGGATCTGCTCGCGGTACGTGCCCGCGAGGTACTGCTCCGTCTGGCTGATGCCGTCGTACTCGACGCCCAGCTCGTCCAGGGACGCGGTCATGGCGGCCTTGAAGTGCTCGGCCCAGTTCGGGTACGCGGACCCGGCCGGGGCGGGCACCGAGGTCAGCGGCTTGCCGATGTGCTCGGCCCAGGACGCGTCGACGCCGGGGACGCCGTTCGGCACCTTGCGGTAGCGGTCGTAGTCGTCCCAGGAGATCAGGTGCCGCACGGTGTACCCGCGGCGGCGGATCTCGTCGGCGACCAGGTGCGGGGTCATGACCTCGCGGAGGTTGCCCAGGTGGATCGGGCCCGACGGGGAGAGGCCGGAGGCGACGACGACCGGTTTGCCAGGCGCACGACGCTCCGATTCGGCGATGACCTCGTCCGCGAAGCGGGAGACCCAGTCGGTCTCGGTGCTGCTCTGACTCTGAGCCACGGTCGGCACGTCCTTCTCTCGGCTAGGACTGGTAGGGGCAGCGGCCATTCTCCCAGGTGCGGGCCGCAGCACGAAAACGGCTTTACTCCCCGTGGAATACTGGACCGATCCTCTGTCCTCTACCGAAACGGCAGCCAGCTCATGGCCTCGGTCACTTCCCTCGCTTCCACGCTCCAGCAGCAGCTGGCGGACGCCCTGACGGCAGCACTGCCGGATGCGGGCACCGCCGATCCGCTGCTGCGCCGAAGCGACCGGGCCGATTTCCAGGCCAACGGCATCCTGGCGCTCGCCAAGAAGCTCAAGGGCAATCCGCGCGAGCTGGCCGCCCAGGTCACCGACGCGCTCCCGGCCTCGGACCTGATCAAGGACATCGAGGTCTCGGGCCCCGGCTTCCTGAACGTCACGCTGACCGACCGGGCGATCACCGCGACGCTGGCCGCGCGCGCCGCCGACGGCGACCGGCTGGGCGTCCCGGCGGACGAGGCGGCGGGCACCACGGTCGTCGACTACGCCCAGCCCAACGTGGCCAAGGAGATGCACGTCGGCCACCTGCGGTCCGCCGTCATCGGTGACGCGATGGTGCGGATCCTGGAGTTCACCGGCGAGTCCGTGGTCCGGCGCCACCACATCGGCGACTGGGGCACGCAGTTCGGCATGCTCATCCAGTACCTCGTGGAGCACCCGCACGAGCTGGACCACGAGGGCGGCCAGGAGGACGGCGAGGCCGCGATGTCCTCGCTGAACCGGCTCTACAAGGCGTCGCGGGTCCTGTTCGACTCGGACGAGGAGTTCAAGGCGCGGTCCCGGGACCGGGTGGTCGCGCTCCAGGCGGGCGACGCGGAGACGCTGGCCATGTGGCAGCGGTTCGTGGACGAGTCGAAGATCTACTTCTACTCGGTCTTCGACAAGCTCGACATGGAGATCAGCGACCCCGACATCGTCGGCGAGTCCGGCTACAACGACATGCTGGAGGAGACCTGCCGCATCCTGGAGGAGACGGGCGTCGCCGTCCGCTCCGAGGGTGCGCTGTGCGTCTTCTTCGACGACGTGCTGGGCCCCGACGGCAACAAGGTCCCGCTGATCGTCAAGAAGACGAACGGCGGTTACGGCTACGCGGCGACCGACCTCTCCGCGATCCGCGACCGGGTGCGGAACCTCAAGGTGGACACCCTGCTGTACGTGGTGGACGCGCGGCAGTCGCTGCACTTCAAGATGGTCTTCGAGACGGCCCGCCGGGCGGGCTGGCTGAACGAGGACGTGAAGGCGCACCACCTCCCGTTCGGCACGGTGCTCGGCAAGGACGGCAAGCCGTTCAAGACCCGTGAGGGCGTCACGGTCCGGCTGGAGGACCTGCTGGACGAGGCCGTCGAGCGGGCGACCGCCGTGGTCCGCGAGAAGGCCGGAAAGGTGGGCCTGTCCGAGCAGGAGATCGTGGAGAACGGCCGGTACGTCGGCGTGGGCGCCGTGAAGTACGCGGACCTGTCGACCTCCGCCGTACGGGACTACAAGTTCGACCTGGACCAGATGGTGTCGCTGAACGGCGACACGTCGGTGTACATCCAGTACGCGTACGCGCGCAGCCAGTCGATCAAGCGCCAGGCGGGCGACGCGAAGGCGGTGGCGCACCCGGAGCTGGAGCTGGCCCCGGCGGAGCGGGCGCTGGGCCTGCATCTGGACCAGTTCGGCGAGGTGCTGGCCGAGGTGGCCGCACAGTACGAGCCGCACAAGCTGGCCGCGTACCTCTACCAGCTCGCGTCGCTCTTCACGACGTTCTACGACCAGTGCCACGTACTGAGCGAGGACAACCCGGCCGAGGTCGTCGAGAACCGGCTGTTCCTCTGCGACCTCACCGCCCGCACCCTGCACCGGGGCATGGCGCTGCTCGGCATCCGGACGCCCGAGCGGCTCTGAGGCGCCGGTAGGGGCGGGGCTTTTTACGGGGCGGGGCCCGGCGGGCCCCGCCCCTCTCCGCTACTCCGGACGCCCCAGCGTCCATCCCGAGACGTCGGACAGCCTGCCGCGCCACAGCGGCAGCCGCAGCGGGGCCACCCCGCCGCAGACGAGGGTCGCGTCCCGCAGGTGGATCCAGCGGGGCAGGAAGGCGGCGTCCTCCTCCGTCTGCGCCTCCTTGATGCCCTGGTCCACCGTCTCGGGGAACTCCGCCAGGAGATTCGCTCCCTCACCCTCCACCTGGCGCAGGCTGCGCGCCCATTCCGCCTTCCACGACTCGTGGCCGATCACCTCGCCGTGAAGCACCCCGGCGGGGACCGCCAGCGTCAGCGGCAGGCCGGAACGGGTCTCCCGGTCGAGCAGCTGGATCAGCAGCTGGAGCTGGAGGTCGGGCACCGGCTGGGTGACCAGGAGTGCGTCGCGGACGGAGTCGGCTGAGTCGGTCATCTGGTGTCCCCTTCGGCCATGGCCTCTTTCCGGCGCCGGGCCGGAATTCACTTGCCCCGTATGCCCCGAGTCGACGTGCTCAATCACTTGCCCCACGTACGGGAAAAAAGCCGGATACGCCTGGGACCCGAGGGAAGAAGAAGAATTCAGACCGTTCGACGATCATTTCTCCGGGGGAGAAAATGACTGACCTCGATTCCGCGGCGGTGTCTCCCGCCCCGCACCCGATGACAGTGACCGGGCCTCCGCCGTCCAGGGCGGCCGACGCGCGGGCGGCGGCCAAGGTGTTCGTGGCGACACTCGACCCACGACCGGCGGCGACGACTATCCAGGACCTGCTGCTCCTGGTGTCCGAACTGGTGACGAACGCGATCCGGCACGCGGGCGCGGTGACCGCGCTGAGCTTCTGGGCGGACGAAGCCATGCTGTACGTACAGGTCGCCGACCCCAGTAGGGACCGCCCGCGACAGCGAACGCCCGACCTCAGCGGCGGTACGGGGGGCTTCGGCTGGCCCCTGATCCTGAAGCTGGCCGATAAGGCCGACATTCGCGACCACGCCCCCCGCGGAAAAGTCGTTCTCGTTTCCATGGCGCGCTGAAAATGACGGGCGCTCAGAGAAAGCGGCGCAGCGGCCGCACCGACGCCTCGCGAAGACGCTGGGCGACGGACCTGCGCCGCCACCTCCGGCCCTCGATGCGCTCGCTCGCCTTCAGGTCCTCCGTGAAGTGGGCGTCGAGCGTGGCGGTGAGTTCCCGGTCCAGGACCGCGAGCATGACCTCCTCGTCGTGGTCCAGGGAGCGGCGGTTGATGTTCGTGGACCCGATCAGCGCGGCGACCCGGTCGACGGTGATGATCTTGGCGTGCATCATCGTCGGCTGGTAGTGGTGGATCTTCACGCCGCACGCCGTCAGCTGCTCGTAGTACAGCTGCCCGGCGAGCTGGCAGACCCGCTTGTCCGTGTGCGGGCCCGGCAGCAGGATCTCCACCTCGACCCCGCGCCGCGCCGCCGCGCACATGAGCTCCACGAAGAAGGCGTCCGGGGCGAAGTAGGCCGTGGCGATCCTGACGCGTTCCTCGGCGGTCTCCAGGACGACCCGGAGCAGGGTCTGCATGTCCTGCCAGCCCACGCTGGCCGAGCCCCGCACCACCTGCACCACGGCGTCGCCCTGAGGCGGGATGCTCCGGAACCGGTCGCGCGCGTCGAAGAGTTCGTCGTGGCACTCGGCCCAGTTCTGCGCGAAGGCGGCGGCGAGTCCGTCGACGGCCGGGCCCCGTACGCGGACGTGCGTGTCCCGCCACTCGTTCTCGTTCCGCGCGTCGCCGCACCACTCCTCGGCTATCCCGACACCGCCGGTGTACGCGGCCTCCTCGTCCACCACAAGGACCTTGCGGTGGCAGCGGTGGTTCTGCTTCAGGGGCGAGAGGTAGAGCGGCTTGCGGAACCACGCGACCTGGACGCCCGCGTCCTCCATGGCCCGCAGCTGGTCCTTCTCTATGAGCCTGCTCCCGAACCCGTCGAGCAGCAGCCGTACGCGGACCCCGGCGCGGGCGCGATCCGCCAGGGTGGCGGCGAACTCGCGCGCGATGTCGCCGCGCCAGTAGACGAACGTCATCATGTCCACGGTGTGCTCGGCACCCCGGATGCTGTCCAGCATCGCGGCGAAGATCGCGTCCCCGTTCCGCAGCGGGACCAGCTCGTTCCCCTCGGTGGCGGCGATGCCGATGAGCCGTTCCAGCCGCCGCCTGAGGCGCTGCGCGCGCTCCACGAGGGCATCGTCGGCGATGGGCGCCGCTGTCCGCAGTTCCGGTCTGTCGTCGGTGCCGCTGGTCATGTCGCTCCTCAAGAGTGTTCGGTGGCTCCCGGGCCAGAGACCATCTTCCCCAGGACGCGCACCACACGCCGCACCCACCGGCCGGGCCTCGTTCACCGGGCACGTGGGGGCTGAACTCTCCGGTCAATGGGGGCCGGTGGCCTCATTGGTCTTGACCAATTTCCCTAAGTATGAGAATCATGACCGGAGTCGCCACAGAACCTTCATAACTGCTCCGCAGGAGACCCACGCACCATGCGCATACCGACCTCCGCCGCCCTCGCGGCGCTCGGCGGTGCCCTCGTTCTCGGGCTCACCGTCGCTCCGGCCGTCCAGGCCGCCCCCGCCTCGGCGGACTGCACGACCGACGCCTTCGGAATCGCCGGTAAGTACGGCGAGTTCGTCCTCGGGGACGACGTCCACTCCCCCGACGCCGAAGGCGCCGTGGCGGTCGGCGGCAACGCCGACTTCAAGGGCGGGTTCAGCGTCGGCAACGAGCTGACGGCCGCCCAGGTCGACGCGCTGCCCGGCCGGGCGTCGCTCGTCGTGCGCGGCGACCTGCTCAACGGCGGTTCCGCCACCGTCGTGATGAAGGGCAACGCCGTCGTCGGCGGCGAGGTCAAGGACCGCGCGGTCGAGATGCACAACGGTACCTTCAGCAAGAAGGCCGATCTGATCGACTTCGACGGCGAGTTCGCGAAGCTCCGGTCGTACGCGGACACGCTGGCCAAGGAGTCGGCGACCTCCGGCGCCACCGCGAGCCTCGACGGCAACCGGCTGACGCTGACCGGCACGGACACCGGCCGGAACGTGTTCTCGGTCGAGGCGTCGCAGCTGGAGAAGGCCAAGGAGGTCTTCATCAAGGTCCCGGCGGGCGCGACGACGATCGTCAACGTCACCGGCCAGACGTACGACATGCAGACGGCCGGCACGACGGGCTTCTTCCTCTCGGGCGGTCAGGACTTCGTCCTTGACGACAAGACGCAGAGCGCGGAGGACGGCGCGGTCCGCGCCAAGCTGCTCTGGAACTTCCCGACCGCCACGAAGGTCGTCAAGAACAGCCAGGCCGCCTGGCCCGGCAGCGTGCTCGCCCCGTACGCGCACCTGGAGCTGGGCACGGCCGCCCCGGTCAACGGCTCGGTCTGGGTGGCCTCGCTGCACGGCTCGGGCGGCGCGGAGACGCACCACTTCCCGTTCACCGGCTGCCTGCCCGAGGTGCCCGGCACCCCGGAGCCCGGCACGACCCCGAGCGGCACGCCCTCCACGACGCCCCCGGCGACCGCCACCCCGTCGGCCTCGGTGCCGCCGTCCGGCGACGCGACCCCGTCCGCCACCCCGTCGGGCACGACGACCCCGGGCGCCCCGGTCCCGTCGCCCAGCCCCTCGCAGCCCGAGGGCGACCTGGCGACGACCGGTAGCGGCAACATGATCCCGATCACCGTCGGAGGCGCCGTGGTCGTCGCCGCCGGTGCGGGCCTCGTGGTCATGGCCCGCCGCCGCAAGCGCGCCTGACGCATGACCGTTTGAGCGGCACGCGGCCCGGGAAGGGCCGCGTGCCGCTCAGCGCTTTTCCCAGACCGAGGTGTCGTAGCGGTAGTAGTACTCCGGGCGCCCCGCGATGCTGCTCGTACGGAACGGCTTGCCGCCCTCGTCCACGCGCAGGGTGCCCGTACGGCCGCCGCTGGACCACTCCAGCTCCAGGTACCAGCTGACGTCGTGGCCCTCCACGTGCGCGTCGAGGTCGAAGACCTCCACATCGCTGGACGACACCCGGAACGGGAAGTCCTTGGCGGGCACGGTCTCGTCGCCCTGCTTCCCGGCGACCGGCCTGAGCCCCGGGCGGCTGTCGTCCAGGTCGACGTCGAAGGACTGGGGCTCGATGCCGCTGCCGCACCCCTCGCCCATCGAGAACGCCGGCTGCTGCACCGGCGCCCGCTGGCTCAGCACCTTCACCCGGAGCCCGGTCAGGACGACGGCCTGCGCGGAGGTGCCCTGCACGGTCAGCTCCAGCTTCATGGAGCCCCCGTCCACCCCGCCGAGCGCCCGCGCCCAGCCCCGGGTGCTGTTGGGCGGCGGCGGGGGCGGCACGGTCGCCGGGTCCTGGCCCAGCAGGTAGTACTGCCCGCAGGGCTCCTCCCAGTTGTACGAGCTGATCGTCACCGTGGGCGGCTTCCCCGGCCCGCCCCCGGGCGCGCCGGTGGTGCGCGAGGCGGACGGTGACGTCCGTACGGAGGCACTGGCCGAACCCGCCGTCGCGGAGGCGCTGGGCCGCTTCGACGCGCTGACCGAGGGCGAGGGGATGTCCGGGGACGCGGAGACGAAGTCCTCCCCGGGAGTGGTGCCCGGCCCGCCCGGGGCGCCCGCGGCCGCGTCGGAACCGGTCTGCTTGAGCTGGCCGATGACGACGGCGGTGGGCACGGTGAGCGCGACGACCGCCGCGGCGGCGAGGAGCACCCGCGTACGGGCGGAGGCCCGGCGCCGGCGTGAGGGGGCGGGGGCTTCGCGTACGGGCCCGGGGTCCAGAGGCTCGGGCCCCGGCGCTACGGGCGCGGGCTCCGGCTGCGTCTCGGCCGGCTCCGGCTCAGCGGGCTCCGGCTTCACCGCCTCCGGCGCCACGGCCTCCGCCGGAGCAGACGCTTCCGCCTTCCCCCGCCCCCGCGCCGCGTCCGCCAGGATCCACCGGCGGTGGGCCTCCACCAACTCGTCGGAGGTCGCCCCGCAGAGGCGCGCGAACCGCTCCACGGGCGCGAACTCACCCGGCACCGCGTCCCCGTTGCAGTACCGGTGGAGCGTCGACGTACTGACGTGCAAGCGGCCCGCGAGCACCCCGTAGCTGCGCCCCGAACGGTCCTTCAGTTTCTTCAGCAGGCCCGCTAGTTCCTCGGCCTCCGGCGTCGCCACTGCGGCGTTCCCCCTCCTGGTCCGTCCCGGATCACCGTTCCAGGGACGTGGAATCTGCCCAGGTCACAGTACGCGCAGGCATTCCAGCATCCCCAATGGTGTGGCGGGCGTTGCGGCCGGAATCGGCCGTGCCACAAGCTCGGACCACACCACAGCGACCACGGGGGCCGAACAGTGCGAACCCTCTTCCGCATCGAGCTGACCGATGCGCTGGCGATCGGGGTGCTGATCGTGACGACCGCGATCGTCCTGCTCCTGATCTGCCAGAACTGACCACACCGGAACGACCGGACACAACCCACGGGGAGTACCACCATGCGCAGCAACCGCATCCGCACCACCGTTCTCGCGGCGACCGCCGTGCTCGCCGCGCTCTCGCTCACGGCGTGCGGCGGGGACGACGGCACCGACGCGAAGAAGCCCGCGGCGTCCGTCCAGGCCACCGACGACACGTCGACGGCCACGCCGGACAAGGACTCGACGGCCCCCACGGACGCCGAGCCGGCCTCCGACACCACCAAGCCCGCCGAGAAGCCCGCCACCAAGCCGGCCGAGAAGCCCGCGGAGTCCGCCGGAAAGCCCGCCTCCAAGCCGAGCCCGAAGCCCAAGCCCAAGTCCCCGGTCACCTGCACCGGCGCGAACACGAAGGTCACCGTCACCAAGGTGACCCGCCCGATCAACCACCTGCTGCTCACGGTCACCAACACGGGCGACCGCCCCTGCTACGCGTACCACGCGCCGATGCTCCGCTTCGACGGCGCGCAGGCGGTGTTCCGGGTGCTCCGGGACAGCAAGCCGCAGGCCGTGGTGACGCTCGACCCGGGCCAGTCCGCGTACGCCGGGATCGGCCTGACGGGCGAGCCGAACGGCCAGAAGCCGTACCCGAGCAAGCACCTCGGCGTCACCTTCGCCGACCGCGCCGACGCCCCCATCAACGGCTCCCAGGCCGAGCTGACGCTGCCCGCCGGGACCTACTGGGACGACAACGGCTTCGTCACCTACTGGCAGAGCGAGATGTCCGACGCACTCGTCTACTGACCGCCCAGCTCGAAGTAGAACCAGATCCGATGCGTGCCGTCCTCGTCGACGGCGGGCTCGCCGTCCCCGCCGATCCCGGCGAGGGCGGCGAGCCCGCTCCCCGGCGCGATCGAGAAGAACCCATGCGCGACCGCCGCACACCTGATGGAATCGTGCCCATGTCACAGACCAGCGCCCTGGACGACGAGCCCCTGGACGACCTCCCCAAGAACCCCTGGATCGCGCCGCTGGCCTCGACGGTCATCATGCTCCCGGCCGTGTTCTACGCGCTCCTCTTCAGCATGCTGATGCCGATGGCCTGCGACTCGTGCACGGACGCGGAGGGCGACCGCTTCGACGCGAGCTTCGGCCCGGCCTTCGCGGTCTCCTGCTGCGGCCTCGCCCTGAGCCTCGGCGTGCTGCTCGCGAGCTGGGTGTGCATGCGGAGGAGGCCGGCGGCCTCGGTCCTCCTCGCCGTGGCCGCCCCTCTGACCGTGCTGTTCACCTGGATGCTCTTCATGGGCCTGGTGGACACGCCGTAGGGCCTGTCCTCAGCGCCGCAGCCGCTGCGCGACCTCCGTCGCCCAGTACGTCAGGATCAGCTGGGCGCCCGCGCGGCGGATGCCCGTCAGGCTCTCCATGATCGCCGCGTCGCGGTCGATCCAGCCCTTCTCGGCGGCGGCCTCGATCATGGAGTACTCGCCGCTGATCTGGTACGCGGCCACCGGCACGTCCGACGCCTCCGCGACCTTCGCCACGATGTCCAGGTACGGTCCGGCAGGCTTGACCATGACCATGTCCGCGCCCTCTTCGAGGTCGAGCGCCAGCTCGCGCAGCGACTCCCGGATGTTGGCCGGGTCCTGCTGGTACGTCTTGCGGTCGCCCTTGAGCGAGGAGCCGACGGCCTCGCGGAACGGGCCGTAGAACGCCGAGGAGTACTTCGCGGTGTACGCGAGGACCGAGACGTCCTCGTGGCCCGTCTGGTCGAGCGCGTCGCGGATGACCCCGACCTGCCCGTCCATCATCCCGCTGGGGCCGACCACATGGGCGCCCGCGTCGGCCTGCACCTGGGCCATCTCCGCGTACCGCTCAAGGGTGGCGTCGTTGTCGACGCGGCCGTCCTCGGTCAGCACGCCGCAGTGGCCGTGGTCGGTGAACTCGTCCAGGCACAGGTCCGACATGACGATGAGATCGTCGCCCACCTCCTCCCGCACCGCGCGCAGTGCGAGCTGGAGGATGCCGTCCGGGTCGGTGCCCGCCGTGCCCCGGCCGTCCTTCTTCTCGTCCAGCGGGACGCCGAACAGCATGATCCCCGAGACCCCGGCCGAGACCGCCTCGACGGCCGCCTTCCGCAGGGTGTCCAGGGTGTGCTGCCGCACTCCGGGCATGGCCGAGATCGCGACCGGCGCTTCGATGCCCTCGCGGACGAACGCGGGCAGGATCAGGTTGGCCGGATCGAGCCGTGTCTCGGCGACCATCCGCCGCATCGCGGGGGTCGTCCGCAGCCGACGGGGCCGCGAGCCGGGGAAGTTTCCGTACACAGTCATCCTTCGAGCGTAGACCCGCGCGCCCCACGCTCTTACCGACACCGGTGCCGGGAAAGAGCCGGGAAAGAGCCCGGAAAGCAGCGGGGCCCGCCCGCCTCACGAAGAGACGGACGGGCCCCGCTTCACAGCACCGGATCAGGTCGTCGTACGCCGTCTGCGCGCACCCGGACGCCGCTCGCTGGGACGGGTCACCGGGTCACCGGCCTCCCGCGCCGCGTCCCGGCGCCGCGCGCCGAACTCCGCCAGCGCCTCGGCCAGCTTGTGCACCGAGGGCTCCGGCGACAGGACGTCCACCCGCAGCCCGTGCTCCTCGGCGGTCTTCGCCGTGGCGGGGCCGATGCAGGCGATGACCGTCACGTTGTGCGGCTTGCCCGCGATGCCGACCAGGTTGCGCACGGTCGAGGACGAGGTGAAGAGCACCGCGTCGAAGCCGCCGCCCTTGATCGCCTCGCGGGTCTCCGCGGGCGGCGGCGAGGCGCGGACCGTGCGGTACGCGGTGACGTCGTCCACCTCCCAGCCGAGCTCGATCAGCCCGGCCACCAGGGTCTCGGTGGCGATGTCGGCGCGCGGCAGGAAGACGCGGTCGATCGGGTCGAAGACCGGGTCGTACGGCGGCCAGTCCTCAAGGAGCCCGGCGGCGGACTGCTCGCCCGACGGCACCAGGTCCGGCTTCACGCCGAAGTCGATCAGCGCGGCGGCGGTCTGCTCGCCGACCGCGGCGACCTTGATCCCCGCGAAGGCCCGGGCGTCGAGCCCGTACTCCTCGAACTTCTCCCGGACGGCCTTCACGGCGTTGACGCTGGTGAAGGCGATCCACTCGTACCGGCCGGTGACCAGGCCCTTGACCGCCCGCTCCATCTGCTGGGGCGTACGCGGCGGCTCGACGGCGATCGTCGGCACCTCGTGCGGCACGGCGCCGTAGGACCGCAGCTGGTCGGAAAGCGAGGCCGCCTGCTCCTTCGTACGCGGCACGAGGACCTTCCAGCCGAACATCGGCTTGGACTCGAACCACGCGAGCTGGTCGCGCTGGGCGGCGGAGCTGCGCTCCCCGACCACGGCTATGACCGGCTGGTGCCCCTCCGGCGAGGGAAGCACCTTGCCCTGCTTGAAGACCTGGGCGATCGTGCCGAGGGTCGCCGTCCAGGTGCGCTGGCGCGTCGTCGTGCCCCCGGCCGTCACGGTCAGCGGGGTGTCGGGCTTGCGGCCCGCCGCGACCAGCTCACCGGCGGCGGCGGCCACCGCGTCGAGCGACGTCGAGATGACGCACGTGCCGTCGCTCGCGCCGACCTCGCTCCAGCAGCGGTCGGTGGCCGTACGGGCGTCGACGAACCGTACGTCCGCGCCCTGCGCGTCCCGCAGCGGCACCCCGGCGTACGCGGGCACCCCGACGGCGTTCGCGACGCCCGGGACGACCTCGAAGGGGATGCCGGCGGAGGCGCAGGCCAGCATCTCGGCGGCGGCGTTCCCGTCCAGGCCGGGGTCTCCGGCCACGGCACGGACGACCCGCCTGCCGCCCTTCGCGGCCTCCATGACAAGATTGGCCGCATCCCTGAGAACGGGCACTCCGGCGGCTGTTGACTGCGCGTCAACAACCGTCAGTTCAGGGGTACTTACCCCTGCCCGCGCATGGCAGCGGACGACGCCGAGAACATCCGGTTCGGCGACAAGGACGTCCGCGCTCGCGAGCGCCTCGACGGCGCGCAGGGTCAGCAGTCCCGGGTCGCCGGGACCGGCGCCGAGGAAGGTGACGTGCCCTGCGGAGTGGACCGGGAAATCGGATACGGCGGGGCCGGTGGGGCTCAAAGTGCTCGCTCCCCCATAAGACCGGCCGCACCCTTGGCAAGCATGTCGGCCGCGAGTTCGCGACCGATCGCCGCCGCGTCGTCGTGCGACGTGGGAACGGGACCGGTGGTGGACATCTGCACCAGCGAGGCACCGTCGGTGGAACCGACGACACCGCGCAGGCGCAGTTCGTTGACAGCCTGACCGTCGGCCAGGAGGTCGGCCAGCGCACCCACGGGTGCGGAGCAGCCGGCCTCCAGGGCGGCGAGCAGGGCACGCTCGGCGGTCACGGCGGCCCGGGTGTACGGGTCGTCGAGCTCGGCGAGCGCGGCGGCGAGGTCGGCGCTGCCTGCAGCGCACTCGATCGCCAGTGCTCCCTGGCCGGGAGCGGGCAGCACGGTGTCGACCGACAGGAAGTCGGTCACCTCACCGCTGCGGCCCAGACGGCTGAGCCCGGCCGCGGCGAGAACCACCGCGTCCAGCTCGCCGTCGCGTACGAACCCGATCCGGGTGTCGACGTTGCCGCGGATCGGAACGGTCTCGATGTCGAGGCCGTGGCTTCGGGCGTACGCGTTGAGCTGGGCCATGCGGCGCGGTGAGCCGGTGCCGACGCGGGCGCCGGGCGGCAGCTCCGCGAAGGTCAGCCCGTCCCGGGCGATCAGCACGTCGCGCGGGTCCTCGCGCACCGGCACCGCGGCCAGCACCAGGCCCTCGGGCTGCGCGGTCGGCAGGTCCTTGAGCGAGTGGACGGCGAAGTCCACCTCGCCGCGCAGCAGCGCGTCGCGCAGCGCGGCGACGAACACGCCGGTCCCGCCGATCTGCGCCAGGTGCTCCCGGGAGGTGTCCCCGTACGTGGTGATCTCCACGAGTTCGACGGCGCGCCCGGTCACCTCGCTGACCGCATCGGCGACGTGGCCGGACTGGGCCATGGCGAGCTTGGATCGCCTGGTCCCCAGTCGCAGGGGTGAGTTGTCGGTCATGACCGCCCTCGATTCGGGTCGTTCAGGTCTGCCCGGGAGACGGCGGCGACCGTCTGCGGGTCGAGGTCGAAGAGTTCACGCAGCGCGTCCGCGTACCCGGCGCCGCCGGGCTCGCTGGCGAGCTGTTTGACCCGCACGGTGGGCGCGTGCAGGAGCTTGTCGACCACGCGGCGCACGGTCTGCGTGATCTCGGCGCGCTGCTTCTCGTCCAGGTCGGGGAGGCGTCCGTCCAGCCGGGCGATCTCGTCCGCCACCACGCCGGCGGCCATCGTGCGCAGGGCGACGACGGTCGGGGTGATGTGGGCGGCGCGCTGGGCGGCCCCGAAGGCGGCGACCTCGTCGGCGACGATGGTGCGCACCCGGTCCACATCGGCGGCCATCGGGGCGTCGGCCGACGCCTCCGCGAGCGACTCGATGTCGACGAGGCGCACACCGTCGAGGCGGCCGGCCGCCACGTCGATGTCGCGCGGCATGGCGAGGTCCAGCAGCGCCAGGCGCTCGGGTCCGGTGGACTGCGCCGGGATCAGGCCGCTCGCCGGATCGGGCACGTGGTCCAGGCCGATCGCCCCGGCGACGGTCTCGGCGGTGAGCACGAGTCCGGTGGCGCCGGTGCAGGAGACGGCGATGTCGGCACGTGTCAGTTCGCCGGTGACCTCGGCCATCTCCACGGCCCGGGCGCGCACCCCCGTACCGCCGGGCTGGTTCAGGATCTCGACCAGGCGGTCGGCGCGGGCCCGGGTGCGGTTGGCGACGGCGATCTCGGCGACGCCGGAGCGGGCCAGCGTCGCGGCGGCCAGCGAGGACATGGAGCCGGCGCCGATGACGAGGGCGCGCTTGCCCTTGGCCCAGGCGGCGGTGTCGGGGCCGTCGGCGAGCTGTTCCAGGCCGAAGGTGACGAGCGACTGCCCGGCCCGGTCGATCCCGGTCTCGCTGTGGGCGCGCTTGCCGACGCGCAGGGCCTGCTGGAAGAGGTCGTTGAGCAGTCGGCCCGCGGTGTGCAGTTCCTGGCCGAGGGCGAGCGCGTCCTTGATCTGGCCGAGGATCTGGCCCTCGCCGACGACCATCGAGTCGAGCCCGCAGGCCACCGAGAACAGGTGGTGGACGGCCCGGTCCTCGTAGTGCACGTAGAGATACGGAGTGAGCTCGTCCAGCCCGACACCGCTGTGCTGGGCGAGGAGCGTGGAGAGCTCGGCGACGCCCGCGTGGAACTTGTCCACGTCGGCGTACAGCTCGATGCGGTTGCAGGTGGCGAGGACGGTGGCCTCGGCGGCGGGCTCGGCCGCCAGGGTGTCCTGGAGCAGCTTGGCCTGGGTGTCGGCGGCCAGCGAGGCGCGTTCCAGTACGGAGACGGGGGCGCTGCGGTGGCTCAGACCCACGAGGAGCAGGCTCATGCCGGCATCACGGCGGGCATGTCCCCGTCGGGTCCCTTCCGGTTGGTGGTGGCGCGTACGGGCGGCGCGGCCGGGTCGGGCGTGGTGTCGACGCCCTCCTCACCGGCCTTGCGCTGCTCGTGGAAGGCGAGGATCTGGAGCTCGATGGAGAGGTCCACCTTGCGCACGTCGACACCCTCGGGCACGGAGAGGACGGTCGGCGCGAAGTTCAGGATCGAGGTGACACCGGCGGCGACGAGCCGGTCGCACACCTGCTGGGCGGCGCCGGGCGGGGTGGTGATCACGCCGATGGAGACGCCGTTCTCGCTGATGATGCGGTCGAGGTCGTCGGCGTGCTGGACGGGGATGCCCGCGACGGGCGTACCGGCCATCGCCGGGTCGGCGTCGATGAGCGCGGCGACGCGGAAGCCGCGGGATGCGAAGCCGCCGTAGTTGGCGAGGGCCGCGCCGAGGTTTCCGATGCCGACGATGGCGACCGGCCAGTCCTGGGTGAGGCCGAGCTCGCGCGAGATCTGGTAGACGAGATACTCGACGTCGTAGCCGACGCCGCGCGTCCCGTACGAGCCGAGATAGCTGAAGTCCTTGCGCAGCTTCGCGGAGTTGACCCCCGCCGCCGCGGCGAGCTCCTCGGAGGAGACCGTGGGGACCGAGCGCTCGGAGAGCGCGGTCAGCGCGCGGAGATACAGCGGAAGTCGGGCGACGGTGGCCTCGGGAATTCCTCGGCTACGGGTCGCCGGTCGGTGATTTCGGCCAGTTGCCACGGTGCTCCTGCGGGATGAGCGGGGCTTTAGGCGGCCGTATGTCCCAAGACCGCCCCGTCGAATGCAGGCTATGTCTTTGTGAACGCGTGCACAAAGATTGTGTCCGGTTTGTCCGGTCAAAGTGACCGGGGTCACGCACATCCGTCGTGCGATCCAGGAACCATGGATCGCATCAGCCCGTTGCAGGCCCGAAGGGGGCAAAGCAGCACACACTCCTCACAGCTACGCCCCCGAGACCACTCAAAACGCCCACGATGGTAACCGGGTTTCCCTCAGGAAAGCAGCGCGCTGCGCAGTCTCGCCGGGTCGACCCGCCAGAACGTGTGCTGTTCGTTGTCCACGAGCACGACGGGGATCTGCTCCCAGTACTCCCGGTACAGCTCCTCGTCCTGGGTGATGTCCTTCTCCTCCCAGGCGGCACCGGTCTCCTCGCAGACCGCCCGGACCACCGCGCGGGCGTCGTCACAGAGGTGACAGCCGGGCTTCCCCACCAGGGTCACCACGCGCTCGGCGGGACTCTTCTTCCTACGGCGCAGCAAGGCACTCATACCTCTTATTCTCGACCCCGTCCGGGAGTGCTCGGACACCAGGAGTTCACACCGCGGCACCACGGTGGAACCGGAACGGCCGGGCCGACTGGCTATGCTCGACCGCATGGCCGCTCTTGGATGGCTCACCCCCCGCAGGCGTTCCGCCACGGCTCGCAGTGTGCTGGCGGGCGAGGCGGCGGCTGAGGCCGCGCGGAAGTCCTCGCTCGAAGCCGAATCCGCCGTCGAGGACGAGCCGGAGCGCGCCGAACCGGAGGAGCCGGAGTTCCCCGTCGTCGGCGATGAACGGGCCGCCGCCTTCTTCGATCTCGACAACACCGTGATGCAGGGCGCCGCGCTCTTCCACTTCGGCCGCGGCCTGTACAAGCGGAAGTTCTTCGAGCGCCGCGAGCTCACCCGGTTCGCCTGGCAGCAGGCGTGGTTCCGGCTGGCCGGCGTCGAGGATCCGGAGCACATGCAGGACGCCCGCGACAGCGCGCTGTCCATCGTCAAGGGCCACCGCGTCTCCGAGCTGATGTCCATCGGCGAGGAGATCTACGACGAGTACATGGCCGACCGCATCTGGCCCGGCACCCGCGCCCTGGCCCAGGCCCACCTGGACGCCGGCCAGCGGGTCTGGCTGGTCACCGCCGCCCCGGTGGAGACCGCCACGATCATCGCCCGCCGGCTCGGCCTGACCGGGGCGCTCGGCACGGTCGCCGAATCGGTCGACGGGGTCTACACCGGACGCCTGGTCGGCGAACCCCTGCACGGCCCCGCGAAGGCCGAGGCGGTCCGCGCCCTGGCGGCGGCGGAGGGCCTGGACCTGGCGCGCTGCGCCGCGTACAGCGACTCGCACAACGACATCCCGATGCTGTCGCTGGTGGGCCACCCGTACGCGATCAACCCGGACACCAAGCTCCGCAAGCACGCCCGCGCCCGCGACTGGCGGCTGCGCGACTACCGCACCGGCCGCAAGGCGGCCAAGGTCGGCATCCCGGCCGCCGCCGGGGTCGGCGCCCTCGCGGGCGGCACGGCCGCGGCCGTCGCCCTGCACCGCCGCCGCCGCTGACTCGCCGCCGCGTCCGCTGACTCTCCGCGTCCGCTGACTCTCCGCGTCCGCGTGCGTCAACACGGCACACCCTTTCACCGGCCACAACCCGTCGCCCCCGCAGACAGATTCCGAAGCAATTCGATCAACAAGCGATCACGACCTGTGACTTGATGCGTCGAAAAGTTGGCACGGAAGCGACGCAACCGGTGATTTGCGCAACTGGGCGTAGCGCGGCCTGTACGAAGCGTTATTCTCCTCAGACGCATTCCGGACCCGCCACTCACTACGACGAGTGATGGTTTCGCACTGCTCGTGATGGAAGCTCTGCCTCTGGGAGTCCCGTGTACCCACACGTCGGGGTTGACGCCTCGGGCCTGGCTACGCTGCGCGCATCAGTAGCCGAACGCATGCGCGGCTTCGTCCCCACCGCGTACGCCGTACCCGCATTCGCCACCCCTGCACCTGCCGGCCCCTGCTACGCCCTGGCCGAACGCGCCGCGGCGGTGGGGAGACGCGGCACCCGCGGGGCGGCGACCAGCGCCGCCCCGGTGCGGCGGCCCGCCGCCGACAGCGACAGCGCGCGCATGATGGAGCTCGTCGAGCGCGCCCAGGCCGGCGAGGCCGACGCCTTCGGACGCCTCTACGACCAGTACAGCGACACGGTCTACCGGTACATCTACTACCGCGTGGGCAGCAAGGCGACGGCGGAGGACCTCACCAGCGAGACCTTCCTGCGCGCCCTGCGCCGCATCTCGACCTTCACCTGGCAGGGCCGCGACTTCGGCGCCTGGCTGGTCACGATCGCGCGCAACCTGGTCGCCGACCACTTCAAATCCAGTCGTTTCCGGCTGGAAGTGACCACCGGCGAAATGCTCGACGCCAACGAGGTCGCGCGCAGCCCCGAGGACTCCGTCCTGGAATCCCTCTCCAACGAGGCGCTCCTCCAGGCCGTGCGCCGCCTCAACCCCCAGCAGCAGGAGTGCGTGACCCTGCGCTTCCTGCAAGGGCTCTCGGTCGCCGAGACCGCCCGCGTCATGGGCAAGAACGAGGGCGCGATCAAGACCCTCCAGTACCGTGCCGTCCGCACCCTCGCCCGGCTCCTCCCGGACGATGCCCGCTGACGGCTCCCCCCGCCGGGCCGGTCCCGGCGATGCGTTCATCACGCACTGGTCCGATCATCTTTCGTGCGTAACCCAAGTGCCGAGCCACTCGTTGTGCCGGTTGCAGGCCCCCTGTCGTCACACCATGTCCGCAGACGCTCACTCATTCGTGTGGAAGCGCTCAAGGTGTGCAACCTTCCGGATCCCCAGGGGAGTCGACCGTCATGACGAGAGGAGGTGCCGCCAGTGATCGCAAACGTCTCGGCACACCGGCGGGCGAACGCCTTCGCCCAGGCCCTGGAGGAGCAGTCGCTCCGCGGTGCGGCGGCCGTACAGCCCGAGGACCCGGCCGAACAGGCCGACCGAGGACCGCTGTTGGCCCTGGCGAACGGCCTCGGTGAGCTACCGAAGCCGCAATTGGACCCCGAGGTCAAAGTGGTGCAGCGAGCCCAGCTCGTCGCCGCCATGGAAGCCATGTTCGCCGAGGGAGGCGCGTCCGCGGACCCTACGGTGCCCTCACAACGGAGCAGGGGCAGCCACCGCGCGTCCCCGCTCCGCAAACTGCGCCCCAGATCCCGCTGGACCAAGGGCCTCGCCGCCGGCGGGCTCACCGTCGGGGTGGCCGCCGGCGCCTTCGGCGGAGTGGCCGCCGCCAGCTCCGACGCCCTCCCCGGTGACTCGCTGTACGGCCTGAAGCGCGGCATGGAGGACCTCCACCTCGGCCTCACCCGCGACGACACCGACCGCGGCGAGATCTTCCTCGACCAGGCGTCCACGCGCCTCGGCGAGGCCCGCCGCCTCATGGAGCGCGCCCGCGCGGGCGACCTCGACCACGAGCAGCTCGCCGAGATCAGGCGCACCCTCAACGGCATGTCGCACGACGCCACCGAGGGCCACCGCCTCCTCCACGCCGCGTACGAACGGGACGGCGCCCTCGGTCCGATCCAGACCCTGGACTCCTTCTCCCGCTCCCACCGCGACACCTGGAGCAGCCTCCGCGACCGCCTCCCCGTCCAGCTGACCGACGTGGGCAACCAGGTCAGTTCGGTCTTCGACGCCATAGACGAAGAGGTCGCGCCGCTCCAGTCGCTGTTCCCGCGCGTCCCGGAGAGGGGCCCCGAGTCCCGCCGCTCCGACTCCACGGGCACCAGCGCGGACCCGTCCACCGACGCGCGCACCCCGTCGCCCTCGTCCTCCAGCAGCCGCCACGAGGACGGCGATACGGGCTCCAGCACCTCGCCGCGCCCCTCGGACGCCGGTTCCAGCCCGGCCGGCGGCCTGATCGGCGGGGGCACCGACGGCCTCTTCGACCCGCCGTCGCCGGACGCGACGAGCCCGTCGAAGGAGGCCCCGAGCTCGACGCCGTCGCCGGACATCACCATCCCGCCGCTGCTCCCGGGCCTCATCGGCGGTCTCGGCATCGACGCGGAGGACGAGAAGGGCTGACCCGGCCCCACGGTGCGGCGGCGGCCGTCAGAAGAAGACCGACCGCCGCTGCACCAGCAGCTTGTACAGCGTGTGCTGGATCTGCTCCCGCACCTGGTCCGTCAGGTTGAACATCAGCATCGGGTCCTCCGCCGCCTCCAGCGGATAGCCGTCCGTCGGGATCGGCTCACCGAACTGGATCGTCCACTTCGTCGGCAGCGGCACCGCCCCCAGCGGCCCCAGCCAGGGGAACGTCGGCGTGATCGGGAAGTACGGGAAACCCAGCAGCCGCGCCAGCGTCTTCGCGTTCCCGATCATCGGGTAGATCTCCTCCGCGCCCACGATCGAGCACGGCACGATCGGCACCCCGGCCCGCAGCGCCGTCGACACGAAGCCGCCCCGCCCGAAGCGCTGGAGCTTGTACCGCTCGCCGAACGGCTTGCCGATCCCCTTGAAACCCTCCGGCATCACCCCGACGACCTCGCCCTGGCGCAGCAGCCGTTCCGCGTCCTCCGCGCACGCCAGCGTGTGCCCCGCCTTCCGGGCCAGCTCGTTGACCACGGGCAGCATGAAGACCAGGTCGGCCGCGAGCAACCGCAGATGCCGGTCCGCCGGGTGGTGGTCGTGCACCGCGACCTGCAGCATCAGCCCGTCGAGCGGCAGCGTCCCGGAGTGGTTGGACACGATGAGCGCCCCGCCCTCGGCCGGGATGTTCTCGACGCCCTTCACCTCGACCCGGAAGTACTTCTCGTACACCGGCCGCAGCAGCGACATCAGGACCTGGTCGGTCAGCTCCTCGTCGTAGCCGAACTCGTCCACGTCGTACTCACCGGTGACCCGCCGCCGCAGGAAGGCGAGCCCGCCCGCGATCCGGCGGTCCCAGGGGCCCCGGTCGGCTTCCCCGGCCCGCTGGGTGCCCTCCTGACGGCTCTCCTGGGGCTCGCCCGGATCCGCCTGCCCCGGCAGGGCGCTCACCGACCCCGTGCCGCGTACCGGAGTCCGCCGCCGCGCGGCGCGCGGCACGCCCCCCGACCGCGAACGGTCGTCGTCGAACGGAATGACCTTGGCATCCGCCATCGTCGCTGCGCTCCTCTACCTGGCGCTCGGGGTCGGGTGGGTGTCGTCGCCGGAGCCGGGCCCGGCGATCCGGGGCACGGCCTCGGCCACGCGGTCCACGGCCCGGCCCACCGCGCGGGGCGGCAGCAGGCCCGGCGCCCGGCTACGCGCGAAGGCCGCGAACGTCTCCCCCGTCGTGTACCTGGGCGAGAAGCCCAGCGTCTCGCGCATCTGGACCGTGGAGACCACCCTGCCATGGGTGAGCAGCCGGATCTGCTCCGGCGAGAAGTCCGTCATGCCGACCGCCCGCAGCGCCTGTCCGACCCAGGTGACCGCGGGCAGCAGCATCGGCACCGTCGGCCGCCCCAGCCGCCGCGCGCACTGGGAGAGCAGCAGCACGCCGTCGCCCGCGATGTTGAACGTGCCGCTGTTCAGCGTCCCGCGCCTGGGCTCGCTCGCCGCGATGGACAGGACGTCCAGCACATCGTCCTCGTGGACGAACTGGAGCCGGGGGTCGTACCCGAAGACCGTCGGCAGCACCGGCAGCGACAGATAGTCGGCGAGCGGCGAGTCCGCGTCGGGCCCCAGGATGTTGGCGAACCGCAGCACGCACACGGCCACGTCCGGCCGGCGGCGGGCGAAGCCCCGTACGTACCCCTCGACCTCGGCCGCGTCCTTCGCGAAGCCGCCGCCGGGCAGCGACTTGGGCGGGGTGTTCTCGTGGAACACCGCCGGATCGCGGGGCGCCGAGCCGTACACACCGGTGCTGGACTTCACCACGAGCCGCTGCACCGCCGGGGCCTTCTGGCAGGCGCCGAGCAGCTGCATGGTCCCGATGACGTTGGTCTCCTTGACCGACGTACGCCCCTGGGCCCCGAGCGCGAATCCGCTGACGTCCAGGTGCACGACGGTGTCCACGTCGTGGTCGGCGAGCACGCGGGCGACGGCGGGCCCCCGGATGTCCGCCCGTACGAAGACGGCGTCGCCCAGTTCGTGTTCCGGCTCGACCGCGTCGAGGGCGATCACCCGCTCCACGTCCGGATCGCGCTGGACGCGCCGGACGAAACGGCCGCCCAGCTGCCGGGCCGCTCCCGTGACGAGCACGGCCTTCCCCAAGATCAGCGCCTTCCGTCGGTCTCCCGTATTCGGTCGGTCAGGACGTCACCGTAACCGGTGGGCACCCCCGCACACAGCACCGCAGCCCTCCCGCCGGAACGGCGGGAGGGCTGCGGATTCACGAACTGCGTTCGCTTACTTCTTGTTGCGACGCTGAACGCGCGTGCGCTTGAGCAGCTTGCGGTGCTTCTTCTTGGCCATCCGCTTGCGCCGCTTCTTGATAACAGAGCCCACGACTACCCTCGCTCACTTCTTCTTCACTGGTGCGGGGCGTCTGGGCCCACACGACCTACGTCGGCCTAGCCTACCCGCCACCGCGTGAGGGACGTAATCCGAGGGGAATGTCAGGCCGATGCCACCCCCACGAAGGACTCGCGCAGATACGCGTGAACCGCTTGCTCCGGCACCCGGAAGGACCTGCCCACCCGGATCGCCGGCAGATGACCGCTGTGCACCAGGCGGTACACGGTCATCTTCGACACCCTCATGACCGAGGCGACTTCCGCCACGGTCAGAAACTTGACCTCGCTCAGAGGACTCTCGCTGTCAGCAGCCATGACTCACCTGTACCTTCCGCACGAGACGCGCACCGGCTTCCCCTCCGGTGACTCTTCGTCGTTGTGCGCTCACTCCCCAGGTTAGGGGCGGGTGATGCGAGTGGGGAAGAGGAGAGACGATCGGCCGCTACTGTGACAGACACGCCCGATTGAGTACATAGCGCGTGAGCGGCAGGTAGTACGCGGACCGCACGGCGTCGTCCAGCGGAACCGCCACCGCCACCCGCCCCTCGGCCTCCCCGACGAACAGCGCGGGATCGTCCGTATCGGCCAGCCCGATCGCCTCGATGCCCAGCTGACCTGCCCCGCAGACCCATCCGTGGTCCCCGACGACCAGCTCCGGAACGGGCCCGCGACCGGCCGCGGCGGCCTCCAGCGCGACCCGTACGGGCAGCGGCGAATGGGAGTGTGCGCCGGTGCCACCACCGGCCGCCCCCGCGCCGGGTTCACGCACCAGCGCGACACCCTGTACGTAGTCGAGGTGGTACGTACGTACGCCAAACCGAGTCGTTATGTCGATACATCGGCCCTGTGCCGGGGTGAGGACGGGGCAGCCCGCCGACGACAAAGCGTCTGCCAGCGCCGCGTAGAAACCGATCAGCCGATGCGGATGCCCGGTCCCGAACAGCACCGGCACCCGCCGGGCCGCCGCCTCCGCCAGCCGTACGGCGAACGCGTCGAGCCCCGCCACCGTCCGCTCCGGATCGATGACATCGGGCCCGGACACATGCGCGGGATCGTCCGAGACCCCGCACCTGTCCGCCATCAGCTCCAGTAACTCGCGCTCGTCCCAGCCCCGTTCGGGGTCGAGGCCGAGCGTCACCCGGGGGTCCCTGGCCGCGAACAGCCGATAACTCCGCAGGCTCACCTCACGCGAGGTGGCCACGGGCCCGGCCAGCCGGGCCGCCAGCAGATGCGCACGCAGCGCTCCGGTGCTCAACACCCCACCGATGCTGCCCGAACCGGCCCGCCCAGGGGCCAAAAGCCCGATTACGCCCCACAGTCGGCGTAAACCGTACTCACCCCCGTAACCCCGCGAGCACTCCGTGCCCGGATCAGGCCCTCCGTGCCCGGATCAGGTCAGCAGCCCTCGCAGCGGGAACGCCGCCCGCCGCGTCGCGAGCACCGCCTGGTCCAGCCGGTCCGCCGGGTCGTACCCGTCCTCCCAGGCCGACCACGACGGCGTCCGCCCGTCCGTCATCCGCGCCGGACCCAACTGCCGCGTCCGCGCGTACACCTCGTCCCGCCACGACGACGGGATCACCGACTCCGGGTCCACCGGGGCGTGCGCGGCGATGCCCACGAGGTGTGTCCAGGACCGGGGCACCACGTCCACCACCGCGTAACCGCCCCCGCCGAGGACCACCCAGCGCCCGTCGTCCGCGTACGTGTGCGCCAGGTCGTGGCACGCGGCCATCACCGAGCGCTGCGCGTCCAGCGAGACCGCCAGGTGCGCCAGGGGGTCCTCGAAGTGGGTGTCCGCCCCGTGCTGGGTCACCAGGACCTGTGGCCGGAAGTCCGCCAGCAGCTCGGGCACCACCGCGTGGAACGCCCGCAGCCACCCCGCGTCCCCGGTCCCGGCGGGCAGCGCCACATTGACGGCCCCGCCCTCGCCGGGGCCGGCCCCGGTCTCCTCCGGCCAGCCGGTCTGCGGAAACAGGGTGCGGGGGTGCTCGTGCAGGGAGATCGTCAGGACGCGGGGGTCCTCCCAGAAGGCCGCCTGCACGCCGTCGCCGTGGTGGACGTCGACGTCGACGTACGCGACGCGCTCGGCGCCCAGCTCCAGGAGCCGGGCGATGGCGAGCGCCGGGTCGTTGTACACGCAGAAGCCGGCCGCGCCGCCGGGCATCGCGTGGTGCAGCCCGCCGGTGAAGTTCACGGCGTGCCGGGTCTCGCCGCGCCAGACCGCCTCGGCGGCGGCCACGGACTGCCCGGCGATCAGCGCGGAGACCTCGTGCATCCCGGCGAACGCGGGGTCGTCCACGGTCCCGATGCCGTACTTCTGGTCGGCCGAGCGGGGGTCGGCGGACGCGGTCTTCACCGCCGCCACGTAGTCCGGGCGGTGCACGAGCCGCAGCGTGGAGTCCCCGGCCGGCTTGGCCGCGACCACGTCGACCGCCCGGTCGAGGCCGAACGCCCGCACCAGGCCCATCGTCAGGGCGAGCCTGACGGGGTCCATCGGGTGGCTCTCCCCGAAGTCGTAGCCCGTTACTGCGTCATCCCACATCAGCTGTGCGCGGCCGCTCATGCCCGCCACCGTATCGGGCGGGTTCCGCGCCGAACGACTTGGCGTACAGGAGGGTGGCCAGCACCAGAACCATCGGGACGAGCATGGCGCCCCGGTAGCTCCAGGCGTCCCCGAGCGCCCCGACGAGCGGGGATCCGACGAGGAAGCCCACGTAGTTGAAGATGTTCAGCCGGGCGATCGCGGTGTCGCTCGCGCCGGGGAACATCCGCCCGGCCGCCGCGAAGGTCTGCGGCACGATCACGCACAGCCCGAGCCCCAGCAGCGTGAACCCGAGCATCCCGGTCCACGCCCCGCCGGCCAGGGCCACCACGCCGAACCCGCCGGCCGCGAGCACGGTCCCGCCCCGCACCACGGCCACCGCCCCGAACCGCCGCACCCCGAGGTCCCCGACGGCCCGCCCCAGCAGCGTCGTCACCATGTAGACGTTGTACGGGACGGTGGACAGCTGCTCCGAACTGCCCAGGACGTCCTGGAGGTACTTCGCGCTCCAGTTGGAGACCGTCGAGTCCCCGATGTACGCGAACGCCATGACCAGGCACAGGGGAAGCAGCAACCGGAAGGAGACCGCCCCGGCCACACCGGCCGCCCCCTTCTCCGGTGTCTCCTCGCCGCCCTCCACGTACCACCGGCTCCCGATGAAGGCCGCGGGCAGCAGCACCACGACCGCCGGAAGGTACGAGACCAGCAACGACAGGTCCCAGTGCGCCCCGGCCCAGGCCATCGAGGCCCCCGCGATCCCGCCCAGGCTGTACGCGGCGTGGAACCCGAGCATGATGGAGCGCCCGTACGCCCGCTGGAGGCTGACGCCCATCATGTTCATGGACGCGTCCAGCGCGCCGACGGCCAGACCGAACACCCCGAGCGCGAGGGCGGCCTGCCAGAGCTCGCTGCCGGCGCCGACGCCGAGGAGCGCGAGGAGGACGACGGGCTGCGTCCACCGCAGGACCACCCGGGGCCGTACCCGGGTGACCGCCTTCTCGGTGAGCACACTGCCCACCCCGGCCAGGATCGGGACGGCGGCGAGGAACACGGGCAGCAGGCCGTCGGATATCCCGTACCGGTCCTGGATCGCGGGGATCCGCGTCACCAGAAGGGCGAAGGTGGCCCCCTGCACGAAGAAGCTCAACGCGAGGGACGCCCTGCCGTGCCGCAACCGTGCATCTGTCATGGCGGCGAGCGTAGAGCCAGTTTCTACCCGTGGGTAGACGCGTCAGGCAAGCAATTCCGGCAGCTGGCTCATGTCGGAGAAATACCCGGTCACACCGTTCAGCCGGTCCGCGGGCATCATCGACGCGAACCCGTAGACGTCCATGCCGGCCGCCCGCGCCGCCTCGACCCCGAGCGGGCTGTCCTCGATGACGACGCACCGCTCGGGCGCGACGCCCATGCGCTCGGCGGCGAGGAGGAAGAGGTCGGGCGCCGGCTTGCCCCGGCCGACGTCCTCGGCGCTGAAGATCCACTCCTCCTCGAACCACTGGTCGAGCCCGGTCTTCCGGTGGCTGACCCGGATGCGCTGGTGGCTGCTGGAGGAGGCGACGCAGTACGGGACGCCGTCGGCGACCAGCTTGCCCAGCAGCTCGTCCACGCCGGGGACCGGCTCCAACTCCTCTTCGAACGCGGCGAAGATCCGCGAGTGGAGCGTGACGTCGAAGTCCTCGGGCAGCTTGGTCCCGGTCCGCTCCAGGACGAGGTCGTGGACGCGGTGCACGGCGGACCCCATGTAGTCCCGCAGGGATTCCTCGTACGTGGTGGGGTGGCCCAGCTCCGTAAGGTAGCCGGCCAGGATGGTGTTGGAGATCGGCTCGCTGTCCACGAGCACACCGTCGTTGTCGAAGATGACAAGTTCGTAGCGCATGGCACGACTTTAGAGGGTCGGAACGCGAAAAAGCCCCGTGCCACAAGGGCACGGGGCTCTTCCTAAAAGGAGTTCGGCGGCGTCCTACTCTCCCACAGGGTCCCCCCTGCAGTACCATCGGCGCTGAAAGGCTTAGCTTCCGGGTTCGGAATGTAACCGGGCGTTTCCCTAACGCAATGACCACCGAAACACTATGAAATTAACCAACACCGGATGAAAACACGGCTGTTCGTTATTTCAGAACTAACACAGTGGACGCGAGCAACTGAGGACAAGCCCTCGGCCTATTAGTACCAGTCAGCTCCACCCGTTACCGGGCTTCCACATCTGGCCTATCAACCCAGTCGTCTACTGGGAGCCTTAACCCTTCAAGAGGGTGGGAATACTCATCTCGAAGCAGGCTTCCCGCTTAGATGCTTTCAGCGGTTATCCTTTCCGAACGTAGCCAACCAGCCATGCCCTTGGCAGGACAACTGGCACACCAGAGGTTCGTCCGTCCCGGTCCTCTCGTACTAGGGACAGCCCTTCTCAATATTCCTACGCGCACAGCGGATAGGGACCGAACTGTCTCACGACGTTCTAAACCCAGCTCGCGTACCGCTTTAATGGGCGAACAGCCCAACCCTTGGGACCGACTCCAGCCCCAGGATGCGACGAGCCGACATCGAGGTGCCAAACCATCCCGTCGATATGGACTCTTGGGGAAGATCAGCCTGTTATCCCCGGGGTACCTTTTATCCGTTGAGCGACAGCGCTTCCACAAGCCACTGCCGGATCACTAGTCCCGACTTTCGTCCCTGCTCGACCCGTCGGTCTCACAGTCAAGCTCCCTTGTGCACTTACACTCAACACCTGATTGCCAACCAGGCTGAGGGAACCTTTGGGCGCCTCCGTTACTCTTTAGGAGGCAACCGCCCCAGTTAAACTACCCATCAGACACTGTCCCTGATCCGGATCACGGACCCAGGTTAGACATCCAGCACGACCAGAGTGGTATTTCAACGACGACTCCACAACCACTGGCGTGGCCGCTTCAAAGTCTCCCACCTATCCTACACAAGCCGAACCGAACACCAATATCAAACTATAGTAAAGGTCCCGGGGTCTTTCCGTCCTGCTGCGCGAAACGAGCATCTTTACTCGTAGTGCAATTTCACCGGGCCTATGGTTGAGACAGTCGAGAAGTCGTTACGCCATTCGTGCAGGTCGGAACTTACCCGACAAGGAATTTCGCTACCTTAGGATGGTTATAGTTACCACCGCCGTTTACTGGCGCTTAAGTTCTCAGCTTCGCCACCCCGAAGAGCAGCTAACCGGTCCCCTTAACGTTCCAGCACCGGGCAGGCGTCAGTCCGTATACATCGCCTTACGGCTTCGCACGGACCTGTGTTTTTAGTAAACAGTCGCTTCTCGCTGGTCTCTGCGGCCACCCCCAGCTCAAGCAGCAAGTGCTCTCACCAGTGATGGCCCCCCTTCTCCCGAAGTTACGGGGGCATTTTGCCGAGTTCCTTAACCATAGTTCACCCGAACGCCTCGGTATTCTCTACCTGACCACCTGAGTCGGTTTAGGGTACGGGCCGCCATGAAACTCGCTAGAGGCTTTTCTCGACAGCATAGGATCATCCACTTCACCACAATCGGCTCGGCATCAGGTCTCAGCCTTAACGTGTGACGGATTTGCCTACCACACGGCCTACACCCTTACCCCGGGACAACCACCGCCCGGGCTGGACTACCTTCCTGCGTCACCCCATCGCTTACCTACTACAAGTCTGGTTCATCGGCTCCACCACTACCCTCAACTCCGAAGAGATCGGGCCGGCTTCACGGACTTAGCATCGCCTGATTCAGTACTGGGCGTTTCAAAGCGGGTACCGGAATATCAACCGGTTGTCCATCGACTACGCCTGTCGGCCTCGCCTTAGGTCCCGACTTACCCTGGGCAGATCAGCTTGACCCAGGAACCCTTAGTCAATCGGCGCACACGTTTCTCACGTGTGTATCGCTACTCATGCCTGCATTCTCACTCGTGAACCGTCCACAACTCGCTTCCGCGGCTGCTTCACCCGGCACACGACGCTCCCCTACCCATCCATACAGGCGTTGGCCCTATGTGTATGAATGACACGACTTCGGCGGTACGCTTGAGCCCCGCTACATTGTCGGCGCGGAATCACTTGACCAGTGAGCTATTACGCACTCTTTCAAGGGTGGCTGCTTCTAAGCCAACCTCCTGGTTGTCTCTGCGACTCCACATCCTTTCCCACTTAGCGTACGCTTAGGGGCCTTAGTCGATGCTCTGGGCTGTTTCCCTCTCGACCATGGAGCTTATCCCCCACAGTCTCACTGCCGCGCTCTCACTTACCGGCATTCGGAGTTTGGCTAAGGTCAGTAACCCGGTAGGGCCCATCGCCTATCCAGTGCTCTACCTCCGGCAAGAAACACACGACGCTGCACCTAAATGCATTTCGGGGAGAACCAGCTATCACGGAGTTTGATTGGCCTTTCACCCCTAACCACAGGTCATCCCCCAGGTTTTCAACCCTGGTGGGTTCGGTCCTCCACGAAGTCTTACCTCCGCTTCAACCTGCCCATGGCTAGATCACTCCGCTTCGGGTCTAGAGCGTGCAACTCAATCGCCCTATTCGGACTCGCTTTCGCTACGGCTTCCCCACACGGGTTAACCTCGCTACACACCGCTAACTCGCAGGCTCATTCTTCAAAAGGCACGCAGTCACGACTGTATGTGCAAGCACATACAGCGACGCTCCCACGGCTTGTAGGCACACGGTTTCAGGTACTATTTCACTCCGCTCCCGCGGTACTTTTCACCATTCCCTCACGGTACTATCCGCTATCGGTCACCAGGGAATATTTAGGCTTAACGGGTGGTCCCGCCAGATTCACACGGGATTTCTCGGGCCCCGTGCTACTTGGGTGTCTCTCAAACGAGCCGTTGATGTTTCAGCTACGGGGGTCTTACCCTCTACGCCGGACCTTTCGCATGTCCTTCGCCTACATCAACGGTTTCTGACTCGTCTCACAGCCGGCAGACTATGAAAGAGAGATCCCACAACCCCGCATGCGCAACCCCTGCCGGGTATCACACGCATACGGTTTGGCCTGATCCAGTTTCGCTCGCCACTACTCCCGGAATCACGGTTGTTTTCTCTTCCTGAGGGTACTGAGATGTTTCACTTCCCCTCGTTCCCTCCACACTGCCTATGTGTTCAGCAGCGGGTGACAGCCCATGACGACTGCCGGGTTTCCCCATTCGGAAACCCCCGGATCAAAGCTTGGTTGACAGCTCCCCGGGGCCTATCGTGGCCTCCCACGTCCTTCATCGGTTCCTGGTGCCAAGGCATCCACCGTGCGCCCTTAAAAACTTGGCCACAGATGCTCGCGTCCACTGTGCAGTTCTCAAACAACGACCAGCCACCCACCACCCCACCCAATACAGGCGAGTTCACTGGGGCCGGCAACCGAAGGAACAGACTCAAACGAGCCCGTACCTTCAGATACCCAACAGCGTGCCCGACCCGACCAATCATTTTTCACGTTCCACGCCGAAGCAGTACTAGTGACAAACAACTTGCCGTGCCGAGTAGTCAACGTTCCACCCATGAGCTAACCACCGTCGAACATTTGCCGACGTAGTGGCTCTGGATTCCTTGCGGAATCTAGATGCTCCTTAGAAAGGAGGTGATCCAGCCGCACCTTCCGGTACGGCTACCTTGTTACGACTTCGTCCCAATCGCCAGTCCCACCTTCGACAGCTCCCTCCCACAAGGGGTTGGGCCACCGGCTTCGGGTGTTACCGACTTTCGTGACGTGACGGGCGGTGTGTACAAGGCCCGGGAACGTATTCACCGCAGCAATGCTGATCTGCGATTACTAGCAACTCCGACTTCATGGGGTCGAGTTGCAGACCCCAATCCGAACTGAGACCGGCTTTTTGAGATTCGCTCCGCCTCGCGGCATCGCAGCTCATTGTACCGGCCATTGTAGCACGTGTGCAGCCCAAGACATAAGGGGCATGATGACTTGACGTCGTCCCCACCTTCCTCCGAGTTGACCCCGGCAGTCTCCTGTGAGTCCCCATCACCCCGAAGGGCATGCTGGCAACACAGAACAAGGGTTGCGCTCGTTGCGGGACTTAACCCAACATCTCACGACACGAGCTGACGACAGCCATGCACCACCTGTACACCGACCACAAGGGGGGCACCATCTCTGATGCTTTCCGGTGTATGTCAAGCCTTGGTAAGGTTCTTCGCGTTGCGTCGAATTAAGCCACATGCTCCGCTGCTTGTGCGGGCCCCCGTCAATTCCTTTGAGTTTTAGCCTTGCGGCCGTACTCCCCAGGCGGGGAACTTAATGCGTTAGCTGCGGCACCGACGACGTGGAATGTCGCCAACACCTAGTTCCCAACGTTTACGGCGTGGACTACCAGGGTATCTAATCCTGTTCGCTCCCCACGCTTTCGCTCCTCAGCGTCAGTAATGGCCCAGAGATCCGCCTTCGCCACCGGTGTTCCTCCTGATATCTGCGCATTTCACCGCTACACCAGGAATTCCGATCTCCCCTACCACACTCTAGCCTGCCCGTATCGACTGCAGACCCGGGGTTAAGCCCCGGGCTTTCACAACCGACGTGACAAGCCGCCTACGAGCTCTTTACGCCCAATAATTCCGGACAACGCTTGCGCCCTACGTATTACCGCGGCTGCTGGCACGTAGTTAGCCGGCGCTTCTTCTGCAGGTACCGTCACTTTCGCTTCTTCCCTGCTGAAAGAGGTTTACAACCCGAAGGCCGTCATCCCTCACGCGGCGTCGCTGCATCAGGCTTTCGCCCATTGTGCAATATTCCCCACTGCTGCCTCCCGTAGGAGTCTGGGCCGTGTCTCAGTCCCAGTGTGGCCGGTCGCCCTCTCAGGCCGGCTACCCGTCGTCGCCTTGGTAGGCCATTACCCCACCAACTAGCTGATAGGCCGCGGGCTCATCCTTCACCGCCGGAGCTTTCAACCTTCTCCCAGGAGGGAGAAAGTATTATCCGGTATTAGACCCCGTTTCCAGGGCTTGTCCCAGAGTGAAGGGCAGATTGCCCACGTGTTACTCACCCGTTCGCCACTAATCCACCCCGAAGGGCTTCATCGTTCGACTTGCATGTGTTAAGCACGCCGCCAGCGTTCGTCCTGAGCCAGGATCAAACTCTCCGTGAATGTTTTCCCGTAATCGGGAGACACATCACGAGAGCGGAACGACAAGGTCGGAATAAGACCCGTCGTCCACTGCGTCCTCGCTGTGTTTTGCCTACCCGGACCCCAAGAGGACCGTGTAGGACTTTCAAAGGAACCACCAACCTGCCGAAGCAGGCCGGGGTATCAACATATCTGGCGTTGACTTTTGGCACGCTGTTGAGTTCTCAAGGAACGGACGCTTCCTTTGTACTCACCCTCTCGGGCTTTCCTCCGGGCGCTTCCCTTCGGTCTTGCGTTTCCGACTCTATCAGACTCTTTCGCGTCCGATTCCCGGTCGAAGCGGGTTTCGCTTTCCAGTTCTTCGCTTTCGCGTTTCCCTTTCCGGCGAGTCCGACTCTATCAGATCCTTTCGGGCCTGATTCCCAGTCAGTGGGGCTTGCCTTCCCGGCCGTTGGGCCGTTCCGACGAGTGAGACATTAGCGGAATCCTGGGCCCCGACGCCAATCGGGGTCGCGCTCTTTCGAACGCGGATTCCTCATTTCGCATAAGCACACGCCAAGACATGCGACAGCTGTCGCGTGCTCGTTGTGTTTCTTGCGGAATGGCTGTCCGGGGACCGACCGGGGTCGGCGCTCACGTCGGACAACTCGGAGCACACTACGGATCGGGAGGGGGCGTGTCAACCCCGGGGTTGACCGGGGCCGACGCGTGGGTGTCAGCCGTTGCCGGAGGCCAGTTCACGGCTGCGGTCGCGGGCCGCTTCGAGTGCGGCGATGAGGGCCGCGCGTACGCCGTGGTTCTCCAGCTCGCGGATGGCGCTGATGGTGGTGCCGGCCGGGCTGGTGACGGCCTCGCGGAGCTTGACCGGGTGCTCGCCGCTGTCCCGGAGCATCACGGCGGCGCCGATCGCGGCCTGGACGATGAGGTCGTGCGCCTGGGCGCGCGGCAGGCCGAGCAGGATGCCGGCGTCCGTCATCGCCTCGACCAGGAAGTAGAAGTACGCCGGGCCCGAGCCGGAGAGCGCGGTGGCCGCGTCCTGCTGGGACTCCGGGACGCGCAGGGTCTTGCCGACGCCCTTGAAGATGGCGTCCGTCGAGGCGAGGTGCTCCCCCGTGGCGTGGCTGCCCCCCGAGATGACGGACATGCCCTCGTCCACCAGGACGGGGGTGTTCGGCATGACGCGGACGACCGGGGTGCCGGCGGTGAGGCGGTCCTCGATGAACGCGGTCGTGATGCCGGCCGCCGCGCTGATGACCAGGCGGTCCGCGGTGAGGTGCGGGGCGAGCTCATCCAGAAGGCGGCCCATGTCCTGGGGCTTGACCGCGAGGATGAGGATGTCGGCCCGCTTGGCGGCCTCCGCGTTGGTGACCGCGTCCACGCCGTAGCGGTCGCGCAGTTCCTCGGCCCGGTCCGAGCGGCGGGTGGTGACCAGCAGGTTCGACGGGCGCCAGCCGGCCCGGATCATCCCGCTGAGCAGGGCCTCGCCGATCTTGCCGGTACCGAGGACTGCAACTGTCTGGGTCATGCCGTTCACCCTCCGGGCGGTGCTCGATGTGCGCGGTGCTCAGTGCTCGTCGGCGCCATCTTCGCACCGCCCCGTCAGGCGGTGCGGCGGCGGAGGGTGGCCGCGCCGAGGGCCAGGACGAGCAGGGCGCAGCCCGCCACGATGAGGATGTCCCGGACGAAGTCGCCGGTGACGTCGGTGTGGTGGAGCACCTGGTTCATCCCGTCCACGGCGTACGACATCGGCAGCACGTGGGAGACGGCCTCCAGGAACGGCGCCATCCGGTCGCGCGGGATGAAGAGGCCGCAGAGGAGCAGCTGCGGGAAGATCACCGCGGGCATGAACTGCACGGCCTGGAACTCGGAGGCCGCGAACGCCGAGACGAACAGCCCGAGTGCCGTGCCGAGCAGCGCGTCGAGCAGGGCGACCAGGAGCAGCAGCCACGGCGACCCCATGACGTCCAGGCCGAGGGCCCACACCGACAGGCCGGTGGCCAGGAGCGACTGGAGGACGGCGACGGCGCCGAAGGCGAGCGCGTAACCCGCGATGAGGTCGCCCTTGCCGAGCGGCATCGAGAGCAGGCGCTCCAGGGTGCCTGAGGTGCGTTCGCGCAGGGTGGCGATCGAGGTCACCAGGAACATCGTGATCAGCGGGAAGATCCCGAGCAGGGAGGCGCCGGTCGAGTCGAAGGTCCGCGGGCTGCCGTCGAAGACGTACCGCAGCAGCGTGATCAGGAGGACCGGGATCAGCAGGAGCAGCGCGACCGTACGGGGGTCGTGGGCGAGCTGGCGCAGGACGCGGGCGGCGGTGGCGAGGGTGCGGGCCGGGCTGAGGGGCGCGGTGCTCGCGGCGGTGACGGAGGTGCTGCTCATCGGGCGTTCTCCTTGCGGGTGGCGGCCGCGTCGACCAGGTGGAGGAAGGCCGCTTCGACGGTGTCGGCGCCGGCGGCGGCGCGCAGGGCGTCCGGGGTGTCGTCGGCGAGGATCTCGCCCTCGCGCATGAGGAGGAGGCGGTGGCAGCGCTCGGCCTCGTCCATGACGTGGGAGGAGATGAGGAGCGCGGTGCCGCGTCCGGTGACGAGGGTGTGGAAGAGCTGCCACAGGTCGCGGCGCAGGACCGGGTCGAGGCCGACGGTCGGTTCGTCCAGGACGAGCAGGTCGGGGGTGCCGAGGAGGGCGACGGCGAGCGAGACGCGGGTGCGCTGGCCGCCGGAGAGGTTGCCGGCGAGGGCGTCCTCGTGGCTGGTCAGGTCGACCTCGGTGAGCGCGCGGGTGACGGCCTCGTGGCGGGTGTCGCGGTGGGCGCGGCCGGGCTGGAGGATCGCCGCGAAGTAGTCCAGGTTCTGCCGGACGGTGAGGTCGGTGTAGACGGAGGGCGCCTGGGTGACGTACCCGACGCGGGGACGGAGGGAGGGGTGTCCTGCGGGGCTGCCGAGGACCTGGAGGGTGCCGGTGACCTTGGCCTGAGTGCCCACGACGGCGCGCATGAGGGTGGATTTGCCGCAGCCGGAGGGGCCGAGGAGGCCGGTGATCCTGCCGGGTTCGACGGTGAAGTCGAGGCCCTTGAGGACCGTGCGGCTGCCTCGTTGGACGGTGAGGCCACGGGCCTCGACGGCGACGCCCGAAGAATTCATCATGTGATGAATATTGGCTCCGGCGAGGCATCGCCGTCAAGGGACGGGGCGTGACCGACTCGGCTCAGCGCACGGCCGCGTGCAGCTCCACGACGTACGCCTCCTCCACCGTGCCGTCCGGGAACTCCGCCAGGAGCAGGGCCCGCTCCTCCGCGAGGAAGCCGCGGGCCGCCTCGTCGTCGGTGGTCAGGAACGCGGAGTGGCTGCCGAGGTTGTCGAGGTGGGTGGCGAGGGGGACGCTCCTGGTCCACGGGACGCGGCGGTATGTGAAGTCGAGGTCCGGCGGCAGGGCGCGGCCCTGGGTGGCCGAGCCGTGGGCGATGCCGCGGCCCAGCTTGCCCGGCTCGACGCCGAAGAACCGGACGAGCCGTTCCTCCTGGGCGCCGAGCCACGGGACCGTGCTGTCCGCGACGTTCCACCAGAGGGCGAGCGTGCCGCCGGGCCGCAGGACGCGCCGGGCCTCGGCGGCCGAGCGGGCGGGGTCGGTCCAGTGCCAGGACTGGGCGTACGTGATCAGGTCGGCCGAGGCGGTCGCGAAGGGGAGCCGGTTGCCGTCGCCCTGTACGAGCGGGACGTCCGGGAGGTCCCGGCGCAGCTGGGCGGCCATGCCTGGCCCGGGTTCCACGGCGACGACGCGGGCGCCCCGGTCGAGGAGGCGGCGGGTCGCGATGCCGGTGCCCGCGCCCACGTCCAGGGCGCGGGCTCCGCGCAGGGGGCGTCCGGCCAGGTCCTCGACGGCGTCGAACAGCGCGTCCGGGTAGCTGGGGCGGGCGGCGGCGTACTGGGCGGCGGCCCGGTCGAAGGACAGGGCCCGCGAGGGCTGTGGGGATGCTGTTGTGGTCATGCGGCCATCGTGCCCGGTGGGTCCGGACGCGTCAGCCGCGGCGGCCCTTCTTCTTGCGGGCGGCCGGGTTGCCGGTGCGGGAGGCGCGGCGCTTCGCGTACCGGGCGACGGCTTCCTCGTACTCCGTACGCCTCAGCTTCTCGCCGGGCGCCTCGGTGAACGTACGGAAGAAGTACGCGAGCAGCGAGCCGACGAAGCCGATGGCCTTCAGGCCGCGCAGGTTCTCCTCGCGGGCCGGGTCGGCCGGGCGGCTGCTGAAGCCCTCCCAGGTCTTGCGGAAGGCGATCGCGCTGCAGATGGCGAACATCGCGACCACCAGCACGCCGACGAAGCCGCCGACGTCGGCGATCTCCAGGCCCTGGTACGCGAAGCGCAGGACGAGGCAGGCGGCCGCGGCCGCGAGGAGGGAGCCGACGGCGGCTCCGGCGCGGCGCAGTCCGTAGTGGCCGTCGTGGGCGACCCAGGTGGTGCCGAAGAAGCGGAGGGGCTCGGGCTGCGGGCCCTGCGGGGTGCCGGCCGCGGGCTCGGACGGGCCGGGGGCCGCGCCTTCGGGGGTCTCGCTGTTCTCGCTCACGGGGTCGATTATCCCGCAGGTGCGGGAGCGGCCGGGGGGCCGTGGGTGCGGTCCCCCGGCACGGCTCGGGTCAGCCCAGCTTCGAGACGTCGCGGACGGCGCCCCGGTCGGCGCTCGTCGCCATCGCGGCGTACGCGCGAAGGGCGGCCGAGACCTTGCGGTCGCGGTTCTTCGGGGCGTACACGCCGTTCATGGCCTCGCGGCGGGTGGCCAGCTCCTCGTCGGGGACCAGGAGGTCGATCGAGCGGTTCGGGATGTCGATCCGGATGCGGTCGCCGTCCTCGACCAGCGCGATCGCGCCGCCGGACGCCGCCTCGGGCGAGGCGTGGCCGATGGACAGGCCCGACGTACCGCCGGAGAACCGGCCGTCCGTGATCAGGGCGCAGGTCTTGCCGAGGCCGCGGCCCTTCAGATACGAGGTCGGGTAGAGCATCTCCTGCATGCCGGGGCCGCCCTTGGGGCCCTCGTAGCGGATGACGACGACGTCGCCCTCGCCGACCTGCTGGGTGAGGATCTTCTGGACGGCCTCCTCCTGCGACTCGCAGACGACGGCCGGGCCCTCGAAGGTCCAGATGGACTCGTCGACACCCGCCGTCTTCACGACGCAGCCGTCCACGGCCAGATTGCCGCGCAGGACCGCGAGACCGCCGTCCTTGGAGTAGGCGTGCTCCGCGGAGCGGATGCAGCCGCCCTCGGCGTCCTGGTCCAGGGTGTCCCAGCGCTCGGACTGGGAGAACGCCTCCGCCGAGCGCACGCAGCCGGGAGCGGCGTGCCACAGCTCGACCGCCTCCGGCGCCGGGGAGCCGCCGCGCACGTCCCAGGTCTTCAGCCAGTCGTCCAGCGACGGGCTGTGCACGGAGTGCACGTCCTCGTTGAGCAGGCCCGCGCGGTGCAGTTCGCCGAGGAGGGCGGGGATGCCGCCGGCCCGGTGCACGTCCTCCATGTAGTACGTGCGGTCCTTGCCGACGTTGGGGGCGACCTTGGCCAGGCACGGGACGCGGCGCGACAGGGCGTCCATCTCGGTCAGGCCGTAGGGGACGCCCGCCTCCTGGGCGGCGGCCAGGAGGTGCAGGATCGTGTTGGTGGAGCCGCCCATCGCGATGTCGAGCGCCATGGCGTTCCCGAAGGCGGCGGCCGTGGCGATGTTGCGGGGCAGGACCGATTCGTCGTCCTGCTCGTAGTAGCGGCGGGTCAGGTCCAGCACCGTGCGGGCGGCGTCCTCGTAGAGCGCCTTGCGTGCGGTGTGGGTGGCCAGGACCGATCCGTTGCCGGGGAGGGAGAGGCCGATGGCCTCGGTCAGGCAGTTCATCGAGTTGGCGGTGAACATGCCGGAACAGGAACCGCAGGTGGGACAGGCGTTCTCCTCGATGCGGAGGATGTCCTCGTCGGAGATCTTGTCGTTGACCGCCTCCGACATCGCGTCGACCAGGTCGAGCGTGCGCACCGTGCCGTCGACCAGCGTGGCGCGGCCCGACTCCATCGGGCCGCCGGAGACGAAGACGGTCGGGATGTTCAGGCGCAGGGCCGCGTTGAGCATGCCCGGGGTGATCTTGTCGCAGTTGGAGATGCAGATCAGGGCGTCGGCGCAGTGCGCCTCGACCATGTACTCCACGCTGTCCGCGATGAGGTCGCGGGAGGGGAGGCTGTAGAGCATCCCGCCGTGGCCCATGGCGATGCCGTCGTCCACGGCGATCGTGTTGAACTCGCGCGGGATGCCTCCGGCGGCGGTGATCGCCGCGCTGACGATCCGGCCGACGGGGGCCAGGTGCGTGTGGCCCGGCACGAACTCCGTGAAGCTGTTGGCGACGGCGATGATCGGCTTCCGGCCGATGTCCGCGCCGGGTACCCCGGAGGCGCGCATAAGGGCGCGGGCGCCCGCCATGTTGCGGCCGTGGGTGACTGTGCGGGACCTCAGCGTGGGCATCGTCTTTTCGCTCCTTCTGCGTTGAAGACTGTTCTTGAGCGTACGCCGTTGGTGCCAGGATGTGGACCGGGTGTCCGCTATGCGGAAGCTTTGGGGGTGGGCGGTGCCTGCGGCGGGCCTGTCCCCCTACCCGCCCCTTCCCGAAACCGGGGCGCTGCCCCGGACCCCGCGCCTCAAACGCCGGCGGGGCTGGGATGCACGCCGGATGGTTTCGGGGCTTCGCCCCGGACCCCGCTGCTCAAGCGCCGCGGGTGGAAGGCTGCAGCGGCAAAATCAAGCCCCTGCGGCGATTGAGCAGCGGGGGTTCGGGGGCGGCGCCCCCGACGATGGTGGCGCGGGCTTACGCGGACGGCTCCGCCAGATACCGCTGCAGCGTCGGGGCCACCATCGCCACGATCTTCTCCGGCGGCACGGACGCCAACGGCTCGGCCTTCAACACGTACCGCAGTATCGCGATCCCCACCATGTGCGACGCCGCCAGCTCCGCCCGGAACGTCGCGTCCGGGATCTCCAGGCCCGCCGCCACCCGTTCCAGCAGGCGGCGCAGTACGAAGCTTCGGAGGACCTTCGCGGCGGCCTCGTGGGTGAGGGCGGAGCGGAGGACGGCGAGGAGGGGGGCCCGGGTCGTCGGGTTCTCCCAGATGCCGATGAAGGCGCGGGCCAGGCGTTCGCCCACATCGTCGGTGTCGCCTTCGAGGACGGCCGGGACGAGCAGGGCGGGCTCGAACGACAGCTCGATCGCGGCGGCGAAGACCTCGTCCTTCGTACCGAAGTAGTGGTGGACCAGCGCGGAGTCGACGCCGGCCGCACGCGCGATGCCCCGGACCGAGGTCTTGTCGTACCCCCGCTCGGCGAACTCCGTGCGGGCGGCCTCCAGGATGCGGGTGCGCGCGTCCGGGCCGGTGTCCGACGCGGCGCGGGCGGGGCGGCCCCGGCGCTTGGGGCCCGGTGCGTCCGGGGTCATGGGCGCGGCGCGCCCTCGGTGGACGCGGCGAGGTGGAGCCGGGTGAAGGCGAGCGCCTCGGCGAGGTCGGCCTCGCGTTCGGCGGTGGACATCGCGCGGCGGGTGTTGACCTCGATGACCACGTGCCCGTCGAAGCCGGAACCGGCCAGCCGCTCCAGCAGTTCCGCGCAGGGCTGGTCGCCCCGGCCGGGCACCAGGTGCTCGTCCTTGTTGGAGCCCTTGCCGTCGGCCAGGTGGACGTGGGCCAGCCGGTCGCCCATCCGGTCCACCATCGCCAGGCCGTCCGTACGCGCGGTGGCGGTGTGCGACAGGTCCACCGTGAAGTGCCGGTAGTCGTCGTTGGTGACGTCCCAGTCGGGGGCGTACGCGAGCATCTCGCGGTCCCGGTAGCGCCACGGGTACATGTTCTCGACGGCGAACCGGACGTCCGTCTCGTCGGCCATCCGCCAGATTCCGCTGACGAAGTCACGGGCGTAGTTGCGCTGCCACCGGAACGGGGGGTGTACGACGACCGTCGACGCGCCCAGCTTCTCGGCGGCGGCGCGGGCCCGCTGGAGCTTGACCCACGGATCGGTCGACCAGACCCGCTGGGTGATCAGCAGACACGGCGCGTGCACGGCGAGTATCGGCACCTGGTGGTAGTCGGAGAGCCGGCGCAGCGCCTCGATGTCCTGGCTGACCGGGTCGGTCCAGACCATGACCTCGACGCCGTCGTAGCCGAGGCGCGCGGCGATCTCGAAGGCCGTCGCCGTCGACTCCGGATAGACCGAGGCCGTCGACAGGGCGACCTTCGCATCCGGGACGCGCACCGCTGGTTCTGCCACGCAGACAGCGTACGGGCAGTGCTGCGCCCCGCCGAGGGAGAGCGGCTGAAAGTGAGAAGGGCCGCACCGCCAGCCGCGCCACCTCCGCGCCGGCCCCACTCCCCCCTCAGTCCAGCGCCGCTTCCCCGCCCGACGGCAGGTGGTCCAGGCGGCGCAGGATCACGCCCTCGCGCAGCGCCCACGGGCAGATCTCCAGCTCGTCCACGTCGAGCAGGTCCATCGCGCCCTCCGCGACCAGCGCCCCGGCCAGCAGCTGCGCGGCCCGCCCCTCGGACACTCCGGGCAGGGTCCCGCGCTCCTCGGCGGTCATCGCGGCCAGCTTCGGCACCCACTCCTCCACCGCCTTGCGGCTGAGGGTGCGCGGCACGTACTGGCCCTCCGCGGTGCGCGCCGCGCCCGCGATCCTGGCCAGCTGCTTGAACGTCTTGGAGGTGGCCACCACGTGGTCCGGGCGGCCGATGCGGGTGAAGTCGCCGACGCTGCGGGCGATGCGCGCCCGTACGTGCCGGCGCAGCGCCCTGACCTCGGCAGGGTCCGGCGGGTCGCCCGGCAGCCAGCCCGCGGTGAGGCGCCCGGCGCCCAGCGGCAGCGAGACCGCGGCTGCCGGTTCCTCGTCCAGGCCGTACGCGATCTCCAGCGAGCCGCCGCCGATGTCGAGGACCAGCAGCTTGCCCGCCGACCAGCCGTACCAGCGGCGGGCGGCGAGGAAGGTGAGGCGGGCCTCCTCCGTACCGCTGAGGACCGCGAGGTCGACGCCCGTCTCCTGCCGTACCCGCTCCAGGACCTGGTCGGCGTTGCTCGCGTCGCGTACCGCGGAGGTGGCGAAGGCGAGGACGTCCTCGCAGCCCTTGTCCTCGGCGGCTTCGAGCGCGCCCGCGATCGTCCCCACCAGCCGGTCCACACCGAGCGGGCCGATCGCGCCGTCCTCGTCGAGGAGTTCGGCGAGGCGCAGCTCGGCCTTGTGCGAGTGCGCGGGCAGCGGGCGGGCGCCGGGGTGGGCGTCCACCACCAGCAGATGAACCGTGTTCGACCCCACGTCGAGGACTCCGAGTCTCATGCAGGGCACGCTACTGCCGGTGGCGGACTTACTCTGGGCCCGTGCCAAAGACGAAAAAGGCGAAGCCGGGCAAAGCCACGAAGAAGCGGGACATCGAGGCGGAGACCCCGCAGGACATCAAGCACGTGGAGAAGGTGGAGATGCACACCCCGGCGGCGGAGCCGGATCCTTCCGACGAGACGGAGCTGGACTTCGCGCGCGCCTGGGTGGAGTTCCCCGACCCCGCCGACGACGAGCAGGTCTTCCGCTGCGATCTGACCTGGCTGACGTCCAGGTGGACGTGCATCTTCGGCAGCGGCTGCCAGGGCATCCAGGCGGGCCGCGCCGACGACGGCTGCTGCACGCTGGGCGCCCATTTCTCGGACGAGGACGACGAGAAGCGCGTGGCCGGTCATGTCGCGCGCCTCACTCCGGAGCTGTGGCAGTTCCACGACGTGGGTACGGAGACGGGCTGGACCCAGACCGACGAGGACGGGGACCGCCAGACCCGGCGCTGGCAGGGCTCGTGCATCTTCCAGAACCGGCCGGGCTTCGCCGCCGGGGCGGGCTGCTCGCTGCACATCCTGGCGCTGCGGGAGGGCCGGGAGCCGCTGGAGACCAAGCCGGACGTGTGCTGGCAGCTGCCCGTACGGCGTACGTACGAGTGGATCGACCGGCCCGACGACACGCGGGTGCTCCAGGTGTCGATCGGTGAGTACGACCGGCGGGGCTGGGGTCCGGGCGGCCACGACCTGCACTGGTGGTGCACGTCGGCGACCTCCGCGCACGGGGCCGGTGAGCCGGTGTACGTGTCGTACCGGCCGGAGCTCATCGAGCTGATGGGCAAGGAGGCGTACGCCACGCTGACCGAGCTGTGCGAGCAGCGGCTCGCCTCGCTGCTGCCGATGGCCCCGCACCCGGCGGACCCGGCGTAGCCGCCCGGCACCGTCAGTCCGCGGCGGGCGGGGTGCTCGGCCCCTTCGGCGGGGCGGGCGGTCCGGAGGAGCCGGTCGGGTCCGGGGTGGGGCTCGGGTCCGTCTCCGTCGGCGTGGGCGTGGGGTCCGTCGGGTCCGGCGTCGGCGTCGGCGTGGACGGGTCCGGCGTGGGCGTCGGGTCCGGCGCACTCGGCCTGGCCGGGCGCGGGTGGAGTCCGCGCGGCGTGGCGCCGGGGGTGGGCGCCTTGGCCCCGTAGCCGTGCAGGGCGACGACCGCGCCCGAGGGGGCGAGGGTGAGGTGGGCGGTCCAGGGGCCCGCGGGCTGCCGCGCGTGGTCCACGAGGGCGCGGATCGTGACGCTGCCCCCGGCCGGGAGCTTCCCGGAGGTACGGCTCAGGCTCACCCAGGACCGGTCGGTGGCGGCGGACCAGGAGACCGGGCCGGCCTGCGACGCGGTGAGGGTGATCAAGGTCGCGGAGCCGGCGGTGCTGGTCCGCACGGTGAGCCGGCCCTCGCCGTGCGCGGCGGGGTCGCGGGAGGGGTCGGTGCCCTTGCTGATGATCTCCGCGGAGACCTCCGGCAGGGAGTCCTTGCCGGTGAAGCGGGAGCCGGCGTCCGGGCGGGCGTTGCCGGCGTTCTCGTAGTCGTCGTAGGGGGTCTGCGCCGTACCGGTCCCGTTGTCGGCGGCGCTGACCGCCGGGCCGTCGCGGCCCTCACCGGTGAGCGGCGCGCCCCGGTAGGCGGACCACAGGGCGATGACCGGGGCGGCGACGACCGTGGCGACGACCGTCGTCGTCATGACCCGGGAGCGCAGCCGGTCGCGGCGCGCGGCGTGGTCCTTGGGGTCCATGGGGAAGCCGGTGCGGTCGAAGCGCGGTGTGGCGGACCGATTCTTCTGGTGCTTCTGCGCGTGCAGCATGGCCACGTACGCGGACGGCCTCGGGGCCTCCAGGACCGGCAGCACGGCGGCCGGGGTCACCGTCTTCCCGGGCCACGGCCCGTCGGCCCCGGCGCGCTCGGCGGCGCGGCGGCAGCGCGGGCAATCGTCCACGTGCCGGACGAGCTCGCGGCGGAGCGTGGGCGAGAGCAGCGCGCGGTGGTCGCCGGTGAGCCGGCCGGCCGTGGGGCAGTTGCCCGTCTCCACGACGGCGAGGGCGGCCCGGGTGCGCTCGACCTCGCAGGCGGCGCCGGCCAGCAGCTCGCGGGCGGCCGTGCGGTCCAGGCCGAGGACGGCGGCGACGGCGCGCGGGGTCAGCCCGTGCCGGACGGCGAGCTCCAGGGCCTCGCGCTGCTCCGGCGTGGTGCCCGCGGCCTCGGGCCAGGCCAGCTGGGCCAGCTCCCGGCGGTGCGCCTCGACGGCGGGGGCGGTCTGCGGCGGGGCGGGTGCGGGTGCGGCGGTGCGCGGGGCCGGTGACGGCTGCGGCGCGGGGCGTGGCGCGCGGCGGGCGGGGCGGGCGGCCGCCGGGGCGTGGCGGTCCTCGTCGGGGGGCCTGCGGTGCGGGGGGCGGGCGGGGTCGAGGCGGCGATGGGCGCGGCGGCCCCGCTTCTGCTCGGTGAGCCGGCGCAGACACGTCCACCTGGCCAGGGCGTACAGCCAGGTTTTACGTTCCTCCTCGTCGGCCGGACAGCGGGAGCCCTGCCGTTCGGCCAGGGCCAGGACGCCGCCCAGCGCCTCGGTGGCGGCGTCGTGGTCGCAGAGGACGGAGAGGCAGTAGGTGAAGAGGCCGTCGAGATGCGGCTCGTAACGGGCGGGCGGCTTCTTCGGGGTGGCGTGCGAGGAGTGGGGCGCGCGATGCTGTCCCCGGTGCGCGCCGGGGGTGTTCGTCGGAGTCTCCAGCCTGCTGCTCGTCACCTTGCGACCGTAGGCGCGGCGCCTCACCCGCTCGCGCCGCTTGCGTGGATTTAACCCTTACGGGTGAACGTATGGCGCGATAAGGGGCGGGCGTTCCCGGCCGCGCTGTCAGACCCCACCGATACGGTGGCGCCATGGCTGCCCGTACGAAATCCGCGAAGGACCGGCCGTCCTACCGCTGCACCGAATGCGGCTGGACCACCGCGAAGTGGCTCGGCCGCTGCCCCGAGTGCCAGGCGTGGGGGACGGTCGAGGAGTTCGGCGGCGCCCCCGCCGTCCGGACCACGGCCGCGGGGCGGGTCTCCACCGCCGCGCTGCCCATCGGCCAGGTGGACAGCCGGCAGGCCACCGCCCGGCCGACCGGCGTCGGCGAGCTGGACCGGGTGCTGGGCGGCGGGCTGGTGCCCGGGGCCGTCGTGCTGCTCGCGGGCGAGCCGGGCGTCGGCAAGTCCACGCTGCTGCTCGACGTCGCGGCGAAGGCGGCGACCGACGAGCACCGCACCCTCTATGTGACGGGCGAGGAGTCCGCGTCCCAGGTCCGGATGCGGGCCGACCGCATCCATGCGATCAGCGACCACCTGTATCTGGCGGCGGAGACCGATCTGTCGGCGGTGCTCGCCCACCTCGACGCGGTCAAGCCCTCGCTGCTGATCCTGGACTCGGTGCAGACCGTGGCCTCGCCGGAGATCGACGGCGCGCCGGGCGGGATGGCGCAGGTCCGCGAGGTGGCCGGGGCGCTGATCCGGGCCTCCAAGGAGCGCGGGATGTCGACGCTGCTCGTGGGCCACGTCACCAAGGACGGCGCCATCGCGGGGCCGCGGCTCCTGGAGCACCTGGTGGACGTGGTGCTGTCGTTCGAGGGCGACCGCCATGCCCGGCTGCGCCTGGTGCGCGGTATCAAGAACCGGTACGGGGCGACCGACGAGGTCGGCTGCTTCGAGCTGCACGACGAGGGGATCACCGGGCTCGCCGATCCGTCCGGCCTGTTCCTCACGCGGCGCGACGAGCCGGTGCCGGGCACCTGCCTGACCGTGACCCTGGAGGGCAAGCGGCCCCTGGTCGCGGAGGTGCAGGCGCTGACGGTGGACTCGCAGATCCCGTCCCCCCGGCGGACCACGTCGGGCCTGGAGACGTCCCGGGTGTCGATGATGCTCGCGGTCCTGGAGCAGCGCGGCCGGATCAGCTCGCTGGGCAAGCGGGACATCTACAGCGCGACGGTGGGCGGGGTGAAGCTGTCCGAGCCGGCCGCCGACCTGGCGATCGCGCTGGCGCTGGCGAGCGCGGCGAGCGACACACCGCTGCCGAAGAACCTGGTGGCGATCGGCGAGGTGGGGCTCGCGGGCGAGGTCAGACGGGTCACGGGGGTGCAGCGCCGGCTGTCCGAGGCGCACCGGCTGGGGTTCACGCACGCCCTGGTCCCGACCGATCCGGGCAAGGTCCCGGCCGGTATGAAGGTGACGGAAGTCGCCGACATGGGCGACGCGCTCAGGGCGCTCCCGCGCCGGACCCGCGCACAGGCCCCCCGGGAGGACGACGCACGCCGGTAGACTTTGCCCTGGTCTCGCCCGTCCGTACGAACGGCACGTGGGACGTAGGGTCCTTCGATCGGATCCGGCCTGTTTCCGACCGACAGGCCACGAGGGCACCGCAAACCTGTGACCGGAGGAGTGCAGTGGCAGCCAGCGACCGGGCAGCATCGCCCGGAAAGTCCGGCCAAACCACGGGCAACGAGGCGCTGATGCGCGCCTCGTTGAGCGCCGTCGCGCCCGGAATGGCCCTGCGGGACGGCCTGGAGCGCATTCTCCGCGGCAACACCGGGGCTCTGATCGTGCTCGGCATGGACAAGACCGTCGAGTCGATGTGCACGGGCGGCTTCGTGCTGGACGTGGAGTTCACCGCGACCCGGCTGCGGGAGCTGGCCAAGCTGGACGGCGCCCTGATCCTCGACAAGGACATGACGAAGATCCTGCGCGCCGGGGTGCAGCTGGTCCCGGACGCGTCGATCCCCACCGAGGAGACCGGCACCCGGCACCGCACGGCGGACCGGGTCTCCAAGCAGTGCAATTTCCCGGTCGTCTCGGTCTCCCAGTCGATGCGCCTGATCGCGCTGTACGTGAACGGGGAGCGGCGGGTCCTGGAGGAGTCGGCGGCGATCCTGTCCCGCGCCAACCAGGCCCTCGCCACCCTGGAGCGGTACAAGCTGCGGCTGGACGAGGTCGCCGGGACGCTCTCGGCGCTGGAGATCGAGGACCTGGTGACCGTCCGGGACGTGACGGCGGTGGCCCAGCGCCTGGAGATGGTCCGCCGGATCGCGACGGAGATCGCGGAGTACGTGGTGGAGCTCGGCACGGACGGACGGCTGCTGTCGCTCCAGCTGGACGAGCTGATCGCGGGCGTGGAGCCGGAGCGCGAGCTGGTCGTGCGGGACTACGTGCCGGAGCCGACGGCGAAGCGTTCACGCACGGTGGCGGAGGCGCTGACCGAGCTGGACTCGCTGACCCACACGGAGCTGCTCGAACTTCCGGTGGTCGCGAGGGCGCTGGGCTACAGCGGTTCGCCCGAGACGCTGGACTCGGCGGTGTCGCCGCGCGGGTTCCGGCTGCTGGCGAAGGTGCCGCGGCTGCCCGGCGCGATCATCGACCGGCTCGTGGAGCACTTCGGCGGTCTGCAGAAGCTGCTCGCGGCGAGCGTGGACGACCTCCAGACGGTGGACGGGGTCGGCGAGGCCCGGGCGCGCAGCGTGCGCGAGGGCCTGTCCCGGCTGGCCGAGTCGTCCATCCTCGAACGGTACGTGTAGACCCCCGGCCGTCCCCCGGGGCGCCCGCTCAGTCCTTCGCGAGGACGAACGAGGCGCGCTGCACGGGCCGGCCCGGTGCCTTGGCCTCCACGAGGTACGTGCCCGGCTCGGCCTTGCCCGCGGGCGGCGTCGCGCACTTGGGGGCGCTCCGGTCGCGGTCCCACTCCACGGTGTGCACGACGGTCTTCCCGGCGGGCACCTCGATCAGGACGGGCTTCGGGTTGCGCGGGCAGTCCTTGGACGACCACACCTCGTCGTCGTCCCCGCCCGCCTCGGTGACGGTGAGCACCGCGCTCTTCGGCCCGAAGTCGGCCTTGCAGGCGGTGGACGAGTTGTTCGTGACGAACAGCCGGAACTTCGGCTTCTCGTCGGGGGCGTAGCTGAGTTCGGTCTTCAGGCCGATCCGGATCGCGCCCGCGGCGCAGTCGGCGAGCGAGGAGCCGGCCGGGACCGGACGCGCGGCCTCCGCCCCGTCACCCGTGCCGGAGCCGGTGGAACCGGAAGCGGAACCCGAACCGGTGTCCTGGCCGCCGCCGTTGGCATCCGAGGAACCCGAGCCGCCGCCCGTACCGGCGGAACCGCCGCCCGAACTGCCGTCCTGGTCACCGATGCTGCCGCCGGAGCCGTCCGATCCGCCGCTCCCGCCGGGCTGTTCGCTGATCGCGGGGCCGGAACCGGAAGGTCCGGGCGTGATCGAGCCCGCGGGGCCGGAGCCGGGCGGCTTGGAGTCGTCGTGGTGATCCCCGCTGCCGCCACCGGAGGTGACGGCCCATGCGATCAGCAGCGCGATCAGCACGACCAGGACCGCAGCGACCGCCCTCCGTCGCCAGTAGATGCTGGAGGGTAGCGGACCGATCGGATTGCGCAGAGATCCCACGGCCCAAACTGTACGAGAGATCCGGCCCAACTCCCGCCCCACCCGCCGCCTTGATCCCCAAGTTTTGCGGATCATCATCCCGCGAGGGCCAGTTCGGGCGTCGAGCACACGTGAGGTGACCCTGCGCGACGAAACGTTTGCGCATGGTCAACACCCTCGGTCGGGCGGAAAACGGCCCATCGGCCAGTTGCCGCAACGGCTCGCGGGGCGTGGGGCCTCCAAGCGGAACGCCGTGTCAGGATCGATGGTGCGATGACTGCCACGACTGCGACACAGACGCCCCCCGCCTCCCTCCACACCCCCGTGATCGGTTGGTTCGACCAGCACGCCCGCGATCTGCCCTGGCGCCGCCCCGAAGCGGGTGCCTGGGGCGTGATGGTGAGCGAGTTCATGCTGCAGCAGACCCCCGTCAGCCGGGTCCTCCCGGTGTACGAGCAGTGGCTCGCCCGCTGGCCGCGCCCCGCCGACCTCGCGGCCGAGCCGCCCGGCGAGGCGGTCCGCGCCTGGGGCCGGCTCGGCTACCCGCGCCGTGCCCTGCGCCTGCACGGGGCCGCCCAGGCGATAACGGAACGCCATGGCGGAGACGTACCGAGTGAGCACGCCCAGCTCCTCGCCCTGCCCGGCATCGGCGAGTACACGGCGGCGGCCGTGGCCTCGTTCGCGTACCGGCAGCGTCACGCCGTCCTCGACACCAACGTCCGCCGGGTCTTCGCACGGGCCGCGACCGGCATCCAGTACCCGCCGAACGCGACGACCGCCGCCGAGCGCAGGCTCGCCCGGGAGCTGCTGCCCGACGAGGACGAGCGGGCGGCCCGCTGGGCGGCGGCCACGATGGAGCTGGGCGCCCTCGTCTGCACCGCGAAGAACGAGGACTGCTCGCGCTGCCCGATCGCGGAGCAGTGCGCCTGGCGGCTGGCCGGGAAGCCCGCGCACCAGGGGCCGCCGCGCCGGGGCCAGACCTACGCCGGCACGGACCGGCAGGTGCGCGGCAGGCTCCTCGCCGTGCTGCGCGAAGCGGTCGGCCCGGTGCCGCAGGCGGCGCTCGACGCGGTGTGGGACGAGCCGGTGCAGCGGGCCCGGGCTCTGGACGGGCTCGTCGCCGACGGCCTGGTCGAGCCGCTGGCCGGCGGCCGCTACCGGCTGCCGCTGACCTGAGCGACCGGGCCGTCCCACCCGCGTAACAGCGTCCGCCCGCCTTCGTGACAACGGCGGACAGGGCCCGCCCGCCCCGTGACAATGACGGGGTGGGCGGGCCCTTCGCGCGTCCGGCGCGGGATCGTTTGTCCGGTCTCCTCCCCGCGCTGTTACACAACCGATGGACAGCCGTGCGCCCGCGTACGGCTGCCCCGCACAGCCTCGTGACAACCGCTCCGTAGCGTCTGCGACGTCAGCCGGAACGACCACCGGCGGACAGCGGTACGAGCGGTCTACGGGGATCCACCGGGATGGAGGCGGTTGTGATGGCGCAGGGCGAGGTGCTCGGCTTTGAAGAGTACGTACGGACCCGGCAGGAGGCGCTGCTGCGCAGTGCGCGCCGGCTCGTCCCGGACCCCGTGGACGCACAGGACCTGCTCCAGACCGCGCTGGCCCGGACCTACGGCCGCTGGGACCGCATCGAGGACAAGTCCCTCGCCGACGCCTATCTGCGCCGCGTCATGATCAACACCCGTACCGAGTGGTGGCGGGCCCGCAAGCTGGACGAGGTGCCCACCGAGCAGCTGCCCGACGCCAGCATCGAGGACGGCACCGAGCAGCGCGCCGACCGCGCCCTGCTGATGGACATCCTGGGGGTGCTCGCTCCCAAGCAGCGCAGTGTCGTCGTCCTGCGACACTGGGAGCAGATGAGCACGGAGGAGACGGCCGCGGCGCTCGGCATGTCGGCCGGTACGGTGAAGAGCACGCTGCACCGTGCGCTGGCACGACTGCGCCAGGAGCTGGAGAACAGGGAAGCGGCGAGCCGGGAGGCCCGGCTCGCCGAGAAGCGGGGGCGGGAGCGGTGCGCGGCCTGACAGGCAGCGGTGACGACGACACGGTCATCGGCACAACGGGCGGGGGACGGGCAGGCTCCGGCAGACGCCTGCTGACCGGCTGGGCGGCGAGCAGCGCGGCACTGGCCGGCCTCGCCGCCTTCGGGCTGTTCGCCGCCAGCTGCTCCACCGGCGGCACGGGCACCCGGGACGAGGGCCCGGCGGGCGCCGAGCCGGTCGTCCAGGTCACCCCGAGCACGACGGCCGCCGCCACCGCGAAGCCCGCGCCCCGGGTGGACGCCGTGGCGCTGCTGAAGGCGGACCCGAAGGTCAGCGGGCGGGTCCGGATGGACCTGAAGCCGTGCAGCGGCGACGAGTATCCGGTGGACACCTCGTACGGCAGGATCACCGGCGGCCCGTCCGCCGACGTCGTGGTGAACGTGATGACCTGCGGCGATTCGGTGGGGGTCGGCACCTACGTCTACCGGCCGCGCGCCAACGGCACGTACGAGAACGTCTTCGCCGTGGAGCAGCCCGCCGTCTACGGCACCATCGACCGGGGCGACCTGGTCGTGACGACCCAGGTGTACGAGAAGAAGGACTCGGTGGCCTATCCCTCGGGCGACGAGGTGATCACGTACCACTGGGCGAACGGCCGGTTCAACGAGGAGGACCGGGTGCGCAACGACTTCAACCGAGCCGTGGGCGCGGGCGACGGGGAGCTTCCCGAGCCCTCGGAACCGCCCAGGAACTGAGAGCTTTCCGATGGCCGAGACCCATGTGCTGTTCGTCGAGGACGACGACGTCATCCGCGAGGCCACCCAGCTCGCGCTGGAACGGGACGGCTTCGCGGTCACCGCGGTGCCCGACGGGCTGGCCGGCCTCGAAGCGTTCCGGGCGGACCGGCCCGACATCGCGCTGCTCGACGTCATGGTCCCCGGTCTGGACGGCGTCAGCCTGTGCCGCCGCATCCGGGACGAGTCGACGGTCCCCGTGATCATGCTGTCGGCGCGGGCCGACTCGATCGACGTGGTGCTCGGCCTGGAGGCCGGCGCGGACGACTACGTCACCAAGCCGTTCGACGGGGCGGTCCTGGTGGCCCGGATCAGGGCGGTGCTGCGCCGCTTCGGCCATGCGTCGGGCGGCCTGGCCGGCGGCGGGCAGCCGGAGCCGGAGGCCGTCGGCGGGGTGCTGGTCTTCGGGGACCTGGAGGTCGACACCGAGGGCATGGAGGTCCGCAGGGGCGGTGCGCAGGTGGGGCTGACGCCGACCGAGATGCGGCTGCTCCTGGAATTCTCCTCGGCGCCCGGCACCGTGCTCTCCCGCGACAAGCTGCTCGAACGGGTCTGGGACTACGGCTGGGGCGGCGACACCCGGGTCGTGGACGTCCATGTGCAGCGGTTGCGTACGAAGATCGGCCAGGACCGGATCGAGACGGTCCGCGGCTTCGGCTACAAGCTCCGGGCATGAGGCGGCCCTCCCTGCGGACGGGCGTCCGCTGGAAGATCAGCATCGCGATCGCGGCGGTCGGCGCGCTGATCGCGGTCGCGCTGAGCCTGGTGGTGCACAACGCGGCCCGTGTCTCGATGCTGGAGAACGCCCGCGAGGTCCAGCTGGAGCGGCTGACCTACGCGCAGCTGCTGTACGAGGCGAAGAAGACGAAGAAGGCCGACCCCCGGTTCGGGGCGAAGCTCAACGACCCGACGATGCCGCGGAGCCTGCGCGAGGAGGTCCGGCACAACCGCCGCGCCACGCACGTGGACGACTCCGGCGGGGTGCCCGACGTCTGGGCGGCCGTGCCGGTGGGCAACGGGAACGTGCTGTCGCTGCACACCCGGTTCGCGGACCGCTCGACCACGATCATGGGCGACCTGGACCGGGCCCTGATCATCGGTTCGGTCTCGGTGGTCCTCGGCGGCTCCGCGCTGGGTGTGCTGATCGGCGGCCAGCTCTCGCGCCGGCTGCGCAAGGCGGCCGCGGCGGCGGGGAAGGTCGCCCAGGGCAACACGGACGTCCGGGTCCGGGACGCGGTCGGCGGTGTCGTGCGCGACGAGACGGACGAGCTGGCCGGTGCGGTGGACGCGCTGACCGACGCGCTGAACGGGCGGATCGAGGCGGAGCGCCGGGTCACCGCGGACATCGCGCACGAGCTGCGTACGCCGGTGACCGGGCTGCTGACGGCGGCCGAGCTGCTGCCGCCGGGCCGCCCGACGGAGCTGGTACGCGACCGGGCCCAGGCGATGCGCACGCTGGTCGAGGACGTGCTTGAGGTGGCCCGGCTGGACAGCGCGTCGGAGCGGGCCGAGCTCCAGGAGATCGCGCTCGGCGAGTTCGTCAGCCGGCGGGTGGCGCTGCTGGACCCGGAGGTCCGGGTGCAGGTCGTCCACGACTCCTGGGTCAACACGGACCCGCGCCGCCTGGAACGCATCCTCGGCAACCTGCTGGGCAACGCGGCCAAGCACGGGTCGACCCCGGTGCAGGTCACGGTCGAGGGCCGGGTGGTGCGGGTCCGCGACCACGGGCCCGGGTTCCCGGCGGCGCTGCTGCGGGAGGGGCCGAGCCGGTTCCGTACCGGGTCGACCGACCGGGCCGGGCACGGGCACGGTCTCGGGCTGACGATCGCGGCGGGCCAGGCCCGGGTGCTCGGGGCCCGGCTGACCTTCCGGAACGCGGCGCCGGAGGGTGCGGCGGAGGGCAGCGGCGGGGCGGTCGCGGTGCTGTGGCTGCCCGAGCACGCGCCGACGGCCACGGGCAGCTATCCGATGCTCCAGTTCGCGGAGCAGCGGAGCCCGGAGCCGGGGAGCTGACACGGGAGAGGGCCCCGGGGGCGTGCTCCCGGGGCCCTCTGCGTACATCCGTGTCCGGTCAGATCTCCGAGACCGCCGGGGCGGGCTTGGCCTCGGGGCCCGCTCCCCGCAGCGGGACCTCCTTGACGAAGAGGGAGGCGACGACCGCGACCAGGCCGACGGAGGCGCCGACGAGGAACGCGATGTGGGTGCCGGACGACACCGCGAACTCGTACGCCTCGCGCACCGGCACCGGCAGCTTGGCCAGGCTCGCCGCGTCCAGCTGGGCGGAGTGCGCGGTGGCCGCGCCGCCGCCGTGGGCCGCCATCTCGTCCTGGACCTTGCCGGTGAACAGCGCGCCCATGATGGCGACGCCGAAGGAGCTGCCGAGCGTACGGAACAGGGTGGTCGAGGAGGAGGCGACGCCCATGTCCTTCAGCTCGACGCTGTTCTGCGCGACGAGCATCGTGATCTGCATCAGGAAGCCCATGCCGGCGCCGAGCACCGCCATGTAGAGCCCGGAGGTGAAGCGGCTGGTGCCGGTGTCCATCTGCGCGAGCAGGAAGAGGCCGATGACCATGAGGATCGAGCCCACGATGGGGAAGACCTTGTACTTGCCGGTGCTGGTGGTGACCCGGCCCGCGATGAGCGAGACGATCATCATGGACAGCAGCATCGGCAGGAGCAGCAGCCCCGAGTTGGTCGCGGAGGCGTGCTGCACGGACTGCTGGTAGAGCGGCAGGAACAGCACCGCGCCGAACATCACGAACCCGGCCATGAAGCCGACCACGGACATGAGCGTGAAGTTGCGGTTGCGGAAGATGTGGAGCGGGATCATCGGCTCGGCGGCCTTCGTCTCCACGAAGAGGAAGCCGGCCAGCGCGGCGACGCCGATCGCGATGAGCTCCATGATGACCGCGGAGTTCCAGTCGTACTCGGAACCGCCCCAGGTGGTGACCAGCACGATCGCGGTGATGCCGATGGTGAGCAGCGCGGCGCCGAGGTAGTCGACGTTCCGCTTGGTGCGCTCCCGCTTGGGCAGGTGCAGGACGGCGGTGATCATGATCAGTGCGACGGCGCCGAGCGGCAGGTTGATGTAGAAGCTCCAGCGCCAGCCGAGGTGGTCGGTGATGGTGCCGCCGACCAGCGGTCCGCCGATCATGGCGATGGCCATCACGCCGGCCATCATGCCCTGGTACTTGCCGCGCTCACGGGGCGGCACGAGGTCGCCGATGATCGCCATGACGCCGACCATCAGACCGCCGGCGCCGAGGCCCTGGATGGCCCGGAAGCCGATGAGCTGGCCCATGTCCTGGGCCATGCCGCTGAGGACCGAGCCGATCAGGAAGATCACGATGGACGTGAGGAAGATGCCCTTGCGTCCGTACATGTCGCCGAGCTTGCCCCAGATGGGCGTGGACGCGGCGGTGGCCAGGGTGTAGGCCGTGACGACCCACGAGAGGTGTTCGAGGCCGCCGAGGTCACCGACGATGGTCGGCATCGCGGTGCCGACGATCAGGTTGTCGAGCATCGCGAGGAGCATGGCGATCATCAGGGCGAGCACCACCACCCGGACGCTGCGCTGCGGCGGAGCCGCCGGCTCCGCCTTCGTGGCCGGTGGGCCGCCCGCCTTCCCGTCCGCCGTCTTGATCAGGTCCGCCATCTTCCCCAACTCCCCAGTCACCCTGCCACCGGGCCCTTACTTGCCGCCCGGCTAGTTGCTTACACTAGGGGAAGGTAGCCCCGTAACTAGCCGGGCGTCAAGTAAGTTCTTGGGAGAGCAGCATGGGCAGCACGCCGCAGCCGCGCCGGGGCAACACCCGCCAGCGCATCCAGGACGTCGCGCTGGAGCTCTTCGCCGAGCAGGGGTACGAGAAGACCTCGCTGCGGGAGATCGCCGAACGCCTGGACGTCACCAAGGCGGCGCTCTATTACCACTTCAAGACGAAGGAAGACATCCTCGTCAGCATCTTCGATGACCTGAACCGGCCGATCGAGGAGCTGATCGTCTGGGGCGAGGAGCAGCCGCGCACGCTGGAGACCAAGAAGGAGATCCTGGTCCGCTACAGCGCGGCGATGAGCAACGCCTCCGCGCTCTTCCGCTTCATGCAGGAGAACCAGGCGACGGTACGCGATCTGAGCATCGGCGAGACCATCAAGCACCGGGTCCTGGGCCTGGTCGACCTGATCAAGGAGCCCGACGCCCCCCTCACCGACCAGGTGCGGTGCTTCAGCGCGCTCTTCACCCTGCACGCCGGGATGCTCGCCCTGAAGGACGTCGAAGGCGACCCCGAGGAGAAGCGCAAGGCCGCTCTCGAGGTCGCCGTCGAGCTGGTCACCCGGGCCCATGACCCGGAAGCCCCCCGGTAGCCCTGCTCGGGGGCAGGGGCCGGGGGCCGGGGACACAGGACGGATCAGATGTTGATGCCGTGCTTGTGCAGGAAGTTGACCGGGTTGACCGCCGAACCGTAGTTCGGGGTGGTCCGGATCTCGAAGTGCAGGTGCGGGCCGCTGGTGTTGCCGGTGTTGCCGGACAGGGCGATCTTCTCGCCCTTCTTCACGTGCTGGCCGATGTGCACATCGATCTTGGACAGGTGCGCGTACTGCGAGTACGTGCCGTTGCCGTGCGAGATCACGATGGCGTTGCCGTACGCGGGGCCGTCGCCGCCGCCGTTCGGGCCGGCCTTCACGATCGTGCCGCTGTGGGCGGCCTCGACCTTGGTGCCGATCGGCACGGCGAAGTCCTGGCCGGAGTGCTTGTGCGCCCAGCGGCTGCCGTCGTTGCCGAAGCTCGCGGTCAGGCTGTAGTGGGCGACCGGGGTCTCCCAGGGGAGCTTGGCGATGGCCTTCTTCTTGGCCGCGGCCTTCTTCTTCGCGGCTTCCTTCTTCTTCGCCGCGTCGGCCTTCTTCTCGGCCGCGTGCTTGGCCGCGGCCTTGCCCTGCGCGGTCGCCTGCTGGGCGACCGAGTCGGCGGTGGCCGAGGAGACCAGGGCCGGGGCCTGGGGGGCGTCCGCAGTGCCGGCCGCGAACGCAGCGCCCGCACCGAGAACCATCGACGTCCCCAGGCCGGCTGCCACCACGGCGCCACGGACACGGGACACGGACGGGCGGCGGGACTGGAACGTAACGCGCTTCGACATAAGCGGAAAACCTCCGGAGATGACTGGACCCGGCGGTGCGCCGGGCTGGCCATACCTTGGTAACCCGCACCCCCGCCGGTACTCAAACACCCCATCTACGATCAAAAGCCGTAGAAAGCGCCCCGGGAATTCGCCCGGCGGACCCCCACCCGACCCCCTCCGGAAGTCCCCCGAAAGTCCCTCCCGGAACAGGTTTAGGCCCAGTTCCAAACCGCCCTAATCGGACATACGCCCTCTGTGCGGGCCTACGCCTCCGCACACGCCGAGGGCCCGTCCGCCGCAGGGCCGAAAGGCCCCCGACGGATCGGGCCCGCTGCTCCTAAGGCGGCTAGTAGGCCCCGAATGGCCTGTGCGCCTTGTCACCGGCGGTGGGACCGAAGGCCGTCCGTTTCGGGACCTTCGGCCCGGTGCCGATCACTACCCGACGGGCAGCCCGGTCACCTTCTTGGCGTGCAGGGCGACCAGCCGCTTGGCGCCAGCCGCCAGGTACCAGCGGTCGAGGTCGCCGGAGCCGTCGTTGTACGTCCAGAGCAGCTTGCCGTCGGCCGGGTCGAAGGCGTGGATGCCGCCGTTCTTGTCGAACTGGGTGGCCCCGTAGAGGACACCGCCCACCTTGGCGAACTGCCAGGGGGCATCGATGTCCAGGCTCTCCGGGTTGTGCCAGTGGCGTTTTCCGGTCGCCGGATCGACCGCCCACAGGGCGTGGACGGTGTCCGAGACGTAGAGGACGCCGTCCAGAACGGCCGGGTCGTTGAACCGGCTGTACTTCTCGGTCGCGAAGGACCAGCGCTCGGCGCCCGTCTCCAGGTCGAAGGCGCGCAGCTGCTCACCGGTCGCGATGATGACCAGGCCCTCGTGGACCTCGAAGCCGCGGTTGCCGCTGCGGCCGATCTTCTTCGTCCAGACCTGGTGGCCGGTCGAGGTGTCGCGGACCGTGAGGTTCTCGCGGAAGTCCGTGTAGACGAGGCGCTTGCCGGAGACCCGTGCCGTGAGGCCGTTGGCATCGGTGCCGTGGTCGCGCTGCTCGCGCCAGACGACCTTGCCCGAGGAGGTGTCGATGGCGGCGATCACGTTGTCCGGGGTGCGGAAGTCCTTGTCCAGGATCCCGGCGACGACATAGACGTGGTCGGCGTCGGCGGCGATGACCCGGGGCTGGGAGTACTCCTTGTCACCGAGCCGGCTGCGCCAGGTGTCCTTGCCGGTCCTGGGGTCGAGCCCGATGATGTTGCCGTCGTAGCGGGCGCTGGCCAGGTAGAGCGTTCCGTCGCCGATCAGCATGCTCGCGCCCGGGGTGGTCACCTCGGCGCGCGACCAGAGCTCCTTGCCGGTGGTCAGGTCGCGGGCCACCAGCGGGTCACCGGAGACCAGCACCACGTCGTCGACCACGGCGACCGCGGAGATCCAGGCGAGCCCGTCGTACGTGGTGGCGTGCTGCCAGGCCGGCTTCGGCTTCCCGCCCGGCTTGGGGACGTCGCCCCCGGGCTTGCCGGACTCCCCCGGCTTCGGCGAACCGGAGCCGCCGCCCTCGACCGGCTCCTCGACCGGGCCGCAGGCCGCGGTCCCGGCGCCCAGCAGGGCCAGCCCCGCCCCGGCTCCGGCCAGCTTGAACATCCGCCTGCGCGACACATCGCCTCTGCCCATGGCGTGCCCGTCCCCCTCGTTCATGACGCGGTCCCGGGCTCCTCGTTCGCAATCGAAAAGCCCCGCCCGGGCCGATCACCCGAAGCGGGGCCAGATTAACCAGCGTCTTTCGGTCAACGAGCGTAGCGAACGCGACCGGAACGTTCCTGTGACGCCGCTGTCACCGTGTCCGCGACGCGAAAAGGGGCGGCCCCGGCCGGTCGAAACCGGTCGGGGCCGCCCCTTGGGACGCTCGGGCGCTACTGCCGGGAGGGGCAGAAGGCGCCTGTCACGCTTCCTTCGTCATGTTCGGGCCGCCGCCCGCCGCCTGCTCGATCGGCGGGACGTCGGGCAGAGCCGACTTCTCCTCGCCGCGGAAGGTGAACTTCTCGTCGTCGCCCTCGCCCTCGCTGCCGACGACCACGATGTGGCCGGGGCGCAGCTCGCCGAAGAGGATCTTCTCCGAGAGGATGTCCTCGATCTCGCGCTGGATCGTCCGGCGCAGCGGCCGGGCGCCCATCACGGGGTCGTAGCCCTTCTTGGCGAGCAGCTTCTTGGCCTCCGTGCTGAGCTCGATGCCCATGTCACGGTCCTTGAGCCGCTCGTCCACCTTCGCGATCATCAGGTCGACGATCTCGATGATGTCTTCCTGGCTGAGCTGGTGGAAGACGACCGTGTCATCGACACGGTTGAGGAACTCGGGCCGGAAGTGCTGCTTGAGCTCGTCGTTGACCTTGACCTTCATCCGCTCGTAGTTCGTCTTGACGTCGCCCTGGGCGGCGAAGCCCAGGTTGAAGCCCTTGGAGATGTCCCGGGTCCCGAGGTTGGTCGTCATGATGATGACCGTGTTCTTGAAGTCCACGACCCGGCCCTGGGAGTCGGTCAGGCGACCGTCCTCCAGGATCTGGAGCAGGGAGTTGAAGATGTCGGGGTGGGCCTTCTCGACCTCGTCGAAGAGGACGACGGAGAACGGCTTGCGGCGCACCTTCTCGGTGAGCTGGCCGCCCTCCTCGTAGCCCACGTAGCCGGGGGGCGAACCGAAGAGACGCGAGACCGTGTGCTTCTCGCTGAACTCCGACATGTCGAGGGAGATCAGCGCGTCCTCGTCGCCGAACAGGAACTCGGCGAGCGTCTTGGACAGCTCGGTCTTACCGACACCGGACGGGCCGGCGAAGATGAACGAGCCACCGGGGCGCTTCGGGTCCTTCAGACCGGCCCGCGTACGGCGGATCGCCTGCGAGAGCGCCTTGATGGCGTCCTTCTGCCCGATGACGCGCTTGTGGAGCTCGTCCTCCATGCGCAGCAGCCGGGAGGACTCCTCCTCGGTCAGCTTGAAGACCGGGATGCCGGTGGCGGTGGCGAGGACCTCGGCGATGAGCTCGCCGTCGACCTCGGCCACGACGTCCATGTCGCCGGCCTTCCACTCCTTCTCGCGCTTGGCCTTCGCCGCCAGCAGCTGCTTCTCCTTGTCGCGGAGGGAGGCCGCCTTCTCGAAGTCCTGGGAGTCGATGGCCGACTCCTTGTCGCGGCGCACGCCCGCGATCTTCTCGTCGAACTCGCGGAGGTCCGGCGGCGCGGTCATCCGGCGGATGCGCATCCGGGAACCGGCCTCATCGATCAGGTCGATCGCCTTGTCCGGCAGGAAGCGGTCCGAGATGTACCGGTCGGCCAGCGTCGCGGCCTGGACCAGCGCCTCGTCCGTGATGGACACGCGGTGGTGGGCCTCGTAGCGGTCGCGCAGACCCTTGAGGATCTCGATGGTGTGCGGCAGCGACGGCTCCGCGACCTGGATCGGCTGGAACCGGCGCTCAAGCGCGGCGTCCTTCTCCAGGTGCTTGCGGTACTCGTCCAGGGTGGTCGCACCGATGGTCTGCAGCTCGCCTCGCGCCAGCATGGGCTTGAGGATGCTCGCGGCGTCGATCGCGCCCTCGGCGGCGCCCGCACCCACCAGGGTGTGGAGCTCGTCGATGAACAGGATGATGTCGCCGCGGGTGCGGATCTCCTTGAGGACCTTCTTCAGGCGCTCCTCGAAGTCACCGCGGTAGCGGGAGCCGGCGACCAGGGCGCCGAGGTCGAGGGTGTAGAGGTGCTTGTCCTTCAGGGTCTCGGGCACCTCGCCCTTGACGATGGCCTGGGCCAGGCCCTCGACCACCGCCGTCTTGCCGACGCCGGGCTCGCCGATGAGCACCGGGTTGTTCTTGGTGCGGCGGGAGAGCACCTGCATGACCCGCTCGATCTCCTTCTCGCGCCCGATGACCGGGTCGAGCTTGGATTCGCGGGCGGCCTGCGTGAGGTTGCGGCCGAACTGGTCGAGCACCAGCGACGTGGAGGGCGTGCCCTCCGCGGGGCCGCCTGCGGTGGCCGCCTCCTTGCCGCCGGAGTACCCGGACAGCAGCTGGATGACCTGCTGGCGCACCCGGTTCAGGTCGGCGCCGAGCTTCACGAGGACCTGGGCGGCGACGCCCTCGCCCTCGCGGATCAGGCCGAGCAGGATGTGCTCCGTGCCGATGTAGTTGTGGCCGAGCTGGAGGGCCTCGCGGAGCGACAGCTCCAGGACCTTCTTGGCCCGGGGGGTGAAGGGGATGTGGCCGGACGGGGCCTGCTGGCCCTGGCCGATGATCTCCTCCACCTGCTGGCGGACCGCCTCGAGCGAAATCCCGAGGCTCTCCAGTGCCTTAGCGGCGACACCCTCACCCTCGTGGATCAGGCCCAGGAGGATGTGCTCGGTGCCGATGTAGTTGTGGTTGAGCATCCGGGCTTCTTCCTGAGCCAGGACGACAACCCGCCGCGCGCGGTCGGTGAACCTCTCGAACATCGTTAATCGCTCCTCAGAGCGGTCAGGCAGTAAGGGGTCGGTCCCCTCCCTGTCCTTCCGCAGCTTAGTCCCGCAAGCGGGGACCGCTCATTTCGACTGCCGACACCCGGCCCTGCTTCCCGGGGGGATCGCCCGCCCCGAACGCCGACAACTGCTCCAACCCGATGGTGCGAGACGATGTTCCCGCAGGCCAGGCCAATACCCCAGTCGCCAGTACGCCGATGGCGAACGTGAGACGTGCATGGCTTGCGTGTCGCCCCTCCCCACTAGGGATGTCTTACCCGCAATTACAGACAGTCCATGCGGCGTACGCGGGTTCCCTCCGCTACGGGCGAACATCTTCGTACTCCTGAATGCGCCCTTACGCTCCCAACCCGGACACCCTATGCGGTCGTGCGTACGCGCTACGTAACCTGAGGGGCCGGTCGGGGGTTGTTCCGTCATGACCCTCACCGTCCCGCCGCCCCGTGTCCCGCCCTCCGTCGAGCTGGGCGGTGACGCCCGGGGCGAGCCGTGGGACGGCTGGGCCGGGTGGTACGAGCGGGAGTTGGGCTGGGCCACGGCGGGCGGTGCGCCGGTGCGGCTGCTGACCGGGCTGCGGTTCGACGTGCTCGTCGTCCCCGCCGTGGCCGGACACGCGGCGCTGCGGCGGGTGGGCCCGACGGGGCCGGTGGCGCTCATGGGGCTGCGGATGAGCCTGCTGGTGGCGCCGGGGAGCGCGGAGGAGCTGCCGGGGCTGCTCGACTGGCTGGAGTGGGGCGGGGTCGCGCTGTCGCTGACCGGGCTGGGCGCGGGCGGGCGGATCACCGCTCCGCCGCCGCCGGGGCGTCCGGCGGAGCCGGGGGCCGCCTCCTGGCTGCGGCCCCCCAGGCCGTCACGGGAACAGGACGAAGCGCCGGTTCTCCCGGCTTTCTCCGGCTTCGGGAGCAGGCGTACCGATGCCCCCGACCTCGTCCGGCTCGTGGACGCCGTGGCGACGGAATGCCACCGGGCCCGACTGGCGCGTGCCCGGGCGGGCTTGTTCCACGATGAGCCCGTGGCTCAGCCGTTGGCCTTCTCGTAAGCCTCGCGGATCTCGGCGGGGACGCGGCCGCGGTCATTCACATTGTGGCCGTTCTCGCGGGCCCACTTACGGATCTCGGCGGTGTCCTTGTTGCCACCGGCGACGGCGCGGCCCTTGCCACGTCCCGACGCCGCACGGCCACCGGTACGCCGGCCGTTCTTCGCGTAGGGCTCGAGAAGGGAACGCAGCTTGTCCGCGTTGCTGGTGGTGAGGTCGATCTCGTACGTCTTGCCATCCAGCGCGAACGTCACCGTCTCGTCCGCCTCGCCACCGTCGAGGTCGTCAACAAGAAGGACCTGAACCTTCTGTGCCACCGGATTTCCTTTCATCGAAAATGGAGTACGCGGAAAGGAAACCGCTTTTCCTCGGAAAACACAAACCCCCGGGAGAGGTTCAGCAGCTCAAGGAGACGGGAAACATGCGCGATTCGGACATAGGGGCGCCGCCCCCTCTTCCGGCTCTTCGCGCGGTCACAGGTGCAGAAGCATCCGGCTGTTGCCCAAGGTGTTCGGCTTCACTCGTTCGAGACCGAGGAACTCCGCGACTCCCTCGTCATAGGAACGCAGCAGCTCGCTGTAGACATCTCCGTCGACGGGCGTCTCTCCGATCTCCACGAAGCCGTGCTTCGCGAAGAAGTCGACTTCGAAGGTGAGACAGAAAACCCGGCGGACGCCCAGCCAGCGGGCGGTCCGCAGCAGCTTGTCGAGGACCTGGTGGCCCACTCCGGCGCCCTTGAGGCCGTGGTCGACGGCGAGCGTGCGGACTTCGGCGAGGTCTTCCCACATGACGTGCAGCGCACCGCAGCCGACGACCGAGGCGTCCTCGTCGCGTTCGGCGATCCAGAACTCCTGGATGTCCTCGTAAAGCGTCACCGTGGCTTTGTCGAGGAGGATGCCTTCCCGCACGTAGCCGTCGAGGAGACGGCGGACCGCGGGCACATCGCTCGTCCGTGCGCGCCGGACGGTGATGGCCACGTTTATAACCGACGGTTCGGTCTGGGAATCGGTTTGCGGAAGCTCTGAGGACATACGCAGACGCTATCGCCCGGTCTCCGACTCCGCCCCATCGGCCGCTTCACCGGCTTCGCCGTCCCCGGCTTCGTCCGCGGGGGCCGCGCCGTCCTCGGGAAGAGTGGGCAGAACGATCCGCATCGCGTCGCGCAGAGCCTCGCGCTGCTCGGCGGACATCATCCCGAAGAACGCGACGAGCGCGGCCGCCGGGTTGTCGCTGAGCGACCAGGCTTCGTTCATCAGGGCGGCGGCGTATGCGGCGCGGGTGGAGACGGCCGTATATCGATATGCCCGGCCCTCCACTTCGCGGCGGACCCAGCCCTTCTGATGGAGATTGTCCATTACCGTCATGACGGTGGTGTAGGCGATGGACCGCTCCTGCTGAAGGTCCTCCAGGACTTCCCGCACAGTGACCGGACGGTTCCATTCCCAGACCCGTGTCATCACGGCGTCTTCGAGCTCTCCCAATTGACGGGGCACAGCGTCACCTTAGTGCCAGATGTCTGGAATGCGTAGCTATTTACACAGCAAAAAGGCGCACGACCCCTCGGGAGTCGTACGCCTTTTCGTATGACGGGAGCGCCTGGCGCGCACCGGAGGAGTCAGGCCCCTTCGGTGCGCGGGGTCTGCTGAACCGACTCGGCGCGGCCGATCGCCGCGTCCACGGCCGCGTCCTCCTTGGCCTTGTTGGGGCCGCCCTGGCTCTTGACGATCGTCACGACCAGGCCGATGAAGAAGGCGGCCATCACCACGGGGGGCACGAGCGCGGATACGTAGTCCATGCCCCCAGAGTAGCGAGCGGCTTCCCGGCCGCCGGAGAGGCCCTACCCCGCGCGGCGCTGAGGCGGCTGGGGCACCGGGCGGCGCGGCGGGAAGACCTCGGAGGGCTTCGGGGCCGGGCGCTCGGACGGCGGCACGGGGCGGGCCGGGGCCGGCGGCGCCTTCGGCCTGTCCGGCTCGGCGGCGCGCCCGCCGGGCAGGGCGAGCAACCGGCTGCGGGGCGCCGGGGTGGTCGCCGCGCGTCCGGCGAGCCGGGCCCGCACCGAGCGCTCCGCGATCATCTGGCAGCGCTCCAGGAGGGCCGCGGCGAGCGGGCCGCCGCGCAGGGCGCGCAGCGCGGCCAGGTCCTCGGGGAGCGGGTCGTATCCGGCGGCCAGGGCGTCCTGGAGGAGTTCCAGATAGCCGGTGAGGGAGCCGGGAAGGGCGTCGCGGTAGCGGACGAGGTCGGCGAGGAGGAAGGCGCGCAGCCGTCCGGCCTCGGCGACGGCCTCGTCCACGCTGCCCGCCAGCCGCAGGCAGTCCTGGACATCCTCGTCGGGCAGGGGCGCGGGGTGCAGCGCGAAGGCGAGGGCGCGTCGGAGCACTCGCAGCTCGTCCGCGCTGAAGGCCATACCGCCGCGTGATCCGTAGGGCGTGGGCATGACGCGACAATACGTGCTAAAGGGACAAAATCGGCTTAACTGGTCGTCGGTGGCGCGGCGGCCCCGGAGCGTCCTCACACCCGGAGCCGCCGGTCAGAGGCCCTCCGCTACAGCCGCGACACGTTGCGCTCGTACACCAGGCGGAGCCCGATGAGGGTCAGCCAGGGCTCGTGCTCGTCGATGACGGAGGACTCGCCCAGCACCATCGGAGCAAGGCCGCCCGTCGCGATGACGGTGACGTCGTCCGGGTCGGCCGCCAGCTCCTTCTTCATCCGCTCCACGACCCCGTCGACCTGGCCCGCGAAGCCGTAGATGATGCCTGCCTGCATGGCCTCGACGGTGTTCTTGCCGATGACGCTGCGCGGCCGGGCCAGCTCGATCTTGCGGAGCTGGGCGCCCTTGACGCCCAGCGCCTCGACGGAGATCTCGATGCCGGGCGCGATGACACCGCCGGTGTACTCGCCCCGGACCGAGACCGCGTCGAAGGTGGTGGCCGTGCCGAAGTCGACCACGATCGCCGGACCGCCGTACAGGTCGACGGCGGCGACCGCGTTGATGATGCGGTCCGCGCCGACCTCCTTCGGGTTGTCCATCAGGATCGGCACCCCGGTCTTGATGCCGGGCTCCACGAGCACGGCGGGGACGTCGCCGTAGTAGCGGCGGGTCACCTCGCGCAGCTCGTGCAGCACGGCCGGGACCGTGGAGCAGATCGCGATGCCCTCGATGCCGTCGCCCAGCTCCATGCCGAGCAGCGGGTGCATGCCCATGAGGCCCTGGAGCAGCACGGCGAGCTCGTCGGCGGTGCGGCGGGCGTCCGTGGAGATCCGCCAGTGCTCCACGATCTCCTCGCCGTCGAACAGGCCGAGGACGGTGTGGGTGTTCCCGACGTCGATGGTGAGCAGCATCAGGCGCCGGCCCCGTCGGTGTCGCGGAAGTCCAGGCCGATGTCCAGGATCGGCGAGGAGTGGGTCAGCGCGCCCACGGCCAGGTAGTCGACCCCGGCCTCCGCGTAGGCGCGGGCCGAGTCGAGGGTGAGCCGGCCGGAGGACTCCAGGAAGGCGCGGCCGCCGGTCAGGGCGACCGCCTCGGCGGTCTCGGCCGGGGTGAAGTTGTCCAGCAGGATCAGGTCGGCGCCCGCCTCCAGGACCTCGGTGACCTGGTCCATCGTGTCGACCTCGACCTCGATCGGCAGCTCCGGGAACTCCTCCCTGACCCGCTTGAACGCCTCGGCCACCCCGCCCGCCGCGATGACGTGGTTGTCCTTGACCAGCGCGGCGTCGGACAGCGAGAACCGGTGGTTGACGCCGCCGCCGCAGCGCACCGCGTACTTCTCCAGGGCGCGCAGCCCCGGCGTCGTCTTGCGGGTGTCCCGGACCTCGGCCTTGGTGCCCTCCAGCACATCGGCCCAGGCGCGGGTGGCGGTGGCGATGCCGGAGAGGCGGCAGAGCAGGTTGAGGGCGCTGCGCTCGCCGGTGAGGAGGTCGCGGGTGCGGGTGGTGACGGTCAGCAGCTTCTGGCCGGGGGCGACGCGGTCGCCGTCCTCGACGTGCCGCTCGACCTCGAACTCGGAGGTGCAGACGATCGACAGGACCGCCTCCGCCACGCGCAGCCCGGCCACCACACCGGCCTCGCGGGCGGTGAAGTCACCGGTGGCCACGGCGTCCTCGGCGACGGTGGCGACGGTCGTGACGTCCACCCCGCCGTCCAGGTCCTCGGCGATGGCGAGGTGCGCGATGTCCTCGACCTGGATCGGGTCCAGGCCGGATTCGGCGAGGAGCTGGGCGAGCGCGGGGTCGAGCCCGCACTCCTCGTACTCCTCGTCGCCGCCGCAGCCGCAGCCGTCCCCGCAGCCGCCCGCGGCGGGGGCGGGCGCACCGACCCGGATCAGCGGTACGTCCACGGGTGTGGGGCGCGGATTCTCTTCGGGCGTGCTCACGGTTACGGCTCCTCGGGAGTGGGGTGGGTGGTGCTCGTCGCTGCGCAGTCTGGTGCCCCGGGCGCGTCCACGGGCCCGAATGCCTCGGTATCCGTCCGACGGAGGACGAGACCGCCGTCCGGGCCGAGCCGTACGACGAGGTGGCGGCACCAGTCGGCGTCGTCGCGCTCGGGCCGGTCCTCGCGCCAGTGGCAGCCGCGGGTCTCCTCGCGGGTGCGGGCGGCGGCGACCAGGACCCGGGCGACGAGCAGCAGGTTGGTGGCCTCCCACGCCTCGACGCCGGGCACCGCGGGCTTCGCCTCGGCCGCCCCGGTCTCGTGCGCGCCGAGCCGCAGCTCCTCCAGCTCGGCGGCGGCGGTGGCCAGGCTCTCGGCGGAGCGCAGCACCCCGGCGCCCCGGGTCATGGCGCGCTGGACCGTGAGCCGGGTCTCGGGGGCGAGGAGCGGGACCGGGGTCCCTGCGGGCCCGACGGCCTCGCCGGCGGCGGGGCGGTCGGTGATGATGTCGGCGGCGATGCGCTCGGCGAAGACGAGTCCTTCGAGCAGCGAGTTGGACGCCAGCCGGTTCGCGCCGTGCACCCCGGTGCAGGCGACCTCGCCGCAGGCGTACAGGCCGGGGACGGTCGTACGGCCCCGCAGGTCGGTGCGGACGCCGCCGGACGCGTAGTGCGCGGCGGGGGCTACGGGGATGGGCTCGGTGACCGGGTCGATGCCGTGGGACCGGCAGGCGGCCAGGATCGTCGGGAAGCGGTGCTCCCACATCTCGGCGCCGAAGTGGCGGCCGTCGAGATACATGTGGTCGGTGCCCTTGAGCTGCATCTGGCGCGTGATGCCCTTGGCGACGATGTCGCGCGGGGCCAGCTCCGCCAGTTCGTGCTGCCCGAGCATGAAGCGCGTACCGGAGGCGTCGACCAGGTGGGCGCCCTCGCCGCGTACCGCTTCGGAGACCAGCGGCTGCTGGCCCTCGGAGCCGGCGCCCAGGAAGAGGACGGTGGGGTGGAACTGGACGAACTCCAGGTCCGAGACCTCCGCGCCGGCCCGCAGCGCGAGCGCCACGCCGTCGGCGGTGGAGACCGAGGGGTTGGTGGTGGCGGAGAAGACCTGGCCCATGCCGCCGGTGGCCAGGACCACGGCCGGGGCGTTGACCGCGCCGACGCCGTCGTGCTGGCCCTCGCCCATGACGTGCAGGGTGACCCCGGAGGTACGGCCTTCGGCGTCGGTGAGGAGGTCGAGCACGAGGGCGTTCTCGATGGTGTGCAGGGCGGCCGCGCGCACCGCCTCCACCAGGGCGCGGGAGACCTCGGCGCCGGTCGCGTCGCCGCCCGCGTGGATGATGCGGCGGCGGTGGTGGCCGCCCTCGCGGGTGAGGGCGACGGAGCCGTCCTCGGCGGTGTCGAACCGGGCACCGGTCTCCATCAGCCGGCGCACCGCGCCCGGACCGTCGGTGACCAGGGCCCGCACCGCGGACCCGTCGCAGAGGCCGACGCCGGCGACCAGGGTGTCGTCCAGGTGCTGTTCGGGGGTGTCGCCCTCGCCGAGGGCCGCCGCGATGCCGCCCTGGGCCCAGCGGGTGGAGCCGGCGTCCAGGCGGGCCTTGGTCACGACGACGGTGGCGAGGCCCGCGGCGGCGCAGCGCAGGGCGGTGGTGAGCCCGGCGACACCGGAGCCGACGACCACGACGTCGGCGTCGATGGACCAGCCGGGTGCGGGGGCTGTCAGCCGTATTCCGGTCACGGGGTCGCTCCGAAGGTGAGGGGGATGTTGTCGATGAGGCGGGTGGCGCCGACCCGGGCGGCGACGGCGAGGATCGCCTCACCGGCCGCGCGGTCGTCGGGGATCTCGGTGAAGTCGGCCGGGTCCACGAGCGCCACATAGTCCAGGGCGAGCGGCGGGCTCGCGGCCTCCGCGTCCTCCAGGACCGTGCGGGCGGCCGCGCGCGCGGCGGCGGGTCCGGCGTCCGGGCGGGCCCGGGCCACCGCCTGGGCGTCGGCCGCGAGGCGGGCCTCGCCGAGCCGGTTGAGCCCGGCGGCCCGGTCCTCGGTGGCGCCGGTGGCCTGCGCGCGGGCGTGCAGGGCGGCCTGGGCGGCGAGCCGGTCGCGGGCCGCGAACAGGGCGCGGGAGAGGGCGAGCGCGGTGCGGCGCTCGTGCGGATCGAGGAAGCGGTTGCGGCTGGACAGCGCGAGGCCGTCCGGCTCCCGGACCGTCTCGACGCCGTTGATCTCCACCGGGAAGTTCAGGTCGCGCACCATGCGCCGGATCAGGGCGAGCTGCTGGGCGTCCTTCTGCCCGAAGAACGCGGTGTCCGGCCGGGTGAGGTGGAGCAGCTTGGCGACGACGGTGAGCATGCCGTCGAAGTGGCCGGGGCGCGAGGCCCCCTCCAGCCGCTCGCCCATCGGGCCCGCCGAGATCCGGACCTGCGGCTCGCCGCCCGGGTAGACCTCGTCCACGGGCGGCGCGAAGACCACGTCGGCGCCGGCCGCGCCGGCCACCGCGAGGTCGGCGTCGAGCGTGCGCGGGTAGCGGTCGAGGTCGGCGGCCTCGCCGAACTGGAGCGGGTTGACGAAGACGGTGACGACGACCTGCCCGGCGGGGCCCGCGTGGGCGCGGGCGGCGCGGACGAGCGAGGCGTGGCCCTCGTGCAGGGCGCCCATCGTCATGACGACGGCCCGCCGCCCCTCGGGGGCGTACGTGTGCAGGTCGGCGGCGGTGTGCAGCAGGGCCGGGGTGGATGTGGTGACGGTCATCAGGACTCCTCCGGTCCACTGCCGTGGGAGCCTGGGCGCGACGGGCCGGACCCGCCGTCCGCCAGGGCGTCGAGCAGGTCCTCGGCCAGCTCCGGCTTGAGCAGGCCGTGGGCGAGGGCGCGGTCCGCCGTGGCGCGGGCCATCGCCACGTAACCGGCGACCGTCTGCGGGGCATGGGCGCGCAGTTCGCCGAGGTGCGCGGTGACCGTGCCGGCGTCGCCGCGCGCGACCGGGCCGGTGAGCGCCGCGTCGCCGGAGCGCAGGGCGTTGTCCAGGGCGGCGCCGAGCAGGGGGCCGAGCATCCGGTCGGGGGCGGTGACCCCGGCGGTGCGCAGCAGCTCCATCGACTGGGCGACCAGGGTGACCAGGTGGTTCGCGCCGAGGGCGAGGGCCGCGTGGTAGAGCGGACGGGACTCCTCCGCGATCCACTCCGGTTCGCCGCCCATCTCGATGACCAGCGCCTCCGCGGCGAGTCGCAGCTCGTCCGGCGCGGTGACCCCGAAGGAGCAGCCGGCCAGCCGCTGGACGTCCACGGAGGTGCCGGTGAACGTCATCGCGGGATGCAGCGCGAGCGGCAGGGCGCCGGCCCGGCGCGCGGGGTCCAGCACCTTCGTCCCGTACCGCCCGGAGGTGTGGACGAGGAGCTGTCCGGGGCGGACCGCCCCGGTCTCGGCCAGCCCTTCGACCAGCCCGGGGAGGGCGTCGTCGGGGACGGTCAGCAGGACGAGCTCGGCGCGTGCGAGGACGTCGGCGGGCGTCACGACGGGGACATCGGGCAGGAGGTCGGCGGCACGCCGCCGGGAGGCGTCGGAGACCCCGGAGACGGCGACCGGGCGGTGCCCGGCGAGGGCGAGGGACGCGGCCAGGGCGGGGCCGACACGGCCCGCCCCCACCACGCCGACGGTGAGCCGGGCGGGGCGGTCCCGGGCGTCGAGCGGGTCCTTGGAAGCTGTTGCGTTCACACTGCGGGCCTTCCGTTCCAGTCCGCGGGGGGTACCGGACGATTCCCTTGCATGCTACGCCAGCGGCCGCCCCGCACTCCCGACTTGTCCACAGCCTGTGGATACCGCTCCGAGCGACCCCCGGAAGCGCGGTGGGCAGGTCCGGCGTTCTGCGTGATGATCGTCCCATGGCAGACATGAACACGCAGGTGACGGACGAGACGGCGGAACCGGGCAGCGAGGAGGCGCGGCGGCTGCGGCGGCTCACCGCCTGGCGGGAGGCCGGGCGCGTGCTGTCCCGTCTCCCCCAGGACCGCACGCTCGGCGAGCAGCTGGCCGCCCTGGCGGCGGACGCCGGGACGGTCACCGACCCCGGGCTCCCCGCGGACCTCTACGGGGACGGGGTCGTCGGCGAACTGGAGCGGCGGGTCGCCGGGCTGCTGGGCACGGAGGCCGCCGTGTTCTTCCCGACCGGGACGATGGCGCAGCAGGTCGCGCTGCGCTGCTGGGCCGCCCGCACCGGCAACCCCGTCGTCGCCCTGCACCCGCTCGCCCACCCGGAGGTGCACGAGAGCGGCGCCCTGGGGGCGGTGAGCGGGCTGCGCACGGTCCACCCGACGACCGATCCGAGGCTGCCGACCGCCGACGAGGTCCGCGACTTCCCGGAGCCGTTCGGCACCCTGATGCTGGAGCTGCCGCTGCGGGACGCCGGTTTCCTGCTGCCCACCTGGGAGGAGCTGGAGGCCGTGGTGGCCGCCGCGCGCGAGCGGGACGCCGTCGTCCACTTCGACGGGGCCCGGCTGTGGGAGTGCGCGACGCGCTTCGGGCGCGGGCTGCCGGAGATCGCCGCGCTCGCGGACAGCGTGTACGTGTCGTTCTACAAGTCCCTGGGCGGGATCTCCGGGGCCGTGCTCGCCGGTTCCGCCTCCCTGGTCGAGGAGGCCCGCCTCTGGCGGCACCGGTACGGCGGTCAGCTCTTCCAACAGTTCCCGGCGGCGGTCGCGGCCCTGGCCGGGCTCGACCGGGAGCTGCCGAGACTGCCCTCGTACGTGGCGCACGCGAAGGTGGTCGCCGGGGCGCTGGCCGAGGGGTTCGAGGCGGCCGGCGCGGGCTGGTTCCGGGTGCGTCCGGAGGTGCCGCACACCCACCAGTTCCAGGTGTGGCTGCCGTACGACGCGGACGTGCTGGCGGAGGCGTCGGTGCGGCAGGCGGAGGAGACGGGCACGGTGCTCTTCCGCCGCTGGTTCACACCGGACGCGGGGGCGCCGGGGGTGGCGTTCACGGAGATCACGGTGACGGAGGCCGGGCTGGAGTGGAGCGCGGACGACGTACGGGACGCGGTGGCGGCGTTTCTGGAGCGGGTGACAGGCACCATGGACCGGTGAGCGTCACCATCGGCATCGCGGGGCTCGACCCCGAGCGCATCGTCTTCCGGACCTCCCCGCTCGTGGAGCTGGGCGTCGCCCTGCACGCCCTCTCCGAGCCGGGGCACCACCCGGGCCTGCACGGCTGGGCGACGGCCACCGCCACGGCCCTGGAGCCCGATCTCGCCGACCGGCTGCACGAGGCGGAGTTCCTGTGGCGGAACACCTTCTCGGACATCTTCATGCCGTCCGCCGGGGTCGTCGGGGGCGACGGCATGCCGGGCGACAGCCTCGCCGCCGAGCTGGACATCCTGGACCGTCTGAACGACGACCGGTTCGTCTCCGCCGCCCTGGAGTTCACCTGCGCCGCGTTCTACGGGACCGGCGTGGCCTCCCCGCTGCGCAACTCCGGGGCGCGTGCCCGGGCGCTGGACATGGCGGCGGCGCGCGGCCCGCGCCAGGTGGAGTTCACGAAGCGGCTGCTGGCCGACCCCGCTCCCGTACGCCGCTGGCTGCGCCGCCTGTTCGAGGACTGCGACCAGGCGTTCTTCGCGGACACCTGGGAGCGGACGCGCATCCAGCTGGTGGCGGACGCGCGGCACAAGACGGACCTGCTGCGGCGCAAGGGGGTCGCCGAGGCGATACGGGCGGTCTCGCCCGCGCTCACGCTCGACGCGGACGGCGGCCGGATCAGCGTCGACAAGCTGACCGAGGGGGCCACCACCGCGACGGACCCCGCCGTCGGCCCCGGGCTCACACTGATCCCGACCAGCTTCGGCTGGCCGCATCTGATGGTGCTGCACGCCCCGGGCTGGCGACCGGTGATCCACTACCCGGTGCACCGGCCGGAGCTGCCCGCGCCCGCCTCCGTGGAGCTGCTCCAGCTGCGGATGGAGGCGCTGGCGCACCCGATGCGGATGCGGCTGTGCCGGAACATCGCGCGTTCCCCGTACACCACTGGTGAACTCGCCGACACGAACGGGATCACCCCGCCCGAGGTCTCCCGCCATCTCGCGGTGCTCAAGAAGGCCGGTCTGGTCACGACCCGGCGCCGGGGCCGGTACGTCCTGCACCAGCTGGACCTGACCGTGGTGGCCCGGCTGGGCAGCGACTTCCTGGAAGGGATCCTGCGCTAGCCCGCGCCGCCGCCGGCGCGGACCAGCCCCGTCTCGTACGCGAGGACGACGACCTGCACTCGGTCGCGCAGGGACAGCTTGGTCAGGATGCGGCCGACGTGCGTCTTCACGGTCGCCTCGGAGAGCACCAGGCGGCCCGCGATCTCGCCGTTCGACAGACCCTGCGCGACGAGCAGCATGACCTCGCGCTCGCGTTCGGTGAGCTTGGCGACGTCCTTGTGCTGCGGGTCCGGGGTGCCGCTGGGCAGCATCGGTGAGAACCGGTCGAGCAGCCGTCGGGTGGTGGACGGGGCGACGACCGCGTCGCCGCTGTGCACGGAGCGGATCGCGGCGAGCAGTTCGCCCGGCGGCACGTCCTTCAGCATGAAGCCGCTGGCCCCGGCCTTCAGCCCGGAGAACGCGTACTCGTCCAGGTCGAACGTCGTCAGGATCAGCACCTTCGGCGGCTCGGGCTGCGCGCAGATGCGGCGGGTGGCCTCGACGCCGTCCAGCCTCGGCATGCGGACGTCCATCAGCACCACGTCCACGGCGGTGGCGCGCAGGATGTCGATCGCCTCGGCGCCGTCACCGGCCTCGGCGACCACCTCCATGTCGGGCTGGGCGGCGAGCACCATCCGGAAGCCGGTGCGCAGCAGCACCTGGTCGTCGACGAGCATCACGCGGATCGCCATGGGGGCTGTTCTCTCCTCGTTCGTTCAGCGGTCGGCGGCCTTGAGGGGCAGCAACGCGCTGATCCGGAATCCTCCGCCGGGGCGCGGCCCGGCGTCCAGTGTGCCGCCGACCATGCCGACCCGCTCCCGCATGCCGATCATGCCGTGGCCGGCGCCGTCGGCGCCCCCGTCCTCGTACAGCTCGTGCCCGGCGCCCCGCCCGTCGTCCTCGACCAGCAGGCCGAGCCCGTCATCGAAGTAGACCAGCCGCACACTGGCCCCGACGTGCGGGCCGCCGTGCTTGCGGGTGTTGGTCAGCGCCTCCTGCACGATCCGGTACGCGGTCAGCTCGACGCCGCTGGGCAGCGGGCGGGCGGTCCCCTCGACCTTGAAGTCCACCGCCAGCCCGGCCTTGCGGACCTGGTCGATCAGCTCCTCGATCTGCTCGACGTCGGGCTGCGGGACGTACTCCCCGCTTTCCTGCGCGTCGCCCGTCCGCAGCACCCCGAGCAGCCGCCGCATCTCCGCGAGCGCCTGGCGGCCGGTGCCGGAGATGGTCTCCAGCGCCTGCCGGGCCTGGTCGGGCGCCGCGTCCATGACGTAGGCGGCGCCGTCGGCCTGGACCACCATCACGGAGACGTTGTGCGCGACGACATCGTGCAGTTCGCGGGCGATACGGGCCCGCTCGGCGGCCACCGCGACCTTCGACTGGGCCTCGCGCTCCCGCTCCAGGCGGGCCGCCCGCTCCTCCAGCTGGTCGAAGTAGGCCCGCCGGGTCCGCATCGAGTCGCCGAGCACCCAGGCCAGCACGAAGGGCACCGTCAGGACGGCGACGAGGAACAGCGTCTGCGCCCAGTTGCGCGGCGTGCCCTCCTCGTTCGGCCAGCGGAGCTGGGACAGCGTGGCGGCGGTCAGGCTGCAGGCCAGGGCGAGCCGGGAGGCCCAGCGCTCACCGACGGTCGCCACGGTGAAGGTGATGACGAGCATCGCGAAGTTCGCGACGTTCGGCCGGACGCCGCAGATCAGCTGGAGAACGCCCATCGCGATGGCGAGCAGCAGCATCTTCTCCGGCGCGCGGCGGCGCAGCGCGACGACGAGGCAGAGGCCGAGGACGACCGGCACGATCGCGATCCGTTCGAGACGGCCGCCGTGCCCGACGTCGCCCACCACGATGGTCATGCCGGAGAGCCCGAGGAGGACGACAGCCCAGAAGCTGTCGACGCCCGTCGGGTGTCTGCGGATGAAATCGTAGAGGCGTTGCACGTAACCCAGCGTAAAGAAGGCCGAGGGCCGCCGGGTCAACCGAAGGGCCGATCCGGGTCCCCGGACCGTACTCCCCAAGGTGGAGACTGGGCCAGTGACGGATGAGTGGCGTGGGTGGCAGGAGGCGGCGGAGACCGCTCTCTACGGCGACGAGGGTTTCTACCGGCGCCCCGAGGGCCCCGCGGGCCACTTCCGTACCTCTGTGCACGCCTCTCCCCTCTTCGCCGCCGCCGTCGCCCGGCTCCTGGTCCGTACGGCGGCGGAGCTCGGCACCGCGCGGGTGGACCTGGTCGACATGGGCGCCGGGCGCGGGGAACTCGTCACCGGCGTCCTGGCCGCGCTCCCGGCCGAGGGCGGGGCGGACCTCGCGGTGCGTGCGTACGCGGTGGAGCTCGCCGCCCGCCCCGAGGGCCTGGACCGCCGGGTGGAGTGGTGCGCACAGCCGCCGCCCGGGGCGCGCGGGCTGCTCTTCGCCAACGAGTGGCTGGACAACGTGCCGCTCCCCGTCGCGGAGACCGATGCCGAGGGCGTCGAACGGTACGTCGAGGTGCGCACCCGGGACGGCGCGGAGCGGCTGGGCGCTCCGGTGACCGGGGCGGACGCGGAGTGGCTGCGCCGCTGGTGGCCGTCGGCGGGCCCGGGCAGCCGGGCGGAGGTCGGCCGACCGCGCGACGAGGCGTGGGCGGCGGCGGTGTCCACGCTGTCCGCCGGGCTCGCGGTCGCGGTGGATTACGCGCACGTACGCGGGGAACGCCCGCCCTTCGGCACGCTCACCGGCTTCCGCGCGGGCCGCGAGGTCCGGCCCGTGCCGGACGGCACCTGCGACCTGACGGCCCACGTGGCCCTGGACGCGTGCGCGGCGGCCGCCCCGCACGCGACCGTACGCACCCAGCGCGAGGCCCTGTCCGCCCTGGGCATCACGGGCGAACGCCCACCCCTGACCCTGGCGTCGACCGACCCGTCCGCGTACCTCCGCGCCCTCGCGGCGGCAGGCGAGGCAGCGGAACTGACGGCCAGGGGCGGCCTGGGCGATTTCGGGTGGCTGGAGCAGAGGAAATTCTGAGCCCCTCCGGCGATTGAGGAGCGGGGTCCGGGGCAGAGCCCCGAGCAACGGCGCGGCACGCGATACTGACCCCATGACGGAGACGACCATCGGCATCGGCGGCGCAGCCGAACGCACCGACATGGTGCTCAACATCGGCCCCCAGCACCCCTCCACCCACGGCGTGCTCCGCCTCCGCGTCGTCCTGGACGGCGAACGCGTCCAGCACGCCGAACCGGTCGTCGGCTACATGCACCGCGGCGCGGAGAAGCTGTTCGAGGCCCGCGACTACCGCCAGATCATCATGCTCGCCAACCGCCACGACTGGCTCTCCGCGTTCTCCAACGAGCTGGGCGTCGTGATGGCCGTCGAGCGGATGCTCGGCATGGAGGTCCCGGAGCGCGCGGTCTGGACCCGTACCCTGCTCGCCGAGTTGAACCGGGTCCTCAACCACCTGATGTTCCTCGGCTCGTACCCGCTGGAACTCGGCGGGATCACCCCCGTGTTCCACGCGTTCCGGGAGCGCGAGGAGCTTCAGGCGGTGATGGAGGAGGTCTCCGGCGGCCGGATGCACTACATGTTCAACCGGGTCGGCGGCCTCAAGGAGGACCTGCCCGCGGGCTGGCTCGGCCGCGCCCGGGACGCCGTCGCCTCGGTCCGCTCCCGGATGGACGTGTACGACGGACTGGTCCTCGGCAACGAGATCTTCCGGGGGCGCACCCGGGGCGTCGGCGTGCTGTCGGCCGGGGCGGTGCACGCGTACGGGGTGTCCGGGCCGATCGCCCGCGCCTCGGGCGTCGACTTCGACCTGCGGCGCGACGAGCCGTATCTCGCGTACGGGGAGCTGGCGGAGACGCTGAAGGTCGTCACGCGGACCGAGGGCGACTGCCTGGCCCGGTTCGAGTGCCTGCTGGAGCAGACGCACAACGCCCTGGACCTCGCCGACGCCTGCCTCGACCGGATGGCGGACCTCGCGCCGGGGCCCGTCAACCAGCGGCTGCCGAAGGTCCTCAAGGCCCCCGAGGGCCACACGTACGCCTGGACCGAGAACCCGCTCGGCGTGAACGGCTACTACCTCGTGTCCAAGGGCGAGAAGACCCCGTACCGGCTGAAGCTGCGCTCGGCGTCGTTCAACAACATCCAGGCGCTCACCGAACTGCTGCCGGGCACGCTGGTCGCCGACATGGTCGCGATCCTGGGCTCGCTGTTCTTCGTCGTCGGCGACATCGACAAGTAGGCGACACCGGCCGGCAGGCGCCGACCGGCGCCACCGCGTTACGAGATCGCGCTGCGCAGCTGCGCGACGTCCAGCTGCTCCGTCTCGTCGTGCGCGGTGAGGTCGATGACCTTGCCGACGGCGCGGTCCTCCGGCGCGTCCGGACGCTGCGCGGCCAGGACCTCCTCGCCCACCACGTCGGCCAGGTCCTCGTTCTGCACGGACTCGATGGCGGCGCGCCCGGCCGCGGCGGGCACGGCCTTCTGCGTACCGAAGAAGTCGAAGTTGCCCTGCGGCACCGGATGGCGGCGGGACCCCGCGTACGGGACGACCGCGCCGGCGGCCGGCACCGGGCGCATGGCGGGCGGCTGGACGGCGGGCCGGGTGGCGGGCAGGGCGGCGGGCAGGGCGGCGGCCTTCGGCTGCTTCTCCTCCCGGGCGCGCTCCGCGAGATCCCGCTGCGCCTGATCGGCGATCCGGCGGGCGTTCTGGAGCGCCGCGTTGCGCGGGAGGTCGGCCAGCGCCCGGGCGGCGCGGGCGTAGGAGTCCGGGGTGGGTGTGGAGCGGGCCGGGGGCAGTGCGCGGGCGGGCGCGGACGCCTCGATCGCGAGCTGCCGCCGGCTCTCCAGGACGCTGGCGCGCTCGGTCTCCGCGTTGGCGTACCGGCGCAGCAGCGCGGCGTGTTCGCCCCGCAGCCCGGCCAGCTCGACGCGCTTGCGGCGCAGCTTCGTCTCCAGGCGGGCGCGGATCTCCCGCGCCTCCTCCAGGTCCGCTTCGAGCTCCGCCGCGCGCTCCTCGGCGCGCCACTCGTCGCTCGCGCGGGCGCGCGTCAGTTCGGCGACGCGACGGCCCGCATCGCGGTCCCAGCCGCGCATGAGGACGGCGCCGGTGACGGCGGCCGCGGCAGCGGCCGCGACCAGCGCGCGCAGGACCATGGTTTCGGTCGGCAGCCAGGCTCCCGCCGCACAGGCCACCGCCGCTCCGGCGACGGCCGAAGGCGGAAGGATTCTGTGCAGTGGTGGCGAATGGCGATGGCGTCCACGGGGCATGGCCCGAAATTTACCGTGTGCGCGGCGTACTTGGGGAGCCGCCCGGCAATCTGTGCCCGGCAAGTTACCCGGCGGCCCCCGTTCCCTGATCCGGCCTGACCCAAACGAAAGGCCCTACTTCTTGATCAGACCCTTCGACTGGAGATATTCGCGGGCCACATCGGCCGGCTTGGCGCGCTCCGCGTCGACCTTGCGGTTCAGTTGTGCGAGGTCCTCGGTGGTGAGTGCGCCGGTGAGCTTGCCGAGAGCGTCGGCTATCTCCTGGTCGCCCGCGTCCTTCGCGTTCAGGACGGGCAGGACGTTGTCCGCGTTCTGGAGCTTCTTGTCGTCGTCCAGGAACACCAGGTCGTAGGTGTCGAGCACGGCATCGGTGGTGGTGGTCAGCACGAGCTGGTCCTTGCCGTCCTTCACCGCCTGCTTGGACTGCGGGGTGCCGACGCCCTTGGGGTCGATTCCGGTGACGTCGATGCCGTACGTCTTCTTGAGCCCGGGTGCGCAGAAGGGCCGCACCTCGCACTCGTCGCCCGCCGCGACCTTGACGCCGATCTTCGCCGCGCCGAGATCGGAAAGGGTCTTCAGCTTGTGCTTGCCGGCGAATTCCTTGGTCACCGCGAACGCGTTCTGGTCGACGGCCTTCCCCGCCGGAAGGACCTTCAGTCCGCGCGGCTCGGCGAGCTTCTTCAGGGCGGCGACGGTGGCGGCGGTGTCGCCCGAGGCGACGGGCTTCGCCTCGGCGGCCTTCGCCCCGTTCACCTTCGCGTTGAGGAATTCCGCGATCGTCGCCGCGTATTCCGGTACGACGTCGATCTCGCCCTTCTCCAGGGAGGGTTCGTACAGTTCGCGGTTCTTCACGGTGGTGACCGAGGTGCTGTATCCGGCGTCCTTGAGGATCTGCGCGTACAGCTCGGCGAGCACCTTGGACTCGGTGAAGGCGGCGGCGCCGACGACGAGCGAGCCCTTCTTGCCGGAGTCCTGGCCTCCGGCCGGGGCGCCCTTGTCCTTCTCCAGGCTGTCCCCGCCGCACGCGGCGAGCGAGCCCGCCAGCGCGAGGATGCCGATGACGGCGCCGGCCATGCGTGAAGTGCTGGTCATGTTCTTCTCCGTCCACGGCGGCGAGGCCGTATGTGACAAGTGGTGCGTATGCGACAGGATTTACGGGTGGGGCGAGCCGGTGTCCCTACGCGGTCCGGCGGCGGCGCAGCGGGGACAGCAGACGGTCGACGGCCACCAGGACCGCCTCCACGAGCAGGGCGAGCACGGCGACCAGCAGGGCCCCCGCCACCACCTGCGCGGTGTCGTACGTGTTGAAACCGGCGGTGATGATGCGGCCGAGGCCGCCCTGCCCGACCATGGCCGCGATGGTCGCCGTGGCCACGACCTGGACGGCGGCCGACCGCAGCCCGGTCATGATCAGCGGGTAGGCCAGGGGGAGCTCGACGCGCAGGAAGAGCTGGCCGCCCGACATGCCCATCCCGCGCGCCGCCTCCGCCACCGAGCGGTCCACCTCGGTCATCCCCACGTAGGCGTTGGTCAGCAGCGGCGGCACGGCGAACAGCACCAGGGCGATGATCGTCGGTATGTACCCCGCGTTGCGCAGGGGCGAGACCATGAAGAGGGCCAGCACCGCGAAGACGGGCACCGCGCGCCCCACGTTGGCCAGGTTGACCGCGAGGGCGCCGCCCTTCCTGATGTGGCCCAGGTACAGCGCGAGGGGCAGGGCGATGGCGCAGGCCAGGGCGAGCGCGACACCGCTGACGTACAGGTGCTCGCTCAGCCGGTGGGCGGCCCCGCTCTCCCCCGACCAGTTGGCACCGGTGGTGAGCCAGGTCCAGGCGTCTTCGAGAACTCCCATGTCAGACCGCCTCCGCCGTGGCCGGGCCGGGTGCGGCGGCACGTATCCGCGTCCAGGGCGTCAGCAGCCGCTGCACCCCGAGCAGCAGCAGGTCCGCGACGACCGCGAGCAGCACGCAGAGCACGGAGGCGGCCAGCACCTGGGCCTTGAAGAAGCTCGGCAGCGCGTCCTCGATGAGATTGCCCAGGCCGCCCCGGCCGACGATGGAACCGACCGTGGTCAGCGCGATCGTGGACACCGTGGCGATCCGGATGCCCGCCATCAGCGCGGGCAGCGCGAGCGGCAGCTCCACCTCCCACAGCAGGCGGGCCGGCCCGTACCCCATGCCGTGCGCGGCCTCCTTCGCCTCCTCGGGCACCGCTTCCAGGCCCGCCAGGATGTTGCGTACGAGGATGGTCAGCGAATACAGCACGAGCCCGGTGACCACCAGGGCGGCGGAGAGCCCGAAGAGGGGCAGCAGGAGCGAGAACATCGCGAGCGACGGCACGGTGTAGAGCACCGTCGTCAGCCCGAGGACCGGTCCGGCGAATCCGCGGCCCCGGCGTGCGAGGAGCGCCAGCGGGAAGGCGACGGCCACACCGATCGCGACCGAGACGGCGGTGATCCAGATGTGCTGGACGGTGGCGTCCGTCAACTCCTGGCTCCGGGAACGGAGATACTCCCCGCAGATCCAGTCGTTCGTCACCAGGCAGTTCTGTCCGGCCATCCGTCCCCCCACCTCCCGTTCGCCTTCTCGTACTGATGTCCGGCGAGCCTATCCTCGACCACTGACAATCGCCGGGGCCGTTGTGTTCCAGCAACATGTCCTTCACAGAACACCCGCGACAATGGGGAACCATGATCCGTTTCGAGCACGTCACCAAGCGGTATGCGGACGGCACCACCGCCGTCGACGGCCTTTCCTTCGAGGTCGCCGAGGGTGAACTGGTCACGCTCGTCGGACCGTCGGGATGCGGCAAGACGACCACCATGAAGATGGTGAACCGGCTGATCGAACCGACCGAGGGCCGGATATTCCTCGACGGGGACGACATATCCGCCATCGACCCCGTCCAGCTGCGCCGCCGCATCGGCTATGTGATCCAGCAAGTGGGCCTCTTCCCGCACAAGACAGTCCTGGAGAACACCGCCACCGTTCCCCATCTCCTCGGCTGGAAACGCCAAAAGGGCCGCGCCCGCGCCGCGGAACTCCTCGACCTCGTCGGACTCGATCCTTCCGTTTATGGCGACCGCTATCCCGAACAGCTCTCCGGCGGACAGCGCCAACGCGTCGGCGTCGCCCGGGCGCTCGCCGCCGACCCGCCGGTCCTGCTGATGGACGAGCCGTTCGGCGCGGTCGACCCCGTGGTCCGCGAACACCTCCAGAACGAATTCCTGAAGCTTCAGGAACAGGTCCGCAAAACCGTCCTGTTCGTCACCCACGACATCGAGGAAGCGGTCCGGCTCGGCGACCGCATCGCCGTTTACGGGCAGGGCTCGATCGAGCAGTTCGACACCCCCGCGACCGTGCTCGGTGCCCCCGCCAACGCCTATGTCGCGGACTTCGTGGGCGCCGACCGGGGCCTCAAGCGGCTCTCGGTCACCCCCGTCGAGGAGAGCGACCTCGACCGTCCGCCCGTCGTCCACCTGGACGACCCGCTGTCCACCGCGACCGAACGCCTCCGCGCGGAGGGCGCCCGCTGGGCCGTCGTCCTGGACGGTGACGAGCACCTGCACGGCTGGATCCCCGCCGACGACGTGCGCACCGGCGCCAAGGGCACCGTCCGCGACCACGCCCGTCGCATGGAGGCGTGGCTTCCCCTCGGCGCCCCGCTCAAACAGGCATTCGCCACCATGCTCCAGCACGACGCCGGCTGGATCGCCGTCATCGACGAGGCGGGCGAGGGCCGCTTCCTGGGCGTGCTCACCCCGGCCCGGCTGCACGAGGCGCTGCGCCGCTCGGTCGGCGCGGACGGGCGCGCGGTCCCCCGCGCGGAGTTCGAGGTCGAGAGCGTGGCGGGCGCGGCGGGGCTCTGAAAGGGGCCGGCGGGCTCCGAGGAGGGCAGGGCCCTGACTGAGGGGAGGCGGAGCCCTGACTGAGGGGAGGCGGGGTCCGTACGCTCAGCTCTCGCTCAGCCGGCTGCTCAGCCACTCCAGCGCCGCCGGGATCTCCCGGCGCCAGGTGTTGAAGTTGTGCCCGCCGCTGTCCAGCACGATCGAGGAGACCTGCGCGGGCTGCTTCACCTTGGCCACGAACCTCTGCGTGCCCGCGTAGTTCGCCTCACCGTGGCGCGAGGTCGTCACCAGGAACGAGGAGTCCGGCTGCGGCCGGTTGTCCAGCGTCCACAGCAGGTCCGCCCGGTGCCGCGCCGCCTCGTCACCGTGGAAGAGGTCGCCGGTCGTCGGGTCCTCGGCCGCCTTGTAGTACGCGGAGAGCCCCGCGCTCGCGGCGTACCGGCCCGGGTGGTGCAGCCCGATCTTCAACGCGCAGTAGCCGCCCGTCGAGTTGCCGATGATGCCCCAGTTGCGGGCCCGCTTGCCGACCCGGTACCCGGCCGACACCGCCCGGGGCACGTCGTCCGCGAAGAACGTCTCCGTTCTGGGGCCGCCCTTTATGTCCACGCACTCCGTGTCCCGGGGCGGCGCGACGGTCGGACGCAGCATCACCAGGACCATGGGCTGCGCCCGTCCGGCCTTCACCCGTTCGTGTGCCGTACGCGGATAGCGCAGCCCCTTGATCAGGTTCTCCGAGGTGCCCGGGTAGCCGGTGAGGACCACCACCGCCGGGAACTTCCGCCGGGCGAACGCCGGCTGGAAGTACTCCGGCGGCAGATAGACGTACGCCGCACTCTCGATGCCCGAGTGCTTGCCCGCGATCACGACCTTGTCGATCCGGCCGCCCACCCTCGGCAGCGCCCCGCCCGGCACGTCCGGCCGCTGCGAGCCCACCCGCACGATGTTCTTCGCGACCAGCGTCCCGGCGGCGTGGTCGGTGACCACGCCCAGCTCCTGCTTGCGGCCGAACAGGTCGGCCCAGGAGCCGTAGAAGAGGAAGCTGTTGTTGGCCAGCAGGCCGACCGTGGCGAACACCGCCACCTGGGTCGCGAGCAGCATGCCCACCCGGCCGAGCACCGCGGGCGCGCTGCGCCGGGCGAGCCTCGGCCAGCACCAGACGGTGACGGTGAACAGCACGACGGCCAGCGCGACCGCGAGGATCAGCAGTGGCATGCCCGTAAGGCCCATGACCGGTGAACTTTCTGTCAGGAAATTTCCGGGCAGCGGGTGAACCCGCGGCCCGGAAGGATCGTCCTAGAGGTCGCACATCGTCCGTGGGGCTCCGGCCACCGGACTCCAGGAAATCTCTCGCGGAACCACGGGAAGCGATGTCTGTCACGCTAGATGGGGATAAATCAGGATCGGTTCCGGTTCGCGCACGTGCGTTCGCGCGCGGCCCCCGGCCGGAGTCCGTGCCCGCGCTCGTCGGCACGGCGTGCACCGCCGTCGGACTGATCGACGTCGCCGCCGGGGTCTTCCCGCGCTTCCGGCACAGCCGCATGCACAGTCTGGCCGAGGTCCTTCCCGGGGCCCTCGGCCCCTTCGCCGCCGCGCTCTCGCTCAGCGCCGGGGTCCTGCTGCTGCTCCTGGCCCACGGCCTCAAACGGCACAAGCGGCGGGCCTGGCGGGCCGCCGTCGTCCTGCTCCCGGCGGGCGCGCTGGCCCAGTTCAGCTACCGGCACTCGGTCCTGGGCGCCCTGGTCTCGCTGACGCTGTGCTACCTGCTGGTACGCCACCGGAGCGAGTTCGCCGCCCTGCCCGACCCGCGCAGCCGGTGGCGGGCCCTGGCCAACTTCGTTCTGCTCGGCGCCGGTTCGCTCGGCCTCGGCCTGGTCATCGTCAGCGCCCACCCCCGCCGCCTGGTCGGCAGCCCCAGCATCGCCGACCGCCTCCAGCACGTGCTGTACGGCCTGGTCGGCTTCGAGGGGCCCGTCGACTACTCCGGGGACACCTCCTGGACCGTCGGCTGCTCACTCGGCGCCCTCGGCCTGCTGACCGCCGTCACCACCATCTACCTGGCCTTCCGCCCCGAACACCCGGCCGCCCGGCTCACCGAGGACGACGAGGCCCGGCTGCGCGCCCTGCTCGAACGGCACGGCGGCCGCGACTCACTCGGCCACTTCGCGCTCCGCCGCGACAAGGCCGTCGTCTTCTCGCCCAGCGGCAAGGCCGCCGTCTGCTACCGCGTGGTCTCCGGCGTGATGCTCGCCAGCGGCGACCCGATCGGTGACGTGGAGGCGTGGCCCGGCGCCATCGAACGCTTCATGGACGAGGCCCGGGCGCACTCCTGGGCCCCCGCCGTCATGGGATGCGGCGAGACCGGCGGCGAGGTCTGGACCCGCGAGACCGGACTCACCGCCCTGGAGCTGGGCGACGAGGCGGTGGTCGACGTCGCGGATTTCTCCCTCGCCGGGCGTGCGATGCGCAACGTACGCCAGATGGTGAAGCGCATTGAGCGCAACGGCTACGAGACCCGTGTCCGGCGCGTGGCCGACATCGGCGAGGCCGAACTCGCCCGCATCCGCCGGGCCGCCGCCGACTGGCGCGGCACCGACACCGAACGCGGCTTCTCCATGGCACTCGGCCGGATCGGCGACACCGCCGACCGCGACTGCTTCGTCGCCACCGCCCACAAGGCGGACGAGCACGGCGACGGCTCCCCGTACGGCGACCTGAAGGCCGTGCTCCACTTCGTGCCCTGGGGCACCGACGGCATGTCCCTCGACCTGATGCGGCGCAACCGCTCCGCCGACCCCGGCATGAACGAGCTGCTGATCGTCGCCTCCCTCCAGGCCGCGCCCCGGCTCGGCATCAGCCGCGTCTCGCTGAACTTCGCGATGTTCCGCTCCGCGCTCGCCCGGGGCGAGAAGCTGGGCGCGGGGCCCGTCCTGCGGGTCTGGCGCGGGCTGCTGATCTTCCTGTCACGCTGGTTCCAGATCGAGTCGCTGTACAAGTTCAACGCCAAGTTCCGGCCACGCTGGGAGCCCCGCTTCGTGGTCTACCGCACCGCTCGCGACCTGCCCCGCATCTCCTTCGCCGCGATGCAGGCCGAGGGCTTCGTGCACCTGGCACTCCCCCGCCCCCTCCGGTTCGCCCCGCGCCGCCCCTGCGCCCACGCACGGCCCCAGGCGGGCGAGCAGGACGCGCGTACGGCATAGCGCGAGCCCGTACGGGCCTAGGCTGGTCATATGAGTACGTTGCGTGGGACCGTCCAGGGTCTGCCGGAGTGGGACCGCTGCGCGGTCATGGGCGTCGTCAACGTGACCCCCGACTCCTTCTCCGACGGGGGCCGCTGGTTCGACACCACGAGGGCCGTCAAGCACGGCCTCGACCTGGTCGCCGAGGGCGCCGACCTCGTGGACGTCGGCGGCGAGTCCACCCGCCCCGGCGCCAGCCGGGTGGACGAGTCCGAGGAGCTGCGCCGGGTGATCCCGGTCGTCCGGGGCCTGGTCTCGGAGGGCGTCACGGTCTCCGTCGACACCATGCGCGCCCGCGTCGCCGAGCAGGCCGTCGCCGCCGGCGCGGTCCTCGTCAACGACGTCAGCGGCGGCCAGGCCGACCCGGACATGGTCCCCGTGGTCGCCGCCGCCGGCGCGCCGTTCGTCGTCATGCACTGGCGCGGCTTCAGCGAGTCGATGAACAGCCGGGCGGTGTACGGGGACGTGGTCGGCGAGGTCACCGACGAGCTGCGCGCCCGGATGGACGCGGTGGTGGCCGGCGGCATCGCCCCGGAACGCCTCGTGATCGACCCCGGGCTCGGCTTCGCCAAGGACGCCCCGCACGACCTGGCGCTGCTGGCCGGGCTGGACGCGCTGCACGCCCTCGGCCGCCCCCTGCTGGTCGCCGCGTCCCGCAAGCGGTTCCTGGGCCACGTCCTGGCCCGCGAGGGCGCCGCACCGCCGCCCGCCCGCGAGCGCGACGCCGCCACCGCCGCCGTCTCCGCCCTCTCCGCCCGGGCCGGCGCCTGGGCGGTCCGCGTCCACGAGGTCCGGGCCACCGCCGACGCCGTCCGGGTCGCCCGCGCCATCGAGGGAGCCGCGTGACCGGGCCGGGCGACGAGGTGACCGGGCCGGACGACGAGCAGACGGACGCCGCCGCCGACATCGCGGCCGTCGAGCAGGCCAACACCGCGTACTACGAGGCGGTGGAGCGCGGCGACCTGGACGCGCTGACCTCGGCCTGGCTGCCGGACGAGGAGCTGACGGTCTCCTGCGTCCACCCCGGCTGGCCGGTGCTCAGCGGGCGGCGCGAGGTGCTGCGCAGTTACGCGCTGATCATGGCGAACACCGAGTACATCCAGTTCTTCCTGACCGACGTCAGCGTCTCCATGACCGCCGACACCGCGCTGGTGACCTGCACCGAGAACATCCTCAGCGGCGGCCCCGCCGAGGAGGGCGCCTCGCTCGGCCCGCTCGTCGGGCAACTCGTCGTCGCCACGAATGTGTTCCGCCGCACTCCGGACGGCTGGAAGCTCTGGTCGCACCACGGTTCGCCCGTACTGGCCGAAACCGGCGAGGAAGAGGACGAAGACCCCACGTCCTGAGCCGGCCCGGCCCACTTTCGGGCACGAAAGCCGGCCCGGGGTGATTGGACCCCGCGACATCGGGGTATCAGCGGCTATCTGTTCCGCGCCCGCAGGCCCGGCCCCCACGGGGGAGGGCTGTCGGTGCTCGCAGGTAGATTCGAAATCGGGCACCCGGCCGCCCGCACGCGGCCCCGTGCCCCCGGACCAACGACAGCAGGAGTGATTCGCGTGGATCGTGTCGCGCTGCGCGGCCTCAAGGCCCGCGGGCACCATGGCGTCTTCCCCCGGGAACGGGAAGAGGGACAGACGTTCATCGTGGACCTCGTGCTCGGCCTCGACACCCGCCCCGCGGCAGCCACCGACGACCTGACGAAGACCGTGCACTACGGCGTGGTCGCGGAGGAGGTCGTCGCGGTGGTCCAGGGCGAGCCGGTCGACCTGATCGAGACGCTCGCCGAGCGCATCGCCCAGCAGTGCCTCAAGCACGACGGCGTCGAGGAGGTGGAGGTCGTGGTGCACAAGCCGGACGCGCCCATCACCGTCCCGTTCGACGACGTCACCATCACCATCACCCGGAGCCGAGCATGACTGCATTTTCCACCGAAGGGCAGAGCGACCCGACCGTACAGCCGGTGCCCGCCTCCGTGGTCGAGCAGGTGGACGCGGCGGACATCACCCTTTCCAACCCCAAACTGGCCGTGCTCTCGCTCGGCGCCAATCTGGGCAACCGCCTGGAGACGCTCCAGGGCGCCATCGACGCCCTGGAGGACACGCCCGGCCTCCGGGTCAAGGCCGTCTCCCCGGTGTACGAGACGGAGCCCTGGGGCGTCGACCCGGGCTCCCAGCCCTCGTACTTCAACGCGGTGATCGTCGTGAAGACCACGCTGCCCCCGTCCTCGCTCCTGGAGCGCGGCCAGGCCATCGAGGAAGCCTTCGAACGGGTCCGCGAGGAGCGCTGGGGGCCGCGCACCATCGACGTCGACATCGTGTCGTACGCGGATGTCGTCTCCGACGACCCGGTGCTCACCCTCCCCCACCCCCGGGCCCGCGAGCGCGCCTTCGTCCTCGCCCCCTGGCACGACGTGGACCCCGAGGCCCAGCTGCCCGGCGCGGGCCCGGTCGCCGATCTGCTGACCGGTGTCGGGCGCGACGGCGTGCTCCCCCGGGGCGACCTGGAACTCCGGCTGCCCGAGTAGTCGTTAGGCTCACAGAACACAGCACGACGGACACAGGCGGCGAAGGGCGGCTCACCCGGTGAAGCAACTACGGCTCGGAGTCCTGGCCGGCCTCTTCGCCGCCGCCGGAGTCCTGTCCTGGGGCGCCGCCCGCCTCTGGGACTCCCTGGGCACGCTGCCGAGCGTCCCGCTCTTCGCCCCCATCGTCCTCGCGCTGATCGCCGTCGTCCTGCTGGCCACGGCGCTGTCCATCCGCACCCGCCTGCGCGCCCAGCGCGAACGCCGCCCTGGTGCCAAGGGCGTCGAGCCCCTGATGGCCGCCCGCGCCCTGGTCTTCGCCCAGGCGAGCGCCCTGGTCGCCGCCCTGGTCTCCGGCATGTACGGCGGCACGGCCGTCTTCCTGCTCGGCTCCCTGGACAACCCGCCCCGCCGCGACCAGGCCGTCTACGCCGCCTTCGCGGTCCTGGCCGGCATCGCGGTCATCGCCGCCGCCCTCTTCCTGGAACACGTCTGCAAGCTCCCGGACGACAAGGACGACAACAAGCCGGACGCGGCGGCGGCGTAGGGCCGGCACCGGGTCCGGCTCGGGGACACCCCCAGCGGGGTCAGCGCGCCATGATGAGGCTCATGGCCTCGGCGCGCGTCGCGGGGTCGCGCAGCTGTCCGCGGACCGCGGAGGTCAGCGTCTTCGCCCCGGGCTTGCGGATGCCGCGCATCGACATGCACATGTGCTCGCACTCGATGACGACGATGACGCCGCGCGGCTCCAGGATCTCCATCAGGGACTCGGCGATCTGCGTGGTCAGCCGCTCCTGCACCTGCGGCCGGCGGGCGTAGACGTCCACGAGCCGGGCCAGCTTCGACAGGCCGGTGATCTTGCCGCTGGTGGCCGGAATGTACCCGACGTGCGCCACCCCTCGGAACGGGACCAGATGGTGTTCACACGTGCTGAACACCTCGATGTCCTTGACGAGCACCATCTCGTCGTGACCCAGGTCGAACGTGGTCGTCAGGACGTCCTCGGGCTGCTGGTACAGGCCGGCGAATATCTCCCTGTACGCCCGCGCCACCCGCCCCGGCGTCTCCTTCAGGCCCTCGCGGTCGGGGTCCTCGCCCACGGCCAGCAGCAGCTCCCGGACAGCGGCCTCGGCACGTTTCTCATCGAACTCGCCGATCGGCCCCTGGGGGTCCAGCGTCACCGGGTCGGTCATGTGTGCCTCGTTCCTTGAGCTGTCACTGCGGGGGCATCCGCGCAGGTGTACGGAAAAGCCGCGCCCCCAACAGGCTAGAACCTGGGGGACGCGGCATCCATTCCGGGCCTGGTGGGAGCCCCGTGACGGGGGACACACCGGGTCGGTGACTAGCTCTCGGGACGCTCCTCGGGGAGGGCCTCCGTGCTCGGGACGGTGTCCGTGACCGGGACGGCGGCCGTACTCGCGCCGTTGGTGAGGGCGAGCTCCTTCGGGGAGAGGACCGGCGGACGGGTGGACGGGGTGCGGCGGGCGGAGCCGGTCCACGCGGGGCGGGCCGGGCGCTTGACGATCGGGGCGAAGATCTCGGCGATCTCCTCCTTGCCCAGGGTCTCCTTCTCCAGGAGGCGGAGAACCAGGGAGTCAAGCACGTCGCGATTCTCTACGAGGATCTCCCACGCGTCGTTGTGCGCGGTCTCGATGAGCTTCTTGACCTCTTCGTCCACCAGCGCGGCGACCTCTTCCGAGTAGTCGCGCTGATGGCCCATCTCGCGGCCCACGAACGGTTCGGTGTTGTCGCCGCCGAACTTGATCGCGCCGAGCCGCTCGGTCATGCCGTACTGCGTGACCATCGAGCGGGCCGTCGCCGTGGCCTTCTCGATGTCATTCGCGGCGCCGGTGGTCGGGTCGTGGAAGACCAGCTCCTCGGCCGCGCGCCCGCCCAGCATGTACGCCAGCTGGTCGAGCATCTCGTTGCGCGTCGTGGAGTACTTGTCCTCCTCCGGGAGCACCATCGTGTAACCGAGGGCGCGGCCGCGGGAGAGGATCGTGATCTTGTGGACCGGGTCCGACTGGGGGGAAGCCGCCGCGACCAGGGCGTGTCCGCCCTCGTGGTACGCGGTGATCTTCTTCTCCTTCTCGGACATGATCCGGGTCCGCTTCTGCGGGCCCGCCACGACACGGTCGATGGCCTCGTCCAGCATCGCGTTGTCGATGAGCTTCTGGTTGCTGCGCGCCGTCAGGAGCGCGGCCTCGTTCAGCACGTTCGACAGGTCGGCACCGGTGAAGCCGGGCGTGCGTCGGGCGACGGCGCCGAGATCGACGTCCGGGGCGACCGGCTTGCCCTTCTGGTGGACCTTCAGGATCTCCAGACGGCCCTGCATGTCCGGCCGGTCGACCGCGATCTGCCGGTCGAAGCGGCCCGGGCGCAGCAGCGCCGGGTCGAGGATGTCCGGGCGGTTCGTGGCGGCGATCAGGATGACGCCGCCCTTCACGTCGAAGCCGTCCATCTCCACGAGGAGCTGGTTGAGCGTCTGCTCGCGCTCGTCGTGACCGCCGCCCATGCCGGCGCCGCGGTGGCGGCCGACGGCGTCGATCTCGTCCACGAAGACGATCGCCGGGGCGTTCGCCTTGGCCTGCTCGAAGAGGTCGCGGACCCGGGAGGCGCCGACACCGACGAACATCTCCACGAAGTCGGAGCCGGAGATCGAGTAGAACGGGACGCCCGCCTCGCCCGCGACGGCGCGCGCGAGCAGGGTCTTGCCCGTACCGGGAGGCCCGTAGAGCAGGACGCCCTTGGGGATCTTGGCGCCGACGGCCTGGAACTTGGCCGGCTCCTGGAGGAACTCCTTGATCTCGTGGAGCTCCTCGACCGCCTCGTCCGAGCCCGCCACGTCGGCGAACGTCGTCTTCGGGGTGTCCTTGGTGATCAGCTTGGCCTTGGACTTGCCGAACTGCATGACCTTGGAGCCGCCACCCTGCATCTGATTCATCAGGAACAGGAAGACGACCACGATGAGGACGAACGGCAGCAGTGAGAAGAGGATCGAGACGAACGGGGACTGCTTCGAGGGCGAGACGGTGTACCCGTCCTTGATGTCGCCGCTCTCGTACTTCTTCTGGAGCATGTCGGCGAGCTGGACGCCCTGGTTGCCGATGTAGCTCGCCTGGAACTTGCTGCCGGACTCGCCGGACAGCTTCTGACCGTCCTTCAGTTCCACCTTGATGATGTGATCGTCACCGGTGGTGAGCTTGGCCTGGTCCACCTGGTTCTTGCTGATCGCCTGGATCACCTGTCCGGTGTCCACCGTCTTGTAGCCGCCGCCCGAGCCGACGACATTCATCAACACGACCACGGCGAGGACGGCCAGCACGATCCACATGACCGGCCCACGGAAGTATCGCTTCACGTCCATCCATACGAGGCGAAGACGCCCCGTCCCTCCTGCCCGTAGGTAAATGCTGCTGTGAGTAAAGACTGTTCTTCGGACGGTACCCCAGCATGGTCACCGGCGTCCGCCTCGGACGTCCGGCAATCGCGCCTCGAAGGCTCAACGGCGGGCGGCCCGTGAGGGTTCCCGGCGGGCCCTGCGGCGGGTCCGCGGGCCCTCAGCCTCCGTATACGTGCGGGGCGAGGGTCCCGACGAAGGGGAGGTTGCGGTACTTCTCCGCGTAGTCGAGGCCGTAGCCGACGACGAACTCGTTGGGAATGTCGAAGCCGACCCACTTGCAGTCGAGCGCGACCTTGGCCGCGTCCGGCTTGCGCAGGAGGGTGCAGATCTCCAGCGAGGCGGGCTCGCGCGAGCCCAGGTTCGACATCAGCCAGGACAGCGTCAGGCCGGAGTCGATGATGTCCTCGACGATCAGGACGTGCTTGCCCTTGATGTCGGTGTCCAGGTCCTTGAGGATCCGGACGACACCGGAGGACTGGGTGCCCGCGCCGTACGAGGAGACGGCCATCCAGTCCATGGTGACGGGGGTGGACAGCGCGCGCGCCAGGTCCGCCATGACCATGACGGCGCCCTTGAGGACACCGACGAGGAGCAGGTCCTTGCCGGCGTACTCCGCGTCGATCTTCGCGGCCAGCTCCACGAGCTTCGCGTCGATCTCTTCCTTGGTGAGGAGCACCGACTGGAGGTCGGTGCCCATGTCCTTCTCGTTCACCCGCGTCTCTTTCTGTGCCTGCCGGTCCGGGGGTGGAGTCCCGGGCCTGCGCGGCCGCTCGCCCTGCGTGTCAGCCGCTCGTGCGTCAGCTCTGCCGGATGACCAGTCTGCCACCCTGCCGCAGGGCTTCGACGCGGCCGGGCAGGTTGATGGCCTGCTGGCCGCGCCAGCCGGTGACCAGGCGGTCGACTTCCTCGATGTGCCGGGCGAAGAGCGAACCGGCCGGGGAGCCCGCCTCTATGGCGGCCCGGCGCAGCACCCGGCGGCGTACGGCGGGGGGCAGCGCGTACAGCTTGGCGCACTCCAGCCGGCCCGCGTCGTCGCGTACGTCACGGTCGGCGGCGGCGGCCCAGGTGTCGAGGGCGTCCGCGTCGTCGCGGGAGAGCTGGGCCGTACGGGCGAGGGCTTCGACCACGCCCTTGCCGAGGGCCTTCTCCAGGGCGGGCAGGCCCTCGTGGCGCAGCCGGGAGCGGGTGTAGGCGGGGTCGATGTTGTGGGGGTCGTCCCAGACGGGCAGGGACTGGGCGAGGCAGGCGGTGCGGGCGGTCTGCCGGTCGAGCTGGAGGAAGGGGCGGCGGTAGCGGCCGGCCGGGCCGGAGGCGGCGGCCATGCCGGACAGGGAGCGGATGCCGGAGCCGCGGGCGAGGCCCAGCAGGACGGTCTCGGCCTGGTCGTCGCGGGTGTGGCCGAGGAGGACGGCTGCGGCGCCGTGGCGTTCGGCGGCGGCGTCGAGCGCGGCGTAGCGGGCGTCGCGGGCGGCGGCCTCGGGTCCGCCCTCGCGGCCGACGTGGACGGCGACTGCCTCGGCGGGGCCGAGGTCCATGGCGGCGAGCCGGGCGGCGACCTCGACGGCGCGGCTGTCGGAGCCGTCCTGGAGGCCGTGGTCGACGGTGATGCCGCCGGCCCGGACGGGGAGTTTGCGGGCCTCGAAGGCGAGGGCGGAGGCGAGCGCCATGGAGTCGGCGCCGCCGGAGCAGGCCACGAGCACCAGGGGGGCGCCGGGGCGGTCGGGGAGCGTACCGGAGCGGCTGCCCGCGCCGGCCCGGGCGAGCTCGGGGTGCGGGGCGCGCCCGGCGCGTTCGGTCTGTTCGGCGTGTTCGGCGATGACGTCGTGGAGTACGCGGCGGACCGCCAGGCGTATCGCCGCGACCGCAGGATGGGGACCCATGTCCGGTGCCCTTCGTGAGGATCTTGAGGGGTGTCTCGGAGTGCCGGGACGGAAAGGAGTGCCGTCACTCAGAGTGCGTCGATGGTGACAGAGCAATGCCGTTCATCGAGCATTGCACGCCTTCCCATGCCCCTACGGTCCCTCGGATGGGTGATTACCGGCGCGTTGCCTTCGTACCGGGGACCTTGATCACGACTCTGCCTTACGGTGCACCCTCGCGATCCAGTCCGCGGGACGGGCGATCTCCGCCTTGGTGGGGAGGGTGTTGGGCGAGGTCCACACCCGGTTGAAGCCGTCCATGCCGACCTCGTCCACGACGGCGCGCACGAAGCGTTCGCCGTCCCGGTACTGGCGCAGTTTGGCGTCGAGGCCGAGCAGCTTGCGCAGGGCCTGGTCGAGGCGGCCGGCGCCCTGGGCGCGGCGCTGCTGGAACTTCTCGCGGATCTCGGCGACGGAGGAGACCACCTCGGGGCCGACGCCGTCCATCACGTAGTCGGCGTGTCCTTCCAGGAGGGACATCACGGCGGTGAGGCGGCCGAGGATCTCGCGCTGGGCGGGCGTCTGGACGAGCTCGACCAGGCTGCGGCCGCCGTCCTCGCCCTCCTCGCCCTCGGGCCGGCCGCCGGCGAGGGACTGGACGGCCTCGCGCAGCCGCTCCAGGAAGGTCATCGGGTCGACGTCGGTCTCGTCCAGGAAGGACTGGATCTCGCCCTGGAGGTGGTCGCGGAGCCAGGGCACCGCGGTGAACTGGGTGCGGTGGGTCTCCTCGTGGAGGGCGACCCAGAGCCGGAAGTCGTGCGGGTCCGCCTCCAGCTCGCGCTCGACGTGGACGATGTTGGGCGCGACGAGCAGGAGGCGGCCCCCGCCCTCGGCGGAGGCGGGGAGCTCGCGGGAGGCGGGGGCGAAGGTCTCGTACTGGCCGAGGACGCGGGAGGCGAGGAAGGACAGCAGCATGCCGACCTCGACGCCGGTGACCTTCGAGCCGACCGCACCGAGCACGGCGCCGCCCGCGCCGCCGGAGCGCCGTTCCTCCATCTTCTCCAGGAGGGGGCGCAGCAGTTCGCGGAAGCCGGCGACGTTGGCCCTGATCCAGCCGGTGCGGTCCACGACGAGGACGGGGGTGTCCTCCGGCTCGGTTCCCTCGGGGATCATCCGGGTGAAGGCGCGGACGTGCTCCTCCGCCGCCTTCGCGTGCCTGCGCAGCTCCGCGACGACCTCGCGGGCCTCCTCGCGGCTGATCTCGGGGCCCGGCCGCACAAGCCGGGTCGCGGTCGCGACCGCGAGGTTCCAGTCGACCATCCCTGCACCACCGATGCTCGTCATGCGTCAACCGTACGTGCTCGACCCTTGATGCGGTGCGGTGTTGACGGGCTCATCGCTTCCCGGCGCCGAGGGCGGTGGCGAGTTTGTCGAGGGCTTTCTGGGCCTCGGTGGGGGCGGTGGTGCCGGAGGCGAGGAAGGCGAAGGAGAGCAGCCGTCCCTGGGTGTCCACGACGGTGCCGGCGAGGCTGTTGACGCCGGTGAGGGTGCCGGTCTTGGCGCGGATGAAGCCGGTGCCGCCGGCCTCGCTGGTGTAGCGGCTGCTGAGTGTGCCGCTGAAGCCGGCCACGGGGAGGCCGGTCAGGACGGGGCGCAGTTCGGGGTGGGCGGGATCGGCCGCCCGGGCGAGGAGGCCGGCGAGGAGGGCCGCGGTCACCTTGTCCTCGCGGTTGAGCCCGCTGCCGTCCGCGATGTTCACGCCCTTGAGGGGCAGGCCGAGCTTCTTCAGGCGGGCCGTGACGGCCCGTCGGCCGCCCGTGAAGTCGGCGGGCTGCCCGGCGGCGATGGCGGTCTGCCGGGCCAGGGCCTCGGCGATGTCGTTGTCGCTGTTGGTCAGGGCGCGCTCGACCAGGCCGGAGAGGGGGGCGGAGAGGTGGGTGGCGACGGTACGGGACGTCTTGGCGGGGCGGCCGGGGGCGGGTGCGCCCTTGGTGGTGACGCCGGCGTCCTTCAGGTATCCGGCGAAGGCGCGGGCGGCGTCGCCCGCCGGGTCCTCGGTGCGCGCGGCGGGGCCCTTGATCGAGTCGTCCTGGCGGCCCTCGTTCAGCATCAGGGCGCTCATGGGCGCGATGTTCTCGTTGGGGCCGATCGGGTGGTGCGTGGGCCCCGAATAGGCGGAGGCGTCGTAGCGCAGCCGTACGGAGGGGGCCTGGCCGGCCCTGAGGGCACGGGCGGTCTCGGTGGCCAGAGCGCGCAGGGCGGCCTTGTCGAGGGTGGGGTCGCCGCCGCCGACGAGGGTGACGGTGCGCAGGTCGTCGGAGGCGCGCACGGTGGTCGGGATGCGGTGGGCGGGGCCGAGGGCGCCGAGGGCGGCGACGGTGGTGGCGATCTTGACGGTGGAGGCGGGCGTCATGGGGGCGTCGGCGCCCTTGCCGTAGAGCCGCTTGCCGGTGGCGGTGTCGATGACGACGGCGGCGCGCCGGGTGCCGAGCGCGTCGTTCCTCAGCAGCGGCTCCAGGACGGCGCGCAGGTCGCGGGTGGCGCCGGCCGGGGCGTCCTTCGGGCCGGTGCCGGTGGCGCCCAGCGCGGCGAGGACGGCGGGGGCGCTGGGGGCCGGGGCGGGGCCCTCGGCGTCGCCGCCGTCGTGATGTGCGCCACCTGTGCGTTCGGCGGCGGCCGCCCGGTCCCGCTCGGCCTTACGCTGACCCGAGTCCCAGGGTCCGGCGGCGAGGACGGCGCCGGCCGCGAGGGCCAGTCCGACGACGGCGGACACGGCCGTGAACTGCCAGTCGTTCACTCCGCCGCGTACGCCCAGGCGGGCCGCGATACCGCCGCCGGGCGTGCCGGGCGGTTCCGTGGACGGTCTTTCCACCGGCTCGGCCACCGTTGACCAGCCCCTTTCGCGAGCACACATCTGCGTGAGGGACACTTAACCACCAGTCGTATGTGTTGATCATGGAGGAGCCACCCGTGGAGTTCGACGTCGTTATCGAGATCCCGAAGGGTTCGCGCAACAAGTACGAGGTGGATCACGAGACCGGCCGGATTCGTCTGGACCGTCGGCTCTTCACCTCGACCAGCTACCCGGCGGACTACGGCTTCGTCGAGGACACCCTCGGTGAGGACGGCGACCCGCTGGACGCGCTGGTGATCCTGGAGGAGCCGACGTTCCCGGGCTGCCTCATCAAGTGCCGCGCGATCGGCATGTTCCGGATGACCGACGAGGCCGGCGGCGACGACAAGCTGCTGTGCGTCCCGGCCTCCGACCCCCGGGTGGAGCACCTTCAGGACATCCAGCACGTGTCGGAGTTCGACCGCCTGGAGATCCAGCACTTCTTCGAGGTCTACAAGGACCTGGAGCCGGGCAAGTCCGTCGAGGGTGCCGACTGGGTCGGCCGCGCCGAGGCCGAGGCCGAGATCGTCGCCTCCCGCAAGCGCCTTGAGGCGCAGGGCGGCGCGCACTGACGTTCCGCTTCGTGTGAGCGGGCTCTGATACGGGCGGTACACCTCACCGGTGTGCCGCCCGTTCCGTGTGCCCTCCCTTGGGCGTGGCCATACTGGGCAGGAGTGCGCCCGAGAACGCGCAGCCGAGGAGGAGCGAGGTCGAGTGGTGGCGGAACCGGGCGGGCCCGAGGACGAAAAGCCCCAGTCCGATGAGGCGCACAGCGCCTTCTCGTGGCCGACCGGGACCGAACCGGCGGCGCCGCCGGAGGAGGACCACCCGACGTCGGAGTTCGCCCTCCCGGACGGCGTGACACCCGAGCAGCCGGCCCCCGGTTCCGGTTCCGGTACGGGTTCCGCTTCCGGGTCCGAGACGACCGGTTCGGCCTTCGCCACGCCGCGCACGTACAGCTTCCGGGACTCCCCGGCGTTCACTCCGGCGTACGGGGTGCCGATGGTCCGGCTGACCAAGGAGGCGCCCTGGCAGGACCGGATGCGCACGATGTTGCGGATGCCGGTCGCCGATCGCCCGGCGCCCGAGCCGGTCCAGCGGCACGACGAGGAGGCGGGGCCCCCGGTCCCGCGCGTGCTCGACCTGACGCTGCGTATCGGGGAGCTGCTGCTCGCGGGCGGTGAGGGCGCCGAGGACGTCGAGGCGGCCATGTTCGCGGTGATGCGGAGCTACGGGCTCGACCGCTGCGAGCCGACCGTGACGTTCACCCTGCTGTCGATCTCGCACCAGCCGTCGCTGGTGGACGACCCGGTGACGGCGAGCCGTACGGTACGCCGACGGGGCACCGACTACACGCGGCTCGCGGCGGTCTTCCGGCTGATCGACGACATCACGACGGCCGACGACGAGGTGTCGCTGGAGGAGGCGTACCGACGGCTCGCGGAGATCCGGCGCAACCGGCACCCGTATCCCGGCTGGGTGCTCACGCTGGCCGCCGGCGGGCTGGCCGGGGCGGCGTCCGTGCTGGTCGGCGGTGGTCCGCTGGTGTTCCTGATCGCGGCGCTCGGGGCGATGCTCGGTGACCGGCTGGCCTGGCTGTGCGCGGGGCGCGGGCTGCCGGAGTTCTACCAGTTCGTGGTGGCGGCGATGCCGCCCGCCGCGATGGGCGTGGCGCTGACGCTGACGCACTGGTCGGACGTACGGCCGTCGGCGGTGATCACCGGTGGGCTGTTCGCGCTGCTGCCGGGGCGGGCCCTGGTGGCGGGCGTGCAGGACGGTCTGACCGGGTACTACATCACGGCCTCGGCGCGGCTCCTGGAGGTCATGTACTTCTTCATCGCGATCGTCACCGGGGTGCTGCTGGCCCTGTACGGGGGGCTGCAGCTCGGGGCCGAGCTGGACCCGGAGGCGCGGTTCATCACGCACGACCGGCCGGTGATCCAGACCTTGGCCTCGATGGTGCTGACCCTGGCCTTCGCGATCCTGCTCCAGCAGGAGCGGGCGACGGTGCTCGCGGTGACCCTGAACGGCGGCGTGGCCTGGATCGTCTACGGGGCGATGGCCCAGACGGGCAACCTGTCGGCGGTGGCCGCGACGGCCGCCGCGGCCGGGCTCGTCGGGCTGTTCGGGCAACTGTTCTCGCGGTACCGCTACACGTCGTCGCTGCCGTACATCACGGCGGCGATCGGGCCGCTGCTGCCCGGTTCCGCGACGTACTTCGGCCTGCTGGGCGTCGCGCAGAACGAGCTGGACCGGGGCCTCGCCTCACTGTCCACGGCGGTGGCGACGGCCCTGGCCATCGCCATCGGGGTGAATCTGGGGAGCGAGATCTCCCGGCTGTTCATGCGGGTGCCGGGCGCGGTCGGCGGCGCGAACCGGCGCGCGGCCAAGCGGACGCGCGGCTTCTGACGGGGTCGGAGGCCGAAGAGCGGTCAGCGCTTGGCGTGGCGGCCGCGGCGGCCGCCGGCCGGGTCCTGCGGGGGCACCTCGCCGCTTCCGGCGGCGGGGCCCTCCTTCTTGGCCTTGCTCCGGGCGCGCAGGAACTCGATGGCGATCGGGACGACCGAGATCAGCACGATCAGGACGAGCATCGCCTCGATGTTCTTGTGGACGAACTCGACGTTGCCGAGGGCGGCGCCGAGCAGGGTCACGCCGACGCCCCAGAGGACGCCGCCGATCACGTTGAACACGATGAACGAGCGGTAGTTCATCCGGCTGACGCCCGCGATGATCGGGGTGAAGGTCCGCACGATCGGCACGAAGCGGGCCAGGATCAGCGACTTCGGGCCGTGCTTCTCGAAGAACTCGTGGGCCTTCTCGACGTTCTCCTGCTTGAAGAGGCGGGAGTCGGGCCGGCTGAAGAGCGCGGGGCCGACCTTGCGGCCGAAGAGATAGCCCACCTGGTCGCCGATGACCGCGGCCAGCGCGACCAGGACGCAGACCAGCCAGAGCGGGGTGTGCAGCTTGTCGGTCGTGACCAGCAGGCCCGTCGTGAACAGCAGGGAGTCACCGGGCAGGAAGAAGCCGATGAGCAGCCCGGACTCGGCGAAGACGATGACCAGCACGCCGGCTAGGCCGAACTGTCCGATGAGATGGTCCGGGTCCAGCCAGCTCGGTCCGAGCGCAAGCGTATTCAAGGGTCCGGGCTCCAGGATGAGGTCGATGGGCGGCTGCGTGGCCGCCCCAAGCTATCAACGCCTTGGGGCGGCCCCGGGTTCCACCCGCCTCCGTGACCGTTTACGCGCGGCGGCGCGCGTTCGCCTCGATCGCGTCGCGCAGGTGCTCGGCGAGGCCCGGCCGCATGGCGTCGTAGAACGCCTTGAACTGCGGATCGGCGACGTACATCTCGCCGAGGCCCCGGTGGATCTCGTAGGTGCACTCGTAGTACCAGGTGGAGATGTGGAGCCGGTGCTCCTCCGCGAGGTCCGCGGCGTGCTCACCGTCGGCCGGCTCACCGGCCTCCATCAGCGCGTCGTAGCGCTCGCCCCAGGAGGCGACCTCGGCCTTGATCCGCTGCCAGTCCTCCTTGGTGTAGCGGGCGGCCCGGCGCTGCGACTCGGCGTAGGTGTCGGTGCCGCCCCAGCGGCGCTCGGCCTCCTCCGCGTACTGGTCGGGGTCCTTGTCGCCGAAGACCTCGAACTTCTCCTCGGGGGTGAGGTTGATGCCCATCCTGCGTGCCTCCATCGCTGTCTCTACGGCGGCGGCCATCCGCTGGAGCTCCTCGATCCGGTGCGACAGCAGCGCGTGCTGGCGGCGCAGGTGCTCCTGCGGGTCCGCGGCCGGGTCGTCGAGCAGGTCCGCGATCTCGTCCAGCGGGAAGCCGAGCTCCCGGTAGAAGAGGATCTGCTGCAGCCGGTCCAGGTCGGCGTCGTCGTAACGCCGGTGGCCCGCGTGGCTGCGCCCGCCCGGTGAGAGCAGGCCGATGGTGTCGTAGTGGTGCAGGGTGCGCACCGTGACCCCGGCGAAGCCGGCGACCTGTCCCACGGAGTGTTCCATGGCTCCCCGCTCCTTCCTGTGTGGGTACGGGGACGAGCCTGGGCCCTCACGCCGCGTGAGGTGCAAGTCCCGCCCGCCGACCACACCATTTGAGCGGTTTTACAGCTTTCGCGTCGCTATGGTGTGCCGATGCCGACCGATTCCGCCGTCGCCGCCGGGCCCGCCCCCGCCCCCGCCCGCCGGCTGCTTGCGCTCATCGTGCCCGCCCTGGCCGTGGGTGTGGCCTCGGCCCTGGTCCTGCTCGGGGTCAGCCTGCTCGCGGAGCAGCTCCAGGACGTGCTGTGGGAGACGCTGCCCGACGCGCTGTCCGTAGGCCGGTACTCCTCACTGTGGATGATCGTGATGCTCACGGCCATGGGCCTGGTGACCGGCCTGGTCCTGCGCGCCGTACCCGGCCGGGGCGGCCCGGACCCGGCGACCATGGGGCTCGTCGACCCTCCGCTGCCGCCCTACGTGGTGCCCGGTCTGCTCGTGGTCACCGTCCTGGCCCTGGCGGGCGGCGTCAGCCTCGGCCCGGAGAACCCGATCACCGCGGCCAACATCGCCCTGGCCGCCTGGGCCGGCCGCCGGATCGCCCCGGGCGCGCCCGGTGAGGTATGGCTCGCGCTCGCCGCCGCCGGCACCATCGGCGCCCTCTTCGGCACCCCGGTCGCCGCCGCCCTGATCCTCACCGAGGCGCTGGCCGCCACGCCCGGCACCGGCGCGCTCTGGGACAAGCTGTTCGGGCCGCTCGCGGCCGGGGCGGCGGGCTCCCTCACCATGTCGCTGGCCGCCCACCCCAGCTTCGACCTGTCGCTGCCCCCGTACACGCACACCGGCTGGGGCGACCTGCTCGCCGCCCTCGTGATCGCGTCGGCCGGAGCGGTCCTCGGCCTCGCGGCGGTGTACGCGTTCCCCCTGGTCCACCGCTTCTTCCGGGCCCTGCCGCATCCGGTGCTCGCGCTGACCCTGGGCGGCCTCGCGCTCGGGCTGCTCGGGGCGCTGGGCGGGCACCTGACGCTGTTCAAGGGGCTGGACGAGGTGAAGACGATCGCCGCCGATCCGGAGGGCTGGTCGGCCGCCGAGTTCGGGACGATGGCGGTGGTGAAGACGGCGGCCCTGGTGATCGCGGCGACCTGTGGCTTCCGGGGCGGCCGGATCTTCCCGGCGGTGTTCTCGGGCGTGGCCCTCGGCCTGTGCGCGCACGCCCTCGTGGACGCGGTGCCGGTGGCGGTGGCGGTGACGTGCGGGGTGCTGGGCGTCCTGCTGGCCGTCACCCGGCAGGGCTGGCTGAGCCTGTTCACGGCGGCGGTGCTGGGCTTCGACACGGCCCTGCTGCCGTTGCTGTGCGTGGCCTCGCTGCCCGCCTGGCTGCTGGTGACCGGCCGGCCGATGATGCAGCTGCGTGAGGACGGCACCCCGCTGCGCTGAGCCGGACGGACCAGCACCGGGTGTCGGGCGCGGAGGCCGTCCGTATCGTCGGATTCGTCCGGTCTCGCGGGCGCGAGCCGAGAAGGGCAGGTCCGTGATGCCGCTCCACCGGGGCTCCGCGCACGACGGCGAACCGTCGACCGAGCAGCGCAAGCTGGCGCTCAACCCCTTCTACGGGGTCGCCGACCCGGTCGCCGGAATGGAGGCGGCCCCGCCCCGGCACCGGATGCCGGACGGACCGCTGCCGCCCCACACCGCGTACGGACTCGTCCACGACGAGCTGATGCTGGACGGCAACTCACGACTCAACCTCGCCACCTTCGTCACCACCTGGATGGAGCCCCAGGCCGGGGTGCTGATGGGCGAGTGCCGCGACAAGAACATGATCGACAAGGACGAGTACCCGCGCACCGCCGAGCTGGAACGGCGCTGTGTGTCGATGCTCGCCGACCTCTGGCACGCACCCGACCCCTCGGCGGCCGTCGGCTGTTCCACGACCGGGTCCAGCGAGGCGTGCATGCTCGCCGCGATGGCACTCAAACGCCGTTGGACGGCCAAGAACGCCGACCGCTACCCGGCGAGCGCCAAGCCGAACCTCGTGATGGGGGTGAACGTGCAGGTGTGCTGGGAGAAGTTCTGCACGTTCTGGGAGGTCGAGCCGCGCCTCGTCCCCATGGAGGGCGACCGCTTCCACCTCGACCCGCAGGCCGCCGTGGAGCTGTGCGACGAGAACACCATCGGCGTCGTCGGCATCCTCGGCTCCACCTTCGACGGCAGCTACGAGCCGGTCGCGGAGCTGTGCGCGGCCCTGGACGACCTCCAGGAGCGCACCGGCCTCGACATCCCCGTCCACGTCGACGGGGCCTCCGGCGCCATGGTCGCGCCGTTCCTCGACCCGGACCTGGTGTGGGACTTCCGGCTTCCCCGGGTCTCCTCCATCAACACCTCCGGCCACAAATACGGCCTGGTCTACCCGGGCGTCGGCTGGGCGCTGTGGCGCTCGCCCGCCGAGCTGCCCGAGGAGCTGGTCTTCCGGGTGAACTACCTGGGCGGCGACATGCCCACCTTCGCGCTGAACTTCTCCCGGCCCGGCGCCCAGGTCGTCGCGCAGTACTACACCTTCCTGAGGCTGGGCCGGGACGGCTACCGGGCCGTGCAGCAGGCGGCCCGGGACGTGGCGACCGGGCTGGCCGGGAAGATCGAGGAGCTGGGCGACTTCCGGCTGCTCACCCGGGGCGAACAGCTGCCCGTCTTCGCGCTCACCACCAAACCGGAGGTGACGGCGTACGACGTCTTCGACGTGTCACGGCGGCTGCGCGAACGCGGCTGGCTGGTGCCCGCGTACACCTTCCCCGCCCACCGGGAGGACCTGGCGGTGCTCCGTATCGTGTGCCGCAACGGCTTCTCCTCGGACCTGGCGGAACTGCTCCTGGAGGACCTGCGCCTCCTGATGCCCGAACTCCGCGCCCAGCCGCACCCGCTGACCAGGGACCAGAACGCGGCCACGTCCTTCCACCACTGAGCTAGCCCGTCGCGTACGGGTTCTCCTCGCCCTCCGCGAGTACGCCGACGAAGGCGTCGCCCTCGCCCGCGAAGACGTAGGCGCCGGCCTCGATCCGGGCGATCAGGCCGCGCGTCCACTCCGCGCCCGCGTCCGCCGAGTGGACCCAGAAGTTCATGACCTCGCCGATGTGGCCCAGCTGCTCCGGGCCGCCCTCGGGGAGGTAGTGCCCGGTGACGGCGGAGCGCCAGTCCGCGAGGTTCTTCAGGCGCTCCCGGAGCAGGGACACCGCCTCGGCGCGTTCCAGGTCGACGATGAAGCCGATGCCCGCCGAGAGGACGTCCATCCGCTGGCCGTACGAGGTGAGCGAGGCGCGCAGCAGGGCGAAGTACTCCTCGGTGCCGCGCCCCGTGATCTCGTACTCGATGCGCGGCGGTCCGCCGGCGGTGCTCGGGGCCACCTCGTGGGCGAGGAGCAGGTGCTGCTTCGCGAGCTGTTTCAGCGCGTGGTAGACGGAGCCGGGCTTGGCGTTGGACCACTCGTGGGCGCCCCAGTACTCCAGGTCGTTGCGGACCTGGTAGCCGTGGGCCCGGCCGTGCTGGCGTACGGCGCCGAGGACCAGCAGCCGGATCGCGGACATGCCCTCCACCTCTCTGGTCAACTCGGCCAGCCTAGCGGGCCTGGCGGGCCGAGTCCTCGGAGGTGTCCGGCGAGGTCAGAAGGGGAAGACGCTGCGGCCGTGCTGGACGGAGATCCACTTCTGGGTGGTGAACGCGTCCACCGCCGCGTCCCCGTTCATCCGGCCCAGACCGGAGTCCTTCTCGCCGCCGAACGCGATGCCCGGGTCGTCGTGCACGGTGGAGTCGTTGACGTGGAACATCCCGCTGCGGATGCGCTGGGCGAACCGGACGCCCCGCCCGGTGCGCGCGGTGTGCACGGCGCCGCTGAGGCCGTACGGGCTGTCGTTGACGATCCGCACCGCCTCGTCCTCGCCGTCGAAGGGCACCAGCAGCGCGACCGGGCCGAAGATCTCCTGGTGCAGCAGCGGGGAGTCCTCGGGCAGCCCGGTGAGCACGGTCGGCTCGACCAGATTGCCGCGCACCCGTCCGCGCACCGGGGCCTCGGCACCCTCGGCGATCGCCTGGTCGACCAGGGCGGCCAGCGAGTCGGCGTGGAAGGTGTTGATGACCGGGCCGATGCTGGTGTCCGGCTCGCGCGGGTCGCCGGTCTTCAGGGCGGCGACGCGGGCGCAGAACTTCTCCGTGAACCCGTCGGCCACCGAGCGGTCCACCAGGATGCGGTTGGCGGCCATGCAGACCTGGCCGGAGTAGATGAACCGGCTGAAGACGGCGGCGTCGACCGCGTAGTCGATGTCCGCGTCGTCCAGCACCACCAGGGCGCTGTTGCCGCTGAGTTCGAGGATGGTCCGCTTGAAGAGGGCGCCCGCGGTGGCGGCGACATGGCGGCCGACCCGGTCCGATCCGGCGAAGGAGATCACCTGGGGCACGGGGTGCTCGATGAACGCGTCGCCGATCTCGGCTATGTCGGTGACGACCACGTTGAGCAGCCCGGCCGGCAGCCCGGCCTCCTCGAAGATCCGCGCGACGAGCCCGCCGCCGACGACGGGCGAGTTCTGGTTGGCCTTGACGACGACCGCGTTGCCGAGGGCGAGCGCGGGCGCGACCGACTTCATCGTCACCAGGAGCGGGAAGTTGAAGGGGCTGATGACTCCGACGACCCCGACGGGCAGCCGGTAGAGCAGGTTCTCCCGGCCGTCCGCGGCGGAGGGCAGGATGCGGCCCTCCGGGGAGAGCGCCTGCCGGGTGGCCTCGCGCAGGAACTCCTGGGTGAGGCTCAGCTCGTACGCGGCCTTGGTGCGGGTGCCGCCCAGCTCCTCGATGATCGCGTCGGTGATCTCGTCGGCCAGCTCCTCGGTGACCCGGAGCGCGCGCTCCAGGACGTCCCGGCGGCGGTACGGACTCGCCGCCGCCCACTCGCCCTGCGCGCGCTCGGCGGCTCGGTAGGCGCTGTCCACCTCGGCGGCGGTCGCGATGGTGATCGCGGCGAGCTTCTCACCGTTGTACGGATTGAAATCGATGATGTCCCAGGAGCCGGTGCCCGTCTGCCATTCACCGTCGATGTACTGGCCGGCCAGCTCTTGGAAGAAGGACATGCGATCCCTTAACTCAGGTGCAGACTCCTGTAGGAGCGCCATCGTACTGAAAATTCAGGAGAGTTGGAGAAGTCCTCGGAGCAGGTCACGACTCTCCTCCGGATCCGGGCACTCCTCGTGGAGCCGCGTCATCGCCTTTTCGTACTGGGCGACTTCCTCGTCCTTGTCCAGATAGAGCGCGCTGGTCAGCTGCTCCAAATACACGATGTCCGACAGATCGGATTCCGGGAATCGCAACATGGTGAAGGATCCGCTCTCGCCGGAGTGCCCGCCGAAACTGAACGGCATCACCTGGAGCGTGATGTTCGGCTGCTCCGACATATCGATCAGATGCCGCAATTGCGCCCGCATCACCTCGCGTCCGCCGTACGGGCGGCGCAGCGCCGCCTCGTCCAGCACGGCGTGGAAGCGGGGCGCCCGCTCGGAGACGAGGACCTTCTGCCGTTCGAGGCGCAGTGCGACGCGGCGCTCGATCTCGGCCGGCGGCGCGCCGCGCATGCCCCGGGAGACGACCGCGTGGGCGTAGTCCTCGGTCTGCAACAGCCCGTGCACGAACTGGACTTCGTAGATCCTGATGAGCGAGGCCGCACCCTCCAGACCGACGTACGTCTGGAACCAGCCGGGCAGTACATCCCCGAAACTGTGCCACCAGCCCGCCACATTGGCCTCACGTGCCAGGGCGAGCAGGGAGTCGCGCTCCGCCTCGTCCGTGACGCCGTAGAGCGTGAGCAGATCCTCGACGTCCCTGGCCTTGAAGCTCACCCGTCCCAACTCCATGCGGCTGATCTTCGACTCGGAGGCCCGGATCGAGTAGCCGGCCGCCTCGCGCGTGATGCCTCGCGAGTCACGCAGTCTCCTGAGCTGAGAGCCCAGCAGGATGCGCCGCACCACGGACCCACTCGACTCGCCTGCCGCCACTGGTCCAACCCTCCCCATCGCTTCCTGGCATCGGGGCTCCCCCTGAACCCCAAGTGCCGGATTCTGCCATCAAAACGCTTCGCCCCGTACTCATTCGATTACGGAAATGGGAAGAGCTTGGGAAGAGGCCGAAACCGGGACGGGGAAGAAATGAGCAAGAACCGGACGGCGTCGGACAGGTCCGGCGCGTGCACGTGCATCTGCCCTTGCATCTGCTGTGCGCATTCGGAACCATGGAGCCCGCGCACCTGCGTTCTCGTTCGTGTTGTGCCGCTGTCGCCGGTACGGAGTACCGGTCCAGCCGCGATTTCCGGGAGTGCCTCGCATGGGGACGAATGGATCGACGATGCTCGAGCCGTTACGGCAGGGGCTTCCTCCCATCGACCCCTCGGCCGTCTCCGGGTCGGCCACCTGCACCCTGCCACCGCACTACGAAGCGGTGGGCGGCGCACGGCAGTTCACCCGGGCGACGCTGGGCGGATGGGGACTGAGCGAGCGCTTTGACGATGTCGCGCTCGTCGTCTCCGAGCTGGTCACCAACGCCCTGCGGCACGCCCTGCCGGCCGACGAGCCGCGCGAGCCCCAGGAGCCGCCCGTACGGCTGCACCTGATGCGCTGGACCTCGCGGCTGGTGTGCGCGGTGCGCGACCCGAGTCAGGCGAGCCCGGTCGCCTCCGAGGCGGCGGACTCCGCCGAGTCGGGCCGCGGGCTGTTCCTGGTGGAGTCCTTCAGCGACTGCTGGGGCTGGCACCCCTCCCCCGTACTGACCGCTGAGAGCGCGCCGGCCGCGGCGGCTTCCCGAGGCAAGGTCGTCTGGGCTCTGTTCAGACTGACCGACCCGGTGTGAACGGGGGCGGTGCGACCGGCCGGCGCACCGCGTGGCACACCGCCCGAGGGCTGAACACCGCTGGATTCCGGCGGGGTTCGGCCCTCTGTGGCGTACGGGGTCAGCCCACCAGGTGGTCGAACTCGCCGTCCTTCACGCCGAGGAGCAGCGCCTCTATCTCGGCCGGCGTGTAGACCAGCGCCGGGCCGTCCGGGTGGCGCGAATTACGCATCGCCACATCTCCGTCGGGCAGTTTCGCGAACTCCACGCAGGAACCCTGGGAGTTGCTGTGTCTGCTCTTCTGCCAGACGACTCCGCGGAGCTCTGTGGCCGCCATGCCGTTGTACACGTGGTGCACAGGACGCTCCCCGAGTTGCAAGGTGCAAGTGTCAACTGTCCCGGATCATAGCTGTGTTCAATTCCTGATGCATGAGCGGATGCACGGGCGGATGCACGTGCACGCGGGGTGTTCTCGCGATTACAGGTCTCGCAGAGAGAGACGTATGAACGGCCTCCCAGGCTCCCGATTCCGGGAGTTGACTTCTCGGCGCCCCTTGCGACCCACTGGTAGCTTGGATGGCCATTCGTCTTCCAGGGGGAATTCCACATGTACAAAATCGCACGTACCGGCGCAGTCCTCGCGACCGGTCTGCTGACCGCGCTCGCGCTCACCGGTTGCGGAAGCGACGGCGACAAGGGCGACTCGGGCAAGGATTCCGGGTCCAGCGCGAGCCCCACGGCGGGCGGCGGCAGCGACGCGGACGGCGGCACGGACGGCGGCTCCGCCGGTGACGCGAAGGCGCTGGAGGGCGCCTGGTCGGGCAAGACCGACGACGGCCGGCCGGTGGTGCTGTCCGTGGCCGCCGGGCAGGCCGTCGTCCTCGCCGACGCCCATGTCTGCACGGGCACCGTCTCGGGCGAGGGCAAGCCCGCCCTGGAGCTGAAGTGCGCCGACGGCGACACCACCCGGATCACGGGGGAGGTCGAGTCCAACGACGGCAAGACCGTCGTGGTCGCGTGGGGCAGCGGGACGAAGGACACGCTGAAGAAGACCGACTCGGACGCGCTGGAGGGCATCCCCGACATCCCCGGCATGTCGGACCTGCCGACGCCGTGACGCGGTGACACCGCGGGGCTACGAGGCCAGGCCCCGCGAGAAGTCCTCCAGCTCGTCGAGGAGCAGGGCCACGTTGTTGCGTACGAGTCCGGCCCCGGCGGAGGGCGGCGCACCGCCCTCCGCCTCCTCCTCGCGCGCCCGGCTCTCCGCGTCCCAGCGCTCCAGCGCCTCCCGCACCGGCGTCCAGTCCGGCACCCGCCGCTCCCGCACCGCCTTGGCACCCCGGTCCGTTGCCCGGCGCAGCGCGTCGGCGAGCGCGGCGGCCCCCGGCACGGGTGTGGCCCCGCGGCGCGGGATGTGGGCCTCCAGGAGCATCGCGACCCGGCCGAGCTGGGCCAGGGAGTGCTGGGTGGCGTCGGCGGCGGCGTGCGAGAGGCCCCGGTGGCGCACCGGTTCGTGCCGGGCCGTCGCCACCGCCTCCTGCCAGGCGACCCGGGCCTCGCGGGTGGCGAGCAAGGCGTTCCGCACATCGCCCCGGCCGCGTTCGGCCGGGTCCGCGTACTGGTCCACGACCGCCGCCGCGTACCGGCCGTCCGCCTTCAGCCAGTCGCCGAGCCGGGTCCGCAGGCGCGGGGTCTCCCAGGCCGGGTAGACGGCGTACGAGATCATCGCCAGGAGCCCACCCGCCAGGGTGAGGAGCACCCGCTCGAACACCGTCTGGGACAGGTCGTCGCCGGCCATGCCGAGCAGGAAGACGACATACGCGCCGACGCACGCCTGGGCGACCGCGTAGCCGGTCCGCATCAGCAGGTACATCAGCAGGGCGCAGACCACCGCGAGGGCGGCGAGCGGTCCGGTGCCCGGGTGCGCGGCCTCCACGATCGCGGAGGCGAGGAAGACGCCGACGAGGGTGCCGCCGAACCGGGCGACCGCGCGGGAGTAGGTCTGCGAGAACTCCGGCCGCATCACCATCACCGCCGCCAGGGGCGCCCAGTAGCCGTGCCCGAACGGCAGCAGGCGGCCCAGGAGGTAGCCGACCGCGGCGACGGCGGCGAGCCGGATCGCGTGCCGCAGGATCGGGGAGCCGTGGTGCGCCTCGCGGCGCATCGCCCCGGCGACGACCGGTGCGAGGCGCAGCAGTCCGGGGCGCGGGTGGTGCTCGGCGGGCAGCCGGCTCTCCTTGATGGCGTCGGCGGCCTCCTCGGCCCCGGCCCGCTCCTCCTTGGTGCCGTCGCCCTCGGCGGCCTCGATGACGTCGGAGAGCAGGGCGGCGAGCCGGTCCGCGGCGCGCAGTGGCGGACCGGTGAGCAGGGCCCCGGTGTCGGGGGTCCTCAGCGCGGCGACGGCCGGGGCGGGCAGCCTGACCGGGTCGCCCTTGCGGATCGCCCGGGCGGCCGCGTCGAGCAGCGATCCGGCGGCGGCCAGCAGCTCGCGGACACGGTCGCGGTCGGGGCCCTCGGCGGGCACGCCCATGGCCGGGTCGGCGAGCGAGGCCAGGACCGGCCTGATGCGTTCGGCGACCCCGCGTGAGCCGTGCAGTTCGGCCGGGCGGCGGCGGGCCTCGCGGGCGGTGACGGCGGCGGCCCGGCGCGCGAGCATCAGCGGCTCCGGGTCGAAGTGGGCGACCGGGTCGTGGCGCAGCCGCCGGGCGTAGTCGGCCTCGGCGGCCAGGGCGTCGGCGAGCGCGTCGCGCTGGGCGCCCCATCTGCGGATCGGGAAGAGCACGATCAGCGCCGCCTGGACCACCCCGCCGAACATGATCATCGCGCCGTGCAGGGCCGCCTGGGCGACGGAGGTCGGCAGGGTGATGGTGACGAGCATGATCGCGACGTTGGACGCGGCGATGATCCCGCCGGTCGGGCCCGCCGCCCAGGCGAGCCCGGCGAGGAAGGTCCAGATGACGAGGAGGGCCACGAAGAGCAGAAGATGGGTGCCGGTCACATAGCCCACGAAGGTGGACAGGCCGAGGCTGAATCCGGAGACCAGGGCGAGGACGGGGCGGGGGCGCCAGCTGCGCTGGAAGGTCGCGATGGCGGCCTGGAAGGCGCCGAACGCGGAACTGGCGGCGACCGCGGGCCCGAACAGCGCGAGACCGACCCCGATGACCAGGGCGAGCCCGGCCGCGCCGCGCACCGCGACCAGCGGTTCGAGGCGCCGCCGCTCGATCTTCAGGCCGGTGCGGGCGGTCTCCTTCAGCGCCCGGAGCCAGCTCATGTGCCGAGCCTAACCGGAATCGCCGTTTTGCCCGAGTTGTGGGGGTGGGGGCCTTGCCGGGCGTTCAGCGCCCGATGCCCGGCGCCCGCCCGCCCATCCGAGCCCGGTCCGCCGCCTCCGTGCCGTGCGTCCAGCCGTCCAGGTCCGTCGCGCCCCTGACCCGGGTGCTCGTGGTGCGGGGGAACATCTGCTCGGCGGTCTCGGTGACCGCCAGGTCGCGGGCGGCGAGCACCGGGAGCAGCGCGGCGCCTCCACGCGCGCCGCCATCCGCGTCGCTCTCCGCCTCGGCCGTGACGCGGGCGGTGCCGTCGGCGAGGCGGCTGCCCAGGCGCTGGGCGTAGGCCATCAGGAAGGACTGCCGGAACGTCTTGGTCCGTTTGCGTCCGCCGGCGCGCTGGCCCGCCTCCGCGCGGGTCATCGCCGCCGTGCCCTGGACGAGCAGCGAGGTGTGGAGCAGTTCGACGGCCTCCAGGTCCGCCGCGAAGCCGATGACCGTGGCGAAGCCCAGGTCGCTGTTCCACACGGCCTGGCAGCGGTTCGCCGAGGCCACCGCGTCGAGCAGGATCGCCTTGGCCGTCTCGTAGGGGGCGTCCACGCCGATCCGGCAGGCGCCGGGGGTGCGGTCGCCGTGCGTACGGGCGGCGAGCAGGGCCTCGTCGATGCTGTGCCGGGCCATCAGCTCCTGGGCCTTGGTGGTCAGCGCCTCCGCCTCCTCCGGGTAGCCGGTCGCCTCGGCCTTCGCGAGCAGGGCGCGGATACGGGTGAGCATGCGGGGCTCCCCGGCGACGGGCGGCCGGGTCAGGGCCTCGCGCGCCGCGCCCGGCGGGGGCCCGACGGGCTCGATGGCCGGGAGGGCGAGCAGCAGCCGGAAGAGGGCGAGGAGCGCGGAGGCGTACGAGAAGCGGTCGGGCCGGCCCGCGGGCGGCGCGGCGGGCAGCTCGTCCAGCTGGGACCGCCAGCGCGGCGGCAGCTCGTCGTAGCGGCGGACCTCGGAGGCGATGAGCCCGGCGGCCAGGCCCGCCGCGTGCTCGTCCAGGTCGCGGCGGACGAGGCGGACGACGTCGGCGGGGAGCCAGCCGCGCTGCCAGGCCCGGCGGACGAACTCCTCGCCCCGGCGTACCAGCTCCGCGTCGGCCTGCGGGGCGGCGGCGAGCAGCGAGGCGCCGGCGTCGAGACCGGCGTCGCCCTCCGTGTAGAGGGCGGCCGCGAACGCCTGGTCGATCACCGATTCCATGAGGTCAGCGTAAGCAGGCTCCGCCCACAGCCGTTGTCCACAGGCTGTGGATATCGAACGCGCACACGAAACTCCGGCTCCCGGGCGTTGTCAGTGCCGGGTGCCAGACTCAGCCGTATGACCGAACGCTGGGCGCTGGCCGTCGCGGAGGGCGGGGGCGCGCGCCTCGCCCCGCTGGACCGCGCCGGCCGGCCGGCGGGCCCGGTCCTGACCGAACCGGACCTCGCGGAGGCGGTCCGCTCCCGGCCGGACGTCACCCGCTGGGTGTGGCGCTCGACGGCCGAGGTCTACCCCCGGCTGCTGGCCGCCGGGGTGCGGGTCGAGCGGGCCTATGACGTGGAGGCCACCGAGTCCCTGCTCCTCGGTTACGAGGGCCGGCTCGGCGAGCCCCGCTCGGCCGCCGCCGCGCTCGCCCGGCTGCGCGGCGGCCCGGTGCCGCCCGATCCGCCGCCCCGGTCGGCGGAGCCCGGCTCCCAGTCCTCCCTGTTCGACCCGCCCTCGGGCCCGGAGCTGCCGTTCGACGCGCTGACCGAGGTGTACGCGGAACAGCTCGCGCGCCACGACGCGACGGACCGGCCGGACCGGATGCGGCTGCTGACGGCCGCCGAGTCGGCGGGGATGCTGGTCGCCGGCGAGATGAACCGGGCGGGCCTGCCCTGGCGGGCGGACGTGCACCGCGAGGTGCTGCACGAACTGCTCGGCGAGCGGTACGCGGGCGGGGGCGAGCCCCGCCGCCTCGCCGAGCTGGCCGACGAGGTGTCCGTCGCCTTCGGCCGCCGGGTGCGCCCGGATCTGCCTGCCGATGTGGTGCGGGCGTTCGCACAGGCCGGGATCAAGGTCCGCTCGACGCGCCGCTGGGAGCTGGAGTCCCTGGACCATCCGGCGGTCAAGCCGCTCATCCAGTACAAGAAGCTGTACCGGATCTGGACCGCGCACGGCTGGGGCTGGCTCCAGGACTGGGTGCGCGACGGCCGCTTCCGCCCCGGGTACCAGCCGGGCGGCACGGTCTCCGGGCGCTGGACGACCAACGGCGGCGGGGCGCTCCAGATCCCCAAGGTGATCCGGCGGGCCGTCGTCGCGGACGAGGGGTGGCGCCTCGTCGTCGCGGACGCCGCCCAGATGGAGCCGAGGGTGCTGGCCGCGATCTCGCGCGACCCGGGCCTGATGGAGGTCGCGGGCCATGAGGGCGACCTCTACACCGCGCTGTCCGACCGCGCCTTCCACGGCGACCGCGACCACGCCAAGATCGCGCTGCTCGGTGCCGTCTACGGGCAGACGTCCGGGGACGGCCTGAAGAATCTGGCGGCCCTGCGCCGCAGGTTCCCGCGCGCGGTCGCCTATGTGGACGACGCCGCGAAGGCGGGCGAGGAGGGCCGTCTCGTACGCACCTGGCTCGGCCGGACCAGTCCACCGGCGGCCGGGCACGGGGAGGACGGGGAGGCGGGCATCCCGCAGGAGGAGGACGAGGCGCGCTCCGAGTTCACGCCCGGTTACGCCTCGTCGGACGCGCGGGCGCGCGGCCGGTTCACACGGAACTTCGTGGTCCAGGGCAGTGCGGCGGAGTGGGCGTTGCTGCTTCTGGCGGCCCTGCGCCGGGCGGTCGCCGCCGCCGGGCTCCGGGCGGAGCTGGTCTTCTTCCAGCACGACGAGGTGATCGTGCACTGCCCGCTCGCGGAGACGGAGGCGGTCGTGGCGGCGCTCCGGGAGGCCGCCGGGGTGGCCGGCCGGACGGCCTTCGGGGAGACGCCGGTGCGCTTTCCGTTCACCACGGCGGTGGTGGAGCGCTATTCGGACGCGAAATGAACAGGTGAAACGGCCCGGGACCGAACCCCCTCCGGCCCGGGCCGTGCGCCGTACGCGCCCCGGGGAGAGAGCCCGGGGCGCGTGGGCGCGGCGGTTACGGCCGCTCAACCGGTCCGCATGTCTACCCGCGTTCCCACAACGCGGGGACATTCGGCGGCTCCCAGCCGGTCAGGGCGGTGTGAGCCTGCAGACAGCGGTAGGCGGCCCCGCCGTATGTGACGCGGTCTCCCGCGGTGTAGGCCGTCCCGGCCGCCCAGGTGCCGCCCGGTTCGGTCGGCGGGTCGGTCGGGTCGGTGGGCGGATCGGTCGGGTCCGTGGGGTCCTGGGCGACGTCGAGGACGAAGTCGAAGGTGCCTTCCTTGCCGGAGCCGACCGCCCGGACGTTCATCAGCAGCGCCGCGTCGTACAGCATGTCGGTGCTGTTGCGCGGCTCGCCCGGGAAGTACAGCTGGGTGGTGAGGATGCCCGAGCCGGGGGCCTGGGCCTTCACATGGATGTGCCGGGTGCGGCCGGGGTAGAGGCCGGGCACGATCGTGGTGAGCGTGAAGGCCCCGTTCCGGTCGGTGAACTGGTGGCCTCGGAAGCCGTAACCGCTCATGTCGTACGCGCCGTTGGTGTCGGCCTGCCAGAAGTCGAGCAGCACGCCGGGGATCGGGCGGCACTCGCGCCCGAAGACGTAACCGCTGACCGTGAGCGGGACGCCGGGCGTCGAAGAGGTCACCAGGCTGGTGCGGAGCGGGGAGTCGGGCTTGAAGTACGGGCCCTCGATCTGGTCGTGCGTCGGCTCGTCGCCGTCGTCGCAGTCCGGGGTCGGGGCGAGCGGCCGGCCGGTGTTCCCGGTGTCGCGCGCCAACGCCACCCCGCCGCCCGCGAACAGCGGTACGGCGGTGGCCACGAGGGCCGCCCTGAGAAGGGACTTGCGGCTGATCGCCGGACCGCCTGCGGCTCGGGCGGCGGGCTCGTTGCTCTCGGGGGATGCGGGGGGCATGGCTGACGGACTCCTCGGGGTGGTGGGGGAAAGGGCACGTGCGCGGTGCGGGGGCCGGGGCGGTGTCGGTCGCCCCGGGCCCGTTCCTCGATCGCCTGAGGGGGTGGGGTGTTCCGGTGCTACAGGGCCTGCCAGAGGGCCGGGACATTCGGCGGGGTCCAGCCGGGCTGGGCCTGGTGGCCCTGGAGGCAGCGGTAGCTCGCCGAGCCGTACGTCACGACGTCACCCGCCGCGTAGGTGGTGCCGGCTGCCCAGCTGCCGCCCGGGTCGGTCGGCGGGTCGGTCGGGTCCGGCGGGGTGGTGGAGCCGTTGGTGACCAGGGTCAGCCCGTATGCCTGGAGTGCCGGGTTCAGCGGCTGGAAGTAGGTCACCCCGCCCTGCGAGCAGTTGCCGGTGCCGCCGGAGGTGACGCCCTGGGCCTGGCTGCCGGAGATGAACGAGCCGCCGGAGTCGCCGGGTTCGGCGCAGACGTTGGTCCGGGTCACCCCGGAGACGGTGCCCTCCTGGTAGGTGACGCTGCTGTTGCGCTGCTGGACCGTGCCGCAGTGCCAGCCGGTGGTGGAGCCGGAGCGGCAGACCGACGAGCCCTCGATGGCCTCGGTGGAGCCGGTGACCGTCACGTCGCCGTTGCCGTAGCCGTTGACCAGCGGGCGCGGGGTCCAGTTGGTGTTGGTGGCGACCCAGGAGTAGTCGCGGCCGGGGAAGGTGGAGCCCTGGAAGGAGCCCTGGGCCTGCTGGTTGTAGCCGCTGGTGGAGACGCCCGGCGTTCCGCAGTGCCCGGCGCTGACGAAGCCGCCCTGGGTGCCGCGCTTGACGGGGAAGCCGATGGAGCAGCGGCCCGAGCCGTTCATGTAGTACGCGTCGCCGCCGCGCAGGTCCGTGAAGGTGCGGGGCTGCCCGGCGGACCGGGCGACCGTCACCAGGTCGCGGGAGACGCCGGCCCGCGCGAGGAACGCGTCGGCGGCGGACGCCCTCCCGGCCTGGACGACGACGCGGTTGCGGCGTACGTCCACGTACCAGGCGGGTATGTCCTTCGGCGCGGTGCGCAGCGCGACCGCGTCCAGGGCGGCCTTGGCGGCGTCGAGTTCGGCGAGGCTGTGGTCCACGATCTCGGCGCGGGCGCCCGCCTTCGTGATGCGGGCGGCGTCCGAGGCGTCGGTGGTGGCGACGGTCAGGTCCGCGTCGGCACCGCTGACCCGGGCACCGGCGAACCGGTCGCCGAGCGAGTACCGCAGCCCGGCGGTGAGGGCGGCGGCCCGGGACTCACCCGCGATGCGGCCGCGGGCCTCGGTGGCGGTGAGTCCGAGGTCCCGCTGCATGGCCTTGAGCAGGCCGGGCGAGAGCTGGGCGGAGCCCGCGGCGGGGGTGGGGGCGGTGGAGGCGGGGTCGGCGGACGCGGTGCCGGTAAGACCGGCGAGTGCGAGCGCGCCGACGGCCACGGTGGCGGTACACGCGGCCAGGGCGTTTCTGCGGAGCATGGATCTCTCCACGGAACTCTCCTTGGATTCAGGGGAATTGCTGCGGGGGGAATGCTTCGGCGGAAGCACTGCCGGGGGATTCGCCGCCAAGGTAGCCGCGTACACGCCGGCTTCAGGAGATCCCGTCCGCCCTATCGCACCGCGTTATGGGGTGCCGTGCCCGGGCCCCGAACACCCTGTGCATACGGGGCCCGAGTACGTTCCCCTCATGCGAATAGGCCGACTGCTGGGCAGTGGACGCAACGCGGACGTGTACGAGCTGGACGAGGCGTGGGTGCTGCGGCGTTACCGCGACGGGATGGACGCCTCCCGGGAACTGCCCGTCATGTCCTACCTGTCCGCCTCCGGCTACCCGGTGCCCCGGCTGGGCCCGCGGCCCCCGTCGGCCGGTCCCGGCGATCTGGTCCTCCAGCGCCTGCACGGTCCGACGCTGGGGGAGTTCCTGATGTCCGGGGCGGTCGGTGCCGAGGAGGGCGCGGACCTGCTGACCGGGCTCCTGGCCGAGCTGCACACCGTCCCGGCCCGGCTCTCGCCCGACCCCGAGGACCGGGTGCTCCACTTGGACCTGCACCCGGACAACGTGATGATGACGGCGGACGGGCCCGTGGTCATCGACTGGAGCAACACCGAGGAGGGCCTGCCCGCCCTGGACCGGGCCATGTCGGCGCTGATCCTGGCGCAGGTGGCGGTGGACCGGAGCCACCCGGCGGCGGACGGCGCCCGGGAACTGGTCACCGCCCTGGTGCCGCGCCTGGCCGCCGACGACGGCATCCCCGCCCCCCGCCTCGCCGACGCGGCCGCCCGGCGCACCCTCAACCCGACGATGAGCCCGGCCGAGAAGGGCCTGATCGGGGAGGCGGCGGCCCTGGTCACGGCGCTGGCGGGGCGGTAGCGCGGGCCTCACAGATACAGCTGGCGGCTGCACTCGCCGCAATGGGTCTTGCCCCCGCGCAGGACGACCCGGCGGTGCTCGCACGCCCGGGGGCGGGGCCGCTGTGCGGCGGCCGGGGGTGCGATGCCGTCCCGGAGGTGCGCCTGTACGCGGACCATGCGGGCCAGTTCCGTGACGCACGGGCCGCAGGCGTAGACGTCGCCCGTCGCGGCCGGTGTGACCACGGCGCCGAGCCACAGCACCGCGACCGCCTCGCGACGGCAGTACAGCCAGCACGTCCCCGTCACCCACGCGTTCCCGTCACCGGCCTGCGCGGGCAGCGGCCACGCGTCGCGCCACGAACGCTCGACGGCGGGAGTGAACATCACCCCGCGCCGCCGTTCGACCCCGCGAGTTCGGCCGGCCGCAGGACCGCGTAGTCGCCGAAGTTCCGCCGGTACCGGCGGTGTCCGGTCTCCTGCGTGTGGCGGCGCTGCCACTCCTCGACCGGCTCCGGCCCGGTCCATGTACCCGACCGGGCCCCGCACTCGGTCTCGTCCCCGGACACGCACCGCGCCTCGTACTCCGGTTCGGCCGTCCCGTCCTGCTCGATGGTGAACGGAACGTAGCGGAACACCCGCCGCGTCACCGCGGTTCACCCGTGCCCGAGCGAAGTGCCATAGCCAGCGCGCGGGCCGTGCCCGCGTTGCAGCGGCCCAGGTCGATCAGGGCGAGCGCGTACGAGACGGGGTCGATCCCCAGCGACGGCAGGGTCACCCCCGCCGCGCCCAGCGCCTCCCTCAGCTCGTCCCGCGCCCGCTCGGCCTCCGCGACCTTCTCGTCCGCCGTCTGCTTGCCGTCTTTCGTCGCCATGCCGTCTCTCCGTACGCCCTCGTGCGCCCGCTGCGCTCCGTGTGCGCCGGGTGCTCTTTGCGACCAATTACTCACACCATGACGTGCGAAGCCGTACGCTCGGTAGGTCTTCGGGCATTCCAACGCGGGCGGTATAGAGGGGAGTTGAACAGATGAGCGAACACGTGGACCAGGACCGGGAGCCCTCGAACGGCGCGGCGTACTTCGGCGAGGAGGTCCGGGCGTTACGGGAAGCGCTGGACCTCTCCCAGACGGGGTTCGCGGACCGGCTCCACTACCAGCAGGCCCAGGTCAGCAAGGTCGAGAACGGAGCCGCGCTGGCCTCCGAGGCGTTCGCCCAGGCGATGGACCGCGTGGCGGGCACGCCGGGCACGTACGTGCGGCTCCGCGCGAAGTTGAGCAAGCGGGGGCACCCCGAGTGGTTCATCCCGTACATCGAGTTGGAGCGGACTGCGGCGAAGATCGAGAACTATTCCAACGCGTTCGTCATGGGGATGCTGCAGACCCCGGAGTACGCCGAGGCCGTCTACCGGGCAGGGTTCCCGCGCGAGTCGGACGCTCAGATCAAGCAGCGGGTCGAGACCCGGCTGCGCCGCCAGGAAATACTGGAGCGTGAGACTCCGCCCTTCCTGTGGGTGATCCTGCACGAGTCCGTTCTCCGTACGGTCGTCGGCAGTTCCGCCGTCATGGTGGGCCAGCTTGAACATCTCCTCGCGATGGCGGCCAGCCCCCATGTCTCCCTGCAAGTACTGACGTTCGCAGCAGGTGCTCCTGCGGCCCAACTACCGTTTATCCTGCTTACGCAAGCTGACGGGACGACGGCCCTGTACTCGGAGGCGGCAGAGCAGGGGCACGTGAACGACTCCATGGCGGCCGTGCAGGAGTGGACAGCCACGTACGAGCGGCTACGTGCTTTGGCCGAGTCAGAGGCCCGGTCGCTGCGTCTTATCCACTCGATCATGGAGGAACACGCGAATGAGCAGCACCTCGGCCCCTCGTGACGTGCGTTGGGTCAAGAGCACCTACAGCGGCGCTCAGGGAGAGTGCGTCGAGTGGGCGCCCGAGCACGCGCTCGCCACGGGTGAATTCCTCGTCCGCGACAGCAAGGTCCCCGGCAGCCCGCACCTCGCCCTCTCCTCCACCGGGTTCACCGGTCTCGTGGAGTTCGCCAAGAACTGCGCGTAATCCGCTTTCCGATGACGGCCCCCGCCCCACGGCGGGGGCCGTCATCGTGCCGGGACACCGGCGAGCGCCTGGCGGGCGAAGGCCACCACATGGGCGCGCAGGTCGAGGCCGCCGGACTCCCCCGCGTCGGGGCCGATGATCAGGCGGGCCAGCTGCGGCACCGCGTTGGGCCAGGCCGCGAGCCCGATCAGGCTCAGCAGACAGGCCGCGACCTGCGGCGACGCCTCGGTCCCGAAGCTCTCCGCGAGGGCGGCGATCTTCTCCTCGTAATGACCCCGGCGGCCCTCCTCGTTGGGCAGGACGCCGTCGCGGTAGTGCAGGCCCTCCCAGAAGAAGAGCCGGACGAGGACCGGGTTGTCCCGGTGGAAGTCGTACACCCGGCCCACGTACTCGGCGGGGTCGTCGCCGCCCTTCAGCGGGACGGCCGCGGCCAGCTCGTCCAGCGCACGTCCCACGACGGCGTCGAACAGCTTCTGCTTGTTGCCGAAGTAGCCGTAGATCCGTTCCTTGTTCACGCCGGCCAGCTCCGCGATGCGGTCGACGCGCGCCCCGGCAATGCCGTGAGCTGCGAATTCCTCCTTCGCCGCAGCGAGGAGCCGTTCCTTGGTGGAGGTGGTGTCCGAGGTCATGCCACCAGCGTAGAACGGGTTCCCACGAAAGCCAACCAACTGGATGGTTGACACCCAACCAGTTGGTTGGAAGAGTGGAGGGCGTCACCGAGGACGGCGCCGCCCTCGCACACATCCACACCACCCCCGGAAGGGACTCCTCATGACGACCGCCACCCGCCCCGCCACCACCTCGCAGCCGGTCACCCCACCCTCCGCGCACATGCGCGCACTGCTCACCTGGATCGCGGTGTTCGCCGCCCTGACCGCCGTACAGCTCCTGGTCGGCCCCTACGTCAAGGGGCTCCCGATGCTTCTGCGCACGCTGGTGATCACCGGGATCGTCGTACCGGCGGTCGTCTACGCGCTGGTGCCGAACCTGCTGAAGGTGCGCGCCGCCGTCCTGCACCGCCGCCACTGAGCACGAACCGCCGACGGGTCACACCAGGCGCATTGCATCTGAAACCTTGGACCCACCACAGCTTCAAAGTCCCCAGTGGGGGAAGCTTCTTGGTGACAGCGGAACCGTTTGCTTTTGCGCATCGTCGGTGTAGACGAGTTGTCCACCACCGTGTCCCCGCCCGGCGGACCGAACCTCTGGAGCATCCTCGTGCATCCGACACCACCCCGACGCCTCGCGCTCGCCGCCCTTCCGGTCCTGCTGGCCGGCTCCCTCCTGGCGTTGGCGGCCCCCGCGGGCGCGGCTCCCCCGGCGGCCCCGGAGACTCCGGAGACTCCGGAGTCCGCCAGGATCGACTTGGTGCTCGATCTGTCCGGGTCGATGAAGCAGGCCGACGCGGGCGGCGGCCGGACCCGGCTCTCCGCCGCCAAGCAGGCGGTCACCCGGATCATCGACAAGGCGCCCGAACAGGCCGAGCTGGGACTGCGCGTGTACGGCGCCACGTACCCCGGAGAGGACAGGAAGAAGGGCTGCGCCGATACGCAGGCGGTGCTGCCGGTGGCGGCGATGGACCGGGCGGCGCGGGCCGACGCCAAGAGCCGGGTCGCCGGCTTCGAGGCCGTCGGGTTCACCCCCATCGGCGTCTCGCTTCGCGCGGCGGCCGACGACCTCGGCCCGAGCGGCAAGCGCCGCGTCGTCCTGGTCTCGGACGGCGAGGACACCTGTGCCCCGCCGCCGCCGTGCGACGTGGCCCGCGAGCTCAAGAAGCAGGGCATCGACCTGGCCGTGGACGTGATCGGGTTCCGGGCGCCCGCCTCGGCACGGGCCCAGTTGAAGTGCATCGCCGACGTGACGGGCGGCGCCTACACGGACTCCGACGACGCCGATGCGCTGATCTCCGACCTGGACACACTGTTCCGCCGGGGGTGGCAGACCTACCAGGCCACCGGAAAGCCGGTCGAAGGCTCGCTCGACGGCTGCCGGAACGCGCCGCTGGTCACGCCCGGCCAGTACCTGGACGAGTTCACCGGCGGACGCGACCTCTACTACCGGGTCAAGAAGCGGCAGGACCAACTGCTCCAGGTGAGCGCCACCGCCGTCGCCGAGAAGGGCTACGACCGCGGGTCCATCATCACCGTCGCGGCCGGCCCCGCCGACGAGAACGAACCCCGGTCCTGGCTCAGGGAGTTCGACCAGTCCATGGGGTGGGCCAACGTCATCTCCACCGGCGGCCGCAGCGGGGCCGGAGGCAAGGCCGACAAGCCCGCGAAGGACGACCTGGGCTGCGTCAGGGTGGAGAACAAGGTAACGCGGTCCGGGGACGCGGCCATGCCCGTCGAACTGCTCATCGGCATCGCCGACCGGGCGCCCCGGGCTACCGGGGTCCGGCCTCCGGAGCCCCGCACCGGAGCCGACGCGGAGGGGGGCTTCTCCTTCAACGGCGCCACCCCGATCGGGCCGGGCACCCACCGCCAGTCCATCACCGTCGGCGAGGCCCCCTTCTGGCGGGTCGAGCTGAAGCCGGGGCAGAGGCTGACGGTCAAGGCCGGTGTGGACATCCCCGGCGACTTCCCGCAGGCCACCACCGCCGGACTGGCCCTCACCGTCTACAACGCGCGGCGCACGTCCACGCTGTGCAACGAGGACCAGAGGCTGACGGAGCTCTTCGCGGGCCGGACCGGACACATCGAGCGGGTCTGCGGCCCCTGGGAGATCACCGAGCCGAGCGGGACGACGGGCGGCGACCCCGACGGGTACGACGTGCCGGGCACGTACTACGTCCAGGCGCAGGTCGCCGAGCCGGGCGACCGGGCCAAGGGCATCGTGGTCCCCCTCTCGCTGGACGTGGACATCTCCGGCACTCCGCGCGCCGATCACGGCCCGGTCTTCCGCTTCGGCGGTGAAGCCGGCCAGGAGCCCACGGCGTCCGAAGGAGCGAAGCGCGCGAAGCCGGGCGCCGTCGCCACCGAGGCAAGCGCTTCGAAGGAGGAGGACGACTCGCCCCTGGACCTGCTCGCCACACCGGCCGGCGCCGGGAGCGCCGGGGGCGCGGTGCTCCTCGTCTGCGCCCTCACCTGGTACGCGCTGAGGCGCCGCCGGACGGGCTGAGACCCCGCCCGTCCGCCGCCTCGGAGCCCGTCCGGCACACCGTCCGGACGGGCCTCCGCGCGTCTTCCGTCAGTCCCCGAATCCCATTGCCCGGGGCCCGGGTCGTCGAGCAGGATCGGCCCCGTGACCACCATCGAAACGCCGCCGCCCGCCGTCCCGCCCCGCCCCCTCGCCCTGATCACCGGGGTCGGCCGCACCGTCGGCATCGGTGCCGGGATCGCGCGCCAACTGGCCTCGTCCGGCTGGGACATCGCGTTCACCTACTGGACGCCCTACGACCGGCGCATGACCTGGGGCGAGGAGCGCGGGGCGACCCCGGCCATCGAGGCGTCGCTAGCCGCGTGCGGCGCCCGTACCGCCGCGATCGAGGCGGACCTGATCGACGCGGACGCCCCCACCCGGATCTTCGACGAGGCGGAGCGGCGGATCGGGCCGGTCACCGCGCTGGTGCTGAGCCACGCCGAATCCGTGGACTCCGGGCTCCTCGACACCACCCTCGCAAGTTTCGACCGCCACTTCGCGGTGAACGCCCGCGCCACCTGGCTCCTCATCCGGGAGTACGCGCTGCGCTTCCGCGCCCCCACCGGGACCGGCCGGATCGTCGCGCTCACCAGCGACCACACCGTCGGCAACCTGCCGTACGGCGCCAGCAAGGGCGCCCTGGACCGCATCACCCTGGCCGCCGCGCACGAACTGGCGCACCTCGGGGTCACCGCCAACGTCATCAACCCGGGCCCCGTGGACACCGGCTGGATGAGCGAGGAGCTGGCGGAGGAGCTGCGCCTCGGCACCCCGCTGGGCCGGCTCGGCACCCCGCAGGACACCGCCCACCTGGTGGACTTCCTGTGCTCGCCGCAGGGCCAGTGGGTCAACGGCCAGCTGCTCAAGAGCAACGGCGGAGCCGCGTAGGGCCACGGCACCCCTTGTCGCGCGCGCACCCGGTTATTAAGGTCGCCTCGGTGTCGAAGCGCTTCGACAGACAGGAACGGATCCCATGCCAGTCCGAGACCAGACGGGCACCACCGTCAGCAACCCGGTGATCCCCGGGTTCCACCCCGACCCCAGCGTCTGCCGCGTGGGCGACGACTACTACCTGGCGTGCTCCAGCTTCGAGTACTTCCCGGGCATCCCGCTCTTCCACAGCCGCGACCTGGTCCACTGGACGCAGATCGGCAACGTCCTCGACCGCCCCGAGCAGCTGCACCTGACCCCTGAGACGCGCGCCTCCGGCGGCATCTACGCGCCGACGCTCCGGCACCACGACGGCCGGTTCTGGCTCGTCGTCACCAATGTCGAGGTGGGCAACCTGCTGTTCACCACCACCGACCCGGCCGGCCCCTGGTCCGACCCGGTCCCGCTCCCCGGCGTCCCCGGCATCGACCCGGACCTGGCCTGGGACGAGGACGGCAGCTGCTGGTGCACCGTGGCCGGGGTCTCCCAGGTCCTCATCGACCCGCACACCGGCGAGACCTCCGGCGAACCGCGCCGCATCTGGTCCGGGGCACCCGGGGCGAAGGCGCCGGAGGCCCCGCACCTCTACCGGATCGGCGACCACTGGTACCTGGTCATCGCCGAGGGCGGCACCGAGCGCGGGCACGCCGTCTCCGTCGCGCGCGGCCCCTCGCCCGCCGGACCGTTCGAGCCCTGCCCGGACAACCCGGTGCTCACCCACCGGGGCCGCGAGCACCCCGTCCAGAACACCGGCCACGGCGACCTGGTGCAGGGGCCGGACGGCTCCTGGTGGCTGGTGCTCCTCGGGGTGCGGCCGGGCGGCGGCACCCCCGGCTGGCACGTGCTCGGCCGGGAGACCTTCCTCGCGCCGGTGACCTGGGTGGACGGCTGGCCCGTCGTCGGCGAGGTGTCCCTCGAACTACCGTCGCCCGCCTGGCCGTTGGCGCCCGTCCCCGACGCCCCGGCCCGGGACGACTTCGACGAGGCCGAGCCGCGCCCGTACTGGATCTCGCCCCGCCGCTCGACCGCCGGGCGGGCCGGGACGAGGGAGCGCCCCGGCTGGCTGACCCTGCGTGGGCGGGACGGCACGCTGGACGACCCGGACGCGGTGTTCACCGGCCGCCGCCAGCAGCATCCGGCGTGCCGGGCGCGTGCGTCGACCGACGCGGCGGACGGCTACGGCGGGCTCGCGGTCCGGCTCGACGAGGCACATCACTACGCGGTCGAGGCGGGCGGCGGCGAGATCCGGCTCATCGCCCGGATCGGCCCGCTCCGCACGGTGGTCGCGTCCCGCCCGGCGCCCGCCGGACCGGTGGTGCTCGGAATCGACATCGTGCCCACCCGGGCCCCGCACGACCCGTGCACCGGGCCCGACACGGTGTCTCTCGGCGTCGAGGAGCCGGACGGCACGTTCACCGTGCTCGGCTCCCTCGACGGGCGCTACCTCTCCACGGAGGTGACCGGCGGCTTCACGGGCCGGGTGATCGGCCTGTACGCGGCGAGCGGCACGGTGCACTTCGACTGGTTCGCGTACGAGCCTCTCTAGGCGGCCGAGGTGGTGGCGGGCGCCGGGGTGTCCGGGAGGGCCTTCAGGATGTCCCGGAGCAGGTCGATCGTCTCGTCCTCCGCGTCGGTGCCCAGCTCCTCGTTGAGCCGGTTGAGCCGGTCCGCCGCCTCGATGACGGCGGCCCGGTCGCCGCGTGCCGCGTGCGCCCGGAAGAGGTCCCGGGTGAGCAGTTCGCTCTCCGGGGACGCGACCAGGCCGCGCGTGGCCGCCGCGACCGCGCCGGTGAGGTCACCGGCCGCCAGGCACCGTTCCGCCAGCTCGTGGGCGACGTCCACGACCGACGACACGATGTCGTGGAACATGGTGTCCGCCCACAGGTAGTTGCGCGGGTTCGTCCCCGCGAACGGGGTGCCCCGGACCAACGACAGCGCCCGCGCCAGCGCGGTGTCGGCGGCGGTGCCGCGGGCGTGCATGCCCTCCTGGTACAGCTCCTGGAAGTCCAGCCAGTCGCACCGCACGTACGGGGCGAAGGCGTACCGGCCGTCCGTCACGAACGGCAGGTAGGACTGGCCGCCCATCCAGGCGCGCAGCTTGCTCATGTTGGAGTTGCGCAGCGAGTGCCCGACCTCCCGGCCCGGCCAGATCGCCTCGTCCAGCGCGCGGTGCTCCAGGCCCGGATGCAGGACGAGCCAGGCGGCCATCTCGGTCAGCCGGCCACGGCGGTTGGACTCGACGGGCCCCTCCGCCGACTCCATCCCGACCGGCCCGAGCACCCGGATGTACGGGTGGGCGGCCATCGGCGCCGCAGCGGTGATCGTTTCCTCCACGGGGACGGCGTGCATCGGGTTCCCGTCCTTCCCGGCGGCCTCCGGTTCCGGGGCGGCCATGACGGCGAGCGTGAGTCGTGGGTCCTGCGGCCGGGCCCAGTCGGGCGTCGGCTCGTCCATGGGCTGCCCGGAGACCGCCATCAGCTCCAGCAGGGCCGCGTACTGGGCGGGTTCGAGGCGTTGCAGCATCACTTCGAGGTCCGTCTCCGGAATCGTCACGACGACGCCGGGCGCCGCGTCGACGCTCCACGTCTCCGGCAGCCCCAGTTCGGCGTCGGCGCTCGTCACGGCGGCCAGCGAGGTGCGGGGCTGCGCCGCCGTCAGGTCGAGCAGGTCGAGCGCGCTCGGGTCCGAGCCGGTCAGCGGCAGGGCGCACAGCACGATCTGCGGTGCCCAGGCGTCCGCCCCGGCCCCCATCAGCCGCGCCTCGCGCAGGCTCTCCGCCCCGCTCTCCGCCAGGGCCCGCCGCTGCGCCTCGTCGTGGCTCCGGAGACCGGTGACGGCGGAGGCCAGGGTCGCGTGGTGCACGACGCGGCCCGGGAACGCCGTCCTCAGCTCCTCGCCGAAGCCGACCAGGCGGATCGTGTGCTCGGCGTGCAGCGAGTCGGACGCCAGCTCCACGGCCAGCGCCAGCAGCACGGACCGTACGTCGTCCGTCTCGCCGTCGAGCCGGAGCATCCCGATCCGCTCCAGGTCGACCAGCACCGGGAACCCCTCGAAGCTGGTGCCCAGGCTGATCAGCGCCGGATACGGGAGCGCGGTCGCCGAAGCTCCCTCGGCCGGCAGCAGCGCCGCCGAGTCCTTCGGGCACCACCAGATCTCGTCCCCGCTGACCACGGGCACGAACGGCGTTACGGAAACGGCCGGTTCGCAGAGGTGGAGCGCGGCCCCGTCCGGGGTGACGACGACGGCGTCGAGCTGCGGCAGCGCGGTACCCTCGCGGGCCAGCTCGGCGGAGAGGGTGCGCAGGGCGCGGTCCAGCAGGTCGAGGCCCTCGGGCACGTCCGCCGAGGCCGCCCGCATCTCCCTCTCCAGCACGGCGGCATCGCCCTCGGGCAACGCGATGCGGCGCCGGGGGCGCCGGCGACGCTGCTGGACGATGCGGCGCGTGCCGAGGACGCCGAGGACCCCGGCGGCGAGCAGGGCGCCGATTCCGGCGCCGGTACGTGCGGAGAACCCGGTGTCCTCCTCGGCGGAGGCGGTGCCGGCGGGGGCGGCCGTCTCGGGCTTCTCCCGCGCGGGCGCCGGCTTCGCCGACTCGGCGGGCGCGGGCTTGGCGCTTTCCGCCGGTTTCGGCTGCGCCGACTCGGCCGGCTTGGGCTTGGCCGACTCGGCCGGCTTGGCGGGCGCGGGCTTGGCGGACTCGGCGGGCTTGGCGGGCGCGGGCTTCGCGGACTCGGCGGGCTTGGCGGGCGCGGGCTTCGCGGACTCGGCGGGCTTCGGCTTCGCGGTCTCCGCCGGCTTGGCGGGCGCGGGCCGGGCGCTCTCGGCCGGGTTGGCCGACTCGGCCGGGTTCGGCTTGGCGCTCTCCGCCGGGTCCGGCTTACCGGTCTCCGCCGGACCGGGGTTCGCCGGACCGGGGTTCGCCGGTCCCGGGTTCGCCGGTCCCGGGTTCGCCGGGTCCGGGTCCTGCGGCCCCGGCGCGGGCAGCTTCAGTTCCTGGCCCGGGATGATCAGGTCCGGGTTCGTGAACGTGCCGCCGCCCGGCAGCCCCGTACCCCGGTTGAGGTCGAAGATCTCCCCGTAGCGCGCGGGGTCGCCGAGTTCGCGGTCCGCGATGGCGCCCAGCGAGTCGCCGGGGCGGACGGTCGCCGTCTCCCCGGAGGACGCCGCCGCCTCGTGGGCGGCGCCCGTACCGGCCGGCATCCGCAGCTTCCAGCCGGGCTGGAGGAAGCCCTGGGCGTGGAAGACCGTGCCGCCCGTCATCACCCGGCCCTCGTTGAGCGTGGCGATCTCCTGCCAGCGGTTGCCGTCGCCCAGCCGGTCCTCCGCGATGCTCCACAGGCTCTCGGCCGGACGGACGTCCCGCACGGTGTACGAGTCGGCCGCGGCGGCCTGCCGCGTGGTGCGGGCGTCCGAGGCGTGCGCGGTGTCCGTGGTGCCGGTGTGGGCGTACGACTGGGTGACGGAGACCGGCGCGGCGGCCGGTGCGGCGAGGGCCGACCCGGCCGTCGGCAGGAGCACCAGGATGGAGCCGATCAGCGTCGCGGCGGCCCGCTGGCTCGCCCCGAGGCCGCTCAGCCGGCGGGCCGTCCGGCCGCGCAGCCCGGCGGGGATCTCCAGCAGGACGGAGAAGGCGAAGCCCGCCCAGCCCACCCAGCCGGCGGCGGCGAGCAGGAGCAGGAAGGCTCCCCCGGTGTCCTGCCGGGAGAACAGGTGGGTCAGGTCCTCGATGCCGTTGCCGAGGACGACGCCGGTCGCCCACCAGAGCAGCACCGGCAGCCCGACGAGCAGCGCCGCGAGGACGACCAGGCTCAGCAGAGCCCGTATCAGATGGCCAACCGTACGCACCGCGATCACGACCCTTCCGGGGCGACGACACCGTGGATGAGCGTGGCGTGCCCCTCCCCGTGGACGGACATGGAGGAAATGCCGACGACCGTGAGGAAGCGCGTGTCGTACGTGTCGGTCACGGTGACCGTCACCCGCTTCCCGTCGCCCGACACCGTCGCGCTGCCGTGCGCCCCGGCCGCCGAGAGGTACGCCTGCGCGGCGGCCTGCGCGGCGGCGGGCTGGGCGACGACGGCCTTGCCCGGGATGGCCTGCGCGGGGTCGATGGCCTGGCCGCCGGCCCGGGCGGCCTCCATCGCGATGGCGTCGGCCCGCTCCGTGGCGCGCAGCTTGCCGCCGCCGTCCACGGTGATCCCGATGACGGCGAGGAGCGCCACGGTGATGATGGCGCTGTAGACGGCGATGCCGCCGCGGTCGTCGTACGTACGCATCAGTCGCGCTCCCGGTACGCGTCGACCGCCGAGGTGAACGTCGACGTGAGGGTGTGGCTGCCGGGGGCGCCCGGCAGCATCAGGTCGGACAGCGGAACGGTGCACGCGACCGTCACGCGGACCGTTCCGACGGTGCCCAGGGGGGCGTTGAGCCCCGACGCGTCCACGCTGACGCGCGTGCCGGAGCAGGTGAGGCCCTGGTCGGCCAGGGTCTCCTGCGCGGCGGCGAGGGCGTTGCTCTCCGCGGCCCCGGCGGTGCGCGAGATGGACGCCTCGCGGGCCGCGTCCTCGGCGGCGGCGTCCACCTTGTTCCCGGCGGTCACCACCCGGCCGCCCGCGAGGGCCAGGCAGAGGAAAATGATCATCAACGGCGTGACGATCGCGGCCTGGATCGCCTCGCTCCCCCGGTCGTCCCAGTTCAACTTCATCCCCCGGTCGTCCAGCGCTCCACCGGTCCGGACGCGCTCTGTGTGATCGTCAGCCCCGGCACCCCGGGCAGCAGCGAAGGGGCGCGTCCGGTGACCTGGACGCGGATGCGCTCCGCCGTGCTGCCGCCCGTGGAGACGGACGGGCCGAGCAGCGTGTTGCCCGCGATCCGGCCGAGCACGGCCTGCGCGCGCTCCGCGCCGGCGCCCGGGCCCGACTCGTAGACCCGGGCGGCCGCGACGCCCTCGCGCGCGGCGGTCAGGGCCACGTTGCGCGCGTAGTACCAGAGCGACACCTGCACCACGGCGATCGTCAGCAGGATGATGAAAGGGAAGACGATCGCCATCTGGACCGAGGTGTCGCCGCGGTCGTCCAGCGGGCGGCGCGCGACGACCGCGGGCTTCATCAGATGCCCGCCAGCTTGCCGTTGTACCGGGCGATGACCGTCGCGATGGTTCCCGCGATGAGCAGCGCGCCCGTCACGGCGGCGACCCAGATGATCACCGTGGTGATGCTGACGTCGCCGCGGTCGGGGTCCTTGGCGCCCTGCTCGACGCGGTCGGCCAGCACCGCCAGGACCATGGTCAGGGATACAGCGGCCCGGTTCGTGAGCTTGTTGATCGCGTTCATGCTGCGAGCCTCCTCGTTCCTTCTCTTCGTGTGCGTCGACTCCCTTGTGAGGAGACGCGGTTGGGCGTGACGGCGGTTCGGCCCGTAGGCGGTTGTTACCGCTGTTACGTGGCCATGATGTTGATCACCGCGGGGAAGGCGACCATCAGCATCACGAGAACGGCGAGGAGCGCGCCGGGGGCGGTCATCTTCTCGCTGTTCTCGTTCGCCTCGGCGGCCTGTTTGGCGAGCAGTTCGGTCCGCAGGGACTTGGACCGGGCCCGCAGCGTCGTGTAGACGGCGGCGCCGTCGTGCGCCGACATCCGCATGATCTCGGCGACGTCCTCCAGGACCGGCAGGTCCAGCTCCTGGGTCAGCTGGACCAGCGCCTCCCACGGCGGGACCTTGTCCACGCGGGCCCGCATCATCGCCTCCTGGAGCCGGGTGAAGGCCCAGCCCCGGCCGACCGCGGCGGCCCGCTCCAGGGCCTCGGTCGGCCCGGAGTCGGCGGCCCGCTTGAGCGCGACCAGGTCCAGATAGGCGGCGATCGCGTGCGAGAACTCCTCGCGCGCCCGCGCCGCCTGGTCCCGTACGGACAGATCCGGGATGAACCAGAGCAGCACGCCCAGCACCAGACCCACCACCACGGGCAGGTAGAACGGCACGCCGAGCCCCATCAGCGTCCAGGCTCCGACGACGAACGGCGGGATCAGCAGTCCGCCGCCCGCCAGCGCCGCCTTCAGCAGCAGGAACCGCTCGGGGGTCTGGCCGACCAGCGCCAGGTCCTTGCGCGGGATGGTGACCCCGGGCAGCCCCTGGAGGTGTTCGAGCAGCCAGGCGCCCCACTCGTCGTCCCGGCTGACCGGGCCCGTCTCCTGGTCCGGTTCCGGCGCGGTGGCGTTCAGGCGGCGCAGGCTGGCCGCCAAGTCCGGTTGCGGGCCGACCAGTTCACGTATGAGCAGAGCGAGGCCGCCGCCCACGGCGAGGCCCGCGAAGATCGCGGCCGGGGGTATCACGACTGGGCCTCCTGGAGCGGTTCGGGCGGTTCCGGCAGCTTGACCCGGCTGCGCGGATCGGCGATCAGGAACCGGGCCACCGGGCGGTGGTCGGCCAGCGCGCGCATCCAGATCAGCACCCCGGCGAACGCCGCCGTCAGCAGGGCCAGGACGAGCTGTCCGAGGAGCGTGCCGTAGGGCGCGGTGTAGCTGGGGACGAGGAAGCCGGCCCCGACCACGCAGAGCGTGATGATGGTCATCCACCGCACGGTGGTGCGCGGCTTGGCCCGGTCGGCCTCGATCTGGCGGCGCTTGCCGACCTCTTCGCGTACCGCTTCGGACAGGTCCTCCAGCGCCTGCGCGAGGCCGGGGCCCCGGTCCGAGGCACAGAGCATCAGCGCGGCGAGCACCTTGTCGGCGGTGACGTCGTCCAGCGCGTCGGCGAACGACTCCAGCGCGTCGGCGGGGCGCCAGCCGACCTGGAGGCGGTCGGCGAGGTCGGCGATCTCGTGCTCCAGGTCGGTGGGCGCGCCGCGCCGGCTGGCGATCATCGCCTGTTCCAGGCCCATGCCGAGCCGCAGCACGTCGGACAGGCGCTGGGTCCACTCGCCGAGCGCCTCCAGCTTTTCGATGCGCACGGCGGCGTTCTTCGTGGGCGAGAGCAGCCAGGGCACCCCGACCACGGCGGCGCCGACGAGCAGCCCGCCGGTGAAGACGCCGGTGATCACCCAGACGGCCAGGCCGAGGACGCCGCCCGCCACCCAGCGGGTCCGGCGGCGCATGGCCGCGTCGTGCGCCACGCCGCCGCCCAGGCCCTTGCGCGAGCGGCGGACCGGGCGCGGGGCCGTCGTACCGACCAGTCCCGCGACCACGCCCACCAGGCCGCCGGCGACGGCGAGTCCGGCGAGCACCCACATCAGCAGGAGATTCATCCGGCCATCACCTGGAGATCCAGCGGGCGCGACCAGGAGCCGTGCGGATGGTCCAGCAGGTGTACGGGGAAGCCGACCCGGACCAGATCCTCCAGGCAGGAGGGGTGCATGTGCGGGACGGCTCTCGGCTCGCCGGGGCGGGGCGCGAAGATCCGGTTGGTGGCGGGGCGGCCGTTCTCGCCCATGCCGGTGACCTCCAGGACGTGCGAGACGAACCGGTGGCGCCTGCCCTCGATGCGGGTCTCGTCGCGCATCGAGACGAACACGATGAAGTCCAGCCCGTTGGCGGCCTGACGGTACGCCAGCTGCTCGGTCATGTTGTCCTGGGCCAGCAGGTACAGCTCGGCGATGCGGTCGAAGACGATCTCGGGGCGGCGGGCGTGGATCGTGCAGAGGTTGCCGCCCTTGCCGTTGGTCATCGCCTGCATCATGGCGACGATCTCCTGGCCGCGGACCTCGCCGACGACGACCCGGGACAGCGACATGCGCAGCGCGCGGTGGATGAGGTCGAGCAGGGTGATCTCGCCCGCGCCCCGGCCGTCGGCGCCGCGTTCGCCGTTGGACTCACGGGACTCCATCGGCACGACCTGGCGGTGGAAGCCGTTGGTGTGCGCGAAGAGTTCGAACTCGGTCTCGATGGTGGCGAAGCGCTCGTCCGGGTCGATCTCCTTGAGCAGGGCGCGCAGCAGCGAGGTCTTCCCGACCGCCTGCTCGCCCGTGATCATGATGTTCTTCTCGGCGCGCACGGCGGCGGCGAGGAAGGCGGCCAGGGTCTCGTCGATGGCGCCGAGCTGGATCATGCCGTCGAGGTCCACGTCCTTGACGCGGTGCCTGCGGATGGTGACGAAGGTCTTCGGAGTGACCCCGGTGACGGCCTGGAGCCGGGAGCCGTCGGCGAGGCGCAGCGCGAGGAACGGGTCGGCGGTGGACAGGGTCCGCTCGCTCTGCCCGGTGCGGCGCGCCAGGTCCCGGAGCATCTCCTGGAGCTCCTCGTCGGAGTCGGCGACGGGCGCGACCCGGACCCGCCCGCTGTCCCCGTAGTCGAGCCACACCTCGTCGTAGCCGTTGATGAGGATGTTCTCGACGCGCTCGTCGTCCAGATAGGGCTGGAGGCGGCCGGCCCGGAAGAGCATGTCGTAGACGGCGGAGGCGAGGGCGGCGTCCTCGGCCTGGGTGGTGCTCGCCCCGCGCTCGACGGCGATGGCGTCGGACCAGACGGCGACGGCCTCGTTGATCAGGGCGCGGCCGCGCTGCGCCTGGGACTCCGGGCTCATCCGGGCCGATGCCTTGATCTCCTGGGCGAGCCGGTCCGCGACCCGCTTCTTGATCTCGCCGGCGACCCGGTGGTCCACGGTGGCCTGCGGGAGGCGGGTCTCGCCGATCGCCCGGATCGAGGAGACCCCGTCGGCCGGCCGCTGCCCGGTGCGCGGGTCGGTCCGGGGCGGGACGGGCGGGCCGAACTCGCCGCGCTTGAACGCGACGGTGTGCTCGGTGGCGGGGCCGGGGTGCAGCACGGGGTCGGGGTGCAGCGGGTTAGCGCGCATGGGCCATGTCCCCTTCCCCGTACGGTCCTTGCTGGTTGTACGGGCCCTGGTTGTACGGTCCCGGGGCGCGGGGTGCGAGGCGGTCGCGGCGCAGGGCGACCCGCTCGCGCAGCGGCCCGGTGGCCGCGCGGGCGGCGCGCATCAGGTCGGAGCGGTCGAAGCGGCTGCCGCCGTCCACCCCGTCGGACAGCACCTCGGCCTGCTTGGGCCGCCAGGGCATCCTGGCGAGCACCGGCACCCCGAGCGCCTTCTCGACCTCGCCGGACGTGTAGGGGCCGCCCTCGACCAGCAGGACGGCGAGCGCGTCGGCGCCCGTGCCGCCGGGCCCGGCCAGCGACTTGCGCAGCGCCTCGACGCGGACCTGGGCGCTCTGGACCCCGCGCAGGGTGTTGCGGACGACCATCACGACGACGTCCGCCCGCCTGGCGAGCACCGCCGAGACGCCGAACGCGCCGCGCCGGCCGAGGTCGACCAGGACGTCGTGCTGGTGGTCCTCGATCCGGGCGAAGAGTTCGGCGAGGCTGCCCCAGGCGGGGTCGAGCCCGGCGGCCTGCGCGGGGTCGGTGATCCCGGGCAGCAGGAGCCGGCTGCTGCTGTTGTCCTCGGAGATGTCGACCAGTTGCCGCCAGAACGCCTCGACCAGTTCGTCCTTCCGCTGGGCCACGGCGAGGTTGCGCAGCCCGTAGCGGGCGTCCATGCGGCCCTGGAGGGCGCCCGCGAGCACGGCCCCGCCGTCGGGATCGCACTCGGCGAGGATCAGCCGGCGCCCGGGGTCCAGGGGCCAGGCGAGCAGCAGGGCGAGCGCCGAACTGGTCACCCCCGGGGCCCCGGTCCCGCCGGCCAGCGCGATCACGGACATCAGGAACCGCTCCCGCTCTTCACGACGATCGCCACCCGGCCGGTGGCGGCCCGCGCCGCGAGGGCCGGTCCGTCGGTCGCCGGGACGGCCACGTCGATGGTGGCGACCCCGGTGGCGTCGGCGGGGTCGCCGACCGCGACGACGGTGGCCGCGATGGTCTGCGGCGGGGCGTCGGACGTCTCGTCGTTCTCGCCCGGGGTGCTGACGATGAGGACCTCGCGCCCCGGGAACAGCCCGGAGGTGGGCCGCTGGGAGGGCTTGGTGGCGACGCCGACGAGGGTGTCGCCCTGCTTGAAGAGGCTGGTGGCGGTGTACTGGTCGCGGGCGAGCAGGGCGCCCGGGGTGAGCGAGACCGCGGCCCGCTTGCCGACGACGCTGCCCCGGTCCGCCGCCCTGACGGGCTTGAGGGCCGGGTCCAGGGATATGGAGACCTCGGTGAGGTCGCCGTCCTCGATGACCTCACCGGCCGCCACCTCGTGGCTGACGGCGAGCACGTCGGTGCGCTCGCCGGTCGCCGTGAACAGCAGGGCGCCGGAGAGCCCGCCGACCGCGGTCAGGGCGAGGGACAGTGCGATGAGGGCCGGGCGGCGCCGTCGCTGCTTCAGTGCCCGCGGGGGTGCCACGGGGACGGGGGTGCCCGGCGCGCCGCCCTGGTAGGGCGGGGCGGCGGTCTTGGTCCTGCTCAATGGGTGCCTCCAGCAGTGCTTTCGCTGCGCGCGCTCGTCATCGGGCGGTGGTACGTCCCGGTCGTCAGCCGACGACCTGGAGCTCGCCGATGGCCACGGTGGTGGCGGACTCCCGGGTCTCGGTCAGGTCGCCGCTCTCACCGCCGCCCTCCCAGTGGATGGTCCACGTGGACGTGGCGGTGACCTTGAACTTGTTTCCGGCCCGGCCGCGCGAGGTGTGGCGGTAGACGTGCCCGCAGTCGGGCGACTCCCGCTTCCCGTACGACGCCTGGTAGGGCTCGCCGGGCTTGGTGCAGGTGACGGACGAGCCGTCGCCCATGTTCCACACGACCTTCGACACCTTGGCGGTGGCGGTGACCGTGACGGCCCCGGCGGTGACGGCCCTGGCCTGCGGTCCGGAGGTGTTCGGGTGCTGCTTGTTCCACATCCAGACCGGCAGCCCGACAAGACCCGTGAGGCCCGGCTCCGGCGCGATGCCGATGTCGGCGCCCTTCAGGGTCATCTGGGCGACGGCGCGCTCGGCCAGCTCGGCCGGGGTGGGCCCGGCGTCCTCGCCGATCGTGCCGTTGGGGAAGAACGTGTCACGGGGCACGAAGGTCCCGGCGCCCTCGTACGGGAAGTCCGGGCAGTTCGTGGGGTGGTAGATGTCGCCCTCGTCGGGCTTGTGGTTGCCCCACATCATGTAGTCGTCGGCCGCCGGCTGCGGGTCGAGCAGCGTCCAGTAGCAGGACTCGTTCCAGAAGCCGAGCCCCGGCACGTAGCAGGGGATCTCCTGACCGCTCTCCCGGTGGCACTTCCGGCCGCCCCCGGAACCGCCGCCCGTGCCCCCGCCGGAGCCGTCGTCACCGGGCTCGCCCGGGTCCTCGGCGGTGATGTCGCAGACCTGCGTTCCGGGCGGGCACTTCACGTCGCCGTCGGCCACGGCTGCCTGCGTGCCGGCCAGCGCCAGGGCGCCGGCGGCCAGGGCGATGAGCACGCCGCGCGCGTACCGCACCGGGGTCAGCATGTCCGGTCCTTGTCGATCGTGTAGTCGACAATCCGCCAGCCGCCCTTGCCGTCCTTGGCGGTGGTGGCCTTCGCGGTCCAGGGCCGACGGTCGTCCTCCTTCGCACCTGCAATCGGTTTGCCCGTCGCACGGCGCACCACGATGCCCGTCACGTCGACGCAGTCGGAGATCGTGGCGGTGTGCACCGAGGAGTCCACATCGACGGCCGTGACCTTCGGCGAGATGACCGGCGGGCCCGTGAAGGCGATGCCCGTCTTCTGGTAGTACGTGAACCCTTCGACGATCATCGCGGCGGCGTCACCGGTCGTGTACTCGCCCAGCTTCACGTCCTTCATGCTGCCGGTGGAGTACGCCTTGGTCTGGGCCTCCCACATCCCGCGGTACGCCGCCAGCGCGTCCCGCTCGGCCGCCGCGCGCTTCTTCTTCGCGCCGTCGTCCTTGGTGGCGCTCGCCGTCGGCTCGGCGGGCTTCCCGTCGTCCTTCGCACCACAGCCCGCGGCCAGTACGAGGAGGCAGACCGCCATCCCCGAACAGGCCATCAGGCCGGCCTTCCTCCCGCGTGCCATCGGACCCCCCTGGTCATGCGCCGTGGTGCGCATCGTCGTCTGCGTGCGGAACGTGATGTGCCGTCATTCTGCATCACCGCGCCGGGTCGAACGGGCGCCGTTCTGTCACAACTATGTCCGACTGCGGTGACAGAAGGGCCGGTTGATGACCTGGGTGTGAGCAGAATCTGATCACCTCACCCGTCACACCGATCACTTCCCTGCCCACGAAGCGGAAACGGCCCCCGAGTTGGCCGGTCAAGACCTTGTCCGTTCCGCCAACCACCCTTGTCCAGAAGGATCCACCGCGCGGTCAAGGGGGCGGTCAAGGGGTGAGGCGCACCATCAGCCGTGTTCCACAGCGCGTCCAGGGGGAGACGATCCCATGCACACCAACGCACCACCACCGACCAGAAGCCAAGGGCTCATAGGCCGCCTCAACACCGAGTGGGCGGACCTGAGCCAGGACGAGACGTTCCGGCCGCACCTGCACCGCTGGTACGGCGCCCCGGCGCCCACCGGCCCGCAGTCCGTGCTCGACACCCTGCGCGCCTGCCGGACCTCCGGCGCCCAGGACCGCATCCTGCTCCCGCTGCTCAGGGCGGCCGTCACGGGCGGTCCCGGCGACCGGCTCGCCGCCCGCACCGTGGTGCAGACGATGCTTCCGAAGGCGATACGCATCGCCCGCAGCCAGCTGCGCCCGCAGTACGACTGGGAGGAGACGGTCTCCCTCACGGTCGGCGCCCTCTACGAGGTCGTCCGGACCTACCCCGTCCACCGCCGCCCCCGGCGCATCGCGGCCAACCTCTCCCTGGAGACCCTGCGCCTGACGCGCCGCCTGATCGGGCACGACACGTCCGCCGTGCCCCTCGACCCCGACAGCGCGGCCGGGATCTCCGCCGCGGACCCCTGCCCCGCCTCCCAGGCCGAACTGGCCCTGCTCCTCGCGAGGGCCGCCGACTACCGGCTGCTCGCCGAGGACGAACCGGGGCGCGCGGCGGGCTGGGACGCCCGCGCCGAACTGGTCGAACTCCTCGTCTGGGCGCTGGAGTCGGGCGCGCTGGACGTGGAGGACGCGCGCCTCATCACCGGCTACTACCGGGACCGGCCGGCCGGCCATCCGGTCACCCCGCGCCCCTCCGCGCGGGACGGCGCCCGGCAGCGGCAGCGCCGGAGCAGGGCCGTCCGCCGGCTCACGGCCGCCGCCTCCGGAAGGTTCGCGACCCCGGACGGACCCGCCGCCTCCGGCCGGTTCGCGACCCCTGACAGGTTCGCGACAGCGAAGTGACGAACCAGTGACACAAGTCACCCAGGATGGTGGCCTGTTGACGTCACACCCGTACGGCCGGATCCACCTGCCCCGTGCACACCCGATGCTGCGGACCGCTCAGGGAGACATGCGATGAAGCGCGGCCTCAGGCTGGCGAACAAGAAGCAGAAGACCACCGAACAGGCACCGCCGAAGCCGAAGGCCACGCGCACCTCGCGCTACGCCACGGCTCCCCAGGCGGTGCCCGCCGAGGCCACCGGCGAGGAGGAGACCGACGAGCTGGACGAGGCGGCCACCGGCTGGCAGCAGACCACCGTCAAGATGGCGGGCCTCACCAGGCTGGTCACCGTCGTCGTCTGGATCATGGTCGTCGCCGGACCGCTGCTGGGGTTCTTCGCGGTCGCCCTGGCCGGCTCCTCGCAGGCGCCGGCGACGTCCGGCAAGCAGGGCGGGACCGGCTCCGTCCCGTCCGCCACCGGGCCCTCGGGGTTCGCCGAGCTGTACGTAGCGGCGTATCTGGCGGCGGGCGAGGGCACGGAGGAGGAACTGCTTCCGTACTACTCCGAGCCGGTGACCCTGGCGAACGATCCCGGCTCGCGCTCCGCGTCGAACGTCGTCACCGTGGCGGCCCAGCAGGCGGAGAAGGGCTACTGGTCGGTGACGGTCGCGGCCCGGATCGCGGCGAAGGACAAGGCCGGCAAGATGAAGGACCGGGGCATGCACTACTACCGGGTCGGCGTCCAGGTCTCGGGCACGCCGGACGCGGGCGGCACGATCGACCCGTCGAAGGCCACCGAGGTGCCGGCGTCCCCGGCCGCCTCGGGCCCGGCCCCGTCCCCGGCGCAGTCCTCGCCCGCCGCCCAGGCGTCGCCGCAACCGAGCGGTTCCGCCCCGGCCCCCGCACCCCGGGGCCCGGCGGCGCTCTACGCGGCGACCTCCCTGCCGGCCGAGGTCAACGCCCCGGCCGCCGCCCAGCACGGCGACCTGGCCTACGGATCGGACCGGGGCGTCAGCGCCGACAACCCCGTGACCGACACGGTGAGCCGCTTCCTCGCGGCCTACCTGACCGGACAGGGCGAGCTCAACCGCTACGTGTCCCCCGGCCTCCAGGTCGCGGCTATCACGCCCGCCCCGTACGAGTCCACCCTGCTCACCGGCCTCCGGGACGACCAGGCGGCCGACAGCGACGACACGGACGCGGTCCCCGAGGACGGCACGCAGCGGCACGTACTGGTCTCCGTGAGCGCGACGACCGGCGGCCAGGACTACCTGCTCGGCTACGCACTCACCCTGACCACCCGGGACGGGCGCTGGGAGGTGGCGTCGTTCGACACCGCCCCGGTGCTGTCCCCGGACCGGACCGGACCGGTCGCCGACAACACCGGTGACGCACCGGACGCCTCGTCGGACGAGTCCTGAGACGCCCCGGCGGACGCCGCCGGGGAACGACGCACCACCCAGCTGATCACACGAGGGGAAATGACAGTGAGTTACGCAGAGCACACCGACATGGTGCAACTGGCTGTGGACGGGGACGTCTTCAAGTGGGTCAAGGGCACCCTCGGCGACATCAAGAAACTGGCCGTCCTGGCCGCCACGGTCATGGCGATCGTCGGCACGGTCATGGCGTACGTGAAGACGAAGTCCTGGGCGGGCACCCTGACCGCCGCCATCCTGGGGGCCGTCGTGGTCTTCGCCGTCGGCAGCATGGACGCGCTCAGCAACATGGTCGACAGCGAGGTGCCCGACGCTCCGAAGGACTCGATCTCCGTGGTCGAGCCCTATGAGCCGCTGAACACCGCGGTGAGCCCGGCCGACCTGCTGTGAGCGGCGGGCAGCCGTCCGACGGGAAGCCGCTGATCGGGCGTTCGTACACCCGGGCACGCAAGCACCCTCTCGTCATCGGCAAGCTCCCCGGCGGCGGGCGGATCCCCGGCGGCCCGTACACGATCACCCAGATCGTGACCATGGTGGGGGTCTTCGTACTCCTGCTGGGCCTCCGGGATCTGTGGGCGTTCTTCGGACTCGGGAACGCCCTGGTCCTGGTCGTCGTCCCGTGGGGACTCGCGTGGCTGATGCGGTACGCCCGGATGGACGGCCGTGACCCCGCGCGGGCCCTGCTCGGACTGCTGGCCTACGGCACCTCACCGCCGGGGGGCCGGCTGGCCGGCCGCCCGCAACGGACCTTCAAGACCAAGCTGGTGACGGGACGGGTGACCGTCAACGTGCGGCTCCCCGCGGAGCCCGCGCCGTCCCCCGCCCCCGAGGCCCGCCCGGTACGGCTCGTCACCACGACGGGCCGTACCGGTGGGCTCCCTGCCGAGGCGGCACCGCCCGCAGCCGGCTCCGCGCCGGCCCGGCCCCGTACCCGCCTCCAGGAACTGCTCGACGAAGCAGAGCGGCAGCACTGAACCGAAGGATGGATGAACTGCCATGCGTCTTCCCGTGCGCCACATCAGCGGCCATCTGATCTGGACCACCAACGCGACGGTGTGGGCCGTGTGGCGGGTCGATTCCGACAACTACAGCCACGCCTCCAAGGCGGCCAAGCACGAACGGCTCAACGCCCTGGAGTCCCTGTTCAAGGCGATCAAGGGCGAGGCCCTGCTGCTCAGCCTCTGCCCGCAGGTGGACGCGGCCAGCGTGGTCACCCGCATGACGGCGGGGATCGACCTGGACGCGTCCCCGGAGTACGTGGACCTGTCCCTGCGGGTCCTGGACGAGCTGGAGGAGATGGAGCTCTCGGGACGGGTCGACTTCCTGGCCGTCCCGATGAAGCACACCGACTTCAAGCAGGGCGCGTTCGCGGTCCTGTCCTCCACCCACTACGAGATCATGAACACCCTCGGACTGCCCACCACCCCGGTCGGCAAGGCCGAGGAGGAGCGCCGGATCGAGCAGGCCCGGCACCTCGCGGCGACCTGGCCGAGCGCCATCCGGCTCCGGCCCGCCACCGAGGGCGAGATCCTGTGGATCTACGGCCACTGCGCGCGCCGGGGCCTGGCCGAGCCGCTGCTCCCGGAGCACGACGAGCCGCGCTCGGTGGTGGGGCGCGGGCGCCCCGTGGCCGCGTACAGCGAAGTGATCCTGGACGAGGGCGGGCGCGGCGACGGCATCCAGGAGCGGCGCGGCGTCCCGCTCAACCCCTTCCGGCACCGCTATGTGAAGTCCCGTACCGAATTCGGCGACAGCTACCAGTCGTTCTCGATCCTGGCCGAGATGCCGGACGCCTTCGCCTTCCCCGGCAGCGAATACCTGGCCGCCCTGGACGACTTCGGGTTCCCGGTGGACTGGGCGGTCCGGCTGCACATCGAGCAGGGCTCCAAGGCCGAGCCCAAGTCGCGCCGGCAGGCCCGCGAACTCGCGCACCAGCGCGGGGAGTACGACGGTGAGACGGCGGGCATCCCGGCCAGCCTGGACAAGGCGAGCACCGCGCTCAACGAGTACCGCTCCCGGCTCACCTCGTCCTCGACGGAGGTCGAGATCAGGGCGAGCGTGGTGACCTGCGTGTGGGGCGGGACGCCGGAGGAGACCGAGGAGAAGGCCGCCGCTCTGATCAACCACTTCGGCGGCAACGACTACACGCTCGTCCGCCCGATCGGTGAGCAGACGTCCCTCTTCCACAGCATGCTCCCGGGCACGGCCACGCCCCGGGTGATGAACGACTACGCCCAGTTCCTGCTGGCCAGGGACTTCGCGATGTCCCTGCCGTTCTGCGGACAGGCGCTCGGCGACGACGGCGGCTCGCTCTTCGGCCTCCAGCTCAACGGCGGCGGCGCCCGCCCGGTCCTGGTCGACTTCAGCCTGGGCCCGCGCATGAACGCCTCGGCGTCCGCCGTGTTCATCGGCGAGCTGGGCTCCGGCAAGTCGGTCGCCATGAAGACCGCGATGTACTCGATCCTGACGACCGGCCGGCGCGTCGGGCGCTCCCGCAGCCGCGGCCGGGCGCTGGCCATCGACCGTACGCCCCAGCAGGAATGGGCCCGGTTCGCGCGCGCCTGCCCCGGCGAGACCCAGGTGATCACCGTCGACGAGGACGCCTCGGTGTCGCTGGACCCGCTGCGCGTCTTCAAGGGCCCGCGCGCCGCCCGTTACACCGAGTCCTTCCTGACCCCGCTGCTGGACATCGCCTCGATGTCCACCGAGGGCGTGACGCTCGCGGACGCCATCGACGCCACGCACAAGGCGCCCGATCCCAGCATGCGGCTGCTCCTGGAGACCCTGACGGATCGCGCGCAGACGCCCGATCCGCTGGACCCGGACGACCACAACGTCCGGGCTTCGGCGAGCGAACTGGCCCGGAAGCTGCGGTCGCTGGCCAAGAAGGACCTGGGCCGGGTGATCTTCGACCCGAGCCTGCCGATCGTGGAGATCACCGACGCCGACACGATCATCTTCTCCGCCGCCAACATCGGTCTGCCCAAGAAGACCGAGCTGGAGGGCCACCGGCTGTCCAGCCTGGAGGTCGAGAAGAAGTTCGGCTGGCGCCTGATGTATCTGGTGGCCGCCCTCTGCCGCGAGATCGCCTTCGCCGACCCGGAGGAGTTCGTCGGCGTCTTCCTGGACGAGTGCTGGTGGCTGACCTCGTCCGCCGAGGGTACGGAACTGCTCCTGGAGATCATCAACGACGGCCGTAAGCACGGCTGCGGCGCCTTCGCCGGCTCCCACGACCCGTACGACGTCGGCCCGGCCAACTCCGAGTACGGCGAGAAGATCCGGGGCCTGGTCTCGCACCGGTTCCTCTTCCGCCACCGCAACCGCCAACTGGCCGCGCGCGGCCTCGATTTCCTGGGCCTGGACAGCACCGACCCGGAGCTGCTGAAGCTGGTCACCGAGAACCTGTCGCCGATCAACGTCTCCGACGACGAACGGCTGCTGCGTTCCGGCGAATGCCTCTACTACGACCTGAAGAAGCGGATCGGCGGCATGAAGGTCCTGATCCCGGCGGACGAGCACGCGGCCGAGGCCATCCACACGACCCCGGGCCGCGCCACGCTGGACGAGCCCGCCGAGGCCATCGAGGCGGCCGACGCCATGGAAGCGGTGGAGGCGCAGCGCATATGACCGTACTCACGGGGGTGCTCCAGCAGCGCCGCACCTGGCTGCGGCTGCTGGTGCTGGTCGGCGTGCCGATCCTGCTCATGGTGCTGTTCTCGCACCATGCCTGGGCGGGCGAATGCAACCCCAAGGACAAGATTCCCGATCTGCTCTGCGAGCCGCCGAAGCCCAAGGACAGCGGCAAGGTCCTCGGCATCTTCGACGTGGTCGACAAGAACGGCGTCCCGATCAGCGCTTATGGTCTCAACGTCGACCAGGGCGGCATGCTCGACGTCATCAGCAAGATCATCGCCTTCCTGATCGGCGTCGGCTTCAACGTCCTGCGGACCGTCATCGGCTTCGCGTGCTGGCTGGTCGACTGGTCCCTGGACTTCGGTCTGGCCAAGTATCTGCTCGACCCGGTCTCCGACATCGCCGGAACGATCCGCCGCCAGGTGATCGACAGCCTGGGCCTGAAGATCCTCTTCCTGACGATCGTCGCGGTGTACGCCGGCTACCTCATCCTGTTCAAGCAGCGGTCCAAGGGCTGGATCGAGATCTGCACCTCCCTCGTGATCGCCTCGATCGCCACCATCACCCTGGCCAGCCCCGGTGTCGTCCTGATGGGGCAGAAGGATCAGAACGGCAACCTGGACAACAGCGGTGTCCTCGGCAAGACCAGGCAGTTCTCCCTGGACATCGCCGACGTGATCCTGGAGGACAGGTGCGCGAAGGACGGGGTGTCCCCGGCCAAGGAGGGCGCGCCCGTCAGCACCTGCGACGGCCAGGGGAAGGGCAGGTCCGGCAGCGACTCGGTCAGCAGGCCCATCACCGACGGCCTCGTCGACGCCTTCATCCAGCGCCCGGTGTGGCTGCTGTACACCCACAAGCCCATCGACGGGGCGTGCAGCGCCGCGTACGGGCAGGCCACGCTCGCCCGCTACAACTTCAACCGGCTCGTGCTGCCCCGGATGATCGAGGAAATGCAGGAGAAGGAGAAGAACAAGGGCTGGCTGAAAAAGCTCGGTGACGCCTTCAGCGACGCGTTCTCCCTCGACGGGCTGAAGAACAACCTCCTGCTCGCCACGGGCAACCCCTGGGCCATCTACACCGTGGTCAAGAACGAACAGCGCGAGGCCGTCGAGGAGTTCAAGAAGGAGGCGAGGAAGAGCGACGCTTGGCAGACGTTCATCAGCGGTGAGAACGGCGACGACCGCGCGACGGACCCGAAGGTCAAGAAGGCGTGCGGCGACGACGTCCCCATGGACAACCAGCAGATCTCCGCCTCGCTGGACAACCTGATCAGCGTCTGGTTCATCGCGCTCGCCGCGATCATCGTCGTGGTGCTGGTGGTGGCGGTCTCCTGCACCTTCCTGGCCTCCCAGATCTGGATGGCGCTGGAAGTCATCCGGGCCCAGCCGGCCATGGTCGCCGGCATCCTGCCGGGCGGCGGCCGCACCGCGATGTGGAACTGGGTGTCGGGGGTCGTACGCGTCATCCTGGCCATCTTCCTGTCGGTGATGTTCCTGGCCTTCTTCCTGGTCATGGTCATCGCCCTGCTGAACGCCGACACCGGCGACACCATGACGGTGAAGTTCCTGACCATCGACTTCCTGGCCGTGGCCTTCCTGGTCTTCCGGAAGAAGATCACCGCGGCGGCCAAGAACATCTCCACCAACTTCGGCCAGCGGATGGGCACGAAGACCGGCACCAACGTCGACCCGGACGACGTGGCCGCCAACTCCTTCCAGGGCGCCACCGCGAACGGCAAGTCCGGCCTGGACCAGCTCAAGGACGACGGGGCCACCCTCAGCAAGGTCGGCGGCCGCGCCCGCGACCTCTGGAAGGGCAAGGCACCGGGCGGCGGAGGCGGATCGGGCGGCGGAGGCGGAGGCGGCGGTGCCGGCTCCGGCTCCGGCAGGCCGAAGAAGCGCCTCAAGGACCGGGTCCAGGGCGCCGTCAAGCTGGGCACCACCGTCGCGGCGGCCGTCGGCTCCGGCGGCACCAGCGCCGCGGTCCAGGCCACGGCGAAGGCCGCCCTCAAGGCCCGCCTCAAGAAGGCGGCGACGAACCGGCTCCAGAAGAACCGCGTCGGCCGGGCCACCCTCACGGCGGCCCGCACCGGCCGGTACCTGAAGAACGAGGCCCCGGTCACCCGGAGCAGGTTCCGCAACGCCGCTGCCGCCGAGCGGCGCAACCTCGCGGACAGCGTCCCGCCGACCGACGGCGAGCGCGCCCGCGACTCGCAGCGGGAGGCCGCCCGCCGGATGCGCCAGACCAGGAGCCGGCAGCGCAGCGGCAGCCAGCAGGTGAACGGTACGGTCAACAGCCGCCGCAACCAGCAGCGCAACGCACGGCGCTCCGCCGGCCGGGGCGGCCGCCGCACGCCACGCGGTGGGGGTAGCGGCGGGTGAGCGCGGCCAAGGCCGAGCCGATGAGCAGTGGCAAGAAGTGGGCCATCGGCTTGGCCGTCACCGCCTTCGCCCCGTGGATCTTCTTCATCATCGCCGTCTTCATCGCGGCGAGCATGCTCCCGGGGGGCTCGGCGAGCGAGGAACGCGTGCCGGTGCAGGTCAGCTGCGTCAAGGTGGCGGGCATCCCGAAGCCCACCTGCGAGGCGTATCTGTCGGCGGAGGAGAAGATCAAGCAAGTCCGCCCCAAGTGCAAGAACCTCAGCTGGACCCTGCTGGCCGGCATCGGCAAGATCGAGTCCCACCACGGCACGTTCATGGACCGCAAGGTCATCGACGAGTACGGGGACGAGTACGGCAACGTGGAACCGCCGGTCATCGGCCCGGTCCTGGACGGCACCCACAACACCCAGCGGATCTACGACACCGACAACGGCAAGTACGACGGCGACACCACGTACGACCGGGCCGTGGGCCCCACCCAGTTCATCCCGCAGACCTGGGAGAGCGTCGCCCAGGACGGTGACGACGACGGCGACACCGACCCGCAGAACGTCTTCGACTCGGCGCTGAGCACGGCGGCGCTCCTCTGCGGCAAGGGCGCCGTCGACATGTCCGACCCGAAGACCGAGCACGACGCGGTCTTCCGGTACAACCACTCCGAGGAGTACGTCACCAACGTCCTGAACGCCAAGGCGGAGTACGACGCCCTGGGCGACATCTCCGGGCCGGTCAACGCCACCGGGAAGGCCAAGAGAATCATCGACGCAGCCAAGTCGCAGAAGGGCCAGCCCTATTCATGGGGCGGCGGGGACACCCTGGGCCCCGGGTACGGCATCTGCTGCTCCCCGGGCGGCCACTCCGGCCGGGGCATCAAGGGCTTCGACTGCTCGGGTCTGACCGAGTACGCCTACGGGAGGGTGGGCATCATGATCGGAGGCACCGCGCAGGCGCAGCACGACAGCGGGAGGGTGCGGGTCACCCACCAGCGGAACCTGAAGGACGCCAAGCCGGGCGATCTCCTGTTCTTCTCGGACAACCCGGGAAGCGGGAGGGGGATCTTCCACGTGTCCATCTTTCTGGGCGGCAACCGGCAGATAGAGGCGCCGAAACCGAACGACTTCGTCAAGGAGTCCGACGTCCGGATGGGTTCCCTCGACAGCATCGGACATCTGAAGTGACCGGCGCGGAGCGCTCCGGCCTCGTGATGCTCGCCATGGCGGCGGTGCTGTCCGTGGTCGGCGTCGCGCTGCTCTGGCCCGACATGAGCGGGGGCCGGGCCCCGGTGGCCCGGCCCCCGGTCAGCTCACCGGTCCCGTCACCCACGACGGCCGCCCCCTCGCCCGAGGTCACCCCCACGGTGGGGCCGAAGCCGACGCCCGGCCCGTCCCGCACCACCGGGTCCCCGTCACCGTCCGCCTCCGCCCCCAGGGACGGCGACGACCTGGCGGGGTCGGTCAGCGACGCGGCCCTGCTGAAGTCGCTGCGGCTGAGCCGCCAGGCGGACATCCCGCCCAGGCTGGAGGAACGCCTCGTGGACCTCGGCGGGAAGGTCCTGCTCGCCGACGTCACCGGCACGGGCCGCAAGGCTTTCCCGGACTACTTCAAGGGCACGTCGGCCACGGACCGCTGGCGCGACTGCCGCATCCGCGCCGGTGTCGCAGAACGCTACGACAACCGCTCGGACGCGGCCCTCATCCACCTGGTGTGGGCCGGTACGAGCCCGATGGGCGAACGCGACGACCGCCGCCCGGCGACGGTGTTGCTGGTGCGGGACGTGGACGGCACGTGGGCGCCGCAGCCGCTGCCCGCGGAGGACGACTGACTCAGGGCAGCTCCACGTTCCCGCCGCGCCGCTGCCCCCGGCAGTCGAGGACGTACCGCGCGTGCTCCGCCATGTCCTCCATGGAGAACGCGTCGTGGTCGACCAGCAGCAGCACGACGTCCGCCGCCGACCCCGGGCCCCGGGCTGAACGGCATGCACCCGAAGGGCTTGATGGCCGCGGCCTCCAGGACGCCCCCAGATGTTGATGCCCAGGCCCCGGGCGAGGACGGCCAGTTCGTTCGCGAGCCCGATGTCGACGCGGGACGAGGTGGCGCGCCACCTTCCGGCCCGAGATATCGGCGGCGACCTCGTCGTGAGGGACGAAACACCGTTCCACCGGATCAAGCGCGCGGCCTTCCTGAAAAAGCTGCCGACCCCCGCGCCGGCCGATGCCGCGACCATATTGGAGGTCGGAAGCGGCCCGGCGGGAACGTCGACTGGCCGACCAGGAAGCGCAAGAAGGTCACCGGCTCCGACATATCACCGGAAATACTCGCGCAGGCCCTGATGAACGTAGAGGCGGAATTCGTCCAGACGGACGGAGGAGGATCGAGGCCGCGCTCCTCCCCGTCACTCGTGCGATCGACGCCGTCGTGCCGCCCGCGGTGGGGCTGACCAGGATGTCGTTCAGCCGCCGGAACTGAACGCCCCGCCGTCACCGGGGTGCGGTCGCCGGCTCGTGCCCCTTCTCGCGCACACGAGCCGGCCGCCGCCGCGGGACGACCCTGGGGACCCCGCGTGCCTGTCCGGTAGTCTTGCGGAATGCGTTATTTCATCCAGTACCCCGCTGGAACCGGTGAACTCGTCGCTGATGCCATGTCGCACTTTGTCGAGGACTTCCGTGTGGAGTACCAGGACGACAGCGCAATGCTCTTCGCCTCCAGTTCCTCCATGGAACGCGTCGCGTCCATTCCTTTCGCGAAGAACGCTTTCTATGTATGCGCCGAAACGCGTCGCGGAGATATCGACACGAACGTGTCCCGGCTGGCCGGATCGCTGAAGAAGTCGCAATTCCCGGACCTGCCGGGCGAACGTGGGCGGGGATTCCGCGTCATGGTTCACGTGGACGGCGAACTGTCGTCCATCGGCGGGGCCCCGAAGCGGGAGATCGAGCGCACGGTCGCCTCCTTCACGGGAATGCGCCTCGAACCCAGCGGCCGGGGACAGGAATACTGGGTCATCGGCCGCCTGGACATGGACAGCCTCATGTTCTGCGCCCGCCTCCCCAAGCCGGCCCGGCCCAAGAAGACGCGCGGCGCCCTCTCCCACGAGTTGTCGGCGATGCTCGTCCTGGCGTCCGAACCGCACCCCGAGGACACCTTCCTCGACCCCTTCGCCGGAAGCGGTTCCTTCGTCGTCACCCGGCTCGGCATGCCCGCCGAGGAGATCATCTACTCCGACCTGGACCTGGCCGAGCACCGCGACCAGCTGCCGGGCGAGGCGCTGCGCGACCGCCGGGTGCGGCTGCTCGCGGAGGACGCCATGAGCCTCCCGTCCCTCCCGGACGGTTCGGTCGACGTCATCGTGACCGACCCCCCGTGGGGCGAGCACGAGGAACTGCCCGTCCCGTACGAGGAGTTCGCGGCGAGCACCTGCGACTCCTTCGCCCGGGTCCTGCACCCCGCGCGCGGCCGCTTCGTCCTGCTCTGCAACCGCCGCGGCGCACCCGTCTTCGACCACGCCTTCGGTGCCGCCGGATTCCAGGTCCGCGCGACGCACGAGATCCTGGTCAACGGCCACCCCGCCACCGTCTTCGTCGGCGCCCGCCGGCCGGCCGACGCCATCGCGGACCACCCGGAAGCGGCCACCACCCCGGAAGCGGCCACTCCGGAAGCGGCCACCACCTCCCGCCGGACGCCCACCCGCCGCCCGAGCAAGCCGCTGCTCATCGGCATGAACACCTACCGCCGCTCCCTGGACCGCTTCTCCCGCTGACCCGGCCCCGCCGCGAGCCTGTCCAGCACACAACGCTGGAAACGCCCCGTTCACCCCACCAACGGCCCAGCGCCCCACCCGGGGTGAACCCAGAACCAACCCACCGGGAGACATGAAAAAGCCCCAGGTCACGGCGAGTGAGTCCTGGGGCTGATCCGAGCCGCCTTCGGGATTCGAACCCGAGACCTACGCATTACGAGGGCCTGCAAGATCATCCCGAGTGGTGCTGGGCGGTGTCTGTGAATCCCGTTTCCCCAGGTAGGAGACCTGAACCGCCCGCTACGCGTACCACCCGATCCATCCGGTGCCGCCTCGTCCGCTCACGCAGCGCTCACGCACTCCGGGCACGTGATCGTTTATCAGCCAATACGCGCCGACTCGACGACGCCGAGCTGTACCAACACGACGAAGAACTATGAGCTCGGGAATCATCCGGCACACAGGCACTGATCGGTGGCAGATGAGGACTGCGGATATGCCGACGAAGGCAAGGAAGTGCTCGGGTTTGCGTTCGTAGCGGCGGTGCAGGCGTCGGCAGCCGGCCAGCCAGGAAGCGGTTCGTTCGACGACCCAGCGGTGGCGGCCGAGCCGGGCGGAGGCTCAACGCCCCTGTGGGCGCGGCGGTGACGTATGCCGCGCCTGCGGAGCCATCGCCGCAGATGGTCGTAGTCGTAGCCCTTGCCCGCGTGCAGCTTCCCCGGTCGCCTGCGGCGGGGCCCACAAGGGGATCGGATGGGCGGGATCCCGCGCACGAGCGGTTCCAGGCCCTGACGATCGTGCATGTTGGCGCCAGCGATACCCAAAGACAGCGGCAGTCCGTTCCGGTCGGTGACCAGATGGTTTCGATCCCAACTTGCCACGGTCAGTCGGATTCGGTCCCCTCAGAAGCCCCCTTTTGCCGCCCGGACGCTGACGGAGTCGATCGCGCACCGCGACCAGTCCAGCTCACCCCGCGCCCCGAGTTCGTCCAGGACCACACGGTGGAGCCGGGCCCAGACCCGGTCCCCGCTCCACTTGGCGAACCGCCGTTAGACCGTCTGCCAGGCCGGACCGAAAACCGGCGGAAGCTGCCTCCACGTGCAGCCCGACGTCGCCACGAACACGATTGCGGCCAGGGCCTCACGGTCACCAGCCCGACGCCTGCCCCCGCCCTGCGGACGCCTCACCTCTGTGGGCTGTACGACCCGCCGGAACAACACCCACAACGCATCCGGCACCGAACGCTCAACTAGTCCCGTATCAGGCAATGTCCGCCCTGTTCTGATGGGTGGGTTGTCGCCTGGTAGCGTCGCTCTCTTCGGCTGGGGCAGCCTGCTGGAGTCTTGATGGGGTGCACGGTGACTTCTCCAGATGGCGATGTCCTTGCCGCTGCGGTGGCGAGGGTCGCGACGACCTTCGGCGGCATGACGGCCCAAGCGGACGAGACTGTGTGCGGCCGGTGCTTCGATGAGGTCGAGGTCGAGCTCCTGCGGACTCCTGACGTCCGTCTCCCGACGGATCTTGTCGGCCGGGTCGCGCAGAAAGATCCTTTCCACTGGGACGACCAGCCCGCGATCATCCGTCGGGTCCTGCCGCAGCTCGTCGTGGTGCTCGCCGAGGGCGCGGTCGAGTCCACTCTCATGGCTCGTGGACTGGCCGCGGCGGGCTGGTCGCGGTGGCCCCGCGAGCAGGCTGGGGCGGTGGCCGGTTTCCTGGAGGCGTGGTGGACACAGGCCCTGCGGGTGGAGTCGCCACCGACCCCGGCGTGCGAGGTCTTCGAGAGCTGTGTGACCGCGAGTTCCTCAGTCGCCCCGTGGCTCGCCCGCTGGGAGGTGGAGAGGGGCACGGTCGCCCGCCACCATCTGACTGAGAGCGTCGGCTGGTGGCGGGAGGAGTTGACGTCCGACGACTCGCCGTTCACCTGGTGGTGGGGCACCGCGGCGGAGGAACAGGCCGCCTGGCACGAGGTTAAGACATGGCTGGCCGCTCAGACCCAGGCAACCGTGGTGCCGGACGGACTGTGGCCTGACCGGCAGTAGTGACCGCCGACGAGATCGGGTTCAGGCGACATTCGCTCCGGCCACGACCATGCGGAGGCGCTGGTCAGCAGCGTGGTTGTTCCGCCAGATGATGTAGCGGCGGATCATGCTGCCCTGTTCCTTGTGGTCCGCGTGGTCGGTGCCGTCGAGGGTGAAGTAGCGCTGGGCCGTGAACTGGGCCTCGATGCGGTTGAGCCAGGAGCTGTTGGTCGGGGTGTAGGCCATCTCGACGTTGTTCGCCGCAGCCCAGGTGCCGACGCGCTGGCACCTCTTCGTGGTCAGGTGCGGTGAGAAGTTGTCACTCACGATCGCGATCCGGACCTCGGGCGGGTAGAGGCTGCGCAGGTAGCGGCAGAACTCCAGGAACTGGGTGCGTTTCTTGATCGGTTTGATGTGGCCGTAGAGCTTGTCCTTGGCCAGGTCGAGTGCGGCGAACAGGTGTCGCACTCCGCCGTAGCGGTTGTAGGTCGCCCGCCGCCGTCGTGGTTCGCGGTCGGGGTCCCTGTGCTTGCCGCCACGCTCGGCCCATTGCCGTCCGGGGTGGGGCATCAGGTTGAGCGGGCCGAACTCGTCCACGCAGAAAATGACTTCGGGCTCGCCGTCCTCGGGTATGACCTCGCCGTCGGCGATCGCATAGAGGTGCTCGACGCGGGCCTTCTTGGCCGCGTAGTCCGGGTCACGGGAGGTCTTCCAGGTCTTCAGGCGTTGAAAGGAGACGCCTTCCTCGCGGAGCAGGATGCGCAGTCCCTCGTGGCTGATGTCGTCGACCACCCCCTCGGCGACCAGGAAGTCCGCCAGCTTGGTCAGGCTCCACGTCGAAAACGGCAGGTCGTGCTCGGTCGGCTTGGACTTCGCGATCTTCTTGATCTCCCGGCGCTCGGGCAGGGTGAAGGTCCTGGGCCGGCCGCCGGAGTACTTCGGATACAGCGAGTCGAAGCCGTCCGTATTGAAGTTGTGGATCACATCCCGGACCCGGTCATGGCTGGTGAACGACACCTCGGCGATCTTCGCCACCGGCATGCCCTGCGCGGACAGCAACACCATCTGGGCACGCCGCCAGGTCACTACCGACCCGGTGCCCCTGCGGATGATCCGCAGCAGCCGTCTTCCCCCGTCGTCATCGATCTCGCGCACGCGTACTCGTTCTGCCACCCCGACAGGGTGACCGTCACACGCCGTGCGGCACAGCACCCGAACGGCGCGTCACATCACAACAGGGCAAACGTTGCTTGATCCGGCACTAGATCCGCCATGCATAGTTCAACGAACCATCACGCTATAAGAAACGCGCTCTAAATGCGTAAGCCTTGGCTGCATTAGCCACTTGGGTTGCTGTCGGAATCCAGGATTGTTGTATACGCGGCTTCGGCGGCACGGCCGGGCGCGACCCCGGGTGGGGTGTATGCCAAGAACTCCTTGGCTGTGCCGTTATGGAGGATCCGGCCTGCATGTAGGACGGTGACGTGATTCGCCTCCTCGGCAAGGTCCTGAATGTCGTGGGTGGACATCAGGATTCTTGCCTGGCCGGAAAGAGAGGCCAGCACGTCGCGAAAGGCTCGACGCTGCTGCGGGTCCAGTCCTGCGGTCGGCTCATCGAGCAGGAGGACTTGAGCGTCATGCACGAGCGTGGCCGCCACGCCCAGACGCCTCAACTGTCCGCCTGATAGGCGGTGAGTTTTCATGGCGGCTTGCTGGGTGAGGTTGACACGCTTCAGAGCGATTGCGGCCTTCTCGTGGGCTGTGGAGGCGGCCATACCCTTGAGCCATCCCGCATAGGCCACGTACTCGCGGGCGGTTAGCTGCGGCATCGGCTGTACGTGCTGCGGCAACCACCCGACGTTATGCCTGTATGGGCGAGCAGTTGATGGCACGCCGTCGAGTGCGACTGTTCCTAGTGCGGGTCGGATGGTGCCTGCGGCGAGCTTCAGCAGCGTGGATTTCCCGGCGCCGTTGGGGCCGAGGAGCACCGTCAGCCCGACGGGGAGGGCGTATGTGAAGTCGGTGAGGATCGGTCGGCTCCAACGCCGGTAGGCATAGGTCACGTTGTCGAAGTGCATCGTCATGTTGATTCCTGGCGTGTCCGAGGGAGAAGAATGAGGCCGCCCGCGAGCACGACCGTAGCTGCAACGGCGGCATGGACGGTGATCGCGGACTCCGGCAGAACGGTCCACGGGTCGGGATCGGGATAGGGACGGTGAGAGAAGAACACGACCAGTGCGATCCACGTCAAAGGCGCCGCAACGGCGGCCTGCCGCGCCCACGGCCGGACCAGGAGCATCAGGCCGGTCAGGAATGCGATGTTGCGCACCACCGACATGCCCGTGGACGACCAGAAGATCCCGGAGAAAGCCAGACAGCCGGCGAGAGTGCCCAGGACGAGCAACACATCACGCGCCGAGACCCGGCGGATGGCAGTCGCCTCAAAAGCGGTCAGTCGCGAGTCCAGTGAGAGGGAGAGTGCCGCCACGGTGGGGATGGGCAGAAAGACGATCAATACGGCCTGCTGGCTATTCGAGAAGAACGACGGCAGCAGTACGGACTCTTCGCCGATCCACACTGCCAGCCCCATCGACAGCACAGCAAGAGCGGTGAGCACCGTGAAGGTTCGGCGAGTCTTGAGCCACCATCGCATCAGACGTTGCATGCCTTCTTGGAGGTGGTGGTAAACCAGCGGGCCTGCTCCGTGGCCGGCCGGCTCAGCACACTGTGCAGAGTCCCGTCGACATCGCCCGGCGAGCCTTGCCGGTCAATCACTGCTCGAAGCCTTTCCCACGACGAGGTCGTGCCGGTGACCTGAGCGGACCACGCGATAACCACACGGCGCAGAAGAGGGTCTGGGCGTGCGCAGTTCATGCCTGTCGCAGCGATGACAACGGCGAATCTGGCGTCGCGGCGGCCGGTGGCCGCGGTCAGAGGAACGCGCCAGGTCGACGCTGTTGACGGGGTGGCAAAGCGCCCTTCGGGCAGCGTATCGATGACGGTCTCGGGCCGCAGTGGGACACCGGCCGCCGCGAAGTCGGACAGGACTCCCTTGGTGGCCTTCACGGCCTGCGGCAATGCCTCGGCGGTCTGCTCCGGCATACACACGGCCGTGTGCCCCGCGTCTCGACACTCCATGTTGACCGCGTAGGTCTTGAGCGGTGGGTTGTAGTCGTAGTTCTTGACCGCCTCGTAAGTGCTCGTGACGCCTGCGGCGCCGAGCACCAACGCGGCGGCCACGGCCACCATTCGGTGCAGTGCCGGAAGCCACCCCATCATCAGCGCGGCAGCGATGCTGCCGGTGAATGCAACGTGTGGCCAGAGCGCCCCCCAAGCGGGCGCCTCGCCGAACATCAACTGTTCGGGGAACGCGCCCGACACGTGCCGTACCCAGGGAGCATCGACGGTCACGGCGAATGCCACGGCCACCCAAGTCGCCACTGCAAGGATCGGCGCGGCGATGACTTTCGGTACCCACCGTCCGACGGCAAATCCGATCACCGCGTGCTCAACGCACACAATCATCCCTACAACCAACGGAGAGAGGCTGTCCCACGTTGGCCACGCGCCCTCTGTCGTGAGCGCCACCAGCACGGGAAGTGCCAGCATCGTCCAAGCCAGTGCGACAACCGGGAGCAGCGCCTGGGTAGCGATGCGGAACCGGGAGCGAGCGTTGTTCATGTCCCAGACACCGGCCTGCCGCAGGGTCGCGGACACCCATGCGGCCAGGGCGGAGGTGACGGCGTAGGCGAACGGGTAGGCGAATCGCAGCGGGTATGACGTGATCTCAGGTGCATATCCAAGGTTGTCGGCCGGAGGATGTCCAGGACCGAGGTAGTACATCAGCGGCAGTGCGAGGGCAACGGGCGCAGCCCACAAGGCTGGCGAAGTGCGGAACAGTACGGTGATCTTCACGGTCTTCCCGTCGGGACGGTGAACGAGACAGCAGGCCGCCGCCCTCCGGTGTGCGAGCGGCGGCCTCCGGCTTACGCAAAACCTTTAGTCAGCAGCGGTGTCGTCAACCATGATCAGCTCGACGTCCAGCTCGCCCTTGCCGCCCCTGACCGCCTCGACGCTGAAGTAGTAGTCGGCAAGCGGCAGATTGTGCCATTCGCCGTTGCTCTGGTACATGTAGCCCCCGAAGCACTCGGAGAATGTCTTCTTGTCATAGTCCGTGTCCGGCCACCGCGAGACGACCTGATGCACCTGGATGTCTGTGTTGTACGGGACGCTACCGGACCCGGTTCGGGTACCGCTGCAGTGTCTGTACAGCACCTGTGAGTACTGCTCGTCACCCCATCTTCCGGATTCCATACCGGAGGTGGCGCGGTACCAGTAGCTACTCCACAGGTAGTCCTCCGCTGTGGCTGCTGATACGGACAGCAGCATTACCGCTGCCGTTGCAGCACTGATGATTCCCCCACGTCGTATTCGCACGCGTTCAACCTCCATCGGCCCTCATGGGATCTCTGACTTCAGAGGGGGCTGGGCGCAGCCCTGGTACTCCCTGGCCAGCGCACGGCAGAGGGAAATAGCACCAGAATCCCCCTCGCCTACGCTGCAGCACCAGTGAGCAGCGGTACCCGTTTGCGAGCCCCCCCCCCCCCCCCCCCCCCACGGCGCTCATTCGCCCGCGCACACAACCGCATGCTCGTGCGCCCCAGAGCGCAACCAGGCTTGCAATGGCTGGCAACCATTCACGCCTTCAGGGCGAACAGGGCGAAGCCATGTGGATCAAGATCATGACTTCCTGCGAGGCACAGGGCGATTGCCCATCAAGTCGGAAACGGGAATGACTTATTCCGAATCAAAAAACGTGGAGACTCATGAATGACCGAGGGTAATCAGCCACATAAAACGAAATCAAGCCAGAAGCGAGTGAGGCGAAGGATCTTGTGAAGGACTTGTGACTACCATCCTCCTGTTCTGATCGTCTCCCGCTTGCCGGGAGTAACTGGGGGTGGAGAATGACTGGGCACAGCCTGAAATTCATAGGTAGATCGTTCATAGCCTTCGCGCTCTTAGCTTCGGTATCCGGGGTCGCCGGTAGCGCGCAGGCGACCACTACAGGGACCGACGGGGCGACCGTCTGCCACCTTCCTGAGGAAGGAGCGTTGAGCCCCACTGACCTGCCTGCCGGCGCCTCCGTGATCGACTGCGGGGCAGTCGGCCGCATCGTCACCTACGACGGAACCGGTGTGACTGTTCCCGAACCGGGCACGGCCGTGAGTGTCGACGCACTGACGACGAGCGGCGAGACGCACGGGTTCACGTTGGAGGTCGCAGCCAACGGCAAGGTCTCCTACAACCTGACCGACACAGCTACGGACTCCTCCACTGCGGGTTCCGACATTCCTGATGCCCTGTCAAACCCAGTGATTACTGCCAGGGACCTGTCGCAGGAGTCTGATGGGGCGGACGCAGATGCAGCTGACCCCTCCGCGCCGGAGGATGTCGAGGTGGCAGATGTCGATGCCACGGCCTCTCCAGGGGCTTGCAGCGATGGCGCCTACGCCACAGCAGATCGCAAGGAATACGGCTCCTACGAGTGGTGGATCGGTGACGGAGGAATGCCCGGCGCCCTGTCGCGCACAGACGCAATGTGGGCATTCTACGACGCCATCGACAACATCACCGATAGCTACAACAATTGTGGCTACACCGACCAGGTCCCCGCGAAACACAACTACAGGGCCCCCACAACCTATGAAGCAGACATCAACAGCACAGGCCAGTGCACCGATCGCGACGAACTGAGCACGTGGGACGCAGGGGACCTCAAGTCCGGCGTTGTAGCCTCGAGCTGCTCATGGACCTGGTCCATGCCAGGCGTCAAAAATGACCTCCGCGAGGCCGACGTCCGCTTCAACACCCACGACTACGACTTTACGAACAAGCCGGTCAGCGGCTGCTCAAACAAGTACGACATTCGATCCGTCGGCACGCACGAAGCCGGGCACATCTTCGGATTGAGTCATGTCAAATCCGGACACGAGAACCTCACTATGTACACGAACTCATTCACCTGCACGACAAAGGCAAGGACCCTGGGCAAGGGCGACATCCTCGCTCTTCGCAGCATCTACTGAAGGAGGATGTCCATGAGCTGGGCCGGAAGATCTACAGGTTTGCTACTGGCAGGGCTCTTAGCGATGACAGCGGCCGGATGCGGGGCCGATGCCAGCAGCGACGAAGGGTCGGGATCTTGCGCGCTCGAGTTCACCTACCAAGGGCGTACATACCGGGATGTCGCCAACGTGGACTTCACGGTATCCGACAAACTCGGCACTGCCGTCAAGCCGCCGTGTGACGACATCGGCGGCAAGGACGAAGCAGGGGGGGCGGGCACCACGGAGACTGCCTACAAGGTCAATGGCCTCTCCCCTAGGATGGCCATCGCAGTCGGAGACTCACCTGGTGACGCCGTGCTCGTCGTCTCCTACTCCGGCTCGAAAATTCCGCCAGAGGTACAGAAACTGATCGACGGCTCATAGCGCGCCATGAGGGGTGCCGCTACGTTGACGGTAGCGGCACTCCATGTGGGGTGCCGCTACGTTAACGGCAGCCTCACACGCACCTACACCTCGGCTCGCCTCAACTGGTCACCTGGTCCGGCCCCGCCGTTATCCCGCTGAGGGTGCACCAGGGCATGCCGTGCGGCAGTGATGTGGTCGGCGACGGTATTGGCCATGTAATCTCCGGAAGCACCAAGGCCGCCACGGGCTCTCCAGTGCCGCTGCTTACGTGGTCGGCGAAGCCGATCAGAGAGTAGTAGCGAGCACCCGAGCTGGCAGGCCACTCGACTGACCACCGAGGAGTGTTCCGAGTTGTCAGCGGTGCGCCTTCTCGATGGCTTCGAAGATGTCGGCGTCTGTTTCCTGCTGCCAGGACGGCAGGTCGGGCCAGTCCGCGACATACCCGGGCTTTGGGTCCTCGAAGTGCTTGAACATCTGGGCGGTCCAGCACGTGGCGACGAAACGGCTCTTCTGCTCGCGGGAGAGCTTCGACGTGTGGCCGTTGCTGACCTCGATGAATTGCCGTACCTGGTCGTGGACCGATCCGGCGGCTTCACGTTCCCACTGTGGGGTGTCGTCCCACGGGGTGATGTAGCCGGCCTTCGGCTCTCCGGGGAAGTGCTGGTGCACTCCGGCGATCCAGGTTTCCCGGAACAGTCGTGCACCTTCGGTCTGCGACATGCCTACCCCTCTCGTCACGGCGTGCTCAGCGTGGCGATCTCGGCCCCCAGCTCCGCCACGCGGTGGTCGCGGCTCAGTGGACCGAACTCGTCGCACAGGTCTCGGAGTCTACGGGCGACGTACCCGGATGCTGAGGCTCGGGCGAGGCTGATGGCTTCCCTTCCGTAGGCCACCACCTGTTCGGGGTCTCGCCGCTTAGCGCCGATGGCGGCCAGATCGGTAAGCACTGCTCCGCGCCGCCGGTACGACTGTCCTGACGCCAAGGCCGTCTGCTCCAGGGCATCCTTCAAGGCGTCCTCTGCCAGGTCGAGTCGGCCCAGCTGCACGTAGCGGGAGCCTCGTTCCTCGGCGAGGCGTGCACCGTCGAAACGGAGCCATCCGCCGTTGACGCTCTCCGCAGTGAGTTCGCGGACGGTCTCCGCTTGGTCCATCGCCCGCTCGCACGCGGCCAGATCACCGAGGCCCGCATACGCCTCGGCTTGGACAGAAGCGACCCAATGCCGGGTCGAGAGGTTGCTGTCACCCCGGCTGGCCAGCCTTTCAGCTGCACCCAGCATCTGAGCGGCCTGGCGATAGTGCTGCTCAGACATGTCTACGTAGGCGTGGCGAACGAGTGCGCACGCCCACAGGTCATACGCCTTGGCATCCTTGCTGACGGCAGCCGCTAGCGAATACGAAGCAGCGGCGTCGGAGTAACGGCTTCCGTCGAAGGCCACCTCGCCGGCCAATTGAAAGAGGTCGGCAGCCGCGTTCAGAAGTGGGCGTGTGCCCCCTCGGTTGCCTGCCAGAGCCTCGTTCAATGTGGCCAGTTGGTCGCGGACAACGGGGTAGACGGAGCCCTTTGAGCGCGCCAGTTGGTAGACCTGCCAAAGGTGACTGTTCATTCGTGTGAAGTCGGCTGGCATCCCCCTGCGGACGCCCTCCGTGAGCGCCTCTGCCTCGTCGGTCGGCAGAACGGTCAGCGCACCGCTGACAGTGAGTATGCGGAGGAATTCGCGGCGGATCATTTCGTCAGAGTCTCCCGCGTTCGGGGGGTCGCTGGAATGGTGCCCGGCAAGCTCCTGGCCAGCGGCTTGTGGCGGTGTCAGAAGGGCTTCCAGCTCTTGAAGGCTGACTTCCAGGGCGATGGCCAAGCCTCGCCGCTGAGGCGGCTGCGGGTCGATCCTGCCGCTTTCCCAGCGCCCGACCGTTGTGCGGTCCACGCCGAGTAACTGGGCCAGTGTTTCTTGACTGTAGCCCAGGGTCTTGCGTCGTTTTGCCAGTCCCATGGCGCCCCCTTCCCGCGGCTTCGGCCCCTTCGGAGCCTGTGCACGGATCTGCGTCAAGAGTGCCGCATCGATGCCGTGGAGACCTCCGACTATGCGCGGTTTCCTGGGTGTTGTCGCAAACGAGGTGGGCCAGGAACTGCGGAAGGGTGCGGACATGGCAAATCGCAGTGATGCTGAGGGTCGCGGATACGAAGGAGCCTCGCGGGCGGCGGACCCGGCGGGCGAGAGCCGCGTTCTGATGACGCTTCGCGTGTCCCGCGACTCCGGACGTTCATGGTCACAGACGACCGCTATGCGGGAGGGCGACCCCTTCGTCATCCTCTCGAACCCGGGCTGCTTCCCTCCGTGCGAGTGTGCGCGTTGCGTGGGCCCGTCCGTGTCGGCTCGCGGGCTTCGCCGGGTGGCGGAGCCGGGGTCGGCTTAGTGGATGCCCTGTCGCGGTGGGTCCAGCGCCGGATCGGCCGGTTTGCAGGGCCGTTGTACGTCGCTTTGATCGTCGGCTCGCTGGGCCTGTTCGCCGCCGGTATCTACAGCACGTCGTAGCGGCTCTCGGCCTACCCGACTCCAGTCGTCCTGCCGGGCCTCCGGTGGGAGTTCCCCAAGTAGAGAGGGAAGTTCGATGATGGTAGAGAACACTGCTTCAGTGGCCGCTGAGGGGGGCTTGCTCGTGGCGAAGCGGAAGATCGTGGCCGCTCGCACCCGAACCGAGCAGGAGTCCGACGTCAGTGGCGGCCGTTCCGACGGCAACGACTGATCGGGCCGCCCACGATGCTTGATGCTGCCTCGTGGGCGGGGCGTCTGGGCGGGGACACGTTCCTCGCCCAGACGTACAACCGCTCCTACGCTCTCTTCCCCGGTGCCGCCGACACGGCGGGCCTCTTCTCCTGGGACGACCTGAACCTGATCATCGCCACTCAGCGCCTGGAGCCGCCCCGGCTAAGGCTCTCGGTGGACGGCGAGATGGTCCCTGTACACAAATACGCGGCCCCGACGACGACCCGCCGCGCGGTGACCTGGTCCCGCATCCTGCCGGCCGAACTGCACGCCCAGCTCAAGGACGGCGCCTCACTCGTCCTGGACTCGGTAGAGAAAATCCACCCGCCCGTCGGGATGGCTGCTGAGGGCCTGGAACGCTTCCTCGGCACCCCCGTGCAGGTCAATGCCTACGCTTCCTGGACGGAGCGGCAGGGCTTCGGGCTCCACTGGGACGACCACGATGTCGTCGTGGTCCAGGTGCATGGCTCCAAGCGATGGCAACTGTACGGATCCACTCGCGAGGCTCCGACGTTCCGCGATGTCGAGTCGCCGGAGAAGCCCGAGGGCGAGCCGGTTGCAGACCTCGTCCTGGCGCCCGGTGACGTGCTCTACCTGCCACGCGGCTGGTGGCACGCGGTCACCGCCGACCAAGGTACGGATTCGCTGCACCTGACGTTCGGCCTCGTCTCCCACACAGGCGCGGACCTGCTCCACTGGGTCGTGGACCAGCTTCGATCCGTCCTCGCGTTGCGCAAGGACATTCCGAGGTTCGCCTCGCTGCCTGACCAGACGGACTATCTCGTCGCGATGCGCCGGGAACTTCTGAATGAGCTGGCCGACCCCCGGCTCGTCGAACGGTGGGCGGAGTCCATCGATACCACCGACCACGGGCACGCGATCCCCTCCCTGCCCTACGTGGACGGGCTTCCCGCACGGCCGGAGATCTCCGTACGCCTGACTGCTCCGCGGAGCCGTGTGGCTGAGAACGACGGGCACAACACCGTCACGTTCTCGGCGGCAGGCACAGCTTGGGACTTTGCCCAGTCGGCCGCGCCGATCCTGCGCCGATTGCTTCTCGGCCGGTCGGCCACGTTGGGCGATCTCGCTGAATGTGCCGGGCTGGAAGTGAAAGACGTGGCCGCGCTCATTTCGGTCCTCGTCGAGGGACAGGCAGTAGCTGTTGTCGGGACTGCCCTGTGACGGCGGCCCTGTCCCTGGGGACCTATCGGGTCCGGGACGTGTGCGAGGCGGCCCGTATCGCTCTGCGGGCCGGTGCTCCCTGGATCGACACCGCACCGAATTACGCGGACGGTATGGCGCAACAGCGCCTCGGACCAGTCCTGCGGGAGCACCCTGGTTCCACGCAGACGGCCACCAAGACTGGCTTCTTCACAAGGAGTCAGGCTCAGACGGCCATGGCGCTCGGCGTCCTCACTGACGAGGATGCCGCCGTCGGGCACAGCCTCGATCCCCGGTTCGTCTGCCAACAGGTGGAGGAGGCCAGGGAACAGCTCGGCCGCGTGGACCTGGTATTCGTCCATAATCCCGAGCGAGCCGCTCGCAACGGACACCGCGCCGCATTGCACGGGCGCCTGAGAGAAGCGTTTGCAGTCCTCGAAGGGCTCGTGCAACTCCGCCGGATCGGCGGCTACGGGGTGGCCACCTGGTCAGGTCTCCGGGAGGGCGCCTTCAGCGTCCCCGAGCTGGTCACCCTTGCCCGGGAGGCATCGGGATCGGAAGGCCACCATCTGATCGGGATCCAGATGCCCGTAAGCCTGATCATGGACGCTCCGATCACCCAAGCACTCGATGGAGGCGGGGCATTGGTCGAGGCACAGGATGCCGGCATGCTCACCTTCGCCTCGGCACCCCTGCACGGCGGCGAACTCCTCGACGCCATGACACCCGAAGTGATCGACCTGATACGCCCCGGCCTCTCGCCTGGTGCCGCCGGCCTCTTGGCTGCCGCTTCCTGCCCGGCATTGGACGTCGTGTTGACCTCGGCCAGCAGCCTTGGTCACTGGGACGATGCCGCAAAGGCCCTGGCCGCGCCCCTCACCCGCGAACAGCTCAGGAGAGTGACCGATGAACTTGCCACCGGATGAGGCCACGCGAGCGCTGATGGAAGCCGCTCACCAAACGGCTGCAGAAGCGGTCGGCCTGACCTGCACGGGGCCGTTGGCGTGGGGCTTCGGGGGCTTCACTCTGGGCCGTCAGTCGGGCGCCTACTGGCTGCGTGTCAGCCGGAGTCTGGTGAAGAACGTCGGGCGCAAGCACGGGGAAGGGATCGTCGGAGCGGACCTCTTGGTACCGCGTGACGTGCCGCGTCCAGCCCTCCATGGAACGTATGACTGGGCTGAAGGGGACTACTCCTTCGAGGCTGAGGTACTCGACCTTGTAGAGGATCCAGTCATCTCACCTCGAAGGCCGGACCTCACCAGTAATCCGGCCTTGCCGGAGCAGTGGTGGGGCCTGCTGAGACAGGCTCTTGACCGCCTGGCGGAAGTGGACGGGAGGAAGGAGACCGTGAGGCAACAGTGGATCGAGCGGGCTTTCCCCCAGTTCCTGGGCATCCCCGCCCCGTCAAAGGTTGAGCGCGTCACTGGTCATGGTGACCTTCACTGGGGCAACCTCACCGGAATGCCGCTGACCCTGCTGGACTGGGAGCGCTGGGGCCACGTGCCGGTCGGGTACGACCCGGGCCTTCTCCACGCGTACAGCCTTCGCGTGCCACTCGTGGCCACTCGAATCCGCAGTCAGTTCGCCCACGTCCTCGACTCCCCCGCCGGCCGCATCGGTGAGCTCGCCGCACTCGCAGAAATGCTCCAGGCTGTGGCTCGGGGGTTCTATCCAGAGCTCGCGCCTCTCCTGCTGAGCCGTGCTGAAGAGCTGACTGGGGTTCGTCCACCGGTCTCGGCCCCGGCTGAGGTGACAGCCTGACCGGAAGTCTCCGCGGTTGGGTTTGGTAGAGCCAGGTGGAGCTCTGGGATCGGGCGCTCCTCTTCGAGATCAGCCAAGGGGACGCCCCGGCCGGCGGGCGGGAGCGGCTGTCGCCTTGAGCGGCCAGGTGTCGGGGGGCGGAGCGCTGACGCCCGTTGCCCTGGTGCTTCGCAGGCAGGCTGCTTCGGCGCGGCGGTTGGGTGCGGGGTTGCGGCTGGTGTGCTGGATGCGGGTGATCAGGACCCGGGCGGGGCTGTGGGCGGTGCCGAGTTCTCGTCGCGCGGCGGCTTCCTTGAGGAGCTGGTGGGGCTGGTGGCCTCCGGCTTCTGCGTCGGCAAGGACGGTGGCGAGGGCGGGCCAGCCGGGATCGGCGAGGATTCGCTCGGCGTGCTCGGGAACGGCCGCGCGTACGTCGCTGGCCAGGGTGTGACGGGCCTCCTCCGTGGGGCGGCGGGCTTCGAGTTCTGTGAGCGTCGGAGCGAGTGCATCGTCGGCGGCTGCCTCGAGGTGCTGCACGGCTTGGCGGGCGGCGTTGGCCTGGTGGGCGTGCCCCTTGGCCTCGTGCCAGCGTCCGGCGAGGATGGCGGCCCAGACGAGTGCGGCGGTCAGGGCTGCGAGGGCGCTGCCGTCGGGGCCGCTGGCTGTGTTGACGATGTCACGGGCTGCGGTCCGTAGAGCGCGGGCGGTGCGGTCTTCGGCCCGGATTTGAGAGCGTTCAGCGCGGGCGAAGGACCGGCTGGCTGAACGCAGTTGGCCACGGAGGTTGGCGTGGGTCTTCTGCGCGGTGGCTTCGATGAGTTCGCCCAGGGCGGTGATGTGCGCCTGAGCCCGCGCGTCCCCGCTGTCCCCGGCGCTCGTGTCGGTGAGCTCTGTGTGGAGCGTGTCGAGGGCGTCGGTGGCCTGATGCCAGGCAGTGGTGTGTCGGTTGCGACGGGCGGTGGGGTGTTCCTCAGGAGTGATGGTCTCCAGGCGGGCTTCCAGCTTGGGCAGAGAAAGGTCGGGGGCGATCTTCCCGCCGGGGTGGTAGATCTGCTGGCCGTCCTTGTTCAGGTCGCCGGGTCGGCCGACGGCGTAGCCGAGGAGATCTCCAGAGGGGCCGCGGCGTGGTTTGACCAGGATGTCGTCGGCTTCGAGGTAGGCGAGGAGCTGTTCGGCGCTGGTGGCGTGTGGGATGGCTGCGCGGATGCGGTCCTGGAGCCACTCACGGCTGGTCTGCTCCCAGCCGAGGCGCTCGGCCTTGTGCATCTCTGCCTGGGTGGGGCGCCGGGTGGCGGTGCGGTCGCCCTTCGTCAAGCGGCGCAGCCCGTAGTCCTTCTCGATCTCCCGGCACGCATCGCCGACCCGGATGCCGCTGTCGTGCAGCTTGGGGCGTCGGCCGTCTTCGCGGACGGTGGTCGCGAGGATGTGGATGTGGTCGTCGGCGTGGCGTACGGCGATCCATCGGCAGGCGAGGTCGTCGCCGTCGGGGGCGATGCCGGCTGCCCGGACGATGCGCTGTGCGATCTCGCCCCACTCGGTGTCGGAGAGGTAGCGGTCTTCGGGTGCGGCGCGGACGGGGCAGTGCCAGACGTGGTCGGTGACGGGCTTGCCGAACTCGCTGTTGCGCAGGAGTACGGGCTCGTCGAGGTAGTGGCCGAGTTGAGTCAGGGTGGTGTTCTCGTCGCGGCCGGGGTCGGGCATGCCGAGCATGGCGAATCCGGTCACGAGGTGTGGGTCGAGGTGTTCATCGTGTCGGCCGGGACCATAGAGGTAGGCGAGCAGACCGCGGGTGTTGGAGCCGGCGGGCTTGATGGCTGCGATCACGCGGATCAGACCACCCTTGCGTGGGTGGGCTCGCGCAGGGCCGCGGCGATGAGGGTGAGCAGGTCGTGGAGTTCGTCGAGACGCTGCCGGATGTCGGGCGGGGTGTAGTCGCTGTTGAGGGCGCGGGCGATCTGGTTGACGTTGACGCCGGTGCGGTTGAGGGCGCGCAGAACCTGGGCTCGGAAGATGTGGGTGCGGCGTCGGTCCTCGGACAGGGGGAGGTTCGCGGTGAAGCGGCCGTCGAGGAAGGCGAGGACGATGTCGGCGGCGAACCCGGATTCGCCCTTGTAGCCGTGCTCGGCTGCGGCCTCGCGCAGGCTGGTGTGCTCGTCATCGGTGAAGCGCATGGGGCCGACGCGCTTGGTGCGTTTGTCGCCGGTGAACCGGCGGATCGTTGGCTGGACGCTCTGCACAGCGGGCTCGCTGACGGCGAGGGCGGCGGCGCGTGTTGGGCGGAGGATCGCTTGCTGGCTGGCGTGAAGAGTGTCCGGGTCGGGGCCGTTCTCGGTCACGACCTTCTGGTCCGGCGCCCCCTGGCGCTGGGCCGTCTCCGCCACCCCTGGGGCGGAGACCCCCGAAGACCGGCCTTGAGTCGGACTCGGGGTACTACTGGCTCCGCCAGGGGCAGCCCGTCCGAACGCCCGACGCAAACGCTCCGTCAGCGTAGGTGACTGCGAAAACGCAGACGGCTCGGTGTGGGTGTCGTCGGGCAGGTGCTGGTTGTGCGTCAAGGAAGATGCTCCAAGTACGTCTGGGCTTACGGGGTGGCGATGCCTACGCGGCACGGCCATCGCGTTGGCCACGGCTGTGGAAGTCTGCGAATCGGTTGGCCAATGCTCGGGTGACCGGAAGGGTTCCGGTCACCCGAGCAGGCCAGGCGTCAGCGCCTGGAGACCTCGATACCGACGGCTTCGAGTTCCGGCCGAAGCCGCTCCATCACCTCGGTCTGCCGCTCACTGCCGATCGTCAGGTCTCGGTCCTTCACAGCCGCTCGGAGCAGGCCGCGCGTGAGTTTGCCGTGCTGATGACCGGTGGCCCGGCCGATATCCGTCAGCTCCGCGATGGTCGCCTTCGGCGGTCGGCCACCGCTCGGTTTGCTATCTGACGTCTGGGACGCAGGTTCCGTCCGCTCGTTATTCGAGGCTTGCGCACCATCGGGAGGGGAATCCGTTCGGTGGCTGTGGCTGATGTCGCCGACCGACCGGTCTTGTGCCTGTGCGGAACCGGTGTCCGAGCCGTCGTCGGACGGTGCGACGAGCTGGTGGATCTGTCGCATCAGGACGCCGAAGGCGACCATCGCGGCGGCCGGAGGAACAGCTGCGACCACGTAGTCGAGGAACGGGACGCTGCGCGCGTTGTCCGTGCCGCTGACCCCGGCGACGTTCAGCGCGATGGAGCCGACTGATCCGGCGGCGGTCACGGCGATCGCCCAGGGGTCGGTGTCTCGGCGCAGCGCTGCGCGCAGCATGAGCAGTTCGCCCGCGACGATGAACGCGTCCAGGGTGGCGGGCCAGGCCCAGCGGCGGATGCGGGATGCGCCGAGCCCGTGCTGGCCGGCGACGTCGGCAAGGTGGGCGTAGGAGAGCCAGAACGCTCCGGCTGTCAGCGCGACGATGACGAGGCCGGCCGCGCCGAGGACGAGTTGCTCGGCGTCAGCCCGCTTCTTCGGCTTCTCGTCGCTGCGGGCGTCGTCTCGTGGTCGTGTTGGTTGCGTGGTGAGGTGCGGGGCGGTCAAGCGGGAAGCTCCTGGGGGTAGTGGCGTGGGGCGTCTTTGCCGTCTTGGCCGTTGCACCTGCAGGTCAGCGCGGGACGGCAGCTCTCCGGACATGCCGTTTCGGCAGGCAGCGCCACCGTCTTGTCCTGACTCGCGACAAGGAGGTGGCAGCTTCCTGCCAGGGCGCAGCCTGCCGCTGCCGGGACGGCTGCTTCGCGGCATCCGTCCCGGCGAGCAGGGCGGCGACCGGCGGCGATACGGCAAGGACGCCTGGGACGGGGCAAGACGGATCCGGACGGTGTCTCCTGACTGGCGCGCTACCTGCGCGGAGACGCCTGCGTTGCCGTCTTGCCCTCGGCTGCCGTCTTGCCGGTATGCGCCCTGACCTGCGAGATCACGGCAGGGACGGCAAGTACGGCAACCAGTGAGGGTGGGGTTCAGCCCTCGCCGCGAGGGGCGACGACCGGGTGGACGGTGGGGCAGTACCGCCGCCACGCGTCGAGGAACTTGTTGCGCGTATAGCCCTTGCGCTGCGACCGGTCCGCCATACGCACGTTGCCGGGACGGATGTCGTAGTCGCGCAGCATCGCTCCGAGTTCCCGGGAGGTCAGGCCGTAGCGCCCCCGCTCTCCCCACGGGGCTTCGTCGTCCGCGTTCAGGTGGTAGAGGAGATCCGCGGTGGAGAGGCTGTCCGCCTCACGCTGGGCGAAGAAGACCCGGCGGATGTCGGCGAGGATGCGTGCCCCGCTGGGATGGTCCTCCTCGGCCGCCACTTCGGCGGCGACCATCCGCGCGCAGGCAATCCGCGCGAGCCGGGGCCAGCTAGCGCCTGCCAGGTCGGCAACGATCACCAGGGGCTCCCATGTGTCGGCAGCACGGTCCTCAACCGGCATGTCCGGTTCCAGGTCTGCGGCGTCCTCCAACAGTGGGCGGGCCCAGGTGTGGATGCGGTCGCGCAGCTCGTGCAGGGCCGGGATGTCGCGCCGTGAGCGGAAGGGTTTGACCTTCTCACCATCGGCCCGGCGCCGCATGCGGATGACCACCGACCGGTCCATCACCGTGTCCGGCAGGTCCCCGATACCCGCGATGGCCGCCATCGCGAACGTGGCGAACTTGTGCGGGGTGTGGTCGTTGCCGACGACCCGCGTGACATACCGGCCGCGCTGATGACCGGCGTTGAGCAGGCCACGCGTCTCCTCGTTCTTCTCCGCGACCTTGGGGCCGAAGATGGTGTCGGCCTCGTCCACCAGCAGCGTCGGTGGCTCGTCCTCGTTGATCGAGCGGAAGATGGCCGCTGGTGTGGTGTTGATGGTGAGCATCGGCTCGTGAACCGTCTCAGTCAGCACGTCCAGGAGCCGCGACTTGCCGCAGCGCTTCGCCGGCCCCACCACCGCCAGACGTGGGGCGTGCTGCCACGCGGGCTGGAGATGCGTTGCCGCCACCCACAGGGTGATCGCGTCCAACGCCTCCGATGAGGGAGGGATCACGAACTGGGCTATCTGGGAACGCAGTTCGCCAAGCAGCTCCGAGCCAGGTGTCGGCTCCGCGTCGGGGATGGCCGCCAGCCTGCCCGCCGGATCCGCTTCGCTGGCGCTGGTGTCGGCCGTACCGTCGCTCGGGTCCGCCACGGCACTGTCAACTTGCGAGTGGGTGCTCGGCCGGCCGGGGATGGCTGTGGCGGGCCAGGTCGCTCGGGCGGGGGCGGAATAGGACTCGGGGTCCTCGGGTTGCACTGGGCGACTCCTCGTCTGGCGGCCTTGGGCTTGCTCGCCCCTGCCGCCGGGTCGGTTCTCACGGGATTGCTGGGGAGTCTCGGGGCCTCCGGCGTTGCACCGCCGGAGGCTCCCCCCTTCTCGCGGGCCTTTCGGCACCGCGAGCGACCACGGACAGTACGTCCACGCCGCACCACAGTCCAGCGTTTCTGTGTCAGCTCAGCGCAGAAGCCCCCGACACCCATCTGACGCCTCACGCTGCCAGCCCCAGCAGGGCCAGCAGGTCTGCGGTCACCACCCGGTAGGCGTTCCCGAGCCTGAGCACCTTGCACGGGTACTGGCCACGCTTGGCCAGCTCGTACCCCTTGCTCCGCCCAAGCCCCAGAGCCCGGTTGCCCGTCTCCAGGTCAACGGACACAGGAAGCTCCAGAAGCTCCTCGCGGCTCATCCCCTTCGCCCGGTCGGCCTCTTCGTTCTCACGCATGCGCGCTCCATCCATGACTGAGCCCACGGCGAACGCGACTGCCGCGCTCGTCTCCAGGTCTTGGAATCAACACTAAGCAAGTTAATGTGTCTACATGACACAACGCCGCAGCCATCATGGATCTAAGTGGGCCGACGACGAAGACGACGTCCTGGAGTGGGTGGATCAGGTCATGGCCACCGTGGCCATCGAGGTCCGCAGACGACGGAAGGAACTGGGTTGGAGCGCGCAGGACTTGGCCGACAAGTGCGCGGAGATCGGCCATCCGATCCCCCGCAACGTGATCGCCAACATGGAGTCCGGGCGCCGCTCCAACCTGCCTCTGGTCGACGTCATGGTCCTGGCCCAGGCACTGAACACCCCGCCCATCTGCCTCATCTATCCCGTCGGCTACATCGACGACGTACAGCAGCTCCCGCTCCAGGACTCCACCTCCGCACTGAACGCGCTGCGCTGGTTCACCGGGGAGGAGACCGAACTCGGCGCGGACGACGACATGCTCCGCTACTTCCGGGCTCATCACGCCGCCCAAGAGCGACTGCGAAGCGCGCGACGCGACGAGGAGTACGCCCGCTACCACGCCCAGACCGCACCAAATGCCGACCGTAAGGCCGAGGCCCTCCGCTCCCAGGCCCGTGCCGCCGAGGCGGCCGACGACGCCGAAAACCGCCTGCGCAGAGTTCGCGCCTTCATCGAGGAAGAGGGCGTCACGCCCCCGTTTCTGTGGCCGGACGTGGCCGGCGTAACCGACTCCCCCGAGAGCGATCCCGACACCACCGAGGAGAATGATCTTTGAAGGGCTCCACCTACCGCCGCTGCTCCTGCCGCGACCCCAAGTCCGGCAAGGAACTCGGCACCTCCTGCCCCAAGCGCAACAGCAGGAACCACTGCACCTACTCCGTACGCCAGGAGCTCTCACCCCGCGAGGACGGCAGCCGCCGCTCCTTCGCCCGGGGCGGATACGGCAGCCTCAAGCCCGCCCAGGCCGACCTCGACCACGTACGCGCCCTCCTCGGACTCGCCGACTCGGACGACCCCGAGGGCACCGAACTCATCGCCGAGATGCTGGCCGAGGTCAGCCGCGAACGGTCACCCCTGCCGGAGGTCGAGGAGACGAGGCGGCGGCTCAACGCCGGCCAGGACCTCATCGGCAGCCTCACCGTCGCCGAATGGCTCGACCGCTGGCTGGCCGGCAAGCGCATACGCAAGTCCGGCCTCAACCGCTACGAGACCGACATCCGCATCCACCTGAAGCCGCACATCGGCGGCCGGCGCCTCGACCGGCTGCGCGTCAGCCACCTCAGCGAGATGTTCACCGACATCCGCGACGCCAACGCCCAGATCCTGGAGGACAACACCCAGCGCCGAGCCGCGATCGACGAACTGGCGACCGTCCCGTGGAAGGGCGCGGACAACCGAGCCCGCCGCAAGGCGATGAAGGCCGCCATCGACGAGATGCCGCCCTACCGTCGCATCACCGGACCCGCCACGCGCCAGCACGTCAAGGCCACCCTCCGAGCCGCTCTGAACGACGCGATCGGGCAGCAGATCATCACTTTCAACCCCGCCGCCCACGTCGAGATCGACCCCGTACGCAAGCCGAAGGCGCTCGTATGGACCGACGAGCGGGTCGCCAAGTGGGAGCAGACGGGCGAGAAGCCGTCCCCGGTCATGGTCTGGACACCCCAGCAGACCGGCGCCTTCCTCGACTTCGTCGCCAAAGACCGGCTGTACGCCATGTGGCACCTGATCGCCTTCCGTGGCCTGCGCCGGGGCGAAGCGTGTGGGCAGCCCTGGTCGGAGACCAACCTCGCCACCCACTCCCTCACCGTCTCCGCCCAGCTCGTCCAGGACGGATGGGACGTCGAGACCTCCGAACCCAAGACCGACAGCGGCTTCCGCGTCGTCGCACTCGACAATGACACCGTCGAGGTCCTGGAACACCACCGCGCACAGCAGAACGCGGACCGAGCAGAGTGGGCCGCAGCCTGGGTCGACACCGGCCTCGTCTTCACCCAGGCCGACGGCTCCTGGCTCCACCCCGGCAAAGTCACCGACCTCTTCGAGAGGCTCGTCGCCGCGTCCGGCCTCCCACCCATCCGCCTCCACGACCTCCGGCACGGCGCGGCCACGCTCATGCTCGCCGCCGGCATCGACGTCAAGATCGTCTCCGACACCCTCGGACACAGCGACACCCGGATCACGCGGGACATCTACCAGAGCGTCCTGCCTCACGTCGGAAAGAGCGCGGCCGAGGCCACGGCCAAGCTGGTCCCCCTCCAGCGGCGGACCGAGGCCGAGCAGGCCGCCCGCAAGGCCGCGAAGGCCGCCAAGAAGGCGAAGACCAAGGAGAAAGCCCAGGCCATGAGCAAGAGGAAGGGCAAGGCCAAGCGGCCCAAGAAGTAGATCGCTGAGCCGCTCCGCTCACGCATCGCTCACGCATGCACTTCCACGACATCCCGTCGTGCGGCTCGTCACGCCCCGGGCATGAAAAAACCCCAGGTCACGGCGAGTGAGTCCTGGGGTAATTCCGAGCCGCCTTCGGGATTCGAACCCGAGACCTACGCATTACGAGTGCGTTGCTCTGGCCAACTGAGCTAAGGCGGCGCGCCCTGTTCGCACCATGATGCGATCGGCAGCGACGCCAAGTCTACACAGTTTCCGGGGGTGCTCCGAACCAGCCTGTTTCGGTGCCGTTCGCCCAGGTCAGGTGCACTTCTTGTGCGCGGCCGGCGGGGTGCCCTCCAGGAGGTACGTGTTGATCGCCGTGTCGACGCAGTCGCTGCCGCGTCCGTACGCGGTGTGGCCGTCGCCCTCGTAGGTGAGGAGGGTGCCCGAGGAGAGCTGGTCCGCCAGCGACTCGGCCCAGGCGTACGGGGTGGCCGGGTCGCGGGTGGTGCCGACGACGACGATGGGGGCGGCGCCCTTCGCCTCGATGCGGTGGGCGGTGCCGGTGGCGGGGACGGGCCAGTGGCCGCAGTTCAGGGCCGCCCAGGCGAAGCCCCTGCCGAAGACCGGGGACGCCTTCTCGAAGGAGGGGAGGGCCTTCTCGACGGCTTCGGGGCCGGTGAAGGCGGGCGGGAGGTCGAGGCAGTTCACCGCGGCGTTGGCGAACATCAGATTGGTGTACTTGCCGCTCGGCTCCCGCTCGTAGTAGCTGTCGGCCAGGGCCAGCAGGCCGGCACCGTCACCCGACTCGGCGCCGGCCAGCGCGCTCCGGAGCTGGGGCCAGGCCGACTCGTCGTACATCGCGGCGATGACGCCCGTCGTGGCGAGCGATTCGCCGAGTTCGCGGGACTCGCCCGTGCGGATCGGGTCCGCGTCCAGCCGCGTGAACAGCTTCTTCAGCCGGTCCGCCGCGTCGGAGGCGGACGTGCTCCCGAGCGGGCAGTCCGCCTGCTTCACGCAGTCCTTCGCGAACGACTGGAACGCCGTCTCGAACCCCGCCGTCTGCGCCCGGTTCATCTCCACCGACGAGAGCGAGGGGTCCATCGCCCCGTCGAGGACCAGGCGGCCGGTGCGGCCGGGGAACAGTTCGGCGTACGTCGCCCCCAGGAACGTCCCGTACGACGCCCCGACGTAGTTCAGCCGCTCGTCGCCGAGCAGGGCGCGCAGCATGTCCATGTCGCGGGCGGTCTCCACGGTCGAGACATGCGGAAGCACCTCGCCCGAGCGCTTCTCGCAGCCCGAGGCGAACTTCTCGAAGGCGTCACCCAGTTTCGTGACCTCGGCGTCGTCGTCCGGGGTCTGGTCCACCTGTGTGTACGCGTCCATCTGCGCCCCCGTCAGACACTCGACGGGCTCGCTGCGCGCCACCCCGCGCGGGTCGACGGCCACCATGTCGTAGCGGGCCCGCACCTGGGCGGGGTAGCCGATCCCGGCGTAGCCCTGGAGGTAGCCGATGGCCGATCCGCCGGGGCCGCCCGGGTTGACCAGGAGGGAGCCGATCCGCTTGCCGGGGCCGGTCGCCTTCTTGCGCGAGACGGCCAACTTGATGTCGCCGCCGTCCGGCTTCGCGTAGTCCAGTGGCGCCTTCATCGTCGTGCACTGGAAGCCGCTGACTCCGCAGTCCCGCCAGTTGAGGTGCTGCGCGTAGTACGACTTCAGGGCGGCCGGGACCGGCGAGGGCGACGCGGACGCCACGCCGGCGGAGGACGTGGCTCCCGACGACGAGTCTCCGCCGCTGCACCCGGAGACGAGCAGGCCGGCAGTGCCGAGCGCGAGGGCAAGAGTGCGAAACGGGCGCCTGGTGTCCATGCCCGGAGCGTAGCCGTCCCCTCACCGCACACCCGATTCCCTCCTCTTCCGGGTGATTCGGCGGATGTACGGGCACGCCATCTCAGCCCGCGCGCAGCGCCATCGTCATCGCCTCCACCGCCAGCAGCGGCGCCACATTGCGGTCCAGGGCGCGGCGGCAGGCCGACACCGCCTCGATCCGGCGCAGCGTGCGCTCCGGGGTGGACGCGCGGGCGACGCGGTCCAGGGCGTCCTCGGCGTCGGCGTTGGCTATCGCGATCCGCGAGCCGAACTGCAGGGCGAGCACATCGCGGTAGAAGCCGGTCAGCTCGGTGAGCGCCAGGTCGAGGCTGTCGCGCTGGGTGCGGGTCTTGCGGCGCTTCTGCTTGTCCTCCAGCTCCTTCATCACCCCGGCCGTGCCGCGCGGCATCCGGCCTCCGGCGGCGGCCCCGAGCGCCGCCTTCATGTCCTCCGTCTCCTTCGCGTCCACCTCCTCGGACGCCTGCTTCGCGTCCTCGGTCGCGGTGTCGATCAGCTCCTGCGCCGCCTTGAGGCATCCCCCGATGTCCTCCACGCGCAGCGGCAGCTTCAGCACCGCGGCCCGCCGCGCCCGGGCCCGCTCGTCCGTGGCGAGGCGGCGCGCCCGGCCGATGTGCCCCTGCGTCGCGCGGGCGGCGGCGGCGGCCCGCTCCGGGTCGATGCCGTCCCGGCGCACCAGGACGTCGGCGACGGCGTCGACCGGCGGCGTACGCAGGGTGAGGTGGCGGCACCGCGACCGGATCGTCGGCAGCACGTCCTCCAGCGAGGGCGCGCAGAGCAGCCACACCGTGCGCGGGGCGGGCTCCTCGACCGCCTTCAGCAGGACGTTGCCCGCGCCCTCGGTGAGGCGGTCGGCGTCCTCCATGACGATGACCTGCCAGCGCCCGACAGCCGGCGAGAGCTGGGCGCGGCGCACCAGCTCACGGGTCTCCTTGACACCGATGGAGAGCAGGTCGGTGCGGATCACGTCGACGTCCGCGTGCGTACCGATGAGGCTGGTGTGGCAGCCGTCGCAGAAGCCGCAGCCCGGCGCCCCGCCCAGGGCGCGGTCGGGGCTCGTGCACTGGAGCGCGGCGGCGAAGGCCCGGGCGGCGGTGGAGCGCCCGGAGCCCGGCGGACCGGTGAACAGCCAGGCGTGCGTCATCTTCGAGCCGGGCGGCACCGGCTCCCCCGCCGCGGCGGCGGTGACCAGCACGTCGGCGTCCCGGGCGGCGGCGCCCAGTTGCTCCTGCACCCGGTCCTGGCCGACCAGGTCGTCCCATACGGACATGGGCACCGCCTTTCCGCTTCGCTCGACGCGTGGCTCCCGTCGCTCCGGTCTCCCATTGTGAGGGACGGGTCTGACAACACGGACGCCGATGGCCCCGCACCAGGGAAAGGTGCGGGGCCATCGGCGTCGTCCCGTAAGGGCGTCCCGGTCAGCGGCGCGGCCGTCGTCCCCGGCCGCCCGAGGACTCCGGGCCCTCGTCGTCGTAACCGCCCAGCAGTTCGTCGGCCAGGCTGGGCAGGTCGTCCAGCGGGGTCTCCTCCGCCCAGTCGGGCCGGGGGCGCCGGGGCCGCTGCTGCTCCACGTGCGGGTCGGTGACCTGCGGCAGCTCACGGGTGCGCTCGTTCTCGCCCTCCGCCGGCCGCTCGTCCCGGAAGATGCCGCGCGGCACGCGGCCGGCCGGGTCGGAGTCCCGTACGCCGGCACCGCCCCCGGTGTCCTGCACGGCGGGCAGCACGGTCGTCTCCTCGGAGTCGTCCGAGAACTTCGGGATCACGGTCGTCTCGTCCTGGTCGGACGGCCAGGGCCCACGGCCGGAACCGGACGCCGGATCCCCGGGCGCGGGAACGGGCTGCGTGATCTCGTTCGGGTCCACGATCGGCGTGGGCACGGTCAACTCGTTGTCGGGCCCGGCGGGCTCGTCGCCGCTGCCGGAACCGCCGGCTTCCGAGCGCGACGACCCCCTGGAGTCCTGCCGCAGCCGGGATTCCTCCTCCTGGGCGGCCCGGGCGCGAGCCTCCTGCCGCGCGGCCAGGGCACTGGCCTCCTCCTCGCGGGCGGCCCGCTCACGGGCACGCTCCTCGGCGGCAGCCGCGTCGGCCCGAGCCTTCGCCTGGGCCTCCGCTTCCGCCTGGCGGCGGGCGGCCTCGGCCCGGAGCAGGGCCTCCTCGGCCTTGCGCTGCTTCTCCAGCCGCGCGACCTCGGCCTCCTTGCGGAGCCGGGATTCCTCTTCCGCCTGCCGGCGGAGCCGCTCCTGCTCCGCTTCGTACGCCGCTTCCTGGGCCTCGCGGCGCACGCGCTCGGCCTCGGCGACGCGGCGGGCCTCCTCGGCGCGCTGCCGCTCCTCCTCCGCCTTGCGGGCGGCCTCCTCCTCGGCGCGGAGCCTGGCCTCCTCGGCACGCTGCCGGGCCTCCTCCGCCTGGCGCTCGGCCTCGCGGCGGCGGGCCTCCTCCTCCTCGCGGCGCTTGCGCTCCTCCTCCTCGGCACGGAGCTTGGCGAGCTGTTCCTGCCGCTCGCGTTCCAGGCGCTCCTCCTCGGCCTTGCGGGCGGCTTCTTCCTCGGCGCGGCGCCTGGCCTCTTCCTCGGCGGCCCTGCGGGCCTCCTCGCGGGCCTTGATCTCGGCCTCGGAGAGCGGCAGGACCTGGTCGAGGCGGTGGCGTACGACGGTGGTGATGGCCTCCGGTTCCTGCGCGGCGTCCACCACGAGATAGCGCGTCGGGTCGGCGGCGGCCAGGGTCAGGAAGCCGGAACGCACCCGGGCGTGGAACTCGGGCGGCTCGGACTCCAGCCGGTCGGGCGCTTCGGTGAACCGTTCCCTCGCGGTCTCGGGCGCGACGTCCAGGAGGACGGTCAGATGCGGTACGAGGCCACTCGTCGCCCAGCGCGAGATGCGGGCGATCTCGGTGGGGGCCAGATCGCGGCCCGCGCCCTGGTAGGCGACGGACGAGTCGATGTAGCGGTCGGAGATGACGACGGCGCCGCGCTCCAGGGCCGGGCGGACGACCGAGTCGACGTGCTCGGCGCGGTCGGCGGCGTACAGCAGGGCCTCGGCCCGGTTGGAGAGCCCGGCCGACGACACGTCGAGCAGGATGGACCGCAGCCGCTTCCCGATCGGGGTCGCGCCCGGTTCACGGGTCACGACGACCTCGTGGCCCTTGGCCCGGATCCACGCGGCGAGCGCCTCGACCTGGGTGGACTTGCCGGCTCCGTCGCCGCCCTCCAGGGCGATGAAGAACCCGTTCGCGGCGGGCGCGACGGCCGGGTCGCCGCCGCGCAGCGCCTCGCGCAGATCGCGCCGCAGCGGTACGCCGGAGCGGTCGTCCGTCTTCGCGAGGACGATGACCGCGACGGGCAGCAGCAGGGCGCCGACCAGCATCAGGGTGAACGCGGCGCCGCCGTGCGCGAAGACGAAGTCGCCGATGGTCAGCCGGTGGGTGCCGATGGCCGCGGCGACCAGGGGGCCGCCGACCGCGCCGAGGGCGATGAGGATCCGGACGACGGACTGGAGGTGCTCGGTGATCCTGGTCCGGCGGGCCTCCTCGGTCTCCTGGTCGACCAGGACATGACCGGTGTTCGCGGCGACGCCCGCCGCGTATCCGGCGAGTACGGCGAGCAGGACGACGGTCGCGGTGTCCGGGACGAGGCCCATCGTCAGGAGGGCGATGCCCGTGACGGCGGTGGCGAACGAGAGCATCCGCCGCCGCGACAGGGTGGGCAGCACCTTCCCCGCCGTACGGATGCCCACACCCGTACCGCCGGTGAGGGCGAGGACCAGCAGAGCGAGGGTGACGGGCCCGCCGCCGAGGTCGCTGGCGTGCAGCACCGCGACAGCGGCCGCGGCCGCGACGGCTCCGGCGACCGCCGCGCAGGTGGCGACGATCAGCGGGATGGAACCGGTGCGGCCCTTGTCGGGGCCGTTCCCCGCGGACGGCCGGCGCAACCCTTCCAGGGGCGAGCGCGGGCGGGGCGTCTGCGTACGGGGCAGTTCCAGGAAGTACAGGGTGGAGATGGAGGCGGAGAACAGCCCGGCCGCGACGTACGAACCGAGGGCCGCCTGATGGAACGAGAACCAGTCCAGGCCGGAGCCCAGCAGGCTGCCGATCGCCGTGGCGACCAGCAGAACGGCCGCGGCGAGCGGAACGGCCGCGAAGTCCGTACGCAGGGACAGCCGGCGCAGAGCGTCGAGGTGATCCGGCAGCGGGCGCACGGCGGCGCCCTCGATCGGCGGGGCGGGCAGCAGCGCGGGTGCCGCGCTCTCCTTGGCGACGGTCCAGAGCCGTTCGGCCATCCCGGCCACGAAGACGGTGACGAGGATCATCGTGAGCGCGTTGGAGGGCGTCCAGTCGATCCACAGGGGCGCCACGACGAGCAGCAGAAGCCGCAACCCGTCGGCCCCGATCATCAGCCACCGCCGGTCGACCGGCCCGCCCGGCGCCGTGAGCGACGTCAACGGCCCCAGAAGTACGGCTCCGAAGAGCAGGGTGGAAATGATCCGGGCCCCGAACACGGCGGCGACGGCAAAGGCCGCCCCCCGGTATCCGGTCCCGAATGAGCCCTCGAGAACCGCCGCTTGCAGCGACAGCAGCACCAGCACGAGAAGGGCGAGTGCATCGCCGGTACCGCCGACGAGCTGGGCGCTCCACAACCGCTTCAGCGGAGGAACACGCAACAAGGCTCGTACGGCGCGCTCGCGTGAGTCTGCGGCAAGTGCGTCGGAGGTGGGGCTCACGACCGTAGGCTGCTCGGCTCGCGTCATCCGCCCAGCCTAACGGCCCACCCACATCCCCCGTGCCCCCACCCGAACAAACACCCAAGCCGCACACTCCAGCCCCCGGCGTTTGAGGCGCGGGGCCCGGGGCAAAACCCCGCCGCACACTCCAGCCCCGCCGGCGTTTGAGGCGCAGGGCCCGGGGCAAAACCCCGCCGCACACTCCAGCCCCGCCGGCGTTTGAGGCGCAGGGCCCGGGGCAAAACCCCGCCGCACACTCCAGCCCCGCCGGCGTTTGAGGCGCAGGGCCCGGGGCAAAACCCCGCCGCACACTCCAGCCCCGCCGGCGTTTGAGGCGCGGGGACCGGGGCAGAGCCCCGGTTTCGGGAAGGGGCGGGTAGGGGAAGAGGCCCGCCGCAGGCGCCCCACCCCACCCGACCCGCCTACTCCTCCGCCGCAGCCTTCTTGGCGACAGCCTTCTTCGCCGTCGTCTTCTTGGCCGTCGTCTTCTTGGCCGCAACCTTCTTCGTAGCCGCAGCCTTCTTCGCCGGCGCCTTCTTGGCCGCAGCCTTCTTGACCGTCTTCTTCTTCGCCGGCCCCTTGGCCCGCTTCTCCGCCAGCAGCTCGAACCCCCGCTCCGGCGTGATGTCCTCGACGCTGTCCCCGGTACGCAGCGTCGCGTTCGTCTCCCCATCGGTGACGTACGGACCGAACCGCCCGTCCTTGACGACGACCGGAGAACCGCTCACCGGATCCGTGCCCAGCTCCTTCAGCGGCGGCTTCGCCGCGGCCCGCCCCCGCTGCTTCGGCTGCGCGTAGATCGCCAGCGCCTCTTCGAGCGTGATGTCGAAGAGCTGGTCCTCGGAGGTCAGCGACCGCGAGTCCGTGCCCTTCTTCAGGTACGGCCCGTAGCGCCCGTTCTGCGCCGTGATCTCGACGCCTTCGGCATCCACCCCGACCACCCGCGGCAGCGACATCAGCTTGAGCGCGTCGGCCAGCGTCACCGTGTCGATCGACATCGACTTGAACAGCGAGGCCGTCCGCGGCTTCACCGCGTTCTTGCCGGTCTTCGGCGTGCCCTCGGGCAGCACCTCGGTGACGTACGGCCCGTAGCGGCCGTCCTTGGCGATGATCTGGTTCCCGCTGACCGGGTCCGCGCCGAGCTCGAAGTCGCCGCTCGGCTTGGCCAGCAGCTCCTCCGCGTACTCGACGGACAGCTCGTCGGGTGCCAGGTCCTCGGGGACGTCCGCGCGCTGGTGGCCCTCGGAGTCCTTCTCGCCGCGCTCGATGTAAGGACCGTAGCGGCCGACGCGAAGCTTGATGTCGTTGCCGACGGGGAAGGACGAGATCTCCCGCGCGTCGATCGCACCGAGGTCGGTGACGAGCTCCTTGAGCCCGCCGAGGTGGTCGCCGTCACCGTTGCCCGCGTCGGAGGCCGCCCCCGCACCGGCCGCGTCGTCGCCCTCCCGCGTACCGAAGTAGAACCGCTTCAGCCACGGCACGGACTGGGCCTCACCGCGTGCGATGCGGTCGAGGTCGTCCTCCATGCGGGCCGTGAAGTCGTAGTCCACGAGCCGGCCGAAGTGCTTCTCCAGCAGGTTGACCACGGCGAACGAGAGGAACGACGGCACCAGGGCCGTGCCCTTCTTGAACACATAGCCGCGGTCGAGGATCGTCCCGATGATCGAGGCGTACGTCGACGGCCGGCCGATCTCGCGCTCTTCGAGCTCCTTGACCAGCGACGCCTCGGTGTACCGGGCGGGCGGCTTCGTCGCGTGGCCGTCGACCGAGATCTCGTCGGCGGACAGCGCGTCGCCCTCGGTGACCTGCGGCAGCCGCCGCTCGCGGTCGTCCAGCTCGGCGTTCGGGTCGTCGGCGCCCTCGACGTACGCCTTCATGAAGCCGTGGAAGGTGATCGTCTTGCCGGACGCGGAGAACTCGGCGTCCCGCCCGTCGCTCGCCCGGCCGCCGATCTTGACGGTGACCGAGTTACCGGTCGCGTCCTTCATCTGGGAGGCGACGGTCCGCTTCCAGATCAGCTCGTACAGCCGGAACTGGTCACCGGTGAGGCCGGTCTCGGCAGGGGTGCGGAAGCGGTCGCCGGAGGGGCGGATCGCCTCGTGCGCCTCCTGCGCGTTCTTGACCTTGCCCGCGTAGGTACGTGGCTTCTCGGGCAGGTAGTTCGCCCCGTACAGCTGCGTGACCTGCGCCCGGGCCGCGGAGACCGCGGTGTCCGAGAGGGTCGTGGAGTCGGTACGCATATAGGTGATGAAGCCGTTCTCGTACAGCTTCTGCGCGACCTGCATCGTGGCCTTCGCCCCGAAGCCCAGCTTCCGGCTCGCCTCCTGCTGGAGGGTCGTCGTACGGAAGGGCGCGTACGGGGAGCGGCGGTACGGCTTCGACTCGACGGACCGCACGGCGAACGAGGAGTCCGCGAGCGCGGCGGCCAGGGCCCGGGCGTTCGCCTCGTCCAGGTGCAGCGTCTGGCCGGAGGCGGACTTCAGCTGGCCGTCCGCACCGAAGTCGCGGCCCTGGGCGATGCGGCGCCCGTCGACGGCGCTGAGCCGGGCCGTGAGCGTGGACGGGTCGGAGGCGTCGCCGCCCCGCCCGGTGGCGAAGGTTCCGGTCAGGTCCCAGTACTCGGCGGAGCGGAAGGCGATGCGCTCGCGCTCCCGTTCTACGACGAGCCGGGTGGCGACGGACTGGACGCGGCCCGCCGAGAGCTTCGGCATGACCTTCTTCCACAGGACCGGCGAGACCTCGTAGCCGTAGAGGCGGTCGAGGATGCGGCGGGTCTCCTGGGCGTCGACCATCCGCTGGTTCAGCTCGCGCGGGTTGGCGACGGCGGCGCGGATCGCGTCCTTGGTGATCTCGTGGAAGACCATCCGGTGGACGGGGACCTTGGGCCGCAGGACTTCCTGGAGGTGCCACGCGATGGCTTCGCCCTCGCGGTCCTCATCGGTGGCGAGGAAGAGTTCGTCGGACTCGGCCAGCAGCTGCTTCAGCTTCCTGACCTGGGCCTTCTTGTCGGCGTTGACGACGTAGATCGGCTCGAAGTCGTTCTCGACGTCGACGCCGAGGCGGCGCACCTCGCCGGTGTACTCGTCGGGCACCTCGGCGGCGCCGTTCGGGAGGTCGCGGATGTGCCCGACGCTCGCCTCGACAACGTATCCGGGGCCGAGATACCCCTTGATCGTCTTCGCCTTGGCAGGGGACTCGACAATGACGAGTCGGCGGCCGCCCTGTGCGGTCTCGCTGGTCGGGGACAACTTCGCTCTTCTCTCCGGTCGACGCTCGGTGGGCATCCGGGGCAGCGCGAGGGCGCTGCCGACAGTGCTGTCGCTGCGGAGTGTGACGGTACAACCCGCCCCCGTGTCAAACGGCAAAAGCCCGCAACGGCCACTCGAACGGTAACCCGACTTCCGCCATTCCTGCCGCCCGGCCCGCTCGGTCCGCCGCGCGCACGGCCACGGCCTGCGGGTTTCGGTACGGTCCGGACCGCCCTGCGGGTGCGGGGCGCGAGGCCCACGCGGCCCGGGCGTGTTTCCCGCCTCAGCACCGGGTCCCGGAGCGGCCCGGCCTCGTACGCCTGGCGCACCGGCACACTCACACGCGACCGAAGCACCACACCCCGAGGACGAGGAAAAGTACGCCGAAAACGGTGGCGAGTGCGGTGGATACAAGGGGGCGCACCCCGTACGCCACCGGCGCGCGGTTCAGCACGCGCGCCCCCGTCCACAGCAGCAGCGCCGCGCCGAACAGTGCGAACGTCGTTCCGGCGAGGACAGCGGGCCCGCTCTCCATTCGTACGCCTCCCTCTTCCCCTGCCGCATCTCGGCTACGCGGGGAGGCTCCCACCGCGGAGCGTCGCGGACGCCAACACGGGGTGAACAGCGGGGCCCGTCACATCACGTCGAGCGTCGCGCGCCGCCTGCTCCCCCGTTCGAACAGGGCCAGCAGGACGATGGCGAGCAGGGCGTACCCGGCACCCGTCAGCAGTTCCGCGGCGATCCCCCGGCCGTCGAGCCCGGCCCCGGCGGACAACTGACGCGCCGCGTCGGCGGCGTGAGTCAGCGGCAGTACGTCCCCGACGGCCCGCATCCACCCCGGCAGGGTCTCCCGCGGCACGTTCGCACCGGTCAGAAGCAGGAGTACGGAAGCGGCCACGTTCGATACGAGGAAGACGTCCCGGAAGCGCAGCCCCAGAGCCCCCAGCGCCAGGCCGAACGCGGAGCACCCGGCAGCGGCGGCGAGCAGGACCACGCCGAGCCCCGGAAGAGCCCCAAGCGGAATGCGCAGGCCGAGCAGGAGGCAGGCGGCGGAGAGCGTGAAGACGCTGATCACGAGACCGTTCAGCACATACGGAAGGGCCCGGCCGAACCAGAGCGGAGCACGATGGCGGGGGCTGAGCAGGACCGCGCCGAGCGTCCCGTAACGCCGTTCGTTGGCGACGGCCATCGTGCCGCCGTACACACAGGCTGTGGACGAGGAGATCACGGCGTTGCCGAGCAGGTAGAAGCGGTCGTCGGCGACGCCCAGCTGCCGTCCCAGGAAGACGAAGAAGAGGAGTTGCAGCAGCGGGCCGACGAGCAGGGTGCCGATGAACATGGGCGGTGTCGTCCAGTTGAAGAGCGCCCGGTACGAGAGGGCGCCACCGATCACCACGAGTCTTACCGAGGAAACGATCCGGCGATGGAGGCCAGGTGCGGAACCGGAATCCGCGTGGGGGATACGGGCGGGCATGCGGGCAACTCCTGGGATGGGGCGGAAGGGGATACGGGGGCGCGGGTCCGGCGCGGGCGACGCGCCGGGTCAGGCCAGGGCGAGGGTCGCGGCGGCCCGCGCGCGCTGCTCGACGCGTCCCAGCACGAGGACGGCGAGCAGCGCGTAGAGCGCCCCGAGTCCGAGGGCGGCACCCATCGGAACCAGCACCTCGGCCGCGCCCGCCCCGCCGGAGGTCGCCGCGTGCACCGCGCGGGAGCCCCAGGTGGTGGGGAGCGCCCAGGAGACCGGACGCGTCCAGTCCGGCAGCACGGTGATGGGCACGAGCATCCCGGAGAGCAGCCACACGGGGGCGTCCAGCGGGTTGGCCAGCGCGTTCGCGTTGCGCAGCAGGACGAAGGTGGCGGCGAGCAGCAGCCCCATCATCCCGAGCGAGAGCACACAGACCGGGACGGCGGCCAGGAAGAGCACCGGATGCGTGAAGTCCAGCGGCACATCGAAGAGCACGGCGCCCCAGAGCACCGTCGCGCCCATGGAGTAGGTGCCGATGACGGCGGTGGCCAGGGTGATGGGCAGCAGGACGAGGGCGAGCGGGGTGGGCGAGGCGACGAGCATTTCCAGGGTGCCCAGCCAGCGCTGGTTCTGCACGGCCCCGCCGGATCCGAAGAGGACCGAGGACCAGATGCCCATCAGCCCTGCTCCGACGGCCGCGGTCAGCAGCCGGTCGGGGTCGTCGGCGGCGCGGAAGAGGTAGACGGAGAGCGTCGCGTAGACCAGGGGCACAAGGACGGCGAAGGTGATCTCCAGCGGCGAACGGCTCATGTACGACACGTGTGTCCGCACGCCGACGGCGGTCAGGCGCAGGGCCCGGGCGGGCGTCACGCGGCGACCTCGCCGTCGAGGTGGCGGTCCGTTCCGGAGCCGGGGGCCTGCGGTGCGGGCTCCGCGCGGGACGGCTCGTCCGCCTCCTCCACGATCGCGATGTAGGCGTCCTCCAGCGTGGGTTCCCGGGTGACGACCCGTCCGACGCGGACCCCGTCGAGCGCTGCCAGGACCTGTCCGTGCAGGTCTGCGCCGTGCTCGGTCTGCACGATGACGGCCTGTCGGCTGCCGCGGTCCTCGGCGGCCACGCCCTGCACGCCGGCCAGGGCGCGGATGCGTTCGAGGTGGTCCTCGTCCGCCCCGTACGCCTCGATCTCCAGGATGCCGCGTTCCTGGACGCGGGACTTGAGCCGGTCCGGTGTGCCGAGCGCGCGGATGGTGCCGCCCGCGATGACGGCGATCCGGTCGCACAGCTCGTCGGCTTCGGCCATGTAATGCGTGGTCAGCAGCACCGTGGTGCCGTCGGCACGCAGGTCGGCGACGGTGCGGCGGAGGTCGCGCGCCGCCACCGGGTCCACGCCGATGGACGGTTCGTCCAGGAACAGGACGTCGGGGCTGTGCAGCAGGCCGCGCGCGATGTGCAAACGCTGCCGCATACCCCGCGAGTACCCCTCGACGCGCTCCTTCTCGCGCCCGGCGAGGCCGACCAGGTCGAGGAGTCCGGCGATCCGCCGCTTCTGGTCCCGGGGCTCGACTCCGTACAGCTCGGCGAAATAGCGCAGGTTGTCGAGGGCGGAGAGCCGGTCGTAAAGGCCCCGGTCGCCGCCGAAGACGTACCCGATCCGGCGGCGTACGGCCACCGGGTCGGACGCCACGTCGTGTCCCAGCACCCGGGCCGTGCCGGAGGTGGGCAGCAGCAGGGTGTTGAGCATCTTGATGGTGGTGGTCTTGCCCGCGCCGTTCGGCCCGAGGAGTCCGAAGAGCTCGCCGCGTGCCACCTCGAAGGTGATCCCCCGCACGGCTTCGGTCTCGGTGCGGCGCGGACGCAGGAAGCCGGTCCGGCTGGTGTAGGTGCGGCGCAGGTTCTTCGCCTCGATCGCAAGCATGGCCCGGACGCTAGGTCCGCCACTGCCGCCCTGCCATCGATTCGGAACCCCCCGAATCGTCCGCGCTTCCCCTTACGAGACCACGCGCAGAACGTCCTCCCCCGAGAGCAGCGCGAGGAGGGCGCGGCCGGTGTCGGTGAGCTGGTAGTAGACGCTGCGGCCTATTCGGTGCCGGGTGACGACATCGGCCTCGGCGAGGCCCGACAGATGCTCCGAGACCGTGCTCGGCGCGAGCCCCAGCCGGTCGGCTATCCCGGCGGTGGTGAGCGGTCCGCCGAGCTGGCGCAGCACGGAGGCCCGGCCCCGGCCCAGCAGCAGTCCGAGCCGGTCGCCGCTGTCGGCGCGCTCCACCGGCCGCTCGCGCAGGGCCCCCGCGCCACGCGCCTGGAAGGACACCGTCAGGACCTCGGGGTCGTCGGTGGAGTACAGACGGCAGCCCTCCGCGAAGACGAGGGGCACGAGCAGGAGCCGCCGTTCGCCCGCCCGGTACTCCGCGTCGATGTGCTTCGTCAGCTCCAGGACGGGTGGCTGCCACTTGGCCCGGCTCTCCAGGCCGGTGAAGAGCGCGTCGACGCCCTCGGTGGCGAAGGTCCGCGCCCGGATGAGTACTTCGTCCTCGACCAGGCGGCGCATGAGGGGCCAGTGGGCGGCCATCGCACCTTCCCAGTAAGCCCCGTACGCATCGGCGAGCGCCGCGCAGGCGCCTTCGGGATCGGCGAGATAGGGGCGTACGTACGGATGGTCCTCCAGCCCCGCGTAGTGCTCGGCGATCCCCGCGCGTACGACATCGGCCGGGGTGGTCCGTACGGCGTCGAGCTCCGTCCCGACGGAGGTGGCCCCGACCGGCCGGGGCAGCATGAAGTCGGGGAACTCGTGCGTGCCGTCGATCAGCAGCCGGAGCGCATGCGTCCGGTCGTCCTCGCGCAGCACCTCGCGGGCCCGCACCACCCACTCCTCGTACGGGCGGGAGGGGTGGCGGTGCGGCATCGCGAGGTGGAGGCTGCAGAAGGCGTCCCACAGCGGGCTGATGGCGATGCGGGTCGCGCCGAGCGACGCCTCGTCCAGCTCGATCCGGATCATCCGGTCACCGCCCGCCCGGGGGCAGCGGCTCCAGGAAGCCCTCCTCGACCAGCAGCCGGATGGCCTGCGGGGTGCGGTCCCGGAGCAGCACCGGGTCCTCGTTCATCAGCTGGGCGATGGCGTCGAGGATGCGCCCGGCGGGCAGCGAGCCGTCGCAGACACCGGCGAACCCGGCGCCGACCGCGTCGACCTTGGTGGCCCTTCGCATGCCCCGGTGCTGACGGAGCACCACATGCTCCGGGTCCTCCGCGCCGGGGAGCCCCACCTGCTCCTGGACCACCTCGGCGGCCAGGGTGAAGTGGGCGGCGAGGAGCGCCGCGTCGTCCTGCTCGCGCAGATAGTCCTGGCGGGCGAAGTGCGCCTCGACGGCGGGGCCGAGCGGCTGCTCCACCGCGTGCGGCCACTCCTCGATCACGACGGAGGGCTTCCCGGCTCCGGCCGCGGCTGACTTGCGCAGCGTGATCCAGCCGAAGCCGACGCCCTTCGTCCGCCGCGCCTCGAACTCGTCAAGCCAGGCGTCGTACCGCGCGTCGTACTCCGCCGGGTCGGTGCGGTGGTCGCCGCTGTCGCGCAGCCACAGCTCGGCGTACTGCGTGACGTCCTGCACCTCGCGCTGCACGATCCAGGCGTCGCACCCCTCCGGGACCCAGGTGCGCAGCCGGTCCTGCCACTCCTCGTCCTCGGTGTGCTCCCAGTTGGCCAGGAAGTGCGCGAAGCCACCCTCGTTGAGCCGGTCGCCGGTCTGCCGCACCAGGGTCCGGCACAGGTCGTCACCGGCCATTCCGCCGTCGCGGTAGGTGAGCCGGGCGCCCGGGGAGATGACGAACGGCGGGTTGGAGACGATCAGGTCGAAGGTCTCGGCGCCGACCGGCTCGTACAGCGAGCCCTCGCGCAGCTCGGCCGGGGCGGCGCCGGACAGGGCGAGGGTGAGGCGGGTGAACGCGAGGGCGCGCGGATTGAGGTCGGTCGCCGTGACCCTGGTGGCGTGCTGCGCGGCGTGCAGCGCCTGGATGCCGGAGCCCGTACCGATGTCGAGGGCGGAGTCGACGGGCTTGCGTACGGTGATCCCGGCCAGAGTGGTGGAGGCCCCACCGATGCCGAGGACGACGCCCTTCTCGCGGGAGCCGATCCCACCGGCGCCTCCCACCGCGCAGCCGAGGTCGGAGACGATGAACCAGTCCTCGCCGTCCGGCCCGCCGTACGGGCGCACATCGACGGTCGCCCGCACCTCGCCGGCCGTCTCGGCCAGCCAGCCGTCCGCCACGCACTCCTTCAGCGGGAGCACGGCCGCCGCCCGATCGACGGGCACGGGCCGCTGGAGGAGGAAGAGGCGCACCAGCGTGTCGAGCGGCGCGTCACCACGGGTGGCCCGCAACGCCGGAACCGTCTCACTGCGCGCCAGCGCGGCGTAGGCGGACGCGCCGAGCCGGTCGAGGAGCCCGTCGGCCGTGAACGCGGCCGCGAGCAGGGCCTCGCGGAACCGGTGCGCGTGGTCCGCCGCGGGAAGGTCTGCTGCGAAAAGGCTGGTCTTACTCACGTGCTCCATTGTGACGGCTCCCACTGACAACGGCAGCGGCCCGGCCACCGCACCGGGCGTCCCCGGGGTGGCCGGGCCGCTCACCCGGTTTCCGTCCGCTCTCCGCGGGCCGTGGCGCCGGCCGCCCGGTTACGCCTTCTTGCCGGCGGAAGCGGAGGGAGACGCTTCCTTCGACGGCTCGGTCGAAGGCTTGGCGGAGGGCTCGGAGTCGTCCGACGAGCCGCCCGAGGGAGACGCCGAGGCGGTCGGCTTCTGGCAGCCCTCCTGCTTGGCCATCGCGGTACCGACGTCGCCGGACTGGAGCTTCTGCAGCGCCTGGTCACCGCTGGTGCTGATCTTGTTCAGCTCCTCCGCGACGCCCTTGAGGCCGTCGGCGAACTTGCCCTGGTCCTTCGTCTCCAGGTCATCGACCTTCTCCTGGAGCTTCGCGTAGGCCGCGGAGGAGGCGTTGAGCTCCTTCACGGCCTCCTTCTGCGTGGTCTCACCGTCGTCCACCGGCGGCGGACCCGCCGAATCGACGGCCGAGCCCAGTGCCTTGTACGCCTGCGAGATCTGCTGGAAGGCTGCGGAGTCGGTCTTCTGGACGTCCGCGGGCTTGCTGTTGTCGGAGGTCTGCTGCTGGATGGACGCGTTGGCGTTCGCGATCTTCTGCAGCTGCGGCTGAACCTGGTCGCAGACCTTCTTCGCCCAGTCGTTCACCTTGTCATCGCTGTCGTCGCTGCAGCCCGACAGTGCCAGTACGAGTACCGCACCGCCGGACAGCGCGGCTGCAAGCTTCTTGTTCACCGGTTTGGTCCCTTCCAAGGCTCTCGGCCCCGGAACTTACACGCCGAACGCCCTCCATCCGGGCGCCAGGCGTCCGATAGGCAGGCTTTTGCAGCCATTTGCACCAAGGGAAATGAGGGATACGCAACTCACCCGAACAGCCCTCACCAAGGGGAACGCGCGAACGATTCTTCGCTCTCGCGGGAGAGCAGCCAGGTGGACGCAGCGTCAGAACGACGCAGCAGGAAGGCAACTGATCGCGCGTCGTTCGCGACGCCTGCCGGAGCAGCTCAGGGAAGAACAGCGACCGGCGTCTTCGGCCAGCTCATCCGGATGACTCCGCCATCCGCACCGGACCTGACCTCCACGTCGTCAACGAGGCCGCTGATGACCGCGAGGCCCATCTCGTCCTCGTCGTCGGCCTCGGCTTCGGGCTCATCGAGCCCTCCCCCGGAGCCGCCGCGTCGCCCGGAGACACCACCGGGAACGGAGCCGTCGGCGCCGGGGCCCGGCACCTCGTCCCCGACCTCGATGGCGAAGGTCTTCTCCTCCTCGATCAGGCGGACCGTGACGGGAGCCGTGATGCCGTGGCTGCGGTGCAGGCCGACGGCGCGGCTGCACGCCTCACCCACGGCGAGGCGGACCTCGTCAAGCACGGCCTCGTCCACTCCGGCCCTGCGCGCCACGGCCGCCGCCACGAGACGGGCGGTCCTGACGTGTTCGGGCTGGGCGCTGAAGCGGAGTTCAACGGTGGCCATGCGATCCCCCTCGAACGTACGTATGTGCATGCCAGGGACAGGCCGCGCGGCCCGGAGCTCCGGCTCCCTCTGCGGAGCCTGGCTCCCGGCGTCGAGCGGGCTCTCCCGGACGGATCGGGCGGCTGACGAACACCAGCCGACAAATAAATCGGCCACGGCCGCCGACCGGGTGATCCCGGCAGCCCGGGCACGCCCCACCGGCCACGGCGGGACAGGGACTGCCGCCCCGGCAGGCTCCCTGGGGAGCCGCCGCGGGCGGGGCCGCCGCCGGACCGGCACGAACCGGTCCGGCGCCGGACCGGATGTCAGTCGGTGGCCGCGACGGCCTCGTCAACCGTGGTGTGGATCGGGAACACCTTGGTCAGACCGGTGATCCGGAAAATCTTGAGAATGCGCTCCTGGTTGCACACCAGGCGCAGCGAGCCCTCATGGGCCCGCACCCGCTTCAGGCCGCCCACGAGCACGCCGAGGCCGGTGGAGTCGAGGAAGTCGACGCCTTCCATGTCGACAACCAGGTGGTAGCTGCCGTCATTCACCAACTCGACCAACTGCTCGCGCAGCTTGGGCGCGGTATACACATCAATCTCGCCACCGACCTCGACGACCGTACGGTCGCCACCAGGGCCGGACACATTGCGAGTCGACAAGGACAGGTCCACGGATCCTCCAGCACCTTGCTATCGAGCGGTCGCCCCTCGGTCTCCCCGGCGGAGCCGGGGGACGGATCGCCAGCCGCGATGGCATTCAATCACTTACCGGCAGCCATGCACGACGCCTTCGGACCATTGTCCGCCTCGCCAGTGACAGACTCGGTGCCGATGGCCAAGAATCAACACCCCAGTCGACCCCCGGGGAGTGGGGGCTCCCGCCCCTCTCCCGACATGGTCCTCGACCGGCTCGCCGCAGGGGCGGGCCGGTCCGCGCGCATCACTCATACGGAGCACCTGCCCCCGCGCGCGGGAACCCATGCAGTCTGGCCCGACCGCATCCGTCCGGAAGTGATCGCCGCCATCCAGAAGGCCGGCATCGACCACCCCTGGGCCCATCAGGCGGCCGCAGCGGAGCACGCGCTGGACGGCACGTCCGTCGTGATCGCCACCGGAACGGCGTCCGGCAAGTCCCTGGCCTACCTCGCCCCGGTCCTCAGCGCTCTCCTGGACGGCTCCGAAGCCCCGAACGGGCGCGGCGCCACCGCTCTCTACCTCTCCCCCACCAAGGCCCTGGCCGCCGACCAGCGGCGCTCGGTCAAGGCACTCGCGGCCCCGCTCGGCAACGGCATCCGGCCCGCCGTCTTCGACGGCGACACGCCGGTCGAGGAACGCGAGTGGGTGCGCCAGTACGCCAACTACGTCCTCACCAACCCCGACATGCTGCACCGGGGCATCCTCCCGTCGCACCCCCGCTGGTCCTCCTTCCTGCGCTCCCTGCGCTACGTCGTCATCGACGAGTGCCACACCTACCGGGGCGTCTTCGGCTCCCACGTCGCCCAGGTCGTGCGCCGGCTCCGCCGCCTCTGCGCCCGCTACGGCTCCGATCCCGTCTTCCTCCTCGCGTCCGCCACCTCCGCCGAGCCCGCCCTCGCGGCCGGCCGCCTCACCGGCCTCCCCGTCACTGAGGTGGCCGACGACGCTTCCCCGCGCGGCGAACTGGTCTTCGCCCTGTGGGAACCCCCGCTGACCGAGCTGCAGGGCGAGAAGGGGGCTCCCGTACGCCGTACCGCCACGGCCGAGACCGCCGACCTGCTCACGGACCTCACCGTCCAGGGCGTCCGCTCGGTCGCCTTCGTACGCTCGCGGCGCGGCGCCGAGCTGATCTCCGTCATCGCCAAGGAGCGCCTCGCCGAGGTCGACCGCACCCTGCCGTCCCGGGTCGCCGCCTACCGCGGCGGGTACCTCCCCGAGGAACGCCGCGCCCTGGAACGCGCCCTGCACTCCGGCAGCCTCCTGGGCCTCGCCGCCACCACCGCCCTCGAACTCGGTATCGACGTGTCCGGGCTGGACGCCGTCGTCATATCCGGCTACCCGGGGACCAGGGCGTCCCTCTGGCAGCAGGCGGGCCGGGCCGGCCGGGCTGGTCAGGGCGCCCTCGCCATCCTGGTGGCCCGCGACGATCCGCTGGACACCTTCCTCGTCCACCACCCCGAGGCCCTTTTCGAGCAGCCCGTGGAGTCGACCGTCCTGGACCCGGACAACCCGTACGTCCTCGCCCCCCATCTCTGCGCCGCCGCCGCGGAGCTGCCGCTCACCGAGAACGACCTCCCGCTCTTCGGCCCGGCCGCGCCCGGGCTCCTCCCCCAGCTGGAGACCGCCAGGCTGCTCCGCAAACGGCCGTCGGGCTGGCACTGGACCCGGCGCGAGCGGGCCGCCGACCTCACCGACATCCGGGGCGAGGGCGGCCGCCCTGTCCAGATCGTGGAAGAGGGCACCGGCCGGCTGCTGGGCACCGTGGACGAGTCCGCCGCCCACAGCGCCGTGCACGAGGGCGCCGTCCACCTCCACCAGGGCCGCTCCTACCTGGTCCGCAAACTGGACCTGGAGGACTCCGTCGCCCTGGTCGAACAGGCCGACCCGCCGTACTCGACCACCGCCCGCGACACCACCTCCATCGCCGTCCTGGACACCGACACCGAGATCCCCTGGGGGGACGGCCGCCTCTGCTACGGGTCCGTCGAGGTCACCAACCAGGTCGTCTCCTTCCTCCGCCGCAAGCTGATCTCCGGCGAGGTACTCGGCGAGACCAAGCTGGACCTGCCGCCCCGCACCCTGCGCACCCGCGCCGTCTGGTGGACGGTGACCGAAGACCAGCTCGACGCCGCCCGGATCAACCCCGAGATCCTCGGCGGCGCGCTCCACGCCGCCGAGCACGCCTCGATCGGCATGCTGCCGCTCTTCGCCACCTGCGACCGCTGGGACATCGGCGGGGTGTCCGTTCCGCTGCATCCCGACACCCTGCTGCCCACGGTCTTCGTGTACGACGGCCACCCGGGCGGCGCCGGATTCGCCGAGCGCGCCTTCCACACCGCCCGCGAGTGGCTGTCGGCCACGCGCCTGGCCATCGCGTCCTGCGAGTGCGAAGCGGGCTGCCCGTCCTGCATCCAGTCCCCCAAGTGCGGCAACGGCAACGACCCCCTGCACAAACGAGGCGCCGTCCGCCTGCTCACGGAACTCCTCCGCTCCGCCCCGGCCGGGCCGACGAGCGGGGCGGGCGGGGACGACGACCGGGGGGCCGCGGCGGAGGGCCGAGGGGCTGCGGCGGAGGGCCAGGGGGCTGAGCCGGAGGGCCGGGGCGCGACGCCGGAGGGCCTGGACGCTACGACGGAGGGCCTGGACGCTACGACGGAGGGCCTGGACGCTACGACGGAGGGCCTGGACGCTACGACGGAGGACCCGGACGCTACGACGGAGGACCCGGACGCTACGACGGAGGACCCGGGCCTCCCGGTTGAATCCGGTCCGGTCCGCCCCGCTGATCCCGGCCCGCCCGAGGCGGCGGCACGCCCGCCGGAGGAACAACCTCCGCCGGCCCCGCGCGGGACCTGACCTCCGGCGCGTACGGCCCGAACCGCACCCGGGCCGTCACATCGGCGACCTCCCCCAGCACCGCGCACCGCACCACCTCCGCCCCCTGCGCCCTGGCCACCTCCTCGGCCGACGCGCAGGCCGGCTCCACCCCTTCCAGCGCCCGGTCCGCCGCCGCCAGCGCCGCCAGATCGGCCGCGCCCCCGGCCCGGTGCCGGGCGACCACCACCTGCCCGAGCGCCAGGACCACGGCGAACACGGTGCACAGCGTCGTCGTGGTCACCGCCGCCCAAACGGTCGCCAGCCCCTGATCCCCGACCGGCATCCGACGCCGCCCCCGCCACCGAACGAGAGCTCCAGCCCACCGGCACCAACTCCGCCCCCTCACCGGCCGCGCCCTTCCACCACCGGGTTCGGCGCGCCCGCGGCGGTCGCGGCGGCAGGCACCGGGGCGTCCTCGGCCGCGGCCGCCGCCTCCGCTCTCAGCGTCACGGCGAGGCGCCCGGGCCCGGGCGTCGGAGCGGTCACCGTCACCCGCCACAGCGCTCCGGCCCGTTCCACCTCCACCGAAGCCCCGCCGGGCGCGGCGGAGAGAGCGGCTTCCCGCACCTGGGGCGCCGGCTCCGAACGGGCTGCGGCACGGGCGCCGGCCCGGGCCGCGTCCACACAGCGAATCTGGGCCGACGCGGCCATCAGCGCCCACAGCAGGGCCAGGGCGAACACCGCCAGCACCGGGATCACCATGGCAGCCTCCGCCGTCACCGCTCCCCGGTCACCGAACCTCCTGCCGCCCGGCACGGCGCCCCCGCCCCGTCCGTTCTCCCCTCGCCCCGGCCGGCCTCCGGGCCCGGCCCCTGCCACCCCCGCAACGGCCTCAGAACTTCGCATCGAGCGCGCCCTTCAGCAACGACTGCAGCTGGGACATCACCGCCGCACTGGTGACGACCTTGTAGAGCACGGCGGCGAACGCACACGCCGCGATCGTGCCCACCGCGTACTCGGACGTCGTCATTCCGCTGTCGGCCCGGGACCGTACGAGACGGACCACGGACCACGTCCAGTTCTTGATCTTGCGCATCACTTCAAACCCCCGATACATCGGTTACGTACCACACGACTGAACTGCTCTTATGTCTTCGCCTTCCGGACTACGCCGGCTGGAGCAGGCCGCCGGCCAGCCCGATCACCACAGGCGCCACCCCCACCGCCAGGAACGCGGGAAGGAAGCAGAGCCCCACGGGCGCGGTGACCATCACCGCGGCCCTCTGCGCCCGCGCCACGGCCGCCCTCGCCCGCTCGGCCCGCAGTGCTTCGGCGATTCGGGCCACCGGCTCCGCCACCGGGGCCCCGGTTGATCCCGCCCGGTCCAGGCAGCCGGCCAGGACAGCGGCCCCCGGTATCCCGCCGAACCTCCCCCAAGCGACGGCCGGGTCTCCGCCGAGTCGGATCTCCGCCGCCGTCCGGGCAAGCTGATCGCCCACCGGACCGCCCAGGGACTCCCCCACCGCCTCGGCCGCCTCCACCGGGCCGGCACCGGCGGAGAGGCAGGCCGCCAGCAGGTCCGCTGCCATGGGCAGTTGTCGTACGACCTCCGCCGTTCGGGCCTTGCTCTCGGCGAAGAGCCGCGCGGCGTGCCCGAGCCTCTGCCGCTGCCACCGCCGCGCACCGCAGGCCGAGGCCAGGCCGACCGCCCATCCCGCCAGGCCGCCCACGAGGAACCACCCGGTCAGCACGACCGCCGACAGCACCAACCACTGTCTGGCCGGGCCGACGGAGACCAGCTGGCCCACCCGAGCACCGGACGACCGGAACGGTCCCGTCGAGCCCCCGGGAACCGCCGGCCCCACCGCCAAAAGGTGCTCGCCCCGACGCCGCACCCGGCGGCCGGCCTGCCGCCGCGCCAAAGGAAGAACCACGCGCGCGTAGAGGCACAACGCCACCGCAACGGCTTCCGCCGCCTGGACGATCCCTCCGGCCGAAGCGCTCATCCCCCCTCCCCCGCCCGGACGATCCGGGCAGCCCAGAAGAGACCGCACGCCTCCAGCAGGACGCCGGCCACCAGGCAGACGAGGCCGGCGGTGCTGTGCAGCAACACCCTCAACGGGTCCGCGCCCAGCGCGGCGCCGAGCCCCAGGCCGAGCACGGGGAGCAGGGCGAGCACCGCGACCGTCGACCACGCCCCCGCGAGTTGCGCCCGCAGCTCATCCCGCTGACGGCGTTCGGCACGCAGAGCGCTTTCGAGCCGCCCCAGGCCCGTCGCGAGCCCGGCCCCGCTGCCCACCGCCACCCGCCAGCAGGCGGCCACTCCGGCCAGCCCGTCCAGCCCCGGTTCACCCGCCGCCTGGACGAGAGCTCGCGGCACATCTCCCCCGAACCGCGCGGCGGCCGACACACGGAATCCGGCTTCGCCCATGACGTCCGTGCCGCGCACCGCGACGAGCAGCGCCTCCCCCGGTTCTCGACCGGCCCGGAGCTCGCCGACCAGCGCACCGCACAGGTCCACCACCCCGTTCGCCCGGACTTCCCGTTCCTTGTGCGACCGCCTCTTCAGCAGCCATCTCCGTGCCAGAGGAACGGCGGCGGCCCCCGCGATCAACGGCAGTACGGACTGCCCGAGCACCGACGGCACCGAAGCCACCGGGAGACACAGCCACTCCCACCGTCCTCGCAGCCGCTTCTCGATCCGGCTGCGGACCCTCCACCACCTCTCCCCGGCCGACGACCGCTCGCCTCCGTCGGTCAGCAGCGCCCGCGCCCGGCGCAGCGGCCGACTACGTCCGATCACCACCAGCCACGCCGCCACCGCCGCACACAGCGCCGCGGCGTGCACCACGTCCGGCACCCCGACGTGCGCCGTCTCCCCGGTCACAGCGCACCCCCGATGAGCTCGTGCAGCCGCTCCCAGCCCCGCTCCCGCTCAAAGCCCGTGGCACCCCACCGCAGCGCCGGAACGGTCCGTACCAGCCCGACCGCATCCCGCTCCAGCACATGGATGTCCGCGATCCGCCTGCGTCCCGTCCGGTCCCGTACGAGGTGGACCACGACCGACAGAGCCGCCGCCAGCTGACTGTGCAGCGCCAGCCGGTCCAGCCCCGCCGCGGTTCCGAGCGCCTCCAACCGTGCCGGAACGTGCCCGGCGGCATTGGCATGGACAGTTCCCGAGCCACCCTCATGTCCCGTGTTGAGAGCGGCCAGGAGTTCGGTCACCTCGCTTCCTCGTACCTCACCGACCACCAGCCGGTCGGGACGCATACGCAGGGCCTGTCGCACCAGGTCCCGAAGGGTCACCCGTCCGGCGCCCTCCTGATTCGCTGGGCGCGACTCCAGCCGTACGACGTGCGGGTGGTCCGGTCGCAGCTCGGCAGAGTCCTCGGCGAGCACGATCCGTTCGCGCTCCCCCACCGCCCCCAGCAGGCTCGAAAGCAGAGTCGTCTTCCCCGCTCCCGTCCCGCCGCTGATCAGGTAGGAGACCCTCGCCTCCACCAGGGCCCTCAGCATCCGGTCGCCTCCGGGCGGCACGGTCCCGGCCTCGACCAGCTCCGCCAGTGAGAAGGCCCGGGGCCTGACCACCCGCAGCGACAGGCACGTCGACCCGACCGATACCGGGGGAAGAACGGCGTGCATCCGGGTGCCGTCCGGCAGCCTCGCGTCCACCCAGGGCCTGGCATCGTCCAGCCGACGCCCCGCCACGGCCGCGAGCCGCTGGGCCAGCCTGCGGACCGCAGCCGTGTCCGGAAAGGTCACCTCGGTGAGTTCGAGTCCGCCGCCCCGGTCCACCCAGACCCGGTCAGGCGCGGACACCAGAACGTCCGTGACATCGGGGTCGGCGAGGAGCGGCTCCAGCACCCCGGTCCCGATCAGCTCCCCCCTCAGTTCGTCCGCACGGCCGAGCACTTCAGCCGTGCCGAGCAGACGTCCCTGGGCCCGCAGCGCGGCGGCGACCCCGGCCGGGGTCGGAGCAGTGCCGCTGGAGGCGAGCCGCTGCCTCACCGCATCGAGCAGCGCCTCGGTCATGAGGTGCCCCCGGACACCGGGCCGCTGACGCTCTCCCCCACAAGCGCCTGTTCCCAGAAGGCACCACAGAATCTGGCCAGCGGGCCGCGCGCGTTGCCGCCGGGCGGCTCGCCGACGTCCTGCTCGGCCGACAGACCTCTTTCCAGCGGGACCTCACCGGCCAGCGGCAGCCGCATGGCTCGGGCAACCCACTGCGCGTCGAGCCCCGGCGCGTACGGACCCCGCGCCACCACCCGAAGATCGTCAAGCACCATCCCCGCCATCGATGCCACCCGCTTCGCCGCCGCGACCGCGCGCAGCTCACCGGGAACGACCACAAGTCCCAGGTCCAGCTGGGCAAGGGCCTCGGCCACCGCCTCGTCCACCCGGCGCGGCAGGTCGACCACCACCACCCCGCCGAGCCGGCGCGCGGCGGCCAGCACCGCCCGCATGGCGGGTGGCGGGATCACCACCCAGTCGTCACGGCCCCAGCTGAGCGCCCGAAGCCCATGCAGCGCGGGCAGCGACTCCTCCAGCGCGCCCCCGCCGACCCGGCCCTTGGAGTGGGCGAAATCCGGCCACCGCATGCCGTCCGCCCGCTCGCCGCCGAGCAGCACGTCGATTCCGCCACCCAGCGGGTCCCCGTCGATGAGCATGGTCCTCTGCCCCGCCCTGGCCGCGGTCACCGCGAGGGCGCAGGCCAACGTGGACGCACCCGCACCGCCCCGGCCCCCGATCACCCCGACCGTGACCGCGGGCCGGCCGACGCCTTCCGACGCATTGGCGATCTGGTCGACGAGCCAGGTCTCGGAGTCCGGCAGCCGGATCACGCACTCGGCGCCGATCTCGACGGCGCGGCGCCACACGTCCGGCACGTCACGGCCCCGTCCCACGACCATGACTCCCCGCCTGCGCGCTGCGCCGCGGCACCGTGCGGCCGCGTCGTCACCGACGAGGACCAGGGGCGCCTGCTCCCATCCCTCTCGATGGTCCGGCAGCGTGTGATGCACCTCCGGTTCCGCGCCGGCGGCGGCACACAGCCTGAGCAGGTCGTCGAGCAGGTCCACGTCCTCGGTCACGATCAGCGGTCCACTCGGCCGCGTGGCGACACCCACCCATCGGTCCTGTGCCCTGGATTCAGCCACGCTCTCCCCCTCCATCGCTCACCTTCGTCGCGGTTCGCGGCGATCTCGGACCTCGTCCGAGAACGGTGATTCCGGTACCCGCGGAGTTCGCGGGTGGAATCACGGTGCAGCGCTTCCGGAAATCATGTGGATCTTGCTCAAAAACCGTGGACAACTCAGTGGTTGTGAATAACTTCGTCGCTCATACCGGTGACTTCCCGGTGCGACTCTTTCGCTACCCAGCGTCACAGTGCAACGCTGAAGTGAGTCGGGCGCGGACATGGCTCGACAGGGAGCAGAAGGAGGAGAAATGGTCGATTCCGCGCGAGAAACCGCGTCCGGACATGCGACGACCCCCGCCGGGGGGGAGAGCGGGGGTCGTCCCCACGGCCGACTCGGGGGGGGGAGGAGCCGGACCGGGTTAGCACGGTCGCGAACGATCCGTGACTTCCATGGTGTACCCGAGGCCCTTCTCAAGCAAACCCACGCGCCGGGGTTTACGCCGAATGGCGGGCCCCTATGCTCTGCCGTGTGGAAAACCGCTTCTTGCCGCGCACAGCCGCCTTCTTCGACCTGGACAAGACGGTCATTGCGAAGTCCTCGACTCTGACCTTCAGCAAGTCCTTCTACCACGGCGGGCTGATCAACCGCCGCGCGGTGCTGCGTACCGCGTACACACAGTTCGTGTTCCTCGCAGGGGGCGCGGATCACGACCAGATGGAGCGGATGCGCGAATATCTCTCGGCGCTCTGCAAGGGCTGGAACGTGCAGCAGGTCAAGGAACTCGTGGCCGAGACCCTGCACGAACTGATCGACCCGATCATCTACGACGAGGCGGCGACCCTCATCGAGGAGCACCACACCGCCGGCCGCGACGTCGTGATCGTCTCGACCTCGGGCGCCGAGGTGGTCGAACCGATCGGCGAGCTGCTCGGCGCCGACCGCGTCGTCGCCACCCGCATGGTCGTCGGTGACGACGGCTGCTACACGGGCGAGGTGGAGTACTACGCGTACGGCCCCACGAAGGCCCAAGCCATCAAGGCGCTCGCGGAATCCGAGGGATACGACCTGGAGCGCTGCTACGCGTACAGCGACTCGGCCACCGATGTCCCGATGCTGGAATCCGTCGGCCATCCCCACGCGGTCAACCCGGACCGCGCGCTGCGACGGGAGGCCACGCTCCGCGAGTGGCCGATTCTCGCCTTCGACCGGCCCGTCCGCCTCAAGCAGCGCCTCTCGGCGTTCTCCCTGCCGCCGCGACCGGCGCTCATGGCCGCTGCTGCCGTGAGCGCGGCCGCACTCACGGCGGGAGCCGTCTGGTACGCCGCCCGCCGACGGGCCGGCGCGGCTACCGCCTGACCCGACTGATTGAACCAACTCGTCCGTAATTGAACCCAAAAGTAAAGAAGTGCGGCCACCACTACCGCTCCACCGGCCCCTGGAGTACAAAGGACTCAACGGCCCGCGAGACCAAGGACATCCGCGAGGATGACCTGCACTACGCAGCAAAGGCCCCACGGACCGCGCATGAAAACCCGGCACCCACGCGACGTCGACCCGTCGATTACGGGCCAGCCACACCAGGAGCGGGCAAAGACTCCGCCCTGATGGGCACATATCGAGGACGCTTGGTAACTGGGCGGACGTGCCAGCGGCGGTACCGAGACCGGTACCGCCGCAACCATGTTCAGCCCGCCCGAAGGCGATGCCCCGTACGACACCCACCGACCCGCGCCGGTGGCGAGCGCCGGCCCACGTTATGCGGCGCCTCGCTGCAGCGCCTCGCACACCGCTGTCGACTCCCTCACGCCGAGCTCCGCCGAGCGTCCGCAGTGACCGATCCAGGCCGCCATGCCTTCCGGCGTGCCGGACAGGTAGCCGTCGAAGGCGGCCGCGTAGGCCGCCCGCCCCTGTTCGGCGTGCCCGACCTCGGCCGGGCAGATCGATTTGGGATCGAGCCCGCTTCCGATCAGCACGATCCGCTCCGCGGTCCGCGCCACCAGGCCGTTGTGCGAACCGAAGGGACGCAGTGCGAGCAGCTCTCCGTGGACGACGGCGGCGGTCACCAGGGCGGGCGCCTCACTCCCCGAAAGGATGATCCTGCTGAGGCCGTCCAGTCGGCCCGCGACCTCGTCCGCATCCGGCAGTGGTGCTTCGATCAGGGGCTCGTCCACCGGTTCGCCCGCGAGCCGTGGCCGTCCGACCGCATCCTCCGGGGCGGCGCTGCCGGCCGCCACCAGGTGAAGCCGAGCCAGCACCCGCAACGGCGACTGCCGCCAGATGGAGAGAAGCTGCCCCGCCTCCGCCGTCAGGCGAAGCGCGGCCCCGACGACACGCGCCTCGTCGTCGCTGCTGAAATCGGTGCGTCGGCGCACCTCTTCGAGGTTCCAGTCGGCACCGGACAGGGCGGCCGATCCGCGCGCGCCCCGCAGAGCGGCCTCCGCCGTGACCTCGTTGCTGCGGCGCCGCATCACACGGTGGCCGTAGACGCGGTCCACCGCCTTGCGTACGGAGTCCACCGCGTCGGTCACGCCCGGCAGAGCGCCCAGAGCGACGAGCGGGTCCGAGGAAGTCGTACTCATAAGTAGCGAGGCTACGCGCCTCCCGCCCGCCTACCCGCCGGGAGTGGCCTTCTTCACGAAACCAGACAACCCATAGCGATCAATCGACTACCCTAGGTGAACATGAAGATCGCTTTCGTAGGGAAGGGCGGCAGCGGAAAGACCACGCTGTCCTCGCTCTTCATCCGCCACCTCGCAGCCAATGAAGCCCACGTCGTCGCGGTGGACGCCGACATCAACCAGCACCTCGGAGCCGCGCTCGGCCTTGACGAGGACGAATCCGCAGCGCTGCCCGCCATGGGTGCCCAGCTGCCTCTGATCAAGGAGTATCTGCGCGGCAGCAATCCGCGCATCGCCTCGGCCGAGACGATGATCAAGACGACGCCGCCGGGCGAGGGCTCCCGCCTCCTGCGCGTACTCGAGGACAACCCGGTCTTCGACGCCTGTGCCCGTACGGTCCGGCTCGACGACGGAGACATCCGGCTGATGGCCACGGGGCCGTTCACCGAATCGGACTTGGGTGTGGCGTGCTACCACTCGAAGGTCGGCGCGGTCGAGCTCTGCCTCAACCACCTCGTGGACGGCCCCGACGAGTACGTGGTGGTCGACATGACCGCCGGTTCGGACTCCTTCGCCTCGGGGATGTTCACCCGCTTCGACATGACGTTCCTCATCGCCGAACCGACCCGCAAGGGCGTCTCCGTATACCGCCAGTACAAGGAGTACGCGCGGGACTTCGGCGTGGACCTGAAGGTCGTCGGGAACAAGGTGCAGGGAGAGGACGACCTGGACTTCCTGCGCTCCGAGGTGGGCGACGACCTGCTGGTGAGCGTCGGCCACTCCGACTGGGTGCGGGCCATGGAGAAGGGCCGCCCCGCACGCTTCGAGCTGCTTGAGGCGGACAACCGGATGGCCCTGCAAGCCCTGCAGAACGCGGCGGAGGACTCGTACGAGCGCCGGGACTGGGGCCGCTACACGCGCCAGATGGTGCACTTCCACCTGAGGAACGCGGAGAGCTGGGGGAACGAGAAGACCGGCGCCGACCTCGCCGCACAGGTCGACCCCGGCTTCGTACTGGACGAACGCTTCATCCGCGCCGAAGCCACCCAGCCCGCGTGAGCGACTGAGGTCCCGGGCGGAGCGGCCACGGCGCCGCCGGGGCTCCGATGCGCACACCGGACGGCGCCGGGCACGTCTCCTGCCCGGCGCCCGGAGCCACCGGACCTAACGACCGGCCGGGTTGCCCGCGGCAGCGGCCGGAGCCTTCGAGGCCGACGGCTCCTGGCCCACACCTGCCTCAAGGAACGCAGGCCAGCCGGCCTTGGGCGCCTGGCCGACCTTCAGCGTCCGGAACTTCGCCAGGGTCGCCGGATCCTGGGCGTCGAGCCAGTCCGCCAACTGCCTGAACGAGACACAGCGCACGTCCTTCTTGGTGCAGACCGCTGCGATCGTCTGCTCGATGGCACGCATGTACGTACCACCGTTCCAGGACTCGAAGTGATTGCCGATGATCAGCGGCGCGCGGTTGCCGTCATACGCGCGATCGAACGCCTGGAGCAGGCCGTCCCGCATCTGGTTTCCCCAGTACTCGTGCTTGTCGGGGTCACCTTGCGTCGTTCCGGACTGGTTGAACATGAAGTTGTAGTCCATCGACAGCGTCTCGAACTCACGCCCCGGAACCGGCACCAGTTGCATGGAGAGGTCCCAGACGCCGTTCTTCTTCTGGGGCCACACCTGGTCGTTGACACCGCTGGAGTCGTAGCGGAACCCCATGGCGCGCGCCGCCTCCACCATGTTCTTCTGACCCTCGAGGCAGGGGGTACGGCCGCCGACGAGCTCCTTGTCGTAGTCGAAGGGCAGCGCCTTCTCGTCCTTGAGGACCGGGTCGTTCGTCTTCCACCCCTTCACGAATGACTTGGCCTGGCTGATCTCGCTCTTCCACTCCTCGACGGACCAGGTGCCGACGCCGCCGTCCTTGCCGCAGAAGTGCCCGTTGAAGTGGGTGCCGATCTCGTTGCCGTCCTGCCAGGCGCCGCGGAGCTGGGTCAGGGTGTCGCGGATGCCCTGGGTGTCGTTGAAACCGATGTCCGAAGCGCCGGCGTTGTGCTTGGGCGGGTCGTACTGGGCCCGCTCCCCCTCCGGCAGCAGATATACGCCACTGAGGAAGTACGTCATCGCGGCGTTGTACTTCTTGCCCACCTCGCGAAAGTGCGAGAAGAGCCGCTGGCTGTCCTCGCCCGCCCCGTCCCACGAGAACACCACGAACTGCGGGGGTTTCTGGCTGGCCGTCAGGCGTTCCACAGCCGGCTGCTCGGGCTGGACACCCGTGAACGCGGTGGAACCATCGCCAATGGCCCGGAACACGCGCTTGGGCGCAGCTTCAGCACCCTTTTCCTTCTCTCCCGCGGCACCGTTCACGGCCCCGAGGCCGGAGCCCTCCGCGCCGGAGCCGGTCCCCGAGCACCCTGCCGCCCCCACGACCAGGACGACGGTCACGACGCTCAGGCCGATCCTTTTCGTGGCGCCCATCGACTTCTTCGCGGCGGCCATCATCCGCCCACCTCTTTCTCGCAGGTAGCTTGCGCCGGGTGCCGACACGGCGCCGCCAAAGTCGCACGCACTGCCCAAGGGCCAGCACGACAGGCCGAATGAAAAGCTGACTATTCACCGGAATGGGTGACCGGATGGCCCATTTGCCCTTAATCATGGACACCGATCTTTACTCTCCATTACTGTCTGTTTACTGAGAGTTGAGAAATCCCGCCGCTGCATACCGTGACCACGGCCGCGTCATCGAGTTCCATGACCGCGCTGCCCAGGAAGAGACGGGACCTATGTCTGCCTGCGTGCCCACTCGCCACGACCACTCATCCCGCAGTTCGCGTCCCTCCCGGTCCTCGGGAGTCAAGCGACCACACAGCCCGCCCCCGCCACCGCGGGGCGGGCGGTTCCGCATCTCGGGCGCCGACGTGTCCGCGTCCATCACTGTCTTCCTGCTCGCCATCCCCATGTCGCTCGGTCTGGCTGTCGCCATGGGAGCCCCTCTGGAGGCGGGCCTCATCTCGGCCGCGGTCGGCGGCATCGTCGCCGGACTCCTCGGCGGCACCCCCCTGCAGGTCTCCGGCCCCTCCGCCGGACTGACCGTGGTCACCGCCGAGACGATCCAGATCTACGGCTGGCGCACCACCTGTGCCATCACGATCGGGGCGGGCCTGCTTCAGCTCGCGCTCGGCTCATTGCGGGCGGCCCGCAGCGCCCTCGCCGTCAGCCCCGCGATCGTCCACGGCACGCTCGCCGGCATCGGCGTGGCCATCGCGCTCGCTCAACTGCACATCGTGCTGGGCGGTGTACCGCAGAGCTCGGCGATCTCCAACGTGCTGCATCTCCCCGAACAACTGGCACGTGTCAGTCCCGCCGCTCCGTTGATCGGCGCCCTCACCGTAACCGTCCTCGTCCTGTGGCCACTGCTGCCCGGACGGACCGGGCGGTTCCTGCGCCGCGTACCGGCGGCCCTGGCCTCCGTGGGTCTGGCCACGGCCGCGGCCGCGTGGGCGGCACCGTCGATCGCCCGGGTCGATCTGCCGTCCTGGCGTTCGCACGCCCTGCCCGAAATGCCGCATGGGCCGGTGCTCGGCCTGGCTACAGCCGTGTTCACGATGATGCTGGTGGCCAGCCTGGAGTCGCTGCTCGCCGCCGTCGCCGTGGACAAGCTGGCCGCCGACCGGAGCCGCGCCCACTCGACAGATTCTCCCGCGCGATCCGGTGAGGCACGAGGCGACGAGGCACGCGAGAACGGCGACCGCCCGGCCGCTTCCGGGACACCCACCGCCGAAGCAGCCACCGCCCCCGCCGGCCCGGACGGCGTCAAGCGACCCGCGCCGCCCCTGCTCAAACGCTCCGACCTCGACCGGGAGCTACGCGCACAAGGCGTCGCCAACGCGGTATCGGGCCTGCTGGGCGGACTCGCGGTCTCCGGTGGCGCCGTGCGCAGCTCGGCGAATGTGAGAGCCGGGGCGACCGGCCGCGCGTCCACCGTGCTGCACGGCGTATGGATCCTGGTCGCATCCGCCCTGTTCGTCAGCGTCCTGGAGCGCATCCCGCTGGCCGCCCTCGGAGCACTGGTGATGATGGTCGGCCTCAAGATGGTGAGCCTGGCGCATATCCGCAACGTCCATAAGCACCGGGAATTCCTGGTGTACGGCGCGACCATCGCCGGGGTGCTGGTCGTCGGGGTGCTCAAGGGCGTGGTCATCGGCATCGCCGTAGCGGTGGCCGTCGCCCTGCACCGGCTGGGCCAAACCCGGATCTCGGTGTCCGAACAGAACGGGCAGCATCTCGTGGTCGTTCGGGGCCAGTTGACCTTTCTGGCCGTTCCCCGCCTCAGCCGGGTCCTGGGACGGCTCCCCCAGGATGCGGATGTGGTCCTGGAGCTGGACGGCTCGTTCATGGACCACGCCGCATACGAGACGATCCAGGACTGGTCCAACGCCCATACGGCCCACGGCGGCCAGGTGGTGTTCGCCGGGAGGTCGGGCGGCAGGATCGCCGAGCCCGCCGCGGCAGCGCACTCCTGCTGCCGGCCATGGACCCCCTGGCGCAACCACCACTGCCACGACCACCCCGTGCATGCCCCTCCCGCGAACGCCGACAACGGCGCGGATGTCACCGCGGCCGAGGTCCCGCAACACACGGCGAGTGCCCGGGGCACGGTCCGTCCGCCGAGCCCCGCACACACCGCAGGCACCGTACGCACCGCACAAACGGCAACAGCCGCCCCCACCAGGATCGCAACCTCCCCCGGCCCGGCCCCGGGTAGCCCCGCCCCCGCCTCCGCCTCGCCTCACACCGGCAGCACCACCCCCACAGCCGCCTCCCCCCAGGCACTCACCGCCCCGCACGGCGATCGCCCCGCACACACCGCGCCCACCGAGCAGGCCGCATCCGTCGGCCGACCCTCGCGCCCCGCCCGCGATCACCGGCTGGTCAGAGGTCTCAGCTCGTTCCAGCGGGATACGGCGCCCCTGGTCCGGGGGGAGCTGGCGCGACTCGCCAGGGAGGGCCAACGTCCCTCGCAGCTCTTCATCACCTGCGCGGACTCCCGCCTCGTGACGAGCATGATCACGGCCAGCGGCCCGGGTGACCTGTTCACCGTGCGGAACATCGGCAACCTGGTGCCGCCTCCCGACGCCGAGGCGGGCGACCACTCGGTGGGGGCCGCGATCGAGTACGCGGTGGACGTGCTCGGCGTCGAGTCCATCACCGTCTGCGGCCACTCGGACTGCGGCGCGATGAACGCGCTGCTGGGGGCCGCCCCGGAAGCCCCGGACACCTCGCTGTGGCGCTGGCTCCGGCACGGAATCCCCAGCCTGGCCCGGGTGACCTCGGCCGGCGGCGACCCGGTCCGGCTCTACGGACGGCTGCCCGCCGACGCGGTGGAACAGCTCTGCCTGACCAACGTGGTCCAGCAACTCGACCATCTGAGGGCCCACCCATCGGTGGCGCGCCGGATCGCCGACGGCACCCTTCACCTTCACGGCATGTACTTCCACGTGGCCGAGGCCCAGTCGTACCTACTGGACGAGGACACGAGCACGGAGAGCGGCACGGCCGAGGTGTTCGACCCGATCACACCGGCGCACCCGATCACACCGGCGCACCCGATCGCACCGGCGCACCCGGCCGAGCCGGCAGACCCGGTCGAGCCGGCACGTACCGGCGGCTGAACCGCAGGCGGCTCGAATCCGTAAGACCTGGTGATCCCGCTTCCGTGTCGGCGGCGCCCACACCGACGGTGTGCTCCACCGCGCCGCCACGGCGTGGAGGCGGGATCATGCCTCTATACACGAGACACAGGTCTAAACCAATTCCCGGCAGACACTTGTCACCTGGCCTTGGGACTGATGAGCTATGCCCCGGGACACAACGGACACCCTGGGACTGGGAGAAGTCGTGAGTAACGAAAGCCTGGCCAACCTGCTTCGGGAAGAGCGGAAGTTCGCTCCGCCTGCCGAGCTGGCCGCCAACGCCAACGTCACCGCAGAGGCGTACGAGCAGGCCGAAGCGGACCGGCTGGGCTTCTGGGCCGAGCAGGCCCGCCGCCTGACCTGGGCCACCGAGCCGACCGAGACCCTCGACTGGAGCAACCCGCCCTTCGCGAAGTGGTTCGCGGACGGCGAGCTCAACGTCGCGTACAACTGCGTGGACCGTCACGTCGAGGCGGGCAACGGCGACCGGGTCGCCATCCACTTCGAGGGCGAGCCCGGCGACAGCCGCGCCATCACCTACACAGAGCTGAAGGACGAGGTCTCCCGCGCCGCCAACGCCCTCACCGAGCTCGGTGTCGGCAAGGGCGACCGGGTCGCCGTCTACCTCCCGATGATCCCCGAGGCCGCCTTCGCGATGCTGGCCTGCGCCCGCATCGGCGCCGCGCACTCGGTGGTCTTCGGTGGGTTCTCCGCCGACGCCATCGCCGCCCGCATCCAGGACGCGGACGCGAAGGTCGTCATCACCGCCGATGGCGGCTACCGCCGCGGCAAGCCCTCCGCGCTCAAGCCCGCGGTCGACGACGCCGTCTCCCGTATCGACAGCGTGGAACACGTCCTGGTCGTCCGCCGTACGGGCCAGGACACCGCGTGGACCGAGGGCCGCGACGTCTGGTGGCACGAGATCACGGGCCGCCAGTCCGCCGAGCACACCCCCGAGGCGTTCGAGGCGGAGCAGCCGCTCTTCATCCTGTACACGTCGGGCACCACCGGGAAGCCCAAGGGCATCCTGCACACCTCCGGCGGTTACCTCACCCAGGCGGCGTACACCCACCAGGCGGTCTTCGACCTCAAGCCGGAGACCGATGTCTACTGGTGCACCGCCGACATCGGCTGGGTGACCGGGCACTCCTACATCGTCTACGGACCGCTGGCCAACGGCGCCACGCAGGTGATGTACGAGGGCACCCCCGACACCCCGCACCAGGGGCGCTTCTGGGAGATCGTCCAGAAGTACGGGGTCACGATCCTCTACACCGCGCCGACCGCGATCCGTACGTTCATGAAGTGGGGGGACGACATCCCCGCCAAGTTCGACCTGTCGTCCCTGCGCGTCCTCGGTTCGGTCGGTGAGCCGATCAACCCCGAGGCATGGATCTGGTACCGCAAGCACATCGGTGCCGACAAGTGCCCGATCGTGGACACCTGGTGGCAGACCGAGACCGGCACGATGATGATCTCGCCGCTGCCCGGCGTCACCGAGACGAAGCCGGGAAGCGCCCAGCGCGCCCTGCCGGGCATCTCCGCGACCGTCGTGGACGACGAGGCCAACGAGGTCCCGAACGGCGGGGGCGGCTACCTGGTCCTCACCGAGCCGTGGCCGTCGATGCTCCGCACCATCTGGCGCGACGACCAGCGCTTCCTCGACACCTACTGGTCGCGCTTCGAAGGCAAGTACTTCGCCGGCGACGGCGCCAAGAAGGACGAGGACGGCGACATCTGGCTGCTCGGCCGGGTGGACGACGTGATGCTGGTGTCCGGGCACAACATCTCGACCACCGAGGTCGAGTCGGCGCTCGTCTCGCACCCGTCGGTCGCCGAGGCCGCCGTGGTCGGCGCCGCCGACGAGACGACGGGTCAGGCCATCGTCGCCTTCGTCATCCTGCGGGGCACCGCGACCGCCTCCGACGAGCTGGTGGCGGAGCTGCGCAACCACGTCGGGGCGACCCTCGGCCCGATCGCCAAGCCGAAGCGCGTCATGCCGGTGGCCGAGCTGCCGAAGACCCGTTCCGGCAAGATCATGCGCCGCCTGCTGCGTGACGTGGCGGAGAACAGGGCCCTGGGCGATGTCACGACCCTGACCGACTCCTCGGTCATGGACCTGATCCAGAACCAGCTGCCGTCGGCCTCCTCCGAGGACTGACACCGGCGCACGACCCGAAGGGCACCCGGCAGCGCGCCGGGTGCCCTTCGGGCGCTTACGGTGAGATCACCGCTCCCACGCATCCTTATCGCCACGCCCCGCGGGTACAGTGGCAGCTGATCGACAACAAGATACGAAAATCTTCACAGGGGTGCCGGGAAGTCTGGTCGGCAAGTGCATCAGCCATGCCATCGCTGCCGTACCGACCCGGAGGTCTCCCCCGTGGCCACACCCACCCCTACGCCCACCGGCCCGCGCCGCACCTTCCTGGGGCGGCTGCCGCTCCCCGAGCGCAACTACGTCGCCGACGCCCTGCGTACGGAGACCGTCGGGGGCGTCATCCTGCTGGTCGCCGCCGTGGCCGCGTTGGTGTGGGCGAACACCGCGGGTTCGAGCTACTCCGCCGTCAGCGACTTCCACCTCGGGCCCGAGACCCTCGGTCTGCACCTCTCCGTGGAGCACTGGGCCGCCGACGGGCTGCTCGCGATCTTCTTCTTCGTCGCGGGCGTCGAACTCAAACGCGAACTCGTGGCGGGAGAACTGCGCGACCCGAGGGCCGCGGCACTCCCCGTGGCCGCCGCGCTCTGCGGCATGGCGGTCCCAGCGGTCGTCTACACCCTGGTGAACGTCTTCGGCGACGGCTCGAAGGACGGCTGGGCAGTCCCCACCGCCACGGACATCGCCTTCGCGCTCGCCGTCCTCGCCGTCATCGGCGCCTCGCTGCCCGCCGCGCTCCGGGCCTTCCTGCTGACGCTCGCCGTCGTGGACGACCTCTTCGCGATCCTCATCATCGCCGTCTTCTTCACCGAGGACATCGACTTCCTCGCGCTCGGCGGCGCCTTCCTCGGCCTGGGCCTCTTCTATCTGCTGCTCCGCCTCGGTGTGCGCGGCTGGTACGTCTACGTACCGCTCGCCCTGGTCATCTGGGGGCTGATGTACAACAGCGGCGTCCACGCCACCATCGCCGGTGTCGCCATGGGCCTGATGCTGCGCTGCACCCGCCGTGAGGGCGAGGAGCACTCGCCCGGTGAGCGCATCGAGCACTTGGTGCACCCGCTGTCGGCGGGTTTCGCCGTGCCGGTCTTCGCGCTCTTCTCCGCAGGGGTCTCCCTCGCCGGCGGCGCGGTGGCCTCCGTGTTCGACCGGCCGGAGACCCTCGGGGTCGTGCTGGGCCTCGTCGCCGGCAAGACCATCGGCGTCTTCGGCGGTACGTGGTTGACCACCAGGCTCACCAAGGCCGAGCTGAACAGGGATCTGGCCTGGGCGGACGTCTTCGCGATCGCCACCCTTGCCGGCATCGGCTTCACCGTGTCGCTGCTGATCGGGGAGCTCGCGTTCGCCGGTGACGACGACATGATCAACGAGATCAAGGCGTCGGTTCTGCTCGGCTCCCTCATTGCCGCCGTACTCTCCGGTGTACTGCTCAAACTCCGGGTACGCAGATACAGGGCGCTGTCCGACGCCGAGGAACTCGACGAGGACGGTTCCGGAGTGCCGGACGTCTACGAACAGGACGATCCGGCCTACCACCTGAGGATGGCCGCCATCTACGAGGAGAAGGCGGCCGAGCACCGCCGCCTTGCCCGACTGGCGGGGGCAGCGAGCAACAGGCCGGACAGTCCGGCATGATCTGACATCGGACGTGTTGAACAGGAGAGGGAGTCAGGGATGAGCGACCCCGGCAATTTCGCGGGCAGCGCCGACCGCAGTCTCGGCCAGCTGGTCGCGTCGGCGACGGCCGAACTGTCGGCGCTGGTGCACGACGAAATCGCCCTGGCCAAGGCCGAGGTGCGGCAGGACGTCAAGCGCGGCGTCATCGGCAGTGTGGCGTTCATCGTCACGGGCGTGCTGATCCTGTTCGCGATCCCGGTGCTGAGCTTCGCGGCCGCGTACGGCATCCACAACCTGGGGCTGGGCCTCGCCTGGTCGTTCCTGATCGTGGGCGGCGCGTTCATCCTGCTGGGCATTCTGCTCGCGCTCTTCGGCTACGCGAAGATCAAGAAGGTCAAGCCGCCGGAGAAGTCCATCGCCTCCGCCAAGCAGACCGCCGCCGTCCTCCAGGGCGTCAAGCCGCACCCGCGCCCCGAGACCGCCGCCGACGCGATCCTCCCGGTGGGCGGCAGCACCCGCTCCGACCGGGCCATCGAAAGCGCACCGGTCCAGGACAAGGCGCCGGCTGTGGCACGCTCGTCCACATGACCGTTCCCGCACCGTCCGCCCCGGCCGGCGGTCCCGTCCGCCTCGACGGCCCCTGGACCCACCGGGACGTCGCGGCGAACGGCGCCCGCTTCCACATCGCCGAAATGGGTGAAGGGCCGCTGGTCCTCCTCCTGCACGGTTTCCCGCAGTTCTGGTGGACCTGGCGGCACCAGCTGCCCGCGCTCGCCGAGGCCGGCTTCCGGGCCGTGGCGATGGACCTGCGCGGCGTCGGCGGCAGCGACCGCACACCCCGGGGCTACGACCCCGCCAATCTGGCGCTCGACATCACGGGCGTGGTGAGGTCCCTCGGCGAGCCGGACGCCGCCCTCGTCGGCCACGACATGGGCGGATACCTGGCCTGGACCGCCGCCGTGATGCGCCCGAAGCTGGTGCGCCGGCTGGTCGTCTCCTCGATGCCCCACCCACGGCGGTGGCGCTCCTCGATGCTCTCCGACTTCGCGCAGTCCCGGGCCGGCTCGTACATCTGGGGCTTTCAGCGGCCCTGGGTGCCGGAGCGTCAGCTCGTCGCCGACGAGGGCGCCTTGGTGGGCCGGCTGATCAGTGACTGGGCGGGGCCGGGCAAGGCGGAATTCCCCGACGAGACGACGCTGGGCGTCTACCGGCGGGCCATGACGATCCCCTCGACGGCGCACTGCTCGATCGAGCCGTACCGCTGGATGGTGCGCTCGCTGGCGCGCCCGGACGGCATCCAGTTCAACCGACGCATGAAGCGGCCCGTTCGGGTGCCGACGCTGCACCTGCACGGTTCACTCGATCCGGCGGTCCGCACCCGCAGCTCGGCCGGCTCCGGCGAGTACGTCGAGGCGCCCTACCGTTGGCGACTTTTCGACGGTCTGGGCCACTTCCCCCACGAGGAGGATCCGGCGGGGTTCTCGGCCGAACTCATCAACTGGCTCAAGGATTCCGAGCCGGATCGCTAGCCGCTGTGGCACACACGTCCTATGAACGGCCACGTGCCCGGCGCATAAGCCAATTGGCTGACGGATAGGCGGTTACGGACCATGAGGCACGGGCAGACGTCCGGGTATGGGCTGGACGCACGACTTCGGTGACGCAGCACGCAACCGTCGCTCGACCGCCACGGCGGATCCGGGCATTCACGAGGGGAACGGCCTTCAGGGCCGGGTGCACGCTTTGCACGTCATGCATGATCCTCGGCTCGGCATCTCACGCATCCTCCGCCGCCGGGCCCGCTGGGTCTCGGCGCGGCTGCGCCATCCCCGTAACTGACGCGCCGACGGTCCCGCACGGACCGCCCGGAGACCTTCAGAGCGCGCATCCCTGGCTGTCGACCCGCTGGTTGGCGGTACGGCCCTGTGTGATGTCGTCGCGGATCTCGTCCGCCGTCAGCGCGTAGCCCGTGTCCGGGTCGTCGAGCGACTTCGCGAACACGACTCCGTACACCTTGCCCTCGGGGGTCAGCAGCGGTCCGCCGGAGTTGCCCTGACGGACCGTGGTGTAGAGCGAGTACACATCACGGCGGACCGTGCCCCGGTGGTAGATGTCGGGGCCGTTGGCGTCGATGCGGGCCCGGACGCGCGCGGAGCGTACGTCGTACGAGCCGTTCTCGGGGAAGCCCGCGACGATGGCGCTGTCGCCCGTCTCCGCGTCGCTGTCGGGGCCGGTGAACCGCAGGGGCTTCACGTCGAGGTCCGGGACGTCGAGTACGGCGATGTCGCGCCGCCAGTCATAGAGGACGACCTTCGCGTCGTACAGGCGTCCCTGGCCGCCGATCTGCACGGTCGGCTCGTCCACGCCGCCGACGACGTGCGCGTTGGTCATCACCCGGCGGTCGGAGAACACGAACCCGGTGCCTTCGAGGACCTTGCCGCAGCTCGGGGCCGTACCCACGACCTTCACGATGGACTGCTTGGCGCGCGCGGCGACGGGGCTGCCGACCAGCGCCGGGTCGGGGGCCCTGACCTCGGTGATGGGTTCGTTGGCGAACGGGCTGAAGACCTGCGGGAAGCCGTTCTGCGCGAGGACCGAGGAGAAGTCCGTGAACCAGGTGGACGCCTGGGGCGGCATCACCCGGGAGACACCCAGCAGGACCGAGGAGCTGCGGACCTCCTTGCCCAGCGTCGGCAGCGAGGTGCCCGCCAGGGCGGAGCCGATCAGCCAGGCGACGAGCAGCATCGCCACCACGTTGACCAGGGCGCCGCCGGTGGCGTCCAGGGCGCGTGCGGGCGACCAGGTGATGTGGCGGCGGAGTTTGTTGCCCAGATGGGTGGTGAACGCCTGGCCGATCGACGCGCACACGATCACGATGACGACCGCGACGACGGCCGCGGTGGAGGAGACCTCCGAACCGTCCGTCATCTGGTCCCACAGGACCGGCAGGAGGTAGACGGCGACGAGACCGCCGCCCAGGAACCCGATCACCGACAGAATGCCGACGACGAACCCCTGGCGATAGCCGATGACCGCGAACCACACGGCTCCGGCCAGCAGCAGGATGTCCAGCACGTTCACCGTCTATAGCCTCGCAGATTCGTCACCGGGCCCGTACGTCTCCGTGGTCCGGGCGGTCCCGGATCGGCGGAGCACGGAAGTCAGCCTGTCATGCGCGCCAGTCGAGCGGCACCTGCCTGGCTCTGTCCCACGGGCGTTCCCAGCCCGCGAAGTGCAGAATCCGGTCGATCACGCCGGCCGTGAACCCCCAGACGAGTGCTGATTCGACCAGAAATGCCGGGCCCCGGTGACCGCTGGGGTGAACGGCCGTCGCCCGGTTGGCCGGGTCCGTGAGATCCGCCACGGGGACCGTGAAGACCCGCGCCGTCTCGCCCGGGTCGACCACGCCGACCGGGCTGGGCGTCCGCCACCAGCCGAGGACCGGCGTCACCACGAAGCTGCTCACGGGGATGTAGAGACGGGGCAGCACACCGAAGATCTGCACCCCGCGCGGATCGAGGCCGGTCTCCTCCTCGGCCTCGCGCAGAGCGGCCCTCAGCGGTCCGGTCGTCGCCTGGTCGCCGTCCTCCGGGTCGAGCGAGCCGCCGGGGAACGACGGCTGGCCGGGATGGGAGCGCAGGCTTCCGGCACGCTCCATCAGAAGCAGCTCCGGGCCGCGTGCGCCCTCGCCGAACAGGACGAGCACGGCCGACTGGCGTCCGGCCCCGTTCTCCGGCGGCAGGAAGCGGCTGAGCTGCTGCGGCCGCACCGTGTGCGCGGCACGGGCGACGGGGTCGAGCCAGTCGGGCAGCCCCTCCTCCGAAACCATGACCGCAGGGCCGTCCGCCCCACCGCGCTCCGTGCCGGTCTCATGCGTCTTCATAGGCACCCCTCCGTCTCACAACGCCCGTCGTCCCGCCATTCGTTCCGCAGCGGCGGTCCGCGTCAGTCGGCGCCCAGGGGAGGTGCCGGGCTTCCCGGGTAGTCCGGCGGCGGGTTCAACCGCTGGCCCGGCCGGCCTCCCATCTCGTACTTCAGGAGCGTGCGGGCCTTCTCCGGGTCCGTCTCGCCCTCACCGTACGACGGGCACAGCGGGGCGATCGGGCAGGCGCCGCAGGCGGGCTTGCGGGCGTGGCAGACGCGGCGGCCGTGAAAAATGACGCGGTGCGAGAGCATGGTCCACTCGCTCTTGGGGAAGATCGTCGCGACCTCCGCCTCGACCTTCTCCGGGTCCTCCTGCTCGGTCCACTTCCACCGCCGGACCAACCGCCCAAAATGGGTATCTACGGTAATTCCAGGCACTCCGAAGGCATTGCCCAACACCACGTTGGCCGTCTTGCGGCCGACTCCGGGCAGCTTCACGAGATCCGCGAGCCTCCCCGGCACCTCACCGCCGAAGTCGTCGCGGAGCGCGGCGGACAGGCCGAGCAGCGACCTCGCCTTGGCCCGGAAGAAACCGGTGGGCCGGATGAGCTCTTCCAGCTTCTCCGGGACGGCGGCGGCCATGTCCTCGGGGGTGGGATAGGCGGCGAAGAGAGCGGGCGTCGTCTGGTTGACCCTCAGGTCGGTGGTCTGGGCGGACAGAACCGTGGCGACGAGCAGTTCGAACGGATTCCGGAAGTCCAGCTCCGGATGGGCGTACGGGTAGACCTCGGCGAGCTCGCGGTTGATCCGGCGGGCGCGACGGACCATGGCCAGATGCGATTCGGGCCGCCCCGGCTTCCTCTTCGGCGCGGCGGCTCCGGGCACCCCGGCCTCCGCCGGCTTCGCCCGCCCGGCCGAGCCGGAGCCGGCGGACCGGCTCTTCGCCGCCCCGGAGCTGCTTTCCGCCGATTTCTTCAGTTTCTTCCCCTTGCTCGCACCCTGTTCGCCCACAGCGGAATCACGGCCCTCCGACACCCCATCAGCCCCCTTGGCCTGCGCTCTCACCGGCAATCCGGACACTCGGCCAGCCTAGAGCCCGGCACTGACATCCACCCCGGTCACGGGTGATCCGCCCCCAATCGGCCCCCTGCCGTACCCCTCGGCACGCGCGTGCGTCAAACTGGTTTGTGATTGATCGCACTGTTTTACCGTCCGGCATGATGGGGACCACGGTTCCCTGAACAGGCCGACAAGGAGAGAACTCGTGGACGACGTTCTGCGGCGCGCCCCGCTTTTCGCGGCGCTCGATGACGAGCAGGCCGCGGAGCTCCGCGCCTCGATGAGTGAGGTGACCCTCGCGCGCGGTGACGCGCTCTTCCACGAGGGTGACCCGGGCGACCGCCTCTATGTGGTCACCGAGGGCAAGGTGAAGCTCCACCGCACCTCCCCCGACGGTCGCGAGAACATGCTGGCGGTCCTCGGCCCCGGCGAGCTGATCGGTGAGCTCTCGCTCTTCGACCCGGGCCCGCGCACCGCCACCGCCACCGCGCTGACCGAGGTCAAGCTCCTCGGCCTCGGCCACGGCGACCTCCAGCCCTGGCTCAACGCGCGCCCCGAGGTGGCGACGGCCCTCCTGCGCGCCGTCGCCCGGCGCCTGCGCAAGACCAACGACCAGATGTCCGACCTGGTCTTCTCCGATGTGCCCGGCCGCGTCGCCCGCGCCCTCCTGGACCTGTCGCGCCGCTTCGGCGTCCAGTCCGAGGAAGGCATCCACGTGGTGCACGACCTGACGCAGGAGGAGCTGGCCCAGCTGGTCGGCGCGTCCCGCGAGACGGTCAACAAGGCCCTCGCCGACTTCGCCGGCCGCGGCTGGCTGCGCCTTGAGGCCCGCGCGGTGATCCTCCTGGACGTGGAGCGGCTGGCCAAGCGGTCGCGCTGACCCGTCGTCGTACGCCATGGGTGAGGGGCCCCGCCGGCTGTCGGCAGGGCCCCTCATCCATGCGCCCTCAGATCAGCCCGTGCTCGCCCAGGTAGTCCAGCTGCGCCCGCACCGACAGCTCCGCGGCCGGCCACAGCGAACGGTCCACGTCCGCGTAGACATGGGCCACCACCTCGGACGAGGTCCGGTAGCCCGATTCCACAGCGGTCTCCACCTGGGCCAGCCGGTGCGCGCGATGGGCGAGATAGAACTCGACCGCCCCCTGCGCGTCGTCCAGCACGGGCCCGTGGCCGGGCAGCACCGTGCGGACCCCGTCGTCCACCGTCAGCGAGCGCAGCCGCCGCAGCGAGTCGAGGTAGTCCCCGAGCCGCCCGTCCGGGTGCGCGACCAGCGTCGTCCCGCGTCCGAGGATCGTGTCCCCGGTCAGCACCGCCTGATCGGCCGGCAGATGGAACGACAGCGAGTCCGCCGTGTGGCCCGGCGTCGGCACCACGTACATCTCAAGGCCGCCGGTCGTGATCACGTCACCCGTGCCCAGGCCCTCGTCGCCGAGCCGCAGCTCCGGGTCGAGCGCGCGCACCTTGGTCCGGGTCAGCTCCGCGAACCGTGCCGCGCCCTCCGCGTGGTCGGGGTGGCCGTGGGTGAGGAGCGTGAGCGCGACCCGGCGGCCCGCCCGCTCGGCGGTGTCGATGATTGCCCGCAGATGGGCGTCGTCCAGCGGGCCCGGGTCGATGACCACCGCCAGGTCCGAGCCGGGCTCGGCGACGATCCACGTGTTGGTCCCGTCCAGCGTCATCGCCGAGGGGTTGGGCGCCAGGACGTTGACCGTACGAGCCGTGGCGGGACCGGAGAGCACACTGCCGCGCGGCTGTCCGGGCAGTGCCGCCGCGTCACTCATGCCGCACCGCCCTCCACGTCGCCCTTTTTCTCCCCGTCGTGCGTTTCGCCGGCATCGGCCGTGGAAACGTGCTTGGTGAATTCCTCGTGCCCCGGCCAGCTCAGCACCAGCGCGTCACCGTCCAGACGCGCCTGCGCGAGTACGGGGGTGAGGTCCTGGTCCGACGCCGCCTCCAGCGCCCGCGCGGCGGTGGCGTACGGCCGCAGTGTCCGCAGCGTCGCCACGGTCGGCGGCATCATCAGCAGCTCGCCCCGGTCGTATCCGCCGGCCGCGTCGCCCGGGGTGATCCACACCGTGCGGTCGGCCTCCGTCGAGGCGTTCCGGGTGCGCTGGCCCGCGGGGAGCGCGGCGACGAAGAACCACGTGTCGTAGCGGCGCGGCTCGAACTCCGGCGTGATCCAGCGCGCCCACGCCCCCAGCAGGTCCGAGCGCAGCACCAGCCCGCGCCGCTCCAGGAACGCGGCGAACGACAGCTCCCGCGCCACCAGCGCCGCGCGATCGGCCTCCCAGTCGTCGCCGGTGGTGTCGGTGACGACGGTCTCCGGCGTCGGACCGGCCAGCAGGACCCCGGCCTCCTCGTACGTCTCGCGGACCGCGGCGCAGACGATCGCCTGCGCCTCCGCCGGCGTGCCGACCCCCAGCCGGTGCGCCCAGGTCTCCAGCGCGGGCCCGGCCCAGCGGACGAGCCGGTCGTCGTCGCGCGGGTCGACGCCGCCACCCGGATAGGCGTACGCCCCTCCGGCGAAGGCCATCGAGGTGCGCCGGCGCAGCATGTGGACGGCGGGTGCGCCCCCGGCGCCGGTGGCGTCGTCCCGGAGCAGCATCACGGTGGCGGCCCGCCGGGGCTCGGCCGCCGTCAGCTCGCCTGCGGCGAGGGCCCTGATCCGGCCGGGCCATTCCGGGGGGTACCACTGACCATTGGACATGGCCGGAGGCTATCCGGAACCGCGTCGATGTTCGAGGGGCCCCCGGATCCGTACATGGCGTGTACACACAAGATCCCGCCCGGCCCTCACGGCCGGACGGGATCAGGGGCGGAGACGGTACGGATCAGGCTCCGGTCAGCTCGACCTGGATCTCGACCTCGACCGGCGCGTCCAGCGGCAGCACGGCGACGCCCACGGCGCTGCGGGCGTGCACACCCTTGTCCCCGAGGACCTCGCCCAGCAGCTCGCTCGCACCGTTGATCACACCGGGCTGGCCGGTGAAGTCGGTGGCCGAGGCGACGAAGCCGACCACCTTCACGACCCGGGCGATCCGGTCCAGGTCGCCCGCGACCGACTTCACGGCGGCGAGGGCGTTCAGCGCGCAGGTCTTCGCGAGCTCCTTGGCCTCGTCGGCCGTGACCTCGGCGCCGACCTTGCCGGTCACGGCCAGCTTGCCGTCGACCATGGGCAGCTGACCGGACGTGTACACGTACACCCCGGACTGCACGGCCGGCTGGTACGAGGCCAGCGGCGGTACGACGGCCGGCAGCGGCAGTCCGAGCTCGGCGAGCTTCGCCTCGACGGTGCCCGCCACTACTGCTTCTCCCGCTTCAGGTAGGCCACGAGCTGCTCGGGGTTGTTCGGGCCGGGAACGACCTGGACCAGCTCCCAGCCGTCCTCGCCCCAGGTGTCCAGAATCTGCTTGGTCGCGTGCACGAGAAGGGGCACGGTCGCGTATTCCCATTTACGATGGCATGATGCCGTCATGATCACTCCGCAGGTGGTAATAGGTATGGATCTCCACGTAGCAGCCTACGGCCGACAGTCCTACGGCCGACTCAATGGCAGCGAGGCAAGCCCGGCATCCCAGCGCGGGGCCAACCATGCGCGGTTCGAACTGTTTGCCACCGAAGCGGCTCGGCAGGATCGCGCGGCTAAGTGGTGCGGCCACTATGAGGACGTGGGCATAAGCGCGTTCAGCGGGAAGGAACGCCCCGAGTTTGAACGCCTACTGCGTGACTGCCGCATGGGCCGTATCAACGTGATCATCGTCTACAACATCAGCCGCCTTTCTCGGCTCGAACCGACCGATGCACTCGGCATCGTGAACGAACTCCTCGGGCTCGGCGTGACGATCATCAGCACCACCGAGGGTGTGTTCCGGCAGGGCAACATCATGGACCTTATCCACCTGATTTTCCGGCTGGATGGGTCATACCAGGAAAGCAAGAACAAGAGCGTTGCCGTACGCGATGCGGTGAAGCAGGCGCGGGCCCTCGGTGGGTATGTCGGCGGGAAGGCACCGTTCGGCCGGAAGCTGCGCCAGGTGACGCGCCACAACGCCGACGGAAAGCCCATTGCCATTCAGGTACTGGACACCGACGCCGACCAAGCGAAGATCATCCAGCGGGTGTGGTGGAACATCCGTAAGCACAAGTCGCGCGCCACCGCTGCCAAGCCCACGGGGAAGACCGTTCCCGGTTCGCTGGGCAGCATCGTTACGCAGCTCAACGCCGACGACGTACCCACGCAAGGCAGCGCGCGGGGGAAGAAGACCAAGGGGGGTGCGTGGCATATCAAGACTCTCGCCGGAATGCTGCGGCACCCGCAGTTGGCAGGCTTCGCAACCGAGCCCATCTATGAGCCGCAGAAGACCGACCCGGCCAAGCTGCGGGTAGTCGGGCATCGCATCCTGCGCGCCGAGGACGGCACCCCGATGCAGCCATGGAAACCGATCATCGAGCCTGGCGACTGGTTCGAGTTGCAGGAGTGGCTAGACAGCCGCCCCAAGCGCAAGTTCGAGAACCGGACCACGGCGCTACTGACGTCCATGGAAGTCCTGTACTGCGAGTGTGGCCGACCCAAGAGCGCCAACAACTCACCCCGCCCTGTTGGTGGTTCGTACTTCTGCTCTCGGCCGTCCGGCACCAAGCGCAAGCCCGGCGAGCACGAGGGCGGCTCATACATCACGCGCGTTGGTGTAGACGATCTCGTTGCCCGCCGAGTATTCGCGCTGATCACTGCGGGCGAAGATGACCCCGAGACCGGCGACGTGTTGGCGGCTGCGGCACAGCGGTACGGAGAGGCTAACGAGAGCCCGGAGACGGCACAGGAGCGGCGCACAGTGGTGCAGGAACGGGCTGATGCCGCGCGGGCCCTGGGGCAGCTTTACGACGACGCCGACTTGTACCGGGGCGACGAGGTCGGACGGGCCCGCTGGCAGCGTGACGTAAGGCAGCAGCAGGAGCGGCTAGCCGGATGCGATGCCCGCATGGCCGAACTCGGAGAAACCGACGTTCCCGTACTGCCCATCGCGTCGTGGCTTGAGCAAGACTCCGACGCAACTGGCGACCCGATCGGCCCCGGTACGTGGTGGGCGAAAGCCTCACTGAACGACCGGCGCGACTTGGTCAAGCTGTTCGTTCAGCGGGTGGAGATCCGCAAGGCGCGCGACGACGAAAAGAGCCGAGGGAACAAGGCCGAGCCGGTAGTAGAGCCCCGCGTGACTATCACATGGGCCAAGCCCGCAGCGCGACAGCAGGAAGCAGCCGCATAGGCAACACAGTTCAGGAACAGGACCCGTCCGGGGAGATCCGGGCGGGTCCTTTCGTTTACCCCCAGGAAGCCACAGGCGGCCACCTGCGGGCCGCTCCCCCTCTCGCCGCCCTCGGGTGCCAGGCAAGCCCTGACGCACCGCCAGAGAGGCACACAGGAAAGCTGTAGCCAAACAATTACTAAGAGTGACACTTAACCAACACCCTCTCTCAACCGTAGGCACCTTCCGCCGTGAGGGTGCTTTTTCTTTGGCCCCAATTCCGATGCATCGGAGAGGAGTTCCGCCCATGCGCGCCAAGTGCGAATGCGGACAGCCCCTTAAGCCCTACTGCGGCAAGGGACAGCGCCCCCGATGGTGCAGCCGCTCATGCCGTGACCGCGACTACTACCGGCGCACGACGTACGGCACCGCCACCCGCTGACTCACCTAGGAACGTTCCTAGGTGCCACCCGAGAGAGGCCCCGAAATGAACCTTGATACGTACACACCCAAGACACAAGCATTCCTAATCGATGTCCACTACGGCAACGGCACATTGGCCGGACAAAGCCGCGTCATCGCCTGCCCCTTCTGTGGCTGCGAGCACACACACGGAACGTCGCTCGGGCACCGCGCACCGCACTGCCTGCCACAGACAATCCAGCGCGGACGGCTCAAGCCCAGCGACGCGCACGGAAACCCCGGATACGAATTGTGCGACCCGACCGCCGATGTGGATTGGGACCTAGAGCGCGTCATGGCGCAACTCTGGGTTGCCCGTAAGCGGTACCTGCGACTGCTCGCCGAACACGACCGCATGGACCCATGGACGGCGCGCGAAAAGCACGTGAAGAAGAATCTTAAGAAAGAGATCGACGGAATCGCGGCCGTAATGGGTGCTGCTGGGGTGGAGCTGTAATGGGAATCGACCTAACGAACGTCAACACCGATGCGCTGCTAGCTCTACTACAGCAGACAGCGAACGGCACCGGCACCGCCGAGGAAATCGGCAGCATGGCCGACGACGATCTAGCTATACATGCACTCAATGACCGGTTCAATGGTGCTCTGACATTCAACCGGGCGCGCGGCTGGCACTCGTTCCCCGAGGATGCCCACCACTGGCACACGGACGCCGAGGGCGACGACGTAACGTCAACCGTCCAAACCATGCTGCGCGATCTCCGCCGGACCGAAAAGGACCAGCGGCGTTCGCAGTATCTCGGGAGCAAGCAGCGCCGAGACAACGTCGTGGAAATGCTCAAGGGACTATCCGATGTGCGCTACAGCGGAGAGTGGGACGCCGACCCGTGGCTACTCGCTGCGCCTAATGGGGTCATCGACCTACGCACCGGGGAGCTTTCCGAGGGTGCGCCGGAACAGCGGATCACAAAGGCTGTCGGCGTGGCCTATGACCCGGATGCTAAGGCCCCTCGGTGGGAACAGTTCCTCGCCGAAGTGTTCGCCCATGACCCGGAGTTGCCCGGCTACGTCCAGCGACTGTTGGGCTACGGGATCACCGGCAGCACGCGGGAACAGTGTTTCGCTGTTCTCTACGGGTCCGGCTCAAATGGAAAGTCCACCCTGCTAACCACGCTGCGGGATCTACTCGGCGCGCACGCCACCACGGTGCCTTTCGACATGTTCACCACCAGCGGGAAGACGCGCGGCGGGCCGGATGCCGAAATGCTCGTTGGCACTCGCCTAGCGCTGGCCAGCGAGACGAACCGATCCGCCGTTCTCGACAGTGCTGCTATCAAGAATGCGACCGGCGGGGAAGAGATCACGGTTAATCCCAAGTATCGCAAGCCGTACGCGTTCAAGCCGCAAGCGTTGATCCTGCTGGCCAGCAATTACAAGCCGGTCGTTAAGGAGCAGGACAACGGCACATGGCGACGCGTAAAGCTGATTCCTTTTCTCCAGAGTTTCCAAGGTGCCAATAAGGACCTGAACCTAGAGGAGACGCTACGCGCCGAGATGCCCGGCATTCTCGCGTGGCTGGTCCGTGGCAGCGCCGATTGGTACGCCGACGGGTTGCACGACCCGGACAGCGTGAAGGCGGCCGTGGAGGCGTACAAGGAAGAGTCGGACACCTTGGCAGGGTTCTTCCCCGGCATCCTCGTGGAGGACCCACAGGGGCGCGTTACGGGCGCTGACCTATGGAACGCCTACACAGCGTGGGCCGAGGATGAGGGCATGGACGCGTACCGCACTAAGCGTTCCCTGACGGCCGCACTCAAGGAACGTTGCCGCACCATGGGCACGTACAACAGCGCGGGGAAGCGCGGGTTTACCGGCATCCGTATTGCAGCGCAGGCGGATTGGTCGGATTCCCCGGAGCTGTTCCGAGCTGAGTAAGGACAGCGCGGAGGGGGTGTGTTGCGTGTGCACGCTATGTGTTGCACGTCCATACCCCCTCTGACCTGGGTAAAGCAACAGAGCAACAGACTGTACATAGGAATTGAAGACATCTAACTCAGACAGTACCCATGGCATTTGGAATGTCTGCGGGGCAACTGTTTGAAGTGTTGTTGCGTTGCGCCGCCCCCTCTCCGCTGTAGATGTCTCCGCGAATTCGCGAATTCTCCATTGACCCCGAGCCGGCCGGTACCGGTTAGGTAACGGAATGACGGGCCCCGAGGTATTATCCGGGTTTCTTCACTCTCACCCTTAACAAACTCACTCACTGGAGAGTGAACGGGGTGGTAGCCGTTCTCGGAGTGCCTCTAGGTTCGTCGCGTGGCCGGTCAGTCTTTCTCTCTTCCTTCTGGCCGGTTCACGCGTCGAGCACCTAGGAACGTTCCTATGTGATCCACCCCCACCCTGCGGCTGTCACCCGCAATCCCCCTTATTCTTCGGCGAGTTGAGCCACGCGCGCATAGTCGGCGCACTCCTCCCCGATGGGCCCCCTTGCCCGCTGTGGTCTGTGACAGAGACCCGGTGAGTAAGGGGGCCTTTTTGTGTCCCCGGAAGGAACAACCATGGCGACCGCGTGGGATTACGCATCCCTTAGTCAGCAAAGCCAGGGCCGAGCCTTCGAGCGCGCACCCGCTAACGGCTTAGTTGATCGAGAGCCGGGCGTAACAGTGGAGGGCCACCCGCTGATCACCGCTTCCGTGCCATCGGGCGGTCGCGCGAGGCAGCAAGAAACCGATGTGCAGAGCGCTGCCGAGGCCGCCGAGATTGCGCGAAAGGGTGCGGAGCTAGCCGACCGTATCGGTAACCAATTCTCCATCGACCTGGGAGATTAGTACCGGCGCTAGCAGCCCGCATTGCCCCACCATTGATATTCACCGAGAGGAAAATGAAATGATTGAACTCGCCCCCGGAAACGTACGCATGGCCCTAGACGCCTCCGCCGCCGCTAAGCGTGATATCGCTGAACTGGCTGGAAAGGTCAACCGCGCAAAGCGTCCTGACGACATTCTGACCGACAGCGTTATTGATCTCGCGTCCGGCCCGATGCATTGCGATCTTTCCCCTGCTGTTGCTGGTGACCGTTGGGAAAAGGTGATCGCGGCGTATGAGGATTGCGAGTCGCTTGCCGACCGCTGGAACGACCTGGAGGCCGAGGCCGAAAGCGTCCGCGTTGCTGCCGTGCGAAAGGGTGCCGAGGCGCTGCGGGCTGGTAAGAAGGCACCGAGTGTGGCCGCTGCGATTCTGGACGCTGAGACGGCCCTAGAGAGCTGTTCTCTCGTGCTGACCGAGTCGGTGGCGGATCTACGCAAGGCACGCTCGGCGTATAACGCGCTCTGGAAGGATCGAAAGTTCCTCACCGAGTACCGCGATTCCGTGATCGCTGACTTCAAGGAAAAGCGAGCTGTAGCAGCCGAGGCATTCAGCGCTGTTGCCGGTGCGATTGGTGAGACGCGACGCCGTTACGGGACGCTGCATGACCTTACGGTGAACTTCCTTGACGCAATCCCGGAGGAGTCTTACGAGTACCTACCGATGCGCGGTACAGGTTGGGCTCAGGCTGGTCTGACGGCCTCCCTAGACGTTCTTCGTCAGCAGGTCAACGAGACTGACTCGCTGTTCTCCGGTGACTTTCTTACGCTGCCGCTAGGCGAGATCGCCGACGTAGCCGAGGAGCTAGCCGAAGATCGAAAGGGGCCACAGGAGAACCATTTCTCGCCCACGGGCATTGTCAGTAGCCGAATGATCATCTGACGTCTTGCGGGGTCGGCACGCCACCGGCCCCGCTGTCCGCCGAAAGGAGCCGCCCCTATGGCATGGGCAACAAGCAACCGGCGCGACCGCCTACCGGCCAACTGGGAGCGTCTACGGGCGCGCGTGATTCGACGGGCGGGGGGTGTTTGCCAGGGGGTGCTATTCGACACCGGCCAGCGCTGCAATGCGACCGGCACGGACGTGGACCACATCACCCCTGGCGACGACCACGGCCTAGACAATCTCCAACTGTTGTGCCGCTGGCACCACACCCAAAAGACGCAGGCTGAATCCGCCACAGCGAGAGCAGCTAGCCCCCGGCCAATAACCCACCTAGGGCGGGACAGGGAAGCCGCGCCCGATCCTTGGTGATCGCATCATTCCCGCTGTGATTTCGCCCGAGCATTTCACAGTGCGTGACAGAGCGGATGTCACGGAGAGTTGACAAGGGAAGGCCGAGGGGGTGGGCCATGCCCCCTTAACAGCACCTTTCCGGATCGCATGCGTATAGCACCTTCCCGGATGCGTGCCCGCATAGCTCTCAGGTCCAGCAAACCAATACGCACCGTAAGGAGGTGCCATGCCCGAAACTAGCCGGTCGGCTGCATTCCGTGACGAGATTACGGAGGCTTTCGACCTTGACCCGGATCATGCCCGCATCGTTGATCAGGCCGCCCGCATTCTCGATGAACTCGACCTGATGGAATCGGCCATTGCCCAACACGGTGCGATTGTCCAAGGCCGCTATGGTCCGCAGATTAACCCCGCTCTAGAGCAGGCTGATAAGCACCGCAAGACGTTTATGGCGCTGCTGAAGTCGCTCAATCTCCCCCGTGAGACGGCCGCCGAAATCGCGAGTATCAGCGCCGAGGGTGCCGAGGTCGTGGACCTTGAGGCCGCAGCGGCTCTAGCTCGGAGCGCTTCGGCACGTAAGGCCGCCAACGCCCGTTGGGGGAACCGCTAATGAGCCGTCGCCGTTACGTCGCTGCCGCCCCATTGCGCGTCCGTGTGAGCCGTCTCCTGACGCTTAGCGCGCCTACTCCCGCTGTTGTTCGCGATGTGCTGTGGGAGCACCCGGACGGAGCGAAGCTCTACAGCGAGGATGCCGCCGACTGGATCACGGATCGGGAGCTTTCCCCAACGTTTTTCAGCGGACCGGATCACGGGGTAATGATGGCCGAGCTGAACCGCGAGAGGGCGATTACCGAATGGTTTCGTTCCCTCGGTTTCGCTTGGCGTGACATCTGCCGATCGCCTAATTTCCCGGATGTCCGCGCCATCTGGCACCCCGAGGTTAACCCTGTATTTGATCTGCCCGCGCTCCGCTGGTCCGACCGTTGCACCGACCGGCTAAACGCCCAAGGGAACCCGTAATGCAGTACGTCCAGATAGACCTAGACCACAGCGCGCGGAAGCGATGCCGAGAGTGCGGCCGCCTGTTGAGCGTGCGCCGATTCGCCATTGACCTGAATTACCCGGATCACCGTGCGCCCCGCTGTGACGAGTGCGAGGAGTACACGGATGCCTGAGCGCATTTGTCGTCGTGTTGGCTGCGACCGACCAACACACCGCCGTTCCGATAACAGCGGACGCAGGCCATTCTGTGCGCGCCGGTGCGATTTGTGGCAGCGCTCTTATGAGGCTTTCGCCGCTGGCGGTGCGGCCCTCGGGCGGGAGGTTGAATCAGATCACGCGCTGTTCGGCAAGCTGCTGTCTGATGGCCTCTACAGTTCCGAGGAATGGCCGCCGCTACTTACCGAGCTATTCAACGCGTACGGGCGGCCGTGACGCCCCGACCACCTAGGAACGTTCCTATGTGACCCCCGATGACCGGCCCCGCTGTGGGTTCGGGCGTCGGGGGTTTCTTGCGTCTCCGGGACGCCTTCGAAAGAAAGGCCGGGTATCTGGCCGGCGTGTGGGGGTCGAGGGTGGGGGTAGTCCAGCTATACCAAGGGTTTTCCGTCCCTGCGATTCTTAGGCACTGCGCCGCACGCTGAGCACCTAGGAACGTTCCTAGGTGACCCCGACCACCGGCCCCGCTGCGGTTCGACGTCGGGGTTTCCTACGTTTCTGACTGAGCGTCACATTACTGGCGGGTAGACAGATATGGAGGGATCAAGTTCCGCAGATGCAGGCGGCCTTGACGCTGGCCACTCGACAGGGTGACGCTCATGCAACAAGACGCAACCGAGTAGGCAGGGGTCAAGGTCATGGCTCTAAAGTTCTTCGGCAAGGACCCGAACACCAACGGCGACAACTGCCCCACGGTGTGGGTGGACGAGAAATCGGCTGACATGGTGTTCCAGGGGTGGAAGGCCGACGAGGAGACGGAAGCGGAGTGCCTGACGGTCGGGCACATCCCCGACTCTGAGGCGGTGATCCGCGTCCCGGCGAGCATGGTGCATCTGATCAGGAAGGCGTGTGATGAGGCCGAGCAGCGTTCCGCCGTTCAGTGAGCTGATCGGGGACTGTCAGCGCTCCGCCGTACACCTCGAAATGCGGGACACGTACGAGGGGTACGACGACGGGGGCCGCTTCGCCGAGTGGAAGCGGGCGGGCGGGATCACTCCGGCCTTTGCCGAGGACTTCCGCCCATGGATGGAAACGGTGCGGGAAGCAGTCGGGCGGGGGGTGGAGATGCGGCGGGCCCGCGTCGTGTCCGAGCCGGTTACCGACTACATCCGGTTCGAGCACGAGGCATCGCACCTCAACCAGGAAGCGGGGGAACAGGTGCGGTGGCTGCCGCGCAGGGACGCCGCAACGCTCCTCCTGCCGGGCGCTGATCTGTGGATCTTTGATGACCGGCTGATCAGGTTCGGGCACTTCACCGGAAACGGCGCGCTGGACTGCAACGAGATGTGCGATGACCCGGCAGTGATCAAGAAGTTCAGCGAGGCGTTCGAGGCCGTGTGGCAGCGCGCCACCCCGCACGAGAGGTTCACGGTCTAGCCGCTCTAGCTCATGCCCCAGTACCAGTCATCCAGCGTTGAGAGCGCCCGCAAGGCTGTTGCGGCACGACTCCGTGAAGCGCGCCTAGACGCGGGTTTGAAGGGGCATGAGCTGGCCTCTCGCTGCGGCTGGCACAAGTCCAAGACTTCTCGCATCGAGAGCGCCCGTACGCCCCCGTCTGACGCTGACATCCGCACGTGGTGCGCCGCCTGCGGGGTGGATGATCAGGCGGCCGACATAGTGGCCGCATCGCGTACGGCGGACTCCATGTATCTGGAGTGGAAGCGACTACAGCGCACCGGCCTGCGCCGCCTGCAAGAGGCTCGCATCCCGCTGTACGAGCGCACCAAGCTGCACCGGGCCTACGCCTCGCACGTCGTGCCGGGACTCTTCCAGACGCCCGCCTACGCCGCCGCTCTGCTCTCGTCCATCAGCCGGTTTCACGGCACCCCCAACGACACCGAGGAAGCGGTAGACGCCCGCATGGCCCGCGCCCGCGTGCTCCACGAGGGGACACACCGGTTCGCGCTGCTGGTCGAGGAGTCGGTGTTGCGCTATCAGGTAGGCAACTCGGCAGCAATGGTGGGCCAGTTGGGGCACCTTCTCTCGATCATGTCGCTACCCGCTGTCTCCTTGGGGATCATCCCGTTCGCCGCGCGTGAGCGGAGCATGTGGACGCTGGAAACGTTCGACATCTTCGATGACCAGCGCGTGCATGTGGAACTGCTGACAGCGCAAGTGACGCTCACCGCACCGGGTGAAGTGGGGATGTACGTCAAGGCATGGGCGGACCTCCAGGAGCTGGCCGCCTACGGCCCGGACGCCCGCGCGCTCGTAGCGGCTGCACTCGACGCTGTGCGGTAGGAAGTCGCGTGCAACAACGTAGAACTGGCTAGGAGTTGAGGGACCGGTCTCCCTAGCTTGGTCGTCATACGGACGACGCAAAGGGGTCGGCATGAGCGAGCCGAGAACGTATCCGAGTGCACCGGTTGTACTGCCCGACCGCTCCGGCGAGCTAGAGCCGACGCCCGTGGACGGTTGCGCCGGTTGCCGGGAGCTGGCCAACGTCCGGGATCGTGCCCGAACGGGTGGCGACTGGACGACCGTCACAGACGCGAACGTCCTCATGGGGCGGCACCCCGAGGGGCACTAGGTGTTCTGTCCACGGAGGTTGGTGACAGGGTTCACGGTGGAGTGATCTTGAACGAGTGAGGGCCTTCCGGGTTCGGTGTGGATTGCGACGTCTACACCGACCAGAAAGGCCCTCGTGCCCCACCGTAATGCACCCCTGACTGAGACCGGACGGCTGCGTCTGGCCCGCTGCGTCGTGGACGACGGCTGGCCGCTTCGGCGGGCCGCCGAGCGCTTCCAAGTCTCGCCCACCACGGCTCAGCGGTGGGCCGGCCGCTACCGTGAACTCGGCGAGGCCGGCATGACCGACCGCTCCTCCCAGCCCCGTCGCAGCCCGCACCGCACGCCGCCCCGCACCGAGCGGCGGATCATCAAGGTGCGCGTCCTGCGGCGATGGGGACCCGCCCGCATCGCCTACCTCCTGGGCCTGAACCCGGCCACCGTCCACCGCGTGCTGACCCGCTACGGCCTGGCCCGGCTCACGCATCTGGACCGGGCCACCGGCCGGGCGATCCGCCGCTACGAACGCGACCGCCCCGGCGAGCTGGTGCACGTCGACATCAAGAAGCTCGGCAACATCCCCGACGGCGGCGGCCACAAGACCCTGGGGCGCCGGGCCGGCCGCAAGACCCGCTCCGGCGCCGGCTACGGCTACCTCCACAACGCCGTCGACGACCACTCCCGTCTCGCCTACAGCGAGATCCTCACCGACGAGAAGAAGGAGACCGCCGTCGGTTTCTGGCAGCGGGCCCACGCCTACTTCACCCAGGCCGGGATCAGCGTCGAGCGCGTGCTCACCGACAACGGCTCCTGCTACAAGAGCCACCTGTGGCGCAACACCCTGGCCGGACAAGGGATCTCACACAAGCGCACCCGCCCCTACCGGCCCCAGACCAACGGCAAGGTCGAACGCTTCAACCGCACTCTGCTGGACGAATGGGCCTACGCCCAGCCCTACCGGACCGAGACCGAACGACGCGACGCCTACCCGCGATGGCTGCACACCTACAATCACCACCGCGGACACACCGCGCTCAACGGCCAACCACCCGCCAGCCGCGTCCCCAACCTCACAGGTCAGTACAACTAGGTGACGACGGCCCCGGAGCGGCCCCGCATCAAGCCACGGCGGAAGCGACATATCCCGGACCCGGTACCGGTCGCCCCGCCCCCCGCCCCGGTCCCGTCCTACTGCGGCACGTGCGCCGGACACCGCGCCATTTGGTGCGACGGCTGCTGTGGGTTCGCTGGGTGCTCGCTGTGCGGGTGGACGTACAAGCGCCCGTGCCCTACGTGCGTCGGCGGGAATGCGGAGCGCATCCGATGGTGAACCGGTATGCCTGGCGTCTCGCCGGTCTCTCGCTGTGGGCCGTCCTCGGGTACATCCTCGGGGCTGCCCGCTAGGTTCCCGTCCCTCCCGTGATCGCGTCGGCGCGGTGCGGTAGGAGCGGGTGTTTCGGCCCCGTCCGTGTGCTGCCCCCGTGGCGCATGGGCGGGGTCTTCGCGTGGCCATAACCGCAGGTCAGAGGCCATCCTAGCTATGCCACGTCATGTGGTGTAACTTTCGCGTATTCCCACTTGGTCATGGCCCGACTGTAATGCCTGCGCGATCCCGGGCACGCGCAGCCTCGTGCGTAGCCTGCGGTGCGACTGGTTAGGCTCGAATACGTGAGCAGGTTCCAGGTCGTCAGCGGCAAGGGCGGTACCGGTAAGACCACGGTCGCCGCCGCCCTCGCGCTCGCCCTCGCGACCGAGGGCAGGCGCACCCTCCTCGTGGAGGTCGAGGGCAGGCAGGGCATCGCCCAGCTCTTCGAGGCGGACTCCCTCCCCTACGAGGAGCGCAGGATCGCCGTCGCCCCGGGCGGCGGCGAGGTCTACGCGCTCGCCATCGACGCGGAGCTGGCGCTCCTCGACTACCTCCAGATGTTCTACAAGCTCGGCAGCGCGGGCCGGGCGCTCAAGAAGCTCGGCGCGATCGACTTCGCCACCACCATCGCGCCCGGGGTGCGGGACGTCCTGCTGACGGGCAAGGCGTGCGAGGCGGTCCGCCGCAAGGACCGGCAGAACCGGTTCGTCTACGACTACGTGATCATGGACGCCCCGCCGACCGGCCGCATCACCCGCTTCCTCAACGTGAACGACGAGGTGGCCGGGCTCGCCCGGATCGGCCCGATACACAATCAGGCGCAGGCCGTGATGCGGGTGCTGAAGTCCCCGGAGACCGCGGTGCACCTGGTGACACTGCTGGAGGAGATGCCGGTCCAGGAGACCGCGGACGGCATCGCGGAACTGCGCACCGCCGAACTGCCGGTGGGCCGGGTCATCGTGAACATGGTGCGCCCGCAGCTGCTGGACGGGGACGCGCTGCGCGCCACGGTGGGCGGACGGCGCAAGGAGATCGCCAAGACGCTGACGCGGGCGGGCGTGACCGGCGCGGCGGGGCTCGTGCGCCCGCTGGTCGAGCAGGCCGCCGAGCACACCCAGCGGGTCGAGCTGGAGCGCGAGCAGCGCAGTGTGCTGGCCGGCCTCGGTCTGCCGGGGTACGAGCTGCCGCTGATCGGTGAGGGGGTGGACCGGGCCGGGCTCGACCACCTGGCGGCCGCGCTCCGCGAACAGGGCGCGGGCCGAGCGGGAGCCGGACGAGGGGCGGGTTCATGACAGCGCGCACGAAGGCGGGGACGGGGAGCGGTGCCGGGGGCGACGCGGCGGCTCCCGTACCGGCACTGGACACCGACGCCCTGATCGATGATCCGGGCATCCGGATCATCGTCTGCTGCGGTTCCGGCGGTGTCGGCAAGACGACCACCGCCGCGGCGCTCGGGGTGCGGGCGGCGGAGCGCGGCCGCAAGGTCGTCGTCCTCACCATCGACCCGGCCCGCAGGCTCGCCCAGTCCATGGGCATCGACTCGCTGGACAACGTCCCGCGCCGGGTGAAGGGCATCGAGGGCTCCGGCGAGCTGCACGCCATGATGCTCGACATGAAGCGGACCTTCGACGAGATCGTGGAGGCGCACGCGGACGGCGAGCGGGCCCGCGCGATCCTGGAGAACCCCTTCTACCAGTCCCTGTCGGCCGGTTTCGCGGGCACGCAGGAGTACATGGCGATGGAGAAGCTGGGGCAGCTCCGGGCGCGGGACGAGTGGGACCTGATCGTCGTGGACACGCCGCCGTCGCGGTCCGCGCTGGACTTCCTGGACGCCCCGAAGCGTTTGGGCTCGTTCCTGGACGGGAAGTTCATCAAGCTGCTGATGGCGCCCGCGAAGATGGGCGGCCGCGCGGGGATGAAGTTTCTCAACGTGGGCATGTCGATGATGACCGGGACGCTGGGCAAGCTGCTGGGCGGCCAGTTCCTGCGTGACGTACAGACGTTCGTCGCCGCGATGGACACCATGTTCGGCGGCTTCCGTACCCGGGCGGACGCCACGTACAAACTCCTTCAGGCACCCGGTACGGCGTTTCTCGTCGTCGCGACTCCGGAGCGGGACGCCCTGCGCGAGGCGGCGTACTTCGTGGAGCGCCTGGCCGCGGAGGACATGCCGCTCGCGGGGCTGGTGCTCAATCGGGTCCACGGCAGCGACGCGGCGCGGCTCTCCGCCGAGCAGGCGCTCGCCGGCGCGGAGAAACTTGAAGCAGAAAATCTTGAAATCGACGGCATTGTGGATCAGGCGGCCGGGAAGGCTGGACTTCGTGAGCCCGCCGACTCCCCCGCGGCCGGGCACGCACCCACCACGGACTCCGAACCCCGGCCCGGCAGCACGGCGGCCATCACCACCGAAGAACTGACCGCGGGCCTGCTCCGTCTGCATGCCGAGCGGATGCAGGTGGTCGCGCGCGAACAGAACACACGCGACCGCTTCACCACGCTGCACCCCGAGGTGGCCGTGACCGCCGTGGCCGCGTTGCCCGGAGACGTCCATGACCTCTCGGGCCTGCGAGCCATCGGGGACCGCCTCGCGACCGGTGCCGCACCGGCCGGAGCTGCCTAGCCCCTCGTCCTACGTAAGCCGTACAACGTACGGAACGCCGGGGACTAGCCGACGGCGGCGAACGTCTCGTGCAGCTCCTCGCTGCCATCCAGCCCGATCGCCACGGGCAGGATGCCCGAGGCGCGCTCGTACTCACTGCGGGCGGTCTCCAGCAGCCGGCGCCAGGACGTCACCGTCGGCCGTCTGCGCAGCAGCGCGCGGCGCTCCCGCTCGGTCATCCCACCCCACACGCCGAATTCGACGCGGTTGTCCAGCGCGTCGGCCAGGCACTCGGTCCGCACCGGGCATCCGGTGCACACCGCCTTGGCCCTGTTCTGCGCTGCCCCTTGTACGAACAGTTCATCCGGATCAGTAGTGCGGCAGGCTGCCTGCGCACTCCAGTCGGTTACCCAGCCCATCCCGGCGCCGTCCTCTCCCGAATCGAGGCTCCCCCACGGCGGCAGCGGCATATTCACCGCTGCCAGTTGAGGACGTTACGGAAGGTGGCGACAGCACAACACCCCCTTCGGGCCCAATCTTGAATGGCCCGAACGGACTATGCGTATACGGCAGATCACCCAGGGGAGTGAGGTGAGGACATGCGGGACTATCCCGTCAGAATCGGGACAGTCTGCCAGAACCGCATCGGACGTTCGGTGACACACGGGGCGAATTCGGGAGCGCCGGGCATGTGGCCGGATCGTGCACGGGGGTTGATACGGAACCGGACTGCTGTGACAGTTGAGAGCAGCTTAGGCCAAGGCATATCCGTGTGTCCGGCGAATGGGAACGTAGCCGCCTCGCGTCACCATGCCACCAGGTCCAGCAGCCGCAGCGCGGCATCCACGCCGGTTCCGAATGTCACGGTCCGGTACGCGAACGCTCCGAGAGACCCCCGGTCCTACGGAACGCTCATATCTACGGATTAGGCTGCCCCCATGCCAAAGAAGCGCTCGGGCGGGGGTCTCACCACGACCCAGCAGGCCGCCAAGTTCCTCGGTGTCGCCGCACTCTCCGGAGTCGTCCTGGCGGGCATCGCGCTGCCGGCGGCCGGAGCACTGGGCCTCGCGGCCAAGGGGACGGTCGACGGGTTCGATGAGATCCCGGCGAACCTGAAGACCCCGCCGCTGAGCCAGCGCACCAAGATCCTCGACAACAAGGGCGGCCTGATCGCCACGGTCTACTCGCGCGACCGCACGGTGGTGCCGCTCACGAGCATCTCCCCGTACATGCAGAACGCGATCATCGCGATCGAGGACGCCCGGTTCTACGAGCACGGCGCGGTCGACCTCAAGGGCATCCTGCGCGCGCTGAACCGAAACGTTCAGACGGGCGGTACGGCGGAAGGCGCGTCGACCCTCACCCAGCAGTACGTGAAGAACGTCTTCGTGGAGGAGGCCGGCGACGACCCGGCCAAGGTCGCCGAGGCCACCCAGCAGACGCTGGGCCGCAAGGTCCAGGAGCTGAAGTACGCGATCCAGGTCGAGGAAGAGCTCGGCAAGCGGAAGATCCTGGAGAACTACCTCAACATCACCTTCTTCGGGCAGCAGGCATACGGCGTCGAGGCGGCTTCCCAGCGCTACTTCTCCAAGTCGGCCAAGGACCTGAAGCTGGAGGAGGCGGCGCTGCTCGCCGGGATCGTGCAGTCGCCCAGCCGCTACGACCCCATCAACGACACGGAGGAAGCGACCAAGCGCCGCAACACCGTGCTCCAGCGGATGGCGGACATCGGCAAGGTCTCGCAGCAAGATGCGGACAAGGCCAAGAACACCCCGATCAAGCTGAAGGTCAAGCGGCCGCGGAACGGCTGCATCACCGCCGTGAGCGGTGCCGGGTTCTTCTGCGACTACGTCTCGAAGATCGTCAAGAACGACCCGGCCTTCGGCAAGACCGAGAAGGACCGCGCCAAGCTCTGGGCGACCGGCGGTCTGACCATCAAGACGACCCTGGACCCGAGGTCGCAGGCCGCGTCCAACGAGGCCGCCGTCTCCCGGGTCAACAAGGACGACAAGGTCGCCGACGCGGTCGTCCAGGTCCAGCCCGGCACCGGCCGGATCCTGGCGATGGCCCAGTCCCGGCCGTACGGTCTCGACCCCTCCAAGCACCAGACCGTGCTGAACCTCTCCGTCGACCACGCGATGGGCGGCAGCTACGTCGGCTTCCAGGTCGGGTCGACGTTCAAGCCGATCACCGCGGCGGCGGCACTGGAGAAGGGCATCAGCCCGGCGCAGAGCTTCGACACCCCGCGCAAGATCAGCCTGCCCGCCGACGCCTTCCGCACCTGTGAGGGCGCCCCCACGGACGACAAGCCGTGGGATGTGCAGAACGAGACGGAGTCGGAGAAGGGCATGTTCGACATGACCAGCGCGCTGGGCAGGTCGATCAACACCTACTTCGCGAAACTGGAACAGAAGACCGGCCTCTGCGAGACGCTCGCGATGGCGAAGAAGGTCGGCTACGAACGCGGCGACAACAAGCCGCTGTGGCAGGTCGCCAACACCACGCTGGGCGGGCAGGAGTCGACCCCGCTTGCCATGGCGTCGGTGTACGCGACCTTCGCCAACCGCGGCACGTACTGCACCCCGGTCGCGCTCCTCTCGGTCACCAAGCCGGACGGCAAGCCGATCGACGTACCGAAGTCGCAGTGCAACCGCGCGATGAGCGAGCACACGGCCGACACCGTCAATCAGATGCTCAAGGGCGTGGTCGAGGACGGCACCGGCACGCAGGCCGGCCTCAGCGACCGTGACAACGCGGGCAAGACCGGTACGACCGACGGGCGCAAGAACGCCTGGTTCGTCGGCTACACGCCGAACCTGTCCACTGCGGTATGGGTCGGCAGCGACGGCGCCCGCCAGGACGAGATGACCGACATCGTCATCGGCGGCCAGTACTACGACAAGGTCTGCGGTGGCTGCCTTCCCGGTCCGATCTGGCGGACGGCGATGACCGGCGCCCTGAGCTCGTCCGAGACCCCTTCCTTCAACCCGGTCGACGTACCGCGGGCGAAGGAGAAGGAGGACAAGGACAAGAACAAGGGCGGGGACAAGAAGAAGCCGGGCGACAACAAGCCCGGCGGCGACAACAACCCGTTCCCCGGCATCAGCATCCCGCCGGACGTCCTCGGCGGGAACAACGGCCACGGCCGCGGCCAGAACGACGGCGGCACGAACGGCCCCTGATCAGCCGTTACGCATACGAGGGCGGGGCGTTCCGGATCATCCGGGGCGCCCCGCCCTCATACGTATACGGCCGGCCCCGGCTTCGCTCAGCCCGCGAGGAGCTTCTTGACCGTGGCGGCCACCCGGCCGCCCTCGGCGCGCCCCGCGACCTTCGGGTTGACGATCTTCATGACGGCGCCCATCGCGCGGGGCCCCTCGGCCCCGGCGGCCTTAGCCTCTTCGACGGCGGAGGCCACGATCGCGGTCAGCTCCTCGTCGCTCAGCTGCTGCGGGAGGTACGCATCGAGGATCGCGCCCTCCTTCTTCTCCCGCTCGGCCTGCTCGGTCCGGCCGCCCTTGGCGAAGGCATCGGCGGCCTCACGGCGCTTCTTGGCCTCCTTGGCGATCACCTTCTGCACCTCGTCGTCGGAGAGCTCGCGGGCGGTCTTGCCGCCGACCTCTTCCTTCGTGATCGCGGTGAGGGTCAGCCGGAGCGTGGACGAGGTCAGCTCGTCACGCGCCTTCATGGCCGTGGTGAGGTCTTCCTTGAGCTTGGACTTGAGCGTGGTCATGAGGTGATTGTGGCAGGTGCGGGGCGCCCGGCGCCCGCCTGTTTTCCTGCGGGCACACGACGTCTGCGACGATGGGCGCATGCGCGCACGCTACGGAGTACCCCTGAAAATCACGGCGGTCACCGCCGCGGCCGGCGCCGCCGGTCTCGCCTACGCGGCAGGCTTCGAGGTCCGCTCGTTCCGCCTGCGCAGGGTCACGGTCCCGGTGCTTCCGAGTGGGGCACGCCCGCTGCGCGTCCTCCAGATCTCCGACGTGCACATGGTCGGCGGACAGCGCAAGAAGCGCGCCTGGCTCCAGTCCCTGGCCGGTCTGCGCCCCGACTTCGTGGTGAACACCGGCGACAACCTCTCCGACCCCGAGGCCGTGCCGGAGCTGCTGGACGCGCTCGGCCCGCTGATGGAGCTCCCGGGCGTGTACGTGTTCGGCTCCAACGACTACTACGGCCCCAAGCTGCGCAACCCGGTCCGCTATCTCTTCGAGAAGGCGTCGGGCAAGCACGGCCTCAACGGCAACGGCCCGGCGACCGGCGTCGTCCACAACCCGTGGGAGCCGATGCGCGACGCCTTCGACGAGGCGGGCTGGCTCAACCTGTCCAACACGCGCGGCCGCCTGAAGCTGGACGGCCTGGAGCTCGCCTTCACCGGCCTGGACGACCCGCACATCAAGCGCGACCGCTACGCCGAGGTGTCCGGTGGCCCGGAGACGGGCGCCGACCTCTCGATCGGCGTGGTCCACGCCCCGTACCTGCGCTCCCTGGACGCGTTCACGACGGACGGTTACCCCCTGATCCTCGCCGGTCACACCCACGGCGGGCAGGTGTGCATCCCCTTCTACGGCGCCCTGGTCACCAACTGCGACCTGGACACGGACCGCGTGAAGGGCCTCTCCACCCACCACACCGGCGGCAACCGCTCCTACCTCCACGTCTCGGCGGGCTGCGGTACGAGCCGCTACGCCCCGGTCCGCGTGGCCTGCCCCCCGGAGGCGACCCTGCTCACCCTGACATCCCGGGACGCCTGACCGGCCCGCGCCCGCCGATCACGACATAAACCGGATTTCGTCTCCGGGCGCCGGTGGGCTAGAGTTGTCGATGTCGCCGGGAGACCGGCGGCGATCGGGGTGTAGCGCAGCTTGGCAGCGCGCTTCGTTCGGGACGAAGAGGTCGTGGGTTCAAATCCCGCCACCCCGACAGCTGAAACACCAGGTCAAGGGCCTGATCCTCTCTGAGGGTCAGGCCCTTCCTGCATCTCACCCACGTGTACGTCCGCGAATCGGACGCCGCACCGCCCGGCACCGATCCTGCGATTCGCCGGCCGGCTGGGGCGGTTGGTCGGGCACGGCAGGCGTCCTCGGTCCCGACGAGCCGGATGCTCCGATGCGCCTGGACACCGTCTTCGACGCTGCCAGCCTCACCAAGATCCTCGGTGTCGATCCGTTGGAACTCGGACCCGAATCGGTCGAGGACGTACTCGTCGACTGCCGCGCGCAGCCCTTCCTTCGATCCGAAGTGCCGGGTCGCCAGTGCGGGCGAGAACCCTGCCGCTGCTGCCACCGCCCGTGTCGACGTGGCCTCGAAGCCGCGCTCGGCGAACAGCCCGAGCGCCGCTTCGCGCAACCGCGCCCGTCCTGTCAGATCACTCTTCGCCACGTCCCGCCTGACCAGCAGCGTAGCCATCAGTCGGGCCGACGAGGCCCGTCTCGTACGCCATGACCACGGCCTGCACGCGGTCGCGGAGCTGGAGCTTGCCGAGGATGCGGGAGACGTGCGTCTTCACCGTCGTCTCCGACAGGTGGAGGCGAGTGGCGAGTTCGCTGTTGCTGAGGCCCTGTGCGATCAGGCGGAGCACGTCGAGTTCGCGTGGGGTGAGGGCGTCGAGGTCCCGGTGGAGGACGGTTCGCTCGGGGGCGGCGGGTCGGGCGTAGCGCTCGACGAGGCGGCGGGTGATCGTCGGGGCGAGGAGGGCGTCGCCGGCGCGGACCATGCGCACGGCGGCGGTGACGAGTTCCGGGGTGACGTCCTTGAGGAGGAAGCCGCTGGCGCCGGCGGCCAGGGCCTCGTAGACGTACTCGTCGAGGTCGAAGGTGGTCAGGATGATGACGCGCGGGTCGTCGGGGGCACCGGTGACGATGCGGCGGGTGGCTTCCAGGCCGTCGAGCTCCGGCATGCGGATGTCCATCAGGACCACGTCGGGGCGGGTGCGGCGGACCGCTTCGACGGCCTCGATCCCGTTGCCCGCCTCGGCGGTCACTTCGATGCCGTCGGCTTTGAGGATCATGCGGAAGCCGGTACGCACGAGCGCCTGGTCGTCGGCGACCACGACGCGCAGCGGGTGGTCGGTCACGGGGCTGTCTCCAGGGGGATCAGGGCGGCGACGCGGAAGCCGCCGTCGGGACTCGGGCCTGTTTCCAGGGTTCCGCCGTAGACGGTGAGGCGTTCGCGCAGGCCGATGAGGCCGTGTCCGTTGCCGGTCGCAGCGGATGCGCTCGGGGTTCCCCCGGTGTCGGTGATCTCGACGCGGAGCTGGTCGTCGTCGTAGGTGAGGAGGGCGGTCGCCTTCCCGCCGGCCGCGTGTTTGACCGTGTTGGTCAGGGCTTCCTGGACAATGCGGTAGGCGGTCAGGCCGACGCCGGGGGCAACGTCGCGCGGCTCGCCGACCACTGTGTACTCGACACTCACGCCGGTGTCCTGCACCCGCCCGACCAGGGCGGGCAGTTGGTCGAGGCCGGGCTGCGGCGCGCGGCTCGCGGCGATGCCGCGGTCGGCTGCGTCCTCGGTGTTCATGGTGAGCAGCCCCATCGCATGCCGCAGCTCCGCCATCGCCGCGCGCCCGCCCGCTTCGATGGCGAGCAGTGCCTCACGGGTGTCGCCGGGGTCGATGTCCAGCATCTTGCGGGCGCCGCCGGCCTGGATGACCATCATGCTGACGTTGTGCGTGACGACGTCGTGCAGTTCACGTGCGATACGGGAGCGCTCATGCTCGGCGGCCCGGCGCAGTTCCTCGGCCCGCCGCCGTTCCAACTCCGCCATCCGCTCCTGCCGTTCGTCGGCGCGCAGCCGCCACGTCCGCATGCCGTACGCGGCCACGGCCAGAGGCACCAGGATGAGGGCCGGAACATACTCGGTCGGGACCGTCGGCAGGTCCGGGTTGCCCTGCGGAACGCTGATCACGAACAACGCCGGGGGAACGCTCGCCACGGCCAGAATCCTGTACGGGCTGTAGGCGACCGCGCTGTACGTGGCGATCACGAAGACGTAGAAGACAGACCGCGCCAGGCTGTCCGGGGCCAGCAGCGACGCCCCCATGACGACCCACAGCAGGGCCAGCGGGTACCGGCGGCGCAGCGCCAGCGGCAGTGTCGCGAGCAGCATCGGGCCGACCGCGCCGAACCAGGTGCTCGCCCCTTCCGGGCGGGCCTCCCGTACGCCGTCGACGAGGACGTACGTCGTGCCCGTCCCCACGCTGAGGGCGTCATTGACCCCGATGACGACCGCAGTCAGCGCCAGGAGCACGTCGAAGGCCAGGTTGCGCCGGGTCGGCCGGGGCAGGGGGCCACTGGGGCGGGCCAGCGACACGAATCCGACCTGCAGCCGGTGGCGTGCTTCTGCGGCCGATGCGATCTTCACCGCCCCATTGTCGCCTCCCTCTTCTCACCCCTCATCGTCCTCACCGGCGGTCTCCGGACGACGTCGTACTTCCCTCGTCCACATCTCATGGAGGACCCCGATGCCGGTTCCTCCCGACGCAGGACCGGAAGGGTTCGTTCGCCGGACGCGCGCGGCCGCCTCCCGCTCATAGCGTGCAGCAGGTCGGCCGCACAGGCCGGAACTCCCTGCCGAAGAGGACGCCATCCCCATGGACGCCGTACTGCAAGCCCGATCTCTGGGCAAGAAATACCGACACCGCTGGGCCCTGTCGGACTGCACCCTCGACGTGCCGGCGGGCCGGATCGTCGGCCTGGTCGGCTCCAACGGGGCAGGAAAATCAACCCTGCTGAATCTGGCCTCCGGCATGCTCACCCCGACCACTGGCGCGATCGCGGTGTGCGGCGGCCGCCCTGCCGGCGGCCCCGCACAACTCTCCAAGGTCGGCTTCGTCGCCCAGGACACCCCCACCTACGCCGGCCTGACCGTCGCCGAGCACCTCGGGCTCGGCGCCCGCCTCAACCCGGGCTGGGACGCGGCCCTCGCCGAAACACGGATCCACCGCCTCGGACTCGACCCCGGCCAGCGCGCCGGGCGCCTGTCAGGTGGCCAGCGCGCCCAGCTCGCCCTCACGCTCGGCCTCGCCAAGCGCCCCGAGCTGCTGATCCTCGACGAGCCGGTCGCCGCGCTGGACCCGCTGGCCCGCCGTGAGTTCCTGGAAGACCTGACCGATGCCGTCGCAGAACAGGAAACGAGCGTCGTTCTCTCTTCCCATCTGGTCTCCGATGTCGAGCGGGTCTGCGACCACGTCATCGTCCTGGTCGACTCCCGCGTCCAGGTCGCCGGCGACATCGACGGGCTGGTGGCCTGCCACCAGCGGCTCACGGCAACGGACGACAGCCGGGCCGTCCCACCCACGGGCAGCCACGTCGTCTCCACCAGCCGTGCGGACGGGCGGACGACCCTCGTCGTACGCACCGACGTCCCCGACCGCGCACCGCACGACCCCGCATGGGCCGTCGGCCCACTCCCCCTCGAAGACGTCGTTCTCGCCTACATGGGCCGCCGCACCACCTCCGATTCCCGCCCGACCACTGCTCTGGAGCCCCTCCGATGATCTGGCTGACCTGGCGCCAGCTCCGTACGCAGGCGACTCTGACCCTCGCAGTACTGGCCGTTCTGGCGCTCATCCTCGCCGCCACCGGACCTCGGCTGGCCGACCTGCACACCACCGCAGGCCGCGGCCTGATCCAGCAGCTCACCGGCACCGACACCGCTCTGTACTTCGCCGGCGGAGTGGCCGTCCTCGTCCTCCCCGCCCTCCTCGGCATGTTCTGGGGCGCCCCGCTCGTCGCGCGCGAGCTGGAGACGGGCACCCACCGGCTCGCCTGGAACCAGGGCGTCACCCGTACCCGCTGGCTGCTGACCAGGCTCGTCCTCGCCGGCCTCGTCGCCATGACCGCAGCGGGTCTGCTCAGCCTCGCCGTGTCCTGGTGGGCCGGCCCCATCGACCAGGCCGTGGCCACGGGCGGTTCGGACAACGGCGACAGCTTCGTCCCGCGCATCGACCCCGCGGCCTTCCTCATCCGGGGCATCGCCCCACTCGGCTACGCCGCGTTCGCCTTCGTCCTGGGCGCCACCCTCGGCGTCGTCATCCGCCGCACCCTGCCGGCCATGGCCGCCACCCTGACGACGTACACCGTGGTCCAACTCGTCATGCCGATGTGGGTCCGTGAGCACTTGGCCCCCACCACCACCGTCACGGTCCCGTTCACCCCCGGCCGCCTGGGCAACTACGGGCTCGACTCCGTCTCGCAGGTCGAGTTCGGCACGTCGGACGTCTGGGTCACCGCCGAACAGACCCTCGACGGCACCGGCCATCCCGCACACGGCATGCCGCCCGGCTACGAGGACTGCGAATCGATCAAGGAGTGCGTCAGCGCCCTGACCAAGGCCGGCTACCAGCAGCGCATCACGTACCAGCCCGCCGACAACTTCTGGGCCCTGCAATGGATCGAGGCCGGGGTCTATCTCGCCCTCGCCATCGGGCTCGGAGCCCTGTGCGTCTGGTGGACGCGGAGACGCCTGAGCTGACGTCCGCTCGCTGTTCAAAGTGCCGTCGCTCCCACAATGCGTCTTCCAGGCACGACTCGGATGCAGGTCCTGGGCGCGGCGCCCACCGTTGGGAGAAATCTGGGAGATGGTCTTCCTCTGGAGGGCCGCTACGGCAGCTCGGCCGCGGCCGAGGGCCGGTCCTCGGGGTGGCCGGGGCGCTGGGGCTGGGGCGGCGGGGCCGGGACGGAGCGGAAGGACACGCCCGGGGGCGGGGTCACCGGGGTTCCCTGGCCCTGGGCGATGGGTGCGTCCTGGTCCGCCTTGCCGCAGCTGGGCGGCCAGCTCCGGGGGCTTGTCGCGGGCTTGCCGTTGTCGGTGAAGCAGTTGCCGCGGAGGGCGGCGACCGCCAGCACCAGATCGGTTCCGTTCGCGTGGACGCGATTACCGCGTACCGCATTGTCGCGGGCCGGGTACCCCTGTTCGTCGCGGAGCAGGAGCCCGGTGGAACGGTTGCCTGTGATGGTGTTGTCCTCGATCCGGTTGCCGACGCCGCCACCGATCCCGATGCCGATGCCGAAACCGCCGTCAGCCTGGGCCGGCGAGGAAGGCTCGTTGTTGTCGGCGATGACGTTCCGGCGGATCAGCGCATGGCGTTGCGGGCCCAGCGCTTCGAGGTCGTTGGAGTTGAGGGTGAGGCCCACCCGATTCCGGCGCACCTCGTTGTCCTCGACCGTCAGCTTCTCCGAAGCGTTGGTCAGCTCGATGCCCACCGCGTTGTGGGCCACGGTGTTGCGGCGCACCGTCGTGTTGCAGGGGCGGCACTGGCCGACGTAGATCCCGGAGTCGGCCTGCCCGGAGGCGTACGAGTGCTCGATGACGCCATCGCGGGCGTCGAAGGCGTAGATGCCGTACAGGGCGTTGTTGTACGCGGTGATGTACGAGCCCCGGAATCCCTTCAGCGGCGGGAACTTCGCCGTGTCCAGGGGGTCGTAGAGTTCGCCGCCCGCCCCGGTGCCCTGGAGGGTTTCGTCGGTGACTCCGGTGAACAGCACGCCGTTGGCCAGGTGGTTCCGTACGGTCAGGTTCTCCACGACCGAGCCCGCGCCCGTGACGGTGATGCCGTTGCTCCGCTTGAACTCACCGTCGATCACGACCTTGTCGCGGTCGGCTCCGCGCAGAACCACGTTCCGTGCCCGAAGTGACACGTCCTCCTTGTAGACACCCGGCGCGACGAGCACCAGGTCTCCCGGCAGGGCGGCGTCCACGGCACGCTGGATGGTCGGTGCGTCGGCAGGCACCCGGATCACCGCCGTCCGGTCGCGCGAACCCGGCCGGTCGTCGCTCTGTTCGGCGCCGCATCCGGCCGCTGCCACCGAGACGGCCAGCAGGGTGAGAACCACTCGGGCCGTCCGGCACACACGTGAGGGCAAGGACATGGCATCAGGTGTACCGTCCACTGCACTGCCCTGGCGACAAAACGCCGTATCTCGTAATTACTAAGCAAATAAGACATGCAGGGATGGGGATGCGCACATTCAGCCGACGCCGGATGCTCGCCACCACCGCCTCCGCAGCCCTGTCCGTGAGCGCCTGCTCCGGCGACGTACGCTCCGACAACAAAGACCGGCCGCGCCCTTCCTTCTACGGAGTCCGGCAGGCCGGGGTCACATCGCCGGCGCAGTCGTGCGTCCTGCTGCTGTCGTACGACATCGCCCCCGGAGCCACGCAATCCGTCGCCCGGCAGGCCGTGCGTGACGTGTTCGCCCGGTGGACGCGCCTGTTGGGCGGCACGGAATCGGAACACGCGTTGTCTGACAGCGGACTGACGACCGCCGCCGCCTCGCATCTGTCCGCCACCGTGGCCGTCGGGCCCCGGCTCCCGGACCGCCTCGGTCTTCGGCGTCCGAGCCTCCTGCGGCCCCTGCCCACCTTCGCCGGTGACCAGTTGCGTCCCGGCATCTCCGACGGCGATGTGCTCGTCCAGTTGTGCGCGGACGACCAGTGGACGTGTGTCGGGGCCGCTGCCGCGCTGGACCGTGCTGCGGCATCCGCCCTGACGCCACGCTGGCGACAGCATGGATTCCTGCCGCCGACCTCCCCGGGCGAGGTGCCGCGAAACCTGTTCGGCTTCCTCGACGGCTCCGGCAACCCGGCGGGACAGGAGGCGAATCGGCATGTGTACGTCTCCAACGGCGCAGACGCCCAGGGGAGTTATCTGGTCTATCGCCGAATCCGCATGGACGTGGGCGCTTTCGGGAAGCTGGCAGTCGCGCAGCAGGACCGGGCCATCGGCCGGCGACGCAGCGACGGAGTTCCGCTCGGCGGGTCCCGGGCGAGCGACGCCATCAATCTGTTCGCCAAGACCCCGGACGGGCAGTACGTCGTCCCCGCCGACGCCCATGTGCGGCTGGCCCACCCGCGGCTGGACGGTGGGGCGCAGATGCTGCGCCGCGGCTACAGCTACGCCGCGGACGCCGACGACCAGGGGCTGCTTTTCCTGGCCTTCATGAAGGACCCCGGCCTCTTCGTACGGGTGCAGGAACGTCTGGCCACGGCCGACGCCCTCTCCCGGTTCACACTCCACACGGCCTCCGCCGTGGCCTTCGTCCTGCCGGGGGCACGTCGCGGGCTGCCCCTGGGCGCTTCGCTCTGGTGACCGGCGTTCCCCGTTCCGCTCCCTCCGAACCCCACGACCGACGAGGTGCTCCATGCGTTCCCTGATGCGCCGGTTCTCGGCGGCCCCACCCCGTCGGGTGATGCTGACCGCGGCCGGCTCGCTCCTCGCGGTGGCGTCGGCCGCCGTAGTGGTCCACCTGACCGAGGACGCGTCGGCACCGCCCCACCGGGTGACCACCGCCGAGGCGCAGCGGTTCGCGCTCGCCCGGCTGAGCCGTTTTGAGGCCAGTCCGGCCGGCATCGAGATCACCGTGCCGCTGCGCGACCGGACCATCGGCGTCGAGGGAGTCATCGACTACCGCAGCCACCACGCCGTGGGCCGGTTCGACGGGGCCGGCGGCGGGCTGCTGGCGTGGGACGGCTCAGGGGTCGGCGTCGCCCTCGACCAGCCGTCGGGGCAGCCGGGTCCGCAGAGGGAACCGTCACGTCCGGCACGGCTCGCCCTGTCCGACGCCGCGCACATGCCCACATCCGACTGGGTCCCGCGCAGGTACACCTCCGACCCGCTCGACTCCATGCTCAAGCTGTCGATGCTCCTCGGCCGGGACCGTCCGGAGAACGCGCAGCTGCTGGCCCAGTCCGGGGCCCGCTGGACGGGAACGGCGGAGATCGGCGGGCGTACGTACGACGTCTTCGCCGCCCCTCGTCCGACAGCGCACAGCGGCAACGGTCAGCCGTCCGCCGCACCGCGCCGCACCGGCGATTCGCCGCTCCGGTTCTTCGTCTCGGCCGACGGCGAACTGCGCCGGGTGACCACACAGCTGCCGGGACAGGCGCGCCCGGGCGTGATCGACTTCACCGCTTCCAGGCTCCGGCACGCGGTTCCGCCCGAGCCGTGGAGCCAGGTGCCCGGCGGTTCGGCACCCTCCAGCGGCACGCAGTACGGGAACTGACGCTCCCTCGGCGGCCACACCATTGCGCCACCTGGACCAGCCGCACATGCCGATGTTCTCTTCACGCGCCTGAATGGCACCAAACGTTCGCTCCGGAACGTTCACCCCGAAGGGAATGTGGCATGCGTGTGTTCCGCCTCGGCTCGGCCGCCCTCATCGCCCTCGGCCTCCTCACCACCAACGTCTCCGCGGCAGAGGGTGCGAGCGGGGCCGGGGAAGCGGAGTGCACCCCTCAGACAGGCGCCTATCAGTGGGAGCTGGAGGAGAGGCTCGGACTTCCCCAGGACGGCCGCGCCTCGGTGCAGGACTGCGAGGCGGTACGTGCCCTGCAGAAGCGTCTGGGCCTCAAGGAGACGGGGAAGGCCGACCTGGAGACGTACCGCATGCTCTTGGTGGACGAGGTCCGCCGCGACCCCAACTCCCGCAAGGAGTGCCCGGTCCGCAGCTACCGCGTCACCTGCGTGGACCTGAACCGGCAGGTGCTGTGGGTGCAGGGCGCCGACACGGGTGAGCTGCTCTTCGCACCGGCGCCTGTCCGCAGCGGTCTGCGGACCACGGAGACCCGGACCGGGTGGCACAGCATCTACTGGCGTCACATCGACCATGTCTCCGACCTCTACGACAACGCACCGATGCCGTACGCCCAGTTCTTCGACGGCGGTCAGGCCATCCACGGCACCGACCACGACCTGTTCACCTCGGGCTCCGGCGGTTGCGTGAACATGCGGATCAAGGACGCCAAGGCGCTCTGGGACCTGCTGCACGTCGATGACCAGGTGTACATCTGGGGCAAGAAGCCGGGCACCAATCAGCGCGGGCTGCCTTCCGACGATCTGCTCATCGCCCAGGGCTTCGCCGCCCTCGAAGACTGAGCCGCCCCCCGCGAGTGCTCGAACCCGGGTTCGAGCCGCCTGGACCGGATGGGCGGAATACCGCACGAAACGCACCTTATGTAATAAATCGTCTACAGATTGCGTGGACGCTGTCCGGACCTGCCGCGTGCATGACGCGTGGCTGTACGTCCGGATGAGGAGTCCGCGAGTGACAGCGAGACGCAACAGACACCAGGGCCGACGCCCATGGGGCCGGGCCGCCATGGGCGCCATGGCGGTGCTCACCGCCACCGGCGCCGCGTGGGGAGGCGCCCTGCCGGGGCCCGTGGCCCAGGCGAAGCCGCGGGACGCGGGCGATGGGACCGTCACTGTCCGCGTCGTGCGGGAGGTGAATGCGAACGGGGCGTGGGATGCCGCCCTGGAGCCCGGCTGGAGCGGCGTGCAGGTCACGCTCACGGATGACGCCGGCGTCTCCGTCACGGGCACGACGGGCGCCGACGGCACGGTGGAGCTGGCGCCGGGGACCACCCTGACCGGCGGCAAGTACCGGGTGCAGGCCCTCAACCCGGACGCGACGATCTACTCCCCGGCGTTCGCCTCTCAGGAAGGGCTCTCGGGCGCTCCGACGAAACTTTCCTCCGCCGAGGAGTTCGTGGACCTGTCCGGTGGGAAGAGCGTCGAGCTGACGACCGGCTTCTGGAACCCGGACGACTACTGTCAGTCCAATCCCACGCTGGCGACCTGTTTGCTGCCGGACGAGACCGGGAACACCGGATCGGCGACGGACCAGGGCGGGCCGTACTCCCCGGAGGACCGCACCCTCGTCACGGTTCCCTTCAATGGGCGTGGCGACAACGTGGGCGCCGAGACCGAGGCCGAGTCCCCGCAGACCGGAGCCATCAACGGTCTCGGGTACGACAAGGTCCACAAGAAGCTCTACAGCGCCGCGTTCAGCAAGCGCCTGTCGGCGTTCGGACCCGGCGGCCCGAACGCCGTCTACATGACCGACCCGGCGACCAACGAGACCTCGCAGTTCGCCACGGTGCCCGGTGACGACGGCGCCACCACGCACGACATGGACACGTACCACGACCTGGCGTTCGCGCCCAAGGCCGGGAAGACCTCACTGGGCGACCTGGACGTCAACCCGGACGGGTCCGAGCTCTACGTCGTCGGGCTCAGCGACAAAACGCTGTACACCTACGACACCTCGGACGGCTCCGCGCCCGAGCGCTCGGTGGCCATCCCCGACCCCGGCTGCGCGGGTGGCACCGCCGACTGGCGTCCCGGCGCCCTCGACGTGCAGGACGGTGTCGTCTACGTCGGCGGGGTGTGCTCGGGCGAGAGCACGGGCAGCCGCGACGACATGCGCGCCGTGGTGATGAAGTACGACCCCGCGGCAGGCACGTTCGGCGACGTGATCATGAACGACCCGCTGGACTTCCCGCGCGGTGCCGCGTACGAAGGCAGCGCGGAGTGCCCCGGAGCGGGCTGGTTCACCTGGTCCGACGACACCACACGCCAGCAGAACGGCAACACCTGCACGGGCGAGTACGGATTCCCGCAGCCTCTGATGATGGACATCGAGGTCGACACCGACGGCGCGCTGATCCTCGGGTTCCGTGACCGCTTCCCCGACCAGGGCGGCCAGAACGTCGAGATGGCACCGGGCGGCGCCTTCCAGTCGCACATGCTCGGCGGTGACATCAACCGCGCCTGCCTCACCGGCGGAACGTTCGTCCTGGACGGCAACGGCGGCTGCCGGAACAACGGCACGCCGGACAACAACGGCGGCGAGCCCGACGACGTCCTCGAGTTCTACCCCGGCGACAACCGCCTCACCCATGACGAGATGACGGACGGCGGCCTTGCCCTGAGCAAGCCCGAGACGGACATCGCCGTCGGCGCCATGGACCCGATCTCCAACATCCGCACCGGCGGCGTGGCCTTCCTCGACCGCACCGACGGCACCAGCGGCGCGGGCGACGGAAACCAGCTGGCCACCTCGTTCGGCAAGGGCGGCTCCATCGGCGACATGGAGGTCCTGTGCGACCTCGCGCCGCTGCAGATCGGCAACCGCGTCTGGTACGACGTCGACAAGGACGGCATCCAGGACCCGGGCGAGGCTCCGGTCCCCGGTGCCACCGTCAGCCTCTACGACGAGAGCGGTACGAAGATCGCCTCGACGACGACCAGCGACCGCGGTGAGTACTACTTCGACTCCACGCTCACCGGGAACGTCCCGGCCGACGCGTGGAACCCGGACACCGCGTACAAGGTCGCCGTCGACAACCCCGACGACTACGCGGAGGGCGGCCCGCTCTACAAGTGGGTCCCGACCACGCCCGACGCCGGCACCAACGACTTCATCGACAGCGATGGCGTCGTCCCGGCCGGTGGTACGTACCCCGAGCACACGTTCACGACCGGCGGACCGGGCGAGAACAACCACTCGTACGACTTCGGCTTCAACGCCGACTTCGAGGCCAAGGTCGAGAAGACGGACGCCGACACCGGCGAGCCGCTGCCCGGCGCGGTCTTCCAGCTGTGGCGCGAGACCAACGGCACCGACGGACTCCAGCGCAACGGGGCGGACCCCGACACGCAGGTGGACGGGAACTGCACGACCGGAGCCGACGGGGTCTGCGACTGGACCGGTCTGGAGCCGGGTGCGTACTACTTCTACGAGGTGTCCTCGCCCGCCGGCTACATGATCCCCGCGCAGCGCGTGACCGGGCCGTTCACCCTGGACGCCGCGACCACGTCGAAGACCGTGGAGCTCACCAACGCCCTGCGCCACCGGATCGCGGTGCACAAGGTCGACGCGAAGACCGGGAAGCCGCTGGCGGGTGCCACCTACCAGCTGTGGGAGGAGACGAACGGCACCGACGGCCTGCAGACCGACGGCGTCAACCCCGACACGCAGGTCGGTGACACCTGCACCACCAACGCCCGAGGCGTCTGCCGCTGGCGCAACCTCGACCCCGGGACCTACTACGCCGTCGAGACGGCCGCGCCGGACGGATACCTCCTGCCGGACGAGCCCGTCGTCGGCCCTCTCACGATCGACAACGCCAACCCGTCGTTCTCGGTGAAGCAGAAGAACGAGCGCAGGGTCCCGTCGATCGACATCGAGAAGAAGGACGAGCGCACCGACTCCGACGCCGACACCCCGGCCAGTGCCGTGATCGGCCCGAAGGTGCAGGACGAGCCGGTCTACATGACCATCGTCAACAACGGCACCGAGGACCTCGTGCACATCACGGTCACCGACGAGGTGACCGCCGGTGATGGCCAGGTCAAGGACCTGCACTGCGACTTCCCGGACGGCACCAGCGCCGACGACCCGGCGGGCCGGTCGGTCCGGTGGGAGGCCACCTGGGCCGAGGAGAACCCGACCGTCTTCGAGGTCGGCGCCTCCTTCAAGTGCACCGCCGTCGTGACCGGTGTGCCGGCGGGCCGGCTCCACACCGACAACGCCACGGTGAACGGAGCCGGCGCGACCAGCGGCGACCCCGTTGACGACAGCGACCCGTGGAACTGGAAGACCCCGGGCCACAGCATCACCATCAACAAGAAGGACGCCGACAACGGTGACGCCCTCCAGGGCGCGGTGTTCCAGCTGTGGGAGGAGACCAACGGCACCGAGGGCCTGCAGCGCACCGGTGACGACCCGGACACCCTCATCGACAGCGGCTGCGCCACGAACGCCCGCGGCCGGTGCACCTGGACCGGGCTGGAGTCCGGCTCCTACTACCTGGTCGAGACCGACGCACCCGAGGGATACGTCCTCCCGAGGAACCCGGTCACCGGACCCGTCGAGGTGGACTCGGACCACGACAAGGCCACGTACACCCTGAAGAACCGCCCGCAGCCCCCCAACAAGAAGAAGTAGCCGGCCCCGGCCGGCCCCACCGAAGCGGCCCTCCCACCTCACCGAGGCGGGAGGGCCGCTTCGCGTGTGGCGTCTCCACGTTGACGCCCACCGCCTCCACCTCGGCGGTGGGCTCGCGAGCTACGAGGCCGTCGAGCACCGCGCGTACGGTGTCCGGGCCCGAGCCCGACAGCAGGAGGAAGCTGCCCGTCGTGGGCCGGCTTCCGGCAGGAAGGGCGGAGGGCGGGATGGGCACGTCGGCGCCGACGAAGGCCGAGGGCTGGTGCGCCCGGATGGTCAGGGCGTCGGGCGGGAGTGGCACCCGGAACTCGTTCACGCCACTGCCTGCCTGGTCAGGGCCCCGTCGGCCATGGCGTACCGAGTGTCGGCGCGGGCGGCCACCGAGGCATCGTGCGTCACCATGATCACGGCGGTGTCCTGGGAGCGCGCCAGGTCCAGGAACTCCTCCAGCACCGCATCGGCGTTGGCACTGTCGAGGACGCCTGTCGGCTCGTCCGCGAAGACAACTGCGGGGCGGTGGACGAGTGCCCTCGCCCCCGCGACCCGTTGGCCCCGGCCACCCGAGATCTGCGAAGTCCTGCGCTGCCGGAGCTCGGTGAGGCCCAGCCGGCCGAGCACCTCCCCCGCCGCCTCGTCCACTGCGCACCCCTGTGAAGCGTCGGCGCAATCGCTCTAGAACCTTTATTTCAGGGGGTGTTGGGGGTTTATCTACGCGCGGAGCTATGACTACCGACCGATCATTCGGGCAATTCAGGCGGGTTCTCACCGAGCTATTACCGACCGGTACCGGGAGCTGCTACAACAGGGATCGCTCACTCAACCCCCCACCCACCCCCCACACTTCGGAGGGCTGACAGCTATGTCAGTACGGAGATTCTGGGCGTCCGCATCCACTCTGCTCCTCGCCGCCGCTGCCGCTCTGGGGATTGCCCAGCCGGCTTCGGCGTCCTCCTCGGCCGCCGCCGGCGGGTACGTCGCCCTGGGCGATTCGTACTCGTCCGGTGTCGGCGCGGGAAGCTATCTGTCCGACAGCGGTGACTGCAAGCGCAGCACCAAGGCGTACCCGTACCTCTGGGCGGCGGCGAACTCGCCGTCCTCGTTCACCTTCGTCGCCTGTTCGGGCGCCACCACCAGCACCGTGGCCAGTGGTCAGCTCGGAGCGCTCAGCTCGTCCACCTCGCTGGTGAGCGTCACCGCGGGCGGCAATGACGTCGGGTTCGCCGATGTCATGCAGGACTGCGTGCTGTCCGGCGAGTCCGCCTGCATCTCGGCCGTGAACGCGGCCGTCGGGAAGATGAACAACGCCCTGCCGTCAGGGCTGAGTTCGCTGTACTCCTCAATCCACTCCAAGGCGCCGCAGGCCCATGTCGTGGTGCTGGGGTACCCGCGCTTCTACAAGGTCGGCGGGAGCTGCGTCGTCGGCCTGTCCGACAAGGCGCGTACGGCCATCAACAACGCGTCCGACGTGCTGAACGGTGTCATCGCCAAGCAGGCGGCGAACGCCGGGTTCACCTTCTCCGGGGTCGCCGACGAGTTCACCGGGCACGAGCTGTGCTCCGGAGACCCGTGGCTGCACAGCGTCTCGATCCCCGTCTACAACTCGTACCACCCCAAGCCCGAGGGCCAGTCCGGCGGTTATCTGCCGGCGTTCCGCTCGGCGGCGTGACACTGCGGCGGCGCCCCGGTGGAGAACCGGGGCGCCGCTCCACCGTCAGGCCGCCGGGCGGGTGGCCTTGAGGGAGTACATCAGCGGGATGCGCGGACGCTCCGACGGGAAGCGGAAGAAGTCGTCCCCTCCGCGTTTCAGGACCGGGAAACGCGCGAAGAGCGAGACATCGTGCTCGTGGAGGAATTCGATCCGCAGGCCGGCGGCGGCCAGCGCCGACACCACGCTGCCCACCGGGTGCTGCCACTCGACGCTGCGGTTGTGGACGGTCGGGGCATCGAAGTCCGCGTACGTACCCGGCGTCTCGTCCACCCACGCCTCGCGGCTGAAGTAGTCGTGCACGATCCGCGAACCCGTCTCGTCGTCCAGGCAGTCCGTGAGCGGATGGAACTCCGCGAGGTAGAGGAAGCCACCGGGCTTCACCAGCGACGCGGCCGTCTCGGCCCAGCGCTCGATGTCGGGCAGCCAGTTCAGCGCGCCGACGCCCGTATAGACGATGTCGTACGAGGAGTCCGGTACGGCCTGGGCCGCGTCGTACACGTCGGCGGCGACGAAGGCCGCGCGGTCGGGGCCGAGCCCCAGCTCCTCGGCGAGAGCGCGGGCGGTCTCGACCGCCGGTTCGGAGAAGTCGAGGCCGACGACCTGCGCCGCGCCGTGCCGCGCCCAGGAGAGCGTGTCGAGTCCGATGTGGCACTGCAGGTGCAGCAGCGACCGGCCGCTCACATCACCGACCTCGGCCAGCTCGAAGGGCCGCAGGGCGTCTTTCCCCGCGCGGAAGGAGCCCAGGTCGTAGAAGTCACTGCCTGCATGGATGGGCACACGCTCATCCCACATCCTGCGGTTGGCCTCGCGCCAGTCGGACGGTATCGGAGCGGTGGACATGTGCGCGAGGTTATCCACAGGCTGCGGACGAAGCGAACGGATTGTCGGGAGTTCTGCGCAGAATGGGGTCATGACTGAGGCCACTGGTTCACCGACGACCGCATCCGTGCCGCTGTGGGAGCAGCGCTTCCGCGCTCCCCGGGTGTCGCTGCCCGACTGGGCCGAGGACGCGCCGGACCGCGCGTTGTTCGTCTCCAACGCGACGGGGACCTACGAGCTGTACGCGTGGGACCGGGCGACCGGTGAGCAACGCCAGGTGACCGACCGGCCGAACGGGACGACGGACGGCGTGCTGACGCCGGACGGCGAGGCCGTGTGGTGGTTCGACGACACCGACGGCGACGAGTTCGGGGTGTGGATGCGCCGGCCGTTCCACGGCGAAATGAACACCGAGTCCGCACCGGCCGCCCCCGGCCTCGGGCCGTCCTATCCGGCCGGGCTCGCGATCGGCCGGGACAACACGGCGGTGATCGGCCGTTCGACGGACGAGGACGGTACGACGGTCCACGTCGTACGGCCCGGCGAGGCCCCCGTGGAGATCTACCGGCACCGCGAGTCGGCCGGGGTCGGCGACCTGAGCCACGACGGGACACTGATCGCGCTGGAGCACACCGAGCACGGGGACGCGATGCACTCCGCGCTGCGCGTGGTCCGGCCGGACGGGACGACGGTCGCGGAGCTGGACGACACCGAGGGGGGTACGAAGGAGCTGGGCCTCGCGGTCCTCGGCTTCGCACCGGTCGCCGGGGACACCCGGCTGCTGGTCGGACACCAGAGGCGCGGGCGCTGGGAGCCGATGATCTGGGACCCGGTGGCGGGCACGGAGACGGACCTGGCCATCGACCTGCCGGGCGATGTGGGCGCCGAGTGGTATCCGGACGCCTCCGCGCTGCTCATCGAGCACGGCTTCGAGGCCCGCAGCGAGCTCTGGCGGTACGGGCCCGCCGCGGCCGACGGCAAGCCGGTCCGGGTGGGAACGCCGACCGGCACGGTCTCCGGCGCCACGGCCCGTCCGGACGGGACGGTCGAATACCTGTGGTCGTCGGCGGCCGAGCCGCCCGTCGTCCGCTCCACGACCGGCGCGGTGGTGCTCGACCCGCCGGGCGCCAAGGCCCCGGCCTCGGTGCCCGTCGAGGACGTGTGGGTGGACGGCCCCGGTGGCCGGATCCACGCGCTCGTCCAGCGTCCGGCGGCCCCCGTCGAGGGGCCGTTCCCGACGGTCTTCGAGATCCACGGCGGCCCCACCTGGCACGACAGCGACGCCTTCGCGGCCGGCCCCGCAGCCTGGGTCGACCACGGCTACGCGGTCGTCCGGGTCAACTACCGCGGCTCGACCGGTTACGGACGGGCGTGGACGGACGCGCTCAAGCACCGGGTCGGGCTGATCGAGCTGGAGGACATCGCGGCGGTACGGGAGTGGGCGGTGAAGTCCGGCCTCGCGGACCCGGCGCAGCTCGTCCTGGCCGGCGGCTCCTGGGGCGGCTATCTCACGCTGCTCGGCCTCGGTACGCAGCCCGGCGACTGGGCCCTGGGACTGGCCGCGGTCCCCGTCGCGGACTACGTCACGGCGTATCACGACGAGATGGAGGCCCTGAAGGCGATGGACCGCACACTGCTGGGCGGGACGCCGGAGGAAGTGCCCGAACGCTTCGAGGCATCGTCTCCCCTGACGTACGTCGACGCCGTGCGCGCCCCGGTCTACATCTCCGCCGGGGTCAACGACCCGCGCTGCCCGATCCGCCAGGTGGAGAACTACGTGGACCGGCTGAAGGACCGGGACGCTGTGCACGAGGTCTACCGGTACGACGCGGGGCACGGTTCGCTCGTCGTGGAGGAGCGGATCAAGCAGGTCCGGCTGGAGCTCGACTTCGCCCGGCGGCACCTGTCCGGGGTATCGCCGGCGGGGCCCGGAGACCCGGTCGGTCAGGGCGAGGAGGTGCCGGCCGGAGGCGCGTAGGGGACGGATAAAGGGCCGCTTTCCGGGTGCCCCCGCTCCGGTCGGCCGGAGCGGGGACCGTACCGTGGAGGGGTGTACCGGTTCCTGCTGACCCCGCGATGGTGGGGGATCAACCTCTTCGTCGTGCTGGCGATCCCGTTCTGCGTGTTCATGGGCACCTGGCAGCTCGGCCGCTTCGAGGACCGCGTGCACACGCACGAGGCCGCCGAGAAGCAGCCCGCGCCGGGCACCCGGGCCGCCAAACCGCTCGACGAGCTGCTGCCCGTCGACACGGAGACCTCCGGCCGGCCCGCCACCGCGACCGGCCGGTACGCGGACCGCTTCCTGGTGCCCGGCCGTGAGCTGGACGACCGGAAGGGCTTCTACGTCCTGGACATGCTGCGGACGGACAGCGGCAAGGCCCTGCCGGTGGTACGCGGCTGGCTGCCCGGGAAGCCCGGACAGACCCGGGTGCCGCCCGCGCCGTCCGGCCGGGTCACGGTGACCGGCGACCTCCAGGCTTCGGAGAACGCGGGCACCGCGGGGGTCGGCGCGACGGGCGGGCTGCCGGACGGCCAGGTCGGCATGATCAGCGCGGCGTCGCTCGTCAACCTGGTGCCGTACGAGGTGTACGACGCCTGGGTGACGCTCCCGGCGAGCGGGGCGGGCGGCTCCGAGAAGGCCGTGGGCGCCTCGGGGGACGCGGCGAGCGGTGCCGCCCGGTCCGAGGCGACCGCGCTGCGCCCGGTGCCGGCCACCGCGCCGGAGGGCGGCGGGCTCGATCTCAAGGCGTTCCAGAACCTCGGCTACACGGGTGAGTGGTTCGTCTTCGCCGGGTTCGTGGTCTTCATGTGGTTCCGGCTGCTCCGGCGCGAGGCCGAGGCCGCCCGGGACGTGCGGCTCGGCCTGGTCCCCGAGGCGGAGCCCGCCTCCCCGCCGGCTCCCGAGGCGGAGATCCGCTCGGGGGCGTGAGCGGATGGCCCGGCGGTACGGGCCACCCCCGCTCCTACGACGACGGTTCCAGGACGCCCGTCCGGTAGATCGTTCCCGCGCAGGCATTGTCGATCTTCGCGGCGGCGACCGGGGCCCCCGGCTCGGGGGTGTGCTGCACGGAGACGCTGCCCTGGGCGGGGGTGCCGCCGTCGGTGCCGAACTGCGTCTCCGTACCCGTCTCACTCTCTCCGGTGTCGCCGGCCGCCCCGGATCCGGCCGAACCGCCGCCGCCGGCAACCGCCGCACCCTCGGTCGGCGTCGGGGAGGGCGAACCACCGGTGGACGGACAGGTGTCCTTGGGGACCCAGGCGAACTGCACCTCGTAGACCGCGTCCGGCTTCAGCACCACGATGGCCTCTTCGGTCGCGGGGTCGGGCAGACCGGACGCGGGATCGCCCTCGGTGTGCCGGACGACCTCGATCCGGGTCGGGTCGGCCGCGCCCATCGCCTCGAAGCCCACGGTGCCGCTGCTCCGCACCGCGCAGTTCTCGCCGGACACGTTGGCGATGCGGAAGGCCCCGTACACCGTGCCGTCGGCACCTGCCGCACCGGTCCTGGCCGACTCGACGCCGAGCTGTCCCGGGTCGCACGGACGCATGGTGTCCACCGCGCTTCTGGAGGGATCGGCGGACGCCCCGGCCGGGTCGCCCTCCTGGCCCTGGCCGCTGCTGTCGGACGGGCTCGCGGTGCTCTGCGGAAGCCCTTGGCCGCCGTTCGGGTGGCCGCCGCCGTTCTCGCCGCCACCGCCGTTGCCGGAGTCCGCGCCGGAGTCGTCGCCGCTGCCGCCCTGGGCCTGCTCGCCGTGTCCGGCGATGGCGGGGCTGGCCGTGCTGGAGCCGTCCGAGTTGGCGACGTGCACGAACGCGGGGATCGCGGTGCCGATGAGCAGCGCCGCCGCGGCGGCGCCGACCAGGGCCTGCCGTCGGCGGGCCCTCCGGGCGGGCACCGCTCGCTGCAGCCGGTCGAGGCTGCCCTCGCTCGGCTCCAGGCCCTGCACGACACCGTGCATCATGCGGCGCAGCGCGTCCTCGCCACCGTCGTCGCCGAAGGGCTCGCCCGCGCCGGACGAGCCGCCTCCGCCGAACGGGCCCGCCGTGGCCGCGAGGCCCAGGGTGTCGTCGTCGCGGTCCGCGTGCGGAGCGTTCTCCGGCCCGTGGTTCACAGTTCCGTTCCCAGTCCGGTCCAGCGGGAACCCGCGCGAGGAACCGCGCCGGTATCCGTTACGGCCCACCGGCCGCGGGTCCTGTTCATGGTCGTGATCGTGGTGCTCACCGCGCCGGGTCATACCTGCGCCTCCATCACCACGCGCAGGGCCGCGATACCGCGTGACCCGTACGCCTTCACCGAGCCCAGGGATATCCCGAGCGTCTCGGCCACCTGAGCCTCGGTCATGTCCGCGAAGTAGCGCAGGACCAGCACCTCGCGCTGTCGCCTCTGCAGGCCGCGCATCGCCTTGATCAGCGCGTCCCGCTCCAGTTGGTCGTACGCCCCCTCCTCCGCGCTCGCCATGTCCGGCATCGGCTTCGAGAGGAGCTTCAGCCCGAGGATGCGGCGGCGCAGCGCGGAGCGCGAGAGGTTGACGACGGTCTGGCGCAGGTACGCGAGGGTCTTCTCGGGCTCGCGGACCCGGTTGCGCGCGGAGTGCACGCGGATGAACGCCTCCTGCACGACGTCCTCGCAGGACGCCGTGTCGTCCAGCAGCAGGGCCGCGAGGCCCAGCAGCGAACGGTAGTGGGCGCGGTAGGTTTCGGTGAGATGGTCGACGGTTGTTCCGGCTGCCACGCTCTCTTCAGCACCCTCGCGCTGCGTCGGCAGCCCCGACTGACGCGCGGCGGGCATGGGCGCGATCACCGGCATGCCACCGGCTGCACGGGCCCGTCGGAGCGGTCGCACCGAAGCGCCGCGCAAGGGGCCCACCACTGTGATATCGAGAACCTCTGCCACGCCAGTTGGACACGCTTCCCCCCGTCAGGGTTGTACGCATACGGCACAGCGTTTGAGGGCCTGCGATATGCCTTCATACGTACCCGCTCTTCTCCTGATGCCCCGCACATGCGCCCCGCCGCGCAAGAAGTGACCGCTTAGACGCCTGGCGCCCGACCCGCGGTTGCAACGAACCGAAAGGTCATCGTCGGTCACGGCGACTGCCCAGCTCAAGAGGTTCAGACCACGAGTTGCTCACAGAGCGTTCACAGAAAGTACAAAAGGGGTTCGATCCGGACCTCATGATGACGACCGTTCAGGACCGGGGAAATTCGGCGGCCACCGATTCGGCGATCTGCGCCACGTTGAGCGCGGCCCCCTTGCGGAGGTTGTCGCCGCAGACGAAGAGCTCCAGCGCCTGCGGGTCGTCCAGCGAGCGCCGGACCCGGCCGACCCAGGTGGGGTCGGTGCCGACCACGTCGGACGGGGTGGGGAAGTCACCGGCTCCCGGGCTGTCGTACAGCACCACCCCGGGAGCGGTGGCCAGGATCTCGTGGGCCCGGTCGACCGCGACCTCGTTCTCGAAACGGGCGTGCACGGACATCGAGTGCGTGGCGACGACGGGTACGTACACGCAGGTCGCCGACACCCGCAGGCTCGGCAGACCGAGGATCTTGCGGCACTCCTCGCGGATGGCCAACTCCTCCGACGACCAGCCGTCGCCGGCGTCCGTCCCGGCCCACGGGACGACGTTGAGCGCGACCGGAGCGGCGAACGGGCCGCCGTGCGTGTCGCCCACGACGCGGCGCACGTCGCCCGGTTTCGTACCGAGTTCGGTGCCGGCCACCATCGACAGCTGTTCGCGCAGTGCGGTGACCCCGTCGCGGCCGGCGCCGCTGACGGCCTGGTACGAGGAGACGACGAGCTCCCGCAGACCGAACTCGGCATGCAGGGCACCGACGGCGACGATCAGCGCCAGCGTGGTGCAGTTCGGGTTCGCGACGATGCCGCGCGGTCTCATCCGTACGGCATGCGGATTGATCTCGGGCACGACGAGCGGAACGTCGTCGTCGGTCCGGAAGGCGGCGGAGTCGTCGATGACGACGGCGCCCTTGGACGCGGCGAGCGGGGCCCAGCGCGCGGAGACCTCGGCGGGCATCAGGAACAGCGCCACGTCGATGCCCTCGAAGACATCCTCGGTGAGTTCGAGGACCTCGCACTCCTCACCGCGTACGACCAACTTGCGACCGGCCGAGCGCGGTGAGGCGACGAGTCTGACCTCGCCCCAGACGTCCGCGTGCTGCGAGAGGATCTGGAGCATGACGCCACCGATCGCCCCGGTCGCACCGACGACCGCGAGCGAAGGGCGGCGTGCGGTCATCGGCCGGTGCCCCCGTACACGACGGCCTCGTCGGAGTCGCTGTCGAGACCGAAGGCGGTGTGCACGGCACGCACGGCCTCGTTGACGTCGTCGGCGCGGGTGACCACCGAGATGCGGATCTCGGACGTCGAGATCAGCTCGATGTTGACGCCGGCGTCGGACAGCGCCTCGAAGAAGCCCGCGGTGACCCCGGGGTTCGTCTTCATACCGGCGCCGACCAGGGAGATCTTGGCGATCTGGTCGTCGTAGCGCAGCGAGTCGAAGCCGATCACGCCGCGGTTGCGCTCCAGGGCGTCGATGGCCTTGCGGCCCTCGGCCTTCGGGAGCGTGAACGAGATGTCCGTCAGACCGGTCGACGCGGCGGAGACGTTCTGCACCACCATGTCGATGTTGACCTCGGCGTTCGCGATCGTACGGAAGATCGCGGCGGCCTCGCCCGGCTTGTCGGGCACGCCGACGACGGTGATCTTGGCCTCGGAGACGTCATGGGCGACTCCGGAGATGATCGCGTGCTCCACCTTCTGGTCCCCTTGCGGCTCGTTGCTGACCCAGGTGCCGCGCAGTCCGGAGAAGGACGAACGGACGTGGATCGGGATGTTGTATCGGCGTGCGTACTCGACGCAGCGGTGCAGCAGCACCTTGGAGCCGGACGCGGCCAGCTCCAGCATGTCCTCGAAGGAGATCCAGTCGATCTTACGGGCCTTCTTGACGACCCGCGGGTCGGCGGTGAACACGCCGTCCACGTCGGTGTAGATCTCGCAGACCTCGGCGTCCAGCGCGGCCGCGAGCGCGACGGCAGTGGTGTCGGACCCGCCGCGGCCGAGGGTGGTGATGTCCTTCTTGTCCTGGGACACACCCTGGAACCCCGCGACGATCGCGATGTTCCCCTCGTCCAGCGCCGTACGGATACGGCCCGGCGTCACATCGATGATGCGCGCTTTGTTGTGGACCGAGTCGGTGATGACGCCTGCCTGGCTGCCGGTGAACGACTGGGCCTCGTGGCCCAGGTTTTTGATCGCCATGGCCAGCAGCGCCATGGAGATCCGCTCTCCCGCGGTCAGCAGCATGTCGAACTCACGCCCGGCCGGTATCGGGGATACCTGCTCGGCGAGATCGATCAACTCGTCCGTCGTGTCGCCCATCGCGGACACCACGACAACCACCTGGTTGCCGTTCTTCTTGGCATCGACGATTCGCTTGGCGACGCGCTTGATGCCCTCGGCATCGGCTACGGAGGAGCCTCCGTACTTCTGCACGACAAGGCCCACGTGCGCTCCTCGCTCAGTCCATTACTGCGGTCGGCTCAGTTTAACGAGCAGCCCGGAAACGCCCCGCTGATACCACATGGTGAGATGTCCCGCTCACTAAGTGATCATCGGCGCGTCGTTCCGAACTGCTCGTACCGCCCTGCTGCCCACCGAGCACGTACGCATTCCCCTTTGTGTCCCAGCCCACACACGAGCCGGGCCACCTGTGGCCCCTACTTCGCCGGGCGCAGGCCCAGCGGACCCGCGATCTCCTCGAACATGACGCGGCCCGCCTCCTCGGCGAGGGTGTCGTCGCCGGCGTCCTGGTCGGTGTCCAGGCCGTCCAGCTCCTGGAGGGGCTGGTTGAGGCGGATGTGGGCGATCAGGGACTGAAGGGCGCGGAGAGTGGCGGAAGCGGTGGAGCCCCAGTTGGAGAAGTAGGAGAACTGCCACCACCACAGGGCCTCGGTGGTGCGCTCCTCCTCGTAGTGCGCCAGGCCGTGGCGCAGGTCGGTGACGAGGTCGGCCAGGTCGTCGGAGATGCGGGACGCGACCGGGGCCTTGCGGGGCTCGTACGGGTCGAAGACCTCGGAGTAGACGTCGATCGGCTCCAGGAGGGCCGCGAAGCGCTCGCGCAGGCCGTCCGCGTCCGGTTCGGCGCCCAGGTCGGGCTCGTAGCGCTCGTCGGGGACGATGTCCTCGTACGCGCCGAGCCGGCCGCCGGCCAGCAGGAGCTGGGAGACCTGGAGAAGCAGGACCGGAACGGCCTCCTCCGGCTCCTCGACCCTGGACACCTCGGTGACCGCGACGATGAACGTCTTGATCTGGTCGGCGATCTGGACCGCGAAATCGCCGGGGTCCTGCGTGACGGTGTTCAACGTGGCGTCAGACATCGAGGAGACCTCCCGTGTGAACGGTCGGAGACGGTGAGTAGAAGATAACCGCGCTGAACGTAAAGCCGTCGTGAGGTGTGGAAACGCGACCGTCAGACATCGAGCAGCCGCCTCCCCTCGAAGGCCCGGCCGAGCGTGACCTCGTCCGCGTACTCCAGGTCGCCGCCCACCGGCAGGCCACTGGCGAGCCGGGTGACGCGCAGGCCCATCGGCTTGACCATCCGCGCCAGGTACGTCGCGGTGGCCTCGCCCTCCAGGTTGGGGTCGGTCGCCAGGATCAGCTCGGTGATGGAGCCGTCGGAGAGACGGGCGAGGAGCTCACGGATGCGCAGGTCGTCCGGGCCGACGCCCTCGATGGGGCTGATGGCCCCGCCCAGCACGTGGTAGCGCCCCCGGAACTCACGGGTCCGCTCGATCGCGACGACGTCCTTGGGCTCCTCGACCACACAGATGACCGACCGGTCGCGCCGCTGGTCGCGGCAGATCCCGCACTCCTCCTCCTGGGCCACGTTGCCGCAGACCGCACAGAAGCGGACCTTGTCCTTGACCTCCAGGAGGGCGTGGGCCAGGCGCCGCACATCCGTGGGCTCCGCCTGAAGCACGTGGAAGGCGATCCGCTGCGCGCTCTTGGGACCGACACCGGGCAGCCTGCCCAGTTCGTCGATGAGGTCCTGAACCACGCCTTCGTACAACGGAACGCCTTCCTGACTGAGTCGGCTGAGTCGTGGTACGTACCGTAGGGGGTACGTACGGTCTTGGATATGCGGCCGGTCAGAACGGCAGGCCGGGCATGCCGCCGCCCAGGCCCTGGGTCAGCGGGCCCAGCTTCTGCTGCTGGAGCTGCTGGGCGTTCTCGTTGGCCGCCTGGACCGCCGCGACGACGAGGTCCGCGAGGGTCTCGGTGTCCTCCGGGTCCACCGCCTTCGGGTCGATCACCAGGGAGCGCAGCTCGCCCGAGCCGTTGACCGTCGCCTTGACCAGGCCGCCGCCCGCCTGACCGTCGACCTCGGTCCTGGCAAGCTCTTCCTGGGCCTGGGCGAGCTCCTGCTGCATCTTCTGGGCCTGCTGCAGCAGCTGCTGCATATTGGGCTGACCACCACCGGGAATCACGGTCACTCCAGGCATTTCGACGACAAATGTTTCGGTACGCCGAGCCTACGTTGTCCCCGGGCGGCGCGCCCCACCCGCCGAGGAGCAACTCTTTCGAGTGAGATCGAGGGAGCGGTGCCGGGACTCCTATACCTGACCAGAGGCCGTGCACACCCGGGAATACCGCGATTTCGACCCCACGCCCCACCATTCGGCGGTAGGAAGGGCATGCGTCCCGGCACGCACGCGCCTACCCCTCGTCACGCATGGTTACGCATGGGGGACTGCCCGTCGCGTCGAGGGACCGGGAGCAGAGCAGAGATCCGCCCCGTCGTCGAGTACGCGGTCGAGAGCACGCGTCGCTATGCAGCATGCAGAGGAGTACCCCGGTGAGTCAGCCGGAGATGCAGCCCGAAGTGCCGCCCCGCAAGTCCGGCACGTCCGGCCCCGCGGGTGCGGCCGCTCCCTCCGGTACGGACTCCGAGGACCGTGCGGGGCGAGCCCGTGACCTGACCGGGGAGCCGTTCCCGCTGGGAGACTGGGGAGAGCCGTCCCAGCGGCTGGACGAGCTCTACCGATGGCTGGAGGCGGACGCGCTGCGCACCGCCGACTGGTATCTGAACGACCGGCTGTGGAAGCGGCGCGGCGCCAGGTTGCTGCGGATGGGCACCGCCGCCGGGGCGGTCGCGGGCGCCGCCCTGCCGCTGCTCGACCTGACGGGCGCGCTGCACGGCGCGGCCGGCTGGGGCTATCTGTCGCTGCTGCTCGGCGCCGCCTGCATGGCGTGCGACCGCTACTTCGGCCTGACCTCGGGCTGGATAAGGAACCTCGCGACCGCGCAGGCCGTGCAGCGCAGGCTTCAGGTGCTCCGGTTCGACTGGGCGTCGGAGTGCGTACGGGAGGTGCTCGGCCCGGCCGAGGGCACCGCGAGCGAGGCGACCGAGCGGTGCCTGGGCGTGCTGCGGCGCTTCTCCGAGGACATCACGGAGCTCGTGCGGTCGGAGACCGCCGACTGGATGGTGGAGTTCCGGGCCGGTCCCGCGCCCCTGGGGATGCAGGCCCTGGTCTCCGGCGGCTCCGGGAACGGGCGCCCGGAGCCGGGAGCGGCGCCCGGACGCTTCCCGCTCCAGTCGATGGGCCGGCCGAACATGCCCCGGCAGCGCCCGCCGGAGTCCCCGCGCTGACCGTTCGCCGGCCGGTGCGGGGCTCCGGCGCGGGACGCCGGGACCACGTCAGCTGAAGACGATCATCGATCCCTGGGCGAGGCTGCGGGTGGCCGCGGCGTGCAGGCCGAGCCAGACGTGGCGCTCCCGGGCGAAGGGGTTGTCGTCGTACGGGACGGAGGTCGCCGGTTCCTCCAGCTCGGTGGGGGCGGCGGGCGGCAGGGGGGCGGCCGGCGGGTTCGCCGGGTCGATTCCGATGGCCGGGGCGACGAACTCCAGCTCCCGCAACAGCCCGTGCGCGGAACCGAGCGGGCCGCCCGCTGCCAGCAGGTCGTCGGTGGAGACGGGCGCGGCGAAGTCGAGGGGGACGTACGCCCCCGCGTGGTCGAAGTGCCACACCAGGTGCGACTGCCGGGCCGTGGACTCGAACATCTCCAGCAACTGCTCGTAGTCCCCGCCCAGCTCACCCACCGGCGTGACGGCGAGGCCGCTGAGCTGGAGCAGATAGGCGCGGCGGAGGAAGTGCAGGGCGTCGTAGTCGAAGCCCGCGACCGGGGCGACGTCTCCGGTCAGTCCCGGCATGTAGGCGTAGACGGGGACGGGCGGCAGTCCGGCCTCGCCCAGGGCCTTGTCGTAGAGGGCGATCTCTTCGGCGAAGGGGTTGTCGGGGCTGTGGCACAGCACATCGACGAGGGGGACCAGCCACAGGTCACAGGCCACGAAGTCTCGCTCTCCAACGGGGGCGTGCGGTGGTCGGGACAGCGTAATGCGACCGGCACCGCGCGCACAGTGGTCGCTCACGACCGGCCCGGGGCGCAAAGGGGCGACGACGGTGCCGGGGGCTCAGGCGGGCCCCTCGGTCTCCGCCTCGGACGGCTCCAGCCCGGCCAGGCGGTCGGCCCAGCTCAGTGCATGGCCGTTGTACCCGTCTATCACCGCGCGCAGGGCCTCGCGGTCCCGGTGCGTGATCGCGGCGACCAGTTCGGCGTGGCCGTTCCACAGCCAGTCCCGCAGATCGGCGTCGCCCCGCAGGTACGGCACGGCGAACACCCACGCCTGGACGCGCAGCCGGTGCAGGAAGTCGCTGATGTAGCCGTTGCCGATGAGCCCGCCGAGCTCGCGCCAGAAGCGCAGGTCGTAGCCGATGAGGATGTCCAGGTCACCGCAGCGCGCCGCGCGGGCGGCCTCCTCGGCCCGGCGGCGTACGGAGACCAGCGCGTCCCGGTAGTCGGCCCGCCGGTCCGGAAGCGGTTCGTGGAAGACGTCCCGGATGACCCCGTCCATGACCAGGGCGCGGGCCTCCACCATCGCCCGGTAGTCCGCGACCGTGAACTGGTGCACCCGAAATCCGCGGTGCTGGTCGGATTCGAGCAGGCCCTGCGCGGACAGGTCGAACAGCGCCTCGCGGACGGGCGTCGCGGACACCCCGTACTGCTCGGCGATCTGCTTGACGGTGAACTCGCGCCCCGGCAGGAGACGCCCGGCGAGCACTTCGTCACGCAGCGCGTCCGCGATCTGCTGTCGCAGGGTGCTGCGGGTGACGGCTCCGCTCGGGCACATGGCGCCCCTCCCCCATTCGGTTCCGGGTCACCTTAGACCGGGGTCGTACCGGCCCTGAGCCCCGGAGGGGCCCGCCCGGACGATCCACGCCGCTATTCTCGTCCCCGTCCGGCGTGTTGTCGTACGGGGGAGGCCGCACACCATGGAGAAGCTCGGGTCCACCGATCCACAGCGCATCGGCGCCTACCGGTTGCTGGGGCGCCTCGGCATGGGCGGGATGGGGCAGGTCTATCTGGCCCGGTCCGACCGCGGCCGTACGGTCGCGCTCAAGCTGGTACGCGAGGAACTGGCCGCGCAGCAGGAATTCCGCGACCGGTTCCGCCAAGAGGTGCGGGCCGCCCGGCGGGTGGGTTCCACGTGGACCGCGCCCGTCCTGGACGCCGACACCGAGGCCGACGTCCCGTGGGTCGCCACCGGGTATGTGGCCGGCCCCTCCCTTCACGCCACCGTCTCGGGCAGGCCGGGCACCGCGTCCGGCCCGCCGGCCCCCGGCGCCTACGGCCCCTTGCCGGAGCGGTCCGTCCGCGTCCTCGGCTCCGGTCTGGCGCACGCCCTGAAGGCCATCCACACGGCCGGCCTGATCCACCGGGACCTGAAGCCCTCCAACATCCTGCTCACGATCGACGGCCCGCGCGTCATCGACTTCGGGATAGCCAGGGCCCTGGACACCATCACCGACGGCGGCCTCACCCGTACCGGCGCCCTGGTCGGCACGCCCGGCTTCATGTCTCCGGAGCAGGTGCGGGGCGAGCGGGTGAGCGCGGCCAGCGACGTGTTCTGCCTGGGCTCTGTGCTGACGTACGCCCTGACCGGACGGCTTCCCTTCGGCGCCGCGGCCAACGAGATGCACGCCCTGCTGTTCCGCATCGCGCAGGAGGACCCGGACCTGACCGGGGTCACACCGGGGCTCGACGACCTGATCCGCGGCTGCCTCCACAAGGACCCGCAGGCCCGGCCGTCCACCGACGACATCCTGGCGCTCCTGGCCGACGGCGACAACAGCCCGGAGCCCTGGCTCCCGGGTGCGCTCCTCGCCCAACTCGGCCGCCACGCCGTGGAACTGCTCGACTCGGAGGACCCCGAGGACGCGGTGCCGGCGGACGCTGTGGTGCCGGGTGGCGGGGCGCCCGCCGACGCGGGGCCCCGTGGCGCCGCACCGGCCGACGCGGTGCCGGACCCGGACCGGACCCCCGGCGCCTCCCCCGCCCCGGTCGGCGGGAAGCCGCAGGGCGCGGTCTCCCTCACCAAGCCGGGCGCCCCCGCCGACGCGGTGGGCGACGCCCCGTCCGACGCTGCCCCCGGCGCCCCGTCCGATGCTCCCGTCGGCTCCCCGTCCGACCCGGGCGCCGAGTCGGCGGCCGAGCCCGAGACCGCGGTCCTCGACGCCCCCACCAGTGCGCCCGCCTCGCTCCCGTCCCCCGGGCAGCCCGGGCCCGGGCCCGTCCGAGCGCTCCCCACCGCGGCCGCCGGCGCGGCCGGTGCCGCCGCCACGCCGCCGAGCGGGCCGCCCCCGGCCACCCCGCCTCCCGGCTACGGCTACCCGCACCAGGCCGCCCAGCCACAGCAGGCCCAGGGCTACGGCCACCCGCAGCAGCCCAACCCCGGCCAGGGATACGGCTATCCACAGCATCCCGGCCAAGGCCAGGCATACGGCTACCCCCAGCAGCCGAGCCCGGACCACGGCTACCACCCGTACGGCTACCCGCAGCAGCCCGGCCAGGGCGCCACTCCCCCGTACGGCCCCGGGTACCCCACGGGCACCCAGCATCCGGCCCCCGCTCCCGAACCGGCCCGCAGGAGCAGCGGTTCGACCATCGCGCTGATCCTCGTCGCCGTACTGGTCGCCATAGGCGCGGGCGGTTCCGTCTACGCCCTCATGAGCGACAAGGGCGGGACGCCAACGGCAAAGCCCACCCGCTCGGCCGGTCCCTCCCCGTCGCAGGCCATCGACAACTCCCCCACCCCCGACGTCTCCCCGGATCCCTCGCCCGACGACGGGGACAACGGCGAGGAGGGCGCCGTCCCCGACGACTACCTGGGCTCCTGGTCGGGCAGCATCGACAACGCCACCGGCCACTCCACCCGTGAACTCGTCATCCGTCAGGGCGAGGTGGGCGACACGATTCTCACCCTGACCGCCGAGGGCCCCCTCGCCACCGGCGGCACCTACCGCTGCGTCTTCGAGGCGACCCTGAGCGTCGAGGCCGGCGACGGCGAGCCCGTCAGCATCGGCCCCTCCACCGTGACGGAGGGCGAACCGGCGGCTTCCTGCACTCCGGGGGCTCCGACCACGCTCACCCTGCTCCCGGACGGCAGCCTGAGCCGTGAGAACACGTCGAGCGGCGAGAAGCTCACGTACACGAAGTCCGGCTGACCCACCGGGCCGGGCGGGGCTGCCCATGCGTGCGCACGGCTGCCCCCTGCCCGGCGGCCCCGCCCCCGGCTTCACTGGACCAGCTGCCGGAGCGACATGAGCAGGTGCTGGTGGACCGTGTCCCCCACCCCGTCCGCCGCGGCCGCCGCCTCCTCGTGGTCCCGGTGCCCGGTGATCATGGCTCGCTGGCCCTGACCCATGAGCTGGAACCGGACCACCGGGGCGTCGAACGTGGCCAGCGCGTCCATCAGGTAGGAGGGGTTGAACCCCACGGCGATCTCGTCGGCGCCCTGGAGCCCGGCGGGCAGGCGCTGGGAGGCCACGTCGTCCTCGTACCCGGCCTGGAGCAGGACGGAGTCCCCGGTGAACGCGAACTGGAGCGGGCTGTCGCCGTCCGCCACGACCGCGACCCGCTTCACCGCCTCGACCAGCGGTTCGCGCTCGATCACCGCTTGGACCGGCCCGCTCAGCACGAACAGCTTGTCGTGGCGCGGGAGCCGGCCGTCGAGCAGCCGGACCGTGGTCCGCATGCCCTCCCGTTCGAAGCCCGCCGAACCGCCGTCCAGGGCGAGGCGGACCGTACCGGGGCGGCTGCCGACCGAGCGGGCGATCTCGCTGAGCCGGCGGGCCGAGACGACGACGTCGGCCGTCACCGCGCGGCCCGTTGGCCGCCAGCCGAGCGTACGGACGGCGAAGCGGTAGCGGTCGGTGGCGGCGAGGGTCATCCGCTCGCCGTCGAGCGCCAGGCGGATTCCGGTGAGCGTGGGGAGGGTGTCGTCCCGGCCGGCGGCCACCGACACGTCGGCGACGGCTGCCGCGAACTCCTGCCCGTCCACCTCACCGAGTATCGCCGGCAGTGGGGGCAGCGCGGGATAGTCGTCCAGCGGAAGGACGGACAGGCCGAATCCGGCGCCGCCGGCCGTCACCGTGAACCGTGAGCCCTCGACCGCGCATTCCACCGGTCCTTCGGGCAGCACCTTGCACACGTCCAGCAGGCGGCGGCCCATGACCAGGACCTTCCCGGGCCGTTCGGTCCGCGCCGCGACCTCGATGCGGGCGGACGCCTCGTAGTCCAGGCCGGAGATGCTCAGTCCGTCGTCCGCCGCCTCCAGCAGCAGCCCGCCCAGGACGGGCACGGGCGACCTGGTGGGCAGCACGCGGGCGGCCCAGGAGACGGCGTCCGTCAGCTCGCCTCGTTCGATCCGGAACTCCATCGTGATGCCCTCTCCTCATGCGCCGACCGCCTGTGGTCCCGACGTTTGCGACGTTAGAGGCGACCACTGACAACGAGGCGGGGGACGCCTCCGGCCACAAGGCCGGAGGCGTCCCCCACACGAGTGAAGTTGCCGGGCGAAAGCCCTGTTCAGCAGCTCAAGTTGGAACCGGGCGTGGTTCCGAGGATCTGCACGAACGCCTGGTACTTGTCGATGCGGCTCTGGACCTGGGCGGGGTTTCCGCCGTTGCACTCGATCGAGCCGTTGATGGAGCGGATCGTCTCACCGAAGCCGGCGCCGTTCACCATGGCGTTGTGGGCCGTCATGGAGCCGGGGCCGTTCTGGGTGTTCCAGTACCAGAGGCCGGTCTTCCAGGCCACGGCGGCGTCCTGCTCGACCAGGTAGGGGTTGCCCAGAAGGTCGATGCCGAGTGCGTCGCCCGCGGCCTTGTAGTTGAAGTTCCAGCTGAGCTGGATCGGGCCGCGCCCGTAGTACGCGGCCTGGCCCGCCGGGCAGCCGTAGGGCTGGCTGCTGTCGCAGTAGTGCGGGTAGTTGGCGGTGTTCTGCTCGACGACGTACACCAGTCCGCCGGTCTCGTGGCTGACGTTGGCAAGGAAGGCCGCGGCCTCCTGCTTCTTGACGGTGTCACTGCCGGTGTTGGCGAAGCCCGGGTAGGCGTCGAGCGCGGCGACCAGCCCGCTGTAGGTGTAGAAGGAACTGCGGCCGGGGAACATCTGGTTGAACTGCGCCTCACTGACCACGAAGCCGGAGGACGAGCCCGGGTCACCCGGGTCCGTGCCGCCTCCGCTTCCGCAGGCGCCCTGGTCGGCCCAGACGTCCGAGCTGCCCGGCTTCTCGTTCTGTGTCCACCACTTCGCGGTCCAGTTGTGCCCGTTGTACGAGGCGGCGCCGCCTCCGGTGTACACGGACGAGGCGTTCCAGGCAGCCGCGCAGTCGGCGGCCGACGCGGTGGTGGCGGGGAGTACGACGAGTCCTGCGACGACCGCGCCCAGCGCGGCGAGCAGGCCCATGATGCGACGGAACATCTGCACACTCCTTCGTCGCGGTGCACCGATCGTCGCGGCGCACCGCTGTGGGGGGTTGCCGCCACTCAAGCGCGGTTGGTCTGGACCTGTCAAGGTCTAGACCAAAAAACGGAACCTCTTCCGCCGCGAGAACCCCGGGGCCCTCCCACGACGCAAAGATCGCGTGGCCCCGAAGTTCGGGACGGCGTCAGCAGGTGAGGTGCGAACCCGGGTCGACGCCGATGACATCCGTGATGTGCTCGTACTTGGCCGCCCGAGCCTCAACCGACTCAGGATTTCCGCCGTTGCACTCCAGCGAGCCGTTGAGTGAGCGGATGGTCTCGCCGAAGCCGGCCCCGCCGACCATGGCGTCGTGGGAGGTCATGGTTCCGGGCCCGTTCTGGGTGTTCCAGTACCAGAGCGCGGTCTGCCAGGCGACGGACGGATCGCGCTCCACCAGCCACGGGTCGTTGAGCAGATCGAGGCCGAGCGCGTCTCCGGCCGCCTTGTAGTTGAAGTTCCAGCTGAACATGATCGGGCCGCGCCCGTAGTAGGCGGACTGGCCGGCCGGGCAGCCGAACGGCTGGCTGTAGTCGCACTTGATCCAGTAGTTGGCCTCGTTGATCTCCTTCACGTACTGCAGGCCGACCGACTCGAAGTCGGCGTGCGTCAGGAAAGCCGCGGCCTCCCGGCTCCGGGTCTGCTCGGTCCCGGTGTTGGCGAAGCGGGGATACGCGTGCAGCGCGTCGATCAGGCCCTGGTAGGTGTAGAAGGGGTCGCGCTTGGGGAAGATCGTTTCGAACTCCGCCTCGCTGATGACGAAGTCGGAGACCCCTCCCGCACAGGCGCCCTCATCCGCCCAGACCGTGGCGGCACCCGGGTTCTCGTTCTGCGTCCACCACTTCGCCGTCCAGTTGCGGCCGTGGTGCGAGACCGTGCCGCCGGCCGTGTAGGCGGTCGAGGATTTCCACAGGGGTGCGCACGAGGTGGAGCCTGCGGTGTCCGAAGCGGCCGGTGCGGCGTTGGCGGCGCCGGGCAGGAAGGCCGCCGTGGCGACGACCGCGCTCAGTACGGTCAGGATGCTCTTGATGCGGTTCAGCGCTGCTCACTCCTTCTACGAGGACGGGCACGGTGCGCCGCACACCTCGGCGGGCAGGCCGTGCGGGCATCCCTGCACCCAACCGTCGCTGGTCTGAACCTGTCAAGGTCTAGACCAGGCGGTCCGGTTGAGACGCGCACATGCCGGAGGGCCGGGGCTCATCCGCCGCCCCGGCCCTCCCATGCCCCCGTACGACTACAGGAACGAGTTGATCTCGATGGTCTCGGTACGGCCGGGGCCGACACCGATCGCGGAGATCGGGGCGCCGGACATCTCCTCCAGCGCCTTCACGTACGCCTGCGCGTTCTTCGGCAGGTCGGCGAACGTCTTCGCCTTGGTGATGTCCTCGGACCAGCCCGGAAGCATCTCGTAGACCGGCTTCGCGTGGTGGAAGTCGGTCTGGCTGTACGGAAGCTCCTCGACACGCTTGCCGTCGATCTCGTACGCGACGCACACCGGGATCTGCTCCCAGCCGGTCAGCACGTCCAGCTTGGTGAGGAAGAAGTCGGTGAGGCCGTTGACCCGGGTCGCGTACCGCGCGATGACCGCGTCGAACCAGCCGCACCGGCGGTCACGGCCGGTGGTGACACCGCGCTCGCCACCGATCCGCCGCAGCGCCTCGCCGTCCTCGTCGTGCAGCTCCGTCGGGAACGGGCCGGCGCCGACACGGGTGGTGTACGCCTTCAGGATGCCGATGACCCGGCTGATCTTGGTCGGACCGACCCCGGCACCGGTGCAGGCGCCGCCCGCGGTCGGGTTCGAGGAGGTCACGAACGGGTACGTGCCGTGGTCGACGTCGAGCAGCGTGCCCTGGCCGCCCTCGAACAGGACGACCTTGCCCGCGTCGATGGCGTCGTTCAGGAGGAGCGTCGTGTCGGCCACGTAGGGCTTGAGCTGCTCCGCGTACTGGAGCATGTCCTCGACGACCTTGCCGGCCTCGATGGCGCGCCGGTTGAAGACCTTGGCCAGAAGCTGGTTCTTCTGCTCCAGGGCCGCCTCGACCTTCTGCTCCAGGATCGACTCGTCGTAGAGGTCCTGGACGCGGATGCCGACCCGGTTGATCTTGTCGGCGTACGTCGGGCCGATGCCGCGCCCGGTGGTGCCGATCTTGCGCTTCCCGAGGAACCGTTCCGTCACCTTGTCGACGGTGACGTTGTACGGGGTGATCAAATGAGCATTGCCGCTGATCAGCAGCTTCGACGTGTCCACGCCGCGGTCGTTCAGCCCACTCAGCTCGGAGAGCAGGACCGCCGGGTCGACGACGACACCATTACCGATGACCGGGGTACACCCCGGTGACAGGATGCCGGAGGGGAGGAGATGCAGTGCGTACTTCTGGTCACCGACGACCACCGTGTGGCCGGCGTTGTTGCCGCCCTGGTAGCGCACCACATAGTCCACGGATCCACCGAGGAGGTCGGTGGCCTTTCCCTTGCCCTCGTCACCCCACTGAGCACCGAGCAGCACAAGTGCGGGCACAGGCGTACACCCCTTCCGGGCGGGGCATGTCCAAGGTCAGGGGGCGTACGAAAACGCCGTACATGCCGTACGTCGTTGTACGGCACAGTCCGAACCGTCGAACCGGGTGCCCCGGAATAGACGAAACCCCTGGCGCAATAGCGCAAGGGGCTCTTGCACCAAGATGCTACCCGAGGAAGGACCGAGGTGTCGGCTGCCCAGCCCCCCGGTAACGGTGCGCCCCACCTGCTGGTGGTGATCGATCCGGTCGCCCGCCGGACGGACGGCGAGTCCGTCCGCATCGCGAAGGACGTGCTGAGCGCGGGCTCGCACGCCAAGATCTGCCTCCCGGACAGCCCCGGGGAATTCGCCCGGGCCCTGTCCCGCCGGGGCGGCCGGCGGCCGGTGGTGATCGGCGACGACCGGGCGCTGCGGCGTGCCGTGTCCCTGCTGCACCGGGAGCGGGAGCCCGCCATGAGCGCGCTGTCCCTCGTCCCCGTCGGCGCGTCGGGCGCGCTGGAACTCGCGCACTCGCTCGGCGTGCCGAACGGCGCCGTGGCGGCGGCGCGCACGGCGCTGGACGGGGCGGTGCGCCGCCTCGACCTGCTCGTGGACGACAGCGACGGCGTGGTCCTGGGCGCGCTGCGCATCCCCGCGCTGAACGGGGCCCCCGGCACGGGGGCCGACCGGCTGGGCGCGTCCTCCGTCTGGGACGCCTGTCGCTCCCTGGTCCGCACCCTGGTGCGCCCCGCGCCTCCGGAACCGGCCGCCGTGCCGCCGACGCACCGGCTGCGTGTGGAGGCCGACGGCGTCGTGCTGAACGACCTCGACCGCCCGGTCGCCTCCGTGACGGTGACGTCGGGCTGCTGCGACGACGGTCTGGCCGCTGTGACGATCGACGCGCCGGACACCGCCCCGGTCACCACGGAGGCCAAGGCGGTCACGGTCTCGGGGGCGGACTTCCGCTACCGGGCGGACATACAGGTCGCGGGGCCGGTGCGGACGCGTACGTGGACGGTACGGGCGGGGGCCTGGGGGCTGATGCTTCCGGCGGGGTAGCGGGCGTGGGCGGTCAGGTGCTCGCGCCGGGCCTGCCCGCCGGCAGGTCGAGGGTCTTGCGGTGCTCCTCCCAGCGCCCCATCAGCCCCTCCAGCTCCGACTGCAGGAACTCGAAGAACGCCGCCGTCTCGGCGATCCGGGCGCCGGCCGGGGTGTGCTCGCCGAGCGTGCGCGCGCCGTCCTTGAGGGTGCGCTCCCAGCGGGTGAGGACCTGGTCGCGGCCGGCGAAGGTGGTGTACCAGATCTCGTTGTGCAGGCGGTACCGGTCGCGGCGCGAGCCCGGTTCACGTTCGCGGCCGACCATGCTGACCTGCGTGAGGTAGTTGACCGCACCGGATACGGCGGCCTCGGTGTCCCGGTCCCCGGGGCCCCGGACCGCGCCCTCGGCCGCGCTCTTCTCCGCGGATTCGCCGCTCATCCCGCTCCTCTTCCCTCCTGATCACCGGTGCGGTGGCGGTGCAGTGCCTCGTGGCGTACGCGCTGACCGGGCGCCGGGACGTCGGCATGAGCTTCCTGGCGGCGCGTCCGGGGTCGGCGCGGGGCCGGATGTCCACCGCCTGGGGCCTCGCGATACGGCTGCAACGCGGTGCGCTGCTGGGGTGGACGGTGTCCTTCGCGGTCGTCGGCTTCGTCTTCGGTGGACTGGCCGGCGGGGCGGCGGACCTGGTCGGGGACAACGAGAAGGCCCGCGAGATCTTCGAGCGGATGGGCGGGCAGTCCGGTCTGACCGACGCGTTCCTCGCCTCGATGGTCTCCGTGCTCGGCACGATCACCGCTCTGTACATCACCGCGTCGGTGCTCCGGCCGCACGGGGAGGAGACCGCCGGCCGCGCGGAGCCGGTGCTCGCGGGGGCCGTCGGTCGGCTCCGCTGGGAGGGGGGCCATCTGCTCATCGCCTTCGGCGGGGCGGCCTTGATCATGGCGGTCGGCGGTCTCGGCCTGGCGGCGGGGTACGGTCACGCGCTTCCGGCCGTGCTCGGCGCCTGCCTGGTGCAACTGCCCGCCGTCTGGCTGCTCGGCGGGGTCACGGCCCTGCTCCACGGGGCGATACCGAAGGCGGCCCCGGCGAGCTGGGGGGTGGTGGGGCTCTGCCTGGCGCTCGGCTGGATCGGGCCCGCCCTGGACCTGCCGCAGCCGGTGATGGACGCGTCGCCGTTCACGCACCTGCCGAAGCTGCCGGGAGCGGGGATGGAGTGGGGGCCGGTGACGCTCCTCACCGCGCTGTCGGCGGCCCTGGTGGCTGCGGCCCTGAGGGCGTTGCGCCGCCGGGATCTGGTGACCTGAGGTGGGGCGGGGGCCTGGGAGGGCCGCCCGCCCACGACCTCACACCTCGACCCGCAGCTCCTTCAGGCCCCTGATGACATAGCCCGGGTTCCACTCGGGCTCGGCGGCCAGTCGCAGACCGGGGGCCTTGCGCAGCAGCTCACCGAAGGAGGCGGCCAGCTCGACCCGGGCGAGCGGGGCGCCCAGGCAGAAGTGGATGCCGGCGCCGAAGGTGATGTGCGGGTTCTCCCGCCGGGCGAGGTCCAGGGTGTCCGGGGCCGCGAAGCGGGCGGGGTCGCGGTTGGCCGAGCCGAAGAGCAGGGCCACCTCGGAGCCCCGCGGAATGACGGTGCCGTCGATCTCGATGTCGTCCAGGACCCAGCGCTCGAACATCTGAAGGGGGGTGTCGTACCGCATCAGTTCTTCCAGCGCCGTGGGCAGAAGCCCGTGGTCGGCACGGAGGGCGGCCAGCTGCCCGGGGTGGCGCAGCAGCGTCCACCAGCCGTTGACCGTGGTGTTGACGGTCGCCTCGTGCCCGGCATTCAGGAGGAGGACGCAGGTGGAGACCATCTCCTGCTCGGTCAGCCGCTCGCCCTCGTCGTGGGCGGCGACGAGGGCGGAGATGAGGTCGGCGCCAGGGTGCGCGCGCCGCTCGGCGATCAACTCGCGCAGATACGCGGAGAATTCGAGGGAGGCACGGACGGCGGCGCGGGCGGTGTCCTCCGACGGGTTGAGCTCGAACATCCCGCAGATCGCCGCGGACCAGGGCCGCAGCGGGGCCCGGTCGGACTCCGGGATACCGAGCATCTCGGCGATCACGGCGACGGGCAGCGGCTCGGCGACGGCCCCCAGCAGGTCGCCCCCGCCCTGCTCCACGAAGTCGTCCACGAGTCCGGCGGCCAGCCGCTGGACGGTGGGGATGAGCTGTTCGACGGTGCGCGGGGTGAACGCCTTGGACACCAGGCGCCGGATGCGGGTGTGGTCCGGCGGTTCGAGGTCCAGCAGCCCTTGCCCGTTGAGCGTCTCGAACGGCTCGTGCTCCGGGGGCGGCGGCGTCCGGCCGAACTCCTCGTGCGTGAACCGGTGGAGGTAGGTGCGCCCCAGCCGCCGGTCTCGCAGCAGGGCCGACACATCGGCGTAGTGCGGGACGAGCCATTGGTCGGTGGCCTCGAAGTAGTGCGCCCGGCCGGTGGCCCGCAGCTCGGCGTAGGCGGGGTACGGGTCGGCGACGAACGCCGACGACCAGGGGTCGAACAAGGCAGGGGAGGTGCTGGGCTGTTCCATGGGCCGACGCTAGGGCCTTTCGTTTGGATCAGGCTGGATCAGGGAGCGGGGCGTGGTGCGTGTGGCTGCAAGGCGGAGGAGGGCGACAACGCAGAGCGTTGGCAACCGACGACAACGCCGCAGACACGCGTGCCACGCCCCGCGAGCCCAGCCTGATCCAAACGAAAGGCCCTAGACCACGGTGCTCAGGAAGGAGTGACCAAGCGGGCCTCATAGGCGAAGACCGCGGCCTGGGTGCGGTCGCGAAGGCCGAGTTTGACCAGGATGCGGCTCACATGGGTCTTGATGGTCGACTCGGCGACGACCAGGTGTCCGGCGATCTCCGCGTTCGACAGGCCCTGGGCGATGAGGACGAGCACTTCGGTCTCGCGCTCGGTGAGGTCGCCGACCCGGGCCAAGGCGGGAGGGCGGGGGGCGGAGGCGAGTCTGGAGAACTCGGTGATCAGGCGCCGGGTCACGGTGGGGGCCAGCAGCGCCTCGCCGGAGGCGACCACACGTACCCCGTCGGCCAGCTGTCGGGCCGAGGCGTCCTTGAGAAGGAAGCCGGAGGCCCCGGCACGCAGGGCCTGGTAGACGTATTCGTCCAGGTCGAAGGTGGTGAGGACCAGAACCTTCGCGTCCGCGTCCGCGGCGACGATCTCGCGGGTCGCCTCGATGCCGTTGAGCTCCGGCATGCGGATATCCATCAGCACCACGTCGGGGCGGAGCGCGGCGACCTGGGAGACGGCCTCGCGGCCGTTCACCGCCTCGCCGACGACCTCGATGCCCGGCATGGCGTTGAGCAGGACCGAGAAGCCCTCGCGGACCATCATCTGGTCGTCCACGATCAGGACCCGGATCGGCGGAGCTGCGGGCTGCGTCGTCATGCCTGCTCCTTGAAGGCGCCGGACGCACCGGGCGCCGTCTGCTGGGCCGGAATGAAGGCCGCGACCTCGTAGCCGCCCTCCTCGGTGGGCTCGGCGGTCATCTCGCCGTTCAGCATCGCGACCCGCTCCCGCATCCCGGTGATCCCGTGCCCGGCCCCCGGCGACGGCTTCACGGGAGCGGTCGGCGGTCCGTTGACCACGCGCAGGCCGAGCCCGCCGAGGACGTAGCCGATCTCGACCCTGGCCGTGGCGCCCGGGGCGTGCCGAAGGCTGTTGCTGAGCGCCTCCTGGATGATCCGGTACGCCGACAGCTCGACGCCTTGGGGCAGTTCGCGGACCGCCCCGGTCACCGCCTTCTCCGTCACCAGGCCCGCGTCCCCGACGTTGGTGAGCAGCCGGTCGAGGTCGGCGAGGGTGGGCTGCGGCGCGTCCGGTGCCTCGTAGTCGTCGGCCCGGACGACGCCGAGCACCCGGCGCAGCTCGGTGAGCGCGGCCACGGCGTTCTCCCGGATCGTGACGAACGCCTGCTCCAGCTCCGGCGGCGGGTTCTCGACCCGGTACGGGGCGGCCTCGGCCTGGATGGCGACGACGGACATGTGGTGGGCGACCACGTCGTGGAGTTCGCGGGCGATCGTGCTGCGCTCCTCCAGCAGCGTGCGCCGGTCGCGCTCGACGGCGGTGACGGTGCGCTGCACGGTGACCTCGCGCTGCGCCTCCCGCCGGACCTGGACCATGCTCACCAAGAGCAGCGCGAACGCCGAGGCCACCGCCATGCCCGCGGTGTTCGGCCCGCCGGCCCCGCCGGTGACGACACCCTCCACGACGAGGCCCAGCAGCAGCGTGAGCACCCACATCCAGGCGGCGGTGCGCGGCCGGGTCCTGGCCGCGACCACGAACAGCACCACCAAGTGGCAGATGAAGACGCTCGCCGACCACGGGTCGTAGCCACCCACCACCACGCTCACCGGCATCAGGACCATCGACATCCAGAACGCCCCGACCGGCCTGATCAGTGTCATCGCCACACAGGCGGCGGGCAGCAGCCCGGCCAGCAGGACGCCGGCGTTGCCGGTGACCGTGAACCCCGCCATGAAGGTGATCATCGCGACGCCCAGCACCGCCGCGTGCGGGATCCACGCGGCCCGTGCCGCGAGCCGCCGCGGCAACCGCCTGGTCAGAGGCCCGTCCGTGCGCATCGGTGACATCGGCCGGTAGGCGAAGGCGTCCTCGAAGAGGTCTTCCCAGAGGTCGTCCATCGCACGCGCGGCGAGCCGTAGCTCCGGGCTTCTGGTCTTGGTCTCGGTCACGCCTCCACGGTAGGCGGGGCGGCGGGCCGGGTCGTCAGCAGATTTGCGGATTCCCGGCCGTCCGTCGCAAGTACTACGCGCCCGCCCTCACGCATCTACCAGGCGAGCTGGGCGATCTCCTCCGCCATCTACCAGGCGAGCTGGGCGATCTCCTCCGCGACCACCGCGCACGCGTCGGCGGCCGGGTCGATCAGCGGGAAGTGGCCGACGTCCGGCAGCAGGGTCAGCCCCACCGTCTCGCCCTCCTTCGCCGCCGCGTCCACGAACGCCTCGGAGACGGCCGCAGGGACCGTGAGGTCCGTCGTGCCCTGGACGACCGCGGTCGCGATGCCCGTGGGCAGCAGCCGGGACGGATCGGCGTGCGCGCTCCGCTCGGCGAAGTCCTCCGCAGCCCCCAGAAGCTGCCCGATCGCCCCCGAGCACACGTCGAGCGCGACCGCCGAGCCGAAGTCCGCGATCGGTGCCAGCGCCACCACGCCCCGCAGCGCGGGCGGCCTCGGGAGCCTCCACGGCGAGCCCTCCGGCAGTACGTGCCGGGCGGCGGCCCACAGGGCCAGCTGTCCGCCCGCCGAGTGCCCCGTGACGACGATCCTGCGGACGTCCGCCGCCGGCAACTCCCGCGCCAGCAGCTCCGGCAACGCGTCCATCGCGGCGGCGACGTCGTCAAAGGTCTCCGGCCAGCGCCCCGCGACCGGGCCGGTCCCGCGCTGCTGCGGAAGCTCGCTGCCGCGCCGGTACTCCACACTGGCCACGGCGAACCCGTGCCGGGCCAGGAAGTCCGCGAACGGCGACACATGCGCCCGGTCGTACGGAGCCCGCCACGCCCCACCGTGCAGCACGACCACGACCGGCGCACCGGTGAGGCCCCCACGCGGGGCATAGAAATCGATGACCTGGTCGGGGTGGCTGCCGTAGGCGGCGGACGCGTCGGGGGCGACGGCCGGATGCGAGAAGGCCGACTCGGTCTCGGCGGCGTCCCGCTCGCGCGCGGCGGAATCCGACATCCTGCTCCCACCCTCCCTGTCGTCCGGCCCAACTGGCCTGACCTGCGGGGACGGTACCAGTACGACGGACAACCCCGCTTACCGGGAATCGGCACCCCGCACACCGCGCCGTGCGAGGCCCCGCACGAGCCCTCGCACGGCGCCGTCCGGTGACTGGGGCGAGCCGGTCACCGGACGGATGCGGCAGCCTACGCCGCCGGAGCGCCCAGAACCTCCGCGAGCACCCGCGCCGCGCGTTCCGCGTCCGCGAACCCCACGTACAGCGGTGTGAAACCGAACCGCAGCACATCGGGCCGGCGCAGGTCCCCGACGACACCGCGCGCGATCAGCTCGGCCATCACGGGCTCGGCGTCGTCGCACCGCAGCGCGACCTGGCTGCCCCGTTCCGCGTGGGCGGCCGGGGTGACGGAGGTGACCCGCCCCTCGGGGGCGTACGCCTCGACGCACTCCAGGAAGAAGTCCGTCAGCGCCAGGGACTTGGCCCGGACCGCCTCGATCCCGACCCCGTCCCAGACGTCGAGCGACGCCTCCAGGGCCAGCATGGACAGGATGTCCGGCGTGCCGACCCGGCCCCGGACCGCACCGTCCGCCGGGGTGTAGCCGGGCGTCATCGCGAACGGGTCGGCGTGCGACGTCCACCCCGGCAGGGGCGAGTCGAAGGACGTCTGGTGGCGCTCGGCGACGTACAGGTAGGCGGGCGAACCGGGGCCGCCGTTGAGGTACTTGTACGTGCAGCCGACCGCCAGGTCCACGCCGTGCTCGTCCAGGCCGACGGGGAGCGCGCCCGCGCTGTGGCACAGGTCCCAGACGGCGATCGCGCCCGCGGCCCGCGCCGCGGTGGTCAGCCCCGGCAGGTCGTGCAGCCGGCCCGAGCGGTAGTCGACGTGGTTGAGCAGGACGGCGGCGGTCCGCGGACCGAGCGCGTCCGGCACATCGGCGGGGGCGACCGGGACGATCCGGTGGCCGGTCATCCGGGCCGCCGAAGCGGCGATGTAGCCGTCGGTGGGGAACGTCTGCGCGTCGACCAGGATCTCGTCGCGGCCCTCCGGTGCCAGCCGGGTCGCGGCGACGAGGGCCTTGAAGACGTTCACGCTGGTCGAGTCGCCGACGACGATCCTGCCGGCCGCCGCGCCGACGATCGGGGCGATACGGTCACCGATCCGTTCCGGAGCCGTCCACCAGCCGCTCTCACCCCAGGACCGGATGCGCAGCTCACCCCACTCGCGGGTGAGGACCTCCTGCACCCGGGCGGGCACGTGACGGGGCAGCGCGCCGAGCGAGTTGCCGTCCAGGTAGACGGTGTCGTCCAGGGTGAACAGCTCGCGCAGCGGTGCGAGGGCGTCCTCGGTGTCGAGCGCCTGTGCGCGCTCCTGCAGGTCAGACATGGCTGCGGGCCGTCCAGAGCTCGGGGAACACGTTCTTCGTGGCGCGCTTCTCCAGCCAGGCCACGCCGGCCGAGCCGCCGGTGCCGGTCTTGGAGCCCATGGCCCGCCGGGTGGCGAGGAGATGGTCGTTGCGCCATCGCCACACCAGCTCGCCCACATCGGTGAGCACCTCGCCGAGGCGGACCAGCTCGTCGTTCTGGTCCGGGTTGGCGTAGATCTCCGCCCAGACGGCCTCGATCTCGGCAGACGGCTCGTACTTCTGGGTCAGGTCCCGGCCGAGCACGGACGCCGGGATCGCGTGCCCGCGCCGGGCGAGCAGGGCGAGGGCCTCGTCGTACAGGCCGGGCTCCGCGAGGGCCTTCTCCAGCTCCGCGTGGACGCGGGGCGCACCCCGGTGCGGCACCAGCATGGACGCGGACTTGTCACCGAGCAGGAACTCCATCCGCCGGTACATCGCCGACTGGAAACCGGAACCCTCGCCGAGCGAGGACCGGTAGGAGTTGAACTGGGCGGGGGTGAGCTGGGCGAGCGGTGTCCAGGAGGCGTTCAGGGCCTCCAGCTCCCGCAGCGACCGCTTCAGCGCGTCCTGCGCGACGTCCAGGCGGTCCTCGCGCATCGCGTGCGCGGCGGTCTCCCACTCATGGACGATGACGGTGAACCACAGCTCCATGACCTGGGTGGTGACCAGGAAGACCATCTCGCCGGGATCGTCCGAGCGGAGGTGCTGGAGGTGGGTCAGGACATCCGCCTGGACATAGTCCTCGTACGGAGTCGTGCCCGCGAAGTCGAGGTGCGGGGTGGCCGCACCGGTGGCTTCGGGGTCGGGGTGAATCGTCGACATCGCTGTCTCCTCGACACGAGCTTCCGGGTAGCGGTCCGCCCCTTCCCTGCGGAAGTGGAGCCCCGGTCCCCTGTTCGCATAGTAATCGCCGTCCCCGGACACGCGCAGGCCCCGCAGTCGCGGATGCGGAGCTGCGGGGCCTGCGTTAGGGCGTCGGCTAGCCGAGGGTCTCGGCGGCGGTCGGCGAGGAGTCGCGCAGGAACGACGAGCAGCGCTCGTACTCCTCCTGCTCGCCGATCGACTGCGCGGCCCGGGCGAGGGCGTGCAGGGCGCGGAGGAAACCGCGGTTCGGCTCGTGCTCGAACGGCACGGGGCCGTGGCCCTTCCAGCCGGCCCGGCGCAGCGCGTCGAGGCCGCGGTGGTAGCCGGTGCGGGCGTAGGCGTACGACTCGACGACCCGGCCGCCCTCGAACGCCTCGTCGGCGAGCTGCGCCCAGGCCAGCGAGGAGGTCGGGTACTTCGCGGCGACGTCGGCGGGCGCGGTGCCGGCGGCGAGCAGTTCGCGCGGCTCCGGGTCGTCGGGCAGGTGGGTCGGGGGCGGGCCCCCGAGCAGGTTCTCGTGGATCGACATGCTCCCAGTGTGCCTGGCACGGGGCCCGCCGAGGACCCGGTGGGTCCGAATCCGGCCCCGGCCCGCGCGGCCGGGGAGCGCCCGGCCCCCGTCAGCCGGTGGTGTCCGGCCGGGCGGCCTCCGGCGCGGGCTCCAGCGGCGGGCTCGTGACGCCGCAGTGCACCGCGCACTCGGGCCGCGCGGTGTCGTCCACGGGGGCGGGTGTGCGTACGGTCGCCCAGGCGATCAACGCGCCGAGCACCAGCAGTCCGGCGCACATCGGCATCGCCCGCCGGAACGTCGCGGCGAACTCCCCGGCGTCCCGGTACGCCTCCGGCCCCATGCCGGCGAGCAGCGGCAACGCGGCCACCGCGATGAGGCCGGCGGCGCGGGCGGCGGCGTTGTTGATGCCGCTGGCGAGCCCGGCCCGGCCCGTGTCCACGGAAGCCAGGACGGTCGCGGTGAGGGGGGCCACGACGGTGACAAGACCGACGCCCAGGACGGCCACGGCGGGCAGTACGTCGGTCAGGTACCCGGTGACGGAGTTCGAGCCCGGCCCCACGCGCAGCATCAGCAGCATGCCGGCGGCGGCGGTCAGCGGTCCGACGGTGAGCGGGATACGCGGGCCGATGCGCTGGCCCAGCTCGCCCGAGGCGGCCGAGAACAGCAGCATCAGGAGGGTGGTCGGCAGCAGCGCGGTGCCGGCGCCCAGCGCCGAGTAGCCGGCGACGACCTGAAGCTGGATCGCGGAGAGGAAGAAGTAGCCGCCGAGCGCCGCGTACACGCACAGGGTGACTACGTTGACGGCGGTGAACTGACGGGACGCGAACACCGACGGCGGCAGCATCGGATGGGCCCGCCGCCGTTCGAGCTGGACGAAGGCGGCACCGAGGAGCACCCCGCCCACCGCCGACCCGATCACGGCCGGGGAAGCGCCCTGCGCCGGTGCGGCGATCAGCGCGTACGTCACCAGTGCGAGCGCGAGGGCGCCGAGGGCCGCCCCGGCGACGTCGAAACGCCCCTGCGCGTTCGGGTCCCGGGACTCCGGTACGTGGCGCAGCGCGACGGGCACGCAGACGGCGGCGAGCGGCAGGTTGAGCAGGAACACCCAGCGCCAGCCCGGCCCGTCGACCAGCCAGCCGCCCAGGAACGGCCCCACGGCGGCGCCGACCCCGCCGAACCCGGACCACAGCCCGACCGCGCGGGCCCGGTCGTCGGGATGGAAGCTCGCCTGGATCAGGGCCAGCGAGCCGGGCGTCAGCAGCGCTCCGCCGACTCCTTGGAGGGCGCGGGCGGCGATGAGCACGGGGGCGTTCGGCGCGAGGCCGCAGACCAGCGAGGCGGCGGCGAACCAGATGACGCCGACCACGAAGACCCGCCTCCGCCCGTAGCGGTCGCCGAGCGCCCCGCCGAGCAGGATCAGCCCTGCGAGGGTCAGCATGTAGGCGTTGACGGTCCACTGGAGCGCGGCCAGGTCGGTGCCCAGGTCGTCGCCGATGCGGGGCAGGGCGACGTTGATGACGGTGGAGTCGAGCATGGCCATGCTCGACCCGAGCACCGTCGTCAGGACGACCCAGCGCCCAGCGGCGGAGGCCACCCGGATCGCGGGCCCGTCCGCCTCGCTCTTCTCCATGGCCTCAGCATCGTCGGCACCCGGCCGAAGGGCCACCGGGAGCCCTCAGCCGGCGACCCGTACCGCCTCGATACCCCGGATCAGCGCATCGAGCCCCGCCTCGACCTTGCTCCGCGCGCACCCCACGTTCAGCCGCACGAAGCCCTCGGCCCCGTACGTGCTGCCGGGCATCACCGCGACGCGCTCCCGCTCGATCAGCACGCGCTGCAACGCCTCGTCGTCCTGGACACCCGCGCGCCGCAGATCGATCCAGGCCAGGTACCCGGCCTGCGGCGGCTCCCACGCGAGCTCGGGGAACGCGGTGTTCAGCCGCTCGGCGACCAGGGCCAGGTTCTCCACGACGTACGCACGCACCGCGTCCAGCCACGGCCCGCCCTCCCGGTACGCGGCGATGTGCGCGGTCAGCGAGAGCACCGCCGGTGAGGCGAGGCCCTCCGCCGTCTCCATCCGGCGCAGATACTCGGTCCGGTCCTCCGGCCGCCCGATGAGGCCGTACGAACCGGTCAGCGCCGGGAAGTTGAACGACTTCGAGGCCGAGGTGATGACCGCCCAGCGCGCGTCGCCTCCCACCCGGCTCCACGGCAGGTGCGGGCGTCCGTCGTGCACGAAGTCCGCGTGGATCTCATCGCTGATCACGGCCACACCGTGGCGAGCGGCGAGCTCGGCCATCCCGGCGAGCTCCGCCTCCGTCCACACCCGCCCGGACGGATTGTGCGGGGAGCAGACCAGGAGGACCTTGCTGTCCGGCCGCGCGAGCTCCCGCTCCAGCGCGTCCGCGTCCCCCAGCGGCACGCCCCGCAGCTCCCGCCCGAGTCCGTGGACCGCCTTGCGGAAGCCGTCGTACGTGGGCGTGTGCAGGACCACGCCGTCGCCCTCGGCCGTCCACATCTGGAGCAGCTGCGAGAGCTGGCTGAGGACGGACGGCCCGTACACCAGGCTCCCGGTGTCGATGGTGGTGCCGTACCGCGTCGCGTACCAGTGGGCGATGGCCGGCCGGAAGTCGCCCAGCCGCCAGTCCGTGTAGCCGAGCACGCCGTGTTCGAGCCGGGCCCGCAGGGCGGCCAGCACCTCGGGGGCGGTCTCGAAGTCCATGTCGGAGATGGTGAACGGCAGCAGCCCGTCCACCCCGAAGCGGTCCGCGACCCCGTCCCACTGGACGCACCAGGTTCCGCGGCGGTCGATCACGGTGTCGAAGTCGTAGGACGTACTCACAGCTGTTCCCTCGGGTCGTGCGTGACGGGGCCGGACATGCCGTGGGCCCGGCACCCCGAGGGGTGCCGGGCCCACGGCACACATCCGTACCGGATTACTTCAGCTTGGTGCCGGTGGAGCGCAGGTTGGCGCACGCCTCCGTGACGCGCTCGGCCATGCCACCCTCGGCGGCCTTGCCCCAGCTGCGCGGGTCGTAGAACTTCTTGTTGCCGACCTCGCCGTCGACCTTCAGCACACCGTCGTAGTTGCGGAACATGTGGTCCACGATCGGGCGGGTGAAAGCGTACTGGGTGTCGGTGTCGAGGTTCATCTTCACGACGCCGTTCTCCAGCGCGGTGGCGATCTCCTCGGCCGTGGAGCCGGAGCCGCCGTGGAAGACGAAGTCGAACGGCGACGTCTTGCCGTACTTGGCGCCGGCACCCTCCTGGAGGTCCTTGAGGAGCTCCGGGCGCAGGACGACGTTGCCCGGCTTGTAGACACCGTGCACGTTGCCGAACGAGGCGGCCAGCAGGTAGCGGCCCTTCTCGCCCAGACCCAGCGCCTCGGCGGTGCGCAGCGCGTCGTCCACGGTCGTGTAGAGCTCGTCGTTGATCTCGTGGGTGACGCCGTCCTCCTCGCCACCGGTCGGGGTGATCTCGACCTCAAGGATGATCTTGGCGGCGGCGGCCTTGGCCAGCAGCTCCTGGCCGATGGCCAGGTTGTCGGCCAGCGTCTCGGCCGAGCCGTCCCACATGTGCGACTGGAACAGCGGGTTCAGACCCTTGGCGACGCGCTCCGCGGAGACGTCGATCAGCGGACGGACGTACGTGTCCAGCTTGTCCTTGGGGCAGTGGTCGGTGTGCAGCGCGACGGTGATGTCGTACTTGGCGGCGACGATGTGCGCGAACTCGGCGAGGGCAACGGCGCCCGTGACCATGTCCTTGTTGTACTGGCCGCCCAGGAACTCCGCGCCGCCGGTCGAGATCTGCACGATGCCGTCGCTCTCGGCCTCCGCGAAGCCGCGCAGGGCGGCGTGCAGGGTCTGGGTCGACGTCACGTTGATGGCCGGGTAGGCGAACTTGCCTGCCTTCGCCCGGTCAAGCATCTCGGCGTATGCCTCGGGGGTTGCGATGGGCATCTGTCCGCTCCTTGGGATGTGCGGGTGTGCGTGCTGGGTCCCTGACCTGGGGGCGACGTCATCGTCGCCCCCATCTTCCCAGACTCTGGTTCCGGCTCCACCCGGCGGTGCCTCCCAGCCCGGGCGGTCCTGCGCGCAGACGTACGACGAAGGCGGTCGGTTTCACGTGAAACCGACCGCCTTCGGGCAAACTGCCAGCTCAGGCGAGGTCGAGGTCCGGAACCGTGTACACGTGGACGTACGGAAGGCCCGCCTCGGCGATGGCCGGGGCGGCACCGCGCTCCACGATCACGGCCACGGCGACGACCTCGCCACCGGCCTCGCGCACGGCCTCGACGGCGGTCAGCGGCGAGCCGCCGGTGGTCGAGGTGTCCTCGACCACGAGGCAGCGACGGCCCTTCACGTCCGCGCCCTCGATCCGGCGCTGCATCCCGTGCGCCTTCTGCGCCTTGCGGACCACGAAGGCGTCCAGCTCCTGGCCACGGGCCGCGGAGGCGTGCAGCATCGACGTGGCGACGGGGTCGGCGCCGAGCGTCAGCCCGCCCACGCAGTCGTAGTCCAGCTCGGCCGTCGCGTCGAGCATGACCTGACCGACCATCGGGGCGGCCTTGCCGTCCAGCGTGATGCGGCGCAGATCGATGTACCAGTCGGCCTCCAGGCCGGAGGAGAGCGTCACCTTGCCGTGAACCACGGCCTTGTCCTTGATCTGCTGGAGCAGCTCAGCACGTACGTCAGTCATGGCTACGAGGATAAGGCGCGCGATTTCCGCGGCGCTCAGAGCCGGCGCCAACTCCAGGTGGTGGCGATCTCCAGCGGGTCGACCGGGGTGACATAGCGCGGGTCGGTGTTCAGCCCGTTCGGCGGGCCCGACTGCGGCTCCACGCAGACCGCCTCGTCCTGCTCGTCGTAGATCACGACCCACTCGGACCGGCTCTTCACCGTCAGCTCCAGCCGCTCCGGCCAGGTGAGGGTGACATCGACACCGTCCGGCATACCGAAGCAGTCGTCCCACGGGCCGGGCAGGGGCGGAATCCGGCGGCCGGTCGGCAGGTGGTTCTCGCCGCGCTCCTCCTGCCAGGCGGCGTCGAAGTCGATACGGACCTCCTCGCCGGTGTCGAGGCGGCGGCGGAACCACGGGTGCCAGCCCGCCTGGGCCGGGAAGGAGTCCCCGTACGTCTCGATGCCGAAGGCCAACGTGAGGGAGTCCTCGGCCAGTTCGAAGGTCTGCGTCACCCGGCCCGGGTACGGCCACGGGTCGGCCAGGTCGTAGTAGAACGACGCCTGGGTCCCGCTCTCCAGGGCGGTGTGCCACGCCGTGTCGCGGCCCGTGCCGTGGATGGCGTGCGGCGGAGCGGTCAGCGGCAGCTGGTGGAGGACGCCGCCGTCGCGGAACTGCCCGTTCTCGGTCCGCCCGCACCACGGCACCATCGGGAAGCAGCCGTACCGCTCCCCCTGCCGCAGCAGTTCGGTACCGCCGATCCGCAGGCTGCTGATCCGACAGCCGTTGGCGGGGTTCACGGTCAACTCTGTGTCGCCGACGGAGAGCCGGACGTCCTTCTCGCTACTGCTCACGGGACGAGCCTACTGGCGCCACTACCTCCGGCGCCGCAACGCCCGGCTGACGACCACCGCCGAGGCGAGGGCCAGCGCGGCCGCCGGGGCGACCCAGCGCAGCGTCGCGCCCGCGCCGCCCGAGTCCGGCGTGGGCACGGGGGCGTACCGGCCGCGCGGCGGGGCGTGGTCGACCTCCTCCGCGCTGCGCCCGATCATGGTGCGCCGGGCGTGCGCGGCCTCGGACGGAGGCCCGTCCGGCACGGTGAACTCGATTCCGGCGACCGGGTCCAGCGACGACGGCGGGATGGGCGCGTCGAACAGCGACTCCCCGTCCTGCGACGGCTCCTCGTCCTGCTCCCCGTCCTTTCCCCCGTCCTGCTCCGCGCCCCGCTCCCCCGGCTGCTCCGCGCCCGGCGCCTCGTCGGGGGCGGCCTCGTGCGTCGGCAGCGACTCGTCGGCGCCGCTCAGGGGCCCGGAGGCGCTGAGCGGGGAGCCGGCTGAGGGCTCGGGGCCGGTCTGGTCCGCCTCCTCGGCGGCCTCTTCGAGCGCCTTCTCCACGGCCTCCCCGACGGCCAGCTCATCGGCGGTGACCTCGGCAGCGCCCGGCGTCTCCGGCCTACTGGCAGAAGCCTCGTCGGTGGAGGCCGTGGCGCCCGAGGCCCCGTCGCCCGAAGCGCCGCTCCCCGCAGTCCCGCTCTCCGCAGTCCCCGCGCTGCCGGCACCCGCCGCCCCGCCGCCCCATGCCTCGTCGGCCGCGCCCTCGCTTTGGGCGGCCAGCGACTCCGTCACGAGCTGCTGGGCGAACCGGTCCAGCAGGCGGTGGGCCGTCGACAGCGCCGCCGCCGGCTCCAGGCCCCGCAGGCGGCCGTCACCGCTCGCGCCGCCCTCGAAGGAGATCGACGTGCCCTCGTCGCCCTCCGTCAGCCGAAGGGTCAGGGACAGCTTCGCCGAGCCGCCGCCCCGGGCCTCCGCGCCCTCGCCCTCCACCAGGACGGCGTGCACGGAGTCCACATCCGGGTCGCCCGGCAACGGCGTGAGGCGCAGCGTGCCCCGGTACGTGATGGTGTGGCCGCCCGCCCGGATTCTGAGCCGGCCCGCCAGGGGGCCCGCCGACGCGTCGGCGTCCTGCTGGAACCCCGGTACACAGCGGGCGACCCGGACGGGGTCACCCAGCGTCCGCCGCAGGGCCGGGACCGGAACCGGAACGAACACCTCATGCTCCATGGTGAACGAGCCTACTCAGCCCCGGCCGTCCCGTCAGCGCTTCCGCATCCACGACCGCCCCGCACCCCGGCACCTCGCTCGCCCGGCACCGCACGCCCGCCGCACCTCACCGCTCCTCCCAGTAGCGCGGGTGCACCAGCGTCGACGGCGCGAGGCCGGACAGCCGCCCGGCCTCCGCCCCGCGCCCCGCGTCCAGCAGCCCCGGCACGCTCAGGGAGCGCAGCGCGGGTGCGTCCGGGGCCAGGCCGAGCGTGGGTGTCGCCGCCGTCCTGGCCAGCAGGAACCCCCAGCCGCCGGCCCCGTCCGTGCCGCCCTCGGCCCGATCGGGGCCGGCCGCGAAGCCCGATCGGCGCCCGCTGATCCGATAGGGGCGCGGACGCAGCCCGGCGGCCCGCATGGAGGCGTCGACCGTCCAGAAGGTGCGCGGCCGGACGACGGCCGGTCCCGCGTGCACAGCGAGCCGTCCGTCCGGTGCGAGGGCCTCGGCGACCAGGCCGTAGAACTCCGCCGAGTAGAGCTTCGTGGCGGCGGAGATCCCGGGGCCGGGGAGGTCGGAGATCACCACGTCGTAGCGGCCGCGGGCGGTCCGCAGCCAGGCGAACGCGTCGCCGGTCACCGTGGTCACGCGGGGGTCGTCCAGCGCGTGCGCGTTCAGCGCGGAGAGCGCGGGGTCCGTACGGGCCAGTCGGGTGACGGCCGGGTCCAGCTCGACCAGGGTCACGCTCCGCACGTCCGGATAGCGCAGCACCTCCCGCGCCGCCAGCCCGTCCCCGCCACCCAGGATCAGGACCCGGGCGCGCGCCCCGTTCATCGCCGGGTGCACCAGCGCCTCGTGGTAGCGGTACTCGTCGCGGGAGCTGACCCGCAGCCGCCCGTCCAGATAGAGGTCCAGGGAGCTGCGGCCGGCCCCGGTCAGCACGACCTCCTGCACATCGGTCTGGACAGCGACCCGCACCTGGTCCCCGTACACCGCGCGCCGCGCCGCCCGCTCGAAGTCGTCGGCCAGCAGCGCGGCCGTGGCCAGCACCGCGATCACCATGACATTGGCGGCGATCAGCAGCCGTCGAGCCCTGGGGGTCAGGTCCCGCCGGAACACCCACAGCACCAGCGCCCCGCCCGCCGCCGCGTTCACCGCGCCGGTCAGCAGCGCGCCGGTGAGCTGGCCGAGCATGGGCAGCAGCAGGAACGGGAAGGCGAGGCCGCCGACGAGCGCGCCCACGTAGTCCGCCGCGAACAGGTCGGCGACGGCCCCGCCCGCGTCCTGCCGGTCCACCCGCTGGATCAGCGTCATCAGCAGGGGGATCTCCGCGCCGATCAGGATGCCGATCGTCAGCGAGAACCCGACCAGCGCGTACCGCGATTCGCCGAACCAGGCGAACGACGCGTAGAGCACCAGCGCCGAGAAGCCGCCCACCAGGGCGAGCGCCGCCTCGATCAGCCCGAAGCCCACCGCCGCCCGGTTGCGTAAACGTTTCGCGAGCAGCGAGCCGATCCCCATCGCGAACACCATCACGGAGAGCACGACGGACGCCTGGGTGACCGAGTCGCCGATCAAGTAGGAGGCCAGCGCCACCAGTTCGAGTTCGTACACCAGTCCGCAGGCGGCACAGACGAAGACGGCGGCCAGCACGAGATACCGACCGGTCCTCGGCCGGACGGGAAGCCGCGCCGCGCCCCCTCGCAGCGACACCTGCTGGTCGATCATGCCGCGAACGCTACGTCACCGATCGCTCGCCGCTTGTCACCCACAAGGGTGTAAGTGGCGCACCCGAGGCGCGGCAGGTGTGCGTCACAGCGCCACCGCGGGCACCCGCACGCCCACCCGGGTCCGCGTCACGACGAGTTGGCCCTCCTGCGGGTACGCGTGCCAGGTGCGCCACCGCACCTGGCCCTCGGTCCGCTGGGCGAGCATGGCCGTGAAGGCGTGCGGGCTGCCCGGAAACGTTCCGGCCAGACCGTGCGGGTGGTCGGAGACGAGCGCCAGCAGCTCCTGCGCGCGCCCGGCGAAGGAGCCCGCGCTCAGCGTCTCGACGCGGGCCGCGAACTCGTACTCCCAGCCACCGATCCGCTTGGCGACGCCCAGCGGCAGCGGGGTGCTGCTGCCGGGCATACAGGCGACGGTCTCGGAACAGCTGCCCTGTTCCTCCTCCAGAAGCACCTGGTGGGAGGCGCCGAGCAGCCGCAGCTGCAGGGTGGCGCCGGCGAGTTCGAGGTCGAGGACGGCCAGCGCGGGGAGCGGCTCGCGCCCCAGCGCCCAGGCCAGATCGGCGGCACGGGTATCGGAATAGGCCGTATGAAGGGTCGTGAGCATGGGTCGGCTCCGCAAACACGCGTGGACACATGGACAGGGGACGCCCCCGCGTCGTACGCGTGGGAGGTGGGAAGCGCCCGATCAGGTCCAACTGGGGTCCGAGGGCTGAATGTTCTCTCCAACGAGGGAATCACGAACTACGCCGCACTCACAGCGTTTTTGCCCAACTTGCCGGGGTTTCCATCCCCCTCGGGGGGCCTTCCGCTCACCTGTTCACCGCAGACCCATGAGAGGCCCCAACAAAAAGGAACCCGGCGGGACTTGGCGCGTGCATCGCGCGTCCCGCCGGGCCTCAGGGCGTGTCAGCGGACACGCCCTCGCGGACCAACTGCCCCGTGTCAGCTGCCTCCGCCGCATCCGCCTCCGCCGCCGCAGGAGGAACCCCCGCCGCACGAGGACCCCCCGCCGCAGGAGTGGCCGCCCGAGTGCCCACCGCCGCCGGAGTGCCCGCCGCCGGAGTGCCCGCCACCGCTCCCGCAGGACGAGCCGCCGTCGCTGTCCCCGGCCCACCAGCTGCCCCCCGCGGCCGAGCCGCCCGCCGTACCGCGCCGCCGGCTGCGCGCCGGCGCACGCCCCCGCCCGCCGGCCCCCGCCACCATCGCGACGAGGACCACGACCAGCACGACCAGAATCAAGCCGACCAGCACACCGCCCATGACCTCACGTCCTTCCATCCCCCGAAGCGAGGCCCCCCGCTCCGCGCCGTTCCGGCGTGCAGGGGAGATGCCCCCGCCGCCGGACGGCCAAAGCAGACTTGAGCAACTCCAGAGCTTGCGCGCAGGATGGCGGCCATGACACACGGACGACCGCTGCTCAACCGCCGCCTCGCCGAGTTCGGTACGACGATCTTCGCGGAGATGTCCGCGCTGGCCGTCCGCACCGGAGCCATCAATCTCGGCCAGGGCTTCCCGGACACCGACGGCCCCGAGGAGATCCGCGAGGCCGCGGTGCGTTCCCTGCGCGCCGGGCAGGGAAACCAGTACCCGCCCGGCCCCGGCGTTCCCGAGCTGCGCACCGCGATCACCGGCCACCAGCAGCGGCGCTACGGCCTGGCGTACGACCCCGACACGGAGGTGCTGGTCACCGCGGGTGCCACCGAGGCCATCGCCGCCTCGCTCCTGGCGCTCCTGGAGCCCGGCGACGAGGTCATCGCGCTGGAGCCGTACTACGACTCGTACGCCGCCTGCATCGCGATGGCGGGCGCGACGCGCGTTCCCGTCACGCTGCGTCCTGACACCTCCGCCGGCACCTATCGGCTGGATCTGGACGAACTGCGCGCGGCGGTCACGCGCCGTACCCGGCTGCTGCTGATCAACACCCCGCACAACCCGACCGGCACCGTCCTCAGCCGCGAGGAACTGGGCGCCATCGCCGAGCTGGCCTGCGAGCACGATCTGCTCGTCGTCACCGATGAGGTCTACGAGCACCTGGTCTTCGAGGGCGAACACCTGCCGCTGGCCGGCTTCCCCGGCATGCGCGAGCGCACGGTCACCATTTCGTCAGCCGGCAAGACATTCTCGTACACGGGTTGGAAGATCGGCTGGGTCACCGGCAGCGCCGAGTTGGTGACGGCGGTGCGCTCGGCGAAGCAGTACCTGACGTACGTCTCCGGCGGCCCCCTCCAGTACGCCGTCGCCGAGGCGCTGCGGCTGCCCGACAGCTTCTACGAGGAGCTGCGCGCGGACCTGCGCGCCAAGCGGGACCTGCTGTGCGCGGGCCTCGCCGAGGCCGGGTTCGCGGTCTACCGGCCGGCCGGCACGTACTTCGTCACCACCGACATCCGCCCGCTCGACGCCGCCGGCGACGGCATCGCGTTCTGCCGGGCGCTGCCGGAACGCTGCGGAGTGGTGGCGGTCCCCAACGCCGTCTTCTACGACCACCGCGACCAGGGCGCCCCCTTCGTCCGCTTCACGTTCTGCAAACGTACGGACGTGCTCCAGGAGGCCGTTTCCCGGCTGAAGCGGCTCTGATACAGGAAGAGGCCCGGCGCGGGTTCCCCCGTCCGGGCCTCTTCCTGCGTGCTGGGAGGACTCAGGCGTCCGGAGCGGACTGCTCCGTGCCGTCCTCGGCCTTCTGCTCGGCCGGGGCCAGGCCCAGGCGCTCCAGCAGCCACTTGTCGAACTCGATGGAGGCGCGCACCCAGCTGACCGTCGAGGAGACGAAGTGCTCCAGGGAGACGCCGGTGCCGATGAGCATCTGCGCCTCACCGATCAGGCGGACGGAGGGGCCGCCCTCCTCGCCCTCCTCGGGCTCGTGGGTGTGCGTGTAGACCTTGGGCCACAGGGTGCGGCGGTTCCAGTCGTCGATCGCGTCGAGGAGGACCGGGCGCTGGTCCGTGTCGTGCGGGCGGTCGTAGAACGTACGGACCGAGAAGACCTGCTGCTCGCCCTCGCCGCGGAACATGAAGTACGTGCGGAATTCCTCCCACGGCGCGGCGAGGTCGCCCTCGTCGTCGACGACGTACTTCAGCTCCATCTGGTCCAGGAGCTGCTTGACGAGGTCCTGGTCAGGGACGACGGGGCCCTCCGGTCCTGCCGCCTGCGGTTCGGGCTGGCCCCCGAAGTTAGGAATCGAGGACGGATCGATGCTCACCGTAATTTCCCTTCGTGCGGTTGGCTGCCATCCTCTCTTATGCCGGGCGGGGCGTGGCAAGCCCGGAAGGCCCCGATCCGCCACAAGCTGATATTCAGCCGGTGAGGAACGGGGCCGGGACGTTCCGGTTACGCCGTACGGGTTCCGCTTACGGCGTCGGCGGCCGCTCTCAGCTCGCTGCTCCGACGATCAGGCCGTCCTCGACACGGTCCACGCGGACCGTGTCGCCGTCCCTGATCTCGCCCGCCAGGATCTCCTTCGCGAGCCGGTCCCCGATCGCCGTCTGGATGAGGCGGCGCAGCGGCCGGGCGCCGTACGCCGGGTCGTTGCCCTCCTCGGCCAGCCAGGCCAGGGCCTCAGGGGTGACGTCCAGGGTGAGCCGCCGGTCGGCCAGGCGCTTGGCGAGCCGGTCGATCTGGAGGCCCGCGATGTGCGTCAGTTCGTCGCCGGACAGGGCGGAGAAGACCACCAGGTCGTCCAGCCGGTTCAGGAACTCCGGCTTGAAGGAGGCCCGGACGATCTCCAGAACCTGGCGCTTCTTCTCTTCCGGTTTGGTCAGGGGATCGGTCAGGAACTGGCTGCCGAGGTTGGACGTCAGGATCAGGATGGTGTTCCGGAAGTCCACCGTCCGGCCCTGTCCGTCGGTGAGCCGGCCGTCGTCCAGGACCTGGAGCAGGATGTCGAAGACCTCGGGGTGGGCCTTCTCGACCTCGTCCAGCAGGACGACGGTGTACGGACGGCGGCGGACCGCCTCCGTGAGCTGGCCGCCCTCCTCGTAGCCGACGTAACCGGGCGGGGCACCGACCAGCCGGGCGACGCTGTGCTTCTCGCTGTACTCGCTCATGTCGATGCGGACCATGGCCCGCTCGTCGTCGAAGAGGAAGTCCGCGAGGGCCTTCGCCAGCTCGGTCTTGCCGACCCCGGTCGGGCCGAGGAACAGGAACGAGCCGGTGGGGCGGTCGGGGTCGGCGATGCCGGCGCGGGTGCGGCGTACCGCGTCCGAGACGGCCTGCACGGCCTCGGTCTGTCCGATCAGGCGCCTGCCCAGCTCCGACTCCATGCGCAGCAGCTTCTGCGTCTCGCCCTCCAGGAGGCGGCCGGCCGGGATACCGGTCCAGGCGCCCACGACATCGGCGATGTCGTCCGGCCCGACCTCTTCCTTGACCAGGGTCTCCTTGGGCTCGCGGGCGGCCTCCTGCTCGGCCTCGTCGGCCTCGGCCAGCTCGCGTTCCAGGCCGGGGATCTCCCCGTACAGCAGCTTCGACGCGGTGTCGAAGTCACCGTCGCGCTGGGCGCGTTCGGCCTGGCCGCGCAGGTCGTCCAGGCGTTCCTTCAGCTCACCGACCCGGTTGAGGCCCTGCTTCTCCTTCTCCCAGCGGGCGTTGAGGCCGCGCAGCTCCTCCTCCTTGTCGGCGAGGTCGCGGCGCAGCTTCTCCAGGCGCTGCTTGGAGGCGGCGTCGGTCTCGTTCCTGAGGGCCAGCTCCTCCATGTGCAGCCGGTCGACGGAGCGCTGGAGCTCATCGATCTCGACGGGCGAGGAGTCGATCTCCATGCGCAGCCGGGAGGCCGCCTCGTCCACGAGGTCGATGGCCTTGTCGGGCAGGAAGCGGGAGGTGATGTAGCGGTCGGACAGGGTCGCCGCGGCGACCAGGGACGCGTCGGCGATCTGGACCTTGTGGTGGGCCTCGTAACGCCCCTTGAGGCCGCGGAGGATCGCGATGGTGTCCTCGACGGACGGCTCGGCGACCAGCACCTGCTGGAAGCGGCGCTCCAGGGCGGGGTCCTTCTCGATCCGCTCGCGGTACTCGTCCAGCGTGGTCGCGCCGACCATCCGCAGCTCGCCGCGGGCCAGCATCGGCTTGAGCATGTTGCCCGCGTCCATCGCGGAGTCGCCGCCGGCGCCCGCGCCCACCACGGTGTGCAGCTCGTCGATGAACGTGATGATCCGGCCGTCGCTCTCCTTGATCTCGGAGAGGACGGTCTTCAGGCGCTCCTCGAACTCGCCGCGGTACTTCGCGCCCGCCACCATGGCGCCCAGGTCGAGCGAGACGAGCCGTTTGTCCTTGAGGGATTCGGGAACGTCGCCCTTCACGATGCGCTGGGCGAGCCCCTCGACCACGGCGGTCTTTCCGACGCCCGGTTCACCGATGAGCACCGGGTTGTTCTTGGTGCGCCGCGAGAGCACCTGGACGACGCGGCGGATCTCCTGGTCCCGGCCGATGACCGGGTCGAGCTTGCCCTCGCGCGCGGCGGCGGTGAAGTCCGTGCCGAATTTCTCCAGGGCCTTGTACTGGCCCTCCGGGTCGGGAGTGGTCACCCGGCGCCCTCCCCTGCTCTTCTCGAACGCGTCCAGCAGCCTCTTCGCACTGGCCCCCTGCCCGTCGAGGATCTCACCGGCACGGCCGCCCTTCGCGGCGATCCCGATCAGCAGGTGCTCGGTGGAGACGTAGTCGTCGCCCAGCTCCTGTGCGCGCTGCGCGGCGTCCGCGATGACGGCCAGCAGCTCGCGGTTGGGCTGGGGCGGTGCGACGGTCGACCCGGTCACGCTGGGCTGCGCGGCCAGGAGCCGTTCCGTCTCGGTGCGTACGGCGATCTGGTCGGCCTCGACGGCGGCCAGCAGATCGACCAGATTCTCGTTGTCCTCGCCCGCGAGCAGCGCGAGCAGCAGATGCCCCGGGGTCAGATCGGAGTGCCCGTCCTTCACGGCCCTGCTGGTGGCCGCGTTGATGGCGTCCCTGCTCCTGTTGGTCAGCTCGGCGTCCACGTGCGCTGTCTCCTCCTTGCGACGACTGGTCCGTTCCCCACTACTGACACGGTCAACGTGTACAAAGTTGAGTCTATTCCACTCAAGGCCGCGCGCGCCGAGGGGTGAGTGCATTCCTGAGCGCATTCCACTCAAGGCGGAACACGGTCACACCCCTCTTCCGAGTGAACCGGCCGTCGTGGGCACCCGCCACCGCAGGCCGTTCCCGCCCGCATACGCTGGGGCCCATGGCAGTCGACGTACACCAGCCGAGCCCCGAGTACCTCGCGTTCTGGCGCGAGAGCCACGTGTGCACGCTCACCACGCCCCGCCCCGACGGCACGCCGCACGTGGTCCCGGTGTGCGTGACGTACGACCCCGAGGCCGGCCTCGCCCGGGTCATCACCAACAGGCACAGCCGCAAGGCGGCCAACATCCTGGCCGCGGGCCCGGACGGCGCCCGGGTCGCGGCGTGCCAGGTGCACCGCCGCCGCTGGGCGACCCTGGAGGGCGTGGCCCGGATCAGCACGGACCCGGAGCGCGTCGCGGAGGCCGTCCGCCGCCACACGGAGCGCTACGACCGGGTGCCCTCGCCCAACCCGGACCGGGTCGTCATCGAGATCACCCTGGACCGGGCACTGGGCCGCGGCTGAGCATTCCGCCCGCCGGCACAGCACAACGGCGCCACCGTGTTCAGGTCACGGTGGCGCCGTTGTGTGGGGGAAGTGACTGAGCGACGTGGAACGACGGGGGATCGCTCAGGCACTGCGGGGGGTGGCGGCAATGGCTTCAGGTTCGAACAACTGGTGGTCACGCTGTGCGAGATTCACAAAGATCATGTCGTACCGGATGGCACAGCGCACCGGCTGCGGCGCACCCCGCGGCTTGCGCAGACACCGGTAGGCGCGGACCTCACCGTCGTCCTCGCGGGCGACGACGACCGGGTCGCCGAACAGAGTGACCATCAACGAGTCGCCACGATGCGGCAGCGCCGTGACGAGATCGATGAAATGCCACCCTGACCGGTAGGCGGTCGCCATCTCGCGCCGGAAGGTCCGGTCGTCCGGCGGGGCGGTCATGCCTCTGCGGCCTTACGTGCGGGCATGATGTCCCACGACACGTCCGCCGTCCCGAGCTTGGCCGCCGATGCGTTGTCCCAGGACACATCTCCGCCCGAACTCGAAACATCCGTCTGAGTCGCCACGGCAAACGCCGCGGCGGCAAAGGCGACGGCGAGAACCGAGCGAAGCAATTTGTTGTACATGGTCGGCTTCGTCCTCACTTGGTAGTCCCTCTCCCCCGGCTCTACCAAGACCATGTCGCAAGGGAGCACGTCCAGGCCACAGAAGCGATGCATCATGTTCCTGTACGTTCAGGACCCTGGGGGGCGGAGATTTGCTCACAACAAGCGTGAAACCTACGCATCCTCACCTCATCACGGAACTCTGCGACGAGGGGGCCCGGCTGTACGGCAGCGCCCTGGGCGCCGGCCGCATCGCCCGCTCGGAAACAGGCCCGGCGCCCTGCCTCCTGGAGTTCGGGCTTCTGCGCCCCGATCCGGACGACGCGAGTTGGCTGCGACCCGTTCCGCCGTCGGCCATACTCGCCCAGCGCCTGCAGCCCCTGGAACGCGAGATCCGTGACCGTCGACGCACGACGATCGAACTGACCGACACATTCGAGCCGTTTATGGCGATCAGCACGCAGCCTGCGGCGACCACGCACGCGATCACCGTGCTGGAAGGACTTCAGGCGATCAACGCGACGCTGGACGTCGCCACCGCCCAGTGCACCAAGGAAATCCTGACGATCCAGCCGGGCGGGGTCCGGAATCCCGACGTGCTCACCCAGTCGCTGGAGCGCGTGGCGGGCCCTCTCAGCCGGGGCGTGCGGCTGCGGACTCTCTACCAGCACACGGCACGTCATGGCGCCGGCGTCTTCGCCTACTTGGAACGCCTCCACGCGGGAAACGTCGAAATCAGGACACTCGAAGAGCTGATCGACCGCATGATCATCTTCGACCGTTCCATGGCCGTCATACCGGCGCGCCGCGACAGGCAGGTCGCCCTCGAACTGCGCCATCCCGGACTGGTCGAGTACCTCGTCTCCGTGTTCGACCAGTTCTGGCAGCTGGCGACGCCCCTCAGCGAAGAGGCTCCGTACACTCCGCCGAACGACGGGATCACCGGCGTCCAGCGATCCATAGCGAAACTCCTGGTCGAGGGTTACGTGGACGAGGCGATCGCCCGCCGCCTGGGCATGAACGTACGCACCTGCCGCGCCCACGTCGCCAAGCTCAGCGCCGCGCTCGGCAGCACCAGTCGCGCCCAACTCGGCTATCTGATCGCCCGGTCAGGAATCCTGGACCAGGATTCCTGACCGGCCGGCCCCAAAGATCCCCACCCCCCGGGCCGGGTGGGCGTGCCACGCAATGGGGGAGAGCATGGCCACGCCCTTGATCAGCCGGGGGAGTTCCCGGCTCCCCCGACACCTCCACACTGGCCCGGGAACTAGGCTGGCACCACCGTCATCTTGCTGCACTGCCGAAAGTGGGGGGTCACGAATGGGCGGGGACGAGGGCATATCCCATCAGCCGCACGGTGATCTGGAACTGTGCGACGCCGGCATCAGGACCTACACCGAGGCGCTCAGAGTCGGCCGACTGCCCCGCTCCGCTCTCGAACCCGCTCCGTGCCTCATCGAGTTGGCCCTCGTCCATCCCGATCCCCAGGACGATGGCTGGATCCGACCCGTTCCTCCGTCCGCGGCCCTCGCCCATCTGCTCCAGCCCGTCACCCGGGAGATCCACGAGCGCATCCGGCTCTCCGCCGCCCTGGCCGACTCCCTGGCCCCCCTGGCCTCCGTCGCCAGCACCGACCCCAACCTCGCCATCACCGTCCTCGAAGGCATGCCACTGATCGAGGCCGCCATCCAGAACGCCACGGACGGCGCGCAGGACGAGATCCTCACCCTGCAGCCCAGCGGCAACCGGCCCGTGGACCAGCTCAAGAAGGCGCTGGCTCTCGCGTTGGACGTTGCCGAGCGAGGCGTGACGCTCCGCCACATCTATCAGCACCCCGCTCGCTACAGCCCGGCCATCAAGGCGTACGTGGACGACATGCCGTCGGGCTTCATCCAGGTGCGCACCATCGAGCAGACGGTCGAGCGTCTCTTCGTCTTCGACCGCACCGTCGCGTTCATCCCCGCCAGTCCACGACGCGACACCGCCCTGGAGATCCGCCACCCCGCCCTCGTGCGCTACCTGATCCAGGTCTACGAGGTGCTGTGGGCCCAGGCCAAGCCGCTGACGGCCCCGCTCCAGGCCCCCGCGCACGACACCCCGATCACCCCCACCCAACTGAGCGTCGCGCGCCTCCTCGTCGAGGGGAACACCGACCAGATCGTGGCCCGCAAACTGGCCATCAGCGTCCGCACCTGCCGCGCCCACATCGCCAAGCTGATGCACACCCTCGGCGCCACCAGCCGCACCCATCTCGGCGCGCTGCTCGTCCAATCCGGCGTCGTGGAGGGTACCGAGGAGGGCCCCGAGGAATGACCGTGCCGGTGACGACGCACCCCCACAGCGATCGGGAGCTCTGCGAAGCCGCCCTCGCCCTCTACGGAGAGGCCCTCGCCGCCGGCCGCATCGCCCGCAGCGCCGCGGAGACCGCCCCCTGCCTCACCGCGCTCGGTCTGCTCCTCCCCGACCCGCGGGACGAGGCGTGGCTGCGCCCCGTGCCGCCGTCCGCGGTCCTGGGGGAACTGCTCAGCCCCCTCAGCCGGGAGATCGACGCACGGGTCCGGCTGGCCACCGGGCTGACCCGGTCCCTGCTGCCGCTGCTCGCGGGCGCCGACGAGGACCCGAACCGTTCGATCACCGTGATCGAAGGGCACGACCGGATCAACGCGGCGCTCCGCGACGCCTCGCAGTCGGCCAGGGACGAAGTCCTCACCGCCCAGCCCGGCGGCAACCGCCTGGTCCACAACATGCGCCAGGGCCGGATGAACGCGGAGTTCGTCCTCGCCTCGGGCGGCCGGCTCCGACACCTCTACCAGCACTCGGCGCGCTACAGCCCCCGGCTCAAGGAGTACCTGGCGGAGATCCCGGCCGGCCGCCTCCAGATCCGCACCATGGAGCAGAGCGTGGGCCGCCTGATCCTCTTCGACCGGGCCGTCGCCTACCTCCCGGCCGACCCCGAGGGCCGCGCCGCCCTGGAGATCCGCCACCCCGCCCTCGTCCGCTACCTGGCCGGCATCTACGAAACGCTCTGGGCCGGAGCCACCCCCTTCACCGAGCACCTCCCCGCCACCACCCCGGGCGCCCCCGTCACCGCCGTCCAGCAGAGCATCGCCCGCCTCCTGGCCGACGGCTGCACCGACCAGGCCGCCGCCGAGAAGCTCGGCATCAGCGTCCGCACCTGCCGCGCCCACATCGCCAAGCTCATGCAGGCCCTCGGCGCCACCAGCCGCACCCACCTCGGCGCCCTCCTCATCCGCTCCGGCCTCGCGGAACCGACCCGATGACCGTGCCCACCGAACACCGTCACAGCGGGCGCGCACTGTGCGACGAAGCGGTGGGCCTGTACACGCAGGCCCTGGCCAAGGGCCGCATCGCCCAGGCCGCCGCCGGTGAGGTGCCCTGCCTCGCCGAGCACGCCCTGCTCGCCGCCGACCCCCGCGACGGCACGTGGCTGCGGCCCGTACCGCCCACGGCCGCCCTGGCGCGGCTGCTGCATCCGCTGGCCCGGGACATCCTGGATCAGGTGCGTGCCGCCGATCTCCTGGCCAGGACCCTGGACACGCTGAGCGCGCTCGCCGACGAGCCCGCGGATCTCGCCATCAGGGTCGTCGCCGGGCAGTCCGCCATCCAGGCGGCCATCGACGCCGCCCTGCGCGACGCGAGCGACGAAGTCCTCACCGTCCAGCCCGGCAGCACCCGGTCGCCGGAGATCCTCCGGGTGGCCCTGGCCAGCACGCTGCCGATCGTCAGGCGGAACGTCCGGCTGCGCCACATCTACCAGCACTCGGCGCGTTACGGTCCCGGGCTCAAGGCATACCTCGCCCAACTGCCCGGCGACCTCCTCCAGGTCCGCACCATGGAGCGCGGGATCGACCGCCTGATGATCTTCGACCGCAAGGTCGCCTACCTCCCGGCCAACCCCGACCGCAGCGCCGCCCTGGAGATCCGCCACCCCGCCCTCGTCCGCTACCTGTCGCAGCTGTACGACGTACTCTGGGCCCTCGCCACACCCTTCGGCGATCCCCTCCCCGCCGCCACCCCGGGCGCCCCCGTCACCGCGGTCCAGCAGAGCATCGCCCGCCTCCTGGCCGACGGCTGCACCGACCAGGCCGCCGCCGAGAAGCTCGGCATCAGCGTCCGCACCTGCCGCGCCCACATCGCCAAACTCATGCGCACGCTCAACGCCACCAGCCGCACCCACCTCGGCGCCCTGCTCGTCCAGTCCCGCCTCGCGGAGCCCACCCGATGACCGTGCCCACCGAACACCGCCACGGCGGAGGCGAACTGTGCGACGCGGCCATCAGCCTCTACACCCAGGCGCTCACGCAGGGCAGCATCGCCCGGTCCGCCGCCGCGCACGTACCCTGCGTCGCCGACGGCGCCCTGCTCGTCCCCGACCCCCACGACAGCCTCCGGCTGCGCCCCGTACCGCCCACCGCCGGCCTGGCGCACCTGCTGCATCCGCTCGCCCGCCAAGTCCACGACCAGGTACGCGCGATCGACCTGCTGGCGAAGTCCCTCGTCCCGCTCACCTCGACGGACCGGGAACCCATCTCCCTCACCACGCTCCACGGACAGTCGACCATCCAGGCGTCCATCAACGGCTCGGCCCGCGAGGTCCGGGACGAGATCCTGACCATCCAGCCCGGCAGCACCCGTCCCCGCGAAAAGCTCCGGATAGCGCTCTCGGGCACACTGCCCACCGCCGCGCGGGGCGTCCGGGTCCGGCACATCTACCAGCACTCCGCGCGCTACAGCACCGACCTCAGGGCGTACGTGGCCCAACTGCCCAGCGGGCTCCTGGAGGTCCGCACCGTGGAGCGGGCCATCGACCGCCTCATCATCTTCGACCGGGCCGTCGCCTACCTCCCCGCCGACCCCGAGGGCCGCGCCGCCCTGGAGATCCGCCACCCCGCCCTCGTGCACTACCTGGCCGGCATCTACGAAACGCTCTGGGCCGGAGCCACCCCCTTCACCCAGCACCTGCCCACCGCACTCCCCGGCGCCCCCGTCACCGCCGTCCAGCAGAGCATCGCCCGCCTCCTCATCGACGGCTGCACCGACCAGGCCGCCGCCGAAAAACTCGGCATCAGCGTCCGCACCTGCCGCGCCCACATCGCCAAGCTCATGCGCACGCTCAACGCCACCAGCCGCACCCACCTCGGCGCCCTCCTCATCCGCTCCGGCCTCGCGGAGGGCCCCGCCGGCCCCGTACCGCCGGAATACGCGAAACGGCCCGCCACGCCCGGAAAACCGGGGTGACGGGCCGCGTGGCGCGAGGTCAGTCCTTGGGGCGCTTGGGGCGCCAGACCACCAGGGCGCTGGTCTGCTGCACGTCCTGGTACGGGACCAGGTCGCGCCGGTACGACGCGTGGACCTGGGCCTCGCGCTGCCGCATGGCCGCCGCGGCCCCGTCCACCGCCGCCGAGAGTTCGGCGACACGCTGCTGGAGCGCCGCGACCTGGTTCTCCAGCTCGATGATGCGCTTGATGCCGGCGAGGTTGATGCCCTCGTCCTGCGACAGCTGCTGCACCGTACGCAACAGCTCGATGTCGCGGGCCGAGTAGCGCCGGCCGCGTCCGGCCGTGCGGTCGGGCGAGACCAGGCCGAGGCGGTCGTACTGGCGCAGTGTCTGCGGATGCAGGCCCGAGAGCTGGGCCGCGATCGAGATCACGTACACCGGGGACTCGTCGGTCAGTTCGTAAGGATTACGCCGTCGGCCTTCCACCTCAAGCTCCCTTCGCCGCCTGGAACAGCTCCGCCCTCGGGTCATGCCCCGCGGTCGCCTTGCGGTATGCCTCCAGCGCGTCCCTGGCCTCGGTACCGAGGTCGGTGGGAACGGTCACCTCGACGGTGACCAGGAGGTCGCCCCGGGTGCCGTCCTTGCGGACCGCGCCCTTGCCACGGGCCCGCATCGTACGCCCATTCGGCGTACCGGCCGGTAGCTTGAGGGTCACGGAGGGGCCGCCGAGCGTCGGGACCTTCACCTCGCCGCCGAGCGCCGCCTCCGTGAAGGTGACGGGCACCGTGACGGTGAGGTTGTCGCCCTTGCGGCCGAAGACCGGGTGGGCGTCGACGTGGACCCCGACGTACAGATCGCCGGCCGGTCCGCCGCGCTCGCCCGGGGCGCCCTTGCCGCGCAGCCGGATGCGCTGCCCGTCCGAGACGCCCGCCGGGATGCGCACCTGCATGGTCTTCGAGGAGCGGGCCCGGCCGCTGCCCTTGCAGACGTCGCAGGGGTCCTGGGCGATGAGGCCGCGGCCCTTGCAGTCCACGCACGGGTCGGTGAGCGAGAAGCCGCCGCCGCTGCCGCGCGAGACCTGGCCGGTGCCGACACAGGTCGGGCAGACCCTGGGCGTGCCGTTCTTGTCACCGGTGCCGGAGCACGCCTTGCAGGGCGCCTGGCTGGACATCCGGAGCGGGACCGTGGCCCCGTCGACCGCCTCGGTGAAGCTGAGCGTCACCTCGGACTCGATGTCCTGGCCGCGCCGCGGCTGCACCCTCGTACCGGCGCCGCCGCCGCGGTTGAAGAGACCGCCGAACACGTCGCCGAGGCCGCCGCCGCCGCCGAAACCGCCGGCGCCGCCCTGGCTCCCGCCCTGGGCGCCTCCGAAGAGGTCCCCCAGGTCGAAGTTGAAGTTGCCCTGGGCGCCGCCGGGCCCGGCGCGGAAGCCGCCGTTGCCGAAGAGGGCGCGCGCCTCGTCGTACTCCTTGCGCCTCTTGGCGTCACCGAGGACGTCATTCGCCTCGGAGATCTCCTTGAAGCGCTCCTCCGCCTTGTCGTCACCCTTGTTGGCGTCCGGGTGGAACTCGCGGGCGAGCTTCCGGTACGCCTTCTTGATCTCGGCGTCGGTGGCGTCCTTGGGGACGCCGAGAACCTTGTAGTAGTCCTTCTCGACGAAGTCCTTCGTACTCATCGACGTCCCTCCTTCCGGACGACCGGCCGGGAGCCCCCCGTCCGGTCGGCGCCGGGCCCGCAGGCCCTGGCACCGACCGGACGGGAGGCCCTGGTGGCCGGGCGGTGTGCTGCCAGGTGATCGGACGGAATGTCAGACCTCCTCGCCGCCACCGCTCTCCTCGTCGTCTGCCTTCTCTTCCTTCGCGGCCGCGGGAGCCGCCCCCGGCTGGGGTTCGGCGACCGCGACCCGCGCGGGGCGGATGGTGCGCTCGCCGATCCGGTACCCGGGCTGCAGGATCGCCACGCAGGTCGTCTCCGTGACGTCCGGCGCGTAGCTGTGCATCAGGGCCTCGTGGACCGTCGGGTCGAAGGGCTCGCCCTCCTTGCCGAACTGCTGGAGGCCCAGCTTCGCGACGACCGTCTCCAGCGATTCGGCCACCGACTTGAACCCGCCCACGAGCTCGCCGTGCTCCCGGGCCCGGCCGACGTCGTCCAGGACGGGCAGCAGCTCGGACAGGAGGTTCGCGACGGCGATCTCCTTGACCGTGACCCGGTCCCGCTCCACACGGCGGCGGTAGTTCTGGTACTCGGCCTGAAGCCGCTGGAGGTCGCCGGTCCGCTCGCCGAGCGCCGTGCGGACCTGGTCCAGCTGCGCGGTCAGGGCCGTGTTCTCGTTCGCGTCCCCGGCCGGGGCCGCCGCCTCCTCCTCGGAGGGGGCGGCGGCCTTCGGCTCGGCGTCGTCAGAGGTGGCGCCGGAGGGGACGTCGGGCTTCTCCTCGAAGCCCGGAGTCTCCTCGGTCACGCCGCACCGCCCTTGGAGTCCTTCTCGTCGTCCACGATCTCGGCGTCGACGACATCGTCCTGGGCGTCGCCCTGGGCCTGCTCGGCACCCGGCTGCGCGTCACCCTGCGGGCCGCCCTCGGCCTGGGTGTTGGCGTACATCGCCTGGCCCAGCTTCTGGGAGACGGCCGCGACCTTCTCGGTGGCCGTGCGGATCTCGGCGGAGTCCTCGCCCTTGAGCTTCTCCTTCAGCTCGGCGACCGCGGTCTCCACCTCCGTCTTCACGTCGGCCGGGACCTTGTCCTCGTTGTCCTTGAGGAACTTCTCCGTCTGGTAGACGAGCTGCTCGCCCTGGTTGCGCGACTCGGCGGCCTCGCGGCGGGAGTGGTCCTCCTCCGCGTACTTCTCGGCCTCCTCACGCATCCGGTTGACCTCGTCCTTCGGCAGCGAGGAGCCGCCGGTGACGGTCATCTTCTGCTCCTTGCCGGTGCCGAGGTCCTTGGCCGTCACGTGCATGATGCCGTTGGCGTCGATGTCGAAGGAGACCTCGATCTGCGGGACACCGCGCGGGGCCGGCGGCAGACCGGTCAGCTCGAACATCCCGAGCTTCTTGTTGTACGCCGCGATCTCGCGCTCGCCCTGGTAGACCTGGATCTGCACGGACGGCTGGTTGTCCTCGGCCGTCGTGAAGATCTCGGACCGCTTGGTCGGGATCGTGGTGTTGCGCTCGATGAGCTTGGTCATGATGCCGCCCTTGGTCTCGATACCGAGGGACAGCGGGGTGACGTCGAGGAGCAGGACGTCCTTGACCTCGCCCTTGAGGACACCGGCCTGGAGCGAGGCGCCGATGGCGACGACCTCGTCCGGGTTCACACCCTTGTTGGCCTCCTGGCCGCCGGTCAGCTCCTTGACGAGCTCGGCGACGGCCGGCATACGGGTCGAGCCACCGACGAGAACGACGTGGTCGATCTCGGAGAGCTGGATGCCCGCGTCCTTGATGACGTTGTGGAACGGGGTCTTGCAGCGGTCCAGGAGGTCCGCGGTGAGCTGCTGGAACTGCGAGCGCGTGAGCTTCTCGTCCAGGTGCAGCGGACCCTCGGCCGACGCCGTGATGTACGGCAGGTTGATCGTGGTCTCCGTCGAGGAGGACAGCTCGATCTTCGCCTTCTCCGCGGCCTCGCGGAGACGCTGGAGAGCCATCTTGTCCTTGGACAGGTCCACGCCGTGGCCGTTGGCGAACTGCTTCACCAGGTAGTCGACGACACGCTGGTCCCAGTCGTCACCACCGAGGTGGTTGTCACCGTTGGTGGCCTTCACCTCGACCACGCCGTCGCCGATCTCCAGGAGCGACACGTCGAAGGTGCCACCACCGAGGTCGAATACGAGGATCGTCTGATCGTCCTTGTCGAGCCCGTACGCCAGCGCGGCGGCGGTCGGCTCGTTGACGATGCGCAGGACGTTCAGGCCCGCGATCTCGCCGGCCTCCTTGGTCGCCTGGCGCTCGGAGTCGTTGAAGTACGCCGGGACGGTGATCACCGCGTCGGTGACCTTCTCGCCCAGGTAGGACTCCGCGTCGCGCTTCAGCTTCTGCAGGATGAAGGCGCTCATCTGCTGCGGGTTGAAGCTCTTGCCGTCCAGGTCGATCTTCCAGTCAGTGCCCATGTGGCGCTTGACGGAGCGGATGGTCCTGTCGACGTTGGTCACAGCCTGGCGCTTGGCGACCTCGCCGACCAGCACCTCGCCGTTCTTCGCGAAGGCGACGACGGACGGCGTGGTCCTGGCGCCCTCTGCGTTGGTGATGACGGTGGGCTCGCCGCCTTCGAGAACGCTGACGACGGAGTTAGTCGTGCCCAGGTCGATGCCGACCGCACGTGCCATTTCGATTCCTCCAACTGACTACTTGAGTGGATCTGACTCAAGGATGCACGACTCCCCTCCCGGAGTCAACAGACCTGAGTCGACCTGACTCAACTTACGTGCTCCCTATACGCGCCATCGGCGACACCTGGCGCCTCATGCGCCGCACAGCCCTCCCCCATCATGGCCGCATGGGATCGTTCTGGCACAAAATGCCGCGAGCAGCGCAAAAGTGGCATTCGATCCGCCGATTGCAGGCAGGTGCGAACGAAACGATGCGTACGCAGAAGCAGTGGGGAAGAGGACCCCGGCCGCGCCTCCGGCGCCCGCCCCGGCTCCCCCGCCCGAGCGCCAAACGCACCCTCGATCTGGTCCTCGGTTCGACCCTGCTGCTCCTCGCGTCCCCTTTGCTGGCCGCCGCCACCCTGACGCTGGCCGCACGGGGCCGCCGTGTGACGCGGCGCTCCCCGCGCATCGGCCTGCACGGCCACCCCTTCGTCCTGTACTCCCTGGACACCCGGTGGCTGAAGCTCGACGTGGTTTCGCGCCTGCACCACGTGGTACGCGGCGAGCTCTCCCTCGTCGGGCCCGCGCCGCTCGCCCCGGGCGACGCACGGAACGGCACCGGGGGCGCCCGGCACTGGCGCCAGGAGCTGAAGCCCGGGCTGACCGGTCTGGCCCAGGTACGGCACCGGTCGGCGATGCCGTGGGACGAGGCGGACCTCCTGGACCAGCACTACGCCGCGCACCAGGGGCTGCGGCTGGACCTCGCGGTCCTCGCCGAGGCCGTACGCGTACCCCTGCGCGAGGCGGCCCACACCCTGCCGCGGCCCGGCAAGGCACGCCTGAGCGACACAGATCACCGCCTGCCCGGCTACAGCACGGCGGAATAAGTGGGTAGTGTCGGCACGGACTGATTAAGTTACTGCTTAGTAGTAGCGATACTCGTAGTCCCGGTGGTCACTGGAAGACGCAGTACCCGCTAGTAGACGCTGGATCGATCCCACCCTCGCCGCAGGCCCGAGGAGCCCCCAATGCAACTCGCCGCGATCATCGTGTCGCTGGTGCTGACCGTGGTCGGCGTTGCGCTCATCGCCCGAGCCGTCGCGCAGATCTACCGGTTCGTCACGCTCGGACAGCCGGTCCCGGCCGGCAGCCGCACCGACTCCGTGAAACAGCGCACGATCACCCTGGCCAAGGAGTTCGTCGGCCACACCAGGATGAACCGATGGGGCATCATCGGCATCGCCCACTGGTTCGTCGCCGTCGGCTTCCTGACCCTGGGCCTGACCATCGTCACGGCGTACGGTCAGCTGTTGAAGGCCGACTGGGTCCTGCCCGTCCTCGGCGGCTGGCCGCCGTACGAGGTGTACACGGAGTTCATCGCGCTCGCGACCACCGTGGGCATCCTCGTCCTCATCGCGGTCCGCCAGCTGAACCTGCCCTCCCGGGCCGGCCGCAAGTCGCGTTTCGCGGGGTCGAAGATGGGCCAGGCGTACTTCGTCGAGGCCGTCATCCTCGTCATCGGTCTCGCGATCATGACGCTCCGCGGCCTTGAGGGCGCGCTGCACCACGTGGGCGGCTACGAGGCCGCGTACTTCGCCTCATACCCGCTGGTCGCGGCGTTCAAGGGGCTCAGCCTCGGTACGCTCCAGAACCTCGTCTACCTCACCGCCATGATCAAGCTCGGCGTCACCATGGCCTGGGCGATCACCGTCGGCCTCAACACCAACATGGGTGTCGCCTGGCACCGCTTCCTGGCCTTCCCGAACATCTGGTTCAAGCGGAACGCCGACGGCGCGGTGGCGCTGGGCGCCCTGCAGCCGATGACCACGGGCGGCAAGGAGATCGACTGGGAGGACCCGGCCGACGACGCTGTCTTCGGCGTCTCCCAGGTCGAGCAGTTCTCCTGGAAGGGCATCCTCGACTTCTCCACCTGCACCGAGTGCGGCCGCTGCCAGTCGCAGTGCCCCGCCTGGAACACCGGCAAGCCGCTCTCCCCGAAGCTCCTGATCATGTCCCTGCGCGACCACGCGCACGCCAAGGCCCCCTACCTGCTGGCCGGCGGCGGCAAGGACATGGAGGGCGAGGAGAAGGCGACCGAGGAACAGCTGAAGGACGTTCCCGCGGCCGCCCTCGCGGAGGCCGAGCGCCCGCTGATCGGCACGGTCGAGGAGAACGGCGTCATCGACCCGGACGTCCTCTGGTCCTGCACCACCTGCGGTGCGTGCGTGGAGCAGTGCCCGGTCGACATCGAGCACGTCGACCACATCGTGGACATGCGCCGCTACCAGGTGATGATCGAGTCCGCGTTCCCGTCCGAGGCGGGAACCATGCTCAAGAACCTGGAGAAGAAGGGCAACCCCTGGGGGCTCGCCAAGAAGCAGCGCGTCGAGTGGACCAAGGAGGTCGACTTCGAGGTCCCGATCGTCGGCAAGGACGTCGAGGACCTCACCGAGGTCGACTACCTCTACTGGGTCGGCTGCGCCGGCGCCTTGGAGGACCGCGCCAAGAAGACCACCAAGGCTTTCGCGGAGCTGCTGCACATCGCGGGCGTCAAGTTCGCGATCATGGGCGGCGACGAGAAGTGCACCGGTGACTCGGCCCGCCGTCTCGGCAACGAGCCGCTGTTCCAGCAGCTCGGCGCGGAGAACGTGGCGATGCTGAACATGGCCTTCGGCGAGGACGATGAGGACGACTCGACCAAGAAGGCCAAGGCCGCGAAGAAGATCGTCGCGACCTGCCCGCACTGCTTCAACACGATCGCGAACGAGTACCCGCAGCTCGGCGGCGAGTACGAGGTCATCCACCACACGCAGCTGCTCCAGCACCTCATCGACGAGGGCAAGCTGATCCCGGTGACCCCGGTCGAGGGCCTGATCACGTACCACGACCCCTGCTACCTGGGCCGTCACAACAAGATCTACACGCCCCCGCGCGAGATCATCGCGAAGGTGCCGGGCCTCCGGAACGAGGAGATGCACCGCCACAAGGAGCGCGGCTTCTGCTGCGGCGCCGGTGGTGCCCGGATGTGGATGGAGGAGCGGATCGGCAAGCGCATCAACAACGAGCGCGTGGACGAGGCCCTCTCCCTCAACCCGGACATCGTCTCGACGGCCTGCCCGTTCTGCCTGGTCATGCTGACCGACTCGGTCAACGGCAAGAAGAACGATGGCAAGGCGAAGGAGTCCATCCAGGTCGTGGACGTCTCCCAGCTGCTGCTCGACTCCGTGAAGACCCCGGCCGACCCGGCGGGCGACCAGGAGTCGGCGGACGAGCCGGAGCCGGAACCGGCGAAGTAGCCGGACCTGCGTCACGGCGCGATGGAGCGGTCGGACCTGCCTCGGGGGCAGGACCGGCCGCTTCCGCGTTTCCCCGCCGCGTTTCCCTTCCGGGAGGGTGGGGAAGGCCCCCCGGGGTTCCCTTAGGGGATGTCACAGCTGGGCGTCAAAGGCCGGTACTTCCCCGGCCCCGGGCTCCCGTAACCGGCGGACCGGGTACGTTCGATGACGTGGCTGGATTCAGGATCGGACGCGGCCGGGACAACCGCACCCCGCAGCAAGGGCAACAGCAACCGCGGCAGCAGCCGTACGGCAATCAGGCACCGCCGCCGTACGGGCAGCAGCAATGGCCGCCGTCGGGAGGACAGAGCGCCCCGCACCACGCCGCACCGGGCTACCACGGCGGCGGTGCGTACCCCGCCGGCGGCGGCTACACCGGCGCCGGCCCCGATGAGCCGGAGTACTTCGCCGACCCGACGCCGTACCCGTATCCCCAGGGCCCCAACCCCGGCGACCCGTACGCGAACAATCCGGGCCACACGCAGGCGTTCCGCGTGGACGAGGAGCCGTACAGCGACGGCAACGCCTACCGCGCCGGCCACGCGCCCGCCGCCCCCGTGGGCCCGCGCCTGCACTGGAAGCAGCTGCTGAGCGGCATCGTGACGCGCCCCGGCCCGACGTTCTGGCAGATGCGCGACTACCCGGTCTGGGGCGCGGCCCTGACCGTGACATTCCTCTACGGCCTGCTGGCGCTCTTCGGCTTCGACCAGGCCCGCGACGACGCGATCCACGCCCCGGTCTCCAGCGCCGTTCCCTACGTCATCCTCACGGGTGTCTGCTTCGTGCTCGGCGGCCTGGTGCTGGGCGCGGTCACCCACACGCTGGCCCGCCAGCTCGGCGGCGACGGCGCGTGGCAGCCGACGGTGGGCCTGTCCATGCTGATCATGTCGATCACGGACGTCCCGCGCCTGGTCTTCGCGATGTTCCTGGGCGGCGAGAACGCGCTGGTCGTCATCCTCGGCTGGGTCACCTGGCTGGCCGCGGCGGCGCTCCTCACCTCGATGGTGAGCAAGTCCCACGACCTGCCGTGGCCGAAGGCGCTGGGCGCCTCGGCGATCCAGCTGCTGGCGCTGGTCTCGATCCTGAAGCTGGGCACGATCTGACGGCTGCGCGGTACGTACGCAAAAGGGCCCCGGGGCGACCGGGGCCCTTTCACGTACTCACGCGATCACGCGTCGAGAACCTGCCCACCGCGCCTTACGACGGGCTTCTCCACGCTCCACGGGAAGTTGATCCAGCGGTCGGTCTTCTTCCACACGTACTCGCACTGCACGAGCGAGTGGGACTTCTCGTAGATGACCGCGGACCGCACCTCGGCGACGTGGTCGATGCAGAAGTCGCGCACCAACTTCAGCGTCTTGCCGGTGTCGGCGACGTCGTCGGCGATCAGGACCTTCTTGTCCGAGAAGTCGATGACGTTGGGCACGGGCGCCAGCATGACCGGCATCTCCAGGGTGGTGCCCACGCCCGTGTAGAACTCCACGTTCACCAGGTGGATGTTCTTGCAGTCCAGCGCGTACGCCAGACCGCCCGCGACGAACACCCCGCCGCGCGCGATGCTCAGCACCACGTCCGGCTCGTACCCGTCGTCGGCCACGGCCTGCGCCAGCTCCCGTACGGCGTGCCCGAAGCCGTCGTACGTCAGGTTCTCCCGTACATCGTCGGTCATCGGGCCCTCACACCTGCGTCCGGTGGAAATTCATGAAGGAGCGCGACGCGGTGGGACCGCGCTGCCCCTGATAGCGCGACCCGTACCGCTCGGAGCCGTAAGGAAACTCGGAAGGAGAACTCAGCCGGAACATGCACAGCTGGCCGATCTTCATACCGGGCCAGAGCTTGATCGGCAGCGTCGCGAGATTCGACAGCTCCAGGGTCACGTGCCCGGAGAAGCCCGGGTCGATGAAGCCGGCCGTGGAATGCGTGACCAGCCCGAGCCGGCCGAGCGAGCTCTTCCCCTCCAGCCGCGACGCGAGGTCGTCGGGCAGCGAGATGACCTCGTACGTCGACGCCAGCACGAACTCCCCGGGGTGCAGGATGAACGCGTCGTCCCCCTCCGGTTCGACGGTGCGGGTCAGGTCCACCTGCTCGACGGCGGGGTCGATGTGCGGGTAGCGGTGGTTCTCGAACACCCGGAAATAGCGGTCGAGCCGCACGTCGATACTCGACGGCTGCACCATCGACGCGTCGAATGGATCAATGCGTACGCGTCCGGCGTCGATCTCGGCGCGGATGTCCTTGTCTGAGAGAAGCACCCACCGAGGATACGCAGAACGCGCGGGCCCGCCCTCATCGGGCCGCCCGCGCGCCTGTCATCCGTCACCCGCCGCCGCTACCGCCGCTCGAACACCACGGGCACGGCCTGCCGCAACCGAGCACACCGGGGACACCGGATGAGCCGCCCGGGCCCGATCCGCCCTGCCCCGAGCTGCTGCATCGGAAACGAGCTGGTAGCGAAAACGTGCCCTTCGGCACAGCGGACGACGGTGCGCTCCATGGAGTCCATCAAGTCCCTTCCCCATCAAGCCGTGGACGAGACCGCCACATTAGGGGATGAACAGGACCCCCCTCCACGCGGCACTCCGACACCCACGCTACGCCCCCAACTCCCGCCACACACACAGCCGATCCGGGACGCCGCCGAGAGGGGATCACGATGGGGTACAGTGTCCGAGGATGCGCCGCTGAATAAGCGGCCGCCGATTTCGCGGGTGTAGTTTAATGGTAGAACATGAGCTTCCCAAGCTCAGAGCGCGAGTTCGATTCTCGTCACCCGCTCTTTTCTCAAGCCCCAGGTCAACAGCCTGGGGCTTCATTGTTGTCTAGACCTCTCATGGTCTGCCGTGCCCTCCGCGTGCCCCAACTCAGGGATATGCCCTGCCGACAGGGCTGCCCCTGCACCACGCAGGTGGTGCAGGGGCAGCCCTGACACAGAAGGCGAGCACAACTTCGCTGTGACTCGCGCCACTTCCAACGGACGGACGATCCCTCCGCTCATGTAACGGTGAGTGTCAGCGCACGATGGAGAGCTGCGGCCTGCGGGAGGCAGTCGTAAGAGCGGCACCGCGCCCGCCCTCCTGGGCGACGACCACCAAGCCGAAGATCAGGTCGCTGAGGTCCGCCGGCCTCAGGTCGAGATCACGAGCGACTTCCGCCAGTGGGGTGCCTTCCGCTCGAAGGGCGGCGAAGACCTTGCCCAACACCTGGGAGGTCTCCCGCGTAAGTGTGCTCTGGGGTTCCGACTTCCGGTAGCCCATGCGGCTGAGCTCGACGCAGTGCGTGCGGTACTGCCATTCGGTGGTGAGGTTGAGTTCGTGCAGGCGGTGGGCGAGTGCCATGGCGGCAACTTTCCAGCGGCGCTTCGCCTGCAGGATCCAGGCGGTGCTCGGGTTGCGAGGGGCGTGCGCCAAGACGTCTGCGGCCGGCATGAGCAGGGCGGCCGCGAAGCGGTGCGCTTCTCCTTCGGCCTGGGGCCCATGGGGGACCTGTTCCTCGCCATGCAGAACAAGGTGGCCCAGCTCGTGTGCGGCGTCGAAGCGTCCGCGTTCGGCAGTCTTCCCGGTATTCAGCAGTACGAACGGAATGCCGCGGTCCCAGAAGGAGAAGGCGTCCACTTCCGGGCAGTCCCGGGACAACGAGAACACGCGCGTGCCGTGCGCTTCGAGCAGGTGAACCATGTTGGGGATCGGGACCACTCCCAATCCCCATCGAGTGCGAACCAGTTCGGCTGCGCGCTCGGCGGGACAGTTCTCGGCACCTGCCTCGCCGGGGAACACCGGTTCATCGTCGCTGCCGAGACGACTGAATGAGGTCAGCGACGGGAGGTCTGACGCCGGTAGCTTGAAATGAGCCCGGATCCAGTCCTGCAGAATCCGGGCGAGACGACCACTACTCAGTGCGATGTCCCGTTGTGAGGCCGTCATCTTACTGAGCGCCCTGAAGCTGACCGACTCGACGGGCAGGTCGGCAACCTCTTCAGCAACGAAGAAGGACTCTGGGAACTCCAGAGCCTCGGCAAGGCTGGCCAGGGAGGCCGGGGGAGGGTAGGCCCGGCCGTTCTCGTAGTCGGACAACCGGCGGGCGGTGAGTCCGACCATCTGGGCAAGACGGGTGACGGTGAGCCCGCGGCGCTTGCGCGCCAGGACAAGCCGGGATGCGGTGGTCATGGGAGTGCCAATGGGTTGTGGGGTAGACGATCAGCGGCCCAGACGCTCGATCGGAATGTCGATACCGTCTTCGCCGTCGTCGTCGTTCGGGAACGGATTGAAGCCCTCGAAGTCGATGTAGGGGAAGATGATCCGCTCGTGCCAGCTGTCGATCTTGCCACGGCTCCCCGGGTTGGTCGGCAGCGACAGCTCGTAGTAGAGCCGCGTGCCCGTCAGGGTGTTCACATGCTGGTACAGGAGGAACCAGGTCGGGATCCCCTCGCCGACTCCCTGAGGCTCAGATTCAGCCTCGTAGCCAGGGAACATCAGCTGCCGGTTGGTCTCAACTCGGCGGATGACCGCCGTGCCCTTCGAGTAGCGGGTGGCAGGGGTGAGCGCGGCGTAGCCGGTGGCCTTGTTACCGCTGGAGGCGGTGATGGCGAAGTCCTCTTCCGGCGACAGCAGGAGCGAGACGTTCTGAGGGCTCACGCTGCGCCATCCGTCAGGGATGTACGCCTCGCGCAGGAAGCGGATAGTCCTACCCCAGAAGATGTTGCCCGGGAGCGAGACCGGGTCGAGGGGCGTGCAGAAGTTGCGTTCCGCCTCAGCGCGCCGCAGCACGTTCTCGATGGTTTCGGCCGAGAGCCCCAAGTCTGCGAGACGGTTCTGGCCGCGTGAGTCCTCAACGTGCATGACTGCCATATTCAGCCCCTGACCACGGAGTACGATTTCCGGAAATCCTCCCTCATTCGAGGGAGAAAATCAAGAAGCACTGCTGGTCAGTCGACTGTCGTGCTTCGGCCATCCCCGGTCAGAGCTGATCGTGAATCGCTCTGACCGGGGACGTAACGGATCTCAGTCAGACTCGACGCGAGCCGCACGTACTCGCAGCTCACGGACCTTGGCGTCGATGCCTCCGGCGACCTCCTGCTGGCGGGCGTCGTCGGAGTGCTGGTAGATCATCGCGGCCTTCTCCGAGGACTGGCCGGCGCGGACCATCGTGTCCTTCAAGGTGGCGCCGGACTGGGTGGAGAGGGTGTGGCCCGTGTGCCGGAGGTCGTAGAAGCGGAAGTCCTCCGGCAGGCCGACCTTGACACGGGCCTTCGCCCACTTGCGGCCGAAGGTGGTCCGCCGGAGCGGGGCTCCCTTCTCCCCCACGAACAGCAGCCCGTCGGGCTCCTTCTCCGCGAACCAGTCCAGGTGCCGCTTGACCTCTATGCAGAGGAAGGCTGGCAGGTGGATGGTGCGGACACCGGCCGCGGACTTGGTGTCGCCCTCTGCGCGGCGGCCGGTGTTCAGCTCCGGAGCGGCCTCCGTGACCCGCACGGCGAGCGGGTCGAGGCTGACGGAAGTTCGGCGCAGGGCCGCCAGCTCCTCTGGGCGCATCGGGCCGTAGGCACCGAGGTACACCATCAGGCGCCAGCGGATCCCGATGGCCTCGGCGAGAGCGTCGACCTGCTCCACGGTGGCCGTCATGCGTTCCTTCGCCTTCTCGCTGCCGGCGCCCCTGATCCGGCACGGGTTGCGGCGGATCAGCTCGTCGTCCGCCGCCGTCTCCATGATCGCCTTGAGCAGGCGGTAGGACTTAGCGACGGTCGTGGCCCCGGTGGTGGCCAGGCGCTCGGCCCGCCACGTCCGCACCGTCGGCGGGGTGATCTCATCGAGATCCACCTCACCGAAGAACGGCAGGAGGTGCAGCCGCAGAAGGCGGCGGTAGAGCTCGTCCGTGGTGGCGGACAGGCCGCGCTCCACCACCCACTTCAAGGCGTACTCCTCGAAGTTGACCGCCCCAACCTCGGGGTCCACCCAGACGTTGCGCTGAATGTCCGCCTTGGTGAGGGTGAGCCAGTCCTGGGCGTCGGTCCTCGTCCTGAAGGTCTCCGGGGCGGTGCGCCGGGACCCGTCCGGCGCCCAGTAGCGGGCCTGCCAGCGTCCCGAGGGAAGCTGGCGTACCGTGCCGAACTCGCGCCGCCGCTGCGGCTTGCGGCCCGCCATCAGGCCGCCTTCTCGAAGCGGGAGCGCGCTTCGCGGATCGTGGGGACGGTGCGCTCTCCGACGTAGGCGGTCAGCACGCTGTCGGCGATGCGGACGTGCTTGCCGAGCTTCACGTAGCGGATCCGGCGCTCCTGGATGAGCCGGCGGATGAAGCGGACGCCGGTGCCGAGGCGCTCGGCGGCCTCGTCAACCGTGAGCAGGCGGTCGTTGTTGTTCACCTCCTTCGCCGGGCGGGGATGGGCGAAGGCGTGGGGTATCGCCGTCTGGCGCAAGCGGGGACCTCTCTTGGCCTCGGCAGGTGGGGCGGCAACCCCGGCCGGGCCGTTGTCGTTCAGGGATGGGATGGGCGCGTGGCCGGCCGGATCCTGGGGTTTGCGGTCCAGGGCGACCGGGGCGGGCTAAGACTGGGGTGGCAGGCCGAACTCCTCCTGGTTGATCTTCATGGTGCTCTCGGCGATGGCGTTGCTGACCATCACGTCGGCCGCCTCGCGGATGTCCGGGTGTTCGTCGAGGTAGGCGATGAGTTCGGCGTTGGCCCTGCGGTACGCATGCTGGGCTCTCTGGGCGGCACCGTTGGCGGCAACGACCGTGTCGATCAGCTCCATGGTGCGGCCGGCGGCAGCCAGGGCCGGTGGGCCGACGAGGTTGGAGAGCGAGACTCCGAACGCCTCGGCGAAGCCGATGGCCTCGTCGAGATTGATGCGGCGCTTGCCGTTCTCGATCCGCCACACCGCCGACGGGTTCATCTCGTAGCCGGCCTCGTTGAGACGGTCGGAGAGCGTGGTAGTGCTCCAGCCTCGCTGCTCGCGCTCGGCCTTGATCCGCTTGGCGGCGTTGTCCTCGCCCTTGAGCAGGACGCCCTCGGGCGCGTCCTCGTGGTCGTCCACGGAGGCCACTCTCCTTCCTAGTGCAGCGCGTCACTGCATTTCGCAGCACCGTAAACAGTACACCACATTCTGCCGCTTGCATAGCAGCTATGCACGTGGCATGGTTGTTGTGCTGGACCGCTGCTACCCGCAGGAGCCCTCCAGCACCTAGCCAGACATGCAAAAAGCCCCTCGGTGCTTGCGACACCGAGGGGCTCAAAGCGCAAACCTCACGCCGCCCATCCCTGAACGACTAGCTGCAAGGCCGGGATTGCCGTCCCGTATGGCCCGCAGATTGAGGAGCTCGATGTCCAGTATGGACGAAGCCACCCCGAACACGCCATCGCTACCCGTCGAGTGGCCGCCGACAGCGATCCCCGGCCAGCCGACCACCCCACCGACCGCCAGCGACCCCGAGGGCGTAGAGGTCCTGAACCTGGTCCGGGACACGATCCGGCGCTACGTCGTGATGCCGAGCGACGAAGCCCTGACCGCGACCACGCTGTGGGCAGCGGCGACCCACCTGCAGACGGTGTGGCAGCACGCACCGCGCCTGGCGGTGGTCGGGCCCGCCAAGCGGTGCGGGAAGTCGCGGCTCCTCGAGGTCCTGATCGAGACGGTCCATGAGCCGCTGATCACGGTCAACGCCTCCGCTGCGGCGATCTTCCGGTCGATCGGTGAGGGCGACCCGCCCACGCTCCTGGTCGACGAGGTCGACACCATCTTCGGCAGCGCGAAGGTCGCGGAGAAGAACGAGGAGATGCGCGGCCTGCTCAACGCCGGGCACCAGCGCAACCGCCCCACCCTGCGCGTCGCCGGCCCCAACCACGAGGTGGTCAAGTTCGACACCTTCGCCATGGCCGCCCTCGCCGGAATCGGCGACCTGCCCGACACGATCATGGACCGGTCGGTCGTCATCCGCATGCGCCGCCGAGCCGAGAGCGAGAAGGTCAGCGCCTGGCGCTACGGCCGCGACGACCTGGCAGTACGCGAACTCCGTACGCGGCTGGCGGCCTGGCTGGCCTCCGTACGTGAAAAGGCACTCGCCCTGGAACCGAAGATGCCGGTCGACGACCGCGCCGCCGACACCTGGGCACCGCTGGTCAGCGTCGCCGACCTCGCTGACGGACACTGGCCCATCCTGGCCCGTACCGCATGCACGGCCATGACGGACTACGAGTCCGGGCGCGACGAGGACGGCGGCCTGAAGATCCGCATCCTCGCCGACATCCGCCGCGCCTTCGCTTCCGAGGGCGACCAGCCGATGATCCGCACCGGCCGGCTGCTGGAGATCCTCAACCAGGACCAGGAAGCGCCCTGGGCCGAGCACAGCCCCAACGGGCTCACCCCGCGCGGCCTGCAGATCCTGCTCCAGGACTACGGCATCAAGTCGGCCAACCGCCGCTTCCCAGGCGGCAACCAGGCCAAGGGCTTCACACGCGCCCAGTTCACCGACGCCTGGACCCGCTACTGCCCGCCCGAGGCAGTCACCACCCTTCCGGCCGAGCCCGGCGCCTGACCCTCCCCGACTCGTCCCACTCGTCCCCGCGCAGGTCAGCGCGGGGACGAGTCACCGACCCGCAACGAGTCGACTCGACATCACCGCCCCACCCGTACCTGCCCTGACCAGCGACGGGACGAGTGGGACGACTCCCCACCGCTCACGGCCGCCCACGCCCCGGCGGCCACGCACCTGGAGCACCCCGCTTGACCACAACCGCCCGCACCGCCCCCGTGCCGGTTCCACTGGCCCTCGCCATCCGCGTCGGCGTAGCCCTCCTGGCCCTGGCGGCCTTCGCACTCTCTTACGACGCCCTGCGTCAGATGGCCGCTGCCAGCCACATCTACTGGCGGCTCACCTACGTCTTCCCGCTCGTGATCGACGGCTTCATCGCCATCGGCATCGGCGCCCTGCTCGTCCTGCGCAGCGCGCCGCTGAAACCCCGCCTGTACGTCTCGGCCCTGGTCGGCATCGCCACCGTCACCAGCATCTGGGCCAACGTCCTGCACGCCATCCGCCTCAACCAGCAGACCCGCCCAGCCGGGCTCGCCCTCGACGACATCACCGTCGGCGCCATCTCCGCCATCGCCCCACTCGCCCTCGCCGGAGCCGTCCACCTCTACCTCCTCGTCCAGCGCCACCCAACACACGCGGAGCCTCGCGACGAGGGCCGCCACATCACGGCGGCCGCCGCCCCAGAAGGGGGCGCGGCATCAGCCACCACGGAACCACCGTCAGACAACAACGTGGCCGAGCAGGCCGAAGAGGCCGAGCAGGCCGCCGAGCAAGTGGCCCAGCCCGAAGAGCCGTCCGCCAGGCATGGCGATCAGCAGCCGATGGCCACGTGGGAACAGGTGGTCGAGATCGGCCGTATCGCCCCCTTGGGCCGTAACGGCCGCGTCTCCCGCCGCCACATGGAGACGGCAATCCGCGACAAGGGGCTCAGGCCCGGCCGCCGCGAACGCCTTGAGAAGGCCAAGGCCCTGCTCCAAGCAGAGTGCGACCAATCCTCTGCCGGGGTCTCCGTGTAGACCTGCCGTCCTCCGCACACCAGACGCTCGCCCCGGAACTCCTCCGGGGCGAGACCACTTCCCCCGTCACCGCCTCGCACGATCAGAGAGCCCGCGCATGCACGAACAGCCCCTCCCCAGTTCCCCGTACGCCGCCCAGCAGCCGACATCCACCCCGGCCCCAGGCGGAGCAAGGTATGGCGTTGGACGGTCCAGGGGCCGGTCCAACGCAGGTGCCTCCGCCCCGGGGGTGGCGGAGGGCGTCGGACGCCAGGGGGCGCCCGAGCCGGATCAGCCCCTCGACGCCTCCAGCGCTGCCGTGTCGCCGACGCGTGCCGCCGAAACCGCCGCGCTCCACCGCGTCGCCCGCCGCCGCGACCGCAACGAGACCCAGCGCACCGCGCGCGTCGATGTCCGCTACAGCACCGAGGAGAAGGCGGACATCGTCGCCAAGGCCCGCTCGCTGAACATCGCCGCCGCCCACTACGTCGGCGCCGTCGTCATGGCCCACCTCAACGGGGACCTCGCCCTGCCCGGTCAGCGCACCCCGCTCGACGACTACGTCGACGAACTCACCACCCTTCGTGGCGAGGTCGCCCAGATCGGCCACAACATCAACCAGATCGCCAAGAAGCTCAACTCCGGCGACCTCCCTCACCCCGGCGACACCGCCACCTTGGCCCAGGCCGAACGCACCCTCGCCGCAGTCGGAACAGCCGTCCGCCACATCGCGGAGGCCACCAGCCGCGCCGTCGCCACAAAGAGCCACCGATGATCGCCAAGATCAGCAGCGGCAAGAGCACGGCCGGCCTCATCCGCTACCTCTACGGACCAGGCCGCGCCAACGAACACACCGATCCCCACCTCGTCGCCTCCTGGGACGGCTATGCCCCCGACCCCGGCCGCGCCGACGACATAGCGGCGGCCAGGCAGCAGCTCGTCGAGGACCTCGACCTACGCGTCAAGCAGGCTGACCGACTGGGCCGCGCCCCGAAGCAGCATGTGTGGCACTGCTCCCTCCGCGCGGCACCCGGCGACCGCATCCTCGACGACGCCGAGTGGGCGGACATCGCCCGCCGCGTCGTCACGGCCACCGGCATCGCACCGGCGGACGACCCGGACGGCTGCCGCTGGATCGCCGTACGCCACGCACCCGATCACATCCACATCGCCGCCACGAAGGTCCGAGGCGACTTGCGCCCCGCGCGTCACTGGAACGACTACCTCACCGCCGACCGCGAACTCGTTGCCATCGAGAAGGAATACGGCCTGCAGCAGGTCATCCGCGGCGACCGCACGGCCGCCAAACGGCCTCACCGCGCCGAACAGGAGAAGGCCGTGCGAAACGGCCAGGCCAAGGCTGCCCGCGAGCGCCTACGCACCGTGGTCCGTACAGCGGCGGCTGCCGCCACCGACACCGACGAGTTCCTGGGTCTTCTCACCCGCACCAAGAACGTGCTCATCGAGGTCCTGTACTTCCCGTCGGGAGAACCACGCGGCTACAAGGTCGCCTTGAAGAACGACCGGAACGCCAAAGCCGAGCCGGTGTGGTTCTCCGGTTCCACCCTGGCGCCGGACCTCTCCCTCCCGAAGATTCAGAGCCGTCTCGCCGCAGTGGAGGTTCCAGCATCCGCCATCGAGGAGCGACACGGTCCGCACGCATGGCATCAAGCCACCGCAGCCACCGAGCGCATCCCCCACCACCTCGACCAGCCGGACGCCGAGGCCGCCCAGGCACACCTGGCCGCCTTCGGCGAAGCGCTCGACGCCGTAGCTCTCACCGCGCCGCCGTCCATCCGTACCGAACTCCGCTCGGCAGCCTCAGCGTTCGAGCGGGCGACCCGTTCGCGCGTTCGCGCCGAGCACCACCACGCTCGTGCACTACGCGGCGCGGTCAAGGCGATGCTCCGCGAACCGGCGCCGAAGGACGGAGCCACTTTGGCGATGTTCCTCGACGCCGCGCTCCTCGTCGTCATCGCCGCCGCACGCTGGCACGACCGACGACAGCATGAGCAACAGGTCGCCGCGGCCCACGAGAGCCTGCTGCACCTCCAGGCCGCATACGACCACTCGGCAGCCACGCCCCTACTGGTCCTCGGCCAACGGCGACCGCCCCAGACTCTTGCAGACCAATACGCCCGGCTGATCCGACAGGCTGCCCCTACCCAAGCCCGTCAGGTCCTCGCCGACCCTGCCGCGCAGGCACTCATCACCGCGATGGCCGATGCAGAGGCTACGGGCCACGACCCCAAACGCCTGCTGCAGCAGGCAGCGGACGAGCGCGCTCTCGACGACGCCCGGTCTCCGGCCAGGACCCTGGCCTGGCGCGTACACCGACTCTCGCAGAGGCCCGCTCCCAGTCAGCGAGCTCTGGCGGCACAGGCTCGCAGCACCGTTCTGCACTCCATGCCTCCGCCGGCCCCCGTGACAGCGACCCCGCCCGCCGCTCCTACGTCTCGCTCTCGGCGGAGGTGACCGCCCTCGACATGAGGAGATCAGATCCTCTCTGACCGGAGCTGGGAGAGGACATGCGCAACCGGCAAGTCGTACTGGTCCCTGTCCTTCTCCCAGTGGGTGAGCACGCCAGCGGTGGCCTCCGCCAGGTCCGTGGGCAGGTCAGCCGCACGAAGCGCATCGGCGACCTCCTCCATCTCGGGTGCCCACCGCCAGGCCCGGGCCGCCACGCTCGGCAGGTACTCCGGATCGGAGAGGATCGCGGAGACCATGACCTCCGCTTCGGCCGTCAGCTCCTCGCCGACCCCATGGGCGTCGGCGAGCGCGTGCGCGACGCCGGCGAGCGTACGAGCGGCCTTCTGGTAACTGGCAAAGGCCATCTTCAGAGCGGAAGCGGAACCGACCACGTCACCGACCCGACACACGTGCAGGGCGGTGTCCGTGAACAACGACGCGACCAGGTCGACGGCGGAGCCGGACCCTGCGAGGTAGAGCCGTGCCGTACGCCCGCCGCCCGGTGGCTGACCGAAAACGGAACCGTCCACGACTACGGAGCCGGGGCGGATGCCCTCGGCGATCCGCTGTACGCGCTGAGGGCTGATGGCGTTCACATCGACGTACACCCCGTCGAAACCGTGCGCAGCTACCGCCGCGGCCACGTCCTCCGCCGCCTGCGGTGGGCAGACCGAGAGAACGACCGCGCTACGAGACAGAGCCTCCGCGAGCGAGTCACAGTCTGTGGCGCGGGCGTCCCTCGCACGGCGCCGCGTCTCCGCGCTGCGCTCCTTCGGCACCCACAGCACCTCGTGGCCGCCGCCGACAAGCTCGGCGCTGACCGCCGCGCCCATGGCCCCAGGGTGCAAGACGGTCACGACGGTCACTGGGCCTCCGGCGGAATGTGATGAGTGGATCTCATGATCCCCTGCCGTAGTGCAGCACAGCGGAGGACTCGGCGCCTGCTTCGGACGAACGACCGGTCGCCGGTGGCACGAGTTCTCTCTCACGCGGAGGCCGCGGCATGGGTACCGTGCAGAAGACGAACTCTGTACGGACAGGCCGGCGGTCGCGCCGGAACGTCCGGCGGCCGGGAGGTGTCCAGATGCTGGAGGAAGCCGAGGAGATCGGCAAGCGCGCTCGCCGGGCGAGGCTGCGGTTGGGCATGCCGCAGGCCGACCTGGCATCGGCCCTGGGGAAGTCGCAGGGCTGGGTGTCGAAGATGGAGCGTGGCCTGATCGAGCTGGACCGGGTCGGGCTCCTCAATCAGGTGGCCGCCGAGCTGCACGTCCATCCGAACGACCTGATCGGGCGCCCGTACAGCAACTCCCCCGACGACAACCAGTGGCAGGTCGCCGCCTCATCGATTCTGCGCGAACTGCGCCGCTACGACCTCGTCCCCGTCTTCGATGGGACTCCGCGACCCTCGTCGCAGCTGTGGCGTGAGGTGACCCGGCTGCACCGCCTGCGGGACACCGCTTCGAACGTGGCGATTCTCCGGGTTCTCCCCGACCTGTTCCGCGAGGCGCGTGCCCTGGCCGAGGAGTCGGAGGGGCACGAGCGGGAGGAGGCGTACGCCGTCTACGCCGTGTGCTGCAAGTTCGCGCACACCGCCGCCCATGCCCTCGGGCATCCCGAACTGGTCGCCATGGCGTGCGAGCGGGCCGCGTGGTCGGCCAGGCTGTCGGGGGACCCCGTGTTGCCCGCGGTCGCCGACTGGATGCGAGTCTGGGACATGTGGGCGACGGCTGACTGGACCGACGCCCTGACGCTCTCGGACAAGGCGATCACCTCGGTGGAGCAGGAGTACGACCGTGGCGAACCGCTGGCCGTACGGGCCTGGGGCACGCTGCAGCTGCGAGCTGCAGTATCCGCCGCCCGAGCCGGCCGCGCCTCGGAGGCCGAGGACCGGATCGGTCACGCGAAAGCTGCTGCCGAACGCATGGACGCGTACGTCGGAGCGCCGGTGTACGACCGGCACTCGCTGACCTTCTCCGCCGGGAACGTGCAGATCCACGCCATCAGCGTGGCTCTGGAGATGGGCAAGCAGGGCAAGGCCCTTGAGATAAACCGTCGTACCAGCCCAGACCTGGTCGGGTCGCTGCCCAACTCCCGTCAGGGGCACCACCACATGGATGTCGCGCGTGCCTGGCTGTGGGACGGGAACCGGATAAAGGCCCTGGCCGAGCTGGAGGCAGCCGAGCGGATCGCGCCCCAGCTCGTGCGGAATCATCCCATCGCCCGTTCGACGCTACGCAGCATCGTCTACGCGGAACGAGCAGTGACGCGGGAGAAGTTGCGGCGCATGTCCGACCGCTTCCACCTGGACGGATAGGGGTCGTATTCCTCCGGCTCATATTCGAGGGTCGTCGTGTCCCTAACTTCAGAGCATGACGCGACAACCCTCTCCACATCTCCCTTCGCAGGGAGCCGAGTTAGGTACGGCATCCCCCTTCGTTCCGCGGCTCGGCGACCTCGCCACCGACAGCGCCCGTGAGGGTCGTGTCGGTGTCGTGGTCGCCCTCCCCGGTGAGGGCTCCGCCACGACCTACCACTTGCGTCCGCCCGGAGGCGGAACCCAGTGGTCCGCGCCCGCCGACGGGACGACGCTCAGGCCCGTGCCGGCGAAGGCCACGCACGCGACGCTGGCGGGCCGGGACGCGGTCTACGACCGGAGGGCCCGGCAGGGCTCGGTCCCCGTCGAGTTCCACTTCGACGACGGCTCGACCCTAGACAGCGCACTCATCCTCACCACGGCGGAGCTGGAGCGGCTGTACGCGCAGACCAGCCGCCTCCTGGTGGCGCACGAGCGTGCTCTCGGCGGTGCCCCGTGACCGGGGCTCGACACCGCCGCGCCCGAAGCGCCGCATCCATCGTCCCGCAGCCCGACGGCGGGGACCGGCTCGCGCTCGTGTTCCTGACCGTCGTCGGCCTGGCCGGTCCGACATGGGCGCTGCACGAGCAGGCCACTCCGCTTCTCGACGGCGCCGACCACCGACCCTCTGCCATCGCAGCGGACGCGAGTCCGTCCTCGGACCGCTGAGGCCGCTCTGGCTCCAGCACAGCGCGATCCGTCTGCCGCGCAGCCGCACCCCGTCAGCCATCTGGAACATCCACGCGTGATTCTTCAGGGAGGAATCGTGGACATCCCGTACATCGTCATCGACCAGCTCGTCCCCGAGCAGCAGCGAGTCTGGAACACCTACTTCGGTGACGCCGACCGCCCCCGCTACATCGAGGAGGGCATCTGGCGCCGCACCCAGGAGAAGGACACCGCCGGCCAGTCCGGCTGGGCAACCTCCGACGACGCCCGGCGGCGGATCATTCACTACCGCTACCGGTACGGCCTGGTGCCCACCACAGCGGCACCGGCCATCGGCTTGACCGACCTGTACCTCTACCACTCCACGTCCGCCCCGGCCGACGAGATCGACGCGCACCATGACGCGCTCATGGACTCGCTCGCCGCCGGCGGTTGGAGAGAAGCACCCGGCGGCTTCTTATGGACCCGCCGGGACCTGAAGTGCCGCATCACCGAACACGACGTCCACCCCCAGGACGCGGCTGTCGGCCGCACGCTGCCCCCTGGCTACCAGAGCCTGGACGTGCAGATCGCCTCAGTGGCCTATGCCCCTCCGCCCGCAGTCCGGCAACTCCCGTGGAACGTGCTGTCCACCGGCATCCGACGCAAAGACCGCCCAGGCACGCCGACGCGCATCCCGGATCTGTCCGTGCTGACGGACCTGCGGCCGTTCCAGGTGGAGATCGGCTGCGGTACGTCGGTGGAGGCGGGCATCCCGCCCCTTCACCGGCTCCACGAGATCTACCGGGTCACAGACCGCCAGGGGCACGAACCACGTGAACACCGCTTCACACTCTCGCCGACGGCCGACACGCTCCTCCACGAGGTACTGACAGAGCCGGAGGAGAAGGCGGCGGAGTTCGTCGAGATGTTCCGCGCCTGCTTCCTCGCCGAGCCCACCCCAGCGATGGGGGCACTCAAGGAGCTGAAGGACGCCGGCCACCTCGTCGGGCCGGTCATCACCAACAACTTCGATGTTCTGGCCGCCCGTGCCGGGCTCGACGAGTGCTTCATGCGCCGGTACGACCAAGCGGTCCCCGATGTCGAATGGGTCGACGGCGCCAAGGCCCTCCTCGTCGTCGGTCTGCATGCCGACCGACGCAAGGTGCAGGCTCGCGCCCGCGAGCGGGGCATGCAGGTCGTCTACCTCGACCCGGAGGGCTTCTGGCACGACGGCGAGTTCATGTCGTACCCGCTGGAAGGGCCCCAGGACGGTGACCTTGTGTGCCGGGCCACCGCCGCCGAAGCTCTGCCCTACCTCGTCAACGTCCTGAAGCCGCAGCGAGGTTGACCCACCTGCACAAAGAGGGTCGCGACGGGTGCGGGCGCTAGCGTGGCGCACCCGGCCGGCCCGGACTCACCGGGCGGGCGAGTACAGGGAATGGAGCGTCGACCATGCGCGTATCCGTCATCGGCTGCGGTCACCTGGGCATCCCCCACGCAGCCGCCATGGCCGAGATCGGCCACGAGGTCATCGGCGTGGACCTGGACCAGTCGAAGATCGACCGCCTCAACGCTGGCGAGTGCCCGATCTACGAGGAGGGCCTGCCGGAACTCCTGGCTACGCACACCGCGTCCGGGCGGCTGCGGTTCACCACCAGCCTCGCCGAGGCGGGCGAGTTCGCGGACGTCCACTTCCTCGCGGTGGGCACGCCGATCGACGCGGACGGGCGGAGTTACGACACCGGGCAGGTCTTCGGCGCCGCCCGCGCGCTGGCCCCGCACCTGACTCGCCCGACGGTGATCATCGGCAAGTCAACGGTGACGGTCGGGACATCCCGAGATGTCGGCGCACTTCTGGCCCGGCTCTCTCCGGCCGGGGAGAACGTGGAGGTCGTCTGGAACCCGGAATTCCTGCGCGAGGGCCATGCCATCGACGACACCCTGCGCCCCGACCGGATCGTGGTCGGCGTCCCCTCGGCCCGCGCCGAGGACGTCGTACGCCATGTGTACGCGCCGCTCCTGGCCGACGGCATCCCGCTGTTCGTCACCGACCCGGCCACGGCCGAGCTGATCAAGGGCGCGGCGAACGCGTACCTCGGCATGAAGATCTCCTTCATCAACGGCGTCGCCGACATGTGCGCCGCGGCGGGGGCCGACGTCCAGCAGCTCACCGAGGCCATCGGAGTCGACCCGCGCATCGGCCGCGGCGGCCTGAACGCCGGCCCCGGCTACGGCGGCGGCTGCCTCCCCAAGGACGTCCGCGCCTTCACCGCTTCTGCCCGCACCTTGGGCGCCACGGAGGCCGCGACCCTGCTGCGCGCGGCGGAAGAGGTCAACGAATCACGCCCCACCGCCGCGCTGAAGCTCATCGAGCAGACCCTCGGCCGCCCGGTTGACGGCGTACGCGTGACCGTGTGGGGCGCCTCCTTCAAGGCCGGCACCAACGACGTACGCGAATCCCCGGCCCTGGCGATCGCCGCGCTGATGCACCAGCGCGGCGCCACGGTCACCATCCACGACCCGCACGCCGTACCCAGTGCGCTGCGCCGCAACCCCGAACTCGACTACGCCGACACCCTCGACGCCTCCGTCCAGGACGCCGAACTGATCGTCCTGGCCACGGAGTGGCCCCACTTCCGCGAGGCCGACCCCAAGGCCCTCGCCCCACTGGTCGCGGCCCCGGTCCTCGTCGACCTCCGCAACCTCATCGACGCCGACGCCTGGCGCATGGCCGGATGGACCGTACGCCAGCTCGGACGCCCCGCACAGGAATAACCGAACCCATCGATCGGAGGTCCGACGTGGACACCCTGTGGGACAACATCGAGAAGCTCTCCGCCGTCTGCCGAGCGGCAGGCGCCCACCTCCCCGACGAGGAGCTCAAGGCCCTTCAGGTCGGCAAGGTCGCCGAGGAAGCGGGCGAGGCCATGCACGCCCTCCACGGCCTGAAGGGCCTCACCACCTGCGACGACAACCACACCTGGTCCGAGGTCCAGAACGACCTGGTCGGCGCCGTCATCGCCGCCCTCCTGGCGATGCACTACATCGACCCCACAGGCGCCCGCGCCACCTTCGACGAGATCTTCCACCGCAGGACGCGCAGGGGCCGCGAGGCCGCTGCCGCGGCCTGACGGCCTCCGGATGTGGCCGTCGACCGCTCCGGTTGGACGCGGGCGGCGGCCACGTCCGGCACACAAGCTGCGTCGGGCACCTGCTCCCAGCGCGGTAGAACTTTCCCTACCTCATCAAGACCCGCGCACGGCGCGGGCGCGCGCCGCCTCAGCGGCGCGGCCTGCCTCTGTCTTCGCCCCGGCTGGCCGCGCCCGGCGGCGCGCTACGTGCTGCGGGCAGAAGGTGGGGAAACCCGCTTCGGCTGGGGCGGCCGGCTCCACGGCTTTAGCCACCTCCCCGGGTCGGGTCCCGCGTCGAGCAAGACCAGGGGGCCACTCGTTCAAATTCCTGGCAGGATCACAACCTGCCCAAGTTGCGGGCCAGCGTACGGCCCCCTGATCATGCTCGACCCCAAACCGGGCAGGACACCGACCAAACCCGCTCCGCCGACCTTGCGTTGCATTTTGAGCCCACTAGGGATGGTTCCTCCTCACGCCGAACTAACTCATCTCCGAGAGTCGTCTCGTCAACTCTAGAAGTAGCGATTCAATACTTCCCGACCGATTGGGGTGAAGCGCGTTTCCCGGATTCGCCACCACTAGCCCTGAAACCACCGCCTTAACATCAGCGCTGACTTTAGAATCATAAATCTTCCCTTGTGCACGAAATGTATTTTCGATTCGCTGACCCCACTTCCCCTTTCCTTTTTTGAATTCTGCAGCGTCCAGCGATACACCAAACTTCTTCAGAATATCAGCGGCATACAATTCGACCCTTAGGGCATCTTCGAACTCCGACTCCTTCAGGGAAGGGACAATTACATAAGTTTCCTCCCGGCCGGTCAACAAGCCAGCGTCACGCGCCTTCTCCCCAGCAGTCAGTCCCGCTACGTCATGGTCGAGAAGGACGTGATATTGACAAAGCTGCTGCCTCAAGTTATCCAGCTTCGGCAAAAGGTTGGAGGCGCCTTTCAGGTAATCCAACGCGAGCGCCCCACTGGAGACATGCGAGGAAAATTCTGAATTTCTGTGCTCAATAATCGCGGTAAGAGAATTCGCGTCCGTCGCGCCTTCCAGAACGAGAACGAGGTTAGCTGAGGCTAGATTGTCTGATGTCCTGACCCCCAGAGCCTCCCTAAGCTCCCTTACGCTTTTTGCGGCGGTAGCCTTACTCCCTCGCACGATAATGTTATTCTCAATTCTGAATCTGTCAACCAGCAATGGGCTATGAGTCGTGTAAATGACCTGTTGCTTTGCGGCGATTTCGTTCACCACTTGCCTGAGCCTGTGCACTGCACTCGGGTGCAAATGCGCTTCTGGCTCTTCGACTGCAAGAATTAGGGAGCGCCTACCACTGTCTGCGACCTCTCTCGCAATCGCAAGGGCGGCGAGGCTTTGAACTCCATCTCCCTTGAATCGTAGGTCAGTCTCCGTACCGTCGTCTACCAGCACCTTGGTCTCGTTGATCAAGCCGTCCAGAATTTCACCCTCTGTGAGTTCTATTCTGACGCCGCGCACATCCGGGATGAAGTCCCTGAGGATCTCGCCCAGTTCTTCCGCCACGGGCTCCAATGACTCTGAGACCGCCTTAGAAAGTTGCCGAGTAAGGCTCTCGTACTGATCGGTGTCGAGAACTTCAGAGATTCGATCCCGCAACATTTCGCGGATCATTTCGTTAGCTTCATCGGCAGTTCTGACGGATTGCACGTACTCAATATGAAGACGGCGTCCGACGAAGTTGGCAACTTGCGCGGCCTTCGCATTCAGCGTCTCCCTCCCCGGGCCCTGCTTGCGAACAGTGAACTCGGCATACTTATTAAGCGTCAAACGTATCGGCAGTTCGGTTTTGAGGCTGACGCCGACTCTTCGCTTAAACTCCGCTTGCTCCTCATCCGACAATCTAAACCAGAAGTCGATAATCGTACTGCCGCCAGGCGTTCTTTCCTGGGCGTCTTTGGGGTAGTCGTCGAACCAGCTATACGAAGTGCCAGTTCGGACGCGTGTGCTCAGGGCTCGAGAAGGAGTCCCTAGAATTCCGAACCGACGCAGAATCCTCATCCCCGTTACTGCGGCTCGAAGGATGTTCGATTTACCCTCGTTGTTGGGCCCTACAAGAACCGCAAGTTCACCAAAGTCCAAACGTGGCGTTTGCTTGATCGATCGATAATTTTTAACAGACAGACCGGCAAGATGCATTGGTAAAACTTCTCCCTTACGCAAGTCGTTCACATCGCGAGAATTAGGGCTGCGGCCTATTCCTGTGGCTCTACTCCTGCTCACCCCCGGGCTTTCGCCCCATCACGGGACGCCTTGGCCGTCAACGAAGCACTACTTCGCCGGCACCGCCCACTCGACGGGGTCGATCTCGCCCCCCTGGTAGACGATCCGATCCGGCCGCTGCCCCTTCTCCACCACGAACGGAATCTTTCCGCGCAGGAAGTCGCCCGGCCACAACGTGCCCCCATCCACAGGGTATTCCGGCTTCGGTAGACCAGAGCCGATCAGTCCCCTCGTCTCGATACGAGTGTCGTCCGGGAAACCGAGCGGCCACGGGGCCTGTGACACCGTGATGTCGTCGCCATTCTCATTGCAGACCTTCACCTCGACGGCAATCCACTCGGGGTTCTCCACAGAGATCGCGTCAGCGGGCCAGTTCTTCACGGAGACGGGCTTTCGTAGCCGACGACAGTGCTGATGCCGCTGGTCTCGACGTTCTCCGTGGTGGCGGGGTGTTTCCACTTGTACGGCTCGCCGATGGACAGCGCGGTCGGCTGGGCTGGCGGACGGCGAGGCAGGGGACGATTCGGCGCCTGGTGCAGGGCTCGGTTCGCGGCTAGCCTTGCTATCTGTGCGGGAGTCAGTGCCGCCGCAGCCAGCCAGCAGCGTGGCGGATACGGCGGGGAGCAGGGCGGCGGAGGTGCGCATGGTTCCCCCAAGGATGTGCGGATCGTGGTCGCATCATCCAGCCTGTGCAGATTTTGGGGAACCAGTGTGACGAAACGGTGACGCTCGCGAGCGACAGGCCGAAGTGGGCGGACCTTGCGGATGGCCCGCTGCCACTGCGCCCGCACCGAAATTCCTCCCGGCCCTGACATCCACGGTTGACATCAACGGCGTCGCACAGTCACATCCTTGAGCGACCCACCGTGGCAGTAGTAGGGCCTGGCCTACCTGCGGCATAGAACCAATGGCCGAACTTACAAGGGAGCGCTCGCCCTCCCAAGCTCAGGTGAAGGGTGAAATCTGCCGGCTTCCCAAGTGCTCGAGTGTGGCTTCAACGCATGCCTCGGCGGACGACAGGTCAGTCCTGAAGAACCCCCTCCTGACCTCCGACAGCGACGACATGACCCAGCTCTGCGGCAACCAGGTCCGCATCATCCCTCTCTGACGAGCCGGTCCACCCCGAGCACACCCCCTCGCAGGGTCTGCCGCACCCCTAGCCTCGTGCCCCATCCGTGCCCAGCAGAGCGGACAACAGCGGTCAGGTGCAGCCTCCAGAGACCATGGCGCCCGCTGCTTCCTCGCAAGAAAGCGCAGCTCAGAGCCCTTCCTGAGGCTCAAGCACCGGTGATTCCCAAGCTCAGAGCGCGAGTTCGATTCTCGTCACCCGCTCCATGCAAAAGCCCCAGGCCAGCGGCCAGGGGCTTTCTGTCTGGACCCCTCGGCGGGCGCGAGAGGTTCACGGCGATCCTCGGTGGCTGGGAGACATGGATGGCCCGCCGCAACCCCGCGATCACGACCACCCTCCTCGGCCTGAAGTACGCCGGCGCCGCCATCAGCCGCCTGACGACCTGAGCGCCGGTGCCGGGGCTGCCCGGCGGCCATGCCGCGCGTGCCCCGCCCGCGGGGACCGGCTCACCGGGCCTCCCGGAGTTCTCGTACCGCCCAGCGAGCGGTTGCGGGGAGGGCGAGTGCCGCGCCGGCGAAGAGGGTGGCCAGAGCCGCCCAGCCCACGATGCCGTGCGGGAGGACGAACGCGGTCAGCAGGCCGGGGCCCAGTGCCTGGCTCACGGAGATCCCGGTCTGGTAGATGCCCTGGTACGTGCCCTGCGCGTGATCGGGTGCCAGGTCGTAGGAGAGGGTCCAGCTGCCCGCCTGAGAGACGACCTCGCCGAGGGTGAGCAGGACGACGGCGGCCACGAGAACCACCGTGGCCGTGAACGGTGAGCGGTCGGCGGAGCACGCGACGGCGAGACAGGCAGCCGCGACCAGGAGGCCGCCACGCCGGAATGCGCGCGCGGCCTGGACCGGGCCGGTGACACCGCGGGCAGCCCGGACCTGAAGGGCGACGACAAGGGCGGTGTTGATGACGAGGAGCCAGCCCACCATGGCCTGCGGCGCACTGGTACGGGTGAGGAGCCACAGCGGCAGCCCCACTTCGAGAACGACGTAGAGGGTGTTCACGATCGCGTTGAGCGCGGTGACGGCGAGATAGGGCACGTCGCGAAGCGGGTGAGACACGTGGCGACCGGACTCAAGTACGGGGGCGCCTCGCCGGGTTGTTGCTGCCCGGGCTGTCCGGGGCGGCTGCGCGGGTGCCGGACGGGTCGGCGCGGGAATCGCGCGCAGCGGGATCAGCGCGAGGAGGAACACGGCGGCACTCAGGCAGACCGCCCCCCGGTAGGCCGCATCGGTGTCGAAGACGATGACGACCGATCCGAGGGCGGCGCCCGCTCCGATGCCCACGTTGTTGACCGCCCGCAGCAGCGCCAGGGCACGGGTGCGCAGGTCAGGAGGGAGGACGTGCGCGTACAGGGCGCCGCGCGCAGCGGCGTTGGCGCGGCTGCCGGCCGTGGCCAGGCAGGCCAGGGCAAGGAAGACCGGGAAGGAATCGGCGACGGCGTACAGCGCGATCGCGGCTGCCTGCAGGAGGTGCAGGCAGGTCAGGACGCTTTTCGCGTTCCAGCGATCGCACGCGCGGCCGGCGGGGAGGGCGGCGACGATCCCGCACAGTCCCGCCACCGTCAGCGCCAGCCCGACCCGCTCGACGGAATACCCCAGTCCCCGGGTGAACCACAGGGTGCTGATGGTCAGGAAAAGCCCGTTGCCGACGGCGTTGACCGACAGCAACGCGGCGAGCCCGCGCACGGTCGGGTCGCCGCTCAGCCGGGGAGTCGGGGCGGGAGTGGCCGGGATCGGCGCCGAGGTGGTCTTGGTGGTCATGGCCGCCAGCACACCTTCGGCCTGGTGCACGCGGAATGGATTTACCCTGATACTTAATGATTCGTTTCCGTCTCGGCGTGGCCGACCTCGCGGCGACCTCGTTCGCGTACTCGCCGTTGCAGGAGACCGTTCTCAGCCTGCGCATGTGGAATGGCCACGCGCGGCGCTTCCCGGCGCTGCGCGAGACCTTCAACGGCCTCCGCCCGGCCTTCGAACGCCTCGACCACGTTCTGCTGACCTCGCTGGTGGCCCGCCGCCGGTACTGGGTCCCCGATTTCCTCACCCCCCGGCCGCACACCTCGGCACCCGACGTCCGCCGTGAGTTCGACGCGCTGCGCGCCACCGACCCGGCCGTGGTGCGGGCGGGCCTGGAGCAGACGTTCCTGCCGCTGGGCGAGCCGGTCCCGGCCAGACTGGCCGACGCCTGGGGGGACCCGGCCCGCCTGCTCACCGACATCGCCGACGCCCTGGAGGAGTACTGGGTGGAGTGTCTGCGGCCCGTCTGGTGGCCCAGGGCCAAGGCCGTGCTGGAGGCCGACATCGCGTACCGCTCGCGCGTCCTGGCCGAAGGCGGCGCGGACGCCCTGTTCGCCGGAATCAGCTCACGACTGTCCTGGGCGGAGGACATGCTCACCATCGAACGCAGTGGTCCGTGGCCCTCTCCGTCGACCGAGATCCCGATCGACGGACGCCGCCTGCTGCTGACCCCCAGTTGCTTCGCGGACGGCGTCTCCACCATGCTCAACTCCCAGGCGCTGCCGCACATCGCCTACGGCACACGCGGCCTGGCCACCCTCACCGAACACCCCGAGCCGCCCGCCCCCCAGGCCCTGGAACGGCTCCTGGGCTCTCCCCGTGCGCGCCTGCTGACCCTCCTGGCCGAGCCTGCCTCCACCACGGAGCTCGCCCACCGTCTCGGCGTCACCCCCGCCGCCATCAGCCAACACCTGTCCGTCCTCCGAGCAGCCCACCTCCTGGAGCGAACCCGCCACGGGCGCCACGTCCGCTACCGGCACAGCGCGCTCGGCTCAGCCCTGTGCGAACCCCATCCCACCCACGGCTCCGACGACTGAGCACCGATCCTCGGGTCCCGATCCCCTCCGGCCGCCATGCTCCTCGCCGCCACACCGCAGGCCGTGCCACAACGTGCCAGTAGCGGCGGTGAACAGCGGTCAACAAAGGGAGGCAGAGAGCCGTCGGAACGAGACGCTCAGAGGGCGTTCCTGCAGGTCAGACTCTAAAGTAGCGCTCAAGCGCCGAGTGATTCCCAAGCTCAGAGCGCGAGTTCGATTCTCGTCACCCGCTCTTTAATGAAGGCCCAGGTCAGTGACCTGGGCCTTGTTTCTGTTCCGGCTGCTACGGCTCTGCGTCGAGGACTCGGGCGGCTTCGCGAGGGTCCATCAGGTTGGACCAGGCTTGTTCGGCGGGGAGCAGGTCCCGCTCCGGCAGGGCGTATTCGGGGTACCAGCCGTCGGCCTCACAGCCGGGGACGTTGCGCAGGATCAAAGTGGCGAGGTTCGGCGGGACCGAACCCGTGATCCGCACCGCGAGGTAGGTTTCGTGACCGTCGTCGGCGCGGACCTGAAGGCCGATGGTGAAGGTGTCGAAATCCACCGTGTGCTCCTCGCCGTCCCGGAGGGTAGAACGGCTCAGGGTCAGAACCGTGGTCCGGAGCCGCCTGACGAAACGCACTCCCGCTTCGGCGCGATAGCGGACGTGGTCGTCGCGAGTGGGGAGCAAGTGGGCGGTGTACGTGGCGGACTTGAGTGCGTCGGCGTTGCCAGCGTTGTAGCGGGTTCGGGCGGTCTTGCCGTCAGCTTCGAGAGCGGCGTAGAAGTCGTCGGTGGAGCCGTCCTCGCGGCGGCCGGCCGCCACCAGCCACGGAAGATCGGCGTCCACCCAGACCGCCCCGCGCCAGCGCTGGACCTTCACCTTGAACAACACCTGGTCATCGACAGCGCGAATGCGCTCATGCTTGGCATCGTCCGCCGCGAACTGCTCGGCGGTCTTCGCCAGGATCGGGTGCTCGATCCCGTCGAGGGGGTCGGTCACCGCCGGCAGGGGGAGTCCGAGGTCATCGCATAGGCATCGCAGGGTGGGCCTGGCGGGACGCATCGCAGCGGGACCAGTCATTCGTCGATCCCGCCGACCGCGTCGATCTCCTCCGATGTCAGCCCGGTCAGGAGCATGACGTCCGACTTCAGGGAGCCGTCCAGGACGCTGAGCGCCTCCACCATGCCCTCACGCAAATCCTCACGCCTCTGGTCCAGATAGACCCGTACCGCCTCCGCGACCAGGTCCTTCTTCGTCAGGCCCAGGAAATGCGCGCCCTGGCTGATCAACTTGTCCGTCGCCGGGTCCACCTTGAGCGGCGACTGCCGGGGCGGCTTCGAAGCCGTGGTCATAAATCCCACCTCCACATCTACGGTACCTTAGTACCTCACATTGCCTCGATGTTGACCGCAGTGAGACGCGGTCCGCCGACCGCCCGTATCGCCAGGGATGAAATCGCACGACGGCAAGCGCCTGATCCAGCACGGTGACGCTTCCCCGCTCACGGCACGGCGGCATCGATCACCCTCGTGCCCCATCCGTGCCCTTCGGAGCGGATAGCAGCGGTCAAGTACGGTGGCCAGAGACCACACCAGCCTCGACCGATCCAGCCAAACATGCAGGTCAGAGCGACTACTGCCGTTCAAGAACCGTTGATTCCCAAGCTCAGAGCGCGAGTTCGATTCTCGTCACCCGCTCTACATGAAAGCCCCAGGTTGATGGCCTGGGGCTCTTTTGTTGTCTGGACCGGACTACTCGCGCCATGATCGCCGCGCGCCCGATCCATTTCTCGCTGTCGCTGCTTTGGCCAGCGAATGTAGACGCCAATGCGGCCACCCACGCTTTCCGCGAAGAGAACCTGGGATCAGGGGTTGCGCGGCTAACTCCCGTCTGCCGCATGGTCGGCGAGGCCCGTCGCACTGGCGAGCCGTACCCATATCGCAGGAGTGCTGCCACTGTGTCCGCACTCTTCGACAACTTCCTGATTCCGATTGCAGTCGGTCTGGCTGTCACCTTTCTCGGCGCCATGATCGGCTGGCTGTGCCGGCGTCGCTGGACGGCCCCGGCACCTGCCCCGTGTACTACGCCGCTTCAGCCTGCTTGGAACCACCGGCGCCGACGGCTCAGTTCGTCACCACGAGACCACTCGGGCTCCCGGTAGCGTCGTCACCCTTCGGTTTGGCGACCCGTCGCAACGCTTCGAGCTCACCGATGCCCCACTCAGCGACGGCACGTACGCGGCCGAACCCCTCAACCATCTGTGATACGCGCAGAGCACGGAGTGTGTGGCCGCGAGCGTCATCGGAATTACGATCAACACAGGTCAAGCGTGAGCAGGTGGCGGCTGCCGTGCGGTTTCGGCAGGGCTGATCAGGCAGGGTCATTGCACGAAGAGGATCAGTCCGGTTCGCCGGTCTCGGGTGTGACGTGACGTCATGGACCGTTGTGGGGCGGGATGTCCCCGGAAAGCAGTGCAGGCACGGTGGTCGGTGATCATGTGGTTGTCGAAGACCCATGAGAACCGAGCGAGACCGTGCCTGCCCGAACATCATCGCCCATGCCCGCCGGGCTGGGTAATCTGGCCCTACCGAACCCTCACGTCACCCTGCAGGATGCCGCTGACCTGCGGCGCTTCCTGATATGGATACCGGATCCGCGCGGCCTGCGAGGACGGAGGTATCCGATGCTCCCGCTGCTGTGCGCGGCGGCCGGCGCGGTTCTGGCCGGCGCGCGTTCCCTGATCGCGATCGGCGAGTGGATCGATGACGCCCCGCAGTCCGTCCTGGGCCTGCTCGGCTTTCCGGCGGATCCGCTCACCGGGGTGCGGCCCACGCCGCATGCGGCCACCGTCCGGCGTCTGCTCCAGCGCCTCGACGGTGACGCGCTGGACGCCGCGATCGGCGCATTCCTCCAGGCCCGAGGGCAAGCATCGCCACCGGACGAGCCGCCGAAACTGCGGGCGGTCGCGGTCGACGGCAAGACCGTCCGCGGATCCCGCACCGCCACAGCCACGGCGATCCAGTTGCTGGCCGCGATGGACCACCACGGCGTGGTCCTGGCCCAGCGGCAGATCGCTTCCAAGAGCAACGAGATACCGGCCTTCGCTCCGCTGTTGGACTCCATCGAGCTGATCGGCACCGTGATCACCGGCGACGCGCTGCACACGCAGCATGCCCACGGCCGCTACCTCCGGACACGCGGCGCCCACTACCTGGCCATCGTGAAGAAGAACCACCCCGGCCTGTATGCGCAGGTCAGGAAGCTTCCCTGGGCGGATATCCCGCTGGACCACCGCACCCGCGACCGTGCCCACCACCGTGACGAGATCCGTCGCCTCAAGGTCGCCGCCTTCCGGCATCTCGACTATCCCGGCGCCTGCCAGGCCGTCCAGATCGTCCGGTGGCGACGGGAGTTGAGCACGGGGAAGCTGACGATCGAGCGGGTCTACGTGATCACGAGTCTGGACGTCTTCGACGCCACCCCGGCCGAACTCGCCTCCTGGATCAGAGGTCACTGGGGCATCGAGAACCTCCTGCACCACGTCCGTGACCGGACCTTCCGCGAGGACGACTCCAAGGTCCGCACCGGACACCTGCCCCGCACCATGGCCGGCCTACGCAACCTCGCCATCAGCATCTTCCGGCAGAACGGCGATACCAACATCGCCGCCGCCCTCCGTCACACCGGCCGCGACTACCGGCGGCCCCTGGCAGCTCTCGGCCTTACGTGATCAACCCGGACAGATCGCGATCACGCAATGGCCTTGGCTGATCAGGCACCGCCTGAGAGTGAAAGACGCGAAGTGATTCTCGCTACCACTCGTCATGCGTACCTGTGTGAGCCCCCGTACCCGCTCCTACCGTCTTCCGGTCCGCGCGAACGGCACGCATCTGTAGCGGCCGCCGCTCACATTCTCCGCCGGGCGACCAAAGTCGGGCCGCTTCCGATCTTGAAAGCGGCCCGCTGGTATCAGCATCCCTCAGGGGGCCGCGACGCGTTCGGACGCTGCTGGTAGATGAGAGATGCGGCGTCGACTCCCGGCGGTAATCTCCATTCAACTACGTGAAGTCCCGATATTTCTATCAGTTCCTCAGGTATCCCCAACCGGAACAAAGGGGTCGCCCCGTACCTTCCCAGCCACGCGGAGCGCCTGGCCTTTTCCTTCAGTTCCAGGGCCGCCCAGCAATCAAGGCTGACCCCCGGCGCATCTCTACTCGCCCCCTGTCGCACCACAAGGCTCCATACGAACGGGGCATTGCCGGGGTCTTGCGCAAGGGAAACGAGACACCAAGCAACCATGGGTGACAGGGAAGGCCCATGCGCTTTCCTCAGCCGCACAGCACGCCACTGCCACCGTGGAGCCAACATCCATCGACTGCTCCACCCAAGCCCTTTTCGAAAGGAAGAAGAGCGCACCCTCATCCCGCCCGCTCCTCGCCCGAGGAACTGGACTGCTCAAGTTGCAGTTCACGCTTCCGCTGCTCCTCCTTGAGGCGTTCCACGAAGCCTGCATACTTCCGGAGACGCTCACCTTCGGTAAGACTGGCGCCACCTGCACCACTATATTCATCCAACATAAACTGCGAAGCATTATAATGCTTTTCGATTTCATCCGCAGTCGACTGCAAGTTATATCCGCGCTCGCGAAACTTGAAGTATCCAGTCACACCCGCGGAGATTCCGACCAAGGCGCTCAGTGTCGACGCAACGAGCCGAAGGGCAAGGTTGGCCCCTTCGTTCATTGCCGTAAGGGTGGAGGTAGCAATCGAACCGGTAATGATAATGAGCTGAAAGAAATTATGGATGCGGCGATTATTATTGGCAGATTTCCGATACTGGGCAACAAGGTCGAGCGATGCCTCCCGATAAATACGAAGCCCGGACGACGAGTCGAGAGGTAGGCAGGCCGCCGCCGTCTGGCGATCCTGCAGAGCGTTGCGCAGGTCACCGGCACGACTGACAACAACCTTGCCGTTTTTCAGGAGCAGCCAGGACATTGCACCAATGAGGCCGACCACGACCAGGAGGCCAACATAGCGGGCGAAGATCGGCTTGGTCTGCCACAGACCTACAACGACTGTATAGCCCAACAGGCAGGAAAGCAGGAGCGAGCCCGCAAGGCATAGCCAGTAGACACGCTGAAACAGCTTAGACGCTCTGAGTTCGGATTCAATTTGATCGAACTCTCTGACTCGATTTCGATAACCCTCCTGAAGCCGCCGCTCTTCCGCTTCCGGAAGAGATGATCCAGCAACACCGAATTCAGCCGTCATAAGCCCCCCACTCTCCTGTCAATCAAAGTAGGGGAAGTAAAGGGCTCGGGCGCCTCACAGGCAAGGGCAGCCAGACGGCCACTCGCCCATAGTCCAAATCACCTCTCGCCGTATCTGGCTGGTCTTCAACCATCCGAACAGGTGATTCCCTCACGAACGAGCAATCAGGGCCGAATATCGACCCCTCCCCAGGGGGGTAAATCGAACAAACTTACATGGCTATTGGGTGCGGCAGCCGCGCTCGCATCGCCCCCTCCGACCGACCTGGGGCACACCCCACAAGACTCGGGCGCGGCCAATCACCGTGCCGCGGCCGGCCGGCGAGCGACCGCCCCCATGTCTCCACTCAGAGCATCCGGTCGCAGCCATCACTGCTAAGACCAAGGACCTGGGTCGACGCATGCATACTCCAGTATGCTTAGGCTCATGCCCTCAACGACTCGCATCACTGTCACGCTCCCCAGCGACCAGGTGGCGGAGCTCCGCAAGCTCACGGACAACGTCTCCGGTTACGTGGCGGAAGCCGTGGCCCGTCAGATTCGGCACCAGCTTCTGGGCGACGACCTTCGCCGGCATGAAGAGGAGCACGGAGGCTTCAGCGACGAGGAGCTCGCCGAGGCCCGTGCGAAGATCTTCGGTGCCGTCGGCGCCTCCAAAGACGCGGACGCCGCGTGAGCGAACGCATCGAAACCGTCGTCCTGGACTCGGAAGGGCTCTCAGCCTGGATCGCGCAGGACCGCAAGCTCCTCGCGATGCTTCAGGTCTTCCACGACATGGGAGCCGACCTGGTCATCGGGGCCAACACCATCGTGGAAGTGACCCACTCCCGTAGCAACATGCCTCGCCTGAACTGGACCCTGTCCCGCATCAAGGTGGAGCCCGTCACCGAACAGGCGGCGAAAGCGGCGGCTGAGCTCCTCAAAGGCGCCGGACTGCACGGGCACAAGTACGCCATCGACGCCACCGTCGCCGAGGTTGCACTCCGCCAGCCGAAACCCGTTGCCCTGCTGACGTCCGACAGCGACGACATGACCAAGCTCTGCGGCAACCAGGTTCGCATCATCCCTCTCTGACCAGCCGGCCCGATCGGATCGCGCGTCGCACTGCCGGCTCTCGTGCCCCTAACCGTGCCCAGCGGAGGGGACAACAGCGGTCAGATACGGCTCCCAGAGGCTGGGAGCCGCCGACCTGATCAATTGGAAACCGCAGGTCAGAGCCCCTGCAACAGCCTGGGAGCCGTTGATTCCCAAGCTCAGAGCGCGAGTTCGATTCTCGTCACCCGCTCCATGAAAAAGCCCCAGGCCAGCGGCCGGGGGCTTCTTTGTTGTCTGGACCAGTTCAGGTGTCTCATGCCATATCTGTGCCAGATGCCGGGTCGTCCGCCGCTTCACGCCGGGCCCACACGGGCCGGTCGAGGCCGGCCGCAACCTCGCGCTGCCGCTCCAGGCGAGAAAGGCCAACAGAACGACGAACCGCATGCCCGCTTCCGACGTGATGGCCCCTTCAGCACGCCTGCCTGTGGTCAGCTCCGCGGCCTGGCTGGCACAGACGGTGAGATCGTTCAGATCGACGCCCTTTCGACATGGTTCAGCCTCTTCCTGGGGGGCCAAGAGGTCCATCCGCACCGCCGTAGACCATGAGAATTGCATCCGACGTCTGGTCTAGGTTTTGCCTGTGAACCACAGCCGTTCCAACCTCGGCGCACCCTGCGAGCCCTTCTTGCCGCCGTACCAGGTAGTCCTGTCGGAGACCGAGTGGGGTTCGCTCGAGACGCCCTTCGGGAACGGTGAGGATCTTCCCGAGGCCCTCACACGACTGCTGACGCCCGACCCCAAGGTTCAGGTCAACGCCCTGTCAGAGCTGGGTGAGATGGTCGGCCACCAGAACACGATCTACGAAGCCACTGCCCCCGCCGCCATGTATGTCGCCGGCATCCTCACCCACCCGGCGGCTACGACCCCCCGGCCCTATCGCAACGTCCCCATTCGCGCGGCGCTGTTGAACTGGTTGGCTTCCACGGCCTACGACGCCTCCGACGAAATTGTGGGCCGCACGGAGCAGTACTTCCCTGGATTCCTCGCCCCCGGCACCATCGTGGCGTCCTTCCGAGACCTGCGCCCGATGCTCTATCGGGCTGTCTCGCCCTTCCTCCGAGACAGCCACGAGGACGTGCGTGAAGCCGCTGTTATCGCCGCACTCATCCTTGCCGAGCACTCCGCGCTTGCCGGGCACCGCGATCACCTCGCCGTGCACGCGCGCGCCATCCTGGACACCAGCGGCGAGGAGCCCAACCGGCGTGTTGCCCGGAAGGCGCTCGAAGCGTGGGGCCACGGCGCCCCCGATTCCGAGCCTTTGCTGGAGGAGTCCTGGGCCTGGGGGCCACACAGTGATGGCCCCAGCTATCTCGAACCTCCCTTCTGACCGACACGCGCATGGTCGGCGGGCTCGTACTCCAGCACCGGAAACCGCACCCTCCGGTGGCGAAACCTTGACCGGAAGGATCGGTGCCACAAACCCAAGCCTGCGTGCATACTCCAGTATGCTTGACGTATGTCCTCAACGACTCGCATCACCGTCACGCTTCCCAGCGATCAGGTGGCGGAGCTCCGCAAGCTCACGGACAACGTCTCCGGCTATGTAGCGGAAGCCGTGGCCCGCCAGATCCGCCACCAGCTTCTGGGCGACGACCTTCGCCGGCATGAAGAAGAGCACGGACGCTTCACCGACGAGGAACTCGCCGAGGCCCGTTCGAAGATCTTCGGCTCCGCCAGCTCCTCAACGGACGCGGACGCCGCGTGAGCGAGCGCATAGAAACCGTCGTCCTGGACTCGGAAGGACTCTCCGCCTGGATCACGCAGGACCGTAAAATCCTCGCGATGCTGCAGGTCTTCCACGACATGGGAGCCGACCTGGTGATCGGGGCGAACACCATCGTGGAAGTAGCCCACTCCCGTACCAACATGCCCCGCCTGAACTGGGCCCTGTCCCGGCTCAAAGTGGAGCCCGTCACTGAGCAGGCGGCGAAAGCGGCGGCTGAGCTACTCAAAGGCGCCGGGTTGCACGGGCACAAGTACGCCATCGACGCGACAGTCGCCGAGGTCACGCTCCGCCAGCCGAAACCCGTCGCCCTGCTGACCTCCGACAGCGACGACATGACCAAGCTCTGCGGCAGCCAGGTCCGCATCATCCCTCTCTGACCAGCCGGCCCGCCCGGATCACGCGGCGCACTGGTGGCTCTCGTGCCACACCCGTGCCCAGCACAGGGGACAACAGCGGTCAGATACAGCTCCCAGGGACTGGGAGCCGACGACCTGACCAATCAGAAATCGCAGGTCGGAGCCACTTCAACGCCTTAGGAACGGTTGATTCCCAAGCTCAGAGCGCGAGTTCGATTCTCGTCACCCGCTCCACAGCGAAGCCCCAGGTCAGAGACCTGGGGCTTCGTCGTCGTCCCGATGGTCGGACCACGGTCCGATGCGGGCGCGGCGGGAGGATCGGACCGTGCTCCGATGCGAAGGGTGCCGTCCGGCCGGGATCGTTCACGGCATGACGACAACGACACGGAGCACATCCGCCGTACATGGCGCCGTCTCTCCGGCCAAGGCCCGGCTTCTGCCCGTGGCGTGGGACGGTGACGCGCCCTTTCCCGGGCGGTGGGTGGGCGGAATGTCGCTGGTGGCGGCACCTCTGCTGCTGGGGGCCGGAGTCCTGCTGCGGCTGCCTTTCCACTTCTTCTTCCCGGAACAGCTCGCCGCCCGCGTCGAGCACCCCGGACTGATCGCGGTCTCCTACGGCGCCTTCGCGGCGGGGACAGTCCTGCTGTGGCCGGGCCTCGCCGTGCTCGCGGTACGGATCGGCCGTCGCAGTCCCGGAATGGCTCTGTGGGGCGGGGTCCTCGCCGTGCTGGGGCTCTTCGCACGGACGTTCCACGCCGGCGTGGACCACCTCGCCTTCCAGTTCGCCGACCGGCAGGGGGCGGAGGCCGCCGCCCTGTTCGTCGGGGAGACGTACAGCGCCTTCCACATCTTCAGCGCCCTCAACATTGCGATCATGGCGGGCTGGCCGGTCCTCGCCGCCGGGGCCTGGCGGGCGCGCGTGCTGGGTCCCGTCCGGGCGTCGGCCCTGGCGGCCACCGCCGTGCTGCCGCTCGGCGTGCTCAAGGGCACCACACCGCTGTCGGTGGTGGCCGTCGCAGGTCTCTGCCTCGCGCTCGTCCCGCTGGGCGTCACCGTGCTGCGCGACGGCCCGGCGCCCGGCCGGGCCACGGCCCGGCGCTGGACCCTCGCCGTCACCGCCGCACTGGCTCTCATGACCCTGGTCGGACGGGCTGGTTGACGATGTACGGTCGGACGATGCGTGTCCCCCGGCGGATGCACGGCGTCCATCTGCTCACGCTCGACCTGGCGACCGCACTGTTGATCGCCGTCGTGTACGTCGGCTTCACCCGGATGCCGCACGACGGGGCCCAGCCCACCTACTCGGGGCCGGCATGGGCGGGCGTGCTCGTGGCCGCGGCGGTCGGCCTCCCGGTCGCGGTTCGCCGGCTCTGGCCCGTACCGGCCGCGGCGACAGCCCTTGCCGGAGCCTCCGCCGCCATCCTCCTGGACATCACGCGCGAGCCGTGGACCGCGGCTGGCCTCACTCTTTACATGGTCGCTCTCACCGTGCCCCCGCAGCGCTCGGTGCCGGTACTCGCCGTCTCGCTAGTCCTCGCGGCGACCGCCGTCCTCACCGGGGAGGCGGCCGTCACCCCTGCCGAGACCTGGAGCGGGGCGGTCGGTGTCGTCGCCATGGTCTGGCTGGTCCTCGGCGGCGGCTGGGCGGCGGGCTTCGCCGTACGAGCTCGGCGGGCCCGGGAGGCCGATCGCGCCGCGCACCGCGCCGAACGCGCCCTCGTCGAGGAACGGTTGCGCATCGCACGGGAGTTGCACGACATCGTGTCGCACAGCCTCAGCCTGATCGTGGTGAAGGCGGGCGTCGCCGGGCACGTGGCCCAGCACCGCCCGGAGGAGGCCGAAGACGCTCTGCGCGTCATCGAACAGACCGGCCGGGCCGCCATGACCGAGATGCGCCGCACCCTGGGCGCGCTCCGCACCGACCCGGAATCGATCCCGCTGGGCCCGGTGCCCGGCCTCGACGCACTCGGCGGACTGGCCGACCAGGCACGACGGGCAGGTGTGGACGTCGACTTGGACGTCCGGGTGCCGGACGGCGGCCTGCCCGCGGGCATGGCCCTGGCCATCCACCGGATCGTCCAGGAGTCCCTCACCAACGCGGTGAAGCACGCGGCCCCCGCCCGCTGCCGGGTGACGGTCGAGGCCGACCTCCACGAGGTGCGCATCGACGTCACGGACGACGGCATACGAGGTGCCGACCGCGAACGGGCGGGAGGTCACGGCCTGATCGGCATGCGGGAGCGGGCGTTGACGCACGGCGGGACGTTCAGCGCCGGCCCGCGCCACGAAGGGGGTTTCGCGGTCTCCGTCCGCCTGCCGCAGGACGGTACGAGGACGACGATGTGAAGGAAGAAAGAGACGCAGGGAGGACGGCGTGACGGGCGTGACCCGGGTGCTCGTGGTCGACGATCAGGTGTTGCTGCGCGGCTCCTTCCGGATCCTCGTCGAGAACGAACCCGGCCTCACCGCCGTGGGAGAGGCGGGCGACGGTGCGGCGGCTGTCGAGCTCGCCCGCCTGCACCGTCCGGACGTGGTCCTGATGGACGTCCGGATGCCGGTCATGGACGGGATCGAGGCGACCCGGCTGATCTGCGGCTCTCCCGAGACCGCCGACGTACGGGTGTTGATCCTGACCACGTTCGACCTGGACGAGTACGTCTTCGCGGCCCTGCGGGCCGGTGCCGCGGGCTTCCTCCTCAAGGACTCCCCGCCCGCGGAGGTGCTGGCCGCCGTCCGGGTCGTCGCCGCGGGCGACTCCCTGCTGGCCCCGTCCGTGACCCGTCGCCTCATCGAGGAGTTCACGCGCCGTCCTGGCCCGGCCCCCTGCCGCGACGCCGCGCCGCCGGCGGGGGTGACGGAACGCGAGCGCGAGGTCCTGGAGCTGATCGCACGGGGCCTGTCGAACGACGAGATCACGACACGTCTGCACCTGAGCATGGGCACGGTGAAGACCCACATCGGCCGCCTGCTGTCCAAACTGGCCGCCCGCGACCGCGCCCAGCTGGTGATCGCGGCATACGAATCGGGAGTCGTGTCGCCCTCCGACGGCGGCCTGGGAACTCACTGAGGGAGAGCCCCGGAGCAGGGCGCACTGGGGTCCAGCCCCGCGCGCCGACGTGCCCCATCCATGCCCTTCGGAGCGGTGAACAGCGGTCAGAACGAGTACGTCCGGTTACCGCCATGGGCCGTCCATGAAAGCGTTTCCGCAGGTCAGATGACTAGTAGCCCCATCGTGCGCCGGTGATTCCCAAGCTCAGAGCACGAGTTCGATTCTCGTCACCCGCTCCATGAAAATGCCCCAGGCCAACCGTCCGGGGCTTTCTTGTTGGCCCGGAGCGGAACGCGGACGCCCCCGCTGTGCTTCGCTTCTCCGTGCCGTCTGCGGAGTGATCGAGGAGCGAACCGCCGGTGCAGCCGTACAGAATGCCGCTCCACCCGGTCTTCCTGAAGTCATGGTCCAACCTCGTCGCCCTTCTCATCTGCCCTGTGCGGCCGGGGAGTCAGGCGGCGATGAGGTCCTGCTCACGGTCCGGCGTTCCGACCTTGGGCTGCTTGTTCGGCAGGGCGAGCCGGAAGACCTTGTGCCACGCGGAGAACACCTGCTTGGGCAGCGGGCCGGTGACGTACTCCAGCTCGTACTTCTCGAACAGCGCGCTCACCTTCACCGCGACTTCGGCGTACCGGTTGCTCGGCAGGTCCGGGAACAGGTGGTGCTCGATCTGGTGCGACAGGTTGCCGGTCATGAAGTGCATGGCCTTGCTGCCGCTGATGTTCGCCGAGCCCATCATCTGGCGCAGGTACCACTGGCCGCGCGTCTCGCCCGTGATCGACCGGCGTTCGAAGACCTTTACGCCCTCGGGGAAGTGCCCGCACATGATCACCGAGTGGGTCCAGACGTTGCGGACCACGTTCGCGGTGAACGTGGCGGCGAGTGTGGTGAGGAACGACGGGCCCGACAGCAGCGGGTGGATCACGTAGTCCTTGAGCACCTGCTTGCGGATCTTGCGGCCCACGGCCCTGGCCCGCGCGCGGAACTCCGGGTTCTTACGGCGGCGCTTGTGGAGGTTCTTGCCGAGCTCCAGGTCGTACGCGGCGATGCCGTACTCGAAGAAGCAGGCGTTGAGGAAGTTCCACAGCGGCTGGCCGAGATGGAAGGGGTGCCACTTCTGGCCCTCGTCGACGCGCATGATGCCGTAGCCGAGGTCGTTGTCCTTGCCGATCACGTTGGTGTACGTGTGGTGCAGCTCGTTGTGCGAGTGCTTCCACTGATCGGACGGCGAGACGTGATCCCACTCCCAGGTGGTGGAGTGGATCTTCGGGTCGCGCATCCAGTCCCACTGGCCGTGCAGGACGTTGTGGCCGATCTCCATGTTGTCCATGATCTTCGCCACGGACAGCCCGGCGGTGCCGATCAGCCACGCGGGCGGGAAGATCGAGAACAGCAGCACACCCCTGCTGACCAACTCCAGCTTGCGCTGCGCCGAGATGACCCGCCGGATGTAGGCGGCGTCCTTCTCGCCGCGGTCGGCGATCACCTCGTCGCGGATGGCGTCCAGCTCGCGGCCCAGTTCCTCGATCTGCTCCGCGGTCAGGTGGGCGGTGGGGTCGATGGCGGTCAAGGTGTTCCTACCGTTCGATGTCGCAGGGGCCCGCCGCGGCGGACACACAGGTCTGGATGAGGACGCCCGGCTCGGCCTCGGTGATCTCGCCGGTACGCAGGTCGCGGACAGCGCCGGCCTTGAGCGGCGTGACGCACCCGAAGCAGATGCCCATACGGCACCCGGAGGGCATGAGCACGCCGATCTCCTCGCCGATGTCCAGCAACGGCGTAACACCGTCCGCGCCGGTGGTCTTGCCGGTGACGCTGAACGTGACCTCGCCGCCGTCGCCGGCGACGACGATGCCGGGGCGGAAGCGTTCGGTGTGCAGGCGCTCATGGACGCCGTGCTCTCTCCAGTACTCCTCGGCGGCGTCGAGCAGACCTGCGGGCCCGCACGCCCAGGTATCGCGCTCGGCCCAGTCGGGCACGAGTTCTTGGAGACGGGCGATGTCGAGCTTGCCGTCCGTGTCGGTGTGCACCTCGGTGAGCCGAAGCTTCTTGTCCGCGACCAGGCTGTGCAGTTCCTTGCGGAAGATCACGTCCTGAGGCTGTGGCGCGCAGTGGACCATGACGACGTCGTCGAGTTCGATATCGCGCAGCATGCCCATCACGGGCGTGATGCCGCTGCCGGCCGTCAGGTAGAGCACCTTGGCGGGCTTGGCCTGCGGCAGGACGAAGTCACCGGTCGCCTGGTCGAGCTGGATCAGCGTGCCCGGTTTCACCCTGCGGACCAGGTGGTTGCTGACCTTGCCGTCCGGGATCGCCTTCACGGTGATCGTGACACGGCCGTCCCGGCGGTTTGTAGGCGAGGTGATGGAGTAGGCACGCCACAGGCGCACCCCGTCGACGTCGACCCCGACCCTCACGTACTGGCCGGCTGTGTGGCCGCGCCAGCCCCGCCCCGGCCTGATCACGACAGTCGCGGCGTCATCGGTCTCGGAGTGCACGGCCTCGATGCGCCCACACAGGTCAGCGCCCGCACGCAGCGGGCTGACCAGGTCGAGGTAGTCCGACGGCAGCAGCGGCGTCGTGACCATCTCCAGCAGTTTCCACGCCCTGCCGCGGAGGGCTGTACTCGTCATGACTCCAGCTTGCTGCGCCTCCAGGCGTAAAGTCCTGACCACAGGACGTAAATCTGGTCGGCTGAATTGTTCGCAGGGAACAAAAAATGAGCTATGCAATCCGGAGGGCCAGCGAACTGACCCTGGATGAGACGACGGTCACCGCCCTTCGGAGCGCGCTCAAGACCACCGCCGACGAAGTCGTCCAGGCGATCATCGACGAGGTTCCCCCCTACGCCCATGCCTTGTCGGGCCGCATGGGCGCCAGCATCCGCAGAGCCGTCCGCACCGCCCTGGGGCACTACCTGGACCTTGCGAGCGGGAATGCCACAGGCGGCGACGCCGGGGACGCCGCCTACGAGCTGGGCCGCGGCGAGGTGCGCGACGGCCGTTCCATGGACGCCCTGCTCAGCGCCTACCGCGTCGGCGCCCGGGTCGCCTGGCGATGTCTGGCAGCGGGTGCCGTACCCGCGGGTCTGCCCGCCGCCGAGGTCGCAAAGTTCGCCGAGCTGACCTTCGCCTACATCGACGAGCTCTCCGCCGCGAGCGCCGCGGGCCACGCCGACGAACTCGCCGCCCGGGGCAGAGCCCACGAGCGCCACCTGGAACACCTGGCCCGCGACCTCCTCGGCGGCGCGGGCCCGGACGTGCTGCTGGCCTCCGGCCAACGGGCCAGGTGGCAGCCTCCGGTTTCGCTGACCGCCGTCCTGCTGCCCGCCGCCCAGGCCCGGCCTGCCTACCGGACACTCGACCCGAGCACCCTCGTCCTGGACGATCTGCCGGATGCCACCGGTGTGCTCCTCGTCCCCGACGCCGACCGATCGCGTCTCCTACGGCAGCTGACCGACCGCGCCGCCGTGGTCGGCCCGGCCCGGCCATGGACCCGCGCGTCCGCCTCGTACGCACGAGCTCTACGCGCGCGCTCCCTTTCCTCCGACATTCGCGACACCGAGGACCACCTGCCCGACCTGGTGCTCAGCGCCGACGTGGACGCGTTCGCAGACCTGCGCGCCCGAGCCCTCGCACCGTTGCAGACCCTGCCTGCCGCAACCGCACGACGGCTGGAGGAGACGTTGCGAGCGTGGCTGCTGCACCAGGGCAGGCGGGACGAGGTCGCGGCGGCGTTGTTCGTCCATCCCCAGACGGTTCGATACCGGATGTCGCAGCTGCGGGAGCTGTTTCCCGATCTCGCATCACCACACCGGGTCCTTGAACTGACGCTGGCGGTCGGTCTCCGGGTCCGCTGACGCGCCGTACCGCGGTGGCCCGTACCTCCCTCCCGGCAGCCGGTCGGAGGACCGGCCAGGGCCGACCTGCCACACCGCGCGAGGGATGATGGGATGGAGTACGAAACGTGAGGTCAGGAGCTCCCATGACGAAACTGGTTCACCGACCTCGTGAGGACGCGGAGTTCGATTTCATCCTCGGGATAAGCAAGGTTCCGGTTCTCGCATACTTCACCGGGGCATGGCCCAAGGCAATCGAGCCCTGTCGGGTGATGGATGTCGTCGTGGGCGACATCGCCGCCGCCTACACGGGCCGCCTGACGGTCGTCCGCACCGACATCACGCGTTGCCCGGCGGTAACCGAGCGATACGGGATCACCGGAGCCCCGACCTGCCTCCTGCTGAAGGAGGGAGCGGCGGTGGCACACAGCACGGGGCCAATGACCATCGACGAGGTACGGAAGTTCCTGGACGATCACCTCTGAGCCGCTGCGGCACCCTGACCGCCTCTTCTCGTCGCGCTCGAAGCGGACGCGGGCGATTGGCAGCCCATCGCCCGCCTTACCACCGCAGGGCCGTTCGATTCTCGTCACCAGCTCCATGCCCGCCGTGACCGGCATGACCACCACTGCTCGACCGCCAGCATCTCTCCGCCCCTCATGTAGGAGTCGAGCACCGTCATCTTCTGCCCCGGGGTCAGTACGAGTGCCGCGGATCAGCGGGGCACCGAACTGGTGGTGCTGCCGTTGAATCCGGCAGAGGTCGCCACGATGCTCGATCTGCCGCCCGCCGACGCCTTCGACGCCTACCTGATCTCCGGCGGTCTCCCGCTCATCCTGGAGGAATGGCCACAGGGCGCCGGGCTGTGGGACTACCTCGAACTGGCCCTGCGCAGGCCGACCTCCGCCCTCCTGGTCAGCGGCGAGCGGTCCCTGGCTGCCGAGTTTCCCGCCGAGGCGCAAGCTCGCACCGTCCTGGGCGCCATCGGTCACGGCGAGCGCACCTTCACCCTGATCGGCAGAGCCGCCGGCGGCCTCAACCCCAGCTCGGTCTCCCGCTCGCTGGAGCTCCTCACCTCCCGCCGGAAACGCTCCCGGCGGCACAGACCACGACGTACAGAAAACGTTGTGTCGTCACGCTGGGGCCCCAGTCGGCGGCCCAGGTGGGGAGTTCGGGCAGCGTACGTCCTGGGTGGCGCGCAGGGTGGTGATGGCCTTTTCGATGCGGCGTTGGCGGGTTTCGGGCTTCTTCGCGTTCTCGATGGCGCGCACGTGTTCGCGCTTGTGGCTGTAGGCGAGGTTGTCGTACGCGGTGCGGGCGGCGGGTTCGTCGTCCAGGGCCTGGGCGAAGTCCGCGGGCTCCACGACGACGCGGGGTTCGGTGTCGAGCTTCAGCTCGACCTCGACCTCCTCGCCGGTCCCGATACCGGCGGCCTGCCGGTTGGCCTTGCTGAGGCCGAGCAGGTGGCGGCCGCGAAGGAGGGCGACCCGACTCTTCCAGGAGTGCCCGTTGACCGTGATGATCACCGGCGGCCGCGCTCCCCCGTCCAGCGCAGCCATCACCTCGGGCGGGACCTCCAGGCCCCGCATGGGCTCAGGTGGTTCGACGTGGGCCCGAAACTTCATGGAGTCCCTCCTGACTGTTCCACGGATGACCATCACGTTAGGGACGTGCCGAGGGGAGCGCTTCTCGATTCCTGACCGGCCGGGACCACTCCATACCTCTGTCGGCCGTCTCAGAATTTAGCGGTCCGTACCAGGAGGGTTTCTGTTGTGGCGTGCGCGGGAAAATGTCGGGCGCACATAAACCCTTCCCGACGTGCTACGGTCGGAGTCAGTTGCAGTTGTGGTACCCAAAAAAACTTCAGGCGCCTCAGGCCGACCGTAGGTCGCAGAGGGGCGCTTAGTATTTCCGGTCATTTCCGGGCAGGGCATCATCGCGGCGACAACGGGGTCCGTAAAGTGCGGATTCCGGTGTACTGCCCAAAGGAGATTGACATGGCTACTGGCACCGTGAAGTGGTTCAACGCGGAAAAGGGTTTCGGCTTCATCGAGCAGGACGGTGGCGGCCCTGACGTGTTCGCCCACTACTCGAACATCGCCGCCCAGGGCTTCCGCGAGCTCCAGGAGGGCCAGAAGGTGTCCTTCGACATCGCCCAGGGCCAGAAGGGCCCGACGGCCGAGAACATCGTCACCGCCTGACGCCGGCGCGCATAAGTAGCTGGGGCCCGCATCCCTCGGGGTGCGGGCCCCAGCTACTTTCTTTTTCTTGGCGATTTACAGCCACGGGAACGCCGGGTTTCCTCCCGCGTACCATCCCTCATTTTTTCCCTTACGCCGGCACGGAGCTTCCTCCGGCCGCGTTCGCATTTCATTCGGTCCGTGCCTGCGATTCCCCGCGCCGCTCTTTCGCTGTGGAATTCCTTGATGCGTGCCGTATCAAGGAAGGTTCAGCATGAACCCCACGCGCACGAACAGCCGGTCCGGTCCGGTTCGAGGCCGTCGCTCCGGCTCATCCGTCCCGAGCCGTTCGAGTGGCCGGCGGCCCGTCCCGATGCGGGGAGAGTTCGCCCTGCCCAAGACGATCACCCCGGCGCTGCCCGCGGTCGAGGCGTTCAGCGACCTCGACCTGCCGGGGAGCCTGCTGGCCGCGCTCACCGCGCAGGGGGTGACGACGCCGTTCCCCATCCAGGGGGCGACGCTGCCGAACTCCCTGGCGGGCCGTGACGTTCTGGGCCGCGGCCGGACCGGCTCCGGCAAGACGCTCGCCTTCGGCCTGGCCCTGCTGGCCCGCACCGCCGGTCAGCGCGCCGAGCCCCGTCAGCCGCTGGCCCTGGTCCTCGTACCCACCCGAGAGCTCGCGCAGCAGGTCACCGATGCCCTCACCCCGTACGCCCGGGCCGCGAAGCTGCGGCTGGCCACCGTCGTCGGCGGGATGTCGATCGGCCGGCAGGCGCATGCGCTGCGGGGCGGTACCGAGGTCGTCGTGGCCACCCCCGGCCGCCTCAAGGACCTGATCGAACGCGGCGACTGCCGGCTGGACCGGGTCGCGATCACCGTTCTGGACGAGGCCGACCAGATGGCCGACATGGGATTCATGCCGCAGGTCACCGAGCTCCTGGACCAGGTCCGCCCCGGGGGCCAGCGCATGCTGTTCTCCGCGACTCTGGACCGTAACGTCGACCTCCTGGTCCGGCGGTACCTCACCGACCCCGTCGTCCACTCCGTGGACCCCTCCCAGGGCGCGGTCACCACCATGGAGCACCACGTCCTGCACGTGCACGGTGCCGACAAGCACCGGCTGACGACGGAGATCGCGGCGCGCGAGGGCCGGGTGATCATGTTCCTGGACACCAAGCACGCGGTGGACCGCCTCACCCAGCACTTCCTGGCCAGCGGGGTCCGTGCCGCCGCTCTGCACGGGGGCAAGTCGCAGCCGCAGCGCACCCGCACCCTCGCCCAGTTCAAGACCGGGCACGTCACGGTGCTGGTGGCGACGAACGTCGCGGCGCGCGGGATTCACGTCGACCACCTCGACCTCGTCGTCAACGTGGATCCGCCGACCGACCACAAGGACTACCTGCACCGAGGCGGCCGTACCGCGCGGGCCGGCGAGTCCGGCAGCGTCGTCACCCTGGTCACCAGCGGCCAGCGGCGCGAGATGACCCGTCTCATGGCGGCCGCCGGCATCGTGCCCCGTACCACCGAGGTCCGCTCCGGCGAGGCGGCGCTCAGCCGGATCACCGGTGCCCGGACCCCCTCCGGCGTCCCCGTGACGATCACGGCGCCGGCCCCCGAGCGGCGCAAGCGCGGCGCGTCCTCCGCCGGTCGGCGCGGGAGCGGGCGGCGGTCCGTCACGGGCGCGGCGGCCTGAGCCCGCCCTGACGGCCGAGCAGACCACGTGCCGGCGGCCCGCCGGTCTCCCTGAAGCGTCTCCCCTCTGAAACGTCTCCGCACGGAGACATCCCCTTTCTCTCCCTGTGAGGCATCGTGCGCTGTGTCATCGCCCGCTTCCCGTTCGAGCTCACCAAGAGCGGTGTCCTGGACTCCATGAAGGGCGTCAAGCCCGAGGAGGTCGTCGGCGACTCCGTGACCATCGGCCGCCGCACCTACCCCGTCAAGCAGGTCGGTGAGGCCGTCACCCGCCAGGACCGCCGCGACTTCAGCTCCGACGAAGTCCTCCGGGCGATGACCAAGCTCGGCTTCACCTGCCACAGCGCTCCCCGGACGGCCACGCACGCCCCGGCCGTCAGCCCGCTCCAGCACGCCTCCGCGATGCTCGGCAGCCCGGCGGCCGTCTGACGGGAAGCGCGAGCCGAAACCTGAGCAGTCGGAAGGGCCCGACCGGTACACACCGGTCGGGCCCTTCCGCGTACCGGTGGGTTCGTCAGTGCTCGGAGTACGTGAAGTCGCCCATGGTCCAGGCGCTGATGTCCTCGATCGCGACGCGGTACATCCCGCCCGTCTCCGGGATCCCCACCGTGCCCTGGAGGATCCGCGCCATGTGGAAGTGCAGATAGGTGGGCGGCCCCTCCCTCCCGGCCGTAGCGGTGAACATGGCGGAGAACTCGCCCAGGCGGGCCGAGTCCGTCAGGACCTCCGACACCCGCTGCCGCCACACGGCTTCGGGCGCCAGGCGGCCGGTGATGACGGCACCACCGGCGACCACGGTCAGGGACATCTGGTTGCTGTGCCCGGACTCCACCAGCGTGGCGACGTCAACGAGCAGCTCGTCAGGCTTCGACATGAGAGCCGATCTTATGCACGGGTCGCCCCGTCGTCCCCTGGCCCCTGGCCCCTCGGACAAGGCGATCGGCCACGGGGCGGCCGACACCTCGGGGGCGAGCGATTAGCTCCTTGGAGTGAACCCGAAAATCTATGGCGGCCAGAGTAGACATTGCGCACCGGCACGGTTAGGGTTTTTTTCGTAACCCAGAGAGACAGTGATCTCCGGCAGAAACGGACTGCCGGTAGTGGACGTAGTCGCAGGACGGTGCGGCGGTGGAGTTTCGAAGCCAGGGTTGTTGTGACGGCGACGGGACTGGCAGCCGGACCGGGTGGCCCGCAGCGAGGGGCCGCCGGAGCGGGACCGTCGGCACGGCAGTCGCGGCGCCCGTGAACGCAGTACGCAGTACCCGCTGATAAAAGTTGATCACCGCAAGAAGAACGGAGGAGCCCGCGCCATCAGGATCGACCGGGACGGCGTCTTCGGCCCGCCCGGGTACCGCAGGACATCGATAGTGAGGTGGTCTCCGGTCAAGCAACCGCGATCCCCGCACCCCCGACAGCAGTCAGGTCGGAGCTGCGGATACAGAAGGCCGGTGCCGTGTCCGGGCCGGCAGGTGGTGTAGTAGTTCCTTCGGGGCCTTGGTGCCATGTGGCGCCAAGGCCCCTCCACGCGTTCCACAAGAGAGGTGCAAGTGACAGCAGACGACTCGTACGGCCGTCTTGACGATGACGACTACCCCGCCTACACGATGGGCCGGGCCGCCGAGATGCTCGGCACGAGCCAAGGCTTCCTCCGCGCCATCGGCGAAGCCCGTCTGATCACCCCACTGCGTTCGGAAGGCGGCCACCGCCGCTACTCCCGCTACCAACTGCGCATCGCCGCCCGCGCCCGCGAACTGGTCGACCAGGGCACGCCCATCGAGGCCGCCTGCCGCATCGTCGTACTGGAAGACCAACTGGAAGAGGCGCAGCGCATCAACGCCGAGTACCGCCGCGCGACGGAATCGACGGAGCCGCCGCGCGAGGACTGAGGCGGCGCCGGGCTGTGCGGGCGCTCGTCGGGGGCGCCCCGCCCGTCACCCTCTCCACGCCCCGCCGCTGACCCTGATTCGCGAGTGCGTGCGAGCATGGGGTGTTGTCCGTCGCGGCCTGGGGGGTCATGTCGTCGTGTTCGTACCGCACTTCACGCTTCCGGAGGAGTTGTTGCTGCTTGCGTACGATCCCGTCGAGGGGCGGGTCGTGTGCCGGCCGCGCGCTCTGCGGCTCGGGATCGCGGGGGCCGTGGCCGCCGAGTTGGTGCTGGCCGGGCGGGTCGTGGTGCGGGACGGGAAGATCGTCGTGTCCGGTGCGCCGGGGATCGGGGACTCGTTTCTCGATGTGGCGCTGGCCGGGGTCGCCGGCCGTCGCAAGGGGCACAAGCTCCAGCGGTGGGTGCGCGATACCGCGGGCGTGAAGACCAGTGCGGGCAGGACGGACGAGGTGTGGCGCCACCGGCTCGTCGCGCGCGGGGCCCTGCGCGAGGAGCGGACCCGGGCCCTGGGGGTCATCGCGCAGCGCCGCCACCTCGTGGGGCCCGACGACCGGACGTCGCCCGCGCGCGAGCGGGTGTCCGCCGTGGGGCACGGGACGACCGACGACGAGCGCGCCCGGCTGTTGGCCGCGCTCGTCGGGGCGACGGGGCTGGCCGGAAACGTACTGCCGGGGGACGAGTTGCTCCAGCCGCGCAGCGAGGTGACGGCCTCCGTCGGGGGGGACCCCATAGCCCGGACCGTACGGGACCTGATCCGCGAGCGGGAAGGAACGCCCGGGCGCGTACGCGGCGGCGAGTCGCTGCCCGAGAGCACGGGCTCGGGCTGGAACCCGCTGAGCTGGATCTTCGACGGGGACGGCGGCGATGGCGGGGACTGAGGGCGGGCGCGGTCCGCGTCGTAGCCTCGCGTCCATGCACAGCAGCCTGACGGCCCACGCGCGATGCCTGTACGGGGACGAGTACGGGCCCACCCCCGTATGCGGGCTGGAACACCACGAGCACTACTTCATCGAGGAGCTGACGTTCGCCGACGCGGGCGCCATCCTCGCCCTGCTGCGTGAACTGGCCCCGAGCATCGTGGATGGCTGCCTGCCCGTGTGGGTACGCAACCTCGCCTACCGGCTGGTGCTGTTGCAGCGTCCGGACGAACCGGCGCTCCTGCGGGAGGCGGCTCAGAACCTCTGGCTGCACGGCCCGGACTGGGACGACGTGGCCGCCGGGCTCGCGGAACGGGCCGATGCGCTGGAGGCGTCGCGTTGATGACCCCTCACTCGTGCTCGCCATCGGCCGCACCTGACGGAGCCGGGCGGCCCGGGCGCCCTACGGGCAGCTCTCCTCGAACTTCACCGCCGTGATCTCGACCGGCCGCCCGTGCAGCTGCGCGCCCGCCGCCGGCACCTGGGTGCAGACCTTCCAGTTGCTCTCCAGCAGCACCATGCGGTCCTCCGCGGCGTCCTTCACCGTGAGTGAGGTCCCGGAATCGAGCGCCTCGCGCGCGGTGTTCACCGACTTGCCCGCGAGGTCGGGCATCCGGTCGCCCACCACCTTCGGGGGCTTCTTGTCCTTGGCCGGGCAGCTCTCCTCGGTCTTCACGGCACCGAAGTCCAACTCGGTCGTCGTGGCGACCGACTTGCCCGCCGCCACGCTCTGGGAGCAGACCTTCCAGTTCCGGTCGAGCAACTGCATCCGGTCCCGGCCCGCGCTGTCGTGCGAAGTCAGGGTGTAGAAGCCCTTGGCCTGGGCCGCGTCCTGCGCGGACTGGAGACCCATACCGACGAAGTCGGGTACGGAGACCTTCGCGTCGTCCTCGTCGTCGGCCGGCCGGGTCGTGCCCTTCGGCGCGGGCGGCTCGGCACCGGCCGGGGCACCGGCCTTCGGCGACGCCGTCACGGTGACCGTCGCGAGGGGCGTGGGCGTCGCGCTGTCGACGTTCTCCGTGGAGCCGCCGCCGGCGCTCCCCGCGACGGCTCCGGCGACGAACAGGCCGACCGCCGCCGGAACGACGACGCGCTTGCGCGTCCAGGCCGGCAGGCCCGACGCCGCCCCGGACGGCTTCTCCGGTGCTGGGCCCCAGGGTTGTTGGGTGTTGTTGTTCCAGTTCATTCGTCCCCCCAGGTGCGATTAGTGGAGGCATGACCGTATCCGTGCGCTCCGGGGCAAGGGGAGTCAGATCCTCCGTAAGTGATGAATTCGTGACGGTGATACGGAGAACCGTGAAGGTGGGACCGGCCTCAGTCGACGTCCACCCGAACGAGGTAATTGACCGATCGTTCCAATATCGCCTAGGCTCTTCGATGTGGCCAGGACCAAGGAATTCGATCCCGAGGCCGCACTGCAGGCGGCCCTTGAGCTGTTCTGGCAGCGCGGCTACGAAGCGACGTCGATGGCCGACCTCGTCGAACATCTCGGCATCGGCCGGGCCAGCATCTATGCCACCTTCGGCAACAAGCAGGAGCTGTTCCTGAAGGCGCTGGACCGTTACGCGGAGGGGCGCGATCCGCTCCTTCTCGCGGAACTGTCCCAGCCGGGGCCGGCCCTGCCCGCGGTCCGGGCCGTGGTGCGCCGCTTCGCGGAAGAGGCCACATCGCTGGAGGCGCGGCTGCACGGGTGCCTGATCACCAACACCGCTTCCGAGCTGGCATCCCACGACACGGCGGTGGCCCGCCGGGTCGAGATCAGCTGGGAGCACCTCGAAACCCCGCTGCACTCCGCACTCATACGGGCCCAGGCCCAGGGCGAGTTGCCGGAGGACCGCGACCCGCGCGCACTGGCCCGCTTGCTGCTCGTCCTGCTCCAAGGCATACGGGTCGTCGGCAAGGCGTCCAGCGATCCCTCCCGCGTACGGGAGGCCGCCGAGCAGGCCCTGTCGCTGCTGGACTGACCCCTGCCGCCCGAACGGTCCGCCACCCCGGCCAGGGCCGGAAGCAATCTTGCACGTCGCGATAATGGAACGATCGGTCCAGTAAAAGCCTTCAACGCTGGCCCGCCCAGGTCCCTACAGAGGAGTTGTGGAAGTGAACCGCTTCATCGGCAGGTCCGTCCTCGTCACGGGCGGAGGCTCCGGTCTCGGCCGTGCCACCGCGCTCGCCTTCGCCGCCGAAGGCGCGTCGGTGGTGGTCGCGGGGCGGACCCGGGCCGCCCTGGACGAGACGGTGCGGCTCATCGAGGCGAGCGGTGGCACGGCCGCCGCGGTCGTCGCCGACGTCACCGACTCGGAGCAGGTCCGCCGCCTGGTCGGAGAGGCCGTGGGCCGCTTCGGAGGGCTCCATATCGCGGTCAACAACGCCGGGATACTGCGAGGTTCCGGCCCGGCGGCGGACGTGAGCGAAGAGGACTGGGACGCGGTGCTGCGGACCAACGTCACCGGTGTGTGGCTGGCGATGAAGCACGAGATCGCCCACATGCGGGCCCATGGGGGCGGCACCATCGTCAACATCGCCTCCAATCTCGGGGCGCACCTGCGGATACCGAACGCCGCGGCCTACATCACGTCGAAGGCGGCCGTCTCCGCGCTGACCCGCGCCGCGGCGCTCGACCACGTCCACGAGGGCATCCGCATCAACGCCGTCAGCCCGGGAGCCTCCGACGCCCCCATGTCCCTCCGCCCGGGCGAGACCGAGGCCGACCGGGCGGAACGGGTGAAGTCACAGAACCCGCTCGGCAGGCTTGCGAAGGCCGAGGAGGTGGCGGCCGCGGTGCTGTACCTCGCCTCATCTGCCGCCGGAGCGGTCGTCGGCACGGACTTGGTCATCGACAGCGGGGCGGCGGCCTGAAGGGGGCGGACCAGAGGGACGAGGCGGAACCGGCGGGGGCCGGAACGGCCTCCGGCGACCGGAGGGACGGCGGGGCCCCGGCGCAAACGCCCTAGCATCGGGACCCCACCGATCACTGGAGTGAGCCGCCATGACCTTGTCGCCGCGCATCGGGGTTGTCATCGTGACCATGGGGACCCGACCCCGGGAGCTGGAGGCGCTGCTCGCGTCCGTCGCGAAGCAGGATGTTCCGGCCGCCCGCGTGGTGCTGGTGGGCAACGCGACCTCGCTGGACGACGTCTCGACCGATGTGCTCGGCGCGGCGGGTGCCCCCGGTGCGACCGAGGTGACCAAGGTGCCGCTCGCGGAGAATCTGGGGTGCCCCGGCGGGCGGAACGTGGGGCTTGAGCTGCTGCGGGACGGAGGCGGGGACGAGGTCGATGTCGTGGTCGAGTTGGACGACGACGGGCTGCTCATCGCGACGGACGTGTTCCGCGAGGTGCGGCGGCAGTTCGCGGAGGACCCGAGGCTGGGGATCATCGGATTCCGGGTCGCCGACGAGCAGGGGCGGACCGAACGGCGCTGGGTGCCGAGGCTGCGGGCGGGCGATCCGATGCGCGGGGGGCCGGTGACCGCGTTCCTGGGTGGCGGGCATGCCTTCTCGATGCCGATGCTCCGGCAGATCGGGCTGTGGCCGGGGGAGTTCTTCTTCGGCCACGAGGAGTCGGACCTCGCGTGGCGGGCGCTGGACGGCGGGTGGGAGATCCGTTACGTGCCGACGCTCGTCCTCCAGCATCCTCGGACGTCGCCGGCCCGGCACGCCGTCTACTACCGGTTCACCGCGCGGAACCGGGTGTGGCTCGCGCGCAGGCGGCTCCCGGCGCCGCTGATCCCGGTCTATCTCGGCGTGTGGATCACGCTGGCCATGCTGCGGATGCGCTCGGTGACGGGGCTGAAGGCGTGGTGGGGCGGGTTCACCGAGGGGATCAGGACACCGGCCGGGGAGCGGGCGCCGATGAGCTGGCGAACGGTGTGGCGGATGACCCGGCTGGGACGGCCGCCGGTGCTGTGAGGCGGGTGCGCGGCTGAAGGGGTGCTTCGGGCGGGCGACGCCTGGGCGCTCCGGGGCGGTCGCCGCCACCCGGGCGCTCCAGGGCGGGCCGCCACCCGGGTGCTCCGGGGCGGTCGCCGCCACCCCGGAGCACGCCGGACGGTCAGCCCGTGCTGCAGGAGACCGTCGGCCAGGTCCAACTGCCGTTGGACTGGATGGTGACGCCGAAGTTGTTGCCGCTGCCGTTGGGCTTGGCGGTCAGCACCTGGGCGCTGGGGTAACCGGCGCTGATGTTCCAGGTGGAGAGGACCTTCTCCGGGGACGGGACGTTCATCGTCACGGTCCAGTTGTCGGAGCCGGAGACCGCGACGTTGAGGTTGTAGCGGTCGCCCCACTTCTCGCCTGCGGAGAGGGTGGCGGTGCAGCCGTTGTTGCCGCCACCGGTGCCGCCTCCGTTGTCACCGCCGCCACCGGACGTGCTGCCCAGCGTGATGCTGGAGCTGCCGCTGCTCTGGTAGCCCTCGGTGGCCATGATCATGTAATTGAAGCTGCCGAGGTTCATCCCGTGCTGGGCCCAGGCGTCGAAGTGGTTGCCGGTGGTGATGGTGCCCCCGGTCCGCTTCGACTGGCGGACGCTCCAGTACTGCTTGAAGGTCTTGTTTCCCTCGATCGAGGGGGCGTTGGTCCGGGTCGTCTCGTAGATGTCGTACGTGCCGCCGTCACTGGTGACCGTGCCCTTGAAGGTCCCGGTGGGCCGGTACGTACCCCAGTTGTCCACGATGTAGTACTCCACCAGCGGATTCTGCGACCAGCCGTAGAGGGCCAGGTAGGCGTTGCCCGAGGGGTTGAAGGAGCCGGAGTACGTCACGCTGCGGCGGCCGCCCGTGCTCCAGCCCTTGCCCGCGACGAAGTTGCCGGTGTTGCTCCAGGACGTTCCGTAACTGCCGCCGGAGCCCAGGTTCATGGAGACGGTGCCGGGGCTGTCCGTCCAGAACGAGTAGTAGTAGCCGTTGTTGGTGCCCGTCTGGTTCGAGGTGACGGTCGTGTCGGCGGTGGCCGTGCCGGGCAGGGTGATCGCCGCGACGACGGCGATCACCACGGCGAAGGCGCTGCGGATGAACAGCCGTAGGCCGTTCACCGGTCTGGGGTGGCTCGTCGGATGTGCGGGGGTTGCGTACATGGGGGGAGTCCTCCTCGTCCCGTGAGCAGGTAGGCGTCGGCGGGGGCCTGCCGACGGCGCTCAGTGTTGGACCGGCCCCTGGGGGTGTCAATACTTTCGGCATGAGTTGCGAAACCTTCGATTGCCCTTACTCATAAGGGAGTTGAGGAGCCTCGCAGCTCAACGGCCTCCACCTCACCGGACGTCGGGGCAGAATGCGCACGGAAGCACGAGCTCCCCTCGAACCGAATGGCAGCCATTTCGAAAGTTTCGGGGAGGTGAGGCTGCTGAGCAGCCTCTAGGGTTTGGCACGTGGTGGTCGGTGAAGAAGTGCGCGCGGAGGCAAGCGAGTCGATGTGGGAGCCGTGGTGGCGGGTCCACCATGTCCCGCTGGTCTCCGTCGCGGTCGCGCTGCCCCTGTACGCCGTGTGGGCGGCCGTCCTGGCCACCGGCGGCGGTGACCTCGCCGCGCAGCTCGCCTGGTCCGGGTTCACCGCGCGCCACCCGGGATCGGCGTACAACCTGTCCTGGTACGGGGGGATGCACACCGCGAACTACAGCGTCCTCTCCTCGTATGTGATGGCCCTCGCCGGCGTCCGCACGGTGTCCGTCCTCTCCGGGCTCGCCGCCACCTGGCTGCTCGCCCTCCTCTTCGTCCGTACGGGGATGCGCCGCCCGCTCCCGCCCGCGCTGCTCGGCGCCTTCGCGCTGTGGTGCAACGTCGCGTCGGGGCGTACGACCTTCGCGCTCGGCGTGGCCGTCGGGCTCGTCGCCTGCCGGTACGTCGACCGGGCCGTGGTGGCCGCCGGCGCGGGGGCGCTGGCCACCATGGCGAGCCCGGTGGCCGGGCTTTTCCTGGTCGTCGTGAGCGCCGCGTACCTGCTCGACCGGCGGTGGCGCGCGGGCGCGGTCCTGATGGTCCCGTTCTTCGTGGTCGTCGGCGCGACGACGCTGCTGTTCCCGTTCCGGGGCGAGCAGCCCATACACGCGGACCGGGTGTGGATGCCGGTGCTGGTCTGCGCGGTGCTCGCGGCGGCGGCGCCCCGGACGCGGAAGTGGCGGGTCACGCGGTACGGGGCCGTCGTGTACGCGGTCGGCGTGGTGCTGACGTTCCTCGTCGCGTCCCCCATCGGCACGAACGTCGAGCGCCTGCTCGGTCTGGTCGCCGTGCCCGTACTGTGCGCGGCGGTCCTCGACACGGTCCGGGCCGGGGCGCGGGTGCGTACGGGGTTCCTGGCCGCCGTCCTCGTGCTCTCCGGGTACTGGCTCGTCGACAAGACCGTGGACGACCTGCGCGTGTCCACCCCCGTGCCGGGCTGGGCGTCCCGCACCGAGGGCGTCGTCGCCGCGCTCGACCGGCTGGGCGCGGACCGGGTCCGCGTCGAGGTCGTCCCCGCGCGCAACCACCGCGAGGCCGCCGTCCTCGCCCCGCACGTGAACATGGCCCGGGGCTGGAACCGCCAGCTGGACGTCGAGCGCGGGCGCCTCTTCTACGAGGGCGAGCTGACCCCGGACCGCTACCGCGCCTGGCTCGACCGCTGGGCCGTGGGCCTCGTCGTCCTGCACCACGGGCGGCCGGACGGACCCGCCGAGGCCGAAGCGGCTCTGGTCAGGGGCGGGTTGCCGTGGCTGGACGAGGTGTGGGAGGACGACGGCTGGACGGTCTACCGGGTCCGGGAGGCGACCCCGCTCGCGCCCCCGCCCGCCACGGTCGCCGGCGGCGGCGACGCGGAGCTGGTCCTGCGCATGGAACGGGCCGGATCGGTGACCGTACGGGTCGCCCACTCCCCCTGGCTCCGCGTGCACGGGCCCGCCGGGGCCTGTCTGCGGCAGGACGGCGCGTGGACACGGCTGACCGTGCGGAAGCCGGGGACGTACCGGCTGGACTCGGTGTACGGGCTCGGCCGCTTCCCGCAGCGCGGCTGCTGAGACCGGTCACGGGCGGCCCCTGCCCCCGGCCCGTGCGGCCTCGGAGCGGGCCCGCGCCCCGAGGCCGCGACCGTGAGATCCCGGCAACACCCGGGCAATGAAATACGGCGGAAACACACGGGGCCCCTCGGCGAAACGCGAGCCGGTCACGCTCGCAGTCGCTCCCACCGCTCCCCGCCCCGAGGAGGGACCCCCGTGACCCCCGTGACCGTGGCCGCGCCCGGCCTGGACACCGGCGACACCGCCTGGCTGCTCGCCGCCACCGCCCTCGTTCTGCTGATGACCCCCGGGCTCGCGCTGTTCTACGGCGGCATGGTCCGCACGAAGAGCGTCCTCAACATGCTGATGATGAGCTTCGTCTCGATCGCGCTGGTCACCGTGGTCTGGCTGGTCGCGGGCTATTCGCTGGTCTTCGGCGACGACGCGTTCGGGCTCGTCGGCGGCCTGGAGCACCTGGGCCTGGCGGACATCGGGCCGGACGCGCTGACCGGCGGAGTGCCGACCCTGCTGTTCACCACCTTCCAGCTCACCTTCGCGATCATCACGGCGGCGCTGATCAGCGGTGCGGTGGCGGACCGTACGAAGTTCGCCGCGTGGCTCGTCTTCGTACCGCTGTGGACGCTGCTCGTATACGCGCCCGTCGCGCACTGGGTCTGGGGGCCCGGCGGCTGGATCAAGGACTCGCTCGGGGCGCTCGACTTCGCGGGCGGGCTCGTGGTGGAGATCGCGTCCGGTGCGTCGGGGCTGGCGCTGGCCCTCGTCGTGGGGCCTCGCATCGGATTCCGGAAGGACGCGATGCGCCCGCACAACCTGCCGATGGTGATGCTCGGCGCGGGTCTGCTCTGGTTCGGCTGGCTCGGCTTCAACGGCGGCTCCGCGCTCGCCGCGAACGGACTGGCCGCCGCCTCGATGCTCAACACGGTCGTCGCGGGCTGCACCGGACTGCTCGGCTGGCTCTTCGTGGAGCAGCAGCGCGACGGACACCCCACCACCTTCGGCGCGGCGTCGGGCGCGGTCGCCGGGCTGGTCGCGATCACCCCGGCCTGCGGCACGGTCTCCATCCTGGGCGGTGCCGCCGTCGGGCTCGCGGCCGGTGTCGTCTGCTCGTACGCGGTCGCGTGGAAGTTCCGCTTCGGCTACGACGACGCGCTCGACGTCGTCGGGGTGCACCTCGTCGGGGGCGTCGTCGGCACCCTGCTCATCGGCCTGTTCGCGACCGCCACGATGACCGGCGGCGCGGAGGGCCTGTTCTACGGGGGCGGGGCGGCCCAGCTCCTGAAGCAGGCGGTGGCCGTGGTCGCGGTGGCGGCGTACACCTTCCTCGCGACGTACGGGATCGGCAAGGCGGTCGACCGGCTGATGGGCCTGCGCGCCTCCTCGGAGGAGGAGGTCACGGGGCTCGACCAGACGCTGCACGCGGAGAGCGCCTACGATCACGGCGCGCTGGGCCACGCGGCCCCGCAGTCGGCGCTCCCGAGGGACAGGAAGACCGCATCGTGAAGCTCATCACCGCCGTCATACGCCCGCACCGCCTGGACGAGGTCAAGACCGCGCTCCGGGAGGTCGGCGTCCAGGGGCTGACCGTCACCGAGGCCGGTGGTTACGGCCGCCAGCACGGGCACACCGAGGTGTACCGGGGCGCCGAGTACCGCGTCGACCTGGTGCCCAAGATCCGCATCGAGGCGGTCGTGGACGACGCGGACGAGGAGACGGCCGTCGACGCGGTCGTCCGGGCCGCCCGGACGGACCGCATCGGCGACGGCAAGGTGTGGGTCCAGCACGTGGAGACGGTGATCCGGGTCCGCACGGGCGAGCGGGGGCCGGACGCGCTCTGAGGCGTCAACGGCGCTTCAGCAGGCCCGTGTCCAGGGCCACCACCATCGCGCGCGTGCGGTCGTCGACGTCCAGCTTGGCGAAGATGCGCAGGAGGTGGGTCTTCACCGTGGCCTCGCCGATGAACAGCCTGCGGCCGATCTCCGCGTTCGACAGGCCGTCCGCGACCGCTTCGAGCACGTCCGGCTCGCGGGCGGTCAGGGCGACCGGGGCCGGGCGCCGCATCTTCGCGACCAGGCGCTGGGCGACGCGCGGGGCCAGGACCGTCTCGCCGCGTGGATGGCGGCCTTCCTGGCGGCGCGCCGCTCGGCGCGGTGGCCCAGCTTGACCAGCAGCGCGGGCAGCACGGTGAGCGAGCTGAGCACGGCCGCGACGACGCGGATGGTGCCGGTGGCCGGCGACTCGGCGTGACCGGCCTCGCCGACCCGGAAGTCCTTGGTGGTGGCCGCGTTGGAGCCCGACGCGATGCCGGCCCCGAGGCAGAGGAGGACGAAGAGGAACCATCCGGCGATCGCGCGCCAGGGGTGCCGGGCGCTCCACCGGGCCAGGTGTACGGGGCGAAGTCTCATGCCCTCCATGCTGTTGCGGAGGGGGGTGCGTCCGGCAGCCTCGACTGATGGAACCGGGGGTCCACCGGCCGGTGAACCGGGGGTCCACCGGCCGGTGGACCCGAACCGCGTTTCGGGAGCGGCGAGATATCGCTGAACGGTGGCCCCGCGCCAGTCCACGATCTCCTCCCGGCCGGGCGCGCACCGCCCCGGTCCCGCGCACCGTCTGACCCGTCAGAGCCGCGCCGCCAGGCGCGCCTTCGCCTCCGGCCACTCGTCCGCGAGCAGCGAGAAGTACACCGTGTCGCGCCAACTCCCATCCGGGCGGCGGCGGTGGCGGCGCAGGACGCCCTCGTGGCGGGCGCCGAGGCGGGCGATCGCCTTCTGGGAGCGCTCGTTGAGGTGGTCGGTCTTCAACTGGACGCGGCCCATGCCCAGATCCTCGAAGGCGTGGGTGAGCAGGAGCAGCTTGGTCTCCGTGTTCACCGCCGAGCGCCAGTACGCGCGGCCGTACCAGGTCGAGCCGATCTCCAGGCGCTCGTGCGCCGCGTCGACGTCCAGGAAGGACGTCCAGCCGATGGCCCGCCCGGTGGCCAGGTGGACGACGGCGAAGGGGACGTACGACGCGTTCGCGAGCATCGCGGCGAGCGCGGCCTCCATGTCCTCCCGGGTGCGGGGGACCGGCCCGCCGAGCCAGCGCCAGACCTCGTCGTCGTCCCCGCCGGCGGCGAAGAGGTCGTCCAGGTGGGCCGGGGCGAGCGGTTCGACGCGGACATGGCGGCCGGCCAGGGTCACGGGGAGGGGGCGCTTGGCGGTCATGCCCGCCACCCTACCCTCGTACGTACTAGCGTCAAACACTTTATGCACTAGTGCGTATTCCCGGCGTCCTCCGTATCCGTCTCGCCCTCGCGCCCGGCCGCCGCGCGCATGGTCGCCGCCATCGACCTGATCTCCGGCAGCTCGTCGTACAGCGCCTGGCCGGGGCAGCTCGTCTGGTACGTGTCGCGGTGGCCGGAGATGACGTTCAGCACCGCCACCTCGCCCTTGGGGTAGCGGCTCGCGTCATTGGTCGAGCGCAGCCGCACCTTGCCGCGCGGGTCCTCGCCGGGGCGCAGCTTCCACGCCGCGAGGGTCGCCAGGGCTCGCACGACGGGGGCCGGGACCCTCTCGCCGTCGCGGTAGTCGCCGAGCACCGCGATGCCCACGCTGTCCGCGTTGAAGCCGGTCGTGTGGGCGCCGCGCACCGAGCGCGTGATGCCGCCTGCCCGGCCCTCGTAGATCGTGCCGCACCGGTCGACCAGGAAGTTGTAGCCGATGTCGTCCCAGCCCCGGCCCTTGATGTGGGCCTCCTCGACGTTCCGGATCAGCTCGGGCGCCTCGGCGCAGTCGTAGTCGTTCGTCTCGCCCGTGTGGTGGACGAAGACCGCGCGGACGGCGCCCGTGTAGACGGCTCGCTCCCGGACGATGGACTCGTCCGCGTGCCAGGCCGTCCGGCTGACGATCACGGGCTGCGGCGCGGCCACCGCCCGCGGTCGGGGGGCGGCGGGCGGCTCGGCCAGGATGTGGGGCACCGGGGCGTCCCGCGGCACCAGCAGAGCCAGCGGGAGGACCGCGGCACCCAGCCATATTCGGTGGGGCCACATGGCTCCACCCTGCGGCTATCCCGCCGGGCCCGCAGATGAGGTGGCCGATCGGGTGAAATCGTCCCGGACGGGGAATAGCGCCTGGCCGCGTCCGGACGGGCCCGCTCCGGCGATATCCTGGGGGCAGCAGCGGGCCGGTGACGGCCACTGCGCGGCGGTGGGGCCCGCCGTACCCGAACCGCGAGCGCTCATGCGCCGCCAACGGTCCCTACTTGCGCAGACGTGTGCCCGTAACCGACGGGCGCCCCGGCAGGTAGGAGACGTATGCCCGGCATCCTCACGAAGAACCCGCAGACCGCCGTCGTCGCCGTGGTCGCGCTCGGCGGCGCGACCGGCGCCTGCGCCCGCTACGGCGCCGGGCTCCTCCGGCCCACCGCGGCCGGCGGCTTCCCCTGGACGACCCTCGTGGTCAACGTGATCGGCTGCGCGGTCATCGGCGTGTTCATGGTGGTGATCAGCGAGGTGTGGGCGGCGCACCGGCTGGTGAGACCGTTCTTCGGGACCGGGGTCCTCGGCGGGTTCACCACCTTCTCGACGTACGCGGTCGACATCGAACAGCTCGTGGCCGAGGACCGGGCCGGCACCGGACTGGTCTATCTCGGAGTAACACTGCTCGCGGCTCTCGCGGCGGTGTGGAGCGCGGTGTGGCTGACGCGCCGCGTACTGGCGTGGAGGAAGGCATGACGACACCCATGACCGAACCGGGGCTGCGCCTGACCGTGCTGGTCGGCGAGTCCGACAACTGGCACCACCGGCCCGTCTACACGGAGATCGTGCACCGGGCGCACGCCGCCGGGCTGTCCGGCGCCAGCGTCTTCCGGGGCATCGAGGGCTTCGGCGCCACCTCGATGATCCACACCCAGCGGCTGCTGTCCCTGAGCGAGGACCTGCCGGTGGCGGTGGTGATCGTGGACGCGGAGGAGGCGGTACGGGGATTCCTGCCGGAGATCGCCGAGCTGACCAACGGCTGCCCGGTCACGCTGGACGCCTGCGAGATCGTACGGAGCCCCGGAATACAGGGGGACCAGGAGTGAACTGGCTGCTCGTGATCGCCGGAGCGGCGGTCGGCGCCCCGATGCGCTATCTCACCGACCGGGCCGTGCAGTCCCGCCACGACACGGTCTTCCCGTGGGGGACGTTCGCCGTCAACGTGACCGGCTGCCTGATCCTGGGCACGCTGACCGGCGCGGTGGCGGCCGGGGCGGCCTCCTCGCACCTTCAGCTGCTGCTCGGGACCGGGCTCTGCGGGGCGCTGACCACGTACTCCACGTTCAGCTACGAGACGCTGCGGCTCGCGGAGGACGGGGCCGGGTTCTACGCGGCGGCCAACGTCGTGGTCAGCGTCGTCGCGGGGCTCGGCGCGGCCTTCGCGGGCGTCACGCTCGCCGAGGCCCTCTGGGCCTGACCCGGCGCTCGGAGGGCGGCGCGGTGATGGTGACGGGCACGCCGGAGGGGGCCTGCGCGCCGGTGATCCGGCTCAGCTCCTCGCCGCCGGAGCGGACCTCCGCGATCTGCGGGGTGATGCCCGCGTCGGCCATCAGCCGGGTCATGTCGCGGCGCTGGCTGGGCAGCACCAGCGTGACGACGCTGCCGGACTCCCCGGCCCGGGCGGTACGACCGCCCCGGTGCAGGTAGTCCTTGTGATCGGCCGGCGGATCGACGTTGACGACGAGGTCCAGGTTGTCGATGTGGATGCCGCGCGCCGCGACGTTGGTCGCGACCAGGACCGAGACGTGCCCGGTCTTGAAGCGCTCCAGGGTGCGGTTGCGCTCCGGCTGCGCCTTCCCGCCGTGCAGGGCGGCCGCCCGGACCCCGCTGTTGAGGAGATGGGCGGTCAGCTCGTCCACCGCCTGCTTGGTGTCCAGGAACATGAGCACCCGGCCGTCGCGCGCCGCGATCTCCGTCGTGGTGGCGAACTTGTCGGAGGGCCGTACGTAGAGCACGTGGTGCTCCATCGTCGTCACGGCGCCCGCGGCCGGGTCCACCGAGTGGACGACCGGGTCGTTCAGATAGCGCCGGACGAGCAGGTCGACGTCGCGGTCCAGGGTCGCCGAGAACAGCATGCGCTGGCCGGCCGACGGGATCTGGTTGAGCAGCTGGGTGACCTGGGGCATGAAGCCCAGATCGGCCATCTGGTCCGCCTCGTCCAGCACCGTCACCTCGACCCGGTCCAGCACGCAGTCGCCGCGCTCGATGAGGTCCTTGAGGCGGCCCGGCGTGGCGACGACGACGTCCGTGCCCCCGCGCAGCGCCGCCGTCTGGCGGCCGATCGACATCCCGCCGACGACGGTCGCCAGGCGCACCCGCAGCGGCTTCGCGTACGGGGTCAGCGCGGCGGTCACCTGCTGGGCCAGCTCGCGGGTGGGGACCAGGATCAGGGCGCGCGGATGCCGGGCCTCCGCGCGGTGCCCCGGCGTGCGCGCCAGCACCGCCAGGCCGAAGGCGAGGGTCTTCCCGGAGCCGGTGCGGCCCCGGCCCAGCACATCGCGCCCGGCCAGCGCGTTCGGCAGGGTGGCCGCCTGGATCGGGAACGGCTCGGTGACGCCCTGCGCGGTCAGCGCCGCCAGTACGGCGTCGGGCAGGTCCAGGTCGGCGAAGGCCGCGACGGGGGGCAGCGGCGGGGTCTCGGTCCGCGGCAGCTCGTACTCGCCCTGCCGCGCCACGGGCTTGCCGCCCTTCCCGCCGAAGCGGCGGTCGGGGGCTCCGGGGCGGCCGGCGCCCCGGGTGCGGAAGCCGCCGCCCGCGCGGGAGCCCGGGGCACCCTGGCCCCGGGAGCGGGAGGAGCGGTCGTTCGGTCGGGGGGTGCGGTCGCGGCTCAAGCGGAACCTTTTCGTCTGGGGATGCGCGGCGTCCCGCGGCTCTTTCCGATGGTAACCGGGGCGGGTGCGGGGCGCGGGGCCCGAAAAACACGCCCTGAACAAGGACACTGACCGGCCGGTCAGTTGATGACAGCCCGGGCAGGGGCCATAATGTGCGGGTAGCCCTTCACGCATCCCCCGTCGTGAAGGGCTACACCCCTTTGCGGGCGTGCGCAGCGGCGGCGCACACCGGCGTCTTCACGGGCAAGGGACTCCCCTCGTGGCCCCCTGCCCATGTTTTTTCGAGTTAACAGTGACGTAGAGTGTTTGCGCAAGCCCGCTCCGGGCACCGGATCAGATTGTTCCGCTTCCCTTTCGCTCCGGCAGCCCGACCGGAAGGGCGCGGTCCGCGGTTCGTTACAGTACGAGCCCGTTGACCGAATCGAGCGCCGCCCGGGGGCCGGACAGGGGTCCGCGGCGGACGTGAACGTGGGGGCCGGATGGACAACGGCGTAGAGCGCGCGCCGGAGCTGCGGACGCTGCGCCAGAAGGTCGAGTACATGGTCGAGAAGACCTTCCCCGGCCGGAAGATCTCGGGCCGGTTCTTCGCCGACCTGGTCAGGGAGCGCGGCGGATCGCTCTCCCACAGCTACTTCTCCAACATCCTGGCCGGCAAGGTGACCCAGCCGTCCGAGGAGATCCTGAAGGCGCTCGGCCTGGGCTTCGGCGTGGACTGGCGGTTCTTCAAGGAGGAGTCCGAGGTCGTGGACGACGTCGTGGCCGGGCTCCAGTTCCTCGCGAAGCGGCGGACGGGCGAGATCAGCGGGCTCGCCGGGCGCGGGCTCGACGAGGACGGGCTGCCGCCGGAACTGCTGCGGTTCGCGATGTCCCTGCTGCGGGACGCCGAGGAGCGCACGCCCCCGGCCGGCGGCGGACAGCAGGGCTGAGCCATGTCCCTGCGGAAGTTGCGGCGGGAGTGCGAGGAGGGGCTCGCGGAGCTGCCGCTGCCCTCGCCGTTCTCCCTGCCCGGCCTGGTGGCCAACATGGAGGCGGCCCGGGGCCGGACCATCGTGCTGCACGAGATGCCCGACCGGCTGGCGCGTGTCAACGCCGCCTGTGGGCTGCGCCTGAAGAGCGGGGACACCAGCTTCGTGCTGTACCGCCGGCGCCCCACCGCCTACCAGACCCAGCATGTCATCCTGCACGAGCTGTGCCACGAGTGGTTCGACCACGGCACCTCGCTCGACGCGGAACAGCTCCGGCGGCTGCTGCCCGTCTTCGACACCTCGCTCATCTCCCGGATGGTCGGCCCGGACGCCGTACTCGCCCCGGACGCCGTGCAGGCGCGCGCGCAGTACGACACCCACGACGAACGCATGGCCGAATTCGGTGCCTCGCTGATCCCCCGGATGGCCCGGGACGTCACGTCCGATGACATGGTGGGGCGGCTCGCCAACTCGCTCTCGCGCCCGGTCGCCCACCGCCGCGGCGGCCTGTTCCGGCGTACGTGACACCCGTATCGCCCGACCGCACTCCCCCACTCCCGAGGACGTCCGCCGTGACCCCGCTCGACCTCGCCGGCTATCTCATAGCGGGCCTGATGACAGCCGTCGCCCTGTGGCGCATGCCGGCCGCCCTGTGGGGTGACGAGGAGGACCGGCGCCGCCGGGCGCTGTGGGGGTGTTACGCGGGATTCGCGCTGGCGCTCTGGACGAAGACCCGGTTCGTGCGCGTCGGGCTCAACGACAGCCCGGTGACCGACCTGTCGGTCCTCATCAAGCACTACACCGCGACCATCGCGATTCTGGCCATTCTCAGCTACATCGTGGCGATCTACGGCCGGTACGAGGACGAGGGCGGGATCCCCCGGCACGTGCGGTTCGCCCGGCTCATCCAGCAGGTCGCGGCCAAGGCGTCGGTCGCGACCCTGGTGCTGCTCACCGTGCTGTTCTTCACCGTGGTCGACCGCTCCACGCCCTCGGACCGCTTCGTCGCGGACCACGCCGGGCAGTGGGGCGCCACGCTGTACATGAGCGTGTTCTACCTCTACCTCGGCGCCGCGTCCGCCGTCTGCGCGTACCAGTGGGCGCTGGCCACCGGGAGCGCCACGATGCGCCATCTGCGCGTCGGGCTCGGGATGATGACGTTCGCCATGTTCATCGGCGTCGGCTACACCGTCAGCCGGACGCTGTTCCTCTGGGTCAGCGTCGTGGACCGGCCGAGCGAGTCCTTCGCGCTGGACTTCGACGAGGTCACCGAGGCCGCCCAGGTCGTCCTCTTCCTCTTCTTCGCGGTCGGCGCCTCCATCCCGGCCCTGAGCAACGTCCGCCGCCGGGCCAAGCTCTGGCGGGCGCAGGCCCGGCTGCACGGCCTCTGGTACGCGCTGATGACCGCCTTCCCGGACCAGCCCTTCGAGCCGCCGCGCCCGCTGCTGCGGGAGCTGACGCGCTTCGACACGCCCGCCGACCTGCGGGTCGACCGCTGGGCGGCGGACATCGCGGACGCGGTCGAGAAGCTGCGCCACTACGTGCCGGACACCCTGCTGCCCGCCGCCGAGGCCGCCGCCGGGGCCGGTTCCGGCTCGCCGCTCGCCGACGCGTACTGGATCAGGGCGGCGCTGACCGCCCGGGACGCCGGGGCGGTCCCCGGGGAGGCGGCGGCCGTCTCCACCCAGCACGCCACCGACCAGGACGGCGAGGTCGCCCGGCTGGTCCGGGTCGCGGCGGCCTACCGGACGGTGACCCCGGAGCGGGCCCGTCAGATCCTCGACACCTGTGACACCGCGGGCAAGGAGCAGCCGGCATGACCACCACCGACACCACGTCCGCCCCCGACCACCCCCTCGCGCGGCGGGTGACCGATGTCCTCCAGCCCCGCAACGTGCTGCTCGTCGGCATGCTCGCCATCGGCCTCGCGGCGGCCGGGGAGTGGACCGGACTGCTCTGGGGACTGCTCGGCGCGCTGTGCGCGGGGATCGTGCCCGCCGGGTACATCGAGTGGGAGCGGGGGCGCGGCACCTGGGGCGACCGCCATGTCGTGGACCGCACCAAACGGGCGCCGATCTTCTTCGTGATCCTGGGCTCCATCGGCACCGGTTCGGCGGTCATGGTGCTGGGCGGGGCGCCCACCGGCATCCTGGCCGCGATGCTCGCGCTGTGGGCGATGACCGTCGTGCTGCTGGCGGTCAACACGGTGTGGAAGATCTCCGTGGACGCCTCCGTGGCCTCGGCGGTGGTCGCCCTGCTGGCCGCCGTCCACTCGCCGTGGTGGCTCTGCGCGTACGCGATGGCGGCCGCGGTCTCCTGGTCGCGGGTGGCGCTCGGCTATCACACGGTCGGCCAGGTCACGGCGGGTACGGCGCTGGGCGCGGCGACGGCGACGGCGTTCCTGTTCGTGTGACGCGGGGGCGGGGCACGGGCGGCGGGCCCGGCTCAGGACTCCGGGACCGTGGCCTCCGGCTCCTCCCGGGTCCGCGAGGCCATGACCGCGATGTCGTCCTCGGCGCCGGGGCCGAAGCGTTCGAGCACCCGGTCCAGGAAGGTCTCCAGATCGCCGTTGTCCGGCAGGGCCAGCTCTCCCAGCCGGGCGACGCTCGTGTCGATGTCCTCGTCGCGCCGCTCCACGAGCCCGTCGGTGTACATGAACAGCACCGTGCCCGGGCCGCACTCCATCACCGCCGACCGGTAGCCGCCGAATCCGGTGCCGAGCGGCGGGGCCGCCGGTACGTCGCAGATCCGGGTGCCCGCCGGGCCCGGGTCGAGGAAGACCGGCGGCAGGTGGCCCGCGCTCGCCACCTCGCACTGCCCGCCGTCCGCGTTCACCACGGCGAGCAGACAGGTCGCCGCCCGGTCGATCCCGGAGCGCTCCACCATCCGGTCCAGCTGCTCCAGGATGCGGTGCGGAGGCAGCTCCTCGTCGGCGAGGAGGCGCAGCAGCGAGCGGTAGTGGCTCATCGCGACGGCCGCCTCGACGCCGTGCCCCATGACGTCGCCCATCGCCTTGAGGTGCCGCCCGTCGGGCAGCGGGATGACGTCGAACCAGTCGCCGCCCACCAGGACGCTGCGGTCGGCCGGCAGATAGCGGGTGGCGACCTCGATGTGCGGGTGGGGCGGCCGGGGCTCGGAGAGCAGGGAGCGCTGGAGCTCCAAGGCGATGGTGTGCTCGTGGGTGAAGCGGCGGGCGTGGTCGAGATGGACGGCGGCCCGCCCCGCGAGCTCCCGGGCCACCACCACGTCGTCGTCCGAGAAGACGGGCGAGCCGCCGGCCCTGAGCAGGCCGAGCACGCCGATCGGGGCGCCGCGCACCGAGATCGGCACGGCGACCGCCGAGTGCAGCCCGAGCTCCCCGTAGGCGGCCACGCGCTCCGGGCTGGGCGCGGCGCGGCTCAGCCGCTCGGTGTCGGTGAGGTCCTCGACCACGGGCTGGTTGGTCGCCAGGCAGCGCGGTACGGCGGCCTCCTCCTGGTAGTCGATGTAGTCGCCGGCCACCCCGAAGCGGGCGACGCCCCGGCTCAGTCCGCGTACCGCCGACATGGCCGCCCGGCGCAGCCGGACCACGTCGGGCGGCGCCGGGCGCACCGGCGGGGCGACGTCCGGCGGGAAGACCTCGACGGTGGCGACGTCGGCGAGCCCCGGCACGACGAGGTCGGCCAGTTCGGCGCAGGTGGTGTCCATGTCGAGGGTGGTGCCGATACGGGTGTTCGCGCTGTCGAGGAGGGAGAGGTGGCGCTGGGCCTGGGCGAACCGGCGCTGTTCGTCGTCGGCCATGACCTCCAGCACGATCCCGACGACGCCGACGACCCGGCCGTCCACCTCCAGGCGGTGGTAGGCCCCGTGCCAGTAGACCCGAGCGGTCCCGGACTCGGCGGGCAGCCGGCCGCTGGAGGTGACCTCGCGGGCCCGGCCGTCCGCGAGCACGGCGCGCATCAGGTCCTCGCGGGCGTCGATGTCGGGCAGCACCTCGCTGGCGCGGCGGCCGATGTGGGCGGCGGGCGGGATGCCGTTGTGGCGTACGAGGGACGGGTTGACGTACACGTAGCGCAGCTCGGTGTCGAACACGGCCACGCCGGCCGTCGTGCCGTCGAGCACGGCGGCGAGCGCCGTGACGTCGATGGACGGCGGATGGTAGGCGTGCACCGGCAAGACGAACCTCCTGGGGCAGGGCGCGGACCGCCCGCTGCCCGGCCCTTCATCCTCGGTCGCCCCGCCCGCTCCCGCATCCGCAGACCGCCGGGTGGCGGGTGTGGTCAGGACGTGCTTGCCGCGTACGAGCCCGGAGTCGTCCCGAAAGCGTGCCGGAACGACTGGATGAAGGCGCTCGGGCCGCTGTAGCCGCAGGCCACGGCCACTGAGGTGACCGAGCCGCCCGAGGCGAGCAGGGTCAGCGCGTGGTGCAGGCGGAGCTGGGTGCGCCACTGCGGGAACGACATCCCGGTCTCCGTGCGGAAGAGCCGGCTCAGGGTGCGGGGCGCCGCGCCGACGGCCGTGCCCAGCTCGGTGAGGGTCCGCCCGTCCGCCGGGTCGTCCTGGAGGAGGCGGGCGATGTCGCGCAGCCGGGCGTCGGCCGGGGTGGGCAGGCAGACCCCGAGCGGTTCGACCCGGCGCAGCTGGTCGAGCGCGACGCGCTCCAGGTTGCGCCGGCGGCGCGCGTCGCCGGCGAGCTCCGTGTCGTCGGTCAGGCAGGCCACGACCTCGCGCAGCAGCGGGGTGACGGCGAGGACGGTCGGCCGGTCGAGCCGGAGCGGATTGTCGGCCGGGGCGAAGCTGAGCGCCCGCAGCTCGGTCGGGCCGTACGCGAGGTGCGCGTGGACGACGCCCGCCGGGATCCAGACCGCCCGGTGCGGGGGCACGGCCCAGACGCCGAGCGGGGTGGCGACTTCGAGGACGCCGCGCGAGGGGCAGACGAGCTGGTGCTCCAGGTGGTGGTGGCTCTCGATGCGTTCCTGGTGCGCGAGCGGAACCCGGGCGGGGCCGTGCAGAGTGCGGCCGGTTGGCGACATAAGCAGGCAGATTATCGCTAGCCCGCTGCCCCGGGCGGCCGGAATCCTCGAAGGGACCTTCGAGGAGGAGCACCTTCATGACCACCGACAACGCCGCGCAGGCCGGGGCCCCGCCCGCCGATGCCCCGCCCACCGGGGCCGCCGCGCCCGTCTCCGCCTGGCGGCGGATGCGGATGTGGGGCGCCGCGCACGCCGTGGACGACCTCTACCAGGGCCTCGTCCCCGCCTGCGTCCCGTACTTCGTGCTCGACCGGGGCTACAGCTATGTCGCCGCCTCCGGGCTGACCCTCGCGGCCGCCCTCGGCAGCTCGGTGCCGCAGCCGTTCATCGGCATCGCGGTGGACCGTTACCGGCTGCCTCGGCTTGCGCCCGCCGGGCTCGCCGTCGCCGGGATCGGGCTCGGCCTGTCCGGTCTGGTGCGGCCGTACGCCGCCGTCTGGCTGCTGATCCTGCTCTCCGGCCTCGGCGTGGCGATGTTCCACCCGGCGGCGGGCAAGGCGGCCCGGGAGGCTGCGGGCGACAGCGCGTCCGCGATGAGCGTCTTCGCGGCGGGCGGCAGCGTCGGCTTCTTCATGGCCCCGGTGCTCGCGACCCCGGCACTCGTCGCGATGGGGGTCGGGGCGACGGCGCTGTTCATCCCGCCCGCCGTCCTGATGGCGTTCGTCCTGCTCCGGCACCGTCCGGCCGTCGCCCCCGCGCGCAAGGCCGGGCGGGCGGGGCGGGACCGGTGGCGGCCGTTCCTCTTCCTCACCGGGATCGAGGTGGTGCGCTCGGTGGCGTTCTTCGGCGCGATCACCTTCATCGAGCTGTTCTGGATCCGCCACCTCCACTCGGGCCGGGGCGTCGCCGGTGTCGCGCTCGCCTGCTTCCTGGTCGGCGGGGTCGCCGGCACGCTGCTCGGCGGCCGGATCGCGGACCGCGTCGGCATGGTCCGTACGGTGCAACTGGGCGGTCTCGCCGCCGTGCCGGCCCTGGTCGCGCTGCGGCTGACCCCGGGCACCCTGCTACCGCTGGTCTTCGCGGTCCTGGCGGGGCTGGCGCTCAACGTGCCGTTCGCCGTCCTGGTGAAGCTGGGTCAGGACTACCTGCCGGGGCGCCCGGGCACGGCGGCCGGGGTCACGCTGGGCCTCGCCGTCAGCATCGGGGGGCTGATCGCCCCGGTGCTGGGCGCGACGGCGCAGGCGTACGGGCCGCAGGGCGTGTTCACGGTCCTGTGCGCCATCCCCGTACCGGCCGTGCTCCTCGGGCTGTTCCTCACCGAACCGGAACCGTCCCCGGGTGGCTGACCGTCCCCGGTGACGGAGGCATGCTGTACGCGACACGGGCGGCACCACCGCCGCCCGGGCGCAGCACACCGAAGGGCACGCCATGGGATCGTCACCGCACCTGGGATCGGCCGTACCGGACTTCACGCTTCCGGGTGGGGTGCTCGCCGGGGACGCCTTCGAGCGGCGCGACTACGCGCTCGCGGAGGCGCGCGGCCGGGCCCTGGTCCTCGCCTTCTACCCGGGCGACAACACCACCGTGTGCACGAAGCAGTTGTGCGCGTACTCCTCGGGCATGGAGATCTTCGAGAAGCTGGACGCGGAGGTGTGGGGGATCAGCCCACAGGGTGTGGACAGCCACGAGTCGTTCGCCCGCGCCCATGGGCTGCGCATGCCGCTGCTCGCGGACCCGGGCCGGGAGACCGCCCGGGCCTTCGGCGTCGCCGCACCCGGGATCGGGGTGCGGCGCGCCGTCTTCCTGATCGACGCGGAGGGGGTGCTGCGGTGGAAGCACGTGGCGCTGCTGGGGGCGACGTTCCAGTCCCTGGACACCCTGTCCGACCAGTTGTCCGGCATCAACAGCAAGTAAAAGATTGCCGGGTTCCGGCAATGTCGTCCGGGGGGTGCGTATGGGACCATCCAGCCAGTTCGACGGAAAAGCAGCACAGGGGTCGGCGGGGCCGGGAGGGGTGATCAGATGACGTTGTTTCTCGGTCTCGGCATCGCGGGGGTCGCCCTGCTCGCCCTGTCGCTGGTCTTCGACGGGATCCTGGAGGGCCTCTTCGGGGGTCTCCTGGAGGGCCTTTTCGGCGGGCTCGTCTCCCTTCCGGTGATCGCGGGCTTCCTGTCGATGCTCGGCTTCGGCGGCGCCATCGTGCTCGGCACGACCGGCGCGGGCACCCTCGTCGCCACCGTGGCGGGGGCCGCGGCCGGGGTGGCCGCCGCCCTGCTGACCTGGAAGTTCAGCCGCGCCCTGATGCGGGACCAGACCGACGCGACCCCGCGCGGCGAGGACCTGGTCGGCACGTCCGGTTCGGTGGTCACCGCGATCCCGGCCGACGGCTACGGCGAGGTCCTGCTCCGCCTCGGCGGCCACCTCGTGAAGCTGTCCGCGAGGAGCACGGTGCCCGTCGCGCGCGGCGCCGAGGTCTGGGTCGAGGCGTCGCTCTCCAGCACGTCGGTGTCGGTCCGTCCCGTCGAACGCTGACCGGTACGCCCGGCACCATCACCGCTCGTCTCACGACTGCCCCCGTCAGGAGGCAGAGGGGGAAACCGCATGAGTCCCGTAATGCTCGCGATCGTCGGAGTCGTCGTACTCCTCTTCCTGCTCGCCCTCGCCGTGATCACCCGTTACAAGGTGGCCGGCCCCAGCCAGGCGTTCATCATCACCGGCCGCCGGGGCAAGAAGTCCGTCGACCCGGTGACCGGCCGGACCAGCATCGACAACAGCGGCCAGAAGGTCGTCGTCGGCGGCGGCGTCTTCGTCGTGCCGTTCGTCCAGCAGAAGTTCACCCTGGACCTGTCCAGCCGGCACATCCCGGTCGCCGTGCGCGGCGCCGTCACCCTGCGCGGCGTCAAGGCACACCTCGAAGGCGTCGCGATCGTCAAGGTCGGCGGCAGCGAGGACGCCATCCGGGCCGCCGCCCAGCGCTTCCTGCGCCAGCAGGACGGCATCGTCGGCTTCACCCAGGAAGTGCTCTCCGGCGCGCTGCGCGCCATCGTCGGCCGGATGTCCGTCGAGGACATCATCCGCGACCGTGCCGCGTTCGCCGGCCAGGTGGCGGAGGAGGCCGAGGCCAGCCTGTCCGGCCAGGGCCTGATCCTGGACGCCTTCCAGATCCAGGACATCACCACCGAGGGCTCCTACCTGGAGGACCTGGGCCGCCCCGAGGCCGCCCGCGCCAAGCAGGAGGCCGACATCGCGGAGGCCATCGCCCGCCGCGCCTCGGAGCAGGCCCGTCTGAAGGCCGCCGAGGAGATCGCCATCGCCGAGCGGACCTTCTACCTGAAGCAGGCCGAGATCAAGGCGGAGACCGAGGCGGCCGCCGCCCAGGCCGACGCCGCGGGCCCGCTCGCCGAGGCCGCGCGCCGCCAGGAGATCCTGGCCGAGCAGGAGAAGGTCGCCGAGCGCCAGGCCGCGCTGACCGACCGCGAGCTCGACACCAAGGTCCGCAAGCCCGCCGACGCCGCCCGCTACCAGGCCGAGCAGGAGGCCGAAGCCCGCCGCATCGCCCAGGTCAAGGAGGCCGAGGCGGCCGCCGAGCGCGCCCGGCTCACCGGTGAGGGCGAGAAGCTGCACCGCTCCGCACTCGCCGAGGCGGTGCGCATCGAGGGTGAGGCGGAGGCCGCCGCCATCGCGGCGCGCGGTTCGGCCGAGGCCGAGGCCATGCAGAAGAAGGCCGACGCCTTCGCGCAGTACGGCGACGCGGCCGTCCTCCAGATGCTCGTCGAGGTGCTGCCCCAGGTCGTCGCCAAGGCCGCCGAGCCGCTGAGCGCCATCGACAAGATGACCGTCATCTCCACGGACGGGGCGAGCCGGCTGTCCCGTACGGTCACGGACAACGTCGCCCAGGGCATGGAGCTGCTCAGCTCCACCACCGGGGTCGACCTCGCCGCGCTGCTCCAGAACCTCAAGGGCGCGGTACCGAAGGCGGCCACCGCCGAGCCGGTGGCCCCGGCGGTCCCGGCGGTCCCGGCAGCCTCGGCCGAGAAGAACGGGAAGATCGAGATCGGCGACTGATCCCCGTACGAACAGGCGACTGATCCCCCGTACGAACAGACCCGCGTGCCCGGCCGGTTGCGCAACCGGCCGGGCATTCGTGTGCCGGGGTCCGGACCGTCAGGAGCCGTGGCCGGAAGTCGCCCCTCGGGGGTGGCACATACCTCCGGATAAGGTAATGCGGGTCTAAAGAGATCGCCAAGTGCCTCGCGCGTACCGCGCCCCTCGGGAGGAAGCCATGGGAACCCACCGCACCACGCTGCCCGGAGTCGGCGTCCAGTACGACTACACGACCGAGTCGGGGCAGCACATCTCCGTGGTCGTCCACCACGACGGGCGGCGGTTCATCGGCTTCTACGACCAGGACGACCCTGATTCGTGCCGGCTCTCCGTCCCCCTGACCCCACAGGAGGCGACGGGGCTCGCCCACCTCATCGACGCGGCGCCCATCGACGCCGTACGGACCGAGGGCATCGACCTGGTCACCGAGCACATCCCGCTCGGCACCCGCTCGCCGTACGGCGGCCGGCTGCTCGGCGACACGAAGGCGCGGACCCGGACCGGCGCCTCGATCGTGGCGGTGCTGCGCACCCACAGCGCGCACCCGTCACCCGGGCCGGACTTCCGGCTGGCCATCGGCGACACGCTCATCGCCGTCGGAACACGCGAGGGCGTCGACACGCTCTCCGAGATCATCGCGGAGGGCTGACCGTGCACGACACGACCGCACTGCTCATGGAGCTCGGCTCCGTCATCCTGGGACTCGGCATCATCGGGCGGTTCGCCGGCCGGATAGGGCTCTCGCCGATCCCCCTCTACCTGCTGGCCGGGCTGGCCTTCGGCGAGGGCGGGCTGCTGCCGCTCGGCGCGAGCGAGGAGTTCACCGCCGTCGGCGCCGAGATCGGCGTCATCCTGCTGCTGCTCCTGCTCGGCCTCGAATACAGCGCGTCCGAGCTGGTGACCAGCCTGAAGACGCAGTACCCGTCCGGGGCCGTGGACTTCGTGCTCAACGCGACCCCGGGCGCGGTCGCCGCGCTGCTGCTCGGCTGGGGCCCGGTCGGGGCCGTCGCGCTGGCCGGCGTCACCTGGATCTCCTCGTCCGGCGTGATCGCGAAGGTCCTCGCGGACCTGGGACGCCTCGGCAACCGGGAGACGCCGGTCATCCTCGGGGTGCTGGTCATCGAGGACCTGTCGATGGCCGTCTACCTGCCGCTGCTCACCGCGATGCTCGCGGGCGTCGGCCTCGCCGGCGGCAGCATCGCGCTGCTCATCGCGCTCGGCACGGTCGGGTTCGTGCTCTATCTCGCGCTGCGGCACGGCCGCCTCATCAGCCGCGCGGTCTCCTCCGACAATCCGGAGATGCTGCTGCTCGTCGTGCTCGGTCTGACCGTCCTGGTCGCCGGGGTGGCCCAGCAGCTCCAGGTGTCGGCCGCCGTCGGCGCGTTCCTCGTCGGCATCGCGCTCTCCGGCGAGGTCGCGGAGGGCGCGCGCAAGCTGCTGACCCCGCTGCGGGACCTGTTCGCCGCCGTCTTCTTCGTGTTCTTCGGGCTCTCCACCAACCCGGCCGAGATTCCGCCGGTGCTGCTGCCGGCCGCGCTGCTCGCCGTCGTCACCGTCTTCACGAAGATCGGGACCGGCTGGTACGCGGCCCGGCGCGCCGGCATCGGACCGCGCGGGCGCTGGCGGGCGGGCGGCACGCTCGTCGCGCGCGGCGAGTTCTCCATCGTGATCGCGGGTCTGGCCGTGGCTACGGAGCCCCGCATCGGCCCCATCGCCACCGCGTACGTCCTGATCCTGGTCATCGTCGGCCCGCTCACCGCGCGCTGGACCCAGCCGGTGGTCGAACGCGTCCAGAAGTGGCGCGGCAAGGACGCGGCTCCGACGCCGGTCGCGGCGAGCGGTGAAGCGGTCCCCGCGGCCCGGGAAGAGGTCTCGGCCTCGACCGAGTGACCGCGTGGCGTCAGGGTGCGGGCGGCAGGTCCGCCCCTCAGGCCCCCGCCGGCAGGTCCGGCGTCCAGCCCAGCGGGTAGGCGTCGGTGCCCTCGGCGGGGGCCGCCGCCTCACCGCCCGCGTCGGTGAACGCCCGCAGCGCGTCGATCAGCGCGGAGCGCTGCGCGGGCGCGATGCGCTCCACGATCGAGGCGACCTCGCGGCGGCGGCCGGCCGTGACCTCCTCGACCAGGCGGTGGCCCTCGGGTGTCACCCGCAGCATCGTCTCGCGGCGGTTGGCCGGGTTGACCTGACGTTCCGCGAGGCCCGCCGCGATCAGCCGGTCGAGCATCCGCATCGCGGTCGAGGGGTTCACACCGAGGCGCTCGGCGAGGGTGACGAGCTTGGCCTCCCCGTGCGTGGAGAGCACCACGAGCAGCCGGAACTGGGGCAGCGTCACCCGGTCCTCGACCGCCGCGAGCGACCGGGCGGACACCGCGACCAGCAGTCTCGACGCGGTCAGCACCGCGCGCGTCACCGCGTCGACGTCGTCCCGGTCCGGTGCGGTCGGGGGGTCATCGGGTGCCTGTCCGTGCGCGGCCATGCCCCTTTTTACCGCGCCCGGCCCGCTTACTCGAACCGGCCGTCATCCGATACGGAAACGCCACTCAACCGGTACCGGACCGACAGCGGCGCACGCTGGCACGAACCTTTGGATTATGCAACGTTTGCATAGTGACGCATGAACCTGCGGCTACGCCCGCTCCCCGGCGCCCGGACCCGCCGACCGGCTGGCGGCGCACCGCCTTCCGGCTGCCCGTCCATATGTTCCGCATGGGGCTCGGGCCGCTCTTCGGGGGCCGGCTGCTGCTGCTCGTCCACACCGGCCGCGTCTCGGGCCTCCCCCGCCGTACCGCCATCGAGGTCGTGGAGGCGGGCACCCACGAGGGACGGACCTGCTGGACCGTCGCCTCGGGCTTCGGCCCCCGCGCCGACTGGTTCCGCAACCTGGAGCACACCCCGCACGCCACGGTCCAGGCCGGCCGCCGCTTCCACGCGGTCACCGCGCAGGTGCTGACCGCCGAGGAGGGCGGTGAGCTGATGGCGCGGTACGCACCCCGCCACCCCAGGGTCGCCCGCCGGCTCTGCGCGTACATGGGCTTCGAGGTGGACGGCGGTACGGAGGACTACCGGCGGGTGGGCGAGTCGATCCCGTTCGTCCGGCTCACGGAGGGCGCGAGGCGCTGAGCCCTCACGCCCGCGCCGGTTCCTCCGTGAGGTGCGGGCGGGGTGCGCCGGGCCGGTAGAGGAACAGGGTGACGACGAGCCCGAGGGCGAAGAAGCCCGCGGACCACCAGTACGCGGTGGCGTAGCTCTCCAGCTGGGCCTGGGCGACGACGGGCGGGGTCGGCCTGCGGCCCACCAGGTAGTTCGCGGCGGCGGTGGTCGCGAGGGTGTTCAGCAGGGCCGTGCCGATGGAGCCGCCGACCTGCTGGCTGGTGTTGACCATCGCCGAGGCCACCCCGGCGTCGTGCGCCCCGACGCCCGCGGTGGCCAGGTTCATCGCCGTGGCGAAGACGGCGCCGAGGCCGATGCCCAGGCAGAGCAACGGCGGCAGCACATGGGCGGCGTAGCTGCTGTTCAGGTCCAGGGCGGTCAGCCACACCATCGCGGCGGCCGCGATACCCATCCCGGTCGGCACGATCGGTTTCGCACCGAACCGCAGCAACAGCACGTTCGTCGTCGTCACCGACGAGGCGATCATGCAGGCGACCATCGGGATGAAGGCGAGCCCGGTGGAGACCGGCGAATAGTCCAGGCCCTTCTGCAAGTAGTACGTGAGGAAGAGGAAGACGCCGAACATCCCGCCGCCGGAGATGAACATCGCGAGGAACGACGCCGCCCGGTCCCGGTCCAGCACCACCCGCATCGGCAGCAACGGATGCGCCGCCCTGGTCTGCCACCAGGCGAACGCCGCCACCAGCACCGCGCCCGCCACCAGGAACCCCCAGGTCAGCGGCGAACTCCAGGCGTGCGACTCGGCCTCCGAGAAGCCGTAGACGATGCAGAAGAGGCCGGCCGAGACCAGCAGCGTCCCCGGGATGTCGAGCCGGGGCCGGTCCGTCGGTGCCCCCGCGGTCAGCAGCCGCCAGCCGCCCACGAAGGCCAGGAACGCGAAGAGCAGGTTGACGTAGAGGCACCAGCGCCAGTCCAGGTACTCCGTGAGCACCCCGCCGAGCAGCAGCCCCACCGCACCGCCCGCCCCCGCGATGGCACCGTAGATCCCGAACGCCTTGGCCCGCTCCTTGGGCACGGTGAACGTCGTGGTGAGCAGGGACAGCGCCGCCGGGGCGAGCAGCGCGCCGAACACGCCCTGCAGGGCGCGGGCCAGCACCAGGACCTCGAAGCTCGGGGCGGCGCCGCCGATCGCGGAGGCGACCGCGAAGCCGACGAGGCCGGTCAGGAAGACCACCCGGCGGCCCACCAGGTCGGCGATGCGTCCGCCCAGCAGCAGCAGCGAGCCGAAGGCGAGGGCGTACGCCGTGACGATCCACTGCCGGTTGCCGTCGCTGAAGCCGAGGTCCTGCTGGGCGGAGGGCAGCGCGATGTTCACGATCGTCGCGTCGAGCACCACCATCAGCTGGGCGAGGCCGATCACCCCGAGCACCCACCAGCGATGCGATGGATGGTCCTCACGGGGGTTCGCCCTGCGGGTTCCTGCTGCTCGGGGACCTGCTTCACGGGCCATGGGGCGGATCTCCCTCGCTGCGCACGCCGCCGGAATCCCCCGGACGATCACGCTAGGCGGAGCCCGCCCGTCCCGCATGTGGAACCGGGCCCGGTCGGGCTCAGACCTCCTTGGCGGGCCAGTCCAGCAGCCGGGCGCCGATCACGGCGGTCTGGAGCGTGTAGCGGTGCTGGGGGTCGCTCGGGTCGGAGCCGGTCAGCTGGTGGATGCGTTCCAGCCGGTACGTGAGGGCCCGGACGCTCAGTGAGAGGCGGCGGGCGGTCTCGGCGGCGACACAGCCCGCGTCGAAATACACCGACAGGGTCTTGAGCAGCGGGTCGGCGCCGCCCCTGGCCTTCTGGAGCGGGCCGAGCTCACTGCGTACGAGATCGGCCATGGCCTGCCGGTCGCGGGTCAGCACCGGGTAGACGAGCAGGTCGGCGGCGAACAGCACGGGGTCGTCCAGGTCCATCCGGGCCGCCAGGTCCAGCGCGTCGAGCGCCTCGTCGTACGACTGGACGACGCCGCCGGGGCCCCGGTGGGCGCGGCCGACGGCGACCCGGCCGCCGTCCGTCGCCGCGTGCGCCTGCTTCGCGAAGTAGCGCAGGACGTCGGGCTGGCTGCCGGGCGCGACGCACACCATGCGCCCGTCCTTCGTGGTGAGCAGGATCTTGCGCCCTCCGAACCGGGCCAGCATCGCCGACTCCACGTGCCGGGGCACCGCCTCCGTCTCCGTGTACGCCTCCGGGCCGGTCGCGACCGCCACGGCGTGGGCGCGCGAGAGGCGCAGCCCGAAGCGGGTGGCCCGCTCGGCGAGCCGGCCGAGATCGCTGCGCCCGTACAGCAGGTCGTCGATGAACTCCCGTCTGGCGGCCTCCTCGCGGCGCACGGTGAGGCGCTGGGCGCGCTCGAAACCGTCCGCGAAGGCGTCGACCGCCTGCTCCATGGCGGCCAGCACGCTGTCCGTGGCGGCGGCCATGGCGGCGGGGGTCGCGCCGGGGGCGGGGGCGGGCCAGGCGGCGCGGGCCTCCGCGAGATGCATGCGGACCAGTGCGCGGAGCTGGTGGCCTGCCTCGGCGGCCTCCCGGCCCAGGGCACGGCGGGAGTCCAGCTCCTCACGGGTGAGCCGTCGGCCCGAGACGGCCACCTCCCCGAGTATGCGTGCGTAACCCTCCAGAAAACTGTCGGGAATCACCGGTTCCGCCACGCGTCCGCCTCCGTTTCCATTCCGTACCGTCACCAGCCCAACGCACGGGAGGCGGTGCCGGTGCCCGGCATCGGGGAGCGGCGAACGTTGCCGTGTTCCGGCAATGCGATCGGGCCGCCCCGGATGACACGATCCTGTCAGCACCAACCGGGGGACCAACGGGGGAAACACGGGGTGCACGGGGGATCGGGGGAAGACCCGGCTGCCGTGGTGTCGTCGAGGGCGACACCGCGGCACCGTGGTCCCCAACCGGTCCGCGCAGGCGCCGGCGACACCGCCGGCGGAACGGCAGGGGGGGCGGGACCGATGCGGGAATTCCTGGACGCGACGCTGTCCTTCCCGGCCGTACTCTTCGCCGCCGCGCTGGTCGTCGTCATCGCCTTCTGGCTGCTCGTCCTGGTCGGCGCGGCCGACCACCACTCCTTCGACGCCGACCTGGACACCGATCTCGCGGGCGTCGGAGGCGTCCCGGTCACCGTCTCGGTGTCCCTGATGATCGCCGTCGGCTGGTTCTCCGCCCTGACCGGTTCGGTCCTGGTACACCGCTCGGGCGCCACCGGACCGCTGCGCGCCGTGCTGGCCTGCGCGGTGCTCGCCGGGGCGCTGCTGCTCGCCTGGGGCGCGGTGCGGCTGCTCGTCCACCACTTCCGGCGCGTCTTCCCCGACCAGCCTCCGCCATCGCGCCGGGACTTCCTGGGCCGCGTCTGCACGATCCGTACCGGCTCGGTCGGCACGGACTTCGGCCAGGCCGAGGTCACCGCCGACGACGGGACCACCGCCACCGTCCAGGTGCGCCAGCTGGAGCCCGTCGACGCGGAGCTGACCTCCGGATGCTCGGGGCTGCTGTACGCGTACGACGAGGCCGGGGAGTTCTTCTGGGTCTCGGCCTACGACAAGGCGCTCGACCCGGGTCCGCCGCACGGCCGTACGGCCTCCGGCCCCGCCGTCTGAACCACCGCTCCCGCTCGGCGCGGTGTGCCCGTCCGGGCTGCCCGGGCGCCGTGTGCCGCCGCGCCGTGTTTCACGTGAAACCGCTCATTTCCGTACCACCTGCCGCCAAGGACTGTCATGGATGCCATCTCCTTGGGCCTCGGCCTGCTCGTCGCCGTGGTCCTCCTCATCGCCGTAGCCGTGCTGCTGATCATCACCCGGCTCTTCCGCAAGGTGGAGCAGGGCAAGGCCCTGATCATCTCCAAGACCAAGAAGGTCGACGTGACCTTCACCGGCGCCGTCGTCCTGCCGGTGCTGCACAAGGCCGAGTCCATGGACATCTCGGTCAAGACCATCGAGATCCGGCGCACCGGGCGCGAGGGCCTGATCTGCCAGGACAACATCCGCGCCGACATCCACATCACGTTCTTCGTGAGGGTCAACAAGACCGTCGAGGACGTCAAGAAGGTCGCCCAGTCCATCGGCACCGTGCGCGCCAGCGACAAGGCCGCCATCCAGGAGTTCTTCGCGGCGAAGTTCTCCGAGGCGCTGAAGACCGTCGGCAAGCAGCTGGACTTCGTGGACCTGTACACGAAGCGCGAGGAGTTCCGGGACCGGATCATCCGGGTCATCGGTACCGACCTGAACGGCTACCACCTGGACGACGCGGCGATCGACTTCCTGGAGCAGACCCCGATGGCGCAGCTCGACGGCGCCAACATCCTGGACGCCCAGGGCATCCGGAAGATCACCGAGCTGACCGCGATCGAGCACGTCCGCACCAACGAGTTCCAGCGCACCGAGCAGAAGGAGATCACCCGGCAGGACGTCGACGCCCGGGAGACCATCCTGGAGCTGGAGCGCCGGCAGGCCGAGGCGGAGATCAAGCAGCGCCGCGAGGTCGAGACGCTGCGGGCCCGCGAGGAGGCGGTGACCGCCCGGGTCCAGGAGGAGGAACGCCTCGGCGCCCAGGCCGCGTTCATCAGGACCGAGGAGCAGTTGGGCATCCAGCGGGAGAACCAGGCCCGGGAGATCGCCGTGGCGCAGAAGAACCGCGAGCGGGTCATCGCCGTGGAGAACGAGCGCATCGAGAAGGACCGGATGCTGGAGGTCATCGGGCGCGAGCGCGAGACCGAGCTGAACCGCATCGCCGCGACGAAGGAGGTCGAGGCGGAGCGCCGCGAGGTCGCCGACGTCATCCGCGAGCGCATCGCGGTGGACCGTACGGTCGCCGAGCAGGAGGAGTCCATCAAGACGCTGCGGTCCGTCGAGGAGTCCGAGCGCACCCGCAAGTCGGTCATCATCGCCGCCGAGGCGGAGGCGCAGGAGCGGCTGGTCAAGGACATCAAGGCGGCCGAGGCGGCGGAGGCCGCGGCCACGCACCGCGCCGCCGAGCAGCTGACGCTCGCCGAGGCCCGGCTGAAGACCGCCGACCTCGACGCGCAGGCCAAGCTGCGGCTGGCCGAGGGCATCCAGGCGGAGTCGGCGGCGCCCGGCCTCGCGGATGTCCAGGTGCGGGACGCGGAGGCGGAGGTGATCGAGAAGACGGGGCTCGCCGAGGCCGAGGCCACGTCCGCGCGGCTCAAGGCGGAGGCCGAGGGCGCCCGTCTCAAGGCCCTCGCGGACGCGGAGGGCACGCAGGCGCAGGCGTCGGCCGACGCGGCGATGATCGGCGAGAAGCTGAAGGCGGAGGCCGCGGGCCTCACGGAGAAGGCGGCCGCGATGGCGGCGCTGGACGACGCGTCACGCGGGCACGAGGAGTACCGGCTGCGGCTGGCCGCCGAGAAGGAGATCCGGCTCGCCGGTCTGGACGTCCAGCGGCAGGTCGCCGAGGCGCAGGCGACGGTCCTGGCCACGGGTCTGGAGAACGCGGACATCGACATCGTCGGCGGTGAGTCGGTCTTCTTCGACCGGCTGGTCTCGTCCATCTCGATGGGCAAGAGCCTGGACGGCTTCGTCTCGCACTCGGATACGGCGAAGGCGCTGGCCGGTCCGTGGCTGAACGGCGAGTCCTCGTTCACGGAGGACCTGACACGGGTGCTGTCCTCGGTCTCCACGGGCGACGTGCAGAACCTGACGGTGTCGGCGCTGCTGATGCGGCTGATGGCCGCGCCGTCGTCGGGTGTCGGTGCGGACCAGGTCCGGGCGCTGCTGGACCACGCGAAGTCGCTGGGCCTGGCGGATGTCCCGGTGAGCGGCTTGGCCCCGGGCCTGAACGGTACGCCTGTCGGCTGACCGGGGTCCGTCGCCTGAACGCCCCCACCCAGCCCCGTCCGTCCTCCATAGCCGGACGGGCCGGGTGGGGCCGCCCGCAGATCAAACAGAGCCGCACGGCGGGCCCCTCAAGCCCGTCCGGCAATTGAGGACACCACCTCAAGCCACACCGCAAGGAGACCGCACCCCGTGGACACCGTGACCGCCCCCGCCGCCGGCGACTACGACGTCCTGCGGCGCCGCCTCCGTACCCACGCCACCGAGCTCGCCCGCAGGGCCACCGCCCTCAACACCCGCCGCACCGAGGCATTCGGCGCCACCGGCCTCCACCTGCTCGGCAGCGAGCGGATCCGGACGCACCGCCCCTCCACCCCCCGCGACCTCGTCGCCCTCGGCGGCGAGCTGCTGTTCGGCTTCGAACGCGGCCCGGGCCGGCAGGACGCGCCCGCCGTGGACGACGTGCTCGCCCTGTACGCCGCCGACCTCGCCCCCGGCACCGGCACCCCGCTCACCGACGCCTCCTTCGTCCGTGAATTCGACGGCCTGCACCGCTACTTCCGCGCCGCCCGCCTGCTGCGGCTGCGCCGGACCGAGGGCCGCCTGCTGGCGGTCTTCCGTACCGGCGACACCGCGAAGGACATCCGGGTCCTGCGCTGGGCGCTCAACCCCGACGGCTCCCCCGGCGCGTTCCTCGACGCGCGCGGCGAGCGCGACCACGTCTTCCCGCCGTCGCACGACTTCACCTGGACGACCGCCGGCCGCGAGGCCCACGTCGCGGGCCGCCACCCGCACATCGCCATCGGCTGCGAGGCCGGGCTGTACGTGGACACGCTGGGCGGCACGCTCACCGTGAAGACCGTCAACGACACGGAGACCCCGGAGGGGATCTACGAGGAGCCGGTCACCGAACCCCTCCAGGCGCTCGCGGACGCCGAGGTCGCGTACGCGCAGCTGGGCCCGCTCGTGCTGCTGCGGGTCCGCCCGTACAAGGAGGAGGCGCGGCGGTACCTCGTCTTCAACGCGCTGCTGGGCACCGTCACCCGCCTCGACGGCATCGGCCCGGCCTGCCAACGGCTCCCGGAGGACCAGGGAATCATCTTCCCCGGCGGCTTCTACCTGACCACCGGCGAGGCCCGGACCTTCGACATCGCGCAGCCGCTCGCCGACCCGGTCTTCGAGGAGGCCGTCCGCTCCCCGAACGGTGAGGACGTGCTGCACGTCTTCCGGTCCCGGCAGGACGGCCGCAGCCTGCTGCTTCCGTACAACGTGATCCGCCAGGAGGTGGCGACCCCGCTCCAGGGCCGGGGCCACGCGCTGCTGGACGACGGCACGCTCGTCGTGCTGCGCGACCCGGTGGAGGGCGGCGAGGGCGGCGCCGCACGTGTCCACCCCTTGCAGCGCTGGCAGACGCCGTACGTCTCCGACACGTACGCCGCGTCCCGCCCGGCGGGCGAAGGCCCGTTGGCCCGGGTCGGCAACGCCGACCTCGTGCGCGGGATCTCCGACTGCCTGGCCCTCGCGCACGCCGCGTCCGAGACGACGCCGACGGCCGCCGTGTACGACCGGCTGATCGCCGACTGCGTACGGGCGGGCGACCGCTACCACTGGCTGGCCGACGCCGGATTCGGCGGACTCGCCGAGCCCCTGGGCGAGCTGCGGGAGACCGCGCGCCAGGTCGTCGCGGAGTTCGAGGCGGTCCAGGCCCTCACCCGGCAGGCCGCCGACGCGCTCACCGAGACCGCCGACCGCATCACCGCCCTGGTCCGCCGGGTCCGCGGCGAGGCCCCGCACACCGCCGCCGAGTGGGTCGACCGCCTCACCGAGCTGCGCGGCGCGCACGGCCACTTGGCGACCCTCGCCGAGATGCGGTACGCGGACACCGAGCGCGTCGCGGAGCTGACCGCCACCACCGCCGAGGACATCGAGGCGGCCGCCCGCCGCGCGGTCGCCTTCCTGGCCAGGGACGACGCGTTCGCCGGGTACCACGAGGACATCGCCCGCCTCACCGAGGAGGCCGCCGAGCTCGCCACGGTCACCGACGCCGCCGCGCTCGGGGACCGGCTGGCCGCCATGACGGACGGACTGAGCACCGTCACGGACGTCGTCGCCGGTCTCGACGTCGGCGACGGGGTGGTCCGTACGTCGATCCTGGAACGCATCGCGGAGGTGCTGGGCGCCGTCAACCGGGCCCGCGCCACCCTCGACGCCCGCCGCCGCGCTCTGGCGGACCACGAGGGCCGGGCCGAGTTCGCCGCCGAGTCCGCGCTGCTCGGGCAGGCCGTCACGGCCGCGCTGGCCGCCGCCGAAACACCGGAGTCCTGCGACGAGCAGCTGGCCAGGCTGCTGCTCCAGCTGGAGAACCTGGAGGCGCGGTTCGCGGAGTACGACGACTTCCTGGCAGAGCTCGGCGAGCGCCGGACGGAGGTGTACGAGGCGTTCTCGGCGCGCAAGCAGGGCCTCCAGGACGGGCTGGCCCGCCGCACCGAACGCCTCGCGGACTCCGCGGCGCGGGTCCTGGAGACGGTCGCCCGGCGCAGCACCGCCCTCCCCGACGCGGACGCCGTCCACACCTACTTCGCCTCCGACCCGATGGTCGCCAAGGTCCGCCGGACCGCCGAGGAGCTGCGGGCGCTCGGGGACACCGTGCGCGCGGAGGAGCTGGACGGGCAGCTGCTCGCCGCCCGCCAGGAGGCGGGCCGGGCCCTGCGCGACCGGGACGAGCTGTACGCGGACGGCGGTTCCGTGATCCGCCTCGGCCGGCACCGGTTCGCGGTGAACACCCAGCCGTTCGAGCTGACCCTCGTGCCGCAGGACGGCACACTCGCGTTCGCCGTCACCGGGACCGACTACCGGATGCCGGTGACCGACCCGGAGTTCGCCGCGACCCGCCCGTACTGGGACCAGACACTCCCGTCCGAGTCCCCGGCGGTCTACCGGGGCGAGCACCTGGCGGCCCGCCTCCTCGAAGAGCACGGCGCGGACCGGCTCGCCTCCCTGGACGACGGCGAACTCGCCGCACTCGTCCGGGATTCAGCCGCCGCCGCGTACGACGAGGGCTATCAGCGCGGGGTCCACGACGAGGACGCGACCGCGATCCTGGCCGCGCTGCTGCGGCTGCGCGCGGGTGCCGGGCTGCTGCGCTTCCCGGCCGCCGTCCGGGCCGCCGCCCAGTTGTTCTGGGCCCATGGGACGGACGAGGCCAGCCGCACCTCCTGGACGCGCCGCGCCCGCTCGCTGGCCCGCGCCAGGGAGACCTTCGGGCTCGCCCCGGCGGTCGGCGCGCTCCAGGAGGAGTGGGCGTCGGTGATCGGCGGCGAGAGCCCCCGGGCCGTCGCCGCCTACCTCTTCGAGGAGCTGACCGGCGGGCCCGAGGGCTTCGCGACGGGCGCCTCCGTCCGGGCGTTCCTGGACAAGTTCCGCCACGCCACCGGCACGTCGGCGTACGACGACGACCTCACGGCCCTCGCGGACGACCTGCCCGCCCGGCGCCAGCTCGTGGAGGGCTGGCTCACCTCGTACGCCGGGGCGAGCGGCACGGCCCTGGACCCGGGCGACCTCGCGGAGGCCGTCGCCGTGGAGCTGTGCCCCGAGGGGCTGCCCGGCCGCTACGAGGCGGACGCGCCGCTCACCGAGACCGTCGACGGTCTCCTCGGCGTCCACCCGCGCATCGAGCGGGGCCGGCTGACCGTCTGCATCGATGAACTCCTGGCCCGGACCGAGGAGTTCCGCAGCGATGCCGTCCCCGGATTCCGCGCCTACCAGCGCCGCCGCACCGCCCTGGTCGCCGCCGAGCGGACCCGGCTGCGGCTCGACGACCACCGCCCGCGCGTGATGTCGGCGTTCGTGCGCAACCAGCTGCTGGACGAGGTCTACCTGCCGCTGATCGGGGACAGCCTCGCCAAGCAGCTCTCCACCGCCGACGCCGACCGCCGCACCGACTCGCAGGGCCTGCTGCTGCTCGTATCGCCGCCCGGCTACGGCAAGACGACGCTCATGGAGTACGTCGCCGACCGACTCGGGCTCGTCCTCGTCAAGATCAGCGGCCCGAACCTGGGCCACGACGTGACCTCGCTCGACCCCGCGCAGGCCGGCAGCGCCACGGCGCGCCAGGAGATCGAGAAGATCAACTTCGCCCTGGAGGCGGGCAACAACACGCTGCTCTACCTGGACGACATCCAGCACACCTCGCCGGAACTCCTCCAGAAGTTCATCCCGCTCTGCGACGCCACGCGCCGCGTCGAGGGCGTACGGGACGGTGAGCCGCGCACGTACGACCTGCGGGGCAAGCGGTTCGCGGTGTGCATGGCGGGCAACCCGTACACCGAGTCCGGGGCGCGCTTCCAGGTGCCCGACATGCTCGCCAACCGGGCGGACGTGTGGAATCTGGGCGAGGTGCTGTCCGGCCGCGAGGACACCTTCGCGCTGAGCTTCGTGGAGAACGCGCTGACCGCCAACCCGGTCCTCGCCCCGCTCGCCGGCCGCTCCCGCGACGATCTGGCGCTGCTGCTGCGGCTCGCCGCCGAGGACCCCACGGCGCGCCCGGAACAGCTCGAACACCCCTACGCGCCCGCCGAGGTGGACCGGATCACCGCCGTACTGCGGCATCTGCTGCGGGCCCGGGACACGGTGCTCGCGGTCAACGCCGCGTACATCGCGTCCGCCGCGCAGACCGACGCCACCCGCACCGAACCGCCGTTCCGGCTCCAGGGCTCGTACCGCAACATGAACCGGATCGCGGAGCGGATCGCACCCGTGATGAACGACGCCGAGCTGTCCGCCGTCGTGGACGACCACTACGCGGGCGAGGCGCAGACCCTCACCAGCGGCGCCGAGGCCGCACTCCTGAAGCTCGCCGCGCTGCGGGGCACGCTCACGGACCCGCAGGCCGAACGGTGGGCGGCGCTCCGCTCCTCGTACGTCCGCACGCAGGCGCTCGGCGGGCCCGAGGGCGATCCGATGACCCGCGCGGTGGCCGCGCTCGGGCTGCTCGCGGACCGGATCGCGGCCGTCGAGACGGCGATCGGGCGCGCCGCCGACCCCCGCAGGCTGCCGGCGAGACACCCCGAAGACCGCTGACCGTCCTCGATCAACGGAACGGAGCAAGGCATGCTGGGACACGTGTCCTCATTCCCCCAGCAACCCCAACCCTCCCCGTTCTCCGGCCACATGGTCGTCTGCGGGGACGACGCGCTCGCCCAGCGGCTCGCCGTGGAGCTGCGTTACGTGTACGGGGAACGGGTCACCCTCGTCGTATCGCCGGAGCCGGGTGCGGTCAGGCCGGACGAGCCGCTGAGCGGGCGCGGGCGGGCCGCCGCGCTGTTCGGGCGGATGGCGTCCGCGATGAACCGCAACGGCGGCGGGCTGCCGCACGGTTCGGACGGGGACACCAACGCCGGCGTCGAGGCGGTGCGCATCCTCCAGGCGGCCGAGCCGTCCGACGAGTCGCTGGCGGAGGCGGGCATCGCCCGGGCGTCGGCGGTCGCCCTCGTCTACGACGACGACGAGCGCAACATCCGGGCCGCGCTGACCGCGCGCCGGCTCAACCCCCGTGTGCGGCTGGTGATCCGGCTCTACAACCGGAAGCTGGGCCAGCATCTGGAGACCCTGCTCGACCAGGCGGCGGCCGTCGCGTCCCCCGGGCTCGACCCGGCCGCGATCGACGCCTCCACCACGGTGCTGTCCGACGCGGACACCGCCGCGCCGGCCCTGGCGGCCACCGCGCTCGCCGGGTCGACGCGGGTGATCCGGGCCGAGGGCCTGTTCCTGCGGGCCGCCGAGCGCACCCCGCCGCCGGGCGGCCAGGTCGCGAACCCGGGCCTGTGCACCCTGGCGCTGCTCTCCTCCACCACCCACGACCCGGCGGGCGCGGAGGGCTCCGACAGCAGCGGCGCGGAGGGGCCGCAACTGCTGCCCGGGCCTGCGGAGATCGCCGCCGCGACCGGGCGCGGCACGGTCGTCCTGGAGGCCGTCACGCAGTCCGGTCCGGCCGCCCCGAAGGTCCGGATGAGCGGGCGGAGCGCGCCGCTGAGCCAGTTCTTCTCGCGGCGGCTGCGGTGGTCGGCGCTGGGCGTCGGGCTCGCGGTGCTCGGGCTGGCGGTGGCGTCCTCGTTCACCACGGGCGACCATCCGCTGCACGCGGGCTACCTCACCCTGCTCGACCTGTTCGCGATGGGCGACCCGGCGATCGGTGAGCCCACCGCCCGCCAGGTGATCCAGATCCTCTCCGGCATCGCGGGCCTGATGCTCCTGCCGCTGCTGGTGGCGGGGGTCCTGGAGGCGTTCGGCTCGCTGCGGAGCGCGTCCTCGCTACGGCGGCCGCCGCGCGGGCTGTCCGGGCACGTGGTGCTGCTCGGGCTCGGCAAGATCGGTACCCGGGTCCTGGTGCACCTGCGGGAGCTGGGCATCCCGGTGGTCTGCGTGGAGGAGGACCCGGACGCGCGGGGCATCCCCCTCGCCCGGCGGCTGCACGTGCCGGTGGTGCTCGGTGACGTCACGGACGAGGGGGTCCTCGAAGCGGCCAAGATCGGCCGCTCCCGCGGGCTCCTCGCGCTGACCAGCATCGACACGACGAACCTGGAGGCGGCGCTGTACGCGCGCTCGCTGAAGCCGAGTCTGCGGGTGACGGTGCGGCTGTTCGACGACGAGTTCGCCACGGCGGTCTACCGCACGCTGCGCACGGCGCACCCGCAGGCGATCACCCGCTCCCGCTCGGTCTCCCATCTGGCGGGCCCGTCCTTCGCGGTCGCCATGATGGGCCGGCAGATCCTGGGCGCGATCCCGGTCGAACGCAAGGTGCTCCTGTTCGCGGCGGTGGAGGTCGGCGGCCACCCCCAGCTGGAGGGCCGCACGGTGGACCAGGCATTCCGCGAGGGCGCCTGGCGCGTCCTGGCCCTGGACGTGGCCCCGAACGGCGCCCCCGAGGGCGCCCTCGTCTGGAACCTCCACCCCGGCTACGTACTCCGCCCGACGGACCGCGTGATCATCGCGGCGACGCGGAGGGGCCTCGCGGAGCTGCTGGGGCGCCGGGCACTCACGCGACGCTGAGGGGTGGCCCGGACCGGGGCGCGGGGTTCCGTCCTCAAACGCCGGACGGGCTGGGGATGCCGGGGTGCCAGCCCCGGCGGCACAGGACCAGGCGGTATCCGTCCGGATCCTCCACCGTGACCCCCCACTCGTTCCAGTACGGGTTGGGCGAGCTGACCCTCGTACCGCCGCAGGCGAGCAGCCGGTCCACCAGGTCGTCCGGGACCGGCCCGTCCAGGTACAGGACGAGCAGGTCCTCCTCGGTGGGCCGGGGGGCGACCGGCCCCCGCGTGAGCTCCAGATGCCAGGGGCCGCCGGAATGCCCCACCATAAGAAGGTCATGCGTCCCCGGCTCCCGCCCCGCGTCCGCGTGGAAGAGGACCGTCAGCCCCAGGCCCTCCACCCAGAACCGCTCGGCGGCGGCGAGATCGCGGGAGGGGCGGGCGAGGCGGACATGCGTCTCGGCGGTGAATGACACGGGTGTCCCTTCGTCGGGCGGCACGCGGCCGCGTCGCCGCAGCGTATGAGCCGGGCGTGCCTACGCGCATCGGCCATCGGTCCTGGTCCCCGTTTCCGCCGGGAAGGAATACGACGGCCCCTCCCCCGTCGTACGAGGCGATCGGATAGTTCAATGTTCAACAAATAGCGAGCAGGAGGCGGGCGCCGTGCAGTTCGGGATCTTCACCGTCGGGGACGTCACCACCGTCGCCATCGCGCGGAAGGCCGAGGAGGTCGGGCTCGACGTCTTCGCGACCGGCGAGCACCACAACCCGCCGTTCGTCCCCTCGTCGCCGACCACCACGCTCGGCTACATCGCGGCGCAGACGAAGAACATCGTCCTGTCGACCTCGACCACGCTGATCACGACCAACGACCCGGTGAAGATCGCCGAGGACTACGCGACTCTCCAGCACCTCGCGGACGGCCGCGTGGACCTGATGATGGGGCGCGGCAACACTGGCCCGGTGTACCCGTGATTCGGCAAGGACATCCGCCAGGGCATCCCGCTCGCCATCGAGAACTACGCCCTGCTGCACAAGCTGTGGCGTGAGGACGTCGTGGACTGGGAGGGCACGTTCCGCAGCCCGCTCCAGTCGTTCACCGCGACCCCGCGCCCCCTGGACGGTGTGCCGCCGTTCGTCTGGCACGGCTCCATCCTTCCCCAAGCTCCTGAAGAGCAGGAGAGACCCCATTGCCGGAGATCGCCGAGCAGGCGATCGTCGGCCTCGGCGGCCAGGTGTTCATGCGGAAGAACTCGCAGGACGCGGTACGCGAGTTCCGCCCGTACTTCGACAACGCGCCGGTCTACGGCCACGGGTCCTCGATGGAGGACTTCACCCAGCAGACGCCGCTGACCGTGGGCTCACCCCAGGAGGTCGTCGAGCGGACGCTGACCTTCCGCGACGCGGTCGGCGACTACCAGCGCCAGCTGTTCCTGATGGACCACGCCGGACTGCCCCTGAAGACCGTGCTTGAGCAGCTGGACATCCTCGGCGAGGAGGTCGTCCCCGTGCTGCGCAAGGAGTTCGCCGCCCTGCGCCCGGCCGGCGTCCCCGAGACCGCTCCGCTGCACCCCGCCCACGCCGCCACGAAGGAGAGCTGACCGTGTTCGCCACCGCACCCGTGAGGATCGTCGCCGTATCGGCCGGCCTCAGCAACCCGTCCTCGACCCGGCTGCTGACCAACCGGCCGGCCGCCGCCACCCGGGAGCGGCTGGCCGCCGGCCGGACCGCCCGGTCGACGTCCGGATCATCGAGCTCCGCGACCTGGCCGGGGACATCGCGAGCCACCTGGTGTCCGGCTTCCCGCCGCCCGCCCTGGAGGACGCGCTCGCGGGCGGCGAGCTGGCCGACGCCGTCACCGGCGGCCGCGCGGTCTCCGGCGCGTCCAGGACCCCCGGGCTCGACGACGAGGTGGTCCCCTTCGAGCAGCGGCTCGCGGCCCTGCGCACGGCCTGACCGGCCCCACGGAGATCGCCGTTTCGCCCCTTTTGACTAGAGTCGTACGGGAAACACGTGATCCGAGCACAACCGCAGAACCGAGCTGGAGGCAGAGATGGGCAGGATCGTGGTGGGCGTCGACGGCTCCGAGTCGTCGGTCAAGGCACTGCACTGGGCCGTACGCCAGGCGGAGCTGACCGGTGACACGGTGGAGGCCGTCAACAGCTGGGAGTACCCCGCTACCAGCTGGGCGTCGATGATGCCGGGCCTCCCGGAGGACTTCGACCCCCAGGCCATGGCCACGGTGTCCCTCACCGAGACCCTGGAGGAGGCGCTGGGCGCCCAGGGCGCCGCCGCCGTCAGCAAGGTCGTCGTGATCGGCAACCCGGCACAGGCCCTGCTGGACCGGGCCGAGGGCGCCGACCTGCTGGTCGTGGGCGCGCGCGGCTACAGCGGCTTCAAGGCGACCCTGCTCGGCTCGGTCAGCCTGCACGTCACCCAGCACGCCGCCTGCCCGGTGACCGTCGTCCGCAACTGATCCGGAACTGATCCGGTACGCAAGGGAGGGCCCCGCACCACGCGTGGTGCGGGGCCCTCCCGCGTACTCACAGCTCCACGACGTCCGCCACCGCACACGCCACGTTGTCCGGCGCGCCGGCCGCCTCCGCGAGCTCGATCAGCGCGCCCACGGCGGTGGACGGCCCGTCCGACCCGGCCAGCACCCGCGCCAGCTCCCCGCCGTCCACGACCGCCGAAAGCCCGTCCGAGCACAGCAGATAGCGGTCGCCGGGCAGCGCGTCCCGGACGTCCACATCGGGCCCGGAGCCGTACGGGCCGTCCCCGGACAGCACCTTGAGGAGCATCGCCCGCTGCGGGTGCGAGAACGCCTCCTCCTCCGTCAGCGAACCGTCGTCGATCATCGACTGGACCAGGCTGTGGTCGTGCGTGATCCGGAACAGCTCGCCCCCGCGCAGCAGATAGGCCCGCGAGTCCCCGATGTGCACCAGGCCCAGCCGCGAGCCCGTCCACACCATCGCCGTCAGCGTCGTGCCGGACTCCTCCGGCGCCGCGCTCCGCGCCACCGCGTCCCGCACCGCCAGCGCAGCCCGCTCCGCCGCGTCGTGCAGGATGTTCAGCAGCTCCGCCGCCGGCACCGCGCCCGGCGCGAGCGGCTTCAGTGCCTCGATCGCCGCCGTGCTGGCCCCCGCCCCGCCCGCGCCGAACCCGTCGGCGACCGCGAGCAGCCGGGCCCCGGCGTAGACCGCGTCCTGGTTGGTCTCGCGCACCGCACCCGTGTCGGTGCGGGCCGCGTAGCGGATTCCGAGTGTGCCCACCGATGTCATGACGTCCTCCGTCGACAGCTGGTCGATGAGGAAGGCCGCGAGGTCACGGCGGGCCGCCGTCTCCGCCTCGACGCGCGCCCAGTACACCCGGATCGCCGCGGCGGCCGCGCCGGAGTCCAGCGCGATCACCTCCCTGATCCGGGCGAGCGGCATCCCGATCCGGCGCAGCCAGGCCACCAGCCGGGCCGCCCGCACCTGCGCCGGGTCGTAATACCGGTAGCCGTTCACCGGGTCGACCAGGGCGGGTGGGAGCAGACCGAGCTCGTCGTAGCGGCGCAGCGCCTTCGCGGAGAGCCGGGACAGCCGGGCGAACGCCCCGATCGTCACCAGCTCCGCGCCGGGGCCCCGCCCCTGCCCGTACTCCGTCACCGCACGCCTCCTCATACCGGGCGGACTCCCCGCCCCGGCACACTCGATCCTTGGCCTTCCCCCAGGGAGAAGGTCAAGGATCGCTGACGTGCGGGTGGGTGCGGGCGTCACTCCCGCGTGTAGAAGTAGTAGTACGCGGCGAGCAGTCCGCCGGCTCCGAGGATCAGGCCGAGCACCGACGCCGACAGGATGCTCGCGCCGGACAGGCTGTAGAGGAAGCCGATCGAACCGCCGGTCAGCACCCCGTACGCGGCGGCCCGCAGCTCGCGCGGCAGCCGGTTCTGGATGCGGCCGAGCCCGAAGCAGAGCACCGCGAGAACGGCGCCCGAGACGAGCCCGAGGGCCAGCCGGGTGCCCGTGAGGACCCCGCCGCCGCGGACGATGGCGGTCGCGTAGCAGCCCATGATCACGCCCAGCGTGACCGGGATGGCCCAGCTGAGGACCGGGCGGTGCCGGGCGGGCATCGCGTGCTTCCCGCGTGCCGGCACCGAAGCGTGTGCGGCCATGGCAGAGAGCTCCTTCCGTCGCCCCCGCTTTCCCTCCAGAGCACACCTGGTCGGGCCGCCCGGCAACTCGGATGGCCCATGGCCCGGGGCGCCCCGGCGCCATCCGGGATTCCCTGGAGGGGTGCGGACGTATTTCTCGGTGGCCCTGTCGGCGGTACTCCTGGTGCTGCTGGCCGTCCTGGTGCCGCTGAGCGCGCTGTCCGCCTGGGTCGACCTGGAGATCGACGACACGGACCGTTACGTGGCCGCCGTCGCCCCGCTCGCCGACGACCCCGCGGTCCAGGGCACCGTCGCGGACCTGATCACCGACGGCGCGATGAAGCAGATCGACGTCGGCCCCCTCCAGAGCACCGTGCGTGAGTTCCTGCACCAGGCCGTGGCGTCCTTCACCACCACGGAAGCCTTCCAGGACGCCTGGACCGCCGCCAACCGCACCGCGCACGAGACGGTCAGCGCCGCGCTGGACGGGCGGAGCGGCGAGAGCGTGACGATCGACCTGGCGCCCGTCACGGAGCAGGTGAAGCAGAACCTGGTGGACAACGGGGTGCCGTTCGCCGATCAGATCCCCGTCCAGCACACCGACATCCAACTGGTCTCCGCCGACCGCGCGGACCAGCTGCGGCAGAGCTTCCGGTGGCTGCGGAACGCGAGCGTGTGGCCGGCCGTCGGCACGCTCGTCCTCGCGCTGCTCGCCATCGTGCTCGCCCGGACGCGCGGCGGACCCGGCCGCCGGGCCCGGGCCATGGCCGCGCTGGCCGGCACCGCCGTGGCGGGCGCGGGCTTCGCGCTCGGCGCGCTGGTGCTGCGCGGGCTGCTGGCGCTGGCCCGCGACCGGGTCCTCGACGAGGTCCCGGACAGCGACACCGGCGCCGCCGCGGCCGTCTACGACGCGCTGACCTCCTCGCTGCGCACCACGGTGTGGATCGTCTTCGGCCTGGGCCTGGCCGTCGCGGTGTGCGCGGTGGCGGCCCGGATCTGGGCCCAGCGGGTGCTGCCGGCCCCGGCGGAATGACGCGGCCGCTCCCGACGGAGCGGCCCGACTGGGAGGTGTACGGATGCGAGCCATCGCCGTCAGCGCGCTGCGGGCCGACCCGGTGCTGGTCGAGCTGCCCAAGCCGGAGCCCCGGCCCGGCGAGGTCCGGGTGCGCGTCGAATACGCCTCGCTCAACCCGCTGGACTGGCAGGTCACGGACGGCTCCGCCGGTGGACTCGCCCCGGCGCCCCGGGCCTTCCCGTTCGTCGTCGGCCTGGACTACGCGGGCCGCGTCGACATGATCGGCGGCGGCGAGAACCGCTTCCGGGTGGGCGACCCGGTGTTCGGGCGGGCGGCCGTGGCCGAGGCGTGCGGTTCGTACGGGGAGTACCTGTGCGTGGAACAGGACTCCGCCATCGCCCTCGTCCCGCGCGGCCTCACCCCCCGGGCCGCCGCCGCGCTCCCGTCCACCGGGATGGCCGCCGCCCAGATCCTGGAGGAGGTCGCGCTGCGCGGCCACGAGACCCTGCTGGTCGTCGGGGCGGCGGGCGGTGTCGGCTGCTGCCTGACCCAGCTCGCCCGGGCGCGGGACGTCCGCGTGATCGCGGCGGTGCGCGGTGACGAGCGGTCCAGGATGGGGTCGTTGGGCGCGGCGGCCTCGGTGGACCTGACGGACGGACCGCCTGCCGACGCGCTGCGGAGGGCCTGCCCGGACGGTATCGACGCGCTGGCCGACCTGGCGTCGGCGGACCCGGACGCGTTCGCGGCGTACGCGGCGGCGGTCCGGCCGGGCGGCATCGCACTCTCCACCCGGGGCGCCGCCGCCGGGGCCCGGCTGCCCGAGGGCGTCAGGGGCGTCGACTTCCGTCTCGACCCGAGCCCGGTCCTGCTCGACGTGCTGGCGGCGGGCGCGGCGGACGGCATCCTGCGCGTGCCCGTCGACGCCGAAGTCCCGTTGGCACAGGCGCCGCCGGCCCTGGCGCGCAACCGGGCGGGCGGGGCGCGCGGCAAGACGGTGATCGTGGTGCACGCGTCCGGTCACCGCTGAGGCAGGGGTCCCTTGGGGGGCTCCCGCGCTACTCCGTCGGGCCGGGGCCCATTCCGCGCAGCCGGTCCATCTCGCGGCGGTCGCGCTTCGTCGGTCTCCCCGCGCCCCGGTCGCGTACCGGGACCTCGATCGCGGCCTCGCGCGGCGGCGGGGGCGGGCTGTTGTCGATGAAGCACTCGGCGGCCACGGGCGGGCCCACCCGCTTCTTCACCAGCTTCGACACGACGACGACGCGGTCCCGCCCCGCGTGCCGGAGCCGCACCTCGTCACCGGCGCGCACCGGCTGCGCGGGCTTGGCGCGTTCGCCCGCGACCTTCACATGACCCGCACGGCAGGCGGCAGCGGCCTGCGCCCGGGTCTTCGTGAGCCGGACCGACCAGATCCAGACATCGACCCGGACGCTGCCCTCCGTCTGCGGAGCCTCACCCGAAACCATGCGTCGACTGTAAGCGGTGCGCCGGGGCGGCATGTTCCCGCGTCAACTCGACGCCTACGCGGTGCAGGTGACATGGGGACGCGGTGAACGCCCGTACAGGGCCCCAGGACTCGGTCCGGGCTCGGTTCGCTCTCGGTTGTCCCACATGCGGGCCGTGCCGTCGAACGGCCTTATCCGGCCGCTAACCTTACGTATCCGCCCTGGCCAGGGATCAATTCCCGCAGTACGGACATTCATCGCACCCCACTCACGCGAAAGGCTCGCCCATGGGCATTCGGAGCTTGCTGCGCAAGGTGTTCGGCCGTGACCGCACGGACCAGGACGACCCGACGACGGCCACGGTCCCGCCCCAGGGCGAGCGCGCGAGCGCCACGGCCTCGGAGCCGGACGAGGCACCCGTCACGATCTCGGTGCCCGCCCCCGCGTCGTCCGACGACGACGCCAAGGCGTCCGACCTGGTGGCCGCGGCCTTCGACCACCCGGCCACACCCACGGTCCCGGCCCAGGGCAAGGGCCCGGACGCGGAGGCGCCGGAGGCCCCCGAAGCCGAGGCGCCGGAGGCGGCCGCCGAGCCGGAGGCCCCTGAGCCGGTCGCGGAGACCGAGGCCCCCGAGCCCGTCGCCGAGCCGGAGCCGGTCGCGGAGACCGCCGCCCCCGTGGCGGAGCCGGAGGCCGAGGCGCCGAAGCCCGTCGTCGAGGCCGAGGCCCCCGTGGCAGAGCCGAAGACGGTCGTCGAGCCCATCGCGGCCCCCGAGCCCGTCGTGGCCACGGAGACCCCCGAGCCGGAGCCGGTCATCGCGAGCGAGACCCCGGCGCCGGAGCCGGTCGCCGAGCCGGAGCCGGTCGCGGCCCCCGAGCCGAAGGCGTCCGCCGAGCCGGTGGCCGAACCGGCCCCCGTCGTGGCACCCGAGCCGGAGGCCGCCGCCCCCGCGCCGATCATCATCGACATGGACCCGGAGCCCGAGGCGGCCCCGGCCGCCCCCGCCGCCGGCAAGCCCGCCCTCACCCTCGCCAAGGTCAGGGCGCGGGCGCCCGAGCTGGTGGGGGCGTACAAGGCGGCGCAGGCCGGGCTGAAGGCGCACGGGCTGACCGGGCTGCGCGCCACGGTCTACCTGGTCCTGGACCGCTCCGGCTCCATGCGCCCGTTCTACAAGGACGGCAGCGCCCAGCACCTGGGCGACCGCACGCTCGCCCTCGCCGCGCACCTGGACGAGAGCGCCACCGTGCGGGTCGTGTTCTTCTCGACCGACATCGACGGCACCGGCACGGTGGAGCTGGACGGCCACGAGGGCCGGATCGACGCCCTCAACGCGGGCCTCGGCCGGCTCGGCCGGACGAACTACCACCGCGCGGTCGAGGAGGTCGTCGCGCACTACGAGAGGTCCGGGGCGACCGGCCCCGCGCTGGTGGTCTTCCAGGCGGACGGGCCCCCGGACGTCCGGCAGGCCGCCCGCCAGGCGATCGACGCGGCGGCCCGGCTGCCGCTGTTCTTCCAGTTCGTCGCGTTCGGCGAGACGGACGCCAAGGGCTTCGACTTCCTGCGGAAGCTGGACGCCCCGAACACCGGCTTCTTCCACGCGGGCCCCGCGCCCCGCGAGGTCCCGGACGCCACGTTCTACCGCGAGCTGCTGGCCGCGCTCCCCGCGTGGGTGGCCACGCGTTCCTGAGACGCCGGCAGGCGTACGGTCACGGCGAGCCCGCCTCCGGGGCCCGGCACCGCCGTGACCGTACCGCCGTGGGCCGGCGCGATGGACCGCACGATCGACAGGCCGAGCCCCGACCCCGGCCCCATCCGGTCCCTGCCCTCGCCTCGTGCATGCGTGTCCATTCCCTCCCAGGATGCGTCCTTGATACGGGAAGGGAGGTTTCGCAAAGCTCTCCGGCCGGGCGGTTCAGCGGCCCAGCGACTCCGCGTCCCCCATCACGATGACGGGCTTCATGGCCGGGTCGAGGACGCCCAGGAGATCCTTCATCCGGTCCTCGGTGACCGAGACACAGCCCTGGGTCGGCCCTCCGTGGTCCACGTGCACCCAGATCCCGCCGCCGCGCTCCTCGCCGAGGGGGCGGGTGTGGTCGAGCGGGGAGGTGCCGGGGAGACGGTTGTAGTCGATGGCGACGACGTAGTCGAAGGAGCCCTCCAGCGGCTCCCCGTGGAACCCCTCGCCCGTCACCCGGAAGTCCGGGCTCAGGTCGTACGGGAGTGCCGTGTCCGGGGGCGCGAGGCGGCCGCCCGCCGCGGTCAGCGTGAAGACACCGATGGGTGAGCGCAGATCGCCCTCCCAGTGCTCGCCGGTCCAGCCGTTGAGGGCGTTGTGGGCGGGCCAGGGGCCCAGCGTGGCCCGCCAGCCCGGCCCGGCGGGCCCGTCCCGGGTGTAGAGGACGGCGGTCGACCGGTTGGAGTCCACCGAGTCCCCGGTCACCACGAACGCCTGCCGGGCCGTGGCCGGGACCGCCGCCCGGGTCTTCGCGCCGAGGCCGGGGAGCTCCGTGGGCTGCGGCGAGGCCGCCGGCGCCGACGGCACGGGCGACACCGGCAGGGGCGACCACCCGCGCGGCGCCCCGGCGGCGGAAGCGGCGGCCGACGCGGCCGCCCCGGACGGCCCCGGTACGCCCTTGATCCGCGCCTGCTCCGTGGCGGCCCCGCTCATCCCCGTACCGGCGAAGCCGCCCGCCCCGCAGCCGGCGAGCAGCACGAGCAGGATGAGGGAGCAGACGACGTGCGGCAGGCGCAGGGGCGCGCGCGAAGGGGGCACGGGCACGGAGAGCTCCTCAGCAGTGGATGCGCCGATGTCGGCCCAGCCAGTCATTGCCGCCCGCGTCACCGCCCAATCCGGGGCGGAGCCCATCCGGCCGTAACCGTTCAGGTGATTCGTGTGCTTAATCGGAACCGCTGAGGGCCTGTCACGCGAACAGCCCCCGGCCAGTGGCGGCCGGGGGCTGTTTCACGTGAAACAGGCGGAATTACTTCTGCGCGTCCTTCGCCGGCCCGGCCGGCTTGCGGAGCTGGATGTTGAGCTCGCGGAGGCGGGTCTCCTCCAGGACGGTGGGCGCGCCCATCATCAGGTCCTGGGCGTTGCCGTTCAGCGGGAACGCGATCGTCTCGCGGATGTTCGGCTCGTCGGCGAGCAGCATCACGATGCGGTCGACACCCGGGGCGATGCCGCCGTGCGGCGGGGCGCCGAGGCGGAACGCCTTGAGCATGCCCGCGAACTCGCGCTCCACGGTCTCGCGGTCGTAGCCGGCGATCTCGAACGCCTTGATCATCAGCTCGGGCTCGTGGTTCCGGATGGCGCCGGAGGACAGCTCGATGCCGTTGCAGACGATGTCGTACTGCCAGGCGAGGATGTCCAGCGGGTCTTTCTCCTCCAGGTCCTTCAGGCCGCCCTGGGGCATCGAGAAGGGGTTGTGGGAGAAGTCGATCCGGCCGCTCTCCTCGTCCTTCTCGTACATCGGGAAGTCGACGACCCAGCAGAACCGGAAGACGCCCTCCTCGAAGTGGCCGGCCCGCTTGGCGGCCTCGACGCGGACGGCGGACATGATCTTGGAGACCTCTTCGAACTCGCCCGCGCCGAAGAAGACGGCGTGACCCGGGACGAGCGAGAGCCGCTCGGTGAGCGTCTTGATGTCGCTCTCGGTGAGGAACTTGGCGATCGGCCCGGCCAGCGTGCCGTCCTCGCCGACGCGGACCCAGGCGAGGCCCTTGGCGCCGTGTTCCACGGCGTACTCGCCGAGGCCGTCGAAGAACTTACGGGACTGGCCCGCCGTGTCCGGCACCGGAAGGGCGCGGACGTGCTTGCCGGCGAACGCCTTGAACTCCGAGTCCGCGAAGACGTCGGAGATGTCGACCAGTTCCAGCTTGGCGCGCAGGTCCGGCTTGTCGTTGCCGTACTTCAGCATCGACTCGCGGAACGGGATGCGCGGGAACGGCGAGGTGACGTGGCGGCCGTTGCCGAACTCCTCGAAGAGCTCGGTCATCAGCTTCTCGATCGGCTGGAAGACGTCCTCCTGCTCCACGAAGGACATCTCGACGTCGAGCTGGTAGAACTCGCCGGGCGAGCGGTCGGCGCGGGCGTCCTCGTCGCGGAAGCAGGGCGCGATCTGGAAGTAGCGGTCGAAGCCCGAGATCATCAGCAGCTGCTTGAACTGCTGCGGGGCCTGCGGCAGGGCGTAGAACTTGCCGGGGTTCAGCCGGGACGGGACGACGAAGTCACGGGCGCCCTCGGGGGAGGTCGCGGTGAGGATCGGCGTCGCCATCTCGTTGAAGCCGAGGGCGACCATCTTGGAGCGGATCGAGGCGATCACGGCGGAGCGCAGCATGATGTTGCGGTGCATGCGCTCGCGACGGAGGTCGAGGAAGCGGTATTCCAGGCGCCGCTCCTCGTTCACACCGTCGTCGGCGTTGATCGTGAAGGGCAGCGGGCCGGCCTCGCCCAGCACCTCGACCTCGGAGACCTCGATCTCGATCTCGCCGGTCGGCAGGTCCGGGTTGACGTTCTCGGCGCCGCGCGCGGAAACCTTGCCGTCAATGCGGACGACGGTCTCCTTGGTGAGCTTCGCCAGGGCCTCGTTGCCCGGCGTGCCGGGGCGGGCAACGAGCTGCACGAGACCGTAGTGGTCGCGCAGATCGATGAAGAGGATGCCGCCCAGGTCTCGGCGATTGTGCAGCCAGCCGCTCAGCCGGACGTCGGTGCCGACGTCAGAGGCGCGGAGCTCGCCGCAGGTGTGGGACCTGTACCGATGCATCGTCGTTCATCCAGTCTTCGCGGTTGGGGGAAATTCAGCCCTCCCAGGCTACCGCCCGCGACCGGAGCGTTTCATTGTCATTGTCCGCGCCAAGATCGTCCGGGGGCCCGCACCACTGCCTTCCACCCACATGCCGGTTTAAAGTGGGGCAATGCGCACCGAGGATGTGCTGGCCGCGACCGCGACCGGGCTGTGGCGCTGGGACAACGGAGCCGGGACGGTCACGCTCGACGCGGAGGCCGCCCGTCTCCTTGAGCTGCCCACCGAGCCCGGCGTCTTCCGCGAATCGGAGGTCCGCTCCCGCTTCCACCCCGTCGACTGGAACGAGATCGCCGGGGTGGTCAGCCTTGCCGTGGCCGAGGGCACCCTGGCCGAGGCCCGGCTGCGCATCGTGGACGGCAGCGGCCGGGTCCTGCGCACCGTGCGCAGCCGCTCCAAGCCGGTGCCGGCCGGTGAGTGCCGCCGGGACTACGTGCTCGTCGGCACGCTCCAGGAGGTCGCCGAGCCCCCGCCCGGGACCACCGGGAAGCACATCGCCATCACGGGCGACTGGCGGCGCTCCCGCGAGGCGTTCCTGCTGGACGCGGGACGGGCCCTGGCGGAGGCCGGGTCCACCACGGAGGTGCTGCGGGTCGCCTACTCGCTCTCCATGCCCGGGTTCTCGCCGGACGGCCTCGCGGTCTTCGGCGTCGAGGGCGAGCGGCTGACGGTCGTCGGGCAGCACGGGCACTCCCTCAGCGACGAGGGGCCGTTCGCCAACATGCCGCTGGACACGGACTACCCCGCCACGGAGGTCGTGCGGACCGGCCGGGCGATCTATCTGCCGACGCCGGAGGAGTACCGGGCCCGCTACCCCGCCACCTGGCCGATGGCCCGGCCGTTCGGGCGCCGCTCCTGGGCCTTTCTGCCGCTGATCGTGTCCGGGCGCACGATGGGGACCTGGATGGCCGGCTTCCGGCACCAGGTGGCGTTCTCGCCGGACGAGCGGTCGGTGCTGACGACCGTGGCCCGGATGCTCGCCCAGGCGCTGGCCCGGGCGGGCGCCGCCGACACCGAGCGGGAGCTGTCGCTGGGCCTCCAGCGCACGATGATGCCCTCGCTCGGCCCGGGCATCCCGGGGATGACCGTGGCGGCGCGCTATGTGCCGACCGGCGGCGGCCTCCAGGTCGGCGGCGACTGGTACGACCTGATCCCGCTGCCCAGCGGCCGCATCGCCCTCGTGATCGGCGACGTCCAGGGCCATGACGTGCGGGCGGCGGGCCTCATGGGCCAGCTCCGGATCGCTCTGCGTGCGTACGCCTCCGAGGGGCACCGCCCCGACGCGGTGCTGGCGCGCGCCTCGCGCTTCCTCTCCGGCCTCACCGACCCCGGCGAGGACGACGACTCCACGGCCGCGCGCTTCGCGACCTGCCTGTACGCGGAGGCCGACCCGGAGACCGGTGTGCTGGACATCGCACGGGCCGGCCACCCGGACCCGGTGGTGATGACCGCCGACGGCACCGCCGTCATCCGGCAGACCGAGGGCGGGCTGCCGCTGGGCGTCGAGGCGGACGCGGACTACCCGACGACCCGGGTCGTGCTGGAGGCCGGGGAAACGATCATGCTCTGCACGGACGGGCTGATCGAGACGGGCGGCCACGACCTCGCCACCGGCTGGGTCCGGCTCCGGCCGATCCTGGAACGGCACACCGGCGACCTGGAGAAGCTGGCGGACGCGCTGGTGCAGGCGGTGCACGGGCCGGGCTCGCACTACACGACCGGGCCGCTCGTGGACCGGCGGGAGGACGACGTCGCGGTACTGCTGCTGCGGCGCGAGGGCTCCGTCACGTCCCCGCCCGCTCCCCGGCGGACCGCGCTGTCCATCGCCCAGGCCGAGCCGGAGCGGATCTCGACGGCCCGGCAGCTGCTGCGGGAGCTGCTGCACGACTGGGCGGACCCCGACCAGGTCGACGCGGCGGTGCTGCTGCTCTCCGAGGTCGCCACGAACGTCCTGGTGCACACGGACGGGGACGCGCTGATGGTCGCCCAGGCGACCGGGGCGCCGGGGGAACGGTGTCTGCGCGTCGACGTGTCCGACGGCAGCGACGAGCTGCCGCACAAGCGGCGGCCCGGCGAGATGGCGTCCAGCGGCCGGGGCCTGGTGCTGATGGAGATGCTCGCGCACAAGTGGGGGGTCGATCCGCGGGGGGCGGGCAAGTCGATCTGGTTCGAGCTGAACGAGGCCGAGCACCCGGAACCGGCCTTCCCCGACCTGGAGCTGGACTAGGGGGTGTCCTCAGGCGCGATACGGCCGCCCTTGCGGAGTTCCCCGATGATGCCGAAGGCCGCCGCGCAGAGCGGGACCGCGAGCAGCATCCCGAGGATGCCCGCGACGCTCGCGCCCGCCGTCAGGGCGATGAGGATCATCGCGGGGTGCATCTGCACCGTACGGCTCTGGATCATCGGCTGAAGGATGTGGCCCTCCAGCACCTGCACGGCGAGGACGACCCCGAGCGCCCAGAGCGCGATCGCGAAACCCCGGTCCGCGAGGGCCACCAGCACGGCGACGGCCCCGGAGAGGAACGCCCCGAGATACGGGATGTAGGCGCCGACCAGGACCAGCGCGCCGAGCCCCACCGCGCCCGGCACCCGCAGGATCAGCAGCCCGACCGTGATGCAGACGGCGTCGATCAGGGCGATGAACGTCGTCCCGCGCATGAAGCCCTCGACGGCCTCGAAGGCCCGCCGGCCCATCGCCTCGACCATGTCGCCGGTGCCGCGCGGGGCGAGGGAGTGGGCGAGGCCGGCGGCCCGGTCCGCGTCGCGCAGGAAGAAGAAGGTCAGCAGGAGGGCCAGGACACTCGTCGCGATGAGGGAGCCGATGACGCTGATGCCGGTGAGCAGCCCGCCCGCGGCGGTCGCGCCGAACTTCTCGACCAGCTTGCGGCTACTGGCCTCCAGGTCGTTCACGTCGATGTCGTCCGCGACCTGGAAGTGGTCGGTCACCCACTGCCCGGCGTCCTTCAGCGACTGGACGATCTGGTCACCGGTCTCGACCAGCGCGGCGACGACGATGTAGCCGGCGCCGCCGACCACGGCGACCAGCACCGCGCAGGTGACCGCGGCGGCCAGCGAGCGGTTCACCCCGTGGGTGGTCATCCGGCGGTGGACGGGGCCGAGCAGCGCCGTACCGAGCAGGGCGAGCAGCACAGGGGTGACGGCGGTCTTGAAGACGACGCACAGCCAGACCGCGACGGCGGCGACACCGGTGACCAGCAGGACGACACCGCACCAGGCGGCGGTCCGCCGGGCGCCCTCGGGCAGGAGTGGCTTCGGGGTCTGCACCCTGCCAGCCGATCACGGCCCGGCAGCGGTGTCCCGCCCGCGCCGCCGTACGAGTGACGGAGCGTCACCCGCGGGCGGCGGGGCGGGAGCGCGGGTCACATGCCGTGGACGGCCGGCACGGTGCCAAGGCGGCCGGCCTGGAAGTCCTCGAAAGCCTGCTTCAGTTCGGCCTGGCTGTTCATCACGAACGGCCCGTAGTGCGCCATCGGCTCGCGGATGGGGCGGCCGCCGAGCAGGACGACCTCCAGGTCCGGGGTGTGCCCGTCCTGCTTCTCGTCGGCGCGCACGGTCAGCGAGGAGCCGGCGCCGAAGACGGCGGTCTGGCCCATGTGGACCGGGCGGCGCTCCGCACCGGCGGTGCCGCGCCCGGCGAGCACGTACGCGAGACCGTTGAAGTCCTCGCGCCAGGGCAGCGTCACCTCGGCGCCGGGGCGCACGGTGGCGTGGATCATCGTGATCGGGGTGTGCGTGATGCCGGGGCCCTCGTGGCCGTCCAGCTCACCGGCGATCACACGGAGCAGCGCGCCGCCGTCCGGGGAGGCGAGCAGCTGGACCTGGCCGCCGCGGATGTCCTGGTAGCGCGGGGCCATCATCTTGTCGGCCTTCGGCAGGTTCACCCAGAGCTGGAGGCCGTGGAAGAGGCCGCCGGTCATGACCAGGGACTCCGGCGGCGCCTCGATGTGGAGGAGCCCGGAACCGGCGGTCATCCACTGGGTGTCGCCGTTGCCGATGGTGCCGCCGCCACCGTTGGAGTCCTGGTGGATGAAGCTGCCGTCGATCAGGTAGGTCACGGTCTCGAAGCCGCGGTGCGGGTGCCAGGGCGTGCCCTTCGGCTCGCCCGCCGCGTACTCCACCTCACCCATCTGGTCCATCATGATGAACGGGTCGAGGTACTTGTAGTTGATCCCCGCGAAGGCGCGGCGGACCGGGAAGCCCTCGCCCTCGAAGCCGCTCGGCGCCGTGGTCACGGCGAGCACGGGACGGACCGCGGCGTCGCCGGAAGCGGCCACCTTGGGCAGGGTCAGCGGATTCTCGACGGTCACTGCGGGCATGGGAGCCACCTCCGGGGGACGGTACTGCCATCAATTTAGTTGAATGGTGAACATCCTGCAAGGCGCCCCGCATTCCCGCGCACCCCCGGACAGCCGGAAGGGGCCCGTACCGAGAGCGGTACGGGCCCCTTCCGGGAGTCTCGGGCGGCGGATCAGCCGTACATGCGGCGCATCGCGAAATCGACCATCTGTTCGACAGCCTTGGCGTCGAAGACCATTCGGTGCTCGCCCTCCATGTCCAGGACGAAGCCGTAGCCGGTGGGCAGCAGGTCGATCACCTCGGCGCCGGTGATCACGAAGTACTTGGAGTCCTTGCCCGCGTACCGCCGCAGCTCCTTGAGCGTGGTGAACATCGGGATCACCGGCTGCTGGGTGTTGTGCAGCGCGAGGAAGCCCGGGTTGTCGCCGCGCGGGCAGTAGACCTTCGAGGTCGCGAAGACCTGCTGGAAGTCCTCGGCGGACAGCGAGCCGGTCGTGAAGGCCCGTACCGCGTCACCCAACGAGGGCGGCGAGGGTTCGGGGTACAGCGGCTGCTCGCCGTAGCCGCCCCCCATCGGCTGCTGCGCGCCCTGGTTCTGGTCGTAGCCGTACATGGGACAAAGAGTAATCGGCCACATCCGGGGCTCAGGGGGTTGCGTCTTATTACTGACGGGTAGCATCATCGTAGAGGTCACCTGATAGGTCCGGGCCACCCCTCCACGGGGCGCTGCGCGCCACTGCTATTGATTACGGAGCCTTCCCATGGGGCACTACAAGTCGAATCTCCGCGACATCGAGTTCAACCTCTTCGAGGTCCTCGGGCGCGACAAGCTGTACGGCACCGGACCGTTCACGGAGATGGACGTCGACACCGCGAAGAGCATCCTCGACGAGGTCTCCCGCCTCGCCGAGAACGAGCTCGCCGACTCCTACGCGGACGCCGACCGCAACCCGCCGGTCTTCGACCCGGAGACCAACACGGCGCCGGTCCCCGACACGTTCAGGAAGTCGTACCAGGCGTTCATGGACTCCGAGTACTGGCGCCTGGGCCTGCCGGAGGAGATCGGCGGCACCACCTCGCCCCGCTCCCTGATCTGGGGCTACGCGGAGCTGCTGCTCGGCTCGAACCCGGCCGTCTGGATGTACTCCTCGGGCCCGGCGTTCGCCGGCATCCTCTTCGAGGAGGGCAACGAGGCGCAGAAGAAGGCCGCCGAGATCGCCGTCGAGAAGCAGTGGGGCTCGACGATGGTGCTGACCGAGCCGGACGCCGGCTCCGACGTCGGCGCGGGCCGCACGAAGGCCGTCGAGCAGGAGGACGGCTCCTGGCACATCGAGGGTGTGAAGCGCTTCATCACCTCGGGCGAGCACGACATGTCGGAGAACATCCTCCACTACGTGCTGGCGCGCCCCGAGGGCGCCGGCCCGGGCACCAAGGGCCTCTCCCTCTTCCTGGTCCCGAAGTACCACTTCGACTGGACCACCGGTGAGCTGGGCGAGCGCAACGGCGTGTACGCGACGAACGTCGAGCACAAGATGGGCCTCAAGGCGTCCAACACCTGCGAGATGACGTTCGGCGACCGCCACCCCGCCAAGGGCTGGCTCATCGGCGACAAGCACGACGGCATCCGCCAGATGTTCCGCATCATCGAGTTCGCCCGCATGATGGTCGGCACGAAGGCCATCGCCGCGCTCTCCTCCGGCTACCTGAACGCGCTGGAGTACGCCAAGGAGCGCGTCCAGGGCACCGACCTGTCGCAGTTCATGGACAAGGCCGCGCCGAAGGTCACCATCACGCACCACCCCGACGTACGCCGCTCGCTGATGACGCAGAAGGCGTACGCGGAGGGCATGCGCGCCCTCGTCCTCTACACCGCCTCCGTCCAGGACGCGATCCAGGAGAAGGAGGCCGCGGGCGAGGACGCCAAGGCGCTGCACGGCCTCAACGACCTGCTCCTCCCGATCGTCAAGGGCTACGGCTCCGAGAAGTCGTACGAGCAGCTGGCGCAGTCGCTCCAGACGTTCGGCGGCTCCGGGTACCTCCAGGAGTACCCGGTCGAGCAGTACATCCGCGACGCCAAGATCGACACCCTGTACGAGGGCACCACGGCCATCCAGGGCCAGGACTTCTTCTTCCGGAAGATCGTCCGCGACCAGGGCGTCTCGCTCAACACGCTCTCCGAGGAGATCAAGAAGTTCCTCGCGGGCGCCCAGGACCACGAGGAGCTGTCCGGTGCGCTGGACAGCCTCGCGAAGGCCGCGGTGGACCTGGAGGCGATCGTCGGCACGATGATCACCGACCTCACCGCGACCGGCGAGGACGTCAAGAACATCTACAAGGTGGGCCTCAACACCACCCGCCTGCTGCTGGCCTCCGGCGATGTCGTCGTCGGCTACCTGCTCCTCAGGGGTGCGGCCGTGGCCGCCGAGAAGCTGCCGACGGCCTCCGCGAAGGACGTCCCCTTCTACCAGGGCAAGATCGCCGCCGCGAAGTTCTTCGCCGCGAACGTCCTCCCGGGCGTCGGCGCCGAGCGCGCTCTCGCCGAGGCCGTCGACAACTCCCTGATGGAGCTGGACGAGGCCGCCTTCTAGGAGCCGTCCCGCACGTCTGCCTGCCGCCGCCCCCGGATCCGTTCCCGGGGGCGGCGGCCGCATGATGGGCGCGGTGGGCCGGGGGGAGACAGGGAATCCTTTCGGCCACGTCTGGCTACAGTGAAGAACATGAGTTCCTCCCTCCGCTTCGACCGCGGGCACACCGACGATCTGATGGCCTTCCTGACGGCCTCACCCTCCCCGTACCACGCCGTGGCCACCGCCGCCGCCCGGCTGGAGAAGGCCGGATTCCGGCAGGTGGAGGAGACCGCGGCCTGGGACGGGACCACCGGCGGCACGTACGTCCTGCGCGGTGGCGCGATCGTCGCCTGGTACGTGCCGGAGGGGGCCGGGGCGCACACCCCGTTCCGGATCGCCGGCGCGCACACCGACTCGCCGAACCTCCGGGTCAAGCCGATTCCGGACACCGGGGCGTACGGCTGGCGCCAGGTCGCCGTGGAGATCTACGGCGGCACCCTGCTCAACACCTGGCTGGACCGCGACCTCGGCCTCGCCGGCCGGATCTCGCTCCGTGACGGCACGGACCGGCTGGTCTCCATCGACCGCCCGCTGCTGCGCGTACCGCAGCTCGCCGTGCACCTGGACCGGTCGGCCAACACCGACGGGCTCAAGCTCGACCGGCAGAAGCACATGCAGCCGATCTGGGGACTCGGGGACGTCGAGGAGGGCGACCTCATCCGGTTCGTCGCCGAGGAGGCGGGCGTCGACGCCGAGGACATCACCGGCTGGGACCTGATGCCGCACCCCGTCGAGCCGCCGGCCTATCTGGGCCGCGACCGCGAGCTGCTGGCCGGGCCGCGCATGGACAACCTGCTCTCGGTGCACGCGGCGACCGCCGCGCTCGCCGCCGTCGCCGGGCAGCCCGACGCCGAGCTGCCGTACATCCCGGTGATGGCCGCCTTCGACCACGAGGAGAACGGCTCGCAGTCGGACACCGGCGCGGACGGGCCGCTGCTCGGCACGGTCCTGGAGCGGTCGGTCTTCGCCCGGGGCGGCGGTTACGAGGACCGCGCCCGCGCCTTCGCCGGCACGGTCTGCCTCTCCTCCGACACCGGCCACGCGATCCACCCGAACTACGCGGAGCGCCACGACCCCACGCACCACCCGGTCGTCAACGGCGGACCGATCCTCAAGGTCAACGTCAACATGCGGTACGCCACCGACGGCGGCGGCCGGTCCGTGTTCGCCGCGGCCTGCGAGAAGGCGGGCGTGCCGTGGCAGACGTTCGTCTCCAACAACGCCATGCCCTGCGGCACGACGATCGGCCCGATCACCGCGGCCCGGCACGGCATCAAGACCGTCGACATCGGCGTCGCCATCCTGTCGATGCACAGCGCCCGTGAGCTGTGCGGCGCGGACGACCCGTACCTCCTCGCGAACGCGCTGGCGGCCTTCCTGGCCGGCTGACGCCCGGGCTCCGGGCGCGGGCGGGGGGCTCCCAACCTCCCGCCCGCGCATGCTCGTTGCCGGGCAGGGTACGCGCTCCGTACACGGCCCGGAGGTCCCGGGCCGCCTGGGAGGCGGAACTCATGGGACTCGGCGGATGCATTCTCCTCATCGGCGCTGGGGCGATCCTCGCCTTCGCGACCGACTGGCACATGGACAGCGTCAACGTCGACCTGGTCGGCTGGATCATGATGATCGTCGGCATCATCGGCGTCTTCGTCTACGCGAGCGTCATCCGGCGCCGCCGCATGGTCGTGCCGCCCACCACGACGGTCGTCTCCGACGACGAACGGCACCTGTGACCGGGGGCGATCCGGCCACACCCCCGGAACACCACGGCGGAATCCCCGATATTCTGGGCACTTGTCCGTGACCCGGAACCGGGCGCGTCAGACCCCGAAGGGGAGCCGCTCGTGGAGTTCCGGCTGCTCGGCACCGTCTGCGTCGACACGCTGACCGGGCCGCTGCCCCTCGGCCCCGCCAAGCGCCGCAGCCTGCTCGCGGCCCTGCTGCTGCACGCCAACACCCCCGTATCCATGGCACGGCTGACCGACTGCCTGTGGGACGAGGAGCCTCCGCTCCACGCCCGCACGGTCATCCAGGGCCATGTCTCCCGCCTGCGCGCCCTGCTGGTCGACGCGGACGCGCAGGCGTACGGGGTCGAGCTGGCGACGCTCGGCGACGCGTACCTCCTCCGGGCGCCCGAAACCCTGCTGGACTCCCAGCGGTTCGAGGAACTGCTGATGCTGGCCCGCGAGCAGCGGGGTCCCGCCGACACGGTGCTGATGCTGAAGGAGGCCCTGTCGCTCTGGCAGGGCCCCGCCCTCACCGGCACCTACGCGAGCGCCCCGCTCCAGGCGGCCGCCCACGCGCTGGAGGAGTCCCGCCTCTCGACGGTCGAGCAGCTGGCCCGCGCGTACGGGAAGCTGGGCGAACACCACCGCGCGGCGGCGGTCCTGCGCGCGGAGGCCGTCGCCCACCCGATGCGCGAATCCCTGGCGGCGGCCCTGATGACCGCGCTCTCCCGCTCGGGCCGCCAGTCCGAGGCCCTGGACTGCTTCCACCGCACCCGCCGCCTGCTCGCGGACGAACTCGGCATCGACCCGGGCCGCGAGCTGGCGGACGCGTATGCGCGCATCCTGCGCGGGGAGGGCGGGCCCGTCGCTCCTGGGCACACCGTTGGGGCCGCCGGCAGCGGCGCACCGCCGGCCGGTTCGCCGCTGCCCGGTGCGGCGTCCGGCGGGCCGCAGCCGTCCGCCGGGAGTGGCACCTCGCAGGCCGTCGTGCCGGCGCACGTGACGCCTCCCCTGTACACCGCCGGAGGCGCACCCGCCGATCTGCTGCCGCGCGCGCCGCGCGGGTTCCACGGGCGGGGGGCCGAGCTGACCGCCTTGTCGCGGGCCGCCGCCGGGGAGGCGCCCGTGTGCCTGGTCACTGGGCCGGCCGGGGTCGGGAAGACGGCGCTCGCGCTGCACTGGGCGCGGCGTACCCCCGCCGCCTTCCCGGACGGGCGGCTCTTCGCGGATCTGCGCGGGTTCGGGGACACCGCGGAGCCGACCCCGCTCGAAGTGCTGCGGGAATTCCTGCTCGCGCTCGGCGTCGCGCCCCGCCGGGTGCCGGAGTCCATGGCCGGTGCGGCGGCCCTGTTCCGCTCGCTCACCGACCGGCTCAGCCTCCTCGTCGTGCTGGACAACGCCCGGGACTCCGCGCAGGTCAGGCCGCTGCTGCCGGGCGGCGCGGACTGCGTCACGCTGGTCACCAGCCGGCACCGGCTCGACGGTCTCATCGCCTCGGACGCGGCCGTCCCGGTCCCGGTGGACATACTCGAACCGACGGACGGCACCGCGCTGCTGGCCGGGGTGCTCGGCGAGGAACGGGTCCTCGCGGAACCGGTGGCGGCCCGGCGGCTCGCCGAGCTCTGCGGCGGTCTGCCCCTCGCGCTGCGGGTGACGGCGGCCCGGCTGGCGGGGCGCCCGCAGTGGACGCTGGCCGCCATGGCCGGTGAACTCGCGGACGAGCGCAGCCGGCTGTCCTACCTGGACGTGGAGGACACCGGTGTGTCCGCCGCCCTGCGGCTCACCGTGCAGCAGCTGCCGCCGGACGCCGTCCACCACCTCGGCCGGCTCGGCCACCACCCGGGCGGCCACTTCGACCCGTACACCACGGCCGCGCTCGCCGGCAGCGACCCGGTCACCGCCGGGGCGGCGCTGGAACGGCTGGCCGCCGCCCATCTGGTCACGGAGGCGGGCCCCGGCCGCTGGATACTGCACGACCTGGTGCGGCTGTACGCGCGGGAACTCGACCCGGCGGCGGCGCCGGACGCGCTCATCGGTGTGCTGGACCACTACATCGCCACCGCGCTCGCCGCCGCGGACACGGCGGAACCGGGCGGCGAACCCTGCTTTGTGCTGCCCGACGACTTCCACGCGCCCATCGCGACCCGGGACTTCACGGACCGGGCGGAGGCGATGAGCTGGCTGGCCGCCGAGCGCGAGGACCTGACCCTGGCGGCCACCGCGGCCCGGGCCGCCGGGCTCGACGACCGGGCGTGGCGGATCATCCTGCTCCAGTGGCCGCACGTGGTGTGGCGGGTCCGGGACGGCTGGACCCCGATGCTGGAACTCGCCCTGGCGGCGGCCGTCGCCCGCGAGGACCCGTACGCCGAGTCCCGGGTCCGCAATCTGCTCGGCTGGGTGCTGGCGGAGGAGGGCAGGACCGGCGAGGCCGTCGCCACGCTGGAGCCCTCGCCCGGACTCGCCCGGCGGGCCGGGGACCGGCTCGGCGAGGCGACGGCGCTCATCAACCTGGCCATCGTCCAGGCCGAGCAGGGCGGCCTGGACGTGGCGATGGAGGGCTGCGAGCGGGCCCTCGAACTGGCCCGGAAGGAGCCCGACGCGCACACCGGGATGCTCGCGCTCCAGCACCTGGCCCGGATGCAGCTCACGGCGGGCCGCCCGCAGGACGCCCTGGACTCCGCCCGGACCGCCTTCGACCTGGGCCCCGAGCACGAGGAGGCGGCCCGCCGGGTGCTGCTGCTGTCCGTGAGCGGCGAGGCCCGCCTCGCCCTGGGCGCGGAGGTGGAGGGCATCCGCCTCCTGGACGAGGCCGCCGCCGAGGCGGAGCGCGCCGGCTACGACGAGGGCGCGGTCCGGGCCCTGGAGGCGCTGCTCCGGGTGACGGCGAGCCCGGACCACGTACGCCGCCACACCGAGGCGACCCGCCGCCTCACGGCGGACGGCTGAGGCGGACGGCTGAGGCGGACCGCTCACGCGGCGCGCCGGTGCCCCCTTACGCGTCCATCCCCGCGAGGACCAGCGGCAGCCGGGCCGCGCCGCCCTCGGTGACGCGGACGGGGACGCCCCAGTCCTGCTGGTGGACGTGGCAGGCCGGGTACTCGTTGGCGGGGTCGTCGTCGCAGGACGCGGCCATCGCGGAGACGTGCAGGACGCCCTCGGTGACGCCGTCCGCGAGGACCAGGTCGCGGAAGAGGTCGGTGCCCGCGCCCTCGCCCTCGGCCAGCAGCCCGGGCGGGGTCGAGGAGACCAGCAGGCGGGTCGAAGGACCGTACCGGGTGTCCAGCTTCTGCCCGGCCGGCGCCTGGAAGACGACGTCGAGCCGGAGCGCGCCGGGAGCGACCTCGGTGGCGGCCCGCTGGGTGCGGTGCGCCTGTTCGGCGACGCGTACGGCCTCCTCGGGCAGCCGCAGCCGGGTCAGCCGGTGCCGGGCGGACTCCACGACGACGAGGTCGCCGTCCACCAGCACGGCGTCGCTGGGCTCCCGCAGGTCCGTGGCCAGGGTGGTGACCTCACCGCTCGCCGGGTCGTACCGGCGCAGGGCGTGGTTGTACGTGTCGCAGACGGCGACGGACCCGTCGGGCAGGGCGGTGACGCCGAGGGGATGCTGGAGCAACGCCTGCTCGGCGGCGCCGTCCCGGTGGCCGAAGTCGAAGAGGCCGGTGCCCACGGCGGTGTGCACGGCGCCCTCGCGGTCGACCCAGCGGAGCGCGGACGTCTCCGAGTCGGCGACCCACAGCCGCTCCTCGGTCGCCGCGAGCCCGGACGGCTGGGCGAACCACGCCTCGGCGCCCGGTCCGTCGACCAGGCCCTCGTTGGTGGTCCCGGCGGCGACCCGCACGGTGCCGTCCTCGGGGTCGTACGTCCACAGCTGGTGCACCCCGGCCATGGCCATCCAGAGCCGGCCGTCGAACCAGGCGACGTCCCACGGCGAGGAGAGGTCCACCTCGCGGGCCGGGCCGCTCGTGGGCGCCCCCTGCCACCACTGGCGGCCGGTACCGGCGAGGGTGGTCGTCTCCCCGGTCGTGAGGTCGAGCGCGCGGACGGCGTGGTTGACCGTGTCGGCGACCGCGATCCGCCCGTCGGGCAGCGGGGCGAGGCCCTGGGGCTCGCTGAAGCGGACCTGGTCGGGCCCGCCGTCCGCGAACCCGCGCTCGCCCGCCCCGAAGTGCCGGCGCACGGTCTCGCCGTCCGGGTCCAGCTCGACCAGCCGGTGCCGGGTGGTGTCGGAGACCAGGAAGCCGCCGTCCGCGAGGAGCAGCGCCTTGCCGGGGAACCGCAGATGCGTGGCGACCGGCTCCGGCGCCACGTACGGCCCGTCGCCGCGCCGCAGGGTGCCCTTCGCCGCGTGCTCCGTCTCCAGCTCCTCGACCAGCTTCTCGATGGCGTGGGCGTGGCCCTCACCGGCGTGCTGGGCGACGACATAGCCCTCGGGATCGATGACGACGAGCGTGGGCCAGGCGCGTACGGCGTACTGCTTCCAGGTGGCCAGCTCGGGGTCGTCGAGGACCGGGTGGTGAACCTCGTACCGCTCGACCGCGTCCACGACGGCCTGGTGCTCCGCCTCGTGCACGAACTTCGGCGAGTGCACGCCGATGATCACGACGGTGTCGCGGTGCTTCTCCTCCAGCTCGCGCAGCTCATCGAGAACATGCAGGCAGTTCACACAGCAGAAGGTCCAGAAGTCGAGGATGACGATGCGTCCTCGCAGGTCACCGAGGGTGTACTGCCGGTCGCCTGTATTGAGCCAGCCGCCCTTGCCGATGAGTTCGGGGGCCCTGACGCGTGCACGTGTTGCCATGAGACCAGTCAACATCACCGTGGCGTTCCCGCATTCCACAGGTGACTCGGGGAACCTGTGAGCCATGAGACTTCTCGTGCGTGAGCGCCTGTTCAGCATCGGCGACGACTACTGGATCGAGGACGCGGACGGCCGCAAGGTCTTCCTGGTCGACGGCAAGGCCATGCGGGTGCGCGACACCTTCGAGCTGAAGGACGCGCAGGGCCGGATTCTCGTGGAGATCCGCCAGAAGCTCCTGAGCCTGCGCGACACGATGCTGATCGAGCGGGACGGCGAACAGCTCGCCAAGATCAAGAAGAAGCATCTGTCGCTGCTCCGCAACCACTACCGCGTGACCCTGGCGGACGGCACGGAGCTGGACGTCAGCGGCAAGATCCTGGACCGTGAGTTCGCCATCGACTACGACGGAGAGCTGCTGGCCCAGATCTCCCGTCGCTGGCTGTCCATCCGGGACACGTACGGCATCGACATCGTGCGGGACGACGCCGACGCGTCGCTGCTGATCGCGGTGGCGGTATGCGTGATCGTGCTCGCGGAGAAGGACCACGACGACTGATCGCGCCGACTGCGCGAAGGGCCCCTTGTTTCACGTGAAACCGTGAGACGAGGGGCCCTTCACACGTCAGATGGTCGGCGCGGCCAGCCCGAGCCGCCGGTCCTTCAGCGCCGGGAACTGCTCCCGGGTCGCCGCGACCTTGGCCGTGTCCAGTTCCACGGTCAGCACCTCCTCGTCCGCGCCCGCCTCCGCGAGCACCTCGCCCCAGGGGTCCACGACGAGGGAGTGCCCGGCCTGCTGGATGCCCGCGTGGGTGCCGGCGGAGCCGACGGCGAGGACGTACGCCTGGTTCTCGACGGCGCGGGCCCGGGCGAGCAGGGTCCAGTGGGCGCGGCGGCGTTCCGGCCAGCCGGCCGCGACGACGAGGGTTTCGGCGCCGGCGTCGACCAGGCCCCGGAACAGCTCCGGGAAGCGGAGGTCGTAGCAGGTGGAGAGGCCGAGCGTGGTCTCCGGGAGGGGGACGGTGACCAGGTCCTCGCCCGCGCCCATCATGACCGCCTCGCCCTGGTCGAAGCCGAAGCGGTGGATCTTGCGGTAGGCGGCGGCCCGCTCGCCCTCGGGGGAGAAGACGAGCGTGGTGTTGTAGAGGGTGCCGTCCCCGGCCCGCTCCACGAAGGAGCCGGCGTGCAGCCAGACCCCGGCCTCGGCGGCGGCCTTGGCCATCACCTCGTGCGTCGGTCCCGTCAGCGGCTCCGCCTCGTCCTCGAAGGCCGTGTACGCGAAGGCGCCGACCGGCCACAGTTCGGGCAGGACCACCAGATCCGCGCCCCGCTGCGACGCCACCAGCGAGGCGGCGCGTTCCCTGCGGGAGTCAACGGGTTCGTCCGGGTCTACTGCGATCTGGATGAGGGAGGCGCGCACACTACCACCGTCCTGGCATTCGAGCCGTCAACACCGGCCTACGATCGTCACACGAAAGCACTGCCGGGGTGCCTGCTCGCAGCGTAACTTAGCCACCGAACCTCATTGCTGCCCGCAGCCCGCAGCCCGACCGTCCGCGCCCAGTTGCCCATGCACCGCAGAACCTGCACGAGGGGTCCCGTGACCGTCCATCCCAGCCTCCAGACCTACGCCGACGCCTGGACCCACTCCATCGAGTCGATAGCCGAGCTGGTGAGCCCGCTCGCCGAGGGGGCGTGGAACGGCCGCACACCCTGCCCCAACTGGTCCGTACGCGACATCGTGTCGCACATCATCGGCATGGAGTGCGAACAGCTCGGCGACCCGCGCCCGATCCACACCCTGCCGCGCGACCTGTTCCACGTGCAGAGCGAGTTCGCCCGCTACATGGAGATGCAGGTCGACGTCAGGCGCCACCACACCGCGCCGGAGATGACCTCCGAGCTGGAGTACACGGTCATCCGCCGCTCCCGCCAGCTGCGGAACGAGACGCGGGACCCGGAGACCATGGTGCGGGCGCCCCTGGGCAAGGAGCAGACCCTGGAGACGGCGCTGCGGATGCGCGCGTTCGACGTCTGGGTGCACGAGCAGGACCTGCGGACGGCCCTGGGCAAGCCCGGCAACCTCGACTCCCCCGGCGCCCTGGTCGCCCGCGACGTCCTGCTGCTGGGGCTGCCGAAGGTGGTGGCCAAGAGCGCGGGCGCACCGGCCAACTCCGCCGTGGTGCTGGACGTCCACGGGCCGCTGGAGTTCATGCGCACGGTGCGGGTCGACGCCGAGGGGCGCGGTTCGCTGGACGTCGCCCCGTCGCTCGGGCCCGCCGCGACGCTGTCCATGGACTGGGAGACGTACGTCCGGCTGGCCTGCGGCCGGGTGCGGCCCGCCGCCGTGGCGGACCGGATCAAGGCCGAGGGCGACCAGGAGCTGGCCGACGCCATCCTCCAGCACTTTGCCGTCACCCCGTAAACACCCTTCGGCACACAGCGGCGCCCGCCCCCACGAGGGGGACGGGCGCGCCGCCGTTCGGGGCCGGATCACGCCGGCACGTGCACCGCTTCCACCCGGCTGATCACATGGTGGTCGCGCTCGCGGCGCGCGGCCCTCGCGCGCAGCCGCAGGATCTGCGTGACGCCCAGCGCCTCCAGGACGAAGACCGACGAGAACGCCACCCGGTAATTGTCACCGGTCGCGTCCAGCAGCACGCCGACCGCGAGCAGCGTGGTCATCGAGGCGATGAAGCCGCCCATGTTGACGATGCCGGACGCGGTGCCCTGGCGCTCCGGCGGGTTGGCCGGGCGGGAGAAGTCGAAGCCGAGCATGGAGGCGGGCCCGCACGCCCCGAGCACCACGCACAGGACGACCAGCAGCCACATCGGCGCATGGCCCCCGGGGTGGAAGATCGTCACCGCCCACAGCGCGGCCGTCGTGCCGACCGTGCCGAGGGCGAGCGGGACCCGGGCCGCGTGGTGACGGGCGATCAGCTGCCCGTAGACGAGCCCCAGCATCATGTTCGAGAGGACCACCAGGGTCAGCAGCTCACCGGCGGTGCCCCGGTCGAGCCCCTGGTCCTCGACCAGGAACGGCATGCCCCACAGCAGCAGGAAGATCATCGCCGGGAACTGCGTGGTGAAGTGCACCCACATCCCGAGCCGGGTCCCGGGCTCCCGCCAGGAGGCGGCGATCTGCTTGCGCACATACGCCCCGCCGGCGTGCTGCGCGGGCGGCGGCTCGTAGCCCTCGGGGTGGTCCTTGAGGAAGAGCAGGAGCAGCACCAGCACCACGACCCCGGCCAGCGAGCTGCCGACGAAGGTGGTCGTCCAGCCGAAGCCGTGCAGGGCGCGGGCGATGACCAGCGTGGAGATCAGGTTGCCCGCCATCCCGAAGAGGGCGGCGACCTGGCCGATCAGCGGTCCGCGCCGGGCCGGGAACCAGCGCGTCCCCAGCCGGAGCACGCTGATGAACGTCATCGCGTCGCCGCATCCCAGCAGCGCGCGGGAGGCGAGCGCCGTGCCGTACGAGGGGGAGAGCGCGAAGCCGAGCTGGCCGAGGGTGAACAGGACGGCGCCGAAGGTCAGGACCCGCTTGGTGCCGAGCCGGTCGACCATCAGGCCGACGGGTATCTGCATGCCCGCGTACACGAGCAGCTGGAGGATGGAGAAGGTGGAGAGCGCCGAGGCGTTGACGTCGAACCGGTCGGCGGCGTCGAGTCCGGCGACGCCGAGGCTGGTCCGGAAGATGATGGCGACGAAGTAGACGGCGACACCGACGCCCCAGACCCGGGCGGCCCGCCGGCCGCCGGGCGGGTCACCGGGCAGGGGCAGGGTGGGCGCGGCGGCGGAACTCACCGGTCCTCACCCCGGACCAGCACCTTGACCCGGCCGACGTGGCGGCGCACGACCTGGGCGGCGCCCTCCGCGTCACCGGACCTGATCGCCTCCAGCAGCTCGCCGTGCTCCGCGATGTTGGCGGCGATCCGGTCCGGGTGGGCCTCCATGACGGCGACGCCCATCCGCAGCTGGCGGTCGCGCAGCTGGTCGTAGAGGCGGGACAGGATCTCGTTGCCCGCGTGGCGGACGATCTCGGCGTGGAAGCAGCGGTCCTTCACGGAGACGGTGGCCAGGTCGCCGGTGTCGGAGTAGTGCCGCTGCTCCTCCAGGAGCGCTTCGAGCCGGCCGACCAGCTGCGGGGACGCGGGCACCGCCTTGCGGGCGGCGAACTCCTCGACCAGCAGCCGGGTCTCCACCACGTCCGCGATCTCCTGGGCGGAGACGGCGAGCACCAGGGCGCCCTTCTTCGGGTAGAGCTTGATCAGCCCCTCGACCTCAAGGCGCAGCAGCGCCTCGCGCACCGGAGTGCGCGAGACCCCCACGGCCTCGGCGAGGCCGCCCTCGGTGAGCAGGGTGCCGCCCTCGTAGCGGCGGTCCAGGACGGCGTCCTTGACGTGCGTGTAGACGCGCTCGGCGGCCGGGGGCCGCTTCGCGGGCGGGGTCACGGGGGCGGGTGCGGGGGCAGGCATGGACACAGCATAGATACAACATGCACGCAAGCACCGCCCCGTCCACGATGTGGGCGACGGCGTGGGCCGGCTACCGCTCGATGGACAGCAGCAGCGTCGTGCTGCCGTCCTCCTCGGCGATGTCCCTGACGTGCTGGAACCCCACCTTCCGCAGGGCCGCCAGCGAGGCGGCGTTCGGCTCGGCCACGGTCGCGTACACCTGGTCCAGGTCCAGCGTCTCGAAGCCGTACGCGACGATCCTGCGCGCGAGTTCGGTGCCGAGGCCCTGGCCCCACGCCCCGTGCGCGAGGGCGTAGATCAGCTCATGTCCCTCGACGGCCTTCGACGGTTTGATCTCCGCGTGGCCCACGAACCCCCCGTCCCGGCGCACGGCCCAGACGTCGAAGGCCCCCGGCTCGTACACGTGCGTGAAGACGCGGGCGAAGAGGGCGCGGGTGCTCTCCTCGGGCTCGGGTCCGTCGCCCATGTGGCGGGAGACCCGTTCGTCCGCGAAGAGGGCGACGAAGTCCTCCTCGTCGGCCGGCACGTACGGTTCGAGCAGCAGGCGCTCGCTGCGCAGGGAAGGCGTCATGCCGGGGACGCTATCCCAGCGGCTACGCGGACGACCCGTCGTTTTCCACCAGCCGCAGCGTCGGGCGCCGGGGCGCGAACTCGCCGAGGCCGAGCGCAGCCTCGCGCCAGTGCGCGGCCAGTTCGAGCAGCCGCTCCTCGTCCTGGCGGTAGTCCGGCTCCGGCACGTCCGGCACGGTCCGCCACAGGATCGTCGCGGCGAAGCGGACCGCGTGCAGCGCGGCCGTCGTATGCGCCTCGACCCCGTCCTCGCCCAGCTGCCGCAACGCCTCCAGGCGCTCGGCGAGGGCGAGGAGCTCGCCGTATGTCCTGACGGACTCCTGCGCACGCACGACATCGTCCACGGTGACCTCCGGCCTCTGGGGCGCTCGGATGTGACGCCGATGGTAGCCCCTGGCCACCGCGCGCCCACGCCTCACGAACGCCGCGGGCCGCTCCGCCGCCCCTGGATGTCGTAAAAAATCACCCATGCGTGGGCCCAACCATGCGGGGCAGTCGTTCGTCTTATCAGCGCGGCGGCACCCTCATGTGGCCGCCTTTCAGGGGCATTTGGAGCGTTCAATTTGAAACTCGGCATTAAGGGCATAAGGCGCGGTTCGGCGACCGTCACGGTGGCCCTCACCACGGGCGCCCTGATCGCGGGCGGCGCGTTCGCCTCCACGGCACAGGCCGCCGCGCCCAAGGCGCCCTACTTCGCCAAGGCACGGGCCGCCGCGCCCAAGGCGCCCTCGATCGTCGCCAAGGGCGGCTTCGTGATGAACAACGGCACCGGAAAGACGCTGTTCACCAAGGCCGCGGACACCCGCCGCTCCACCGGCTCGACGACGAAGATCATGACCGCGCGCGTGGTGCTGGCCCAGAAGGGCCTGAACCTCGACTCCAAGGTCACGATCCAGAAGGCGTACAGCGACTACATCGTCTCCAAGGGCGCGTCCTCGGCGCGGCTGATCGTGGGCGACAAGGTCACCGTGCGCCAGCTGCTCTACGGCCTCATGCTGCCGTCGGGCTGCGACGCCGCGTACGCGCTGGCGGACAAGTTCGGCTCCGGCTCGACGCGCGCGGCGCGGGTGAAGTCGTTCATCGGCAAGATGAACAGCACCGCCAAGACGCTCGGCCTGAAGAACACGCACTTCGACTCGTTCGACGGCATAGGGAACGGGTCCAACTACTCGACCCCGCGCGACCTGACGAAGCTCGCGAGCAGCGCGATGAAGTACTCCACGTTCCGCTCGGTCGTGAAGACGAAGTCGACCAAGCAGAAGGTCACGACGAAGAGCGGCGGCTACCGCTACATGTCGTGGGCCAACACGAACAGGCTGCTGGGCACGTACAGCGGCGCGATCGGCGTGAAGACGGGCTCCGGCCCGGCGGCCAAGTACTGCCTGGTCTTCGCCGCGACCCGCAAGGGCAAGACGGTGATCGGCACGGTCCTGACCTCGACGTCGGAGGCGACCCGTACGTCGGACGCGAAGAAGCTGATGGACTACGGCTTCAAGAAGTAACCCTGTCGTACGAGGAAGGGCCCCGCGCACCGAGGTGTGCGGGGCCCTTCGCGCTTCCCCGTGTCAGCCCGTCGTACACAGCTCCCGGTCGACCAGCGCGGTCATGGCCTTCTGCGTGTCCTGCCCGCCGTCGCTGTTGATGTAGACCGCGGCGCTCCGCCTGCCGTCCGCCGTGGCACCGGCCCAGGTGGTGTAGCCGAGCAGTTCGCCCCGGTGCCCGAAGTAGGTGCCGCCGCAGGACAGCGGGATCTCGGCGATCCCGAGCCCGTATTCCACGCCCAGCTCGGGTGCGTCCACGGTGTCGGTCAGCTCGGCCAGTTGCGCCGGGGCGAGCAGCCGGCCGCCGAGCAGTGCGGCGTAGAAGCGGTTCAGATCGTGCGCCGTGCTGATGACCGCGCCGGAGCCGAAGGCCATGCTCGGATCGAGCGTCGTGACGTCGGTGGCCTCCTCGGAGCCGAACGCGGCGTAGCCGTGGGCATGCGGGCCCCGGATGAGGGGAAGGGAGCCGGGCACGGAGGTGCCGTTCAGGCCGAGCGGCCGGATGATCCGGGCCCGCACCTCGTGCGCCCAGCTCCGGCCGGTGGCCTTCTCCACGATCATCGCGGCCAGGACGTAGTTGGTGTTCGCGTACGACCAGCCCTTGCCCGGCGGGAACGTGGGCTCGTCGCTGACGGCGAGCCGCACCAGTTCCCCGGGGGTGTACGTACGAAACCGCTCCGCCCGGTAGCCCGCCGCGCTGTTCAGGGAGGCGACCTCGGGGGCCACGTCCCTGAGGCCGCTGGTGTGCCGCAGCAGCTGTCGTACGGTGATGAGACGGCCGTCGTTGCCGTGGCCCCGGACGACGCCCGGCAACCACCGCTCGACGGTGTCGTCCAGGGACATGCGGCCTTCCCTGACGAGTTGCAGGACAACCGCAGCGGTGAACGTCTTGGTGGCGCTACCGATCCGGAACCTGCCGTTCCAGGGCATCGGCGTCCTGCTGCCCGCCACGGCCGTCCCGGCCCGCGCGGTGGTCCGGCCGCCCGGTCCGGAGACCTCGGCCAGCACGCCCACGGCCCCCGTCCCGTGAATCGCGTCCACCTGCCGTTGGAGCGGGTCGGCGGGGCGCGGCTGTGCCGCCGCGGCGGGCAGTCCGGTCGCTGTGGCGAGGAGGGCGGCGGTCAGCCCGGCCAGGACGGCGATTCCCCGCCGACGCCTCGGCAATGCGCGCATGGTGATCCGTTTCTCTGAGCCGGAACGGTGGTACGCCGTCACCGGTGATGGACCCTCATCGCACCAGCCGCGGGGCGGCCGGGCCATCCTGCGGCCCCCCGGCGCCCGTCGCGGTCAACCCCCTTGGGATGCGGGGGCCTTCCCCCGCATCGGCCACCTCAACCGCCCGAAAACCACTGGCGATCCGCCGGCCCGCCCCACTACCGTCCAGCCGGGCCCGGCCGTTCGCGGCGCGGACCCGCATCCGCCGTCCCCTGGAAGGGCGTTCCGTTGTACATCGCGTGAGACCTCCCCACTGCTGATCGGCCGCGCGTCGCACCCTGTGCGCCGTGCCGCTTCCCGCTGCGGATTTCTCACACGGAAACCGGTGTACACCTGTGCTCACCCATTGGGCCGTCATGCCCACACGCCTGCCCCTCGTCCGGCGCCGCTGCCACGCCTGCGCCTCCGGGACCTTCCGGCCCCACGGCAAGTTCCGCGTCAACGCGCACCACAAGCTGCTCGACGCCTGGCTCCTCGCGCTCTGCACGGGGTGCGGGGACACCACCAAGGTCACGATCCTGGAGCGCGCGCACGTCCGCTCCGTACGACCCGGGCTGCTGGACCGGATGCACGCCAACGACCCGGCCCTGGCGGGCGAACTCCTCCAGGACGGCGTCGTGCAGCGCCGCAACCACATCGCCCTCGACTGGACGGGCGCCTGGCGCCTGGACACCGGGGGCGCCGATCACCTCGACCGCGAGGTGGCCGAGGTGGCCGTCCGCTTCGCCGCCCGCGTCCCCGTCCGCCCGCTGCGCCTGGTCGCGGACGGCTTCGGCCTCTCACGGGCCGAGACGGAACGCCTGCTGGCCGAGGGGAAGCTCGTCTCGCCGGTCCGCCTGACCGGGCGGACGTCGACGGACTTCGGCTTCCTGCTGAAGCGGTGAGGCGGCGGGGGCCGGTCCTCGACGGACCGGCCCCCGCATCACCCGTACCACCGTCAGTGCGCCGCGAGGCGCCCCACGAGTCCGATCGCGCGGGCCAGCAACGCGCGTTCCTCCTCGCTCAGTTCCGCGTCGATCGCGCGGGCCAGCCAGTCGGCCCGGCGCTCCCGCTCCTCCTCCAGGAGCGCGCGCCCGGCGTCCGACAGCTCGACCAGGCTCTTGCGGCCGTCGGTGGGGTGGGCGCGGCGGGTGATCAGCCCCTGGTCCATCAGCAGCCCGACCGCGCGCGCCATGGACTGCGGCCGCACCCGCTGGTTGGCGGCGAGCTCGCTGGTGGTCAGGGCGCCGTTACGGTCCAGCTCGCCGAGCACGGCCACCTGGCCGAGCGGCATCTGGTCCTCACGCTTCACGCGGCGGGTGAGCTTGCCCATCGCTGTGCGCAGCTCGGCGGCGATGGAGGCGGATTCCGGGAGGGGCATACCGCACTTTAACGCGGGGGCGGAAGCAGGCCGGTGGACTGAACAGCAGAACTGAACAGCACAACTAACCAGCCTCACTGAACAGCATTGCTGTAGAGTTCTTCTCGCCGGGTCCCGCGCCACCGTCGTCGCAGCCGGACCGCGGCACGCGACAACGGGAAGGACTCCCATGACCGCCATCACTTCCGTCACCGGCCGCCGCGTCCTGGACAGCCGGGGCAACCCCACCGTCGAGGTGGACGTGGTCCTGTCGGACGGCTCGCTCGGCCGGGCCGCGGTCCCCTCCGGGGCGTCGACCGGCGCCCGCGAGGCCGTGGAACTGCGCGACGGCGACCCGGCCCGCTGGCACGGCAAGGGCGTCGACCGGGCCGTGCGCCACGTCAACACCGAGCTCACCGAGGCCGTCATCGGCCGGGACGCGGAGGACCAGGCCGGGCTGGACGCCGCGCTCGTCGCCGCCGACGGCACCGCCACGAAGTCCCGGCTCGGCGCCAACGCGCTCCTGGGTGTCTCGCTGGCCGCCGCCAAGGCCGCCGCCTCCGCGCACCGCCTGCCGCTCTACCGGCACCTGGGCGGGTCGGACGCCCGGCTGCTGCCCGTCCCGATGATGAACATCGTCAACGGGGGCGCCCACGCCGACAATCCGCTGGACTTCCAGGAGTTCATGATCGCCCCGATCGGCGCGGAGACCTTCGCCGAGGCGGTCCGCATGGGCTCGGAGATCTTCCACACCCTGCGCCGCGACCTGCTCGCCGCCGGCCACTCCACGGGCGTCGGCGACGAGGGCGGCTTCGCGCCCGCCCTCCGTACGGCGGAAGAGGCGCTGGACTTCGTCGTGGCGGCCGTCGAGCGCACGGGGTACCGGCCGGGCACCGACATCGGGCTGGTCATGGACCCGGCGACGTCGGAGTTCTTCCGCGACGGCGTGTACGACTACGCGGGCGAAGGCGTACGCCGCACCCCCTCGGAGCACGCGGACTACCTGGTGAAACTGATCGACGCCTACCCCGTCGTGTCGGTCGAGGACGCGATGGCCGAGGACGACCTCGACGGCTGGCGCGAGCTGACCGCCCGCGTCGGCGACCGCTGCCAGCTCACGGGCGACGACGTGTTCTGCACGAACGACGCGCTGCTCCGCGAGGGCATCGCCTCCGGGGTCGCCAACTCGATCCTGGTGAAGGTCAACCAGATCGGCACGCTGACGGAGGCGATGACCACGGTCTCCACCGCGCACCGCGCCGGCTACACGGTCGTCATGTCGCACCGCTCGGGCGAGACGGAGGACACCACGATCGCGGACCTCGCCGTCGCCACGGGCTGCGGCCAGATCAAGACGGGCTCCCTGTCCCGGTCCGACCGCACCGCGAAGTACAACCAGCTGATCCGCATCGAGGAGGAGCTGGGCGCGGGCGCCCGGTACGCGGGCACGGAGGCGCTGCGCGCCCGCCCGGCCTGACGGCGAGGGCGGTCACCGGCCGGCGCCGGCGACGGTCCGGGGCGTGGCCGGTCGCGCCCCGGGCACACGCCTCCCATGACCTCATCGTGGAGCGAAGCCAAGGGCCGCACGGTCCGGGCCGGGTGCGCGCTGGTACCGCTGCTGGTGCTGACCGCCTGCGGGCACGGCGGCGCGGACCCGCGGAGCGGGGACTTCCGGACGGCCTCCCTCGCGCGGGGCGACCGTCTCGTCATCACCACCGAGGGCGGGGTACGCGTCGTCGGGACGGACGGCGACCACGTCACGGTGGACGACTCGGTCCTGGCCCATGGGGACGACGGGGACGGGGATACGTACACGCTCGACCTGCCCTGCGACGAGGGCGACGCGCGCGACGACCGGGCCCGGGACAACTGCGGCGGCATGCCCCTCGTACGCGTCCCCGCCGGCGTCACGCTCACCGTGCGGGCGCGCAACGCCGGGATCGACGTGAGCGACGTACGGGGCGGGCTGAGCCTCAGCACCGTCAACGGCGACATCACCGTGCAGGACTCCGGCGCGAAGGGCGCCCGCCAGCACCTCGTGACCCGGAACGGGTCCGTCCGCGCGACCGGCCTCCGGGGTCTCGGCATCGACGCCGAGACGGTCAACGGGGACGTCGACGTGCGGTGCGCCACCGCTCCGGACACGCTCAGCGGCGTGACCCGCAACGGCTCCGCGCGCGTCACGCTCCCGGCCGGCACACCCCCGTACGCGACCGACGCGCACACCGTCAACGGCCGCTCGACCTCGGACATCCCGGCCGCGGAGCCCACGGACCACGCGCACCGCCTCACTCTGCGCACGGTCAACGGCGACACGGAGGCCCGACGGGGGTAGCCGGCAGGTCAGGACATCACGGACCATCCGCCTTATATTCATACAATGCGCTTCGTGCTGCCCCTCCCCGCCCGGCCGAGGGCCGTGGGGTGAGGGACCCCGGAAGGCTGGAGGCGCTGCGGCTGGCGGGGCTGACCGCGGCGGCCGATCCCGGCATGGACCGGTTCGCGCGGCTGGTCGCGCGTCTGCTGCGCGTCCCGGTCTCCCTGGTCTCGCTGCTGGAGCCCGACCGGCAGGTCTTCCCCGGCATGTTCGGGATGTCCGGCCGCTGGGCGGCCCGGCGCGAGACGCCCCTCAGCCACTCCTTCTGCCAGCACGTCGTCGCGGACGGCGGCCCGCTGGTCCTCAGCGACACCCGGGTGCACCCCCGCACCTGCGCCAGCCTCGCCATCCCCGACCTCCAGGTGATCGCGTACGCCGGTATGCCGCTCACCGACGCCGACGGCCGGGTGCTCGGATCGCTCTGCGCCATCGACCACCACCCCCGGGAGTGGACGGCGGACGAGCTGCACGACCTGGAGGACCTCACCGCCGCCTGCTCGATGGAGCTGCGGCTGAGGATCGCCTCGGAGCTGATCCAGCGGGACCGCGACCATGCCGGTCTGCTGCTGCGCGCCTCGGTCGAGCTCGCCCACGCCCACGACCCGACCGACCTGACCCGCCGCCTCCGCCGTCTGTTCCAGGGGCCCGCCGAGCCCGCGTTCGTGGGCCTGATGCTGGCCGACGGCCAAGGGCTGTGGCGGGTCATCGACCCGGACGACGTACGCCCGGTGGAGAGCACCATCGACCGTCTGGACCGGGACGCGCCCTTCCCCAGCTCGCAGGCCATGCGGGAGCAGCGCACCGTCTTCGTCCCGGACCGCGCGGCGCTCGTGGCCGGCTTCGGGCCCGAGGCCGTCGCCGGCTACGACTCGCTGGGCCTCCAGTCCGTCCTGTGCGTGCCGCTGCCGAACGGCCACGGCGTGCTGACGTGGTGCTGGTCCCGCCCGCACGTCATGGCGCCGACCGAGGAGGCGGTCCTCACCACGGTGGCGGCGTACGTCAGCCAGGCCGTGGAGCGCACGCGCTTCGTCGCGAACCGGCTCAGCACCGCGGAACAGCTTCAGGCCGCGATGCTGACGGAGCTGCCGGACGTGCCCGGCCTGGACATGGCGGCCCTGTACCTGCCCGCCGCCGACCAGGACATGGTGGGCGGCGACTGGTACGACGCGTATCCGCTGCCCACGGCCCTCATGATCTCGATCGGGGACGTCATCGGCCACGACGTCCGGGCCGCCACCGTGATGAGCCAGATCCGCAGCATGCTCCGCCAGGCGAGCCTGGACGACCCGGCCCGCTCACCCGCCGCCGCGCTGCACGCCATCGACAAGGCCATCGACGTCCTGCCCCTGGGCGTGGGCGCCACGGCGGTGCACGCCCGCCTCGACCGCGACGCCGACCACTGGCGCCTGACCTGGTCCAACGCCGGACACCCCCCGCCGCTCCTCCACACCCCGGGCTCGGGCGTCACGCCCCTGACCGACCACGACCTCCTCCTGCTCGGCCTGCCGGACGCCCCACCCCGCGAGGACCACTCCCGTGCCCTTCCCCCGGGCAGCGTGCTCCTGCTCTACACGGACGGCCTGGTCGAACGCCGCGACGCGGACATCGACGCGGGCACGGCCCACACGGCCGCGCTCCTGTCCCACCACGCCGACAAGCCCCTCCCCCTCCTCCTCCAGACCCTCTCCGCGGGCCTCTCGGAGGTCCCGCAGCGGGACGATGTGGCGGTACTGGTGGTGCGGGTCACCGGGGACGAGCGCTGAGAGCCAGCGTTCATACGTACAGCGTCTGGGCCCCAGGCGCGCCCCTTACCGGGCAGGGGCAGCATCAGGAGTGAAGTAGCCCGGGGTACGAAACAGGCCAGCGAACGTCCCGGGCCCGTGGCGTTCGTCCAACCACGCGCCCAGCGAACTCGTGTCACCGCTGATCGTGGCCGCGACCAGCCGGGCGTGGCAGTCGTCCTCCTCACCGGGTGCGAACTCTGTGAGGAAGTACGCGTACGGAAGGTTCACGCGCTCCTCGTAAGCGGCGAGGGATGCCGCGTACCGAATCTGCTCGTCCGGGCCCCCGACCCTCGCGGCGCGGGCGGCAGCCTCCCCACTCAGCGTTCCGGTCACATCGCGATACGCGAGCGCGCCCATGGGGCCCGCAGGTTGAGTTACACCGAAGCGCTCCGCCGTACGCCTGGTCATGGATCGCGCTTCCCTGTCGCACGCACCCTCCATGACCACACCCAGATTCCGTGTGTGACGGCTTCCGCGCCCGTCCGCAGCCGAATAGGACTGGCCGCCGGCGCGCCGGTAATTGATCCCGTACTGCGTACGCACCGGCCGCCCGCCCATTTCCACATATCTTCGGCGCGAACCGTAGTGCAGGCAGTCGTGTGCATACGCGCGCAGAAGATCGAGAAGAGCCAGGGCGGGATCCACGGGGGTCCGGTCTTCCATCGGACCGTACATAGTGATCACAGCCACCATTTGAAGGTGCCGATAGCCCTGGTCCGCGTGATGAAAACCCCCGAACGCACCGCTGCGCGAGGATTCGTAGCCGACCCATACGCGTTCCAGGGGAAGCAGCCGCGTCAGCCCATGCCTGGCGTACCGCTCGCGGACCACGCCGATTCCGGAGCGGAAGAGCGCCGTGTCAACGCCGTCGGCTTCCCACATCCTGAGAACTTCGGGCAAGGGCCGGAACACATGTGCTGGGTGCCGTGCCGTGAGCACGGTGCAGTCCGTGCGCATGGCGATCAGCGCCCGCATCGCCTCGGCGCCGCTGACGGACTCGTTCGGCGCGAGCGCGGTCAGGTCGGCAGGCCGGACTTGATGAGCTGGACGTGGGACTCCTGCATTCCCTCCGGGAGCGCAGCCGGGCTGAACCATTTCGCCTCCAGGATCTCGAAGCTGTCGAGCTTGAGAGTTCCGCCCACATGAAGTGCCTCGTAGGCGATTTCCGCTCGGAGCCTGTATCCACTCGTCACCTGGACCAGTCGGCCGGGGACGACTTCGAGGCCCGTTTCCTCCCGGACCTCACGAACAACCGTCTGCGGGAATTCCTCACCCTTGACCGCATAGCCGGTCGGCAGACCCCACGGCCGCTCGACGGGCCACATCCGGTGCTTGAGCAGCAGCACTTGTCCTTCCTCGTTGCGCACCACGCCAGTCACACCGATCATGAACTTGGCGTGGGACAACCAGAGAATCCGCCACTGAAGCGGACCGCGAATGATCCGCCACCCGCGAGCGAGGATTCGTTTCATGCGCACGCCTTCTGTAGAGGTGATCCCGGCTGTTCGTCCCCCTCGCCGGAGGCCGATGACGAACACGCTAGGGAGACGCCTGTCTTCACTGCCACAACATTGCACGCGCTTGCACACGAATCAGCGAAGCGCCGCCAGAGCAGCGGCGATCTTGTCCTGAGCAGCTGCGCCGTAAGCGGCAAGCTCGGCCAACTCTGCGAACGCGGCCGCGTACATGGCCACTTCGCCGGGCTGTGTGATCGTTAGGTAGCCGGAAATCAACTCCACATTGACCTGCGTGGCGTCATAGATCCAGAACCCCTCGGCGGGCCAGCGCTCGCGGTCCGATGTCATGGGAACGACGCCCAGACTCACATGGGGCAGTGAGGCGACGGTCATCAGGTGGCGAAGCTGCCCACTCATGACCTCGGTTCCTCCGATTCCTGCACGCAGCACCGATTCCTCGACGAGAAAGGCGAACTGCCGGCCTCCCTCATGCAGGACGCGCTGCCGTTCCAGGCGCGCGGCCACGGCCTCGGTCACGTCGTCCACCGCCAGGCCGCGCCGCCTCTGAAGCGCCCGGAGTGCGGCCGTCGTGTACGGCTGCGTCTGGATCATGCCGGGCACAAGCCACGACGAGTACGAGCGGAAGCGCCGGGTCCGCACATACAGCGGCAGGCGGGCCTCCTGCGCACGTTTGAGCCCGGCACGCTCCATGCGCCGCCAGCCCACCCACATTCCCTCAGCCGTCCGCAGCGAGGCGACCAGGTCTGCGGCCTGCTCCTCACACCCGCATGCCTGGCACCAGGCGCGGATGTCCTCAGCGGTGGGAGCAGTTCTCGCATTCATGATGCGCGACGATTTGGACCCGCTCCAGCCGCAGCGTCTGGCCAGGTCAAGACCGGTGAGGCCGGCGTCCCGGCAGAGTTCCGTAAGCCGGTCAGCGAGAGCCTGCCGGGCCTGCTGAGCGCTTGAGGAAGGGGAGTGAACCACGGCGGGGCAGGGTTCAGGCGGGCCGGTATTCGGCGTGCGGGACGGCACGCTCCCAGGCTGCTTCGTACGCCGCCGCGTACCGGCTTGCAAGTTCGGCGTCGTGGACGACCTCCATGCGTGGCCCGGTCCACTGCCCCTCACCACTGAAGTGATGCAGGATCACGGTCTCCTCGTCCATGACCCATCCGTCCAGCACGGGGAGGAGCAGGCCCCGGGCCCGGGATCGAGGGAGCCAACGCACGTCCTCCCCGGCGGCGACGTTGGTGTACGTGCCGTCGTACTCATAACGCACGTAGTCGCTCAGCGGCTCGGACACCACGCGCAGCCGACGCATGACCACGCCTCGTGCCGTCGCCTCGGCCACCACGTCGAGCCATGGCCGCCACCACGCATCACGGTCTGCCCTGTCGTACCGATGCCCGGCCTGCCATCGGACGAACTCCGGGTCGTCGCGCATGTAGCTGTCCCGCATTTCCAGGTGCATCGCCGAGCGTTGCGCCATGGCCAGGCATTCACGTACCGCCGTTGCCACCGTTGACCTCACTGTCCGGGCGAGGAATGAACTGAAGCATGTTCGCCGGGAGCCGGATCACACTCTCGTGGGCCGGAATGTCGGTCGAGTGCCCAGGTACTGAACCGACTTCCTGCGCCTGCCTGACGGTTTCCTCATCCGCCGTCCAGGACTGGATGACCAGATCACCACTCGTCTCATCGAGCCAGATCGTGGGTGACCCGTCGTCCGGGGTGTTCGGCCAGATACCGAGGAACTTCAGCGCCATGGTGTGCCCTCTCCGCCGGTCGACAGACATACGCGGGAGAGCGTCGCGCCGCGCCCGCGCACCGTCAAGGGCGCGCTTCGCGCCACGCGTGGCCGACTACGGCCGACGCAGCGCGGTGTGGAACGCGGCCCACGCGGTGGGGTTGAGTACGAGGACGGGCCCGGCGGCCCGCTTCGAGTCGCGGACGGCGACGGTGCCGGGGACGTTGCGGGCCACTTCGACGCACTCGCCGTTTCCACTGCTGTAGCTGGACTTGACGAACTCGAAGCGTGGCACGACTACAACTCCTTGCGGATACGCCCCATCAGAGCGATGGAATCGCGGGGAGCGAGTCCGTTTCGGGCGATACGACTGAACGTGACGTTGTGCCGTTCGGCGTCCGTCTCGCTCTCCAGCCACAGCGTAGACGATGTGGTGTCCATGTAGACCACGTCCATCGCCCCTGGTTCGGCGAACGAGACGACGCTGAATGCGCCGGTCATCCCGGGGTGGGAGCCAGCCAGGAACGGAACAACTTGCACGGTGACATTTGGCTCGTTCGCCGCCTCTTCCAGCCGCTCCAGCTGCGCGCGCATCACGTCCCGGCCTCCGACCAACTGACGCAGGGCTCCTTCCGAGACGATCGCCCACAACGCGAGCGGCTTGTCGTCCGCCAGGCGCTCCTGCCGGGCGATTTTGGCTTCCACGAAGCGCTCGATCTCGTCCGGGTCGTCCCAGTCCGCATTACCGACAGCCAGCGCCCTGGCGTAGTCCGGGGTCTGGAGCAGGCCGGGCACGAAGGCTCCCTGCCAGGTTCTGATCTGGGTTGCGATGTCTTCAAGCGCGACGTACTCGACCAGCGATCGCAGCTCCGGGTACTGGTTCCACCAGCCCTTCGCCTTGCGTCGCTCCCGGTCCAGCCGGGCGACCTCCAGCAGTCGGCCGACCAGCTTCGTGTCCGTAAGGCCGTAGAACTCGCACAGAGTGCGGATGTCCGGGTCCCTCATGGGCACCCAACCGCGCTCCATCTTGACGATCTTCGAGTTCGTGGCACTGATGACCTGGGCGGCCTGCTGCTGAGTCTTGCCCGAGGCGTCCCGCAAGCGCAGCAGCTCGCTACCGAGCCTGCGCCCAAGAACAGTTGACGACCGATTGCCTAGCTGAGTCGCGCGATTCACCGGCCCAGTCTCTCGCGCCGCAAGGGCGAACGTCGACCCGCCTCACTCGTTGGAGACAAGTGTCTCCGTTTCACTTGCCGCGATCGATGAACGGTAGCTACTTTCAGTACAGAGCCGCTGGCACAGCGCAAGAAATTGGCGGAAGAGCACTGCCATGCCCGCACGGGCAAATGGCGGCAATGCCACCGCCCCACACCCAGAGAGGCCCCCATGTCCACACCCGCAGAGGCCCCCCGAGACAACCCCCTACTCCAAGAGGACCGCCTCGACTACACCCCCACCGCCCGCAGCGTCACCCTCGCCCGGCGACGCGCCGCGCGGCTCGTCAGCGCATGGGGGCACCCCCACCGCGCCGACGAAGTCGCCTTGCTGGTCTCCGAGTTGGCCACCAACGCGCTGATTCACGGCAGCCTGCGGGGGCGGCTCATCCGGGTGCGGGTCGTCCTCACCGGTGCCGCCCTCCGCGTGGAGGTCACCGACCCCAGGGGTGAGCGGCTGCCCGGGATTCGGGCAGCCGAGCGCGACGAGTGCTACGGGCGCGGGCTCCCCATCGTGGACGGGATCGCCGACCGGTGGGGCGTCGAGCCCCGCAGCGTCGGGAAGACCGTGTTCGCCGAACTGCGCCTCACCCCGCGACCTCGCGCCGCAGCGTGAACCAGAACGTCGGGAACGGGTTCGTACCCGGGGTCACGTCGGTCAGGCGCCACCCCGTGAACCGGGTCTCCAGCTCGTCGGCGGTGACACCGGAGATCGGGTCGTCGAAGACCTCGGGCCCGTACCCGAACATCAGGAGCCTCGCGCCGGAGGCGGCCCGCTCCGTGAGGCCGGCCGCGTACGCGTCGCGGCGGTGCGCGGGGATGCCGCAGTAGCAGCTCAGGTCGAAGAACAGGTCGTACGGGCCGGGCGCACCCACCTCGCCGAGCCGGGTGGCGTCCCCGCAGAAGATGTCGACGTCGACACCGGCCGCCTTGGCCCGCTCCCTCGCCCGCCGCACCGCGCGGTCGACCAGGTCGACGGCCGTCACCCGCCAGCCGTGCCGGGCCAGGTACACCGCGTTGGTCCCCGTGCCGCAGCCGAGCTCCAGGGCACGTCCCGGCCCGGGCGCGCCGGACCCCTCCACCAGGGTGACGAGTTCGGGCGGGGTGACGCCGGTGTCCCACGGCGGAGCACCGTCCCGGTAGTAGTCCTCCAGCATGCGTCGTACGGCGGCCTCCTGGTCGAGTTCGGCGGCCGTGCCGGGCTCACTCATCGCTCCTCCAGAATACTAGAGTCGAACTTTAGTGTTCGACTCTAGATATAGGCTCGGACCATGGACAGTGTCAAGGGACCCGGCACCCGGAACGCCAAGCGCCCCGACGGGCGGGCGGAGCGCTCACGGCTCACCCGGGAGAAGATCGTCACGGCGGCGCGGGAGCTGTTCGTCGCGCAGGGGTACGGGGCGACGAGCCTCCAGGAGGTGGCGGACCGCGCCGGCGTGGCCGTCCAGACCGTGTACTTCGTGTTCCGGAACAAGCGCGCGCTGTTCAAGGACGTGGTCGACACGACGATCGCGGGCGACGCCGAACCGGTCGCCACGATGAACCGGGACTGGTTCCGCGACGCGTGCGACGAGCGCACCGCGAGGGGCCAACTGAGCGCCCACGTAAGGGGCGTACGGGAGATCCTGGGCAGGGTCGCACCGATCGTGCCGGTCATCGCGGCGGCCTCCGCGACGGACCCGGAGATCGCCGCGCAGTGGCCCGCGGGCCCGGACCCCCGCTACGTCGTCCAGCGCGCGGCGGCCGAGGCGCTGACCCGTAAGCCGGACGCGCTCCCCGGCGTCGACGCAGAGCGCGCCGCCGACCTGCTGTACGGGCTGCTCAGCCCGGAGTTGTACCTGATCCTCGTCCGCGACCGGGGCTGGACGCCCGACGCCTGGGAGGAGTGGGCCCGCACGACCCTGGCCGCCCAGCTCTGCGGCGGGGCCGGGTAACCGCCCGGGCCGGGCGCCGCGTACGTCGTACGGCTCAGCCGCCCTGGCCCGCGCTGCCGATCGGGCCGACCCTCACCGGGTCGCCGGAACCGTCCGTGACGGGCAGCGAGGGCTTGCCCGGCCAGGGGAGGGTGACCGACTTCGTCTCGTTGGGCGGGGTCACCACCAGGCCGGTGATGCGGACGCCGGAGCCTCCCGTCTCGTTCAGCGGGTAGGTGACGGAGAAGGCGATCGACTTCCCGCTCTTGAGCACGTACGGGTCTCCGGGCTCACCCTTGCGCTCGGCGGACAGCGTTCCCGCGTTGGTCTTCAGGTCGACGCCGGCGAACCCCGCGATCACGCAGTCCCGGCCGCTGGTGTTCTTCATCTCCACAGCGACCGTCCCGTCGGGGTCGCCGTCGATGAAGTTGTCGATCGCCGTGATCTTCAGCCCGTCGGTGCGGCACTTGGCGGCCTGGCCGGGCTTGTCGGACCCGGTCCCGGCAGAGGTGTCCTTCCCGCCGGAACTCGCCTCGGGGGAGGCCGGGTCCGAGCCGTCCGAGCCCGAATCACCGCTGGACGGGGACGCGGTCGTCACGGGCGACGGGTCGGTCTTCGCTGCGGCATCGTCGTCGTTCTGGCAGGCCGTGAGCGACAGGCCCGCGATGACGGCCAGGGCGGCGAAGGTGATCTTGTGAGCGCGCATCGTTTCGTCCTCGGTATCCGTTGACAGTTCCGATCAGCAAGAACCGTTCGGGACGGGGGTACGTTGCGCCCAACCGGTGCCTAATACACCCTTGTTACACACGACGAGGGGCCCGCGCGAACCTCGCGCGGGCCCCTCGCAACGGACAACTACGCCCAGGTGATCAGCCGCTTCGGCTGCTCCAGGATCGCGGCGATGTCCGCCAGGAACCTGGAGCCCAGCTCGCCGTCGATCAGACGGTGGTCGAACGACAGGGCCAGCGTGGTCACCTGACGGGGCTTCACCTTGCCCTTGTGGACCCACGGCTGGAGCTTGATCGCGCCGACCGCGAGGATCGCGGACTCGCCCGGGTTGAGGATCGGCGTACCGGTGTCGACGCCGAAGACGCCCACGTTGGTGATGGTCACCGTGCCGCCCGCCATCGCGGCCGGGGACGTCCTGCCGTCCCGGGCCGTGGCGACCAGCTCGCCCAGGGACGCGGCCAGCTGCGGCAGCGTCCGGTCGTGGGCGTCCTTGATGTTCGGGACGATCAGGCCGCGCGGAGTGGCGGCGGCGATGCCCAGGTTCACGTAGTGCTTCTGGACGATCTCCTGGTTCGCCTCGTCCCAGACCGCGTTGACCTCGGGGTTCCGCTTGATCGCGACCAGGAGGGCCTTGGCGATGATGAGGAGCGGGTTGACCCGCACCCCCGCCATGTCCTTGTCCTCCTTCAGCTCCGCCACGAGCTTCATCGTGCGCGTCACGTCGACGGTCACGAATTCGGTGACGTGCGGAGCGGTGAACGCGCTGCCCACCATGGCCTGCGCGATGGCCTTGCGGACGCCCTTGACCGGGATACGCGTCTCGCGGGCGCCCTGCTGAACAGGAGCCTCCGGCTCCGCGACCACAGGTGCCACGGCCGGCGCCGAAGGAGCCGCAGCTGCCTCCGGAGTCGCCGCCGCGTGCACGTCCTCGCGCGTGATGACCCCGCCGACGCCGGTCGGGGTGACCGTCGCCAGGTCGATGCCCAGGTCCTTCGCGAGCTTGCGGACCGGCGGCTTGGCCAGCGGACGGGCCTCCGGAATCGCTGCCGTGCCCTGGCCGTTCAGCTCGGCCTGCACGGCTGCGGGGGCGGCCGCCGGGGGCGCGGTCTCGGCGCCCTTGCGGGCCCGGCGCTTCGTGGAGGACTCGGCCACCCCGTAACCCACCAGGACGGGCTGGCGGCCCTTGGGCGCCTCGGGAGCGGCCTCGGGGGCCGGGGCGGCGGCGGGCTCCTCGGCAACGGGGTCACCCGACCCCGGCGCCACGTCCACCGCGATGATCACCTGGCCCACGTCGACCGTGGTGCCCTCGGGGAAGCGCAGTTCGTGGACGACCCCGTCAAAGGGGATCGGCAGCTCGACGGCGGCCTTCGCGGTCTCGACCTCGCAGACGACCTGGCCGTCGGTGACGGTGTCGCCGGGCTGGACGTACCACTTGAGGATCTCGGCCTCGGTCAGTCCCTCGCCCACGTCGGGCATCTTGAACTCACGGAAGCGAGCAGCGTTGGAAGTGTCGGTCATCGTGGTCACGCTCCTCTCTCCTCAGTACGCCAGCGAGCGGTCGACGGCGTCGAGCACCCGGTCCAGGCCCGGCAGGTACTCCTCCTCCAGCCGCGCCGGAGGGTACGGGACGTGGTAGCCGCCGACCCGCAGCACGGGCGCCTCCAGGTGGTAGAAGCACCGCTCCGTGATGCGAGCGGCGATCTCGGCCCCGGAGCCGTAGAAGACGGGCGCCTCGTGGACGACGACCAGGCGGCGGGTCTTCTCGACGGACGCCTGGATGGTGTCGAAGTCGATCGGGGACATCGAGCGCAGGTCCACGACCTCGACCGACTTGCCCTCCTCCTGGGCGGCCGCGGCGGCCTCCAGGCAGACCTTCACCATCGGGCCGTACGCGGCGAGCGTGAGGTCCGTGCCGGTGCGGGCGACGGATGCCGCGTGCAGCGCGCCCGGGATGGACTCGGTATCGACCTCGCCCTTGTCCCAGTAGCGCCGCTTCGGCTCGAAGAAGATGACCGGGTCGTCGCTCTGGACGGCCTGCTGCATCATCCAGTACGCGTCCGACGCGTTGGACGGGGAGACCACCTTCAACCCCGCGACGTGCGCGAACAGCGCCTCGGGGGACTCGCTGTGGTGCTCGACGGCACCGATGCCACCGCCGTACGGGATGCGCACGACGACGGGGAGCTTGATCTTGCCGAGCGCGCGGGCGTGCATCTTCGCGAGCTGCGTGACGATCTGGTCGTACGCGGGGAAGACGAAGCCGTCGAACTGGATCTCCACGACGGGCCGGTAGCCGCGCAGGGCGAGGCCGATCGCCGTACCGACGATGCCGGACTCGGCGAGCGGGGTGTCGATGACGCGGTCCTCGCCGAAGTCCTTCTGGAGGCCGTCGGTGATCCGGAAGACGCCGCCGAGCTTGCCGACGTCCTCACCCATGATGAGGACCTTCGGGTCGGTGTCGAGGGCCTTGCGCAGCGACTCGTTGAGCGCCTTGGCGAGGGACATCTTTTCCACGGCCATGGTTACTTGCCCTCCTCGGCGAACGATGCCTGGTAGGCGGCGAACTCGGCGCGCTCCTCGTCGACGAGCGGGCTCCCGTCGGCGTAGGCGTGGTCGAAGATCGCCATCCGGTCCGGGTCGGGCATCGCCCGTACGGCCTCGCGGACGCGCTTGCCGAGGGCCTCGCTCTCCTCGTCCAGGGCGGTGAAGAACGCCTCGTCGGCCGCGCCCTGCTTCTCCAGGTACGTGCGCAGGCGCAGGATCGGGTCCTTCGCCTCCCAGGCGGCGCGCTCCTCGTCGGCCCGGTACTTCGTCGGGTCGTCCGAGGTGGTGTGCGCGCCCATGCGGTACGTGAACGCCTCGACCAGGGTCGGGCCCTCGCCGCTCCGGGCCCGCTCCAGGGCGGAGCGCGTGACGGCCAGGCAGGCCAGGACGTCGTTGCCGTCGACGCGGACGCCGGGGAAGCCGAAGCCCTGGGCGCGCTGGTAGAGCGGCACCCGGGTCTGCTTCTCGGTGGGCTCGGAGATCGCCCACTGGTTGTTCTGGCAGAAGAAGACGACCGGGGCGTTGTAGACGGCGGAGAAGGTGAACGCCTCCGCCACGTCGCCCTGGCTGGAGGCGCCGTCGCCGAAGTACGCGATGACGGCCGAGTCCGCGCCGTCCTTGGCCACGCCCATGGCGTAACCCGTGGCGTGCAGGGTCTGCGAGCCGATGACGATCGTGTAGAGGTGGAAGTTGTTGCTGTTCGGGTCCCAGCCGCCGTGGTTCACACCGCGGAACATCCCGAGCAGATTGGTCGGGTCGACGCCCCGGCACCAGGCCACACCGTGCTCGCGGTAGGTCGGGAAGACGTAGTCGTCGTCGCGCAGGGCCCGGCCCGAACCGATCTGGGCGGCCTCCTGGCCCAGCAGCGAGGCCCACAGGCCCAGCTCGCCCTGACGCTGGAGGGCGGTGGCCTCGGCGTCGAAGCGGCGGGTGAGGACCATGTCCCGGTACAGGCCGCGCAGCTCGTCCGCGCTCAGGTCGATCGAGTAGTCCGGGTGCTCGACGCGCTCGCCCTCGGGCGTCAGCAGCTGTACGAGCTCGGGCGTCGAACCCTCCGGCGTCTTCGCGGGCGTTTTCGCGGCGCTGGTCCGCTTGCTGCTGCGTCGCGGTTTACGCGCGGCAGCAGTGCTCTCCACGGTCACGTGCGTGCTCCTCCGTCGGTCCGGCCCCCGGGGTCTGCCGGGAGACCAGTGCGGCTCGCCTGTGTCCGTACCCGTGCACGGGGTGGGTGCCGCTCGGTCCGGGAACAGGCGTGACAGGTGCCCCGGCGAGCGCCCTGTCCAAGGCACGTTACCCAGTGTGTCCCGTAACTGCGAAACCCTCCCTGACCTGCGATTTTGCTTGGATATCCAAGTAAATCGAGGAATTCGGGAACTCTCGCTGGTCACAGCACTGATCACAGCCTCGCAGGCCGCCGGAACAACGGCACGTTATCCCGCCCGGCAGCGGCAGGGAAGAGGTGAGTGTGTGAGACTGCGATTGTGCGCGAAAAAGGAAAAATCACTGTATTCCTACTCGATGATCATGAAGTAGTCCGGCGCGGGGTGCATGAGCTGCTCGCGATGGAGGACGACATCGAGGTGGTCGGCGAGGCCGGTACGGCGGCCGACGCGCTGGTACGGATTCCGGCGGTCCGTCCCGATGTGGCCGTGCTCGACGTACGGCTGCCGGACGGCAGCGGGGTGGAGGTCTGCCGGGAGATCCGCTCGCGGGACGAGTCCGTCCACTGCCTGATGCTCACCTCGTACGCCGACGACGAGGCGCTGTTCGACGCGATCATGGCGGGCGCCTCGGGCTATGTCCTCAAGGCGATCCGGGGCAACGAGCTGCTGGCGGCGGTACGGGACGTGGCGGAGGGGAAGTCGCTGCTGGACCCGGTCGCGACCGCGCGCGTGCTGGAGCGGCTGCGCGACGGGAAGCGCGGGCGGGACGACGAGAAGCTGGCGAACCTCACGGACCAGGAGCGCAAGATCCTGGACCTGATCGGCGAGGGGCTGACCAACCGCGTGATCGGCGAACGACTGCACCTCGCCGAGAAGACGATCAAGAACTACGTGTCCAGCCTGCTGTCCAAGCTGGGCATGGAGCGCCGCTCGCAGGCCGCCGCCTATGTGGCACGGCTCCAGGCGGAGAAGCGCTGAGGGGACTTTGGTCCCGGAGAAACGGGGGCCCCGGCCTCTTATCCCGCCCACATGCCCTGACCGACAGTGGAAGGCATGTGCACCGAGGAACTCCACGCGATCGACCTGCTCGGCCGGGTCCCCTACGGCCGGCTGGCGACCAGCATGCGGGCCCTCCCGATGCTGACGGTGGCCCGGCACATCGTCATCGACGGGCGCGTCGTGCTGCGCATGCACAGCGGGCTCGGCCACCACGGCGCCTGCGACGGCGCGGTCGTGGCCTACGGCGCGGACAACTTCAACACCGCCCCGGTGGGCACCGAGGACCTGTGGTCCGTGCAGTTCACCGGGCCCGCGCGGGTCGTGGAGCCGACCCCCGCCCAGCGCGAGCGCTTCGGACCGGCGCCCGTCGAGGTCAACGGCGAGCCGTTCGCCCCCTCGTACCTCTGGCTCGAACCTCACTTCGTCACGGTGCACACCCTGGACTTCCACGCAAGCCGGCAGATCCGCAACGCAGCGTGATCTAACATCTGATGCGTGTCGCGCTCATCTGTCGCCTCCCCGCCGGTTCCACCGGTCGGCGAGGTGCTTCGCCGTTACCCGGGCGCCGGTGCGCCGCTCAGCTGCACCCCGCTCTCCCAGGGCCTGCTCAACCATGGTTACCGGGTGTCCACCACGCGGGGCTCGTACTTCCTCAAGCACCACTCGGACGACACCACCCGCGAGCGCGCCACCATCGTCCGCCAGCACCGCGCGACCCGGCGCCTCCAGTTACTCGGCGTGCCCGTCGCCCCGCCCGTCCGGGCCCGCGACGGCGAGACCGTCACCGAGATCGCCGGCCGCTGCTACGCCCTCCACCCCTGGGTCGACGGCCTGCACCGGGGCGGCGCCCAGCTCACCCTCGCCCAGTCGACACGTCTCGGGACGCTCCTCGGAGCCGTACACACCGGTCTTGAGCAGGTCATGGGATCCGAGCGCGATACGGGGACCGGCGGCGGGCCTCCGCCCGGTTACGCGAGCCCCGAGGCGGCCGACACCTTCGCGCTGATCGGCGACCTGCTCGCCGCCGCGCGCGGACGCGCCGGCCGGGACGCCTTCGACGAGCTCGCCGAGCACCGGCTGCGCGAACGGCGCACCCTGCTGGAACGGTACGCCGACCGCCGGCCGCCCGACCCGGGGGCGCCCGCGACCGGCTGGGTGCACGGCGACTTCCACCCGCTCAACGTGCTCTACCGGGGCGCCGACCCGGTCGCGATCCTGGACTGGGACCGGCTGGCCGTCCAGCCCCGGGCGGAGGAGGCGGTCCGCGCGGCCGCGATCTTCTTCGTCCAGCCGGCCGGGGCGCTGGACCTGGCGAAGGTCCGCGCCTACGCCCGGGCCTACCGGCGGGCGGCCGGGGCGGACCCGGCGGAGCTGGCGGCGGCGGTGCACCGGGTCTGGTGGGAGCGGCTCAACGACTTCTGGATACTGCGCTGGCGCTACTGCCTGGACGACCGGAGGGCCGACCCGCAGTTCCCCGCGGTGTCGGCCCTGGCGGTCTGGTGGACCCGTGAGTACGAGGCGGTGCGCGCGGCCTTCACGGGGTGAGGAGGGCTCAGTTGCCCGTGCCCGTACCCGCCGTGCCCGCCGTCGTTCCGGCGGAGGCGCCTTCGGCGACGCCGCCCGGGGCGCCCTCCGAGCCTTCTGCCGCGCCCTCGCTCGTCCCGGCGTCGGTGCCCTCGCTGGTACCCGTGTTACCGCCCTCGCTGGTGCCGGTGTTGCCGCCCTCGGTGGTCGTACCGGTGTCGCCGGTGTTCCCCGTGCCGCCGTTGCCGGAACCGTTGCCGCCGTTCCCGCCGGAGCCGTTGCCGCCGTCACCGCCGTCCGCGCCGCCGTTGTCCGCGCCGCCCGTGCCGGGCTGGGGCGAGGAGGCGGTCGGGGACTCGGAGGTCTCGCTCGGCGTGGGCGACGGCGACCAGGTGTCGTCGTCCCAGTCGCCGCCGGTGCTGTCGCCCGGCTGCTGGGTGTCGTCCTCGGTGTCATCGGGGGTCGGGGTGGGGGAGTCCTCCGTCGGCGTCGGCGTGCTGGAGGTCTCCGTGGGCTGCTTCTCGTGCTTCTGGCCGCTCCCGCTCGCCGCGTTGAGCGCGATGGCCACGCCCGCGCCGATCGCGATCAGGGCGAGCACGACGAACAGCCACAGCTTGCCGCGGCCGCCGCCGCCCTGCCGGGTGCTGCCGCCGTCGTAACCCCCGTCGTCCGGGTTCATCGGCGGCAGGATCGGCGCCTGCGAGGTGTCCCCGTGCTGCGGGTAGCCGCCCATGGCGCGGGTGGCGCCGGCCATGCCGCCGGGCGGGGTGCCCGCGCCCTCGTTCAGCACGACCGGGCCGGTGTTCCACGTACCGGTGTGGCCGCCCTGCACCTGGAGCATCTGCAGGCCGTACTGGACCAGGCCGCGCATCTCCTCGGCGCTCTGGAAGCGGTCGTCCGGGTCCTTCGCCAGCGAGCGCATGACGAGCCCGTCCAGCTCCGGCGGCACCGAGTCCAGGATGTTCGACGGCGGGACCGGGGTGTCCTGGACGTGCTGGTAGACCACGGACAGCGGCGTCTCGCCCGTGAACGGGGGCCGCAGCGCCAGCAGTTCGTACAGCAGGCAGCCGGTGGCGTACAGGTCGGAGCGGTGGTCGACGGCCTTGCCGAGCGCCTGCTCGGGGGAGAGGTACTGCGGCGTGCCCATGACCATGCCGGTCTGCGTCATCGTGGACTGCGCGCCGTGCAGCGCGCGGGCGATGCCGAAGTCCATCACCTTGACCGCGCCGGAGTGCGTGATGATCACGTTGGCGGGCTTGATGTCGCGGTGCACGATGCCGTGCTGGTGCGAGTAGGCCAGCGCCTCCAGGACCCCGGAGACGATGATCAGGGCCTGCTCCGGCGGCGGGGCCTCGGCGCTGATCAGCAGGTCGCGGATGGTGCGGCCCTCGACCAGCTCCATCACGATGTACGGGACGGTCTGGCCGGCGACGGTGTCCTCGCCGGAGTCGTACACGGCGACGACCGCGTGGTGGTTGAGCCCGGCGACCGACTGCGCCTCGCGCGTGAAGCGGGCCTTGGAGACCGGGTCCTCGGCGAGGTCGGAGCGCAGCAGCTTCACCGCGACGGTGCGCCCGAGCCGGACGTCCTCCGCCGCGAACACCTCGGCCATGCCGCCCCGGCCGAGCCGGTGGGTCAGCCGGTAGCGTCCGTCGCCGACGACCGCGCCGTTGCCCCAGGAATCGGTGCCATCCGGAACGCCGCCGCCGTTTGCTTCGGGTTCGGGTGCCATCAGTCCTCGCCGTCGTATCTGTCCGCGTCCGTCCGCGCGTCCGCGCGCCCGCGGGGTCTCACGGTGCCTTGCTGCGTCGCCGGCTGCGCTGCCGGCCGCATTGCCCCGTCACGCTACAGCCTCGATAGGACAAGCCGATTCGGCGCCGGACCGGCCATCCAATCGGCTGGCGCGCCGCCGACGCAAATTCCATGCTGATCCTGTAACGCTTCCGAGACGCTTCCAGCGCGTACGGTCACGGAACGGGCACCCGGCTTGACGTGTCGTACCCCTGCGGCAGACTTGGCCAGTAATTACGGATGATCGCGTGAGTCGCGCGCCGAGTTCCCGGGAGTCGCGCGCCGAGGGGGAAGCAAGTCATGAGCCACGACGGCGGACACGGTTCGCAGGGTCGTTACGCGGGCGGGTCCGTCGCCGGCGGCCGCTACCAGCTGCGCGACCTGCTCGGCGAAGGCGGGATGGCGTCCGTATACCTGGCGTACGACTCCGCCCTCGACCGGCAGGTCGCGATCAAGACACTCCACACCGAACTGGGCCGCGAGCAGTCGTTCCGCGAGCGCTTCCGCCGCGAGGCCCAGGCCGTCGCCAAGCTCCAGCACACCAACATCGTCTCGGTGTTCGACACGGGCGAGGACGAGCTCGGCGGCGCGCTGATGCCGTACATCGTCATGGAGTACGTCGAGGGGCAGCCGCTCGGCTCCGTGCTCGCGGCGGACATCCGCTCCCAGGGCGCCATGCCGGCCGACAAGGCGCTCAAGGTGACCTCGGACGTGCTGGCCGCGCTCGACACCAGCCACGAGATGGGCCTGGTGCACCGCGACATCAAGCCGGGCAACGTCATGGTGACCAAGCGCGGCATCGTGAAGGTCATGGACTTCGGCATCGCCCGCGCCATGCAGTCGGGCGTGACGTCGATGACGCAGACCGGCATGGTCGTCGGCACCCCGCAGTACCTCTCCCCCGAGCAGGCCCTCGGCCGCGGCGTCGACGCGCGCTCCGACCTGTACTCGGTCGGCATCATGCTCTTCCAGCTACTGACCGGCCGTCTCCCCTTCGACGCGGACTCCCCGCTCGCCATCGCGTACGCGCATGTGCAGGAGGAGCCGGTCGCCCCGTCCACGATCAACCGCTCGCTGACGCCCGCGATGGACGCCCTCGTCGCCCGCGCGCTCAAGAAGAACCCGAACGAGCGCTTCCCGAGCGCGGCGGCCATGCAGGACGAGATCGCCCGCGTGCTGAGCGCGAGCGGTCACACCGGCGCCCCGGTGATCGTCGGCGACGGCAGCATGCCGGCCAGCAGCGGCTCCGGCGTCGGCTCGGCGGTCTTCCCGCCCGTCGACCAGTCCGCGCCGGCCCCGCACAGCGTCCAGACGCCGTACCAGCCGGGGCCGTACCAGTCCCCCGGCCCGTACGGCCCGGCGACGCCGGCCCCGGCCACCAACCCGTCGTACGGCTACCCGCAGACGCCCGCCCCGGCCTACCAGAGCCCGGCGCCGCTTCAGCACCGGACACCCTCGCCGTACACGGTCTCCCCGCAGACGACGACGTCCCCCGCCTCGGGCGGCGGTTCCAAGCGGAACATGCCCGTGATCGTCAGCGCGATCGTCGTCGCGCTGGTCGCGATCGGCGGCCTGATCACGGTCATCGCGCTCAACGGCGACGACAAGGGCGGCGCGGACGCCAAGGCCACCGAGTCCCCGTCCGGCGACCACCGCGATCCGGAGCGGAACCGGACGATGGAGACCGAGAAGTGCACGGACGCGCCGGAGGACACCGACGACCCGCAGAAGGTCGACGCCCCGAACTTCATCTACAAGGACATCCTCTCGGTGCGCGCCTGCGCGGACGCGGCGGGCTGGACGCTCAAGGTGAAGAAGGTCCCGGGCAACGCGTACGCGGAGGACCAGGTCATCAATCAGTTCCCGTCGTCCGGAGCCGCGGTTTCGGAGACCGGCGCGCACTTCGAGCTGGAGATCGCTACGGGGGACCCCGCGTAGTTCGCGGGCGGGCCGCCATCCGTACGCCTCACCCGGGATGCCGGTCGTGCCGTCGCGTGTGACGGTGACCGCATGGCTTCGGGACAGCTCCGCGCGCGCTCCTCTCGGGGCGTGGCCTGCCTGGCGCTGACGGCGGCCGCGACCCTGGGGGCGGCGGCTCCGGACGCCTCGGGGCCGCCCTCTCCCTCCCCCACGGCCACCGGTTCGCCGCACGCCGGAGAGATGCAGTCCCCGCTGGCCGGGTGGCCCGCCGGGGCGGGGCGGCAGCGGCCCGGGCGCTCGGCCGCCGAGGTGGCCCGGCAGGACGCGCTGGAGGACCGGGAACCGCGGCCCTCGCCCTCCGAATCCGCCGTCGTGCCGGTCTTCACCCCCGACCCGGCCGACTTCCGCGATCCCCCGCCCGCGGGTCGGCAGGCCCTGAGCGGAACGACCGTGCGGCGGGTCCAGCACCTGTCGCTCGGCGCGGGAATCGCCCTGGTCGGGCTCGGTCTCGGCTTCCTCGCGCTGCGGATGCGCCGGGCCCGCTGACGTACGGCCCTCCCTCCGAACCACCGCCCCGACGACTTGCGGTGATCAACATACTCGGTATACATACTCAGTATGTCGATCCGTCACGGGCTCCTCGCCCTCCTGGAGCGCGGGCCGCGTTACGGCTCCCAGCTCCGCACCGAATTCGAGTCGCGCACCGGCTCCACCTGGCCGCTCAACGTCGGGCAGGTGTACACGACGCTGAGCAGGCTGGAGCGCGACGGCCTGGTCGCCCAGGACGGCGAGGACGACCAAGGCCACGCCCTCTACTCGATCAGCGACGCCGGGCGCACCGAGCTGCGCACCTGGTTCGGGACGCCGGTCGACCGCAGCAACCCGCCCCGTGACGAGCTGGCCATCAAACTGGCCATGGCGGTCGGGGCGCCCGGCGTCGACATCAGGGCCGTCATTCAGGCCCAGCGCCACCACACGGTGAAGGCCATGCAGGACTACACGCGCCTCAAGGCGCAGTCCCTCGCCCAGGCCCCCGCCAACCGCGACGAGGTGGCGTGGCTGCTCGTCGTGGAGCAGCTGATCTTCCAGGCCGAGGCCGAGGCGCGCTGGCTTGACCACTGCGAGGCCCGGCTGATCCGCCTCGCCGAGGCCGCCGCCACGGAGCCGGACGAGGGCCCGCCCCCGGGCCCGGCCGCCCGCACCGCCGCCCGGTCGTCCGCCCGGTCCCGCACGCGCCGCTGAGTCCGGCGCCCTCTACATCCACCGTTCCGAGAGGGAACCATGTCCCTGCACGTCCCGTCTCCGTCCGCCCCGCCCCTGCCGGTGGACGCACCGGTGCTCGAACTCCGCTCGCTCACCCGCACCCACGGCACCGGCATCGCCGAGGTGCAGGCGCTGCGCGGTATCAGCCTGTCGGTGCACGCCGGTGAGCTCGTCGCCGTCATGGGCCCGTCCGGCTCCGGCAAGTCCACCCTGCTCACCCTCGCCGGCGGTCTCGACATCGCCAGCGGCGGCCAGGTGATCATCGAGGGCCAGGACATCTCCGCGCTCGGCCGCAAGGGCCTCGCCGCCCTGCGCCGCCGCAGCGTCGGCTACGTCTTCCAGGACTACAACCTGATCCCCGCCCTGACCGCCGCCGAGAACATCGCCCTGCCCCGCGAGCTCGACGGCGTCTCGGTCCGCAAGGCCCGCAAGGAGGCCCGCGCCGCGCTGGAGGAGATGAACCTCCTGGAGATCGCGGACCGCTTCCCGGACGAGATGTCCGGCGGCCAGCAGCAGCGCGTCGCCATCGCCCGCGCGCTGGTGGGCGACCGGCGCCTGGTCCTCGCCGACGAGCCGACCGGGGCGCTCGACTCCGAGACCGGCGAGGCCGTCCTCGCGCTCCTGCGCAACCGCTGCGACCAGGGCGCGGCCGGGGTGATGGTCACGCACGAACCGCGCTACGCGGCCTGGGCGGACCGGGTCGTCTTCCTGCGGGACGGTTCGATCGTGGACCAGACGCTGACGGCCGGGGCCGATTCGCTGCTGGCCGCCGGGGGAGCCGAGTGAGCGTCTTCACGGGGTGGCGCGCCGCCCTCCGGATAGCCCGCCGCGACGCCCTGCGGGCCAAGGGCCGCAGCGCCCTGGTGGTCGCGATGATCGCGCTGCCGGTCCTCGGGGTGACGGCCGCCGACATCACGTACCGCAGCGCGGAGCTGAGCCCGGCCGAGGAGCTGACGGCCGAGATCGGCGCGGCCGACGCGGTGTACAGCGATGTCGGCCTGGGGCCGATCCAGCAGATGCCCGACGGCGACATGTACGACAGGGCGAGCGGCAAGGAGCCCTCCGAGGAGCCGAAGCCGGTCGACATGCGCACCGTGTTCCCGAAGGGCGTACGGGCGCTCAGCGAGCAGTCCGTGTCCGCGACCGTCACCACCTCGTACGGCATCGCGAGCACCGAGATCACCGAGTTCAGGACCTCGGACCGGATGGCCCGGGGGCGGATCGACCTCGTCGGGGGTGCGTTCCCGCGCTCCACGGGCGAGCTGGTGGCCACCGAGGCGTTCCTGGAGTCGGCGGGCCTGCATGTGGGCTCCGACGTCACGGTGACGACCTCCGGCAAGAAGTACACGATCACCGGTGCGGTGGAGCTGCCCGCCGACCTGGACTCGAAGGCGCTGTACGCGGAACCGGGCGCGGTGATCGCCCCCTGGGCGGCCCTGGCCGGGCGCGACAAGAAGGTGCCTGCGCCCCAGCCGGGCGAGACGCGGTGGCTGGTCGAGGGGGCCGGGATCGTCTGGCACGACGTGCTGGCCGCCAACAAGGCCGGTGCCCTCGTCACCTCCCGGCAGGTCTTCGAGAACCCGCCGCCCGACTCCGAGATCCCGCTGCTCCGGTCGAACCCGCAGTACGCCGCCGACCGCAGCTTCACGTCCGACGAGACCAGCACCGCGCTGATCACCGTCGTCGCGATGGCGCTCCTGGAGGTCGTGCTGCTGGCCGGACCCGCGTTCGCCGTGGGCGCCCGCCGCTCCCGGCGCCAGCTGGGCCTGCTCGGCACGTGCGGCGGTGACCGGAGCCAGGTCCGTGCCGTGGTCCTCGGGGGCGGTCTCGTCCTCGGCGGTGTCGGCGCGGTCGCCGGTGTCGTGACCGGCCTGGTGCTGACGGTGGTGTTCCGGCCGCTGATCGAGGGCTGGGCAGGCCACCGCTTCGGCTCCCTCGCGCTGCGTCCCGCCGAGCTCCTGGTCATCGCCGTGCTCGGTCTGGTCACCGGCCTGCTGGCGGCGTTCGCCCCGGCGATCGTGGCCGGCCGGCAGTCCGTGCTGGAGTCGCTGACCGGCCGGCGCGGGGTGCGCCGCAGCTCCCGGGTTCTGCCGATCACGGGCGCCTGCGTGCTCGCGCTCGGTGTGCTCATCGCCGTGTACGGGGGCACCGGCGGCAACTCCATGCTGGTCGCCGGCGGCTCGGTCGTCGCCGAGCTGGGCCTGCTGGCCTGTATCCCGGTGATCGTCGGGCTGCTGGGCCGGCTCGGGCGCAGGCTTCCGCTCTCGCCCCGGATGGCGCTGCGGGACGCGGCCCGCAACCGGGGCCGTACCGCTCCGGCGGTGGCCGCCGTCATGGCCGCGGTCGCGGGCTCCGTCGCCATCGCAACGTACATGTCCAGCAGCCTGGCCGAGTCCGACTACGCCTACCTGCCGATGCTGACCAAGGGCACGATCGCCCTGGCGGCCGGCGACCCCGAGGCCACCGAGCGGCTTCCGGCGGCCCGCGCCGCCGTCGAGCACGACATGGCGGTGACCGGCCGCCGGGCCGACATCTCCCGGGTCTGGGCGGGCAGCGACTGCAACGTCTACTACGAGGACGAGAACGGCGGCTGCGGCTCCCTCTCGCTGGTCAAGCCCGCCGGCAGGGGCCACACCTGCCCGCTCGACACCAAGGGCGCCAAGGAGCTGGCCACGCGGCTCTCCACCGACGAGCACCGCGCGATGATGCGGACGCCCGCCTGCGTGGACGTGCACACCTCCACCGGGACCTTCACCGACGACAACATCGTCGTCGGTGACGCGGCACTGCTCGACACGTACGTGAAGCTGGACGACCCGGCGGCGGTGGCCGCCCTGAAGGCCGGCACCCCGGTCCTGCTCAACGAGGCGTACGCGGAGAACGGCGAGGTCACCCTCAAGGCCGTCCACACGTACAACGCCAAGGACAAGAAGAACCGCAAGCTGCACCCCGGGCCCGCCCGGAAGACGACGGACCGGCTGAAGGTGTACGTCGCGAAGCCCGCGTACGCCGCGACGCCCGGTCTCCGCATGATCCTCCCGCAGCGGACCGCGGAACGCCTCGGCCTGCACACGCGGCCCCTGGGCAGTGTGTACGCCGTCGGCCACGAGCCCACGGACGCGGAGAGCCAGCGGGTCAACGCGGCCATCGACCAGGCCGGGGGCGGGCTCTGGGTGCAGAGCAACTCCGGGCCCAACGACCGGGGCAGCGCGATCCTGCTGATCCTCACCCTGTTCGCCGGGGTGGTGACGGTGGGCGCGGCCGCGATCACGACCGGTCTGGCCAAGGCGGACGCGGAGGCCGACCTCACCACGCTCAGCGCGGTCGGCGCGGCCCCGCGCGTGCGGCGGTCGCTCTCCGGATTCCAGTGCCTGGTGGTGGCGCTGACCGGGGTGCTGCTCGGGACGGCGGCGGGTCTGGTGCCCGCGGTGGCCCTGCGGCTGGTCGATCTGCGCAAGGCGATGGAGTACATGCGGGAAGACCCCATGGAGTCCGCGTACACGCCGATCGTGCTGCCCTGGGCGACCATCGGCCTGCTGGCCGTGGCGGTACCGCTGCTGGCGGGCGGCCTCGCGGCGGTCTTCACCCGCTCACGGGTGGCCCTGGCGAGGCGGGCCGGCTGAGCCGTAGGACCGTTCGGTGCCCCCGGATGCGGTGGATCAACCGTTTCCGGGGGCACCACAGTGTTGAACACCGTGTGTGCGAGACAATGGCGGCATGGAGATGCCGAGGAATGAACGGTCGCAGGAGCACCCCCAGGTCCTCGTAGTGGGGCAGGACGGAATGGCGATCGGCGGCGGTGGCACGGACGACGAGTCGCGGGAGGTCCCGGTGACGGAGATGGTCGAGCAGCCCGCGAAGGTCATGCGGATCGGCAGCATGATCAAGCAGCTCCTGGAGGAGGTCAGGGCCGCTCCTCTCGACGAGGCGAGCCGGGTGCGGCTCAAGGAGATCCACGCCGGTTCCGTCAAGGAGCTGGAGGACGGCCTCGCGCCGGAGCTGGTGGAGGAGCTGGAGCGGCTTTCCCTGCCGTTCACCGAGGACTCGGTCCCCTCCGAGGCGGAGCTGCGGATCGCCCAGGCCCAGCTGGTGGGCTGGCTGGAGGGCCTGTTCCACGGCATCCAGACCGCGCTGTTCGCCCAGCAGATGGCGGCCCGCGCCCAGTTGGAGCAGATGCGCCGCGCCCTGCCGCCCGGTAGCGGCCCGGAGGAGGACGACGGCATGGACCCGCACGGCCCGGTCCGCTCGGGTCCGTACCTGTAACCGACCACGCACGAGGGGCCCGGCACACCATGGTGTGCCGGGCCCCTTCCGTACGCGTGTGCTCAGGCGGTCGCCGGCGGCTGGAGCAGCACCTTGCCGATGTGGGTGCTGGACTCCATGACGCGGTGGCCCTCGGCCGCGTCCGGCATCGGCACCGTGCGGTCGACCACCGGCTTCACGACGCCCTCCTCGATGAGCGGCCAGACGTGCTCGCGGACGGCCGCGACGATCGCCGCCTTCTCGGCGAGCGGGCGCCCGCGCAGCGAGGTCGCCGTGACGGCCGCCCGCTTGTTGAGCAGCATGCCGAGGTTCAGCTCACCCTTGGCCCCGCCCTGGAGCCCGATGATCGCGAGCCGGCCGTTGACGGCGAGCGCCTGCACGTTCCGGTCGAGGTACTTCGCGCCCATGATGTCGAGGATGACGTCCGCGCCCGCCCCGGCCGTGGTCTCGCGGATCTCCTCCACGAAGTCCTGCTCGTGGTAGTCGATCAGGATGTCCGCGCCCAGCTCTGCGCAGCGCGCCAGCTTGTCGGGGCTGCCGGCCGTGACGGCGACCCGTGCACCGACGGCCTTGGCGAGCTGGATCGCCATCGTGCCGATGCCGCTGGACCCGCCGTGCACCAACAGGGTCTCGGCGGGCCGGAGGTGGGCCACCATGAACACGTTGGACCAGACCGTGGCCGTCACCTCGGGCAGCGCCGCGGCCTGCACGAGGTCCAGCCCCTTGGGTACGGGGAGGAGCTGGCCCGCCGGGACGGCGACCTTCTCCGCGTAACCGCCGCCCGCGAGGAGCGCGCACACCTCGTCGCCGACGGCCCAGCCGGTGACCCCGGGCCCGAGGGCCGAAACGCGGCCGGAGCACTCCAGGCCCGGGTAGGGGGACGCTCCCGGCGGCGGGTCGTAGAAGCCCTGGCGCTGGAGCACATCGGCCCGGTTGACCGCACTGGCCGCGACGTCGACGAGGACCTCGCCCTCGCCGGGGACGGGATCGGGCACCTCGGCCCACACGAGCGCCTCGGGGCCACCGGGTTCGGGGATCGTGATCGCATGCATGGCCGCGAGGCTACTCCGTGGGCGGGGCGGTCTCAGGAACGCGGGATGCCCTGGTGCGGCGGGTAGCTGGGCGGCTCGTTCGAGGCGCGGACGATGGTGATCAGGCGGTCCGTCAGCTGCAAGGGGCTCGCCGCCGGGTCGTCGTAGCCGAGGAGCCGGTGGCCCCGCAGCACGTTGACGACGAGGTCGTCGGTCTCCCGCACGTTCTTGCCGACCTCGCTCTTTATCACCGGCCGTTCGACCAGATCGAGGCCGCTGCCCTGTTGGATGAGGTCCTCCATGACCGTGCCCGCGCTGGGGCTGAGCACGGAGAGGCCGAGCAGCCGGCCCGCCGCACTCGCGCTGGTGATGACGGCGTCCGCACCGGACTGCCGCAGCAGCGGGGCGTTCTCCTCCTCGCGGACCGCGGCCACGATCTTCGCGCCGCGGTTGAGCTGGCGGGCGGTCAGCGCGACCAGCACCGCGGTGTCGTCGCGCTGGGTGGCGATGATGACCTGACGGGCCTTCTGGAGCTCGGCCCGCAGCAGCACATCGCTGCGCGTGGCATCCCCGAGGACACCCGTGAAGCCCTCGGCGTTGGCGATCTCTATCACCTTGGACGCCGGATCCACGATGACGATCTGTTCCTTGCTCAGCCCGGTGGCGCACAGGGTCTGGATGGCCGAGCGGCCCTTCGTGCCGAACCCGACGACGACAGTGTGGTCACGCAAGTTGGTTCTCCAACGCTTCAGCCGGAAGTCCTCCCGGGTCCGCTCCGTGAGGACCTCAAGGGTGGTGCCGACCAGGATGATGAGGAAGAGCACGCGCAGCGGTGTCACGAGCACCACATTGATGAGACGGGCCCCGTCGCTGTACGGGGTGATGTCGCCGTATCCGGTGGTGGAGAGGGTGACCGTCGCGTAGTACACCGAGTCCAGCAGGTCGACCCTGCCATCGGCCGCGTCGTGGTAGCCGACCCGGTCGATCCAGACGATGAACACGGTGATGGCCAGCACCATCAGAGCCATCATCAGCCGCTTGGCGACCTGGCGCGCCGGCCCGGCCACGACCCGGCGCGGAAGCATCACGCGGGTGGGGACGACCTGTTCGTCCGCCCGCCTGGCCATCGCGTCTTGGCCGGGAAGTTTCACGTGAAACACCCTTCAGTCCACGGCGTCGCCGGGGCCCACGGTAGATCGAGGATCTCAACCTCGGTGCCGGACCGTACCCCGCCCGGCTCCACGACGGCCAACCCGTCCGCGGCGGCGATCCCGCGCAGCATGGCGGGACCGTTGTAGTGCAGTGGTACGACGTGCTCCGCCCCGCCTGCGGTTCCGGGTTCTCCGGCCGCCCGGTGGACCACGGGCACCAACCGGGTGTCGTACGGATGCCCGTGCATATCGTCGCGCACGGCCACCCGGTAGGGGTCATCGGGGGTGCGGCCGGCCAGTCCGCCGAGGAGCGGCCCGGCCAGGGTGAGCAGTCCGGAGACGGCGGCCAGGGGGTTGCCGGGCAGCCCGACGAGCCAGGGCCCGTCGGAGGGGAGCCGGGCCAGCAGCATCGGATGGCCGGGACGCACGGCGACCCCGTCGACCAGGAGCTCGGCCCCGATCCGGTCGAGGACGCGGTGGACATGGTCGACGGGCCCGGCGGCGGTGCCTCCGGTCGTGATGATCAGGTCGGCCTGGGAGCCGGTGAGCGCCTTCCCCAGGGCCTCCGCGCCGTCGCCGAGGCGCTGCGGTGGCGAGACCTCGGCGCCGAGCGCGTGCACCCAGGGCCCGATCATGGGGCCCAGCGCATCGCGGATCAGCCCGTCGTGCGGCAGCCCGGCGGTGAGCAGTTCGTCGCCCAGCACCAGGACGTCGACGCGCGGCCGGGTGCGGACGGGCAACTCGTCGTACCCGGCGGCCGCGGCCAGTCCGAGGACGGCGGGCGTGACGACCGTGCCCGCGGGGAGCAGGATCTCCCCCGACCGGCACTCCTGGCCGCGCGGCCGGATGTCCTGACCCTGGCTCACGGACCGCTGCGCGTACAACAGCCCCTTGGCCTCGTCGGCGTGCGCGTGCTCGCTGCGGATGACGGCGGTGACCTCGGCGGGGATACGGGCGCCCGTGGCGATCCGCACGGCCTCCCCGTCGAGCAGCGGGGCGGGCGTGCCGTGTCCGGCGAGGATGCCGCCGCCCCGGATGCGCCAGGGCCCGGGCCCGGCGACGGCCCACCCGTCCATGGCCGAGGTATCAAAGGACGGCAAGTCGGTGAGCGCGGCCAACGGCTCCCCCAGGACCCGCCCCAGCGCCATCCCGAGCCCGAGCCATTCGGCACGCACGGCACCACACTGCCCGGCCCGGGCGGCGACGGCCCGGGCCGCAGGCCAGGAGACCGCTGCGTGCCGGGGTACGTCGGACCGGGAGCTGGGCCGGGCACCGGCGGGGGAGACGTCGGGCCGCGAGAAGGATGCGTCGGAACCGTGACTTTCCGGCTGGTCCGTGCGGCCGGCGCGGCTCAGCGGGCCGCCGCCGGGCCCGGGCTCCGACGGCTCGGCGGGGCGGTTGCCCGGCTCGCCGGGCAACCGGGGAGCGCCGCCGGCCTGCGCGGCGGGGGCGTGGCCCCGCTCACCGGGGGCCGGGGCGTCCGGCCCATCGTCGTGGAGGCTGGTGAGCCAGTCGGACGGCGCGTTCGCCGGCGTGGGCTCCGCGTCGCGGGCCGACGGCCGGCTTACGAGGGCCAGTGCCTGGGTGACGGCCCGCTCCTCGTCGGCCCGCTCCTCGTCGGCCCGCTCCTTCGGCTCGGAGGCGACGTGTGTCTCCGCGACGGCGCGCGGGTCGCCCCCGGGTCCCCCGGACCCCGTCACGGTGTCTCGTTCTCGTCCGCCCACCGGAGCGCGAGCGCGGTCGCCTTGCGGGCGGCCTCCGCCACGGCCTCGGGTCCTCCGCCGTCGCCGCTCGCCTTCGCCGCCGCGTATCCGACCAGGAAGGTCGTCAGGGGCGCGGCGGGCCGGGCTACCCCATGGGCGGCGTCACGGGCGAGGTCGAGCAGGAGGCCGGTGTCGACGTCGAGGTCGATGCCGAGTTCTTCCTTGACTGCGGTGATCCATTCGTCCAGCACCGTCCCATGTTCTCTGATCCGGGCCCGGGCCGAAGCGATGTCCTCCCAGGTGTCGCAGTCGAACGAGGCGAGGGGGCCCACCGCCACCCGGTAAAGCGTCAGCTCCTGCGTGAGCAGCCTCAGCGGCAGGCCGCCCAGGCCCCCGTGCTCGGCGGCGAGACAGGCCAGTTCGCGACGGAGCGGCTCGCCCCGGTAGACGGCGACGAGCGGCTGGTCGCGCCCGCCCTCGTCGGAGCACAGAGCACCCTCGACGCCCTCCCGCCCCGAGGCGTCCAGCAGGGCCGCGACCGTATCGGCGCCCAGGAACGGCAGATCGGCGGAGAGCACGAGCACCCGCTCCGCCGAGGTATGCCGGACCCCGGCGCCCAGCGCGGCCAACGGGCCACCACCGGGAGGGACTTCCCGCGCCCAGGTCACCGCCCGCGCGGTGGGCCGCCGGCCCCCCACCACCACGGTGGTCCCGGCACCGGAGCAGGCGGCGAGGACCCGGTCGAGGAGCGGACGGCCGCCCACCCGCACGGCGGGCTTGTCGGCACCGCCCAGCCGCTTGGCGGCCCCTCCGGCGAGAACGATGGCGTCGTAGGCGGTCATGCCCCGAGTATGCGGGGCCCGGGCGGCCGGGCCCCGCGCCGCCCCTACACGCTCCGCAGCAGCAACGCCGGCTGCTCCACGCAGTCCGCCACGTACCGCAGGAAGCCCCCGGCGGTGCCGCCGTCGCAGACCCGGTGATCGAAGGTCAGGGACAGCTGGACGACCTGACGCACGGCGAGCTCGCCCTCGTACACCCACGGCTTGGGGACGATCCGGCCGACGCCCAGCATCGCGGCCTCGGGGTGGTTGATGATCGGCGTCGAACCGTCCACCCCGAAGACCCCGTAGTTGTTGAGCGTGAACGTGCCGCCGGTCAGCTCGGCCGGCTTCAGCGTGCCCGTTCTGGCCGCCTCGGTCAGCCGGGCGATCTCGGCGCCGATCGACTCCGTGGTGCGGGCGTGGGCGTCCCGTACGACGGGGACGACCAGGCCCCGGTCGGTCTGCGCCGCGAATCCGAGGTGGACCTGCGGCAGCCGAACGATCTCGCGCGCCTCCTGGTCCACCGTGGAGTTCAGCTCCGGGTGGCGGGCCAGGGCCGCCGTGCAGATGCGGGCGAGGAGGGCGAGCACCGACACCTTGGCCGCACCGGCCCCGGCGGCCCCGTTCATCGCGGCGCGCGCGGCCATCAGCGCGGTCGCATCGGCGTCGACCCAGCAGGTGGCGTCGGGGATCTCCCGCCGGCTGCGGGACAGCTTGTCGGCGACCGCTCCCCGTACGCCGCGCAGCGCGACCCGCTCACCCGTGGGGGAGGAGGAAGCGGCGGGCTCCGGGACAGGCGCCTCGGCGGCCGACCGGATCGCGGACTCGACGTCGGCGCGCAGGATCAGCCCGTCGGGCCCCGACCCGGCGAGCCGGCGCAGATCCAGATCGTGCTGCCGCGCGAGCCTGCGAACCAGCGGGGACACGACCGCGACCGGCCCGGGCGCGGGGTCGGGGACGGGCACGAGGGCCGGGGCAGGGGCCTGGGCCGCAGCCTCGACGGACGCCACGGACACGGCGACCGCGGCCTTCAGCCCTTCCGGCCGGACCCGCCGGCGCCGCACCGGCGGCGCCCCGGTCCCGTACCCCACCAGCACGTTCCCGGACCCGGAATCCTCCGTACCGGAATCCGCGTCCGCACCGCCCGCGGCGGATTCCACGGGCGATCCGACGGCCACGGTCAGCAGCGGCGCCCCCACCGGAAGCTCGGCACCCTCGTCGCCGAAGCGGGCCGTCACCACACCCCCGTACGGGCAGGGCACCTCGACCATCGCCTTGGCCGTCTCGACCTCGACCACCGGCTGGTCGATGGCGACGACGTCCCCGACCTCCACCAGCCAGCGCACGATCTCCGCCTCGGTCAGCCCCTCGCCGAGATCCGGAAGCCTGAACTCAAGAACCTGAGGCATCAGTTGTCCGCCTCCCACTGGAGCCGCGCGACGGCGTCGAGGACCCGGTCCACACCGGGAAGGTGGTGCCGCTCCTGCATCGGCGGCGGATACGGGATGTCGAACCCGGCGACCCGCAGCACCGGCGCCTCCAGGTGGTGGAAGCACTGCTCGGTGATCCGGGCCGCGATCTCGCCGCCGGGCCCGCCGAAGCCGGTGGACTCGTGGACGACGACCGCGCGCCCGGTGCGGCGGACCGAGGCGGCGACGGTCTCGTCATCGAACGGCACCAGGGAGCGCAGGTCGACCACTTCGAGGTCCCAGCCCTCTTCGACCGCCGCCTGCGCGGCCTCCATGCAGACCGGCAGGGACGGCCCGTAGGTGATCAGGGTCGCGCTGCGGCCGGGGCGGCGCAAGACCGCGCGGCCGATGGGCTCCACGGCGGTGGGGTGCTCCGGCGACCAGTCGGCCTTCGACCAGTACAGCCGCTTCGGCTCCAGGAAGACCACGGGGTCGTCCGAGGCGATCGAGGCCCGCAGCAGCCCGTACGCGTCCTCGACCGTGGCCGGGGTGACGACATGGAGACCGGGGGTCGCCATGTAGTACGCCTCCGAGGAGTCGCTGTGGTGCTCGACGCCCCCGATGCCGCCGCCGTAGGGCACCCGGACGGTGATCGGGAGCGGCATCGCGCCGCCGGTCCGGTTCCGCATCTTGGCGACATGGCTGACGAGCTGCTCGAACGCCGGGTACGCGAACGCGTCGAACTGCATCTCGACCACGGGCCGCAGCCCGTACATCGCCATGCCGACCGCGGCCCCGAGGATGCCCGCCTCTGCTAGGGGGGTGTCCGTACAGCGCTCGTCGCCGAACTCCTTCGCCAGGCCGTCGGTGATCCGGAAGACCCCGCCGAGCGTCCCGACGTCCTCCCCGAGGACGTGCACCGTGGGGTCCTCGGCCATCGAGTCGCGCAGCGCGCGACCCAGCGCCTGCGCCATGGTGGCGGGCTTGGCCTTCGCCGTCCGCTCCCCGGCCGTCACCGCTGCCGTGGTCATCGCGCCGTTCCCCCGTCTTCCGTGCCGTGCTGGTCGTTCTCCGCGGCCAGCTCCTGGCGCAGCCGGGCCGCCTGCTCCCGCAACTGCGCCGTCTGCTCCGCGTACACATGGGTGAAGAGGTCCATCGGGTCGAGCACCGGGTCCGCGTTCATCCGCTCCCGGAGCGCCGCCGCCATCCGCTCGGCGGCCGTCCGCGCCTCTTCCACCCCCTCGTCATCGAGCAGGCCGCGCCCGGTCAGTTCGCGCTCCATGAGCTGGACGGGGTCGTGGTCCCGCCACGCCTCGACCTCGCTGTCGCCGCGGTAGCGGGTCGCGTCATCGGCGTTCGTATGGGCGTCCATGCGGTACGTGACCGCCTCGACCAGCGTCGGACCGCCACCGCTCCTGGCCCGGGCAACCGCCTCGGAGAGCACCTGGTGCACCGCCGCCGCGTCGTTTCCGTCGACCAGCCGGCCGGGCATGCCGTACCCCACGGCCTTGTGGGCCAGGGACGGCGCCGCCGTCTGCTTGGCCAGCGGTACGGAGATGGCGAAGCCGTTGTTCTGCACGAGGAAGACCACCGGGGCCTTCCAGACCGCCGCGAAATTCAGCGCCTCGTGGAAATCGCCCTCACTGGTGCCGCCGTCGCCGACCATCGCCAGCGCGACCACGTCGTCGCCCTTCAGCCGCGCCGCGTGGGCCAGGCCCACGGCATGCGGCAACTGGGTGGCGAGCGGGGTGCAGAGCGGGGCGATGCGGTGCGTACGCGGGTCGTAGCCGGTGTGCCGGTCACCCCGCAGCAGCGTCAGCGCCTCGACCGGGTCGAGCCCCCGGGCCACCGCCGCGAGCGTGTCGCGGTAGCTGGGGAAGAGCCAGTCCCGCTCCTCAAGGACCAGGGCGGCCGCGATCTCGCACGCCTCCTGGCCCGTGCTCGACGGGTAGACCGCCAGTCGGCCCTGCTTCGTCAGGGCCGTCGCCTGGACGTTGTACCGCCGCCCGCGCACCAGCTCCGCGTAGAGCCGCAGCAGCAGCTCGGGGTCGGCGTCAGCCACCGCGTCCGTACCGAGGACCCGGTACGGCTCCGGGTCCGGGAGCAGCGGCGCGGGATCGGTCAGCGGCTTCCAGGCCGGGGGCGGCGTGGGCCGGTAGGCGGCCGCACCGGGCAGCTCTTGGACCGTCATGACAGGCACCTCCGAGCATCGAGGGGTGTCGACATATGGTGATATATCGAAAACAGCGTGAAGCACAGGTGTGGCGTGCCTCACCTACCGATTGTTCGGTCGCGAGCGCATTTTGGCTACAGGCACCGCCAGCCTGTGGACAAACGGTTTTCCACAGCCTGGGATAGAGGCAGGTCGTCCAGGACGGGGAGGCGCGGGAACATGCCAGCTGAACAAATGGCCGACGGGGCCGGGGGGCCGGGCCAGGTTCCACCGGCACGCCCGCTCGATTCCATCGACCACGCCATCCTGCGACTGCTCCAGACGGACGGACGCGCCTCGATACGGTCGGTGGCCGACCGCGTCCACGTATCGCGCGCGAACGCGTACGCCCGCATCAACCGGCTCATCGAGGACGGTGTGATCCGGGGCTTCGGCGCACGGGTGAACCACGAGCGGGCGGGGCAGGGGGCCTCCGCGTACATCACGCTCAAGATCGTCCAGAACTCCTGGCGGACCGTCCGCGAACAGCTCCAGGCGCTGCCGGGAGCCACCCATATCGCGCTGGTCAGCGGCGACTTCGACGTCCTGCTCCTGGTGCACACACCGGACAACCGGACGCTGCGCGAGCTGGTACTGACCCGTATTCAGGCCATTCCGGAAGTGCTCTCCACGCGCACGCTGCTGGTGTTCGAGGAAACGGACCTGGACCCGGGAACGGACCGCACCACGGAGCTCGCCTGAGCGGATACGGTCAGGTCAGGACCCGTACTTCGCGAGGAAGCCGCGCACCGTTGCCCAGCGTGCGTCGTCATAGAGCAGCGCCACCCCGTGCGCGCTCTCGTCCCGCACGTGGACGAGCTTGTGCTCCGGCGATTTCACGCTCTTCTTGTTCATCTCCCGCACCCCGGCGCCGAAGTCACCGTCCGGCTCGGCGACCATGTACAGCACGGGCGAGGTCAGTTCGGGCACGGCCCGCAGGGCGTTCATCCGGGCGTACTGCGTCGGAGCCGAGAGGGCGACGACCGCGTCGGGCTGCGGTTTCAGCCGGGGGGCCGCCGCGAGCACCCGGTAGCCGGCCTTGTTCAGCTCGTCGGCCTCGTCCTTCCACTGACAGGCGGTGCCGTCGGACTGGTGCGCGAGCACGATCCCGGCGTCAGACAGCCGAAATCGTCCGGCGTCCCGGCCGATACGCCACCGCCGTCGCCCTTGCCGTCCCCGCCGTCCGACGAACAACCGGCCAGCGAGGCCGTGACGAGCAGTGCGGCGGCACAGAGAAGTCCGGCCACCCGGAGCGCAGCGGTCATGGGCGCGATAGTGGTGTGGGCCCATGCCGTAGTCAGCGCCGGTCCGGACCGGCCTTCATTCCGTCGAAGGCGAGCCGCACCACCGTGTCGGCGAGGCGTTCCCCGTCCGCGCCGCCGTCGGGCAGCGGCCGGTACCACTCCACGAGCGAGTTGACCATCCCGAACAGCAGCCGCGTCGCGAGCCGTATGTCCACGTCGGAGCGGAGATCGCCGTCCGCGACGGCCGCCTTCAGCAGTTCGGCTACCCGCTGGTCGAACTCGCGCCGTCGCTCCAGGGCCCAGCGCTCGGTCTTCGTGTTGCCCCGCACCCGCAGCAGCAGCGTGACGTAGGGGAGTTCGGCTATCAGTACCTCGACGGTACGACGCGTGACGTACGCGACCCGCTCGATCGCGCGGCCCCGCGTCGCACCCGGCTCGTCAAGGATCCCGAACAGCCCGTCGAGCGCCCGGCTGACCGCGCGGCGCAGCAGTTCTTCCTTGCCCGCGACGTGGTGGTAGATGGAGGACTTGGAGATTCCGGCCGCCTTGGACAGGTGCTCCATGGACGTGCCGTCGTAGCCGCGCTCGTTGAACACACGGACTGCGACGGTCAGCAGTGTCTCCGGTGTGTACGTGTCCCGCTTGGCCGTGGTCATGTCCGCGATCCTCCCCTACGAGTTGTCCACAGGTTTCGTGGGCCCCCTTGTCCCGACCGATCGTTCGGTTACTCTAACTCTGTCCGCCCGTCCCTGCCCAGCTCGATGAGGAGTTGGTCCGCCATGGCCGCCGAGCTCTCCCCGCACCTGCTGTCCGAGAAGCACCGCCCCACGCTGGACCGGGCCCTCGAAGCGATCCGCACGCGTGACTACTGGTCCCCGCATCCCGAGCACCCGAAGGCGTACGGAGAGGGCGGCGCTCCGGGAAGCCTCGGCGCCGCCGAGGGCAAGGCCGCCTTCGACGCCGTGCTGCACGGCCGCCTCGACCTCGGGCAGCCGGGCACCGACGGCTGGACGGGCGGGGAGGTCTCTCCGTACGGCCCCGAGCTCGGCGTCGAGTATCCGCACGCGGACCTGGACGTGCTGCTTCCGGCGATGCGGGCGGGCATGCCGGCCTGGCGCGAGGCGGGCCCCGAGACCAGGGCCCTGGTCTGTCTGGAGATCCTGGCGCGGATCAGCGCCCGCACCCATGAGTTCGCCCACGCCGTGATGCACACCAGCGGCCAGGCGTTCATGATGGCGTTCCAGGCCGGCGGCCCGCACGCCCAGGACCGCGGTCTCGAAGCCGTCGCCTACGCCTACCAAGAGCAGCTTCGCGCGCCCCGGACGGCCGACTGGTCCAAGCCGCAGGGCAAGCGGGACCCGCTCGCGCTGCACAAGACGTTCATCCCGGCGGGCCGCGGCATCTCGCTGCTGATCGGCTGCAACACCTTCCCCACGTGGAACGGCTACCCGGGCCTCTTCGCCTCCCTCGCCACTGGCAACCCGGTCCTGGTCAAGCCCCACCCCCGCGCGGTGCTCCCGCTGGCCCTCACGGTCCAGCTGGCGCGCGAGGTGCTCGCTGAGGCCGGTTTCGACCCCGATCTCGTCGCCCTGGCCGCCGAGCGCCCGGGTGAGGGCATCGCCAAGACGCTGGCGGTCCGCCCGGAGATCAAGATCATCGACTACACGGGCTCCACGGAGTTCGGCGACTGGCTGGAGGCCAACGCCCGCCAGGCCCAGGTCTACACCGAGAAGGCCGGCGTCAACACGGTCGTCGTGGACTCCACCGACGACTACCGCGGCATGCTCGCCAACCTGGCGTTCTCGTTCTCCCTGTACAGCGGCCAGATGTGCACCACCCCGCAGAACGTGCTCATCCCCCGCTCCGGCATCACCACGGACGCCGGCGACAAGTCGTACGACGACGTGGTCGGCGACATCGCCGCCGCCGTCACCGGCCTCCTGGGCGACGACGCCAGGGCGAACGGCCTGCTGGGCGCTCTGGTCAACCCGGACGTGAAGGCCCGCCTGGAGTCGGCGGCCCACCTGGGCGAGGTCGCGCTCCCGTCCCGTGAGGTGACCAACCCGGACTTCCCGGACGCCACCGTCCGCACCCCCGTGATCGTCAAGCTCGACGCCGCCAAGACGGACGGCGAGGCCCCCTACCTCTCGGAGTGCTTCGGCCCGGTCTCCTTCGCGGTCGCGGTCGACTCGACGGCGGGCGCCCTCGACCTGCTGCGGCGCACGATCCGTGAGAAGGGCGCGATGACGGTCGGCGCGTACACAACGTCCCCGGAGGTGGAGCGCGCGCTGGAGGGCGTCTGCCTGGACGAGTCCGCCCAGCTCTCCCTGAACCTCACCGGCGGCGTGTACGTCAACCAGACGGCGGCGTTCTCCGACTACCACGGCTCAGGCGGCAACCCCGCGGCCAACGCGGCCCTCTGCGACGGCGCCTTCGTCTCGAACCGCTTCCGCACGATCGAGGTCCGCCGCCAGAACTGAGGCACGGGGCCCGGGGGCAGAGCCAGCCCGGCAAACCCAGCCCGTCCGGCGCTTGAGGACCGAGGGCCCGGGGGCAGAGCCAGCCCGGCAAACCCAGCCCGTCCGGCGCTTGAGGACCGGGGCCCGGGGGCAGAGCCAGCCCGGCAAACCCAGCCCGTCCGGCGCTTGAGGACCGAGGGCCCGGGGGCAGAGCCCCCGGTTTCGGGAAGGGGCGGGTAGGGGAAAAGGCCCGCCGCAGGCGCACCCGCCCCACCCCGCACCCACCTCACCCAGGAATCACCGCATACCGAGCCACCCAGGCATGCATAGCGATGGCGGCGGCCGCCCCCGCATTGATCGACCGCGTAGACCCGAACTGCGCAATGGAACACACCACCTCCGCACACCGCCGAGCCTCCTCCGTCAACCCGGGCCCCTCCTGCCCGAACAGGAGGACACACCGCCGAGGCAGGACCGTCCGCTCCAACGGCACCGCCCCCGGCAGGTTGTCGATCCCGACGATCGGCAGCCCCTCGGCCGCCGCCCAGGCGGTCAGGCTCGCGGTGTCGGGGTGGTGCCGGACATGCTGGTAGCGGTCGGTGACCATCGCCCCGCGCCGGTTCCAGCGCCGCCGCCCGACGATGTGCACCTCCTTGGCCAGGAACGCGTTCGCGGTCCGCACCACGGACCCGATGTTGAAGTCGTGGCCCCAGTTCTCCACGGCCACGTGGAAATCGTGGCGGCGCGGATCGAGGTCGGCGACGATCGCCTCACGGGTCCAGTACCGGTACTGGTCGCCCACGTTGCGCCGGTCGCCCCCGGCCAGCAGCTCGGGGTCGTACCGCTCGCCCTCGGGCCACGGCAGCGGATGCGGCCCGACACCGATCTCCGTGCCGAACCCCTCGTCGTACTGCGCGGGCTCATCGCCCACGGGCGCGCCGCTGCCGCTGGTCTCACCGGTGCTGCCGGTCTCACTGCTCACCCGACGAGGGTATGGCTCCCGTCGCCGTCGGGCTCCGGTGCCTCCGGACCGCCGCCGGCGGCACGCGGCGCCGGCACCCGTACCCGCCGCCGGAACACCCGCCGGAACACCCGTTCCCGCCCGGCGGCCGCCCGTCCGCCGAGCCACACCAGGAAGACGGTCGGCAGGAAGACGGCGTCCGCGGCGATCATGGCCATCGAGAAGAACGGCAGCCCCAGCAGGAGCGCGATCCCCGCGTGCTCGCAGATCATCGCGCCGAGCAGGATGTTCTTCACGCGCCGGTTGAAGAGGGTGAACGGGAAGGCCACCTGCACGATGACCGTGGCGTACGACAGCACCATGACCATGACGCCGCTGGAGGCCAGGAGGTCCGACAGGGCGGGCCACGGCGTGAAGTACTCCAGCTTGAGCGGGTAGTACAGCGCGGTGCCGTCCTGCCAGCGCGAGCCCTGGATCTTGTACCAGCCGGCCGTCGCGTAGATCAGGCAGACCTCGGCCATGATCACGACGAGGGTGGCGTTGTGGGCCAGGTTGGCGATGACGTCGAGAAGGGTACGGAGCTCGTTGCGCGGCGCGTACCGGTTCACGGCCCACCAGGCGCCCTGGCCGATCCACAGACACCACAGGAGGGGCGGCAGCCACACGGTCCCGCCCAGACCGCCCGCCACCGAGGCCCCCACCAGGACGGCGCCGAGCACCACCCACAGCACGATCCCGGCCGGCTCCCCGGGCACCCGTCGCCCACCGGCCGCCTGGCCGGCGTACTCCTCGGCCTCATGGCGCCGTGCCCGTCCGGCATCCAGCGACCAGACCTGTCCGCAGCGGGTCAGCATCAGGTAGATGGCCATCAGATGGATGACGTTGTCGCCGCCGTCGCCCATGAAGATGCTGCGGTTCTGCAGCGAGAGGACTCCGGCCATGAAGACCACGGAGACGGCGCGGGTGTGCCAGCCGAGCATCAGCAGGAGGGACGAGATCAGCGCCAGCGCGTAGACGGTCTCGAACCAGAGGTTGCTGTCCGACCACATGAGGGTCGTGAACGCCTGGTTCCCGGATATCAGCTGCCGCGCCAGATCCCAGCGCCAGGGCGCGTCGGGGCCGTACATCTCGTGCCGGTGGGGCAGCTCACGGAGCAGGAACAGCAGGAAGGTGCCCGAGAAGCCGATGCGGATGACGGCGCTCTGGTACGGGCCGAGGGCCGAGGCCGTGATGCGCTGGAGGGAGCCGGCGAGGCCGCGGCCCGGGTGCGGGGTGCTCACTGTCCCGCCTCCTCGGACAGGTCGTCGGCGGTGACCGTCCACCAGGGCAGGACGCGGTAGGACGGGCCGGTGCTGATCTTCTCGTCGCTCCACTCGGGCGCCGCGACGGACCGTGTCTCGGACCTGACCTGAATCCTCAGGATGGTCCCGCCGTCGTCCCGGCCGCCGACGCGCAGCAGCACGAGGCGGCGGACGTACTTCTCGGACAGGGTGCCGCGCAGGCCGTTGGCCCGGTTCTTGTCGTCGTGCGATCCGACGTAGAAGTCCCAGGCCCGACGGAGTTCGTTCTGCTGGACGTGGCTGGGCAGCAGATTGCCGCGTATCGCCCGGCCGTCCTCGGCGGAGAGATCCCGCCAGGCCGTCGTGCGGGGGCCGTCGGGGCCGGCTATCTCGGTGCGCACCTGGACGGACACGTTCTGTTGCAGCGGATTGGGCGCGAAGAGCTTCCAGTTCTGTTCGAACTCGGGGTACACCCAGTCGTCCACCGCCGCGCCGTGCTGCTTGGTGAGCGTGTTCGAGGGCGCGACGTGCAGGAAGACCATGGCCAGCTGCATGCAGGCGAGCACCGCGAAGGCGGCGAGCGCCACGGCGGCGACGATCTGGTACGGAAACGAGAGCCCGCCCATTCCGTCGGCCGCGGGCGCCGCCTCGACGGCGGGAACGAGGCCGCCCTCGCCGCCGGCGGCCCTGTCGTCGTCCGAATCCATCCCGCCCCGATCGCGTCGGTTATCCACAGGGTTGACACCCTACGGGCCCCGGACTCACCATTGAAGGCATTGAACCGAACGATCGGTCGGTAGGGAGTCCGGGATGGCGGCAGTGACTGCGAGCCAGACAGCGCAGACGGCAGCAGGCGGCGAAGCGGGGCCCGACGCGGCCCTCCAGGCCGCCTTCGACGCAGCGGTGGCGGCCGACGAGCGCATCGAGCCGCGCGACTGGATGCCCGACGCGTACCGCGCCTCGCTGGTCAGGCAGATGGCCCAGCACGCCCACTCCGAGATCATCGGCATGCAGCCGGAGGCCAACTGGATCACCCGCGCCCCCTCGCTGCGCCGCAAGGCGATCCTCATGGCCAAGGTGCAGGACGAGGCCGGGCACGGCCTGTATCTGTACAGCGCGGCCGAGACCCTGGGCACCGGCCGCGAGGAACTGCTCGACAAGCTCCACGCGGGGCGCCAGCGCTATTCCTCGATCTTCAATTACCCGACGCTGACCTGGGCGGACGTCGGCGCCATCGGCTGGCTCGTGGACGGCGCCGCGATCACCAACCAGGTGCCCCTCTGCCGCTGCTCCTACGGCCCGTACGCCCGCGCGATGGTCCGCGTCTGCAAGGAGGAGTCGTTCCACCAACGCCAGGGTTACGAACTGCTCCTCGCGCTCAGCAACGGCACCCCCGCACAGCACGAGATGGCCCAGGACGCGGTGAACCGCTGGTGGTGGCCGTCCCTGATGATGTTCGGCCCGCCGGACGACGCCTCGGCCCACTCGGCGCAGTCGATGGCCTGGAAGATCAAGCGGCATTCCAACGACGAGCTGCGGCAGCGGTTCGTGGACATCTGCGTCCCGCAGGCCGAGGCGCTCGGCCTGACCCTCCCCGACCCGGACATCCGGTGGAACGAGGAACGCGGCAGGCACGACTTCGGCGCGATCGACTGGACCGAGTTCCAGGAGGTCCTGAAGGGCAACGGACCGTGCAACGAGCAGCGCCTCACGCAGCGCCGCCGCGCGCACGAGGAAGGCGCCTGGGTCCGCGAGGCCGCCGCCGCGTACGCCCGCAAGCACACGCCCGGCGCGGACCCGGCCGTACGGAACGGAAAGGCGACAGCATGAGCAGCTCGACGGACTGGCCGCTGTGGGAGGTGTTCGTCCGCTCGCGGCGCGGGCTCTCCCACACCCACGCCGGCAGCCTCCACGCGCCGGATGCCGAAATGGCCCTGCGCAACGCGCGCGACCTCTACACCCGCCGGTCCGAGGGGGTCTCGCTGTGGGTCGTGCCCTCCGCCCAGATCACGGCGTCGTCGCCGGACGAGAAGGACTCGTTCTTCGAGCCGTCCGGTGACAAGCCCTACCGGCACCCCACGTTCTACGAGATCCCGGACGGGGTGAAGCACCTGTGACCGCGGCCCTCGCCCTGGGCGACGACGCGCTGGTGCTGTCGCACCGGCTGGGGGAGTGGGCGGGCCACGCCCCGGTGCTGGAGGAGGAGGTCGCCCTCGCCAACATCGCCCTCGACCTGCTGGGCCAGGCCCGGCTGCTGCTCTCCCTCGCCGGCGACGAGGACGAGCTGGCCTACCTCCGCGAGGAACGCGCCTTCCGCAACCTCCAGCTGGTCGAGCAGCCGAACGGCGACTTCGCCCACACCATCGCCCGGCAGCTCTACTTCTCGGTCCACCAGCAGGGCCTGTACGAGCAGCTGGCCGCCGGTGACGGTCCGTTCGCGGGGATCGCGGCCAAGGCGGTCAAGGAGGTCGCCTACCACCGGGACCACGCCGAGCAGTGGACGCTCCGCCTCGGTGACGGGACGGACGAGAGCCATGAGCGGACGCAGCAGGCGGTGGACGCGCTGTGGCGCTTCACCGGCGAGCTGTTCCAGCCGGTCGAGGGCGTCGACGCCGACTGGCAGGCGCTGCACAGCCGCTGGCTGGAGGCCGTCACCGACGTCCTCGGCCGGGCCACCCTCACCGTGCCGACGGGCCCGCAGTCCGGCGCCTGGACTGCGGGCGCGGGCCGGCAGGGCATCCACACGGAGTCCTTCGGCCGGATGCTCGCCGAGATGCAGCACCTGCACCGCAGCCACCCGGGGGCGTCATGGTGACCTGGACCTCCGTAGAGGAGGAGCTGCTGAGCCTCGCGGGCTCCGTCCCGGACCCGGAGCTCCCCGTGCTGACGCTGGAGGACCTGGGGGTGGTCCGGGGTGTGGAGGTGCACGACCCGGACCATGTCACGGTCAGGCTGACGCCGACGTACACCGGCTGCCCGGCGATCGAGGCGATGTCGGCGGACATCGAGCGCGTGCTGCACGACCACGGCGTGACCGAGGTGTCCGTGGAGACGGTCCTGTCGCCCGCTTGGTCGACGGACGACATAAGTGCCGAAGGGCGCCGGAAGCTGGCGGAGTTCGGCATAGCCCCGCCCCGGCCGCACGGCACCGCGTCCAAGGGTCCGGTGCCGCTGGCCCTGGCCGTGCGCTGCCCGCACTGCGGCTCCGCCGAGACGGAGCTGCTGAGCCGGTTCTCCTCGACGGCGTGCAAGGCGCTCCGGCGCTGCGTGGCCTGCCAGGAGCCGTTCGACCACTTCAAGGAGTTGTAGATGTTCCATCCGCTCCGGGTCAGCGGGATCGAGCGGCTCACGGACGATTCGGTGGCCGTCACCCTCGCCGTCCCGCCCGGCCTGCACGAGACCTTCCGGCACAAGCCCGGCCAGCATCTCAACGTCCGCTACACCGTGGACGGCGAGGAGGTCCGCCGCTCGTACTCGATCTGCGCACCGGCCCCCGAGCCCTCGGCCGGTCCGGCACTGCGGGTGGGCATCCGCCTCGTGGACGGTGGCGCGTTCTCCACGTACGCGCTCAAGGAGCTGCTGGTCGGGGACACGATCGAGGCGATGCCCCCGATGGGGCGCTTCGTCCTGACGCCCCGCGCCGGGCGGTTCGCGGCGATCGTCGGCGGGAGTGGCATCACCCCGGTGCTGTCCATGGCGGCCACCCTGCTCGCCCGGGAGCCGAACGCCACGTTCTGCCTGGTCCGCAGCGATCGGACCGCCGCCTCGACGATGTTCCTGGACGAGGTCGCCGACCTGAAGGACCGCTATCCGGCCCGGTTCCAGCTGGTCACCGCCCTGTCCCGGGAGGAGCAGCAGGCCGGTCTGCCCTCGGGCCGGCTGGACGGCGAACGGCTCTCCGGACTGCTGCCGGCGCTGCTGCCGGTGGCGGAGATCGACGGCTGGTTCCTGTGCGGGCCGCTGGGCCTGGTCCGGGCCGCCGAGGTCGCGCTGCACGGGCTGGGCGTGGACCGCTCCCGCATCCACCAGGAGATCTTCCACGTCGAGGACACCCCCGCCGCGCCCGCCGGGCCCCGGGTCGAGACGCCGGTCGGCTCCATCCTGACGGCGACGCTCGACGGCCGGTCCGGCACCTGGCCGGTGGAAGGGGGCGAGTCGCTGCTGGAGACGGTGCTGCGCAGCCGCTCGGACGCCCCGTACGCGTGCAAGGGCGGCGTCTGCGGCACCTGCCGGGCGTTCCTGGTCTCCGGCGAGGTGCGGATGGATCGCAACTACGCCCTGGAGCCGGAGGAGACGGACACAGGTTACGTGCTGGCCTGCCAGTCCCATCCGGTCACCGAGGAGGTGGAGCTCGACTTCGACCGCTGACGCCCCGGCGCCGGAGGGCCGGGGCCGGTCGTGTCAGGCGACGAAGGCCGGGGTGCCGTTGTCGGTGACCATCGGGCGGCCCGCGCCGTCCCAGGCGAGCATGCCGCCGTCGATGTTGACGGCGTCGATCCCCTGCTGGACCAGGTACTGGGTGACCTGGGCGGACCGGCCGCCGACCCGGCACATCACGTGCACGCGCCGGCCGTCCTCCACCGCCTCGGTCAGCTCACCGAAGCGGCCCACGAAGCCGCTCATGGGGATGTGCAGGGCGCCCTCGACGTGTCCGGCCACCCACTCGTCGTTCTCCCGGACGTCCAGCACGAGGCCGTCCGCCGGAACGGACGCGACATCGACCGTGGGAAGCGGGCCGAAATTCATGGGTCATGCCTTCTCTCGTCAGTGCGCTCGGGGGCACCGAACCAGTGCGCTCGGGGCCACCGAAAACGCTACTGCACCAGAGCCGTGAGCTCCGCCTCCCGCTGCGAGACCTCGCCCAGCAGCTGTTCGGCGATCTCCTCCAGCAGCTGGTCCGGGTCGTCCGGAGCCATCCGCAGCATGGCCCCGATCGCGCTCTCCTCCAGCTCCTGGGCCCACTCGGTGAGCAGTTCCTTGCGCTGGGTCAGCCAGTCCAGCCGGGCGTACAGCTCGTCGGCCTCGCTCAGCTCCTGCCGCGGCGCGGCCGGTCCCGCCGCCCACTCCTCGGCCAGTTCGTTGAGCTGGGCCTCGTCCCCGCGGCCGTAGGCGGCGTTGACGCGCGCGATGAACTCGTCCCGCCTGGCCCGCTCCGCCTCGTCCTGGGCCAGGTCCGGGTGCGCCTTGCGGACCAGGTCGCGGTACAGCTTGCGGGCCTCGTCGGTGGGCCTGACCCGCTTGGGCGGGCGCACCTTCTGATCGGTCAGCATGGCCGACGCCTCGGGGGACAGGCCCTCGGAGTCCATCCAGTCGTGGAACAGCTCGTCCACGCCCGGCATGGGCATCACGACCGACCGCGCCTCCTCAGCCTTGCGCAGGTCCTCGGGGTCACCGGTCTTCGCCGCCCGCGCCTCGGCGATCTGCGCGTCGAGCTCGTCCAGCCGCGCGTACATCGGGCCCAGCCGCTGATGGTGCAGCCGGGAGAAGTTCTCCACCTCGACGCGGAACGTCTCCACCGCGATCTCGAACTCGATCAGGGCCTGCTCGGCCACCCGCACCGCCTGAGCGAGCCGCGCCTCGGGCCGCTCCGGCCCCGCGGTCTCCGCCGCCGCCTCGCGGCCGGCGGCCGGCCTGGCCTCGTCCTGCAGGTCATCGTCATTCCGGGAGGTCGGCACCCCGGGTGCTTCGTGGGTCACCCGTCCAGCGTATGGCCCCGGCCCGCCCCCGTGGACCCGCGGTGGGTCCGGCAGACCTCACACCTCCTGCCCGGACCGCCGGCCACGCCCGCCCCTCACACCCCCCGCTCCGCCGCGATCCGCCCCGCCCCTATCGCCCGCACCAGCTCCGCGTGGTCCGCCTCCGTGCGGTCCGCGTAGGTCACCGCGAACGCCGCCACCGCCTCGTCCAGCTCGTCGTTCTTGCCGCAATAGCCCGCCAGCAGCCTCGGGTCCGCGCTGTGCGCGTGGGCCCGCGCCAGCAGCGCCCCGGTCATCCGGCCGTAGTCGTCCACTTGGTCGGCGGCCAGGGCGGCGGGGTCGACGCTCCCCTTGCGGTTCCTGAACTGGCGCACCTGGAAGGGCCGGCCGTCCACCGTCGTCCAGCCCAGCAGATGGTCGCTGACGACCTGCATGCGCTTCTGCCCGAGCACCACGCGCCGCCCCTCGTGCGCGACCTCCGGCACCGCGAAACCCACGGCGGCCAGATGCGGCCCGAGCACCGACGGCCTGGCCTCCTTCACCTGGAGCACCAGCGCCTCCCCCCGGTGGTCCAGCAGCAGCACCACGTACGAGCGGGTGCCCACGCTGCCGGTGCCGACCACCCGGAAAGCCACGTCATGGATCGCGTACCGGGCCAGCAGTGGCAGCCGATCCTCGGAGACGGTCCCCAGATAGTCCCCCAGCCCCGCCGCCACGCCCGCGGCCTCCGCGTCCGGGACCCGGCGCAGCACCGGCGGCGCGTCCACGAAGCGGCGGCCGCCGTCCTCGCAGTCCTCCGTGGACTTCGCCGCGAAGCGGGCGCTGGTGTTGTTGCGGGCCTTCTCGGAGACCCGCTCCAGGGTGCCGAGCAGGTCCCGCGCGTCGGTGTGGGAGACGAGCTCCTCGTCCGCGATGGCGTTCCAGGCGTCGAGCGTGGGCATCCGGGCCAGCAGCCTCATCGTCCGCCGGTAGGCGCCCACGGTGTCGTACGCGCCCTTGCGGCAGGTGTCCTCGTCGGCACCGGCCTCCCGGCCCGCGAGCACCAGCGAGGTCGCCAGGCGCTTGAGGTCCCACTCCCAGGGCCCGGCCACGGTCTCGTCGAAGTCGTTCAGGTCGATGACGAGGCCGCCCCGCGCATCGCCGTACAGCCCGAAGTTGGCCGCGTGCGCGTCGCCGCAGAGCTGGGCGGCGATCCCGGTGACGGGGGTGCCCACCAGGTCATGGGCCATCAGCCCGGCCGAACCGCGCAGGAAGGCGAAGGGTGTGGCGGCCATCCGCCCCACCCGTATCGGCGTCAGCTCCGCCACCCGGCCCCGGTTGGACTCCTCGACCGCGCGCACCGCGTCCGGCCGCCCGGCCGGCAGGGCCGGCGTCGCGTGCGCGGACCGGGGCACCCGCGCCCGCAGCGCCTTGCCCTTCTCCTTCGGCCGGCCCCCGGCCTCCGCGTCGGCCCTGTCCGTACGGCGGGCGAACCCCGGCACGGCCGGTATGCGCGGCCCGCCCGCGGCCGCGGGGAGCACGGTCCCCGCAAGCGCGGCCTCGCCGCCGAGTTCAACGAGTCGTACCGGCGGCAGTCCCGTCCCGGTCGTTTCCATGGCGCGCAGCCTCCCCCGCCCGGCGCGGCCGCCGGGACCTGCCCCAACATCAACTGCCGCCGACGGTACCGCCGTACGCCAACCGCCGTCTGCCCCTGTGGATAACTCCGGGGCCGGCCCCTCCCCCGCTGGTCAGCCGCTCACACCCCCACCGCCTCCTCCATCTCCTCTTCCTCCTCCTCGGCCGACGGCCGCGCCGGGCCGGCGGAAGCGGCGGGAGGGACCGCCGGAAGGGCTGCCGCCGGGCGCCGCCTCGCCTCGGCCAGGCCCGCGAGCCCCGTCAGCACCACGCCCGCGACGAACCAGAGCGCCAGCACCAGCAGATTCCCGCCCAGCGCGTGGCCGCCGAAGTACACATGGCTGCGTACGCCCTCCACGAAGCCCGCCCCGTTCCAGAAGGAGTGCAGCGCCCCGAAGAAGCCGGGCTGGAGCTCGGGGCGGAAGATCCCGCCTGAGCTGGTGAAGTTGAGCATGACGAACAGCACCATCACGCCGAGCGTGGTCCACCGCTTGAGGAACGTGTGCAAGCCCACACCGATCAGCAGGATGCCCGCCGAGTAGAGCCATGCCATGGCCCAGAGCCCCGCGAGCCCGTGGTCCACGAGACCGAACAGCGGCCCCGCGAACACCGCCCCGATGACGCTGACCACCAGCGAGGCGCCCAGCGCCAGCGCAGCCCGGACCCGCAGCCGCAGAATCGCTCCGGCGCCGCCGATCACGGCGACGGAGGCGTACGAGCCGATGCTCACGGCGACCAGCAGGAAGAAGATGCCCTGGCCGGTCGGGTCGCCGCCGGCCGTGGGCGCGGTGTCCGTCACCTTCAGGGGGGCGCCCTGTCCGGCCGCGACCTGGGTGAAGACCTTCTCGACCACCGTCGCGCTGGTGTCGGAGGAGGCGGAGGCGACGAGCAGTTCGGGGGCCCTGCCGGGGAGGTAGGCGCCGTAGCTGTCCTGCGTGCGCAGGTGCTCGGCCGCGGTGGCGCGGTCGGCGACGGTACGCACGCTCAGCGCCCCGTCCCCCTTGTCCTGGAGGGTCTGCGCCAGCACCTGTGCGGACGGCCCGGAGCCGACCACGTCGACCCGCAGGTCGTGTGGTTGCGGGGCGTGGAAGGCGCCGAGGTAGGCGAGGCCCATGCCGATGCACATCAGCAGCGGGGTGACGAGGTGGTTCAGTACGTGACGCAGCGCGCCCGCCGGAGAGCCGGCGGCGGCGCTCGGGCCTGCGGACATGGGGGCTCCAGACGATCGGCCAGGTAGTTGGCTTTTACAACTCAACTGGTTGGCTTTTACAACTCCAATTCCGTTGTACTCTACAACTGAACTTTCGAGGAAGGCGAACCCGTGCCAGGCACCCCCGGAGAACGCGAGGAGTCGCTGGACGTCATCCAGCGCGAACTGACCGCCTTCGCCCGCCGCGCGCGGGCCGCCGCGGCCCGGCTCCACCCCGAGCTGCCGCTCGTCTCGTACACGCTGCTGGCGCATATCGATGACCAGCAGGGGTGCCGTGCGACCGATCTGGCGGCGCACTACATGCTCGACAAGTCCACGGTCAGTCGGCAGATCAGCACCCTGGAGAAGCTCGGCCTGGTCGAGCGCCACGCCGACCCGGACGACCACCGCATCCAGGTCCTGCACCCCACCGAGGCCGGAACGCAGGCCCTCGCCGCCACTCAGGCGAGCCGGCGCACGGCCTACCAGGAACGCCTTGCGGACTGGACGCAGGACGACCTCGCCCGGTTCGCCGCGTACCTCCTGCGCTACAACGCGACGGGTGACGCTCCACACTCGTAAAACGGGCGTTTCACGTGAAACCAAACACACAGGGAAGTCGCCTGGCACGAAACTGAAGAAGCCCCCCGGGCTTATGCCTGGGGGGCTTCCTTCTTGTGCGCGAGGGGGGATTTGAACCCCCACGTCCCTAAGGACACTGGCACCTGAAGCCAGCGCGTCTGCCGTTCCGCCACTCGCGCAAGAGTGGTGCTTCCGGGCTCTCTCACTTTTTCGGTGCGATCGCCTGGCGACATCCGGAAGATTAGCACGCTGGACAGGGTGGATTCACATCCGTTGTTTCGCCGCCCGATCACCGGGCACTCGCCGCACGCTCGGCCGACCTGCGCAGAACGTCCGAAAGGAACCGGGAACCCCCGGAGGCCGCCCCCACTCCTCCTGAGTGCGTCCAAGGTGCGGGACACTGTGAGGAGGCCACCTCTACGATCCGTGTGAGGGGGGACACTCGTCCCCAGGGCAGACAAGGGGAACCAGCCGATTTCCCGACGCGTGGATACGATCAGTAAGCAGTACAGGGACGATGACACCGGAGGAGGTGCCCCATGGGAGTGATGAAGCGTTTTGAGCAGCGTCTCGAAGGTCTGGTCAACGGCACTTTCGCCAAGGTCTTCAAGTCCGAGGTCCAGCCGGTCGAGATCGCGGGTGCCCTCCAGCGGGAGTGCGACAACAACGCCACCATCTGGAACCGTGAGCGCACCGTCGTCCCCAACGACTTCATCGTCGAGCTCAGCGCCCCCGACTACGAGCGCCTGAGCCCGTACTCCGGCCAGCTGGGCGACGAGCTCTCCGGCCTCGTCCGGGACTACGCCAAGCAGCAGCGGTACACGTTCATGGGCCCCATCAAGGTCCACCTGGAGAAGGCCGAGGACCTCGACACCGGTCTCTACCGGGTCCGCAGCCGCACCCTGGCGTCGAGTTCGTCACAGGGCCAGGGCCAGGGTCACAGCCAGGCACCGAGCCAGGGCCAGAGCTACGGCGGCCAGTCCCCCCAGGGGTACCCCGCCCGTCCCGCCCCGCAGGCCCCCGGTGGTTACGGCTACCCGCCCAACGCCGCCCCGCCCATGCCCGCCGGCCCGCCGCCGGGCGCCGGGCGTCACGGCGGTTCCGACCGGCGTCCGCCGGCCACCCCCACCTCCCTGCCGAACGTGCAGGTGCGGCACTGGATCGAGATCAACGGCACCCGCCACCAGATCTCCCGCCCGACGCTGGTCATGGGCCGCAGCACCGACGCCGATGTGCGGATCGACGACCCCGGCGTCTCCCGCCGGCACTGTGAGATCAGGACCGGAACGCCCTCGACGATCCAGGATCTCGGGTCTACCAACGGCATCGTGGTAGACGGGCAGCACACCACCCGCGCTACGCTCCGCGACGGCTCGCGGATCGTCGTGGGCAGCACCACCATCGTTTACCGGCAAGCCGAAGGGTGAAGCGGGGGCAATGTCAGAGCTGACCCTGACGGTCATGCGGCTAGGTTTCCTGGCTGTTCTGTGGCTGTTCGTGATCGTGGCCGTCCAGGTCATTCGCAGCGACCTGTTCGGAACGCGCGTCACGCAGCGCGGCTCACGCCGCACCGCGAACGACGCGCGTCCGCCCCAGGGACGCCAGAACGCGGCACCGCCGCAGCAACGCCAGCAGCCCGGCCGCCAGCGCCGGGGTGCGCCGACCAAGCTGGTCGTCTCCGAGGGCACGCTCACCGGCACCACGGTGGCGCTCCAGGGGCAGACCATCACGCTGGGCCGGGCCCATGATTCAACGATCGTGCTGGACGACGACTACGCGTCCAGCAGGCATGCCAGGATCTACCCCGACCGTGACGGCCAGTGGATCGTCGAGGATCTCGGGTCCACCAACGGCACGTACCTGGACCGGACCCGCCTCACCACCCCGACGCCCGTTCCGCTGGGCGCGCCGATCCGGATCGGCAAGACCGTCATCGAGCTGCGGAAGTAGTACGACAATGAGCGAGCGGAGCGAGCGAGCCGCGGGGGTCCGGGCATCGGACCCGGCCAGGCTCCCGACCGGAGGGTGGGCAGTGTGGCTCGAGACCGGCTGTACCCCGAACCGACGGGCGAGGTGCGCATGAGTCTGTCCCTGCGCTTCGCCGCCGGATCGCACAAGGGCATGATCCGGGAGGGCAACGAGGACTCCGGCTACGCCGGTCCCCGCCTCCTCGCGATCGCCGACGGCATGGGCGGCCAGGCGGCCGGTGAGGTCGCCAGTTCCGAGGTGATCTCCACCCTCGTCCAGCTCGATGACGACGTCCCGGGCTCCGACATCCTCACCTCGCTCGGTACGGCGGTCCAGCGGGCCAACGACCAGCTGCGGATGATGGTCGAGGAGGACCCTCAGCTGGAGGGCATGGGCACCACGCTCACCGCCCTGCTCTGGACCGGCCAGCGCCTCGGCCTGGTGCACGTCGGCGACTCGCGCGCTTACCTGCTGCGCGACGGCGTGCTCACCCAGATCACGCAGGACCACACCTGGGTCCAGCGGCTGGTGGACGAGGGCCGGATCACCGAGGAGGAGGCCACCACCCACCCGCAGCGCTCCCTGCTGATGCGCGCGCTGGGCAGTGGCGACCACGTCGAACCCGACCTCTCCATCCGTGAGGTCCGGGCCGGCGACCGCTATCTGATCTGCTCCGACGGGCTCTCCGGCGTCGTCTCCCACCAGACGATGGAGGAGACGCTCGCCAGCTACCAGGGCCCGCAGGAGACCATCCAGGACCTGATCCAGCTCGCCCTGCGCGGCGGCGGACCGGACAACATCACCTGCATCGTCGCCGATGTCTTCGACGTCGACAGCAACGACACCCTGGCCGGGCAGCTCAATGACACCCCGGTCGTCGTCGGCGCGGTCGCCGAGAACCAGGCGGCCCAGCTGAACGACGGCGGCGCGATGCAGACGCCGGCGGGCCGTGCGGCCGGCCTCGGCCGGCCCGTACCGCCGCCCTCCGGCAGCTTCGGCCCGCCCGGCAGCGGCGACGACTCCGGCTACGACGGGATGCCCGAGGGGTCCTTCGGGTCCTACTCCGACGACGACTTCGTCAAGCAGGGCGGCGGCCGCAAGTGGCTCAAGCGCTCCCTGTACGTGGTGCTCGCGCTGGCCGTCGTCGGCGGCGGGCTCTACGGCGGCTACCGCTGGACCCAGACCCAGTTCTACGTCGGCGCGAAGAACGACAACGTCGCGCTGTACCGGGGCATCAGCCAGGATCTCGGCTGGCTCTCGCTCTCGAAGGTCGAGACCGACCATCCCGAGATCGAACTCAAGTACCTCCCGCCCTACCAGCGCAACAAGGTCGAGGCGACGATCGCCGAGGGCAGCCTCGCCGACGCCCGCGAGAAGATCACCGAGCTCTCCACCCAGGCGTCCGCCTGCAAGAAGGACGAGCAGCGCCGTGCCGCGGAGAAGGCGCACGGGGACGAGGGCCAGGCGCAGGGCACGGACGCCGACGCCACCAAGGCGTCCACGTCCTCCAAGACGTCCGGTGGCGACACCAAGTCCGAGCAGACTTCCACGACTCCCACTCCTGGGCCCAGCCTCTCGGAGGAAGAGAAGAAGCTGGTCCCGCAGTGCGGTAAGAAGTAGAGCCGTAGGGGGCCTTCAGCACCATGAGCGTTGTCACCAACACGACCACGATCGGCGCGATCGACGCACCGAGCCGGCGCAACACCGAACTGATGATGATGGTCTTCGCCATCGCCATCTCGGTGTTCGCCTACGCCAACGTGGGCCTGGCGCTGGACGGCAAGCTGCCGTCCGGAATGTTCGGCTACGGAGCGGGACTCGTCCTGCTCGGCGGTGTCGCCCATCTCGTGGTGCGGAAGTTCGCCCCGTACGCGGACCCGTTGCTGCTGCCGCTGGCCACACTGCTCAACGGGCTGGGGCTGGTGCTGATCTGGCGGCTCGACCAGTCGCAGCGGCTGATCCAGCGCGCCGAGTCCCGGTGGGGCGAGTTCACGCCCGACGCGCCCAAGCAGCTGCTCTACTCGGCAATCGGGGTCGCCCTCCTGGTTGCCGTGCTGATCATTCTCAAGGATCACCGCATCCTTCAGCGCTACACCTACATCTCGATGGTGGCCGCGCTGATCCTGTTGATCTTGCCGATGTTCTTCCCGGCAGTGAACGGCGCCAAGATCTGGGTGAGCCTCGGCCCCCTCTCCATCCAGCCCGGCGAGTTCGCGAAGATCATCATCGCGGTCTTCTTCTCCGGTTACCTCATGGTCAAACGGGACGCGCTCGCGCTCGCCAGCCGCCGTTTCATGGGCCTGTACCTGCCGCGCGGACGCGACCTGGGCCCCATTCTGGTCATCTGGGCGCTGTCGATCCTGATCCTCGTCTTCGAGACCGACCTCGGCACGTCGCTGCTGTTCTTCGGCCTCTTCGTGATCATGCTGTACGTGGCCACCGAGCGGACCAGCTGGATCGTCTTCGGTCTCCTGATGTCGGCGGTCGGAGCCGTGGGTGTCGCCACCTTCGAAAAGCACGTCCAGTCCCGTGTGACCGCCTGGCAGGACCCGTTCTCCTGCTACTCCACCGACCTGAGCGGTGCCTGCGAGCAGATCTCCAACGCCATCATGTCCTTTGGTTCAGGTGGCACGATCGGCACCGGCTGGGGCCAGGGTCACTCCGACCTGATCGGCTTCGCCGCCAACGCCGACTTCATTCTCTCCACGGTCGGTGAGGAGCTCGGACTGGCCGGAATGATGGCCGTCCTGTTGATCTACGGTCTCATCATCGAGCGCGGTGTCCGCACGGCCCTCGCCGCCCGCGACCCGTTCGGCAAGCTCCTCGCGATCGGCCTCTCCGGAGCCTTCGCGATCCAGGTCTTCGTCGTCGCCGGCGGCGTCATGGGTCTGATCCCGCTCACCGGTATGACGATGCCGTTCCTCGCGGCCGGCGGCTCGTCCGTGATCGCCAACTGGGCCCTGATCGGCATCCTCATCCGCATCAGCGACACCGCCCGCCGCCCCGCGCCCGCCCCCGCACCCTCCACCGACGCCGAGATGACCCAGGTGGTCCGACCGTGAACAAGCCCCTGCGCCGGATCGCGATCTTCTGCGGCGTCCTGATCTTCGCCCTGCTCGCGCGGACCAACTACCTGCAGTACGTGAAGGCCGACGACCTCAACGTCCGCAAAGAGAACCGCCGCGTCGGCATCGAGCGGTACGCGCACGAGCGCGGCAACATCATCGTGGACGGCAAGTCGATCACCGGGTCCGCCAAGACCAAGGGCAGCGACTTCAAGTACAAGCGGGTCTGGAAGGACGGCCCCATGTGGGCCCCCGTGACCGGCTACTCCTCGCAGGCGTTCGGCGCCACCCAGCTGGAGAATCTTGAGGACGGCATCCTCACCGGCAACGACGACCAGCTGTTCTTCAACCGGACGATGTCGATGTTCACCGGTGAGGAGAGGACCGGCGGCAACGTCGTCACGACGCTCAACGGCGCTGCTCAGAAGGCCGCCTTCGAGGGTCTCGGCGACAAGAAGGGTGCCGTCGCCGCCCTCGATCCGCGGACCGGCGCCATCCTGGCGCTCGCCAGCACCCCCTCGTACGACCCCTCGTCCTTCGCGGGCACCGGCGACGCAGACGGCAAGGCATGGCAGGCGCTGAAGGCCGACAAGGACAAGCCGATGCTCAACCGGGCGCTGCGCGAGACCTACCCGCCCGGCTCGACGTTCAAGGTCGTCACCGCGGCCGCCGCCCTGGAGAACGGGCTCTACGACGACATCGACGAGGACACGAAGTCGCCGCTGCCCTGGAACCTGCCGCTGACCAGCCCCCCTCAGCCCCTGCCCAACGAGGGCAGCATCCCGTGCAAGAACGCCTCTATGCGTGAGGCGCTGCGCTGGTCCTGCAACACCGTCTTCGGCAAGATGAGCGATGACCTGGGCAACCAGAAGATGATCGACCAGGCCGGCAAGTTCGGCTTCAACAAGGAGATCTTCACCCCGGTCCGCTCGAACGCCAGCGTGTACCCCGAGGACAACCGGCCGCAGAACGCCATGGACGGCATCGGCCAGGCGTCCAACCGCGCCACCCCGCTCCAGATGGCGATGGTCGCCTCCGCCGTCGCCAACGACGGCAAGCTCATGCAGCCGTACATGGTCGCCGAGCGCAAGGCGCCCAACCTGGACGTGATCTACACGCACGAGAAGGAGGAGTTCAGCCGGCCCCTCTCTGCGGAGAACGCCCAGAAGCTGCAGGAAATGATGGAAACCGTCGTCAAGCAGGGCACGGGCACCAACGCCCAGATCCCGAACGTCACGGTCGGCGGCAAGACCGGTACCGCCCAGAACGGTCTGAACAACAAGGGCAACCCGTACGCGTGGTTCATCTCGTACGCGAAGACCGACTCCGGTTCGCCGGTGGCCGTGGCCGTCGTCGTCGAGGACAGCGACGCCACCCGCGACGACATCTCCGGTGGTGGCCTGGCCGCCCCGATCGCGAAGGCGGTCATGAAGGCGGTCATCGACAGCGAGAAGTGAGACCGCTCACACCCGGCCGCGAAAGCGCCTCTGTGGATACCGGTCGGATATCAGGTATTGCCTGCGGGCCGATCAGCTGATGCGCGCCCGGTAGCGTATGCGCGAACAGCACACCGCCGGACCGCGCACCGGTGCGGTCAGGACTGACGGAGAGGGCTGGAACAGTTATGGAAGAGCCGCGTCGCCTAGGCGGCCGGTACGAGCTGGGCTCGGTGCTCGGCCGTGGTGGCATGGCCGAGGTCTACCTCGCCCACGACACCCGGCTCGGCCGCACCGTCGCCGTGAAGACGCTCCGGGCGGACCTCGCCCGCGACCCGTCCTTCCAGGCCCGGTTCCGCCGTGAGGCCCAGTCCGCCGCCTCGCTCAACCATCCGGCGATCGTCGCGGTGTACGACACCGGCGAGGACTACGTCGACGGGGTCTCCATCCCGTACATCGTCATGGAGTACGTCGACGGCTCGACGCTCCGCGAGCTGCTGCACTCCGGGCGCAGGCTGCTGCCCGAGCGGACGCTCGAAATGACGGTGGGCATCCTCCAGGCGTTGGAGTACTCGCACCGCGCGGGCATCGTCCACCGGGACATCAAGCCGGCCAACGTCATGCTGACCCGGACCGGACAGGTCAAGGTCATGGACTTCGGCATCGCCCGCGCCATGGGCGACTCCGGTATGACGATGACCCAGACCGCCGCCGTCATCGGCACCGCCCAGTACCTCTCCCCGGAGCAGGCCAAGGGCGAGCAGGTCGACGCGCGGTCCGACCTCTACTCGACGGGCTGCCTGCTCTACGAGCTGCTGACCGTCCGGCCGCCGTTCGTCGGGGACTCCCCGGTGGCGGTCGCGTACCAGCACGTACGGGAAGAGCCGCAGCCGCCGAGCAACTTCGACCCCGAGATCACGCCCGCGATGGACGCGATCGTGCTGAAGGCGCTCACCAAGGACCCCGACTACCGCTACCAGTCGGCCGACGAGATGCGCGCCGACATCGAGGCGTGCCTCGACGGCCAGCCGGTCGCCGCGACGGCGGCGATGGGCGCGGCGGGCTACGGCGGCGGCTACCCCGGCGGGTACGACAACGACCAGCCCACCACCGCCCTGCGCCCCGCCGACCAGAGCGGCGAGCGCACGTCGATGCTGCCACCGGTCAACCCGGACGACGGCGGCTACGGCTACGACGACCGCCCCGACCGCCGCAGGCAGAAGAAGAACCACACCTCGACGATCCTCCTGGTCGTCGCGGGCGTCCTGGTGCTGATCGGCGCGATCCTCATCGGCAAGGCGGTCTTCCCCGGCGACGGTGGCGACGACGGCGCGTTCGACGTGCCCACCATGGTCGGCATCACGGTCAAGGACGCTCAGAAGCTGGCCGACAACACGAACATCGTTCTCAAGGTCGGCCCGAAGGAAGAGTGCAAGGACCAGCCCAAGGGCAAGATCTGCCGCCAGACACCGGAGGACGGGCAGATGAAGGAGCAGGAGACCGTCACGGTCTTCGTCTCCAGCGGCCCGCCGAAGGTCGAGGTCCCGGACGTCACCGAGAAGTCCGAGGACAACGCCCGCGAGCTCCTTGAGAAGCGGGGCTTCACCGTCAACGTCACCTCGGTCGAGTCCGACCAGGCCGATGCCGGCACCGTCCTGGAGCAGTCCCCGAAGGGCGACACCAAGGCCGAGGAGAACTCCGAGGTCACGCTCAAGGTCGCCACGGAGAAGCTGCTCACGGTGCCCAACGTGTCCACCCGCTCGTACGACGAGGCGGTGAACCAGCTGAAGGGACTCGGCTTCACCAACATCGGCAGGTCCGACGAGGACTCCGACAAGCCGGCGAACGAGGTGATCGGCCAGAACCCCGAGCCGAACACGAAGACCGGCAAGGACACCTCGATCATCCTGAAGGTCTCCAAGGGCCCGGCCGAGCCCGAGAAGGTGACCATCCCGGGCGATATCGTCGGCAAGTCCTACCAGGACGTGAAGGCGCAGCTGGAGGGCATGGGCCTGGTCGTCGCACTCGGTCCCGGGTCGGTCGACAAGCCGGACGCCAAGGTGGTCATGAGCGCTCCCGGGCCGAACCAGCAGGCGGACAAGGGCGGCACGGTCACCCTGAACACCATCGACGCCGGCGGCAACATCTTCGGCGGCCCGAACGGCGGCAGGGGTCGCTGACCCGCTCCGCACCCCGTACGAACAGAGGGCCCCGGTCACCGCGAAGGTGACCGGGGCCCTCCGGCGTAACGGCACAGCCGTCACCGCAGCTCCACCGGCTTCGTGCGGTCGCGGTCGACCTTCTCCGTACGGACCAGCTCGCCCCACACGATGTAGCGGTACTTCGACGTGTAGACCGGGGTGCAGGTCGTGAGCGTGATGTAGCGGCCGGCCTTCTTCGCGCCCGAGCCCTTCGGGACGGGGCCCAGCACGTCGACGTTGTACTTGGACGTCTCCGGAAGCTCGCTGAAGACCTTGTAGACGTACCAGGTGTCCTTCGTCTCGAAGACGATCGCGTCCCCGGTACGCACCTTGTCGATGTTGTGGAACTTCGCCCCGTGGCCGTCCCGGTGGGCGGCCAGCGAGAAGTTGCCCTCCTTGGCGGAAGGGAGCGAGGATTTCACCGGATCGGTGTAGTAGCCGGCGACACCGTCGTTGAGGATGTCGGTGTCGGTGCCCTTCTTGACGAGCACCTCGCCGTTCTTCATCGACGGGACGTGGAGGAATCCGATGCCGTCCTTGGTGTCCAGCGCACCGGGGCCGTCGGCCCACGTGTCGCGGACGGTGTCACCCTGCTTGGTGGCCTCGCGGTCGGCGAGCACGTTCGTCCACCACAGCGAGTAGACGACGAAGAGGCCGAGCACCAGACCTGCGGTGATGAGCAGTTCACCGAAGAGACTGACCGCGGTCGCGAGGGGATGGCGGCCGCCCTTCCGCGCGGGTGGCGCGGGCTCGTCGGTCCGCTCCTGGTCCTCGGTCGTCGCTGTCATCGCACCGCCCTGTCGTCATGGCGTCCGGCCCGTTCAGTCCGCGAGCACGTCGGGTTTCCCCTCGCTGCGCGGCCGTTCGTCGACCATCTTGCCCCAGACGATCAAACGGTACGTACTCGTGAATTCCGGCGTACACGTCGTCAAGGTGATGTACCGGCCGGGCTTGGTGAACCCGGACTGCTCCGGCACCGGCGCGATCACGGAGACGTTGGAGGGCGAGGTCTGCGGCAGCACGCTCGTCATCTCGTACGTGTAGTACGCCTCCCGGGTCTCGACCACGATCGGGTCGCCGGGCTTCAGGCGGTTGATGTAGCGGAACGGTTCGCCGTGGGTGTTGCGGTGGCCGGCCAGCGCGAAGTTGCCCTCCTTGGCGGAGGGCATCGCCGTCTTCAGCGGCTTCTCGCCGTAGTGGCCGACCATGCCCCGGTCGAGGACCTTCTCCTTGCTGGTGCCCTCGGCGATCGGCGTGACGACGTCCAGTTTGGGGATGTGGATGATGGCGAAGCCCTGCCCCGGCTCGAACGCCTCCTGCTTCTCAGGGGTCTTCTCGTTCTTGGCCCAGTCGTCCTGGATCTTGTGCGTCTCCCGGCCGGCGATCTGGTCGGCGCGCACATTCGTCCACCAGAGCTGGTAGGTGACGAACAGCAGCATCAGGACGCCCAGGGTGATGAAGAGTTCGCCGATGCCCCGGCTGATGACGATCGCGGGGCTGTCCTTGGCGGCCTTGGCCGCGCGGCGCGCCTCCATGCGCGTCATGGGCTTCGCCGGGGCCGTGCTCTCAGGACCGGGCCGCGGCGCGGGACGCCTGCGGCCGCGCCCCTTGGCGGCACGCCTGCGCTCGGCGCGGCCGCCGGTGGGCGGTGGCGTGGGCGCATCAGGTGCGCCTCCGGGCTCGTCGGGTACGCCTCCGGGCTCGTCGGCCTCGGCGAGCGCTTCCGGCTCCGGGCGGGGCGCCGGCACGAGCGGGTCGCCCGCGTCTATTCGGCCGAGGATCTCCGTGGCCGGCTCCACGGCCTCGCCAGCAGGGGGCTGCGGAACGGCCGCGGGGCCCGGGTCGACCGGGACGTGCGGGTCGGGCGCGGGCGGCGATGCCTCCAAAGGCGCCTGTACGGGCCCCTGGTGGCCGTACCAGTCCCGTTGGTACCCATCGGGGTCGTACCACTCCTGCGGGGCCTGCTCGGGGCCCTGTGGCTCGTAGGGCGCCTCCTGCTGCGGGACCACGGGCTCAGGGCCCGGCAGCGGGTCGTTCAACGGGTCCGCCAGCCGGTGGACCGCCGCCTCGAACGCGCCCGGGTCCTCGTACGCCCGCGGATCGTGCGGGTCGTCCTGCCCGGCCCCGGCTCCGTGGCGGGGTGGGGTCACGCGACGGCCTTGCCCACCACCGGAGCGAGCCCCGCCGACCTCTCGACGGCTCCGGTGTCCCCGCAGCGCACCAGCCAGTTGGCCAGCATCAGGTGGCCGTGCTCGGTGAGCACCGACTCCGGGTGGAACTGCACACCCTCGACGGCCAGCTCGCGGTGGCGGAGGCCCATGATGATGCCGTCGGCCGTCCGCGCGGTGACCTCCAGCTCGTCGGGCACGGTGTCCGGTTCGGCGGCGAGCGAGTGGTAACGGGTCGCGGTGAACGGCGAGGGCAGTCCGGCGAAGACGCCCGCGCCCTCGTGGAGCACCGGCGAGGTCTTGCCGTGCAGCAGCTCGGGAGCGCGGCCGACGACACCGCCGTACGCCACCGCCATCGACTGCATGCCCAGGCAGACCCCGAAGACCGGGACGCCGGTCGCCGCGCAGTGCCGCACCATGTCGACGCAGACGCCCGCGTGCTCCGGGGTGCCGGGGCCGGGGGAGAGCAGGACGCCGTCGAAGCCGTCCTGCGCGTGGGCCGTGGTCACCTCGTCGTTGCGCAGCACCTCGCACTCGGCACCGAGCTGGTAGAGGTACTGGACGAGGTTGAAGACGAAGCTGTCGTAGTTGTCCACGACCAGGATGCGGGCGCTCATCGGGCGGCCCCCGTCGGCGCGCTCGCTCCGTCGACCGTCACATCGCCGAACGGAAGCAGCGGCTCCGCCCACGGGAAGACGTACTGGAACAGCACATAGACGACCGCCACGGCGAGCACGAGCGAAATGAACGCACGCACCCACACGTTGCCCGGCAGATGCCGCCAGATCCAGCTGTACATCCAGACCCTCCATTCGGTACCGGGTCCAGACTAAAGGGCCCGGGGCCCGGCGTGGGATGCCTGTGGAACGCTGTGCGGCGCCTGTCGCCGTCTGCTACTTCACCGGCTCCGCGTAGTGCAGGTCCACGGTGCCCGAGTAGCCCGGGAGGGTCGCGGCCCCCTGCTCGTCCACCTTCCAGCCGAGTCCGTACGCCTTCACGTACAGCAGGTAGTTCTGGATCGCCGGCGAGGCGTCCAGCGCCCGTCGCAACGCACCGGTGTCGCCGACCGCGGTGATCTTGTACGGGGGTGAGTAGACCCGGCCCTGGAGGATCAGGGTGTTGCCGACGCAGCGCACGGCGCTGGTGGAGATCAGCCGCTGGTCCATGACCTTGACGCCCTTGGCGCCGCCCTGCCACAGGGCGTTCACGACTGCCTGGAGGTCCTGCTGGTGGATGACCAGGTCGTTGGGCTGCGGGTCGGGGTAGCCGGGGCTGGCGGTGGCGTTGGGCGGGGCGTCGTTGAGCGTGACGGAGACGGCCGGGCCGGACAGCTCGGTGGTGCCCGCGGTCCGCTCCAGCGCCTTGAGCCTGGCGGCCTCCGCCTTGGTGCTGCCGTTGTCGCGCTGGGCGAGGCTGTCGACGTCCTCGCGCACGGATGTGGCGGACTCCTCCAGGGCGGCGTTCTTCTCGCTGCGCTGCTGGATGAGGTCGGAAAGCTTCAGCAGTGAGGCGTCGGTCCGGATATTGGTGCCCTTCGCCGTATTCGCGCTGGTCACGAAGATGAGTCCGGCAAGGGCGAAAACGGCAGCCGTGAGCACTCTGGCCGGGTGCCGGAAGGTGCGGCGGACCGGCCCGGGGGGAGAGTCGGCAGAATTGCTCAACGTACCCTTATCTCCTTCGGCGCCACGGAAGGACTACGCTAACGGACGCCCGGGGGAGGCCACATTCCCCCTCGCGCCCCGCCCCGGCGCCAGCCACAGTTCCCTGCGCGGTCACGCAGCGCATCGACAGGAGAGTTCCTCGTGCCGAAGTCACGGATCCGCAAGAAGGCCGACTTCACGCCGCCCGCGGCGAAGCAGGCGACCAACATAAAGCTGACCAGCCGCAGCTGGGTGGCGCCCGTGATGCTGGCGCTCTTCCTCATCGGGCTGGCCTGGATCGTCGTTTTCTATGTGACCGACGGCGATCTGCCGGTGAAGTCGCTGGGGAACTGGAACATCGTCGTCGGCTTCGGTTTCATCGCCGGCGGCTTCGGCGTCTCCACGCAGTGGAAGTAGCCCGCGCGACCGCGTAGAACCACACGCCGGCCCTGATCCGCAACCCCTGCCCTGAGTTACCCACAGCGTTATCCACAGGTGGGGGAAAAGGTCAGACGATCTGTGGATAACTCTCAGGCCGTTGACGCCGGTGTGACTGCAGCCGCCCCAGCCCCGGGGCGGGACGCCCCTTGTCCCGACTGGAAAAACCCAGCTCAGGGACAAGGGGCACAGTTATGCCCGCGATATGCACAAGATCCGGGTCACGCTGTGGAACCCTGTGGACAACTTCGGTCACAAATGGTCCACAACCGGCCTGTGAAGGCGGCCAGGGGCGCCCTCTAGGTCAGGGCGGCCGTTCTCGTCACCACGATCAGCACGACGGCCACAAGCACCAGGGCGCAGGTCCCGAACTGCACCAGATCCCGCCGCTCACGCGGGGCGTGCACCATGCCGATCCCGATCAGCACTCCGGCGATCAGTCCCCCGACATGCGCCTGCCAGGCGATCCCGCCCCAGGGGTTGAAGGTGATGATCAGGTTGAGCACGAAGATCGCGATGACCGGGCGCATGTCGTAGTTCAGCCGGCGCATCAGTACGGCGGTGGCGCCCAGCAGACCGTAGATGGCCCCGGAGGCTCCCAGCGATGGCTGGTTCGGCTCCGCGAGCCAGTATGTCAGGGCGCCGCCCGCCAGCCCGGAGAGCAGATAGAGCGCGAGGAAGCGGACGCGGCCCAGCTTCGCCTCCAGCGGTCCGCCCAGCCACCACAGCCCCAGCATGTTGAAGGCGATGTGCCACGGTGCCTCGTGCAGGAACATCGACGTCACCAGCCGGTACCACTGGCCCTCCGCGATGCCCTCGGGCGGCCCGCCGTAGTAGAAGTTGGCGCGGCCGAGCAGCATCAGGCGATCGAGCAGCGAGTCGTCGGCCAGGACCGCGACGAACACCGCGATGTTGATCCCCATCAGGATCTTGGTGACCAGCCGGGGGTCCGCCGCGACGACGCCCCCGGCCAGCGTGCGCGGCCGGGCGGCGGACGCGCTGCGCCCCGTACCGGATCCCTGGCGGACGCAGTCCGGGCACTGGAAGCCGACCGACGCGTCGACCATGCAGTCCGGGCAGATGGGCCGGTCGCAGCGCACGCACCGGACCGCCGTCTCCCGGCCGGGGTGGCGGTAGCAGTGGGCCGGCCCCTCGACGGGCGGGGGCGGTCCGGCCGCGCCCGGCGGCTGCTGGTCCATCGGTCCCATGGCTTCCCGGTCCCCTCGGTCCTCGTCGTCGCACGGGTGCGCACGACACCGCCCCGCGCATCCGTTCTGCCATGAGATACGGACGGGCGGGGCGGTTGGTTCCCGAACGTGAAATCGGAGAGTGAGCGGTCGGATGCGTTGGGCGATCAGCGCGTTTCCACGCTGACCGACTCGATGACGACGTCCTGCACCGGCCGATCGGTACGCGCATTGGTCGCGGTGGCCGCGATGGCGTCCACCACCTGCCGGCTCTTCGCGTCCTCCACCTCACCGAAGATCGTGTGCTTGCCGGTCAGCCAGGCCGTCGGCGAGACCGTGACGAAGAACTGCGAGCCGTTGGTGCCGGGCCCGGAGTTGGCCATGGCGAGCAGATACGGCTTGGTGAAGGCGAGATCGGGGTGGAACTCGTCCGCGAACGTGTACCCGGGGCCACCCGTGCCGTTCCCCAGCGGGTCACCGCCCTGAATCATGAAACCGCTGATCACGCGGTGGAAGACGGTGCCGTCGTACAGCCGGGCCCGGGTCGGCTGCCCCGTGGCCGGATCGGTCCACTGGCGCTCCCCCTCGGAGAGCTCGACAAAGTTCTTGACCGTCTTCGGAGCGTGGTTCGGCAGGAGCCGGATCTCGATGTCGCCCTTGTTGGTCTTCAAGGTGGCGTAAAGCTGCTCGGCCACGATCTGCCTTCCGTGAGTCTGCACATGTGCTCTGCGCGACTGCGCCGCGCGCCGGCCCGCACCGCTGACCGGGCCGGACCGCCGCTCCGATCCTTGCACGGGCCGCCCCCGCGGCGTCCGAGGCGGGAGCCGGTGGCCTCCGCGCCGCCGCGGCACAAACGATGCGGCCAAGTGCGTGACGAACCGGCGCGATACCGGATGAACCGTGGCATGGTCGTCGGGAGGTACCGAATGACCCGGATGCCCGCCCCACATGCCGCACAGGGCCCACGCAGGCATGATCTCGAATTGGGTGGAAAGGCGGAGTACCTACCCGCCACCAAGGAGGAGGATCCCGTGACCCGCATCGACAGCGTGCGCGCCGCAACCGACTCGGCGAGGGACAGCGTGCAGCACGCCGCGGAAGTGGTGGCGCCCTACGCCGACTCGGCCAAGGACCAGGCCGTTCACTATGCGCACGAGGCCCGCACGCTGCTCGCACCGAAGGTGTCGAAGGCAGCCAAGCAGGCCCGTGTGCAGTACGGCGCGCACGTCGCCCCGCGTATCGAGCTCGCCCGCACACACGTACCCCCCAAGGTTGACGAGGTCGCCCAGCGCGCCGCGCTCCGCACCCGTCATGCCGCCCGCAGCGCCGCGGACTACACCGTCCCGCGCATCGAGAGCGCCCGGGCCGCCGCCCAGCCGGTGGCGGAGGAAGCCGCCGCCCGCAGCGCCGCCGCTGTGGCCGCCCTGCGCGGCCAGGTCACGGCCAAGCAGATCCGCAAGCTGGCCCGGAAGCACGAGCGGCGGGCCAGGGCGGGCAAGGCGTTCAAGGGCCTGGCCGTGACCGGCATCCTCGCGGCCGCCGGCTACGCGGTGTGGCGCTGGTGGGACAAGCAGGCCAACCCGGAGTGGCTGGTGGAGCCGCCCGCTCCCACCGAGGTCGACGACCGCGCGCCGCTGTCCTCCGTCGACGGCAGCCCGCACTCCTCGACGCTTCTGGACCCCGAGGTCGAGGCCAAGCAGGCCGACGCCGAGGCGGCCGGCGAGGACGGCCCGGACGGCACGGGCCTGGACGACCGCGCCTGACCCGCGCACCCCGCACGACAGCACGCGCACCAGAACGGGCGCCGGAGGACCACGAGGTCTCCCGGCGCCCGTCCGCGTACCCGGGGCCCCTCGGGCCCGGCGTCGTGCGCGATCCGGCCCGGGCCCACGCAAAGAGGCTCCCTGATCCGCGTTTCCGCAGTTCAGGGAGCCTCTCGGGATGTGGAGCCTAGGAGATTCGAACTCCTGACATCTGCCTTGCAAAGGCAGCGCTCTACCAACTGAGCTAAGGCCCCGACAGCACGCAGCCCGAACACCTCGATGTTCCGGTCACCGCCGCAGAACAGAGTACCGGCTCCCCCCGGTGATCCTGCAAAAATTCGGGGACTCCCGGTGGGCGACCACGCTCCGTAAGATGCTGGTCGAGGTTCGCAGCAGCGAAGCCGATGCGAAGGGGAGACGCAATGGATGCAGCGCAGCAAGAGGCGACGGCCAGAGCCAGAGAGCTTCAGCGCAGTTGGTACGGGGAGCCGTTGGGGGCGCTCTTCCGCCGGCTGATCGACGACCTCGGCCTCAACCAGGCCCGCCTCGCCGCGGCACTCGGACTGTCCGCTCCCATGCTCTCCCAGCTCATGAGCGGTCAGCGCGCGAAGATCGGCAACCCGGCTGTCGTCCAGCGCGTCCAGGCCCTTCAGGAGCTGGCCGGCCAGGTCGCCGACGGCAGCGTCAGCGCCGCCGAGGCCACGGCCCGCATGGAGGAGATCAAGAAGTCGCAGGGCGGCTCGGTGCTCTCGGGCACCGGCCAGACCACGGCGAGCGGCGGGGCACCCACGGTCCGCCGGGTGGTCCGGGAGATCCAGTCGCTGCTGCGCTCGGTCGCGGCCGCCGGTGACATCATCGATGCGGCGGACTCCCTCGCCCCGACGCACCCGGAACTGGCAGAGTTCCTCCGGGTGTACGGAGCAGGGCGCACCGCGGAAGCGGTGGCGCACTACGAGAGCCACCAGAGCTAGGCCCCGCACAGTACGGGGGCACGGGCCGGAAACATGAACGGGGAGCGGGCACAGCGCCATGGGTGAGGTCTTCGCCGGACGGTACGAACTGGTCGATCCGATCGGACGCGGTGGGGTCGGTGCCGTGTGGCGCGCCTGGGACCACCGGCGCCGCCGCTATGTGGCGGCCAAGGTGCTCCAGCAGAGCGACGCGCACACGTTGCTCCGCTTCGTCCGGGAACAGGCGCTGCGCATCGAGCACCCCCATGTGCTGGCGCCGGCCAGCTGGGCCGCCGACGACGACCAGGTCCTCTTCACCATGGACCTCGTCAGCGGCGGCTCGCTGGCCCATGTCATCGGGGACTACGGCCCGTTGCCCCCTCGGTTCGTCTGCACGCTGCTCGACCAGCTGCTGTCCGGCCTCTCGACGGTGCACGCCGAAGGCGTCGTGCACCGGGACATCAAACCGGCCAACATCCTTATGGAGGCCACCGGTCGGGGCCGCCCGCATCTGCGGCTTTCGGACTTCGGTATCTCCATGCGCAAGGGCGAGCCGCGCCTCACCGAGACGAACTACGTGGTGGGGACGCTCGGCTACTTCGCTCCCGAGCAGATGATGGGCGCCGAACCGGACTTCCCGGCGGACCTCTTCGCTGTCGGCCTGGTCGCCCTCTATCTGCTCCAGGGCACCAAGCCCGACTCGCAGGCGCTCATCGAGCACTTCGCGGAGCACGGCACGCCCAGTGCCCCGGACGGCGTCCCGGAGCCGGTGTGGCAGGTCATCGCGGGGCTCCTGCAGCCGGACCCGCAAAACCGTTTCCGTACGGCCACGGGCGCGCGCAAGGCCCTGAACGCCGCCGTCGAGATGCTTCCCGATCCCTCGGACGCCGAGGAGCCGGTGGAGGTCTTCGACCAGATCGGCCCGCTTCCCGAGGGCTTCGGCCCCGACGGTCCCCTGCGGGCCGGCGGGCCGGCGGCAGCGCACTCACCTGGTCCTCAGACAAGTGGCCAGCCGACCGCGCCTCCGTCGCCCAAGGAAGCGCCGGCTCCCCAGCCGGCGGCACCCCTGGGGACCGGCCCTCATCCCAGCGGGCAGCAGCCCTACCCCTCCGCGCCGGCCCCCATGTCCGAGACGGGCAGCTTCCACCTCCCGCCCCCCGGGCCGGCCGTTCCCGCACACCACGCCCCGCAAACCGCCGCACCCTCGGCCCCGTACGGCTACCCGAACCCGGCCGGCTACACCGCCCCCGACGCGGGACCCGCGCACGCACCGACCCCCGGTCCGCAGGATCAGTCCTTCACCCACCCCTACACGGCCCCCCAGCAAGGGGCGGCCCCCTTCCAGGCACCGGCGCCCGCCCCGGGAAAGCGACCGGGACCGCCCCCGAAGGTGGCGGTCCCGGTCCTGCTGGTGGCGCTGGTCTGCTTCGCCGTGGGCATCTGGGCGCTGACCCAGTCCTGAGTACGGGGGCGGCCGCCCCCGCCTACCAAGCCTGAGGCGGCCCTCCGTACGGGTACTGCCCGCCCGTGGGCACGGCCGGTGCGGCCACCGCGCGGCGTCGCGCGATCAGGGTCCACGCCCCCAGCCAGAGCACCAGCACGGTACCGGCGCCGATTCCGGCCGCCGCGACCAGCTTCATCGTGCCGCGCTCGCTCCTGGCCTCGGCGGCCTGCGCGCCGCTCTGCCCTTCCCGCGCCGCGTCCTTGTCGCCCTGGGTCACGGAGAAGATCCCGGCATCGCCCTTGTACGGTGACTTCTCCGCCTCGCCCTTCACACTGATCTTGAGGGTCAGCGCGATCGGCTTCTGCCCGTACGGCTTCGCGAGGTCCGGGCTCAGCGTGACGGACAGGTAGTACCAGCCGGCGAACCGCATGCCGCCGACATCGTCACTGGAGTCGTACCTGTTCCGGTACGCCACCGGGGGCAGCGGGTCGAACGGGACGGAGACCGGCTTTCCCGTATAGGCCATGGGCGACACATCGGCGACGTGCCCCAGCGCCGGGTTCTCCAGCGACACCGCCAGCGCGCTGCTGACGTACGCGCTCTTCTCGGAGGTGCTGTTGCTCAGCTCGGTCGTGGCGAAGAGCTGCTGGCCCCAGTCCACCGGCACCCGGTAGAAGAGGGTCTGCCCGGGCTCGATCCGGTCCTTCCACTCGCCGCTCTCCAGGCTCGTGGCGTCGTAGTAACCGGTGCCCCCGCGACGGGTGTTGTCCATGGCGGCGTCGGGCGGAGGCGGTGACGCGGACGCCCAGGTCGTCGGGGCGGTGGTCGGCGCGGAGGAGGCGTTCGCGAGCTCCGGCTCGGAGGCGTAACGCAGCTCCAGGTCCCACTCCCCCTGGTCGGAGGTCTCCTTGCTCTCCCGCTCGATCAGCGCGTAGTACGTACCGGCCTCCTGGCAGGTGCCGTCCTTGTCGATCCGCCGGGAGGCGTAGGCGGTGATGGGGCGCGGGTACTGCGCGGTCCCGAACACGGCGTCCTGCGCACTGCACTCGTCGTCCGAGCTGTCCCGGATGCTGACCGTGATCCCGTCCCCGTACGACACCTTGCCGCCGCCCTTCGGCACGACGACGGCGGAGACATAGGCGTTCGTCTTCGCGTCCAGGTCCAGCCGGTAGTACAGCTTCTGCCCGCTCCGGATCGCGCTCTTGTAGACCCCGCCCGGCTTCAGCTTCGTCGCCTCGGCGCTGATGTCGGCGCCGACGGCCGGCTCGGCGTCCGGATCGAAGGTGTACGAGCCGGGGGCACCGGCCGCGTACGCCTGTCCCGGCAGCGCCGCCACCGCGAACACCGCCGCCACCACCGCGAGCGCCCCCCGCATCCTGCTGCGCCGCCTCATCACGCGCTTCCCCTCGTCATCCGTGCGGCTGCCCTCCGGCGGCCGCGTACATATACGAACACGGCCAGAATCGCGGCCATGGCAGCAGCCCCCGCGCCCGCGGCCGCAACAACCGCCCATCCTGCCCCTCCCGCACCGCCACTGTCTGCGGCAGCGGCCGAATCGCCCCGCTTGTCCGCCCCCGCGCCGCCGGTCTTCCCGCCCGCCGGCCCCGTAACCGCCGGGGCGTCACGTCCCGGCCCGGAGCGTTCCTCGCCCAGCACCGCCACCCGCAGCACCACACCGATCTCCGCGTTCTCCGCGATCTCCGCCGCCCGGGCGCCCAGCGTCACCGAGATGTAGAAGTCGCCCCCGACGCGCACCGGCTGGACGTACGACCGGTTCTCGTAGCGGTTGGTCCAGGCGACGGGGACCCCGCCCATCCGGACCGCCGCGGGGCTGCCGTCGTACCGCGTGTTCCCGTAGAACTCACTGCCCCCGTCGAGCGGGAAGCGGGCCGGCGTGTAGAGCCGGGTCGCGCCGTACGAGTACGTGGAGTGGGCCCGGTCCACCGTGGGCTCGTTCGCGAACTCGACGGTGTAGGACACCTGCTGGCCCCAGCCCGCCGGGACCTTGTACCAGAGGGTCTGCGACGGGAGGACGCGGTCACGCCACACGCCGGGGCCTAGCTCCCGCGCGTCGTTGAAGCCGGTACCACCCCGCACATCGCGCGGATCGCCCGTGGGCAGCGCGACGTCCTTGTCGCCCTCGCCGTACTCCGCCTCCGACTGGGCGGGCGTCACACCCTCCGCCAGCGGCGCCTCGGTCCCGTACACCAGCTCAAGGGGCCAACGGGCCGCGTCCGAGTTCTTCTTGCTCGTCCGCTCCACCACGAGCCGGTAGCGGCCCGCACGGTCGCAGACACGGCCGCCGGCCGGCGAGGGGACCCGGGCGACGGCGACCGTCAGCGGCACCGCGCCCTCCCGTTGCGAGAAGCGCTCGGTGTCCGTCGCGCAGTACTCGTGTCCGGTGCGCTCGATCCTGGTGGTCAGGGCGTCGAACGTGTCCACGGCCGCCCCCGGCTGCGGGACCGCCGTCGCGGCGAGGTCCGCCGTGGAGGCGGCGTCGAAGTCCACCGCGTAGTACCGCTTCTCGCCCGGACCGATGGTGTCCAGGTACTGCCCCGGGGTCAGTACGGGTGCCCGGCCGGCCGTGGCCGCGCCCGTCACCCGGCGTCCCTTCAGCCGGTAGCCGTCCGCCGAGAGCCGGGCGGCGCGCTGGAGTTGACGGGCCAGCGCGTCGGCGTCCGGCGCGTCGTAGTAACGGCCGTTGCCCGCGCGTGCGATGCACTCCAGCTGTTCGCGGGCGGGGCCCTTCACCTGGAAGCCGACGGTGTCGATGCGCAGCCCGAGCCCTTCCCCACCGAGGCGCTCGGCAACCTCGCAGGGCGCCGGCGCACCGCAGTTGTCCTCGCCGTCCGAGACCAGCAGGATCGTGCGCGTCCCGATGGCGCCGTCCGCCGGTTCGGGCAGGTCCTCGGCCGCCTTGCGGAGCGAGAGGCCGATGGGGGTGTCGCCCCGGGGCCGCACCGCCTCGACCGCCCGCTTGAGCGCGCCCCGGTCCAGCGCGCGCACCGGCTGGGCGAGGCGGGTGTCCGTACAGCCGTGCGGCCGGTCGGCGCCGTAGACGCGCAGCCCGGTCGGGAAGCCGTCCGGAAGGCCGTCCACCACCGTGGAGACGGCCGCGCGGGCGCTCTCCATCCGGGTGCGGCCGGCGCCGTCGTCGTCCCCCATGGAGCCGGATGAGTCGAGCACCATCACCAGGCTGCCGTTGCCGCCGGACCTCGCGGCCGCCGGTGCCCCGTGGGCGACCGTTGCCGCCGGTGCCGGCAACGCGCCCGCCACCAGGGCGAACAGCGCCCCGCTGATCAGAATCCCCGCCCGCGAACCTCTGCGGTGATGGTCTTGCCTCACCCGTGCCCCCTCGACCGAACAGTCAATGTCTTTGCTCACGCAAGCTATTGATTTGCTTGCGTGAACTCAAGGGCACAGCTGTCACGGTCCCGCAACAGCACGAAGCCCCGGCCGCGTCAGCGACCGGGGCTCGTACCAGGCTGTTCCGTCTCAGACACCCGAACCCGCGGGCACGGAGTCGGTCGCCTCCGTCCACAGATCCTGCTCGGCGCGATCCGCCTGGATCTGGCGGTACACGAGGAGCCCGCCGATGGCGGCCAGTGCGACCAGGAGAAGCTTCTTCACCGCGCGACCTCGTCCTTCGTTGGCGTAGGGGACTTCTGCCGCCCGACTATACACACCGGCCGATATCGACCGGTGACCTCCCCGCAACCCAATTGGCGCCTGCCGACGTGCGGCCGGAACCCCTCTGTGCGCGCCCCTCGGACGCCCCCGAGGAAGGCCGGGGCGGGCCGGTTGAACCATACGAGTGGTGTTCATCTGAAGATCGGCGTATGCGCGGCGTCGGTCCACGAATTCGCGGGCCGGATCCACATCATCGGAAAGGTAAGCAAACCGGACCACCTGAAAGTGAGGGGCCATGAGCACCGTCTCGGCCAAGCACATCTGGACCGCCTTCGTCACCGCGTTCTTCGCCCTCCTCGCGGCCCTGGGCCTCGCGAGCTCCACGGCCACCGCCGCGCAGGCGCCAGCCACGAACACGAACACGGAGCCGGCGGCCACGGCCCACGAGCACACGGCCGCCGCCCGCGCAACAGCAACCGGGCCTTCGGTGCGATGGACCCTTCCGCGTGACCGGGCGCTGCCGCCCACGATGAAGCAGCGCATCCGCGCCGAGGCCCACGGCTCCTCACCCGCCACCCGGCATCTGTCCGCAGACACGAAGAACGCCGTGAGCACCACGGGCTCCGCCCGCACCTCGCACGGCACTCCGGCCCAGGACGCCTCGCTCCTCCCACCGTGACAGCGCCGCAGCACCTGACCCCCTGAGCCCCCGGGCCGGTTCACACCGGACGGGGGCTTTCCCGTGCGCCGGGGCGTTCACACCTGCCAGGTGAGGAGGCGGTACGAAGTGAGGAGGCCGGTAAGAGATGCCGGCTGTGCCGCCGTCAAGGCCGGGGCGGCCGTGCCCTGATGGGCGCAACCGGTCACACGCCTCCCCGGTCGGCATGTGTGCACGTGCGAGCCCGCCTGACCTCCTGATCCCGGGATCAGGTCCGGCAACGCCGAAGGCCCCCACCGTTCCCGGTGGGGGCCTTCGTGCTGGTGGGGCTAACAGGATTTGAACCTGTGGCCTCATCCTTATCAGGGATGCGCTCTAACCAACTGAGCTATAGCCCCGCCGCGCTTTTCCGTCGCGCTGACTTCTGAAGATTAGCGCACGTCGGGGCCAGTCCCAAAATCGATACCCGCGGGGCTACTCGTCCTCCGCCAGCGTGAGCTCGACACCGCCCACGAAGCCCGCCGACAGGTTGTAGATGAAGGCGCCCAGCGTCGCCAGCGCGGTGGCCAGGACCACGTCGATCACCGCGATGACCGAGGTGAAGATCAGGACCCTGGGCAACGACAGGAACGCCTGAAGGTCGAAGCCGTTGCCCTCGTTGGAACCGGTCGCCTCGCTGATGGTGCCGCCCACGGTGGAGAAGACGCCCATCGCGTCCATCACCATCCACAGGACCGCCGACGCCATCACCGTGCAGATGCCGAGCGCGATGGACAGCAGGAAGCTGACTTTCATCACCGACCACGGATCGGCCTTGGACACCCGCAGGCGCGCCTTGCGGGTACGCGGAGTGGTCCGCGCCCCCGTCCGCGGCTTGCGGGCCGCCTGGGACGGCCCCACGCCCTGCTGAGCACCGTAGGGCCGCCCACCGCCCTGTGTCCCGCCCGGAGGCGAGGGGTAAGCCTGCGGCGGGTGGTACGGGCCCGCCTGGCCCGGTGCGGGTTCCCGCTCGCCGGGCAGCGGCCCGGTCGCGTAACCCTCGTACTGGGGCTGAGGGCCCCGCGTATCCGTCACAGTGCCCCCTTGGGAGTCCGTGGCGGGGCCACGGGCACCGTTACCTCCGGCTCCGGAAGCGGCCGAACCGGCGCCCGTGGCTCCACTCACGCTCTACTCCTCGTGCTCCCCGGTCGAGGACGACGTGTCCTCGACATTGCTGTCGACCGTGCTGCCTGCGGCCTCGTCGGCCGTGCTCGCCTCGGTCGTCCCGCCTTCGGCGTCGCTGTCGACGGGTCCGTCGACCTCGTCGGCCTCGCGGCCCGCCTCGGCGTTGCGGGCGATGCCGACAACGGCGTCCCGCTTGCCCAGATTGATCAGTTGGACGCCCATGGTGTCACGGCCCGTCTCCCTGACTTCGTTGACTCGCGTACGAATCACGCCACCGCCGAGCGTGATGGCGAGGATCTCGTCCGTCTCCTCGACCACCAGCGCACCGACCAGCGAACCCCGGTCCTCCACGATCTTGGCGGCCTTGATGCCGAGGCCGCCGCGACCCTGGACGCGGTACTCGTCGACGGGGGTCCGCTTCGCGTACCCGCCGTCAGTGGCAGTGAACACGAAAGTACCGGGCCTGACGACATTCATCGAGAGCAGTTCGTCTCCCTCGCGGAAACTCATGCCCTTGACACCCGAAGTGGCACGGCCCATCGGCCGCAGCGCGTCGTCCGTCGCGGTGAACCTGATCGACTGGGCCTTCCTGCTGATGAGCAGCAGGTCGTCCTCGGACGACACCAGCTCCGCGCCGATCAGCTCGTCGTCGCTGCCGTCGGCCGTCTCGCGCAGGTTGATCGCGATGACGCCTCCGGAGCGCGGTGAGTCGTAGTCCTTCAGCGCGGTCTTCTTCACCAGGCCGCCCTGGGTGGCCAGGATCAGGTAGGGCGCGGCGTCGTAGTCGCGGATCGCCAGGATCTGCGCGATCTGCTCGTCCGGCTGGAAGGCCAGCAGGTTCGCGACGTGCTGGCCGCGCGCGTCCCGGCCGGCGTCCGGCAGCTCGTACGCCTTGGCCCGGTAAACGCGGCCCTTGTTGGTGAAGAACAGCAGCCAGTGGTGCGTCGTCGACACGAAGAAGTGGTCGACGATGTCGTCTTCCTTGAGCTTCGTGCCGCGCACGCCCTTGCCGCCGCGCTTCTGCGAGCGGTAGTCGTCCGTCTTCGTCCGCTTCACATAGCCGCCGCGGGAGATCGTGACGACGATGTCCTCCTCGGCGATCAGGTCCTCGATGGACATGTCACCGTCGAAGGGCACCAGCTTGGAGCGCCGGTCGTCGCCGAACTTCTCGACGATCGCCGCCAGCTCCTCGCTGACGATCTGCCGCTGCCGCTCGGGCGACACCAGGATCGCGTTGTACTCGTTGATCTTCGCCTGGAGCTCGTCGTGCTCGGCGGTGATCTTCTGGTGCTCCAGAGCGGCCAGCCGGCGCAGCTGCATCTCCAGGATCGCGTTCGCCTGGATCTCGTCGATCTCCAGCAGGCCCATCAGGCCCTCGCGCGCGATCTCCACGGTGTTGCTGCGCCGGATGAGGGCGATGACCTCGTCGATGGCGTCCAGGGCCTTGAGCAGACCGCGCAGGATGTGCGCGCGCTCCTCGGCCTTGCGCAGCCGGAACTTCGTACGCCGGACGATGACCTCGATCTGGTGCGTCACCCAGTGGCGGATGAATGCGTCGATCGACAGGGTGCGCGGCACCCCGTCCACCAGCGCCAGCATGTTGGCGCCGAAGTTGCTCTGCAGATCGGTGTGCTTGTACAGGTTGTTCAGGACGACCTTGGCGACCGCGTCCCGCTTCAGGACGACGACCAGGCGCTGGCCGGTACGCGACGAGGTCTCGTCACGGACGTCCGCGATGCCGCCGACCTTGCCGTCCTTCACCAGGTCGGCGATCTTCTGCGCGAGGTTGTCGGGGTTGGTCTGGTACGGAAGCTCCGTGACCACCAGGCACTGGCGGTTCTGGATCTCCTCGACCGCCACGACCGCGCGCATCGTGATCGAGCCGCGGCCGGTGCGGTACGCCTCCTCGATGCCCTTGCGGCCCACGACGAGCGCGCCGGTCGGGAAGTCCGGTCCCTTGATGCGCTCCATCAGGGCGTCCAGGAGGTCCTCCTGCGAGGCATCCGGGTGCTCCAGATACCACTGGGCGCCGGAGGCGACCTCGCGGAGGTTGTGCGGCGGGATGTTGGTCGCCATGCCGACCGCGATGCCCGCGGAGCCGTTGACCAGCAGGTTCGGGAAGCGCGCCGGCAGGACCGTCGGCTCCTGGTTGCGGCCGTCGTAGTTGTCCTGGAAGTCGACGGTCTCCTCGTCGATGTCCCGGACCATCTCCATGGACAGCGGCATCATCTTGCACTCGGTGTACCGCATGGCGGCGGCCGGGTCGTTGCCCGGGGAACCGAAGTTGCCGTTGGAGTCCACCAGCGGCATGCGCATCGACCAGTGCTGCGCCAGGCGCACCAGGGCGTCGTAGATGGAGGAGTCGCCGTGCGGGTGGTACGTACCCATGACGTCACCGACGACGCGGGCGCACTTGTAGAAGCCCTTCTCGGGCCGGTAGCCGCCGTCGTACATCGCGTACAGCACCCGGCGGTGGACGGGCTTGAGGCCGTCCCGCACGTCGGGCAGAGCACGCGACACGATGACGGACATCGCGTAGTCGAGGTAGGAGCGCTGCATCTCCGTCTCGAGCCCGACGGGCTCGACACGCATGCCCACGCCCTCGACGGGCGGGACCTCTTCGGGTGTCACGGGGGCAGGGGTGTTCTCGTCGGCCATTGCTGGTCAAAGTCCTTTCGCGCGGCGGCTTGCTTGTACGGCCGACTCAGATGTCGAGGAAGCGGACGTCCTTGGCGTTGCGCTGGATGAACGAGCGCCGCGCCTCGACGTCCTCACCCATCAGCACCGAGAACAGGTCGTCGGCCTGCGCCGCGTCGTCGAGCGTGACCTGGCCGAGCACCCGGTGGTCGACGTCCATCGTCGTGACACGCAGCTCCTCGGCGTTCATCTCGCCGAGACCCTTGAAGCGCTGGATCGAGTCTTCCTTGATCCGCTTGCCGTTCTGCTTGCCGAGCGCCACCAGGGCGTCGCGCTCGCGGTCCGAGTACGCGTACTCGAAGTCGTCCCGGCCCCACTTGATCTTGTAGAGCGGCGGGCGCGAGAGGTAGACGTGCCCGGCCTCGACCAGCGGACGCATGAAGCGGAAGAGGAACGTCAGCAGCAGGGTGTTGATGTGCTGACCGTCGACGTCGGCGTCCGCCATCAGGATGATCTTGTGATAGCGGAGCTTCTCGATGTCGAAGTCCTCGTGGACCCCGGTGCCGAAGGCCGAGATCAGTGCCTGGACCTCGGTGTTCTGCAGGATCTTGTCGATCCGGGCCTTCTCGACGTTCAGGATCTTGCCGCGGATCGGCAGGATGGCCTGGTACATCGGGTTACGGCCGGACTTCGCCGAACCACCGGCGGAGTCACCCTCGACGATGAAGATCTCGCACTTCGTCGGGTCGTTGGACTGGCAGTCGCTCAGCTTGCCCGGCAGCGAGGCGCTCTCCAGGAGCCCCTTGCGACGGGTCAGGTCACGCGCCTTGCGGGCCGCCACGCGGGCGGTCGAGGCGGCGATGCCCTTGCGGATGATGTCGGCGGCCTCGTTCGGGTTCCGGTCGAACCAGTCCGTCAGCTGCTCGTGGACGACCTTCTGCACGAAGGTCTTGGCCTCCGTGTTGCCCAGCTTGGTCTTCGTCTGGCCCTCGAACTGCGGCTCGCCCAGCTTCACCGAGATGATCGCCGTCAGACCCTCGCGGACGTCCTCACCGGTGAGGTTGTCGTCCTTCTCGCGCAACAGCTTCTTGTCGCGCGCGTACCGGTTGACCAGCGAGGTCAGTGCCGCACGGAAGCCCTCCTCGTGCGTACCGCCCTCGTGCGTGTGGATCGCGTTGGCGAAGGAGTAGACACCCTCGCTGTACTGCGTGTTCCACTGCATGGCGATCTCGGCCGAGAGGAGACGGTCCTTGTCCTCTGCCTCGATGTCGATCACCGACTGGTGGATGACATCGCCCTTGCGGGAGTTGAGGTACTTGACGAAGTCGACGATGCCGTTCTCGTAGTGGTACGTGACCGTGCGGGTCGTCTCGTCCTCGGGGACCTCGGTCGCCTCGGCGCTGTCGGCACCGGCCGTGGCCTTCGCCGACTCGCGCTCGTCGGTCAGCTTGAGGGTGAGGCCCTTGTTGAGGAAGGCCATCTCCTGGAAGCGCCGCGAGAGGGTCTCGAAGGAGTACTCGGTCGTCTCGAAGATGTCCCCGTCGGCCCAGAAGGTGACCGAGGTGCCCGTCTCGTCGGTGGCCTCGTTCTGCGCCAGCGGGGCGGTCGGGACGCCGAACTTGTAGTCCTGGGTCCAGCGGTAGCCGTCCGTCTTGACCTCGACTGCCACCCGGGTGGACAGGGCGTTGACGACGGAGACGCCGACGCCGTGCAGTCCACCGGAGACGGCATAGCCGCCGCCGCCGAACTTGCCGCCCGCGTGCAGGACGGTGAGCACGACCTCGACGGCCGGCTTGCCCTCGGACGGCACGATGCCGACCGGGATGCCACGGCCGTTGTCGATCACGCGCACCCCGCCGTCGGCGAGAATCGTGACGTCGATGGTGTCCGCGTGCCCGGCCATGGCCTCGTCGACCGAGTTGTCCACGACCTCCTGCACGAGGTGGTGGAGACCGCGCTCACCGGTCGAGCCGATGTACATGCCAGGTCGCTTGCGGACCGCGTCCAGACCCTCCAGCACGGTGATCGCGCTGGCGTCGTACGAGGGCTGTGCCTCGGCCGGGGCGGGAGCGGCGTCGCCCTTGCCCTGTGTGGACGGAATGTTCTCGTTGGGGTTGCCGGAATCGGCCACGAAGCGCCCTTTCTGGCACAGCACAGGCCGTTCTCCGGGCAGGCGGGAGCGGCTGCGTCGTTCGGCTTGTATCGACGAATCCCGCAAGACGGCGGGATTGTTCATCAGTCTACCGGTAGCGCCGACCCGAATGGGGGTTTGCGGGTACCTGAGTACGCATGTGCCGCCCTGAATGAGCGGCTGACGACTCCCCATATCCGGGACGGGGCCTCAAGGGGCTCACGCAGGCGTTGAGCGCTTCGGCCTGTCAGCCCTCCGCTACGGTGAGGGACGCCCGCTCACCACCAGCTGGTTTCACGTGCCACGTCATCGGGCCCCCGGGCAGCCGGAACGCGGCCCAGGGCCGGGCGTGGATGAGAAAAGACCAGGTCGCGGCGGGTCAGCCGTAGGTGTCGCCCGGGCCAGTGCTTCCCGGGGCGCGCAGCGGGCCGAACCGGTGCTGCGGCCCGCCGGGACCCAGCACCTTGATCATCCGCACCGTGCCGTTGCCCAGGTCCGCGTTGAGCCGGGCCACCAGCTGGGGAGCCAGCAGCCGCAGCTGCGTCGCCCAGGCCGTCGAATCGCACTGCACGGTCAGTACGCGCTGGTCCGGCTCCTCGTCGTACCGCACGGGCACACAGTGCAGCGCGAGGTCGTCGCCGACGATCTGCGGCCAGCGGCCCATCACCCCGCCGACCGCCGCCGGGGTCTCCCAGCCGCGCTCGGTGATCAGCCGGTTGATCGCGGCACCCAGCGGCAGCGGATCGCGGCCGTCCCGCCGCGCCCCGGAGCGCAGCCCGCCGCCGCGCCTGGCCTGCTTCTTCTGCTGCGCCGCCTCACCGCGCGCCCGCGCCTGCTCCTTCGCCGCGCGCAGAGCGACGCGGGCCAGGTCCACACCGGACGGCTCCGCCGGCTTCGCCCCGTCCTCGCCGCCGGGGGCCTTCCCCTCGCCGTCGCCGCTCACACCCGCTCCACCCCGCCGGCGGACACCGCGTACCGCGTCCCCGCGAGCGCCCCCGGCACGTCGTCGTCCACCGCCGCGGTCACCAGCACCTGTTCGGCCGGCGCCACCAGCTCCGCCAGCCGCTCCCTGCGGCGGGCGTCCAGCTCGGCGAACACGTCGTCCAGCACCAGCACCGGTTCGTTGCCCTCGCCGCGCAGCAGCTCGTACGAGGCGAGGCGCAGCGCCAGCGCGTACGACCAGGACTCCCCGTGGCTCGCGTATCCCTTGGCGGGCATCCCGCGCAGGCCGAGCACCAGGTCGTCGCGGTGCGGGCCGACCAGCGTCACTCCGCGCTCGATCTCCTGCTTGCGGGCCCCGGCCAGGGCCTCGATGAGCTGCCCGTACAGCTCCTCACGCGTGCGCGCGGGGCCGGCCTCGCCACCGACGGAGCTGCGGTAATCCAGCGCCACCGGGCCGCCGCCCGGAGCCACGTCCCCGTACGCCTTGTCCGCCAGCGGCTGGAGCGTGGCGATCAGGTCCAGGCGCTGGGCCAGCAGCTCCGCGCCGACCTCGGCCAGATGCTGGTCCCACACATCGAGCGTCGACAGGTCCAGGGAGCGCCCGCCGTGTCTGCGGGCCATGGCGGCGGACTTGAGCAGCGTGTTCCGCTGCTTGAGCACGCGCTCGTAGTCGGAGCGCACCCCGGCCATCCGCGGCGACCGCGCGGTGATCAGCTCGTCCAGGAACCGCCGGCGCTCGCCTGGGTCGCCCTTGATCAGGGCCAGGTCCTCGGGGGCGAACAGCACGGTCCGCACGATGCCGAGCACGTCACGGGGTCTGACCTGCGACGATCTGTTGATCCGGGCGCGGTTCGCCTTGCCTGGGTTGAGCTCGAGCTCGACCAGCTGCGAGCGCTCGCCCTGGGTGACGGCCGCCCTGATCACCGCGCGCTCGGCGCCCACGCGGACGAGCGGGGCGTCGGAGGAGACGCGGTGGCTGCCGAGCGTGGCGAGATAGCCGACTGCCTCGACCAGATTCGTCTTGCCCTGGCCGTTGGCCCCCACGAACGCGGTGACGCCCGGGTCGAGGGACACCTCGGCCCGGGCGTACGAACGGAAGTCGGCCAGCGACAGATGCGTGACGTGCATGTTGTGCGCCGACCTTCCCGGCTTCCTGCTCCGTGCTCCGTCGGCGGGAGGGGCGGTCGGCGCCTCCCGCTCTTCGTTGCGGGGCTACTTCTTGTTCTCGACCGCGTGGCCGCCGAACTGGTTGCGCAGCGCGGCGATCATCTTCATCTGCGGGGAGTCGTCCTGGCGCGAGGCGAAGCGCGCGAAGAGCGACGCCGTGATCGCGGGCAGCGGCACCGCGTTGTCGATCGCGGCCTCGACCGTCCAGCGGCCCTCGCCCGAGTCGGCCGCGTAGCCGCGGAGCTTGTCGAGGTGCTCGTCGTCGTCCAGGGCGTTGACCGCCAGGTCGAGCAGCCAGGAACGGATGACCGTGCCCTCCTGCCAGGAGCGGAAGACCTCGCGCACGTCGGTGACGGAGTCGACCTTCTCCAGGAGCTCCCAGCCCTCGGCGTACGCCTGCATCATGGCGTACTCGATGCCGTTGTGGACCATCTTGGCGAAGTGGCCGGCGCCGACCTTGCCCGCGTGGACCGCGCCGAAGTCGCCCTCGGGCTTCAGGGCGTCGAAGACCGGCTGGACCTTCGCCACGTCCTCGGCGGCGCCGCCGTACATGAGCGCGTAGCCGTTCTCCAGGCCCCAGACGCCGCCGGAGACGCCGCAGTCCACGAAGCCGATGCCCTTGGCACGCAGCTCCTCCGCGTGCTTCTCGTCGTCGGTCCAGCGGCTGTTCCCGCCGTCCACGACGATGTCGCCGGGCGAGAGGAGCTCGGCCAGTTCGTCCACGGTGGACTGGGTCGCGGCTCCGGCCGGGACCATCACCCACACGACCCGGGGACCCTTGAGGCTGCCCACAAGCTCTTCCAGGCTGTGGACATCGGCGACATCCGGGTTGCGGTCGTAACCGATGACGGTGTGGCCTGCGCGGCGGATGCGCTCGCGCATGTTGCCGCCCATCTTGCCGAGGCCGACGAGACCGAGCTCCATCAGAGATTCCTTAGCGTTGTGCCGATTCGTACCCGCATCCGAGCCTACGCCCGGAAGGGGACAGGACGCCGGGCGTGCTCGGCGCTGAACACGCCCGTCGGGCCCCGCCTGGGCGGGGCCGGGGGAGGTCAGCCGGAGAGGCGGACCGGCATGATCAGGTACTTGTACGCGTCGTCCGCCTCGGCGTCCACGGCCGGGCGGCCGCTGAGCAGCGCCGGCTTGGTGGAGGTCGTGAACGAGAGCTGGGCGACCGGGGAGTCGATGGCGCTGAGGCCGTCGAGCAGGAAGGTCGGGTTGAAGGCGATCGAGATGTCGTCGCCCTCCAGCACGGCGTCGACCCTTTCCACAGCCTGTGCGTCGTCGCTGGACCCGGCCTCCAGGATCAGGACGCCCTGCTCGAAGGTCAGCCGGACCGGGGTGTTGCGCTCGGCCACCAGGGCGACGCGCTTGACGGCCTCCACGAAGGGGGCGGTCTCGATCACGGCGACCGAGTTGAACTCGGTGGGGAAGAGCGTCCGGTACTTCGGCAGGTCGCCTTCGAGCAGTCGGGTGGTCGTACGCCGTCCGGCGCCCTCGAACCCGATGAGCCCTTCGCCCGCGCCGGAGCCGGACAGCGCCAGGGTGACCGTGTCACCGCTGGTGAGGGCCTTGGCGGTGTCGAGCAGCGTCTTGGCGGGGACCAGGGCGACGGCGGAAGCCTCCGGGTCCTCCGGCTTCCAGAGGAACTCGCGGACCGCGAAGCGGTAGCGGTCGGTCGAGGCGAGGGTGACGGTGTCGCCCTCGATCTCGATGCGGACGCCGGTCAGGACGGGCAGCGTGTCGTCGCGGCCCGCGGCGATGGCGACCTGGGCGGCGGCGGAGGCGAAGACCTCACCGGGCACGGTGCCGGTCGCGGTCGGCATCTGCGGAAGCGCCGGGTACTCCTCCACAGGAAGGGTGTGGAGTGTGAATCGCGAGGAGCCGCAGGAGACGGTCGCCCGTACACCGTCTGTGGAGATCTCCACCGGCCGGTTGGGCAGGGCGCGGCAGATGTCGGCGAGCAGCCGGCCGGAGACGAGGACGGTGCCGTCCTCCTCGACCTCGGCCTCCACCGAGACCCGCGCCGAGACCTCGTAGTCGAAGCTGGAGAAGCTGAGCGCTCCGTCCTCGGCCTTCAGCAGAAGGCCCGCGAGAACGGGCGCCGGCGGACGGGCCGGAAGGCTGCGGGCCACCCAGGCCACCGCCTCCGCGAGTACATCGCGCTCCACCCGGATCTTCACCGGAACCGCCTCCTGCTGTTTTCGCCCTGTCGGCCTTCGTCGTCGTCGGCCTTCGTCGTCTGGTCGGGTCGCTCCGCCGATGCCAGGGGGAGGACGCCGGGGACCAGTCTGACGCACCGCACCGACACTCGTTGCTGCTCGGGGTCAAATCGCGGCGAGCGGTCCGGAGCGCTCCGAGGGCGAGTTGTGCACAGGCCCCACTTCGAAACGGATTCCGGGCTAACTATGGGTGGTGGTAGTAGTAGGCCCTGTGGAAACCGTGGATAACCCCGTTTTCGCAGCTCAGAGCCTGTTTTTTATCCACCGACCCTGTGGGTGGAACCGGTGGACAACCCGGGCTTTCTGTGGACACCCGGAAGTTGTGCACAACCCGTACACAGGGGAGGGCAGTTTCTCCCCAGGTCTGTCCCCAGCTTTACCCCCGTTCCCCACAGGCCAACCCCGCCTCTCGGTGTGACGCCTTTCACTCGGGGCGGTGACGGGGCCTGTCGTGTTGCCGAACAGTGGACAGCGATGTGGAGAAGCGGCCTCCTGCTGGGGAAAACAGCCTCGGACCTGTGGGCAGTCGGTGGACAACCTCGATCACGGCCTGTGGATGAAAATCTTGTCCACAGGCTGTGGATCGTCGTTGACCACAAATCCCCAACCCGCTGAGCTGGCCCGATGTCCTCCCGAAGGTTCGGCCTGTGGATGCAGTATGGACAACTTTTGGATCCCCAGGCTGTGGAGGGAAAAAAGTGCCCGGATCTGTGGAGAACACCCGTGACCTCCCGATTAATCGAACAGGCTGGGGCCTCCGGGAGCCGACCCGGTAGACGGCCGGCCGGTGTCCGGAGGCGCGTGAAGGGGGTTGCGAGCCGCTTTTCGGGGAACACGGAAGGGCGCTGTGCGGACTCCTGACGAGTCCGCACAGCGCCCTTCGGGTACGTGCGGGAGTCGGCGCTGGGCGCCGTCAGCCGTTCTTGATGCGGTTGGTGAGCTCGGTGACCTGGTTGTAGATGGAGCGCCGCTCCGCCATCAGCGCCCGGATCTTGCGGTCCGCGTGCATCACCGTCGTGTGGTCCCGGCCGCCGAACTGCGCACCGATCTTCGGAAGCGACAGATCGGTCAGCTCACGGCACAGGTACATGGCGATCTGCCTGGCCGTCACCAGCACCCGGCTGCGGGACGATCCGCAGAGGTCTTCCACCGTCAGGCCGAAGTAGTCCGCGGTCGCCGCCATGATGGCGGACGCCGTGATCTCGGGGGCGCTGTCCTCGCCCCCCGGGATCAGATCCTTCAGCACGATCTCCGTGAGCCCCAGGTCCACGGGCTGCCGGTTGAGGCTCGCGAAGGCCGTCACCCGGATGAGGGCGCCCTCCAGCTCACGGATGTTGCGCGAGATCCGCGAGGCGATGAACTCCAGAACCTCCGGAGGGGCGTTGAGCTGCTCCTGCACCGCCTTCTTGCGCAGGATCGCGATCCGGGTCTCCAGCTCGGGAGGCTGTACGTCGGTGGTCAGCCCCCACTCGAAACGATTCCGCAACCGGTCCTCCAGAGTGACCAGTTGCTTCGGCGGCCGGTCGGAGGACAGCACGATCTGCTTGTTGGCGTTGTGCAGCGTATTGAAGGTGTGGAAGAACTCCTCCTGCGTCGACTCCTTGCTCGCCAGGAACTGGATGTCGTCCACGAGCAGGATGTCGACATCGCGGTACCGCTTGCGGAAGGTGTCGCCCTTGCCGTCGCGGATCGAGTTGATGAACTCGTTGGTGAACTCCTCGGAGCTCACGTACCGCACCCGGGTGCCCGGGTAGAGGCTCCGCGCGTAGTGCCCGATGGCGTGGAGCAGATGGGTCTTGCCGAGCCCCGACTCCCCGTAGACGAACAGGGGGTTGTACGCCTTCGCGGGCGCCTCGGCCACCGCCACGGCCGCGGCGTGCGCGAAGCGGTTCGAGGCCCCGATGACGAAGGTGTCGAAGAGGTACTTCGGATTCAGCCGGGCGTGCGGCTCGCCGGGGCCGGGGGCCGGTGCGGGCTGTGCGCCCATCGGGCCCGGGGCTCCGCCGGGCCGGCCGGTGCCGGCGCGGTGCTGCGGCTCCGGCAGCTCGGGGCGCTCGGAACGGTGGCGTTCGGTGTGCTGGGGCTCGTACCCCTGGCGCTCGGGCGGCTGCTGACGGTAGTCGTGCTGCGGGGGTCGGCCGCCGCCGTACGGCTCGCGCCACTGGTCGGGCGCCGGCTCGCGGTCCTGGAACCCGCCGAGCCGGGGCTGCTGCCAGGACAGGTCCTCCTGGGTGCGCGGCCAGGCGCCGGGCTCCGGGCGCTGCTGCTGGTAGTCCGGGTAGGCGGGCCGCGCGGTGGGCATGCCGTCGTCCGAGGGCCGGCTCCCGTAGCCGTCGTACGCGTCGCCGTGCCGACCCTCGTCGTGCTGGGGGCCCTGGTAGCGGTGGGACGACTGGGGGGACTGGTGCATCGGGGGCGCCGGCGGACCCGACGGCTCGCCCGCGGAGTCGTCCACCGTGATCGCGATCCGGATGGGGCGTCCGCACTCGCGGCTCAGCGTCTCGCTGATGAGGGGGGCGAGGCGGCCTTCGAGGACCCGCTTGCCCCATTCATTGGGGACGGCGAGGAGCGCGGTGTCGGCGACCAGGGCGAGCGGCTGGCAGCGCTCGATCCACTGCTTGTCCTTCGGCTCGATGCCCTGCTGCCCCTCCCCGAGGAGCTGCTCCAGCACTCGCGGCCACACTGCGGCAAGATCGGCAGGTACGTCAGCCACAGGGCACGCTCTCTCGCTGGTCCCACGAATGTGTGGTTCTCGGGACGGTATGGGTCGGGGTGGGTGAGGACCGGCAGGCGGGAAGAAAAAGAACCGGAGTTCAACCACGGTAGTCAGCCCGACCCGCGCGGTTCAAGTCGTTGTCCACAGCCTGTGCACAATGGGGGGTCCGACAGGGTCGGTTTGACCGGATGGCGTAGCCGCGCGTACCGTGACCAGGTCGAGTTGTCGATGGCTGCTGCCGCCTGCCTCCGATGGGCAAAGACCACAATCTGTGATTGTGAATGCGGTGCACTAGGGCGTTTACGCGAGTCTCTCGTGGGCGCACGGTGACAGCCAGGCGATGTCCCGCCAACACACGAGTCATTTCTGGAGCCCCCGAGTGAGCAAGCGCACCTTCCAGCCGAACAACCGTCGTCGCGCGAAGACCCACGGCTTCCGGCTGCGTATGCGTACCCGTGCCGGCCGCGCGATTCTCGCGTCCCGCCGTGGCAAGGGTCGCGCCAGCCTGTCCGCCTGATCGCGTACAGGTCGTCATGACGTGCTGCCTTCCGAGAATCGGCTGAGGCGGCGCGAGGACTTCGCGACCGCGGTACGACGAGGACGCCGGGCCGGTCGCCCGCTCCTCGTCGTCCATCTACGAAGCGGTGCAACCGGCCCGCACGTGCCTGGGGAGAACGTTCCCCCGTCGCGTGCGGGTTTCGTTGTCAGCAAAGCCGTGGGTGGTGCGGTCGTCCGCACAGCGGTGAAGCGCAGGCTTCGCCACCTGGTCCGAGAACGGCTCGCCCTGCTGCCCCCCGGTAGCCTGGTTGTCGTACGAGCGTTGCCCGGATCGGGCGACGCCGGCCATGAACAGCTGGCCCGAGACCTGGACGCCGCCTTGCAGCGGCTGCTGGGAGGGGGCGTGCGATGAAGTACCCGCTGCTGGCTCTCATCAAGCTGTACCAGTGGACGATCAGCCCACTTCTCGGGCCTGTCTGCCGTTACTACCCGTCGTGTTCCCACTATGGATATACGGCGATCGACCGGCACGGAGCGATCAAGGGAACGGCGCTGACAGCCTGGCGCATCCTGCGATGCAATCCGTGGTCACCCGGCGGCGTGGACTACGTACCACCACGCAAACGTCCGCGTTGGCACGAACTGCTGCGCAGCGCCATACGCGGCAGCAAGGGCGGGGACTCCGCCGCTGACGTGCCTCCCGGGGGTTCGGCCACCGAGCTCCCGAGTTCGGCCGCAGAGACTTCGCCCAATGCTCAAGGAGCCTGATTAGTGGACACGATTGCCAGTCTGTTCAGCTTCATCACCTGGCCCGTCTCCTGGGTCATCGTCCAGTTCCACAAGTTGTACGGGGCGATCTTCGGCCCTGACACCGGATGGGCCTGGGGTCTGTCCATCGTGTCCCTCGTGGTGCTCATCCGTATCTGTCTGATCCCGCTGTTCGTCAAGCAGATCAAGTCGACGCGGAACATGCAGCTGCTCCAGCCGAAGATGAAGGCGATCCAGGAGCGCTACAAGAGCGACAAGCAGCGTCAGTCCGAAGAGATGATGAAGCTGTACAAGGAGACGGGTACCAACCCCCTCTCCTCGTGCCTGCCGATCATCGCGCAGTCGCCGTTCTTCTTCGCGCTCTACCACGTACTCTCCGCGATTGCCTCGAACAAGAAGATCGGTGTCATCGACCAGTCGCTGCTGGACAGCGCTCGTCAGGCCCACATCTTCGGTGCTCCGCTGGCCGCCAAGTTCATGGACAGCGCGGAGAAGGTCGACGCCCTCGGCGCTTCGCTGACCGACGTCCGGGTCGTCACCGCGATCATGATCGTGATGATGTCGGCCTCGCAGTTCTTCACGCAGCGCCAGCTGATGACGAAGAACGTCGACCTGACGGTCAAGACGCCGTACATGCAGCAGCAGAAGATGCTGATGTACATCTTCCCGCTGATCTTCGCGGTCATGGGCATCAACTTCCCCGTCGGTGTCCTCGTCTACTGGCTCACCACGAACGTCTGGACCATGGGTCAGCAGATGTACGTGATCAACCAGAACCCGACGCCTGGCAGCAAGGCGCAGGAGCAGTACCTCGGACGTGTGCTGAAGAGCGTCACCGTGCACGGCGAGGTCCGCGGCCGGACCCGGCGCAACACCGTCAAGCGGATCGTGGCCAAGGGCCCGGACCGCAATGACATCGAGCGGAAGTTCGTCGTCGGACTGGCCAAGCTCGGGCTCGCTCCCCAGGAGGACGGCACGGTCGCCAAGAGCGACACCGCCGTCGCCGAGGCCGAGGGCGGTGCCCAGCAGCGCCGCCAGCAGCCCAAGCGGCAGACGAAGGCGCAGCGCCAGACCGGTGCGACCCACCAGGGTGGAGCCCAGGACGACGACTCCGACGAGCCGGTGGCCAAGACCTCCCTGAAGAAGAGCACCGCGCAGGACGACAAGTCGAAGCCGGCGGGCAAGGCCGCGTCCGGCTCCTCACGCCAAGCCAAGTCCGGACAGCGCAAGGGCCCGCAGCGGCCCAAGCACCCGTCCAAGAAGTAAGAAGGAGTCCATCCGTGACGGAAGGCACCATCTCCACGGCCGCTGAGGGCAGCGACACCCTGACCCGCCTTGAGCAGGAAGGGGAGATCGCAGCGGACTACCTTGAGGGCCTGCTCGACATCGCCGACCTCGACGGCGACATCGACATGGACGTCGAGGCGGACCGGGCCGCGGTCTCGATCATCAGTGACTCGGCGCGCGAGCTGCAGAAGCTCGTGGGGCGCGACGGTGAGGTCCTGGAGGCGCTTCAGGAGCTGACGCGGCTCGCCGTGCACCGGGAGACCGGTGACCGGAGCCGTCTGATGCTGGACATCGCCGGCTTCCGGGCCAAGAAGCGCACGGAGCTCGCCGAGCTGGGTGCCAAGGCGGCGGACGAGGTCAAGAGCACCGGTGAGCCGGTGAAGCTGGACCCGATGACGCCGTTCGAGCGCAAGGTCGTGCACGACGCGGTCGCCGCGGCGGGCCTGCGCAGCGAATCGGAGGGCGAGGAGCCGCAGCGCTTCGTCGTCGTCCTGCCGGCCTGACCGGCTCCTTACCTGTCGGCCCCGTCTGTTCGCAGACGGGGCCGATCTTTGTCAGCCTGATAGACAGCCATCATGGTGCGGTAGTGCGGTATGGAAGGACGGTCCCCCGTGACGGAGGAAGTAGAGCTTCCCCAGGCGCCCGAAGAGGCCCGGGAGGTATTCGGTGAGTGCTTTCCCGAGGCTGTCCGGTACGCGGAGCTGCTGGCGGACGCGGGTGTCACGCGCGGGCTGATCGGGCCGCGCGAGGTTCCGCGCCTGTGGGAGCGGCATCTGCTGAACTGCGCGGTGCTCTCCGAGGTCGTTCCCGAGGGGGTCACGGTCTGCGACGTGGGGTCGGGTGCCGGGCTGCCGGGCATTCCCCTGGCGCTGGTGCGCCCGGACCTGAAGATCACTCTTCTGGAACCGCTGCTGCGTCGGACGAACTTCCTCCAGGAGGTCGTGGAACTGCTGGGGCTCGATCATGTGACGGTTGTCCGCGGTCGGGCCGAGGAGGTTCTCGGCTCCCTTCAGCCGGTGCATGTGGTGACAGCCCGGGCGGTGGCCCCGCTGGACCGGCTGGCCGGCTGGGGCGTGCCCCTGCTGCGCCCGTACGGCGAGATGCTCGCGCTCAAGGGCGACACCGCCGAGGAGGAGATCAACGGTGCTCGGGCCGCGCTCAGCAAGCTGGGCGTGGTGGACACCGAGGTGCTGCATGTCGGCGAGGGCGTGGTCGACCCGACGTCCACCGTGGTCCGGGTGGTGGTCGGCGAGAGTCCGGGGGGTGTGAGGTTCGCCGCAAAGCGAGCCAAGGCAGCGCGGACCAGCCGGACACGTCGTCGCCGCTGAGCCCTTCGCGGAGTGTCGTGCCTCCGTAGCTAGGCTGCGGAGGCATCGTGTTTCACGTGAAACGTCGTTCTCTGCTGCATGGAATCATCGGCCGCGGTCATGAGGCGGCCGCCCCTCCCCATCGCAGGCCCGTTAGGGCTACGGAGTTGTCCACAGAAGTGGTTTCATCCACAGAAGAGCGGGCCTCGCTGGTTCACGACCCCGAAACCATGACAGGCTCTGCTCATTGCGAGCCTGAAGTCGAGGAGAGTGAATCCTTGCGGTCCGACGCCAACATCGCGGGGCCGATGACCGATCCGGTCCCCGGCCCCCGAACCGAATCGGCGGGGAGCGGTGTTTCACGTGAAACACCGCCGCCGATGGACGACACCCCCATCGGTCGTGCGGCCCAGCTGGCGGTGGAGGCCCTTGGCCGAGCCGGCGAGGGGCTGCCACGTCCCGAGCAGACCCGGGTCATGGTCGTGGCCAACCAGAAGGGCGGGGTGGGCAAGACCACCTCGACGGTCAACCTCGCCGCGTCGCTGGCACTGCACGGGGCACGGGTCCTGGTGGTGGACCTCGACCCGCAGGGCAACGCCTCGACGGCTCTGGGCATCGATCACCACGCCGAAGTTCCCTCGATCTACGACGTTCTGGTGGAGAGCAAGCCGCTCTCGGACGTGGTTCAGCCCGTCCCGGACGTCGAAGGTCTCTTCTGCGCCCCGGCCACCATCGATCTCGCCGGTGCGGAGATCGAGCTGGTGTCGCTGGTGGCGCGGGAGAGTCGACTCCAGCGCGCCATCCAGGCGTATGAGCAGCCGCTGGATTACATCCTGATCGACTGCCCGCCCTCGTTGGGCCTGCTGACGGTCAACGCACTGGTGGCTGGTGCGGAGGTGCTGATCCCCATTCAGTGCGAGTACTACGCGCTGGAGGGGCTGGGTCAGCTCCTGCGGAACGTCGAGCTGGTAAGGGGCCACTTGAACCCCGAGCTCCATGTCTCGACCATCCTGCTCACCATGTACGACGGCCGGACCCGGCTGGCGTCGCAGGTCGCGGAGGAGGTCCGCAGCCACTTCGGCAAGGAGGTGCTGAGGACCAGCATCCCCCGGTCGGTCCGCATCTCCGAGGCGCCGAGCTACGGGCAGACCGTGCTCACCTACGACCCCGGGTCCAGCGGGTCGCTCTCGTACCTCGAAGCAGCCCGCGAGATCGCGCTGCGAGGGGTTGGGGTGCACTACGAGGGACAGCACGCCCACACGGGCGGTTCGATCAGTCAGCAGAGCAATTCGGAGGGGATCCAGTGAGTGAGCGTCGTCGAGGGTTGGGGCGAGGGCTCGGTGCCCTGATCCCAGCCGCTCCGCAGGAGAAGCAGCTGTCGTCCGCCGGCTCCGGGGCTTCCTCGCCCGTACTGACCACGGAGCGGGGTGTGGCCGCCGCCAAGGTGGCTACGCTCGGGGCCATTCCCGTCGTGCCCGAGCCGAGCTCGCCGATGTCGGGGTCCGAGCCGACGGTCTCGGGCGATGTGGCCGGCGCGTACTTCGCCGAAGTGCCGCTCGACTCCATTACGCCGAACCCGCGTCAGCCGCGAGAGGTCTTTGACGAGGACGCGCTCGCGGAGCTGGTCACCTCCATCAAGGAGGTCGGTCTTCTCCAGCCGGTCGTGGTGCGCAAGATCGAGGCCGACCGCTTCGAGCTGATCATGGGCGAGCGGCGCTGGAGGGCCTGCCGCGAGGCGGGTCTGGAGCGGATCCCGGCCATTGTCCGGGCCACGGACGACGAGAAGCTGCTCCTGGATGCCCTCCTGGAGAATCTGCACCGGGCTCAGCTGAACCCGCTGGAGGAGGCGGCCGCCTACGACCAGCTGCTCAAGGACTTCAAGTGCACGCATGACCAGCTGGCGGACCGGATCGGCCGTTCCCGGCCCCAGGTGTCCAACACCCTGCGTCTGCTGCGGCTGTCCCCGCCGGTGCAGCGCAGGGTTGCCGCCGGGGTGCTGTCGGCGGGCCACGCGCGCGCCTTGCTGTCGGTGGACGACTCCGAGGAGCAGGACAAGCTGGCCCATCGCATCGTGGCCGAAGGTCTCTCGGTGCGTGCGGTCGAGGAGATCGTGACGCTCATGGGCTCCAGGCCCACGAGCGCCAAGAAGGCCAAGGGGCCCCGGGCCGGGGCGCGGCTCTCCCCGGCGCTCTCCGATTTGGCGTCGCGGCTCTCCGACCGCTTCGAGACCCGGGTGAAGGTCGACCTCGGGCAGAAGAAGGGCAAGATCGTCGTAGAGTTCGCGTCGATGGAGGACCTGGACCGGATCCTCGGCAGTCTCGCCCCGGGCGAGGGCCGGGTGCTGGACCAGACTCCCTCCGATGAGTCGGCCGAGGACGACGAGGGCTGACGTACGCCGAACCCTGAGGGCGGGCTGTTTCCGGTACACGGATTACAGCCCGCCCTTTGCTCTCTCGCGGTGTCGGCTTGATCCGGCGGTGGTTACGATGCGTTCTGGCAGAGCATTTCCGTCCATGACGCAGTGGGCGAGAGAAGTGAGGAACAGCCTTCATGGGGCGTCGGCTCGTACCGCTCACGCTGGACAACCTTCCCGACCTTCCCCGGCGCTGCCGCTCCTGTGTCTTCTGGGAGCTCGACCCGGTCAGCGGAGAGGCTGCCGTCAAGAGCGGGACATCCGACCGGGAGAAGGAGGCGTGGATCTCCGGGGTTCTTCTGGAGTGGGGCTCCTGCGGGCGGGTGGTCTACGTCGATGACGTGCCGGCCGGCTTTGTGCTCTACGCACCACCCGCATACGTTCCTCGTGCCACCGCCTTCCCGACGAGCCCCGTCTCCCCCGATGCCGTTCAGCTGATGACCGCGCTGATCATGCCGGGCTACCGGGGGCAGGGGCTGGGACGGGTCTTGGTGCAGACCGTTGCCAAGGATCTGATCCGCCGGGGCTTCAAGGCGATCGAAGCCTTCGGAGATGCCCGGTGGAAGGAGTCGGCCTGCGTGCTGCCTGCCGACCACCTTCTGGCGGTGGGGTTCAAGACGGTACGCCCGCACCCGGTGCACCCTCGGCTGCGGCTGGAACTGCGCTCGACACTCTCCTGGAAGGAAGACGTCGAGCTGGCCCTGGACCGGCTCCTCGGAGCGGTACAGAAGGAGCCAGCGCTGCGGCCGTTGTGAGGTACGCGCTCCGCTGCTGCATGCAAAACGGGCCCGTCCTGAGGAGGACGGGCCCGTTTCACGTGAAACAAGGGGACGCAGCTTCTGCCTTACTGGTCCTTGTCCGTGATGAAGCCCGCGAGGTCGCGGAGGATCGCGGCCTTCGGCTTGGCGCCGACGATGGTCTTGGCGACCTCGCCGCCCTGGTAGACATTCAGCGTCGGGATGGACATGACGCCGTACTTGGCGGCGGTGGCCGGGTTCTCGTCAATGTTGAGCTTCACGATCTCGATCTCGCCGTACTCGGCCGCGATGGCCTCCAGCGACGGAGCGATCTGGCGGCACGGGCCGCACCAGGCAGCCCAGAAGTCGACCAGCACGGGCTTGTCGCTCTTGAGGACGTCCTCTTCGAAGGAGTCGTCGGTCACGTTCTTCAGGGCGCCGGCCACGGCGGCCTCCTAACTTCGCGGGGTGTGTGGGGATGTGAGTGAGGCGTGGGTCAGACGGCGGCCGCAGGGGCGGCCTTCTCGTCGTCGGCGAGCGCGGCGAGGAAGCGCTCTGCGTCGAGGGCGGCGGAGCAGCCGGTGCCGGCCGCGGTGATCGCCTGGCGGTAGGTGTGGTCGACAACGTCGCCGGCGCCGAAGACCCCGGACAGGTTGGTGCGCGTCGAGGGTGCGGCGACCTTGAGGTAGCCCTCGTCGTCAAGTTCGAGCTGGCCCTTGAAGAGCTCGGTGCGCGGGTCATGGCCGACGGCGATGAACAGGCCGGTCACGGGCAGCTCGGACATCTCGCCGGTCTTGGTGTTGCGCAGCGTCACGCCGGAGAGCTTCTGCTCGCCGTTGACTCCGGCTACCTCGCTGTCCCAGGCGAACTTGATCTTCGGGTCGGCGAAGGCGCGATCCTGCATCGTCTTGGAGGCGCGCAGGCTGTCGCGGCGGTGGATGATGGTGACGGACTTGGCGAAGCGCGAGAGGAAGGTCGCTTCCTCCATCGCGGTGTCGCCACCGCCGACCACGGCGATGTCCTGGTCCTTGAAGAAGAAGCCGTCGCAGGTCGCGCACCAGGAGACGCCGCGTCCGGAGAGGGCGTCCTCGTTGGGGAGTCCGAGCTTGCGGTGCTGGGAGCCCGTGGTGACGATGACCGCCTTGGCGCGGTGGACGGTTCCTGCCGTGTCGGTGACGGTCTTGATGTCACCGGTGAGGTCGACGGAGACCACGTCGTCCGGGACCAGCTCGGCGCCGAAGCGCTCGGCCTGGGCGCGCATGTTGTCCATGAGATCGGGGCCCATGATGCCGTCCTGGAAGCCCGGGAAGTTCTCCACGTCGGTGGTGTTCATGAGCGCGCCACCGGCGGTGACGGCCCCCTCGAAGACCAGCGGCTTCAGCGAGGCGCGCGCGGTGTACAGGGCGGCTGTGTAGCCGGCCGGGCCGGAGCCGATGATGATCACATTACGCACGTCGCTCACGGGTTTCTTCCTCGTCTCTGCAGACTGCCTACTGTCCACGCCTACTGGGGCCGGTTCAACGACTCTCACCCCACCCAACGGATCCTACGGGGGATGCATTCCCGACGTGCCGGGGCGGCTGGCGGCGCGTTCTCAGGGGCGCGCGTAGGCGTGTGTCAGCAGCAGCATTCCCTTGGAGGGAGGCTCGGCTCCCACGCAGGCCGCGGCCACCACATACGCCTGAACGCTGTCCGGGTCCGTGGGATGAGGCAGGACGACGAGGAACGCGTCGGTGCCCTCGTAGCTGCCCCTCTCGATGGCGAGCGCCGGGCTGTTGCGGCCGATGCCTTCTTCCACGCACGCGGGGACGGTTACCGCGGGTGCCCGGAGCGGGGAGTCGGGGGACATGGAGTCCGAGGGATCCGCTTGGAGCGGGGGCCGGGTCTGGGGCGAGGACTGGGATCCGATAGAGGGAGCCTCGTCGTTCCCCTTGGGAGCCTGTGGGCTCTCCGTGCCGGAGCTCGGGCCCAGCAGTGCGTGGATCCGGTCCTCGAGGGTGGCCGCGGAGAACTCCTGCGAGCGGCTTTTCGGGGCTGTGGCCCTCGTGTCCTGGCTGACCCCGGCTGCGGAGGTGTCGCTTCGCTCCGCCCCCGGGACGTTCTGCAGCAGAAAGACACTCATGCCGACCAGGGCAGCGGCCCCGAGCGCGGAGGCGAGCAGGGTGGCGCGGCGACGCGTCCGTCCTGGGTGCCGGCCGGGACCGGTGTTCGCACGCGCATGTCCGGCCGGACGATCTGGGGCGTGCGACCGGGACGGCGGAAACCCGGCTATGTGCGCGGGCTCCGTTTCACGTGAAACATCGGTCGCCGTATCCGGTGCAGTGCGGTGCGTTCGCGCCTTGGCGGAGAGAGCGGCATCGATGCGCTCGGCGATGTCTGTGGGCATGGGTTCGGGGGCGGGCAGGTCGCCGAGCAGTCCCCGAATCTCCTCCAAGGAGGCGAGGACATCGGCGCAGAGCGCACAGACGTCCAGGTGGCTGTGGATCTCGGCTGCGCGAGCCTCGGGGAGCAGGTCCTCGGTCAGGTCGGAGATTTCCGAGACTTCCGGGTGCTGGGTCATGCCGGGTGTTGACGTCATCGGTGTCCACCTCCGCCCTTCATTGCAGTGGGGTCGCTCGTGCCCGTGTCTCGTGGCCCGGCTGCCGGTGGGACGGATGCTCTTGACGTCCGGTTCCCTTCCGTTCCGGGTGTCTCGCCGGCGCGACCGTCGCTGCGGAGATGCGTCAGTAGCGGTGCCAGGCGGGCCCGGCCGCGTGCGCAGCGGCTCTTCACGGTGCCCACGGGTACATCGAGGATGCGAGCGGTCTCCGCCACCGGGTACCCCTGCATGTCCACGAGGACGAGCGCCGCGCGCTGCTCCGCAGGGAGGGTGGCCAGTGCGGCGAGGAGTTCGCGGTGGAGATCATGGCGTTCCGCGGGGGCCTCCGCGGACTCATGGGGCTCCATCAACTGGTCGAGCCGTTCCGGGTCGTCGACCGGCGAGGTCTTCCGGGATGCGGCCTTGCGGACCCGGTCGAGGCAGGCGTTCACCGTGATGCGGTGCAGCCAGGTGGTCACGGCGGACTGGCCCCGGAAGGTGTGGGCGGCGCGGAAGGCGGAGATCAGGGCGTCCTGTACGGCGTCGGCCGCTTCCTCACGGTCGCCCAGCGTCCGCAGGGCCACGGCCCACAGCCGGTCGCGGTGGCGTCGAGCCAGCTCGCCGAAGGCGTCGGGGTCGCCGGCGACATGCTGGGCGAGGAGGTCCGCATCGCTCGGTGGATCGGCGGCACCGGCGCCGTAGCGCTCGCGGTCTCCCCCCTCAGCTGTCGCCATCCGTGCATTCAAACCGATCCACGCCGGGAAGTAAATGGCGAGGTCGGTTGGATGGTATGAATGATAAAAAGGCGCGATTCGATCGCGCTTCGGAGGTGCCCTGCCCGCCCCATATTTCGGGTAGCGCGCAGGCGGCCACTTATTCGATGGACGGGAAGAATCCCATTTCCGCCGGGTGCTCCGGCGACGCCATCACCGTGAAGCGCGCGCGGATCGGCACCTCCAGCTGGACGCTCGGCGCCATTGACCTGCGGTACAGCGTCAAGTGCCACACCCGCGTGGGCACGGATCAGCCTCTCCGAGACTGTGTGGGGGAAGGCGCAGACCGTCCGTAACTCGGACGTCAAATCTTATAACTGCACGAAGCTTTCCTGCAGCTCTTCGCTAGGCACTTATACCTGCTACACGGAATGGTCTACGACAAGGCAAGGAAATGGGGCTGGGCCGGATCCTCGGATCCGGCCCAGCCCCATTCTCGCGTTCGAACCCGTCAGCTGGTGACCTTGATGTCCGAGACCTTCCCCCGGAAGTTCCCCTCGCCGCTCGGCGGGAGCTTGGTGAGCCAGACGAGCAGGTATCGCGCCTGCACGGGCTTGGAGGGCTTCAGCGATACCTGGGTCCCCGACCCCTGGGCGACCTTGTCGAAGCCGGTGGGACCGGTCGGCACCGTGGAGCCACCGGCGGTCCGCAGCTCGACCGAGGTGTCGCCGCCGAGGAAGGACACGTCCACCTTGCCGACGCGCTGTGTCTTGCCGAGGTCGAGGACGACGCCGACGCCTGTTTTGAGATTGCCGAATCCGGCTGACGCGTACCAGTCTGTGTGCCAGTACGAGCTCGGGTCGTCGTCGTAGACGTTGCCTATGCTCTGCGGCTTCTCACTGCCGTCGGCGCCGAGCGGGTCATAGTCCTGCGCGGTGACGATGGGAACGGGCTTGCTCTTCTCGACCGGCGGGGGGTCGTTGTTCTCCGGGTTGGACTGAGTGCTGCCGGGGTCACCGCCCGAGTTGTCGTCCCGGTCGATGAGCGTCTCGGCGAGCTGCCAGCTGCCCAGGCCCAGGGCGGCGATCAGCAGCGCGGACACGACCCACTTCAGCGCCCTGCCGGTGCGGCTCTGCAAGGGCGCGGGGGGCACGGGCACGACGGGCTGGGTGACAACGGAACCGGCCGCCGCCGGCCTTCCGTAGGTGCCCTGCTGGTAGGTGGTCCGCTGGTACTCGGGCGGGGCGGTGAAGACCGGCTCGGGCGGGGGGATGCGGGGCATGGCCGCCACGGCCTTGGCGAGCTCGTCGGGCGTGGTGCACGGCTGCTCCTGGCGGGACGCCGTGGCACCGTCGTTGGCGAGAGCCCGCATGGCGATCTCGGAGAGGCCCCGGTGGACTCCGGCCCGCACCTGGTCGGGCGGGAGCAGCCCCATCCCCTTGGGCAGACCAGTGAGCCCGTACGCATCGCTCTCGTACGGCCAGCGCTGGGTCAGCGCGGCGTACAGCAGGGCCCCGATCGCCTCCGTGTCGGCGCGCTGGGGGCCGTCGGACGTGATGCCCCGCAGGGCGGCGTTCACCGCGAGGCCGCGGATGCGGTACTGGCCGGACGAGCTGCGCAGCACGGCCCCCGGCGTGAGCCTCAGGTGGGCCAGGCCCTCCCGGTGCGCGGCCGCCATGGCCTGGGAGACCTGGCTGACGAGCTGGTACGCGTCATGGGCGTCCATGGGGCCCGCGCTCAGCAGGGCCGAGAGCTCGGTGGCGTCGGGAAGCCACTCGTGGACGACGTAGACGAGATCGTCCTCCTCGACGGCGTCGAGGACCTGCACGAAGCGCGGGTCGCCCAGCAACGCGGAGGACCGGGCGGCGGCCAGAACCGAGCGGGCCCGCGGGTGGTCCGCGGGCAGGAGGTGAACCCCCACCGCGCGGCGCAGCTTCTCGTCGACGGCACGCCAACTGCTGAATCCGTCCAGACGGGTGACGCACTCCTCCAGCCGGTACCGGCCGGCCAGCTTGTGACCGCTGTGCAGATCCGGGGCGGCCGGGAAGGTCTTCGATGCGGCCTTCTCCTCGTTCTCCTCCTGGGAGTCCGTGTCCGCCGCGTCCTGCGCTTCTGCCGTACCGTCGGTCGTGGCCTCGTCCGCCTTGGCGGTCAGCGGCTTGTCCCCGCTGTTGTCGGCCACGTCGACGGCAGCCGTGCTACGTTCCGCCACCGTCGTTCCTGCCTCCCCATCCGTTGCGCGATGCCAGCCAGCTCTGCTCTGCACAGTCACGCCAATTGTGCCCACACTCCGGCGCTATGCACGACACGCGGAGACCGGCGATGGTTGTGCGGGCCGGCCTGCCTCAGCGGCCGAGCCGCCCCCTGACCATGCCGACCATGCCGTTGATCTCCTCGATCCGCATTTTCCTCGCCGCGACGAAGAACACTCCCAGCAGCAGGACACCGCCGCAGACCAGCGCGACGAGCGCGCCGAAGGCGCCGCCCCCGAGCACCTGCATGAGGCCGAAGCCCGCGGCTCCGCCGACCACGGTGGCAGGCAGTGCGGCGAGGCACAGCCTGGCGTAGGTGCGTACCACCTGCGCGCCGTCCAGGTCGCCGCCCAGGCGGTTGCGCAGCCGGCGCCAGGCGATCCCGACGCCGACGGCGTAGGCCAGGCCGTACGAGGCGGCCATGCCGACCACGGCCCACTGGGCGGGCAGCACGACGTAGCAGAGGGCGGAGGCCGCCGCGTTGACCAGGGCGACGATGACGGTGTTGTAGAAGGGCGTCCGGGTGTCCTCGTACGCGTAGAACCCGCGCAGCACCACGTACTGCACGGAGTAGGGGATCAGGCCGAGGCCGAAGGCCATCAGGATGAAGCCCATGGAGCGGGCGGCCTCGGGGCCGCTGGACGAGTAGAGCAGGGTGCACATCGGCACACCCAGGGCGAGGAACGCGAACGCGACCGGGACGATGGCCACGGCGGAGTTACGGAGCCCCTGCGAGATGTCGTCGCGGACGGCGCCGGGGTCGTTGTCGTGGGCGGCCCGGGAGATCCGGGGCAGCAGGGCGGCCATGACCGAGACGGTGATGATCGCCTGCGGCATGCCCCAGATCAGCTGGGCGTTGGAGTAGGCGAGGAAGCCCGCGCCATCCGTTCCGGATGCCTTGCCGGCCGAGGTCGCGAGCTGGGTGACGACCAGCACACCGGCCTGGTTGGCGAAGACGAACAGCACCGTCCACTTCGCGAGCTTTATCGTCTTGCCCAGCCCGTGGCCCTTCCAGTCGAACCGCGGACGGAAGCGGAAACCGGCCTCGCGCAGGTACGGGATCATGGCCAGCGCCTGCACGACCAGGCCGAGCAGGGTGCCGATGCCGAGGAGCCGCACGCCCTCCGGCGGGATCGTGTCCACGCCCATGTGGGACTCGTGGGACGTGCCGTAGACCCAGATGAACATCCCGAAGGTGAAGATCATGACGATGTTGTTGAGGACCGGGGTCCACATCATCGCGCCGAACTTCCCACGGGCGTTGAGGATCTGCCCCATCACGACGTGCACACCCATGAAGAAGATGGTGGGCAGGCAGTAGCGGGCGAAGGTGACGGCGACGTTGTTGGCCGCCGGGTCGTCCGCGATCGTCGAGGACATCAGCCGGATCAGCCAGGGGGCCGCGAAGACCACCACGGCGACGATGAGGCCGAGGGCGACCATCACCAGGGTCAGCAGCCGGTTGGCGTACGCCTCGCCGCCGTCCTCGTCGTCCTTCATCGAGCGGACGAGCTGGGGGACGAAGACCGAGTTGAGGCCGCCGCCCACGGTGAGGATGTAGATCATCGTGGGCAGCGTGTACGCGATGGTGAAGCTGTCGCCGAGCAGGGCCGCGCCGAGCGCCGCGGTGATCACGAGGCTGCGGACGAAGCCGGTGAGGCGCGAGACGAGTGTGCCGGCCGCCATGACCGCGCTGGACTTCAGCAGGCTGGAGGCACGGCCGCCGGACTTGGCCGGCGCCGGGGCGGGTTCGGGCTGGGCCGGCGCCGGAGAGGCGCCCGGGTTCGCGGGGCCCTCCTGGTCGCGGAAGAGGTGGGCGAACGCGTCGGGCTCGTCGCGGTCCGCTGAAGCCTGCGTGACGAGGTCGTCCACGCCCACGAACTGCGTCGTCGCGGCGTTGTCTCCGTACGGGAGGTGGCGCGAGGGTCCGGCGGGCTCGGGCGGCGGCGTCTGGGCCCAGATACGGGGGTCGGGGGCGTACTGCGTAGCCGGCGGCTGCTGGTAGAGCGGCTGCGGCTGCTGGTAGGTGCCGGGAGGCGGCGGCGGATGCGCGGCGCGGTCGTACAGCGCCTCGTCCACCGGGTCCTGGGCGGAGAGGTCCTGCGCCCGGTACGGGTCGTGGTCGTACGTGGACTGCAGATACGGGTCCGGCACCGGTTGCTGCTGCGGGTCAGAGGGCACCGGAGGGCCGCCGGAGTACCCGGCCCCACCCGCACCCTGACCGCGGTCACCGTCGTACGGCGCGTTCATCGAAACCCCACCTCATCGTCCCCGGCCGACCGGCCACGACAGACATCGCTCAACGGTCCACTTTCTCACCCGTGCCCGACGGCTCCGCGCTTTCGGGCCCGGTGTCCGGCGTCGGGTCACTCGGCTGCTCGGGTTCACTGCCGTCGTCGCCCGCCGCGCCGCCCGCGTTGGCGCGCTTGCGATGTGCATACATCCTGATGCCGGCCAGCACCAGCAGCAGAAGCCCGCCGGCGATGACCAGAAGCACGGTCGGGGTGATCTCGGAGACCTTCACGGTGAAGGCCATTTCCTCGCCGTACGGAGTCCCGTCCTCCGTGTAGAGCTGCGCCGTCATCTGGACCTGGCCGTTGATGTTGGCCGCCGCGTCGAACTTCACGGACTGGCTGTGCCCGGCGCCGATCTGGATGGGCTGCTCCGCGATGCTGCCGCCGTCGTTCAGCTTGAGCCGGGTCGCGTTGTCCGACTTCAGCCGCAGCACCAGGTGATCGACGTCCTGCAGCAGCCTGTTCTGTACGGTCACGGGGATCGTGGCGCTCCGGCCGGACAGGGTGATGTCCGACTTCGGGACGAGCTGGACCTCGCCGACGAGCCCCTGCAGATAGGTGCGGACCGAGTCCCGGTACTGCTGGGCCTTCAGCGGCCTCCCCCGCCATGACGTCGACATGGAACGGTTGACCGCGTTGCCGAAGGGGGTCACCACACGCTCGGGGTGGGTCAGGATGACCTGGAAGTTGTTGAGGGAGGACTGGATGGACTTGATGTCCTGGAACGCCTGCGTGGGCAGCTCCTGGCGGCGCAGTTTCTTGGGGTACCGGGATGCCGGAGGCACATCGGTGGTCGCCTCGGAGTCCGGCTTGGTCGCCGCCGCCTGAGCCAGCCCCTCGGACTTCGTCCAGCGGTCGTCGTCCAGTGCGTGGAGGGCACGTGCCATCGACTGCGCCTGGGCGACCGTCGGCGTGCGCTGGGGTGCCACGACGACGGAACGGTCCTTGTCCGTGTCCTGCTCGGCCAGGGCGAGGGTGAGGGCGAGGAACTTCTGCACGGCGAGCGTGGAGCTCCCGGCGTTGCCCATGTCGCCCTGGAAGGCCGTGGAGAGCCTCGCGTCGGAGACGACCGCCGTGGTGCCACCGCCGATCGGGCGGGCGGCGGAAGGCGTGTAGACCAGGTTCCCGGTCTCGTCGAGGCTGTCGCTGCGGGCGATCACATGGTGGGCGCCGGCCGAGGTGGCGACGTCCACGATCGACGGGTCCACCGCACCGTCGACCGGCCACGCGAAGTCGGTGGACGGCTTCAGGTGGAGGATCGTCTCCACCGTCATCCCGGCGACCTCACTGGCGGTCTGCAGATGGCTGAGGGTGCCGGAGACGTTCTTGCCGCGGTGGGCGATCGAGGCCAGGTCCGGGTCGCCGAACGGCAGGGCCACGACCTTGCCCTCGGACACGGCCGCTTCCAGCGAGGTCAGCCACTTCTTGGCCACGTCCTGGTTCGTCCCGGCGACCGTGGTGTCGCCGGACTTGACCCGGTAGGGCTTGGTCATCGCGTCGACGCTGGCCAGCAGGTCCGGGTCGATGACCCAGGTCACGGGTAGCCGACTGCCCAGGGAGACCATCTGTTCGAGTCGACCGCCCGGTGCGATCTCCGCGGCGAGGTCGTCATCGGCGAACACCGGGGTCTGCTGCTCGTCCGAGCCGGTCTCCGCCGTGAGGTGCGCGGACGCGATCAGCGGCCAGAGGTAGCTGAGGCCGATCTTGGAGTCGCGGTCGCCTTCCTGCCAGGGCAGGAAGGTCCGCTTGATGCCGAGCACCTGGTCGTACACGGTGTGCGAGGTGCGCCCCGACAGCGAGACGCCCAGCTGGTAGACGCCGTCGTCCCCGAGATCCAGCTTGCTGACCGGAACGGACAACGTGAAGTCCTGGCTGATTCCCGAGCGCAGCTTGTCGATCTCGACCGTGTACTTGCCACCGATCGGATAGGGGTCGGTGCCGGGCAGGTATCCCGTGCGTCGCGCGGCCGCGTCGATGGTGGTGCGGCTGAAGAGACGGGGGCCGACCCGGAGGTCGACCTGGGCGTCGGTGACCGTCTCCTTGCCCTTGTTGGTCAGCGTTCCGGAGATCCGCAGCGTGTCCCCCTTCTCCGGGGCGCTGGGGGTGATCTCGTCCAGGGACACCGACACCGTGCTGGACCCCGTCGGAGCCTTGGCCGGAGCGTCGGTCCGGGCCTGCGGGGCGGCGGCGCCTGCCAGCAGGGCGGCGACGAGCGGAGCCCCGGCGAGCACGGCGGCTGTGCGCCGCAGCCACCGGCGGGCAGGAGAGGGACTCATCCCCTGGATGTCTGCCGCCTCGGCCACGCGTACCCGTCCCTCGTCATCGTCAACTGCTGTGGATCGTCGTCCGTTGCTGCGTCCCCGCATGGTAACGAGGTGCGTCGGGGCTAAGTGCCGGGGAGTGTGCCGCATGATCGGGAGAGTCTCGCAGGGCCCGGAAAACGGGTGACGTCCGGACCGGCCCGTGCACGTACCCTTTTCTGTTGTGCCGAATGCCAACGAAGACAACCCCAGCGCCCTGACCCAGGTGCAGCACCGCGCAGTCAGCGAACTGCTGCGGGTCGCCCCGGTCGCCGACGATCTCGCCCGCCGATTCCAGGATGCCGGATTCAGTCTCGCACTGGTCGGCGGCTCGGTCCGTGACGCCCTTCTCGGCAGGCTCGGGAACGACCTGGACTTCACGACCGACGCCCGCCCCGAGGACGTGCTGAAGATCGTCAGGCCGTGGGCCGACTCCGTGTGGGAGGTCGGGATCGCCTTCGGCACGGTGGGGGCGCAGAAGCACGGCTACCAGATCGAGGTCACGACGTACCGGTCGGAGGCGTACGACAGGACCTCGCGCAAGCCGGAGGTGTCCTACGGCGACTCCATCGAGGACGACCTCGTGCGGCGCGATTTCACGGTCAACGCCATGGCCGTCGCGCTGCCGGAGAAGGTCTTCATCGACCCCCATGACGGCCGGAAGGACCTGGCCGAGCGGGTCCTGCGTACGCCCGGGACGCCTGAGGCGTCGTTCTCCGACGATCCGCTGCGCATGCTGCGGGCAGCACGGTTTGCCGCACAGCTCGACTTCGAGGTGGCCCCCGAGGTCGTCACCGCCATGACGGAGATGGCGGGCCGGATCGAGATCGTCTCCGCCGAGCGGGTGCGCGAGGAGCTGAACAAGCTCCTGCTCTCCTCTCATCCCCGGAAGGGCCTGTCCCTCCTCGTGGATACGGGGCTGGCTCAGCAGGTCCTGCCCGAGCTGCCTGCGCTCCGGCTGGAGAGCGACGAGCACCACCGGCACAAGGACGTGTACGAGCATTCCCTGACCGTCCTGGAGCAGGCGATCGCCCTGGAGGAGGACGGGCCGGACCTCGTTCTGCGTATCGCCGCTCTCCTCCACGACATCGGCAAGCCGAGGACGCGGCGCTTCGAGAAGGACGGGCGGGTCTCCTTCCATCACCACGAGGTGGTGGGCGCCAAGATGACCAAGAAGCGTATGGCGGCGCTCAAGTACTCCAACGAGATGGTCAAGGACGTCTCGAAGCTGGTGGAGCTGCACCTGCGCTTCCACGGCTACGGCGACGGCGAGTGGACCGACTCCGCGGTGCGCCGCTACGTACGGGATGCCGGCCCGCTCCTGGAGCGGCTGCACAAGCTGACCCGGTCGGACTGCACCACGCGTAACAAGCGCAAGGCCGCCGCTCTCTCGCGCACGTACGACGGGCTTGAGGAGCGCATCGCCCAGCTGAAGAGCCAGGAGGAGCTGGACGCTATCCGGCCGGACCTGGACGGCAACGAGATCATGCAGATCCTGGACGTGGGCCCTGGCCCGGTCATCGGTAAGGCGTACGCGTTCCTGCTGGAACTGCGCCTGGAGAACGGCCCGCTGGAGCACGACACGGCGGTCTCGGAACTGAAGAAGTGGTGGGAGGCGCAGAGCTGACACTCTCGCTTCGGTCCATGCGTCGGCGCTCATGTTTCACGTGAAACATGAGCGCCGACGCATACGCAGAGGGCGTTGTTTCACGTGAAACAACGCCCTCGGTCGGTGTTCTGGGTAGCGGCGGAGGTTCAGCCGGCCGGCTTGAGCGGTGTCAGGCAGAGCACCACGCTGTTCCGGCTCTTACGGCGACCCGAGCTCTCGGTGTAGGCGGAGTACTTCTCCACGTCGCAGAGGTCGGTGTCGGTCGTGTTGTTGTGCACCTCGGCGACCTTGTACTCGGCGGCGGACGAGCTGCAGTCGATGGAGTTCATGTCGGGGTTGTCGTTGGTGCCCTTGTTCTCGAAGCAGTCCCCCACCGAAGCGGCCTTGGCGTCGGACTCGAACATGTCGCCCAGGCCGAACTTCAGCGCGCCAAGCACGACGAGGCCCACAACGATGATGATGATGTTGCGGGTGGCGAGGAATGCCTTCTTGCCGCCGGAGGGCTGCGAAGGGCCCTGCGGAGGGGTGCCCCACCCCTGGGGCTGCTGCGGCTGCTGAGGAGCTCCCCAGCCCTGCGGCTGCTGCGGCTGCTGCGGGCCGCCCCACCCCTGTTGGGGCTGTTGGGGCGGGTAGCCGTACCCGCCCTGCTGCGGCGGGTAAGTCATCTGGATGCCCCCGTGATTCGTGCGCCTTGTTTGACGCGGGCACGCTATAGGACATCACTGCCCCGACTCCAATGCGCGAGGCAGATGGCAGAACTTGCGTAGAGCACCGCCACACCGATCACCAGCACCACGGACCGCCCGTCAGGCGGAAGCATCAGCGCGGCGACCGCCGCCGCGGCGACGAAGGCCACGTTGAACAGCACGTCGTAGAACGAGAAGGCCCTGCCCCGGTAGGCGTCGTCCACGGCGGTCTGCACCACGGTGTCCGTGGCGATCTTCGCCCCCTGCGTGACGAGTCCGAGGACGAACGCGGCAACGAGCATCGGCGCCGGAGCGAACCACAGCCCCAGGGCCGGTTCGAGGATCGCGGCGGTGCCCGCGCACACCACCATCCAACGGAGCCGCCCGAGCCGCCCCGCGGCCCAGGGGGTCAGTACGGCCGCCGCGAAGAACCCGGCACCGGAGACGACCACCGCCAGGCCGAGGAGGGCCAGTCCGTCGTCCTCGCTGTCCGTCCAGGCGTACCGGCAGAGCATCAGGACCATGACGGTCAGAGCCCCGTAACAGAACCGGATCACCGTCATCGCGGCCAGCGCCCGGGACGCGCCCCGGTGCGCCAGCAGATGGCGCAGTCCGTCGAGGAGTCCTCCGGCCGCCGTCGCCAGCGCTGCCCGTAGTGACATGCGGCCAGCATCGCGGTCCGGCCCGAGGAGCCCCGCCGCCAGGCTCAGCGCCGCCAGCGCCGAGGCGAGGTAGAGCGCCGCCCCGACCAGCACCACGGCGGAGTCCGAAGCCGCCAGCAGCCGCACCACGAAGGCGAGTCCGCCACCGGCGGTGGCGGCAAGGGTGCCCGCGGTCGGCGACAGCGAGTTGGCGAGCACCAGATGCTTCCGCTCGACCACACGCGGCAGAACGGCGGAGAGACCGGCGAGGACGAAGCGGTTGACCGCGGTGACGCACAGCGCGGAGGCGTAGAAGAGCCATGCCGGAGCCGCGAAGATGATCAGGAGGGCGGTGCAGCAGGCGAGCCCGGAGCGCAGCAGGTTGCCGTAGACGAAGACCTGACGACGGGGCCAGCGGTCCAGCAGCACGCCCGCGAAGGGCCCGACGAGTGAATAGGGGAGCAGCAGCACGGCCATGGCGGAGGCGATGGCCCCGGCGGACGCCTGCTTCTCCGGCGCGAAGACCACATACGTGGCCAGCGCCACCTGATAGACGCCGTCGGCCGACTGGGACAGGACCCGCACGGCCAGCAGGCGGCGGAAGTCCGGGAGGCGGAGAAGTATGCGCAGGTCGCGCGCGACGGGCATGGGAGCAAGGGTCACACACGACGAGGGCCCCCGGGCGGATTGCCCGGGAGCCCTCAACGGCGCGGCAGCCGAGAAGCGTTGCCGCTCCTCACCTGCGCGGCTGACTCACGGGAGTCAGTTGGAGACCTCGCCGCGGATGAACTTCTCGACGTTCTCGCGGGCCTCGTCGTCGAAGTACTGGACCGGCGGGGACTTCATGAAGTACGAGGAGGCCGAGAGGATCGGGCCACCGATGCCGCGGTCCTTGGCGATCTTCGCCGCACGGACGGCGTCGATGATGACACCGGCGGAGTTCGGGGAGTCCCAGACCTCGAGCTTGTACTCCAGGTTCAGCGGGACGTCACCGAAGGCGCGGCCCTCGAGACGCACGTACGCCCACTTGCGGTCGTCCAGCCAGGCCACGTAGTCCGACGGGCCGATGTGGACGTTGTCCGCGCCGAGTTCGCGGTCACGGATCTGCGAGGTGACGGCCTGCGTCTTGGAGATCTTCTTGGACTCCAGGCGCTCACGCTCGAGCATGTTCTTGAAGTCCATGTTGCCGCCGACGTTCAGCTGCATCGTGCGGTCCAGGACGACGCCCCGGTCCTCGAACAGCTTCGCCATCACGCGGTGCGTGATGGTGGCGCCGACCTGCGACTTGATGTCGTCGCCGACGATCGGGACACCCGCCTCGGTGAACTTGTCCGCCCACTCCTTGGTGCCGGCGATGAAGACCGGGAGAGCGTTGACGAACGCGACCTTGGCGTCGATGGCGCACTGCGCGTAGAACTTCGCAGCGACCTCGGAACCGACCGGCAGGTAGCAGACGAGGACGTCGACCTTGCGGTCCTTGAGGATCTGGACGATGTCGACCGGGGCCTCGGCCGACTCCTCGATGGTCTGGCGGTAGTACTTGCCCAGGCCGTCGTGGGTGTGGCCGCGCTGGACGGTGATGCCGGCGTTCGGCACGTCGCAGAGCTTGATGGTGTTGTTCTCGCTCGCACCGATGGCGTCCGAGAGGTCGAGGCCGACCTTCTTCGCGTCGACGTCGAAGGCGGCGACGAACTCGACGTCCCGCACGTGGTATTCGCCGAACTGGACGTGCATCAGACCGGGCACCTTGCCGGCCGGATCGGCGTCCTTGTAGTACTCGACGCCCTGGACCAGCGAGGCGGCGCAGTTGCCCACGCCGACGATGGCTACGCGAACCGAACCCATTCCGGTTGCTCCCTGTGTGTAATGGATGTTTCTGATGAGCCCGCCGCGGATCTGCGGTGAACTCACTTGGCGGTGTCGCCGGACGGATCCGGCGGGTTGTCTCCCCGCCGGGGCAGGCCGTCAGGCTCTCCTGAGGTCTTCTGCTGAGCTGAGCCCTCGGGCGAGGATCGTCGCTGATCCCGTCCCGACCGCTCGCTCTCGATGAGCTCGTTCAGCCAGCGCACTTCGCGCTCCACGGACTCCATGCCGTGTCGCTGCAGCTCAAGTGTGTAGTCGTCGAGGCGCTCACGGGTGCGGGCCAGAGAGGCGCTCATCTTCTCCAAGCGCTCCTCCAGCCGGCTGCGACGGCCTTCCAGCACCCGCATGCGCACGTCGTGCTCCGTCTGCCCGAAGAAGGCGAAGCGAGCCGCGAAGTGCTCGTCCTCCCAGGAATCGGGGCCGGTCTGCGAGAGCAGCTCCTCGAAGTGCTCCTTACCTTCAACCGTCAATCGGTAGACGATCTTGGCGCGGCGCCCCGTCAGGGACGAGGCGGGAGCGACGGGCCGACCGGAGCCGGGTGCCGCCTCCGCCGGAGCGGTTCCCGGTTCCTCGATCAACCAGCCGTTGGCGACCAGCGTCTTGAGGCAGGGGTAGAGCGTCCCGTAACTGAAGGCACGGAAGATGCCCAACGAGGTGTTGAGGCGTTTGCGCAGTTCATAGCCGTGCATCGGGGATTCGCGGAGCAGTCCGAGGACGGCGAACTCGAGGATGCCGGAACGTCTGCTCAACCTCGCCCCTCCTTCTCCGAGTGCTCCCACGGTCCCTTGTACCGGGTCGATGTACCGAGCTGATGTATCGACTCGATACATCAGCACGATAGATCGGACCGGCGGCGCCGACAAGGGGAGCCTCAGTGAGCGGCGTCACATCGCGCATTCGTAGGAGCCGACTTGCGTTATTTGGGGTGAAGTTCGGTCCCAGGAGGGTTTTGACCGTGCGTAGTCTGTGCGGCATGCAGACCACCGGGAACCGCGAGACGCGCGCATGCGTGTGTGCTCGCGGGCCATCCGGACGCATAGCGGGCGAGCCCGTCTCCGGGCCGGCCCGTCATTCGGGGGACCGGATCTCACCTGCCGCTTCCAGGCGTTCTTGCCTGCCCGAGGAGTAGTCGTTCGATGAGCGAGCACCGTCGCAAGACGTCGCAGCCGCAAGGCGGCGGACGTGCCGCGGCCCGACGAGCCGCCCAGCAGTCCTCAGGACGCCGCGCAGCACCGTCACGCGGAGTAACTTCAGCCTCACCTTCCGACTCGCACGGCGAGGAGGCCCCGTACGCCGGTCGTGCTGCCGCCAGACGGGCGGCCCAGCGCGGCGGCGGAGGCGGAGGCGGTTCCGACGGCGGCGGTGGACGGCGTCGCGGTGGCGGGGACGGCGGGCACGAGGGTGGCGGGCGCGGTGGCCGGCGCCCGGGCAAGAAGCGCTTCATCGACTACCCGCGTGCCGGCCGCCAGGGCCTGCGCCGCTGGGTTCCGTCCTGGAAGCTGGTGTCCAGCCTGTGCATCGGCTTCCTCGGCCTGCTGATGGGCCTCGCCGGTCTCGCGTACGCGATGGTCGCCAAGCCGGAGGTCCAGGCCGCCGCGAAGGCGGAGAACAACGTCTACTTCTGGGCGGACGGCAGGCAGATGGTGGCCACCGGCGGTGAGGTCAACCGTCAGGTCATCGACTACGCGCAGATCCCCGAGGCGATGCGCAACGCCGTCATCTCGGCCGAGAACAAGTCCTTCGACAGCGACCACGGCATCGACCCCATGGGCATCGCCCGCGCCGTCTTCAACATGGCCAAGGGCGGCGAGACCCAGGGCGGTTCGACGATCACCCAGCAGTACGTCAAGAACTCGCGGCTGTCGCAGGAGCAGACCCTCAGCCGCAAGTTCGAGGAACTCTTCATCACGCTCAAGGTCGGCAGCGAGATGAAGAAGAAGGACGTCATGGCCGGGTACCTGAACGTCTCGTACTACGGGCGCGGTGCCTCCGGTATCCAGGCCGCGGCCCGTACGTACTACGGGATGGACGCCAAGGACCTGGACGCGAGCCAGTGCGCTTTCCTGGCCAGCCTCCTCAAGGGCGCCAGCTATTACGACCCCGCGGGTGCGCCGGAGGTCGACTCGGTGCAGGCGACCCCGGCGAAGAACCTCGCGCGGGCGAAGAAGCGCTGGAAGTGGATCCTTGACGAGGAGGTGAAGGACGGCCGGTTGACGGAGAAGGAGCGGAACACGTACACGGAGTTCCCGACGCCTGACAAGCCGAAGCGGGCCGCGCAGCTGGGCGGCCAGATCGGCTACCTCGTCAACACCGCCAATGCCGAGATCTACGAGCACACCAAGATCACCAAGGACATGCTCGACCAGGGCGGCTACGAGATCCACACGACCTTCGACCGGACGAAGGTCAATCAGCTGAGCAAGGCCGTCAAGCGGGTCTACGACGAGAACATCGACCCGAAGAAGCGTACGGAAGACACCCACGTGCAGTTCGGCGGTTCGTCGGTCGACCCCAAGACCGGCGCGATCCAGGCGATCTACGGTGGCGTGGACGCGACCAAGCACTACCAGAGCAACGCCGACCCCACCGGCGCCGCCGTCGGCTCGACCTTCAAGCCCTTCGTGCTGGCAGCCGCCATGGAGTACGGCAAGCGGGACCCGTCCGGCCCCGCGGAGCAGGACGAGTCGCAGCGTACGAAGGTCTCACCGCTCAGCATCTACAACGGCGCCAACAAGCTGAGGATCAGGAAGTACAACGGAGACGTCTGGACCGACAAGGAGGGTGGGGAGTGGCTGCAGACCAACGACGACCACGAGTCGTACGGCAACATGACCCTGCGTGAGGCCATGCAGCGGTCCGCCAACTCCCCCTACGTGCAGCTCGGCATGGACGTCGGCACGGACAAGGTGAAGAAGGCGGCGATCGCGGCGGGTCTGAAGGACGACAAGTACATGGCGGACGCCACCGTGCCGTCGTTCTCGATCGGCACGTCCTCGCCGAGCGCGACGAGCATGGCCGGCGCCTACGCCACCTTCGCGGCCCGGGGCCAGCAGCGTGATCCGTTCTCCGTCACCGAGGTGAAGAAGCGCGGCAAGCCGGAGTACCAGCACAAGGCGGTCACCAAGAGCGCCTTCGACAGGGTCATCGCCGACAACGTCACGGACGTCCTCAAGAACGTCGTGGACAAGGGCACCGGTACGTCCGCCCAGCTCCCGGGCCGTGAGGTCGCGGGCAAGACGGGTACGACCGACGACAACCTGTCGGCGTGGTTCGTCGGCTACACACCGCAGCTGTCGACGGCGATCAGCATGTACCGGCTGGACGACAACGAGAAGCACAAGGACCGCGGGTTCGAGAAGATGTACGGCACCGGTGGCAAGGACAAGATCCACGGTGCCTCGTTCCCCGCACAGGTCTGGCACGACTACATGGTCGAGGCGATGAAGAAGGAGAAGGCGGCGACCTTCCCCAAGGCGGAGCCGATCGGGGACAAGGTCTACGGCGGCGGCGCGTCCAAGAAGCCCTCGCCGACGCCCACGCCCACGCCGACCGAGACCGAGACGACGAAGCCGACCCCGACGCCCACGCCCACGCAGGACGTCCCGACCCCCGACCCGAGCGATACCTGCGGTACGTGGGGCTGGAACTGCCAGAACGACGGCGGCGCCAACGCGGGCACCGTGCAGGGCAACGACGGCGGCACGGACGCGGGCACGAGCCAGGGCAACGACGGCGGAACGGATACCGGTACCTCCACCGGCACGACGGGCGGAGACGACGGTTCGGACGGGGGAACCACCACCGGAGCCAACAACGGCGCCACCGGCGGCAACACCAACGGCACCGGGAACAACAGCACCGGGACCACCAACTGGTGGGGTGGTACGACCGGGTAGAGCCCGGTACGGCAGGCGATGAGGGCCGCGGCACCCCGGTGCGGCGGCCCTCGTCCTTTCCACAGCGCCGTACGGCAGGATGTGCGGCATGCCAAGCGCAGAGGACACGAGCGTGCACCAGGAACGGCCCGTCGTACGGCCCACGCACCGGGACGAGGTCGCGGCGGCCGGAAGCGAGCTGATCGGCGGGAGGTCGGGCCGCTGGTCGCGGCTCGGCAGCGCCGCACTCACCCCGGTGGGGGCGATCGCCCTGGTGGCCATCGGGATGTTCGCGCTCGGCATGGTGCAGAAGCTGCCCTGCTACAACTGGGCCTGGTTCAGGGGAGCCGGCTCCCAGTACACGCACGCGTGCTACTCGGACATCCCGCACCTGTACTCGGGGCGCGGCTTCGCCGACGGACTGGTGCCGTACTTCGACCGGCTGCCCGGGGACATGCAGTTCCTGGAATACCCCGTCCTCACCGGGGTGTTCATGCAGGTCGCGGCGTGGCTGACCCCGGGCGGCGGTTCCATCCAGGCGCAGGAGCAGACGTACTGGGTGGTCAACGCGGGGATGCTGATGATCTGCACCGCCGTGATCGCCGTCTGTGTCGCCCGCACACACCGGCTGCGCCCCTGGGACGGCCTGCTGATGGCGCTCGCGCCCGCCTTCGCACTCACCGCCACGATCAACTGGGACCTGCTGGCCGTGGCTCTCACGGCCGGGGCGATGCTCATGTGGTCCCGGAGCCGCCCGCTGGCGTTCGGCATCCTGATCGGCCTGGCGACGGCCGCGAAGCTCTACCCCGTCCTGTTGCTGGGGCCCGCGTTCGTCCTGTGCTGGCGGGCGGGGAAGTGGCGGGAGTTCGGGGCGGCGGCGCTGGGAGCGGCCGGCTCCTGGCTGGTGGTCAATGTGCCGGTCATGGTCTTCGCGCCCGAGGGGTGGAAGAAGTTCTACACCTTCAGCGAGGAACGCGGCATCGACTTCGGGTCGTTCTGGCTGGTCATTACGCAGCGCACCGGTGAGTCCATCGACGTGGGTACGGTCAACACCGTCTCGACGGTGGCCACCATCGCGCTGTGCGCCGCGATCGGCGTCCTGACCCTGACGGCACCGCGCCGGCCGCGCTTCGCGCAGCTCGCGTTCCTCGTCGTCGCGGTGTTCATCCTCGTCAACAAGGTCTACTCGCCGCAGTACGTGCTGTGGCTGATCCCCCTCGCCGCCCTGGCCAGGCCCCGCTGGCGGGACTTCCTGATCTGGCAGACGTGCGAGGTCCTGTACTTCCTCGGGATCTGGTTGTACCTCGCCTACACGACGAGCGGCGACAAGCACCAGGGGCTGCCCACGGAGGGCTACCAGCTGGCGATCGTGCTGCATCTGCTGGGCACGCTGTACCTGTGCGCCGTCGTCGTACGGGACATCGTGATGCCGGAACGCGACGGGGTGCGGCGCGACGGTTCGGACGATCCGTCGGGCGGGGTGCTCGACGGGGCCGAGGACGTGTTCGTACTGAGCCACCTGGTCGAGACGGGTGCCGCACGCCGCGAGGCGCTGTCCGCGGCGCCCGGGCCGCGGGTGGAGTGGGGTACGGCCGGCACGCCCGCCGCCGACTGAGCGGGGCGGGCGGCGCGCGGACTCAGCGTTCGACGATGCGGTCGTACTGCGTGGTCGTGTGGCGCAGATGGGCCACCAGCTCGTCGCCCACCCGGGGCTCCTCGGCGTCCGAGGGCACGAACAGGATCGACACCTGCATGTGCGGCGGTTCGGCGAACCAGCGCTGCTTGCCCGCCCAGACGAACGGGGAGAGGTTGCGGTTCACGGTGGCCAGGCCGGCCCGGGCCACACCCTTGGCGCGCGGCATCACGCCGTGCAGCGCCTTCGGGGCCTCCAGGCCCACGCCGTGCGAGGTGCCGCCGGCGACGACGACCAGCCAGCCGTCGGACGCGGCCTTCTGCTGCCGGTAGCCGAACCGGTCGCCCTTGACGACGCGGGTGACGTCGAGCACGGCGCCCCGGTACTCCGTCGCCTCGTGGTCCCCGAGCCAGAGCCGGGTGCCGATGCGGGCGCGGAACCGGGTCTGCGGGAACTGCTGCTGCAGCCGCGCGAGCTCGTCGGCGCGCAGGTGGCTGACGAACATCGTGTGCAGCGGAAGCCGGGCCGCCCGCAGGCGGTCCATCCACGCGATGACCTCCTCGACCGCGTCCGACCCGTCCGTACGGTCCAGCGGCAGGTGGAGGGCGAAGCCTTCCAGGCGTACGTCCTCGATGGCCGCGTGCAGCTGCCCGAGCTCCTCCTCCTTGACGCCGTGGCGCTTCATGGAGCTCATGCACTCGATGACGACCCGGGCGCCCACCAGGGCGTGCACCCCGTCCACGGAGGACACGGACCGTACGACGCGGTCGGGCAGCGGCACCGGTTCCTCACCGCGCCGGAACGGAGTGAGGACCAGCAGATCACCGCTGAACCAGTCCTTGATGCGGGCTGCCTCGTAGGTGGTGCCGACCGCGAGGATGTCGGACCCGAAGCGGATCGCCTCGTCGGCCAGGCGCTCGTGGCCGAAGCCGTACCCGTTGCCCTTGCAGACCGGCACGATGCCGGGGAACTGGTCGATAACGGATTTCTGGTGCGCCCGCCAGCGCGCGGTGTCGACGTACAGGGAGAGCGCCATGGCCGGTCCGGAACCCTTCTGGTGGCTGCGGTGGATCAGGGAGGAGAAGCGTGTTCAGGCCCCATTGAAACCAATGAAGCCGGTTTCGTCAGCTGTGGGGCTCGGATCAGCGGCGTGACATGTAGATGTCGAGCGCCTTGTGCAGCAGTTTGTTGAGCGGGAAGTCCCACTCGCCGAGGTACTCCGCGGCCTGGCCGCCGGTGCCGACCTTGAACTGGATCAGACCGAAGAGGTGGTCGGTCTCGTCCAGCGAGTCGGAGATGCCGCGCAGGTCGTAGACCGTGGCGCCCATGGCGTACGCGTCGCGCAGCATCCGCCACTGCATCGCGTTCGAGGGGCGGACCTCGCGCTTGTGGTTGGCCGAGGCGCCGTACGAGTACCAGACGTGTCCGCCGACGATCAGCATGGTCGCCGCCGCGACGTTCTCGCCCTCGTGACGGGCGAAGTAGAGCCGCATCCGGTTGGGGTCCTCGCTGTTGAGGGCCGTCCACATGCGCTGGAAGTAGCCGAGCGGGCGCGGGCGGAAGCGGTCGCGCTCCGCCGTGATCTCGTACAGCCGCTGCCACTCGGAGAGCTCCGCGTAGCTGCCCTGGACGACCTCGACGCCGGCCTTCTCGGCCTTCTTGATGTTGCGCCGCCAGAGCTGGTTGAAGCCCTTGTGGACGTCCTCCAGCGAGCGGTTCGCCAACGGCACCTGGAAGACGTAGCGGGGCTGTACGTCACCGAAGCCGGCGCCGCCGTCCTCGCCCTGCTGCCAGCCCATCTTCCGCAGCCGGTCGGCGACCTCGAAGGCGCGCGGCTCGATGTGCGTGGCCTCGACGTCACGCAGACGCTTCACGTCCGGATCCTGGATGCCGCCCTTGATGGCCGCGGCGTCCCAGCGGCGGATGACCACCGGCGGACCCATCTTGACCGAGAAGGCGCCCTGCTGCTTGAGGTGCGCCAGCATCGGCTGCAGCCAGTCGCTCAGGTTCGGGGCGTACCAGTTGATGACCGGGCCCTCGGGCAGGTATGCCAGGTAGCGCTTGATCTTGGGGAGCTGCCGGTAGAGCACCAGGCCGGCGCCGACGAGCTGACCGGTCTTGTCGAACCAGCCCAGGCTCTCGGAGCGCCACTCGGCCTTCACATCCGCCCATGCCGGGACCTGCATGTGGCTGGCCGCGGGCAGACTCTGGATGTAGGCCAGATGCTGCTCTCGGCTGATGGTCCTCAGGGTCAGGCTCATGCGGGGCGCTCCTCGGCAGGTGTGTCCCCATCGGTCAGGGGCTCCGGCTCTCGCGCCGAAGCCTACTGTGGCCGTGAAGCGAGCCGTCTGGCCCCGTGTGCCTGTACGCGTGCGGGGGCGGCCCCGTCCGGGGACGGAGCCGCCCGGGCCGGACCCGGGAGGTCAGCCGATCACGCCGCCGAAGAGTCCGCCGTGGGCCATGCCGAGGAAGAACCCGAGGGCGGACGCGCCCATGCCGATGATCAGGGGGAACCTCTCGCGCGTGGTGACGGAGATGTACTGGCCGTACGCCCCCGTGAGGATCCCGATGAGGCCCGCCCACGAGCTGAGCAGGTGCAGGTTGTGGAACATCGCGGAGATGAAGGCGAGGGCGCCGAGGACGAGCGTGATCACCACGAGCGCGCCCTGCAGCGGATGGGGCCTGCCGTCCGTGGCGAAGAGCGAGACGGAGGGGCGGGTCCGCGTTACGTGTGCCATGGAGTACCTCCTGGCCGAGATGCGGCGCGGTTGTGGCGCCGCTCACACCCGATGTGTACAGATTGCGTCCCCTGACCACCGGATTTCAACCGGAAGCCGGTCTGCGGGTACTCTGGACGGTCTGCACCGGTGTCTGCCCAGGCCCGCATGGACTGCCCCTCCTCATCGAGGGCGTTGTCAGTGGGGGCTGTTTTACTCGGGCACCGTTGCTCAACGCATCACGACCCTCCTGCCACGGAACGACCGTGGCCGCTGAGTCCAAAGGAGGTGGGTTCCACATGCGTCACTACGAGGTGATGGTCATCCTCGACCCCGATCTCGAGGAGCGAGCAGTCTCCCCGCTGATCGAGAACTTCCTCTCCGTCGTCCGTGAGGGCGAAGGAAAGGTTGAGAAGGTCGACACCTGGGGCCGTCGTCGTCTCGCTTACGAGATCAAGAAGAAGCCCGAGGGCATCTACTCGGTCATCGACCTGCAGGCCGAGCCTGCGGTCGTCAAGGAGCTCGACCGCCAGATGAACCTGAACGAGTCGGTCCTCCGGACCAAGGTCCTCCGTCCCGAGATCCACTGAGCTTCTAGCTCAGTGGTCATCGGGTTCGAGTAGCAGCAAGCAGCCAGAAGCAATCCCCGCCGAGAGGTTCATCCATGGCAGGCGAGACCGTCATCACGGTCGTCGGCAATCTCGTCGACGACCCCGAGCTGCGCTTCACCCCGTCCGGTGCGGCGGTCGCGAAGTTCCGTGTCGCGTCCACTCCCCGCATCTTCGACCGGCAGACCAATGAGTGGAAGGACGGTGAGGGCCTGTTCCTCACCTGCTCGGTCTGGCGGCAGGCGGCGGAGAACGTCGCCGAGTCGCTCACGCGAGGCATGCGCGTTGTCGTGCAGGGCCGGCTGAAGCAGCGGTCGTACGAAGACCGCGAGGGCGTCAAGCGCACGGTCTATGAGCTGGATGTCGAGGAAGTCGGCCCCAGCCTCAAGAACGCCACGGCCAAGGTCACCAAGACCACCGGTCGCGGTGGCCAGGGCGGCCAGGGTGGATACGGCGGCGGCCAGCAGGGTGGCGGTAACTGGGGCGGCGGTCCCAGTGGTGGCCAGCAGGGTGGTGGCGGTGCTCCCGCCGACGACCCGTGGGCCACGAGCGCGCCTGCCGGCGGCCAGGGCGGGGGCCAGCAAGGCGGCGGCGGGGGCGGCTGGGGCGGAAGCTCCGGCGGTTCCGGCGGCGGCTACTCGGACGAGCCCCCCTTCTAGGGAAGCTCGTACCCCCACTTCTTGATCACACAGGAGAAACACCATGGCGAAGCCGCCTGTGCGCAAGCCTAAGAAGAAGGTCTGCGCGTTCTGCAAGGACAAGACCCAGTACGTGGACTACAAGGACACGAACATGCTGCGGAAGTTCATTTCCGACCGCGGCAAGATCCGTGCCCGCCGCGTCACCGGCAACTGCACGCAGCACCAGCGTGACGTCGCCACGGCAGTCAAGAACAGCCGTGAGATGGCGCTGCTGCCCTACACGTCCACCGCGCGATAAGGGAAGGGTGACCGAATCATGAAGATCATCCTCACCCAGGAAGTCACCGGCCTCGGTGCCGCTGGCGACGTCGTCGACGTCAAGGACGGGTACGCCCGCAACTACCTGGTTCCGCGTGGCTTCGCCATCCGCTGGACCAAGGGCGGCGAGAAGGACGTGGCGCAGATCCGCCGCGCCCGCAAGATCCACGAGATCGCGACGATCGAGCAGGCCAACGAGGTCAAGGCCAAGCTCGAGGCCGTCAAGGTCCGTCTGGCCGTTCGCTCCGGCGACGCCGGCCGGCTCTTCGGCTCCGTCACCCCGGCCGACATCGCCTCGGCGATCAAGGCCGCCGGTGGTCCGGACGTCGACAAGCGTCGCGTCGAGCTCGGTTCGCCGATCAAGACGCTCGGCGGGCACCAGGTGTCCGTCCGTCTGCACCCCGAGGTCGCTGCGAAGCTCGGCGTCGAGGTCGTTGCTGCCTGATCGGGCCGCACCTCAGCAGAACAGTGAAGGGCCGCACCCTCCGGGGTGCGGCCCTTCGCCGTTTCACGTGAAACATGCCGAATCAGTCAGCGGATCGCGCCGGTGACCAGCCACTTTCCGGAGCGGGTACGGAGCCAGAGCGTCGCCATCCGCACGATCATCATCAGTGCCATCGCGCACCACAGGGCGCCGAGCCCGCCGCCCAGAGCGGGGACCAGGAGGGCCGCGGGGGCGAAGACGGCCAGCGTCACAAGCATGGCCCAGGCCAGGTACGGCCCGTCGCCGGCGCCCATCAGCACGCCGTCCAGGATGAAGACGACGCCGGCGATCGGCTGGGTGGCCGCCACCACCAGAAGGGCGGGCAGCAAGGCGTCCTGGACCGCCGTGTCGCTGGTGAACAGGGGGACGAACAGCGGCCGGGCCAGGACGATCAGTACGCCCAGGACCACACCGGACGCGATGCCCCACTCCACCATCCGGCGGCACGCCTCACGTGCGCCCTGCGTATCGTCCGCGCCCAGGTAGCGCCCGATGATGGCCTGCCCGGCGATGGCGATGGCGTCGAGGGCGAAGGCCATCAGGCTCCACAGGGAGAGGATGATCTGGTGGGCGGCGATATCGGTGTCGCCGAGCCGGGCGGCGACCGCCGTGGCGATGAGCAGGACGGCCCGCAGTGACAGCGTCCGGACCAGGAGGGGCGCACCCGCCTGGGCGCAGGCCCTGATGCCCGCGGCGTCGGGGCGCAGGGACGCGCCGTGGCGCCGGGCACCTCGTACGACGACGACCAGATACGCGGCCGCCATCGCCAGCTGGGCGATGACGGTGCCCCAGGCCGAGCCGGCGATGCCCAGGCCGGCGCCGTAGACGAGACCGGCGTTGAGGGCCGCGTTGGCGGCGAAGCCTCCGATGGCGACGTAGAGCGGGGTGCGGGTGTCCTGGAGGCCCCGTAGTACTCCGGTCGCGGCCATCACGACCAGCATCGCGGGGATGCCGAGGCTGGAGATCCGGAGATAGGTGATGGCGTGGGGCGCCGCTGTGGAGGAGGCACCGAACACATCGGTGAGCCAGGGGGCGAGGGGGAGCGTCAGGGCGATGACGGCGACACCGAGCAGGAGCGCCAGCCAGATGCCGTCCATGCCCTGGCGGATCGCGGAGGCCAGATCGCCGGCGCCCACCCGGCGGGCGACCGCTGCCGTGGTGGCGTAGGCGAGGAACACGAAGATGCTCACCGCGGTCGTCAGAAGGGCGGCGGCGACCGCCAGTCCGGCCAGCTGGGGGGTGCCGAGATGGCCGACGATGGCACTGTCGACCATCACGAAAAGTGGCTCGGCCACGAGTGCGCCGAAGGCCGGGACGGCGAGCGCGATGATCTCGCGGTCATGCCGTCGGCGGCGGGAAGACGGGGTACCCGGTGGCTGGATCATGGCAGTCAATCTAATCTTCCACAGGTAAGAGATGCAATCCGTTGTGGGTCCTTACATTTTCTTGCCTGTGGGCAACTCTTGCACCGGACACGCGGTGATCTCGCCGCGACGGTCCAACTTTTTCTCCCCCACAGCCGGTGGACCGAAAAAGAGCAGGTCACAGCGGTATTTGCAGGTGGTCTATGAGTTTGTCCACAGTGCTGTCCCCCGGTCCGTGCACAGGTTCCGGGGGGTTCTCCACAGCATCTGCCCGCTCGTCCACAGGGCCTGTGGATAACCAGATTGGCTGACGGTGCGGAGCCGCCTACCGTAGTCCGGCGCCCCCACCCTGTTTCGGCTCTGCCACACCGCAGAACTCGACACACCGGAACCGGAGTCGGGGGTCTTGTTTGTCGGTGCCGTGCCGTAAGAAAGAGGAGCACGGCTAGGTCCGCGGAGCGGACGGGAGGAGGCGGCCGGATGAGCATTCCCGAACCCTTGGACGACCCATGGGCGGACACCGGCCCCAGTGACCGGCTGCCCGTATCCCGCCAGCGCCGGGGTGAGGACCGGGACCGGGGCGACCGCCACGACCGCGGCCGTGAGTCCACCGACTGGGAAGGCGGTTCCGCCGGCTTCGAGCGGGTGCCGCCCCAGGACCTGGACGCGGAGCAGTCCGTGCTCGGCGGCATGCTCCTGTCCAAGGACGCGATCGCCGACGTCGTGGAGATCATCAAAGGCCACGACTTCTACCGCCCCGCGCACGAGACCGTCTATCAGGCGATCCTCGACCTCTACGCCAAGGGCGAGCCCGCCGACCCGATCACCGTGGCCGCCGAGCTGGTCAAGCGCGGAGAGATCACCAAGGTGGGCGGGGCGCCTTATCTGCACACCCTGGTCCAGTCGGTGCCGACGGCAGCCAACGCCTCGTACTACGCGGAGATCGTCCACGAACGCGCGGTCCTGCGGCGGCTCGTGGAAGCCGGTACGAAGATCACGCAGATGGGATACGCGGCCGACGGCGATGTCGATGACATCGTGAACTCGGCCCAGGCGGAGATCTACGCCGTCACCGAGCAGCGGACCAGCGAGGACTACCTGCCGCTCGGCGACATCATGGAAGGCGCCCTGGACGAGATCGAGGCGATCGGCTCCCGCAGCGGCGAAATGACGGGCGTGCCCACCGGGTTCACCGACCTCGACGCCCTGACCAACGGTCTGCACCCGGGCCAGATGGTCGTCATCGCGGCCCGTCCCGCCATGGGTAAGTCGACCCTCGCCCTGGACTTCGCCCGTGCCTGCTCGATCAAGAGCAACATGCCCAGCGTGATCTTCTCCCTGGAAATGGGGCGGAACGAGATCGCGATGCGTCTGCTGTCCGCCGAAGCACGGGTGGCCCTGCACCACATGCGTTCCGGCACGATGACCGACGAGGACTGGACGCGGCTGGCCCGGCGGATGCCGGACGTCTCCGCGGCCCCGCTCTACATTGACGACTCCCCCAACCTCTCCATGATGGAGATCCGGGCGAAGTGCCGTCGCCTCAAGCAGCGCAACGACCTCAAGCTGGTGGTCATCGACTATCTCCAGCTGATGCAGTCCGGCGGCTCGAAGCGTGCCGAGAGCCGCCAGCAGGAGGTCTCCGACATGTCGCGAAACCTCAAGCTCCTGGCCAAGGAGCTCCAGCTGCCGGTCATCGCGCTCTCCCAGCTGAACCGTGGCCCCGAGCAGCGCACGGACAAGAAACCGATGGTCTCCGACCTCCGTGAATCCGGCTCCATCGAGCAGGACGCCGACATGGTGATCCTTCTGCACCGCGAGGACGCGTACGAGAAGGAGTCGCCGCGCGCCGGCGAGGCGGACCTGATCGTGGCCAAGCACCGAAACGGCCCCACGGCGACGATCACCGTTGCCTTCCAGGGCCACTACTCCCGCTTCGTGGACATGGCGCAGACCTGACCGCTACCGGCCCCGGAAATGGAGTCGCCATCCGCCGGCGCGGGCGGTAGTTGTTGATGATGACTTCTTCAGCTGAACAGTTGCTTCCCAGTACCCGGCGGGCCTTGCTGCACCGCGTCGCCACGGCTCAGGCCGAAGGGCGTACCCCTTCTCTCGTCGCCGCCGTGCAACGGCAGGGGCAGGTGGTCTGGGAGGGGGCGCGCAGCTGCGTCGACGGGCATGCCCCGGACTCCGATACGCAGTTCAGGATCGGGTCCCTCACCAAGACCTTCACCGCCGTCCTGGTGATGCGGCTGCGTGACGAAGGGCTGCTCGGCCTGGCGGACCCGCTGGAGAAGCACCTGCCCGGAACCGGTGCGGGGGAGGTGACCATTCATCAGCTGCTCGGCCACAGCGCGGGGCTCGGAGCCGAGACGACCGCGCCCTGGTGGGAGCGGACACCCGGCAGCCTGCGGCCCACGCTCGCGGACGTGCTCGATGAGCAGGTCGCGATGCACCCGCCCGGCAACCGGCACCACTATTCCAACCCGGGCTACACGTTGCTCGGTTCGCTGGTCGAGGCCGTGCGCGGGGCGTCCTGGGAGGAGGTGCTGCGCCGCGAGGTGCTGGAACCCCTCGGTATGCACCGGACCAGTTCGCTTTCACAGGCTCCGCACGCCGGTGGCTGGGCGGTGCACCCCTGGGCGGACGCCCTGCTACCCGAACCGGCCGAGGACCTGGGGCTCATGGCGCCCGCCGGGCAGCTGTGGTCCACGACCGCGGATCTGCTCCGTTTCGCGGCCTTCCTCGCCAAGGGCGACGACCGGGTGCTCGCCGCGGCTTCCGTGGAGGAGATGAAGCAGCCGTCGGCCGCTCCCGCGTCCGGTGAGTGGGTCGATCACTACGGCCTGGGACTGCAACTGGTCCGGCGCAAGGACCGCACCTTCATCGGGCACACGGGCTCGCTTCCCGGATTTCTGGCCGCCCTCTGGGTCAGCACCGAGGACGACGTGACGGCCGTGGTGCTCGTCAACGCGACGTCCGGGGTCGCGATCGGCGAGGTGGCCGCCGATCTCGTGGACATCGTCGCCGAGGCCGAGCCCCGTATCCCCGAGCCGTGGCGCCCGCTGCCCGAGGTGGACGCGGAACTCCTTGCCCTGACCGGGCCGTGGTACTGGGCCACGCGTCCCAACATCCTGAGCCTCACCGCCGATCGCGGGTTGGAGCTGCGGCCGGTGAACGGTCAGGGCCGGGCCGCCCGCTTCACCGCGCGCCCCGACGGCACCTGGGTCGGTCTGGACGGCTACTACGCGGGGGAGACGCTGCGGATCGTGCGGAACGCGGACGGCAGCGTGAGCCACCTCGATCTGGGGTCCTTCGTCTTCACACGTGAGCCGTACGGCCCCGCCGCAGCGGTGCCCGGTGGTGTGGACGAGGAGGGGTGGCGCGGTCTGGGGGACTGAGTACAGCCGGACGCGCCCGGAACCGGTGCTGCCCGTTTCACGTGAAACGGGCAGCACGGCCGCTCAGGCGGTCAACTCCCGTTCCAGCGGGGTCCGGAAGCGCGGGGTGATCCGGGCTTGCCCCACCCAGCCCGCCAGCCGGGCCGCCTCGGTCTCGATCGCTGCCGTTGCCTCCCGGCCGGGATCTGTCAGCAGCCGCCAGGTGAACTCACCGTCACCTCGCTGGGCCCAGCCGCCCACGATCCGGCCGTCCCACCACACCGTGGGGCCGATGTTGCCCGAGCGGTCGAAGAGGGCTGCCCGGTGCTCGGCCGGCAGGTGGAAGCCGCGGTCCGCCCAGCCCATGCCGCTCGGATCGAGCCCGGGAAGCAGGGCCGCCCAGGGTGCCTGGGCGGGCTCGGGCTCCGTGTCTCCGGGGGCGACCCAGGCCGGAGCCCCATGGTCGAGCCGCACCTCCACGGCTCCGACGGCCGCGAGAGCGGTACGGACCTCGCGGCTGCCCCAGCCGGTCCACCACTTCAGGTCGGCCTCGGTGCCCGGACCGTACGCCCGGAGCCAGCGCAGGGCCAGTTCCGTCTGGGCCGGAGCGGTCTCCTCCACCGGCCGGGGGCGGGCCAGGGCCCAGCGGAACTGGCTGGAGGTCCAGGAGCCTCGTGGCCGGTCCCTGCGGATCCTGCCCTCGGCGGCCAGCACCCGGATCACCCGGGTCGCGACGCCCTGGACCGTTTCCTGCTTCTTCCCGGGGGAGACGGTGATCTTTGTGCGAAGTGCGGTCACCCCGGCGGCGAGTTCGCTGCCCGAGACCGGACCGCTGCCCTGCAGGAAGGCGAGGGCGCTCCTCTCGGTCTGGTCGAGCCAGCGTTCGTCCAGACCGTTTCCGTCCTCGCGGAGATGCTTGAGCAGGTTGCGTCGCTCCTTGGCGGCCACGGCGCGCGCGTTCGCCGCCTCGACGTGCGGGGCCATCTCGTTCGACACGACGAAGAGGGTGTTGCGCATGGAGAGCATCCGCACCAGCGACACGTCTTCGTAGAGACACCGCTCCACCGCGGCGATGTCCGGCTCGGCGAGCCTGGCGCAGGCCGAGAGGAAGACGGTCGCCGCGTCGGTCGCATGGAGTGCGACGAGGGCGTCGGCCACCGCGACGACCGACGACGCCCGTTCCCCGGGGGTCAGCAGATGGCGGCGGAGGATCCGGATACGGCGCTGTTCGTCACTGATGCGTTGCACGGCGGCTCCTCGGGAACGCGGCAGGCAGGTCAGAGGGCGAGTTTGAAGCCCACATGGCTGGCGACGAACCCCAGCCGCTCGTAGAAGCGATGCGCGTCGGTGCGGGACGTGTCGGAGGTGAGCTGGACCAGTTGGCAGCCCTGCCGACGTGATTCGTCCACCGCCCACTGGATCAGCCGGGTGCCGAGACCGCTTCCCCGTTCGTCCGCGTGAATGCGGACACCTTCGATCACGGACCGGGTCGAACCGCGCCGGGACAGCCCCGGGATCACGGTCAGCTGGAGGGTCCCGACGACCCGCTCCTCGCGCACGGCGACCATCATGTGCTGATTCGGATCGTCGGCCAGCCGCCGGAGCGCCGCTCGGTAGGGCGCGAGGTCGTCCGGCGACTCGCGCTGCGCGCCCAACGGGTCGTCGGCGAGCAGGGCCACGATCTCGGCCAGATCGTCAGCGGTCGCGCGGCGTATCTCCAGATCGCTCATGATCCGCAGCCTACGCAGTCGCCAGGCCCTAAGCGGGAACGGCCTTCAGTTCCTCGACGGCCCGGACGAGCGGGGCCAGTTCGGGATTCTCGGCGGCCTCGTCGAGCGCGATGCGCAGCGAGCGGTCGTTGGTGGGGCGGGCCTCGGAGAGCAGGGTGAGCCCGTCGGGGGTGACATCGGTGTAGATGCCCCTGCGGTCGGTGTCGCAGAGATACCGGGTCAGCAGTCCGCGGTCTTCGAGGCGGGTGACCAGGCGCGTGGTGGCGCTCTGGCTCAGCCCGACGGCGTCCGCCACCTGCTTCATCTGCAGGTGTCCGCCCGGACCGCTGTGCTGGCGGCTGAGCACGTCCAGCAGGGAGTACTCGCGCACGCTCAGGTCGTGGCCGCTCTGCAGGGCCCGCTCGATGCGGGTCTCGATCTTGCCGTGGAGCAGGGACAGCGCGATCCAGCCCTGGGAGAGGGCGGTGAGGGCCGGGTCCGTGGCTGTCATGGTCTCTCCTCCGTGCCGGAGCTGCTTACGTCCAGAGTAGCCGACGACCGCAATAGCCAGCGTTTGCAATTAAAGAGCGTCTGCAACTATTGTCTACGCATGTAAGGCGCAGTAGCAATCGTCTGGGAAGGGAACCCATGCCGCTCGCACTTCTCGCCCTGGCCATCGGGGCATTCGGTATCGGGACCACCGAGTTCGTGGTCATGGGGCTGCTTCCGGAGGTGGCCGCCGGGTTCCAGGTGTCCATCCCGGCCGCAGGCTTCCTGGCCACGGGCTACGCGCTCGGCGTCGTGCTCGGCGCGCCGCTGATGACCGCGCTCGGCACGAGGGTCAGCCGCAAGCGGATGCTGATGATCCTCATGGGCCTGTTCATCGTCGGCAATGTGGTCACCGCGGCCGCCCCCGTCTTCGAAATGATGGTCGTCGGCCGCGTGATCGCCTCGCTCGCCCACGGTGCCTTCTTCGGCATCGGAGCGGTTGTGGCGGCCGATCTGGTCGCCCCGCAGAAGAAGGCGGGCGCCATCGCCCTGATGTTCACCGGGCTCACCGTCGCCAACGTCGTCGGGGTGCCGGTGGGCACCTACGTCGGGCAGCACGCCGGGTGGCGGGTCACGTTCTTCCTGGTCGCAGCGCTGGGTGTCCTCGGCCTGTACGGCGTTGCCCGGCTCGTTCCCGAACAGCCCCGCGCCGAGGGTGTCAGGCTGCGGCAGGAGGTCGCCGCCTTCCGTAATGTGCAGGTCCTGCTCGCCATGGCGATGACGGTCCTCGGGTTCGGCGGCGTCTTCGCGGCGATCACCTACATCACGCCGATGATGACGGAGACCGCCGGCTACTCGGCCTCCGCCGTCACCTGGCTGCTGGTCCTCTTCGGCCTCGGCATGGTCGGCGGCAACCTGATCGGCGGCAGGTACGCCGACCGCCGCCCCACGCTGATGCTCTCCGTGTCACTGAGCGGCCTCGCCCTGGTCCTGGCCCTGTTCACCCTGACCGCCCACAACAAGGTCGCGGCGGCAGTCACCCTCGTCCTGATCGGTGCCTTCGGCTTCGCGACCGTGCCTCCGCTCCAGAAGCGGGTGCTCGACCAAGCGGTGGACGCCCCGACGCTGGCCTCCGCGATGAACATCGGTGCCTTCAACCTCGGCAACGCGCTCGCGGCCTGGCTCGGCGGGATCGTCATCGGTGCCGGTCTCGGCTACACCGCCCCCAACTGGGTCGGAGCGGCACTCGCGGCATCGGCTCTGGTCGTCGCCCTCGCCTCCAGCGCGCTGGAGCGCCGTACGACCGCACCGAGCCGCCTCGTCGCCACCCACACCCCGGAGCCGGCGGTGGTCGCCGAGCCCCGGAGCTGATTCCTGGGGGTCAGCCCGTGGCCAGGCTGAAGGGCGCGAAGTACCGGGGCCAGTCCGCGTACTGCCGTCCGCCGAGCGCCATCACCGTGGTCTCCGAGCTCGACCGCAGTCCACAGCGCCCGAGCCAGTCCAGCAGGTCCTCGTGGCGGGCGTCGACGTCCACGCGCAGCGGCCGGTCCGTCGCCTCGGCGAGCGAGGCCACGAGCAGCTTCGCCGTCGAGGTGTCCTTGGCGATCAACGGCCCGACCGCGTGGTTCGCCGCGCTCGGCGAGAGCGCGGCGAATCCGGTCAGCTCCCCGTCCTCCTCGGCGACCCGCAGGTGATCGGCGAACGTCGGGAGCCGGGTCAGCAGGTGCGTACGGTCGAGCCCGAAGACGACCGAGTCCAGCTGCACCACCGCCCGCAGATCGTGGGCGGAAGCGGACCGGATGATGGTCCCCGAGCCGCTGAGAGGCTTCCGGTCGGCTGCCGCAGCCAGTACGAAGGCCCCGCTCAGGCGGACGGCGCGTCCGACCGGCGTGAATCCGAGCTCTTCGTAGAGGGGGCGGCCCGCCGCCGTCGCATGGAGGCTGAGCGGGGTGTCTCCCGCGGCCTCGATCACCCGTTGCATCAGATATCGGCCGACTCCGCGCCGGGCATGGCGCCCGGCGACCAGCAGCATGCCGACGGCGGCCATCTCGGGGCCGTACGGGACCACCACACAGGTCGCCATCAGACCCTTGCTGTCGGGGTCATCGATGCCGTAGCCCGTACCGGCGGCGAGCAGCAGCGTCCAGCGCTCCTCATCGCGCGGCCAGCCCCGGTCCTCGCTGAGATCGGCGCAGGCGACCAGGTCGTCCCGAGTGAGGCGCCGGACGGGGAGATCGGACAGCGGGCGGGGCAATGAGCTGGGCATACCGGCCAGGCTCTCCGACCGATGATCGCCCGTCCACCGCTTTACCGGAACTGGCCGACTCCCGCAGCGAAATTCGAGCCCGGGCCTCCGACCGCGAACGGTTTCACGTGAAACACGAACAGGCGCGAGAGACGACGCGTCAGCCCAGGTCGGCGGCGTGCAAGGCCCGGACTCCCTCGATATTGCCGTCCAGATAGTGGCGCAACGACAGCGGCACGAGGTGCACCGCGGCGATGCCGACCCGGCTGAAGGGCACGCGTACGACGTCGTACGCGCCGCAGGGGGCGTCGATCTCGGGGCCGTGGCGCAGGGACAGGTCCATGGAGTCGAGGCGGCAGACGAAGAAGTGTTGGACCTTGACGCCCTTCACCCCGCCTTCCTCGATGTGTTCCACGGTGTCTACGAAGCAGGGCACCACGTCGGTGATCTTGGCGCCCAGTTCCTCGTCCACTTCGCGGTGCAGGGCGTCGACAACGGTGGCGTCCTCGGGTTCGACGCCGCCACCCGGCGTGACCCAGTACGGGTCCACCCCGGGCTTGGTGCGCTTGATGAGGATGAGGTCGTCACCGTCGAGCAGGATGGCGCGTGCGGTGCGCTTGACCACAGGACGTTCGGTCATGGCAGAAGCGTGGCCCACGGGACCCGTTCTGAAACACCGGGGCGCTGTCGGGTGCTCCTGCGGTCACCAGTCGGCCGCGGCCCGCAGCAGCCATTCGTGTGCTCGGGCGAGATGGGGAAGCGCGAGCGTGTCGGTCCGCGTGGCCAGGAAGTACGTGCGCAGAGGCGGGACCGGAGGATCGGTCCAGCATCGGGAGATGAGCGGCAGGCTCTCGTGCACCTCCACCACGGGCAGCTGCTCCAGGACCATGGGACCGTTGCGTCGCAGCGTGCCCGGCCCCAGCCGGCCGGCCCAGCGCGGGGCGGCGACCAGGACGTGCTCCTCGTCGCAGAGAGGGGCGGCGGTGAGCAGCTCCCCGCGCGGCCGGACCGTCACGACGGCCAGGTCGTGGTGACCGGCGGCCAGGCCCTCCAGGGTCTCGTCCGTGTCGGCGGAGAACGAACCGCGCAGCGCGATGCCCTGGGCGATCAGCGTGTGAGCGCGGGCAGGACGCGCAGGGAGAGGAATTCCGGCGGACCCGCCAGATGCAGGGTCCGTACGCCCGACTCCTCATCGAGGTCGGTCTCGGCGATCTCGACCAGTGCGTCCAGGTGCGGGGCGGCCCGGTGCGCGAGTTCGTCGCCGATCGTCGTCGGGGTGGCTCCTCGGGCCCTACGCAGGAACGGCGGACGGCCCAGCTGCCGTTCCAGGGTGCGTATCTGTGAGGTCACGGCGGGGTGCGAGAGGCCCAGCAGCGCGGCGGCGCGGGTGAACGAGCCGGCTCGGTGGACGGTGACGAAGGTGCGCAGCAGGGCCAGATCCACGTCTCGTCCCTCCCGCCCTCACGCAGTGACGCATCCGAGGGGCCCCGGAGAACCACAAATATGTCGATAGGTCGCTGCCGCTACTGTGATTGGACGCTGACGCAGAGACAACTAGCCTTGTCGAAGCGGCTCTTCGGGGGAAACGGGAGGGGCCGGGCGGTCCGAGCCACGAGGGGGGAGGCTCGGACCGCCATACCGCGCGACGGAATCAGCTCCCGGCGGTGGCCGCGGCCAGTGCCTGTTCGACGTCGGCCACCAGGTCGGCGGTGTTCTCGGCGCCGACGGAGAAGCGGATGAAGCCTTCCGGTACGGCGTCGCCGCCCCAGCGGCCCCGCCGCTCGGCGGTGGAGCGTACGCCTCCGAAGCTGGTGGCGTCCTCGACCAGCCGCAGGGCCGCGAGGAAGCGCTCCGCGGTCCCCCGGTCGGCGAGTACGAACGACACCACGGAGCCGAAGCGCCGCATCTGGCGTACGGCGTTCGCGTACGAGGGGTCGGTGGGCAGGCCGGGGTAGCGCAGCCCGGACACGGCCTGGTGCTTGGCGAGCACCTCGGCGAGCGCGAGGGCGCCGGCGCACTGCCGCTCGACCCGCAGTTCCAGCGTGGCCAGCGACCGGTGCGCGAGCCATGCCTCCATCGGGCCGGGGATGGCACCGACGATCTTGCGCCAGCGCCGCACTCCGGCCGTGAGCTCGGGATCGCGGCAGGTCACATGGCCGAGCAATAGGTCGCCGTGGCCTGTCATGCCCTTGGTGTCACTGGCCACGGAGAAGTCGGCACCCAGTTCCAGCGGACGCTGGCCGAGCGGGGTGGCCAGGGTGTTGTCGACGGCGACCAGCGTGCCGACCGCGTGCGCGGCCGTGACGAGGCGCCGCACGTCGCAGACGTCGAGGCCCGGGTTGGAGGGCGTCTCCAGCCACAGGAGCTTGGCACCCTTCAGGACGGCGAGCTGTGCGTCGCCGCCGGTCGGCGCGGTCCGCACCTCGACTCCGTACGCCTCCAGCTGCTCGCGCAGCAGGGGAAGCGCCTGATAGCCGTCATCGGGGAGGACGACGGCGTCGCCGTTGCGCGCCTGGGAGAGGAGGACGGCCGAGATCGCCGCCATTCCGGAGGCGAAGACGGTGGTCTCCACGTCCTCGCCCGGTGCTTCGAGCTCTCCGATGGCCTGTTCCAGGCGGGTCCAGGTCGGGTTGCCGTCCCGGCCGTAGGTGTAGGGGCCGGTCGGCTCGCCGGACAGGTGGAAGTGCGCGGCGAAGACCGGTCCGGGGAGGGTGGGCTCGTACTGCTGGGGTTCCGGCAGTCCCGCGCGTACCGCACGTGTTCCGTCGCCCTGGGTACTCATGGTTCTTCCTCGCTTCTCTCCCCGGCCGGTCGCCGGTCCTGGTCGCACTGTTTCAGGTGGACGCGGTTCGCCTCCCGCCGGGCGGATCAGTCCTCGTCCGGGAGGACGACGTTCAGTGCCCAGGACACGATCGAGATGATCAGGCCGCCGAGAACGGCGGTCCAGAAGCCCTCGACGTGGAAGCTCAGGTCGAGTACGTCGGCCAGCCACGAGGTGAGCAGCAGCATCAGGGCGTTCACCACGAGGGTGATCAGGCCCAGCGTGAGGATGAAGAGCGGCAGGGTGAGCAGCTTCACGATCGGCTTGACCACGACGTTGACCAGGCCGAAGACCAGCGCGACGAGGATCAGGGTCAGGGCCTTGCGGCCGGTGCTGCCGCCGGTCAGCGTGATGTCCTGGACCAGCCAGATGGCCACGGCCAGCGCACCCGCGTTGGCGATCGTCTTGACTACGAAATTCTTCATGTGTCTGATCGTGGCAGACATGATCGGTGGCGGACACCGGCTGGGCAGAGGCAAGGGGCGGACGGTCCATGAAGGCATTCAGGCTGGACGAACTGGAGGCGGAACGGGCCGCCAACGACGGTGCGTACCTGCAGTTTCTTCGCGAGCGGAACATGTCGGTCGGTCTGTACGCCCTGGACGCCGGCGAGCTCGACCCGCAGAAGCCGCACAGCCAGGACGAGGTCTACCTCGTGGTCAGTGGTCGCGCGTCGATCACCGTCGGCATGGAAACGACACAGGTGGGGAGAGGAAGTGTCGTGTACGTACCCGCCGGCACGGCCCACAAGTTCCACCACATCACCGAGGACCTGCGCGTGATGGTGGTCTTCTCGCCGCCCGAGGGATGAGTTCGCGGCCGGTGCACCCCAGGGTTCCCTAAGGGATCGATCAGGGGAGGACAAGGGGTTCCCGGGGCCCGGCGGCCGTCTTTCGCCTCTAGCATCGAAGCAGGAACTCACAGAGACGAGGTAAGGACGATGGCCGTGCGGGAGATATTCGCTGGGATGCCCTGGTGGGTGAAGTGGATCGCGGTGCCCGTGCTCGCGATCGTCGTGTTCGGTGGCCTGATCGCCAGCCTGGTCACGTTCGTGGTCGGCCTGCTCTTCAAGATCCTGATCTTCGTGATCCTGGTCGGCGGGCTCGTTTTCGTCGTACGGAAGTTCATGTCGTCGTCCTCCGGAAACGGCTGGTGACCGCACGTCCGACGGGGGATTAGCCCAGCTGAGCTAAGGGAAAGGCGAATCGGCACCCGGTCACAGGGCGGCCGATACAGTGACTCTCCTCTGCCACCACCTGGGAAAACACCGTAAGTCACCACCCCGACCAGTGGTTTGTGCGGGATCCGGCCTCCGGACCCCAGGTCCGCGGCAGACCTGTGGGGGCGGCCCCCACGGGCGGGCTGACCGCCCGTCACCACGCCTGGGGGTGACCGTTGACCACGGCATCGAGTACGGCTGTTCCGACGCTCATCGGGTCGGTGCAGCGGGCGCTGAGGCTGCTGGAGGCTGTGGGTACCCATCGCGACGGGGCCCCGGCCAAACAGCTCGCGAGGGAAGCGGGGCTTCCTCTTCCCACCGCCTACCACCTGCTGCGGACCCTGACCCACGAGGGGTATCTGCGCCGGGAGAACGGCGTCTTCCGCTTCGGCGCCGCCGCCGAACGGCTGATGGGCGACCGCGCCGCTCAGAGCCGCCGCAGCATCATGGCCCGTTCGCTGGGCCGCTGGCGGGACGTCGTCGGAGCCCCGGTGTACTGCGCCATCTACCGCGAGGGCGAGATCGAGCTCCTCGCTGTGGCGGACACCCCCGAGCGGCCGGCGGTCGACGAATGGGCGGCGTTCCGCGAGACCGGGCACGCGCACGCGATCGGTCAGTGTCTGCTGAGCCGGCTGGACGAGAAGGCCCGTGAGGACCACCTGGACCGGCACCCGGTGCGCCCGCTGACCCGGTACTCGGTGCGCGACCGTGCGGCGTTCCTCACCCGGCTGCGGTCGCTGGAGCGTACGGAACCGGTCATCGAGCGGCAGGAGTACGCGCTCGGGACCGTCTGCGCCGCCATCCCGATCACGGCCGGATTCACCGCCGCAGCGATGGCCATTTCGGTACCCCTCCACGAGGAGGATCGGTTGCTGCCCGCAGTCGAACGACTACGCGGTGAAGTGTCTAGCCTCTTGCGTTCGTTCGTGTTCTCTATCAGTATCTGAAAAATCACTCCTTGTGATCTGCTATCGCGTGCACCACGATGGCGTCAATAGGGCCATGGGGGATCATTCCTGGCCAGATTCATCTACTGCGGGGTTGAACGATGCGCGAGTCGGTTCAAGCTGAGGTCATGATGAGCTTCCTCGTCTCCGAGGAGCTCTCATTCCGTATCCCGGTGGAGCTCCGGTACGAAGTGTGCGATCCGTACGCGATCCGGATGACCTTCCATCTGCCCGGCGACGCCCCCGTCACCTGGGCCTTCGGCCGTGAGCTGCTGCTCGACGGCCTCAACAGCCCCAGTGGCGACGGCGATGTGCACATCGCGCCGACCGAGCCTGAGGGGCTGTGTGATGTACACATCCGGTTGCAGGTGGGCGCCGACCGTGCGCTCTTCCGGGCGGGCACGGCACCTCTTGTCGCCTTCCTCGACCGTACGGACAAGCTGGTGCCGCTCGGGCAGGAGTGCACGCTGGGTGACTTCGACGGCAACTTGGAGGAGGCGCTGGGGCGCATTCTGGCCGAAGAGCAGAACGCGGGCTGAAGCGGTCCACGGCCCGGGAGCCGTCTTGGCACTCGAACACGACACCTGCCGATCGGGTGAATCACGCTGTGTGTTCAGGTCACGACCTCGCCCGCCGTCGCCGGCCCCTGCCGCTCCGCACGGGTGCCGAAGCCCCGGCTTCCGCGCCGACCCCCGTGCGGTCCGCGGAGACGACCAGCGCCGCGAGCGCTGTCGTCACCGGCACGGAGGCGACCAGTCCGATCGAGCCCACGAGGGTGCGCACGATCTCCTCCGCCACCAGCTCGCTGTTGGCGACCGTCCCCACACTGCTCTGCGCGACCGTGAACAGCAGCAGGAGGGGCAGCGCGGCGCCCGCATAGGCGAGCACCAGGGTGTTGACCACGGAGGCGATGTGATCGCGGCCGATTCTGATCCCTGCCCGGTAGAGCTGATTCGCACTCATGGTGGGGTTCGCCTGGCGCAGCTCCCAGACCGCCGAGGTCTGGGTGACCGTGACGTCGTCAAGCACTCCCAGGGAGCCGATGATGACGCCGGCCAGCAGCAGTCCGCTCATGTCGATGTGCGGATACAGGCCGTGGATGAGGCCGGTGTTGTCGTCGGTGTTCCCGCTCAGGCTCGCCCAGCCGATGAAGAGCGAGCCCAGCAGCCCGATCAGGACCAGTGAGATCAGGGTGCCGATGACGGCGACGGAGGTGCGGGCGGTCAACCCGTGGCAGATGTAGAGCGCGATCAGCATGATCGCTCCGGCCCCGACGACCGCCACCAGCAGCGGATTCGAGCCCTGAAGTATCGCCGGAAGGATGAACAGGGTCAGTACGGCGAACGACAGGGCGAGCGCCACCAGGGCCATGACCCCGCGCATCCTGCCCACGAGCACCACCGCGAGGGCGAAGATCCCGGCCAGCAGTATCAGCGGGAACTTCCGGTTCACGTCCGTCACGGAGTACTGGAGGTCATGGGGCGCGTCGGGGGCGTACGCCACCACCACCCCCTGGCCCTCCCGCAGTTGCCTCGGCGCGTCCGGCTGCACGACTTCGACGAACCGGCGCCCCGAGTCGGGGCCGGTGGTGACCTCGACGGTGGCCTTCTCGCAGAGTCCGCCGGAAGCCGACCGGCCCTCGGGGGGTTGGGTCTCGCCGCTGACGGGAAGCTGGGCGGCGTTCACGTCCTTGCAGTCGACCTCGACGACGCTCACCACCTTTCCCTGCTGGGTCTGCCGGTCGAAACCGACGCCGGTCCGTTCGTGCGCCGGCGCACCATTCGGCCAGAGCACCACGAGACCGACGAGTACGGCGGTCGCGAAGGGGATCAGCACGGCGGCGATCACCTTGCGCAGATGGGTGGAGACGGGTGCGGCCGGGCCATGGCTGTGCGTGTGCGCGTGCTGATGGCCCTGCGGTTCTGAGTCGCGATGAGGGGGCGTCACCGGCCGATCATCGCAAGAAGGACGGGGCCCTCTGTTCAGCTCGCCCGTCCGAGGGCTAGCGTGGTGGCACCTTTGCACACGCGGGAGCTCGGAGCACCGGGCTGAGAGGGCGCTGACCGCCGTACGACCGTACGGGAGACGCTGCGCCGACCGCCGAACCTGTTACCGGGTAATGCCGGCGTAGGGAGTAGGTCTCATGACCACATCGGACACACGCACGCCTGCCTCCAATCAGGGCGACGAGGCCGGGAAGTCCATCGGCTGGCACAAGGGATACGTCCAGGGGCCGCGCCCCGACATCCGGGTGCCGGTCCGCCAGGTGCGCCTGACCAACGGCAAGGACATGACGCTGTACGACACGTCCGGGCCGTACACCGACCCCGCGGCCGAGACCGACGTCCGGCGCGGCCTCGCACCGCTCCGGGAGAACTGGATCATCGCCCGCAGCGACACCGAGGAGTACGCGGGCCGCCCCGCCCGCCCGGAGGACGACGGGCTCAAGCACACCTCGCCGCGGGGTGGGCTGCGCAATCTGGACGCGGTGTTCCCCGGTCGGCCGCGCCGCCCGCGGCGGAGCCGGGACGGCCGCCCCGTCACCCAGCTCGCGTACGCCCGCAGGGGCGAGATCACCCCGGAGATGGAGTACGTCGCGGTCCGCGAGAACGTGCCGGCGGAGGTGGTGCGCGAGGAGATCGCGGCCGGCCGCGCGGTGCTGCCCGTCAACGTCAACCACCCGGAGACCGAGCCGATGATCATCGGAAAGCGGTTCCTGGTGAAGGTCAATGCCAACATCGGCAACTCCGCGGTGACGTCCTCCATCGAGGAGGAGGTGGACAAGATGACGTGGGCGACCCGGTGGGGCGCGGACACGGTCATGGACCTTTCCACCGGCCGCAACATCCACACCACCCGTGAGTGGGTTCTTCGCAATTCACCCGTGCCGATCGGAACCGTCCCCCTTTACCAGGCCCTTGAGAAGGTCGACGGACGGGCGGAGGAACTGACCTGGGAGATCTACAAGGACACCGTCGTCGAGCAGGCCGAGCAGGGCGTGGACTACATGACGGTGCACGCCGGCGTACGCCTGCCGTACGTGCCGCTGACCGCCCGGCGCAAGACGGGCATCGTCTCCCGGGGCGGCTCGATCATGGCGGCGTGGTGCCTGGCGCACCACAAGGAGTCGTTCCTGTACGAGCACTTCGAGGAGCTCTGCGAGATCCTCGCCGCGTACGACGTGACGTACTCACTGGGCGACGGGCTGCGCCCCGGGTCGATCGCGGACGCCAACGACGAGGCCCAGTTCGCTGAACTGCGCACGCTCGGCGAACTGAACGCGGTCGCCAAGCGCTTCGGCGTGCAGACCATGATCGAGGGCCCGGGGCACGTCCCGATGCACAAGATCAAGGAGAACATCGACCTTCAGCAGGAGATCTGCGAGGAGGCGCCGTTCTACACGCTCGGCCCGCTGACCACCGACATCGCGCCGGCGTACGACCACATCACCTCGGGCATCGGCGCCGCGATGATCGCCTGGTGGGGGACGGCGATGCTCTGTTACGTGACGCCCAAGGAGCACCTGGGGCTGCCGAACCGGGACGATGTGAAGACCGGGGTCATCACGTACAAGATCGCGGCCCATGCCGCCGACCTGGCCAAGGGGCATCCGGGGGCGCAGGAATGGGACGACGCGCTGTCGGACGCCCGGTTCGAATTCCGCTGGGAGGACCAGTTCAACCTGGCGCTCGACCCGGACACGGCGCGGGAGTTCCACGACGAGACGCTGCCGGCCGAGCCCGCGAAGACGGCGCACTTCTGCTCGATGTGCGGTCCGAAGTTCTGTTCGATGAAGATCAGCCACAGCATCACCGAGCAGTTCGGCGGCGCGAACGGCGCGGAGGCGACGGCCGAGGAGATCGCCGAGGGGATGCTCGGCAAGTCGCGTGAGTTCGCTGCGGGCGGGAACCGGGTCTATCTGCCGTTGTCCGACTGACCTGGCACGGGACCGGCCGCGCACGGCTCCGGCGCCTTCCGCCGGGGCCGTGGCGGTCAGTCCAGTTCGTGCTCGGGACCGCCGAAGTCGGGGCTGGTGAAGTCCGGGCTGCTGTACGTGGGGCGGGGCGCCGCCGCCGGGCCCTCGTCCGGCCCGGCGAAGTCGGGCCTGCTGTAGCCGATCTTGGGAAGGCGGCCCGTGGGGCGGTGCGGGGCCGGGACCGCAGGACCGGCGGGCTCGGTGAGCGCGTCGCGCAGGAAGGGCACGATGCCCCGCTCCAGCAGCGCCTGCCGCCAGACGTCCTTGGCGAGGGCCACGTCGTCGGGCAGTTGCTCGCGGGCTTCCCGGGCCGGCAGGGACGTCGAGCCGTTGCGCAGGGCTGCGATGAGCAGGCCGATGGCGGCGACGAAGATGGCGGCGGCTGTGACGGCGGCGAAGAACCAGCCCGCGTCCACCATGGGACCGGCGAAGGCCGGTGGTGGCTCCAGCATCTTCAGGAGGTAGCCGACCAGCAGGAATATGGCCGCCGCCGTACCCGCCAGCATCGGCGCCAAAACGGTGACGACCGCTCCTAGGCCGGCGCCCGACTGACCGAGGCCGTCCGAAGCCGTGCCGGAAGCCGTGTCCCGGTCGGTGGTGCGTGCTTCGTCACGGGCCTTCACGTACTGCTCGTACTCGGCGGCGGCCGTGACGGTGATCAGGGCGACGGCCGCCAGCGCCATGGTGCGCAGCTGGGCGGCGCTGAGGCGTTCACCGACGGCGGCCAGTTCCGGTCGTTCGTGTGCGTGACGCAGTGCGTCGTCGAGGAGCCGTTCGTACTCGGGCCGGTCCTCGGTCAGCAGGTGCGGAGCGCTGTTCATCTGCATCCCCCGATGCTCCGTCGGGCCTGTGTGCCCGCTGGGTCCGGGCAGTTTGGGCGGAAACGGAGGAGAGCCTGCTACTGATAGGCCGATGGTAGAGCGCGCACAGCACGGGGTGACAGAGGGTTTCCGGAAATAGCCCCAGTACTCGGCGTGGTCAGCTCGGGATGCGTCTTCCCCGCGGGGCGTCAGTCATGCAGGGGGAGTTGGACGACCAGTAGCTTTCCGGCCATGGTCACCCCGCCGTCCATGGCGATGGCGAGCCCGTCCGCGTACACATGCGGCCCGTCGACCTGCGGCCCGGCGCCGTCCTCGCCGTCCTCGGAGCCGACCTCGCCGGTCAGGTACGGGATGGGGCTGTGACCATGGACGACGCGCCGGCCGCCGTAGGCCGCCATCAGCTCCTGGACGGCCTGAGCGCCCGAGTCGTCGCGGAAGGCGAACCGCTTGGTGAGCTTGCGGAACAGGTCCCAGCACTCGTCGGCGTCGTTACGCGTGAGGATGGCGTGGACCGTGTCGTTGACGTCCTCGATGGTGGAGCCGTAGTCGAGGTACGCCGTCGTGTCCGAGTGCATCAGGAGGTGCCCGTCCTCCTCGACGACGGCGTCGAGCCGGGACATCCACTGGAGGTGGACGTCCTGAAGGCGCTCCATGTCCGTCTTCTGCCCACCGTTGAGCAGCCAGGCGGCCTGGAAGGTGGCCGTTCCCGCGCCGGAGTTCACCGGGGTGTCGCCGAACCGCTTGGCGCCGATGAGCAGCAGTTCGTGGTTGCCCATCAGGGCCTTGCAGTAGCCGCCGGCGGCCGCGGCCTCGGCGGAGAGCCGCATGACGAGGTCGATGACGCCGATGCCGTCGGGGCCCCGGTCCGTGAAGTCGCCGAGGAACCAGAGGCGCGCGTTGCCCGCCGCCCAGCGGCCTTCGGAGTCGATCAGGCCCTGTTCCGCGAGGGCGGCGAGCAGCTCGTCCAGGTAGCCGTGGACGTCACCGACCACGTACAGGGGGCCGAGGCCCGGGTCGGCGGAGGGGCGCGGTTCGGGCACGGGCTGCACCTGGGCGGGTTGGTCGACGCTGATGACGGGAAGGTCGCGCGCCGTCGGGGTGTACCCCTCCGGCGTTTCGCCCTCGGGGAAGGCGTTCCCCGAGGGCGGCGACGCGGGTGGCGCGGGGGACTGCGCATAGGGCGGTACGCGGAAGTCGCGCAACGTCGCCGTCCGCACCGCGGGTTCCTGACCGGCCCCCTGTGTCATCGACCCCTCCACACCACCGTCGCGCCGCCGTACACCTGACGGGCCCTGCTGGTCGGGTTGGTCCGCGGTGTCGTGCGCCCATCATAGGAATGCAGATCGTGCTCTGGGACGCACCAGGGGTGGTGAATCCTTCCGCATGCCAGGTTCGTCGGTCGATTGGTCCTAATTGGGATGATCAGTCCCCTGCCGGGGAGCGCGGCGCACTGACCGTGGTGCGGGGCGGGCGGCGTTGCGAGGACGTCCGGACGATGAGCTCCGTCGGCACCACCCGTTCCACCGGACCGTCCTGGTCCACTCCCTCGATGGCGTCGATGAGCAGTTGGACGACTGCCGTGCCGATCCTCCGCGGCTTCAGCGAGAGCGTCGTGATGGGCGGCTCGGTCGTCGCGTACACCGTGGATTCGCTGCAGCAGACGAGCAGCAGGTCCTCGGGGACGCGCAGGCCGTAGCGGCGTGCGGCCGCCAGCAGGTCCGTGCCGTTGGGGTCGAAGAGCCCGTAGACGGCGTCGGGCCGGTCCGGACGGGCCAGCAGCCGGTCGGCGGCCACCGCCCCCGCGCACGGGTCATGGGCGGGATAGGACTCGTAGACCGGATCCTGTCCCACGCGCTCGCACCAGTGCAGGTAGGCGGTGGTGGAGAGCCGGGTGTACGTGTCGGTGGTGGTGCCGGTGAGCAGTCCGATACGGCGGGCCCCGGCGGCGGCGAGATGGTCGAGGAGGTCGAGCACGGCGGCCCGGTGGTCGTTGTCCACCCAGGCGGTCACGGGCAGCGATCCGGCGGGGCGGCCGTCGGAGACGACGGGCAGCCCCTGGCGGACCAGCTCGGAGACGACCGGGTCCTGGTCGGACGGATCGATGACGACGGTGCCGTCGAGCGCCACGTTGGACCAGACGTCGTGGCGCGAGGTCGCCGGCAGGATGACCAGGGCGTAGCCGCGGGCGAGGGCCGCTGAGGTGGCCGCTCTCGCCATTTCCGCGAAGTACGCGAACTCGGTGAAGGTGAAAGGTTCATCCCCGTACGTCGTCACGGTCAGGCCGATGAGGCCGGACTTGCCGGTACGGAGCGTGCGGGCCGCTGCGGAAGGGCGATAGCCCAGGCGCTCTGCGACCTCGCGGACATGGCGGCGGGTGGCGTCCGGGAGCCTGCCCTTGCCGTTGAGCGCGTCGGAGACGGTCGTGATGGAGACGCCGGCCGCGGCGGCCACATCCCGGATTCCGGCACGTCCCTGCCTGCCGCCGCGCCGGGGGGTCTCCGTCCGGCTCACCTGGTGCTTCCCTGCTGCTGTCATGGCGAGCCGATAGTAGGGGTCGGGCGGGGCATTGGTCCGGTCGCATATTCACGCGTTGACAGGCACGTTTCTGCAAGGTCATAAGGCGGCAATCGGCTTATGAAGCAAGGCTGTTGGTCGGGTCTACCGTCATGTGTCACGCATCCGGCCGGATGGACCTGCCGAGGGGGCAAGGTCTCGGGGAGGTCTCAACTCACCTTTTCGAGGGACGCGCGCCACGGAGTGAGCCACCGGCGCGCGCCACCTCCGGTCGCGCTCCCCCTCATTCCGGGGTTCACCGGACGAATCCGCTGCCCACCCGTTCGCAGTGGCGCCCAATCCTCATAAGGTGAGCAGTATTGATGTGTACGGATGGTCGAGGAGGACCTGCGGTGAGCGAGACGAGCCCCAAGCTGCGCGCCGAACTGGACGGCGTTCCCGCCTATGTTCCGGGCAAACCGGCATCGGCGGACGGACCCGCCGCTTTCAAGCTGTCCTCCAACGAGAACCCGTATCCGCCGCTGCCCGGCGTGATGGAGAGCGCGCTCGCAGCCGCTGAGCACTTCAACCGTTATCCGGACATGGCCTGCACCGGCCTGATGAACGAGCTGGCCGACCGTTTCGGTGTGCCCGTGTCGCACCTGGCCACGGGTACCGGTTCGGTCGGCGTGGCCCAGCAGCTGCTCCAGGCCACCTCGGGCCCGGGCGACGAGGTGATCTACGCCTGGCGCTCCTTCGAGGCGTACCCGATCATCACGCAGGTCAGCGGCGCGACCTCGGTCAAGGTGCCGCTGACCGACGGTGATGTGCACGACCTGGACGCGATGGCGGACGCGATCACCGACCGGACGCGGCTGATCTTCGTCTGCAACCCGAACAACCCGACCGGCACCGTCGTGCGCCGGGCCGAGCTGGAACGATTCCTCGACCGGGTGCCGAGCGATGTGCTCGTGGTGCTGGACGAGGCGTACAAGGAGTTCATCCGCGACGTCGAGGTCCCCGACGGCCTCGAGATCTACCGGGACCGCCCCAACGTGGCGGTGCTGCGCACGTTCTCCAAGGCGTACGGGCTCGCGGGGCTGCGGATCGGCTTCGCGGTGGCCCATGAGCCGGTGGCGGCCGCGCTGCGCAAGACGGCGGTGCCGTTCGGCGTGAGCCAGCTCGCCCAGGACGCGGCGGTGGCCTCGCTGCGCGCCGAGGACGAGCTGCTCGGCCGGGTCGGCTCGCTGGTGTGCGAGCGGGACCGGGTCTCCGAGACGCTGGCGCGGCAGGGCTGGACGGTGCCCGAGTCCCAGGCGAACTTCGTCTGGCTGCGGCTGGGCGACCGGACCCTGGACTTCGCGGCGGCCTGCGAGAAGGCCGGTGTGGTGGTCCGGCCGTTCGCGGGCGAGGGCGTGCGCGTGACGATCGGCGAGAACGAGGCGAACGACCTGTTCCTGAAGGTGACGGAGTCGTTCCGCCAGGAGCTGTAACCGGCGTCGTCCGGCAGCAGGGCCCCGTATCTCGTGAGAGGTACGGGGCCCTTTCGCATGCCCGGAGCGGGGCCGGCGGATGACAGGGGACCCCGGGCGAAGATCCCGAAAGCATGTGCGCCATAATTGCTTGTGAATGTGAACGCGTTCACAAGCGTGTCCTGCTTCCTCCCGTGATCCGTTGGATTTCACGGACAAATCGCCGCTGTGGCGGCGGTGACGTAAGGAGAAGACGACGTGGAGCTAGCTCTGGCGCCGGAGACCCTGGCGCGATGGCAGTTCGGTACGACGACCGTCTACCACTTCCTCTTCGTTCCTCTGACGATCTCTCTCGCGGCGCTCACCGCCGGCCTGCAGACCGCCTGGGTGCGGACCAACAAGGAGAAGTACCTCAGGGCCACCAAGTTCTGGGGAAAGCTCTTCCTGATCAACATCGCCATGGGTGTCGTCACCGGCATCGTCCAGGAGTTCCAGTTCGGGATGAACTGGTCCGACTACTCGCGGTTCGTCGGTGACATCTTCGGGGCTCCGCTCGCGTTCGAGGCCCTGATCGCGTTCTTCTTCGAGTCCACTTTCATCGGCCTGTGGATCTTCGGCTGGGACAAGCTGCCGAAGAAGATCCACCTCGCCTGCATCTGGATGGTGTCCCTGGGCACCATCCTCTCCGCCTACTTCATCCTGGCGGCCAACTCCTGGATGCAGCACCCGGTCGGCTACCGCATCAACAAGGAACGCGGACGCGCCGAGCTCACCGACTTCTGGCACGTGCTCACGCAGAACACCGCGCTGACCCAGTTCTTCCACACCATCACGGCCGCCTTCCTGGTCGGTGGCGCGTTCATGGTCGGCATCGCGGCCTTCCACCTGGCCCGCAAGAAGCACATTCCGGTGATGCGGACCTCACTGCGGCTGGGCCTGATCACCGTGGTGATCTCCGGCCTCCTGACCGCCGTCAGCGGTGACCAGCTCGGCAAGGTGATGTTCAAGCAGCAGCCGATGAAGATGGCGGCGGCCGAGGCGCTGTGGGACGGACAGAACGGCGCGCCCTTCTCGATCTTCGCCTACGGGGATGTCAGCAAGGGCCACAACTCCGTCGAGATCTCGGTCCCCGGGGTGCTGTCCTTCCTCGCCGACGACGACTTCCACTCGTACGTGCCGGGCATCAACGACATCAACAAGGCGGAGCAGGAACGCTTCGGTCCCGGTGACTACCGGCCCAACATCCCCGTCGCCTTCTGGAGCTTCCGGTGGATGATCGGCTTCGGCATGGCCTCGTTTGGCCTCGGCATCCTCGGCCTGTGGCTCACCCGGAAGAAGTTCATGCTGCCCGAGGCGATGCGCACCGGTGAGGACGAGGTGCCGCATCTCGTCCTCTTCAAGACGAAGGCCCTGAGCCCGCGCCTCACCCGGTACTACTGGATCGTCGCCCTGTGGACCCTGCTCTTCCCGCTGATCGCCAACTCCTGGGGCTGGATCTTCACCGAGACGGGCCGGCAGCCCTGGGTGGTCTACGGCGTGCTCCGGACCCGTGACGCGGTCTCCCCCGGTGTCTCCCAGGGCGAGGTGCTGACCTCGCTGATCGTCTTCACCGTGCTTTACGCGGTGCTCGCCGTCATCGAGGTCCGGCTCCTCCTGAAGTACATCAAGGCCGGACCGCCGGAGCTCACGGACGACGACCTCAACCCGCCCACCCGGATCGGCGGCGACCACGAAGACGCCGACCGGCCCATGGCCTTCTCCTACTGAGAGCGGGAGCCGAGATATGGAACTCCACGACGTCTGGTTCGTGCTCATCGCCGTCCTGTGGACCGGCTACTTCTTCCTGGAGGGCTTCGACTTCGGGATCGGCGTCCTCACCAAGCTGCTGGCCCGGGACCGCAAGGAACGGCGGGTGCTGATCAACACCATCGGCCCGGTCTGGGACGGCAACGAGGTCTGGCTGCTCAGCGCCGGCGGAGCGACCTTCGCCGCGTTCCCCGAGTGGTACGCCACGCTGTTCTCCGGCTTCTACCTGCCGCTGCTGGTCATCCTGCTCTGCCTGATCGTGCGGGGTGTCGCCTTCGAGTACCGGGCGAAGCGGCCCGAGGAGAAGTGGCAGACCAACTGGGAGCACGCGATCTTCTGGACCTCGCTGATCCCCGCCGTGCTGTGGGGTGTGGTCTTCGGCAACATCGTGCGCGGCGTGAAGATCGACGCGCACATGGAGTACACGGGCAGCGTTCTGGACCTGCTCAACCCCTACGCGCTCCTCGGCGGCCTGGTCACCCTCACCCTCTTCACCTTCCACGGCGCGGTGTTCGCCGGGCTGAAGACGGCCGGTGACATCCGGGCCCGGGCGCGTGGGCTGGCCCTGAAGCTGGGCGCCGTCACGGTGGTGCTCGCGCTCGCCTTCCTCATCTGGACCCAGCTCGACAACGGGGACGGGCGGAGCCTGATCGCGATGGCCGTTGCCGCGGCGGCGCTGGTCGGTGCCATCGCGATGACCGCGGCCGGCCGTGAGGGGTGGTCCTTCGCGCTCTCCGGCGTGGCCATCGCGGCGACGGTCGCGATGTTCTTCCTGACGCTCTTCCCGAACGTCATGCCGTCCTCGCTGAACGATGCCTGGAGCCTCACGGTCACCAACGCCTCGTCCAGCCCGTACACGCTGAAGATCATGACCTGGTGTGCCGGGATCGCCACCCCGGTCGTACTGCTCTACCAGGGGTGGACGTACTGGGTGTTCCGCAAGCGGATCGGCACCCAGCACATCGCAGAAGCGCACTGACGCAGTGAGTTCCCTGACCGAGCCGAGCCGCAAGGGATGTTTCACGTGAAACCGATCGACCCGCGCCTGCTCCGCCACGCCCGCGCCACACGCCTGTTCATGGTGGCTGTGGTGGTTCTCGGCCTGGCCGGGGCGGCGCTGGTCATCGCCCAGGCCATGCTCATCGCCGAGATCGTGGTGGGCGGCTTCGAGGTCGGGCTTACGGGGGGCGGGCTTCGTACCCCGCTTTTGCTGCTCGCGGCGGTCGCGCTCGGGCGTGCCCTGGTCGCCTGGCTCACCGAGCTGGCCGCCCACCGGGCCGGGGCGGCGGTCAAGTCCGAGCTGCGCCGACGGCTGCTCGACCGCGCTGCGGAGCTGGGGCCGGACTGGCTGAGCGGGCAACGCACCGGCTCGCTGGTGACGCTGGCCACCCGGGGGATCGACGCCCTGGACGACTACTTCGCCCGCTATCTGCCCCAGTTGGGGCTCGCGGTGGTCGTGCCGGCGGCCGTGCTGGCCAGGGTCGTCACCGAGGACTGGGTGTCGGCGGCGATCATCGTGGTCACGCTGCCGCTCATCCCGCTCTTCATGATCCTGATCGGCTGGGCGACCCAGTCGCGCATGGACCGTCAGTGGCGGCTGCTCTCCCGGCTCTCCGGTCACTTCCTCGACGTGGTGGCCGGACTGCCGACGCTGAAGGTGTTCGGCCGGGCGAAGGCCCAGGCCGAATCCATCCGCAGGATCACTGCGCAGTACCGGCAGGCCACCCTGCGCACCCTGCGGATCGCCTTCCTGTCGTCCTTTGCCCTCGAACTCCTCGCCACCCTCTCGGTGGCCCTCGTCGCGGTCACCATCGGCATGCGACTCGTACACGGTGAACTCGACCTCTACACCGGCCTGCTGGTCCTGATCCTCGCGCCTGAGGCATATCTGCCCATCCGGCAGGTGGGGGCGCAGTTCCATGCGGCCGCCGAGGGCCTTTCGGCTGCGGAGGAGGTCTTCGCGGTGCTGGAGACGGAGCCCCGCGCGAGTGGTACGAGGGAGGTGCCCGAGTCGCTGCGGCTGGAGTTGGAGGGAGTGACGGTACGCCACGAGGGGCGGTCCGAGCCTTCGCTCGCCGCTGCCTGGCTGACCGTCGAGGAGGGGGAGACGGTCGCCCTGGTCGGCCCGAGCGGTGTCGGCAAGTCCACCCTGCTGAACGTGGTGCTGGGCTTCACGGCACCCGACGAGGGCCGGGTACGGGTCGGTGGCACCGATCTGGCGGACGTCTCCCTCGAACGCTGGCGGGAGCGCATCGCCTGGGTGCCGCAGCGCCCCCATCTCTTCGCGGGCACGATCGCGGAGAACGTGAGGCTCGCCCGGCCCGCCGCCGACGACAGCGCGGTGACGGCGGCGCTGCGCGACGCGGGGGCGTACGAGTTCGTACGAGGGCTTCCGGACGGCGACCGCACGGCGCTCGGTGAGGACGGCGCCGGGCTCTCCGCGGGCCAGCGGCAGCGGATCGCGCTGGCCCGGGCCTTCCTCGCCGACCGGCCGGTACTCCTGCTGGACGAGCCGACCGCGAGCCTGGACGGCGAGACGGAGGCGGGGATCGTCGAGGCCGTACGGAGGCTGGCGGCGGGCCGGACTGTGCTGTTGGTCGTGCACCGGCCGGCGCTGCTGTCGGTCGCGGACCGGGTGGTGACGCTGACGGCCCCGGCTGCCCTTGCCCAGGAAACGCCTGTTGCGCTGCCCGGCCCCGTGGGCGCGCCCAGCTCCGTGAGCGCGCCCAGCGACATCCTGCCGGCCGAGCCGGCGCCCGCGGCCGAAGTGCCCGAGGAGACCACGACAGCGCGCAGGCACGTGCTGACCCGGGTCCGGGACGCCGCAGGCGCCCAACGTGCCCGGTTCGGGCTCGCCCTGCTGCTGGGAAGCCTCGCTCTGGGGTCCGCCGTGGGGCTCATGGCGGTCTCCGGCTGGCTGATCTCCCGGGCGTCCGAGCAGCCGCCCGTCCTCTATCTGATGGTCGCGGTGACGGCTACCCGTGCCTTCGGCATCGGGCGGGCGGTCTTCCGCTACGCCGAGCGCCTCGTCTCCCACGACGCGGTCCTGCGCATGCTCGCCGAACTGCGCGTCGCCGTGTACCGCAGCCTGGAGCGCATCGCGCCGGGCGGCCTGCGCGGCGCCCGGCGCGGGGATCTGCTCTCGCGGCTGGTCGCGGACGTGGACGCGCTCCAGGACTACTGGCTGCGGTGGCTGCTGCCCGTCGGCACCGCCGTCCTCGTGGGCGCCGCGACCGTCGGCTTCACCGGCTGGCTGCTCCCCCAGGCGGGCCTGGTCCTGGCCGTGGGGCTGCTGCTGGCGGGCGTCGGGGTTCCGTTCGTCAGCGGTGCCTGCGCGCGCCGTGCGGAGCGCCGCCTGGCCCCCGCCCGGGCCGGTCTGGCCACCCGGATCACCGATCTGCTGGGCGGGACGGCCGAGCTGACCGTGGCGGGTGCCCTGCCGGGGCGGGTGGCCCGCACGCGCGCGGCCGACGCCGTCCTCACCCGGATCACCTCGCGTGCGGCGACCGCGACCGCGCTCGGGGGCGGCCTCACCGCTCTGATCGCCGGCCTTACCGGGGTGGCCGCCGCCTCGGTCGCCCTTCCGGCGGTGGCGGACGGCCGGCTCGCCGGTGTGGAACTCGCCGTCGTCGTCCTCACTCCGCTGGCCGCCTTCGAGGCCGTCACCGGTCTGCCGCTCGCCGCCCAGTACCGGCAGCGGGTCAGGCGGAGCGCGGAGCGCGTGTACGAGGTGCTGGACGCCCCCGTGCCCGTACGGGAGCCCGAAGCACCGGCCGCGACGCCGGTGAGCCCGTTCCCGCTGGAGCTGCGCGGGCTGTCGGCCCGGTACGCGGACACGGCCCACGACGCGCTCGCCTCCGTCGACCTCACACTGGAGGCGGGGCGCCGGATCGCCGTCGTGGGGCCCTCCGGTTCCGGGAAGACCACGCTGGCCCAGGTGCTGCTGCGCTTCCTGGACGCGCGGGCGGGCAGCTACCGGATCGGCGGCGTGGACGCCTCGGCGCTGGACGGGGACACCGTGCGGAGGTTCGTCGGGCTGTGCGCCCAGGACGCCCACATCTTCGACAGCTCGCTCCGGGAGAACCTGCGGCTCGCCCGTCCCGCCGCGGCCGAGCCCGAACTGCGCGACGCCCTGGCGCGGGCCCGCCTGCTCGACTGGGCGGACGCGCTGCCGGACGGGCTGGACACCCTCGTCGGGGAGCACGGCGCCCGCCTCTCCGGAGGACAGCGTCAGCGGCTCGCCCTGGCCCGGGCCCTGCTCGCCGACTTCCCCGTCCTCGTGCTGGACGAGCCCGCCGAGCACCTGGACCTGCCCACGGCGGACGCCCTGACGGCGGACCTGTTGGCGGCGACCCTGGGACGTGCGACGGTCCTGATCACGCACCGGCTCGCCGGTCTCGACGCCGTGGACGAGGTGGTGGTTCTGGAGGCGGGCTCGATCGTGCAGCGGGGCCCGTACGACGTACTTGCCTCGGTGGACGGCCCGCTGCGCCGGATGCTGGCGCGGGAACGGGAGAGCACCGGGCAGCCGGGAGCGACTGCGGGGGCCCGCTCGTAGGTCCTGCCCGGCCGCTACCGGGAGAGCGCGGGCACGCTTCCGGAAGCGGCGCGAACCCGCTTCCGACTTTCCAGGGCGAATGCGACTAATTAGGCTCGCAGTATGTCTGAGGAGGATCCGGCCAGGAGCCTGCAGGGCCTGTCCACCGAGCTCACCGCCCAGGTGCCGCGGCTGCTGGAAGCCATGCGCTCCGTGGGCACCGGCCTCGAACTGCATTCCACGCTCGACCGGATCTGCGAGACGGCGGCGGAGCTGGCCCACGCCCGCTACGCCGCGATCGGGGTCGTGAACGAGGAGGGCGAGGGGCTCTCCGACTTCGTCACCTATGGGGTGCCCGACCCGGTGGCGCACGAGATCGGCCGACTGCCCGACGGGCACCAGGGCCTGCTCGGCGCCCTCATCCACGACCCCCGCCCGCTGCGCCTCGCGGATCTGACCAGCGATCCGAGGTTCGCCGGTTTTCCGCCCGGTCATCCGCTGATGCGCACGTTTCTCGGCGTTCCGATCAGGGTCCAGGGCGAGATCTTTGGCAATTTGTATCTCGCCGAGAAGGACGGCGGAGGCGAGTTCAGCGGCTACGACCTGCACCTGGTGCGCGTACTGGCGACGGAGGCCGGGATCGCCATCGGCAACGCCCGGCTGTACGAGGCGGCCCGGCAGCGCGAGCGGTGGATCGACGGCTCGGTCGCCGTGACGACCGCCCTGCTCTCCGGTAGCGACGCCGACGACGCCCTCGCGGTCGTCGCGGAGCAGGCCCGCCGTCTCGCGGGGGCCGCAGCCGGCATCGTGCTGCTGCCGGCCGAGGGCGGCGGCCTGGAGATCGTCGCTGTCTCGGCGGACGATCCGACCGACTCGCTCGGGGTGATCGTTCCCGCTCAGAGCCCGGTGGTGGGCATGCTGCTGAGCGGCGAGGCGGTCTTCGTGGACGACTCGGCCACCGACACCCGCTTGATCACCAGGCTGGCGGATCCGTTCGGTCCGAGCATGCTGCTGCCCCTGCACAGTGGGGGCCGGGTGCTGGGCGCGCTGGCCATGCCCCGGGCCAGGGGTGACCGGCCCTTCACGGAGACCGAACGGACGCTGGCCACCCAGTTCGCCTCGCAGGCCGCGCTGGCCCTGATGATGGCCGACGCCCAGCGCGACCGGGAACGCCTCGCGGTCTACGAGGACCGCGACCGGATCGCCCGTGACTTGCACGATCTGGTCATCCAGCGGCTGTTCGCGACCGGGATGATGCTGGAGAGCGCGCAGCGGCGGTCGGACGTACCGGAGGTGCAGACCGGGGTCGGCCGCGCGGTGGACGAGCTGGACGTGACCATCCAGGAGATCCGGACCGCGATCTTCGCGCTCCAGCAGGAGCCGGCGGAGGCACCGTCCGGGCTGCGCACCCGGGTCCTGCGTGAGATCAACATGGCGTCCGTGCCCCTGGGCTTCAAGCCGTCCCACCACTTCCTCGGTGCGGTCGACTCACTGGTCGGCGAGCTGACGGCGAAGAACCTGATCGCGGCGCTGCGGGAGGCGCTGTCCAACGCCTTCCGGCACGCCGGCGCGGCCCGTATCGAGGTGGTCGTGGACGCGACCGTCACGCTGGACGACGGGCGGGACGCGGTGCGGCTGTCGGTCGCCGACGACGGGGTGGGCATGCCGGAGGGCGGGCGCCGCAGTGGACTGCGGAATCTGGCCCGTCGGGCGGAGTCGCTGGGCGGGGCCAGCTGGTTCGAGCGGGGGATCGGGGAGGACGGCGGCGGTACGACGGTGGTGTGGCAGGCACCGCTGTGAGGGTCGGACCGGGACCTGTGGGCCCCGGCCTCAGGTCCCCGCCCGGCTCAGCGCCCCGCGAGGCTTCCCGCGCGTGCGGCGAGGATGCGCTCGATGACCACGGCCACGCCGTCCTCGTTGTTGGTGGCCGTACGCCCGGACGCGGCGGCCAGGGCGGCCGGATGTGCGTTGCCCATGGCGTACGAGCTGCCGGCCCAGCTCAGCATCTCCACGTCGTTGGGCATGTCCCCGAAGGCGACGACCTCGGCGGCCGCGATGCCGCGCTCGGCGCAGCACAGTTCCAGGGTGCTGGCCTTGGAGACGCCCGGCCCGCTGATCTCGATGAGCGCGGTGGGGCTGGACCGGGTGAAGGTGGCGCGCTCCCCGGCGGCCGCCCGGGCCAGCGCCAGGAACTCGTCCGGATCCAGCTCGCCGTGGCGGGCGAGCAGCTTCAGCACGGGCACGCCGTCGCCCGGGGCCTCCTCGTGCAACAGCTTCTCCGCGACGGCCACGGTGGCGCCCGGGTCGAGGTAGAAGGGCGGGTAGGCGGGCTCGTAGTGGATGCCGGTGGCCAGCTCGACCGCGAAGGACGTGCCGGGCGCGGCGGCGCGCAGCGTGTGGACGACGTCGAGTGCCGTCTCGCGCTCCAGGCCCCGGACCTTCAGCAGCCGTCCGCCGGCATGCAGATCGGCGACCGCCGCGCCGTTGGCGCAGATCGCCAGACCGTGTCCGTGGACGTGGTCGCTGACGACATCCATCCAGCGGGCGGGGCGGCCGGTGACGAAGAAGACCTCGACCCCCGCTTCCTCGGCGGCCGCGAGCGCCCGGACCGTGCGGTCCGAGACGGTCTTGTCGTCGCGCAGAAGAGTGCCGTCCAGATCCGTGGCGATCAGCCGGGGAGCGACGGGAGCGGACTGCTCGATAACGGTGGTCACCCGTACATTCTCGCGCATGGAAGCGCACGTGCGTGCGGAGGGTCGCACATTTGAGAGCACGTGCCCCTGACCTCCGAACATTCCTCCGGCATATGTCCGCGTCGTCCTGTGGGCCGTCCGCCCGGCACACGCGATGCGGCGCCTCTCTGTCCTCTCGTAGGGTCGCCCGATGCGACTGAGCACTGTGATTCTGCCGATCCACCGCTGGCACCAGGGCGGACGCGAGCGCTGGCGGCGTGCCGAGGAGCTGGGCTTCCACGCCGCATACACCTACGACCACCTGTCCTGGCGTGCCTTCCGCGACAGCCCGTGGTTCGGGGCGCTGCCGACGCTCACGGCGGCCGCGGCGTCCACCGACCGGCTCCGGCTCGGCACGCTCGTCACCTCAGTCAAGCCTCGTTCGCGCATCGCGGGATGATGATGGACTCGATCGGTTCGGAGGTAAGCGCCGGTCATTCGGATTGTCATGCCTGCCGCGCCGACAGGCTGTAGCACCTCTCGTTACGCATCCCCAATCTCCCGGGGCGTCACAACATGGCTCGTTAAGCCCGAGCGCTGACATCGATTCTGCGCCGCGCTCTCCCCTGGCGGACCAGGTTCCTTGCTTATTTTTAAGGCGGTGTATCGACTGCTACCCATGACCGCCAACCGGAACAAAAGCTGCCATCGCGTTGACCTCGCCTCGATTGGTGCTGCGGCGGGCAAGTGAATGAGACCAGCGCCAGCGGCGACTCATTAAATCGATCGGTTGATCGAAAAATTAAAACAATCGACAACGTGTTCTATGTATTTAGGTGCCAGCTCGACATCTATCACCCGCCTGGCCGTGTACTATCCCTCGTATGACCAGTCGACAGCTCTCGCTGGGCAGTGGCTTGACGCCGCCAGCCGAGATCAAGATGACACTCACCCTTGTTACGCCCCAATTGGCAAGGGAATGGTTGAAGCGCAACGTTAAGCACAATCGCCCTATCTCCACTGCGAAAGTGAAGCAGTGGCGAAAAGCGATTGATGAGGGACGCTGGAAGCTCACGCATCAGGGAATTGCGTTTGACCCTGACGATAATTTGATCGATGGGCAGCACCGCCTCATGGCTATTGCGGCCGGTGATATTCCGATCTGGCTTCCGGTTTTCTACGACGTTCCAGCAGAATGTTTCGCGGTCTTGGATGTCAACTACCATCGAAGTGCCGCAAATTCTCTAAGTATCGCCGGCCATAAAAACACCGCCACGCTTGCCGCTACGATCAAGCTGGTTGCCGCCTACGATGCGAACAGTTTTTCTTCCTCCAGTAGTAGCATGACCAACGAGGAGCACCTAGCGTTGGTCAAGGAGATGCCCGGCATTGAGGAGGCCACGAACTTCGGCCTTCGCCTCTGGAAGGCGATTCAAATCACACCCTCTGCTGCCGCCGCTAGCGCTCACATCACTAGGCGTGAACGCACGGATCTCTCTGATGCGCAATGGGGAAGCTGGGAGGAGGGTCTCATTACGGGTGCGATGCTACCCGGAAACGATCCTCGATTGAACTTGCGCGAAGCAATGAAAAAGAGGGCGATCGAAAGCATTGCCGCTAAGGCTGCCAGTGATGCTGGTCGAGTAAAGATCCATGCCACTCGCGATATCGCTAAAGGGCAGATCGCCACCTATATTCTGGCTTTCAATGCCTGGATCGAAAACAGGAAACCGCGATCCTTCGCGTGGAACCCGGGCGAGGGTGTCATGCCGATCGTGACATCTGTTCCGTTCGCGCGGCGAAGCTGAAATCTTCGCTGGCGCCTCTGGGTTCGCTATGCACGCATGAGCTGGTTTCTCGTAATTCTGGTGGCCAGGTGGGTCTTGTTGGAGTGGCTCTACGTGGACAAGCCCGCTCACGAAGTGTGAGGCTGAAAAGGACGTCGCTGGCGGCTTGGTCGAGATGTCTCTCACCTCATCAATCACCCCGTCGAGCATGACCGTATATTGCGCCATCCGCCCGGTGGCTCTGCTGTAGCTAAGCGTTGTCCCGTAACTTGAGGCAAAGGCCGGTAGGCCGCCACAGCCAGATCGACTTGTCCGGTTCTATCGCGACTCGCGACCTCAACGGGATTCAGGCCAGGCGTGTCGAACCGGACATTGGTAAACGGTCTCCAGAGTTGCGGGACAGCCTTGAGTCGTGGCTTGCGGTCAACCGAGTTGAGCCAGCCCATCCGTTGTAATTCGCTCGAAGACGGCCTGATCGGCGGCGAAGTCGGAGTCGGAAATCGGCCAGTGGATCACGATCTCGGTGAAGCCGAGCTCCTGGTGGCGGCCGGCGAAGTCGATGAAGGCGTCTACGGATTCCAGCGGCCTGTTCCGGTCGGGGGTGAAGCCGTGGAGCAGGATTTTGTCGAGGTCGGCCACGTCCCGGTCGGCCTCGGCGCACGCCTTGCCGAGCCTTTCGATTTGTCCCCGCAGCGCCTCCACCGACTGCTCCGGGGTCCCCTCCTCGTACAGCTTCGGGTCACCGGTCGTCACCCACGCCTGCCCGTACTTCGCTGCGAGCTTCAGGCCGCGTGGGCCGGTCGCAGCCACCGCGAACGGCAGTCGGGGCCGCTGTACGCAGCCAGGGAGGTTGCGGGCCTCCTCGGCCGTGTAGAAGTCGCCCTTCTGTGAGACCGCGCCCTCGGTGAGCAGGCGGTCGAGCAGTGGCACGAACTCGCCGAACCGGTCTGCTCTCTCCTTCGGTGTCCACGCCTCCTGGCCGAGCGCGGTGGCGTCGAAGCCATTGCCGCCGGCGCCGATGCCGAGGGTGACCCGCCCGCCGGAGATGTCGTCGAGCGAGATCAGTTCCTTGGCGAGCGTTACTGGGTGCCTGAAGTTTGGCGACGTAACCAAGGTGCCCAGGCGCAAGCGGTCCGTAGCAGTGGCGGCAGCGGTGAGGGTGGGAAGGGCGCCGAACCACGGGCCGTCGCGGAAGCTGCGCCAGGAGAGGTGGTCGTAGGTGTACGCGGCGTGGAAGCCGAGTTCCTCGGCGCGCTGCCACTTGGCGTGGCCTCCCTCGTGCCAGCGGTCGACAGGAAGGATCACGGTGCTCAGGCGCAGGCTCATGCCGGTGAGCCTACGTCGAGCGCGTTCCTGGTCGCGGCTCGACGTAGGCGAGTCCCCACTGATCAGGCGCGGTGCCGCGCGGCCGCCGGTGCGCCCAGAACAGCGAGACGATTCAGTTCGTGATGGTGGCCGACCATCCGTAGCGGGAGAAGGAAGGGCCACCATCCCTGTACGCAGCCAGGGCTTGTGCGGTTGTCGGAAACGCTGGCTCGGGGAGGCGCTCGGCCGCGAGCCACTGGACTGCGAGGTGTTTGTCCGGTTCGGCGTTGGTCAGTTCACCAGTCCATGTGTCGGTGGCGAAGGCGAAGAGCACGAACTGCCCAGACCGGTCCCCGCCCTGCTCGACGTGAACGACGTGGACGAGTGAAAGGTTGGCCGGGTCGACGAGAAGGCCCGTCTCCTCCTTGAGTTCGCGGGCGGCGGCTTCGTCGAGGGGTTCGCCGGGTTCGGCCTTGCCGCCGGGAAGGGTCCAGACCGGTTGCGGGGACCAGCTACGGGCTCCATAGAGCAGGGATGCGACCGCGTTGGTGTTCTTGTCGTGGACGATCACGCAGACCGCATTGCGACTGTTCATCACACTCTTGCTGCTCACCGGGTCCGCTCCTTGTCGACGTGCTTCGGGTTCTTCGGGGTCGTGCGGACGTCCGGGGATGCGGGCTCCCTCTTGGAGCGCGGACGCCTTCAACGCCCAGACGCGAGGTGGCCCGCATCGGTGCGCGAGAACACCAGGTCGGTCATCTCCTCGGGGACCGTGGTGCATCGAACGGGCGGCTGCGGGTGCCGCATGGTCCTGGGATAGGTGGTCGGGTCGTAGTCATTGGTGAGTGTGTACGCATGGAAGCCGTTCTCGCTCAGGACGTCGATGATTCCGGTGGCGCTCTCGCCCTGCTTGGCCAAAAGCCGAGGGGTGACCTCCACGACAAGTTCCGCGTCGTCCGGCAAGTGGGTGAGCGCCGGTAGGAGTCCGCGGACAGCTGCTGCTTCGGCGCCTTCGACGTCGATCTTGATGATCCGAGTGGTAGCGAACTGGGTGCTGCTGATGAGGTCGGCCAGCGGCGCGGTCTGTACGTCGAAGGTCATGTGGGCATGGCGGGGCCGCACGGCGGTGGTGTGGCCGAGGTTGGTGGGGTCCTCCAGGTACAGGGTCTGTCGGCCGTGAGTGTCGGAGACTGCCGATCGGATCGACTGGATGTTGGTGCGTCGATTGGCAGTGATCGCGGCGGTCAGGTCGTCGTGGAACTGCGGGGAGGGTTCCACGGCGATGACGTGCCCGTGGGGGCCGACTGCGTGGGAGGCAAGGAGGCTGAAGGCGCCTCGGTGGGCGCCGACGTCGATGAAGGTGTCTCCGGGGCGGAGCCGGTCGCGGAGGAAGGCGCTCAGGTTCGGCTCCCACTCGCCGAAGAGGTACTGGTAGCGCTGGATGACGTCGTTGGTGGTGACGCCGATCTTGTCGCCGGACCGCAGCCTGACGGCGGTGTGGGCGGGGTGGATTCGCAGGTGCTCGTCGAGGAAGTGGCCGACGAGCCGGGCCTTGCCCAACGTTCCGGGGGCGTAGCGGACGTAGGCCCGCAGCACGCGGGCGAGTGCGGAGGCGGACACGGGCGGTTCCTTCGAGTGGTGGTCAGGCGGAACGGGGCTCTGGGCCGGCCGACGGTGACAGACTGGCCAGGGGACGTTGGCGGTGTTGAAGGGAGTTGGCGGTGGCCGAGCGCACTCCGGTGGTGTTCCTTCTGGTGGGGCTCACCGGCTCGGGGAAGACCACCTATGCCCAGCGGAGGTTGGAACCGGAGGGCGCTGTGCGGCTGTCGGTGGACGAGGTCGTCCATGAGCGGCACGGTCGGTACGGCGTCGACTACCCGGAGAACACCTACTTCGAGAAGGAGGCCCCGGTCGTCTCCGAGCTGCACGAGCGGCTCGCCGAGCTGGTCGCCGAGGGCCGGGACGTGGTGTGGGACCACGGGCTGTGGCCGCGTAAGGACCGCGACGCGATGAAGGAGCTGGTGGAGGCGGCCGGCGGCCGGTGGCGGCTTCTGTACTTCCCGGTGGAGCGCGAGGAGCTTCTGCGCAGGCTGGCGGAGCGCAATGAGCGGGAAGACGCCAACGCGCTGGTCGTGACCCCGGAGGCGCTGGATGACTTCTTTGCCCGCTTCGAGAAGCCTCAGGACGAGGGCGAGGAGATCGTGGAGCCGGGCTGGCTCTGAGCCGTGTGCGGGCGCCAGATGGCTGTGATCTTGGCGGCTTCGGCGGCCCAGCCAGTCGGCAGTCGATCAAGTGCGACGTGACGGAAGGCCAGACGCGGGTCAGCCACATCGATGCGGCCGTTGTGGCGGTCGATGTGCTGCAACAGGCGGGACGCCTCGCTGCGGACGGCCGGGGTGTGCTCGGCCCACTCACCGGACGTGAACCGGTCGACCCGTAGGCGGAGGTCGTCCAGGACGCCCGAGCGCCACTTGAAGTGGTGGACGCATGCGAGCGTGTCCGGGTCGGGCTTGTGGCCCGGTGCCCGATGGTTGCCGGATGCCACGGTTACGAAGGAGTGGGCAAGGACGATCTTGCGGGGATCGCCCTTCAGCAGCCGGTGGGTGAGGTGCCCGCCGAGCGGGAAGGACCGGTCCAGTCCGATTTCCGGCCGCCACAGCGCCAGGCGGCCGTCGTTCGTGGCGCGGTCGAGCATCAGCCCACCGATCACCTTGTACTTGGCGGTCTCGGCCCGGGCGATCATCTCGTTGAGCGGGGCGGGGTAGGTCTGGAACTCGTCGGAGTCGGCGATCAGGTGCCAGCCGGGGCCCGCCTGCTCGCGCAGGAAGTCGCGGAGCCGGGCGTTGGTGTGCTCGTGCCAGGGGCCGATGCTGATCCGGGCAGGGACGATGCCGAGGTCGTGGCAAGCCGCGATGAGCTGGTGCCGCCAGGCGTCGTGGATGTGGTCGGGGAAGTGGAAGGCGAGGTGGAACCGCTCGACGCCGAGCCGGCGGTAGTGGACGGTCCAGGCGGCCCGGGCCTCGCCGCGGGTGGGGGCCGGCCCTTCGATTCCGTCGACGCGTTCGTGGACTTCGCGGGCAGGCACGCGGAGCTGGGGTTCACGGAGATCGTCATCCACGCGCCGGTGCCCGCGGACGGGCCGGGGTTCGACGCGGCGGTGCCGGACGAGAAGCTGTTCGAGGAGATCGCGACGCGGGGCGCGGCGCAGCTGGCCGGCTGACGGTGTGCGGGGGATGGGGGCGAGGGCCCGTGCGCTCTCGGGTCCCGGATCAGCCCGGCAGGCGCAGGAACTCGGCGGGCACGGCATCCGTGAGCCACACCCCGTTGGCGCTGACCCAGAATGTGTGGCCCGCGCGGTGCATGGCGCCCGCGTCCACGGACAGCACGACGGGGCGCCCGCGCCGGGCTCCCACGCGGGTGGCGGTCTCGCGGTCGGGCGAGAGATGCACGTGGGTACGGTTCATCGGGCGCAGCCCCTCGGCACGGATCGCGTCCAGGGTCCGGCCGACCGTACCGTGGTAGAGGTACGCGGGCGGTTCGGCCGGCGGCAGCCCCAAGTCGACGGCCACGGTGTGGCCCTGGCTCGCCCGGATGCGCTCGGCGTCCACGGCGAAGCGCTGCTTGTCGTTGGCGGCGACCACTTGGTCGAGCTCCGCCCTGCTGATCGGGAAGTGATGGCGGGCCGCCGCGCTCAGCAGCTCCGCGATCGGCACCCAGCCGTGGGCGTCGAGCGTGAGCCCGATCCGCTCGGGCTGGTGCCGCAGGTGCTTGGAGAGGTACTTGGACACCTTGACGGTGCGTCTTTCATCCATCCTCCCAGCGTGCCCCTGACATGTCCTCGGTGCATCTCCATTTCGTCCGAGCTTCACCGGAACGGTTTTCGCTTCGAGGTTTGATCCACAGTCAGTTCGACTTATCCACAGGCAAATTGGCTTTGCTGTGGACAACTGACATCCCAAATAGGCGTTTTGGTTAAATTGTCAGTCTCCGTGGGCTGGTGGGACGAGCGAGTCCAACGTCCTCTTGTTCACCTCCCGTTCGGAGGCAGCGGCAATGAAGGCGCCGACGCCGCCTGGCCCAACCAGGCGCTCGACCGCGTCGATTGTCGAGGCCGGCAGGCTCACGGAGACCTCGTTCCTGGCGGCTGTCAACGTTCCGCCTGGCGTATCGGCGGCGAGATGGGCCTCCAGGTGGCTCGTCGCGAACCTCCTCATCGCACGGGCCAGTTCGACGTCCACGGTCTGCTGAGCGAGTGGCCTCAGCCGTCGCACCATCGACGCCGCGTCATCCGCGTCCGCGTCGGTCGGGGGCCGATGGCCCAGATACCGCGCGAAGACGTGCTCGGTCGTGAACTCCAGGAAGCGGCAAGCTATCTGCTCTACCTGACCGCGAAGTTCCCGCAACTGCGCGGCAATCGCGGTCAGCGGAACGCCCGATGCGTACAACTCTGCCGCGACCGCGAGCTCCTGGGGGCTCGGCACGCCGAACTCTTCGGCGCCTCCCGGAAGCCGTTCGAGGACGCCGAGCTCGATCGCCTCGTCGATGGCCCGGTCATCAGCCGCTCCCCCGAATTTCGCGGCCAGTTGGTCGCGGGTGATGCGACCCGCCCGCTCGTCGGTCCACGGTCCGTGCACCTCGGCGACGAGTCCCAGCACACCGCCCAGTCCGCGCCCCGTATCCCAGGCGTCCAGCAACTCCTTGATGCTGGCCAGGGTGTAGCCCCGGTGCAGCAGACCGGCGATCTGCCGGAGGCGGCCGAGGTGGGCGGGTCCGTACACATTGGCCCGGCCCCTTCGCTCCGGGGCGGGCAGCAGTCCGCGGTCCTGATAGCCGCGAATCGTACGGACCGTGGCACCACTCGCGTGCGCGAGATCCTCGATCCGGTACTCGGACGCCAACAGCCCCGTCACCGCTCCCGGTTCGCCCTCGGAGCCGCCGGCCTTCGCCCTGCTCACAGCGGCGGCTTCAGCCGGGCGACGCCTCGCAGCACACCGGGGCCGACGCGGGACAGGAAGCGTACGGCGTGGGACTCCGGCGTCACCGGGACGACCGCCTGATTGCGCACGACCGCACGGAGCACCGCCTGCGCGACCTTCTCCGGCGGGTAGTTGCGCGCGCCGTAGAGCTTGGCGGCTCGCTTCCGCAGGCGCTGCTCCTCCGCCGCGTCGGTGCCGACGAACCGCGCCGTGGCGGTGATGCCGGTGTTGACGATCCCGGGGCAGATCGCGCTGACCCCGATCGACTTCTCGGCGAGCTCGGCGCGCAGGCACTCGCTGAGCATCAGCACGGCGGCCTTCGACGTGCTGTACGCGGGAAGGGCGCGGGACGGCTGGAAGGCCGCCGCGGAAGCGGTGTTGACGATGTGGCCACCCTGACCGCGCTCCGCCATTTGCCGCCCGAAGAGCCGGCAGCCGTGGATGACGCCCCACAGGTTCACATCGAGGACGTTCCGCCAGTCCTCGGACGTCGTCTCCAGGAACGGGCCCGACAGCCCGATGCCCGCGTTGTTGACCAGCACATCGACCACGCCGTACTCGTCGGCCACCCGGGCGGCGAGCTTCTCCATGGCCTGTTCGTCGCTCACGTCCACCGCCTCGGACCAGGCTTCCGGAGCCCCGGCCAGCCGGGCCGACTCCGCGGTCCGCTCGGCCCCTTCGGCATCCCGGTCGACGGCCACCACCCGGGCACCCGCCTCCGCGAAGGCCAGCGCCGTGGCGCGCCCTATCCCGCCCGCCGCACCCGTCACCAGCACGAGCCGGCCGCCGAACCACTCCGAGTAGGGCCCACTCGCACGGGCCTCCACCGGAGCGCCGGTCGTCCGGGCCGACTCGGTGGCCGTCACGAACTCCCCGACCCACGAAGCCAGCTGGTCCGGCCGGGTGCGCGGCACCCAGTGCTTGGCCGGGAGCGAGCGACGGGTCAACTGCGGTACCCAGGAGTCGAGGTCGTCGTAGAGCTGCTCCGAGAGGAACACGTCCCCGGTCGGCGTGATCAGCTGCACCGGCACGTGCGCGTACGCATCGGTACGCGGCCTGCGCAGCCGGGCGCGGACGTTGTCCCGGTAGAGCCAGGCCCCGTGCGCCGCGTCATTGGGCAGCGAGGACGTCGGGTAGTCGCCCGGGGGCACCTTCTCCAGCCGCTCCAGGATGCCCGGCCACCGCTTGCCGAGCGGCCCGCGCCAGGCCAGCTCCGGCAGGACCGGGGTGTGCAGCATGTACACGTACCAGGACTTGGCGCCCTGTCCGAGGAGCTGGCCGACCCGGCGCGGGGTGGGCCGGTTCACCCGGCGCTTGATCCAGTGCCCGAAATGGTCCAGGGAAGGGCCGGACATCGAGGTGAAGGACGCGATCCGGCCCTCGGTACGGCTGACCGTGGCGAACTCCCAGGACTGGACCGAACCCCAGTCGTGCCCCACCACATGCACAGGACGGTCCGGGCTCACCGTGTCGGCCACGGCCAGGAAGTCGTCGGTCAGCTTCTCCAGCGTGAAACCGCCGCGCAAGGGCTTCGGCGCGGTCGAGCCGCCGTGCCCGCGCACGTCGTACAGCACGACGTGCCACGCGTCGGCCAGTCGGGCGGCGACCTGCGTCCAGACCTCCTTGCTGTCCGGATAGCCGTGCACCAGGACGATCGTCGGCCGCTCCGGGTCTCCCAGCTCGACCACGCACAGCTCGATGCCGCCTGTGGCCACCCGGCGCTCGCGGGCGCCCGGCAGATCACGCAGACGCGGGCCGCCGCTGCCTCCGGACTGCCCCGTGCCCACGGGCCGTTCGCTCTTCCCTCGTGACGTCATGCCACCGTCCGTTCGCTGCTGTGTGCGGTACGTGCTCGTAACGTGACACTGATGAATGTGACAATGACTGGCGGCTACGTCAAGGGGTGCGTATCGCCTGTGGATAACTCTCCACGCAGGCCGGAACGGCTTTCGGCACGGGGGCTGCCGTGGTCCTCAGTGAGGTTCCCTTACGGGTCCCCTACAACTCGAGGCTGACGCCGATCCAACCGTCAGGTCTGACGACCGCTGTGGTCCGCGCCACTACCGTCGTATCCGTGAATGTCATCGCTGCCGAAGGTCTGAGTAAACGGTTCCCCCGGGTGACCGCGCTTGATCGGCTCACCCTGGACATCGGCCCGGGTGTGACCGGGCTGGTGGGCGCCAACGGGGCCGGCAAGTCCACGCTGATCAAGATCCTGCTGGGGCTGTCCCCCGCGACCGAGGGCAGGGCCGCCGTGCTCGGGCTCGACGTCTCGACCAGCGGCCCCGCCATCCGCGAGCGCGTCGGCTACATGCCGGAGCACGACTGCCTGCCGCCCGACGTCTCGGCCACCGAGTTCGTCGTCCATATGGCGCGCATGTCCGGTCTGCCGCCGACCGCCGCCCGTGAGCGCACGGCGGACACCCTGCGCCATGTCGGCCTGTACGAGGAGCGCTACCGCCCCATCGGCGGCTACTCGACGGGCATGAGGCAACGGGTGAAGCTGGCCCAGGCGCTGGTGCACGACCCCCAGTTGGTCCTGCTCGACGAGCCGACCAACGGGCTCGATCCGGTCGGGCGCGACGAGATGCTCGGCCTGATCCGCCGGATCTACAGCGACTTCGGCATCTCGGTCCTGGTCACCTCGCACCTGCTCGGTGAGCTGGAACGCACCTGCGACCACGTCGTCGTCATCGACGGCGGAAAGCTGCTGCGCTCCAGCTCCACCAGCGACTTCACCCAGACCACGACGACCCTCGCGATCGAGGTCACCGACAGCGACACCCACCCGGACGGAACGGGTGCCCTGCGCCGTTCCCTCACCGAGGCGGGCGTCACACTCGTCGGTCTCGACGGACTGGACACCCAGGGGCTGCCCGGTGCCGGCCACATCCTGCTGGTCGAGGCGACGGGCGAGGAGACGTACGACCTCGTACGCGACAGCGTGGCGGGGCTCGGACTCGGCCTCGTACGCATGGAACAGCGCCGTCACCACATCGCCGAGGTGTTCCGCAGCGACGAGGCGCCGCCCGCGGCCGTGCCGGCCGGAGCCGTACTGCAGAAGGGGAGCGGACGCGATGAGCACTGAGACCGGCGCCGCCACCGGGAACGAGACCTCCCGGATCCACAACATCGGCTACCGCGCCTACGACGGCGCTCGGCTCGGGCGCGCGTACGCCCGCCGCTCGCTGTACTCGCAGACCCTGCGCGGCTCCTTCGGCCTCGGCCGGTCGGCCAAGTCCAAGGTGCTGCCCATGCTGCTGTTCGGCGTGATGTGCCTGGTGGCGGCGATCATCGTGGCCGTCGCCATCGCCGCCCCGGGGACGACGAAACTCCCCATCAAGTACACGTCGTTCGCGATCTACCTGCAGGCTGTCATCGGTCTGTTCATCGCCGCGCAGGCGCCGCAGGCCGTCTCCAGGGACCTGCGGTTCAAGACCGTGCCGCTGTACTTCTCGCGGCCGATCGAGCACGGGGACTACGTTCTCGCCAAGTTCGCCGCCATGGCCTCCGCGGTGTTCGTGCTCACCGGGGTTCCGGTCGTGATCCTCTACATCGGCGCGCTGCTGGGGAAGTTCGACTTCGGCGACCAGACCAAGTGGTTCGCCCAGGGGATGGTGTCCGTGCTGCTGCTCTCCGTGCTGTTCGCCGGACTCGGCCTCGTGATGGCCGCGCTGACCCCGCGCCGCGGCTTCGGTGTGGCGGCCGTCATCGCACTGCTGATGATCACGTACGGCGCGGTCTCGACCGTCCAGGGCATCGCGTGGTCCACGGGTTCGGAGGGCGCGGTGCCGTGGCTCGGGTTGTTCTCGCCCATCACGCTGATCGACGGGGTGCAGACCGCGTTCCTCGGAGCGACCTCCGCCTTCCCGGGTGGCAACGGCCCGGACGCCGGTATCGGCGTCGTCTATCTGCTCGTTGTTCTCGCGCTGATCGCCGGCTCGTACGCCGTGCTGATGCGCCGCTACCGGAGGGTCGGGCTGTGACCACCATCGAGATCGACCACACCTCCCGCTGGTTCGGCAACGTGGTCGCCGTCAACGACGTGAGCATGACCGTGGGCCCCGGGGTCACCGGTCTGCTCGGCCCGAACGGCGCCGGCAAGTCCACGCTGATCAACATGATGGCCGGATTCCTCGCCCCTTCGACGGGCACGGTCACGCTCGACGGGAAGCCGATCTGGCGCAACGAGGCGGTGTACCGGGAGATCGGCATCGTGCCCGAGCGGGAGGGGATGTACGACTTCCTGACCGGCCGCGAATTCGTGGTGGCCAACGCCGAACTGCACGGACTCGGCGACGCCGAGGCGGCCGCCGCGCTGGCCACGGTCGAGATGGAGTACGCGCAGGACCGCAAGATCTCGACGTACAGCAAGGGCATGCGCCAGCGGGTGAAGATGGCGTCCGCGCTCGTCCACAACCCGTCCGTGCTGCTGCTCGACGAGCCGTTCAACGGGATGGACCCGCGCCAGCGGATGCAGCTGATGGACCTGCTGCGCCGGATGGGTGCGGAGGGCCGGACGGTCCTCTTCTCCTCGCACATCCTCGAAGAGGTCGAGCAGCTCGCCTCGCACATCGAAGTGATCGTCGCGGGCCGGCACGCGGCCTCCGGTGACTTCCGCCGCATCCGCCGGCTGATGACGGACCGCCCGCACCGCTATCTCGTACGGTCCAGCGACGACCGGGCCCTGGCCGCCGCGCTCATCGCCGATCCGTCGACGGCGGGGATCGAAGTGGACCTGAGCGAGAACGCTTTGCGTATCCAGGCGATCGATTTTGCCCGGTTCACCACGCTGTTGCCCAAGGTCGCACGCGAGCAGGGCATTCGACTGCTGACCGTTTCACCGTCCGACGAGTCCCTCGAATCGGTCTTTTCCTATCTCGTAGCGGCCTGAGGCCGACAAGGAGCTGTGACGTCATGTACGACCCCACAGTCGCCCGGCTCACCTACCGGGCGCTGCTCGGCCGGCGCCGGGCCGCCATCCTCTTCGTACTGCCCGCACTGCTGATCGTCATCGCGGTGGCGGTACGGATGTTCGCGGGGGCCGACGACCAGGTGGCCTCGGACGTCCTGGGCGGATTCGCCATCGCCACCATGGTGCCGCTGATCGGCGTGATCGCCGGCACGGGTGCCATCGGACCGGAGATCGATGACGGCTCGATCGTCTACCTGCTGTCCAAGCCGGTGAGCCGGCCGACGATCATCTTCACCAAGCTGATCGTCGCCGTCGCGGTGACCATGGTCTTCTCGGCGGTGCCGACGTTGATCGCGGGCCTGATCCTCAACGGCAACGGCCAGCAGATCGCGGTGGCGTACACCATCGCCGCACTGGTCGCCTCGATCGCCTACAGCGCGCTGTTCCTGCTGCTGGGCACGGTCAGCCGGCACGCGGTCGTGCTGGGCCTCGTCTACGCGCTGGTGTGGGAGGCCCTGTTCGGCAGCCTGGTGCCGGGTGCGCGCACGCTCAGCGTGCAGCAGTGGTCGCTCGCGCTGGCGGAGAAGACCGGCGGCAACGGCGCCATCACCTCGGACGTCGGTCTGCCGCTCGCCACGGTTCTGCTGGCGGTGGTCACCATCGCGGCGACCTGGTACGCGGGCCAGAAGCTGCGCACGCTGAAGCTGGCCGGCGAGGAGTGAGCGGACCGCCGTCCGACATGTGACAACCCCCGGCCATCGGCCGGGGGTTGTCACATGTCGGACAGTCTTACGCGTAACTGTACGGTTATCGGTGCGTTGTTCACGGTGCGTGGAGGCAACTGGAATCCGTGGCGTCGTAGCGTTCGTGAAATGTGCAGATGGCCGATGCGGCGAGGGAGCACCCGCCGGTCGGTTCCTTGAGTGAGTGGCAACCGTGAGCGTCCTCCGCCCCTGAAGCCCGGGGAGAGGGCTGTCCATTTCCGCGAAGCTCTCACGAACGGAAGGCAGCTCATGCCGACGGAAGTCGCTCTACTCGAATCACGCGCACTACGCGTTGAACAGATGGGGCGCGTCGACGCCCTGGACAAGGTGAAGTGCCTTGTCATGCTCCGGATGGGATTCACGTCCGCACAGAGGACGTGGCTCGTTACTTCGAAGTATCCACAGAGGTGGTCAAAAAGGTGACCCACCGCCATCGAGCCGAGCTGGAGGAGAACGGGCTCAGGACACTTCGAGGCTCTGAACTGGCATCCTTCCATGGGGACATGTTGTCCCTATGGACTGGTGAAGGTGTCGGAAGTTATCCACAGGCAGCCACGCAGCTCCGTCTCTTCACCCGTCGGACCGTGCTCAACGTTGCCATGCTTCTTCGCGACAGTGACGTCGCCCGGTGCGTGCGTACGTATCTGCTCGACGCCGAGCAGGACCTGCGCGCGGGGTACGCATCGCTCGAACACCGGGTCACCCGGGTCGAAAGCCATCTGGCGGGCGTGGGCACCGCGCTCCAGGAGCTGGGCCCGGTCCTCAACCGGATGTCGCACCGGCTGGACAGCCTCGACCGCAGGCTGGAGGCGACCCACCAGGTCGTCGGCGCCATGAGCGTGAGGCTCAGCGGGGTCTCCGAGGACGTGGTCCGGCTCGACGACCGCATGGACGTCCTGGCGCGCGATCTGAAGGAGCTGAACCGCCGCAACAAGCGCTGATTCGACCCGGACAGGCGTAGACAAGGCTCAGGGACCGAGGCGGTGCCCCGGTCCCTGAGCCGCGCGAAGAGAGCGGTCGGTCTACTACTCCCGCAGCAGCCGCTCCAACACCACCGCGATCCCGTCGTCGTCGTTCGACGTGGTCGTCTCCTGAGCGACGGCCTTCAGATCAGCGTGGGCGTTGGCCATGGCCACGCCGTGCCGGGCCCAGGCGAACATGGGGATGTCGTTGGGCATGTCACCGAAGGCGATCGTGTCCGCGGCCTTCACGCCCAGCCGGCGCGCGGCCAGCGAGAGGCCGGTGGCCTTGCTCAGTCCCAGCGGCAGGATCTCCACGACCCCCGGGCCCGCCATGACCACGTCCACCAGATTGCCGACCGCCGCCCGCGCCGCCTTCGTCAGTGCGTCGTCGTCCAGCTCCGGGTGCTGTATGTACACCTTGTTCAGCGGAGCGGCCCACATCTCGGCCGGATCCTGGACGAAGAGGGCCGGACGCGGCCCTTCCTGGACGCGGTAGCCCGGCCCGACCAGCACCTCGCCGTCGAGCCCGTCGCGGCTCGCGGCCAGCGCGAGCGGACCGACCTCGGCCTCGACCTTGGAGAGGGCGAGCCCGGCGAGCTGCCGGTCCAGGGTGAGCGACGTGAGCAGCCTGTGCTCACCCGCGTGGTAGACCTGAGCGCCCTGCGCACAGACGGCCAGCCCCTCGTAGCCGAGGTCGTCCAGGATGTGCCGGGTCCACGGGACGGCGCGGCCGGTGACGACGATGTGCGCCGCGCCGGCACCGGCGGCGGCCTTCAGCGCCTCGCGCGTCCGCTCGGAGACGGTTTCGTCGTCGCGCAGCAGGGTGCCGTCGAGGTCGGTCGCGACGAGCTTGTAGGGGAAGGTCACTTGGCGACCGGCTCCAGAATCTCGCGCCCGCCCAGGTAGGGGCGGAGTACCTCGGGTACCCGCACCGAACCGTCGGCCAGCTGGTGGTTCTCCAGGATCGCCACGATCGTGCGCGGGACGGCGCAGAGCGTGCCGTTCAGCGTGGCCAGGGGCCGCATGGTCTTCTTGCCGTCGCGGGTGTCCCGCATCCGGACCGAGAGCCTGCGCGCCTGGAACTCGCCGCAGTCGGACGCCGAGGTGAGCTCGCGGTACTTGCCCTGGGTCGGGATCCACGCCTCGCAGTCGTACTTCCTGGTGGCCGAGGCCCCCAGGTCGCCGCTGGCGACGTCGATGACCTGGAAGGGCAGTTCGAGGCCGGTGAGCCACTGCTTCTCCCAGTCCAGGAGGCGCAGGTGCTCGGCCTCCGCGTCCGCCGGGTCGACGTACGAGAACATCTCGACCTTGGTGAACTGGTGCACCCGGAAGATGCCGCGGGTGTCCTTGCCGTACGTCCCCGCCTCGCGGCGGTAGCAGGAGGAGTAGCCGGCGTAGCGCAGCGGCAGCTTCTCCGCGTCGATGATCTCGTCCATGTGGTACGCGGCGAGCGGTACCTCGGAGGTGCCGACCAGGTACTGGTCGTCCTTGTCCAGGTGGTAGACGTCCTCCGCGGCCTGGCCGAGGAAGCCGGTGCCCTCCATGGCGCGGGGGCGGACCAGGGTCGGGGTCAGCATCGGGGTGAAGCCGGCCTCGGTGGCCTGGGCGATCGCCGCGTTGACGAGGGCGAGTTCGAGCAGCGCGCCGACGCCCGTCAGGTAGTAGAAGCGTGAGCCGGAGACCTTGGCGCCGCGCTCCATGTCGATCGCGCCCAGGGCCTCACCGAGCTCCAGGTGGTCCTTGGGCTCGAATCCCTCGGCGCCGAAGTCGCGGATCGTCCCGTGCGTCTCCAGGACGACGAAGTCCTCCTCGCCGCCGACCGGCACGTCCGGGTGGACGATGTTGCCGAGCCGCAGCAGCAGGTTCCTGGTCTCCGTGTCGGCCTCGTCCTTGGCGGCGTCGGCCGCCTTGACGCCGGCCTTGAGCTGCTCGGCGCGCTTGAGGAGTTCGGTGCGCTCCTCGGGAGAAGCCTTGGGGATGAGTTTGCCGAGCGATTTCTGCTCGGAACGGAGTTCGTCGAAAGCGGCCCCGGACGACCTGCGCCGTTCGTCGGCGGAGAGCAGGGCGTCGACGAGTGCGACGTCCTCTCCGCGGTTGCGCTGGGAGGCGCGAACACGGTCGGGGTCCTCACGAATCAGGCGAAGGTCAATCACTCCTCCAGGCTACCGGTGCCTGCTTCGCCCACTTGAACCGATAGGACCAAGCGTGGCGCTTTGCCCGAATTGCCGGTATTCGACATTGTGGAGCGGGTGGTCCACGAGGCTTGCGTGGTGGGGTAGTTGGGCGGCGCTTTTCCACAGGAGTGCCCGACCCGTCAAAGTTATCCACAGGCTGTGGGGGAAGTCTGTGGACGTGGAGGAGATCATTCCGGGGGCCTGGTGAAAACACCTGGATTCAAGGTTCAAACCCGTTTTGCACGCTCGTTCGGGTGGGAATTGCTAGCCCTAAAGAGTTGATCAACGGAATTGGGCTGACACGGGACGAACGGACAGCCTGTGGACGGGTGTGAGTGGGCTGTGTCGTTTTGTCGACCATGTCGGATTGCGGTATCGACTTGTCCCCAGGCGCAATCCCTTGCCTGTGGATAACTTCTCCCGGGGTGGACAATCCTCTGATCCCACCGGTCCTGTGGACACAAAGCAGCCCTGGGCCGGGAGACCCAGGGCTCGGTCAGGCCCGCCCGTCCTGGTTGCGTGCCAGCCAGTCGGACGCCTCGGTGAACTCCGCGTCGGACGTGCCCGCGCGCAGCGGGCGTACATCCTCCGGAGCCACACCGGCCCGCGGATAGGAGCCGAGGAAGCGCACCTTCGGGCAGATGCGCTTGAGCCCCATCAGGGCCTCGCCGACCCGGCGGTCGGAGATATGGCCCTCCGCGTCCACCGCGAAGCAGTAGTTGCCGATGCCGGCCCCGGTCGGCCGCGACTGGATCAGCATCAGGTTCACCCCGCGCACCGCGAACTCCTGGAGCAGTTCGAGCAGGGCGCCGGGGTGGTCGTCGCCCAGCCAGATCACCACGGAGGTCTTGTCCGCACCGGTCGGCGCGGAGGGCCGGGCCGGACGGCCCACGAGCACGAAGCGGGTCTGCGCGTTCTCCGCGTCGTGGATCTCGGTCACCAGCGGTTCGAGTCCGTACCTCTCCGCCGCGAACTCCCCCGCGAAGGCGGCGTCGTAGCGGCCCTCCTGCACGAGCCGCGCGCCGTCCGCGTTGGATGCCGCCGACTCCCACACCGCCTGCGGGAGGTGGGCGGCCATCCAGTTGCGCACCTGCGGCTGCGCGGCCGGGTGAGCGGTGACCGTCTTGATGTCGGACAGCTTGGTGCCGGGCCGTACGAGCAGCGCGAAGGTGATGGAGAGCAGTACCTCGCGGTAGATCATCAGCGGCTCTCCGCTGGTGAGCTGGTCGAGGGTGGTGGTGATGCCGCCCTCGACGGAGTTCTCGATCGGTACGAGTGCCGCGGCGGCCGTTCCGTTGCGCACCGCGTCCAGAGCCGCCGGTACGGAGACCATCGGGACGAGTTCGCGGGTGGCGGCTTCCGGGAGCGTACGGAGGGCGACCTCGGTGAAGGTGCCTTCGGGGCCGAGATAGGCGTAGCGCGTGGCGGACATACCGTCACCCTAATGCGCGGTGACGGCGCGGGAGCCCCGGACGGGTGGGCCTCCGCGGCTCAGGACTCCAGAAGCCGCTGCCCCACGTACTCACCGGCCGCCGCCCCGCCCGGCACCGCGAACAGCCCGCTCGCCTCGTGGCGGATGAAGGGGGAGAGCGCGTCCCCCCGGTCCAGCTTGCGCTGCACCGGGACGAAGCCGCGCAGCGGGTCGGCCTGCCAGCAGATGAACAGCAGCCCGGCGTCCGGGGTGCCGTCCTGGGAGATCCCGTCGTGGTACGAGAACGGCCGGCGCAGCATCGCCGCACCGCTGTTGCGCTCGGGGGACGAGATCCGGGCGTGCGCGTTGTCCGGGATCAGCAGCTTGCCGTCCGGGCCCGCCTTGTCGAGGTCCATCGCGGTGGTCTCGGTGCCACCGCTGAGAGGGGCGCCGTCCGCCTTGCGCCGGCCGATGACCCGCTCCTGGCGCTCCACGGGCAACTTCTCCCAGTCGTCCAGGAGCATCCGGATGCGCCTGACCACCGCGTAGGAGCCGCCCGTGAGCCAGTCGTACGCCGGGTCCTGGCCGCCGGCGACGAACACGCGCTCGGCGAAGTCGTCGTCCGTGGGCTTCGGGTTGCCGGTGCCGTCGATCTGGCCCATCAGGTTACGGGCCGTCATCGGCTTCGCGGTCGCGCCGGGCGCGCGGTTGAAGCCGTTCATCTGCCAGCGCACGGTGGCCGTCGAGGCGGTCTCCCTCTGTACGGCCCGCAGCGCGTGGAAGGCGACGAGCGCGTCGTCGGCGCCGATCTGGACCCACAGGTCCCCGTTGGACCGGCCGGCGTCGAGGTGGTCGGAGGAGAACGGCGGCAGCGGGTCGAGTCCCGGCGGGCGGTGCGCGGTGAGGCCCGTGCGTTCGAAGAAGGTGGCGCCGAAGCCGAAGGTGACGGTGAGTGAGGACGGGCCCGCGTCCAGCGCGACACCGGTGTCGTGTCCGGGGCCGTCCGCCGCGCCCGTGGTGGGTTCGCCGGCCATCAGCCGCTGTGCCACCGAGGACCACCGGCGCATCAGGGCGACGGCCTGCTTGCGTCCGGCCCCGGGGGCGAGGTCGAAGGCGATCAGATGGCCGGACGCCTGAAGCGGAGTGGTGATCCCCGGTTGATGTTTCCCGTGAAACATCACCTCGGTGGAGCCGACCGTGGTCAGCGCGGCCGGCGCCTCGTCACGGGCAGCGGCGTAGCCGGTGGCGCCGCCGGCCGCGCCGAGGACCAGCCCGGTCGCCCCGGCGGCGCCCGCGGCGCCGAGCAGCCGCCGCCGGGAGAGGGCCTGGGTGTTACTGGTGTCGGTGCTCGTGCTTTTTCCGCTCACGGTCCTGCTCAGCCGATCTTCACGTTCTTGTCGACCGTCGTCTGGTCGATGTCGGAGGTCCGCACCGTCACCGCGACCTTCCAGTCGCCCGCGATCGGGAGCTGGAGGCCGGTGGCGGTCCAGTGGCCCTCGGTCAGCCGGACCGGGACGGCCGGCAGGGGGCCGATGTCCTTGGACTCCAGGGTGAAGGCGATCTTCACCTCGGGGACGTCCATGGGCTTCTTGGCGGGGTCCTCGATCCACAGGTGGATCACGTTGGCGCCGGTGCGGCCCGGGTCGATGTCCATCCGTACCGTGCCCTTGCCGTTCGCACCGCCGGTGTCGAAGGGCAGCGCGAGATTGACGGGACCGCTGTCCACAGGACCGGCGGCCGCCGACGTGGAGCGGGCCGCCTCTTCCTGGGTACGGCCCGGCTCGGTCGACGTAAGGACGGTGGTCACCGCAAGGAGGGCCACGGCGACGCCGACCTCGGCCAGTACGGAGCGGCGCAGCCCCGACCGGCCGGGGTCGGCGTCGCGTATCCGCTTCTTCTCGGCGGTGGCCACGGCGGCCCGCTGCCGGGCGAGCTGAGCGGCCCGGGCGGGGTCATCGGCGGTATCCGGTTCGGCTTCCGCTTCGGCCTCGGGCTCCTCGTCGGCTTCGGGCGCCACCGCGGCCGGGGCATCGCTGCCCTCCGCGAGCTTCCCCGTCCACCGGCGCGACATCGACGCGATCCCCACCAGGACACCGACGAGCCCCACCTTGACCAGCAGCAGCTGCCCGTAACCCGTACCGGTCAGCGCCGACCACGTGCCGACCTGCCGCCACGACTGGTAGACCCCCGTCGCGACGAGGACGACCACGCTGACGAAGGCGATCGTGGAGAAGCGGCGTACGGCCGCCGAGGTCAGGTCGGGCGTGCGGTACAGCGCGGTCAGCAGCGCCACGAGCCCGCCCAGCCAGGCGGCGACGGCCAGCAGGTGGAGCACGTCCACGGGCATCGCGATGCCGGGCTGGATGCCGGTCGACGCGTGCTCGGCGAGCGCCCAGGTGCCGGCGATACCGGCGGCGATGACCGCGCCGCCGATGGCGAGGCCGAAGGTGAGGTCCCTCTTCTCGCGCGGGTCCTCGCGCTTGGCGTACGTGCCGAAGAGCACCGCGACGAACAGGGCGCTGGCGCCGAGCAGCAGGAGCCGTGAGACCAGGGCGGCACCGGGCTTGGTGTCGAGGACCGCCTTGAGGCCGTCGAGGTCGAGGACGTCCCCCAGCTTCCCGGAGCCGGTGTACGAGCTGCGCAGGAGCAGCATCGCGATCGTCGCCGCGGTGAGCGTCATCCAGCCGCGTACGACCAGACGTTGCAGCGGACGCGCACCCGCCCCGCGCTGCCAGCAGGCCAGAACGAAGGCGGAACCGCCCGCGAGCACGATGAACCCGGCGTACGCGGCGTAGCGCGCGATGTCGTAGAGCGTGCCGACGAGCCCGCCCCCGGCCTTGCTGTCGGGGAGGGCGACGGCGGTCTCGGAGGGTGCCCCGATGGAGAAGGTGAAGGCGCCGGAGACCGGGTGGCTGTCGGCGGAGACCGCCTGCCAGGCCACGGTGTACGTGCCGTCGCCGAGGCCGCCGCGCAGGGCGACGCCGTACTTCACGGTGGACCCGCTGTGCAGGTCGCGGGGGGCGGCCTCGGTGTCGGCGCGCTTGCCCGAGGGGTCCAGGACGCGGATGGAGTCCGCGCCGAGGGCGACCTGTTCGGAGAAGGTGAGGGTGACCTGCGTGGGTGCCGTGGCGACCACCGCCCCGTCCTGCGGATCGCTCCCGGTGAGCGCGGCATGGGCCGACGCGGGGGCCGCGACGGCCAGCAGCAGACCGAGCACCGCGCCGAGTAGCGCGGTGAGCAGTCCGGCCGCGGCGAGCGGCCTGCGCAGGGCGGACGGGGGCGGCCCGAAGGGCGGGGCGGTGGCTGTCATGGCGTGTCAGTCCCTCACTGCTTCTTCGGGTTGTGGGTGGTCTCCTTCACGGGAAGGTCGACCTCGATCGCGCCGGCCTTCGCGAAGTGCAGTTCCACGGACACCTTCTGGCCCTGCTTGGGCTGCTTCTTGAGCTTCATGAACATGATGTGGCTGCCACCACGTTCGAGGTCCAGCTCACCGCCCGCGGGCACGTCGAAGGACGTCACCTTCCGCATGACCTGGTCCTTCGTCTCGTGGATCGTGACGTCGTCCGAGAGCGGGCTGGTGACCGAGGTGAGGCGGTCGTCGCCGGTGCCGTTGTTCTGCACGACGAGGAAGCCGGCCGCCATGTCGTTGACGGGCTGCGGCATGAATCCGCCGACGACCTTCAGCTGCGGCTTGTCCGAGGAGGTCGAGCACCCCGCCAGCGTCAGGCCCGCGGTCACGGCCAGGACGGCGGCGAGGGTGGTGCGGTGGTTCACGGGTTCTCCCCCTTGACGATCTTGGGGAGGTCCTTGGTGTAGTCGTCGGGCGTGGTGTCCTCGCTGTACAGCACGTAGCCCTTGTCGGTCTTCGGGGAGAAGGCGATGACCTGCGAGCCGTGCATCGAGACGACCGTGCCGTCCTTCTCCTTCTTCGGCGGGGAGATGCCGATGCCGATCTGCCGGGCGCCCGCCTGGATGGCGGGGAAGTCGCCGGTGAGACCGATGAAGGAGGGGTCCTGCGCCTTGAGCCAGCTGCCGAGGGAGGCCGGGGTGTCCCGTTCCGGGTCGGTGGTGACGAAGACGACCCGGAGGTTGTCCTGGTCGGCCTTGGGCAGGGCCTTCTTGGCGATGGCGATGTTGCTCATGATGAGCGGGCAGACATCGGGGCAGTTGGTGTAGCCGAAGTAGATGAGCGTCGGCTTGCCCTCGGTCTCCTTGCGCAGGTCGTACTTCTTGCCGTGCGTGTCGGTCAGGACGAGGTCGGGCTTGGTGAACGGCTGGTCGAGCACCGTCGCGGCCTGCGTCTTCGTCTGCATCGACACGTCGGCCACGGGCTTCTTGCTGTCGTTGTCACTGCCGCCGCAGGCGGACAGGGCGAGCGCGGCCGCGACGACGAGCGCCGCGGCCGGAATGATCTTCTTAACCATGGAGCGCTGTTCCTGAGGAGTCGGTGGAGCGGGTGGGGGCCAGGGAGAGCCTGGCCCCCGTGGGGCCTGTCAGGTAGTACGCCGGCGTCCGGCCAGGACACCGAAGGCCACGCCGGCGACGCCGATGACGATGCCGACGATGCCGAGCACCCGGGCCGTGTTGTCCTCGGAGTCGGAGGAGGAGGCCGAGGCGGTGGTGGTCTCGCCGCTCTTCTCAGCGGAGTCCGAGGACTTCGAGTCCGCGCCGGCCGCCCCGTGCGCGTCGTCGGCCGCAGCCGTCAGCTTGAGGACGGGCGCGGGGGACTCGGGCTCGTCGGCGCCTTCCTTGGGCTCCTCGATCCAGCGCACGACCTCCTTGTTGGAGTACGTCTGGATCGCCTTGAACACCAGCTGGTCGGCGTCCTCCGGAAGCTGGCCGACGGAGAGCGGGAACTGCTGGAAGCGGCCGGGCTCGATCTTGCCGCCGGTCCAGGTGACCTTGGAGACGGCCTCGTTGATCGTCTTGCCGTGCATCTGCAGCGGCTTGGCCAGCTTGCTCGTCGTCACCTTGATGTCCCAGCCGGGCACCGGCTGCGGCATGACGGACGCCAGCGGGTGGTCGGTCGGGAAGTTCACTTCGAGCTTGGTCGTCGAGGCGTTGTCACGCTCGTTGGGGACCTTGAAGTTGATGACGGCGTAGCCGCCCTTGGCGGCCTCGCCCTGCGGCTGGACGCTCACGTGGGCGGAGGCCGTACCGGCGAGCAGCAGCACGGTGGACGCGGCGACGCCGCCGGCGAGGGCGATGCGGGAAACGTTCATGACAGGGATCACTCCACAGGGCACGAAGGAAGGGTGCTCCGGCGCACGGGTGCGCACCGGTATCGCGACGCCACTTCCGTACGGTGAAATGCGCGCCCAGGCCAGAAGGGGCCGGGGCGCATCGCGTGGAGGGCGTCGCGTCAGGCTGCGAGAGCGAGCACGGAGGGCGGTCCGCGCCTGATCACCAGGTGCTGCAACGGATCCCCGGTGGCCGGGCACGGTGCGTCCACGGCGGTACGAGGGGTGCGCGGCCCGGTCGCGGGCCCGCCGGCCAGGCCGGTGCGCAGGGCGGCGACGAGCAGGAACGCGTCCCGCAGCGCCCGGAGCCGGGCCCCGGCCGCGACCTGCTGGGCGCCGTGCGCCGACAGCCGGGCGAGCCGGAACAGGGCGACCTCGCCCCGCCGCAGCAGCCAGCCGGTGGCCAGGGCGGCCAGCAGGTGCCCGAGGAGCATGGGCAGGCTGGGAAGCGTGTGGAGGAGGCCGGCCGGGGTGGCCCATGCGGGGCCGGAAGGGACGGCGGCCAGATGCTGGTGCGCCTGAGCGGTCACCCCCGCCGGGTCGATGCCCGCGGTGCCGACGATGTGCCGCGCGTCGGCGGCGTTCAGCTGCTGGGGTCCGGCGCCGCAGACGAGGCTCGCCGCGAACCGGATCAGCGCGTCGTCGCCGCCCGTCGCCCCGGGGGTCATGGTGTGCGTGCCCAGCCCGAACAGGGTGTGCAGGGCGAGTTGTCCGCCGGCCAGGGCCGCGGCGATGGAGGGCAGTGAGCGTTCGCGTCCGGCGAGGGGGACGGCCACCGCGAGGACGCCGAGGAAACCGGCGAGCAGCGTCCACCAGGGGACGGTCGCGCAGGCGGCCAGCGCGTGCCCGGCCGCGGACAACGCGACGCAGACCGCGGCGAACACCGCGGCCCTCAGTAGCCGTAGACCGGCTCCGGCGCGTCCCACTGACACAGACATGGCGGGCCCATCATCGCACCCGGCCCCCCGCCTCCGTACGGCAGGTCCGGAAGGTCGTCTTCCGGGCGGATTGGGTGTGAGCAGGGCCGTTCGCGCTGATTCCGGCAGCTCCCGGGCCGGGCGTAACGGGCGTGTGGGACCCGGAATACACCGGTGTGGTGCATCCGGCTATCCGCCGAATGGGCGGCATCAGAGCATGCACGTGCTTACGACCGCCCGAGTGCGGCAATACGTAGCGGTATGTCTAGCCGCAACCGGGAGGCCGGAGCATGAGCATCTGGTGGTCACTCCATTTGCGGCGCGACGCTGCGAGCGTCCCGCTCGCCCGCCGGTTCCTGCTCGGCACGATGGAATCCGCGGGCGTGGACCCGGACATCTCCTTCGACCTGTCTCTCGCGCTCAGCGAAGCCTGTGCGAACGCGGTCGAGCACGGCGGGGAGTACGGCGGGGAGTACGGCTCCACCTCCGACGGCACCGGGAAGGACCGGGACGCCTGGGAGGATCCGTCGGCCACGGCCAGTGGCCAGTACCGGGTCACCGCGTATCTGGACGGCGAGAAGTGCCGCATCGAAGTCGCCGATTCGGGGCCCGGTTTTCCCACGCGGGGCGGGCCTTACACGTCGGAGCGGCAGCCCGGGAGCGGACTGCCGGACCCGCAGTACGCGTCGTATCCGCCCGTCACCGCCGAGGAGGGACGGGGCCTGTGCCTGATCGAACAGCTCGCCGACCACGTCCACTTCGGCAACCGCCCGGGGTGCGCCGGCGCGGTCGTGAGCTTCGACAAGGTCCTGAAATGGCGGAAGGACGCCCTGCTCATGGTGTCCTGAGCGGGGCGCCCCTCCTTGCGTGGCGCAGGCGGCGGATCAGCCCTTGAGCCGGGCCATCCACGCCTCGACCTCGTCTGCCTGCCGGGGCAGCTTGTCCGACAGGTTCCGGTTGCCGTCCTCGGTGACGAGGATGTCGTCCTCGATCCGGACGCCGATGCCGCGGTACTCCTCGGGCACGGTGAGGTCGTCGGCCTGGAAGTAGAGCCCGGGCTCGACGGTGAGGCAGACGCCGGGCTCCAGGGTGCCGTTCACGTACGCCTCGGTGCGCGCGGCGGCGCAGTCGTGGACGTCCATGCCGAGCATGTGGCCGGTGCCGTGCAAGGTCCAGCGGCGCTGGAGGCCCAGCTCCAGGACCTTCTCCACCGACAGGTCGCCGAGCAGGCCCCACTCGACGAGCTTCTCGGTGAGGACCCGCTGTGCGGCGTCGTGGAAGTCGCGGAAGTCGGCGCCGGGCTTGACCGCGGCGATACCCGCCTCCTGCGCCTCGTACACCGCGTCGTAGATCTTGCGCTGGAGCGGTGTGAACGTGCCGCTGATGGGAAGGGTGCGGGTCACGTCGGCCGTGTAGAGGTCGTTGGTCTCCACCCCGGCGTCCAGCAGCAGCAGCTCGCCCGAGCGGACGGCGCCGTCGTTGCGCACCCAGTGCAGGGTGGTCGCGTGCGGCCCCGCGGCGCAGATCGAGCCGTACCCGATGTCGTTGCCCTCGATGCGGGCGCGCAGGAAGAACGTTCCCTCGATGTAGCGCTCGCTGGTGGCCTCGGCCTTGTCGAGGACCTTCACGACGTCCTCGAAGCCGCGCGCGGTGATGTCGCACGCCTTCGTCAGCTCGGCGATCTCGAAGGCGTCCTTCACCAGGCGCGCCTCGGAGAGGCAGACCCGCAGCTCCTCGTCGCGCTCGGCGGTGATCTTGTCGGTCAGGGCGGCCTCGATGCCGGCGTCGTGGCCGCGGACGTTGCGGACGGGGCCGGTGGCCTCGGCCAGCGCGGCGGGCAGCTCGCGGACGTCCTTGGCAGGGATGCCCAGCAGCTGCTCGGCCTCGGTGAGGGAGTGGCGACGGCCGACCCACAGCTCGCCCTGGCCGTCGAGCCAGAACTCGCCGTTCTCCCGGTTCGAGCGGGGCAGCAGGTAGACGGTCGCCTCGTGGCCGTCGTCCGTCGGCTCCAGGACGAGGACGCCGTCCTGCGTCTGGTCGCCGGTGAGGTACGCGTACTCGGTGGAGGCGCGGAAGGCGTACTCGGTGTCATTGGAACGGGTCTTCAGCCGGCCCGCGGGAATGACCAGCCGCTCGCCGGGGAAGCGCGCGGACAGCGCGGCACGGCGGTCGGCGGTGTGACCGGCCTGGACGATCGGCTCCAGACCGTTCAGCTCGGTATCGGCCCAGCCGGACTGCATGCTCGCGGCGAGTTCGTCGGACACGCCCGGGTACAGGCCGTTCTTCCGCTGCTTGACCGGCTCTGTCTCTTCGGTCTCCGGGGTCTCCGGGAACTCCTCAGACACGACTGTTCTCCTTGATACGACACTGGACCTCCCCCATCGTACGGGCGTACGGAAGGGGGCCCAGGGCCGGAAGACCTCTTACACGCGAAGGTCCCGGCTCAGTCGAACCGGGCCGCGAGTACGACCACGTCCTCGGCGCAGTCCGCCCGCCCGGCCCCGTCCGGCAGCACGGTGCGCACCACGTGGTCGGCCACCGAGGCGGCGTCCCCGCGCAGCGCCCTCGGGACGCTCGCCGCCGCCGAATGGAGGCGCGCGTACGCCCGGTCCATCGAGTCGCCGGCCCGGCGCAGCAGCCCGTCGGTGTACAGCAGAACCGTCTCGCCGGGTGCGGGCGTGATGTCCACGCTGGGCGCCTCCCAGCAGGACAGCATGCCCAGCGGGGCGGAGAGCGTGGTCTCCACGTACGAGGTGCGGCGCTCGCCGATGATCAGGGGCGGCGTGTGGCCGGCGCCGGCGAGCAGGATCCTGCGGCGGGCCGGTTCGCAGTACGCGAAGAGTGCGGTCGCCGAACGGGCCGGTTCGGTCAGCCGGAGCAGCAGTTCGAGGTCGGAGAGCACGGCGACCGGGTCCTCGCCCTCCATCACCGCGTACGCGCGCAGTCCGGCGCGCAGCCGTCCCGTGGCGGCGAGCGCGCTGGGGCCCGAGCCGCCCACCGAGCCGACGGCGAGACCGAGGGCGCCCTCCGGCAGGGCCAGCGCGTCGTACCAGTCGCCGCCGCCCTGCGGGGCCACCTCGTGGCGTACGGCGAGCTGGACGCCGGGGATCCGGGGCAGCCGGGTGGGCAGCAGTTCCTCGGCCACGGTGGCGAAGTCGGCCCTGGCCCGCTCCAGTTCCAGCAGGCGGGCCAGGTGCTCGGAGGCGTATCCCGCGTACAGGCCGACGAGGTGGCGCCGGCGTTCCAGGGGTTCCGCGGGTTCGTCGTAGAGCCAGACGGCGGCGCCGAGCCGTCCGGTCGTCGCGGTGGCGAGGGGCAGTGCGTAGCTGGCGGCGTAGCCGAGGCGGGCGGCGACCTCGCGCCTGCGCGGGTCCAGGCCGGTGTCGCCGAGCAGGTCGGGGGTGGTCAGCGGGCCGTCCGGGTGGGGCAGGCCCTCCAGGATGCGTCCGTACGAGGTGGCGCTGCGCGGCACGGTCTCGATCTGGCCCAGTTCGGCGTGGGCCAGTCCGAGCCCGATGGTGCTGACGGGGCCGCGCCGGTCGGACGGTTCGAAGGCGACCAGGCCCCGGCGGGCGCCGACCAGGGCGGCTCCGGCGTCGAGGAACTCGTGCAGTGCGTCGTCCAGGGTGCTGGTTCCGGCCAGGCGCTCGGTGAGCTCGTGGAGCGTGGTGAGGTCGGAGACCCAGCCGGCGAGCCGGTCCTGGATGAAGGCGCCGGGCGCGGCGGGCACCGCCTCGATCGGCCCGGCAGTCTCATCCGAAACCGGAACTGTGGGATCGATTCCGGCCAGTTTTGGCAGGTGCGGAGCGCTCATGGTCGCCGGCTTTCCGAGCGGTGTGTTCCGTCGAATAGCATCGCAAACCCCCATGTCATTCTGCGCCGCTACCAGTGCATCCACATGTACACGCACAAGTGAGGCGATGTCCAGCATTGTCCCCCCGGGAAACCCGGTGTCCACGCCTTAACCAACTTGGCCAAAAAACGCACCTTGCCGTGTGCATTAGCGGTCGACTGGGTCTGCCCGACGGGGGTGCACCTCCGGGTGAAGCCCCTGGGGCGCGTCATTCCAGGCATGCTGGGTACGTAATTCTTTGGATGGCCAGGGGTGGCCCCGCCCGCCCCCGGAACCTGGCAGCGGGCCCGGACGTCCTTTCTTGTGACGGCCGCGCCCCACCCCCGAGTGGCGAGGCCGCACGCACGGACCGCAGAAGCGCCGTGCGCCCCGCACCTCGCCACGATGCCGACCGCAAGCAGCTCGATCCGGCTCAGCACGGCTCACGCTCGGTACCGACGAACGACCCGTACCGCAGGCTCGACGAGCACGTACACCCAGAAGATCCGCAGGCATGGTGTGACCACGCACGATGTGAGGCGGACCCTCGGCGTTCAACGGAAAGGAACGAGCGCTCATGCGCGAGATCCTCGGAAGGCGACGCAGGCTCGGCCGCAGGGGCGGCTCCGCCCGGCTCGACGCGGCTCTGACCTGCGCCACGGAGTGGCAATGGCCCGTGCTCCCCGGAGCGGGGCTGCGCGGGGACGGTGACCGCGGCCGTCGCTGCGCGTGCCCCGATCCCGAGTGCGCGGTGCCCGGCGCGCACCCCTTCGACCCCGGACTGCTCGCCGCGACCACCGACGCCCGGATGGTGCGCTGGTGGTGGACGAACCGGCCGACGGCGCCGGTGCTGCTCGCCACGGGCGGGCGTGCGCCGTGCGCCCTGAGCCTGCCGGCGGTGGCCGGTGCCCGCGCCCTGACCGCGCTCGACCGGGCGGGCCTGCGCCTGGGCCCCGTGGTGGCGTCGCCCACCCGGTGGGCGCTGCTGGTCGCCCCGTACACCCTGGAACGGCTCGGCGAGCTGCTGTACGCGCAGGACCGGGTGCCCAGCTCGCTGCGGTTCCACGGGGAGGGCGGCTACGTCGTCCTGCCGCCGTCGGAGATCGGCACCGGGCAGGTTCGCTGGGAGCGCGCGCCGGAGCGCACTCCGGGTTCGCGCCCCAAGGGCGCCGCGCCGGCCGTGGCGCCCTGGCTGCCGGACGTCGAGGCCGTGCTGGACGCCCTGGTCGAGGCGAGCACGAGTGCCCCGGACGGCGGTAGCAGACTGAAGTACTGAGCGGTTGGGGGCAGGGTTGGCCAGATTCTGATGCGCGCGTGTTCTTTCAGATGGCATTCATTACGGAGTTCTGTCGCTTCTCTGTCCGATCTCCGGTGAATCCCTTCCGTTCTTCCTCGCTCCCCACTCCCTTCCGCCTTGCTTCACGATTTCCGGGTAAACGGCAGGGTGGCTTGTGGCGCAGCCGTTTGTCCGGAGGTGTCGGTGATGCCGCGGAATTCAGGGCGTCGCAAAACCCGGCGGGGCGCAGCTTTCTGATGGCATCTCGGGCGCTTTTCCCGTCCTGGCGCAGGTCCAACCGGCTTCCTGGGCCGCGGGGCTGACGCCGGGCCATCGCGCGGAGGAGCTGGGGCGGGTGAGCGGCGGGTGGACCGGGAGGGGCCCGTACGCGGGCCTGCGCGCCCCCGGGTGCGCGGAGCGCGCCGTACCCGGAAATGAGGATGCCCGGTCGCTGGCGACGGGGGATGCACCAGCGACCGGGCTTCTTGAACCGTAACAAGAGATCTGCCGTTCGCAAATTCGATCTCGCGTATTCGGACAGCGATTTACCTGCCAGTACGGCGAGTTGTGACGGGAGTCACCGTCCGCGCCGAGCGGCGGTCACGGTCAGCTGAGCGTCACCTGGCGGTTGGTGAGCCCGCCGCGCGCCCGCCGCTCCTCGGCGGTGAGCGGCGCGTCCGACGCGAGCGCCGTGGCGAGCCGCTCCGCGAACGCGGCGGCGGGCTTCTCGCAGTCCTCGGCGCCCATCGCGCTCGGCAGGTCCCAGACCGGGACCATCAGTCCGTGCGCCCGGAACGAGCCGACCAGCCGGGTGTCCTCACCGAGCGAGGACTCGCCCGCGGCGTGCAGCCGGGCGAGCGCGTCGAGGAGCTGCTCCTCGACGTGCGGCATGACCCAGCGCAGGTGGTTCTTCTCCGGCGTCTCGCACCAGTAGGCGGCGTCCACGCCCGACAGCAGGGTGGTCGGGATCGCCGCCTCGTTCGCGCGTTCGAGCGAGGCGGACACCTCGGCCGTGGCGTTCTCCGAGTCCGGCACCCAGAACTCGAAGCCGGAGTGGACGACCGGCTCGAAGGCCGCCTCGTTGTCCAGGAGGTCCTGCAGCCGGGGCCCGTCGGCCGGCACGCGGCGGGCGGCCACGGGCGAACCGGGCTCCGCCTCCAGCGCGCGGCTCAGCGTGTCCGCGAGGTCCCGGCTGAGGTCGCCGGAGGAGGTGTCGTTCTGCAGGGCGAGCAGGACGGAGCCGTCGTCGCGGCGCAGCGCGGGCCACGCCATCGGCAGGACCGTAGCGAGCGTCACCGACGGCACGCCCTCGGGCAGACCGCCCTTGAGCGTCAGCCCGGCCGTGGCCGCCGGGACCAGCTCGCGCAGCGCGACCCAGTCGCACTCGCCGGCCAGGCCCTCGAACGGACGCTGGACCAGCTCGGTCACCGCCTGTGCCGCTGCGCGGCCGTGACACGCCTTGTAGCGGCGGCCCGAACCGCACGGGCAGGGCTCACGAGCCCCGACCACCGGGATCTCGGCGTCCTTGAGCTGCTGCTTCCCGGCCTTGGTCTGAGGGCGCTTCTTCGCCATGGTGGGCTTACTCCCGATTGCGACAGTGCGGTCTGGCCCGCGAGCCTAGTCGCCCCGCCGCTCCCCGGTGCACCACTGCGTACGGCCGTCTCGGTCCACGTATGCCCCGCCCGGGTGTTCAGCCCGCGTCATCGAACGCATCGTCGAACGCGCCGCTGAAATCCAGCCCTTCGAGCCCCGGCACGATGGTCGCCTTCGGTGCGCCCGGCAGTCCGGTCATCCCGGCCGGCCGCCCGCTGCCCCGCGCGCCGTGGGAGCCGCGGCCCCCGTCGACCAGCACCCAGACGGTGACCTCGCCCGGAGCGTCGTCCCGTACGCCCCACTCCTGGGCCAGGGCGCTGATGATGTTGAGCCCCCGGCCGCCGCGAGCGGTCACCGAGGGGGTGGCCGGAATCGGCCGGGTCGGGCCGCCCCCGTCCGTCACCTCGACGGTCAGTCCGCCCGTCCTGTCGACACGCCAGGCGGCGCGCACGTCGCCGTCTCCCGTCTCGGTCTGCCAGCCCAGCGGCCTGCCGTGCCGGCAGGCATTGCTGAGCAGTTCGGAAAGAATCAGCACCGCATCGTCGACGACCGAATCCGACACCCCGTGGCTGCGCAACTGCTCGCGCATCCGGTGCCGCGCCTGGCCCACGCCCGCAGGACCATGGGGAACGGCCATGCTCGACGACGTGGGCACCTCCTGTGCCACCATCAACGCCACCCCCGAGACCTCCTTTGCCCCCACGCCACGGAGTGGATGCCCTCCCGAGCTGTGCCGGAAACCGGCCAAGGGGCTGTCAGTGACGCACTCGTCACAAACAGGCACAGTCCGAGTGCGCCGGTGTACTCCCTGTAGTTGATCTCCTGATGAGCAGATGGGCTGATGCGTTCATACGCAAAGGTGCGCCGCGGTCACGACCGGCCGAGCTGGGACAGGACCTGCTTGGGGCGGTTGGTGATGATGGCCTCGACTCCGAGCTGTACGCAGAGCTCGACGTCCTCCGGCTCGTTGACCGTCCAGACGTGCGCCCGGTGTCCGGCCCGGTGGAGCCGTTCGATGTAGCCGGGATGGCTGCGCACGATCCGGACGCTGGGCCCGGCGACCCGCGCCCCGGCGGGCAGCCGTCCGTCGCGCAGTCGGGGCGACACGAACTGCATCAGGTACACGGTGGGCAGATGGGGCACGGCCGCCCGGACGCGGTGCAGCGAGCGGGCCGAGAAGCTCATGACGCGGACCGGCGAAGGGGTACCGGCCGGCGGCGGCGCGTCGAGCTCGAAGCGTTTCAGTAGATGCAGAAGGCGCTCCTCGACCTGCCCCGCCCAGCGGGTGGGGTGCTTGGTCTCGATCGCCAGCTGGAGCGGCCGCCCGGACGCCCGCGTCTCCACGAGGAGTTCGAGCAGCCGTTCCAGGGTGAGTACGGAGGTGAGCTCGCCGGGCACCGGGTCCCAGTCCGGCGACTCCGTGTCGTCGCGGTCCTTCCAGGAGCCGAAGTCGAGGGTGGCGAGGGCGTTCAGCTCCAGGGCGGAGACCGCGCCGCGCCCATTGGACGTACGGTTCACCCTGCGGTCGTGTACGCAGACGAGATGGCCGTCGGCGGTGAGCCGTACGTCGCACTCCAGGGCATCGGCACCGTCCTCGATCGCCTTCCGGTACGCGGCGAGGGTGTGCTCGGGGGCGTCGTCGGACGCGCCCCGGTGGGCGATGACCTGGATGGGATGCTGCATGGGGTGCCGCTGCCGTGCTCGGTTCACCCGGGCCATGGTGTCACCGCGGGAACACGGCCGTGCACACCTTGCGACGCAGGGCCGTTTTGTCCGATGTAAGGGTCGTGCGCAGATGCACAGCTCCTGCTTACAGTGGCCTGACGTGTCGTGGGAAAAGCTGACTGCGGACACGTACACAGCGGATCTCTTGCCGAATGACTGATGTGGAACCGAGGAGTAAAGAGCTGTGAGCACCGAGAACGAGGGCAACGAGGGCAACGCGGCCGAGGCCGCCCCGTCCGTACCTCCCGTGCCGGCCGACGCTCCCCAGGCGCACCCCGAGGACGCGCCCCCCGCCGCCTCCCACCCGGACGAGGCGGCCACACGGCAGCAGCCGGTCGCGCAGGCGCCGGACCGGCAGCCCGCCCCCGTCCCTTCCTCGCCGGATCCCGCGACCGCGCAGACGGCCGCTTTCCCGACGGACCCGCAGTACGCGCCCCCGCCCCCGCCGCAGTCCGCGGCCGACGCGGGCTGGCCCCCGCCGCCGCCCGCCGTCCCGGCGTACGCCCAGGGGGCGCACGGCGGTGGCGGCGGCCCGGTCTGGGGCCCGCCCGGCGGAACGCACACGCCCGAGGCGCCGCGCAAGCGCGGTGCGGGCGGTCTGGTGGCCGCCGTGGTGGTGGCGGCGCTCGTGGCGGGCGGCATCGGCGGGGCCCTCGGCTACTGGGCCGCGGACCGCAACGACGGCTCGGGCTCGACCACGGTCTCCGCCTCGGCGAACCCGCAGGACCTCAAGCGCGACTCGCGCACGGTGGCCGGTGTGGCCGCCAAGGCGCTGCCGAGCGTCGTGACGATCGAGGCGCAGGGCGGTGACGGCGAGGGCGGTACGGGCACCGGCTTCGTGTACGACAAGGAAGGCCACATCCTCACGAACAACCACGTGGTGGCCTCCGCGGCGGACAGCGGTCAGCTCACGGCGACGTTCTCCGACGGCAAGAAGTACGACGCCGAGGTGGTCGGCCGGGCCCAGGGCTACGACGTGGCCGTCATCAAGCTGAAGAACCCGCCGCAGTCCCTGACCCCGCTGCCGCTGGGCAACTCGGACCAGGTGGCGGTCGGCGACTCCACGATCGCGATCGGCGCCCCGTTCGGCCTGTCCAACACGGTCACCACGGGCATCATCAGCGCGAAGAACCGCCCGGTCGCCTCCGGTGACGGCAACGGCGGCAGCAACTCGTACATGAGCGCCCTGCAGACCGACGCCTCGATCAACCCGGGCAACTCCGGCGGCCCGCTGCTCAGCTCGGGCGGCGCGGTCATCGGCATCAACTCGGCGATCCAGTCGACCGGCAGCTCCGGCCAGAGCCAGGCGGGCTCCATCGGCCTCGGCTTCGCGATCCCGATCAACCAGGCGTCGACCGTCGCCCGGCAGCTGATCAAGACCGGCCAGCCCGTCTACCCGGTCATCGGTGCCACGGTGACGATGGACGAGAAGGGCGACGGCGCCGTCATCGCGGACAAGGGCACGGGCGGCACGGAGGCGGTCACGAAGGACGGGCCGGCGGCCGAGGCGGGCCTGCGCGCGGGCGACGTCATCACGAAGTTCAACGACACCCCCGTCGACAGCGGCCCCACCCTGATCGGCGAGATCTGGACCCACAAGCCGGGCGACCGGGTCACCCTGACCTACGAGCGCGACGGCAAGACGGCGACGGCCGAAGTCACCCTGGGGGAGCGCAAGGGCGACAGCTGACCGGCTAGGCTGTTCCCCGCGCCGGACCGGTCCTCACCGACCACACCGGCGCGGGGTGGGTTGCCCGAGCGGCCTAAGGGAACGGTCTTGAAAACCGTCGTGGCGCGAGTCACCGTGGGTTCAAATCCCACACCCACCGCGGTGAACGGCCCCTGACCGGGCGAATCGGTCGGGGGCCGTTCGTGTGTGCGGGGCTCCTAGGATGGCCGGTGGGGGCGGGGTCGTAGCGCAGAGGTCGTCGCGCGCGGTCTCCAAAACCGTGAGGACGCCGGTTCGAATCCGGTCGGGTCCGCCTCCGCCTTTCCCTCTCGGGAAGTCGCTCATGCGGGCGCTGGGCGCATAGTTCGCACCAGGTAGGGGGTTTGGTTCGGGTTCCTCACGCTTGCGGGGGAACCGGAAGCTGTGGGTGGTTCGCCGGGGTGGTGGTGGGCAGTTCTGGTCCGCGACGTCGTGATCAGCACACCGGGTGGGTCGGCCGCCGGCCCGGGTTCAGCCTCAGCCCTACTTCCGGTTCCTGGAGGAACAGACATGGCAAGCATCCGTACCGCTCGTGTCCTCGCCGTTGTTGCCGCGCTGCCGCTGGCCGCCGTTCTCCTCGGCGGAGTGGCCCAGGCGGACAACGGCTCGTTCGCGAGCAGCGGATCGAGCGCGGGCGTGGCCACGATCAGTGGCAGCGGGGTCGGCCGGGACAACGCGGGCAACTCCTCGACCTCGCAGCAGCAAGCGACGGGGTCCGGAGCGTCGAACCAGAGCACCTCCGCGCAGGTGAACGGGTCCGCCTTCACCAATATCGACCAGTCCACGCACAACCTGGCGGTGAACTTCACGAACCTCTGGTGACCGCCGCTCCGTTCGCGGCCCGGTCGGGGGGCCGGACCGCGACGGACGCACACGACGGCCCGTCCGTACGCCACTCCGGCGCGCGGGCGGGCCGTCCGCCGTTCGCGCCCCCGCCTCAGGGGCGACCCCGACGCCCCGGGTATGTCCCCCTCCACCTACAGGAGGTGGAGGGGGGCCCGGTCCTACACCCTGAGGCGGACGCGGTTTCGGGACCTGGGGGCGATTTGGGCAGCGGGCCCCGCTCCTAGCGTGGAGGCATGACCACGCCAGTCCGCACGGGCACCCACAGGGGAGCCGCACCGGTACGCACCTACGCGTCGGCGCGCACGACGGGCGCCTCCGGCCGCGCCGCGCACACGGCGCGCACCTCGGCGGCGCCGCATCTCCCTTACCCCTCGTTCACGTCGTTCGTGCAGGCGCGCGGTCCGGTGCTGCTGCGGGCGGCGCGCTCGCTCACCGCCAACCCGAGCGACGCCGAGGACCTGTTGCAGACCGCGCTCACCAAGACGTACGTCGCCTGGGACCGGATCGAGGATCACCGGGCCCTCGACGGCTATGTCCGCCGGGCCCTGCTGAACACCAGGACCTCACAGTGGCGCAAGCGCAAGGTGGACGAGTTCGCCTGTGACGAACTGCCCGAGCCGGAGGCCGTTCCCGGTCCTGACCCCGCGGAGCGGCAGTCGCTGCACGACGCGATGTGGCGCGCGGTCCTGAAGCTGCCGGCCCGCCAGCGGGCGATGGTCGTCCTCCGCTATTACGAGGACCTGAGCGAGGCGCAGACCGCCGAGGTGCTCGGGGTGTCCGTCGGCACGGTCAAGAGCGCGGTCTCCCGGGCGCTCGGCAAGCTCCGCGAGGACCCGGAGCTGGCCTCGGACCGCTGAGCGGTGGCCTCCGCAGAGGCGGAACAGGGTGATCCGACCCGGTCCCGGGTGGTGTGACATTGCGGGACGACACCGATTCGTACCCCCGGAAGTAGTGACATACCAAGCGGTATGTGCGCAGAATCAGCGGAACCCTACTGCCGCGTAGCGCCCACCGGGAGGACGCCGTGCTCAGCACCATGCAGGACGTACCGCTGACTGTCACCCGCATCCTGACGCATGGGATGACGATTCATGGGAAGTCGCAGGTCACGACCTGGACCGGAGAGCCGGAGCCGCACCGGCGCAGTTTCGCGGAGATCGGCAGCCGCGCCGGCCGGCTCGCCAACGCCCTGCGCGACGAACTCGGCATCGACGCCGATCAGCGCGTTGCGACGCTCATGTGGAACAACGCCGAGCACGTGGAGGCGTACCTCGCCATCCCGTCCATGGGCGCCGTTCTCCACACGCTGAACCTCCGCCTGCCCGCCGAGCAGCTGGTCTGGGTCGTCAAGCACGCCGACGACAAGGTCGTCATCGTCAACGGCTCCCTGCTGCCGCTCATCGCGCCGCTGCTTTCCCAGCTGACGTCGGTGGAACACCTGATCGTCTCGGGTCCGGGCGACCGTTCCCTCCTGGATGGCGCGGCGGTGCGCGTGCACGACTACGAGGAGCTGCTCGCCGGCCGCCCCACCAGCTTCGACTGGCCGGAGCTGGACGAGCGCCAGGCCGCCGCGATGTGCTACACCTCCGGCACGACGGGGGACCCGAAGGGCGTCGTCTACTCCCACCGCTCGATCTACCTGCACTCCATGCAGGTCAACATGTCCGAGTCGATGGGGCTGACCGACAAGGACACCACCCTCGTCGTCGTTCCGCAGTTCCACGTCAACGCCTGGGGCCTGCCGCACGCGACGTTCATGTCGGGCGTCAACATGCTGATGCCGGACCGTTTCCTCCAGCCCGCCCCGCTCGCCGACATGATCGAGCGCGAACGCCCGACGCACGCCGCGGCCGTTCCCACCATCTGGCAGGGCCTGCTCGCCGAGGTCACCGCCCATCCGCGCGATTTTACGTCCATGGCCAACGTCACGATCGGCGGTGCCGCCTGCCCGCCCTCCCTCATGGAGGCGTACGACAAGCTGGGCGTCCGCCTCTGTCACGCCTGGGGCATGACGGAGACCTCGCCGCTGGGCACCATGGCCAACCCGCCCGCCGGACTGACCCCGGAGGAGGAGTGGCCCTACCGCGTCACCCAGGGCCGCTTCCCGGCCGGCGTCGAGGCGCGGCTGGTCGGCCCGGCCGGCGAGCACCTGCCGTGGGACGGCGAGTCGGCCGGTGAGCTGGAGGTGCGCGGCGCCTGGATCGCCGGTGCGTACTACGGCGGCGCGGACGGCGAGGCGCTGAGGCCCGAGGACAAGTTCAGTGAGGACGGCTGGCTGAAGACCGGTGACGTCGGTGTGATCAGCGAGGACGGCTTCCTCACGCTCACCGACCGGGCGAAGGACGTCATCAAGTCCGGTGGCGAGTGGATCTCCAGCGTGGAGCTGGAGAACGCGCTGATGGGCCACCCGGACGTCGCGGAGGCCGCCGTCGTGGCCGTTCCGGACGAGAAGTGGGGTGAGCGTCCGCTCGCCACGGTCGTCCTCAAGGAGGGCGCCACCGCTGACTACGAGTCGCTGAAGGCGTTCCTCGCCGAGTCCGGCATCGCGAAGTGGCAGCTGCCGGAGCGGTGGTCGGTCATTCCGTCGGTGCCGAAGACGAGCGTCGGCAAGTTCGACAAGAAGGTCATCCGCAAGCAGTACGCGCAGGGCGAGCTGGACATCACGCAGCTCTGATCAGCTGTCCGGTCCTCTGAGGAGCGGACGGAGCGAGGGCGGTACGGGTGCGTTCCCGTACCGCCCTCGTCGTATGCCTCGGTACGCCGGTCAGTTCGTTCCGATCTTCGCGAGCAGGTCGACAATGCGGGACTGCACCTCGTCGCTGGTGGAGCGCTCCGCCAGGAACAGCACGGTCTCGCCGGAGCCGAGGCGCGGCAGCTCCGCCTCGTCGATGCCGGCCGAGGTGTAGACGACCAGCGGGGTGCGGTTCAGCTGTCCGTTGGCGCGCAGCCAGTCCACGATTCCGGCCCGGCGGCGGCGTACCTGCATCAGGTCCATCACCACCAGGTTCGGCCGCATCCTGGTCGCCAGCGCCACGGCCTCGCTGTCCGTCGCGGCGCAGGCGACCTGCATGCCCCGCCGCTCCAGCGTCTCCGTCAGCGCGGCCGCGATGTCCTGGTGCTCCTCGATCAGCAGGACACGCGGCGGGTGCTGCTCGCTGTCGCGCGGCGCGAGCGCCTTCAGGAGTACGGCGGGGTCGGCACCGTACGCCGCCTCCCGCGACGCCTGTCCCAGGCCGGCGGTCACCAGTACGGGCACCTCGGCGGCGACCGCCGCCTGCCGCAGGGACTGCAGCGCCTTTCGGGTGATGGGCCCGGTCAACGGGTCTACGAAGAGCGCGGCGGGGAACGCCGCGATCTGCGCGTCCACCTCCTCGCGCGAGTGCACGATCACCGGCCGGTAACCGCGGTCGCTCAGCGCCTGCTGCGTGGAGACGTCGGGCGCGGGCCAGACGAGCAGCCGGCGCGGGTTGTCCAGCGGCTCCGGGGGCAGCTCGTCGTCCACCGGCTGCGGGGACGGGCGGTTGGCGACCTCGACCGCGCCACCGGGGCCGTCCAGCGGCTCCGGTCCCTCGGCCGCGCCCTCGTCGGGCGCCCCGATGGCGTACGCGCGCCCTTCGGCCGCCGGCGCGGAGATCAGCTGCCCCGATCCCTGCCCGTGCACGGTGGGGGCGGGGGGCGTGGCGGCGGGTGCCGCGGGCGCGGGCTGCGGGGGTGCCGGGGTGGGAGCCGTGGCGGGCGGCGCGGGGCGCTCGTCCTGGCCGGGCTCGGGCTCCGGGGGCGCGGCCAGCTTGCGGCGCCGGCCGACGCTGCTGCCGCCGCCCAGGGTCTGGTTCTGCTGGTGGGCGATGTGCTGGGCGAACGGCACGCCCTGCCCCAGCGTGCGCACGCTGAACGCGCGCCCCTGCGTCGAGTCCGACGCCCCCGACATCGGGGCCTCGGCGGGCAGCGGCTGCCGCCGTGCGTCGGGCGCGGGCGCCAGCATGCGGGGACGGGCCGGGGGGCCGGCGGGGGTGGCCGTGCCGGTGGTGTGGCTCGTACGTCCGGTGCTCTGCGTTTCCGGCGCGGCGGCGGGTACGGCGGGCCCTTGGCCGGAGGCGTCGTCGTCCTCCCAGCCGCCGGGATGCGCGGGCGGTACGGGCAGGTCGGCCGAGGCACCGGGCTGCTCCGGCTGGGCGGGGGGCGCGAAGGGGGCGCCCGGCGCGCCGAGCCTGGGATCGGCGACGGGTTCGGCGGTGGCGGGCGGCGCGGTTTCGGCGGCCGGTCCGGGCGGGGCGCTCTGCGCTGTCGGCCCAGCCGGTCCGGGCAGCGCGAACGGTGCGGGCTGCACTTCCTGCGGCCCCGTGTCCCCGTGGCGGCCGCGGCGCCGCCCGGTGGGGGCGGGCTGGGCCTGCGGCGGTACGGGGGCGTGCTCCGGCGCCCCGGCCGGGGAGTCGGACGGGGTGGCGGCGGGGGCGCCGGTGGCGGCGTCCGGCCCGCCGGGCAGCCCGGCCTCGGACTGGAACGCGGCGGGCCCGGCCGGGCGCGTACCCACGTCGGCGCCGTGCGAATCGACCGCGGCGGCCTCGTCCGTACCCACGCCGACGTCATACGAACCCGACTCGGCGCTCTCAGGCGCGTCGGTGGAACCCGGAACCCCGATCCCCGCGCCCAGGGATCCGTCCGGCCCCCCGGCCTCAGGGGTGGCCCGGTCCGCGTCGGCGGGCGGGAGGGCGAAGGGGACGCGCGGTCCGGCCTCGGCGGCGGCGGCCCGTTCCTGGGCGGCGGCGAGGGCGCGGCGGCGTCGTCCGGTCGGCTGCGGTGCCGGGGCGGGCAGCTCCGGCGAGGAGCCCACCGGGGCGGGAGCCGGGCGTCCGGCGTCTTCGAGGGTCGAGAAGGCGGCGGGTGCCGTGGACTCGACGGCGTTCATTACGGGGGGGAGGGCGAGGCGGCCCTCGTCACCCGCGTTCCGCCGGTGTCCGCCGGCCGCGACCGGGACCTGAGCCCCGGCCGGAACGCCCTGCGGGGGCACCGTCTGCCCGAGCTGCGGCCGCCCACCCTGCGCACTTTCGGCGGCGGTCACCACGGACCCCTCCGACGGAGCGGCCGCGGGCAGCGCGAGAGCCTGCCCCGGGGCGCCCGTCTCAGCGGGGCTGGGGCGCCCGCGACGGCGTCCGGAGCCCTCGGCAGCCTGCTGGGCGGGGATCAGCTCGTTCGGGGCGGCTTCGGGAGCGGGGGCGGCACGGCGCGCACGCCGGCGACCGGTCGGCGCGGCCGCGCCGGTGTCCCCGGGGGCCGCTTCCAGCTCGCCGCTGCCGTCGTCGCCGCCCATGGGGCTCTCCAGGAAGGCGTCGGTGGAGGAACGCCGCGCACGGCGCCGGCCCCTTCCCGCCTCGGGCGCGTCCGACACCACCGGCGCCGGGTCCGCATGACCGGCCTCCCCGAGGGGAAGGGACGCGGGCGCCATCGGAGGAGCGGCCTCCACCTGCGGCAGTGCGGGCGGCTCCGGCGGCGCCACGGTCCCCGCACCCGCCCCGATCGGCACCTCGAGTACGTACGCGCTGCCGCTCATACCCGGCATCTCGTGCGTCTGGAGCACACCGCCGTGCGCACGGACGATGCCGCTCACGATGGGCACGTGCACCGGGTCTCCCCCGGCGAACGGTCCGCGCACCTCGATGCGTACGACGTCACCCCGCTGGGCGGCGGCGACCACGACGGTCGAGTCGACGTACCCGCCGCCGGGCACGAGGCGGGCCTTGCCGGTCGAGTCGACGCCGGCGACGTCCGCGACGAGGTGCGCGAGGGCGGTCACGAGACGCCCGGCGTCGATCTCGGCCTCGATCGGCGGGGCGTGCACCGCGAACTGGGCGCGGCCGGGGCCGATCAGCTCGACCGCGGCGTCGATGCCGGCCGTGACGACGCCGTCGAGCAGCACCCGCGTCTTGACCAGTGCCTCGGCTCCGGCGTCGAGACGCTGGTAGCCCAGCACGTTGTCGATGAGGGTCGTCATGCGCGCGTAGCCCGCGGCCAGGTGGTGCAGGATCTGGTTCGCCTCGGGCCACAGCTGGCCGGCGGGGTCGGCGGCGAGCGCGGAGAGCTCGCCGCGCAGCTCCTCCAGGGGGCCGCGCAGCGACTCGCCGAGCACGGCGGTGAGCTGGGTGTGCCGGGCGGTGAGGTCGGTCAGCCGCTCGGACTGCTCCTCCAGCTCGGAGGCGTAACGCTCGGTGCGGTCGGCCAGCTCGGCGGCGTGCGCCTCCTTGAGGGCGGCGAGCTCGGCGGCGTGCCGTTCGGTGAGCTCCGTGACCTCAGAGGTGTGGCTCTCGGCCAGCTCGGCGGCCTCGGCCTTGCGCCGCGCCTCCAGCTCCTCGTAGGGGCGGCGGTCGGTGAACGTCATCACGGCGCCGACGAGCTGGTCGCCGTCGCGGACGGGGGCGGTGGTCAGGTCGACCGGCACCTGTTCCCCGCTCTTGGACCACAGAACCTGCCCGCGTACCCGGTGTTTGCGTCCCGACTTCAGCGTGTCGGCGAGTGGGGACCCCTCGTACGGGAAGGGCTCGCCCTCCGCGCGGGAGTGCAGGATCAGCGGGTGCAGCTCCTGGCCGCCGAGATCGCTGGCCCGGAAGCCGAGGATCTGCGCGGCGGCGGGATTGACCAGGACGACCCGGCCGTCCGTGTCCGTACCGACGACACCCTCGGCGGCGGCGCGCAGGATCATCTCGGTCTGGCGCTGCGAGCGGGCCAGCTCGGCCTCGGTGTCGACGGTGCCGGAGAGGTCGCGCACGACGAGCATCAGCAGCTCGTCACCGGTGTAGCTGCCCCCGTACGAACCCTGGACGTCCTTGTAGGCCGCCTGCCCGTCCTCCAGGCTGGCGCTGGTCACCTCGACCGGGTACTCGTTGCCGTCGGTACGCCGCGCGATCATGCGCGTGGGCTTGGTACGGCCCCGCTCGTCCGCAGCCTCGGGCCGGCGCATCGACCCCGGGATCAGCTTGGAGTCGAACTCCGGCAGCAGATCGAGCAGCCCGCGGCCGACGAGCGCGGTGCCCGGCGACTCGAACATTTCGAGGGCGATGGTGTTGGCGTTGACGACCGTACCGTTGCAGTTGACGAGCAGAAGCCCGTCCGGAAGGGCGTCGAGTATGGCTGCGAGGCGAGCAGCGCCTCGGGATGGCCTGCTGCTCACGACGACGCTTCCTCCCTGATTACTGCACCTTGCCGACAGCGGCCCCATCTTGCCCCTCGGGCCTCAGGCTGTCACTGAAGGAGTCTAAAGGCAGGGGAGGGGCGTGGGGCTGCGGATGAGGGGGAGCTCTCACCAAGGTTTGGTGCGTACGTTGTACGGCTCCGAGTCGCATCCCGCCCCGCGGCGGCCCGTCGAGGGGCCTCGGGCCCGGTCACCGCACGTTCGGCAGGACCGGCCGCAGACCGTTCCACCGGGCGATCTCGCATCCGTTGGTCCGCCTGAACGAGGCGTCGACGTGGCGGCCGTGCCAGGTGCCGGTGACCCGGGCGGTGGATTCCCCGCCGTACTGCTGCGTACACATCGCGTCCCGGGGAACCGGCGCGAAGGGGTCCGCCCCCTCCCCCTCCAGCTGATCCAGCCGCTCGCACGCCTGCGCCGCGACCGGGTGGCTTCCCTTGGCTGGCCCGCACTCCAGCTCGTACCTGCCGTCGGCCTCCGGGTTCCCCGACCCGGCGACGACCACGGTGAGCCGCGTCCCCGCGCCGTCGTCCTGGAGGAGCGGCAGGGAGAGCGGCAGCGGGAAGGGCCCGGACACGGCGGTGGCGGCGGGCGCGGCGGCGGACAGCGCGGCGAGGGACGCGACAGCGGTGAGAGCGAGACGGCGCATCATGGCGGACTCCTGTGGCGGAAGAACCTGCGGGGGGCGGCGCCCCCGCCCTGCCTAACGCGCGACGCGCCCCGGCGTTGCGCACGGCAACCGCTTTGCCCTCGTGGCCGACCGCCTAGTACCGTAGGCCGCGATTGGTGGCGCAGCGTGCAGCTGTGTCATCATCTGCACGCACCACTCGCGCTCGCGCGGGCGTTGCGATGGAGGCGTCGCCTAGTCCGGTCTATGGCGCCGCACTGCTAATGCGGTTTGGGGCTTACACCCCATCGAGGGTTCAAATCCCTCCGCCTCCGCACCACACCGAAGCCCCGGTCCCCAGGACCGGGGCTTCGGTCGTTCCTCGGCATCTGCCCAGCTCAGGCCGGGTGCGCCTAATGGATTTCGCGTCCCGGCGCAGGTCATGTAATGTTGTTCTCGCAACGCCGACGGGGCAGAAAAAAACCCCGGAAGCACAAGCACTCGTAGCTTAACGGATAGAGCATCTGACTACGGATCAGAAGGTTGCAGGTTCGAATCCTGCCGAGTGCACAGCAGGCCGGAGGCCCCCAGGAGAATTCCTGGGGGCCTCCGGCGTTTGCGGAACGCGGGACCCCGGCCGCTCGGCAGCAGGCCCGGACCGCTGGCCCCGGCGAATGACCCCGGTGCTCCAACTCGGCTTTCTGGTTGCGGAGTTTCGCTTTCGGGGGAAGCCCTCCGGACGGTCGGCGGTGCGGCGGAGACTGAACCCTTCGCAGACGTGGCTGGGGGATTTCGTGGTCATCGAGTACATCCGCTATCGCATTGCGGAGCCGGAGCGGCGGGTTGCCTTCGAGGGGGCCTATGCCAAAGCTGCCGGGGAACTGGACAGCGCGCCGGAGTGCCTGGCGTACGAGCTGAGTCATGGGGTGGAAGAGCCGGAGCGGTACATCCTGCGGATCGAGTGGACGTCCCTGGAGGGCCATGAGCAGGGGTTCCGCGGGGGCCCGTGGTTTCCGTCCTTCCTGGCTCCGTGCGGCCGTTCATCGGAGACATCGAGGAGATGAAGCACTACGAGCGGACCGACGTCGTCTCCGGGGGAAGAGGCGACGCGGTGCGGGCGGAGACGCTGGCAGAGGCAGTCGGGGGGATCGAAGGGCTTCGGCGGCTGAGCAACTCGTTCTACGACGGGGTGCTGAGCGATCCGCTGCTGGCGCCCGTGTTCGCCGACTTCAGCCGTACGCATATCGAGCATGTCGCCGTCTGGCTCGACGAAATCTTCGGGGGCGCCACCCGGTACACGGACGATCTCGGCGGGCACCAAGCGCTGCTGAAGTCCCACCTGGGCATGGCCATCACCGAGGAACAGCGGCTGCGCTGGATGGAGCTGATGAGCGAGGCCGTCGCCAAGGAACTACCGGACGACGAAGTGCTCCGGCGGCGCGTCATCGAGTACTTCGACTGGGGGACCCGGATCGCCCGAGACGTCTCCGCCGACCCGGTCGGCACCGACCTCGGCGACCCGGGACCGACCCCTCGGTGGGGATGGGACGGGTTGGTCTGAGTCCGGAGGGGCGGCGCCGACGTCTCCCGGGCACCCGCCGCTCGGAGGCCACGGGCGTACCGTGACTGCGTGGCGAACGATGATCTGGGGCGGACTCTGCGGCGGTTGCGGCGGTTGGCTTCTTTGACGCAGGAAGAGCTGGCCGAGCGGGCGGATGTGTCCGTCGATGTGATCAGGCAGCTTGAGCAGGGGCGGAAGCAGTCGGCACGCCTTCCTACGTTGCACGCGCTCGCGAACGGTCTCGGCGTTGAGCTCACCACGCTTCTGGGGGACCCGCCCGCTGTCGCGTCCTCGGGGGAGAACGACGGGCCGCGCTTCGTGGCGGTGCGTCGCGCCATCATGCCCGCGCTGTGGGGGCCGGAGCCGGAGCCGCCCGGGGACGGCTTCGCGATGGATCGGCTGCGTGAGCGGATCGCGGAGGGGTGGACGCAGTACCACTCCGCCGAGTTCGACGCCGTGATGACGGCCCTGCCGGAGCTCATTGCGGATGCGCGCGCAGCCGCTGCTTCGTCCGAGGGGGAGGTGCAATGGGCCGGCTTCGGCGCACTGGGCAAGGCGCTTCAGCTTGCCGGGCATGTTGCCGTGCGGATGGGGAAGACCGATCTCGCTCTCATCAGTCTGGAGCGAGCGATAGAGGCAGCTGGGCAGTCGGCCGATCCGCTGCTCGTCCCGATGATCGTCAACTCCACGGCCTGGACGTACCAGCGGCAGGGCCGTCTGGAGGACGCACTGGGCATTGCGCTGCGTACCGCTGACGAGATGGTGAGCGCGGGACGACTCGACACCGTTGACGGGCTGAAGGTGTGGGGAGCGCTGACCATGAGCGCTGCCACGTCCGCCGCGCGGAGTGGGGACTACGACCGTGCGGCGGCGATGATGGGGGCGGCGGAGAAGGAGGCCGCGCGCGTCGCCAAGCTGCCTGAGGGTGGTGACAACCGGATGGTCAGTGTCTTCAGCCCGTCCTCCGTGCGGATTGAGCGTGTTCGGCTGGCCGTTCAGTACGGTCACCCGCAGGACGCTCTGGCCTTGGCCAAGGGGATGCGGCTGAGCAAGGACACACCGCCGTCGTGGCGCACGTGGCTGCTTCTGGACGTGGCACGGGCGCACACGGACACGGGGGACGCGGCCGGAGCCGTAAAGACTCTGGAATCGCTGCGCCGGGTGGCACCTACGTGGATGCAGCACCACACCTTGGCCGTGGCCATCGTGCGGGACCTTTGGTCCCTGCCCAACCACCCTTCCGGACTGCGGCCGTTGGCCGAGTACCTCGGGGTCTGCGCGTAGCGTCCTGAAAGTAGGACGCAGCGCCCCTGTAACCCCTTCTCGCATGTCGCTTACATGAGCGGACAGTGCCCCGGCGGCCGTGCGACCGGCCCCGGGGCTCGGCCGATCTGAAAGAGCAGACCGACATGCCGCAAGCTACAGCGCGGCCCGTGCCCATCTTTCTCAGCTGATCGACATGTTCGGCGTGGACGGGTGCTTGAGGGTCAACGTGGTGCCTGAACCTGCACCGGAGGCTGCAGGTGAGGCTGCCGAGGAGGAGTAATTCAGACGGGCGCGGGAAAGGGAGGCGGCGGCCCGGGTCCCCCCTCACCGTTCCGCAGCCGCCACCGGCGTGGACGGGGCGGACACCGCGACCGGGCGGCGGCGGGACGGCATGCCGGCCGTCGGGTTGGCCACGCCCCAGGCCGCGCCCTTGCAGACCAGTTCCTTGTAGACCGCGGCGATCCGGCCCGTCAGCGCCGCCTTGACCGCGCGGTCGTCGGCGGTGACGTACTGGATGAGGCCGTCCTTGCGGCCCAGTGAGACGCACTGGTTGAAGTAACGCAGCGGGGTGGACGGGATCTTGGTGCCGGCGAGGCGGGCCGCGAGGGCGTCGGCGGCCTGCCAGGCGGTGGGGACGCCCGAGGCGCAGGACATCCGCAGCGGCTTGCCGCCGGGGCCCGCGACGAGGGCCGCGTCCCCGATCGCGTACACGTCGGGGTGCGAGACCGAGCGCATGGTCGTGTCGACCACGATCTGGCCGGTCTCCGAGGTCTCCAGGGCGGTGGCAGCGGCGAGCGGGTGGACCGCGAAGCCGGTCGTCCAGACGGTGACCGCCGCCTGGAACGAGGTGCCCTCGGCCGTGGTGGCGTAACCGGCGCCGACCTCCGCGACGGCGGTGTTCTCGTGGACGGTGATCCCGAGCCGGTCGCAGACCTTGCGGACGTGCGCGCGGCCGCTGGGCGAGAGCCAGTCGCCGAGCCCGCCGCGCGCGGCGAGGGCGATGTCGAGGTCCGGGCGGGTCTCCGCGAACTCGGTCGCCGCCTCAAGACCGGTCAGCCCGCCGCCGACGATCAGCACGGACTGGCCGGGCGCGAGGGCGGCCAGCCGCTCGCGCAGCCGGAGCGCGCCGGGGCGGCTCGCGATCTCGTGGGCGTGTTCGGCGGTCCCGGGGACGCCCTGGGTGTTCCAGGCGCTGCCGAGGGCGTAGACGAGCGAGTCGTACGCCAGCTCCTCCTCGCCGTCCGCGCTGTCGACGGTGACCGCCTTGCGGTCGACGTCCACGGCGGTGACCCGGCCGACCTTCAGCTCCACGCCCGTCCCGGCGAACATCTCGGTGAAGGGGCGGGGCTTGAGGTCCTGGCCGGCCGCGAGCTGGTGCATGCGGACGCGCTCCACGAAGTCGGGCTCCGCGTTGACGAGGGTGACGCTGACGTCCTCGCGGCGCAGCCGCTTGGCGACGCGGCCCGCCGCGATGGCTCCGGCGTATCCGGCTCCGAGGACGATGATGCGGTGCTGCTGCATGTGCCTGCTCCTGTCTCGCGCGGGTTCGCCCCTGCGGGGTGGTTTCTCGCCCCTTGAACCGGGTAGCCCGCGCTTTCCTGACAGGAGAGTGATGTGACCTGCATCACTAAGTACTTAGAAGGCCGTGAGCAGTGGCTTTCCGTGTTCCATCGCCGCCCACCGCCGGGTCGCGCGGTCCAGCTTGTCCGGGTTGACCTGGTTCCGGAACGAGGCGATTCCCTCCGGAGTGACCTCCACACACATGACGCCGATGACGCGTTGGCCGACGACCGCCAGGACGGCGGTGGAGCCGTTCGCGTACGTCATGTGCAGCTCGACGGAGCCGCCGGTGACCGCGGTCTTCGCCTTGCCCGGCTTGAGCAGGCCGCGCATGAACGTCGCGACGGCCTTCGCGCCCTCGAACGCCTTGGCACGGGCGGGCACCTTCCCACCGCCGTCGCCGAGGGAGATCGCGTCGGAGGTTAGCAGCTCCACGAGCGGTTCGGTACGGCCGCCCGCGGCGGCCAGCAGGAACTCCTCGATGACCCGGCGGGCGGCGGCCTCGTCCACCTCGGTGCGCGTCCGGCCGTCGGCGATGTGCTTCTTCGCCCGGTGGTACACCTGCTGCACGGCGGATTCGCTCAGGTCCAGGATCTCCGCGATCTCCCGGTGCGGATAGCCGAACGCCTCGCGCAGCACGTACACGGCCCGCTCGCCCGGCGTCAGCCGCTCCATGAGCGTGAGCACGGCGTACGAGACGGACTCGCGCTGTTCGACCGTGTCGGCGGGGCCGAGCATGGGGTCCCCGGCGAGCAGCGGCTCGGGCAGCCAGGCGCCCACGTACGTCTCGCGGCGGGCGCGGGCGGAGGTGAGCTGGTTGAGGCAGAGGTTGGTGAGGACCTTCGTCAGCCACGCCTCGGGGACCTCGATCCGCCCGGTGTCGGCGGCCTGCCAGCGCAGGTAGGTGTCCTGCACGGCGTCCTCGGCCTCGCTCGCCGAGCCCAGGAGGCGGTAGGCGATGGCCTCCAGCCGGGGCCTGGCCGCCTCGAACCGGTCCACGTCCTGCACGGTCAGGTCCATGCCGGAATCCTAGCTCCGGGCCCGTTGTCAGTGCCCACCCGTACGCTGCGGACATGGACTGGCAGTGCACCGGCCTCCGTTGGCCCGAGGGCTCCGACGGCCCCGCGCTGGGCTGGCGCAAGGGGGCGCGGACGCGGGCGAGCGTTCTGGCGTACGGAACGGAGTTCGGCTTCCGGGCGTCCGGCGAGCGGCGCTGCTCCGGGGCCCGGGGCAACGCCTGCCCGCTGGCTGCCGTGGTGCCGGCGACGAGCACGGGCGGCCGCTGCCCGGAGTGCGGGCGGCTCGACCGGGCGCATTCGGTGGCCGCCGACACGATCCCGGACGACCCGCGCATGTACCGGGTGTACCTCGCGTGGTTCGGGCCCGGCCTGGTGAAGGTCGGGATCACCGGGGAGGAGCGGGGTGCGGCGCGGCTGCGGGAGCAGGGGGCGGTGGTCTTCAGCTGGCTGGGCCGGGGGCCGCTGATGGCGGCGCGCCGGGCCGAGGAGGTGCTGCGGGCGGCCCTCGGGGTCCCGGACCGCGTTCCGTACGCCCGCAAGCGGGAGGTGCGGGCGGCTCTCCCGGACCCGGCGGAGCGGGCGGGCGAGGTCGAGGAGCTGTACGGGAAGGCGGCGGCCCTGGAGGGCGGTGGCCGGCCGGAGGCGCTGGAGCGGCTGCCGTTCGCGGCGGTGGACCACGCGGAGGTGTTCGGGCTGGGGGAGGGCCGGATGACGGGGACCGGCCCCGGCGCGATACCCCGGTCCTGGCCCGTCCGCGCGGTGACCGGTCTGGTGGACGGGGGCGTGGTGGCGGGGAGGCTCGTCGCGGCGGCCGGACCCGACCTGCATCTGGACGCGGGCCCGCAGGGACTCGTCATCGTGGACACGCGGCTGATGACCGGCTGGACGCTGACGGCGGCCGGGGCGGACGCGGCCGGGGTGAGCGTGCCGACCGTCGTGGTGGGGGGTGGGGCGGCGCAGGACGGGCTGTTCTGAGAGGGTCGCCCGTATGGGTGACGATCACGACGACGTGGTGCGGTTCCGGCAGCGGCTCGGGCTGCCCGGGCTCATCGACGTACACACGCATTTCATGCCGGAGCGGGTCCTGCGCAAGGTGTGGGCGTACTTCGACTCGGTGGGCCCGCTGACCGGCCTGGAGTGGCCGATCGCCTACCGGCACGAGGAGGCGGAACGGCTCGCCGTGCTCCGCTCGTTCGGGGTGCTCCGCTTCACGTCGATGCTGTACCCGCACAAGCCGGGGATGGCGGCCTGGCTGAACGGCTGGGCGGCCGAGTTCGCCGCCCGTACGCCGGACTGCCTGCACACCGCGACGTTCTTCCCCGAACCGGACGCCGGACGCTATGTGCGGGAGGCCGTCGAGGCGGGGGCCCGGGTCTTCAAGGCGCACCTCCAGGTCGGCGCGTACGACCCGAACGACCCGCTGCTCGACCCGGTGTGGGGTCTGCTCGCGGAGGCGGGCATCCCGGTCGTGGCGCACTGCGGTTCGGGCCCGGCCCCCGGCAAGCACACCGGTCCCGGCCCCATCGGCCGTGTCCTCGCCCGGCACCCCCGGCTGCCGCTGATCGTGGCGCACATGGGGATGCCGGAGTACGCGGAGTTCCTGGCGCTCGCGGAGGCGTACCCGGAGGTCCGGCTCGACACGACGATGGCGTTCACGGACTTCGTCGAGGAGTTCAGCCCGTTCCCCCCGGGGGAGCTCGGCCGCCTCGCGGCCCTCGGCGACCGCGTGCTGCTGGGCACGGACTTCCCGAACATCCCGTACCCGTACGCCCACCAACTGCACGCCCTGGAACGCCTGGACCTGGGTGACGACTGGCTCCGGGCGGTCTGCCACGACAACGCGAAGGAGCTGTTCGGCGTCTGAGATCCCCGGCGCGGCTTTCTCAGGGAATTCACAGAAACGGGAAAGAACTCTCTCAGAGCTGTCCCGGAGGCTGGCGTCATGACGACGACGACCTCGCCCCAGGGGCGTACCGAACTGCTCAGGCCGGACCGCACCCCCGTGCGGGTGCTGGTCGTGGACGACGAGGCTTCGCTCACGGAGCTGCTGTCGCTGGCGCTTCGTTACGAGGGCTGGGAGGTGCGCAGCGCGGGCGACGGTGCGGCCGCCGTGCGTACGGCCCGTGCGTTCCGGCCCGATGTGGTGATCCTCGACGTGATGCTGCCCGACATGGACGGGATCGCCGTCCTCGGCAGGCTGCGGCGGGAACTGTCCGACGTGCCGGTGCTGTTCCTGACCGCGCGGGACTCCGTGGAGGACCGGATCGCCGGGCTCACGGCGGGCGGCGACGACTACGTCACCAAGCCGTTCAGCCTGGAGGAGGTCGTGGCCCGGCTGCGCGGCCTGATCCGGCGGTCGGGGACGGCGGCGGCGCGCAGCGAGTCGCAGCTCGTCGTGGGCGACCTGATGCTGGACGAGGACAGCCACGAGGTGAGCCGGGGCGGGAAGAACATCCACCTGACGGCGACCGAGTTCGAACTGCTGCGGTTCCTGATGCGCAATCCGCGCCGGGTGCTCAGCAAGGCGCAGATCCTGGACCGGGTCTGGAACTACGACTTCGGCGGCCAGGCCAACGTGGTCGAGCTGTACATCTCCTACCTGCGCAAGAAGATCGACGCGGGCCGCACGCCCATGATCCACACCCGGCGCGGGGCGGGATACCTGATCAAGCCCGGTGAGTAGCGCGGTGCGGCGGCCGTGGACCCTGCGCACCCGTCTGGTGGTCTCGGCGGTGACCCTGATCGCCGTCGTCGCCGCCGTGATCGGCTCGGTCACCGCGATCGCGTTCCACAGCTACCTGTACGGGAAACTCGACGGCCAGCTGCGGGACATAGCGGTCCGGGCGCAGCGGGCGCCGGGTGTTCCCGCACCAGGGGGCCCGAAAACGTCCCCGGAGCGTGATCCGCTCGGTTTCATCGGCATGGGCGGTCAGCCGCTGGAGACCTTCGGCGCGCTGGTCGAGCGGGGGGAGATCACGGACTCGGCCGTCGTGAAGGACGGCGGGTTCGACGCCGGTGAGAACACCGAACCGCTGACCGACGCCCAGCGGGACGCGGTGACGGAGGCCGGTGTCACGGCGGACGACCGCGCGCATGACGTCGAGCTGCCCGGCCTGGGCGGCTACCGGGTGCGGGCGGTGCCGACGGACGACGGCGGCACGGTCCTCGTCGGGATTCCCACCGGCGAGGTGAGCCGTGCGCTGGGCACCCTGATCCTGGTGGAGGTCTGCGTGACCGGTGCGGGGCTCGTCGCGGCGGGGATCGCGGGCGCGGCGATGGTCGGTGTGGCACTGCGGCCGTTGCGCCGGGTGGCGGCGACCGCGACCCGGGTCTCCGAACTTCCCCTGCACAGCGGTGAGGTGGCCCTCTTCGAACGGGTCCCGGACGCGGAGGCGGATCCGCGTACGGAGGTCGGCCAGGTCGGCGCGGCGCTCAACCGGATGCTGGGGCACGTCGGTTCGGCGCTGGACGTGCGGCAGCGCAGCGAGACGCGGGTGCGCCAGTTCGTCGCGGACGCCAGTCACGAACTGCGGACGCCGCTGGCCTCGATACGCGGCTACGCCGAACTCACCCGGCGCGGACGGGAGGACCCCGGTCCGGACACCCGGCACGCGCTCGGCCGCATCGAGTCGGAGGCGCAGCGGATGACGGGCATGGTCGAGGATCTGCTGTTGCTCGCCCGCCTGGACGCGGGTCGCCCGCTCTCGTACGAGAGCACCGATCTCTCGCCGCTCGTCGTGGACGCGGTGAGCGACGCCCGCGCGGCGGACCGCGCGGAGCCCGTCCGCCAGTGGCGCCTGGACCTGCCGGACGCCCCCGCGACGGTCCGCGCCGACCCCACCCGCATCCACCAGGTCCTGGTCAACCTCCTGGCCAACGCCCGTACCCACACCCCACCGGGCACCACGGTCACCGCCCGCGTCCTGGCCGGCCCCGACGCGTCCTGGGTCACCCTGGAGGTCCAGGACGACGGTCCCGGCATCCCTCCGGACCTCCTCCCCCACGTCTTCGAACGCTTCGCCCGGGGCGATGCCTCCCGTTCCCGCCACGCCGGTTCGACGGGCCTCGGCCTGGCGATCGTCCAGGCGGTGGTGGCGGCCCACGGCGGCGCGGTGGAGGTGCGGTCGGTGCCGGGGGAGACGGTGTTCGCGGTACGGCTGCCCGCGGAGCGGGCGGACGCGGGCAGGCCCGCCGGACCGCCGCCCGCCTGAGTACCGGCGGACCGAGCCATCCGCTCATGTCCGTTCGGTACCGATCCACAGCACCGAGGACGACCCCACGGTGCTCGTCGAACCGGCGGGGCGGAGCTCCGACGGCGGTGGCGCGGCCCGGGGCGCGCTCCCCCGTGCGGTGGAGGCGGATCATCATGCGGTACGACGTGCCGGGCCGGGCGGTGCGGGAGATTCGCAGCATGACGACGTCGGCCCCCGCCCCGCCCGAATCCCGCGTTCCGCCGCCTCCGAGCTGGGCTGTGCGGGCCGCCCATGTCGCGGCCTGGTCGACCGTCCCTTCCGGGGTGTGGCGCGTGGCGCTCGTGCTGGGAGTGCCGGTCGGGGTGATGGAGCGGGACGAGTTCCTCGCCGCCTCGCTGGGAGCGTTCGCGGTCATGGTCCTGTGGTGGGTGCTCTTCTTCGGAGGACTGCTGACCTCTCCGAGTCCGGATCCCGGCATCTCCGTCGGCGAAGTCCTCTTCGTCGCCGCCTACGGCCCCCTCCTGTTGCGGGGCCCCTTCCTGGCGGCGGTGACCTGGTCCTACCACCGACGGCACAAGGCTTGCGCGTGAAGGTGAGGCAGTGGACCGAAGGGGGCACCATGGCCAGGGTCACGGATCTGATCTGCTACCCCGTCAAGGGATGTGCGGGTACGTCGGTGAGCGAGGCGGTCCTGACGCCCGCGGGCCTCGCGCATGACCGCAGCTTCATGGTCATCAGCGAGGGCGGGGTCTTCCGCACACAGCGCCGGCACCCCCGTCTCGCCCTGATCCGGCCCACCGTCAGCGCCGACGGGTCCCGCCTCGTACTCGGTACGGGCGGACACGGCTCGGTGAGCCTCGAAGTGACGACGTCCGCGCCGCGCCGTGACGTCGATCTGTTCGGTACGACGTTCCAGGGCATCGACCAGGGGGAAGACGTCGCCATCTGGCTCTCGGAGGTCCTCGGCTCCCCCAGCCGTCTCGTGCGCGTGCCGCCGGAGCACGACCGGATCGCCGAGGGTTTGGTCTCCGGCCCGTCCGGATACGCCGACAGCAGCGCCGTGCACCTGCTGTCCGTCGCCTCCCTCGACCTCCTCAACCGGCGGATGGCCGAGCGGGGCGCCCCGCCCCTGCCGATGGACCGGTTCCGCCCGAACATCGTGGTCGACGGCGGCTGGGCGGGCGAACCGCACGCCGAGGACCGCGCGCGCCGCCTCATCATCGGTGGCGCCGAGCTGGGTTACGCCAAACCCGCCGTGCGCTGCGCCGTCACCCTGGTCGCGCAGGAGGCCGGGGCGCGGCGGGGTCCGGAGCCCCTGCGCACCCTCGCCGGCTACCGGCGGGCGGCGAGCGGAGGCGTCGTGTTCGGCGCGAAGTCTGCCGTGGTCGCGCCGGGGAAGCTGTCGGCGGGCGACGAGGTGGCCGTCACGGAGTGGGGCGAAGCCGAGCTCTGAGGGCGGGCGCCCCGGATATCTCGGCGCCCCCGGACATCTCGGCACCCCGGACATCTCGGCGTTCCGGACCACTCACATGTGGGCCACAGCCTCAGCACATGGCCGTGACAGCGGGGTTGGCGACTGTCGATGGCATGCGAACAGAGACTCCTTGGAGCACCTTGCCGGCCCGGGACCACCTCCTCGCCGGCGTGGGCGGTGCGGCGGGTGCGCCCGTGCTCGACGTGGTGGTACCCGTCTACAACGAGGAGAAGGACCTCGAACCGTGTGTGCTGCGGCTGCACGAGCACCTGGCCCGCACGTTCCCGTACGCCTTCCGGATCACCGTCGCCGACAACGCCAGCACCGACCGGACGCCCGAGGTGGCGGAGCGGCTGGCGCGGTCGCTGCCGGGGGTGCGGTCCTTCCGGCTGGAGGAGAAGGGGCGCGGGAGGGCGCTGCGTACCGTCTGGACGCACTCGGACGCGCCGGTCCTCGCGTACATGGACGTCGATCTGTCCACCGACCTCAACGCACTGCTCCCGCTGGTGGCGCCGCTGATATCCGGGCACTCCGACCTCGCTATCGGCTCGCGGCTCGCGCGGAGTTCGCGGGTGGTGCGGGGGACGAAGCGGGAGTTCATCTCACGGTCCTACAACATCATCCTGCGTTCGTCGCTGGCCGCGCGGTTCAGTGACGCGCAGTGCGGGTTCAAGGCGATCCGGCGGGAGGTCGCGCAGCGGCTGCTGCCGATGGTGGAGGACACCGGCTGGTTCTTCGACACCGAGATGCTGGTGCTCGCCGAACGGGCCGGGCTGCGCATCCACGAGGTGCCCGTCGACTGGGTGGACGACCCCGACTCCACGGTCCACATCGTCCGGACCGCCACCGAGGACCTGAAGGGCGTGTGGCGGGTGGGGCGGGCGCTGGCCGTCGGCGCGCTGCCGCTGGACCGGCTGGCGCGGCCCTTCGGGGACGATCCGCGCGACCGGGCGATCGGCGGGGTGCCGGGCGGACTGGCCCGGCAGCTCGTCGGATTCTGCGTCGTGGGCGCCCTGTCCACGCTGTTCTACCTGGCGCTGTACTCCCTCTTCCGGCTCGGCGCCGGGCCCCAGCTCGCCAACGGGGCCGCGCTGCTCGTCTCGGCCGTCGCCAACACCGCCGCCAACCGGAGACTCACCTTCGGGGTACGTGGCCGGGGCGGCGCGGTCCGTCACCAGGCGCAGGGCCTCGTGGTCTTCGCCATCGGGCTCGCCCTGACCGGCGGTTCGCTGGCGGCCCTGGGCGCGGCCTCCGGCTCGCCCTCCCACAGCACCGAACTCGCGGTGCTCATCGCGGCGAACCTCGCGGCGACGGTGCTGCGCTTCCTGCTCTTCCGCGCGTGGGTCTTCCCGGACCGGGAGCGGGGAAACGCGATGACGGCCCTCGCACCGGCCGCGCCCTTCCCGGCCGCCGGCCAGGGAAACCCCGCGCACTACGCCACGCCCCCCGCCGCCGTTCCCGCGCCCCCCACCGCCGAAACCGTCCCCGACCCGAGGAACGTCCGATGACCACGCTCGACCCCGCCTACGCTCCGGCCGCCCGGCCGGACACGCCCCCGGGGCACGCACGGCCCGGTGCCTCCCTGCCCCGCCGGATCTGGCGCGGCCGGGCCGAGGACGCGCCCTGGGTGCGCCCCGCCTTCCTGGCCCTGCTGCTCGTCATCGCGCTGGCGTACCTCTGGAACCTCAGCGCCTCCGGCTACGCCAACTCCTTCTACTCCGCCGCCGTACAGGCCGGAAGCCGCAGCTGGAAGGCGTTCTTCTTCGGCTCGCTCGACGCGGCCAACGCCATCACCGTCGACAAGCCGCCGGCCACCCTGTGGCCCATGGCCCTGTCGGTGCGGGTCTTCGGGCTCAGCTCCTGGGCGATCCTCGCGCCGCAGGTGGTGATGGCCGCCGCGACGGCCGGAGTGCTGTACGCGGCCGTGCGCCGCCGGTTCAGTGCCGCCGCCGGGCTCATCACCATGGCGGTGTTCGCGCTGACGCCCGTCGCCGCGCTGATGTTCCGCTTCAACAACCCGGACGCGCTGCTCGCACTGCTGATGACGGCCACCGTCTACTGCGTGCTGCGCGCGATGGAGAAGGGCCGCACGAAGTGGCTGGTGTGGGCGGGCGTCGCGGTGGGAATCGCGTTCCTGTCGAAGACCCTCCAGGCGTTCCTGATCCTGCCGCCGCTGGCCGTGCTGTACGCGGTGTTCGCGCCGGTCCCCGTACGCAGGAGGTTCGGGCAGCTCGGTCTGTCCGCGCTCGCCATGGTCGTCGCGGGCGGCTGGTGGGTGGCGGCCGTCGAACTGTGGCCCGCATCCTCACGCCCGTACATCGGCGGTTCGCAGAACAACTCGTTCCTTGAGCTGACCTTCGGCTACAACGGGCTCGGCCGGATCAACGGCGAGGAGACCGGCAGCGTCGGCGGTGGAGGCGGCGGAGGCGGCGGAGGCGGCCGGGGCGGCGGCGGCCAGTGGGGCGAGACCGGCATCGGCCGGATGTTCAACTCCGAGGTGGGCGCCCAGATCTCCTGGCTGCTGCCCGCCGCCCTGATCCTGCTCGTCGCCGGAATCTGGCTGACCTGGCGCGCGAAGAGGACGGACACCGCACGGGCGGCGTTCCTCGCGTGGGGCAGTTCGCTGCTGATGACGGCCGCCGTGTTCAGCTTCATGGCCGGGATCTTCCACCAGTACTACACGGTGGCCCTGGCCCCCTATCTGGCCGCGCTGATCGGCATGGGCGTCACGGTCCTGTGGGAGGAGCGGGCCCGCTGGTGGGCCGGCGCCGTGCTCGCGGGGACCGTCGCGGTGACGGCGTACTGGGCGTACGTCCTCCTGGGCCGCACCCCGGACTACCTGCCGTGGCTGCGGACGGCGGTGCTCGTCACCGGGCTCGTGGCGGCGGTGGGCCTGCTGCTCGCGTCCCGGCTCGGGCGCCAACTGGCTCTGGTCGTGGTGGTGCTGGGCTTCGCCGCGTCGCTCGCCGGGCCGGCCGCGTACACCGTGAGCACCCTGAACACGGGCCACCAGGGCTCCATCGTCACCGCCGGTCCTTCCTCGGGCGGCATGGGCGGCGGGCCCGGCGGCGGTGGCGGCCGAGGCGGTGGCCCGGGCGGCGGTGGGATGCCCCCGGGCCAGGGCGGCACCAACCAGCAGGGCGCGGGCCAACGGGGCGCAGGCATGGGCCAACCGCCCACCGGAAACCCGCCCGGCCAAGGGACGGGTCAGGGCACAGGCCGGAACCAGGCCCAACCCCCCACCCAGAACGGCACCACCCAGAACGGCCGTCGCGGCACCCCGCCCACCATGGGCGAACGCGGCGGAGCCGGCGGCATGGGCGGCCTCCTCAACGGCGCGTCCGTCGGCTCCGAGGCCAAGGCGTTCCTGGAGAGGAACGCCGGCGACTACACCTGGGCCGCCGCGGCCATCGGCTCCCAGAACGCCGCGAGCTACCAACTCGCCACCGAGGAGCCCGTCATGGCGATCGGCGGCTTCAACGGAAGCGACCCGTCCCCGACCCTCGCGCAGTTCAAGAAGTACGTCGAGGACGGCCGCATCCACTACTTCGTCTCGGGCGGCGGCATGGGCGGAGGCGGTGGCACGGGCGGCAGCGGCAGCGGCACCGCCTCGCAGATCTCCTCCTGGGTGGAGAAGAACTTCAAGGAGGTGACAGCGGGCAGCGCCACCTTCTACGACCTCACCCAGCCGACGACGGAGGACTGACGACGGACAGCTGACCGATTCCCGAGGTCAGCGCCGCAGCAACAGATCGGCCACGACCGGGCGGTGGTCCGAGGCGAGCGTCTCCTCGGCCACCGCCGCGCGGCGTACCCGCACGGTGTCCTTCGAAACGGCCACATAGTCGATCCGCTGCACCGGATTCTGCGCCGGGTACGTCGGCCCGCCCGGCTCGATGTCGGTCAGCTCCTTCCACAGCGGCGCCAGCTCCGGAGCGGTCGGCGGCGCGTTGAAGTCGCCGAGCAGGATCTGCCGCACCGGACGCCGCTCGTGGGCCTGGTCCTCCGCCATGATGCGCCGGGTGTCCGCGACCTGGGCGACACGGACGGACGGGTCGCCCCGGTAGTCGAGATGCGTCGCGTACACGTGGACCGGCAGCCCGCGCACCTTCAGCACCACCTCGCCGAAGCCGGGCGCGGGCGCCGGGGCCGGGTTCGGGTCCTGCGTGGAGAGCCGGGTCAGGTCGTGGTTCTCGGCGCTCACGATCCGGTACCGGGACAGCACGGCGACGCCGAACTCCCGCCGGGGGCCGCCCTCCTCCACGGGGTCGAGGCTGTAGATCGGCGCGAAGGAGACGTGCATCCGCAGCCGCCGGCCCAGCTCGGCCGCCAGGTCCCGCCACTCGCTCCGGTCGCCCCAGCGGACGTCCACCTCCTGGAGCCCGATCACATCCGCGTCCAGGGCGCGCAGCGCGGCCACCTGCCGGTCGAGATCGAAGACGTTGTCCATGCCGGCCCCGGCATGGATGTTGTACGTGGCGACACGCAGCGGGACCGACTGCCCGGGCCCCCGCCCGTGCCCCGCCGCCGTCGCGGGAGGCGCGAGCGCCGCCCCCAACAACCCCGCGGCCAACAGGACTTCCACCGTGCGACGACGCAGTGACATATCACTCCAGCTTCCGGGGCAGGTCGTATCCGATGCGGCGACCGGCACCGTACCCACGAGAAGACACTTGTACGCCCCATCCACCGCGATCCCCGGCCGCCCGGCCGCGACCGCGGCATAGCATCGGGCGGGACCTGCCGGACCGTACGCCTCCGTTTCACGGGCAGGCGGTACACGGACGGTCCGTCCGTCCCGCCGGCGAGACGAGGGAGTGCGCCATGGTGTCCGCGGCCGACCGCGTGAAGAACCCTGTCCGGTCCAGCGTGTGGCTGGAGACCCGGCAGCCCGCGCGTTCCCGCCGCACGGACCAGCCGGCCGGGCTCGACCGGGAGCGGATCACCGCGGCCTCGGTCCGGCTGCTGGACGCCGAGGGCCTGGCGAGGTTCTCCATGCGCCGGCTGGCCGCCGAACTGAACGTGACGGCCATGTCCCTGTACTGGTACGTGGACACCAAGGACGACCTGCTGGAACTGGCCCTCGACGCGGTCTACAGCGAGATCGCGCCGCCGCCCGCCGCCCCCTGGCAGGACCGGTTGCGCGCGGTGGCGGCGGCGTACCGGGGGCTGCTGGTACGGCACGTCTGGGTCTCGCCGCTCGCGGGCCGCTTCCTCAACCTCGGCCCGCACGCACTGCTGGTGACCCGCACCGTGCGGGACGTCATCCGGGCGACCGGGCTGCCTCCGGAGAGCCACGGCGGGGCGCTGTCGGCGGTCTTCCAGTTCGTGTACGGATTCGGCACGGCCGAGGGCCGGTTCGCGCGGCGCAGCGCGGAGGCGGGGCTCAGCCAGGACGAGTACGTCCGGCAGGCGAGGGCGGCGATCCAGGAGCAGCCCCGGCTCGACGGCTTCGTGGAGGACTCGCCGGGCCTGATGGCGGCGCGCGGCGGGGCCACCGTGGAGGAGACCCGCGAGCGCGACTTCGCCGTCGCGCTGGACCTGCTGATCGCGGGGATCGACGCGATGCGGGAACGCGCCCGCCAAGGGCTCAGTAGCCCCGCCCCGTGTCCACCCTGAGCGCCGGTACCCGCCCCTCCGCCACCTCCCGCAGGCACGCCGCGAAGTCCGTGACGATGTCCTCGTCCGCCGTGATCCCCGCGGAGTGCGAGGTGACGACCGTACGCGGCAGCCGCCAGCACGCGTCCCCGGGCGCCGCCGGCTCGTCGGCCAGCACATCGAGCACCGCCCGCCCCACCGCCCCGGAGCGCAACGCCCCCTCCAGCGCCCCCGTATCCACCGTCGCGCCCCGCCCCACATTGAGGAACGTCGCCCCGCCCATCGCCGCGAACCGGTCCGCCCCGAAGTAGCCGGTGGTCGCCCCGGTCAGCGGGAGCGCGGCGACCACCCAGCGGGCGGCGACCGGTTCGTCCGCCGGGACCACCGCGTCGAAGCCGGGCGGCACCGGGCGCGGGGTGCGGGCGGCGGCCACGGTCCGGATGCCGCAGGCCCGGAGCAGCGTGGCGACGGCGGAGCCGATGCGGCCGATGCCGTGCACCACGGCGGTCTGCCCGGCGACGAGTTCGGAGTCGATGCGGCGCCACTCGGCGCGGGCGTGCTGGGCGGCGAACTCCGGCACGGACTGGCACTCCGCGAGCACCCAGCCCAGCACGTACTGCGCGATCCGCTCGCCCATCCGGCCCACGGTCCGGGTCAGCAGCACGCCGTCCGGCCAGGGCCCGGACCGCAGCAGGGCGTCCGTACCCGCGTTGACGCTGTGGAACCAGACCAGGTCCGCCCCGCGCACCGCGTCGGGCAGCGAGGCACCCACGTACACGAAGGGGCCCTCGACGGGGCCGCGTTCGACGGTGCGCCCGGTGGCCGCCGTCAGGCCGCGCGCGGCGGCCTCGCCGACCTCGGGCCCGGCGACGATCCGGGCCCGGTCGAGCAGGGCGGGGGAGATCACGGGGCGAGGTGGGCCGGGAAGCCGCCGGTGGCGACGGGGCCCCAGCGCTCCGGGGTGATCCGGATGATCGACTTCCCCTGCTTCACCATCGCCGCCCGGTACTCGTCCCAGTCCGGGTGCTCGCCGGAGATGTTCCGGAAGTACTCCACCAGCGGCTCGACCGAGTCCGGCACGTCGAGGACCTCGGCCGAGCCGTCGATCTGGACCCAGGGCCCGTTCCAGTCGTCGGACAGCACGATCACGCTGACCCGCGCGTCGCGCTTGGCGTTACGGGTCTTGGCGCGCTCGGGGTACGTGGAGACCACGATCCGGCCCGCGTCGTCCACGCCGCAGGTGAGCGGGGAGCCCTGGGGGCGGCCGTCGGCCCGGGTGGTCAGCAGGATCGCCCGGTGCCGGGGCCGTACGAAGTCCAGCAGTGCGTCGAGTTCCACGGCGGTGTTCGTTGCGATGTTGGGTGCCATGGAACCGACCCTACGGCGGCGGACTGTCAGACAGCGGGCAGGGAATCGCCCTGCACGGCCTGGATGTCGAGCTCGACGCGGAGCGTGGTGCCGATCGCCGCGATGCCCGCCTGGACCACCTGGTTGTAGTTCATGGCGAAGTCCTCGCGGCGCAGTTCGGCGGTCGCGCTGAACGCCGCGCGCACCCCGCCCCACGGGTCGGGGCCGGTGCCGAGGTAGCTCAGGTCGAGGTCGACGGGCCGCCGCACGCCGCGCATGGTCAGCTCGCCGTGCACGGTCCAGCGGTCGGGCCCGGCCGGGGTCAGCCCGTTGGAGCGGTAGGTGATCTCCGGGAACCGGTCGGCGTCCAGGAAGTCGGGGGAGCGCAGGTGCTTGTCCCGCATGCCGTTGCCGGTGTCGATGCTCGCCGCGTCGATGACCGCCTCGACCCGGGAGCTCTGGACGTCCTCGGAGATCTCGATGCGCCCGCCGAACGCGGTGAACCGGCCGTGCACGCTGGAGATCCCGAGGTGCTGGGCGACCGCGCCCACCGAGGAGTGCGCCGGGTCCAGTGACCAGGCGCCCGGCGGCGGCAGCTCCACGCCGCCCTGGCGGCTGAGTACCACCGTGCCCGCCTCGACCGTGCCGCTCGCCGTGACGAGGGCGGTGGAGGCGGCGGGGGCGTACCCGACCGCCGTCACGATCACCGTGTACGCGCCCGCGGACAGCGGGGTGTCGGCCCGTACCGCCCCGGCCTCGTCGGCGGCGGCGCGCAGCACCTGGGTGCCGGTCATGTCGGTGACCGTCACGACCGCGTGCTGCACGGCCCAGCCGTCCCGCGTCCGTACCTGTGCGCGAAGTCCCATCCCGTTCTCTCTCCTTGCTCATGACCCGTCGTCCGTCCACCGGACCGGGTCATTCAATGAGTCGGGCCCCGGGGCGGGGACGGCAGGCCGTCCCCTGCCTGCCGTCCCCGCCGCCGGGGCCCATTTCCACCGGCCGGTGCGGCACCTCCGCTCGAAAAGCGCCGCCCCCGCCAGGGGTCTTGTACGGGCCCGGGATCTACCCCGGACCGCGTGGGCTACTCGCCCGGGTGGACGAGCTCGATGTCGTGGCCGTCGGCCCCGTGACCGGCCACCGTCAGGGCACCGGCCACCGGCGGGTAGCCCGTCGCGATGACCGTGTACTCGCCCGCGTCCAGGTCGGCGAAGGCGTACGCCCCGTCCTCCCCGGTGGTCGAGTTGGCGATCACGTTGCCGGCCGCGTCGACCAGCGTGACCCGGGCGTCGGGCAGCGGGCGGCGGCTCGCACCGGCCCGCACGACGCCCTGGACCAGCGCACCGGCCCGGAGCGCGACGTCGACCCGGGTGACCCCCTGGCCGCCGATGTCGACCGGCAGGGCCAGCGGGCGGAAGCCGGCCGCGTTGACCGCGACGGTCACCGCGCCGGGGACCAGCTCGCCGAAGGCGAAGTCGCCCGTCTCGGCGGACTTGCCGGTGGCCAGGACGTCGCCACGCACATCGGTGACGATGACCATGGCGTCCGCGACCGGCGTACCGGTCTCGGCGGCACGCACGGTGCCGGCCAGGCCGCTCGTCCCCGCGAGGAGGATGTCGTACGCCAGCGGCTCGTCGCCGACGACCACGGTGGACGCCTGCGGCTGGAAGCCGTCGGCGGACGCGATCAGGACGTACGAACCGGCGCCCGGGGCGGCCAGCGCGTAGCTCCCGTCGGCCTGCGCCGCGGCGATGCCCAGCTGCCGGCCGCCGAGCGAGATCAGCGTGACGGCCGCCCGGGCCACGGGCGCGCCCTCGGCACCCCGGACCACACCGCGGACGGGGGTGCCGCCCTTGCCGAAGTCCACGGGGGCCTCGGCCTCGGCGACGGAAGCCACCTCGGTGGTGTCGACGGCGGTGACCCCGGCGGCGCCCTCGGCGACCGCCTCGGTGACGGAGTCGGCGGGCGCGTCGGCCTGTGCCGGGGCGTCGTTGCCGGCCCGGGTCCTGAGCGCGACCTCCTTGATGAAGATCGTGATCAGGAAGGCGAGCAGCGCGGCCGGAGCGGCGTACAGGAAGACGTCACCGACGCCGTGCCCGTAGGCGGCCTCCATGATCGTGCGGAACGGGGCGGGCAGCTTGTCCAGGTCGGGGATGCCCCCGCCGCCGGTGCCGCCGTGGCCCAGGGCCGCGCCCTGCGGACCGAGGTCCGCGAGGCCGTCCTTGACGTAGTGGGTGACGCGGTTCGCCATGACGGCGCCCAGCGCGGAGACGCCGATCGCACCACCGAGGGAACGGAAGAAGGTGACGACGGAGCTGGCCGAACCGAGGTCCTTCGGGTCCACCTGGTTCTGCGTGGCGAGCACCAGGTTCTGCATCATCATGCCGATGCCGAGACCCATCACGAACATGAAGATCGCGATGTGCCAGTACGTCGTGTCGTAACGGATCGTGCCGAGCATGCCGAGACCGGCGGTGAGCAGGAAGCCACCGCTGACCAGCCATGCCTTCCAGCGGCCGGTCTTGGTGATGATCTGACCGGACAGCGTCGAGGAGAGGAACAGACCACCGATCATCGGGATGGTCATCACGCCGGACATCGTCGGCGACTTGCCGCGCGCCAGCTGGAAGTACTGGCTGAAGAAGACGGTGCCGGAGAACATCGCGATACCGACGAACAGCGAGGCGAGCGAGGCCAGCGTGATGGTCCGGTTGCGGAAGAGCCGCAGCGGGATGATCGGCTCGCTGGCGCGGGACTCGGTGAAGACGAAGAGCAGCGCGAGGACCACGGAGCCCGCGAGCATCACACCGGTCTGCCAGGACATCCAGTCGTACTTGTCGCCCGCGAAGGTCACCCAGAGGAGCAGCAGCGAGACGGCGGCGCTGATGAGGAAGGCGCCGGTCCAGTCGACCTTGACCTGGCGCTTGACGACCGGGAGCTTCAGGGTCTTCTGGAGCACGATGAGGGCGATGGCCGCGAACGGCACACCCACGTAGAAGCACCAGCGCCAGCCCATCCAGCTGGTGTCGGTGATGACGCCGCCGAGCAGCGGGCCGCCGACGGTGGCGACGGCGAAGACCGCGCCGAGGTAACCGCTGTAACGGCCGCGCTCGCGCGGGGCGATCATGGCGGCCATGACGATCTGGGCCAGGGCGGAGAGACCGCCGACGCCGATGCCCTGCACCACACGGCAGACGATCAGCATTCCGGCGCTGGTCGAGAGCCCGGCGACGACCGAGCCGCCGACGTAGATGATCAGGGCTATCTGGACCAGCAGCTTCTTGCTGAACAGGTCGGCGAGCTTCCCCCACAGCGGGGTGGTCGCCGTCATCGCCAGCAGCGAGGCGGTGACGACCCAGGTGTACGCGCTCTGGCCGCCGCCCAGGTCGGAGATGATCTCCGGCAGGGCGTTGGTGACGACGGTGGACGACAGGATCGCGACGAACATGCCGAGCAGCAGCCCGGTCAGTGCTTCCATGATCTGCCGGTGTGTCATCGGCGTGCCGTCGGAGGCGTCGTGGCCCCCGTGCTTGGCGTGGCCGCCCCGCACACCGGTTGGTGTGGTCGTAGCCATGTAAGTCCTTGTCTTTGCTTCTGTTACGCGGGTGTACGGGTGTACGAGCCGTCATGGCTGTCGGCCCGGCGGGAGCGGCAGTCGCCGCTGTGCTTTCCGGAGGCGCACCCTCCGGTGCCGCGACAGGAGAAGCTGTCGCGCAGCCGGGCCAGCAACGTGTTGAGCTGTCCGACCTCGTCGTCGGACCAATCCTGAAGATGGCAGGCGAACATCTCGGTCGACCGGCGGTAGAGGTCCTCCAGCACCCCTTCTCCCGCGGGGGTCAGCCGCAGGATGCGGGAGCGCTTGTCCGCCGGGTCCGGGAACCGTTCGATCCAGCCCCGTTCCGCCACGTGGGCGACGTGCCGGCTGGTCACCGACATGTCGACCGCGAGGAGCTCGGCCAGCCGGCTGATCCGCATCTCCCCGTGCCGGCTCAGCAGAGTCAGCACGGCGGCGGAACCAGCGGGGCATTCGGCGGGCAGGATGCGGGCGAGACCTCGCTTGACGGCCCCGATGGCACTCAGCTGCCGGGCCAGTTCTTCGTACTGACTCCGTGCGGCCACGGGACCCCCCAGACAATCTCGCCGGTCATCTTGTTGCTTAGGGCAACCATAGAAGCCGTTGGTTGCTGCAGGCAAACGAAAAGGGGCTTGCTGGAGTAAAGGAACGCAAAAGGCTGCGCCGGGTTCTGGTCAAACCCCCAGTGTCTGCGGTAGAGGAGGGGGAGATGTGGTACGCGCCACACCGGTGGTGGATCGGCGGGCGGCGCCCGGGGGTTGGGCCGTTCGCCCGAGTTCGCTAGGGTCCTGCGACATGGCACACAATCCCCACGCACCGCAGGGTCCCGAGGGTTCCTACGACCCGGCCGGCAACACCCAGATGTTCCGCGCCTTCGTCGACGAGGGCGAGCCGCAGCGCGCGCAGCAGCCCGCCGCCGTCTCCTCCGGTCCGAGGACCGGACTGATCGCCGGAATCGTCGCGGTGGTCATCGTGCTCGGCGCGGTCGCCTGGCTCGCGCTCGGCTGACCGACCCGTTACGCGCCCCTGCCCGCATCCGTCTTCGCGCCGCTCCCTCACCGATCCGCCGGGGGGCGGCGCTTCGGTTTGCGGCCGCCGCCGTACGGGAACGCGCACCGGCCGCCGAGGAAGCCCCGGCGGCCGGCGGTGAAGCGTGTCCGGACTCAGTCCGCGATGAGCCCTTCCCTGAGCTGGGCGAGCGTACGCGTCAGCAGGCGGGAGACGTGCATCTGCGAGATGCCCACCTCCTCGCCGATCTGCGACTGGGTCATGTTGGCGAAGAACCGCAGCATGATGATCTGGCGCTCGCGCGGCGGGAGCTTGGCCAGCAGCGGCTTGAGCGATTCGCGGTACTCGACGCCTTCCAGCGCCGTGTCCTCGTAACCCAGCCGGTCGGCCAGAGAGCCCTCGCCGCCGTCGTCCTCGGGGGCGGGCGAGTCCAGCGACGAGGCGGTGTAGGCGTTGCCCACGGCCAGACCGTCGACCACCTCCTCCTCGGAGACCCCGAGCGCCTTGGCCAGCTCCGGCACCGTCGGCGAGCGGTCGAGCTTCTGCGCGAGCTCGTCGCTGGTCCGGGTGAGGGCGAGCCGGAGCTCCTGGAGCCGGCGCGGCACCCGCACCGACCACGAGGTGTCGCGGAAGAAGCGCTTGATCTCGCCCACGACGGTCGGCATCGCGAACGTCGGGAACTCCACGCCCCGCTCGCAGTCGAAGCGGTCGATCGCCTTGATCAGGCCGATCGTGCCGACCTGGACGATGTCCTCCATCGGTTCGTTACGGCTCCGGAACCGCGCCGCCGCGTACCGCACGAGGGGCAGGTTGAGCTCGATGAGTGTGTCCCGCACATAGGCACGCTCCGGGCTGTCGGTCCCACCGGGGCCCGGGGCGGGGCCCAGGGCGGCGAGCCGCAGGAACAGGGAGCGGGAGAGCGTGCGGGTGTCGATGGCTTCCGGCGAGCTGGTGAGCGCAACGGGTGCCGGCTCGCTCTTTTCGAGCGTGAGCACCTTCGAGCTGCCCTGTTCTTCGGACATGCCACCCCCTTGAGGTCGCGGACGGTCGCGGTGGCCACGACCATCGGAGGAACGCAGCCTCCACCTGAATACCGGAGGCGGGGCTGCGGCAAACTCACTTCCCGCAGAATGTCACATGTCGGCAACGCGCTGTAGTGACTTGTCGACAAGTCCAGGGGGAGTCTGCGCAGTTAACAAGGGGTGTGGGGCTTTTGGACCCCGGGAAACGCCCCGGGAACGGTCTACCCGTTTCGGTTACGCCTCGATCCTGTTTGCGGATCGGAGTCTGGCGAAACTCCGGGCCAGGAGCCTTGACACATGCATCTGAGAGACTCCCAGTTCGGCACTGATCTGGGACTGCGTCAGGTTGCTGTAGTACCGCAGCAGCAGGATCCGCTGCTCCCGCTCGGGCAGTTGTACGAGGAGGTGCCGGACCAGGTCCCGGTGCTCGACGCCCGCGAGGGCCGGGTCCTCGTAGCCGAGCCGGTCGAGGAGGCCGGGGAGCCCGTCGCCCTCCTGGGCGGCCTCCAGCGAGGTCGCGTGGTAGGAGCGGCCGGCCTCGATGCAGGCCAGCACCTCGTCCTCGGAGATCTTCAGCCGCTCGGCGATCTCCGCGGTGGTGGGCGAGCGGCCGTGCGCGGTCGTCAGGTCCTCGGTGGCGCCGGTGACCTGCACCCAGAGCTCGTGCAGCCGGCGGGGGACGTGGACGGTGCGCACGTTGTCCCGGAAGTACCGCTTGATCTCGCCGACCACGGTCGGCATCGCGAACGTCGGGAACTGGACGCCGCGTTCGGGGTCGAAGCGGTCGATCGCGTTGATCAGCCCGATGGTGCCGACCTGGACGACGTCCTCCATCGGCTCGTTCCGGCTGCGGAACCGCGCGGCGGCGTACCGCACGAGCGGGAGGTTGGCCTCGATCAGCGCGGTGCGTACCCGGTCGTGCTCCGCGGTGCCCGGCTCCAGGTGCTTGAGCTGCCCGAAGAGCACCTGGGTGAGCGCCCTGGTGTCGGCGGTCCGGGACCGGGCGGGGGCGGCCGTCTCGTCGGGGGTCTCGTGGACCGTCGTCTGCACCTGGCCCGGCGGCTGGGCGGGCGGCCCGGCGGGCGGGGCGGCCGGTGCCGCCTGGTGGACCTGGGGAGGCACTTGAGGCGCTGTACTGGCCGGCACGATGACGCCACCCCTTCGCGGTCGACAACTACGGCTTGCGGTCAACTTCGGTCAATCCGTCCGTCAAAAGCGGTCATAGCATCACAAGACATGACCACTATGTGCAAGCACCCCATAGCGCCGTGTTGACCTTGTCCGGGTTTAAAACGTGTGCCGGGCGTCCATCGGGCCCTGGGACAAAGAAAAGCCCCTCACCGTCGCGGTGAGGGGCTCGCAGGGCCGAAGGCGTCAGAACGGGTAGTCGGCGATCACCCAGGTGGCGAATGCACGCCACTGACCGGCGGCCGCCTGATGGTCCGGGTGCTCGATGTAACGCTTCAGCGCGGCCTCGTCCGCGACCGCCGAGTTGATGGCGAAGTCGTACGCGATCGGCCGGTCGGTGATGTTCCAGGCGCACTCCCAGAACTCCAGCTCCGGGATGGTCCCCTCCAGCGCCCGGAACGCCTCCGCACCCGCGACGGCCCTCGGGTCGTCCCGCTCGACGCCGTCGTTCAGCTTGAACAGGACCAGATGGCGGATCACGCGGTACCCCTAGTTGATGAGCTCGGACATGAAGTCGCCGACGCTCTGAGCGGCGTCCGCGATGCCCTCGAACCCTACTTGCACCAGGTCCGCGGCCCGGGCGGGGGAGTTGATGATCGTGTAGAGCACGAAGACGACAATCACGTAGAGAGCTATCTTCTTCGCTTGCACCATCAGCCCCTGACTCCCCTTCGAACCCCTGCGGTCTCGATCCCCTGTGCGGGTCGGGCGAGTCTATCCACACGCGTGCTCGGATCCACCGGCCGTTTCCGTCAGGTGCCGTGTGCGCGGCCCCGAGGGTCAAGGACCAACGTCCCGCGCATCGGGGCCCTTGGTCCGCCCGCGAGGGGGTCCCGGCGAGGCAGGATGGAGGGTGAGCCCCTCGGACTCCGGGGGGCCGGGAACGGGACCCCTGCCGGGGACCCATGCCGTGGCCTCCCCCGACCGCGGCAAGGAGCGGCAGGCCCCGTGACCGGGGGAAGCGGCACATCCCCCCGATGCCGCTTCCCCCTCCTCCCGCTTCTTTCCGCGCCGCGCGCTCAAAGAGCCGTCTGCCGCGCGAGTCCCTCCCCCCTGCGGCCGCGGTCGGCGTCGAGCGACCGCCAGATCGAGGCGTAGTCGTCCATCAGTTCGACCAACAGGGCGAGGCTGTGCTCGGGCAGCGCCTCGGCCAGCCGGTGCCGGTCCCGGGTCACGGTCGTGCACATGACGAGCATGCGAAGGACCTCGCGCCCGGCCTCGCTGAACCGTAGGGACGGATCCCTGCACAGCCGGTCCAGAATCTGCGCCAGTTCCGCGGGAGACTTGTGCCGCTGCTCCTCGGGCATCGTGGACCGGACCGCCGAAAGATGACTCCGGCCGGCCCCCGGCGGTCCGGTCCGGTCTCTGTCCGGCACCGGGTCGACCCCGCGGCGCAGCCGGTCGCGTACGTCCGCGGCGGTCGCCGAGGAGATACCGGCCGCCGCCGCGACACGGCGCAGCGGCGCGTCAGGGTCGGCCCGCAGGAGTTCACCGGCGAGCCGTCGGCCCTCGGCGCAGTTCAGCGGCCGGGTACGCCCGTCGCGCCCCACCCGGGGGCGCCGGATCTCCGACTCCTCCGCGTCCCTGCGCCGCAACCGGGAGACCGTGCCCGCCGACAGTCCCGAGATGGCCGCGACCGCGCGGTCGGACCACTGGGGGTGGGTGAGCAGGATGCGCCGGGCGGCCGAGGTGCGGTCGGCAGCGGGCAGGGGGAGACCTTCCTCGGTGTTCACATGGACCGCGAAGACGAACGCCTCGTCCTCGGTCCCGTCGAAGAAGCGAGCGCGAACGGAGCGCTGACCGCGCAGCCGTGCCGCCCGCACGCGGTGGACACCGTCGACGACGCGCAGGCCCGGCCGCAGCACGACGATGGGGGGCAGCGGCGACTCCGCGTCGGCCAGCCTGCGCGCGTGCCGGGCGTTCTCCCCCGTACCGCGCGGGTAATCGGGCCATGTCAGCGAGTCGATGCGCACCAGGCGTACCGGGGCGGCGTGGAGTGCGGCCGTCGTGCGCGCGAGCAGGGCGTTGGGGGACGCGTCGTCCGCCGTGGTCTCCCGCGGCGCGGCGTGACTCATGTTTCTCCTTCGTGACCGGCGGGGAACACGCCCTAGCGGGACGGGGACGTGCCCTTCGGCCGCCGGAGCACCACGCGCATGTCCCGGCACCGGAAGTTGCGGTACTTGGGTCCGAACCGGTGGTTCAGCACCAGTTCCGGGTCCTGGCCGAGCAGCCCGGTGAAGGCCGGGTGGCGGTACGGCCCGTCCGGGTACTGCGAGGGGTAGTCCACGACGTGCTGGCCCTCCAGCGAGACCAGCGTCAGGTCCGCCTCGCGGAAGGCTTCCAGGTAGTCCTCGTAGAAGCGGCGGTTGATCCAGTCGTCGTGGTGGACGCTGTTGACGATCTTCCGCACCAGGCCGGGGGCGAAGTACTCCTCCAGCATCTGCGTCATCTCCTCCGGTTCGAGGAGGAGATGCGTCCAGTGCGGTATCGGGTTGTCCCGCCAGAAGATCAGGTCCCGGCCCTCCCACGAGATGTTCTCCATGTGGTGGCCGTCGGGCCCCGACCAGATGGGCCCGAAGTGCGCGTACACGTAGCCGCCCGGGACCAGGGCGTCGTGGATGGCGGCCATGGACTTCTTGAGGTCGCTCAGGTGCTCGAACGCGTTGCACGAGAAGACCAGGTCGAAGGCGCCGCGCTCCAGGCCGGCATCCTCGACGGGCCTGCCGATGATCTCCGGTCCGTCGCCCTGCGAGTCCTGGGCGAGCGGGTCGACCGACACCCAGCGCCGGTGGTCGGGGAGCCCGGCGACGGCCGTGGCCATGCTGCCGCCCACTTCCAGGACGGCCGCGCCGCGGACGTCGAACTGCCCCAGGAAGTCGCGCAGGACGGTCTGCTCGGTCTCGGCCACGGCGGTCTGCTCCCGCCGCCGCTCCGCCCGCGGACCGTCCCACCACTGCTGTGAGAGATCCTGCGCGCTCTTCTCCGGAAGGGTGTTCGCCACTTTTCGCTCCAATGACATCTGACGGGTAGGGGCCGGGCGTTACCTGCTAGAGCTTCCGGACCGCGGCCGTGAAGCGCTCCAGCAGTTCGTCGGTTCGCCCGGCCAGCCGGTAGCTGATGTTGAAGTCGTCCTCCACGTCGCAGAAGACGCCTTGCCGCAGAAGGGCCTTCTGCAGCAGCTCCCGCACGTCGCCGGCGTCGGTCCGGTCCAGTTCGAAGCTGGGGCCCCAGCCGACCGGGCTCAGCGGGATGCCGTGCTCGGTGAACAGCTCGCGCAGCCCGGCGGTGACGCGGTCGCCGGCCTCGGCCACGGTCCGGGGGACGTCCCAGCGACGGACGAGGTCGAGTGTGGTCAGGGCGGCGGCCATCGCCGTCTGCTCGTGCTGATAGGTGTTCCAGATGTGCGCGCGGTGGTGCGCCAGGGCCATCTCGCCCCGGCAGACGACCGACGAGATCGGGAAGCCGTTCGCCATGCCCTTCGACACCGTGACGGCGTCCGGAGTGAGGCCGGCGAGGGCCGTGTAGCCGCCGCTGCCCGCCCGGATGCCCGTCTTGACCTCGTCGAGCACGAAGGCACATCCGTGCTCGTGTGCGATGCGGTTCAGTTCCCGGTAGTGCTCCGGCGTGTGCCGGTTCGGCAGCGGGGTGACGACGACCGCGCCGATCTCGTCGGCCCTGCGCCGAAGTACCTCCCGCAGTTCGTCGGGCCCGCCGTCCATCTCGGTGGCGTACGAGGGGAACAGCCGGTAGTCCGGTACGGCCTCCAGATGCCAGTCGTGCCATCCGTGGTAGCCGGAGGTGAGGACTCCCTGCCTTCCGGTGGCGTGCTGGGCGAGGCGCACGGCCGCGGTCACGGCGCAGGAGCCCGTCTTGAAGAAGAGGGCCCTGGTGCCCCAGGGGAACCAGTCCAGGAGCGTCTTCGCCAGGTCGAGACGCCTGGGGCTGGCGCTGGTGTAGAAGAGGTTGCCGGAAGCCGCAGCGTCCGCGACTGCTTCCACGACGGCGGGCTCGGCGTGGCCGAGCAGGACGGCGCCGAAGGCGCTCGTGATGTCGAGGTAGTCGTGGTCGTCCAGGTCCGTGATCACCGCCCCGCTGCCCCGGGTCATCACACAGGGATACTGCCCCTCGAGGTCGGTGCGGTGCGACGTGGTGAGGGTGTGTGCCTCCTGGATGTGCCGGATCGAACGCGGCCAACGTGCCGCGTCGTCCTCGGAGTAGCCCGTCGTGTTCACAGTGGTCGTCACAGTGCTCGGCCCCCAGCCTCGCGTTCAGTGGTACAGGGCACAACGTTGATCGGTTCGGGCCGGCGCCGAGCCGGGGGTCCGCAGGACCGTTGTCCGGCCGAACCCCGGCGGGCAGGTCGTACGGTCACGGGGTGGGCGGAAGATCCTTGATCTGGTTGACCAGCGTCCACATGCCGGGGATCTCGTCCATGGGGCGCCGGTAGTCCGTCAGGCCGCCCGTCTCGTTGAGGCAGCGCAGGTCACGGGCCTCGGCGCTCGGTTCGCTCCATCCCTGGAACGCCTCCGGATCGGCGGCCGCCATCTCCTCCAGCGCGTGGCCCGCCACCTCCAGAGCCCATGCCACGTCGTCGAGCGTGTGCGCGGCCGTGACGATCTGCCGGTCGAACCGGTGGAAGAGCACGCCTCGGCACATGCAGGCCCAGTAGAAGGACTGGGCGACGTCCTCGTCCTCGAAGACGATGTGGAAGTCGCTGCCGATGCGGAAGGCGTCGGCCCGGACTCCGGCGGTCCGGAAAACAGAACCGAGGCCCTCCATGAGCGCGGTGCCGACCTTGTCCAGCGTCGCGGGCACGTTGTCCCGGACAAACACGTCGAGGGTCGCCACAGAGGCTGCCAGGGGCAGGATCTCGCTGTTGAAGGTGCCCCACATGTGGGTCTTGTCGCGCTGTTCGATCAGGTCGGCCCTGCCCACGACGGCGCTGACCGCGTGCCCGTTGGCGAGGCCCTTGCTGAGCGTGGTCATGTCCGGCGTGATGCCGGAGGTCTTCTGGAACCCGCCCATGCCGTAGCGGAATCCGGTCACGACCTCGTCGAATATGAGGATCACGCCCTTGCGGGTGGTGATCTCCTGCATCTCCGCGTAGTACTCGGTGGGGTAGAAGTTGAGATCCGGCGTGATGATGACGCAGGCGACGTCGTCGGCATGCCGGTCCAGCAGGAATTCGAGGAAGTTGAGGTTGTAGGCGAAATCGATGTGTGTCGGGTCCTCCATGCGGAACTGCGGGAACATCTGCAGGTGCCAGTCGTGCCACCCGTGGTACCCGCTGGTGAGGACGGTCCGGCGGCCGGTTGCCAGGCGCGCGAGACGGATGGCCGCGGTCGTCGCCTCAGAGCCCGTACGGAAGAACAGCGCTCGCTCGCACGACGGAAACATGTCCGTCAGCCGTTCGGCCACCTGGAACAGATACGGGGAGGTCGTCGTGGGGAACATGGCCCCCACCTCGGTCAGCGCGGCGGTGGCCGCGGCGGTCACCTCGGGGTGACGGTGCCCGAGGAGCACGGCACCGGTGGAGGCGGTCAGGTCGAGGTAGCGGTTGCCCTCCAGGTCGGTGACGTGGCCGCCCTCGCCGCTCGCGACGACGAAGGGGAACGTCCCGTCGAGGTCGGGGCGGGTGGACGAGACGACCTTGCGGGAGCGCTTCATCAAGCTCTCGGACATGGGCCAGTTGGACGGCACGGTGATTCGCCTCTCAGATGGTCGACACGGCAGAAGTGACTGAGGGAATGTCAGCGACGAGCGACGAAAGACGGTGCAGCTGTTCCGCGAGGTCGGGCCGCAGGTCGAATTCGGGGTCGTCGATCTCGAGGCAGGAGAATCCGGACGCGATGGTGGCGACGGACATCTGGCGGCCGAGATCGCCGCGCTCGCCGGGAGTCAGGTCCACGACGGATCCGTAGCCCTGGATGACGGCGTGGGCCGCCGACGCGTTCCATTCGGTCCGGACTCCGTCGTCGGGGCCCGTGGCGAAACCGGCCGTCATCGCCGTCGCGTGGGCGAGGTCGAAGACCCGGTTGCCCCAGCGGGCGTCGTCGAAGTCGATGAGCGCGAGCGAGCCGTCGCCCGTGCGGATGGCGTTCGCCGGAGCCGTGTCGCCGTGCAGATAGGACTCCACGAGGCCGGTGCCCGGCGTCATCCCGCAGAGGTCGTTCACCGTGCGGCGCAGCTCGTCGAAGGGTACGTGGGCCGGTGAGCCGTCGGCGATCCGCGGCCGGCAGTGGCGGTCGATGTACGCCGCCAGGCCCGCGGGGTCATCGGGTGTCCACCGGCTTCGTGAACGGGGCAGATCACGGTCCCCCGGGGGCATGCCGGCCACGCTCAGGTGAAAGAACCCCAGGGCCCGGCCGAACTCCTCGGCCTCGTCGGCGGTCGATGCCTTGCCGTCGACCCAGCCCTGCACCTCGAAGTACCTGCCGTCGGCCCTGACACCCGTGGCTCCCGACGGTGTCCTGAGCAGAGGGGAGACGGGGCCGCCCGCTTCTCGCGCCCAGCTGTGCACCGCGAGGTGGAGCGGCCAGTCGTCCGGCGAGAGGTAGTGAGGCTTCTCCTTCAGGAGGAAGTGGAAGCCGGAGGCCGCCACGCAGTGCAGGCGCAGGGTCTCTCCCCACAGGCCGAGATCGGAGAGGACCTGGACCCCGGATAATCCGTAGAGGTCCGCGACGACTTCGACCGCCCGCTGATTCTCCGGAGGGTGCTCCGCCCGGTGTGCCGTACGTGCCGAGTCGTTCAATTCTGGCCCCCGTTTCTTTCCGTGCATTACACACGAAGAAATGACCGATCGAACCGGAGTTTGTTCTTCCGATTGCGCCATTCCCATGGGTAAATTGGAAGCTCTTCCAGCCTAATCGGTTTGAGAAACTAGCCCGGGATGATCTTGCCTGTCAACACCTTGCCCGCGGGGCGGAAAATGCCTTATTCGGGCAAAAGGGCTATAGCATGGCATTGTGTGCGGTTGCCGTACTGTGCTGGGATAAATAGTGCCAAGTGCTACGGATGTACTCCATAAAAACTTCTTGACCGGGCTCGGGCCGGGGCTTATGGTGCCTGAAACCGGCGCGTTTCGGTTCCTCGTTTTCTGTTTTCGGAAAGCGAAGGGCTTGTATTTGCACTCGCAGAATGCGAGTTTCTGTTCCGGCGGCATTGGTGCCGCCGACCGGCGACTGAGCGCTCGTTGTGGCACTGGGGGCAGCGTGCTTTTACCTTGGGATGAAGACGTCTCCCGTCGTATGGCCCTGCCCGGTGTTCTCCCATGCCCGGGCACCTCTCCCCTTCCGAACCCTTTCGGGTTCTCATCCTTTTCGTGCTCCAGGTCCCGCCCTTCCGGCCGTGCCTCCCGGACGCCGGCCGGCCGGACCGTAGCGGAACCGAGCGCGGAACGCGCCGGGCTCCGGTGCGGCAGACCTGGCATGCGCCCCGCCGGGCGGTCTCCCGCGGCCACGCGTCACGCGTAGCGCCCAGCGGTTGAGAACAAGGCGCACCCGCCCAGCGGCCCTTGACCGGCTTTCAGGACGGACCCTCACGTACACGTGCGATTGAGGGCGACATCAGCCCAACGAAGAAGAGGAATGCGATGGAACGACTGGCGATAAGCGGCGGCCGACCCGTCCGGGCACAGGGCGACTGGCCTGCCTGGCCCCAGTTCGACGACAGCACCAGGGCGTCCCTGCTCAGCGCCCTTGAGTCGTCGCGGTGGACCGTGAGCTGGCCCAGCAGACTCGGCGGCCAGGCTCTGGAGCGTACGTTCGCCGAGCAGTTCGCGGACTACCACGGGGTGCCGCACTGCGTCGCCGTCGATCACGGGTCCAGCGCCCTGCTCGTGGCCCTCGAAGCGCTGGACGTGGGCGCGGGCGACGAGGTCGTCGTACCCGCGGCGACCTGGGTCGCGACCGCCAGCGCGGTGCTGCGCGCCGGAGCCCTGCCGGTCATCGCCGACGTGGACCCCGAGACCGGGTGCCTCACCCCGGAAACGGTGCGGGCCGCGCTCTCCGCGCGCACCAAGGCGGTCGTCGTCGTACACCTCGCCTGCACGGTCGCCGACATCGACGGCCTGCTGAGCCTGACCGACGCGCACGGCATACCGCTGGTCGAGGACTGCGCACAGGCCCATGGGGCCCTGTGGCGTGGGCGTCCCGTCGGTACCTTCGGCGCACTGGGCACCTTCAGCTTCCAGCAGGGCAAGGTACTCAGCGGCGGCGAGGGCGGCGCGGTGATCACCTCGGACGAGCGCCTGTACCGGCGTGTGCAGGAGTTGCGCGCCGACTCCCGTTCCTACGCGCCCGTGGATGTGCCGCCGGGAGAGATGGAGATCGTCCAGTCCGGCACCGTCATCGGCGCCAATTACTGCCTCTCGGACTTCCACGCGGCCGTCCTCATCGACCAGTTGCCCCGGCTCGACGCCCAGCACGAGTGGCGAGAGGCCATGGCCGAGCGGCTGATCGGCAAACTCGGCGCGCTGGGGGACGACTTCACCGGCATACCGGTGCCCACCGCGTGCGACCGCCGGTCCATCTACAAGTTCGGCATCCGCTTCCGGCCGGACACCTTCGGCCCCGCCTCCGTCACCCGGGTGGCGCAAGCGCTGTCGGCGGAACTCGGCCGTGCCGTCTACCCGGCGGACGACCCGCTGTACCGCAATGTGCTCTTCCGCCCGGAGACGAAGGCCCGCTTCGCCCGGATCTGGGACGAGGAGGGGCGTCGGCAGGCGATCGAGCGGCCGTACCCCGGAGCCGAGGCATACCAGGCGGGCACCCTGCTCTTCCACCACTCGGCGCTGCTCGTCGACGAAGGGGCGGTGGACGACCTCGCCGAGGCGTTCGCCAAGGTCCAACGACTCGCCGACCAGCTGGAAGCCGTCCGTGTCTGAGCAGAACGTCCAGGACCGGGCCGGCCGGCCCTCCGCACCACCGCGCCCCGGGGAGGCCGCCGGCACCACGGCCTCCCCCGGCACGGACGGTGACGGGCCGTCGGCCCCCGGAGTCCTGCGGATCACGCCCTACTACTACTTCGCCGACCGCGAGCTGACCCGCCGTGAGCTGCAGTACGAGCCCATCGGCGGGATGCAGGTCCAGATCACCCAGACGACCGAGGACGTGGACGCGCTCGGTGTCCCGCAGACCGTCCTGCTGCCGCGCCGCCCGGGGCAGCCCAAGCGTCCGACGCTCGGCCAGTACGCACAGGCCCGGCTGCTGAGGCTCCCCGTGGCCCCGATTCGCACCCGTGCGAAGGGCTACATGGGGCTGCTGATCTCCTGGGGCCTCGCCGTCGTCACCTGGTGCCTCGCTCAGCGGTGCCGCGGGCGCCACCGGACCTGGGGGGTCATCCACGTCCACTGCAGCGAGCTTCCGTGGACGTTCATGGTGGCCGTGGCAGCGGGCTGGATCATGCGGCGGCCGGTGATCCTGACCGTCCACTGCAGCGCGATCGTCACGTTCCATCCGGATACCGTCGCGGGACGGCTGTTCCTCGGTCCCCTGGCCCGGTTCGCCGAGCGGATCGCGCTGCGCAGGGCATCCACCGTCGTGGTGCTCACCGATCGCATCCGGAAGGAGTACGAGGCGCGCGGCCTGGTCGCCGCCGAGCGCATTCGCGTGGTGCCGGACGGGGTCCGGCTGGACCGGTTCGCCCCGGGGCCCGCCGCGACGGACGAGCCCGCCGGCGCTCCGGGCGAGTACCCGGTCGTCGCCTACTGCGGGCGGTTCGCCCCGGAGAAGGGGTGGTACGACTTCGTCGCCGCCGCCGACGAACTGGTCAACCGGCGTGGCTTCACCGGGTTGTTCGTGATGTGCGGTGACGGCAACGAACTCCCGCACTGCCGAACCGAACTGGAACGCCGAGGACTGACCGGCCGTGTCCGCCTCTCGGGGCACCTCGGCCGCCCCGAGATCGCGGCGCTCATCGGATCGGTGCAGGTGGTCGTCATCCCGTCCCGGCACGAGGAGCTCGGTGGCACGGTCCTGGAGGCGCTCGCGTCCGGTCGTGCCGTCGTCGCCACCAGGGTGGGCGGTCTGCCGGAGGTGGTCCGCGACGGCGAGACGGGCCTCCTGGTCGCGGCACGAGCACCCGAGGAGATCGCCGACGCGGTACTGCGACTGGTGGGCGATCCGGAAGGGGCTGCCCGGTTCGGCGCCGCGGGCCGGGAGTACGTGCTCGGCCGGTTCGACGCGATGGTCGTGGCGCGGCGGCTCAGCGAGCTCTACACGGAGATCGCCCGGCCGGCCGGGGCGACCGTGCGCGGCGGGGAGTCGTGATGACGGTTGCGGCCGTGGACGCTCGCTGCGCCCTGTTCGTCTCGCCGCACTGGGACGACGCCGTGATGTCCGCGGGGGGACTGCTCGCGGTTCGCGCCGGAGCGGCCTGCGAGGATGCCCTGCTCACGGTGTTCGCCCAGGTACCGGTTCCGCCATTCTCCGGGTTCAGCCGCGGCTTCCACACCGCCTGCGGACTCGGGGACGACATCGGCGAACGTCGGGCGGCCGAGGACCGCTCCGCCGCGGCGGTGCTCGGCGTCCGCCTGCTCCAGGGCGACGTTCTCGACGCCATCTACCGGCGCGGACCGTCGGGCGGCTGGCTCTACGACGGGGAGGGCCGGACGTTCGAACCGAGAGCCGCCGACGACGACGTGTTCCCCCGAGTCCGCGGGGTGGTGGCGGCCGCGGTGCGCGAGCGGACGCCGGACCTGATGCTGGCGCCTTTCGGGATCGGCGGCCACGTCGACCACCTCCTCGTCCGTGCGGCCGTCGTGTCCGTCGGCCGTGAGCAGGACATTCCCGTCCTGCTGTGGGAGGACCAGCCCTACGCCCTGCGCCACCGAGTGCCCGGCGCGCCCGGCGGCGTCGACGTGGCGATCGGCGAGGAGGCATGGGCCCGGAAGATCGAGGCGACGGCGGCCTACGCCTCCCAGCTCCGCATGCTCTTCGAGCCCGGCGAGGACTGGGCGGCCGAGTTCGACCGCCACGCCCGACGGCTGGGCGGGACGGAGGAGCACGTCGAGAGGTACTGGCCTGCCGACCCCGACACGCTGCCCCGATGACCCGTCAGCTGATGAAAGGTAGGTCGCCCCATGGCACCTCATGTCCATGATGTGTGTGTCATCGGCAGCGGTGCGTCCGGAGCCGTGGTGGCCGGACGTCTCGCGGCCGCCGGCTCGGACGTCGTCGTCGTCGAACAGGGCCATCACGCCGAGCCGGGGACCTTCCTGCACGAGCTGATCCCTGGATTCGAGAGCGCGCGGGCAAGAACTCCGGACGGTACGTGGGTCGAGCACGGCTATCCGTGGTCGGCGTGTGTGCTGGGCGGCGGAACCAGGTTCTACGCGGGCATCTCCATGCGGTTCCGGCCCGTGGACCTGCGCGCCGACGTGCATGTCGCCCCGGACGCTCTGCCGGCCCGGTGGCCCCTCGAGTACACGGACCTGCTGCCTCACTACGATCAGGTGGAGCGCTGGATCGGCGTCGCACGGTCCAGCGAGGACCCCGCCCTGCCGACGCTGCCGCCGGGACCACAGCCCCCGCACCCGCCGGGCCCCCGGGGACGGCTGATCGAGGCGGCCTCCCGGCGCCTCGGGCTGCGCCCGATCCCGACACCGGTCGCCGCCAACAGCGTTCCGTATGCCGGGGCCCCGGCCTGCGAAAGCCTGACGCCGTGTACGGACTTCGCGTGCCCGATCGGCGCCAAGGGCGACGTCTACCAGCGCATCCTCGCGCCTCACCTGTCCCGCTCGAACCTCACCCTGCGTACGGGATGCAAGGCGGTCCGGCTCATCGAATCCGGACCGGGCCGGGTCACGGCTGTGGAGTGCCTGGACGTCGCCTCCGGCAGCCGTCGCACCATCCACGCCCGCACGTTCGTTGTCGCCGCCAACGCCGTACAGACCGCCGCGCTGCTGCTGCGCTCCCGGAGCCCGTACTCACCGGAGGGCCTGGGCAACACCGAGGACATGGTGGGACGGGGCCTGTGCTTCAAGGTCGGACAGACCGTCTCCGGCCGGCTGGAATCCGCCCCCGCCGACCGGGGGCACACGAGGGCGGAGCGCTATTCCAGTGTCGCGCTCACCGACTTCTACCTGGACCCGAAGTGTCCGACCGGCCTCGGTGGGCTGCTTCTGGAGGCCAACCACAGCGACCCGCAGCGCGCGGCCGACGACCGCGTGCTGCGGCTGGAGTGCCTGCTGGCGGACCAGCCCATGCGGACGAACAGAGTGACCCTGGACTGGTCGGAGCTCGACGCCCACGGGCTGCCCCGCCTCGTCATGGACTACCGCCCCCACCAGGCGGACCTGGAGCGGCTGGCCTATCTACGGGCCAGGGCGATGGAGATCCTGGAGGAGGCCGGGGCCACGGGGATCGAGGCCGAGCCGCTGGACTTCACGCTCGGCAGCGCCCATCTGCACGGCACTTGTCGGATGGGTACGGACCCGGCGGTTTCGGTGTGCGACCCGCACGGCGCCCTGCACGGAGTCGAGAACGTCCATGTGGCGGACGGCGCGGTGATGCCCTTCCCCAGCGGCATCAATCCGACCCTGACCATTCAGGCACTGGCGCACCGTCTGGCCGACCGGCTGCTCGCGCTCCGGGCTCAGGATGGGCCCGGCGCCGCGTCGCGTCTGCCGGACGCCTCGCCCAGCGCGTCGTAGAGGTCCCGCCGGCTGATCCCGAACGGGCGCAGCACCGTGCTCAGTGTCCGGGCCGTGACCCCCTGGTCCACCAGCAGCGGAAGCAGCGGGCGCAGGTCCACGTTCCAGGCGCCGCGCGCCGGGGGCGCGAGGACGAACACGGCCTCCTCCTCGCCCCCTTGCGCGCTCTCGAAGGCCGAGATCGCCTCGGGCAGACCCAGCCACCTGGCCCCGTGCCCGAGATCCGCGCGCCCGTCCGGCACTGCGATCCGGCGGTCCTCGAAGGAGCCCGCCAGTACCTCCGCGAGCACGCCGAGATCGGCTGCGGGCGCCCTGAACACCACGGGGACCGGCGCCGTACGCAGCAGCTCGGCGTGCGGCGGGGCGGCAAGCCCCCGGCGGCCGGCCCGGCCGAGGTGGACCGCCGGCGCGAGGGGCAGGCCCGCCGCGAGCAGCGCCGGTACGGTCCCGGTCGCGTCGGCCGGCACCGCGAACCGGGTGCCGTGCCCGGCCGCCTCGGCCAGCCAGGCGCCTGCCGTCTGCGAGACGTCCTCCAGCGGGCCGGAGAAGGAAGCGGCGATCACACCGCCGTCCGCCAGGGCCGTACGCGCCTCGTCGGGGATGCGCCCCGCGTCCAGGTCGACCGTGGCGTCCGCCGTACGCCACAGCAGCCCCGGACGCCCCTGCGGCTCCGGCAGGTTCCGGCGGTGCACGAGCACGAGCGGTTGGCGCGGTCCCGTCTCGGTGAGGGTCAGGGTCACCTCGTTCGCCGGGTCGCCCAGTGCGGTGACGAAGTCCGGGTCGAGCGCGCTCGCCACCAGCGTGCTGCGAAAAGCGAAGGTGTCCGGCGAGGCGTGGTCGCTGCGCCGGAGTACCAGCCGGTCGGCCACCTCGTGGTGCGGGTTGACCACGGCGGTGCCGGTCGCGACGTGCGGTCCTGCCGAGAGGCGTACGGCGACCGGGCCGCGCAGAAGGGCGATCCCCTGTTCGTCGAAGGTGGCGCCCACTCCGACGACGCAGGTGGCCCGGGCCGTGATGTCCTCCTCGCCGGTGATCTCCAAGGTCTTGGCGTGGGTCGCGCGGACGTTCTCGTGGCCCCTGGCGTGGATCTTCATTGCCTTCTCCAGGCCCTAGGCCCTGTCGTCGAATTCCCGTCTGCCGGGCGACGCCATGCACGCACTCTCGGCCTAGGCGTTTGGTCCCGATCGGTCATGGTAGTCCGCCGTCCCGTGCGCGGAGCCCGACGACAGCGGCCCAGTAGACTTCCCGGCATGTTCGAACACCTCCGGCACAAGCCGGGCACCTCTCTGCTCCGTAATCGCGAGCTCGTCATCGCGTGCTCGGCGTTTCGCAGCCGCGTGAATCTGTCGAGCGTGGTGCGTACGGCGGGGTGCTGCGGAGTCGAGCGGATCATCGCCTGCGGCAATGTGAAACTCGACCCGAAGATCGCGCGGGACGGTGCCGAGAACGTCGAGATCGAAATGCGCCGGAGCCTTCCGCCGGTGCTGAAGAAAATGCGCGAGGAGGGCTACACCGTCATCGCGCTCGAACAGGCCACGAATTCCAAGAGCCTGCACGAGATCAGCTTCCCCCGTAAGTCGGTCATCGTCCTCGGGAACGAGCGGACCGGTCTGAAGGAGGACGAGCTCGCGTGCGTCGACGAATGCGTGGAGATCCCGGTCTGGGGTTCCCCGCACAGCTACAACGTCGCCACCGCGGGCGCCATGGCCATGTACGAGTACTGCAGACAGTTCCCGACGGGCTGATATCCGCCCGGCCTACTCCCCGGGCTCGGCGGTGACCGCCGTCAGCGTGGCGATGACCTCGGTGCTGTCCGAGTCCAGCCTGCGCGCCCACGACGACGAGACGGCTGCGGCGTCCTGGGCCCCGGTGAGCTGGAAATCGGTGATCTTCCATCCGTGGGCGAGGGCCTTTTCGGTGAGGACCCCATCGACGTACGGGTGGGTCAGTTCCGGAAGTCCCTGGATGTCCCGGGGCACCGGCTCCCGCCAGATACTGGTGCCGACCGTCGCGATGAGGGGCGCATTCGGCTTGGCGACCGCCCGCAGCCCGCGCCAGATGTCCTCGTCACCGCGCACGAGACCGTGGAGCAGTTTCCCCCACGGCATCAGGACCAGCAATTCATCGGCGGCCCCCAGCAACTCCTGCGGGGCGTTCTCGATCGCCGCGTTCACGAGCAGCAGATTCGGTACGCCGCCCTTGGCGGGCTTGCGGCGGCTGCGGATACTCGTCTGCGTCATCCGCTGCCAGGCCGGGTCCACGCCCACGACCAGCCAGTCCGGATTCTCCTTGGCGATGCGATAGGAAGCCCTGGCATCGCCCGTTCCGACGTCGACGACGATCCGGGAGCTCTGCTCGACCAGATGCTCGAATTCCCCGTCGGCGGCCTTCTCGAGCTTCTTGCCTCGTACGATCTGCATCACGGCCAGTGCTTTCTTCCGATGGCTCCGCGGGCGCGCCGGCGTCGAGCCGTTCGTCTCGTACGGGCCTGGGTACGGTGGCCGGCCCATGCGATGTCCACGGTGCATGGTCTCTCATCCTCGCGCGCTTTGACCAACCGGCTCCGCCCGGCACGCACGGCGTGTGTCCGACCGCGCACGGCGAACAGTTGAACAGGGCCGACCGTCCGGCACTCTGGCCGGACGGCTTACCTCCGTGTCGCTGAGCGGCACCTGTTGTCCACACCGTTTGCGAGGGCTGTAGAAGATGTACGACAAGGCGCGCACGTACGCGCGCGAAACCCTTTCTGCGACCCCCTTCCGCCGATGAGGATCGGCATCATCGGCGCCGGGCGCATGGGTGCGTGGCACGCCCGGACCCTCGCCGCTCTCGACGGCGGCCACACCCTGCTGATCCATGACGCGCAGCGGGAGGTGGCGGAACGCCTTGCCAAGGCCGTGGACGGCTCGGCACGTTCCTCCGTGGAGGGAGTGCTGGAAGCGGTCGACGCCGTGGTCCTGACCACGCCTGCGGCGGTGCGCGACGCCGCCTTCCCCCGAGCCGTCGAAGCGGGTCTCCCCGTCTTCTGCGAGAAGCCGCTCGCCCACACGGCCCGGGCGGCGCGTGAGCTGGCCCAGGTGGCGGCCGCCGCCGGCAATTCCCGGGTGCAGGTCGGCTTCCAGCGACGGTGCGACCCCGAATACGTCGCCGTCCGGGAGCGGATCGTCCGGGGCGACCTGGGCCGGCTGCTGATGATCCGCTGCACGGCCTTCGACCACGAACCGCCCCCGTCGGGTTACGAGAACTCCTCGGGCGACATCTTCGCCGACTGCCTGATCCACGACATCGACGCGGTGCACTGGCTCACGGGGCAGCGGACGGTCGCCGTCCAGGCCGACGAGGCGCGTGTGGGCGAGGACGCGCCGGGCAGCGGCGTCGCCGTTGCCACCGCGATCCTCACCCTGGCCGACGGCACCCGCGCCGTGCTCACCGCCTCGCGGCTGAACCCCCACGGCTACGACCACCGTGCCGAACTTCTCGGCACCCTCGACTCGCTGGCGATCGGCCTCGGAGAGCGGACCCCGCTGCGCTCACCGCTCACGTCGGCGTCCGGCACGGCCGACCGTCCCGCCTACACCGACTTCACCGACCGGTTCGCGCGGGCGTACGAAGAAGAGATGAGGGCCTTCCTCCGCATGGCCGGGGGGCAGGAGCCCAGCGTCTGCACGCCCGAGGAAGCGGTACTGGCCCAGGAGGTGGCCGACGCGGCTGCCGCTTCGGCCGACACCGGCGCGCTGGTGGCCCTGCCGGGCCCGCCCGCCGCTGCGATGGCCGGGGCCCTCGCGCACGGAGGTGCCTGACCGGATGACCTCTCCCACGCGAACGACGGGCGGAGCACGTCCGCACTCCTCCGCCGGCTGGGAGCCCCGCAGGGGGGCCGCGGTCATCTTCGACATCGACGGTACGATCCTGCGCCCCGGATGCCGGTTGCAACGGGCCCACATGGGGGCCATGGCCGCGGCCGCCGCCGAGGTGACGGGGGTTCCCTCGGCATTCCGCTACCGGGGCGGTGACCTGTTCGTCGGGGAGCACAGCCTCTCCGGCTACACCGACGCGGGCACGATCGAACTGCTCCTGCGCATCGCGGGAGTGCCGCGCGAGCACCGGCCTGAACAGCTGGTCCGGATTACCGAGACCATGTGCCGCCGGCTGGCTGAGGATGTCGGCGGCCTCGACTGCCGCGGAGACCTGCTGTACGGCGTGGCCCGGCTGGCGGCCGAGTTGCGGAGCGCCGGGGTGCCGGTCGGACTGTCGACGGGCAACGCCCGTGCCGTGGCGGCCTGCAAGATGGGTGCTGTGGGGCTGCCCGGTCTGGAGGCTCGTGGTGCCTTCGGTGACCACCACCAGGCCCGTGAGGACATCGTGCGCGATGCCGTGGCCGGACTGCGGAAGGAAGCCGCAGAGGACGGCCGGCCGCTCGAACCGCACGACATCGTGCTGGTCGGCGACACTCCCAGCGACGTCCGGGCGGCACGCGCCGCCGGCATCCGCTGCCTGGCCGTCGCCACGGGCGCGGCGACGGAGCAGCTCCTGCGCGAAGCCGGTCCCGATGCTCTGGCGGAGTCGCTCGCCGAGGTCTCCGCGGCGGATCTCATGAATCCCGCCGCCCGGCACTGACGTACGTCCACGCCCCTCGTGGGCCCCTCCGCCGGTCGGGGGCCCCCGAGGGGCGTACGGGCACACGCAAAACCGCCCCCGATCCGTTCACACGGTTCGGGGGCGGTTCTCGCTGGCGGTAGCGGAGGGATTTGAACCCTCGGTGAGTTTCCCCACACTCGCTTTCGAGGCGAGCTCCTTCGGCCGCTCGGACACGCTACCGAGAGAGAGCTTAGACCATGTTGGCCGTTCGCCGAAATCCGTTACGGGACCACGCCCCGCGCCCCGGCCGGCCAGGTCAGCGGTCCCGGAAGAAGGCCGTCAGCGGGGCCGCGCACTCGGCCTCCAGCACCCCGGCGACCACCTCGGGGCGGTGGTTGAGGCGGCGGTCGCGTACGACGTCCCAGAGCGAGCCGGCGGCCCCGGCCTTCTCGTCCCGGGCGCCGTAGACCACCCGGTCCACCCGGGCCTGCACCAGGGCGCCCGCGCACATCGTGCAGGGCTCCAGGGTGACCACCAGGGTGCAGCCGGAGAGGCGCCACTCACCGAGTGCGGCGGCGGCCCGGCGCAGCGCCAGCACCTCGGCGTGCGCGGTCGGGTCGCCGGTCGCCTCGCGCTCGTTGTGCCCGGTGGCCAGCGGCGCGCCGTCCGGGCCGAGGACGACGGCGCCGACCGGTACGTCACCGGTCGCCGCCGCACGGTCGGCCTCGGCCAGGGCACTGCGCATCACCGCCCGCCACGGGTCCCGTACGGGATCGGGCAGGTCCGGGTCGTGCGGGTGGGGTGCTTCGGTCACCCCGCGGACCCTAACGGACGGTCTCCAGGACCTCGGCCGCCCCCAGGGCGTCCGCGATCTCCGACAGGGCGTCCGTCCGCAGCATCAGCAGCTCGGCCTCGGGGAGCCCGAGGTCGGACAGGACCCCGGAGTCGCCGATCGGGCCGGCCGGGACGACGCCCGCGGAGGGTCCGTCGTCGTCATCGTCGTTGGTGGCGGGGGTCTCGGGCTCGCCGTCCTCGGTGCCGTCGAGGCCGACGAGTTCCTCCAGAGCGGCGATCGTGTCCTCGGCCCCTGGTTCGCGGCCGAGCAGTTCGTCGGTGAGCAGGATCTCCCCGTACGAGGAGCGGGCGGCGGCGGAGGCGTCCGAGACGTAGATCCGGGGGTCTTCCTCACCGTCCACCCGGACGACGCCGAACCAGGCGTCCTCCTGCTCGATGAATACGAGCACCGTGTCCTCGTCAACCGAGGCGTCACGGGCCAGATCCGTCAGGTCGGACAGGGTCTCCACATCGTCGAGCTCCGTGTCGCTCGCTTCCCACCCGTCTTCGGTGCGCGCGAGCAGTGCGGCGAAGTACACCGTGACTCTCCCACTGGTCTCGGGGCCAAGGGCCGGTCCGGGCGGGGAGCAGTCGGTGCTCCGGCTGCCCTGCGTCCCGCCCATTCGGCATCGTGACAGAAACCGGCGCTTCGCGAGAGCAGTTCGGCGGTTGAGTCGGCCATCAGTTCTCTCCACCACCGTCACCAGCGGCTTTTCCGCAGGTCGGAGGGGCTACCAGCGGAACGTACGCATCCGCATGGCCTGGCGCATTCGGGCGGCTTTGACCCGCCGCGGCTGGACCCGGTCGCGCAGCGCTTTCGCCTCGTGGAGCTCGCGGAGGAACTGGGCGCGCCGCCGACGGCGCTGTGCGTCGGTCTCAGCCGTGTCGGGGGAGTCCGGTGCGTCGGGGGTGTCCGGTGTGCTTCGGGGAGCCCGCGCGTTCCTGGGGTCCTCGGCGCTCTGTGCCCCGTCGGCCATCGGCTCTTCACCCCCAAGGCTGGCTGCGTCGCTGGGTCCGTATGCCACCACCTTCCCCCCGAACGTGTGGATGATGCCAGCGCACGGGTACGGGAGGCGCGGCTACGCTGGGCGTCATGCGGATCCACGTCGTCGACCACCCGCTGGTCGCGCACAAACTCACCACCCTGCGCGACAAGCGCACCGACTCCCCGACCTTCCGGCGCCTCGCCGACGAGCTGGTGACCCTGCTCGCGTACGAGGCCACCCGCGATGTGCGCACCGAACAGGTCGACATCGAGACCCCGGTGACACCCACCACCGGAGTGAAGCTGTCGTACCCCCGCCCCCTGGTCGTCCCGATCCTGCGGGCCGGTCTCGGCATGCTCGACGGCATGGTCCGGCTGCTGCCGACCGCCGAGGTGGGCTTCCTGGGCATGATCCGCGACGAGGAGACGCTCAAGGCGTCCACGTACGCGAGCCGGATGCCCGACGACCTCTCGGGCCGCCAGGTCTATGTGCTCGACCCGATGCTGGCCACCGGCGGCACGCTCGTCGCGGCCATCCAGGAGTTGATCAGGCGCGGCGCCGACGACGTCACCGCGGTCGTGCTCCTCGCCGCCCCCGAGGGCGTCGAGGTCATGGAGCGCGAGCTCGCCGGGACACCGGTCACCGTGGTCACCGCCTCGGTCGACGAGCGGCTCAACGAGAACGGCTACATCGTGCCGGGCCTCGGCGACGCGGGCGACCGCCTGTACGGCACCGCCGACTAGGGCCTACCGCGCGAACGCCGCCGCTCGGCGCCGTCCTCAGCAGGAGGAGGGCGCCGGGGCGGGCTTCGTCAGCGCGGACAGCGCGGCGGCGGCCGTCTGCGGCTTGCTGAACGCCGTGAACTTCTTGCCGATGATCAGATCGACCTCCCCGTTCTTACGGGCGTCGGTCTTCGTCGTGGCCCCGGGCAGCTGGGCGCCCAGCACCGGGAACGTGCCGCCGGTGGCGGCCGGGGCGCCGAGCAGGATGCCCGTACCCGGCACCTTCTTGTCGTACGTGGCGGTGGCGTTCCCCACCTTGCCGATCTTGAACCCGCGCTTCTTCAGCTCGTCGGCGGCCGCCTTGGCGAGACCGCCGCGGGTGGTCGCGTTGTAGACGTTGACCGTGATCTTCGCGGGCTGCTGCAGCACCTTCGCCGGTTTCGACGCCTTCGGGGACGGGCAGCGCTCGGTCCGGTCGGCGGCACTGGCCGTCTTGTCACCGCCCGTGAAGACATCGATGAGCTGCAAGGTGCCCCATCCGGCCAGCCCGAGGGCGACCACGGAGGCGATGGTCGCGAGGACCACTTTGCTGCGGCGGCGGGGGCGTCGCATGCGGGGGTACTTGTCACCCGTGATGCGGTACTTTCCGCCCATGCCGGGGGGAGTGAGCATGCTCATGGGCGCAGCGTAGTGCGACCCGGTGATGATGCCTACTAAATGATCAATGGATCGCACCCGTCCGGGTGGGAAAACACCCGAACGAACCCCGTACGGGCCCCGAGGCGTCAGCCGAGTTCGAGCACGCGGGCGTGCAGCACCTGGCGCTGCTGGAGCGCGGCACGGACCGCGCGGTGCAGCCCGTCCTCCAGGTAGAGGTCGCCCTGCCACTTCACGACGTGCGCGAACAGGTCGCCGTAGAACGTGGAGTCCTCGGCGAGCAGGGTTTCGAGGTCCAGCTGGCCCTTGGTGGTGACGAGCTGGTCGAGGCGGACCGGGCGCGGCGCGACGTCCGCCCACTGCCGGGTGCTTTCCCGGCCGTGGTCGGGATAAGGCCGCCCATTTCCGATGCGCTTGAAGATCACACGGAAAGCCTACCGGTCAAGAGCCACCGGGCGCAGCCACGATTGCCACCACGCCGCTTACAAGAAGGCTCACTTGCCCTTCGCCGCGGCTTTCGCGGCCTTCGCCGCCTGCTTGGCCTCCTGCTTGTACGCGCGCACCTCGGCCAGTGACTCGGGGCCGGTGATGTCCGCGACGGACCGGTGCGAGCCCTCCTCCCCGTACGGCCCCGCCGCCTCCCGCCAGCCCGGCGGCCGGACCCCGAACTGCTTGCCGAGGAGCGCGAGGAAGATCTGCGCCTTCTGCGTACCGAACCCGGGCAGGGCGTTGAGCCGCCGGCGCAGCTCCGCCCCGGTCGCGGCATCGCTCCACATGGCGGCCGCCTCACCGTCGTACTGCGCCACCAGGAACTGGCACAGCTGCTGCACCCGCTTCGCCATCGAGCCCGGATAGCGGTGCAGCGCGGGTTTGTCGGTGAACAGTCCGGTGAACGCCTCCGGGTCGTACGAGGCGATCTCATGGGCGTCCAGATCGTCCTTGCCCATGCGCTGCGCCAGGGCGTGCGGGCCCGCGAAGGCCCACTCCATGGGCACCTGCTGGTCGAGCAGCATGCCCACCAGGGCGGCGAGCGGACTGCGTGCGAGAAGCTCGTCCGCAGCCGGCTCCTGGGCGATCCGGAGGGTGATGTCTCGGCCATCGTCGCTCTTGGTCATGGGCGGCATCATGACGAGCGTCGGGGGCGACGGCCAGCACAACCACCGCCGACCGAGCGGTTTGCAGCCGTTTGCCGGTCAGCGGGGCCGGCTCAGGCCCCCGCGGGCGCCGGGACCGGGGCACTTTCCGGCTCCGGGGCGGGCGTGCGGCGGGTGCGGCGCTCGGCCTGCGCGAGGTGGGCGATCACGTGCGAGTGAAAGTGGTCCACGGCGTTGTCGACGCTGCGGATGAACCCGGTCTCGGCGTTGCCCCGCGTGGCGCCCATGCTCTTGAAGAGGGAGAGCCGGAATCCCGTGATCCGGCCGCCGTCGCGGGGAAGCACGTCGCCCGGCTCCGGACGGAGGCGTTCCAGGGTGCCGCGCGGGCCGTTCTGCCCCTCGACCAGTGTCTCGACGTGCAGATCGGCGGGTGCTTCGGCGAGCTGCCGCATCAGGCGCTTGGCCGACGTCAGCGGGTAGGCCCCCTCGGGCACGGGGATCTCCACCGAGGTGCGCAGCTTCCCGGTTCGCAGGTCGGCGACGATCGTGATGGTGCCGGGCGAACCGTCCACCCGCAGTTCGGCGGCGAGCCGCCCCTCCTCGCAGAGCCGGTCGGCGTGTGCCGCGCGCCGCGAGAGGGCGGTGGTGCCGCGCGGGGTGCGCTGGACGGGCAGGGCCTTCTGCCCCAGCTCGCCGCCGATCCGCAGGCAGACCTGGCGGATGAGCCGTTCCCAGCTCTCCACGACCTCCACGGCGCGCGGGTCGCCCTGGCTGAGCGTCTCCTCGTCGATGCCGTTGCGCACGGGCACCCACGAGGGGCCCATGTTCTGGAAGCCGTGGCAGCCGGAGTTCTCGTGCTGGAGGTAGTGCAGCAACTCCTGGAGGAGCCACGCGTGGGCGGCGTTGCCCACGCCCTCGTGCCGGATGAGCATCTGGGCCTGGTGCGCCACCTCCGCCCACGACAGGTGCCACAGGGCCACCTTGTGCTTGCGCCGCCCGTCGGTCTTGACCTCGACCAGCGGGCTGCCCTCCAGCGCCACGTCGTTGGAGAGCGTGATCACCGCCTCGTAGCCGCGGCGGGCGGCGATGTCCATGTAGTTCTGGACCTGCTCCGACCTCAGCGCGTTCCCGTTGGTCTTCGTCTCCACGAGCGCGGTCCACAGCTTCCCCGCCCGCTCGACCCGGATCACCCCGTCGGGACGTTTCGGGGTCTCGCCGTGTGGCAGGGAGACCTCGGTGAAGGTCTGCATGCGCCCGGCGGGGGCCCCGAAGGCGGCGGTCAGCCGGCGCCCGAACTCCGGCACCTGCGCCATCACGGACAGCAGCACGGAGGTCGCCCGGACCTCGCGCTCCTTGTCGCTCTTGAGGTTCGAGGCGGGGAAGAGCCGTGCGGCCCGCCAGGAGTCGTTCTCGGCGAGCGACTTCGTGGCGAGGGCGGGCAGGGTCACCTTCTTCTTCGCCGTACGGGCGCGGGGCCGCTTGGGCGCGGGGGCGGGGGCGGCCGGCTGCTCTTCGACGGCCGCGGTGTGCGGGCCCGGCTGCGCGGGAACGGCGGGGAGCGGCTGGGCGGCACCGGCGAACTCGACGGCGAGCGCGGCGCCTTCCCCGTCACCCGGGTCCGCAACCGCGTGCGCGACCTCGTCCGCCGACTCGTTCTCGCCCTCGTCGTCCACATCGATGCCGAAGTCGGTGGCGAGGCCGGCGAGCCCGGTCTCGTAACCCTGGCCGACGGCCCGGTACTTCCACTCCGTACCGCGCCGGTACAGCTCGCCGAAGATGAAGGCGCTCTCCACGGACGCGTCGCCGATCGAGAACCCGAGCAGCGTTTCGCCGGACCGGTCGGCGACGGTCATCCGCAGGTCGTCCAGGTCACCGAAGCGGGAGCCGCCGTACCGGCTCGCGGTGACGACCAGGCGCTCGACGTCCTCGGGGACGGCGGTCAGGTCGAGGCTGATGCGGTCCTCGCTGCCGCCGTCCGTGGGCGTCTTGCCCAGCAACTGCACGCTGCCGTCGGCCGCGGAGGGGTTGTTGTAGTAGAAGAAGTCGGCGTCGCCGCGGACCTTGCCGCCCGCGTCCAGCAGGAGCACGGACACGTCCGCGTCACCGTCCCCGGCGGTGCTGCTCCAGCTCAGGCTCGCGATGACCGTGCCGGCATCGTCGCTGAGGTCCGCCAGCCCGACGTTGGCACCCTTGGTCATCTCACGCATGCAGTCCCCCAGACGCGCGGCCGCGTCGGGTCGCGCCCTGGCGACGGCAGCAGGTTGTTCCGTGACACAGCGCAACTCGCCGCACACGGGAGAACCGTATCCCCCGTATGGACTACCCGTGAAGGAATCGTGAAGTCCGATTGCGGTCCGCGCGGAGCCGGTGAGGCGGCCCCGCCGATATTGCGGGTCGCGCGCGGTGCGCTCATTGCTACCGTCGGTCCCACAACGCACCGACCCGTTCGCCGGACCAGAAGGATCTTCCTCATGCATGATGCCCGCGCCCTGATCGACATGGGTGCCGAAGCGGTACGCCGGCTCGCTCGTCGCGGTTACACGCTGGACCTGTCCGCGCTGGAGGAGCTCCAGTCCCGGCGGAACCAGAACATCCGCTCGGCCGACGAGATGCGTGCGGAGTCCAAGCGGGTGGCGAGCGAGGTCCAGCAGACGGCGCGTCAGGGCGGTGACATCACCAAGCTGAAGGAGCGGGCCCGCGAGCTGAAGGACGAGATCCGGAACATCGACGCGGACCAGGAGCAGGTCCAGGAGCAGCTGAACGACCTCCTCCTCGGCATCCCCAACCTCCCGGCCGACGAGGCCCCGGACGGCGACAGCGACGCGGACGCGGTCGAGGTCAGGCGCGTGGGCACGCCGCCGGTGTTCGCCTTCGAGCCGAAGGACCACGTCGACCTCGGCGAGGCGACGGGCATCCTCGACTTCGCCCGGGCGACCAAGCTCTCGGGCCCCCGCTTCGCGGTCACGCGCGGCGCGGGCGCGGCCCTGGAACGCGCCCTGGCGACCCTCTTCCTCGACCTGCACACCCGCCGCCACGGCTACGTCGAGCACGCGGTCCCGTATCTGGTCACCCGTAAGACCATGACCGGCACCGGACAGCTCCCGAAGTTCGAGGAGGACCTGTTCAAGACCGGTGTGGCCGAGCGCGAGCTGTTCCTCATCCCGACGGCCGAGGTCCCGCTGACCAACCTGTACGCGGACGAGATCATCCCGCCCGCCGAGCTTCCCCTCGCCCTGACCGCCCAAACCCCGTGCTTCCGGTCCGAGGCGGGTTCGTACGGCCGGGACACCCGGGGCCTGATCCGCCAGCACCAGTTCTCCAAGGTGGAGATGGTCCGCATCGTCGATCCGGCGGAGGCCGACGCGGAGCTGGAGCAGATGGTCGGCCACGCCGAGGCGTGCCTGAAGGAGCTCGGCCTCGCCTACCGCGTCGTCAGGCTCGCCGCCGGCGACACGGGCTTCTCGGCGCAGCTCACGTACGACATCGAGGTCTGGATCCCGAGCCAGAACACGTACCGCGAGATCTCCTCGGTCTCGAACTTCGGTACGTTCCAGGCCCGTCGCGCCCACATCCGCACCCGCGACGAGAACGGCAAGCCCAAGCTCGTCGCCACCCTCAACGGCTCCGGCCTCCCCATCGGCCGCACCCTGGCCGCCCTCCTCGAACAATGCCAACAGGAGGACGGCTCCCTCGTCCTGCCCGAGTCCCTGGCTCCGTACCTGGGCTTCCGCCGGATCGCGGCGGACGGGACGCCGGAGGCATAAGGGGCCTCGGACCGCCGCCGCGCCCGGCTCGCCGTGGAACACCTCGCGCGCGTGCCAGTCGCGGTGGTCCGGGGCGACCGGGGTGGCGGAGGACCGCGGCCCGATGAGCGGGCGGCCGGCGAGCGCCGCTCCCCGCAGGGGAACGCGTCGACAACTCCATCTCGACGTTCTTCGGCCCCCGTACCGGCACTGACTACCTCACCGTCGTGGACAACGCCGCCCCCACCGAGAACCTGCCCGTCTACCGCACGGACACCGGTGCCCAGGTGTGCTCCGTCCCCGTTCTCCGGGCCGGTGGAAGCGGCAGCGAGAACTCCCCGGTCGGTGCCGGCAACTCCGTCTTCGTCGCCGGCACCAACGGATACCCCTATCCCGCGCTCCCCGACGACGCAGGCCCGTCCACTCCGGCCTCCGCCGACTTCAAGACCGTCCGCACCCACTACCTCGGCACGAGCGCCCTCTACGACACCCTCCAGATGGTCGGCTCCATCGCCCCCGGCGGCGTGATCTACCAGGGCACCATCACCGGCATCCTGCGCATCACCAACGGGTGACCGGGTAAGCCACCCGAGCCCGAACGCGTCGAAGGCCCCGCAGCGAGCTGCGGGGCCTTCGACGTATTGCCCGGTGAGAGCAATGGCGGAGGATACGAGATTCGAACTCGTGAGGGGTTGCCCCCAACACGCTTTCCAAATGTTCGTATTCGGGTCCGGCGGGGGCCGTGGGTGTCCTGACCTGGTACGGAGCTGCGGGTGGCGGCACCCGCGAACGGCGTCGGACGGGGGCGAACGAGACCAGAACTGAGACCATCCGGCCGGCGGCCCCTTCGGTACGTTCACTCCTCCTGGAGGCGGATTGCCAGCACGGTCCCGTCGGCACGGATGGACACCGCGCTCCACTCCTTCGCTGTGGCGCGGCTCGGCCACTGGTCGCGGCGCTCGTGCACCTCATGTCGGTACTCGTTGACGCGTCCGTTGTGGAGGTGCATGTACAGGCTCTTCTCGAGCCCGGAGAACGCCTCCACGCGGGTGCCGTTGAGGCGGTAGATGTGGTCGGTGCCGACGAAGTCGATGTCGTGGATGCGATGCCCCGCATCTCGCAGCCTGTCGGTGTTGGCGTGGACGTCGTGCTGGAAGTGGCGCTGCCCTTGCTCCTTGGTCAGGTACTGAGCGACGGGTTTGCCCCCTCCGGTGAAGGCGGTCAGCGTGGCCGCCTCCGTCCGGGCCAGCACGATGCTGAACCAGGCGAAGGATTCGGGCAGGACCTGGAACCCGGGGACGGTCGTGCGCTCTTGCTCGGCCTGCCGCACGACATCGGCCACGCGGTTCTCCTGGTCCAGGGTGAGGTTCAGGTCAGCCTCTGCCGTCTCTCCGGACGGTTGGAGGACGGTCGTGCCGGGCGCCTCCAGGATGTGCAGGGCGAGGCTTTCCTTCTTGGGGATCTCCGTCCCGATGAGCAGGTACGGGACGGTGCCGTAGGGACCGATGTGCACGGATTCCACGTGGGCGCTGGCCGTGCTGAGCTGCTTGTGCACCTGCTGGACGCTGCTGTGGGTGCCCTTGGAGGAGACGAGGAGGACCTTGGACGGCTGCCCCGGTTGCCAGGCTTCGACGAAGAAGTGGGGCCGTCGCTGGAGTGGCTCCGGGCGGGCGCCCGTTCCGGAGGCGCTGCGGAGGGTCCAGCCGGCCTTCAGAGCGACGTCCGCGGGAATCACTGAGACCGAGTGGGCGGGGTACCGGGATCTGACCAGCTTCTCGGCCAAGAGCGAGGCGAAGCCGGTGCCGATCTCCCCGGACTGGGTGGCCTTGTAGAAGCGCAGGAGATCGCGCCCCTCGGACGACAGCTGCAGGTAATCGCCTTGGTTGGCCTCCAGGGCCTGGATGTAGCGCAGGCTCCCCCAGTGCTCGGCCAGACCTCGACCCGCGCCCTGTCGGGCCGAGGCGGCCCCGAGGCCGATGGCGTGAATGACCTCCCAGGGTGTGAGGGTCAGTGATCGCGGCGCATTCCGGACGGCTCTGTATTCGGTGCGCCGGCGAAGCGGTCCCTGCCCGTTGCCTGTCCGCTTCTCGTCCTCGTCGTCCGCGGCCTCGGAGACATGGGCGGCGAGTTCGGTGGACGAGCGGACCTGGACGTGCGAGGTGTTGCTCAGCTCGCCGAGAATCGCACTGACGGTCTTGGATTCGTCCCTGTTCACCGGCTGCCCTTCCGTCGATGTCGTGTGGCGTGAGCCGAAGGACGGTAGGTCGAGACAGGGGAGCGCACTCAAGTGCGCACGAGGGGCGCAGGCCGGTATCCGGCCAGCATTGTGGAGAGTTGCTGATGCGATACGACGGCCGGACCTCGGCCATGTACTGCGGAGTGTGCCGCTCCACCCTCCATGGGTGCTGACCGGAAATGGCGATCACGCAGCGACGTCGGCTCTGACCGGGAGTCGCGCCGGGGCTATCGCTCACCCAAGGTCATGTTTCGCACGCCGCTCCCACGAACTGAGCCGGGGATGGGACAGTGATCAACGGATTTGCCCCACCAGGTAAAGGCGGGTGGGACCTCGTAGTGCCAACATGCACGAGACGGAGAAGACCAAGCGGAAATCCAGAAATGTAGGTTCCAGCCTACAGATTCGATGGTCTGCCAGGTGGAACCGTGGAGACGAGTGAAGCCCGTTCGTGCGGGGCTGACGAAGGAGCTTCGGGACAGGGCGATGCCGCCGTGGAAAGCGACCGTTTGGGTACTGACGTCGATTCAAAGGAGCGGGAGAGTTCGCCTCGTTCGTTAGTCATAGACGTTCCTGGCTGAGTTCGGGATGGGAGTATCGGTGTGTTGGGCTGCTGTCTTGGTAGGGATCCCCGTCTTCCTCGGCTTCTTAGGAGCAGTCCTGGCTCAAGCCCGCAACGTTATGGAGGGCTTGGCTGGACTGGTGCGAGCGTGGCAGGAGTTGCGTCATGTCCTCAGCCGGAGGGACGGGAATCGGAGACTGGATCAGCCCACCGCGTCCGCGCGGCCTGCCCGTTCGCCTGGCCGAGCGCGGCTACCGCAGGCGGTAGGCCGAGAGGAAAGGCGGCAGAAGCGAAAGACGAATGGGAGTGCGTCCTAAGCACGGTGGTGAGTGTGGTGTCCGGGGCGAACTCGCTGTTGTCGGTGGGAGAGTGGATCGCCGATGCTCCCGAAGAGGTGCTGGAGTGATTTGGGGCCGGCTGCGATCCGCTCCACTTACATCCGTGGCCGCGACCCACCACATCGTCGAAACCGGGTTTCACCCGCTCGACAGGCCCGCCAACTGCGCCTGCGTCCGCACCTGGAGTCACACGTCGTGCGGGTAGGTGCCGGTCAGGTAGGGGTTGATCTACTCGTGCTTGCTGGGCCCTGAACTGTGGGGCACGCCTGCGCATGAGCATGAGACCAGCCCGGAGACCGGGCGCGTGGTCACTTACCGGCGCCCGGGCCGTACCACTGCACGGCTTGGCCCGTGATGGCGGCGATGCAGTCGAAGTCGCGGTCGCGGTGCAGGAGGGTCAGGCCCTGGAGTTCCGCGGTGGCGGCGACGACGAGGTCGACGGCTCCCGCGCTTCGGTGCTGACCGCGCTGGGTCAGCAGCTCTTGGACCTGCCAGGCCCGGTCGTACGCGCGGTCGTCGACGGGCACCCAGCCGAACAGGAGCCGCATGTCCTCGATGCCGCGCGCACGGTCCTCGGCGGAGCGGGCGCTGTAGAAGAACTCCAGCTCGGTGACAGGGCAGGTCGCGATGAGCCCTGCCGTGGCGGCCTGATCCCAGCCGTACTGTTCGGCGTCGTCGCGGAAGAATCGGGCGAGCGCGCTGGTGTCGATCAGGAACTGTGCCGCGCTCACCGCCGGTAGTCCCTCTTGTCCTCGAAGACATCGAGATCGAAGCCGCCCTCGCCCGCTGCGGCCCTCAGCCGGGTGAGGGCGAGAGCCCGTCGGCGGTTGTCGAGTACTTCGCGCAGGGCCGTGTTGACCGTCTCCTTCTTGGTGCCGGTCCCCAGTGCCTGAGCCACGTCGGCCAGCAGTTCGTCGTCCAGGTCGATCACTGTGCGGCTCATCGAGCACCTCCGTTGATATCAACCCGTACGGAAACTATATCTCGCTGGATGTCGAAGCGTCTCGGGCGAGCATTGCTCTGTGCCGCACCATGCTCCCTGCCTGATGGCCCTCTGTCCGCAGCAGAAATGAGGCTTATCGTGATCGTCGCTCACCGGGCAACGGTGCCACCGGCTACGGCTCGGGCCCGATTGCCGCTCGCTGGACTCACCGAGGAGGGCGGGCCGGAGGGCTCCGAAGCGGCTCGCCGATCCGGCGGAGGAGACGACGAACGCCGAGGGGCCTGGTACGAGAGCGGATCGGATCGCGACGCCTGAGGAAACGACAGAGGCCCCGACCGTCGTAACGGTCGGGGCCTCTGGCCTGCGGAGGATACGAGATTCGAACTCGTGAGGGGTTGCCCCCAACACGCTTTCCAAATGTTCGCCCGGGGGTTCAAAAGTGATCAGGAGTGTTCTGACCTGCGGCGGATCGGGGCGTCGGGTGGCTGATGGACGGCGCTGGACGAGGGTGAATGAGACCAAGACTGAGACCAGAGAGCCGGGTCAGACCTTTTTGACGATGATCGACTCCGGGACCAGCTTCTCCAGGTCGTCCACGTCCGAGGTGAAGACGGTGACCTGACCCTTCTGCTGGCGCGCGATGACGGCGAGCACCGCGTCGATCGCGTACTTGTGGCCGTGCAGCTTGGCGTCGGCCAGGAGTCGGCGGGCCTGGCGGGCCTCGTCCTTTCCGATGTCGGCGACCTTGAGCCGGGAGAGCACCCAGTCCCAGCGCTGCTCGGTGGTTCTGCCGTCGTACGCCTCGACCAGCGTCAGCGGAGACGTCACCACCTCGGCTTCGCCCCGGGCCGCGAGGTCGAGCCAGGCGATCATCTTCCGGTCGCCTCGCACAGCCAGGGACAGGGCTTCGCAGTCGAGCACGAAGACGCGCAACGGCCGCTGCTTGTGCTCAGTGGCACGCTTCTTCACGCGGCCTCTCCGGCGTTGTGCTTTCCAGCGGCGCGGCGGCGCTCGTGGTCGGCGTCGAGGTCCTCCAGTTCCTCGAACGCTGCTGTGCGCTCCTCCTCAGTGAGGGGGCCGTATTCCTCCTGCAGCCAGTCGGACAGTTCCCGCAGCCGGTCCCGGTCGCGCTTGAAGCGCAGCGCCTCGGCGACGTACGCCGACATTCCCCGTTCTGCCGCCTCCGCGCGGATCTCGTCCAGGAGATCCTCGGGAATCGTCACAGTTACCTTCTTCGTGGCCATACAAGAGACCATACTCTTGGTATCACGCCCCGTACCAGTGCGTTCGTGTGACCGCCAGGTCGGCGTTCAGGCGGTCGTGGCGGGACGTGGGCTGCCTTGGAATACCTGGCTGGCGTGCCAGGAACGATGGGCGGCGGAGATGGGGCGGATGCCCGGCTGGGGGCCGATGACCGGACGGCCGGCGAGCGTGATGACGTGCTCGCGGGCGGCGGTGCTGCGGCCGACGAAGCTCTGAGAGACCAGGATGCGGTGGCCCTCGCCATGGCCCTCTCCGAGACCGAGTACGCCTTTGTCGAACAGCTTGTGGTGCAGCGAGCACAGACACAGTCCGTTTTCGAGGTCGTCCGGTCCGTCGAACGCCCACCAGCGGACATGGGCGGCCTCAAGCCCGACCGGCACCGTGCCGATCCTGCCGTCGTACCCGCAGAAGGCGCACTGGTACTCGTACGCCGTCAGGACCATCTCCCGCATGCGCCGGTCCCGCTGCCTGCGCTTGGCCGAGACCAGTCCGGTCTCGGCCTGCTCCAGTTCCAGGCCGACGGCGTCGCACAGCTCGCTGTGGAGGGAGGGCGGGAAGTTCAGATCGAGGAGTACGCGTGTCATTCGGCCGAGCAGGGACGTATCCTGCCGCAGCGCCGCCCGTAGCTCCGGCGTCAGCCGCCCAGTGGCGCCGGTTGCGCGCAGCTCCCCGACCCCGGTCCCTGGACTGCCCGGACCGCGCTCGGTGCGCACCTCCCACACGCCGTCACTTATCAGATGATGGAAGGGATAGGCGGGCGTCGTCCGGTTCCCAGGACCGTACTCGGCGAGCAGCCGCCGCAGGTCCTGCTCCACCGTGCTGTACCGCAGCTCGTCGTCGGCGTCCTGCTGGAACCGGCTGAGCGCGTACAGGAACAGCAACGGCTTGTGCGGAGCCCGCGCCCCGCTCCTGGTCCACTGCCTCAACTGCGCGGTGCGCTCGACCCAGTCCATGGTCGGCGATCGTAGTGGCGGCTCGTCGCAGTGCTGGGTGTCGGGGCATGGCCCCAGTGACCGGCCGAACACCGAGCCACGACGTGGATCCCGGCTATCCGGGCATGATGCCGTGGATGCGGGAGAGGGTGAAGACCCGATCGTCGTCGCGCAGGTGGCACCAGGCGTACAGGTAGGGCGGGTCGAGCACGAGCTCGCTGAGGATGCGTACGGTCCGGTTGCCCGAGGCGGCGACGTACTCGACCGTGATGGCTGTGCCGACGTCGACGGCATGGGCGAGCTGGCGGACATCGCTGTACGCCAGGTTCTTCGCGTACGCGGCGGCGATCTCCTCGGTGTCCGTGCCGTAGGGGACCCCGGTGCCGAACGGGTCGGGAGCCGGGAGTGCCGGCGGGGCGGCCCGCAGTCTGGCGGCCAGCGTGCTCAGGTCGAGGGTCACCGGAGTCATCTGAGTCACCGTCGGCACGGACCGCTGCCGCTGTACTGGGAGTGGGGGGACCGGGACCGGGGCGGCGGCACGTCGGCGCCGGGCCCTCTCGACGCGTACGGTTCCGTCGGCCCTCTCGGCGACGGGGGCGTAGCCGGCGGCCCGGAGCGCGGCGAGGGTCTTGTCGAGTGGGGTCCGGCTGACCAGCACGGTCGGTGCCAACACGCGTAGGCCGAGGGCGCCGAGCTTTCTGTGAGTGACGAGTTCGGCTAGGAGGGCGGCTTCTTCGCCATGGATCACACAGGCAGCGGGGGCGATGCGCACACGGCCGTGAGTACGTGCGGAGTCGTTGATCATGTACAACAGCGGCTGGGGGAGGCCGCCGACCGCGATGGCGCCCAGGTCGGCCGCGATGGCATCCGCCGTGCGGCCCGTGTCCAGGGCGCGGCGAACGGTTGTGGGGCTGAACCGCCACACCGATGCCGTGCCACCGACTTCCTTGTCCGCGACGGTGTCCAGCAGTGCGGCGAGGCGGGCGGACGGTGTGCCGGTGACAACGGCGGTGAGGTCCGCGCCGAAACGGGCTGTCCTGGTGGCTGCCGGCAGCAGCCGCTCACAGGCAGCGGCGAGCGTTTCGGCGGCTTCGGTGTCGTCGGCCCGCAGAGCGGCACCGATGGGGGACAGGCAGCCGCGGGCGACGACCCCGAGCAGTTCCGCTTCCCGGATTGCGGTGGCGAAGGGCGTGGTGTCCTGGGGGAGTTGCTCGGCGAGCGGGCGGTGCCAGGCAACCATCGGCCCCAGCTCCGCGGGGCTGTGCACTCCCCGGTGCGCCGGGAACTCCGCTGCGGCGGCGAGGAGCCCCTCTCGGGCCTGTATGGAGCCGCCGCAGGGCGGTGCTCCGGCGAGCGCGGGCAGTACCTTGCCGTCCTCGTCGCGGGCCTGGGCCGGAGTCAGCGGCAGCGTCCGCCAGGTGTGGAGCAGCGCGGTGAGCTGCTCCGCTGGTTCTCGTTCCGCCCAGGTGTCGTATCCGTCCGTTGGCGCGACCCGGTCGCCGTCCCGGGCCAGCAGCCCGGCGTCGTACGCCGTCTCCAGAACAAGGCGTACGACGATGTCGTCGCACTGCGCCGCCTTGCTGATCCTGGACAGCTCACGTGCTCCGACCCCGCCGGACTTCAGCAGGACCGGCGGAGCAGCGGAGCACGTCGCCAGAACCGACGCGGCATGTGCGGCGAACCCCGTGGCCGCTGCCGCCGCCTCCCGGTCTACTTCCGCCGAGGTGACGGACGCCGTCCTCACGACGGGCGGGACGGGCTCGAAGGGGGCGTGCCAGCCGACTCCGCGCAGTGCGAGCGCCACCTCGGCGGGCATGCGTGTGGATCCGTACCCGGAGTACCGGTCCTGGACCAGCAGTCCCCGCTCCAGTGCCCAGCGCGCACTCGGCTCGGAGTCGGCCGACGGGGCCCTGAACGTGATCAGACGCGCCGGTGATTGAGCCTGTTCACCCTGGTGAGACGCTCGCCGCTCAAGCAGCTTCCGGGTGGACGCAGGTGCCGAAGTGATCACCGCGGCCACCCGCTCCGGATTGCTGTGGTGTTCCAGCAGAGCGGTCAGCCGATGCTTCTTGGTGGTGCCGGGCGACGGGATGCCCAGGGCCACCAGCATGCGGCGCAGTTCCTCGGAGGTCGTGTTCGCCAGTAGCCGTGTGAGCGGAGCGTCCAGCCCCAGCGGCGAGTCCCACGCCTGCCGCAACGGCGTCGCCATGCGCAGCAGCCCTTCGTCGTCCGGCCAGACGAGTGCGCGGTCGGCCAGCGCCTGCAAGGCCGCGTCCAGCCCGCGCGTGCTCTCCGTTCCGGTCGCATCCAGCAGATCGGCCAGGGCGGCACACGGAACGGGCCCCAACGCTGCCAGTGCCTCGGCCACCTGCAGGTGTGGCAGCGCGAGTCCGGGCAGCACCGGGGCCACCGACGCCGGGCGCTGAAGGCGGTCCGCGAGTTCGCCGAACGATCGTGGTTCCGGCGGGGACACGGCATCCGGGCGAGCTGCCAGGACCCGCTCAAGCCGGTCGACTTCCAGATCACTCAGCCAGGTGGCCAGAGTTGATCCGCTGGGCTTGCCGATGGGGACACCTCACAAGGACGCGTGTCGATGGTCTCCGACCGGAATCGGTCCTGCACAGAGCCCAGAATGACGGATCGCGGGGGACGCCTGCGTCCTGAGTCGGCAGAAACCCGCTTCTGAGTGAAGGCGATGTCCTGTGACTCGACCCGGCGACGACAAGTCGACGGAATGAAATGTCTCTTATGTCGGAAATAAATGAGACCAGAACTGAGACCACCAACGCCGAAGGGCCCCGCAGCAAGCTGCGGGGCCCTTCAACGTATTGCCCGGTGAGAGCAATGGCGGAGGATACGAGATTCGAACTCGTGAGGGGTTGCCCCCAACACGCTTTCCAAGCGTGCGCCCTAGGCCACTAGGCGAATCCTCCGCCGCAAACAATACAAGACGTTGAGGAGTGCTCGCGAACCCGTTCCCCGGGGAGGGGGCGGGGCGGGGGTCGAGGTGGACTTGTGGGGGTGGGGATCGGCTAAGGTGGGCGTCAGCCCCTCACGTGGCGCTATCTGACTGAACTCCCCCAGGGCCGGAAGGCAGCAAGGGTAGGTTGGCTCTGGCGGGTGCGTGGGGGGCCCTTGCGTTTCCGGGTGGTGCGGGTCACGGTCGGGGCCGGTTGTCAGTGCGCCCCGATAACCTCGTAGGTGTGTCGTCCCTTGCGCTGTACCGCCGCTACCGCCCCGAGTCGTTCGCCGAGGTCATCGGTCAGGAGCATGTCACTGACCCGCTCCAGCAGGCCCTGCGGAACAACCGGGTCAATCACGCGTACCTGTTCAGCGGCCCGCGAGGCTGCGGCAAGACGACGAGTGCGCGCATCCTGGCCCGCTGTCTGAACTGCGAGCAGGGGCCCACGCCCACGCCCTGCGGGGAGTGCCAGTCCTGCCAGGACCTGGCGCGCAACGGGCCGGGGTCCATCGATGTGATCGAGATCGACGCCGCTTCGCACGGTGGCGTGGACGACGCCCGCGATCTGCGGGAGAAGGCGTTCTTCGGGCCGGCGTCGAGTCGTTACAAGATCTACATCATCGACGAGGCGCACATGGTGACGTCGGCGGGGTTCAACGCCCTGCTGAAGGTGGTGGAGGAGCCGCCGGAGCACCTGAAGTTCATCTTCGCGACCACGGAGCCCGAGAAGGTCATCGGGACCATTCGGTCGCGGACGCATCACTATCCGTTCCGCCTCGTGCCCCCCGGGACCCTGCGCGACTACCTCGCCGAGGTCTGCGGCCGGGAGAACAGTCACGTGGACGACGGCGTCCTGCCGCTCGTCGTGCGCGCCGGGGCCGGGTCCGTGCGTGACTCGATGTCCGTCATGGACCAGCTGCTCGCCGGCTCGGGCGACGAGGGTGTGACGTACGCCATGGCGACGTCACTGCTCGGCTATACGGACGGCTCACTGCTCGACTCGATCGTGGACGCCTTCGCGGCGGGCGACGGGGCCGCGGCCTTCGAGGCCGTGGACCGGGTCATCGAGGGCGGCAACGACCCGCGCCGGTTCGTCGCCGACCTGCTGGAGCGGCTGCGCGACCTGGTGATCCTCGCCGCCGTCCCGGACGCGGGCGAGAAGGGGCTGATTGACGCACCCGCCGACGTCGTGGAGCGCATGCAGGCCCAGGCGTCCGTGTTCGGGGCCGCCGAGCTGAGCCGCGCCGCCGACCTGGTCAACGAAGGGCTTACGGAGATGCGCGGCGCCACCTCGCCACGCCTCCAGGTCGAGCTCATCTGTGCCCGTGTCCTGCTGCCCGCGGCCTTTGACGACGAACGCTCCATGCAGGCCCGGCTGGACCGGCTGGAGCGGGGCGCCTCCTTCGCCACCACCGGCCCCGGCCCCGCCATGGGCTACGTGCCCGGCCCCGAGGCCCTCGCCCACGCACCGGTCCCGCCCGCCCCCCAGCCGGACGCCGGGCCCGCCGCCGCCCGTGCCGCCGCCTGGGGGGACGCGCAGCCCCCCGCTCCGGCCCCGGTCGCCCCCCAGACCCCGCCCCCCGCCCCCGTACAGGCACCGCCGCCCGCAGAGGCGCCCGCCGCCGGACAGCGGCCCGGTGCCTGGCCCGCCGCCGCGTCCGCCCCGGACCAGGGGCGCCGGCCCGGTGGCTGGCCCACCGCCGCCGCACCCGGCCGGGCCCCCGCCCCGACACCGGCTCCGCAGAGCGCCCCCGCCGCGCCCCCCGCCCCCGCCGCGCCCCCCGGGCCCGCGGCGCCCGAGACCGCTCCGGGCTTGGCGCAGGGCGCCGGCCAGGTGCGCAATATGTGGCCCGACATCCTGGAGGCGGTGAAGAACCGTCGACGTTTCACGTGGATCCTTCTCAGCCAGAACGCCCAGGTGACCGGCTTCGACGGCAGCACGCTGCAAATCGGCTTCCTCAACGCGGGTGCGCGGGACAACTTCACGAGCAGCGGCAGCGAGGACGTGCTGCGCCAGGCGCTGGCGGAGCAGTTCAACGCCCAGTGGAAGATCGAGGCGATCGTCGATCCGTCGGGTGGCGCCGGACAGCCTCCGCAGCCCCCGTCCGGCGGCGGCCAGCGCCCGTACAGCCCGCCGCCCGCCGCGCCGCGCCCCGCCGCGCCCGCGCCGCAGTCGTACGAGCGGTCCGCAGCCCCCGCGCCCGCCCCGGCACCGGCTCCCGCGCCCGCTCCGCAGCAGCCGGGCCCCGGCTCCGGCTCCCCGGCCGGGTCGCCGTCCGCCTCCTACGCGGCCCCCGAGGCGCCGAAGCCGGTCGCCCCCGAGGACGACATCCCGGAGGCCGACGACCCCGACCTGGTCGACTCCGCCCTCTCCGGGCACGAGCTGATCGTCCGCGAACTGGGTGCCACGGTGGTCGAGGAGTTCACCAACGAGTAGGCGGGCCGCCCCCTGTCCACGGACCGGCGGCCGTCGAGGGCGCGGCGCCCCGGCGGCTAGGCTGCACCCGTGAAGGTCCTCGTCATCGGCGGCGGCGCCCGCGAACACGCCCTGTGCCGCTCTCTGTCCCTCGACCCCGACGTCACCGATCTGTACTGCGCCCCCGGCAACGCCGGCATCGCAGAGGTGGCCGAACTGCACCCGGTCGACGCCCTCAACGGCGCCGCCGTCGCGCGCCTCGCCGCCGAGCTGGGCGCCGGGCTGGTGGTCGTCGGCCCGGAGGCGCCGCTTGTCGCCGGTGTCGCCGACTCGGTGCGCGCCGCGGGCATCCCGTGCTTCGGCCCGTCCGGCGCCGCCGCGGAGCTGGAGGGCTCGAAGGCGTTCGCCAAGGACGTCATGGCCGGGGCGGGCGTGCCCACCGCCCGCAGCTACGTGTGCACCACGCCCGCCGAGATCGACAGCGCCCTCGACGCGTTCGGCGCGCCCTACGTGGTCAAGGACGACGGTCTGGCCGCGGGCAAGGGTGTCGTCGTGACCGAGGACGTCGAGGTGGCCCGCGCCCACGCGCTGGCCTGCGACCGGGTGGTCATCGAGGAGTTCCTCGACGGCCCCGAGGTGAGCCTCTTCGCGATCACCGACGGCACCACCGTGCTGCCGCTCCAGCCCGCCCAGGACTTCAAGCGCGCCCTCGACGGCGACGAGGGTCCGAACACCGGCGGCATGGGCGCGTACTCCCCGCTGCCGTGGGCCGATCCCAAGCTGGTCGACGAGGTCATGGAATCGGTGCTCCAGCCGACCGTGGACGAGATGCGCAGGCGCGGTACGCCCTTCTCGGGGCTGCTGTACGCGGGCCTCGCGATCACCTCGCGCGGGGTGCGGGTCATCGAGTTCAACGCCCGGTTCGGCGACCCGGAGACCCAGGTCGTCCTGGCGCGCCTCCGGACGCCGCTGGCCGGTGTGCTGCTCGGCTCCGCCAACGGCACCCTGGACCAGCTGCCGCCCCTGGCGTGGCGCGACGAGGCGGCCGTCACCGTGGTCATCGCCTCGCACAACTACCCGGGCACCCCGCGCACGGGTGACCCGATCGAGGGGCTGGACGAGGTCGCGGCGCAGGACGCCCCGCACGCGTACGTGCTGCACGCCGGCACCAAGCGCGATGGCGACACGGTCGTCAGCGCCGGCGGCCGCGTGCTGTCCGTGACGGCGACGGCCGATGACCTCGCGGGAGCCCGCGAGCGCGCCTACGCGGCGGCGGCGCGGATCCGGCTCGACGGTTCCCAGCTCCGTACGGACATCGCCAAGAAGGCCGCGGAGGACGCGGCCACCGCCGGATCCTGAGCCGGAAGCGCGGCCCGTACCCCGCTGACCCCCTGCCCCTCAACACCTTTGACCAAAGCCATTCCATCGAGTGACGGCTAAGCCATCCGGATGACGCCCGCCGCACCCCCAACTAGGGTGCGGCGCAAGCGTTCCGGCACTTGGCCCCACCGATATTGCGATGTCAGTGGCGGGTGCCACAGTGGGGGAGTGAGCAACACCGCCGTGGGGGCAGAGGGGGTGAGGTCCAGCCGTGTCCGGTACCGGTACGGGTGAGGAGCCGGGTGCGCGGGCAGCGCGGGCCCGGGCGCTCGTCCTGCTGCGCATCCGCGGCAGGGCGACGGCGGTCGCGCTGTTGCCCGCCGCGCTGGCCGTGGTGCTGTTCGCCGCGGGCGCGCGGGGGTTCGCGGACGGCGGCGGCTGGGACGTGGCGCGCTGGGCCGTGGCCGTCTGCGCGGTCGTGGTGCTGCTGATCGCGGGAGCCGTCGCGCTCGCGGTCGTACGGGCGAAGCCGGCGGTCAGTCCGACCGTTCCGCTCAGCGAGTCGGCGGCGCCCGACCTCTACCGCCTGGTCCGGGAGCTCGCGGACCGGCTCGATGTGCCCGCGCCCTCGGCCATAGCCCTCACGCCCGACTGCGACAGCTGGCTGGAGGACCGTACGCATCCGGCGTCCGGCGGCCCCGCCCGCCGGACCGAGGCGGCCCCCGTACTGGTCATCGGCTCACCGTTCCTGTGGTGGATGCGGGTCGCCGAGCTGCGCGCCCTGCTCGCTCCGGTCGTGGCGGGCACCAGCGCGTCCGCCCAGCCCGACATAGCCGCCGCCCGGCGCTTCGTCCGGGGCCTGGACGGGGTGGTCGCCGATGCCGCCGCCCCCGCCCGGGGGCCGGTGCGCCGGGCCCTTCGGCTGCCGCGCGTCTTCGTCGGGCGGATCGCCCGGATACTGCTGCGCAGCTGTCGCGGTCATGCCGCGGAGATGGAGCGGGGGGTCGCCGCCGCCGCTTCCTCGCGCGCCCGGGAGGTGGACTACGGGCTGCGGATCGTCGCGCAGGAGCAGGTGGGCCTCGCCTACGCCGGCTGGGACCGGCTGCTGACCCGGGTCGCGCTGCCCGCCTGGCGGATGGGCCGCTGGCCCTCGCAGCTGGACGCGGGCGTCGTCGCCGCGCTCACCGAGCTCTCCCGCCGCGACCGGCTGGCCGAGGGGTACGCCTCCCGGCTCGGCGAGCGGCCCGCCTGCGACCTCCTGGAGGAGCCGGGGGCGGCCGACGAGGCGGCGTCCCTGCTGGCGGCCCGGCTCTTCCACGGCGGGCCCGCCGAGACCGGCCCCGACTGGTCCCCGGTGGACTGGCAGCAGTATCCGGACGAGGTCGTCGACCGGGAGTGGCGCTCGGAGGCGGCCCGGCTGCACCGCGTCCTGGACGCCATGGGCGTTCCGCCCGCCGCCGCCGTCGGCGGGGTGCCCACGCTGGACCGTGTGGTCGAGCACCTGGAGGCGGGGGAGGCCGGTGGCGAGGAGCTGGCGGCCGGGATCCTCGCCGCCGTGGCCCGCGAGGAGGCAGAGGCGGAGAAGCGGGCGAGGGCGATGGCCCCGGGCGCCCTGCCCGCCCCCGGCCCCGACCCCACCGCCGGCGACGACCTCCTCGCCCTCTGGGGCCCCGACCCGCTCCCGCTGTTCCCGCTCCAGCCGCCCCGTACAGGCACCGAACTGCTCGCGGACCACGTCGCGGCCATGGTCTGCTGCGCCGCCGTGGACACGGCGGGCGCGGCGCCCGGCCTCGACTGGCTCGACGGGCCCGCGCTGCTGGTCGACGGCGAGCGCCGCGCGGACCTCGGCAGCCCCGTCCTCAGCCTCATCGAGGACGGCGACGCCGGGCCGCTGCGGTCCTGGCTCGCCTCGGTCGGCGTACGCACCGACAAGCCCGTCCGTCTCGTCTGAAACAGGCCCCAGCCGACAGGGGGGGCGCGGCAGACTGGATGGCCGAGAACAACCGCATAACCGGAGCAGCAGCTTCCGTTAACGTCAATTCACGACGAACGGTGACGGAGTGCGTGCGTTATGTGATGTGCTGGGGAACGGCGCTGACTGACGGCGCACCACTGTTGATCCGGGGGCCTGAGGGAGGGGGAGCGTGATGGGGGCTGAACAGATCCGTCGGTGGGAATCGGGTGCGCTGGCGCATGCCGTGACCGACCCTTTCGGCCAGGGGCCGCTGCCCTGGCTGCGCGGCAGCGAGAACTACTTCGACGACACCGGCCAGGTCGTGCCCTGGTACGCGGACCCCACCCTGTCCGGTGGCGGCACGCGCACCGCCGACGATGTGCGCCGGCAGATCAAGGGCTTCACCTCCACGGGCGCCGCGGCCCCCGGTGAGGCGATCGACTTCCACATCACGGTGGACCCGCCGCAGCAGTTCTCCGTGGACGTCTACCGGATCGGCCACTACGGGGGCGACGGCGCCTCGAAGATCACCACGAGCCCCCGTCTTTCGGGCATCGTGCAGCCGGCCCCGCTCACCGCCGACCGCACGGTCTCCTGTCACCACTGGTGGCTGTCCTGGCGGCTGCAGATCCCCAGCTACTGGTCGCTCGGGGCGTATGTCGCCGTGCTCACCACGCTCGACGGCCACCGCTCGCACATCCCGTTCACGATCCGCGACAACCACCCGGCGGACCTGCTGCTCGTCCTCCCGGACGTCACCTGGCAGGCGTACAACCTCTATCCGGAGGACGGCCGGACCGGCGCCAGCCTCTACCACGCCTGGGACGAGGAGGGCCGGCTCCTCGGGGAGGAGGACGCGGCGGTCACCGTCTCCTTCGACCGCCCCTACGCGGGTGCGGGCCTCCCGCTGCATGTCGGACACGCGTACGACTTCATCCGCTGGGCCGAGCGCTACGGCTACGACCTCGCCTATGCCGACACCCGCGACCTGCACGCGGGCCGGGTCGACCCCACCCGCTACCGGGGCCTGGTCTTCCCGGGCCACGACGAGTACTGGTCGGTGCCGATGCGCCGTGCCGCCGAGCGCGCCCGCGAGCACGGCACCTCCCTGGTCTACCTCTCCGCCAACACCATGTACTGGCAGGTCAGCCTGGGGCCTTCGGCGTCCGGGGTGCCGGACCGGCTGCTCACCTGCCGCAAGCGCCGAGGGCCGGGCAAGCCCGCGCTCTGGCGTGAGATCGACCGCCCGGAGCAGCAGTTGCTCGGCATCCAGTACGCGGGCCGGGTCCCCGAGCCACACCCCTTGGTCGTGCGGAACGCGGAGCACTGGCTGTGGGACGCGACGGGTGCCGGTGAGGGCGACGAGATCGAGGGTCTGGTGGCGGGCGAGGCCGACCGCTACTTCCCGCGCACCACGCTGCCGGAGCACGACAACCGCATCCTGCTCGCCCACTCCCCGTACCAGGACAGCGAGGGCGTGATGCGGCACCAGGAGACCTCGCTGTACCGGGCCCCTTCCGGTGCGCTCGTCTTCGCCTCGGGCACCTTCGCCTGGTCCCCGGCCCTGGATCGCCCCGGCCATGTGGACCCGCGCATCCAGAAGGCCACCGCCAACCTCCTCGACCGGATCTGCAAGCGCGCCTGACCGGAGGACGCCATCCCGCGCTTCCGCGCCCACCCGGACGGCACCCCTCCGCAGCCGGCCGTTCCCGGGTACGGGACAATCGGAACGGTTCTTGGAACAACGTACGCGGAGGCAGCGTGTCCGGATTCGTAGAAAAGCCCGAGCCGGTGCAGGTGCCGGGGCTCACCCACCTGCACACCGGCAAGGTGCGCGACCTGTACCGGAACGAGGCCGGTGACCTCGTCATGGTCGCCAGCGACCGGATGTCCGCGTACGACTGGGTCCTGCCGACCGAGATCCCGGACAAGGGCCGCGTCCTGACCCGCCTCTCGATGTGGTGGTTCGACCAGCTCGCCGACCTCGTGCCGAACCACGTCCTGTCGACCGAGGTGCCCGCCGGGGCGCCCGCCGACTGGGAGGGCCGCACGATGATCTGCAGGTCGCTGCGGATGGTCCCGGTCGAGTGCGTCGCCCGCGGCTACCTGGCGGGCTCCGGCCTGGTCGAGTACAACGCCTCGCGTACCGTCTGCGGCATCGGCCTCCCCGACGGCCTGGTCGACGGCTCCGAGCTCCCGGGCGCGATCTTCACCCCCGCCACCAAGGCCGCCGTCGGTGACCACGACGAGAACGTGAGTTACGAGGAGGTGGCCCGCCAGGTCGGTACGGAGACCGCCGTCGCGCTGCGCCGGACCACCCTGGACGTGTACGGCCGGGCCCGCGACATCGCCCGCAAGCGGGGGATCATTCTCGCGGACACGAAGTTCGAGTTCGGCTACGCGCCCACCGCCGACGGCGGCGAGGAACTGATCATCGCCGACGAGGTCCTGACCCCGGACTCCTCCCGCTTCTGGCCGGCCGCCTCCTGGGAGCCGGGCCACGCCCAGCCGTCGTACGACAAGCAGTTCGTCCGCGACTGGCTGACCTCCCCCGCCTCCGGCTGGGACCGTACGAGCGAGCAGCCTCCGCCGCCGCTGCCCCAGGAGATCGTGGACGCGACCCGCGCCAAGTACATCGAGGCGTACGAACTTCTCACCGGCACGTCCTGGTAGGAGCGCCACACGAAGAAGCCCCCGGCCGAAAGGCCGGGGGCTTCTCTTCGTCTGAGCGGACGACCAGGTTCGAACTGGCGACCTCAACCTTGGCAAGGTTGCGCTCTACCAACTGAGCTACGTCCGCAAGCGCCGAAGCGCGACACCTACTATACCCATCCCCGCTCGCGCGCGAGACGCACTGCCGCGTGACGGTTCTCCGCACCCAGCTTCGAGGCGGCCGCCGAGAGGTAGTTCCGTACGGTCCCCTGCGAGAGCGAGGCCCGCTCGGCGATTTCCGAGACCGGCGCCCCGTCGACCGCGAGCTCCAGCACCTCGGTCTCGCGCACGGTCAGCGGCGAGTCCCCGGCGGCGATGGCGTCGGCCGCCAACTCCGGGTCCACGTAACGGTTCCCCGCCTGCACGGTACGGATGATGCCGGCCAGTTGGCGGGCGCTCACGGTCTTGGGCACGAAGCCCCGCACGCCCGCCGCGAGGGCCCGCTTGAGATGGCCGGGCCGGCCGTGGCTGGTCACGATCATGGTCCGGCAGTCCGGCAGTTCGGCCCGCAGCGATGTGGCTACGCTCACACCGTCGGCCCCGGGCATCTCCAGGTCGAGCACCGCGACGTCCGGGCGGTGAGCCCGGGCCATGGCAAGCGCCTCCGGACCCGTCGCCGCCTCCGCGACCACCACCAAGTCCTCCTCCAGCGCGAGAAGGGCGGCGAGCGCGCCCCGGATCAGATGCTCGTCATCGGCGAGCAGCACCCGTACCGCGGTCATCGTCATTCCTCCACGAGGCCGGATCGCGACCTCACCATCACACCCGGGGCCACCATGGCCGCGGGACGCAGGACCAGGGGCGCGCGGCGTGCCAGCGGGACCGCCGCCAGCGGGATCGTCGCCGTCAGCCGGAACAGGCCGCCCTTCGCCGGGCCCGCCTCCAGCGAGCCGTCCAGCGCGGCGAGCCGTTCGCGGAGGCCGGCCAGCCCGGAGCCCGGCCCGTCCGTGGCGGGCGAGGGCGGCGTCCCGGCGGGCGTCGCGCCGTCGTTCTCGACCTGGAGCGCCACGGAGCCGGCGGTGACCCGCACCCGGATCACGCAGTGGCGCGGGTCGCCGTGGCGCAGCACGTTGGTGGCCGCCTCCCGGACGACCCAGCCGAGCGCCGACTGCACGGGCGCGGGCAGGTGCTCGCCGCTGTCGCCGGTCACCGTGCACTCGATGCCGGCCGCGCTCAGCACGCCCTGAGCACCGGCCAGTTCCGTGCTCAGATCCGCTTCGCGGTAGCCGCGCACCACATCGCGTACTTCCTGTTGCGAGGCGCGCGCTATCCGCTGCACCTCGACCATCTGGTCCACCGCCTCCGGGCGGCCGCGCTGGGCGAGCTCCACCGCAAGCTCGCTCTTGAGCGCGATCACCGCGAGGTTGCGGCCCAGCACGTCATGCATGTCCCGCCCGAACCGCAGCCGTTCCTCCGCCACGGCGAGCCTGGCCTGTATGCCCCGGGCCTGCTCGGCCTGCCACATGACGCTCATGCTCCAGGCGCTGGGCCGGACCGAGATCAGGACCAGCACGCAGCCGAAGAGGCTGCAGGGCAGCACTCCCGCCAGGGTGCCACCCTGGATACCGGCCACCGCGAGGGCGCCGGTGATCAGGGCGGTGAGGCAGAGGGACTCGACCAGGAAGCGGCGGACCGGCACCAGGAGCACCCGCGTGATCACGAGGGCCATCGGCGCGTTCAACGTCATGAGCAGCAGTCCCGAGCCCCTGACGCCGTCCACCCCGGCCAGGGCCGCCAAGAGCCCGACGGCCACGACCAGAAGCACCACGGGAGCGAGCAGGCGCCGCCCCGGGAAGACGGAGATGCCCAAGTAGTGCTCGTACGAAGCGTGCAGGTTGCGGTTGCTCAGCACGCACTGCGCGAGGCTCACCAGGAGCAGCGCCAGGCCGAGGGCCAGCGGAAGCGGTTCGTGGCGGATGTCGTGGTGGAAGGGCGTCCCCTGCCAGGCCAGAGCGAAGAGCCAGGGGATGCAGGAGACGGTGAACCGCGAGTACAGGTCGATCCGTTCCATCTTGCTGCGCTCCTGCCAGCTGCGATGCCAGCCCCGTACGCGCATCACGGCCCTACCTCCTTGTCAGCGGCGAGGGTCCCAACGGAACCACCGCTGCACAGCAAACACGGCCAGTGCCGTCCAGACCAGCCCGGTCAACGCGGCGCCGAGCAGGTCGGTGCCCTCGGGGCCGCCGAACCAGCCGTCCCGGACCAGGGTCATCACACCGGTCAGCGGCAGGTACGCGCAGACCGCCGCGAGCCGGTCGGGGAATATGTCCAGGGGGATGAAGAGGCCCGAGCCCATCATCGAGACGAGGAACAGCGGCAGCGTCGTCAGCTGGGCGGTCTGCACGGTGCGGGTGATCACGGAGGTGACCGCGGCCAGGACCGTCAGCAGCACCACGCCCAACAGCAGCCCCGTCACGAGCAGTTCCGGGCGCTCCGGTGCGCCGAGGCCGAAGAAGGCTGTGCCGGCGACGACGATCACCGCGCTCTGGGCCAGGGCGAGGGCGCCGGCCGGAAGGGCGGTCCCGGCCAGGATCTCCCCGTCGGTGACCTCGCCGGTCCGCAGTCGCTTCAGGACCAGATCCTCGCGCCGGGCGACGTAGGCGGCGGTCAGGTTCATGTAGACGGCCTGGATGAGCACCGTCCCGACGCCGCCCATGAGCGCCGCTCCGGCGACGGTGAGCCCGGTCCCGTCGAGGTCGACCTTCTCGAACGCCGACTTCATCGCCATGATCATGGCCGCCGGCATGAGGAGCGCGACAAAGATCGCCGTCCTGTTCCGGGCGAGCAACGACAGCTCGGCCCGGCCGAGGGCCGTCAGCCGGCTCACGGCCGTCGTGCGCGCGGGGCCGGCTGCGGGGGTGGTCGCGGTGGTCATGGGACAGGCACCTCTTCGGTTTCGGCGGCGGACTTCGCGATGTCGAGGAACGCCTCTTCGAGCGAGGCGGAGCGGGCGTCGAGCCCGTGGAGCCGGACATCCGACTCGGCCGCCCAGCGGAGCAGTTCGGCCAGGGCGTCCTGGAGGCGGTGCGTCCGTATCTCGACCAGGGGGCCCTCGGCGGCGGCGCGGAGCTCCAGGGGCAGCCGTGCCGCCGGAACGCCCTCGGGCAGTTCGAAGCGGATGCGGGCGGGGCGGGCCGCCGTCACCTCGGTCGTGGTGCCCGCGGTAACGATCCGGCCGCGGTGCATGATCGCCAGCCGGTCCGCGAGGGCTTCGGCCTCTTCCAGATAGTGCGTGGTGAGCAGCACGGTGATGCCGTCCTCCTGGAGCCGGCGCACCAGTGCCCAGGTGTCGCGACGGCCCTCCGCGTCGAGGCCGGTGGTCGGCTCGTCCAGGAAGAGCACCTCGGGCCGGCCGAGGAGCGCCAGCGCCAGGTCGAGCCGCCGCCGCTCACCGCCCGAGAGCTGCTTGACCCGGACGCGGGCGCGGTGGCCGAGCCCGACCAGCTCCAGGGCCTCGCCGGTGGGCCGGGCGCCGGTGGTGCAGCCCGCCCACATCCGTACCGTCTCGGTCACCGACAACTCGGACGGGAAGCCGCCCTCCTGGAGCATCACGCCTATCCGCGGGCGGACCTGCGAGCGCTCGCCGTAGGGGTCGCGGCCCAGCACGCGGACCGTGCCGCCGTCGGGCCGGGCCAGGCCCTCCAGGAGCTCGACGGTGGAGGTCTTGCCGGCCCCGTTCGTACCGAGGAGGGCGAAGAGCTCGCCGCGGGCCACGGAGAAGGAGACGCCGGACACGGCCTCGAAGCCGCCGGCATAACTGCGCCGGACGTCTTCCGCCTGGATCACGCACTCACGGGACTTGTCGTCGCTGGTCATGTCTTCAGGTTTCCGTCCGTGCCGGGACCGCGGCAGTGCGGACTGTCATCACCACTCATGACAAACGTCATGGGTGGTGGGGCACGGGCCGGGAAGACACAGGGAGCCGGCCGGAAGAGACGAGAACATGACGAAGGCCCCGGTCGAAATCGACCGGGGCCTTCGTATTCTGAGCGGACGACCAGGTTCGAACTGGCGACCTCAACCTTGGCAAGGTTGCGCTCTACCAACTGAGCTACGTCCGCATGGCAACCACTCGGCTTTCACCGGTGGAGCGAGCACTACTCTACCTGATCCACCGGAGTGGTCCTGCAAGTCGTGCAGAGCGGGTGACAGGAATTGCACACTGCGCCTTCCCCCTGGAAGGGGGATGTTCTACTACTGAACTACACCCGCACGCTGCGTGGGGTTCGGCCTTTTCGGCCTCGCCCCTCGGCGTGTTCCAGACTCTATCCGACCTGCGGGGGTGTCGCGCAAGTCGGCTCCCCCGCAGGTCCTCCACCGGTGCCCCGCCGGACCTGTCGCCGGGTCAACTCGCTTCCTGGAAAGCCTCGTACACGCTCTTCGGGATGCGGCCCCGGGCGGGCACGTCCATCCGGTGCGAGCGCGCCCAGGCGCGCACCGCCGCCGGGTCGGGCGCGAGCGAGGTGTGCCGGTACGGAACGGGAGTCTTGCCGTGCTTGCCGGCATTTGTCTGCTTGCGGCCGGCCGCCATGAACGGGGCCAGGGCGTTCCGCAGTTTCTTTGCGTTGGACGGATTGAGGTCGATCTCGTACGACTTCCCGTCCAGGGCGAAGGTGACCGTTTCCGCCGCCGTGCCCCCGTCGATGTCGTCGGAGAGTGTGACCACTACGCGCTGCGCCACGGATATCGGTCCTTTCCTACGGCATCGACGCGTCTGACATGCGTCGATGCCGGCCTTCCGGCTGTGAGCGCGGATGCGGGCCGACTGTTGTCGGTGCTCCGGGGCAATGCTGCATTCCCCGGTAATCATTTGTACAGCGAGTGGTACCGCATTGTGAAGCCCGTCCAATTACTTCCGCGTGTCCGCCCGCTATGTGTGCCGCTCGTGAGCATTTGTTTCGCGGCTTTTCCACCGTCCGGCGATCGGCCGATATCTGGACGTGATCTATCCCGTTTCATATCTACCCGCGTAGAATTTCCGGCCAGGTACGCTGAGTGGACCCGCGGGGGTCCGGGGTACCCCCTCCGGAGAAACAGCCGCACCACACCACCACACCGGGAGTGCCAGTGGCACGCGTCGTAGTCGACGTCATGCTCAAGCCCGAGATCCTCGACCCGCAGGGACAGGCGGTGCAGCGCGCACTGCCCCGTCTCGGCTTCGAGGGAATCGCGGACGTACGTCAGGGAAAGCGTTTCGAGCTGCAGGTCAAGGGGCCGGTCGATGACGCCGCCCTCGCCCGTATTCACGAGATGGCGGAGACGTTCCTCGCCAACACCGTGATCGAGGACTTCACCGTCAAGGTGGAGAACGCCGAGGAGTCGAAGTGACTGCTCGTATCGGAGTCGTCACCTTTCCGGGCACGCTCGATGACCAGGACGCCCTCCGGGCCGTTCGCGTCGCGGGCGCGGAGCCCGTATCGCTGTGGCACCGCGACAAGGACCTGCACCAGGTCGACGCGGTGATCCTGGCGGGCGGTTTCTCGTACGGCGACTATCTGCGCGCCGGAGCCATCTCCCGGTTCTCGCCGGTCATGGAGACGGTGATCGAGCAGGCGAAGGCGGGCCTGCCGGTCCTCGGCATCTGCAACGGCTTCCAGATCCTGACCGAGGCGCACCTGCTGCCCGGCGCGATGCTGCGCAACAACCACCTGCACTTCATCTGCCGCGACCAGACCCTGCGCGTCGAGAACGCGGAGACCGCCTGGACCTCGGACTACTCCGCGGGCCAGGAGATCTCCGTACCGCTCAAGAACATGGACGGCCGCTACACCGCCGACGAGCACACGCTCGACGCGCTGGAGGCCGAGGGCCGCGTCGCCTTCCGCTACGTGGGCCACAACCCGAACGGCTCGCTGCGCGACATCGCCGGCATCACCAACGCCGCGGGCAACGTCGTCGGCCTGATGCCGCACCCGGAGCACGCCGTGGAGCCGCTGGTCGGCACCGGTCGCACCGACGGTCTCGGTTTCTTCACCTCGATCATCAAGAAGCTGGTCAACGCATGAGCCTGGACACGGTCGAGCACGCGGCCGAAACCCCGGACACCGCGCAGCCCTGGAAGGAACTCGGCCTCAAGGAGGACGAGTACGCGCGTATCCGCGAGATCCTGGGCCGCCGTCCCACCGGTGCCGAGCTCGCCATGTACTCCGTGATGTGGTCCGAGCACTGCTCTTACAAGAGCAGCAAGGTCCACCTCAAGCAGTTCGGCGAGAAGGTCCCGGAGAACGACGCGATGCTCGTCGGCATCGGCGAGAACGCCGGTGTGGTCGACGTCGGTCAGGGGTACGCGGTCACCTTCAAGGTCGAGTCGCACAACCACCCCTCGTACATCGAGCCCTACCAGGGCGCGGCGACCGGTGTCGGCGGCATCGTCCGCGACATCCTCGCCATGGGCGCCCGCCCGGTCGCCGTCGTGGACCCGCTGCGCTTCGGTGCGGCCGACCACCCGGACACCAAGCGGGTCCTGCCGGGTGTGGTCGCGGGCATCGGCGGGTACGGCAACTGCCTCGGTCTGCCGAATATCGGCGGCGAGGTCGTTTTCGACTCCTGCTATCAGGGAAACCCGCTCGTCAACGCCGGCTGCATCGGTGTGATGAAGCACGAGGACATCCACCTCGCGCAGGCTTCCGGGCCCGGCAACAAGGTCATCCTGTACGGCGCCCGCACCGGCGGCGACGGCATCGGCGGTGTCTCCGTGCTGGCCTCGGAGACCTTCGAGTCGACCGGCCCGGCCAAGCGCCCGGCCGTCCAGGTCGGCGACCCGTTCCAGGAGAAGCTCCTCATCGAGTGCACCCTGGAGATCTTCAAGGAGAAGCTCGTCGCGGGCATCCAGGACCTCGGCGGCGCCGGGCTCTCCTGCGCCACGTCCGAGCTGGCCTCCGCGGGCTCCGGCGGCATGCGCGTCGAGCTCGACACCGTGCCGCTGCGCGACTCCTCCCTCTCGCCCGAGGAAATCCTCATGAGCGAGTCGCAGGAGCGCATGTGCGCCATCGTCGAGCCGCAGCACGTCGACCGCTTCCTGGAGATCTGCGAGAAGTGGGACGTCATCGCCACCGTCATCGGTGAGGTGACCGAGGGCTCGCAGCTGGAGATCTTCTGGCACGGCGAGCAGATCGTGGATGTGCCGCCGCGGTCCGTCGCCCACGAGGGCCCGACGTACCACCGCCCGTTCGCCCGCCCGTCCTGGCAGGACGCGCTCCAGGCCGACGACGCCGGCAAGCTGGCCCGCCCGGCGAACGGCGCGGAGCTGCGCGAGCAGGTCCTCAAGCTGGTCGCCTCGCCGAACCAGGCGTCGAAGTCCTGGATCACGGACCAGTACGACCGGTTCGTGCAGGGCAACACCGTGCTCGCGATGCCCGAGGACGCCGGCATGGTCCGCATCGACGAGGAGTCCAACCTCGGCGTGGCCATGGCGACCGACGGCAACGGCCGGTACGCGAAGCTCGACCCCTACACCGGTGCGCAGCTCGCGCTGGCGGAGTCGTACCGGAACGTCGCCGCGACCGGCGCCAAGCCGCTCGCGATCTCGGACTGCCTGAACTTCGGTTCGCCCGAGGACCCGGACGTCATGTGGCAGTTCGCCGAGGCCACCCGCGGTCTCGCGGACGGCTGCCTGGAGCTGGGCACTCCGGTCACCGGCGGCAACGTCTCGCTGTACAACCAGACCGGTGAGACGGCGATCCACCCGACGCCGGTCGTGGCCGTGCTCGGTGTGATCGATGACGTCACGCGGCGTACGCCGGTCGCCTTCGGGGAAGAGGGCCAGCTCCTCTACCTGCTGGGTGACACGCGTGAGGAGTTCGGCGGCTCGGCCTGGTCCGAGGTCGTCCACAACCACCTCGGCGGGATGCCGCCCAAGGTGGACCTGGGCCGCGAGAAGCTGCTCGCCGAGATCCTGATCTCGGCCTCCCGCGACGGCATGATCGACGCGGCGCACGACGTGTCGGACGGCGGTCTGATCCAGGCGGTCACCGAGTCCTGCCTGCGCGGCGGGAAGGGTGCCCGGCTGGTCGTGCCGGACGGCCTCGACGCGTTCACGCTGCTGTTCTCCGAGTCCGCGGGCCGCGCGGTCGTCTCGGTGCCGCGCAGCGAGGAGCTGCGGTTCAACGACATGTGCGGGGCGCGCGGTCTGCCCGTGACCCGCATCGGTGTCGTGGACGGCGACGCGATCGAGATCCAGGGCGAGTTCAGCATCCCGCTGAGCGAGCTGCGCACGGCGCACGAGGAGACGATCCCGGCGTTGCTCGCGTAGTTCCCGGACAGCACACGCCGAAACCCCCGACCGGTTCTGCCCGGTCGGGGGTTTTCGCGTGGTGCGTACGGGGAACTGCGGGGCCTCGATGGGGGGTTCGGCCCTTGCCCGTACGGGGAAGAGTCAGGCCCTTGTACGGGCGCCGGGCAGCCGGATCGCCAGGATCAGGGCGAAGAGCATGGCGCCGGTGGCGCAGGCGAAGACCACGTCCGTCGAGGAGACGAAGGCGTCCAGGGCCTGGTCGCGGGCGGTCCCGGTGAGGTGGCCGATGCCGCTGGTCGTTCCGCCGGGGCCCTCGGCGGCGTAGACCCTGGTGAGTACGGCTCCGAAGAGGGAGGCGCCCAGGGCCGTGCCGAGGGTCTGGAAGAAGCGGACGCCGGTGGTGGCGACGCCCAGCTGGGCCGGCGGGGCGGTGTCCTGGACGAGCTCGATCAGTTGGCCGATGAGCTGGCCGAAGCCGATCCCCATGAGCAGCAGCGCGCCGCGCACGGTCCACAGGTTGGTGTCCGTGTCGAGCGTGGTCAGCAGGGCGAGAGCGGCCGAGGCGAAGATTGTGCCGCTGACGACGAAGGTCTTCTGTGACCAGCCGGCCGCGACCAGGCGCCCCGAGACGAGCCCGACGACGGTCATGCCGATCGCCATCGGGACCAGGAAGAGACCGGCCGACGTCGCGGCGACCTGGCGGACCACCTGGAGGTAGATCATCACGTAGACGATCGACCCCATCATCGCGACGCCGACCAGACCCTGGATCGCGAAGCCGTACCGCATGAGCCGCAGCCGGAAGAGCGAGAGCGGCAGGATCGGTTCGGCGGCGGTGGCCTGGCGCCAGAGGAACAGGCCGAGCGCGGCGACGGCGGCGACGGCGAGGCCGACGATGACCGGCGAGGTCCACGCGTAGTCCTCGCCGCCCCACTCGGTGACCAGGAGCAGCGCGGTGGAGAAGGCGGCGGCGAGACCGGCGCCGAGGAAGTCGATGCGGCGGCGCGTGGTGTGGACGGGGAGCTTCACCACGAAGACCGCGGCGATCAGGACGGCGATGCCGACGGGCAGGTTGACGTAGAAGATCCAGCGCCAGCCCGCGTGGTCGGCCAGGGCACCGCCCAGCCAGGGGCCGAGCGCCATGCCGGCACCGGCGATGATCCCGCCGATGCTGCCCCTCTTGTCGCCGCCCTTGGGCTCGGCGCCCTCGCCCTCCTTCGGGCCCGCCGTGCCGAGCTGACGGAGGACGACCATGGTGACGCTCATCAGCCCGCCGCCGCCGATGCCCTGGAAGGCGCGGGCGGCGATCAGCTCGCCCATGGACTGGGCCATTCCGCAGAGCGCGGAGCCGGTGAGGAAGGTGGCGAGCGCTCCGATGAAGACCTTCTTCGAGCCGAGGGTGTCGCAGAGCTTGCCGTACAGGGGCAGTGCGGCGGTCGCGGCGAGCTGGTAGGCGGCGATCAGCCAGGGGATCCGGTCGACGCCGTGGACCGGATCGAGGTCGCGGACGATCGGAACGGTCGCCGAGGACACGATGTTCGAGTCCAGTACGGCCAGCAGGATCGTGACGATGCAGAGCGCCACGGCGATCGTGACGCTCCGGCCGCCGGCCTGCTGTCCGTCCGCGGTCGTGTGCCGTGGCGCGGGCGCTGTGGCTGATCCGGGCATGAGTGGGCTCCCCCCTGCTGGGCGGTGCTGACGCGCACCGCTGTGGTCGCCTCCACTGTCCACCGTTTTTGTGTACCCAGTCAAGTTTTCATCCAGGATCAATTTTCATCCTGGTACAGTGAGGTCATGACCGAGGGGATGGGCCTGCGCGAGCGCAAGAAGAGGGAAACCCGGCGGCGGCTGCTGGAAACGGCCACCAAGCTCTTTTCCGAGCGCGGGTTCGATCAGGTCTCCGTCGCGGAGATCGCCGACGCGGCCGATGTATCGAAGATGACCGTCTTCAACTACTTCGACAGCAAGGAAGACCTGGTCTTCGCGCCGTTGGAGGAGCACGTCGACGACGCCGCCCGGATCGTGCGGGAGCGCGCGCCCGGTGAATCGGTGGTCGCGGCGTTGCGCCGGCAGTTCGTGGAGGCCATCGAGCGTCACGATCCTTCGGTGGGGATGGGGGACCACCCGCTGGCACTGGGCATCGTGCGGCTCATCGTGGAGACGCCCGCCCTGCTCGCCCGCGCCCACTCCTTTTTCGTACGTACGCAGGACCAGCTCACCGAGGCCCTGATCGAGGAGGGCGAGGAGCCGGTCATCGCGCGCATCGTCGCTTCCCAGCTCCTCGGTACGCGAAACGCCCTGCTCACCGAGAACCGCAGGCGCCTGCTGGCCGGCGAACCGGCCGACGCGGTCGTCGCCGACGCCGTCGCCCTCGCCCACCGGGGCTTCGACCTGCTGGAGAAGGGCCTCGGCGACTACGCGACGCGCACCTGACCCGGGGGCGCCGCAGACACGGGGCGGACGCCCTGTCAGTGCCCCGTCGTAGGCTCCCCGGCATGCCGCCCTCGCAGAAGCGCGCCCGCCGCTACGACCCGGCCAGGACCCGCACCGCGGTCCTCGCCCAGTTCGCCCACGTCCGGGACGGCGTGCGCACGCTCACCCCGCAGCAGCTCGCCGCGCCGAGCGGACTCGGTGACTGGACGGTGCGCGAGCTAGCCGCGCACGTCACCATGGCCCTCTCACACGTCAGCCAGACGCTGGAGCTTCCCGCACCGGCCCTTGCCAAACCCGAGGTGTCCCTCCTGGAGTGGCCGTTCACCACAGCGTCCCGCGCCGACAAGATCGCGGACGACACCACCGAACGGGCCGCCGCCGTCCCCGACCTGGACGCGCTCTACGCGGAGGTCGCCGCCCGCTTCGAGACCCTGGTCGCCGGCGCATCCGAGGACCGGCTGCTGGCCACCCGGGTCGGGGCGATGCGCCTCGGCGACTTCCTGGTCACCCGCACCGTGGAGCTGGTCGTCCACACCGGGGACCTCAACGAGGCGACCGGGCTCTCCGTCCCGTACGACCGGCAGGCGCTCGCCGCGTGCAGCCGGTTTCTCGCCGACGCGCTGGCCGAGAGGGCGCCCGGCGGTTCGGTCGAGGTCCGGGTGCCGCCGTTCGCGGTGGTGCAGTGCGTCCAGGGGCCACGCCACACCCGGGGCACCCCGCCCAACGTCATCGAGACCGACCCGCTCACCTGGATACGGCTCGCGACCGGGCGTACGGAGTGGGCACGGGAGGTCGAAGCGGCCAAGGTCGCCGCGAGTGGCGAGCGCGCGGATCTCTCCGAGCTGCTGCCGCTGATGGGCTGACCCCGCCCCCGGACGCCCGGCGGACGTCCCGAGATGCCGCATACCGGGCGCCCACGGTGTGAGGCTCGCCACGAAACGACCGGTCGGGCTGGTTGCTCCCGACGCCCGGGAACCGGCTCACGCAGTGCCACGAGGGGCCGTTTCGTGGAGTCTTCCGGGTGGCCGGAACCTGTCGGTGGAGGGCCGGTGATCCGGGCGCCGCCTGCCCTGCGGCGGTCGCCGCGCGTAGATCGGGGAAGGCCCGCGACTACCGTGTGTGACTGTTCCGAGGGCTCCGGGAGAGGACTTCCAAGGCGCCTCGCCGGTGGTGGGGCCGGGGATCCCCAATTCGGACCAGTGGTCGATCTCCCCTACACTCGATGGCGTGCCTCGTGGTGATGGACGACTCAACCACGACCTGCTCCCCGGAGAGAAGGGCCCCCAGGACGCTTGCGGCGTCTTCGGTGTCTGGGCTCCGGGCGAAGAGGTCGCCAAGCTCACCTATTTCGGACTGTATGCCCTGCAGCACCGTGGACAGGAGTCCGCGGGCATCGCAGTGAGCAACGGGTCCCAGATCCTGGTCTTCAAGGACATGGGACTGGTCTCGCAGGTCTTCGACGAAACCTCCCTGGGATCGCTCCAGGGCCATATCGCGGTCGGTCATGCCCGCTACTCCACCACCGGTGCCTCGGTGTGGGAGAACGCGCAGCCGACGTTCCGTGCGACCGCGCACGGCTCGATCGCCCTCGGTCACAACGGGAACCTGGTCAACACGGCCCAGCTCGCGGAGATGGTCGCCGACCTCCCGCGCAAGGACGGCCGTGCCACCCAGGTCGCCGCGACCAACGACACCGACCTGGTGACCGCGCTGCTCGCCGGCCAGACCGACGACGACGGCAAGCCGCTGACCATCGAGGAGGCCGCCGCCAAGGTGCTTCCCGAGGTGCGGGGCGCCTTCTCCCTGGTCTTCATGGACGAACACACGCTCTACGCCGCCCGTGACCCGCAGGGCATCCGCCCGCTGGTCCTCGGCCGCCTGGAGCGCGGCTGGGTCGTCGCGTCGGAGTCCGCCGCCCTCGACATCTGCGGCGCCAGCTACGTCCGCGAGATCGAGCCGGGCGAGATGGTCGCCATCGACGAGAACGGTCTGCGTACCTCGCGATTCGCGGAAGCGAAGCCCAAGGGCTGCGTCTTCGAGTACGTCTACCTGGCGCGCCCCGACACCGACATCGCGGGCCGCAACGTCTACCTCTCCCGAGTGGAGATGGGTCGCAGGCTGGCCGTCGAGGCGCCCGTCGAGGCGGATCTGGTCATAGCGACGCCGGAGTCCGGGACCCCGGCCGCCATCGGTTACGCGGAGGCCAGCGGGATTCCGTTCGGTGCCGGCCTGGTGAAGAACGCCTATGTGGGCCGGACCTTCATCCAGCCGTCCCAGACGATCCGCCAGCTGGGCATCCGCCTCAAGCTGAACCCGCTCAAGGAAGTCATCAAGGGCAAGCGCCTGGTGGTCGTGGACGACTCGATCGTCCGCGGCAACACCCAGCGCGCACTGGTCCGGATGCTCCGTGAGGCAGGCGCCGCCGAGATCCACATCCGGATCTCGTCCCCGCCGGTGAAGTGGCCCTGCTTCTTCGGCATCGACTTCGCGACCCGCGCCGAGCTGATCGCCAACGGCATGTCCGTCGAGGAGATCGGCACGTCGATGGGCGCCGACTCGCTCGCGTACATCTCGATCGACTCGATGATCGAGGCGACGACGATCGACAAGCCGAACCTGTGCCGCGCCTGCTTCGACGGCGAGTACCCGATGGAGCTCCCGGACCCGGAGCTGCTCGGCAAGCAGCTGCTGGAGACCGAGCTGGCGGCGGGCCCCGCGGCGACCGCGGCGTCCGACGCGCTGCGGCGTCCGTGATCCGGACCGTCCGGCAGCCCTTCCCCCAGCCCCGTATCTCCACACGAAAGATCCCAGGCAATGTCTGAGACAACAGGTGCTTCCTACGCGGCAGCGGGCGTCGACATCGAGGCCGGCGACCGCGCCGTCGAGCTGATGAAGGAGTGGGTGAAGAAGACGCAGCGCCCCGAGGTCGCGGGTCTCGGTGGCCTCGGCGGCTTCGCCGGCCTCTTCGACGCCTCGGCGCTCAAGCGTTACGAGCGTCCGCTCCTGGCCTCCGCCACGGACGGCGTCGGGACCAAGGTCGACCTCGCCCGCCAGATGGGCGTGTACGACACGATCGGCCACGACCTCGTCGGCATGGTCGTGGACGACCTCGTCGTCTGCGGCGCCGAGCCGCTGTTCATGACCGACTACATCTGCGTCGGCAAGGTGCATCCCGAGCGTGTCGCGGCCATCGTCAAGGGCATCGCCGAGGGCTGTGTGCTGGCCGGCTGCGCGCTGGTCGGCGGCGAGACGGCCGAGCACCCGGGTCTGCTGGGCGCGGACGATTTCGACGTGGCCGGAGCCGGTACGGGCGTGGTCGAGGCCGACCGCCTGCTGGGCCCCGAACGCATCCGCGAGGGTGACGCCGTGATCGCCATGGCGTCCTCCGGGCTTCACTCGAACGGGTACTCGCTCGTCCGCCACGTGGTGTTCGACCGGGCCGGCTGGGCGCTGGACCGTCAGGTCGAGGAGTTCGGCCGGACCCTGGGCGAGGAGCTCCTGGAACCGACCCGGATCTACTCGTTGGACTGCCTGGCCCTCACCCGTACGACCGAGGTGCACGGCTTCAGCCACGTCACCGGCGGCGGCCTGGCCAACAACCTGGCGCGGGTCATCCCGGACACCCTGCACGCGACGGTGGACCGCTCCACGTGGACCCCGGGCGCGGTGTTCGACCTCGTCGGCAAGGCCGGTCAGGTCGAGCAGCTGGAGCTGGAGAAGACGCTGAACATGGGCGTCGGCATGATCGCGGTCGTCCCCGCCGAGTCCGTGGACGCGGCCCTCATGACGCTGGCCGACCGGGGTGTCGACTCCTGGGTCGCCGGCGAGATCACCGCCCGGGGCGACCACGCGACCGGCGCCGAGCTGGTGGGTTCGTACGCACGTTGAGCGGGAACACCGGTCGGGCCGACGGGCCCGGCCGGTCACCGGCCGCCTCGCCTTTCCCGTACACAGGCAGCACGAAACTCCCGTACACCGGCAGCACAAAACCCGGTCCGGAGGAGCTCCGAACCGGGGTGATGTGTCAGCGCGAGGTCAAGCGCCGCGGCGCTTGGACGACGGACCGGACTGGTCGTTCTCGTCCTCGTCCTCGTCGTTGTTGTACAGATCCGCGTACTGTGCGTACGGGTCATCTTCCTCGTCGTCATCCTCGAACGGCTCCGCGTTCGGTGGCTGACTCGAAGTCGATGCGCCCAGCTCATTGGCCAGACGCGACAGGTCCGTCCCGCCGCTGCTGTACTTCAGCTGGCGGGCGACCTTTGTCTGCTTGGCCTTTGCCCGGCCGCGCCCCATGGCTCGACCCCCTCGGTGACGGGGCTCGACGGCCCCAGAGTCTTGACACGCGTTCATGTTTCAGGACGGACTCTCGGCAGAGAGACCGTGCCTGTAGAGCTTTAACGGTACCTGCTTCCGCGGCCATACGGTACGCCGCCCGCATCACGCGCCCCGGAAGAGGACCCACGAGACGCCCCGTCCTCGCTGGTCAACTGCGATTTTAACCTCTTATCGGCAGGCGACCCGCCGACCGGCGTGAGTCTTGTCTCGCCGGTCGGCGGGCCGCGGCCCCACGGAGGGGTGCCGGCTCAGCGGCGGCGGGCGTCCGCCATCCGCTGTTCGGCGATCCGGTCGGCCGCCGCGGCCGGCGGAATGCCGTCTTCCTTCGCACGTGCGAATATGGCCAACGTGGTGTCGAAGATCTTCGTGGCCTTCGCCTTGCACCGGTCGAAGTCGAAGCCGTGCAGCTCGTCGGCGACCTGGATGACCCCGCCCGCGTTCACCACGTAGTCGGGCGCGTACAGGATGGCGCGGTCGGCCAGGTCCTTCTCGACGCCCGGGTGCGCGAGCTGGTTGTTGGCCGCGCCGCACACCACCTTCGCGGTGAGTACCGGCACGGTGTTGTCGTTGAGGGCGCCGCCCAGCGCGCAGGGGGCGTAGATGTCCAGGCCCTCGGTACGGATCAGCGCCTCGGTGTCCGCCGCGACGGCGACCTCGGGGTGCTTGTCGGTGATCCGGCGGACGGACTCCTCGCGCACGTCGGTGATCACGACCTCGGCGCCGTCCGAGAGCAGGTGCTCGACCAGGTAGTGGCCGACCTTGCCGACACCGGCGACCCCCACTTTCCGGCCACGCAGCGTCGGGTCGCCCCACAGGTGCTGGGCCGAGGCCCGCATGCCCTGGAAGACGCCGAACGCGGTGAGCACCGACGAGTCGCCGGCGCCGCCGTTCTCGGGCGAGCGGCCGGTGGTCCAGCGGCACTCGCGGGCCACGACGTCCATGTCGGCGACGTAGGTGCCGACATCGCAGGCCGTCACGTACCGGCCGCCGAGCGAGGCGACGAACCGGCCGTAGGCCAGCAGCAGTTCCTCGCTCTTGATCTGCTCGGGGTCGCCGATGATGACGGCCTTGCCGCCACCGTGGTCGAGCCCGGCCAGGGCGTTCTTGTACGACATGCCGCGCGCCAGGTTCAGCGCGTCGGCGACGGCTTCGGCCTCGGAGGCGTACGGGTAGAAGCGGGTGCCGCCGAGGGCGGGGCCCAGGGCGGTGGAGTGGAGGGCGATGACGGCCCTGAGGCCGCTGGCCCGGTCCTGGCAGAGGACGACTTGCTCGTGTCCGCCCTGGTCCGAGTGGAACAGGGTGTGCAGGACATCGACAGGCGCGCCGGTCACATCGGTCACTGTGGTGACTCCCAAGTACGAAGCGGCGGAAAGACCCTCCTGAAGGTGGGGAGGGCCCGCCGGACCGGCCGTACGGACGGCCCGGCTGGGCAAGAGCGTAAGTCCTACCCCCACGTAGATCTGTTCCAGTGCCAAGGATCACCCCCCACCGGGGGACGGGCGTGACACGATCACCGCATGTCGGTGGTGTCTTCGGTGCTGGTTCCCTACGCGTCCTACCTCCGGGTGTACGAGCCACTGGCGGCCTTCCCGGAGGGCGAGCGCGCCCACTGGGCCCGCTACGCGGCCCGCGACCGGATGCCCACGGCACAGGACGAACTCAGGCGCTCGCTGGCCGACTTGGTGGCGACCCCGCCCGCCGGTGTGCCGGCGCACGAGAGCGCCGACGCGTTCGTGGCCGAGGTGGACGGCGCGGTGTGCGTGTGCCCGTGGCGGACCCGGCTGCGCGGCTGGATGGCGCTGGACGGGCTGGCGGAGCTGTTCCCCGGGCCGGTGCTCGACGCGGTGCTGCCTCCGGTCGTGCGCGGCCAGGCGCTGGCCGACCACGAGCGGTGGGCGGAGCGCAATCCGGACGCCCGGCCGTGGATCAGGACGGCGGTGTGGCAGGTCCCGGTGCGCTGGTTCGTGCTGTTCGCGGACGAGGAGCGGGAGCATGTGGTGGCCGGGCCGGACGGGGAACCTCCGGTGTTCCGGTACCGGACGCCGATGGTCGAGGCGCGGCGCCGGCTGGCCAGGTCGCTGCGGACGCTGCGGGAGACGATGGACGAGGGTCCGCTGACCGCGGGGCTCGTGGACATCGGGCGGTGGCTGGAGGAGTTCCACCCGCGCTCGCTCGTGGAGCTGGACTACGGCGGGCTCGTGCACGCACTGCCGGAGCGGGAGCTCAGCGTCGACCGGAGCGCCGCCGACGTGGCGGAGGGGATCGCCGCGCTGCGGGCGGGGGAGGCGGAGCGGGCGGCCGAGGCGTACGCGCGTCTCGCGGAGCGCTGGCGGGCCGTAAGGGACCGTCAGTTCGCCAACTGATCGCCGGGGCACTGTGCACGGACGGCTCGTGAACCGGTGTCGGATGTGACACGTGTGGGTGAAGGGGCGGAAGGGGCCCAAGGGGTGGCGGGACCTACGTCCCGAACCGGGCCTTTGCCTCAACCGTGATGGATAGCACTTACGGGGCCCTTGCGTCCTTCCCTACCCCTCGTGCCAAAATAGGACAAGGAGTCCGGTGAGGACTCCATCCGTCCATGTATGGGCGGATCACTCGGCATTGCACGCTATGGGGGGTCTGATGACCCCTGATCGCTCTGTGACTGATCGTCACGGTGGTGTGACTGTCCGCTATGGCATGGTCCATCGGCTTTCCGTCGCTGATGAACACCTGGGAGGGCAATTCCATCGGTTTGGCCGACCGGGCTGGACGGATGGTGTAGTTGTAGTGCCGAGGACAAGCCGTTCGTCCTATAACCGACTCGGCCCGCGTCCGCCATTTCGGGCAACGTGGGTCAAGGTGCAGAATTTAGAGGAAAGAACCGAGATGGTTCGGTTCTCCCGAGGAGGCCGCTCATGACCGCTCGCACCCCTGATGCCGAGCCGCTGCTGACCCCGGCTGAGGTCGCCACGATGTTCCGCGTGGACCCGAAGACGGTTACCCGTTGGGCGAAGGCAGGCAAGCTCACGTCCATCCGCACGCTCGGTGGACATCGCCGGTACCGCGAGGCAGAGGTCCGCGCACTGCTTGCGGGTATTCCGCAGCAGCGCAGCGAGGCCTGACAAACCCCCTGTCTCCCCGTCACACCTGGGCTTTTGGGTCCCCCAACCCACTTGCTCTCCCATAGCTCCATATGACGGGCGCCCGCCCCAACGGGCGCCATACCTGTGTCGTACGGGTCATGTCATCCGATCGCGCTGGACTCCGCCGGGTCCAGCGCGATTTTTTTGCGCCCGTAACGGCTCCGCCTTGCGTCTGCCCCCCCGTCGGCTTACGGCGCTGTTTGCGCAGCCCGGCCCGGCCGCAGGGGCCTCGCCGGTGGCGTCACCCGGGCCGTCGCCCTTGGTGTCGGCGGGCGATGCGGGGGTATCCGGAGGGCATCCTTCCGGGAGGTGCAATTGCACATATTAAATTCGCTAGTTGTAGGAAGGGTGTAAAGGACCCCCTTCTCAAAACTGATTCAGTGACACCCGTCACACTGCACGAGTGTTGCCAACTACGAGCCTGCCACTGTGAGGAAGCCGACGGCCGCGCCGAAGGTCATGTCGTGGGAGGACTTACGTCCTCACTTCGCGACGGCTGTACGGGGATCCTTCGGCGCATGGTGGGCGGCTCGGGCGGTCCGGCGGGCCGCCCGGGCCGCCCGGGCCGCCCGGGCCGCCCGGCGGCCCGTGGGGTCGTCACGGGCTCCATGGCGAGCCTCAGCAGCCGGGCGCAGACCGCGCAGTGTCGGGTGGGGTGCCGGTAGCCGGAGGCGGCCAGATGCGCGCGCAGCAGCGCGCGGACGTCGTGCCTGGGTGCCCTCGCGAGGCCCTGGGTCCGCTCGCGCCGGCTTTCGCCCGTGGATGCCCCCATCGCGCCACCTCCCGGTGGATGCGCGCCCCCCCGCTCCGGGAATCCGGGGGCGGCCCCTGGTTTCTGAGTACTCGTCGGCAGGCACCGCAGTCAAGACGCGCGAAAGCCCGGATCGATGCGATCCGGGCTTTCGTTCTGCGGTCCTGACGGGATTTGAACCCGCGGCCTCCACCTTGACAGGGTGGCGAGCACTCCTAACTGCTCCACAGGACCAGGTTTCGCTGCCTTCCTTGCGTCCGGCTGCGAAAACAGACTGTACAGGAGTTCAGCGGGTGCGGTCGAACTCACTCCGGGTGGCAGTCCCGTTACGGAGATGGACTAGGGTGCGGCGGCGTCGATCGCCTTCACGATCCGCTTGTCCGAGACCGGGACCGCCGTGCCCAGGGCGTGCGCGAAGTAGCTCACCCGCAGTTCCTCGATCATCCAGCGGATGTCCAGCACCTCCTGCGGGACGGGCCGGCCCTTGGGCAACTGCTCCAGCAGCCAGGCGTACTCGTCCTGCATCTCGTGGACCTTCTCCATGCGCGTGGTGTCGCGCTGGACGTTGGTCGGCATCTGCTGGAGCCTGCGGTCCTCCGCCACGAGGTAGCGCATCAGGTCGGGCAGCCTGCGCAGCCCGGTCGCGGTGACGAAGCCGGGCGGCATCAGGCGCGCCAGGTGGTCGCGTACGTCGGTGACGTTGTTGATCAGGACCAGGCTGTTGGTGGCCTTCAGCCGGCGCTCGCACGCCTGCCAGGCCGCCAGGATCTGCTGCACCTGGCCGATCGTGCGCACGGTCAGGTCCACGAGGTCCGCGCGCACCTTGTCGTACAGCGTCCGGAACGACGCCTCGTCCCAGGCGGGGCCGCCGTGCGCCGCGATCAGCCGGTCGGCGGCCGCCGTCGCGCAGTCGTCGAAGAGGGCCTGGATCGAGCCGTGCGGATTGCGGGACAGGGCCAGCTTCTGCTGGTTCGTCAGCTTGTCCGACGCGAACTTCGCCGGGTTCACCGGGATGTTCAGCAGGATCAGCTTCCGGGTGCCGCGCCACATCGCCTGCGCCTGCTCTGCCTCGGTGTCGAAGAGGCGCACGGCGACGGTCTCGCCCTGGTCCACGAGCGCGGGATACGCCTTGACCGGCTGGCCGGCCCTGCGCGTCTCGAAGACCTTGTTCAGCGTGCCGATCGACCAGTCCTTCAGGCCCGAGCGCTCGATGGATTCACCGGAGGGCCCCGCGGTGGCCGCGGCGGCCTTGGAGAGGGCCTGACGGGCCTTCGGGCGCAGTTGGAGCTTCAGCGCCTCCAGGTCCTTGTCCTCGGCAACCCTGCGCCGCCGCTCGTCCACGATCCGGAAGGTGATCTTGAGGTGGTCCGGGACCCGGCTCAGGTCGAAGTCGTCCGCGGTGACCGGGACCCCGACCATCCGCTGGAGCTCACGGGCCAGCGTCACCGGCAGCGGTTCCTGGAGGGGCACGGCCCGGTCCAGGAACTTGTCCGCGTAGTTCGGCGCGGGCACGTAGTGCCGGCGGATCGGCTTGGGCAGCGAGCGGATCAGTTCGGTGACGACCTCCTCGCGCAGGCCCGGGATCTGCCAGTCGAAGCCCTCCGACGTGACCTGGTTCAGCACCTGAAGCGGAATGTGGACGGTCACACCGTCGGCGTCCGCGCCCGGCTCGAACTGGTAGGTCACCCGGAACTTGAGCTTCCCCTGCCGCCAGGAGTCCGGGTAGTCGTCCTTGGTGACGGCTCCGGCCTTCTCGTTGATGAGCATCGAGCGCTCGAAGTCGAGCGCGTCCGGCTCGTCGTGCCGCTTGTGCTTCCACCAGGAGTCGAAGTGGGCGCCGGAGACGATGTGTTCGGGGATGCGCTGGTCGTAGAAGTCGAACAGCGTCTCGTCGTCCACGAGGATGTCGCGGCGCCGGGCGCGGTGCTCCAGCTCCTCGACCTCGCCGAGCAGTTTGCGGTTGTCGTGGAAGAACTGGTGGTGCGTGCGCCAGTCGCCCTCGACCAGGGCGTTGCGGATGAAGAGGTCCCGCGAGGTCTCCTGGTCGATCCGGCCGAAATTGATCTTGCGCTGGGCGACGATCGGTACGCCGTACAGCGTGACTCGCTCGTACGCCATCACCGCGGCCTGGTCCTTCTCCCAGTGCGGTTCGCTGTAGGTGCGCTTCAGCAGGTGCTGGGCCAGCGGCTCGATCCACTCCGGCTCGACCTTGGCGTTGACCCGCGCCCAGAGCCGGGACGTCTCCACGAGCTCCGCCGACATCACGAACCGTGGCTGCTTCTTGAACAGCGCCGAACCGGGGAAGATCGCGAACTTGGCGCTGCGGGCGCCCAGGTACTCGTTCTTCTCGGTGTCCTTCAGACCGATGTGCGACAGCAGCCCGGCCAGCAGCGAGGTGTGCACCGACTGCTCGGGCGCGTCCTCCTCATTGAGTTCGATCCCCATCTGCTTGGCGACCGTACGCAGCTGGGCGTAGATGTCCTGCCACTCGCGGATGCGGAGGAAGTTCAGGTACTCCTGCTTGCACATCCGGCGGAAGCTGGAGGAGCCGCGCTCCTTCTGCTGCTCGCGGATGTAGCGCCACATGTTCAGGAAGGCCAGGAAGTCGGACGTCTCGTCCTTGAACCGGGCGTGCTGCTGGTCGGCCTGTGTCTGCTTGTCGGAGGGCCGTTCGCGCGGGTCCTGGATGGAGAGCGCGGCGGCGATGACCATGACCTCGCGGACGCAGCCGTTGCGGTCGGCCTCCACGACCATACGGGCCAGGCGCGGGTCCACCGGCAGCTGCGAGAGCTTGCGGCCGAGCGGGGTGAGCCGCTTCTTCGGATCCTTCTCCCCGGGGTCGAGCGCGCCGAGCTCCTGGAGGAGCTGCACACCGTCGCGGATGTTGCGGTGGTCCGGCGGGTCGATGAAGGGGAACTTCTCGATGTCGCCGAGGCCGGCGGCGGTCATCTGGAGGATGACGGAGGCCAGGTTCGTACGGAGGATCTCCGCGTCGGTGAACTCCGGGCGGGTGAGGAAGTCGTCCTCGGAGTACAGCCGGATGCAGATGCCGTCCGAGGTACGGCCGCAGCGGCCCTTGCGCTGGTTGGCGCTGGCCTGCGAGATCCGCTCGATCGGCAGCCGCTGCACCTTGGTGCGGTGGCTGTAGCGGGAGATGCGGGCGGTGCCCGGGTCGATCACGTACTTGATGCCGGGGACGGTCAGCGAGGTCTCGGCGACGTTGGTGGCCAGCACGATCCTGCGGCCGGTGTGGCGCTGGAACACCCGGTGCTGCTCGGCGTGCGACAGGCGCGCGTAGAGGGGGAGCACCTCGGTGTTGCGCAGGTTCCGTTTGCCGAGCGCGTCGGCGGTGTCGCGGATCTCGCGCTCGCCGGAGAGGAAGACCAGGACGTCTCCGGGGCCCTCGGACTGGAGCTCGTCCACGGCGTCGCAGATCGCGGTGATCTGGTCGCGGTCGGCGTCGTCGGCGTCCTCTTCGAGCAACGGGCGGTAGCGGACCTCGACCGGATACGTACGCCCGCTGACCTCGATGATCGGGGCTTCGCCGAAGTGGCGCGAGAAGCGTTCCGGGTCGATGGTCGCGGAGGTGACGACGACCTTCAGATCGGGGCGCCTGGGCAGCAGTCGGGCCAGATAGCCGAGCAGGAAGTCGATGTTCAGCGACCGCTCGTGGGCCTCGTCAATGATGATCGTGTCGTACGCCAGCAGCTCGCGGTCCGTCTGGATCTCGGCGAGCAGGATGCCGTCCGTCATCAGCTTGACGAAGGTCGCGTCCGGGTTCACCTGGTCGGTGAAGCGGACCTTCCAGCCGACGGTCTCGCCGAGCGGCGTCTTCAGCTCGTCGGCGATCCGCTCGGCCACCGTGCGCGCGGCGATCCGGCGTGGCTGGGTGTGCCCGATCATGCCCCGGAGGCCCCGGCCCAGCTCCATGCAGATCTTGGGGATCTGGGTGGTCTTGCCGGAGCCGGTCTCACCGGCGACGATCACGACCTGGTGGTCGCGTATCGCCTCCAGGATCTCGTCCTTCTTCTGGCTGACCGGGAGCTGTTCTGGGTACGTGAGGGCGGGCATCCGGCCGGCCCGCTGCGTGAGCCGCCCGGCTGCCTTGTCCGCCTGGGCGGCGATCTCGTCCAGCACGGCCCGCTGGGCCTCGGGCTTACGGATGCGGCGGGCGCCTTCGAGGCGGCGGCCGAGCCGGTTCGCGTCGCGGAGCGAGAGCTGCGCGAGCCGGGACTGGAGATCGGCGAAGGAAGTAGACATACGGATCCCAGGATCTCACCCGGGCCGGAGGAAGGGCGAACCCATTTCGGGCGGCGCTCCCCGGTGGGCCGCCGGAGACCTTCGGGAGACTTCCGGGAACGGCGAAGGCCCCGTCCACCGGACGGGGCCTTCGGGAAGTGGCTGGGGCCGGGATCGAACCGGCGACCTATCGCTTTTCAGGCGATCGCTCGTACCAACTGAGCTACCCAGCCACAAGGTTTCACGTGAAACCTCAGCGGTCCTGACGGGATTTGAACCCGCGGCCTCCACCTTGACAGGGTGGCGAGCACTCCTAACTGCTCCACAGGACCAAGCAATGTGCGAGACGAGTCTCGCACACGTTCAAGCGTGCCCCCAACGGGATTCGAACCCGTGCTACCGCCTTGAAAGGGCGGCGTCCTGGGCCACTAGACGATGAGGGCTAAGGGCCCACCTGCGCGCCTTGCAGCGCGTCGGGGACGTGAGAAGCATATGGGATGCCGGGGGCGTTCGCCAAAACGGTTTACGGGGACGGGGTCGGCCCGGTCGGGGAAGGGCTCGTGAGAGCCGGTTTCTGTTCGGGCAGATGGCGGCTGACCTCCGCCGTCGTCAGTCCGAGGCCGCCCAGGGTGATCTCGTCCCAGGCTTGCAGACGGCGGGTGGAGCGGTCCAGGTAGAGCACCGACGCGAGCACCTGTTCCGGCTTCTTGTTCTGGACGGCCCGCAGCCCGCCGCCGCCCGTGGAGCCCTCGATCATCAGCCGGGTGCCGCCCTTCAGGACCTCGTTCCGGCGGTGGTGCACATGGCCCGCCAGCGCCAGCGGCACCTCGCCGTCCGTCTCCTTCACCGCCTCCGGCTCATGGGCGACGGCGATGTCGACGGGGGTGCCGGACCGCTGCTGCTCGCGCAGGGCTGCGGTGAGCGTGCGGCCGGCCACGCCCTCGACGTCCTCCGCCTGTTCGGGGCCCGTCCGGTCCGGGGTGAACTGCGGGTCCCCGGTCCCGGCGACCCGCAGCCCGCCGACCGTCACGGCCCGGCCCTGGTCCAGGACGTGGACGTTCCGGAAGCGCTTCTTGTTGGACAGGTACTTCTGCGTCACCGCCGAGTCGTGGTTCCCGCGCACCCAGACATAGGGGGCGCCGAGGTCGGCGATGGGGTCCAGGAAGCTGTTCTCGACGGCGGTGCCGTGGTCCATCGTGTCGCCGGAGTCGATGATCACGTCGATGTCGTACTGCTCCACGAGCGAGCCGATGATGTGCCACGCGGCCGGGTTCAGATGGACGTCCGAGACATGCAGAACGCGCAGGGTCGCCGGGTCCGGGCTGTAGACGGGGAGCGTCGAGGTGGCGTCGTACAGCTTGGTGACGTTGGTGACCAGGCGGGCCAGCTCCTGCTGGTAGACGTCGAAGTCGCTGACGATCGAGCGGGCGTCGCCGACGACCGAAGGGGCGCTGGAGAGCAGCCCGGAGAACTTGGGCTCCAGGACCGACTTCGGGTTCCAGGTGGCGTACGCGCTGACGCCGGACGCGGCCAGCAGCGCGAGGGCCAGGCCCCCGGCGGCCAGGGCCCGGCGCGGCCGGCGGTACACCACGAGGCCCAGCGCCGTCGCCCCGGTCACCACCGCCACGCAGGAGCGCAGCGCCAGCTCGCGGGTGCCCGACGCGACGTCCGACGTGACCTCGTCCTCCAGTCCGGCCAGCCGTTCGGGGTGCTGGACCAGTGCCTGCGAGCGGACCGGGTCGAGCTGGTCCACGTCGACGTCCAGGCGGACCGGGGCGTGGTGCGAGTCCAGCTCCAGGGCGCCGAGCGGCGAGACGTTGATCTTGGTGCCGCCGCTGAGCGAGGGCCGCAGGGTCATCGTCGTGTCCATCGGCCCCACGGTCGTCCGGACGCTGCCCACCGCGAGCAGCCCGAGCCAGGCGCCGAACAGCACCACGACGACCAGTCCGAGCGCCCGGACGGACGGGCGGGGTGCGGCGAGGGGCCCGCGGGCGGCGCTGTGGGGCATCGCGCGGCGGGGTATCGGGCTGCGGAAGGGGAGTCGGGCGCGGGCCATTGGGTGCCCCTGCCCCAGTCGTGGTGCGGGTATGCCCGGGCGCGGGGACCTGGGCGGGCGGGGGTGCCGTACGGGACAATGGCCGGGTGCTGGAGATGACGCGGGAAGCGTTCGAGGAACTGGTCGCCGAGGCGCTGGACCGGATTCCGCCGGAGCTGACCCGGCTGATGGACAACGTCGCGGTCTTCGTCGAGGACGAGCCGGAGTCCGATGACCCGGAACTGCTCGGCCTGTACGAGGGCACGCCGCTGACCGAGCGCGGTGAGTGGTACGCGGGCGTGCTGCCGGACCGGATCACGATCTACCGGGGTCCGACGCTGCGGATGTGCGAGACGCGCGAGGACGTGGTGGCCGAGACGGAGATCACCGTCGTGCACGAGATCGCCCACCACTTCGGCATCGACGACGAGAGGCTGCACGCGCTCGGCTACGGGTGAGCCGGGCGGCCGCGCCGAAGGAGCCGGCCCGCCGGGCGTGTCCCGGGCGGGGTCAAGGGAGTTGGGCAGAGCGCACCCGTCTCGTTCATGTCAGGCCCCGTCCTTCCTCGTGTCCCCGGAGGTGCCCCCGTGCGCCAGTTCTCCGTCCCCGTCCGCTGGGCAGCGGTCACCGCTGTCACGCTCGCCACGTCCACCGGCTGTATGAGCGTCGGCTCCGACGGTGCGGAACCGGCGCCCTCGCGGTCCGCCGAGCCGAAGGGCGCCGCGGTCGAGCCGAACGGCTCCACGGTGACGGGGACCGGGCACTCCCGGTTCGGCGGCGCCGGTGCGCAGTCGGAGCGCCGGGGCGCCGGGCCGAGCGCTTCCGCGTCGCCCTCCGGGAGCGCCCCGGCGGCCGACGGGCCCGGGGGCGGGTCGGAGAAGGGCGAGGGCCGGGCCGCGCATCCCTCCGGACCGGCGGGCCCGGGCGGGTCCGCGCCGCCGGAGCCCTCGGCGCCGGCCGGCCCCGACCCCGTACCCGGTCCGGAGGATCCGGCGGACACACCCGCGCCGCCGGAGCCGGAGGAGCCCGGTCCGGAGCCCTCTGATCCCGCGCCGCCGGCGCCCTCGGCGTCTCCGGCGGCTCAGTTCCGTACCGACGCCCTGGGCTGGCCGGACGAGGTGGCGGAGCTGCGTACACCGGAGGCATCACCGCAGGTGGGACCGGCCTGAGGGGACGGGCGGAGGAGACGGCTTGCGCAATGTGGGTGAGAGTGCGTATGGTGGTAGATCGCTTGATCCTATTGCCCGGCGCCGACACAGAAGAGCGCCGTGTGGCGCGTACTCTCCCTTGCCGTGGCTGGACCGCATTGAGGCGGTCGACATTGCGAAATCACGGAGTTATGGGCGCGTGCCGAGACTCCGGAAGGTTTCGCATTTCGCATGTCAATTTCCAGTTCTGACCACACCGTCATGCCCGAGAACGTCGAGAACGACGAGCTCAACGCTGTCACCGAGGCCGTCGTCACCGAGGCCGTCGTCACCGAGGCTGTCGTCACCGAGGCCGCCGAGGCTTCTGAGCCGACCGTCACCTTCGCCGACCTGGGCCTGCCCGAGGGCATCGTCCGCAAGCTCGCGCAGAACGGTGTGACCACGCCCTTCCCGATCCAGGCGGCGACCATCCCGGACGCCCTGGCCGGCAAGGACATCCTCGGCCGCGGCCGTACCGGCTCCGGCAAGACCCTCTCCTTCGGCCTGCCGACCCTGTCGGCGCTGGCGGAGGGGCGCACCGAGAAGAAGAAGCCCCGCGCGATCATCCTCACCCCGACCCGTGAGCTCGCGATGCAGGTCGCGGATGCGCTGCAGCCGTACGGCGACGTGCTCGGCCTGAAGATGAAGGTCGTCTGCGGCGGTACGTCGATGGGCAACCAGATCTACGCCCTGGAGCGCGGTGTCGACATCCTCGTCGCCACCCCGGGCCGGCTGCGCGACATCATCAACCGCGGCGCGTGCTCGCTGGAGAACGTCCAGGTCGCCGTCCTCGACGAGGCCGACCAGATGTCCGACCTGGGCTTCCTGCCCGAGGTCACCGAGCTGCTGGACCAGATCCCCGGGGGCGGCCAGCGCATGCTCTTCTCCGCCACCATGGAGAACGAGATCGGCACGCTGGTCAAGCGCTACCTGAGCAACCCGGTCACCCACGAGGTCGACTCCGCCCAGGGCAACGTCTCGACCATGTCGCACCACGTCCTCGTCGTGAAGCCGAAGGACAAGGCGCCGGTCACCTCGGCGATCGCCGCCCGCAAGGGCCGCACGATCATCTTCGTCCGCACCCAGCTGGGCGCCGACCGCATCGCCGAGCAGCTTGTCGACGCGGGCGTCAAGGCGGACGCGCTGCACGGTGGCATGACGCAGGGCGCGCGCACCCGGGTCCTGGAGGACTTCAAGAAGGGTTACGTCAACGCGCTCGTCGCGACCGACGTCGCCGCGCGCGGTATCCACGTCGACGGCATCGACCTGGTCCTGAACGTGGACCCGGCCGGTGACCACAAGGACTACCTCCACCGCTCGGGCCGTACCGCCCGTGCCGGCAAGTCCGGTGTGGTCGTCTCGCTGGCCCTGCCGCACCAGCGCCGCCAGATCTTCCGCCTGATGGAGGACGCGGGCGTCGACGCCTCGCGTCACATCGTGCAGGGCGCGGGCGTCTTTGAGCCGGAGGTCGCCGAGATCACCGGCGCCCGTTCGCTCACCGAGGTCCAGGCCGACTCCGCGAACAACTCCGCGAAGCAGGCCGAGCGCGAGGCCGCCGAGCTGACCAAGCAGCTGGAGCGCGCCCAGCGCCGCGCCGTCGAGCTCCGCGAGGAGGCCGACCGCCTGGTGGCGCGTGCCGCCCGTGAGCGCGGCGACGACCCCGAGGCCGCCGTGGCCGAGGTCACCGCCGAGGCCGAGGCCGCCCTCGCGGCTGCCGCCGCCTCCGTGCCGGAGCAGCCGGCCGTGCGCGAGGACCGCCGCGACGAGCGGGGCAACTACGAGCGCCGCGACAACCGCGGTGGCGGCTACCGGGGCAACGACCGCCGTGACGACCGCGTCGGCGAGCGCTCCGGCCGTCCCGCCGGTCAGAGCGGCTACCGGGGCAACAGCGACCGCCCCTCGTTCCGCAGCAGCAACGACCGTCGTGACGATCGTCCTTCGGGTGGCTTCCGCTCCGGTGGCGACCGCCGCGACGACCGTGGTGGCCGTTCCTTCGAGCGCCGCGACGACCGTCCGTCGTTCAACCGCGACCGTCGTGACGACCGTCCTTCGGGTGGCTTCCGCTCCGGTGGCGACCGCCGCGACGACCGTGGTGGCCGTTCCTTCGAGCGCCGCGACGAGCGCCCGTCGTTCAACCGTGACGACCGTCCTTCGGGCGGCTTCCGCTCCGGCGGCGGCGACCGTCCGTTCAACCGCGACCGTCGTGACGACCGCCCGTCCGGTGGCTTCCGCTCCGGCGGCGACCGCCCGAACGGCCGCCGCGACGACCACCGTTCGACCGGTACCGGCACCAGCACCGGCTCCTTCGGCCGCCGCGACGACAAGCCGCGCTGGAAGCGCAACGGCTGATCGTCCGTAGGTCTCCGACCTGATGAAGCGGGCCCGTCCTTCGTGGACGGGCCCGCTTTCGTTTGTTCGCGGAATCGTTCTTTGAACGAGTTCGAATCTGGCTACCGGTGCATGCGCGGCTGCTGTTAATGTCACCTGCATCGCATGGGGGGTAGGGGCCGGGGGGCTTTCACTTCGCACAGACCGCGGCGCATGCTGCCGCGTCCTCCTCATGCTCTTGAAGCACCCAGGAGGGGCTCGTCTTGAGACGCCGTACGGCCGTGAGAAGTGCTGTCGCGATGATCGCGGCGCTGGGGATCGGGGCGGCGTTCGTGCCTCCCTCCGCCGGCGCGGAGGCTTCGCCGCCCGCCGGGCTCGTCATCCCCGCGGAGCAGAACCAGAACCCCAACGCGGCCCGCCTGGTGGGCGCCGGGGCGACCGGGTATCTGTGGGGGCAGGCAGGAGAGGGCTACAACTGGACCTCGTACGCCGACGGGTCCACGCGAGCCGTCCCGGTGCCGGACAGGCAGCGGGTCGCCACAGTGGCAGGCACGGACGTCGTGACCTTCACCGGTTTGGCGTCGCCCGTCCAGCGGGACATGCGGACCGGGCAGGAGTGGTCCCTGCCGATCCCCTCGGGGTGGCGCCACGCCGGCACCTACGGCGGCACGGTCGTCACGACCGCCACCCCCGAGGGCAAGCCGGGACTGCGTCAGCTGTCCTGGAAGAACGGCCAGGTGGTGGAGACCCCGGTGGCCGGACTGCCGGACGGGGCCAGGTCGCTGTACGTCCAGGAGCATGGCAGCGCGGACGGCGTGTTCGTCGAGGCGACTGTGAACAGCCGACGGGTCGTGTACCGGCTGGACGACTCGGGACTGCACCCGACGGCCCTCCTCAACAGCTGGGTGACGCCCGGAGAACAGCGGGTGGTCCAGCGGTTCGGCGACACGGGCACCTACCGCGTGTGGGACCTGACGGACCTCTCGAAGCCCGCCCACGAGATCACCCTCACAGATGTGGGTGGCGGGAAACTGCTCGGCGTGGTCGGCGACGAGGTCCTGTACACCCGGCCGTCGGCGACCGGCGGGGACACCGCGACCGACCACGCCGTCCTCGCGGTCCCGGTGACCGGCGGCCCGGAGCGCGTGGTCCTCGACCGTGCCGCGGCGATACCGGTGGTCGAGCCCGACGGAACGATGCTGCTGGGCAGGGCGAGCGGGAGTCAGGACGCGACCAGTTCCGTGTACGCGCTGCGGGCGGGCGCGGAAGGCAGGGTCACCACGGCGAAGGTGGCCGACGTCGCCGCGATCGCCACCGTCGTCGAGGGCATGAGCATGGCTCAGGGGCGCCTGCACACCGTCGACAGGATCCCGTTCGGCAAGGCGCGGCTGCGCCGGACCGACGTCTCGCCGAGCGGCGGTCCGACGGCCGGACCGCGCGTGGACCGGGGGCTGTTCAACCAGTACGCGGGCTGTGACTGGGACTGGTGCGAGGAGATCCAGTCCACCGGTGACGGCCGGCTGGCGTACCAGGGCATCAACGGCGAGGGGCTGAGCGTCCTCGACGAGTCGGCGTCCCTGCCGGCCCGGAAGGTCAACGACCAGTCCACGTACCAGCAGCCGCACGACACGATGCAGGCTTCCGGCCGCTACACCGTGGCAAGGATTCCCGGACCGTCTTCGGAGGACTACAACCCGCGCCTGCAAGTCATCGACCTGGACACCGGGAAGCCGGTCTACACGGGCCCCGCCCAGAACGCGTACATGCCGGCGTTCGCGATCGACGGATCCACGCTGTGGGTGGAGGGTGCCGCACAGGGCGTCGTCCAAGCGCTCGACGTACGCACCGGAGACAACGTCCGCAGCGTCGACGTCGGCGACTGCGACCTCACGGATCTTCGCGCCAACGGCACCGACCTGTACTGGGAGTGCGCGACCGGCACCTCCGGCGTCTACGGCACCGTCACGAAGAAGTCGGTCCGTCTCCCCGCCCACGGGGACGCGATGCTCGGTGACGGTTACGTCGGATGGGAGAAGGACGGGGTCCTCTCCGTCACCGATGTGCGGGGCACGACGGGCACCCACGTCGTTGGCCGGCCGGCCAATCCCGCGCAGGGCGAGGGGTGGACCGTCGACCGGTTCGGCGGCCCGCTCGCCTTCGCCGACACGGACGGCAGGGTGCACGTGGTCCCGTCCGGTGTGTCGGCCTCCGCACTGTCCGTCCGCGACTTCGCCGCCGCGGCATCGGTCAACGTCGCGAGCGCTCCCTGGTCACCCCGCTGGTGGCTGTCGAAGCCCGCGTCGTCCTGGCAGCTGACGCTGCGGAACGCCGCGACGGGGGCCACGGTCCGCACGCTGGCCGGTGGTGAGGCGCGGGGCCTGGTGAAGGCCGGGTGGGACGGCAAGGACGCGGGTGGCCGGTTCGCGGCCAATGGCGCGTACAGCTGGACGCTGACCGCGAAGCCCGCCGACGGCCGGGGTGCCGCCCTGACCGCTTCCGGGACCGTGAAGGTCTCCGGAGCGGCAGCCGCGCCACGGGACTTCGTCGGCAACGACGGGTTCGGGGACCTGCTCGCGTTCACCTCGGCGGGCCAGGCCGACTGGCGGGCCGGTACCGGGACCGGGGCCGGGCGGGTCGAGGACAAGGTGTCGGCCACCGGCTGGACGGGCGACAACACCGTGACCGCCGCCGTGCCGTTCGAGGACATCAGCGGCGACCGGTGCAACGACGTCCTGGTCCGTACGAAGGCGGGCGAGCTGCGCGCGTACAAGCCGGGCTGCGGGGCCGCGCTCAAGCCCACGACGCCGCACACGAAGATCGGCACCGGCTGGAACATGTTCGACGCCCTGACCTCGCCCGGCGACATGTCGGGCGACGGGCGCGCCGATCTGCTCGGCCGGACGCCCGCGGGCGATCTGTACTTCTACAAGAGCAAGGGCGACGGCTTCTTCGAGCCCCGGGTGAAGATCGGCTACGGCTGGCAGGGGTACCTCCTGGCCGGGACGGGCGACCTGGACGGCGACGGCAAGGGCGACCTGGTGGCCCGCGACCGTTCGGGCGACGTGTGGCGCTACCCGGCCACCGTCAACGGCACACTCGGCACCCGTACCAAGATCGGTTACGGCTGGACCATGTACGACACGATGGTCGGCTCCGGCGATCTGAACGGCGACGGCCGCGCGGACCTGCTGGCCCGCGACACGTCCGGCGTGCTGTGGAGCTACCGCGGCGACGGCAAGGGCGCGCTTGCGGCGCGTACCAAGGTCGGCGGCAGCTGGCAGATGTACAAGAATCTCTTCTGATCAATCATTTGACCTCCGGGCTTCCCGGAAAGGAACTTCTCTTGACCGTGTTCATACGCGGGCGCGCCGCGCTCGTGGGCGCCGTGGCCGGGGCGACCGTCCTCGCCACGGCCGCCGTACCGGCGAGCGCCGCCGACCCCGCCCCGGCCACCGTGGCCACGACCGGGGTGTACGGCCTCGACTTCGCGGGCGGGCGGCTGGTGACGACGGAGCTGAGCGCTTCCGGCGACCGTACGGTGTACGACCGCCGGGTGTCCGCCGACGCCCTGACCGTGGGGGCGCGCGAGAGCCGTGCCTTCGCCGGGACGTACGCCAACGGCGCGCACCTCGGGACGGTGCCCTGTGACAACGGCGCCTGCGTCGAGCTGGTCGCCTCGGGCCACGGTGACGTCGGTACGGTGTTCGTCGACGGCGACGACGCCGGCACCGAGTCGGTGAAGTTCTGGGCGCCCGGAAACTCGTACCACGGTGGCGACGTCAAGTACCCCGTGGATACTGCCAAGGTCGTGGACCTGACCGGGCGCGCCTACGTCGTCAACGGCGGTTCCCCCGCCAAGCAGCGGGCGGGCATGTACCCGGGCCACACCTCGACCGCCGAGCCCATCGTCCGCACGCCGGGCGCGGCCTCCGTCTGGGGCACCGCGCTGTGGGCGGCGACCACCGCCACCGGGGCGCTCACCGCGACCGACCTGGAGACGAAGAAGGTCGTGGAGACGGCGGCCACCGGCGCTCCCTGCGTGATCAAGGAGGTGCGCGCGGTCGGCCGCTGGGTGTACTGGAACTGCGGGACGACCGGTGCCGCGGGTGTGTACGACCGTACGGCGAAGAAGTCGTTCACCGTGCCGTCCGGGCCCGCACTCGTCGGCGACGGCTACCTCGTCCGGCACGACCGGAGCGCGGGCGAACTGCTGCTCACCGACTTCCACACGGGCAAGGCGGCCGCCCCGCGCGCGATTGCGGCGCTCCCCGCGGGGAAGACCGCCGATCAGCGGCGGCTGACCTGGGCGGTGGACAAGTTCGGCGGCGACATCGCGTATCTCGACGCGGCGCAGACCCTGCACGTCGTGCCCAGCGGGGTGCCCGCGCAGCCCCTCGCGAAGATCGCCGCCGATCTCGGCGACTCGTACATGGACATCAAGGGCGTCGACGGGCTGGAGAGCTGGAACAGCACCTGGCAGTTCAACAAGCCCGTCTCCTGGACGTACGCCGTCAAGGACTGGACGGGCCGCACGGTGCGCACCCTCAAGGGCGGTGACGGGACCGCGGCGGACGTCGACTGGGACGGCCTGACGGACGCGGGCGGATACACGGGCAACGGCCCGCACAGCTGGACCCTGACGGCGACGGCCGAGGACGGTACGGGGAAGTACACCGCCAACGGGACCATCGCGGTCAGCGGCGGCAAGCCGGGCTTCCACGACCAGGGCCGCTCCCACATCGGCGACCTCGTCACGCTCAACTCCCACGGGGACCTGACCATCCAGTTCGGGCAGGACTCGGGTGTCTTCAGCGGCAAGGCGTCGGGGACCGGCTGGCCGGCCGGCACGGTCGCCGTACCCTTCGCGGACACCGGCAGCGATCGCTGCTCCGAGCTCCTCGTCCGGATGCCCGGCGGCGAACTGCGCCGGTACGACGGCAGCTGCGGCACCTCCGGCTACAGGCCGACCAGCAAGCACACCGTGATCGGCGGCGGCTGGCAGCAGTACGACGTGCTGACGTCGCCCGGCGACCTGAACGGCGACGGCCGGGCCGACCTCGTCGCCCGTCAGACGTCCACCGGCGACATCTACTTCTACGCGGGCACGGCCGCGGGGAAGTTCCTCCCGAAGACCCGGATCAACACCGACTGGCGGACGTACGCTCAGATCACCGGCGTCGGCGACATCACCGGCGACGGCATCCCTGACCTGCTCGGCCACGACCGCAGCGGCGGCCTGTGGCGCTACAACGGCCTGGGCAACGGCCGCTTCGCGGCGCGCGTGAAGGTGTTCTCGGACTGGGGCAGCTCGTACAACGCGCTGATCGGCGTCGGCGACCTGAACGGCGACGGCCGGAACGACTTCGTCGTGCGCGACTCGGCGGGCAAGCTGTTCCGCAACAACGGCAACGGCAAGGGCTCCTTCGGAGCCCGTACGCAGATCGCCACCGGCTGGCAGACGTACAAGGGCATCTTCTGAGTCCTGAGCCCTGAGCCCTTGAGCCCGCCCCCACCCCGGTGACGGGGCCGCGCAGCCGATACCCGATCGGCTGCGCGGCCGGGGCGGGCTATGCTCGGGGTGATGTGCCGAGGGCCGTTAGCTCAATTGGTCAGAGCAGCGGACTTTTAATCCGTTGGTTGTGGGTTCGAGTCCCACACGGCCTACCTCGTGGCCCCGGGTCAGCGCGTGCGCGACCCGGGGCTCTGTCATGTGCGGGGGCGGGCGTCAGACCAGGAGCTTCGACTTCGCTCGCTGGTACTCCTCCTCGGTGATCGCGCCCTTGTCCTTGAGGTCGGCGAGCTTCGACAGGTCCTCGACATGGCCGCCGCTCTTGTGGCTGCCGCCGCCTTCCGTACCCGCCGCGTCCCTGATGTACGCCTTGAAGGCGGCGTCGCGTTCCTTCGCGTCCTGGACGTCGCGCTTGCCCATGGACTTGCCGCGGGCGATCACGTAGATCAGCACGCCCACGTAGGGCAGCACCAGCGCCAGGATCAGCCAGCCGGCCTTGGCCCAGCCGCTCAGGTCATCGCTGCGGAAGATGTCCATGATGACCCGGAAGAGAAGGAAGAGCCACATGATCCAGAGGAAGAACCAGAGCATCGTCCAGAACAGGTTGAGCAGGGGATAGTCGTCCATCGTCCACTCCCGGAGCCTCGAAATGGCTGAGTCTGAAATCAGTCATATCGCCATATGGGTCCGTGCGCCCGTTGGAGGGGGTGCGCTGTGGAGGGGTGGCGCCTACTTCTCCGGCTCGGACGCGTCGGCGGCTGCGGCCGCCTTCTTGCCGTGGACCATGATGCCGATGAAACCGGCGAGGAACCCGCTGATCAGGCCCGATATCGCGTGGTTGAACGCGTTGCTGGACGCGCTGCCCGGGAGGCCGATCGCCAGGTAGTTCACCGCCGCGCTCATCGCCGCGCCCATCGCACCGCCGATGAGGCCGCTCTTGGCGGCGGCGCGTACGGGTGACGGCGGGGCGGCCGAGGAGGCGGGGGTGTGATCGGAGGCGAGTGGTGCGGCCATGGTCGAGAGCCCTCCAGGCAGGCTGCGATCAGAGACCGGGAGCGGCTCTCCGCGCGCCGGCATGCGCGGTCGGGGGCCTGCTCGCACGGCAGCCCACCGAGCCGGGGGTGCAGCAGCTGCGTTGCGAAAGAACACATGTTCCCTCGCAACGCCTTCTCTTTTTCGGCACTTTGGCGTTCTGGTCAAGGGGGGCCGCGGTCCGCGCCGTCGGTGCGCACGGGGTGTGCGGGACGGGTGGTCATGAGAGCTCCGAACATGCAGTAGAGTTGTGTTTACCGACGCGGGGTGGAGCAGCTCGGTAGCTCGCTGGGCTCATAACCCAGAGGTCGCAGGTTCAAATCCTGTCCCCGCTACTGAAGGATCAGGCCCGGTACGCTGACAGCGTGCCGGGCCTGATGCGTTGTCGGCGCCTACGCGTTTTCGCCCCATCGGCGGCCGAGGATTCGCCCGGTTGCCGGGCGGGCGCGAGGCTGAGAGAGGTGCGCGGTATCGGCCGTGGCCGCACCGGGCAGGAGACCGCAGGTGGGGAAGTGGGCGCGACGGTGGCGAGGGCGTGACGGTGTGGACAGCCGTCGATTCGTCCGGGTGCTGCCCGCCACGATGATCGTCGTGGGAGTGGTCTTCGACTACTTCACCCCGCCCGCGTTCACGGCGATCCCGATGTTCGCGGCCGCCCCGCTGATCGCCGCGCCGTTCTTCGGCCTCGGCGCCACCCTCCGGATCGGGCTCGCCGGGGTCGTCGCGATCGCCGCGATGCGGCTCTACACGGGGGACCTGCCGGGCGCGGTCCCGGTCATCGAGATGCTCACCGTGCTGACCGTCGCCTTCCAGGCCGCGGTGATCAACCGTGTTGTGCGGCGCGGCAGCGAACAACTGGCGTCCGCCCGGATCATCGCCGAGACGGCCATGCGGGCCGTGCTCCCCGCGCCGCCCGAGCGGATCGGCGGACTCCAGGTGGCCGCGCGGTACGAGGCGGCGCAGGCGGACGAGTTCGTCGGGGGCGACCTCTTCGCGGCCGCTGACACTCCGTACGGCGTACGGCTTGTGTTGGGGGACGTGCGCGGGAAGGGGCTGGAGGCGGTCGGCGCGGTGGCGGTGGTGATCGGGGCGTTCCGGGAGGCGGCGGAGCAGGAGAAGTCGCTGGAGGGCGTGGCGCAGCGGCTGGAGCGCGCGCTGGCGCGTGAGTCGGTACGGCGGAGCAATCTGGACGCGTTCGAGGGGTTCGTGACCGCCGTGTTCGCGGAGATCCCGCCGGGCGCGGAACGCGTACGGCTGGTGAACCGCGGCCATCCGGACCCCTTGCTGCTGTACGGGGACGGGGCGGTGGAGGCGCTGACGCCCTCGGAGCCCGCCCTGCCGCTGGGCATGGACCTGGGGGTGCGGCCGGACCGCTCGGACGAGTGGGAGCTGCCGTCCGGCGGGACGCTGCTGTTCTACACGGACGGCCTGTCGGAGGCCCGTGACGCCGAGGGCGTCTTCTACGACCCGGCGGAGCGGCTGCGCGGGCGCCTCTTCCCGGGCCCCGAGGAGCTGCTGTCCGCGCTGACCGACGACGTACGGCGGCATACGGGGGGCGAGTCGACCGACGACATGGCGCTGCTCGCGGTGGCTCGGCCGGCCAAGGGACAGCCCGACCGGCGCAGGACGGTGAAGATCGTCAAGGGGGGTGCCACACTGCGTGACTGAGAGACGCCGCTCCGCATAACATTTGACGCAACGTCGGAAAAAGCGTAGTGACCGAACGCTGATCAACTCGCCCGATTCCACCCGGTTGTGTCCCATAAAGTCCAGGCCAAGCGCGTGAACGATCAGTGGGAACAGCTTGGAATCGGACCCGTCTGTCTATTAACGTTCGATAACGCAGCGCGGTTGTCCCAGCCGTCGTCAGGGACGGCGCCGTGCGCGTGCGCCGAATTCCGCAAGGGAACCGGGGAACCACCTACATGGGGTGAATCGGGCATCTTCGTCTTCACAAGAGGCGGAGGAACCCGTAGGAGACCTTCCTGCTCCGAACCCGTCAGCTAACCCGGTAGGCGAGAAGGAAGGAAAGGAGTGCGCCCGCGTGGCGTCCAACAAGCCTGCCCCCGAATCACCTTCCCGGTTCGTGCCCGAGTACGGCGCCGACTTCGTGTCCGGCCCCGGCACCGCGTACATCCCGGAACAGGGAAGCGACTACACGACCGATCGGGGCAACGGCTTCGCCACCGGCGCCGGTTTCGGCAGCGGCTTCCGCGCCGATGACGCCGACTCCGAGCGGGCCTGGGAGGAATGGAACCCCACCGAGGAGTCCGTTCGCCCCGTCCGCGGCAAGCACCGTGTCGCCAAGCAGCGCAATGGTCTGGCCCGTAGCTCCACCGTCCTCGGCGTCGGTGTCATCGCGGCCGTCGGCGCGGGAGGCATGGCCACCGCGCAGAGCAAGCCGCCGGTCTCCATCTCTCTTCCCGATTCCATCGCGGACAATCTCCCCGACGCCAAGTCCCTTCCCGGCGTGGGGGCGTTGTTCTCCGGCGAGAGCGCGGCCGAGACCCCCGCTGCCGCCACCGCCGCAGCCCCGCTGACGACCGCCGGCATCACCACGGCCGAGGCCGAGCAGGGCACCACGGACGCCGGCGAGGCGCTGCGCGCCCGCATCCTCCAGCAGGCCGAGCAGCAGCAGGGCGCCGCCGACGCCGAGGCGAAGGCGGCCGAGGAGAAGGCAGCTGCCGAGAAGGCGGCCGCCGAGGCGAAGAAGCAGCAGGACGAGGCCGAGGCCAAGGCCGCCGCCGAGAAGAAGAAGGCGGAGGAGGAGGCGAAGAAGAAGGCCGAGGCCCTGCGCCTGGCCAAGCTCGCCGCCAGTTACGCCATCCCGACCTCCTCGTACACGATCACCTCGACGTTCGGCGAGGCCGGCTCGATGTGGTCCTCCGGCTACCACACGGGCCTCGACTTCGCGGCCCCGACCGGTACCCCGATCAAGGCCATCCACACCGGCACCATCAAGTCGGCCGGCTGGTCCGGCGCCTACGGCTACCGCACGGTGCTGGAGCTGGAGGACGGCACCGAGCTGTGGTTCTGCCACCAGTCCTCGATCGGCGTCACGGTCGGGCAGAAGGTCACCACCGGCGACACCATCGGCCGCGTCGGCGCGACCGGCAACGTGACCGGCCCGCACCTCCACCTGGAGGTCCACACCCCCGACGGCACCGGCATCGACCCGATGGCCTGGCTGCGCGCCCGCGGTCTCACGGTCTGAGCACTTCCGCTCCGCATTCTTGAGCCCGGGCTCTTCCCTGCCCGCGGCCGTCCGAACCCCGGCAGCCCTGACGCACACCCCCGACGTCAGGGCTGCCGGTCTGCGTGGCCGCAGCTGCCGGATGCGGCAGCCTTCCGGATGGATGGGGCACGGAATAGCGGGCAGGCCGGAAGCTGTTGTTCCACATATGACTTCACTGCGCAATCTCGGCCCGTCGGGCCTCCAGGTCTTCCCGCTCTGCCTCGGTGGAAACGTCTTCGGCTGGACCGCGGACGAGGCCCAGTCCTTCGCCGTCCTCGACGCGTACGCGGCGGCCGGCGGCAACTTCGTGGACACCGCCGACGCCTACTCGCACTGGGTGCCCGGCAACGAGGGCGGCGAGTCGGAGAGGGTCATCGGCACGTGGCTCGCGTCGCGCGGCAACCGGTCCGACGTCGTGGTGGCCACCAAGGTCGGCGCGCTCCCCGGCTACAAGGGCCTCTCGGCACCCACGATCAAGTCGGCCGCCGAGGAGTCGCTGCGCCGGCTCGGCACGGACCACATCGACCTGTACTACACGCACTTCGATGACGAGACCGTCCCGGTCGAGGAGATCATCACCGCGCTCGACGAGCTGGTGAAGGAGGGCAAGGTCCGCGAGATCGCCGCCTCCAACATCAGTGCCGCGCGGCTGCGCGCCTCGCTGGAATTCTCCGAACGCGAGGGCCTGGCCCGCTATGTGGCGCTTCAGCCGCACTACAACCTCGTCTCCCGGGACACCTACGAGGGCGAGCTCCAGGACACCGCCGCCGACGCCGGGCTCGCGGCCGTCCCGTACTACGCGCTGGCCTCCGGCTTCCTCACCGGCAAGTACCGCTTGGGGACGACCGTGGACAGTGCCCGCGCCGGGAGCGCGGCCGGTCACCTGGAGTCGGAGCGCGGACAGCGGGTGCTCGCCGCGCTCGACACGGTGGCGCGGGACCGGGACGCCGAGATCGCGACGGTGGCCCTGGCCTGGCTCGCGTCCCGCCCGACGGTTGCCGCGCCGATCGCCTCCGCCCGCACGCTCGACCAGCTGCCCGCCCTGCTGGCCGTCGCCGGGCTTGAGCTGACGGACGAGGAGCTGTCGACGCTGACGGCGGCGTCGGCGTAGGGGTCAGGCCGGCGGCCCGTTGTTGTAGGGCTGCTGGCCGTAGGCGTGTTGACCGTAGGGCTGCGTCGTCGGGTGCGGGGGCGGGCTGCCGTACGGGGATGGGCTGCCGTACGGGGCCGGGTTGCCGTTGTACGGATGCGGGTGGCCGTTGTACGGGGCCGGGTTGCCGTACGCGTAGGGCGTGGGCCCGCCCGCGTACGGCCGGCGGGGTGGCCAGGCGGCCGTGTAGCCGGGCGGCCGGCGGTGGGTGGCCCGGGCCGCGTACGCGAGGGCGGGGCCCGCGATCTCACGGCGCTGCCACAGGTGATGCAGCAGCTCCAGCTCGCGCGCGGCGAAGTCCGGGTCCGCCCTGCCCAGCCCGGCCTGCCGGCGCAGGGAGGCCAGGGACGTCGCGAACGCCTCGTACTCGGCGACCGCCCGCGCCGCCGCCCTGCCGCGCTCCTTCGCCTCCTTGGCACGGACCCTCGCGTAGTCCGGGTGGTACGGATGGCCGGACGCGCTCACCGCGTACCGCCGGCGGGCCGCGTTCCTGGCCAGGGCGCGGGCCCGCATCGAGGCGAGGGCGCGGGGTTCGTCAGGGGTGAGCCAGCCGGCTTCGGCGTACGCGGGGAGCTCGACGGCCAGGGAGCGGAGCTCCTTGCGGCGGGCCCGGACCATCTGCCAGGTCACCAGGCCGAACACCGGGACCATGAACGCCCCGTACACGATGTAGAAGCCGTACCGGCCGAAGGTCGCCGAGCCGTTCCACAGGGCGTGCATGCCCATCGCGAGGATCAGGCCGAGCAGCGGGACGGCGATGCGCCGCACCCGCCGGCCAGGGGCGCTGCTCGCGGCGATCCCGAGACCGATGCCGGTCATGACGGTGAAGAGCGGGTGGGCGAAGGGGGTCATCACGGCCCGGACCAGGAACGTCACCACGGTCACCGACGCGAAACCGGAGTCCAGTTGCTGGTCCTCGCCGAAGGCGTTGCCCAGGTAGAGGATGTTCTCGGTGAAGGCGAACCCCGTCGCGGTGAACCCGGCGACGACGACGCCGTCCACGATCCCGGTGAAGTCCCTCCGGCGGAAGAGGAAGAGCAGCAGGACAGCGGCCGCCTTGGCGCTCTCCTCGACCACCGGTGCGATGACCGTGGCGCCGACGGTGTCGGCGTTCCCCGGATCGCTGTCGGCTATCCACCGGGTCGCGAACGAGTTGGCGAGGATGGCGACCAGGGCCGCCGCGCACGCACCCCACGCGAAGGCGAACAGCAGATTCCGCCACGGAGTCGGCTCGACCCGGTCCAGCCAGCGGAAAGCCGTCATCAGTACCGGAACAGGCAGGACGGCCAGGCTCAGGCCGACGAGGAATCCCTCGGTGCCGGTCTGGTCGCGGACCAGGGCGAGGATCACCACCCCGCAGAGCGCGAGCAGCGTGAAGACGGCGACGACTCGGAACGTCCGGTTCCGCCAGAGCAGGCCGACGCGGCGCGGCCGGTAACGCCACTGGCCCCGCGCCGGCACGGCGGCCAGGATCTCGCCGACCCGCTGCTCCTGGAGCACGGGGACGGCCGGCTGATCCCACCGTTGTCGCTGAACAGACCCGTCGGACACCCCTCGACCCTAACGAGCGGGTCCGACAACGGCCATGGTGCCCGTCGGGCTCAGACGCGCGCGAAGAGCAGGTCGTGCACGACGTGGCCCTTCCCCAGACCCTGGCCCTCGAACCGGGTCCGCGGGCGGAACGCGGGCCGCGGGGCGTAACCGCCGCCGGCCACCGTGTTCTCGAAGAGGGGGTGCGCGGTGAGCACGTCGAGCATCTGCTCGGCGTACGGCTCCCAGTCGGTCGCGCAGTGCACGATCGCCCCGGGCTTCAGCGGGCCCGCCACCAGGTCCAGGAACTCCGGCTGGATCAGCCGGCGCTTGTGGTGGCGGGACTTGGGCCACGGGTCGGGGAAGTAGACCCGCAGCCCGTCCAGCGAATCCGGCTCCAGCATTTCGCGCAGCAGGATGATCGCGTCACCGTTGGCGACCCGGACGTTGGCCGAGCCGTTCCGGTCGGCGAGGCCGAGCAGGTTGCCCTGGCCGGGCGTGTGCACGTCGACGGCGAGGATGCCGGTCCCCGGGTCGTCGGCCGCCATCTGCGCGGTGGCCTCACCCATGCCGAAGCCGATCTCCAGGATCACCGGGAGGCCGTCGAACAGTGCGGGCAGGTCGAGGACGCTCAGCCCGTCGATGTCCAGGCCCCACTTGGGCCAGAGCCGTTCCAGGGCGTTCTGTTGGCCGGGCGTGACCCGGCTGCGGCGCGGCTGGAAGCTGCGGATGCGGCGCTCGTGGTGCGAGCCGGCCGGGTCGGCCGCGGGGCCGCCGGGGAAGCGGGGCTGCTGGCGCATCCGGCGCGCGCGCTCCAGGGACGCGGCCCGCACGTCGTCCGGGATCCCGGCGGTGGTGGGCACGGTGCCGTCGGGCGTCGGACGGGAGGGGTTCTTGGGCTCAGACACAATGCTCTGATTCTACGGGGCCGGGCGACGGCGGGTCGCTCGGCGACCGCGGGGCCGGCGACCGCGGGGCCGGGGCGCCCGTCACCCCGCCGGTGCCGGTGTCGGAGGCTTCCACCCGGCCGCCCGGGCGCGGAGCAGGGCACGGCGGGCCACCTCGCGGCCGATGGGCAGCGAGGCGGTGGCGGCGGGCGACGGGGCGTTCAGCACGTGCACCGTGTGCGGGGCCTCGCGGATCAGGAAGTCGTCCACCAGCGTGCCGTCCCGGAGCACGGCCTGGGCGCGGACCCCGGCCGGCGAGGGGCGCAGGTCCTCCTCCGTGACCTCGGGCAGGAGGCGGCGGACCGCCTCCGTGAACGCGCGCTTCGAGAGGGAGCGGTGCACCTCGCCCGCCCCGTACCGCCAGTGTCTGCGGGCGATGCGCCACGAGCCCGGCCAGCTGAGCGTGTCCATCAGCTCGCGGGGCCGGACGACGGGCCAGCCGTAGCCCTCGCGGGCGGCGGCGGGCACCGCGTTGGGGCCGACGTGGACGGAGCCGTCGAAGCCCCGGGTCAGGTGGACGCCGAGGAACGGGAACGCCGGGTCGGGCACCGGGTAGACGAGCCCGCGCACGAGCTCGGGCCGCGCCAGCTCGTAGTACTCCCCCCGGAACGGCACGATCCGCATCCCCGGGTCGTCGCCGGCCAGCCGGGCGATCCGGTCGCAGTGCAGGCCCGCGCAGTTGACCAGCACCCTGGCCCGGACCACCAGCCCGTCGGCGGTGCGCACGGCCACGCCCCAGGGGCGGCGGTCGATCGCCGTGACCTCGGCGCCGAAGCGGAGCACGCCGCCCGCGCCGCGTACCTCGTCGGCGAGGCGCCCGGCGACCGCCCGGAAGTCGCACACGCCCGTCGTGCCGACCCGGATCGCGGCGAGGCCCCGCACCTTCGGCTCGTACTCGGCGATCTGCGCGGGCCCCAGCTCGCGCACCGGCAGCCCGTGCTCACGGCCGCGCTGGACCAGGGCGTGCAGCCGGGGCAGCTCGGCGCGGTCCGTCGCGACGATCAGCTTGCCGGTCACCGCGTGGGCGAGGGAGTGCTCCCGGCAGAAGTCGGTCATCTCGGCGTTGCCGCGCAGCGCGTACCGCGCCTTGAGCGAGCCCGGCGGGTAGTAGATCCCGCTGTGGATCACCCCGCTGTTGCGCCCCGTCTGGTGGCGCGCCGGACCCCTCTCCTTCTCCAGCACGGTCACGCGGGTGCCCGGCGCGGTGCGCGTGAGCGCGTACGCGGCCGACAGTCCGACGATCCCGCCGCCGATCACCAGCACATCGCAGTCGTACGCCGCGTGCGTCATCATCACGCCACCTCCCACCCCGATAGTGCACTGACCCACTGACAACGCACTCAAACCCGGGCGGCCAGCGTGGCGCTTCCCGGGAAACGGGACTCCTATGCCGAAGCCGGGACTTCTATGCCGGGGCGACCAGCAGAGGGCGGGCGCGCTCGCGCAGCTCCACGACGCGCGGCTCGTCCCCGTACGGCTCCAGTCGGTGCAGCAGGTCGCGCACGTACTCCGTGGTCCGCGCCGATGAGATGCGGCCCGCCACCTCGACGGCCCGGGTGCCCGCCGCGCAGGCGGCGTCCAGATTCCCCGACTCCAGTTCGGCGACCGCCGACACGACGAGCCGCAGCCCGTGCGAGCGGACGAACTCCTCGGTGGGCCGGGACAGCGCCTGCTCGGTGAAGCGCCGGACCTGGCGGGGCGCCTTCAGGTCGAGATGGCACTCGGCGGCGTCGGCCGCGAAGCGGTCGTACGAGTAGAAGCCGAGCCACGCCGGGTCGGCGTCGCCCTCCCGGGAGCGTTCGAGCCAGCTCTCGGACGCCTTGAGCGCGGCTCCCGCGGCCGGCGCGTCGTTCGCCTTCGCGTGCGCGCGGGCCTCGACCAGGCGGAAGAAGCTCATCGTGCGGGCGGTCGCGAGGCCCCGGTTGCGCTCGACGGCGGCCTGCGCGAGGTCGACGCCCTCGTCGGCGAAGCCGCGGTAGGTCGCCTGGAGCGACATCGACGCCAGGACGTAGCCGCCGAGCGGAACGTCGGCCGCCGCCCGCGCGAGGCGCAGCGCCTGGATGTAGTACCGCTGGGCCGCCTCCTGCTGGCCGGTGTCGAAGGCCATCCAGCCGGCGAGCCGGGTCAGCTCGGCCGCCGCGCCGAACAGCGCACGGCCGACCTCGTCGCTGTACGAGCCCAGCAGGAGCGGAGCCGCGTCCACGCGTAAACATTCCGGGACCATCGAGGAGCGCCAGTCCCCGCCGCCGTACTTGGAGTCCCAGCGGCGCGCGTCCTGGGCGGCCTCGCGGAGTTTGGAGACGTCGCTGTGGCCGACGCGCAACGAGGAGGCGTCGCCTCCGGATTCGGGGCCGGGCTGTGCCGGGATGAGGAGGCTGTGGCCGGTGGCCGTGCCGGTCGCCTGCGCGGGCGATGCGGGTGTGCCCGGCTGGGCGGGCGCCCCGGCGGGGCCGTGCGCCCCCGGTGCGCCGTGCGCGCCGGTCGGCTGCCCCCCGACCGTGGCCGGTGCCCGCGCGACCGACGGGTCGGCGGGGGATATCAGCCAGCGGGACGTGGGTGTGGCGTACGCGCTCACCGAGAACGAGCCCGCGAGCGACTGCCAGATCCCGCCGCTGCCCGCGCGCCGCCCGGCCAGATCCAGCCGGTACAGCTCCGTCGCGGACCGGACGGCCGCGTCCACGTCACGCGGGAACGCCAGGCCGACCTCCGGCGCCGGATCGGCGTCGGCGAGACCGATCTCGTGCAGCGGGACGGGCCGGCCCAGCTTGGCGCCGATCGCCGCGGCGATGAGATGGGGCGCGGCGCCCTGGGGCACCATGCCCTTGGAGACCCACCGGGCGACCGACGTCTTGTCGTAGCGGAGGGTCAGTCCGCGCTGCGCCCCGAGGTCGTTGACCCGCCGGGCGAGCCCGGCGTTACTGATTCCCGCGAGGGCGAGAACGGTGCCGAGCTTCTCGTTCGGTCCTCGTTGCTCCCTGGACATGGCCACCCCTCGACACACAGACGGCAGCCGCGTCACCGTCTCGGCGCGCGGCATTCGTACCGTGTTCTCCCCAGGGACGAACCCTGTCACTCCGCCCGCACACGCATTTGGCCGTGCCCCGGGGAATATGCCGCCCTGCAGAGAACATCAGTGCACCCAGCGTAGTTCGTCGCATCCCTACCGTTAAGGGCCGGACGTCCGTATGGCGGGATTGTTGTCGGTCCCGGCCACGCGCGGAGTGCTGTGGGACGGGAGGTGACGCGAGGGACGTACGGGGCGGTGGAGGCGAACACGCGGCGGAGGAAGGGAAAAGGAAGAGCGGGGGAATGACGGGGGTGCGGGGGAGAGGGAGTGGAGGTCGCCAGGGCCGGGGACGAGCCGGTGCGTGAGGGTGTGCGATTCCGCTTCGCGGCGGCGGTGTACGGGCTTCGTCGCGCCGCTCTCTCTCCTTGCCGACCAGCGCGGACCGGCGCGCGGGGCGTACGTGCCCGCTGTCGTCCCGCTCGCCCCCGGTCGGTTCGGCCGGGGGCCTCCGAGGGCTCCGTGCGTGCACCCCGGTGTGTGGCCGTGCGCCCGCACGTGCGCTCTGGCCCGGCCCCGGAGGCGGCGCTTGCATGGGTGCTGCGTGGATCGGCCCGCTGCGTCTGACGCAGGGGGCTGGGGGATATATCGCCGCCTCATTCCCCGCAGGCGGTGAACCGGTCCGGGGGGCGAGGCCCGCCTCCCGGACCGTGTGTTCCCGGGGTTCCCGGGTGTGAACCTTCGGTGCGGCGGGTGGATTGCCGAGCGGATGCGTTTTACCGGGGCGACGCTGGCCAATTGTGGTCATATTAGAGTGAATCGACCAATGGATCACGTGGGCAACGGTTCCGTTCCGCCCTGAGATTGGCCGGATGTCGACGGTCGGATGAGGTCGGGCCGGGGGAGGCGCGGACCGTCCCGCCGTCGCGAGACCCGGGTGCGGGGATTGGCCGGAAGCGGGCCGTTCCCCGGGGACCGCAGCGGGGAACGCAACGCCCGGAATTCACCATCCCGTTGCCCTCCCGGGCGACGCGCGCGAGCCTCGCGCGGATCGTGCGTCCCGGCGTCCGCCCAGTGGCCTTTGCCAGGGGCGCATGCGCTCACGACGTGCGCCGTCCGTAGCCACTCCTGCGCGCCGTTGTCGTGGCAGCATGTCCGCAACGGCGCCGATCGTCACCGGAGTTCTCCGGGTGCTTGCCTGCCGCGCCGTTTTTTGTCCACAGCCTGTGGAGGCGGCGATGCGTTGGTTGGTGGGTTGGAGCAGTATCGCCGCGAGCTTCGGCACGGCCGGGGCGGTCGGCGGCAGTGACGACGGGCGCACGATGCACCCCGTGGGCTCCCAACTCCTTTGGGGCGACCCCGATCCGCTCTGGGCGGTCGGTGACTGGCGGCCCGACGAGATCCGCACCGTCCGGGTGGACACCGCCGAGGGCGCCCCCATGGTCCGGCTCGCCGTCCTCGGCTGCTGCGGGGCCACCGACGAACAGCTGCGCGTCGGCCTGCTCGCCGCCCGGGGCGGCGCCCTGCGCCACCTCACCGCCTGGACCGGCAGCTACACGGTCGTCGTCCAGATCGGCCGCCGGATCACCGTCGTCGGCGACCTCGCCGGGGCCCGCCCCGTCTTCTACACGCCGTGGGCCGGCGGCACGGCGTACGCCACCGCCGCGCTGCCGCTCGCCGACCTCATCGAGGCCCAGCTCGACATCGGCCACCTGGCCGCGCTGCTGGCCTGCCCCGAGACCCCGGAGGCGCTGCGCGACGGCACCCCCTACGCGGGCGTGAAGCGCATCCCGCCCGGACACGCCCTGATCCTCCGCGAGGGCTCGCGGGAGATCACCGGTTACGAGGCGGTGGCCTCCCTCGCCGTCGCGGCGCCCGAGCTCGACCCGGTGAGCGCCGTCGACGGGGTGCGCGACGCCCTGGTCGAAGCGGTACGCGCCCGGCTCCTGGCCCCGCGCCACGCCCCAGAGACCCTGCCGCCCGACCCCGGTCCGGTCCCCGGCATGGGCCCGGCCGAACGCCGCGCCGCCCGGGGCGCGCCGGTACCCGGCATCGGCGCCGACCTCTCCGGGGGCAGCGCATCGGCGACCCTCGCCCTGCTCGCCGCCGGTCTTCCCGGGCTGCCCGGCACGATCCTGGGCCACGGCACCGGGGCGGGGGAGCGGCTGCTCGCCGTCACCTTCAACGACCTGACGACCCGCGCCCACGAACCCGAACTCGAACGGGCCCGCGCCATCGCGGCCAACCCCCGGCTGCACCACGTCGTCGTCGCGGCGGGCGAAGAGGCCCTGCCCTACGCCGAGCTGGGGGCCGGACCGCTCACCGACGAGCCGGCCCCTTCCCTCGTCCTCGCCGAACGGCACCGGCGCCGGCTCTCCGCGGGCAGCGCCGACCACTTCGTGGGCGCGGGTGCCCGACAGGTGCTCGACGCCCACCCGGCCCGCCTCGCCGACCTGCTGATGGACCGGCGCCGCCGCCACCTGCTGCGCCCGGTCGCCGCCCTCGCCAAGGCCGAAGGCCCTTCCGCCCACTCGCTGTTCGTGCCGCTGACCGTCTACCGGGCGGCCCGCAAGCTGGCCCGTACGTCCTACCGCACCGGCCTCGAAACGGCCGCAGGCCGGCTGCCCGACGCCAACCGCCTCACGCCCGGCCTCGACACCCCGGCCGATGCCTCGCTCGCCGCACTCGCCTGGTCGAGACCGGGGCCTGCCGCCCGGTGGCTGACCGGAGAGGCGCTGGCCGAAGTATCGGTTCGCCTTCAGGAGGCGGCGATCCGCCCCTCCTCGGTCCAGCGCCCCGGTGAGGCCCGGGCGAGGGCCGCCCTCGCCCGCAGCGCCGCCGACCACCGCATCCTGGAGCAGGCCGCCGAGATTCGCAGCCAGCGGCTGCACGCCCCCTTCCTGGACAACCAGGTCGTACGCGCGGCCCGCGCGCTCCCCGAGTCACTGCGGGTCCAGCCGGGCGCCCGCGCGGCGATCCTGCGCCGTGTGCTGGCCGGCGCGGGCATCCACGAACTGCCTCCCGGCTGGGGCGCTCCCTCGCAGCACACCTCGACGGCGGTGACCCGGACCGGGTTGCGCGCCGCCCTGCCCGAGCTGATCGCGCTCTTCGACGCCCCGCTGCTCGCCGACGCCGGCCTGGTGGAGGCCCGCGTCGTACGCAAGGCCCTGCGCGCGGCCTCCGAGGGGGAGCCGCTGCCCCTGGACGGCCTCGCCGAGCTCGCCTCCACGGAGCTGTGGCTGCGCCGCCTCGTCTCCCGGCGCGGCACCTGCTGGACCGGTACGGCGGCCCCCCGGCAGCGCGCGGTGGCGGGGGGCGTGGTCCCGGCCCGGCGCTCGCTTCAAGGGTGAGAGGGGGCGTGGGCGCGCCGGGGTGGGTTCGTCCCCGGGCGTCCTGAGGGCGGAGGCGCGCCGGGTGGGTTCGTCCCCGGGCGTCCCGGTCCGTCCGACCGCTGCTCACCGGCGGTTCCGCCGGGACACAATGGTGCCGTGCGGTATCTGATCCTGGGCGCCACCGAGGCGCGAGACGAGAACGGCGGCGCGCTGCCCCTCGGCGGCAGCAGGCTGCGCGCCCTTCTCGCCGCCCTCGCCCTGCGGCCGGGACGCCCCGTGCCCGTGGCCGACCTCGTGGACGACGTCTGGGCGGACGATCCCCCCGCCGACGCGCCCGCGGCGCTCCAGGCCCTCGTCGGGCGGCTCCGCAGGGTGCTGGGCCGGGAGGCGCTGGCCAGTACGCCGGGCGGTTACCGCCTGACGGCCGGCCCGGACGACGTCGACCTCTATGTGTTCGAGCGGCTGGCCCGGCAGGGCGGGGCCGAACTGGAGGCGGGCGCGCCGGACCGGGCCGCCCGGACCCTGCGGACCGCCCTCGCCCTCTGGCGCGGCCCGGCCCTGGCCGACCTGCCCGACGGAGACCAGGGCCATGCGCTGCGCCCCGAGGCCCACCGCCTCGCCGCCCTGGAACGCCGCATCGAGGCGGACCTGCGCCGCGCGACGGGGGGTGCGGGATCAGCGGGCTCAGCCGGGGGAGCGGGCTCCGGCGGGGGCGCGGGCTCAGCCGGGGGAGCGGGCTCCGGCGGCGCCGGGGAGTCCGCTTACGGGACACCGATCCTCGCCGAGCCCCGTCCCGGCGAAGCCCCCGCCCCGCCCGCCGCCCTGGTCGCCGAGCTGACCGAGCTGACCGCCGCCCACCCGTACGACGAGCGCTTCCGGGCCCAGCTGATACGGGCCCTGCGCACCGACGGCCGGCAGGCCGACGCGCTCGCCGCGTACGAGGATGCGCGCCGGGCCCTCGCGGACGGACTCGGCACCGATCCTGGACCCGAGCTGGCGGCCCTGCACCGCGAACTTCTCACCCCGGAGCCCGCGCCCGCCGAAACCGGGTTGTTTCACGTGAAACCCGGTCGGAGCAATCTGCGCCCCCGACTGACCTCCTTCGTGGGGCGCGAGCCCGAACTGCGTGCCATCCGCGATGACCTGATCCGGTCGAGGCTGGTCACCCTCACCGGCCCCGGCGGCTCCGGGAAGACCCGCCTCGCCGAGGAGTCCGCCGCACATCTGGCCCCTGCCCGGGGTGACGCTCCGCCGGATGTCTGGATCGCCGAACTCGCCCCTGTCGAGGACCCCGAGGCCGTCCCCGGCGCCGTGCTCTCCGCGCTCGGGCTGCGCGAGACCGCCCTGTTGCGGGACACCGCCCTCGATGCCGCGCCCCCACGCACGGACCCGGTCGACCTGCTGGTCGACCGCCTGGGCCACGGCACCCGGCCCGCACCCGTTCTCCTCGTGCTCGACAACTGCGAACACGTCATCGGCGCCGCCGCCGCGCTGGCCGAGACCTTGCTGACCCGCTGCCCGCAGCTGCGCATCCTCGCCACCAGCCGCGAACCGCTCGCGGTCCCCGGCGAGTCCGTACGACCCGTCGGCCCCCTCCCCGCCGACCCCGCGCACCGCTTGTTCACGGAGCGCGCCAGGGCCGTGCGCCCCGGATTCGACCCCAGTCAGGGGCCCGCGCACGACGCGGACGCCGTCGCGGAGATCTGCCGCCGGCTGGACGGGCTGCCACTCGCCATCGAGCTGGCCGCCGCCCGGCTGCGCCTGCTCGGACCGCGCCAGATCGCGGACCGGCTCGACGACAGGTTCCGTCTGCTGACGGGCGGCAGCCGGACCGTACTGCCCCGCCAGCAGACGCTGCGCGCGGTGGTCGACTGGTCCTGGGACCTCCTGGACGAGGACGAGCGCACCGCCCTGCGCCAGGTCTCCGTCTTCGCGGGCGGCTGGGACCTGGCCGCCGCCGAAGCGATCATCAGGACACCGGCCCTCCCCGGCAGGCCGGCCGCCGACACCGCCGACCTGCTCGGTGCGCTGGTCGACAAGTCCCTGGTGGTGGCCGCCCCGGGCACGGACGGCGCGATGCGCTACCGCCTCCTGGAGACGATCCACGAGTACGCCACCGAGCGGTGCGGCGAGGTCCCGGAGGTGCGGGCCACCGCCGAGAGCGCGCACACCGCGTACTTCCTCGCCCTGGTCGAGGAGGCCGATCCGCTCCTGCGCTCCGACGGCCAACTGCCCTGGATCCAGCGTCTGGAGACCGACCTCGACAACATCCGGGCCGTCCTCCAGCGGACCACCTCGTCCGCCGCCTCCGAGGCCGAGGCGGCCCGCCTGGTGCTGGGCATGGGCTGGTTCTGGTGGCTGCGCAACTACCGTTCCGAGGGCCTGTCCTGGACCCGGAAGGCTCGTGCGCTCGGCCCCGAGCCCACCGACGAGTCGGACCCCCGGTACTGGCCCCGGATGGACCTGCACATGCTGTGGTTCTTCTTCGCGGCGGAGAGCGGGCAGTCCGCGATGGCGCACGGCGACACCGCGCTCCACGCGCTCGTGGTGAGGGTGGCCGACGCGTTCGCCACCTCGCTCACCCACAGCGTCCGGTTCCCGGGGCTGCTCTGGCCGATGACCGCATATCTCACCGGTACGCCGGATGACGCCCGGGAGAAGATCGACGCGGCGGTCGACAACGCCCGCGAGCACGGCGGCCCGTGGGAGTACGGAGTCATCCTGATGTTCCGCGCGCACATGATGGTCGACATGCCCGGCGGCATGCCCGGGATCGATGACGACCTGGACGAGCTGCGCACCCTGAGCCGCCGCGTCGGCGACCGCTGGATGCGCGCCCAGGTGGCCAGCGCGGCGGCCGAGGCGGGCATGATGCGCGGACGCTACGCCGAGGCCCGCACCGCGTACGAGGAGGCGCTGCTGCTCGCCCGCGAGGTCGGCGCGCACGCCGAGGCGCCGTTCCTCCTGGCCCGGCTCGCCGAACTCTCCTACCGCACCGGCGACCTGGCGGGCGCCCACCAGCGGCTGGACAGCTCGGAGGCGGAGGCCGAGCGCCACCAGGCCCATGACGCCACCGCGTACGTTTACTACCTGCGCGCCACGATGGCGTTCTACCGGGGCGACATCGCGGACGCCCGGCGGCTGCTCACGGCCGCCCTGGAGGAGGCCGGGCGCGGCGGCCCGCCGTCGCACTTCACCGTGGCGATGGCCGGCCTGTCGGCCCGGATCGCGGTGCACGAGCCGGGGCCCGAAGGCGGCCTCGTCGCCGGGGCGCACGGGCTGACCCGGTCCCTCGTCGCGGCCAAGGAGGCCCAGTGCGCCGAGATCGTCACGGGGCATCTGGCGGACGGCGCGGTGTCGGTCCTGGCGAGGCTCGGCCACCACGAGGTGGCCGCCCGCGTGTCCGCCGCCGCCGACGACTGGCGGCGGACGTCGAGCCCGCGGACCGGGGGGGAGCTGGCCGAGACCGACGCGGCCGAGCGCCTGTGCCGCGAGGCGCTGGGCTCCGCGCGCTACGAGGAGGAGCGCGCCGCGGGCCACGGGCTGTCCCTGGACGACGTCATCGCCCTGCTGCAGGAGGTCGTCGTGGACCTGCCGTGACAGCGGACCTGTCCTGACAAGCGCGGCCCGGCCGTGCCGAGAGGCGGGCTGCCGCGATCCTCAGCGACAGCTGATGCGCGACTCGGCCCAGTCCGCGAGGGCGACCCCGCCGAACGGCTGCTCCGGCTCGACCACCAGCCGAATCCGCTCCTGGCCCGCCACGTTCACCCCGACCGGCACGGCGGGGTCGTTGCCCCGGACCACGGGGGACTGCCAGAGCCGCGTCCCGTCCCCGCCGAACACCGAGAACCGCACCGCGCCGAGCCCCAGGGTGAGGTCGTCCACCCCGGCCATGGCCTCGTAGCGGGTGCACTGGCGGTTCAGCTGGATGACCACCGAGGAGCGGCTGTTGACGGTCACCCCGTGCGCGTACCGCGTGCCGCCGACCGATACGCCGGAGCGCTGCCAGACCCAGCCGCTCTCCCCGAGCACAACTTCGGGTGCGGTGTGGTCGCCGAAGAGGGAGTAGTCCAGCTCGCTGACCTGGTAGACGTCCGGCGCCGGAGCGGGAGGCGGCGGAGCCGGGGCGGGCGGGCTGGCGGGCGGCTTCGGCTTCGGTGGTGCGGACGTCGGCGTCGGCGTGGGACGCGGCTCAGGAGTCGGCGTCGGTGTCGGCGTGGGCGTCGGTTTGGGTGTGGGCGTGGGCGTGGGCTTCGGCGGTGTGGGGGCCGACGGTGCGGGCTTCGGGGGCGTCGGCTCCGGCGGGGCCGGCTCCGGCTTCGGCGGTGTGGGGGAGGGCACCGCGGGCGCCACGGCCGGGGGCTTGGGGACCGGTTTCGCCTCGGGCCGGGGGCTGTCGTCGCCCACCAGGGCCCAGACGAGCCCGGCCGCCGCCGCGACGGCCACCGCCGCGGCGATCCCGGCCTTCGCGGGTGCGCCGAGCCCCTCGGAGGCCGCCGCACCACCCGCCGTACCTGCGGATGAGCCGCTTCCGGTCGCCGCCGCGGCGGCACTCGCCCCGGCGGCGCCGACCGCGCCTCCCGCCACGATCCCGGCGGCCTTGAGGGCGTACCCGGCGGCGAACCAGCCGATGACCGCGACCGGGAGCAGCGCGGGGATGCCGGCGTTGACCTGGGCCAGCTCGCCCGCCGCGACGCGGCACTTCGCGCACTCGTCCAGATGTCCCCGCAGCCCGCGCTCCGCCCGCATTCGCAACCCGCCCCGGGCGTACGCGCCGAGCCGGTCGGCGTACCGCGCGCAGTCGCCGCCGGAGGTGAGCGCCTGGCTCACATGGGCCTGCAGATACGCCTGCTTGAGCCCTTCGCGCGCCCGGCTGGCCAGCACCGACGTGGCGTTGGCGGTCAGCCCGAACAGAGGCGCGATGTCGCTGGGCGACTCCTCCTCGACGGTGGTGTGCCACAGGACCGCCTGCCAGCGCTCCGGGAGGCTGCGGAACGCCTGCATGGCCATCGACTGATCGGCCTCGTGCATCGCGAGCACGTCCGCGCCGAGGTCCAGGGTGTCGTCGTCGGACACCTCGGACGACCGGGCGGCCTGGGCGGCGAACGCGGCGAAGTCGTCCACCAGATGCTCGCGCTTCGCGGTCTTCGTCCAGGCGGCGGCCACGTGCCGGACCGCCGTCATCAGGTAGGCGCGCACCGCCTCCTCGGGCCCCTTGCCGCCCCGTACCGCCTGCAGGGTCCGGGCGAAGACCTCGGCGGTCAGGTCGTCGGCGGTGTGCGCGTCCCGGCAGCAGGTGCGGGCATAGCGGCGCACGGCCTGGGAGTGGCGCCGGAACAACTCCTCGTAGGCGAGGTTGTCGCCCTCCCGCATGCGCTGGATCAACTGGGCGTCCGACGGCCCCGCCACCGCGCCGTCCGCCCCGCCGGAACCCCGCCCCACCCGCTGCATCGGCACGGCGGGAACGGGCTCGGCGGGCCCCGCGCCAAGGCTCTCGGAAGCGCGCTCCGCCCCGCCGTCCTGGGTCGGCGCGGGCGGCCAGGGGCCCGGCAGGACCGTTCCGCCTGGGTCGTTCGCCTCCGCGTCGACATCGTGGTGGCCGGGGGCGGCCTGGCTCGGCACCTGGTGCCCGGGTGAGCCGGCCGGCTCCGTACCGCCGCCGGCGGTGGACACACCGTCGCACGACTCTTCCCTCTGCCCGTCACCGCTCATCGCGGACGCCCCCGTATGCGCCATCGGACCCGAATACCGGGCAAGCGTGCCACAGAGCGCCGATGCGGCGTGCCCTCAGTCCCACCAACCACTCATCCGGGGCGTCCTCGCCGAATGTGAGCACTAGCCGGCACTCATTCGGGGAAGGAGCGAGGGGTTGGGTTGACGTGGCAGCGGGCGGGGGCAGGGCATCGCGACCCCGTCCCACGCCCGGCACCCGTCACTCGGGGCGCGAGCGCAGTCCCTCCAGCAGGATGTCCAGCAGGCGGGAAGAGGCCGCCGCCTGCTGGGCCGCGTCCGGCAGCGCGGGGGCGGACGTCGCGATGACCAGCAGGACGTCCGACACCGTCACATCGTGGCGCAGCTCGCCCGACGTCCGCGCCCGGTCGACCAGCCGCCCCACGACCTCCAGCAACTCGGCCGCACCGGCGCCCAGGTCCTCGTCGCCGGCCTCCGGACCGGTCCGCTGCCGGGACACCGCCCGGGGCACGGCCGTGCCCGCCTCCTGCCGCTGCTGCGGCACCCGGGGCTCGTCCCCGCCCTCGACGGCCTCGACGGCCTCGCCTGCCACGGTCGAGTCCTCGGCCTCCACACCGACCCGCAGTATCTGCGGGGGCAGGAGCCGCCCCGCCCCCGAGGCCACGGAGGTCCGCAGGAAGCGCGAGAGCGCCGACCACGGCTCGTCCTCCTGCCCGAGCGCGGAACGCGCCTGGTCGGTGAGCCGGGAGGTCTCCTCCTCGGCTATCCGGCGCACCAGCACGTCCTTGCTGGGGAAACGTCGGTAGACCGTGCCGACGCCGACTCTGGCCCGGCGGGCCACGTCCTCCATCGGGGCCCCGTACCCGAGCTCCCCGAACACCTCGCGCGCAGCGCGCAGTACGTGTTCGAGATTGCGCTGCGCGTCCACCCGCAGTGGGACGGACCGTGCGTGCGCCGACGCGCCAGCGGGCTGGGCACCGAGTTCGTTGCCCAGCGCGTTCACCGCCGCCGGGGGCACGGTCGCCGTGGTGCCGCCCGTGCCGTTGAGGGTGCCAACTGCCCCGCTGAGTCCGCTTCCTTCAGGCGCGACAGCAGTGGTCGGCCAATGCGATTCCTGAATGTCCATAACTGTTCCCCCGGTTATGACGTCTCCCCCCGGAGACTCCCGCCGTGTCCGTCGAGGGTGGACCGATCGTCACCGTCCGACACCCCGACGACATACGAACATAGTTGAGCCCGGGTCAATTCAGAAGGGGGCAGTTCCGCCCGGAGCGCCCCCCGATCGGCGCAAGGACCGGTTGGTCACCACTTGATCCACGTCCCGGCCCCGTGCCGCGATGCCTGACCTGCGGGGCTTGCATACCAAGGGTCCGTCCGGCACCACCGGCCCGTGCACGACCTCCGGTCACACAATTTGCCGGGGCTGTGGACAAACTCCGGTGCGCGTTGCGTCATGGGGTGGTGATGGCTTCAGTTTCCGGGGGCACACCCCCCGGCCCTCCGCCGGGTGAGCGCATTCTCGTCGTCGGCGGAGGCTACGTCGGGATGTACACAGCGCTGCGTCTCCAGCGGAAGCTGAAGCAGAGACTGAGAAGTGGCGAGACCGAGATCGTGGTGGTCGCGCCCGAGCCCTATATGACGTACCAGCCGTTCCTCCCCGAGGCCGCCGCCGGCTCGATCTCACCGCGCCATGTCGTCGTACCGTTGCGCCGCGTCCTGCCGCACTGCACCATCGTCATCGGCGAGGCCCGGGCCATCGACCACACCAAGCGCACCGCGACCGTCACCACCCTCGCCAGCGGCGAGGACGGCACCGGCGCCCTGGAGATCGGGTACGACGAGTTGGTCCTCGCTCCCGGGTCCGTCTCACGCACTCTCCCCGTCCCCGGCCTCGCCGACCACGGCGTGGGTTTCAAGACGATCGAGGAGGCCATCGGGCTGCGTAACCACGTCATCGAACAGATGGACATCGCGTCCGCCACCCGTGACCCCGCCGTCCGTGACGCCGCCCTGACCTTCGTCTTCGTCGGCGGCGGCTACGCGGGCGTGGAGGCGCTCGCGGAACTGGAGGACATGGCCCGCTACACCTCGCGGTACTACCACAACATCAAGGCCGAGGACCTGAAGTGGATCCTCGTGGAGGCCACCGGCCGCATCCTGCCCGAGGTCGGCGAATCCCTCGGCCGGTACGCCGTACGGGAACTGCGGGGGCGCAACATCGACGTACGCCTGGACACCCGGCTGGACTCCTGCGAGGACCGCGTCGCCGTCCTCAGCGACGGCTCCCGCTTCCCCACCCGCACCCTCGTGTGGACGGCCGGCGTCAAACCCGCACCGCTCCTCGCCGCCACCGGCCTCCCCCTGGACGCACGCGGCCGGCTCGTGTGCACCGCGAAGCTGACCGTCGAGGGCACGGAGCACGCCTGGTCGGCGGGCGACGCCGCCGCCGTTCCCGACCTCACCGCTGCCGAAACCGGCCGCACGACCGCCCCCAACGCCCAGCACGCCGTCCGTCAGGCGAAGGTCCTCGCGGACAACGTCGTCGCCGCGCTCGACGGGGGACCGCTGACCGAATACCGCCACAGCTACGCGGGCTCCGTCGCCTCGCTCGGACTCCACAAGGGCGTCGCGCACATCTACGGGCGCCGACTGAAGGGCTATCCAGCCTGGCTGATACACCGCATGTACCACCTGAGCCGGGTTCCCACCTTCAACCGGAAGGCACGGGTCCTGGCCGAATGGACGCTCGCCGGTCTCTTCAAACGCGAGATCGTCTCCCTGGGCTCCCTGGAGCATCCCCGGGCGGAGTTCGAACTCGCCGCCGGACGCCGGCCGCGGCCCGACGGGGACGACTGTCAGTAGGGTCCGACACACTGGACGTGTGACCATGGGTGGGCCCACATCTGCACAGAGTGACCCGGCCGGCAGCAACCGACAGTGACCAGCGAAGACCGTCCCAGGAGCGACGAACGCGCCCGACGCCCTGGCAGAGGAAGCACCCGCCCGAGCGGACCAGACCGACACACGAGGCCAGAAATTCCGTGAACTTCACGCGTTGGAGCGCCCGCCTCCCCGGTACGCAGCGTCGCGCCGCCCGGGAGGACCACAGCTCCGTACCGGCGGCCCGCGCCGAATCGGGCGCCGCCCCGCCGCAGGGCGGGACCGTCGGCGTCCCCCTGCCCTCGGCGCCCGACCTGGAGGACCTCTCCGCCCGCGACATCCTGGGCCGGCTGCCCGCCCTCGTCGCCCTGGTGCACGGCCCCCACCACCACATCGCCTACGTCAACGACGCGTACGCCGCCGCCTTCGGCCCCCGCCCCTGCGGCGCCAGGGCCGCCGAGGTGATGCCCGAGCTGACCGAGATCGGCCTGCTGCCCCTCATGGACCAGGTCCTGCGCAGCGGCACCCCCCGCACGGTCAAGTCCCGCAAGGCCGCCGACGGCCGCTCGTACACCGTGACCTGCACGCCCGTGCGCCCCGACAAGGAGAAGGGCCGCGACAGCGGAGTCCTCGTGTACGCGGCCGACGTCACCGATCACGCCGAGGCCGCCGAGCGGCTGCGCGCCAGCGAGGGCCGCCACCGCGAAACCGCCGTCACGCTCCAGCGCTCGCTGCTCCCGCAGGAGCTGGAACAGCCCGACGACCTGCGGATCGCCGCCACCTACCAGCCGGGCGGCACGGACGCCGCGGTCGGCGGCGACTGGTACGACGTCATCACCCTGGGCGCGGGCCGCACCGCGCTGGTCATCGGGGACGTGATGGGGCGCGGGGTGCGCGCCGCCGCCGTCATGGGCCAGCTCCGCACCGCCGTACGGGCCTACGCCCGCCTGGACCTCCCGCCGCACGAGGTCCTTCAGCTGCTCGACGGGCTCGCCGCCGAGATCGACGCCAGCCAGATCGCCACCTGCGCCTATGCCGTGCACGATCCCAACGAGGGGCTGCTCGTCTACTCCTCCGCCGGCCATCTGCCGATCCTGGTGCGCGACGAGGACGGCACGGTCCGCCGCGCGGAGGACCCGATCGGCCCGCCGCTCGGCACCGGCGGCTGGATCCACACCTCGGGCACGATCCCGCTGCCGCCCGGTTCCACCGCCGTCCTTTACACGGACGGGCTGGTCGAGCGCCGCAGCGAGGACATCGACGAGGGCGTGGGCGCGCTGGAGCGGGCGCTGTCCGGGGCGACGGGCGCGCCGCAGGTCGTCTGCGACCGGCTGATCCGCTCCCTCAACGTCACCGCGGAGCACGACGACGACGTGGCGGTCCTGGTCGTGCAGCACCCGGCGCGCACGGGCGCCGCCGCCGAGCTGTTCCACAACGCCTCGCTCGACCTGCTCGGCGGCATCGAAGCGGCTCCCCGCGCCCGCGCCTTCGCGACGGGCGTGCTCGCCTCGTGGCGTTTCCCGGTGGAGCTGTGCGACCTCGGGGTCCTCGCCGCCGGGGAGCTCGTCGCGAACTCCCTCCAGCACGGCACCCCGCCGATGCGCCTCGGCCTGCGCCGCACCGACCGCCGCCTGATCATCGAGGTGACCGACGGCGACGACCACCTGCCGCGCCGCCGCCGTGCCGAACCGGCGGACGAGGCGGGCCGGGGCATCTCGATCGTCGCCTCGATCGCCACGTCGTGGGGGAGCCGCCGCACGCCGGGTGGCGGCAAGGCGGTGTGGTGCGAGTTCGTCCTGCCGCGGTAGCGGCCGCGCTCAGCGCGCGGCGGCCACGGGCGCCGGCGCGCTCTCCGGCACGGAGACGGCCACCACCCGCGACGGCACGTGCGCGAGCGAGGGCTGGTCCTGTACGGGGGTGAGCCGTCGGCCGAGCCGCAGCGCGAGCGCGGTGATGGCCAGCGAGAACAGCACGAACGTCACGATGTACGGGCCGTGCAGCGAGGCCCCCATCGGACCGCCCACGGCCGGGCCGACGGCGAGCGCGAGCTGCTTGCAGAGCGCGAACGCCGAGTTGTACTGGCCCACCATCGACTCCGGAGCCAGGTCCGCGACCAGCGGCGCGACGGTCGGCGACAGCATGGACTCACCGAGCCCGAACAGCGCGTACGTGGAGATCATCGCGGCCGTCGCCATGGTCTGGCTGCTGTGCCCGAGGCCCGCGTAACCGGCCACGATCCAGGCGAAGGCCCAGATCAGGCCGACCGCCGCGATGACCCGGGTGCGCCGCCGGCGCTCCACGAGACGCAGCACCACGAACTGGGCGACGACGATCACGGCGGTGTTGGCGGCCAGCGCGATGCCGAGCGTGGAGGGCTCGATGCCGGCGGCCTCGGTGCCGTACGCCGCGAGTCCGGACTCGAACTGTCCGTAGCAGGCGAAGAAGAGCACGAAGCCCAGCACGCACAGCTGCACCATCGCGCGGTGCGAGACCAGCGCCCGCAGCCCGCTGCGCGGAGCCGGTGCCCCGGCCACCGTCTCCGGCGTGCGAACGGGGACGTTCGGCATCCGCACGGTCGCCGCGATGACGCCGAGCACCAGGAACATCACCGCTTCGATCAGGAACAGCAGCGTGAACGAAGCCGGGCTGCTCGTGTCGACAATCAGCCCGCCGACCAGACCGCCGATCCCCAGGCCCAGGTTCTGCAGGAAGAACTGCATCGCGAAGGCGCGCGTGCGGGTGGCGGTGCCGGTGCACCGGACGAGCATGGTGGCGAGCGCGGGCTGCATGACGGCGGTGCCGGCGCCGAGCACCGCCGCCGCCAGAACGGCGGCGCTGACCTGCGAGGACACGCCGAGCGCGGCGGCGCCCAGGGAAGCGACGGCCGAGGCGGCGATCAGCACGGGCAGCGGTCCGCGACGGTCGATCGCCCGGCCGGTGAACGGCAGGACGGCGAGCGCCGCCATGGCGAAGACCGCCAGCACGATCCCGGCCGTACCGGCGCCCAGATCCCGAACCTGCGCCACATAGACGTACAGGTACGGAACGGTGAACCCGAGCCCGAACGCGCTCAGCGCGCTCCCCAGCTGGATCCGCCGCAGTGCTGCGCCCATTTCCCTGGTCACACTCACCTACCTCAAGCTCTCGAAGCCTTTGAGTCGCACCGATCGAACGACTCGAACCCGAAGACTTTATCACTAAAGTTAGATGTTGAACACTACGACTCGAAGGACTTCGATGTCTATGGGCGGCGTGCCATACTGCGCGCCATGTCCGACACCACCGAGCCCGGACTCGATGAGCCGAGCCTCGACGAGCAGATCGCCGCCTACCAGCGCGAGTACCGCGACCTGGACCCCCAGGTCGAACAGGTCGTCTCCGCCCTCGGCCGGCTGAACCGCCGGATGAACGTCGCGTACGGGAGACAGCTCGGCGCGCTCGGCATCAGCAACGCGGAGTGGGAGGTCCTCAAGACCCTCGTCCTGGGCGGGGAGCCCTACCGCCTCGGCCCCGGTGAGCTCGCCAAGCGGCTCGGTCTCACTCCGGCCGCGATGACGCACCGCATCGACCGGATGGCCGGTGAGGGCTTGGTGACCCGCGACCGCGACGAGAACAACCGCGTCCGCGTCATCGTGGAGCTGACGGACGAGGGCCGTACGAAGTGGCTTGAGGCGATGCGGATGGCCACGGACTTCGAGGCGGACCTGCTCCAGGACCTCGACGGTGAGGAGCGCGGGGCGCTCGGCGCGATGCTGACCCGCCTGCTGCGGAGGGTGGAGCACGCCCAGCCGGACGCCGGCGGCCGGCTCACCGACCTGGACTGAGCGGCCCTGCCGGGCAGGTGGGGAGGGGGTTGACACGCCCCTCGGCGATCCGTAAGGTCCTTCGAGTTGCCACGGAGCCTGAACGGTTCTGCGGTAGCCGATCCCGCCGCAGACGCGGCACACCAAACTCAGCACGATCTCCCGTTCGGGGAAATTTCGGCATGCCGAAATTCATTTCGAAGGCCCGATTATGAGCCGCCGGGAAAATCCGCTAGAGTTTTGGACGTCGGAAGGGCCCAACGGCCCGGAGGACAAGCCTCGCTGACTGGGAATCAGGCCCGAAAGGATCTGATAGAGTCGGACTCGCCGGAAAGGGAAACGCGAAAGCGAAGAACTGGAAAGCGAAACCCGCTTCGACCGGGAATCGGACACGAAAGAGTCTGATAGAGTCGGAAACGCAAGACCGAAGGGAAGCGCCCGGAGGAAAGCCCGAGAGGGTGAGTACAAAGGAAGCGTCCGTTCCTTGAGAACTCAACAGCGTGCCAAAAGTCAACGCCAGATATGTTGATACCCCGGCCTGCTTCGGCAGGTTGGTGGTTCCTTTGAAAGTCCTACACGGTCCTCTTTGGGTCCGGGTAGGCAAAACACAGCGAGGACGCAGTGGACGACGGGTCTTATTCCGACCTTGTCGTTCCGCTCTCGTGATGTGTCTCCCGATTACGGGAAAACATTCACGGAGAGTTTGATCCTGGCTCAGGACGAACGCTGGCGGCGTGCTTAACACATGCAAGTCGAACGATGAAGCCCTTCGGGGTGGATTAGTGGCGAACGGGTGAGTAACACGTGGGCAATCTGCCCTTCACTCTGGGACAAGCCCTGGAAACGGGGTCTAATACCGGATAATACTTTCTCCCTCCTGGGAGAAGGTTGAAAGCTCCGGCGGTGAAGGATGAGCCCGCGGCCTATCAGCTAGTTGGTGGGGTAATGGCCTACCAAGGCGACGACGGGTAGCCGGCCTGAGAGGGCGACCGGCCACACTGGGACTGAGACACGGCCCAGACTCCTACGGGAGGCAGCAGTGGGGAATATTGCACAATGGGCGAAAGCCTGATGCAGCGACGCCGCGTGAGGGATGACGGCCTTCGGGTTGTAAACCTCTTTCAGCAGGGAAGAAGCGAAAGTGACGGTACCTGCAGAAGAAGCGCCGGCTAACTACGTGCCAGCAGCCGCGGTAATACGTAGGGCGCAAGCGTTGTCCGGAATTATTGGGCGTAAAGAGCTCGTAGGCGGCTTGTCACGTCGGTTGTGAAAGCCCGGGGCTTAACCCCGGGTCTGCAGTCGATACGGGCAGGCTAGAGTGTGGTAGGGGAGATCGGAATTCCTGGTGTAGCGGTGAAATGCGCAGATATCAGGAGGAACACCGGTGGCGAAGGCGGATCTCTGGGCCATTACTGACGCTGAGGAGCGAAAGCGTGGGGAGCGAACAGGATTAGATACCCTGGTAGTCCACGCCGTAAACGTTGGGAACTAGGTGTTGGCGACATTCCACGTCGTCGGTGCCGCAGCTAACGCATTAAGTTCCCCGCCTGGGGAGTACGGCCGCAAGGCTAAAACTCAAAGGAATTGACGGGGGCCCGCACAAGCAGCGGAGCATGTGGCTTAATTCGACGCAACGCGAAGAACCTTACCAAGGCTTGACATACACCGGAAAGCATCAGAGATGGTGCCCCCCTTGTGGTCGGTGTACAGGTGGTGCATGGCTGTCGTCAGCTCGTGTCGTGAGATGTTGGGTTAAGTCCCGCAACGAGCGCAACCCTTGTTCTGTGTTGCCAGCATGCCCTTCGGGGTGATGGGGACTCACAGGAGACTGCCGGGGTCAACTCGGAGGAAGGTGGGGACGACGTCAAGTCATCATGCCCCTTATGTCTTGGGCTGCACACGTGCTACAATGGCCGGTACAATGAGCTGCGATGCCGCGAGGCGGAGCGAATCTCAAAAAGCCGGTCTCAGTTCGGATTGGGGTCTGCAACTCGACCCCATGAAGTCGGAGTTGCTAGTAATCGCAGATCAGCATTGCTGCGGTGAATACGTTCCCGGGCCTTGTACACACCGCCCGTCACGTCACGAAAGTCGGTAACACCCGAAGCCGGTGGCCCAACCCCTTGTGGGAGGGAGCTGTCGAAGGTGGGACTGGCGATTGGGACGAAGTCGTAACAAGGTAGCCGTACCGGAAGGTGCGGCTGGATCACCTCCTTTCTAAGGAGCATCTAGATTCCGCAAGGAATCCAGAGCCACTACGTCGGCAAATGTTCGACGGTGGTTAGCTCATGGGTGGAACGTTGACTACTCGGCACGGCAAGTTGTTTGTCACTAGTACTGCTTCGGCGTGGAACGTGAAAAATGATTGGTCGGGTCGGGCACGCTGTTGGGTATCTGAAGGTACGGGCTCGTTTGAGTCTGTTCCTTCGGTTGCCGGCCCCAGTGAACTCGCCTGTATTGGGTGGGGTGGTGGGTGGCTGGTCGTTGTTTGAGAACTGCACAGTGGACGCGAGCATCTGTGGCCAAGTTTTTAAGGGCGCACGGTGGATGCCTTGGCACCAGGAACCGATGAAGGACGTGGGAGGCCACGATAGGCCCCGGGGAGCTGTCAACCAAGCTTTGATCCGGGGGTGTCCGAATGGGGAAACCCGGCAGTCGTCATGGGCTGTCACCCGCTGCTGAACACATAGGCAGTGTGGAGGGAACGAGGGGAAGTGAAACATCTCAGTACCCTCAGGAAGAGAAAACAACCGTGATTCCGGGAGTAGTGGCGAGCGAAACTGGATCAGGCCAAACCGTATGCGTGTGATACCCGGCAGGGGTTGCGCATGCGGGGTTGTGGGATCTCTCTTTCATAGTCTGCCGGCTGTGAGACGAGTCAGAAACCGTTGATGTAGGCGAAGGACATGCGAAAGGTCCGGCGTAGAGGGTAAGACCCCCGTAGCTGAAACATCAACGGCTCGTTTGAGAGACACCCAAGTAGCACGGGGCCCGAGAAATCCCGTGTGAATCTGGCGGGACCACCCGTTAAGCCTAAATATTCCCTGGTGACCGATAGCGGATAGTACCGTGAGGGAATGGTGAAAAGTACCGCGGGAGCGGAGTGAAATAGTACCTGAAACCGTGTGCCTACAAGCCGTGGGAGCGTCGCTGTATGTGCTTGCACATACAGTCGTGACTGCGTGCCTTTTGAAGAATGAGCCTGCGAGTTAGCGGTGTGTAGCGAGGTTAACCCGTGTGGGGAAGCCGTAGCGAAAGCGAGTCCGAATAGGGCGATTGAGTTGCACGCTCTAGACCCGAAGCGGAGTGATCTAGCCATGGGCAGGTTGAAGCGGAGGTAAGACTTCGTGGAGGACCGAACCCACCAGGGTTGAAAACCTGGGGGATGACCTGTGGTTAGGGGTGAAAGGCCAATCAAACTCCGTGATAGCTGGTTCTCCCCGAAATGCATTTAGGTGCAGCGTCGTGTGTTTCTTGCCGGAGGTAGAGCACTGGATAGGCGATGGGCCCTACCGGGTTACTGACCTTAGCCAAACTCCGAATGCCGGTAAGTGAGAGCGCGGCAGTGAGACTGTGGGGGATAAGCTCCATGGTCGAGAGGGAAACAGCCCAGAGCATCGACTAAGGCCCCTAAGCGTACGCTAAGTGGGAAAGGATGTGGAGTCGCAGAGACAACCAGGAGGTTGGCTTAGAAGCAGCCACCCTTGAAAGAGTGCGTAATAGCTCACTGGTCAAGTGATTCCGCGCCGACAATGTAGCGGGGCTCAAGCGTACCGCCGAAGTCGTGTCATTCATACACATAGGGCCAACGCCTGTATGGATGGGTAGGGGAGCGTCGTGTGCCGGGTGAAGCAGCCGCGGAAGCGAGTTGTGGACGGTTCACGAGTGAGAATGCAGGCATGAGTAGCGATACACACGTGAGAAACGTGTGCGCCGATTGACTAAGGGTTCCTGGGTCAAGCTGATCTGCCCAGGGTAAGTCGGGACCTAAGGCGAGGCCGACAGGCGTAGTCGATGGACAACCGGTTGATATTCCGGTACCCGCTTTGAAACGCCCAGTACTGAATCAGGCGATGCTAAGTCCGTGAAGCCGGCCCGATCTCTTCGGAGTTGAGGGTAGTGGTGGAGCCGATGAACCAGACTTGTAGTAGGTAAGCGATGGGGTGACGCAGGAAGGTAGTCCAGCCCGGGCGGTGGTTGTCCCGGGGTAAGGGTGTAGGCCGTGTGGTAGGCAAATCCGTCACACGTTAAGGCTGAGACCTGATGCCGAGCCGATTGTGGTGAAGTGGATGATCCTATGCTGTCGAGAAAAGCCTCTAGCGAGTTTCATGGCGGCCCGTACCCTAAACCGACTCAGGTGGTCAGGTAGAGAATACCGAGGCGTTCGGGTGAACTATGGTTAAGGAACTCGGCAAAATGCCCCCGTAACTTCGGGAGAAGGGGGGCCATCACTGGTGAGAGCACTTGCTGCTTGAGCTGGGGGTGGCCGCAGAGACCAGCGAGAAGCGACTGTTTACTAAAAACACAGGTCCGTGCGAAGCCGTAAGGCGATGTATACGGACTGACGCCTGCCCGGTGCTGGAACGTTAAGGGGACCGGTTAGCTGCTCTTCGGGGTGGCGAAGCTGAGAACTTAAGCGCCAGTAAACGGCGGTGGTAACTATAACCATCCTAAGGTAGCGAAATTCCTTGTCGGGTAAGTTCCGACCTGCACGAATGGCGTAACGACTTCTCGACTGTCTCAACCATAGGCCCGGTGAAATTGCACTACGAGTAAAGATGCTCGTTTCGCGCAGCAGGACGGAAAGACCCCGGGACCTTTACTATAGTTTGATATTGGTGTTCGGTTCGGCTTGTGTAGGATAGGTGGGAGACTTTGAAGCGGCCACGCCAGTGGTTGTGGAGTCGTCGTTGAAATACCACTCTGGTCGTGCTGGATGTCTAACCTGGGTCCGTGATCCGGATCAGGGACAGTGTCTGATGGGTAGTTTAACTGGGGCGGTTGCCTCCTAAAGAGTAACGGAGGCGCCCAAAGGTTCCCTCAGCCTGGTTGGCAATCAGGTGTTGAGTGTAAGTGCACAAGGGAGCTTGACTGTGAGACCGACGGGTCGAGCAGGGACGAAAGTCGGGACTAGTGATCCGGCAGTGGCTTGTGGAAGCGCTGTCGCTCAACGGATAAAAGGTACCCCGGGGATAACAGGCTGATCTTCCCCAAGAGTCCATATCGACGGGATGGTTTGGCACCTCGATGTCGGCTCGTCGCATCCTGGGGCTGGAGTCGGTCCCAAGGGTTGGGCTGTTCGCCCATTAAAGCGGTACGCGAGCTGGGTTTAGAACGTCGTGAGACAGTTCGGTCCCTATCCGCTGTGCGCGTAGGAATATTGAGAAGGGCTGTCCCTAGTACGAGAGGACCGGGACGGACGAACCTCTGGTGTGCCAGTTGTCCTGCCAAGGGCATGGCTGGTTGGCTACGTTCGGAAAGGATAACCGCTGAAAGCATCTAAGCGGGAAGCCTGCTTCGAGATGAGTATTCCCACCCTCTTGAAGGGTTAAGGCTCCCAGTAGACGACTGGGTTGATAGGCCAGATGTGGAAGCCCGGTAACGGGTGGAGCTGACTGGTACTAATAGGCCGAGGGCTTGTCCTCAGTTGCTCGCGTCCACTGTGTTAGTTCTGAAATAACGAACGGCCGTGTTTTCATCCGGTGTTGGTTAATTTCATAGTGTTTCGGTGGTCATTGCGTTAGGGAAACGCCCGGTTACATTCCGAACCCGGAAGCTAAGCCTTTCAGCGCCGATGGTACTGCAGGGGGGACCCTGTGGGAGAGTAGGACGCCGCCGAACAATCATTGTGGGAAAGCCCCGTGCCGATGGCACGGGGCTTTTCTGCGTTTCAGCCCGGGGAGACCAGGCGGGCGTCGTACGCCAGGATCACCGCTTGGACGCGGTCCCTGGCCCCCGTCTTGGCGAGAATGCGGGAGACGTGGGTCTTCACCGTTGATTCCGCGAGATGAAGGCGTTCGGAGATTTCGGAATTGGTCCAGCCCTGGCCGATCACCGTCAGGATTTCCCGTTCCCTGCCGGTGAGACCGGCGATGCGCGGATCCTGGGTGGCCGGTTCGCCCGGCTCGACCGGCAAGTGCTGTACGTACGCGTCCAGGAGACGGCGGGTCAGGCTCGGGGCGACCACCGCGTCGCCGAGGGCCACGGCCCTGATGCCGGACAGCATCTCCTCCGGCAACGCGTCCTTGATCAGGAAGCCGCTGGCGCCGGCGCGGAGACCGTCGTACGCGTACCGATCCAGGTCAAAGGTCGTGACGATCAGGACGCGGGTGCGGGAGCCCGCCCTGATGATGCGGCGGGTCGCCTCTATGCCGTCCATGAGCGGCATGCGGATGTCCATCAGGGCCACGTCCGGCTGGTGCCGGGCGACGAGCTGGAGCGCTTCGTGGCCGTTGGCGGCCTCGCCGACGACCGTCATGTCGTCCTGGCTCTCCAGCAGCATGCGGAAGCCGAAGCGTTGCATCGGCTGGTCGTCCGCGATGAGCACGGTCGTCACGAGAGGGAGTCCTCCAGGGGAAGCCGGAGCCGTACCCGCCAGCCGCCTTCGGCGGACGGGCCGGCTTCGAGTGTGCCGTCGTACAGGGAAGCGCGTGCGCGCATCCCGGTGATGCCCTGCCCGGTGCCTGCGGAGATCCGCTCGTCCGGGGGCGGGGTGCCATTGTCCGTGACGAGGGCTTCCAGCGCGCCGGGGCGGTACGTCAGGGTGACCTCGACCGCGAGGGACGGTGAAGTGCCCGCGTGCTTCAGCGTGTTGGTCAGGGCCTCCTGCACCACCCGGTAGACCGTCAGCTGACGGCCTGGTGTGGGCGGTTGGGCCGGAGGCGTACCCCGTACATCGAGGCGTACCGGCAGACCTGCCCGGCGTACGCCCCCCAGAAGCGCGTGGATGTCGTCGAGAGTGGGCTGCGGGGTGCGGTCCGCGTCCTCCGGCTGGTCGCGCAGCACACCGAGCAGGCGACGGAGTTCGGCGAGGGCCTGGCGGCTGGTGGTGCCGATGGCTTCCAGCGCCTGGGCCGCGCGTTCCGGGCTGCGGGCCGCCGCGTAAGAGCCGCCGTCGGCCAGCCCCGTGATGACGGAGAGGTTGTGGCCGATGATGTCGTGCATCTCCCGGGCGATCCGGGTCCGTTCGGCGGCGGCGGCCAGACGGGCCTGCTGGTCGCGTTCGCGTTCCAGGCGGTAGGCCCGGTCGAGAAGGGCCTCGGTGTACTCCTTGCGCGTACGCACCAGTATCCCCGCCAGGGCGGCGATGGCGAACATCCAGACGTGCGGGAGCAGGAGGCGGCTCCAGACGTCCGGGAACCGGCCCGAAGCGATCACCAGCGGTGCCGCGACCAGGGCACCCGACCAGGCGAGGGTGCGCATCGGAAGGCGTACCGCGATGTTGAAGACGACGATCTCTTGGAGCAGGGACGCCTGGATGACCGCACCCGTCCACACGTTGGCCAGCGAGAACGGGGCCATGAAGGCGAGCACGGCCAATGGGTGGGTGCGGCGCCACAGCAGCGGGGCGGAGAGGGCCGCGCTCATGGTGAACACCAGCGGTGCCGGGACGTGCGGGTCGACGGCAACCGTGCGCCAACCGCCGGAGGACACGTCGAGGACGGCGAACAGCACCCAGAACGTGGTCAGGACGCCGTTCCAGACCGACGGCCGGCGCCGGTCGAAGGCGCGGATGCGCTGGAACAGGCGCTGTATGTGTCCGGTGAGCGGGCTGGGGGCGGACGGTGGAGCCGGTGCCTGGGCCTCGGTGGTGTCCGCCATTGGTGTCTCCCCTGTGCCCGGCAGCGTAGGGCTCATGCGTCCCGGCGCCGCAGGAGTACGGCTGCCGCGACCAGTGTGGCCGAGGCCCACAGGGCCAGGGCGAGCAGGGCCGGGCCCGGGGACGCGGCGTCCGGGAGCGGGGTGGCGGAGCCGAGTACGCCCGCGGCCTGGGTGGGGAAGTAGCGGACGACGGTCTCCACCGCTCCGTACGGGAGCATGGTCAGCACCTCGGGGAGGATCATCACACCGCCGATGAACGCTCCGATCGCTCCGGGGACCGAGCGCAGGAGTGCGCCGAGGCCCAGGGCGATGAGGCCGAGGAGGGTGGTTCCGGCGGCGTTCCCCGCTACGGCGCGCAGTACACCCGGGTCGGTGAGGGAAGCGGCCTGGTCCGTGTCGTGCAGGAACAACTGGGCGACGACGAAGGTGACCAGCGCGGTCGCGAACATGGCGGTGAACACGGTGACCGTGAAGACGGCGGCCTTCGCCCACAGCACCGGGAGGCGGCGCGGGACGGCGGTCAGCGAGGCGCGGATCAGGCCCGAGGAGTACTCGCCCGCCGTGACGAGGACGCCGAGGACCACCGTGCAGAGTGAGGCGAGGAGCGAGCCGTAGAGGACGAGGATGACGGTGTCGATGTCCGAGTCGCCGCCGTCGGAGGTGTAGGTGGTGCCCATGAGGATTCCGACGCCGAGGACGAAGACGGCGGCCAGGCCCAGAGTGATCCAGCTGGAGCGCAGGGTGCGCAGCTTGTGCCATTCGGAGCGCAGCACCCGGGCAGGTGTGACGCGGTGGGGGTGGGGAAGGGCCGTGGTGGTCATGCGGCGGCTCCGGTCGGTTCGGTGGTGGTCCGGTAGTCGACGGACTCCTGGGTGAGGTCCATGAACGCCTGCTCCAGGGACGCGGTGTGCGGGGTGAGTTCGTAGAGGGGGATGGCGTGGGCCGCGGCGGTGCGGCCGATGTGTTCGGCGTCCGTGCCACGTATGTCCAGGCGGTCGGAGCCGGGCGTCGCGGTGATCTCGATGCCGGGGCCCCGCAGCAGGTCGCACAGGATGCCGGCCTGGGGGGTGAGGACGGTGACGGAGCTGCCGCCGGCCGTGGCGGTGAATTCGGTGACGGTGGTGTCGGCGAGGAGGCGGCCGCGGCCGATGACGACCAGGTGGTCGGCGGTGAGGGCCATCTCGCTCATCAGGTGCGAGGAGACGAGGACCGTGCGGCCCTGTGCGGCGAGGTCGCGGAGGAGGGTGCGGATCCAGAGGACGCCCTCCGGGTCGAGGCCGTTGACGGGCTCGTCCAGGATCACGGTGGCGGGGTCGCCGAGGAGGGCGGCGGCGATGCCCAGGCGCTGGCCCATGCCGAGCGAGAAGCCCTTGACCCGTTTCCCGGCGACGGCGGTGAGACCGGCGAGGTCCAGGACGTGTTCCACGCGGGTGCGCGGGATGCCGTGGGTGTGGGCGAGCGCCATGAGGTGGTGAAAGGCGGTCCGGCCGGGGTGGACGGAGCGCGCCTCCAGGAGGGCGCCGACCTCGGTGAGGGGCGCGCTGTGGGAGCTGTACGCGCGTCCGCCGATCGTGGAGCGTCCCTGGGTGGGCGCGTCCAGGCCGAGCAGCATGCGCATGGTGGTGGATTTTCCGGCGCCGTTGGGGCCGAGGAAGCCGGTGACCGTGCCCGGGCGGACGGTGAAGTCGAGGTCCTGGACGACGGTGGTGTCGCCGTAGCGTTTGGTGAGTGCGTGTGCCCTGATCATGCGGTCGACGCTACGGAGCGGGCGTGGGCCGGTCGTCGGACCGGGGGCGGGATGTGCGGGGGCGCGTAGTACCGGGGTACGACAGCCGGCGGGCGGCGCCAATCCGTTTGCGCGGTCTCGAGCGCGCGGGTCAGGATCGGTGCATGGACTACGTGATACGGCCGGTGCGCGCCGATGAGTGGCGACCGGTGAAGGAGCTCAGGCTGGCCGCCTTGCAGGATCCGGCCGCCCCGGTGGCGTTCCTCGAGACGTACGAGCAGGGGCTGAAGCGGTCCGACGAGGCGTGGCGGGAGCGGACGGTGGACGCCTCCGAGGACGGTGGGGGCGAGGTGCGGCAGTTCGTCGCGGAGGGCCCGGACGGTGCCTGGGCGGGCTCGGTGACGGTGCTCGTGGAGGGCCCGGACGTCGAGGCGCGGTTCGGTGAGGCGGCGTCGGTGAACCAGGGGCACCTGGTCGCCGTGTTCGTGCGGCCGGAGGCGCGGGGTGCGGGGGTGGCGGACGCGCTGTTCCGGGCTGCTGTGGACTGGGCGTGGTCGCTGGAGGCGCCGCGGCTGGAGCGCGTACGGCTGTATGTGCACGAGGACAATCCGCGTGCCGAGGCGTTCTATCGGCGGTTCGGTTTCGTGCCGACCGGGAAGACGGTGGCGATGCCGGGCGATCCGGACGCGCGCGAGCTGGAGTACGCGGTGGCGCGGCCCTGAGGCCGTGCCTGCTCCTCAGAGGCTGCTGGGTGTCCGGAGCTGTTGCGTCCAGTGTGAGCGGGCCTGTTCCGGGGAACGGAGCAGGGCGATGGTGGACAGGCCCTGGGTCTGGCCGGATCTCAGCAGCTCGGGCAGGCGGGGCAGGGGGGCGACGGCCGCGATGTCGTCGAGGACGAGCGTCATTGGTGGGTCGAGCCGGCCGTCGGATGACCGTGCGGCCATGCGGCGGCCGTGCTCGACCACGTCTGCGGCGAACGCGGTGAGCAGGGGCATCGTCCCTGGACCGGATCGCGGGGTCTCGATGGCTTCACCCACCACATAGATGCTGCCCCCTTCGTCCGCAAAGGAATCCAGTGCGAGCGCATCTGCTCGATTTGGTGTGCAGGCGTCGCGGACGTGGACGGAGGAGAGGGCGCCGAACGCCCGCACCGTCAGTTCCTGGGCCATCTCGCGGCGTTCGGGATGGCCGGTGAGCGCGGACTCCAGGAGTCCGGCGAGTCCGGGGGCCGCCTTGGGGTGGGTGCGCAGCAGGCGGACCGGTTCGTGGGCGTTGCCGCCGATGGCCCAGCGGTGGACCTGGCGGAAGGGGCGGCCGTCGATGGCGGCGGCGTGCAGCCAGCAGCGCAGGAGGGTTTCGGCGAGGTCGGCCGTCGCCGAGTCGACGCGGTCCTGGGGGCGGACGGGGGCGAGCAGTGCGCCCGCGCGGGCCGCGGCCCGGTCGGCCTGTTCGCAGCCGGTGGTGGGCGCCCAGTGCAGCCGGGCCGGGGTGTCGCAGAGGTGGCCGGGGTCGTAGACGAGGACGGGGCCGAGCTTGGCGCGGGCGTCTTTGGTCTCGGCCCAGAGGGTGGGGTCGGAGGTCACGACGAGCACGGGGCCGTCGGCTTCGCGGATGGCCTGGACGGCGGTGGCCCGGCGGGTGGCGGCGGGGCCGTAGAGGACGAGGGGGGTGCGCGGGGAGGGGACGGCTGCGGGGAGGGGGCCGGTGGTGGGGGCCGGTTCGGTGGGTGCCGGTTCGGCGTGCGCCGGTGCGGTCGGTGCGTGCCGGGTTTTTCGGGTGGTGAGTGCTTCGGGGGCGGCTTCGGTGGGAAGGGCCGTCGTTCGCAGTGCGGTTTCGGTGAGGTGTTCGGCGGGAACGGGGGCGGCCGGTGCGGGGACGGGGGCCGTCTTGCGCAGGGCGTCGGGGGTGGGCTCGGGGGCCGGTTCCGGTTCGGGGAGCGCCGACTCGTACGCGTAATCCTGCCGCTTGCTCCATCGGCCGGTCTTCCGGCCCTTGCCCTGGGCCGTTTTGCGCCGCGCGCGTTCCTCGCGGTGGGCCTGTTCGAGGAGGGTCAGCCGCTCCGTGCGTTCCTCGCGGCGGCGGGCCAGTTGGGCGCGCCAGCGGGTGATGACGCCCATGACGAAGACGGTCAGCACCACGAGCACCATCAGTTCGCCGATGAGCAGGCCCCAGAACAGGCCGTATCCGGAGAGCTGGCCGGGTGGGGTGTTCGGCCAGGCGGCGGGCAGGTCGTGCGGGGCTTCCAGCAGGCGCCGGAGGGCCAGTGGTGTCTCGGTCGGTGTGACGCCGTCGGGCCAGGCGCCGTGGGCGAGGAGGGCGGCGAATCCGGTGGCCGCCCAGGCCAGCAGCGTCAGTCCGAGAAGGAAGGCCAGCAGTCCGACGAGCAGGCCGTCGGGGATGCCGCCCCCCTTGCCGTCGCCGGACCGTCCCCCGTCGCTCCCTGCCATGTCATGCCACCGTTGACTCGGACGACTCGTTCAGTCGCTGCTGGTTCTCGATCCTGGCCGCGCGTTCCTCCGCTTCGAGGTCGGCGGCTCGTACGTCGTCCGGGAGGAGGTCGCTCACGGACGACTCGGTCATGGCGCGGTCGGTGAAGACGAGGGGGCGTTCGGCCTCGGTGATGAGGTGTTTGACGACCTGTACGTTGCCGTTCACGTCCCAGACCGCGATGCCCGGTGTGAGGGTGGGGATGATTTCGACGGCCCAGCGGGGCAGGCCGAGGACCCGTCCGGTGGCTCTGGCCTCGTCGGCCTTCTGGGCGTAGATGGTGCGGGTGGAGGCCATTTTGAGGATGGCGGCGGCTTCGCGTGCGGCGGCGCCGTCGACCACGTCGCTGAGGTGATGGACGACGGCGACGAAGGAGAGGCCGAGGCGGCGGCCGAACTTCAGCAGGCGTTGGAAGAGCTGGGCGACGAAGGGCGAGTTGATGATGTGCCACGCCTCTTCGACCAGGAAGATGCGCTTCTTGCGGTCGGGCCTGATCCAGGTGTGTTCGAGCCAGACGCCGACGATCGCCATCAGGATGGGCATGGCGATGGAGTTGCGGTCGATGTGCGAGAGGTCGAAGACGATCAGGGGGGCGTCCAGGTCGATGCCGAAGGACGTGGGGCCGTCGAACATGCCGCGCAGGTCGCCGTCGACCAGCCGGTCGAGGACGAGGGCGACGTCCAGGCCCCAGGCGCGGACGTCGTCTATGTCGACGTTCATCGCCTGGGCGGATTCCGGTTCGGGGTGGCGCAGTTGCTCGACGATGTCCGTGAGGACGGGCTGGCGGTCGCTCGTCGTGGCGTTGACGTAGGCGTGGGCGACCTTGAGGGCGAAGCCGGAGCGTTCGTCCAGGCCGTGGCCCATGGCGACCTCGATGATGGTGCGCAGCAGGGCGAGCTGGCCGGTGGTGGTGATGGCCGGGTCGAGCGGGTTGAGCCGGATGCCGCCGTTGAGTGCGGAGGTGGGGTCGAGGCGGATGGGGGTGAGGCCGAGCTCCTGCGCGATGAGGTTCCACTCGCCGACGCCGTCCTCGCCCTGGGCGTCGAGGACGACGACCTGGCGGTCGCGGAAGCGGAGCTGGCGGAGCACGTACGTCTTCTCCAGCGCGGACTTGCCGTTCCCGGACTCGCCGAGGACCAGCCAGTGCGGGGCGGGGAGCTGCTGTCCGTACAGCTGGAAGGGGTCGTAGATGTAGCCCTTGCCGGAGTACACCTCGCGGCCGATGATCACACCGGAGTCGCCGAGGCCGGGGGCGGCGGTGGGCAGGTAGACGGCCTGGGCTTGGCCGGTCGAGGTGCGGACGGGCAGCCGGGTGGTCTCCACCTTCCCGAAGAGGAAGGCGGTAAAGGCGTCCGACAACGCGGACAGCGGATCTCGCATGGCGTGACTGACCTCCCTCTCGGTGTCGCGGACTGGCGGTTAGCGGCGGATGCCGGTGGCGAACGGCAGGGTGTTGACGAAGGCGCGGTGGTGCTCGCGGTCGCACCATTCGAGCTTCAGGTACGACTTTCCGGCCGAGGCGCGGATGGTCCGCTTGTCGCGGGCGAGGGCTTCGGGGGAGCGGGACGACACGGTGATGTACCCCACGATGTTGACGCCGGCGGCGCCACTGGCGAGGTCTTCGCCCCGCTGGTCGAGGCGGCCGTGGGCGGCGATGTCGCGGGGGTCGACGGTGCGGTTCATCTTGGCCTGGCGGCTGGCCTCAGCGTCGTCGTTGGTCTTCTCGGTGAGCATGCGCTCGATGGCGATCTCGGTGGGTTCCAGGTCCATGCAGACGGCGACGGTGCGGATGACGTCGGGGGTGTGGACGAGGAGGGGGGCCAGGAAGTTGACGCCGACGGGGGTCATCGGCCACTCCTTCACCCAGGCCGTGGAGTGGCACCAGGGGGCGCGGGTGGACGATTCGCGGGTCTTGGCCTGGAGGTAGGTCGGCTCTACGGCGTCGAGCTCGGCGGGCCAGGCGTTGCGCTTCGTCATGGCCTGGATGTGGTCGATGGGGTGGTCGGGGTCGTACATGGAGTGGACGAGGGAGGCCAGCCGGCTCTGGCCGAGGGGCTGGCGGACCCGGATGTCGGCCTCGGCGAGGCGGGCGCAGATGTCGGTGAGCTCGCGGGCCATGACGACGGCGAGGCCGGCGTCGCGGTCCAGCTTGCGGCCGGAGTGCGGGCGGGCGGCGCGGGCCATGGCGTGGGCCTCGGCGGAGAGCTCGCGGTTGAAGTGCATGCAGGCGACGAGGTAGGCGCGGTGCTGCTCGCTGGAGGTGGAGACCATGGACTGCAGCTGGTCGTAGGAGTCCTGGAGCCAGCGGGGGGATGCCTTGGCGCCGCGCTGGGCGACGTCCTTGGCGTGGGCGTCGGGGTCGGCGGGGAGGGTGCGGGCGAGCATCTGGAGGCGGGTGACGAAGCCGTCTCCGTTGGCGACGTGCTTGAGGAGGGTGCCGAAGCGGTCGACGAGGGCTTCCTGGTCCTCGCTGTCGCGGAGGCCGACGCCGGGGCCCTCGATCTCGATGGCGGCGGTGACGGTGCGCCGGTCGGCGTGGAGGAGGACGGCGATCTCGTCGGGGCCGAAGGGGGCGGAGAGCCAGTTGATGCGGCCGATGCCGGGGGGTGGGCCGATCTCGATCTCGCGGCCGTCGGCGCGGGTGCCGGCTTCGATGGCGGTGGAGCGGTAGGTGGTGCCGCGGCGGACGGAGCGCTTGTAGCTGCGGTTGATCTCGAACCACTTGTAGAAGGTCCGGTGCCGGTACGGGACGTAGACCATGGCGATGGCGAGCAGCGGGAAGCCGGTGAGCAGCACGATGCGCAGGGAGAGGACGGGGACGAGCAGGCCGCTCATCATGCCGAGGAACGCGCCGGCGATGATCAGGGCGATTTCGCCCGTCTCGCGGTTCTTGCCGACGATCGCGTTCGGCCGGGCGCGGCCGATGAGATACGTACGGCGGGGCGCGATCGGATGGGACTGTGTGCTCAACGCCCGCCACCTCCTGTGCGGTTGTTACCTGTGCTGCCTGGTCCGCCGCGGGTGCCGCGGCTGCTGTGGGGGGTGCCGGCGGTCGGGGAGCCGCTGCGGGGCGGGGGTGCGGCGGAGGGGGTGGATCCGCCGCCGGGGTTACGGGAGCTGTGGGCGGCGACTCCGCCACTGACCGGGTTGGCGGGGCGGCCGCCGCCGCTGCTGGTGTCGCCGCTGTTCTGGCCGCCGCGGCTGCTGTGGGTCTTGATGCCCTGGGAGACGAGGGCGGCGGGGGAGCTGATCATGGCGGCGGCCTGGGAGCCGTCGGTGGCCTGTTTGCGGTTGGTGCGGGCGCCTTGGATCTCGTCGCCGAAGCCGGGGACGAAGCGGTAGATCATCGCGGAGGCGAAGATGGCCAGCAGGATGATGGCGAGGCCGGAGACGACGGCGGAGAAGGCGTCGGGGCCGTCGTCGGAGGAGAGGGCGCCGGCGAGGCCGAGTACGACGACGATGACGGGTTTGACCATGATCACCGCGATCATGATGCCTGCCCAGCGGCGTACGTGTCCCCACATGTTCTTGTCCACGAGTCCGGCGTAGACGGCGGTTCCCAGGAGGGCGCCTACGTAGAGCAGGGCGGCGCGGATGACGAGTTCGAGCCAGAGGATGCCGGCGGCGAGGATGGAGACGAGGGAGACGACGATCAGCATGATCGGGCCGCCGCCGATGTCGGAGTCCTTCTTGAGGGCTTGGGCGAAGGAGCCGAAGAAGACGTCGGTCTGGCCGCCGGAGGAGGAGGCGATGACTTCGGTGACGCCGTCGGTGGCGGAGACGATGGTGTAGAGGATGAGGGGGGTGAAGGCGGAGGCGAGGACGGTGAGCCAGAGGAAGCCGATGGCCTCGGAGATGGCGGTGGTGAGGGGGACGCCGCGGATGGCGCGCTTGGCTACGGCGAGGAGCCAGAGGACGAGCGTGAGGACGGTGGAGGCGGCGAAGACGATGGCGTACTGCTGGAGGAAGCGGGTGTTCGTGAAGTCGACGTTGGCGGTGTCCTTGACGGCGTCGCTGAGCTTGCCCACGATCCACGCGGCGGCGTCGGCGCAGCCGCGCCCGAGCGAGGTGAGCGGATCGAGCGCGGGGTCGGTGCTGGCGGGCGGGGTGGACTTGGGGGAGCTGGCGCTTCCGCCTTCGCAGTAGTCCTTGGCGAGCCCCACGATGAGGTCGCATGCATCGTTGCCCTCTTTACTGGGCGACGGGGACGGTGATGGTGCCGCTGCGGCCCGTGAGGCCAGCAGGACCATCGCGGGAAGGATGCTCAGTGTGGTCAGGGAGCGCATGCTCCGGCGACGGCTAGCGGGCATAGACGAATCCTCCGTATCCCTCTACCGCGCCGGCGATCTCGTCGGCCGAGGAAGCCCGGTTGTCACCGCTCACGGGAGTGGGCCCCTCTGTCTGACTTGACGACTCGATCTTCCAGTCGTTGCCGATCCACTTGAGCTTCTCCGAGATTGTGAACCAGGTCTCGGTCACTGGCTTCGTGGATCCCTCACCGGCCATTCCGACGAGACCGGTGCACCAGACCTCGATCGTGGCCGAGCCATCGGTGTGCTCGATCACCTTCGTTCCTACTGGGATCGTGCGAGAGACGAACGTCAAGCCGCTGGGAGCATTGCCGTCTTCATTCAGGCCGACGTTCTTGAGGAAGTCCGGGGAGTAGGCGGTATCGAGATCTGCAGTCAGCTTCCCGACGACGGCCGGGTCGTGGGTGGCCTGCACGATGGCCTGACGGGATGAGGCGACGAACATGTCGGCAGACCCCAGCGCCACCGCGAAGTTTGAGGCCGCGCTCTCCGCGCCCTGTTGGTCGTGGGCGAAGCCTGAGGGGATTGTTCCGGTCTTGCCGGTGACCGGCTTGGTGCCGGTGGGGGACGTCGGGGCGGCGTCCGCCCTGTTGCCCGAGGTGGTGCCGGGCTTGGCGTTCGAGTCGTCCTTGTCGCCGCCCATGTTGGCGAAGGCGATGGCGCCCAGCAGGAGGATCACCACGCCGGCGACGGTGATGAGGGAGCGGGAGCTGCGGACCGGGCGGCGGGGGCCGTAGGGGTCGCCGGTGGGGCCGTCGGGCAGGCGGGTGCGGGTCTGGCGGGTGCCGCCGATCGTGCTGTAGGCGTCGCTCGTGCGTCCCGCGTCGTTGCCGTAGCCGTCCTCGTCGCCGAGACTCATGCCGCGTACGCCCCCTCAACCGTTGCTTGAACCACGTCGTAGTACGACGGTAGCCGTGCTGCTCTCCGCGCGGACGCGGTGTGGTGACTCGACATCAGGGGTACGCAACCTCTGCCGGTGGGCACGACGGACGGACGGATGGGAGGGGCGGGGGGACGGGCCAGAGTCCAGGGTGACGCCGGGTCAGACGGCCATCCCGTAGACAATGGTGAACAGGGTGCCGAGCGATCCGATGATGAACACACCGGTCAGGCCGGCCACGATCAGCCCCTTGCCCTGTTCCGCGCTGAACGTGTCGCGCAGAGCCGTCGCGCCGATCCGCTGCTTGGCTGCCCCCCAGATCGCGATGCCGAGGCACAGCAGGATGGCGATCGCCATCACCACCTCGATCATCACGCGGGCCTCGTTGCCCAGGGTCCCGAACGGCCCCCAGTTCGGGGCGATTCCGCCGATGATGGTGGTGATGTCGCCCTTTTCAGCTGCCAGGATCATGTAAGTCACCGCCCCAGTTGGGTAGTTCACCGCCCGTACCGCATGGCACGGGTCAGTCTCTATCTTCGCTGATGAAACTGGATTCGTACGACGGCTTCACGGCTCTCTTTACCCTGATCTCGCACATTTGACCGGTCTGACCGCCCTGACCTGCGGATCGAATCGGTGTAGGGACGAAATGCATATGGTTACTCTGTGTATCACGCAGAGTGACGCCGGGCAACGATCGCCATCGCGCCAGGCTGGCCGAGATGTCCCGCAGCGGCCGAATCGCCCACTTCAGGGCGGCGGAGGCGAGGCCGGAGCGCCCATCGGGCGCAGCAATGAGTGGCGCGGAATCGGTGGACGGGGCGGGGTCCTCCAGTACGACGGTGGCCGGAAGTCGCACCAGGAGCCGTCGAAGGGAAAGGTTCCGGCCTCGGCGAGGTGTGCGACGGTCGCTCCTTCGGACCGGATCGCCAGCGCTTCCTCGGCCGTCCAGTACGCGGGGTGGCCGGTCTTCTCGGCGAAGGACTGCTCGTCCTTCCAGCTCCACGTCCGGTCCGGCGCGACGTTGATGTCCAGCTCGTGGTCGGCGATGTCGATGTCCGCGCCGTGATGCACGCGCCGTTCGAGGTTGACGTACCAGCCGCGGAACTTGTGCCTGCGGCCGAAGAGCCACAGCACCGCATGGGCCGCCCCCGTCGGCTGGTAGAAGAGGGCGTCGCCCATCGGCCAGCGGCCCGCGACGACGGGGAAGCCCTCGGCCGGGCGCTCGTGCGGGGCGATGTCGCGCAGGTGGGTCACGCCGCGCGGGAGGGCGGTGTGCCACATCGGGGTGCCCGATTTCATCCACACCAGTTGCCCGGTGTCCGTTCGTTCGACCAGGCGCACGGGTACGGAGGCGCTGAGGTGGCCGCCTATGAACAGGTTCCAGTGCAGGATCTGGCCGGGTGTGCCGCTCGCGGTGTCTCTGTTGTCCTCTTTCATGCGATTGATCATTCCCGCCGCGCGGGTGCCGGACACGTACAGCCGGACACGTACAGGCAGCTCAGGAAACGTCCCTGACGGGGCGTCGTCCGTCAGGCGGTGGCGATGCCCTCGGACAGACCTTCGTGGTCCGTCCGAGGGCGCCGTCGTGGTCCGGGGATCAGGGCTTCGTGTTCGCCTGCTTCATGGAGGCCACCGCGTCGGCGACCGTGCGCTCGTACAGGCCCAGCTTCGGGGTGCCGACCTTCACGTCGGGGCCGAGCGGGAAGTTGAGCTGCTCGGCGTTGGCCATGTGGTCGCCGTCGGCGAGTACGTTCAGTTCGTCCACCCAGGTCACGCCGTTGCCGCCGCCCGGGTTGAGGTCGATCACCGCGATCGCGGCGGTCTTCGGCTTCACCGGGTACGCCGGTGCGCCGCCGAGGCCGCCCGGGACCAGCGGGATGATGTCGCCGCTGTGGTCCGTGGCCTTCGCCGCGCCCAGGCTGACGCGCGGGAAGTAGCTCAGGCCGCAGGAGTTCTTGCCGGTGTTGTTGACCTCGATCACGTGCTGGGTGGCCGAACCCTCGCGGGCGTACACGCGCACCGACAGGTCGCCGCTCTTGCAGGGGTGCTTGTACGCGTAGCCGTCACTGGTGTCGCCGGCGGCGGCCCCGCCCGTCTTCGCGGCGCCCCCGTTGGACTTGCCGGTGCTGGAGGTGACCGCGTCCGTGGAGCCGCCGCCCGTCTTCGCGCCGTCGCCCGCCGTGCCGCCCTGGTCCTGGGCGGCGTCGCCGGCGGTGTCCTTGGAGGTGTCCTTCGCGGCCACGGTGGCCTTGGCCGAGGCGGAGTCGTCGGCCGGACCGGCCGCCTTCGTCCCGCTGCCGTCCCCGCCGCAGGCGGTGAGGGCGAGGGCGAGCACGGCGGTGGCAGCGGCGCCGAGGACAGCGGAGCGCTTGCGGAGCGTTTGCATGGGATTCCCCGAAGTGTGTGGCGGTCGGTGGGTCGGTCGGCGCAGACAGGGCCGGGATCTGCGGCGAACCGCTCCCCCTCCGGACCGTCTGACATGGGAAGCCTCCCGCGCGCCGCTCATGTTCTGCTAACGCCTGCCTGACGTCCCGCTGACGTCCCTCGAAGGAGGGCTTCGGCTCACGCATGACCTGCCGGCCGAGCGGGAAGAGCGGGTCCGGGCGTGACTTCGGCGGTCCGATCACCGTTAGATGTGATGTGCCCAAGCCTGTCGTGTCCGCCGTGCCGCCCGTGACGACCGCTTCCGCCGCGGACGGTGTCGCCGCCTCGCCGCCGCCCTTCCTGCTCACACCGGGTCAGGGGGAGGGCGCCCGTGCGCTCCTCTCGTACGTGGCCGGCCTGCCGCTGGACTCCGTCGACGCGCGGCTCCTGGCGGTCGTCGTGGGGATCCGGGCCGCGCGGACGGGGGCGGGCAACCTCACGGGGACCGATCTGCGCTCGTTGCGGCTGGAGGATCCGGAGGGCGCCCTGGCCGAGCTGACGGCGGCGGGGTGGGAGGTGCCCGGACAGCTCATCGGCGGGGATCCGGATGTGCCGTACGCCATCGTGGTGCCGGAACTGGCCCCGGGGCCCGACCGCGTACTGCGCCTCGGCAAGGACGCGCGGTCGCGGGTGTCGGGCTGGTCCATGCGTACGAGGCTGGCCAAGCCGGTACGGAAGGGGGCGTCGGGGGTCCGGCTGGCCGCGCTGTTCCTGGCGGCCCACTGCTCCGACGAGCTGGTCGGCCGGGCGCCGGCCGAGCTGCCCGTCGCCTGTTACGGGGCGGTGCCCATGCTCCTGGAGAAGGGGTTCCTCGCCGAGGTGTCCGGGCAGACGTACCGGCTCGGCGAGTCGGTGAGGCACCTCGCGGGCCGGTTCCGTACCCCGGAGGAGCTCGCCGCAATCGCGCGGGAGGAGGAGGAACGCCGGGCGGCCCGGGAGGCGGCGGCCGCCGCCGAGCCCACTCCGGAGAGCTGGGCTGCCTGGAAGTCCGGCGTCAGCCCCGCACTGCTGCGGCACGCGGAGGCGGTCGAGGCGTGCGCCCTCTGCCATCTCCCCTTCGTGCGGCTCGCTCCGGCGTTCATGTGCGGGCCGTCCCCGCTGCCGGCGCCCCGGGCGGCTCTCGACGCGTACGAGTCGTGGCGAGCCGCCCACCCGGACTGTGGGCGCGAGGCGGCCCTGTTCACCGTCGAGTTCCGGGCGGAGCACGGCCACGGACCGTCGCACGGCCAGCTGTGCAAGGGCCTGCGGTGGAAGAAGCTCGGGCGGGAGCTGCGCGGGATCATCGTGCACACCCTCATCGCGGAGGGCTGGCTGGCGTCCACGCCTCCGGTGCCGTGGACCCTGAGGCCGGGGAGGACCGCCCAGGCGCAGGGGATCGCCCTGCCCGGACAGGCGGTGCGGACCGGCGGCTGAGGTCAGTGCGCCGCGGTCTGCCCGGGGCCGCTGCCCGCGTTCCGGGCGGCCAGGAGCAGGGTCGCCGCGATGAGCAGTGCGGTGACGATGCCGGTGGTCAGGATGGGGGACGGGGCGTAGGTGGCCGCCAGGACCGCGAGCACCGCCACCGGGTGGAGCACGTCGGCCGCGCGGCGAAGCCCCGCGGTGCGGTGGTGCAGTAGCCAGACGAGGGTGATGAACACGGCGACCGGGACGGTGTAGACGGCCGCCGCCGTGCGGTCGGAGAGGTGGCCGTGGCCCGCGGTGTGCGCCACGTTGAGGGCGAGCCCGGAGCCGACCGCGGCCGCCGACGCGAAGACGAGGTAGTGCCCGTACCCCCACAGCAGCGCCGTACGCAGGCTGGTCAGCAGCCGGGGTGCGCTCTGCGCGAAGTACAGCCACCACAGGGCGAACACCGTCAGGAGTCCGCCCGCGACCAGTGCGGCGAGGTCGCCGAGCGCCGCGTGCGTGTCCAGCGCTGCGCGTACGGCCCCGGTGGCGGCGGTGATGGACTCGCCGAGCACGATCAGCGTGAAGAGGCCGTACCGTTCGGCGATGTGGTGCGGGTGCCAGGTGGTGGTGGTTTTACGTTCCGCCAGTGCGGGAACGGCGATTTCCGCGACGACGAGGACCGCGAACGTCACCAGGCCGGCGTCCTGGGGCAGGGCCAGCCGTACGACCCAGCCGATCTGCACCAGGAGGATCCCGGCGGCGTACCCCAGGCAGGTGCGGCGCCGCTCCGGATCCGAGCGGGCGGCGCGCAGCCACTGCGTGACCATCGCGAGCCGCATGATCACATAGCCCCAGGTGATGACGGTGAAGTCCTCGTGCTCCAGCGCCTCGGGCGCGCCCGCCGCGAGGACGAGCGCTCCGGTGATCTGTACGAGCGTCAGCAGCCGGTACGGGACGTCGTCGGTGTCGTACGCGGAGGCGAACCAGGTGAAGTTCATCCACGCCCACCAGATCGCGAAGAACACCATCGCGTAGCCGAGGACGGCGTGGCCGATGCGGCCTGCCGCGAGTTCGTGTTCGAAGGCGGAGGCCGCCTGGGCGACGGCGGCGACGAAGCAGAGGTCGAAGAAGAGTTCCAGCATCGTAGAGGCGCGGTGCTGCTCGTCGGCGCTGCGCGCCACCATGGGCCGGTGCCAGAAGCTGGGGGAGGGGGGCGATGAGCTCATGGGGGCGCATTCTTCCGGCTGGGCGGGGTAAGCACGCGTGAACCGCGCCCGGAGGGAAAGTGCCGGCGTGGTGCGGCGGGGCTCTGCCAGACTCCGCGCCATGACCTACGGAATCGAGAACCACCCCGCCCGTTGAGCGCCCCGGAAGAGCGCGGAGCGCTCATTCCCCGGCCCTCCTCCCTGCACGCGTGCGCGCTGCGTGTCGAACGCGCGGAGCCCGAGGGGCCTTGGTCCCGGGTGGACGCGGCGCCGCCCGTACCCCGCCGGGCCTCGTCCAATCGGGGCAGCCGGGACTTCACTCAAACCAGGGACGAGCTGACCCGTCTCCTCGGTCCCTTGCTGGTCGCCCCCGATCCGGTCGAGGCGGCGGAAGAGGTGCACCGGCGGCTCGACGCCCTGGACCCGCCCGTCAGGCATCGCACGCTGCGCCTCCTCGTCGCCGGGATGCCGGTGGAGAACGAGGAACGGGCGCGGGCGCTGGCGCGGGTGCTCGTGCGCACGGGGACCGGTTACCTGGCCGTCTGCACCGGGCTCGCCCTGCTCACCGAGCTCGGCGAGTCGCAGGACGTGCCGTATCTCCGGACCCTCGGCCGGCTGCGTACCCTCGCGTATCCCGTCATCCACGCGCTCGACGTCCTCGACAGGCCGGCCGGTGCGCTGCTCGAACTCCGCAACCACCGCGAGCCCGTGACCTTCGGGCCGCTGCTCGCCGCCCTCGACGCCGGTGACCGCACCGCCGTACGGGGACGGCTGGCCGCGCTGGAAGGGGACCTGGCGCCCGATGTGGCCCGGCGGGTGGCGGAGGCGTTCCGACTGGCCGATCTGTTGACGGCTGTCCCCGGCCTTCCGATCCGCGAGGGCGCCGCACTGGTCGCCCGGACCGGGCGGCTGCTGTTCCTCATGACCACCCTCCGCGACTATCGGCCCGAGATCCTCTCCTACCTGGACGCCCCTCGCGCGTACGCAGCGTTCGCGCGGGGCGCCGGGCTCCTTCCCGCCACGCTCGACCACCATGCGCTTCTTCTGTCCGCCGTTCAGGAGCTGAGCACGGGGCCCACCGTGCTGCACGCCTGGGGGCCCGGGCGGCGTGAGGCGGCGCTGTCGCAGCTGATGGCCGTCCTGAGGCGGCCGGAGTGGTGGGTGGTGCCGGACGGTGAGGGCGACGAGTCCGGTGTGCGGTGGCGGGTCGCGTGGGTGCGGCGTACGCGGGCGCAGGTGCTGGGGGCGCCGCAGGCGCCGGGTGCGCGGTTGCGTATCGCGATCCATGAGCGGGACCCGGAGATCCGGCCACCGTCGAGGCGCGTGTTCTTGTCGACGGGCGTCCGCTCGTCCCGGACTACTTCGGCCGGGGGCCCGCCAACTCCCCGGAGGAGTTGCTGTTCCCCGGCACCCTGCGGGCCACGGACGAACCGCGCGAGGTGCGGCTTGCCGAGGCGTACTGCGCGGAGGGCTGTTGCGGGGCGCTGTATGTCACCGTGCGGCGGGACGGGGATCAGGTCGTCTGGTCCGGCTGGCGAGGCCCCGTTCCGCCGGGTGGCAGACGTGAACTGCCCGAACTCCGCTTCGACGCATCCGCGTACGACGCCGAGATCGCCCGTGCGTCGGGCGACGAGAGCTGGATGTGGCCGGGCCGCCCGGCTGGTCGCTGCCGGACTGCGCGGACGGCCGGACCTCCTCGCGCGTTGGAGCGTCCGGTTCGACTGGGCCGGGACGGCCTTCCGTGACCCGGACGAGACGCTGGTCAGCCTCTTGCACGACGTCGAGGACGGCCACGTACGGCAGATCCTCTGGCACATCCCCGAGGACGGCACCCCGCCGGAGGACCGTGCGGCGGCCGCGTTGCGGCGGCTGAGTGAGGAGGACCCGAGGGCGTACGGGCGTTAGCGCCGGTCCACCGATCGGGTGATTCCTGTGCGGGGCCGAGGCGTTGGCAGGGCCGGGGCGCGGGGGTGTGCCCGCTCCCCGGCCGCTGTGTGTCCGGCGTGTCGCGGTTGCCGCGTTTGGCACAGTGCCGCTCCACGATCTTCGTGATCAAGAACGGGGTGGACGATGAGTGGTGCGCGGTTGAGGTTGGTCGATCTTGCGGGTGCCGGCTCCGCCGGCGGGGGCGGCTCCGGTGCGGGTGGCGGCCCTGCCGCCGGGGATGAGCTGCGGCACAGCGGTGGTGCGTGGCTGCGGGCCGCCGGGGGTGCGGAGGGAATGGGGGCCCATCTCGGGCCTGTGCGCGGGGAACTGACGACGGCGCACGAGGGGTTGATCGCCGGGACCGCCGGTCTGAACTCCCTGGCCGAGCTGGGTGCGGTGCGGGAGTCCTGGGTACGCCGTGTCGAGTCCGCCCGTCATGAGTGCGGGGCGCTCGCGGGCAGCCTGCGCGCTGTCGCGCGGGCGCAGGGTGAGACGAATGAGTCCGTGCGGTCGTCCTTCTCGCCCGTCGCGCGCCTGACCCACGGGGTCGAGCGGTGACCGCGTTGTCCTCCACGTTGACGTGGGCTCAGTTACGCGACCTCAAGTGCGCCGAGCTGGAGAGCGCGGCGGATGGCTGGGGCAAGGCGAGCAACCGTGCGGATGCGGGGCGGGACCGGATCGAGAAGCAGTTGCTCGTCGGTCTGCGCGAGTCCCAGCGCGGAGCGGCGGCCGATGCGGCGGTCGGGCGGCTGCGGCGGATGAGCCGGAACTTGCAGTACGTGTACACGGAGTGCGGGTTGATCCGTACCGCGTTGAACAGCCTCGCGCACGAGATGCGGGTGCAGCAGGGGGTGCTGCGGCGTGCGTTGGAGGAGGCGGAGTCGCTGAAGTTCACCGTGCACGCGGATGGGTCGGTGTCGTATCCGTCCGGGCCCGGGGGGCTGTTCGACGGCGATCCGCTGCCCGGTGGCACGGCGCGGGTGACCGGCATGCCCGGGCTGCTGCCTTCCTCGGGGCTGGTCGCCCCGGACACCCATGCCGCGCGGGCGCGGGACATCTCGGACCGGGTCACGGGGGCGGTCCGTACGGCTGCCCGGATCGACTGGCGTTTCACGCGGATCCTGCGGCGGCTGCGGGCCGAGGAGGGCCTGAAGGTCCCGGACCGCACGTGGACCGACGCGGCGGGTGACGCGGCGGCGGTCCGGGAGGCGGCGCGCGGGTACCTCAAGTCCCGCATCCCGCGTGACGCGTCGCCTGCGGCGGTGCGTGAGTGGTGGGAACACCTGACGGACGAACAGCGCGAAGAGTACCTCGCGGTGTACCCGGACCAGATCGGCAACCTGGACGGCATCCCGTCCCTGACCCGCGACACGGCGAACCGCGACAACCTCCAGCTCCTGATCGGCAAGCTGGAGGGGCGGGATGACGAGGTGTCACGGGTGCGGTTGGCGGGGCTGCGGGAGATTCACCGGCAACTGGACGCGGGCGGCCAGCCGCCGATGTACCTCCTCGGCATTGGGGACGAGGGGAACGGGCGCGCGATTGTGTCGTACGGGAATCCGGATACGGCGCGGAATGTTGCGGCGTATGTGCCGGGATTGAACACTTCGTTGGATGAGGATTTTGCTAGGGGGGACCTCAAGCGGGCGCGTGATACCGCCATCGGCGCGAAAGAGATGAACCCAGGAGCTTCCGTGGCATCGATTGTGTGGCTTGGTTACGACGCACCGCAAGCATCGTTGGATGAACCTTTGGGTGTTACGAGTCAGTCGAACGCAGAGGCCGGTGCAGCTGCCTACAATCAGTTCATGGAGGGCATTTCGGCAACGAATCAGAATTCAGACCCTCATGTCACCGCGATCGGACACTCGTACGGTTCGCTGACAGTGGGCCTCGCCGCTCAGGAGAAGGGCGGAATCCCGGGGGTTGACGACGTGGTCTTGGTTGGAAGCCCGGGGACAGGCGCACAGTCCGCAGATGAACTTGGGGTGGGGAGAGAGCACGTCTTTGTCGGCGCAGCCGAGAACGACCCAGTCACGAAGTTGCCTAATGATCGGGAAGCGAGTGGCTTGGGCTCCGGGGTCGTTGGGGGCGCATCGGCCGGATTTTCGCTCGGGTTGAGTGGAGGGCCCGTTGGAGCGGCGGTCGGTGGTGTGGCGGGCGGCGTGGCCGGCGGCGCTATGGGGTATGCGGCGCAAGATGCCCAGAGCGAGGAAAGTGACGTTTGGTTCGGCACCGATCCCGCGCACCGGAATTTCGGGGCAACCCGGTTTGCGGTAAGCGAAGGACCTCGGCCCCTGGAGTGGGGGCACGGGCCCGGGGAAGCGCACTCCAACTATTTCGACCCTGCGAAAGATCAAGTGTCGGCAGATAACATCGCGAGAATTGTTTCCGGAAAATCGGATGAAATCGAGCGGGAGCGTCCAAGGTGAAGGTTCGCATGGCTGCCGCAGTAGCTGTCGTGTCGCTGGTATCAAGCTGTGCGTGGTCAGATGATTCTAATGTTTCGCAGGATGGCCAGAGGAGCGGTGGATTGAACATGCAAGAGGCTGCCGATCGAGCTGACGGGATTCTCGACGAGACGTTTTCTGGAATCAAACCTCCGGTGGAGTGGGTTCATGGTGAATCGACTGAAGGAAGTTGTGATGTTTCACGCAGAAGGGCGGTTACCACGGTGATCTCTGAGGAGCGACGGGGAAGCTTCCTGGGGGTTGTTGAACGGCAGTGGGAGAAGGCCGGTTATCGCCAGGTCGGGGTAAACGCCAGCACGCGGAGCCCGGCAACATACTTTGAGACGCCGGACCGATTTCGAGTGAGGCTGCTCATTGGGGGGCGTGGGCAGGCGTTCTTTGAGGTCGCTACGCCATGCGTTGATCGGTCCTCGGTTTCTAAGCCCACTCCGCGCGCCGGTAGTGACGAGCATGTGGGCGAACCGGTACCAGCCCCCAACGTCCGCTCCGACTTCTGGTCGCTCCGCGCTCCCTGAGCGCTCCCCGCTCCCCCCGCATGACTCGTACACACCGTCGAAAACGCTGCCGAACCGTGCCCCGATGGGGGATGGTTGACGGGTGCGTAGATTCTGGGTGGCCGTGGGGGTCGGGGTCGGGGGGGCCCTGTGTTTTGTGGCGTTGCTCGTCGTGGGGACCTACTCCGCTGCTGCCGGGCTCGTCGGGGGGGCGGGTGGGGGGGCCGTTGCGTTGGCCAAGGGGGCGGTGCCGGCCAAGTATCAGGGGCTTGTGCAGAAGTGGGGGAACCTGTGCTCCGCGATCAATCCGGCCCTGCTCGCCGCGCAGCTCTACCAGGAGAGCGGGTGGAACCCCCGCGCCGAGAGCTCCGCCGCCGCGCAGGGCATCGCGCAGTTCATTCCCGGGACGTGGGCGGGGCACGGGATCGACGGGGACGGGGACGGGGACCGGGACGTGTGGGATCCGGCCGACGCGATCCCCTCCGCCGCTTCGTACGACTGCGAGCTCGCCGGGTACGTGAAGAAGGTCCCCGGTGACCCCACCGACAACATGCTCGCCGCCTACAACGCGGGGGCGTACCGGGTGATCAAGTCGGGGGGCGTGCCCGACATCGCCGAGACCAAGAACTACGTCAAGATCATCCGCTCACTGGAGAAGAGCTTCGCCCGGCCCGTCGGCCGTGTGCAGCCCTCTCAGCAGGCGGCCGGGGCCATTTACTTCGCGCAGAAGAAGCTCGGCACGAAGTACCTGTGGGGCGGCAACGGTACGCCCGAGCAGGGCGGGCGGTTCGACTGTTCCGGGCTGACCCAGGCCGCGTACCGGACCGTGGACATCGAGCTGCCCCGCGTCGCGAACGACCAGTACAACGCCGGGCCGCATCCGGCACGCGATGAACTGCTTCCCGGCGATCTCGTGTTCTTCTCCGACGATCTGACCAATTCCCGTGCCATTCATCACGTCGGCCTCTACGTCGGGGGCGGGTACATGATCAACGCTCCGTACACTGGTGCGGTCATTCGGTTCGACAAGATCGACACGCCCGACTACTTCGGTGCCACTCGCGTGACCAAGGACGGGGCCGCGGCGCTGCCGACCGCGCGGCCGGCCGCCTGAGGTGCGCGTGCCGGTGGCTGGAACCCTCCGTGAAGCCCGGGCCCTGAGCAGCGACGATGTGTCACTCTTCGATAACGTCATGGTGATCATTCGGTGGAGAGTGGAACGTACGCACGGGGCGCGTCGTTCTCTGGCTGGGCGCGTGAGTGATCGACGTGGACGAACCGAATAACACGGGGGTTCGTGAATCGCGGCGCACAGGGACGTGTGCCGCAGCAGCAGACAAGGCAAGGGGCCGCAGCAGATGGCTGGACTCGCACTGGATGGGTCGAACCCCGACGTCAGCCTGCTCTACGACATCAACGGGCTCGCCAAGTCCGCTCCGACCTGGTTCGACCGGGTCATGGAGTTCGTCGGAGAGTACGGGATCATGTTCGGCATGGTCCTCGTGGTCCTGTGGTGCTGGTGGAGCGTTCGCCGGCGCGGCACGGCCGAGGACTCCGTGTCGGCGGTGGCCGGGCTCGTCTGGGCCCCGCTCGCGGCCGGGATCGCCCTGCTCATCAACATTCCGATCCGTGGCTTCGTGGAGCGGCCGCGGCCGTTCAAGGACCACTCCGGGCTCGACGTCCTGGTCGATGGGAAGAACGACTTCTCATTCGTCAGCGACCACGCCACGATGGCGATGGCCCTCGGCGTCGGGCTCTTCGTCGCCCACCGGAAGTTCGGCATCGCGGCCATCGGGCTCGCCCTGCTGGAAGGCTTCTGCCGGGTCTACATGGGCGTCCACTACCCGACCGACGTCGTCGGCGGCTTCGCCCTCGGTACGGCCGTCGCGCTGCTCCTCGCGCCCCTGGCGATGATGATGCTGACGCCCCTCGTGGCGGCCGTCTCCCGGTCCGCCCGCATCGGCCCCCTCGTCCGCTCGCGCCGCCCCCGGGCGGTGGACTCCGGCCGCGACGACGCGCTCGGGATCCCCGAGCCGCGCCCCGGTTCGCGCGGCGGCGGCTCCGACGGCGAGAAGGGCCTCGCGGCCTGAGCCCGGTCGTCCCCGTCATGTGCCCCGGAGCCCGCAAGGCGGCCCGGGGCACACGTGTGTGAGGGGACCCGCGCCCCTCACACCCCCTGCGCGTACGTGAACAGCCCCTCCGGGTCGTACCGCTTCTTCACCTGGGCCAGGCGCGTCGCCCCCGAGCCGTAGTACGCGGAGCGCCAGTTGGTCAGGGTCGGGTCCGTGTAGTTCTGGTACGCCGCCCCGGAGGCGTACGGGCGCATCGCCGCATGGGTTTCTTTCAGCCACTTCTGCTGGGCGGTTCCCGGGGCCCCGGGCCGCCAGGCCCCGATGTACTGGGCGAGCATCCGGGAGCGACGGTGGACGAACGCCGTGGCCTGCGGGTCCACCCGGTTCACCGCCCCGCCCAGCGCGGTCAGCGCGACCGAGCCGCCGCCGCCCTCGCCCGGGGCGAGCCGGGTGAACGCCCGGACCGCGTCGAGCAGGGCCGACACCCCCGCCGGGGGCAGGGAGCGGTCGTAGAAGTCGGAGGCGGCGGCGTACGTCTCGCGCTGGAGGGCGCCCCGCGGGGTGCGGCCCGGCGTGGTTCCCGGGAGGTGGCACTGCGCGTCCGTGAGGCCCGAGCAGCCCGCGTACACGAGCATCGCCTCCCGGTAGTCGCGGCGGCGCAGCGAGACCGAGGTGGCGGAGGCGCCGATGCGGTCGGCGAGGCGGTCGACGGCGTTCTGCAGGTCCCCGTACGTGCCGAGGCTGAACGCGGAGACCGAGACCGTCGGGTTGCTGCCGCCCGGCCCGGCGTCGAGGTGCGCGGCGGACCAGATCTCGTCGGGCTGGGCCGGGCCCCATTCCTGCCAGGCGGTGACGACGTCCCGGGCGCGCGACCAGGGCCAGGACATGTACGCGGTGACCGTCCGGGGGGCGGAGTGCGTACGGAAGCGGAGGCTCGTGACGACGCCGAAGTTGCCGTTGCCCGCGCCGCGCAGCGCCCAGAAGAGGTCCGGGTCGTGTGTGGCGTCGGCGGTCACCGTGCGGCCGTCGGCCGTGACGAGGGTGGCGCCGGTGAGGCTGTCGCAGGTCAGGCCGTAGGCGCGGGCGGCGACGCCGTGGCCGCCGCCGAGGGTGAGCCCGGAGATGCCGACCGTGGGGCAGGAGCCGCCGGGGATCGTCACGCCGTGCGCGGCCAGGCCCTCGTAGACGTCGAGGAGCTTGGCGCCTGCGCCGATCGTGCCGTTCGCCTCGACGCGGTTGAGTGACGCGACGTCAATCACCAGGCGGCCGTTGCCGCTCGACCAGCCGGCGTACGAGTGGCCGCCGCTGCGGATCGCGACCGGCACGGAGGCGCGGCGGGCGAAGGCCAGGCACTCGCGGATGTCGTCCTCGTGCCGGACATAGGCGATCCCGGCCGGTTTCTGGCCGTCGAAGCGGGTGTTGTAGAGCTGACGGGCGGTCGGGTACGCGGTGTCGCCGGGGCGGATCAGCGGCCCGTCGAGGCTCTTGGCCAGCGCGGACCAGTCCGCTGGGCCGGAGGGCTTGGAGGGTGTGGACGTCGAGGGGGCCGGGGACGACGCGGACCCGGTGGTGGCCGGGGTGTCGCCCGGGGCCGGGTCCGTCGCGTCGGGGCCCTCGCACGCGGTGGCGGTGGCGCCGGTGAGGACGGCGGCGCCCGCCGCGAGGAGCGTGCGCCGGTTCGGCGGGGTCATCGGACCTCCGGTGGGGGGAGAGGGGGAGGCCGGTGGTCAGGCCGTGGTGCGGTGCTCGTCGGCGTCCGCGCGGGCCCGGTCGCGGGACCGCCGGGCGGGCCCGGACCAGCCGCAGGCGCAGCGGGCGGTGCAGAACGAGCCGCGTTCGACGGTGGTGGGTTCATGGGCGGGGCGGGCCGGCGGGATGTCGGCGGTGTGTTGGTCGTACACGCGAACACGGTACTGGGCGGGGCGGCCCGGCCGGGAGGGGTCCGTCAACCAGGAGGGGGCGCTCGGACGGTAGCGACGGCGCCAATCGGGGGCGTGGACGTTACAGGGGGCACGGGTCGTCGTTATGCGAGGCGGGCGGGGCCTCGGGCAAGCGGTTCGGCGTTTGGGGATGGCAGGCGATGGTGGTGCAGCAGCACAGGTCCGGAGGTGGGGCGCGCGTCGTGCGCGCCCTCGTCGCGGTGGGCGTGACGGCGGCGGCCGCCGGGTGCTCCGGTGGCGGCGGCGCCGACCGTGCCGCGGCGGCCGCGGACGCCCGGGACGGCGGCGTCGAGGTGGTGCGGCGGGCGGCGGCGGTGCTCGCCGGGGACGGGGTCGCGAGCGCCGAGGTGAGTACGTCGATGGAGACGGCCGCCGGCGGCACCCGGGTCACGATCAGGGGCTCGGGGTCGTACGACTTCCGGGCCGGTTCGGGCCGGCTGAAGGTGGTGCTGCCGCCCGACGCGGCGGGCGAGGAGGAGCACCGGCCGATCACGGAGCTGCTGGCGCCGGGTGCGCTGTACATGATGAACCGGGGCGCGGGGGTGCCCGCCGGCAAGTGGGTGCGGATCGACACGACGGCCCTGGACGACGGGAACCTGGTCACCGGCGGGGTGACCGATCCGCTGGCCGCCGCCGAACTGTTGCGGGGTGCCGGGGCCGTGACGTACGTGGGCGAGACGGATGTGGCCGGAGTGGCCGTGCGGCACTACCGGGGCACCGCTGACATCGGCCGGGCGGCCCGGCTGGCGGCGCCCGGTGCGCGGGCGGCACTGGCGGCGGCGGCGAAAGGGTTCCGCACGCGGGCCGTGCCGTTCGACGCGTATCTGGACGAGCAGGGGAGGCTGCGCAAGGTGCGCCACCGGTTCAGCTTCGCCAACGAGGGCCCGGCGGCGGAGGTCGTCTCCACGACGCTCCTGTACGGGTTCGGCGTGCCCGTCACCGTACGGCTGCCGCACGACCGGGACATCTACACCGGCGAGATCGAACAGGGACGGGCGTGAGATGAGTCGCACGGACCCGTCTCCTAGCCCTCCGGTGGGGGCGAAATGGTCCGTCCGTGCCATGCGCGGTGCGTGCCGGGCTCTCTACCCTAGGAAGCCGGTGACGGCAGTGAGAGGTGAGTGACGTGGTGACGCTCAGCCCGACCGTATCGGACCATGTGGCGCTCGCCGAGATCGAGCTGTGCGGGGAACTGATGATCGCCGCGTCCGCGGCGATCGGGGAACGGCTCAGTGCGGACCGCATTGACGAGGTGCTCGATGTGAAGGTGAGCACCGACCGCACCACCGCCACCGACCGCACCACCGTCCCCCGGCAGGGCGAGCACCGGGGCTGACGGGATCGCCAGGGGTCAGGTGCGCAGCAGGCGGGCGATGGCCTTGGTGGCCTCCTCGACCTTCGCGTCGACCTCGTCGCCGCCCTTGAGGGCCGCGTCGGCGACGCAGTGCCGCAGGTGCTCCTCCAGGAGCTGGAGCGCGAAGGACTGGAGCGCCTTGGTGGACGCCGAGACCTGGGTGAGTATGTCGATGCAGTAGACGTCCTCGTCCACCATGCGCTGGAGGCCGCGGATCTGGCCCTCGATGCGGCGCAGGCGCTTGAGGTGTTCGGCCTTCTGGTGGTGGTAGCCGTGTATTCCGCGGTCGTGGTCGGTGACGATCGCTTCCACGGGGGCCGCGCCGGGTACCGCGTCCGGTGAGGGCCCGGTCCCCATGGCCTCGGTGGTGGTCATTGCTGCCTCCCGTTTTCCCTTTACCCTGCCGTTTATATACCCCTGGTGGGTATATCCTAACGAATTCAGCTGAAACGTGACCGGGGTCCCGTGCTGATCACTGTGCCTGATGCGCGACACTGAAGAATGCCGGTTAGCCGTGGCCGGATGATGCGCCTAGCATCAGCCTGACCGAATCCAAAGCACCCCGAGGACCCCACGTGCGCTTTCGTCTGACCCCCAGGGAGACGAGCTTCTACGACATGTTCTCCGCATCCGCGGACAACATCGTCACGGGCTCGAAACTCCTGATGGAACTGCTCGGGGCGGATTCGTCCTCCCGGGCCGAGATCGCGGAGCGTATGCGGGCAGCGGAGCACGCGGGGGACGATGCCACCCACGCGATCTTCCACCAGCTGAACTCCTCCTTCATTACGCCGTTCGACCGTGAGGACATTTACAACCTCGCGTCGTCGCTCGACGACATCATGGACTTCATGGAGGAGGCCGTCGATCTGGTCGTGCTGTATCAGATCGACCAGCTTCCCAAGGGTGTGGAGCAGCAGGTCGAGGTGCTGGCGCGGGCGGCCGAACTGACCGCCGAGGCCATGCCGGGTCTGCGCACGATGGACAACCTCACCGAGTACTGGATCGAGGTCAACCGTCTGGAGAACCAGGCCGACCAGATCCACCGCAAGCTGCTCGCCCACCTCTTCAACGGCAAGTACGACGCCATAGAGGTGCTGAAGCTGAAGCAGATCGTGGACGTGCTGGAAGAGGCTGCCGACGCGTTCGAGCACGTCGCGAACACGGTGGAGACCATCGCGGTCAAGGAGTCCTGAACCACGTGGACACCTTCGTACTGATCGTGACCATCGGCGTCGCGCTCGGCTTCACCTATACCAACGGCTTCCACGACTCGGCGAACGCGATCGCCACGTCGGTCTCGACCCGTGCGCTGACGCCGCGTGCGGCGCTGGCGATGGCGGCCGTGATGAACCTCGCGGGCGCGTTCCTCGGCAGCGGGGTCGCCAAGACCGTCAGTGAGGGCCTGATCGCGACGCCCGAGGGCAACAAGGGGATGGGCATCCTCTTCGCCGCGCTCGTCGGTGCCGTCATCTGGAACCTGGTCACCTGGTACTTCGGCCTGCCTTCGTCGTCCTCGCACGCGCTGTTCGGCGGGATGGTCGGCGCGGCGCTGGCCGGCGGGACGATGGTGCACTGGGACGGGGTGCTCGACAAGGTCGTCATCCCGATGTTCCTGTCGCCGGTGATCGGCCTGGTGGTCGGCTATCTGGTGATGGTCGCCATCATGTGGATGTTCCGGAAGGCCAACCCGCACAAGGCCAAGCGCGGTTTCCGTATCGCGCAGACGGTCTCGGCGGCGGGCATGGCGCTCGGGCACGGTCTCCAGGACGCGCAGAAGACGATGGGCATCGTGGTGATGGCCCTGGTCATCGCCGACGTCGAGTCCCCGAGCGATCCGATCCCGGTCTGGGTGAAGCTGGTCTGCGCGCTGATGCTGTCGCTCGGTACGTACGCGGGCGGCTGGCGCATCATGCGTACGCTCGGTCGGAAGATCATCGAGCTGGACCCGCCGCAGGGCTTCGCCGCCGAGACGACGGGTGCGTCGATCATGTTCGGTTCGGCCTTCCTCTTCCACGCGCCGATCTCGACCACTCATGTGATCACCTCGGCGATCATGGGTGTGGGCGCCACGAAGCGGGTGAACGCGGTGCGGTGGGGTGTCGCGAAGAACATCATCCTCGGCTGGTTCATCACGATGCCGGCCGCCGCGCTGGTCGCTGCCGCGAGTTACGGGGTCGTCTACCTGATGTTCGGCTGACGCCGGCTGCTTTACGTGGGTCCGCCCCGCACTCCCGAGGGAGTGCGGGGCGGACCCTTTTCGCCTTGTGGTGGCACCGCCATGCAGCACCCCAAGGCCGTAGGAGGGCCGGGCGGATCAGCCGAAGCGGCCGGAGATGTAGTCCTCGGTGGCCTGGACCGACGGGTTGGAGAAGATGCGTTCCGTCTCATCGATCTCGATGAGCTTGCCGGGCTTGCCGACCGCCGCCAGGTTGAAGAACGCGGTGCGGTCCGAGACGCGGGCCGCCTGCTGCATGTTGTGCGTGACGATGACGATCGTGAACCGCTCCTTGAGCTCGCCGACCAGGTCCTCGATGGCGAGGGTGGAGATCGGGTCGAGGGCGGAGCACGGCTCGTCCATCAGCAGCACGTCCGGCTCGACGGCGATGGCGCGGGCGATGCACAGGCGCTGCTGCTGGCCGCCGGAGAGGCCGGAGCCGGGCTTGTTCAGCCGGTCCTTGACCTCGTTCCACAGGTTCGCGCCGCGCAGGGACTTCTCCACGATGTCGTTGAGGGCGCTCTTGCGGTACGAGCCGTTGAGGCGCAGGCCCGCCGCCACGTTGTCGAAGATCGACATGGTGGGGAAGGGGTTCGGGCGCTGGAAGACCATGCCGACCGTACGGCGTACGGTCACCGGGTCGACATGCGTGCCGTACAGGTTCTCGTCGTCCAGGAGCACCTTGCCCTCGACGCGGCCGCCGGGGGTGACCTCGTGCATACGGTTCAGGGTGCGCAGGAAGGTGGACTTGCCGCAGCCGGAGGGGCCGATGAAGGCGGTCACCGAGCGGGGCTCGATGGTCATGGAGATGTCGTCTATCGCCTTGTGGCTGCCGTAGTAGGCCGACAGTCCGCTGACGTCGATGCGCTTGGCCATCTGGATCACTGCTTTCGGTGGCCTCAGCGGCCGGTCTTCGGGGCCTTCCAGCGGGCGATGCCGCGGGCCACCAGGTTGAGGATCATGACGAAGGCGATCAGGACCAGGGCCGCCGCCCAGGCACGGTCGTAGGACGCGGCCTCACCGATCTTGTACTGCTCGTAGATGTAGAAGGGCAGTGACGACTGGGCGCCTTCGAAGGGGTTGGTGTTGATCAGCTGGCTGCCGAAGACCAGCAGGATGATCGGGGCGGTCTCGCCGGCGACGCGGGCGACGGCGAGCATGACGCCGGTCGCGATGCCGCCGATCGCGGTCGGCAGGACCACCTTCAGGATCGTGCGCCACTTCGGGATGCCGAGGGCGAGGGACGCCTCGCGGAGCTCGTTCGGGACGAGCTTGAGCATCTCCTCGGTGGAGCGGACGACGACCGGGATCATCAGGATCGTCAGGGCGAGCGCGCCCATCAGGCCGGACGGTTCCAGGCCCGCGATGAGCATGATCGACAGGATGAAGAGACCGGCCACGATCGACGGGATGCCGGTCATGACGTCAACGAAGAAGGTGACGGCTTTGGCCAGCGCGCCCTTGCCGTACTCGACCAGGTAGACGGCGGTGAGCAGGCCGAGCGGGGCGGAGATCAGGGTGGCGATGCCGACCTGTTCGAGGGTGCCGATCAGCGCGTGGTAGACGCCGCCGCTGGCCTCGGGGCCGAGGACCCCGGCCATCGAGTGGGTCAGGAAGTAGCCGTCCAGGCGTTCGGAGCCGCGGCTGACGGTCGTCCAGAGCAGCGAGGCCAGCGGCACGACGGCGAGCAGGAAGCACACCCAGACCAGGCTGGTGGCGAGGCGGTCGCGGGCCTGGCGCTGGTTCTCGACCACGCTGGTGGCGACGTACGAGATGGCCAGGAAGAGCAGCGCGGAGATCAGGCCCCACTGCACACGGCTCTGCCAGCCGGCGGCGAGGCTCAGACCGATGCCGAGGGCGAGGGCGACGACGGCGAAGCCGAGCGGCGCGAGGCGCGGCAGGGACCGGCTGCTGAGGCTGCCCTTCGGGGCGGCCGGTGTGGGCGTCGGGAGGTCCTGGACGCCGGGGGTGGTGGTGGCGTGGCTCATGCGTTGGCCCCCGAGTACTCCTTGCGGCGGGCGATGATGAGCCGGGCCGCGCCGTTGACCAGCAGGGTGAGGACGAAGAGGACCAGGCCGGAGGCGATCAGGGCGTCCCGCCCGAACGCGTCGGCCTCGCCGAACTTCGCCGCGATGTTCTGGGCGAACGTCCCGCCGCCCGGGTTGAGCACGTGCAGCGAGATCAGGAAGTTCGGCGACAGGACGGTGGCGACGGCCATCGTCTCGCCGAGCGCGCGGCCGAGGCCCAGCATCGAGGCGGAGATGACGCCGGAGCGGCCGAACGGCAGGACCGAGAGGCGGATGACCTCCCAGCGCGTGGCGCCGAGGGCGAGCGCGGCCTCCTCGTTCGTCCGGGGGACCTGGCGGAAGACCTCGCGGCTGACGCTGGTCACGATCGGCAGGATCATGATCGCGAGCAGGATGCCGACGGTGAAGAGGGAGCGGGCGACGCCGATCTCGGTCTTCTCGAAGACGTAGGTCCAGCCGAAGAACTGGTCGAGCCAGAGGTTGAGCCCCTCCAGGTACGGCACGAGGACGAGGGCGCCCCAGATGCCGTAGACGATGCTGGGGACCGCGGCGAGCAGGTCGATGACGTACGCGATGGCGCCGGCCAGCTTGCGCGGGGCGTAGTGCGAGATGAACAGGGCGATGCCGACGGCGACCGGGACCGCGATGGCCATCGCGATGACGGAGCTGACGACGGTCCCGAAGAGCAGGACGGCGATGCCGAAGACGGGCGGGTCACCGGCCGGGTTCCAGTCGAAGGTGGTGAGGAAGTTGCCCTCGTCCTTCGAGAGGGCGATCGCGGCGCGGTAGGTGAGGAACACGGCGATCGACGCCATGATCACCAGGAGCAGGATGCCGGAGCCGCGGGAGAGGCCGAGGAAGATCCGGTCGCCTGCGCGGCCCGTGGACCGGGGGCGAGATCGCCTGCCCGGCGGGGTTTGTATCTGTTGCGTGGTGGAAGCCATGGTCTTTCCGGTCTGTGTGGGGGAGCCGGGGCTCCCCTGGCGGCGGTGCACCGGAGGGGCTGGGGCGGTCCGGTCCGGAGGGGTGTTCCGGACCGGCCGCCGGTTGCGCTGGGTGTCGTACGGCTGGTTACGAGAGGCCGGCGACGGTCTCGCGGACCTTGGCGTTGATCTCCTCGGGGATCGGGGCGTAGCCCGCCTCGGTGAGGAGCTTCTGGCCGTCCGCGGAGGCGGTGTAGGTCAGGAAGGACTTGACGGTGCCGAGGGTGTCGGCCTTGTTGCCGGTGTCGCAGACGACCTCGTACGTGACGAGGACCAGCGGGTAGGCGCCGTCGGCCTTGGTCGTGTAGTCGAGGTCGAGCGCCAGGTCCTTGCCGGTGCCCTTGACCTTGGCGGCGGCGATGGCCTTGGAGGCGTTCTCGGAGGACGCCTTGACCGGGGCGGAGCCGCCGGTGTCGATGTCGACCGTGGAGATCTGCTGCGAGGTCGCGTAGGACAGCTCGAAGTAGCCGATGGAGCCGTCGACCTGCTTGACCGAGGAGGCGACGCCGGAGGAGCCGGACGCGGCCTGGCCGCCGGGGGCGGGCCACTTCTTCTCGGCCTCGTACGTCCAGTCCTTCGGGGCGGCCGCGCCGAGGTACTTGCCGAGGTTCTGGGTGGTGCCGGAGTCCTCGGAGCGGTGGAAGGGCTGGATCGCCTTGTCCGGCAGCTCGGCGTCGGGGTTGAGCTTGGCGATCGCCTCGTCGTTCCACTTCTTGATCTTCGTGTCGAAGATCTTGGCGAGGGTGGGGGCGTCCAGGGTCAGGCTGTCGACGCCTTCGAGGTGGAAGCCGACGGCGATCGGGCCGCCGACCATCGGGAGGTTGATGCCCTGGCCGGTCTTGCAGATCTTCTTGGAGTCGGCGACCTCCTCGGGCTTCAGCGCCGAGTCGGAGCCGGCGAAGCCGACGGTGCCCTGGTTGAAGGCGACGATGCCCTCGCCGGACGAGGAGGAGTTGTAGTTGATCTCCACGCCGGAGCAGGCGGCCATGTACTCCTTGACCCAGAGGTCCATGGCGTTCTTCTGCGCGCTGGAGCCGGAGGCGCGCAGCTGGCCCTTGGCGCCGTCGCACTTGACGTTGGACGCGGCCTTCGTCTTGGCGCCGCCGGTGGCCGAGGTCTCGCCGCTGTTGTCGTCCGAACCGCACGCCGTGAGGACCAGGGCGCCGGAGACGGCGAGGGCACCGAGCGCGGTGGCACGAAGCCGGTTCTTGCGCTGAAGCTTCACTTTCGGGTGTTCCTTCCAGGAGCCGCCGCGGCTGCTGTGTCGGGCGGCGTGCGACGCGGGTGGTGCAGTGGCTGATCGCTGCACCCGGTAGGTCTGAAATTAGGCAGAACAGGTGACGTGGTTTACGGGGGTGAGTGAACGGAGAGTGAACCGTGGCGGGCGGCCCGGTTCCGGTGCTATGCCTCCGGCAGCGTCTTCAGCGCCGCCTCCAGCACCTCGCGGTCACGCGACTGGGTCAGCCGTTCGCGGGCGGCCGTCGGCGGCAGCCACAGCACCGCGTCCACCTCGTCGTTCGGGGTGAAGGTGCCCGTCGTGGCCTCGGCGGACCAGTACGTGACCTCCTTCGGGCGGCCGTGCGCGACGTACCGGACCATGGGCAGCACGGCCCCCGGTACACAGTGGTGGCCCGTCTCCTCCAGGACCTCGCGAGCCGCCGCCTCCCGCAGGGACTCGCCGCGCTTCAGCTTGCCCTTGGGGAACGACCAGTCGTCGTAACGCGGCCGGTGTACGAGGCACAGCTCCACGCCCCCGGCGGGTGCGGGCGGCCGGCGCCACAGGACGCAGCCCGCCGCCCGCACCGTGCCGCTCACGGCCGCGCCGGCCCCGTCGTGGCGTAGGGCCAGCTCGCGCGGAAGACCGCGCGCGCCGCCTCCACCTCGTGGCGCTGGTCGGCGTGGAGCGCGCCCAGGGCGTACGCGGTCGCCGGGGCGATCCTCGGAGTGCGGGCGGCCGCGGCCGCCGCGCCCGCCGCCTCCGCCGCGTCCCGGTGCAGGTCGAGGGCGCGGCCTGGGGCGGCCAGGACCGGGTCGGGGGCGCCGTGCACCACCTCGTGGGCGTAGCGGTGCAACCGGAGGAGCAGGCGGGTCTGGTGCCAGGGCGCGTCGTGCGCCTCGTTGTACGGCTCCGCCGACTCGTCGGAGGGCAGGGCGGCGACGGCCCCGAGCAGCCGCTGTTCCGCCCGGTCCGCGGGCTCGGCGAGCAGTTCGCCGGCGGGGCCGGCCGCGGCGGGGGCGAGCGGGACCTCGGAGGCGAGCAGCGCGACCGCGTCGGCCACCGCGTGGAAGCGGGCGGAGCCGAGGGCCTGGAGGGCGGCGGAGTGGGCGCGGGTCCGGGCGAGGGTGAGCTGCCGTTCCAGCAGGGCGCCGGCACGGGCGGCGCCGACGCCGAGGACGGGGCGGCCCGTTCCCGCGGAGTCGCCGGTGCGGGCGGCCGGAAGGACGGGTTCCCCGGAGAGGCCGTGCAGCGCTTCCAGGAGCCGGGTCAGCCGGTCCGCGTACGCGTGTTCGCGGGCGAGGGTGCCCGAGAGCCAGGACAGCTCGGTGCGCAGCTGCTCCGCCCAGAGCGGGTCGAGCGCGGTGCGGAAGGTGCGCAGGGTGGCGCCGATCCGGCGGGAGGAGCGGCGCAGCGCGGTGGCGGCCTGGTCGGCGGCGCGTGATCCGGCGTCCGTGGGGGCGGTGTTCTCGCGGTGCAGGCGCAGGCTGCGGAGGAAGTCCGCGGCCTGGGTGCGCAGATAGGGGCCGAGGACCGACCCCGCGCTCACGCCGGTGATGCCGGGCGCGTGGGCCGGGGCCGCGGCCTGGGTGTGCTGGTCAGGGCGTCGCACGCCGGCGCCTCCGGGCGTCAATGAGCATTTCCTGTACGTGCCGCAGGGGCTTGCCGTCCGCGTCCGTGGAGTGCCGGGTCCAGTTGCCGTCGGGGCCGAGGTGCCAGGAGGAGGTGGTGTCGGCCATGCCGGTCTCCAGGAGGCGGCTGAGCGCGGCGCGGTGGGCGGGGTCGGTGACCCGGACCAGGGCCTCGATGCGGCGGTCGAGGTTGCGGTGCATCATGTCGGCGCTGCCGAACCAGACCTCGGGTTCGCCGCCGTTGCCGAAGGCGAAGACCCGGGAGTGTTCGAGGAAGCGGCCGAGGACCGAGCGGACCCGGATGTTCTCGGAGAGGCCGGTGACGCCGGGGCGGATCGCGCAGATGCCGCGTACCCAGATGTCGACGGGGACGCCGGCCTGGGCGGCCCGGTAGCAGGCGTCGATGATCGCCTCGTCCACCATCGAGTTGACCTTGATCCGTACGTAGGCGGGTCGGCCCGCGCGGTGGTGCGTGACTTCCTTGGTGATGCGGGCGACCAGTCCGTCGCGCAGCGACTTGGGGGCGACGAGGAGGCGGCGGTAGGTCTCGCGGCGGGAGTAGCCGGAGAGCCGGTTGAAGAGGTCGGAGAGGTCGGCGCCGACCTGCGGGTCCGTGGTGAGCAGCCCCAGGTCCTCGTAGAGCCTGGCCGTCTTCGGGTGGTAGTTGCCGGTGCCGACGTGCGAGTAGCGGCGCAGCGTGTCGCCCTCCTGGCGGACGACGAGGGAGAGCTTGCAGTGGGTCTTCAGGCCGACGAGCCCGTAGACGACGTGGCAGCCCGCCTCCTCCAGCTTGCGTGCCCACTTGATGTTGGCCTGCTCGTCGAAGCGGGCCTTGATCTCGACGAGGACGAGGACCTGTTTGCCGGACTCGGCGGCGTCGATGAGGGCGTCCACTATCGGCGAGTCGCCCGAGGTCCGGTACAGCGTCTGCTTGATCGCGAGGACGTCCGGGTCGCCGGCCGCCTGTTCCAGGAACGCCTGGACGGAGGTGGAGAAGGAGTCGTACGGGTGGTGCAGGAGGACGTCCCGTTCGCGTACGGCGGCGAAGATGTCCGGTGCGGACGCGGACTCGACCTCGGCGAGGTCGCGGTGGGTGCCGGCGATGAACTTGGGGTACTTCAGCTCGGGGCGGTCCAGCGACGCTATGCCGAAGAGGCCGGTGAGGTCGAGGGGTCCGGGCAGCGGGTAGACCTCGGCGTCGGACACCTTCAGCTCGCGGACCAGCAGGTCCAGTACGTACGGGTCGATGGACTCCTCGACCTCCAGGCGGACCGGCGGGCCGAAGCGGCGCCGCATGAGCTCCTTCTCCAGGGCCTTGAGGAGGTTCTCGGCGTCGTCCTCCTCGACCTCCAGGTCCTCGTTCCTGGTGACCCGGAACATGTGGTGCGCCAGCACCTCCATTCCCGGGAACAGCTCCTCCAGGTGGGCCGCGATGACGTCCTCTATGGGGACGTAGCGCTGCGGCGACGCCTCCAGGAAGCGGGTCAGCAGCGGCGGCACCTTGACCCGGGCGAAGTGGCGGTGGCCGCTGACCGGGTTGCGTACGACGACGGCGAGGTTCAGCGACAGGCCGGAGATGTACGGGAAGGGGTGGGCCGGGTCCACGGCGAGGGGGGTGAGGACGGGGAAGACGCGCTGCCGGAAGAAGGTGAACAGGCGGGCCTGCTCCTTGTCGGTCAGCTCCGGCCAGCGGATCAGCTGGATGCCCTCGTCGGAGAGGGCCGGGGCGACGTCCTGCTGGTAGCAGGCGGCGTGCCGGGCCATGAGCTCGCGTGAGCGGGTCCAGATCAGCTCCAGCACCTCGCGGGGCTGGAGGCCGGACGCGGACCGGGTGGCGACCCCGGTCGCGATGCGGCGCTTGAGTCCTGCGACCCGGACCATGAAGAACTCGTCCAGGTTCGACGCGAAGATCGCCAGGAAGTTGGCCCGCTCCAGGAGGGGCGTGGTGGGGTCCTCGGCCAGTTCGAGCACCCGTTCGTTGAACGCGAGCCAGCTGCGTTCGCGGTCCAGGAAACGGCCCTGCGGCAGCTCGTCGCCGTCCACCTCGGGTTCGTAGGCGTCGGCGTCGGCGTCGATGTCGGGGTCGAAATCGGCGGCGGTGGACAGGGCCGCGCTTGTTCCGGAGGAGGGGGCGACGGCGTGCGGCCGGTGTGCGGCGAGGGCGCCGACGGACGGCTGGGCGGCGGGCTGGACCGGGACCTCGGAGCTGGGCTGCTGGCTCATGGATCCATTGTTCCGCCCGGAGTGCTCCGGGGGCGCGTCGGAGGCGGACGAGATCGCGAGAACGGCGCGGTCGGGGCGCGTTCTGCCGGTATTTCGCCCGTCGCGGGGGGACGGCACAGCTGGCTGCATCCTGCGAGGGTCGCAAGGTCGTCTGAATGGCTGGTTACGACGATATGACGTGCGGGAAGCGGTGGGTGGCCGTGTGTGGGGGTCCCGTCCGGGGCCGGGGCCCCGGACGGGTTTGGGAACGCGTCAGGCGTGGTAGCGGCGCAGCACCCGGAAAGCGAGGGCGGTGACGGCTGCGGTGAGGGCGAGGAGGATGCCCGTCTCCATGAGCTGGAGGGGCCAGAAATGGGAGACGGGGTGGTGGTCGACGTAGTAGCCGGTGACGCCGCGGTCCGCGAGACAGCGGTCGGCCTTGGCTCCTGCGGCCCAGCAGGTGTCGACCGGAAGCCGGGCGCCGTCGCCGGTGAGCCGGCCGGTCTCGACGAGCCACGCGTCGTCGGGCGTCGGGGGCGGGACCGAGCCGGTGCTGGTCCGCGTGCTCAGCGGCCACAGTCCGCTGCGTACCCGGTTCAGCGCCACGGCCGCCGCGGCGGTGGCGACCAAGGCCACGGCCATGGCGGGCAGGGTGCGGCGCGTCAGCAGCCCGGCGAGCGCCCCGAGGGCGAGCCCGAGCAGGGCGTACCCCACGGGTGCGGTTCCCAGCGCGCCGAAGGAGGTGTTGCCGAACCAGTGGACCGGGTACTGCCCCTCCGACCGCGCCCGTGCCCAGGCGAGGACGGCGGACAGGACGGACACCCCCGCGACCAGCAGTGCGGCCGGGACCGCGAGCCTGGCCAGGAGCCAGTGGACGGGGGACACCGACTGCGTCCAGGCGAGTTTGTACGTACCGCTTTCGAACTCCTTGCCGATCATCGGGCCCGCGACGAACGCGGCGACGAGTCCGGGCAGGACGGTCAGGCAGAGCCCCGCGTAGCCGAGCACCGTCTGCCGGACCGACAGGGCGAGGTCGAACTTCTGCCACCGGTCGTCACAGGCGCGGTCGGTCACCAGCGACGTGCAGGGGCTCGCCTCGAACGCGTCGTTGACGTGGCCGGCCCACAGGGTGATGCCCACGACGACGGCGATCCAGACCAGGGCGAGGACGCCCGTGCACCACAGGGCCCACCGGTGCTGGCGTACGAGGACGCGGGCACCGGCGCCCAGGGCGGGTCCGGGCCGGGCCGTACGCGGCGTGGCGGGCGCGATGCCGGTGAGCGCACTCATGCCGCCACCCCCTCGCGGACCGTCGCGCTCGGCGTCAGCAGCGCGGGGGCCTCCGGGGAGCGCAGGTGGGCGAGCAACAGTTCCTCCAGGGAGGGTTCGGAGCGGTCCCAGGCGGCGTCGACCGGGCCCTCCGGGCGGACCAGGGCGGTCAGGGTGCGGCCCGTCGTGCGGGATTCGATCACCGTGTGCGGGGCGAGGTCGCGGACCGGGCCCGTGAGCAGGGCGTGGGCGGCGAGCAGTTCGTCCGTCTCGCCGCCGAGGCGGACGCGGCCGCCGTCGACGAGGAGGAGGTGGTCGCAGGAGCCTTCCAGCTCGCTGAGGATGTGCGAGGACATCACGATGGTCGTCCGGTGCTCGGCGGCCTCGGCCATCAGGACGCCCATCAGCTGGTGGCGGGCGAGGGGGTCGAGGTCGGCCATCGGCTCGTCCAGGAGCAGGAGTTCGGTCCGCTTGCCCAGGGCGAGGGCGAGGGCGAGCCGGGTGCGCTGCCCGCCCGAGAGGGCGCGGACCTTCGCGTCCGACGGCAGCGGTTCGGCGATGCGCGCCGCCGCCTCCCGGTCCCAGCCGTCCGGGTTCAGCTCGGCACCCGCCCACAGTGTTTCGGAGACCGTCAACTGCGGGTAGAGCGGCTTGTCCTGGGCCACGTACGCCATCCGGGCACGCGTCTCGCCGGGCGCCGAACCCAGGACCCGCAGCGTTCCCTCCGCCGGCCGCAGGAAACCCGCCGCCAGGGCGAGCAGGGTGGACTTGCCGGCGCCGTTGGGCCCGACGAGCGCGCAGACGGCGCCGGCCGGCAGCCGGAACGCGCAGTCCCGCAGTGCCCAGTCGCCCCTGCGGCCCCCGTATCTCATGCCGAGCCCTTCGGCCTCCAGCGCGGTACCCGTCATCGGTCCTGGTCCCCCTCGAATGTGCTGTCCAGTACGGCGGTGAAGAGCGCGCTCACGTCGTCGCGTTCGAGTCCGGCCGCCCGCGCCCGGCCCGCCCAGGCGGCGAGTTCGGCGCGCAGCGGGGAGTCGTCGGCAGCCGCCGCGCCGCCGAGCGACCGGGTGACGAAGGTGCCGAGGCCGCGACGGCCCTCGACCAGCCCTTCGCGTTCCAGTTCGCGGTACGCCTTGAGCACGGTGTTCGGGTTGATCGCGGTCGCCTCGACCACCTCCCGGGCGGTGGGCAGCCGGTCGCCCGGCTCCAGCAGGCCCAGGCGCAGGGCCTGTTTGGTCTGCTGGACGATCTGGAGGTAGGTGGCGACGCCGCTGCGCCGGTCGATGCGGAACTCGACTGCCGCGGACTCTGCCATCTTCACCCTTTCACTAATTGAGTAGTGAAAGGGTGTCGTAAAGAAGGGGCGGCGTCAAGCGACGCCGCCCCGGGAGGAGTTGAGGGGAGGTCAGGACTCCGTGCGGTACATCAGGTCGACCTCGTGCGTGACGAAGCCCATCCGCTCGTACACGGCGAGCGCCGCCGGGTTGTCCGCGTCGACGTAGAGCATCGCGGTCGGCAGGCCCTCCGCCGCCAGGTGGTGCAGGCCGATCGCGGTGAGCGCCTTGCCGAGGCCGCTGCCCTGGGCGTCGGGCCTGATGCCGACCACGTACACCTCGCCGAGCTGCTCCTCGGCGTGCACCTTCGTCCAGTGGAAGCCGATCAGCTCCGCGCCGCCCGCGCCGTCCTCGCGCTCGGCCAGGAAGAAGCCCTCCGGGTCGAACCAGGACTCGGCCTTGCGGTCGTCCAGGTCGCGCTGGGTCAGCGAGCCCTGCTCGGGGTGGTGGGCGAAGGCCGCGCGGTTCGCCGCGAGCCAGGCGGCGTCGTCCTCGCCCGGGACGAAGGTGCGCACGGTGACGCCCGGCGGGAGGACCGGCTCGGCGAGGTTCAGCGGGTTCAACGGGCGGCGCAGCTGGCGCAGTTCCCGGAACAGGGAGAGGCCGAGGACCTGGGCGAGGTGGCGCGCCGCGGCCTTCCCGCCGTGCGCCCAGACCCGCAGCCGCTTCCCGGTGGCGGCGAGCAGGGCGGCCCCGAGCGCGCGGCCGTGGCCGTGGCCCCGGTGTGCGGGGTGCACGACCAGTTCGGCGGCCGGTGCCTCCACGGGGTCGGTGTCCTCCAGTTGCGCGTACCCGGCGAGCACGCCCCCGGCGGACAGCAGGAAGTGCCGTACGCCTGCCCGCTGTCCGCCCCGCAGTTGCAGACGGCCCTGCTCCGAGACGGCCTGCCGGCCGTCGGACCGCGCGGCCTCGGCGAGCAGGTCGAGCACGGCCGCGGCCTGGTCGGGGGAGAGGGTGTCGAGCGTCTGGATCTCGCGTCCGGGTGCGGGGAGGGGTGCGTCTGTCGTCATGGGTCCGAGCGTACGGGCCTCCGGCCCGGGGATCCCGGCTGCTTGCCCCGGTCCGGCGCGACGGTTCCGTCCTCAACCGCCGGACGGGCTCGAAAGTGCGCGCCCGACCCCGCGTTCCCGGCCTCCGGACGGGTGAATCGTCCAGGTTCAGACCGGTCGGCAACCAGTTCGTAACCCCAAACATCTGTCGCGCTACGCGCGTTGACTTTAGGCTGCGGCTCGAACTCCACCCGCTGAACTCACAAGGGGACCGATGTCAGCGACACCGCAGAAGAACCGGGCGTCACGGCGGGTGCTCGCCGCCGCGGCCGGTCTCGCCACCGTGGGCGCGCTCGTCGCCGCGATGCCGGCCAGTGCCCACGGGCGCGGCCACGGGCACGGCGGCGACCACGGTCACGGTCACCACACGCCGGCCCGGACCGTCGACGTACAGCTGCTGTCCTTCAACGACCTGCACGGCAACCTGGAGCCGCCGGCCGGTTCGGCCGGTACGGTCACCGAGACGCAGGCCGACGGTACGACGAAGGCGATCCCGGCCGGCGGCGTCGAGTACCTCGCCTCCTCGCTGCGTACCGCCCGCAAGGGCCACCCGTACTCGATCACCGCGGCCGGCGGCGACATGGTCGGCGCGAGCCCGCTGCTGTCGGGGCTCTTCCACGACGAGCCGACCATCGAGGCGCTGAACAAGATCGACCTCGATGTGACGAGCGTCGGCAACCACGAGTTCGACGAGGGTGCGACCGAGCTGGCGCGCCTGCAGAACGGCGGCTGCCACCCGGTCGAGGGGTGCTACGAGAAGGGCAAGAAGTTCCCCGGCGCTGACTTCCCGTACCTCGCGGCCAATGTGACGAGCGAGAAGACCGGGAAGCCGATCCTCAAGCCGTACACCGTATGGAAGAAGAACGGCGTCAAGATCGGCTTCATCGGGGTGACCCTGGAGGGCACGCCGAACATCGTGACGGCCAACGGCGTCAAGGGGCTCACGTTCCACGACGAGGTCGAGACGATCAACAAGTACGCCAAGGAGCTGGACCGCCAGGGCGTGAAGTCGATCGTCGCGCTCATCCACGAGGGCGGCCTGCCCGCCTCCGCCTCGTACAACTACGACTGCGACAGCCCCGGCGCCGGTGACGGCATCTCCGGGCCGATCACGGACATCGCCAAGGGCATCACGCCGAAGGTGGACGCCCTGGTCACGGGCCACACCCACCAGGCGTACGTCTGCACCATCCCGGACCCCGCGGGCAACCCGCGCCTCGTCACGTCGGCGGCCTCCTTCGGCCGGCTGTACACGGACACGACGCTGACGTACGACCGCCGCACCGGCGACATCGTGCGCACGGCGGTGAGGGGCAGCGGCAAGCACGGCTCGAAGCACCACGCTCCCGCGCCGTCGAACCCGGTCTCCGCGAACCACCTCGTCAGCCGCGACCAGAAGCCCGCCAAGGACATGACGGACCTGATCGCCCGCTGGAACACGCTCGCGGCGCCGATCTCGAACCGGCCGCAGGGCTACATCTCGGCGGACATCAACGGGCGCGGTTCCACCGCCCCGGAGAAGCCGCTCGGCAACCTGATCGCCGACGCGCAGCTGGAGGGCCTGGCCCCGGCGGACAAGGGCGGGGCGGTCGTCGCCTTCATGAACCCGGGCGGCATCCGCGCGGACCTGGTGTACAAGGCGTCCGGCAGTGAGGGCGACGGCGTCGTCACCTACGGCGAGTCGTTCACCGTGCAGCCGTTCACCAACATGATGAACGTAGTGGACCTGACCGGCGCCCAGCTCGTCAGCGCCCTTCAGCAGCAGGTCAGCGGCTCGAACGAGGCCAGCCCGAAGATCCTCCAGGTCTCGAAGGGCCTCACCTACACGCTGGACATGACGAAGTCCGGCGCGGACCGCGTCGTCACGGACACGATTCTGCTGAACGGCGAGGCGATCGACCCGGGCAAGACGTACCGCGTCGCGATGAACGAGTTCCTGGCGGGCGGCGGCGACGGCTTCGCTGCGCTCGGCGAGGGCACGAACAAGCTGGTCGGCGCCTCCGACCTGGACCTGTTCAACGCCTACCTGGCCGCGCACTCCACGGCCTCGTCCCCGCTGGCCCCGCCGGCGACGGACCGGATCACGATCGTGCAGTAGGCGGTAGGTGACGACGGAGGCGCGGTCCGGGGCAGTCGCCCCGGACCGCGCCTCCGTTGTTACGGGGCGGGGACCGTCAGGGGAGGGTGGTCGGCAGGCAGCCGCGCGGGATGAAGTACCAGCTCTGGAGGCCGACCCCGTCCGTGGAGCCGCCGCGCGGGTCGCGGACCATCACGTAGCCGCCGTCCCTCGACACATAGCGCCACAGCACCGTCTGGCCCATCGCCACCTGGCTGTTGACCTGGGTGCTCGGCTTCGCCGGTACGTCCCAGGGGCTGACGTTGCCGTACGCGGTGATGTGCGTGCCGTCCCACGTCGCGCAGCCGGCGCCCGCCACGGTGGCCACCGAGGCACCGTCGGACGTGCCGCCGCCGATCTGGCCGTTGGTGAACGCCGAGGTCGGCAGGGTCGTGGCGGCGCCGCAGCTGTCGGTGGTCGCGCCGTCGCCCGAGACGGCACCGGCGTACGTCCACAGACAGGTGTTGATGGTCCCGAAGACCCGCCCCCATCGGTAGCCGCCGTCCGCCTCGCCGTGCACGTCGACGGTCCAGCCCCGGTAGGCGGTGCCGATGACGTACGAGGCGGGGCTGCGGCGCAGCAGGGTGTAGTCGGTGTCGATCTGCTTGCGTACGGCCGCCTGGGCCGTCGTCTGCTGTACGGCGGTGCCCGGGACCACGGCGACCGCGGCGGCGGTGGCGAGGCCGAGCAGCAGTGCGTGGGTGCGTCGCGCCATGGGTGTCCTCCTGCTGGTGGGGGGAGCCTGCTGTGGGGGTCGCGCTGTTCCTCGGCCGGGATCGCGGTCTCATCGCCGCAGTGTGATCACCGCCGCCTCACCCGGTTGCAGGGTGGTGGTGAGCCGGTGCCCGAGGGCACTCGCGTACGACGGGCGGAATCCTGCCCAGGAACCGTCGGGGGACACGGCCCGTCCGTCGATGCGTACCTCCGGTGCGTCCAGGCCGCGCCCGGCGCCGGTCGGGTCGTACGGGGTCATCCGGTCGATCCGTGCGCGGGGCGTGGACGCGTCGAGCGTGGTCGTGGCGGGGTGGGCGCTCTTGTTGATGAGGAAGATCCGGCGCTCACCGTCCTGGCCGGTCAGCTGCCACGCCTTGAGCTGTGCGGGCTCGGAACCCTCGACGCGCGGGTGTACGGGACGCAGGTCGCGCGCGTCCTGGGCGAAGCGGCCGAACAGCAGCAGGGCGTAGTAGAGGGGCGCTGCCGTGGGGGAGCCGATGGCCGGGGTGGGGTCGTAGTTCACGGCGTTGTAGTAGGCGTTGCCCTCTTCGGGGGCGTAGAAGGCGCGCACCTCGGCGTTGTGGAAGTTGACGCCCGTGGCGCCCGTGCCGGCGGCGCAGCCGGTGTTGGTTCCCGGCGCGGCGGGCGGTTGCGGGCAGGCCGTGTGGAACATCAGGTCCAGGGCGTAGGTGGCAGCGGCTGCGGTGTTGCTGACGCCGTCGGCGCCCCGGTTCGCGGCGGTGTTCGTCTCCTCCAGCCGGTAGCCGAGGCCGTGTGCCGTTGCCTCGCGGGCGTGGACGTACACCTGGTGGTCCAGGGAGTCCATGTGGGTGTCGGAGAGCAGGGCCTCCGCGCTGGGGCAGCGGTAGGGCTTGTTCACACAGGTGCGGGCCAGCGGGTAGAAGTGATCGCTCACCCACCCGCCGAACGGGCCCGCGTTCGCCCTGACCCGGTCCGCGGTGGTGTCCAGGATCTGCGGCCAGTTCCAGAAGTACCGCGTGGGCACGGTCCGCTGGGCGACGTCCGTCCACGGGAGGATGTCCTCGCTGGTGCTCGGCGCGACGAGCGGGAAGCGGCCGGTGACGGAGGGGTCGGTGTACGTGGCGAGGTCCGCGAGGTAGTCGTCGAGGTGCGAGCCGTACGAGAGGTCGGGCTCGTTCCCGAGTTCGATGCCGGCGACGAACCGGGCGGCCTTCCCCGCGAACACCGGCGCGACACCTTGGGTGAGGAACGCGCGGGTGTGGTCCGGGCTCACGAAGGGCCTCGTCTCACCGGGCGGCGCCATGGCCGTGCCGAGGACCACGCCCCAGGCGGGCCGGGAGCCGTGCGGGCGGCCCGCGTCGGCGGCTTCCAGGGTGTCGCGGATGTCGCGCAGGTCCTCCGGTGTGATCACCCGGTCGGTGTTCGGCGCGGTGGCGTCGAACGGCGTGATGTCCTGGGAGGAGCCGCCGATGCGCAGGATGCCGGTGCCGAGGTTGCGCAGCAGGGCGACGAACGCCGGGCGGCTCTTCTCCCCCATGTACCGCTCGATCAGGGACCACTCGATGCTGAGGCCGACGTAGTGGCCGGGTACGCGGCCGTCCCGGAGGCCCGGGACGGCCGGCCCGGAGACGTGCGGCGTACCGGCGTGCCCGACTCCCGGGCCCGTGCCCAGCGCGACCGCGGCGAGGGCCAGGGCGCAGGCGACGGCACGGACCCGGTGACGGGCGCGGTGGGTGCCGTCGCGCGGTGGAGCGGGGGGATGCGTCATGACCCTGCCTCTCTCGTACGGGGGAGTGGGGTGCGGCCGGCCGGGAGGCTCAGTCCTCGGCCCGGGACAAGGGCTGCGGCTCCCGCGCGGGCACGGGGACGGCGCCGGCCGCCGCACCGCTGTCGTCGTCGCCGTCGGTGGACAGGGCCGCGACGAGCGCGTCGGCCTCCGGGCTGGGTTCGGGGCTGAGGAGGCCGACGACGAGGAAGAGGACCAGCGAGGTGACCAGGGGGGTGAGGACGACCGCGGTCTGGTCGGTGCTGTCGATGCCGTACTTGACGATCCAGTACCCGATGAGCCCGCCGGCCCAGGAGATCAGTGCGGCGCGCGGCCCGAACTTCCGGAAGGGGGCGAGCAGCCCGAGCAGCAGCGGGATGGAGATCGGTCCCATGACCGCCGCGACGAGGGCCACGATGATGCCGAGCACGCCGCCGAAGTGGTCGGCCTCGATGGCCACGAGCATGCTGAGCGTGATGAAGGCGACCGTGACGATCCGGGCGGCCAGCAGCGCGGACCGCTCGCTCATCCCGCGCGCCCTGCGGGAGAGGGCGGGCATCATGTCGCGGGTCACGACCGCGGAGATCGCGTTGGCGTCCGAGGAGGCCATGGCCATGGTGTGCGAGAACATCCCGGCGAGCGTGAGCCCCACCAGTCCCGCGGGCAGGAACTTCTCGCTCATGAGCGCGTAGACCTGCTGGGGGTCCGCGACGTGCGGGAGCAGGACGGGCGCGGCGACGGACGGGAAGAGCAGGAAGGCCGGCCAGATCAGGTAGAGCACCGCGGAGAGGCCGGCGGAGCGGCGGGCGTCCCTGGCGTTCTCCGTGGCCATGTAGCGCTGGGCCAGGTTCCACATGCCGCCGTTGTACTCGAAGATCTTGATGATGATGTAAGCGGTGAGGAAGGTCGCCGTGTACGGGCCGACCAGCGGCTCGGTGTGGTGCGCGGGGAGGTCGTCCCAGAGCGTCCCCAGGCCGGAGATCCCGCCCAGCTCGCCGAGGACGACCACGACCATGGCGATGGCGGCCACGCCCTGGATGACGAACTGACCGAAGTCGGTGAGGGCGTCGGCCCAGAGGCCGCCCACGGTGCAGTACAGCAGGGTGACCACACCGGTCAGCACGATGCCGGTGTTCATGTTCATGCCGGTGAACACGTTGAGCAGGATCGCCACCGAGGCCCACTTGGCCGCCACGTCGAAGACCTTGAGCAGGGTGCCGCTCCAGGCGAGGGCCTGCTGGGTGGGCACGTTGTACCGGGTGGCGAGGTATTCGAGGGGCGAGGCGACCCCGTACCGCTTGCGGAGCCGGTTCCAGCGGGGGGCGAAGACGACGGCGCCGAGGCCGGTGCCCACCGCCAGCGGGATGAACGCCCAGACGTAGACGGTGATGCCGTAGCTGTAGGCCACCGCGGCGTAGGCGACGAACACGGCCGCGCTGTAGCCGGACATGTGGTGCGAGATGCCGGAGAGCCACCAGGGCATCCGGCCTCCGCCGGTGAAGTAATCGCTGACGTTGCTGATGCGTTTGTGCGACCACAAGCCGATCAGCAGCATCACGACGAAGTAGCCGCCGAGTGCGACCCAGTCCAACGCAGCCATGTGAACTCCTAGTTGCCCGGTCGGCACTCGCCGGCTGTCGGTGGGCAGTGAGCGGAAGGGAGAGGTGGTTCATGAAATTCGTGTCTGCATATGTAGACAGTGATTTCATTCGTGGACTTTGATCAGGCGGGAGGCTAGCCCGCCGTATGATGGCGGTCAATGACTTGGGAGGGTTTTCATTGGTTGGACAAAAGGCCACCCCGTCCGCGAGCGAGACCGACGAGTCCGGACGCGGTCTGGTCAAGTCGGCCGAGCGCGCGGTCCTGATCATGGAAGCGCTGGCAGCCTCGCCCGGCCGGCTCAGCCTGGGGCAGTTGCAGGAGGCCACGGGATACCCCCGCTCCAGCCTCTACGCCCTGCTCCGCACCCTCAGCGCCCTGAAGTGGGTGGAGAGCCCCGAGGGCGATCTGTCCTTCGGTATCGGCCCGCGCGCCCTGCTGTGCGGCACCGCCTATCTGGACCGGGATCCGGCGCTGCCGCCGGCGATCCGTCAGATCGAGCGGCTGCGCGAGGAGGTGGGATACACGACCCACTACGCCCGGCTCGATCTCCCGCACGTCATCTACCTGGCCAGCCGCGAGGCCACCGACTCGCATCGGCTCACCTCCCGGGTGGGGCGCCAGCTCCCGGCCCACGCGACGGCGCTGGGCAAGGCCCTGCTCGCCGAGCTGACCGGCCCGGAGGTCGAGACGCTCATGGCGGACGTCGAGCAGGACCCGCTGACCGAGAACACCGTGACCGGGCGGCCCGAACTGCTCGCCGAGCTGGAGGAGGCCCGCGAGCGCGGGTGGTCCGTCGAGCGCGAGCAGAACACCCCGGGCCTGTGCTGTGTCGCGGCCTCCGTCCCGTACCGGATTCCCGCCACCGACGCCATCAGCTGCGCGATCCCGGTGGCGCGGGCGACCGCCGAGGAGCTGGCCCGGGTCGGCGGGACCGTCCTGCGGCACGCGGAGGAGCTGGCCCGGGTGCTGCGGCGGCAGGGAATCCGCTAGCGGGTCACCGCGAGAGCGTCACGATCCGCGCCGTGCCCGGCGCCACCTCGACCGTGGCGCTCCGGTGGCCGACGTCCACGGAGGTCGTCCGAAGGTGCCCGGACGCCTTGCCCGCCGGGGAGACCGTACGGTCCCCGAGGCGCACGGCGGACGCGTCCACCGAGGCGAGCCCGTCCGGCGCGGAGGTGCGCAGCGTCGTGGCGCGGCCCGTGCGGTACGAGGACGGGAGGGTGACCGTGACCTCGTCCGCGGTGCTGCCGGCCGCCGCCGGGTCCTGGACGTTGATCAGGACCAGCGTGAGCTTCCCGTCCCGTCCCTGGACACCGTATGCCCGCAGCTCGCCCAGGTCGGCGTCGGCGAGGCCGAGATCCACGAACGTGCCCTCCGGCACCTGGCGGAACGCCCACAGGCCGTAGTACAGCGGGTTCGCGGAGAGCCCGCCGGCGTCCAGCTCCGCCCGGTCCTTCGCGCAGAACGCCCCGTAATAGCGGTACGAGATCGGGTAGTCGGCCGAGTCACGCGGCTTGAAGTCCCCGCAGATCCCGCCGGTGTTGGTGTGGAACTCGACCCGGTCGACACCGCTTTGGGCGGTCTGCATCAGGTAGTCGAGCGACCACAGCGCGGTCGCGTACGCGTTGCTGACGCCCGGCTGCCCGCTGCACGAGGCGCTGTTGGACTCGTTCAGCGTCATCGGTATCCGGTCGCCGAACCGGGCTCCGAGCGCCTTGATGCCGTCGAGCTTGGCCTGCGTCTTCGTGTACGTCTCCGGGGCGAGCACCTGCGCGAGCGGCATGTTCGCCGAGCCGCAGTGGCTTCCCGGATACAAGTGGGAGGAGAGCTCGGAGAGGATCTTCTCCGGCTTCACGGTGGTGTCCGCCGCCGCGGCCGCGGTGAACTCGTCGAGCTTCGTGTTGGTCGCCGCGGTGTTGGCGGACGGGCCCAGCACCTTGATGTGCGCGTGCGGCAGGGCCGTGTGGATGGCGGCCTCGTACCGCTTGACGGTCTCCCACATGTCGCCGCCGGTCATGGTGGTGACGTTGTCGAACTCGTTGCCGATCTCCACGGACAGCAGGTCGTCCCCGAGCGTCTCGTGCGCCGCCTTCACCTCGGCGACGACCTGGTCGAGGGTGACCGGCGGGGCCGGGTCCTTCGACGGGTCCTTCAGCAGGGACTGGTCGATGACCGCCTTCAGCGGGACGCCCAGCGTGACCTTCCAGCCGGAGGCGCGCACCAGCCTCTTGAGCGCGTCCAGGTCCGACTGGTCGACCGTGCCGCCGATCGCCTCCTTCGGTGCCGCCGATCCGCTCCACCTGCCGAACGCGGGCCACACCAGGTCCATCGAGTAGCCGCCCAGCCGGATCACCCCGTCGTCGCCCAGGGTCCGCAGCCGGTCCGCCATCCGCTCCTTGGTCAGGTAGCCGTGGGCGAAGTCCGCGGACTCCACGGAGAAGCCCTGGTGGTCGCCGGTGAGCCGGGTCCCGGCGCCCGGGCCGTGCGTCGTGGCGTTCAGGGCGAAGGGGGTGGCGGCGGGGGTGTCCCCGCCGTCCTGGGCGAAGGCGTGCCCGGCGGGTAGGCCCGCGCCCGCCACAAGGGCGGCGGCCAGCGCGGTCCGGGTGAGCCTGCGCCTGGTGGTGCCGCGCGCGTTCCGGTCATTCATCGTGGAAATCTCCTTCGGCGTTCTCATCGATGGCGGTGACGAGGTGAGGAGTGCGTTCACCAGCGGGGCGACACGGCCCGGTAGTCCGGGTCGATGCGCCGCATGTAGCCGGTGTCGTCCCGGTTGCGCAGACCGCACTGCAGGTACTGCTCGTGCAGCCGGGCGAGCGCGTCCGGGTCCAGTTCGACGCCCAGCCCCGGGCCCGTCGGCACCCGCACCGCCCCGTCGGAGAACGCGAGCGCCCCGTCCTGGACGACCTCCTCGGACTTCCAGGGCCAGTGCGTGTCGCAGGCGTACGTGAGGTTCGGGGTGGCGGCGGCCAGATGGGTCATCGCGGCGAGGCTGATGCCCAGGTGGGAGTTGGAGTGCATGGAAAGACCCATGCCGAAGGTGTCGCAGATGCCCGACAGCAGCTTCGAGCGGTGCAGCCCGCCCCAGTAGTGGTGGTCGGAGAGCACGACCTGGACCGAGTCCCGGGCGACCGAAGGGGCGAGTTCGTCGAAGGCGACGACGCACATGTTCGTCGCGAGGGGCATGCGCGCCTCGCGCGCGACGCGGGCCATCCCGTCGAGCCCGGGCGTGGGGTCCTCCAGATACTCCAGTACGCCGTCGAGCCGGCGCGCGACCTCGATCGAGGTGTCCACGGTCCACGCCGCGTTGGGGTCGAGCCGGAGCGGGGTGTCCGGGAACGCCTCGCGCAGGGCGAGGACCGACTCGACCTCCTGCCCAGGGGGCAGCACCCCGCCCTTGAGCTTGATGGCCGAGAAGCCGTACGCGCCGACCATGCGCTGCGCCTGGGCGACGATCCCGGAGCTGTCGAGGGCCTCGGGGTAGTCGTCGGGCGCCGCGCCCGGGTGCCCGTCCCACTTGTAGAACAGGTAGGCGCTGAACGGTACGGAGTCGCGCACCGCACCGCCGAGCAGGTCGGAGACCGGGCGCCCGGCGGCCTTGCCCTGGATGTCCAGGCAGGCGACCTCGAAGGGCGAGAACACCCGGTCCACCGTGGAGCTGGTGGTGATCATGCCGGTCAGCCCGTGGCCGTCGGTGCCGGTGTCGCCGCCGAGCACCCGGGTCACCTCGGCGTGCATCGCGTGGAGCGCGTACACGTCCATGCCGGTCACCGCCTGCCCGGCGGCGGCGAGGCGCCGCAGGTGCCCCTCGTCCGCGTAGGTCTCGCCGAGCCCGGAGATCCCCTGGTCGGTGGCGATCTCGATGACGGCGCGCAGCGCGTACGGCTCGTGCACGCCCACGGCGTTGAGCAGCGCCTGGTCGCGGAAGGCGACCGGGGTCACGGTCACCGAGGTGATGAGGATGCGGTCGCTCATCGGGCGGCCACCTCCGCGCACAGCGCGAGCCCGGCCTCGGTGATGCGCCGCAGTTCCTCCAGGTGCTCGGGCGCCGGGTCGGTGAGCGGCGGCCTGACGCCGCCGACGTCGAGCCCGCGCTGTCGCACGGCCGCCTTGACGAGGGAGACAGCGTAGCCGGGGACCTGGTCGCGCAGCGCGATCAGCGGGTGGAAGAACACCGTCTGGAACCGCTCCACCAGCGCGTCGTCCCCCTTGGACACGGCCCGGTAGTAGGCGAGGGAGATCTCCGGTGCGAAGCAGAACACCGCGGAGGAGTACAACTCGACGCCGATGCCCCGGTACACGGGCACGGTGGCCTCGGCGGTCGGCATGCCGTTGAAGAACTGGAAGGGCTTGGTTCCGCCCTCGTCCCGGAGGGCCGAGCGGACCGCGACGACGCTGCGGGCGAGCTGCTCCAGATCGCCGTGGCCGTCCTTGAAGCCCACCACCTGGGGCAGCAGTGCCACTTCCACGGCCGACGCGGTGTCGAAGCGGGCGGTTCCACGGTTGTAGACGATCAGCGGAAGGTCCGTCTCCTCCGCGACCGCCCTGGTGTACGCGACGAGCCCGGCGGGCGGCCCCTGGACCAGGTACGGCGGAAGCAGCAGCAGCCCGTCCGCCCCGGCCTCCTTCGCGGCCCGGGCGAACCGCCTGGCCAGCGGGAGGGCCCCGCCGGTGCCCGCGTAGACCGGCACCCGGCCGTCGACGGCCTCGACGGCGGTACGCACCACCCGCGCGTACTCCTCGGGTTCCAGGGCGTGGAACTCGCCGGTGCCGCACGCGACGAAGACGCCGCCCGGCCCCGCGTCGAGTCCGGTGCGGACGTGTTCCGCGAGCGCCTGCGGATCGACCTCGCCGGAAGAGGTGAACGGTGTCACCGGAAAGAACAGCACGCCGTCGAACGTCGACAACTCGGGGCTCCCCTCCATGGTCAATCTTCATATGTAGACGATGTATGCATCCGTGGATTGCATTCGGGACTGTAGGCGTGCGCCCAGGAGCGGTCAACCCTGTGCGCAGGGCTCGTACGAGAAGCGCGGCGGACAGCGAAAGGCGCCTGCCGGTTCGTGAGCGGTCACGAACCGGCAGGCGCCCGAGGGGATGCGCGTGGCTACTCCGGCGGCGGCTGCGGCGCCCCCGGGAGGCTGATCACCGCTTCGGTGCCGCCGCCCGGGGCCGGGGTGAGGGCGATGTCGCCGCCCGACTGCTGGACCGTACGGGCCACGATCGACAGGCCGAGGCCCGAGCCCGGGAGCTGGCGGGCGGACGGGGAGCGCCAGAAGCGTTCGAAGACGTGCGGGAGTTCGTCGGCGGGGATGCCGGGGCCGTGGTCGCGTACCGTGAGGCGGCCCCGGTGCAGCACCACGTCGATCGTGCCGTGCGACGGGCTGAACTTGACCGCGTTGTCCAGGACGTTGACGATCGCCCGCTCAAGGGCGGCCGGTTCGGCGCGTACGTACCAGGGGGCCAGGTCCTCCGTGATCGTCAGCTCCGGACCGCGCAGCCGGGCGCGGCGGAGGGCGGCGCGGGCGATGTCGTGCAGGGCCACCACCTGGAGCGGGCCCGGCTGGGCGGCGTCCGGGCGGGCCAGCTCCTGGAGGTCGCCGATGAGCGCGGCCAGCTCCGTCATCTGCGCCTTCACCGAGGACATCAGGGCCCTGCGGTCGTCCGGCGGGATCGCCCGGCCGGTCTCGTCGCTGCGGGCCAGCAGCTCGACGTTGGTTCGCAGCGAGGTGAGCGGGGTACGCAGCTCGTGGCCCGCGTCCGCGATGAGCTGGGCCTGCCGGTCGCGGGAGGTCGCCAGGGACGCGGTCATCGAGTTGAACGACCGGGACAGGCGCGCGATCTCGTCCTCGCCCTCGACGGGGATGCGGACGGTCAGGTCCTCGGTCCTGGCCACGTGCTCGACGGCCTCGGTGAGCTCGTCCACGGGACGGAGGCCGGACCGGGCGACCCAGAGCCCGGCGGCGCCCGCGCCGATGACGCCGATGCCGCCGACGAGGAGGAGGACCCAGGCGAGGGTGGACAGGGGGTCGTCGATCTCGCTGAGGGGACGGGCGACGGAGAGCCCGAGGGGGATGGGTGGCTCACCCGGAACACCCGTCGCCGTCACCGGGGAGGTGAGGACGCGCATCTTCGCCCCGTCGGAGTCGGTCTCCGTGTGCAGCTCGCCGGACGGCTCGCCACCGATCACCGCGAGGTCGTCCTGCGTCACCGGGAGCCGGGGCGAGCCGGGGGCCACGCACACGTTCCCCTGGCTGTCGATGAGCTGGACGGTGAGGCCGGTGTAGGGCGTGGGCGGCCGTTTGGCGGTGGTGCGCTTGCAGTACTGGTACAGGTCGCTCAGATAGTCCTTGTCGACCGTGGCACCGCGCAGCGCCTCGTCCTGCTGCTCCTCCAGCTGCTCCCGCGTCACGAACCAGCACGCCACCGCCACCGCCGCGACCGCCGCCGCGACCGCCGTCGCGACCAGCAGGGCCAGCCGGGAGCGGAGCGGCAGCGCGCGGACGCGTCGCAGCGGCCCCGTCATCCGTCGCCCCCGCCCGAGCGGAGCGCGTACCCGACACCGCGCACGGTATGCACGAGGCGCGGTTCGCCGCCGGCCTCCGTCTTGCGGCGCAGGTACATCACGTACACGTCCAGGGAGTTGGAGCTCGGCTCGAAGTCGAAGCCCCACACGGCCTTGAGGATCTGCTCGCGGGTCAGCACCTGGCGCGGGTGCGCGAGGAACATCTCCAGGAGCGTGAATTCGGTACGGGTCAGCTCCACGCGCCGGTTGCCGCGCATGACCTCGCGGGTGGACAGGTCCATGCGCAGGTCGGCGAAGGAGAGCACGTTGTCGTCGGGGACCGGACCGCCCGACGCCGTCGCGTACGAGCTGCGGCGCAGCAGCGCGCGGATGCGGGCGAACAGCTCGTCCAGTTCGAACGGCTTGACCAGGTAGTCGTCGGCGCCCGCGTCGAGTCCGGTGACGCGGTCGCCGACGGTGTCCCGGGCCGTGAGCATCAGGATGGGCGTGGTGGCGCCCGTGGAGCGGATGCGGCGCGCGGCGGTCAGTCCGTCCATGCGGGGCATCTGGATGTCCAGGACGATGAGGTCGGGGGCGTACGACTCCGCCTTGGTGAGGGCGTCGAGGCCGTCGACGGCGACCTCGGTGCCGTATCCCTCGAAGGCGAGGCTGCGCTGCAGGGCCTCGCGCACGGCGGGCTCGTCGTCGACGATCAGGATGCGCTGCGGATCGTCTTCGGCGGGGCTCATCGCTGTCTTGTCCTCTTCTCGGTCGTACGGGCCGCCAGTTTCTCAGCCCCGCACGGTCAGGAGCCGTTCCCGGCCCGCAGGGTGTCGAGGTCGGCCTTCAGGGTGTTCACCGGGATGGCGAAGCCGAGGCCCACGCTGCCCGCACTGGAGCTGCCCTGGCCGGCGGCGGAGCTCGCCGAGTACATCGCGGAGTTGATGCCGATGATCTCGCCGTTCATGTTGATCAGCGCACCGCCGGAGTTGCCCGGGTTGAGCGAGGCGTCGGTCTGGAGGGCCTTGTACGTGGTGGTGGACTCGCCGGTGTCGCCGTTGAACTGCTGTCCGCCGAACTCGAAGGGCCACTGGCGCCCGCCGCCCTGCTGCTCCTGGCCCTGACCCCGGCTCTGGCCGTTGTCGCCCTCCTTGGCGACGGTGACGTCGCGGTCGAGGGCGGAGACGATGCCGCTGGTGACGGTGCCGGTCAGGCCCTCGGGCGAGCCGATCGCGACGACCTCGTCGCCGACGGCGACCTGGGAGGAGTCGCCGAGCGTGGCCGTCTTCAGCCCGCTCGCGCCCTGGAGCTTGATCAGCGCGAGGTCCTTGTCGGCGTCGGTGCCGACGACGTCGGCGGTGTACGTCCTGCCGGTGCTGAGGGTGACCTTGATCTGGGAGGCGTCCGCGATGACGTGGTTGTTGGTGACGATCTCGCCGTCCGAGGTGATGACCACGCCCGAACCGGTGGACTGGCCGGCCGTCGAGGTCGCGCCGATCTCCACGATGGCCGGCGAGAGGGCCTTGGCCACACCGGCCACCGTGCCCTTGTCGCTCTGCGAGACGGTGGTGCCCGGCACGACCCCGCTGCCGGCGGCCGCGGTGGTGGCCGGGTCGTCGGTGAGCCTGCCGATCACCGTCGCCGTGCCGCCGCCGACGATCGCCGCCGCGATGGCCACCGCGGCGAGGAGCGCGACCGGCTTGCGGACCCGACGGTGGGGGGCGGGCGGCTCGGGGGCGGGACCGGGGCCCATCGGGTCCGGGAAGACCGGCTGAGCGGGCTGGTATGACGGCGGCGGCGGGTAGGCCGCTTCGCCGTTGCCGTACGAGGGGTACATCGGGTACTCGCCGCTCGGGCGCTGGCTCTCTGTCATGTCTATGAGCCTGTCCGGCCAAGATGAGAGGAGCGTGAGGGCGCCCTGAGAAGCCCGGCAGAACCTCGTATGCCCGATATAAAGCCCGGGGCTCAGGCGGAGGCCGGCGGCTCTCCGCAGCCGCACGAGCGGCGGACCACCAGCGCCGAGGGGAACTGCTTCAGCCGCTCCCGCCGCGACCCCGACACCCGCAGCGAGTCGTCGAGCACCAGGTCCACCGCCGCCCGCGCCATCGCCGGGCGGTCCGAGGAGACCGTGGTGAGCGGCGGATCGGTCAGCCCGGCTTCCTTGACGTCGTCGAACCCGGCGACGGCCAGTTCGCCCGGCACATCGATGCGCAGCTCGCGCGCGGCCCGCAGCACGCCGATCGCCTGGTCGTCCGTGGCGCAGAAGATGGCCGGCGGCCTGTCCGGCCCGGCGAGCAGCCCCAGGGCCACCTGATAGGCGTCGTAGCGGTTGTACGGGGCCTGGAAGAGCCGGCCCTCCGTCGAGCGGCCCGACTCGTGCATCGCGCGCCGCCACCCCTCGACGTGGTCGGCGACCGGGTCGCCGACCGCCGGGGTCTCCTCCGTACCGCCGAGGCAGGCCACGTACGCGTTGCCGTGTTCGAGGAGGTGGCGGGTGGCGAGCTGGGCGCCGCCGATGTCGTCCGTGACGACCGCGACGTCGTCGATGGCCTCGGGCCGCTCGTGCAGCAGCACGACCCGGGCGTCCCACGCCTCTATCTCCGCGGCGGCGCGCTCGCTGGGGCCCTGGCTGACCAGGATGAGTCCGGAGACCCGCATGCCGAGGAAGGCCCGCAGGTAGTGGACCTCGCGCTCGTCGCGGTAGTCGGAGTTGCCGACGAGGACCATTTTCCCGCGCTCGGCGGCGGCCTGTTCGACCGCGTGCGCCATCTCCGCGAAGAAGGGCTGCCGGGCGTCCGGGACGATCATCCCTATGAGATCGGTCCGCCGCGAGGCCATCGCCTGGGCGACCCGGTCGGGCCGGTAGCCCAGCTCCTTGATCGCGGCGAGCACCCGCTCGCGCGTGGCCGGGGCGACCGGCCGGGGTCCGTTGTTGATGACGTAACTGACCACCGCGGTCGACGTCCCCGCCAGTCTCGCCACATCGTCCCGCGTCACCTTGGCCACGCGCGGCAGTCTACGCGGATGGAACTACCTCTTGGCAGGCCGGACCGGGGCTTCTTCCGTGACCTCGGCAACGCGTGACTGCTCCGAACGGGTGACCTCCCGCTTGGCCGCCTTGGCCTCCTCCGCCGCCCGCTCGACCTTCTCGGGGGTGACGAAGCGGTAGCCCACGTTCCGTACGGTCCCGATCAGCGACTCGTGCTCCGGGCCGAGCTTGGCGCGCAGCCGCCGCACGTGCACGTCGACCGTGCGCGTACCGCCGAAGTAGTCGTAGCCCCAGACCTCCTGGAGCAGCTGGGCGCGGGTGAAGACCCGGCCCGGGTGCTGCGCCAGGTATTTCAGCAGTTCGAATTCCTTGAAGGTCAGGTCGAGGACCCGGCCCTTGAGTTTCGCGCTGTACGTCGCCTCGTCCACCGAGAGGTCGCCGTTGCGGATCTCCATCGGGGAGTCGTCGGCGGTGATCTGCTGCCGGCCGGTCGCCAGCCGCAGCCGGGCCTCGACCTCGGCGGGGCCCGCGGTGTCCAGCAGGACGTCGTCGATGCCCCAGTCGGCGGTGACGGCCGCGAGGCCGCCCTCCGTGACGACGAGGATCAGCGGACAGCCGGGCCCGGTGGACCGCAGCAGCTGGCAGAGGGAGCGGACCTGAGGGAGGTCGCGGCGCCCGTCCACGAGGATCACGTCGGCCCCCGGGGTGTCCACGAGCGCGGGGCCCTCGGCGGGGGCGACGCGCACGCTGTGGAGCAGGAGACCGAGGGCGGGAAGCACCTCCGTCGACGGCTGGAGGGCATTCGTGAGGAGCAGCAGAGAACTCATCGCCGTCCACCTGCCCGGTTCGTCGGTCGTTGATGGTGCACGGTCGGCTCGCCCATGACGTTCGGTCCTCCTCGTTCCCTGCGAGAGGGGCACTCCCGGGCGGGGCCCGGGGGAGTATGCGGCTCTGCTTCGTACGGTTCCGCTGAGCTTGTCGAAACGTCGCCGTAACAACGTCCGGAAAGCACAAAAGGATCCGGGGGCTGCTCTGCCCGGATCCTCTTCACAGGAGAATAACCCACATGAGTTCTGTGTCAGAGGGGAGAATTCCGGATTTCGCTGTTCGCTCGGTCACGCGGGTGCCCCTGAGGGCCGCGTTGCGGGCGGATGACGGGACCTGGATCGAGGCGGTGTACGACCCGTGCACGGGGGATGGCGGCGGGGAGACGGCGATCGTCGTCGCGCACGGATTCACCGGTTCGGTGGACCGCCCGGCGGTGCGGAGGGCGGTGCGTACGTTCTCCCGGCACGCGGCGGTGGTGACCTTCTCCTTCCGGGGTCACGGCAGGTCCGGCGGGTTCTCCACGGTCGGCGACCGCGAGGTGCTGGACCTGGCGGCGGCGGTCGCCTGGGCGCGCTCGCTGGGACACCGGCGCGTGGTGACCGTCGGCTTCTCGATGGGCGGCTCGGTGGTGCTGCGGCACGGGGCGCTGTACGCCTCCCCGGGGGCGGCCGGCGGGGACGTCGGCGCCGACCGGGACGTTGCGGAGCGCGGGGGGCGCGTGGGAGCGCGTACGGGGGCGCACGCGGATGCGGTGGTGTCCGTGAGCGCCCCCGCGCGCTGGTACTACCGGGGGACGGCTCCGATGCGCCGCCTGCACTGGATGGTGACCCGGCCCGCCGGAAGACTCGTCGGGCGCTACGGCTTCCGCACGCGCATCCACCGCGAGGCGTGGGACCAGGTCCCGCTCTCCCCGGTCGCGGCCGCCGCCCTGATCGCCCCGGCCCCGCTGCTGATCGTGCACGGCGACCGGGACCCGTACTTCCCGCTCGACCACCCCCGCATGCTCGCGGCGGCGGCGGGCGACGCGGCGGAGCTGTGGCTGGAGCGCGGCATGGGGCACGCGGAGAACGCGGCCGACGAGAGCTTGCTCACCCGCATCGCCGACTGGGTGGTGCGACGGTGAACCATGATGGGGGGCCGGTGTCCCCCGAACCGGCACCGGAGGAACGGAACGAAAGGAGCGCCGCCATGCCCGCGGGAACGATCCGTTACTGGGCAGCCGCCAAGGCCGCGGCCGGGACCGCGGAGGAGCCGTACGCCGCCGGGACCCTCAAGGAGGCGCTCGACGCGGTGCGCGAGCGGCACCCCGGCGAGCTGAGCAGCGTCCTGCGAAGGTGCTCGTTCCTCATCGACGGCGATCCCGTCGGTACCCGGAGCCATGAGACCGTACGCCTTGCCGAGGGCGGCACGGTCGAGGTGCTCCCGCCGTTCGCAGGAGGGTGAACCCCAGCACATGAGCAACGATCAGCAGTATCCGTACCACCCGGGCGGCCAGGGCCCGGAACAGCAGCCGCAGTACGGGTACGGACAGGACCCGCGGCAGTACGGCCAGCCGCAGCCGCAGGCGTACCCGGACCAGGCGTACCCGCAGCAGGCGTACGGCGAACCCGCGTACGGCGGTCAGGTGTATCCGGACCCCTCGGCCGGGCAGCCGGACCAGGGCGCCGCGCAGACCTGGCAGGGGCAGACCTGGGACACGCAGTACCAGCCGGCCACCGGCTCCTACCCGTTGCCGCCCGAGGCCCACGCGGAGCCCGTGCCGCCCGCGCCGCCCGCCCCCGCCGCTTCCGCCGCCGAGGGGTACAGCGCGCCCACCACCGTCGGCAACGCCCGGATCACCGACGCGCAGCGCGCCCGGGCCGAGGGGCGTTCCCCGGTCATCGCGCCGGGAATCCAGCCGGCCGCGATCACCGCGGTGCTCGGGCTGCTGCTGGCGCTCGGCGCCGCGATCGGTTCGTACGCGCTGGCCGTGCCGCTGGTGCTGCTCCAGGCGGTGACGGCGGCGGGCTGGTTCCGGCTGAACGGCATGTGGCCGGCCCGGCAGGGCATCGCGCTGGCGTTCGCCGGTGGCCTGGTCGCCGATGTGGCGCTCCTCGCGGCGGGCCGGGAGAACGGTCCGGCCGCGATCATCGGCACGCTGGGCGTCTGGGTGCTGCTCACCGTGGTCCTCCAGCTGCGCAGCCGGGCCGGCGCGGACGAGCGGATGCAGGGCCTCATGGCCACCGTCGCGTCGGCCGCTCTCGCGGTGCTGGCGGCCGGCCACCTCGCGGCCGTCCCGGACGCCGTGACGGTGGGCGCGGTCGCGGTGGCCGCCGCCGTGCTCGTACGGGCGCTGCCGCTGCCCGCGCCGGTGTCCGTCGTGGCCGCGCTGGCCGTCGCGGCGGGGGCGGGAGCGGTGGCGGGGGGCGTGACGGACCTGGGTGCGAGGGGGGCGTTGCTGGGCCTCGCCGCCGGGGTCTGCGCGCTGATCGGGCTGCGGGTCGCGAGCTATGACTACCCGTCACGCTTCGTGCACATGACGGCGGGTGTGGCCCTGCCGCTGACCGCGGCCGCGCCGGCCGTCTATGTGCTGGGCCGCGTGCTGACGTAGTCCCGTACCGCTCACATTCGTACCGCTCCATCCGCATGGCGAAGCCCTCCACGGGGAACCGTTGGGGGGCTTTCGCACGTCGATCACGCCGTACGGGCGGCAGGGTGGGGGAAGGACAGGCATGCGTGCACTGCGAATATGGGGCATCGCCCTGGTGATCCTGGCGGCGTTGTTCGTGGCCGTGGACCGGGTGGCGGTGAACATCGCCGAGTCGCAGGCCGAGGACCGGGTGAAGGTCCCGGGCGCGCAGATCGACTCCACCGACATCTCCGTCAAGGGCTTCCCGTTCCTCACCCAGCTCGCCGGCTCGGAGCTGGACGAGGTCGACGTGAAGATCACCGGCATCGAGACCCGCGCCGGGGGGCACACGCTGCGGATCTCCACCTTGGACGCCGAGCTGCACGACGTGCGGCTGACCGACGGCTTCTCGGGCGCCGTCGCCGACCGCGCCACCGGGACGGTCGTCATCTCGTACGAGGACCTGACCAAGGCCGCCAGCGACGGCGTCAAGGTCGAGTACGGCGGCAAGAACAAGGTGAAGGTGACCGGGACGGTCAACGTCCTGGGACGCCCGATCTCGCGCAGCGTCCTGTCCACCGTCACCCTGCTCGACGGCCACACCGTCCGCGTCCACGCGGACAAGGTGCCGGGTGAGGGCATTCCCGGCCTGGAGAAGCTGGTCCGCGAGAAGACCGACTTCGAGCGCGAGGTCGGCGGGCTGCCGAGCGGCCTGAAGCTGGAGAAGATCCAGCCGACCGAGGACGGTCTGGAGATATCGGGGACCGGCACCGACGTGCGCCTGGCGGGATGACCGGGCCCGCGCGGGGGTAGGGATGGGTGGCCCCGCCACATAGTGAGACGGACCGGTCCGGTCCGCAGATGGACGACCGCTCCGGCGCCTCGCGCGACGGCGCCCGGCCGGTGTCGTAGCGGCAGTCGTTCCGCATTGCGGACGATCCTGTCTCAACATACGACACGGCGGTGACATGTCCGCCCGTACGTCCCTACGATCGGTCCCATGCAGTGCTCTATGGGCGGCCTCTCTCAGGGTGGCCAGGCGGATCTCACGAAGCGGCGGGCAGTGGACCTGTGCCGCGTCGCCGCCATGCTCTGTCGCACTGTCTGAGCGGGACGCCCGGTTTCCCGCGTTCCCAGGCCCTTCGACCGCACGTCGGGGCCCTCGCGCATGCCGCCCGTGGATTCGGGCCCGGCCCGCGCCCCGCACATCCGCATCACGCACGACCCGTGCACCATCTCGCCGCAGACTGCCCCGGAGGAGAAACACAATGAGCCGCAGTGACGTCCTGGTAGACGCCGACTGGGTCGAGGCCCGCATCGACGACCCGCAGGTCGCCATCGTCGAGGTCGACGAGGACACCTCCGCGTACGAGAAGAACCACATCAAGAACGCGATCCGGATCGACTGGACCAAGGACCTCCAGGACCCGGTCCGCCGCGACTTCATCGACCAGGCCGGCTTTGAGGCGCTGCTGTCCGCGAAGGGCATCGGCAACGACACCACGGTCGTCCTCTACGGCGGCAACAACAACTGGTTCGCGTCCTACGCGTTCTGGTACTTCAAGCTCTACGGCCACCAGGACGTCCGCCTGCTCGACGGCGGCCGCAAGAAGTGGGAGCTCGACTCCCGCGACCTCGTGGACGGCGACCAGATCCCGTCCCGCCCGGCCACGCAGTACCAGGCCCAGCCGCAGGACGAGTCGATCCGCGCCTACCGCGACGACGTCGTGAAGGCCATCGGCACCCAGAACCTGGTCGACGTGCGGTCGCCCGACGAGTTCAGCGGCAAGCTGCTCGCCCCGGCGCACCTCCCGCAGGAGCAGTCGCAGCGCCCCGGCCACGTGCCGAGCGCCCGCAACATCCCGTGGTCGAAGAACGCCAACGACGACGGCACCTTCAAGTCGGACGACGAGCTGCGCGCCCTCTACGAGGCCGAGCAGGTCGACCTGGCGAAGGACACCATCGCGTACTGCCGCATCGGCGAGCGCTCCGCGCTCACCTGGTTCGTGCTGCACCAGCTGCTCGGCCAGGAGAACGTCAAGAACTACGACGGTTCGTGGACCGAGTACGGCTCCCTCGTCGGCGTGCCGATCGAGCTCGGCGCCAACAAGTAATCCGTACGACCCGGACCTGCACGACCCCCGACCAGAAGGACTGAACCATGTGTGGAGCAAAGGCCGGCGGCCCCGACGCTTCGACCATCAAGCCCGGTGAGACCACCATCCAGGGCAGCGTGACCCGCGACGGCGAGCCCGTCACCGGCTACGTCCGCCTGCTGGACTCGACCGGCGAGTTCACCGCCGAGGTCCCCACCTCGGCGACCGGCCAGTTCCGCTTCTACGCGGCCGAGGGCACCTGGACCGTTCGCGCCCTCGTCCCCGGCGGCACCGCGGACCGCACGGTCGTCGCGCAGACCGGTGGCCTGGCCGAGGTGGCCATCGCCGTCTAGCACGACCGTCGGCGTGGCCGATGACCGGCCGAAGGGCCGTACCCCAGGGGGTTTGGACGCTTGCCTGGCACGGGTACGGCCCTTCGTGCCGCCCGCGTGAAGTGCGGGTTCGCCCAGGACCGGCCGAGCAGGCCGATCGGGCCTACGCTGGACTCATGTACCGCCGACGCCGGCGCGCCTACTTCGTACTGATGGGCGTATGCCTCGTCCTCTTCGTCTCGGCCTGGGCCTTCGTGAGGCTCTGGTCGATGCCGGCCGCCATCGCGATGTGCGTGGTCGCGATGGTGATCCCGCCCGTCGCCGCGATGGTCGGCAACCGCAAAGGGCCCGAGGACCGCTGGTGGGACGAGCCCGGGGGGCAGGAGGAGCGGCAGCGGCCTCCGCCGCCCGGTGACGCCCGGCCGCGCAAGGACGGCGGCGCCACCGGCGATCCGGAGTCGGACGCGTGGTGGGACGAGCTGGACGGCCGGAAGCGGCGCGGCTGAGCGGGCCTCTCAGTAGACGAGCGCCTGCACCCCGTCGGCCATGATCTCGCTGACGAAGACCTGCGCCCCGGCGATCCGCACGCCCTCCAGGACGTCTGCCTCGGTGATGTCGCGGCGGGCCGCGCACTGCGTGCACAGCGTGATCCGGCCGGCCGCCTGGATGGACTCGATCAGGTCCGGCAGCGGTGCGGCGTGCGGCAGTTCGAACTCGGCGGCGCGGCCCGGCAGCGCGAACCACGCCGATTCCCCGGTCAGCCAGAGCGAAACCTCCACCCCGCTGGCGACGGCCACCGCCGCCACCGTGAACGCCTGCGAGCAGCGCTCGGCGGAGTCGGCACCTGCGGTCACCTTGATCACGAGCTTCTTCGGCATATACGGAACTGTAATCCTCGGCCGCACAACCCCACCCCGTAGCTGTGGGTCAGTTGTGTGCGCGGATAACGGAATCCGTGCTTCAAGGTCTCGTGGGGGGACCCATTTTGCACGCGAACGACAGCATTTCCGACGGGCAGCCAGAGCCGCCCGTCGACGCGGCCGAGGCGGCCGATGCGGGGGAGCACCCTGAGCCCGCCGTGGAGCCCGCCGTGGAGCCCGCCGTCCCCGTGAGGCGGCGCCCACGCGGGCGTACGACCCTGATCATCGCCGCCGCAGCGGCGCTCGGCATCGCCGGCGGCATCGCGACCGGTTACGGCGTCCAGGCCGGCCGCGCCCCGACGCCGCTCGCCGCGCTCTCGCAGCCGGGTCTGGCGTACCCGGGCAAGGCCCTGCCCGCCGGCAAGGCGCCCGATCCGCTGCCGGCCTCGCAGGACCGCCGGGTCCGCACCGACGGTGACCTGCGCAAGCTGATCGTGCCCCGGCCGAAGGGCTGGCAGGAGGACAAGAGCCTGACCGCCCTCACCCAGGACGGGTGGCTGGGGGTCGAGAACTACGCCCTGGACTTCGAGAGCGAGGACTACATGTTCAGCGACCTCCTCGACCAGGGCATCCGCCGGGTCGCGGGCGCCGCCTGGAAGAAGGGCGAGTACCGCACGGGAGCCGTCTCCCTGGTGCAGTTCCGCTCGGGCGCCGCAGCCGCCGCGCACGCCGAGGACCAGCGCTCGTACATGCCCGAGAAGAAGAGCGCCGGTAACGAGGGCACCGCCCTCAAGGGCAGCGCGGAAGGCCGCTACTACCTCTTCCCGGCCGAGCGCGAGGCCGGATACCTGCCCTTCTACCAGGCCAGGGCGATCTTCAGCCGGGGCGACGTGATGGTCGACATCCACATCTTCGACAGCGCTCCGATCAGCAAGAAGGACATCCGGACGCTGGCCGAGCGACAGCTGGAGCGCCTGTGAACGACGACCACACCCCCGAGCCCGTTCCGCCGGTGAACGACGGCAACCCCTTCGCGGCGCCCGCTCCCGTGAGCAGGGGCAGGGCGCGCCGGGTGGTCCTCGCGGTCCTCCCCGTCGTGCTGGTGCTCGCCGCGGTCGGTGGCGCCGCCGCGTACACGAAGGTCACCGTCGACGGCGCGGACCGCGCGGTCCCGACGCGGCTGTGGCAGAAGCCCGCCCACGAACCGGCCAAGGACCCCGCCGGGGACCTGGCGCGGGGCAGGGCCACCACCGAGCTGAGCAAGCTGCTGCTGCCCGTGCCGGCCGGCTACCGGCTCGGCCCGGACTCCGGCACGTACGGCAACGACGCCGAACTCAGCGGCGCCGCGGCCACCGCCGAGATGAAGGACGGCGGGCGCGGCCTGTCGGGCCGGCAGCGGCGCGAGTTCGAGAAGCGGATCGACAAGCTCCGCATCCAGGGCCTGGCGGTCCGCACCTACGCCTCGCACGACAACGACCTGGTCATCGACACCCAGCTGGTGCGGATGAAGGACAAGAAGGCCCTCCGGGACCTCTACACCTTCCGGCACGAACTCTTCGACAGCGTCGACGTCCTACGCGACGGCCCGAAGATCGCCGGCCACAAGAGGAACGCCTCCTGCTTCCTCGACCCGAAGGACGACGACCGGCGGATCGAGGGCATGTTCTGCATGGCGTACGAGGGCGAGGTGATGGTCACCTTCTCGGCGTCGGGCACCGATCCGTTCCGTAAGTCGGCCGTCGCCGAACTGGTCAAGGACCAGCTGAACCACATCACGTCCCCGGGGGAGTACGTATGACCGAGCAGACGGCCGCGCCCGCGACCGGTCCGGAGTCCGAGGCTCCGGCCTCCGCCCCCGTGCCCCCGCGGCTCCCGGACCTCCCTGAGCTCCCGCCCATGCCGCCGGCGCCGCCGGCCCCCGTGGCGCAGGGCCCCCGCCCCCCGCGCCGGGTGCTGCGGGCCGTGGCGCGGTGGACCGCCGCGGTGCTGGTGTTCGGCGCGGCCGGGGCGGGTACGGCGTACGGCATCACCTCGATGGAGCGCACCGACGTACCGGGTCTCGCCACCGAGGACGACGGGCGCTGGGACTACCCCCGGCTCACCCTGCCCGCGCTCCCGGCGGACACGCCGCGCCCCTACAACGACGGCAACCCGTCCGAGATCCACCACGCGGACCTGCGCGAGCTGCTGCTGCCCGCGCCGGCCGGGGCCACGGTGGACAAGAAGCTCAAGGGCGGCTGGGTCAGCAACGAGCGGTTCGCCTCCGAGTTCACCGAGGGCGGGCGCGCCGGCATCGGCGAGACCCTGCGCGAGGGCACCCTGCGGCACATCGCGGCACGCGGCTGGACCATGCCCGACGGCACGTCGAACCGGATCTACCTGCTCCAGTTCAGCTCGGCGGACGACGCCGACGCGTACCGCGACGACCGTTTCATCGGGGCGTCGGCCGGGGACGACATGCCCGGCGCGCACGAGATGGAGCTCGACGAGAGCTGGAAGGGCGGCGGGAAGGTGGAGGCCACGGCCTCGTACGTCTTCAGCGAGCCGAAGCCCTACGGCTCCGCGCAGGTACGGACGGGCTACGTCATCGCGGGGGACACCCTCGCCGTGGTCGTCCAGTCGCGCAAGGGCGGCGCCGGGACGCCGCGCGTGCCGTTCCACCAGACGCTGATCCTCCAGAACCAGCTGCTGGGCTGACCGGACCCGGAACGGCGGGACCGGGCCCCACCTATTAGGCTGGGGCCCGGTCCTGTACTGCCCTGTACTGCCGCCCAACCGCTCGTCCGAGGAGCCCCCGTGCTTGAGGCATTCTTCTCCGCCCTGCTGGTCCTGGTCTGCGTCGGCGTTCTCGCCTTCGCCGCCGTGACCGTGAAGAAGCTGTACCAGGGTCAGCGCTGACCCCCTCCTTGTTCCCGGCGTTCCCGCCTCCCGCCTCACAGATCGACTGAGCCGCTCATGATCGAGATCCCGTCCGACCTCCACCCGGACCTCGTCCCGCTGGCCTTCCTCCTGGGCAACTGGGCGGGCGCGGGAGTCTCCGACTTCCCGGGCGCCGAGAAGTGCAACTTCGGCCAGGAGGTCACGTTCAGCCAGGACGGCCGCGACTTCCTGGAGTACACCTCGCACTCCTGGGTCCTCGACTCCGAGGGCAACAAGGTGCGCCCGCTGGAGACCGAGACCGGCTACTGGCGCATCGACAAGGACCGCAAGGTCGAGGTCGTCATGGCCCGCGACCAGGGCGTCATCGAGATCTGGTACGGCGAGCTGGCCGACAAGAAGCCGCAGATCGACCTGGTCACCGACGCGGTGGCCCGTACCGCGGCCTCCGGCCCGTACAGCGGTGGCAAGCGGCTCTACGGCTATGTGAAAAGCGACCTGATGTGGGTCGGCGAGAAGGCGACGCCCGAGGTCGAGCTGCGGCCGTACATGTCGGCGCACCTGAAGAAGACCGTCACGCCCGAGGAGGTCGAGGCGATGGCCAAGAGCCTCGGTGACCTGCCGGACGACGGGATCGCCTTCTTCAAGTAGCCGCCGTTTCCGCCGAGCGGCCGTCCGCCCGGACCTACACTGGGTCTGTGGTGAGCACCGACTGGAAGACCGACCTCCGGAATCGCGGTTACCGGCTGACCCCGCAGCGCCAACTGGTCCTGGAGGCCGTCGACGCGCTCGAACACGCGACGCCCGACGCCATCCTCTCCGAGGTGCGCCGGACCGCGTCGGGCGTGAACATCTCGACGGTCTACCGGACGCTGGAGCTCCTGGAGGAGCTGGAGCTGGTCAGCCACGCCCATCTGGGGCACGGCGCTCCCACGTACCACCTGGCCGACCGCCACCACCACATCCACCTGGTGTGCCGGGACTGCACGGACGTGATCGAGGCCGATGTGAGCGTCGTCGCGGAGTTCACCGAGAAGCTGCGCGGCGCGTTCGGGTTCGAGACGGACATGAAGCACTTCGCGATCTTCGGCCGCTGCGCCGACTGCACGGCGAAGGCGGCGAAGGACGGCCCGGACGCCACCGGTCCGGCACCGGCGGCAGGGGCCTGAGGCACCGGGCGGCCGGGGCCCGAAAAGCAGTCGTACGCTGGTCGCATGAAGAGCCCCTTGCTGTCCCTGCCCGGCGCCGTCCCCGCCGAGGGCCGCGACGAAGGCGTCGCCGCGCACTACGGCGACCTGTTCCGCGAGCAGCGCGCCCTCGCCGACGGTTCGGGCCTGGTCGACCTCTCGCACCGCGGCGTCGTCGCCGTCACCGGCAGCGACCGGCTGGCCTGGCTGCACCTCCTGATCACGCAGCACGTCACCGAGCTCGGCCCGGGCCAGGCCACCGAAGCGCTCATCCTCAGCGCGAACGGCCACATCGAACACGCCCTGTATCTCGTGGACGACGGCGAGACGGTGTGGATGCACGTCGAACCGGGTACGCAGGGCGACCTCATCGCGTACCTGGAGTCGATGAAGTTCTTCTACCGGGTGGAGGTCGCCGACCGCACCGAGGACTTCGCGGTGGTGTACCTCCCGGCCGGCTCGATCGCCGAGGTCCCGGACGGGGCCGTCGTACGCGAGACACCGCACGGCCGCGACCTGTTCCTGCCGCGCGCCGGGCTGGAGGCGTACGCGGCGGAGCACGGCCCGGTCGCCGGGGTGCTGGCGTACGAGGCGCTGCGCGTGGAGGCGCACCGGCCGCGGCTCGGCTTCGAGACCGACCACCGCACCATCCCGCACGAGCTGGGCCTGATCGGCGTCGCCGTCCACCTGCAGAAGGGCTGCTACCGGGGTCAGGAGACCGTCGCCCGGGTGCACAACCTGGGCAAGCCGCCGCGCCGCCTGGTCTTCCTGCACCTGGACGGCAGCGAGGTCCACCTGCCGGGCCCCGGCACCCCGGTCCGGCTCGCGTCGGACGGGCCGGAGGGCCGCCAGTTGGGCTTCGTCACCACGTCCGCCCGCCACCACGAGCTGGGCCCGATCGCCCTCGCCCTGGTGAAGCGGAACGTGGCGGTCGACGCGCGGCTGCTGGCCGGGGACACGGCGGCGGCACAGGAGACGGTGGTCGAGCCGTAGGAACCTGGGGAGTGGGGCTCAGACCTCGATGATGACGGTGAACGGGCCGTGGTTGGTGAGCGAGACGCGCATGTCCGCCCCGAACCGGCCCGTCTCCACCGTCGCCCCGAGCGCCCGCAGTCGCGCCACCACCTCGTCCACCAGGGGCTCGGCGACCTCGCCGGGCGCGGCGGCGTTCCAGGTGGGGCGGCGGCCCTTCCGGGCGTCCCCGTAGAGGGTGAACTGCGAAATCACCAGAAGCGGCGCATTCACGTCGGAGCAGGACTTCTCGCCCTCCAGAATGCGGACCGACCAGAGCTTCCGGGCGAGCTGTGCGGCCTTCTCCGGGGTGTCCTCATGGGTCACCCCCACCAGCACACACAGGCCCTCGCCGGTTATTTCCCCGACGACGCGGGAACCGCCGTCGCCGTCCGCGACGTCCGCCACCGTGACGCTCGCACCATCCACCCTCTGTACCACTGCACGCATACAGACCAACCTATCTTGGGCCGAACGGGTACAGAGCAACCTCAGAAGGCCCCTCGGGGTGGCACGATGCTCGGGAGGCGGTGCGCCGACGCACCGGGTCGAGGGGATGGACACAAGCATGAGCACCCATGGAACCGGGCAGTCCCCGGGCGCAGTGCCGGTCGCGCGCCCCGGTGTCAGCGGCAGCACGGGCAACGGTACGAGTATCAGCACCATGCGCCCACCCGTACAGCGGACCGGGCAGGGCGACGACACCGGCGACGGCGCGGCCCGGGCCGAACTGACCGCCCTGCGCCTGCCGGAGCTGCGCGCGCTGCGCCGCGACGCCCAGCGCGACGAGGCCGACCTCAGCTATGTGCGGCGGCTCGTGCAGGGGCGGATCGACATCCTGCGGGCCGAGCTGGCCCGGCGCCGGGGCCCGGAGTCGCCGGTGGTGGACCGGCTGTCGGAGATCCTCGCCGACGCCCCGTCCCCGCAGCGTTCGTCCGCCCGGCACGTCACGCTGTCGACGCCGCGCAGCGACGAGTACCGCAAGCTCGCCGCCGAGACGCTGGCCGAGGTGGAGCTGTCCGACCTCGACGCCCGGACGGACGAAGAGCTGCACACCGCGATGGGGCGGCTGGTCCGCTACGAGCAGCAGGTTTCCCGGCGCCGGCACCGGCTCCAGCGCACGACGGACGGTTGCGGCGCGGAGATCGCCCGCAGGTACCGTGACGGGGAAGCACAAGTAGACGACCTGCTCGCCTGAGGCGATCCCTCCGGGGACGGGCGGGTCCCTCCCGTCCCCGGAAGGCCACCATGACCTCCAGCGCAGCCCGCACCTCCGCCATATCCGACCCGGCCCCCGGCCTGCCCGTGCTGGCGGAGGTCGTGCGGTCCGGCTTCACCGAGGGCCACCACCGGGGCTCACTGGTCGTGCTGGCCGCCGACGGCAGCGTGGAGCTGTCCCTGGGCGACCCGGCGGCGCCGGTGTTCCCGCGCTCCTCGAACAAGCCGATGCAGGCGGCGGCGGTGCTGCGGGCCGGGCTCGACCTGTCGGGGGAGCGGCTGGCGCTGGCCGCCGCGAGCCATTCCGGCGAGGGCTTCCACCTCGATCTCGTACGCAAGATGCTCACCGAGCACGGACTGTCGCCCGAGGACCTTCAGACCCCGCCGGACCTGCCGCTGGACGCGGTGGAGGCCGAGACGTATCTCGCCGCCGGGCATGTCCGCGAGCGCCTCACGATGAACTGCTCCGGCAAGCACGCGGCGATGCTCGCCGTCTGCGCGCACAACGGCTGGGACATGGACGGCTACCTGGACCCGGCGCACCCTCTCCAGCAGCTGGTGCACCAGGTCGTGGAGGAGGCCGCGGGCGAGGAGGTCGCCGCCGTCGGCACGGACGGCTGCGGGGCGCCGCTGATGGCGATCTCGCTGGTGGGCCTGGCGCGCGCGTTCCGCGGTTTCGTCCTGGCGGAGCCGGGTACGGCGGAGCGCCGGGTGGCGGACGCGATGCGGGCGCACCCGGAGTACGTGGCGGGCACCCGGCGCCCCGACACCTGGCTGATGCGCGAGGTGCCCGGCACCCTCTCCAAGATGGGCGCGGAGGCCGTGCAGGCGGTGGCCCTGGCGGACGGCCGGGCGCTGGCCTTCAAGATCGATGACGGCTCGACCCGGGCACTGGGCCCGGTCCTGGCCCGCGCGCTGGAGCTGCTGGGGATCGACGCCCCCGTGGTCGGCCGGATCGGCCGCGCGCCGCTGTCGGGCGGCCGGGCGCAGGTGGGGGAGATCCGGGCGGCGTTCTGAGCCCCGGATCTTCCCGCGTGTGCGGCCGTCAAAACGGGCCGCCACGCGTCGTCGGGCGAGGCCACGGCGCGGCGGGCGTCCTGCCCCCGGCCTACTCGCCCCGCAGCCGGCCGAGTTGCAGGCGGTGGGCGAGCGTACGGCGTACGGATGGGGAGCCGGGCGGGGAGCCGGCGGTCCGTGACGGCACGTCGAGCGCGCGGCTGATCTCGTCGTACGCGGCCCGGTGCGCGGCCAGCTCGTCCCCGTACCGCCGCAGGTCCTCCTCGACGAGCCGGCGCAGCGCGTCGGTGTTCTCGGGCGTGAAGCGCTGCCGGCCGCGCGCGAGGGCGTCGACGGCGGGGCGGCAGCGCGCGGCGGAGCCGTACGTCTCCGCGATGTCCTCCGCCACGCCCCACAGCCGCCCCTCCAGCCACGGGGGGTCGTCCTGGCCGAGTGCGAGGCCGAGCGGCTGGGGCGGTCCGGCGTCGCGGTGTTTGACCATCTGCTTGGAGACGGCGGGCTGGCTCATTCCGGTGAGGCGGGCGATGCGTTCCTGGGTCCAGCCGAGGTCGGCGAGCACCTTGATCATCTCGGTGCGCAGTCCGCGCATCTCCTCGCCCGCGCGGATGGCCTCGTTCATCCCGGCGAGCATGCGGGCGGCCTGCGCCTCGGTGAGCGCGGGGGTGCCGCAGTTCTTCTGCCTCTGATCGCCTGCCACAACCCAGTTATATACCGGGGTTCCATAACCAGGTTGTACAACCTGGTTATGGCTGTCACTCTGCTCGCATGACCACGCACACCTTCACCGCGCCCGACGGCACCCTGCTCGCTTACCGGACCTACGGGGACGGCCCGGGCGACCCCGTCGTCTGCGTGCCGGGCGGCCCGGCCGACTCCCGTTATCTGGGTGACCTCGGCGGCCTGTCGGCCCACCGCCGCCTGGTCGTCCCCGACCTGCGGGGCAACGGGGGCTCGGCGGTTCCGGAGGACGTCTCCTCGTACCGCTGCGACCGTCTGGCCGAGGACGTGGAGGCGCTGCGCCGCCACCTCGGGCTCGCCCGCGTCGATCTGCTCGGCCACTCCGCCGGGGCGAACATCGTCGTCCAGTACGCGGAGCGCCGCCCGGCCCGGATCGGCAGGCTCGCCCTGATCGCCCCGAGTACACGGGCCGTCGGCATCGACATCACCGGGGACGAGCGACGGGCGCTCGCGCGGCTGAGGAGCGGCGAACCGTGGTTCCCGGCGGCCTTCCCCGCGCTGGAGGCGATCACACGCGGGAACGGCACCGACCGGGAGGCCGTCGAACCGTTCTTCCACGGCCGCTGGGACGACGCGGCCCGCCGCCTGCGGGAGCTCGGCCGCCCCGGCAACCCGGAGTCCGTCGCGCTCTTCGGCGCCGAGGGTGCGTTCGACCCGCCGGCCACCCGCAAGGCCCTCGCCTCCCTCGCCGCGCCCGTCCTGCTGCTCGCCGGCGCGTACGACCTGAACAGCCCGCCGAGCGCGGTGGCCGCGTTCGCCGAGCTGTTCCGGGATGCCGCGCTCGTCGTGCAGCCGGGGGCGGGGCACTATCCGTGGGCGGACGACGCGGAGGCGTTCGGGGCGGTGGTGGCGGGGTTCCTCGGAGGGCGCGGCTGAGGAGGGCGCCGCCCGGTCCGTCTCCGGGGCCCTCGGCGCTGAGCAGGATCGCGTAGTCGAAGGCCCGGGGTCCCGCTGCCGACCGCCTCGATGTCCACGACGCCGCTGACCCGCCCGGCGTCCAGGAGGATGCTTCCGGGCGACGCATCAGCCGGAACCGCGTGCCGTGCCTGGGGTCGACCTCGTCCAGGACGGTTTGGGCGGCTCGTGTGCCGGGTGGTCGCGCGGAACACTTTTGCAAGCGGGTGCTTGCAAAAGTTAGCAAACGGGGGCAGCATCGAGGCATGGCCTCACTCAACGTCGGCAATCTCGGCGAGTACCTGCGGGAGCAGCGCCGCAGCGCGCAGCTCTCCCTGCGGCAGCTCGCCGATGCCGCCGGGGTGTCCAACCCCTACCTCAGCCAGATCGAGCGCGGGCTGCGCAAGCCGAGCGCAGAGGTGTTGCAGCAGGTCGCCAAGGCGCTGCGCATCTCCGCCGAGACCCTGTACGTGCGGGCCGGGATTCTGGACGAGCGGCAGCAGGACGAGCTGGAGACGCGGGCGGTGATCCTCGCCGATCCGTCGATCAACGAGCGCCAGAAGAGCGTGCTGCTCCAGATCTACGCGTCCTTCCGCAAGGAGAACGGGTTGGACGACGAGCCCGGGGCAGACACTCCCTTCAATGCCGACGGCAGTGCTGCCGATACAGCTTGAGAGCTCCATCACCCTCACACCCAGTCTGATGATCCGGGAGGACCACAGTCATGGCCATCACCGATGACCTGCGCAAGACCCTCACCGACCCGACCCCCCTCTACTTCGCCGCCGGCACCGCCGACCTCGCCGTGCGCCAGGCCCGCAAGGTGCCCGCGCTGCTCGACCAGCTGCGGGCCGAGGCCCCGGAGCGGATCGAGGCCGTACGGAACACCGACCCCAAGGCCGTCCAGGAGAGGGTCACCGAGCAGGCCCGGGAGGCGCAGGCCGTCTTCCAGGCCAGGGTCACCGAGGTGATCGGCGCCTTCGATACCGACCTGAAGAAGCTCGGCGAGAACGCCCAGGACCTGGCGCTGCGCGGGGTGGGCGTCGCCGCCGAGTACGCCGTACGGGCCCGGGAGACGTACGAGAAGGTCGCCGAGCGCGGCGAGCGCACCGTGCGGACGTGGCGGGGCGAGACCGCCGACGAGATCGTGGAGATCGCCGTCGTCGTGGAGCCGCGCAAGGAGTCCGAGCCGGCTGCCGCGCCGAAGCCGGCCGCCCCCGCGAAGCCCGCTCCCGCCGCCAAGCCCGCCGCCGTCAAGCCGGCCACCACGGCCAAGCCCGCCGCCGCGAAGCCGAAGCCCGCCGCTGCCAAGCCGACCGCCGCCAAGAAGGCGCCGGCGCGGAAGCCCGCCGCGAAGAAGGCCACCCCGCCCTCCGGCAAGTAGCGCCGATGCCCCCGGCAGGTGTGCCGGGGCGGCGGGCGGGCACATTCCGGGTGGCCCGTTCGTTGTCCCGGTACCTTGGCCGCGAGGCGCTTTCACCTGACTAGGCGGTGCACATCATGTTGCTCGACGGCTTCAACTCGTTCCTCGGGCTGCTCTCCGCGGCCATGCTCGTCCTTGCCGTGGTCGCGCTGGTCATGGCTCTGATGGCCCGCGAGGACGCCTACCGCGCGGCGGACAAGCAGAAGAAGTCCTTCTGGCTGATCGTCCTCGGCATCGTGGTGGCGGTGAACCTCTGGCCCATCTTCATCTTCCTGCAGATCGCCGGCCTGATCGCCACCATCGTCTTCTTCGTGGACGTACGGCCCGCCCTCAAGGCCGTCGGTGGCGGTGGCCGCCGACGCGGCGGATCCAGCAGTGACGGCCCGTACGGCCCCTACAACGGCGGGCGCTGAGCCCTCGCCGGTGAGGCCGGGCGCGGGCGCGGGATGTTCACGCTCCGCGCGCCGCCCGGGGGCCGGAGGCGGGTGGCGTCCTGGTCGCGGTCGAGCAGCAGGACCGCGACGTCGTCCGTCAGTTCGCCGCCGTTCAGTTCCCGCACCTGGGCGACCGCAGCTTCCAGCAGTTCCTCGCCGGTCAGGCCCTCGGCGAGCTGCCGGTTGACCATCGCCACCATGCCGTCCTGTCCGAGGCGCTGCGTGCCGTCGCCGACGCGGCCCTCGATCAGGCCGTCCGTGTACATCATCAGGCTCCAGGCCCCGCCCAGTTCCACTTGCCGGCGCGGCCACCGCGCACGCGGCAGCAGGCCCAGGGCCGGTCCGCCGTCCTGGTACGGGAGCAGCTGCGCCGCCCGTCCGTGGCGGGCGATCAGCGGTGCGGGGTGCCCGGCCAGGCACAGGCCCGCCCGGCGGCCGTCCGGTGCGATGTCCACCGTGCAGAGCGTCGCGAAGATCTCCTCGCTCTCCCGCTCGTGCTCCAGGACCTCCTGGAGCGTGGACAGCAGCTCGTCGCCGCACAGCCCCGCCAGCGTCAACGCGCGCCACGCTATGCGCAGTTCCACGCCGAGCGCGGCCTCGTCCGGGCCGTGGCCGCAGACGTCGCCGATCATCGCGTGCACCGTGCCGTCCGGAGTGCGGACCGTGTCGTAGAAGTCCCCGCCGAGCAGCGCGCGGCTGCGGCCCGGGCGGTAGCGCGCCGCGAAGCGCAGGTCGGAGCCGTCGAGGAGCGGGGTCGGGAGCAGCCCGCGTTCCAGCCGGGCGTTCTCCTGGGCGCGCAGCCGGGACTCGGTGAGCTGGTGCTGTGCGACGTCGGCCCGTTTGCGTTCCACGGCGTAGCGGATGGCCCGGCTCAGCAGCCTGCTGTCCAGCTCGCCCCGGAAGAGATAGTCCTGCGCGCCCACCCGGACCGCCTCGGCGGCCAGCTCGGCGTCGTCCTCCGCGGTGAGGGCGAGCACGGCGTGCCGGGGGGCGATCCGCAGGACGTGCTTGAGCGTGGCGAGCCCGTCCTCCTCGCCCTCCCCGTCGCCCCGCGCCTCGGCGCCGGCCGGCAGGGCCAGGTCCAGCAGGATGCAGTCCACGTCGTCGGTGAGGAGCCGGCCCGCCTCGGTGAGGTTCCGGGCGGCACGGATACGGACCCGGGCACCGGCCGCGGTGGAGAGCTCCGGGGCGGTGAAGGTGCCCGCCGGGTCGTCCTCGATCACGAGGAGGGTGAGGCCGGCGCCGGAGCTGTTCTCCGCAGCGGGCGCGGAACACGGCTGCGGTACGGGTACGGGCATCGGTTCGGGTTTCCTTCCCTCCCCCCGAGGGCGCGGCGGAGCGACGAACGACGTCCCGCCAGACGGGGACCATAGCGGTACGGACCAGGGGAACGGAATGGCGACCCGCCCGCCGCGCCTGGCATCTGCACCGCCATAAGCCGCGTCCCACCACGGATCAGGCGCGGTGGCCGCGCCGAGGCGGCCGATCCCGACATGACAAAGGTCACGCCACCCGGGGCCCGTCCCGGGCCGCGCGCAGCCGACGGAAAGGCCCCGGAAGGCGTTGGCGCGGGTGGGCGGCCCGGGGCCCGGCCCCGCCGGGGCCAACGGCGTCCGGCGCGGTACCCCGCCCCGCCGTCCGCCCGAGGACTACGCGTCGGGGCGGACCACGCCGAGTATCTGCATCGAGCCCGCGCCCGCCAGGGTGACGTCGCGGCCGGGGCGAGGGGCGTGGATGATCTGGCCGTTGCCCACGTACATGCCGACGTGGGTGGCGTCGGCGTGGTAGATGATCAGGTCGCCGGGGCGCATGTCCTTGATCGCGATGTGCGGCAGCAGCCGCCACTGCTCCTGCGAGGTGCGCGGGATCGGGCGGCCCGCCGCCGCCCACGCCTGGGACGTCAGCCCGGAGCAGTCGTACGACTTGGGGCCCTCCGCGCCCCACACGTACGGCTTGCCGATCTGCGCGGTCGCGAAGGCCACCGCCTGCTTGCCGAGCGGGCTCGCGTTCCGGTTGATCTCCTTCAGCGCGCCGGAGTCGAGCCACGCGGTCTGCGCCTGCCGCGCCGCCTCCCGCTCCAGTTCGAGGAGCCGGGCCCGCTCCTCCTTCTCCAGCCGCGACTCCAGCTTCTTCGCCGCCGCTATCTGTGAGTTGATCTTCTTCTTGGCCTTGGCCTGCTTGACCCGGCCGGCTTCCAGCTTGGTCCAGTTGGTGCTGGCGTCCTTGGTGTACGTCTCCAAGTCCTGCTGCGTCCTGGTCAGTTCCTCCAGGAGACCCTTGCCGGCCTGCTGGCCCTGGCGCGTACGGCTGATGCCGTCGAGGAAGAGCTGCGGGTCGCCGCTGAGCATGAGCCGCGCGCCCGGCGGGAGCCCGGCGTTGCGGTACTCCTCGCGGGCCTGGGCGCCGGCGCGGTCCTTGAGAGCGGCGATCTTCGCCCGGCCCTCAACTATCGACTGCGCCAGCTCGACCAGCTCGCCCGACTGCTTCTTGGCCCTCTCCTCGGCGAGGTTGTACGCGTCCGTGGCGGCGCCCGCCTCCAGGTACAGCTCATCGATCTCCGCGCGCACCTCTTCCAGGCTTTTCCCGCCGCCGTCGGCGGACCCCGGCGGTGGCGGTGCGGCGAGTGCCTGGACCGGCGAGGCGAGGACCGCCAGCGCGCAGACCAGAGTGATCGCGGCGGCGGCACAGTGGCGTCGGTACACGAGCTCCCCCTCCGAGCAGTTCCCAACTGTTCGAGCAGCACCAGAAAACTGATTAACCGTCAGTAACATGTGACGTCGACCAGATCGTGCCATGCCGTACCGAAAAGCAACAGAGGCAGACACACCCCGGCCTTCGGGCGGCACTTCGCTATTCCGTGATTCCCCGCCACCCCGCGCCCCCGACGTCCCACTCACTCCGACGAACGATGACCGCCGGCCGTTCCCACCGCAGGGGGTGAATCCCGGCGCAACGAGGACGCGCCCTCGCGCTGCCCAAGTGCGCCCCCTCACCACCCCCCGGGCTCCAGCGCCCCCCACGCCACCGTTACCTCGCCCTGGCGCCACCGCCGCACCCCGTCCGTCAGCGGCCAGTCGCCCGAGAGCGCCCGCACCGCCGTGATCCAGCGCTGCCGGGCCCCCAGCGAGGCGTAGGGCGCCGCGGCCGCCCACGCCCGGTCGAAGTCGCGCAGGAAGGCGTGCACCCGCTCACCCGGGACATTGCGGTGGATCAGTGCCTTCGGCAGCCGTTCGGCGAGATCGGAGGGCCGGTCCAGCGAGCCCAGCCGGGTCGCGAAGGTCACCGTGCGCGGCCCCTCCGGCCCCAGCGCCACCCACACGTGCCGGCGCCCGATCTCGTCGCAGGTGCCCTCCACCAGCAGCCCGCCCGGCGCCAGCCGTTCGCACAGCCGCTGCCAGACCCCGGCCACCTCGCCCTCGTCGTACTGGCGCAGCACATTCGCCGCCCGGATCAGGGAGGGCCGCTCCGGCAACGGGATCTCGAAGCCGCCGTGCCGGAAGGTGAGGCCCTCGCGGGCGTACGGCTGCGCGGCGGCGACCCGCTCCGGGGAGATCTCGATGCCGACCACCGCCGTGCGTGGTTCGGCGGTGCGCAGGCGCTCCAGCAGTTCGACCGCGGTCCAGGGCGCGGCCCCGTAACCGAGGTCGACGGCGACGGGGGTCTCGGCGCGGCGCAGGGCGGGGCCGTGCGTGGCGGCGATCCAGCGGTCCATGCGGCGCAGCCGGTTCGGGTTGGTGGTCCCGCGGGTCGCGGTGCCGATCGGGCGCATGACACAGAGCGTAACGATCCGGGCGGATGCGGGCGCCGGGCGGGCGGGAGAGCATCGGGGCGGCCCCCGCGTTTGCGCCGTAATGATTTGGCAAAGCGGAAATGAAAGGAGGGATTCCGCTGTTCCCCACCTTCGAAGGGACCGTGTGCCCCTTCGGTGCCATGCCGTGAACCGCGCCGGCACCGGGGCCCAGCGAGGAGGACGGACGACGTGACCCAGTACGTCTCTCGGCTCGGCAGCAGCCGTGGCGCACCGCGTCTCAGGTTCCCCGCAGGTCTCACCGGCTCCTTCACCGCCGGTCACCGCAGGCCCCGCCGTATCGCGATGCTCTCCGTGCACACCTCCCCGCTGCACCAGCCGGGGACGGGCGACGCCGGCGGGATGAACGTGTACATCGTGGAGCTGGCCAAGCGGCTCGCCGCGATCAACATCGAGGTCGAGATCTTCACCCGCTCCACCACCGGAGGGCTGCCCTCCGCCGTGGACCTGGCGCCCGGTGTCCTCGTCCGACACATCGACGCGGGGCCGTACGAGGGTCTGGCCAAGGAGGAGCTGCCCGCGCAGCTCTGCGCCTTCACCCACGGTGTGATGCAGGCGTGGGCCGGTCAGCGCCCCGGCTACTACGACCTCGTCCATTCCCACTACTGGCTCTCCGGACACGTCGGCTGGCTGGCCGCACAGCGCTGGGGCGTTCCCCTCGTGCACGCCATGCACACCATGGCCAAGGTGAAGAACGCCGCGCTCGCCGAGGGCGACAGCCCCGAGCCCGCCGCCCGCGTCATCGGCGAGACCCAGATCGTGGACGCCGCGGACCGGCTGATCGCCAACACCGCCGAGGAGGCGGGCGAGCTGGTCCGGTTCTACGACGCCGACCCGCAGGCCGTCGCCGTCGTCCATCCCGGCGTCAACCTCGACCGCTTCCGCCCCGGCGACGGCCGGGCCGCCGCCCGCGCCCGTCTCGGCCTTCCGCAGGACGCCCTGATCCCCCTCTTCGCGGGCCGCATACAGCCGCTGAAGGCCCCCGACGTGCTGCTGCGGGCGGTCGCCGTGCTGCTCGACCGGGACCCCTCGCTGCGGTCCCGGATCGTCGTGCCCGTCGTCGGCGGCCCCAGCGGCAGCGGCCTCGCGAAGCCGGAGGGGCTGCAGAAGCTCGCGGCCCGGCTGGGCATCGCGGACGTCGTGCGGTTCCACCCGCCGGTCGGGCAGGACCAGCTCGCCGACTGGTTCCGGGCCGCCTCCGTGCTGGTCATGCCCTCGTACAGCGAGTCCTTCGGGCTTGTCGCGGTCGAGGCCCAGGCAGCCGGGACGCCGGTCGTCGCGGCGGCGGTGGGCGGCCTCCCGGTGGCCGTGCGCGACGGGGTCAGCGGCTTCCTGATCCCCGGGCACGATCCGGCCGCGTACGCCCAGGCGCTGGAGCGGTTCGCGCAGGCGCCGGAGCTGGTCGCGCGGATGGGCGGAGCGGCGGCGGAGCATGCCCAGCGGTTCGGCTGGGACACGGCGGCGGCCGCCACCGCGGAGGTGTACACGGCGGCCATTCAGGAACACCGCAGGCGGACCCGCACCCGTCACGCCTGACCGGGCCGTACCCGCCGCGCGCCACCGCGTAACCCCCTCCACACCAGCCCCGACCGCGCGCCTTTGCCACCTGACGTACGCTCGAAACATGGCTGACGCACCCGTACCGGCGAAGAACGAGGCCACTCGGGCCGCCCAGGTGCTCGAAGCGAGCTTCGCCGACGCCGGGCTCGACTGGGAGAGCCCCGCACCGGGCAGCTACGTCGTCCAGCTCCCCGGCACCCGCAAGCTGGCGACCACCTGCTCGCTGATCGTCGGTGCGCACAGCCTCTCCCTCAACGCCTTCGTCATCCGGCACCCCGACGAGAACGACGCGGCGGTGCACCGCTGGCTGCTGGAACGGAACCTGCGCCTGTTCGGCGTGGGTTACGCGATCGACCAGCTCGGGGACATCTACCTCACCGGCAAGCTGCCGCTGGCCGTCGTGACGCCCGAGGAGGTGGACCGGCTGCTCGGCTCCGTGCTGGAGGCGGCGGACGGCGCCTTCAACTCCCTGCTGGAGATCGGTTTCGCGACCGCGATCCGCAAGGAGTACGCCTGGCGGGTCTCGCGCGGCGAGTCCACGCGTAATCTCGACGCCTTCGCGCACCTCACCCAGCGCCCATCGGGCTGACCTCGCGTCACCCTCGTACGCGCGTCGCCGACTCGATCCCCTTCAGCGTGGCCTCAAGACGGGGTGCGACCTCGTTCCGGGCCCACTCCAGCTGGTCCCCGGACGTGCCGCGCGGACATGACCACGTACGGGCCGGTGGCGGCGGTCGGGTCGAGCTCGGCGGCCTGCGAGCCGCTGACCGGGGGCATGTACAACGCCGTCAGCCGCGTCCGGCTGACGGACGGGCCCCCTGAACGGTGTGCGCGAAGTGATCACGACGTCGTCACGATCACGTGCGATGCCCAAGGTAAAGGATTGCCAAACCACAGTGGGCTCATAGAGTTGGAGCACCCCCACGCACCCTCATTTCAGCCGCGCCGAACCCGGCCTGGCTGCTCGCGTGCGGGCGAAACACTTTGAGCAGAAGGACGGGCCATGCGACCCACTGTCATACGCCGTACCGCCGTTGCCGCCTCCGTGATGTCCCTGGCGCTGTTCGCCGCCGCCTGCGGTTCGGACAGCGACGACAAGGGCGCCGACAAGGCGGCCGGCTCCTCTGCCCAGCCTTCGGGGAAGGGCGCCGACAAGGGCGCGGAGGCCCCCGCGAAGGCGTTGTCCGCCGCCGAGCTGGAGCAGGTCTCGCTGGCACAGGGCGACGTCAAGGACCACAAGATCACCAAGGCCGGTCCGGCCGACCTGATCGACGCCAAGGACGTGACCGCGGACAAGGAGTCCTGCGACGTCCTCGGCGACGCGCTGATGGGTGCGAAGGCCGGTTCGCCCGTCGCCAGCACCCAGCGCAAGGTTGCCAGCGTGCCGAAGAAGGGCGCGGACAAGGACATCGCCGACCCGGAGGAGGCGTTCAAGGCCGCCTTCGACATCACGACCACGATGACCACGCTCGCGTCGTACGACGGCAAGGGCGCCGAGGAGACGCTGGCCGCGCTGCGCACCGCCGCGACGGACTGCGCGGGCGGCTTCACATTCACCGTCGGCGGGGACAAGCAGAAGGTCGCCAAGATCGTGGAGGAGCAGGTCAAGGGCGGCGAGGAGGCGGCGGCCTGGACGGTGACGGTGGAGTCGGACGGCGAGAAGAACTCCCTCAAGCTCACCGCGCTGCGTCAGGGCGCGACGCTCGCCACGCTCAGCTCGATGAACCTCGCGGCCGCGGGCTCCGGCGAGGACTTCGACCTGCCGACCGCGGTGATCGACGCGCAGGCGAAGAAGCTCGCCTGACCTCTCGTCAAGGAAGCGGAACGAGCCGTACGACGGTGACGGTGAGGACCGAACCGGAGACGTAATAGAGCACGATCGCCCCGGCGACCGTCGCCTCCCGGCGATCGTGCTCCCCCTTGACGGCGGTCGACCCGTGCCCATAGGGCTCACGGCCCAGGGTCGCCGCCATCTCGTCCCGGAATGTTTCACCGTCCGCCATCTTGGCAAGGGTGTCGTCGGCGGGCGGCGCGTAGGAGATCCGGAAGCTCAAGCGACGCTCCGCCTCTCGGCCTCGTCCCGCGCCAGCCGGTCCAGAATCCGCTCGGCCTCCGGATCGGGCACGGCCTCCAGCATCCAGTGCCGCATCACGGCCTGGATCTCATGCACCCCGGCCTCGTTGATGGCCCGCTCGAACTCCGCCCGCCGCCCCTCCGGCAACGCGTCCCGGATCGCCGGAATGCTGTTGGGCACCTCGACCTCGGCACCCCCGACAAAGGTCTTCAAAGGCTCACCCATAACCGCCCTCCCGCTCTTCCCCGCATGGGGCACAGGGTACGGGCCGGGGTGACGCGCGTCACTCCGTCCAGGAGTTCCGGAACACGGAGAAGCCCCCGCCTGACCGTGCAGGGCGGGGGCCTTCTCGGGGCAGGTACTACTTCTTGCCCTGGTTCTTCACTGCCTCGATGGCGGCCTTCGCCGCGTCCGCGTCGAGGTAGGTGCCGCCCGGGTTCAGGGGGCGGAACTCCGCGTCGAGTTCGTAGGTGAGCGGGATGCCCGTGGGGATGTTCAGGCCCGCGATGTCGGCGTCGGAGACGCCGTCGAGGTGCTTGACCAGGGCGCGGAGGCTGTTGCCGTGGGCGGCGACCAGGACCGTGCGGCCGGTCAGGAGGTCCGGGACGATGCCGTCGTACCAGTACGGCAGCATGCGCGTGACGACGTCCTTCAGGCACTCCGTGCGCGGGCGGATCTCCGGCGGGATCGTCGCGTAGCGCGCGTCGTCGCTCTGGGAGAACTCGGTGCCGTCCTCAAGGGCGGGCGGCGGGGTGTCGTACGAGCGGCGCCAGAGCATGAACTGCTCCTCGCCGAACTCGGCGAGCGTCTGCGCCTTGTCCTTGCCCTGGAGCGCGCCGTAGTGACGTTCGTTCAGACGCCAGGAGCGGTGTACGGGGATCCAGTGGCGGTCCGCGGCCTCCAGCGCGAGCTGGGCCGTGCGGATGGCGCGCTTCTGCAGGGAGGTGTGCAGCACGTCGGGGAGCAGGCCGGCGTCCTTCAGCAGCTCACCGCCGCGGACCGCCTCCTTCTCGCCCTTCTCGGTGAGGTTGACGTCCACCCATCCGGTGAACAGGTTCTTCGCGTTCCACTCGCTCTCGCCGTGGCGGAGGAGGATCAGCTTGTACGGTGCGTCGGCCATGAGTCCGAGCGTAATCGAACCCGTCCGAGCCGCGCGCGACCGGTCACAGAGCGGACAGGGCCGTCGTTTGACGGCGACCGTCAATCGAGTGGCAGGCGGCCTCACGGATTCGTAATGTTCGGACCGTCGGTGGGCCTCTTACTTCCCCCGGCGTCATCCGTCGTACGTCCCCGGGGGGAACCCGCATGTCTGCCACCGGTCTCGGACGGGCCACCCGTGCCACCCGGGAAACCGTCTCCGGGCTCCCCAGGGAGTTCTGGTGGCTGTGGACCAGCACCCTGGTCAACCGCCTGGGCGCGTTCGTCGCCACCTTCATGGCCCTCTATCTGACCCTGGACCGCGGCTACTCCGCCTCGTACGCCGGTCTCGTCGCCGCCCTCCACGGGCTCGGCGGGGTCGTCTCCTCGCTCGGGGCCGGGGTGCTGACCGACCGCGTCGGGCGGCGGCCCACCATGCTCGCCGCCCAGCTCTCCACCGCCGCCGCGGTCGCCGTGCTCGGCTTCATGACGCATCCGGCGGCCATCGCCGGGGTCGCGTTCCTCGTCGGCATGGCGAGCAACGCCTCCCGCCCCGCGGTCCAGGCGATGATCGCCGACATCGTCCCCGCGAAGGACCGGGTGCGGGCCTTCTCGCTCAACTACTGGGCCATCAACCTCGGCTTCGCGGTCTCCTCCGCCGGCGCCGGGTTCGTCGCCGAGTACAGCTACCGCGCGGGCTTCGTCGGCGAGGCCGCGATGACCCTCGTCTGCGCGGTCGTCGTCTTCCTGAAGGTGCCGGAGTCCCGCCCGGAGCGGTCCGGCGGGCCCTCGGTCGGCGGGGTGCCCACAGGCGACGGCGTACGGCTCTCCACCGTGCTGCGCGACGGACGGTTCATGGGCGTCGTCGGCCTGTCGTTCGTGATCGCGCTGATCTTCCAGCAGGGTTACGTGGGCCTGCCGGTGGCCATGGGCACGGACGGGCTCAGCAGCTCCGACTTCGGTACGGCGATCGCCGTCAACGGCGTCCTCATCGTCGTGCTCCAGATCCCCGTCACCCGGTTCATCCAGAGCCGCGACCCGCGCCGACTGCTCGTCGCCTCCTCGCTGCTCGCGGGGTACGGGTTCGGGCTGACGGCCTTCGCCGGTTCCGTCGGGGTGTACGCGCTGACCATCAGCGTGTGGACGGTCGCCGAGATCATCAACGCGCCCGTGCAGAACGGTCTGGTCGTCCAGCTGTCCCCGGCCCACGGCAGGGGCCGCTACCAGGGCATGTACACCCTGTCCTGGTCGGCCGCCGCGCTCATCGCCCCGCTGATGTCCGGTGTGGTCATCGACCACTTGGGCGCCGGCTGGCTGTGGGCGACCACCGCCCTCCTGGGCACGGTGGCCTCCGCCGGCTACTGGCTGCTCATGCGCGGGCTACCGACGGCGGAGACCGCGGTGGCGGAGACCGACGCACCGGCGCGGCCGGCCGGGGCACGGGTCACGAAGGCGGAGGCGTCACCCTCGTAACCCGTACGGCCCAGCGGCCGGCGGTGTCAGCCGGAGCAGCCCCCGCACTGGCACGGCGCTCCGGACTGGCAGCCGCACCCGCAGCCCGATCCGCAGCCGCAGGCGCCCAGCACGGTCAGCGGCACCACCTCGGCGGGGGCCTCCCGCTCCGGTTCGGTCATGGGGGAATCGGCCATGGTTCCTCCTCAAGGCGTACGACAGGGCCGCAGGCCCACCGAGGGGCTCGCGACCGGGGCGTACGGACACGTCGTGCCGCCCCGCCCTATTGCATGCCCACCCGGACGGGCGCATCAACGGCGCACGCGCGCAGGAACGTATGTACGAGCCGTGCGCGCGGGCGTGCGCCCGGCCACCGAGTGCCCCGCCCCCTTCCCGCACCGGAGCCCGTCCAAGCCCTGTCGACCCGGCCGGCTCTAAGCTCCGTCGACCGGCGTGGGCTGCTGGATCTCGTCCGCGTGCTCACCCGTCACCAGGTAGACCACGCGCTTCGCCACCGACACCGCGTGGTCCGCGAACCGCTCGTAGTAGCGGCCGAGCAGCGTCACGTCGACGGCCGTCTCGATGCCGTGCTTCCAGCGGTCGTCCATCAGGTGCTGGAACAGCGCGCGGTGCAGCAGGTCCATCTCGTCGTCGTCCTGCTCCAGCTGGAGCGCGAGGTCGACGTCCTTGGTGACGATCACCTCGGCCGCCTTCGCCATCAGGCGCTGCGCGAGCTGGCCCATCTCCAGGATGGTGGCGTGCAGGTCGTACGGGACCGCGGACTGCGGGAAGCGCAGCCGGGCCAGTTTGGCGACGTGCTGGGCGAGGTCGCCCGAGCGCTCCAGGTCCGCGCTCATCCGCAGCGACGTCACCACGATCCGCAGATCGGTCGCCACCGGCTGCTGGCGGGCCAGGAGCGCGATGGCCCGCGCCTCCAGCTCGTGCTGGAGGTCGTCCACCTTCTGGTCGGCGGCGATCACCGACTCCGCCAGCTTCAGATCGGCGTCGAGCATCGCCGTCGTCGCCCGGCCTATCGCCGAGCCGACGAGCCGGGCCATCTCGACCAGGTCCTCGCCGATCGAGTCGAGTTCCTCGTGGTACGCGTCACGCATGGGTGTCCCTCTCCAGTCCTTGACCGAGGCCGGGGCCCGCCGACGACCGGCTCCGAACCCCACGCCACCACCGTGACGGGCGTACGCGTCGGATTCCGACCGGCCAAGTGAACCGGCCCTTGCCCCTCGGTGAACTCTGGGCGACGAGTGACCGAGGAGGCCCCCCGACGGCTGGGAGAGTGTCCGAGGTGCCGCATAACCTGGAGACATGGACGTGAACGCGGCGGTCGCCGCAGCTGCCGCGATCGCCGGTGTCGGTACCGGTGTGATCGCCATGCTGGCGTTCCGCTGGAGCGAGCGCGACCAGAAGAAGCCGACGCGCACCTCCCTGCGGCCCGACAGCGGCGCCCCGCTGCCCCCGGGCGTCGACACGGTCCTGTCCGTGCTCAGCTCCTCCGCGGTGGTGCTGGACGAGAGTGACAGCGTCGTCAAGGCCAGCTCCGCCGCGTACGCGCTGGGGCTCGTCCGGGGCGGGCGCCTCGCCGTGGAGCCGATGCTCAACATGGCGCGGGACACCCGCCGCGACGGCGAGATACGGCAGGTCGAACTGGACCTCCCGCGCCGCGGTACGGGCCGGGGCGAGGCCCTGGCCGTCTCCGCGCGGGTCGCCCCGCTCGGCTCCCGCCTGGTGCTGCTGCTCGTGGAGGACCTCACCGAGGCCCGCCGCATCGAGGCGGTCCGGCGCGACTTCGTCGCCAACGTCAGCCATGAGCTCAAGACCCCGACCGGCGCCCTGTCCCTGCTCTCGGAGGCCGTGCTCGACGCCTCCGACGACCAGGAGGCCGTCGAGCACTTCGCCCGCCGCATGCAGATCGAGGCGACCCGGCTCACCAACCTCGTCCAGGAGCTGATCGACCTCTCCCGGGTGCAGAACGACGACCCGCTGGAGGACGCCGAGCCGGTCCGCGTGGACGAGCTGGTCGCCGAGGCCATCGACCGCTGCCGCCAGCAGGCCGGCTCCAAGCAGATCACCATGGCCGCCGGCGGCACCGCCGACCTGCGGATATGGGGAAACCGGGGCCAGCTCGCGGCGGCCCTGGGCAACCTGGTCGAGAACGCCGTCAACTACAGCCCCGCCCGCACCCGCGTCGGCATCGCCGCCCGCCGCGTGGTCGTGCCCGGCGGGGACGAGATCGAGATCGCCGTGACCGACCAGGGCATCGGCATCTCCGAGAAGGACCGGGAACGGGTCTTCGAACGCTTCTACCGCGTCGACCCGGCCCGCTCACGCGCCACCGGTGGTACGGGCCTCGGCCTGGCCATCGTCAAACACGTGGCCGCCTCGCACGGCGGGGAGGTCACCGTGTGGAGCTCGGAGGGACAGGGCTCCACCTTCACCCTGCGGCTGCCCGAAGCGGGCTCCGCACGCGGCCGGGACCGTGCGTCCGGCGGTCCGCTCATCGTCAACGGCGACGAGGCGTCCCATCCGGACGCCGCCCCCGACTCCTTCGATTCATTCCCTTCCCCGGAGGCCCTTCCGTGACCCGAGTGCTTGTCGTCGAGGATGAGGAATCCTTCAGCGACGTCCTGTCCTACATGCTCCGCAAGGAAGGCTTCGAGGTCGCCATCGCGGCCACCGGACCCGACGGCCTGGACGAGTTCGAGCGCAACGGCGCCGACCTCGTACTGCTCGACCTGATGCTGCCCGGACTCCCCGGCACCGAGGTCTGTCGCCAGCTGCGCAGCCGCTCCAACGTGCCCGTGATCATGGTGACCGCCAAGGACAGCGAGATCGACAAGGTCGTCGGCCTGGAGATAGGGGCCGACGACTACGTCACCAAGCCCTACTCCTCCCGCGAGCTCGTCGCCCGCATCCGCGCCGTGCTGCGCCGGCGCGGCGAGCCCGAGGAGGTGACCCCCGCCGCCCTGGAGGCCGGACCGGTCCGCATGGACGTCGACCGGCACGTCGTCACGGTCTCCGGCGGCAAGGTCGACCTGCCGCTGAAGGAGTTCGACCTGCTGGAGATGCTGCTGCGCAACGCGGGCCGGGTGCTGACCCGGATGCAGCTCATCGACCGGGTCTGGGGCGCGGACTACGTGGGCGACACCAAGACCCTCGACGTCCACGTGAAGCGGCTGCGCGCCAAGATCGAGCCGGACCCGGGCGCGCCCAGGTTCCTGGTGACGGTCCGGGGCCTCGGGTACAAGTTCGAGCCGTAGGCCGGCCCGTACGCATGACATGGCCGAGGCGCCTCCCCCCGGCGGGGAAGGCGCCTCGGCCATGTGCGGTGCGGGGTGCGGCTCAGCCGGGCTGGCCGGACTCGGAGGCCGAGGACGAGGCCGACGCCTCGCCGGACGGGCTCCCGGACGCGTCAGGCGACGCGGAGCCGGTCGGGGAACCGGACGGCGAGGCGTCCGGCGTCTCCGACGGCTGGGGCAGCGCGCTGGGGCCGAAGCCCTTGAAGTAGTGCTTCGCCGGGACGACCGAGGCGGTCAGCGAGATGTCGCCGGAGCGGCTGAGCTTGAAGACCAGCGGCTGCACGTTGCCGTTCTCCGTGGCCTCGTCGCCGTTCTCGATGACGGCGGAGGCGTTGCCCTGGCCGCCCAGGATCACCCGGCCGCCGGCCGGGACGACGACCGGACCCGAGCCCTCGGCGGGGTGCAGCTGCACGGTGCCGCTGCCGCCCTTCAGGGTGATGGAGTCCAGGGTCTCCGCCTGGGAGCCGTTGTTGAACACCGTGGCGGTGACGACCGCCGGGCCCTTGGCCTCGCGCTCGGGCTGGGTGATGACGTTGGCGTTCTGGATCTTGATGTCGCCGGACCGGGTGGAGGCGTTGTCCGGGCGGACTTCGAGCGTCTGCGCGTTGTTGCCCGCACCGCATGCGGTGAGCGCGGTGATCGAGAACGCGATGGCAGTGGCGGCGAGGGCGCCGTGTCGAAGGCTGCGGCTCACGGCGGCGGCAACTCCTTGAACGTGCGGACGGTTCGGACGGGTCGGGCGCCTGGGGTAAAGCCGCCCTAAGGGTCTGTCAGCCGTCAGGTTACCGAGCCCTCCTCGCCGCCTCGCACCCGACCCGCCCCTGACGGGTCCGTGATCGCGGCACCCGGACACGTACGGACATTCGCAGTCCCCGCACATAACGCGCTTGATCAAATTCCGGCCACGCGTTCGCCCTGGGCTTCCTGTGCTGTTCACGGACGGTGGCGCATTCATTGCGCATAATCCCCGCCGGGGTCGTACGTTGATCAATTTCATTGGCCATGGGTACTTACGTCCGAACGAGTGATCCATCATCGAACGGGCTACGGAAAGTTCAGCAAGTGGAACCCGACAAAACGGGACGTTCGACCTCTTCGAAGCGGGTCGGGGTGTGTGTAACGTCCGCGTTTCTCTGTCGCCGGACAGCCGCTCCGACCTGCGAATACCGTCTTCCGCGGGGCCTCCGCAGCACGTTCCTGTCTCTCTTGTCAAGCCCCGAGATATGCCCTGACCTGCGAAAACGCCATTCAGGAGTGGCGATTCTCGTGTTACGCTTGATAGCCACGGAAGGGGTACCTGTCACATGACGTTCAAGGTTGGCGACACCGTGGTCTATCCCCATCACGGGGCCGCGCTGATCGAGGCTATCGAAACTCGCCAGATCAAAGGCGTGGACAAGACCTACTTGGTGCTCAAGGTCGCTCAGGGCGACTTGACGGTGCGTGTGCCGGCGGACAATGCGGAGTTCGTGGGCGTGCGCGACGTAGTCGGGCAGGAAGGGCTGGACCGCGTCTTCGAGGTGCTGCGCGCACCGTATGCCGAGGAGCCGACGAACTGGTCCCGGCGTTACAAGGCAAATCTCGAGAAGCTCGCATCCGGTGATGTCATCAAGGTCGCCGAAGTGGTTCGCGACCTGTGGCGTCGTGAGCGTGAGCGCGGACTCTCCGCAGGTGAGAAGCGCATGCTCGCCAAGGCGCGGCAGATCCTGGTGAGCGAGCTCGCTCTCGCGGAGAACACCAACGAGGACAAGGCCGAGGCTCTCCTCGACGAGGTCCTCGCATCCTGAACCGGATGGCACCGGTCATGACGACCGGATCGCACCGGCCGTAGATAATGTGCCGCGGTGCCCGCTGACCAGCTGTATTCACGCTGTGTCGTCGGGCGCTGCGGCATGTCCGGACCGCAATCCAACGGCGAATTCCGGCCACGCGCCGATCATCCCCCGGTACACGTCCTTGGTACGTTGCTCGCGATCTTGCTGAACCCGGCGTGCGAGACCGACCCCGAACGGCCGCGGCGCGTCCCGGCTCGCCCCGGGGTCACGGAAAGGGTCCCGGTCGAGTCATGGCGCAGCGCCCGGCTCGCTTGTGGCCATACCCACGTCCACCGTGGACACAAACATGCCGAAGCCTCGGAGTGCAACCGATGTCTGAAGAACCGCGTCCTTACCGCACGGCCGCCGTGATCCCCGCGGCCGGCCGCGGCGTACGGCTCGGCCCCGGCGCCCCCAAGGCGCTCCGCGCGCTCGGCGGGACGCCCATGCTCGTGCACGCCGTCCGCGCCATGGCGGCCTCCCGGCACGTGTCCCTGGTCGTCGTCGTCGCCCCGCCCGAGGGCGTCGCAGAGGTCCGCACCCTCCTGGACGAGTACGCCCTGCCGGAGCGCACCGACTTCCTCGTCGTGCCCGGCGCCGACACCCGCCAGGAATCCGTGAAACGCGGCCTCGACGCGCTCCCCGACACCATCTCCGCCGTCCTGGTGCACGACGCGGCCCGGCCCCTCGTCCCCGTGGACACCGTCGACGCCGTCGTCGAGGCCGTACGCGACGGCGCCCCCGCCGTGGTTCCCGCCCTGCCGCTCGCCGACACCGTCAAGGAGGTCGAGCCCGGGGCCCCCGGCGCGCCCGAGCCGGTGCTCTCCACCCCGGCCCGCGCCCGGCTCAGGGCCGTACAGACCCCGCAGGGCTTCGACCGCGCCACCCTGCTCCGCGCCCACGAGCAGGTCGCCGTCAGCGGCGAGGGCGCGACCGACGACGCCGGCATGGTCGAACAGCTCGGCGCGCCCGTCGTCGTCGTCCCCGGACACGAAGAGGCGTTCAAGGTCACCCGCCCCCTGGACCTGGTCCTGGCCGAGGCGGTTCTCGCACGCAGGAGGGCCAACGATGGCTTCTGAGACCACCGGGCCCGCCCAGGCCCCCGCCCCCGTCATCCCGCTCGTCGGCATCGGCACCGACATCCACGCCTTCGAGGAGGGCCGCGAGCTGTGGTGCGCCGGTCTGCGCTGGGACGGCGAGGGCCCCGGCCTGGCCGGCCACTCCGACGCGGACGTCGTCGCCCATGCCGCGTGCAACGCGCTCTTCTCCGCCGCCGGCCTCGGCGACCTCGGGCAGCACTTCGGCACCGGGCGCCCCGAGTGGTCCGGCGCCGCCGGGGTCACCCTGCTCGCGGAGGCCGCCCGCATCGTCCGCGCGGCGGGGTTCGAGATCGGCAACGTGGCCGTGCAGGTCGTCGGCGTACGCCCGAAGATCGGCAAGCGGCGCGAGGAGGCGCAGCAGGTGCTGTCCGACGCGGTCGGCGCCCCCGTCTCGCTGTCCGCCGCGACCTCCGACGGGCTGGGTTTCACCGGCCGCGGCGAGGGCATCGCGGGCCTCGCGACCGCCCTCGTCCACCGCACCGGCTGACCCGCCCGCGCCCGCCCCGTAACAACTGCGACCGCGATATCCACAGGGGCGCGGGGCACTGGTGCGGGCCCACTACCCTTGAGGGGTGACTATTCGCCTGTACGACACCAGCGCCCGGCAGATCCGTGACTTCGTCCCGCTCGCAGCGGGCTGTGTCTCGATCTACCTCTGTGGCGCTACCGTCCAGGCCGCCCCGCACATCGGGCACATCAGGTCCGGACTGAACTTCGACATCATGCGCCGCTGGTTCGCCCACCGCGGCTACGAGGTGACGTTCGTCCGGAACGTCACGGACATCGACGACAAGATCATCGCCAAGTCCGCCGAGCAGGGCCGCCCCTGGTGGTCCATCGGTTACGAGAACGAGCGGGCGTTCAACGCGGGCTACGACGCGCTCGGCTGCCTGCCGCCCACCTACGAACCGCGCGCGACCGGGCACGTCCCGGAGATGGTCGAGATGATGCGGGGCCTCATCGAGCGCGGCCACGCGTACGCCGCCGAGGGCAACGTCTACTTCGACGTGCGCTCGTACGACGGCTATCTGCAGCTGTCCAACCAGGAGCTGGACGATCTGCGCCAGCCCTCCGGCGAGGGCGAGACCGGCAAGCGCGACCAGCGCGACTTCGCCATGTGGAAGGCGTCGAAGCCCGGCGAGCCCAGCTGGGAGACGCCCTGGGGCCGCGGCCGCCCCGGCTGGCACCTGGAGTGCTCCGCCATGGCGCACAAGTACCTCGGCACCGCCTTCGACATCCACGGCGGCGGCATCGACCTGATCTTCCCGCACCACGAGAACGAGATCGCCCAGGCCAAGGCGTTCGGCGACGACTTCGCGGGCTACTGGGTGCACAACGGCTGGGTCACCATGTCCGGCGAGAAGATGTCGAAGTCGCTGGGCAACTCCGTGCTCGTCAGCGAGATGGTCAAGACCTGGCGCCCCATCGTCCTGCGCTACTACCTGGGCACCCCGCACTACCGGTCCATGATCGAGTACAGCGAGGAGGCCCTGCGCGAGGCCGAGTCCGCGTTCGCCCGCATCGAGGGCTTCATCCAGCGCGTCACCGAGAAGGCCGGCGAGACCGTCGCCCCGGCCGCCGAGGTGCCGCCCGCCTTCGCCGAAGCCATGGACGACGACCTCGGCGTTCCACAGGCCCTCGCGATCGTCCACACCACGGTCCGCCAGGGCAACTCCGCCCTCGCCGCCGACGACAAGGAAGCCGCCGTCGCGCGGCTCGCCGAGGTCCGCGCCATGCTGGGCGTCCTCGGCCTCGACCCGCTGGACGACCACTGGGCCGGGGAGGGCGACCGCGGCGACGACCTCCACGGCGTGGTGGACACCCTGGTCCGCCTCGTCCTCGACCAGCGGCAGTCCGCGCGCGCCCGCAAGGACTGGGCCGCCGCCGACGCCATCCGCGACCAACTCAACCAGTCCGGACTCGTCATCGAGGACAGCCCGTCCGGCCCCCGGTGGACACTCGGCCCGCGCCAGTAGCCCACCACATGCCGCCCGGTCCGCCGGGCGGCACACTGCACTTATACGTACGCACGACGAAGCAACGAAACAGGTAGGTCATGGCCGGGAACAGCCAGCGCAGGAACCGCCGCACGTCCAACAAGAAGGGCGCCACGGTCGGCAGCGGTGGCCAGCGACGCCGGGGCCTCGAAGGCAAGGGCCCCACCCCGCCCGCCGAGGAGCGCAAGAAGCACAAGAAGAACCGCATCGCGACCGCCAAGGCCAAGCAGGCCGCCAACCGCCGCCCCGCCCCCCGGCGCGGCGGTGTCAAGGGCACCTCGGAGATGGTCGTCGGCCGCAACCCGGTGTTCGAGGCCCTGCGCGACGGCGTCCCCGCCACCACGCTCTACGTCCAGCAGTACATCGACAACGACGAGCGCGTCCGTGAGGCCCTTCAGCTCGCCGGTGAGCGCGGCAACATCAACCTCATGGAGGCGCCGCGCCCCGAGCTCGACCGCATGACGGGCGGGCTCAACCACCAGGGTCTCGTCCTCCAGGTCCCGCCCTACGAGTACGCCGACCCGCAGGACCTCCTCGAAGCCGCGTACGACAACGGCGAGGACCCGCTCATCGTCGCCCTCGACGGCGTCACCGACCCGCGCAACCTCGGCGCGATCGTCCGCTCCGTCTCCGCCTTCGGCGGTCACGGCGTCGTCGTCCCCGAGCGCCGCGCGGCCGGCATGACCGCGGGCGCCTGGAAGTCCTCGGCCGGCACCGCCGCCCGTACCCCCGTCTCCAAGGTCACCAACCTGACCCGCGCCCTCGAAGCGTTCAAGAAGGAGGGCATCGCGGTCGTCGGCCTCGCCGCCGACGGCGAGCACACCGTCGAGGACCTCGAAGCGCTCGGCGGGCCCGTCGTCATCGTCATCGGCAGCGAGGGCAAGGGCCTCGGCCGCCTCGTCGGCGAGACCTGCGACTACCGCGTCCGCATCAACATGCCGGGCGGCGCCGAATCGCTCAACGCCGGTGTCGCCGCCGGCATCGTCATGTACGAGGTCGCGCGCCGCCGCGCCTGATCCACCCGGCCCGGAACGGGCCGGCGGGGGCGCGCGCGCACGTGCACGCGCCCCCGCGCAACCCACCACCACCTGTTGACGGGTCTCGGACACCTTCGACACGGTCGAGGCAGTGTCCTAATCACACATCACTCGGTTAGATGAGTGTGGACACCAGAACGCCTCGGTTCGACGAACTACCCGCCCTGAGCATGACCAAGGTGGACTGCGACCCTGCGCAGGTCATCGTCAACCACGCCAGCTTCCGGGTGCAGCTCGCCCCCGGCCAGCGCGCACGGCTGCGCGGTGTGACCCCCGCCGGCGCGCCCAGGATCCCCGCCATGAGCGCCCCCGGAGCCGGTCGCGGCCGGCGCGCCCCCGTCGTCTGGAGCGGCAAGTCCGCCCCCGGCGACCCCGGCGCCACCGGACTCCTCCAGGCCGTACGCAACTCCACCGCCGGCCGCCCCGACACCGCGTACGACCCCTACGACCCGTACGCCTCGTACGAGTTCGACCAGGGACGTGGCGGCGCCGGCACCCAGGTCATCCCGCGCCTCGACGAGTCCCCCCTCGAAGAGACCCAGCCCAACCCGGTCATCGGCGCACCCCGCTCCGGCGGCGGCCCCCTGCTGCCCCCCATGCGCCGGGCGGTCGGCGCCTACGACCCGGTCGACCCGGGCCCGTACGCCCCGGACGGCTACGACGCGCGGGGCCCGTACGACGACGAGTCCGCCGGCGACCTCACCGACGAGGAGGACCGTGGCCGGCGCCAGAGCGGCACCGACGACGTGCGCCACGCGTACTACCCGGGCCGCCGCATGAACCTCGGCGTCGTTCTGCTGCCGATGCGGGTCTTCCTCGGCTTCATCTCCATCTACGCGGGCATGGGCAAGCTCTGCGACCCCGTCTACTTCGACGGCGGCGAGCGCGGCTCGATGGTCAAGTGGCTCAACTCGCTCCACCCGTGGGCGCTGGCCGAGCCGCTGCGCGAGTTCGCCCTCTCGCACCCGGTCGGCGCCGGGCTCTCGATCGCCTTCCTCCAGGTCGTCGTCGGCGTCCTCACCGTCCTCGGGCTCTGGCAGCGCGTCGCCGCCACCGTCGGCGCCCTGCTGTCCGCCGCCCTCCTGGTCACCGTCAGCTGGCGCACCGTCGCCGCCTACGACGCGCCGGACATCATCTACCTCGCCGCCTGGAGCCCCCTGATCATCGCGGGCGCCCCCGTCTACTCCATCGACGGACGGCTCGCCGGGGAAGCCTGGCGCAAGCTCGGCCCCCGCTCCGAGATCTGGGACCTGCGCCGCCGTGTGCTGCGCCGGGGCGCCGTCGTCGCCAGCGTCGTCGTCGGCCTTACCCTGCTCATCGGCTCCGTCCTCGGCGGCGCCGTCCGCTCCACGGAGGTCGTCACCGTCCCCGGCCCCCACGGTGTCCCGACCAACCAGCTGCCCGGCTCGCCCCTCCCCGACAAGTCCCGCAAGGGCAAGGCGTCCAAGAGCCCCACCGGCCACCAGCCCACGCCCTCGCACAGCACCGCACCGCACACCCCGTCCGCCGACGCCTCCACCCCCTCCTCGGACAGCGTCCGCGAGACGGGCCAGGCCGCGGGCGCGAGCACCGGGCAGCCCAGCCAGACGCAGGGCACCGGCCAGCAGCCCCCGCGGCAGACCACCCCCCAGCAGCCGCCCGCCACCAGCTCCGGCCCCAGTTCCTCCGGGAGCACCGGCACCGGCGGCGGCTCCAGCACCGGCGGCACCGACCCCGACCCCGGCTCCACCTCGGGCGGCGACGACAGCGGGGGCCGCAACCCGATCGGCGGCCTCCTGGGCTGACGGCGGGCGCCCACACGGGAACGGGGCGGGCTCGGAGGAAATCCTCCGGGTCCGCCCCGTTTTCGTACGCCCTACCGCCCGTCCAGCTCCTTGGCGGCCTCCGTCAGGTCCTTCGCGGTGTCGATCGCCCGCCAGTACGCCCCGTGCGGCAACGGATAACCGGCCAGTCGGCGTTCGCGGGCCAGTCGCGGGAACGTGGTCCGCTCGTGGTCGCCCCGGTCCGGCAGCGTTCCCTTGAAAGCGGGGGAGAACACGTACACCCCGGCATTGATCAGATACGGCGACGGCGGCGCCTCGATGAAGTCGGTGATGTGCCCGAACGCGTCCGTCTCGACCGCGCCCCACGGAATCCGGGGCCGTGCCAGCGCCAGTGTCGCCGTGGCGTCGCGTTCCGCGTGGAACGCCGCCATCTCGCGCAGCGAGAACCGCGTCCAGATGTCCCCGTTGGTCGCGTACCACGGCTCGTCCGGCTCGGGCAGGCGCGTCGCCGCGTACTTCAGGCCGCCGCCGCGTCCCAGCGGCTCGGACTCCACCACCGTCGTCACGCGCAGCGGAAGCACCGCGTCTGCCAGCCACTCCTGGAGCACCTCGGCCAGGTGCCCGCACGACACCACGGCATCGGTCACGCCCTCGGCGGCCAGCCAGGAAAGCTGATGGCCGATGATCGGCGTCCCGGTACCCGGGATCTCGACCATCGGCTTGGGGCGGTCATCGGTATACGGGCGCAGCCGTGACCCCTGGCCACCCGCCAGGATCACGGCCTGCGTCGGAAACGTATGCATGCCAGGCACGATAAGCCGTGCCCGGCAGCGGGGAGCGTCGCGTCGGTCAGCTGAACTGGGCGACGCCCGAGGCGAACGAGGTGTCGCAGACGGGGCGCGAGAAGCGGTGCGCGCGCGTCGGGCCGTACTTGTCGACGGCCGCCTTGCCCAGGGTCTTCGCGAGGGACATGCAGTGCTTGGCGAGCGACGGGCGTCCCTCGACGGCGCGCTGGAGGTCTGTCAGCGCGACGCCCGGGTCCTTGGCGCGGAGCTCCTGGAGGAGCCGGTCGCGCAGGACGTCCTGCGGGGCGCGCGGCTTGACGGCGGCCTTGGCACCCTTGGCGTCGGAGACGGTACGGGCCGACGCGGCGAGGAGCTGCGAGTCGGAGTTGCTGGCTGCCCACGGCACGGCGGTGACCGCGAGGGTCCCGGACAGGACCATGACGACGGGCAGTACGAAAGCGAGAGTTCGGCCGATACGGCGCACGGTGTGGGTCACGCAGCGAGCGTAGCGGCCGGTGATGACATGGCGACATTACGTCACCCTCGCGGGGGATGGTTCGAGTGTGCTTTTCGAATCGCGTGTTGACGAACGGAAGCGAAATGACCGTTCTGGCGGGGAATTCGCCTCCGCCGCTTTACACGCGTCCGGCGCTTCGAACCGGGCCCGCGACGCGCGGTGGCCCCGCACGAAGATCGTGCGGGGCCACCGTACAGCGGGTGCGACGTCAGTCGGTGAGGCGCTCACCGGTCGACGTGGCGAAGACGTGCAGCTCGTCCGGGCGGGGCACGACGTGCAGCTTGGTGCCCTTCTCCGGGACGGCGCGGCCGCCGACGCGGACGACCAGGTCCTTGTGCTCGCCCCCGACCTCGGCGGCACCGTAGACGAAGCCGTCGGCGCCGAGCTCCTCGACCACGTTGACCGAGACGGCCAGGCCGGCCGGGGCGTCCGAGGAGTCCTTGGTGAGGGACTTCGCGGCGGCGCCGCCGTGCTCCACGATGTCGAAGTGCTCGGGGCGGATGCCGACCGTGACGGTGGTGTCGCCGCGGTCCGCGGCGGCGGTCAGCGCCTCGCGGGAGACCGGGACGACGCTGTTGCCGAACTTCACGCCACCGTCGGTGATCGGGACCTCGACCAGGTTCATCGCGGGGGAGCCGATGAAGCCGGCCACGAAGAGGTTGGCCGGGCGGTCGTACATGTTGCGCGGCGAGTCGACCTGCTGGAGGAGACCGTCCTTGAGGACCGCGACGCGGTCGCCCATGGTGAGGGCCTCGACCTGGTCGTGCGTGACGTACACGGTGGTGATGCCCAGGCGGCGCTGGAGCGAGGCGATCTGCGTACGGGTGGAGACACGGAGCTTGGCGTCGAGGTTCGACAGCGGCTCGTCCATGAGGAAGACCTGCGGCTCACGCACGATCGCGCGGCCCATCGCCACACGCTGGCGCTGACCACCGGAGAGCGCCTTCGGCTTGCGGTCCAGGTAGTCGGTGAGGTCCAGCATCTTGGCGGCCTCTTCGACCTTCGCCCGGATCTCGGTCTTGTTGATACCGGCGATCTTGAGCGCGAAGCCCATGTTGTCCGCGACGGACATGTGCGGGTACAGCGCGTAGTTCTGGAACACCATGGCGATGTCCCGGTCCTTCGGCGGCAGGTGCGTGACGTCGCGGTCACCGATGCGGATCGCACCGCCGTTGACGTCCTCAAGACCCGCGAGCATGCGGAGCGAGGTGGACTTGCCACAACCGGAGGGACCGACGAGGACGAGGAACTCGCCGTCCGCGATGTCGATCTCGAGCTGGTCGACCGCGGGCTTCGTGGAGCCGGGGTAGACGCGGGACGCCTTGTCGAACGTGACACTGGCCATGCTGATTCTTCTCCTCCACCGGCAGGAACGTGCCGGACGATCCGTTGTAAGGGAGTGGTCTGGTCCATCTGAGTGAACCTGCATGGACGCTACCTGGCGGTTTCGGATCTGTCAGTAGTTCCCTGGCTGTGAAATTTCTGCACGGTGCCGGGGGCCGGGTTGGTTAGACTGCTCCGGCACGCCTCCTTAGCTCAGCTGGCCAGAGCAACGCACTTGTAATGCGTAGGTCGTCGGTTCGAATCCGACAGGGGGCTCCACCGCCAGGCCGGTCTTCCCCGGCCTGGTTTTTTCATGCCTCTGTTCCGCGTCGGGTCAGCGGGTAGCACCCCAGGCCGATCAGTGCCGCTGTCAGGTGGCCGATGTCCGTGAACGTCGGGTTGGTGATCAGGGGGACCGTGTAGATCACCAGGACCGCGAAGAGGTAGGCCGGGCGCCAGGGGCGGGGGACGTAATAGGTGAGGACCGCGACCACGCCGGCCAGGGCGTAGCTGACGCCCACGTCGAGGGTGTTGGCGGCGGAGGCCGGGGCGTGGCCGTGGCGGATGGCCCAGGCGAGGATGCCCTCGCTGACGAGGGTGGCGAGGACGTGCGCGGTCGCGGCGACGGTGAGCCAGCGCAGGGTGCCGAGGCGGCGTTCGGCGGGGGCGTGGAAGACGGTGTAGAGGACGGCGTAGGGGAGCCACTGTCCGCTGTCGATCCAGAAGGCGCTGGTGATGAGGACGCGGACGGGGTTACGGGAGAGCTCGTGGATGTTGGTGGAGCGCTGGCGGAGGAACTCCTCCTCGAAGGCCGGTGACATCTGGTGGACGATCACCGTGGTGACGAAGAGGGCGGTCAGCCAGAGGTACGTGCCGGGGGCGCTGCGGATCCAGGAGCCGAGGGTGCGGAGCAGCCGCCCGGCGGGGGTGGTGCGGGGCCGGGCGGGCGGGGCTGGGTGGCCGGAGGGCATGCCCGATTGACGCACGCTCCTACGATCGGGGGCGTGATCGACATTCCGGATGCGCTCATCGCTACTCAGTCCGCATACAACGGGGAGGCTGGCCGGGCGTTCGTGGCGGCGCTGCCGGGGCTGGCGGCGGAGTTCCTGGAGCGGTGGGGGCTGCGCCGGGACGGTGCGGCGATGTACGGGGTGTGCGCGCTGGTCCTGCCGGTGGTGCGGGCGGGGGACGGGCGGCGGGCGGTGCTGAAGTTGCAGCCGGTGGACGCGGAGACGGCGGGGGAGCCGGTCGCGCTGCGGCTGTGGGATGCGGCGGGGGCCGGGGCGGTGCGGTTGCTGGAGCACGATCCGGAGACCGGGTCGATGCTCCTGGAGCGGCTGGACGGACACCGTTCGCTGGCGGGCGAGCCGGACCCGGACCGGGCGGTCCGGGTGATCGCGGGGCTGCTGGCGGAGCTGACGGCGGTGCGGCCGGGGGAGCGCGCGAAGGGGGCCGGGGCCGGGCTGCGAGGGCTCGGGGAGGCCGCCGCGCGGATGCTGGCCGCCGCGCCGGATGTCGTGGCGGCACTGGTGGACGAGGAGGAGCGGGGGCTCGTACGGGACTGTGCGGCGGCGGTGCGTGAGGTGGCGGGGGAGCCGGGAGACCGGCTGCTGCACTGGGACCTGCACTTCGGGAACGTGCTGGCGGGGGAGGACGGCGCCGGGTGGGTGGCCATCGACCCGAAGCCCTTGGTGGGGGACCCGGGGTTCGAACTGCTGCCCGCGCTGGTGGACCGGTTCGACGCGGGCGCGGTGGGGAAGCGGTTCAACGCGATGACCGGGGTGCTGGGGCTCGACCGGGGCAGGGCGGCGGCCTGGACCCTGGGGAGGGTGCTCCAGAACGCGTGCTGGTCGGCGGAGGGCGGGTCGCGGCGGCTGGCGCCGGAGCAGGCGGAGATCGCGCGGGTGGTGCGGGGGTCTGTCCGACGGATGGGCCGGGCGTAGCTTTCGGCGGGGCGATGTCTACGCTGCACGCATGATTCGTACCGCCACCCCCGCCGATGTCCCCGTCATCCACGCCATGGTGTGTGAGTTGGCCGACTACGAGAAGGCGCTGCACGAGGTGCGTGCGACGGAGGAGCAGTTGCGGGAGGCGCTGTTCGGCGAGCGGCCGGCGGCGTTCGCGCACATCGCGGAGTCGGACGAGGACGGCGAGGTCGTCGGCTTCGCGCTCTGGTTCCTGAACTTCTCGACGTGGCGCGGGGTGCACGGCATCTACCTGGAGGACCTGTACGTACGCCCGCAGCGGCGCGGCGGCGGGCACGGGAAGGCGCTGCTGAGGGAGCTGGCGCGGATCTGTGGGGAGCGGGGTTACGAGCGCCTGGAGTGGTCGGTGCTGAACTGGAACGCCCCGTCGATCGCGTTCTACGAGTCGCTGGGCGCGCGTCCGCAGGACGAGTGGACGGTGTACCGGCTGACCGACGGGGCGCTGGCGGAGCTGGGCGGGGCGTGAGGCGCCGGGGCGTTGTCAGTGGCGTGCGTCACGATGGGGGCATGGTGCGCAGTGGTGGTCGGAGCGGTGGGGTGAAGGCGGCGCGGCGGCCTGAGGTGCGGTTGCCGCCGCTGGTGGATTTCGAGGAGGGCGGGCTCGAACCGGACGGGGATTACGACGGGGTGCGGTTCGGGGCGTCCGTGGACCTGGAGGACGCGTCGGGGCGGGGTGCGCGGTTCATGGACTGCGCGCTGGAGGGCTGCGCCCTGGACCGGGCGGAGCTGGTGCGGGCCCGGTTCATCGACTCGGTGCTGACGGGCGTACGGGGGGTGGGCACCGATCTCGCGGAGGCGTCGCTGCGGGATGTCGAGGTGGTGGACGCGCGGCTGGGCGGGGTGCAGTTGCACGGCGCGGTGCTGGAGCGGGTGGTGGTGCGGGGCGGGAAGATCGACTACCTGAATCTGCGGGAGGCCCGGCTGACGGACGTCGTCTTCGAGGGCTGTGTGCTGGCGGAGCCGGACTTCGGGGGTGCGCGGCTGACGCGGGTCGAGTTCCGGGACTGCGTGCTGAAGCGGGCGGACTTCAGCGCGGTGCGGATGGAGGACGTGGATCTGCGGGGGACCGCGGAGCTGGACATCGCGCGGGGCGTGGAGCGGCTGGCGGGCGCGGTGATCAGCCCGGTGCAGCTGATGGAGCTGGCGCCGGCGTTCGCGGCGCAGATCGGGGTGCGGGTGGAGGCGTGAGGCGCGGGCCGGGCCCGGTCAGAGGCGGGGGAAGCGGGCCTGGAGGTCCCAGACGGCCGGGTTGTCGGCCAGGCCCTCGTGCATGTCGGCCAGGTCGGCGATCAGGTCGTGCAGGAAGTCGCGGGCTTCGCGGCGCAGGAGGGAGTGGCTGAAGGTCAGCGGCGGTTCCTCGGGGTCCATCCAGTCGGCCTCGATGTCGACCCAGCCGAAGCGGCGCTCGAAGAGCATGCGGTCGGTGGACTCGGTGAAGTCGAGTTCGGCCTGCTGGCGGCGGTGCGAGCGGCTGCCGCGCGGGTCCTGGTCGATCCGCTCCACGATGTCGCACAGCGCCCAGGCGAAGTCGAGCACCGGCACCCATCCCCAGGCTGTGGATACTTCGCGGTCCGCCTTGGTGTCCGCGAGGTAGACGTCCCCGGAGAACAGGTCGTGCCGCAGCGCGCGGACGTCCGCGCGGCGGTAGTCGGTCTGCGGGGGGTCGGGGAAGCGGCGGGAGAGGGAGTAGCCGATGTCGAGCACGGTTCGATGGTGTCATGCCCGGCGTGTCGGTCCGGCACCAGCGGGCGGGGGCTTCAGGGCAGCAGGCGCTGTTCCTTGGCGACGGCGACGGCTCCGGCGCGGGTGTCGACGCCGAGCTTGTCGTAGATGCGGCCCAGGTGCGTCTTGACCGTGGCCTCGCTGATGAACAGGGCACGGGCGATCTCGCGGTTGCCGAGGCCCCGGGAGAGCTGGCCGAGGATGTCGCGTTCGCGGTCGGTGAGCGTGGGGCGGGGTGCGCGCATGCGGGCCATCACGCGGCTGGCGACGGGCGGGGAGAGCGTGGTGCGGCCCTGGGCGGCGGAGCGGATCGCGGCGAACAGCTCCTCGGGGCGTTCGGCCTTGAGCAGGTAGCCGGTGGCGCCCGCCTCGATGGCGCGCGTGATGTCGGCGTCGGTGTCGTACGTGGTGAGGACGAGGACGTGGGTGCCGGGGCCGGCCGCGATGCGGCGGGTCGCTTCGACGCCGTCGATGCCGGTGCCGAGCTGGAGGTCCATCAGGACGACGTCGGGGGCGAGCCGGGCGGCGAGTGCCACGGCCTCCTCGCCGCTGCCCGCCTCGCCGACGACCTCGATGTCGGGTTCGCTGCCGAGGAGGGCGAGGAGCCCGGCGCGTACGACGGCGTGGTCGTCGCAGAGCAGGATGCGGATGCGGTCGGCGCTCATGTCTGTGGTCCTGTCGGCGGTCATGCGGGGTCCTGGGGTGTGGGGGCGACGGGGACGGTGGCGGTGACGACGGTGCCTTCGCCGGGGGCCGATTCGATGGTGAGGGTGCCGCCGAGCTGGTGGAGGCGGGCGCGCATCGCGGGCAGCCCGTGGCCGCGCACCCCGCCGGGGGTGCCGGCGGTGGGCGTGAAGCCGTGGCCGTTGTCGGCGATGTCGAGGACGGTGCGGTCGTCCAGGTGCGTGAGCGTGAGGGCGGCCTCGGTGGCGCCCGCGTGTTCGGTGACGTTGGCCAGGGCGCCCTGGGCGATCCGCAGCAGGGCGGACTGGGTGCGGTCGGGCAGGACGGTGTGCGGGGCGCCCTCGATGTGGCAGCGGACGGTGAGCCTGCCCTGTGCCTGGGCGGTTTCGCGGGCGGCGAGTGCGTGCAGGGCGGCGTCGAGGCCGCCGCCCTCGGCCAGGTCGGCGGGGGCCAGGTCGTGGACGAAGCGGCGGGCCTCGGCGAGGTTGCGTTCGGCGATGCCTTCGGCGGTACGGATGTGGCGTCGGGCGGCGGCCGGGTCGGTGTCCCAGGTGCGGTCGGCGGCCTGGAGGAGCATCTGCTGGCTGGACAGGCCCTGGGCGAGGGTGTCGTGGATCTCCATGGACAGCCGCTGGCGTTCGGCGAGCGTGCCTTCGCGGCGCTCGGTGGCGGCGAGTTCGCGGCGGGTGCGGAGCAGGTCGTCGATGAGCCCGCTCTGCCGTACGGCCTGGCGCCGCATATGGACGAACACGGCGGTGGCGACGGCGGCGACGGCGGGCGGGGCGAGCACGAGGTTGGGGTCGAAGCCGTGTGCGAGGCGGAGTTGCGCGGCGACGACGAGCAGGGTGAGCAGCGCGACGAGCGCGTACGCGGCACGGGGCGGCAGGATGCGCAGCCCGGTGTAGAAGAGCGGCACCGCGCACCAGGCGAAGCTGGGCGCGAGGACGACCACCACCATCCACACGACGACGAGCCCGCCGAGCCAGACGAGGCTGCGGGCGGTGGGGCGCGAGCCGAGCACGGGCCCGACGACGTAGAGCACGGCCAGGGCGATCGACAGGCCGATGATCCAGGGCGTGCGGGCCTCACCGGGGTGCCGGAGCAGGAACCGGGCGAGCGAGGCGCCGAGGAGCAGGAAGAACGCGGCGTGCATGAGGAGGGCGAGGGAGCGGGTGTCGTCGGCGTCCCGCTCCGGCGTGGGCCGGGGCCCGTCCTCGTACCCGTGCCGCACCTCGTACCCCTGTTCTCCGGTCCGGGTGGACCCGCGCTGACCTGCGTGGACATTCCATCGTCCCCCCGGACGGCCGTCTCCGCATCAACCGATCGGCCGATGGGGACGTCAGCCGTCCCGGGCGCCGGGTCGAGCCGGTACGACGACCGTCCGGGGGCGGTTCCGGGCCAACGATGGATGACAGGACGCGGGAACCACCCGCTTCCGTCCGCCCCGCTGAGGAGCCCCTGATGAAGAAGATGTCGCTGCGCACCCGTGTCCTGACCGGTGCCGTCGCCGCCGCCGCCCTCGGGGCCGGCACCTTCGGCGCGATGTCCGCGAACGCGTCCACCCCGGCCGCCGCCCCCGCGACCACCGTCAAGGCCGACACCGCGCATCGCAACCTCCAGGAGACGCCGCACCTGACGCTCGACGCCGCGACGAAGGCCGCGCAGGCCGCCCTGGACGCGGCGAAGAAGGAGAACCAGCGCGTCGCCGTCTCGGTGGTCGACCGCAACGGCAACACGATCCTGACCCTGCGCGGCGACGGCTCGGGCCCGCAGGCGTACGAGTCGGCCGAGAAGAAGGCGTACACCGCCGTGTCGTGGAACGCCCCGACCTCCGAGCTGGCCAAGCGGCTCGCCCAGGCCCCGAACCTGAAGGACATCCCTGGCACGCTGTTCCTCGCGGGCGGCGCCCCCGTGCAGGTCAAGGGTGCCCCGGTGGCGGGCATCGGCGTCGCGGGGGCCCCGAGCGGCGACCTGGACGAGAAGTTCGCGCAGGCCGGCGTCGCCGCCCTCGCCAAGTAGTACGTACGCGCACACCTCCCGGGAGACGGACATGAACGCCCTCGATCACCAGCTGCTCGACGCCGCGCGCACCGGCGACACCGACGGAGTGCGGACCGCGATCGAGGGCGGCGCCCGGGTCGACGCCCGCGACGAGGAGCTGCGCACCCCGCTGCTCCTGGCCGTCCACGGCAACCACGCCGGGGCCGCCCGGGCGCTCGTCGCGGCGGGCGCCGACCCGGACGCGCAGGACCGGCGCGAGGAGAGCCCCTGGCTGGCCACCGGCGTGACGGGCAGCGTGGAGATGCTGCGCGTCCTGCTGCCGGCCGGTCCCGACCTGAAGCTGCGGAACCGGTTCGGCGGGATCGCGCTGATCCCGGCGAGCGAGCGCGGTCATGTCGCGTACGTACGGGAGCTGCTGAGGGTCACCGACATCGACGTCGACCACGTGAACCGGCTGGGCTGGACCGCCCTGCTGGAGGCCGTGATCCTCGGCGACGGCGGCCGGGCGCACCAGGAGATCGTGGAGCTGCTGCTCGCGGCGGGCGCGACGCCGGGGCTGCCGGACGGCGACGGGGTGACCGCGCTGGAGCACGCGGAGCGGCGCGGGTTCGCGGGGATCGCGGCGCTGCTGCGTGCCGCGCGGGGCGCGGAGGCGCCGGACAGCGGGGGTGCGCGGTGAGGGCCCGCCCTGTTCCCGCCCTCCTGGCCACCGTCGCGGCGATGGCCGTGCTCGCGGGATGCGGTGCCACGCAGGCGCCGGTGTCCCCCGCCGCCTCGCCCACCACTTCCCCCGGCGCGCAGGCGCCCGCCCCGCGCACCACCCCGGACGGCACCCTGCTCGTCGCCGACTTCGGGGCCGACACCGTGTCCTTCGTGGATCCGGTACGGGGTGCCTTCGACCGGGTGAAGGTCGGCACCGCTCCCTACGGCGTCGCTGTCGGCGCGGACGGGCGGGCGTGGGTCACCACCGCCGAGGGCGTCGCGGTCGTGGACACCGAGAAGCGGACGCGGCCGGCCCTGATCCCGTACAAGACGCGGACCGGCCCCGCGACCACCGGTGAGTACCGGGGCGGCGGGATGGGTATCGCGCTGGCTCCCGACGGCCGGCACGCGTACGTCGGCGTCAACGTGCCCGGTGGCGACGGGGTCCTTGAGGTCATCGACACCGCGACCCGGAAGGTGACCGGCACGGTCCCCGTCGGGCGCCGGCCGTTCGACGTGGACGTGTCGCGCGACGGCTCGGAGGCGTACGCCACCGGGCACGACTCGTTCGACGTGACGTCCGTCCGTACGGACACGCTCCGCGCGCGCCGCATGGAGGTCGCCCCGTACGGCACCGAGGGCGGGCTCGGCTCCTGGCTGAAGCCGCACTACGCGGTGGTCCGGCCGTCCGACGGGAAGGTGCTGCTGCCGTTCGAGGGCGAGCGGCTCGCCGTCCTCGACCCGCGCACCGGGAAGGTGGCCGTCGAGCGGATGACGGCCAACACCCACCAGCACGGCGCGGCGCTCGCCCCCGACGGCACGCTGCTCGTCGTCGGCACCGGCCCGATCGCCTCCGACGACGAGGAGGCGTCGCTGACGATCCGTGAGCCGAACGGCTCCGAACGCGTCGTGAAGCTGGACGGCCCGCACGAGGACGTCGCCGTGTCGCAGGATGGCCGTACGGCGTACGTCACAGGAGGCTTCACCCGGGACGGCTACTGGAACGGCATCACGATCGTCACTCTCGACGGGAAGACCCCTCCGGTCCGTCTGGCTGCGGGTGAACGGCCGCTGGGGATCGCGGTGCTGTGAGCCCGGCGTACCACCTCCGGATTACGACATTCCGCACATAGGATCATCCGTGTGGATCATCGAACCCCGGCACGCCGCAGGGCGGCCCGCGCAGCCTTCCCCCTGCTCGCCCTCGCCGTCCTCGCGCCCGCCTGCACGGGCGGGGTGGAGGGCAGGCCGGGCGCGGCCGGGGTCCGCGATCCGTACTTCCCGAAGCTGGGCAACGGGGGCTACGACGTCACGCACTACGCCCTCACGCTCGACGTCGACCCGGACGAGCAGACCCTGCGCGGGACGGCCGAGATCACCGCGCGCGCCACGCAGGATCTCAGCTCGTTCCATCTGGACCTGGCCGGGCTGACCGTGAAGTCGGCGACCGTGGAAGGGCGTCCGGCCGCCGTGAACCGGGCGGGCAACGAGCTGACGCTCCGTACGGACGCGAAGGTCGAGGACCGGCTGCGGAAGGGCGAGACGTTCCGTGCCGTCGTGCGCTACTCCGGCTCACCGAAGACGATCACCGACCCGGACGAGTCCGAGGAGGGCTGGCTGCCGACCGACGACGGGGCGCTGGCCCTCGGTGAGCCGATCGGTTCGATGGCCTGGTTCCCCGGCAATCACCACCCGAGCGACAAGGCCGCGTACGACCTGACGGTCACCGTCCCGAAGGGGCTGACGGCGGTCTCCAACGGGGTGATGGCGGGTCCGCCGGTCACGGAGAAGGGTCGCACGACGTTCCGCTGGCACACCGCCGAGCCGATGGCGAGCTATCTCGCGACGCTGGCCATCGGGAGGTTCGAGACGAAGACGTCCACGATGGCCGGCGGCATCACGGTGTTCACAGCGGTGGACCCGGAGGTGGCGAAGGCGAGCGCGCGGACGGTCGCCCGGGTGCCGGAGGTCGTGGCCTGGGAGGCGGAGCACTTCGGTCCGTATCCGTTCTCCGCGACGGGCGCGATCGTGGACCGCGAGGACGACGCGGGGTACGCGCTGGAGACGCAGAACAGGCCGTTCTTCCCCGGCCCGCCGAGCGTGGGGCTGCTCGTCCACGAGATGGCGCACCAGTGGTTCGGCGATTCGGTCACGCCGGAGAGCTGGCGCGACATGTGGCTGAACGAGGGTCTGGCGACGTACGCGGAGTGGCTGTGGGAGGAGGAGAGGAACGACACCCCGGCCGAGGAGTCGTTCGAGGACGCCTACGAGGACAAGGACAACTGGGCCTTCCCGCCCGCCGATCCGCCGTCCGCCGCCCGGATCTCGGACGATCCGGTGTACGGGCGCGGGGCGATGGTCATCCACAGGATCCGCGAGGCGGTGGACGACGACGAGGAGTTCTTCGCGCTGCTGAAGGGCTGGACGAAGAAGTACCGGCACCGCAACGCGTCGACGGCCGACTTCACGGCGTACGTGGAGGAGGAGACGGGCCAGGACCTGTCGGATCTGTGGAAGGCATGGCTGTACGGCAGGAGCCGGCCCGCCGCGGACGGCTGACCGGCTCCCGCTTCCCGCGTACGGGTTACTTCACGTTGACGCCGCTCCAGGCCGCGTCGACGGCCTTGAGTTCGGCACTGTCGGCGCCGTAGAGGTCGGTCGCAGCCTTCTCGGTGGCGGTGCGGGCGTCCGCGTAGTCGGTGGTGGAGGTCATGTACTCGGACAGGGCCTTGTACCAGATCTGGACGGCCTTGTCCCGGCCGATGCCGGTGACGGTGGAGCCGTCGGAGGTCGGGGAGTCGTAGTCGACGCCGTTGACGGTCTTCGCGCCGCTGCCCTCGGACAGCAGGTAGAAGAAGTGGTTGGCGACGCCGGAGGAGTAGTGGACGTCGAGGTCGCCGACGCCGCTGTCCCAGTAGTCGGCCGAGCCGCCGTCCTTGCTGGGCTCGTCCATGTAGCGCAGCGGGCTGCCGTCGCCGTTGATGTCGATCTTCTCGCCGATGAGGTAGTCGCCGACGTCGGTCGCGTTGTCGGCGAAGAACTCGACGGAGGTGCCGAGGATGTCGCTCGTGGCCTCGTTGAGCCCGCCGGACTCGCCGGAGTAGTTGAGGTTGGCGGTGGAAGAGGTGAGGCCGTGGCTCATCTCGTGGCCGGCGACGTCGAGGGCGGTGAGGGCGCTCTTGTTGTCGGCGCCGTCGCCGTACGTCATGCAGAAGCAGCTGTCGTCCCAGAAGGCGTTGACGTACGCGTCGCCGTAGTGGACCCGGGAGTACGCGGCCTTGCCGTCGCCCGCGATGCCGTCGCGGCCGAAGGCGGACTTGTAGAAGTCCCAGGTCTGCGCGGCGCCGTAGTGGGCGTCGACGGCGGCGGTCTGGCGGTCGTTGCCGGTGCCGTCGCCCCAGGTGTCGTCGTCGTCCGTGACGAGGTCGCCGGTGCCGCTCTCGCCCTGGTCGAGGTCGTACGTCTTGTGGCCGCCGCGGTCGCCGTCGGTCAGCTCGAAGCCGGAGCCGGACGCGGTGGTGGTGAGGTCGACCTTGCCGCTGTACTGGCTGTTGCCGACGCCGGCGGTCTCGATCTCCTCGTAGCTCTGGAGGACCTTGCCGGTGGTGGCGTCGGTGATGACGCGCTTGCGGCTGGGGGTGCCGTCCTTCTGGACGCCGGTCTTCACGGATTCCAGGGCGAGGACGGGGGTGCCGTCACCGGCCCAGATCACCGTGCGGGCGCTCGCCGCGGTCTTGATCTTCGGCGTGGTGGACGGCACGGATATGCGTGCGGTGGTCGCCTTGGTGACGCTCTTGAGCTTGCCGTCGGCGGCGGTGTGGGTGACGAGGTCGCCGCCGAGGACGGGCAGCCCGGCGTAGGTGCGCTCGTAGCGGGTGTGGACGGTGCCGTTGGCGTCCTTGATCACGTCACGCGCGATCAGCTTCTCCTTGGCGCCCAGCTTCAGTGCGGAGGCGGTGGAGGAGGCGTCGGACTGGGCGGACTTGATGGCGGTGGTGCGGACCGAGGCACTGCTGAAGGCCGGGGTGGTGGAGGCGGAGGCGGAGTCGCCGGGGGTGTTCGGGTGGGCGTTCGCCGCACCGGACTGCATCCCGACGAGGACCATCGCGGCCACGGCGGCCAGGGCTGCGGCGCGACGGGTGGTGATGTGGGGGGTCATACAAGCTCCGTTGCTCGTTCCGTGGGGGGTTACGAGCCGGGAGCCTGCCACCGAATCGGCGCTATTGACGGTGTACCAACAAATGCCTCACATTTCCTTGACCAGTTCTTGTCCGACTGAGGCACTGTCATGTCCGTTATCCGGCGGCCTTTGACCGGTCGGGACCGGGCATGTCGGGATCGGGTGTCCGGACATGCGGGAGCCCCCGGCCGCAGGACGTGCGGCCGGGGGCTCCTCGAAAGGGCTTGCTGGCGTCAGAGGGTGACGCCGAAGTCCTGGGCGATGCCGCGCAGGCCGGAGGCGTAGCCCTGGCCCACGGCGCGGAACTTCCATTCGGCGCCGTTGCGGTACAGCTCGCCGAAGACCATGGCGGTCTCGGTGGCGGCGTCCTCGCTCAGGTCGTAGCGGGCGATCTCGGCGCCGCCGGCCTGGTTGAGGATGCGGATGTACGCGTTGCGCACCTGGCCGAAGTTCTGGCTGCGGGTCTCGGCGTCGTAGATGGAGACCGGGAAGACGATCTTGTCGACGTCGGCCGGCAGGCCCGCCAGGTTGACGTTGATCTGCTCGTCGTCGCCCTCGCCCGCACCCGTGAGGTTGTCACCGGTGTGCACGATGGTCTGGTCCGGGGTCGCCTTGTTGTTGAAGAAGACGAAGTGGCCGTCGGAGTAGACCTTGCCGCCGGTGTTGACCGCGATCGCCGAGGCGTCGAGGTCGAAGTCGGTGCCGGTGGTGGTACGGACGTCCCAGCCGAGGCCGACCGTGACGGCGGTGAGGCCGGGGGCCTCCTTGGTGAGGGAGACGTTGCCGCCCTTGGACAGGCTTACTGCCATGGGAAGTCCCTTTCATCTGTCGGGTGCGGGCTTCGCGGTCACGAAGCTACCGTCACAGGTCATAACGCCGACAGGGGACCGAGAGGTTCCGCGCGCCTTTACTTTCTTTGCCGAAGAGGTGCCGGGGCGCCGCAAAAAGAGGTGACGAACAGCTGGTGGGGCGGGGAACATGGGTGTCATGTCCGGGCCCTATGTCATCCGCGGTTCGGTCTCCCTGCCGGAGGCCGAGCTCATGTGGCGTTTCTCGCGGTCCTCCGGGCCCGGCGGGCAGCACGTCAACACCAGCGACTCGCAGGTCGAGCTGCGCTTCGACCTCGCGGCCACCGAGGCGCTGCCCGAGGTGTGGAAGGCCCGCGCGCTGGAAAGGCTGGCGGGCCGGCTGACCGGCGGTGTGCTCGCGGTACGCGCATCGGAGCACCGCTCGCAGTGGCGCAACCGTGAGACGGCCGCCGTACGCCTCGCGGCCCTCCTGGCGGAGGCGTCCGCCCCGCCGCCCAGGCCGCGCGTGAAGAAGAAGATCCCCCGCGGGATCAACGAACGCCGGCTGCGCGAGAAGAAGCAGCGCGGCGATACGAAGCGGGGTCGCTCGGGGCGCGACTGGTAGCGCGGTCGCCGTGCCCGGCCCGGCGCTGCGGGCTGTCCGGCCCGGCCCTCCGGCCCCGGCCCTCCGGCCCCGGCCCCTCGGCTCAGCCCAGTTGCCGGTACTTGCCCCGGAAATACGTCAGCGGCCCGCCGTCCCCGCTCGGGACCCGCGCCCCCAGCACGCGGCCGATCACCAGGGTGTGGTCGCCCGCGACCACCCGCTGTTCCGTGCGGCACTCCAGCGTCGCGAGCGCGCCGCCCGCCAGCGGGGCGCCGGTGACCTCGCCGCGTACGTACGGGATGTCCTCGAAGAGCAGCCGGTCGCTGATCCGGCCCTTCATCGCGAACCGGCCCGCGATGTGCCGCTGGCTCTCCGCCAGCACGGACACCGCCCACAGCGGCTGCTCCGCGAGCAGGTCGTCCATCCGGGAGTCGTTGCGCAGGCTCACCATGACCAGCGGCGGGTCCAGGGACACGGACATGAAGGCGGTCGCGGTCATGCCGACGTCCTCACCGCGTCCGTCCGCGTCGAGCGGCGGCTCCTGGGCGGTGACCAGCACCACGCCGGCCGCCAGCCGGGACAGGGCGGCACGGAACTCTTCGTTGCTCACCCCCTCAGCATGGGGGACGGGCTCGGTACGCGGGGTGGGGGGTTTCGTCTGCAACACACCGGGAACGCTAGCCGCGCCTTCCGCGCCCCCGCATCGGGCCAGGGGACCAGCCGGGTCCTAGGACCGCCCGCTCCTGACACCTCTCTGACCTGCTGTGACCTCTTCCCGCTCGTTTGTGACTTGAGTCACAGAGTGCAATATTTGCTGACCCTGTGTACCGGGTGCACAGCTCGCTGTGATTCAGTGGCCGTGACACTGCAGTAAGTACGTCACGTACGTCGATATGAATTCTGGAGTGCTGTCGAGGTCTCGGGGAGTGCGAGCGATGGACGCCGAGTCGGAGCCCTACGTCCGTCTCGCGACGATGCGGCAGCTGCATCAGGCCGTCGCCGATCTCAACACGGCGCGGAGCCTGGCCGACACCCTGCAGACCGTGGCCGACGGGATCGTCGCCAACCTCGGCTACGAGCTTGCCTGCGTCAACCTCGTCCGTCCCGACGGCGACCTCGTCGTCGCCGCCCTCGCCGGGAACCACGCCGCCGAGGCCCTGATCACCGGCCGGGTCGGCTCCCGCGCCTCCTGGGAACGCCGGCTCCTGATGGGCGAGGCGTGGGACGGGTTGCGGTTCATACCGCACACCGAGGGCTGGGTCCTCCTGGACGACGACGTGCCGCAGTGGCACACGGAGGGCCCGGAGCCGCGCTTCGAGGACGAGTGGCACCCGCAGGACCGGCTGTACGCCCCGATGTACGCGTCCGGCGGCGGCTCGGACCTCCTGGGCGTCATATCCGTCGACCGGCCGCGCAACGGACGCCGCCCGGGCGCCTGGGGCCGCGAGGCGCTCCATATGTACGCCTCGCAGTCCGCCATCGCGATCAGCAACGCCAGACTCCGGGCCAACATGCAGCGGGCCCTGGTCCGGCTGGAGCGCGAGCAGCAGGCGCTCCGGGCCAGCGAGGAATCCTTCCGCCAGGCATTCGAGTACGCCCCCAGCGGCATGGCGATCGCCGAGCTGGGCGGCGACCAGCAGGGGCGGCTGCTGCGGACGAACGACGCGCTGTGCCGGCTGCTGGGCCGCCCCGCGTCGGTGCTGCGCCGCTACTCCTTCGCCGACCTGGTCCACCCCGAGGACATCGGCACCCTGCTCCGTACCTCCGCCGAGGGCGGACGGGCCGAGCTGCGCCTGGGCCGGCGGGACGGCTCGTACCTGTGGGTGTCGCTGCGCAACTCCGTCGTCGCGGACACGGCGGACGGGCCGCGCTTCCTGCTGACGCACGTGGAGGACATCGAGGAGCGCAAGCGCCATGAGCTGAACCTCGCGCACCGCGCCTCGCACGACGCGCTCACCGGGCTGCCCAACAGCGCGGAGCTGCGGGCCCGGCTGGGCGCCCGGCTGTGCGCCCGCCCGGACGCGGCGGCGACGACGGACGTCGAGGCGGTGGACGCGGCGTACGGGGACGTGGACGAGACGCGGGGGCACTACCCGGTCGGCGGTCCGGGTACGCATCCGTTCGACCACCATGTGCACGCGGTGGCGCCGGACACATCGCGGGACGACGGGGCGAAGGGGCTGGCGGTCCTCTTCTGCGACCTGGACGGCTTCAAGTCGATCAACGACCGGTTCGGGCACCACACGGGTGACGCGGTTCTCATCGAGGTGGCCCGGCGGCTGACCACCTGCGTCAGGGACGGGGACACCGTCGCCCGGCTCGGGGGTGACGAATTCGTCGTTCTCGCGGACGGCCTGGGTGCGGCGGACGCGGCTGACCTGGCCGTTCGCCTGCGAAATGCGATCATTCCGCCCATTCGGGTCGACGGTCGCGCGGTGCGCGTGGGGGCGAGTTTCGGCATCGGCTGGGCGGCCTGCGGGATGACCGCGGAAGAGGTGCTGCGCTCCGCCGACCAGCGGATGTACGTGGAGAAGCGGTCGCGGTCGAAGGTTCACCGCAGGGCCGGCTGACGTTCTTCCGCGCGTCCCCGCCCGGGTTCCCGCCGAGGTCCTTGTCAATTCTTGACATCGTCCATTCGAGGTAGGCTCGGCCGGTCGGCGACGGTCGGCGCTATTCGGCGACGGCCGGCGACATGGTGAGGAGTGACCCAGGGATGGCCGGGAACAACGGCGCGAGCACACCCGAGGACGACGATCCGTTCGGCTACCTCTACGAGGACGGGCAGGCGGCCGGTGCGCAGCCGCCGGGACAGGGCGGCTACGGCTACCCGGGTCCCGCCGCCCAGCCGGGTGTGCCCCGGACCTCGTACAACCAGGTGCGGACCGTCGGCGAGCGCCAGTACGGGCAGCAGGTCCCGCAGCAGGCGTACGGCTACCCGCCGCAGGCGCCCCAGGGCCAGTACGGTCAGCCCAGCCCGCAGTACGCCGCCCCGGAGACGTATCCCGGTGGCGCGGCCACCACGCAGGTGCCGCAGCAGGGCGGTCGCGGCGGCGGTCCCGGCAAGGGCGGCCCCAACACCAAGGGCCTGCTGATCGCGGCGGTCGCGGTCGTCGCGGTGGTGCTCATCGGCATCGGCGCGGCGCTGATGACGAGCGACGGCGACAAGGACAAGAAGGCCGAGGCGACGTCCTCGGAGGGCCCCGGCTCGGAGGTCGAGGAGTCCCCGAAGCCGGAGACGTCCTCGTCCTCGTCGGCCCCGGCGGAGCTCCCGAAGCAGGACGCGGCCGCGCTCCAGCTGGGCGGCACGGCGCAGCTCGACAACACGGTGAAGGGCGCCAAGAGCGCGAACGGGCAGTACATCAACCTCAACGAGGTGGGCCGCTCGGCGACCTGGTCCGTCGAGGTGCCGGAGGCCGGTGAGTACACGCTGTTCGTGACGTACGGCGTGCCGGGCAAGGATGCCAAGACCTCGCTGACGGTCAACGCCGAGGACCCGCGCGACATCAACATGAAGAACTTCGCCAACGCCCCCGAGGGCGATCTGGAGAAGGGCTGGACGACGACGTACGCCTACGTCAATCTCGTCAAGGGCCAGAACACGCTGATGATCTCGTGCAACGAGGGCGATCAGTGCGACGCCAACCTGGACCAGCTGTCGCTGAAGGCCGGTCACCAGACCCGCTGACCGTACGACGTACGGCTTACCAGGCCCCCTCGCCTCCGGGCGAGGGGGCCGGTGCGTTTCCCGGGTCCGCTCAGCCCATCAGGGCGAGGAAGCCGGCGACCGTGGCGGCCATGGCCTCGCGGCCGGGGGCGATGTACTTGCGGGGGTCGACACCCGTGGTGTTCTCGGCCAGGTGGGCGCGGACGGCGCCGGTGAACGCGGTGTTCAGGGCGGTGCCGACATTGATCTTGACCATGCCGGAGGCGGCTACGGCCTGGCGGATCTCGTCATCCGGGACGCCGCTGGAGCCGTGCAGGACGAGCGGGACGGGGACGGCGGCGCGGAGCCGGCCGATGAGCTCGTGGTCGAGGGCGGCGGTGCGCTCGGTCATGGCGTGCGAGGAGCCGACCGCGACGGCGAGGGCGTCCACGCCGGTCGCGGCGACGTACGCGGCGGCCTCGTCCGGGTCGGTGCGGACGCCGGGGGCGTGGGCGTCGAGCGGGGCCTCGCCCTCCTTGCCGCCGACCTTGCCGAGCTCGGCCTCGATCCAGATGCCGCGCTCGTGACCCCAGGCGACGGCCTCGGCGGTGGCCCGGACGTTGTCCTCGTAGGTGAGCTTGGACGCGTCGAACATCACGGAGCCGAAGCCCTCGTCGTGGGCCTGGTGGAGCAGGTCCACGGACTCGACGTGGTCGAGGTGCAGGGCGAGCGGCGCGGAGGAGGTCCGGGCGACGGCGGCGGCGGCCGCGGCGATGGCGGTGAGCCGCCCACCGTGGAACTTCACGGCGTTCTCGGAGATCTGGAGGATGGCGGGCGCGCCGGCGCGTTCGGCGCCGGTGGCGATGGCCTCCGCGTGTTCCAGGGTGATGACGTTGAAGGCGGCGATCCCGCGTCCCTGGGCCTGGGCGGCCGAGACGAGTTCACCGGTGCTGACGAGCGGCATTGCTGACCTCTGTTTGTTTCTCCGGACCCGGCAGGCGGGCCCGGTGTGGGGCGGGGCGCGGCGTCAGGCCGCCCCCGCTGCGTGTTCCTCGATGGCGACGCGGGGCAGCAGCTCCTCGTACGCCGTGCGGTCGAAGTCGCCCGCGGTGGGGGCCAGCACGGTCGCCGTCGACAGTGCCACCGCCCGGCGCAGCCGGTCCGGCCAGCTCAGGGACTCCACGAGGCCGGAGAGCAGCCCGGCCACGGCGGAGTCGCCCGCTCCGGTCGGGTTGCCCCTGACCGGCGCGGGCGGCGAGGCCCGCCAGACGCCGTCCGGGGTGACGGCGAGCATGCCGTCCGGGCCGAGCGAGGCGATGACGCCGTGGGCGCCGCGGCGGCGGGCGTCGCGGGTGGCGCGCAGGGGCTCGCGGGAGCCGGTGAGCTGGGCGAGCTCGTCGGCGTTCGGCTTGATCAGGTCGGGGCGGGCGGCGATGCCCCGGCGCAGCGGTTCGCCGCTGGTGTCCAGGAGGACGGGGACGCCGGCGGTGCGGGCGAGCCGGACGAGTTCGCCGTACGCGCCGACGTGGATGCCGGGCGGGAGGCTGCCGCACAGGGCGACGGCGTCGGCGGTCTTCAGCAGGCCCGCGTACGCGCCGAGGAAGGCGGTCCACTCGTCGGCGGTGACGTGCGGTCCCGCCTCGTTGAACTGGGTGGTGTCGCCGGTGGCCGCGTCAGCCACGGCGAGGGTGCGGCGGGTGTCGCCGGAGACGGGGACGAGCGCGTCGGTGAGGGCGCCGCCCTGCCGGGGGAGCGCGGCGAGCAGGTCACGCAGGACGGCCCCGGTGGCGCCGCCGGCGAAGCCGGTGACGACGGTGTCGTGGCCGAGGGCGGTGAGCACGCGGGCGACGTTGAGGCCCTTGCCGCCGGGGCGCTCGGAGAGATCGGTGACCCGGTGGCTGGAGTGCGGTACGAGGGCGGGGACCGAGTAGGTGAGGTCGAGTGCCGTGTTCAGCGTGACCGTGAGGATCACCGCGGCCGCCCTTTCGCGTTCGTTCCGTGCTGCGCGCTGATTCCTTGCTGGAACGCGCTTTCCGTGCTGGTTTCCCAGGCGATCATGCCAAAGAGGGGGCGGTCGGCCCAGACCTCGGGGCCAACCGCCGTCTCTTCGTTACGTGCGGGTCAGTTCGCCGCGGCCTCGGGGCGGACGATCCACTCGCCCTTGCGCATGACGCCCTTGAGCCGGAAGTCCCCGTCCAGAACGACCAGGTCGGCGTCCTTGCCGGGCTCCAGCGAGCCGACCTTGTCGTACACGCCGAGGAGCCGCGCCGGGTTGGCGGAGATGGACGTGACCACGTCCCCGACGGGGATGCGGTCGATGGTCACGGCGCGGTGGAAGGCGGTGTCCAGGGTGAGGGTGGAGCCGGCGATGGAGTTGCCCTCGACCAGCCGGGCGACGCCGTTCTCGACGTTCACGGCGAGCGGGCCGAGCTGGTACACGCCGTCGCCGAAGCCGGCCGCGTCCATGGCGTCGGTGATGAGGGCGACGCGGTCGGCGCCCGCGTGGTGGTAGGCCAGTCCGAGCGCGGCCGGGTGCAGGTGCGTGCCGTCGTTGATCAGCTCGACGGTGATCCGCTCGTCCTCCAGGAGCGCGGCGATCGGGCCGGGCGCGCGGTGGCCGATGGCCGGCATCGCGTTGTAGAGGTGCGTGGCGACGGTGGCGCCCGCGTCGATCGCCTCGACGGTCTGCTCGTACGTGGCGTCGGTGTGGCCGATGGCCGCGATGACGCCGTGCTCGGCGAGCAGCCGTACGGACTCGATGCCGCCGGGCAGCTCGGTCGCGAGGGTGAACATCTTCGCGGTGCCGCGCGCGGCGTCCATCAGCTTGCGGACCTCGGCCGGGTCCGGGTGGCGCAGCAGAGCCTCGCTGTGGGCGCCCTTGCGGCAGGGGGAGATGAACGGGCCCTCGAAGTGGATACCGGCGAGGTCGCCCTGTTCGACCAGTTCCGAGAGGATGCCGGCGCGCTCGGCGAGGAAGTCCATCTCGCCGGTGACCGTGGAGGCGACGAGGGTGGTGGTGCCGTGCTCGCGGTGGGTGCGGACGCCGGTGAGGACCTCGTCCACGGTGCCGGAGGTGAAGGACGCGCCGCCGCCGCCGTGGTTGTGCATGTCCACGAAGCCGGGGACGATCCAGTGGCCGGAGAGGTCCAGGACCGGGGCGTTCTCGGCCTGGGTGCCGGAGATGCGGGTGCCTTCGACGGTCACCCGGCCGTCCTCGACGGTGCCGGTGGGCAGTACCACCCGGGCCCCTGCGAGAACGGTGCTGTCTACGCGTCCGGCCATCAGGCGGATACCTCCGTGGAGAGTAGATCCCAGGCGAGCAGCCCTGCGCCCAGGCATCCGGCGGTGTCCCCGAGGGCCGCCGGGACGATGTGGGGCAGCTTCTGGAACGTGACGCGTTCCTCGACGGCCGCACGGAGTGGTGTGAACAAGGTTTCCCCGGCCTCGGCGAGCCCGCCACCGATGATGAGCGTGCGCGGGTCCAGCAGGGTGAGTGCGGTGACGAGTCCGGCGGCGAGCGCGTCGACGGCGTTCTGCCAGACCTCGACGGCCTTCGGGTCGCCGGATTCGACGGCCTTGGCGCAGTCGGCGGCGTCCGCCTTCGGGTCGCCGGACGCGGCCGCCCAGGCGCGGCTGACGGCGGAGGCGGAGGCCAGGGTCTCCAGGCAGCCGCGCTGGCCGCAGCCGCAGTCCGGACCGTCCGGCCGGATCACGATGTGGCCGATCTCGCCCGCGTAGCCGTGGGCGCCCTCCTCGATCGCGCCGGCGATGCCGATGGCTCCGGCGATCCCGGTGCCGAGCGGGATGAAGAGGAAGCGGTCGGCGCCCTGACCTGCGCCGATCCGGCCCTCGGCGAGCCCGCCGGTGCGGACGTCGTGGCCGAGCGCCACGGGTACGCCGCCGAGCCGTTCGCCGAGCAGCTGCCGCATGGGTACGTCGCGCCAGCCCAGGTTCGCCGCGTAGACGGCGATCCCCTTCTCCGCGTCCACGATGCCGGGTACGGCGACACCGGCCGCGAGGGCGCTCTCGCCGAAGTGCTCCTCGCCGTATGCGCGCAGGTCGGCGGCGAAGGCGAGGATCGACTCCACGACGGCTTCGGGGCCGCGCTCTCTGCCGGTCGCGCGCCGTGCCTCGTGGAGCAGGGCGCCGTCGGCCCCGACCAGTGCGGCCTTCATTCCGGTGCCGCCCACATCGAGGGCGATGACGTGTTTCACGTGGAACAGTTTCGCCCGAGGGACCCCAAAAGGTCTAGTCCACTAGTGCTGTTTGTTGCGCATCCATACAAAATCCCGGTACCGGTTACGGGGAAGGACCCGGTTTGTCGAGAAGGCCGCCCGGGAAGGGCTCCGCGCCTGCCCGATCCCGGGTCCGTTCCCCGTTCGCGCAGGCCCTACTCCGGCAGGATCACGCTGCGCGAGAGGTTGCGCGGGTGGTCGGGGTCGTACCCCTTCGACTCGGCCAGGGCCACCGCGAGCCGCTGCGCGCGGATCAGGTCGGCCATCGGGTCCGCCGTCCCGTGCGCGACGAGCGTGCCGCCGACCGCCGCGACCTCGCCGGCCAGCCCCTCGGGCAGGGCGCCGAGGACCCAGGCCACCCGGTTCGGACCGGTGATCGCGATCGGGCCGTGGCGGTACTCCATCGCCGGGTACGACTCGGTCCAGGCGCCCGCCGCCTCGCGCATCTTCAGCCCGGCCTCCTGGGCGAGACCGTAGGTCCAGCCGCGCCCCAGGAACGTCCACTGCTCGGCCGCGACCACCGCCTCGGCCAGCGGCTCGGTCACCGCCAGCTCCGCGTCCACCGCCGCCTCGGCGACCGTCTTCACGCCCGCGGGAAGCGGACCGGCCGCCTCCAGGCCCGCCCGCAGGAAGGCGAGCGCGGTCGTCGCGAACCGGGTCTGGACCACTGATTCCTCGTCCGCCCAGTCCAGCACCGCGACCGCGTCGGCGGCCTCCATGACCGGGGTCCTCGGGTCGCCGGTCAGCGCGACGGTCGCGGTCTTCCCGCGCAGCTCGCGCAGGAGCGCCAGTACCTCGCTCGTCGTACCGGAGCGGGTGATCGCGACCACGCGGTCGTACGGCCGTCCCACCGGGAACTCCGAGGAGGCGTACGCGTCCGTCTCGCCCTGCCCGGCGGCCTCCCGCAGGGCCGCGTACGCGATGGCCATGAACCACGAGGTGCCGCATCCCGTGACGGCGACGCGCTCGCCCGGCTTCGGCAGCCCCTCGAACTCCGCGCCCGCCTGTGCGGCGCGCCGCCAGCAGCTGGGCTGGGTGGCAATCTCAGATGCGGTACGCGACATGCGGAGCGGCTCCTTGAGGCTGGGCGGGTCGGGCGACGGAACGGACCTGCAAGAGAACTGACGCACCTTCGATAGAAGGTCTGGACCAATAAGGCCCGTACGTCGAGACCTACTTAGCAGTCGCCGCGGCCCCCGTGCAATGCTGCTGCGTTGTGGAAGCGATACCTCCGTGGTGTAGACCTCTACGCCGGTGGCGGGGAAAATCGCAGCTCACCCGGAGTGCCCCGCGCGGACGTGGGAGCCGCGGGCGGTGTAATCGACGAGGACGGACTGAGCTGTGCAGCGGCGTTACTTGGGACTGACGGCGGCTGTCGCCGTGATGGGGATGACGGCGACGCTCTCGGGCTGTGGCACGAGCGGCGGCTCCGGCGACGTGACGCTGAAGCTGGTCGCGGCCGACTACGGCACGAGCGAGGCGAACAAGTCCGACAAGTACTGGGACGGCATCGCCCGCGGCTTCGAGGCGTCCCACCCCGGCATCAAGGTCGACGTGACCGTCCTGCCCTGGACCGACATCGACCGCGACGTCGCCAAGATGGTCAAGGACGGCGAGGCCCCCGACATCGCGCAGATCGGCGCCTACGCGGACTACGCGAAGGCCGGGAAGCTCTACTCCGCCGACGAGATGCTGAGCATCCCCACCCAGGCGAACTTCCTGCCGAAGCTGATCGACGCGGGGCAGGTCAACCGCATCCAGTACGGGCTGCCGTTCGTCGCCTCCACCCGGCTGCTCTTCTACAACAAGAAGCTCTTCTCGCAGGCCGGCCTCAACGCCCCGAAGACGTGGAGCGACATAGCCTCCGACGCCGCCGCGCTCAAGCAGCGCGGGGTGTCGTACCCCTTCGCGCTGCCGCTCGGCCCGGAGGAGTCCCAGGCCGAGACCCTGATGTGGATGCTCAGCGGGGGCGGCGCCTACACCGACGAGGTCGGCTCGTACGACATCGCCTCCGAGGAGAACGTCAAGACGTTCGACTGGCTGAAGTCGAACCTCGTGGACAAGGGGCTCGTCGGCCCGGTCGCCCCCGGCAAGCTGAACCGCGCGAAGGCGTTCGAGGAGTTCTCGAAGGGGAAGGTCGGCATGCTCAACGGCCACCCCACGCTGATGGAGGAGGCGCAGAAGCAGGGCGTCAGCGTCGGCATGGTCCCGCTGCCCGGCGAGCACGGTCCCACCGAGGGGTCGATAGGCGTCGCCGACTGGATCATGGGCTTCAAGCAGAACGATCACCGGGTCGAGGTCGGCAAGTTCTTCGACTACCTGTTCACCGACAAGAACGTGATCCAGTTCGCCGACATGTACGACCTGCTGCCGCCCACGAACAGCGCGTCGGCGGCGATGGAGGACGACGCCAAGTACAAGCCGCTGCACCAGTTCCTGGCGGCGCTGCCGGAGTCGGAGTTCTACCCGTTCGGCAAGACGTCCTGGGCGGCGGCGAGCGAGTCGATCAAGGAGAACATCGGCAAGGCGGTCGAGCCGGGATCCAGCCCGCAGAGCGTGCTGGAGCGGATATCGCGGGATGCGACGCACGCGGAGGCGGCGGAGTAACCTCCGCGTTCCGCGGGGGCGGGGCGCGCCATATATTGGCTGATATGACCGCCCACCCCCCGAACGGCCCTGCCGAGTCCGCGCCGCTGTCCGACCGCGATCGCGCGGTGCTTGCGGTGGAGCGGCAGTCGTGGGCGGGGGCGGGGGCGAAGGAGCGGGCGATCCGGGAGCGGTTGGGGTTGTCGCCGACGCGGTATTACCAGCTGCTGAATGCGTTGCTGGATGATCGGCGGGCGCTGGAGGAGGACCCGGTGACGGTGAATCGCCTTCGGCGGGTGCGGGACGCTCGGCGGGGGCGACGGTAACCGGGGGCTCTGCCCCGGACCCCGCGCCTCAAACGCCGGCGGGGCCGGATGGTGCGGCGGCCACTTCAAGCCCCTGCGGCGATTGAGCAGCGGGGGTGCGGGGGCAGCGCCCCCGATACGCTCACCGTATGGGCACCCCACAGACGACCGCAGGCCGTACCGGCCTCGACGCCATCCTCGCCAGGCCGGCCGAGGCCCTCGTCGCGCTCGACTTCGACGGGACGCTGGCGGACATCGTGCCGGACCCCGAGCAGGCGCGGGCGCACCCCGGAGCCGTGGCGGCGCTCGCCGCCCTCGCGCCGAAGGTCGCGTCCGTGGCCGTGATCACCGGGCGCCCCGCCGAGGTCGCCGTGCGGTATGCCGGGGTCGCCGGAGTCGAAGGGCTCGACCACCTCGTCGTGCTCGGGCACTACGGCGCCGAGCGCTGGGACGCCGTGACCGGGACCGTGCACGCCCCCGCCCCGCACCCCGGCGTCGCGGCCGTGCGCGCCGAACTCCCCGGCGTGCTGGCGGAGTCCGACCCGCGGGGCGAGACCTGGACCGAGGACAAGGGCCGCGCCCTCGCCGTGCACACCCGCCGCGCCGCCGACCCGCAGGCCGCGTTCGAGGCGCTGCGCGGGCCCCTCGGCGAGCTGGCCGCGCGCCACGGGCTGATCGTGGAACCGGGGCGCCTGGTCCTGGAGTTGCGCCCGCCGGGCATGGACAAGGGCGTCGCGCTCACCGAGTACGTGCGCGAGATCGGCGCGACGTCCGTGCTGTACGCGGGCGACGACCTGGGCGACCTCGCCGCGTACGCGGCGGTGGAGAAGCTGCGCGCGGACGAGGCGAATCCCGTCCCCGGGCTGCTCATCTGCAGCGGCAGCGCCGAGGTGCCGGAGCTCGCCGACCGCGCCGACCTGGCCCTGCCCGGACCCGGCGCGGTCGTGGCGTACCTGCGGGAACTCGCCGACCGCCTCGGCTAGGGCCTGTCCGGCGGATCTTCGCGGGCCCGCGACGCCTGGCACGCACTCTCGCCGCACGCCCGAATCATCCAAGTACATCCAGTACAAGGACGATCCGGGCGCACGCCGAGAGCACGCACCAGACGCCGCGGGCTGATCCACGAAGATCCGCCGGACAGGCCCTAGTCGCGCCGCAGCGCGTCCAGCTGGTCCAGGAACCACTGCTGCGGGGGCAGTGCGGTGGCCGCCTCGGCCAGCCGTTCCGTGCGGGCGGCCCGCACGTCGTCCGGGAGCGTCAGCGCCTCGTGCAGCGCGTCGGCCGTGGCCGAGACGTCGTACGGGTTGACCGTGAACGCGTGCTCGCCCAGCTCCTCGTACGCTCCGGCCTCCCGCGACAGGACCAGCGCGCAGCCCTCGTCGGAGACGACGGGGACCTCCTTGGCGACCAGGTTCATGCCGTCCCGGATCGGGTTGACGAGGGCGACGTCGGCCAGCCGGTACGCGGCGAGCGAGCGGGCGAAGTCGTCCTTCACGTGCAGGACGACCGGGGTCCAGCCGGCCGTGCCGTACGACTTGTTGATCGCGTCGGCGACCTGCTGGACCTCCGCGGTGTACTCCCGGTAGACCGCGAGGTCCTGGCGCGAGGGGTAGGCGAAGGCGACGTGCACGACGCGTTCGCGCCACTCGGGGCGTTCGTCCAGCAGGGTGCGGTAGGCGTGGAGGCCCCGGACGATGTTCTTGGACAGCTCCGTGCGGTCGACGCGGACGATGGTCTTCCGGTCGGGCCCGATCTGCTCGCGCAGGGCCGCCATCCGCTCGTCCACGTCCGCCTCGTGCGCCCGGCTCCGCAGGAAACCGGCGTCGGCGCCCAGGCCGTGGACGCCGATGCGCGTGCGGCCGGTGCCGCCCAGGATCTCCGTACAGCAGCTGATGAAGGCGTCCGCCCAGCGGCGGGTCAGGAAGGCGGCGCGGTCGGCGCCGAGGATGCCGCGCAGCAGCTGTTCGGCGATGTCGTCGGGGAGCAGCCGGAAGTAGTCGACGGGCGCCCACGGGGTGTGCGAGAAGTGGCCGATCCGCAGGTCGGGGCGGAGCTCGCGGAGCATGCCGGGGACCAGCGAGAGGTGGTAGTCCTGCACGAGGACGGCCGCGCCCTCGCCCGCCTCCTGGGCCAGCGCCTCGGCGAAGGCCCGGTTGTACGTCTCGAAGGAGGCCCACTGCCTGCGGAACTCCGCGTCGAATACGGGCTCGACGGGCGTCTGGTACAGCATGTGGTGGACGAACCACAGTACGGAGTTGGCGATGCCGTTGTACGCGTCGGCGTGCACCCCGGCGTCGATGTCGAGCATCCGGACGCCCGGTTCGCCGACCCCCCGGCGCACCGCCTCGCGGTCGCCGTCGCCGAGGGCGGCGCAGACCCACATCTTGTCGTCCACGGCGCTGAGGCCGGAGACGAGCCCGCCCCCGCCCCGTTTCGCTTCGAGGGTGCCGTCTACGCCCACGGCGTACGAGACGGGGCCGCGGTTGGACGCGACGAGGACCTGGGCAGCGGGCTGGGGGGCGTGCTCGGAGACCATGGCCGGAATCTAGCCCGAACCCGATCCGCCCAAACGTACGAAGCCGGACGGCGTGGGGTCGTGATCAGGCCGCGCGGCGTGCCACGTACTCCTCGATCTCGCACATGGGCGGCCTCTCCTGCGTGTCGACGGGGTACGTGCGGGGAACGAACCCGTCCGGTCCGCGTTCGTACTGGGTCAGCGAGGGGCGCACCAGATGGCCCCGGGAGAGCCGCACCTGCGCGGTGCGGTAGATCGCGGCGGCCATCCGGCCGAGCGCCTGGCCGTCCTGGTGGCGGTGGACGCGGACGCCGACGTCCACCTGGGCGAGGGCGTCGAGGCCCACGGTGTGCAGCGCGTCCACGAGCAGGCCGAGCTCGACCCCGTAACCGACCGGGAACGGCAGCCGCTCCAAAAGCGTACGGCGTACGGCATACTCGCCGCCGAGCGGCTGGACGAAGCCCGCGAGCAGCGGCCAGTGGAGGTTCAGCAGGGGGCGGGCCACCAGCTCGGTGACGCGGCCGCCCTGGCCGGCCAGCTCGCCGAGCGGCCGGTCGTACATCGCCTTGACGAACTGGACCTCGGGGTGGGCGAGCAGCGGGCCGACGATGCCGGAGACGAAGTCGGCCGAGAAGTCCTTCAGGTCCGCGTCGATGAAGCACAGGATGTCGCCGCTGGTCACCAGGAGCGACCGCCACAGCACCTCGCCCTTGCCGGGGACGGCGGGGAGGCGGGGCAGGATCGCGTCGCGGTGGACGACCCGGGCGCCCGCGCGGCGGGCGACCTCGGCGGTGGCGTCCGTGGAGCCCGAGTCGATCACGACCAGCTCGTCCACCAGCGGAACGCGCTCCATCAGCTCGCGCCGGATCGTCGCGACGATGTCGCCGACGGTCGCGGCCTCGTTGAGGGCCGGTAGAACGACGCTCACGCCCGTACCGTTCGCGGCGGCCCGCACACTCTCCGGCGGGTGGTCGGCGGCTGACCAGGAACGCCTGGTCAGCCAGCGTTCGACCTCTTCGAGCACGGTCGATACTCCCTGTTTGTGATCCATCTCGCGGTACGGACGGCTATCTCACCCGTCCGGTCCTTCGGTTACAGTCTTGAACAACGCGGACGTCCCTCGCATGTCGGGGTCGGTCCGCCGACAAACGCGCGGATCCATGATCCGTTGCCACAGCGCTCATCCAGAGGGACAGAGGGAACGGCCCGTTGAAGTCCCGGCAACCCTCCTGCCGACCGCGAGGTCAGGTGGGGAAGGTGCCAATTCCGTCTTGCGGCGAAAAGCGCCGTGAGGAAGATGAGGAGAAAGGGCCTCGCCATCATGGCTGTTGAAACCGTCGCAGTGAACACCGAATCTTCTGTGGACCTGGGTCCCGCCGCGGCTCTTTCCTGTCGCGAGTGCGGTGAACGGTTCGCACTCGGTCCCCTTTTCGCCTGTGCGTCCTGTTTCGGGCCGCTCGAAGTGGCGTACGACCTGCCGAGCGGCTCCTCCGACGAGCTGAAGAAGCGCATCGAGGCCGGCCCGAACAACATCTGGCGTTACGCGCCGCTGCTGCCGGTGCCCGCCGATGTGGCCGACAAGCCCAATCTCAACCCCGGCTTCACCAAGCTGGTCAAGGCCGACAACCTCGCCCGCGAGCTGGGTGTGACCGGCGGCCTGTACGTGAAGGACGACTCCGGCAACCCGACGCACTCCTTCAAGGACCGCGTCGTCGCCATCGCCGTCGAGGCGGCCCGTGCCTTCGGCTTCACCACGCTCTCCTGCTCCTCGACCGGCAACCTCGCCGGTGCGGTCGGCGCCGCCGCGTCGCGGGCGGGCCTGCGCTCCTGCGTGTTCATCCCGCACGACCTGGAGCAGGGCAAGGTCGTCATGGCCGCGGTGTACGGCGGTGAGCTGGTCGGCATCGAGGGCAACTACGACGACGTCAACCGCTTCTGCTCCGAGCTCATCGGCGATCCGCTGGGCGAGGGCTGGGGGTTCGTCAACGTCAACCTGCGTCCGTACTACGGCGAGGGTTCCAAGACGCTCGCGTACGAGATCTGCGAGCAGCTCGGCTGGCAGCTGCCCGACCAGATCGTCATCCCGATCGCGTCCGGCTCGCAGCTCACGAAGATCGACAAGGGCCTCCAGGAGCTGATCAAGCTCGGCCTGGTCGAGGACAGGCCGTACAAGATCTTCGGCGCCCAGGCCGAGGGCTGCTCCCCGGTCTCCACCGCCTTCAAGGCCGGTCACGACGTGGTCCGCCCGCAGAAGCCGAACACGATCGCCAAGTCCCTCGCGATCGGCAACCCGGCCGACGGCCCGTACGTCCTGGACATCGCCCGCCGCACCGGCGGTGCCATCGAGGACGTCAACGACGAGCAGGTCGTGGACGCGATCAAGCTGCTGGCCCGCACCGAGGGCATCTTCGCCGAGACGGCGGGCGGGGTGACGGTCGGCGTGACGAAGAAGCTGATCGACGCCGGCCTGCTCGACCCGGCACTCACCACCGTCGTCCTGAACACGGGTGACGGCCTCAAGACGCTGGACGCGGTGGCCGACACCTCGCAGGCGACCGCCACGATCCGCCCGAGCCTGGACGCCTTCCGCGCCGCCGGACTCGCCACCAGCTGACCACCCGAGACTTCAGGAAGGCACCGCCATGAGCGTCAAGGTCCGCATTCCCACCATCCTCCGCACCTACACCGGCGGCCAGGCCGAGGTTCCGGCCGAGGGCGCGACCCTCTCCGAGGTCATCGCCTCGCTGGAGAAGGACCACCCGGGCATCGCCGCCCGCGTGCTGGACGACCAGGGCAAGCTGCGCCGCTTCGTCAACGTGTACGTCAACGACGACGACGTGCGCTTTGAAGGCGGCCTCGACGCGGCGACCCCGGACGGTGCCGGCGTCTCGATCATCCCCGCAGTGGCCGGCGGCTGCTGAGCCCAAGGCTCCGTGGCGTCACCGTAATTGCCCCCTCCGCGCGAGAAGCGGAGGGGGCAATTCTGCATGGTTGAGCGGGGTAGAGTGTGGGAAGTCCCCTTCGCTGCCCGTGCCCCTCGCATATGAGAATGCGCCGCGCCACGATCAGAAGCAGCCAATGTGCCTGCGCCTCTTGCGCCTTAAGTCGCCTTTGCCGGGCCCGACTTGCCCCGGAAACTCATGAATTCCTCATATTCGGGCGATCGGTGCTGCGCAGAATTGTCGTCCGATTGACCTGTTGCACAGGGCAGTTGGGCAGATACATTCAGCCGCGGTCGACGCGCTTCGGCGCATACACGTTACAGGGGAGTTAGGCATGGCTCAGGGCACCGTCAAATGGTTCAACGCGGAGAAGGGGTACGGCTTCATCGCGGTCGACGGTGGTGCGGATGTATTCGTCCACTACAGCGCGATCCAGATGGACGGGTACCGCACCCTCGAAGAAGGTCAGCGGGTCGAGTTCGAGATCTCGCAGGGCCAGAAGGGGCCGCAGGCGGACATGGTCAAGCTCGCCGTCGGCTGAGCCCGGCACGGCACGTCGGCCGCGACGCCACGCACGTACGTACGAAGGGTCCGTACCTATAGGGGTACGGGCCCTTCGCGTTGCCCGGGTGCGTCCCGGGGCTGCCGGGGTTGTCCACACTCCGGCCGGGGGCGCTTGCACTCTCGGGGGTCGAGTGCTAATCATTGGGCTTAGCACTCTCCAGGTGAGAGTGACAGAATTTTGGACCGGGCCGGTGAGGCCCGCAGGCCAGGCGGGAAGGAACCGCAGGGCACGCAGGCCGTCCGTCGCGGGCGCCACTCGGTCCGGAGCAATCCACCCCTGTCCGGGAGGACCACTTCACATGGCCAAGATCATCGCGTTCGACGAGGAGGCCCGGCGCGGTCTCGAGCGCGGCATGAACCAGCTCGCCGACGCCGTCAAGGTCACCCTTGGCCCCAAGGGTCGCAACGTCGTCCTTGAGAAGAAGTGGGGCGCCCCCACGATCACCAACGATGGTGTGTCCATCGCCAAGGAGATCGAGCTGGAGGACCCGTACGAGAAGATCGGTGCGGAGCTGGTCAAGGAGGTCGCCAAGAAGACGGACGACGTCGCCGGCGACGGTACGACCACCGCCACCGTTCTCGCCCAGGCGCTCGTCCGCGAGGGTCTGCGCAACGTGGCCGCGGGTGCGAACCCGATGGCTCTCAAGCGGGGCATCGAGAAGGCCGTCGAGGCCGTCTCCGCCGCCCTCCTGGAGCAGGCCAAGGACGTGGAGACCAAGGAGCAGATCGCTTCGACCGCCTCCATCTCCGCCGCCGACACCCAGATCGGCGAGCTCATCGCCGAGGCCATGGACAAGGTCGGCAAGGAAGGCGTCATCACCGTCGAGGAGTCCCAGACCTTCGGTCTGGAGCTGGAGCTCACCGAGGGTATGCGCTTCGACAAGGGCTACATCTCGGCGTACTTCGCCACCGACATGGAGCGCATGGAGTCGTCCCTGGACGACCCGTACATCCTGATCGTCAACTCCAAGGTCAGCAACGTGAAGGACCTCCTTCCGCTGCTGGAGAAGGTCATGCAGTCGGGCAAGCCGCTGCTGATCATCGCCGAGGACGTCGAGGGCGAGGCCCTGTCGACCCTGGTCGTCAACAAGATCCGCGGCACCTTCAAGTCCGTCGCCGTCAAGGCCCCGGGCTTCGGCGACCGCCGCAAGGCCATGCTCGGTGACATCGCCATCCTCACGGGCGGCACCGTCATCTCCGAGGAGGTCGGCCTCAAGCTGGAGAACGCCGGTCTCGACCTGCTCGGCCGCGCCCGCAAGGTCGTCATCACCAAGGACGAGACGACGATCGTCGACGGCGCCGGTGACAGCGACCAGGTCCAGGGCCGCGTCAACCAGATCCGTGCCGAGATCGAGAACTCCGACTCGGACTACGACCGCGAGAAGCTCCAGGAGCGCCTGGCGAAGCTGGCCGGCGGCGTGGCCGTCATCAAGGCCGGTGCCGCCACCGAGGTCGAGCTCAAGGAGCGCAAGCACCGCATCGAGGACGCGGTGCGCAACGCCAAGGCCGCCGTCGAGGAGGGCATCGTCGCCGGTGGTGGCGTGGCTCTGCTCCAGGCTTCGGCCGTCTTCGAGAAGCTGGAGCTCTCGGGCGACGAGGCGACCGGCGCCAACGCCGTCAAGCTCGCGCTTGAGGCCCCGCTGAAGCAGATCGCCGTCAACGGTGGTCTTGAGGGCGGCGTCGTCGTGGAGAAGGTCCGCAACCTGCCGATCGGTCACGGCCTGAACGCCGCGACCGGCGACTACGTCGACATGATCGCCGAGGGCATCCTCGACCCGGCGAAGGTCACGCGCTCCGCGCTGCAGAACGCCGCGTCGATCGCCGCGCTGTTCCTCACCACCGAGGCCGTCATCGCCGACAAGCCGGAGAAGGCCGCTGCCGGCGGCGCTCCGGGCGGCATGCCGGGCGGTGACATGGACTTCTGATCCTGACGGATCGGTAGTTCCAGCAGTACCAAGACACCGGCCCCCGGGGATTCGTCCCCGGGGGCCGGTGTCGTCGTGTGCACGGGTACGCCTGTGTGCGTACGTGTACGAGTACGGGTCAGCCCGCGTCGAGGCCGTCCACGAGCCGGGTGAGGAAGCGGTCGAACATGGCGTCCGGGGTGACCGGCCGTCCGGCCGTCGCCAGCGCGTCGGCGAGCTCCGGATGGTCGCCGTCCGCCGCGACCTCCGCCAGATACAGCGCCTCGGCGGCCGCCCGCCCGGGGTCCTGGGCCGCGCGGGCCTGGGCGACCTCGTAGGCCACATGGGCCGCCACGAACGACGTGAGCTGGGCGAAGATCTCCAGCCGGGCCGCCCCGTCGAGCCCGATGGGCCGCAGTGCCGCGAGGGCGTGCTCCACGAAGGCGAGCGTGCGGGGGCCCAGGGTGCGGCGGGCCTGCACGGCCGCGGGCAGCCAGGGGTGGCTGAGCATGTTCGCGCGCTGGTGGCGGCCGAGGGTCTTGAGGTCGGCGCGCCAGTCGCCGGTGAGCGGGCCGGACGTGGGCAGCTCACCGGAGACGTGGTCGATCATCAGGTCGAGCAGCGTCTCCTTGTCGGGGGCGTAGCTGTACAGGGACATGACGCCGGCGCCCACCTCCGCGGCGACCCGCCGCATGGTGACCGCTTCGATCCCCTCGGCGTCCGCGACGGCGACGGCGGCGGCCGTGATCGCCTCGCGGCTGAAGGCGGGTCTGCGGCCGCGCCTGGGCCGGTCCTGCTCCCGCCAGAGAACTCGTGGATCGATGCCTGCGGCACCTTCGGTGCGGGTCACGTGCTCAGCCTCTCTCACCCGGGTCGCCTCCTCAGGCCATCCAAGCATCGAGTATTCTCGTACTTAGTACGAGAATAGAGTGCGGGGCTGCCGCACCACTGCATGACGTACCGATGGAGGCGACGATGACCCGACCGACGCACGACGCCCGCCCCCGGGCCGCATGGACGCCGTCGTCCGCGAAGCCGCCGCTCGCCTCCCGGCTGATGCGCGCCTCCTGGCGCGGTCTGCCCGCCGCGCGCCACAAGGTGGGCGTCGAGCGCGGCCTGACGGTCCCCGCCGCCGATGGCAGTCCTCTGCTCACCGACCACTACTTCCCGCGTGCCGAGGGCGACTTCCCGACCCTCCTGGTCCGTACGCCGTACGGGCGGGGAGTGCCGTGGTCCCCGCAGTACGGCATCCTCTTCGCCGAGCAGGGCTTCCACGTGGTCGTTCAGAGCTGCCGGGGCACGGGCGGCTCGGGCGGCGACTTCCACCTCTGGCGCAATGAGCACGCCGACGGCCTCGCGGCGGTCGGCCGGCTGCGCGAACAGCCGTGGTTCGACGGCCGCTTGGGCACCGTCGGCCCCAGCTACCTCGGGTACGTCCAGTGGGCGCTGGCCCTCGACCCGCCGCCGGAGCTGAAGGCCATGGTGGTGCAGGTGGGGCTGCACGATCCGTACGCCCTCTTCCACACCGACGGCGTCCTCAACCTGGAGACCGCGCTCGCCGTGGGCGCCGGCATGACCCACCAGCACCGGGGTATGGGCGCGTTCCTCCGGGCGGCCCTGCGCCTCCAGCGCCGGCTGCGCTCCGCCGTCACCGCGCGTCCGCTGCGCGGGGCGTACGCGGACGCGCTCGGCGGTGAGATCCCCTGGCTGGACGAGGTGATGGCCCACCCGGAGGCGGACGACCCGTACTGGGAGGGCGCGTCCCTGACCGGGGCGGCGGACCGGGCGGCCGTGCCCACCGCCCTCGTCACCGGATGGCACGACGCCCTCGTGGACCAGACGTTCGCGCAGTACGGACGGCTGCGCCGGGCGGGCGGCGAGGCGTCCCTGCTCGTCGGCCCGTGGACCCACACCTCGGCGCTCCAGGCGGGCTGGGCCGAGGTGTTCACCGAATCCCTGGCCTGGCTCCGGGCCCATCTGTGCGACGACCCGTCCGGTCTGCGCCCGACGCCGGTACGCGTGCACGTGGGCGGCGCGGAGGCGGGCGCCCGGGACCTGGACGCGTGGCCCCCGGAGGCGGCCACGGCCTCCTGGTACCCGACCGCCGACGGCCACCTCACCCGCGAGGCCCCCACGGACACCGCCCCCGTCGCCTCCTTCCGCCACGACCCGGACGATCCGGTCCCCACGCTGGGCGGCGCGCTGCTCTCCCGTACGGCGGGGGCGCGGGACAACGTGTCGTCGGAGGCGCGCGCGGACGTCCTCACGTTCACCGGGCCCGCCCTGGCCGGACCGCTCACCGTCCTCGGTCCGGTCTCCGCGCGGATCAGCGCCTCCACGGACACGGGGCACGGCGACCTGTTCGTCCGGCTGTGCGACGTGGACCCCGAGGGCCGGTCGGTCAACGTCTGCGACGGTCTGGCCCGGCTCCGGACCACGGGCATGGACCCGGTCCGCGTCACGATCCCGATGACCCCCGCCGCCCACCGCTTCGCCCCGGGCCACCGCGTCCGCTGGCAGATCAGCCCCGGCCCCCACCCGCGCTACGCCCTGAACCCGGGCACGGGGGAGCCCCGGATCGACGCGACGGAGTTCGTACCCGTAGGGGTGACGGTGCACGCGGACTCGGAGTTGACGCTGGCGGTGGCGGAGGGCTGAGCGACACTGTTGCGTATCTGAACGCAAAAAGATGACGAGTCAGTGCACGTAATACTCATATAGAGGAAATCTCCTCGCATAAGTCTTGTGGGTGGGCCGCCGCGCGCCCTACTGTCGGCTCACTCATGACGGTGGCGGCCTCCCCACGCGTGTACGGCTGTTGAGCCCCGTCGACTCCTCAGAGAAACGGGCATGCGATGTCACGGAAGATCGCCGCTGTCGCGGCGGCGGTGCGAAGACCGCGTCGGGCCGGGCTGTACGCGTCCACGGTCGCCTCGGTGACCGCGGCCGCCGTCGGGTTCGGGGTGCTGGCCGGTGCGCCCGCGCTCGCCGGGCCCCGGCCCGCCGCCGCTCCGGCCCCGGTCGTCACGCGCGCCGCGCTCGACCCCGCGCTGGTGCAGGGGCGGGGCGCGAAGGTGGCGTTCGCGGAGCAGGAGGCCGAGAACGCGGTCACCAACGGCACGGTCATCGGCCCGGACCGGGACGCGTACACGCTGCCGTCCGAGGCGTCCGGCCGGAAGGCGGTCAAGCTGGCGCCCGGGCAGCACGTGGAGTTCACGCTGCCCGCCGCGGCCAACGCGATCACCGTGCGCTACAGCATCCCGGACGCGCCGGGCGGCGGCGGGATCACGGCGCCGCTGGACGTCTCGGTGAACGGCTCCAAGCGGTCCACGATGACGCTGACCTCCCAGTACTCCTGGCTGTACAACCAGTACCCGTTCTCCAACGACCCGGGCGCCGGGCTCCTCCACCCCGACTGGTGGATCACCGAGTGCGGCTGCGTGCCCGCCGAGACGACGCCCTCCCCGGTCGTGGACAAGCCCTTCCGGCCGAGCCACTTCTACGACGAGCAGCGCCTCCTGCTCGGCCGTACGTACCGCGCGGGCGACACCGTACGGCTGACCGTGCCGGCCGGGAGCCGGGCGGCGTGGACGGCGATCGACCTGCTGGACTCCGAGCGGGTCGGGCTGCCGCACGTCGAACTCCTCGCCGCCAACGTCCTCGCGTTCGGAGCGGATCCGACCGGGCGGCGGGACGCGGCGGGGGCGATCGAGAAGGCGATCGCGTTCGCCCGGCGCACCCATCTGAAGGTGTACATCCCGTCGGGGACGTACCGCGTCGACCGGCACATCGTCGTGGACGACGTCACGATCACCGGCGCGGGCAGCTGGTACACGAAGATCAAGGGCCGCGAGGTCGCGCTCGCCGAGCCCGCCGCCGACGGCTCGACGCACACCGGCGTCGGCTTCTACGGGAAGTCCGCGGCCGAGGGCGGCAGCCGCAACGTGCATCTGTCCGGCTTCGCCATCGAGGGCGACGTGCGCGAGCGCGTCGACACCGACCAGGTCAACGCGATCGGCGGCGCGATGAGCGATTCGACCCTCGCGGGCCTGCACATCAGCCACACCAAGGTCGGCATGTGGTTCGACGGCCCGATGAAGAACCTGAAGGTCTCCGACACCGTGATCGTGGACCAGATCGCGGACGCCATCAACTTCCACACCGGCGTGACCGATTCGCGCGTCACGAACACCTTCGTACGCAACTCGGGCGACGACGGCCTCGCCATGTGGGCCGAGAAGACCACGAACGCCCGCAACACCTTCGACCACAACACCGTGCAGACCCCGGTCCTCGCCAACGGCATCGCGATCTACGGCGGCAGCGACATCACCGTCTCCGACAACCTCGTCGCCGACCCGGTCCGCGAGGGCAGCGCCCTGCACCTCGGCTCCCGCTTCGGCGCCGAGCCCTTCGCCGGGAAGGTGGACCTCGCGCGCAACACCACGGTCCGCGCGGGCACGTTCGAGCTCAACTGGAAGATCGGGCTCGGCGCGCTGTGGGTCTACGCCCTGGACCGGAGCATCGACGGCGCCGATATCCGGGTCACCGGCAGCGACTTCCTGGACAGCACCTACAACGCGGTCATGCTGGTCTCGGACTGGGGGGTGAAGGACCAGTACGTCATCAAGAACCTCCACTTCAAGGACATCAGGGTCGACGGCACGGGCACCTCGGTGCTGAGCGCCCGCGCGGCGGGCGGCGCCACCTTCGAGAACGTGGACGCGCGCAACGTGGGCGCGGTGGGCGTCAACAACTGCGGCTCGTTCAACTTCCCCTCGACCGGTTCGGAGTTCGGCCTGACGGACCTGGGCGGCAACGACGGCGGCTGGCTCGCGCCGTGGCTGCTGCCCAACACGATCACCTGCGACGACCGTCCGGAGGTGGTCCCGCCCCCGGCACCGTCCGGCTGGTGACGCGTAAGCGCTAGTCGGTGGCCGGTCCGGGCGGACCGGCCACCCCTATGCACGCCTCGTTGTCCCCGGGACCGGCGGTCTCGTGGAACTGCTGCGGCCTGATACGCACGGTGGTGCTGCCCCCAGAGGTCATAGGCTCAAGGTAGCGCGGGGGTCTGACAACGGCCTCCGCCCGCAGGGAAACCAGCTGTTCACGCGACCCACGGGAGACCTCCGGCATGGCCGTCATCCACCGCACCACCCTGTCGCCGACCAAGACCGAACTGCTCACCGCCTGGCTTCCGACCCGCCCCTGGTACGGGGGCCCCGGGCGCCCCTCCCTCGTCAAGTCCGGCGGCTTCCGGCTGGACGACCCGCGGGGTGAGGTGGGCATCGAGTTCATGGTGGTCACCGACACCTCGGGCGACGGGCCGGTGCCGTACTTCGTGCCGCTCACCTACCGGGGCGCCCCGCTCGGGGGCGCGGAGGACGCGCTCGTCGGCATGACCACGCACGGCGTGCTGGGCGAGCGCTGGGTGTACGACGGCTGCCACGACCCGGTCCTCACGGCCCAGCTCTTCGCCCTCCTCGACGGCCGGGCCGCACCCCAGGCCCAGAGCGAGACGGACGCCCCGGACCCGACGATCACGCACTCCGCCACGGGGAGCCCCTTCGGTTCCGTCGTCACCGCGGTGACCGACGGCCCCGAGGGCACCGACCTGTCCGTCCCGGGCGCGACCCTCCACGTGAACCGCGTCCTGCGCCCCGCCGCCCCCAAGGAGGCGACGGGCCACATCTCAGGGCCGTGGCGCACACCGGACGACACGGAGGTGCGCGGGGTGTTCGCGGAGCTGCGTACGGCTTAGGCGCCCTTGAGTCCCGCCTGAGGAGTCCCGACCGCCGCGCGTAAACCGGGAGCGCTTTCGCGGTCGGTGGCGGGAGGATGGACGGCATGTCCAACTCGCACGCGGTGCCCATCCTGAAGACGGCTGATCTCTCGGCGGCGCTGCGCGCGGTCGACGGATTGCTCGGGATCGCCGACCTCATGGATCTCGAAGTCGACTACACGGCGTTGATTTCCTCGCCCGACGCGCTGAAGGCGCTGTCGGAGTTCCTGGCGTACGGAACATGGTTCGCCTGCGACGAGAGCGGGTCGCCGGGGCCGGGCCTTGATCCGGCGGCGTGCCTGCCGATTTACTGGCGCGCCTTGGCGGATGAGCCGGAGACCGTTCCGCGGTTCCTCGAAGCGTTGAACGGCACCCCGGCCACGGTGCGGTGGGACTTCAGCGGGTGGCCGGCCGCACCCGAGGTCGGGTTGGGCGTCGGAGGGGCCAGAGGGGCCTTCGTGACGCTGTGTGTGAACGTTCACGATCTCGAACTGGCTGAGCCTGCGGACGATTACATGGTCTACGTACACGTCAAGCAATTCGAGGCCGAGCGCGCGCCTTGGCTGGCCGCACAGCTCGGGCTGCGGGTGATTGGTGATGGGGTCATGGCTCCGTACTAGGGCCTGTGGACCTTGAGGGCCCGGGGGCTCCGTGGCAGGGTCGCGTCGCATGATCGATGAGACGGCGAAAGACGTTCTGCACCAGCGGCTCCGGCGCGACCGTGAGGCGTTGCTCTGGAAGCTCGACGGGTTGTCCGCGTACGACGCCCGGCGGCCGCTGACGGCGACCGGGACCAATCTGCTCGGGCTCGTGAAGCATGTGGCCACCGTCGAGGCCCGGTACTTCGGGGAGGTCTTCGGGCGTCCTTCGCCCGAGTCGCTGCCCCGGTGGCAGGATGCCGACGGGAGTGATCTGTGGGCGGCCGAGGGGGAGACCCGCGAGCAGGTCATCGGGTTCTACCGGCGCACCTGGGTGCACGCGGACGCGACGATCGCGGCCCTTCCCCTCGACGCCCCCGGTCATGTGCCGTGGTGGCCGGAACCCTATGACGACACGACCCTGTTCGCCGTCCTGATCCACGTTCTCGGCGACTCCATCCGGCATGCCGGTCACGCCGACATCCTGCGCGAGGGCCTCGACGGCCGGACCGGGTTGCGTCCCGAGCACGAGCAGCCGATCGATGAGAACGCCCGCGCGGCGCATCGCGCGATGATCGAGCGGGCGGCCGGGCCGGCCGCGCCCGGCAGGCCGTGACCGTTTTCGAGGCGGGGAACCTTTCATGATCAAGACCGCCCTGCGGCGCGGAGCCGTTGACCTCGGTGCCGTCACCCGGCGCGGGGGCGTCGTAGCGCATGCATGACGTAAAAGCGTCAATGCATCGAGAAATGCACGTACCGCGCGATACTCTCCGTGCGTCCATGGGGTCGGCATGCGATCCCGCGCAATTAATGTCGGACCGATGGAGGTCGGAATGAAGAAAATGACGCAGCTGGGAATTCTTACGGCGAGTGCCCTCATGGTCGCGGGGTTCGGGGCCAGCCCTGCGACCGCCGCCAACACGGCGCGCTACACCAGCTGTAAGACGACCGGCGCCACCGGAGATGCGAATATATCTGGCTGGAAGTCCATGGACAAGGGAATCCCCAGCGTGCAATTGAGCGTCTACGATTCGCTGTCCGACGGGCATCACGCGAGTATTCGGCTGGGCGTGACCTACTACCGTGGCGGTATTACCTACTATCCGTGGCATGCCAATAACGATGGCGCCGGAACATGGAAGATGTTCAATTCATACGTGCCGGCGGGCAGTGATGGAATCACTGCGGTCTGGGTGCAGGTCGCCAGGTACGAGGGAAGTACGCAGCTGAACCTGTGCTCTTCGCCGTACCTCTCCTGATCGGCTTCGCTTGCCGAAGGCCGCCCTCCGGCGCGGAGCCGTTGACTTCGGGGCTGCCGTCAGCGCTTGGGGCGGTCCGACTTGGGGATCAGGCCCGCTCGTACGGCTCGGGCCTGGGCCCGGACCTGTTGGGCGGGGAGGGCCGGGGTCTCGCGGGTCGGTTTGCCCGCGCAGGGGCGGCACTTGCCGCCCGGGAGCGCTTCAGGGGTGCCCGGGGCGCGGCACGCGCTGCATTCCAGGGTGCGCAGGACCGGGTGGGGTTCGCGGGCCGGGGGAAGTTTCGTCTGGAGGCGTTTGGCAACGAAGGCCGCCGGGTGGTGGATGGGGCTCGGGAGCCCGGTGGTGAGGGCCCGGAGGACTTCGGGCTCCGTGGCGCCCCTGCGCAGCCACTCCGACGCCTGGGGCTCCAGCGCCACGCACTCCCGGTGCGACAGCGACAGCACGGGGGCCTGGCGGCCCAGCGCCGCGAGCAGGATGAACGCCCGTGAGCGCGTTTCCCGTTGGGTCTCCTTGGGTACGTCGCCCCGGCTGAAACTCGCCCACCACGTGTCGTCGCGAGCGGTGCGGGAAAAGAACGTCCGCGTCACCCACAGCAGGTTCACCCCGCTCGCCACGCACTCGCTGCCCCGGCGCAGGTGCCCCGCCTCCTGAAGGCGGTTCAGTGACGTCCGGACCGCGCACTGCCCGTACGGGAGGGCTTTCGCGAGCGCCTTCACGGAGATGTCGGCGCCGTCGCACAGCCCGTCGATGTACGCCGCGATGGCGGCATCACGGGGATGGAGGTGCGTGAAGTCCTGACCCGTACGCGGGCGTTCGTCCGGCGCGGAACGTTTGCCGTAACCGGGGTTCGCCATCGGGTGGTGGGGGAAGGGGGCGCTACTAGACTGAACGTCGGCCATCAGATCGCTGCTTTCGAGGGTTCGATCGAGGTGGTCAGGCCCCTGGCGGTGTGGCAACACCGGCGGGGGCCGTCTTCAAGGTCTATGTCCTCGCTGAAGCTAGAACGTCCCTACCGTCCGTCGCAACTCGATCGCGAAAAGTGAACCCTTGCGGGTAACGGGGCGGGTGGGCGGGTAAAGGCCCTCCCAACCATTCCACTCAAAGAGCGCTCGAAGCTCGGGGCTTGAGCCCCGGAAGGGCCGAGGCGAGCATGCCCGTCAGCCAGTCCTCGTAGGCGGCGGCGTACAGGCGGAGCCTGGTGCGGGCGTCGCGCGTGGCCAGGACGGCCTGGAGCTGAGGGCGCTCGGCCATGGTGAGCGGTTCATCGTCCCCGCTCACCGGGGCGACCCTGCTCCTGCCCGGCCACGGCCTGCCCGGCACCGGTGACGTCCGCACCGCCACCGGCCGGGCCCGGCGGACCGGCGCGCGCTGAGCACGATCCGTGAGACCGCCTACAGGACGCGCAGGGCCTGGCCGGCGTCGCGTTCGCGCCTGGCCAGCGCGTGCAAGACGGCTTGATCGCCATGCCGTTCGCGGGCAGCCGCGACGAGTACGTCGACCGCGATGGCCAGGGCGGCCTCGTGCGCCGAGCAACGAGCGCCCACGCTCAGGGCCAAGTCATGCAGGTGAACCGCCAGTTCGACGCAGCGGGTCTGGAGGTAGCCGTCGAGCAGCATCTCCTCTCCCGGCCTGTGGAGGACGGAAACCCGCCGGTCCGCCGGCTCCCTGCCCAGCCGGTCCGCCAACCGTTGCCACGCGGCGTGCGCCTGCTCCGCAACGGCGGCGGGACCGGCGGCGGCCGTTTCCTCGCTCCGCGCCCGCACGCCGACGTTCAGCGCGGAGTCGGGAACGGACGTGCCCACGAGCCTGGCGTAGTAGTGCACCGGGGAGACCGGTTCCGCGCCGACCACCTCGCCATCGAGGAACCACTCGACCTGCAGAACGCTGCGTGCGAGGTGTCCGGCGAGTCCGCCCACCGACATCCCCGGCAGCACGGACTCCTCATCCCAACTCCTCGCCACCCCTTCGGTGGCGAGGAGTTGCACAGCCTGTTCAGCGGCCAGTAGGTACGCCTTGCGTGTCTCCGTAGTCATGCGGGCATCCTGCCCATGCGAAGACCACAGCGGCCGAGCTGTCCGCCTGTCGGTCGTTCGACGGCATCGCGCTAGAGCCAGGGGTCGAGGGCCACCTTGCCCTGGGTGCGGCCCGTTTCGAGTTGCCGAAGAACCGCCGGGCCCTCGGCCAGGGGATGCACGTGGGGGGTACCGGGCGGGTAGACACCGTGGGCGATGAGGTCTTCGAGCTCGGCGAGCAACGACCGGTAGAGGGAAGGGGCCGCGACCGCCAGTGCGCCGATGTGCAGGCCCTTGACCTGGACCTGGTGGGTGAAGACCAGGTCGTGGGTGGTGAGGGTGGCGTCGCCGGACGCGGCGCCGAAGACGACGACGCGTCCGGCGAAGGGTTTGGCGACGGACAGGCTGGTCCTGAACGTGGCCCGTCCCACCGATTCCAGGACGAGATCGACACCGCCGGTCAGGCGGGTGATCTCCTCGGCCAGATCGGGGCGTCGACCGTCCAGGACCTCGTCGGCGCCGAGCGCCTCGACGGTGCGGTGCTTCTCCGGTGAGGCCGTGGCGATCACGCGTGCGCCGTAGTGGCGGGCCAGGCGGACGGCGGCCTGCCCCACACCTCCGGCCGCGGCATGAACGAGGACCACCTCACCCGCCCTGATCCCGCCGAGCGGCCTCAGTGCCGCCAAGGCCGTGGCCCAGTTCAGCACCAGGCCGAGGGCTTCGGCGTCGCTCCAGCCGGACGGCACGGGAAGCACACCCGCGGCGGGCATCGTCATGTACTGCGCGAAGGCGCCCGGTCCGGCCCCGACCACGTGTGTGCCGAGCCGCAGCGGAGTCCCGACGTCCGGACCGACCCCCACGATCTCGCCGGCGGCCTCGAAACCCGCCACGTAGGGAGCCTGCGGACCCCCTGCGTAGGTGCCGTGGGTCTGCATGACATCAGCGAAGTTGACCCCGGCGGCGCCGACGCGGATCAGGTACTCGCCGGGCCCCGGGGCGGGGCGGCGCCGATCGGTCGTGAGAGTCAGGTCCCTCGGCCCCCGCCGCGACTGCTGGACCAGTGCTCGTACGGTCGGTTCTACGGTGTTCCGCCGCTCGTTGTTTCCCATGCACCGAACGTAGAAACCTGACACTTGCGTCAAGGTCAAGCGGCCGTCAGAGATCAGTACGACGGGCGTCTCGCAGGTAGGCGTCGAGTGCCGCCTGCTGACCGCTGAGCACGGCGATGCGGGCGGCGAGCCGATCGCGATGGCTCTGCACCTCGCGGAGGAACTCCGCGCACACCACGTCGGTGCCGGCATCGGAGCCCTCGGTGAGGCCGGGCAGGGCTTCCCTGATCAGCCGCACGGGCAGCCCGGACTCCAGCAGCGAGCGGATGACGAGCACCCGGTCGACGGTCGTCTGGCAGTAGTCACGGAATCCGTTGCTGAAACGGCCGGGGACGATCAGGCCCTCGTCCTCGTAGTGCCGTAACGACCGCGCACTCACACCGCTGACTCTGGAAGCCTCACCGATCTTCATACAGGCACCAACGCCCAGGAGGCCCCGGGTTCTTCCGGCCGACCAGTCGCGTACGGGTCTGGTCGGCCAGGATGCGGCGCACCAGCGGGGCGAGCGGGCGCAGGTCGTGTTGCCTCAAGCGAGCTTGAGGTCAAGGAGCCGGTACCACCGTGGCCGTCAGTGGTACCGGCGTTCGGCTCTCGCCGCGTCAGACGTGCTTGAGGTCGGTGACGAACTGCTGCCAGGCGGTCGTTGCGAACATGACGGCCGGGCCGTCGGTCATCTTGGAGTCGCGGACGGGGACGACGTCCGGGATGCCGTCGAGGACTTCGAGGCAGTCGCCGCCGCTGCCGCCGCTGTACGTGGACTTGCGCCAGGTGGCGACCTCTACGCAGTCCCCGCCGCTCGGGCCGCTGTAGCTCGACTTGTGCCAGATGACCGTGGACAGGTCGTAGTTAGAACTGTTGTGCTTCATGTTCGTAATCCTCCGCCACCGACTCGATCAACGCCAGGGACGCTGTCGGTGAGAGCGCGCTGGCCACGACCAGATCGTAGGTCAGTTCGTACTGCTTGACCGTTGCCGGATCGTCTTGCAACTGCCCTGTGCCCAGGGCCTGCAGGTAGGCGAGTGGGGGCGCGTCGGGGAAGGCCATCAGTTTGAGAGGGCCTTCCAGTGCCATGTGCGCGCCTGCGTCGAATGGCAGTACTTGCACGATGATCCGATGCCGCCTTATTAGGCCCGCGATGTGGCGGAGTGCGGCTGCCATGACGTCCGGGCCGCCCACCCGTCGACGTAACACCGATTCGTCCAGCACGGCCCACAACAAGGGCACAGTTGGATCTGCGAGGAGCTGTGCCCGCTCCAGACGGGCTGCCACCAGTTCGTCGATCACACTCTCGACGGCCGTGGGGTGGTACTCCCAGAACACCGCCCGCGCGTACGCCTCCGTCTGCAACAGGCCCGGGATGAGCTGCGGCGCGTACTCCTTGATCTCGGTCGCCCGCGCCTCTGCCTCCGCCGCTTCCACGAAATGATCCGGGTACTTCGACTTCTCCAAAGCCGCACAGTTGCGCTCGAAGAAGCCATCCGCGTTCAGGAACTCGTCAAGCTTGATCGCCTGGTCCATCTGCATGCTCCGGGAGCCGTTCTCCAGATGGCCGATGAACGAGCCGCTGACGTACAGCAGTTCGCCCAGCTCGGACTGGGAGAGGTCTGAGCGCTCTCTTCGATGGCGGAGTTCGGCGCCCAGGAGGGCTCGGGGGGAGGACGAGGGGTCGAGCTTTTTGGGACCTGGCATGACAACTCCCTGTTACACACGTGAGTTTGTTGGGCCTGCGCCTCTTTCAGGCTAGCGAGAGAATCACCACTCTGGGTATGCATCGTCATTACTCAGCGTGGAAGGAATGGATCATGACGACAACGGAACGGCGCAGAGCGGCAGTGGCGAAGATTCGGGAGGCGGAGGAGGTGGTGGCGTTGCTGAGGGAGGGCTTCGCGCGGGCCGGGGTGAAGCTGCCCTCGCTGCGGATCGACGCGGCCTCGTGTGCGGGCGACGACCCGGCGGTCCTGGTGGACCTGGGGCGGTGCAACCTCGCGGCGGCGCAGCAGCTCAGCCGGGTGCTGGACGAGAAGGCGGCGGCCTCGTGACGGGCGGGGAGAGTCTGGAGGCGTGTACGCCGGAACCGGGGTCGTTCGCGGTGGACGTGCGGGACGGGCGGATCGGGCGGGTGCTGGGACGCGTCGGGCCGTACGTGCGGCTGCGGCCGCCGGGGGGCGGGGTGGTGTGGGACTGCCCCGCCGACTCCGTACGGCAGGCGCCGCCCGGGGCGGTGCTGCGGGCGCGGGTGACGGAGATCAACCGGGAAGGACAGTTGCCGAGGTGAGCGCGTGGGAGGCGGGCTTGGTCGCGGCGTCGTCTCCCTCGTGGGAGCGGCGGGCGCGTGCGGGGCGGGACCTCGCGGCCTTCGCGGAGGTGCCGGAGGTCGCGGAGGCGTTGGTACGGCTGGTGCTGGACGCCGAGGACACGGCGGTGACCCGGCGGACGGCGGAGGCGCTGGCCCGGGTGGGGTCGGTGGCGGCGGTGCGGGTGCTGGCCCGCGCGGTGGCCGGGGCGGACGAGGGGCAGGCGGACTGGTTGGAGACCGGGGTGCTGGACGCGGAGGCGCCGGACCTCGCGGCGGCCTGCGCGGCGCTTGCCTGGGACCCGGATGAGGAGGTCCGGCGGGCGGCTGCGGAGCTCATGGTGTGGGTGAGGGGCCGGAGTTAGCCTGCGGAGATGGTGACCATGGACATGGAAAGCGATGCGCTGGTGGCCCTCCGGGCCGCGTCCGCCGGTGCGGCCGTCGTACGCGAGATGTACGGGGCGTCGCTGGCGCGGTACGAGAAGGGCGGCGGTGACTTCGCCACGGCCGCCGACCTCGCGGCGGAGGAGGCCGTCCTCGACGTGCTGCGCGCGGCCCGGCCCGAGGACGCGGTGACGGGTGAGGAGAGCGGGGCGACCGGGGCGGCCGGGGCGGGGCGGCGGTGGCTGGTCGACCCGCTGTGCGGGACGCTCAACTACGCGGTGGGCAGCATGCTCGTCGCGGTGAACGTCGCGCTCCGGGACGCCTCGTCCTCCCGCATCACGGCGGCCGCCTCCGCCGACCCGTTCAGCGGGGAGGTCTTCTGGACGGACGGGGCAGGGGCGTGGGTCCGGGGGGCGGACGGGCGGGACGACCGCCTCATACCCTCGGCGGGCTCCCGGCTGGTGGACCTGAACCTGGACCCGCCGTTTCCGCACGCGCCGGGGTTCCGGGCGGTGGAGGTCATGGCCGCGCCGGAGTTCGTCGCCGGGTTCCGCCCGCGCGTCGTCTCCAGCACGGTGGCCGTGGCGTGGGTGGCGGCGGGGCGCCGTGCCGCGTACGTCACGGACGGCGGGCCCGGCCTCCGCCTGGACAGCGTCCACTTCGCGGCGGGCATCGCGCTGTGCGAGGCGGCGGGCTGCGTGGTGACGGGGATCGACGGGCTGCCGGTGGACGAGGGGGCGGGCGGACTCATCGTGGCTGCGGACCGGGAGACGCATGGGGTGTTGATGACTCTGGCGCGTACCCCCGCCCAAGGCTGAGTCGAACGTCAGGCCGTCCGGGTCGGCACCTCGAACAGCCGCCGCTCCAGCGCGTCGAGAGCCAGACGTACCGCACCCGTCGCGACCGAGCGATCGCCGAGCCCGGAGGCCACCACGTCGACCGGGAACAGGCAGAGGCCGGCGAGCCGGTCGCGCAGCGGGTCGAGCAGGACCGGGAAGTGGCTCACCTGCGGAAGGAGTTGTACCCTGCGTTCAAGGAACTGGCCGCTTTCTGGGACGACTACATGACGTGGGACGCGGTGGCCTCCCGCTACGTCGTGGAGCACAGCGGCTCCCACGAGGGCTGGGACGACTTCAACTCCGGACTCGACCTCGGCTACATCCGAACAGTCCACCGCACCTTGATCGAGACCTCCCGGGTGCTTGGCGTCGACCGCGCGGAGCGCGCCCGCTGGCAGCACATCCTGGACACCGGCTCGTCCCTGCCCACCAGCACCTATGCGGGCACGTCCGTCTACACCCTCGCGGAGACCATCGATCCGGCGCACGCCGACTTCGTGGTGGGCGACCAGCCCATCAACCTCGAAGGCGTCGTCCACCCCGCCGAGAGCATCCAGCGTCCGGGGAACGTGGACCTCACGGCGCGGGGCGGCATCGACTGGGTGCACTGGGGGCGGACCGCCGTCGGTGAAGCCGACCGCAAGGCCGTCGCCTCGCCGTCGATCGGTGAACTCGCCACCATCGGGCTCGGCGATCCCGCGCGGCGGTTGCGGATCCACCTCGGCGCCTGGAGCGCGGAGGGAGAGCTGACGGCGACCCTCAGCGACGGCTCCGCGCCCGTATGGCGGGGCACCTTCGACGCCGCGTCGGGCAGCGCGTACGGGACGGCCGAGCTGAGGTTCGCAGCGGCCTCGCCGCAGGCCACCCTGACCATCACCTACCAGGTCGGGACCTCGCACAGCGCGGCCGGTGACGGCAACGTGACGCTGCACGCCGCGACGCTGGACCGGTGACGGGACCGCCATGCCGATCGTTCTCGTCCTGCTGCTCGCCGGGACCTGGCTGCTCTCCGGGGCCCTGGTCACCGGTACGGAACCGCTGACCGTGGCGGTCGGGCGGACGGCCGTGTGCTGTCTGGTCCTGACCGTCGTCGCCGCGTCGTCCGCGAGCGGACGGGCCGATCTGCGGCGTACGGCGGGGCGGCCGGGGACCGTGTGGCTGCTGGGACTTCTCGGCTTCGCCGGGTACGCCGCCGGCACGCTGCTCGCCATCCCGCGCATCGGGACCTCGCTCACCAACCTCGTGGTCGCGCTGATGCCGTGCGCCTCGGTGGCCGTCGGTGCGCTGTTCTTCGGCGAGCGGTCGGGGCCGCGCCGGGCCGGTGGCGCCGTGCTGGCCTGCGCGGCGGCCGCCGGGTACGCGGCGCTGGGCGCGGACGCGGGGGACCTCGACGGGGTGGGTCTCCTGCTGGTGGCGGCGGCTACGGTCGCCTTCGCGGTGTACGGGTTTCTCTACCGGCAGCGGCTGTCGGGGCTGCCGCCGCTCGCCGTGCTGCCGGTGCTGCTCGCGGCGGCCACCTGCCTGCTGCTCCCGATGTCGCTTCCCGGGCTGATCGCGCATCCGCCGGGGCTCGCCGCGACGGGCGGGATCGTCGTGCTGGGCGCCGCTGTGTACGCGCCCGCCTACCTCGTACAGCACCGGCTGATCCTGCTCCGGGGCCCCGTCTTCACGGCTGCCGTACAACTGGCCGTTCCGTTCACCGTCCGGCTCGGTGACTGGGCGCTGGGCAGCGCGTCGGCCCCGTCCCCCGCCGAACTCCTGCTGCTGGCGGCGTGCTGCGCGGGGATCACGCTGGTGACGGTGCGGAGGGAACGGCCGTCGGAGCCCGTTCCCTCGGGGCGCTGAGGAGCGTGCGGCGCTCGGTGCGTCGCTCACACGAACGTGGGACGCTGAGGAAAGCGGCCTCGCGCCGTGAAACCGCCGATCTACGCTCCCTCGGACAGGCTTCGGAGAAGGGACCCGCGATGACCGCCGCGATGGTCGAACCCCAGCAGGACCCTGAAGGCCGCCAGTGGGACTACCTCCTGCGCACCTGGCAGGAACTGGACGTGCCCGAGGGGTGGCGCGCCGAGATCGACGAGGGGCAGATCGTCTTGGTACCGCCGCCGCATGCACATCACAACGGGATCGCCGCCAAGGTGCAGCGCTGTCTCTACGGGAATCTGCCTGACGAACTGGAGATCTACCAGACGCTGGGCGTGCACGTCGCCCCGCTCGACAAGCTGTACGTCCCCGACCTCGTGGTCATGCCGTCCGAGCTGATCGACGCCGCCGACCCCGACGTCAGCGCCCCCATGGACGCCTCCGAAGCCCTCCTCGTCGTGGAGATCACCTCGAAGGGCAACGCCCGCGAGGACCGTACGAAGAAGTACCGGGCCTACGCCCGGGCCGGGGTGCCGATGTACCTGCTGATCGACCGGTTCGACACCCGGGGCGCCCTGGCCACCCTGTTCACGGAGCCGGGCGAGCACGGCACGTACAAGCACTCCGACGCGGTGCCGTTCGGTAAGCCGCTCGCGCTTCCCGCGCCCTTCGACGTCGCGCTGCCCACGGACGGCTTTCCGGTCTGAGGTCTACGACGAAGGCGCCCTCCCGCGGATCCGCGAGGAGGGCGCCGGCGGCGCAGTGATCAGTACAGGCCGTTGTAGATGTCGAAGCCGTAGCCGATCTGTACGCGCTTGCTGATCGTGCCGGTCCCGGTGGACGTGTAGCGGTACAGGTCGCCGTAGCCGTTGACGCCGATCAGGTCGGCCCTGCCGTCCCCGTTGATGTCGCCGGGCGCGGCGAACTTGGCGTAGATGTCGAAGCCGTAGCCGATCTTCACGCGCGCCTTCAGCGGTGCGGACGCCTCGCCCGTGCCCGCGTACAGGTACAGCGTGCCGTCCTTGGCGACGGCCACCACATCGGTCCTGCCGTCATCGGTGAGGTCGCCGGCGCCGACGATGTGGCGGTACGTGCCGTAGCCGTAGCCGACCTTGATCTTGGCACCGAACTCGGTGAGGCCGTTGCCCGGATACAGGTACAGGTCGCCCTTGGCGTCGCGGGCCAGCAGGTCACCCTTGCCGTCACCGCTCAGGTCGCCCGGCCCGATGAGATCGTCGTAGACGCCCCAGCCGGTACCGAAGGAGTGGTCCCCGATGGTCAGCCGACCGTCCTGGACCCGGAGTTCTTCGGCCCGGCCGTCGGCGTCGAGGGAGGAGACGAGCCTCATCAGCCCGGGCTGGGCGGCGCTGTGGAACATGCGGGTGTTGAACTGCCCGTTGTTCCTGGAGTCGTACCACCACGAACGGCCATCGTCGGTGATGCCCACGGTCTCGTGCTTGCCGAAGTCGGGGTTTCCGCCCTGGCCGACGAACAGGGCGGCCTTCTGCCAGCCGAAGGCATCGGCGGCACGCGCGCGGAAGCTGCCCTGACCGGTGGACCGGTAGACGTACGTGTCGCCGTTCGGCTTGCGGCCCATGAGGTCGCCGTGGCCGTCTCCGTTGAGGTCGTCTACACCCACGAGCTGGTTGTAGATCTGGAAGCCGTAGCCGATCTTGTCGGGCGCCTTGAAGGGCTTCGCCGCGTCGCCGGTGCCCGCGAGGAAGTACAGGTCGCCACCCGTGGTGCGGGTGACGACATCGCCGAACCCGTCACCGTTGCTGTCGTTGAGGCCGACGATCTGGTCGTACGTCTCCCAGCCGGAGGCCACCTTGACCGGGGGCGCGAAGGGCTCGCCCTTGATGGCGCCGGTGGAGGCGTGGAGGTAGACGTCGCCGGAGGGCGTGCGCGCGAGCAGGTCGTTGCGGCCGTCACCGGTCAGGTCGCCGGGGGAGAGGATCTTGTTGTACTTCTGCCAGCCGTCACTGGACCATGTGGCGGGGGAGGTGCGCTCCTCGCCCGCGCTCGGGTACAGCGTGAGCGTGCCGCTCGCGGACAGCGTGACGATCTCGGGCGGGCCGTCGGCGTTGAGGTCGCCCATCGCGATGATGTCCTTGTGCATCTCCCGCTGGTCGGTGGCGGGGATCCGGAACGGGTAGTCCGGGGTGTTCGGGCCCGTCTTGACGTACAGGCCGCCGTCCACGCCTCGGTAGATGAGGTCGTTGTCGCCGTTGCCGTTCAGGTCCAGGCGCGGCTTCGTAGTGGCCGGCGTCTCGGGGCCGCCGGAGCCCTTGGAGGCGTCGTCGGCCGAGGCCGGAGCCGCCAGCAGCATGCCGGCGGAGAGAACGAGTGCGGTGCAGGCCGAGATGCGTCTCGCGCGCTTCGCGCGTGCGGGACCGAAACGGCCGGGTGTAGCGGAAGACAATGTCCCCCCAGGGATTCTCCGCGTATGGGTGTCACCAGTGGGACGGGAGTGATTCAGGCTTGAATCAGCTGGTGTTCACATCGACCCGCGTCGGCCCCCGTTGGAGGGGGCGATTTTCAGCCATCTGCGGTGCAAATTTTCGGCCATCTCCCTCGGTGCCGGCAAGAACCGAGCCGTGACGACGAAGCGGCGGCCCCCCTTGGTGAAGGGTGCCGCCGCTTCGTTCCGCGCGTGTCTCAGACCGCCGCCGGCGCCTTCGCCGTTTCGGACGGCGTGGCCGGGTCCGGGGTCGGGGTGGCCGTCGTCGCCGGGGCGGCGTCCTCCTCCTGGCTCACGTTGAACTCCGCCAGGAGTTCCTTGCTGAAGCCGAAGAAGTACGTCGCCAGGAAGCCCGCGAGGTAGCCGACCACGAGGCCGCCCGCGTAGATCGCGATCGTCGCGCCCAGGCCGTGGTTGCCGTCGAGCAGGGGGAACAGGGCCCAGCCGGAGGGGCCGATCGCGGTGGAGCCGACCGCGTCGCCCAGCTGGTTGAAGAAGCCGACGAACGCGCCGCCGAAGGCACCGCCCACGCAGGCCGTGATGAACGGGCGGCCCAGCGGCAGCGAGACACCGTAGATCAGGGGTTCGCCGACGCCGAGGAAACCGGCGGGCAGGGCGGACTTGATGGTCTTGCGGATCGACTCGTTGCGCGGGAGGCGGAAGTACGTGGCGATGGCCGCGCCGACCTGGCCCGCACCGGCCATGGCGAGGATCGGGAGCAGGACCGTGTAGCCCTGCTGCTCGATCAGCGTGGTGTGGATCGGGATCAGCGCCTGGTGCAGGCCGAGCATGACGAGCGGGAGGAAGAAGCCGCCCAGGATCAGGCCCGCGCCCGCGCCGCCGTTGGAGAGCAGCCAGTTGGCGAAGTCGCCGATCGCGGTGGAGACCTCACCGGCCACGTACATCAGGCCGAAGATCGTGACCAGGCCGGAGATGAGGACCGTCAGCGTCGGCGTGACCAGCACGTCCAGCGCCTCCGGCACCCAGCGGCGGCACCACTTCTCCACGTACACCGCGAGGACCGCCGCGCCGAGGGCGCCGAGGACGCCGCCCTGGCCGGGGGAGAGCTTCTGGCCGAACGCCTCGATGTTCGCGACGCCCGGGAAGACGATGATCGCCGCGACCGCACCGCCCAGGATCGGCGTGCCGCCGAACTCCTTCGCCGTGTTGTAGCCGACGAAGACCGCGATCAGCGCCATGAAGCCGGAGGCCATCGCGGCGAGTGCCGGGGTGACCGACGGCAGCCATTCGAGGTTGACCAGCAGGCCGTTGAGCCCGGCGATGATGCCGCAGCCGATCAGGGCCGGGATCAGCGGCACGAAGATGTTGGCGATCTTGCGCAGGAACAGCTTGAACGGCGTCGCGTTCTTCGCCTTGCGGGCCGCCCTCATCTCGGCGCCCTGCGCGGCCAGCTCCTCCGCCGTGAGCGGGGCGGCGTCGGCCGGGGCGGGAGCCTCGGCCTTGCCCTCCTCGACCAGCTTCTCGAACTCCGGCGTGACGCGGGCGACCGTACCGGGACCGAGGACGATCTGGTACGTGTCGTCCTCGACCACGCCCATGACCGCGGGGACGGCCTTCAGCGCGTCGTCCTGGACGAGCGAACGGTCGTGCAGCCCGAGCCGGAGCCGGGTCATGCAGTGGGCGATGGAGCGGACGTTCGCGGCGCCACCGACGAGCGGAAGGATCGCGGCGGCAGTGGCGCGGTTCTTGTCTTCTGTAGCCATGGTGCGTGGTGCCTTGCTGTGCGGGGGACGTGGTGCGGGGTGGGTCAGGTGGTGCGGGGGGCGGCGGCGAGCGCGGCGCGGAGATGGCCGCGCGACTCGGTGAGGAGCGTGGCGGCCGTGGGGCCGTCGACCTGGCCGAGGATCGTCAGGATGGCGTTCTTCACCTCGCCGTCCGTGGCGGCGAGCGCCGCCTCGATCTCCTCGTCGGACGCGCCGGTGGCCAGCGCGACGATGCGCCGGGAGCGGGCCCGCAGCTTCTCGTTGGAGGCACGCACGTCGACCATGAGGTTCCCGTACGTCTTGCCGAGGCGGATCATCGTGATGGTCGAGATCATGTTGAGCACGAGCTTCTGGGCCGTGCCCGCCTTGAGCCGGGTGGAGCCGGTCAGCAGCTCGGGGCCGACGACGACCTCAAGGGGGTGCTCGGCGGCGGCGCCCAGCGCGGAGGCCGCGTTGCACGACAGGCCGAGAGTCAGGGCGCCCTTCGCCCGGGCGTGCTCCACGGCCCCGATCGCGTACGGCGTACGGCCCGAGGCGGAGATGCCGACCACCGTGTCGTCGGCGGTGAGCTCCAGCGCCTCCAGGTCGGCGGCGGCCAGCTCCTTGCTGTCCTCCGCGCCCTCGACGGCGGTGACCATGGCGGACGGGCCGCCCGCGATCAGGCCGACGACGTCCGCCGGGTCCGTGTTGAACGTGGGCGGGCACTCGCTGGCGTCCAGCACGCCCAGCCGTCCCGCGGTGCCCGCGCCCGCGTAGATCAGCCGTCCGCCGCGGGCCATGCGCTCGGCGGTGGCGTCGATCGCGGCGGCGATCTCGGGCAGCCGCTCGGCGACGGCGGCTGGGACGGTCTGGTCCTCGCCGTTCATGATCCGGGCGATCTCCGCGGTGGCCAGCCGGTCGATCTCGGCGAGCTCCGGGCGGAACGCCTCGGTGGTGAGGGTCGCGAGCTCGGCGCGCAGCTCGCCGTAGCCGTCGGGGGTGGCGTCGGTCAGGGAGGTCATGGAGGGCGGCTCTGCTTTCTCGTACGGCGTGCGGGTGCGGGGCGGATGCGGGGCGCTGCCGGAGGGCGTCCGGGTGACGGTCAGCGGGTGCGCGGGGTGTGGCGGTGGGCCAGTGCCTCGTAGGAGGCGGCGAGGGCCGGGGCGGCCGTCTCGTACGTACGCTGGGCGACGCCTATGAAGAGGCAGTCGACCACCAGGAGCTGGCTGGTTCGGCTCGACATCGCGGCCGGGCGCAGCTCGCTCTCGCGCGCCGTGGACGTCGTCAGCACGTGGTCCGCGTACTGCGTGACGGGGCCGTCGGGGCGGCCGGTGATCGCGACCGTCGTCGCGCCCCGGTCGAAGGCCACGCGCAGCGGCTCTATGACGTCGCCCGTCGAGCCGGAGTGGGTGATCGCGATGGCCATGTCGCCGGAGCGGAGCTGCACGGCGTTGGTCACCGCGAGGTGCGGGTCCGTGTGGGAGTGGGCGATGAGGCCGATCCGGGACAGCTTCTGGGCCAGGTCCTGGCCGACGAGGGAGGACGCGCCCACGCCGTAGATGTCGATCCGGCGCGCGGTGGCGGCGGCGGCGACCGCGGCGCCCAGCTGCACCGTGTCGAGCCCGGCGGCGGTGTCGGCGAGGGTCTGCTGCTCGTCGTAGGCCAGCTTGGCGACCACGTCGGCGATGGGGTCGTCCACCGCTATGTCCGCGGTGACGGCGGGGGCGCGGCCGGACTCCTGATGGGCGGCGAGACCGGCGAGCGCGAGGCGCAGGTCGCGGTAGCCCGGGTAGCCCAGGAGGCGGGCGGTGCGGACCACCGTCGCCTCGCTGGTGCCCGTCAGCTCGGCGAGACCGGTGACCGTCAGGGCGGCGCAGCCCGCCGGGTCGCCGGCGACGGCCTCGGCGACGCGCTGCATGGAGCGGGTCATGGACGGCGCCAGTGTCCGCACCTTGGCGGCGAGGGCCGCCGGGGCGGGCGGCGAGTCCGTACTGAAACTTTCCTTCAGGTCATTGGTCACCTTTGAAAGATATTTTCAAGTCGGAAGGGCGTCAACCCTCTTTGGTGTGACCTTTGGCAGAAGCCGTTGACGCCGCCGTACGGGTGGACAATGGCTGCATGGAGCAGAATCCGCCGGAGTCCGACCGGCCCGACCGCCTGGAGCAGGCGCTGCACACCGCCCGCGCCCTCGTCATGGCCGACCTCGCCGCCGGACACGTCGCCGAGGCGCAGATCGTGTCCCTGGTCGAGGACGCCGTGACGCACCGCCGCTGGTGGGTGGAGCAGTGGCCGGAGGGCGCGGAGTTCGTCGTCGGCCTCGTCGCCCAGGACGTCCAGGACGCGCTTCTTGAGCGGTACGGCCGCTGGCCGCTCTGCCCGGTTTGCGACGCGGGCGACCCGCACGCGCTGGACGTCGAGCCGGAGCTCGGGCCGCACCCGCACTGGGTCTGCACCAAGGCCGCGGTGGCGGTCGCCCCGGTCGGCGCGCTCGGCGGGATACTCCGGCCGTGACGCTCTACATCGACCCGCCGACCTGGCCCGGCCACGGGCGCCTCTGGTCGCATCTGGTCAGCGATGTGTCCTTCGAGGAGCTGCACGCCTTCGCGGCGTCCATCGGCGCCCCGGCGCGGGCGTTCGAGCGCGACCACTACGACATCCCGGCCACGCGGTACGAGGACGCGGTGCGGGCCGGGGCGCGGGAGATCGGCTCGAAGGAGCTCGTCCGGCGGCTGACCGAGGCGGGGCTGCGGCGACCGAAGGGGCGCCCGGCGCCGCAGCCGTAAGCCCTCAAGCCCCCGTCGTACGCCCCCGTCGTACGCCTCAGCCCGTCGCGCACTCCGTCGACTCCACCGGCGCCCCCTTGGGCGCCCCCTGCGCCACCAGCCGGGAGGCCGCCGAGCCGCGCGCCCGCTGGAGCCGCAGCGAGAACACCACGGTTACCAGCGCCGCCACGGTCATCGCCGCCCCGGCCCAGGCCGTCGCCTCGAAGCCGAAGTCCGCGTCGATCACCGTGCCGCCGAGCCAGGGACCGCCCGTGTTGCCCAGGTTGAACGCGGCGGTCGTCGTCGCCCCCGCCAGCGTCGGCGCGGCGCCCGCCACGTTGAACATCCGGGCGTTGAGCGCGGGCGCGGTGTAGAACGCCGACAGGCCCAGCAGGAACGACAGCGTGATCACGGCCGCCTGGTTCGACGCGAACAGCGCCAGCGCCGCCAGGAACACCGTCGACGCGGCGATCCCGCTCAGCAGCACCCCGAAGAGGTGCGCGTCCGCGACCCGGCCGCCGATCGTCGTACCGACCAGGGCGCCCACGCCGAACAGCGCCAGCACGGTCGGCACCCAGCCGGAGTCGAGACCGGCCACGTCCGTCAGCAACGGCGCGAGGTAGCTGAACGCGCAGAACACGCCGCCCGCCGCGAGCGCGGTGATCACGATGGACAGCCACACCTGGCGGTCGCGGTAGATGCCCATCTCCCGCTTGAGCTGCGGCTTCTCGGCGGGCAGCGGGATGCGCGGGATCAGCGTCGCGACGCCGACCAGGGCCACCGCAGAGGCCGCGCCGACCGCCCAGAAAGCGGACCGCCAGCCCAGGTTCTCGCCGAGGAACGCGCCCAGCGGGACGCCCAGCACGTTCGCGATGGACAGCCCGCCGATCATCACCGCCATGGCGCGGGCCCGTGCGTTCACCGGCACCATCGCGATCGCGACGGCCGCCCCGACCGCCCAGAATCCGGCGCACGCGAACGCGCTGACCACGCGGGACGCGAACAGCACCTCGTACGTCGGAGCGAGCGCACCCGCGACCTGGCCGAGGCCGAAGACCGAGATCAGCGCGATGAGCGTCGTGCGGCGCGGCAGCCGCAGCGTCGCCACGGCGAGCAGCGGGGCGCCGACCACCATGCCGATCGCGAACGCGGATATGAGGAGTCCGGCGCGCGGAATCGACACGTCCATGTCGTCGGCGATCGGGGGCAGCAGCCCGGAGAGCATGAACTCGCTCGTGCCCAGGGCGAAGACCGAGAGACCGAGGATGTATACGGCCAGGGGCATACGGGAAGGGGTGCGCACGGCGGAGTCAGGCATGACAGGTGGCAACAGCGGAAACGTTCCTCACATTCCCCGGGCGCCGGTCGCTCCCGGTCAGCGCGTGAGCAGTTCGAGCTCCGTCAGCAGGTTCTGCCGGGCCTTCGGCTCCCACTCCCGCGTCCCGTACGGCGTACGGAACAACTGCGGCAGTCCCAGGAGTTGCCGCAGTACGGCCGCCCGTCCGTCCCGGAACGCCTCGTCCGGCACGAAGCCGTACTCCGCGCGGACCTGCGCCGCGTACTCCCCGTACTCCTTCGGCGGCGCCGCGAGGATGGCCAGGTCCGCGTCGCACAGCACCTCGCCGTTGGTGTCGCCGGGGGCGGGGTCGTGCGTGACGGTGAGCCGGACGAGCCGGGCGACCTCCCCGGTCATCGCGTCCGGCACCCCGGCCTCCGGGAGCGCCCGCTCGGCGAGCACCGCGCTGCGCTCCTCGTTCTCCGACCGGTCGGGCCGGTACACCGCGTCGTGGAACCAGGCCGCCAGACGTACGGCGTCCGCGTCGGCGGCGTGCCCGGCGAGCGTGTCGATCCGGTCCAGGACCGCCGCGAGGTGGGCGGTCGTGTGGTACTTGCGCTGCGGCTCGGCCCAGCGGGCGAGGAGGTTGTCGGCGTACGGGAGCGGATCGGGCCCCTCCGCACCGGCCCGGGCCGCGACGAGGGCGTCGTGCCAGCGGGTGCGGAGCGCCTGAGCCATGTCGTCCATGCCCCGAGGGTAGGGCGTGTGCCGGACGGTCAGTGTCCGGGCGGGGTGTCCAGGGCCAGGGCGGCGAAGGTGGCCAGCCAGTGGTCCGAGCTGAAGTCACCGGAGGAGACCGTGGGCAGGCCCACGGCGAGGTGCGCCTCGGCGGAAGCGGCCAGGGCGTCGCGGACGGGCCCCCGGCCCAGGGCGTCGCCGATCGTGCGGAGCGCTGCCGCCCGGCTGAGGGTGAGGCCGAGGAGGTGGCCGATCTGCGGGTCCGCGTGGTCGGAGACGACGGGCGGGGTGAGCAGCGGGGACGTGGTGAGCTCCGGCAGGAACCCGGCCAGCCAGCTCCGGAACGCGTCGGCGGGCAGGACACGGCGCATCGCGTCCGCCTCGGTCAGGGCCGGGGACAGGAAGTCCTGCCCGGACGGCTCCCAGTGGGCGGGGGCGTCGTGGTCCTCGGTGAACCAGGCGCGGAGCCGGTCCGCCACCGCGTCCAGGACGGCACCGGACAGCCCGGCACGCGGACCCGCGTCCAGGACCAGGCCCAGGCCGAAGGCGCTGTTGGGGTGGACGCCGTGCCGGACCGGGTACGTGGCCCGGGGCAGCCAGCCGGTGAGGAGTTCGCCGACCACCTCCACGGCGGGGGCGAGCGCGTCGGCCCAGCGGTCGCCCTCCGGGGTGCCGACCGCACGGCACTCCGCCGCCAGGGCCACCAGCCACGCCCAGCCGTAGGGGCGCTCGAAGTGCGGGCGCCCGCGCAGGTAGGCCGCCTCGACGGCGAGGTTCTCCGGGGTCAGGTGGGTGTCCAGCACTTCGCGGACGCGGGTGGTGAGGGTGGCGGGGAGGTCGCCGGTGTGCGCGAAGCGGCGCAGCAGCCGGACGAGCAGCCAGTGCATGTGCACCGTGGAGTGCCAGTCGTACCCGCCGTAGAACGCGGGGTGCAGGGCGCGGGGCTCGACCAGCTCCTCGGGGCCGCCGTAGAGGTGGGCCGGGGCGTTGGGGTATTCGCGTACGACGTTGGCGAGGGCCAGTTCGGCGAAGGGCACGGCGTACGCGGCGGGGAGCGCGGGGGACATGGGGGTCACTCCAGAGGGGTGGACGGGTTGCTCGGGTCGGGAGCCGTGCGGGGGCGGGCGCGGTGGTTCAGAAGGCGAACAGGCTCATGATCGCGATGTTGCAGACCAGCAGGGCCGCGGCCGTCGGGAGCTGGGCCTTGATCGGGCCGTACTGGTCCTTGAGTTCGAGCAGGGCCGCGGGGACCAGGTTGAAGTTGGCGGCCATCGGTGTGACGAGGGTGCCGCAGAAGCCGCACAGCATGCCGATGGCGAGGATCGCCGGGGTGTTGCCGTGCATCTGCTGGATGAGGACGGGCCAGCCGATCGCGGCGGTCATCACCGGGAACGCGGCGAAGGCGTTGCCCATGACGATGGTGAACAGCGCCATGCCGCAGCAGTAGACGGCCACGGCGACGAACTTCTGGCCGTCCGGCAGGACCGCCTCGGTGATCCTTCCGACCTGTTCGCCGACGCCCGCGGACTGGAAGATCGAGCCGAGGACGGAGAGCAACTGCGGCAGGAGGAGCGCCCATCCCATCGATTCGAGCATGTTGCGGCCGGCGTGGAGCGGCACGGAGACCTTCCGTTCGCGCAGCAGCACCATGCCCACCGCCAGGGCGGCGATGGCGCCGACGCCGAGGCCGAGGATGGTCTCGTAACCCGGTTCCAGGACGGGTTCGCCGCCGATCTTCCAGTCCTTCACGAGCGTCGCGCAGATCATCGCGACGACGGGGATGGTGAGCGCCGGAAGGAAGAGCTTGCTGCCGAAGCGGGCGGCCGAGGCGGCCCGCTTCTCGCGGGGCGGTGTGTGCGACTCGCCCTTGCCGGTGAGGCCGCAGCCGCCCAGGACGATCAGGATCAGGACGGCGACGCCCAGCGGTTCGGCGGGGAGGGACTTGTCGACGACCCCGGTCGAGTAGAGGAACGCGGCGCCCAGCAGACCCCAGAAGCCGGCCGAGCCGAAGCGCTTGGGGTTGGTGCGGTCCATGGCCATCTGGGCGGCCATGACGAGGAACACCGCGCCCACCAGCCAGAAGAAGTACTCGGACTTGATCACTTGGCGTCCTCCGCCCGGACCTCGGTGTGGGCCGTCAGGTCGTTCTCGGCGGCGGCGACGGCGAGTTCGCGTTCCAGCTGCCGGTCGAGGTGGAGCAGGCGGGCGCCGTGGATCAGGAAGGCGCAGATCGCCGAAGGAATGGCCCACAGGGCCAGGTGCAGGGGTTCGAGGTGCTGGTCGTAGGTGGAGTTCACGAAGCCGGTGATCAGCAGGATCGATCCGATGGCGATGAAGCAGTCCTCGCCGAAGAACACGCCGATGGTGTCGGCGCCGGACGCGTGTGAGCGGACCTTCTCGCGCAGCTTCCGCGGCAGCGGGCGCCCCGCCTTCGCCTCGGCCGCGGCCTCGGCCATGGGGGCGATCAGCGGCCGGACACTCTGCGCGGGTCCACCGATGCTGGTGAGGCCGACGGAGGCGGTGAGCTGCCGGATCAGCAGGTAGAGCGTCAGGAAGCGGCCGGTGGTGAGTCCGCCCAGCCTGCCGATGAGCGTACGAGCCTGCTCCTGGAGTCCGTACCGCTCCAGCAGCCCGATGACGGGCAGGGTGATGACGAAGACGGTCACGGAGCGCGCGGAGGCGAAGCTGTTGCCGAACGAGGCGAGCACTTCCTGCGGGGAGAGCTTGCCGAGCAGTCCGGTGACGATGCCGGCGACACCCACCACGAGGAGGGGATTGCGGCGGGTGGCGAATCCGAGGATCACCACGAGCACGCCGAGGAGAACGATCACGCGTCGGCCTTCTTCCGCGCATGGACGTGCAGGCGAGGCTGCGCGGTCCTGACAGGACGGGGGTATTGCGCGAGACCATAGGCGATTGTTCAACAAACACACAAGGGTGTGAGGTACACGAATAAGCGACCGTCCTGGCGGAGGGCGCCATGGGCCGTGTGCGCGTTGGAGACTTCGCGCCCGAGGGCTGGAAGGATCGTGGAACGTTCCGGGTGGGGCGGCGTCGAGGCGCCGCCGGTCGGATGCCCGAGGTCGGGTTACCGTGCGGTCGGACGCCCGAGGTCGGGTTACCGTGCGGTCAGACGCTCCGCGTACGCCTCCGCCAGCTGGCGCCGCGAGTCCTCCAGGTAGAAGGCGAGCATCCGCTCCGCGCCCGCCGCGTCGCCCTCGGCGAGCCTGTTGGTGATCTCCCTGTTGCGGGAGAGGTAGGGCTCGTGGAACCGGCGTGGGTCGGCCATCACATGGAACGCCAGCCGGAGTTCCGCGAGGACACTGCGCATCAGCTCGTCCGTACGGGGGCTGTTCGCGAGGCCGGCCAGGGCCTGGTGGAAGCGGATGTTGGCAGTCGAGCAGACGGCCCAGTCGTCCGCGAGCGCCGCTCGTTCGCCCGTCGACACGGCCGCCTCGACGGCCGTCAGGTCGTACGGTGGCGCGCCCAGGTTCCGCAGGGCCGCACATTCGACGAGGAGCCGGACCCGGTAGATGTCGACCAGGTCGTCCACGGCGAGGACGCGGACGAAGACGCCCTTGTTGAGCCGGTGCTCCAGGAGGCGTTCGTGCGAGAGCAGGCGGAACGCCTCGCGCAGGGTGTTCCGGGACACCGCGAGGGCGCCGCTGATGCTCTCCTCGGAGAGCCGGCTGCCCGGCGGGAAGTAACCCGCGGCGATGCGGTCCCGGAGGGTGACGGCGACCCGCTCGGCAGTGCCGGACCGGGCGAGGGGCGCGCCGTCCGGCGCGGGCTCCGCATGTTCCGGACGGTCCGGAGCGGTCCGGTCGATCGCAGTCTCCGCCATGCCCGTCCCCTGCCTCCCCGGCGCACGTCGTGCGGGTGCGCACCCTGTGATCAGTGAACCGTACTGGCGTCGCCGCCTCCCCTCCGGGTCTTGTCGAATTGTTGAACAATCGCTAGCGTGCGCCCCGTGATGGATCTGACGAACCCGGTGAGCAAGACGGACCAAGCGCATGTGATGGATCTCAACGCGGATCTCGGCGAAGGGTTCGGGCGTTGGACCCTCACCGACGACGAGGCGTTGCTCGACTGCGTGACCAGTGCCAATGTCGCCTGCGGCTTCCACGCGGGCGACGCGTCCGTGATGCGGCGGGTCTGCGACGCGGCCGCGGCCCGGGGGGTCGTGATAGGCGCCCAGGTCTCCTACCGCGACCTGGCCGGCTTCGGGCGCCGCTCCATGGACGTGCCCCCGGCGGAACTCTCCGCGGAGATCGCCTACCAGATCGGTGCGCTGCGGGTCTTCGCCGAGGCGGCCGGCTCCACGGTGGCGTACGTCAAACCGCACGGTGCCCTGTACAACCGCGCCGTCTGGGACGACGACCAGGCCGCGGCCGTGGTCGCAGGGGTCCGGATGGCGGGCGGGAACCTCGCGGTCCTCGGACTTCCCGGTTCGCGCCTGCTCGGCCACGCGGCGGCCGTGGGTCTCGCCACCGTCGAGGAGGCATTCGCCGACCGCGCGTACACCCCGGGGGGCACCCTCGTCCCCCGGAGCGAGCCCGGTGCGGTGCTGCACGACGAGGACGAGGTCGTGCGCCGCAGCGTCGGGATGGCGGTGGACCGTTCCGTCACCGCCGGGGACGGAAGCCGGATCCCGGTCGCCGCACGCTCACTGTGCGTCCACGGGGACACCCCGGGCGCGGCGGCGCTGGCACACAGAGTCCGGTCGGCGCTGGAAGCGGCGGGCGTGGCCGTGCGGGCGTTCGGGTGAGGGGAGGAGCGGGCGCCGCGAAGGGGACGGTGGGGGATCCCCGGTCTTCCGGTCTGCCGGCCCGGGGCGGCCGTGGCGGGACCGAGTCGGCCGGCCCCGCCGGCCTCCGGGTGCTTCCCGCCGGTCCCTGTGCGTTGCTGGTCGAGCTGTCCTGCGGTGAGCATGCCCGGGCCCTTCACGCCGAGTTGCTGCGGCGCCGGGCGCGCGGCGAGCTGCCCGCGGTGCGCGAGATCGTGCCCGGGGCCCGGACCGTCCTGCTCGACGGCATCGCGGACCGCACTCCGGAGGGCCGCGCCGCGCTCGCCCACGCGCTCGTCTCCTGGGACATACCGCCCCTGCGGCACGACGACGGGGAGGCCGTCGAGGTCCCCGTCGTCTACGACGGCCCGGACCTCGCGGACGTGGCCGACGCCTGGGGCGTCACCGCGGAGGAGGTGCCGGGCATCCACGCCGGGACCGAATTCCGGGTGGCCTTCTGCGGGTTCGCTCCCGGCTTCGGCTATCTCACGGGGCTCCCCGAGCACCTGCACACGCCGCGCCGCGCGACTCCGCGCACCCGCGTTCCGGCCGGGGCCCTGGCCCTCGCCGGGCCGTACACCGGGGTCTACCCCCGTTCGTCGCCCGGCGGCTGGCAAATCATCGGGCGGATGTCCCGGCAGGCGGAGCTGTGGAACCCGGCCCGGGAACCGGCGGCCCTCCTGAGCCCCGGGACACGGGTGCGCTTCGTCGCCTCGGAGGTGCGGTCGTGACCTGCCGGATCGAGGTGGTCCGGGCGGGGGCCCTGACCACCGTCCAGGACGCGGGGCGCGGAGGCTGGGCGCACCTCGGGGTGCCCCGGTCCGGCGCCCTCGACGCCCCTTCCCACCGGCTCGCCAACAGGCTGGCCGGGAATCCCGGCACGGCGGCGGTCCTGGAGACGACCGTCACCGGCTGCGCGGTCCGCCCGGACCGGCCGGTCGTCGCCGTCGTCGGCGGTGCGCCCTGCCGGGTCACGGTCGACGGGCGGCCCGTCGCCTGGGGCGCACCCGTCCGCGTACCGGCGGGCGCGGTGCTCGACGCCGGCCCCGCGACGCGGGGGCTGCGCAGCTACGTCGCGTTCGGGGGCGGACTGCTGCCGGAACCGGTGCTCGGCAGCCGGTCCGCGGACCTGCTCTCCGGGCTGGGCCCCGCGCCGCTGCGCGACGGGGACGTACTGCCGCTCGGTCACGAGGTGGCGCAGCCCGTCGCGGTCGACGCCGTGCCGTGGCCGGCCGTGCCCGAGGTGCTGGTCCTGCCCGTGCACCTCGGCCCCCGGCACGCCTGGTTCACCGACGAGGCGCTGCGGACGCTGACCACGGCCGCGTACCGGGTCTCGCCGCAGAGCAACCGCATCGGCCTGCGCACCGAGGGACCGGCTCTGGAGCGCGCTCGTGCGGGCGAGCTGCCGAGCGAGGGCATGGTGCTCGGCGCCGTCCAGGTGCCGCCGGACGGCCGGCCGGTGGTGTTCCTCAACGACCATCCGACGACGGGCGGTTACCCCGTGGTGGGGGTTGTGTCCGAACCCGCGTTGGCGGCGGCGGCCCAGGCCGCGGCGGGGACAGTGGTGCGGTTCGTACGCGCCGGGGGGTGAGCCCGGCGCGAGGGGACATCAGCGGCGTCGGTCAGTCGGCGGGGCTGTCGCCCGGACGGTCCACGCAGGACAGGGCCATGATCTCGTCCTCGGTCGGTTTGGCCTCGTCCCGGGTCTCCTTGGGCACCTTGGGCAGGCTGTTCTGGAAGTCGCGTTCCCAGGACGTCGCCTGGCGGACGTACTGCTTGAGCACGTCGCGCAGCCGGACGCAGTCCTTGCGGTGGCCCTTGGCCATGGCGATGCCGTAGTCGTTGGGCTCGCCGAACTTGAGGCCGGGCACCACCCTGAGCGTCGGGTTGGCCTGCATGAATCCGTACAGGATCAGCTGATCCGTGGAGACCGCGTCGACTTCCTTGGCCTTGAGCGCGTTGACACAGGTCTTCGCGTCCTCCTCCACACGCGTGACGATGGTGTTGTGGGACGGCTTGTTGAGCTCGTTGGCAGACGTGGTGCCCCTCCATACGCAGACGGTCCTGCCGTCGAGGTCGGCCAGCGTGCGGATGTTCCTGTCGTCGTCCTTGTGGATCAGGAAGCCCTGCAGGGTGGAGGCGTACGGGCCGACGAAGTCGAGGTCGTCGCCGCCCTCGTCCTTCGGCGCCATCCGGGTCGGGGTGATCGAGAAGGTGGCTGCCACGAGCTGCACGTCGCCGTCGTGCAGCAGCTTGGCGCGGTTCTTGGACAGCACCCCGCTGAAGCGCGGGGTGTCGTAGCCGAGCATGTTCATGAGGTTGCCGACGACGGCGATGTCGAAGCCGTTGTACTCGCCGTCGTGCGGCGAGTAGCTCGTACCGGGCTGGTCGCTCTTGGCCGCGACCTCCGTACGGTCGCTCAGGATCGACGGAGGTTCGGAATCGCAGCCGGTCGCGGACACGTAGACGAGGGCCGTCGCCATGGCGGCGGGGACGGTCAGCGCTCGCCGGTTCCGGAATGCTCCTGCCATCTCAAGTCTCGCTCCCTTTGAGTCGTGCGCCGTCAGTCGTTGTGCAGGATGCCCTGCCAGCCCACCAGACGCAGGGCGCAGCCCTCGTCGGTGCGCACCCGGATCTCGAAGACCGCGCCGGTCCGGCCGGTGAGATCACCGAGGGCGAAGTCGGTCGTGGAGCGGGCGGGGAGGTCGGCCTCGTGCGGGGTGACCCCCGCGGTGACCGCCGTGAGATCGACCCGTGTCTTGTGGGAGCACGCCGGGGCGTCCGGGTCGTCCTCCCCGATGCGGAGGGTGAGGCGGAGCCGGTCCCTCAGGTCCGCGCGGTCGGGCTTCACAAGCTTCATGGTGAGCACGCTGCCCGGCGCTCCGGTCAGGGGCCGCGAGCCGTGCACGTCGAATGTCGCGGTCACCTCGCCGTTGCGGACGACGTTCTCGAACGACCACCAGCTGAGCAGGGAGAAGACGAGCGCGGCGATCAGCAGCAGGTCGGGCAGCCGGGGTCGGGCGCCCTTCCGGAACTCCTGGCGTCGCGCGTGCGGTCCGACGCCGCCACTGTGGCCGCTGTCGGGCTTGCGTACCCCGATATGGCACACGGCGGCGACGGCGGCCAGGAGCAGGAAGGCGAAGAAGCCCACGTACTGCTTGCGGGAACCACCGGGCCAGTTCGCCACGGCGTAGCCCGCGAGGGCGGCGGCCAGGACGAGGAACGCCCAGCCCATGGCGAACGTGGCCCGCTCGTAGAAGATCTGGGAGAGCGTGTTGACCCGGCCCACGACCAGATTGTTGTCACCGGTCGAATGGGCCGAGGCTTGGTCCGAGTCGCCGTGGCGCTCCCTCACGGCCGGTCTCTTCTGACGTGCTGGTTGAAGGTCTCGACGTTGCCCATCACCGTGTTGTCGTTGCCGTACGACGTCACGGTGGTGCTCGAAGAGGCCGGAGCGGGCTCGCGCTGCTGTGCGACGACCAGATCCACGAGGTCGCGGCGCTCGCTCTGCGGAGTCCGCAGCCAGGCGAGGATCGCCGCGCCGAGCTGGGCGCGCTCGGTGTCGGTCAGCTCCCCGAGCCTGCGGTCCATCTCGCCGGCGGTCCGCGGAGTGAGTGCCGACTCGTCGTCACCCTCCGGAGCGTCCCGCCCTACCAGACCGCGGAAGACACCTTCGCCCGCTTCGAGGCCCCGGTCCGCGATCTGGTCCACGGTCCTCTGCAGCACTCCGTCGGCCAAGCGGGAGGCGAGTCGAGTGAGGTGAGGGGGCAACATGTCGGCAAGATCGAGCAGTACGGACACGAGGGCTCCAGGGGACTTGGCGTTTCCTGAGACAACTATCGTGACTTACAAGGTAGTTGAGACAACGTCATTTCTCCGTAAGAAATAGGCCGTCCTTCGCAAGAGCCGTCCGCGTCGAAGCCGGGCTCGGTCTCGTGACGCGGATTCTCCCGGCCGACGGTGCCGACGGCGGACGCTATGTTGTGGCCATGGCTGACGAACGTGATCCGGAACTGCCCGGCCTCCTGCTGCGCACCGAACGGGACGTCTTCGTGCCGCTGCTGCGCGAGGCGGACGACCGCGACTTCGAGCTGCGCACCGCCTGCCCCGGCTGGACCGTACGGGACGTGCTCGCGCACTGCGGGGCCGCGCTGACGCGGGTGGTGGAGGGCCGGTTCGAGCCGGGGGTGTTCAGTCCCGAGGCCAACGACCGGGACATCGCGGAGCGGGCCGACTGGACGAACGCGCGCATCGTGGACGAGCTGGAACGCGGGATGACCGGGGCGGGCGCGGTCATCGCGGCGGGGGGCGGGGCGATGGACGGGATCGCGCTCGGCGAGTGGGTGCACGCGGGGGACGTGCGTGAGGCGTTCGGTGCCGAGGGGGCCTATGCGGGGGTCGGACTCGCCCCCGCCCTGGACCTCCTCGCGGCGGTGAGCCGGAAGCGGAGCCCGGTCCCGCTCACCGCCCGGCTGACCGGCGCGGACGGGGAGCTGCGGCTCGGCCCCGAGGACGGCGGCCCCGAGGACGGCGGCCGTGCGCGGGGCCGGTACGCCGGGGACGGGGCGACGCTGATCCGGCTGTACGCGGGCCGGCCGCTGACCGGCACGCGGTACGAGCTGGCCGGGGCGCGGGAGGGCGAGCTGAACCTCTTCGGCTGAGGCGAGGTGCGGTGCGGCGCGCCCGCCGCTCAGGCCGTGGCGGGCAGGCCGAAGCGGTCGGCGATGATCCGCAGGGTCACGGCGCCGTCCGCGTTGAACCCGGGCTCGGTCTCGTAACGCGGGGTCTCCCGGCCGACGATCCCGGCGGCCAGCAGTTCGCGTACGAGCAGGTCGCCGGAGCGGCGGGTCTCGCGGCGGGCGCCGATGTTGAAGCACGTGGTCGAGAAGCCGCGCCTGGTGTTGATGAAGTGGAACGGGTGCACCTCGCAGTGCGGGACCGAGTAGTTCTGCCCATGGGGGCACGCGCAGGCCGGGGTGGAGGCCAGGAACACGGTTTCCAGGGGATTGGGACGGCCGAAGCGTTCCTCGTAACGGAATCCGGTGAGGTATCCCGCCCGCGTCGCGAGGTCGCCGCCCTTGTACGTCGCCGCGTCGTGCGTCAGCCAGGCCCAGACGTCGGATGCGCCCTGCGTACGGGCGGGGAGGCCCAGGTCCGTGTAGATCCCGCTCAGGGTGGGAAGGTCGAGGCCCTTGGCGTACGTGACGAACGTGTCCGGGGCGATGAAGGGTGCGCTCATGCCGCCGCCACCTCCTGGGCGAGCGGCGGTGAGGGCAGGCCGAAGCAGGCGGCTATCGCGCGCATGATCCGCTCCCTCTTGTCGAAGTCGTGCACATCGCAGTCGTGGCTCGGATCGGTCTCCCAGGCGACGCATTCCGCGTCGGGGCCTATGAGATTCGCGGCGAGCAGTTCGGCGGACATGTAGTCCGGGTTGTCGCCGACGCGTTCTTCCACGTCCTCGAAGCTGAAGTGGACGATCCACTTCCCGTCGCGCAGATACGTGAAGTCCGGCCCGTGCGCCTTGGCGCTGCACGGCTCGGTCACGATGACCACGATCTCGCCCCCGGACGCGCAGATGCGCGTGTAGTCGATGTTGTCGTAGTCCTCGATCTCCCAGTTGGCCATGTCATGCACCGCCCATGCCCAACCCCCCGCCTCTCCCTCTGCCAGCGCCTCACGATGCTGCCCCCGCACCCCCGCCACGAGCGCGTCCCGGGACAGCCCCCGGGCGAACACGAGGTTGACCTCGTGGCCCGGGAACTCGTACGCACTGTCGATAAAAGTCATGCGGCGAGCGTAGGCGGGGGGACTGACAACGGGGTTGGGCGTGCGGCCATATTCGGGCGACACGGAGGGTGTGGCTCTGGGAATCTACGCGCGGGCGTGGGCCCGTTGAGTTTGGGTGTCGACTGGATGGTGAGCGATGACTTTCGTGCTGGTGGGGCCGGTTCTGGAAGGTTCTCGGGTGCGGCTCGAACCGCTCGAACACCGGCACGCGGAGGGGCTTCTGCTCGCGGGGCAGGAGAACCGGAGTTCCTACGGCTACACCTGGGTGCCCGGGCCGGGGGAGGTCGAGGGGTATATCGACGCCCAGTTGGGGCGGGCCGCCGACGGGAAGCTGGCGCCCTATGTCCAGGTGGACCGGGGGTCCGGGCGGATCATCGGGGCCACGGCCTTCTGGGAGCCGCGCTGTTGGATGGGTGACGACAGTCTCACCGCCATCGAGGTCGGCTTCACCTGGCTCGCCGCGTCCGCGCAGGGCACCGGGGTGAACACCGAGTCCAAGTACCTGCTCTTCCGGCACGCGTTCGAGGAGTGGGGCGTCTCGCGGGTGGACCTCAAGACCGATGCGCGCAACCGGCGTTCGCGGGCCGCGATCGAGTCGGTGGGCGCGCGCTTCGAGGGCGTCCTGCGGAACTGGTCCCGCTCCTGGGCGCCCGGCGAGGAGGGGCTGCTTCGGGACTCGGCGATCTTCTCCGTCACGGCCGTGGAGTGGCCCGACGTACGGGGGCGCCTGGAGGCGCGGATCGCGCGCTGAGGGCCGGTCGTACGCCGTACCGGCTCCTTTACGATCACCGCATGATTGAGGGAAAGCTCGTTCGAATCCGCGCCCTGCACGCCTCCGACCTGGACGCCCACCTGCGATGGCGCAACGACCACGAGGTCGTGCACTGGGCCACCGGTGGCGACCCGCACTACGGGCCCATCACCCGTCAGGCCCTGGAGGGGTTCCACGACGCGCGGCTCCGGCAGGACCCGCGTACGGAGGCATCGCTCACCGTGGAGGACCTGGCCGACGGGCGGGTCATCGGCACCGTCGACTACCGCGACGTCGAACCGTTCACCCGGCAGGCGACGGTGGGCATCACCATCGGCGAGCGCAGCCACTGGGGAGGCGGATACGGCTCCGAGGCCCTGCGGTTGCTCCTCGAACACCTCTTCGGCGCGTGCGGTATCCGGCGCGTCGAACTTGACACCTGGAGCGGCAACGAGCGCGCCATGCGGACCTTCCGGCGCGCCGGGTTCGTGGAGGAAGGACGCCGGCGCTCCGCCGTCCGCGTGGGCGACCGCTGGTACGACCGGGTGGTCTACGGCCTGCTGTACGAGGAGTGGGCGGAGCGCCGGAGCTGACAACGGGGGCGTACGGTCCGCGCCTACGCCTCCCCCCGGAACCCCCGCAGGCGCAACGAGTTGCCGACCACGAAGACCGACGAGAACGCCATCGCCGCCCCCGCGATCATCGGGTTCAGCAGGCCCGCCGCGGCCAGTGGCAGCGCTGCCACGTTGTACGCGAAGGCCCAGAACAGGTTCGTCCGGATCGTGCGCAGGGTCCGGCGGGCCAGGCGGATCGCGTCCGGGGCCGCGCGGAGGTCGCCGCGGACCAGGGTCAGGTCGCCCGCCTCGATCGCCGCGTCGGTGCCGGTGCCCATCGCCAGGCCCAGGTCGGCCTGGGCCAGCGCGGCGGCGTCGTTCACGCCGTCGCCGACCATCGCCACCGAGCGGCCCTCCGTCTGGAGGCGCTTGACGACGTCCACCTTGTCCTGCGGCATGACCTCCGCGTACACCTCGTCGATCCCGACCTCGGCCGCGACCGACTCCGCCACCGCCCGGTTGTCGCCGGTCAGCAGGATGGGCGTGAGGCCCAGGCGGCGCAGGCGTCCGATCGCCTCCGCGCTGCTGTCCTTCACCGCGTCGGCCACTTCGAGCACCGCGCGCGCCTCGCCGTCCCAGGCGACCGCGATGGCCGTCCGTCCGGCGGCCTCCGCCTCGGCCTTGCGGGCGGCCAGGTCCGCCGGGAGGCGTATCTCCCACTCCGCGAGGAGCTGTTCGCGGCCGACGAGGACCGCATGGCCGTCCACCACGCCCCGCACGCCCAGGCCGGGGACGTTCGCGAAGTCCTCCGGGGTGGGAAGAGCGGTGCCCGTGCGTTCGGCGGCTCCGGTCGCCACCGCCTGGGCGATGGGGTGTTCGGAGGCGTGTTCCAGGGCTCCGGCGAGGCGGAGGGCGTCGGATTCGGTGGTTCCGGGGGTCGTGTGGACGGCCTGGAGGGTCATGCGGCCCGTGGTGACCGTGCCGGTCTTGTCGAGGACGATCGTGTCGACGCGGCGGGTGGACTCCAGGACCTCGGGGCCCTTGATGAGGATGCCGAGCTGGGCGCCGCGTCCCGTACCGACCATCAGCGCGGTCGGGGTGGCGAGGCCGAGCGCGCAGGGGCAGGCGATGATCAGGACCGCCACCGCCGCCGTGAACGCGGCCGTCAGCCCCGCGCCGTCCGCCAGCCAGAAGCCCAGCGTGCCGAGCGCGAGCGCGATGACCACGGGGACGAACACCGCCGAGATCCGGTCCGCGAGGCGTTGCGCCGCCGCCTTGCCGTTCTGCGCGTCCTCGACCAGCTTCGCCATCCGGGCGAGCTGGGTGTCCGCGCCGACGCGGGTCGCCTCGACCACGAGGCGGCCGCCCGCGTTGAGGGTCGCGCCGGTCACGGTGTCGCCCGTGGAGACCTCGACCGGGACGGACTCGCCGGTGAGCATGGACGCGTCGACCGCCGAGGAGCCCTCGACCACCGTGCCGTCCGTGGCGATCTTCTCGCCGGGGCGCACGAGGAAGCGGTCGCTGACGCGGAGGTCCGCCGTGTCCACGGTCACCTCGCGGCCGTCGCGCAGGACGGTGACCTCCTTGGCGCCCAGTTCGAGGAGCGCCTTCAGCGCGGCGCCCGCCTTCCGCTTCGACCGGGCCTCGAAGTAGCGCCCGGCGAGGATGAACGCGGTGACGCCGGCGGCCGCCTCCAGATAGATGTTCCCCGCGCCGTCGGTGCGGCCGATGGTCAGCTCGAACGGGTGCGTCATGCCGGTCATCCCGGCGGTGCCGAAGAACAGTGCCCACAGCGACCACAGGAACGCGGCCGACGTGCCGAGCGAGATGAGCGTGTCCATCGTCGCCGCGCCGTGCCGGGCGTTGGTCCACGCGGCCCGGTGGAACGGCAGGCCCGCGTACGTGACGACGGGCGCGGTGAGGGTGAGCGCGAGCCACTGCCAGTTGTCGAACTGGAGCGCCGGGATCATCGACATCGCGATCACCGGCACCGCGAGGAGCACGGCCGTGATCAGCCGCTGCCGCAGGGTGTCGGGCGCCTGCGGGGTGGGTACGGCCGCCTCTTCCGTTCTACGTGCCGGAGGTGCGGGTTCGTGCGCGGTGTAGCCGGTCTTCTCGACCGTGGCGACGAGGTCCTGTACGGAGGCGGCGGCGCCGTCGTAGGTGACGTGGGCCTTCTCCGTGGCGTAGTTCACGGTGGCCGTGACGCCGTCCATCCGGTTGAGCTTCTTCTCGATGCGGGCCGCGCAGGAGGCGCAGGTCATGCCGCCGATGACCAGCTCTACCCCGGCCTCTGTGGTGTGTGCGGTGTGCGCGGGCACGGGCCCTCCTCGTGGTGGTCCCTGGGTACTCCGTTCCGGGTACCCCCTAGGGGTATCTGTTCCTCATCCCCTGTATACCCCCACCCCCTATGCCGAAGCAAGGGTGATCCTCTGTGGGTGCGCGGACCGCGCCGGTCGGTCGCCCGTCGGCCGTTCGGCCTCGCGTATCTTCACGTTCACGGTCAGGGCTGCGCCGTCGGCCTACCGCCCCGTAGGCTGGGCCATTGGACTAGACCTGTAGCTGCTTCCTGGAGGATTGGGATCCCATGAGCAACCGTGCAGTCCTGGAGGTGATCGCTCTCGACGCGGAGGACGCGGTCGCTGCCCAGGCGGGTGGTGCGGACCGGCTTGAGCTGGTCACCGACATGGCGGCGGACGGCCTCACCCCGTCCTGCGCGACCTTCGCGGCGATTCGCGCCGCGGTGGACATTCCGCTGCGCGTGATGCTGAGGGTCGCCGACGGTTTCGCGGCCGGTGACGTCGAGATACTCGTACGCAAGGCGCGTGAGCTGCGGGCGGAGGGGGCGGACGAGTTCGTCCTCGGCTTCCTGGACGCGGACGGGAACCCGGACCTCGTCGCGGTCGAACGGCTCGTCGCCGCGCTGGACGGCTGCCGGTGGACGTTCCACCGGGCGATCGACCGGGCGGCCGACCGGGACGCGCTGCGCAAGGCGCTTGCGGATCTGCCGGGCCTGGACACGTATCTGACGGCCGGGGCGGCGGCGGGTGTGGACGCCGGGATACCGACGTTGGTGGCTGAGGCGGGGCGGCGGGGCGAGCCCGGGTACGAGCCGCGGATTCTTGTGGGGGGCGGGTTGCGGCTGGAGCACCTTCCGGCGCTCCTGGACGCGGGGATTGACGCCGTGCACATCGGTGGTGCGGCGCGGTCGGATGGGTGGAGCGGGCCGGTGGACGCGGATGCGGTACGGGAGTGGCGGGCGGTGCTCGACCGCTAGGCGCGGGGCGTGGGGGCGCCCGTTGCGCCCCGTTCCTGCGGGGGCGCGGCCCCCGGACCCCTGCTCCTCAAGCGCCGGAGGGGCTGGATTGGGCGGGCGTGGGTGCGCCGCCCGCGTGCGGCGCCGTGGTTTCGGGGGCGCTGCCCCCGTGCCCCCGCTCCTCAAGCGCCGGAGGGGCTGAGATTGCCCGGCGGCGCTGGGGGGTCGCCCCCGCGAGTGACCGGCGTGCCCTGGAAAGTCAGCCCGTCCGGCGTTTGAGGACGGAACCCTCGGCCCGGACCGGGGCGATCAAGCGGCGGCGCGGAACGTCTTCCTGTCATGACCCTGGCGCAACCCGCGTCCCCCGCCCCACAATGGCCACGCGGTGATGGGAACGCTCCCATGGCGCGCCTCCCCGGCATGCCCGTCTGTTGTGGGAGCGCTCCCATCGCCGTCTTCTTCCGTCCCCACGACGAAAGGCCCTCGGTGAACGCCTCCTCACCCCCCTCCTCCGTCCGGCGCCGACGGCGGGCGCTCGGCGTGCTGGCCGCTGCCGCGCTCTGCGGCGGGATTCTCAGCGCGCCCGGTGCCGTCGCCGCCGACGGCGACCCCGCTCCGGAGCAGATCACGAATGGTGACTTCTCCGCGGGGGTCGCGCCCTGGTGGTCGACGGCCAATGCGCCGGTCGCCGTCGTGGACGGGCGGCTGTGTGCCGACGTTCCTGGCGGGACCGCCAATCCGTGGGACGCGATCGTCGGGCAGAACGACCTGCCGCTCGTCGCGGGGGAGGCGTACACCCTTACGTACACGGCGAGTTCGACCGTACCGCTGTCCATTCACACCAACGTGCAGATCGCGACGGAGCCGTACACCACCGATCTCTCCGCGACCGATCAGATCGGGGCCGAGGCGACCGTGCACACGCACGTCTTCACCGCCGCCGCCGACCAGGACGCCGCGCAGGTCGCCTTCCAGGTCGGCGGAGGCGCGAACGCGGCGACCTTCTGCGTGGACGACGTGTCGCTGCGCGGGGGCGCCGAACCGCCCGTGTACGAGCCCGACACCGGGTCGCCCGTGCGCGTCAACCAGGTCGGCTATCTCCCCAAGGGCCCGAAGACCGGCACCCTGGTCACCGACGCGACCGACCCGCTGCCGTGGGCGCTGAAGGCGGCCGACGGGACGACTGTCGCGAGCGGGACGACCAAGCCCGGCGGCGAGGACCCGACCTCGCGGCAGAACGTGCACACCTTCGACTTCAGCGACGCCACCGCCACCGGCGACGGCTTCACGATCGAGGCGGACGGGCAGGTCAGCGAGCCCTTCTCGATCCGGGCGGACCTCTACGACAGCCTCCGGTCCGACTCGCTGGCGTACTTCTACCAGAACCGCAGCGGCATCGCGATCGACGCGGACCTGGTCGGCGAGGAGTACGCGCGCCCGGCCGGGCACCTCGGTGTGGCGCCGAACAAGGGCGACACGGACGTGCCCTGCCAGGCGGGCGTCTGCGACTACCGGCTCGACGTGCGCGGCGGCTGGTACGACGCCGGGGACCACGGCAAGTACGTCGTGAACGGCGGCATCGCGGTCGCCGAGCTGATGGACACCTACGAGCGCACGCTGACCGCCGACGGCGCGGAGGCGGCCGAGCTGGGCGACGGCGCGCTGCGGGTGCCCGAGCACGGCAACGACGTGCCGGACATCCTGGACGAGGCGCGCTGGGAGCTGGAGTTCCTGATGCGCATGCAGGTCCCGGCCGGGGAGCCGCTGGCGGGCATGGTCCACCACAAGGTGCACGACGCCAACTGGACCGGCATCCCGATGCGGCCCGAACTCGACCCGGAGCAGCGCGAACTGCACCCGCCGACGACCGCCGCGACCCTGAACCTCGCCGCGACGGCCGCCCAGTGCGCCCGCCTGTACGCCCCGTTCGACGCGGAGTTCGCGGCCCAGTGCCGTACCGCCGCCGAGACGGCGTGGGCCGCCGCGAAGGCGCATCCGGCGGTGTACGCCAGCCCGGCCGACGGTGTCGGGGGCGGGACGTACGAGGACAACGACGTGCGCGACGAGTTCTACTGGGCCGCCGCCGAGCTGTTCACCACGACCGGCGAGGACACGTACCGGCAGGCGCTGCTGGACTCCCCGCTGCACGGTGACGTGGACGCGGCCTTCCCCGCCGACGGCGGGATGTGGTGGGGCGGCACCGCCGGGCTCGGCGTGCTGACCCTGGCCACGGTCCCGAACGACCTGACGGCCGCCCAGCTCGCGGACGTACGGAACGTCGTGACGACGGCCGCCGACCAGTACCAGGCGCAGACCGAGGACCAGCTGTACGGCGTGCCGTACGCGCCCAAGGACCTGAACTACGCCTGGGGTTCGAACAGCCAGGTCCTGAACAACATGATCGTGCTCGCCACCGCCGCCGACCTCACCGGTGACGCCGGATACCGGGACGCCGTGCTGCGCGGCGCGGACTACCTCTTCGGGCGCAACCCGCTCAACCAGTCGTACGTCACCGGTTACGGCGAGCGGTACTCGCAGAACCAGCACCACCGGTTCTGGGCGCACGAGTCCGACCCGTCCCTGCCGCACCCGCCCGCCGGGTCCCTCGCGGGCGGGCCCAACCTGACCGCCCCGACCTCGGGCGACCCGGAGGCCGCCTCGAAGCTCAAGGGGTGCGCGGCCGCGATGTGCTACCTGGACGACAACGGCTCGTACGCCACCAACGAGGTCGCCGTCAACTGGAACGCCCCGCTGGCCTACATCGCCTCCTACCTGGACGACGCGGGCGACGCCACGGGGCCGGAGCGGGCCTGCACGGTGACGTACTCCTCGCACCCGTGGAACACCGGCTCGACCACCACGGTCACGGTGAAGAACACCGGCGGCAAGGCCGTCACCCCGTGGTCCCTGACCTGGCTGCTGCCCGGCGACCAGAAGCTCAGCCACACCTGGAGCGCCGAACTCGGCCAGTACGGAAGGACGGTGACGGCCACGCCGCTGTCCTGGAACCGGACGCTCGCACCCGGAGCCTCGATCGACTTCGGGTTCAACAGCAGCCGCACGGGACCGGCAGCCGACCCGGGCACCGGGAAGCTGAACGGGCGGGCCTGCACCGCCGGTTGATGACCGGGCGGGGGCGGGAGTGGACGTAGGTCCTCCCGCCCCCGTTCACTTCGTCACGTCAACTCCTCCGGCAGCGGCGAGGCGTGAAGCACCGTCAGGCCGGAGACCGCACGGGTCAGCGCCACGTACAGGCGGCGCAGGCCCGTGCGTTCGTCCGGTTCGCCGTCGACCACGGCGGCCGGTTCGTCCAGCACCACGTAGTCGTACTCCAGGCCCTTCGCCAGCGAGGCCGGGACCAGGGTCAGCCGGGACTCGGCGGTCGTCTCCTGGCCGGGGGAGAGGTACGTGTGACCGGCCGCCGTCAGCGCGTCGGCCAGGGCCGGAACGCGGGCGTCGGCGGCGATCAGGCCGATCGACCCCTCGTGCGTCAGGGACTCCTCGCAGGCCGCGACCACCGCCGCGTCCAGGCCATCGACGCCCACCTCCCGTACGGACAGCGAACCGGGCGACTCACGTACCGACTCCACCGGCGCCAGCCCCGGCGAGATCACCGGGAGCAGCCGCGAGGCGTACGCGATCACATCGCGCGGCACGCGGAATCCGGCCGTCAGCTCCTCCACCAGCGCGTCCCCCTTGCCCAGGTGGTGCAGCGCCTGCTCCCAACTCTGCGTCGACCAGGGCGTCGTGCCCTGCGCCAGGTCGCCGAGGACGGTCGCCGAACCGGTCGAGCAGCGCCGGCCGACCGCGCGGTACTGCATGGGGGAGAGGTCCTGCGCCTCATCGATCACGACATGGCCCAGCGAGTGCGTACGCGACACCAGGTCGCCCGCCTCATCGATCAGCACCGCGTCCGCCGTCGACCACTGGGCGGTCTTCACGCTGCGGGCGGGCTTGAGCCACAGGATCGCCTTCTGCTCGTCCTCGGAGAGCAGCCCCTCCGCGTGCTCCGCCAGGAACTCCGGGTCGGACAGCAGCCGCAGGACCAGCTTCGCCGGTTCGACGGCAGGCCAGACCGCCTTCACGGCCGCCTTCACGGCGGGGGTGCGGGCCACCGCGTTCTGCACCCGGTCGTCGGGCGCCTCGCCCGCCTCCTCCATCCGCACCAGCACGGCGTGCGCGATGCGCTGCGGCAGCGCCTCGTGCGCGGCGCCGTACCGCATGTCCCGGGCCAGCAGTTCCTGGACCATCTCCTCGATCTCGTACGCCGGTACGCGCCAGCGCCGCGAGCCGCGCACCACCATCACGGGCTCGGTCGGCGGGGTGACGTGCGAGCGCAGTGCGCGCCGCAGCACCTCCGCCATGCGGGCGTCGCCCTTGACGACGGCGGCCGGGGCCTCGTCCGTCCCCCGGACCTCGATGTGCGCGGTGACCAGGTCCTCGACGGTCGCCTGCTTGACCTCCAGCTCGCCGAGGGCCGGGAGCACCTGCTCGATGTAGTGCAGGAAGGACTGGTTCGGGCCGACGACCAGGGTCCCGGTGCGGGCCAGGCGCTCGCGGTGCGCGTACAGCAGATACGCGACCCGGTGCAGGCCGACGGCGGTCTTCCCGGTGCCGGGGCCTCCCTGCACGCAGACCGTGCCGCCCAGCTCGCTGCGGACGATCTCGTCCTGCTCCGGCTGGATCGTCGCGACGATGTCCCGCATGGGGCCGACGCGGGGGCGCTCGATCTCCGCCTGGAGCAGCTTGCTCGTCTGCTCGGCCTCGGCGGGGTCGGTCAGGTGCTCGTCCTCGTACGCGGTGAGGTCGCCGCCCGTGTAGCCGAAGCGGCGCCGGCGGCCGACGTCCAGCGGGTCCTTGCGGGAGGCGCGGTAGAAGGGCTGGGAGACCGGGGCGCGCCAGTCGATCACCATCGGGTCGCCCTGCGCGTCGTGCACATGGCGGCGCCCGATGTAGAACTGCTCGCCCTCCGCGCCTTCCGCCTCCGCCGCCCCGACGATGTGCAGATAGTCCAGGCGCCCGAAGAACAGGGGGGTGTGGGCCAGGTCCGCGAGCGACTTGATGCGCTCGTCGATCTGGGCCTGGAGCACCGCCGCGTTCACCCAGTTCGCGGTGACGTCGCGGATGTCCAGGGCCTGGGCGTCCTCCCGCATGGCGCGCAGCGCGGCGCGGGACGCCGCGAGATGGGCGCGTTCATGGGCGAGGGGGTCGGTGGTGGTGTCGCTCTCGAATTCGTGCGCGGGCACGGTGTTGCCTCCGGCATTCAACGCAGGACGACGGACCGCGTCTCACCCTTGGGGGGTGTGCGGTCCGCTCGGGGATCGATCGTGCGTACGGTTGTCGGCCGGTTTCCGTCCGGTCGGCGGCGCTCCCCCGGCTGCCGGAAGGGCCCCTTGGGGGCCGCCGGTACCACGGTGCGGGAGGCGGGCAGACCGGGGAGTGTACCGGGGGGCGGGGGGTGGGCGCGAATGGTTTACGGGGGTGGGTCGTCCCTCCCGTAGGGGATGCCGTGCGACCGCAGGCGTACGCGGGGGGCGTCGCGCTTCCGTCTGCGGGGCGACGCCCCGGCGTATCCGTCCGGAGCACCATGGATACATGAGCACCGTCACCCTTGACCCGCGAAGGACCGGGGCCACCGCGGCCCCCGGCCACCCCCACAACCGCGCCTCCGGCGCCCTGCGTGCCGTGAAGGTCTTCGCGCAGGCGGCCTTCGGCGTCGCCGTCCTCGGCGAGTACGCGGAGGAGGCGGGGGTGCGGCGGCGCTGACGCCGCACCCGTGCCCCTCCCTCAGCTGTCCGACAGCAGCTCGTCCGCGTCCACGATGCGGTACGCGTAGCCCTGCTCGGCCAGGAACCGCTGACGGTGCGCCGCGAAGTCCTGGTCGATCGTGTCGCGCGCGACGACCGAGTAGAACCGCGCCTCGTGCCCGTCGGCCTTCGGCCGGAGCACCCGGCCCAGGCGCTGGGCCTCCTCCTGGCGCGAACCGAAGGTCCCCGACACCTGGATGGCGACCGTGGCCTCCGGCAGGTCGATGGAGAAGTTCGCCACCTTCGACACCACGAGCACGTTCAGCTCGCCCTGACGGAACGCCTCGAACAGCTTCTCGCGCTGCGCGTTGCTCGTCTCGCCCTTGATCACCGGGGCGTCCAGATGTTCGCCCAGCTCGTCCAGCTGGTCGATGTACTGCCCGATGACCAGGGTCTGCTCGCCCTGGTGCTTGCGCACCAGCGCCTCGGTGACCTTCCGCTTCGTCGCGGTCGTCGCGCAGAACCGGTACTTCTCCTCGGCCTCGGCGGTCGCGTACGCCAGCCGCTCCGAGTCCGTGAGGTTGACCCGGACCTCGACGCAGTCCGCCGGGGCGATGTAGCCCTGCGCCTCGATCTCCTTCCACGGGGCGTCGAACCGCTTGGGGCCGATGAGCGAGAAGACGTCCGACTCGCGGCCGTCCTCGCGGACGAGGGTCGCGGTCAGGCCGAGGCGGCGGCGGGCCTGGAGGTCGGCGGTGAACTTGAAGACGGGGGCGGGGAGCAGGTGCACCTCGTCGTAGATCACGAGGCCCCAGTCGCGGGAGTCGAACAGCTCCAGGTGCGGGTAGACACCCTTCCGGCGGGTCGTCAGCACCTGGTAGGTGGCGATCGTGACCGGCCGGATCTCCTTGCGCGTGCCGCTGTACTCGCCGATCTCGTCCTCGGTCAGCGAGGTCCGCTTCACCAGTTCGTGCTTCCACTGGCGGGCGGAGACGGTGTTCGTGACCAGGATCAGCGTCGTCGCCTTGGCCTGCGCCATCGCGCCCGCGCCGACGAGCGTCTTGCCCGCGCCGCAGGGCAGCACGACGACGCCGGAGCCGCCGTGCCAGAAGCCGTCGACGGCCTGCTGCTGGTACGGGCGCAGCGCCCAGCCGTTCTCGGCCAGCTCGATCGCGTGCGCCTCGCCGTCGACGTAACCGGCGAGGTCCTCGGCGGGCCAGCCCAGCTTGAGCAGCGTCTGCTTGACCTGGCCGCGCTCGGAGGGGTGCACGGCGACCGTGTCCGGGTCGAGCCTCGCCCCGACCAGGGGCTGGACCTTCTTCGACCGGAGGATCTCCTCAAGGACCGGCCGGTCGGTCGTCGTGAGGACGAGCCCGTGCACGGGGTGCTTGGACAGGGTGAGGCGGCCGTAGCGGTCCATCGTCTCGGCGATGTCGACGAGCAGCGCGTGCGGTACGGGATACCGGGAGTACGTCACGAGCGCGTCCACGACCTGCTCGGCGTCGTGCCCGGCCGCGCGGGCGTTCCACAGCCCGAGCGGGGTCAGCCGGTACGTGTGGATGTGCTCGGGCGCCCGCTCCAGCTCGGCGAACGGCGCGATGGCCCGACGGCAGGCGTCGGCCTGCGCGTGGTCGACTTCGAGGAGGAGGGTTTTGTCACTTTGGACGATTAGGCAGGACACGCATACCTCCGCGAATAGGGTTGTCGCCGTGACAGACACCACACCTGCCATGGCTCGGGCTATGCCCCGTGCCCGGCGCCGGAAGGGCGTACCGGCCGACGCGCCGGGGATGCGCGCCGCTATCTATGTTCGCCTATCGCGTGAAACGGACGAGACGACTTCTCCTGAGCGCCAGAGAGCGGCATGCGAGGCGCTGTGTGAGGCACGTGGCTGGGACGTCATATTCATCGAGGAGGACATCGATGTCTCCGGCTTCTCGCGGGGGCTTGATCGGCCGGGCCTGCAACGCATCCTGACCAGGCTCGCTGAGCTGGACGTGATCGTGTTCTTCAAGATCGACCGACTTGCGCGCTCGACGGTCGACTTCGCGGAGATCATGCGACTCGCCGAGCACCAGAACGTGGCGCTCGCGTCGGCGACGGAGCCGCTCGACCTTACGTCGGCCATGGGCCGGGCCATGGCGAAGGTGATCGCGGTCTTCGCGGAGCTGGAGTCCGACACCATCGGCATGCGGGTGTCCAGCGCGCATGAGCACCTGCGCCGCGAGGGCCGCTACACCGGCGGTCGGGTCCCGTACGGGTACCTGGTCATCCCCAATCCCAACGGTGCGGGCAAGGTCCTCGCGGTCAACGAGGACGAGGCCAGGACGATCAAGCGGATCGTGGAGCGGGTCCTGGCCAAGGACTCGCTCATGCAGATCATCAACAATCTGAACAGGGAGGGTGTTCCTTCCCCGGGCCACTCCTCACGCCAGACCACGGGCAAGCGCAGCGACTCCAAGCAGTGGTACACGACGACGCTGCGGAGCTTGCTGGCCAACCCCCAGTTGCTCGGTCAGGTCATAGAGGACGGAAAGCCGATCCTGCGGACGGACGGTCTCCCTCTGGTCAACCGCCCGCCGATCCTCGACACGGACACCTGGCAGATACTCCAGGACGAGTTGGAGCGCCGGGCCAACCCCGGTGACAAGCGCCGAGAGGGGACGTCGCTATTGCGCGGCGTTATGCACTGCGGCGTCTGCGGGGAGCGCATGTACACCTTCAGTGGGCGCAACGGTCAGCTTCGGTACCGGTGCATCGGCCCTCTGAAGTACCGCCAGCGGGCGGCGAAGGGGGAGGAGAAGCCGGGCGTGAAGTGCTACGGGCCGACTGTGGCGGGGGTGACCACCGAGGAGTACGTCACCGAGCAGTTCCTCGCGGAATACGGGCACCTTTCCGTGATGCGGACGGTCCAGGAGGCGGGCGAGGACTTCCGGCCGCAGATCAGGCAGGCCGAGGACGCATTGTCCGATCTGCAAAAGGATCGATACGACCGGGGCCTGTTCAAGGGCGACGACGGAACGATCCGGTACACGGCGCAGTACGCCAATCTGGAGGAGCGACTGGCGACCTTGAAGGAGAGACAGCGAACGGCGAAGCCGGGCGGCATGAAGGCGGAGCCGACCGGCGAGACGCACGCTGAGCAGTGGAAGCGCTCGGACGTGGCCGGCAAGCGAGATCTGCTGTTGAACGCGGGAGGCTACGTGGAGGTGGCACCCGCGCGGCGCGGCGGCAAGAAGTTGGACACGTCGCGTCTGTCGGTGCACTTCGGCGAGGAGGGGCACATGCGGCGGGCGGCAGCGGTGAAGGAGAGCGCACAGGGGACCGAGGCAGCTGTCAGCCCGGGCTGACGCCGACGTCATCGAACACACGCGGGGTCGCCCTCACCGGACGGACGCAGTGGGGGCGCCGCCGTCTCGAGTCAGTTCAGGCGGCGTACTGGTGGACTCAACTCGACGCGGCAATCCTGGCTCAGCACACCTCGAGGCACGCACACGACACCATGCCGTCATCGGGAGCGGACGAGCTGACCAAGCTAGCGGGCCTCCGCGAGGCCGGCATATTGACCCCGGAGGAATTCGACGCGCAAAAGTCTCGCATCCTCGGTCAGTGAATCTGCGTCCACCTGCTCCCGCAGTTCAGTGGGCGATGCGCGCGCCCTACTCCGCCAGCTCCGCCACGCCCGTGATCCGGTGCAGCGGGTACGTGCGGATCTCGTCCGCCGTGTGGTCGTACGCCGTCACATAGCCGCCCTCCACGCGGACCGGCGCGATCACGCGCTGGCTCGCGGCGCCCTCCGCGTTGACGTAGCCGATCCACACCGCGGAGCCGGTCATCGCGGCGGCCTGGACGGTGACCAGGGTCTCCGCGGCGGTGGTGCGGGGCAGTGCGCCCGGCGGCGTCGCGGCGGCGGTGTCCTTCTGGGCGTGGACGACCGTCGCCGCGTCGTCCCCGGCCCGGATCGCCCGGACCGCCGCGCCGAGCAGGGTGGTGTCCGGCACGGGCGGGCCCTCGGGGACGGGGGCGGGCGCGGACCGGGGCGGGGTGCGGTGGGCCCCGGCCCGGGTGATCAGGACGTCGCCGTCGGCGGACTCCGCGGCGGGGGCGTACCCCATCTCGCGCAGCCCGTCGAGCAGGGACGCCGGATCGGCCCGGGCCGCCAGCACCGTCGGCGCGATCCGGCGCAGCCGCAGCGCGGCGGACCGCTTGTCGGCCAGGATCTCGCCGAGCACGGTCTCGTCGTCGCAGCGCACGTACGAGGACGCGGCGCCGATCCGGAGGTGCCCGTGGCGGCGGGCCACGTCATCGATGAGATAGCTCAGCGGCTGCGGCACCGGCGTACGGCTGTGCGTGGCGAGGAAGGCGTGCAGGTCGGCGGCGGTCTGCCCGGCGTCCAGGGCCCGGCGTACGGACCCGGGCGTGAAGCGGTACACCGTCGCCCCGCCCTTGGACTCGACGTCCGCGAGCGTGCCGAGCAGGTCGGCCAGCGGGCGTTCCAGCGGACCGGGCGCGACGGCCGTCAGGTCGGCCTGGAGCAGGACGTGGTCCAGGGGCTCCGGCAGCAGCGGGGCGAGCAGCCCGGCGGCCTTCGCGGGCCCTTCGGTGAGCAGGGCGCGCGTCTGGGCGGCGAGCGCGCCGCGCCCGGTGATGCCCAGGAACTCCGACTCGTTCAGCGTCCACAGGGCGATCCGGGACCGCAGATCCGTGGTCCCCTCGGCGGCGGCCCCGCGCAGCGGTCGCTCCCAGCGGAGCCGGGCGAGCACGGACTCGGGGTCGGGCGCGGTACCGGCGGGCAACGCGTCGAGCAGGGCGAGGACCCGGTGGCGTACCTCCGGTGCGGCGGAACGGTCCAGGTCAGGGCCGAGCGTGGACAGCGCCCGCCCCTTCGCGTCCAGGCCGCCGACCAGGCCGGAGGTCCGGGTCGCGGTGAGCCAGGCCGTCGCGAGGGAGACCCAGCGCTCCTGCGCGGGCAGCTCCAGCCACTCGTCGGACGCCGGCGTCGGCGCGTACCGCTCGTCCGCCTCGCCGTCGGAGGCCAGCAGCCCGGCCGCGTAAGCGAGTTCCACCCAGAACGCGGCGGCCGGTTCCGGGGCGTCCAGCGCGGCGGCCGTCTTCCGCAGCTCCCGCACGCTCAGCCCGCCCGCGCGCAGGACGGCCGGGCCGCCGCCGTTCCAGTGCTTCAGCAGCTCCTCGACGGTCGACACCGCCAGGTACGCCTGGCCGGCCGCCGCGCTGTCCACAGCCTGTGGATCGCGTTCGGCGACGGCGGTCACGACCGGGGGCCGGGGCTCCGGCGTCCGGTGGGCGCGCCCGGCCCGCAGATGCAGCGCGGCCTCGCGCGGCAGCACGACGGTCCGGGTCGAGACGGGCAGCAGCAGCCCCCGGTCGCGCAGCCACTTCACGGGCGCCGTCGGATTCGGCGTGACCTCCCCGTACGGCGGCCCCCACACGAGCCGGTCGAGCACCGCCAGGGCCTCCGTGGGCGCGGTGTCCAGCAGCTCGCCCATCCGGGCGCGGTCGGTGAACAGCCCGGTCAGGGCCGCCACCGCGGACACCGGGTCGTGCGTGGCGGGCAGCCCGGCGGCGGCCAGGATCTCCTGGAGCCGGCCGGGCGACATGCCCGCGGTGGCCTCGGCGACGGTCGGCCCGAGGCCGGTGGGGGAGGGGTGCTGCGGCGACGGCGACAGCAGCTCCCGCGCCGTGCGTACGAGCCGGAGCCGGTCGTCGTCGCCCCACACGAGCGCCTGCTCGCGCAGGGTCCCGAGCGCGCCGGGCAGCGCCGCCACGATCGCGGCGCCCGCGTCGTCGCGCTGCTCGCCGTCGTCCTGCCCGTCCCCGGTCAGCAGCCCGAGCAGCGTCTCGTACGGTGCCGGGTCGGGCGCCACCGCGAGCGCCTCGGCGGCCTGGAGGGCGAACCGGTCCAGGCGTTCCAGGGCGCGTACGACGGACGCGCGGGTGCCCGCGCGCGTGGCGAGCTGCGTGATGTCGCCCGGCACGGGGGAGAGGAGATCGGGCCGCGCCCGCAGCAGCCAGGCCAGTGACTCGTCGTCCCGGGCGCGCAGCGCCTCGGCGAGCGTCCGCGGTGGTGTGGTCGTCCCCATCCGCCCCACGGTAGCCGCTCCGGACAGCCCTGAGGGCGCTACCGTCGGTGCAGGCCGGTGGCGGGGAACCGAGGGGAAGCGACGCGTGGGGATCGAGAGCGACCAGCTCGTCTACGACTATCTGAGCCGGGTCGGCGACCTGGCCCAGCAGCAACAGTTGCCGTCGGGCGCCCGAATGCGCCTCGTCGCGGAGCTCCGCACGGAGATCGACCGCCGCCGTGAGGCGCAGGGCGCCCACACCCCCGGCCAGGTCCGCCGCCTCATCGGCACCCTCGGCACCCCGGACGAACTGGTGGCGGCGGCGGCGAGGACGGGGGCGTCGGAGACGCCGGAACCCCGGGAAATCCCTGAACCGCGTCGCGCGAGTCTTCGGGGCCGGGGGCGGCGGGGGGCGGATGCGGATGCGGCCGGTCCGCGCCGGGCGGCCCCGGACGCCGGCGCTCCGGTGCCGCGGCAGGCGGGACCGGACGACTCCGACACCTCCGCCCCGCACCGGCTGGGCATGGACGAGCTCGGGGCGGACGCCGGTGACGGCGAGTGGTGGCGGGACGAGCCCGGGCCGTTCGGTGAGACGGGGCCCGGGGCGTTCGGCGAGTTCGGCCCGGGTACGGAGGTGCCGGGGTTCCGGGGCGGCGTCGAGATCCCGGCGCTGCTGCGTCCGCCGGAGGCGGAGGAGGAAGAGGAGCCGGAGGAGGAGGCGGAGGAGGAGGCGGAGGAGGAGGCGCCGGACGAGGAGGCGGAGCCGGAGGCGCCTCCGGAGAAGGCGCGCCGCCGGTTCCGTCGCGCCCGCCCGGTCCCGGTGGCCCCCGAGGCGGCTCCCCGCCGGGGCTTCGGCCACCCCGTGCTGCTGCTGGCGGCGGCCCTCCTCGTGGTGGGCGCCGCGATGGGCTCCCTGCTGGCCCTCGCGGGCGGCTGGCTGCTCGCGTACAGCTCCCGCAAACTGTCCCGCGCGGAAGCGAAGTGGGCCGCGATGGGCCTTCCCGGCGTGGTCGCGGCGGCCGCCCTGGTCTGGCTCTGGGGCCGCATGGACGGCCGCTGGGGCACCCCGATCCCGGAACACGGTATGAAGGACGCTCTGGGCGACGTATGGCCGGTCACGGTACGCGCGGCGGCGGTGGCGTCAGCGCTGTTCCTGATGTGGCGGGCGAGGCGGAGGTAGCAGGGGGCGGCCCGCCGGGTCCGTACGGCGTTCAGAATGGGGGTATGACTTCCTCGCCTCTGACGGTCGGCTTCGACCTGGACATGACGCTCATCGACTCCCGCCCCGGCATCAAGGCCGCCTACGAGGCCCTCGTCGCCGAGACGGGCACCCCGATCGACACCGATCTCGTGGTGAGCCGCCTCGGCCCCCCGCTGGAGCACGAGCTCGCGAACTGGTTCCCCGCCGCCGACGTCCCCGCCATGGTGAACCGGTACCGGGCGTTGTACCCCACGTACGCCATCGAGGCGTCCCTCGCCCTGCCTGGCGCCCGGGAGGCGATCGAGGCGATACGGGAGCGCGGCGGCCGCACGATGGTCGTCACCGCCAAGTACGAGCCGAGCGCCAAGCTGCACCTGGCCCACCTCGGCATCGAGCCGGACGTCATCGTGGGCGACCTCTGGGCGGAGCAGAAGGCCATCGCGCTGAAGGAGCACGGCGCCACGGTCTACGTCGGCGACCACATCGGCGACGTCCGAGGCGCCCAGGCCGCGAACGCCGTCCCGGTGGGCGTCACGACGGGCCCCTGCGACGCGGAGGAACTGCGTACGGCCGGAGCACACACCGTCCTCGCCTCCCTCACCGAACTCCCCGCCTGGCTGGACGCGTACACGAAGCGCACCACGCGCTAACGCGCCCCGAACAGCTCCCGGAACGCTCTGGCCCGTTCCCCGATGATCCGCATGCGCGCGTCCCACTCTGGCCCCTGTGCGTGGGCCGGGTCGGTGGTGATCTGGCCGTCGTGCTTCCGGTAGAGGAGCCCCACCTCACCGAGGAACCAGCCGGGGCTGAAGGCGTCGAGTCCGAGCAGCAGTCCGGTGTCGCCCGAGGCCGGCAGGGCGGTCCAGCCGCCGAGGGCGACGATGAGCTGACGGCGTACGCAGAGGGTGGCCGGGTGGACCTGTGCCCGGTGGTGCAGCTCCCAGTGGGCGAGGACGTCGCCGGGCTCGACCGGCCCCTCCGCCGGGTCCGGGAAGCCGACGCGGCTGCCGTCCGGCATCAGGTCCAGGACGGCCGAGGTGACCCATCCGACCTCCGGCCGCTCGGTCAGCACCCGGATGTCCCGGGCGAGGGCCCCGTCGGTCAGCAGGTCATCGGCGTCCAGCGTCTTGACGAGTTCCCCGTACGACCGCCCCAGCGCCACGGTCTGCGAGACATGCGGCCCGCCGCGCCGGGAGGAGGCGACCTTGATACGGGGATCGTCCGGCAGGAACTCCGCCGCCCCGACCCCCGCGCCGTCCTCCTGTATCAGCCACTCCCACTCCCACCCCTCGGGCAGAACCTGTCCCGCGAGCGAGTCGTACGTCTCCCGCAGATACGCGAGCCCGGCCCGGTGGACGGGGGTGATGAGGGACAAGAGGTGGGTCATGAGCGGCCTTCCGGGCAGAGGAACAACATGCCCGGGGCAGCGAAGCACAGCCCCGACACCCCGTCAAAAGGCTTTCGGTGGGACCAAATCGGTGGTCGGTGCGATGCGTCTCATGCGCCCATGGATCTCCCGCAGCCGTTCCCAGCCGGACGGGTCGCAGCCGTCCCCCAGCGCGTAGTGCAGACCCGGCCCGGCGGCCGGTCCGAGGCGCATCGGCACGGTGCCGGCGAGGGCCGTGCCGATGAGGTCGAGGTCGGCGACGGCATCGGGCCCCAGTGTGAAGGAGACGGGCGCCGAGGGTGGTTGGTAGCGGGCCGGAGTGCTCAGGCCGCCCCGGGCGGACCGCAGTTGGACGACCATGGACGCGAGACCGTGCCCGGTGCACAGGGACGCCGCGAGTTCCGGCACGAGATCCAGAGGCACGTCGTGGCCGGGCCCGTAGCCGAGCACGATCGTGGCGCGTTCCTCGACGCCGACAGCGGTGTGCGACACCCGCACGGTGGCGATCGAGGGGCGGTCGGAACTGCCGACGGCGACCACCCAGGTCGGCAGGGACCGCTGGGCGCGCCCGCGGGCCAGTTCGGTCAACTGGCGAGTCGACCAGGGCACGTTGACGGGCTCCGCGGTGGACCATCCGGCGGGCGGCGCTCCCGTGAGCGTGCGCCAGGCCAGCTCCAGTGCGCCGCCCAGGGTGAGGCGGTCATCGGGCGGATGAATTGTGCGGAGGGAGAGGAGCAGCTGTCGTTCCCCCTCGACCCCGGCCCGCCGCCGGAATTCCCCCGCGATCCGTGGCGCGCCGTGATCCGTGGTGGCGGGGGTGAAGTGCCCGTCATGCCAGTCGAGTACAGCCCCGGAGAGGCCGTCGTAGTAGCCGCACTCCGGGTCCCGGACGACCCAGCGCGACGGCAGCCCGTCGAGCAGGGTGTGAACGGGGAACGTGAGCCGGGTGCCCGGCGGCGTGACGAGTTGCAGCTCCCGCCCGGTGCGTACGGCGTTACGGGCGACGTCGGTCAGCCACGTGGTCGCGGCCACGACGGGACGTCCCTGGATGACGACGGCCGCCCTCGCGGTGAGAACATCGACGCCGGGGGGAGCCGTATCACCGCTGAGCCCCGCGAGGCCGGGCACCACCTCGGTGTGCCCGGCCCCCGGCGGCCAGACGGCGCCCCCGAGCACCGCTGCCAGCCGCCCCGCGACGGACCCCGCGAGCCGCGCGGCCTCCGCCGCCGCACTGGACGCCCGCGCCTCCGTCCACCACACGGGCGACTCGTCCCAGACGCCCTTGCCGAGCAACCTCTCGACCTCGCCGGGCACTTGGAGATACCGGGGCGCTTCGAGCGAGACCAGCGTCTGCCCGGAGTCCGTGCACAACCGTGCGACGGCGCCGTCCCCCGCCTCGTCCACCCGCAGATCGGGCCCGCCGGCGTGCAGCCCGGCCAGCAGCGTCCTGGTGTCGGGCATTCGGGGGGTGAGGGCGATGACGTCCTGGGTCATGCTGCTCCGTCTTGTGAGGAGGGCGCGCGATGCGGTCAGTACCGGCCGGACAGCTCCTCCAGGGCGTCCAGGGTCGGCGCTTCCTCGGGAGCATCCTGGGCGATGACACCGGCCTCCGGCCGTTCCGGGCGCCGGATCCCACGCAGAGCCGCGAGCGGGGTGAGCCCGTTCCGGCGGGCCTCCCTGAGAGCCGTCAGCCACGCGGCCCCGGCGTCGAATGCCGCGTCGCCGGCTGCGGTACGGGGCACGTACCCGGCGGCGGAATCGTTGACGGCCGCCCAGACGAATCCCACGGTCCGGTCGTCCCGCCGAACCGCGAGGTACCGGACGGGACCGTCGGCGATCTGCTCGTAGTCGTCCTCGGACCGGGGCAGGCGGGAGTCGAGCAGCCGTGTGCGGTCGAGCGTCTCGAAGGTCCCCCAGGCATCGTCGTAGGCGGGACCTTCGGCCCGTACGTCCCGGAATCCGCTCGTGCTCGGTGCCGCGTACCGATTCTCCTCACCCGGTTCGGGCGGGCCGCCCAGCAGCGCCGAGATGCCGTCGAGCGCGGCGGCGAGCCGGGGTGCGTTCAACGCGTACACCTCGGGCTGTTCCCGGCCGCGGGTGTCCATCGTCAGCCAGGCATCGGAGTACGTCTCCAGCGTCGTGACCAGCAGGGTGCCGCCCCACACCTCCACCTGAACGGCGAACAGCCTTTCGGCACGGTGGGAGCCCCCGGGCTCCAGCCACGTGCCGGGGCACTCGACACGAATGACGACGACGAGGTCCCCTTCCAGCGCGTCCGCCTCCCGCACCGCCCGGGCGAAGGGCGAAGCCGGTGCCCATGGCGGCGCTCCGAGGCCCAGCCCGCTCAGCTCCATCCGGATGTCCCGCGGGTTGCTCCGGCCGGAGACCCGCAGAGCAGCCGTCCCGCCCGATGCGGCGAGGCCCTGGTCCGCCAGCCGGCCCCACAGTCCCGCCGCAGTCCGTGCGGCATCGCTGGGGCGGAATTCGTCACTGTTCGTGGAGAGTTCCCACACCCACTCGCCGACAGGGGTCGAGGTGATCACAACATGTCCTTGGGGTCGGTGCGACTGCCCGGCGGAATGACGAGACTGCCGTCCTCCAGCCGGATGACAAACGTGATGCCTGTGCCCTTGCGTCCCCGCGCGCCGTTGTGGATGGCCAGGAGCTCATCGTAGGAGCCGTTGGTCATCCAGTCCCGCACGGTTCCCCGCCCTCCGTCCACGAGCATCACGGAGTGGTCTGCGTCGGCGATGGCCAACTGCAACAAGTACTTGCCCCGCGTGATCTCGCTGACCGGGTCCTGCGGATCGTTGAGGTGCTTCATCTGGTACGCGTACACATCACCTGATTCGTCCCTGATACGGATGTCCACATCGGCGCCGACGGGCACCTTCTGTTCGAAGTCGATGGCGTGCGCCGGGACACCGCTCTCCACCAGCTTGTCCGCGAAGATCAACTGGTCGGCGGACGGCTGGAACATGTGTGCCTTGTTCGCTCCCAGAGCGGAGACGACCTGGCCGTACTCATCGGCCTGATTGAACCGGCCCGAAGCGATGATGTCGGCGACGCGCTGCCCAACGCATCCGCGACGCCGTGCAGAGCGTTCCGGGAAGGAAGCGCCCTAAGCCGAATGTGCTGGAACGGGTTCTGGAGCGGCTCGCTTCTGAACCGGATGTCGTCCCCCCGGTACGGCGCTGCAAGGAGCTCCATCTTTACCAAGGGGTGCGTTGCATGTGCAACGCATTTCTGGCCAAAGGCCGGACGACGCGGCTACCGCTCCCGCGACCCCGCGCGGGCCGAGCGGATCACGCCTGCCGCGGCGATCAGGAAGCCGACGCCCATCAGCATGCAGAGGGACCAGGCGATGGACGGCAGCGGATGGGTGCCGAGGAAGAGCGGGGCCATGGTGGCGAGGGTGGAGAGGGCGCCGATGAAGAAGACGATCGCGCCGGTCCGGACCAGCCGGTCGCCCGCGCCGGAAGATGAGGTACTCACCCCGTCAGGGTAGTTCCCGAGCGGGCGGAACCGTGTCCGGGTGACGCAGGTGCCGTTTCCGGACACAGTCCGGATGACCAGGCTTGACGAGGGGTACTTCCCCTGTGGAGGCTTCAGCCAGCAGGGGAGCACGACCACAGGACGGCCTGACCTGCTGAGGGCATTCGTTCCGGCATACGGGTTGAGATGGGGTGCGTGCTTTGCCGACTGGCAAGGTCAAGTGGTTCAACAGCGAGAAGGGCTTCGGCTTCCTCTCCCGCGACGACGGCAGCGACGTCTTCGTGCACTCGTCCGTGCTCCCCGCCGGGGTCGACGCTCTCAAGCCCGGTCAGCGCGTCGAATTCGGCGTGGTCGCCGGGCAGCGCGGTGACCAGGCGCTCTCCGTGTCGATCCTCGACCCGACCCCGTCCGTCGCGGCCGCCCAGCGCCGCAAGCCGGACGAGCTGGCCTCGATCGTCCAGGACCTGACGACCGTCCTGGAGAACATCACGCCGATGCTGGAGCGCGGCCGCTACCCCGACAAGGCGGCGGGCGCCAAGATCGCCGGCCTCCTGAGAGCGGTCGCGGACCAGCTCGACGTATAGCAGCGACCTATCGCGGTGTGGGCGTCCCCGGCCGGGGGCGCCCACAGCCGTGTCCGCCCCCGGACAGAACACCTAGGCCGCATCCCGGCCGGCCACCCCCTGCTCCCACGGTGCTCCGGGGCGGCGGCCCTCACTGCTCCCACGGGGCCGGTCGAGCCAGCCGAGTTCCTGCGCCCGTGCGCCGAGCGCCAGCCTGCTGTTCACGCCGACCTTGAGCATCAGCCCTTTCACATCACGCTGCACGGTGCGATGGCTCAGACCCAGGGCGCGCGCCGCCCGGGCGTCCTCATATCCGGAATACAGGAGTTGCAGGAGCCTTAGCTCTCTTTCGTTGACTCCGTTACCTATGTCCGACTTACTCATTTCCCCCCCCGGGGATCGCTAAGTCTGTAGCGCGCACCAAGCTAGCGCACTCGGGGGAGGCGGGGCAGCCCCCATGAATCATCCCAAGGTGCCCCAACATGCGTCGCGGCTGACGTATTTACGCCAGGCTCCGCGAGGTTGGCGACAGGCGTGTGCGGGGAGTTATCGGTGTCCGATGGTGGCTGTGCCGACTCGTAAGGGGGCTCGTTGACAGGCGTACGACGTCCCTGGTCTTCGCCCAGGTCCGCAGAGTTGATCAGCCGTCCGCCAGGCGAATGCAATCCGCCGGGAGAATGTGCGGGCGAATGTGCGGCCGGTCGTGTCGGGCGAGGATTCGTACGCAGAATTCAAAGGTAATCGACTTTCGCTCGGCAGGAAATGAGAAAAGAGCGACGTGGTCCTGAAGCGCGTTTCGCGCCAATGACCTTCGACCCTGCCCGGGCCCTTCTCGGTGGCTGCCGGGTGGGGTAGTCGCCGAGTTCGCGCATGTCCGAAGGCCATATCGAGGGCATGTACTTTGCCAGATATATGCATAAACTTGGAGAATCCTTGAGAGTGCGGAAGAGAACGCGCATCCCCTGTGCGATGGTCACGATGGCCGTCGTCGCGGCGGGGCTGATCCAGGGCGGACAGGCATGGGCCGGTCCGTCCCACGAGGGCACCACGGCGGCGGAGAGCGCCGGCCCGCAGGGGCCGCGCCAGGACCAGTCGTCCAAGGTGCTGGCTCCCGAGAAGGACCTGCCGAAGGCATGGAAGACGTCCGCGGACCGCGCCGTCACGGTCGCCGGTGACGGATCGGGCCTCCATGTCCTCGCCGCCGACAGCAAGCAGGCGTACCAGTGGCGCACCCTGGCCACGCTCTCGGAGCCCGGGTTCGGCACCGCCCTGTGGATCGGGAACTCCTGTGTCACCGGGTCCGGAAAACGCGCCGTCGTGGTGTACGCCCCCCGGGAGTTCACCAACAAGCCGGAACTGATGGAGCGGGGCGCCTTCGCGGCGGTGGTCGACCTGACGAACGGCAAGGTCACCAAGCTCCCCGACAACGTCACCCTCGGGTACTTCAACCCCGGCTGCGGGGCCGGCGAGACCGCCGTGCTGACGCAGCTCGGCGACGACGACCAGCACCGCACACGGCTGCTGACCGTCGACACGGTCACCGGAACCGTCACCCGGAAGCAGGCCGAGAGCGTCCAGGTCACCTCGGCGGTCCCGGTCGGCGACGCCATCGTCGGTGCCGCCGCGGGCCGCCTGATCCGGTTCGACCGCGAGGACCGCACCACCGAGCTCGCCACCACCTCCGGGCCCGCCTTCGAGCTGCGGGTCGACGCCGAGGGCGGCGTCAACTTCCTGGACCGCAAGGGCAAGACGGTGCGGGCGCGCCGCTCGCTGGACGGCCGCACCACCACCTTCGCGCAGGGCGGTACGGGCGCGCTGGGCCTGGAGGCCGGCACCGCCGGACGGGTCTTCCTCACCGGCACGCCCACGTCCACGAGCGACCTGCCCGCTCCGGTACGGCACCTGAAGGTGCCGGCCGACGCGAAGGTCTCCTCCACGGGCGCGCTCGCCGTCGACCAGGCGGTCGCGGCCAGCCTGCGCAGCCATGTGTCCAGCCCCCTGGCGGCGACGGGGTGGAACGAGCCCTCGCCCCTCCAGATCAGGACCGAGGTCCCGGCGACCTCGAAGAAGATCTCCTTCACGGTGCCCGCGGCCGCGGCCGCCCGCCCGGAAGCGGCGCGCGCCGCCCAGGGCAAGAAGGCGTCCCCGGCTCTGACGGCCACCGCCAAGGGCGCGACCGCCAAGGGCGCCACCGCCAAGAGCACCACCCTGGCGGCGACCGTGGCCGGCGACCCCAACACCACCATCGACAACGACCGGGCCTGTTCGCAGCCCCGTAACGACCCCAAGCAGCAGGCGTACCAGCCGACGCCCAACCAGGTCGAGTGGGCCGTCGACATGGCCGTACGCGGAGAACTCACCAGCGGGTACGTCCGGCAGGGCGGCTGGCGCACGGCCAACGGGCTCGGCACGGTCAACCCGCAGGGCATGTTCCCGCTGCCCACGCTGAACGGGACGAGCGGCGGGCGCATCCCCGCCCAGGTCCTGCTCGGCGTGGTGGCCCAGGAATCGAACATGTGGCAGGCCGAGGGCGGTGCGCTGCCCGGGCAGACCAGCTCCACCCTCGCGAGCACCAACGGCTTCTACGGCCACCCGAACAGTCCGACCAACCCGTCGGACCACTGGCTGATCGACTGGGACGAGGCCGACTGCGGCTACGGCATCGGGCAGCAGACCGATGGCATGAAGATCGGGGGCATCGGTGAGTTCCCGGCCGGCCAGCAGAAGGCCATCGCCCTCGACTACACGTCCAACATCGCGGTAGCGGCGAAGACGCTCTCGGACAAGTGGAACGAGATCCACACCGACAACGCCTCGACCACGATCAAGCTGAACACGGACGACCCCGCCGCGCCGGAGAACTGGTTCGCCGCGCTGTGGAACTACAACTCGGGCTTCAACTTCTACGTCCCGGGCGGCGGCGCGACCGAACCGTGGGGCCTCGGCTTCCTCAACAACCCGTCGAACCCGCTCTACCCGCCGGACCGGCACGCCTTCCTGGACAGCAACACCTACGCCGACGCCGCTTCGCCGCAGAAGTGGTCGTACGAGGAGAAGGTGCTCGGCTGGGGCGCCTGGCCGATGGACACCGGGCGCGCCTACGGCTCCGACGGCGTCGTGGACGACAGCAACACCGCCGGCTACTCGCCCGCCTGGTGGAGCACCGACCACGACCGCTCCACCGTCAAGCCGGAACTCGACACCTTCTGCGACCCGCAGGCGAACGCCTGCGACCCGGCCAACCCGCCGCGCTGCGAGGTCGACCACCTCGGCCCGACCTGCGACCCGCCGCACTGGTACCACGAGACGCAGACCACCTGGAAGGTCAACTGCCCCACCAGCTGCGGCCACGAGTACATGACGTACAAGACCCTCAAGGCGGAGCTGCCCAACGGCAACAACGGGGCCGGGCACATGTGCGACAACTCGGTGCCCGCCGGCGCCCTGGTCGTGGACAACGTGCCCAACGACGTCCCCACGATGACGGACGGCTGCTCCAAGGCGGGCTGGTCCAACAAGGGGACCTTCAAGTTCGACGCCTTCGAGGCGGACTGGCAGAACCACTACGAGGCCAAGGGGGACCTCCACCAGATCGGCGGAGGCTTCGGCGACCACTTCTGGTACGCCCACACCCGCAACTCCGGTACCGGCGCCTACAACCCGCGCGACATCTCCGACATCCCGGAGGTCGGCGGGCCCATGTCGATCACCGGCACCTGGAAACTGAGCCAGCCGATCGACGGCTGGACCCGCGTCATGGTCCATCTGCCCGACACGGGCTCCCAGACGCAGGACGCGGTCTACACCGTCGACCCGGGCGCGGGCGACTCGCAGAACCGCATCCTCAACGTGCACGTGGAGAAGAACACCTGGGTCAGTCTCGGTGTCTTCAACTTCTCCTCCGCGTCGGGCACCCAGAGCGTCTCGCTGAGCAACTTCACGCCCGACGGCACCGCGGACGAGGACGTCACCTGGGACGCCGTCGCCTTCCAGCCGCTTCCGGCCAAGCCCAAGGACGTCGTCGTGCAGCTCGGCGACTCCTACTCCTCGGGCACCGGCGCGGGCGCGTACGACTACGGGACGGTGACGGGCCCGTACGCCTCCCTCAGCAGCCAGACCTCGCCGGGGCACAACTGGAACGCCTGCATGCGCAGCCGCAACTCCTGGGCGCGCAAGGCGGTCCTGCCCAGCTCGTCCACCACGGTGGGGGGCCGCGCGGACGCCCTGGACAAGACCCTGGACTTCCACTCCGTGGCATGCAGCGGGGCCTATACGTACGATGTGGATCCCTTCTACGCCTCCCCGGGGGTCGGGGATCCGGGCTCGCTCGGGCGCTACGGGGAGGTGACCCAGTTGGACTCGGGCTTCCTCAACGCCGACACCACACTGGTGGCTCTCACCCTGGGCGGGAACGACGCCAACTTCGGTGGCACCGTGGGGGACTGCGGCAACATCCTCGTGGGCTGCCCGGACGACGCCACTGTCCAGCAGAGGCTCACGTATGCCACGGGCAGGCTGCCGCACGTCCTTGACGAGATCCACAAGAGGGCGAAGAACGCCAAGATCATTCTTCTCGGGTACCCGAAGCTGTTCAATCCGAACAGCCTCACCTGCACCAGTGTGATGACGACGGGTGCCCAGGTCCTGATTAACGGCTGGGCGGACGACATGCGGGACAAGCAGCAGGCCGCCGTCAACACCGCCAAGGGGAACGGGGTCCCCGTGACCTTCCAGTCTCCCGACGACGCGTTCGACGGTTACCGGATGTGTGACAACCCCTCGGGCATCAACGACCTGGTCGCAGGTCCCGCCGACGGGGTGCTGGGCGACTTCTCCTGCCCGGGCAGCCTGATCTGCCCCAGCATGGAGAGCTACCACCCCACGAACACCGGCACCTCCCGCTACGCCCTGGCCTTCCAGCAGGCTCTGGCCGCGGCGAAGTACTGACCCCGAGGGCTCCCGCCCTCTCGAACCGCCACCGGGTGGTGACCTCCGCACGCGCGGAGGTCACCACCCGGTGCGCCGAAGGAACCGCCATGAGCGCCGGCTACTCCCCGCCGCGTCAGTCCGCGACCTACCGCGCCATCGCCGGCTGCGGCGGGACCCTCGCGGCCGTCGTCGTCATCGGCTTCGTGTGGGTGATGGCGACGCTCCCCGAACCGCCACCGCCCGGCACCACGGCCGAGAGCCAGATGGCCCCCGCCATGGAGCGCGACGCCTGGGACTACGCCAGGGCGCTCTTCGACGCCTCCCGCGACGCCCCGCTCACCGAGGCGCGGCTCGCCGCCGTTCCGGTGCCGCACGAGGGGGCCATCGAGGTCGCCGCGCTCTCCCGGGAGGGTGAGACCACGGTCGTCACCTTCTCCACGCACGCCCGCTACGGCCGCCCCGACGACCTCAAGGAGACGATGGCCTGCTACCAGGCCGAGCTGATCGCGCGGCTCGGCCACCCGAATCTGAAGAACGCGCCCGACTCGTTCTGCGCCGGCCGGGCCGGGACGCGGCCGAAGGAAACGCCCGGCTCTCAGCCGAACGACAGCGCGTCCGGCGCCAGTGGCGGTACCAGGCCCTCGGCCGCCGCGCGGGTCAGCAGGCCGCGGACCGCCGCGTAGCCGTCCTCGCCCAGGTCCGCGGTGAACTCGTTCACGTACAGGCCGATGTGCTGGTCCGCGACGGACGGGTCCATCTCCTGGGCGTGCGCGAGGACGTACGGGCGGGAGGTCTCCGGGTCGTCCCACGCCATCCGGACCGAGGTGCGGGTGGACTCGGCGAGCAGCTTCAGCGTGTCCGCGCCCAGCGAGCGCTTGGCGATGATCGCGCCGAGCGGGATCGGCAGGCCGGTGGTGTCCTCCCAGTGCCGGCCCATGTCGGCCAGGTTGTGCAGGCCGTAGTTCTGGTACGTGAAGCGCGCCTCGTGGATGACCAGGCCGGCGTCCACCTTGCCGTCCCGGACGGCGGGCATGATCTCGTCGAAGGGCATGACGACGATCTCGCCCACCCCGCCCGGCACCACCTCGGCCGCCCAGAGCCGGAACAGCAGGTACGCCGTGGAGCGCTCGCTCGGTACGGCGACCGTCTTCCCGGTCAGGTCGGTGCCCGCCTCGCGGGTGAGGACGAGCGGGCCGCAGCCCCGGCCCAGCGCCCCGCCGCACGGCAGCAGCGCGTACTCCTCCAGGACCCAGGGCAGCACCGCGTACGACACCTTGAGCACGTCCAGCTCGCCGCGCTCGGCCATGCCGTTGGTGAGGTCGATGTCCGCGAACGTGACGTCCAGCGCCGGTGCGCCGGGGACCCTGCCGTGCGCCCAGGCGTCGAAGACGAACGTGTCGTTCGGGCAGGGCGAGAAGGCGATGCGCAGCGCGTCAGCCTGCGGTGTCGTCTCGGTCATGGCGGGTCCAGCCTTCCAGTACGGGTATGAGCTTCCCGAACGCCTCGGTCAGCGCGGTCAGCGCGTCGCCGATGCGCCAGGCGTCGCGGTCGCGCGGGCCGACGGTGTTCGACACGGCCCTGATCTCCAGGACCGGTACGCCGGCCAGGTCCGCCGCCTCCGCGACCCCGAAGCCCTCCATGGCCTCGGCGACCGCGTGCGGGTGGGCGGCCAGCAGGGCGGCGGTGCGGTCCGCCGTGCCGGTGACGGTGGAGACGGTGAGGATGTCGCCGGCCGTCGCCCCGGTGGCCTCGGCGGCGGCGCGTACGAGGGAGCGGGGCGGGAGGTGCGCGGCACGGCCGAAGCCGAGCTCGGTCACCGGAACGAAGCCTTCCGGTGTGTCGGCGCCCAGGTCCGCCGCGACGATGCGGCGGGAGACAGCCAGCGAGCCGACCGGGGCGACCGGCGCGAAGCCGCCGCCGATGCCCGCCGAGATCACCAGGTCGTAGCGGTCCGCCGCCAGCGCGAACGCCGTCGACGCCGCCGAGGCGGCCGGGCCCGCGCCGCCCGCGAGCACGTCCAGCGGGCCGGCGCGGTGGATCTCCGCGCCGCGTATCCAGTGGACCGCCGGCTCGTCCCCGTACGCACGCGTGACCGCGTCCCGTTCCACCGGGACCGCGGTCACGACGAGTACGCGCACGTCAGTCGGTCTTCTTCAGCTTGAAGCTCCAGATGCCGATCACCTTCGCGCCCTTGTTCTCCACGATGGAGATCTGCGTCTCCTTCGGGGCGGGCTCGCCGGACTGGCTCTGGCTGGAGAAGAAGGCACTGCCGTTGATGGACCGGTAGGTCTTCTTGGACGGCTCCGGCTCGCCGCGCTGGCCTTCGAGGAAGAGGGTCCAGCCGTTGTCCGCGATCTCCGGGTCGACACCGAAGTGGACCATGTCGGTCATCGAGACCTCGACGGTCTTCTCCGCCTCCTTGTTGAGGCACTTCTGCGCCTCGGAGTTCGTGATGCCCTTGCCGTCGTCGTAGCAGACGGCCTCGGAGCTCACCGAACTGTCGCCGACCGTCACGGTGGCGAGCGGCGTCGGCTTGTCGCAGGCGGAGAGGACAAGGAGTCCCGCGGACACGGCACCAAGAGCGACGCCGATTCGACGGCCCTTACCGGAGAAGAACGCAACGGTCATGGGCCGAAGGCTATCGGTCGCTCCCGCTCACGCCACGCGGGGGTGCGGCGAGCCGCGCCGTGCGGCGCCCAGCAGCCCCCGTACGGAGGCGGCCGCGCCGAGTGCGAGCAGCCCGGCGGCGACGGCCATGCCCAGTACGCCGTTGAGGGGGAGGGCGATGCCGATCGCGCCGCCCACCACCCAGGCCATCTGGAGCGCCGTCTCGGAGCGGGCGAACGCGGACGTCCGCACCTCCTCCGGCACGTCGCGCTGGATCATCGCGTCCAGCGACAGCTTCGACAGCGCCTGCGTGAGGCCCGCCGTAGCGGCGAGCGCGGCGACCATGACCGTGGAGAAGAAGACGGCCGCCAGGACCGCCACGCCCAGGGCCAGGGCCAGCACCGAGGCGACGATGATCTCCGGGCCGCGCGCCCGCAGCCAGGAGCCCACCGCCGTGCCCAGCGCGTTGCCCACGCCCGCCGCCACGCCGACGATGCCCAGCGAGATCGCGGCGCTCTGCCCGGCGAGCGGGTGCTCGCGCAGCAGGAACGCCAGGAAGAAGATCAGGAACCCGGAGAGCGCGCGGTGCGCCGCGTTGGCCTGGAGGCCGTGCAGCACGGACGGGCCGACCGACCGCAGGCCGGGCCGCCGCTCGCGGCCCTTGGCCCCGGCCTTGGTTCCGGCCTTGTCCCCGGCCTTCGTGGAGGACGGCCGCGGCGCGCTCTCGCCGTGCGGCGGTACGAGCTGCGCCCGGCGCTCGCCCTTCGCCGAGTCCACCTTGGGCGGCAGCGTGAACGCCAGGATCCCGCCGCCGACGAAGATCGCGCACGCGCCGTACAGCGGCCACTGCGGGCCGATCGTCTGGAGCCCCGCCCCGACGGGCGCGGCGGCCCCGGTGGCCAGCAGCCCGGCGAGGGTCACCCGTGAGTTGGCCTTCACCAGCGAGAACTTCGGTGGCAGCAGGCGCGGTACGACGGCGCTGCGCACCACTCCGTACGCCTTCGAGCAGACCAGTACGCCGAGCGCCGCCGGATACAGCTCCAGGTCGCCGGTGGCGACCGCGCCCGACATGGTCAGCGCCAGCACCGCCCGCGCCAGCATGGATCCGGCCATCGCGGCCCGGCGGCCGTGCGGCAGGCGGTCCAGGAGCGGGCCGATGACCGGGGCCAGCAGGATGAACGGCGCCATCGTCACCGCGAGGTACAGCGCGACCCGGCCGCGCGCCTGGTCGGTCGGTACGGAGAAGAACACGGTGGACGCGAGCGCGACGGTGATCATCACATCGCCCGCGCCGTTCACCGCGTGCAGCTCGATCAGCTTGCCGAGGCCGCTCTCGCCGGCGCCGTGTGCGTGGGTCGCCTTGCGGATGCCGCGGGCGGTGCCGGTGAAGGGGACACGCAGGGCATGACCGATCGACCGGCCCGCACTGCGGAGCGGGCCGGGACCGTCGTGCGACCTGGCTGAAGCCACTTGGTCATAGTGCCCCAGGACCGGGCCGTGCGAACCGGCATCCTGGCGGGGCGCGGTCGGGAACGCCCCGTCGGGTCAGCGACCGGGCAGGTCGTGGGGCGTCGCGTCGGCGCGAGACGGCCGTGCGCGGGGCTCGTCAGCGGGGCGGCGCGAGGGGCGGAAACGGCGGCGTTTCGGACGGCAGGTGGGCGGGGAGCGGCGGAGAGGGTAGCGTGCGTAGCGCGCCACCGGCGGTTGTTCTCGGCCGCGCGCCTCTCGGTGATCCCGCAGAATGGATTACGGAAGGCGTGCCCGAGGTCGGCTCAACGGGTGTGGACGTCGACGCGGCCCTCAGGTCCGCTCCGTCCGCGACCGTATGGCCGAAATCGATGGTCGATGTGCTGGCGCGCTCGTGAGACTGGCGTAGGAGAGAAGCGAGACCTGTGAGTGCTGCGACGACGCGAGGCCGTACGGCCCGTACCGCCCGTACCCCCGCTCCCGACCGTTTGTGCGCCGAGGCGGTAGACCTCGCCCGCACGGCGGCGGAGGAGGCGGCCGCGCCGGGGATCGTGGGTGAGCATGTGGCGGTGGTCCCCGAGGGGGACCGGGTCGTCACGCATTACTTCGAGTGCAAGGACCCCGGCTACCGGGGCTGGCGCTGGGCCGTGACGGTGGCCCGGGCCTCCCGCGCGAAGAACGTCACCCTGGACGAGACCGTGCTGCTGCCGGGCTCCGACGCGCTGCTCGCGCCGGAGTGGGTGCCGTGGAGCGAGCGGCTGCGGCCGGGCGACATGGGTCCTGGGGACCTGCTGCCGACCGAGGCGGACGATCTGCGGCTCGAACCCGGCTACACGGGGGCGGACGAGCCGCCGCCGAACGCGCCGCCCACCGATGAGCTGGCCGACCTGGTGGACGTCGAGGACGCGGAGCTGACGACGCGCCCGGATCCGGCCGTGCGCGGGTCGATCGCGGCGGTGGCGGAAGAACTCGGCATGCGGCGGGCGCGGGTGCTGTCCCGTTACGGGCTGCACTCGGCGGCGGACCGCTGGGACGAGGAGTTCGGCCCGAAGACCCCGATGGCACAGGCCGCGCCGGCCTCGTGCGTCTCCTGCGCCTTCCTGGTCCCGCTGTCGGGCTCGCTGCGGCAGGCGTTCGGGGTGTGCGCGAACGAGTTCGGTCCGGCGGACGGGCATGTGGTGTCGCTGTCGTACGGGTGCGGGGGGCACTCGGAGGCGGCGGTCATGCCGAAGCCGCCTGCGGCGGTGCCGCATCGGTTGGACACGGTGCGGGTGGATGAGTACCCGTTGCACGATTCGGCTTCGCCGGAGGACCTGGGCCACGCGTAGGCGGGGCGCGGGCTGCCCCGGCGAACCGGTTCCGTCCTCAATCGCCGGACGGGCTCGGTTCGGTTGGCGTGGGCTTTTGGCTGCGAGCCGCTTCCAGCGCGCACCGGCCAAGTCCAGCCTGTCCGGCGATTGAGGACGGAAGCCTTGAGGCGGGGGTCGCGCACCCCGGGGGGCGGGGAGTCGGAGGGCCCGGGCCGTAACCGGTAGCTTCGCGGGGTACGCGACACCGCACCGGCAGAGGGAGCACGCGCATGGGCATCAACGCGACGGAGGGCGATCCGTTCGGCACCGCGCGGTTGCGGCGTGGCGTGCTCAGCGCCTGGGGCGCCGGACCCGCCCGGTTCCGGGAGGACGCCAACGCCGAGGAGGACCTCGCGCTCGGCGGCTACCGCGACCGCCTCGTGGTCGAGCTGGCCCAGAACGCCGCCGACGCGGCCGCCCGGGCCGGGACCCCGGGCCGCCTGAGGCTCACGCTGCACCCCGCAGCGGACGGTACGCCCGCAGTGCTCGCCGCCGCGAACACCGGCGCCCCCCTGGACGCCACCGGCGTCGAATCGCTGTCCACGCTGCGCGCGTCCGCGAAGCGCGAGGGGCACGAGGGCGCCGTGGGCCGCTTCGGCGTCGGGTTCGCCGCCGTGCTCGCGGTGAGCGACGAGCCGGCGGTCACCGGCCGGCACGGCGGCGTCCGCTGGTCCCTCGCGGAGGCCCGCGAACTCGCCCGCGAGGCCGCCGTCGGCAGCCCCGGCCTGGGCGACGAGCTGCGCCGCCGCGACGGCCACGTACCGCTGCTGCGCCTCCCGCTGCCCGCCGAGGGCACCGCGCCCGACGGCTACGACACCGTCGTCGTGCTGCCCCTGCGCGACGGCGTCGCCGAGGACCTGGTCGGACGGCTGCTGGCCGCCGTGGACGACGCCCTCCTGCTCACGCTGACCGGCCTGGACGAGGTCGTCGTGGAGACCCCGGAGGGCGTCCGCACCCTCCGCCGCTCCCAGCACGGCCCGTACACGCACATCGAGGACTCCGCGCACGGTACGAACCGCTGGCGCACCGCCGTCCATCACGGCCCGGTCGAGCCCGCCCTGCTCGCCGACCGCCCGCTGGAGGAACGCCTCCGCCCGCACTGGTCGGTGACCTGGGCCGTCCCGGTGGACGCGGACGGCGCCCCGGTCCACCCCCGTACCGCACCCGTCGTGCACGCGCCGACGCCCACCGACGAACCGCTCGGCCTGCCCGCGCTGCTCATCGCCTCGCTGCCGCTGGACACCACCCGCAGGCACCCCGCCCCCGGACCGCTCACCGACTTCCTGGTGCAGCGCGCCGCCGACGCGTACGCGGAGCTGCTCGGCGACTGGGAGCCGGTGTCCGTCGCGACGATCGGCCTGGTGCCGGGCCCCCTCGGCCAGGGCGCGCTGGACGGCGCCCTGCGCGGGGCGATCCTGGAGCGGCTGCCGCGCGTGGCGTTCCTGGAGGCCGCCGCCCCGCGCGAACCGGAGCGCTGGGCGGACTGGGACGAGGGCGTCCGCAAGGACGCGAAGGACACGGTCGGGCTGCGGCCGGTCGAGGCCGAGGTGGTGGAGGGCGCCGGCACGCTGACGGTCGCCGTGCTGGCCGAGGTGCTGCCCTGCCTGCTGCCCGCGGGACTTGAGCGGCGCGTCGAGCTGCGCACGCTCGGCGTCGCCCGCGTCCCGCTGACGGAGGCGATCGACCGCCTGGCCGGCCTGGAACGCGAACCCGCCTGGTGGCGGCGGCTCTACGACAGCCTGGCCGGCGTGGACCCGGACCGCCTGTCGGGGCTCCCGGTACCGCTGGCGGGCGCCACCCCGGACGCGCCTCCCCGCACCACCATCGGCCCCCGTCAGGTCCTCCTCCCGCTCCCCGACGCCCTCTCCGGCCCCGTCCTCGACCGCCTCGGCCGGCTCGGGCTCAAGGTCGCGCATCCGGAGGCCGCGCATCCGCTCCTGGAGAAGCTGGGGGCCCTGCCCGCCACGCCGCGCGCCGTGCTGACGACCCCGCAGGTGCGGGCCGCCGTCGCGGGGTCGCTGGACGCGGGCGAGATCTGGGACGAGGACGCGCTCGACGGCGACGAGCTGGTGGAGACCGTGCTCACCCTGGTTCGCGAGGCCGCCCTGGAACCGGGCGAGGAGCCCTGGCTCGGCGCGCTCGCGCTGCCCGACGAGGACGGCGAACTCGCCCCCGCCGGGGAACTCGTGCTGCCGGACAGCCCGTTCGCCGGCGTCATGCGCGAGGGCGAACTCGCCCTGTGCGACGCGGAGCTGGCCGAGCGCTGGGGCGAACAGCCGCTCACCGCCTGCGGGGTGCTCGCCACCTTCGCACTCGTACGGGCCACGGATGTCGTCCTGGACCCGGACGAACTGGAGCCCAGGGACAGCGACTTCGCGGAGCCGGACGACGCCGGGCTGCTCGACGCGGTGGACGTGTGGTGCGAGGACATCCTCGACCAGCTGCCGGACGGCCCGGTGCCGCCGGTCGCCACCGAGCTCGTCGCCGTACGGGATCTGGACCTGGTGGACGACGACGCCTGGCCGCAGGCCCTCGCGATGCTGGCCCGGCCGCCGCTGCGGGACGCGCTCACCCAGCCGGTCCGGGTGCTGCTCCCGGACGGCACCACGGAGTCCGTGCGCCCGTACAGCGCGTGGTGGCTGCGCGGTCACCCGGTGCTGGACGGCCGCCGCCCGGCGGGCCTGCGCGCCCACGGCGGGGACCCCCGGCTCGCGGGGCTGTACGACTCCGTCGACGCGACCGGCTTCGAGGACGCCGAGGTGCTGCGCGCCCTGGGCGTACGGACGTCGCTCGCCGCCCTCCTGGACGAGCCGGGCGGCGCGGCCGAGCTCCTGGGCCGCCTCGCCGACGAGGACCGCCCGGTCACCGCCGTACACCTGCACGCGCTGTACACGGCGTTGTCCGCGCTCGACCCGGACCAGGTCACGCTGCCGGACGAGCTGCGGGCGGTCGTGGACGGCGAGGTACGCGTCGTGGACGCGGCGGACACCGTGATCGCGGACGCGCCGGACCTGCTGCCGCTCACCGGGGGGCTGCCGCTGCTGCCCGTCGCCCCGGCGCACGCGGCGGAACTGGCCGAGCTGTTCCAGGTGCGGCGGCTCGGCGAGACCGTGGAGGCCGAGGTCACGAGCGACGGCGAGGAACACGAGGTGCCCGAGTCCGTCCGCGTCCTGCTGGGGCCCGCCACCCCGGCGACGTACATCGAACACGGCGAACTCCGCGCGGGCGGCGTGGAACTCGACTGGCGCCGCACCCCCGACGGCGTGTTGCACGCCTCGACCCTGGAGGGCGTCGCGGCGGGCCTGGCCTGGGCCGCCGCCCAGTGGCCCCGCCGCTTCGAGGTCGCGGCGCTCCTCGAAGACCCGTCCCGTACGCGGGAACTGGCCCGGGACCGCTGGTTCGACTGAGGCCCGGGCCGCCGTTTCACCCCCCGAAGCGGCGGCCCACCAGCCGCCACGCGTACTCCAGCAAGGCCGACGCCACCACCGCGATGCCCACCGCCGTCCACGGCATCCGGCTGCCCACCAGCTTCAGGGCGAAGAAGTCCTGGAGCCACGGCACCGCGAGGACGACCAGGAAGGCCAGGCCCATCGCGGCCACCAGGCAGACCCGCCACCAGGTGTACGGGCGGGCGATGATCGCCAGGACCCACATCGAGACCAGGAAGAGCGTCAGCGTCGCCGCGCTCGTCTCCGCGTCCAGCGCGCCCGTGCCGGAGTAGTGGTGGCGGGCGATCAGGTACATCACGAAGGTCGCGGCGGCGCAGATGACGCCCGAGGGGATCGCGTACCGCATCACGCGGCGTACGAAGTGCGGATGCGCGCGCTCCTTGTTCGGGGCGAGGGCCAGGAAGAACGCCGGGACGCCGATCGTCAGTGTGGACAGCAGGGTCAGATGGCGCGGCAGGAACGGGTACTCGACCTGGAAGCAGACCACCAGGACGGCGAGCAGCACCGAGTACACGGTCTTCGTCAGGAACAGGGTCGCGACCCGGGTGATGTTGCCGATCACGCGACGGCCCTCGGCGACCACCGACGGCAGGGTCGCGAAGCTGTTGTTCAGCAGCACGATCTGGGCCACCGCGCGCGTCGCCTCGGAGCCCGAGCCCATGGAGACGCCGATGTCGGCGTCCTTCAGCGCGAGGACGTCGTTGACGCCGTCGCCGGTCATCGCGACCGTGTGCCCGCGCGACTGGAGCGCGGCGACCATCTCCCGCTTCTGCTGCGGGGTGACCCGGCCGAACACCGCGTTCTGCTCCATGGCGGACGCTATCTCGTCCGTGTCCTGGGGCATCCGGCGCGCGTCCAGGGGATGGTCCGCGCCCTCCATCCCGAGCTTCGCGGCCACCGCGCCGACCGAGACCGCGTTGTCCCCGGAGATCACCTTCGTGGCGACCCGCTGCTCGCCGAAGTACGCGAGGGTGCGCCCCGCGTCGGGCCGCAGCCGCTGTTCCAGTACGACGAGCGCGGCCGGCTCCGCCCCCTCGGCCGCGTCCGGCGCGTCCAGCTCGCCCCGCGCCCGGGCCAGCAGCAGCACCCGGAGGCCCTGTTCGTTGAGCCGGCCGATCTCCGCGAGCGCCGGGTCTTCCTCGGACAGCAGCACGTCGGGCGCGCCGAGCAGCCAGGCGAAGGCGGCGCCGCCGTCCTCGGTGAACGCGGCGCCGCTGTACTTGCGGGCGGAGGAGAACGGCAGGGTTCCGGTGGTCGTCCAGCCGGCGTCCTCCGGGGCGGGGTAGGCGTCGATGATGGCCTGGAGGCTGGGGTTGGGGCGGGGCTCGGACGCGCCGAAGGCCGCCAGGACGCGGCGCAGATACGGTTCCTCGGCGTCCCCCAGCGCACGCAGCTCCGTGACGTCCATGCCGCCCTCGGTGAGCGTGCCGGTCTTGTCCAGGCAGACGACGTCGACCCGGGCCAGACCCTCGATGGCGGGCAGCTCCTGCACCAGGCACTGCTTGCGGCCCAGGCGTACGACCCCGATCGCGAAGGCCACCGAGGTCAGCAGGACCAGGCCCTCCGGGATCATCGGGACGATCCCGCCGACCGTGCGGGCGATGGAGTCCTTGAAGTTGTTGTCCTTGACCACCAGCTGGCTGATCACCAGGGCGGTCGCGGTCGGCACCATCATCCAGGTGATGTACTTCAGGATGGTCGAGATGCCGCTGCGCAGCTCGGACCGTACGAGCGTGAAGCGGGACGCCTCCTCGGCGAGCTGCGCCGCGTACGCCTCGCGCCCCACCTTCGTCGCGGTGAACGCGCCGCCCCCGGCGACGACGAAGCTGCCGGACATCACCGTGTCGCCGGTCTTCTTGAGGACCGGGTCCGCCTCGCCGGTGAGCAGGGACTCGTCCACCTCCAGGCCGTCCGCCTCGGCGACCGTGCCGTCCACGACGACCTTGTCCCCGGGGCCCAGCTCGATCAGGTCGCCGAGGACGATCTCGGAGGTGTGGATCCCGGCGGCCTTCCCGTCGCGCCGGACGACGGGTTTCGACTCACCGACGACCGCGAGGCTGTCCAGCGTCTTCTTGGCCCGCCACTCCTGCACGATGCCGATGCCGGTGTTGGCGATGATCACGAAGCCGAACAGGCTGTCCTGGATCGGCGCGACGGCCAGCATGATCACCCAGAGCACGCCGATGATCAGGTTGAACCGGGTGAGGACGTTGGCCCGGACGATCTCGGTCAGCGACCGCGAGGACCGCACCGGTACGTCGTTGACCTCGCCCCGCGAGATCCGCTCGGCGACCTCGGCCGCCGTCAGCCCGCGTCCGGGAGCGCCGCCGCGCTGCTCCCCGGAGAGTTCGGATGCCCGCTGCGTCATGGTTCGACGGTACGGGGCTCCGCCTCAGTCGGCCTGCGGGTCCGTCGCCGCTGCCGCGCGCTTGAGGGCCGCGTCGCGGCCCCGTACGTACCAGATGCCGATCAGGCCGAGGCCCGCGCCGGCCAGGCAGGTCCACACCCACCACAGATGGCCGTGGTCGTCGTACCAGCCGTAGAACGGGAGCTGGACGAGGAAGAGGACGAACCAGAGGATCGTGCCGCCGGTGATGGTCGCGACGACCGGGCCCTCCAGGGGCTCCGGTGCCTCGTGCTTGGGTGTCCACTTCGCCATGCGGCCAGTGTATGCGTCGCGTATATAAGCGTCGTCGGGCCAGTCGGCCCAAGGGTCTACGCGCGGAGATAGCGATCTTCGCCTTATGTATTCATACTGAATCTGCTTACGGCTGGCTCGAATTATTCGTGTGAAAGTCCAAAGCTGACCACTTTTGATCCCCTCTAGGCACGTACTGAGGTCATACATGTCCCCCTCGGCCACCGCTCCGGTCGACGCCCCGACTCCCCAGCCGACCAACGGGCTGGACCGCTTCTTCAAGATCTCCGAGCGGAAGTCGTCGGTCGCCCGCGAGATCCGCGGCGGATTCGCGACCTTCTTCGCGATGGCCTACATCATCGTGCTGAACCCGATCATCCTGGGCAGCGCGAAGGACATGTACGGCCACCAGCTCGACGGCGGCCAGCTGGTCACCGCGACCGTGCTCACCGCCGCGTTCTCGACGCTGCTCATGGGCGTCATCGGCAACGTGCCGATCGCGCTGGCCGCGGGCCTCGGCGTCAACACCGTCGTCGCCCTCCAGCTCGCCCCCCGGATGAGCTGGCCCGACGCCATGGGCATGGTGGTCCTCGCGGGCATCGTGGTCATGCTGCTCGTCGCGACCGGGCTCCGGGAACGCGTGATGAACGCCGTACCGGGCTCGCTGCGCAAGGGCATCGCGATCGGTATCGGCCTGTTCATCCTGCTCATCGGCCTGGTCGACTCGGGCTTCGTCTCCCGCATCCCGGACGCCGCGCACACCACCGTGCCGCTTCAGCTCGGCTCCGACGGCCACCTCAACGGCTGGCCCGTCCTGGTCTTCGTGCTGGGCGCGCTGCTCACCCTGATCCTGATCGTCCGCAAGGTGCCTGGCGCGATCCTGATCTCCATCGTGGCGATGACCGTGGTCGCGCTGATCATCGACGCGGTCGCGGACCTGCCGGGCGGGGCGTGGGGCCTGACCGTGCCGGAGTGGCCGGGGAATCCCGTGGCCACCCCGGACTTCGGGCTGCTGGGTCACTTCAGCCTGCTCGGCGGCTTCCACAAGGTCGGCGTGCTGACCGGCATCCTGTTCGTCTTCACCGTGCTGCTGTCCTGCTTCTTCGACGCGATGGGCACCATCCTCGGCGTCGGCGACGAGGCGAAGCTGACGGACGCCGACGGCAACTTCCCGGGCATCAACCGGGTGCTCCTCGTGGACGGTGTCGCGGTCGCCGCGGGCGGCGCGACCTCCTCCTCCGCCTCGACCTGCTTCGTGGAGTCCACGGCGGGTGTCGGCGAGGGCGCCCGCACGGGTCTGGCCAGCGTCGTCACGGGTCTGCTGTTCACGGTGGCGCTGTTCCTCACGCCGCTGGCGACGATGGTCCCCTCGCAGGCGGCGACCCCCGCCCTGCTGGCGGTGGGCTTCCTGATCATCGCGGGCTCGGTGCGGGACATCGACTGGAGCGACTTCACGCTCGCGATCCCGGCGTTCCTCGCGATGGTCATGATGCCGTTCACGTACTCGATCACCAACGGCATCGGCATCGGCTTCATCGCCTTCACCGTGCTGCGCCTGGCCTCCGGCCGGGGCCGCGAGGTGCCCGCCGCGATGTACGCGGTGTCGGCGGTCTTCGTCTTCTACTACATGATGCCGGCGCTCGGCCTCACGTAGGGGCGGGGCGCGGGCCGGCCCCGGAGGTCAGTTGACCTCCTCGGCCGGCACGCCGTCCGCAGGGCAGAGCTTCTCCGGCCCGTAGAACTTCTCCGTCTCCTCGACGGCCGACTGGAAGCGCTCGTCGAAGTCGTCGCGAATGAGCGTCCGGACCACATAGTCCTGGACGCTCATTCCGCGTTTTGCGGCATGCTGCTTGAGCCGGTCGAGCAGCTCACCGTCTATGCGCAGGCTGAGCACTGTCGATCCCATGCCAAGCAGGGTTACGCCCCAGGGGCTCGCCGCGCGAGATTTTCCGCCGGTGGCTCACTCGTTTGGGTGATCGATTGGTGAACCGGTCGCAGTGGTCGAGGTGATCCCGCTTACGCGCGTGTAACACAAGTGGTCTTTAGGGTAGGTAATGAGTTACGCTAACAAACATGCCTGACCTGATCCACGACAGCGACAGTGCCGCCGCCGTGAGCTCCCTCCGTTCCGCCGTCATGCTCCTCGGCCGGCGCCTGAAGCATCAGCGCGTCGACGAGTCGCTGAGCCCGACCGAGATGTCGGTGCTCGGGACGCTCGCCCGCTGTGGTTCCGCCACTCCGGGTGAGCTGGCCCGCAAGGAGCACGTCCAGCCGCCGTCGATGACCCGCATCGTCGCGTTGCTGGAATCGAAGGGTCTGGTCAGGCTGGAACCGCACCCCGATGACCGTCGTCAGAAGATGGTCAGCCAGACCGAGCAGGCCGAGGCCATGCTCGCCGAGAGCCGCAAGAAGCGGAACGCCTGGCTGACCACGCTCGCCGAGGGCCTGGACGAGGACGAGTGGGAGACGCTGCGCAACGCGGCGCCCGTGCTGGAGAAGCTCGCCCACCTGTGAGAGACGCGTCTCCGCCAGGAGAGCGCGTCTCCGTCCCCGTCGATCAGCAAGATGTCCACGCCGAGGAGGCGAACCCTTTTGAGTACGGGATCCGGAGCAGACTCCGCCCCCGCACCGACTTCCACCCACGAGAGCAAGACCGGCGGGACCTTCTCGTCGCTGAAGATCCGCAACTACCGCCTGTTCGCCACGGGCGCCGTGATCTCCAACACCGGTACCTGGATGTCCCGCATCACGCAGGACTGGCTCGTGCTGAGCCTCACCGGGTCCGCCGCCGCCGTAGGCATCACCACGGCGCTCCAGTTCCTCCCCATGCTGCTGTTCGGCCTGTACGGCGGCGTCATCGCCGACCGGCTGCCGAAGCGCAAGCTCCTGCTCGTCAGCCAGGCCGCCCTGGGCGCCTGCGGTGTCGTGCTCGCCGTGCTCACGCTCTCCGGCGTGGTCCAGGTGTGGCACGTCTATCTGATCGCGTTCCTGCTCGGCATGGTCACCGTGGTCGACAACCCGGCCCGTCAGGCGTTCGTGTCCGAGATGGTCGGCCCCGCGCAGCTGCGCAACGCGGTCAGCCTGAACTCGGCGAACTTCCAGTCGGCCCGGCTCGTCGGTCCCGCCGTCGCGGGTGTGCTGATCACCACGGTCGGCAGCGGCTGGGCCTTCATGTTCAACGGCCTGTCGTTCCTCGCCCCGCTCGTCGGCCTGATGATGATGCGGACGAGTGAGCTCCACAAGTCCGTCGTCGTGCCGCGCGCGAAGGGGCAGCTCCGCGAGGGGCTGCGGTACGTCTCCGGGCGCCCCGAGCTGATCTGGCCGATCGTCCTGGTCGGCTTCGTCGGCACCTTCGGCTTCAACTTCCCGATCTGGCTGACGGCCTTCGCGGACGAGATCTTCCACGGCGGCGCCGGGATGTACTCGTTCTTCAACATCCTCATGGCCGCGGGCTCCCTGGCCGGTGCCCTGCTCGCCGCCCGCCGCCGCGCCTCGCGGCTGCGGATGCTGGTCGCCGCAGGTACGGCGTTCGGCCTGCTGGAGATCATCGCGGCGCTCGCGCCGAACGTCTGGATCTTCGCGGTCCTGCTCGTGCCGATCGGCATGATCGGCCTGACGACCAACATCAGTGCCAACACCAGCGTCCAGATGGCGTCCGACCCGGCCATGCGCGGCCGGGTGATGAGCCTGTACATGATGGTCTTCGCCGGGGGTACGCCGGTGGGCGCCCCGATCGTCGGCTGGATCAGCGACGCGTACGGTGCCCGCACCGGCATGGTCGTCGGCGGTGCGCTGTCCCTCGCGGCGGCGGTCGTCATCGGCGTGATCCTGGCCCGCCTCGGCGGTCTGCGCCTCAAGGTGGACCTGCGCCCGGGCCGCCCGCACGTCCGCTTCGTCCAGCGCGAGCAGCTGGCGACCGCAGCGTAAGGGATTCCCTTCCGTACGCCACGCGGCCCCGCTCCCGGTTCTCCCGGGGCGGGGCCGCGTCGCGTTCACGTATGCCGGTCCGGTTACGCTCGTCGGGTGGACCCGAAGACCAGAAACCGCATCATGGCGGCCGTGCTCGTACTGATGTTCGCCGTCGTCGCCGTGGCGGCCGCCGTCGGCTAGGCCCTTTCCGAGGACCTACCAGGCGAAGTTCTCCGGCGACGGGCCCGGGCCGGGGAAGATCTCGTCCAGCGCGTCCAGCACCTCCGCCGACAGCTCCAGCTCCACCGCGCGCAGCGCCGAGTCGAGCTGCTCCCGCGTGCGCGGGCCGGAGATCGGGCCGGTGATCCCGGGCCGCGTCAGCAGCCAGGCGAGGCCCACCTCACCGGGCTCCAGACCGTGCTTGTCGAGCAGGTCCTCGTACGCCTGGATCTGCGCCCGGACCTTCGGGTCGGCCAGCGCCTCACCGGAGCGGCCGGAGGTGGAGCGGGCGCCGCCGCCCTCGCGCTCCTTGCGGACCGCCCCGCCGAGGAGGCCGCCGTGCAGCGGCGACCACGGGATGACGCCGAGGCCGTACTCCTGGGAGGCCGGGATGACCTCCATCTCGGCGCCGCGCTCCATCAGGTTGTAGATGCACTGCTCGCTGACCAGGCCGTAGCTGCCCCGCTGCCGGGCGCGCTCGTTGGCCTGGGCGATCTTGTAGCCGGAGAAGTTCGAGGAACCGGCGTACAGGATCTTGCCCTGCTGGATCAGTACGTCGATGGCCTGCCAGATCTCCTCGATCGGGGTGTCCCGGTCGACGTGGTGGAACTGGTACAGATCGATGTGGTCCGTCTGGAGCCGCTTCAGGCTGGCGTCGACGGCCCGGCGGATGTTGACGGCGGACAGCTTGTCGTGGTTCGGCCACGCCTCGCCGTCGGCGCCCATGTTGCCGTAGACCTTGGTGGCGAGCACCACCTTGTCGCGGCGGTCGCCGCCCTTGGCGAACCAGGTGCCGAGGATCTCCTCGGTGCGGCCCTTGTTCTCGCCCCAGCCGTAGACGTTCGCGGTGTCGAAGAAGTTGACGCCGGCGTCCAGCGCGGCGTCCATGAGGTCGTGACTGTCGCTCTCGTTGGTCTGGGGGCCGAAGTTCATCGTCCCCAGGACGAGGCGGCTTACCTTGAGTCCGGTGCGTCCGAGCTGCGTGTACTTCATGGAGCCCAAGCCAACTCCTTCGAGCGCGCTCGAAGCAAGCGTGTCCGCTTCTACGCCCTCGCGAACCGGTCCAGCGCCGCGAGGATGGCCCGGCTCGTCGCCGCCCCGCCCAGGTGCCCCGCGTCCTCGATCACCGTCAGCTCCGCGTCCGGCCACGCCCCGGCCAGCTCCCACGCCGTGCCCAGCGGCCCGCCCATGTCCCGCCGCCCGTGCACCAGCACTCCGGGAATCCCGGCCAGCCGCCCCGCGTCCCGGATCAGCTGCCCCTCCTCCAGCCAGGCGCCGTGCGAGAAGTAGTGCGAGCAGATCCGCACCAGCGCCTCCTGCGCCCGGCCGGGCCGCCCGCTGTACGGGGGAGGGCCGCTGTACGCCTCCCCGGACAGCACCGCGTCCTCCCAGGTGCACCATTCCGCCGTGGCCCGCGCCCGTACCGCCGGATCGGGGTCCACGGTGCGCCGGGCGTACGCGGCGAGCACATCCGGGGTCGCGTCGCTCGCGGCCTCCGGGACGTGGGCCCGGAAGCGGTGTCGCGCCTCCGGGTAGAAGAGTCCGGCGCCCCGGTACAGCCAGTCGATCTCGGCGCGCCGGGTCGTGGTCACCGCCGGGATCACGATCTCGGTGACCCGCTCCGGGTGCCGCTCGGCGTACGCCAGGATCAGCGTGGAGCCCCAGGAACCCCCGTAGAGCAGCCAGCGGTCGATCCCGAGGTGTTGGCGGAGGCGTTCCATGTCGGCGACCAGGTGGTCCGTGGTGTTGTGCCGCAGGTCGACGGCCGGGTCGCTCGCGTGCGGGGTGGACCGGCCGCAGTTGCGCTGGTCGAAGAGGACGACGCGGTAGCGCTCCGGGTCGAAGTACTGCCGGGGCCGCTCGGTGCAGCCGGAGCCGGGGCCGCCGTGGACGACGAGGGCGGGCTTTCCGGCGGGGTTGCCGCAGACCTCCCAGTACACGTGGTTGCCGTCGCCGACATCGAGCATGCCGTGCTCGTAGGGCTCGATCGGCGGGTACTTCTCGTCGGGCAACCGTCCCATGGCGCTGTGTCTCCCTCGCTCGGCGGCGTACAGCTTAGGCGGGCGCGGTCGTAGCCTGGGCGGCGTGAACGCGACTCCCGAGGTGCTGGCCGTACTGGACGAACTGCTCGCCGCCGCGTCCCCCGAGGACCGGGGCGCCCTGTGGCGGCTCGACCGCGCGGGGAGGGAGCTGGACGCGAACCTCGTGCGGCTGCCGCCGGGCGCGGAGGTCGGGGAGCACCAGGAGGACGTGCTCGACGTGCTGCTGGTCGTCCTCGCGGGCGGCGGCCGGATCGTGCCCGGCGACGGTTCCGCGCCGCTGACGCTGGCCCCGAGCACGGTCACCTGGCTGCCCCGCACCTCGCGCCGGTCCGTGACGGCGGGCCCGGACGGCCTCGCCTACCTGACGGTGCACCGCCGCCGCCCCGGCCTGACGCTCAAGCCGACGGTGTACGCGCAGGAGGGCGGCGAGGCGCCGTGCGCGCTGGACCGGGTGTGCCCGGAGTGCGGGCGGATGTCCCCGGAGTCGGCGCCGGTGTTCTGCAGTGCGTGCGGGGAGCGGTTTCCGGGGCGGTGATTCCGCGTCAGTGCTTCGGGCGGCGCCTGCGGCCCATGAGGAAGATCCCGGCTGTGGCCAGGGCGAAGGCGCCGGCCGCCGCGTAGAGGCTGGAGGACGTGCCGGTGTCGGCGAGCCAGCCGCCGTGCGGGGGGCGGTGGTGGTGGTCGCCGTGGTCGGGCGGCGCGGGGTGGCTGTGCGTCGGGTGCGGACCGGGAGTGGTGTCCGTGGGCGTCGGCGTGGGCGTCGAGTCCGTGGGGGACGGGGTGGGCGTCGGAGTGGAGTCCGTCGGGCTCGGAGTGGGCGACGGTGACGGGCCCTCGCCGTCGCAGTCGATGTCGGCGGCGAACGGGAACTGGTGGATCTCGCCCGCGTTCACCGAGGTGCCGTCGTCGTTGAGCGGTCCGGCCGTGAGCTGCCGTACGACGATCGTGCCCTCGATGTTGGAGGGGTCGAGGTCCGTGAGGTGGGCGCGGGGCGCGTAGATCGTGCCCTCCAGCGAGTCCCCGTCGGCGATCGTGATGTCGGTGGCGTCGGGGAAGTTCCACAGCATGTACGGGGCCTGGTCGCCGGAGACGCCTGCGAGGTTCGGGATGTGCCAGACGTACGTGCTGTCCGTGCCGGTGGTGTCGACGTCGACCACGAACGGGGTCGTCGCGGTCGGCTGGTTGTCGAAGGTGAGCTCGGACAGGTTGTTCAGCTGTTCGCCGGTCAGCCGCAGCACATTCGTCTCGCCCTCGGTGAGGGTGAGGTGTGCGCTCGTCCCGGCGGGGAAGCCCGTCTGGTCGGGGAGCGGGTCGCCTGCGGCGTCGCGCAGGACGACGTTGGTGTCGCAGGTGTCGATGGCGTCCGAGCGGTCGCGGAAGGTCGCGAAGAGGGCGTCGAGGTCCGGCAGCCCGGTGGTGTCGGTGACGGACTCGACCGGCTGGTGAACCGTTTCCTGTACGCGGGGCGTCGAGTCGTACCCGGCGCCCGCGGCGACGATGCGGGTGTTCACCTGGGCGCCGTTGGAGTCCTCGTCCAAGACCGTGGAGCCGGTCGGGTCGCCGACCTTCACATAGCCGTCGCTGAGGACCTGGAGCACGCCCTGCGGCGAGCTGGCCGCATGATCGATTCTGCCGCCGACGAGCAGGGCGGTCGGGTGGTCGTCGCCGGGCGCGGTGAACGTGCCGGGAGTCTGCAGCGCGACGTTGTACCCCGGCCCGTAGGTGAGGTTCCCGCCGATGGCCACCGACCCCTCGGTCTCCGTACTGCCGAGCACGGCGTCGTTCTGGACGAGTACGCCGAAGCCGTTGTCCCCGGCCAGCGGGTTGCCGGAGTAGTCGGCCGCGGCGGGGACGGCGGTGGCGGCGAGGCACAGGAGGCAGGCCGTCGTGGCGAAGGCAGCGGTGCGTTTCATGCCGGGGAACGTATGCCCGTGCGCCCGGCGGCTCCGGGTGGCGAGGCCGTGGGCCACCCGCACGCACGCGCCGACATCCCCCTACTGGCGGCCATGCCGGCCCCCACTTGAGCAGTCACTGCGGGGGCATCAGCGCTGGGCTCGTTCACGGCGGAGTACGCACCGGCGCGCGGGATACGGCAGGATCTGCGTCCGGTACGCGAGGAGGTACGGGCATGAGCGAGGCGTCTGCGGCGGCGTTCGTCGGCCTGGAACTGTGCGAGGGCGTCGACCCGTCCGGAGCCGCACGCGCCCTGGCGTCCCTGGACCAACTCGCCGCGCTGGAGGGCCTGGGCCCGGTGGCCCAGCGAGCGGTACGGTCCCGGCTGCGCAGGTCGGGGCAGCGGGGGAGGGCGTGAGGGTGCGGGGGCGGGCCGCCGGTGCCGACGCGCAGGCCCCGCCCCGCCCCGGCCGGTGGCAGCACGGCAGGCTGCTCGCCGTCCCCTCCGCCCTCACCGCGCTCCTCCTCCTCGCCCCCGGCGTCGTCCCCAACACCCCCGGCCGCCTGGGGAGCCTCCTGGAGGCGTTCCTGCCCTGGCTCGGGCTCGCCGTCGTGCCCCTGCTGACCCTCGCCGTGCTGCGCCGGTCGGCGCTCGCGGCGGTGGCCGTGGTCCTGCCGGTGGTGGCGTGGGCGTACGCGTTCGGCGGGCTGCTGCTCCCGGCGGCGGGCCCGGGCCCGCGTGACCTGGTCGTGGTGCAGCACAACGTCAGCGATGTGAACGCGGACCCGGCGGGCACGGCCCGCACGCTGGCGGCCCAGGGCGCCGATCTGATCGCCCTGGAGGAACTGGTCCCGGAGGCGTTGCCCGCGTACGCCTCCGAACTCGTCGCCCGCTACCCGTTCCACGAGGTCCGGGGCACGGTCGGGATCTGGTCGCGGCACCCCCTCACCGGCACCCGGGCGGTGGACATCAAGCCGGAGGGTATTCCGGGGCCGTGGAGCCGGGGGCTGCGCACGGTCGCCCGCACCCCGCACGGCGAGGTCGCGGTGTACGTGGCGCACCTGCCGTCCTTCCGGCTCGGCGCGGGCGGCCTGGGCACCGCCCGCCGCGACGAGAGCGCCCGGCTGCTGGGCCGGGCGCTGGACGCGGAGACCACGGGCCCGGTGATCGTGCTCGGCGACCTCAACTCCACGGTGGACGACCGGGGGATCGCCCCCCTGACGTCCCGGCTGAACGTGTCGGCGCGCGGGTTCGCGTTCAGCTTCCCGGTGTCCTTCCCGCTGGCGAGGATCGACCAGGTGATGGCGCGGGAGGCGACGGTGGGCCGGGTCCGCACGCTCCCGGCGACGGGCAGCGACCACCTGCCGGTGACGGCGCGGGTGACGCTGGACTGAGGGCACCCCGGAAATCGGGATGCCCTTCCCGTACGCCGTCCTTAGTATGCGCGGGCGCACGCCAACGGATCGGAGACGTACCGCACATGACCCCTCACCTTTCAGCGATCGGCTTCCACGCCACGGACCCGTCGGACCTGGCCCGCTTCTGGGCGGAGCTCCTGCGCTGGGAGCGGTCCGGTGACGGCACGGCCGTCGTTCCCCCGGACGGCAGGGGTTTCGCGCTCCGCTTCACGGAGAGCCGGACGCCCAAGACCCGGCAGAACCAGGCGCACTTCGACCTGACGAGCGCGACCCCGGAGGCCCAGCGGGAGACGGTGGCCCGGGCGCTGGAGCTCGGCGCCCGGCACATCGACATCGGCCAGACGCCGGAAGAGGGCCACATCGTCCTCGCCGACCCGGACGGCAACGAGTTCTGCGTCATCGAGGCCGGCAACAAGTTCCTGGCGGACACCGGGGTGATCGGCGCGGTCGCCTGCGACGGCACCCAGGCGGTCGGCTACTTCTGGAGCGCGGCCCTGGGCTGGCCGCTGGTCTGGGACCAGGACGAGGAGACGGCGGTCCAGTCCCCGGAGGGCGGCACGAAGCTCACCTGGGGCGGCCCGCCGGTCAACGCGAAGCCGGACGTGAACCGCCTGTACTTCGAGCTGACGCTCCCGCCGGACGCGGACGGCGAAACGGAGACCGCCCGCCTCGTCGAACTGGGCGCGCGGCGCGGACCGGACGGGGTGTTCCTGGACCCGGACGGCAATGAGTTCACGCTACGGAAGGCTGCGGAATGACCAGCAGGTTCACTGAGTTGAGCGTCGACTGCCACGACCCGGAGCGCCTTGCCGCGTTCTGGTGCGAGGTCCTGGGCTTCACGGTGCTCGACCGCCGGGAGGACATGGTCGAGATCAGCTCCTGGGACCCGACGGTGGAGGACATCCGGGCCCGCCAGATGCCGCCGACGGTGGTCTTCCAGCGGGTCCCGGAGACCAAGGCGGTCAAGAACCGCCTCCACCTGGACGTGAGCCCGGTCGACCGTTCCACGGAGGCGGAGGTGACCCGCCTCCTCGCCCTGGGCGCCACCCGCACGGACGTGGGCCAGGGCGAGGGCCGCAGCTGGGTGGTCATGGCGGATCCGGAGGGCAACGAGTTCTGCGTAGTACGCACGCTGGCACCGTAGTAACGCAGCTGTAACGGCCGTTTCCTAGCGTCCGATCGCGCGCCGGTTCGCGGTAACCCCTTTGTGGACCGGCGGAGTTCAGCGAGCGCGGTCACCCTCCGCGCCCAACTGCAAAGGAACACCCTCATGTTGCGACACAACGTCATGCGCGGAGTCCTGGTCGGCGCCACCCTGGCGGGCCTCAGCGCCTTCGGCTCGGGCGCGGCGACCGCGGCGACGGCCGACGCCACCCCGTGCCACATCGACGGGTACATCTGCATGACGACGAACGACATCTACGAGCCGACGGTGTACGTCGCCGACGGGAGCGACTACACGTTCCTGCGGCCCACCGAGGTCACCACCATCTCGAACGACACGTCGAAGCTGTACTGCGTCGACGCCGAGTACAACTTCACCCTGTCTCCGGGCCAGAGCATCACGGTGACGCACACGATCACCTCGATGGGACCGACCAGCGCGGGCTGCCTCTCCTGACCCACGCCCCCTGGCACCCCCTCCGTGCTCCGGCGCGAGGGGGCGCCCCGGGTTCAGCCGCCCCCCGGCAGCCCCAGCTTCCCCGCCCGCAGCCCCGCCTGGAAGCGGGACGCCGCCTGGAGCGTGACCATCAGGTCGGCCACGCGGCGGCGGTACGTGCGGAGGGAGAGGCCGAGGTGGCGGGCGGCCGAGTCGTCGGTGCGGCCCGTGCTCAGCGCTTCCAGGATGCGGCGGGAGTCCGGGGTCAGCTGCGGGGTGTCCGTGGCGAGGTACGCGTCGTAGTCCGCCGACCGGTCCCACATCGCGTCGAACAGCGAATGCACGCCGTCGATCATGTTCTTCGCGGTCGTCACGGAGTACTCGCGGCCGGAAGGCGCCTCGCGGCCCGCGAGGATCATGACCCGGCGGTCGATGATGATCGTCTCGTGCGGGAGCTCCGCGTCGGTGATGCGGACCTGGGCGCCGGCGTCCAGTACCAGCCGCAGGTGTGCGCGGGTCGCCTCGTCCGCCAGGGCCGCCGGGGTGAGCAGCTTCCGGGTCGTGAAATCGGGGCCCGGGGTCGTCCAGGTCTGCGGCCGGGGCCAGGTCGTCAGCGTACGGGCGGCGCACAGGAACTCGGTGCGGGCGGATTCGAGGAGGTGCCCGGCGCGTGTCAGCAGCTCAGCGTCGCCGTGGACCGAGAAGATCTGTTCGTTCCGCATACCGCCAGTCTGGCAGTACGGCTGGCAGTAACCTGCCACGCGCTGGGCCGTGCCCGGCCCTCCGGAGAGCATGAATCCATGACGACCACCACGTTCGCCCTCGGCGGCGACCTCACCGTCAACCGTCTCGGCTTCGGCGCGATGCGCCTGCCGATGAGCACGTTCGACGGCCCCACCCGCACCCCGGAGAACGGCATCGCGGTGCTCCGCCGGGCCGTCGAGCTGGGCGTGAACCACATCGACACCGCCGCGTTCTACGCCCGGGGCGACGTCCGCGCCAACGACCTCATCCGGGAGGCGCTCGCCCCCTACCCCGACGACCTGGTCATCGCGACGAAGGTCGGCCCGCTGCCGGGCCCCGACGGCCACCCGAGCGTCGAGGCGACCCCCGACCAGCTGCGCGCCCTGGTCGAGGCGGACCTGACCGCCCTCGGCGTCGACCGGCTCGACGTCGTCAACCTCCGGGTGGGCGGCATGAGCGGCCCCGGCGGCGAGTCCGTCGCCGAACGCTTCGCCGTCCTGGCCGCCCTCCGCGAGGAGGGCCTGATCCGCCACCTGGGCGTCAGCAACATCGACGCCGCCCAGCTCGCGGAGGCCCGCGCCATCGCCCCCGTGGTCTGCGTCCAGAACCCGTACGCGGACGACCTGGCCCTCCTCGCGGAGTGCGAGGCCGCCGGTATCGCGTACGTCCCGTTCTTCCTCCTCGGCGGCGGCCGCACCCCCCTGGACACGACCCGCCTCGACAAGGTCGCGACCCGCCTGGGCGCCACCACCACCCAGGTCCAGCTCGCCCTGCTCCTGACCACGTCCCCGTCCCTGCTCGCCATCCCCGGCACGGGAAACCTCGCCCACCTGGAGGAGAACATGGCCGCCCGCGACCTGATCCTCACGGAGGAGGACGTGGCGGAACTGCGGGGCTGACCGTCGGGATCAGACGAGCGCCCTCAGGGCTGCGGCGGACGAGACGAGACGGTTCCTGTCCAGGCGCTCGATCACGTCGGCGACCGTGCCCGGCGGATTCTTCCAGCTGTCGGCGATGCGCTGGATCTCTCCGTACACGATCTCCGGCGCCAGGTCGATCTGTGCTTCGAGGAACGCGTCCGGGTGGACGGCCTCGACGTCCCAGGGAGCCAAGGCTTCCGCGGGGAAGTCCTTGAGGTTGAACGTCACGATCACCTGGGCCTTGGCGCGGACCGCCGCAGCCAGCACATGGCGGTCGTCCTTGTCCGGCAGTTCCAGTATGTCGATCAGCGGTTCGTACCCCTTGACGAGGCAGTCCCGTACGGCCGCCTTCATCAGCCGCCGTGTCCTGGCCAGGGTTTCGGGGGCCAGGTCCGGGCGGTTGGCCCGCACGTTGCGGAACGTCTCGTCGAGGATGGTCTCCGTCCACTTCGCCTGTACGAGGCCGGCCCCCGCGACGCGGATGAGCACGTCGCGGAGGATGTTCGGGTAGAGCACATTGGCGTCGTACACGGCGACGAAGGCCATCGGCTACATCAGTCCCATCTCCTGGCCGAGCTGAGAGAGCTCGTCCGCCGCTTCACGGCGACGCCGGTCGTCGGCCTGCTTGTACTCCATGAGCGACGACGCCGTGATTCTGCGGTGCGTTCCGACCATGCGGCACTCGATCTCGCCTGCCTCCAGGAGGCCGATGAGGAAGGGCCGGGAGACGTTGAGGATGTCCGCCGCCTGCTGGGTGGTGAGCTCGGCTGTGCTGGGGACGATGGACACACCTCGGCCCGCCCCCAGGTGGGCGAGGAGGCCCGCGAGGAGCTCGACGGCTTCCCGGGGCAGGGTGAGCGGCTCGCGCTCGCTGTCGTCCAGGGGCTTGACGGCGATCTGGGCGAGATCGGGGTGCTCGGTGAGGTAGCCGCGGACGCGGGTGAGGGCCCGGTTCGCCGCGGCGGTCTTCTCGGGTGGGAGCTTCACGGGCCTGATGTCTGTCTTCGTCATGGTGCGCCCCTAAGTTTGCGTGGCGGGTGGGCGTCATTGACCGGCGATGCCTTCAGTATCCGCAATATTCGCAACATGCGCAATAAATGTACCGCGGGCGGCGCGGTCCGTTACCTCATAACAACGTCATGGTCCGGCGGCTCTTCGGATGCCGGACCTGCCACGGTCGCGTGCGGGCGCTCTCGACGCCGTCCGTCCTTCGGCGGCTGGATTTGTTCACCCGAAAGAGGCCACCCCCTACAGCCAGTCCGCCGCCTCCCCCAGCAGCGTCTCCAGCTCGTTCACCAGCCGCGCCGTATGGAACCCGTCCGCCGCCGCATGGTGCACCTGCACCGCCAGCGGCAACAGCACCCGGTCGCCCCGTGACACGTAGCGGCCCAGGGTGAAGATCGGGGCCAAGTGGTCGTAGCCGTCGCGGATGTTGAGGTTGAAGCCGGTGAAGGCGCGCCAGGGGAGGCTGGATACGTCGAAGGTGTTCGGTGGGGGCGGGCCCTGGGGGAAGAGGGAGGTCGCGCCCGCGTGCTCGGACAGCAGCGGGGCCGCCGCATCGTGGAATGCCCCGAAGTCCGCGTCATAGGGCGTCCACACGCACGCGAACGTCTCGCGGTCCGCGTTGAACACCGTGAACGCAGGGTGCTCCACCGGCCACACCGCCGGGTCGCCCGACTCCGTCAGACACAGCCGGAACTCCTCGTGCCGGTTCACCACCGTGGCCAGCGCCCACACCTGCGCCACGTACGACTTGCGCGGCGAGCGCCGCAGCGCGGCCGTGAAGGCGGTGACGTCGACCTCCACCGTCATCGAGTACGTGCACGGCACCCGGCGTCGGTAGTGTGCGAAGTGCTCCCGGCGCGGCCAGGTGTCCAGGTCGATCGGGGTCGGCACGTCCATCCGGGCATCATCGCAGCCGCCCGGCCGCCCGCCCCACCGGTTTTCGCGGGGCGCGCTTGCCTTGGAGTGCACTCCAACCCCTACCGTCCACCGCATGAGCACCGAACAGCAGAACGACCGGTACGAGCGTGGTTACGCGGCCCTCAGCGAGGTCGCGAACGGCGCCCAGGACGCCGTCATCGACGGCCTCGCCGACATCGCCCCGCACATGGGCCGCTACATCGTGGAGTTCGGCTTCGGCGACATCTACACCCGGCCCGGACTCACCCGCCGCCAGCGCCAGTTGAGCACCGTCGCGGCCCTCGCCGCGATGGGCAACGCCGCGCCGCAGCTCCGCTTCCACATCGGCGGCGCGCTCAACGTCGGCTGCACGCGCGAGGAGATCGTGGAGGTGCTGATCCACGTCTGCGTGTACGCCGGCTTCCCCGCCGCCCTCAACGGCCTCACCGCCGCCCGCGAGGTCTTCGACTCCCGCCCCGACGACGCCCCGTTCGTCCCCGCCTCCGACGCCCCGGGCGGCGACCGGCTCGCACGCGGTCAGCAGGCCCTCGCCGACATCGACGGGCACGCGGGCCAGCAGGTCATCGACTCCCTCAAGGACATCGCGCCCGACCTCGCCCGCTACGTGCTGGAATTCTCCTTCGGCGACGTGTACTCCCGCACGGGCCTCGACCTCCCGACCCGCGAACTCGTCACCGTCGCCCTGTGCACCGCCCTCGGCACGGTCGGCCCGCAGCTCCGCGTACACCTCCACGGCCTGCTCAACGTGGGCGGCACGCGGGAGGAGGCCGTGGAGGTCATCACGCAGATGGCCGGTTACGCCGGTTTCCCGGCCGCGCTGAACGGGCTCACGGCGGCGCGCGAGGTGTTCGCGGCCCGGGACGAGTGACGCCTGCATGGAAACTCCCGGCTACGGAAACAACCCGTATAGCGAGTCGCACAACGTCTCCGAGACCAGCGCCACCTACTGACCGGGGGGTCATCGCATGCGCTCCAAGGTTCTGGCAGCTACTGCTGGATCAGCCATCGTTGTCGGCGCATTGGTGACGTTACTGGTGGTTCAGGCCCACGGGGACGATCATCAGTCGGCTCGATCCTCGGTGACCATCTCCCACGGTGATCAACTGCTGCCCAGTGACACACTCACGGATTGGGTCACCTACGGTGATCACCTCGTGGTCGCGACGGTGACCGGTCAGCGTGAACTCGCCCCGACGCCGGAAGAGACCGAGGCGGGCGAGGGCTATATCCCCCGCGTGATCACTCTGCGGATCGACAAGGTGCTGTGGTCGCGGAACGAAGCGTCGAACGCGCCGTCAACCTTCGAGACGGACATCGACGGTTGGCAGTTCCACGGTGACCGGCGCGACGCCGTCCGCATGGAGGGCGAACCCATGCTGGAGGTGGGCAAGCAGTACGTTCTGCCCATCCTCTACTTGAGCGAGACCAAGACGGTGCAGAATGCCGGCTGGTCGACGCTGAGCCCGAATTCCATCATTCCCTACCAGGAGGGAATCCTGGGCAAGGGCGACGTCATCCCGAGTGTGCGGCAGGCGGACGGCGACACCAAGCCGGCCGACGCGCGTGGGCCGTTCTTCGGCAAGGAGCCCGGAGAACTGGTCTCAGCGCTCAAGTCGACGCCACCTGATCCCGCTGTCGCGGACGCGATGAAGCTGCCTCCCGACGAGCGCGCCAGGCGCGCCCACAAGTAGGAGGGCAACGGCCCCGGACCATGGGCCGGGGCGCGCTGCGCCGCGTTACGCGGCGGTGTGGCGGATGAACGTGTCCCAGGCGTCGGGGGAGACGGCGAGGGCCGGGACGGTGATGTCCTTGGAGTCGCGGATGTGGACGGTGTGGGGGCAGGTGGCGACCTCTACGCAGTCACCGCCGTTCGTGCCGCTGTAGCTGGACTTTGACCAGGAGAGCGCGACCTCTACGCAGTCGCCGCCGTTCTGGCCGCTGTAGCTGCTCTTGAACCACTTCAAGTCAGTACTCATAGTCCTTCACCATCTGCTTGATCAACTCGCGCGACTCACCCAGCCCGTGAGCCTGGGAGCGCAGCATCCCATACGTGGCGAACAAGCTGCCCAGTTGGGGCTCTTCGCTGATAAGGAAGTTCCGACCCTGCACTTCCAAGTACGCCAGTCGGCGCCGGTCCTCGGTCTCCAGGAGGACGAAGGGGCCGCTGAGGCTGACGTGCGTTTCGCTCATGGGCGGCATCACCTGGATGTGCACGTTGCGCAGCTCACTGATGTCAAGAAGGTGCTGGAGCTGTGCCCGGTGCACGTCCCGCCCGCCGATCGGGCGTGTGAGCGCGCTTATCTCAACGACGAAGCTGATGTCCGACGGTGGCTTGCGGGTCAGCAAGGTCTGCCGGGCTAGACGTCCGGCGACCAGCTTCTCGATCTCGTCGTCGTCAAGCGGCGGATACGCCCCCCGGTACAGCGCACGCGCGTGGGCCTCGGTCTGTAGCAGCCCGGGCATGACGCTGGACTCGTACTGATACCGCGCCACGCACTTGGCTTCTTCCTCGGCGACCGGCGCGAACCAAGAAGCCAGGTGGCTGAACTTCAGCTTTAGCGCCGCTGCGATCAGCGCACCGTTCGCACCCGTGGTCGCGTCAGCCTTCGGGACGAAGTCCCCCTTCGGGGGCCGGTGTCCCCGCTCCACCATCGCCACCTGCGACTTGGAATAGCCGATCCTGAGCCCCAACGCCTCCTGGGACAGGTTGGCCAGCTCGCGGTAGTGCCGTAACAGCCCCCCGAACATCGCAGCGTTGCCGTCACCAGTACTACTGGAGTGCACAGCCCCACCTCCAAGTTCACAAGAGTGCACAGACTGCCTGTGTCTCTGGTCACGTTAAGTGCGGGCGCCGACGCTTACCGTATGGAACCGAAAAATTCACCGAACCTGGTGCCCAACTGGATCCCCACCAGCGGTCACGCCCTGCGTCACGCGGGCATCCACTTCGACGCGATCCGGATCTCCGGCGTGCTGGGCGAGCAAGTCTCTTACGAGATCATGCAGTTCACGGATTTCCAGGCCGGTCCGATCATCCGCTCGCGGATCGGGATGCGGAGCATGTACTTCCTGGTCGAGGCCGGCACGGCGAGTGCGTACCGCTGGCCGGCGGGCGTGGACGCGCTCGTGCGCAAGGGCTCGGACTTCGTGGGCGTGCCCGCGCTACGTGGGCTGACGTATCCGCTGGACTGGCGTTCGGAGCCGACCGCCGAGGATCCGTTCGTGGATACAGCACTTCTGTTCGAGCTGGTAACCAAGGTGGTGTCGGACGGAATTTCTGCTGTACGGTGACGGCGTCGTTACGCTCCGTGCGCGCCGCGCACGGGGCGACCCCCGGGGGGTGCTCGCAACACCCGGTCCGAGGGCCTTCACCCCTGATGGATTCAAGAGGTCCACCGAAGATGCTTTGGCATGCTATCTCGCCCTCCCGCGCCTATGTGAAGGCTGCACATGATGTCGTGCGTCATTCGAATCTGAGCAGTGACGCAAAGGTTCTGATCATGTATGTGCAGGGTTTGCCCGAGTCCCGCGCGAGCGAGGCGCTGAGCGATCACGCGAAGAGGATCGGGATCAAGGGCCGGGCGTATCAGCGGGCCAAGTCCCAGCTGAAGGAGGCCGGTTACGTCCATGAGTGGCGGTGGCAGGGCCAGGGCGGGCTGTGGATGACGGATCAGCTGTTCTCCAACGTGCCGCTCACGGACGAGGAGGCGCGGGGGCTCAGGGGCGCGAAAGCGCAGGCCAAACCGGCTGATCGGTCACCGGCGGGCGGTCGAGCGGCTACTCGGTCGGTCGGCACTTCCCAACCAGAGGTTGAAGAAGAACGTGAGGAGAACACTCCCCACCCACCCACCGAAGCGCCTGCGGCCGAGTCGCCGGAGCCGGTCGCGGCGGCCGACCCGGAAGTCGCTGAGGCGGAACGCGTGTTGCTCTCGCTGCGGCACGCGAACCCGCAACTGCACCTCGGCGTACGCGAGGCGCGCGGCCTGTCCGGGATGGCGGCGGACTGGCTGCGGCGGGGCGTGAGGGCGTCGGAGCTGCGGCAGGCGCTGGTGAACTCCCTCCCGGCGGAAGGAGTGCGGTCGGCCTACGGCTTCGTACGCCACCGCCTCGTACAGAAGCTGCCGGAGGCACCCCCGCCGGTCGCGCCGGTGGCGACGGTCAGGCCGCCTGTGACCTGCGAGGGGGGCGGGCCGGAGCATGTCTTCCGGCCCGGGGCGGACGAGACGCTGTGCGGCCCCTGCGCCCAGCGGGTGGCCGAAGAAGCGCACTTCGCGAAGTACCCACCGCGCCCGCAGCCCTGGCGGGAACGGGTCGCGACGATCCTGGCCGTGGACGCCGCAGCGACGTGAGGCGCACGTCCGTTCGTGGTGTGGCGGTCTTTGCCGTAGGTGTGGCGGGGCGGGGACAGTGGTGGCTCGGGGGCCGGTTCGGACTGAGGAGGACCCGTGGTGGATACCGTGGTGGAGCTTTGGGACGGCGTACGAGCGGTGCGCGACCCCGCGCGGGTGCGTGCGCAACTCATGGCGGCCGGGCGGACGTTGTTCGCGGTGTACGGCTACGCGCACACGTCCGTCGAGGATCTGTGCGCGGAGGCGCAGGTGGAGGTCCGGGACTTCCACCGCGAGTTCGCCTCGCGCGAGGCGCTGCTCACCGACCTGTACGACGAGGTCGCGATGGCCGGGATGCAGGCCGCGCAGGCGGAGCTGGCGGCGGAGGGCATGGAGACCTGCCCGACCGAGGAGCGGGTGCGCAGGCTCTTCGAGGCGTACGTCCGGTCCGTGACGCGGGACCCGCAGGCGGCCCGGGTCGCCTTCGTGGAGGTGCTGGGCGTGAGCCGGGCGATGGAGGAGCACCTCACGATGTGGCGCGCGGTGTGGGTGGAGTTCCTGACGGCGGAGTCCGAACGGGCCCGGACCCGGGGGCACGGGGTGGACGGCGACCTCGCGGTCGTGGTGAAGGTGCTGACCCGGTCCGTGGACGAGCTGCTCGCCCACCATGGGCGGCGGCCCCGGCAGGTGCCGTCGTCGTGGCTGACCAGCGAGTTCACGCGCCTGTCGATGGCGATGATCGGTCCGGCGAAGGGTTCCGTTTGACAAGCTGCCTTGCCGGGTCGGCGAATGGAACCATGGCAGACCCGATGGGTGACGAGGACCTGGCCGCCGTCCTGACGGGCGTCGGCCCCCGACTGCGGGCGCTGCGCACCGAGCGCGGGACGACGCTGACGCAGCTGAGCGAGACGACGGGCATCTCGCTCAGCACGCTTTCCCGCCTGGAGTCGGGCGGCCGCAAACCGACGCTTGAGCTCCTGCTGCCCCTGGCGAAGGCGTACGGCGTCCAGCTGGACGAACTGGTCGGCGCGCCGGACACGGGGGACCCTCGGGTGACCTTCCGCCCCTTCAAACGCCACGGGATGACCTTCGTCCCGCTGACCCGGCATCTGGGCGGCGTGAACGCGTACAAGCAGGTCATGCCGGGCGCGACGGGCCCGTCCGGGCCGGTCGAGCAACGGGTGCACGAGGGCTACGAGTGGCTGTACGTCCTGTCGGGGCGGCTGCGGCTGGTCCTGGGGGACCACGACCTGGTCCTCACGGCGGGAGAGGCGGCCGAGTTCGACACCCACACCCCGCACTGGTGGGGGGCGGCGGGACCGGACCCGGTGGAGTTCCTGAGCCTGTTCGGACCCCAGGGGGAGCGGATGCACGTACGGGCGAAGCCGACGGAGCGTGGGTGAGGGGGCGGGGTCGCGCGTGTAGAGCGTGAGGCGGCGGGCGGTGAAGGTGATGCCGAGGCCGTCGAGCGCGACGATCCTGGCGGACCGGCGGAATGGCGAACGGGCCCGGATGCGGAAGCCCGTCCCCTCGAACTCGCCCTGGACCCCGGCTTCCAGGCGCTTGCGGCCTATGTACTCCTCCGCGTCTTGGGCCAGGGGTCGGAGCGGTCATCTCGTGCACATTCACACGCCCGCATGTCAGACTTGCACCATGACGTCCCACGCGCTGCACCTCACCGCCGCGGTCACCCACGAGGGCGAGTGGTACGTGGCCCGCTGCCTCCAGGTCGAGGTAACCAGCCAGGGCCAGAGCATCGAAGAAGCGCTGACCAACCTCCGCGAGGCGCTGGAGCTGTACTTCGAGGACGCGCCGGCTCCCGAGGTGACCGACGTGATCACCGCTCCCGTCGAGGTCCGCGTCGCGTGAGCCCGGTCGTGCCGACGGGGCTCTCCGGGTCCGAGATCGCCAAGGCGCTGGAACGCGCGGGGTTCGATCACGTGTCCACACGCGGCAGCCATGCCAAGTACCGCAAGGTCGACCGTACGGTGATCGTTCCGTTGCACCGCTCCCTCGCACCCGGAACGGTCCGCTCCCTCCTGCGTCAGGCCGACTGGACCGTTGACGACCTCAGCAGGTTCCTGAAATAGCCGCTGGCGCGCCCGCGTACCGCCCGCCCACCCCCCACGCCTCGTGCATCGCGTTCGCGAAGGCCGCTGCCAGGTGGTGTTCGCCTGGGGGGTTGGGGTGGGTGCCGTCGTACGTGGAGGTGTGGATGTCGTACGCCGGGGGGTGGGACGCCAGGAGGAGGGGGGAGCCCGGGGCATCCAGGTCCGCCACCGCCTTCGCCAGGAGGGTGTTGAAGTGCGCGCACTCCGCCGCGAACGGGGCGTCCGTCTCCGCGCGGATGTTCGGGATCACCGGGAGCAGCACCACGCGGATGTGCGGGTTCGCCTCGCGGGCCGAGGCCAGGAAGGCGCGGGCGTTCTCCGCCGTCTGCGCGCTGTCCGTGTAGAAGCCGAGGTCTATCAGGCCGAGGGAGACCAGGAGGACGTCCGGGCGGTGTGCGGTCACCGCGTCCGCTATCAGCGGGGCCATGTGGAGCCAGCCCTCGCCCCAGCCCGCGAGGTGGCGGCGGGCGGGCGGCGGGAAGGCGTCGGCGGCGTACGCGGAGGACGACGCCGTGCCCGTATCCGCGTCGTACAGGCCCGTGCGCGGGCCCACCAACTCGTGGGGGCCGTCCGGTGCCGCCTCCAGGTGCTGCCACATGCGGTAGCGCCACGTGAAGTCGCCGGCGCGCCCGATGGTCATGGAATCGCCGACACACATGAAACGCATGGCGTCATCATGGCGGATCCTGGCTACGCGCCGGTAGGTGACGATGGACACTTGTGCCATGCGCTCGTACCGACTGACCTCCGCCCTCGGCGCCGCCGTGCTCCTCGCCCTCGGTGCGGCCCCCGCGCTCGCCGACGAAGGGGCCGACCGGAGCTTCACGATCGAGGACCCCCGGATCACCGAGTCCAGCGGTCTCGCCGCGAGCCACCTCCACCCGGGCATCTACTGGACGCACAACGACAGCGACGACGGTCCGTACGTCTTCGCGGTCGATTCCCGTACGGGCAAGACCGTCGCGACCCTCACCATGAAGGGCGTCGGCGCCCCCCGCGACGTCGAGGCCATCTCGATCGGGCCGGACGGGAACGTCTACGTCGGCGACATCGGCGACAACCTCGACGGCAGCTGGGACCACGTCTGGATCTACCGCTTCCCCGAGCCCAAGACCCTCAAGAACGCGACCGTCCGGGCCACCCAGTTCGACGTGAAGTACGCCGACGGGCCGCGCAACGCGGAGGCGCTGATGGTCCACCCGAAGACCGGGCGCGTCTACATCGCCTCGAAGAACGAGGACGGCGGCGGCCTGTACGAGGGGCCCGCGAAGCTCACGGCCGGGGCCGACAACGTCTTCCGGCGGGTAGGCGAGGTCCCCTGGGTGACGGACGGCGCGTTCTCGCCGGACGGCAAGGAGCTCGTCCTGCGCTCCTACTTCAGCGCCCGCGGCTACGCCTTCGCGCACGGCCGCCTCGGCAAGGACTACGACGTCGAGTCGCCGCTGCTCCCGCAGTCCGAGTCCGTGACGTACACGGCGGACGGCTCCGCCCTGATGTACGGCTCCGAGGGCGAGCGGAGCAGTGTCGTGCGGGTGGACCTGAAGAAGGACGGCGACGGCGGCGGTGGCGGGACCGCGCACCGGGGCGGTGGGGCGAAGGACACGGCCGACGGAAACGGCATGCCGGTGAAGGGCAGCACGCTGACCGGCGGTGTCGTGCTCGCCTCCCTCGCGCTGGTGCTGTTCGTCGTCAGCCGGCGCCGCAAGGGCTGACCGCTCACGGCTCCATCGGCCGGATCTCGTAATGCAGGGTCCGGTCCCGCTTCAGCCGGTGGGTCAGCGGGACCAGGACCCCCTGCGTCGCCGGGTACTTGCGGGACAGCATCCGGGAGGCGTGCGTGTTCTCCTTCGAGCCCGCCGGGAGGAGGCGCGCATGGGCCTCGACCTGCGGGCCCGTGGGGTGGCCGCGCACGGTGCACGGGCCGATCCGCACCACCGGGTGGTTGCGCATGCGTTCCACCTTCCATGCCGAGGAGAACGTCCGGATGTAGGCGTGGTCGCCCTCGACCGCGATGTGCACCGGGGTGTCGGCGTGCGTCCCGTCCTGCCGCCGCGTGCTCAGCAGGACGGTGTACTGCTTCACGAAGGGCTTGAGCTGCGGGACCGTATCCATGTCTCCATGGTCCGCCAGTGCGGGCCGGAGCTCATCCGGGCAGCGGACGCGCCACCGCCGATTCGCGTAAGGTCCCCGGACCATGAGCCCCCGCACCCCCGAGCCCTTCACCACGCCCCGCCTGGACGCGCTGCCCCTGCGGGTGGAGTACGCGGACGCGATGGCCGCCGTCCTGGCCGACCCGGCCCTGCACACCTTCACCGGAGGCGAGCCGGAGACCGCCGAGGCCCTGTGGGCGCGGTACGCACGGCAGACCGCCGGGTCGCCGGACCCGGACGAGCTGTGGTGGAACTGGGTGCTGCGGGCCGGGAACGCCCTCGTGGGCTACGTGCAGGCGACGGTACGCGACGACCGCGCCGAGATCGCGTGGGTCGTCGGGACCGACTGGCAGGGGCGGGGGTACGCCCGCGAGGCGGCCGGGGGCCTGGTCGCCCATCTCCGGGAGACGGGCGTGCGGACCGTGATCGCCCACATCCACCCCGAACACGGCGCCTCCGCAGCCGTGGCCGCGGGGGCGGGCCTGGCCCGGACGGGGGAGTGGGAGGACGGCGAGGAGCGGTGGGGGCTGGGCGTCTAGCGCCTCAGGCGTCCGGCGTACGGGGCTTGGCGCGGCCCGCCTGGATCAGTTCGGCGACGTCGAGGCTCACCTCGGCGCCGATCGATGCGGGCAGCGGTGCCTGCTGGCCGGGGGCGTACACCTCGTGGCGGTCGTACGAGCCGCCCAGCGGTTCCGTGAGGACGTGGACGCGGTCGTGCTTCCGGTCGAGGATCACGTAGACGGGGATCTTCGCCTCGGCGTACGCGGCGACCTTGTGCCGCAGGTCGCTGGCGTAGTTGCTGGAGGTGACCTCCAGGACCAGGCGGAAGACGGCGGGGTCGTAACTGTTGTTCTTGATCAGGTGTTCGGCGTAGTCCGCGTCCACCAGGGCGAGATCGGGGATCGCGAAGTCCGCGGGGCCGCCCGGCAGCCACAGGCCGATGCCCTGGAGGACTCTCGATTCCGTGCTGTGCAGACCTGCGGCGATGAACGGGATCGAGAGCGTGGTCAGCGCGTCTGCGTGCGGGCCGTCCGGGGGTGGAGCCACGGTGATGATGCCTCCGATGATCTCGACGCGATGGCCGGGATTCTGCTCGGCGAGCCGTTCGGCTGTGACGAGCAGGGGCTCCGGTCCATCGTCACAGGGGTGCTCGACTGCTGCTGCAGACATTGCGGGCCTCCTGGAATGGCTGGTGTCGAGACCATCATCGTAGGGCGGAACGGCCCCAGACCGTGTTTCTGGCATATGCCACACGGTCGAGTGAAGCAGAAACGGCCCTGCACACCTCGCGGTGCGCAGGGCCGTTCCGGACGCGTACGGGCTACAGCTTCTCGATCACGTAGTCGATGCAGGCCGTCAGGGCCTGGACGTCCGTCGGGTCGATCGCCGGGAACATCGCCACGCGGAGCTGGTTGCGGCCGAGCTTGCGGTACGGCTCGGTGTCCACGATGCCGTTGGCGCGGAGGGCCTTGGCGACGGCGGTGGCGTCGATCTCGTCCGCGAAGTCGATCGTGCCGATGACCTGGGAGCGCTTGGCCGGGTCGGTGACGAACGGGGTCGCGTACTTGGACTCCTCGGCCCAGCCGTAGAGGTGGCCGGAGGAGGCGGCCGTGCGGCCGGTCGTGAAGTCCAGGCCGCCCTGGGTGTTCATCCACGTCAGCTGCTCGTTCAGCAGGAAGAGCGTGGCGAGCGCCGGGGTGTTGTACGTCTGGTTCTTCAGCGAGTTGTCGATCGCCGTGGGCAGCGAGAAGAACTCCGGGATGTGCCGGCCCGAGGCGTGGATACGGGCCGCGCGCTCCAGGGCGGCCGGCGAGAAGACGCCGATCCACAGGCCGCCGTCGGAGGCGAAGGACTTCTGCGGGGCGAAGTAGTAGACGTCCGTCTCGGCGATGTCGACCGGGAGGCCGCCCGCGCCGGAGGTGGCGTCCACCAGGACGAGGGAGCCCTCGTCGGCGCCCGCGACGCGCTTGACGGGCGCCGCGACACCGGTGGAGGTCTCGTTGTGCGTGAAGGCGTAGACGTCGACGCCCGCCTCGGCCTTCGGGTCCGGGTGCGTGCCCGGGTCGGAGGCGATGACGGTCGGGTCCGCCAGCCACGGGGCCAGCTTGGCGGCCTTCGCGAACTTCGAGGAGAACTCACCGAAGTTGAGGTGCTGGGACCTGGACTCGATCAGACCGTGCGTCGCGATGTCCCAGAAGGCGGTGGAGCCGCCGTTGCCCAGGATCACCTCGTATCCCTCGGGGAGGGAGAAGAGGTCGCGTACGCCCTCGCGCACCGCGCCGACCAGGTTCTTCACCGGTGCCTGGCGGTGGGACGTACCGAGCAGAGACGTGCCGGTGGCGGCCAGCGCGTCGAGCGCCTCGGTCCGCACCTTGGAGGGACCGGCGCCGAAGCGCCCGTCTGCGGGCTTGATGTCAGCGGGAATCTGGATGTCGGCCACGAGTCGGAGCGTAGCCGCTCGGTGCGGCGGGCTGCGCACCCTGTCCGTCCGATGAGACAGGGATTCCGACTCGTGGTCCTCGGAGGAACCTCCGTACGTTCTTCCGCGCGTACGGTGTCAGCGCAGCGTGACCGGGAGTTCGTACAGGTCGTTCTGCGTGACGATCGGCTTGTTGCGCAGCTCGGACGCCGGGACCGCCAGGGACAGCTCCGGGAAGCGGGCGTACAGCGCGGGCAGCGCCACCGACGCTTCCAGGCGGGACAGCGCGGCGCCCGGGCAGACGTGCGGGCCGTGCCCGAAGGAGATGTGGCGGTTCGGGGAGCGGGTCACGTCGAACTCCGTGGCCGACTCCCCCCACTGGCCCTCGTCGTGCGCGATGGCCGCGAAGGAGGTCATGACACCCTCGCCCTTCGGCAGCACCCGGTCGCCCACCTCGATGTCCTCCGACGCGAACCGGATCAGGATGTGCGAGGTCGGCGCCGACCAGCGCAGGGTCTCCTCGATGACCCCGTCCCAGCCCACCTCGCCGGCCAGCACCGCCCGCCGCTGCTCGGGGTGGGTCTCCAGCGCGACCACCGCGTTCACGATGAGGCTGATCGTCGTCTCGTGGCCCGCCGCGATGATCAGCTTCAGGGTGTTGAGGATCTCGTCGTCGGTGAGGTGGTCCCCGTCCTCGGACGCCAGGAGCAGCGCCCCGGTCAGGTCGTCGCCGGGGGACTCCTTCTTCTCGGCCAGGATGCGCGAGAACAGGGTGTGGATATCCGCCATCATCTGCGGCACCTCGGCGCGGGGCGTCAGGTTGGAGAAGAACTTGTCGAACAGTTCCTTCATCCGGGGCAGGTCCGCCGAGTCGATGCCCATCAGCTCCCGGATGACGTTCATCGGCAGCGGGTAGGCGAACTCCGCCTTCAGATCCACCGTTTGGCCCGCCGTGTGCTCCTCCAGGCGGTCCAGGAGCACCTTCGTCCGCGCCTCGATGCCCTCGCGCAGCCGCTCCACCCGGCGCACCGTGAGCGCCTGCGCGACCAGGCCGCGCAGCCGGCGGTGTTCGGCGCCGTCGGCGGTGAGCATGGTGCGGCCCGGGTTGACGAGGCCGATGAGCGGCCAGTCGAGCGGGATCTCGCCGCGCTGCCAGGCGCCCCACACGTTGATGTCCTTGACCAGGCGGCTGTCGGTGAGCAGCGCCTTCGCCTCGGCGTAGTGCGTGACGGTGTAGACGGGCACCCCGCCCGGAAGCTCGACCCGGGCGAGCGGTCCCGCCGCGTGCAGCCGCGCGCTCTCGCCCGCGAGATCGGTGACGAAGGGGTCCAGGACGATGCGGTCGGTGGCTTCTTCGGCGGGCGCGGTCATCTGGGGCCTCCAAGGGCCGGAGTGGGCGTGAAGGTCACGGGCAGGTCGGTCAGTCCGCGCAGCCAGGGGGAGGGGCGCCGGGTGAGCCGGTCGGCGGGGACGGCGAGGTCGACGTCGGGCAGCCGGTCGAGGATGACCTCGATGGCCGTACGGGCGATGACCTCGGCGGTCTCCTGCGCCGGGAACGGGCAGCGGTGCTCGCCGTGGCTGAAGGAGAAGAACGCGTTGTTGCCGCCGGTGAGCGTGGAGCCGTCCGTACGGACCTGGGGGTCGGCGTTGGCTCCGGCGAGGGAGAGGACGAGCAGGTCCCCGGCCTTGATGTGGCGGCCGCCGAGGTGCGTGTCGCGGGCGGCCCAGCGGCCTGCGATGTTCTGGCTGGGGGTGTCCTCCCACAGCACCTCGTTCATGGCCTCGGCGACGCTGTGCCGGCCGCCGGAGAGCGAGGCGGCGAAGCGGTCGTCGGTGAGCATCAGCCGCAGGGAGTTGCCGATCCAGTCGGCGGTCGGCTGGTGCCCGGCCGCCATCATCACCATGAGGTCCCGGGCCACGTCCTCGTCCGTGAACCCGGCGGTGTTGGCGAGCATCCGGGAGGCGATGTCGTCGCCGGGTGCCGTCCGCCGCTCGGCCAGCAGCGCGTACACGGAGCCGGCGATGTGCCGCTGGCCGGCCTGCGCGGTGGGCCCCCCGTTGATCATGTCGTTCATCGCGGTGACGAGGGCGGGGCCCGTGTCGTCCGGGAAGCCGAAGAGCTTCGCCACGACCCGTACGGGGAGCAGCATCGCGTACTCGGCGATCAGGTCCGTCGAGCCGGCCGCGCAGAACGCGTCGATCAGTTCGTCGGCGAACTCCTCGGTGCCCCTCTTGAGCTCGAAGGGGTTCATGGCCTCCAGGGCCTCGCAGATCACGGCCGAGCGGCGGCTGTGGCGCTCGCCGACCGTGTAGAGGATCGACGGCTGGGTCCGGCTGATCATCGGCATCAGCGGCCAGTCCTCGGGGATCGCGTCCCACTGGTTCCACAGCTGCGAGTCGCGGGTGAAGAGCGCGGAGTCCCCGGTGACCTGGTGCAGCTCGCGGTAGCCGAGGACGAGCCAGGCCGGGACGTCACCGGGCAGCACGATCGGGGCGACCGGCCCGTGGTCGCGGCGCAGCTCCCGGTAGAGCGCCGCCGGTTCGCCCTGGAAGCGGGGTCCGGACAGCGGCACGGCACCGGCCGCGTGGGGGCACTCGGTCACGGGGTGGGCTCCGGGGTCAGGGCGGGGGCGTCCTCGGCGGGCGCGGGGGTGTCCCCCGTACGGGCCGCCGAGAGCCGGTGCAGGTGCTCGACCAGGGTGATCAGCACGTACTTGCTGGAGGACCGGTCGCGCGCGTCGCACTCCACGAGCGGGACGTCCGGGGAGATGTCGAGCGCCTCCCGGATCTGCTGCTCGGTGTGGAGCGGGCCGCCGAAGTCGTTGCAGGCGACGATGAACGGCGTGCCGTGGTGCTCAAGCCGGTCGATCGCGTACCAGGAATCGGCCAGGCGCCGGGTGTCCACGAGGACGACGGCGCCCAGGGTGCCGGAGAACAGCCGGTCCCACAGGAACCAGAAGCGCTCCTGGCCGGGCGCGCCGAACAGGTAGAGCACCGAGCGTTCGTCCAAGCTGATCCGGCCGAAGTCGAAGGCGACCGTGGTGGACGTCTTGGACCCGACGCCGTCGAGGTGGTCGACCGCCTCGCCCGCGCGGGTCATCGTCTCCTCCGTGTTGAGCGGACGGATCTCGCTCACGGATCGGACCATGGTGGTCTTGCCGACCCCGAAGCCGCCGACCACGACTATCTTCAGTCCGTTGTCGGCCGTCGCTCTCAGGGCGGCGCGGTCAGAGGTTGCGGAGTCCAACGAGCACCTGTTCCAGGATGTCGGGGGCGGGGAGCCCGTCCGATACGCGTGCGGTACGCGGATGGCGGGCGCTGATCCGGCCGGTGTCGAGCAGATCGCAGAGCAGGATGCGCACGATGCTGACGGGCAGGTCGAGGTCGGCGGCGATCTCCACGACGGCGGTGGGCCGTTCGCACATCCGGAGGATCGCCACGTGCTCCGACTGCATGCCGGGGGCCGGCTCGCACTCGGCGACGACCAGGGTGACCAGGTCGAAGGCGGCGGAGTCGGACCGGGTGCGGCCGCCCGTCAGGGTGTACAGCCGGTCCGGCGCGTCGTCCCTGCCGGGGCGGGGGCGGGGGGTCATACGGCCGTGCCCCGGGCGGCGGCGACCGCGTCGACGGGATCGCGCGGCGGGGCGATCAGGTGCTCGCCCAGCTGCTCGACCAGCTCGCTCATGTTGTGGCCGACGAGGCCCACGTCGGCGCTGTCGGCGGCGACGACCGCGAGGTGGGCGCCGGCGCCCGCCTCCACGATGAAGAGGATGCCGCCGTAGAACTCGGCCATGGCGGAGCGGACGCCGCCGCTGCCGTTGCCGAACTCCACGGACGCGCCGTGGGACAGGCTCTGGATGCCGGCGGAGATCGCGGCGAGCTGGTCGGCCTGGTCGACGGAGAGTTCGGGCGTACGGCACAGCTTGAGGCCGTCCCTCGACAGCACGAGGGCGTGCCGGGCGCCGGGGGTCCGTTCGAGGAGCCCCTCCAGCAGCCAGTTGAGCTTCTCGTCGGTGGTCGCGGTCATCGGGAGCTGTCCTCCGGGGGTGGGGAGTCGGGCCGTACTGCGTTGCGGAAGCTGCTGAAGCGGGCCGCCCGGGCCTTCGGGTCGGGTGCGTCGTCCTTCGTGCCGGTCTCCCGGGCGGGCCCGGAGGCGGTGGCCCTGGCCTCGGCGGCGGCCAGGGTGCGCCCGCGCGAGCGCTTGGGCAGGCCGCTGTCGCCGAACTTCGGGAGGTTGCCGGTGGTCTCCGAGGCGGAGTCGGAGCGCAGGGGCTCCTGGGCGGGCGGCCGGGCGGCGGGGTCCGTCCCCAGGGTGTGGACGGGCTCGGGCTCGGTCTCGGCGGGGGCGGGCGCGGGTTCCGGGGCGGTCCGGGGCGCGGTGGCGCGGGTGACGATCTCCTGCGGGAGCATCATCAGCGCGCCGGTGCCGCCGCGCGCGGAGGGCCGGAAGGAGACGGTCAGCCCGTGCTTGCGGGCCAGCCGGCCGACGACGGCGAGCCCGAGGCGGGTGCCGGTCAGGCCGGTGAGGTCGGCGTCGGCGGCGGTGACCGCGCGCTCCGCCCGGCGCAGCTGCACGTCGCTCATGACGAGGCCGCTGTCCTCGACGGTGACGACGATCCCGGCCGGGACCTCCTCCACGTACACATGGACCTCGGCGGTGGGCGGCGAGAAGTTCGCGGCGTTGTCGAGGAGCTCGGCGAGGGCGTGCATGACGCCCTCGGCGGCGTGGCCGGCGACGGCGACGTCGCTGGTGGAGTGGAGCCGGACGCGCTGGTAGCCGCTGACCCGGCCCATGGCGCCGCGCAGTACGGACTCCATGACGATGGGCTTGGCCCAGCGCCGTCCGGAGCGGGCGCCGGTGAGCACGGCGATGGAGTCGGCGAGGCGGCCGGCCTGGGCGGTGCGGTGGTCGAGGTGGAGGAGGTCGGCGAGGACGTCCTCGGAGGTGTGCCGGTGCTCCATCTCACGGAGGTCGGCGAGCATGCTCGTGGCCAGGGCCTGCATCCGGCCGGCCGCGTTGGCGCAGGCGGTGAGGGCCGCGGAGCGCTCGGTCTCGGCGCGCGAGGCGCGGGCCTTCAGCCGGGCGTTCTCGGCGGTGAGGCGGGAGGTGCCGGCCTCGGCCTCCTCCTTGGCCCTCGCCGTCTCGGCGGCGGCGGCCGCCCTGAGGCGGGCGTTCTCCGCGGTGAACCGCTGGGCGTCGGCGGCGGAGGCCGAGACCATGCGGGAGACCTCCGCCGTGAACCGGCCGCTTTCGGCGGCGTGCGTCTCGCGGAGGCGGCGCACCGTGGCCCGGGCGTGGACGGCGGTGGTGACGGCCGCCACGAGGAGCAGGGCGGCCCCGCCGGAGCCCCAGGCCACCGCGGTCCTGGCCGATTCGGGAGCGGCGAAGGTCGCCCACACGCTCAGGGCTGCGGTGAAGGCCACCGCGACCAGAAGGGCCAGTGCGGTCGGCCGGGTAGAGGGGCGCAAAGCGGAGTCCTTGGGGCGGACGGCGGTGGACGGGGAGCGATTCGGACGACTGTGACGCGAGAGACAAACGTGACTAGTGGAACAGGGGATTCACGGGTAAGTCCCCGTCACTATATGAGAATTGACGATCCCTTTGGGAAGAACTTGTGGTGAGACCTGTTCTGTTTTTGATTTCAACTTGTCAATTTCTGACCGTTAACCTGGTGGGTGTGGCAATACCGCATGATTCAGGACTCAGAAGGACAGGCCCCGCGTGAACGACCGGCCCACCAACGCCGCCGCAGAACCAGCCGTAGCCGCTGCCGCCGTCGCCGTGCCGGAGGCGGTCGCATCGCCGGAGCTCGGCGCGGGGCAGCGGTCCGGTGGGCGGCGGGCCGCGCTCGCCCCGGTCGCGCTGGTCGTCGCGGGCGGGCTCTCCGTGCAGTTCGGCGCCGCCATCGCGGTGCTGCTGATGCCCCGGGCCGGGGCGCTCGGGGTCGTCACGCTGCGGCTGGCCGCCGCCGCGCTCGTCCTGCTCGTCGTCTGCCGGCCGAAGCTGCGCGGCCACTCGCGGGCCGACTGGGGCACCGTGGTCGCCTTCGGCATCGCCATGGGCGGCATGAACACGCTGTTCTACCAGGCCGCCGACCGCATCCCGCTCGGGGCCGCCGTCACCCTCGAAGTGCTCGGCCCGCTCGCCCTGTCCGTGATCGCCTCGCGCCGCCTGGTCAACGTCGTCTGGGCGGCCCTCGCCCTCGGCGGCGTCGTCCTGCTCAGCGGCGGAGGCTTCGACCGGCTCGACCCGGTGGGCGCCGCCTACGCGCTGGGGGCCGGGGTGATGTGGGCGGCGTACATCGTCTTCAGCGCGCGCACCGGCCGCCGCTTCCCGCAGGCCGACGGCCTCGCCCTGGCGATGGTGGTCGCCGCGCTCCTCTCGCTGCCCCTCGGCATCATGGACGCGGGCTCCAAGCTCCTCGTCCCCACGACGCTGGGGCTCGGCGCGGCCGTCGCGGTGCTCAGCTCCGTGCTCCCGTACACCCTGGAGCTCATCGCCCTGCGCCGCCTGCCCGCGCCCACCTTCGCCATCCTGATGAGCCTGGAACCCGCGATCGCCGCCATGGCCGGATTCCTCATCCTCCACCAGGCCCTGTCCCTGACGGACGCCCTCGCCATCGCGCTGGTCATCGGGGCGAGCATGGGGGCGGTACGGAGTCAGGTGCGGGGGGTCGGGAAGCGGTAGCGGGTCCTCGTCCGGGGCATGGGACCGCCTCCGTCCCGAGCTCCCGCACGGGCGTCCAGCTGATCCCGTGACGCAGATCACGGGAACCGGTCTTCGGTCTCCGGACAGTCAAGGGGCGTGGACACACAACTGAGGCCGCGCATAAGAGCCGGCGACCACGAGGCGTTCGGGGAACTGTTCGACGCGTGCCACCGCTCCGTCTACAACCACGCTTACCGGCTGACAGGTGACTGGGGGCTCGCCGAGGACATCGTCTCGCTGACCTTCCTGGAGGCGTGGCGGCTACGCGGGACGGTGGTGGAGGAGGGCGGATCGCTGCGGCCGTGGCTGCTCGGAGTCGCGACCAACGTCACCCGCAACACCCGTCGGGCCGCGCGCCGCCACTCGGCGGCCCTGGCGCGGCTGCCGCGCGAGCAGAGCGTGCGGGACTTCGCGGACGAGGTCGCGGGACGGATCGACGACGCGGAGCAACTCGCCCTCGTGCGGACGGCCCTCAAGGACCTGCGCACGCCGGAGCGGGAGGTGCTGGCCCTGTGCGTCTGGGCGGGCCTCGGCTACCCGGCGGCCGCGGTGGCGCTCGGCGTGCCGGTGGGGACGGTCAGGTCCCGGCTGTCGAGGGCCCGCGCGAAACTCGCGCTCGCCCTGGAACCGGACGGCGCGCGCGGACAGATACGAGATGACCGCACCGCTGCGGTCAAGCCCAGGCCCATCCAGGAGGGAACCCGATGAACCACGTTCCACAGCTCCCCGAGAGGGAGCTCCCTCCGGGTCGTCACCACGTTCTGAAGGAGCATTTGATGCATGAGATCCGTAGGGACGCAGCGACCGGCGCCGAGCCCCGAGTGGGCCGCGCACGGTGGATGCGCCCGGCTGTAGCCGTGCCCGCGGTCGCTGTCATAGCCGCTGCGGCGACCTTCACCGGGGTGCAGGTGACGAGCCGTGACGCGGAAGGCACGAGAGCGGAGCCGACGCAGGTCGTGCAACTCCTCGACAGCATCGCGCTCGCGGCCGAGAAGTCGGAGGCGCCGGGGACGATCGGCGACGACCAGTACGTGTACGTCGACAGCAAGGTGGCGTACGTCTCCATGGCGGCGGACGGCAGTACCGCGCCGAAGCTCGACCCGGTGCACCGGCGACAGGTGTGGAAGCCGGTGGACGGTGCCCGCGGCGGGCTCGTCCGGGAGAAGCTGCCGTACCTGCCCGGCAAGGGCGAGACGAAGCTGGAGCGCGACACTCCCGGTGTCGCGAGCAACACCAACTACCGTCACCTCCAGACCCTGCCGACCGACCCCGCCAAGATGCTCGAATGGCTCCACCAGGCGAGCGACGGCGGCAAGAGCGAGGACCAGAACACCTTCGTCCTGGTCGGTGACCTCTCGCGCGAATCGCTCATGCCGCCCAAGGTGGCTGCCGCGCTCTACCGGGCCACCGCGATGATCCCCGGAGTCGTCGTCGTCAAGGACGCGGTGGACGCGGCCGGGCGGCACGGGATCGGGATCGGGCGCGAGGACGCCGGAGCCATGACACAGCTCATCTTCGACAAGAAGACGAAGGTGTTCCTGGGGGAGCGCGAGGTCGCGGTGCGAGATGTCGACCACGTGAAGAAGGGTGATCTGCTGGGCGTGAGCGCGGTCATGCGCCGCACGGTGGTCGACGGGCTCGGTCAGCAGCCGTAGCGTTCCTCGAAATGAACGGTCCCGCCGCCGCTGCCGGCGGGACCGTGATTCCTGGCCGGCGCACCGACGCTCGGTTCCCGGCCGGCTCCGCCGCGAACGCCGTACACCGAAAACAATCATGCAAGCTTGCTTGATTGTTTTGTGTTGCGCTGGCAGGCTCCCGGGCACGCCGTCACGCCCCGAGGGGAGCGCACCGTGTCCGATGCCTCAGCCGTGCTGGATGATCTGCGCAGCGAGAGCCTGGAGTGCGACCTGCTCGTCGCCGGGGCGAGCGCGAGACAGTGGGCGGGGGAGACCCCGGCCGAGGGGTGGAGCGTCGCCCACCAGATCGCGCACCTGAGCTGGACCGACGACGTCGCGCTGATCTCCGTCACCGACCCCGGCCGCTTCGGGGACGAGGTGGCGAAGGCCATGGAGGACCCCGAGGGCTTCGTGGACCGGGCCGCCGGGGAGATCGTCGCCGCGTACCCGCCGGACGCGCTGCTCGTCCGCTGGCGCGAGGGCCGTGAACGCTTGCAGGAGGCCCTGCGCGCGGCGCCCGCCGGGGCGAGGTTCCCCTGGTACGGGCCGCCGATGAGCGTCGCCTCCATGGCGACCGGGCGGCTGATGGAGACCTGGGCGCACGGCCAGGACATCGCCGACGCCCTCGGGGTCACCCGCACCCCGACCGCCCGGCTGCGGCACGTGGCCCGGATCGGGGTCCGGGCCCGCGACTACGCCTTCTTCGTACGGGGGAAGCAGCCGCCCACCGAGGAGTTCCGGGTGGAGCTGGCCGCGCCCGGCGGTGAGCTGATCACGTACGGCCCCGAGGACGCGGCCCAGCGGGTCACCGGGCCGCTGCACGACTTCTGCCTGCTCGTCACGCAGCGCGCCCACCGCGACGACCTGGCGGTGCGCGCGCAAGGGGCGGACGCCGACGCCTGGCTGTCGATCGCGCAGGCGTTCGCGGGGCCCGCGGGGGCGGGGCGGACGCCGAAGGGGGAGCGATGACGGAGCCCGGGGCGCCGGAAACCCTCCGCATCGGCAACGCCTCCGGCTTCTACGGCGACCGCTTCGACGCCCTGCGCGAGATGCTCACCGGCGGCCCCCTCGACGTCCTCACCGGGGACTATCTCGCCGAGCTGACGATGCTCATCCTCGGCCGCGGCCGCCTCAAGGATCCGGCGCGCGGCTACGCCTCCACCTTCCTGCGGCAGCTGGAGGGCGGGCTCGGGCTCGCCCGCGAGCGCGGGGTGCGGATCGTCGCCAACGCGGGCGGGCTGAACCCGGCCGGGCTCGCCGACGCGATCCGGGAGCTGGCCGACAAGGTGGGCGTGCCGGTGCGGGTCGCGCATGTGGAAGGCGACAACATCGCCGTACCGGAGGGCTTTCTCACGGCCAACGCGTACCTTGGTGGGGCAGGCATCGCGGCTTGCCTGCGGGCCGGTGCCGAGGTCGTCGTCACCGGCCGGGTGACGGACGCCGCCCTCGTCACCGGCCCAGCCGCCGCCCACTTCGGCTGGGGGCCCGAGGACCACGACGCGCTCGCCGGGGCCGTCGTCGCCGGGCACGTCCTGGAGTGCGGTACGCAGGCCACGGGCGGCAACTACGCCTTCTTCCGCGACCACGACATCCGCCGCCCCGGCTTCCCGGTCGCGGAGATCCACGCGGACGGCAGCTCCGTCATCACCAAGCACGACGGCACCGGGGGCGTCGTGGACCTCGGCACGGTCACCGCCCAGCTCCTCTACGAGACCGGCGGCGCCCGGTACGCGGGCCCCGACGTCACCGCCCGGCTCGACACCGTACGGCTGACGCAGGAAGGGCCGGACCGGGTCGCGGTCTCCGGCGTACGCGGGGAGGCCCCGCCGCCCACGCTCAAGGCCGGGCTGACCCGGCTCGGCGGCTGGCGCAACGAGGTCGTCTTCGTGCTCACCGGTCTCGACATCGAGGCCAAGGCGCGGCTCGTCCGGGACCAGTTCGCGGACGCCTTCGCACGCGCCGGACGGGTGCCCGAGGAGGTCCGCTGGGAGCTGGCCCGTACGGACCAGCCCGACGCCGACACCGAGGAGACCGCGAGCGCGCTGCTCCGACTGGTCGTCCGAGACCCCGAACAGGAGCCCGTGGGGCGGGCGTTGTCCGGCGCGGCGATCGAGCTGGCCCTCGGCAGCTACCCCGGCTTCCATGTCACCGCCCCGCCCGGGAAGGGCGCGCCGTACGGGGTGTTCGAGGCGCGGTACGTACCGGCGGAGGGCGTGGAGCACGTGGCCGTACTGCCGGACGGGACGCGTAGGTCTCTCGCGCATCCCGTACGGACGCGGGAGCTGTGCGACGTCGAACAGCCTCCACTGCCGCAGCCGTTGGAGCCCGGGCCGGTGGTGCGCGCCCCCCTCGGCCGCGTCGCCGGGGCCCGGAGCGGGGACAAGGGCGGGGACGCCAACGTCGGGGTGTGGGTCCGGGACGAGCACGCGTGGCGGTGGCTGGCGCACGAGCTGACCGTCGAGCGGTTCCGGGAACTCCTCCCGGAGACCGACGGGCTCACCGTCGTACGCCATGTCCTGCCCGACCTGAGGGCGTTGAACTTCACCGTGCACGGGCTGCTCGGCGAAGGCGTCGCCGCGCAGCACCGCTTCGACCCGCAGGCCAAGGCGCTGGGGGAGTGGCTGCGCGCCCGCCACCTGGAGATACCCGTGACCCTTCTGGAGGTGCCCGCATGACCGTCCTGCCCACCGGGCTCGACACCGCGAGCCCCGACTACGCGGCCAACCGGGCCGCCATGCTGGACAAGCTGGCCGAGCTGGAGGCCGCGCACGCCAAGGCGCTGGAGGGCGGCGGCGAGAAGTACGTCGAACGGCACCGCAAGCGCGGCAAGCTGCTCGCCCGCGAGCGCATCGAGCTGCTGCTCGACCCGGACACGCCGTTCCTGGAGCTGTCGCCGCTGGCCGCGTGGGGCAGCGAGTACGCGGTGGGGGCCTCGCTCGTCACCGGGATCGGGGTGGTGGAGGGCGTGGAGTGCCTGATCACCGCAAACGACCCGACCGTGCGTGGCGGGGCGTCGAACCCGTGGACGCTGAAGAAGGCGCTGCGGGCGAACGAGATCGCCTTCGCGAACCGGCTGCCGGTCATCAGCCTGGTCGAGTCCGGGGGCGCGGACCTGCCGTCGCAGAAGGAGATCTTCATCCCCGGCGGCGCGCTCTTCCGCGACCTCACACGGCTCTCCGCCGCCGGAATCCCCACCGTGGCCGTGGTCTTCGGCAACTCGACCGCCGGAGGCGCGTACGTCCCCGGCATGTCCGACCACACCGTGATGATCCGGGAACGCTCGAAGGTCTTCCTGGGCGGACCGCCCCTCGTGAAAATGGCGACCGGCGAGGAGAGCGACGACGAATCGCTGGGCGGGGCCGCGATGCACGCCCGTACGTCCGGGCTCGCGGACCACTTCGCCGTGGACGAGCCCGACGCGCTGCGCCAGGCCCGCCGGATCGTCGCCCGCCTCAACTGGCGCAAGGCGCACACCGATCCGGGCCCCGCCGAGCCGCCCAAGTACGACGAGGACGAGCTCATCGGCATCGTGCCCGGGGACCTCAAGGTGCCGTTCGACCCGCGCGAGGTGATCGCCCGGCTGGTCGACGGCTCGGACTTCGACGCGTTCAAACCGCTGTACGGGACGAGCCTGGTGACCGGATGGGCGCGGCTGCACGGCTACCCGGTCGGCATCCTCGCCAACGCGCAGGGCGTGCTGTTCAGCGAGGAGTCGCAGAAGGCCGCGCAGTTCATCCAGCTCGCCAACCAGCGCGACATCCCGCTGCTCTTCCTGCACAACACCACCGGCTACATGGTCGGCAAGGAGTACGAGCAGGGCGGCATCATCAAGCACGGCGCGATGATGATCAACGCCGTCTCGAACTCCAGGGTCCCGCACCTGTCGGTCCTGATGGGCTCCTCCTACGGCGCCGGTCACTACGGCATGTGCGGCAGGGCGTACGACCCGCGCTTCCTCTTCGCCTGGCCCGGCAGCAAGTCCGCCGTCATGGGCCCGCAGCAGCTGGCCGGGGTCCTCTCCATCGTCGCGCGCGCCTCGGCCGCCGCGAAGGGGCGCCCGTACGACGACGAGGCGGACGCCGCCCTGCGCGCGATGGTCGAGCAGCAGATCGAGTCCGAGTCCCTGCCGATGTTCCTGTCCGGGCGGCTGTACGACGACGGGGTCATCGACCCGCGCGACACCCGGACCGTCCTCGGCCTGTGCCTGTCCGCCATCCACACCGCACCGGTCGAGGGCGCCCGGGGCGGCTTCGGAATCTTCCGGATGTGAGGGAGCTCCACGTGATCAAGAGTCTGCTCGTCGCGAACCGGGGCGAGATCGCCTGCCGGATCTTCCGCACCTGCCGGGCCCTCGGCATCGCCACCGTCGCCGTGTACTCCGACGCGGACGCGGGCGCGCTGCACGTCCGGGAGGCCGACACCGCCGTGCGGCTGCCGGGCGCGGCCCCCGCCGATACGTATCTGCGCGGCGATCTCGTCGTGGCCGCCGCGCTCGCGGCCGGGGCGGACGCCGTGCACCCCGGGTACGGGTTCCTCTCCGAGAACGCCGGGTTCGCCGCCGCCGTGCGGGATGCCGGGCTGCGGTGGATCGGGCCGCCCGTGAAGGCGATCGAGCTGATGGCGTCGAAGACCCGCGCCAAGGAGCTGATGGCCGCCGCCGGGGTGCCGCTCCTCGCGGCGGCGGACCCGGCCGCCGCGACCGCCGAGGACCTGCCGCTGCTGCTGAAGGCGGCGGCCGGCGGCGGGGGGCGGGGGATGCGGATCGTCCAGGAACTCGTGGATCTGCCGGGCGAGTTGACGGCCGCCGGGGCCGAGGCGCTGTCCGCGTTCGGGGACGGCGAGGTGTTCGCCGAGCCGTACGTGGAGCGCGGCCGGCACGTCGAGGTCCAGGTGATGGCGGACGAGCACGGCGGGGTGTGGGCGCTGGGGACCCGGGACTGCTCGCTCCAGCGGCGGCACCAGAAGGTCATCGAGGAGGCGCCCGCGCCGGGCCTGCCGGACGAGCTGCGGGGGCGGCTGCACGAGGCGGCGGTGGCCGCCGCCCGGGCCGTGGGGTACCGGGGGGCCGGGACCGTGGAATTCCTGGTCGCTCCGGGCGGGCGGCCGTACTTCCTGGAGATGAACACGCGGCTTCAGGTGGAGCACCCGGTGACCGAGGAGGTGTTCGGGCTGGACCTCGTCGCGCTCCAGCTCCGGATCGCGGAGGGCGAGCCGCTGCCGTCCGCCGAGCCCCCGTCGCCGTCCGGGCACGCCGTGGAGGCCCGGCTGTACGCGGAGGACCCGGCGCGGGACTGGCAGCCGCACACCGGAGCACTGCTCTCGCTCCATGTGCCGGAGGAGCCCGGACTGCGCCTGGACACCGGCTACAAGGGCGGCGACACGATCGGCGTGCACTACGACCCGATGATCGCGAAGGTGATCGCCCGGGCGCCGACCCGGGCCGAGGCGGTGCGGCTGCTCGCCCGCGCCCTGGAGCGGGCGCGCATCCACGGGCCGGTGACCAACCGGGACCTGCTCGTACGGTCGTTGCGGCACCCGGACTTCGTGGGCGGGCGGCTGGACACCGGGTTCTACGACCGGCACCTGTCGGAGCTGACCCGTGCCCCGGACGAGACGTCCGCCCGGCTCGCGGCCACCGCCGCCGCCGTGGTCGAGGCGGCCCGTAACGCCACCTCCACCACCAGGGGCGGCTTCGTCCGCTTCGGCGCCTGGCGCAACCTCCCCTCGCAGCCCCAGCTCCGGCGCTACCGCAGCGAACCGGACGGGGTCGACCACGAGGTCACCTACCGGCCCACCCGCGACGGCGGCCTGACCGTCGGCGGCATCGGCACCGAGGGCGTCCGCGTGGTGTCGGCGGGCCGCGTCCGGGCCGCCCTCGAACACGGCGGTGTCACCCGGCACTTCGACGTCTTCCCGGCCGACGGCAAGGTCTACGTGGACACCGCCTCCGGCGCGTACACCTTCACCGCCCTGCCCCGCTTCACCGACCCCGCCGACCGCACCGAGCCCGGCTCGCTGCTCGCCCCCATGCCCGGCACGGTGGTCCGCCTCGCGGACGGCCTCGCGGAGGGGGCCGCCGTGGTGGCCGGGCAGCCGCTGATCTGGCTGGAGGCGATGAAGATGGAGCACCGCATCCTCGCCCCCGCCTCCGGCACGCTCACCGCCCTGCACGCCGCGCCCGGCCTCCAGGTGGAGGTCGGCGCCCTGCTCGCCGTAGTCACCGACCCTTCTGAGGAGCAGCCCGCATGAGCACCGTCCTCGAAACCGAAGAGCACCAGGCCCTGCGCGCCGCCGTCGCCGCCCTCGGGAAGCGGTACGGGCGCGCGTACATGCAGTCCCTCGTCAGCGAGGGCGGCCACCCCCGCGAGCTGTGGTCCGAGGCCGCGAAGGCGGGCTTCCTCGGCGTGAACCTCCCCGAGGAGTACGGCGGCGGGGGCGCGGGCATGGCGGAACTGTCCATCGTCCTGGAGGAGTTGGGCGCCTCCGGCTCGCCGCTCCTGATGATGATCGTGTCGCCCGCGATCTGCGGCACGGTGATATCCCGCTTCGGCACGGAGGAGCAGAAGCGGCAGTGGCTCCCCGGGCTCGCGGACGGCTCCCTCACCATGGCGTTCGGCATCACCGAGCCGGACGCCGGTTCCAACGCGCACCGCATCACGACCACGGCGCGCCGGGACGGCGGGGACTGGCTGCTCACCGGCCGCAAGGTGTTCGTGTCCGGCGTCGACATCGCGGACGCCACGCTGATCGTCGGCCGCACGGAGGACGCGCGGACCGGCAAGCTCAAGGCGTGCCTGTTCATCGTCCCGCGCGAGACGCCCGGCTTCCGGCGCAACCTGATCGACATGGAGGTCCACGCCCCGGAGAAGCAGTTCGAACTGGTCCTGGACGACGTGCGGCTGCCCGCCGAGGCGCTGGTGGGAGGGGGCCCCTCCCGTTCGAGCGGAGCCGAGAACGGGGGAGAGGACACGGGGCTGCTCCAGCTGTTCGCCGGGCTCAACCCGGAGCGCATCATGACCGCGGCCTTCGGTATCGGCATGGGGCGTTACGCGCTCGGCCGGGCGGTCGAGTACGCGAAGACCCGCCAGGTCTGGAAGGAGCCCATCGGCGCCCACCAGGCCATCGCCCACCCGCTGGCCCAGGCCCACATCGAACTCGAACTGGCCCGCCTGATGATGCAGAAGGCCGCCCGGCTGTACGACGCGGGCGACGACCTCGGCGCGGGCGAGGCGGCGAACATGGCGAAGTACGCGGCGGGCGAGGCGTGCGTGAGGGCGGTGGACCAGGCGGTGCACACGCTGGGCGGCAACGGGCTGACCCGCGAGTACGGTCTCGCCTCGCTGATCACGGGGGCGCGGGTGGCGCGGATCGCCCCGGTCAGCCGGGAAATGATCCTGAACTACGTATCCCACCAGACCCTGGGACTCCCCAAGTCGTACTGAGCGGCGCACAGTTGCCCATACGCACGCGAGAGGCCGCCGCCCCACCGCATCGAAGGGACCGACCCACCATGGCGCACGTGTTCCGCAGCGATTACCCCGACGTCCAGCCGCTCGACGCCGCCATCCACGACGCGGTGCTCGGGCACGCCACCGAACGGTTCGGCGAGACCGTCGCCCTGATCGACGGCACCAACGAGAGCAGCCGCCTCACCTACGCGCAGCTCGACGCCTTCCACCGCAAGATCGCCGCCGGTCTCGCCGCCTCCGGCCTGGTCAAGGGCGATGTGCTCGCCCTGCACAGCCCGAACACCATCGCGTACCCGGCCGTCTTCCACGCCGCGACGCGGGCGGGCGCCACGGTCACGACGGTGCACCCGCTGGCCACGGCGGAGGAGTTCGCGAAGCAGCTCCGCGACTCCGCCGCACGCTGGATCGTCACGGTGTCCCCGCTGCTCGCGGTCGCGCGCCGGGCGGCCGAACTCGTGGGCGGCATCGAGGAGGTGTTCGTCTGCGACCACGCGGAGGGCCACACCTCGCTCCTGGACATGCTCACCACGACCGCCCCGGAACCGATGGTGACCGTGGACCCGGCGGAGGACGTCGCGGCCCTCCCGTACTCCTCGGGCACGACGGGCGCGCCGAAGGGCGTCATGCTGACGCACCGGTCGATGGCGACGAACCTGGAACAGCTGGGCCCGTTCGTGCCGTTGGGGGAGGGGCACCGGATCCTGGCGGTCCTCCCGTTCTTCCACATCTACGGGCTGACGGCTCTGATGAACGCCCCCCTGCGGCTGGGCGCCACGGTCGTCGTCCTCCCGCGCTTCGACCTCGCGCAGTTCCTGGCGGCGATCGAGACGCACCGCATCAACGGCCTGTACGTGGCTCCGCCGATCGTGCTGGCCCTCGCGAAGCACCCGGTGGTCGACCGCTACGACCTGTCCTCGCTGGAGTACATCGTCAGCGCCGCCGCCCCGCTCGACGCGGAGCTGGCCGCTGCGTGCTCCCGCCGCCTGGGGCTGCCGCCCGTCCGCCAGGCGTACGGGATGACGGAGCTGTCCCCGGGCACGCACGTCGTCCCGCTCGCCGCCGAGAACCCGCCGCCGGGGGCGGTCGGCACGCTGCTCCCGAGCACGGAGATGCGGATCGTGTCCCTGGACGACCCGTCCGCCGACGCCCCGGCCGGGGAGCCCGGCGAGATCCTGATCCGGGGCCCCCAGGTCATGAAGGGGTACCTCGGCCGCCCCGACGCCACCGCCGCGATGATCGACCCCGACGGCTGGGTGCACACCGGCGACGTCGGCCGGGTGGACGAGGCGGGCTGGCTCTTCGTGGTCGACCGCGTGAAGGAGCTCATCAAGTACAAGGGCTACCAGGTCGCCCCCGCGGAGCTGGAAGCGCTGCTGCTCGGCCACGAGGGGGTGGCGGACGCGGCGGTCATCGGCGTCCAGGACCCCGACGGCAACGAGATCCCGAAGGCATACGTGGTCCGGGGCCCGGACGCGGCGGTCGCGGCGGAGGGGCTGATGGCCTGGGTGGCGGAGCGGGTGGCCCCGTACAAGAAGGTGCGGGAGGTCGAGTTCATCGAGACGGTGCCCCGGGCGGCGTCGGGGAAGATCCTGCGCCGGGAGCTGCGGGGGCGGGAGCTGAAGCGGTAGACGGCCCGGCGTTCGCCGCCGCACTTCCGCATCCGTTCCCGTTCGGCAGGCTTCTCACCGCACCCGCGTGAAAACCGGTTTCGGGCCGTGGGCGGCGTCGTTAGAGTGCGCCCGTGGATATGGAGATCACGTACGGACTCTTCGAGCCCTCCCACGCGGACGAGTTGGCCGCCTTCCTCTCGGGCAGCACCTGGCCGTTCCACGGTCGCGACGTCGTCGAGCCGGACGAGGCCCGGCGGTGGGTCGACGAGGGCCGCTTCGGGGGCGACGACAACCGCTCGTTCTGGATCACGCGGTCCGGCGAACGCGTCGGCTTCGTACGCCTGATGGACCTGTGCGACAACGCTCCGCTCTTCGACCTGCGCATCCGCTCCGAGCACCGGGGTCGCGGCCTCGGCGGCCAGGCCGTGGCCTGGCTCACGCGGTACGCGTTCACCGAGTTCCCCCAGGTCCGGCGGATCGAGGGCAACACGCGGCAGGACAACGCGGTGATGCGCCGTACGTTCCAGAAGTGCGGTTACGTGAAGGAGGCGCACTACCGCGACGCGTGGCCGGCCGCCGACGGAACGGTCCACGATGCCGTGGGGTACGCGATCCTGCGCCGCGACTGGGTCTCGGGCACCACGACGGTTCCGGACTGGAGCGACGAGCGCGTCGCGCCGTCGCTCGCGAGCCGGGCGACGCCGACGTAGGCACCCTTCACCGGGCGGAGTCGTCATCGGCCCCCACGACGGGTGGCCCGGTCCCGCGACGAGGAACAGTGCGGGTGGACCCGGTTCTGCCGCCGGGATACGTTCCCTGCGGGGAGCGTGCCGTCCGTGGTGCGACGAGGGCCAGGAGGGCGAGCATGCCGGACGTGACGACGAGCGACACGGGTGCGCGCAGGCGCGCCTGCCTGCTGTGGGCGGTCGCGGCCCTCGCGTACGCCGTCGACCTCGGCACCAAGCTGGCGGTGGTCGCGAAGCTGGAAGGCCGTACGACCGTGTCGGTGCTCGGGGACTGGCTGGTGCTGCGGGTCCAGCGCAATCCCGGCGCCGCGTTCGGCATGGGCGCGGCGACGACGATCGTCTTCACGCTGGTCGCCGCGGCCGTGGTCGTCGTCGTGGTCCGCTACTCGCGCCGCCTGGCGAGCGCCCCGTGGGCCGTCGCCCTGGGCCTGCTCCTCGGCGGCGCACTCGGCAACCTCACCGACCGCGTCTTCCGCGCCCCCGGCGACCTCCAGGGCGCGGTGGTCGACTTCATCGCCGTCCGGGACTTCAGCGTGATGAACCTGGCCGACTGGGCGATCACCTGCGGCTGCGGGTTGGCTGTGGTGCTGTCGTTCCGGGGGGCGCCGACGATGGCCGGCGCCTCCGCCGACGCGGGGGCGCCCGGGGTGCGGCCGTAGCGCGGACATGGTCGGCCTCGTGGCCCGGGAATGGCCGAGTCGCTACGGTTGAGCCATGACCGCACTGCCCGACTGGATGCGCCCGCCCCGCGCGGAAGGCTGGTACGCGGAGGATCTGGACCGCCTCCCGGAAGCGCCGCGCCACACCGAGCTGATCGATGGAGCCCTCGTCTTCATGATGTCCCCGCAGCGGTGGTGGCACGGCCATCTCGTCACGATGCTCACCGTGGCCCTCATGGAGCAGGCACCGGCCAATGTGAGGGTCGGGCGGGAGATGACCGTCAGACTCGATCAGCGCAATCGGCCCGAGCCGGATCTGCTGGTGACGACGGCGGACTTCGATGGTGACCGCACCTGGTTCGCACCGGATGAAGTGCGACTCGCGGTAGAGGTGGTCTCCCCCGAGTCCGCGCACCGGGACCGCACGGTGAAGTTGCGGAAGTACGCGGAGGCCGGCATCCCGCACTACTGGCGCGTCGAGGACGAGGACGGAGCACCCGTCGTCCACGTCTACGAGCTGGACGAGCCGACCGCCACCTACGTACCTGCGGGCATCTTCAGGGGTTCGCTCACCCGGCCGGTGCCCTTCGAGATCATCCTGGACCTGGAGAAGCTCACCCCACCCCGTCGCGGCTGAGTCGGCACGGCGGCACGGCGAGGGTGGGGCCCTGGGCGGCTTCCGGCGCCGGCAGCGGGACACCCGCGTCGTTCCGCCGGTGGTGAACCCCGGCACGGCCGTGCTCGGCGCGCACTACGGTCCGTCCCATGACGACGATCACCACGCGCACGGTCGAGTACCCGGCCGACGGTCTGACGATGGTCGGGCACCTCGCGCTCCCGGCCGGTGCCGGCCGCCGGCCCGCGGTGCTGCTCGGGCCGGAGGGCATGGGGCTCAGCGACGTCGAGCGGCGCCGGGCGGAGGCCCTGGCCGAACGGGGTTACGCAGCCCTGGCCTTCGACCTCCACGGTGGGCGGTACCTGGGCGAACCCGGGGAGATGCTGGCCCGTTGTCTGCCGCTGCTCGACGACCCCGACCGGATGCGGGGCATCGGCCACGCGGCGCTCGACGTGCTGCGCGCGGAACCGAGGACCGATCCCGACCGGATCGCCGCCATCGGCTACGGCACCGGCGGCATCATCGCGCTGGAACTCGGGCGCGACGGCGTCGACCTGCGTGCGATCGGGACCGTCAACGGACTGAGCACCGGCCGCCCGGGCGAGACCGCGCGCATCCGCTGCCCGGTGTGGGCCGGGGTCGGGTCGGAGGACCCGATCATGGGGCCCGCGCAGCGGGACGCGTTCACGGCCGAGATGCGGTCGTCGGGCGTCGACTGGCGCTTCGTGGTCTACGGCGGCGCCCTGCACGCCTTCCACCACCCCCCGGTCGGCCACACCGCCCTCCCCGGTGTCGGACACCACCCACGGCACGCGGAGCGCGCCTGGCGCGACGTCCTCGACCTGCTGGCCGAGTGCCTGCCCGTGGCGGAGTGATCCGGCCCTGGGCCCGGAGCCGTGCCGGTGTGCTCCCGGGCGCGATCACGCTTCGCCCGTCGGGTCCCAGAGGCCGTCCGCCTCGCCTCGGGCCAGGTGGTCCGCGTAGACGCCGACCTTCCAGGTGATGACCGAGCGGCACTCCTCCAGGGCCGCGATCCGGGCGTCGACGCGTTGGCGGTGGGTGTCCAGGAGGTGGAGGCGTTCCGTCTCGTTGCCCGGGCCCTGGCGTACGAGGTCGGCGAACCGTTTCAGTTCGGACAGGGGCATTCCGGATTCCCGCAGCTTCACGCAGATCAGCAGCCAGTCGACGTCGAGCGTGCTGTAACGGCGCCGGCCGCCGGACGTGCGGTGCACCGGGCCCACGAGCAGGCCCTCGCGTTCGTAGAAGCGGAGGGCGTGGACGCCGAGGCCGGTGCGGGCGGAGACCTCGCCGATGCCCAGGGTGTCGGTGGTTGCTGCCATGCGGCGCAGCGTAGGACTTGATCTAGAGCGCGGTCTAGATCGTAGCTTCGGCGTATGAACAGCTTTGGACAGCAGCCGCTCGGCTCCCCCTTCTCCGCCGCCAGCACCGCCCAGGACGTCATCGCGGGCGTCGACCTCTCCGGCCGGAACGCCGTCGTGACCGGCGGCTACTCCGGGCTCGGGCTCGAAACCACCCGGGCGCTCGCCGCCGCCGGGGCGCGGGTGGTCGTTCCGGCGCGGCGGCCCGACGTCGCCCGTGCCGCGCTCGCCGGGGTGGGCGGTGACGTCGAGGTCGTCGCCATGGACCTGTCCGACCTCGGAACCGTACGGGCGGCGGCCGCTCAGATCCGCGAGACGCTGACCGCGCTCGACCTGCTCTTCGCCACCGCCGGAGTCATGGCCACCCCGGAGCGGCGTGTCGGGCCCGGGTGGGAGAGCCAGTTGGCGGCCAACCACTTCGGGCACTTCGCGTTCGCCTGCGAGCTGTACCCGCTCCTGGCCGCCGCCGACGGAGCGCGGGTCGTGGTCTACAGCTCCGGTGGCCACGGCATCACCGACATCCGCTGGCACGACCCCCATTTCCGTACCGGGTACGACAAGTGGCACGCGTACGGCCAGGCCAAGACCGCCAACGCGCTCTTCGCCGTCCACCTCGACGCCCTCGGCCGCGAGGACGGCGTCCGGGCCTTCTCGCTCCACCCGGGCAAGATCATCACCGCGCTGCAGCGGGAGATGACGCTCCAGGAGCAGCTGGACAACGGCTGGGTGGACGAGCACGGCAACGTCGTCGGCGAGGACTTCAAGACTGCCTCCCAGGGCGCCGCCACCGGCCTGTGGGCAGCCACGTCACCGCTGTTGGCGGACCGGGGCGGCGTGTACCTGGAGGACTGCGAGATCGCCTCCGTCACCGGGCCCGAGGACGAGGCGGGCGTCCGCGCCTACGCCGTCGACGCCGACGCGGCGGCCCGCCTGTGGGAGTGGTCCGTCGCGGCTACGGGGGCGGGGCCGGTCGGGGGTGGTGCGGGGCGACGGGCAGCGCGGAGGTCGTGAGGGGTGCGCGGTCCACCAGCGGTGCCGGGCCGCCCTCGGCGTCCCGGTGCTCCGTCATGGGCGTCGAAATGATCCGGGCCCACGACGAAGAACTGGACCTTCGCAGAAGAAGTCGCCGGTGGGGCTGTACCGGAGACCGGCGTCGTGGCGGTCTCCGTGCTCCTCCAGCTCTTGGGCGAGAGCTACGACGGGACGTCACCCAGCAGCCGTTCCTCTCGGCAGTGTCGCGGAGTGCAGCCTTGCAAGGCGCACGGCCTCGTCATCGCGGAACGCCGCCACCTCGCGGCAGCGCTGGCTCATCACGAACTCGCCGAGGCTCATGCAGAGGTCCATGCGCTGAATGCACACCCCGACCATGAACGGTCCGTCCGTGGCCCGGTACAGCCGGACGCCGTAATAGCCCTCCTGGCAGTCCCGGTCGTTGTTGAAGCGGCACCCGGTGCAGGTCTCGGGAAGGCGCACGGGGCGGATGCTCTTGGCGTAAAGGGTGCGGCCGTCCGGGAGGTGGTAGCGCACGCGTTGGTCGGACGCGCCAGCCGTGACGATACGGCGTACGGGGACGGCGCCCAGGTGGTCCACGACGGTCTGCATGGCGTCGAGGGACGCGCCACCCGTCTCAAGGGACACGAGCATGCGAACCACGACGGAGTGCCCGTGCCGCTCGATGATGCGGAGCACGCGCTCGACGTGGCTGTGGTCCGGGATGACGATGTTCGCCGACACCTTCACCCCGTGCGCGACGGCGGTCTCGATCGTGGCGTCGAGCGCGGCCAGCTTGCGTGCGGCCAGCTTCGGGGACGCGAGGCGGGGCCCTTGGACGGCGGCCAGCTCCTCGGGCGTCGTACCGAAGACCGACAGGTTGATGCGGTCGAGCCCGGCGGCAGCGGCGGCGGGCAGCACCTCGGCACCGGCCTCCCCGTTCGATGTGATGCCCACCGCGAGGCCCATGCGCCGGGCGATGGAGACGAGGCCGGGCAGGTCCGGGTGGAGTGTGGGCTCACCGCCGGTGAAGTGCACCTCGTTGGTCGGAAGGGCTCCGCGTACGGCGGCGAGCGCGAGGGCGAACTCGGCGTCGGCGGCGATTCGCGCGGGGAGGAAGTCGGCACCGTTGGTGCGCAGGTAGATGGAGACACGGCCGGAACGACCGGGCGTGCCGGTGAACTCCCCGGCCGTGCGATCCGCGTTGTCGGTTGCCACGGGTGTGCCCTCGTTGTGGCAGAAGGAGCAGGCAAGTCCACAGGCGTCGATGATCTTGACGCGTAACGTTCGATCCGGCCGCACTTCGACCGGCAGGTTCGACAGGTCGTGCATGGGGGTGTCCCCTCTCGCGTGAGTCGCGTGGGTCTACTCGAACCGCAGGTCGCCGATGACATCGAGATCGATGCCGTACAGGGCGTAAACCTTGGTCGTGTTGAGCGACGTGAGCCGGTCAGGGGGCAGGTCGAGGGCGGCGGCCGCTTCCCAGACCTGTCCTGCGTCGTCGCCCTCGATCTCCAGGTACGGCGGGATGCGCGGCCACTCATCGATCTCCAGGCGGACCGCGCCGAGCCTGTAGGAGGTGCGGCGGTTCTCCTGGTAGCCGCGCGGGACAAGGCCGGCGAGGTGGAGCAGCGCCGCCGCCTCGGTGAAGTCGTCCACCACCACCTCGGTCTCGCGCGTTCCGTCGACCGCGTCGGTGGTGATCTCCTTGACGCACAGCGTGGTGCTGTCGCCTGTGTCGCGCAGGCGTACCCAGCGCCCCGGCACGGGCGGGATGGTGTCGTAGACATAACGCCGCATGAGGCGCCTCGGCGTCGCCTCGATGCCGCCCGCGCCGAGGATCCTGCGGGTGATGTCCCGGATGTCGATGTCGAGGGCCTTCGCCTCGTACTCGATGTTCGTCATGGTCGTCGCTCCTTGCTTTCGGTCGGCCGGTCGCATCAGACCGCGTACGGCACCTCGGCCCAAACGAACTTTCCGAGCGGCCGGTCACCGACTCCCCACCGTTTCGGACACAGCGCGTCGAGGATGAACAGGCCACGCCCGCGCGTGTGCTCGTGGTCGTACGCGTCGGCCCCCGCCCGGTGACGGGGCGCGCGGCGTACGGGGTCGTGGACCTCGATGCGGGTCCGGGTGCCGTCAGTGTCGAGGACGACAGAGATCAGGTCACCCGGCTCGGTGCCGTACCGATAGGCGTTGGTGACGAGCTCACTGGCCACCAGGACGGCGGTGTCCGTGTGTTCCGTAGAGGCGTCGGGGACGTAGTGGTCGATGTACTCACGGACGAACGCGCGTGCGTGTGCGGCGGATCGCTTCTCGCTGGCGAGCAGCAGGGAGGGCGGCGGGCCGGCGGGGGGTGCGCAGCAGGTGGGCTTCAGAGCAGCTTGGGGCAAGTCGAGCACGAGTGATCCTCGGAGCAAGTGCCGTACGCGGCAGGTGAGGTGTGCGCGTCGACATGGCTGTCTCTGTCTCACCACTCGACGCTCACGGAGAGTGGTTTCAAGGCTGCACAGTGATGCATTCCCCGTGCAAGACTTCATAGCGATGTACCGCTGTTAAAGCGTCGAACGGATGTCTTGTACTGCGTAACGAGCATCAACCTGCTTTCATCGCGAGGGGCGAAAGTCCTTCATACTGAGGCGTGTAAGGGGAGTTGAGATGGCTGAAGGTCCGACCGGGTCGACCGTTCCGCGGCGCCAGCTGGGGCGAAACCTTCGAGGGTTGCGCAACCGGGCTCGCCTGACCGTGCGCGCGGCGGCGGCGAAGCTGGAGTGGTCCGAGGCGAAGATGTGGCGCATCGAGACCGGACAGACCGCGTTAAGGAGTCTCGACGTTCAGGCCATGTGCCTCGTCTACGGGGCGCCTGCGGATCTCACGCAGGCGCTGATGGGGCTCGCCAAGGAGACCAAGGCCCGTGGCTGGTGGCACGCGTACGGCGACCTGATCCCGGAGGGGTTCGACGTCTACGTAGGTCTGGAAGAGGCGGCGTCGTCACTGTCGATGTACGAGAGCGACATCGTCCCGGGGCCGCTGCAAACCGAGGGATACGCGCGAGAGATCATCCGCAAGCACATCAGTGACATCGGTGAGGCGGATCTCGACGGACGCGTGCGGCTGCGCATCGAACGACAGGCAATGCTGACCCGCGTCACGGACCCTCCGGTGCTACGAGCGGTGCTCGGCGAAGCGGTGCTCCGCCGCCCGATCGGCGGCCGCGAGGTGATGGCGCAGCAACTCGCCCACCTGATCTACGTATCGGAGCGTAAGAACATCTCCATCAGGGTGGCCCCCTTCGCTGCCGGCATGCACGCCGGAGTGGTGACGGGCCCGTTCGTGATCCTGCGGTTCCCGCTGACTGGCGACGGGGTTGATACGGAGCCGCCGACGGTCTACGCGGACGGGTACACCGGGGGGCTGTATCTGGACAAGGAGGGGGAGGTGCAACAGTACGACGCGGCCTTCGATGACATCTGGAACGCATCGCTGGATGAGCAGGCGTCACGGCGCCTGATCGGTGAGGTAGCAGGGAGTTATGAAAAGGGTTGACGACGCTGCTTGGTTCAAGTCGAGCTACAGCAACGGAAATGGAAACTGCGTCGAGGTCGCGAACCTCGGTACGGCGGTCGCCGTGCGGGACAGCAAGGTGCAGGCGGGGCCGGTGCTGACGTGCGCCGCAGGTGGGTGGCGGGCGTTCATCGGGAACGTGGCTGGGGACGACGAGCGGTAGGACGTGCAGAAGGGGCGCATGCGTGCGAGGTGCACTGCACCGTTGATCGCCACCGGAAGGGTGAGGATCACCCCGGCCGGAGCGTTGACGTGACTGCGGTCGGCGGCCGTGCCCTGTGTCGCCGTCCGACAGGGAGACCTGCGCGCAGGATCTCATCGACGTCGCGCACACCGTCCGCCACCCACCAGCCGTGGACCGCATCTGCTGAAGTCCGGGCAGCCGCAGGGCGTAGTACTCAGGGCTGCGGCTTCTTCCGTTGCCCGACCCAGGTCTCGAAGCGTGCGGGATCGCGGACGCCGTCATCGAGGACCGCGCGGTAGACGTCGAAGCTCTTGACAGTCGTGCCGTACTCGGGGTGGTCGGCCCAAGCTCGCTTGATGTTGATGATGGCCGCGCGGCTCTCGTCCGTCAGACGCGGGCGCAGGGTGGTGAGGTGGGCGGTCGAGGGCTGGCGTTCGGGCTTGTCGAGGAACCAGACGTCGAGGTTCCAGGCGGCCCCGGACGAGACACACTCCACGCCGAGGTACAGGCCGTCGGGGTAGGCGTCCGGCTCCCGGTTCCACGCCCCGCAGTCATTGCGGAAGGTCACAAGGCGGACGTGTGGGTGGGTCGCAAGCCGAGCACCGACCGCGGCGACAGCCGCCACGGCGGCATCGTCCAGACGCTCGCACGCCACGTCCAGATCCAGATCCAGATCCCGACGGACCATCAGGCCCAGCGCCGCGCTCCCGACGATGGTCGGAGTGCCGACACCGGCCAGCAGTTCGTCCAGCCGGAGCTCCCGATATGCGCCCTCCGCTTCGGTTCGCAGCGCATCCTGGTCCCGCAACACCTCAGATACGTCCACACGATCACCCTACGGCGCCCGGTGGATCGCGTCGCCGGCCTGGTGGACTGGCTCCAGAATCACAGTGGGCTTCACTCTCTACGGAGGCGGGCGCAGGTGGGCGGTGGTGCGGCGGCCACGTAATGGTGCCTCTCCCGCGCGAGATCCGGCGGAGTCTGTGGCCCGCGCCGGCCCGGGGCTATGTCACCGCCGCCCGGACCCCCAGGGCGATCAGGATCGCCGAAGTGGCCCTGGCGGCCGTTCGTTTGAAGCGGGGGGTCTGGAGGACGTGGGTCGCGCGCAGGAGGAGGAATGTCCAGGCGGTCAGCCAGAGGGTGATCAGGAGGGCGTGGGCGGTGGCCAGGGTGAGGATCTGGGCGCCGAGGGGGTGGTCGGGGTCGATGAACTGGGGGGTCAGGGTCAGGTAGATGGATGCCGCCTTCGGGTTGAGGACGTTGGCCAGGAGTGCCTGGACGTAGACGGAGTCCGTATGCCTCGGGCGGCGGCGGGGGGCCGGTGTCGTGGGTGGTGCGGCGCTCCGCCGCCACGTCCACACGCCCAGGCCGATCAGGTAGACCGCGCCGGTGAGCCTGACCGCCGTGAAGGCCACGCTGGAGTGCATGACCAGGGCCGACAGGCCGGCCACGGCGAGCGCGGCGTGCACGTACAGGCCGGTGACCGTGCCGAGGACGACGGGAAGCGCCCGGCGCCGGCCGCCGTCGGTGACGTACTGGACCAGCAGGGCCAGGCTGGCGCCGGGGGTGGCGATCAGGGGGAGGATCGCCACCAGGAACCCGGCGACGGCGACGGGGTGGACCACGGGGATCAGAGCACGGTCCGGTAGTGCGTGGTCAGGCGCCGGTCGTCGGACAGGACGTGGAACGCGAGGCCGGGCGGCTGGTCCAGGTCAGCGGGTTCGCCGCCCTCCCAGGGCAGCCGCAGCGTCCAGGTGACCGCCGGTCCGACGATCAACGGCCGCCCGGCGAAGGCGGACGCGGCCGCGGTGTGGGCGTGGCCCGTGAGGACGGCGACGACCTGCGGGTGCGCGGCGAGCAGTCCGGCCAGGTCCTCCCGGTTTTCGAGCATGCAGGAGTCGGGCAGCGGGTGGTGGAGCTCGACCGGCGGCTGGTGGAAGGCGATCAGCGCGGGGGTGTCCCGCGGCAGCGCGGTCAGCGTGGCGTCGATCCAGGCCAGCGTCTCGGCGTCGAGGCGCCCCTCGTCACGGCCGGGGATGGTGGCGTCGCACATCAGGATCGCGGTCCCGGCGATGTGGTGGGCCCGGTTGACGGGGCCGTCGCCGGGCGCCTCCCCGAGGAGGGCCTTGCGGTACGCCGGGCGCGCGTCGTGATTGCCGGGGCACATGAGTACGGGGAACGGGGCGTCCAGGATCCGGGCCGCCTCCTCGTACTCCGCCTCCGTGCCGTGGTCGGCGATGTCCCCGGTGACCAGGAGCGCGTCGACGGGGCGGGGGAGGGCGCGCAGGTAATCCATGACGCGGGTGGCGCGCCGGGTCGCCCGCGTACTGCCGTCCAGGTGCAGGTCGCTGATCTGTGCGAGCAGGGTCATGGTCATGCCGCAGTCGCCTCTAACGGTAGTTTCCAGTTTTTCCGTTAGGGACTTTAGGGTGTGCGCAGGCGTGTGTTCAAGTGGTTGGAACGGAAGAGGAAGGGGCGCCCTGTGGAGCGTTGGCCGGCGCTGGAACTGGCGAGCACGATCCGCCATGACGGAGACGGCGGTGTCGCGGACGACCTGGCCACGGTCGAGGGCGTGACGCGCTGGATCCAGGAGCGGTCGGCCGCCGACGTCGTCGCGGACGAACCCCTCAGGCGCGACCTCATCGAGCTACGGCAGGCGGTCCGCGCCCTGTTCGCCCGGGCGGTCAGCCCCGCGCCCGCCAGCCCGGCGGACGCCCACCGCCTGATGCCCGCCGAGGAGGCGACGGCCCGCCTCAACGCGGCCGCCGCGCGGGAGCCGGTCGCCCCGCAACTCGCCTGGCCGGCCGACGGCACCCCCACCGCGAGCCTGCTGACCGCGGAGGCCGACCCGCACGTCCGCCTCGTCGCGGCTCTGGCCCGCGACGCGATCACCTTCCTGAGCGGCCCGCAGCGTACGCAGCTCCGCTCCTGCACGGCACCGCGCTGCGTGCGCTACTTCGTCAAGACCCACGGCCGCCAGGAGTGGTGCAAGCCGTCCTGCGGCAACCGGGCGCGGGCGGCTCGCCACTACCGGCGGCAGCGGGGGGAGGGCGGGGGCGCTCCGTCCTGAAGGCTGCGGGGGGAGCGGCGCGGTGCTGCCGGGGGGCCATGACCCAATGGACTTCCGAACACGTTCCGAATATAATCGACGCATGACCCTGATCTCCGCCACCACCCGGCGCTCCTCGGACCTGAGCAAGCACTCGGCCGAGGTCTTCGCCGAGGCCGAGAATCACCCCGTCACGGTGACTCGCCGTGACGGCGCGGCGCTGGTTCTGATGTCCCAGCGCGAGGCCGAGGGCCGCGCCCGGCTGCTGGACTTCGCCGCGCAGCTCATCACCGTGACGCTTGACGAGGGCGGCCCGCTCTCCGTGCGCATGGCCAGGGCATTCCCCTGGATGCTCGCGCTGTCGCCGTCCGACCGGGAGTCGTGCGCGCAGGACCTGGTCGACGCCGCGCGTGCGTCGTTCGCCACCAACCAGCCGCATCTGGCGATCGCCGAGCTGACGTCCTGGAAGGAGACGGCTACGGCGGTGGCCGCAGGGCTCGGCAGCGCCGACCTGGAGTGGTTCCACGAGGACGAGACCGTGGAGCGTCCCTGACCGTGGCCGCCGCGAAGAAGGGGGACGTGGTACCCCGGCCTCCGAGGAAGACCGAGTACGAGATTCGTTTCGCCACCGCCGACGCGCAGCGGGGGTGGCGTGACCTGGCTGCGACGATCCGCAACCAGATGACGGAGACCTGGGACTTCCTCACCCGTACGCCCCTGTCCACGACCCCCACGAACTACCGATTGAAGGGCGAGCTCGCCACGGTCCGACGCGGCAGCGCGTCCCACGAGCGCTGGCAGCACAAGCCGACGGCGAAGGGCACCGCCCGCATCTGGTACTTCGTTGACGGGCGCACGGTGTTCCTGGAACAGGTGCACACGAGCCACCCGAACGAAACGAAGTAGGCGCGCGGCGACGGGCCGCGCGGAGGCTGTGAGGGCGCGCGGTCTACCAGCGGTGCCAGGCGGTCTTCGGTGCGCCGTCGCGGGCGTCGGAGTGGTCCGGTCCCGCGACGAAGAACAGGGCCCAGGACACGACATGGTCACCGGCGCGCTGGGCGCCGACTTCGAGTTGGAAGCCGTCGCAGAAGAAGTCGCCGGTGGGGCTGTACCGGATACCGAGGCCGTGGCGATCTGCGTACTCCTCCATCTCCCGGGCGAGCTGCGACGGAACGCGGCCGATGAGCCTGATCCCCTCGCAGGTCACTTGCGGGCCGCTGCGCCCATCGACTTGAACGTAGGCCAGTTCCCCGTCGTCGTAGAAGTAGCACTCCACTGCCGACCCCCACGTCCGGGTGCCCTCCTTGGCGAAGCGCAGGGTTCCCCACGGAGGACTGTGTTCTTCGGACGCGCCACACATGCGGGTTGACGCGGACCCCACCCCCCAATACTTGAGCCTTATGCGTCGGCTGTGCGCGTGGGTCGAGGAATGCGCCGAGGGCGCAGACGGACGCCGGTAGGTAGGTCTGTGGCCGCATCGCCTCGTTCTTGATCTGCTCCGTGAGTTGGGTCCGCGCGCACAGAATCCGAGGCCACCCGGTCGCCCCGGTGGCCCGCCCCCGGCCCCCTGAAAAGCAGTGCCGCCCGCCGAAGCGGCCACGCTAGGGTCCCCCGATGCGCTTCGTGATCCTGCCGCCGCCCGTCCGCTAGCGGGCGGCGCGCAGACCAGTCCCGACCCCGGCGGCACGGCTGCCGGGGCGATGGATGCCGCCCGCTCGCCAAGCGGACCTTCTTCGGCCATCCATCGTGGAGACACACCACATGATCACGCATGCCTTCACGCCGCTTCGGCGTGGTCTGCTTTCCGTTTCCGCCGCCGCGATCGCCTGGGGCGTCGGCGGTGCGGCAGCAGACGAACTGTTCCGCACCAGCGGCCTCGGCCCCGTCGCCGTGTCCTTCTGGCGCTTCGCCATCGCGGCAGCCGTTCTGGCCGCCCCACGCCTTTGCCGGCCCGCTGAACTCCGGCCCGCTGAACTCCGGCCCACGTCATGCCGACGCGCCGCCGTACTCACCGGAGTCGCGCTGGCGGCTTATCAGACGGCCTACTTCGGCGCTGTCCAGGACGCCGGTCTCGCCCTCGGCACCATGGTCGCCCTCGGCGCGAGCCCGATCCTGGTCAGCGTCGGAGCACACGTCCTTCTGGGCGAACGGCTGACCAGACGCGGCACTGCCGCGGTCGGGATCGCGCTGCTCGGCCTGCTTCTCCTGGTCGCGCGCCCGGTCTCCGGGCCCCGCCCGGCGGTGGGTATCGCGCTGGCCCTGCTCTCCGCCGTCGGCTACAGCGCCGTTACCTTGCACGCCCGCCGCACCGGGAACGCGACCGCAGGCGCGACCACGTGGAGTGCGGGCGCACTGTGTCTGGTGCCCTTCGCGCTGGCCGAGGGAGCCTGGCCCCGTGCTGAAGGCGTTGCCGTGTCCGGCAGTTGGCTCATCTTCCTCGGTGTCGTCCCGACCGTGCTCGCCTACCGCTGGTACTTCTCCGGGCTGACCACGGTCCGCAGCACCACTGCGGCCGTGCTCGTGCTCCTCGAACCCGCCACCGCGGCCTTCCTGGCCTTCCTGCTCGGCGAGCCGATCAGCACGTCCCTGGCACTCGGGTCGGTCCTGCTGCTGACGGCCATCGTCGTCCTGGCGCGCGACACATCCTGAGCCCGCGAGCGGCCCTGGCCGGTCTCGCGGCAATCGGTCAGGAGCGAGGGGCCTCCGGGAAGTCCAGTTCGTCCAGGAGTGCGGCGAACAGGTCCTCCGCGAAGGTGGAGTGGGTGCGCAGCAGTTCCTCGATGTGGTGCTGCTCGGCCGTCGTGCGGACGCCGGCCGCCGTCGCCCAGGCGAGTGCGAGCTTGGCGTTGGTGGGGACCTCGGCGTCCAGCTCGGCTCGCTTGCGGGCCAAAGCCTCTTCGAAATCCGGGGTGTTGAACCACTCGCTCTCGTCGTCCACGTCCTCGGGCGTCTTGAGGAGTGCGGACGCGGCGTTGTCCAGGTCGAGCCACGCGTGCCAGTGGTGGCCCTCGGTGTCCAGGCCGGTGACGAGGGCGATGCTGCTGTCGCTGACATGGGCGACGCAGGCCGGTGCGCCGGTCCACTCGACCAGGCCGGACAGCATCTCGTACTCCCAGATGCCGTTTTTCAGTTGCAGGGTCTGCCAGCCGCCCGGGCGGGACGGCCACTCGTGTGCCTCGACGTCCGGTTCCGGGGCGCTGTCGGCGAATGCAGGCGCCTCCAGCAGGGGGCGTTGGCTGCGGGCGAAGACCAGATGACCTGAGAATCCCATGGGCGCACGGTAGAGGGCGCCAGTGACACCGCTCCCGCCGGTCACGTCGGGACAGCGGCGGATACGACTCGGGGGCGGGCCGTCGTGGGCGCGGGGCGTCGGGGATCATGACCGGTACATACGGGTGTACGAAGGGGGCGCGGGTGTTCGGCAAAGCGGGGCGGATGGTGTGGAATCTGGAGGCGACCGGGGTCGGGCTGGTGCCGGATCACGCGGTCGTGGTGGACGCGCCGGACGCACGGGCCGTCGAGCCGCTGGCCGCCGCCCGCCGGGGGGCGTACGCGCCGGTGCGCGCGCTGCTCACCACCACCCGCGCGGAGGGTGACTGGGTGCTCCGGCACGAGGTCGTCACCGCGCTCGCCGAGATCGCCGTGGGCGGCGGGGTCTGGCCGGCCGACTCGTTGGAGGGCCCCGACGCGCTCGCCGTCGACGCCTTCCGGCGTATCGAGGAAGCGTGGGCGGTCCGCACGGCCGCGCGGGCCAAGGACGTGAGCGAGGAGCAGTACCGGGCCTTCCGCACGCTGCTGGACGACGCGCTGCCCGTCATCGAGGCGGCCGTCGCGGCGAGCCCCGGCGACCCGGTGCCGTGGTCCGCGGCCCTGCCCCACTGCATCGGCGCCCAGGCTCCGCGCGACGTCTTCGAGGAGTGCCTGGGCCAGGCGCTCGCCTGCGCGCCCCACCACCTGCCCACCCATGTGCACGCCGTGCAGTACCTCGCCGACAAGTGGCACGGCAGCCACGAGGAGATGTTCGGCTACGCGGCCGGCGCCGCCGCCGACGCGCCGGAGGGCTCACCTCTGCGCGCCCTGGAGGTCGTGGCGCTGACCGAGGTCGAGCCGCGGGAGAGGAAACGGGGCATCCCCGGCCCCGACGGGGTCGAGGCGATCATCGCCACCGCGCAGGCGTACTCCGCCTCGCGCCCGCCCGAGGACCACGCGGCCCGGCTGATCCGCAACCACCTGGTGTGGGTGCTGAACGGACGCGAACGCTGGGCCGAATCGCTGGACGTCTACCGCTCCATCGGGCGGTACGCCACCGCGCACCCGTGGGTCTACGCGGGCGACCCCCTGGAGGCGTTCCGGCACTTCCGGGACGGCGCCCGGGCCGGGCTCGCCGCCTCCATCCCCCGTAACGGCACCGTCCCCGCCCCCGCCGTGCCCCTGCCGGAGTCCGCGCGGACGGAGGCGGCCCACGAGATCGCGTACGTGCCCGGCCCACCGCAGCGCGTCTCGCAGGAGCTGCTGCTGTGCGGGGCGACCGTCCGGCTCGCCCCGGCCGGGCGGTGGACGCTGATGGAGCCGGCCCCCTCGCAGGAGACGCCGGGCAAGCGCGGGCGCCGGGCGACGGTGCTGCGGCTCGACGGTCTTGCGGCGGTGGCGGAGACCGCGTTCGACTCCACCGGGATGACCACGCTGGTCGCTCGGCGCGAGGGGGACGACGCGTGCGTGCTGTCCGTCGTCGCCAAGGGCCGGACGGCCGCCCGGCACCGGTGGGCGGGGCCCGCTGCCACGCCGTCGCAGGAGACCGCGCGCCAGGACGCGGAACTGCTCGTCGCGGCGGCCGGCCAGGGCGATGCCCGCGAGATCGCGCGGCTGCTGCGCGACCCGGGCGAGGCGTCGGAGCTCCTGATCCGGACCCTGACCGCGCTCGGCCTCCCGCCGCTCCCGGTCGGCTTCGGCGAGCGCGCCGAGGTCCTGGCCGACGCCCGGGGCGTCACGGTGCACCGGGCCCGGTCACTGTGGCAGGGCATGAAGGACTTCATGAGCGACGAGACCGACCCGAACCCGCCGTTGCAGCTGGAAGGCCGGTAGCGGGCGGCCGCCCTGTCCGGTGCACGGGCTCCAGGCGAAGCCGGAGGCACGGCCACGGTGGGGGTGTGGACGGGCCGAACCAGACGCGGGCCTCCTCGCCGGTGCGGATGGGCAGGCGGGGGAAGTCGTTCTCGGCGTGCTCGGTGCGGTGGGGGGCGTGGGACGGGGTCAGGTGGCGGGTGGCGTACGCGGTGAAGGATGCCGTGTCCGGTGGGTGGCAGATCGTCGCCCGTACTTCTGTGGCGTCCGGGGGCGGGACGTAGCCCGGGCCGCGGAGCAGCAGGACGTCGTCGCCGGCCGCCATCGTGGCGTTGGCGGCGTCGCGGTGCCTCCGCCAGACCTGGCCGTCGTAGAACGCCTCCAGCGCGCGGCGGCGGTGCGCCATGTCGGGGCACGCGCGCAGCCGGACGAAGCGGCCCGGGTCGCCCAGATCGCGGAAGCGGCCGCCGACGGTGATGCCCGTCGCCTCCTGGCCGGTCACGAACTCGCGCTCGAACAGCTCGATCAGCGTCTCCCGGGCTCCGGGGTGGAGGGTGTACTGCCGCAACTCCACGATGCTCACGCGGCCGCCCGGCCCGTGCGGGTGAAGTCCATGGTCCAGTTGAGCTGCCAGGAGGCGCCGCCGTCCGCGGAGAACTCCTGCTCCCAGCGGGCGGCGTCCGGGCCGAGCCGATGCCAGACGAAGTGCACGCGGACCGGGCGGCCCTCGTGGGTGTCGTTGCCGTGGAAGTCGCCCCGGTCGCCCGTGAAGCGGCCGGTCACCGGTGGGAACAGCCGGCCATTGCGGCTGTCGGACCAGTAGAGCGACCACAGCTCCGTCTCACGGTCGAACAGCCGCAGGGTCGCGCCCTGGTGGCCGAGGGTGGGGAAGGTGATCTCATCGATGTTGCCCGCACCGCCGAACAGCGAGTGGCCCGCCGTGGTGGCGGGGAACTCCGCCCAGGTGGCGGGGCCCGGGGTGAGCTGGGTGGTGAGGCGGCGGTTGGCCACGTCCCAGGTGCCGGTCAGGAAGTCGACGCCGTTCATGCGGCGGAGATGAGGGGCGGCCCCCTGACATCTTCCGTCAGTGGGTCGTGACGGGTTCCGGTGACCTACGTTGGGGACATGAACTCCATACGAGGGGAACTGGGCGGGGACCTGACGGTCGCCCGGGTCGGCTACGGCGCGATGAGGCTGACGGGATGGCCCCGGGGCGAGCGGCCCGGCCGGGACGCGGCCCTCGGCGTCCTGCGGCGGGCCGTGGAGCTGGGCGTCAATCACATCGACACCTCGAACTACTACGCGCGCGAGGGCGTTTCGGCCAACGAACTGATCCGGTCCGCGCTGCACCCCTACCCGGACGACCTGGTGATCGTCACCAAGGTCGGCGCGCTGGTCGAGGGCCCGGACATCGCGCTCCCGCCCGGCGAACAGCACGGCCTCACACCGGACGGCCTGCGACGCGGGGTCGAGGCGAACCTGAAGTCACTCGGCCTGGACCGGCTCGACGTGGTGAACCTGCGCATGGGCGACCGGGGCCACGAGGACGCCCCGCTCGACGGCCCCCTGGAGACGCTCCTCGCTCTGCGCGAGGAGGGCCTGATCCGGCACATCGGCATCTCCAACGTGTCGCTCGACCAGTTCACGCGGGCCCGCGAACTCGCGCCGATCTCCTGCGTGCAGAACGCGTACAACATCGCGCGCCGCGACGACGATCCCCTGGTCGACGCCTGCGCCGCGGCCGGCATCGCGTACGTCCCGTTCTACCCGGTCGGCGGCTTCCAGCCCCTGACCGCCGAGCGCCTTGAGGCCGTCGCCGAGCGCCACGGTGCCACCGTCCCGCAGGTGGCGCTCGCCTGGCTGCTGGCCCGGTCGCCCAACATCCTGCTCATCCCCGGCACCGGCTCCCCGGCCCACCTGGAGGAGAACATCGCGGCGGGCGAACTGCGGCTGAGCGCCGAGGACCTGGCGAGCCTGGGCTGACGGCGGACGCCGGCGGCGCGCTACGGGGAGACTGGGCGGCATGGATGAGGTCGAGGTCGTCGTCGCGCATTCCGAACGTACGACGCTGCGTGTCGGGGACATGTTCCTGAAGGTGGACGCCGATCGGGCGCGGATCGCCGTCGAGGCCGAGGCGATGGCGCTGGCGCCGGTCCCGACGCCGGAGGTGCTGTGGCACAAGCCGTCCGTGCTGGCGCTCGCCGCCGTCCGGGGCACGGCCCTGGGCCGTCTCGGGGAGCCGTCGTCCGCGTCACCGGCGGCGTGGGCGGCGGCGGGGGCCGCGATCCGGACGCTGCACGAGGCGCCGTTGCCGCCGTGGACCGGCCGGAGCGCGGACGGCCTGGCGGCCGAGCTGGAGCGGGAGTGCGACTGGCTCCTGGCGCACGAGGCCCTGCCCGCCGAGCTGGTCACCCGCAACCGCCGGATCGCCGAGGCGGCGCTGCGGCCGTGGGAGCCGGTGTTCGTGCACGGCGACTTGCAGATCACCCATGTGTTCACCGGGGACGACGACCAGGTCACCGGCATCATCGACTGGTCCGAGGCGGCGCGCGGCGACGCGCTGTTCGACCTCGCCACGCTGACGCTGGGACACGAGGAGCGCCTGGACGACCTCGTCGCCGGGTACGGCACCGACGTCGACCTGGACCTCGTCCGCGCCTGGTGGTCGCTGCGCAGCCTCACCGCGTACCGCTGGCTGATCCAGCACGGCTTCGACCCGGCGGCGCCGGGGTGCGAACTGGATGTGCTGCGGGCCGCGAGGTGAACAGCTCTAGGACGCGGCGCCCTGCTGCCAGCCCGCCGCCTTGAGCACGGAAAGGGCGACGTCCGAAGCGGGAGTGTCCGTGGTGTCGATGGTGAAGTCGTCGAGTGCGGCCCGGTCGAGGATCCCGTCCAGCTCCGTGGTCCGGTCCAGGTGCCAGCGCAGCGCCTCGGGTTCGCCCTGGTGACGTTGTGCGAGCCGTCGGTGGAGGGCCGTAAGGTCGGCCCGCAGTCGGCATGCGGTGAGCTCGACGCCCACGGCCTCGGCCAGTCGCTCCCGCTCGGTCCGCTGCTCGATCACGCCCGCGAGCACGAGCCGCGTCGCGCCCGCGTCGACGTAGTTCCCCGCCACGCTGCGCACGTTCCGGAGCAGCACGGCGAAGTTGAACCGGTCGCCCGGAGGCGCGGGCCATGCCCGTCGCAGCCAGTCCAGGTCCAGGACGGCGTGCGGCACGCCGGCCTCGGCGAGCAGACCGCCCACCTCGTCGGCGGCGGTGGTCTTGCCGACCCCGACGGTGCCGTTGATCAGGAGAGCGGCGGGAGCTCGGCGGTCGGCGGTGCGCATCTCGGCATCGTACGGGTACGGGCTCACCCGTGACTCACGCGGTGGTGGGCCCGGGGGAGGGGGACGGGTCAGGGCAGGGCCGGGATGCCGATGGTGTCCCCGTCGCTGAGGCAGCGGTGGCTCAGGCCCGCCTCGGTCAGGTGGGCGGCGGCTCGTTCCGCGTCGGCCGTTTCGGGGTGGTCGGAGCGCCAGTGCGGGACGATGCGGAACGGGACCAGGCCGAGGCAGGACGGCTCGATGCCGGCCGGGTAGCCGTCGGGGTGGACGTCCGGGTCGTCGATGAGGTCGATGCCGCGCAGGTCCGGGCCGGTGACGCAGGCCCCCGCGGAGAAGCCGCCGTAGACGAAGTCGGGGCGGTGCCGCTGCTCCCGGAGGGCGTCCGCGAAGCGGGAGCGCGTCATCGCGCGGGCGAGGACGAAGGCGTTGCCGCCGAGCACCCAGACCAGGTCGAGCGTCGCCAGCCGGGCGGCGAGCCCGTCGGGGGCGGAGAAGTGGTCGCGCAGGTCGAGCTCCTCGCAGGCGTACCCGAAGGACTCCCAGGTACGCATCTCGCGCGGCAGGTTCCGGTTCCGCGAAGGCCCGTACGCGTCCAGCGCGTTGAGCACGATGCCCGCGCGGGCGGTACCGGTCGGCGGCGGCAGCACCGCGGGGCGGTCGGTGCCCGGCTTCAGGTACCAGGAGCTGAGCAGAAGTCGCACGTCGGTCTCCGAGGGGGCGGGGCTGAGCAGGGGCGCTTCCGGGCATCGTACGGGCGGCCCAGGATCCCGCCTTGACCTCAAGCGTGCTTGAGGGTTCATCGTCCGGGTATGCCGGTCCGCCGCACCGAGGGCGGACCTCTTACGCGGGAGGAACACCCATGTCCGACAACCGAGTCATCCTGGTCGCCGGTGCGACGGGCAAGCAGGGCGGGGCCGTCGCCCGGGCGCTGCTGGACAGTGGCTGGGGCGTACGGGCGCTGGTGCGTGATCCGGACGCGTATGGCGCGCTCGCGCTGAAGGAGGCGGGCGCGGTGCTCGTACGCGGGGACCTGGACGACGCCCGTTCCCTGGACGCGGCCCTGGCGGGTGCGTACGGGGTGTTCAGCGTGCAGACCTTCGCCGGGCCGGACGGTTTCGACGGGGAGATCAGGCAGGGCAAGGCGGTCGCCGACGCCGCCGCCCGGGCGGGGGTCGCGCACCTCGTCTACAGCTCCGTCGACGGTGCCGAGCGGCCCCGCGACGTACGGCACTTCGCGAGCAAGGGTGAGATCGAGCGGCACATCGAGGCCCTGGGGCTGCCCGCGACCGTGCTGCGGCCGACGTTCTTCCTCTCCAACTTCGAGGGCCTGGGCCCGCGAGGGGACGGCGACGAGCTGACGCTCACCCTGGCGCTCGATGCGGACACCCGGCTCCAGATGGTCAGCCCTGACGACATCGGCGCCCTCGCGGCCGCCGCCTTCGCCGACCCGGCCGACTACCTCGGCCGCATCGTGGAGATGGCCGGCGACGTGCTCACCGGGCCGCAGATCGCCGAGGTGTTCGCCCGTGCCGCCGGGCGGCCGGTGCGCTTCGTTTCGATGCCCGTCGAGCAACATCGGGCGCACAGCGAGGAGATGGGCGCGATGTTCGCCTGGTTCAACGAGGTGGGCTTCCGGGCCGAGGTGGCCGACCTGCGCCGCGCGCTGCCCGCGCCGGTCACCCTGGAGAGCTGGGTCGCCGAGCACTGGAGCGCGCCGTCGGCGTGACGGTGGGGCGGGGCCCGCTGTCAGTGGCGGCTGTCACCCTGCACCCATGGACTCGGACGGTATGGAGAAGAAGACGCTGACGGCGTTCCTGGCGGCCCAGCGCGCGAGCGTGAAGGCCGTTGTCGACGGCCTCGACGCCCACGCCCTGACCACGTCTGACCTGCCCTCGGGCTGGACCCCGCTCGGGCTCGTGGAGCACCTGGGGCATGCGGAGCGGCACTGGTTCCAGGAGGTGGTCGCCGGGGCGGCGGAGCCGTTGCCGTGGGACGACGACCACCCGCCGCTGACGACCCCGCGCTCTCCCGAGGTGGTGTTCGCCTTCTACGAGGAGCAGTGCCGGCACTCCGACGAGGTGATCGCCCGGACCGCGCTGACGGCGCCCCCGAGCCGCCGCCACCCCGAGCCCGTGGGCGAGGAGATAGCCGATCTGCGGGGGGTCATCCTGCACATGATCGAGGAGACCGCGCGGCACGCCGGTCATCTGGACATCGTCCGCGAACTCCTCGACGGGTGTACGGGTCTGGGGCCGCGCTGAGCATCACGCCGCACCGCCGGGTCCGCGAAATCATGCAAGCGCGCTTGATTGTTCCCGGTCCCGCTGCCACGCTCGACGCGACCGCCGGCAGAGAAGGAGACCGCGGATGAGCCCGCTCGCCCCGCCCGCCCACACGCGCGGCGTCACCACCCTCACGCTCGACTCGCCCGCCAACCGCAACGCCCTCAGCGCCGGGCTCGTCGCCGGTCTTGCGGAGGCGCTGGACGCGTGCGCGGCCGACGACTCCGTGCGGGCCGTCGTGCTCACCCATACCGGGACCACCTTCTGCGCGGGCGCCGATCTGCGGGCCCCGGCCGATCCGCACGACTTCGTGGCCCTGATGCGGCGGATCGTCGCGCTGCCGAAGCCCGTGGTGGCCCGGGTCGACGGGCATGTGCGGGCCGGAGGGCTCGGGCTGCTCGCGGCCTGTGACCTCTCGGTCGCCGGGACCGGGTCGACCTTCGCGCTCACCGAGTCCCGGCTCGGGCTCGCGCCCGCTGTGATCTCGATGCCGCTGCTCCCGCGCATCGACCCGCGCGCCGCCGCCCGCTACTACCTGACCGGCGAGAAGTTCTACGCGGACGAGGCCGAGCGCATCGGCCTCGTCACGATGGCCGCCACCGACGTGGACGGCTCGGTCGACCTCGTACTGGACGATCTGCGGCGGGCCTCGCCGCAGGGGCTGGCGGCGTCCAAGGCGCTGGTCACGGCTACTGTGCTGCAGAGTTTCGACCAGCACGCCGAAGACCTCATCGCCCGCTCCGCCCAGCTCTTCGCCTCCGACGAGGCCCGGGAGGGGATGACGGCCTTCCTCGAACGACGGGACCCCGCATGGGCGTTGTGACACCGGGCGGCACCAGCCCGGGCCCCAAACAGGACCGCAGCCGCGCCACCCGCCGGCGCCTCCTGGAGGCCGCGGTGGCCTGCCTCGCCGAGCACGGCTGGGCCGGGTCCACCGTCGCGGTCGTCGCGGAGCGGGCCGGGGTCTCGCGGGGCGCCGCGCAGCACCACTTCCCCACCCGCGAGGACCTGTTCACCGCCGCCGTCGAATACGTCGCCGAGGAACGCTCCGCCGCCCTGCGCGCCGTCCCCGACCAGGACCGCGCCGCCGTCGTCGCCGCCCTGGTCGACCTCTACACCGGCCCCCTGTTCCGCGCCGCCCTCCAGCTCTGGGTCGCCGCGTCCAACGAGGAGCAGCTGCGGCCCCGGGTCACGGAGCTGGAGGCCCGGGTGGGCCGCGAGACCCACCGCATCGCCGTCCACCTCCTGCGCGCCGACGAGGCGAGGCCCGGGGTGCGGGAGACCGTGCAGGGGCTGCTCGACATGGCCCGGGGGCTCGGCCTCGCCAACGTCCTCACCGACGACACCGCCCGCCGCCGCAAGGTGGTCGCCCAGTGGGCGGAGCTGCTCGACACGGCCCTGGAGTGAGGGCCCCGGGGCCGCCGGAAACGGCTTGGTGACCGGGGAGCACCCGGATAGGGTCCCCACCATGACCAGCAGCGCCACGCCTCCCTTCCCCCAGCACGTCGAACTCACGGGTGAGGGGCTCGTCCTGCGTGACTGGACCGAGGACGACCTCGCCGCCATGCCGGAGCTGTTCGACCACCCGGACATCGCGTACTGGACGCCGATCGTCTCGCCCTTCGACGCCGAGGCCGCCCGCGCACGGCTGGCGAAGGCCCGTCAGCTGCGGGCGGACGGCACCGCCGTCCTGCTCGCCGTCACGCTCGACGGCGGCGCCCCGCTCGGCGAGGTCATGCTGCGGCGCGCCCCCGAGGGCACGGAGCTCGGTTACGCGGTCGGCCCCGCCCACCGAGGGCAGGGGCTCGCCGGGCGGGCGGTGCGGGTGATGGCCGCGTACGCCTTCGAGGAGCTGGGCGTCGACCGGGTCATCCTGGAACTGGAGGCGGAGAACGCGGCCAGCGTCGCCGTCGCCGCCGCGAACGGCTTCCGGCTGCTCGGCGTACCGCTCATCGAGGGCGAGGAGAAGGGGCGCCCGTACGCCCTCCAGACCTGGGCGCTCGACAGGCCCTAGACCCCCGCCCCCGCCCGGGCCTCCGGCACCGGCAGTTCCTCCACCGCGTCCACCGGCTCGTCCAGCACCCGCAGGGAGCGGGTCAGGTGCAGGGTGACCGCCAGCGCGGCCATCAGCACCATCAGGAACAGCACCGCGCCCTGCACCCCGAATTGGTCGCCCAGGAAGCCGGCGGCCAGCGGGCCCGTCCATTGCAGGGCCTGCATGCCGAAGCGGCTCACGGCGGAGACCCGGCCGCTGTACTCGTCGGGCACGAGCCGGACCTCGTACGTCTCCAGGATCACGTTCAGCGGGACCATCGCCGCCGTCGCCACGAGCAGCACCGCGCCGATCTGCCAGGGCTCGGGGACCAGGGCGACCACGGCGAAGGACTCCACGAAGACCCAGGCGGAGACCAGCAGGGCGGTCCGGGCGCGGACCCGGGCCAGCAGGACCGGGCCGATCACCGCGCCGACGACCCCGCCGACCAGGGCCGTCGCGTTGACGAAGCCGATGGTCTGCGGGTCGCCGCCGCGGTGCTTCACGAGGGCGATCAGCAGCAGGAAGAAGCCCTGGGCGACCGCGTTGAGCAGCGCCACCCAGATCACCGTGAACCGCAGATAGGCGTGGTCGCGGACGAAGCGGTAGCCGGCCACCACGTCCTGGCCGATGCCGGGGCGCTCCGCCCCCGGTTCGCGGTCCGGGCCGAGCGGGCGGCGGATGAGCGCGGCGCCCAGGGACGCGAAGAGGAACGACACCGCGTCCGCCAGGAAGGGTGCCCAGCGCGCCGCCGAGAACAGCAGCCCGCCCAGCGGGGCGCCGATGACCCGGGCCGCCATGTCCCGGCCCATCGAGCGGGCGGTGGCCTCCCCGATCTGCTCCTTCGGCACGATCCGGCGCAGCGAGGGGATCGTCGACCCCGAGGTGATCCCGGACGCGGCACCGGCCACGCAGGCCAGGGCGGAGAGCAGCCACACCGCAGCGTCGCCCCGGTGGACCGCGTACGCGACCGCGCCGAGCGCCGCCGCCTGCACCAGGGGGCCGGTGATCAGGATGAGCCGGCGGGAGACGCGGTCCGCGAGGGCGCCGCCGAGAAGCGTGGTCGCGAGGGTGCCGACCATGGTGGCGGCGGTGATCACCCCGGCCCGGGCGACCGATCCGGTGGCGTACAGGATCAGCAGCGGGAAGGCGATGTTGGAGACGCTGGTGCCGAGCGCGGAGAGGCCGTGCCCCGTCCACCAGCCGACGTAGTCCCGGTTGCGCCACAGCGAGACCCGGGCGCCGGCGGGCGGATCGTCCTGGGGCTGCCCCGTCTCCGTACCGTCACGTCGCATGCCCTGGGGTTCCTTTCGGCGGGGTTTCGCGCACTGGTCCCATTCGATGCTGCCGGGGGGAAACACCGCCGACCAGGCAACGAACCGGCAGTACGGGGCCGTTCGGCGCGGGCCGTCAGTTGCCGGGTTCCTGCCTGGAAGCGGTTCCCGGGCGTTGGCAGGATCGCCGTGGACCCGCCCCCCGCAGACGTACAGAGGAGACCCGCCATGCCCGCCAGCACCGGCCCCCATGCCGTCGTCCCGCTCGCGGCGACCGTCGCAGCGGAGGGGGTGGCGGCCGGTGACCCCGGCCGTCCGGAGCGGGGCGGGGACGCGGTGGGGCGGGGGCTGCCCGAGATCCGGGCGGCCGTCGCCGCCGCGCTCGCCGGGGTCACCGGGCTGGCCGCCGACGACGTGCCCTGGGACACCGGGCTGACCGCGCTCGGCGTGACCTCGCTGGAGATCGGCCGCGTCTGCGCCCGGCTCGGCGACGCGCTCGGGCGGCCAGTGCCGATCTCGCAGATCTACCGGCAGCGGACCGCCGCCGGGCTCGCGGAGTGGATCCACGCCACGGACGGGCGGCCGCACGCGGCGGCCGGTGCGGGCGTGCGGGCCGGTGACGACGCGCGCGCCCCGCTCTCGCCGACACAGACCTTCATGTTCATGAAGCACGTCTTCAAGCCCGACGACCTGTCGCTGCACTCGGTGCGCTGCTGGCGTATCGAGGGCCGCCCCGACCGGGCCGCGCTGGCCGCCGCCGTGGAGTACCTGCACCGCAGGCACCGCTATCTGGGCGCCGAATACCTCTTCCAGGAGCAGCCCTACGTCCGCCCCGCCGACCTGCCCGCCCCGCCGCTCGGCGCGTTCCTCGCGGACACCGAGGAGGAGGCGAAGGACGTGCTCGCCCGTGAACTGGCCAAGCCCTTCCGGCTGGTGCGCGGCGACGTGTGGCGGCCGGTCTTCGTGGCGGTGCGCCAGGCGCACGTCACCCTGTTCGGATACGCCGTCCACCACGTGGCGTTCGACGGCGGCTCGTCCGAGGTCCTGGCGCACGACCTGTCGGCCGCCTACAACGCGTACGCCGAGGGCCGGACGCCCGATCTGGAGCCCGCCCCCGGTCCGCGCGAGGTGGCCGAGGCACTGGAGGCGCATCTGCCGTACGTGGACCTCGACGCCCAGCGCGAGTACTGGCGGCGCACGATCAACGGCATGACCCCGCTGGAGTACCCGGGCGGTGCGGAGGCGCCGCGCGGGACGCCCTGCCGGATGACCGACCTGCCGCTGCCCGCCGGGCTCGCCGACGGGGTGCGGGGGCTGGCGCAGCGCCACGGGGTCAGCCCGTTCGCCGTGTATCTGAGCGCGTACGGGCAGGCCATGGCGGAGCTCATCGGCGAGCACGACTTCGGCGTCGGCACGCCCGTCAACCGGCGCGGCAACAACGTCCTGAGCCGGGCCGCGGGCTGCCTCATCGACATCCTGCCGCTGCGGCCCAGGACCGACCCGGACGCCTCGCCCGCCGCGTCGATCGCCGCCACCGCGGCGGCCGTCGCGGAGGCGTTCTCCGCGCAGGACCTGTCGATCTCGGAGATCGCCGGGCTCCAGCTGAAGACGGAGTCCACGGACCGCAACCGGATGTTCCAGACGATGTTCGTGCTCCAGGACAACGGCCTGGGCGAACTGGCCCTGAAGGGGCTGCCGTCGCAGTTCTTCCGGCCGCGCTACCCCGGGGTCTCCGGCGAGGTGCACGCCGAGGTCTGGCCGGCCGCCGGGGCGCACGGGCGGCTGGTGATCGGCTACCACCCGGACCGGACGTCCGGCGCCTTCTGCGACCGGCTCGCCGCGTCCATGCTCGACCGGCTCACCGGCTACCTGGCCTGATCCGATGACCACGTCCGGGGACAACCCGTGGATCGGCAGCCGGTTCGGAGCCGTGGACCGGCCGCGTACGCGGGTGATCTGCCTGCCGCAGTCGGGCGCGGGGCCCGCCGCGTTCACCGCCTGGCGGCCCCATCTGCCGTCCGGCGTCGAGATCGCCACCGTGACCCTGCCCGGCCGCGGCCCCCGGACCGCCGAGCCGCTGCCCCCGGACCCGGACACCGTGACGCGCCGGCTGCTGGACGGGCTGCTCCCCGAACTCGACGTGCCGTACATCCTGTTCGGCCACAGCCTGGGCGCGCTGCTGGCCCATGCGGTGACCGCGCTGGCCGCCCGGGAGGGGGCGCCCGCACCGGCCGCGCTCGTCGTCTCCGGGTCGCGGGCGCCGCACACCCCGCCCGGGGCTTCGATCGCGGCGTACGACGATCAGGGCCTGGCCGACTGGCTGACCCGGATCGGCGGGCTGCCGCCGGAGCTGCTGCGGCACGGCGCGTACGCCGCGTACGTGTTCCGCACGGTCCGCGCCGACCTGGCGCTGGCCGAGCGGATCGTGACGGCCGGGCCGGTACGGGTCGGCTGCCCGCTCCATGTGTTCGGCGGGGTGGGCGACACGCTCGCACCGCCCGCCCTGATCGAGGAGTGGCGCGCCTGCGCGGCCGGCGGGCACACCACGACGCTGCTGCCCGGCGGGCACGGCTTCCCGCAGTCCGCACCGGCGGCGACCGTCGCCGCACTGGCCGGCTTCCTGCCGGCCCCCGCACATCCACGACAGGAAGGACCGCCCCGGTGACCACGACCGAGCAGACCGAAGCCATCCGTACCCAGGTGAGGGCCTATCTGACCGAGGAGCTGGCGACGCCCGTCGCCGACGACCTCAACATCTTCGGCGCGGGCCTCGCCAACTCGCTGTTCACCATCCAGCTCGTCACCTACGTGGAGCGCGCCTTCGGCGTCCAGGTCGGCACCGACGAGCTGGACGAAGTGCACTTCTGCTCCGTCGACGCGATCACCGCGTTCGTCGCGGCCAAGCCGTCCCGCCCCGCCGCCGTCTGACCATTCCATTCGCTCCCGCCGGAGGCCCGAAGTGAAGCCGTCGCCCCTAGGCCGTGTCCGTGAAGTCCCTTCTGACCCACGACGCCTGGCACGCACTCTCGCCGCACCGGCCGACATCCCTAGTACGTCCAGTACGAGGGATGTCGGCCGGCACGCCGAGAGCACGCACCAGACGCCGCAGGCCACGCCCTCCGGGCGTACGAAGGGGCTTCACGGACACGGCCTGGAAGCGGCCCTGCCCCTGTCGCCGTTGCAGGAAGGGATGCTCTTCCACGCCCTGTACGACGAGGAGGGCGTCGACGTCTACACGATCCAGGTCGCCTTCGGGCTGAGCGGGGCGCTCGACGCGGACCGGCTGCGGGCCGCGTGCGGGGCGCTCCTGGAACGGCATCCGGTGCTGCGGGCGGGCTTCCAGCAGCGGAAGACGGGCGAGCCCGTCCAGCTCGTACGGCGGCGGGTCGCGGTGCCCTGGACGGACCTCGACCTGAGCGCGCTCCCGGCGGACGAGCAGCAGGACCGGCTCGCCCGCTACCGGACCGACGACCGGGCCCGGGGCTTCGCCATGGGCCGCCCACCGCTGATCCGCTTCACCCTGGCCCGGCTCGCCGACGACGAGCACGTCATGATGCTGACCTACCATCACATCCTGCTCGACGCATGGTCGTTCCAGATCGTGCTGCGTGACCTGCTGGTGCTGTACGCGGCCGGGGGCGACGGCGGGGCGCTGCCGCCCGCGGTCCCCTTCGCCCGCTATCTCTCCTGGCTCGCCGGGCAGGACCGGGCCGCGTCCGAGGACGCCTGGGCCGAGGCGCTGGCCGGGCTCGGGGAGTCCACCCTCGTCGCGCCCGGCGCCGACGCGGCCGGGGGCGCCGCGATGCCCCGCATGGCCGCCGCCGAGCTGGCCGAGGAGACCACCGGGGCGCTCACCGCCGCCGCCCGCGCGGCCGGGCTCACCCTCAACTCCCTGGTCCTGGCCGCCTGGTCGCTGGTCCTCGGCGGGCTGACCGGGCGCTGGGACGTGGTCTTCGGCCAGACCGTGTCCGGCCGCCCGGCCGGGCTGGACGACGTGGAGGACATCGTCGGCCTGCTCATCAACGCCGCCCCGGTCCGGGTGCGACTCGACCCGCGCGAGGCGCTGGGCGCGCTGGCCGCCCGCGTCCAGCGGGAGCAGTCGGCCCTGGAACCGCACCACCACGTGGGCCTCGCCGATGTGCGGCGGAGAGCAGGGCTCGGCGAACTCTTCGACACCTCGGTGGCGTTCGGGAACGCCCCGATGAGCTGGGACGACGTGCGCGCCCCGGCCGGCGGACTGCGGCTGACCGCCGTCGAGGGCGACAGCTCGGCCGGCTCCACCCACTACCCGCTCAGCCTGATGGCCGTCCCCGGCAAGCGGCTGCGCCTTGAGGTCAACTACCGGCCGGACCTGTACGAGCAGGCCGACGCCGGGAGCGTCGCCGCCCGCGTCCGCCACCTCCTGGAGACCTGGCTCACCGCCCCGGACACCCCGGTGGGACGCGTCGCGCTGCTCACCCCGGACGAGCGGCACCAGGTGCTGGACACCTGGAACGACACCGCGCACCCGGTCGAGGACACCACCCTGCCCCGGATGTTCGCCGAGCAGGCGGCCCGTACGCCGGACGCCGTCGCCCTCGTCGCCGAGGACGCCACCCTGACGTACGCGGAGACCGCCGAGCGGGTCCGCGCCCTGGCCGCACGGCTGCGCGGGCACGGGGTCCGGCACGGCGACACCGTGGCCGTCGCGCTGCCCCGGTCGGCCGCCCTGGTCGTCGCCCTGCACGCGGTGCAGGCGGCGGGCGCCGCCTATGTGCCGGTCGACCCGGACCTCCCGGCCGAGCGGATCGGCCGGCTCCTGGAGGACGCCGCCCCCGCGCTGCTGCTCACCGGGACCGCGACGGCCGCCGCCCTGCCGGAGACGGACCTGCCCCGGCTGCTGCTGGACGCGCCGGGCGAGGACGTCTCCGCCGCGCCGGACGGGCCGGGGGAGACGGTGCCTGCGGCGGTCTCGTGGGACGGGCCGCGGGGGGAGAGCGCGGCCTACGTCATCTTCACGTCCGGGTCGACCGGGCGGCCCAAGGGCGTCATGGTGCCGCACGCCGCCGTGGTCAACCGGCTGCGCTGGATGCAGGACCGGTATCCGATCGGGCCCGGGGACCGGGTGCTCCAGAAGACCCCGTGCGGGTTCGACGTGTCGGTCTGGGAGTTCTTCTGGCCGCTGCACACCGGCGCCACCCTGGTCGTGGCGCGCCCGGACGGCCACAAGGACCCGGCCTACCTGGCGGAGCTCGTCCGGCGGGAGAACGTCTCCGTCGCCCACTTCGTCCCCTCGATGCTCCAGGTCTTCCTCCAGGAACCGGCCGCCGCGCGCCGCACCGGACTGCGGCGCGTCTTCTCCAGCGGCGAGGCGCTGCCCGTAGCCACCCAGAACCGCTTCCTGGACCTCCTCGGGCCGGAGGGGGCCGAGCTGCACAACCTGTACGGGCCGACCGAGGCGGCCGTCGACGTCACGTACTGGCAGTGCCGCCCGGACGCCGGGGCCGGGTCCGTGCCCATCGGCCGGCCCGTGTGGAACACCCGCCTGCTGGTGCTCGACAAGGCGCTGCTCCCCGTCCCGCCCGGTGTCCCCGGCGAGCTGTACCTCGCGGGCGCGCAGCTCGCCCACGGCTACGCGCACCGGCCCGTCCTCACCGCCGAGCGCTTCGTCGCCGACCCGTACGGGGAGCCCGGCACCCGCATGTACCGCACCGGTGACGTGGTGCGCTGGACGGCCGACGGGGTTCTGGAATACCTGGGCCGCAGCGACGACCAGGTCAAGATCCGGGGCCTGCGCGTCGAGCTCGGCGAGATCGACACCGTCCTGGCGGGCCACGCGTCGGTGGCCCAGGTCGCGACCGTGGTCCGGGAGGACCAGCCGGGCGTGAAGCGCCTGGTGGCCTACGTGGTGCCCGCGGGGGCTCCGGACGCCGAAGGACGTACGGCCGCGCTCACCGAGCACGCGGCCGGGGCCCTGCCCGAGTACATGGTGCCCGGGGCCGTCGTCTGGCTGGACCGGCTGCCGCTGACGCCGAACGGGAAGCTGGACCGCCGGGCGCTGCCCGCCCCGGCCGCCGTGACCGGCTCCGGCGGGCGGGCCCCCTCGGGGCACGCGGAGGAGACCCTGTGCGCGCTGTTCGCCGAGGTGCTGGGCGTCGCAGGACCCGGGGTGGACGACAGCTTCTTCGACCTCGGCGGCGACTCGATCGTCTCCATCCAACTGGTCGCCCGGGCCCGCAAGTCGGGCCTGGTGATCACCCCGAAGGACGTGTTCACGCACCGGACCGTCGCCGCGCTGGCCCGGGTCGCCCGGACGGTCGCCGACCGCCCGGCCGAGCACCCGGACGCGGGCGTCGGACCGCTCGGGCCCACCCCGGTCATGCACTGGCTCCGCGAGCGCGGCGGGCCCTCCGACGGCTTCCACCAGTCCGTCCTGGTCCGCGTCCCGCACCTGGGTACGACCGACCGGCTGGCCCGGGCGGTCCAGCGGCTCCTGGACCGGCACGACGCGCTCCGTATGCGCCGCCTGGCCACCGGACCGGACGGCCGGGACTGGGCCCTCGACATCGCCGCGCCCGGCACGGTCCGCGCCGAGGACCTGGTGCGCCGCCGCGAGGTCACCGGCCTCGGCCCGGACGCGCTGCGGGCGGCCGTCGCCGAGGAGTCCGCCGCCGCGCGCGACCGGCTCGACCCCGCCGCCCGCCGCCTGGCCGAGGCGGTCTGGTTCGACGCGGGCCCCGGCGCCGACGGCCGTCTCCTGCTCACCGTGCACCACCTCGCCGTGGACGGCGTCTCCTGGCGGGTCCTGCTGCCCGACCTGCACCGGGCCTGGGAGGGCGCCGCCGACGTCGGTACGGCCGAACTCGACCCCGTACACACCTCGTTGCGCACCTGGTCCGCGCGGCTGCACACGGCGGCGCTCGACCCCTGGCACACCGACCGGCTGCCGCTGTGGGAGGAGATCCTGTCCGGCGGAGACCCCGCCCTCGCCGCGCGCCCGCTCGACCCCGCGCGCGACGTGTACGGGACCGCCCGTTCGCTCACCCTGACCCTTCCGGCCGCGTACACCGAACCGCTGCTGACCGGAGTGCCCGCCGCCTTCCGGACCGGGATCAACGACATCCTGCTCACCGCGCTCGCCCTGGCCGTCGACTCCTGGCGCCGGGCGCGCGGGACGGACGGCGCGCGTGGCGTGCTCGTGGACCTGGAGGGACACGGCCGCGAGGAGATCGCGGACGGCCTCGACCCGTCGCGTACCGCCGGGTGGTTCACCAGCCTCTATCCCGTACGCGTGGACCCCGGCCCCGGCGACCTGAACCGGGCCGTGAAGCGGGTCAAGGAGCAGCTGCGGGCGATCCCCGACCACGGCATCGGCTACGGGCTGCTGCGCCACCTCAACCCGGACACGGCGGGTCCGCTCGCCGCGTACGAGGCCCCGCAGATCGGCTTCAACTACCTCGGCCGCGTCTCCGGACCCGGCGAAGGCGTGTGGGACATCGCCGCCGAGGCCGACGCCGTGGTGTCCGGGACCGATGACGGGCTGCCCATGCCGCACGTCATCGAGGTCAACGCCGCGACGCACGACCTGCCCGACGGGCCCCGCCTCACCGCGACCTGGTCCTGGCCCGGCGACCTGCTCACCGAGGCGGACGCGGCGGAGCTCGGCGAGGCGTGGTTCGCCGCCCTGCGCGCCCTCGTCGCCCACACCGCGCGGCCCGGGGCGGGCGGCCTCACCCCCTCCGACGTACCGCTGGTGGACATCGGGCAGGAGGAGCTGGAAACCCTGGAGGCCACCTGGCCCGCGGGCCCGCCCGCCGGACTGCTGCCCGCGACGCCGCTCCAGGAAGGGCTGCTGCACCACGCCCGGTACGACAGCGGGGCCGCCGACGTCTACCACGTCCAGCTCGTCGCCGAGCTCGAAGGCGCCCTGGACACCGGGGCCCTGCGCCGCGCCTGCCAGGCCCTCACCGACCGGCACGAGGCCCTGCGCACCGGATTCCTCCTCCTGGACTCCGGCGAACCCGTCCAGGCCGTCGCCGGACGCGTCGAAGTGCCCTGGGCCGAGCTGGACCTGACCCGCCCCGACGGCTCGTCGCCGCGCCCCCGCCTGGACGCCTTCCTCGCCCGTGACCGGCGGGCCCGGTTCGCCCTGGACCGGCCGCCGCTGCTGCGCTTCACGCTGCTCAGGACGGGGACGGACCGGCACGCCCTGGTCTTCACCAGCCACCACATCCTGACCGACGGCTGGTCCACCTCGGTGCTGCTGCGCGACCTGTTCACGCTGTACCTGAACGGCGGCGACCCCGCCGCGCTGCCCCGGCCCGTCCCCGCCCGGGAGTACGCCGCCTGGCTGGCGGGCCGGGACCGCGAGGCCGCCCGCGAGGCGTGGCGCACCGCGCTCAAGGGCCTGCCCGGGCCCTCCCTGATCGCCCCCGGCCACGACACCGGCACCCTGACGACCCTCCCCGAGCGGATCACCGCCGAACTGCCCCTGGACCTCACGGCCGCGCTCACCGCCGCCGCCCGCACGGCCGGGGTGACCCCGAACACCGTGGTCCAGGGCGCCTGGGGGCTGCTCCTCGCCGAGCTGACCGGGCGCCGGGACGTGGTGTTCGGCGCGACCGTCTCCGTCCGGCCGCCGGAACTGCCCGGCATCGAGGACATGGTCGGGCTGTACATCACCACCGTGCCGGTCCGCGTCGAGGCGGCCGACCCCGCCGAACCGCTGCGCGCCCTGCTCGTACGCGTACAGGCCGCCCAGGCCGAACTGGCCGACCACCACCACCTCGGACCCGCCGGCATCCAGCGCCTCGGGGGCGCCGGGCCGCTGTACGACACGTCGATCGTCTTCGAGAACTACCCGAGGGCCGGAGCCCTGCCCGCCGTGCCCGGCGCGGGCCTGCGCGTCGCCGGCTTCCACGGGCGGGACGCCTACCACTACCCGCTCAAGCTGATGGCCGTCCCCGGCGACCGCATGTACCTGGAGGTCAGCCACCGCGCCGAGCTGGTGGACGCCGGACAGGCCGCCGCCGTGCTGGACCGGCTCACCGCCCTGCTCACCGCCTTCGCCGAGGACCCGGAGACCGCGACCGGGGCGCTGCCCGGGACCGCGCTGCCCGTCCTGGCCGGGCGCGCCGCGCCCGACGCGCCGCCCGCCCCCGCCGCCGCTTCCCCGGCGCGCACCGAGGCCCTGTGCGCGCTGTTCGCCTCGGTGCTCGGGCGCGAACACCACGGCGCCGACGAGGACTTCTTCGACGCGGGCGGCGACTCGCTGCGGGCGCTCCGACTCGCCGGGCGCGTCCGGGAGGCGCTGGGCGCCGAGCCGGACCTCGTACAGCTCCACCGTTTCCGCACTCCGGCCGCCCTGGCCGCCGTGCTCGTTCCCGTACGGGACAACCAGGAAGGAAGTCAGTGATGGCGAATCCGTTCGACGACGAGGAGGGGGCCTTCGTGGTCCTGGTCAACGACGAGGGGCAGCACTCGCTGTGGCCGTCCTTCGCGGAGGTCCCGGCGGGCTGGGCCGTCGCGCACGGGGAGTCGGACCGGGCGGCGGCGCTCGCGTACATCGAGGCCAACTGGACCGATATGCGCCCGAAGAGCCTCATCGACGCCACCGCGTAACACCCCATCCCTTCGTACGCCGCTGAGGAGAACGCGTCCATGTCCCGCACCCTGCACGACGTCGTGGTCACCGGCCTCGGTGCCACCACCCCGCTCGGCGGCACCGCCCCGGCCACCTGGGAGGCGCTGCTCGCCGGGCGCAGCGGCGCCGTCGCGCTCACCGGGCGCTGGGCGAAGGACCTGCCGGTACGGATCGCCGCCCGGGCCGCCGTGGAGCCCACGTCCGTGCTGGACCGGATCGAGGCGCGGCGGATGGACCGGGCCGGGCAGTTCGCCGTCGTCGCGCTCCGCGAGGCGTGGGCGGACGCCGGGTTCACCGCCCCGGCCGGGAAGGACGGCGGCCCCGACGCCGACCGGACGGCGGCGGTCGTCGGCACCGCGTTCGGCGGGCTCGGCACCGCCCTCGCGGGCGAGGAGGTGCTGCGGACCGGCGGGCCCCGGAAGGTCTCCCCGATCGCGGTCCCGATGCTGATGGCCAACAGCCCGGCCGCCCAGGCCAGCATGGTCATCGGTGCCCGTGCCTGCGCGCAGGCCCCGGCCACCGCGTGCGCGGCGGGTGCCGAGGCCGTCGCTGCGGGGCTCGACCTGATCCGGCTCGGGCGCGCCGACGTGGTCGCGGTCGGCGGCAGCGACGCGGCGATCCATCCGCTGGCGATGGCCGGGTTCGCGAACATGACCGCGCTGTCCCGGCGCAACGAGGACCCGGAGCGGGCCTCGCGCCCCTTCGACGCGGGGCGGGACGGCTTCGTCATGGGGGAGGGGGCCGCGGTGCTGATCCTGGAACGGGCCGAGCACGCGCGGGCCCGGGGCGCCAGGATCTACTGCGAGGTCGCCGGGGCCGGGATGAGCGCGGACGCCCACCACATGGCCCGGCCCGAGCCCACCGGGAAGTCCCTGGCCCGGGCGATGGAGCGGGCCCTCGCGGACGGCGGCCTGACCACCGCGGACGTGGTCCAGATCGGGGCGCACGCCACCTCGACCCCGGGCGGCGACATGATCGAGAGCCGGGCGATCGGCGCGCTGTTCGGGCCGGGCGGGGTCCCCGTGTCGGCCGTCAAGTCGATGACGGGCCATCTGCTGGGCGCCGCCGGGGCGTTGTCCGCGGTGGCGGCGGTGCTCGCGCTGCGGGACCGGGTGGCTCCGGCCACCGTGAACATCGAGGAGCTGGACGAGACCATCGAGCTGGACGTGGTCCGCGCGGCCCCGCGCCCCCTGCCCGCCGGACCGGCCGCCGTGCTGAGCAACGCGTCGGGCTTCGGCGGCCACCAGGTGGCGCTGGCCCTGCGGGCGGGGTGAGGGGGAGGGGGCGCGGGGGGCGGTCTTCCGGCCGGCGGGTCAGGCGCCGAGCGTGCGGCCGGAATCCTGGTCGAGCGTGTCGATGTACGCCTTGATCCAGCCGTAGACCCGGTAGCCGTAGCGGGTGCCGCGGTGTACGCGGATCAGGGAGGCGTCGGCGAGCTCCGCCAGTCCGCAGACGACGCTGCCCGCCGTCCAGGCGCCCGCCGGGTGGTCGCTCACCACGTCCTCGACGGTGAACGAGTCGAAGGACCGGGCCAGGTGGTGCAGCAGGTCCCGCTGTTCGGCGGTGAGCAGGTCGTAGCTCCAGCGCACGCTGTCGGCGAGAGTCCTGTGGTGCGAGACCGCCGACAGGTCGAACCGGTCGAACATGTACAGCGCGGGACCGCTGTACAGCAGGGACTCCAGCGACACGGTCCGGATGCAGTGCGCGGCGGCCTCGATCGCGCGCGGCAGCCCGTCCAGGCGCCGGCACAGCTCGGCCACCTGGGGCAGCCGGCTGCCCAGGTCGAGCGTGGGCACGGTGGACCTGGCGCGGCGCAGGAAGAGCTCCACGGCGGCGGGGAGGGCGGCGCCGTCCCCCTGCGGGCTGCCGGTCGCCGCGTCCGCGCACGGCTCGCCCGCCGGGAGCGGGGACACCTCCCAGACGTCGGCGGACAGGACGGCCGGCGGCCGTCGTGAGGTGATCAGCACCCGCAGTCCGGGATGCGTCACGACGAGCCGCAGGACCAGCCGGGAGACCGTCGCGACGACGTGTTCCGCGTTGTCCACGACCAGCAGCAGGTCCAGCTCCCGGCCCGGGCCGCGGACGACCGCGTCCGCCAGGACCGCGTCCACGGCCCGGTGCACCTGGTCCCGCGCGGCGGCCGGGTCCGCCGACTCGGGGACGCACGGGCCGAGTTCGACCACTCCGACGCCGTCGCGGAAGCGTTCCTGGAGGCGGGCGGCGGCGGTCAGGGCGAGCCGGGTCTTGCCGACGCCGCCAGGCCCGGTGAGGACGAGCAGCCTGCCCCGGCGCATGGTGCCCAGGACATGGCGCAGGTCGTCGTCGCGCCCGGCCATGGCCTCGGTGAGCGGGCGGGGGCCGCGCCAGCGGTCGGGGTCGACCGGGTGCGGCCAGTGCCCGGAGGCGTCGCGCTGGCGGGGCAGGAAGAGCGGGGTGACCTCGTGGCCGGGGTGGAGGCCCTCGGCGCCGGCGAGTTCGGCGAGCGAGGTCCCGAAGGCGCCCAGCAGGAGGTCGACGGAGGCGCGGCGGGGCCGGTTGTTGGAGCCGGTCTCGATGTTGCGGATGGTGCGCACGCTGACCCCGGAGCGCTCCGCGAGCTCCTCCTGGGTCCAGCCGCGCGCCTGCCTTCGTTCGGCGAGCAGATGGCGCAGCCGGCGGACGTCCGGCGTCGCGGACATGGGCTGTTCGATGGCCTCGATCATGTGCAGATCCCCCGATTGTTTCTCGTGGCCGTGGCGGTGTGACGCCCCGCCCCGTCCGCCCGGGAGCGGGTAGGGGGCAGGGGGCGCCCGGTGTTACCGGGTCACGAGGAGGGGTCGCTGCCGACGTGGGCGATGCGGTTGGCCTCGTCCACGAAGACGACGCGCGGTTCCCGCTTGCCGATCTCGTCCTCCTCCACCGACCCGTAGGCGATGATGATGACGATGTCGCCCGGGGCGACCAGCCGCGCCGCCGCGCCGTTGATGCAGACGACGCCCGAGCCGCGCTCGCCCTCGATGATGTACGTCTCCAGGCGCGAGCCGTTGTTGACGTCCACGATGGCCACCTGCTCGCCGATCAGCAGGTCCGCCGCCTCCATGAGGACGGGGTCCAGGGTGAGCGAGCCCACGTAGTTCAGGTCGGCCTCGGTGACCGTCGCCCGGTGGATCTTGGACTTGAGCATGGTGCGGCGCATCGGGAAGTTCCCCCTTCGAAGCGGACCGGATTCCGGTGAAGCGAATGAGAGATGGAGGGAATCCGGCCAGATGTTGACGTTGGCGTTTCAGGTGGGGGTCGTCCGTACATGATGGAGGAAACCCCCGCCGGGTGGATTCTGCTCATGCGAACACACGCGCGGAAGGGGGTATTGGTGGCAGCATTTTCCCGGTGGCAGCACCGTGCCAAAGGCGTGGCTCGGGATCGGGCCGCCGGCCCGCCGCACCCCTCGCCATCTGCGGCGACGCTCGGCCCGGCGGCCGAGGTGGCATGAGGCTGCCGCTGGTCCTTTCCTGCCACCGGAAAACCTTTCCCGGCGCCCCCTTTTCACTCAGAATGGATCACGGACAGAGCCGAGTTACCCGTTGCCCTCCGGTTCCAGGACCACCGGGCGGGCGGGGATGACAATTGGGGGACAAAAACATGAGCAGCGCTGGTCGAATTCTTGGTTTCGCGACCGCCGCGGTTGTGTTCTCATTCGCTTCCCTGGGTGCGACCGCCCAGGCCGACACCGGCGCCGGTCCCGCGGACGCCGGGGTCTCCCTGCGCTGCGAGGGCGCCGGCGCGTCCCTCGAAGGGAACCTGAACTGGGACCTGGTGCCCGACGGGAACCTGAACTGGGACTCCGTGCCGGGCGGCCTGGACCTGGACCTCGGTCTCGACGCGGACCTGCCCGGTGGCAACCTCAACTGGGACTCGGCGCCGGTCTGCACCGTCGCCGCCGGGGTCAACTAGCTCAGAGCCAGCCGCGCTGCCCCGCCCGGAGACCGGCCTCGAACCGGCTCCGGGCGTTGAGGCGTTCGCTCAGATCGGCCGTCATCCTGCGCACCGTACGCAGGGATATGCCGAGGCTCTTGCTCGCGGCCGCGTCGGTGAGCCCCTGGGCGAGGAGCCGCAGCAACTCCTGTTCGCGCCGGGCGAGTCCGTGCTCGTCCAGCAACGCGCAGTGGTCGTGCCCGTCGCCGAGCGGGACGGCGTCCGCCCACACCCGTTCGAAGAGCTCGACCAGGGCCTTCACCACTCCGGGCGAGTTGATCTGGACGGCGCCCTTGCGGGTGTGGTCCGGGTCCATGGGTAGGATCGCCACCGCGCGGTCGATGACCGCCATCCGTATCGGCAGCACCGGCACGGTCCGGACCTGGCCGCCCATGCCGGTCAGCCAGCCCGCGTACTCCACGGTCGTCGGATCGTTGCGCACGCTGTCCAGATAGACCGTGCGCATCCGCACCCCACGCGCGATGACGTCGCTGTCGAGCGGCTTGCTCGCGGCCAGGCTGGCGGCCGACTGGCCGCCGCCCGGATTGAACGTCATGCACTCCTGCCGGGCCGCGTCCGCCAGATCCTGCATGCGCTCCTGTACGGAGTCCATGCCGATCAGGCGCTCCGCGTCCGGCTGCGAACGCGACGGGTACAGATGCCCGAACTCCGCCAGCATCGCGCGGATGTCCGCCCTGGTGCGCTCGTACTCCTTCTGCCGGTCGTGCAGTTCGGTGAGCTGGTCGCTCAACAAGGAGTACAGGCTCAGGTTCGGGTCCACGGGCCGCAGCTCGTCCTGGTACGGGACGGCCAGGAGCTTGCGGTCGATCAGCTGGTCGACTGCCCGCCGCACCTGCTCCTCGGTCAGATTCAGCCGCTGCCGCACATCGCTCGGCCGCAGCCCGTGGTTCTCGAGGATGAGCCGGTACACATCCTCTTCATGGGATTCGAAGCCCAATCTGCTCAGCATTGTTGTCCCCCACAACGCATACCGAGGGGTAACGCAATAGACGCGCACCCCCTAGGGGGCCCCTGTCCTCGGGCCCCTCGACCCGCAGGAGTGTAGCTCCGGTGAAGGGTTGACTGTAGGTGCGTGTATGCGTATATGTCCTACCCTTTTGGCGGCAGGGTTGGCCTAGCGCCGGTCAAAAGAGGGTCAAGAGACGGTAGGGAGAAGTGAGAAGTCTTCACCTTTCGCCAACGCTTCCTCCACACAACGCACAAACGCGTCCTGGTGCCGCTCCGCCGGCAGCCGGCCGGGCTCCAGCCGCTGTACGAGGCGCTGGAGCGCCAGAATCAGCCATCCGTCGCCGCGCACCGCGCTCCGCTCCCGCCCACCCCCGTACAGCCACGCGTACAGGCAGGACGCCGCCGCGTGCAGCACGCAGTGCCGGGCCGCCGCGCGGGCCGCCGCCACCGAGTCCGGGGCCCGGCCCGCGCCGGCCACCTCCGCGTACAGGGCCGCCCGGTGTGAGGTCAGCTCCGCCAGTACGAGAGCGAGTTCGGCGGCCGACTCCTCGTCCAGGCGCTCCTTCGCGACGACCGCCGCCTCCCGGACGGCATCCGTCCAGCCCCGGGTGATCTCGTCCTGCGCGGCGCTGGTGAGGTGCAGGGCGTCGCCGGACGGGGACCACACCGGCGCCTCGCGCGACCAGTCGAACAGGGCGCGCAGCACCTCGCGGCCGCCCTCGGCCGGCCGGTCCGCGACGGCGGCGACCGTCGGCAGCTGCGTGGCGATGCTGTGCAGATTGACGTGCGTCGTGCCCTCGAAGACCGTCGTGATGGCGTGGTCGCGGCGCAACTTCTGCAAGGCCCCCGAGGCGACGCCCTCGCGGAGGTACCCGCGCGCCCCGAGCACCTTGCCGATATGGTCCAGCACCTCCTCGCCCATCACCGGGACCAGGTACTTCACGACCGAGGACCACAGGCTCATCCGCGACGGCACCACCGACAGGGCCCGCGCCACGGGCAGGGCCACGCACTCGGCGATCAGGAGATCCAGATGGGCGCCCACCAGGTGCTCCCGCACCAACGGGATCTCCTTGACCGGTGACCCGTACAGCACCCGCTCACCGGCGTACCGCATCCCGATCCGCAGCGCCGAGTCCATGGTGCCCAGCGACATCGCGCCGATGGCGGTCCGGGTGATCTGGAGGGTCTTCAGCACCGAGGCGAGCCCCCGGTACGGCCGGCCGACCAGCGCCGAGCGCGGGATGCGGGCGTCGTGGAACGTGATCCCGCTCAGGTCGTGGCCGCGCAGACCGGCGCCCTTCACGAACGGGGTGTTCGTCCACGCCCCGTCCGCCAGCCGCTCCTTGTCCACCAGGAACAGCGAGAGCCCGCGCCCGTCGTGCTGGGCGAGGACGCTGACGAACCGCGACCTGGTCGCGTTGCCGACCGGCCACTTCTCGCCGTTGAGGACGATGTCGTCGCCGTCCGACACGGCGGTCGTGCCGGACGCCGCGAGGTCGCTGCCGTGGTCGCGCTCCGAGATGCCGAAGCAGGCCATGGCCCCGGCGGCCAGCCCCTCGGCCACCGGGGCCCGCTGCGCGTCGGTGCCCCACAGCCACACGGGCGCGGCGCCCAGCAGGGTCGAGCCGAACAGCACGGAGAAGGTGAGGTTGCGCCGGGCCAGGGTGCGGGTCAGCAGTAAGGCCGACTCCAGGTTCCGCAGCCGTCCGCCGTCGCCCTCGGGGACCAGGAAGTCGGCGAACCCCCAGTCCAGCAGCAGCTTCTTCGCCCCGGGGGGCAGTTCGTCGCGCTCCTCGGCCGCGACGATTCCGGCGAACGAGAAGGGTCCTTCGCCGTCGACGGGGTCGCCGAGGAGCCGTTCGAGGGAGGCGACGGCGTCGAGGGTGGGCCGGGCGTGCTCCAGGGTCATCGGAACAGCTCCATGAGGGTGGTGGGAGGTGGCGCCCGGGTTACGGGGGCGGGGGCGCCCATGCTCGGCGCGCGGGCGCGCGGGCCACCAGGCAACCGACCGGCAGTTGTTGATGCCCGCAAATTGCCCAGGGCCTTCCTGGCCGGGCGCCCCCGGGCGGGCGAGGGTGTGGGCCGGGGCCGACGGGCCACGGTGGATGAAAGGATCGCGTTCCCGATGACCGACGTTTCCGTTGAGGGCTCGGCCCCTCCGCGCGGCGAGGACGGCTCCGCCGACTCGACGCTCTTCACCCTCGACCGGGCCCGCGAGGACCTGATGGAGGTCGACGCCTCCATCCGCGCCTGCCTCACCTGGGACTACGACGGGCGCGACAGCCGTATCTGGAAGCTGTACCAGCGCAACAAGCAGAACCAGTGGGACGCCGACACGTACATCGACTGGAGCTACGACGTCCGCTTCGGTGCCCCGCTGTCCGACGACCAGAGCGCCGGCCTCGCCTCGTTCGTCGTCTCCGAGAACAGCCCCGTCCCCCGCGAACTGCTCAACAGCTTCCGCTGGGAGTACCAGGCGTGGATGGTCAGCCAGTTCCTGCACGGGGAACAGGGCGCCCTCGTCACCACGGCCCGGCTGGTGGAGACCGTCCCCGACCTGGAGGCGAAGGTGTACGCGGCCTCCCAGGTCGCCGACGAGGCCCGGCACGTCGAGGCGTTCGCCCGGTACATAGACGAGAAGATCGGCGTCTCCTACCCGATCAACCCCGGCCTCAAGGCCCTGCTGCGCGACCTGCTCGCCGAGTCCCGCTGGGACGTCGTCTACCTGGGCATGCAGGTCATCGTGGAGGGGCTCGCCCTGGCCGCCACCCGGCTCGCCAGCAGCGGCTTCGGCGACCCGCTGATCACCTCGATCACCCGGATGATCGCCAAGGACGAGGCCCGGCACATCGGCTTCGGCGTGGTCGCCCTCACCGGCCTCTACAACGACATGACGACCCGGGAGCGCGACGAGCGCGAGGCGTTCCTCCTGGAGGCCGTCCACCTGATGTCCCGCCGGTTCCTGCTGCGCGAGGTCTGGGAGAACATGGGCCTCGACGTCGAACAGGGCCTGGCCTTCGCCCGTACCGACCCGATGATGTTCGGCTACCGGCAGCTGCTGTTCCAGCAGGTGATCCACGTCCTGCGGCAGCTCGGCCTGCTCACCCCGAAGCTGCGCGAGCTGTTCCTCGCCGAGAACCTGGCCCGGCCCGAGGCCCTGCGTACCGCCGCCTAGGCCCTGTCGGGGCCCGCCCCGAAGCGGAAGGAGAGGGCCGCCGATGCCCGTCGCCCGTACGCGCCTGCCCGAGGTCGTCGTCACCGGCCTCGGCGCCACCACCCCGCTGGGCGGCGACGCCCCCAGCACCTGGGAGGGCATCGTCGCGGCCCGGTCCGCCGCCCGCGCCCTCACCGAGACCTGGGCCGACGGGCTGCCCGCCCGCATCGCCGCCCGGGCCGCCGTCGAACCCGACACCGTCCTGGACCGGACCCGGGCCCGCCGGCTCGACCGGGCCGCCCGGTTCGCGTGCGTCGCCGCCGAGGAGGCGTGGCGGGACGCCGGCTTCCGCGGCCCGGCCGGTGACCACGGGCAGCCGCCCGCCGAGCGCGTCGGCGTCGTCATGGGCAGCGGCATCGGGGGCGTCGGCGCCCTCCTGCGCGCCCAGGAGCAGCTGCGCACCGGACGGGAGCGCGCCATCTCCCCGTACACCGTGCCCATGGTCATGGTGAACGGCGCCGCCGGGGCGGTCAGCCTCGCGCTCAACGCCCGCGCCGCCGCGCACTCCCCGGCGGGGGCCTGCGCGGCCGGGGCCGAGGCGGTCGCGGCGGGCCTGGACATGATCCGGCTGGGCCGCGCCGACGTGGTCGCGGTCGGCGGCGGCGAGGCCGTCATCGGCCCGCTGACGCTCACCGCCTTCGCCTCGATGCACGCGGTGTCCCGGCGCAACGACGACCCGGCGGGCGCCTCCCGCCCCTACGACAAGCAGCGCGACGGCTTCGTCCTCGGCGAGGGCGCCGCCGTCCTCGTCCTGGAGTCCGCCGAGCACGCCCGGGCCCGGGGCGCCCGGGTCTACTGCGAGCTGGCGGGGGCCGGGGTGAGCGCGGACGCCCACCACATGGTGCGGCCCGAACCGGACGGGCTCGGTCTGGCGAGCGCCCTGCGCAAGGCACTCGCGGACGCCGGGCTGACCCCGGCGGACGTGGCGCACGTCAGCGCGCACGCCACGTCGACCCCGCAGGGCGACATCGCGGAGAGCCGGGCGCTCAACCACGTGCTGGGGGAGTCCGGTTACGCCGTCTCGGCCGTCAAGTCGGCCGCCGGCCACCTGATCGGCGGCTCCGGGGCACTGGGCGCGCTCGCCGCGGTCCTGTCCCTGCGCGACCGCACGGCCCCGCCCGTCGCGAACCTGGCCGACCTGGACGACGCCATCGCGCTGGACGTGGTGCGCACCGTGCCCCGCGCGCTGCCGGCCGGCGACCTCGCGGCCCTGTCCAACGCGGCGGGCTTCGGCGGCCACAACGTCGTGCTCGCGTTCCGCACCTGAACGCGGCTGAAGGGGGCCGGTCGCCGACCGGCCCCCTTCACGTGTGCCCGCGTACGGGTCAGACCGCCGTGTCCGCGAGTGTGCCGTCGCACAGCTGCTTCCACATCAGCCGCCGGCGCGGCTTGCCGCTCGACGTGACCGCCAGGCCGCTGCGGCGGACGTGGACGAGCAGCAGCTCCGCGTCGGGCAGCGACTCCGTGACGACCTCCCGGGCGACCTCGTCCCACTCCGGCTTCGCGCCCTCCATGACCACGGCGGCCGTCGCGACCCCGTCGCGGAAGCCCAGCAGCACGGCCGCCCGGCGCTCGGTGACGCCCAGCTCGTGCAGCCGGCCCTCCAGGCTCTCCGCGAAGACCATCTTGCCGTTCATCTTGATGCCGTCACCGAGCCGGCCGAGGACGAACAGCTGCCCGTCCCGCAGGAACCCGGCGTCGCCCGAGCGCAGCACGCCCGAAGCCAGGCTGGTCCCGGACGCCGAACCCGCGTCGCCGACATAGCTGTTGCCGCGCACCGAGGTCCCGCCGACGACGATCTCGCCCACGGTGCCGTCGGGCACGGGGCTGTCGTCCTCGTCCAGCACGGAGACCGTGACGCCCTCCATCGGGTGTCCGCAGCCCACGATCCGGGCCGTGCCGGGCCGCCCGTCCTCGCCGTCCGGCGCCGAGGCCGTCCAGCCCTCGTCCGGGGCCAGACCGGTCACCCCGAGGGTGGCCTCCGCGCCCCCGTACGCCGGGGTGAAGACGCCGCGCCGGAAGCCGTACGGGCCGAGCAGCGCCTCGACCGCCTCCAGGGCGTCCGGATCGATGCGCTCGGCGCCCAGGCTGACCGACCGCAGGGCGCTGAAGTCCATGCCTTCCAGGGCGGCCGGGCGGACCCGGCGCAGGATGTACGCCAGGCCGAAGTTGGGCATCGCGGTCAGGCCGATCCGGTTCTCGCTCATGCAGCGCAGATAGCGGACCGGGTCGCGCAGGAAGTGCTCGGGCTGCATCAGCCAGCCGTCGGACCCGGTGACCACCATGTTGATCAGGCAGCCGGTCAGGCCGAAGTCGTGGTGCACGGGCATCCAGCTGATGCCGGCGTCCTCGGGCCGCCACCCCAGTCGGCGCCGCGTCGCGGTGACGTTGGCGCGCAGCGCGTCGGACGCGACCCGCACCCCGCGCGAGAAGCCGCTCGACCCGGAGGTGAACTGGATCAGCGCGTGGTCCGGCAGCGGGTACGGGGCGGAGGCCGGCTCCACGTCGCGTACCAGCTCCTCGAAGAGCACCGGCTGGCGGATGCCGAGCCCGGCGCACGTCTTGCTGACCGCCTCGAAGGAGTCCTCGTCGCAGAGGGTGAGGGCCGGGGCCGCCGTGCGGAAGAGGTGGTCGACGTGGCGCTGGTAGTCCTCGCTCCGCTGGAACGCGAACGGCGGCGCGATCGAGGACGGTGTCGCCCCGGCCGCGAGCGCGCCGAACAGGCTGGCCGCGAAACCGGCGCTGGAACGCTGCACCACGACCACCACGTCGTTGCGCCGCACCCCGTGCGCGCGCAGCGCGGCGGCCGTGCTGAGGGTCAGCCGGGCGAGCGACCGGTAGGAGTGGAAGTCCCAGCTGTCACGGGATCCGGCGAAGTGGAGCCCACGGTCGGCCGGCGCGTCGGTCAGCCACTCCAGCAGGGCGCGGTCGGGATAGCTCTCGGGACGGGTCAAGGCAGTGGTCCTCTCAGCCTCTGCGGGCATTGCTGCGCATCATGCCGAGCGGCGGCGGGCCCCTTCCAGGCAAGAATCCGGTAACTCGCCCCGGCGGCCGACCGGCAGCCGGCGCCGCCGGTTGCCGGTCGCTTTCCTGGTGACCGCACGTGCGTTCGGCGAGCATCGATGCCATGGCGCCGGCCCGTCGACACCCTGCCGTCGCCGCCCCGCACGCCCCGGGGCGGCCGCGCCCGCCGTCGCCCCGGCGCCCCACGACCGCCGGACGTCCCGCCCTGCGGACCGCACCGAACACCCCGCGATCCGGCCCAGGGCACCAGACCGAGGCGCGCTGGAACGCGCCGGGAAGGTGGTCGTCGTCCGATGACTCCGCTCGTCACCGAAGGCACCCCGTTTCCGCTGACCGCCGCCCAGCGCGGGGTCTGGTTCGCCCACCGGCTCGCCTCGCCCACCTCGACGTTCAACCTGGCCGACTACCTGGAGATCCGGGGCCCGGTGGACGCCGGCGTCCTCCGGCGCGCGGTCCGCCGCGCCGAGGTCGAGAGCGGCACCTTCGACGTGGCCTTCGGCGAGGGCCCCCAGGGCCCGTACCAGAAGGCCGTCGCGCAGGCCGGCGAACTGCTACGGGAGATCGACCTCTCCGGCCGGCCGGACCCGCACGCCGAGGCGCTGCGCTGGATGGCCGAGGACCGGCACACCGCCCTGGACCTCGTCCGCGACCCGCTCTTCAACGAGGTGCTGCTGAAGCTCGGGGACGCGCACTTCATCTGGTACAAGCGCTGCCACCACATCCTCATCGACGGCTTCGGCAGCGTCCTCTTCACGCGCCGGGTGGCCGAGTTGTACGCCGCCGAGGCGGCCGGTGAGGAGTCCGCGGGCGCCCCGCTGAACACCCTCGCCGAGCTGGTCGCCGAGGAGGCCGCCTACCGCGCGTCCGACCGCTTCACCCGCGACCGCGCCTACTGGCTCGACCGGTTCGCGGTGCAGCCGGAGACCGCGACCCTGTCCGACCGCACGGTGCCGGGCCGGGCCGGAGAGGTGCTGCCCACCCGCACCGCCGAGCTCCCCGAATCCGCGCTCGCCGCGCTCCGCACCGCCGGACGCGAGGCCCGGACCACCTGGACGGTCCCGGTGCTCGCCGCGGTCGCCGCGTATCTGCACGGCATGACCGGGCAGCGCGACCTCACCATCGGCGTCCCGGTCGCGGCCCGGCGCACCGACATCGCCCGCAACAACCCCGGCATGATGGCCAACCAGCTCCCGCTGCGGCTCACCATCGACCCGGCCACCACCCGCTCCCAGCTGCTGCGCCAGGTCGCGTCGGGGCTCGCCGAGCTCCTGGAGCACCAGAACTACCCGTACGACGACCTGCGGCGCGACCTGAAGCTGGTCGGCAGCGGCGGCCACCTCTTCGGGGTGCAGGTCAACATCATCCCGGGCAGCGGCGACCTGCTCTTCGGCGGCCACCCCACCTACGCCCGCACCCTCCAGGGCGGCCCGGTCCCCGACCTCAACATCAGCGTCCGTCCCCAGAGCACCGGGCAGGGCGCCGCCATCGACTTCGAGGCCCCCGCCGACCGCTACACCGAGGACGAACTCGCCGCCCACCAGGACCGCTTCCTGCGCTACCTCACCGCACTGGCCACCGCCCCCGCCGACCTCCCGATCGGCCGCGTCCCGCTCCTCGGCCCGGCCGAGCACGAACGGGTCCTCGTGGAGTGGAACGACACCGGCCGGCCGGACGCCGGGGCCACCTTCCCCGAGCTGTTCGAGCGGCAGGCCCGGGCCACCCCGCACGCCGACGCCGTACGGGCGGGGGAGACCACGCTCTCGTACGAACGGCTCAACGCCCGCGCCAACCGGCTGGCCCGCCTCCTCGCCCGCAAGGGCGCCGGGCCCGGCACCCGGGTCGCCGTCGCCATGGACCGCTCACCGGAGGCGATCGTGGGCGTCCTGGCGGTCCTGAAGGCGGGCGCCGCGCAGCTGCCGGTCGACGTGTCGTACCCGGCCGAGCGCATCGCGTACATGCTGGACGACGCCCGCCCCGCCCTGATGCTCACCACCCGCGCGGCCGCCGCCCGGCTCACCGGTCTCGCGGACCTTCCCGAGCAACTGTTCCTGGACGAGCTGTTCGTCGGCGACCTCTTCCTGGACGAACTCGTCCTGGACGAGGCGTCCCTGGCACCGCACGCCGACGACAGCGACCTCACCGACGCGGACCGCACCGCGCCCCTGCGCCCCGGCCACACCGCGTACGTCATCTACACCTCCGGGTCCACCGGGCGGCCCAAGGGCGTCCTGGTCCCGCACACCGGGATCGCCGCCCTCGCGTCCACCCAGGCCGACCGGCTCGCGCTGCGGCCCGGCGAGCGCGTCCTGATGTTCGCCTCGCCCAGCTTCGACGCCTCCGTCTGGGAGCTGTGCACCGCGCTCCTCACCGGCGGCTGCGCGGTCGTCGCCCCCGCCGAACGGCTCCGGCCCGGGCCCGCCCTGGCCGCCCTGATCGCCGAGACCGGCGTCAGCTGCCTGCTGCTCGCCCCCTCCGCGCTGTCCGTGATGGCCGAGGGCTCGATCCCGCCGGGCGTCACCCTGGTCGTCGGCGCCGAGGCGTGCCCGCCCGACCTCGTGGAGCGCTGGTCGCCCGGGCGCCGCATGGTCAACGCCTACGGGCCCACCGAATCCACCGTCATCACCACCATGAGCGACCCGCTCGCCGGGCGCACCGTGCCCCGGATGGGCCGCCCCGTGCACCGCACCCGGGTACGCGTCCTGGACGAGGCGCTGCGCCCCGTCCCGGCGGGCGTGGCCGGCGAGGTCTACATCGCGGGCTCCGGCCTGGCGCGCGGCTACCTGAGCCGCCCCGGCCTGTCCGCCGGGCGGTTCGTCGCCGACCCGTACGGCGAGCCCGGCGCCCGCATGTACCGCTCCGGCGACCTCGCGCGCTGGACGCCCGACGGCGAGCTGGAGTACCTGGGGCGCGGCGACGACCAGGTCAAGGTGCGCGGCTTCCGCATCGAGCCCGGTGAGATCGAGGCGGTCCTCGCGGCCGGCCCGGCCGTCGGGCACGCCGCGGTCGTCGTCCGCGAGGACGCCCCCGGAGTGCGCCGCCTCGTCGCCTACGTGGTGCCCCGCCCCGGCGCGGTGCCCGAGCCCGCCGCGCTGCGGGAGCTGGCCGCCGCCGGGCTCCCCGAGTACATGGTGCCCGCCGCCGTCGTGGTGCTCGACGCGCTGCCGCTCACCCCGAGCGGCAAGCTGGACCGGAACGCCCTGCCCGCACCGGAGTTCGCCGGCGCCGCCGAGAGCCGCGCCCCGCGCGACGACCGCGAGCGCCTGCTGTGCGCGCTGATCGGCGAACTCCTCGGCGCCACCGCCGTGGGCATCGACGACAACTTCTTCGACCTGGGCGGCGACTCGATCGTGGCCGTCCAGTTCGTCACCCGCGCCGCCCGCGCCGGGATCGGCCTCACCCCGCAGGACGTCTTCAGCCTCCGCACGGTCGCCGCCATGGCCGCCCACGCGGCGGGCACCGACGCCCCCGGCGAGGAGCCGGCCGGCGCCCCGCCGGTCCCCGAACCCGTCGGCCCCGAGGAGGCCGCCGCCCTGCGCGCCCGCTGGGCCGGGCGGAACGCGGAGGCGCTGCTCCCGCTCGCCCCGCTCCAGGAGGGCATGCTCTTCCACGCCTTCTACTCCGGCGCCGCCCTCCGCGACGGCGACGCGGACGCCGGCCCCGACCCGTACAACGTGCAGAAGGTCTTCGGGCTCGCCGGGCCGCTCGACACCGAGGCGCTGCGCCGCGCCTGCCGGGGCGTGCTCGACCGGCACCCCGCGCTGCGCGCCGCCTTCGACCGCGCCGGGTCCGGGCTGCCCGTGCAGGTGATCTGCGGCGGCCTCGAACCGGACTGGGCGTTCCACGACCTCGCGGACCTGGCCGAGCCGGAGCGCGCCGCCGCGCTGAGCGGGCTGCTCGCCGCGGACAAGGCCCGCCGCTTCCCGATGGACGCGCCGCCGCTGATCCGCTTCGGCCTCGTGCGCACCGCCCCGGACACGCACCTGCTCGTCCTCACGAACCATCACATCCTGTACGACGGCTGGTCGTTGCCGCTGGTGCTGCGGGACCTGTTCCTGCTGTACGCGGACGGCGGCGCCGGGTCCGCGCTGCCGCCCGCCGTCCCGGTCTCCGACCACCTCGGGTGGCTCGCCGCCCAGGACCGTACGGCCTCCGAGGACGCCTGGCGCACCGCCCTCGCGGGCCTGGACGAGCCGACCCTCGTCGCCCCCGGCGCCCAGGCCGCCACCGGCGCCCCGGCCCTCGCCGTCACCGAGCTGGACGAGGAGCTGACCCGGGCGGTGGGCGCGGCCGCCCGCACCCGGGGCCTGACCACCAGCACCGTGGTCCAGGGCGCCTGGGCGCTGCTCCTCGCGCTGCTGACCGGCCGCGACGACGTCGTGTTCGGGACCACCGTCTCCGGCCGGCCGCCCCTGCTCCCGGGCGTCGAGGAGATGGTTGGGATGCTGATGAACACCGTCCCGGTCCGGGTGCGCGTCGACCCCGCGCAGTCCTTCGCCGCGCTCCTGGCCACCGTGCAGGCGGAGCAGGCCGCGCTGACCGGGCACCACCACCTCGGCCTGCCCGCGCTCCAGCGGCTGACCGGGATGCCCGAACTCTTCGACACCAGCACGGTCTTCGAGAACGCCCCGGTGGACCGCGCGTCCATCGGCCGGGCCGTCCCGGGACTGCGGATCACCGTCGAGGAGTCCGACGCCACCGGCGCCACGCACTACCCGCTCAGCCTGATCGCCGCCCCCGGCGACCGGATGCGCCTGGAACTCACCTACCGGGCCGACCTGTACGGCGCGGCCGAGGCGGACGCCGTCCTCACCCGGCTCCGGCTCGCCCTCGCGGCGTTCGCCGCCGACCCGGACCGGCCGGTCGCCGGGATCTCCCTGCTCACCGCCGAGGAGACGGCCGGGGCGCTCGCGGCGGGCGCGGGCCCGGACCGGGCCTTCCCGGACGCCACCCTGCCCGAGCTGTTCGCGGCGCAGGCCGCCCGCACCCCGGACGCGGTCGCCGTCGTCTGCGGCGCCGAGACCGTCACGTACGCCGGACTCGACGCACGGGCCGGCCGCCTCGCCGCCGCGCTGGTGGCCAAGGGGGCCGGGCCCGGGCGGGTCGTCGGGGTGAGCCTGCCGCGCTCGACCGAGCTGATCGTCGCCCTGCACGCCGTCCACCGCGCCGGGGCCGCCTACCTGCCGATCGACCCGGAGTACCCGGCGGAGCGCGTCCGCAACATGATCGATGACGCCGACCCGGTCCTGGTCATCGACCCGGCCAACTACGCGGCGCTGACCTCGGGCGCCCCGGCCACCGACCGCCCGGCCCCGGACCGCCCGCTGCCGCTGCACCCGGCCTACGTCATCCACACCTCCGGCTCCACCGGCCGCCCCAAGGGCATCGTCGTGGCGCACGCCGGGGTCGCCAACTACCTGCACTGGATGCAGGACGCGTTCCCGCTCGGCCCCGGCGACCGGGTCCTCCAGCGCACCTCGATGAGCTTCGACCCCTCGGTGTGGGAGATCTTCTGGCCGCTGATCACCGGCGCCGCCGTCGTGATCGCCGAGCCCGACGGTCACACCCGGCCCGGGTACCTGCCCGACCTCATCCGCCGGGAGAAGGTCACCGTCGCCCAGTTCGTCCCGTCCACGCTTGAGGTCTTCGTCCAGGAGCCGGGCGCGGACCGCTGCGACGGGCTGCGGCGGGTGTTCTGCGGCGGCGAGGCCATGACCTCCGGCCTGGTGGAACGGTTCCGCGCCGTGAGCGGGGCCGCCCTGCACAACCTGTACGGGCCGACCGAGGTGTCCGTCTACTCCACGAGCCACCTGGCGCTCGCGGGCGCCGAACCCGCCGCCGTGCCCGTCGGCCGCCCCGCCTCCAACCTGCGGGTGTACGTGCTCGACGCCCGGCTGCGGCCGGTGCCCCCGGGGGTGAGCGGCGAGATCTGCATCGCGGGGCCCGGCGTCACCCTCGGCTACGCGGGCCGGCCCGGGCTCACCGCCGAGCGCTTCGTCGCCGACCCGTACGGCGCGCCCGGCACCCGGATGTACCGCACCGGCGACCTCGGCCGCCGCCGGGCCGACGGGGAGCTGGAGTACCTGGGCCGCGCCGACCACCAGACGAAGATCCGCGGCCACCGCATCGAGCTCGGCGAGATCGAGACCGTGCTCACCGCCGACGCCTCGGTGTCCCGCGCCGCCGTCATCGTCCGGGAGGACCGGGCGGGGGCCCCGCGCATCGTCGCGTACGCCGTCCCCGCCGCGGGGCCCCTCGACGCGGACGCGCTCCGGGAACACCTCGCCGCCGCACTGCCCGGCTACATGGTCCCGTCCGTCCTGATGGAGGTCGCCGCCCTGCCGCTGACCCCGAACGGAAAGCTGGACCGCAAGGCCCTGCCCGTGCCCGAATCCTCGGCGGCCCCCGCCGGACGCGAACCGCGCGACGCCCGCGAGACCCTGCTCTGCGGCCTGTACGCCGAAGTGCTCGACCTGGAACGGGTCTCGATCGACGACGACTTCTTCGGCCTCGGCGGCGACTCGATCATGTCGATCCGGCTGGCCGGCCGCGCCCGCACCGAAGGGCTCGACCTCACCCCGCGCGACGTGTTCACGCACAAGACCGTCGCCGCGCTCGCTCCGCACGCCACGGACGTCGCGGCGGGCGAGGGCGCCTGGACCCCCGCCCAGCAGCCCCTCGTCCCGCTCGACCTGGACGAGCTCGAAGAGCTCGAAGCCCAATGGGAGAACTCGAAGTGAAGCAGACCTCGCTGGAAGCGGTCCTGCCGCTGTCCCCCTTGCAGGAGGGCATGCTCTTCCACGCTCTCTACGACACCGAGGGCGTCGACTTCTACCACATGCAGACGCCCCTGGAGCTGGCCGGGGCCCTGGACGCGCAGGCCATGAAGCGCGCCTGCGGGCAGCTCCTGGAACGCCACTCCGGTCTGCGCGCGGGCTTCCTGCAACGCCGCTCGGGACAGGCCGTCCAGGCCGTGGCCCGCGCCGTCGAGGTGCCCTGGGAGGAGAGCGACCTCAGCGGCTTCGGCGAGTCCGAGCAGCGGGCCCGGCTCACCCGGCTCCTCGCCGCCGACCGCGAACGCCGCTTCGACCTGGCCCGGCCCCCGCTCGTCCGCTTCACCCTCGTCCGCCTCGGCGCCGAACGCCACGTCCTGGTCATCACCCACCACCACATCCTGGTCGACGGCTGGTCCCTGCCCATCGTGCTGCGCGACGTCTTCCGCCTCTACCGGCGCGCCCGGGGCGACGCGGGCCTGCCGGACCTGGAAGCGGTCGTCCCGTTCAGCGACTACCTGGGCTGGCTCGACGCCCAGGACCGGGCCGAGGCCGAACGCGCCTGGGCCGAGGCGCTGGACGGCCTCGGCGAACCGACGCTGGTCGCCCCGGCGGCCACCGCGGGCACCCCGGGCCGCCAGCAGCGCGTCATCGCGGACCTGCCGGCCGAGCTGACCGCCGCGCTCACCACGGCCGGGCGGCAGCGCGGGCTGACCCTCAACACCGTCGTCCAGGGCGCCTGGGCGCTGCTCCTCGGCTCGCTCACCGGGCGCGACGACATCGTGTTCGGGGCCACCGTCGCGGGCCGCCCGCCGCAGATCCCGGGCGTCGACCACATGGTCGGCCTGCTCATCAACACCGTGCCGGCCCGGCTGCGCATCGACCCGGACGAGCCGCTGTCCGCGATGCTGGCCCGGCTCCAGGACCAGCAGGCCCGCCTCGGCGGCTACCACTACCTGGGCCTCGCCGACATCCACCGGACCACCGGGCACACCGAACTCTTCGACACCACCGTCGCGTTCGAGAGCTTCCCGATCGACCCGCTGGCCGCGTCCAAGGCGATCCCCGGCATGGCCATCGCCATCGTGGAGGCCACCGGCCACGAGGCCCACGAGGGCACCCACTACCCGCTCAGCCTCGCCGTCTACCCGGGCGACGAACTGCGCCTCGAACTCAACCACCGCCAGGACCTCTTCGACACCGAGGCGGCGACCGCCCTCCTCGGCCGGCTCCGGCTGCTCCTCGAAGGCTTCGTCTCCGCCCCGGACACCCCCGCCGGCCGCGTCGACCTCCTCACCGAGGAGGAGCGCCGCCGCACCCTCCACACCTGGAACGACACCGCCCGCGAGGTCCCCGACGCCACGCTCCCCGACGTGTTCGAGGCGCAGGTGCGGGCGACGCCCGGCGCGACCGCCCTCGTCGGCGGCGGGCAGGCCCTCACCTTCGGCGCGCTCAACGCCCGCGCCAACCGGCTCGCCCGCCTCCTCGCCGCCCGGGGCGCCGGCCCCGACACCCTCGTCGCGCTCGCGCTGCCCCGCACCGCCGACACCGTGGTGGCGATCCTCGCCGTGCTCAAGGCCGGCGCCGCCTACCTGCCGGTCGACCCGGAGTACCCGGCCGCCCGGATCACCGCGCTGCTCGCCGACACCGCGCCGGTCCTCCTGGTGACCACGGACGCCGTGGCGGCCGGGCTCCCGGACGGCGGCCCGGACCGGCTCTCCCTGGACGCCCTCGCGGACCGGCTCGACGGGGGTGCCGGGGCGCCCTCCGACGCCGACCTCACGGACGCCGACCGCACCGCCCCGCTGCTGCCCGCGCACCTCGCGTACACCATCTCCACCTCGGGCTCCACCGGCACGCCCAAGGCCGTCGCGGTCGAGCACCGCGCCCTGGTGAACATGTTCCACAGCCACCGGGACCGGTTCTTCGCGCCGGAGTCCGAGGCGGCCGGCGGCCGGCAGCTGCGGGTCGCGCTCACCAACGCGCTGGTCTTCGACGCGTCCTGGAGCCAGCTCCTGTGGATGACCGGCGGCCACGAACTGCACCTGGTGGACGACGAGACCCGCAAGGACCCGCACGCGCTGACCGCGTACGTCACCGAGCGGCGCGTCGACGTCCTCGACACCACGCCCAGCTTCGCCCGCTCCCTCCTGGCGGCAGGGCTCCTCGGCCTCGCTGCCGGGGGTCACCGCCCGACCACGCTCGCGCTCGGCGGCGAGGCCGTCGGCGACGACCTGTGGGACGAACTGCGCGCCACCGAGGGCCTGAACGGCTACAACCTGTACGGCCCCGCCGAGTGCACCGTCGACGCGATGTTCTGCCGTACCGGCGACAGCGACCGCCCCGCCATCGGCCGCCCCGCCCACAACACCCGCGTCTACCTCCTGGACGCCCGGCTGCGCCCGGTCCCCGCCGGTACGGAGGGCGAGCTGTACATCGCCGGAGCCGGCCTCGCCCGCGGATACCTCGGCCGCCCCGGGCTCTCCGCCGAACGCTTCGTCGCCGACCCCTTCGGCGCGCCCGGCGCCCGCATGTACCGCACCGGCGACCTCGGCCGGTGGCTGCCCGACGGCACGATGGTGTTCGCCGGGCGCGCCGACGACCAGGTCAAGATCCGCGGCTTCCGCGTCGAGCCCGGCGAGATCGAGGCGGTCTGCGCCGCCGACCCGGCCGTGGCCCGGGCGGCCGTCGTGGCCCGCGAGGACCGGCCGGGCGTCAAGCGCCTCGTCGCCTATGTGGTGCCCGCCGACGCGTCCGCCGACCTCGCCGGGCTGCCCGGCCGGCTCGCCGGGGTGCTGCCCGCGCACCTGGTGCCCGCCGCCGTCGTCACGCTCCCCGAGCTGCCCCTCACGATCAACGGCAAGCTGGACCGCCGCGCCCTGCCCGCCCCGGAGTTCGCGGGCGCCGCCGGTGGCCGGGCGCCGAAGGACGACCGGGAACGGCTGCTGTGCGCGCTGTTCGCCGAGGTGCTGCACGTCGAACGCGTCGGCGCCGACGACAGCTTCTTCGACCTGGGCGGCGACTCGATCCTCTCCCTCCAGCTGGTCTCCCGGCTGCGCAAGGCGGGCCTCGTGCTCACCCCGAAGGACGTCTTCACCCACCGCACCGTCGCCGCGCTGGCCACCGCCGCCGCGACCGCCGACGCCGAGCCCTCCTTCGTACCGCCGGAGGGGCCGCTCGTCACCCTCGGCGCCGACGAACGGGCCGAACTGGACCGGGACTTCCCCGGCCACCTGGACGTCCTGCCGCTCACCCCGCTCCAGCAGGGCATGCACTTCCACGCCCTGCTCGCCGAGGACGGCGTCGACGTCTACAACACCCAGCGCCCCCTGCACCTCGCCGGAGAGCTGGCCCCGGGCGTACTGCGGACCGCCTGCGAGGCGCTGCTCGCCCGGCACGACAACCTGCGCGCCGCGTTCGTCCGCCCGGCCGGCGGGGCCGCCGTGCAGGTGGTGCCCGCCGCCGTCGCCCTGCCCTGGACGGACATCGACCTCACCGGGCTCGACGAGGAGACCCAGCGCGACCGGGTCGCCGCACTGCTCGCCGAGGACCGGGTCCGCCGCTTCGACCTGGCCGAACCGCCGCTGGTGCGGGTCACCCTGGTCAAGCTCGCCGACGACCGCCACCTCTTTCTACTGACGCACCATCACATCCTGCTCGACGGCTGGTCGCTGCCCCTGATGTTCCGCGACCTCTTCGAGCTGTACGCGAACGGCGGCGCCGCCGCGTCCCTGCCGGCCGTCACCCCGTACCGCCACCACCTCGGATGGCTCGCCTCCCTGGACGGTACGGGCGAGCGGCTGTGGAAGGACGCCCTCTCCGGGCTCGACGGGCCGACCCTGGTCGCCCCCGGTGCCGACGCGGCCGCCGCCGTCGTCCCGGACCTCGTCGCGCACCGCCTCGGCGCCGACGCGACCCGTGCGCTCACCGCCGCCGCCCGCGCCCACGGGCTGACCCTCAACACCGTCCTCCAGTACGCCTGGGCGGTCGCCCTCGGCCGCCTCACCGGCCGGCGCGACGTCGTCTTCGGCGCCACCGTCGCCGGACGCGCCCCGCAGCTTCCCGGCGCCGAGTCCGTCGTCGGCATGCTGATGAACACCATCGCGGTCCGGGTGCGCTGGGAGCCCGGCCAGACCCTGACCGGCGTCCTCGCCCGGCTCCAGGACGAGCAGGCCGCCCTCGGCGAGGCACACCACGTCTCCCTGGCGGCCGTGCAGCAGAGCGCCGGCCACGGCGAACTCTTCGACACCGTCCTCGGGTTCGAGAACACCCCGGTCGACCGCGCCGCCGTCCAGGAGCAGGTGCCCGGGCTCCGGATCTCCGTGGACGACACCGCCGCACCCGGCGCCACCCACTACCCGCTCAGCCTGGTCGTCGTGCCCGGCGAGCGCCTGAGCCTCGAACTGAACTACCGGGGCGACCTGTTCACGCACGACGAGGCGGACCACCTGCTCGCCGTGGTGGGCCGCGTCCTGGACGCCCTCGTCACCACCCCGGACCTGCCGACGGGCCGCATCGGCCTGCTCTCCGCGCCCGAGCTCGACCGCCTGGTCGCCGAGCCCAACCGGGGAGCCGACGCCCGGACCGCGACCCCGGCCACCTTCCCCGAGCTGTTCGCCCGGCAGGTCGCCGCCCGCCCGGACGCCCCCGCCGTCACCGGACCCGGCGGCACCCTCTCGTACGCCGGACTCGACGCCCGCGCCAACCGCCTGGCCCGCGTCCTCGCCGCCCACGGCGCCGGACCGGAGCGGCTGGTCGTCGTCGCCATGCCGCGCTCGACGGACTCCGTGGTGTCGATCGTCGCCGCGCTCAAGGCGGGCGCCGCCTACCTGCCGCTCGACGTCACCTATCCGGCGGACCGGGTCGCGTTCATGCTCCGCGACGCCGCCCCGCACCTCGTCCTCACCACCCGCGAGGCCGCCGAGGGCCTGCCCGCCGAGGAGGGCGGACCCACCCGGCTGTACGTGGACGAGCTGACGGTCCCCGAAGGCACCTCGGACGCCGAGCTGACCGACGCCGACCGGACGGGCCCGCTGCGCCCGGCGTCCGCCGCGTACGTCATCTACACCTCGGGCTCCACCGGCACCCCGAAGGGCGTCCTCGTCACCCACGCCGGGCTCGCCTCGATGATGGCCGCCCAGGCCGACGGGCTGGACGCCAAGCCGCTCGGCAAGGTCCTGCTCTACGCCTCGCCGAGCTTCGACGCCTCCGTGTGGGAACTGTGCACCGCGCTGCTCACCGGGTCCTGCGCCGTCGTCGTCCCGGCCGGTGAACTCCTCCCCGGGCAGCCGCTCGTGGACACCGTCGTCCGGTACGGGGTGACCTGCCTGCTGCTGCCGCCGTCCTCGCTGGCCGTGGTCCCCGAGGGCGGGCTGCCCGAAGGGGTCACGCTCGTCGTCGGCGGCGAGGCGTGCGCGCCCGACCTGGTGGCCCGCTGGTCCGCCGGGCGCCGCATGGTCAACGCGTACGGGCCGACCGAGTCCACCGTCATGGCCACCATGAGCGCACCCCTGGCCGGGCGCACCGCCCCGCCCATGGGCCGCCCGGTCGCCGGCAGCCGCGTCTACGTGCTGGACGAGACGCTGCGCCCGGTCCCGCCCGGGGTCCCCGGCGAACTGCACATCGCCGGTGCCGGGCTCGCCCGCGGCTACCTCGGCCGCACCGCGCTCACCGCACAGCGCTTCGTCGCCGACCCGTACGGCGCCCCCGGCACCCGGATGTACCGCACCGGCGACCTCGCCCGGTGGACCGCCGACGGGCAGCTGGAGTACCTGGGCCGCGGCGACGAGCAGGTCAAGGTGCGCGGCTTCCGCATCGAGCCCGGCGAGGTCGAGGCCGCGCTCACCGCCGACGCCTCCGTGGCCCGGTCCGTCGTCGTCGCCCGCGAGGACGCCCCCGGCATCCGGCGCCTCGTCGGGTACGTCGTCGCCGCACCGGGCCAGCAGGTCAGCCCGGCGGCCCTGCGGGAGCGGGTCGGCGCGGTGCTGCCGGACTACATGGTCCCGGCCGCCGTGGTCGAGCTGGACACCTGGCCGGTCACCCCGAGCGGCAAGCTCGACCGGAACGCCCTGCCCGCCCCGGACTTCAGCGCCGCCGCGACCGGGCGCGCCCCGCGCGGCGAGGCGGAGGAGCTGTTCTGCGCGCTCTTCCAGGACGTCCTTCAGGTGGACCGGGCGGGCGCGGACAGCAGCTTCTTCGACCTGGGCGGCGACTCCATCACCTCCATCCAGCTCGTCACCCGGGCGCGCAAGGCCGGGTACGAGATCGCCCCGCGCGATGTGTTCGCCGGCCGCACCGTGGCCGGTCTGGCCGCGCTGGCCAAGCGGCTCGACTCCGAGGCCCGGCAGCCCGCCGCCGCCCCCGAAGTGCCCCTGGTCGCCCTGGACCAGGACGAGCTGGACGAGTTCACCGCGGAGTGGGACGACGACTCCGCCTGAGACCTCCCCGGCGCAAGCCGGGGACACGCCCCACGACGACCCGGCAGGGACCCTGCTCGGCCGGGTCCGAGGGCGGCACCACCCGCGGCCGACGGGGCCGCAACAGGACCGGACCCGACCGGCCCCGGCCGGCCAGAGAGAGGACACGACGATGTCGAATCCGTTCGACGCCGAGGAGGGGACCTTCATGGTTCTCGTCAACGACGAGGGGCAGCACTCGCTGTGGCCGTCCTTCGCCGAGGTCCCGGCCGGCTGGACGACCGCGCTGGGGGAGTCCGACCGGGCGGCGGCGCTCGCGTACATCGAGGCCAACTGGACCGACATGCGGCCCAAGAGCCTGGTCGCCGCCACCGAGGGGAGCGTCCGATGACCGTCCTGGAGAGCGTCACCGCGTACACCCTCACCGGCCGCGAGGCCGCCGAGCTCGGGGAAGGGCTCGCCTCGCTGCGCGACAGCGCGGGCGACCCGTCGTTCCCCGACTTCTACGACCACTCCTGGCAGGCCGTCGAGGTCCTGCCGACCGGGCTGCGCGCCTTCCTGGAGGACTTCCGGCGTACCGAGCAGTCCGCCGCCTGCCTGGTCCACGGCTTCCCCGTGGACGACGAGGCCCTGGGCGCGACCCCCGCGCACTGGAGCGAGGCGATCACCGTCAAGAACGCCCTCGACCAGGAACTCGCCCTCGCCCTCTGCGGCATGGTGCTCGGCGAGCCCTTCGCCTGGGCCACCCTCCAGCAGGGCCGGCTCGTCCAGAACGTCCTGCCGATCGCGGGCGACGAGGAGAACCAGAGCGGCTACGGCAGCGCATCGCTCCTGGAGTTCCACACCGAGGACGGCTTCCACCCGCAGCGCTGCGACTACCTGATGCTGCTCGGCCTGCGCAACCACGACCGGGTGCCGACCATCGTCGCCTCCGTCCGCGACATCCGGCTCTCCGACGAGGACCGCGGCATCCTCGCCTCCGAGAGCTTCCACATCCTCCCGGACACCGAGCACATCCGGCAGCTGGAGGCGTGGAACCCGCACCACCCGGCGCTCGCCGAGGCCCGCCGGATGCTGGAGCGGCCGGTGCCCAGCGCCGTCCTGCTCGGCGACCGGCTCAGCCCGTACCTGCGCATCGACCGGCCCTTCATGCGCTGCGTGGGCGACGACCCCCGGGCCGTCGCCGCCCTGGACCGGCTCATGGAGGAGCTGGAACGGGTCCAGCAGGACGTGGTCGTGGAGCAGGGCTCCCTGCTCGTCGTGGACAACTACCTGGCCGCGCACGGCCGCCGCTCGTTCCGGGCCCGCTACGACGGCACCGACCGCTGGCTGAAGAAGCAGCTGGTCAGCCGCAACCTGCGACGCGGCCTGAGCACGTCCACCACGGACAGCCACCGGGTCATCCTGTGACCGGGGGCCGTACGGTCGTCGTCTCCGGCGCGTCCAGCGGCATCGGCCGGGCGGTCGCCGCCCGCTTCGCGCTGGACGGCGACCACGTCGTCAACCTGGACGTGGCGAAGCCGGACGGCGAGGTCCCCGGCGTCCGGTGGCTCGACGTGGACGTGGCCGACTGGGACGCCGTGGGCGAGGCCGTCGCCGCCGTCCAGGACTCCACCGGCCGCCTCGACGTGGTCATCGCCAACGCCGGGATCAGCATCCGCCACGGCGTCCTCGAACTCACCGAGGCCGAGGCGCGCAGGACCCTCGACGTCAACCTCATGGGCGTCCTGGCGCTGTGGCGGCACGCCGCCGGGCACATGGTCCGCCAGGGCCACGGCGTGCTGCTCGCCACCGCGTCCGTCAACGGCTCGCGCGGCTACCCGCTCTACGCGGACTACAACGCCTCCAAGGCCGGGGTCGCCTCGCTCTGCCAGACCTTCGCCATGGAGCTGAGCCCGCTGGTCCGGACCGCGTGCGTGACCCCGGGGGCGGTGCTCACGCCGATGCAGGAGGCGGAGTACACCCCGGCCATGCTGGACGAGGTCAACGCCCGGATCCCGGCGCGGCGGCACGCCCTGCCGGAGGAGATCGCCGCCGCCTTCCACTATCTGGCGTCGGACGGGGCCCGGTTCATCACCGGCCAGGAACTCGTCGTGGACGGCGGCGAGACCGCCGGCGCCACGACGGCCTTCTTCCCCGGCCACACCGGATAGCCACGCGCCGGGGCCGCCGGACCCTCACGTCCGGCGGCCCCGGCGCCCCACGACCACGACCGCAGAAATGGAACGATCATGACCGAGCGCCCCGTGTTCGACCCGGCGCACCTCGACACGGCCGACCTGTCCGATCCCCGGCTGCACGCCACGTACGACCTGCGCGAGCTGTGGAGCCACCTGCGGACCGAGTCCCCGGTGCACTGGCACCCGCCGGCCGGACAGGCCGACGGCTTCTGGGTCCTGACCCGTTACGAGGACGTCGCCGCCGTCTACAAGGACAGCCGCACCTTCACCTCCGAGCGCGGCAACGTGCTCGACACCCTCCTCCACGGCGGGGACTCCGCCGCCGGCCGGATGCTCGCCGTCACCGACGGCCGCCCGCACACCGCGCTCCGGGGCGTGCTCAGCAAGCCCTTCTCGCCGCGCTCCCTGGACGTCGTCGTGGACAGCGTCCGGCGCTCCACCCGCGAGCTGATCCGGCAGGCCGTGGAGCGCGGCAGCTGCGACTTCGCGACCGACGTCGCCGCGCACATCCCGCTCGCCGCGATCTGCGACCTGCTCGGCGTACCGCCCGAGGACCGGGGCCGGATCATCGAGCTGACGTCCTCGGCGCTCTCCTCCACCGACGGCGCCCCCACCCAGGAGGGCACCTGGTCCTCCCGCAACGACCTGCTGCTCTACTTCTCCGAGCTGGCCCAGTCGCGGCGCGAGAAGCCGTACGACGACGTGGTCAGCCTGCTCGTCAGCAAGGAGGTCGACGGGCGCCCGCTGACCCACGAGGAGATCATCTTCAACTGCTACAGCATCATCATGGGCGGCCACGAGACCACCCGGCTCGCCATGATCGGCGGCTTCCGCGCCCTGGTCGACCACCCGGACCAGTGGCGGGCGCTGTGCGCGGACGAGGTCCCGGTGGCGCAGGCCGTCGAGGAGATCCTGCGCTGGACCACGCCCGCCCTGCACAGCGGCCGCACCGCGACCCAGGACACCTTCCTCGGCGGGCGGTTCATCGAGGAGGGCGACGTCGTCACCGTCTGGAACGCCTCCGCCAACTTCGACGAGACGGTCTTCCCCGACCCCCACCGCTTCGACCTGGCCCGCACCCCGAACAAGCACCTGAGCTTCGCCCACGGGGCGCACTTCTGCATCGGCGCCTACCTGGCCCGGGCCGAACTCTCCGCCGTGGTCGAGGGATTGCGCGAGTACGCCGCCGAGCTGGCGGTCACCGGCGAGGAGAGCCGGGTCTACTCCAACTTCCTCAACGGCCTCGCGAGCCTCCCGGTCACCCTCACCCCTCAGCCCGCCGCCCTGACCTCCGCCTGAACAGCCGCCCCCGGCCCCGTACCGCCGTCCGGTACCGGGGCCGGCACGGTGAGGCCCACCCGCAGCAGCCCGCGCCCGGCCGCCCAGGACCCCCGCAGCAGCTCCGGGAACGGCGCCCCGCCCGGCACCGGGCCGCCCGGCACCCGAGCGGTGAACGTGCCGTCCGCCGACAGGGACACCTCCGCGTCCAGGAACCCCAGCGGCAGCCCGGTCAGCGGATGCCACGCCTTGTACACGGCCTCCTTCACGCAGAACACCAGCCGGTCCCACGCCACCGGCGCCCCGGCCCGCCCCAGCTCCGCGACGGCTTCCCGCTCCCCGGCGACCAGCACCCGCCCGGCCACCCCGCGCGGAAGCGGCGCGTCCGGCTCCGCGTCGATCCCGACCGCCCGGAACGCCCCGGCGGGGGCGACGGCGGCGGCCCGGTAGCCCACGCAGTGCGTCAGGCTGCCCACCAGGCCCTCCGGCCACGTGGGCCCGTCGCGCCCCTTCCGTACCAGCGGCGCGGGCTCCCGGCCCAGCCGCCGCATGGCCTCGCGGGCGCAGCCCCGTACGGTCGTGAACTCGCGCCGCCGCTCCTCGACCACATCCGCGATCAGCGCCTCCTCCTCCGGGAAAAGGCGAATCCCGGCCGCGGCCCCCGTGTCACCGAAGGACTCGACCAGGATCACTCCGGCGGGCAGCAGCCCGGCGGTCACTCCGAGGTCCGGGGACCGGCGGCCGGCGCGGCCGACTCCCTTACCGGCAGGGTGGAGTCCTTCGCCCGCAGGCCCAGGAAGTACTGCTGGACGAGCAGCGTCACACCCATGCCCAGCCACAGCGCGTTGACGTTGATCGGCTCACCGGTCGTCAGGTGCGCGACCGCGCCCACCACGAGCCGCGCCGCGATCGTCGCCAGCCACAGCCACATCGTGCCCATGCCGCCCTTGCGGATCACCTTCCCCGCGGTGTCCCGCCACATCGGCATCGACCGGGCGCGCAGCGCGCCGAACGCGACGGAGATGGCGAGCGCGAGCACCAGGAAGCCGATGCCGCCCTTCGTCGCCTCGCTCGGTCCCGGCGGCACACAGCCCCGCGCCACGAGCAGCGCGCACCAGAGGTACATCCGGGGCCGCACCTCCCGCGCGGTGAACTGGGTGACCAGCACTCCCACCGTGATCCCCACGACGAGAACGGTGTTGAACACCACGGCGAAGTCGCCGCTCCCGTCGACATGGACCGCCGCGAGCTGCGCGGTGGGGGCGGCGGAGCCGAGGGCGAGCAGGCTGAGCATGGGCGTTCCCTTGGGGTCGGGGGGTGGGGTACGGGGGTTACGCGGTGCGGGCGAGGGCGTCCGTGAGCGCGGCGACCATCGCGGCGGGGTCGGTGTGGGGGTAGTGGTGACCGCCGGGCAGCAGCGTGAGCGAGAACGCGGCCCCGGCGCAGTGCCGCCACTCGGGCAGCCCGTCGGCGCGCGTCACCTCGTCGTCGGCGCCGCCGAACACGTGCAACGGGCCGGGCAGCGGGTCCGGCCCGGCGAGCAGATAGCCTTCCGCGAACCGGAGGTCGGTGCGCATCGGGCGCATGATCTGGGCCAGGAACTCCGGGAATTCCAGGAGCTCTTCGGGCAGTCCGCCGTTGCGGAGCAGCCAGTCGAGCAGCCCCTCGTCGGACGCCTGGGACATGGTCGCCGGGGGCGGGGTGTGCGGGGCCCGGAAGCCGGAGACGAGGGTGGCGACCGGGGCGGGCAGCCCCCGCGCCGCGATCCGGCGGCTCAGCTCGTAGACAAGCGCCCCGCCGAAGCTGTGCCCGAACAGGGCGTACGGCATGGTGAACTCGGGCGTCAGCCCGGCCAGCAGCCGTTCGGCCAGCTCATCGAACCCGTCCGGCATCGGCTCGTCCTGCCGCGTGCCCCGGCCCGGCAGCTCCACGGGGGCCAGCTCGATGCCCGGCGGGATGTGCCGCCGCCACCCCGCGAAGGCCCCGGCGCCCGCGCCCGCCTGCGGTACGCAGATCAGCCGGGTGCGCGCGGTGCCGACGGCGAGCCGGCCGGAGACCCAGCGTTCGTCCTGCGGCCGTGCCGTCACACTCATCCGGTCCACCTCTGCTGTCCGTCACGGTCGGACAGCATTGTGGCAGCGGCCCGTATGCCCGCTCCAGGCAACGATTCCGGCATGCGGCAGGCAACTGGACCGCTCACCGGAAGGACGGATTCCGTACGGAGTTGCCGCGCCCTTGCCGGAGTTGTTGCCTGGAGTCCGGGTGATCACTGCCCAGAACATGGTGAGGGCCTTCCGTTTGGATCAGGCCGGGCTCGCGGGCTCTGTGATCGAACGTGGAGAAGTCCCATGACTGACAGCAGCACCGTGATCGACTCCGGCTCGGTGGAGGCACTGGTGAGCAGGCTCGTGCTGCTCGTCGCCCCCCAGAAGAACGAGCACAGCCGGCCCGAGCAGCGCCTCATCTCCGACCTGGGCTACCACTCACTGGCCCTGGCCGAACTCGCCTTCACCCTGGAGGACCTGTTCGGACTCGACCCGCTCCCGCCGGAGAAGGCGATGTCGCTGGAGAGCGTCGGCGACGTCACCGGGCTCATCGCCGCCGAACTCGACGGCGGCGCCGGGCACCTGCCGAACGACGACGACATCCAGCTGATCTTCGCCCGCTACGGCGTCGAATGGGCGCCCCAGGCCGCGTAAGGCATGACCGCCGCCCCCCAGAACGGCCGCATGCCGTGCTGTCCCCCGCACGCGGCATGCGGCTTCGCCCAGGATCAGTCCTTGTCCAGCTCCGCGTACCCCGCGACCTCGCGCGGGCTCCGCGTGCCCGGGCCCACGTAACGCGCCGACGGGCGCACCAGGCGCCCCGTCCGCTTCTGCTCCAGGATGTGCGCCGACCAGCCCGCCGTACGCGCGCACGTGAACATCGACGTGAACATGGGCGCCGGCACCTCGGCGAAGTCCAGCATGATCGCCGCCCAGAACTCCACGTTCGTCGCGAGCACCCGGTCCGGGCGCCGCGCGTGCAGCTCCTCAAGGGCCGCCTTCTCCAGCGCCCGCGCCACCTCGTAGCGTGGCGCGCCCAGCTCCTCGGCGGTGCGCCGCAGCACCCGGGCGCGCGGGTCCTCGGCGCGGTAGACGCGATGGCCGAAGCCCATCAGCCGCTCGCCCTTGTCCAGCGCCTTCCTCACGTACGCCGTGGCGTCCCCGGTCCGCTCGATCTCCTCGATCATGCCGAGGACCCGGGACGGGGCGCCGCCGTGCAGCGGGCCCGACATGGCCCCCACCGCGCCGGACAGCGCGGCTGCCACGTCCGCCCCGGTCGAGGCGATGACCCGGGCGGTGAACGTGGAGGCGTTCATGCCGTGCTCGGCGGCGGACGTCCAGTACGCGTCGACGGCCTTCACGTGCCGGGGGTCCGGCTCGCCCCGCCAGCGGATCATGAACCGCTCCACCACGGACTCCGCCTTGTCGATCTCCCGCTGCGGGACCATCGGCACGCCCTGTCCGCGCGCCGACTGCGCCACGTACGACAGCGCCATCACGGCGGCCCGCGCCAGATTCTCGCGGGCGGTCTCCGCGTCGATGTCGAGCAGTGGTTTCAGCCCCCAGACCGGGGCGAGCATCGCCAGCGCGGCCTGCACGTCGACCCGGACGTCACCGGAGTGCACAGGGAGCGGAAACGGTTCGGCGGGCGGCAGACCGGGCTCGAAGGCCCCGTCCACCAGCAGCCCCCACACATGTCCGAAGGAGACGTGACCGACCAGCTCCTCGATGTCGACGCCCCGGTACCGGAGCGAACCGCCCTCCTTGTCGGGTTCGGCGATTTCCGTCTCGAACGCGACGACTCCTTCGAGTCCGGGTACGAAGTCGGACATCAGGCGGCTCCCTCGGTTCGACGGTTGCGCCGGGCGGACCTCCGGCCCGTCCGGCCGCTGCGGCAGGATGGCACCGTGCCCACCCCAGACTCCTCAGACTCCTCCTTCGATTCCACCACCGATCCGGCCGCGATGCGCGAGCAATACCGATCCGAGACCTTCACCGAGGACTCGCTCGCGCCCGATCCGATGGACCAGTTCGCGCGCTGGTTCCGCCAAGTCGCCGCCGGCGGCATGCTGCACGAGCCGAACGCCATGGTGGTCTCCACGGCGACCCCCGAGGGCCGCCCCTCCTCCCGCACGGTGCTGCTGAAGATGTACGACGCGCGCGGCTTCGTCTTCTTCACCAACTACGGCTCCCGCAAGGGCAGCGAGCTGACGGCCAACCCGTATGTCTCGCTGCTCTTCCCCTGGCACCCGCTGGCCCGCCAGGTCATCGTCACCGGCACCGCGGCCCGCGTCCCCCGCGAGGAGACCGTCGCCTACTTCCGCACCCGCCCGCACGGCTCCCAGCTCGGCGCCTGGGCGAGCGAGCAGTCCACGGTGATCGGCAGCCGCGAGGAGCTGACCGCCCGCTACGAGGAGTTGTCGGCCCGCTACCCGGAGGCCGAGAAGGTCCCGGCGCCCCCGCACTGGGGCGGCTTCCGCGTCGTCCCCGAGACGATCGAGTTCTGGCAGGGCCACGAGAACCGCCTCCACGACCGGCTGCGCTACGTCCGCGAGGGCGGCGAGAAAGGCACGTGGCGCGTCGAGCGCCTGTGCCCGTAAATCGCCCCCGACATGCGGAAACCCGCAGGCTCTGGTCCCTCCTTGCGGAGGAGCCGGCCGGACTTACCGGCGAGCCTGCGGGTCGGTGACTGCTTGGGATTGGCCGATGACCGGCCTGCACTGCAAAGAGCGCGACAACGGGCGTCAGCCCGCAGTCACCTCACGAGTCCGAGAAGAAATCACTTCCGGAACACCTCCTTTCTTCGCTGACGCCAGCCTAGGAGCCCTCCTTCCGAGGCTCAAGCGATTTATTCGACGACTTCCCGCTGGTAGCCGTACGCGTATCCGTCGCCACGCTGGAGCAGATCGAGGTACCTGTGGGACACGCCGCAGAGGCCCGAGGGGCCGCCGATGCAGGTTCATGAGGTCCGGCGCACCCGACTCTGAGGCCATTGTTAGTGGCCAATTGAAATTCCCCATGGACAGCCAGTTAGCGGGGATCTAACTGGCCGCGTACGGTCACTCTGCGTTGATACTCATCCGGCAGGCGGGACGCGTCCGAAGCCAGTACGAGCGGGCCGTGATGGTCAGGGCGACGCCGTAAACGGCGAAGGCGACTATCCCGATCCAGCCGACCAGCAGCGCGTCACCTGAGGAGTGGAAGTCGCCGGGCCGCATCGTCACTACGCCAGCCGTGGCCAGGGTCAAGTATCCGACCCCCACAACCCCGTACGGGGCGAGCGTGGCAGCGCCGAGCAGAGCCGGGGCGAGCGGGAGCCAGCGCGGTACCCGTCGGCCGCGCAGGAGCAGCGTCCAGCGTGGGAAGACCTGCCCCCACGGGCGGACCAGGCCCCAGAGCAGGAAGACGCCGAGCACGGCCAGCAGGGCGGTGGGGTCCAGGCCCCAGGACTCCAGGGTGAGGAAGATCCCTGAGGCGCCGTTCCGCTCCGAGACCGCGAGCATCTCCTCACTGGTGATCCCCGCGAACGTCCCGCCGGACGCCCAGACCAGCTTCATCGCCGCGTACGGAACAAAGGCCAGCGTCCCCGCCCAAGCGGTGAGTTGAACGGGCCTCGATGCGGCGGCCGGCGCTCGTACGGCAGTACCGGCGGGCAGGCGGTCGGACCGGGCCATGGCCGCGAGCAGGACCGCCCCGACCGCTGCCAGGGCCTTGTTCGCGGCTGCGGCCCGACTGTCCACTCCCTGACCGACCATCAGCGTGATCACATCCATCAGCAGGCTGAACGCGATGATCCCGGCAAGCCCGCAGGCCACCCAGAGCAACACCCGCAACTCCGGCCGCAGCCCGTACCGCACCACTGCCCCGCTGACCAGCGTCACCAGCACGCCCACCGCCACGACCACCCACCCCAGCCCGGAAACCCATGAGCCACCGCCGCGAGGGAGCGCGGAGGTCCCGCTCAACGCGCACACCAGGCCGAAGCCGGCATACAGCACCGCCCACAGCATCGTTGCCCAGGCCACACAGCGCGGCCATCGCTGCCACGAGGCGCTCCAGGGCGCCTTCATCGTCCGTTCAACACCAGTCATGCTCTGAAACGTCGCATCGACCGGGGCGGGTGGCGTCAGCCGCCGGAACCATCTGCTTCCCCCAGCCGGGTGAGTGACCCCTCATGCCAAGGTATTAGTGACGGAGTGTGACTTCTCAACTGGCCGTCCGTGGGGAATCTGGAGTGGCCGCTGTCAGGCCATGACACCGAACTGAGCCAGTCGCCTGGCGACGCCGTGCCGCTACTTGATCAAGTGGAAATCAGGATGCCGCAGCCAAGCCCTCAGAAACTCCACGTCCCCGACGTGTCGATGCCACCGCCCACCGCCCCCAGTGTCATAGGAGACCTCCGCGAGTGTTCCCGGCAGGGTTGACGCCAGTGCTCTCCCCCGGGCCAGGGCGGTCTCGGTCCCCGTGTCCTCTCCTGTGCCGGGGCGGCTGCTCAAGAGGCCGTCGAAGTCGACCATGGCATCGAGGCGGCAGGCCAGAGCGAGCGTCAGGTGACCGAGCAGCACATGGTTCACCGAACCCGAGCAGCCGGTGCCGACTACCAGCCCCTGCGCCGGTGGCCGCGAAAAGGATGAGTAGTCCTCGTCCTCGGCAGGCATCTCCTCGTCCTCTGAGAGGAAGAACACGCCGACGCCGGCTGGATCGAAGGCCCGCAGGCCCAAGGCCGAACCGTCGCGCACCCAGAAGTCAACATCGCCGCTGGCCTTGGTCTCCACCGGGTCGCAGAAGGTCTCCAACCACGGGACCACGTCGGCCAGGATGTCGGCAAACCCGCGTTGTTCGAAGAGCCACAGTCCAACTGCCGGTCCCGCCATACCGCCCCCAGAACTTCGTGGACCAAGTGCCATAAGGACCCGGTTCTACCAGGTCCCAGCGGCGTCTGATCACGGCGACGGCTCAGCTGCGTTGCTGTGGTGACCCGACCCGCGGTCAGCCGACCTCAGGTACCGCGCCAGGCGGAGCAGGCTCCTCCGCGGTGACACGACGGATGTGGCCTACCCACGAATCCGGCGTCAGGGAGGACCACTCAACGTCGATCTCAACGCCGTGGAATATGCGGGTGAGGTCTGCAAGCTGCGTGAAGATCGCCGTCTGTACGTCCTCAAGGGGCGCGTCCGCGGGCATCGGGACCTTGCCGCATCCGCCACCCGAGTCGTCGGCGATGAACGTGTAGGGCCACACGCCTTGCCCAGTCAGCAGGATGATCTCTTTCGGTATGCCGAAGGGGGGCCGCTTCTTCTTCCTCTTGGGTCGTCTCGCCACGGTGCCATCCCACTGACACAACTCTGCGCGCCACTGACATCCACTCTGCGCACGACAGCTGGCGGCGCTCCTCGACGGTATGGACGGCACCGTCACCCACTGGAACCGCGAGGCCGAGCGCGTCCTCGGCTGGTCCGCCGACGAGGCCGTGGGCCGGCCCGGGCTGGCCGGCTGGGCGGTGCGCCGGGCCGACGCGGACGAGGTGCAGCGGCGGCGCTGATGGCGGTCATGGAGGCGCCGGGGCGCCAGGTCCACGAGTTCGCGCTGCTGCGCAAGGACGGCGGCCGGGTCCTCGTGCGCACCCAGTCCGCCGGGGTCCGGGGCGCGGACGGGAAGCCGGCCGGGGTATCCACCTGCTGTTCCTCAGAGCTGAGGGAGTGAGCGTAACCACGTTTGAGTGAGTGTCGTTCTCAGGGCGTGAATCTGACGGAGTGGGCGAGGACGCAGGGTGTGCATCCGCAGACCGCGTATCGGTGGTTCCGTGAGGGAACGTTGCCGGTGCCGGCTCAGCGGGTCGGGCCGCGCACGATCCTGGTGAACGTGGACGCGAACACCACGTCCGGGGCCATGGGCGGAGTGGGTCTGTATGCCCGCGTGTCCTCGCACGACCAGAAGAGCGATCTGGAGCGCCAGGTCGCCCGGCTGTCGGCGTGGGCGGCGAAGGCCGGTCACCGGGTCGTTCGGGTCGAGGCAGAGATCGCCTCCGGGATGAACGGCTGCCGCCCCAAGGCCCGGCGCCTGCTGGCCGATCCGCACGTGACCTGCGTGGTGGTGGAACACAAGGACCGGTTCGGCCGGATGAACGTAGAACTTGTCGAGGCCGCTTTGTGCGCGACGGGCCGTCGCCTCCTGGTGCTGGACGACGGCGAAGTCGAGGACGACCTGGTGTGGGACATGGTGGAGGTGCTGACCTCGTTCTGCGCCCGCCTGTACGGGCGCAGGTCGGCACGGAACCGTGCCCGCAGGGCAATGGAGGCCGCCGAACATGGCTGACCTCCGCCCGGTCACCGCTGCGTTCGTCGCTCCCGGCCCGTCCGGTGTGGCGGTACGTACCCGGCTCAAGGACCTCACGCACGAGGACAGGAACGTGCTGCGCCTGGTGAGTGCGCACCTGGGCTCGCTCGCCTCGATGGACCTCAAAGCGCGTTGCACTGAGGGCCTGGAGCACTCCAGCGCCTCATGGGCGGCCCGTAAGCGGGGTCTGACGGGCGAGTCGTCATCCAGATGGGCGGGAGCGGTCACGAAGGCGTCGCATGATCAGTGGGCGCTGGCGAGGCGGTGCCTGGCCGCGCACATCCGCAGCCTTGAGACCGGAATCAGGACACTGCGCCACCGGTTGTCGCTCCCGGTCGGCTCGAAGGGCACGAAACGTGCGCCGGGTGGTTACCGGTCCCGGGGTGAGTGGTTTCACAAGTCCCGTCGCCTCAAAGCGTTGGAGGACCGGCTTGCGGCTGCTGTCGCGGACTGGCGGTCGGGGCGGGTGCGGGTCGTGCGGGGCGGGAAGAGCCTGTTGAACACCCGCCATCACCTGACCGAGGCCGGGCTGACGGAGGAGGAGTGGCGTCAGCGGTGGGAGGCGGAGCGTTGGTTTCTCGCGGCGGACGGTGAGTCGGGGAAGCGGTACGGCAACGAGACGATCCGCGTCACCCCGGACGGCCGGGTCAGCATCAAGCTCCCCGCCCCCCTGGCTCACTTGGCCAACACCGCGCACGGCCGCTACACCCTCACCTGCACGGTTGGGTTCGCGCACCGGGGTGGGGAGTGGGCCGACCGCGTCGAAGGTAACCGTGCTGTCGCCTACCGCATCCACTACGACACCCGCCGTGGACGCTGGTACCTGACCGCGTCCTGGCAACGACCGATCGTGCAGACCGCCCCGTTGGAGGCGGCGAGGGCCGGGGGTGTGATCGGGGTGGACACCAATGCCGATCACTTCGCCGCCTACCGCCTCGATGCCCATGGCAACCCGGTCGGCGAACCCCACCGCTTCGGCTACGACCTGTCCGGAACGGCCGCACACCGTGACGCGCAGGTCCGCCACGCCCTCACCCGCCTCCTGCACTGGGCCCGCCGGACCGGTGTCACCGCGATCGCCATCGAAGACCTCGACTTCGGTGCGGAGAAGACCCGGGAGAAGCATGGCCGTAGGAAGCGTTTCCGGCAGCTGATCTCCGGCCTGCCGACCGGCAAGCTCAAGGCCCGCCTGGTCTCCATGGCCGCCGAACACGGTCTCGCGATCATCGCCGTCGACCCCGCCTACACCTCGATGTGGGGTGGCCAGCACTGGCAGAAGCCACTGACCACCCCCCGCCGCAGAATGACCCGTCACGATGCCGCCGGTATCGCGATCGGGAGACGCGCCCTCGGACACCCGATTCGGCGTCGGACGACACCGCCCCGCGCGCACCAGAGCGATGCGCACGGGCATCGGACCGTCCAGGCCGCACCAGGTGCCCCAGGGCGCGAGGGACCCCGCCCCCGCATCCCCGGACCACGGACACGATCCGCGCCACCGGACGCGGCGAGAACGCGGGCAACCAGGACACCCAACACCGTTCGGGATGTCCGCAGTGCCAGGGTGTGGGTCCAAGACCCACTCCTGCTCACTGAATAGGAACGGTGTACTGCGCGTTCAGCGAGGTCCACGCCCAGATCGACCTGGAACGGGCCATCGCGCTCAGCGAGGCCCTGTTCGAGGACGCCTCCTGGGGCGTCGTCCTGGTCGACGTGGACCTGCGCCCCACCGTCGTCAACGCCCACGCGGCCCGCGCCCTGGGCGGCGGCCGTACGTCGATGCTGGGGCGGCCCCTCGGCGAGCTGATCGCGCAAGGGGTCGAGGAGCTGGAGGGCGCCCTTCAGCACGTCCTCGCCGAGGGGGCGCCGGACGCGCCCGCCGAGCTGTGGGTGACCCTGCGCGGCGGAGAGGGCACCCGCCGTCGCTGCTGGCGCAGCGGCTTCCTGCGGCTGGCGTCCCCGCTCACCGAGGAGCCCGTGCCGCTGGGCGCCGGCTGGGTCTTCCAGGACGTCACGGACGCCCGGCTCGCCGCCCAGGAGGCGGACCGGCTGCGTTTCCGCTCCAACCAGCTGCACCGCGCCTCGCGGTCCGCGGCGGAGTGCGAGGACCCGATGGAGGCCGCGATGGCGTCGCTCGACTTCGCGCTGGCCGGGTTCGCCGACCACGCGCTGGTCGACCTGATGGCGGGGGAGCGGCTGGTCCGGGCGGCGGCCACCCCGGCCGACGCGCCGGGCCCCTGCCTCCCGGTGGCCGGGGGCGGCATCCCGTTGCGGTACGCGCCGGGCCACCCGGCGCTCCAGGCGGTGGACCGCACGGGCTCGGTGCGCACCTCGGCGGGGGCGGACCGGACGGACGGCGAGTGGGCCCGCCGCCGCCAGTGGCCCCCGGACGCGGTCCACGCCCTCTCCACGGTCCTGCGCAGCCGCGGCCGCACCCTGGGCGTGGTGACGTTCCTCCGCTCGTCCCACCGCGCCGCGTTCGCACGCCCGGACGCGATGTACGCGGAGAGCGTGGCGGCCCGGGTGGCGGCATCGGTGGACCTGCACCAGCTGGGCGGACCGGCCGCCCCGTAAGCCTCAGTGCCGGTAGAAGATCCGGTCCGCGTACTGCGTCATCACGCGCCCGTTCCACTCGTGGCCGCCGTCCACGTTCCCCGACCGCAGCAGCGGCGGCTCGATCCCGCGTTCGAGCAACCGCTCCGCCGCCGCGGCCATCATGCCCTGCATGATCGCGCTGGTGACCACCGTGGACGCGGGCGCGAACGGCGCCTCGATGCCGTCCACCTCCAGCTCCGCGTCGCCGATCGCGATCTTGCTGTCGAGGACGATGTCGCAGTGGTCCCGCAGGAAGCCGCCCGAGCTGTGCCGGGACCGGGTCTCCTCCGCGTACGCGACCGAGGTGACGCCGATGACCTTCAGGCCCAGCGCGCGGGCGTTGAGCGCCATCTCGACGGGCAGGGCGTTGCGCCCGGAGAGCGAGATGATCACGAGCACGTCGCCGGACCTCGCGGGGCTGGAGTCGAGCACCGCGCCCGCGAGGCCGTCCACGCGTTCCAGGGCCGAGCCGAGGGTGGCGGGCATGACGTCCACGCCGAGGGCGCCGGGGACGACCATGAGGTTCATCAGGGCGAGCCCGCCCGCCCGGTAGACGACGTCCTGCGCGGCGAGCGAGGAGTGCCCGGCGCCGAAGGCGAAGAGCCGGCCGCCCGCCTCGACGGTGTCGGCGATCGCGGCACCGGCGGCCGCGATGTTCCCGGCCTCCTCGTCCCGTACCCTCCCGAGCAGGCCGATCGCCGCATCGAAGAACTGACCGGCCAGCTTGCTTTCGCTCATCGGGGAGGACCTTTCCGGCGGGGTGGGATGTCCATGGGGCGTCCGTAACGCCGATCACGTTGCGGTCTGGACCAGTGACCTGTCAATACCGCACGGCCCCGGCGACGACGGCGGGGCACGGTTCCGCGCGCGATGCGTCAGAATTGGTGCAGGGCCAGCGCACGATTGCATCGAGGGGCACGAATGTCCGGACTGATCGACACCACGGAGATGTATCTCCGCACCATCCTCGAACTCGAAGAGGAAGGCGTGGTCCCCATGCGCGCCCGGATCGCGGAACGGCTGGACCAGAGTGGTCCGACCGTCAGCCAGACCGTGGCGCGGATGGAGCGCGACGGCCTGGTCCAGGTCGCGGGCGACCGCCATCTGGAGCTGACGGAGGAGGGCCGCCGCCTGGCGACCCGCGTCATGCGGAAGCACCGGCTGGCCGAGTGTCTGCTGGTCGACGTGATCGGCCTGGAGTGGGAGCAGGTCCACGCCGAGGCGTGCCGGTGGGAGCACGTGATGAGCGAGGCGGTCGAGCGCCGGGTGCTGGAGCTGCTGCGGCACCCGACGGAGTCGCCGTACGGGAATCCGATCCCGGGCCTGGAGGAGCTGGGCGAGAGCGCCGAGGCCGACCCGTTCCTCGACGAGGGCATGGTCAGCCTGTCCGATCTCGACCCGGGCAGCGACGGCAAGACGGTGGTGGTCCGCCGGATCGGGGAGCCGATCCAGACGGACGCCCAGCTGATGTACACGCTGCGGCGGGCGGGCGTGCAGCCCGGCTCCGTGGTCAGCGTGACGCAGTCGCCCGGCGGAGTGCTGGTCGGCAGCAGCGGCGAGGCGGCGGAGCTCGACACCGAGGTCGCCTCGCACGTCTTCGTGGCGAAGAGGTAGACCCGCTTTCCGGGAGACCGGGCACCGGCGGCCGCCGGTGCCCGGTTTCTCTTTTTCCGTCCGGTTGTCTTTTTCCGTCCGGAACCGCAGCGCTCCGGCGCGGACCGTGCCAGGCTGTGGCGGAGGGGTGGCTGAGCGTGTCGGCCGCCGCCCCTGCCGCTGGGAGGGGAGCCGCGATGCACCCGTCGTACGCAGACAAGCGGATGGCCCCGGCGCCGCGAGGCGCCGGGGCCTGTCCCTCCCTGTGCCCGACCTGGAGCCCCGAGCTCTCAAGGTCGGTCCCGCGAGCCCTCATCCCCGAGTGGCCCGCCTCCCGCAGAAAATCTCCCCGCAGCTGCCGTCGTCAATCCTGGGAAGCAGTCACTCGAACGAGCGGTGTTGGCCGGCGGATCCCGGTTTTCGAATAAAGGTTCGATAGTCTGGCCGGTACGACCACCCGGTGACCCAGCCGGTGACCCACCCGGTGTCTCAGGGAGAGAAGGGGGTGCCAGAAGCTATGGCGCGACGCATCGAAGTGACCGGATCGGACGGCGTACGCCTCGCGGCCTGGGAGTTCGCCGACCCGCCCCGGGCGGGCGCGGACGACGCCCCCGCCCCCGCCGTCTTACTGCTGCACGGCCTGATGGGCCGGGCCTCGCACTGGGCGCCCACCGCGGACTGGCTCGCCGAACGGCACCGGCCGGTCGGCCTCGACCAGCGCGGCCACGGCGACAGCGGGAAACCGGCCGACGGCCCCTACACCCGCGACGCCTACGTGGCGGACGCCGAGGCGGTCATCGAACAGCTCGGGCTCGCCCCCGTCACCCTCGTCGGCCACTCCATGGGCGCGCTCACCGCCTGGCAGCTCGCCGCCAAGCGCCCCGACCTGGTCCGCGCGCTCGTCGTCTGCGACATGCGCGCCTCCGCGCTCGGCGCGGCCTCGCAGCGCGAGTGGGAGGACTGGTTCGGGAGCTGGCCGCTCCCCTTCGCCACGCCCGACGCCGTGCGGCGGTGGTTCGGCGAGGAGGACCCCTGGGTGGAGCGTCCCAGCCCGGCCCGGGGCGCGTTCTACGCCGAGGTGATGGCCGAGCGGGACGGCGGCTGGTGGCCCGTGTTCTCCCGCCGCCAGATGCTGGAGTCCCGCGCCACCTGGGTGTTCGACGCGCACTGGGAGGAGCTGGCCCAGGTCAGATGCCCGACGCTGGTGCTGCGCGGCCTGGACGGCGAGCTGGGCCGGGCGGAGGCCCAGGAGATGGTCCGGGTCCTGCCGCGCGGTCAGTACGCGGAGGTGGCCGACGCCGGCCACCTGGTGCACTTCGACCAGCCGGAGGGCTGGCGCGCCGCGGTCGAACCCTTCCTCGAACAGCTCTCCGAGGACGCGCGGGACGACCGCGAGCCCGTATCCCCGTAAGCCCGCAGGCTTTCAGCCCTTGCTGACCGCCGTCAGGATCTCCGGCAGCCGCAGGGCCATGCGCGGGGCCGCCAGGCGCAGACCGCCCCAGGCGATCAGTGCCCCGTACACCGCCCCGGCCGGGAGCAGCAGCCACAGCCAGTCCGTGCGGTCCGTGACGTGCAGGGTGATCGTCAGGGCGATCACCGGGGCGCTCAGCACGGCCGCCGCGACCATGCCGCCGAGGATGGAGATCCAGGCGAGCCCGGCCTGCCCCGGCGCCACGTTCTTGAAGGCCCCCTCCTGCGGAATCGAGTACGGGAAGCTCGCCGAGGCCACCGCGCCCGTCGCCAGCATCGCGCCCAGCAGCGCGAACGACAGGCCGATCACCCCCGGCAGCAGCTTCCAGTCGCCGAGCAGCGCCGCCGTCACCACCGCCACGAGCACCGTGTACGGAAGGGTGATCAGCAGCAGCGCCAGCGCCCGGGCGCGCAGTTCGAGGTACGCGTCCCGGGCCGAGGAGATCGTCTGGGCGACCATCCAGAACGCGGAGGTGTCCTGCCCGAACTGGTTGTACATCTGCATGCCGAGCATCCCGGCGGCGAAGCAGGCGAAGTACACCGTGCCCTGGCCCTGGAGGGCGTTGATCAGCGGGACGATCAGCCCGATCGCCAGCGCGGTCACCCAGGCGGCCTTGGTCTTCGGGTCCCGTGCCACGTACCGCAGGGACCGCTGCATCACCGTGCCGGTGCGGTCCTCGGGGAGCAGCGCCCACAGGCCCGCGCCGATCCGGCCGGACTTCTCGCGGTCCGGCCCGGGGGCGGCGGTCGTGGAACCGTCCGGCGCGGTCATCAGCTTCGTCAGGCTGCGCTGCCACAGCCACAGCAGCACCACCAGCGCGGCCGCCGCGATCAGCAGCTGGACGACGGCACGCCCGTACGCCCCCTCGGCGGCGGAGTCCACGGACCCCACGGCCGAGGCGGGCGGCAGCCAGCGCACCACGTCCGCCGCCGGATCGAGCGGGGCGAGCCCGCCGCTCCGGCCCAGGCGCTGGGCGCCGAAGTTGACGACCTGGATGCCCACCGCGATCAGCAGGCCGCTGAGGACGGCCAGGTCCCGGCCCTTGCGGGAGGTCAGCAGCCGGGTGTTGGCGGCGGCCACCGCACGGGCCAGCGCCACACAGACCAGCAGGGTCAGCGGCACGGCGAGCACCGCGAAGACCACCGCGCCCGCCCCCTCGGCCAGCGCCGCCGCCGATCCGGCCGCCAGGCACAGCGTGAACAGCGGGCCGAGCCCGATCAGCGAGGAGACCAGCAGCGCGACGATCAGCGGCCGGGGCCGCAGCGGCAGCATCACCAGCCGGGTCGGGTCCAGGGTCTCGTCGCCCGCCGCGAAGAACAGCGGCATCACCGCCCAGCCGAGGGCCAGGACCCCGGCGAGGAGCACCACGAGCGAGGCCGCGTGGTCGTGGCCGCGCAGCAGGACGAGCCCCAGCGTCAGCACGGCCGCGGCCAGCAGGGCGCCCACGACCGAGATCAGGTAGACGGCCTTCCGCCCGGAGGACTGGCGCAGCCCGTTGCGGAGCAGGGCCAGCTTGAGCCGGGCGAATACGGGGATCAGCGCCGGGGCACCCGTCGTGGCCCCGGTCCGGGGTCCGGTGCCCGCAGGGGCGTCGAGCACGCTCATCGGTCGCCGCCCAGCCAGTCCAGGGTGGCGCCGGCGTCCCGGTCGCCCGCGCCGACGAGCTCCAGGAACGTGTTCTGGAGGGAGGACGCCTCGCCGCGCACCTCGGCCAGGGGGCCCTGGGCGCGGATGGTGCCCGCCGCCATGACGGCCACCCAGTCGCACAGCGACTCGACCAGCTCCATCACATGGCTGGAGAAGACGACGGTCGCCCCCGAACGCGTATAGCGCTCCAGGACCTTGCGGATGGTCTGCGCCGAGACGGGGTCGACGCCCTCGAACGGCTCGTCCAGGAAGAGCACTTCGGGGTTGTGCAGCAGGGCGGCGGCGAGCCCGATCTTCTTGCGCATCCCGGTCGAGTAGTCGATGACCAGCTTGTGCTGCGAGCCCGCCAGGTCCAGCACGTCCAGCAGCTGGGTGGCCCTGCTGTCCACCTCCTGGCCGGGCAGCCCGCGCAACCGGCCGGTGTAGGCGAGGAGTTCGCGACCGGACAGCCGCTCGAAGAGGCGCAGGCCCTCGGGCAGGACCCCGATCCGGGACTTCACCTCGACCGGGTCGCCCCAGACGTCGCGCCCGCCGATCTCGATCCGCCCCTGGTCGGGCCGGAGCAGACCGGTGACCATCGAGAGCGTGGTGGTCTTCCCCGCCCCGTTGGGCCCCACCAGGCCGATGAACTTGCCCGCGGGCAGCTCCAGATCGATGCCGGCGACCGCGGTCTGCTCACCGAACCGCTTCCACAGCCCCTGGACGCGCACCGCGGGCGGTGTCGCCCGCGGCAGGTCTGTTCCGTCGTGTTGCATCCGGTCCGGCATCTGCACGCCTTTCGAAGTCCCCGTACGTACGCGGGGACCACCTTACGAAAGGCGCGTCTGGCGCGCGTCGGCCTTCGCGCGTCCGCAGGCGTACGCGAGCGGGCCGATCAGCTCCTCGACCTCGGGCAGCCAGCGGTTGGCGGTCGTGGGGGTGCGGGCCCACTGCACCGCGCCCGCCCCGCCGACCCGGGTCGGGGGCGCGACGACGTAACCGCCCGCGCCGACGCCGCGCAGGCCGATCGACGCGGCGTTCCACCCGGCCCGGCGGACCAGGTCGTCCGCCTTCGCGGCGGCCCCGGGCAGGACGAAGAACTGCATGCGGCGGTCCGGGGTGCGGGTGACCGGGCCCAGCGGCAGGCTCATCCGCTCCATCCGGGCGAGCGCCAGGAAGCCGGCCGACTCCGGTACGTCGACGGCGTCGAACGCGCGCCCGGTGGGCAGCAGCACCGCCGCCCCCGGCCGCCGGCTCCACAGCCGGCGGGCCGCCGCGCCGCTGCCGGTGGCGCCGTCCGCCCAGCCGTCCCCGGCGGGGTGGGCGCCGGGCGCGGCGCACGCCTCCTCGCCGCACGAGCACCTCCGGCCGGCGCCGGACGGCTCCAGCCAGGTGCCCGGGCACACGTCCCAGTGCCGCTCCTCCGTGTACCGCACGGCGGCGTCGAGCAGCTGCTCCACGCGCTGCCGGGGGACCTGCGCCGCTTCCATGACTCCGATGGGCTCTTCCACGTCCAGCTCAACTACGGGCTTCACGAAGAGTTACGGCCGCCCGTCGCGCGGTTCCGCACACGGGGCGCACGGGTGCACGGGCGGGGGCGCGTGGGAGAGGCACGGGCCCTGGGCGGGTAGCTGGCTACGGGACGTCCGGCCGGTCCGGTCCGGCGCGGCATTTTAGTGACCGGCCGTGACGAATGAGGTAAGTCGCGCAGAAAGTGACCAACCCGATGAATGGGCGCATTTCTCGGACATATGCCGGGCAGTGATCCCGCCACCTATCACTGCGGCCTCAGGGGGATACACATGGCAGCCAGGCCACTCGTCGCACGTCAGCCGAACGAACGGCTCCAGGCGCTCATCCAGGAAGCCGGATGCTCCAACGCGGGCCTGGCCCGCCGGGTCAACATGGTCGGTGCCGAACGCGGCCTCGACCTCCGCTACGACAAGACCTCCGTGGCCCGCTGGCTGCGCGGCCAGCAGCCACGCGGCCGGGCGCCGGGCACCATCGCCGAGGCGCTGGGCCGCAAGCTCGGCCGTACGGTCACGATCGATGAGATCGGGATGGCCAACGGCAAGAACCTCGCCTCGGGCGTCGGCCTCCAGTTCGCGCCGACGGTGATCGGGGCGATCGAGCAGGTCTGCGAGCTCTGGCGCAGCGACGTCGGCCGCCGCGACTTCCTCACCGGCTCGGCGGTCGCCTCGTCCGCGCTCGTGGAGCCCAGCCGCGACTGGCTGATCACCGGAGCCGACCCCCACGTCGCCCGGGCCGCCGGGTCCCGGGTCGGGATGCCGGACGTCGAGGCGGTGCGGGCGACGACGGCCGCGCTGGTCGACCTCGACCACCGCTTCGGCAGCGGCCATGTCCGCCCGGTCCTCGTGCACTACCTCAACAGCGTGGTCTCCGGGCTCCTTTCGGGGGCGTACCGCGAATCGACGGGCCGTCAGCTCTTCGCGGCGGTCTCCCGGCTCACCGAACTCGCCGGGTACATGGCCATCGACACCGGCCAGCCGGGCCTGGCCCAGCGCTACTACATCCAGGCCCTGCGCCTCGCGCAGGCGGCGGGCGACCGCGCCTACGGCGGCTATGTGCTGGCCGCCTCGATGAGCCACCTCGCGGCCGAGCTCGGCAACCCGCGCGAGATCGCCCAGCTGGCGCGGGCCGCGCAGGAGGGCGCGCGCGGCCGGGTCACCCCGCGCGCGGAGGCGATGTTCTACGCGGCGGAGGCGCGCGGCCACGCCCTGCTCGGCGACGCGCGCACCTGCCTGGAGATCGCGGGCCGGGCCGAGGCCGCCCTGGAACGGGCCGAGCCGGACAGCGGGGACGATCCCGACTGGATCGCCCACTTCGACCACGCCTACCTCGCGGACGAACTCGCGCACTGCCACCGGGACCTGGGGCAGGCGGAGGCCGCCGCGCGCCGGGCGAAGGAGTCCCTGGACGGCCACCCGGAGTCCCGCGCCCGGCGCCGGGGCATCGGCCTCGCGCTGCTGGCCACGGCCCAGGTGCAGCTGCGGGAGGTCGAGCAGGCGTGCCACACGGGGACCCGGGCGATGGAGCTCCTCGGCACGGTGCGCTCGACCCGGGGCGCGGAGTATCTGGAGGATCTTCAGCAGCGCCTCCTGCCGTACGGGGACGAGCCCGCGGTACGGGAGTTCGGCGCCCGGCTCGAACTGCAGGCGGCGTGAGCGGGGGTGGGCGGACCCTTAACTGCGTCTTAAGAGGCCGCGGTGTTACACCGTGTGTCACGGGCCTGCTGCGGATCGCGGGCACTTGGCACACCGCGGCCGGCACCCGATAGCGTGAGCCGACGATTCCATAGTTGACACGCACGTAGGAGTCCCGGTGACACAGAGCGGACAGGGCGACGAGCAGCAGCACCCTGCTGTACGACCCGCGCACGAGGGTGTCGTGCTGCCCTCGGACGGCGGAGAGCCCTGGACGCCGGGGAGAGCGGCGGACCAGGCGGCCCCGGACGGCGGCCAGCCGTGGGGACAGGCGTGGGGTCCGCAGCACGGCGGTCCGCAGCACGGCGGCGGGCAGGACGCGTACGGGCAGCAGCCCCAGCAGTCGTACCCGCAGCAGCCGGGCCCGTACGGGCAGCAGGGCGGCCACCAGCAGGGCGGGTACGGACAGGACGCGTATGGCCAGGGCGCCGCGCCCCTGCCGCCCGCGCACCACCAGCAGCCCCAGCCGTACGCGCAGCCGCTGCCGCCCGAGGCCGGGCCCGGGGCGGCTCCGGGCGGGGACGCCGACGCCACGCAGTACATCGCGCCCGTCCCCGGCGGGCTGCCGCCGGAGAACCCCGCGGAGTCCACGCAGTTCCTGGGCCACGCCCCCCAGGGCGGCGGGGACGCCGAGGCGACGCAGTACATACCCCCGGTGCCCGGCGGCGCGCCGTACGGCATCCGGCCCGGGACGCCCGGCGAGCGGCAGCCCCCCGCCGAGTTCGACAACCTCTTCCGCAGCGACGCGCCCGAGGGCGCGACGCAGCAGATGCCCCGGTTCGACCCGGCCCAGCAGCCGCCCCCGTACCAGCAGGGCCCGCCGCAGCAGCAGCCGTACCAGGCGGGTCCGCCGCCGCAGCAGGGCTTCCAGCAGCCGCCCCCGTACAGCGGTCCCCAGGACGGGCCCGGGTTGGACGAGGGCGGCGGCGGGCGGCGCAAGAAGTCCGGCGCGGTGCCGCTGATCGCCGCCGTCGTCGTCGGCTGCGCGGTGATCGGGCTCGGCGCCGGTGCGCTGATGAGCGGCGGCGACGAGGACGACAAGGACGCCAAGCAGCCGGTGGCGTCCGCGAGTTCACCGGCCGCCGGTGAGCCGTCCAAGGAGAAGGAGCAGCCCGCCGCCGACCCGGCGAAGCCGCAGGCCGAGGAGTTGGACAAGCTCCTCGCGGACAGCAACAACAGCCGCGCCGCGGTGATCGGGGCGGTCGAGAAGACCAAGTCCTGCACCGACCTGGACACGGCCGTCTCCGACCTCAAGGGCGCCGCCAAGCAGCGCCGCGACCTGGTCACCCGGCTCCAGGCGCTCTCCGTCGACAAACTGCCGGACCACGACCGGCTGACCGCCGCGCTCACCACGGCGTGGCAGGCGTCCGCGTCCGCCGACGACCACTACGCCGCCTGGGCGGTGCAGGCCAAGAGCAAGAAGGTCTGCAAGCACGGCCACGCGAAGACCACCTCGCACACCCAGCAGGCGACCGTGAAGAGCGGCGAGGCCAGCAACGCGAAGCGGCAGGCCGCCACGCTGTGGAACAAGATCGCCGAGAAGTACGGCCTGACGAAGCGCCAGTCGACCGCGCTCTGAGCGGAACCCGCCGCACCGGTGCGCCCGCGCCGGTTCAGCGGGTCGCGCTGGCCTCGGCCATGGTCTCCGTGACGTCCACGAAGTCCTTCCGCGCGGCGACCAGCCGCCCGTCGCGCACCACCTGGAACGTCACCTCGCTGTTGACGACGCGCGGGTACGACCGCGAGCCGATCATGTCCTCGTAGCGCCAGCGCAGCACGGGCGTGAGGCCCCCGGTGCCGGCGCGGGCGCCCTGGCCGAGGGCCCGGGTGAGCTTCGCCGCGGTGATCCCGGACTCGTGCATCGACTCGATGACCGACTTCAGCGCGGTGTACGCGATCCACGTGGTCTGCACGCCCGTGTCGTCCGGGTCGATCCGGTTGTCGCCGAAGGCGTACGCGCGGATCACCTTCCGCATCGGGTTCCACCTGGCGTCGCCCGGGGGCGGGTACCAGCCGGTGACGTACGCCCCCTCGAACGGGCTGTTCCGGCCGCCGGTGCGGTCGATGAGCGGCTGCCCCACACTGCCGAGCACGGAGGCCACGCGCACCGCGGTGCCTTCCGGTTCCAGCCGCCGGAACGAGTCGAAGAAGGTCTCCGTGCGGTCGCCCAGCACGGACGTCACGCATCCGCCGGTGGTGCCCGCCCCGGAGAGCGCGCGTTCCGCTTCCGCTTCGTACGAGGTGGCGCCCTCGGCGGCCGGTATGTCGAGCGGCGCGGGCCGCCCGGCCCCCTTGAGGCCGGTGCGCAGCAGCCATGCCTGGCTGTCCCCGGCCAGCGTGTCCGGGCGCACCAGGGAGACCCGGTCGCAGTCGTGCGACAGCTGCTCGGCGGTCCCGGCGAGCAGCGCGGACTGGCCGCCGGTCACCGGGTAGGACGCATAGCTGCGGAACTCCTCCTCGGAGGCCCCGTAACCGCCGATGTACGGAATCCCGGCGACCTCCAGCGGGGCCATGAACGCCCGCCCGTGGCGGCTGTACGAGCCGACGACCGCGACCGCCTTCTCCTCGACGGCCTTGCGGGCGCAGTTCCCGGCCCCGGTCCAGGCGTCCTGTTCGTCACAGGTGACGACGCGCAGCTCGTGCCCGTCGATCCCGCCGTGCGCGTTGATCCAGCGCCCGTACGCCTTGGCCATGGCGGTCATCCCGGCCATGTTCGCGGCGTCCGGCGCCGAGGCGCCGCCCGGCGCCCAGGTCACGACGGTGACGGGCTCCCTGGAGTCCCCCGAACCCCCAGGGAGCGCGCCGCAGCCGGACAGCACCAGGGCCCCGGCCGTCACCGCACCGGTGAGCGGTCCGAAGGGGCGGGAGGGAAGGGGGCGTCGCCGTCCGGTCATGGACCGAGACCTTTCCCCGCCCCGGGTAACGCCGTGGTGTGACGCCGTCAACGGCCGGTGACGTCACCGTGAACGCCAGGGGCCGGTCAAGGGCACCGAAAAGGGAACGTACGATCGACAACCGTGCAGCAAGGTTCCGAGAACTCTTCCCGTCGCGGCCGTCACTCCTCCACCATGGGCGGCATGCCGCTCAACGACCTTCCGTGGTGGCGCTGGCGCAGCAACGTGCGCTCGGCGCTGCACATGCTCTCCGACCCCGTCTTCCACCGCGACTGCTGGCTGGCCGGCCGGGAGGGATACGGCGACGTCACCGACGCCGTGTACCGCCTGGTCGAGGACACCTGGCTCGACAACTGGTCCGCCGAGAAGTACGTCGGCACGATCTTCCGGGACGCCGCCGAGGCGGCCCTCGTGGACGCCGCCGTACTCCGGGTGCTGCGCATCCTGCACCAGGTCGGAGCGGACGCCCACGTCTCCGTCTATCTGGAGCACCCCGGCTGGCCGGAGGCCGTCGCGGCCGCCCGCGAGGCGCACGTGCTGCTCTCCGCCAACGACGGCGAGGACCCGGACACACCGCCGCGTTCCCTGGACGTCCTCCGCATCATGACCAGGTCCGCCTGATACACGGCCGGTGTGGCACGCTACGGGGATGACCGCGCCGCAGCCTGCCCCCGACCAGTACGTCCTCACGCTGTCCTGCCCCGACAAACAGGGCATCGTGCACGCCGTGTCGAGCTACCTCTTTATGACCGGCTGCAACATCGAGGACAGCCAGCAGTTCGGGGACCACGACACCGGTCTGTTCTTCATGCGCGTCCACTTCTCGGCGGGCACCCCGGTCACCGTCGACAAGCTGCGGGCCGGCTTCGCCGCGATCAGCGACTCCTTCGCCATGGACTGGCAGATCCACCGCGCCTCGGAGCGCATGCGGATCGTGCTCATGGTCAGCAAGTTCGGCCACTGCCTCAACGACCTGCTCTTCCGGTCCCGGATCGGTGCCCTGCCGGTGGAGATCGCCGCCGTCGTCTCCAACCACCCGGACTTCGCCGAGCTCGTCGCCTCGTACGACGTGCCCTTCCGGCACCTCCCGGTGACCCGCGACAACAAGGCGCGGGCCGAGGCGGAGCTGCTGGACCTGGTCCGCGAGGAGAACGTCGAGCTGGTCGTCCTGGCCCGCTACATGCAGGTCCTCTCGGACGACCTGTGCAAGCAGCTCAGCGGCCGGATCATCAACATCCACCACTCGTTCCTGCCGAGCTTCAAGGGCGCCAAGCCGTACCACCAGGCGCACGCGCGCGGCGTGAAGCTCATCGGTGCCACCGCCCACTACGTCACCGCCGACCTGGACGAGGGCCCGATCATCGAGCAGGAGGTCGAGCGCGTCGGCCACAACGTGACCCCGGACCAGCTGGTCGCCATCGGCCGGGACGTGGAGTGCCAGGCGCTGGCCCGCGCGGTGAAGTGGCACGCGGAACACCGCATCCTGCTCAACGGCCGCCGCACGGTCGTCTTCGACTGAGCGCCGTACGGGGGCGGGCTACAGCCTGCTGAGCGAGGCGGCCGCGGACAGCACGTCGCTGATCGCCTCGCGGTCCCCGCGCTGCCCGGCCGCCGCCTCCACGGGCGGTACGTGCCCCGCCACCAGCCGGCAGAACTCCACGCCCTCCAGCGCGACCTGCGCCACCACGTGCTCGGCGGACCCGCGCGCGGCCGGGGAGTCCAGCGCGATGTACCAGTCGCCGCCGCCCGAGCCCTCGATCTCCAGGTGCAGCGAGCGCCCCGGGGACCCGGCCGACACCAGCCGCCTGGCCGGCCCCGCGAGCCCCGCCCGGCGCCGCAGGGCCAGCGCCCCCGGCAGCATCCGGACCGCCAGGTCGATCATCCGGTGCAGATGCCCGGCGGACGGCGGCTCGTACGGGTAGTCCACCGCCTTCGCGATGTCCCGCGCGTGCACCCAGCACTCGAAGGCCCGGTCGAGCATCGCGTCCTGCAACGGCAGCGAGAACTCCCCGTAGGGCACGGACAGCTCCGAGGCCCCGGGCCGCGCGAACGACACCGTCCTGATCAGCGTGTGGCTCTGCTCGCGCCACGGCTCACGGACCGCGCGGGTGGGCGGGCGCCGGGCGGACGCCCAGTACGCCTCGGTCCGCGCGGTCGGGGTGAGCGGGGCGCCGGGGAGCGGGTCGTCCAGGCCGAGGGCGGCGCCCACCAGGCCGTCCACGCTCATCAGGTGCCCGATCACCCCGGCGACCGTGGTCCGGCGGCCCGCCTGCCGCTCGTCCTCGAACCACTTCAGCCGCACCGGGGCGTGCCACTCGGCGGCGTCGATGTCCCGCAGCAGCGCGTCGAGCCGCGCCGTCTCGGCGTCGTACGGGGCGGCCCAGTCCGGCACCGGGATCTTCGCGGGGCGCCGGCTCAGGCAGCTCTCCAGCACCCGGGACCGCAGCAGCGGATCGAGATCCAGGCTCCGGTCGGTGTGCAGCAGCCCGACCGCGTCCCGCAACCGCAGCGCCTCGTCGGCACAGGGCGCGCACCCGGTCAGGTGCGCCTCGACGGCCTCGGTCTCCTCGGCGGAGCACGCGGAGAGCGCCCAGGCCCCCAGGAGGGCCTGAAGCACGCGGTGGGGGAGGACCGGGGCGGGCGCGGCGGGGTGCGGTACGCGTTCCGCTTCCGGTCGTACGGGCGCCGGCTCGGGCGGCGTCACGCGCCCCAGGTCGCCGAAGTCGTCCGCGGCGGGCCTGGGCCCCGGTATGCGCCGGGCGCCGCGCACCTCGTCGCGGCCCTCCTCGTCCCGGTCGCCGCCCGCGCCGCCGCTCACAGCGCCCTCCCGTATCCGGGCGGCGGGGCGCCCTCCACCGGGCGGGTCCGGGCGGTGGACAGCAGCTGGAGCCCGAGCCGCAGCCGGCGCCGCGCCTCGTCCTCCGTGACGCCGAGGTCCGCCGCGGTCTGCCGGTAGTCGCGGCGCTGTACGTACGCCAGCTCCAGGGCGGCCCGCAGCGGCGCGGGCATCGAGGCGACGATGTAGTCGGCCCGGGCCGCGGCGGTGGCCCGGCGGACCCGCTCGTCCAAGGCGTCCGGATCGCCGGGGTCCTCGGCGGCGTCCGCCGCGTCGCGCAGCCGCCGCACGGACTCGCGGTGCGTGAGGAAGGCCAGCCAGGCCCGCATGGAGCCCAGCTTCGGGTCGTACAGGTCCGGGTTCTCCCAGACGTGGCCGAAGACCTCGCGGGTGACCGCGCCGGCGGCGTCCTCGTCGTCCAGCATCCGGTTGGCCTGGCTGTGGACGAGGGCGGCGAACCGGTCGTACATCTCGCCGAGGGCGGCGGCCTCGCCGCGCGACAGCCGCTGCTGCATCCTGCGGTCCCAGCGGGGTGGTGCGTTTTCGGCCATCTGCCCCCCAGCCCTCCGCCGTCGGACCTGTGCGTCCCTGTCCCACTCGTCCTGTCCGAATGTAGTCCCCGTCCCCGGAGAAGCACGCCCCTTTACGACAAGTACGTCCCCGGGGGTGCCTTGCCGATCATGGCCGGGTCCGCGGCGTCTGGCACGGCACCTCGCCGCGTTGCCGAAACACCCTGATCGCTCCGCGATGAGGGCATTCCGGCGCCTTGCGATGCACCGCACCAGACGCCGCGGCCTGATCCGGCCCTGATCGGCAAGACACCCCCGGAACACGCCCTCTTTGCGAGACGGGTGTTTCGCGAGGGACGTACGGGGGCAGCCGCCAGGCAGGAACGCAAACTTCCGGATCACCGGGCTGCCCCGGAATCCCCGGAACGAGAGGCCCAGTCGCGTGACCCTGAAAGTCTCTGAGACCGAGCGGGGCGGATGGACCGTGCTGCACATAGGCGGCGAACTGGACCTGCTGACTTCGGCCACCGTCCGCCAGTCCGTCCACGAGGTGGTGGCCGTGGGCCGCCACGACGTGGTGCTGGACCTGTCCGGTGTCCAGTTCTGCGATTCCAGCGGGGTGGGCGTGCTCATCGCCCTGCGCCGTCTGATGCGGTCCTGCGGCGGCCGGCTGCGCCTGATCCTGCCCGCCCGGGGCGCGGAGGAGGGCTCCCACGTCAACCGCGTGCTCGCCGCGCTCGGCGTGCGCCGCTTGTTCGATGTCTTCCCGGACTGGGACGCGGCCGTGGACGAGGAGGCCGAGCCGCTGACGGCCTGAAACGGCCGTCGCCGCACCGGCCCGTGCGGAGCTGTCACAGGGCTGAGCCCCGTAAGTGACACGTGACGCCCGAAGGCGTCGTACGCTCCCCGCATGGACAGCGCAGAGTATGAGCGCAAGATCGCCTTCCGCTTCGCCGCCTTCGACCAGGACGGCAACGGATACATCGATCGCGCGGATTTCAACGCCGCCGCGGCCCGTCTGCTCACCGAGTTCGGTACGACGGCCCGCTGCGACAAGGGCCAGGCGCTCTACAGCGGCGCCGAGGCGTTCTGGCAGGGCATGGCGGGCATCGCCGACGTGGACGGGGACCAGCGCGTCACCCGTGAGGAGTTCGTGGGCGGCGCGGTGAAGCGGCTGCGCGACAACCCGGAGCGGTTCGCGGAGATCGCCCGCCCGTTCCTGCGCGCGGCGCTCGCGGTGGCGGCGGGGCCGTCCGGCGGGAACAGAGCACCGGTGCCGGCCGTGGAGCGGGCCCTCAGGGTCCTCGGCGCGAGCCCGGACGCGGCGGCGTTCGCCGCGCAGAGCCTGGACACGGACCGGGACGGCGGGGTCGTGGAGGAGGACGCGGTGGCCGCGCTGGCGACGTACGTGACGGTCATCGAGCCGGACTAGGGCCTTTCGTCCGGGGACACCGCGCCCCTGGGCGTGACGCAGCGCTACGACGGGTCACCGATACCGGCTTGTGTCCTTTGCGTGATTCGTCACGGCGTGGAGTCGGCGCCCGGCTCGGGTACCCTCCGTGGGATGCGAGTGGTTCTGGAACCTGTCCGTCCGGACGCGGCCTGCGAGGCGCGTCGGGTCCGGGTGAGGTGCTGTTCGACTCTCCGCAATGTGCGTCGCACAGTATGCACTACGCGTACTCCTTCGCGCTGGAATATGCCCGAAGCGCTTGTTGCGGTGACTGTACGTCAACCATGCTGTCGTGCAAGGGAATCACGTTCCGTGACCCTTTGGAGGCGCGAGGCGATGTGTCCGCCGGTTCGGATGGTGTGAGCGGTGCAGGTGCTTCAGGTTCAGTTGGAGGTCGGGCCCGACCCCGCGGAGGTCGGACGGGCCCGCAGATGGGCGCGCTCACGGCTCGCCGGTTCCGGCGTGAGAGACGACGAGCCGCTGGCCGAGACCCTCATCCTGCTCATCTCGGAGCTGGTGACCAACGCGGTCGTGCACACCGGCTGTCCGGCCGTGCTGCGCATGCTGTTCGGCCCGACGGGCGCCCCGGGCGGCGCCGGGACCGTGCGCGTCGAGGTGGCCGACGCCAGCTGCCGCCCGCCGCAGCAGCGGCACGCGCGGGGTGAGGACACCGGCGGCCGGGGCCTGGAGCTGGTCGACGGCCTCGCCGACCGCTGGGGCTGGCAGCCGGAGGGCGCGGGCAAGCGGATCTGGTGCGAGGTGGACCGCAGCGTCCCGCTGATCCAGGTCCAGCTCCAGCCGGGCACCCACGGCGCCGAGCCCGCGGTCTCCTAGGCCCGGTTGCCCGCCGTCGAGCGGAACGTGCGGCGGTACACCGTCGGCGAGACGCCCAGCGCCGCCTGGAGGTGCTGCCGCAGCGAGGTGGACGTGCCGAAGCCGGCGTCCCGGGCGACCTGGTCGATGGACAGGTCCGTGGACTCCAGGAGACGGCGCGCCAGCTCCACGCGCTGCTGGGTGAGCCACTGCACGGGGCTGACGCCGACCTCCTCGCGGAACCGCCGGGTGAACGTCCGTACGCTCATCGCCTCCTGCTGGGCCATGTCCCGCAGCAGGATCGGCCGCTCCAGCCGGGCCAGCGCCCAGGCCCGCGCGGTCGTCGTCGTGGCGAACTGGGTGTCCGGCACGGGCCGCCGGATGTACTGCGCCTGGCCCCCGTCCCGGTGCGGCGGCACGACCGTGCGCCGGGCGACGTCGTTGGCGACGGCGGTCCCGTGATCGCGCCGCACCAGGTGCAGGCAGAGGTCGATCCCGGCGGCCACCCCGGCGGACGTCAGGACGTCGCCGTCGTCGACGAACAGGACGTCCGGGTCGACCCGGACGCGGGGGAAGAGCCGCTGGAAGTGATCGGCGTGGGCCCAGTGCGTGGTGGCGGGGCGCCCGTCCAAATAGCCGGCGGCGGCCAGGACGTAGCTGCCGGTGCAGATGGACACCATCCGGGTGCCCGGACGGATGTGCGCGAGCGCGGCGGTCAGTTCGTCGGTCAGCCGGCCCTGGTCGTAGACGAGGCCCCCCTCGTGACTGGCCGGGACGACGACCGTGTCCGCCGTGGCGAGCGCCTCGGGTCCGTGGCCGACCATCACCGTGAAGTCGGCGTCGGTGTGGACCGGCCCCGGCGGCCGGACCGAGCAGGTCACGACCTCGTACAGCTTCCGCGCCCGGTCCTGGTGCTCCGAGGTGCGGGCGAGCCCGAAGATCCGCTGGGGGATGCCCAGTTCGAAGGGGAGCAGCCCGTCGAGGGCGAGAACGACGACCCGGTGCGGCACAGCGGACTCCCTTCGGCCGGCCGGGGCCCGTGAAAAGCCCTAGCTGGTATAGACCATAAGCTGATACATGTCATCGGCGTGAAGGAAAAGTCAGCAGACTCCGTGTGCATTCCCGCCACGGACCCCCAGGCCGCCGCCCTCGGTGGCCCGTCCCCTCTCCCGCCCCTGCCGCCCCTGTTCGAGGAGTCCGGCAGGCAGCTCTGGAACCGTAACTTCAGGCTGTTCTTCGTCGCCCGCACCGCCGCCCTCTTCGGCGACGGCATGATCCCCGTCGCCCTCACCGCGGGGCTCCTCGGCGCCGGCCGCCCGGCCTCCTCGGTCGGTTACGCGCTGGCCTGCTGGATGGGCCCGCTCGCCGTGTTCGTGCTCTTCGGCGGGGTCCTCGCGGACCGGTTCACGCCGCGCCGCATGATGATCATCGCCGACGCGCTCCGGCTCGTCGGCGCCTCCGTGCTCGCCGTGACCTTCGCGACCGGCAACCCGCCGCTCTGGGCGGTGTACGCGCTGAGCTCGGTCGCCGGTGTCGGCGCGGCGCTCTTCCAGCCGGGCGTCGCGTCCACCGTGCCGCGCGTCGCCTCGGACGTGCAGCGCGCCAACGCCACGCTGCGCGTCTCCGAGGCACTGATGACCATGGCGGGCCCCGCCTTCGCGGGCGTCCTCGTCGGCCTGGCGAGCGCGGGCGCGGTGTACGCGGCCAACGCCTCGACCTTCCTGGTCTCCGGGGCGTGCCTCTTCCTGCTGCGCCTGGCCCCGGCCCCCTCGGACGAGGCGCCGCGCGGCTCGTTCCTCGCCGAGCTCGTGGACGGCTGGCGGGAGTTCACCGCGCGCAGCTGGCTCTGGGGGGTGATCGCCGTCTGGACGGTGTACGGCTTCGCCGTGCTCGGCCCGATGCTCCCGCTCACCGCCGTCCGCGTCACCGAGGCGCACGGCTCGGGGACGTACGGCGCGATGATGGCGGTGAACGGCGCGGGCAGCGTCGTCGGCGGCCTGCTCGCCCTGCGCCTTCGCCCGCGCCGCCCGCTCGCGGCGGGCGCCGTCGCGCTCACCGGCGTCTGCGCGAACCTCGTCGCGCTGGGCCTCGGGCTCTCCGTACCGGCCCTGGGCGCGGGGCAGTTCGTGGCGGGCGCGGCCTCCGCGTTCTGGCTGGTGATGTGGTCGACCACGGTCCAGACCCACGTACCGCCCGAATCCCTCAACCGCCTGCACGCGTACGACGTGGCCGGCTCGCTCCTGATGGTGGCGGCGGGCCGCGCCCTGGCGGGCCCGCTCGCGGACCAACTGGGCGCTCCGGAGGTGCTGTTCGCGGGTGCGGTGGTCAACATCCTGGCGGTGGGCGTGCTCCTCGCGGCCCGCCCGATCCGCCGCCTGGAACGGATCGGCTGAGCCCCGGGCCCGGGGGCGTTATCTGTTGCGCGCCCGCTCCTCGGACTGCTGCATCTCGATGACCCGCAGGACGTGTGCGCTGGTCTGCCGGCGCACACTTCCGGCGACCAGCAGCCCCGTACCGGCCACCGAGAGCGGCGCCGAAATGCCGAGCAGGGTCAGCTGCTTGGGCAGGGTGGTGTCCATCTTGCAGTAGGAGTAGGCGCGGAAGCAGTACAGCGTGTCCTCGGTGTCCCAGATCAGGAAGCCCAGCCAGACCCACAGCGCGCAGGCGATGAGCAGCAGGAGGGCGCCCCAGCCCCGCATCAGCGAGGACCCGTGGTTGAAGTGCTGGCGTTCGACCCACTGCATGAAGTTCCCCCGAGGACATGGACGATGCGGTGCGCGCCAGATCGTACGCGCATGCGGATGGAGTCGGGGTGGTGGCCCGATCCTTGCGAACCATGGCCCCCGGGCCACTCGTGGGGGCGGGCCCCGCGCCCGGATGCTGGGCGGGTGAATCCGACAACCGAGAGCGTCGCTCCCGTCACCCCCGTGCCGAACGCGCCCGGGAAGCCCGGTCGGTGGCGTATCCACCGCGCCTGGATCGTCGCCGCCGTCACCTTCGTGACGATCATCGGCGGGGCCGCCTTCAACTCCCTGCCCGGTCTGCTCTTCGACCCGCTCCAGGACGATTTCGGCTGGTCGCGCGGTGAGATCGGGCTCGCGGTCTCCCTCGACATGGCGCTGTACGGGCTGACCGCGCCGTTCGCCGCCGCGCTGATGGACCGGTTCGGCATCCGCCGGGTGGTGGCCGTGGCGCTGACCATGGTCGCGGCCGGAGCGCTGGCGAGCGTGTGGATGACGGCGGCCTGGCAGCTGATGCTCTACTGGGGCCTCCTCGTGGGGCTCGGCACTGGCTCGATGGCGCTGGCGTTCTCCGCGACGGTCACCAACCGCTGGTTCACCGCCCGGCGCGGCCTGGTGACCGGTGTCCTGACCGCCGCCGGTGCCTCGGGCCAGTTGGTCTTCCTGCCGCTCTGCGCGTGGATCGTGGACCGGCACGGCTGGCGCCCGGCGTCGGTGACCGTGGCGCTGGCGGCGCTGGTCGTCGTCCCGTTCGTGTGGCTCCTGATGCGCGACCACCCGGCCGACGTGGGGCTGGCCCCGTACGGCGGGGAGTACACCGAGAAGCCGGCGCCCGCGCGCGGGGCGGCGGCCCGGGCCGTCCGGGTGCTGTTCGACGCGGCGCGCACGGGCCCGTTCTGGCTGCTGGCCGGGTCGTTCGCGATCTGCGGCGCCTCCACCAACGGCCTGATCCGTACGCACTTCGTGCCCTCGGCGCACGACCATCACATGCCGATCACCGCCGCGGCCTCGCTCCTCGCGGTGATCGGGATCTTCGACATCATCGGTACGGTGTTCTCCGGCTGGCTCACGGACCGCTTCGACGCGCGCCGCCTGCTCGCGGTGTACTACGCGCTGCGCGGGATCTCGCTGCTGTTCCTGCCCCTCCTGATGCAGGCCACGGTGGAGCCGCCGATGGTCTTCTTCATCGTCTTCTACGGCCTGGACTGGGTCGCCACGGTCCCCCCGACCCTGGCCCTGTGCCGCGAGCAGTACGGCGACGACAGCGCGATCGTCTTCGGCTGGGTCCTGGCCTCGCACCAGGTGGGCGCGGCGCTGGTCGCCTTCCTGGGCGGGGTGGCGCGGGACTACTTCGGTACGTACAACGTGGTCTGGTACGCGGCGGGGGCGTTGTGCGCGGTGGCGGCGCTGATGGTGCTGGTGATCCGGCGGGGGGCGGCGGAGGTGCGGCTGGTGGCGTAGGGCCAGAATGCGCGTGAAGGGGGGCTCATATGCCGGAGGAAACAGAGTGGCAAGCGCAGTGGGAAGCGCGTCAGCCATGGAGGACGTGGCAAGGGGGTCCGCCGCCTTCGGGGCCGCCGCCCGTGTGGTCGGCGCATCCGATCGTCGCCGGGGCGGCCGCCCTCTTCGTGGGAACGGCGCTGGCCTTCGAGGTCTACGGCTTCGCGGAGATCGCCGCCGAGTCGCCCGTGCCGGAGGGGGTCGGCCGGATGCTGTTCGTCCTGCCGTTCCTGTCCTGCTTCGGAGTGCCGTTCGCGTTGCTGGGGAATCTCCTGGTGGTGCTGCCCGTGGTGTGGGTGGCCCGCCGGGCGGGTTCCCGGCTGACCGGGCGGGACACCTGGCGGTGGATACCTGCCGTCGCCGTGCCGCCTGCGGTCGCGGTCACGGTCCTCGCCGGGATCTTCCTGAAGCCGGGGCCCGGCGACTTGGCGCTCATCTGGCTGACGGCACAGTCGTTGCTCACCGGCGCCGCCCTCTATGCGCGTGACGCCGCACTCCACGGAGGCCGGCTCCTGCGCATCCTGGGGCACGGCGCGATGGCGGCGGTGGCCGTCTTCGGCGTCGGCGGGATCGCGTACGGGATGCTCACCTAGTACAGCCCGCCGAAGGTGACCGCCGCGCAGCTCGCCGGGACCTGGAGCGACGGCCACGGCGGCACGCTCCGGCTGGCCGCCGACGGCTCGGCCCGCGCCGAGGGCCTGACGGACCATGAGTCCGCCTACGAGGACAAGGCGGACGCGCGCTCCGCCCGGTACCGCTGCACCGGTACGGGCCGGTGGGTCTACGAGCCCGGCGACTCCACCACCTGGGGCCAGCACCTGAAACTGGCCATCGACGGCTGCGAGTTCCACGACTTCGCGATCGCCTCCGACGACGCGGGCTGGTCGATCGGCGGCACGCCGGACCACCCGAAGCTCAACCGGCAGTACGGCGACCTCGACGCACCGGAGTGGTACACCCTCACCCGCTGACCCTCAACGCCCCTTGCGGGCAACCCGCTTCGCGATCCGTTCCGCGTCGCGCGCTAGCTCGCGGAGCATGCCGCTGATGGGGTTCGTGAAGCCGGTGAAGTACAGGCCGGGGGCCTGTTTCGGGGTGCGGGGGCCGTGGGTCACCGGGCGGCCGCGGTCGTCCAGGACGTCGAGGTGGCCGATCAGGGGTTCGAGGGCCCGGACGTAGCCGGTGGCCGCGATCACGACCTCCGGGGTGGCCCGGGTGCCGTCCGCGAGGACCACCGCGTCCTTGTCGAACGACTCGACGGCCGCCACCGGTTGCACCCGTCCGCGCTTCACCGCGTCGATCAGGCCGACGTCCTGGACCGGGATCGCGCCCTCCTTGACGCGGGAGTACAGACCGGTGTCGGGGCGGGGCAGTCCGTGCTCCGACAGGTCCGGCACGGCGGCCCGGGCCATCAGGCGGCCCGCCCGGTCCACCAGGGCGACGGGCAGCCGGCGGACCAGGATGCCGGTCGCCTGTGCGGGCCAGCCCGCCGTGGAGCGGCGCACGAGGTGCGGGACGGTGCGCACCGCGAGCCGTACGCGCGAGGCACCGCCCTCCACGAGGTCCACGGCGATCTCCGCGCCCGTGTTGCCGACGCCGACGACCAGGACGTCCTTGCCCGCGTACGGGGCCGGCGAGCGGTAGTCCGAGGCGTGCAGCAGGTCCCCCGTGAACGTCTCGCGGCCGGGCCAGTCCGGGAGGCGCGGGGTGTGGTTGAAGCCGGTGGCGACGACGACGGCGCGCCCGGTCAGTTCGCGGCCCCCGCTCGCGCTCAGCCGCCAGCCGGTGCCGTCCGCCGCGCGGTCGATCCGGGAGACCTCGACGCCGGTGATCACTTCCAGCTCGTGGTGCTCGGCGTACTTCTCCAGGTACCGCACCACGTTGTCCCGGGCCACCCAGCGGCCGAACTTCCTCGGCATGGGGAGCCCCGGCAGCGCGGACCAGCGCCGGGTGGTGTGCAGGTGCAGCCGGTCGTAGTGGCCCCGCCAGGAAGCGCCGACGGTCCCGGACTTCTCCAGGACGACCGCCCGGACGCCCCGCGCGCGCAGGGCGGCGGCCGCGGCCAGTCCGCCCGGGCCGCCGCCGATGACGTAGACGGGGCGGTCCTCGGTGAGGTCGGTGGGGGCCGGGGAGGTGCTACCGGCGGTAGGTGCGCTGTCGGACATACTTCGGAGCGTAATCGCGTGACTCCTTGATGGGTCTCGGTCAAGACCGGAATCGATTGCGAATTGATCACGCTCGAACGCGGGTGCGGGGCGCGGTACCCGCGCGCGGGCCGGAACGCCCCCGGTGGCACGCTGGGGGTCCCGATCCGTACGGCCGTGAGGGAAGCGATCCGTTGAACACCGGCAGCTACTACGAGCGCATCGACGCCGACCGCTACAAGCCGACCGCCCACGCGAGCGGCGCGTGGAGCACGGACGAGGTGCACTTCAGCCCGTTCGGCGGGCTCCTGGTCCACGCCGTCGAGCGGCACCTCGCGGAACGGCCCGGCGAGCGGCTGCTGTTGTCCCGGATCAGCTTCGACATCCTCGGGCGGCTCGCCCTGGACGAGTGCGAGATCCGGGTGGAGACCGTCCGCCCCGGCCGGACCATCGAGCTGGTGGAGGCCGTCGCCCTCATCGCGGGCCGCCCGGTCGTACGGGCCAGGGCCTGGGCACTCGCCCCCGTCGACACCGCCGAGGTCGCCGACGGCGAGGACGACCGGCTCACCCCGCCCGAGGCGCTCGCCCCCTGGCCGATGGCCGACCTCTGGCCCGGCGGCTACATCGCGTCGCTCGACGTCCGCCCGCTCGCGCCGCCGCTGCCCGGCCGCACGACCGCCTGGATCTCCACCCCGCTCGACCTGGTCGCGGGCGAGACCGCCGGGCCGCTGGCCTCGTACGTGGCGCTGGTGGACACCGCCAACGGCATCGCCGTACGCGAGCAGCCGACGGAGTGGATGTTCCCCAACGTTGACCTGACGATCCATCTGCACCGCCAGCCCGAGGGCGGCTGGACGGGCCTGGACACCACGGTCGTCTTCGGCCCCACCGGCCAGGGCCTCACCAGCACGGTCCTGCACGACGTCCACGGGCCGGTCGGCCGGGCGGAGCAGATCCTCACGGTCCGCCCGCTCTGAGGGACCTCAGCGCTTCTTGCGGCGTTCGCGCAGGCCCGGCCGGCGGATGCGGACGCCGCCCACACCGCAGGAGCCGGTGATCCGCAACAGCGGTGCGCCCGGCTCCCGTTCGCCCGTGACCTTCGACCTCAGACCCCCGAGCGCCGGGTCCAGCGTGTCCGTGTCCACACCCCAGCCGTCCGGCACCACGATCCGGACCCCGCCCATCTGCCCCTCCACCTCGACCTCGATCACGCGCTGCCCGCACTCGGCCCCGCTGAAGTCGAGGAGCGCGCCGCCGATGCCCCCGTGCACGAGGACGCGCGGCGGGACCTGCCAGGCGCCCTTGCGCTGCACCCCGTGGATGCCGCCGCGCAGGACCAGCGGCTCGCCCGTCGCCTGCACGGCGGGGCCGCCGCCCAAGTCATCGGTGATCGGCGCGAGTTCGCCGTACGTCTTGGCGGTGAGGGCGAGGTTGAGCCGTTCGTCCAGCTCGTCCATGTCGATCCGGCCCTCCGCCGCGGCCTCCCGCAACTGCTCCACCACCGCCTCGCGGTCGGCGTCGGATGCGCGCATACGGGCGGCGGAACGGGCGGGCTCGGCAGTCATGCACCTGATGATACGGAGACGGGCAAGCCCCTAGCCGCGCCGCCTCGTACGCTCCAGCCACGGGCCGAACTCGCTCTCCAGGACCAGCCGTCCGAGCTTCCGGTACTCCGCGAGCACCGCCCCGACCAGCTGCTCCGTGTCCAGCGGGCGGCCCGACTCCGCCGCCTGGTACGCGGCGGTCACCGCGCACGCCCGGATCGAGCCGCCGGTCAGCTCGAACCTGTCCGCGCACGTCGACAGGTCGAGGTCCGGGGCGCGGGGGACCTCCGTACCGAGGCAGCGTTCCCACAGGGCAAGGCGTTGTTGCGCGTCCGGTACGGGGAAGTCGGCGACCACGTCCAGGCGGCGGGTGAACGCCTCGTCCAGGTTGGCCCGCAGATTGGTCGTGAGTACGGCGATGCCGTCGAAGGACTCGACGCGCTGGAGCAGGTACGCCGACTCGACGTTCGCGTGCCGGTCCTGGGCGTCCTTGACCTGCGAGCGCTTCCCGAAGACGGCGTCCGCCTCGTCGAACAGCAGCACCGCGTTGACCTCGGACGCCTCCACGAAGATCCGTTCCAGGTTCTTCTCGGTCTCCCCGACGTACTTGTCGACCACGGACGACAGGTCGACCACGTACAGCTCCATGCCCAGGTCCGCCGCGACGACCTCGGCCGACATGGTCTTGCCCGTCCCGGACTCCCCGGCGAACAGCGCGACGATGCCCCGCCCCCGGCCGCCGCCCGGCCGCATCCGCCACCGCCCGAGCACCTGGTCGCGGTGGCGGGCGCGCAGGGCCAGGTCGGAGAGCTGGCGGCGGGTCGCCGGGGGCAGCACGAGGTCGTCCCAGCCGACCGTGGGGTCGATGCGCCGGGCGAGGCGGGCGAGCCCCGCGCCGTTCTGCGCCCGGACGGCCGTCCGCAGGTCGGCGGCGCCCACCGGGCGGCCCTCCTGCGCGGCCAGCCGGGCGGCCACGTCGGCGGCCCGGCGGATCTGGCCGGAGTCCAGCCGGTACGCCCGGGTCGCGTCCGCGAGGCGGGCGTCGGCCTCCTCCGTCCCGGCGGCGAGCCCGGCGGCGGCACCGGCCCCGGCGAGCGCGCCGCGCCACCGCCGTACCGCGTCCGCCGGGTCCGGCGGCGGGACCGCGACCGTCACCGGGCTCTCCCCGGCCCACAACGGGTCCCAGTGCTTCCGCCCGTACACGAGCAACGGCGAGGCGCCGCCGACCGCCGCGCACAGCGCCCCGAGAAGCGCGGCGCCCTTGGGCTGTTCCGGCGCCAGCGTCTCCAGCGGGCCGAGGACCAGCGCGCCGCCGCTCAGCCGCGCCTCGGTCGCCAGCAACCGGGCGGCCTGTGCCGGTTCGGGCGCCGCCGCCAGGGCCGCCGGGTCCACGACGAGCGGGCGCAGCCCGGACGCGGCGAGCGCGCCGACGGCGAGACGGGCCGGGTCGCCGCCCCGGTCCAGCAGATGCGTGAACCCGCTCCCGGTACCGGCCGCCGCCGCGACGCGCCGGGTGACCGGGCCGTCGTCCGGCTCCCCGTCCGGGCCCGCGACCCGGACCAGCCCGTGCAGCCGGGCGTCCACCGCGTCGTCGCCGAGGAGGTGCGCGGTGATCCGGTCCGGGACGCTCAGCACCCGTGAGAGCAGGGGGCGTTCGGGCTCCAGCACCTCCACGAGCCCGGCCGCGACGAGTGGTGCGGACGGGGCGAACCGGAACCGGCCGGGGCCCGCGCCGGGCAGCCCGCACAGTTCGAGCGCCAGGCCGATCGTGGCGCGGCGCCGGGTCAGGTCGTCGTTGAGATACCCGTACAGCCGCTCGAACCGGGCGTCGATGTCCGGTGCCATGGCGACGAGCAGCAGGTCCACGTCCGGCGCGGCCAGCCCGAACCGCGCGGACAGCTCCGCGATCCGCCCGCGCTCGGCGGGCGGATCGGACCCGAGGTCCGGTACGGGGAGGAACGCGTCGCGCGCGTCCAGGACGCGCTCGGCACCGGCAGGCGTGAGGTACTGCCCCCGCAGCGGATCGTCCGGCGCCGGGTCGGTCTCGTGCCGCAGCGCGACGGCGAGCCGCACCCGCCGCTCGACGTGCCCGAGCCGCTCCCAGAGCTCGGCGACGGAGGTGTCGGGGAGCTGCTGTGCGACGGTCACCGGGCCGCCCCGCCCCCGCGCCTGCGCCGCCCCGGCGGAAGCTGTCGTTCGCGTTCCGCCGCGAAGCCCTCGCCCGACGCGTCCGTGGCGCCTCCGTACCGCAGGCGGCGGCCCGGGTCCGTCGCCTCGCCGTCCACCGCGGCAGCCGTGCGTACGAGCAGGCCCTCCGTGACCGGCGGCCCGGCGGGCTCCACCTCGCCGGAGAGCGGGGCCCAGACGCGTACGTCGATCGCGGCCTTCAGCTCGCCGCCCAGCGCGGACCAGACGTCCACCGTGGACGGGCGGTCGCCCGAGCCCGCCGACGCGGCCTCCATCTCGACCGTGAGGGCGAGGTCGGCGAGGCTGCCCGTGAGCATCCGCGCGGGCAGCGCGCGGGTGCGGATCAGGCAGCGCAACACCTCGGAGAGCAGGCGGTGTTCGTCCTGGGGGCGGTTGGTCCACGCCGTCACCAGGTACGTCAGCTCGAACCAGCGCGGCGGCTCGCGGCGGCCGGTGACCAGGCCCTCCGCGTCGTACTCCTCCGACGTGCCGCTGCGGCGGCGCGTCGCGTCCTCGCGGATGCCGTACAGGAAGACGCTGACCGTGGGCGCGTTGCGGCGGGCGGACCAGTCCTTCGTCGGGGCGTCGAAGACGAGGTCCACGCCGTTGTCCTCAAGGCCCGCGTCCACCAGCAACAGCCGCAGCCCCTCGTCCACTTCGTGGATCACCGGCGCCCCATCTCGTCCGGCGGGGCCAGGTTGCCCGTCACCACGAGGAAGTCCGTCCGCACCTGCGAGAAGCCGGGTCCCGAGGCGGTGATCGTGCGCGGCCCGGTCCGGTCCTTGACCAGGATCAGGAGCTGGGCGATGAACGTGCCGTCACGCCCCGGCAGGGTGGGCGCGGCGGCCGCCGTGATCCCGGGCTTCCAGGCCAGTTTCACGGGCGCCCCGGGCGGGAAGTCCTTGCCGCGCACCGAGGTGACGAACCCGGGCTTGCCGATCTCCGGCACCGAGACGATCCGGGGCTGGAGGATGCGCAGCGGGATCCGCGACACGTTGTCGCCCCGGTCCGCGTCGGTGCCGGTGGTCGTCAGCGTGCCGGTGATCCGGGTCCTGACGGCGTGGTCCGGGGCGAGGACGACCCGCAGGACCGAGGAGGCGCCCGGCGCGAGGTCGGGGAGCGCGCACACCCCGCCGGTGCAGCCCGCCGGGAGCGTGGCCACGGGGATGCGGGCGGGCAGCCCGAGCCGCAGGCGGAGCCCGGTGGCGAGCGCGTTCTCGCCGTTGCGGACGGTGTACGTGACCACGACCCGGCCGCCCACATAGCCGGGGCTGGGCTGCGCGCGGACGACGACACCGGGGCCGGCCTCCGGCGCGGGCGGCAGGGTCGGCGGCTGCGCGGGCGGCTGTGCGGCCGGGGGCGGCAGCTTGGGCGGGGTGGCCGGTCCGGAGGGCGGCGGGCTGGGCAGGTCGGGCGTGGTGCGCACCCGTACGGAGGTGCCGGTGGCGTTGTCCGTGGGGTTCGGGTCCACGACGGACCCGTTGACCGACCAGCCCAGCTGCCAGGGCCCGTTGGTGACGCCGATGAGCCGCACGGAGACCGGCACCTCGGCCCCGGGCGCCAGCACACCGAGGTCGCAGGCCGGGGAGTCCTCGGCGCACGGGCCCGTGGGCGTGGTCATGCCGTCCAGCCGGACGCCCGGCGGGAGGTCGGCGACCAGCGTGGTGCCGGGGGAGGGGGCCGGGCCGTTGTTGGTGACGGTGACCGTGACGGTCACCGGGGATCCGGTCTCCACGGTGGGCGCGGTGGGCGGCGCGGTGACGGCCAGGTCCACCTTCTGCTGGAACGCGGGCTCCTTCTGGCGGCCGGGCAGCTGCGCGGTGAGCGGGGTCAGGGTGCCGGTGGCCAGGTCGAGTTGGGAGAGCTGCTCGGGGGAGTTGGGCGCCCGGTCGCGGCGGTGGCTGAGCACCAGCCGGGAGGCGTCCGGCGACCAGGCCACGTCACGCGGCTGGTACGGGCCGGTCGCCTCGACGTCCGGGATCTCCGAGGTGCACGTGGGGGCGTCGGCGCGGCCGGACGGCAGGACGACCCGGCAGTCCTTCCCGTCCGGCGCGACGACGACGACGCTGGCGCGCTGGTTGATCTGGTCCGCGCGGTCCTTGCGGTTGAAGGCGATGGACCTGCCGTCCGGCGAGAACGCGGGGCTGTCGTCGATGACCTTGCACTCGCCGGGGCAGCCGCCGGTGCGGCTGAGGTCCTGCTGCTGCTCCAGCGCCTTCACCGGAGCGGTCCAGACGTGCTTGATGCCGCCGAGACCCCGGACGACCTCGGCGCGGGTGAACGCCAGCACGGTGCCGTCCGGCGACCAGGCGGGCTGCGCGTCGGCGCCGGTGACCTCGCCCTCGGGTGCGACGACTCTGCCGGTGATGCGCCCCGAGTCCACGTCCGCGACGAGCACCTGACTCGTCCAGGTGCCGTTGTCGCCGGGCGTGGAACGGGTGAAGGCGAGCAGCTTGCCGTCCGGCGAGTACGAGGGATCGGTGTCCCGGTCCCGGGGGCCCCGCCCGTCCAGCTCGATCACCTCCGGGTGCTTCCCCTCGGTGTCGGTGCGCCAGATCCGCTGGATCCGCTGCCCGTTGATCGTCTGGAAGCGGGTCACGGTGATGTGCCGGCCGTCGGGCGTGTACGTCTGCCGCTCGGTCCAGGGGTCGTAGCCGTCGGCCGGGTGGAACAGCGGGTCGACGGCGGGGTCGTCACTGGTGTTGGTCCGAACCCTGGGGTCCTCGCGCAGGACGTCGATCCGGAGGTCGCGCGGGTCGGAGCCGTCCTGCCGCATGTCCTGGAGCGTGACGAGGGCGGGGTCTTCGGTGGTCCGGCGGGGGACGACCGGGGTCGGGGTGCCGGCGATCACGAGCACCGCCGGGGGCCCGACCTCGCGGTCGTCGTCGAGCACCATCTTCGGGTCGGGCCCCCCGAGGGAGGTGATCCCGTAGACGTGGTCGTAGACGGAGCAGCCGCAGTCCGTGTTGGGGCTGAGGAAGAGCAGGCCCTCGCCGTCGGGCAGCCAGGCCGAGGAGCGCGAGCCCCAGTCGTTGCCGAGGCCGGTCAGCACGGGCCGGGCGGTCCCGGGCCCGTCGGTGACCCGCAGCCGGTGCCCGGTGTCCGTGTCGGAGGCGGGCTCGACGTGCAGCGTGTACGAGACGCGGGACCGGTGGACGCCGTCGTCGACCGGGTTCCACTCCGGCTCGTCCGCGTCGCCCTCCGCGCTGTTGCTCAGGCACGTCACCGGGCCGCCGTCCAGGTCGCGTGCGTAGATCTGCGTGCCCGGCTCCGGGCCGCCGTCGCTCGCGTACGCGATGCGGGTGCCGTCCGGGGAGAGCGTCGGGGACGTCTCCTCGGCCGGGGTGTCCGTCAGCTGCCGCGCCTTCCCGGGCTTGTCGACGTCCACCGCCCACAGGTCCCGGCGGCCGCCCTTCCCGGGCGAGTCGAAGACCACGGTCTTCCCGTCGCGGGAGAGTTCGGGATGCGCGGCGTCCATGCCGTTGGTCAGCCGCAGTACGTCGCCGTTCGCGCCGCGCAGGTAGACCTGGGGGCGCGCCTCGTCCCGGAGGCTGGTGAAGACGAGCGTGTCGCCGCGCCCGTAGGCGTCCTGGTCGTAGTGGGCCGGGTCGTCGCCTCCGAAGAGGTCCTCGGTGGCCGTCTCCGACGTGACCCGGCCGAGGCTGCGGTGGCCCGTACCGGCGAAGGCGATCCGTCCGGTGTCGGTCACCGCCTTCGACGCGGCGGCGGCGGGCTGGGCGCCCTGCGGGGCGGACACGGACCCCGCCACCAGCAACGGCGTCAGCAGCACCACGGCGCCGCCGAGCCGACGCAGCCGGGCACCCCTAGGGCCAGCAGGACCGCCCACGGTCCACCTCACAGTCTGGATCGATGGTTCTCCACGACGAGCATGCGGCCCGAACGGGCCCCGGGACAGGGCCTGGAGTACCGGGAACGGGGAAGCCCGGGTGCCCTTTGGGGCTGCCTCGGTCCCGTCAGGCCAGCTGCGTCGTGCCGTAGGTCCCGGCGACGAAGTTGAACCGCAGCACGAACTGCGCGTGCCAGTTGTCTCCGGCCTGCGGGGACAGCGGCTGCCGCCACCACTTCATCCGGGTCTGCGGGAAGCGCTCCTGCTCGGTCGGCTGGGGATCCCCGAGGTACAGCGCGTGGGCGTTCCAGCCGAGCAGGCCCGCGCCCCGCACCCGCTCGGTCACGTCACCGGAGGACATCGCGGTCAGGGCTTCGAGGACATGCTCCACCGTCATACCCGGCGCGTTGCTCAGCGACGTGGTGATCCCGGCCGCGTGAGCCAGGCTCTCGATGAGCTCGATGTGCGGCTGCTGGTCCTCGGCGATCCGGATCACCAGGGTGAAGCCGTGCCCCGCGTACTCGATGCGGAACACCGACTGCAGGCCCTCCGACCATGCCTCCTGGATCGAGCCCGTCAGGGTGCGCACCGCCGCCTGGAACTCCTGGATGTCGGCGGCCCGCTCCGGGTTGGGCCCTTGCCGGGGCGGGTTCACGGCGGGGTCGGTCAGCACCGGGAAGAGATCGTGTGCGGTGGGGAAGCACGCCGCGTACTCGATCGGATCCTTGAGGTTGCTGTCCAGGATCTCGGGTGCGATGTCGTGCGCGCCCATCGGGTCGTACGCGGGATCGAGCAGGGCGTTGATCACGTTCTCGCTCGTCGTGCCGATCCTGGCGGCCAGTTCACCGATCTGCGTCCCGTACTGTCCGAGGCCCGCGGCGATGTTCCGGCCCATGGTCTGCTCCGGCGCCCGCTGGACGACGCCGTCACCCGCCGTGTGGGCGTGCTCGTGCGCGGCCGGGGCCGCGCCCCGCATCACCCGGTGCGCGTTGGCCTCGGCTGCCCGCTCGAAGCGGTCGGAGGGGTCGGAGACCCGCAGTCCGGAGCCGTTGTCGCTGCCGGACACGGGCCCCTGCCGCTGCTGGATGACGTGGGTCAGCTCATGGGCCAGCGTGTGCTTGTCGCCGCCGCCGTCACCGATGACGACGTGGTGGCCGCTGGTGTAGGCGCGGGCCCCGACCCCGGCGGCGGACGCGCGGGCCGCCGCGTCGTCGTGGACGCGTACGTCCGAGAAGTCCGCGCCGAGCCGGGACTCCATCTCCGCGCGCAGCGACGCGGCCAGCGGCCTGCCGCTGCCGTTCAGCACGTTGTGGACGGCCGAGCGCTGCACGGCGGGCTGCTCCGGGGCCTCCTCCCGCGCCTCCCCGGCCCGCCGCAGCAGGTGCAGGGCGGCCGCGTTGCCCAGGGTGCGCTGGACTTCCAGGAGTTCGGACCGCTCGGCGGGGGACTGGCCGCGCGAAGGGGCGGACCGGGTCTCGGTGGTCCGGTCGGTGCGGTGCTCACGCTGGGACAACGGTCTGCCTTTCCACGAACGGTTCAACGCCACCAGACCGGGCGGCCCCGGTCCGGGGCAAGGGGCACCGGGGCAGACCCCGGGACGAGGCCCCCGGCCGGGCGGCCGCACCGGGGCACCGAGGGGGCAACGGCAGTTGCCCTCCCGGTACCAGACGGTGCGTCAGATGAGGCCGTGCCGCATCGCGTATCCCACCGCGTGCGCCCGGTTGCGCAGGTTGAGCCGGGTCGCGACCTCGTGCAGCACGTTCTTGACGGTGCGTTCGGAGTACGAGGTCTTCTGCGCGATCTCCGCCGTGCCGTAGCCCTCCGACACCAGCCGGATCATCTCCGCCTCCCGCGTCGTGAGCGTGGACAGCGAGAGGCCCCTCGGGTCCAGGACCGAGCGGTGCAGGCTGCTGACGTGGTCGATGAGCTTGCCGAGGAGGTCCCCGGGAAGGACCCCCTCGCCCTTCGCGATGGCCGTCACGAGGTGGACCAGCCGGTCCTGGTCGGCCTCCCCGCGCCGCAGCACGGCGGCCACCCCGTACTCGATCAGGGTCTGGAGGGCGCCCGCCTCGAAATAGCCGACGACCAGGCCCGTCCGGGTGGCGGTGTTGCGCTGGAGGCGGTGCAGGAGCTGGACGGCGGGCTCGTTCACCACGTCCACCACCACCAGGGACACCTGGGCCCGGTCCGCCTCCTCCTCCGGGATCAGCTCGATCTCCGGGCGTCGGCGCAGCTGGTGCACCACCCCGGTCCGGAGGATCAGGTCCTCCGCGTACACCGCCACCGAGACCCGGCCGGACGCCGGGGAGGGTATGCCCGGCGCGGGCTGCTCGGGCGGAGCGAGGGCACGGTGGCCCGTCGCCCCCGTCGTCGTCATGTCTGTCGTGATCGTGGTCATGTGCTCGTCCTTCTGGGCCGCTTCCGCCGAATTTCCGTTACGTCCGGTGCCGTACGCGTACGTCACGCCCCGGCAGGGCGACCTGGCCCGGGGATGCGGTGCGGGAATCCGGCGCGGGTGTGCCCCCGGGGCACCGCCCCTGCCCGCACATTGCCCTCGCGCCCCTGCTGCCGGGGGCGCGGTGCGGCCTAACGTCGCAGGGTGACCACATCTGCCGAACTCGCAATGCCCACGGTGACGGTGTCGCCCGGCGCCGAAGCGACGACCACGCTCACCGTGCGCAACGACGGGGACATCGTCGAGGCGTACACCCTCGACGTGGTCGGCGACTGTGCGGCGTGGACCACGGTGGAACCGGCCCGGGTCTCCCTCTACCCCGGCACCTCCGAGACCGTCACGGTGCGCTTCGCGCCGCCCCGGTCCCACGAGGTCCGCGCCGGTGAAAAGCCGCTGGGGATAAGGGTGTTGCCCGCCGAGCACCCCGAGTCGGTGACCGTCCCCGAGATGACGGTGGTGGTCGAGCCGTTCCACGAGCTGCGCGCACGCCTCGAACCGGGGCGCCGCCGGGGCTGGCTGGGGGCCCGCTTCCGTACCGTCGTACAGAACCGTGGGAACGCTCCCACGGAGGTCTCGCTCGCGTCCCGGCAGCCCGGCGAGGAACTGCGCCTCGCGTTCACCCCGGAGCGCCGGAAGCTGGAGCCGGGCGAGTCCGCCGAGGCGGGCCTCAAGGTCCGGGCCCGCAAGCTGATCTGGTTCGGCGCGCCGGCCGCCTGGCCGTTCGAGGTGGTGGCCGGGGAGCCGGAGGACGCCGGGGCCGAGGAGCCCCGGGCGGGCGGGCCGGAGCCGCTTCCGGGCGAGTTCGCCCAGATCCCGGTGTTCCCGAAGTGGTTGCTGATCCTGCTCGCGGCGATCCTCGCGCTGCTGCTCGCCTGGTTCGCGCTGGTGCGCCCGGCGGTCCGCTCCACCGCCAAGGAGGCGGGCGCCAAGGCCGCGCAGGAGGAGAACCGGCAGCCCCGGCAGGGCGGTTCGGCGTCGGGCGGCGGGCAGCAGGACCCCCAGGGCAAGGGGGAGGCGTCGGGCGGTGCCGACGGGTCCGGCGGCGCGACGGGCGGTTCCGGCCCGGGCGGTTCCACCGGCGGTTCGGGCGGCGGCGGGAACCCGCAGCAGATGTCCGAGACCATCGATGTGCAGACCGCCGCCGGGGGTCGGAAGACCGGTACCTATGTGGTTCCGGAAGGCAAGACTTTCGGGGTCACGGACATCGTCGTGGCCAATTTCCAGGGCGACGAAGGGCTGCTGACGATCTCCTTCGGCAAGCGGAAGATCACCACCATTGCCCTGGAGACGTTCAGGAACCAGGACTATCACTGGGTCACCCCCATTCAGGTGCAGGAGAAGGCGGCGGTCACTGTTTCCGTGACCTGTGCGAAGCCTGGGACTCCGGCCACCGGTAAGCAGGCTTCCGGGTGTCACCAAGTGCTCAATGTCAGCGGTGAGCTGACCGATGTCGCACCGGACGAACGATAGCGCCGGGTTCTCTTCCATTCATTCCGGACGTGTGAACAGACGGGTTTCCCACCTGCGTGGACGCGCAACCCCGCGTTCATCCGTATGTGTCCCTCCACACACCCGGACACGCCCGGAAGGGCTGGACGCGTAAATGCGCGGAGTGCGGGCAGCTGGTGAATCGGGGTGATTCCCGGGTGATTCCCGGGCATTTCCGGAAGTGGCGAATGGACTGGACCACGGGCTCCCCCGGCGGGGCGGAGTGGATCGGGCCGTTCCCGGTTCCCCGGGCGACCGTGGAAATCCAGCCGATTCCGCTCCGGGGGCCGGTTAGTTTCTGGCTGAAATTAATCGTCGGTGTGGGGGCATGGCCGGGCAGGCCCGGAAAGGCAGTGGCCCTGCCCCCGGGCCAGGACTTTGGGGCCTACTGCCCGTGCGTACGCCCTGGCAAGACTGGGCGGGCGAACGTCTGACCAGCCGAAGGAGCGAGCATGCCGTCGTACCTCACCCCAGGTGTATACGTGGAGGAGGTGCAGTCCGGAGCACGGCCCATCGAGGGTGTCGGCACCGCGGTCGCCGCCTTCGTCGGCTTCGCGGAGACCGGCCCCTTCCACCGGCCGACGCTGGTGACCAGCTGGGACCAGTACGTTTCGGCATTCGGCACCTTCACCCCGGACACGTATCTGACGCTCGCCGTCCACGGGTTCTTCAGCAACGGCGGCGGCGCCGCGTACATCGTGCGCGTCGGCGGGCCCGCCGAGGACGCCCCGCAGGGCGACGCGCCCGCGACGGCCCCCTCCGTGGCCGTCGGCGGCTTCCTGGTCTCGGCCCGGCCCGGCGCCGGCGACGGGATCTCCATCGAGGTCGCCGACGCCGAGGGCGAGAACCCGCCGGAGGACCGCTTCCGCCTGCTGGTCCGGCAGGGCGGCAAGGTCGTGGAGACCTTCGACACCTCCGTACGCAAGAACGTCAAGGGCTACCTGGTCACCCAGGCCCGCCAGTCGAAGCTCATCGAGGTCACCGAGCAGCCCGGCACGGCGCAGTCCCGCCCCGAGAAGCAGAGCCTCACCCTCGCGCCCGCCACCCCGGACGCGTCCACCACCGGCCGGACCGGCCCCACCGAGTACGTGGGCGACGCGTCGGCGCGTACGGGCATCGCGGCGCTTGAGGCGATCGACGAGATCACCATGGTCGCCGTCCCCGACCTGATGAGCGCCCACCAGCGCGGCGACATCGACGACGAGGGCGTCAGGGCCGTGCAGCTCGCCCTCATCGCGCACTGCGAGCAGATGGGCGACCGGGTCGCCGTCCTGGACACCCCGCCCGGCATGAACGCCCAGCGCGTCCGCACCTGGCGCAACGACGACGCCGGTTACGACTCGCGCTACGCGACCGTGTACTACCCCTGGCTCAAGGTCCTCGACCCGGCCACCGGCCGCCAGACCCTGATGCCGCCCAGCGGCCACGTCGCCGGCGTCTGGGCCCGCAGCGACGGTGAACGCGGGGTGCACAAGGCGCCCGCCAACGAGGTCATCCGGGGTGCGCTCGACCTCGAACTCCGGCTGAGCCGGGGCGAGCAGGACCTCCTCAACCCGATCGGCGTCAACTGCGTGCGCGCGTTCCCGGGCCGGGGCATCCGGATCTGGGGTGCCCGCACCCTCTCCTCCGACCCGGCCTGGCGCTACCTCAACGTCCGCCGGCTCTTCAACTACCTGGAGGAGTCCATCCTCCTGGGCACCCAGTGGGTCGTCTTCGAGCCCAACGACGACCGCCTCTGGTCGAGCATCCGGCGCAACGTCACCGCGTTCCTCTCCGAGGAGTGGCGCCGGGGCGCGCTCTTCGGCCGTACGGCGGAGGAGGCGTTCTACGTCAAGTGCGACCGGGACAACAACCCGCAGTCGTCCATCGACCTCGGCCAGGTCGTCTGCGAGATCGGCGTCGCGCCCGTGAAGCCGGCGGAGTTCGTCGTCTTCCGCCTCTCCCAGTTCTCGGACAGCACGAGCCTCGTGGACGAGTGAGCGCAGCCCTCTCCCCGTAGCAACTCAGCAGACGGCAACGAACGGAACAGGTGACACACAGTCATGGCAGAGGGCGACGCTCTTTCCACCCACGTCTTCGGCGTGCAGCTCGGCGGCTATCTCGTGGAGTCCATCCAGGAGATCAGCGGCCTCACCGTCGAGGAGGAGGTGGTGGAGGTCCGGCAGGTGACCTCCACCGGCAAGCAGATCATCCGCAAGCAGCCCGGCGCGCGGCAGGCCGGCGAGGTGACGATCACCCGGGGACTCGACAAGAGCAGCGAGTTCACCAAGTGGATCAAGGAGACGCTGAACAACGGCGCCGTCGACACCGCGCGGCAGAACCTCACCATCGAGATCAAGGACTCGAAGGGCGACACCGTCCGCCGCATCCAGCTGATGCAGGGCTGGGCCAGCCGCTGGGAGGGCCCCTCGCTGAAGGCCGGCGAGTCCAGCGCGGCGACCGAGACGGTGACCATCACCTTCGAGGAGATCGTGGTCGAATGAGGCGCAGGACCGTTTCCGGCGGCGGCCTCGAAGAGGTCCTGGACACCCTCGCCGCCGCCGCGCCGGCGCAGGCCGAGGCCGCCCCGGCCCCCGCACCCGCCCCGGCCCCGGCCGCCGCTCGCCGCCCCGACGAGTTCGACTTCGAGCTGCCGCGCGGGTACCTGGACGACGAGGGCCGGACCCACCGGACCGGCACCATGCGGCTCGCCACCGCCCGCGACGAGCTGCGTCCGCAGATCGACCTCCGGGTCAAGGAGAACCCCGCGTACCTGAGCGTGGTCCTCCTCAGCCAGGTCATCACCCGCCTCGGCACGATCACCGACGTGCACGCCGGGGTGGTCGAGCGGATGTACGCGACCGACGTGGCGTTCCTCCAGGACTTCTACCGCCGCATCAACAGCGAGGGCCACACCCACGCGGCGGTCACCTGCCCGCTGTGCCAGGGCTCGTTCGAGGTGGACCTGTCGGGTGAGCGCCTGGGGGAATCGTGACGTACGCGCCTTCCCGGCTGCGGGAGGAGATCGCGTACATCGCCTACCACTTCCACTGGCAACGCGAGGAGATCCTCGACCTCACGCATGGTGAGCGGCAGGAATGGGTGAGGGAGATAGCGCGGATCAACACCCGCGTGAACGAGAGCGGGTGAGGGCGTGGAGTTGAGGGGCTGGTTCCGGAAGCGTGCGGGGGTGGGCGCCCCCGACGCGGACCGGGCTCCGGAGCCCGTTGCCGTCCCGGCGCAGGGGCCCGACTCTGCGCGTCCCGGGACGGACTGGGACGGCGGGTGGCGCCGGGTCGCGCCGCCGACGGTGACCGTCGCCCGGTCCTCGATCGGCGTCAGCGACGGCCTGCGCTTCCGGTCCCGCCTCGCGTCCTGGCAGAACGTGGCCTACAGCGACGGCGGCCTGGGCCACGCGGTGCTCCCGTCGGCCCCGGTGGGGCTCGTGCACGGCGTGGCCCGGACACCGGGCACCCCGCGTACCGCGCCCTCGGGGGCGCCGTTGGTGCTGCGCGCGGCCGCGCCTTCGGCGCCTTCGGTGCCTTCGGTGCCGGAGGGCGGCGCTACGGGTACGGGCCCGGGGCCCACGCCCCCCGGTCCCGGTACTCAGGCCCCTCCGGGGCCCCGGCGTGTCGTCCGGGCCGTCTCCGGGTCGGCGTCCCGCGCTTCCGGCCCCGTCGTGCCGCCGGTGGAGAACCCCGCCCCGGTACGCGCCCGGCGCACCGCGCCCCCGCTGATCGTCGCGCGCCGCCCGGCGAAGGACACCCCGCGCACGGTGTCCGCCGTCCCGTCGTCCGGAGTGCCCGCGCCGGTGGTCCAGCGCCGGGCGGACGTACCGGGGGTCCCGGCCGGACCTGGGGTACGGCCTGCTCTGGGCGGGCCCTCGCCCGAACGGCCCTCCATGGGCGCCCCCTCGGCCCCGCCCGCCGCTGCGGACTCGCAGCCCTCCGGGCCCGACCTGCCGGTGGTCCAGCGGCAGGCGGACGCATCCGGTGGTGCCCCGGACGGGCCCGACCTGCCCGTGGTCCAGCGGCAGGCGGACGCGTCCGGTGGTGGTTCCTCCGCGCGCCCGACGCTGGGCGGGCAGCCGTCCGTGACGGGCTCGGGTGGAGCTGTCCGGCGGCAGACGGATACGTCGGCCGCTGCCCCGGAGCAGCCCGCTCCGGCTGTTCCCGATCTGCCGGTGGTTCAGCGGCAGTTGGACGCGCCCGCCGGTCCGGAGGGCGGTTCTTCCGTACGGCCGACGCTCGGCGGTCCCGCTCAGCGGCAGGCGGACGCGTCCGCCGCCGTCCCGGAGCGGTCCACGCCGGGCGCCCCGGCCGGACCCGCGCTGCCCGTGGTCCAGCGTCAGGCGGGTGCCTCCGCCGGCTCGGGGGAGCCCGGGTCGGGTGCCCCGGCCGGGCCTGCCCTGCCGGTGGTCCAGCGCCAGGCGGAGCCGTCCGCCGCTGTCCCCGGCGGGTCCGAGCTGCCGTTGATCCAGCGGCAGTTGGACGGGCCTGGCGGTCCGGCGGGTGGTCCCTCCGTACGGCCGACGCTTGGCGGTCCTGCCCAGCGCCAGGCGGACGCCTCCGCCACGCCGGAGTACCCCGCGCCGGACGCTCCGGCCGGGCCCGATCTTCCCGTGGTCCAGCGGCAGTTGGACGCACCTGCCGGTCCGGCGGACAGCTCCTCCGTACGTCCCGCCCTGGACGCGCAGCCGCCCGTAGTGGCGCCGGGCGAGCCTGCCCTGCCTGCTGTTCAGCGTCAGGTGGACGCCCCGGCCGGGCCCGCGCTCCCCGTGGTTCAGCGGCAGGCGGATGCGCCTGCGTCGACGGTCGACCCTTCCGTACGCCCCCCGCTGGGCGGACAGCCGTCCGGGCCCGTCCGCCCGGTGGTGCAGCGGCAGGTGGACGCGTCCACCGGTCCGGCTGACCGCCCCACCCCGGATGCGCGGCCGCCTGTGGTGGTGCCGGGCGGGCCCGCCCTGCCGGTGGTCCAGCGGCAATCGGATGCGCCCACCGGTCCGGCGGCCCGCCCCGCCCAGCCGGTCGTCCAGCGCCAGGCGGACGCCTCCGCCGCCCCGGTCCGGCCCGCCCCGGCCCGCCCCACCCTGGGCAAGCCCCTGCGCGAACTCCCCGCAGGCGCGGCCCCCTTCGCGCCGTCCGCCCGCGAAGCGGGCCCCGCGCACCCGGCCCCGCGCACCCCGCCCAGCGCCCCCGGCTCCCCCGCCCGGGGCGGGCTCGGCGCGCCCCTGTCCGCACTCCCGCCGACCGCAGGCACCGCGAGGGATGCCGCGCGCCCCGCGCAGCCCGGTCCCGCCGCGCCCCCCGCGATGCCCCTGCGCACCGCCCCCACCGCGCCGCCGCCGGTCGTCCCACGCACCCCGGAGGGGCCCGTCCGGGTCCGGCCCGCCCCTCGCCCCGCCCCCGTCCAGCGCTCCCGCGCGCTCCTCGCCGCGCGCACCCTCGCCGTGAGCACCGGGGCCGCCGACGGCTTCACCGCGCGCGAAGCCGCCGCGTCCCGGCCCGTCGTACCGGCCACCTGGCGGCGCGACACCCCGCGCGCGGAGACCGCTCCCGGCGCCCCGGTCGCCCCCGTCGTCCAGCGGGTCGCCGCCGACCCCGTCACCGCGCCCCGCCCGCACGCGCCGCTCCCGGCCCGGTCCGCCGCGCCGCAGGAACCCCCCGTACCGGCCGGCCTCGAACCGCGGCCCGCGCCCCGGGGCCCCGTCGTCCGCCCGCACCCGTCCGGCGGCCCCGCCGCCCCCGTACAGCGCCTCGCGATGCCGGTCGCGGCGGAGCACGGTGCGCCCGCCCCGGGGCCCGTGCCGGAGGGGGGCGCGCCCTCCGCACCGCAGCCCCGCGCCGTACGGCCGACGCCCCCGCAGGCCAACGCGCAAGCCGTCCAGCGCGCCGTCGCCCACCACGGCCTCGCCGGTGTGCCGGTCACCGTCGTCCAGCGGCAGCCCACCCGGAGCCCCGCGCCCGAGCGGCCCGCCGAGCCCGCCCCGGACGTGGACGTCGAAGACCTCGCCCGACGCCTCATCGACCCCGTCGCCCGGCTGCTCCGGGCGGACCTGCGGCGGGGCAGGGAACGTTCCGGACGCCCGTACGACGGCCGGCGCTGAGAGAGAAAGCAGCAGATGACGGACAACATCTTCGCGACGAGCGTGTTCTTCAAGCTCACCATCGGCGGCAGCGACCTCGGCGCGTTCCACACCTGCTCGGGGCTCGGCGCCGAGGTGGAGATCGAGCAGTACGCCGAGGGCGGCAACAACGGGTACACCTGGCAGCTGCCGGGACGGATCACGTGGACCAACATCACGCTGACCCGCCCCGTCACCGCCGACACCCTCAAGATCGCGCGCTGGCTGAACGAGACGACGCAGCGCGTCGAACGCAAGGACGGTGAGATCGTCGCCCTGCGCCCCGACCTCAGCCGGATCGTCAGCTGGCAGGTGCAGGGGATCGTCCCGGTCCGCTGGCAGGGGCCGTCCTTCGACCCGGCCAGCTCCCAGGCGGCCGTCGAGACGCTGGAGATCGCGCACGAAGGGCTGGTGCCCTCCTGATGTGCCGCCACCACCACGCCCCGGAAGGAGGGAAACCGTGCCAGCCGCAGCCCGCACGAGCCGTGCCCGCGCACAGCTGACCATCATGGAGCCGCCGTCCGACGTCGGCGCCAAGCCCGGCGGGACGCTCGCCCGGCTGACGCTCCAGTTCAACCCGGCGACGCTCTCCCTGCGCAAGTCCACCGAGTGGCGCCGCACCCCGTCCCGCACGGCGGGCGAGTCCGCGCTGCCCGAATTCGTGGGCAGCGGTCCGCGCGCCCTGTCGCTCGACGTGTTCCTGGACGCCACCGCCACGCACGACAACTCCGTGGAGAAGGCGGTCGAGCAGCTGATGACGGCCTGCGTGCCGACGCCGAGCAGCCTGGGCCGGAAGAAGCCGTCGAGCCCGTGGGTGCGCTTCGACTGGGGGACGTCCCGGACGACGTCCTTCGACGGGGTGCTCTCCAGCCTCTCCGTCTCGTACACGCTCTTCGACGTGGACGGGAAGCCGCTGCGCGCCACCTGCTCGCTGTCCATCGAGGAGGCGAGCGTCGACCCGGCCGGGCAGAACCCCACGTCCGGCTCGCGGGAGGCACGGCGTACGCACACGGTCGTCGCCGGGGACAGCCTGCCGCTGCTCGCCTGGCGGGAGTACGGCGATGCCACGGCCTGGCGCACGATCGCGGAGGCGAACGGCATCGACGACCCCATGCACCTGCCCCCGGGCAGCGAACTCCTGGTGCCCGCGCTGGAGGACGGCGCGGCCGAGGACGGCGTACCGGAGGCGGCCCGATGACCGGCCCCGCCCGCTCCTTCGCCGCCGACCCGATCGTGGAGGCGCCCGCCGAGCTGCCCCAGGCGTGGGCCGCCCAGCTGGTGAGCTGCGCGGTGGACGAGAACATCGGCCTGCCCGACAGCGCCGTCCTGACCTACCGCGACCCGTACCACACGCTGCTCACCGCCACCGGGATCACGATCGGCACCGAGCTGAAGATCTCCGTGGTCACCGTCCAGGAACGGGCGCGCGAAAGGCTGTTCACGGGCGAGGTGACCGCGCTGGAGCTGGACAGCGACACCACCGGATCGTTCACCGTGGTCCGCGCGTTCTCCAAGGCGCACCGGCTGCGGCGCGGCCGCAAGGTCGTCGCGTACCGGAACATGAAGGCCGCCGACATCGTCCGCAAGGTCGCCGCCGACGCCGGGATGCGGTGCGGGAAGGTCGAGGCGGCCCCGGTGATGTACAAGCAGCTGACCCAGCCGAACATCTCGGACTGGGACTTCCTCCAGTACCTCGCGGGGGAGTGCGGGGCGCACGTCCGGGTGGACGAGAAGGGCGTCCTCCAGTTCGTGAAGCCGAAGCCCGCCTCCTCGGCGCCGTCCCCGTCCACCTCCGCGTCCAAGCACGCGATGGTCCTGGAGTACGGCCGCAACCTGCTGGCGCTCCGGGCCGTGCTGTCCGCCTCGGACGGGGCGGACAGCGTGGAGGTGCGCGGCTGGGACGTGGAGAACAAGGTCCGTGTCCTGGCCCGCGAGCAGTCGATCCGCTCCGAGACCGTGACCCCGGGCGCCAACCCGGCCACGCCCGCCGCCCTGTTCGGGAAGAACGCCCGGATGACCGTCGCCGACACCCCGTACCGCACCCAGGCCGAGGCCCGCGCGGTCGCCGGGGCCGTCGCCGGACGGGTCGCCTCCGGCTTCGGCGAGATCGAGGCGGTCGCGGAGGGCAACCCGAAGCTCCGCGCGGGCGAACCGGTCGCCCTCGGCAACGTCGGCCCCGCCTTCGCCGGGCGCTACACCGCGACCGCCGCCCACCACACCCTGGACCCGCAGAGCGGCTACCGCACGACCGTCCTGGTCAGCACCGACCCGGACCGCTCGCTGACCGGCCTCACCGGCGGGCCGGGCGCACCCGCGCCCGGGCCCCGGATGCCGGGCCTCGCGATCGGCATCGTCACCGACATCCGCGAGGGCCGGGGCAGGGAAGGCGGCTCGGTGAAGCTCAAGTTCCCCTGGCTGGACGACCGGTACGTCACGGACTGGGTCCGTACGGTGCAGTGGGGCGGCCAGGGCGGCGGCGGGGTCTTCAGCCCCGAGGTCAACGACGAGGTGCTGGTCGGCTTCGAACAGGGCCTGATCGACAGCCCGTACGTGCTCGGCGGGCTCTACAACGGTCGCGACAAGCCGTCCCCGCACGACGTCCCGCTCGTGGACCCGACCAGCGGCAAGGTCAACCGCCGCTCGCTGGTGTCCCGTTCGGGCAACCGCGTCGAACTGCTCGACACCCCGCGCGGCACGTCCGGCGTCCGGCTCGCCACCGGCGACGAGCAGCTGGAGGTCGTGCTGGACGAACGGCGCGGCGAGATCGCGCTCAAGGTGTACGCGCGCGGCACCCGCCGGGTCCTCAGCTCCCTGTCGCTCGGCCGGACCGGGATCACGCTCGACGCGGGCACCGGGAACGTCCAGGTGAAGGGCACGTCGGTGACCATCAACGGCAAGACCGGCGTGACCGTCGACGGCGGCCTGCTCGCCGTCCTGAAGGCCGCACTCGTCCGTATCAACTGACGCGTTCCACCGAGGAGATCACCAGCCATGCCCCAGGCAGCCCGTACGGGCGACCCCACCGTCCACGGGGGCGTCATCGGCACCCCGCCCCCGGGAGCGGCCGCCGTCGCCACCGTGTGGATCGGCGGCAAGCCCGCCGCCGTCACCGGAAGCCTGCACGTGTGCGTCGTGCCCCCGCACGCCCTGCTCGGCCCGGGGAACGTCGTCATGCCGAACCCGGCGGCGGCCGTCGGCGGCGCCGTCCTGATCGGCGGGCTGCCCGCCGCCCGCATGGGTGACACCACCAGCTGCGGCGCGAAGATCCTCATGGGCGCGCCCAACGTCCTGATCGGGGGCCCGATATGAGCGAGCACGGCTTCATCGGGCGCGGCTGGGGCTTCCCGCTGCGCGTCGGCGCCACGGGCGGCATCGGCATGGTCGAGCGCGAGCAGGAGATCGAGGAGGCCATCGGCCTCGTCCTCGGCACCGCGCCCGGCGAACGCCCCATGCGCCCCGAGTTCGGCTGCGGCATCCACGAGTACGTCTTCGCCCCCGGCGACGGTGCGACCGCCGGGCGCATCGCCCATGAGGTGCGTACGTCCCTGGAGCGCTGGGAGCCGCGCATCGAGGTCCGGGACGTGGTCGTCGCGTACGACACCGTCGAGGAAGGCACGCTCTACATCGACGTGCACTACACCGTCCGGTCCACCAACGACCTGCGCAACCTCGTCTTCCCCTTCTATACGATCCCCGAGGCGGGAGCCCGCTGATGTCCCTGACCCCGCCCAATCTGGACGACCGCCGCTTCCAGCAGCTCGTGGACGAGGCCAAGCGGTACGTCCAGCAGCGCTCGCCCGAGTGGACCGACCACAACGTGTCGGACCCCGGGGTCACGCTGATCGAGACGTTCGCGTACATGGTCGACCAGCTGCTCTACCGGCTGAACCGGGTGCCCGACCGCAACTACTTCGCCTTCCTGGACCTGCTCGGCGTGCAGCTCTTCCCGCCGACGGCCGCCCGCGCCGACGTCGACTTCTGGCTGTCCGCGCCGCAGCCGGACACGGTGCGCCTCCCGGCCGGTACGGAGGTGGCGACCGCGCGCGGTGAGACGGAGGAGGCGGTCGTCTTCTCGACCGGCGAGGACCTGGCGATCGTGCCGAGCTCCCTCGTCCGCCTGGTCACGGTCCCGGCGTCCGGTGAGCAGACCGACCGCACCGCGCCGCTCGCCGAGGGCCGGGACATCCCCTGCTTCCAGGCCCGGCCCGAGCCCGGCGACGCCCTCCTGTTCGGGCTGCCCACCGCCGTGCCGCGCTGCATCGTCGCCGTCCGCCTGGACAGCCGGGTCGAGGGCGTCGGCGTCGACCCCCGGCAGCCGCCGCTGGTCTGGGAGGCGTGGGACGGCGCCCGCTGGGTGCCGTGCGCGACCGGTGTCGACTCCACCGGCGGGCTCAACAAGCCCGGTGAGATCACGGTGTTCGTGCCCGCCGGGCACACCGCGTCCGTCACCGCGGGCATCCGCGCGGGCTGGCTGCGCTGCCGGGTCACCGAGGCCGCCCCCGGCCAGCCGTTCTACTCCGAGTCCCCGACGATCCGCGAGGCCGAGGTCTTCACCGTCGGCGGCACGGCCGGGGTCGAGCACGCGGAGACCGTGTACGACGTGCCGCTCGGCACGTCCGAGGGGGTCGCGGGCCAGACGTTCGCGGCGCCCCGGACGCCCGTCCTGCTCGACGGGGAACCGCCGCTCGTGGAGGTGTCCTCGGCGGACGGCTGGCAGACCTGGACCCCGGTCGAGCACTTCGGCGCGTCCGGTCCGGGTGACCGGCACGTGCGGATCGACGCCGTCGGGGGCCGGTTCGCCTTCCCGCCCGAGGTGCGCGAGGCGGACGGCACCATACGGGCGTACGGGGCGGTGCCGCCGAAGGGCGCCCACATCCGCCTTCCCCGCTACCGCACGGGCGGCGGCGCCGCCGGGAACGTGGCGCGCGGCGCGATCCGCGTCCTGCGCAGCTCCGTCCCGTACGTCGCCGGGGTCGACAACCGCGAGGCGGCGCGCGGCGGCGTGGACGGCGAGACCGTCGAGAACGCGAAGCTGCGCGCGCCGCAGATCCTGCGCGTCCAGGAGCGGGCCGTCACCGCCGAGGACCACGAGGCCATCGCCCGCGAGGCCGCGCCCTCGCTGCGCCGTGTCCGCTGCCTGCCCGCCGCCCCCGGCGAGGGCGGCGCGGTCCGGGTCCTGGTGGTGCCGGACGCGGTCCCCGACGAGGGCGGCCGGCTCCGCTTCGAGCAGCTGATCCCGCCGGACTCGGTGCTCGCGACGGTGGCCGGGCGCCTGGACGAACGCAGGCTCGTCGGCACCCGCCTGGTGGTCGAACCCCCCGCCTACCAGGGAGTCACCGTGGTCGCGGGCCTCGTCGCGCACGACGGCGACACGGACCGCGTCCGGACGGCCGCGCTCGACGCGCTCTTCCGCCTCATCGACCCGCTGCGGGGCGGCGCGGACGGCACGGGGTGGCCGTTCGGCAGGCCCGTGCAGTACGGGGAGGTGTTCGCCGCCCTCCAGAACGTGCCCGGCGTCCGCCTGGTCGAGGAGGTGCGCCTGTTCCCCGCGGATCCCCTGACCGGGAGGCGCGGCGGGGCGGTGGACCGCATCGACGTGGCGGCCAACGCGCTCGTCTTCTCCCACCAGCACCAGATCGCGGTGACGGCTGCGGGGGAGCGCGCATGACGAGGTCCGTGGTCATCACCGCCACCGGGGAGCGCTCATGACGAGGTCCGCCGCCACGAGGTCCGTAGCCACCGCCACCGAGGAGCGCGCATGACGCGGGCCGCCGTCCCCGGCCTCCCCAGCCGCTACCCGATCGGCGCGCTGCTGCCCGCCCTGTACGCGGACGACGACCTGGCCCAGCGCTTCACGGCGGGCCTGGACACGGTCCTCGCCCCCGTCCTGTCCACGCTCGACAACCTCCCGGCCTACTTCGACCCGGCGCTGGCCCCCGCGGACTTCCTCCCCTGGCTCTCCTCCTGGGTCGGCGCCGGCATCGACCCGGCCTGGCCGGAGGACCGCCGCCGCGCGGCGGTCGCCCGCGCCGTCGAACTCCACCGCCGCCGGGGCACCCGCCAGGGCCTCGCGGACCTCCTGCGCCTGTGCTTCGGCGTGGAGGCGGACATCCAGGACGGCGGCGGCGTCACCTGGTCGTCGGAGCCGGACTCGGAGTTGTCGCCGCGCCCCACGGGCGAGCTCCTGATCCGCATCCACACGGACCGCCCGCTGGACGAGACCCGAGTCCTCGCGGTGGCCCGCGCCTCCTGCCCGGCCCACCTGACCTGCCGGGTCGACATCACCGGGAGCCCCACATGACCCGCCCCTGCCCGTCCTGCGGCGCCGCGAACGCGGAGGACGAGGACTTCTGCGGAAGCTGCGGTACGTATCTGGGCTGGTCGACGCGGGGACGGCCCGGGGGGCCGGCCCCGGAGCCGCCGGCAGCACCGGACGCGCCGGCCCCGGCCCCCGAACCGGAACCGCAACCGACCCCCGAACCGGCATCGGCCCCGGCCCCCGAGCCCGAACCGGAACCCGCGCCCGCCCCCGTACGGCCGACGCGCCCGGCCCCACCGGAGCCGGAACCGGCCGAGGAGCCCGTGGGTGCGGTCCTGCCCGGCGTGCCGGTCGTCGCCCGGCCCACCGTCAGGACCGCATCGGCGGACGACGAACCGGACGGCGAGCCGTGCCCCTCGTGCGGGACGAACAACCGCCCGGGCCGTACGTTCTGCCGTAATTGCGCCGAGCCCCTGAAGCCCCGTGCCACGGCAGCTCCGCTGCCCTGGTGGCGGACCCGGTGGCCGTTCAACCGGCGGGTGCGGGCGGGTTCGGGGCGGCTGCTGCGGGGCTGCCTCATCGCGCTGGTGGTCGCGGGCCTCCTGGTCGCGGGGTTCCTGCTGATCCCGGCGGGCCGTTACGTCGTGGAGGACGTACGGGACAAGCTGGGCGGCACGGGCGAGGTCAGCCCGCACCACGTCTCCGCGAACGCCTCCGCCCCGGGGCACCCGGCCAAGGCGGCGGCGGACGGGGTGACGAACACGTACTGGGGCGCCCCGAAGACGGGGGACGCGCTGACGGCGGAGTTCGAGGACCCGTTCCGGCTGGTCGGCGTCACGGTCCACTCGGGCGTCTCCACGAAGGCGGAGGTCTTCCAGAAGGGCGCCAGGCCGACCCGCGCGGACCTGACCATCACGACGAAGGACGGCAAGACCCACGAGAAGACGATGACCCTGGCCGACAAGCCGGGCGAACAGACCCTGCGCATGGGCATCAGCGACGTCGTGAAGGTCCGCTTCACGATCCGCGAGGCGGCGGGCCAGGGCAACGGACACCCGATCGCCCTGGGCGAGATCGAGTACTTCAAGCGGACGTGAGCGGTGGCTAATCCTCGGACACGAGCTGCGCGGTGACCACGCCGTGCAGCAGTTCCGCGTCCACGAAGTCCCCGTCCTCCGGCGGCCCGCAACGCCAGCTCAGCGGATAGGTGTTGCCGTGGGCCGCCGGAATCCCCACGTACTGGTCCCGCGCGGCGGGCCCGAAGCACTTGGCGCCGGGCGGCCAGTCGAAGTCCTGGCTCGCGCCGGGCTCCAGCAGGAAGTACGTCCACCGCGCGCCCGCGAACTCCCTTACCACCGGGCCCGGATCACCGTCCGTGAGGGTCGAGAGATGGTGCACCACCGCCTCACCGCGTACGCCGCGGAGCCGGATGGCGTCGAAGTGGATTCCGATCAGGTGGAGTTGGTGCCCCCAGGGGGGAACCCATTCGGGGAGTTTCTTCTGCGTCATGCCGCTAAGCATTCCGCCGCATGCGTAGCGTGACCAGGAGGGCGCGATCCACATCGGTGAGATGTGGGGTTGGGTGGTGAGCTGTGGGGTCGAGTGGCGAGGTCTCGCACGGGCGAAAGCTCGTGGGGGAGCTGATCCGTATCCACCGGGTGCGGGCCGGGTACACGCAGAAGGGCGCGGGGGAGAAGCTGCGCATCTCGGAATCGCTGATGGGCGCGGTGGAACGGGCGGAACGGATTCCGACGACCGAACTGCTGCTGGATTCGGAGGAACTGTTCGAAGCCTGCGGCGCGTTGAAGGCGTGCATCGACTTCGTGGACGAGGAGAAGTACTCCCCGAAGTTCCTGGACTGGGCCAAGCTGGAGCGGACGGCCCGGGTGATCAGCGCGTACGAGACGATGCTGATTCCGGGGCTGCTCCAGTCGGAGGCGTACGCGACTGCCCTGTACCGCTCCCACGTACCTGCTTACTCGGAGGCGGAGATCACCCGCCACGTCGAGGCGCGACTGGAACGACAGTCCGTACTGGAGCGCCCCGGGCCGCCACGCGTCGGCTACGTCATCGAGGAATCGGTCCTGGACAGGGCGCTGGGTGGCCCGGGAGTGCTCAGGGAACAACTACGGCACCTGTTGGGCTGCATGCAGCGCTACAACCACCTGACAGTCCAGGTGATGCCGACTTCTCAGCACACTCACGCAGGGATGATGGGTCCAATGCAGTTGATGACCACGGCAGAAGGCCGCAATCTGCTGTATGTGGAGTCTCAGGGCGGCGGTAGGTTGATCTCGAAGCCGGAGCAGGTGGGCGACATGTTCGACCTCTTCGGCATCTTGCGGGCCCAGGCGCACAACCCATGGGTGTCCGCGAAGATCATCGAGAAGAAGATGGGGCAACTGTGAGTTACGACGGCGTCGGACTGACCTGGTTCAAGTCGAGTTACAGCGGTAACACGGGCGAAGCGTGCATCGAGGTCGCCTACAACTGGCACAAGTCCAGCTACAGCGCCAACGAAGGCGCCGCCTGCGTAGAGGTAGCCACCTGCCCCCACTCCATCCACGTCCGCGACAGCAAGCTCACCGACGGCCCGACCTTCGCCGTAGCCCCGACCGCCTGGACCGCGTTCCTGGACCACGCGGCGGCGGGCTGACCGCGAGGTCGGAGGAGGTCAGGGAGCCTCGTCGGGTTTCACCCGGGTGCAGGTCACCACCCGGGGCTCCTCGTCCGAGTACGCGGGGAACGTCAGCACGACCTTGTCGTTGCCGCCGCTGACCCGCATCTTCGCGTAGCCCGCGTCCTGGTCCGCGATGAGCCCTCCGGAGAGCGTGTAGTCACCACCGAGCGCCTGCTCCGCCTGCTCGGGCATGTCGTGGACGACGTACGGGGCGCGCTGTTCGACCGACACGGAGAGGCGGCCGCCCTTGAACGACCAAGTCCCCTCCGTCTCCCATGGGTTCTTCACGCCGCCGAACACCAGCAACCGCCCGTCGTCGAAGACGTCGATCCCCGCCCCGCTGCCGTTCTCGGCCGAGAACGTCCATCTGCCCTTAACGAAGGCGCCCAGGGTCCGGGACGACACACTGGTCGAGCCGTTGCCCGAGCAGGCCGACACGGCTGCGGCCGCGACGCCGGCCAGCACGTACCGCAGGGCGGCGCGGCGCCCGACCATCCGCACGAAAACCTGAGCGTCCATGCAAGCTCCCCTCGCGGTCCACGCACCTGCGGCACTCGTGTCCCCCACGATGACCACGCGGTGGTTCCCGGGGAAGGAGCGCTTGCGGCAATGGCCGAAAGGAGCCCCGAAACCGCTGACTACGGTCGCTTTCCCGCGTTGCGTCCGTATGCGGAAGGTCCGCCTCAATACACTCGCGCGGGTGCGTCACGACAAGGAACTGTCCGAGGGAGTCGGCCCGTTCACCACCCGGCTGACCCTGCGGGGGAGCGGCGGGGCCGAGGCCGTGTGGGAGTCCCGCAGGGCCCGCAGAAGGGGCACGCTGACGGTGCGCCGGACGGACGGCACCGCGCCGGTCGTCCACCGCGCCGACGCCCGGGCGCTCGCCCGGATGCGCGCGCTCAACTCCGTCGCGGCGGTGACGTTCACGCTCGGCGGCCTCCTCTTCGCGGCCGGGGCGGCGCTCGCGCTCACCGGTGCGGCGGCGACAGCCGTATCGGCCACGTACTTCGGTGGCGGGCTCTTCTTCAACCTCGGGGGTTACGCGTCGCTCCTCCAGGCCGTCAACGCCCCGCGCCGCCCGCCCGGCGCGTACCGGCTGGAAACGGCCGCGTGGCGGTGGTGGAGCTACGAGCCGATGCGCATCGACTGGCTCAGTACGTTCCTGCTCCTCGCCGGCACTCTGGTCTTCGGGCTCAACCTGCTGGACTCGTTCCTCCAGGGCCTCAGTACCCAGCAGGCGGCCCGCCTGGTGTGGGCGCCGGACGTGATCGGCTGCGTGCTCTTCCTGATCTCCGGCCAGCTCGCCCTCGCCGAGGTGTGCCACGCGCCCACGGGCGTCCGCCCGCACGACCTCGGCTGGTGGATCGTCACAGTCAACATGGCCGGCTCGGCGCTGTTCATGATCGCGGCCCTGGCGGACCTGGTCACGCCGGGCGCACACGTCCCGGTGAGCCTGACGGTCTCCAATACCGGCACCCTCGCGGGCGCCCTGTGCTTCGCCGCGACGGGGGTGCTCCAGTGGTTCGAGCGTCCCTGAGCCGGCCCTCGTGCCACCCCCAGCCTTTGACGTGCGGCACTATATGCCGCATCCTTTGATGCATGGCTGCTGTGATCCGCAAAAGTGTCCCTCTGGACGCGCTGCTCGAAGACGCGATACAGCGTTTCCGACTCCACGGGGCTCCGGAGAACCAAGCCCTGTGGCAGGTGACGGGCATAAGAGTGGACGACGACACGTCCGAAGCCGAAGTGCTCCGTGCGTTGCTGCACGCCGGCTGCCATGCGGTGGAGGAGAAGGCCATGGAGAACGGCTACGCCGCTCTCGCGGCAGCCCACGACGAGGAGGACCGGGCGTACGAGGCAGCTGTGCGGGCCCGCGGGGCTCGTCGGCGAAGCCGAGTCGGGGCCGGTGAATGAGCGAGATCGTTCCCCTTCGGGGCCGCGTGTACCGCGCCGACCTCGGCGCGGGGCCCAAACCCTGGCTCGTGGTCTCGAACAACGCTCGCAACCGGGCGCTCAATGACGTCCTTGTCGTGCGCATCACTACGTCGGTGAAGCCTCCGCTGGCGAGCATCGTGGAGCTGGGCCCCGACGAACCGCTCGTGGGGCGCGTGCTCTGCGACGACCTGGGCCCCCTGTACAGGGACGAGATCATGGGAGACCTGGGCGCGCTCTCGAACCAGACGATGGTGAAGGTCGCCACGGCGCTGCGGCACGTCCTCGCCCTCTGAGACGCGCCCCCGGAAGGCTAGTGCCGCGCCCCGGGCCCCAAGGCGATGAGCCCCGCGTCCGTCGGGCGGAAGCCGCACGCGTCGAAGTAGAAGGGGCGCAGGTGCTCCTCGAAGTCCACGTGGAGCCAGTCGCAGCCGGCCATGCGGGCACCGCGCACCGCGGTCGCTACGAGTGCGGTGCCGGTACCGGCACCGCGCGCGTCCGGGGCGACCATCGTGTCGAGCACGAACGCGTGCACGCCACCGTCCCAGGCGACGTTGACGAACCCCACGAGCCGGTCGCCCTCCCGGGCGCAGACCCAGCCCAGGCTGTGCCGGTGCAGCCGCGCCCGCCAGTCGGTGTTATCCGGGGCATGCCCGAACGCCTCCGCGTGGAGCGCGTTGACGGAGGCGTTGTCGAAGTCACCGCGCCACTCGTACGTGATCGCCATGGGCCGCATCGTAGGCCGCCACGACCGGCTGGGGCGGCATCGCTGTTCCCGTCCATGACGGGAATCGGCATGGCTTGTTCCGGCTCTTGCCCGGTATTTCCGCTTGCTGGTGGGATGGGCGGCGGTCCGGTGCGGTGACGCCGCGGCCGTCCAGGTCCTCCGCAGCAGGAAGGCACATGCCATGGCCGCCGCACCCATCGACACCACCGACGCGACCTTCAGCGAACAGGTCCTGGACGCGGCAGGCCCGGTGCTGGTCATGTTCTGGGCCGAGTGGAGTGGGCCCTGCAAGATGGTGCTCCCGCTGATGGACAGCGCCGCCGCCGATTACGCGGGCCGCCTCACCGTCGCCCGGCACAACATCGACCACCAGCCCGCCACCGCGCCCCAGCAGGACGTGACCGGACTGCCCACCCTGATCCTCATCAAGGGAGGCGCCGAGATCGGCCGCAAGGTCGGGGCCCTCAGCGAGGGCCAGCTGACCGAATTCCTCGACGCGCGCCTCTGACCCGCGCCCTCACAGTCCCGGCGCCCCCCACACCGGAAACCACCGGGACAGGTCCTGTTCCACCCGGAGGTCGTCGCCCAGGGCGGCGCGGACCTGCAATTCCAGCTGGTTGTCGCGTTTCTCGGCGCCGCCCCGGACCGGGGCGAACGGATAGAACGTGCCGCGCTTGTACAGGTACACCAGCGCCAGCGAGCGGTCCTCGCCGTCCCGGAAGGCGACCAGTGAGCACAGCAGCTGGGGGCCGAAGCCGCCGTCCTGGAGCAGGGTGTTGACCGCGTGCAGGTCGTTGACCAGCGCGGCGGCGTCCTCCGGTGGCTGCCGGGCCAGCAGCCAGGTGTAGCCGTACGGGTCGCGGCTGAACTCCACCGGGACGCCGCCGCGCCCCGTATCCGCGTCGAGCAGTTCGCGTACGTCCTGCTGGACACGGGCGAAGGCGGAGCCCTCCACGCCCGCGAAGCACACCGAGCCCAGGCCCGTCGGCGTGAAGCCCGTCGCGGCCTGGAGGGTCAGCGCGGCGGACGGGACGGCGAAGAGCTGGTCGAGGTCGGGGCGGACCGGCTTGCTGCGGCCCAGGATCGTGTCGAGCAGGCCCACGGGGACTCCTTACGGGACGGGCTTACGGTCGGGCTCCTTCACGGGCGGGACAGGTCGGCCGAGATACGGGCCAGCTGGTCGAGGCGCTGTTCCAGCGTCGGGTGGGTGGAGAGCAGCCGGCCGATGCTCTCCTTCGAGGCGAAGGCCGGGACGAAGTAGAAGGCGTTGTACGGCTCCGCCTTCCGCAGGTCCTCCGTCGGAATCCGGGCCATCTGGCCGCTCACCTTGGTGAGGGCGGAGGCGAGGGCCGAGGGGCGGCCGGTGAGCAGGGCGGCTGTGCGGTCGGCGGTGAGTTCCCGGTAGCGGGAGAGCAGCCGGGTGAGCAGGAAGCTCAGCGCGTAGACGACCGCGCTGACCAGCGGGATGAGCATGATGATGAGGCCCGAGGGATCGTTGCCGCGATTGCCGCGCGCGAAGCCGCCCCACAGCGCGACCCGGGTGATGATCCCGGCCAGGACGCCGAGGAACGAGGCGATCGTCATCACGGCCACGTCCCGGTGCGCGACATGCGACATCTCGTGCGCGAGGACGCCCTCCAGCTCCTCCGGCTCCAGTCTGCGCAGCAGCCCCGTCGTCGCGCAGACGAGCGACGACTTCTGGCTGCGCCCGGTCGCGAACGCGTTCGGCACATCGCTCTCCGCGATCGCCACACGCGGTTTCGGCATATCGGCAAGGGCGCATATCCGGTCGATCGTCCCGTGCAGCTCCGGCGCCTCGGCGGGAGAGACCTCCCGGGCGCCCATGCTGAACGCGGCGATCCGGTCGCTGAACCAGAACTGGGCGACGAACATGCCCCCGGTGATGACGAGGATGATCGGCCAGGCCCCGCGCAGCACCGCCAGGAGCACGCCGACCAGCACCACGTAAAGCAGTCCGATCAGGAACATGGTGGTGACCATGCGCGTGGTCAGGCCACGGTCGGTGGCGTACCGGCTACGGGTTCTGGCCATGGGTGACCTCCACTCCTCGCCTGTCTCCATGGTGCTCCTCGGCGGCCGAAAGTGGATGCCGCTGCTCCGTTCGGCGGGTATGGCCGAACATCACCTAGGCCAGGTAGATGCCTGAGGCATCTAGTGAGGGTGATCGGTACGCAGGACCCACCCCCTCGCTGCGAGGTCCGCATGACAGAGACCCAGTCCGAGCCCACCGCCTTCCCGCAGGACCGCACCTGTCCCTACGACCCGCCCACCGGCTACCCGAGCGAGAGCCGCGGGCAGCGCTCGGTGTCCCGGGTCCGCCTCTTCGACGGCCGTACGGTCTGGCTGGTGACCGGGCACGCGGAGGCGCGGGCGCTGCTGACCGACCCCCGGCTGTCGTCCGACCGCGCGCACCCGGACTTCCCGCTCTTCGCGCCGAGGCTCGCCGCGGTCAAGCAGCGGCGCGTCGAACTGCTCGGTGTGGACGACCCGGAGCACAACGCGCAGCGCCGGATGCTGATCCCGAGCTTCACGGTCCGGCGGGCGGCGGCGCTGCGGCCGCGCATCCAGGAGACCGTGGACCGGCTGCTGGACGCGATGGTGGCGCAGGGGCCGCCGGCCGAGCTGGTGGGCGCGTTCGCGCTGCCGGTGCCGTCCATGGTCATCTGCGCGCTGCTCGGCGTGCCGTACGCGGACCACGAGTTCTTCGAGGACCGCTCGCGCAAGCTGCTGCGGGGACCGGAGCCGGAGGACGTGGTCGCGGCCCGGGAGGACCTGGACGCTTACTTCCGCGAGCTGATCGAACGGAAGCGGCGCGATCCGGGCGACGGGGTGCTGGACGAGCTGATCGCCAAGCAGCTGGAGACCGGGGCGGTGGAGCGGGACGCGCTGGTGCGGCTGGCGGAGATCCTGCTCGTGGCCGGACACGAGACGACCGCGAACATGATCTCGCTCGGTACGTTCACGCTGCTCCGGCACCCGGACCAGCTGGCCCGGCTGACCGGCGGCGGGGCGGAGGCGGTCCCGGCGGCCGTGGAGGAGCTGCTGAGGTTCCTGTCCATCGCGGACGGGCTGTCCCGGGTGGCGGTGGAGGACATCGAGATCGGCGGGGAGACGCTGCGGGCGGGCGAGGGCGTGCTGCTGTCCACCGCGGTGATCAACCGGGACGCGTCGGTCTTCGAGGCGCCGGACGAGCTGGACCTGGGGCGCGGGGCGCGAGGCCATGTCGCCTTCGGCTTCGGCATCCACCAGTGCCTGGGCCAGAACCTGGCCCGCGCCGAACTGGAGATCGCCCTGCCCGCGCTCTTCCGCCGCCTGCCGGGTCTCCGGCTCGCGGTGGACCCGGAGGAGGTCCCGTTCAAACCGGGCGACACGGTGCAGGGCCTGCTGGAACTGCCGGTGACGTGGTGACGGAGGAGAGCCCCGTGCGGATCGACATCGACAAGGACGTGTGCATCGGCGCGGGCCAGTGCGCCCTGGCCGCCCCGAAGGTCTTCACCCAGGACGAGGACGGCCTCAGCGAACTCCTGCCGGAGGCGGAACCGGGTCCGATGGTGGCGGAGGCGGTCCGGGCGTGCCCGGTGGGGGCGATCCGGGCGGGCGGAAACCTCAGCCTGTCCGGCGATTGAGGACGGGCTGGGTTTGCCGCCGAGCCGGGTGTCGGTCCGGACCCGTCCGGATACGCCGACGGCGGACCACAGGTGTGGTCCGCCGTCGGTGAGACAGGACCTGGGGTCGCCGGGGTCGCCGCGCGTCGCCCCAGCGAGGGTTCGTTACTTCGCCGGCTTCTTACCCGTGATGCCGAGGTGCACCAACTGCGCCAGATTCGGCTTGAGTTCGGCCTGCTTGACGCCCCAGGACGTGAAGCCCTTCTGGTGCGAGGCGACACCGGCCAGCATGACGACCAGGGAGCCCGCCATCGCGGCGGCGCTGATGTCCTTGTCGACCTTGCCCTTCGCCTGGAGCTCCTTGACGGACTCCGTCAGGGAGCCGGTCACGGAGTTCAGGACCTTCATGCGGATCTTGTTGAACCGCTTGTCACCCTCCGCCGCGCCGAGGTCGATCACGCGCAGGATCGCGTCGTTGCGCCGCCAGAAGTCGAGGAAGCCCTCCACGAGTTGTTCGGAGGTCTGCCAGCCCGCCTTGCCGACCCAGGAGCGTCCGGCGACCAGTTCGGTCAGCCCGGCGCCCTCCCTGGCGACGTCCTCGGCGAGTTCGAGGACGGCGCCCTCGACGTCGGGGAAGTACTGGTAGAAGGTCGCTGGTGAAGTCCCCGCCTTCCGGGCGACGTCGATGACTTTGACGTCCCGGTACGGCGAGGAGCTGAGCATCTCGCTGAGGCAGTCGAGCAGCTTCTGCCGCGTCGCCTGACCGCGTCGACCGGCCACGCGGCCGTCGACGGTGCGTACTTGTCCTGTCATGCCGTCAGCTTACCGACGGGTGATCGGAGCGCGATTCGGCCGAAGCAAATGGGGAGCGGGGCCCGCGCGGGCCCCTCGTTGCCCACAGTGCGATGAATGTTATTAACAGCCTGTGGATAACTTCGGTGGATAACTTTCGAACCGGTGTTCGGCCGCAAAGTCTCCGGGGCGCGCCGCACGCACCGTAAAGCTACCGTGACGGTGACGGGCGTCACTCCCGCGACGGAAGGAACCGGGCCCATGGCCGCGTTCGCGCAGTCCGCACCGTGCTGGGTGGATGTGCAGCTCCCCGACCTGGAGGCGGGCAAGCGCTTCTACGGCGAGCTGTTCGGCTGGACCTTCCGCCCGGACGGCGACCGCCGCGCCGACGCCCTCAGTGACGGAAAGCTCGTCGCCGCGCTGGCCGCGAAGAAGGACGGGCGCATGCCGACCGCCTGGGGCGTCTCCTTCGCCACCGACGACATCGAGGCGTCGGTCACCCGGATCCGCGCGGCCGGCGGCCAGGTGATCACCGAGCCCGTCCCGGCCGGGCGCCACGGCGTACTCGCCCAGGCCGCCGACCCGGGCGGCGCGGTCTTCGGCCTCTGGCAGGCCGGCGACCGCGAGGGCTTCCAGAAGCGACACGAGCCCGGCTCCTTCTGCTGGACCGAGGTCCACACCCGGTCCAAGGAGCGCGTCGACCCCTTCTACGAGGAGGTCTTCGGCTTCCGCTGCGCGGACGTGGACGACTCGCCCCTGGACGTCCCCGACACCGACGAGCACCGGGTGGACTTCCGTACGTGGTCCCCGCCCGGCACCGAACCGGGCCCCGAGACCGCCGTCGGCGGGCGGAGCGTCATCACGGCCGCGTTCCCGGCCGAGCTGCCCAGCCACTTCCTGAGCTACTTCAACGTCGTGGACTGCGACGACACCGCCCGTACCGTCCAGCGGCTCGGCGGCCGGGTCACCGAACCCCCGCTGGACATCCCGTACGGCAGGATGGCGGTCCTCCAGGACGACCAGGGCGCCGAGTTCGCCGTACTTCAGGAGCCTGTGTCCTGATACGGGCGGAGTGGCACAGGACACCCCGATCCGCCCCCGGGTTCGCAACCGGGGCCCCGGCCAGGAACAATCGGGGTGCGCACCGCCGGGCCGCGTCCATGGATGAGACGCTGCACACGGCGGGATTTTCGCGGGCCTCAGAGAACAGAGGCCCGTACGGGGAGGTGGCAAGTAGTGGAGCAGCTGACGCAGCACGACCCGAGGCGGATCGGCCCCTTCGAGGTGCTGGGACGGCTCGGGGCCGGCGGCATGGGGCTGGTCTATCTGGCCCGGTCCGCGTCGGGCCGCCGGGTGGCGATCAAGACCGTCCGTACGGAACTGGCCGAGGACCAGCTGTTCCGGGTGCGCTTCACGCGCGAGGTGGAGGCCGCGCGCGCCGTCAGCGGCTTCTACACGGCCGCCGTCGTGGACGCCGACCCGCGCGCCGCCGTGCCGTGGCTCGCCACCGCGTACGTGCCCGCCCCCTCGCTCGAAGAGATCGTGAACGAGTGCGGGCCCATGCCGACCCAGGCGGTGCGCTGGCTGGCGGCGGGCATCGCGGAGGCGCTCCAGTCCATCCACGGGGCGCAGCTCGTCCACCGCGACATGAAGCCGTCGAACGTGCTCGTCGTGGAGGACGGCCCCCGGGTCATCGACTTCGGCATCGCGTCCGGGGTCTCCAACACCCGGCTCACCATGACCAACGTGGCTGTCGGCACGCCCGCGTACATGTCACCTGAGCAGGCCCGGGACTCGCGGAGCGTGACGGGGGCCAGTGACATCTTCTCGCTCGGCTCGACGCTGGTCTTCGCCGCGACCGGGCACGCCCCGTACCGGGGGGCCAACCCGGTCGAGACGGTGTTCATGCTGCTGCGCGAGAGCCCCGACCTGTCGGGCCTGCCGGACGATCTGCGGCCGCTGATCGACTCGTGCATGCAGACGGACCCGGCCCTGCGGCCCAGCCCGGCCGATCTTCAGGCCCAGCTCGCCCCGCACCTCTTCGCCTCCGGCGGGGGTGACGACGACGGCGGTACGGCTTCCGCGTGGCTGCCGGCCGCCGCGACCGCGCTGATCGAGCGGCGCCGGGGCGGTGGCCGCACCCCGGCCGCCCCGCCCGCGCCGCCCGTCGCGCCGCCGCAGCCCGCCGAGACCGCGCCGCACCAGCCGCCCGGCGCGGACTGGGACAACCCCTGGCACAGCGGCGCGCCCGCCCGCCCGACCGCCCCGCCGGTGCCCGACGCCGGGGGGCCGGTGCGGCTGACCGGGGTCCAGGTGCCGATCGGGCCCGGGCCCCGGGTCCAGGACGTCCGCGCCTCGGCCTCCGGCGCCGACGCGGGCCCCGCGACCGGCTGGGTCCGCCCGCCCCACGGGGTCAACGGCACGCCCCCTCCCGTCGCCCCCGTGCCCCCTCCGGCGCAGGCCCCCGATTTCGCGCAGTCCGGGCCCGCCCGGTGGCGGCCCTGGCGGTTCCGCATGTCCAACGACGTGTGGGGCACGCCCGTCGTCGTCGGTGACCTGCTGTACGTCACGTCCTTCGAGGTCCACGCGCTGGACACCGGCAACGGGCGGCGCCAGTTCAAGACCCGGGACGTCGCCTGGGCGATGGCCGTCGACGGCGGCCGCATCCACGCCTCGGACGGCCCCTCCCTCTACGCCCTGGACGCCACCAGCGGCGCCGAGCGCTGGCGGGTGGGCGCCGACGCCTGGGTGTACGCGCTCAAGGCCGACCGGGGCACGGTCGTCACGGCCACCCGGGGCGGCGGCGTCCAGGCGTGGGAGGCGGCGACCGGCGAGAAGCTGTGGGACCTGAGCGGCGCACAGACGGACTTCGAGACGCCGGAGGGCGGGCCGGTCATCCACGACGGCACGGTGTACGTCTGGCAGGACGCCCGCCTCAAGGCCCTCGACGCCCGGACCGGCGTCGAGCGCTGGTCGTACCCCATCGGCGACGCGGCCTCCTGCGGCGGTGTGCCGCTCCGGGTGACGCCCGCGCCGGACGGTTACGTGTACGTCGCCGCCGGGACGCGGGTCCTCGCGGTGGACATCGCGGCCGGGCACGTCCGCTGGCACTTCGAGTGCCCGGCGGTCTTCCTCTCCCCGCCCGCCTTCGCCCCCGGCCCGGCCGTCACCGGCGGCGGGATCTACCTCGCGGACTACCTCGGTACGGTGTACGCCCTGGACGCCGCGACCGGCAAGGACCGCTGGCGCATCGCCACGGAGGCCCGCCAGTCGGCGGAGCCGGTGCTCGTCGTCGCGGGCAACGTCCATGTGGGCAGCGGCAGCGCGCTCTACACCCTCGACGCGGTCACCGGCACCCCGAAGTGGCGGTTCGCGGCGGGCGGCGAGGTGGTGGGCGCCCCGGTCGTCGCGGACGGCCGCGTCCACTTCGGCTCCGCGGACCACGTCCTGTACACCCTCGACGCGGCGGGCGGCCAACTCCGCTGGAAGCTCGCCACGGGCGGAGAGATCACGGGCTCGCCCGTGGTCCGGGCCGGCGTGGTGTACGCGTGCAGCAAGGACCGCTGCGTGTACGCACTGGACGCGCTGAAGGGCACCGGAACGGGCGCCCGCGCGCGGGCGTAGGGCTTCCGCCCCGGGACCCGGCCCGTGCACCGCCCACCAGGGCGACGGTTCCGTCCTCAATCGCCGGACGAGCTCGACCGGTCGGGCCCCACGTAAGGGTCGTCCCCCTCCGGCTCCGGCCAAGGGCTCGTCTGGACCGAAGGCCCGGGCTCCCACGTCGGGGGCCACGTCTCGGGGGCAGCGGGGTCCGGTGCGTCGTCCTCCGGCGCGCGCCGGCGACGCCGCCCGAGGCGGCCGTCGTACCAGTCACGGAAGGGGCTCAGCACGGCGGCCGCCGCTCCGGCGAGAGCGAGGACCGCACCGAGGACGTTGCGGATCATCTCCGTACCTCCAGAGCGCTCTCGCTCCGAACGCTACGCCGCCCGTGTGACAGCCGCCACCAGACGGGGACGAGACCGTGACAGGGCCATGACCGGCCCGCCGGTCATCCGCGCCATGCTGTGCGTTACGGTTCCGTGTCGCCCGGCCATCCGGCCGGTCACGGCGGAACACCACACAATCGGGGGCGGATTCGATGAAACGGCAGCACGTCAAGCTGACGGTGGTCCTGGTCGCGGTGGTACTCGCGCTCACCGGCTTCTCCACCGGCAGCCACGGCAGCAAGAGCAGGAGTGGCAAGAGCCGTTCCAGCCACAGCAGCAGCGGCGGCGGATGCTCCAACTCCAAGAAGAGCAACGGCACCTACCACGACACCGACTCCGGCACCCGCTACAACCGCACGTCGGGCGGTACCTCGGGCACCACCCGTACGTCCCCGACCCCCACGGCCACCGCCGCCCCGAAGGCGTACGTCTTCCGCTGCGCCACCCCCGCGAAGGGCGCGGTCAAGGCGGTCACCACCTCCACGGTCCGCCTCACCGCGACCGCGAGCGGCAGCCACACGTACAACGTCGACGTGACCTTCCTCGACGCGTCCGGTATCGCGATCGACACGGGCCGCGCGACGGCGAAGGCGTCCCGCGGCGAGACGAAGACCGTGTCCGTGCGGATGGACCACCCGGACAAGGTCACCCAGGTCACGAAGTGCACGGTCACGGCCGAGCTGAGCTACTGACCGCGCCGCGCACACACGTAACGGCCGCGACGGCTTCCCCTCCGCGCCGCCGCGGCCGTTCCCCCTACCCCCGTGGTCCCGCCAGATGGCTCAACGCGGATCCGGGCCCGTCATGTGGCTGTCCAGCGGCTTGATCTCCGGCTCGCCGGTCATGTGGCTGTCCAGCGGCTTGACCTTGGGCTCGCCGGTCATGTGGCTGTCCGTCGGCTCGATGTCGCCCGTGGTGCCGGGCTTCGGTGCGGTGACCTTGGTCTTCTTGTCGTCGCTCATGCTGTGAACTCCGTTGCTGGGTGCATGGTTGGTCGGCAAAGCCCGTCCGGCTGTTCCCCCGTGGACTGCCGGACGGGCTGTTCAGAGCCGTTCACCTTAGTGCGCGGTTCCACCGTCGAATCGCCTGCCCCCCGACGCGACGCTTCGACGGGTACGAGACTGCCGGGCGGCGATAAACGAACGATGAACGCGGAGTCAGCGCGCCTGGGACGAGGTGCGGGCGAGCAGGCCGCGCACCATGTCGCCCTCGGGTGCCTTCAGCTGATCGAAGAGCGCCAGCGCCTCCTGCCAGCAGACCTTGGCGCGATCCGCCTGCCCTATGCCGTCCAGGGCCTGCCCCAGCACCGTCAGCACATTGGCGCGGCGCCAGTCGCCTCCGACGTGGAGCAGCACCGTCAGCGCCTGCTCGGAGAACTCGGCGGCCCGGGCCGGACGCCGGCCCGCCAGATGCACTTCGGCCAGCCGGAAGAGGGTCATCCCCTCCCAGAGCCGCTGGCGGCTCTCCCGGAAGACGGCGAGGGCCTCGGTGAGACGCCCCTCGGCCTCGCTCTGCCGGCCCGCCCGGGTCAGGGCGAGGCCCAGTGCGTACCGGCCGTTCGCCAGGCGCAGGGTGAGTCCGAGGCGGGCGTAGAGGTCGATGCCCCGGCCGGCGAGCTCGACGGCGCTCGCCGTCCGCCCGATGGCCAGATGGACGCGGGACAGATTGCACAGGGCGCTGGCCTCGCCCGCCTGGTTGCCGTCGGCCCGGAACGCGGCGATGGTCTGCTGGAGAAGGACTTCCGCCTCGTCGTGCTGATTGCGGTACGCGGCGATGATCCCGAGCTCGTTCGGTGCGTTGCAGTGGGTCCAGACGTCATCGACCGACGATCCGAGAGCCATGGCCTGCCGGGCTTCGTCCTCCGCTCGGTCGAAGCGGCCGGCCGTGCTGTGGACCTGGGCGAGCGTCGTCCGCGCCCGCGCCTCGGAGCGGGCGTCACCGGCCACGGTCGCGGCATCTCGCACGGTCGTGGCGGCCGACTCGAACTGGCGTGAGTTGGCGCCCGATTCCGCGAGGTCCTTGGAGGCGAGCAGGAGATCCACCGCACGCCGGACGGTTCCGGCGGCGCCGCTCTGCTGGACGCACGCGAGGAGCGGGCTCGCCTCCGCGTACAGCCAGTCGAGAGCCCGGCCGTGATCCGAGAACGAAAGGCCGGGGCGGTCCGTGTGCTCCAGGTGGTCCACGGTGCGGTCACCCGGCCGCTCCAGCGCGTACACCCCCGCCGCCGTCGCCAGGTAGAAGTCGAGCAGCCGCGACAGCGCCTCCTCGCGCTCCCCGGGCTCCTGCTCGTCCCGCTCCGCGCAGGAGCGCGCGTACAGGCGGACCAGGTCGTGGTAGCGGTAGCGGCCCGGGGCGGCGGACTCGACCAGGGACGTGTCGACCAGGGCCTCCAGGAGGTCCTCCGCCGTGTGCGGGTCCCGGTCGAGGAGGGCGGCCGCGGCGGCGAGCGAGATGTCCGGGCCGTCCGCGAGGCCGAGGAGGCGGAAGGCGCGGGCCTGGGCCGGTTCCAGCTGGCCGTAGCCGAGTTCGAAGGTGGCCTTCACCGCGAGGTCGCCCGCCTGGAGCTCGTCCAGGCGGCGGCGCTCGTCGGCCAGCTTGGCGGCCAGGACCGAGACGGTCCAGGTGCGGCGGGAGGCCAGCCGGGAGGCGGCGATCCGGATCGCGAGGGGGAGGAAGCCGCACGCGGCGACCACGTCGAGCGCGGCCTCCCGCTCCGAGCTGATCCGCTCCTCGCCGACGATCCGGGTGAAGAGCTGAAGCGCCTCCTCCGGCGACATCACGTCCAGGTCGACCAGGTGCGCCGCCGCCAGGTCGACCATCCGCACCCGGCTCGTCACCAGCGCCGCGCAGCCCTCCGTGCCGGGGAGCAACGGGCGGATCTGGGCCGCGTCGTGGGCGTTGTCCAGGAGGACCAGGACCCGGCGCCCGTCGAGCGTGGACCGGTAGAGCGCGGCCCGTTCGTCCAGCGTCTCCGGAATGGCCGAGTCCGCGGTCCCGAGCGCCCGCAGGAACGCGCCGAGCACCGTCTCCGGCTCGGCGGCCCGGGCCCCGGCGCCCTGGAGGTCGACGTACAACTGCCCGTCCGGGAAGTGGCGGCGGGCCCGGTGGGCGACGTGGACGGCGAGCGTGGTCTTGCCGACGCCCCCGATCCCGGCCAGCGCGGAGACGGCCATCACGGACCCCTCCACCGTGGCGAGCCGGTCGCCCAGCTCGCGTACGAACGCGTCCCGCCCGGTGAAGTCCGGGACGGTCGCGGGCAGCTGGGCCGGGCGGACCGGTGCCGCGGCCGGGGCCGGGTCGTCCGCCGGGCGGGCCAGCTCCTCGTCGGCGCGCAGGATGCGCTGCTGGAGCCGGCCCAGCTCCGCGCGCGGATCGACCCCCAGCTCCTCGGCGAGCAGCCGCCGGGTGTCCGCGTAGACGGCCAGCGCCTCCGCCTGCCGGCCGCTGCGGTACAGGGCCACCATCAGCAGCTCGCGCAGCCGCTCCCGCAGGGGGTGCGCGGCGGTGAGCGCGGTCAGTTCGGAGACCGCCTCCGCGTGGCAGCCGGCCTCCAGGTCCAGATCGAGGCGGGTCTCGGTGAGCTGGAGCCGCCACTCCTGCAGACGGGTGCGCTGGTACTCCGCGTACGGGCCGGGCACGGAGGCCAGCGCCTCGCCGTCCCACAGGCCGAGCGCCTTGTCGAGGAGGGCCCGCGCCGCGTCCCGGTCGCCGCCCGCCCGCGCCTTCTCCGCCCCGGCGGCCAGCTCCTGAGCCACGGTCAGGTCCAGCGCCTCGGAGCCGGTGCGCATCGCGTAACCGCCGGAGTCGCTGACCAGCGTCTCGGGGCCGAGGACCTTGCGCAGCCGGGAGGCGTAGGTGCGTACGGCGGCCAGCGCCTGCGAGGGCGGCTCGTCGCCCCAGATGCCGTCGATGAGCTCGGCGGCCGTCGCGGTGTGCCCGCCGCGCAACAGCAACGCCGTCAGCAGCGCGCGCTGCTGCGGCGATCCGGACGGCAGCGTCTCGCCGCCCCGGTGGGCCCGGACCGGGCCGAGTACGGAGAAGTGCAGCACGGCCTCGTCCTCCGGGCCCCGCTCGGGAGTCCGCTGCTGCGGAACGCGTACCCGTGGCCCGTCGTCACGGCCCATTGCTGCCTCCTGTCCTGCCTGCGCACGGCCCGGCACGGTCACTGTGTCCGGATCGGTCATAGGCCGTCCGGATTGCTCCATACCGTTGATATCGCCGTCAACAGTCTGCCTTGTGAAGGGTCGGCCCGTCAGTAACGGATGACTCTCTGCACAAGCCCTCGACAACGATCCGGAACAGGGCAGTCGGGACAGGAGCACACGAAGCGGGGCGCCCGTCCCGGGACGGGCGCCCCCGGTCTCAGGCCGTCGCCCGGACCACCGGCTCCTGGAGCTCGGTCACCCATCCGTCCCGGTCCTCCGGGCACTCCAGGCTGATCTCGCGGGCGTACCCCGCCGACCGGTAGCCGTTGGCGTCGATCCAGCGGGCCAGCGTCTGGGCGGTGGGCAGTACGGAGTCCATGGAGCCCCGGTGCACGACGGTCGCCGCCTCGAACGGGGGCAGCTCGACCACGCTGATCCCGGTGTCACCGACCGGCCCGACGGGCGCGGAGACCGTCACCCCGCATGTGTCCCTCGCTCTCGATGGACCGGAGCCTCGCCTCGACCCGCGCCAGCCGTGCGGCCGCCGCGGCCATCGCCGCCTCCAGCTCCGTACGCCGCAGCCGCAGCATCCCGCGCAGCTCCTCCGGGCCCATCGCGTCGTCCAGGACGGCCCCCACCTGCTGGAGCGTGAAGCCGAGGTCCTTGAGCGCGATGATCCGGTTGAGCCGGGCGAGCTGGGCGGCGCCGTAGTAGCGGTAGCCGGTCGAGGGGTCGGTGCGGTCCGGGTGCAGCAGCCCGATCTCGTCGTAATGACGCAGCATGCGGGCCGACACCCGCCCGTACCGGGCGAAGTCTCCGATCGTGAACATGACGTCTCCCACTGCACGGCTTCACACGGTGTGAAGGTAAAGGACCGGTCCGGAACGGCCCGCGCACGGGCAGGAGCCCCGCTCCTCCGCCGGGGCGGAGGAGCGGGGCTCCTTGGGTACTGCTCTTACCGGCCGCGATCGGCCGACCCGGGCAACTAGGCCGGGGTGACGTTCTCAGCCTGCGGACCCTTGGGGCCCTGAGTGACGTCGAAGTTCACGACCTGGTTCTCCTCAAGGGAGCGGAACCCGGACGAGTTGATCGCGGAGTAGTGGACGAAGACATCCGGGCCGCCGCCGTCCTGGGCGATGAAGCCGAAGCCCTTTTCAGCGTTGAACCACTTGACGGTTCCGGTAGCCATAAGCCCTCCTTGGGCCAAAGGGTTGCCCTGCTCCAGAACCTGCAATGAAGTCTGAAAACTACAAAAGCCTGCGGGGTTACATGCTCCGCAGGCTCTGTACTGCAAGGGAAACCAAACTGCAACTTGCTGCCGAGCCTAGCACGCAGCGTGTCCGTAGGGGTAGAGGGAAAGATCACTTCACCCGGATGTTTGACAGCCTCCCGGATGAGCCATCCGGGAGGGCCTCCCCGTGCGCCGCAGCCCCCGGTGGAGGGGGCACGAAGGTACGGGTCTAGCCTCGCGATGTGGACAATTCAACCGTTTCAAACGTCGCGGGCGACGACCGTCGCCCCCGGCCGCGCGTCGGCCACATCCAGTTCCTCAACTGCCTTCCCCTCTACTGGGGGCTGGCACGCACCGGAACCCTGCTCGACCTGGAGCTGTCGAAGGACACCCCGGAGAAGCTCAGCGAGCGACTGGTCGGGGGCGAGCTGGACATCGCCCCGGTCACCCTGGTCGAGTTCCTGCGCAACGCGGACGACCTGGTCGCCTTCCCCGACATCGCGGTCGGCTGCGACGGCCCCGTCATGTCCTGCGTGATCGTCTCGCAGCGGCCGCTGGAGGACCTGGACCGGGCCCGCGTCGCCCTCGGCTCGACCTCCCGCACCTCCGTACGGCTGGCGCGGCTGCTGCTCGCCGAGCGGTACGGAGTCACCCCCGACTACTACACCTGCCCGCCGGACCTGGGCCTGATGATGCAGGAGGCGGACGCCGCCGTCCTCATCGGTGACGCGGCCCTCCGCGCCAACCTGCACGACGCCCCCCGCCTCGGGCTCCAGGTCCACGACCTGGGCGCGATGTGGAAGGAGTGGACGGGCCTGCCGTTCGTCTTCGCCGTCTGGGCCGCGCGCAAGGACTACCTGGCGGCCGAGCCCACCGCCGTCAAGCAGGTCCACGAGGCGTTCCTCGCCTCCCGCGACCTGTCCCTGGAGGAGGTCACCAAGGTCGCCGAGCAGGCGGCGCGCTGGGAGGCGTTCGACGCGGAGGTCCTGGAGCGCTACTTCACGACGCTCGACTTCCGCTTCGGTCCGGCCCAGCTGGCGGGCGTCCAGGAGTTCGCCCGCCGCACCGGCGAGGCGGCGGGCTTCCCGCCGGACGTGAAGGTCGAGCTCCTCGGCGGATGAGAACATCCCGCCGCCGGGGAATGGAATTTTCGATTTCGTTGAATATGCGATGAATGGCGGATTGCGCAATCGGTCATCGGCGGGGACCGGCGCATTCACGCCTTTTATCGCGGTGAATGACGTCGTTCGTTCCCTTGGGGGCGAAATCGGCGGATGGTTTCTCCCGTGACCGGACGAGACTTCACGGACACGAACTAGGCTTCGGTCGGAGGTCCGGCCGGTTCCACAGGGGGAGTCCTTAATATGCAGCCGCTGGAAGCCGGGGAACCGCTCAGCATCGGCTCCTACCGGCTGCTGGGCAGACTCGGCGCCGGCGGCATGGGCCGTGTGTACCTCGGGCGCAGCGCCGGCGGCCGCACCGTCGCCGTCAAGGTCGTCCACCCCCACTTCGCGCTCGACGAGCAGTTCCGCGCCCGTTTCCGGCGCGAGGTGGAGGCGGCCCGGCGGATCGGCGCCCAGTGGACCGCGCCCGTCCTGGACGCCGACCCGGACGCGCCCGTCCCCTGGATCGCCACCGGTTACGTGGCCGGCCCGCCGCTCTCCGCGGCCGTCACCGAGCACGGCCCGCTGCCCGAGCACGCGGTACGGGTGCTGGGCGCCGGCCTCGGCGAGGCCCTGACCGCCGTGCACGAACGGGGCCTGATCCACCGGGACGTGAAGCCGTCCAACGTCCTGCTCGCCCTGGACGGCCCCCGCCTGATCGACTTCGGCATCGCCCGGGCCATCGACGCGACCACGTCCCTCACCTCCACCGGGGTCTCCGTCGGCTCGCCGGGCTACATGGCGCCGGAGCAGATCCGGGGCACCGAGCTCTCCGGCGCCGCCGACGTCTTCTCGCTGGGCGCGGTCCTGGCCTACGCGGCGACCGGCTCCGCACCGTTCCTCGGCGACTCCTCGGCCGTCCTCCTCTACAAGGTCGTCCACGAGGAACCGGAGTTGGGCGATCTGGAGGGCGGTCTGCGCGAGACCATCGCCGCCTGCCTGGCCAAGGACCCGGAGCGGCGGCCCACCCCGGACGAGCTGGCCCGCAGGCTGCTGCCCGGCGGCGCGGCGGCGGCGGTCGCGGCGGGCTGGCTGCCCGGGCCGCTGGTCCGGGAGGTCAGCAGCTCGGCGGTGGCGCTGCTGGACCTGGAACCGCAGGAGGCCCCGGTGCAGTCGGGCCCGGTGCCGTTCAGCAACCCGTCGCTGGGGACGGGGAGCCCGTTGGCCGGGCAGGACACCGGGGCGGGCGAACCCGCCGGGGGCCCGTACGGTTCGCCCGCCGCCGCGCTCGGCGTCTTCGGTCCGCCGGTCGCCCCGCCGCCCCCCGCGACCGCCGGGGCCGACGGGCTGCCGGGGCAGCGGACCGGGGACCGGAGCCTGACCCTGGGGGCGACGGCGGGCGGCGACGGGGCGGGACGACGGCGCGTCAGCTGCACGCTCGCGCTCGCGGTGGCCGGAGCGCTGGCCGCGGTGACGCTGGGCAGCGCCTTCCTGCTGGACCTGATGCCGGGCACGGGCGGCGACACCGGCAACGTCGGGCAGGCGCCGCCCGCCACCTCCGGCGAGCCCTCGCCGCCGAAGGACTCGGCCACCGGCTCGGCGACGCGGCGTCCGACGACCGCCCCGGGCGGGGCCGCCGAACTGCCCGACGCGTTCGTCGGCACCTGGACGGGCCCGCTCACCGAGAAGACCACGGGCGAGCCGCACGGCACGCTCACCGCGGTCTTCACCAAGGGCCGCGAGGGCACGGACGTGGTCCGCCTGACCACGTCCCTCTCCCTCGGTATCGAGATCACCTGCCACAGCGTCGCCACCCTCACCGCCGCCTCCGACGACGAGCTGAAGCTGCGCGAGCGCGCCGACCCGGACCGCCCGAGCACCGCGGGGCTCTGCACCACCACCCCGGCCGACCTCCACTTCACCCGCGCCTCCGACGGCACGCTCCGCTTCCGCTCCGACGAGAAGGGCGCGGGACTCCCGTACGGCACGCTCACCCGGTCCGACGGCTGACCGCCGACCCCCCTGGCGTACGCTGAACCGGTCCGTAGCTCCGTTGAAAACCGCCGAAAGGTGACAGCCCGGTGACCGAGAAGGCCGACCTTCAGCCCATCCTCGACCGAGCCGCCGAAGGCGGCCGGATCACCCCGGAGGAGGCGCTCGACCTCTACCGGTCGGCGCCGCTGCACGCCCTGGGCGCGGCGGCCGACGCCGTGCGCCGCCGCCGTTACGCCGGTACGGAGCACATCGCGACGTACATCATCGAGCGCAACATCAACTACACCAACGTGTGCGTCACGGCCTGCAAGTTCTGCGCGTTCTACGCCGCGCCGAAGGACACCGCCAAGGGCTGGTCCCGGGACCTGGACGACATCCTGCGCCGCTGCGCGGAGACCGTCGAGCTGGGCGGCACGCAGATCATGTTCCAGGGCGGGCACCACCCGGACTACGGCGTGGAGTACTACGAGGAGCACTTCTCGGCCATCAAGAAGGCGTTCCCGCAGCTGGTGATCCACTCGCTCGGCGCCTCCGAGATCGAGCACATGGCCCGGATCTCGAAGGTCTCCGCCGAGGAGGCGATCAGCCGTATCCACGCGGCCGGTCTCGACTCCTTCGCGGGCGCGGGCGCCGAGCTGCTTCCGGCCCGGCCGCGCACGGCCATCGCGCCGCTGAAGGAGTCCGGCGAGCGCTGGCTGGAGATCATGGAGATCGCGCACGGCCTGGGCGTCGAGTCCACCTCGACCATGCTGATGGGCACGGGCGAGACGAACGCCGAGCGCATCGAGCACCTGCGCATGATCCGTGACGTGCAGGACCGCACCGGTGGCTTCCGGGCGTTCATCCCGTACACGTACCAGCCGGAGAACAACAAGCTGAAGGGGCAGACGCAGGCCACGCTCTTCGAGTACCTGCGGATGATCGCCATCGCCCGGCTCTTCCTGGACAACGTCGCCCACATCCAGGGCTCCTGGCTCACCACCGGCAAGGAGGTCGGCCAGCTGTCGCTGCACTACGGCGCGGACGACCTCGGTTCGATCATGCTGGAGGAGAACGTCGTCTCCTCGGCCGGGGCCAAGCACCGCTCCAACCGGCTGGAGATCATCGACCTGATCCGCAAGGCGGACCGGGTCCCGGCCCAGCGCGCCACGACGTACGAGCACCTCGTCGTGCACGACGACCCGGCGAACGATCCGGTCGACGAGCGCGTCGTCTCGCACATCTCGTCCACCGCGATCGAGGGCGGTACGGCACACCCCGAGCTCAAGCTCCTCAGCGCCAACTGACCCCGCCGTGCTGACGATTCACGCCGCCGCCCTGCTCCTGCCGGGCGGCGGCCGCGCACCCGTGCCCGGCGGTGCGGTGGCCGTGCGGGACGCGGTGGTCGCCGCCTTCGGGCCGTACGGGGACCTGGCCGCCGCCCACCCCGGCGCCCGCGTCCGGCGCTGGCCGGGCGTCCTCACCCCGGGGCTGGTGCAGCGCGACGCGGTCCGGCTCCTGGCGGAGTGGTACTTCCCCGACCCCCGCGAGGCCGACGCGCTGGGCACCGAGCCCCTGAGCGGCGGAGCGCTCGACGCGCTGGGCCCCGAGGAGACCTGGCGGGCGGGCAGCGTGCGGCGCGGGCTGCACCGGATGCTCCGGCACGGCACGACGGCGGTGACGGCGGGCCCCGGGGCCTCGCCCGCGCTGCTCACGGCGGTCCGGCGGTCCGGGCTGACGGTTGCCGGTCCGGGCGCGCTGCCCACCTGTGGGCCGCGGCTCGACCCGCTGGCCGGGGCGGGCGCGGTGGCGGAGGCGACGGCGGCACCGCTCGCCGCCGGGGGCCGCGCGGACCTCGCCGCCTTCGACGCCCCGGACGAGGCGGCGCTCCTCGCGGCGGGCGCGGTCAGCTGCGTGGCGACGATCGCGGGCGGGCGGCTGGTGTACCGGGGGCGGTAGCGCCTACGGCACCGGGGGACCGCCGAGGTAAGCCCCGTTCTTGTCGTAGGGCCAGGCGTTGGCGACGCAGCCCTTCAGGCCGTCGATCTGCTGCATCATCGCGGGCGCCGGGCGGCCCTTGCCGGGGCAGGTCTCGTGGCCGTGGCCCAGCCAGTGCCCCACCTCGTGGTTGATGATCAGGGCGCGGTACTCGCCCAGCGGGCCGTCGAACTCCGGCGAACCCGTCTGCCAGCGCTTGAGGTTGACCATCACGACCGTACCGACCCGGCAGTTGACCTCGCCGTGTGTGTCGAGTCCGCTCGCGCCGCAGACGCGGTCGGTGGTCTCCGGGGTGGCGATCCGGATGACCAGCCCCGCCGGGCCCTTGGCCACCTGGCGGAACCGGTGCTCCCCGTGGTGCGACCAGCCCCGGGGCGCGGCCAGGATGCGCGCGACGACGGAGGCCGCCCTGTCCGCGTCGAGCCCGGAGCCGTCCTCCACCTCCACCCGGTAGGCGTTCCCCGTACCGCTGTCGGTCGCGGCGGCGCGGGCCACGGTGAAGGCGGCGGGTGCGGGCCCGCGTGCGTCGTTCCAGCGGAGTCCGACGACGGCGGCAGCCGCGAGTACGACGGGGACGACAGCCCATGTGAGCAGCCTGATCCGGCCGCTCTCCCCCCGGCGCCCCTTCCCTCCGGGCATCCGTAACCCTCCCCAGCGATCGACGTTCCGTCCCCCGCTGTAGGACCGGTGATCGGCGCAATTGGTTCAGTCCGCAACCACATGAGGTCGTGGTGCGGTCATGGAGAGGGCGCCTGAAGGATCGTTACGGCACCGAGGGGCCGCCCAGGTATGCCCCGTTTTCGGCATACGGCCAGGCGTTGGCGACGCAGCCCTTGAGTCCGTAGATCTGCTGCATCATCGCGGGGGCGGGGCGGCCCGCGCCGGGGCAGGTCTCGTGGCCGTGGCCGAGCCAGTGGCCGACCTCGTGGTTGATGATCAGGGCGCGGTATTCGTTCAGCGGGCCGTCGAACTCGGGTGAACCGGTCTGCCAGCGCTTGAGGTTGACCATCACCTTCTCGCTGATCCGGCAGTTGACCTCGCCGTGCGTGTTCATCCCGCCCTGTCCGCAGATCCGGTCCGTGGTGCCCGCCGTCGCGATGCGGACGACCAGCCCGGCCGGGCCGGAGGCCACCCGGCGGAACGTGCGCTTCCCGCCCTGCCCCCAGCCGCGCGGCGCGGCGAGGATGCCGGCGATCCGGTCGGCGGCCTCCTCCGGATCGACGCCGGTGCCGTCCTCGACCTCGACGCGGTACGCGTACTGCCCGGCGGACGACGGGTCGGCGCGGGCGGTCGTGAAGGTGCCGGGGCCGGAGGCGGGGATACGGGTGGGGCTGGGCTTCACGGAGGGAGACCGGGACGGCTTCGGGCTCCGGGTGGGCTTCGCGGAGGGTGTGGGGGAGGGCGAGGCGGGGGACGCGGCGGCGGGCTTCGGTGCGGCGGCCGCCGCCGGGGCGCCGCACCGCCCGCCCAGCGGGGTGCGAGGACCACCACGACGCCGATCAGCGCCGCCGGTACTGCGATAGCGGCGAGCACCCGTATGCGGCTGCGCCGCGCCCGTCTCGCGCGTCTTCTGCCGCCTCCGCCATGCCGCCCCCGTCTGCTCTCAGCCCCCACGGACAGAGCCCTCCTTCGCTTCCATCGGACGTGCGTCCGCATAAGCAACCAATTCGATGAACTTCGCGTCCCCGGCGACGGCCACCAGTTCGTCGGCGGTGACCGGTGCCGAGACCATCGCGTCGGCGTCACCCCCCACGGTGAGCGTGACGCGGCTGTGCCCGTACGTGAAACGCACGGAGACCCCGGTGATCGTATTGCCCCCCTTGGCGTTCCCGGCCGCCGTGATCGCCTGGGCCATGATGCCCCCCGGCAGTGACACCTCGTCACACCGGAGTCCCTTCACCGCGATGTCGAGGCAGGGCCTGTCCGCCCGGGCCGCCTTGCCCGTGGCCAGCGGGCGTACGGAGAACGTGATGGGGAAGACCGGGCTGCCCTCCCCGCCCCGGTACCGGTTGACGGCGATGTCGACCAGCCGGACCGGGCCGATCGCCTTGGGCAGGAGCGCTTCGAGCACCCCCGCCGCATCGTTCTGGAAGACCCGCTGCTGTGAGAACTCGTCCTTCGGCAGGTCCGCCATGGAGGTCTCGCCGGGGCTCGGCTCGATGTGCACGGGGGGCCGGACGGGCACCGCGGTCGCCGTGGGGACCGGCGAGGTCTGCGAGGCCGCCGACCACGCGCGTACCGGCTCCCCGCCCCCGTCCCACACCGGCAGCGCGGCGCCGAGGACGCCGAGGCCGACGATCGCGGCCGCCGTCGCACCGATGGCGACACGGGCCCGGGCCCGGCGGCGGCGGCCCTGGACCAGGGCGCCGGGGACCAGATCGGGCAGCGGCGGCGCCCCGTCGGTGGCCCGCTCCATGGCGGACCGGACCAGCAGCTCCTCGTCGTCGCGGGCGGGCTCGTCGCCCGGAGCGGGATCCATCAACACGTACACGGCGTCACTCCTCAGCTTCGGGCGGTGTAGAGGTGCGCGTCGCCCAGGCGGGCGCGCAGCGTGGCCAGTGAGCGCGAGCACTGGCTCTTGACGGTGGAGGGGCTGCACCGCAGCAGCCCGGCGACGGTCTCCACGCTCAGGTCCTCCCAGTAGCGCAGGACGACCATCGCCCGGGCCCGGGGCGGCAGTTCGGCGAGGGCGGCGAGCAGCGTGACCGTGAGCTCGGGGCCCACCGCCGGGGCGGGCGCGGCGATCGGCGTGTGCGCGAGGAGGTCGCGCAGCCGGCGGCGGCGCTCGGCGATGTAGGTGCGGGTGAGCACGGTCCGGGCGTAGGCGTCCGGATGGTCGGCGGCGCCCGCCCGGTGCCAGTGCTGGAACAGCTTGGCCAGCGTCGTCTGGGTCAGGTCGCGCGCGGCGTCGGCGTCGCCGCAGAGCAGGTACGCGGTGCGGTAGAGCCGGTGCTGACCGGCGCGGGCGAACTCCTCGAAGCCGTCGGCACCCCGGCTGGCTCCCGTGAACATCTGCCCCCTTCCCTGTTCTCCTCGAAGGTCTCTTCGTGAGTACTGAGTGCCGCCGGGCGGAAAAGGTTGAAGCGGGTTTCGCCGGGGCGTCCGCCGCGAACCGGCGCGGGGCGGGCTGCTTGAATGGGGTGCGTGACCCGAGCATCCCTGGACAAGCAGCCGCACGAAGTCGCCTCGATGTTCGACGGCGTGGCGGCGAACTACGACCTGACCAACGATGTGCTCTCGCTCGGCCAGGACCGGGTGTGGCGCAAGGAGGTCGCCAGGGCGGTCGACGCCCGGCCCGCGCAGAAGATCCTCGATCTGGCGGCCGGCACGGCGACGTCCTCGCTGCCGTTCGCCGCGACCGGCGCGTACGTCGTGCCGTGCGACTTCTCCATCGGCATGCTCCGCGAGGGCAAGAAGCGCCACGCCTGGCTGCCCTTCACCGCCGGCGACGCCACGAAACTCCCCTTCCGCGACGAGACCTTCGACGCGGTGACCATCTCCTTCGGCCTGCGCAACGTCCAGGACACGGACACGGCGCTGCGCGAGCTGTACCGGGTCACCAAGCCGGGCGGCCGGGTCGTCATCTGCGAGTTCTCCCAGCCCGTCTGGACCCCGTTCCGCACGGTCTACATCGAGTACCTGATGCGCGCCCTCCCCCCGGTCGCCCGCGCGGTCTCCTCCAACCCCGACGCCTACGTCTACCTCGCCGAATCCATCCGCGCCTGGCCCGACCAGCCCGGCCTGGCGAAGAAGCTCCAGCAGGCCGGCTGGTCCCAGGTCGCCTGGCGCAACCTGACGGGCGGCGTGGTGGCCCTGCACCGGGGTGTACGCGGCTGACGTTTCCGGCGCTTTTGCCGGACCGGGGACGGCAACCGCGCCCCGCGCGAAAGCGGTTGCCGGGATTCCGAGTTGACGGGAACCGGTGGGCGGGGAAGATGTGTCCGTTGATACGGCACGCGTCGTCCCCGTTTCCGTGTGTCACCGTCCCCGGCCCGCTGCGGAGCTCTCATGCCCTCGTACTGCCCCTTCTGTGGAACCCAGGCGCCCGACGACGCGCGCTTCTGCATGAAGTGCGGGCGGGAACGGCCCGTTGCACCGGCCGCGCCCCCGCAGCCCGCCGCCCCGCCGCCGCCGAGCGGTGCGCCCGGGGTCGAACCGCCCGCGGTGCCCGCCTATATGACGCGGCCCGCCGCGCCACCGCCCGGGTACGCGCCCGTACCGGCCGGGCCCTCGCCCGCCGGGATCTTCTTCGGGCGGGTGATGCGCGGGGACTGGGCGGGCTCACTGAAGGCGGCCGTCTGGCCGACCGGGCTGATCATCGGGCTCGCCGTGGCGCTCGCCATCCCCGACTACGGGCAGGGGGACGACGTCGTCGTCGGGTGGAGCGACCGGCTGCGGATCGCGCTCGCGATGCTGCTCCAGGCGTTCGGCGGCGGCTTCGAGGTCCGGGCCGTCGTGCCGGGCGGTGGCGGCGGATACGGGGGCGCTTCGCCGTACGGGGACACGTACGGCGACTTCGATCCGGGCGGGCAGAGCCAGACGACGCTCTCGCTGATCCCGCTCACCGTCACCGTGCTGTGGATCGGCGCCCTCGTCCTCGGCGCCCGGGGCGTCCGGCGGCAGGGCGGCGGCCTCGACGCGGCGGTCCGGATCAGCGTCGTGGCCACCGCCGCTGTCCTGGTCCTCGGGCTCTACGCCCAGCCGGAGATCGAGAGCTACTCGCTCCACTCCTCGCCGGTCCTCGCGGCCCTCGGCGCCCTCGCCCTCGCGCTCGTCACCACCTGCGCCGTCCTGCAACGCGACGTCGCGGCCGCCTGGCTGGCCCGGCGGCCGGGGGCGCAGAGCTTCGTACGCGCCACCGGGACCGCCGTCCGCGCGCTCGGCGCCGTCCTCCTGCTCTGCGGCCTGATCGGCTACCTCACGTACGCCACCCTGGACGACGTCAACGGCACGGCCCTGCTGATGGCCCTGCCGCTGCTGCCCAACATCGCACTGATGGTGCTCTCGGTGAGCTGGGGCGGCTCCGTCGAGTACGACGCGCGGGGACAGGCGGACATCATCGGCTCCGGCATGGACCACGGCTCGTTCGGGCTCGGTGAGCTGAGCGACGCCGCCAACGACTGGGCCCTCGTCGGCGCGCTCGCCGCGGGCCTCGTCTGCGCGCTCATCGTCGGGCTGCTCGCGGGGCGCCGCTCCGCCGACCGGCGCGAACAGGTCACCGCGGGCGGCCTCTTCCTGCTCGGGTTCCTCGCGCTGACCGCGATGAGCGGCCTGTCCGCCGAGTTCTCCGGGAACGTCGCGGACATCGGCGGCTCGGGCACCCTGGACGTCTCGCCCAGCGTCGCCGACGCGCTGCTGTTCGGGCTGCTGTGGGTCGGCGGCGCGGTCCTCGTCGCGCCGTACCTCGCGCGGATGACGGGCGGCGGCGGCCCGGGCGGCGGCTCCCCGGCGTACCCGGCCCCGCCGAGCCCGTACGGCCCGCCGAACCCGGGCCCGCACATCCCGGGTCCGTACACCCCGGCCCCGGGTCCGTACACCCCGGCTCCGGGCCCGTACACCCCGGCGCCCGGCCAGAACCCCGCCCCCGGCCCGTACGCCCCGGGCCCCGGCCCGGCTCCGCACACCCCGCCCGCCCGGTCCACGGCCGCCGAGGCCGGCGTACCCGAGGCCGCCGCGCCCGCCGCCGAGCCGCCCACCAGCACCCTGCACGCCCCGTACGCCCCCGCCCCGGACCCCGCCCCCGCGCAGCCCCCCGCGCCCCGGCGCCGGCGGGCCGTCCTCGTCTGGGGGGCCACCCTCACCGCCGCGCTCGTCCTCGGCGGCGGGGCCACCGCCGGCACCCTCGCCCTGATGGACCGCCACGACGACGACCCGGGCACCTCGGAGAACGGCAAGGGCAAGGGGAGCGACCGGGCGACGGCCGCCCAGGACCGGACGAGCGAGGCCCCCTCCGAGGAGGCCCCGTCCACGGAGGCGAGCGCCACCACCGACCCGGCCGAGCTCGTCTTCCCGGACGGCTACAGCGTCATCGCCGACACCGCGGGCTTCTCGTTCGCGCTGCCGGACAACTGGGAGCGCCAGGGCGAGAAGAACCACCAGGTCACCTACGCCGCGGCCCCGGGCGACACCGCCCTGCTGAAGGTCGGCGTCATCGCGGACGCCCCCTACACCTCGTACGAGAACTTCAAGGCCCTGGAGAAGACCGCCGCCGCCAACCAGCGGAACTACCAGCAGATCCAGCTCTCGGCCAACACCTTCCAGGGCCGCCCGGGCGCCCGGTGGGAGTACACCTACGAGGACAAGAGCGGTCAGACGGTCCACGCGATCGACCAGAGCTACATCGCCGAGGACGGCACCGAGTACGCCGTCTACGTCACCGAGCGGGACGTGGACTGGGTCGCTGCCCGCGAGGTCTTCGACACCGCCCTGTCCACCTGGATGCTCAACGACGTCGACTAGGCCCTGTCGTCACAGCTCCAGCCGGAAGACCCGGACCTCCTGGTCCGGCCGCTGCGGCGTCGTGAAGGTCTCGGCCGGTTCCATGCCGAGGCGCAGGGCCAGCGCGGCCGACCGCTCGTTGAGCACGTCGACCGCCGCGACCACCCGTTCCACCCCCGCCGCGCGCAGCCGCTCCAGTGTGAGGCGCGCGGCGGCCGTCGCGTAACCCAGCCCCCAGGCCGAGCGGGCCAGCCGCCAGCCGATCTCGGTCTCGCCCACCGGGCCGTAGGCGGCCGGTCCCCACGGCTGCGCGCCCGTGAAGCCGACGACCCGGTCCTCCCCGTCGAGCACGGTCCACAGGCAGTAGCCGAGTTCGGCGTCGTGTCTGCGCTGCCGCGCGGTCCACTCCTCGTACATCGACAGCTCCTCGGCCCGCCCGCCGAAGAACCGCATCACCTCCGGGTCGGCGAAGGCCCGGTGCCAGGCGACGGCGTCCTCGTCGGTCGGGACACGCAGCTGTACGACGGGCGGAGCGGCAGGCGCGATTGACATGGGGCAGCCCTTCGGAGGGTTGGTCGGCAGGCCCCCATAGACTGCCTTGGACCTGTGCCGCGCGGCACGCGAATTCGAGTCTTCGGGAGAACCGACCGTGACCGAACCCCTGTCCGAACACAGCGCGGACGTCATCGTCGTCGGGGCGGGCCCCGCCGGCTCCACGACCGCGTACTACCTGGCCCAGGCCGGACTCGACGTCCTCCTCCTGGAGAAGACCGCGTTCCCGCGCGAGAAGGTCTGCGGCGACGGGCTCACCCCGCGCGCCACCAAGCAGCTCGTGTCCATGGGCATCGACATCTCCGAAGAGGCGGGCTGGCTGCGCAACAAGGGCCTGCGCATCATCGGCGGCGGCGTCCGGCTCCAGCTGGACTGGCCGGATCTGGCCTCTTACCCGGACTACGGACTCGTCCGCAAGCGCGACGACTTCGACGAGCAGCTGGCCCGCAACGCGCAGAAGGCCGGTGCCCGGCTGTACGAGCGGTGCAACGTGGGCGCCCCGATCACCGACGAGCGCACCGGCCGGATCACCGGGGTGCACGCGAAGCTCGGCGAGGAGAAGACGCCGGTCACCTTCCACGCCCCGCTCGTCGTCGCGGCCGACGGCAACTCCACCCGGCTCTCCCTCGCGATGGGCCTGCACCGCCGCGACGACCGCCCGATGGGCGTCGCCGTGCGCACGTACTTCACCTCGCCCCGGCACGACGACGACTACCTGGAGTCCTGGCTGGAGCTGTGGGACCGGCGCGGCCCCGAGGAGAAGCTGCTGCCCGGCTACGGCTGGATCTTCGGCATGGGCGACGGCACCTCCAACGTCGGTCTCGGCATCCTCAACTCCTCGTCCGCGTTCAAGGAGCTGGACTGGCGCGAGGTCCTGAAGGCGTGGTGCGCGTCCATGCCGGAGGACTGGGGCTACACCCCGGACAACATGACGATGCCCATCCGGGGCGCCGCCCTGCCGATGGCCTTCAACCGCCAGCCGCACTACACCAAGGGCCTGCTGCTCGTCGGTGACGCGGGCGGCATGGTCAACCCGTTCAACGGCGAGGGCATCGCGTACGCCATGGAGTCCGGCCAGATCGCGGCCGACGTCATCGTCCAGGCGCACGCCCGCGCGACCCCCGCCCAGCGGGAGCTGGCGCTGAACAACTACCCGAAGGTGCTCAAGGAGACCTACGGCGGCTACTACACGATGGGCCGCGCCTTCGTGAAGCTGATCGGCAATCCGAAGGTCATGAAGGTGGCGACCCAGCGCGGCCTGACGCACCCGCTGCTGATGAAGTTCACCCTGAAGATGCTCGCCAACCTCACCGACCCGACCGGCGGCGACGCGATGGACCGCATCATCAACGGTCTGGCGAAGGTGGCGCCGCGCTCGTAGCGCCCGTTCACAAACGAAGGAGCCGTCACTCCCGAGCGGGGGAGTGACGGCTCCTTCGTGTGCCTCACGTGCGGATCAGGCTTGTGAATCCGTGAACACGCGGATGTCTCAGAGGACGCGGACCGCGCCGGTCGGCATGTCGTAGTCCAGCGGGCGCTGCACCACACCGGTGGAGGAGTTCTGCGCGCCGACGAACTGGCCGCCGCCCACGTAGATCCCGACGTGGTACGCGCTGCCCGCGCCGCCCCAGTACAGGATGTCGCCCGGCTGGAGGTTGCTCAGCGAGACCTGGGTGCCGGCGGTGGACTGGCTCTGCGAGACGCGCGGCAGGTCGACGCCCACGGTGCGGAACGCGGCCTGGACCAGGCCCGAGCAGTCCCACGAGTTCGGGCCGGTGCCACCGGACACGTACGCGTCGCCGACCTGCGCCTGGGCGAACGCGACGACGGAGGCCGCGGAGCCGGTGGCGTTGGAGGAGTACGAGGTCGTGGCGGCGTTGGTGGAGCCGGACGACGAGGAGCCGGTGGTCTTCTGGAGCGTGGTGCGCGCGGCGTCGCGGGAGGCGCGCTCGGCGGCCTCCGCCTTGGCCTTGGCGGCCGCCTCGGCCTTCTTCTTGGCCTCGGCCTTGCGGACGGCCTCGGCCTTGGCCTTCTTGGCGTCCTTGGCGGCGCTGCTGGCCGCGGCGTCCTCCTGGGCCTGCGTCTCCAGGTCCAGGGCGACCTGCTGCGTCGCCTCGGCGGACGCGGCGACGGTGGTGGAGAGTCCCGCCGTGATGGTGGGCATCTCGATCGTCTGGGTCACCGGTTCGGCCTGGGCCGGGCCCGCGGCACCCGCGACCGCGATGGTGCTGAGGACGCCACCGGCAACTCCGGCCCGCAGCGCCGACGTCGAGGCGTTTCGGCGGGGCTTCCGGTGGCTGGGTATGTGAGCGGTGTGGGACATGGGTACTAGCGCTATCAGGGCGCGCGGGGTCCCATCAAGAAACGTGTGTTGCGACACAGTTACGTCCGGAATCTGTGAATCCGCTTTCTGAGGGCCTTTATTGACGCCGTAACGGGCAAATCGGGCAGTCGTGATCATGGCTGTGATCACGGGTTTTCTGCAATACGCCCGAATTGCCCGTCGCTTACCACCCGTTCACACTGTTGGCCAAGCCCGCTTCTATAACGGCTGATGTGGAGTGATGCAGCTCACAGCATGGTCTTGCTGTGATGGGCATACGAGGGCGCGGCACGGGAAGCGGCGGTCCGCGTCCACTTCGTTCCGCGTGCACCCTCGCGCGAGCGACCCCTGTCCGGTTCTTGCCTCCGGTCACCCCATCCCGGCCGCCCGGACCCAGAGTGGGGCAGATCCCTTTATCACCCCCTCGTGTCCATCGCCAATTTTGCTCCCAGTGCCGTGGCTTGATAGTGCGACACCCCTTTGACCAGCGGTAACGGGAGGAGATGTCACCTCTCGTGATCACTCGGCCGCTTCGTGTACGAAGATCACCGCTCATCCGACTTCATGATCGTTCGTCAGGTGGTGGAGATCACAAAGACGTTGGTGACCCCCGTGTCGCAGATCACAGGACGGCGGGCATAGGATGCGGGGCAGTCGGGCTTGTGAACTGCCTCACATGTGCACGATCTTGGTGAGGCGGGGAGCCGGTTCGCCCGATGCGGTCCATCGGTCAAGGACGACTGGAAGGAGCGAGGAGCGTGAATGCCTACGCGCCCATCCTCGTGCTCGGCGCCCTCGGGGCAGGGTTTGCGATCTTCTCCGTGGTCAGCGCCACGCTGATCGGTCCCAAGCGGTACAACCGGGCAAAGCTCGAAGCGTACGAGTGCGGTATCGAACCCACCCCGACTCCAGCCGGAGGCGGCCGCTTTCCCATCAAGTACTACCTGACGGCGATGCTCTTCATCGTCTTCGACATCGAGATCGTCTTCCTCTATCCCTGGGCGGTCAGCTTCGACGCCCTGGGGATCTTCGGGCTCGTGGAGATGCTGCTCTTCGTGCTCACCGTCTTCGTCGCCTACGCGTATGTGTGGCGGCGCGGCGGTCTGGAATGGGACTGAGGGGCTGAGGGGCACACCATGGGACTCGAAGAGAAGCTGCCGAGCGGCTTCGTTCTGACCACCGTCGAGCAGGCGGCCGGCTGGGTGCGGAAGTCCTCCGTCTTCCCGGCGACCTTCGGCCTCGCCTGTTGCGCCATCGAGATGATGACGACCGGGGCGGGCCGTTACGACCTGGCCCGGTTCGGCATGGAGGTCTTCCGCGGCTCGCCGCGGCAGGCGGACCTGATGATCGTGGCAGGGCGGGTGAGCCAGAAGATGGCGCCCGTCCTGCGGCAGGTCTACGACCAGATGCCGAACCCCAAGTGGGTCATCTCCATGGGGGTTTGCGCATCATCGGGCGGAATGTTCAACAATTACGCCATTGTTCAGGGTGTTGATCACATTGTCCCGGTTGATATCTATTTGCCGGGCTGCCCGCCGCGGCCCGAGATGCTGATGGACGCGATCCTCAAGCTGCACCAGAAGATCCAGGGCTCCAAGCTCGGGGTCAACGCCGAGGAAGCCGCCCGCGAGGCGGAGGAAGCGGCGCTCAACGCCCTGCCCCTCATCGAGATGAAGGGGCTCATGCGATGAGCGACGAGCACAACGGCTCCGCCGTTCCCGCCCCGCGCGACGAGCACGGCGAGGTCATCGGCGTACGGAAGGGCATGTTCGGCGCCGACAACGGCGGCGACACCTCCGGCTACGGCGGCCTCGTCCGTACCGTCGCCCTCCCCGGCGCCTCCTCCCGCCCCTACGGCGGCTGGTTCGACGAGGTCGCCGACGAGCTCGAAGGCGCCCTGGAGGAGCAGGACCTCCTTCCCGAGAACGCCATCGAGAAGACGGTGGTCGACCGGGACGAGCTCACCTTCCACATCGCCCGCGAACACCTGGTCACCGTCGCCAGGACCCTGCGCGACGACCCGGCGCTCCGCTTCGAGCTGTGCACCGGCGTCAGCGGCGTCCACTTCCCCGGCGACAAGGGCCGCGAGCTGCACGCGGTCTACCACCTGCGCTCGATCACCCACGGCCGACTGATCCGCGTCGAGGTCTCCACGCCGGACGACGACCGGCACCTGCCCTCGCTGGTCCCGGTCTACCCGACCAACGACTGGCACGAGCGCGAGGCGTACGACTTCTTCGGGCTCGTCTTCGACGGGCACCCCGCCCTGACCCGGATCATGATGCCGGACGACTGGCAGGGCTTCCCGCAGCGCAAGGACTACCCGCTCGGCGGCATCCCCGTCGAGTACAAGGGCGCCCAGATCCCGGCTCCGGACCAGCGGAGGTCGTACTCCTGATGACCACTCCCCATGCAACGCCCCGCGCCACCACCGAGGGGACTGTATATACGGTCACCGGCGGCGACTGGGACGAGATCGTAGAGAACGCCGCCGCGTCCGACGACGAGCGCATCATCGTCAACATGGGCCCGCAGCACCCGTCCACGCACGGCGTGCTCCGGCTCATCCTGGAGATCGACGGCGAGACCGTCACCGAGGCCCGCTGCGGCATCGGCTACCTCCACACCGGCATCGAGAAGAACCTCGAATACCGCAGCTGGACGCAGGGCACCACCTTCGTCACGCGCATGGACTACCTGACGCCGTTCTTCAACGAGACGGCCTACTGCCTGGGCGTCGAGAAGCTGCTCGGCATCGAGGACCAGATCCCCGACCGGGCCACCGTCCTGCGCGTGCTCCTGATGGAGCTCAACCGGCTCTCCTCGCACCTGGTGTGCATCGCCACCGGCGGCATGGAGCTCGGCGCCACCACGATCATGATCTACGGCTTCCGCGACCGGGAGCTGGTGCTCGACCTCTTCGAGCTGATCACCGGGCTCCGCATGAACCACGCGTTCATCCGCCCCGGCGGCCTCGCCCAGGACCTGCCCCCGGGCGCGGTCGACCAGCTGCGCGAGTTCGTGAAGACCATGAAGAAGAACCTGCCGGAGTACGACGCGCTCGCCACCGGCAACCCCATCTTCAAGGCCCGCATGCAGGACGTCGGCTATCTCGACCTCACCGGCTGCATGGCCCTCGGCGCCACCGGCCCGATCCTGCGCTCGGCGGGCCTCCCGCACGACCTGCGCAAGACCGACCCGTACTGCGGCTACGAGACCTACGACTTCGAGGTCCCCACCGCCGACAGCTGCGACGCCTACGGCCGCTTCCTCATCCGCCTGGAGGAGATGCGCCAGTCGCTGCGGATCATCGAGCAGTGCATCGACCGGCTCGAACCCGGACCGGTCATGGTCGCCGACAAGAAGATCGCCTGGCCCGCGCAGCTCGCGCTCGGCCCGGACGGCCTGGGCAACTCGCTGGACCACATCAAGAAGATCATGGGCACCTCCATGGAGGCCCTGATCCACCACTTCAAGCTGGTGACCGAGGGCTTCCGGGTCCCCGTCGGACAGGCGTACACCGCCGTCGAGTCCCCCAAGGGCGAACTCGGCGTGCACGTCGTCTCGGACGGCGGGACCCGCCCCTACCGGGTCCACTTCCGCGACCCGTCCTTCACCAACCTCCAGGCCATGGCGGCGATGTGCGAGGGCGGCCAGGTCGCCGACGTCATCGTCGCCGTCGCATCCATCGACCCCGTGATGGGAGGCGTCGACCGGTGACCGAAGCACGTCAGGAAGTCAGTCTGGGGATGCCGCAGCTCCCCGCCCCCGCCTACCCGGCCGAGGCGCGCGCCAGGCTCGAAGCGGATGCGAAGGAGGTGATCGCCCGCTACCCCGACAGCCGCTCCGCGCTGCTGCCGCTGCTGCACCTCGTGCAGTCCGAGGAGGGGTACGTCTCGCGTACGGGCATGGCCTTCTGCGCCGACATGCTCGACCTCACCACCGCCGAGGTCACCGCGGTCGCCACCTTCTACACGATGTACCGGCGCAAGCCGAGCGGCGACTACCAGGTCGGCGTCTGCACCAACACGCTCTGCGCGGTGATGGGCGGCGACGCGATCTTCGACCGGCTCAAGGAACACCTCGGCGTCGGCAACGACGAGACGACCGAGGACGGCAAGGTCACCCTCGAACACATCGAGTGCAACGCCGCCTGCGACTTCGCGCCCGTCGTGATGGTCAACTGGGAGTTCTTCGACAACCAGACGCCGGAGAGCGCGACCCAACTGGTCGACGACCTCATCGCGGGCCGCACCGTCGAGCCCACCCGCGGCGCGCCCCTGTGCACGTACAAGGACACCGCGCGCATCCTCGCCGGCTTCCCCGACGAGCGCCCCGGCGCCGTCGAGGCCACCGGCGGCGCAGGCCACGCCTCGCTCATCGGCCTCAAGCTGGCCAAGGGCGAGGCCGCACCGCAGGCCCGCGTCGTCAGCCCGCGCGGCGAGGCACCCACCGACCAGCCGCAGAAGGGCGCCGAGCACCTCAGCTCCCACGACGCGCCGCAGCAGACCTCGGCATCCGACCCGGACCACCCGGCAGGACCCGCAGCCGAGGAGGGGGAGTGATGACGTTGGCCACCGAGCTCGATCACAACGGGACCAGTCCCGAGAAGCTGCTCGCGCCCGTCCTGTCCGCCTTCTGGGACCAGCCGGAATCCTGGACCCTGGACACCTACCGCCGCCACGAGGGCTACGAGGGCCTGCGCAAGGCCCTCACCATGTCCCCGGACGACCTCATCGCGTACGTCAAGGACTCCGGTCTGCGCGGACGCGGCGGTGCCGGCTTCCCCACCGGCATGAAGTGGCAGTTCATCCCGCAGGGGGACGGCAAGCCTCACTATCTTGTTGTCAACGCCGACGAGTCGGAGCCGGGGACCTGCAAGGACATCCCGCTCCTCTTCGCCAACCCGCACAGCCTCATCGAGGGCATCGTGATCGCCTGCTACGCGATCCGGTCGTCGCACGCGTTCATCTACTTGCGCGGTGAGGTCGTCCCCGTACTGCGACGGTTGCACGAGGCCGTTCGAGAGGCGTACGAGGCGGGATATCTGGGGACGAACGTCCTGGGTTCAGGGCTCGATCTGGAACTCACGGTGCACGCGGGCGCCGGTGCGTACATCTGTGGTGAGGAAACCGCGCTGCTCGACTCTCTCGAAGGACGGCGGGGCCAGCCCCGGCTGCGGCCCCCCTTCCCTGCGGTCGCCGGTCTGTACGCCTGCCCCACTGTGGTGAACAACGTCGAGTCCATCGCCTCGGTTCCCGCGATCCTGAACAAGGGCAAGGACTGGTTCAAGTCCATGGGCAGCGAGAAGTCCCCGGGCTTCACGCTCTACTCGCTCAGCGGCCATGTCGCGGGCCCCGGCCAGTACGAGGCGCCGCTCGGCATCACGCTGCGCCAGCTCCTCGACATGAGCGGCGGCATGCGCCCCGGCCACCGCCTCAAGTTCTGGACCCCCGGCGGCTCCTCCACGCCGATGTTCACCGACGAACACCTCGACGTGCCCCTCGACTACGAGGGCGTCGGCGCGGCCGGGTCCATGCTCGGCACCAAGGCGCTCCAGTGCTTCGACGAGACGACCTGCGTGGTGCGGGCCGTCACCCGCTGGACCGAGTTCTACGCGCACGAGTCCTGCGGCAAGTGCACCCCCTGCCGCGAGGGCACCTACTGGCTCGTCCAGCTGCTCCGCGACATCGAGGCCGGTAAGGGCCGGATGTCCGACCTCGACAAGCTCAACGACATCGCCGACAACATCAACGGCAAGTCGTTCTGCGCCCTCGGCGACGGCGCCGCCTCGCCGATCTTCTCCTCGCTGAAGTACTTCCGCGAGGAGTACGAGCAGCACATCACCGGCAAGGGCTGCCCCTTCGATCCCGCCAAGTCGACCCTCTGGGCCGACGACAAGAACGCTCACCAGGGGGTGAACGCATGACAGTCACCACGAGTGCGCCCTCCGGGGGCGGCGAAGCGGCGATCCCGCCCGAGGACCTGGTCACGCTGACCATCGACGGCATCGAGATCAGCGTGCCCAAGGGCACCTTGGTCATCCGCGCCGCCGAACTCCTCGGCATCGAGATCCCCCGGTTCTGCGACCACCCCCTCCTCGACCCGGCCGGCGCCTGCCGCCAGTGCATCGTCGAGGTCGAGGGCCAGCGCAAGCCGATGGCGTCCTGCACCATCACCTGCACCGACGGCATGGTCGTCAAGTCGCAGATCACCTCGCCGGTCGCCGACAAGGCGCAGCGCGGTGTGATGGAGCTGCTGCTCATCAACCACCCGCTGGACTGCCCGGTCTGCGACAAGGGCGGCGAGTGCCCGCTCCAGAACCAGGCGATGTCGCACGGCGACTCCGACTCCCGCTTCGACGGCAAGAAGCGGACGTACGAGAAGCCCGTGCCGATCTCCACCCAGGTGCTGCTGGACCGTGAGCGCTGCGTGCTCTGCGCGCGCTGCACCCGGTTCTCCAACCAGGTCGCGGGCGACCCGATGATCGAGCTGATCGAGCGCGGCGCGCTCCAGCAGGTCGGCACCGGCGAGGGCGACCCGTTCCAGTCGTACTTCTCCGGGAACACCATCCAGATCTGCCCGGTCGGGGCCCTGACCTCGGCGGCGTACCGGTTCCGCTCCCGCCCCTTCGACCTGGTGTCGACGCCCTCCGTGTGCGAGCACTGCGCCGGCGGCTGCGCCACCCGCACCGACCACCGGCGCGGCAAGGTCATGCGCCGCCTCGCGGCCAACGAGCCCGAGGTCAACGAGGAGTGGCTCTGCGACAAGGGCCGTTTCGGCTTCCGTTACGCCCAGCAGCGCGACCGCCTCACCACCCCGCTCGTCCGGGGTGGCTCCGGCGAGCTGGAACCGGCGAGCTGGCCCGAGGCACTGGCGGCGGCGGCCGAGGGCCTGTCCGCCGCGCGCGGCCGGACCGGCGTCCTCACCGGCGGCCGGCTGACCGTCGAGGACGCGTACGCGTACAGCAAGTTCGCGCGGATCGCCCTGGACACCAACGACATCGACTTCCGGGCCCGGGTCCACAGCGACGAGGAGGCCGACTTCCTGGCCTCGCGCGTCGCCGGGCGCGGCAAGGACCTGGACGGCAGCGGTGTCACGTACACCTCGCTGGAGAAGGCGCCGACCGTGCTGCTGGTCGGGTTCGAGTCGGAGGAGGAGGCCCCCGGGGTCTTCCTGCGGCTGCGCAAGGCCCACCGCAAGCACGGCCAGCGCACCTTCTCCGTCGCCTCCCACGCCACCCGGGGCCTGGCGAAGGCCGGAGGCACGCTGCTTCCCGCCGCACCCGGCACCGAAACCGAGTGGCTGGACGCCATCGCGGGCGGCGTCGGCCTGGAGGGCGAGGGCGCCGCCGCGGCGGAGGCGCTGCGCGGTGAGGGCGCGCTGATCGTGGTCGGCGAGCGGCTGGCCGGGGTGCCCGGCGGGCTGACCGCCGCGGTCCGGGCCGCGACCGCGACCGGGGCCCGGCTGGTGTGGATCCCGCGCCGGGCGGGCGAACGCGGCGCGGTGGAGGCGGGCGCGCTCCCGTCGCTGCTGCCCGGCGGCCGCCCGGCCACCGACCCGCGCGCCCGGGACGAGGTCGCCGCCGCGTGGGGCGTCGCCGAACTCCCGTCCCGCTTCGGCCGCGACACCGGCCAGATCATCGAGGCCGCGGCCACCGGTGAGCTGGCCGCGCTGGTCGTCGCCGGCGTCGGGACCGAGGACCTGCCGGACCCGGCGCGTGCCCTGGAGGCCCTGGACCGGGTCGGTTTCCTGGTCTCCTTCGAGCTCCGCCCGAGCGAGGTCACCGACCGCGCCGACGTGGTGTTCCCGGTGGCCGCGGTCGCCGAGAAGTCCGGGACCTTCCTCAACTGGGAGGGCCGGGCGCGGATGTTCGAGGCCGCGCTGAAGCCCGACCAGATGACGCGGAACCTCGCCCCGGGCGATGCCCGCGTCCTGCACATGCTGGCCGACGCGATGGACCGCCACTTCGCGCTGCCGGACCTGAAGGCCGCCCGCCGCGAGCTGGACCGCCTCGGCGGCTGGCAGGGCGGGTACGCGGACGAGCCGCGGGTCTCCGCGCAGCCGCTGCCCCGGCCCGGTGACGGCGAGGCGATCCTGGCCGGCCACCGGATGCTGCTCGACCTGGGCCGCCTCCAGGAGGGGGACACCGCGCTCGCCGGGACCCGGCACGACACGGTGGCCCGGCTGTCGGCCGCCACGGCCGCGGAGACCGGGGTCAAGGACGGCGACCTGCTGGCGGTGTCCGGCCCGGCGGGCAGCGTAGAACTCCCGCTCCGGGTCACCGACATGCCGGACCGCGTGGTCTGGGTGCCGCTGAACTCGGCCGGGCGGGGCGTGCCGGCCATGACCGGGGCCCGCCCCGGCGGCCTGGTCCGGATCGGCCCCGCCGCTGCCGGTACTCCCGACGTCACACCGGAGGTGCGGGCGTGACCGCCTTCGCTCAACTGGCCGCGGCACCGCACCGTTCGGTGCTCGCCGCCGAGGACCTGTCGATGTTCGGCAACGACCCCTGGTGGCTCGTCGTCATCAAGGCCGTCTTCTGCTTCGCGTTCCTGATGGTGACCGTGCTCTTCTCCATCGTGTGGGAGCGCAAGGTCGTCGCCTGGATGCAGCTGCGCATCGGTCCCAACCGGCACGGCCCCTGGGGCATGCTCCAGTCGCTCGCCGACGGCATCAAGCTGATGCTGAAGGAAGACGTCATCGTCAAGCGGGCGGACAAGGTCGTCTACGTCCTCGCGCCGATCATCGCCGCCATCCCCGCCTTCATGGCCATCGCGGTGATCCCCTTCGGGCCCTCGGACAACGAGGTCTCGATCTTCGGGCACCGTACGGCGATGCAGCTCACCGACCTGCCGATCGCGATGCTGTACATCCTCGCGGTCGCCTCGGTCGGCATCTACGGCATCGTGCTGGCCGGCTGGTCGTCCGGATCGACGTACCCGCTGCTCGGCGGGCTCCGTTCCTGCGCGCAGATGATCTCGTACGAGATCGCGATGGGCGCCGCGTTCGCCTCGGTGTTCCTCTACTCCGGGTCGATGTCGACGTCGAAGATCGTGGAGGCGCAGCAGGACCGCTGGTTCATCATCCTGCTGCCGGTCTCCTTCATCATCTACATCGTCACGATGGTCGGCGAGACCAACCGCGCCCCCTTCGACATGCCGGAGTCCGAGGGCGACCTCGTCGGCGGCTTCAACACCGAGTACTCGTCCATCAAGTTCGCGATGTTCATGCTCGCCGAGTACGTCAACATGGTCACCGTCTCCGCCGTCTCCGCGACCCTGTTCCTGGGCGGCTGGCGGGCTCCGTGGCCGATCAGCACCTTCTGGGAGGGCGCGAACCACGGCTGGTGGCCGATGCTCTGGTTCGTCCTCAAGGTCCAGCTGCTGCTGTTCTTCTTCATCTGGCTGCGCGGCACGCTGCCCCGCGTCCGCTACGACCAGCTGATGAAGCTCGGCTGGAAGGTCCTGATCCCGGTCTCCGTCGTCTGGCTGATGCTGGTCGCGACGGTGCGGGCGCTGCGCAACGAGGGCTACGACTTCTCCAAGATCCTGCTCTATGTGGCCGGTGCCGTGATCGCGGTGCTGCTGATCTCCTTCGTCGCCGACATCTTCCGCGACAAGAAGGACAAGGCCGCCGCCGAACAGGCCGGACCCGAGCCGGCGTTCGACCCGATGGCAGGCGGATTCCCGGTGCCGCCGCTGCCCGGACAGACCCTGCCGCCCGTGCCCCGGCGCAGGCCGCGACGCGAGCGGGAGCTCGTTGTCAGTGGCGGGGTGGATACTCAGAGTGACGGAAATCCGAGTGACGGAAAGGAGGCCGACGGTGTCTGAACTGCCTGATTCGCCGGGGCCCAGGAAGCCGGCGAAATCCACCGGCCCGACGGGGTCGACGGCATCGCAGTCCTCCCAGTCCTCGGAGGACAAGTTCCACAACCCGGTGGCCGGCTTCGGCGTGACCTTCAAGGCCATGTTCAAGAAGCGGCTCACCGAGCAGTATCCGGAGACGCCGAAGGTGACGGCGCCCCGCTTCCACGGCCGCCACCAGCTCAACCGCCATCCGGACGGGCTGGAGAAGTGCGTCGGCTGCGAGCTGTGCGCCTGGGCCTGTCCCGCCGACGCGATCTACGTGGAGGGCGCGGACAACACCGAGGAGGAGCGCTACTCCCCGGGTGAGCGCTACGGCCGCGTCTACCAGATCAACTACGCGCGCTGCATCCTCTGCGGACTGTGCATCGAGGCGTGCCCCACCCGGGCGCTCACGATGACCAACGAGTTCGAGCTCGCCAACACCACCCGCGAGAGCCTCATCTACACCAAGGACGAGCTGCTCGCGGGCCTGGAGGAAGGCATGGTCGACAGCCCGCACGCGATCTTCCCCGGCACGGACGAACAGGACTACTACCGGGGCCTGGTCACCGAGGCCGCTCCCGGTACGGAGCGTCAGCTCGCCGTCTCCAAGGGCGAGAAGCCGTCCGACGAGGCGGAGAGCAACGGCGCTTCGCAGGAGGTGGACGCATGACCGGCCTGGCCGCAGCGGCCTCGCAGACCTCCAACGGCGAGGCGTTCCAGTTCTGGGTGCTCGGCACGGTGGCCGTGATCGGCGCCCTGTCCACGGTGCTCATGAAGAAGGCCGTGCACAGCGCGCTGAGCCTCGCCGGGACGATGATCATCCTCGCGGTGTTCTACCTCGCCAACGGCGCCTACTTCCTCGGCGTCGTCCAGATCGTCGTCTACACCGGCGCGATCATGATGCTGTTCCTCTTCGTGGTCATGCTCGTCGGCGTCACGGCGGCGGACTCGCTGAAGGAGACCATCAAGGGCCAGCGCTGGCTGGCCGCCGGCTGCGGCATCGGCTTCGGTGTCCTGCTGATCGCCGGTATCGGCAACGCCTCGCTGAAGAGCTTCAACGGCCTGGGCACCGCCAACACCGTGCACGGCGGAAACGTGGAGGGGCTCGCCAACCTCATCTTCACCAAGTACGTCTTCGCCTTCGAGATCACCGGCGCCCTGCTGATCACCGCGACCGTCGGCGCGATGGTGCTCACGCACCGCGAGCGCACCGAACGGGCCAAGAACCAGCGGGAGATGTCCGAGGACCGCGTGCGGAGCAACCACCTCCCGCCGCTGCCCGCCCCCGGCGTCTACGCCCGGCACAACGCGGTGGACATCGCGGGCCTGCTCCCCGACGGCACCCCGTCCGAGCTGACCGTCATGAACACGCTGCGCAAGCGCGGCCAGATGCGTGACGTGTCCCAGGAATCACTGGCCGGTCTCAAGGCACTGGAGCAGCGCTCCGGTGAGCGGCTGGGCCGGGACACCGAAGAAGAGGAGGTCGCCAAGTGAATCCGGTCAACTACCTCTATCTCGCCGCCCTGCTGTTCACCATCGGCGCGGCCGGGGTCCTGATCCGGCGGAACGCGATCGTGGTGTTCATGTGCGTCGAGCTGATGCTCAACGCCTGCAACCTCGCGTTCGTGACCTTCTCCCGGATGCACGGCAACCTCGACGGCCAGATCATCGCCTTCTTCACGATGGTCGTCGCCGCCGCGGAGGTCGTGGTCGGGCTCGCGATCATCGTGTCGCTGTTCCGATCCCGCCACTCGGCCTCGGTCGATGACGCCAGCCTGATGAAGCTGTAAGGGGCGTTTGCACTGTGGAGAACCTGATTGCGCTGCTCGTCGCGGCGCCCCTGCTCGGAGCGGCGGTGCTGCTGTGCGGCGGCCGCCGCCTCGACCGCGCCGGGCACTGGCTCGGCACCCTGCTCGCCGCCGCCTCGTTCGTCGTGGCCGTGGTGCTCTTCACCGACATGCTGGGGAAGGGCGCCGAGGACCGGGCGCTGCACCAGAAGCTGTTCAGCTGGATTCCGGTCGAGGGCTTCCAGGCCGATGTGGCCTTCCAGCTCGACCAGCTGTCGATGACCTTCGTCCTGCTGATCACCGGTGTGGGCACGCTGATCCACATCTACTCGATCGGCTACATGGAGCACGACGAGCGCCGGCGCCGCTTCTTCGGCTATCTGAACCTGTTCCTGGCGGCGATGCTGATCCTGGTCATCGCCGACAACTACCTGCTGCTGTACGTCGGCTGGGAGGGCGTCGGCCTCGCCTCGTACCTGCTCATCGGCTTCTGGCAGCACAAGCCCAGCGCGGCGACCGCCGCGAAGAAGGCGTTCCTGGTCAACCGCGTCGGCGACATGGGCCTGTCGATCGCGATCATGCTGATGTTCACCACCTTCGGCACGTTCGCGTACGGCCCCGTCCTGGAGGCGACCGGCGAGACCAGCGAGGGCAAGCTGACGGCGATCGGCCTGATGCTGTTGCTCGCCGCCTGCGGCAAGTCCGCCCAGGTGCCGCTGCAGTCCTGGCTCGGCGACGCGATGGAGGGCCCGACCCCGGTCTCCGCCCTCATCCACGCCGCGACCATGGTCACCGCCGGTGTCTACCTGATCGTCCGCTCCGGCGCGATCTTCAACGCCGCCCCGGACGCCCAGCTGGTCGTCGTGGTGGTCGGCGCGGTCACGCTGCTGTTCGGTGCGATCGTCGGTTGCGCGAAGGACGACATCAAGAAGGCCCTCGCCGGCTCCACGATGTCGCAGATCGGCTACATGATCCTGGCCGCCGGGCTCGGCCCCATCGGCTACGTCTTCGCGATCATGCACCTGGTGACGCACGGCTTCTTCAAGGCCGGGCTCTTCCTCGGCGCCGGTTCGGTCATGCACGGCATGAACGACGAGGTGGACATGCGGAAGTTCGGCGGCCTGCGGAAGTACATGCCGGTCACCTTCATCACCTTCGGCCTCGGCTATCTCGCGATCATCGGCTTCCCCGGCCTCTCCGGCTTCTTCTCCAAGGACAAGATCATCGAGGCGGCGTTCGCCAAGGGCGGCACGGAGGGCTGGATCCTCGGAGCGGTCACCCTGCTGGGCGCCGCGATCACCGCGTTCTACATGACACGCGTGATGATCATGACGTTCTTCGGTGAGAAGCGGTGGCAGCCGGACGCTGAGGGCCACGAGCCGCATCCGCACGAGTCCCCGAAGTCCATGACGATCCCGATGATCGTGCTGGCCTTCGGCTCGGTCTTCGCCGGTGGCTTCTTCTCGATCGGCGACCGTTTCCTGCACTGGCTGGAGCCGGTCACCGGTCATGACCACGGCGACGCCCCGATCGGCGCGTCGACCGTCACCGCGGCGACCATGGTGGTGCTCGTCATCGGTGTCGCCATCGCCTGGGTGATGTACGGCCGCAAGCCGGTGCCGGTGACCGCCCCGCGCGGCTCGCTGCTCACCCGCGCCGCGCGCCGCGATCTCCTCCAGGACGACTTCAACCACGTGGTCCTGGTCCGGGGCGGCGAGCACCTGACCCGCTCCCTGGTCTACGTGGACCACACCCTGGTCGACGGCGTCGTCAACGGCACGGCCGCGTCCATGGGCGGGCTCTCCGGTCGGCTGCGCAAGCTGCAGAACGGCTACGCCCGCTCCTACGCGGTCTCGATGTTCGGCGGTACGGCGGTTCTCATCGCCGCGACCCTGCTGATGAGGGCGGTCTGATCACATGTCCTTTCCCCTCCTGACAGCGACGGCGGCGCTTCCGGCGATCGGCGCGGTGGCCACCGCCGCCGTCCCGGCCGCCCGGCGCACCGCCGCCAAATGGCTGGCGCTGCTCTTCTCGCTGGCCACGCTCGTCCTGGCGGGCATCGCGCTCGCCCGCTTCGAGCCCGGCGGTGACCGCTTCCAGCTCACCGAATCGCACGCCTGGATCAAGGACTTCGGCGTCCGCTACGAGCTGGGCGTCGACGGCATCGGGGTGGCGCTCATGGCGCTCACCGCCCTGCTGATCCCGTTCGTCATCCTGGCCGGCTGGAACGACGCCGATCCCCTGGAGACGAACTCCTCGCGCTGGCGTCCCACTCAGGGCTTCTTCGCCCTGATCCTGATGGTCGAGGCGATGGTGATCCTCTCCTTCGAGGCCACCGACGTCTTCCTCTTCTACATCCTGTTCGAAGCCATGCTCATCCCGATGTACTTCCTCATCGGCGGCTTCGGGGACCGGGCGCACACCGGCAGCGACGAGAACGCGGCGGCGCAGCGCTCGTACGCGGCGGTGAAGTTCCTCCTCTACAACCTGGTCGGCGGCCTCATCATGCTGGCCGCGGTGATCGGCCTGTACGTGGTCGCGGGCTCGTTCTCGCTCTCCGAGATCGCCGAGGCCCGGGCCAACGGCACGTTCTCCATGGCGACCGGCACGGAGCGGTGGCTGTTCCTCGGCTTCTTCTTCGCCTTCGCGGTGAAGGCCCCGCTGTGGCCGCTGCACACCTGGCTGCCCAACGCCATGGGTGAGGCGACCGCCCCGGTCGCCGTGCTGATCACCGCCGTGGTCGACAAGGTCGGCACGTTCGCGATGCTCCGCTTCTGCCTCCAGCTCTTTCCGGAGGCCAGCAAGTGGGCGACTCCGGTGATCCTGGTCCTGGCGCTGATCAGCATCGTGTACGGAGCACTGCTCGCGGTCGGCCAGCGCGACATCAAGCGGCTGATCGCCTACGCGTCCATCTCGCACTTCGGCTTCATCATCCTGGGCATCTTCGCGATGACCAGCCAAGGCCAGTCGGGTGCGACGCTGTACATGGTCAACCACGGCATCTCGACGGCCGCGCTGATGCTGGTCGCGGGCTTCCTGATCAGCCGGCGCGGCTCGCGCCTCATCGCCGACTACGGGGGGGTGCAGAAGGTGGCGCCGGTCCTGGCCGGCACCTTCCTGATCGGCGGTCTGGCCACGCTGTCGCTGCCGGGGCTCGCCCCGTTCGTCAGTGAGTTCCTGGTCCTGGTCGGCGCGTTCGCCGCGTATCCGGCGGCCGGCATCATCGCCACCACCGGCATCGTGCTCGCCGCGATCTACGTCCTGGTCCTCTACCAGCGCACCATGACCGGCCCGGTCAAGGCCGAGGTGCAGGGCATGGCGGACCTCAAGGCCCGTGAGCTCGTGGTGGTCGTCCCGCTGATCGCGCTGCTGCTCTTCCTGGGTGTCTACCCGAAGCCGCTGACGGACATCGTCAACCCGGCGGTGCAACACACCATGTCGGACGTACAGAAGAAGGACCCCCAGCCCGAGGTGGAGGCCGCCAAGTGAGCGCAACAGCTGTCCACAGCCTGTGGACGACGGCGGCCGGGGTGACCTCCGCCGCACCGGACGAGAAGTTCACGGCCCCGGTCATCGAGTACACCCAGCTGACCCCGGTCCTGATCGTGATCGGCGTCGCCGTGATCGGCGTCCTGGTCGAGGCATTCGTGCCGCGCCGGGCCCGGTACCACACCCAGGTCCTCCTGACCGTCGTCGCGCTGGTCGCCGCGTTCGCCGCGGTCGTCGGCCTCGCGGCCGGCGGTTACGGGACGACCAAGGCGCACATCGCCGCGATGGGCGCCATCGCGGTCGACGGACCGGCCCTGTTCCTCCAGGGCGTCATCCTGCTGACGTCCCTGGTCGCGGTCTTCACGTTCGCCGAACGGCGGCTCGACCCCGAGTCCCACGGGAACAGGGTCGACTCCTTCGCGGCGCAGGCCGCGTCGGTGCCCGGCAGCGACAGCGAGAAGGCCGCGGTCAAGGCCGGGTTCACCACCACCGAGGTGTTCCCGCTCGTCCTCTTCTCGGTGGCCGGGATGCTCGTCTTCCCGGCGGCCAACGACCTGCTGACGCTGTTCGTGGCCCTGGAGGTCTTCTCCCTCCCGCTGTACCTCCTGTGCGCCGTCGCCCGCCGCAAGCGGCTGATGTCGCAGGAGTCGGCCGTGAAGTACTTCCTGCTCGGCGCGTTCTCCTCGGCGTTCCTGCTGTTCGGGATCGCGCTCCTCTACGGATACGCGGGCTCCGTCTCGTACGCCCGGATCGCGACCGTGGTCGACGGCTCGATCCAGAAGATCGACCCGGCGCTCGCCGACACCATGGGCAACGACGCGCTGCTGCTCATCGGCGGCGCGATGATCCTGACCGGCCTGCTCTTCAAGGTCGGCGCCGTCCCGTTCCACATGTGGACCCCGGACGTCTACCAGGGCGCCCCGACCCCGGTCACCGGCTTCATGGCCGCCGCCACCAAGGTCGCCGCGTTCGGCGCGCTGCTGCGCCTGCTGTACGTGGTGCTGCCCGGGCTCACCTGGGACCTGCGGCCGGTCATGTGGGGCGTCGCGATCGTCACGATGGTGGGCGGCGCGGTCGTCGCGATCACGCAGACCGACATCAAGCGGCTGCTGGCCTACTCCTCGATCGCGCACGCCGGATTCATCCTGGCCGGTGTGATCGCGGCCACCCCCGAAGGCATCTCGTCCGTCCTCTTCTACCTCGGCACGTACTCCTTCGTGACGGTCGGCGCCTTCGCCGTCGTCACACTGGTGCGGGACGCGGGCGGCGAGGCGACGCACCTGTCGAAGTGGGCCGGACTCGGCCGGCGCTCGCCGCTGGTCGCCGCGGTCTTCGCGGTGTTCCTGCTGGCCTTCGCCGGTATCCCGCTGACCTCGGGCTTCTCCGGGAAGTTCGCGGTGTTCAAGGCGGCGGCGGACGGCGGCGCGGGCGGCCTGGTCGTGGTCGGTGTGATCTCCTCGGCGATCGCCGCGTTCTTCTACATCCGGGTCATCGTGCTGATGTTCTTCAGCGAGCCGAAGGCGGACGGCCCCACGGTCGCCGTCCCGTCCCCGCTGACGATGACCACCATCGCGTTCGGCGTGGCCGTGACCGTGGTCCTGGGCGTGGCCCCGCAGTACTTCCTGGACCTGGCGGGCCAGGCGGGGACGTTCGTGAGGTAGCCGGAAACGGCCGTACGACCACGCCGGACGGGCTTGGCCTTCCCTCGGGAAGTCAAGCCCGTCCGGCGTTGTCACAGGCGGCGCCTATCGTGGCAGGGGAGCGCTGGGACGCAGCGGGACCGGTATCGGGGGACAGAGCGATGAGCGGGACGGGCGTGACGGGCATGACCACGGATGTGAGCACGGGCGGAGCCGCCGCCACGGCCGAGAGCGAGGCGCGGCGCACCCTGCACCGCGTCTTCGGTTACGACGCGTTCCGCGGCGAGCAGGAGGCGATCGTCGACCATGTGGTGGCCGGCGGGGACTCCGTCGTGCTCATGCCCACCGGTGGCGGCAAGTCCCTCTGCTACCAGATCCCAGCCCTGGTCCGGCGGGGCACCGGCGTCGTGATCTCCCCGCTGATCGCCCTCATGCAGGACCAGGTCGACGCGCTCCGGGCGCTCGGCGTGCGGGCCGGCTTCATCAACTCCACGCAGGACTTCGACGAGCGCCGCTCGATGGAGGCGCAGTTCGTCGCGGGCGAGCTGGACCTGCTGTATCTGGCCCCGGAGCGGCTGCGGCTGGACACCACACTGGCGCTGCTGGCCCGGGGCGAGGTCTCCGTCTTCGCCATCGACGAGGCGCACTGCGTCGCCCAGTGGGGCCACGACTTCCGCCCCGACTACCTCGCCCTGTCCGTGCTCGGCGAGCGCTGGCCGGACGTGCCGCGCATCGCCCTGACGGCCACGGCGACGGACGCCACGCACCGCGAGATCACCCAGCGGCTCGGCATGCCCGACGCCAAGCACTTCGTCGCCAGCTTCGACCGGCCCAACATCCAGTACCGGATCGTGGGCAAGGCCGATCCGAAGAAGCAGCTGCTCGCCTTCCTCAAGGAGGAGCACCCCGGGGACGCGGGCATCATCTACTGCCTCTCCCGCGCGTCGACGGAGAAGACCGCCGAATTCCTCTGCCGCAACGGCATCGAGGCCGTCCCGTACCACGCGGGGCTCGACGCCGGGACGCGCGCGGCCCACCAGTCCCGCTTCCTGCGCGAGGAGGGCCTGGTCGTCGTCGCGACGATCGCCTTCGGCATGGGCATCGACAAGCCGGACGTCCGCTTCGTCGCCCACCTGGACCTCCCGAAGTCCGTCGAGGGCTACTACCAGGAGACCGGCCGGGCCGGCCGCGACGGCGCCCCGTCCACGGCGTGGATGGCGTACGGCCTCCAGGACGTCGTCCAGCAGCGCAAGCTCATCCAGGGCGGCGAGGGCGACGAGGCGTTCCGCCGCCGGGCCGCCTCGCACCTGGACTCGATGCTCGCCCTGTGCGAGACGGCCCAGTGCCGCCGCGCCCAGCTCCTCACGTACTTCGGCCAGGAGCCCACGGCCACCTCCTGCGGCAACTGCGACACCTGCCTCACCCCGCCGGAGACCTGGGACGGCACGGTGTCCGCCCAGAAGCTGCTGTCCACGGTGGTACGGCTGAAGCGGGAGCGCGGCCAGAAGTTCGGCGCGGGCCAGATCATCGACATCCTGCTCGGCCGCCGCACGGCCAAGGTCATCCAGTTCGACCACGACCAGCTGTCGGTCTTCGGCCTCGGCGAGGACCTGGCCGAGGCGGAGTGGCGCGGCGTGGTCCGCCAGCTCCTGGCCCAGGGCCTGATCGCCGTCGAGGGCGAGTACGGCACGCTGGTCCTCACAGAGGCGAGCGGCGCGGTCCTCAACCGGGAGCGCGAGGTCCAGCTCCGCAAGGAGCCGAAGAAGCCGACGGCCTCCCGCTCCTCGTCCGGCCGGGGCGAGCGCAAACCCAAGGCGGCCGCCGCCGACCTCCCCGAGACGGCCGTCCCCGTCTTCGAGGCCCTGCGCGCCTGGCGAGCCGCCCAGGCCAAGGAACTGAGCCTCCCGGCGTACGTGATCTTCCACGACGCCACCCTCCGCGAGATCGCCACGGTCCACCCGACGACCCTGGACGAGCTGGGCGGCATCAGCGGCCTGGGCGAGAAGAAGCTGGCGACGTACGGGGAGGGGGTCCTGGAGGTCCTGTCCGGCCTCGACACGGCCGAGGCCCCGGAGCCCCCGGCGCAGCCAACCCCGGCCCCGGCCGACCCGTCCCCGGCCCCCGCCCGGAAGCCCGCCCCGGCACCGGCCGCCCGCCCCGCCCAGTCGGCTGCCCACGACGACGCCGAGTTCGGCTGGGACGAGGAGCCCCCGGAGTACGAGTGAGAGGCCCCGGGGCCTGACGGACGGTCCGCCCGGCTCACCCCGCAGGCACGACCCGCCCCGCGACCTCGCCCAGCCCCACCCGGGTGCCGTCCGGCCCCGGGGCCCAGGCGGTGATGGTCACCGTGTCGCCGTCCTCCAGGAACGTCCGCTTGCCCTCGGGCAGTTCCAGCGGGTCGCGGCCGTTCCAGGTCAGCTCCAGGAGGCAGCCGCGCTGGGACGGCTCGGCGCCGCTGACCGTGCCGGAGCCGAAGAGGTCGCCGGTGCGCAGGGAGGCGCCGTTGACCGTCATCTGGGCGAGCTGCTGGGCGGCCGTCCAGTACATCGTGGAGAACGGCGGCTCCGCGACGACGTGTCCGTTGACCGCGACGGAGATCCGCAGGTCGTAGCCGCCGGGCTCGTCCTCGTCCGCGTCCTCCAGATAGGGGAGCAGCGGGAGGTCGCGGGCGGGCGGGGCGGTGCGGGCGGCGTCCAGCGCCTCCAGCGGGGTGACCCAGGCGGAGACGGAGGTCGCGAAGGACTTGCCGAGGAACGGGCCGAGCGGGACGTACTCCCACGCCTGGATGTCGCGCGCCGACCAGTCGTTGAGCAGCGAGAGCCCGAAGACGTGCTCGCGGAAGTCCGTGAGGGCGACGGGCTTCCCCTGCTCGGACGGGGTGCCGACGACGAAGCCGACCTCCGCCTCGATGTCGAGCTTCACGGAGGGGCCGAAGACGGGCGCCGGGTCGGCCGGTGCCTTGCGCTGGCCCGCCGGGCGGACCACATCGGTGCCGGAGACCACGACGGTCCCGGCGCGGCCGTGGTAACCGATCGGCAGGTGCTTCCAGTTGGGGGTGAGCGGTGCGTCGGCGTCGGGCCGGAAGATCTGGCCCACGTTGGTGGCGTGGTGCTCGCTCGCGTAGAAGTCCACGTAGTCCGCGACCTGGTACGGCAGGTGCAGGGTCACCGCGTCCAGCGGGTGCAGCAGCGGCTCCATGTCCGCGCGGTGCGCGGGGACCGTGACCCACGCGGTCAGCGCCCGGCGCACATCGCGCCAGGCGGTGCGACCGGCCGAGAGCAGGGCCATCAGGTCGGGCTGGGCCAGGAGTTGGGCGTACGGCGAACCGAGGGCGAGGGCGGCGGCCCCGGCGTCCAGGACGTGGTCGCCGATGCGGACGCCGACGCGCCGCTCGCCCGGGCGGTCGGGGGTGGAGAACACGCCGTACGGCAGGTTGTGCGGGCCGAAGGGGTCCCCTTCGGCCACATCGAGCGGACTGCTCTGCTCGGGCATCGTTCGCTGCCTCGCTTTCCGGGTCGCTTGGGGACAACGTTACGACCTCACCCGCGATTGTCAGCGGCGTCGCGGGTGAGGTCGTAACGTCGGGACGTCTGCCGGACGGCAGTGCCCCAACCCTCCCCAATGCCCCGGAAAGTACGCCTCACATGCGACGTCACCCGGACGTGCGCGGGATGCTCTTCTCCCAGGTCCGGTGGAAGACGACCTCGCCGCCCTCGGTGCAGACGACCTCGCTGACGGTGTGGAAGTCGTCCGCGTCGGCGGTGATCTCGGAGCGGGTGTCGATCTGCACGTCCCAGGCCATCTCCGGCCGGTGCAGCCGGATCGTCCAGTCGGACCGGGTTCGCGCGGAGAGCGGGTCGCCCTCGTGGATGGTGTACGTCTCCACCGCGTCCTCGGTGAATTCGAGCCCGTCCGGGTAGACCCGCGTGCCGCCGTAGCGCGGGTCCACCTCCATCCGCCACTCGCCCTTGGCCACATCGCGGACGACGAGTCGTTCGGGGCGCGGCTCGTCCAGCGTCTCCGGGTAGACGACGCCCAGCGGTTCGGACTGCTCGGGCTCCTCGAAGCGGATGGCGGGGTCCTCGGTGTGCCGCCGCACCGGGAGCTCGACCAGGCTGCCGTCCGCCTCCAGGGTGAAGCCGGCCGAGCCCGCCTGCGGCCAGATCCAGGGCCAGTACGAGGACGAGACGGCGAGCCGGATGCGGTGGCCGGGCGGGAAGGTGTGCCCGATGCCGTTCAGCTCGAAGGTGACGTCCTCGGTGGCGCCGGGCGTCCAGTCCTCGGTGCGGTCGCGACCCTTCCGGGCGGCGAGGTTGAGCGCGCCGCGCGTGACGAGGGTGGAGGAGCCGTCGGGGGCGACGTCGCAGAGCCGGACGATGGCCTGGCCGCGCGGCACGTCCATTTTGATGCGCAGGCTCACCCGGGGTCTGCCCAGGATCTCGATCGGCGCGTCGGCGACCGGGAATTCGAAGCACAGCGACTTGGCGTCCTCGTCGCGCTGGTCCGGCGGCAGGTCGGCGTCGTTGCCGAAGGGGAAGAACCGCCCGGCGTCCAGCCCGGTCTGCTGCGGCGAGTGGACGATCTGCGGCCCGCCCTGGAGGGCGTACGCCACCGGGGTGACGTTCTCCGAAGGCCAGCTGGTCTCCCCGACCCAGCGGCCGGGCAGCGTCTCGTACACCGTGGCGGGCGGGTGCGACTCGCTGATCCAGGACCGCAGCAGCGGCTCCTCCATCACCCCGGTGTCCTCGTCCTTCAGGTGCTGGTCCCACCAGCGCAGGGTCTCCTGGAGGAAGCCGATGCCCGGTCCGGGCGGCAGCCCCCGGTCGGGGTACTGGTGCGACCAGGGGCCGATGATCCCGCGCACCTTTCCCGGGTCCAGGTGCTCGACCAGCCGGAGGACGGTGTCCCGGTACGGGTCGTGCCAGCCGCCGACCGCGAGGACGTTCGCCTCGATCGCGGAGTAGTCCTCGCAGACGCTGCCGTGCTTCCAGTAGGCGTCCCGGGTCTGGTGGGAGAGCCAGGTGTGGATGAAGGGGTCCACCGCTTCGAGCCGGTCCAGCCACATCTGCCGCCAGTCGTCGCCGACGTCCGCCGGGTCGGGCGGCCGGCAGACGAAGGCCAGCATGGTCGCCGCCCAGGCGTGCATGTCCACGGCGAGGACCGAGCCGCCCATGTAGTGGACGTCGTTGTCGTAGCGGTCGTCCGCCGAGCACACCGTGACGATCGCCTTCAGGGGCTCCGGGGCCAGCGCGGCGATCTGGAGCGAGTTGAAGCCGCCCCAGGAGATCCCGAACATGCCGACCCGGCCCGAGCACCACTCCTGGCGGGCCAGCCAGTGGACGACCGCGACCCCGTCGGCCAGCTCCGTCGCGTCGTACTCGTCGCCCGGCATGCCCTCGCTGTTGCCGTGCCCGCGTACGTCCACCCGGACGGAGGCGTAGCCGTGTCCGGCGTACCAGGGGTGGCGCTGCCAGTCGCGCGGCGCGGTCCAGTCGCTCAGCCGGTACGGCAGGTACTCCAGCAGCGCGGGCACGGGTTCGTCCGTGACCGGCCGCCAGATCCGGGCGTACAGCTGGGTGCCGTCCGGGAGCGGGATATAGAGGTCCTCGTGGGTCGTCTCGTACGGGAACGCGGTCTCGATGTGCATGGGCGTACCTCAGTGGACGGGGTGCATCGTGCGCCTGAGCCAGGGTGCGGCGGCGATGACGGCCACACCGGCCACCACCGCGACGGCGCCGTTGACACCGAAGTAGGCGGGGTTGGACACCTCGCCGTACAGCTTCACGATCTGGGCCTGGATGCCGTTGGCGAGGGCCAGTGAGAGGAACCAGAGGGCCATGGTCTGGCTGGCGAACGCCTTCGGGGCGAGCTTGGTCGTCGCCGACATGCCGGAGGTCTCCAGCAGGATGTCGCCGAGCCCGAGCAGCAGATAGGAGCCGACGATCCACCAGGCGGCCATCTTGTAGGTGTCGCCGGTGTGCCCGGAGGTGGGCAGGACCATCAGCAGGAACGAGAGACCGCCGAGGATCACCCCGATCGCGATCTTGTTGGACGCGTGCGGCTGGCGCGGCCCCATCCTCGCCCAGACGGTCGCGACCACCGGGGCGAGCAGCACCTCGAAGGCGCCGAGCGCGGAGGCGTACCAGCTCGCCGGGAAGTGGAAGCCGAAGATCTCCGTACGGGCGTTCGTCGACGCGAGCAGCATCATCGTCGAGTACGCCTGGAAGAGGATGAAGTTGAACACCACGGACGCCAGGAACAGCACCACGTACGGGCGCAGCCTGCCGCGCTCGTCCGCGGTGACCCGGGGGCTGCGGAACATCACCACGAAGTAGACGACGGGCGCGATCACCGAGATCAGGGTGAGCAGGTCCACGAACCGGTCCATGGTCAGCCAGCCCGCCAGGGCCAGCGCGGTCGCGGCGGCCGCCACCACCACCGCCCCGACGACGATGAGCAGGACCGCGCGGCGCATCGGCCCGGGGGCCAGCGCGAATTCGGCGGTGTGCTTTCGGCCGGCCAGGTGACGGCGGCCCATGACGTACTGGATGAGGCCCAGCGTCATACCGAAGGCGGCGGCCGAGAAGCCCCAGTGCCAGCTGGCGTGGTCACCGAGCCAGCCGGTGATCAGCGGACCGAGGAACGCGCCGATGTTGATGCCCATGTAGTAGAGGGCGAAGCCCGCGTCCCGGCGCTCGTCGTCCGTGCGGTAGAGCTTGCCGACCATCGTCGCCACATTGGGCTTCAGCAGCCCCGTACCGGCGCTGATCAGACCGAGACCGACCCAGGTCATCGCGTTGGTGGGCACCGCCATGGCGTAGTGCCCGCAGGCGATCAGGATGCCGCCGTACAGCACCGCCCGGTACGAGCCCAGGATGCGGTCGGCCAGCCAGCCGCCCGCCACCGAGACCAGATAGACGAGCGTGCCGTACGCGGCGGAGACGGAGGCGGCGGTCCCGGCCTCCATGCCCATGCCGCCGTTGGCGACCGTGTCCGCGAAGTAGAGGACCAGGATCGCCTGCATGCCGAGGAACGAGAACCGCTCCCAGACCTCCAGGCCGGACAGGGTCATCAGACCCCGTGGCTGGCCGAAGAAGGCGTGGTCGTCGGCCGGGGGCGGCTGCGCCGGTTCGGTGTCTGCTGCTGTGTGAGACAAAGCGGCAACTCCTGATCGTATGAGCTGATCCCGAACATACCGGCGGTGGCGGGAAGGCGCCCACGGTGATCCAAAGGGGACCGGATACGCTGACTTGAGTGGTGACAACGACACATCGACATTCCGTGTGATCGTCAGCAGACAGGAGATCCCCTCGTGACCGTCGTCGGGCCGTTCGGACTGAGCGTGCGGGACCAGGCTCTTGAGGCCGGTGTCCAGGCCGGTTTGGCTGCTGTCGAGTCGGGCCTGCTCGATGCCACCAAGAGCGACGTGCCCTTCATCACGGATGCCGCCCAGCACCTGGTGCGTGCGGGCGGCAAGCGGTTCCGGCCGCTGCTTGCGATGCTGGCCGCCCAGTTCGGCGACGCCGACGCGCCGGGCGTGGTGCCCGCGGCCGTCGTGGTCGAGCTGACCCACCTCGCGACGCTGTACCACGACGACGTCATGGACGAGGCCGAGGTGCGGCGCGGTGTCGACAGCGCCAATTCCCGCTGGGGCAACTCGGTCGCCGTACTGACCGGCGACTTTCTCTTCGCGCGTGCCTCGCACATCCTGGCCGACCTCGGCCCGGAGGCCGTCCGCATCCAGGCGGAGGCGTTCGAGCGCCTGGTCACCGGCCAGATCCTGGAGACCGCGGGCCCGCGCGACGGCCGCGACCCGGTCGACCACTACCTCGAAGTGATGCGCGGCAAGACCGGCTCCCTGGTCGCCGTCGCCTGCCGCTTCGGCGCGCTGATGTCCGGCGCCGACGAGTCCGCGGTGGACATCCTCACCCAGTACGGTGAACGGCTCGGCGTGGCCTTCCAGCTCGCCGACGACGTCCTGGACATCGCGTCGGACTCCCACGATTCCGGCAAGACCCCCGGCACGGACCTCCTGGAGGGCATCGCGACCCTCCCCGTCCTCCACCTCAGGGCGCAGGCCGCGGCGGACGGCAAGCCGGACGACCTGGCGCTCGTGGAGCTGCTCGACGGCGACCTCGGCGACCCGGACCGGCTCGCGGAGGTGCTGCGTCTGCTGCGCGCCCACCCGGCGCTGGCCCGGGCCCGGCAGGACTCCGTGCGATACGCCCAGGAGGCGCGGGCCGCGCTGAAGCCGCTCCCGGAGTGCTACGCGAAGCTCGCCCTGGAAGAGTTGTGCGACGCGGTGGTCCACCGCGCCGGCTGACGGACCGCGGGGCCCGCAGCTGCCTGTCGGGGCCCAACCCCTACTGGACGGCGGAGAAATGGCCCTCCACCGTCATACCGAAGGGGTACGCGAGGTTGCTCCCGGGGGTTGACGCTTCGGGCCGCCCGATTTGGTCAGATGGAGAACAACCACTCCTGACCAAACGGGTGAGAATGGCGGCACGGAGTGGACGAGTGCATCCCGACGGAAGCCGCCGACCACGGAGGTAGGGCACACATGGCACCGAACGACAGCGCGGAGACCAACGGCACGGCCGCCCGGAGGCCCGCCGGCCGCCGCAAGGCCGCGCGATACATCGTCCCCGTAGCGGTGGCGGGGGTGGCGGCCGCGACGATCGGCCTGGTCCCGGCGCTCGCCAGCTCGGGCGACCCCGATCTGCCGAAGATCACCGCCCAGGAACTCATCGAGAAGATCGCCGCGTCGGACACCGAGCGGTTCTCCGGCACGGTGAAGATCAGCACCGACCTGGGCATCCCGTCCATGGGCGGCCTGGCCGGCTCCTTCCTGTCCGGCGCGGCCGAGGGCGGCGACGGCGGCAAGGGCGGATCGAGCGCCGACCCGCAGACCAAGCTCACCGAGCTGGCCTCCGGTACGCACACCCTCCGGGTGGCCGCCGACGGCCCCGACAAGCAGCGCCTGTCCGTCCTCGACCAGGCGTCCGAGTACAGCCTCATCCACAACGGCGACGAGGTCTGGGCGTACGACAGCGGCTCCAACGCGGTCTACCACGCGGACGGCAAGGGCGAGGGCGAGGCGCCGCACCGCAAGATGCAGGACGTCCCCGAGGGCGTCCCGACCACGCCGAAGGCGCTCGCCGAGGAGGCCCTCAAGGCCGCCGACGGCACCACGTCCGTCTCGGTGGACGGCACCGCGCGGGTCGCCGGGCGCGACGCGTACCGCCTGGTCCTGAAGCCCGAGCAGAAGGGCTCCACGGTCGGCTCCATCACCGTCGCCGTGGACGCGGAGAACGGCGTGCCGCTGAAGTTCACGCTTCAGCCCAGCAGCGGCGGCAAGGCGGTCGTGGACGCCGGTTTCACCTCCGTCGACTTCGGGAAGCCCGCCGCGTCCTCGTTCGCCTTCACCCCGCCCAAGGGCGCGAAGGTCACCGAGGCCGACGACGCGAAGGCCGAGGGCCACGAGAAGTCGCGGGGCGACCTGGAGAAGTTCAAGGCCGCGGAGGGCGAGGGCGCCCCGAAGATCATCGGCAAGGGCTGGAACAGCATCGCCGAGTTCAGGACGCCCGGCGGCGCGGCGCTGCCGTCCAAGGCGTCGAAGGACGTCCCGGCCGAGGCCCAGCAGTTCCTGGACGCGCTCGGCGACAAGGTCAGCGGAAAGTTCGGCTCGGGCACGGTCTTCAAGACCCGCCTGATCAACGCGCTGATGACGGACGACGGCCGCGTCTACGTGGGCGCGGTCACCAAGGACGCGCTGGTCGCCGCCGCGAACGCGGGCTGACGCTCCTGCGCCCGCCCCGCCGTGCGTGCCGCGCGGCGGGGCGGGCGCGACCGTACGACCAGTGGGGAGCACGCATGGCAGGGCCCGACGCCGAGCCCATCGGGCAGCCCGACGCGCCCGGCACCGCGCCCGTCATCGAGACGCGCGGCCTGACCAAGCGCTACCGGGGCGGCCAGCTCGCCGTGGACGGCCTGGACCTCACCGTGCCCGGCGGCAGCGTCTTCGGCTTCCTCGGGCCCAACGGCTCCGGCAAGACCACCACGATCCGGATGCTCATGGGCCTCATCGCCCCCACCTCCGGCACCGCGAGCGTCCTCGGCCGCCCCATGCCGGACGCCTCGCGCACCGTCCTCCCCGAGGTCGGCGCGCTGATCGAGGGACCCGCGCTGTACGGGTTCCTGAGCGGCCGGGACAATCTTCTCCGGTTCGACCGGGCCGACCCCACCGCCGACCCGCGCACCCGCGCCGCCCGGGTCGGGGAAGCCCTGGACCGGGTCGGGCTCGCCCCGGCGGCCGGCAAGAAGGCGCGGGCGTACTCGCTGGGCATGAAGCAGCGCCTCGGCCTCGCCGCCGCCCTGCTCCGGCCGCGCCGGCTGCTCGTCCTGGACGAGCCGACCAACGGCCTGGACCCGCAGGGCATGCGCGAGATCCGCGCCCTGGTCCGGGAGCTGGCGGCGGACGGCACCACGGTCTTCCTGTCCTCCCATCTGCTGGACGAGATCGAGCAGGTCTGCACGCACGCGGCGGTGATGGCCCGGGGCCGCCTCCTCACCCAGGGCCCGGTCGCGGGCCTGGCCACGGGCGGACGCCTGGCGGTCACCACGCCGGACGCGGCGGACGCGGCGCGGGTGCTGAAGGAGCACGGCGTCACGGGGATCACGGTGGACGACGACCGGGTTCGCGCGGACGCCCCGCCGGGCACGGTGGAGCCGGCCGATCTCAACGCGGCGCTGGTGCGGGCGGGCGTCCGGGTGCGCGCGTTCGGCGTGGAACGGGCTTCGCTGGAGGACGCGTTCGTGGCCCTGACGGGAGAGGGATTCGATGTCGCGAGTTGAAACCGCTCAGGAGACCGGGTCCGCTGGGCGCAATCCCCTCTGGACCCTGGGCATCCTCCGCTCCGAGTGCGCCACCACCCTGCGCCGCTGGCGCACCCTCGCGCTGCTCGGTGTGCTGGCCGCCGTTCCCGTCCTGATCGGGATCGCCGTGCGCATCGAGACGGCGGACGGCTCATCGGCGGGGGCCGGGGGAGGGGGCGGCGGACCGGCCTTCCTGTCCCAGGTGACCAACAACGGGCTCTTCCTGGTCTTCGCCGCGCTCGCCGCGACGCTCCCCGTTTTCCTGCCCATGGCCGTCGGCGTCATCGCGGGCGACGCGATCGCGGGCGAGGCCAACGCGGGGACCCTGCGCTACCTGCTCGTCGCCCCGGCCGGCCGGACACGCCTGCTGCTCGCGAAGTACGCCGCGACGCTCGGCTTCTGCCTGGTCGCGACGCTCGTGGTGGCCGCGTCGGCGCTGGCGGTGGGCGCGCTGCTGTTCCCGGTGGGCGACGTCACGACGATCTCGGGGACGACGATCGGCTTCGGCGAGGGGCTGGTACGCGCGGGGGTCGTCGCGGTCTTCGTGGCGGCGTCCCTGACCGGCTTCGCGGCGCTCGGGCTGTTCGTCTCGACGCTCACGAACAGTGGCATCGCGGCCATGGCGGCGACGGTCGGGGTGCTGATCACCGTCCAGATCGTGGACACCATCCCCCAGCTGAGCGGGGTGCACCCCTACCTCTTCCCGCACTACTGGCTGTCCTTCGCGGACCTGCTGCGCGAGCCCGTCTACTGGGACGAGCTGCTGAAGAACCTGGAGCTTCAGGGGCTGTACGCGGCGGTGTTCGGCTCTGCGGCCTGGGCCCGGTTCACGACGAAGGACATCACGGCCTGATCCGGCGGACCGACGGCGACGACCGGCCGGGCGGGGGTCAGATCCAGCCGCGCGCCCGCGCCTCACGCACGGCCTCGTGCCGGTTGCTGACACCGAGCTTGGTGGTGGCCCGCGACAGGTAGTTGCGGACGGTGCCGGGTGTGAGCAACGCGCGTTCGGCGATCTCGGAGATGGGGGCCCCGTCGGCGGCGAGATTCACCAGGTCCGTCTCGCGTGCGGAGAGCGGGGAGTCACCGACGCTGATGGCGGCGGCGGCGAGCGCGGGCTCGATGTACCGGCTTCCCGCGTGCAGGGCGCGGATGATGGCGGCCAGATTGCTGGCGGTCAGCGTTTTGGAGGAGAACCCTGCGGCGCCAACGGCGAGCGCACGTTTGAGGTGGCCGGGCAGCCCGTGGCTGGTCACGATGAGGCAGCGGCATTCGGGAACCTGTGCGGTCAGGGATTCGGTGACGGAGATGCCGTCCGCGCCGGGCATCAGCAGGTCGATGACCGCGACGTCGGGGCGGTGTTCGATGGCCATGGCCACGGCCTCGTGGCCATGTGATGCCTGGGCGACGACGTCGATGTCCTGCTCGTAGGAGAGCAGCGCGGCCAGTGCCCCGCGGATCAGGTGTTCGTCGTCTGCGAGCAGGGCCCGGATCATTGAGTCAGTCCTTGTCGTAGGGGAAGACGACGGTGAGGTGATAGACGCCCTCGGGGCCGAGGCCATGAGTGACGGTGCCACCGACGGCGCCGACGCGGTGGGCGAGGCCCTTCAGACCCGTGCCGTTCGGGTTTGCGGCCTCCAGCGGGCAGTCATTGGTGATCTCGACCGTCAGGCAGTTCTCGTCCGGTGTGATGTGGATGGTGCACACGCGTGCTTGGGAGTGCCGGATGACGTTGGTGACGCCTTCGCGGATGACCCAGCCCAGGGCCGCCCGTTCGGCAGGTGGGAGGGCGCTGTGTGCGGCGACGTGATGAATTCGGCAGTTGATGCCGGCGGACTCCAGGACGGAGGACGCTCCGTGGAGCTCAGTGGCCAGATCTGTGCTGTGTGTACCCCGGACCACCTGGCGGACCTCGTCCTGGGACTCGCGCGCTATGCGCTGGATCTCCAGCAACTCCTCCCGTGACTCGGGACTGTCTTTGGCCAGGCGTGCGCCGAGCTCGCTCTTGAGGGCGATGGTCACCAGGTTGCGTCCGATGACGTCGTGCAGGTCCCGGGCGATCCTGAGCCGCTCCTCGGCGACCGCGAGGTCGGCCTCGATCTGCCGCGCCGTGTCGAGTCGTCGCATGACCGACAGGGACCAGAGGGTGGAGTGCACTCCGAGTGCCGCCGATCCCCACACCGCCACGATGCCGGCCAGACAGATCCGCCAGTTGCTGGGGGCGATGGCCACACATGCGATGCACGCCAGGACCCCGCACGCCGTGGATGCCGGCCAGCGCTCGGCCGCCCATACGCAGGCGAGTGGGATCACCATGACGACGCCGGTCAATGCCGCGCCTTCGGGTTCGATCCACCTTGCGTCGTCCGCGCCGTAGGCCACAGCCATGAGCTGTCCCGCGCACATGATGGTGACCGAAGCGGTGACGGCGATAGGCGGTCTGCGCAGCGACGCGAGTGCGGCGGTCGCCACTACCGCCTGTGCCAGGTAGAGGCCGGCCGCTGCCCAGAAGAGCGGGCTCGTGGCGTGCGGGAAGTGGACGTTGGTGGCGATGGGGCGGCCGAGTACGAACATCAGCAGCCAGGGGATACAGCTGAGGATCACCCGGGAGACGCGGGTGAACTGCTGGATGGTGGTGAGGGAGCGGTAGCGCGTCATCTACGCGGCTCCCATCGGAACCACCGACGGGCCGCCCACCCGGCGAGAGCGATCCAGGCGAGAAGGGTGGCCGTACGCAGGGCGGCCTCGCCGACCGACATGGTGCCGGTCCAGCCGGAACGGACCAGATCGGTGACCGGCGTGAGCGGGAGGAAACGGAGCACCTCCTGCACGCTGTGCGGGAGGACCTCCAGCGGGACGTAGGTGCCGGAGGTCAGCGGCAGCACCAGAAGGCCGGGGAGGATGGCGACTTGGGCACTCTCCGCCGTACGCGCCATCACGGTGGTGAGAGCGGCCAGCACGGCGACTAGCACGGCGCCGAGCGTGATCCCGATGACGGCGAGAACCGGGGCCGCGGGTGCGCCGGCCTCGGAGACGACGGTGATGCCGGTGGCGATGACTACGAACTGGACCGGGACGGCGCACACCACCGGCGCTGCGGAGCCCAGCAGGATGACGATGTCCTCGATCTCACCGCTGCGCTGCCGTTTGAGGATGAGCTGTTCGCGCCGCATGACGTAGACGTTGGTCAAGGGCGCGTACAGCCCCATGAGCAGGATGATCCCGGCCGACGAGGAGATCATGACCGGCGCCAGGGTGAGTCCCGCGCCCGCGAGGTCGACCTGGCCCAGGACGATCTTCATGGTGAAGACCAGCATGAGGGGGACGAGCAGCGCACTGACGAGGTTCGTTCTGCTGCGCAGGAAGAGGGTCAGCTCTGCACGGCCGAGCGCGGCCAGATGCGTGGTGTGGCTCACGGGATCAGGTCCTTGTCGGTGTCGGTCCGGGCGATGTGCAGAAACGCCTCTTCCAGCGAGGCGGACCGGGCGTGCAGGCCCGTGAGGGTGATCCCTCCCTCTCTCGCCCACAACAGAGCCTGCGTCGCGGTGAACTGCAGGTCATCGGTGGTCAGATGGACGGTTCCGTTCCTTTCCTCGACGCTGGTGGCACCGAACGCCGGCAGGTCCGTGAGGGTGACGCGGGGCGGGAGGGCGAAGTAGAGGGACGACGGATGGGCGGAGACGATGTCGGCCGTTGTCCCCGAAGCCGCGATCCTGCCGTGGTGCATGATCGCCAGGTGGTCGGCGAGCCGCTCGGCTTCTTCCAGGTAGTGCGTCGTGAGCACGATGGTGGTGTTCTGGCTCTGCAACTCGCGTATGAGCTCCCAGGTTTCCCGTCGGCCCTCCGGGTCCATGCCGCTCGTCGGCTCATCGAGGAAGAGTACTTCCGGTGAGCCCAGGACGGCGAGGGCGAGGTCCAGCCGGCGCTTCTCGCCGCCGGACAGGTTCTTGACGAGGGTGCCGGCGCGGGCGGCCAGGCCGGTCAGGGCGATGGCCTCGCCGACAGGGCGCGCACGGGTCGTGCACCGCGCCCACATGCGCACCGTCTCGGAAACCGTGAGATCGGAGGCGAAGCCGCCTTCCTGGAGCATGACTCCGACGCGGGGGCGGACCCGGGCGCGGTCACGGACCGGGTCGCAGGAGCCGAACAGCCGAATGGTGCCCTCGGTTGGCTTGGAATGTCCCTCAAGGAGTTCGATGGTGGAGGTCTTCCCTGCCCCATTTGTCCCCAGAAGCGCGAAGAGTTCTCCTCGGCCCACAGCGAAAGTGACGCCGCGTACGGCCGCGTAACCCTTCTTTTCGGCTACTCCATAGTGTCGCCACACGTCTGTGACTTCGATCACATTCTCGGGCGTAATCGGTTCCATGTGAATGATCTTCCCAGTGGAGGGGGCGGGAATGCGATGAGTCGTGTCATGTCTTTCGATGACGGATGTCATAACGTCGGCCGGGGAGGGTTTCACATCAGGAATGATCCCTTCCGAATTTGAAAGAGTGGACGAATGATCGACGGTCATTCTAATGTCCGGTGTCGAAGGGCGGTCACTCCTCCGCAGGGTCTCAATTCTGGTGCGGCACGTGCACGGAACAGGCCGGAATAATGTCCCATATCGATGGCCTGGTGTGATTCTCTCGCTTCGGACGTAGTCGGTCAGAAAATAGCGAGGCATGGGGATTGTCCGTCCTCAAAACGAAACGAGGAGTGGTATGAACACTGTGGAATTGTTCGCCAATTCGACGCTCGTGCGTCCCATCGGTGAGCAGCCCGGTCAGTGCATGACCGACGGGGCGCCCGTCATGACGGTGGTCGCTCTCGGAAGTGCGGCCGTCGTCGCGGCCGGCGTCTACGTAGCGGGCAAGGCCGTCGGCTAGGTCCGTCCGCCGAGTCCACGATGCGGGTCATCCAAGGAGGGAACAGCTATGAACACTGTGGAGATGTTCGCCAATTCGACGCTCGTGCGTCCCATCGGTGAGCAGCCGGACCAGGTGACGAGTGACGGCGCACCCGTCATGACCGTCGGGCTGCTCGCCGCTGCGGCGGTGACGGGCGGAGCTGCTGTGGTCGGCGCCTACGCCTTGGGCAAGGCCGTCGGCTAGGTCCGTCCGCCGAGTCCACGATGCGGGTCATCCAAGGAGGGAACAGCTATGAACACTGTGGAGATGTTCGCCAATTCGACGCTCGTGCGTCCCATCGGTGAGCAGCCGGACCAGGTCATGAGTGACGGCGCACCCGTCATGACCATCGTCGCCGCCGCCGCCGCATTCGCGGGAGGCGTCGCGGTCAGCGGTGCCCTGGTCGCCGCGTACGACGCGGGCGCCGGCGACTAGTCGTCGCTCCTGGCGCAGGATTCAGGGGGCAGTGCACTGCCCCCTGAATCCTGCGTGCAGTAAATCGGAGCTCATTCTCGCGGAAGGACGAATGGACGTTTCATGAGCTTGTCCAGAAGAATTGCCGGGACTGCGTTCAAGCCATGGCCGGTATCGCGCAAGAGGGCCATGGCGGTAGGTGAACGTCTTGCGGCCGTGACCACATTGACCTCGTCGTTGGAGTACCTCACCCAGCGGCACCACATACGCCGCGGGGGGCTGAACGACTGGGAGGTCGTCAAGGACATCCAGCGGAGATCGACACCGCTCACCCGCAGGCTCCTCGACCTCGTCAGTGGTGAGCACACCACGACCGCCGTGCACGCGGCACGTGTGGCCGTGAGCGCCGGCATGCTGCTGCCCGGCGCGAGCCGGTGGCGCGGGGCCGGCAGCCTCTTCCTCGGGGCCAGTAGCGCGCTGCTCTATCCGCGCCACCGCTACGGGACCGATGGTTCGGATCAGGTGTCCGTCCTGGTCCACGCCGCCGTCGGCGTCGCCCGTCTGTCGGACGACCCCCGGTCACAGGACGCCGCGCTGTGGTACATCGCCCTTCAGTCCAACCTGTCGTACCTGGTGTCGGGGTGGGTCAAGCTGATGGGCCCGTCCTGGCGTGACGCGTCCGCCCTGGGCGGCGTCATGCGCACCAGGACCTACGGCCATGAGGGCGCCTTCGAACTCACCCAGAAGTACCCCCGAACGGCTCGGTACGTGGCCCACGGCGTCCTCGCACTCGAATGTCTCTTCCCCTTGGCCTACGTGGGCGGCGGCCGGCTCGTACGCCCCGTTGTCGCCTGCGCCGCGGCGTTTCACGTCACCAACGGCTTCGCCATGGGGCTGGGGCGATTCATCACGGCGTTCGTCGCCATGCATCCGGCTGTCGCCTACACCGCGGCGCCCAGAAGCCATCCGTCCGTGGCCGGACGCGACGATCGCGCTCTGGCCGTGGGAGGAGCAGTGCTGGCGCTGGCCGCATCGGCCGCGGGCGTGCTCACCGTGCAGCGCCGGCTGAGGTCCAGGGAGGGGTGGACCACATCCCGCACCCTGACGACCGGGCAGCAAAACGTCCTGCAGTACGAGGTGATGTCCGAAGGCGAGCGTGCCAAGCCCGTCGTGGTCTTCTGCAACGGGCTCGGAACTCCTTCGGAGCACTTCTCGTGGATGAGCGAGGCAATCGCTCGCCGGTCCGGCTACGGCGTCATCACCTTCGCCCGCGCCGGATACGCCGGCAGCAGCCGGCGCTGCACCGGCCCCTACGCGCTGTCCGAGTCCGTCGATGACCTGGTGGATTTGGTCCGAGGTGCGGTTCCGGCAGACCGAAAGGTGGTGTTGGCAGGGCATTCGCTGGGCGGTGAGCTGTGCCGGCGTGCGGCAGTGCGGCTGGGCGACCGCCTGCACAGCGTCGTGTACCTGGATTCCGCGCACCCGGCGGAGCTCAACCGCTCGAGACAACAGGGAGAGTCGGCGCAGAGACTTCGAGAGACGCTGACGATGATGGTCTGGTCGCTGCGTCTGGGCATGGGGGCGTGGATGTGCCGCCCCGACTGGCTGGAGTCCCTCGCCGAGGCGTATCGGCCCCGGGCCTTCGCCCAGTACTGCGATCTGCGGACCTGGGTGACGGCCAGGCGGGAATGGGCGGCGGTGGAAGCGGATTTCGGAACCTTCGGCGATGACCTGACCTCCATCGACGCACCCGCTCTGGTGATATCCGCGCAGCAGACGATCGATCGCGACCCCGAACAGCTCCTTCTCCACAACGAACTCGCACACGCGCATCGTGGGGGCGACCACCGTGTGGAGTCGATGGTGGTGGAAGGGGCGAGCCACGAAGCGCTGCTGGTGGATGCGCAGTACGCGTTGCAGGTGGCAGACCACATCATCGGCTTTCTCGATGCCACGATGGTCGGCGTCGCCGCATTCGACCCGGCGGAAGGGCAGAAGCGATGAGGGCGGTCACGCTCGCCAGGAGCCTGTTCACCGGGCCGGGCGGCACGATTCGCGTCGTCGGAGCTGTGATGCTGGCGTGCACGATTTCGAGTCAGCATCCCAACCCGGCTTTCAACAGGCTGCAACGCAAGGACACCTTTTCGCTCCTGCCGAACTGGAGGTTCTTTGCCCCGACGCCCGCGATGCACGACCATCACCTTCTGTATCGGACACTCGACCGAAGTGGGGAAACCTCCCCGTGGCGTGACATCGATGTTATAGCGGGACGAAAGCTGAGCCAGGTGGTCTGGTTTGCCGCCCGGCGTCAGGAAAAGGCCGTCTTCGATGTGTGCGGCGAGATTCTGAGATCCCTGGACAAGGGATTCGGTTTCGTTGCGCAAATTCCATCCTATCGGATACTCGTGGGCCACATCCGGAATCGTCTGATGGTCGACGGAGCGGGTGACGTCCAGGGGTTCCAGGTCACTCTGGTCCGGGCTGCCGGTTATGACCGGTCGGAGGAGCCGGCGGTGCTCTTCGTCTCTCCGTACGTGCCGATGGAACAAGAAAGCATGTCCGACTGAAAGAAAGAGAGGATGGGGAAGTGACGACGAGTCAAGTGATCTTCGCAATTTCCATCGTCATGATCCTGGTTATCCTGTTCTGGGTTCTCAAAAACCGTTAGGGGTAGATTCTCCGTGACCGTCCGGGAGATAGCTAAAAGGCACCTCAGGATTCTATTGACCGGAATCCTGATCGGTCTGCTGGGATCTGCTGCATCACTTGCACAACCCCTGCTCATCGGACGGCTCATCACTGCAGTCGCCTTACACGATTCACTGGTCCGGCCGATGGTTTTCATCGTCACCCTGTTCTGCGCCGACGCCGCGCTGTCCGGTACTCATGCCTATCTGTTGGGGCGAGCCGGAGAGAACATCGTCTACGACATGCGGCGCGGTCTCACCGCCCGCCTGCTGCGCTCCGACATGTCCGCGTTCAACCGGCTCGACCACGGTGATGTGTTCACCCGCGTCGTCACCGATACGTCCCTGGCTCGCGTCTCCCTGACCCAGTCACTCGCACAGATCGCCACCTCTTCGTTCATGGTCGTCGGCGGTCTGGTGCTCATGGGATGGATCGACTGGCACCTGCTGCTGGTGACCGTCTGCTGCCTGGGCATCGCCAGCGCGGGCTCGCTGCTCATGGCCCGTCAGGTCCGACGCGCCGCCGTGCGGAACCGCGAGGACACCGGAGCCTTCGGGTCGAGGATCCAGCGAGTCATGGGAGCGATGAGCACGGTCAAGGCATCACGCGCCGAGCAGCGGGAGACCGACGACATCAGCGGAGCGGCAGACACCGCCCGCAGCTCCGGAATCCGGGTGAGCGCACTGTCCGCCATGCTCACGCCCAGCATCAACGTCGGCACGCAGGTGTCCCTCACCGTCGTTGTGGGCTGGGGGATGTCGCGGGTGGCGACCGGCGCGATGTCCATGGCCGCCCTCACCGCCTTCGTGATGTACCTCTTCTACCTGGTGTCCCCTCTCGCACTGCTCTTCCTGGCCATAGGCCAGTTCCAGCAGGGGCGTGCGGCCATGGACAGGGTGGACGCGCTCGCCCGCATCGAACAGGAGGAACAGGTGGCGCCGCCGGCATCGCCGACGCTGCCCGGGCCCGCCGTCCGCTTCGAGAACGTCACGTTCGGCTATGGCGATGCCGCGGCAGACACAGTCATCGACGACGTGTCCCTCACCGTCGCGCAGCGCGGCGTGACGGCGATCGTCGGGCTGTCCGGGGCGGGCAAGACCACCCTCTTCCGGCTCATCGAACGCTTCCACCGCCCTCGGGCCGGCACGGTCCGCCTGGGCGGAGCCGACGTGGCATGCATGCCGCTGGACCAGATACGCACCACGATCGGCTACGTCGAGCAGGACAACGCGTTGATGAGGGGAACCGTACGCGCCAACCTCACCTACGCCCACCCCGGCGCCGACGACACCGAGATCGTCAAGGCGATCGAACTGGCCGCCCTCACCGACGTCATCGCCCGGCTGCCCCACGGCCTGGACACGGAACTCGGCGAACAGGGAGCTGGCCTGTCGGGAGGGCAGCGCCAGCGCCTGGCCATCGCCCGTACGCTGCTCCAGAGCCCCAGCGTCATCCTGCTCGACGAGGCCACAGCGCATCTCGACAGCGACGCGGAGACCAGACTCAGGGCAAGCATCGAAGGCATCGCCCGTGAACGTGCGGTCGTGGTCATCGCCCACCGCATCTCCACCGTCATGGCGGCGGATCAGATCATCGTCATGGAAAACGGCCGGGTCCGTGCCACCGGGGTCCATTCCGAACTCGTCGCCACCGACAGCCTCTACAGACGACTGGCCGCCCAGCAGCTTGATCCCGGTGCGCTGCAGGCCACCGGATGAGTCACGCGGACGCCGCGGTCGTCGGGACCGGCCCCAACGGTCTGGCCGCCGCGGTGACACTGGCCCGGGCCGGCATGACGGTCGACCTGTTCGAGGCAGCCGACGAGGCAGGCGGTGGACTCCGCACCCGGCCGCTGTTCGACAGCGGCGTCGACCACGACATCTGCTCCGCGGTCCATCCGCTGGCACCCGCCTCACGGTTCTTCCGGGAATTCGACCTGGCCGCACGGGGGGTCGAGCTCCTGCATCCCGAGTTCTCCTACGCACACCCACTCGCCGGGGGCCGCGCGGGAATCGTGCACCGGGACCTCGACGTCACCGCCGGACGTCTCGGCGAGGACGGAGCGCGATGGCACCGCCTCATGGCACCTCTGGTGAAGCACAGCCGCGGCGTCGTCGATCTGATGTTGTCCGGCCAGCGCTCCCGTCCCGCGGACGGGCGGGGCGCGCTGCTGCTGGCCGGCCGCGTACTGCGGCACGGCACCCGCTTCGCCGACGGTTCGGGCTTCACCGGTGAGGAGGCGCGTGCCCTGCTCACCGGAGTGGCCGCGCACGCCGTCGGGAAGCTGCCCAGCCCTACTTCCGCGGCAGTCTCGATGCTGCTGGGACATCTCGCGCACGGCAGCGGCTGGTGTGTGCCACGGGGTGGCAGCGCCCGCATCGCCGACGCGATGGCAGAGGACCTGCTCGCACACGGCTGCACCCTGTACACGGGCCACGAAGTGCGCCGCCTCGACGAGCTGAAGGGCTACCGGGTGGTGCTCCTCGACATCGGCGTCCGGGGACTGCTGCGGCTCGCCGCGGAGGCGCTGCCCCGCAGCTACTCCAGACAACTCGCCGCGTTCCGCTACGGGCCGGGAGCGGCCAAGGCGGACTTCCTCGTGTCCGACCCCATCCCCTGGACCAACCGGGAGGTGGGCAGGGCGGGAACCGTTCACCTCGGCGGCACGCAGGCGGAGATGTTCCGTCAGGAGACGCTGAACCATCAGGGAGTGCCCACCGACGAGCCCTTCGTCCTGGTCGTCGATCCCGCTGCCAGCGACCCCGGCCGTGCCCGCCCCGGTAAGCGGCCGGTGTGGGCGTACGCCCACGTGCCCCACGGGGACACCCGGGACCCCGTCGATCTCGTCCGGCGCCGGATCGAACAGTACGCGCCCGGCTTTTCCGACACCGTGCTCGCGTCCTGCGGCATCTCCGCGGCGGCGTTCGAGCAGTACAACCCGAATTATGTCGGCGGTGATATCGGCTCGGGCGCCATGAACCTCTACCAGGCGGTGGCACGCCCGGCCCCTCGGCTGGATCCCTACCGCACCCCCGTGCCCGGCGTGTACCTGTGCTCGGCCGCGACGCCCCCGGGGCCGGGCGTGCACGGCATGTGCGGCTACCTCGCCGCTCGCTCGGCGCTGCGCCGTGAATGCGGAATCCGTACGGCACCCGTTCTGTCCCCGATGAGAACCGCCCCATACGAGAGGAAGACCTGATGACCCACGCCGACTCCATGACCGACTACGACGCAGTTGTAGTCGGGGGCGGCCCCACGGGCGCCACGACGGCCGCCTTGCTGGCTCAGGCAGGCCACCGCGTGCTGGTGCTGGAGCGCGAGCGCTTTCCGCGGTTCCATATCGGAGAATCAATGATCACCGGCATGCTGAGTGTGATCGAGCAGCTGGGGCTGACCGAACGCCTCGACGCGATGGGTTTTGAGCGCAAATACGGCATCAGCCTCGTGTGGGGGCGTGAGAGGGGTCTCTGGAGCGTCAGCTTCCGCGAGGCCGGCTCGTACGAGTACTCGTACCACGTGCACCGCGACCGCTTCGACAAACTCCTGCTCGACAGGGCTGCCGAACTGGGCTGCGTGGTTGAACAGGAGGCCACCGTGCGGGAGCCGATCGTGGTGGACGGCCGAGTGACCGGTGTGCGCTACACGGTCGGCGGTGAAGTGCGCGACGTGTCCGCGCGCGTGGTCGTCGACGCATCAGGGCAGGCCAGGGCAGTCTCCCGCCGCTTCACCGAAGTGAACTGGAACGACAGACTTCGCAACCTCGCCATCGGGCGGTACTACACCGGATGCAACCGGATGGAAGGCGACGAACGCGGCAACATCCTGGTCGAGAAGGTGCGTGACGACAGTGGCTGGTTCTGGGGTATCCCACTCGACGACACACTTCTGAGCGTCGGCTACGTGGCCCCCACCGAGGACATCCGCCTGGAGGGCCTCGATCATGCCCGGCTCTTCGAGGAGAAGCTCGCCGAGACCACCTATATGCGCAAGCTGGTGGCACCGGGATCACCGAGCAGCGAGTTCCGGACCAGCAGGGACTGGTCCTACATGGCACGCGAGTTCCACGGGCCGGGGTGGGTGTCGGTGGGTGATGCCTCCTGCTTCATCGACCCCCTGCTCTCCAGCGGGGTCTGCATCGGCATGCTGTGTGCTGTCCCGCTGGCGCAGGCTATCGGCATCTTTCTGAACGACCCCCGTCAGGAGGAGCGGGTGTTCAGCCGATACTCGCAGGGGTCCCGGGACTTTGCGGAGAGCATTCTCGAGTACGTCCTGTTCTTCTACGACCAGCAGCGCGACCGCGAGGACTACTTCGAGCGGGCCGCCGCCATGGCGAACTCGGAGGTCTTCAGGTCCCCCCGGAAGGGGTTCGTCGCCCTCATCTCCGGTATAGCGGGCATGGGGCCGATTTTCACCATGGACGAGGCCGATTCCTCCGACGCCGGCGTACCGGATGCCCACCGGTCCCTCGCGGCCCGGGCCCCCGAGCCCCGGTGACTGCCGGCCGGGTCCCGGGATATCAGGAATCACGAGAGGCCGGGAGCTGATTGTGTCTGCGTCCAAGGGGTCCCTGCTGCCCCGGCCTCTTCTGTTCTGGGCGGGTGTCGCCCTCACCTGCGCGGGCGTTCTCGAACACCTGTGGATGTTCGTCGAGGCCGCCCCGATGGGCTTCGACATGTCCATGATGGATATGTCCCCGGTGATGTGGGTGGCCATGGCCGCCATCGTCGCCGGTGTGGTGATCTCCGGTTTCGCGATGCTGCCGTCCGGTACGGGTTCTGCCGACCGCCCGGCCCCCGTTCGGGGGACCGAGGCGGGCCGGCGCCGCCTCGTCGCCATCCTGAGCTTCGCGCTGTTGGTGGACCAGATGAAGCCGGCCACCCTTGCCTTCATCGCTCCCGGGATGCGTGAGGAGTACCACCTCAGCGCCACGGAGGTCTCCTACCTGCCCGCAGTGGCGTTGACCGGCACCGTGCTCGGGTCGCTCGTGTGGGGACGCGCGGCGGATCGCATCGGGCGCAGGGCCGCGCTCCTGGTCGCGTCCCTGCTCTTCCTCGGGACGACGGTGTGCGGAGCCATGCCGAGCTTCAGTGGCAACCTGGTGATGTGCGCCCTGATGGGCATGGCCGCGGGAGGCATGCTGCCCGTCGTCTACGCGCTGATGACGGAGAGCCTTCCCCCCGGTCGACGCGCTGCCGTCATGGTGCTTCAGGCCGGCCTCACCACCACCGGTGGATACATGGCGGCCTCCGGACTGGCCGCGGTCCTCATTCCGCTGGCCGGCTGGCGCATGCTCTGGTTCGCGCAACTCCCGCTGGTACTCGTCCTGCTCGCGCTGAACCGGTGGATTCCGGAATCAGCCGTTTTCACCTCGGCGCGGACCCGGCCCCGGCGTGTTCCGGCTTCCACCCTGTTCACCCGCCCGCATACCACCAGGACAGTGGTCATCAGCGCCTACGCAATGGCCTGGGGGCTCGTCTACTGGGGCTTCCTCACCTTCTTGCCCAGTCATCTGGAGCCCCCGGGTGGGGGCGGCATGTCCGCGGCCACCCTGCTGTTCGTCTCGTCGCTGCTCGCCATTCCCGCCTGCGCGGTGGCGGCATGGCTCTACGTACGGTGGTCACCCAGAGGCACCATGGTCGTCTACGCGGGCCTCACCGTCGCGGCGCTCGTCACCCTGGCCGTGGTCGGAATGAACGGCAGCCGGACCGTCCTCCTGGTAGTCGTGATGCTGCTCTTCACCGGCACCGCCGGTGTCATCGCACTCATAGGCCCCTACACGGCCGAGACCTACCCGCCGGCCATCCGGGGCACCGCAGGCGGATGGGCCGCGGCCGTCGGGAAGTCCGGCGGCGCCTTCGGCCCTCCCCTGATCGCCATGATCCTTTCGGCGCCCGGAGGTATGCGTACTGCTGCGGCCTTCGTGGCACTCCCCATGGCTGCGGCAGGAGCCGCCGTGGCGTTCCGGGGGAGCGGGCCGGAGGTCGTCGCCAAGGTCTCCGAGAACGCCGGGCCGGCGGACCGTACGCAAGTCGAGGTGGCCGGGCGGTACGCGTGATGAAGGGCTCGGAGATCGCCGGCACCCGTACCGTCGGCCGGCGAGCCGTCCCCCGATCGGCTCGTCGCGGCACGAACGGCACGAACGGCGCGGAAAACAGAAGGAACGAGCCGACACGGTACGTTCCGTTTCCGCCAGAGCATTGTTCGACTTGTAGCGACTCACTGTCAATAAGGTTTGGCTCAAACAGTCCTATGCTCACCGAATGAACACATCGCCGAGTTCACTGCGCAGGAGCGAGAGCTCACGCAGGGCGACCCTGCAAGCCGCCCTCGATCTCTGTACGGAGCGGGGCTACGGGCGGGTCACGGTCGAGGCGATCGCGGCCCGGGCGGGCGTGAGCAAGAAGACGATCTACCGCTGGTGGCCGTCGAAGAGCGCGGTCCTGCTGGAAGCCTTTACGGAGATGCTGGTCTCGGCGACCCCGTTCGTGGACACCGGGGACATCGCGAAGGACCTGCGCACCCACCTCACGGGCGCGGTGAACGTCCTCGCCGTACCCCCGTTCGGCCCGGCCTACGCGGGCATCCTCTCGGAGCTCCACCACGACGACCAACTGGCCGAAACGGTTCGCACGCAGCTCATCGATCCCCGCTTCCAGGAGGCGGTCGGCCGGCTGCGGAGCGCCCAGGAGCGGGGCCAGATCCCGCCGGACGCGGACCTGGATCTCGCGGTGGAGATGCTCTACGGCCCGCTGTACTACCGCCATGTGCTGCGCAAGCCGATGCAGGACGCGGAGGACGTGGGGAAGCTGGTGGACCACGTGCTGCGGGCGCTGGGGGCGACGCTGGACCGGTAAGGCGGGTTCACCCGAAGAGCCGTTCCAGCACGATCGCTATGCCGTCCTCCTCGTTCGAGAGCGTCACCTCGTCGGCCGCCGCGCACAGCTCCGGGTGGGCGTTGCCCATGGCGACGCCGTAACCGCAGCTGCGGAACATGGGCAGGTCGTTGGGCATGTCCCCGAAGGCGATGGCGGTGCGCGGGTCGACGCCCAGCTCCTCGGCGGCGAGCGCGATCCCGGCGCCCTTGTCGACGCCGTACGGCTGGAGCTCGACGGTCCCGGGGCCGGAGTGCGTCACCGTGGCGAGGTCGCCGACGACCGCGCGGGCCTCGGCGGTCAGCGCCTCGTCGCTCAGCTCGGGGTGCCGGATGAGCACCTTGATCACGGGTTCGGCCCACAGCTCGTCCCGGTGCCGGGTGCGCTGCGCGGGCAGCGTGGCGTGCGGCAGCCGGTAGCCGGGCTCGATGAGTGTGCGCCCCTCGGCCCCGTCCTGATCAACGGCGGCGAAGACCTGCCCCACCTGGGCCTCGATCTTCCCGAGCGCGGTCCCGGCCGCCTCCCGGTCGAGAGTGACGGCCCGCACGGTGCGCCGCGCCCCGGCGTCGTACACCTGCGTCCCCTGCCCGCACACGGCCAGCCCCTCGTACCCGAGCCCGTCCAGCAGTTCCCGCACGCCGGGCACGGGCCGCCCGGTGACGACGAGGTGCCGGGCGCCGGCCGCACGGGCCAGGGCGAGCGAGGCGCGGGTGCGCGGGCTGACGGTGTCGTCGCCGCGCAGGAGGGTGCCGTCCAGGTCGGTGGCGACGAGGGCATATGCGGGTGGGATGGGCATGGCAGCAAGCGTAGGTGCTGGTTTCCGGAGCCCCGGCGGAGTTGTGGCGGGGCGGGGGCGTGGGGTAGGGCGGCTACGGGACCGTGAGGACGACCTTGCCCCGGTTGCGGCGTTCCTCGATCGTCGCGTGGGCGAGGGCCGCGTCCGCGAGCGGGTGGGCCGCGTGGACGGCGGGGCGCAGGCTGCCCTCCGCGTGCAGGGCCCACAGCTCCGCGATCCAGGCGGCGTAGCGTGCGGGCTGCGTCCGGGCGATGCGGGCCACCTGGAAGCCGATGACCGACGTGCCGCCGACGAGGAGGTCGTACGCCTCGATCGTGCCGCCGCCCGAGCTGTACGCCACGAGCCGGCCGCCGGGGGCGGTTGCCCGGACGGCCCGGGGGAGGAGGTCGCCGCCGACCGCGTCCAGGACGATGTCGCAGGGCTCGCCCCAGTTCTCGTCTGTGTACGTCACCACCTCGTCGGCCCCGAGGGACCGCGCGAAGTCCGCCTTCGCCGGATCGCCCACGGCCGCCACGACCCGGGACGCGCCCCGGAGGCGGGCGAGCAGGAGGGCGAGGTGCCCGACGCCGCTCGCGGCAGCCGTCACGAGCACGGATTCGCCCTTCTCCGGCCGCGCGGACTCCAGCGCCCCGAGCGCGACGACCCCGCTGCGGACGAGCGCGACGGCGTCCTGGGCGGTGGCCCCGGCGGGGATGGCGGACGCCATCGCCTGGTTCAGCAGGGCGTATTCGGCGTACCCGTGCCCGAAGCAGAGGCCGGTGACCCGGTCGCCGACGGCGTGCGCGCTCACCCCGTCGCCGCGCGCCACCACCTCCCCGGCGACCTCGCCGCCGAGCGGGATGGGCTCCCGGCTCTCGCGCACCTTCCGCACCACCGGAAGGGTGACGCCGACCGCCTCGACCTTGACGAGGAGTTCACCGGGGCCGGGCGTGGGAACGGGCGCGTCCTCCTCGAACAGCACCTCGGGCCCGCCGCTGTGTTCGTACCGAATGCGCCGCATGGCGATGACCTCCGACGGGCCGGGGTTCGTTGGGAATCCCAACGGTACGCGGAAAGTCGTGGGGAAGTCCAACGATTCCTGGATACGATGCGAGGCATGGCAGACAAGGCAGCAGCAGCGACGGCCCCGAGCCGCATCCGCCCGCTCCCGAGCTGGCTCCTGGGCCGGGCGGCGGCGCGGGGCCGGTCCCTGGTGGCGGATGCGCTGGCCGCGCACGGCATGAAGATGTGGCACCACGTGGTGCTCGCGGCGGCCGAGGACCTGGAACCGGTCGCCCAGGCCGACCTGGGCCGCGCGGTCGCTCTCGACCCGAAGGACCTGGTCGGCATCCTGAACGACCTTCAGGCGGAGTCCCTGATCGTCCGCGCCCCGGACCCCAAGGACCGCCGCAAGAACGCGGTGAGCGTGACGGCGGCGGGGCGCCGCCGCCTGGAGGAGTGCACGGCAGCGGGCGACCGCGCCAACGCGGAACTGCTGGCCCCGCTGGGCCCCGACGAGCGGGGCGAGTTCCTGGACATGCTGCGCCGGATCAGCGGGGCCGGAATCGACTAGGCGGGGCCGAACGCGTCGCGCTTGACGCCCGCGATGAACGCGGTGAACGCGTGGGCGCGGGGCCCGAGGGCGGGCCCGTCCGGGAGTTTGGAGTCCCGGACGGGGATGGTGCCGGTTAAGGCGACGAGGTTGGTGGCGACCGCGACGCAGTTGCCGCCGTTGTTGCTGTACGAGGAGGTGTACCAGCGGGGGGATTCTGTCGCCACGGGGCTTCCCTTCGTAAGGGCGGATCAGACGGTGTCGAACCTGCCGTCCTTGATGCCCGTCACGAAGGCCGCGTACACGTCGGCGTGGAGGCCGAGGGAAGGGCCGGTCGGCCGCTTGGAGTCGCGGACGGGCACCGTGCCGGTGGAGGCGACGAGGTTGGTGGCGACCTGGACGCAGTCGCCGCCGTTGTTGCTGTACGAGGAGGTGTACCAGCGGGGGGATTCGGTCGTCACGATGTGCCCTTTCGCAATTGCCAGATCATGGCCACGGACGCCTCCTGGGACAGAACTATGGCCTGTAGCTGATGGTATGCCGTCAACACAGGTAGCACCGCCGTGCTTTCGCGGTCGAGATGCCCCTGGGTCTGGGACTCGGCGTAGCAGACGACGGACCGATCCGGAAGAGTCAGGAGATTGACGGGCAGGTCGAAGGTGCGCCGTTCCCCCATGGCGTACGGGGCGATGTGGAGAGAGGTGTTCGGCATCTCGGCGACCTCGATCAGGCGCGCGAGCTGGGCGTCCATGACGTCCGGACCACCCACGGGGCGGCGGACGCAGCTCTCGTCCATGATGATGAACAGCATGGGCGGCATGGGGCGAACGAGGGCCGCCTGCCGCTCCGCCAGGAACGAGACGCGCTCGTCCGCCTGCTCCTGAGAGATCGCGCCTCGTTGCACAGCGCTGTTGGCTAGCGCCCTTGCGTACTCCGGGGTTTGCAACAGTCCGGGGACGATCCCGATGTTGAACAGCCGGAGTTCGACGGCGCGCCCCTCGAAGCCCACGTACTGCGGGAAGCCCTCCAGCAGCGATCCGTTCCGGATCTCCCGCCACGCGCTTTCGAACGTGTCAACGGTTCCCTGGATGCCGAACGCTACGTCAGCTTGGCGTGAAAAACGGAGCGTTGGCATCTTGCGACCAGTTTCCACGGCCGAGATGTGCGTACTGGAGTAGCCCGTTTGTTTGGCCAGGTTCTCCTGTTTCCACCCGTGGGCCTCCCGCAAGCTGCGGATACGCGCGCCGAAGGCGGCCTGCGGGCTGCTGTCCGGCTCTAACTCCTTGCGGTTCAAGGGGCGTCACCGACCTTTCGTTCGCAAGTGACACGTTGAACAGGCCCTGACTCTAAGCCACGCTGAGTCCGCTTGGTAGTGGAATGACTACGGAGAGGAACGGCTATGCCCGCACAGGAGCAGGTTCCGGCCATCGGAACGATCGTCGTGGACGTGGGGCGCTGGGAACAGCCGCTGGTGGGGGAGTTCCGAGGGGTCGCCGGCCCCTACTGGACCCTCCGGTCGCCCAGGGGCGGCACGGAGTGGGAGGTGCGGCCCGAGCACACCCGGGACGCGACCCCCGCCGAACGGCTCGCCGCGCGGACCGCGAGGGAGAACGCGCGGAGCCGGGGCGAGGTCGCGTGAGCACGCCGGGGGAACCCGAACCGTGCCGTACGTGCCAGGAGTTCGACCTCGCGGAGGCCGTCGCCCGGAGCGAGCGGGACGGGAGCCGCGAGACGGACGCCCGGGTGCTGCGCAGGCGGCACGTGGCGGCGGAGCACGCGGGGGTCAGCCCCACGTCTTCCCGGCAGGCTCCTTGATCGTGCGGTTGATGCGGTTGAAGAAGTTGGTCAGGGCGATTTCGAGGTTGAGGGCGCCGATCTGCTGCTCGGTGAACTGTGCGCAGACCTCGTCCCAGAGGTCGTCGGTGACGCCGGGGGCGCCGTCCTGGAGGCGGGTGGCTCCCTCGGCGAGGGCCAGCGCGGCGCGCTCGGCGTCCGTATAGAAGGGCGCTTCGCGCCAGGCCGCGACGGTGTGGAGGCGCTCGTCGGTGTCACCGGCCTTCTTGCCTGCGGCGACGGCGGCGAAGATGCAGGCCGAGCAGCCGTTGATCTGGCTGACGCGCAGGTGGACGAGGGCGAGGATCTTGGGGTCGACGCCGCCGGAGGCAATCGCCTGGTGGAGGTGGCGGACGGCGGTCCAGACGTCGGGGTTGGCGGCGTCCTTGTCCTGGAGGCGGTTTTCCATGGGGATGGCTCCTTCGGAGGGTTACGTTGCCGCGCCGGTGCGCGTCATCCCTATGACGGAGCCGCTTCCAGGGAGGTAACAACCATGACGTTGGCCGAGGCGTTCGAGGCGCACCGGGACCGGCTGAGGGCGGTCGCGTACCGGATGCTCGGGTCGCACGCGGACGCGGAGGACGCGGTGCAGGAGGCGTGGCTGCGGCTGTCGCGCCAGGAGGCCGGGGCGATCGACAACCTGGGCGGCTGGCTGACGACGGTGGTGGGCCGGATCAGCCTGGACGCGCTGCGGTCGGGGCGGCGGCGGCCGGAGGTGTCGTACGACGACGGGCCGGAGTACGCGGTGACGCCGGACGGCACCCCCGCGCCGGAGGAGCTGGCGGCGATCGGGGACTCCGTGGGCGTCGCGCTGCTCACGGTGCTGGACACGCTGCGGCCGGACGAACGGCTGGCGTTCGTGCTGCACGATGTGTTCGCGGTGCCGTTCGCGGAGGTGGGCCCGATCCTGGGCAAGTCGGCCGACGCGACGAAGATGCTGGCGAGCCGGGCGCGGCGGAAGGTCCAGGGGGCCCAGCAGTCGGCGAGCCCGGACCGGCGGCAGCGCGAGGTGGTCCAGGCGTTCCTGGCGGCGGCGCGCGAGGGCCGCTTCGAACGGCTGCTGGAGGTCCTGCACCCCGAGGTGAAGCTGACCGCGCACACCCCGGACGGCACGTACGTGGTGATCGGCGCGACGGAGGTGGCGACCCGGGCCCGCCTGGCCGCCGCCGCGGCCCACGGCCACCCGACCACGCACAACGGCCTCCCCGCGATCTTGGCCCGCACCCCGGAAGGCACCCCGCAGTCCCTCCTCACCTTCAGGGTCACGGGCGACCGCATCACGCACATCACGGCGGTGGCGGACCCGGCACGACTGGCGCGGATGGACTTGCCGGACGCGGGGTGACGCGGCCGGGCGCAGAGGCTTGTTACCCGACAACGCGAATATTGGCGCTGCCGCATGGACGGGCGGAGCCAGTCTCCGTACCTTCGACTGCGGTGGCTCGACCGGGCCGTAAACCGAGGGGGTTCGACGTGGCACGCGAGGAACTGACCCGGCTCACCGGAAACGGGAACGGCAACGGGGAGTGCGGCAAGGACGATTGCCCGAACGTCTATCGCACGGCCGGCGGATCATTTGTCGTGCAGGGGGCGGTCTCGGACGCTTTCACGCCGCCGAGCGGAGAGGGGATCGTGGAGATCCCCGAGAGCGTGCTGAGGGAGGCCGTGCGTGTTCTTGGCTGGTGAGGACTGGGCGGCGCGGTTTCAGGGATTCCGGCGTGAGGCTTGGCGACTTGAGACGTTGCCTCAGTACCTCATGCCACAGGAGCGGGAGGAATTCGCCGCGTTCGAGGCGGGGGCCCGGGCGGATCCCCGCACGGTCGCGAACGAGTACACGGGCCGGCTGCGCCGACAGGTCGCGGAGGGGCGCTCGCAGGGGCGGGTACACATCGTGACCCGACCGCTTTCGGCGTATCTGCGCTTCGAGTTCTCCCAGTACTACGCGCCTCACGCGCTGGCAGGGGAGGAGATCAGGATCCTGGACGTGACCGACAGGGCGAATCCTCTGGAAGGCGTTCAGGACTTCTGGATCTTCGACCGCTCCGAAGTGGTCCTCATGAACTACGACCCGGACGGCCGGCAGATCAGCCGCGAAGTCCACGAAGGGGAAACGGCTCCATTCATCGAGTGCCAGCGGGTGGCGCTGGCCGAGTCGGTGCCGTTCGAGGAATACGTGAAGGACCTTGACCTTTGACCCCGCGAAGCTGGACCGGTCCAGGTCCGACCTGGCGGAACTGCTGAGAGGCGAGCGCAGGCGGGCCGGGAGGACTCAGACCTGGCTCGCTCGCCGCTGCAACATGTCCCAGACCAGGGTCAGCAACATCGAGAGCGGAAAGCTCGCGCCGACACCGGTCGACGTCGATCTCGTACTGGAAGCGCTCGGGGCATCGGATGTCGTGGCGGCTGAGATCCGGATCCAGGCGAGAAGGGCCAACACGGAATGGCAGGCCCACTGGTCCTCGCGCCGCAGGGGGCTGGACAAGAAGCAGAACGAGCTTGCCAGGCTGGAGTCCGCATCGAGGGAGCTCCGGTTCTTTCTGCTTTCGATGATCACGGGATTGCTCGCCACGCCTGACTATGTGCGGGCCAGTATCGCCGATGTCGCCGGTGACCAGTCGAAGACCATTGCGAAGAAGCTTGAGCGGCAGCAGGTTCTGTACGACCCTTCAAAGTCCTTCACCTTCATTCTCACCGAGCAAGCGGTCAGGTGGCCGCTGCTTCCGCCTGTGGCCATGTCCGTACAGCTGGATCGGCTGGTGTCGGTCTCCCGGATCCCGCAGGTACGGCTCGGGGTGATTCCTCTGGGTGGTTATGTCCCGGAGCGGCCTCTGAGTACGTTCACGGTGTACGACCGCAGGCTGGCCACCGTGGAAACAGGTACCGGGGCGCTGATCCTCCGGGATCACAGGGACGTCTCGACTTATCGCGCCGAATTCGAGACCTACGAGCGACACGCTGTCTTCGGGAGTGAATGCCGGGAAATCCTGGGCGAGTGGTCTGCGGCCTTTACCCGACAACGCGAATAACTCTGGTGGACGACGGGCGCCGGTCCCTACCGTGGATTTCGCAGCCGGAAGCCGACGTGCCGGCACTTTCGCAGAGCGGAGGCGCAGCCCAGATGAATCAGACGACCGCCCCATGGGGAACGCGACGAATGGGGCCCTATGCGGCCACCGCCGAGGTTCCGGCGTACGCGCCGGTGATCGATCCGGAAACACAGATCGCCGTCATCGTGGACGAGCGCGGACGGGCGGTCGAGCTGGGCAACCACGGCACCAGTACGAGCGGCCTCACCCCGACCTCGACCAGCCCCGGAGACGGGTCCGGACCCGGAGGCGCAAGCGACTCGGACAGCACCGAGTCGTACGACCAGGACCAGAGTTCCGGCTGATGCGCGACGGCAGGTCGGTCCTGGTGCTGAGCGGTCCGCGCGACGTGACGGCGGATGTGGTGCTGCGGCTTCTCGCGGAGCGAAGGGTGCCCGTGGCCCGTTTCGATCCGGGAACCGACGTGCACACAGGCGCGGTGCTGACCGCCTCGTACGAGCGGGGCGGTCAGCACGGCACCCTGCGTACGGCCACCCGGGAGATCGACACCACTGGGATTCGGTCCGTCTGGGTACGAAGGCCCTCTCCGTACGAGGGACCTTCGGGCCTCAGCGACCAGGACCGCCGTTTCGCCGCCGCGCAAGCGCTGTGGGGTGCGGGGGGAATCCTCGCGTCGTTGCCATGCGCGCACTACGTCAATCATCCTTGGCGCAACCGGACCGCCGAGTCCAAGCCCGCACAGCTCGTGGCGGCCGAGCGCTGCGGATTCCACGTGCCGGCCACGGTGATCACCAACGACCCGTGTGAGGCACGGAGGTTCGTGGCCGGTCGGGCCGGTGGTGTCGTCTACAAGCCGCTGTGGAACGCGCCGTATCGCGTCGATGGCCGGCCGCACAGCGTGTGGGTGCGCCGAGTGAATGCGGACGAGATCACCGACGCGGTGTCCGTCTGCCCGCACCTGTTCCAGGAAGAAGTGGTCAAGGCGTTCGACGTGCGGGTGACCGCTGTGGGCGGTCGACTCTTCGGGACCCGTATCGACAGTCCCGAGGTCGACTGGCGTCACCGGCAGGATCTGATGACATGCGCGTCGATCGATGTGCCTGCCGCGGTCGCCCGGGCGATCGCCGCATATCTCGCCGCGTTCGGCCTGGTCTACGGCGCTTTCGACTTCGCCGTCACTTCAGCGGACGTTTGGCACTTCCTTGAGTGCAATCCGAATGGCCAATGGGCCTGGCAGCCGGCGGACATCACTGCGGCGATCGCTCACGCCATCGCCGACCAACTGGAGAGGGGCCCTGAGTCGTGAGCACAGCAGCGCAACTCCGCGCAGCCATGGTGGACGGACTGACCGAGGCCGGCGTCTTCACGGGACCCGGGTGGAGCGCGGCCGCCGGAGCGGTGCCCCGTGAACTGTTCACCGGGTCCTACTTCAGGCACGTGCCCGGCACTGCCCCGACCCGGTTCCGGCCCGTCCGGCAGGAGGAGCCCGGATGGCTGGAGGGGGTGTATGCGGACGAGACGCTGATCACCCAACTCGACGGTCGTATCAGGCCGGACGACGTGTCCGGGGAGGACGTCCAGGGCTCGCCCTCGTCGTCCTCCACACTGCCGTCGCTGGTGCTGCGCATGTGGCAGCGGTTAGGTGAAGAATCCGGGCACCGGGTGCTGGAGATCGGCACCGGGACCGGGTACTCGACCGCTCTCGGAGCCCATCGTCTCGGGGACGTCAACGTCACGAGCATCGAGTACGACCCCGGGGTGGGCGCATCCGCCGCGACGGCGCTCAAGACGGCCGGATACGCACCGCGTCTGCTCATCGGGGACGGGTTGCGGGGCGACCCGGACGGAGGACCGTACGACAGGCTGATCGCCACCTGCTCGGTCCGGTACATCCCGCTGCCCTGGCTGCACCAGGTGAAGCCGGGAGGAAGGATTCTGGTCACCCTGTCCGGATGGAGTTACGCCAACGCCCTCGCGCTGCTGGAAGTGACCGGGCCGGGAGAGGCCACCGGGCGGTTTCTGCCCGGTGGTACCAGCTTCATGATCGCCCGGCCGCATGACCGGCCGCCTCGCCCGACGCTGACGCTGCTGCCCGGGGACGAGCGCGCGAGCCGAATCGACCCGGCGAAGCTGGACGACTGGACCGGCGGTTGGATCGCCCAGCTCGCGGCGCCGTCGGTGGAGCGCCTGGGGGCGGGGGCGGATCAGATCCTCTGGGACGTTGCCACCGGTTCGCAGGCCCGGACAGCGCCTGATTCCAGGGGTGGGTGGACCGTCGTGCAGCGCGGGCCCGTACGGCTGTGGGACCGAGTGGAGGAGGCAGTGCGGAAGTGGCAGGCCCTCGGTGAGCCCGGCCAGGAGGCGTTCCGCCTCACCGTCTCGGCCGCACGGCAGCGGGTGTGCCTGGGGGCCGACGAGAGCCTGGGGTGGGAGCTGCCCGTCTGAGCCAATGGTTTGTCCCCTGGTGTACGAACACCGCTGCCGGGTAGGCGATTCGGGTGGCGTCTGTGACGGGGCCGGGGCCGCGTGCGACGTGGCGCACAGCGCGCCCGCCTCCTACGGGCTCGGCTGCGTGCTGGTCGACTTCGGCGCCATGGCCGTCCTGGTCGGGCTCGGCGTCCCCTCGGTGGCGTGCGTCATGTCGTTGCTCCTGCTCGGGGTCGTCCTGATCATTGGAGTCCCGTACGGCTTCCGCAGCGCGGTCCTGGACTCGCGGGGCGAGCGGACACCGGGCGGCCTGAGCGCCCGGTGTCCCGGCCTCCCGGGCGAGGGGCCCGCGCTTACTGCACGCAGAACTCGTTGCCCTCCGGGTCCGTGAGCACCGTCCACCGGCCCCCCGGCTCCTCCACCTCGCGCTCGACCTTCGCGCCCAGCCCGACCACCCGTGCCACCTCGGCCTCGCGGCGCTCCGGGCCCGCGTGGAGGTCGAGGTGGAGGCGGTTCTTGACGGTCTTCGGCTCGGGGACGCGCTGGAAGAGCAGTCGGCGGCCGTGGCCGGCGCCGCTGTCCTCGTCGTACGGGTCGTCGGGGTGCCGTACCGCCGCCAGGTCGAGCCAGGCGCGTCGGCCGTGCGCGGTGGTGGTGAGCGCTTCGGGTACGGCCCCGATGCCCAGGAGCTTTTCGATCAGGGGGCTGTTGTCCTCGATCTCGTAACCGAGGGCCTGGGACCAGAAGCCGGCCTGCGCGTGCGGGTCGGCGGCGTCGATGACGACTTTCCACTCAAGGGTCATGACCGGCATTCTGTCCCGGCGCCGGGGCTTGTGCCGGGTGAAACATCGATCCGCTCCGCGCCCGCCGTCGCGGCCAGCCGGGCCGCCTGCGCCCGGGCCCGGTTGCGGCGCGCGGTCCGCAGCGCGTCCCAGGTGAGGACGATCAGCGCCGCCCACACCAGGGCGAACCCGGCCCACCGCTCCGTCGGCATCTCCTCGTGGAAGTAGGCCACGCCCAGGAGGAACTGGGCGAGCGGGGTCATGTACTGGAGCAGCCCGATGGTCGAGAGCGGGATGCGGATCGCGGCGGCCCCGAACAGGATCAGCGGCACCGCGGTGACCACGCCGGTCGAGGCGAGGAGCGCGGTGTGCCCGGCGCCCTCGGAGGTCAGGGTCGAGGTGCCCCGCGCGCCCAGCCAGATCAGATAGCCGAGCGCGGGCAGGAAGAGCACGGCGGTCTCGACGGTGAGCGATTCCAGGCCGCCCATGTCGACCTTCTTCTTGACCAGGCCGTACGTCGCGAAGGAGAACGCCAGGATCAGCGAGATCCAGGGCGGTTTCCCGTAGCCGACGGCCAGCACGATGACCGCCACGACGCCGGTGGCGACCGCCGCCCACTGCGCCGGGCGCAGCCGCTCGCCCAGGAGCAGGACGCCCATGGCGATGGTGACCAGCGGGTTGATGAAGTAGCCGAGGGACGCTTCGACCACATGGCCGCTGTTCACGGCCCAGATGTACAGGCCCCAGTTGACGGTGATCGTGGAGGCCGCGATGGAGAGCATCCCCAGCTTGCGCGGCTGCCGCAGCAGCGGGCCGATCCAGGACCACCGGCGCAGGACCAGCAGCAGGACCGCCACCACGCCGAGCGACCACACCATGCGGTGGGCCAGGATCTCGACCGCCCCGGCCGGCTTCAGCAGCGGCCAGTACAGCGGGACGATGCCCCACATCCCGTACGCGGCGAAGCCGGAGAGGAGTCCGGCCCGCTGGTCATTCGTCCCCTGCACGGGCCCCTCCTGGTGGGTGGTGGTCGTACGACCGTCAACCACATGAAGGTAGCGCCGCCGGGGGCCCGGTGTCATGCCCGTATCGTCAGACGGTCATGACACCGGATGGCGTACGGGTTCAGAGCGCGGCGGCCACGGTGTCGGCCACCGGGGTCGTCGGGCGGCCGATCAGGCGGGCCAGGTCGCCGCTGGTGCCGGCCAGGCGCCCGCGCCGGACGGCCTGGTCCACGTCGACCAGGATCGCCGCGAAGCCCTCGGGCAGCCCGGCGCCGGTCAGGATCTCCTGGTGGACGGCGGCCGGGACGTCGTTGTGGGCGATCTCCTTGCCGGTGGCCTGCGCGACGACCGCCGCGTAGTCGGCGTAGGACAGGGCGGTGTCGCCGCTCAGCTCGTACGCGCGGTTCAGGTGGCCCTCGCCGGTCAGGACGGCGGCGGCCGCGGCCGCGTAGTCGTCGCGGGTGGCGTAGGCGATACGGCCCTCGCCCGCGCTGCCGACGACCGCGCCGTGCGCCAGGACCGGGGCCAGGTTCTCGGTCTGGTTCTCCGTGTACCAGCCGTTGCGCAGGAAGGTGTACGGCAGGCCGGAGTCCAGGATCAGCCGCTCGGTCGCGCGGTGCTCGTCGGCCAGCGTGAAGTCGGCCTCGGGCCCGCCGAGGATCCCGGTGTACGCGAGCTGGGCGACGCCCGCCGCCTTGGCCGCGTCGATGACCGCGGTGTGCTGGGCGACGCGGCTGCCGACCTGGTTGCCGGAGATGAGGAGGACCCGGTCGCCGGCGTGGAAGGCGTCCGCCAGGGTCTCGGGGCTGTCGTAGTCGGCGATGCGCAGCTCGACGCCCCGGGCGGCGAGAGCGGCGGCCTTGTCCTTGTCGCGGACCACGGCGGCGACCTCGGCGGCGGGGACGGTGGTCAGCAGGTGCTCGACGACGCGACGGCCGAGTGCTCCGGTGGCTCCGGTGACGACGATGCTCATGGGGGTGTTCCTCCTCGTTTGTTCGCTTCGTTCTCACACCACCTTACGGAATGCGCTAACCAAAAGAAAGTGTGCTGGTCAGGGCATGCAAAAGCGCGCCGGTCCCGCCCGCGAGGGGCAGGTCCGGCGCGCTCGCGCGGAACGGGGACCGGCGTCAGCCGACCACCGTCCAGTGGTCGTTCCCGGCGAGCAGCGCGGCCAGGTCGCCCTTGCCGTGCCGCTCCACGGCCGTGTCCAGCTGCTCGGCCATCGTCGTGTCGTACACCGGGCGCTCCACGCTGCGCAGCACCCCGATCGGGGTGTGGTGCAGGGTGTCGGCGTCGGCGAGCCGGGACAGGGCGAAGGCCGTCGTGGGGCTCGGGGCGTGCGCGTCGTGGACGAGGATCTGCGCCTTGTTGTCCTCGGTGACCGCGACGACCTGGAGGTCACCGGTCAGCGAGTCCCGTACGACCCCCTTCGCGCCGTCCGTACCGAAGACGATCGGCTGCCCGTGCTCCAGGCGGATCACCGCCTCCTGCGCCTGGTCCTTGTCCTTCAGGACCTCGAACGCGCCGTCGTTGAAGATGTTGCAGTTCTGGTAGATCTCCACCAGCGCCGTGCCCGGGTGGTCGGCGGCGGCGCGCAGCACGCCGGTGAGGTGCTTGCGGTCGGAGTCGACGGTTCTGGCGACGAAGGACGCCTCCGCGCCGATCGCCAGCGACACCGGGTTGAACGGGGCGTCCAGCGAGCCCATCGGCGTCGACTTGGTGATCTTGCCCAGCTCGGAGGTGGGGGAGTACTGGCCCTTGGTCAGCCCGTAGATCCGGTTGTTGAACAGCAGGATCTTCAGGTTCACGTTGCGGCGCAGCGCGTGGATGAGGTGGTTGCCGCCGATGGACAGCGCGTCGCCGTCACCCGTGACGACCCACACCGACAGGTCGCGCCGCGAGGTGGCCAGGCCGGTCGCGATGGACGGGGCGCGGCCGTGGATCGAGTGCATCCCGTACGTGTTCATGTAGTACGGGAAGCGTGAGGAGCAGCCGATGCCGGAGATGAAGACGATGTTCTCCTTCGCCAGACCGAGGTCGGGCATGAAGCCCTGCACGGCGGCGAGGACCGCGTAGTCGCCGCAGCCGGGGCACCAGCGCACTTCCTGGTCGGACTTGAAGTCCTTCATGGACTGCTTCGCCTCGGCCTTGGGCACCAGCTGGAGCAGTTCGTTCACCTCAGGCATCGATGGCCTCCTCAAGAGCTGTGGCGAGCTGCTCGGCCTTGAACGGCATGCCGTTGACCTGGTTGTAACTGTGGGCGTCCACCAGATACTTGGCGCGGATGAGCATGGCCAGCTGGCCGAGGTTCATCTCGGGGACGACCACCTTGTCGTAACGCTCCAACACCTCGCCCAGATTCCGCGGGAAGGGGTTGAGGTGGCGCAGATGGGCCTGGGCGATGGAGCGCCCCGAGGCGCGCAGCCGGCGCACGGCCGCGGTGATCGGGCCGTACGTCGAACCCCAGCCCAGCACGAGCGTCCGGGCCTCCGCGGGGTCGTCGACCTCCACGTCCGGGACCTCGATGCCGTCCACCTTGGCCTGGCGGGTGCGGACCATGAAGTCGTGGTTGGCGGGGTCGTACGAGATGTTGCCGGTGCCGTCCTGCTTCTCGATGCCGCCGATACGGTGTTCGAGACCGGGGGTGCCCGGGACCGCCCACGGGCGCGCCAGCGTCTGCGGGTCACGCTTGTAGGGCCAGAACACCTCGGTGCCGTCGGCCAGTTCGTGGTTCGGGCCGCCCGCGAACTGGACGCGCAGGTCGGGCAGCTGGTCGAGCTCCGGGATGCGCCAGGGCTCGGAGCCGTTGGCCAGGTAGCCGTCGGAGAGCAGGAAGACCGGGGTGCGGTAGGTCAGGGCGATCCGGGCCGCGTCCACGGCCGCGTCGAAGCAGTCGGCCGGGGTGCGCGGGGCCACGATCGGCACCGGGGCCTCGCCGTTGCGCCCGTACATCGCCTGGAGCAGGTCCGCCTGCTCGGTCTTGGTGGGCAGCCCGGTCGAGGGGCCGCCGCGCTGGATGTCCACGATGAGCAGCGGCAGTTCGAGTGAGACCGCCAGTCCGATGGTCTCCGACTTCAGCGCCACCCCGGGCCCCGACGTCGTCGTCACGGCGAGCGAACCGCCGAAGGCGGCGCCCAGCGCGGCACCGATGCCCGCGATCTCGTCCTCGGCCTGGAAGGTGCGCACGCCGAAGTTCTTGTGCTTGCTCAGCTCGTGCAGGATGTCCGAGGCCGGCGTGATCGGGTACGAGCCGAGGTAGACCGGCAGGTCGGCCTGGCGGCCCGCGGCGATCAGGCCGTAGGACAGGGCGAGGTTCCCCGAGATGTTCCGGTACGTGCCGGTGGGGAACGCCTGCGAGGCCGGCGCCACCTCGTAGCTGACGGCGAAGTCCTCCGTCGTCTCGCCGAAGTTCCACCCGGCCCGGTAGGCGGCCACGTTCGCCTCGGCGATCTGCGGCTTCTTGGCGAACTTCGCCCGCAGGAACGTCTCGGTGCCCTCGGTCGGCCGGTGGTACATCCAGGACAGCAGCCCGAGCGCGAACATGTTCTTCGAGCGCTCGGCCTCCTTGCGGGAGAGCCCGAACTCCTTCAGCGCCTCGATCGTGAGCGTGGTCAGCGGTACCGGATGGACGTTGTACGCCTCCAGCGAGCCGTCCTCCAGCGGGTTGGTCTCGTACCCCACCTTCGCCATCGGCCGCTTCGTGAACTCATCGGTGTTCACGATGATTTCGGCCCCACGCGGCACGTCGGCGATGTTCGCCCTGAGTGCCGCCGGGTTCATCGCGACCAGCACGTTCGGCGCGTCGCCCGGGGTCAGGATGTCGTGATCGGCGAAGTGCAGCTGGAACGACGAAACCCCCGGCAGGGTGCCTGCGGGGGCGCGGATCTCGGCCGGGAAGTTCGGCAGCGTGGAGAGGTCGTTCCCGAAGGACGCCGTCTCCGAGGTGAACCGGTCACCCGTGAGCTGCATCCCGTCACCCGAGTCACCCGCGAAGCGGATGATCACCCGGTCCAGACGGCGGACTTCCTTCTCGCCGCTTCCCGCGGCTTCGGACCGGGGGGCGCGTTGTCCCCCCACGAGCGCCTCGCCGGCTTCGTCGGCCTGCTCGGCGGTGCTACTGACCTGGCTGGTCACGTACTGGACCTCCCTCGGACGGCGGCTCGGAACCGTCCGGCCCGCCGGAGGTCCCCCGCCCACCCTACGGCCGTGAGGGTCGCCTTCCTCCGGTCGATCACATGATGGACGGCTTTTTGAGACGCTGTGATTCTGGATGCTGAGACGTTTTCCGGCGCTGTTCCGTCATGATCCACCAGCCGCCCGGTTCCCCGTCGGACCCTCGCCCGGGCCGGTGGTGCCGTGTCAGGAGTTCAGATACGTCAGCACCGCCAGCACCCGGCGGTGGTCCCCCTCGCTCGGCGCCAGGCCCAGCTTCTGGAAGATGTTGCTGACGTGCTTCTCGACCGCCCCGTCGCTCACCACCAGCTGCTTGGCCACCGCGGAGTTCGTACGCCCCTCCGCCATCAGGCCCAGCACCTCACGCTCACGCGGCGTCAGCCCGGCCAGCACGTCCTGCTTCCGGCTGCGGCCCAGCAGCTGCGCCACCACCTCGGGGTCCAGCGCCGTACCGCCCTGCGCCACCCGGACCACCGCGTCCACGAACTCCCGGACCTCGGCGACCCGGTCCTTCAGCAGATACCCGACGCCCCGGCTGGACCCGGCCAGCAGCTCGGTGGCGTACTGCTCCTCGACGTACTGCGAGAGGACCAGCACCCCGATCCCCGGGTGGTCCCGGCGCAGCCGCACCGCCGCCCGGACGCCCTCGTCGGTGTGGGTCGGGGGCATCCGCACATCCGCGACCACCACGTCCGGCAGCGCGTCCTGCCCGGCCAGGTCGCCGATCGTCTTGATCAGCGCCTCCGCGTCCCCGACGCCCGCGACGACGTCATGCCCGAGATCGGTCAGCAACCGGGTCAGTCCCTCCCGGAGCAGTACCGAATCCTCGGCGATGACCACGCGCACCCTGTCCTCCACCACGACGCTGTTTCCCCCGCTGCTGCTCGCTCGCTGGCACGACCCGTACGCCGTCCAGCATCCCAGTAACGGCACTGACGTCGCGAGCGTTCGCGGGGTTGACCCGATAAGTGACGTGCCGTGGTTCTCCGGTCAGCCGCGCCAGGGCAGTTCCGCCGTGACCTTCGTCGGGCCGCCCACCGGCGAGTCGACCACCAGGACCCCGTCGACGGCGTCCAGCCGCTCGGTGAGCCCGGCGAGCCCGCTGCCCGACGCCGGGTCGGCGCCGCCGCGACCGTCGTCGGTCACCTGGAGCAGGAGGCGGTCCTCCGTGCGCCACACGTCGACCGAGGCGCGGGTGGCACCGGAGTGCTTGCTGATGTTCTGGAGGAGTTCGGAGACGGTGAAGTACGCGATGCCCTCGATGGCCTGCGCGGGCCGGGACGGGAGGTCCACCTCCACGGAGACGGGCACGGTGCAGCGCGAGGCGACGGCGGAGAGCGCGGCGTCGAGGCCGCGGTCGGTGAGGACGGCGGGGTGGATGCCCCGGGCGAGGTCGCGGAGTTCCTGGAGGGCGACCTTCACCTCGCCGTGCGCCTCGTCCACCATGCGCGCGGCCGCCTCCGGGTCGGCGGTCAGCTTCTCCTTCGCGAGGCCCAGGTCCATGGCGAGGGCGACCAGGCGGGCCTGGGCGCCGTCGTGGAGGTCGCGCTCGATGCGGCGGAGGTCCGCGGCGGCGGTGTCCACGACGACACCCCGGTCGGACTCCAGCTCCGTGACGCGCTCCGCCAGCCGGGACGGGCTCAGCAGCCCCGCCACCATCAGCCGGTCGACGGTCGCCAGGCCCCGGATCACCCAGGGGGTGACGAGGACGATGCCCAGGCCGAGGCCGGCGGTCAGCGCGAGATCGACGCCCGAGTCGAGGTAGACCTCGTGCTGGGTGTCCCCGTACAGCTGGATGCCCGTGACGCCCGCGTGCGAGGGCACGAACCAGTGCCACAGCGGGTAGGTGAGCGCCGCCCAGCCCCACGCCTGGAGCGTCAGCGCGACGCAGAACGCGAAGACCGCCCACGGGAAGTGCAGCAGCGCGTACAGCAGGTGGCGCCAGGACACCCCGCTCTTCAGGACCGCGCCGACCCAGGACATCAGCCCGTTCTTCCGGCCGCGCGCCGGCGCCGGATCGGCCACGTCCAGCCGCAGCAGGGTCCGCGCCCGGGTCCGCTCCAGCATCCCGAAGCCCCGGCACATCGCCAGGCCCCCCGCCAGCACCGGAATGCCGAGGAAGGTGACGAGGAGGCCCGCGCCCAGCGAGACCATGGTGATCGCGAAGGTGAAGAGCACGATGCTGATCGGCAGGCTCAGCATGAGGTAGAGGAACTCGCGCCAGGTCCTGCCCTCCAGCGGCGCCCGCAGCGCGGCCGGCAGGACGTGCCGCCGCGCGGGACGGTTCCCGAGGCCGCTTCCCGACCGCTGAGGGTCCCGTGTGTCCGGTCCGTATGCCGTGGCCATGGGGTTCCGTCCGTTTCTTCCGCGTCCGTGAAGGTGCGTGCGTCCGTGGAGGTGCGTGCGCCGGTGATGGTGCGTGCGTCTGTGGAGGTGCGTGCGTTCTGTACTTCAAGAGTGCTGGGCGGGGCGCCGCCGCACCATGAGGGCGGTATCCGTCTCGGAGCGGGGGTTTTCCCTACCCCTTCACGCGCTGCGCGCTCTTCTCGTCGCCCCGGTCGCGCCACGGCAGCTCCGCCGTGACGGTCGTCGGGCCGCCGGCGGGCGATTCGAGTACGAAGACCCCGTCCACGGCGTCCAGCCGCTCGGCGAGCCCCGCCATGCCCGTACCGCCGTCCATCGAGGCCCCGCCCCGCCCGTCGTCGCCGACCTGGATGAGCAGCCGGTCGCCGGAGCGCCACACGTCGACGGACGCCGTACGGGCCCCGCTGTGCTTGCTCACGTTCTGGAGGAGTTCGGAGACGGTGAAGTACGCGATGCCCTCGATGGCCTGCGCCGGGCGCCCCGCAAGATCCACCCGTACGGTGACGGGCACGGTGCAGCGCGAGGCGATCGCGGAGAGCGCGGCGTCGAGGCCGCGGTCGGTGAGGACGGCGGGGTGGATGCCCCGGGCGAGGTCGCGGAGTTCCTGGAGGGCGACCTTCACCTCGCCGTGCGCCTCGTCCACCATGCGCGCGGCCGCCTCCGGATCGTCCGTCAGCTTCTCCTTGGCCAGGCCGAGCCCCATCGCGAGGGCGACGAGCCGGGCCTGGGCGCCGTCGTGGAGGTCGCGCTCGATGCGGCGCAGGTCCGCGGCGGCCGTGTCGACCACCACGCCCCGGTCCGTCTCCAGCTCCGCGATGCGGCGTTCCAGGTCGTCGGAGGGCGAGAGCAGCCCGCGCACCATGGCCCGGTCCGCGTTGGCCATCAGCCGTGCCGCATAGGGGAGCGCCGGCCACACGATGAGGCAGACGAGCGTCACGACGAAGGTGAGGATGCCCCACGGCAGCCGTACGAACGAGTACAGGGCCGCCCGCCAGGCGACCGGGTCGCGCAGGCTGGTCCACAGCCAGGCGAAGAACCCGTCGTCCTCGCGGCCCCGGGCCGGGGGGCTCGGCTCCTCGACCACGACCCCCAGCAGCTTGCGGGCGCGGGCGCGCTCGGCGCGGCCGATCAGCCGGGCGCCCTGGAGCCCGGCGGCCAGCAGCGGCAGACCGACGACGGTGACCGCGAGGCCCACGCCGATCGCGGTCATCAACACCGTGTAGACAAATCCGACGATCGCCATCGGCAGGTTGGAAAGAAGGTGCGCGACCTCCTTCCACGTCCACCGGCCGAAGGCGAAGCGGACGGGAGGAGGCCCGTCATGGGCGGGCACCTGGGGGCTCATGGTCATACGACCAGCCTGCCGGGCGCGCGAGGCGGATGCCATGGGGCTCGTGGGTGAGGTGAAGTAGGGATATCCCCACCCATGCCCCACCCGTGCCCCACTCGTCCCACCCTCGTTCCCCGTTCGTTGCCCGACGCAACTGCTTACCCGTCCTTTACAGGGCCTAGACTCCCGTGCGTACAGATCGTGGACGGGGCTTCGGACGGGGCTAGGGAGCGAGGGGCGGACGTGACGGGTCTTCCCGGTGCGGCATCGACACCGGCGCGGACGGTGCTCGCGTCGTCGGACTACTTCCACAGCTACTCGGTGGTCGGACTCCTCGCCCTGGTGGGCGTCCTGTTCGTCGCCGTCGCGTTCGGCGCGGGCCGGCTGCTGCGGCCGGTGGTCCCGACGCCGGAGAAGCTGCTCACATACGAGTGCGGCGTGGACCCCGTGGGGGAGGGCTGGGCGCACACCCAGGTCCGCTACTACGTCTACGCGTTCCTGTACGTGATCTTCGCCGTCGACTCGATCTTCCTGTTCCCCTGGGCGACGGTCTTCGCGGCGCCGGGCTACGGCGCGACCACGCTGGTGGAAATGTTCATCTTCCTCGGTTTCCTGGCCGTGGGACTGCTCTACGCATGGAAGAAGGGCGTCCTCGAATGGACGTGACGAGCCCGTCGTCGGCCGGGGCGGGGGACGAACCCGCCGCCGTACCCACGTTCCTCCCGGAACCGAAGCGCCTGGGCGTCCTGTCCAGGCTCGCGCCGGAACCGATGAAGGTGGTCCTCAACTGGGGCCGCCGCTACAGCCTCTGGGTCTTCAACTTCGGACTCGCCTGCTGCGCCATCGAATTCATCGCCGCCTCCATGGCGCGCCACGACTTCATCCGGCTCGGCGTCATCCCCTTCGCGCCGGGCCCGCGCCAGGCCGACCTGATGATCGTCTCCGGCACGGTGACGGACAAGATGGCCCCGGCGGTCAAGCGCCTGTACGAGCAGATGCCCGAGCCCAAGTACGTCATCTCCTTCGGCGCCTGCTCCAACTGCGGCGGCCCGTACTGGGACTCGTACTCCGTCACCAAGGGCGTCGACCAGATCATCCCCGTCGACGTCTACGTCCCCGGCTGCCCGCCCCGGCCCGAGGCGCTGCTCCAGGGCATCCTGAAGCTCCAGGAGAAGATCGCGCGCGAGTCGCTGGGGGAGCGTTACGCGGATGCCGCCGGCGCCCGTCCGTCGACGGCGGCGCTGCGCAGCGGCCTGGTGGCTCCGTCTCCGGCCGAGGGGGACGGGAAGTGACCCTCTTCGACCGGCTCCCGGACGCGGTGACCGAGGTCTTCGGCGAGGACGCGACCGCCGAGCAGGCGTACGACCTCCTTACGGTCGACGTCCCGCCCACCGCGTGGATCACCGCCCTCGAAACCGCCCGGGACACCCTCGGCTGCACGTACTTCGACTGGCTGAGCGCGGTGGACGAACCGGGCACGGGCTTCCGGGTGTGCGCGCATGTGGCGGCGCTGCCGTCCGCCGCCGCCGGGGTGCACCGCCTGCTGCTGCGTACGACGGTGCCGCACGAGGCCCCGGCCCTGCCGACGGCGATCGGTGTGTACGCGGGGGCCGCCTGGCACGAACGCGAGACGCACGAGATGTTCGGCGTCGTCTTCGAGGACCACCCGAATCTGGTCCCGCTCCTCCTCCCCGAGAACTTCGAGGGCCACCCCCTCCGTAAGGACTTCGTGCTGGCCGCCCGCGTGGCGAAGGCATGGCCGGGCGCCAAGGAACCGGGCGAGTCGGACCACGGCGGCCCGAAGCGCCGCACGATGCTCCCGCCGGGCGTCCCGGACCCGAACGAGTGGGGCCCCCTCAAGGGGCAGCTCCCCCCGGCCCCGTCCCGCCCGGCCCGGCGCACCCGCACGGCGGGCGACGCGACCCCGGCGACCCCGGCGGAACCCCGCCCGCGCCGCAGCCGCAGCGTGTCCCAGGGCTCGGCGAGCCAGCAGGAGCCGGTGTCCCCTCCGGCGACGGACGCGCCGTGGCGCAACGCGCCGGAGACCAAGCCCACGGTTCGACCCGACAACGACCCCACCCCCGACAACGGAGGCGATCAAGAGTGACCGACGCCCTGGACGTCGCCCTCCGCATCGTCATCGTCTTCGCCGTCTTCATGGTCCTCCCCCTCGTCGTCGGCCAGACCGAACACAAGGTCATGGCCCACATGCAGGGCCGCCTGGGCCCCATGTACGCCGGCGGCTTCCACGGCTGGGCCCAGCTCGTCGCCGACGGCGTGAAGTTCGCGCAGAAGGAGGACATCGTCCCCGCCGGCGCCGACCGCAAGGTCTTCCGCCTGGCGCCGGCCGTGGCCCTCCTCCCGTACCTGCTCGTGCTGGTCGCGATCCCGATCGGCCCGGGCGAGGGCGCGGTCGGCCAGGTCGTCGACGCGGGCATCTTCTTCGTACTCGCCGTGATGGGCGTGGGCGTACTCGGCTCGCTGATGGCCGGCTGGGCGTCGGCCAACAAGTTCTCCCTGCTCGGCGGCCTCCGCACCGCCGCGCAACTCCTCGCGTACGAGCTGCCGATGCTGCTCGCCGCCGCCTCGGTGGCGATGGCGGCGGGCACGGTCTCGCTGCCCGGCATCCTGGACGCGTTCGCGTGGTGGTGGCTGCCCTGGCAGATCACCGGCGCCCTGGTCTTCTTCGTGGCCGGACTCGCCGAACTCCAGCGCCCCCCGTTCGACATGCCGGTCGCCGACTCGGAGATCATCTTCGGCGCGTACACCGAGTACACCGGCCTCCGCTTCGCGCTGTTCCTGCTCGCCGAGTACGCCGGCATCGTCGTGCTGTGCGGGCTGACCACCGTGCTGTTCCTCGGCGGCTGGCACGGCCCGATGGGCGCCGACGGACTCGGCTGGGTCTGGACCCTGCTGAAGACCGGCATCCTCGCGTTCGTCGTGATCTGGCTGCGCGTGACCTACCCGCGCCTGCGCGAGGACCAGTTGCAGAAGCTCGCCTGGACGACCCTCATCCCGCTCGCTCTCGCGCAGATCGCGCTCACCGGCATCGTGAAGGTGGCGATCAACTAGTGCCCCCGATCCCCGGCTCAGGTCTGGCCAAGGGCCTCGCCGTCACCCTGCGGACGATGACGAAGAAGACCGTCACCGCCCAGTACCCGGACGTGCAGCCCGAACTGCCGCCCCGCTCGCGCGGCGTCATCGCGCTGTTCGAGGAGAACTGCACGGTCTGCATGCTGTGCGCCCGCGAGTGCCCCGACTGGTGCATCTACATCGACTCCCACAAGGAGACGGTGCCGGCCGCGGCCCCGGGCGGCCGCGAACGCAGCCGCAACGTGCTCGACCGCTTCGCCATCGACTTCTCGCTCTGCATGTACTGCGGCATCTGCATCGAGGTCTGCCCGTTCGACGCGCTGTTCTGGTCGCCGGAGTTCGAGTACGCGGAGACGGACATCCTGGACCTCACCCATGAGCGCGACAAGCTGCGCGACTGGATGTGGACGGTCCCGGAACCGCCCGCGCTCGACCCGCGCGCCGAGGAACCGAAGGAACTCGCCGCGGCCCGCAAGACGGCCGACAAGCTCCGCGCCCAGCAGGAGCAGCAGGCACAGGAAGCCGCCGCGGAGTCAGAGGCAGACGCAGAGGAGGGCAACGAGTGATCACCGCCCTCGCGGCCGCCCCGGCGGCCCCCGGCTTCCTCTCCCCGTCCGGCATCGAGATCGCCTTCGTCCTCGTCGGCATCGCCACCCTCGGCGCGGCCCTGGTGACCGTCACGACCAGGCAGCTGGTGCACGCCGCCCTCTGGCTGATCGTGGCGCTCGGCGGCCTCGCCGTCGAATACCTCCTGCTCACGGCGGAGTTCATCGCCTGGGTGCAGGTACTGATCTACGTGGGTTCCGTCGTCGTCCTCCTCCTGTTCGGCCTGATGCTCACCAGGGCCCCGATCGGCCGCTCCCCGGACGCCGACTCGGAGAACCGGTGGGCCGCCCTCGCGGTCGCCGTCGCCTCCGCCGGTGCCCTGGTCTGGGTCGTCGTGGACGCCTTCCGCACGACGTGGATCGAGCTGGACGGGCCCGCCCAGGGCTCCACCGAGGTCACCGGCGCCTTCCTCTTCCGTAACTGGGTACTGCCCTTCGAAGCGCTCTCCGTCCTCCTGCTCGCCGCCCTGGTCGGCGCGATCGTCCTCTCCCGCAAGGGCGGCCGGGCCGCACCGGACCGGGCCGACGCCACCCCGCCCCGAGAGGACGCGCGCTGATGCACCTCGCCTATCCCGCGGTGCTCGCCGCCCTCCTCTTCTGCACCGGGCTCTACGGAGTCCTCGCCCGCCGCAACGCGATCCTCGTCCTGATGTCCGTCGAGCTGATGCTCAACGCCGTCAACCTCAACCTGGTCGCGTTCGACGTCTGGCTCCGCGACCGCCTGCACTCCGGCCAGGCCCTCACCCTGTTCACCATCGCCATCGCGGCGGCGGAGATCGGCATCGGCCTGGCGATCGTCCTCGCCGTCTACCGCAACCGGGGCAGCTCCGACGTCGACCGCCTCCGCGACACCGCCGAGACCGACGAGGCCGAGGCCGTCCCGGCCGGTGACGACGAGGACGACGCCGTCCCCGACCCCGAAGACCAGGCCACTGCTGCGGCAGGGAAGGCAAAGAAGGCAGAGGCCACCCCGTGACCACCACGACCCTCGCCGTCCTCGTCCCCCTCCTCCCGTTCCTGGGCGCGGCGGTCGGGCTGCTCATCGGCCGCACCGCACCCGAGTACGTACGCCCGCTCGCCGTCCTGCCCACGCTCGTCTCGCTCGTCCTCGCGGCCGTCGTCGCCGCGCGCCAGGGCGGCGGCCGGGCCATCGACGCGGCGACCCAGCTCACCCCCACCGGCTCCGTCCCCATCGACCTCGCGCTGCACCTCGACGGCTTCGCCGTCCTCGTCGCCGTGCTGGTCGCCCTGGTCGCGAGCTGCGTGCAGATCTACTCGACCGCGTACCTCCGCGACGACCCCCGCTACCCCTCGTACGCGGCGCTGGTCTCCCTCTTCACCTCCGCGATGCTGCTCGTCGTCTACTCCGGCGACCTGATGGTGCTGCTGGTCGGCTGGGAGGTCATGGGCATCTGCTCGTACTTCCTGGTCGGCCACTACTGGGAGACGCCCGAGGCGCGCGCCGCATCGCTGAAGGCGTTCCTGGTCACCAAGCTGGGCGACGTCCCCTTCCTCATCGGCCTGTTCGCGCTCGCCGCCGACACCGGCTCCTTCCGCATCACCCGCATCCTGGGCGCCGTCGCCCACGGCGGCCTCGATCACCCCACCCTCATCGCGCTCCTCCTCCTGGCCGGCGTCGCGGGCAAGTCCGCGCAGTTCCCCCTGCACACCTGGCTCCCCGACGCCATGGCCGGCCCCACCCCCGTCTCGGCGCTGATCCACGCGGCGACGATGGTCGCCGCCGGCATCTACTTCGTCGCCCGGCTCCTCCCCGTCTTCGCCGCGTCCGGCGCGGCCCTCGTCGTCCTCGCCGTGATGGCGGCCGTCACGATGATCGGGTCCGGGCTCGCCGCACTCGCCCAGGACGACATCAAGCGCGTCCTCGCCTACTCGACCATCGGGCAACTCGGCTACATGTCGGGCGCCCTGGCCGTCGGCGACCGGGGCGCCGCCGTCTTCCACCTCGTCTCGCACGGTGCCTTCAAGGCGGTCCTCTTCCTCGCGGCCGGCGTCGTCATCCATGCCGCCGGCACCAACTCACTCGCCGCCATGTCCCGGATGAGCGGCCTCGCCCGCCGCATCCCGGACGCCTACTGGACGATGACCGTCGCGCTGCTCGCGCTCGCCGCGATCCCCCCGTTCGCCGGCTTCTTCTCCAAGGAAGCCGTCCTCGTCGCCGCCGAGCACACCGCGCTGGGCGACCGGCACGTCGCCCCGGCCGCCGCCGGCTGGACGGTCCTCGTCGCCGGGCTGCTGGCCGCCGTGCTCACCGCCGCCTACGCCACCCGGCTCTGGCTCCTCGCCTTCCGGGGCCGGGGCGCCGAGGCCCCCGACCACGGCAGGCAGCCCGCCGCCATGACCGCCGTCCTGTGGGTCCTGGCCGTCCCGACCATCGCCCTCGGGCTGAGCGTCGGCGTCATCGGCGACTGGTTCGACGGCCACCGCCTCCTCCCCTCGCTGACCACCGCCGTCCTGTCCACCGGCGTCGGCCTCGTCGGCGGCCTGGTCACCTACGGGGCCTGGCGCCACACCACCGCACTCGCCGCCCGCGTCCCCATGGGCTCGGTCGTCGCCCACCCGGACGCGGAACCGGCCCTCGTGGAGATCGAGGCCATCGAGGCCCGCACCGCCGCCTACGGCCCGGTCGGGGACGCCCCCGACCCCGCCGACCCCGGACGCCTGCTGCTCGGCCCCCTCCACCGCCACGCGGCCACCGGCTTCCACCTCGACGCCCTGTACGCGGCGCTGTTCGTCCGCCCCGTCCAGGCCGCGGCACGCCTCGTCCGCTTCCTGGACCGCGAGGTCGTCGAGACCTACGTACGCGGCTCCGCCACCGGCGCACGCTGGCTCGGCACGGCCGTCCGCCGCGCCCAGACCGGCAACGTGCAGAGCTACCTCAGCGCACTGCTGGCCGGTTCCCTGGTCCTGGCGGTCGCCGCCGTCGTCTACGCCAACGTCAACGCGGGGTCCTGAGCCGTGATCGATATCAGCGCATCCGTGATGCAGTTCCTTCTGGCGTTCGTCGTCGTCGGCCCGCTCATCGGGGCCGTCGCCGCCCTGCTCCCCGCCCCGCCCGGGCTGAAGGGCCGCAGCCCCGACCAGGCCGTGCTCCGCCACGGCGTGACCGTCACCGGGGTCATCCTCCTGGCGACCCTGGTGCTGGCCGCCGGCTTCGACCACGACCACCCGTCGAAGATGCAGGCCACCACCGACATCAGCTGGATCCCGGCGCTGGACGTGCGCATCCACCTCGGCATCGACGGCATCTCGCTCCCCCTGCTCGTACTGACCGCGCTGCTGACCTTCCTCTGCGCGCTCTACAGCTACTTCAAGCTGCCCGAAGGCCCCTCCTCGAAGGCGTTCGTCGCGCTGGTCCTCCTCCTGGAGTCCGGCACCCTCGCCACCTTCGCCGTCCTCGACCTGATCCTCTTCTTCCTGGCATTCGAGATGGTGCTCATCCCGATGTACTTCCTGATCGCCCGATGGGGCGGTGCGGGGAGGCAGGCGGCCGCCTGGAAATTCATCCTCTACACACTGCTCGGCTCGGTCGTCATGCTGCTGGGCCTGCTCCTCATCGGACTGAAGAGCGGCACCTTCGACATGGTGGCACTCGCCACTGACAACGGCCGCGGGCTGACCTCGTCCGTGCAGGTCACCGCCGTTCTGGCGATCGGGATCGGGCTCGCCGTGAAGACCCCGATGTGGCCGCTGCACAGCTGGCTGCCCGACGCCCACACCGCCGCCCCCACCGTGGGCTCCGTGCTCCTCGCGGGCGTCCTGCTGAAGATGGGCACGTACGGGTTCGTCCGCATCCTGCTCCCGGTCGCCCCCGACGGGATGCACACCTTCGCCCCGTACCTCGCGGCCTTCGCCGTCGCCGGGATCGTCTACGGATCGCTCGCCTGCCTGGCCCTCGCCCGGCCCGGCGCCAAGGGCGACCTGAAGCGGCTCATCGCGTACTCCTCCGTCGGCCACATGGGCTTCGTGCTCCTCGGCATCGCGAGCATGACCCCCACCGGGGTCAACGGCGCGCTCTTCGCCAACATCGCCCACGGGCTCATCACCGGCCTGCTGTTCTTCCTGGTCGGCGCCGTCAAGGACCGGTACGGCACCGCCGACCTGGACACCCTCGCCGGGGCCACCGGCGCCGCCCTCTACGGCCGCGCGCCCCGCCTCGGCGGCCTCCTCGCCTTCGCCGCGGTCGCCTCCCTCGGACTGCCGGGACTCGCCGGGTTCTGGGGCGAGATGCTCGCCCTGTTCGGCGCCTTCGACCCGGCCGAGGGGCTGAGCCGGCCCGCCTTCCTGACGTTCATGTCGATCGCCGCCTTCGGCACCCTGCTCACCGCCGCGTACCTGCTGATCGTGGTCCGCCGCGTCTGCATGGGCGCCCGCCGCGACGAACCGAAGCCGATCGCCGACGTCCAGAGCTACGAGTTCGCCGCCTGGACGCCCCTCGCGGCCCTCACCGTCCTCGCCGGCCTGTGGCCCGCCGTCCTCCTCGGCCTCACCGACCCGGCCGTGCAGAAGCTCCTCGCAGGAGGCAAGTCGTGACCACAGCGGCCGAGAGCGCCACCAGCCTCGTCCAGTCCGTCGACTGGCTCGCCCTCGCGCCCCCGCTCACCGCGGCGGCCGTCGCCGTCGTCCTCCTGGTCGCCGACCTCTTCGTCACCGAGGCCCGCAAACCGCTCCTCGGCTACGGGGCCGTCGCCGGGCTCGTCGCCTCGCTCGCCCTGATCATCCCGCTCCACGAGGGCGACCGCTCCACCTTCTGCCTCACCACCGGCAGCCACGCCTGCAGCTACACCGCCGACCACTTCACGCTGGTCATCCAGGCCCTCGTGCTCGGCGGCGCGCTGCTCACCGCGCTGCTCTCGATCGGCGACACCCGCAAGCTCCCGGCCGGCGAGTTCTGGTTCCTGCTGCTCTCGTCCGCCGCCGGCGCCGCGCTCCTGCCGGCGTCGCGGGACCTCGCCACGCTGGTCATCGCCCTCGAAGTCGCCTCGCTGCCCGCGTTCGCCCTCGTCGGCATCAAGCGCGGCGACCGGCGTTCCTCCGAGGCCGCGCTGAAGTTCTTCCTGTCCTCCGTGACCGCCACCGCCGTGATGCTCCTCGGCGTCAGCTTCGTGTACGCGGCCACCGGCACGCTCCACCTCACAGACCTGGCAGGCCGCCTCGGCCGCGTCGACCCCCAGCTCTCCACCCTGGCCGGGGCGGGCGTCGCGCTGACCCTCGTCGGCTTCGCCTTCAAGACGGCCGCCGCGCCCTTCCACTTCTGGGTGCCCGACACCTACGTCGGCGCCCCGCTGCCCATCGCCGCCTACCTCTCGGTCGTCGGCAAGGCGGTCGGCTTCACCGGCCTCATCCTCGTCACCGTGATCGCCTTCCCGGCGTACGCGGACGTGTGGGGCCCCGCCCTCGCGGTCCTCGCCGCGCTGACGATGACCGTCGGCAACGTCGCCGCGCTGCGCCAGAGCGCTTCCCGCGCGCGCGGCGCCGTACGCCTGCTCGCCTGGTCCTCCGTCGCCCAGGCCGGGTACCTGCTCGTCCCGATCGCCGCCGCCGCGTACGCCGGGGAGCGCAGGATCGGCTCCACCGTCGCGTACGCCCTGATGTACGCCGTCGTGAACCTCGGCGCGTTCGCGGTGGCCGCGCTGGTCGCCCGTACCCGCCCCGGCAACCGTCTGGACGACTACCGCGGCCTGTACGCCACCCGGCCCCTGGCCGCCCTCGCGCTGGCGTTCTTCCTGCTCTGCCTGGCCGGGCTGCCGCCGGGGATCATCGGGCTCTTCGCCAAGGTCACGGTGTTCTCCGCCGCCGTCGACGCTGGCCTGGGCTGGCTCGCCGTCGTGATGGCCGTCAACGTCGTCGTCGCCCTGTACTACTACCTCCGGTGGACGGCCGCCCTGTTCCGCGCGCCCGCGAACGGGGAAGAGGCCGCGCCCGCCGTACGGCACCGCGTCCCGGCGCCCCTGACCGCGGCGATCGTCCTCACCGCCGCCGCCGGAGTCGTCCTGTCGGGCGCTCCGCAGACCGTCCTGAGGTTCGCCGCCGTCAATCTCTTCTGATATCGAGCACCTGTTCGAAAGGTGACAGGATCGGCTTGCCCCCGGCCACCCGCACAGGGCAAGGTCGGTGCCTCGGAACGCGTACGACGTTCTCATCACCACAAGGAGCCAGAGCAGTGCTGAGCGGGTTCAAGGACTTCATCCTGCGCGGGAACGTCATCTCCATGGCGGTCGGTCTCGCCGTCGGAGCCGCGTTCACCGCGGTCGTCACCGGGTTCAGCAACGGCTTCATCGTGCCGCTGATCGGCATCATCACGCGCGGCACCGGCGACTTCAGCCACGCGCACTTCACGGTCGACGGCGTGAAGTTCCCGTACGGCCTGTTCATCGCCGCCGCCATCGCCTTCATCATCACCGCCGCCGTCCTCTACTTCGGCGTCGTCATGCCGATGGCCAAGGTCCAGGACCGCTTCGTCGCCAAGAAGGCCGACGAGCCGGTCGACATCAAGGCCGCGCTGCGCGACTGCCCCCGCTGCTACACCGAGATCCCCGCCATCGCCTCCCGCTGCGCCCACTGCACCAGCGAGGTCGAGCCCGACCCCGAGGCCGTGGAACTCGCGAAGCTCCCCGCCCAGCGCTGAGCGCCCGGCACACCTCCACCCGGACGGCCCAGAGCCCGCCCCCCACGCGCACAGCGGGGCCGGCCTGGGCCGTCGGGCCGTCCGGACCAGGGAACTCGCTCCCGCCGCCTGGCGTTGACCAGTACGGGAGGCTCCACTGAGCGGTGGGGCCCCACCCGCCAAGGGCTCCCCTGCTGCACGATTTGGAGGGCGTACCGTGCACCGCCGGCACAACGGGCTGAGAACCGCCGTACTCCTCGGGGGCCTGTCCGCACTCATCCTCGTCATCGGCAGCTTCTTCGGTCGTACGGGCCTGATCGTCGCCCTCCTGGTGGCGATCGGCACCAACGCGTACGCGTACTGGAACAGCGACAAGCTGGCGCTGCGGGCCATGCGCGCCCGCCCCGTGAGCGAATTCGAGGCGCCCCAGCTCTACCGCATGGTCCGCGAGCTCTCCACCTCGGCGCGCCAGCCCATGCCCCGGCTCTACATCTCCCCGACCCAGGCCCCCAACGCCTTCGCGACCGGCCGCAATCCGCGCAACGCGGCGGTCTGCTGCACCGAGGGCATCCTGAGACTCCTGGACGAGCGCGAGCTGCGCGGCGTCCTCGGCCACGAGCTGAGCCACGTCTACAACCGGGACATCCTCATCTCGTCCGTCGCCGGAGCGCTGGCCTCCGTCGTGATGTTCCTGGTCAACTTCGCCTGGCTGATCCCGGTCGGCCGCTCCAACGACGACGAGGGACCGGGCCTCCTCGGCATGCTGCTGATCATGATCCTCGGCCCGCTCGCCGCGTCCGTCATCCAGCTGGCCGTCAGCCGTTCCCGGGAGTACGAGGCGGACGCCTCGGGCGCCCGGCTCACCGGCGACCCGCTGGCCCTCGCCAGTGCCCTGCGCAAGCTGGAGGCCGGGACACAGCAGCTTCCGCTGCCCCCGGAGCCCAGGATCGAGACCGCGAGCCACATGATGATCGCCAACCCGTTCCGCGCGCAGGGGATGTCCAAGATGTTCTCGACCCACCCGCCGATGGCGGAGCGCATCGCCCGACTCGAGCAGATGGCAGGTCCTCGCCCGTGAAAACCATTCTGAACGTCATTTGGCTGGTCCTCTGCGGATTCTGGATGTTCCTCGGCTACCTGCTCGCGGGAGTCCTGCTCTGCATCACGATCATCGGCATCCCCTTCGGCCTGGCCGCCTTCCGGATCGGCGTCTACGCCCTGTGGCCCTTCGGGCACCGGGTGGTCGACCGCCGGGACGCGGGCGGCCCGTCCTGCGTGGGCAACGTGCTCTGGCTGATCCTCGCCGGCTGGTGGCTGGCGCTCGGTCACATCACCACGGGCATCGCCCTGTGCCTCACGATCATCGGCATCCCCCTGGGCATCGCCAACTTCAAGCTGATCCCGGTGTCCCTGATGCCCTTCGGCAAGGAGATCGTGCGTACCGACGAGCAGTTCGCCGGCTGGTAGGCCCCCGGACCGCAGCTCGCCGCACGCAACCACCCGCCCGTCCCCGGCGTCTTGGATTCCAGGACAGAGGGACGGGTAGGTTCGCACGCATGACCATTATCGGCTGGATCATTCTCGGGCTCATCGCGGGCGTCATCGCCAAGATCCTGCTGCCGGGGCGCGACCCCGGTGGCCTGATCGGCACGACCCTCATAGGCGTCGTGGGCGCCTTCCTCGGTGGCTGGATATCGTCGCGCTTCCTGGACCGCGAGATCAGCAAGGACTTCTTCGACCCGGCCACCTGGATCGCGGCCATCGGCGGCTCCCTGATCCTGCTGATCGCCTATCGGCTGCTCTTCGGCAACTCCCGCGAACGGCGCTGACGTCAGCCGTTCAACCCCGTTTCGCGCAACGTCACATTGAGCCGGCCACCGCTCATCCCCGTACCGGGAGGAGCGGTGCCGGGCCGGACCACCGGGACCCCGTGGAACGCCCGGCGCGCCGGACCGCCGAACACGAACAGATCCCCGGACGCCAGCTCCACGTCGGTCCACGGCCTGCCCCGGCCCTCCGTGTTGCCGAACCGGAAGACACACGTGTCCCCGATGCTGAGCGACACCACGGGCGCCCCGGACCGCTCCTCGTTGTCCCGGTGCATGCCCATCCGGGCCGTACCGTCGTAGAAGTTGACCAGCGCGGCATCCGGCGCGTACGCCTCCGAGCCGCCTCCCGGCCCGTACGCCTCCGCCACCGCTGCCCGCCCCAACTCCGCGAGCCAGCCGGGGAACGGGGCCACCGGAGCGCCGTTCACATCGTCGGCGGTCCGCGCATAGCGGTACGGCTGCCAGTGCCACCCCAGGCACACCGTCCGCACCGACATGACCCCGCCACCCGGCAACGCGGTGTGCCGCAGCGGCACGGGTCCCCGCGCCCACTCCCGGCACGCCGCCACCAACTCCCGCTGCCGCTCGGGCGACAGCCAGTCGGGCACATGCACGGCCCCGGGCGCGACGACGGCCCGCGACCTGGGGAAGAGCCCGTCCATCAGCGCCGGCCCGTCAACGCCCCGCCAGGGCCCCTTCGAGCCCCAGCAGCCGTTCCTTGCGCTCCAGACCGCCCGCGTACCCGCGCAGCGCGCCGTCCGCACCGATCACCCGGTGGCACGGCCGCACGACGAGCAGCGGATTGCGCCCGATCGCGGTGCCCACGGCCCGCACCCCGGCACCGCTCGCGCCGACGCGCGCGGCGATCTGCCCGTACGAGATTGTCTCGCCGTACGGAACGGCGTCCAGCGCGGCCCAGACCCGCCGCTGGAACTCGGTGCCCCGCCCCTGCGCGTACACCAGGTCGAAGCGCGTCCTGCGCCCCTCGAAGTACTCCCGCAGCTGGGCGGCGACCCCGGCGAACGCCTCCGGCGCGTACACCCAGCCGTCCTGGACGACGGTGCCGCCCTTCTGGCCGGGCACGGAGAGCGAGGCGAGCGCGACACCCGCCCCGCCCGGGGCCTCTTCCCCGACCAGCAGCAGTTCACCCAGCGGGCTGTCGACCGTCGCGTACATGGTCATGACCGGTCCCTCTCCTCGTCCGTACGACCGGCCGGAACGCCGGCCGCCACGGGCCAGTCTGCTGCGCCCGAAACGCCGGAACCGGCGGTATTCGGACATGCAGTCCGGGCACGCAACGAGAGGTTCCGCGCCCGGGCCAATGTTCTAGCGGTAGTTCGCGAACTGCACGTCGAAGTCGAAGTCCTGGGCCTTCAGCAGCGCCTGCACGGCCTGCAGGTCGTCCCGGCTCTTCGAGGTGACCCGCAGCTCCTCGCCCTGGACCTGGGCCTTGACGCCCTTGGGGCCCTCGTCGCGGATGATCTTCGCGACCTTCTTGGCGTTCTCCTGCGAGATGCCCTCCTCGATCGAGGCGAACAGCTTGTACTCCTTGCCGGACAGCTGCGGCTCACCGGCGTCCAGCGACTTCAGCGAGATCCCGCGCTTGATCAGCTTGGTCTGGAAGATGTCGAGGATGGCCTTGACCCGCTCCTCGCCGTTCGCCTGCATCAGGATCTTCTCGCCGGACCACGCGATCGACGCGTCCGTGCCCTTGAAGTCGTAACGGGTGGAGATCTCCTTGGCGGCCTGGTTGAGGGCGTTGTCGACCTCCTGCCGCTCGACCTTCGAGACGATGTCGAAACTGGAGTCGGCCATGACGTGTGGCTCCTTGGATCGGGGGTGCTGGAAAGTACGTACCTGGCGCAGCGGCCGCGTAAAGCCTAGCCACCCGAGACCGCACGGGCCTCCGAACAATCCGGTGGCGTACCACCCTCGGTCATCAGGTATCGTTTACGTCGTTGCCAGAGAGCACCGCGGGAAACCCGGACTCGAAGGCGGCATCCCTTGGCGGTGTGCCCGAGTGGCCAAAGGGAGCAGACTGTAAATCTGCCGGCTCAGCCTACCCAGGTTCGAACCCTGGCGCCGCCACTGGAAGTGAAACCCCTTCCGACCTGCTGTTTCAGCAGATCGGAAGGGGTTTTCTCGTTGTAGTGACGGGAGAGCGTCAGGCGCCCGAAACGCCACCTTGTCTCACCTGATCCCGCCCGAATCCCAGCTCCGACCAGGGCGTGTCCCCCAGACGTCCCCCGGGGGGAGGGCGGCCTACTCGGGTTCGTTCCACTCCCGCATGGCTTCATCGATCCGCCGGTTCGCCCGGTCCTGCGTACGGGCGAGCACCTTGGCGTAGACCCGGAACAGGACGGCGATCGTGTGGCCGGCCCGCCGCGCGCACTCCATCGGGTCCACCCCGGAGCTGAGCCAGAAGGACACCCCGGCGTGACGCAAGTCATACGGCCGCCGGGCAAGCTGCGACGCCGATTCGTCCTCGGTGAGCACGTCGGCGCGGGCCTGTGCCCACACCTCGCCGTACCCGGTCTCTTGGAGCAGGCCGCCGCGGTTGGTCCGGAACAGCCGGCCGTCCGGGGCGGTGCCGTGCGCGGCGATGTGCTCCCGGAGCATCCGCACGAAGTGCGGCGGGATCGGCACGGGCCGTGAGTCCTTCACCGCGCGGGCCTTGAGGTGCCGGGCCTCGTGCGCCTGGCCGTCGTCGGTCCAGCCCTTCCCGACCCGTACGAAGCCCTGCCGGAGGGTGAGGGTGCCCCAGCCGGTTTCCGGCAGGTGGCACTGGGGGAGGCGCAGGGCCGTCGCCTCGGCCGGCCGCATGGCTGCGTAATACAGGCAGCCGAAGAACGCTTCGAGGTGTTCACCGCGGGGGCCCTGCTCGCGTACGCCCCGAAGCAGCGCCCGGACCTGGCGGGGGTTGGCCACGCTGTCCGGGTCGACTTCTTCGGCAGTCTTGGGGGCCGCCCACTTCACGGTGGTGAGCGGGTTGACCGGCATGGAGAAGTAACCCTGCTCGACCGCGAGACCGAGCACGTCGCTCAGGCAGGCCCGCTTCCGCTTCGCGGTGCGAGGGGCCGCGGGCTTGCCGTCCAGCTTCAGCGCGAGCGCGTCCAGGGCGAGCCGCACGGTTGCGGACTGTTCGAGCGCGGAGATCGGATACGAGTTCTTGGCCACCCAGCGCAGGGCGTGGGCCACGTCCGCCGGGGGTTCGTCGTCCCACCGGTTCCGGTTGTATGCCCACCCGTACAGGGCCTTGCGGAGCGTCGCCGTGTCCGGGCGCCCGACCCTTGTCTTCATGAGCGCCGGCGTAATGGTCGCGAGGGCGTCCGCGTAGTTCTTCCGCGACTTCGCCGGCGCGGCGGCCCACTTCCGGTCGATGTACGCGCGGGTGTGCTCGTACCAGGTGATGGACCCCTGCATCGCGCGGATCTCGGACGCGGGGAGACCCAGCTCCTCATCGAACTGCTCGCCGCGGCGCACGGCGGACATCAGCTCGGACCGGCGGCCGTCGGCCTGTGCCTTGAGCTGGTAGCTCTTGGAGTGCTTGCGCTGTCCGACCCGCCAGCGCACCCGGTAGGGCTTCGGACGTTCGCGGCGGACTTCGAGCGAGTAGAGGCTTACGTCGTACGTGAGAGGCATGGTTCTCCATGGGGAGAGGGCCCGCCGGAGTGGCGGGCCCTCGGTGGTCGGTGCGTCAGGGGAAGGTCAGGCGGCGGTCTCCTCGCACTGCGCCCACCACGCGTCCAGGTCGGAGCGGCGTACGCGGATCTGGCCGTTGGGGAGCTTGATGAGGCGGGGGCCCTGGCGGCGAGCGCGCATGCGGTAGAAAGCGGCGCGGCTCATGCCGATTTCGGCGAGGACTTCGGGGAGCTTGAGCATCTGGGGGCGGGCCATGGGTGCTACTCCTCTACGCGGGTCGGCTCTACGGGTGCGGTTACATCGGTTACGGCGGTTACATCGCAGGTCAGGGGCCTGTTTTCTGTAACCGATGGGTGAGGTGTAACCGATGGCGTGCGGTTACAGACGGCGGTGAGTCGGGGCGGTGTAACCGACGATGTTCCGGTTACACCGCCCCGACCGGTTACGGGTGCGTCGCAGGTCAGGCGTCCAGTAGGAGGGGTGTAACCGATGTAACCGGAGATTCCGGGGGCGGGGGGCAGTACCGGTTCCAGGCGTCGGTGAGGTCGTCGCGGTGGTAGCCCTTGACGATCTGTCCGCCGATGCGGAGCGGGCGGGGTGAGATGGGCTTGCTCTTGGCGGTTACGTACTCCTTGAGCGTCTTGGAGAGGGTGCGCGCGTTCAGCGGGCGGCCGTCCAGGTCCCCCCAGGGGGATTCCTCCAGGCCGTTGAGCAGGTGCAGGATCTCGACGGTGGAGACGGTGTCCTCGCCGGGGAAGACGTGGTCGCGCAGGTCGGTGAGGAGCTTGACTCCGAGCGAGGCGCGGTCGTCCTCGTTCACGGCGGTGACCAGGTCGACGCACGCCTGCCGGGCCCGGTCGGGCCACGTTCCGCCGGCCGCGTCGGCGACGGCGAGCAGCGGTTCCCACACGTCGGCGGGGCGGTCCGTGATGCCGTCCGGCATGTCAGGGAACGCCCCGTCGACGCGGGGGCGGACTTCCTTGGCCCAGGTGGCGAGTTGATCGCGCAGGGCGTGGCCCTGCGGTTCGTGGATGCGAGCTCGGAACGGCTCCACGCGCTCGTTACGGGCGCGACGCCTCATACGGATGATCACGGAGCGCGCCAGGATCGTGTCGGGCAGGGACCCGAGCCCTCCCATGGCGACGGCGCAGTAGGAGGGGAAGGCGACGACCGTCTGTGTGCCGCCGTCTCCGACGCACCGGTAGGAGACGCCGCTCCTACGGTGCCCGGCATTGAGCAGGCCGCGCAGATCCTCGTTGTCCTTGGCCTTGGGGCCGAAGACGGTGTCGATCTCATCGAAGAGGATCGTGGGCCGCCCCGCCTCGTCGGCCACCGCACGGAAGAGCGCGGCCGGGGAGGCGTTGACGGCGTGCATGGGGTGGGGGACCAGCGTGCTGATGACTTCGAGCGCCCGGGTCTTGCCGCTCCCCGGCTCGGGCGAGAGGAACGCGAGGCGCGGGGTGGAGTCGAAGCAGTCGAGCAAGTGCGTGTGCGCGTCCCACAGGGCCACGGCCACGTAGGCGGCTTCGGACGGGAAGGCGTTGAAGCGGCGGTGGAAGGCTTCCACGTCATTGAGCAAGGCGGCCCCGTCGATGGGGGTCGTGGTCGCGTCGGTCATGCGGCGCTCCTGTTCGCTGCGGGTTCGGTGTGGGGGCACTGGCCAATCTGGGCGCGGGTGGTGAGGTCGGTGACGGCGTTCCGTCCCCGTGCCCGCTCGTGCCGGTCGCAGGTGCACAGCCAGTCGGCGACGGGGATCTGGTTGCGGCCGAGCCCGCGTACGGTCAGGCCGGGTTGGATGCCGGTCACGGTGAGCGTGTGCGGGTCAGGGCGAACAGCAACGGGGACGGCCTGACGGCCGACGACCTTCGCCGCACCCTGGCCGGGGGCGGCCGGGGCCGGTTCGGCGATGCGGGGGCCGGTGGGGGTGGCGGGCAGGCTCTTAAGGCGGGGGGTCCTGGCCGTGCTCATGCGGTCCGCCGGGTGGGGTTGTGGGCGATGGACCAGTTCAGGGCGCTGGTGATCGCGGCCCGGCACTCGTATTCGCGGAGTCCGGCCCGCATTCCCGCCTCATTAAGAGCCTGCTCCACCACATCCCGGGCGAGGTCGCCGGACGGGATGAAGCGGCCCAGGGCGCGGGCGGCCCTCACAAGCGTCCAGTTCCGTACTCCCTCACCGGCCCCGGCGACGGCCGCCGTTTCGGCCCTGAGAGCCGCTGAGGCGTACTGGGAGGCCCTGGACGGTGACGGCGCGGCCATCAGCACCCGAGGCGGCTGACGGGGCGTCAGAAGCGTGTGGAGCCATTCGGGCAGTGGGGCGGGGTCGGTGGGGTCGGTGACCTCGTACGTGCCGTTGGGGAGGGTGCTGCCGGCGGCGAGGACGTAGCCGCCGTGGGCGCGGGTGTCGATGTGTGTGCCGAGTTTGCCTGCCGTGTTGCGGAGCTGGGACCCGGTCGGGGCGGTGAAGTAGAGGTGGTGTCCGCCGCTTGCGGTCCGGGTCCGGTAGGTGGTGGGGCCGGGCTGTCCGGCGCGCTCGCAGAGCGCTTGCAGGGAAGTGACGCCGTCAGGCGTTCCTTCCGGGTCCTTGGCCTTGGCCGTGTCGAGGTCGATGACGACCAGCCCGGACGGGCCCGTCGCCAGCCCGATGTTGAACGCCCCCGTCGACCAGGCGGCGCGGATGCGGTCGGGGTCGGTGGTGGCCCGTTCCTCCGGCTTGCGGTGCCCGCCGGCGCAGGCCCCGGTGGTGGGGCATGCCTGCTCGCTGTGGAGGGCGGGGCGCTTGGTGTCGGGGCGGAGGGGGAAGACGTGCCAGCCGTGCTCGGCGGCGGCCAGAGCGGCGGCGAGGGCTCGCCGGATGGGGGTGGGTTGGGTCATGCTGGGTGTCTCCAGTTCTCTGACGAGGACGGTTGGGACGACGGCGGCCCCGGTTCATTGGCGTGAGGGGGTCGCCGTCGGCGTAGCTAGGCGGTGGTGAAGGTGACGCTCATGGCGTCACGGCCGGGCTCGGGGATGCGCTTGCCGGCGGCCTCGTGAACGGCCTCGTGGGCCCGGTCGTACACGGCGTCACAGACGAGGCGCCCGTCCGGCGTAAGCGTCCAGCCGACGGAGTTGTCGCCCCAGGCGGTGGCGAATCCGATGGCCTCGATCGGGCTGTCGAGGTGCGGGACGCCTCCTTCCTCGGTGGCGCTGCCGCCGCAGACGTCGCAAACGGCGATCCAGCAGGTGACTCGGCGTGTGGCCATGGCGTGACGTCCTTTCAGGGTGGTCCGTCGCTCCTGCTTCGGGTTCGAATCCCGGCTGTGGAGGGGTGCGGGCGGGGGTGCCCGGTCCCCCTTTACCTGCCTTACCTTGCAGGTCACAGGCCCTTACCTCCCCCGCTACCGGGGTAATGGGCCCCCGCTACTTCGGGCCCCTCCCGAACGTGCCGGGAAGGGCCCGGAGAGGGGCGCCGGGGAGGGGGCGAGGTAGTGGGGTCCCCCTCTACCCCTGGGCGAGGAGGAGTTCTGCGGGGACGGCGGCTTCGATGTCGCGGCGCTGGTATCCGGCGGCGTTGGTGCCGCTGATCTTGACCTGCTTGCTGGTGCGCTTGACGCCGGCGGCTTCGAGTTCGGCGGCGAGGCGTTCGGCGTTGAAGTCGCCGTAGACGTCCTCGTCCAGGTTCACGAGACCCGCGAGCAGGTCGGTCGTGAACATGCGAGGGCTGTGGCGCATGACTTCGAGGGCGTCGGAGAGGATCGGGGGGAGCTTGAGCCCGGCCGCGTCGGCCGCCGCCGTCACGTCCCCGGACGCGTCTCCGGTGAGCTGCCCGGCCGCCTCCCGGAGCGCACGCCCCTTGGCGCAGAGCTTGGCGAAGCCGGGGCCGTCGAGGTAGTCGGCGCGCACGGTCACGTACGACGCCGGACCGGTCACCAGCACGCCGACGCCCTTGTGCTCCTCGGACAGGACCGAGGCGTCGGCGCCTTGGGCGGCCTTGCCCTTGCCCAGCACCATGTCCGACGACGTACGGTCCACCACCTGCGTCGAGTAGCGAAGGGTGATGATCTCCCGCAGCTTCGACGGCACCGATTCCGCGTCCGGGCGCTGGGAAGCGAAGTTGGACACGAACCCGGCGGCCGGGCCGCGTCGGGCGATCCGGCACAGGTCGTTGATGACCTGCTCGCGGTCCTCGCGCTCCATCGCGGTGAAGTACTCCTGCAACTCGTCAATGGTCACGAAGATGACCGGCAGGTTGTACCGGGCGACGATGTCCGGGGTCAGCTTGCCCTCGGGGCAGATGCTGGTCGGCAGCTCCCGCAGGATCGCGAACCTGCGTTCCATCTCCACCAGGAGTTCGGAGAGCATGGCCTTGAGGGCTTCGACGGCGTCGTCCTCGGCGCCCATGACGAGGCGGTGGGCGACGGCCCGCATGGGCATCCAGTCCGCCCCGCCCTTTCCGTCGGCCACGTAGTGCCGCACATGGCTGTCGAGCAGCCCGGCCGCTGTCATCAGACGCTGTGTGAACGTCTTGCCCCGGCGGGGCAGTCCGCCGAAGAACATCGACTGCCACATGACCGGGACTTCGATGCGGTTGCCGCGGGCGTCCTGACCGAACGGGATCGGCTCCCAGATCGAGAACCTTTCCGCCGTGGCGAGCGGCGACGGGTTCGGCGTCCCCAGGTACGGGTCGTCGTCCGCGACCCACATGGAGACGCGGCCGGCGTTGCCGCCCTTGGCCGCACGGACCCGGGACATGATGACCTGGATCTCATCGACCCCGAGTTCCTGCGCGATGACCTCCCGCTTGGCGAGCACATCACTGGCGGTTTTGCCGCCGCCCCGGGGGAGGTCGAAGATCACGGCCCAGCCACGGCCGTCACGGACCGGGCCCATCGAGCAAGAAACCCGAGGCCAGTCCTTCTCGTCCTCGCCGGCCCGGCCGCTTTTCAGGAGACCGGCCGCGCGAAGCGCGTCGTTGAGCTGCTGCGCGGACATGTCCACCCGCAGCGGCGGCGCCCCCTGATCCAGGAACTGGGCATCCCTGCCCCGCCCCAGGTAGGCGAGCGGGGTCACGACGGCCGCCGCGATACCCGTCTGGAGCACCGGGTCAGCCAGCGCGATGCCGATCACGGCGCACGCGACGCCGATCGCGGCAACGCCGAACCGCCAACGACGCGTACGGGTCCGCTCGAAGTGCGCGAGCTGGAGCCGCGCGGCCAGGTCCACATCCTCGGGCCGCGCTTTCACCTGCGCGCGCAGGGCGCGGACGGTCGCGGTGTGGTCCTGCGCGGACAGCGTCGGCCACAGCCCGACCGTCGCCCGGAAGAAGCCCCGCGCGGCGAGCAGCACCGTCTTGACCAGGTACTTGGGTACCCGGAACGCGTGGAAGCGGGTGTGCCACCACGTCAGCCGGACCAGCGCGGCGGCGTTCGCGCGGATGGAGGCGGCCGACCGGGCCCAGGCGGGCAGGACCGGGGCGTCGGGCACGGTCAGCCAGTCCGCCAACGGGTTGTCCGGGCGGTCAACCGCCTCCACCACCCCGCCACCGTCGGCGGTCGTGGTCGAAGCGGTCTCGGTGGTGTCGGGGGTGGGGCGGTGGTCGTTCAGGTGGTGCAGGGTGCCCATGTCGGCGCCCTCTACGGCGAGTTCGGTCATGATGGGGCGTGCCTCTCCTGCTCAGACTTGCTGGTGGGATGAGGGGTTTGGGGGCGGCCGGTCCGGCCAAGGAGCCCGGCCGCCCCCGGTCAGCTCTCGGCGCGCAGGACGGCGCGTTCGGCGCGGCGCACGGCGTCCTCAGCGGCCCGGCGGGCCTGGCGGGCGGTGGCCCGGTCGGTGCGGGGTGCGGTGCGTTCGGTGGCCTTGGCGTTGGCGAGGGCCTGGCGGGCGTCGGCCTGCACCTGGTGCAGGGCCCGCAGTTCCAGGGCGCCGCGCTCGGCGGCCTTCTGGTCGATCTTGTCGAGCCGGGCTTCCAGGGCAGGGTCGACGCAGTCGGCGAGGGCCTGGCGGAAGCCCTTGCGAAGCAGCTTGTTGCGCTCGCGCTTCTCGGCGGGGGTGTAACTGTGCATCTCGGTGCCTCCCGGGGTGTGGGCCGGGCTGTCCGGCCCTCCGCCCGCCCGGCACGATGTCCGGGCGGACAGGGGGCCGTCAGCGGCGGCGACGGGCCCGGGACACCGCCTTGGAGGCGGCCTTGCCCTCGCTGCTGCCGACCGACTTCACGACGGTGACGACGCCCCAGGTCATGACGGCGGCGAGGAACGCGAGCAGGGCGAGGTTCGCGGCAATCGCGGTCAGGACGCCGACCAGCAGCGGCCCGAAGTACACCCCGGCCGCCACCGTCCCGGCACCGATCCCGGAGCCCAGCGCGAGGCGCTGGACGGTGCGGTCGGGCGGGGCGTGGTGGATGTGCTGGACGATCTGCGGCGGGCCCGTCTGCGGGGCGGGCAGGTTCGCCGGATCGGCGTAGGTGTAGGTGCCATCCGGGAGCTGGACGACGGTGACCGCCCGGGGTACGGGCAAGTTCGGGTCCATGCGAGTCCTTCCAGGTCAGGAAGTCGGCGAAGGGGAGTCGTGGCAGGTGACGCACATGCCGAGTGAGCGCGGGATGCAGTACCCGGCATCGGTCCGGCAGGCGGGGCAGGTGCGGCGGGCACGCATGGCCTTGGCGAGCGCGGCGGCTCGGGCCGGGGTCATGGGCCGTACCGGGCGGGCGAGGTCGATGCGGTAGAGGTAGGCGACCAGCGGTTCGCGGCGGCGCCGGGGCCGTGCGAGGACGGCAGCGACGTCCTGACCGCCGGGCCGCAGTCCCATCGCGCGGAGCTGGCGGCGGGTGGCGTAGCCGTCGGGGGCCAGGTGCCACCGGTATTCGGGGATGGTGGCCATCAGACGGCCACCGCCAGTTCGTGCGGGGTGGGGCGGGCGAGGTGTCGCAGCCGGGTGGTGGGGCAGGGCATGGTGGCCGCGCTCCAGTCGTCGGCGATGAAGTCGCGGCCGATGTAGTGGGTGTAGGCGGGTGGGATGGCTTCGGTGAGTTCGTCGTGGGCGTGGGTCCAGGTGATGCCCATGGCCTGCTGCATCTCGGTGACGGTGCCTTTGCCGCCGCCCTTGCCGTACGCGGCGATGTACGGGCCGTCACGCCACACCCCGTGGCGCCACCCCCGCACCGGACCCCGGTGCGGCTTGTGCACGGCCGCCGGGGGAGCCCAGTACGGGCCCAGCTCGAAGTAGCGGTGACGGATCACCGACAGCCCGAACATCTCCCCGCACAGCAGCAGGTCCTTGCGCAGGTGGGCGCCCTGGACGTTCTCGATGACGTACGGGACGCCGTACCACTCGCACACCTGACGTACCTGCGGGATGAGGTCGATGTGGTTGCGGCGGCCCCGGTTGGTGCCCTTGGTCAACGCGCAGGACGCCTGGCACGGCGGGGAGTAGTGGACCAGGTCGAATTCCTGGCACAGCTCCCGCGCCGCATCCAGCGCATCCCCTTGCACGAACGTGAACGGGTAGGCGGGGCGAGGGACGATGTCCACACCGGTCACGTCGAACCCGGCGAGGTAGTAGCCCATCGACGCCCCGCCCGCGCAGCAGAACAGATCCAGCACACGCGGCCGGCGCATCACGCCACCGCCTCAGCCGGTGCGGCCGATCGCTCGGACCGCAGGGTCTCGCGCAGGACGCGGGCCTTGGCCGGGGAGGTGTGGACGGCCTTGCGGATCGCTTCGGCCGTCAGGTCGGCGGTCGACCAGTCGGCGGTTGCCGATCGGGCCTCATCGAGCAACTGATCGGCGGTGCGGACCGGCCGCTTCGATCGGGCGGCGTCCGGCACACGGCCGGTCGCCCGACGCGGATGCGTCGACTCTGCGGCCACCGCACGCACGCGGGGCGCCTCGATCGCCTTCACGACATCTACGACCACCGGGGCGGGCAGCACCACCGGGCGCGGCGTCGACTCTCCCAGGTCAGCCATAGACCGATTTGATGATGTATCCACCGATTCAACGGCCGGGGAGGCGATCGGACGGCGGCGGCGCAGCCACCCGCCGGTGCGGGGTCGGGCGGGTTGTGCGGGGCGTTGGGCGGCGGCGAGAGCGGCGACCGATCGGGCGGCCCGCTCGTGCAGCTTCGGGGTCATGCCGGGCTCGTCCGTGCCGGTCTCGATCTCCCAGGCGCGGGCGAACGCGTCCTCGAAGGACAGCTCACCGAACGGTGCGGCCGACACCAGCCGATCGGCCACGAGAGCGATCGACCGGTGCTGACGGCGCCGCTTGCGGTCGTGCCGACACCGGGCCTTGTCCTCGGCGGTGCCGGTCTTCACGGACAGGGTGGTCACCCACTGGCGCACCTCGAACAGGAGCGGGCCCAGCAGCGTGACCGCCGCAAGCCCGATCCCCGCCGTCCGCGCGTCCGAAGCGGACAGGCCCGGCAGGTGGGTGCCGTAGGTGTAGTTGATGGACGCGGCGAACCCCGCCGCAGCGACGACCAGTGACCGCAGCAGCCACCGCACCCACACCGGCAACCCCCGCTCATCCGCGTAGGCGACACCGGCCGCCATCACCCACGCCGCCCCCTCGATCGCCAACGGCAACGGAAGCAGCGTCGGAGAGATCACGACGAAATGCAGCACCTGCGCCGGCAGCGACCCCAGAGCGGACGCCGTCACCAGAGCGAGCGTGCCCTTGCGGTACACGTTGCCCGCCGTCAGCGCCTCACCCCGAGCCGCACGCCGCACCGCACGGGCCGCAGCCCGCGCCTGCCGTACCCGGTCCCGCTCCGCGCGCTCCTGCTCGCGCAGCTTGGCGGCTCGCTCGTCGGCGACCCGCTCCCGCTCCGCGCGGCGTTCGTCGGCGGCGGCCCGGTCGATGCGGCGCTGTTCGGCGTCGGCCGCACGGTCCGCGCGGCGCTCCTCGGCATAGACGCTCATGACACACCGCCCTTCTTGGGCGAGGTGAAGGTGGCGTACTCGCCGGGAGGGCAGACGTAGTTGGACAGGGCGCCTTCGGCCGCGACGGCCGCCGCACCGAGCAGTGAGATACCGGCAGCGGCAGCGGTGGAGTGATCGGCGGCGGTGTGGGCGACCAGAGCGGCGGCCTGAGATGCCCGGCGTGCCAGGTTCGGAGTGCCGTCCGTGTCCGTCATGTGGTTGATGGCCAGGTCGCGGACCTTGTCACGGAAGCCCATCACTCTGCCCCGTCCTTCCCGTACAGGAACCGGAAGAGGGCGAGCTGCAACTCCACCCAGTCCAAGCCGCCGGCGAGCTCGGGGTAGCCGTGCCGAACGAGCACGTCCGCCACGTCGATGGACAGGCCCCGGGTGAACCGGGCGTCGTCCTCGGGCCGAGGACTGAGGGGGTAGGCGCGGGCGCTCATGCGGCACCGCCCGGCTGCACCGTGACGGTGCGGTTGGTCAGGTCGCGGCGCGCGGCCATGACCCGGTTCCGGGCCCGGCGGATACGCCGTACGTCCAGCTCACTGGCCGGGCGGACGAGGGTCATGATCTGCGCGTCGAGCAGCTCGACCTCCGCCCGGATGAGCGGCATCTCGTGCTCGATCGCGTCCAGCTCGGCGGCCGGCGGCTCGAAGCCGAGCGACGCGGCCGTAACAAGGCCCTGAAGGGCAGCGATGGGGATCATGGGTCGTTGTCTCCTTGCGGTAGGACGGCCCAACAGCACCCCGGAGTAGCCGCTCCGGGGTGCTGGCCGTTGGGTGATAGGCCACCTGAGGGTGGCGGTGCCCCGGGCCGGATTCGATCCGGCGCCCTCGCGGCGTGATCCGGGGCGGTGGTGCGGCCTAGCGGACGCTGGGGCTGCCGTGGCTGCCGTGGGCGCCGTAGACGAGTCCCTGGGGGTCCGTGGGCCCGTGGGCGGCCTTCCAGGCGGCCTGGGCTGCCTTGTCCTCGGCCGCAGCTTCGGCGGCGAGTTGGGCGCGAAGGTCCTCGTTGCTCTGCACAGCGGTTCCTCTCGTCTGGCCACCCGCTGCTGCGGGCGGCTCGTGCCCCGGGCCGGATTCGATCCGGCGGCATCACGCCGGGTCCGGGGCGGGGTGGTTCAGCGGCCGGAACCGCCGGAGGAACGGCGGTTGACCTCGCTGACCTTCTTCGACAGCGCCTCGCGCTCCTGCTCTGTCAGACTGCTGATCACAGGTGCCTCCTACTCAGGTGCCTGTATCGCGGCACCCCGGTTGCCCCCGGGGTGCCGCCGTGGTTCCGGACCCTCCGGCTCCCCTCAACCCCGCCCGTACGACACCGCGCTCGGCGGGCCGGACGGACGAGGGAGGCAACCGGCCCCAGCACGGCGGCTGCGGCGGTCAGATGACGCGGTGGGCGCGGCCGGCCTGCCGGTCCAGCAGATACGGCGCCCACGTATGTCGGCGACTCATCAGGTGCTCCTTCGGTCAGCGGACAGGGATCAAGCACTGCAAGGGGGACCTCGTCCCCACTCGCCGGCCGTTGCTCGCGGTCACCGGGCCACCTCGCCAGTCGGGCCGAAGCCCTGTCCTCTGGCCTTTAGCGGGATTGCAGCGTCCCCGCCCTCAGCGGAGCGACCACAGGGCCGCTCGGGGAAGTCGCATGCCGACCAAGCCCTTTCGGGTCGGGAGTCGGCGTTGACCTCCCTAGGGATATTTATGGCACATCTCCCTAGGGAGGTCAACGGGACATGAAAAAAGGGCCCCTGGGAGGGCCCTCGGCTTGTGCGGTCGGGGTCAGCCGGAAATGTGGTACTCCATGACGTACACCCCGGCGTTCAGCAGCATGCGGTTCACCTCGACCGGCGTCCCGTCCTCTGTTATCGCGGTCCGGTAGATCTCGACAACAGGTGTGCTGTCGGTCAGGTGCAGGCGTTCGGACTCCTCCGAGCTGGGCATGCGGGATCGGAGCTCTTCCACGAAGCGGACTGGCTTGACATCGAGGTCGGCCAGCCGCGCGTACACCCCGCCCGGTCCCGTGTCCTCTTGGGCGATTGCGGAGTCTCGTACGAGATCAGCAGGCAGGTACGAGACTGCGGCTTGTACGGGCTCGCCCTCCACGGCGTAGACGCGGTCCCGAACAACGACGGCTGCGCCGGCCTGCAAGCCGAGCATGCGGGCCACGTCGTCAGGGGCCTGGGCTTCGTAGACCCGCAGGTCCGTCACCCTCAGGGGGCGGTCGCCCACGTCGCTGCTCCAAATCGACCGGCCGGAGCCCCACCCGGACGGCGACAGGCGAGCGTTCGCCACGCGCCGGATCGGCTGGAAGTCGCGCACGTACGTACCGCTTCCTTTGCGCCGGACGGCCAACCCCTCGCTTACGAGCAGCATGAGGGCGCGGCGTGCCGTCTCCTTCGCCACTCCGTGCTGCTTCACGAGGGCGGGTTCGCCGGGAAGCCGCGCGCCGGGGGCGAGATTGCCGGAGCGGATGCGCTCCCGCAGTTCGTTGGCGATCTCCCGCGCGGTTTCGGCCATCGGTCTTCTCCTCCCTAGGGTGATCGTGTTGCCAGCTTGGCACATGATGAGCCAAGTGCTGCACAGGAACGACCGCAACTGATCATGAAGGTAAGCGCTGTCCCGTTTTGGCCAGCGAGTTTGTACAGCGCAGTGCTTACACGCCCGACCATGGCTTGCCGCGGGCGACGCCAGGAAAGGATGGACCGCGACGCCAAAGTTTCCCCGACTGAGGAGCGATGTTGCGCGAGGACCAGCAAGCCTTGAGGCACGAAGAAGAGATCGTGTGGACCGAAGATGTCACCGAGTTCGACTACGTTCGTCAGACCGTGCACCACATGGCATCGACACGTCGGAGGCCGCTTGCGTGGACGGGAACTGGTCGGCGCGTGGGCTACTCGGTGCTCAACGCTGATACCCCCAGCGGAGAAGAGACAGGCAAGTTTGTCCGCCGGATCTTCTGGGTGAAGCCGCACGATCGTTCCGAAGATCCGGACGGGACTTATAAGGTCTCGGCACCGAGCGAGGCCATCGACCCGCGAACCGTTGCCCCTGGTATCTGGGGTGAGCTGACCGAGCGCGCGTGGGGCGGGCCCTTTCCCTCAGGGGGATGAAACTGCTCCCTCATCCCCCAGGCGTGCCCCAGGAAGGCGAGAGACTAAGAAAGCGGCAGGTGAGACGGGCTAGACGCGGCCCGCTGTAAATCTGCCGGCTCAGCCTACCCAGGTTCGAACCCTGGCGCCGCCACAAGCAAGGCCCCCGTTCTTCGAACGGGGGCCTTCTTCGTGCGGCGGGTCAGTTGCCCGCGATGTCCTTCACCGCGACCGTCAACGGCACGTTGCCCGAGATCAGTTCCAGGGTCAGGCCCGCCGTGGCCGGGGTGTCCAGGAGCTCGACCAGGGCCGCCGCCACGTCGTCGCGGGGGACCGGGCCCCGGCCCGTGGACGCGGCCAGGAGGACCTGGCCGGTGCCGGCGTCGTTGGTGAGCATCCCGGGGCGCAGGATCGTCCAGTCCAGGGCGGCGCGGGAGCGCACGTCCGCGTCCGCCTCGCCCTTGGCCCGCAGATACACGTCGAACACCTCGTCCCCGGCGTGGTCCGGGTCCGCGCCCATGGACGAGACCACGACGTAACGCCGCACCCCCGCCCGCTCCGCCGCGTCCGCGAAGAGCACGGCCGCGCCCCGGTCCACGGTGTCCTTGCGGGCCGTGCCGCTGTCGGGGCCCGCACCGGCCGCGAAGACCGCCGCGTCGGCCCCCCGCAGTGCCTCGGCGACCTCATCGACCGTGGCCGATTCCAGATCCAGCACCACGGGCTCGGCGCCCACCGCCCTGAGGTCGTCGCTCTGTCCGGGGTTGCGGATGATGCCGGCCGCCTCATCCCCGCGCGCGGCGAGCAACCGCTCCAGCCGCAGCGCGATCTGACCATGTCCACCTGCGATGACAATGCGCATACGACCGACGGTACGCCGGAGCGCGCCGCGACGCTCACGGCCCGCCGGTGGATTCCGGCCGTCCCTGGCGGGGAAGACCGGGCCCGCCGCCGCCCTCCGAGTCGCAGTACTCGCGCACCGCGCTGGTCCGGGCCACCACCCGCCCCCGGTGCACCACGATCCGGCTGTACGCCAGCGACAGCGCCCCGGCCAGCCCTTCCCCGCGTACGGCGAGCAGCTCGGCCGGGAAGCCCGCCTCGACGCGGACCTCGGGGAGCCCCATGACGTGCCGGGCCTCGGCGGACACCGCCGCGTAGGCGTGCTCGGGGCGCAGGCCGCCCTGCGAGGCCAGCAGGAACGCCGCCTCCAGCGGGTCGCCGCGCCCCACCGGGTTGGCCGGATCGCGCAGGGCCCCGCTGCCCGCGGTGACCCGCACCCCGGCCTCGCGCAGCAGCCGTACGGGGGCGGCGCCCCGGTGCTCCGTGCCGCAGCAGCCGCCCTGCGGGAGGCAGGTGACACTCACCCCGGCGGCCGCCAGCTGCCCGGCCGCCCGGGCGGCGACGTCGGCGGGGAGGCGGGCGAGACCGGCGCAGGGGCCGATGGTGACCTCCTGGCGCAGGCCGCCCGCCAGCGCGGCGAACCGGGCCAGCCGGGCGGGGTCGTCGCCGTCCAGGTGCAGGTCCACGGGGCAGCCGTGCTCGGCGGCGACTTCGAGGACGGCCTCGACGTATCCCGCCGGGTCCGGGTCGAGGTCCGGGCGGCCGCCGACCGCGCCGGCGCCCATCTTCACCGCGTCGCGGAGCATCGCCAGGTTGCCCGCCCCGGCGACGCCGGTGAGCAGTCGGGGGACGGCGACCGGGGTCAGGTCGGCCAGGCCGCGCAGCGAGCGCTGGGCCTGGAGGACGGCTTCGAGCGCCGCCAGGCCCTGGAGGTCGCCGATCCGCACGTGCGAGCGCAGGGCCGTCGCGCCGTGGCCGAGCTGGAGCAGGGCGGCCTCGGTGGCGCGCCGCCGGATGTCCTCGGGACGCTCGGACGCGGGCCCGGAGCCGTCCGCGGTGAGGGCGGTGTCGCTGTGGGCGTGCGGCTCGGCGGGCGCGGGGAGCAGGAGGTGGCCGCGCAGGTCGAGGCGGGCGCCGGGGGCGGCGGTGAGGCTGCCCGCGGTCCCGACGGCCTCGATGCGGCCGCCGCAGACCCGTACGTCCACGACGCGGCCGTCGGCGAGGCGGGCGCCGCAGAGCGTCAGGGCGGAGGTCTCCGGGCCGCCGGTGGTGTCGGCCGCGTGGTCGTCGGGCCGCCGCGGCTGGCTGTCGGACATCGTGCTCCTGGGAAGGGGTCAAGATCACGCAGAGTGAGTAGAGCCTAGGGGTGGGCGGGGCCCGGTCGGAGGAGGAGCGAAATAGTCGTACCGGTGCGGCCTTGCTGATCAGCGGTGTGAGGGTGCCCGGAGCGGGGTACGCGACCAGGTCGGTTGGGCACCGGGAAACGGATTTGGGCGATCGGCGACCGAGCGTGTAATGTCTTCATCGCTCGCCCCAATAGCTCAGTCGGTAGAGCGTCTCCATGGTAAGGAGAAGGTCTGCGGTTCGATTCCGCATTGGGGCTCTGGTGATCGGAAACCCCGCTTCGGCGGGGGGCCCAGTCATCAAAGCGGTGTAGCTCAGTCGGTAGAGCAAGCGGCTCATAATCGCTGTGTCACCGGTTCAAGTCCGGTCACCGCTACTTAAAAGTAGCCGATTGTGGGGTCGGTCCTTCGATCGGCTACTCTTTTTTGCGTTCATCCGTCCATCGTCCGTCCAAGGAGCACTCACGTGGCTGCCACCGACGTCCGCCCGAAGATCACGCTGGCCTGCGTGGAGTGCAAGGAGCGGAACTACATCACCAAGAAGAACCGGCGTAACAACCCGGACCGTCTTGAGATGAAGAAGCACTGCCCGCGCTGCAACTCGCACACTGCGCACCGCGAAACGCGCTGAAACAGGCTCGTACACGAGGCCGTCCCCTTCGGGGGGCGGCCTCGTGTCGTTGTGCGGCGGGTTTGGCGTTGAATGGGGCCGGACGCCGTCACAGGCCGGCCCCGTCGTTCTTTCATCAGGAGGTTGCGAGTTCATGGCGCTCGACCAGTCCTTCGTGGGACGGACCTATCCGCCCACCGCGCCGTACGAGGTCGGACGGGAGAAGATCCGCGAGTTCGCCGAGGCCGTGGGCGACGCCCACCCCGCGTACACCGATCCCGAGGCCGCGAAGGCCCTCGGCCACGCCGATGTGATCGCGCCGCCGACCTTCGTGTTCTCGATCACCTTCAAGGCCGCCGGCCAGGTCATCGAGGACCCCCAGCTCGGCCTGGACTACAGCCGGGTCGTGCACGGCGACCAGAAGTTCGTCTACGTCCGCCCCGTGCGCGCCGGCGACCGGCTGTCGGTCGTCTCGACCATCGAGGCCGTGAAGTCGATGGCGGGCAACGACATCCTGGACGTCCGCGGTGACGTCCACGACGAGTCCGGTGAGCTGGTCGTGACCGCTTGGACGAAGCTGGTGGCGCGCGCCGCCGAGGAGGCGCGATGACGGCGAAGGTGAGTTACGAGTCCGTCGAGGTCGGTACGGAGCTGCCGGCGCGGTCCTTCCCGGTCACCCGGGCGACGCTCGTGCAGTACGCGGGTGCCTCGGGCGACTTCAACCCGATCCACTGGAACGAGCGCTTCGCGCGCGAGGTCGGGCTGCCCGATGTGATCGCGCACGGCATGTTCACCATGGCCGAGGCGATCCGCGTGGTCACGGACTGGACCGGCGACCCGGGCGCGGTGGTCGAGTACGGGGTGCGCTTCACCAAGCCCGTCGTGGTCCCGAACGACGACAAGGGCGCGCAGGTCGAGGTCAGCGGCAAGGTGGGCGCCCTGCTGGACGACCGGCGGGTGCGCGTGGACCTGACGGTCATGAGCGACGGCAAGAAGGTCCTGGGCATGTCCCGGGCCGTGGTGCAGCTCGCCTGACAGCGGCGGGCGGCGCGACGCGATGTAAGGGGCACGGTCCAGGGGGCCGTGCCCCTTACGCGTACCGCCGTTCGCAACTCCGCCCACGCCCCAGCTTGACGAAGTTAGTGATTGAGTACTAACTTATGGGCATGGCAAGGATGAGTGCAGATGAGCGACGCGAGAGCGTCATTCGCGCGGCGATCACCGAGTTCGCCCGCGGCGGGTACAGCGCGACCTCCACCGCGGTGATCGCCCAGCGGGTGGGCGTCTCGCAGCCGTACCTCTTCCGCCTCTTCCCCAACAAGGAAGCGATGTTCCTCGCGGCGGCCGAGCGCTGCCTGGAGGAGACCCGGCAGGTCTTCGCCGATGTGGCCGACGGGCTGGACAGCGAGGACGCGCTGCATGCCATGGCCCGCGCCTACCAGCAGTTGATCGCCGACGACCCCGACAAGCTGCTCATGCAGATGCAGGTGTACGCGGCCGTCGCCGCCGCGGAGGCCGCCGGTGACCACGAGTTCGGCGAGGCGGTGCGGGCCGGCTGGCTGGAGCTCTTCGACTCCGTCAACCTCGCACTCGGCGCCGACGTGGGCGAGGCCACTCAGTTCCTCGCGTACGGCATGCTCGCCAACACCCTGACCTCGCTCGGCTTTGCGGCCGGACACCGGATCTGGTCCGGTTTCTTCGACTCCGCCCAGCCGGTCTCCTGAACGCGTACGACGCCGGGTTCGGCCCGGTTTTCTGCCCAGAAAAGTTAGTAATCAATAACTAACCCTCAGGGGGAGCAGTGAACCAGCAATCGACAGGCCGCGCGGGAGCGACCTGGGCCCTCGTCATCACCAGCGTCGCCGGCTTCATGGCGGCTCTCGACAACCTCGTCGTCACCACCGCCCTGCCGTCCATCCGCGAAAGCCTCGGCGGAGAGATGGAGGAGCTGGAGTGGACGGTCAACGCCTACACGCTCACCTTCGCCGTCCTGCTGATGTTCGGCGCCGCGCTCGGTGACCGCTTCGGCCGCCGCCGGCTCTTCCTCACCGGCCTCACCGTCTTCACCGGCGCCTCCGCCGCGGCCGCCCTCTCGCCCGGCATCAACGAACTCATCGCCTTCCGCGCCGTCCAGGGCGTCGGTGCCGCGATCATGATGCCGCTCACGCTCACCCTGCTCACCGCCGCGGTGGAACCCGCCCGACGGGGCATGGCGCTCGGTATCTTCAGCGCCGCGACCGGCCTCGCCGTGGCCAGCGGACCCCTGATCGGCGGCAGCCTCACCGAGCACATCTCCTGGCAGTGGATCTTCTGGCTCAACGTCCCGATCGGCCTGCTCCTGCTGCCGCTCGCCCGCTTCCGCCTCGCGGAGTCGTACGCCCCCGGCGCCCGGCTCGACGTCCCCGGCACCCTCCTCGTCAGCGGCGGCCTCTTCGGCATCGTCTACGGCCTCGTCAACGCCAACGCCGACGGCTGGACCAGCCCGACCGTCCTGACCTCCCTCAGCGCCGGCATCGTGCTCATCGGCGCCTTCATCCGCCACGGCTTCCGGGGCCGCAAGCCCATGCTCCCCATGCAGCTCTTCCGGGACCGCGGCTTCTTCGGGATCAACATCGCCAGCATGCTGATGTACCTCGGGATGTTCGGCGCGATCTTCCTGCTCAGCCAGTACCTCCAGGGCGTCCTGGGCTACTCGCCGACCGAGGCAGGGCTGCGGATGCTGCCCTGGACCGGCATGCCGATGCTCGTCGCCCCCATCGCCGGGATGCTCTCCGACCGGTTCGGCGGCCGCCCGGTGGTCGTGACCGGGCTCGCCCTCCAGGCGGTCGGCCTCGCCCTCTTCGCCCTGGTCATCGCCCCGGACGCCTCCTACGTCTCGCAGCTGCCCGCCCTGATCATCGGCGGCATCGGAATGGCCCTGTACTTCGCGCCGGCCGCCAGCCTGGTCATGTCCAGCGTCCGCCCCGGTGACCAGGGCATCGCCTCCGGTGCCAACAACGCCCTCCGCGAGGTCGGCGGCGCCCTCGGGGTCGCCGTGCTCACCACCGTCTTCGCCTCGCAGGGCGGCCTGGAGTCCGCGCAGTCCTTCACCGACGGCACCGTGCCCGCCGTCTGGATCGGCTCCGGAGTCGTCGCCCTGGCCGCGCTCGTCGCCCTGATGATCCCCGGCCGCCGCGCCGCCGGTACGCAGGAGGCCGCCGTCGAGGCGGACGGACCCGACGCCCACGCCGAGGAGCCGGTCTCCGTACCCGCCTGACGCACGCCGCACCCGCCACACGGTCCGTGGCCCCGCCCAGACGGCGGGGCCACGGACCGTACCCTTGTCCCCGTGCAGGAACTCCACGACGCGCCCCTCGCCCCCCTGACCACCTTCCGGCTCGGCGGCCCCGCCACCCGGCTCCTCACGGCCACCACGGACACCGAGGTGATCGACGCCGTGCGCGAGGCCGACGACAGCGGCACCCCGCTCCTGATCATCGGCGGCGGCAGCAATCTGGTCATCGGCGACAAGGGCTTCGAGGGCACCGCCCTGCGGATCGCCACCAAGGGCTTCGTCCTCGACGGCGGCTCCCTTGAGCTGGCCGCCGGTGAGGTCTGGACCGACGCCGTCACCCGCACCGTGGAGGCCGGCCTCGCGGGCCTCGAATGCCTGGCCGGCATCCCCGGCTCGGCGGGTGCTACGCCGATCCAGAACGTCGGGGCGTACGGACAGGAGGTGTCCGCCACCATCACGGAGGTCGTCGCCTACGACCGGCGCACCCGGGAAACGGTCGTCCTGCCCAACTCCGAGTGCGCGTTCTCCTACCGGCACAGCCGCTTCAAGGCCGAACCCGACCGGTACGTGGTGCTGCGTGTCCGCTTCGGTCTGGAGGAGGCCGGCGGGCTGTCGGCGCCCCTGAAGTACCCGGAGACCGCGCGGGCCATGGGGGTCCGGGAGGGCGAGCGCGTTCCCGCCGCCGAGGCCCGCGAAACGGTGCTCCGGCTGCGCGCCGGCAAGGGCATGGTCCTCGACCCCGAGGACCACGACTCGTGGTCGGCCGGGTCCTTCTTCACCAACCCGATCCTGGAGCAGGCCGAGTTCGACGCGTTCCTGGCCCGGGTCGCCGACCGGCTCGGCCCCGAGGTGACACCCCCCGCCTTCCCCGCCGGTGAGGGCCGCACCAAGACCTCCGCCGCCTGGCTCATCGACCGGGCCGGCTTCACCAAGGGCTACGGCACCGGACCCGCCCGCATCTCCACCAAGCACACGCTCGCCCTCACCAACCGGGGCGCGGCGACCACGGAGGACCTGCTCGCCCTGGCGCGCGAGGTCGTGGCCGGGGTGCACGCGGCCTTCGGCGTCACCCTGGTCAACGAACCGGTGACGGTGGGCGTCAGCCTTTAGGGCGCCCGGGGGCCCCGGGCGCCCCCGGGCTTCAGTACGCGACGCCCACGCCCTGCTTCACCGTCGCCGGGTCGCCGATCAGCGCCAGCATCGCGTGGGCCACGTCGGCCCGGGAGATGGACCGGCCGCTGCGCGGGTTGCCGCCGACGACCGTGCGGTAGGTGCCCGTCAGGGGCCCGTTCGTCAGCTTGGGCGGCCGCACCGACGTCCAGTCCGTGGCCGAGGCCCCCAGCGCCGCCTCCATCGCGGTGAGATCCGCGTACACCTCCTTGAGGACCGCGCCGATCATCGAGAGCATCATCCGGTCGAGCAGCGGCTCGCCGGCGGGCGTGGGGGCGACCGGGGCGGCGCTGACCACCAACAGCCGCCGGGTGCCCTCCGCCTCCATGGCCGTCAGCACGGCGCGGGTCAGCCGCTCGGCGATCCCGTCGGCCTTCCGACCCCTCGACCCGAGGCCGGAGAGGACCGCGTCCCGGCCCGCCACCGCCTCCCGCAGCGCCTCCGGGTCGTCCACCCGGGCGGCCGTGTGCACCGTGATGTCCGAGAGCGGGACCGCGAGCCGGGCGGGATCGCGGACCACCGCCGTCACCTCGTGCCCCGACGCCACCGCCTGGCGGACGATCTCCTGCCCGATACCGCCGGTCGCACCAAAAACCGTGAGCTTCATGGCACACCCCTTCGAGGTGGGTAAGTGTTCACTCACCTCTAGAGTGGGTGGGTAATCACTCACCCGTCAAGTCTTATCGGAGTGCTCATGGAGCAGAAGCCGGCCCGCGTCCGCCTCATCGACGCCGCCCACGAGCTCATGCTCACCAAGGGCCTGGCCCGGACCACCACCAAGGAGATCGCCAAGGCCGCCGGCTGCTCGGAGGCCGCGCTCTACAAGAACTTCCTCAGCAAGGAGGAACTGTTCGTGGTGGTCCTCCAGGAACGGCTGCCCAAGACCGACCTGCGCGAGCTCATCGCCGACCCGGGCGCGGGGGAGCGGTCGGTCGAGGAGAACCTGACCGACATCGCCCGCCAGGCCACCCTGTTCTACGAGCAGAGCTTCCCGATCGCCGCCTCCCTGTACGCCGAACCGAGGCTCAAGGAGCGCCACGACGCGGCCATGCGCGAGCTCGGCACCGGCCCCCACCTGCCCATCCGCGGCGTCGCCACGTATCTGCGGGCCGAACAGACCGCCGGCCGCGTCCGGCCCGACGCCGACACCTACGCGGCCGCCTCCCTGCTCCTCGGAGCCTGCGCGCAGCGCGCGTTCGCCTATGACGCCACGGAGGCCGGCGAACCGCCCCAGCCGCTGGACGACTTCGCGGCGTCCCTGGCCCGCACCCTGCTCGGCGGTCTCGCCGGCTGAGGCTCAGCCCACCGGCCCCGCCAGCCACGCGTCGACGCCCGCCAGCAGCTCCGCCCGCACCGGCTCCGGCGCCGTCGAGCCGCGCACCGACTGGCGGGCCAGCTCGGCCAGCTCCTCGTCGGTGAACGCGTGGTGGCGGCGCACCAGGTCGTACTGCGCGGCCAGCCGGGAGCCGAAGAGCAGCGGGTCGTCCGCGCCGAGGGCCATCGGCACCCCGGCGTCGAACAGAGTGCGCAGGGGGACATCGGCGGGCTTCTCGTAGACGCCGAGCGCCACATTGGACGCGGGGCACACCTCACAGGTCACCCCCGCCTCCGCGAGCCGGCGCAGCAGCCGGGGGTCCTCGGCGGAGCGCACACCGTGCCCCACACGGGCCGCGTCGAGGTCGTCCAGGCAGTCCCGGACGCTGGACGGGCCCGACAGCTCGCCGCCGTGCGGGGCGGCCAGCAGACCGCCCTCCCGGGCGATGGCGAAGGCCCGGTCGAAGTCACGGGCCATCCCGCGCCGTTCGTCGTTGGAGAGCCCGAAGCCGACGACGCCCCGGTCCGCGTACCGCACGGCGAGCCGCGCGAGGGTCCGCGCGTCCAGCGGGTGCTTCATCCGGTTCGCCGCGATGACCACCCGGATCGGCAGCCCGGTCTCGCGCGAGGCGGCGTCCACCGCGTCCAGGATGATCTCGATCGCCGGGATCATCCCGCCGAGCAGGGGCGCGTACGAGGTGGGGTCGACCTGGATCTCCAGCCAGCCGGAGCCGTCCGCCACGTCCTCCTGGGCGGCCTCGCGCACCAGGCGCTGGATGTCCTCGGGGGCCCGCAGGCAGGACCGGGCGATGTCGTACAGCCGCTGGAAGCGGAACCAGCCCCGCTCGTCCGTGGCACGCAGCTTGGGCGGCTCGCCGCCGGTCAGGGCCTCGGGCAGCCGCACCCCGTACTTGTCGGCGAGCTCCAGCAGCGTCGTGGGCCGCATCGACCCGGTGAAGTGCAGGTGCAGGTGGGCCTTGGGCAACAGACGTACATCACGCTCCATCCCAAGATCCTGCCGCACGGACGGGGCGGGCCGGTAGCCGCTTTCCCCATCGAGTTGCCCTCGAACGCGAAAGCGACCCCTGGTCCAGGAACCGGGGGTCGCTTTTACGGGAAGGGGGGCGGGGATTACGCCTTCGCCTCGCCCAGCAGCTTCTGGAGCCGCGAGACGCCCTCGACCAGGTCGTCGTCGCCCAGCGCGTACGACAGGCGCAGGTAGCCCGGCGTGCCGAACGCCTCGCCCGGGACGACCGCCACCTCGGCCTCGTCCAGGATCAGCGCGGCCAGCTCCACCGAGGTCTGCGGGCGCTTGCCGCGGATCTCCTTGCCCAGCAGCTCCTTGACCGAGGGGTACGCGTAGAACGCGCCCTCGGGCTCCGGGCAGAACACGCCGTCGATGTCGTTGAGCATCCGCACGATGGTCCGGCGGCGCCGGTCGAAGGCGGTGCGCATCTCGGCGACCGCGTCCAGGTCCCCGGAGACGGCGGCCAGCGCGGCGGCCTGCGAGACGTTGGCGACGTTGGACGTGGCGTGCGACTGGAGGTTGGTCGCGGCCTTCACGACGTCCTTGGGGCCGATGATCCACCCGACCCGCCAGCCGGTCATCGCGTACGTCTTGGCGACGCCGTTGACCACGATGCACTTGTCGCGCAGCTCGGGCACGACCGCCGGGAGCGAGGTGAACTTCGCGTCCCCGTAGACCAGGTGCTCGTAGATCTCGTCCGTCATCACCCAGAGGCCGTGCTCGACGGCCCAGCGGCCGATCGCCTCGGTGTCGGCCTCGCTGTAGACCGCGCCGGTCGGGTTCGACGGGGAGACGAACAGGACGACCTTCGTACGCTCGGTACGGGCCGCCTCCAGCTGCTCCACGGAGACCCGGTAACCGGTGGTCTCGTCGGCGACGACCTCCACCGGGACGCCGCCGGCCAGCCGGATCGACTCGGGGTAGGTGGTCCAGTACGGGGCCGGGACGATGACCTCGTCGCCCGGGTCGAGGATCGCGGCGAACGCCTCGTAGATCGCCTGCTTGCCGCCGTTGGTCACCAGGATCTGGGACGCGTCGACCTCGTAACCGGAGTCGCGCAGCGTCTTCTCCGCGATGGCGGCCTTGAGCTCGGGGAGCCCGCCCGCCGGGGTGTAGCGGTGGTACTTCGGGGTGCGGCACGCCTCTACGGCGGCGTCCACGATGTAGCCGGGGGTCGGGAAGTCGGGCTCGCCGGCACCGAAGCCGATCACCGGGCGGCCGGCGGCCTTGAGGGCCTTGGCCTTGGCGTCGACGGCGAGGGTGGCGGACTCGGAGATGGCACCGATGCGGGCGGAGACCCGGCTCTCGGACGGAGAAGTAGCAGCGCTCATGGCCCCCATGCTCGCAGACCGTTTTCCGCGTCGGCACGGGGGTTTCAGGGACCGGACAGCACTCGGACAGCATGCGGACACGAAGCGACCAGGAGCGATCAGCAGCTTTCTGTTCGACGCCGGGCCGCTGAGCACGTACACTCTCCTGTCGTTGGCCTTCATCAGCCGCACCGTTCCTGCACTCGGGTCATCCGGGAACATGCGGTAGGTTGGTGGAATCCACAAAGGGTCGTAGCTCAATTGGTAGAGCACTGGTCTCCAAAACCAGCGGTTGGGGGTTCAAGTCCCTCCGGCCCTGCTACACACTCCTTCGCCGGGATGTGTGCGCATGTACGTACTTCAATGCACCGCCGTGCGGCTCCACCGGGCGCGGCACGGCCATGACCCGGAATCAGGTGAGAAGCGTGACGGACGCCGTGGGCTCCATCGACAAGCCTGATGCCGAGGACGAGGCCCCCGAGTCGAAGAAGACTCGGAAGGGCGGCAAGCGCGGCAAGAAGGGCCCTCTGGGCCGTCTCGCGCTCTTCTACCGCCAGATCGTCGCGGAGCTCCGCAAGGTCGTCTGGCCGACGCGCAACCAGCTGACGACGTACACCAGTGTGGTGATTGCGTTCGTCGTCGTCATGATCGGCCTCGTAACCGTGATTGACTTCGGTTTCGCGCGGGTCGTCAAGTACGTCTTCGGCTGATCCACGCGAAGGGCGCCTGATGGGCGCCCCTTTCGCATGTTCCACCCATATGTATCCAGGAAGAAGCCACCGTGTCTGACCCGAACCTGAACGACGCCGTCGAGCCGACGGCGGGCGCCTTCGAGTCCGCCGAGGACGAGCTCGACATCGTCGAGACGGCGGACGCCGAGGAGTCGGACCAGGCCGAAGCCGCCGATGCCGACGAGGCCCCCGAGGCCGGCGACGAGGCGTCCGAGGACACCGCCGAGGAGACCGCGGAAGCGGCCGACGAGGAGGAGGCCGAGCCGGCCGAGCCCGTCGACCCCGTCACGGCCCTGCGCGAGGAGCTTCGCGGGCTGCCGGGCGAGTGGTACGTCATCCACACGTACGCCGGTTACGAGAAGCGTGTGAAGGCCAACCTGGAGCAGCGCGCCGTCTCGCTGAACGTGGAGGAGTTCATCTATCAGGCCGAGGTGCCTGAGGAGGAAATCGTCCAGATCAAGAACGGCGAGCGCAAGAACGTCCGCCAGAACAAGCTCCCGGGCTACGTCCTGGTGCGTATGGACCTGACGAACGAGTCCTGGGGCGTTGTCCGCAACACCCCCGGCGTCACCGGCTTCGTGGGCAACGCCTACGACCCGTACCCGCTGACCCTGGACGAGATCGTCAAGATGCTCGCTCCCGAGGCCGAGGAGAAGGCCGCCCGCGAGGCCGCCGAGGCCGAGGGCAAGCCGGCTCCGGCCCGCAAGGTCACCGTCGAGGTCCTCGACTTCGAGGTCGGCGACTCGGTCACCGTCACCGACGGCCCGTTCGCGACGCTGCAGGCGACGATCAACGAGATCAACGCCGACTCGAAGAAGGTCAAGGGCCTGGTCGAGATCTTCGGTCGCGAGACCCCGGTCGAGCTGAGCTTCGACCAGATCCAGAAGAACTGAGCTTTCCGCCCGCTTCTGGACACATGCCTACCGAGCAGGTCAGACAGGCTCTCGCAGCCGGTCTGACCTGCTCGGTTTTTGGTCGCACGGCTATACCCGTTATCGTTGTGCGGTATGCCTGCATCCGGATGACCGGATGACGGCGAAAACTCTCACTAGGACCCGGAGAGAGCACATGCCTCCCAAGAAGAAGAAGGTCACGGGGCTTATCAAGCTCCAGATCAACGCCGGTGCGGCCAACCCGGCCCCGCCGGTCGGCCCCGCACTGGGTCAGCACGGCGTCAACATCATGGAGTTCTGCAAGGCATACAACGCCGCGACCGAGTCGCAGCGTGGCATGGTCGTGCCGGTGGAGATCACGGTCTACGAGGACCGCTCCTTCACCTTCATCACCAAGACTCCGCCGGCCGCCAAGCTGATCCTCAAGGCCGCGGGTGTGGAGAAGGGCTCCGGCGAGCCGCACAAGACCAAGGTCGCCAAGCTGACGGCTGCCCAGGTCCGCGAGATCGCCACGACGAAGCTCCCCGACCTGAACGCCAACGACCTCGACGCCGCGTCGAAGATCATCGCTGGCACCGCCCGTTCCATGGGCATCACGGTCGAAGGCTGATTCAGCCCCACGCCCTCAGTGGTAGGACCGGCGCTGGTCCGCACCACGACTCCACACTCTGAAAACCATCAGGAGTAGAAGTGAAGCGCAGCAAGAACCTCCGCGCTGCGGACGCCAAGATCGACCGGGAGCGCCTGTACGCCCCGCTTGAGGCCGTCCGTATCGCCAAGGAGACCGCCACCACGAAGTTCGACGGCACCGTCGAGGTCGCCTTCCGCCTGGGTGTTGACCCGCGCAAGGCCGACCAGATGGTCCGCGGCACCGTGAACCTCCCGCACGGCACCGGCAAGACCGCCCGGGTCCTGGTCTTCGCGACCGGTGACCGTGCTGCGGCCGCGGAAGCCGCCGGCGCCGACATCGTCGGCTCCGACGAGCTCATCGACGAGGTGGCGAAGGGCCGTCTGGACTTCGACGCCGTCGTCGCGACCCCGGACCTCATGGGCAAGGTCGGCCGCCTCGGCCGCGTGCTCGGTCCGCGTGGTCTGATGCCGAACCCGAAGACCGGTACGGTCACCCCCGATGTTGTGAAGGCTGTCAACGACATCAAGGGCGGCAAGATCGAGTTCCGCGTCGACAAGCACTCGAACCTGCACTTCATCATCGGCAAGGTCTCCTTCGACGAGACCAAGCTGGTGGAGAACTACGCAGCGGCGCTGGACGAGGTCCTCCGCCTCAAGCCGTCCGCGGCGAAGGGCCGTTACATCAAGAAGGCCGCCCTGGCGACCACGATGGGCCCCGGCATCCCGCTGGACTCCAACCGCACCCGTAACCTCCTCGTCGAGGAGGACCCGGCCGCCGTCTGAGCCTCCGCGCTCGTACGACCGTCGTGTCACGTGTGACATAGGACGGGCCCCGCAACCTTTCGAGGTGCGGGGCCCGTCCTCATTCGTACGTGGACATGACTGTCGGAGCCCTGCGTTAGCGTGGGTCACCGAGAGTCGAACGAGGGGTGGGAATCACAGATGTTGACCAATACCGTACGGCGCGTGGGTCTGTCCGTCGCTGTGGCGGCGGCGCTGACCTCGGTCGCTGCCTGTGGCGGATCGGACGACGGGGGTACGAGCAAGGGCTCCGGCAAGACGGAGAGCCACGGCAATTCCGTGGTGAAGGTCGACCCGATCGCCGCGCTGGTGGCCGTACAGAAGAAGACCGGCCAGGCGCACTCGGCGCGGATCGAGGGCGACACCTCCATGGGCAGCACGATGTCCATGAAGCAGTCGGGTGTCATGGACTGGTCCGACGGGATCACCGGCTCCATGAAGATCACGTACACCGGCGGCACCATGGGCGACGCCATGAAGAAGCTCGGCAGTGACGGCACGATGGAGGCCCGCTACTTCAAGGACGGGTACGCGGCCGACATGGGCGAGACCCTGGCCCAGCAGACCGGTGGCAAGCGCTGGATCAACTACAGCTACGACGACCTGGAGAAGATGGCCGGCGCCTCCGGAGCGGCGCTGAAGGACCAGATGCAGAACAGCACCCCCGAGCAGGGCGTGAAGTCGCTGCTCGCCTCCGGTGACGTGAAGAAGGTCGGTCAGGAGGACGTGCGCGGCGTCAGCACCACGCATTATTCGGGCACGGTCGACGTCGCCGAGCTGACCGCCAAGAACAGCAACCTGGACGCCGACGACCTCGCCGCGTTCAAGAAGCAGCTGGCGGACGCGGGGATCACCACGGAGACCGTCGACGTCTGGGTCGACGAGAACGACCTGCTGGTGAAGAAGACCGAGCGCGGCGAGATGAAGACCGGCGAGCTCAACTCCACGGTCTACTACAGCGACTACGGCACCAAGGTCTCCGTCGAGCGCCCGCCGGCCGCCCAGACCATCGACTTCTCCGAGTTGCTGAAGGAGCAGGGGGCCACCGCAGGGGCCGCCTCCTAACCCGGTGCCGGCGAGTTCAAACCTCCCGGCACCACCCGGAGCGGGACGGATTTGCCCGGCGCGACCCGAGTCGCGTACTCTCCTTTAGAAGCCAAAGACCGCTGGTCGTTCCTTGAATCCGTGATGGATTCGGGGAACCGAAGGCTCCGTTGATGCGGACGACCTGCGCAGGTGACTGTGGAGAGCTCCCGGACTTCGTTCGGTCGAGCTACGCCCTGGCGCCTGCGCCGGGGCGTTTCGTCTTTCCGGTCCCTTTCGAGCGGTCCTCATCACCCGGAAGGAGGCCGACGCTATGGCTAGGCCCGACAAGGCTGCTGCGGTAGCCGAGCTCGCGGACCAGTTCCGCAGCTCGAACGCCGCCGTGCTGACCGAGTACCGGGGTCTCACCGTGGCACAGCTCAAGCAGCTGCGCCGTTCACTCGGTGAGAACGCCCAGTACGCCGTGGTGAAGAACACGCTGACCAAGATCGCGGCCAACGAGGCCGGGATCGACACGCTGGACGACCTGTTCGCAGGTCCGACGGCGGTTGCCTTCGTCACCGGTGACCCGGTGGAGTCGGCGAAGGGTCTTCGTGACTTCGCCAAGGACAACCCGAACCTGATCATCAAGGGCGGTGTCCTTGATGGCAAGGCGCTGTCCGCCGATGACATCAAGCAGCTCGCGGACCTCGAGTCCCGCGAGGTTCTGCTCGCCAAGCTGGCCGGTGCCATGAAGGGCAAGCAGACTCAGGCTGCGCAGCTCTTCCAGGCGCTGCCGTCGAAGTTCGTCCGCACCGCGGAAGCGCTTCGCGTCAAGCTGGAGGAGCAGGGCGGTGCCGGTACGCCGGCTCCCGCCGAGGCCGCCGAGTAATCACGCTCAGCGGTCCAGCGGGCCCCACGTACGCCCGCCGACATATACATCCGGCACCTGCCGAATAGTGGAAGGACGCCTGTCATGGCGAAGCTCAGCCAGGAAGACCTGCTCGCTCAGTTCGAGGAGCTCACCCTCATCGAGCTCTCCGAGTTCGTGAAGGCTTTCGAGGAGAAGTTCGACGTCACCGCCGCCGCGGCCGTCGCCGTCGCGGGCCCGGGCCAGGCCGGCCCGGCCGCCCCGGTCGAGGAGGAGAAGGACGAGTTCGACGTCATCCTCACCGCTGCCGGTGACAAGAAGATCCAGGTCATCAAGGTCGTGCGTGAGCTGACCTCCCTCGGCCTGAAGGAGGCCAAGGACCTCGTGGACGGCGCCCCGAAGCCCGTCCTCGAGAAGGTCGCGAAGGACGCCGCGGAGAAGGCTGCCGAGTCCCTCAAGGGCGCCGGCGCCTCCGTCGAGGTCAAGTGACCCGAGGAGTCCTCTGACTCCTCAGGACCCCCGTGCCGCGAGGCGCGGAGTCACATCGCGAAAGGCGATCACCCGTACGGGTGGTCGCCTTTCGGCGTACCGGAGGAGGGTGCCTTGCCCTTGCCGTGTTGACGAGTATGGTGATCTTCGCCGTGCGCCTCTCGCGGGGCACGAGGGCGGCCGGGGCCGAGGGGGCCCTTGACGAACCGCACGCGGCGCGCAATTCTCAAGGCGCGTCGCCGAATCGATCCGGATCCGAGGCATGGATCGATGGCGAAGCGGGCAGTAAAGAAAAGCGCACCTCGCGCAGGGCTGGACATAGGTGTTGAGAAGAGCTGTTGAGAGCAACGCGGGTCTCTGAGAACCCCGACTGGACATCAGTGTGGCACTTGGCTACACTGACCCTTTGCGCTGCCTGTTAGCTGCCTCCTGCCCGTCACCAGGGGCATACCCATCCTGAGCATCGTGGGCCGATCTTCCCTGACCGGGGATTTTCTGCCCTCATGTCCAATTTGGGACCGGTACGCGCGTAGTGAGTCCGAGCCCTCGGAAGGACCCCCTCTTGGCCGCCTCGCGCAACGCCTCGACCGCGAATACGAACAACGGCGCCAGCACCGCCCCGCTGCGCATCTCTTTTGCAAAGATCAAGGAGCCCCTCGAGGTTCCGAACCTCCTCGCGCTGCAGACCGAGAGCTTTGACTGGCTCCTCGGCAACGCCGCCTGGAAGGCTCGCGTCGAGGCTGCTCTGGACAGTGGACAAGACGTCCCCACCAAGTCCGGCCTGGAGGAGATCTTCGAGGAGATCTCTCCGATCGAGGACTTCTCCGGGTCGATGTCGCTCACGTTCCGCGACCACCGCTTCGAGCCCCCGAAGAACTCGATCGACGAGTGCAAGGAGCGCGACTTCACGTTCGCCGCCCCGCTCTTCGTCACGGCCGAGTTCACCAACAACGAGACCGGCGAGATCAAGTCCCAGACGGTCTTCATGGGCGACTTCCCGCTCATGACCAACAAGGGCACCTTCGTCATCAACGGCACCGAGCGTGTCGTGGTGTCGCAGCTGGTCCGCTCGCCGGGTGTCTACTTCGACTCCTCGATCGACAAGACGTCCGACAAGGACATCTTCTCCGCCAAGATCATCCCCTCCCGGGGTGCCTGGCTGGAGATGGAGATCGACAAGCGCGACATGGTCGGTGTCCGCATCGACCGCAAGCGCAAGCAGTCGGTCACCGTCCTCCTGAAGGCGCTCGGCTGGAGCACCGAGCAGATCCTTGAGGAGTTCGGCGAGTACGAGTCCATGCGCGCCACCCTGGAGAAGGACCACACCCAGGGCCAGGACGACGCGCTGCTCGACATCTACCGCAAGCTCCGCCCGGGCGAGCCGCCCACCCGCGAGGCCGCTCAGACGCTGCTCGAGAACCTCTACTTCAACCCGAAGCGCTACGACCTCGCGAAGGTCGGCCGCTACAAGGTGAACAAGAAGCTCGGCGCGGACGAGCCGCTGGACGCCGGCGTGCTCACCACCGACGACGTCATCGCGACCATCAAGTACCTGGTCAAGCTGCACGCCGGTGAGACCGAGACGGTCGGCGAGTCCGGTCGGACGATCGTTGTCGAGACCGACGACATCGACCACTTCGGCAACCGCCGCCTGCGCAACGTCGGCGAGCTCATCCAGAACCAGGTCCGTACGGGTCTCGCCCGTATGGAGCGTGTCGTGCGCGAGCGCATGACCACCCAGGACGTCGAGGCGATCACGCCGCAGACCCTGATCAACATCCGGCCGGTCGTCGCCTCCATCAAGGAGTTCTTCGGCACCAGCCAGCTGTCGCAGTTCATGGACCAGAACAACCCGCTGTCGGGTCTCACCCACAAGCGCCGTCTGTCGGCTCTTGGCCCGGGTGGTCTGTCCCGTGAGCGGGCCGGCTTCGAGGTCCGAGACGTGCACCCGTCCCACTACGGACGCATGTGCCCGATCGAGACCCCCGAAGGCCCGAACATCGGTCTGATCGGTTCGCTCGCCTCGTACGGCCGCGTCAACGCGTTCGGCTTCATCGAGACGCCGTACCGCAAGGTGGTCGACGGCCAGGTCACCGACGAGGTCGACTACGTCACCGCCGACGAGGAAGACCGTTTCGTCATCGCCCAGGCGAACGCGACGCTCTCCGACGAGCTGCGCTTCACCGAGCCCCGCGTCCTGGTCCGCCGTCGTGGCGGAGAGGTCGACTATGTGCCCGGCACCGAAGTCGACTACATGGACGTCTCGCCGCGCCAGATGGTGTCCGTCGCCACCGCGATGATCCCGTTCCTGGAGCACGACGACGCCAACCGTGCCCTCATGGGCGCGAACATGATGCGCCAGGCCGTTCCGCTCATCAAGAGCGAGGCGCCGCTCGTCGGCACCGGCATGGAGTACCGCTGCGCCACCGACGCCGGTGACGTGCTGAAGGCCGAGAAGGACGGTGTGGTCCAGGAGGTCTCCGCGGACTACATCACCGTCACGAACGACGACGGTACGTACACCACGTACCGCATCGCCAAGTTCATGCGCTCCAACCAGGGCACCTCGGTCAACCAGAAGGTCGTCGTCGCCGAGGGCGACCGCGTCATCGAGGGCCAGGTCCTCGCCGACGGCCCGGCCACCGAGTTCGGTGAGATGGCGCTCGGCAAGAACCTGCTCGTGGCGTTCATGCCGTGGGAGGGCCACAACTACGAGGACGCGATCATCCTGTCGCAGCGCCTCGTGCAGGACGACGTCCTCTCCTCGATCCACATCGAGGAGCACGAGGTCGACGCCCGTGACACCAAGCTCGGCCCCGAGGAGATCACCCGGGACATCCCGAACGTCTCCGAGGAGGTCCTCGCCGACCTGGACGAGCGCGGCATCATCCGTATCGGTGCCGAGGTCGTCGCCGGCGACATCCTCGTCGGCAAGGTCACGCCCAAGGGTGAGACCGAGCTGACCCCCGAGGAGCGCCTGCTCCGCGCGATCTTCGGTGAGAAGGCGCGCGAGGTCCGCGACACCTCGCTGAAGGTGCCGCACGGCGAGATCGGCAAGGTCATCGGCGTCCGCGTCTTCGACCGCGAAGAGGGCGACGAGCTGCCGCCGGGCGTGAACCAGCTGGTCCGCGTCTACGTCGCGCAGAAGCGCAAGATCACCGACGGTGACAAGCTCGCCGGCCGTCACGGCAACAAGGGCGTCATCTCGAAGATCCTGCCGATCGAGGACATGCCGTTCCTGGAGGACGGCACCCCGGTCGACATCATCCTCAACCCGCTGGGTGTCCCGTCCCGAATGAACCCGGGACAGGTCCTGGAGATCCACCTCGGCTGGCTCGCCAGCCGCGGCTGGGACGTCTCCGGCCTCGGTGACGAGTGGGCCAAGCGCCTGCAGGTCATCGGCGCCGACCAGGTCGCCCCCGGCACCAACGTCGCCACGCCCGTCTTCGACGGTGCGCGCGAGGACGAGATCTCCGGTCTCTTCGAGGCCACGATCCCCAACCGCGACGGCATGCGTCTGGTGCAGCCCTCCGGCAAGGCCAACCTGTTCGACGGCCGCTCCGGCGAGCCGTTCCCGGACCCGGTCTCGGTCGGCTACATGTACATCCTCAAGCTGCACCACCTGGTCGACGACAAGCTCCACGCCCGTTCGACCGGCCCGTACTCCATGATCACGCAGCAGCCGCTGGGTGGTAAGGCGCAGTTCGGTGGGCAGCGATTCGGTGAGATGGAGGTGTGGGCCCTTGAGGCTTACGGCGCCGCTTACGCCCTCCAGGAACTGCTGACGATCAAGTCCGACGACGTCACCGGCCGCGTGAAGGTCTACGAGGCGATCGTCAAGGGCGAGAACATCCCCGAGCCGGGCATTCCCGAGTCCTTCAAGGTGCTCATCAAGGAAATGCAGTCGCTCTGCCTCAACGTGGAGGTGCTGTCCTCGGACGGCATGTCCATCGAGATGCGCGACACGGACGAGGACGTCTTCCGCGCGGCGGAGGAGCTCGGTATCGACCTGTCCCGGCGCGAGCCGAGCAGCGTCGAAGAGGTCTGACGGGTTGGCCGGCCGGATCCCCGTGATCCGGCCGGCTCTCCCCGGACCCGTTCAGACCATTGCTGAAGTGCCCCGATTTCCTCGCGTGACGCGAGGGGGCTCGAACCCCCGAAAGAGGGATTGACGACAAGTGCTCGACGTCAACTTCTTCGACGAGCTGCGGATTGGCCTTGCCACCGCGGACGACATCCGGACCTGGTCCCACGGCGAGGTCAAGAAGCCGGAGACCATCAACTACCGCACCCTCAAGCCCGAAAAGGACGGACTCTTCTGCGAGAAGATCTTCGGTCCGACCCGGGACTGGGAGTGCTACTGCGGCAAGTACAAGCGTGTCCGCTTCAAGGGCATCATCTGTGAGCGCTGTGGCGTCGAGGTCACCCGCGCCAAGGTGCGCCGCGAGCGCATGGGCCACATCGAGCTCGCCGCTCCCGTCACCCACATCTGGTACTTCAAGGGCGTCCCGTCGCGCCTGGGCTACCTGCTGGACCTCGCGCCGAAGGACCTTGAGAAGGTCATCTACTTCGCCGCGTACATGATCACGTTCGTGGACGAGGAGCGCCGCACCCGCGACCTCCCCTCCCTGGAGGCCCACGTCTCCGTCGAGCGCCAGCAGGTCGAGAACCGCCGCGACTCCGACCTGGAGAACCGCGCCAAGAAGCTCGAGACCGACCTGGCCGAGCTGGAGGCCGAGGGCGCCAAGGCCGACGTACGCCGCAAGGTGCGCGAAGGTGCCGAGCGCGAGATGAAGCAGCTGCGCGACCGTGCGCAGCGCGAGATCGACCGCCTCGACGAGGTGTGGAGCCGCTTCAAGAACCTCAAGGTCCAGGACCTGGAGGGCGACGAGCTGCTCTACCGCGAGCTGCGTGACCGCTTCGGCACGTACTTCGACGGTTGCATGGGCGCCGCCGCGCTGCAGAAGCGCCTGGAGTCCTTCGACCTCGACGAGGAGGCCGAGCGCCTCCGCGAGATCATCCGTACCGGCAAGGGCCAGAAGAAGACCCGTGCGCTCAAGCGCCTCAAGGTCGTCTCCGCGTTCCTGCAGACCAGCAACAAGCCCAAGGGCATGGTGCTCGACTGCGTGCCGGTCATCCCGCCGGACCTGCGTCCGATGGTGCAGCTGGACGGTGGCCGCTTCGCGACCTCCGACCTGAACGACCTGTACCGCCGCGTGATCAACCGCAACAACCGCCTGAAGCGGCTTCTCGACCTCGGCGCGCCCGAGATCATCGTGAACAACGAGAAGCGCATGCTCCAGGAGGCCGTGGACGCCCTCTTCGACAACGGTCGTCGTGGCCGTCCGGTCACCGGACCGGGCAACCGCCCGCTGAAGTCCCTCAGCGACATGCTGAAGGGCAAGCAGGGTCGTTTCCGTCAGAACCTGCTCGGCAAGCGCGTGGACTACTCCGCGCGTTCCGTGATCGTCGTCGGTCCGCAGCTCAAGCTGCACCAGTGCGGTCTGCCGAAGGCGATGGCGCTGGAGCTCTTCAAGCCGTTCGTGATGAAGCGCCTGGTCGACCTGAACCACGCGCAGAACATCAAGTCGGCCAAGCGCATGGTCGAGCGCGGCCGCACCGTGGTGTACGACGTCCTCGAAGAGGTCATCGCCGAGCACCCGGTGCTGCTGAACCGTGCGCCCACGCTGCACCGCCTCGGCATCCAGGCGTTCGAGCCCCAGCTGGTCGAGGGCAAGGCCATCCAGATCCACCCGCTCGTCTGCACCGCGTTCAACGCGGACTTCGACGGTGACCAGATGGCCGTGCACCTGCCGCTGTCCGCGGAGGCGCAGGCCGAGGCCCGCATCCTGATGCTGTCCTCGAACAACATCCTGAAGCCGGCCGACGGCCGCCCGGTCACGATGCCGACCCAGGACATGGTGCTGGGTCTGTTCTTCCTGACCACCGACGGCGAGCTGCGTGACACCAAGGGCGAGGGCCGCGCGTTCGGCTCCACGGCCGAGGCGATCATGGCGTTCGACGCCGGCGAGCTGGCGCTCCAGTCGTCCGTCGACATCCGCTTCCCGGTGGGCACCATCCCGCCGCGTGGCTGGGTGCCGCCGGTCGCCGAGGAGGGCGAGCCCGAGTACCAGCCGGGTGACACCTTCCGGCTGCGGACGAGCCTGGGCCGCGCGCTCTTCAACGAGCTGCTGCCCGAGGACTACCCGTTCGTGGACTACTCGGTCGGCAAGAAGCAGCTCTCCGAGATCGTCAACGACCTCGCCGAGCGCTACCCCAAGGTCATCGTGGCGGCGACGCTCGACAACCTGAAGGCGGCCGGCTTCCACTGGGCGACCCGTTCGGGCGTCACCGTGGCCATCTCCGACGTCGTCGTGCCCGAGGCCAAGAAGGCCATCGTCAGGGGCTACGAGGAGCAGGACGAGAAGGTCCAGAAGCAGTACGAGCGCGGTCTGATCACCAAGGACGAGCGCACGCAGGAGCTCATCGCGATCTGGACCAAGGCGACCAACGAGGTTGCCGAGGCGATGAACGCGAACTTCCCCAAGACGAACCCCATCTTCATGATGGTTGACTCGGGTGCCCGAGGAAACATGATGCAGATGCGTCAGATCGCCGGTATGCGTGGTCTGGTGTCCAACGCCAAGAACGAGACGATCCCGCGTCCCATCAAGGCGTCCTTCCGTGAGGGCCTCACCGTTCTGGAGTACTTCATCTCCACGCACGGTGCCCGTAAGGGTCTGGCGGACACCGCCCTGCGTACCGCCGACTCGGGTTACCTGACCCGTCGTCTGGTGGACGTCTCGCAGGACGTGATCATTCGCGAGGAGGACTGCGGCACCGACCGCGGCCTCAAGCTGAAGATCGCCGTCAAGGGTGCCGACGGCGTCCTCCGCAAGACGGACGACGTCGAGACCTCGGTCTACGCCCGCATGCTCGCCGAGGACGTCGTGGTGGACGGCAAGGTCATCGCGCCTGCCAACGTCGACCTCGGCGACGTCCTGATCGACGCCCTGGTGGGCGCCGGCGTCGAGGAGGTCAAGACCCGCTCGGTCCTGACCTGTGAGTCCGCGGTCGGCACCTGTGCCTTCTGCTACGGGCGCTCGCTCGCCACCGGCAAGCTGGTCGACATCGGTGAGGCGGTCGGCATCATCGCCGCCCAGTCCATCGGTGAGCCCGGTACCCAGCTGACGATGCGTACCTTCCACACCGGTGGTGTGGCCGGTGACGACATCACCCAGGGTCTGCCGCGTGTGGTCGAGCTCTTCGAGGCGCGTACGCCCAAGGGTGTCGCCCCGATCTCCGAGTCCGCGGGCCGTGTCCGCATCGAGGAGACCGAGAAGACCAAGAAGCTCGTCGTCACCCCGGACGACGGCAGCGACGAGATCCCCTTCCCGATCTCGAAGCGCGCCCGTCTCCTGGTCGGCGAGGGCGACCACGTCGAGGTGGGCCAGAAGCTCACCGTGGGTGCCACCAACCCGCACGACGTGCTGCGCATCCTCGGCCAGCGTGCGGTCCAGGTCCACCTGGTCGGCGAGGTCCAGAAGGTCTACAACTCGCAGGGCGTGTCGATTCACGACAAGCACATCGAGATCATCATCCGGCAGATGCTCCGCCGCGTGACGATCATCGAGTCCGGCGACGCGGAGCTGCTGCCGGGCGAGCTCGTCGAGCGCTCGAAGTTCGAGACCGAGAACCGTCGCGTGGTCACCGAGGGCGGTCACCCCGCCTCCGGCCGTCCGCAGCTGATGGGTATCACCAAGGCGTCGCTGGCGACGGAGTCGTGGCTGTCCGCGGCCTCCTTCCAGGAGACGACCAGGGTCCTGACGGACGCGGCGATCAACGCCAAGTCCGACTCCCTGATCGGCCTCAAGGAGAACGTCATCATCGGTAAGCTCATCCCGGCCGGTACGGGCCTGTCCCGCTACCGCAACATCCGGGTCGAGCCGACCGAGGAGGCCAAGGCCGCGATGTACTCGGCCGTCGGCTACGACGACATCGACTACTCGCCGTTCGGCACGGGCTCCGGCCAGGCCGTTCCGCTGGAGGACTACGACTACGGTCCGTACAACCAGTAAGCGAGTCGCTTGATACGCCCGAAGGGCGGTCACCCCGCACATGGGGGGTGACCGCCCTTCGGCGTGTGATACGTCACAGGGTCCGGATCGCGCCGTGGGGCTCCGGAGGCCCACCGCGGGGCTCGTACGGCCTCAGAGGCGCTCTCAGGGGGCCGTGGGGCATCCGTACGGGTCGGGACAAGCCGGGCGCGCGGGCCGGCCGACCGCGCTGGATGGCATTTGTTTTGACCCAGGTCCGTGAGGTAGGTACGCTCAGACCTTGTGCCTGGGGTGTGCCTGGGTTCGTGTGCGTGTCCTCAACCGCATGGCGAGCCTGTCTTCGGCCACCGTGATCCGTGCTCCTCATGCCGTTCCGGTACGGGCTCGCAGGATTCGACACACCCGACCGCGTGGGTCGGCGACGTTCCAGGTTAGTTTCACCGACGGCACACAGAAACCGGAGAAGTAGTGCCTACGATCCAGCAGCTGGTCCGGAAGGGCCGGCAGGACAAGGTCGAGAAGAACAAGACGCCCGCACTCGAGGGTTCGCCCCAGCGCCGCGGCGTCTGCACGCGTGTGTTCACGACCACCCCGAAGAAGCCGAACTCCGCGCTCCGGAAGGTCGCACGCGTGCGCCTGACCTCCGGTATCGAGGTCACGGCCTACATCCCGGGTGAGGGACACAACCTGCAGGAGCACTCCATCGTGCTCGTGCGTGGTGGCCGTGTGAAGGACCTGCCGGGTGTTCGTTACAAGATCATCCGCGGCTCGCTCGACACCCAGGGTGTCAAGAACCGCAAGCAGGCCCGCAGCCGCTACGGCGCCAAGAAGGAGAAGTAAGAATGCCTCGTAAGGGCCCCGCCCCGAAGCGCCCGGTCATCATCGACCCGGTCTACAGCTCTCCTCTTGTCACCTCGCTGATCAACAAGATCCTGCTCGACGGCAAGCGTTCCACCGCCGAGCGGATCGTGTACGGCGCCATGGAGGGTCTTCGTGAGAAGACCGGCGCCGACCCGGTGATCACGCTGAAGCGCGCGCTGGAGAACGTCAAGCCCTCGCTTGAGGTCAAGTCCCGCCGTGTCGGTGGCGCCACCTACCAGGTGCCGATCGAGGTCAAGCCCGGTCGTGCCGCCACTCTGGCCCTCCGCTGGGTCGTGGGTTACTCCCGCGCCCGCCGCGAGAAGACGATGACCGAGCGGCTCATGAACGAGCTGCTCGACGCCTCGAACGGTCTTGGCGCTGCCGTCAAGAAGCGTGAGGACACCCACAAGATGGCCGAGTCCAACAAGGCCTTCGCGCACTACCGCTGGTAGTCGCTACCCCCATCGAGACCGAGAGAAGACTGAGCCTTATGGCCACCACTTCGCTTGACCTGGCCAAGGTCCGCAACATTGGGATCATGGCCCACATCGACGCGGGCAAGACGACCACCACTGAGCGGATCCTGTTCTACACCGGCGTTTCGTACAAGATCGGTGAGGTCCACGACGGCGCTGCCACGATGGACTGGATGGAGCAGGAGCAGGAGCGCGGCATCACCATCACGTCCGCCGCGACGACCTGTCACTGGCCGCTCAACGATGTTGACCACACCATCAACATCATTGACACCCCGGGTCACGTCGACTTCACCGTCGAGGTGGAGCGTTCGCTCCGCGTCCTCGACGGCGCCGTCACCGTGTTCGACGGTGTGGCCGGCGTCGAGCCGCAGTCCGAGACTGTCTGGCGTCAGGCGGACCGCTACGGCGTGCCGCGTATCTGCTTCGTCAACAAGCTCGACCGCACCGGCGCCGAATTCCTGCGCTGCGTCGACATGATCGTGGACCGCCTCGGCGCGACCCCGATCGTCATGCAGCTGCCGATCGGTGCCGAGGCGGACTTCACGGGCGTCGTCGACCTGGTGTCGATGAAGGCGTTCGTGTACCCCGAAGAGGCCGCCAAGGGCGAGATGTACAACGTCGTTGACATCCCGGCCGACCTGCAGGACCAGGCCGACGAGTGGCGCGGCAAGCTGCTTGAGGCCGTGGCCGAGAACGACGACGCCATGATGGAGCTGTACCTGGAGGGCACCGAGCCCACCCAGGAGCAGCTGCACGAGGCGGTCCGCCGTATCACCCTGGCCTCCCGGGGCAGCGCCGACTCCGTCACCGTCACCCCGGTGTTCTGTGGCACCGCGTTCAAGAACAAGGGCGTCCAGCCCCTGCTCGACGCGGTCGTCCGCTACCTGCCTTCCCCCCTGGACGTCGAGGCCATCGAGGGCCACGACCCCAAGGACGCCGAGACCGTCATCAAGCGCAAGCCCTCGGACGAGGAGCCGCTGTCGGCTCTGGCGTTCAAGATCGCGAGCGACCCGCACCTCGGCAAGCTCACCTTCGTCCGGATCTACTCCGGTCGCCTGGACGCCGGCACCGCGGTGCTGAACTCCGTCAAGGGCAAGAAGGAGCGCATCGGCAAGATCTACCGTATGCACGCGAACAAGCGTGAGGAGATCGACTCGGTGGGCGCCGGCGACATCATCGCCGTCATGGGCCTGAAGCAGACCACCACCGGTGAGACGCTGTGCGACGACAAGAACCCGGTCATCCTGGAGTCCATGGACTTCCCGGCGCCGGTCATTCAGGTCGCGATCGAGCCCAAGTCCAAGGGTGACCAGGAGAAGCTGGGTGTCGCCATCCAGCGCCTCTCCGAGGAGGACCCGTCCTTCCAGGTGCACTCCGACGAGGAGACCGGCCAGACCATCATCGGTGGTATGGGCGAGCTGCACCTCGAGGTGCTCGTCGACCGCATGAAGCGCGAGTTCCGCGTCGAGGCGAACGTCGGCAAGCCGCAGGTCGCGTACCGCGAGACGATCCGTAAGGCCGTCGAGCGCATCGACTACACGCACAAGAAGCAGACTGGTGGTACCGGCCAGTTCGCGAAGGTGCAGATCGCCATCGAGCCCCTTGAGGGCGGCGACGCGTCGTACGAGTTCGTCAACAAGGTCACCGGTGGCCGCATCCCCCGTGAGTACATCCCCTCGGTGGACGCGGGTGCCCAGGAAGCCATGCAGTTCGGCATCCTGGCCGGTTACGAGATGGTCGGCGTCCGCGTCATCCTTCTCGACGGTGGTTACCACGAGGTCGACTCCTCGGAGCTCGCCTTCAAGATCGCCGGTTCGCAGGCGTTCAAGGAGGGTGCCCGCAAGGCGTCCCCCGTGCTCCTTGAGCCGATGATGGCCGTCGAGGTCACCACGCCCGAGGACTACATGGGCGATGTCATCGGCGACCTCAACTCCCGCCGTGGCCAGATCCAGGCCATGGAGGAGCGCAGCGGCGCTCGCGTCGTGAAGGGCCTCGTGCCCCTCTCGGAGATGTTCGGCTACGTCGGAGACCTCCGCAGCAAGACCTCGGGTCGCGCAAGCTACTCGATGCAGTTCGACTCCTACGCCGAGGTTCCGCGGAACGTCGCCGAGGAGATCATCGCGAAGGCCAAGGGCGAGTAACTCTTCCGAGCTCACGCTTTAGGCTTGTCACCGGAGCCCGGTCGGGCATTCGTCGCACCGCGTAAGCAGCGTGGCGAATGCCCCCGGCACCGGCATTCCAGCAAAGATCACCTGGCGCCGATGAAGCAAGGCGTACAGAACCACTCAGGAGGACCCCAGTGGCGAAGGCAAAGTTCGAGCGGACTAAGCCGCACGTCAACATCGGCACCATCGGTCACATCGACCACGGTAAGACGACCCTCACGGCCGCCATTACCAAGGTGCTGCACGACGCGTACCCGGACCTGAACGAGGCTTCGGCCTTCGACCAGATCGACAAGGCTCCCGAGGAGCGCCAGCGCGGTATCACGATCTCGATCGCGCACGTCGAGTACCAGACGGAGTCGCGTCACTACGCGCACGTCGACTGCCCGGGTCACGCGGACTACATCAAGAACATGATCACCGGTGCCGCGCAGATGGACGGCGCCATCCTCGTGGTCGCCGCCACCGACGGCCCGATGCCGCAGACCAAGGAGCACGTGCTCCTGGCCCGCCAGGTCGGCGTTCCGTACATCGTCGTCGCCCTGAACAAGGCCGACATGGTGGACGACGAGGAGATCCTGGAGCTCGTCGAGCTCGAGGTCCGCGAGCTGCTCTCCGAGTACGAGTTCCCGGGCGACGACCTTCCGGTCGTCAAGGTCTCGGCGCTCAAGGCCCTTGAGGGCGACAAGGAGTGGGGTCAGACCGTCCTCGACCTGATGAAGGCCGTCGACGAGAACATCCCGCAGCCCGAGCGTGACGTCGAGAAGCCGTTCCTCATGCCCATCGAGGACGTCTTCACGATCACCGGTCGCGGCACGGTCGTCACCGGCCGTATCGAGCGTGGTGTCCTCAAGGTCAACGAGACCGTCGACATCGTCGGTATCAAGACCGAGAAGACCACCACCACGGTCACCGGCATCGAGATGTTCCGCAAGCTGCTCGACGAGGGCCAGGCCGGTGAGAACGTCGGTCTGCTCCTCCGTGGCATCAAGCGCGAGGACGTCGAGCGCGGCCAGGTCATCATCAAGCCCGGTTCGGTCACGCCGCACACCGAGTTCCAGGCCCAGGCGTACATCCTGTCGAAGGACGAGGGTGGCCGTCACACCCCGTTCTTCAACAACTACCGCCCCCAGTTCTACTTCCGTACCACGGACGTGACGGGCGTGGTGACCCTCCCCGAGGGCACCGAGATGGTCATGCCGGGTGACAACACCCTCATGGACGTCGCGCTGATCCAGCCGGTCGCCATGGAAGAGGGCCTGAAGTTCGCCATCCGTGAGGGTGGCCGGACCGTGGGCGCCGGCCAGGTCACCAAGATCATCAAGTAATCACTTGATCGTCTGACCTGGTTGCTCCGCACAGAGCACCAAGAAGGGCCCCGTCCCACCGTTCACGCGGTGGGGCGGGGCCCTTCGGTGTTCTTACGGGCTTACGCGGCAGGCTCGGGCCACCTGACCATGAACACGTCCACCGGGTCCTCCCGCTCGGTCACGAAGCCGTGCCGCTCGTACAGCCGCCGCGCGGCGCTGCCCTGGAGCACGTTGAGCCGCACCGGCGCCCCTTCCGCGTCCGTACGCGCCAGCAGGCGCCGCAGCACGCCGGAGCCGATGCCCCGCCCCTGGAGCGCCGCGTCCAGGAAGAAGCTCTCCAGGCACCACCCGTCCTCGTACGGCTTCAGCGTCACGCAGCCCGCGAAGCGGCCGTCCACCACGAGGACCGAGGTGTGCTCGGGGACGTACGAGTCACGCATCCGCTGCCGCACCCGGTGCTCGTCGTAGCGGCCGAGGCGGACCAGGTCGGGGCGCATCACGACGGCCCGGAGCTCGACTATGTCGGCCAGGTCGGCGGGGGCGGCGGGACGCAGGTCCCAGGCTTGGGTGGTACGTACATGCATGGCGGGAGTCTGTCAGAGGGCGTCCGGCCCGGCGATCCGGTATCCCACGCCCGGGGTGGTGGCGATGATCGCGGGTTCGCCGAGCTTGCGGCGCAGGCGGCTGATGGTCACGGCGACCGTGTTGGTGAAGGGGTCGGCGTGCTCGTCCCAGACCTGTTCGAGCAGGTCTTCCGCGCTGAGGAAGGCGGGGCTCGCTGCCAGGAGCGCTTCGAGGACGGCGAACTCCTTGACGGAGAGGTCGAGCCGGCGGCCGTCGCGGCCGGCGGTCCGGTGCACCGGGTCGAGCTCGATGCCCGCCGCGCTCAGGGTGCGGGGCCGGGCGGCCGGGCGGCGGCGGGCCAGGGCGCGGACGCGCAGGACGAGCTCGGGGAAGTGGAACGGCTTGCCCAGGTAGTCGTCGGCGCCCAGGGTCAGACCGCTGACCCGGTCGCCCGGCGAACCCGCGGCCGTCAGCATCAGGACCATCGCCCGGCCGTCGCGCTCGGTGATCATCCGGCAGAGGGTGTCGCCGTGGATGCCCGGCAGGTCCCGGTCGAGCACGACGACGTCGTACCCGGTGGCGTCCAGCTTGGCCGCGGCGTCGAGGCCGTCGTGGGCCACGTCGACGGCCATGCCCTGGTCGCGCAGCCCCTCGGCGACGACCTCGGCGAGGGTGCGGGCGTCCTCGACCACCAGGACTCTCACGGCGCCGCCTCCGTGCCCGCGCCGGGCAGGGTGAGCGTGACGCGCAGGCCGCCGGCGGGGCGGGCGCGCAGGTCCAGGGTGCCGTGGTGGGCCCGGGCGATGGCCGCGACGATGGAGAGCCCGAGCCCGCTGCCCCGGCCGGTGCCCGTCCGATCGCCGCCCAGGCGCCGGAAGGGCCGGACGAGGTCCGTCACCGCCTCCTGGCCGAGGACCGGTCCGCCCGACTCCACGACCAGGGACACCGCGCTTCCCTCCGCCCGGACCGCGACACCGATCCAGCCGCCGGGGCCGTTGTGCACGACGGCGTTGTCGACCAGGTTGTCGACCGCGCGGCGCAGCAGCGTCGGGCTGCCGGACACCCACGCGGTCCCGTCGGCCCGGTCCTGGCGTACGGTCAGGTCCCCGGCCGCGATGTCCTCCGCGCGGTCCGCCAGGGCGGCCGAGGCGAGCGGGGCGAGGGCGAGACACGCCGTGTCGGTGAATTCGCCCTGCCGGCTGCGGGCCAGGACGAGGAAGTTCTCCAGCAGCCGGTCCACTTGGTCGAGTTCGGTGCGCAGCCGGGCGGCCAGGGTGGTCGTGGGCGGGGGGAGCGGGCCCGGCTTGGCGAGGGCGACGTCCAGCGAGGCCCGCATCGTGGTGAGTGGTGTGCGCAGCTCGTGGGAGGCGTTCGCGACGAAGAGGCGCTGGCCTTCGAAGGAGCTCTCCAAGCGGCCGAGGAGATCGTCGATCGTGTCGGCGAGTTCCTTCACCTCGTCGCCGGGCCCGTCCATGGCCAGGCGTTCGTGCAGGCCGTCGGCGGTGATCCGGCGGGTGGCCGCCGTCATCACGCGCAGCGGGCGCAGTACCCGGCCGGCGACGAACCAGCCGAGGACGGCCGAGAGGACCACCATCACGCCGAGGGCGATGGCGCAGCCGGTCAGGATCTGCCGGGTCCGGTCGTCGTGTGCCTGGGCCAACTGTTGCTCCAGCTCGGCGACGCGGTCCTGGGCCCGGGCCGCCGCGGGCTGCCCGGTGCCACCGGGGGCGGTCCGGCTGTCCCGCGTACCGCCGGAGGCGACCACGGCAGCGATGGTGAGCAGTGCCGTTCCCGACAGCAGGAACAGCGTCACGTACAGGGCGGTGAAGCGGGTGCGGGCGGTGGTGCGGCGCGGGCCCGCGAGCCGTCGGGGAGGACCCCATGTCATCCGCGTGCTCCCCTCTCGCCACGGCCGGTACGGGTCAGGCTAGGCGGAGGCGCCTAACAGCGGGATGACAGCGGCTGTTCGGCTGCTGTGACGCGGTGCCTCCCAGGGTGTGGCCATGAGCGATGAGAGTACGAGCGCGACGATCGAGGTCATCGGCCTCCGTAAACGCTTCGGCGCCCGACTGGCCCTGGACGGGATGACGTTCACCGTGCGGCCCGGGCGTGTGACCGGCTTCGTCGGGCCGAACGGCGCGGGCAAGTCCACCACCATGCGCGTCGTCCTGGGCCTCGACGCGGCCGAGGACGGGGAGGCCCTGGTCGGCGGGGTGCCGTACCGCACCCTGCGCCGGCCGTTCCGGCATCTGGGGGCCCTGCTCGACGCCTCCGCGGTGCAGCCGGGCCGCACCGCCCGCAACCACCTGCTGTGGCTGGCCCACTCCCAGGGCCTGCCCGCCCGGCGGGTGGACGAGGTCATCGAACAGGCCGGCCTGGGCGCGGCGGCCCGGCGCAGGGCGGGCGGCTTCTCGCTGGGGATGCGCCAGCGCCTGGGCATCGCGGCGGCGCTCCTCGGCGACCCGCCGGTACTCATGCTGGACGAGCCGTTCAACGGCCTCGATCCCGACGGCATCGTATGGATGCGCGGCGTCCTGTCGTCGCTGGCCCGGGACGGCCGCGCCGTTCTGGTCTCCAGCCATCTGATGGGCGAACTGGAGGACACCGCAGATCACTTGGTGGTGATCGGGCGGGGCCGGGTCCTCGCGGACACCGCCGTCTCCGCGCTGCTCGCCGAGGCGTCCGGCGGCCGGGTCGTCCTGCGCACCTCCGCACCGGAGCGCGCCGCCGAGGCCCTGCGCGGCGCGGGCGCCACCGTGCTCGTCACCGGCCCCGACACCCTCGGTGTGACCGGCCTGGCCGACGAGGCGGTCGTGGCCCTGCTCGCCCGGACCGGAGTGCCGTTCTCGCAGGTGTCCGCGCACCGGGCGACGCTGGAGGAGGCGTACATGGAGCTCACCCGGGACGCGGTGGAGTACCGGGGCGTTCCGGCGGGGGAGGGCACGCGATGACCGCCATCCGCACGAGGCACACCGGCTTCCTCGCGACGCTGCACGCCGAGTGGACGAAGTTCCGTACGGTGCGGGGCTGGGTCCTCACCATGGCCGGGGCGCTCCTGGCGACGATCGTGGTCGGCCTGCTCGGAACGGCCGCCCCGGGCCCCGGCGGGCGCGGCGCCGACGCCTCGTACCCGAGGGGCCCCGGCGGCGAGGCCGTCAACGACAGCTTCTACTTCGTCCACCGGACGCTCACCGGCGACGGCACTCTCACCGTCCCCCTGCGGTCCCTCGCGGGTGTGGCCGACACCGGGGCCGGGAAGACGGCTCGCGGCGCCCAGCCCTGGGCCAAGGCCGGGATCATCGTCAAGGAGAGCCTCGCCCAGGGGGCCCCGTACGCGGCGCTCATGGCCACCGGCGCCCACGGCATCCGCATGCAGTACGACTACACGCACGACACGGCGGGCCCCGAGGCCCCGCAGCGGTGGCTGCGCCTGGTCCGCTCCGGTGACCGGCTCACCGGTTACGCCTCCGCCGACGGCTCCCGCTGGACCGAGGTCGGCCGGGCGCGGCTGCCCGGGCTCGCGCGCACCGTGCGGGCCGGGCTCTTCGCCACGTCACCGCAGGCGAAACAGGACACCGGGGCGGGCGCGGGCTTCAGCCCCGCCGTGGCCACCGGCACCTTCGGCCGCCCCGCCCTGACCGGCGGCTGGTCCCGGACCCCGTGGCGCGGCACGCAGGTGGGCGGCGACGCGGGCACCTCCGGCAGCTACACGGACACCCTCAAGGGCGGCTTCACCCGGACCGGCGAGGGGTTCGCCGTGACCGGGGCCGGTGACATCGCGCCGGTCGTCGGCGGACCCGTGATGGGCGTCGGCTTCTCCGTCGAGAACTTCCTCGTCGGCACCTTCGCCGGGCTGATCGCGGTGATCGTCGTGGCCACGGTCTTCATCACCGGCGAGTACCGGCGGGGTCTGCTGCGTACGAGCATGACGGCCACACCCCGGCGAGGCCGGGTGCTCGGCACCAAGGCGCTGGTCGCCGGGGGCGTCGCGGGTGCCGTCGGGCTGGTCGCCGCGGCAATCGCCGTCCCCCTCGGGGCCAGCGGTGCGCGCGGCAGGGGTTTCCTCGTCTTCCCCGTCACGACGGCGACCGAACTGCGGGTCGTGGCCGGGACCGGCCTGCTCTGCGCGGCGGCCGCCGTACTCGCTCTCGGCGTCGGCGCGCTGCTGCGGCGCAGCGGGACGGCGGTCGCGCTGGTCGTCGCGTCGCTGGTGCTGCCCTTCCTGCTCGCCGTCTCCGGTGTGCTGCCCGCGGGCGCCGCGGAGTGGCTGCTGCGGGTGACCCCGGCCGCGGGCTTCGCCGTGCAGCAGACGCTGCCGCGGTACGCGCAGGTGCTCAGCGTGTACGAGCCGTCGACCGGGTACTTCCCGCTCGCGCCGTGGGCGGGGCTCGCCGTGCTGTGCGGGTACGCGGCGCTCGCGTACGGGCTGGCCGTGGTGCGGGTGCGCGGGAGGGACGTATGAGCGCCCTGCGCGCGGAGTGGACGAAGCTGCGCACGGAGGGGGACCTGGGGAGGCTGCTCCTGCTCGCCGTCGCGCTGACCGCGGCGGTCGGCTGCGGTACGGCCGGGGCCGTGAAGTGCCCGGACACGGGATGCGGCCGGGACGCCGTCAAGCTCGCCCTGACCGGCGTCACGGTCGGCCAGGCGGTCGTCACCGTCCTCGCGGTGCTGGCCGTCAGCGGGGAGTACGGGACCGGCATGATCCGTACGACGCTCACGGCGATGCCGGACCGGATGACCGTGTTCGCGGCCAAGGCGACGGTCCTCACGGCGGTCGTCCTGGCCTCCGGCACGGTGGCCGTTCTGGCCTCGCTCCTCGGTGGCCGCCTGATCCTGCCCGGCAGCGGATTCACCGAGGCGCACGGCTACGCCCCGTTGTCCCTGGCCGACGGCCCGACCCTGCGCGCGGCCGCGGGCTCGGTGCTCTACCTCGCCCTCGTCGCCCTGCTCGGTCTCGGCGTGGCGACGGCGGTACGGGATGCGGCGACCGCCATCGGGATCGTGCTCGGGCTGCTCTATGTCTTCCCGGTCGTGATCGGGGTGGTCCAGGACCCGGAGTGGCAGCGCCACCTCCAGCAGGTCTCGCCCATGACCGCCGGGCTCGCCGTGCAGGCCACGGTCCATGTGCGCGAGCTGCCCATCGGGCCCTGGGCCGGCTTGGGCGTGCTCGCGGCGTGGGCGGCCGCCGCCCTGCTGGCGGGAGGGCTGCTGCTGCGCGGGCGCGACGCGTAGCGGGCCGGTACGCGTGTGGCAAAGTGCCCCTTATGTGCCATTACTGCGGCTGCCGCGAGATCCCCCTGATCAAGGAGTTCATCGCGGAGCACGAGTCCGTCACGGACACGGCGGGCGCCGCCCTGCGTGCGCTGGACGACGGGGACCGGGCCCTCGTCCCGGACCTGGTCGCCCGCATGGAGCGGGAGCTCGTGGCGCACTGGCAGGGCGAGGAGCAGGGTCTCTTCGCGGTGATGAGCGCCGACCCGGAGTACGCGGACTACATCGAGGCGCTCGTACGCGAACACCGCGAACTCGGCGCGTTCCTCCGGGGGATCGACCTGAGCAGCGCCGAGGACATCGCCCGGCTGCGCGAGGCGGTGGCCGAGCTGCACCACCACATCGCCAAGGAGGAGGACGGCCTGTTCCCGGCGTCGCTCACGGCGTTGACCGGGGAGGAGTGGGACCGGTCGATGCGGGCGTGGCGGGAGGCGCATCCGGCGTAGTCGTCTCCGGGGGCACCCGTGTGGCCGCGCCCTGCGGGCGAGGGGCGGTGGGCGCGGTGCTCAATGGGAGGGCCGGGTACGCCGGGGCCGAGGAGGCACACATGGGTGAGGCGATCGGAGCGATGCTCACCTCGGCGGTGGGTATCGCGATCAGCCCGCTGCCGCTGATCGCGGTGATCCTGATGCTGGCCACCCCGAAGGGCCGGGCGAACGGCATCGCGTTCACCGTCGGCTGGGTGGCGGGTCTGGCGGCCGTCGTCGCCGTCGTCGTGGCGGCGGGCAGCGGACTGCAGACCGAGGGGGAGAAGCCCTCGTGGGCGTACTGGCTCAAGCTGGCCCTGGGCGCGCTGTTCGTGCTGATGGCGTGGAAGCAGTGGCGCGGCCGGCCACGCGAAGGACACGAGAGCGCGGCGCCGAAGTGGATGCGGGCCCTGGACCGGTTCACCGCGGTCAAGGCGGCCGGGCTCGCGGTCGCGCTGGTGGCCGCCAACCCCAAGAACCTGGTGCTGGCCGTCGGCGGTGCCGTCTCGATCGCGACCGCCTCCGCCTCGGGCCCCGGCAAGACGGTGGCCGCCGTGCTGATGGTGCTCATCGGCTCCTTGTGCACGCTGCTGCCCCTCGGTGTCTACCTGCTGGGCGGCAGTCGCTCGGCCCGGGTGCTGGGCGAGTGGAAGGAGTGGATGTCCGCCCACAACGCGGCGATCATGACCACCGTCCTCGTCGTGCTCGGCGTCAAGTACATCGGTGACGCGCTCGCCGGCCTCTCGTGACGCGGGCCGCCGCGAGCCGGGCCCGTCGTGCGCTCGCCGGACTGGGCCGGCCGAAGGCTTCGGACGCGGCCTCCGGGGCGGTGACCGGTCTGTTCTCGATCCCCGAGGGGATGGCGTACGCCTCGATCGCCGGGTTCAACCCGGTCGCCGGCCTGTACGCGGGCGTGGTGCCCGCGATCGTGGGCTCGCTGACCTCCCGTACGGTCCTCATGGTCACCACACTGACCAGCGCGATCGCCCTGACCTCGAAGAGTGTCCTGTCGGACGCGGGACTCGACCCCAAGGACGCCGGGAATGTGGCCATGCTGACCTTGATGGTCGGCGCGGCGATGCTGCTCCTGGGAGTTCTGCGGCTCGGCGCGGTCATGAGCTTCGTGTCGAACGCGGTGATGACCGGCTTCTCCACCGGCATCGCCCTGCAGATCATGACGGGCGTCCTGAAGGACGCGACCGCCTACACGCCTCAGGGCCACAACAAGCTCTACCAGCTCGGCGACTGGCTGGTGCACGTCGGGAGCTGGCAGGGCGCGGCGACCGCCACCGCCGCCGTCACGATCGCGATCTGGGCGGCGGCCAGAGCCGTCCAACGCCTCGAACCCGTCGCCCTGCTGATCGCGATGGTCGTCACCAGCATCGGGGCTGCGCTCCTCTCCACCGACGTGGAGCTGGTCAAGGACATCGCCGCCATCCCCATGGCCCTGCCCTCCTTCACCGCACCCGACCTGTCCGCCGTGCCGCACCTGATCGGCGGGGCGTTCTCGGTGGCGCTGGTCGCCCTCGCCCAGGCCGCGGGGATCGCGCCGTCGATGCCGAACCCGGACGGCACCCGCTCCGACGTCAACGGCGACTTCCGGTCCCAGGGGTACGCCAACCTCGCCGGTGGCCTGTTCCAGGCCATGCCGTCGGGCGGTTCGCTCTCACGTACCGGTGTCGCGGTCTCCGCCGGGGCCCGCACCCGCTGGGCGGGAGTCGTCTCCGGCGTCTTCCTCGCCCTGGTCGTCCTGGTGGCCGGGTCGCTCGCCGAGCGCATCCCGATGCCCGTGATCGGCGGGCTGATCCTGGTCGTCGGCGGCGAACTCATCTGGGGCAAGCGCCACGACATCCTCCTCGTCCTGCGTACCTCACGGATGTCGTCGGCGGCGATGATCCTCACGTTCCTGGCCACCACCCAGATCCCCCTCCAGCAGGCCATCGTGCTGGGCGCCGTCCTCTCTCTCCTGCTGTACTGCGCCCAGGCCGCGCGGCAGGCCGAGCTCGTCGCGCTGCGCCGCACCCCGGACGGCGCCGGTGGCCCCGGGAGCTGGGAGACCGCCGAATCGCCGACCGCCCTCGCACCGGGCACGGTCACCGTCCTGGAGTACGCGGGCTCCTCCTTCTTCGCCGAGCTGCCCAGGATCGAGAGCCAGTTGCCCGGGGTGGACGGGGCGCGCGGGGCGGTCCTCGTCCTGACCCTCCGCGTCCTGCCCGACGTGCCCTCCTCGGCGATGCTCAAGCTCCTCGACCGCTACGCCGCCCGCCTTGAGGGCCAGGGCGGCCGACTGATCCTGTGCGGCGTCGACCCCGCCCTTCTCCGGCTCCTGGAACGCTCCGGCATCGCCACCCGGCTCGGCCCCGGCGGCATCGTCCCCGCCGCGCCGCAGATCTTCGGCCCGCTGGAGACCGCGTACGCGGATGCGTGCCGCTGGGCGTCCGGGCGGCGGGCCGACAGCGCCTAGCAGGGCGAGCCGCAGTCGCTCGCCGCCTGTGGTCCGGCCAGGACGTCGAGGCCGACGCCGAGCGCGGCGAGTCCCGCGACGGCCGCCGTGAGGGTCAGCGCGGTGCGCCACCGGCCGCGTACGGCGGCGAAGGCGGCCAGGGCCGTGAGGGTGCCGCCGAGCAGGAGCAGGGGGAGGCCCAGGAACAGGACGGCGGTGTTGCGCTCGCTCTCGAAGGCGCCGGAGAGACTGCTCCGGCCGTACGGAAGCCAGGCCACGAGGCCCACGAGCGCGCCGATCGCCGCTGTGAGGAGCCCTGCGGTGCCGGTGAGGGCTTCGCGGCGGGGGGTCGTGTGTGCGGTGTCCATGTGGGGAGAGACGTCCGGCCGGGGCGGGAAGTTTCGGTTGGCCACACCCAGAAGCGTGGTGACCATCAGCGGCACGCAGTCCGGGGTTGTCGAGCTGCGCGAGCCCTGCGGACGCCTGGGGGTGAGGGTCCGGCCGTGCCGCGGTCGCTCCCCCTCAATTCGGTTGCGTCCAGGAGCGGAATGCCGGACGTTCAGCACTGATCCACCGATGCGCCAAGGGCGGAGAGAGGACAGCGGATGACTTCCGGAAGAGGGGGCCCGGGGCAGGCGGCCGCCGTGCGGAGTGCTGTGGGGCAGGTGCACACGGCAGGGCGCGTCAAGGACTGCGGGGAGACGTTGCAGTTCAGCTGGCCCGGGGTGTACTTCGAGGGCCGCTTTCGCGGGACCGGGGTCGGGGTGGTGCTCGACTGCGCGGCCGCCGACTACGACGTCCAGGTCGACGGGGCGACCGTCGCCACCCTGGTCACCCCCGGCGACACCACGTACTGGATCACCGGCCTGCGGGACGGCGAGCACGCGGTCCGGGTCGTCAAGCGGAACGACACCCCCGGGGAGACCAGCGCGTTCGGGGGCTTCGTCGCCGCGCCCGGGGGTGCCGTGCTGCGCAGGCCGGCGCCCCGGGACCGGCAGATCGAGTTCATCGGGGACTCCATCACGGTGGGCTACGGCAATGTGCCGCACACCGACGCCTGCGATCCGGAGCAGGTGAAGCGGAACACCAACAGCGACGTGAGCCACGGAGCTCTCACCGCCCGGCTGCTGGACGCCGATTACCAGCTCAACGGTTTCTCCGGCCTCGGCCTGGTGCGCAACGTCGCCGGCATCATCCCGGACATCACGTACCGGACCTACTACGACCGGGCCCTGCTGGACGTGGACGGCGACGTCTGGCAGAACCCGGGCACGTGGCGGCCCCGGATCGTGGTGGTCAACCTCGGCTCCAACGACTTCTCCGACCTCACCCCCGGTGAACCGTGGACGCCCGACGGGCTCGCGGTCGCCTACCGCACCGCCTACGACGAGTTCCTCCGGGAACTGCGGACGCGCTACGGCTCGGGCACCAGCCTCGTGGCCGTCGGCTTCGACAGGAACGCCGAGCACGTGCGGAAGGTGGTCGAGGCGCGCAACGACGCCGGTGACAGGGGAGTCCACTACTGGTTCCTCGACCAGGCGGGCCTGGACTTCCTCGGCTGCGACGGGCACACCTCGGCTCGCGACGACCGGCTGATCGCGGACCGGCTCGCCCCGTTCCTCAGGAGCCTGCCGACGGGGTGGTAGGAACTGGGGCGTGTATCGAGGCGTGATCCATCTGCGGGATTCGGCCTCGCTGCGAGGTGTGATCCGGTGGATCGTCGTGCGTCACGCGAGTGACCTGACCGTCACGAGCCGCAGGCGTCGGAGACTTGCCCGGTCAGTGCGGGCCGGCCGTCCTGTAGACGGAGACGTGGGAGCGCGACTCCGCGGTGAATTCCGCTCCCGTCCAGTCTGCGTGCCTGGACTCCAGCGTCATTCCGGCCAGCTCGGCCATGAGGTCGAGTTCAGCCGGCCAGATGTATCGGTGTGGGCTGCGAAACAGGCTCGCCTCACGGCTACTGTCGGCGTCGAACCCGAAGTGGTGCGAGACGACGTGCTGGCGCAGAACATCGTAGGTGTCGAGCCCGATATAGCCCGGCGCCGACCCGAAGACCACGCCCTGCTGACCTGGCGGCAACTTGCGAAGCTCGGGGACCCACAGCTCGATGACGAACCGCCCGCCTGGCGCGAGGTGGCGTGCGGCGTTTCGGAAACAGGCAACCTGCTCAGCCTGCGTGAGCAGGACCGAGATGCCGTTGTAGACGAGGTAGACGAGTTGGAACTCGCCCGGGACTCGTGCAGCGACCATGTCGCCGATGACGACCGGAATGGCCGCCTCGTCCGCTTGGGTGCGGAGCTGATCGACCATCGGCTGCGACAGCTCGATGCCACTGACCGGGACGCCGCGCTCCGCGAGCGGCAGTGCCACCCGCCCGGTCCCGATGGCGAACTCCAGCGCCCGCCCACCCCCGGTGAGCTCCGCCAGGCGGTCCACCGTCGGCCCCAGCACCTCCGATGCGAACATGCCGGTCCCGGGGGTGTCATAGTTCTGGGCGGCCTGATCATCCCAAATCTCACTTTGAAGCATAAGCAGCGATGATCGACCACCGCCCGAGGCGCGTCAACGCACTTTTGCCACAGCGGGGTTGAGGTCGCCACTGCGGGCTCCGGCTACGCGCCCCAGGCGGCTCGGTACGTGTCGGCCTCGCGGCAGTCCCGGCAGTGGCCGGGCTCCGGGGCGCGGAAGACGCGGTCGCAGCCGTCGCAGTCCTGGAGGGGGGCGGCTCCGGTGGCCGGTGCCGTCGCGTCGGGGAGCGGGGGAGGAAGGGACGCGGTCAGGCGGTTGCGGAGGAACCCGGCCGGGTTCCTGAGGGGCGTCGGCAGGTCGCTGGTCAGCGCGTGCTGGACGGCGGCGGGGTGCACATCGCGGTCGAGCCAGACGGTGACCAAGGGGGCGAGGCCGCTGATGTCCTGAGCGGACAGCGTGAGTTGGGGCGCGTGGCGGCGGAGCCCGGCGAGGAGTTGCGCGGCCGCCCGGTGCCGTGTCGCGACCGGGATGCGCGGTGGGGGCTGCCTGCGCGGGGCGGCGGGAGCCGCCGGTGCGGGGGTGGTGGGTGCGGGCTCCGTGGCGGTGGCGGTGGCGGTCGGGTGGTTGTACGACGTCGTACGGGTGACGACGCGCCCGTCCGGCAGGCGCAGGCGGTTGCGGTGCAGGTACCCGGCGGCCTCCAGCTCCTTCAGCGCGGCGGCGATGCGGGCCTCGCTCTCCGGGAAGCGGGCCGCGAGGAGCTTGATGCCGATCCTGGCGCCCGTGGGCAGCGACTGGATGTGCGCGGCGAGCCCGATCGCGGTCAGCGAGAGCTGCGCGTGCTGGACGAGGTGGTTGCCGATCACCGTGAAGCCGGAGATGTGGCGGACGTTGACGTGCTGGACGCCTGCGGCGGGGGAGCCGGAAGGGGCGCGAGAGGGCGCGATAACCTGCGGGGTAGCCATCAGGAAGTCTGCTTCTTCCGTGTTGGTCAGGCCCTCGGTGGAGATTGGCGTCTCGCCGGGGGCCGTCACGTTCTGTGGTGTTGTCGCGGCGAGCATATGCCAGCGAACCCGTCCCGAATCCAGCCCAGTTGCCCGAGTTCACTCGCGCGAGTGATGCAGGTCAAGACGGGGTGGGGTGGGTTTTGGTCTGGTTCTTTCCCGGGTTCTTTAAAAGCTTTATTACGTCGCGAAGGACCGCGACCCGGTGACCCGGGACGCGGTCGGGGGCGTCACGGTGCGAGGTCGAGCTCGGCCCAGACCGTCTTGCGCGGCACCGGTCCCTCCTCGACGCCCCAGCGGTCCGCCAGCGCCTCGACGATGAGCAGGCCGCGCCCGCTCTCGGCGTACGGGCTGGGGGCGTCGGGGACGGGGAGGCGGTCACTCCGCGTGTCCGTCAGCTCGATCCGCAGCCGCTGTTCCGGGCTGACGGTGAGGCTGAGCCGGAAGTCCCGGCCCTGCACCCGCCCGTGCGTGGCCGCGTTCGCGGCCAGCTCGGCCACGATGTGCGCGGCCGCCTCGGTGGGGAGCCCCCAGTCGCCCAAATGCGCCGTGGTGAGCAGCCTGGCGAGCCGTGCGCCCCGGCGCGTGGGGGAGAGCAGCACGGCGAACTGCCGGGCGGGAGCGGAAGGTTCGGTTCGGGTGATTTCTCGGTTCACGTCACTCAGGGTGGCCGTGGGCGCCTACCGTGAACAGTGACTCGGTGCTTACGTACGGTCATTGTCCCGAGCTTGTCCAGCGTTGTCCCCGCTGTACGGGGTGACGCCCGGGGGACGTACACGGTTGAGGAAGAACGGCACGCGTGGAAGCGGGGCACGGATGAGTGTGGACGAGATCGGTACGGACTGGCAGCCCGACGCCGGGGCGGACGAACCCGGCTGGGACGTCGATCCCGACGACGAGTCGGGCGTCGCGGTCATCGCCGCCGTGGGCCGCCAGATCAGGGCCTGGCGCGAGGCGGCGGGGCTTACGGCGGCGGAGTTCGGTACGCGGTTGGGGTACGGGGAGAACCTGATCTACAAGGTGGAGGGGGGTAGGCGGATCCCTCGGCCTGAGCTGTTGGACATGGCGGATGAGGTGTGCGGGGCGGGCGGGAAGATCGCCGCGATGAAGAAGGACCTGGCGGCGGTGAGATACCCGAAGAAGGTCCGGGACCTGGCGAAGCTGGAGGCGAGGGCCGTTGAGATGTCGCTGTACAGCAACCACAACATCCACGGCCTGTTGCAGACGCCCGAATACGCGCGAGCCCTGTTCGAGATGCGGCGTCCCGCTTACTCGCAGGACGAAGTGGAGCGGGTGCTTGCCGCGCGCATCGCCAGGCAGGCGATCTTCGAGAGGTCACCGGCCCCTGCACTCAGCTTCGTGCAGGAAGAGGTGACCCTGCGACGTCCCATCGGGGGCACAATGGTGTTGCGTGGCCAGCTCGAACGGCTCTTGGAACTCAGTGAGTTGCGGAGCGTCGAGATCCAAGTGATGCCGACCCATCGTGAGGACCACGCGAGCATGGAGGGCGGCGTCGAGGTGCTGAAGTTCGAGGACGGCTCAGCGGTGGGGCGGGCAGACGGCGCCTTTGCAGGTCGGCCGGTGTCTGAACAGAAGCAGATCAGGATTCTTGACCTGCGCTGTGGAATGATCCGGGCCCAGGCACTGCCGCCGCGCGAGTCGCGGGCCTTCATCGAAAGAGTGTTGGGAGAGACATGATTCGCGAGACCTCTGCCCGGGGTGCTGCCGGGCTGGAGTGGTTCAAGAGCAGCTACAGCAGCAGCAGCGAAGGGGACTCGTGCGTCGAGGTCGCGGCGGCGTCCGGCGCGGTTCATGTCCGCGACTCGAAGGACCTCTCCGTGCCGCAGCTCGCCTTCGGCGAGACCGCGTGGGCGGAGTTCGTTTCGTACGCTGCTGACTGAGGGCGCGCGTCAGGCAACGTTCGCCCTGTCGGCGAGGGCTCGGTTGAGTAGGCCCACCGGCAGGGTCGAGCCTTGCATGCGGAACGGAGTGGGCACATGTCGACCGTAGATGTCGCTGTGGTGAGCGGGCTTGTGTACGGAGCCAGTGGGCAGCGTGTGGACGTATATCGGCCTGCGACTGCGTCGGACGCTTCACCGAGTGTGCTGCTCTGGCACGGAAGAGGCCCCGACGAGCGGGACGTTCTCGCGCCGCTCGCGCGGGCCGTGGCGTCGCTGGGTGTGGTGTGCTTCGTCCCGGACTGGCGGCCGGACGCCGACGACGGTGGTCGGGCCCACCTCCGCGAGTCCGCCGTATTCGTCCGGCAGAACGCGGCCGCATTCGGTGGAGACGGCGGACGGATCGCGCTTGCCGGCTGGTCTCTGGGGAGCAAGGCCGCGATGGCCGCCGCCGTGAACCCTGGCGCACTCGATGGGTGGAGGCCCTGTGCCGTCGTTGGCATCGCCGGCGGCTACACCCGACCGGAACCACTGACGGGCCGCGCTCCGATGGACGAACTGGCAAGGGCCGATGAGTCGCTGCCGGCCATCCCGGTCCGGCTGGTCCACGGATCTGCTGATCCGGCCGTAGACGTCCAACAGTCCCGCCACCTTCATGCGGCCCTTCAGCAACGGGGATGGCCGACCTCGCTCGACGAGCCCGACACGGACCATGCCGGTGTGATCATGACCGAATACGATCCCGTGTCCCGCCGCTGCCGACCCAGCCAGGCCGACCACGCCGTACGGGCCGGAAGCCGGACAGCCTGCCTTATCTTCCGGGCCGCCCACGCGAGTTGAAACGGCCGGTGCAGGCGTTGCGCCGCTGCCCGCGATGCGCACCGGTCCCGCCGCTGTGTCAGTGAGCCGTGGGGCGAGTCGTCACGCGATGGGTCAGCGGATCGGGAATGACGCTTACGCCGTGGCCGATTCGGCGGTGCCTCCGAGGTGCTGGGCCGCGAGCGTCGTGACCTGGGCGGCCAGGTCCGACAAGGACGGCTCGCGCAGGGCAGCGGCGTGTGCGAGCCGGGCCACGTCGTAGTGCGGGTCGTCCGCGACCGACGCGGCGCGGACGTCCAGGTCGAACCGCCAGAACAGCGGAACCCCTGCGAAGCGGACGAACAGGAGGCGTCGGCGGTCGGAGCGATAGAAGTCCGGGAACCGCTCGTCCGGCACCACCCACGCGATGTCGACGTCGCTGAAGGCGTCCGCCGTGCCCGACCCCAGCGGGCCGGTCAGCTCCGCACGTGATCCGGGGCAGCACCTCTTCAGCGCGATGCACACCTCGTCGGCCAGGGCTGCACGGTCGGTCTCACTCGCCACGAAGCCCACCGTAGTGCTTCCCGATTCACCACCCGCGTGCGCGACCGATCAACGTCGTCCAGTCGTCAGTCGATGGGCCAGGAGACCGGCCATGGCGCGTACGCCGTGGCCGATCGCGCGTTCGTCGGCCGCGAACTCGGGGGAGTGCGGGGCGCCGTCGATGCCCGCGTCGGCGTTCGCGACGCCCAGGTAGAGCTGCGTGCCCGGGGCCTCGTGGGTGAACAGGGCGAAGTCCTCGCAGTTGTACGGCCATGAGGCGCGGGCCCACAACACGGACTCCGGGCCCATCGCCGTACTCAGGTAGTCCCCGGCCGCCGTGCTGAGGCCCGGGGAGTTCACGAGGGCCGGGAACGGGGCGTCCTGGAACTCGGCGCGTCCTCCGGCCGCCGCCGCGATCCGCGCGGCCTGCGCGCGTACCGCAGGCAGGTGCTCCTGCGGCCAGACGCGCAGGAGTACGCCGACGGCGGGCCCGGCTCGGTCCACGCGGCGACGGACACCGATTCCTGGCGGGCCGCCGCCGCTTCGGGGTCCAGGAGGGCGTGGAAGCCCGCGTGGTACTCGGTGACGTTCTGCGGGAAGTGGACCGTGCCGAGCGCCTCGACCTCGGCCGCGAGGGCCGCCGCGTCCTGGCCTTCCGGAAGGAGGATGCGGAGCTGGTCGAGGCCCGGCAGGCCGTGGCCCGGGGACACCGCGATCGTGCCGGTGGGGAACGGGCTGGTGTGCAGGGCGTGGAACTCACGGGGCGCGAGCCGCTGCACGAGGCCCGTGTCGAGCATCGCGCGGGCGCCCTGCAAGGGCTCCTCGGCGGGCTGGAACACGAAGACCAGCCGACCGCGTACCCGCTCCGAGGACGCGGCCAGCGTCCGCGCGATGCCGACACCGATCGCGGTGTGCAGGTCGTGCCCGCAGAGGTGCGCGACACCGGGCACGGTCGAGGCGAAGCCCTCGTCGTACACCCGGCCCGTACGCGGGAACGGCAGCACGTTCCGCGTCGCGTCCACGGCGTCCATGTCCGCCCGGTACGCGATCGTCGGCCCCTCGGCCGAACCGTCGAGCACGGCGACGACCCCGTGCCCCCCGACACCGGTCGTCACCTCCAGGCCCGCCGCGCGCAACTGCTCCGCGACGAGCCCGGCCGTCTCCCGCTCCTCGCCCGCGAGTTCGGGGCGACGATGGATCTCCCGACGGAGCGCTATCAGTTCCTCGTCCAGTGACATGAGGGCAAGGTGGCGAGTCGAGCCCCGGTGTGGAACCGAATTGCCACGGGCGCGAGTTCAGTCGCCCATGACGGGGGGTGGGAGCTGGTTGACGGGCCGGGGCTTGCACGGGGTGGCGGTGCCCTTGATCGCGGAGAACCACGCGATGTCGTTGTCGTGCTCGATCACCAGGGTGTCGCCGGGGCGGAGGGTGGCCTGCCAGTCGGTATCGGGGCCCCTTTTCTTCGTATCCGGCGGCGTCGAGGCCGGGATTCCGGGCATGCCCTTCGCCGGCTTCCCGATGTCGATCTTCATCGAGGGATCCGCGACGCCAGCCGGGGACTGGATGACCTCACCCCTGGGTTGGGTGCAGGCGGTTCCGTCGGGCGGGCTGTCGATGCTCACCAGTACTCCTAGCTCACGCACCCGTGTCACGAGTGCCTCCTGTTCTGTGGGGTCCGGTGTGAGGTCGTAGAGGGTTACGGTGACGCTGCCGTCTCCGTTCCGGTCCACGGCGTACGCCTTCGGCGTCGTGGGCGACCCGGGCAGCAGCACCGCTGCCACCGTCGCCGCGGTGGCCAGTCCGGCCGCGAGCGCGAACCGCGGTGCGGTGACCACGCGGCGCGGGCGCTCCGGGGCGGGCCGCGGTGCGCGCGCCTCGATCTCCCGCTTCAGCTCTTCGAGCAGCCGGTCCTCGAATGTCGCGTTCATGCTCGCTCCCCTGTCGCCGCGATGAGTGTGTCCCCGGCGAGAGCCGGTCCCGGCGCCGGTTCATCCGTGACGTCGCGGGCCGCCCCCCGCAGCGTCTTGCGCGCCCGGTGCAGCCGCACCCGGGCGGTCACCTGGCGGAGGCCGAGCGCCGAGGCGGCCTCCGGGAGCGTGAGCTGGTCCACGGTGATGAGCTCCAGCAGCGCGCGCTCGCCCTGCGGGAGGCCGGCGAGCGCGGCCAGCGCCCGGCGCCCGGCGGCCTCGGCGTCCAACTGCTCCTCCAGACGCGCGATGTCGTCCGCCTCCAGCAGCCTGCGACCCGCGATCCGGGCGCCCAGGGCGGCTTGGCGGGCGGTGCGGCGGGCCTCGGCGCCGACCAGGTTGCGGGCTATGCCGTACAGCCAGGCCGTCTCACTGCCCCGGCCCGGACGGTAGGAGTCCGCGGAGTCGATCGCGGCGAGGAAGACCTCCGCCGTCAGGTCGGCGACCGTGTGGGGGTCGGCGACGCGCCGGGCGACGAACCGGGTGATCGCGTCGAAGTGGCGCCGGTAGAACTCCTCGAAGAGGTCCGGATCGCGCGCTGCCGCCGCTGGTCCTACCTCGCCGCGGGTGTCGCTCGTCAAGGTGGTGTCTCCCCTCTTCCGGCCTGCCTGTCAGATGTATTTGGCAGTGGACGGGAAAGGCGTTACATGCGCATGACGCGACCGGGCCGATCCCGGTGGGTGCGCGCCTGTTGAGGTTCGCTACGCCCCGGTTTCCGGGGAGGGCGCTTCCACCGGGAAGTGGATCGGGCTGAGAAGGTACTGAGTCCGCTCAGGGCTCGGTTCGTTGGCGAGCTTCGGGGCGATGGCCGCGCGCAGGCCGCTGATCAGCTCCTCCAGTTCCGCCGGGCTGAGCCAGAGTGAGTGCTGGCGGTAGCCCACCCGGTCGGCCACGGGATCGGCCCCGTCGCGGTCGAGGTAGGCGGTGAACTCGGCCAGCAAGGCCGTCATCGCGGTGGTGAAGGCTCGCCGGTGGGCCTCCGGGGTGAGCGCGGCGACCGCCTCCGGGCCGATCGTGGCCCGGTCCTGGCGGAGCCGGTAGTGGCGCTCCACCGCGCCGCGCACCCTGTGCTCCTCGGCCACTTCCAGAATGCCCCCGGACGTCAGCAGGTCGATATGCCGGTAGACCGTGGCCTTGGACGCCTCCGGGACGCGGGCACAGAGCTGAGAGGTGGTCAGTGTCCGCGCTCCGCCCATCGCCAGGACGATCCGCAGCCGGATGGGATGGGCGAGAAGGTCCAGGGAGTCCACACCTCACCTTCTCACGGCTGCTACCTTTCTCATTCATGAGAATGGCTGAGGGTGGGGTGCCGGAGGCGGCACGTCGGTTCGCCGCACTGCTGCGGGCGGAGCGGTTCGAGGAATCGGTGGAGCTGTTCGCGCCTCCGCTGCGGGCGGCGGTCTCCGCCGAGCAGCTGCGGCTCGCGTGGGCGGCCGAGGCCGCCGGACGCGGCGGCCTCACGGCTGTCGAGGAGCCGGTGGCCGAGATGGACTCGGTGCGCGTGCGCATACCGGTGCTCTGCGCCGAAGGCGGGTTCGCCGTGGTCACGTCGGTCGGTGACGACGGTTTGTTGCAGGGGCTGCGCTTCGACACGCAGGGCGACACCGCGTGGGAGCCGCCGGGTTACGTGGACGAGTACCGGTTCACCGAGCGCGACGTCGTCGTGGGCACCGGACCGCTCGCGGTTCCCGGCACGCTCACCCTGCCCGTGGGCGACGGGCCGTGGCCCGCCGTGGTGCTGCTCAGCGGCGGCGGCGCGTTCGACCGGGACGGGAGCAGCGGCGCGAACAAGCCGCTGAAGGACCTCGCGTGGGGCCTCGCCTCCCGGCGAGTGGCCGTGCTGCGCTTCGACAAGGTGACCTTCGCGCACCCGGATCGTCTGCGGCCGGACTTCACGATGGCCGACGAGTACGTGCCTCACGCACGGGCCGCCGTCCGGCTGCTGCGGCAGCGGCCCGAGGTGGCCCCGGACCGGATCCACCTGCTGGGCCACAGCATGGGCGGCAAGGCGGCGCCCCGGATCGCCGAGGGCGACCCCTCGATCGCGGGTCTGGTGCTGCTCGCCGCGGACACCCGGCCGATGCACGAGGCGGCCGTCCGGGTGGCCCGTCATCTGGCGGAGCTGGAGCCCGGTCGGGCCGCCGACGCGATGGTGTCGGCCCTGGTCCGGCAGGCTGCCGCGGTGGCGGACCCGGGTCTCACGCCCGACACGCCGCCGGAGACGCTGCCGCTGGGGTTCTCCGCCTCCTACTGGCTCGACCTGCGCGCCTACGACCCGGCGGCCACGGCCGCCCGGCTGGACCGCCCGATGCTGATCATCCAGGGCGGCCGGGACTACCAGGTGACCGTCGCCGACGACCTCATGGGCTGGCGGCGGGCCCTCGCGGGGCGCCCGGAGGTGTCGATCCGCGTCCACGAGCGCCTCGACCACCTCTTCTTCGCCGGGAGCGGCCCGTCCTCCCCGGCCGGCTACGCGCGGCCCGGCCATGTGGACCCCGTGGTGGTGGATGAGGTGGCGAACTGGCTGACACGGTACGAGACCCCGTAGCGCCTGCCCTCAGGTGTCGCGTGGATGCGCCACCGGGTTCGGGCCGGGGCGCAGTGACGCCCCCTTCAGCCCGCGCAGCACCTCCGCCCCGATCTCCGCGAGGCGGTGGGTCTCCGGGGGCGTCGTGCCCAGGCCGATCGCGTAACCCGTGTGGTCGGGGGTCGTGATCGGGCGGGGCCAGACGCGGGTGTCCGGGGTGCCCGCGTCTGTGAGGGCGGCGGTGAGGGCGAGGAGGCGGCCTCGTAGGCGGCCCTCCTCGGGTGGGGCTGCCGTCGCGAGGGCCCACGTCGTGTGCTCGGTGAGGGTCGGCGGGGCGCAGAGCCGGTCCGGGGCCGTGTCCAGGAGCTCCCAGGCCCGGAACAGCTCCGCTGTCAGCACGTCGCGTCCTGCGGAGCTCACTTGGGTCGTGCAGGAGCGGACCGGTGCGGTCGGGGTGTACACCGTCACCGGGGCGTCCGTCGCCGGGCCCTCGCCCACCGGGTCTCGCCAGTCCCATGCCGCCCAGGTCGCGAAGAAGTCCCGGAGGCCGCCGCCCTCGTGGGCCGTACGGGCCGCGAGCGTCGCCCAGGCGATCCCCGGCAGGCCACCGCACGGGGCGGAGTCCAGGCCCCTGGCCGCCGCCCACTCCTTGACGCTCCGGGCCAGGGCGGTGAACGCCTCATCGCGCGGGAACGCCTCCGCGTCGCTCGCCGCGCTCAGGGCGATGGCCGCCGCCTCGCCCAACTCCGCTCGGCGCGCCACCGCTTCGGCCGGGGGCAGGGTGCCCGTCGCCACGGTGACCAGGTCCACCCGCAGGCCGTCCACGTACCACCGCAGGCCGGGGACACGGGCCCCGCTCACCTCGCGCAGGTCCCGCGCCTCCGGGAAGGCTTCGGCGAGCCGGTCCCGTACGCCCGTGACCTCGGGGAGCGCCGCCACCAGGTCCAGGTCGGCGCCGGGGCGCGCGCAGCCCATGCGCCGGGAACCGACGAGGTGGACGTGCGCGTCGGGGAGGGCGGCGGCGACGCGTTCCGCCACCTCTTCGGCGTGCGGGGAAGCCGCGCTGAGCCCCACCCGTACCCCGTAGTGATCCGACACATGCAGTCCACCGGGCCCGGGCTCTTCCCCGAGCAGGGTCGCCCCACACGCCCGCAGCCGGTCCGTACGCAGCAGCACCCGGTCCAGGCGGGACACCCGGCCCGAGAGGGACGAGATCGCGGCCAGCGGGTTGGCCGACGGGTCGAAGGTCGGGGTGTCGTCGGCGGGGCCGTGCACCTCCGTCCACGCGTCCGTCATCGCCAGACGTGTCTGCGGGTGGTCGCCGCCGTCGTTGAAGTCGCCGACGAGCAGCAGTTCGCCCGCCACGTTCGCCAACCCCGTCGCGAGGTCCGCGAGTTCCGCCTCCCGGCGGGCCGCGCCCTCGGGGGAGTGGTCGCTGCTGAGGTGCGTGACGGCCACCGTGACCGGGCCGTCCGCCGTCTCCACCACCGCCGCCGCGACCGCCTTGTGCGGGCCCAGCACATGCACCGCCGCCTCGCTCACCGGCAGGCGGCTGAGCAGCAGCAGGCCGTGGTCCGGGACGTCGTGACCGGCCGGGTCGGTCGCGAGGGTGTAGTGAGCACTCACCCACTCGCACCCCAGCAGCAGCGTGAGCAGCGCGGGCTCCACCTCCTGGAGCGCGATCACGTCCGCGTCCGCCGCCCGCAGCGCCTCGGCCAGCAGGGGGCGGCGGCGCGCGGTGTCGATGCGGTCGCTGTCGTAGCGGTCCCAGAGGGTGTTCCAGGTGAGGACCGTCAGCGGACCCGCCGGGCCGGGGGCCGTGGCCGCCGCCGGTTCCCAGGTGCCCGTCGCGGGGGAGTACGCGTGCGGGGTTCGCGCCGTGAAGTACGGGGAAGGCAGGCGGCGCGCCTCCCGTATCCGGCCGGCGTCCGTCGCGTCGATGCGGTCCGTGCCCGTCGCCCGGTCCCAGACCACCTCGCCGTCCGCCTCGAAGAAGAGGACCCGGTGCCAGGGGATGTCGCCGCCCGGCGTGAACCGGTCCAGCGGCACCCGCTTCGGCCCCCGGCCGCGCTGCGCCACGCCCAGCACGAAGCGCGCCGGATCGAAGCGGGCGTCCCAGCGGACCCGGTGGTAGATCTCCTCGCTCGTACGCATCAGGCCCGGTCCTCCACGGTTCCGCTGGTGCCGATGTACCAGGTGCGGTGCGCCTGGCCGGGGTACGGGGGTACGAACCGGTGCAGCTGCGACGCCAGCACCTGCGGGGGTACGGGGTGCTCCCGGCGGCCGTTGCGCGCGGCCAGCTCCGCCTCGCCGATCCAGGCCACGGCGTGCGTGACCAGGGCGTCGCGGCGGCGGGCGACCGCGTGGACCAGGGAGCGCTGGTGCGGGTTGAGCGAGGTGGCGTCCCAGACCACCGTCGCGCCGGGGACGAGGGCCGCGTCCAGCCGGTCCAGGCCCTCGCGCAGCACGTCCCCGTTGGCGCTCTGGTCGGCGCGCGAGCCCCGGGCCAGGCGGAGATCGTCCAGCGAGAGGTACGTGGCGACCCCCGGCAGCCCCCGGGCGAAGGTGCTCTTGCCGCTGCCCGAGGGCCCGGCCAGCTGGACCAGGCGCGGGAAGTCCCCGGACCTCCACCGCCAGGTCGCGGCGACCGCCTCCTCGGCGGTGGCGACGCGCCCGTCCGCGTACGCCTCGCGGGCCTGCGCCAGGCAGCGCGCCGCGGCCTCCGGCCCGAGGTCGGCGAACGCCTCGGCGAGCCCGTCCGGCTCCCGCACCTCCTCCGCGTGCAGCGCCGACCACTCGACCTGTTCCCGCGCCTCGGGGGTCTCCGCCAGCGCCCCGGACACCGCGTGCAGCACGGGCAGGTCGGCGGCGAGCGCCATCCGGGCGAGCCCGGTGCGCCGCTCCTCGTCGGGGTAGGGCCGGTGCAGCCCGGGGGCCAGGCCGACGAGGTCCGCGACGCGGCGGGCGAGCGGCATGCCGATGCGGCCCGCGAGAGCCGGGGCCACGGCAGTGCGGCGGGTGCCGTGCAGCAGGGCGGCGAGGACACCGGCGAGGCGGTCGTCCCCGGTGCGGCCGAGGGCGTCCAGGGCGTGGGCGGCGGCGAGGGCGTGCTCCGGCCCGCCTTTTGGCTCCGGCCCGCCCTCCGGACCGGCGCCCACCGCCGCCGCCAGTGCCGTTGGGTCGACGGGCGCTCCGGACCGTACGGACCAGAGCGCCGCCCCCGCACCGAGCCCGTTCTCCACGACCTCCGCGTGCATCCAGTGCGTATCGGTCACCACGTGCCCCGGGCGCACCCACTTGCCGACGGCGCGCCCGAACAGCGCGGCCGGGAAGCTCGCCGCCGGCCGGACGACCTACCCCTCCTGCCGCCCCGTATCCGGCTTCAGCGCGCGCAGCGCCTTCGCGTCGAACACCCCGCGCCACAGCACCGGCGGCGCCGGGACACCCAGCGAACGCAGGAACTCCACGGTCCGGTCCCAGCCCAGGCAGCGGTCGCCGTCCCACACGGAGAACCCGTAGAAGTGGCTCTCCAGCGCGTCGTACGCCAGGGAGTGCCGCGCGAACATGTTCTCGCCGCAGATCCGCCACCCCTGCGGAATACGGGCGCCGACGCGGGCTTGGAGGGCCTTCACCCAGGTCCGGGACGGGTGGTGCGCCGAGTCCAGCGAACGGGCGTGCAGCCCGTCCGCGTACAACGTGGTGTTCTCGCCGTCCAGCTTCTCGGTGACGACGACCTCGGTTCCGGCCAGCACCGCCAGGTCGGTCATCCGCACGTCGTCGGACGTGGCCCCGGGCGACCAGGGCAGATGAGGCGTCCGTGGATAGTGCGTCCGCATGATCTTCCGCCCCCGTGCCGTCGCCGTATCCGGTCGGAAACTGTAGGGGCGGGGGCCCTGCGCGTACGAACGAATTACGCGGGTGGGTCAGTGCGGCAGCGCAGCCCCGAACGCGTCGCCGTCGGCGCCCGCCGAGAAGCCGAGGTCTGCCTCCGCGAGCGCGGTGGCCGACTCCAGGGTGTCGGCCCCAAAGGGGTCAGGTCAACGACGACCCGCACCTGAGCGGAAGGCGCCGCGAGGCTCCCGATCCGTGCCCGCGTTTGACCAGCCACTCGGCCGGGGTAAGATTCCCGGCCCGATTGGCCAGGCTCCCAGCCCGTATGGCACACTAGCCAGGTTGCTCGGTTGAGTGTCAATGCTGCGCGCCTCCCGCCGGGAGGACCGGAAGCGAGTCCCACAGTACTCGTCGGCCCCATGCGGGCCGGACGTACGGGAATCTTTCGGGAAGCGTAAGTGGGTCACCGGCCAGGCGCCCGGTGGGGTTCCACCCCCGGCAGCGTGGTCTTCGGCCCGCACCCCCTTGGTTGGGAAATCCTTCGGGATTTCTGCGTAGAGGGGATGCGACACGCCCGACCGCGTGGGTCGGAGGTGGGGGATACGAGAACCTCGGGTTCCAGAGCGTTAAACGAGAGACAGGACTACTAGTAGCCATGGCGGGACAGAAGATCCGCATCCGGCTCAAGGCCTACGACCACGAGGTCATCGACTCCTCGGCGAAGAAGATCGTCGAGACGGTGACCCGCACTGGTGCGTCGGTCGCGGGCCCGGTGCCGCTGCCCACTGAGAAGAACGTGTACTGCGTCATCAAGTCGCCGCACAAGTACAAGGACTCTCGCGAGCACTTCGAGATGCGCACGCACAAGCGCCTCATCGACATCCTCGACCCCACCCCGAAGACGGTTGACTCGCTGATGCGCCTCGACCTGCCGGCTGGCGTCGACATCGAGATCAAGCTCTGAGGGGACGGGCCGAGATGAGCAAGAACATCAAGGGCGTCCTGGGCGAGAAGCTCGGCATGACCCAGGTCTGGGACGAGAACAACCGGGTCGTCCCGGTGACCGTCGTCAAGGCCGGTCCGTGCGTCGTGACGCAGGTCCGCACGAACGACAGCGACGGCTACGAGTCGGTCCAGATCGCCTTCGGCGAGATCGACCCGCGCAAGGTGAACAAGCCCCTCAAGGGCCACTTCGCCAAGGCCGACGTGACCCCGCGCCGCCACCTGGTGGAGCTCCGCACCCCTGACGCCAGCGAGTACACGCTGGGCCAGGAGGTCACTGCCGAGGTGTTCGAGTCCGGCGTCAAGGTTGACGTCACGGGCAAGAGCAAGGGCAAGGGCTTCGCCGGTGTCATGAAGCGTCACAACTTCAAGGGCCTCGGCGCCGGCCACGGCGTCCAGCGCAAGCACCGTTCCCCCGGTTCGATCGGTGGCTGCGCCACCCCTGGGCGTGTCTTCAAGGGCATGCGCATGGCCGGTCGCATGGGTAACGAGCGCGTCACCACCCAGAACCTGACCATCCACGCGGTTGACGCGGAGAAGGGTCTGCTGCTCATCAAGGGCGCGGTCCCCGGTCCGAACGGCGGCCTCGTCCTGGTCCGTACCGCGGCCAAGGGGGCTTGAGGTAATGAGCACCATTGACATCCTTTCGCCGGCAGGCGACAAGGCCGGTACCGTCGAGCTCCCCTCGGAGATCTTCGACGCGAAGACCAGCGTTCCGCTGATCCACCAGGTCGTTGTCGCGCAGCTGGCAGCTGCCCGTCAGGGCACGCACAAGACCAAGCGTCGCGGCGAGGTCCGCGGTGGTGGGCGCAAGCCGTACCGCCAGAAGGGCACCGGCCGCGCGCGCCAGGGTTCGACCCGTGCGCCGCAGTTCGTCGGCGGTGGCGTCGTCCACGGCCCGCAGCCGCGTGACTACTCGCAGCGCACCCCGAAGAAGATGAAGGCCGCCGCCCTCCGCGGTGCCCTCTCCGACCGGGCGCGTCACTCCCGTATCCACGTCGTCACCGGCGTGGTCGAGGGTGGAGTCTCCACGAAGGCCGCCAAGACGCTGTTCGGCAAGATCTCGGAGCGCAAGAACGTGCTCCTGGTCGTCGACCGCAGCGACGAGGCCGCGTGGCTCTCCGCACGCAACCTGCCCCAGGTGCACATCCTGGAGCCGGGCCAGCTGAACACGTACGACGTGATCGTCTCTGACGACGTGGTCTTCACCCAGGCCGCCTTCGAGTCCTTCGTGTCTGGCCCCCAGACCGCTGAGACCGAAGGGAGCGACGCCTGATGAGCGAGGCGACCGTTACCAGCAAGACCTACGACGACCCGCGCGACGTTCTCGTCAAGCCGGTTGTCTCGGAGAAGAGCTACGCGCTGCTCGACGAGAACAAGTACACGTTCATCGTCGCGCCGGGCTCCAACAAGACCCAGATCAAGCAGGCCGTCGAGGCGGTCTTCTCGGTCAAGGTCACCGGGGTCAACACGATCAACCGCCAGGGCAAGCGCAAGCGCACCAAGAGCGGTTTCGGCAAGCGCGCTGACACCAAGCGCGCCATCGTGACCCTCGCTGAGGGCGACCGTATCGACATCTTCGGCGGCCCGACCTCCTAGTGAGGCCGAGTCGTCCGGAATCGGACGAGGACTGAGAAATGGGTATCCGCAAGTACAAGCCGACGACCCCGGGCCGTCGTGGCTCCAGCGTCGCCGACTTTGTCGAGATCACGCGGTCCACGCCGGAGAAGTCGCTGGTCCGCCCCCTGCACAGCAAGGGCGGCCGTAACAACACCGGTCGTGTGACCGTTCGCCACCAGGGTGGTGGCCACAAGCGCGCCTACCGCGTGATCGACTTCCGTCGTCACGACAAGGACGGCGTGCCGGCCAAGGTCGCGCACATCGAGTACGACCCCAACCGCACCGCGCGCATCGCGCTCCTGCACTACGCGGACGGCGAGAAGCGCTACATCATCGCGCCGCGTGGCCTGGCGCAGGGCGACCGTGTCGAGAACGGCCCGGCCGCCGACATCAAGCCCGGCAACAACCTGGCGCTGCGCAACATCCCGGTCGGTACGACCATCCACGCCATCGAGCTGCGGCCCGGCGGCGGCGCGAAGTTCGCCCGCTCCGCGGGTGCCTCCGTGCAGCTGCTGGCGAAGGAGGGCACCATGGCCCACCTTCGTATGCCGTCGGGTGAGATCCGCCTGGTCGACGCCCGCTGCCGCGCCACCATCGGCGAGGTCGGCAACGCCGAGCAGTCGAACATCAACTGGGGCAAGGCCGGCCGCATGCGGTGGAAGGGCGTCCGCCCGACCGTCCGTGGCGTCGTGATGAACCCGGTCGACCACCCGCACGGTGGTGGTGAGGGTAAGACCTCCGGTGGCCGTCACCCGGTTTCGCCGTGGGGTAAGAAGGAGGGTCGTACTCGTTCGCCCAAGAAGGCGTCGAACAAGTACATCGTCCGCCGCCGCAAGACGAACAAGAAGCGCTAGGAGCGGGTTTAGATGCCGCGCAGTCTCAAGAAGGGGCCCTTCGTCGACGGCCACCTCGCCAAGAAGGTGGACGTACAGAACGAGGCCGGCACCAAGAACGTCATCAAGACCTGGTCCCGTCGCTCGATGATCGTCCCGGCCATGCTGGGTCACACCATCGCGGTGCACAACGGCAAGATCCACGTCCCGGTGTTCGTCACCGAGTCGATGGTCGGCCACAAGCTCGGCGAGTTCTCGCCGACTCGCACCTTCCGCGGCCACGTCAAGGACGACCGGAAGTCGAAGCGCCGCTAACGCGGGGTGACTGACTATGACTTACACCGAAGGGACAACCATGGAAGCCAGGGCCCAGGCGCGGTACATCCGCGTCACGCCCATGAAGGCCCGCCGAGTGGTGGACCTCATCCGTGGCATGGATGCCACGGAGGCTCAGGCGGTCCTGCGTTTCGCCGCGCAGGCCGCGAGCGTGCCGGTGGGCAAGGTGCTCGACAGCGCCATTGCCAACGCCGCGCACAACTACGACCACCCCGACGCGTCTTCGCTGGTCATCAGCGAGGCTTACGTGGACGAGGGTCCGACCCTGAAGCGGTTCCGTCCGCGTGCTCAGGGCCGCGCCTACCGGATCCGTAAGCGGACCAGCCACATCACCGTGGTCGTCAGCAGCAAGGAAGGAACCCGGTAATGGGCCAGAAGGTCAACCCGCATGGGTTCCGGCTCGGCATCACCACGGACTTCAAGTCCCGCTGGTACGCCGACAAGCTGTACAAGGACTACGTCAAGGAAGACGTCGCCATTCGTCGCATGATGACGAAGGGCATGGAGCGCGCCGGCATCTCGAAGGTTGAGATCGAGCGCACCCGCGACCGCGTCCGCGTCGACATCCACACCGCTCGCCCGGGCATCGTCATCGGCCGCCGCGGCGCCGAGGCCGACCGCATCCGCGGCGAGCTGGAGAAGCTGACCGGCAAGCAGGTCCAGCTGAACATCCTCGAGGTCAAGAACCCCGAGGTGGACGCTCAGCTGGTGGCCCAGGCCGTCGCCGAGCAGCTCTCCTCGCGCGTCTCCTTCCGTCGTGCCATGCGTAAGAGCATGCAGAGCACGATGAAGGCCGGCGCCAAGGGCATCAAGGTCCAGTGCGGCGGTCGCCTCGGCGGCGCCGAGATGTCCCGCTCGGAGTTCTACCGCGAGGGCCGTGTGCCCCTGCACACGCTCCGCGCGAACGTCGACTACGGCTTCTTCGAGGCCAAGACGACCTTCGGCCGCATCGGCGTGAAGGTCTGGATCTACAAGGGCGACGTCAAGAACATCGCCGAGGTCCGCGCCGAGAACGCTGCTGCCCGTGCGGGCAACCGCCCGGCCCGTGGCGGCGCTGACCGCCCGGCCGGCCGCGGTGGCCGCGGTGGCGGCGAGCGTGGCGGCCGCGGCCGCAAGCCGCAGCAGTCGGCTCCGGCCGCCGAGGCCCCCAAGGCCGAGGCGACCACCGCTGCTCCGGCTGCTGAGAGCACCGGAACGGAGGCCTGACCGAAATGCTGATCCCCCGTAGGGTCAAGCACCGCAAGCAGCACCACCCGAAGCGCAGCGGCATGTCCAAGGGTGGCACGCAGGTTGCGTTCGGCGAGTACGGCATCCAGGCGCTGACCCCGGCGTACGTGACGAACCGTCAGATCGAGTCCGCTCGTATCGCCATGACGCGTCACATCAAGCGTGGCGGCAAGGTCTGGATCAACATTTACCCGGACCGTCCCCTCACCAAGAAGCCTGCCGAGACCCGCATGGGTTCCGGTAAGGGTTCCCCGGAGTGGTGGATCGCCAACGTCAAGCCCGGACGCGTCATGTTCGAGCTGTCGTACCCCAACGAGAAGATCGCCCGTGAGGCGCTGACTCGTGCGGCCCACAAGCTGCCGATGAAGTGCCGGATCGTCAAGCGCGAGGCAGGTGAAGCGTGATGTCGGCCGGTACCAAGGCGTCCGAGCTGCGCGAGCTGGGCAACGAGGAGCTCCTCAACAAGCTCCGCGAGGCCAAGGAAGAGCTGTTCAACCTCCGCTTTCAGGCGGCGACTGGGCAGCTCGAGAACCACGGTCGGCTCAAGTCCGTCCGTAAGGACATCGCCCGGATCTACACCCTGATGCGCGAGCGCGAGCTCGGTATCGAGACGGTGGAGAGCGTCTGATGAGCGAGAACACTGTGACTGAGACCAAGACCGAGCGCGGCTTCCGCAAGACCCGCGAGGGCCTCGTCGTCGGCGACAAGATGGACAAGACCGTCGTCGTCGCCGTCGAGGACCGCGTGAAGCACGCGCTGTACGGCAAGGTCATCCGCCGTACCAGCAAGCTCAAGGCCCACGACGAGCAGAACGCCGCCGGCGTCGGCGACCGCGTCCTCCTGATGGAGACCCGGCCGCTGTCCGCCACGAAGCGGTGGCGCATCGTCGAGATCCTCGAGAAGGCCAAGTAATTCCTGAGGGGATTTCCCCTCAGGTCAGTTCCGCCAGGCTCGGCAGGGGCTCCCGCAACGGAGCCCCTGCCGGGAACCGGCAGACGATCAGGAGATAGACGTGATCCAGCAGGAGTCGCGACTGCGTGTCGCCGACAACACGGGTGCGAAGGAAATTCTCACCATCCGTGTTCTCGGTGGCTCGGGTCGCCGCTACGCGGGCATCGGTGACGTCATCGTCGCCACCGTCAAGGACGCGATCCCCGGTGGCAACGTGAAGAAGGGTGACGTCGTCAAGGCGGTCATCGTTCGCACCGTCAAGGAGCGTCGTCGCCAGGATGGCTCGTACATCCGCTTCGACGAGAACGCCGCCGTCATTCTGAAGAACGACGGCGACCCCCGCGGCACCCGTATCTTCGGCCCGGTGGGCCGTGAGCTGCGCGAGAAGAAGTTCATGAAGATCATCTCGCTCGCGCCGGAGGTGCTGTAAGCATGAAGATCAAGAAGGGCGACCTGGTTCAGGTCATCACCGGTAAGGACAAGGGCAAGCAGGGCAAGGTCATCGTGGCCTACCCCGCTCAGGACCGCGTCCTCGTCGAGGGTGTCAACCGGGTCAAGAAGCACACCAAGGCCGGCCAGACCGCTCGCGGTTCGCAGACCGGTGGCATTGTGACGACCGAGGCCCCGATCCACGTCAGCAACGTGCAGCTGGTTGTTGAGAAGGACGGCAACAAGGTCGTTACTCGCGTCGGCTACCGCTTTGACGACGAGGGCAACAAGATCCGTGTTGCCAAGCGCACCGGTGAGGACATCTGATGACTACCACCACCGCGCCGCGTCTCAAGACGCGCTACCGCGAGGAAATCGCCGGCAAGCTGCGTGAGGAGTTCTCGTACGAGAACGTCATGCAGATTCCCGGTCTGGTCAAGATCGTGGTCAACATGGGTGTGGGCGACGCCGCCCGCGACTCCAAGCTGATCGACGGGGCCGTCAAGGACCTCACCACGATCACCGGTCAGAAGCCGGCCGTCACCAAGGCCCGCAAGTCGATCGCGCAGTTCAAGCTGCGCGAGGGGCAGCCGATCGGCTGCCACGTCACCCTCCGCGGTGACCGCATGTGGGAGTTCCTGGACCGTACGCTGTCGCTCGCGCTGCCGCGTATCCGTGACTTCCGCGGCCTGTCGCCGAAGCAGTTCGACGGCCGTGGCAACTACACCTTCGGTCTCACGGAGCAGGTCATGTTCCACGAGATCGACCAGGACAAGATCGACCGGGTCCGGGGCATGGACATCACCGTGGTCACCACGGCGACCAATGACGACGAGGGTCGTGCCCTCCTTCGTCACCTCGGCTTCCCGTTCAAGGAGAACTGACCGTGGCGAAGAAGGCTCTGATCGCTAAGGCCGCCCGTAAGCCGAAGTTCGGCGTCCGGGGTTACACCCGGTGCCAGCGCTGCGGCCGGCCCCACTCCGTCTACCGCAAGTTCGGCCTGTGCCGCGTGTGCCTTCGTGAGATGGCTCACCGTGGCGAGCTGCCGGGCGTGACCAAGAGCTCCTGGTAATTCTCCTTCGCCCTTTGGGCGTTGGGAATCACCGGAGACTCTCGGTAAGCATCTGGTCGGCAGGAGTCCGGCCCCGCATGCCGTAGGCTTGCAGGGTTGGGCGCCTGCCGCCCATGACCGACTTACTACGCCGTAGGTCCCCGCACCGCACCCGTCCCGCCTCTGAGCGGGGAGAGGGATGGCGCATACAGGAAACCCCGGCGAGAGAGGCCGAAGGCCAACTCATGACCATGACTGATCCCATCGCAGACATGCTCACTCGTCTGCGCAACGCGAACTCGGCGTATCACGACGACGTCGCGATGCCGCACAGCAAGATCAAGTCGCACATCGCGGAGATCCTCCAGCAGGAGGGCTTCATCACCGGCTGGAAGGTCGAGGACGCCGAGGTCGGCAAGAACCTCGTTCTCGAGCTGAAGTTCGGCCCGAACCGCGAGCGCTCGATCGCCGGCATCAAGCGAATCTCGAAGCCGGGTCTGCGTGTCTACGCAAAGTCCACCAACCTGCCGAAGGTCCTCGGCGGCCTGGGCGTGGCGATCATCTCCACGTCCCACGGTCTCCTGACCGGCCAGCAGGCTCAGAAGAAGGGCGTAGGTGGGGAAGTCCTCGCCTACGTCTGGTAGTCGGGAACGGAGGAATAGCTCATGTCGCGAATCGGCAAGCTCCCCATCCAGGTTCCCGCCGGTGTGGACGTCACCATCGATGGCCGCACGGTCAACGTGAAGGGCCCCAAGGGCACCCTCGCGCACACCGTCGCGTCGCCGATCGAGGTCACCAAGGGTGAGGACGGCGTCCTGAACGTCGTCCGCCCGAACGACGAGCGTCAGAACAAGGCCCTGCACGGCCTGTCCCGCACGCTGGTGGCGAACATGATCACCGGTGTGACCCAGGGATACATCAAGGCGCTCGAGATCAGTGGTGTCGGTTACCGCGTCCAGGCGAAGGGCTCCAATCTGGAGTTCGCCCTGGGCTACAGCCACCCGATCCTGATCGAGGCCCCGGAGGGCATCACCTTCAAGGTGGAGACCCCCACGAAGTTCACCGTCGAGGGCATCGACAAGCAGAAGGTCGGCGAGACCGCGGCCAAGATCCGCAAGCTGCGGAAGCCTGACCCGTACAAGGCCAAGGGCGTCAAGTACGCCGGCGAGGTCATCCGCCGCAAGGTCGGAAAGGCTGGTAAGTAGCCATGGCATACGGCGTGAAGATCGCCAAGGGCGACGCGTACAAGCGCGCGGCTCGCAAGCGGCGCCACATCCGGGTCCGCAAGCACATCTCCGGTTCGCCGGAGCGTCCGCGCCTGGTCGTGACCCGCTCCAACCGCCACATGGTCGCCCAGATCATCGACGACATCGCGGGCCACACGCTCGCGTCGGCGTCGACCCTGGACGTCTCCATCCGTGGCGGCGAGAGCGACAAGAGCAGCCAGGCCAAGCAGGTCGGCGCCCTGGTCGCCGAGCGTGCCAAGGCCGCAGGCGTCGAGGCCGTCGTGTTTGACCGCGGTGGTAACCAGTACGCCGGGCGGATTGCCGCTCTGGCTGACGCCGCCCGTGAAGCCGGGCTGAAGTTCTAGCCCCGGTTCCTACGCACAGCGGACGTAACAGAGAGAGGTAAATCCAATGGCTGGACCCCAGCGCCGCGGAAGCGGTGCCGGTGGCGGCGAGCGGCGGGACCGGAAGGGCCGTGACGGCGGCGCTGCTGCCGCCGAGAAGACCGCGTACGTCGAGCGCGTCGTCGCGATCAACCGAGTCGCCAAGGTTGTGAAGGGTGGTCGTCGCTTCAGCTTCACCGCGCTGGTCGTGGTGGGCGATGGTGACGGCACCGTCGGTGTCGGTTACGGCAAGGCCAAGGAAGTTCCCGCGGCCATCGCCAAGGGCGTGGAAGAGGCCAAGAAGAGCTTCTTCAAGGTCCCGCGTATCCAGGGCACCATCCCTCACCCGATCCAGGGTGAGAAGGCCGCGGGCGTCGTCCTGCTCAAGCCGGCTTCCCCCGGTACCGGTGTGATCGCCGGTGGCCCGGTGCGCGCCGTTCTCGAGTGCGCCGGCGTCCACGACATCCTGTCGAAGTCGCTCGGGTCCTCGAACCCGATCAACATCGTGCACGCGACCGTGGCGGCCCTCCAGGGCCTGCAGCGTCCCGAGGAGATCGCGGCCCGCCGCGGTCTGCCCCTTGAGGACGTCGCCCCCGCGGCCCTGCTTCGTGCGCGTGCGGGAGCGGGTGCGTAATGGCCCGTCTCAAGATCACGCAGACGAAGTCGTACATCGGCAGCAAGCAGAACCACCGCGACACCCTGCGTTCGCTCGGGCTCAAGCGCCTGCACGACGTGGTTGTCAAGGAGGACCGCCCCGAGTTCCGCGGCATGGTGCACACCGTCCGCCACCTCGTGACGGTTGAGGAGGTCGACTGACATGGCGGAGAACAAGCCGCTGAAGGCCCATGACCTCCGGCCTGCCCCGGGCGCCAAGACCGCCAAGACCCGTGTGGGTCGTGGCGAGGCGTCCAAGGGTAAGACCGCTGGTCGTGGCACCAAGGGCACCAAGGCCCGCTACCAGGTTCCGCAGCGCTTCGAGGGTGGGCAGATGCCCCTCCACATGCGTCTGCCGAAGCTCAAGGGCTTCAAGAACCCGTTCCGCACGGAGTACCAGGTCGTGAACCTGGACAAGCTCGCGACGCTCTACCCCGAGGGTGGAGAGGTCACGGTGGCCGACCTGGTCGCCAAGGGTGCCGTGCGCAACAACCACCTCGTCAAGGTCCTCGGACAGGGCGAGATCTCCGTGGCGCTGCAGGTTTCGGTTGACGCCGTCTCCGGCTCCGCCAAGGAGAAGATCACCGCCGCCGGCGGTACCGTCACCGAGCTCGTCTGAGACAACTCGGACACTTAGGTGACCTGAACATCCGACCGGGGATGCCCTCTCAAATGGGGCATCCCCGGTTGGTCGTTCCTAGGGGGGCATGTACGCCGGTAAGGTGGCGTCCGTTGCTGTGGTATCCCCTGGGCGCACGCGCCCGGGTTCCTTGGCTTTTACGTATCCGTCGATCCTCAAGACCGTCACCTCTACGCTCTGCGCGGGGGTCGCAGGAGGCACCGTGCTCACCGGCTTCGCCCGGGCGTTCAAGACGCCCGACCTGCGCAAGAAGCTGCTCTTCACTCTCGGCATCATCGTGCTCTACCGGCTCGGGGCCCACATCCCTGTCCCGGGTGTGAGCTACGAGAACGTCCAGACCTGTGTTGATCAGGCCAGCAAGGGCAACAACAGTCTCTTCGGCCTGGTGAACATGTTCAGCGGTGGTGCGCTGCTGCAGATCACGATCTTCGCGCTCGGCATCATGCCGTACATCACGGCCAGCATCATTCTCCAGCTGCTGACCGTGGTCATTCCCCGACTCGAGGCGCTGAAGAAGGAGGGGTCGTCCGGCCAGGCGAAGATCACGCAGTACACGCGTTATCTGACGGTCGCGCTCGCCATCCTCCAGGGCACCGGCCTGGTGGCCACCGCCCGCAGCGGCGCCCTGTTCAGCGGCTGCCCGGTCGCCGACCAGATCGTCCCGAACGACTCGCTGTTCACGACGATCACGATGGTCATCACGATGACCGCCGGCACCGCCGCCGTCATGTGGCTCGGTGAGCTCATCACCGACCGCGGCATCGGCAACGGCATGTCGATCCTGATGTTCATCTCGATCGCCGCGACCTTCCCGTCGGCCATGTGGGCCATCAAGACCAGCGGCAAGCTGGCGGACGGCTGGATCGAGTTCTTCACCGTCATCCTGGTCGGCTTCGTCATGGTGGCCCTCGTCGTCTTCGTCGAACAGGCCCAGCGCCGTATCCCGGTGCAGTACGCGAAGCGCATGATCGGACGCCGTTCGTACGGTGGAACCTCCACCTACATCCCGCTGAAGGTGAACCAGGCGGGTGTGATCCCCGTCATCTTCGCTTCTTCGCTGCTCTACATCCCGGCCCTGATCGTCCAGTTCTCCAACTCCAAGGCGGGCTGGGCCATCTGGATCCAGGACAACCTGACCAAGGGCACCCACCCGTACTACATGACGGCGTACTTCCTGTTGATCGTGTTCTTCGCCTTCTTCTACGTGGCGATCTCGTTCAACCCCGAGGAAGTCGCCGACAACATGAAGAAGTATGGTGGCTTCATCCCGGGTATCCGGGCTGGTCGACCTACTGCCGAGTACCTGAGCTACGTGCTCAACAGGATCACTTGGCCGGGCTCGCTGTACCTGGGTCTGATCGCTCTGGTGCCGACGATGGCGTTGGCAAGCTTCGGTGGCGCTAACCAGAACTTCCCGTTCGGCGGGACGAGCATCCTGATCATCGTGGGTGTGGGTCTGGAGACCGTGAAGCAGATCGAGAGTCAGCTCCAGCAGCGCAATTACGAAGGGTTCCTCCGCTGATGCGAATCGTCCTCGTCGGCCCGCCGGGTGCCGGCAAGGGAACGCAGGCCGCGTACCTTGCCAAGAACCTGTCGATTCCGCACATCTCCACGGGCGACCTCTTCCGCGCCAACATCAGCCAGGGCACCGACCTTGGCAAGCAGGCCCGCGCCTACATGGACGCGGGGCAGCTGGTGCCGGACGAGGTGACGATCGGGATGGCCAAGGACCGCATGTCCCAGCCGGACGCGGTCAACGGCTTCCTGCTCGACGGCTTCCCGCGCAACGTGGGTCAGGCCGAGGCTCTGGATGTGATGCTCAAGGACGAGGGCGTGAAGCTGGACGCCGTGCTCGACCTGGAGGTCCCCGAGGACGAGGTCGTGAAGCGGATCGCGGGTCGCCGCATCTGCCGCAACGACAGCGCGCACGTCTTCCACGCCACGTACAACCCGCCGAAGACCGAGGGTGTCTGCGACACCTGCGGCGGCGAGCTGTACCAGCGTGACGACGACAGCGAGGAGACGGTGCGTACCCGGCTGGAGGTCTACCACACGCAGACCGAGCCGATCATCGACTACTACCGGGCACAGGACCTGGTGGTCACCATCTCCGCGCTCGGCAAGGTCACCGACGTGACCGACCGGGCCATGGAGGCGCTGAAGAAGTCCGCGGAGGACTGAGCGCCCACCTCCTGCAGTACGCGCAGTACAAGCCGGCCGCGGCGTCCTCGGACGCCGCGGCCGACTGCTTGCCGCCGCGTATCGTGGAAGACCCGCCCCCCGTCACCGTCCCACCGGAAAGGCGCCGCAGCATGGTGCAGATCAAGACCCCCGAGCAGATCGCGAAGATGCGCGAGGCGGGGCTGGTGGTCGCCGCCATCCACGCGGCCACCCGTGAGGCGGCGGTGCCCGGCGCCACCACCCGTGACCTGGACCAGGTCGCCCGCAAGGTGATCGCCGACCACGGCGCGAAGTCGAACTTCCTCGGGTACGGCGGATTCCCCGCGACCATCTGCACCTCGGTCAACGAGGTCGTCGTCCACGGCATCCCGGACGACAGGACGGTCCTCAAGGACGGCGACATCATCTCCATCGACGCCGGCGCGATCGTGGACGGCTGGCACGGCGACGCCGCGTACACCGCCTTCGTGGGCACGGGGCACGCGCCGGAGCTGGTCGAGCTCTCCCGGGTGACCGAGGAGTCGATGTGGGCCGGCATCGCCGCGATGAAGGTCGGCAACCGCCTGGTCGACATCTCGAAGGCGATCGAGTCCTACATCCGTCGCCAGCCCCGCCCCGCCACCGGCAAGTACGGGATCGTCGAGGACTACGGCGGGCACGGCATCGGCACCGAGATGCACATGGATCCGCACCTGCTGAACTACGTCTCCCGCAAGCGCGGCAAGGGGATCAAGCTGGTCCCGGGCCTCTGCCTGGCCATCGAGCCCATGGTCTCGCTGGGCACCCCGCACACCGAGGTGCTGGAGGACGAGTGGACCGTCATCACCACGGACGGCACCTGGTCCTCGCACTGGGAGCACTCCATCGCCCTCACGGAGCAGGGCCCGCTGGTCCTCACCGCCCCGGACTGCGGCCGCGAGAAGCTGGCGCAGTACGGGGTCGAGGCCGCTCCGGACCCCCTGGTGTGATCCGTCGCCCCCGGGAGGTCTAAGGATCTCCTGGGATGGGCAAACTTGACGGATTCGCCTTTGGGAGTCCGCTGACGTAGACTGACTCGTCGGCTCTCGTGCATCCGTGTGTCCGCATACGGAGAACGAAAGTCGATCAAGGTAGCCGATTCGAAGGGCGAAGCGTGGCCAAGAAGCAAGGTGCCATCGAGATTGAGGGCACCGTGATCGAGTCCCTCCCGAACGCCATGTTCAGGGTGGAGCTCCAGAACGGTCACAAGGTCCTCGCGCACATCAGCGGCAAGATGCGTATGCACTACATCCGCATCCTCCCGGATGACCGGGTCGTCGTGGAGCTCTCTCCGTACGACCTGACGCGTGGCCGGATCGTCTACCGCTACAAGTAGATCTTGCCGCCGTCCGCACCCGTGCGGGCGTGGGCACTGACCCGGAGAACCTGACATCCCATGAAGGTCAAGCCGAGCGTCAAGAAGATCTGCGACAAGTGCAAGGTGATCCGCCGTCACGGCCGGGTCATGGTCATCTGCGACAACCTGCGCCACAAGCAGCGCCAGGGCTGACGCACGACCCCCTGCATCTCGCAGTTCGCGCGACGCACGTAACACGTACATACGCAGAGCCCGTCCAAGCCACGGCTGACGGCACCTCCGGCGGGGGCCGGGGACCCGGACGTACCACCTCTCCCAGCGAGGGGTCGGCGGCCGGGAGTGGCTCTGCGGAAGACCCCCGACTTAACAACTGGAGCCATTGAATGGCACGCGTTTCAGGTGTTGACATCCCGCGCGAAAAGCGCGTGGAGGTTGCCCTCACCTACGTCTTCGGTATCGGGCGCACCCGGTCCAAGGAGATCCTCGCCTCCGCCGGCGTGAACCCGGACACCCGTGTTCGCGACCTGGCCGAAGAGGACCTGGTCAAGATCCGCGAGTACGTGGACGCCAACCTCCGCACCGAGGGTGACCTCCGCCGCGAGATCCAGGCCGACATCCGCCGCAAGGTCGAGATCGGCTGCTACCAGGGCATCCGCCACCGTCGCGGTCTGCCGGTCCACGGCCAGCGCACCAGCACCAACGCCCGTACCCGCAAGGGTCCGCGTCGCGCGATCGCCGGCAAGAAGAAGCCCGGCAAGAAGTAGTCCTCAGCGGACGCACTGCGGGCGACCGGACACCCGGCCTCCGCAGCAACCAGCGGTCTTCGCTGTAGGACCGATCACCTCCCCTCTCCATCTGGAGTCAAGACATGCCCCCCAAGGGTCGTCAGGGCGCAGCCAAGAAGGTGCGTCGCAAGGAAAAGAAGAACGTCGCTCACGGCCACGCGCACATCAAGAGCACGTTCAACAACACGATCGTCTCGATCACGGACCCCACGGGCAACGTGATCTCCTGGGCCTCCGCCGGCCACGTCGGCTTCAAGGGCTCGCGCAAGTCCACCCCCTTCGCCGCGCAGATGGCCGCCGAGTCGGCCGCCCGCCGCGCGCAGGAGCACGGCATGCGCAAGGTCGACGTCTTCGTGAAGGGTCCGGGCTCCGGCCGCGAGACCGCGATCCGCTCCCTCCAGGCCACGGGCCTTGAGGTCGGTTCGATCCAGGACGTCACCCCGACGCCGCACAACGGCTGCCGTCCGCCGAAGCGTCGCCGCGTCTGAGTCGTCACGGCCGGTGACGGCCGTGCGCCAGTAGCGCCGGGTCCGGGCGGTACGCCTCTTCCGAGGCGTACCGCCCGTACCCTTGTTACATCTGTCGGGCATCAAATAGTGGGTGCCCCCGACTGAAGGATTCACATCATGCTGATCGCTCAGCGTCCGTCGCTGACCGAAGAGGTCGTGGACGAGTTCCGCTCGCGGTTCGTCATCGAGCCGCTGGAGCCCGGCTTCGGCTACACGCTCGGCAACTCCCTGCGCCGCACGCTCCTCTCCTCGATTCCGGGTGCCGCTGTCACCAGCATCCGCATCGACGGTGTCCTGCACGAGTTCACCACCGTGCCGGGCGTCAAGGAGGACGTGACCGACCTCATCCTCAACATCAAGCAGCTGGTCGTCTCCTCGGAGCACGACGAGCCCGTCGTGATGTACCTGCGCAAGCAGGGCCCCGGCCTGGTCACCGCCGCGGACATCGCTCCGCCGGCCGGTGTCGAGGTGCACAACCCGGACCTCGTCCTCGCCACGCTGAACGGCAAGGGCAAGCTGGAGATGGAGCTGACCGTCGAGCGCGGTCGCGGCTACGTCTCCGCCGTCCAGAACAAGCAGGTGGGCCAGGAGATCGGCCGGATCCCGGTCGACTCCATCTACTCGCCGGTGCTCAAGGTCACGTACAAGGTCGAGGCGACCCGTGTCGAGCAGCGCACCGACTTCGACAAGCTGATCGTCGACGTCGAGACCAAGCAGGCCATGCGTCCGCGTGACGCGATGGCTTCGGCCGGTAAGACCCTGGTCGAGCTGTTCGGTCTGGCGCGCGAGCTCAACATCGACGCCGAGGGCATCGACATGGGCCCGTCGCCGACGGACGCCGCGCTCGCGGCGGATCTGGCGCTGCCGATCGAGGAGCTGGAGCTCACGGTCCGCTCGTACAACTGCCTCAAGCGCGAGGGCATCCACTCGGTGGGCGAGCTGGTGGCCCGCTCCGAGGCGGACCTGCTCGACATCCGCAACTTCGGTGCGAAGTCGATCGACGAGGTCAAGGCGAAGCTGGCCGGTATGGGCCTGGCGCTGAAGGACTCGCCTCCCGGCTTCGACCCGACCGCCGCCGCTGACGCCTTTGGCGCCGAGGACGACGCGGATGCCGGTTTCGTGGAGACCGAGCAGTACTAGTACGCCTCCCGGCTGGGGTGCCCGTGTGGGTGCCCCGGTCCGGGCGAGGGCTTTTGTCCTCAATCGCCGGACGGGCTTGAATTGGGCTGATGCCCGATGTCCAGTGCGGACGGCGTTTTCACACTTCCGCGCGGCGGCCGCCGCGTGGGAACTGACATCGGTACCTGATACGGCCGGTGCAGCACACAAGGAGAAAACCCATGCCGAAGCCCGCCAAGGGTGCCCGTCTGGGCGGCAGCGCCGCGCACGAGAAGCTTCTTCTCAACAACCTCGCGAAGTCGCTGTTCGAGCACGGCCGCATCACCACGACCGAGGCCAAGGCCCGCCGCCTGCGTCCGGTCGCGGAGCGTTTCATCACCAAGGCGAAGAAGGGCGACATCCACAACCGTCGCCTGGTGCTGCAGTCGATCACGGACAAGGGCATCGTGCACACGCTCTTCACCGAGATCGCCCCGCGGTACGAGAACCGCCCCGGTGGTTACACCCGCATCACCAAGATCGGCAACCGTCGTGGCGACAACGCCCCGATGGCCGTCATCGAGCTGGTCGAGGCGCTGACCGTGGCGCAGCAGGCCACCGGTGAGGCCGAGGCCGCCACCAAGCGTGCGGTCAAGGAAGACGCGGCCAAGAAGGACGAGACCCCGGTCGAGTCCGTCGAGGACGCGCAGGACGCCTGAGCGTTCCGGAACCACTGAACGGGTCCGCATCACCCTCCGGGGCGGTGCGGGCCCGTTCGGCTGTGCGGGATCTTGAGAGGATGCGCTGGTGAGTGACGAGGTGGAGCCCGGTTCCGTACGGGTACGGCTGGACCTGGCCTATGACGGCAAGGACTTCTCGGGCTGGGCGAAGCAGACCGCGCGGCGGACGGTCCAGGGCGAGATCGAGGACGCGCTGCGGACCGTGACCCGCTCCTCGCGCACGTACGACCTGACGGTGGCCGGCCGCACCGACGCCGGGGTGCACGCCCGGGGCCAGGTCGCCCACGTCGACCTGCCGGAAGAGGTGTGGGCCGAGCACGCCGAGAAGCTGCTGCGGCGGCTCGCCGGGCGGATGGCCCCCGATGTGCGGGTCTGGCGGATCGCGGAGGCGCCGCCCGGGTTCAACGCCCGGTTCTCCGCGCTGTGGCGCCGGTACGCGTACCGCATCGCCGACCGCCCCGGCGGCGTCGACCCCCTCGTCCGGGGCCATGTGCTCTGGCACGACCGGCCGCTGGACGTGGCCGCGATGAACGCCGCCGCGGCGCGGATGACCGGGGAGCACGACTTCGCGGCGTACTGCAAGAAGCGCGAGGGCGCGACGACCATCCGGACGCTCCAGAAGCTGCACTGGGTGCGGGACGCGGAGACCGGGATCATCACCGGGACCGTGCAGGCGGACGCGTTCTGCCACAACATGGTGCGGGCGCTGGTCGGGGCGATGCTCTTCGTCGGCGACGGGCGGCGCCCCGACCCGTGGCCGGCCGAGGTGCTGGCCGCCGGGGTGCGCGACCCCGGGGTGCACGTGGTGCGGCCGCACGGGCTGACGCTGGAGGAGGTCGCGTACCCGGCGGACGAGCTGCTGGCGGCGCGCGCGGTGGAGGCCCGCAACGTGCGGACGCTGCCGGGTGCCTCCTGCTGCTAGGGCCTTTCGTTTGGATCAGGCTGGGCTCGCGGGGCGTGGCACGCGTGTCTGCGGCGTTGTCGTCGGTTGCCAACGCTCCGCGTTGTCGCCCTCCTCCGCCTTGCAGCCACACGCACCACGCCCCGCTCCCTGATCCAGCCTGATCCAAACGAAAGGCCCTAGGTCGTCGTGATGTCGGCGGCGGCGGACGCCTGGACCTCGCCGCGGTGGCGGATCCGGCGGAACGTGTAGTCCGTCAGGTCGTCGCTGGTCGTGTACACGGCCTTGTCGGCCTTGGTGGCGTCGCGGCCGTCCGTGAAGCCGCCGACCATGAAGTACGCGTACCGGCCGTACGAGTTCGCCGTACGGCGGCAGATCACGCCGTCGCGGCAGAAGACCGGGACACCCGACCCGCTCAGCGAGGCCAGGCCGCCGGTCGCCAGCCGCGCGGTCCGCTTCGCCTGGGCCTCCGTGTCGAAGACCGCGATGCCGACGGTGACCGCCACGCCGTCCCGGCTGTACGTGGCCCGGATGACCTGGTCGCAGCCGTTGGCGGTGAGGACGGCACCCAGCGCGCCCTGGGTGGTCGCCGCGCACTGCTGGGTGCGGTGGGTCGCGCCCCTGGCGTACGTACGGCCTCCGGCGGTCAGCCTGTCGTCGGGGAAGAAGGCGTCGACGTCGACCGGCAGCCGGTCCTTCTTCACGTCGGCTATGTAGTCCCGGGGGTCCGGCGGGGGCGGGGGCGCCACCGACGAGAAGGACGGCTCGGGCACGGGCAGCTCGCTCGCGCGCTTCCCGGCGGAGATGCCCCCTCCGTCGCCGCTCGCGTAGATCACCGCGGAGGCCACGACCGCGGCGACGGCCGCCGTGGCGAGGGCTCCGCCGCCGATCAGCAGCCACTTCTTACGCCGGGCCCGGGCCGCGGAGGCATCGGCCAGCGCCTCCCAGTCGGGAGTGCCGCCGCTCCCCGGCTCCTCGGGCCCCTGAAAGGGCCCCCCGTCCCCAAAGCTCATGCCGCGCATCCTAGACGCCGCGTAATCCGGTTGGGTCAATCCTCCGGCGCCCGTGACAATGCTCTGTATGGGACATCTCGAAGCGGGCCACCTTGAGTACTACCTTCCGGACGGGCGGGTGCTGCTCGGCGATGCCTCGTTCCGGGTGGCCGACGGTGCCGTCGTCGCCCTCGTCGGGGCGAACGGGGCCGGGAAGACCACGTTGCTGCGGCTGCTCGCCGGGGAGCTCCAGCCGCACGGCGGCTCGGTGTCGGTGAGCGGCGGGCTCGGCGTGATGCGCCAGTTCGTCGGCTCGGTCCGCGACGGGCGCACCGTCCGTGACCTGCTGGTCTCCGTCGCGCAGCCCCGGATCCGGGAGGCCGCGCTCGCCGTCGACCGGGCCGAGGAGCGCATCCTCACCGTGGACGACGAGGCCGCGCAGATGGCGTACGCGCAGGCGCTGAGCGACTGGGCGGAGGCGCGCGGCTACGAGGCCGAGACGGTGTGGGACATGTGCACCACGGCCGCGCTGGGCGTCCCGTACGAGAAGGCGCAGTGGCGCGAGGTGGGCACGCTGTCCGGCGGTGAGCAGAAGCGGCTGGTCCTGGAGGCCCTGCTGCGGGGGCCCGACGAGGTGCTGCTCCTGGACGAGCCGGACAACTATCTCGACGTGCCCGGCAAGCGGTGGCTGGAGGAGCGGCTGAAGGAGACCCGTAAGACGGTGCTCTTCGTCTCCCACGACCGGGAGCTGCTGTCCCGCGCCGCGCAGAAGATCGTCAGCGTGGAGCCGGGCCCGGCCGGCAGCGACGTCTGGGTGCACGGTGGCGGGTTCGACACGTACCACCAGGCCCGCAAGGAGCGGTTCGCCCGCTTCGAGGAGCTGCTGCGGCGCTGGGAGGAGGAGCACAAGCGGCTGAAGGCCCTCGTGCACCGGCTGCGCCAGCAGGCGGCGATCAGCCCCGACATGGCGAGCCGCTACCACGCGATGCAGACCCGGTTCCGGAAGTTCGAGGAGGCGGGCCCGCCGCCGGAGCCGCCGCGCGAGCAGGACATCCGGATGCGGCTGCGCGGCGGCCGGACCGGGGTGAGGGCGGTGACCTGCAAGAACCTGGAGCTCACGGGCCTGATGAAGCCGTTCGACCTGGAGGTCTACTACGGGGAACGGGTCGCGGTCCTCGGCTCCAACGGGTCCGGCAAGTCGCACTTCCTGCGGTTGCTGGCGGGCGAGCCCGTCACGCACACGGGGGAGTGGAAGCTCGGTGCGCGGGTGGTCCCCGGGCACTTCGCGCAGACCCACGCCCACCCGGAGCTGCTGGGGCGCACGCTGGTCGACATCCTGTGGACCGAGCACGCGAAGGACCGGGGCGGCGCGATGTCCGTACTGCGCCGCTACGAGCTGGAGCGCCAGGGGGACCAGGCGTTCGAGAAGCTGTCCGGCGGGCAGCAGGCCCGGTTCCAGATCCTGCTCCTGGAGCTGTCCGGCACGACCGCGCTGCTGCTGGACGAGCCGACGGACAACCTGGACCTGGAGTCGGCGGAGGCGCTGCAGGACGGTCTGGAGGCGTACGAGGGCACGGTGCTCGCGGTGACGCACGACCGGTGGTTCGCGAAGAGCTTCGACCGCTACCTGGTCTTCGGCTCGGACGGGGTCGTCCGCGAGACCTCGGAGCCGGTGTGGGACGAGCGGCGGGTCGAGCGGGCGCGGTAGCGGCGAGCGCGTTTTGACCCGTCCGGGGCGGGGCGGGTATTCTCGACCTTTGTTATGCGTATGGGCTGCGCCGTCATGGCGCGAGGAGCCCGTGCGCAGGTTCTCTGGAGCAGTTACCAGTGGTCCGCATACGGGCGTCGTTCCCGGCCATTGCGGGCCCCAGCTGCATGATCGCTTCAGAGGTGTCGTGTGTCTGGACCCCATCCACTGAAGAAGCGAAGGCTACGAAGTGCGTACGTACAGCCCCAAGCCCGGCGATGTGACCCGCCAGTGGCACATCATTGACGCGCAGGACGTCGTCCTGGGCCGTCTCGCCACCACGGCTGCGAACCTCCTGCGAGGCAAGCACAAGGCGATCTACGCCCCCCACATGGACATGGGCGACTTCGTCATCATCATCAACGCCGACAAGGTTCACCTGTCCGGCAACAAGCGGACCCAGAAGATGGCGTACCGCCACTCCGGGTTCCCGGGCGGTCTGCGCTCCGTGCGCTACGACGACCTGCTCGCGAACAACCCCGAGAAGGCCGTCGAGAAGGCCATCAAGGGCATGATCCCCAAGAACACCCTGGGCCGTCAGATGATCTCGAAGCTGAAGGTCTACGCGGGCGACCAGCACCCGCACGCTGCGCAGCAGCCGGTCCCGTACGAGATCACCCAGGTCGCGCAGTAGTTCCGGCCTCCCCCCAAAGACACAAAGAAAGATCTGAGGAGAATCGTGGCCGAGACCACTGTTGAGACCGTCGAGGGCACCGAGGGCGAGGAGACCTTCGCCGAGGTGACCACCTTCGAGTCCGAGGTCCCCGTCGAGGGTGAGTACACCTCCGAGTCGCTCGCCGGCCGCTTCGGCGACCCGCAGCCCGCCGCCGGCCTCGGCCGTCGCAAGAACGCCATCGCCCGCGTCCGGATCGTTCCGGGCACCGGCAAGTGGAAGATCAACGGTCGCACCCTCGAGAGCTACTTCCCGAACAAGGTGCACCAGCAGGAAGTCAACGAGCCCTTCAAGGTGCTCGAGCTCGACGGCCGTTACGACGTCATCGCCCGCATCGCGGGTGGCGGCGTCTCGGGTCAGGCCGGCGCCCTGCGCCTGGGCGTGGCCCGCGCGCTGAACGAGGCGGACGTGGACAACAACCGCGCCACGCTGAAGAAGGCCGGCTTCCTCTCCCGCGACGACCGTGCGGTCGAGCGCAAGAAGGCCGGTCTCAAGAAGGCCCGTAAGGCCCCGCAGTACAGCAAGCGCTAAACCGCCTGCTCATCCGCGTTACCGTTCGCCCCGGCGGCACCTCTCGTGCTGCCGGGGCGTTCGTTTATCGACATCCTCGGGCATATAACGGCATAAGGCGTTCATAGGCTTGTTGGTTGCGTGATCTGACTTTTGCGTTTCGGAGCACTTTCGGAGGACACCAGTGGGACGACTCTTCGGCACGGACGGCGTGCGCGGTGTCGCCAATGCGGACCTGACGGCCGAGCTCGCGCTCGGCCTCTCGGTGGCCGCGGCACACGTACTGGCCGAGGCGGGCACCTTCGAGGGCCATCGGCCGACGGCCGTGGTGGGCCGCGACCCCCGCGCCTCCGGAGAGTTCCTGGAGGCCGCCGTGGTGGCCGGCCTGGCGAGCGCGGGCGTCGACGTCCTGTGCGTCGGCGTGCTGCCGACCCCGGCCGTGGCCCACCTGACCGGCGTGCTCGGCGCCGACATCGGGGTCATGCTCTCCGCCAGCCACAACGCCATGCCGGACAACGGTGTCAAGTTCTTCGCCCGGGGCGGCCACAAGCTCGCCGACGAGCTGGAGGACCGCATCGAGACGGTCTACGAGCAGCACCGCACCGGTGAGCCGTGGACCCGCCCCACCGGTGCCGGCGTCGGCCGTGTCACGGACTACGTGGAGGGCTTCGACCGGTACGTCGCCCACCTCATCGCCGTCCTGCCGAACCGCCTCGACGGCGTGAAGGTCGTCCTGGACGAGGCGCACGGCGCCGCCGCCCGTGTCTCGCCCGAGGCGTTCGCCCGCGCCGGGGCCGAGGTCGTCACGATCGGCGCCGAGCCGGACGGGCTGAACATCAACGACGGCTGCGGCTCCACCCACCTGGAGCTGCTGCGCGCCGCCGTCGTGGAGCACGGCGCGGACCTGGGCATCGCGCACGACGGCGACGCCGACCGCTGCCTGGCCGTGGACGCGGCGGGCGAGGAGGTCGACGGCGACCAGATCCTCGCCGTGCTGGCCCTCGCCATGCGCGAGGCCGGGCAGCTGCGCCGGGACACCGTGGTCGGCACCGTGATGTCGAACCTCGGCTTCAAGCTGGCCATGGAGCGCGAGGGCATCCAGCTCGTCCAGACGGCCGTCGGCGACCGCTACGTCCTGGAGTCCATGAAGGCCGAGGGCTATGCGCTGGGCGGCGAGCAGTCCGGCCACGTCATCGTCCTGGACCACGCCACGACCGGCGACGGCACCCTGACCGGCCTGATGCTCGCGGCCCGGGTCGCCGCGACGGGCCGCTCGCTCGCCGAGCTGGCCGGGGTCATGGAGCGCCTGCCGCAGGTCCTGGTCAACGTCCCGGACGTCGACAAGTCCCGCGTGCACACCTCGCAGGAGGTGGCCGCCGCCGTCGCGGACGCCGAGCGCGAGCTGGGCGCCACCGGCCGCGTGCTGCTGCGCCCCTCGGGCACGGAGCCGCTGGTACGGGTCATGGTCGAGGCGGCGGACATCGAGCAGGCCCGCACGGTGGCGGGGCAGCTGGCGGACGTCGTGAAGTCGGCGCTGGGCTGACCGGCGCCGGGGCGACCGGCGCGGCGACGACCCGGTCTCACGGCCGGGTCGTCGCCGTGTCCGGGGTCCCCAGGGCCGGTCCGGCGGATCATGGCCGGGGTCCTGATCCGCCGGACCGGCCCCAGCCGTCGCGGCGCTCCCGCTCCAGCGCGTCGAGTATCCCGGCCAGGTCCGCGGGGGCGGCGGCCAGCCGGACCGGTTCGCCGCCGTCGTCCAGCTCGGCGACGTGCCAGTCCCGGGGGACGGTGTCGCCGTCGCTGCCCCGGGCTCGCCGCACGGCGGTGACGGTGAGCCGTTCCGCGGGGACGCGGCGGGCGGCGAAGCGGCCGGGGCCCGCGTGGGGCGTCACGGCCGGCGGGCCGCCGCCGACGACCACGTGGGTGCCGAAGTGGTTCGGGTTGTACGCGGTGGCCTCCAGGAAGCGGGCGGCCAGGAAGTGGTCGTGCCCGTCCGGGGCGGCGGCCCTGGCCTCGCCCGGGGCACGGACGCGGGTGGCGCGCCGGGCGAGGCCGAGGACGGCCGCGGTGACCGCCGTGCCCGCCGCCGCCCAGACGACCCTCGCCGGCGAGCCCAGCGGGTCCGTGGAGTGCAGGTAGAGCAGGGGCAGCAGCCACACGGCCGTCACCCCGAACGCGCCCGCGAACGGAAGGGCGGAGGGCAGCAGTTCGTCGTCCCGCAGCCCGCGCCCGCCCCTGCGGACCAGCAGCCGGGCCCCCGCGTATCCCGCGCCCAGCAGGCAGAGCGCGGAGAACACGGCGAGTTCCCCGGGGCTGATCAGATGGTCGTGCCAGACCCGGTGCTCGCCGGTGACCGTCCTGGCCGAGCCGTGCCAGAAGACCAGCTCCACCTTCTCCCCGGTGCGGAAGGCCGCGGCGTCGTCCTGGGAGACCGAGAGCCGGTGGATCGGGCGGTCGTCGGTGAAGTACAGCCAGCTGGTGCCCTTGCCCCGGTTGACGTCGGTCCGCTCGATCACCCCGTCGAAGGTGCTCAGGCAGTCGCGGAGCTCGGCGGCCGGGGTGGCGTCGGTGCAGTCCACGGCCGCCCGCCACGCCCGCTGCTCCGACGCGGCGTCCGCGACGTACGACGCGGCCACGGCCGAGGCGGTGAGCAGCACGACGCCCACGATCCAGGTGATGACGGGCCGGCGCCCCGCCGACCGGGGCGTGATGACCGGGGCCTCGCCGTCCGACGCGGGGCTCCCGTAACGGCGGTGCAGCGCGCGCAGCGCCTCCAGGTCGGCGTCGAAGTCCGTGGTGCCGGCCCCGCTCGCCGGCAGCGGCAGCCGCCAGGCGCGCCCGTCGTCCAGCAGCACGCTGACACGGTGGATGTCCTGGTTCCGGCCGCTCTGGATGTACCGGCGCAGATCCACGATCCGGGACCACGGCACCGTACGGCGGCGCAGCAGGGTCCGGGAGCGCAGTCCGTACGCCCCCGCGCTGAGCCGTGCGGTGGCCGCGTACAGGAAGAGCGGCCCCGCCAGGGCGACCAGCGCCCCCGCCAGGAACCAGGGGTCGAGCGGGCCGCCCAGGTGTCCCGCGCGCAGCGCGGCCACGGCTGCCCCGGCGCCGCCCGCTCCGACGCCCCACCACAGCACGCGCCGTGAAGGAACGCGGCAGATCACTTCCCCGGTTTCGGCCATGGCCGAAGACTGCCACCGGCTCTCCGCCGGGTACGTGTGGGGGTTACGGAAGTCTTGGCGCCCTTCACCCTGCCGGGCCGGCACCGGCCCTGCCCTTCGGGGCCGTCGGCTTCGTGTGGGCGCGCTGGAAGTGCCGGGTCCTGCGCCACAGGGCCTTCTGGGCGAGCAGGGTCAGCGTCCCCGCCGCGACGATCCCGCCGAGGTTCGCCAGCAGCTGCTGCACGGACCCGGTCATCTGGCCGTAGTCGCGGTAGCTGAAGGCCACCGCCGCGTTGGCGGCCGCCGGCACGGTCGTCACCGAGATCGCGACCCCGATGAGCGCGCCGGACTTCGACGAGGTCAGCGAGAGCGTCCCCGCGATGCCGGCGAGGAACGCCACGACGAACGACATCCAGTCCGGCTGCCAGACGAACGCGGTGTTGGGCCGGTCCCCCTCGATCATCCCGCGGTCGAACAGCCCGAAGACGTCCATCAGCCAGGCGAAGCCCACCGTGAGCAGCATCGCCGCGGCGAACCCGCCGATCAGCGCGATCAGCGAGCGCCCCACCAGGCGCGGGGCGCGCTGCACGAGCGCCGTCGAGATCCCGGCGAGCGGCCCGAACTCGGGGCCCACCGCCATCGCGCCCACGATCAGGATCGCGTTGTCGAGCATCACCCCGCAGGCCGCGAGCATCGTCGCGACCGCGAGGAACGCGACATAGGTGGCGCTGAACGTCGAGTCGTCGTGCGTGGCCTCGACCAGCTCCTCCCAGAGCACCGCGTCCGACCCCTCGCCCGGCGCCTCCTCCTCCGCCCGGTCGGCGCGCGCGGAGAGCGTCAGGTCCATGTTCTCGACGGTGATCGCCCCGTACTCGTCGAGACCGAGCCGGCGCAGCGCCGCGATCAGCTCGTCGCCCGCCTCGCGCGCCACGTCGCACAGCACCAGGTCGCCCACCGGGTCGCGCGAGACGCCCGGCACCACCGCGAGGTGCGCGGTGCCGACGGTCCGCTCCAGCAGGTCCGTCACCGCGTCCGTGCGGTCGGCGGGGACGAGCAGGCGCAGATGCAGCACGGAGCGACCCTTCCGGAGTCAGAGTTTGCGCAGTGACAGCCGCTGCACCTTGTGGTCGGGCCCCTTGCGCAGCACCAGCGTGGCACGTCCGCGGGTCGGCGCCACGTTCTCCACGAGGTTCGGCCGGTTGATGGTCCGCCACATGGTGGCCGCGTACTCCATCGCCTCGGCCTCGGAGACCTGGGTGTACTTCCGGAAGTACGAGGACGGATCCTGGAACGCCGTCTCGCGCAGCTTCCGGAAGCGGTTGAGGTACCAGGTCTCGATGTCCTCCGGTCTGGCGTCCACGTACACGCTGAAGTCGAAGTAGTCGGCGAGCCCGACCCTGGTGCGGCCGTCCTTGCCGGGCAGAGCGGGCTGGAGGACGTTCAGCCCCTCCACGATCAGGATGTCCGGGCGGCGCACGGTGAGCCGTTCGCCGGGCACGATGTCGTAGATCAGGTGCGAGTAGACCGGGGCGGTGACCTCGTCCTTGCCCGCCTTGATGTCGGCGACGAAACGGGTGAGGGCGCGCCGGTCGTACGACTCCGGGAACCCCTTGCGGGACATCAGGCCGCGCGCGTGGAGCTCCTTCATCGGCAGCAGGAACCCGTCGGTGGTGACCAGCTCGACCCGGGGGTGCTCCGGCCAGCGGGCCAGCAGGGCGCGGAGGATGCGCGCGGTGGTGGACTTGCCGACGGCGACACTGCCCGCGACGCCTATGACGAACGGGGTGCCGCGCTGCGCGCCCTGCCCGTTGCCCGCGTCGCCGAGGAAGGTGTTGAGCGCGCCGCGCAGCCCGGAGGTGGCCTGCACGTACAGGTTCAGCAACCGCGAGAGCGGCAGGTAGACGTCCCGCACCTCGTCGAGATCGATGACGTCGCCGAGCCCGCGCAGCCGCTCCACCTCCTCGGCGGTCAGCGGCAGCGGCGTCTTGTCGCGCAGCGCGCTCCACTCCGCCCGGGAAAGATCGACGTACGGCGTCGCCGCGTGCTCGGCGCGTCGGGGGCTCCGTGCGGGTGAAGTGATCACGTCTTCATTGTCGCGGGAGTTCCACGGGAGCGGGGGGTGGGCTCGGTCACGTGGGGGAGCGGGCACACCGGTGCGGGCCCGGTACCGGGGCGCTGGTAGCCTGCCGCCCCGCCTTTCCCTTACGGAGTGACGAGGTGCGCATGAAATCAGGCAGAACCGGGGCCGTGGCCGCGCTCGCGGGGGCTCTGGCCCTCTCGGCGCTCACGGCACCGACGGCGCGGGCCGCCGACACCGGCACGGTGTCGGGGATCGTTGTCAACGGGGGCAAGCCGATCGTGGTGGGGACCATCGATGCGAAGAGCGTGCCGGTCTCGTACCGGGTCAACCTCCCCGCCGGTTACAGCGCCGCTGACCCCTACACCTGGAACGCCGGGCCGTATCTGTATCACGGGACCACGGCCGCCAAGGGGGCGGCGGGCGGCATCGGGATGAGCGAATACGGCTGTTACGAGGTGACCGAGAGGGTCGCGCAGTGCGCGGGCACCCTGTCCGTCGACCCCCGCTATGACCTGGCCGTGAACAGCGACGCGACCGCGTGGACGGTCGGCTACGGAGTCGTGCTCTTCGGCGGCGACGACGACATCAGGTCCGAGAAGCACGTGGGCACGTCCGGCCGCGTTCAGATCCGCCGCTACGCCAAGGCCACCGTCAACGCAGCCCCCGAGCCCGTGGCGAAGGGCAAGCCGATCACCGTGACCGGCACCCTCAAGCGTGCGGACTGGGCGAAGGACCGGTACACCGGGGTCGCGGACGCGTCCGTCCAGTTGCAGTTCCGGCCCAAGGGCACCACCTCGTACGACACCGTGAAGACCGTGCGGTCCAGCTCCACGGGCGCGCTGAAGGCGACGGTCACCGCGACCCTCGACGGTGACTGGCGGTGGAGCTTCGGCGGCTGGTCCACCACGGGCAGCGCGGTCTCGTCCGGTGACTACGTGGAGGTGAGCGGCGCGGGCGGGCTCGTCAGGGAGATGCACGCACGTCCCTGATGACCTGCGGTGATGCGGGCCGGGTGCGCTTCGGGGCGCCCGGCCCACTTCTCGTCGGTGCCGGGTTCGGCAATCCGGAAGAAGCAAAACGGGCGGTTCGCCAGCAGTCTCTTCGCACACGTATGTGTTTCTCGAAGGGACCTCGTATGGATCACTCAGGAATGCCAGGAATGACGGGTATGCCGGGGATGGAGTCCACCGTTTCGACGGCGGACACCCTGGGCGCCGTCTTCATCATCGCCTGGGCCGTCGCGATGTGGGCCGCCGTCGCCGTGCTGGCGGTCGGGAACCGGCGGTCGGTGCGGCCGTGGGTGTACAAGTTCGCCGTGGCGCTCATCGGCATCGGTGTCGTGGGCCAGGTCGGCCACTTCCAGGAGCATGTCGCCCAGGCCGCCTACTGGATCGCGCACCCCTACGACCCGGCGTGGATGACCCCGTGGGGCAACAGCTTCTCCCGGGGCCTCGGGCAGATCGACCCGGGCAAGCCGTCGCTCGGGATGGAGATCCTGCATCTGGCCGGGAACTTCATCTTCCTCGCCGGACTGGTCGGCATCGTGCAGATCACGCACCGGGTCACCGGGGAGCTGAAGTCGCGCAAGTGGGCCCGGATGGGCGTCTGGATGCAGGGCATCCACGGCCTGGAGCACGTCGTGCTGACCGCCTCCATCGCGCTCGGCGCGAGCCGGGCCATCGGCCTGTCGACCTGGTTCGGCGCCATCGAGCCCGGCCCGGCGCTGGCCACGTACCGGGTCTGGTGGCACTTCGTGGCCAACGCGGTCGGCACGGTCATCCTCGGGATCTCCGTCTACCACCTGTGGAAGGAGAAGCGGGCGGTCAGGGCGAGCTTCGGTCTCGCGGAGGACGTCCCGGCCGTGACCGCCCCCGCCGAGGACGGCCCCGTGCGCACCCTCGAACCGGCCGGGCGCCCCTGACCGTGGCCCCGCGCACTCCCCCCGTACGGAACAGAGCCGGCCGGGCACCCCGAGAGGTGTCCGGCCGGCTCTGTTCCGTACGGGGCGGGTCAGTCCGTGCCGGACTCCATCGCCGCGCGGTCCAGCATCTCGTCCTGGTCCGAGACCTCGCCGCGCGAGGCGATGGCCTCGGCACCGCCCTCGGGGAGCTGGCCGATCAGGCCGGTGGCGGCGGCCTGGGCCGCGCCGATGGCCGGGTTGGCGGTGCCGATCATGCCGAGGCCCGCGTACTGCTCCAGCTTGGCGCGGGAGTCCGCGATGTCCAGGTTCCGCATGGTGAGCTGGCCGATGCGGTCGACCGGGCCGAAGGCGGAGTCCTCGGTGCGCTCCATGGACAGCTTGTCCGGGTGGTAGCTGAAGGCCGGGCCCGTGGTGTCGAGGATCGAGTAGTCCTCGCCGCGCCGCAGCCGCAGGGTGACCTCGCCGGTGACGGCCGTACCGACCCAGCGCTGGATCGACTCGCGGACCATCAGCGCCTGCGGGTCCAGCCAGCGGCCCTCGTACATCAGCCGGCCGAGGCGGCGGCCCTCGTTGTGGTACTGGGCGAGGGTGTCCTCGTTGTGGATGGCGTTGACCAGGCGCTCGTACGCGGCGTGCAGCAGGGCCATGCCGGGGGCCTCGTAGATGCCCCGGCTCTTGGCCTCGATGATCCGGTTCTCGATCTGGTCGGACATGCCCAGGCCGTGGCGGCCGCCGATGGCGTTCGCCTTCAGGACCAGGTCGACGGCGGTGTCGAACTTCTCGCCGTTGATCGTGACCGGGCGGCCCTGGTCGAAGCCGATCGTGACGTCCTCGGCCTCGATCTCGACCGACGGGTCCCAGAACCGCACGCCCATGATCGGCTCGACGGTCTCCACGCCGGTGTTCAGGTGCTCCAGCGTCTTGGCCTCGTGGGTGGCGCCCCAGATGTTGGCGTCCGTGGAGTACGCCTTCTCGGTGCTGTCCCGGTAGGGCAGGTCGTGGGCGACCAGCCACTCCGACATCTCCTTGCGGCCGCCGAGCTCCGTCACGAACTCCGCGTCCAGCCAGGGCTTGTAGATGCGCAGGTGCGGGTTGGCGAGCAGGCCGTAGCGGTAGAACCGCTCGATGTCGTTGCCCTTGAACGTGGAGCCGTCGCCCCAGATCTGGACGTCGTCCTCCAGCATCGCCCGGACCAGGAGCGTGCCGGTGACCGCGCGGCCCAGCGGCGTCGTGTTGAAGTACGCCCGGCCGCCCGAGCGGATGTGGAACGCCCCGCACGTCAGCGCGGCCAGACCCTCCTCCACGAGTGCGGCGCGGCAGTCGACCAGGCGGGCGAGCTCGGCGCCGTACGCCTGGGCGCGACCCGGGACCGAGGCGATGTCGGGCTCGTCGTACTGGCCGATGTCGGCGGTGTAGGTGCACGGGACGGCACCCTTGTCGCGCATCCACGCGACCGCGACCGAGGTGTCGAGGCCGCCCGAGAAGGCGATGCCGACGCGTTCGCCGGTGGGCAGGGAGGTGAGGACCTTGGACATAGGAAGATTATGCATCATCTCGCATGATCATGCAACGCCCGGCATCCCCGTACCGTTCGGCGGGCAACGCCCGGCCTCGCCGCACCGCTCCGTCGGGCTACTTCCGCCAGAACAGGTGGTGCGTCACTCCGCTCGGGCTCGGTACGACGTCCAGGTGGAAGCGGTCGCGGAGGTCGTCCGGGGACTCCCACAGCCGCATGCCCGACCCCAGCTCCACCGGCGCCACCGCCACGTGCAGGGTGTCGACCAGGTCGGCGTCCAGGAACTCCCTGATGGTGGAGACCCCGCCGCCGAGCCGGACGTCCTTGCCCTGCGCGGCCTCCCGGGCCCGGGCCAGGACCTCGGCGGGCTCGCCGTCCACGAAGTGGAACGTGGTGTCGGAGAGCGTGAAGGAGGGGCGCGTGTGGTGCGTCAGGACGAACACCGGCGTGTGGAACGGCGGCTCGTCGCCCCACCAGCCCTGCCACGCGTGGTCCTCCCACGGGCCGCGCTGCGGACCGAACTTGTTGCGGCCCATGATCTCGGCGCCGATGTGGTGCGAGAAGTCCCGCGCCATGTAGTCGTCCAGGCCCCGGCTGCCGCCCGGGTCGGTCCGGTTGGGCCAGCTCGCCGTCGCCCCGGCCCAGAAGAACAGCTGCCCCGGGTCGACATGGCCGAAGGGCCGCTCCAGGGTCTGGTTCTCCCCGCAGGCGACGCCGTCGGCGGAGACGGTGAAGTTCTGGACCTTCAGCAGTTGGGTCATGGGTGCTCTTCTCCCGGTGATGGGTGACAACGCGAGGGGTGACTCCCCGGGCGGCCCGGACTCATCGCCGTACACCGCCCCGGCTTCTCATCCCACCGTAAGCACCGCGTTCCCCCGCACCCGGCGCGCCCGGATGTCCGCGACGGCGTCCCCGGTGCGCGACCAGTCGCGGACCGAGCCGATCTCCGGGTGCAGCCGCCCGCTCGCCACCAGCCGTACCAGGGTGGCGAGTTCGGCCGCGTACGGGGTGTCGGCGCGGGTGTAGTCGAAATGGGCGATACGGGCCTGGGCCGGGCCGCCGAAGAAGTCGAAGAAGTCCAGCGTGACCGGGGTGCGGCTCGCCTGGCCGAACCAGACCAGGAGGCCGCCCGGGGCCAGCCGGGCCAGCGCGGCCGGCAGCGAGTCGCCGCCCACCGACTCCAGGACCACGTCGTACGGGCCCGCCGCCTCCTTCGGCGACGTCACCACCGCCTCGGCGCCCAGCTCCAGCAGCCGCGCCCCGCGCTCCCGGGTCGCGCAGACCGCCGTCACCGCCGCGCCCGAGGACGCCGCCAGCTCCGTGACGTAGTGGCCGACGCCCCCGCTCGCCCCGGTCAGCAGGACCCGCCGCCCCGCCACCGGACCGGCCGCGCGCAGCAGGCGCAGCGCGGTGATCCCGGCCAGCGGGAGGGCCGCCGCCGTCACCGCGTCGACGCTGTCGGGGAGCGCGGCCAGGCTGTGCACCGGGACCGCGACGCGCTCGGCCCAGCCGTACGCGGGCGGGTGGGCGACGACGCGGGTGCCGGCTTCCGGGCCGGTGCCGTCGGCCGCCGCCCGGACGACCGTGCCGGCGACGTCCTTGCCGGGCCGCCAGCCGGGCCACCGGCGGTCCAGTCGGCCGTCGAGCTGGAAGGTCTCGCCGCGGTTGACCGAGTACGCCTCGACCGCGACCAGGGCCTCGTCGGCGGCGGGGGCGGGCTCGGGGGCCTCGCCGATCCGGACGGTGCCGCCGGCTTCGGCGGCGGGTAGGTGTGCGCGCATGGCGGGCTCCTCAGCTCCTCAGCTCCTCAGGCGAAGACGACGGTGTGGGCGTGCAGGGTGTCGAAGTGCTCCCGGACGGCGGCGATCCGGCCGTCGCGCACGGTGAACACGGCCAGGCAGTGCTGGTCGTAGCGGGCGCCCTTCCGGGTCAGCCCGCGCGTCTTCCACTCCGCGAGCACCCGCTCGCCCTCCGCGAGGACGTCCAGGAACTCGATCTCCACGGTCTCCGGCACCAGCCGGGCGGTCATCGCCGCCACGAACTCGTCGAAGATCTCGTCCGGCCCGGTCCAGGTGCCCGAGACGGGCAGGTCACCGGCGAGTGTCCAGGTGGCGTCGGCGTCGAAGAACGCCCTCAGCCGGTCCATGTCGCCCGCGGCGAGGGTCTTCATGTAGTCGAGGACGACGTCCTTGGGGGTGCTGTGCATGATCGTGAGTCCCTTCCTCCGTGTTGCCCCCGACGCTACGGAGACCGGGGCCGCGCAGGGAAAGACCTGTTCCCGATCGCTTCAGAACCGCCCGGCATCACGGCAGCTCATATGCTGTTCCGCATGTCGGATCTACGGCGCCTGCGCTACTTCCTGGCCGTGGCGGAGGAACGCAACTTCACCCGGGCCGCCGAGCGCCTGCACGTCGCGCAGCCCGCGCTCAGCCGCCAGATACGGGAGCTGGAGCGGGAGTTGGGCGTACGGCTCCTGGACCGCACCACGCACTCCGTCGAACCCACGGAGGCCGGGCGGCTGTTGACGGAGCGCGGCGCCGCCCTCTGCGAGGAGGCGGACCGCCTCTGGCGCGAGGTGCGCGGCTTCGCCGGGGGCGAGAGCGGCACGCTGGTGCTCGGCTACAGCATGAGTACGAGTTACGAGACGGCCCCCGCGATCCTCGCCGCCCTCGCGGACCGGCTGCCCGGCATCACCGCCGACACCCGGCTGCTGCCCACCGCCGGGATCCTGTCCGGTGTCGCCGACGGCACCCTCGACGCGGGCCTGGTCCGCTGCCCGCCGCCGACGCCCGAGCTGGTGCGGACGCTCGTACGGCTGGAACCGCAGGGCGTCCTGATGTCCGCCGCCCACCGCCTCGCGGCGCGGCTCGCCGTGGACCCGGCCGAGCTGTCCCCGGAAACGCTCCTGATCCACCCGCGCGAGGCCAACCCGGGCCACTACGACGCGATCACGGCGCTCCTGGCCGAGGCGGGCGCCGATCCCGGACTCCTCCTCCGCCCCCTGACGTTCGACGCCGGCCACACCCCGGTCGCCCGGGGCGAGGCGGTCTCGATCGTCGGCGACTCCGCCGCCCCGAGTCTGCCCGCCGGGCTGGTCTGGCGCCCCCTGACCGGAGGAGCCGCCATCGAACTCCACCTCCTCACCCGGGGCCGTACGGCCCGCCCGGTCACCGCCCAACTCCTGCGCGTGGCGGGGGAGGTGGCGCGGTCCGGGGGGTGGCTGCGGTCGCCGGGTGCGGCGGACTGACCCGGCGGGCGGTCAGCGCCACGCCGCGATGACGTCCTCCGGGCCCCAGTGCGCGGCCAGGCCCGCCGCCGCCGTCTCCGTCGGGGGCATGCGGCTCACCGCGACGAGGGGGGCGTCCTGGGCGCCCGGTACCTGCTGGGCGGAGACGGCGAGTTCCGCGAGGTCGCGCGCGCCGAACGGGGACTCGTCGCGCCATTTGACCGAGCCGACGAAGCAGACGCGACCCGCCACCGGTGCGGCGTCGGCGCCGACGAGGTCGACCTCCGGGTTGTTCTGTCGGTTCCACCAGCCGCCGGTCTCCACGGCCTCCGGGAAGAGGTCGTCGGGAATGCGCCGGGCCAGGGACTCCCTGATCACCGGCTCCACGGCCCGGCCCCGCCACGACGGCCAGGAGCGCTGGACGCGCGCGGCCGAGATCTCGCCCCTGCCTCTCTCGGCCTGGGCGACGGCGTCCTCCAGGTAAGCCAGCCAGAAGCGCAGATACGTGTCGGCGATGCGGTAGCGCTTGAGCTTGGGGGCCGGCTGGGTGGAGAGCGGGACGTCGGCGGCGACGATCCGCTTGGCCTCTGTGAGCTCGGTCAGTATCGGGGCGAGCGTGCCGTGCGCGAGCGCCCGCCCGTCGGTCCCTCCCGTGCTCGCGGCGATACCGGAGAACGTCCGCTCCCCGGAGCCGATCGCCCGGAGCACCCGACCCGCCTGGAGACGTGCGGGGAACTCCGCCGCGAGGGACCGCTCGCCCGTGGTGAGCAGGACCGACGACGGGTCCTCCACCTGACGGTCGAGATACGCGGCGACCGGCTCTCCGGTACGCCAGCCGGTGACCAGCTCGGGGAAGCCCCCGGAGACGAGGTAGGCGTCGAGCGCCGCCCCCGCGTCCAGACCGGTCGAGTCCTGTACGTCGGCCGGGCTGAGCGGCCCCACGGTGTACTGGCCGGCCCGGCCGTAGAACGGATGGTCGTACGAGGTCAGCCGGTCCATCATCGCCAGGTCGGAGCCGAGCAGCAGCAGGAGCACCGGCTTGGCGGAGAGGTGCATGTCCCAGGCGGTCTTGAGTGCCGCGTCGAAGCCCGGGTCCGCCTCGGAGAGCCAGGGAACCTCGTCCAGGACGAGGATCACCGGCTCGTCGGAGGGCAGGGCGGCGCCCACGGCGGCCAGCGTCCGCAACCAGTCCTCGGGGGCGGCGGCGTGCTCCAGCGCCGCACCGTGGTCCCGCATCCCCTGACCGCCGGCGACCGCGTCGAACAGCGCCCGCCGGGCGAGCGGCGCCGGCTGGCTCCGGGTCGCCTGGAAGAAGACGTAAGGCCGGTCCGACCGGGCGCAGAACTCCTGCACCAGCCGGGTCTTGCCGATCCGCCGCCGACCCTTGACCACCAGCGCCTGTCCGGTACTGCCGCCGGAGCCCGCGACGACCCGCTCCAGCCACGACCCGAGGATGCGCAGCTCGCGGCCGCGCCCGGTGAAGGCCACTGGTCCTCCATGAAGTCGGAACGCATCAAAGTATGAGCCATTCCGACTTTACCGCAGGAGCGTCCTACCCCCGGAACGGCCGGTACGTCAGCTGCTTCACGCGGCGCAGCAGCGGCATCGACTCCACGTGCTCGACGCCGTCCAGGCCGCCCAGGCGCTCGCTGAGGTAGCGGTACAAGTGGCCGGAATCGCGGGTGATCACGACGGCCATCAGATTCGACGGACCCGTGGTGGCCGCCGCGTACGCCACCTCGGGGTCGGCACCGAGGGCCTCGCCCACCGCGTGGAGGGCGCGGGGGGCGGCGGTGACGCAGAGCATGCTGGAGTTGCGGAAGCCGAAGTAGCCGGAGTCGAACTCCACGTCCACGTACAGCGCGCCGGACGCGATCAGCCGGGCCAGGCGGCGCCGGACGGCCGATTCGGAGAGGCCGGTCGCGCTCTGGAGTTCGGCGTACGTGACCCGGCCGTCCCGTTCCACCGCGGCGACCAGGGATTCGTCGTCGGCGGTGATGACCCGCGGGCCGGGCGGGCCGGGGTCGGGGGCCGGGGCCAGGGCGGCGGTCTCCTCGGCCGTCAGCGCGGTGCTCTTGTGCAGCCAGCCGCTCGGGCCGCCGTAGTACCGGTGCAGCAGCTGGTGCGCGCGGATGTCCACGATGTGCGGGGTGCGCGGCAGCTTGCCGAGGAGCAGGTCGTCCGCGTCGCCCCGGTTGCGGACGTTGGCCGTGCAGGTCACCTCCGTGCCGCCCGAGGTCAGCCCGACCCAGGCGGTGTCGGGGCGCTTGGCCAGGGCCTCCGCGATGGCCGTCGCGCCCTCCGGCGCGCACCGCACCCGCAGCAGCCAGTGCTCGAACGGCTCGTCGGACGTGGCGCACCGGACTCCGACGACCCGCAGCCCGCCTTCCGCCCGCAAAGCGCGGAAGCGGCGCGCGACCGTCTGGTCGGAGACGCCGAGGACGGCCGCGATCCGGCTGAAGGGCGCGCGGGCGTCCAGCTCCAGCGCGTGCAGGATGCGCAGGTCCAGGACGTCGCCCCGGGTGGGTGATTCCACTGCCGAAGGCCCCTTCCGTGTCGGATTCCGGCGCCGGGGCATCGCTGGCTGGGGATTCCGGCCGCCTCCGTCCGATCGTACGGGGGTGGCCGCCGGTCATACGGAACCCGTACGGGAGAAGGAACAAAGGACATGCGTAAGTGGGGGCCGCTCACCGCGGTCTGTCTGGGGACGTTCATGCTGCTGCTGGACGTCACGATCGTCATCGTGGCACTGCCCGACATGGCGGGGGCGCTCGACGCCTCGCTCTCCGATCTGCAATGGGTCATCGACGGCTACGCCCTGGCGCTGGCCGCCCTGCTCCTCGGCATAGGCGCGGCGGCCGACCGGCTCGGCCGGCGCCGGGTGCACGTCATCGGCGTCGCGCTCTTCGCCGCCGCCTCGCTGGCCTGCGGGCTCGCCGCCTCGCCGGGCCTGCTGGTGGCGGCGCGCGCCGTCCAGGGCGTGGGGGCCGCCGCGATGTTCGCGACGACGCTGCCGCTGCTCGCCTCGGTCTACCAGGGCAAGGACCGGTCCGTGGCGCTCGGGCTCTGGGGCGCGGTGGCCGGGGGCGCCGCCGCGATCGGGCCCGTGGTCGGCGGGCTGCTGACCGAGGGGCCCGGCTGGCGGTGGATCTTCTTCGTCAACCTCCCCGTGAGCGTCGCCGCCATCTGGCTGACCGGCAGGACCGTGCCCGAGTCGCACGGGGCGCGGGACCGGCGCACCGACTGGGCGGGGACCGCCGCCTTCGCGGTGTTCGCCGGGGCGGCCACGTACGCCGTCGTCCGGGCGGGCAGCGTCGGCTGGGCGTCCGGGCAGACGCTCGCCACGTTCGGGATCGCCGCGCTCGCCCTGGTCTGCTTCGTCGTCGTGGAGCTGCGCGTCGCGCACCCACTGCTCGACCTGTCGCTGTTCCACACCTCCGCGTTCACCGGGGTGATGGCCGGGGCGCTCGCCTTCAACATGGCGGCCTTCGGCGTGCTGCCGTACACCTCGATCTGGCTGCAGACGGTCCTCGGACTCAGCCCGGTCCAGGGCGGCCTGGCGGTCCTGCCGCTCGCCGCGACCTCGTTCGTGGTCGCCGCCGCCGGCGGCCGGCTGCTGCACGGGGTGCAGCCGCGCTTCACCATCGGCATCGGTCTCGCCCTGATCGGCGCCGGCACCCTCGCCCAGGCGGTCCTGGGCGCGGGCTCCTCCTGGCCCGCCCTGATCCCGGGCCTGGCGCTCGCGGGCATCGGTACGGGACTGGTCTCGCCGGCCATCGCGGGCGCGGCGCTCGCCGCGGTCCCGCCGGAGCGGGCCGGGATGGCGGGCGGCGCGGTCAACACCTTCCGCCAGCTCGGTTACGCCTTCGGGGTCGCCGTGCTCGGGGCGGTGCTGACCTCCCGGATGGCGGAGAGCCTGGGCGACGGGACGTCCCACGCCCTGGCGGGCGGCGGCGCGGCGGGGCTGCGGGCCGCCGGGATGCCGGAGCACGCGCTGCGGACGGCGTTCGCCTCGGGGCTGAACACGGCCGCGGTGGTGGCCGGTGCGGTGGGCGTCGTCGCGGGCGTCGCGGTCCTGCTGCTGGTGAAGGGGGAGCGGCCGGTGGCCGCGAAGGGGGTCGGGGAACCCGTGCCGGAGGCCGTACGGGCCGGGTGAGGGCGCGGCGGCGCGTGGCCCTCAATCGGCTGGTGGACCCGGTTTTCTGCGATTATGCGAAGAACGGGGGCTAGTGACCAGGAAGGGACCACTATGTGCGGAATCGTGGGTTACGTCGGCGGGCAGTCGGCGCAGGACGTCGTCGTCGCGGGCCTCAAGCGGCTGGAGTACCGGGGCTACGACTCCGCCGGCATCGCCGTCCTCGCCGACGGCGGGCTCGCCGCCGCCAAGAAGGCCGGGAAGCTGGTCAACCTGGAGAAGGCGCTCGGCGAACACCCGCTCCCGGCCGGCACCGCCGGGATCGGGCACACCCGCTGGGCCACCCACGGCGGACCCACCGACGCCAACGCCCACCCGCACCTCGACAACGCCGGCCGCGTCGCCGTCGTCCACAACGGGATCATCGAGAACTTCGCCGCCCTGCGCACCGAGCTCGGCGAGCGCGGCCACGACCTGCTCTCCGAGACCGACACCGAGACCGTCGCCCACCTCCTCGCCGAGGCGTACAGCCAGAGCGGGGAGCCCGCCGAGGCCATGCGCCAGGTGTGCCGCCGCCTGGAAGGGGCGTTCACCCTGGTCGCGGTCTTCGCGGACGCGCCCGACGTCGTCGTCGGCGCCCGGCGCAACTCCCCGCTCGTCGTGGGGCTGGGGGACGACGAGTCCTTCCTCGCCTCCGACGTCGCCGCGTTCATCGAGCACACCCGGTCCGCGATCGAGCTCGGCCAGGACCAGGTCGTGGAGCTGCGCCGGGGCGGCGTCCTCGTCACCGGCTTCGACGGCCGGCCCGCCGAGGTCCGCGAGTACCACGTGGACTGGGACGCCTCGGCCGCCGAGAAGGGCGGGTACGCGTCCTTCATGCTCAAGGAGATCGCCGAGCAGCCGAAGGCCGTCACCGACACCCTCCTCGGCCGCATCGACCCCGAGGGCACCCTCCACCTGGACGAGGTCCGCATCACGCGCGGCGAGCTGCGCGAGGTCGACAAGGTGGTGATCGTCGCCTGCGGCACCGCGTACCACGCCGGGATGATCGCCAAGTACGCCATCGAGCACTGGACCCGCATCCCCTGCGAGACCGAGCTCGCCAGCGAGTTCCGCTACCGCGACCCGATCCTGGACCCGCACACCCTGGTCGTCGCCATCTCCCAGTCCGGCGAGACCATGGACACCCTGATGGCCCTGCGGCACGCCCGCGAGCAGGGCGCGAAGGTCCTCGCCATCTGCAACACCAACGGCTCGACCATCCCGCGCGAGTCCGACGCCGTGCTCTACACGCACGCCGGGCCCGAGGTCGCCGTCGCCTCCACCAAGGCGTTCCTCACCCAGCTCGTCGCCTGCTACCTCGTCGCCCTCTACCTGGGCCAGGTGCGCGGCACCAAGTGGGGCGACGAGGTCCGGACCGTGATCCGGCAGCTCTCCGAGATCAGCGGCTCGGTCGAACGGGTCCTGGAGACCATGGAGCCGGTCCGGGAACTGGCCCGGTCCCTGGCCTCCCACGACACGGTGCTCTTCCTCGGCCGGCACGTCGGCTTCCCGGTCGCCCTGGAAGGCGCGCTGAAGCTCAAGGAACTCGCGTACATGCACGCCGAGGGGTTCGCCGCCGGTGAGCTGAAGCACGGGCCGATCGCGCTCATCGAGGACGGGGTTCCCGTCGTCGTCGTGGTCCCGTCCCCGGCCGGGCGGTCCGTGCTGCACGGCAAGATCGTCTCGAACATCCAGGAGATCAGGGCCCGGGGCGCCCGTACCGTCGTCATCGCCGAGGAGGGCGACGACGAGGTCGTCCCGTACGCCGACCACCTCATCCGCATCCCCGCAACGCCTACGCTGCTTCAGCCGCTGGTCGCCACCGTGCCCTTGCAGGTCTTCGCCTGCGAACTCGCGACGGCCCGCGGCAACGAGGTGGACCAGCCGCGCAACCTGGCGAAGTCCGTCACCGTGGAGTGAGCCGAGCAGTGAGGGTGGGAACGTGATCATCGGGGTCGGGATCGACGTGGCGGAGATCGAGCGGTTCGACGCGGCGCTGGAGCGTACGCCGCAACTCGCTTCGCGGCTGTTCGTGGAGGCGGAGCTGCTGCTGCCGAGCGGTGAGCGGCGCGGGATCGCCTCGCTGGCCGCCCGGTTCGCGGCCAAGGAGGCCCTGGCGAAGGCGCTCGGCGCGCCGGCCGGGCTGCTGTGGACGGACGCCGAGGTGTACGTGGAGGAGAGCGGGCAGCCGCGGCTGCGGGTGCGCGGCACGGTGGCGGCTCGCGCCGCCGGGTTGGGGGTGCGGAGCTGGCACGTGTCGCTCAGCCACGACGCGGGGGTGGCGTCCGCGGTGGTGATCGCGGAGGGGTGACGGGGGCTCCGCCCCTGTGGCCTCGGGTGCTCCGGCGGGCCGGTTCCGTCCTCAATCGCCGGACGGGCTTGATGTGGCTGAGGTCTGCAAGCGCCTCTGAACGTGCGTACGTTGGAAGGCATGCGTACCGCCTACAGCGTCGAAACCGTACGGGCCGCCGAAGCGGCCCTCATGGCGCGGCTTTCCGACGGGGTGCTGATGCAGCGCGCCGCCGCCGGGCTCGCCGCTGCCTGTGCCGGGCTGCTGCGCCGGGCCGGGCGGGTCTACGGCTCCCGCGTCGTCCTCCTCGTCGGCACCGGCGCCAACGGCGGCGACGCCCTGTACGCGGGAGCCCGGCTCGCGCGGCGCGGCGCGGGTGTGGTCGCCGTGCGGGTCACCCCGGGCCGGGCCCACGAGGGCGGCAGCGCGGCCCTGGTCGCGGCGGGCGGACACGTGGTCGACGGCGCCGAGAGCACCGCCCACGAGGACTGGGCCGGGCGCATCGACCTCGTCGTGGACGCCATCACCGGCATCGGCGGACGCGGCGGACTGCGCCCCGGGGCCGCCGAGCTGGTCCGGAAGTACACCGCGCACGGCGCGCCCGTCGTCGCCGTCGACCTGCCCAGCGGGGTCGAGGCGGACACCGGCGAGGTGACCGGCGACGCGGTGCGCGCCGACGCCACCGTCACCTTCGGCGCGTACAAGCCCGCGCTGCTCGTGGACCCGGCCGCCGAACGGTCCGGGGCGCTGCGCCTCGTGGACATCGGCCTCGGGCCCGAACTCCCCGCCGTGCCCGACCTGGAGGCGCTCCAGTACGCGGACGTGGCCGCGCTGCTCCCCGTGCCGGCCGCCGAGAGCGACAAGTACCGGCGCGGTGTCGTCGGCATCGCCGCCGGATCGGCGCGCTACCCGGGCGCCGCCGTCCTCGCCGTCTCCGGGGCGCTGCGCGCCGGGGCGGGCGCCGTGCGCTACGCGGGCCCCGGCGGCGACGCGGTCATCGCCCGGCATCCGGAGGCCCTGGTCCACGCGGGCCGCCCCTCGGAGGCCGGGCGGGTGCAGGCGTGGGTCGCCGGCCCCGGGCTCGGCGACGGCACCGAGGCCGTGGCGGCCGTCTCCGACGTGCTGGCCACCGAGGTGCCGGTGCTGGTCGACGCGGACGGGCTGCGGCTCCTCGACCCGGACGTGGTGCGGGCCCGTACCGCGCCCACCGTCCTCACCCCGCACGCCGGGGAGGCCGCCGCGCTGCTCGGCGTGGCGCGCGAGGAGGTCGAGGCGGGGCGGCTCGCCGCCGTACGGGAGCTCGCCCGGCGGTTCGGCGCCACGGTCCTGCTCAAGGGCTCGACCACCCTCATCGCCACCGACACCCCGCACACCCCGGTCCGGGTCAACCCGACCGGCACCCCGTGGCTGGCCACCGCCGGCAGCGGTGACGTGCTCTCCGGCCTCACCGGCTCGCTGCTCGCCGCCGGACTCGCCCCGCTCGACGCCGCATCGGCCGGGGCCTATCTGCACGGGCTCGCCGCCCGCCGCGCCGCCGACGGCTCCCCGCTCGCCGCGATGGACGTCGCCGACGCGATCCCCGGGGCGTGGCGGGACGTCCGGGCCTGAGCGAAGCTGAGGAGAGCCGACCGTCCGAGGAGAGGTGACCGGCCGTGAGCAGCAGCGGTGACGTGCGCGTACGCCGGGTGTACGACGGGGTGGAGGAGGGGGACGGCACCCGCGTCCTGGTGGACCGGCTGTGGCCGCGCGGGGTGTCCAAGGAGAAGGCCGCGATCGACCGCTGGCTCAAGGACCTCACCCCGTCCGACGAGCTGCGCTCCTGGTACCACGAGGACCGCTCCGCCACCCGCTACGACACCTTCGTGGAGCGCTACCGGGCGGAACTCGCCGGTCCGGCCGAGTCGGCGGCCGTGGACGAGCTGGCCGGGCTGGTCCGCGAGGGCGGCCCGGTGACGCTCGTGACGGCGGTCAAGGACGTCGAGCACAGCCACGTACCGGTCCTCGCCGACCATCTGGAACACGCGCTGCGCCACCGCTGACGCGCCCCGCCGGACCGGCCCGCTCGGGCGGCTCTGAGAGACTGGGCGCGATATGAACGAGACAGCGTCCTTGCGAGCCCGTGCCGAGATCGACCTCGCCGCACTCCGCGCCAACGTGCGCGTCCTGCGTGCCCGGGCGGCCGGGGCGCACCTGATGGCCGTGGTCAAGGCCGACGCCTACGGGCACGGCGCGGTCCCCTGCGCGCGCGCCGCGCGGGAGGCGGGCGCCGCCTGGCTGGGCACCGCGACGCCGCAGGAGGCGCTGGCCCTGCGCGCGGCCGGGCTCGACGGCCGGATGCTGTGCTGGCTCTGGACCCCGGGCGGGCCCTGGCGCGAGGCGATCGAGGCCGACATCGACGTGTCGGTCAGCGGCATGTGGGCGCTGGACGAGGTCACCGAGGCCGCCGCGGCGGCCGGCCGGACCGCCCGGATCCACCTCAAGGCCGACACCGGACTCGGCCGGGCCGGCTGCCAGCCCGCCGACTGGCCCGAACTGGTCGCCGCCGCCCGCACCGCCGAGCACGCGGGCACCGTCCGCGTCACCGGCCTCTGGTCCCACTTCGCCTGCGCCGACGAGCCGGGCCACCCCTCGATCACCGCCCAGCTGGACACCTTCCGCGACATGGTGGCGTACGCGGAGAAGGCCGGCATCGAGCCGGAGGTGCGGCACATCGCCAACTCCCCGGCGACCCTGACCGTCCCCGAGTCCCACTTCGACCTGGTGCGGACCGGGATCGCCATGTACGGCATCTCGCCCAGCCCGGAGCTGGGCACCCCCGCCGACTTCGGGCTGCGCCCCGTGATGACGCTCGCCGCGTCCGTCGCCCTGGTCAAGCAGGTCCCGGCCGGCCACGGCATCAGCTATGGCCACCACTACACGACCCCCCGCGAGACCACCCTCGCCCTGGTGCCCCTCGGTTACGCCGACGGCATCCCGCGCCACGCGTCCGGCCGGGGCCCGGTCCTGGTCGGCGGGGCGCGGCGGACGATCGCGGGCCGGGTCGCCATGGACCAGTTCGTCGTGGACCTGGACGGCGACGAGGTGGCGGCGGGCAGCGAGGCGGTGCTGTTCGGGCCCGGCGACCGGGGCGAGCCGGGCGCCGAGGACTGGGCGGAGGCCGCCGGCACCATCGCGTACGAGATCGTCACCCGGATCGGGGCCCGGGTACCGCGCGTCCACCTGGGCGCCACGACCGACTGACACGACCCACGAGGAGCGGGGCACGGGTGAGCGACTTCAGCACGGGTGACGTGGTGGCGACGGCGGCCGCCTCGGGGGCCGGCTGGCGCCGGGCGGGCATCGCCGGGGCCGCCATAGGCGTGCTCGCCGCCGGGGCCGCGGCCGGGGTCGCCGTGGAGCGGCTGACCGTCGGCCGGGGCATGCGGCAACGCGCCCGCCTCGCCCTGGACGCCACCGGCCCGTACGGCGCGCTGCGCGGGACACCCGGCCGGGCCACCGCCGACGACGGCACCCAGCTCTACTACGAGGTGGACGAGGTCGATCCGCCCGAGGACACCGCTCCCTCGGGCTCCCGCAGGCGCCGCCTCTTCGGGCGCAAGGCACCCGCGCCCGTCACCGTCGTCTTCAGCCACGGCTACTGCCTCGGCCAGGACTCCTGGCACTTCCAGCGCGCCGCCCTGCGCGGCCTCGTGCGCACCGTCCACTGGGACCAGCGCAGCCACGGCCGCTCCGAGCGCGGCCGCGCCCAGGCCCGCGCCGGGGGCGGGGTGCCCGTCGGCATCGACCAGCTCGGCCGCGACCTCAAGGCCGTCATCGACGCGGCGGCCCCCGAGGGCCCGCTCGTCCTCGTCGGCCACTCCATGGGCGGTATGACGATCATGGCGCTCGCCGACCAGTACCCGGAACTGCTCCGCGACCGGGTCGCCGCCGTCGCCTTCGTCGGTACGTCGAGCGGCCGGCTGAACGAGGTCAGCTTCGGGCTGCCCGTGATGGGCGTCAACGCCGTGCGGCGCGTCCTCCCCGGGGTGCTGCGGGCGCTCGGCTCGCAGGCGGAGCTGGTGGAGCGGGGGCGCCGGGCGACCGCCGACCTGTTCGCCGGGCTGATCAAGCGGTACTCCTTCGGCTCCCGGGACGTCGACCCGGCCGTCGCGCGGTTCGCGGAACGGCTCATCGAGTCCACCCCGATCGACGTGGTCGCCGAGTTCTACCCGGCCTTCGCGGAACACGACAAGAGCGCGGCCCTGCCCCTCTTCCGCGAGCTCCCGGTCCTCATCCTGGCCGGTGACAAGGACCTGGTGACGCCCAGCTCGCACAGCGAGGCCATCGCGGACCTGCTGCCCGACGCGGAACTCGTCATCGTGCCGGACGCCGGGCACCTGGTGATGCTGGAGCACCCCGAGACGGTGACCGACCGGCTCGCGGACCTGCTGGTGCGGGCCGGAGCCGTACCGGAGTCCTCTAACGTTGGCGGGCATGGAACCGCAGAACAGCCCGACGGCCGCTGAGGCCACCGCGTACGGACACGTCCCCGGCGCCGTCCGTGTGCGCCTCTCCCTCGACTCCCCCGAACAGATGCGGGCCCTGGGCCGCCGGCTCGCCGCCGCGCTGCGTCCCGGCGACCTCGTGATGCTCACCGGTGAGCTGGGCGCCGGCAAGACGACCCTGACCCGGGGGCTCGGCGAGGGCCTGGGGGTGCGGGGTGCGGTGACGTCCCCCACGTTCGTGATCGCCCGCGTCCACCCGCCGCTGTCCGGGGGGCCCGCGCTGGTCCACGTCGACGCGTACCGCCTGGGCGGCGGGCTGGACGAGATGGAGGACCTGGACCTCGACGTGTCGCTGCCGGAGTCCGTGGTGGTCGTGGAGTGGGGCGACGGCAAGGTCGAGGAGCTCTCGGACGACCGGCTCCAGGTCTTCATCGACCGCGCGGTGGGCGACACCGACGACGAACGCCGCACGGTGACCCTGGTGGGCGTCGGGACGCGCTGGGCGGGCCTGCGGAACGAGTCCTGGACGCCGTGGGCCTGACCGCCCCGCTGTTTCCGACGCGGTGTCGGCAAAATGTTGCGCGAGACGGGGCGGACATGGTGACATGGAGGACGAGAGCGGGTTAGGTCTACCTAACCACGCCTTCCACCGGAGCCCCAGGAGGCATTTATGCCGACGTCCGAGCGCACCCCGGACCCGCGACCGGCGGTATCGATGACTGCCCTGCTGGCAGCGGGCGCGGCAGCGAACGCGGTATCAACACCACCCGTCAAGCCGCCCCGGCAAACCAAGCCCGCCCGGCACATCAAGCCCGTCCGGCGATTGAGGACATCTGTGACGCGTGCAGACGAGGCCCCGCAGAAAAACAGCCCGTCCGGCGATTGAGGACACCGCGACGGGGCCGGGCCCCGGGCTACGGGACCACCACGACGGTCGCCCCCACCGTGGCGAACCGCCACACCGCATCCCCGTCGCCCCGCGACATCCGCACGCCCCCCGCCTTCACCGTGGGATCCGGCTCCTCCATCGCCCCGTCCTGCGCGGCGCTGAAGCCGATCGTCACGTCGTCCACCGTCGCGAACCGCACCACGTGCTCGATCGGCACGCCGTCGGAGCCCGTCACGCTGCCCGAGCGCGACGTCACGTGGTACGTGCCCGGCGCCGCGAGCACCGTGCTCGGCATGACCTTGAACGTCCGGGACGCCTTCCCCTTCGCGTCGACCAGCCACACCCGGCGGTCGTGCAGCGCGTAGACGACCCGCGCCCCGGTGCCGGAGCCGGCGGGAACGGCGAGCGGGTCCTTCTTCGGCTTGGCCTTGCCGTGGCCCCCGGCCGGCGCGGACGCCGAGGCGCTGCTCGACGCCTTCGGCTTCGTGGTCAGGTCGTCCGGCACATGCGCGGAAGCCTGGTACGCCAGGAAGCCGACCCCCACGACGGCCGCCGCGGTGAGCGCGGCCACGATTCCCGAGCTGCCCCTTGCCACCGTGCGTGCCTCTTTCGCTGTCGCGTGCCGTAAGTCGTACAAGCGTTTACACGTACTCCGCGTATACCCGGTGACGGTAGCAGCAGGGACCGCACGGGCCGGGATGCCGTACGGGGCGCGGGGCGGGCCGCGCCGGAGCCGTAGGCTGTTTGCGTGCTCTTGCTCGCAATGGATACCGCCACCCCCGCCGTCACCGTCGCCCTGCACGACGGGACCCGCGTCGTCGCCGAGTGCGTGCAGGTCGACGCCCGCAGGCACGGGGAGTTGCTGCTGCCGGCCGTCGACCGGGTCCTCGCGGACGCCGGGGTGAAACTCGACGCCGTGACGGACGTCGTCGTGGGCGTCGGCCCCGGCCCGTACACCGGACTGCGCGTCGGCCTGGTGACGGCCGCCACCTTCGGCTCGGCGCTCTCCGTGCCCGTGCACGGCCTGTGCACCCTGGACGGCCTCGCGTACGCCGCCGGGCTCGACGGCCCCTTCGCCGTCGCCACGGACGCCCGCCGCAAGGAGGTCTACTGGGCGCGGTACGAGGACGCCCGCACCCGGACCGAAGGACCCTCCGTCGACCGGCCCGCCGACATCGCGGACCAGCTCGCGGGCCTCCCGGTCGTCGGCGCGGGCGCGGTGCTCTACCCCGAGGCGTTCCCGGACGCGCGCGGCCCCGAACACCTCGCGGCGGGCGCCCTCGCGGGCCTCGCCGCCGAACGCCTCGCGGCAGGCGAGGAGCTGCTGCCGCCGCAGCCTCTCTACCTCCGCAGGCCCGACGCGCAGGTCCCGAAGAACTACAAGGTGGTCACCCCGAAGTGACCGTCACGACCGCGGTGCTGCGCGAGATGCGCTGGTGGGACATCGACCCCGTGCTCGCCCTCGAACACGAGCTGTTCCCGGAGGACGCCTGGTCGGCGGGCATGTTCTGGTCCGAGCTCGCCCACGCGCGCGGCCCGGCGGCCACCCGCCGCTATGTCGTCGCCGAGGAGCCGGGCACCGGCCGGATCACCGGATACGCGGGCCTCGCGGCCGCCGGTGACCTCGCCGACGTACAGACGATCGCGGTCGCCCGCGACCACTGGGGCGGCGGGCTCGGCTCCGAGCTGCTGACCGACCTGCTCCGGCACGCCACGGCCTTCGAGTGCGCCGAGGTGCTCCTTGAGGTCCGCGTCGACAACACGCGCGCCCAGAAGCTGTACGAGCGCTTCGGCTTCGAACCGATCGGCTTCCGCCGCGGCTACTACCAGCCGGGCAACATCGACGCGCTCGTCATGCGCCTCCACGTACACGAAGAAGCGGAAGAAAACGGGATCCACTGATGGCTGACGAACCGCTCGTACTCGGCATCGAGACCTCCTGCGACGAAACCGGGGTCGGCATCGTCCGGGGGACCACGCTCCTCGCGGACGCCGTCGCGTCCAGCGTCGACACGCACGCCCGCTTCGGCGGCGTCGTCCCCGAGATCGCCTCCCGCGCCCACCTGGAGTCGATGGTCCCCACCATCGAGCGCGCGCTGAAGGAGGCCGGGGTCAGCGGCCGCGACCTCGACGGCATCGCCGTCACCGCCGGCCCCGGCCTCGCGGGCGCCCTGCTCGTCGGCGTCTCCGCCGCCAAGGCGTACGCGTACGCGCTGAACAAGCCGCTGTACGGGGTCAACCACCTGGCGTCCCACATCTGCGTCGACCAGCTGGAGCACGGCCCGCTGCCCGAGCCCACCATGGCGCTCCTGGTCAGCGGCGGGCACTCCTCGCTGCTGCTCGCGCCGGACATCACCAACGACGTGCGGCCGCTGGGCGCGACCATCGACGACGCGGCCGGCGAGGCGTTCGACAAGATCGCCCGGGTGCTGAACCTCGGCTTCCCCGGCGGTCCGGTCATCGACCGCCTCGCCCGCGAGGGCGACCCGTCCGCGATCGCGTTCCCGCGCGGGCTCACCGGCTCGCGCGACCCCGCGTACGACTTCTCGTTCTCCGGCCTGAAGACCTCCGTCGCCCGATGGATCGAGGCCAAGCGGGCGGCCGGCGAGGAGGTGCCGGTACGCGACGTGGCCGCGTCCTTCCAGGAGGCCGTGGTGGACGTGCTCACCCGCAAGGCCGTCCGCGCCTGCAAGGACGAGGGCGTCGACCACCTGATGATCGGCGGCGGCGTCGCGGCCAACTCCCGGCTGCGCGCGCTCGCCCAGGAGCGGTGCGAGCGGGCCGGCATCCGGCTGCGCGTGCCCCGCCCCAAGCTCTGCACCGACAACGGGGCGATGGTCGCCGCGCTCGGCGCCGAGATGGTCGCCCGCAACCGGCCCGCCTCCGACCTGGAGCTGTCCGCCGACTCCTCGCTGCCCGTCACCGAGACCCACGTCCCGGGCGCCCACTCGCACGACCACGACCACGTGCACGAGATCAGCAAGGACAACCTCTACTCATGAGCGCCCCGGTCACCGCCCTGATGTGGGAGGCCCGCGCCGCCGAGGGCCGGGGCGGCGAGCTGGCGGAGTGGGCCCGCGCCCGCGCCGCCGGGCTGCCCCGCCCCCCGCTCCGCAGCGAGCTGCTGCGCGCCCCGCAGGACCGGGTCCTCGTCATCACCTGGTGGCAGGGCGGGTACGCCGACGAGCTGCCGGAGCTGCCCGAGCCCGATCCGGCCCTCGTCACCCGGCCGGTCCACCGCTGGCGCTTCGCATCGCTGGGAGACCCGGCAGGTCGATGAGTTCCGGACGCTTCCGCGGTCTACCCTTCACGGCACTTTGCCCCTGTACGTGAGGAGAGCACCATGCAGAAGGTCACCACGTTCCTGTGGTTCCCGAAGGACCTGATCGAGGAGGCGGCCGACTACTACGTCTCCGTCGTCGGCGGCGACTCGCGCGTCCTGGAGACCACCGCCTGGACCGCCGCGAGCCCCGGCGAGGCGGGAAAGCCGATGACCGTACGGTTCCAGCTGGACGGCGCGGAGTACGTCGCGTTCGACGGCGGACCCGAGTTCACCTTCAACGAGGCCGCCTCGCTCTCCGTCGAGTGCGACTCGCAGGAGGAGGCGGACCGGCTGTGGAACGAGCTCACCTCCGGCGACGGGCAGGAGATCCAGTGCGGCTGGCTCAAGGACAAGTACGGCCTGTTCTGGCAGATCGTCCCGCCGGGCCTCGGTGAGGCTCTCACCGACCCGGACCCGGAGAAGGCCGCCCGCGCGATGAAGGCCATGCTCGGCATGAAGCGCCTGGACATCGAGGCCATCCGCAACGCCTGATCCCCGCGCGGGAATTGGGGCCGGGGGTGCTCGATAGGGTCTGCCCCATGTCCCCTCGCTTCGTGCTGCCGCCGCCCCCGCCGCCCGTGGAGATACGTTCCTGGCCCGACCGGGACGCGCTGCTCGCCGACCGGTCCTTCCTGCTCGGTGTGCTGGTCAAGGCGCACATCGGACCCGGCCGGCTCGGGCTGCTGTGGCTGTGGGGGGTGGTCGGCGCGATCGGCTGGTCGTTCATCGGGACGGCGGTCATCACCTTCGAGGAGTCGTACGACGTCATCAGCGCGATCCTGGGCGTGGTGATGCTCGCGATGGGCGCCGCCGCCCTGGTCCCGGCGGTGATCCTGCTCGTCGCCGGACTGCGCCGGGACGTGGCGCTGCGCCGGCTGCTCACGCAGTGGGGCGAGCTGGACCGCGACCCCGCCCGCGACGCCGGACTCCGGCTCCCCGGCACGACCCTGGGGTGGCTGCTGCCCTCCTTCGTGCTCAGCGCGCTGGGCCTCTACCTCTGCGTCGTCGTGCCCGCGGGAGCGGTCCGGGGCGAGGACACGTACGGGCTGATGGTGCTGATGATGGGGCTCGGGCTGCTGGCCTGGCTCATCGGGCTCGTCGGCGTCTTCAAGGCGTTCTGGCACCGGCGCTGGATCGTGCGGACGCCGGCAGGGGCGGCCGCGCCGCCGCCCCTGGCGTCCCGGAGCGGCGGCGTCCACCGCTGAAGCCTTTTCGGCCCCTCCGTGTGAGCCACCCGGGGGACCGCGCGCGCCCGGCGGCGGTGTCGTAGCCGATGCCCCGTCACGTACTGGCAGGATCCGGCGCCATGCAGCCAGTACGACAAAAGGACAAATTGGCCATGAATGGGCGTGAACCGGGTGCGGTGACGGGCGGGCGGCAGCGGGTACGGGGTCGCCTGCGGCGCAGACCGGGTTACGCGGTCCTCGCCGCGCTCCTGGTCGCCGCCGCCGCGTCCGGCTGCGCGGCCGGGGACGACTCGGGTGCCGCGGCCCGGGACGCGAAGCTCCAGGCGGGGCAGCCGGGCGCGCAGGCGGAACCGGCGGCCGGGGCGCTCGGCACCCGCGCGGCGCAGGCGGAGCGGGCCAGGCTCGCGCAGGCCGCGCGTGCGGTCGCCGCCAAGAAGTGGGACCTGGCGGCCACGCCGCTCGCGGCGCCGGTGCCGCCCGCGAAGAAGCCGCGCCTCACGACCCGCAAGGGCTTCGAGGTCGAGGGCCAGGACGACTCGCTCCCGCCGGTGTTCACCCGGGTCCCCACCACGGACAAGGTCGTCTTCCTGACGATGGACGACGGGGACGACAAGGACCCCGAGCTGCTGAAGATGATGTCGGAGCTGAACATCCCGTACAGCGCCTTCCTCACCGACTACCTGGTGCGCGACGACTACACGTACTTCAAGGACGCCCAGTCGCGCGGGACCGTCCTCGGCAACCACACGCTCAACCACCGCTACCTGCCGGGCCTCTCCCACGACGAGCAGAAGCGCGAGATCTGCGACCAGCAGGACATCCTGGAGGAGCAGTTCGGCAAGCGGCCCCGGCTCTTCCGGCCGCCGTACGGCAACTACAACACCGACACGCTGAAGATCGCCAAGTCCTGCGGCATCACCGCCGTGCCGCTGTGGGAGGCGGAGGCGTTCCCCGACCACATGGAGTGGCGCGAGGAGGACCAGAAGCTGCACCCCGGCGACATCATCCTCACGCACTTCCGCGGCAAGGCGGACTGGAAGGGGAGCATGCCCGACCTAATCCGGTCCGTCATGAAGGTGATCACGGACCAGGGTTACTCCGTGGCCCGCCTGGAGGACTACGTATAGGAGGCGGCGTACGCACGCGTGCGGGTCCGCGCGGAACGGTCCGGGCGGACCCCGCGTTGAACGTGGTGGAGCCGCGGCCGTACGGAGGGCGGGCGGCTCCCACGTACGCCACGAGGGGCGTGAATTGGCACTCCGCTTGACCGAGTGCTAATCGCGGTCATAGTCTCAGTGCTGGCACTCCCCACTGGAGAGTGCCAGCAGTACTGTGCGACCGGCAGGTCCGGCACCCGCGACGACGGGCCCACCTGGTCGCCCCACCCAAGACTGTTAAACCCCGTGAGATCTCCGAAGGGGGAGACCGGATCGTGTCGACCAGCTCCAAGGTTGCGATCAAGCCGCTCGAGGACCGCATTGTGGTCCAGCCGCTCGACGCCGAGCAGACCACGGCCTCCGGCCTGGTTATTCCGGACACCGCCAAGGAGAAGCCCCAGGAGGGCGTCGTCCTGGCCGTGGGCCCGGGCCGCTTCGAGAACGGCGAGCGTCTGCCGCTCGACGTCAAGACCGGCGATGTCGTGCTGTACAGCAAGTACGGCGGCACCGAGGTGAAGTACAACGGCGAGGAGTACCTCGTCCTCTCGGCGCGCGACGTCCTCGCGATCATCGAGAAGTAATTCACCCACGTTTGCTTCTGTTCTGCGCCCCTGGCCCCCTGCGACATCACTAGCCGGGCGGCAGGGGCGCAGTTCTTGTTTTTGAGAGGAACAGTTCAGCTCCATGGCGAAGATCCTGAAGTTCGACGAGGACGCCCGTCGCGCCCTTGAGCGCGGCGTCAACAAGCTTGCCGACACGGTCAAGGTGACGATCGGCCCCAAGGGCCGCAACGTCGTCATCGACAAGAAGTTCGGCGCCCCCACCATCACCAACGACGGTGTCACCATCGCGCGCGAGGTCGAGCTGGACGACCCGTACGAGAACCTCGGCGCCCAGCTGGTGAAGGAGGTGGCCACCAAGACCAACGACGTCGCGGGTGACGGCACCACCACCGCCACCGTCCTCGCCCAGGCGCTCGTCCGCGAGGGTCTGCGCAACGTCGCCGCCGGCGCCTCCCCGGCCGCCCTGAAGAAGGGCATCGACGCCGCGGTCAAGGCCGTGTCCGAGGAGCTCCTCGCGACCGCCCGCCCGATCGAGGACAAGTCCGACATCGCCGCCGTCGCCGCGCTCTCCGCGCAGGACCCGCAGGTCGGCGACCTCATCGCGGACGCGATGGACAAGGTCGGCAAGGACGGTGTCATCACCGTCGAGGAGTCCAACACCTTCGGTCTGGACCTCGACTTCACCGAGGGCATGGCCTTCGACAAGGGCTACCTGTCCCCGTACATGGTGACCGACCAGGAGCGTATGGAGGCCGTCCTCGACGACCCGTACATCCTGATCCACCAGGGCAAGATCGGCTCGATCCAGGAGCTGCTGCCGCTCCTGGAGAAGGTCATCCAGGCCGGTGCCTCCAAGCCGCTCCTGATCATCGCCGAGGACGTCGAGGGCGAGGCCCTGTCGACCCTGGTCGTCAACAAGATCCGCGGCACGTTCAACGCCGTCGCCGTCAAGGCGCCGGGCTTCGGTGACCGCCGCAAGGCCATGCTCGGCGACATCGCCACCCTCACCGGTGCGACCGTCATCGCCGAGGAGGTCGGCCTCAAGCTCGACCAGGCCGGTCTGGACGTGCTGGGCACCGCCCGCCGCGTGACCGTCACCAAGGACGACACCACCATCGTCGACGGTGGCGGCAAGTCCGACGAGGTCGCCGGCCGCGTCAACCAGATCAAGGCCGAGATCGACGCCACGGACTCCGACTGGGACCGCGAGAAGCTCCAGGAGCGCCTGGCGAAGCTGGCCGGCGGGGTCTGCGTGATCCGCGTCGGTGCCGCCACCGAGGTCGAGCTCAAGGAGAAGAAGCACCGTCTGGAGGACGCCATCTCCGCGACCCGCGCCGCGGTCGAGGAGGGCATCGTCTCCGGTGGTGGCTCCGCCATCGTCCACGCCGTCAAGGTCCTTGAGGGCAACCTCGGCAAGACCGGCGACGAGGCCACCGGTGTCGCGGTCGTCCGCCGCGCCGCCGTCGAGCCGCTGCGCTGGATCGCCGAGAACGCCGGCCTGGAGGGTTACGTCATCACCTCCAAGGTCTCCGAGCTCGACAAGGGCCAGGGCTTCAACGCCGCGACCGGCGAGTACGGCGACCTGGTGAAGGCCGGCGTCATCGACCCGGTCAAGGTCACCCGCTCCGCCCTGGAGAACGCCGCGTCCATCGCGTCGCTGCTGCTCACGACCGAGACCCTGGTCGTCGAGAAGCCGGCCGAGGACGAGCCGGACGCCGCGGGCCACGGCCACGGCCACTCGCACTAGCGTTTAGCCCAGAGAGGCCCGGCGCCCCGCGAGGGGGCCGGGCCTTCCTGCTGTCCGGTGAGCATCCAGGCGCAACCCTCGGGTTGCGTTTGGGCGCTCGAAGTGCAACTCTGGGGTTGCATCCAATGGTGACGAGGAAGGAGCCCTCATGAGCGAGGACCGGATCGAACGCGAGACCTTGATCGCAGCGCCCCTGGAGCGGGTCTGGTCGCTGGTGGCCCAACCCGGGTTCTGGGTGGCCGACAAGGCGAGTCTGCCCGGCACCGTGGCCAAGGAGGGTGAGTCGATGACGGCGAGGAACACCGAGCACGGCGACTTTCCGGTGCGGGTGGAGAAGGTCGAGCCGCCCACGTACCTGGCGTACCGCTGGACCAGCGCGTTCCCCGGAGAAGAGCTGCGCGAGGACAACAGCACCCTCGTGGAGTTCACGTTGACCCCGGAAGGCGAGCAGACGCGGCTGCGCGTGGTCGAGAGCGGGTTCGCGGCGCTGGCCGCGTCCGAGGAGGTGCGCGGTCGGAATCTGAAGGACCACGCCGGAGGCTGGCCCCTGGAGCTCGACGCGCTCAAGAGCCGCGCCGAACAGCCCGCCGCGTGACGGAGGAACGTCCCGAGGCCGTCGACAGCGTCCTCGCCGCGCTGGCCGACCCGACGCGGCGCCGGCTGCTCGACCTGCTCGCCGCACAGGGCGAGGCCACGGCCACGACGCTCGCCGGACGGCTTCCCGTCTCGCGGCAGGCGGTGGTCAAGCACCTCGCCGTTCTGGAGGCCGCCGGGCTGGTTTCCGGCGGCCGGGTCGGACGCGAGGTGCGGTACGCGGTGCGGCCCGCGGCGCTGGACGCGACGGCACGGTGGATGGCCTCGCTCGCGGCCTCCTGGGACCGGCGGCTGGCGAACATCAAGAGCGTCGCCGAGGCGGCGGAACGGGATGCGAAGCCCACACGCCCCGAGTGAAGGAAGCACGCTATGGATACGACAGCACTGCGCAGCGCCTACGACACGCTGCTCGACGCGGCGGCCCTCCCCGGCCTCGGCGACGCGGACGACGGGGGGTGGAACGCCGACGAGATTCTGGCCCATCTCCTCAGCGTCGACGCCTCGATCGCGGCGGTCGCTCTGGCGGTCGTCGCCGGCTCACGGCCCGCCTTCGACAACCGGGTCTCCCTCGACACCTGGAATCTCGGGCGGATCATCACGGAGCACTCGGGCCGGGCGGATCTGATCGACCATGTCCGGAGTCAGGCCACCGTCCTGTGCGACATCGCCGATCGGCTCACCGAGGAAGCCGCCTCGGTTCTGGTGCCGACGCTCCTCCTGTCCCATGACGCAGTCGTGCTGGACCGGCCGATGTCGCTGGCGAGCCTCGTGGACGGCCTCGCCGCGGACCACGTACCCGTGCATACGCGACAGCTCCTCGATCTCCGCGCCGCCGTGCCCGGGCACGCGTGAAGGCGGGGCTTTTGGGCTGTTCTACGCCGACCGGTCCAGCGCCGCCGGGTGCACCGGTTCCGTGAACGGCCGGCCCGCCGCGTACCGCTCCAGCTCGTCCAGCGCGTGGTCGGTCATCCGGTGCAGCTCGTTGCCCAGGGAGCCCGCCACATGCGGGGTCAGGAGGACGTTCGGCAGGTCGTACAACGGGGATTCGACGGCCGGCACTTCGGGGTCCGTCACATCGAGTACGGCGTGCAGCCGGCCCGGGACCAGTTCCCGCAGCAGGGCCGCCTCGTCGATCAGGGAGCCCCGGGCCGTGTTGATCAGCGTCGACCCGGTCCGCATCAGCGCCAGCTGACGGGCGCTGATCATGTGGTGGGTCTCGGGGAGCTGGGGGGCGTGCACGGAGACGACGTCGGCGCGGGCGCACAACTCGTCCAGAGCGACCGGCTCGACGCCGAGGCGGGCCGCCTCCTCCGCGGTGACGAAGGGGTCGTACAGCAGGACCGCCAGGTCGAAGGGGCGGAGCAGCTCGATGAGGCGGCGGCCGATGCGGGAGGCGCCGATGACGCCCACCGTGCGGCGGTAGTTGCCGGCCCCGTCCAGCTCGGCGCGCCAGTCGTGGTCGGCGCGGAGCTCGCGGTAGACGTGGGCGGAGTGCGGGACGCGCTTGTTGGCCAGCAGGATCGTGGCCAGGGTGTATTCGGCCACCGGCAGGGCGTTGGCCCCGGCCGCCGAGGAGACGGCGAGGCCGCGCTCCCAGCAGGCGTCGGTGATGTGGTGCTTGACGGAGCCGGCGGCGTGGACGACCGCCTTGAGCCGGGGCGCGGCGGCGAGGACCCGGGGGGTGAGCGGGGTGGCGCCCCAGCAGGTGAACAGGACCTCCGCCTCGGCGAGGGCGGCGGCGACGCGCGGGTCCGGGGCGGCGAGGTCGTGGGCGACGAGGGCCGGGTCCGTACGGGCGAGGGTGGCGAGCCGGTCGCTGTGGCGCTGCTCGAAGAGGCGCTCGTAGATGCCTGGGCCCATCGCGAGCAGGACGGACGGCTTGGGGTCAGTGGTGGACTGCATGGGGTGGACGACTCCCTTGAGGTGGGGGCTACTTGACGCTGCCGGCGGTGAGTCCGGCCTTCCAGTGCCGTTGCAGGGAGACGAAGGCGACGATCAGCGGGATGACGGCGAGGAGGGACCCGGTGACCACGAGCGGGTAGAAGCCCGGCTCGCTGTGGGTGTTGGTGTTCCAGGAGTACAGACCGAGGCTCAGCGGGAACAGCTCGCGGTCGGAGAGCATCACCAGCGGAAGGAAGAAATTGTTCCAGATCGCGGTGAACTGGAAGAGGAAGACCGTCACGAACCCCGGCATCATCATCGGCAGCCCGATGGAGAAGAAGGTGCGCAGCTCGCCCGCCCCGTCGATGCGCGCGGCCTCCAGCGCCTCGCCCGGGATGTACCCGGCGGAGAACACCCGGGCGAGGTAGACGCCGAAGGGGTTCACCAGGACCGGGATCAGCACCGACCAGTAGGTGTTGACGATGCCGAGCTTGCTGGCCAGCAGGTACATCGGCAGGGCCAGCGCGGTCGTCGGGACGAGCACCCCGAGCAGGACGAGCCCGAACAGCTTCTCCTTGCCCCGGAACTCGTACTTGTCGAAGGCGTACCCGGCGGCGACGCAGATCAGCGAGCAGACCGCGGCGCCCACTCCCGCGTACAGCAGGCTGTTCCCGTACCAGCGGAAGTAGACGCCGTCCCCGTACGAGGCGATGTCGGAGAGGTTCTTCGAGAGGTCGAAGCCCTTGAAGGAGAAGGTGTCCCCGGCGAGCAGCGAGCCGGTGTCCTTGGTGGCGGCGGTGACCAGCCAGACGAGCGGGAAGAGCATGTAGAGGACCGCCAGGAGCAGCGCTCCGTTGACGGCCGCCTTGGACAGCCAGGGGTTCTTGCGGGTCGTGGTGCTCATGCGTGCGCGCCCTTCCGGCCGGTGAGGCGGGTGACGACGAAGGACAGCAGGGCGGCGGTGAGCGCCAGGAGTACGGAGGCGGCGGCCGCGAGTCCGAAGTCGTTACGGGCGAAGGCCGCGGTGTACGCGTACATGTTCGGTGTCCAGGAGGAGGAGACGGCGGACCCGGAGCCGGTGTTGAGGATCAGCGGCTCGGTGAAGAGCTGGAGCGAGCCGATGATCGTGAAGAGCACGACCATCACGACCGAGGACCGGATCAGCGGGAGCTTGATGCTGAACGCGATGCGCCCGCCGCTCGCCCCGTCCACCGTGGCCGCTTCGAGCACCGAGCGGTCGATGGCCTGGAGGGCGGCGTAGAAGATCACCATGTTGTAGCCGAGCCATTCCCACAGCGCGATGTTCACGACGGAGGGCAGCGCGCCACTCGGCGAGAAGAAGTCGAAGCCGATGCCGCCGGAGTGCATCGCGGAGACGACGGGGCTGAGGCCGGGCGTGTAGAGGTACAGCCAGACCATCGCGGCGATGATGCCGGGCACGGCGTGCGGCAGGAACAGCGCGAGCTGGAAGAAGCGCCGGGCGCGGGCCAGCGCCGAGTCGAGGAGCAGGGCGAGTCCGAGGGCGCCGCCGACCATCAGCGGGATGTAGACGGCGCAGTAGCCGAGGAGGACGAGGAAGCCGTCGCGGAAGACCCGGTCACCCAGCGCCGCCGTGTAGTTGCCGAGTCCGGTGAAGACCGTCTCGGATCCGCCGAAGCCGAGCCCCGACTGCTGTTCGGTGAAGAGGCTGAGCCAGACCGCGTATCCGATCGGGATCAGCATCACGGCGGTGAACAGGACGAAGAACGGGGTCAGCAGGGTCGCGGCGGCGCGGGTGCGGGCTTTCATCCGGTCAGTCCTCGACCTTCAGGCCGCGCTTGGACAGCTCCGCGATCGTCGCGTCGTGGGCGGCCTTCACGGCGTCGGGGATGGTGGTGCCGCCCCCGGCGAGCTTGCCGAAGCGGTCCTTGAGCGTGGTGTTGGTGGTGCCCATCGCGGGGCCCCAGGTCCAGCCCTGCTTGATCGCGGCGCCGCCGTCCTCGAAGACCTGGTAGATGTCCTGGCCGCCGTAGAACGTGGTGTCGAACGCCTTCTTGGCCGCCGGGCGCAGGGCGAGCGCGGCCGGGAAGGCGCTGGAGGTGCCGGAGGAGATACGGGCCTTGATGCCGTCCTCCGTGGTGGTCATCCAAGTCGCGAACTCGACGGCCGCGGCGGCCTTCCCGCTGTTCTTCGGCACGGCGAAGGTGGTCCCGCCGAGCATGCCGCCCGCGGGCTCGCCGTCCCAGGTCGGGATCGGGGCGACGGCCCACTTGCCGCTCTGCTCGGGCAGGGTGCCGCCGAGGACGCCGCCGCCCCAGGAGGCGCCGAGGTAGCCGACGGTGCCGCCGGTCTTCAGGGAGTTGGTCCAGGCGGGCGAGAAGGAGGCGTCGGTGCGGATCAGGCCGTCCTTCACCAGGCCCTGCCAGTAGTCGGCGACCTTGGTGGTGGCGGCGTCGGTCGTGTCGACCTTCCAGGTGTCGCCCTCGGCCTTGAACCACTGGGCGCCGGCCTGCCAGACCATCGCCTCGAAGGTGGTCGGGTCGTCCGGGAAGAAGGTGCCGATGCGGGCCTTGGAGTCGGCCTTCTTCACCTTCTCGGCCGCCGTCCTGAACTCGTCCCAGGTCTTGGGGACCTCGATGCCGTACTTGGTGAAGAGGTCCTTGCGGTAGAAGAACGCCTGCGGCGCGGCGTCGAAGGGGACCGCCCAGCTCTTGCCGCCGAGCGTGGTCTGCTCGATCGCCTGCGGGAGGAACTTCTTCTTCACGTCGTCCGTGAGGTACTTGCCGATGTCCTGGAACCCGCCCTGGCTGACGTACTCGGGGAGCTGCGGGTACTCGACGGAGACCAGGTCGGGGGCGTTGCCCGCCTTGATCGCGTTGGAGATCTTGGCGTAGCCGCCGGCGTTCCCGGAGGGGGTCTCCTCGAACTTCACGTGGATGTTCTTGTGCGAGGCGTTGAACGCGTCCACGACCTCCTTGGTGCCCTTGGCCCAGCCCCAGAAGGTGATGGTCACGGGCTTGGCGGCGGTGCCGGTGCCGCCGTCCCCGGAGTCGTCCCCGCTCCCGCCGCAGGCCGTGACGACGGCGAGGGCGGTGACGGCTCCGGCTATGGAAAGAGTCGTTCTGCTCCAACTGCGGTTCACGGCGGGCTCCTGAGTCGACGGTGACAGGGACGTTGGGCGTGATCCTTGGTCCACCGATGACCGAAGTCAAGAGCGAAAGATTGATTGATCGAGAAAAGATCAGAACGTTATCGAGCGGTCGAGGCCCGCACCCGCAGCCGCGGCAACAGCGCCAGATGCCTGCCCGGCTCCTCCTCGTCCGGCACCGACCCGTCCCGCCCGGACCCGTCCCGCCCGGACCCGTCCCGCCCGGACCCGAGCCGCCCGGACCCGAGCCGCCCGATCAGCAGCTCCGTCGCGTACCGCCCGACGTGCCGCTTGGGCGGGCTGACCGCGGTGAGCGGGATGTCGCCCAGCGCCGCGACCTCGTCGTCGTACGCGATCACCGCCAGGTCCTCCGGCACCCGCACGCCCAGCTCGGACAGGCGCTGCACCAGGTGGATCGCGTCCACGTCGTTGTGCACCAGCACCGACGTGGCGCGGCCGGAGAGCACCGCGTCGCGCACCGCGCGCACCGCCTCCTCGAAGCGGGCCGGGTCCACCTCGGGCCCGGACGTCCCGATCATCGCGGGCGCCCCGTCGGCCAGACCCAGCACCGCGAGCGCGTCCTCGTACCCGGAGCGCACCGCGAGCGCGGTCGGGCTGTCGGCGCGGGCCACCAGGAGCGGGGTGCCGTGGCCGAGGCCGATCAGATGGCGCACGGCGAGCAGCACCCCGTGGCGGTGGTCGGAGCAGACCCGGTCCAGGCCGTCCAGCGGCGACCCGGGCGCCGGGGTGCGCTCCAGGAGCACGGCGGGCACCGGCAGCCCGGCCATCCAGTCCCCGTACGCAGCCTGGTCCTCGGCCCCCCGCCAGGCCGGGGCGATGAGCAGCCCGTCGGCCCCGGAGGCGAGCAGCCCCTCGGCGCGCGCCCGGTCGCCCTCGGGCCGGTAGTCGGAGATCCGCAGCACCAGGCGGCCCCCGGCACGCGCGGCCGCCTCGTGCGCACCCCGGATGACCTCGGCGAAGTAGTACGTGGCCGAGGGGGCGATCAGCCCGAGCACCGGACCACCGCCGGGACCGGGACCGGCGGGCGATGCGGCGTTTTGGGGCCAGGAGACCGAACCGTGGACCCGGTCCAGCAGTCCGCGCTCGGCCAGCGCCTCGGCGTCGCGGCGCGCCGTGACGGGGGAGACCCCCAGCAGACCGGCCAGATCGGAGACACGGGCCGAGCCGCGCTCCCGTACCAGGGCCAGAAGTCGGTCGTGACGTTCAGCTGCACTCTCGCGCACGGCGGCAGTCCCCTTGTAAATCGCGATGTGGTGGCTCGGCTCGCCAGACCCTAATCCACTGTGATCGATCGATGGAAGTTTCGATCATTCGCTACGTCTTCCCTTGACGTTCGATCAATCCGCGGTTCAGGATTCCCTGCGACGCCGAAGTCCGCCTCCCCTGGGAGCATCATGCCCACGACCAGTCCGTACACGGGGTACACCCGTGCCGATTGGGAGCGCGCGGCCGACCGGCTGCTGCTCGCGGTACGCCCCTACGCCTCGCCCCGCCACGGCCGCATCGACCTCCCCGGCGCCCGGCCGAGTTGGTCCGGGCCCCTCTCCGACGGCCTTGAGGGCTACGCCCGCACCTGGCTGCTCGCCGCGCTGCGGACCGCCGGAGCACGCGGCGAGGACCCGCACGGCTTCCTCGGCCGGTACGCCGAAGGGCTCGCCGCCGGTACGTCGGACCCGGCGGGCAGCCCCGACGCCTGGCCCCGCATCGCGGACGTCCCCCAGGCCATCGTGGAATCCGCGTCCATCGCCCTGGGCCTCCGCCTCACCCGCCCCTGGCTCTGGGACACCCTGGACGACGCCACCCGGCAGCGCACCGTCGACTGGCTCCTCCCCGCCCTCGGCGCGCCCCCGGTGAACAACAACTGGTGGTTCTTCGGGCTCACCGTCGCCGGATTCCTCCAGGACGCCGGCATCGAGACCGACCGCGCCCGGAAGACCATCGACCGCGCGCTGGAACACGTCGAGGACTGGTACCTGGGCGACGGCTGGTACAGCGACGGCCCGAACCGCTCCTTCGACCACTACAACGCCTGGGCGATGCACTTCTACCCGGTCCTGCACGCCCACCTCGCGGGCGACCGGGACCTCCTGGACCGCTACGGCCCCCGCCTGCACCGCCACCTGGACGACTACAGCCGCATGTTCGGCGCGGACGGCGCGCCCATGCCGTTCGGCCGCTCCCTCATCTACCGCTTCGCCGCCGCGGCCGCCCCCTGGCTCGGCGCGATGACCGGCCACACCCCGCTCACCCCGGGCGCGACCCGCCGCCTCGCCTCCGGCACCCTCCGCCACTTCCTGGACCACGGCGCCACCGACCGGGACGGCCTCCTCACCCTCGGCTGGCACCGCCCGTACGCGCCCATGCTCCAGACGTACTCCGGCCCGGCCTCCCCGTACTGGGCCTCCAAGGGCTTCCTCGGACTCCTGATGCCCCCGGACCACCCCGTCTGGACCGCCACCGAGGAGCCGCTGCCCGCCGAGACCGCGGACGCCGTGACCGTCCTCGGCCCGACCGGGATGCTCCTCCAGTCCACCGCCGCGGACGGCCTCGTCCGGCTCCACAACCACGGCTCGAACCATATGGGCGACGAGGAGGACCCCGCTTACGCCCGCTTCGCGTACTCCACCCGGACCGGCCCCACGCACGGCCCCGCCGAACGCGACAACCACTTCGCGCTGCTCCCCGACGGGAAGCCGACCGCCCGCCTCGGCGCCGACCCGCTCGGCCACGCCGCCTCCGCGCACACCCCGCTCCCCGGCGTCCGCGTCGTCTCCGCCACCCTCGCCCACGGCCGCGCCGAGGTCCGCGCGCATCTGGTCACGGGCGCGCCCGACGGCACGCCCGTCCGCCAGACGGGGTGGGCGTGCGACGGGACGCTGTCGGCCCAGCTCCACCCGGTCCACGGCTACGCGCCCGGCGTCCGCCGACTCCCCGGCGGGGACACCATGGTCGGCGAGACCTCCGGACTCCTGGCCGTCGAGGGCGCCACCGCCGGACCCCGCTCCCTCTTCGTCGCGCTCGCCTCGCTCACCGGCGAGGCGGAGCCGGCCCCCGTCGACACCCTCGCGGACATCCGCGTACCGAGCCCCCACGAGATCCATGTGACCTGGCACGACGGCACCACCGCCGTACTCCATCTCCCGGAGGAATCAGAGGAATCATGAGCCGCCGACGCACCCTTCTCGCGACCGCAGCCCTCACCGCCCTCGCGGCCACCGCACTGGCCGCCCCGGCCCAGGCCGCCCACCACCGCCCGGGCACCTTCTACGTCGACTGCGCGGCCACCGCCCCCGGCGACGGCTCCCGCCACCACCCCTGGACCACCCTCGCCGACGCCGACGCGCACACCTTCGGCCCCGGCGACCGCCTTCTCTTCCACCGGGGCTCCACCTGCACGGGCACGCTCACGCCCCGGGGCGCGGGCTCGGCCTCGGCGCCCGTCACGATCTCCGACTACGGCAGCCGCCACGCCTCCCGTGCCGTGCTCGACGGGGCCGGGGCGCACGACGTGATCCTCCTCGCCGACACCCAGCACTACCGCGTCTCGAACCTGGAGATCACCAACGCCGCCGCCCCCGGCACCGAGCGCAACGGCATCCGGCTGCGCCTCACCGACTACGGCACCGCCCGCGGCTTCGAACTCGACCACCTCTACATCCACGACGTACGCGGCGGCGACTTCAAGACCCTCACCGGGTCCAGCGCGATCCACGTCTCCGTCGAGGGCACGACCAGGGCCAGCAGTTACGACGGCCTCGACATCCACCACAACCTCATCGAGGACGTCGACCGCGAGGGCGTCTACTTCAAGTCGACGTACTCCAAGCGCGACCTGGTCGGCGACCAGCAGGACTCCGAGGCGTTCCCCGGCGACTGGACGCCCTCCACGCACGTCCGGATCTCGTACAACACCCTGCGGTCCATCGGCGGCGACGGCATGAAGCTCGACACCACCGCGGGTGCCCGCGTCGACCACAACCGGGTCGACGGCTTCCAGTTGCGCTCACCCTCCGCCAACGCGGGCATCTGGACCTTCAACACCGACGACACCACCATCGAGTACAACGAGGTCTCCGGCGGCGGAAACACCCACGACGGCATGTCCTTCGACGCCGACGGGGCCTCGCGGCACACGGTCTTCCAGTACAACTACAGCCACGACAACAAGGGCGGCTTCCTGCTGGTCTGCCCGTACAGCGGCGCCAAGACCGTCGACACGGTCGCCCGCTACAACGTGAGCCGCAACGACGGCGAGCGGCTGCTGCAGAACTGCTGGGGCCCCATCCTCAACACCCAGGTCTACAACAACACCTTCGTGAACTCGAAGGACACCGTGCCGAAGTACCTGGTGCAGGACGACAACAGCAGCCCGGACACCACCGTGCACGAGCAGCACATCAGCAACAACCTCTTCGTCAGCGAGGGCACCGGCGGCTACGGCTTCACCAGCCCGACGCCCGGCCTGGCCTTCGACCACAACGCCTTCTACGGTGCCGAGACGACCCGCCCGAACCCGGGCGGCATCACCACCGACCCGCTGCTGCGCGACGACTTCAAGCTCGGCGCGGGCTCCCCGGCCCTCGCCGCCGGCGCGCCCGTCGAGGACAACGGCGGCCGGGACTACTTCGGCAACCACCTGAAGCCCGGCGCCCCCAACATCGGCGCCTACGCGGGCTCCGGTGTGAAATAACCCCCTACCGCGGCCCGTACTTGCGGCCTGTTCGCGAGGTCAGTCCTCCGAGCAGGCCGCGCGGGGCCAGCTTCACCGCGCCCATCAGCACCTTGTAGCGCGGGTCCGGGATCGACACCGACTTCCCGCGCGCCAGGTCCGCGAGCGCGGCCGTCACCAGCTTGTCCGCGTCGAGCCACATCCAGCCCGGGATGTTGCCCGTGCCCATCCCGGCCCGCTGGTGGAACTCCGTCCGCACGAAGCCCGGGCACAGCGCCATCAGCCGCACCCCGGACCCGGCCAGGTCCTTCGCCGCGCCCTGGCTGAACTGCACGACCCACGCCTTCGAAGCCCCGTACGTGCCGCGCGGCACGAACGCCGCGACCGAGGCCACGTTGACGATGCCGCCCCGGCCGCGCTCCCGCATCGAGGCCGCCGCCGCCGAGGTCAGCCGCAGCACCGCCTCGCAGTGCACCTTCAGCATCGTCAGCTCGTCGGCCATCGGGACTTCCAGATAGCGCCCCTTGTTGCCGAAGCCCGCGTTGTTGACCAGCAGGTCGACCGGGTGCCGGGCGTCCCCGAGGCGTTCCTCGACCGCGCGGATGCCCTGGTCCTCGGACAGGTCGGCCCGCAGCACCTCCGCCTCGATGCCGTGCCGGTCGTGCAGCTCGGTCGCCTGCTCGCGCAGCCGCTCCGCGTCCCGGGCCACCAGGACCAGGTCGTACCCGTCGGCGGCGAGCCGCCGTGCGAAGGCGGCGCCGATGCCCGCCGTCGCGCCCGTGATCAGTGCAGTCGTCATACGCGGCACGGTAGAGCATCCCGAAACCGCGTCTCCCGGCGCTCCCGAGCGCTCAGGAAGCGGTGAGCTCCGCCGCGTACGCGCGCGCCTTGCGCAGCGTCGACGGGGACAGCGCCTCGCCGGCCGGGAGGAGCAGCGGCAGCAGGTCGCGCCGGGTGGTGACGGCCCGGAACTGCAGTTCCACCGTCACCTCGTGGTCCGGCCGGTGCACGACCTCGACCCGGTCGCCCGCGCGGACGGACCCCGGCGCGATCACCCGCAGATACGCCCCCGGGGCCGCCGCCCGCGTGAACCGCTTCACCCAGCGGGCCTCGCCCAGGTGGCCCTGGAACGTACGGCACGGGATGCGGCCCGACGCGACCTCCAGGACCAGGGCCTCGCCGATCCGCCAGCGCTCGCCGATCAGGGCCTCGCCGACCCGCAGCCCCGCCGTGGTCAGGTTCTCGCCGAACGAGCCGTTGGGCAGCGCGCGGCCCAGCTCCCGTTCCCAGCCGTCCAGGTCCTCGCGGGCGAACGCGTACACCGCCTGGTCCGAGCCGCCGTGGTGGCGCAGGTCGCACACCGCGTCCCCGGCTACACCGCTGCCGCCCTCACCTCTGGGACCCGGGTCCGAGACCCGCACCGGCCCGTCCACGGGGTGCTTGTCGATCCCGGTCCTGCCTCCGGGGGCGTCGGTGCAGGAGGCCGCCGTGGGACGCCCCGCGTTCACGGTCAGCACAGTCATCGCGGTCATACCGGAACGGTATCCAAGGCCGCCTCAAAGGCGTGCACGAGTATCTCGCGATCACCCCAAGGGTCGCTTATGCTGGAGGGGTGATCGAAGCCCGCCACCTCCGCGTCCTGCGCGCCGTCGCCACCACCGGCTCCTTCTCCGCCGCCGCCCGGGAGCTGGGCTGCACCCAGCCCGCCGTGAGCCAGCAGATGAAGGCCCTGGAGTCCTCCGCGGGGACCACGCTGCTCATCCGGACCGGCCGCGAGATGCGGCTGACCCAGGCGGGCGAGGCGCTGGTGCGGCACGCCTCCGGCATCCTCGCCGGGCTCACCGCCGCCGAGGAGGAGGTCGCCGCCATCGCCGGACTGCGGGCCGGCCGGGTCCGGCTCGTCTCGTTCCCGAGCGGCAGCTCCTCGCTGGTCCCGGGCGCCCTCGCCGCCCTGCGCGCCGCCCACCCCGGCACCCGGGTCTCCCTCGTGGAGGCCGAGCCGCCCCGGTCGGTCGAGATGCTGCGCGACGGCGACTGCGACATCGCCCTCGCCTTCCGCTACGGGGAACCGGGCGCCGAATGGGACGACCTGGTGGTCCGCCCCCTGCTCACCGACCGCCTCACGGGCCTGGTCCCCGAGGGGCACACGCTGGCGGACCGGGACGAGGTCGGCATCGCGGAGTTGGCCGGGGAGTCCTGGATCGCCGGGTGCCCCCGGTGTCGCAGGCAGCTCGTGGAGGTGTGCGAGGAGTCCGGCTTCACCCCGCGCATCGACTTCGCTACCGACGACTACCCGGCGGTGATCGGCCTGGTCGGCGCGGGCCTGGGGGTCGCCGTACTGCCCGCCCTGGCCATCGAGTCGGTACGCCCCCGAGGAGCCAGGACCCTCACGGTGGCCCCGGCCATCGAACGCGAGATCGTCGCCCTGACCCTGCCGGACCTGGCAAGAGTCCCGGCGGTGGCGGCCACCCTGGACCACCTGGCGCTGGCCGCGAGCAGATCAAGCCCCGTCGGCACGAAACCCAGCCCCTCCGGCGTTTGAGGAGCGGGGTCCGGGGCGGAGCCCCGGTTTCGGGAAGGGGCGGGGTGGGATGCAGAAACGTTTCTCCTCCGATACGCGCAGCGAAGGTCACCCATGCCCCGGCGGAGACGCCGGCCCCGCAGCGGGGATCAACCGATTGCGCGCCCGCCCCATCAACTCCTCACGCTCGTCCTCGGTGAGCCCACCCCACACCCCATAGGGCTCACGGACGGCCAAGGCGTGCGCCGCGCACTCGGCGCGTACGGGGCACCGCATGCAGACCTCCTTCGCGGAGGTCTCGCGCGCGCTCCGAGCCGCCCCGCGTTCCCCCTCGGGATGGAAGAAGAGCGAGCTGTCGACCCCGCGGCAGGCCGCCAGCAGCTGCCAGTCCCACAGATCGGCGTTGGGTCCGGGAAGTCGGGAGAAATCGGCCATTGCTTGTCCCCTCGAAACCGTGCTGAGTCGGAAACGTCGTGTTCGTCGTGGGTGGGTGCTCGTCGATGACCGTGTACAAGACCGTACATCTACGGTGTTAGTAGATGTAAATATGACTGATTGCGAATCTAGCCACAGACACCACTAAAAGGGAAGAAATCCCGCTAAATGGGGCACGGAGCTGCCAGAAGTTTCGGTTGACGACTGGACGACCCGTGGCGCTCTCCTCCGTGAGCGCGTACTCACGTAGAGTGCCGAACTCGGTCTTCCCACCCGTAACTCTTTCGAGTGACCATCGTTGAGAGTGCGGAGGCGGTTGGCAGAAAGAGCGATCGGGCACATGTCCGAGAGCGTCAACCGCACAGGTGACGACTTGTAACAGCCTGGAGGCTCAAGGTGACGCGCATCAGCTGCGGAGGGCGGTCATGACTTCCGTCCTCGTCTGCGACGACTCCCCGCTTGCCCGAGAAGCGCTCCGTCGCGCGGTCGCGACCGTGCCCGGCGTCGAGCGGGTGACGACGGCCGCCAACGGCGAGGAAGTCCTCCGCCGCTGGGGTGCCGACCGTTCGGATCTGATTCTCATGGACGTACGCATGCCCGGGCTCGGGGGGGTGGAGACGGTCCGCCGGCTGCTCTCCGCCGACCCCGGCGCCCGGATCATCATGCTGACCGTCGCCGAGGACCTGGACGGCGTCGCGCTCGCGGTCGCCGCCGGCGCCCGCGGCTATCTGCACAAGGACGCCTCCCGGGCCGAGCTCCGGGCGACCGTCACCCAGGCGCTGGCGGACCCGACGTGGCGGCTCGCCCCGCGTCGGCTGCGGTCGGCCGAGATGGGTGCGGCGCCCACGCTCACGGCGCGCGAGATCCAGGTGCTGGAGGGGATGAGCCACGGCCGCTCCAACGCGGAGATCGGCCGCGAGCTGTTCCTCTCGGAGGACACGGTGAAGACGCACGCCCGGCGGCTCTTCAAGAAGCTCGGCGCCTCGGACCGCGCTCACGCGGTGGCCCTGGGCTTCCGGTGGGGTCTGGTGCGCTGACAGTCGGCCCGGGCCCCGAGGGCCCGGGCCATGGGTGCGGGCCATGGGGGTGCGGCGCGAGCCGTACCCCGCCGATCCGGCGGTATGTGACGCTTCCCGGCCGATGCCGCATCCTTGAGACGTGGAGTTCCTCGGGAACGATTCGGTCGAGCGGAAGGGGAGGGCGCAGGACATGACTTCCGGCGCACCCGCTCATAACGCTTCGGTGCACAACTACGGACGCGGTGCCGCGGATGAAGCGGGGCCGGGGCACCATGGTTCGATGCGCGACGACGGGACGACGGTGATCGGTGCCCTGGTGCACCGCGCCGTCGAGGGCGACGCGCAGGCCACGCACGACCTGCTGGCCCACGTCCACCCGCTCGCCCTGCGCTACTGCCGGTCCCGGCTGAACCGGCTGCCCGGTGACGCCCGCCACTTCGTGGAGGACCTGGCGCAGGAGGTCTGCGTCGCCGTCCTCATGGCGCTGCCGCGCTACAAGGACACGGGCAGACCCTTCGAAGCCTTCGTCTTCGCCATCGCCGGACACAAGGTGGCCGACCTCCAGCGCGCCGCGATGCGGCACCCCGGTTCCACCGCCGTGCCCTCCGACGAGATGCCGGAGCGCCCCGACGACTCGCTCGGGCCCGAGGAGCGCGCGCTGCTCAGCAGCGACGCCGCCTGGGCCAAGAAGCTCCTGGCCAACCTCCCGGAGAACCAGCGCGAACTGCTCGTGCTGCGCGTCGCCGTCGGGCTGACCGCCGAGGAGACCGGCCAGATGCTCGGGATGTCCCCGGGAGCCGTCCGGGTCGCCCAGCACCGGGCGCTGAGCCGGCTGCGGGCCCTCGCGGAACAGTGAGCAGGGCCGCGCGCCGAGCGGTGGGCCGGGCGCCTCGGAGACGTACGCCACAGCCGTAGAAAGCTACAGAAACCGCGGGTGATCTTGCTCGTGGAATGAGACGCCTCCCGAGCCCGTTAGCATGGACATCCGCACCGATCAAGGCCATTTGGGGAAGGTGTCATGACTGCAAACGTCGACGGAGTGCCCGAGAAATTCGCGACGCTCGGGCTGACATACGACGACGTGCTGCTGCTGCCGGGCGCATCCGAAGTGCTGCCCAACGCGGTCGACACCTCGACGCTCATCTCGCGCAACGTCCGCGTCAACATCCCGCTGCTGTCCGCCGCCATGGACAAGGTCACCGAGGCCCGCATGGCCATCGCGATGGCCCGCCAGGGCGGCGTCGGCGTGCTGCACCGCAACCTCTCGATCGAGGACCAGGTCAACCAGGTCGACCTGGTCAAGCGGTCCGAGTCCGGCATGGTCACCGACCCGATCACGGTCGGCCCGGACGCCACGCTCGCCGAGGCGGACGCGCTCTGCGCCAAGTTCCGCATCAGCGGTGTCCCGGTCACCGACCAGGCGGGCAAGCTGCTCGGCATCGTCACCAACCGCGACATGGCCTTCGAGTCGGACCGCTCGCGCCAGGTGCGCGAGGTCATGACGCCGATGCCGCTCGTCACCGGCAGGGTCGGCATCTCCGGCGTGGACGCCATGGAGCTGCTTCGCCGCCACAAGATCGAGAAGCTGCCGCTGGTGGACGAGGCGGGCCTCCTCAAGGGCCTCATCACGGTCAAGGACTTCAAGAAGGCCGAGCAGTACCCGACCGCGGCCAAGGACGCCGAGGGCAGGCTGCTCGTCGGTGCCGCCGTGGGCGCCAGCCCCGAGGCGCTGGACCGCGCCCAGGCGCTGGCCGAGGCGGGTGTCGACTTCCTCATCGTGGACACCTCGCACGGCCACAACAGCAACGCGCTGAACTGGATGTCCAAGATCAAGTCGGCCGTGAACGTCGACGTGATCGGCGGCAACGTGGCGACCCGCGACGGTGCCCAGGCCCTGATCGACGCCGGCGTGGACGGCGTCAAGGTCGGCGTCGGCCCCGGCTCCATCTGTACGACCCGCGTCGTCGCCGGCATCGGCGTCCCGCAGGTCACCGCGATCTACGAGGCCGCGCTGGCCGCCCGTGCGGCGGGCGTCCCGGTCATCGGCGACGGCGGCCTCCAGTATTCGGGCGACATCGGCAAGGCGCTCGCCGCCGGCGCCGACAGCGTGATGCTGGGCTCGCTCCTCGCGGGCTGCGAGGAGTCCCCGGGCGAGCTGATGTTCATCAACGGCAAGCAGTTCAAGTCGTACCGGGGCATGGGCTCGCTGGGCGCGATGCAGTCCCGCGGTCAGGGCCGCTCCTACTCCAAGGACCGGTACTTCCAGGCCGAGGTCGCCTCGGACGACAAGCTCGTCCCCGAGGGCATCGAGGGCCAGGTGCCCTACCGCGGCCCCCTCGCCAACGTGCTGCACCAGCTCGTCGGCGGCCTCCGCCAGACCATGGGGTACGTGGGCGCCGCGACCGTGGACGAGATGGAGAGCAAGGGCCGCTTCGTGCGGATCACCTCGGCGGGCCTCAAGGAGAGCCACCCGCACGACATCCAGATGACGGTCGAAGCACCGAACTACAGCAAGAAGTAACGCGACACGCGTGCCAGAGGGGCGGTCCCGGGGTTCCCCGGACCGCCCCCTGGACCGGCGGCCGCATGGGGGGCGGCGTCGCGGGGCTGGGCACGCGCATCTGCGGCGTTGTCGTCAATCACCAACGCTCCGCGTTGCCTCAATCCTCCGCCTTGCAGCTGCACGCACCCAGCCCCGCTCCTTCTTCCACCCCCCATGCGGCCGCCGGTCCGGCGCGTGTCGGGGATACTGGACAGCGCAGACGTAGAGGGAAAGGCCACATCATCGTGACTGAGATCGAGATCGGGCGCGGCAAGCGCGGCCGCCGGGCATACGCATTCGACGACATCGCCGTCGTCCCGAGCCGCCGGACCCGCGACCCGAAGGAGGTCTCGATCGCCTGGCAGATCGACGCCTACCGCTTCGAGCTGCCGTTCCTGGCCGCCCCCATGGACTCCGTGGTGTCCCCGCAGCACGCCATCCGCATCGGCGAGCTCGGCGGCCTCGGTGTGCTCAACCTGGAAGGGCTGTGGACACGGCACGAGGACCCGCAGCCGCTCCTCGACGAGATCGCCGAGATGCCCGTCGAGAGCGCGACCCGCCGGCTCCAGGAGATCTACTCCGCGCCGATCCGGGAGGAGCTGATCGGGCAGCGCATCAAGGAGGTGCGCGACTCCGGCGTCGTCACCGCCGCCGCGCTCTCCCCGCAGCGCACCGCCCAGTTCTCCAAGGCCGTGGTCGACGCGGGCGTGGACATCTTCGTCATCCGCGGTACGACGGTCTCCGCCGAGCACGTCTCGGGCGCGGCCGAGCCGCTGAACCTGAAGCAGTTCATCTACGAGCTGGACGTCCCGGTGATCGTCGGCGGCTGCGCCACGTACACCGCGGCCCTGCACCTGATGCGTACCGGCGCGGCCGGTGTCCTCGTCGGCTTCGGCGGCGGCGCCGCGCACACCACGCGCAACGTGTTCGGCATCCAGGTCCCGATGGCGACCGCCGTCGCCGACGTGGCCGGTGCCCGCCGCGACTACATGGACGAGTCCGGCGGCCGTTACGTGCACGTCATCGCGGACGGCGGCGTCGGCTGGTCCGGCGACCTGCCGAAGGCCGTCGCCTGCGGTGCGGACGCCGTGATGATGGGCTCCCCGCTGGCCCGCGCGACGGACGCGCCCGGCCGCGGCCGGCACTGGGGCATGGAGGCCGTCCACGAGGACGTGCCGCGCGGCAAGCTGGTGGACCTGGGCTCGGTCGGGACGACCGAGGAGGTGCTGACCGGCCCCTCGCACACCCCGGACGGCTCGATGAACATCTTCGGCGCCCTGCGCCGCGCGATGGCCACCACGGGCTACAGCGACCTCAAGGAGTTCCAGCGCGTCGAGGTGACGGTCGCGGACTCCCAGCACCGTCGCTGAGTTCTTCGTACGCACGCCGGAGGGCCCGGACCGCGATGGCGGTCCGGGCCCTCCGGGGTTTCGCGTTACGCGCCCTTGCGGGCACCGGCGACGGCGCCGACGGCGCCGAGGGCCAGGAAGAGGTACGTCTTGAAGTCGGCCGCCTCGCTGTACGCGTCCGTGAGGGCGCCGAAGTGGTCGAAGAAGATGCTGGTCGCCGACTCGTGCGCGATGTCCGAGAGCGCGATCGAGATGCCCGTGATCTGGCCGATGTACACGGCGCCGATGGAGAGCAGGGCGCTGACCACGGTCACGGCGGGGTTGGCGCCGCCGAGCTTGCTCGCCGCGAAGCCGACGAGGAAGCCGACACCGATGGCGAGGTAGCCGATCTCGTGCTCGAAGTTGCCGAGGATGAGGCCGTAGACGAGCGCACCGACGACGGCCGCGACCACGCCCGCGCCGAGACCGAGAGCGATGTTGTTGCGGGCCGGAGGCGCCGGGGTGAACGGCGCGGGGCCGCCGCCGAACGGGGCGCCGGGCTGCTGGCCGCCGAACGGGTTGCCGCCCTGGGGCTGGCCGTAGGGCTGGTTCGGCGGTGGTACGGGCTGGCTCATGCTGGATTCTCCCCCTGGGGACGTCTACGCACTGCTGTGCGAGGAGTGACGCCGCAGGCTAGCAGCCGGTTCCGACATCGGCCCACCGAAATCCTTGGGGGGACTGGGCTGAGGGCCCGTCATCACAGCCGGTGGGCGGCTCCGGCGGGGGTCGCGCCACGGGTGTCCAGGAGCAGTTGCGCCTTCACGGCGAGGCCCTGGAGGTCGTACGTGCGGTGCTGTTGGAGCAGCACCGTGAGGTCCGCGCCCGCGGCCGCCTCGTAGAGCGAGTCGGCGCGGGGGACGGGGAGTTGGCGGACGCGCCAGTCCAGGACGTGTGGGTCGTGGAAGCCGATCTGGGCGCCCATGTCCATCAGCCGGGTGGCGATCTCGCGGGCGGGCGACGCCTCCTGGTCGGCCAGGTCGGGCTTGTAGGTGACGCCCAGCAGCAGAATGCGCGCGCCGCGCACCGCCTTCCCGTGTTCGTTGAGGAGGGTGGCGCAGCGCTGGATCACGTACTGCGGCATCCGCTCGTTGATCTCCTGAGCCAGCGAGACCATCCGCAGCGGGGGGCCGGGGGTGCGGTGGTGGTACGGGAGATGGCACGGGTCGACCGGGGCGCCGTGGCCGCCGACGCCGGGGCCCGGGCGGAAGGGCTGGAAGCCGAAGGGCTTGGTCTCGGCGCACCGGATGACGTCCCAGAGGTCGACGCCCAGATCGTGGCAGAGCACCGCCATCTCGTTGACCAGGGCGATGTTGACGTACCGGAAGTTGGTCTCCAGGACCTTCGTCATCTCGGCCTCGCGGGTGCCCCGGGCCCGGACCACCTTGTCGGTGAGCCGGCCGTAGAAGGCGGCGGCGGACTCGGTGCAGGCGGGGGTGAGGCCGCCGATGACCTTGGGGGTGTTGGCGTAGACGTGGGTGCGGTTGCCCGGGTCGAGCCGGCTGGGGGAGTGCGCGAGGTGGAAGTCGCGCCCGCCGCGCAGGCCCGAGCCCTCCTCCAGGATCGGGAGCAGGAAGCCCTCCGTGGTGCCGGGCGGTACGGATGATTCCAGGAGCACGGTGGTGTGCGGGCGCAGCCGGGCGGCCAGGGCGCGGGCCGCGTCGGCGACGGCGCTCAGGTCGAGGGTGCGGTCGGGGCCGAGCGGGGTCGGCGCGCAGATCACGGCGGTGCGGACCCGGCCCAGCTCGGCCTGGTCGGTGGTGGGCCGGAAGCCCAGCGAGAGCATGCGGCGGATGTCGGAGGCCGGCAGCGATCCCTCGACCGGGACACGGCCCGCGGCGACCTCCGCGAAGGCCCGGGGGTCCGTGTCGTAGCCGATCGTCTGGATACCGGCGTGGACGGCGGCCTGGGCCAGAGGCAGGCCGAGGTGACCGAGTCCGATGACGGCGAGGTCTGCAGGCACGGGGTGGGCCGTCCTTCCCTTAAGACCAGGAGGCAGAAAGCGCAACCGCTGTGGACAGCGCCATGTCAGGTTAGGCGTAAATATGACCGATATGTCGCATTGCGTGGCCCTTGTCGTCCGGGTGTTGTCCACAGGCGGTGGCTGAAGTCGCGCAGCGCGGACAGAATCGATCTGTGGGCACGGGCACCGAACGCATGGTCGGGGCAGCGATCCGTGCCGGACCACCCCGAGCAACCGGGAGGCAGCGGTGAGGACAGCGACACTGGGACCCGCGGAGCGCGCCGAGGCGCTCGCGGCCATGGCCGAGCGCGAACTGGACGTGCTGGTCGTGGGAGCGGGCGTGGTCGGCGCCGGGACGGCACTGGACGCGGTCACCAGAGGGCTCTCGACCGGTCTGGTCGAGGCGCGCGACTGGGCGTCCGGCACGTCGAGCAGGTCGAGCAAGCTGATCCACGGCGGCCTGCGCTATCTGGAAATGCTCGACTTCGCCCTGGTCAGGGAGGCACTGAAGGAGCGCGGGCTGCTCCTCGAACGGCTCGCCCCGCACCTGGTGAAGCCGGTGCCCTTCCTCTACCCCTTGCAGCACAAGGGCTGGGAGCGGCTGTACGCCGGTTCCGGCGTCGCGCTCTACGACGCGATGTCGGTCTCCTCCGGGCACGGCCGGGGCCTGCCCACGCACCGCCATCTCTCCCGCCGCCGGGCCCTGCGCGTCGCCCCGGCCCTGAAGCGGGACGCCCTGGTGGGGGCCCTGCAGTACTACGACGCCCAGATGGACGACGCCCGCTATGTCGCCACCCTGGTGCGCACCGCGTCCGCGTACGGCGCGCAGGTGGCGAACCGGGCGCGGGTGACCGGCTTCCTCCGGGAGGGCGAACGCGTCGTCGGCGCCCGCGTGGAGGACGTCGAGGCGGGCGGTGAGTACGAGGTCAGGGCCAAACAGGTGGTCAACGCGACCGGGGTCTGGACGGACGACACCCAGTCGCTGATCGGCGAGCGCGGCCAGTTCCACGTACGGGCCTCCAAGGGCATCCACCTGGTCGTCCCCAAGGACCGCATCCACTCCTCGACCGGACTGATCCTGCGCACCGAGAAGTCCGTGCTCTTCGTCATCCCCTGGGGCCGGCACTGGATCGTCGGCACCACGGACACCGACTGGGACCTGGACAAGGCGCACCCGGCCGCGTCCAGCGCCGACATCGACTACCTGCTGGAACATGTGAACGCGGTCCTGTCGACGCCCCTGACCAGGGACGACGTCGAGGGCGTGTACGCGGGCCTGCGGCCCCTGCTGGCCGGGGAGTCGGACGCCACCAGCAAGCTGTCGCGCGAGCACACGGTCGCCCACCCGGTGCCGGGCCTCGTCGTCGTCGCGGGCGGCAAGTACACGACGTACCGGGTGATGGCCAAGGACGCCGTGGACGAGGCGGTGCACGCCCTCGACCAGCGGGTCGCCGACTGCGTCACCGAGGACGTCCCGCTGCTCGGCGCCGAGGGCTACCGCGCTCTGTGGAACGCGCGCGCCAGGATCGCCGCCCGCACCGGCCTCCATGTCGCCCGGGTGGAGCATCTGCTCAACCGGTACGGCTCGATGACCGAGGAGATCCTTGAGCTGATCGTCGCCGACCCCGCGCTGGGCGAACCGCTGCCGGCCGCCGACGACTATCTGAAGGCGGAGATCGTGTACGCCGCCTCGCACGAGGGCGCGCGTCACCTGGACGACGTACTGACCCGGCGCACCCGGATCTCCATCGAGACCTTCGACCGGGGCACCCGCTCCGCCCGGCTCTGCGCCGAGCTGATGGCGCCGGTCCTCGGCTGGGACGCCGGCCGGATCGACCGGGAGACCGAGCACTACGAGAAGCGGGTGGAGGCGGAACGCGAGTCGCAGCGCCAGCCGGACGACCTGACGGCGGACGCGGCGAGGCTGGGGGCACCGGACATCGTGCCGCTGCTGTGAGCTCGCCCCGGCCCGGGGCCGGGCAGAACTCCGCTTCCAGGAGACCCGGTTCCAGGGTGTCCGCCTCGGCCAGGGCCTCCGTGTCGATGCGGTAGGTCAGCGTGTGGCGGCCGTCGCGGGTGGTGGCGGTGCGGACGTAACTGCCCGCGATGCGGCCGTTGTGGCCCCAGACGGTGACCCCGCAGGACAGCCGCTCCGGGTAGACGCCGAGGCCGTAGACCCCGTCCGTGGCGGAGGTGTTGAGCAGCGCGGCGAGCTGAGCCGGTCTCAGCAGCCGCCCGTCCAGCAGGGCCGCGTAGAAGCGGTTGAGGTCGGGGAGCGTCGAGATCAGCTCGCCCGCGGCACCGGCCGTGCGCGGGTCCAGCTCGGTGACGTCCGTGAGGCTCCCGCCCGACGGCGAGCGGGAGTAGGCCCGGCCGTGCGGGGCGGGCAGGGTGGTGCGGCTGCCGGGGAGGGAGGTGCCGGTGAGGCGGAGGGGGGCGATGATCCGGCGGCGGATCTCCGACGCGTAGGAGTGGCCGGTGACGCGGCGGACGACGAGGCCGAGGACGGCGTAGTCGGTGTTGGAGTACGCGTAGGTGCCCGGGGCGGCCGCAGGACGGTGGGCGGTCGCGGTGTGGACGGCCGCCGCGGCGGAGAGGGGGTGTGCGGTGGCGTCGTCGGTGTAGTCGTACAGGCCGCTGGTGTGGCCGAGCAGGGCGCGCAGGGTGATGCGGCGCCCGTCGTTGCCGTGGCCCCGGATCAGCCCGGGGAGGTGGCGCTCGACCGGGTCCGAGAGCCGGAGCCGCTTCTCACCGGCGAGCTGGAGGACGACGACGGCGACGAACGACTTGGTGACGCTGCCTGCCCGGAAGCGGTCCGCGTAACGGATGCCGGGCCCTGTCGAACGGTAGGTGTCCCGGGGCGAGCGGGCCGGATCGTGCGCCAGGAGCGCCGCGTCGGGGGCGTTGCCCGGGCCGGTGAACCGGGGGAGGTAGGCGGCGGCGGGAGTGAGGTGTGATTCGCTGGACACGCGCGCCGTTCCGAGGCCGCACAGCGCAAGCACCACCAGGGTGACGAGCACGGCCCTGACCACCGGCATGACGGTATGTCCCTTCATCGGGCCCCATCATGACCGAGCCGGAAACCGCGCCGGAAGCGGCACCAGGACCCGGCACCGGGGCCGGTCCCGGGGTGAGGGACAATGAACGCTCTGCCAGGGCGGGTTGATCGCAGAGGGGACGCATGTCGGAGGCGGAGCAGGCACGGGAGCCCCAAGGGGACACGGACGGACGTCTCCTGGCGGGGCGGTACCGGCTGGGGGAGGTGCTCGGCCGGGGCGGTATGGGCACGGTCTGGCGTGCCGTTGACGAGACCCTGGGCCGCACGGTCGCGGTCAAGGAACTGCGGTTCCCGTCGGCCATCGACGAGGACGAGAAGCGCCGCCTCATCACACGTACGCTGCGCGAGGCCAAGGCGATCGCGCGCATCCGCAACAACGGCGCGGTCACGGTCTACGACGTCGTGGACGAGGACGACCGGCCGTGGATCGTCATGGAGCTCATCGAGGGCAGGTCGCTGGCCGAGGCGGTCCGCGAGGACGGGGTCCTGACGCCGAAGCGGGCCGCCGAGATCGGCCTCGCCCTCCTCGACGTGCTGCGCTCCGCGCACCGCCAGGGCATCCTGCACCGCGATGTGAAGCCGTCCAACGTGCTGATCGCCGAGGACGGCCGGGTCGTGCTGACCGACTTCGGGATCGCCCAGGTCGAGGGCGACCCGTCGGTCACCTCCACCGGCATGCTCGTCGGCGCCCCCTCCTACATCTCGCCGGAGCGGGCACGCGGCCACAAGCCGGGACCGCCCGCCGACCTCTGGTCGCTCGGCGGCCTGCTCTACGCGAGCGTCGAGGGCTCCCCGCCGTACGACAAGGGCTCCGCCATCGCGACCCTGACCGCCGTGATGACCGAGCCGCTGGACCCGCCGAAGAACGCCGGCCCGCTGGAGGAGGTCATCTACGGGCTGCTCACCCGGGACCCCGAACAGCGGCTGGACGACACCGGGGCACGCGCCCTGCTCAACGACGTCATCAGCTCGTTCGAGCAGCCGGAGCGCCCCGTTCCGCCCCCCGCCGACGCCACCCAGGTCATGGCGCTGCCCAAGGGCGTCGCCGACGCCAAGCCCGCCTCCGGTGACGCGGGCGAGGGCACCCGGGACCGGCTCCGCGGCGCGCTGCGCTCCGTGCGCAACGCCCGGACCACCCCCGCCGCCGGTGCGGCCGCCGCCCCCGTCACCGCACCGCCCGTCCCGGCCCGGCCGACCTCCGCGCCCGGCGCCGCGTCCCCCTCCGGGGCCGTGCCGCCGCAGCGCCCGGCCTCCTCGCCGGTCACCGCACCGCGGGCGTCCCTCACGGACGTGGTCCCGCGCCGCACCCTCGCGATCATCGCGGCCGTCATCGTGCTCGCGGTCCTCGGCACCGTGCTGGCGCTCACCCTCGGCGGCGACGACAAGCCCGACGGCTCCGGCAGGAAGAGCACCGGCGCCTCCGCCCCCGCCGGGGCCCCGAGCGCCGACGCCCCGTCCGACTCCTCCGACGCCGCTCAGGGCGACAACGGCAAGGAGCAGGACCCCGGCCAGGGCGAGGGTCAGGACAAGGGCAAGGGCCAGGACGACGACACTCCCGGTCAGCAGGGCGAGGACGGGAAGAAGGACGGCAAGGCCGAGGACGCCGTGCCCGCCGGCTACCACACGGTGACCAACAAGCGGTTCCACTTCTCCATCGCGATGCCCAAGGGCTTCCGCTTCGACACCGGCTCCGGCCAGGGCGCCGGCGCGATCTACAACGAGGACGGCGGCTTTCCCCGCCTCCAGGTCGACTACACCTCCTCTCCCGGCAACGACGCCGCCGCCTCGTGGAACTCCGCCCGGGGCGGAGTGGCCGCCACCAGCACGAACTACCACCACCTGGGCATCAAGAAGGTGGCGTACAACGGCTATCCGACCGTCGCCGACTGGCAGTTCGAGCGTACGCAGCAGGGCCAGCGGGTCCGGGTGCTCAACCGGGGCTTCAAGGCCGACAGCGACCACGGCTACGCGATCATGATCAGCTGCAGGGCCGACGAGTGGGACGGCAAGGAGTGCCGGGAGCTGCGGAAGACGGCGTTCGACTCCTTCAAGCCGGTCGACTGAGCCGGCGGCGGGATTCGGCGCGGCCGCGCCGCTGGTTGCGCCGACCCTGCCGCGTGGTCGGCGCTTGCCACGTATGGTGAGAGGCCGGAGACCGTACGCAGCCGGAACGCGCAGTCAATTGCACCGCAAGCGACTGTGATTGACCGATTCGGCGCGGTCTCCGTGACCGGGGGACAGCGCGCTCTGGGGAGGCGTCGTGGACGACTACGCGGGTCGGGTGCTCGCCGACCGCTACCGCCTTCCGCTGCCTCCGTCCGACGCGTACGAACTCGTGGAGACGCGGGCCTTCGACACCTACAGCGGGCAGGAGGTGCTGGTCCGTCAGGTGCCGCTGCCCGAAATCGTGGACGCGGAGTTCGTGGAGGGCGACGGCCGGGCCGCCGCCGCGCCGCGCACCGCCCGGCGGCCCGCCGACCCGGCCGTGCGGCGCGCCATCGAGGCCGCCCAGACGGCGGCCCAGGTGCCCGACCATCCGCGCCTCGACCAGGTCTTCGACGTGTTCGCGGAGGAGGGCTCGCTCTGGATAGTGAGCGAACTCGTCGCGGCCCGCCCGCTCGCCGCGCTGCTCGCGGAGCGCCCGCTGAATCCGTACCGGGCCGCCGAGATCGGCTCCGACGTGCTGACCGCGCTGCGCGTGCTGCACGCGCACGGCTGGACCCACCGCAACATCACCGTACGCACGGTGCTCGTGTGCGACGACGGACGCGTCGTCCTCACCGGCCTCGCCGCCGGGGCCGCCGAGGAGGCGCTGTGCGGCTACAGCCCGGTGCCGGACCCCGACGACGAGGAGCCGGACGAGGAGGGCTTCGGCGGACCCGCCGTCGAGACCGGCCCCACCGGCCCGTACGTGCCGCCCACCGGCCTGCTGCCCGCCTCCCGGGGCCCGGCGGCGATCGAGCCCGGCCGCCCGTACGGTTCCGAGGAGGGCTACGCGGAGGATCCCGCCGAGGACCCCGCTGAAGGCCACGCGCCCCGGCCGGTGCCGCCCGCCGGGCTGCCCGTGCCCGCCGCCGGGGCGGACAGCGCGGCGCGCGCCCGGGCCGGCGCGATCGCCGCGTACCGCGCGGGCACCCGCGCCGCCGCCCGCCGGGAGGCGCCGCCGGACCGGGAGGCGTGGGCGCGGGACACCGCGCCGTCGGGCCCCGGCGCGCCGGGCCGCCCCCGGGACGAGGACGCCGAGCCCTGGAGCGCCCTGCCGCCTGCGCGGGATGGCGGGTATGACGACGACGTGTACGGCGACGACGTGTACGGCGACGGCCCGGACGAGCCGCGCTCCGGCACCCCGCCGCGCCCCCGTCCCGAGCTGCCGCAGCTGCCCGGGGGCTGGGTGCGCGGCCCGGAAACGCCGGGGCCGTACGACGCCCACCGCTACGACGACGAGGACGACGGGGACGACGACGGGGACGACGGCCCGCCGCCCCGCCGCCTCCACCTCACCGGCACCTGGGACGACGGGCCCGCCGCCGGGCGCCCCGTACCCGCGGGCGGCTCCCGCGAGGACGCGCTGCGTGCCGACGCCGCCCGCCGCGGCACACCCCCGGGCGCCCGCGCCGAACTGCCCCCGCCGGACCGGGACGCGAGGCCGCGAGGCCGGGACGCGTACGCCCCCGAGGCGCCCGGCCGCGACCCCTACGCGTACGGCCCCGACGCCTCCTCCGGCCGCTGGGACGAGGAGGACGCCGAGGCCGCCGGCGCGGCCGGGTACCGCGGGCCCGCCACCGCGCTCGCCGCCGAGCGGGCGCGGCAGGCGCGGATCACCGTCGTCGGCGCGGTCACCGAGCGGTGGGCGCCCGAGCAGGCCGGACCGGTGCACGGCAACTGGCAGCTGGCGCCGCCCATCGGGCCCGCCACCGACCTGTGGGCCCTCGGCGCGCTGCTCTTCCGCGCCGTCCAGGGGCACGCGCCCTACCCCGAGGACAGCGCGGCCGAGCTGGTCCAGATGGTGTGCGGCGAACCGCCCGCGTTCGCCGAGGAGTGCGGGCCGCTGCGCCCGGTCGTGGAGTCGCTGCTGCGGCAGGACCCCACCGAACGGCCCGACGTGGAGGAGCTGAGCGGCTGGCTGCGCTCCCTCGTACGGTCGGCGCCGGAGCCGGAGGCCGGGTTCGACGTCGTGCCGCTGCCCGCCGAGGACGCCACCCGGCTCCCCGTCGTCCGCAGGCGCGGCGAGCTCGTCCGCAAGCGGCGCTCCCGGCGCGGCGGAGGGACACATGCCCGCGGCCGCCACCCCCGCGAGGCCGTGGACCGCACCGCCGTCACCCACCGCGAGCCACGCCTGAAGCCGCCCCGCGAGCCCCGCGCGCCACGGGAACCCCGCGTGCTGCGGGACGGCGACCAGCCGCGCCGGCTCGGCCGCACGCTGCTCGTCCTCGTCCTGCTGGTGCTCGTCGCGGCGATCGCGTACGCGGTGCTGTTCCTGCCCAAGTCCGGCGAGGACGACAAGGGCACCGGCGCCGCCCCCTCCCGTACCGCGTCCGCACCGCCCGCTTCCACGACTCCCGAGCCCACGCCGAGCGCGTCGGAGAAGTCGAAGAAGCCGCCACCCACCAAGTCGTCCGGGGCGCAGAAGCCGCAGACCAGCCGGTCCGCCGCCGCGCTCGCGCCCGGGTACACCCTGCGCAAGGACGCCGAGGGCTTCGAGGTCGGGCTGCCCAAGGGCTGGCAGCGCAGCCCCGCCAACGCGGAGCGTCAGATCCGCTACGGCAGCGACGGGTTCAGCGTGCTCATCGTCCCCGGCCGCGACACCGCCAAGGCCAACGGCAGCGATCCGCTCGACTACCAGCGGGACAAGGAGCCCGAGCTGAAGCCGTTCCGGGACTCCAGCTGGTCGTCGGCGAGCGGCCTGCGGCGTACGGACGTCGGCCGACAGGCCATGGCGGAGGGCCAGTTCACCTGGCAGGACGGCAACGGCCGTGAGGTGTACGTCCGTAACCTCGTCATGCTCGTCGGCGGGCGGTACCACATTCTCCAGGTCATCGGCCCCGAGGACGAGCGCGACCGGATCACCGAGATCTATCAACAGGCCAGTGTTTCCTACCGCGTGACGGGCTGAAGCACGGAATCTGCATCACAGTGCGGTCTCGTGGGCGATGCGAGGTTCCGTGGCCGCGCGTCCCCTCCGTAACCTGTCATCCGAAGCAACGGGGGCGGGGACACAGGTGGATCGATCACAGGGCACGGAAGCGGGGCTGTTGCTGGCCGGGAGGTACCGGCTGGGCGACGTCCTCGGACGCGGCGGCATGGGCAAGGTGTGGCGCGCCCACGACGAGGTGCTGCACCGCACGGTCGCCGTCAAGGAGCTGACCGCCGGTCTCTACGTGGCCGAGTCGGACCGGATCGTGCTGCACCAGCGCACGCAGAAGGAGGCCCGCGCGGCCGCCCGGATCACCCACCCCGGCGTCGTCACCGTCCATGACGTGGTCGAGTACGACAACCGGCCGTGGATCGTCATGCAGTACGTGGACGGGCCGTCGCTCGCCGACCGGGCGAAGGAGTCCGGCGGCGAGATCGACGCCCGCGAGGCCGCCCGCATAGGGCTGCACGTGCTGGGCGCGCTGCGCGCCGCGCACGGGGCCGGGGTGCTGCACCGGGACGTGAAGCCGGGCAACGTGCTGCTCGCCCGGGACGGCCGGGTCCTGCTCACCGACTTCGGGATCGCCGCGATCGAGGGCGACTCCACCATCACCAGGACCGGTGAACTCGTCGGCTCCATCGACTATCTGGCGCCCGAGCGGGTACGCGGCGGCGACCCGGGACCCGCCTCCGACCTCTGGTCCCTCGGCGCCACGCTGTACACGGCCGTCGAGGGGCGCTCGCCGTTCCGCCGGACGTCCCCCATATCGACCATGCAGGCCGTCGTCACCGAGGAACCGCCGCCACCCGCCCGGGCCGGGGCGCTCGCCCCCGTCATCACCGCGCTGCTGCGCAAGGAGCCGGAGGACCGCCCGTCGGCGGCGGAGACCGAGCGGATGCTCCTGGAAGCCATGGAGGGCCGCGCGCCGAGGAGCGCCCAGGCGTTCGTCCCGACGCAGCAGGTCTCCGAGGAGATGCTGCGCGGGGGCACCGCGGTGCTGCCCCGGCCCGGGCCCGTCATACAGCCCGGCCCGGCCCCCGCCCGGGCCGCCCGCCGCAGCCGGTGGCGTACGACGGTCGTGGTCATCGCCCTGGCCGCGGTGGTCGGCGGTGGCGCGGGGATCGCCGCGATGCTCTACGCGCACCGCACGGAGGCGGCCGGGACCACGGACGGCGGCACGAGCGCGCACGGCTCCCGCACCCCGGGGCCGGTCACGCCGACGCCGACCCCGACACCCACGCCGAGCCCCTCGGACACCGTGGCGCAGGACGTGCCGGACGGCTGGCGGCGCGTGGTGGACCCGTCCGGGTTCAGCGTGCTGCTGCCGGAGGGCTGGAAGCGCGTGGTCACCGACAACAACATCGACTACACCCCCGACGGTGGCGGGCACTACTTCCGGGTCAGCTCCGACCCGGCCCCCGACTACAACAACTCCTACGACCACATGGTGGAGCTGGAGAAGAATCTCGCAGAGCGGCTGCCGGAGTACCGGCAGATCGAGCTGAACACCAACCTCTACCGCGACCGTCCGGGATCCATCTGGGAGTTCACCTGGACCGAGAAGAACGGCGAGGCGCGGCACGCGATCGACCAGATGTACTTCGCGAAGGACGGCGGCCCGGAGTACGCGCTCTACATGACGGGCCCGGCGGACGACTGGGACAACACCCGCGACCGCTTCAACGCGATCCTCCGCAGCTGGCGCCCCCCGGCCGAGCAGTAGCCCGCCAGGCCATAGCGCCTGATCAGGGCTTATGTCGCCAGTGATCACTGGCCGAGTTGGCGGGGGTGTGGCGGGACTCCGGGAGAGACGGTGAAAAGGTGTTACCCACGGGTACCCAAAGCCCTCCCGTCGACGTACTCTCGGCCTCATGACGGACTCGCAGGCCCCCACGTCCCCCGCCGCCGCCACGGCCGGCACCAACCCCGTGGCCGCCGCCCCCGCGGGCGTGCGCACGGCCGCCGATGTCGTGACGCCCGAGGTCGTCGCCCGGCTGACGCGCGGCGTCACCGGCTCAGGCCGCACCGCCAACCACACGCCGTTCACCGGCGAGAAGCTGGCCGACCTGCCGGAGTCCACCCCTGAGGACGTGGCCACCGCCTTCGCGCACGCCCGCGCCGCCCAGCCCGCCTGGGCCGCCCTGCCGGTCCGGGCCAGGGCCGCGGTGCTCCTGCGCTTCCACGACCTGCTCATGGACCGTCAGTCCGAAGTCCTCGACCTCGTCCAGCTGGAGACCGGCAAGGCCCGGCTGCACGCCCACGAAGAGGTCCAGGCGGTCGCCGTCGCCGCCCGGCACTACGGCCGCAGGGCGTCCGCGTATCTGAAGCCGAGGCGGCACACCGGGGTCGTGCCGACGCTGACCAAGGTCACCGAGCTCCGTCAGCCGCGCGGTGTCGTCGGCCAGATCGCCCCCTGGAACTACCCGCTGGAGCTGTCCGTCGGCGACGCGCTGCCCGCCTTCGTCTCCGGCAACGCCGTGGTGATGAAGCCCGACACCGAGACCGCGCTCACCGCCCTGTGGGCGCGTGACCTGCTGATCGAGGCGGGGCTCCCGGCCGAGGTCTTCCAGGTCGTCCTGGGCGACGGGCCGGTCGTCGGCCCGGAGGTCGTCAAGCACGCCGACTACGTCTCGTTCACCGGCTCCACCCGCACCGGCCGCGAGGTCGCCCAGGGCGCGGCGGCCCGGCTCGTCGGCGTCTCGCTGGAGCTCGGCGGCAAGAACGCCATGCTGGTCCTGGCCGACGCCGACGTGGAGAAGGCCGCCGCCGGCGCCGTCCGCGCCTGCTTCTCCTCGGCCGGCCAGCTCTGCATCTCCATCGAGCGGCTGTACGTCCACGAGTCGGTCGCCGACGACTTCGTGGAGCGGTTCGCCGCCCGGACGAAGGCGATGCGGCTCGGCAGCTCCCTCGCGTACGGCGCCGACATGGGCTCGCTGGTCGGTGAACGCCAGCTGGAGACCGTCGGCCTGCATGTCGCCGAGGCCGTCGAGAAGGGCGCCAAGCTGGTCGCCGGCGGGGTCGCCCGCCCGGACATCGGCCCGCTCTTCTACGAGCCGACGATCCTGGACGGCGTGGAGGCGCCCATGGCCGTGTGCACCGAGGAGACCTTCGGCCCGGTCGTCTCGATCTACCGCTTCCGCGACGAGGACGAGGTCGTGGAGCTGGCCAACGCCACCCCGTACGGCCTGAACTCCAGCGTCTGGACCAAGGACTCCCGGCGCGGCCACCGGATCGCCGCCCGGCTGCGCACCGGCACCGTCAACATCAACGAGGGGTACGCCCCCGCGTACGGCAGCGTGCAGTCCCCGATGGGCGGCATGAAGGACTCCGGTCTCGGCCGGCGCCACGGCTCCGAGGGCATCCTCAAGTACACCGAGGCCCAGACCGTCGCCCAGCAGCGGCTGATCCCGCTCGCCCCGTCCTTCGGGATGGACGACGAGAAGTACGCGGCGTTCATGACCCGCAGCCTGAAGGCGATGAAGGCGTTCCGCCTGCGCTGAGCCCCCTGACCCCCCGCACCACTTCTGTCCTTTTCGTACCGAGGAGTGCCATGTCCCAGGACAGCCCTGCCCAGAATCAGGACCGGCCGGCCGGTGCGGCCGACGACGACGCGTACGACTACGACGTGATCGTCGTCGGGTCCGGCTTCGGCGGTGCGGTCTCGGCGCTGCGGCTGACCGAGAAGGGGTACCGGGTCGGCGTCCTGGAGGCGGGGCGCCGCTTCACCCCGGGCACCCTGCCGAAGAACTCCTGGGACCTGAGGAACTACCTCTGGGCCCCCGCCCTCGGCCTCTTCGGCATCCAGCGCGTCCACCTGCTCGGCAAGGTGATGGTGCTGGCCGGTGCCGGGGTGGGCGGCGGCTCGCTGAACTACGCCAACACGCTGTACGTGCCGCCCGCCCCGTTCTTCGAGGACCGGCAGTGGGCGCACATCACGGACTGGCAGGACGAGCTGAAGCCGTACTACGACCAGGCCAAGCGGATGCTCGGGGTCCGGCTCAACCCCACGACGACCCCCTCCGACGTCCACCTCAAGGCGACCGCCGAGGCCATGGGCGTCGGCGACACCTTCCACCTCGCCCCGGTCGGCGTCTTCTTCGGCGACGGGGAGGACGCGGACGGCACCGCGCGCGCCGAGCCCGGCGGGACGGTCGCGGACCCGTACTTCGGCGGGGCGGGCCCGGCGCGCAAGGCGTGCACCGAGTGCGGCGAGTGCATGACGGGCTGCCGGCACGGCGCGAAGAACACCCTCAACGAGAACTACCTCCACCTCGCCGAGAAGGCCGGTGCGGTCATCCACCCCATGACCTCCGTCGTCGGCGTCACCGAGCACCCCGAGGGCGGCTACCGCGTCGCCACCGTGCCCACCGACCGCCGCCGGAAGGCGAAGCCCACGGCCCTGCGCGCCCGCGAGGTGGTCGTCGCGGCGGGCACATACGGCACCCAGACCCTGCTCCACACCATGAAGGACAAGGGGCTGCTGCCCCGCCTCTCCGCGAGGCTCGGGGAGCTGACCCGTACCAACTCCGAGGGCCTGGTCGGCGCCCAGACCTCCGACCGGCGCTACCGCAGGAAGCACGGTACGAAGCCCGACTTCACCAAGGGCGTCGCCATCACCTCGTCCATCCACCCGGACGCCAACACCCACATCGAGCCCGTCCGCTACGGCAAGGGCTCCAACGCCATGGGCGGCATGACCATCGTCCAGGTCCCCTACAGCGCCCACCGGGTCCGCGCCTGGCTCGGCAACCTGGTCAAGCACCCCACGATCGCCGCCCGCTCGCTCTCCAACCGGCGCTGGTCGGAGCGCGTCATCATCGGGCTCGTCATGCAGTCGCTCGACAACTCCCTGACCGCCTACCGCAAGCCGAGCGGCATCGGCAAGGGCCTGCTCACCGCCCGCCAGGGCCACGGCGCGCCCAATCCCACGCAGATCGCCGAGGCGACGCAGAGCGCGACCCTGCTCGCCGAGGAGATCAACGGCTTCGCCGGGTCCAACATCGGTGAGCTGATGGGCACCCCGCTCACCGCCCACTTCCTCGGCGGCTGCCCGATCGGCGCCACCGCGGAGGAGGGCGTCATCGACCCATACCACCGGCTCTTCGGGCACCCGGGCATCTCGGTGGTCGACGGCTCCGCGGTCTCCGCGAACCTCGGCGTCAACCCGTCGCTGACGATCACCGCCCAGGCGGAGCGCGCGATGTCGTTCTGGCCGAACAAGGGCGAGCCGGACCGGCGCCCGGCGCAGGGTGAGGCGTACGAGCGGCTGGCGGCGGTGGAACCGCAGGCGCCGGCGGTCCCGGAGGAGGCGTTCGGCGCGCTCAGGCTGCCGTTCCTGGGGATGCCGGCGGTGCCGCCGAAGGAGAAGGCGTAGGCCCTGATCCGCCGGACAGGCCCTAAGGGCTCGGGAACAGCAGAAGGGGCTGCACCCCCCTCCCAGTGCAGCCCCTCACGCTGTAACCGGTCCGTCGTTCAACAACCGACAACCGGTGTTCCGCATGCATGACCTGCCGGACCTCCGGATGGTTGTCCTCGCACTGATGAAATCCTTATGTGAGGTGGATCACTCCGCTTCCCGTGCCCGATCCGTGATCTGATTTCGGGCAACTTTTCCCGGTCGCCCCCGGTCGTACCCCCTGTCGCCGCCCCAGCGGTCACACAGCTCCCGACGACCCCGAAGGCCCCGAGATGAGAAGCACGATTCCGTTCCGCCGTGCGATGGGCGTCCTGGCCTCGGCCGGTCTGCTGGCCGCCGGAACGCTCACGGCGGCCGGTCCCGCGCAGGCTGCCGACCCGGAGTTCACGATCGGCGGCCCCGCCGAGACCGCCCTGCACCCGTATCCGGCCACGGGCTCCCCGCAGAAGGCGAGCCTGGACATCACGCTCGACAACCCCTCCGAGGACGTGGAGAACGGCGCTTTCCAGGGCTACTACACCGTCCGTTTCGATTTCGGGAAGCTGGCGGGCGTCGCGGACGTGTCCTTCGGCGAGGACAGCAGCCTGGACTGCGAGCGGACCGGGACCACCGCCGTCTGCCGCGACTACGGGATCGGGGCCGGCCTGCGGACCCTCGCCGAGCTCGACGTCACCGCCGCCCAGGGCAGCAAGGACGGCGACTCCGGCACCATCGAGGTCACCGCCGAGGCGGAGGGCGCCGCCTTCCGGCCGTTCGCCGCGCGGGTGTCGGTCGGCGGGCCCGACCTGTCGATGAAGCCGCTGCCGCTGAAGACGGAGCTCAAGCCCGGCGACAGCCAGCCGGCCCCGATCACCTTCACCAACAACGGCACCCGCGCCGCCCAGGGCGTCCTGCTCACCCTGCGCAACACGCGCGGCCTGGAATTCACCGAGCGCTACCAGAACTGCGAGTACAGCGAGGAGGACCTGGGCATGGGCCCCGGCACCTGGTCCACCGCGCTCTGCAGCTTCCCCGGCAGCTTCGAGCCCGGAGCCACGTACACGCTGGAAGTGCCGCCCACCCTGCGGGCCACCGAGCACGCCTTCTACGACAGCTTCCTCTACCGGATCAACGAGGACGGCACCGACGCCCGTGCGGCGCTGCGCTCCGGCGCCCGCTTCAGCCCCGGCAAGGGCGCGAAGCTCGCCCTGCACAAGGCCCCGGCCGTCCGCTCGGCCGACCTGGACCCGTCGGACAACCAGCAGGAAGCCGACTTCCGGACCACCAACACCGCCGACTTCGCGGCTTACGGCGACCGGGCCGCGGGCAAGCCGGGCGACACCGTCGACGTGACCCTGGGCTTCCGCAACAAGGGGCCCGCCTGGATCGGGTACATCCGTTCCGGCGAGCCCGTCGCCACCGTCGACTTCACCGTGCCGCAGGGCAGCTACGTCGTCTCCAAGCCGGGCATCTGCCGGGGCGTGACCGCGGCCGGTGAATACCGCGAGAACCAGGAGAAGGCCCCGCGCTACTTCTGCTCCACGCCCATGTCCGTCCTGGAGGACGCCGACTTCGCCCTGCCCTTCCGGCTGAAGCTCGTCTCGGCGGACCCCGGCAGCAACGGCGCGGTCGTCGTCCGCAACACCCACCTCCAGGCGCCCCCGCTGCCCTTCGACCCGCAGCCCGCCAACAACGCGGCCTGGGTGGAGCTCAACGGCGAGGACGCGCACGCCGCGACGGGCGGCTCCGGCAACGGCGGCTCCACGGCCACGGGCGGCTCGTCCTCATCGGGCACGGACGGTACGGGCGGGGCGAGCGGCTCCGCATCGTCCGGCACCAACGGCACCAACGGCACGAGCGGCACGACCGGCTCCGGCACCACGGGCTCCGGCTCCGGTGACGGCTCGCTCGCCTCCACCGGCACCGTCGCGCTCGCCGCGTCCGGCGCGGCGCTCGTCGCGCTGCTCGCGGGCGGCGTGCTGTTCACGGTGTCCAGGCGGCGCGCGACGCGCTGACCCCGTACACGGAGAAACGGCCGGCCCCGGGCGTCCCCGGAGCCGGCCGTTTCCCTGGAGAGACCCTGCGGTCCCTCCGAGTGACCGGGCTGCTGTCCCCTGCCGACCGGTCACGCACGCCGGTGCGCGGTCCCACGGCGTACACGCGGTACGCCACGCACCCCGGCGGAGCCACGTGTGGTTCCCCTGAAGCTCCGCACCTGGCCGGCACGGACACCGGGACCAACGAAGCCGTGCCGGACCCGGTCACGCGCCGTACGGGTGAGACTCCGCCCGAACTGGGATACGGCGGGGGAGCGCCGTTCAGACCCGGCCCCGGCACAGCTCCAGGAGCGTCATCGCCAGCGGGGTGCCCGGCTTGCCCAGCGCCTCGCGGTAGCGGACCAGGATCTCCGTCTCGCGGGACAGGTTGACCCGGCGGCCGCCCGACGTCATCCGGGCCTCCTGGATCACCGCCGAGACCGCCATCCGCTCCTGGACGAGCCCGATGATCCGGTCGTCCAGGGAATCGATGCGGGTGCGGGCGTCGCCGATCAGGGACGCGGCCTCGTCGGTGTGGGCGCCGGTCGTCTCGGCGGGGGTGGTGGTGCTGCTCATGACGGTCTCCCGGTGGGATGCGGCACCCCCGGGCCGACGGGCCCGGAACGCAGAACGCCCCGGGCCTGTCGGCCCGGGGCGCCTGGAACGTTGCTTGTCAGTTGCTCAAGCAGCACGACCATGGCAGCCGGCGGGCCGGATGCCATAGGTAAAGACGAAGGTCGTGTGCTGACGCATGCGGACAGTATGGCCCCCTCGCCCCCGGCCGCCCACACCCGGCCCGGATCGTGAGACGGCGCACACCCCGGGCGGCGGCCCGGACCGGGTCGGGCCACTTCCGGCCGCCGGTAGAATTGGAGGACCGACCCCTCTCCACCGCCGGAAGGCCGCCCGTGCCAGCAGCACCCCCCGCCGCCCCCGACACCACCACCGACGTGGTCCTGGTAGTCGACTTCGGCGCGCAGTACGCCCAGCTCATCGCCCGCCGCGTCCGTGAGGCCCGGGTCTACAGCGAGATCGTGCCGTCCACGATGCCGGTGGCCGAGATGCTGGCCAAGAACCCCCGCGCGATCATCCTCTCCGGCGGACCCTCCTCCGTCTACGCCGAGGGCGCGCCCTCGCTGGACCGCGCGCTCTTCGAGGCCGGGGTCCCCGTCTTCGGCATGTGCTACGGCTTCCAGCTGATGGCGACCACGCTCGGCGGCACCGTGGACGACAACGGCGCCCGCGAGTACGGCCGCACCCCGCTGACCGTCTCCAAGTCCGGCTCCACCCTCTTCGAGGGCACCCCGGACGAGCAGTCGGTGTGGATGTCGCACGGCGACGCCTGCTCCGCCGCCCCCGAGGGCTTCACCGTCACCGCGTCCACGGACGTCGTCCCGGTCGCCGCCTTCGAGAACGACGAGAAGAGGCTCTACGGCGTCCAGTACCACCCCGAGGTCATGCACTCCACGCACGGCCAGCAGGTCCTGGAGCACTTCCTGTACCGGGGCGCGGGCATCGAGCCCACCTGGACCACGGGCAACGTGATCGAGGAGCAGGTCGCCGCGATCCGCGCCCAGGTCGGCGACAAGCGCGCCATCTGCGGCCTGTCCGGCGGCGTGGACTCCGCCGTCGCCGCCGCCCTCGTCCAGAAGGCGATCGGCTCCCAGCTCACCTGCGTGTACGTCGACCACGGCCTGATGCGCCAGGGCGAGACCGAGCAGGTCGAGAAGGACTTCGTCGCCGCGACCGGCGCCAAGCTCAAGGTGGTCGACGCCGAGAAGCGCTTCCTGGACGCCCTGGCGGGGGTCTCCGACCCGGAGCAGAAGCGGAAGATCATCGGCCGCGAGTTCATCCGCGTCTTCGAGCAGGCCCAGCTGGAGATCCTCCAGGAGGACGGCCCCGAGGTCGCCTTCCTCGTCCAGGGCACGCTCTACCCGGACGTCGTGGAGTCCGGCGGCGGCACCGGCACCGCCAACATCAAGTCCCACCACAACGTGGGCGGGCTCCCCGAGGACATCGAGTTCGAGCTCGTCGAGCCGCTGCGCCAGCTGTTCAAGGACGAGGTCCGGATGGTCGGTCAGGAGCTCGGCCTGCCGGACGAGATCGTCCAGCGCCAGCCCTTCCCCGGCCCCGGCCTCGGCATCCGCATCGTCGGCGAGGTCACCAAGGACCGGCTCGACCTGCTCCGCGAGGCCGACGCGATCGCCCGCGAGGAGCTGACCGCGGCCGGCCTGGACCGCGACATCTGGCAGTGCCCGGTGGTCCTGCTCGCGGACGTCCGCAGCGTCGGCGTCCAGGGCGACGGCCGCACCTACGGCCACCCGATCGTGCTCCGCCCGGTCTCCTCCGAGGACGCCATGACGGCCGACTGGTCCCGGCTGCCGTACGAGACCCTGGCGAAGATCTCCACCCGCATCACGAACGAGGTCGCCGACGTCAACCGCGTAGTGCTCGACGTGACGAGCAAGCCGCCGGGGACGATCGAGTGGGAGTAACGCTCCCCGTGCGCCCCTGACGATGCCGCCGCCCGGGTACGGGGCGGCGGCATCGCCGTACCACCACTCCACCCTCGCCGCGGAAACCCAGCCCCTCCGCGGAAACCCAGCCCTTCCGCGGAAACCCAGCCCCTCCGGCGTTTGAGGAGCGGGGTCCGGGGCGGAGCCCCGGTTTCGGGAAGGGGCGGGGAGGGGAACAGGCCCGCCGCAGGCGGCACCACCCCGCAGCCGCACCCCGAAAACACATGGCGTCCGCCGAGGCACCCATGACAGGCTCCGCCCCCATGTCCGCAGACGAGATCCGCACCCTGATGTCCGCCGCCCGCAACAATCACCTGACCTGGAACACCCCCCTCTCCGAAGCGCACGCGGCCCAACTGATCGCCGCCTGCGCCCCCACCCCCCACACCCGCATCGCCGACCTCGGCAGCGGCTGGGGCGAGCTGCTGATGCGCCTCGTGGAGTCCGCCCCCGGGAGCACCGGGGACGGCGTCGAGACCGACCCGGAGGCCGTCGCGCGCGGCCGCGCGCTCGCGGGGGAGCGGCGGCTCGCGGAGCGCGTACGGTTCCACGAGGTGCCCGCCGCCGAGTGGCCGGAGCAGGGCTACGACCTGGCCGTGTCCATCGGCGCCTCGCACGCCTGGCCCGGCGGCACCGCCGAGGCCCTGGCCGCGCTGCGGGCGTCCGTACGGCCCGGCGGACGGGTCCTGTTCGGCGAGGGCTACTGGGAGCGGGAGCCGGACGAGGCGGCGCTGGCCGGGCTCGGCGCCGAGCCCGGGGACTTCGGCTCGCTGCTCGACCTGATCCGGCAGGCCGAGGCGGCGGGGCTGCGGGCGCTCCAGGTGACCGTCGCCGACCAGCGGGAATGGGACCTCTTCGAGTCGCACGCCAACATCGGCCTGGGCGAGCGCTGGGCCCTGGCCCACCCGGAACACCCCCTGCACGACGGGGTCGTCGCCGCCGTGGACGAGCGGCGCACCGGCTACTACGGCGGCTACCGGGGCACGTTCGGCCTGGCCTACCTCGTGCTCAGCGCCTGAGCGGGTATCGAACACGCTGACGAAGGCACCCCTCCGGTGCGCCCCGATGCGGCAGCCCTCCACCCCGTACGGCACAATTCGCAGCGTTCACAGACGAGTTGACCCGCCGACGGCGGCAACAGGGGCGGGAAAGGGCGGCGTTCTCCGTGGCGTTGGACGAGGCACGACAGGGCGCGCACGGCGGGGGCTGCACCTGTGGGGACTGCCCCCACGGGGCGCGCCAGGGACACCGGCGCGCGGTGGCCGCCTTCCTGGCCCAGCGCGACGGGTTCGCCGCTGGACAGGGGCTGCCCGCCGGGGTCGCCCAGTCGGCGTCCGCGACCCGGCAGTGGGTCTCCGACGAGCTGACCGAGTCCGCGCGCGAGGTGGCCGACCGGGGCCGCGAGGCCGGGGACGCCTGGCTGTACCGGGTGTGGCAGCGCACCCTGGTCGTCGTCTGGGGCGGCCTCGCCGTCCTCGCCCTCGCCGAGGCGGCCACCGCGATCGGGGCGGGCTGGACCCATGCCCGTACCGCCGGACTCGTCGCCGGGCTGGTCACCGCCGCGCTGCTGACCGCCGCCGCCCACGTCCACCGGGCCCGCGGCGGCCTCCTCGCCCCGCTGATCGGCGAGGACAACCGGCTCTCCACCTCCCGCGCGGTCGCCGCGTCCTGGGTGCTGCTCGCCGTGTTCTCCGTGCTCGTCCTCGCCCTCGAACTGGCCGCCGCCTCCGGGCACGCCCGGCGCGACGAGCTGATCGAGGGCCTGGACCTGGCGCGCGGCGCCGGGATCGTGGCGGTGCTCGCGCTGGTGTGCGCCGTGGCGGTGGCCGTGCGCCGGGTGGTGAGCGTACGGGTGCTGTCCGGGCGCCTCCAGAAGCTGCGTGCCGACCGGCCGCGCGCGGCGGACCTGCTCACCGACGACTCGGGGCGCGGCGGCTTCACGGACGTGCAGTACGTGCTGGTGTCCACGGTCGCCGTGGTGTTCACCGCCGTCCGCCTGGCCCGCAGGCCCGAGCAGCTGCCCGACCTGCCGTGGGGCCTCGCCCTCCTGGTGGCCGTGTCGGCGGCCGTCTACTTCACCGGGAAGTTCGGCGAGGGCGGTCGGCCCGTCGTGCTCTCGGTCGTCCGGTCCCGGGAGGCGGGCGACCTGGACGCGCCGATCCGGACCGGCGACGACATCGAGATCCGGGGCGCCGGATTCGTGCCGCCGGGCGCGGGGGCCCCGGACCGGCTGGCCCGGGTCGTGGTGCGGATCGGGACCGTGCACGTCCATGTCCCGCTGGTGCCGGTCCCCGGCGGCTTCGCGAACCCCTCCGACACGCTGCTGACCGTGCCGGTGCCGGTCGAGGTGGAGCCGGGCGTGGTCGAGGTGCAGGTGGTGACGGCCGCGGGCACGGAGACGGCCCCGGTCGCCATCGACGTCACGGACTGACCCGCTGCCCGAGACCGCTGCCCGCGCCCCTTCTCCGCGAACCGGTACCGCGCCGGAGCCCTCCGCTCCGTTCGTACGTAAGGTCGGGTGACGGGCCATACGGTCCGGTGGCGCACGGCACGGCCGCGGAAGGCGGGAGCAGCATGTACGGGTACGGCGGTAACGGGCGGGGCCTGGGGCGGGTCCAGGGCGAGGGCAGCAGCCTGCGGGACCTCGCGCGGGAGCACGCCCTGCTGCCGCTGCGCATCTTCCTCGGGGTCACCTTCGTGTACGCGGGGCTCGACAAGCTCACCGACAGCGCGTTCTTCCACGCCTCAGGGCCCGGGTCGATCGGCGAGCAGATGCACGCCGTCCGCGACTCCGCCGCGATCCCCGGCCTGGTCGACCTGGCGCTGCACAGCCCGTCCGGCTTCGGTTACGCGATCGCGTTCGGCGAGCTGGCCGTCGGCATCGGCACCCTCCTCGGCCTGTGGGCGAGGATCGCCGCGCTCGGCGGCGCCCTCATCTCGCTGAGCCTGTGGCTCACCGTCAGCTGGCAGGTCTCGCCGTACTACCTCGGCAACGACCTCATCTACCTCATGGCGTGGCTGCCGCTGCTGCTGGGCGGGGCCGGGTCGCTCTCGCTGGACGCGTTCCTCCCCGCGCGCCGGCGGCGGATCCGGTAGCCGACCCAGGTCACCCACGCGGCCGTCCACAGCCCGCCGCAGAACAGCGCGATGAAGAACTGCGGCGGGGCGTCCCAGGCGCCCGCCGCGTCCGCCGCGTATCCGGCGGCCAGGGTCAGCATCACCAGGCCGGAGACGGCCCGCCCCGGCCGGAACTCATGACGCGGCACGGTTGACCTCCACCTGTCCGTAGTCCACTTCCAGGTCCAGGTCGATCGTGCCGCCCGGGGTGCTGCCCTCGGCCGGTGACAGCGTCTTGCGCTGGTCCTGCGTGGCGCGGATGTCCAGATCGCCCTTGCGGTGGCCGTCCACCACCACGAGCGCGCCGAACCGGGTCCGCGCGTGCACCCGGACGGTGACCTCCGGCGGGACGTGCACCAGGACCCGGCCCGCCCGGGCCTCCACCCGGGTCCGTACGGTCTCGCCCTTTGGCACCGTGATCCGGGTCAGGTCCAGCTCGGCCTGGCCCGAGCCGATCGCGTACAACGGCTCGACCGCGGCGACGGACGCCGGACGCCACTCCTCGCGCACCCAGTGCGTGCCGATGTCCTTGGGCAGCGAGGCGGCGCCCACCAGCAGCCCGGACGTGATCATCGCGAGCAGCAGTGTGCCGAACCCGGTCCGCCCGATGAACGCGCTGATCAGGATCGCCAGCCCGAACACCCCGAGCGCGGCGGCGAACCCGACCTCCAGGCTCGTGCCCAGCGGCTCGGACCCCCAGGTCAGCCCCGTACCGAGACCGCCCGCGAGCAGCGCGCCGAGGAACGCCGGGCCCGCGAGGGACCGCGGTCCCCGCACCTCCCGCGACCGGGGCGGCGGCGGGCGGAACGGCGCGTCGGGCGTCGCCCCGCGCGGCTCACCGAGGACCGCCGCGCCATGCGGTCCCCACAGGTAGCCGATCGCCACCTTCCCGGTCGAGCCGTCCTTGACTATGGGGTCGCGCCACCACGACGGCCACGACAGCACCGGCGGCGCCTTCACCTCGGGCGGTGCCTCCGACGCCGCCTGCGCGGCCGCCTGGTGCAGCGGGTCCTCCGGACCGGCCTTCTTGCGCGCCTGCGTCCACATGGAGAAGCCGAGGACCGCGAGCGACAGCATCGCGGAGAACGCCAGCGTGCCGCCGTTGCCCAGCATCGACAGGAAGAGACCGCAGCCGATCAGCGCGCACAGCACCGCGCTCAGCGACGCGAGCTCGACCCGCCCCGACAGCAGCCGCCGCGCCTCGTTCTCGTCCTCGCCCTCCGCCGGGATCAGCAGCCAGGCGAAGCCGTAGAAGATCAGCCCGAAACCGCCGGTCACCGACAGCACCCCGAGCACGATCCGGAAGATCACCGGATCGACGTCGCAGTACCGGCCCATCCCGCCGCACACCCCGGCCACCACCTTGTGCCGCGGGCTGCGGTGCAGGCGCGGAGCGAGGTCCGGGGGAGGTGCGGCGCCGGGCGGCGCGTCCTGGGGAACGGTCATGACTCCATGGTGACGGCCCCCGCGCCCCACCGGCACCCGCCCCGACCCTGGCCGGTCCCTGATATTGGCCCGCCCGCCTCTCAGGGGTGCCGGGCTCGCGCCCCGGCCCCACCCTGCCCCGCGTCCCGGCCGTCTCAGGGTCGAAGTGGGGGCCGACCCTGATGCCCTCGCCCGTACGGGCATGTGACGATCGGACCATGCCAGCCGCCACCACCCGAGCCGCAAGCTCCCACGCCCCCGAGCCGGAGGAGCCTCCGCTGCGCAAGCTGTACCGCAGCGCCGACGGCCGACTCCTCGGCGGAGTGGCGCGCGGGCTCGCCGGACACCTCGGACTCCCGGTCGCCTGGCTCCGGTTCGTCTTCCTCGGCCTGTTCTTCGCGGACGGCCTCGGCGCCCTGCTGTACGCGGTGTTCTGGATCGTGGTCCCGCTCGGCGTCGGCGGTGTGGACGGCCCCCGATCCGTCTTCGAGACCGCCCCCGACGGCACCCGCCGCCTCCGCAAACCCGACAAGGGGCAGCTCTTCGCCCTCATCGCGCTGCTCATCGGCGCCGTCATCTTCGTCGGCAACGTCGACATGGGCAGCAAGGCCGACCGCTACATCTGGCCCAGCCTCCTCATCGGCGCAGGCTCCGTCCTGGTCTGGCGCCAGGCCGACAACGCCCGCCGCGCCCGCTGGATGGAGGTCGGCCGCCGCCGCCGGGTCCTGCAACTGGCCCGCGCCCTGGCCGGAGTCGCCCTCGTCGGCCTCGGCCTCGCCGTCTTCATGGTCGTACGCGGCTCCGCCGCCCAGCTCGGCAACGTCATCACCGCCGCCATCGCCGTGCTCACCGGCATCGCCCTCCTCGCCGGCCCCTACCTCGTCCGCATGACGCAGGACCTCTCGGAGGAACGCCTCATGCGCATCCGGGCCCAGGAGCGCGCCGAGGTCGCCGCCCACGTCCACGACTCCGTCCTGCACACCCTCACCCTGATCCAGCGCAACGCCGACGACGTCGGCGAGGTCCGCCGGCTCGCCCGCGCCCAGGAACGCGAGCTGCGCAACTGGCTGTACAACCCCGAGGGCACCGGCAAGGACGAGGACGACGAGCCCGAGACGCTGGCCGAGGCCGTCAAACGGGCCGCCGCCGAGGTCGAGGACAAGCACGGCGTCCCGCTGGAGGTCGTCGTCGTCGGCGACTGCCCGCTGGACGAGAAGCTGGCCGCACAGATGCAGGCCGCACGCGAGGCGATGGTCAACGCCGCCAAGTACGGTGGCGAGGGCGGCGCCGTCCAGGTCTACGCGGAGGTCGAGGGCCGCACGGTCTTCGTCTCCGTGCGCGACCGGGGCCCGGGGTTCGACCTGGACTCCGTACCGGGGGACAGAATGGGCGTACGAGAATCGATCATCGGCCGGATGCAGCGCAACGGCGGCACGGCCCGGCTGCGTTCGGTGCCCGGCGGGGGTACCGAGGTCGAGCTTGAGATGGAGAGGACGAGCGATGAACGGGACCAGTGAGGTGGCCGGAGGCCAGGAGAACCCGGAGCGCCGGGTACGAGTCGTGCTCGTCGACGACCACCGGATGTTCCGCACCGGCGTACAGGCCGAGATCGGCCGCACCGAGGAGACCGGCGTCGAGGTCGTCGGCGAGGCGGCCGACGTCGACCAGGCGGTCACCGTCATCACGGCGACCCGCCCCGAGGTCGTCCTCCTCGACGTCCACCTCCCCGGCGGCGGCGGCGTAGAGGTGCTGCGCCGCTGCGCGCCCCTGATGGGCGCCGCCGAGAACCCGGTGCGCTTCCTCGCGCTCTCCGTGTCGGACGCCGCCGAGGACGTCATCGGCGTCATCCGGGGCGGCGCCCGGGGGTACGTCACCAAGACGATCACCGGCACCGACCTGGTCGACTCGGTCTTCCGGGTCCAGGACGGCGACGCCGTCTTCTCGCCCCGGCTGGCCGGCTTCGTCCTCGACGCCTTCGCCTCGACGGACGCGCCTCCGGTCGATGAGGACCTGGACCGGCTGACCCAGCGCGAGCGCGAGGTGCTGCGCCTGATCGCCCGGGGCTACGCGTACAAGGAGATCGCCAAGCAGCTGTTCATCTCGGTGAAGACGGTCGAGTCCCATGTCTCGGCGGTGCTGCGCAAGCTCCAGCTCTCCAACCGCCACGAACTGACCCGCTGGGCGACCGCGCGGCGGCTCGTCTAGGGCCTGCTCGACTAGTCCCGGTCCGGGTCGAGCGAGATGTTCAGCTTCTCGCCGACCCTGCGGTAGCCGATCGACGCGTAGATCCGCTCCACGTCGGCGTCGCCCGGCTCCAGCCACACCACCCGGCAGCCCCGCTCGAAGGCGGTGCGCGTCAGGTGTACGGAGAGCGCGGCGCCGATGCCCCGGCGGCGGAAGTCCGCGCCGACCGCCAGGCCCGCCAGCTCGCTGAGCCCGTCCACCGGTACCGAGCAGCCGCCCGCGCCCGCCGGGGTGCCGCCGACCGTCGCGAGCGCGGCGACACCGCCGCCCGCCGCCGCGTTCCGCAGCCACTGCGCCGTGCCCTCCTCGGGCTCGCCCTCGCCGCCGTAGCCCAGGTGCTGGACGAGCGCGGCGGCGGCGAACTCCGCGTCCGTGGCGGGCTCGGCCATGGCCAGGTCCGCGACCGGCTTCGGCTCCACCAGGTCGCCGGGGGCGCAGGCGAGGACCGGGGCCCGGTTCTCGACGGTGAACCCGGCGGCGAGCAGCGCCGGTTCGACGGCGGGCGCCCAGCCGGGCAGGAACTCCAGGCGGGGCATCCGGTCCCGCTCACGGAACGCCGCTATGAGGGCGTCGAGTTCGCCGGGCGTCGGCTCCGCGCCCTGGTCCGGGATCGCGTAGTTGGCGTACTTCAGCGACCAGTTCGGGTTGTAGCGGATCACGAACGGCCCGACGCGGACGTGGTCCGGGGAGCGCAGGGTGAGCGTATGGGCGTGGGTCTGGACATCGGCGTCCATCGGCATGTGCGGCTGTCCTTCGGGCTGTTGAGGTCAAGGGCCCGGAGCCTATGCCACCCGGGTCGCCCCCGCGAAGGGCATTTCATCGATGGGCGCGATCCGGACCGGGGCCCCGGGGCGCGGCGCGTGGATCATCCGTCCGTTCCCGATGTACAGGCCGACATGGCTGACGCCCGAGTAGAAGAACACCAGGTCACCGGGGGCCAGTTGGGAGCGCGGCACCCGCTGCCCGGCGTTGATCTGTGTGTACGTGGTCCGGGGCAGCGACACCCCGGCGGCGCGCCAGGCGGCCTGGGTGAGCCCGGAACAGTCGAAGGAGCTGGGCCCGGTCGCGCCCCACACGTACGGCTTGCCCAGGGCGTTGTACGCGAAGGCGACCGCCTGGGCGGCGCGCGAGTGGGGCGCGGCGACGGTGGAGCGCGGCGCGCTCCGGTCGGCGTGGCCGGCCCCGCGCCCGTCCTCGGAGGCGTCGTAGGAGGCGCGCTCGGCCGGGGTGAGGCGGGCGAGCAGGCGGCGGGCCTCGGCCAGCTTGGCGCGGACGGTCGCCCGGTGCTCCTTCAGGGCGGCCTGCCGGGAGGCCAGCTCGGTGAGCTTCCCGGCCGCCTCGGCGCGTACCTGGGCGATCTCCGCGACCTGGCGGCGCACCGAGCGCACGTCGGTGGCCCGGCGCTCACCGGCCCGCTCCGCGTAGGTGGCGCGGCGCAGGTACTGGTCGGGGTCGGAGGAGAGCGCCAGCTGCACGGAGGGGTCGATCCCGCCGGACCGGTACTGCGCGGCGGCGTACGCGCCGAGCACGTCGCGGGCGGTGTTGAGGCGGGCGGTCCTGCGGGCGGCCTCGTCGCGCAGGGCGTCGACCGACTTGGCGGCTGCGGTCGCCTCGGACTTCGCGCCGTTGTACTTCTCGGTGGCGACCTCCGCCTCCCGGTACAGCCGGTCCACCTGGGCCTTGACCTGCTTCGCGGTGGGCGCGGGGTCCGCGTGCGCGGCTCCCGGCAGCACGGCGGCCGTCGCGGCTCCGGCGACCGCGAGGGTCGCCGCGGTGCGGGCCGCGGAGGCGGTGATGAGGCGCTGCCTGGGTTTGCGATGCGCTGCCACGGGGGCGGGCGTCCTTCCGTGCGACGGCCCGACGGGGTATACCGGCGGGCTTCTCCGGCGGCCGGCGAGGACGGTTCCTGATCCACGGCCACCGGGAAGGGACGCTAATCCGAGGTCACGGGAAGGTGTCGTTATGACGGTTATTGCCCGCTCTTGGCGTGGCATTGTCGCTGAATGACCGCACGTGAAGCCTGAATGACCGGGAAAAGTGCCACAGAATCAGGCAAAAAGTGCATTCATCATTCAAGCGGCCCGTAGGCCCCACCCTGCCCGGAGCGGTCCGGGGCGAGGGTTCTCACACCCCGTGAACGCGCTGACCCTGGCGAACATCTTCATCGCCACGCTCTGGACCTGAGCGGCGGTACGGGCCTGAGCGGCGGTACGGGGCCGGCCCGCGCGGACCGGCCCTCTTCCCCGGTCAGGCGGGGCGCACACTCCCGTAGATCGGCATGTAGTAGATCGACTCCTCGCGCACGTTCGCCCCGGGCTTCGGCGCGTGGATCATCATCCCGTCGCCCTTGTAGATCCCGACGTGGCTGATGTCGTCGTAGAAGAAGACCAGGTCGCCGGGTTGCAGATCGGCCGTCGCGATCCGCGTACCGACGTTCACCTGGTCCCAGGTGGTACGCGGGATGTCGACACCCGCCGCCTTCCAGGCCGCCTGCGTCAGCCCCGAGCAGTCGTACGAGGCGGGGCCGGTCGCCCCCCAGACGTACGGCTTGCCGATCTGGGCGCGGGCGAACGCGAGGACCTTCTCCGCCTTCGTTGAGGCGCTGCTCCCGGAGCCGGTGTCCGAGCCGGAACCCGAGCCCGTCTCCGTACCGCTGCTCCCCGACTCCTTGGCCTTCTGCTCGGCTTCCTTCCGGGCGGCGGCCTGCTTCTTCGCCAGCTCGGCGGCCTTCCGCTTGGCCTCCGCCTCCTTCTTGCGCTCCAGCTCCGCCAGCCGCGCCTTCTCCTCGGCGGTCAGCTTCGACAGCAGCGTCCGGGCCTCGGTCAGCTTCGTCTGGACGTTCTGCTTGCTGGTGCGCAGCGTGGCCTGCGACTCGGTCAGCGTCTCCAGGCTCTCCACGGCCTGGGCCCGCTGCTTGGACACCTTCGCCTGCTGCGTACGGAAGTTCGCGACCGCCTGCTGCTGGCGCTCGGCCATCCGGTCCATGAGGTGGGTCTGGTCGAAGAACGACTGCGGGTCGTCGGCCAGGAAGAAGGTTGCGGTCGGTGCGAGGCCGCCGTTGCGGTACTGGGCGGCGGCGTAGTTGCCCAGCGTCCTGCGGGCGTCGTTCACCTTCTCGGTGCGCTTGGCCACGTCGTCCAGGAGCGTGTCGACCTTGGACTTCTGCTGGTCCGTGGCCTCCTTGGCCTGGTTGTACTTCTGAGTCGCGGTGCCGGCCTGCCGGTAGAGGTCGTCCACCTTCTTCTGGACTTCCTCGATGCTCGGCTTCGGCGCGGGCGCCGCCATCGCGCTCTGGGAGGACAGCAGGGTCACCGAGGCCAGCGCGGCCGAGGTCAGCCCGACGGCCGGGGCGGTGGAGCGCATCCGGGTGCGCGGTTTGCGATGCGACGCCAAGGCCGGCATCTCCTTCCGTGGACCGCCTACCGGGTTAGCTGTCGGGTTCGGGCGGAACGGAAGGCTGCCCTACGGTCCGGTGGGGAAGGACCGATTCACCCCGGTGCTGCGTGTGGGTCCCCGGTTCCGGGCGGGCCCGGATTCGGCGTGGCGGCACGCTCGGCGTAGGTCGCCTCTGGGGGTACGGGCCGTCCGAACGTGCACGCTAGCCAACGCATGGGGCCGCTGGGAAGGTTGGTGTGCGATATGCCCGATACATTTCCGTGACCTTTTCGGAGCGGGGCCGGGTGTCAGTGGAGAGCTTTAGACTCGGACAGCGATGAGCAGCCTCTTTGACGACAGTTTCCTGGCCGGCCTCCAGCAGGAGGAGGACGCGGCCCCGCCGCCCCCCGAGGACCCCGCACCCGAAGCGGTGCCGGAGGACCTGTTCGCGGGCGTGTTCGACGGGCCCCCGCCACCCCGCGACGCGTACTACCGCGACGGCGCGCACCGCCCCGTCCTCGACCCCGAGGCGCTGCTCGACGGGCTGAACACCGAGCAGCGCGCCGCCGTCGTGCACGCCGGGTCGCCCCTGCTCATCGTCGCGGGCGCCGGCTCCGGCAAGACCAGGGTGCTCACCCACCGCATCGCCCACCTGCTGGCCGAGCGGGGCGTCCACCCCGGCCAGATCCTGGCGATCACCTTCACCAACAAGGCCGCCGGCGAGATGAAGGAGCGCGTCGAGCAGCTGGTCGGGCCCCGGGCCAACGCGATGTGGGTCATGACCTTCCACAGCGCCTGCGTCCGCATCCTGCGCCGCGAGTCCAAGAGGCTCGGCTTCACGTCCTCGTTCTCGATCTACGACGCCGCCGACTCCAAGCGGCTCATGGCCCTGGTCTGCCGCGATCTGGAGCTGGACCCGAAGCGCTACCCGCCGAAGTCCTTCACCGCCAAGGTCTCCAACCTCAAGAACGAGCTCATCGACGAGGAGACCTTCGCCGGGCAGGCCGCCGACGGCTTCGAGAAGACCCTGGCCCAGGCGTACGCGATGTACCAGGCCCGGCTGCGCGAGGCCAACGCGCTGGACTTCGACGACATCATCATGACGACGGTCCATCTGCTCCAGGCGTTCCCCGACGTCGCCGAGCACTACCGCCGCCGCTTCCGGCACGTCCTCGTGGACGAGTACCAGGACACCAACCACGCCCAGTACACGCTGGTACGCGAGCTGGTCGGCCCGGCCGGTCCGGAGAACGCGCCCGCCGAGCTCTGCGTCGTGGGTGACGCGGACCAGTCGATCTACGCCTTCCGGGGCGCGACCATCCGCAACATCCTCCAGTTCGAGGAGGACTACCCGGACGCGACGACGATCCTGCTGGAGCAGAACTACCGCTCCACCCAGACGATCCTGTCCGCCGCCAACGCGGTCATCGAGCGCAACGAGAGCCGCCGCCCCAAGAACCTCTGGACCAACGCCGGCACCGGTGCCCGCATCGCGGGCTACGTCGCGGACACCGAGCACGACGAGGCGCAGTTCGTTGCCGAGGAGATCGACCGCCTCACCGACGCGGGCGACGCGAAGGCCGGAGACGTCGCCGTCTTCTACCGGACGAACGCGCAGTCCCGTGTCTTCGAGGAGATCTTCATCCGCGTCGGCCTGCCCTACAAGGTCGTCGGCGGTGTCCGCTTCTACGAGCGCAAGGAGGTCCGGGACGTCCTGGCCTACCTGCGGGTCCTCGCCAACCCCGAGGACACCGTCCCGCTCCGCCGCATCCTCAACGTGCCCAAGCGCGGCATCGGCGACCGCGCCGAGGCCATGATCGACGCGCTCTCGCTGCGCGAGAAGACCACCTTCCCGCAGGCGCTGCGCCGCGTGGACGAGGCGTACGGCATGGCCGCCCGCTCCGCCAACGCCGTCAAGCGGTTCAACACGCTGATGGAGGAGCTGCGCACGGTCGTCGAGTCCGGTGCCGGTCCCGCCGTGGTGCTGGAAGCGGTCCTGGAGCGTACGGGCTATCTCGCCGAGCTCCAGGCGTCCACCGACCCGCAGGACGAGACCCGCATCGAGAACCTCCAGGAGCTCGCCGCCGTCGCCCTCGAATTCGAGCAGGACCGGGGCGAGGAGGAGGGTGCGGGCACGCTCGCGGAGTTCCTGGAGAAGGTCGCGCTCGTCGCCGACTCCGACCAGATCCCCGACGAGGACACCGACGGCTCCGGCGTCATCACGCTGATGACCCTGCACACCGCGAAGGGCCTCGAATTCCCGGTCGTCTTCCTGACCGGCATGGAGGACGGCGTCTTCCCGCACATGCGGGCGCTCGGCCAGGTCAAGGAGCTGGAGGAGGAGCGCCGCCTCGCGTACGTCGGCATCACCCGCGCCCGCGAGCGGCTGTATCTGACCCGGGCCGCCATGCGCAGTGCCTGGGGCCAGCCCTCGTACAACCCGCCGTCGCGGTTCCTGGAGGAGATCCCGGACCAGCACCTGGAGTGGAAGCGGAAGGGCCCGATGGCCGCCCCGGCGGGCCCCACCTCGGGCATCACCTCGTCGCTCTCCGCCTCCCGCGCCCGCTCCGGCCCCTCCGGCTTCGCGACCCGGCGGACCTCGGACAAGCCGACGATCACGCTGGTGGCGGGCGACCGGGTCACGCACGACCAGTTCGGCCTGGGCACGGTGACGGCGGTCGAGGGCGTCGGTGACCAGGCGAAGGTCACGGTCGACTTCGGCGACGACCGCCCCAAGAAGCTGCTCCTGCGGTACGCCCCGGTGCAGAAGCTCTGAAACGAGCGGCGGCCGGAGCCCCCGAGGCCCCGGCCGCCGTAGTCGTTCGTCCCGCTCAGGTCGGGTTGATCCCGTGGCCGCGCAGCCACGGCAGCGGGTCGATCGCCGCGCCGCCGCCCGGCCGCACCTCGAAGTGCATGTGCGGGCCGGTCGAGTTCCCGGAGCTCCCGGAGTACGCGATGACGTCACCGGCCTTGACCGGGCCCGAGCGGACGCGGGTGCTGCTGAGGTGGCAGTACCAGGTCTCCGTGCCGTCGGCCATGGTCACGATGGCCATGTTGCCGTAGGCGCTGTTGTACTGCGTACGGACCGTGCCGTCGGTCGCCGCCATCACCGGGGTGCCGTACTGGACGGGGAAGTCGATGCCCGTGTGCACGGACATCCAGTTGACGCCCGCCTGCCCGAAGTAGGCGCTCAGCCCGTGCTGCTTGACCGGCATCACGAACTTGGGGCGCAGGGCCTCCTTGCGGGCGGCCTCCGCCTCGCGCCTCTTCTTCTCGGCGGCCTGCCGCTCCTTCAGGTCGATGCGTTCCTGGGTGCGGCTGGCGCGGTCCGCGAAGTTCTCGGCGTCGGCGCTGAGGTTGGCGAGCTGGGTGTCCAGCTCGTTGTTGGCCGCGACCGGCTTGACCGTGCCGGGGTCGGCGGCGGCCATGGTGGTGGTCGCGTCCTTCTTCGTCTCGTCCCCGCCCATCCCGCCCACGGAGGCGGCGGCGATCCCGGCCACGCTCATCACGCAGGCGGAGGGAACGGCGACGGTGAGGAGTGCGGAGCGCTTCGCTGGGGAACGCCTGCGGCTGCGGTTGCCTCGGCGGGGCTCGGCGGGGGCGAGATCGGGGTGCGGCTCGGCGGCCTCGTCCGGCTCGACGCCGTCGGTGGCGCGGCGGTGGGGCTCGTACGGGTCGTAGTCGCCGTTCTCGTACGACTCGTACGTCTCCGGGGGCTCCGGCTGTTCGGCTTCGTTCGAGGCGGCCGGGCTTTGCACATTTTGCTCTTCGTACCCGGGCGTGGCGCCGGTGTTCCAGGCGGTGGCGTCGTACACGCCGGTGTCGTACGTCCCCGTGCCGTCCGAGGGCCACGCGGGGGCGGCGGCGGTCCAGGTGGTGGTGTCCCACTGGCCGGAGTCGTAGCCCTCCGCCGGCAGCCAGGTCGTCGTGGTGTCGTACTGCGGGTACTGCGGGTACTGCTGGGCCTGGTAGCCGGGGTGCGCGCCCGTGTCCCACTGGGGGGTGTCGTACGCGCCGCCGTAGCCGGTCTCACCGCCGGTGTACGGGATGCCGTAGCCCTGCGAGGTGTCGTACGAGGCGTCATGGGCGCCGTCGTAGGTGACGCCGGTGCCGGGGAGGGAGCCGAAGAGCGGGTCCGTCTCGAAGCTGCCTGTGGAGTAGCCGTCGTATCCGGCATACCCGGCGTGGGGGTGCTGGTCGTTCACCAACTTCTCTCTCGCCTCGGCAGCAGGACCAGGTTCCGGGGGTGTGGGGTACCCCGGGAGAACTGGCGGCGACTGTACCCGGCGGTATCCGCCATCGACAATCTTCGACGGCGCCGGAGGGCACGGGAAATCGGGCAATCGGCCGTCTTTCGGCGGCGCCCGCACAGAGCCTTGGCTCTATGTTCGAAGTTTGTTCGGTTTAGGCGGCGGGGGTGGTGCGGGTGGTCCCGGGGGTGGTCCCGGGGGCCTCCTGGACCGGTTCCGCTTCGTCCAGTGCCTGCCGCACGGCCGCCGCCACGGCCGGGTGCACCGGCAGCGCGAGGTGGCCGATGCCGGTGACGCGTACGTTGACCGCGTCCAGGTCCGGGTGGTCGACGCAGGCCGCCTCGGCGGGGACGATCACCCGGTCGAGTTCGCTCCAGAAGCTGACGAACCGGGTACGGCAGCCGGGCGCGGGGAGCCGCAACTCCTCGACGGGGGGCGAGCCCTGGCGCATCTGCCGCACGATGGGCAGCGCCCCGGCCAGTGGGGCGACGGCGGTCCCGGAGTGCGGGGTGCCCAGCGTGACGAGGGTCCGCACCCGGCGGTCACCGGCCAGCCGCTGTACGTAATAGCGGGCGATGAGGCCGCCCAGGCTGTGGCCCACGATGTCCACCCGGTGGTGGCCGGTGCGGGCGCAGATCTCCTCGATGTGCCGGTCCAGCAGCTCGGCGGCCGTACGGATGTCGCTGGTCAGCGGGGAGTAGTTGAGCGACTCCAGACGGCGCCAGCCGTGCCGAGCCAGGGAGCGGCGCAGCAGGACGAAGACGGAGCGGTTGTCGATGAAACCGTGAAGAAAGACGACGGGTGGCCGGTCGGTGCCCTCGGCGGGCGGAATGTCGGCGCGGGCGGGCTCGGCGCCCTCGTCCGCCGGGGCGCGGCCGGGGTGGCGTTCACCGGCGATCCCGGTCGGATACATCAGGGCGTGCCCGGCGAGCACGAAGAGCTCCAGCGCGGTCGCTCTCAGCAGTGCGGTCGGCGGGGCGGGGAACGGCAGGCTGGGGGTCTTCATGGTCGGCCTCCTGCTCCGGACGGGCGCCACCCGGCGGAGGCCCGGGCGGAGCGCCGTGTCGGAGGCGGCCCGCGCGGACGGAGGCCCGTACCACCGTGCCGTGCGGCTGACGGCGCGGTGATACGGCGACCCGGTGCGGCTCCCCGGGCGCCGGCCCCACCCGGCGAAGCCGCCGGGGGTCCAGGGGTCGGTACCCGTGAACAATGTCCCAGGTGTGATTTCCCCCTCCCGGCCCACCGCGAAACGGCGGCTTGCGGGATGCTGTGGATAACGTTCGTTCACATCCCCGGCCCTTCAGGCACGGGAGACGCATGTGGAGGCAGTGATGGGTGTGACCGGTCCGATCCGTGTGGTGGTGGCGAAGCCGGGCCTCGACGGCCATGACCGCGGGGCGAAGGTGATCGCGCGGGCGCTGCGCGACGCGGGTATGGAGGTCATCTACACCGGCCTGCACCAGACGCCCGAGCAGATCGTGGACACGGCGATCCAGGAGGACGCCGACGCGATCGGCCTCTCGATCCTCTCCGGCGCGCACAACACGCTCTTCGCCAAGGTGATCGAACTCCTGAAGGACCGCGACGCGGCGGACATCAAGGTCTTCGGCGGCGGCATCATCCCGGAGGACGACATCGCCCCCCTGAAGGACCAGGGCGTCGCGGAGATCTTCACCCCGGGCGCGACGACGACGGCGATCGTCGACTGGGTCAACGCGAACGTCCGCCACCCGGCGGAGGCGTAGGGCGGCGGAGGCGCCGGGGGCGCCGGCGCCCCCGGGCAGGCCGGGCCGCGCGGGCGGTCCGTGTCGGCTCCGTGCCCGGGCGGAGCCGGTGCGGGCGCCCGGGGCGCGGGGTCACCGCACCGGGGCCCCCGACAGCTCGCTGTCCATCGTGGCGCGCAGGCGCAGCGTGGAGACCAGGCGCTGGAACGCCTCCGTCCAGTAGCCGTTCGCACCGGGGGAGGCGTCCGCGGGTTCGGCCGGGGTGGTGGTCAGGACCTCCAGGCGGGCCGCCTCGGCCGGGTCGAGGCAGCGTTCGGCCAGGCCCATGACGCCGCTGAAGCTCCACGGATAGCTGCCCGCGTCCCTCGCGATGTCGAGCGCGTCGACCACGGCCCGGCCGAGCGGCGGCGCCCACGGGACCGGGCAGACCCCCAGCAGCTGGAACGCCTCCGACAAGCCGTGCGCGGCGACGAAATCCGCCACCCGGACGGCCCGTTCCGCCGGAGGCAGCACCGCCAGGAGCTTCGCCCGCTCGGCGAGCGACGCCGTACCGGGTCCGTTCGACGGGGGCGTCGACGGCGGACCCAGCAGCGCCCGCGCCCACGCGGCATCGCGCTGCCGCACGGCCGCCCGGCACCAGGCCGCGTGCAGCTCCTCACCCCAGCCGTCCGCCACGGGCAGGCCCACGATCTCCGCCGCGCCGCGCCCGCCGAACCGCCCCGGCCAGACGGAGAGCGGGGCCGCCTCCACCAACTGGCCCAGCCACCACGACCGTTCGCCCCGGCCGGAGGGCGGGAGCGGCGCCACCCCGTCGCGCTGCATCGCCTCGTCGCACTCGTGCGGCGCCTCCACCGCGACGAACGGCTCGTCACCGGTGAGCCCCGGGCTCACACAGGACAGCGCCCGGTCCGCCATCCGCCGGGCCAGCGCCGAACCGGGCAGCGCCGACAACAACTCGGCCGCCGTCGCCCGGACATTGCGGCTGCGGTCCGCGAGCGCCCGCTCAAGGAACTCCTCGTCACCGGCGGACAGCCCGGTGCGCAGCGAGTCCACGAACATCAGCCGGTCCTCGGCCCGTTCCGTCTTCCACGTGGTGGCCAGCAGCGCGCGGGCCGCCTCCGCGTCCCGCGCCCGTACCGCCCCGAGCAGCGCGATCCGCTCCGCGAACAGGCCCTCCTCCCACAGCCGGCGCACCGCCTCCGCGTCGTCCGTCGAGGGGAGCAGCGCGCTGCCGGACGCGCCGCGCAGCGCGAACTTCCACTCCGCGTTGAGACCGGCCAGCCACAGGCCGCGCGGCCCGGCGAACTCCAGGGTCTGCGGGCGCAGATCGGTACGGGCCCGGGCCGCGTCCAGCAGCGCGGGCAGCGCGGAGTCCGGTGCCCGGTAGCCGTGCAGGTTGGCGGTGGCCAGCCACTGCGGGATCAGCTCCGTCAGGTCGGGGGCCGCGCCCCGCCTGCCGCCGGAGCCCGCCGCCCGGTCCGCCAGGAGCTGGGCCAGCCGGCCGCGGGCCGCTTCCGGCAGGGGCGGCCGGGGATCGTCGGGCGCCACGGCGGGGCGCGGGGACGCGGCGGCGGGCAGCAGTCCCGCCCGCCGCCGCACGGTGCGCAGCGCGGCGGCGTCCAGCAGCGCGGCGGCCGCGCCGTCCGGGCCGGTGCCGGACGCGCCCTCCGGCGGCCGGCGGTCCGTGCCGAGCAGGGCCGAGGTGACCAGCTCCTCCCACGGCACGGAGGCGAGCGCGTCGGACGCGGTGGCCGCGCCCGCTGTCGGGGTGGCGGCAGGTGTGGTCGTACGGGACATCGCCCCTCCTTCGGAGCCGGACTACGGGGTCAGATGAGCGTGACGGTCTCGATGGGGGCACCCGTCCCGCCCGCGGGCCACGCCGCCAGCGGGTCGAAGCCCCGGTGGCCGCACTCGCCGAAGACCGTGAGCGGGGCGCCTCCCGAGACCGCGACGAGCTTCCAGAGCGAGGAGCGGTTCAGCGCGGCGGGGGTCACGGGCAGGGCCTCCCGGCCCGCCGCGTCCACCAGCTGCCAGCCGTCCGGGGACAGCACCGGTATGACGTCGCGCAGGGTCACCGGCCGGGACTCCGCCCACGGGTCGTCGCCCAGGGCCCGTCCGTACGCGGCGATCGCCTCGGAGACCGTGACACCCGGCGGAGGCGTCACGGCGGGCTCGGGGACGCCGAAGCGCTCGCCCAGCTCGGCCCGGAGCTGCCCGGACCCCGGATGGGGCGTCAGCCCGGCGTCGATCGTGACGCCCACGGGCAGCGCCTGGGCGGGGGAGCGGCCCGCCGCCCCGAAGGACAGCAGCAGCGCCGTGCGCCCCGACTCCTCCCCGTACAGCCAGATGCGGCGGGTGACGATCTTGCCCTCAGGCGTGTCGTACTGGGCGAGGACCAGCCAGCGGTCGCGGACCGGCGGGCCCTCCGGGGAGGCCGGCAGCCCCACCCGGGTGCGGACCGTGGCCGCGAGCGCGGGCGGCAGCCGCTCGCGGCCCAGCCAGGCCGAGTCCAGCAGATGGAGCAGCGCGCACTCCTCCAGGAGCCGCACCGGCCAGCCCGGACCGGACGCCGGGACGGCGCCCAGCTCCCGCACCCGGCCCGCGAGACCGGGCGCCTGCGCGTCGACCATGCGGGCCGCCGTCTCCTCCCACAGCCCGTACCCCGCCTGCTCGGCCGCCGCGAGACCACCCCGCAGCAGGTCGGTCAGTCGCTGCTCCAACTCCCGTGCGCCGCCCCCGATCCGCTCGGCGCGCTTCTCCGCCCGCTTGCGCGCGGCCTCCGGATCGGCGGGACCCGCCGCACCCTCACCCCCGGCGGGCCGCGCCTTCGCCTGCGCACGGGCGCGGCGGCCGGTCAGCCACTCCTCGGCCCAGTCCGGCGGCGACCCGGCGGGCACCGCCGCCTCGTCGGCGGCGTGGAGCAGCAGCAGCCCCAGCGCGTGCTTGCACGGGAACTTCCGGCTGGGGCAACTGCACGTGTACGCGGGACCGGTGGTGTCGGCCACCGTCCGGTACGGCTTGCTCCCACTGCCCTTGCACAACCCCCACACCGCACCCGTCCCGTCCCACCCGGTGTCCGACCAGGAGCCGGCCGCACCGAGCTTGTTCCCCGCCTTGCGTGAGGCGTCGTCAGGAGCCAGGGCCAGTACCTGCTCCACCGTCCGGCGCGCGGCCGAGGCAGCGGCGCCCAAGGGTTCTCCCCCGTCAGTCAGCAGCATGCCAACGACGTTAGGCCGCCCCACTGACAATCGCCCTGACCTGCGCAAAGGCCGATTGTCAGTGCCATGGTGCACGGTGGAACCACATCCGGCCGACCGACTTGGCGACCGATCCGGAGGGGGATCCATGACCGTGTCCGAAACCACCCAGGCGAGTACAGGCGAGGTACTGCGCCCGCATGCCGAGGACGCCTTCGCCGACGAGCTGAAGGCGCTCGCGGCGGCCGACGACCGCCCCAGGCCCGAGCGTTGGCGTCTGTCGCCCTGGGCCGTCGCGACGTACCTGCTCGGCGGCACCCTGCCCGACGGCACCGTCATCACACCCAAGTACGTGGGCCCGCGCCGCCTGGTCGAGGTCGCCGTCACCACGCTCGCCACCGACCGGGCGCTGCTGCTCCTCGGTGTCCCCGGCACCGCCAAGACCTGGGTCTCCGAGCACCTGGCCGCCGCTGTCAGCGGTGACTCGACGCTGCTCGTCCAGGGCACGGCGGGCACCCCGGAAGAGGCCGTCCGCTACGGGTGGAACTACGCGCAGCTGCTCGCCAACGGCCCCAGCCGCGACGCGCTCGTGCCCAGCCCGCTGATGCGCGCCATGTCCCAGGGCATGACCGCCCGCATCGAGGAACTGACCCGCATCCCCGCCGATGTGCAGGACTCGCTGATCACGATCCTCTCCGAGAAGACCCTCCCCCTGCCCGAGCTGGGCCAGGAGGTCCAGGCGGTGCGCGGGTTCAACGTCATCGCGACCGCCAACGACCGGGACCGGGGCGTCAACGAGCTGTCCAGCGCGCTGCGCCGCCGGTTCAACACCGTGGTCCTGCCGCTGCCCGCCACCCCGGAGGCGGAGGTCGAGATCGTGTCCCGCCGCGTCGACCAGGTCGGCCGCTCGCTCGACCTGCCGCCCGCACCCGACGGCCTCGCCGAGATCCGCCGCGTCGTCACGGTCTTCCGTGAACTGCGCGACGGCGTCACCACCGACGGCCGCACCAAGCTCAAGTCCCCCTCGGGGACGCTCTCCACGGCCGAGGCCATCTCCGTCGTCACCAACGGCCTCGCGCTCGCCGCCCACTTCGGGGACGGCGAGCTCCGCCCCGGGGACGTCGCGGCCGGCATCCTCGGCGCGGTCGTCCGCGACCCGGCGGCGGACCGGGTGATCTGGCAGGAGTACCTGGAGACCGTGGTGCGCGAGCGGGACGGCTGGAAGGACTTCTACCGCGCCTGCCGGGAGGCGTCCGTATGACCGGCACCCGCGCTGCGGGGCCGCTGCTGCTGGGGGTGCGGCACCACGGCCCCGGCTCGGCCCGCGCCGTCCGCGCCGCCCTCGACACGGCGAACCCCCGGGCGGTCCTCATCGAGGGCCCGCCCGAGGGCGACGCGCTGCTGCCGCTCGCGGCCGACGAGGAGATGCGGCCCCCGGTCGCCCTGCTCGCCCACGCGGTGGACGACCCCGGCCGGGCCGCCTTCTGGCCGTTCGCCGAGTTCTCCCCCGAGTGGGTCGCGATCCGCTGGGCCCTGGCCCGGGACGTGCCCGTCCGCTTCATCGACCTGCCCGCCGCGCACTCGCTGGCCATGGAGGCCGACGAAGCCTCCCAGGAGGAGCCGGACGCACGGCCCGTCCCCGTCGACCCGATCCGGGTGCTCGCCGAGACCGCCGGGTACGACGACCCCGAGCGCTGGTGGGAGGACGTGGTCGAGCACCGCGTCCCCGGCAGCGGTGAGGCGGCCGGACCGCTCGCCGCCTTCGCCGCGCTCGGCGAGGCGATGACCGCGCTCCGCGAGGCGTACGGGGACGGCGGCCATCCCCGGGACGCGGTGCGCGAGGCGTACATGCGCATCCAGCTCCGTACGGCAGCCAAGGAGTTCGGCGACGCGTTCGCCGTGGTCTGCGGCGCCTGGCACGTCCCCGCCCTGCGTACGCGGACGACGCTCACCGCCGACCGGGCGCTGCTCAAGGGCCTGCCCAAGGCCAAGGCCGAACTGACCTGGGTGCCCTGGACCCACCGCAGGCTCGCCCGGCACAGCGGATACGGCGCGGGCATCGAGTCGCCCGGCTGGTACGAGCACCTCTTCGCCGCCCCGGACCGCCCCATCGAGCGGTGGATGACGAAGGTCGCCGGACTCCTGCGCGACGAGGACCGGTTCGTCTCGTCCGCCCATGCCATCGAGGCCGTCCGGCTCGCCGAGACGCTCGCCGCGATGCGCGGCCGACCGCTCGCCGGGCTGAGCGAGACGACCGACGCGATCCGGGCCGTCATGGGCGAGGGCTCCGACGTGCCCCTCGCGCTCGTCCACGACCGCCTCGTCGTCGGCACCACGCTCGGCGAGGTCCCCGACACCGCCCCCGCCGTCCCCCTCCAGCGCGACCTGACCCGGCTGCAGCGCACCCTGCGGCTCAAGCCGGAGGCCGACGAGCGGGAGATCGAGCTCGACCTCCGCAAGGACACCGACGCCTCCCGCAGCCGCCTGCTGCACCGGATCCGCCTCCTCGGCATCGCCTGGGGCGAACCGGCCACGGGCCGGGGGAGCACCGGCACCTTCCGGGAGAGCTGGCGGCTGAGCTGGGAGCCCGAGCTGTATGTGCGCGTCGCCGAGGCGGGCGTCTGGGGCACCACCGTGCTCTCCGCCGCCACCGCCCGCGCCGAGTCGGACGCCCTGGCCGCCACCGCGCTCGCCCAGGTCACCGCGCTGGCCGAGCACTGCCTGCTCGCCGACCTGCCGGACGCCCTGCCGGTCGTGATGCGGGCCCTCGCCGACCGCGCCGCGCTCGACACCGACGTCGGCCATCTCGCGGACGCCCTCCCGGCCCTGGCCCGCACCCTGCGCTACGGAGACGTCCGCGCCACGGACACCACCGCGCTCGGCGAGGTCGCGGCCGGCCTCGCCGAACGGATCTGCGTCGGCCTGCCCCCTGCCTGCACCGGGCTCGACGCCGACGGGGCCGAGGCGCTGCGCCGCCAGGTGGACGGCGTCCACACCGCGATCGGGCTGCTCGCCGGAGCCGTCCCTTCGAGCGCGGACGGGCTGCGGGCGCGGTGGCGCGCGGTGCTGCACAAGCTCACCGTCCGGGACACGGTCGCGGGCGTCATCCGGGGCCGGGCCGCCCGCCTGCTCCTGGACGACGGCCACCTCGACCAGGACGCCGCCGCCCGGCTGATGGGCCTCGCCCTCTCCCCGGGCACCCCGCCGGCCGACGCCGCCGCGTGGATCGAGGGCTTCGTCGGCGGGGCGGCGGGCGGCGGCATGCTCCTCGTCCACGACGAACGGCTGCTCGCCCTGGTCGACTCCTGGCTCACCGGAGTCCCCGCCGACACCTTCACCGACGTGCTGCCCCTGTTGCGGCGCACCTTCTCCGCGTACGAACCGGGCGTCCGGCGCACCCTGGGCGACCTCGTCCGGCGCGGCCCGGCCCCCGCCGGGGCGACCGGGGCCGGCTCCCCGTCGGGGGCGGGCGCGACGGCCCCGGGCTTCGGGCCGGTCCTGGACGCGGCCCGCGCGGACGCGGTGGTCCCGGTCCTGCGCCTGCTCCTCGGCCTGGACGAGCGCCCCGCGACGCCCACGGCACCCGGCACCCCCGCCCACCACGACGACCCGCACCTGGGGGAGACGGCATGACGACCACGGACACCGCCCACGACGAGCGGCTGCGGCGCTGGCGCCTGGTGCTGGGCGCCGACAGCGAGGAGAGCACCGGCCGCGGGCTCACCGGCCGCGACGCCGCGATGGACCAGGCGCTCACGGCGCTCTACGAGAGCGGGGGACGGCCCGGCGGCCGGGGCGGCGGCGGGCGCTCGGCCGGACTCGGCGGCTCCGCGCCCTCCGTGGCCCGCTGGCTCGGTGACATCCGGACGTACTTCCCCAGCTCCGTCGTCCAGGTCATGCAGCGCGACGCGATCGACCGCCTCGGACTCTCCGCGCTCCTGCTCGAACCGGAGATGCTGGAGGCCGTCGAGGCCGACGTCCACCTCGTCGGCACGCTGCTCTCGCTCAACAAGGCCATGCCCGAGACGACGAAGGAGACCGCCCGGGCCGTGGTCCGCAAGGTGGTCGAGCAGCTGGAGAAGCGGCTCACCACCCGCACCCGGGCCACGCTCACCGGCGCGCTCGACCGGTCCGCGAAGGTCACCCGGCCCCGCCACCACGACATCGACTGGAACCGCACCATCCGGGCCAACCTCAAGAACTACCTGGAGCTGCCCGGCCGGGACGGCGCCGGCACGATCGTCCCCGAACGGCTCATCGGCTACGGCCGGGCCGCCCAGTCCGTGAAGAAGGACGTCATCCTCTGCATCGACCAGTCGGGCTCGATGGCCGCCTCCGTGGTCTACGCGTCCGTGTTCGGCGCGGTGCTCGCCTCGATGCGCTCCCTCCGGACCCGGCTGGTCGTCTTCGACACCGCGGTGGTCGACCTCACCGACCAGCTGGACGACCCCGTGGACGTCCTGTTCGGCACCCAGCTCGGCGGCGGCACCGACATCAACCGCGCCCTGGCCTACTGCCAGTCCCGGATCACCCGGCCGGCCGACACCGTCGTCGTGCTCATCAGCGACCTGTACGAGGGCGGCATCCGCAACGAGATGCTGAAGCGGGTCGCCGCGATGAAGGCGTCGGGGGTGCAGTTCGTGACGCTGCTCGCGCTCTCCGACGAGGGCGCCCCCGCCTACGACCGCGATCACGCGGCGGCGCTGGCCGCCCTCGGCGCCCCCGCCTTCGCCTGTACGCCGGACCTCTTCCCGGACGTCATGGCCGCCGCGATCGAGAAGCGCCCCCTGCCGGTCCCGGACCCGGAGAACGCCCCCACCAGTGGGATTCTGTGACCGTAATCACCGCCCAGGTGTGATCTGCGATTTAGGGTCACACCGGCCTCGGGGATAACCTGCGAGATGGACATGCCGCGTATCCGGTCACCGTGTGCGCCTTCCTAGTGACACCGCAGTCACGTTGCCCCTCGCGGCACGCCCACGCAGAAAACCAACCGCGAGACCATTGATAAGGGACGGACGCGCGTGGACCTGTTCGAGTACCAGGCGAGGGACCTCTTCGCCAAGCACGGTGTACCGGTGCTGGCCGGTGAAGTCATCGACACGCCTGAGGCAGCCCGCGAGGCGACCGAGCGGCTGGGCGGCAAGTCGGTCGTCAAGGCGCAGGTGAAGGTCGGCGGCCGCGGCAAGGCCGGCGGCGTCAAGCTGGCGGCGAACGCCGACGAGGCGGTCGCCCGCGCGACCGACATCCTCGGCATGGACATCAAGGGCCACACGGTCCACAAGGTGATGATCGCCGAGCTGTCGCCGGAGATCGAGGCGGAGTACTACGTCTCGTACCTGCTCGACCGCACCAACCGCACCTTCCTGGCCATGGCCTCGGTGCAGGGTGGCATGGACATCGAGGAGGTCGCGGAGAAGACCCCCGAGGCCCTCGCGAAGGTCCCGGTCAACGCCGTGGACGGCGTCGACATCGTCAAGGCCCGCGAGATCGTGGCCCTGGCGAAGTTCCCGGCCGACGTGGCCGAGGGCGTCGCCGAGGCCCTGGTCACCCTGTGGGACACCTTCGTCGCCGAGGACGCGCTCCTCGTCGAGGTCAACCCGCTGGTGAAGACCAAGGACGGCCGCATCCTGGCCCTGGACGGCAAGGTCTCGCTGGACGAGAACGCCGACTTCCGCCAGCCGGGCCACGAGGCTCTTGAGGACAAGGCCGCGGCCAACCCGCTCGAGGCCGCCGCCAAGGCCAAGAACCTCAACTACGTCAAGCTCGACGGCGAGGTCGGCATCATCGGCAACGGCGCCGGTCTGGTCATGTCGACCCTGGACGTCGTCGCGTACGCCGGTGAGAACCACGGCAACGTGAAGCCCGCCAACTTCCTCGACATCGGTGGCGGCGCCTCCGCCGAGGTGATGGCGAACGGCCTGGAGATCATCCTCGGCGACCCGGACGTCAAGTCCGTCTTCGTCAACGTCTTCGGTGGCATCACCGCCTGTGACGAGGTCGCCAACGGCATCGTCCAGGCCCTGGAGCTGCTCAAGTCGAAGGGCGAGGCCGTCACCAAGCCCCTCGTCGTGCGTCTCGACGGCAACAACGCGGAGCTGGGTCGCAAGATCCTCTCCGACGCCAACCACCCGCTGGTCCAGCGCGTGGACACCATGGACGGCGCGGCCGACAAGGCCGCCGAGCTCGCCGCGGCCGCGAAGTAAGGAAGAGGGACTCAGACCACCATGGCTATCTTCCTCACCAAGGACAGCAAGGTCATCGTCCAGGGGATGACCGGCGCCACGGGCATGAAGCACACCAAGCTCATGCTCGCCGACGGCACCGACATCGTCGGCGGCGTGAACCCGCGCAAGGCCGGCACGACCGTCGACTTCGACGGCACCGAGGTACCGGTCTTCGGCTCCGTCGCCGAGGCGATGGAGAAGACCGGCGCGAACGTGTCCGTCCTCTTCGTGCCGCCGGCCTTCTCGAAGGCCGCCGTCGTCGAGGCGATCGACGCCGAGATCCCGCTCGCCGTCGTGATCACCGAGGGCATCGCCGTCCACGACTCGGCCGCCTTCTGGGCGTACGCCGGCTCGAAGGGCAACAAGACCCGGATCATCGGTCCGAACTGCCCCGGCCTGATCACCCCCGGCCAGTCCAACGCCGGCATCATCCCGGGCGACATCACCAAGCCCGGCCGCATCGGTCTCGTGTCCAAGTCCGGCACGCTGACCTACCAGATGATGTACGAGCTCCGCGACATCGGCTTCTCGTCCGCCGTCGGCATCGGTGGCGACCCGGTCATCGGTACGACGCACATCGACGCCCTCGCGGCGTTCGAGGCGGACCCCGAGACCGACCTGATCGTCATGATCGGCGAGATCGGCGGCGACGCCGAGGAGCGTGCGGCGGACTTCATCGCGAAGAACGTCACCAAGCCGGTCGTCGGTTACGTCGCGGGCTTCACCGCCCCCGAGGGCAAGACCATGGGCCACGCGGGCGCCATCGTCTCCGGCTCCTCCGGCACCGCGCAGGCCAAGAAGGAGGCCCTTGAGGCCGCCGGCGTGAAGGTCGGCAAGACGCCGACCGAGACCGCCAAGCTGGCGCGCGAGATCCTCGGCGCCTGATCCCGGCGCCGCGCTCGCGCGGCAGGGTGTCACCGTACGCACGACGCGGGCCCGTCCCCTTCACCGGGGGACGGGCCCGCGTCGTCGTGTGCGCCGGACCGGTTCAGCCGGCCTCCGGCACCAGCCGGGCCGGGCTGTGGAAGACCTCGTCGCCGAGCTTCTTCCGCAGCTTGACGTCCTGCGGGGTCAGTTTCTGCGGGCCCCCGACCGGCGGCACCCCGCCGACCTTCTGGGCGGGCGCCGGGGGCGTCTCGTACTTCCGGGGAGCCGTCGCCAGGGTGATCAGCGTGAGCCCCACGATCAGCACGGTGAACGCGATGGCCGTCCGGGCCCACAGCTGCGCCTTGCGTTCGCTGCCGGTACGGATCAGCTCCGGCACCGGCAGCGGGGCGACGGGCCGGCTGCGGGCGAGGGCGCCCAGGTGCTCGTGGATCAGCGCGGACTGCTCGTCCGGTGCGTCCGGCTCCGCGATCTCGGGCAGCCGCTCGGCGACCGCCGCCCGCGCCGTCACCAGCCGCCCGGCCGCTGCCCGGGTGCTCGCCTCGGTCTCCGCCGCGGTCTCCGGCAGCCCGAGCCCCACCCCGTCGTGCAGCACCAGCGTGCGGCGGTACGAGGGGGGCAGGGCCAGGAGCGCGTCCAGCAGTGCCCGCGAGGCCGGGGCCTCGGGCGGCGGGTCGGCGCGGCGGTGCTCCCGGTTGAGCCGGCGCCACGGGGACATCGCGTACTCGTAGGCGGCGGCCCGCACCCAGCCGACCGGGTCCCGGTCCACCGCGACCTCCGGCCACCGCTCCCAGGCCAGCTCGAACGCCTTGGCCACGGCCGCGCGGGACAGGGCGCGCTGCCCGGTCAGCAGATAGGTCTGCTGGAAGAGGGCCGCGGCGGCGTACTGGTACAACGCGTCGAACGCGGCAGCGGGCGCGTCGGGCGCAACAGCCGCCTCAGCCTCAACAGCCGCCTCAGCCTCGACGGCCTCGTCCGGCTCAACGGCCTCGTCCGGTTCGGTGGCGGCCATGGCAACGCTCCCGGGGGCTTCGACAGGAACCGGCGGAGGGGGCGCCGGGGGCGCAGGGGCGGCCGCGACCGCCCCGATCAGCCGGGCGTACGCCTCGCGCTTGCGGCCGCGCGGGCTGCTGCGGCCGGTCTCCCAGGCCCGCACCGTCGCCCGGGTCACACCGACGGCCGACGCGACCTGGTCCTCCGTCAGCGCCAGCGCCTCCCGCAGCCTGCGCCGCTCCTTCGGCGAGGGCAGCGGAGGGGCGGTGGCCTTCTCGGACGTGCTCTGCGTCATGAGGGCCGCCCAGACGGCCTGCACCGGGTGAAAAAGTACATAAACGTATATTGATCGACACCCCGGCTGTTCGCCCGTTACACGAAATAAGCGCGTGTCGTTGGCAGCATGACCGCGTGACCCAAGTGACCGAACGCAGCCCCTTGTTGTCGCAGGACGAGCGGGGACGGCCCGTCGTACTGGTCTTCGCGGTGCTGCGCGGTGCCGTCGCGGCCGGGCTCGGCCTGGGCTCCCTCGTCGTCCTCGTCGCCGCGCTCTGGATCAGCTCACCGGCCCCGGACAGCGGTCCCGGCGAGGCGTTCCACGCGGCGGCGGGGCTCTGGCTCCTCGCGCACGGCGCCGAACTGGTCAGGACCGAGACGCTGACCGGGGCCCCGGCACCGATGGGCGTCGTCCCGCTGCTGCTCTCCGTGCTGCCGGTGTGGCTGGTGCACCGGGCGGCCAGGGACGTGCTGGAGCCCGAGGAAGGGCACGGCGCCCCGTCGCCCGGGGGTGCGTTCGCCCTGGTGACGGGCGGATACCTGCTGGTCGGCGGCGCGGTCGCCCTCTACGCGCGCGGCGCTTCGCTGTCCGCGCGGCCGCTCTCGCTGCTCTTTCCCGGCGCCCTCGTCGTGGCGGGCGCGGCGGCGGCCGGGGTGTGGACGGCCCGCGGGCGCCCGCTCGGCCCGCCGCCCTCCTGGGCGCCGGTGCGGCTGCACGAGGCGATGGCGCGCAGCCGGTTCCTGCGGCGGGCCGACGCGGTGGGCCGGTCGGCGCTGGCCGGGACCGCGGTGCTGCTGGGCGGCGGCGCACTGGTCGTCGCGTCGGCCCTGGTGTGGCACGGCGCACCGGTCCAGCAATCGTTCCTCCGGCTCTCCGGCGACTGGGGCGGCCTCATCGCCGTGCTCCTGCTCGCGCTGGGGCTCGTGCCGAACGCGGCGGTGTGGGGCGCGGCGTACGGGCTCGGCCCCGGCTTCGCCCTCGGCACGGCGTCCACGGTCACCCCGCTGGCCTTCACCGGGCCCCCGGCCGTCCCCGACTTCCCGCTGCTGGCCGCGATGCCCGCGCACGGCCCGGGCGCGCCGCTGAACTGGGCGGCCGGGGCGGTCCCGGTGGCGGCGGCGCTGACGGTGGCCTGGTTCACCGTGCGGAGAGCGGCGCCGGACCAGGGCGTACGGGAGGAGGCGTGGAGCCCGGGGGAGACCGCGCTCACCACCGCACTGGGGGCGGCGGGCTGCGGGCTCGGCGCGGCGCTGCTGGCGGCGGCCGCCGGGGGGCCGCTCGGCACCCACGCCCTGGCGGACTTCGGACCGGTGTGGTGGCTCACCGGGGCGGCGGCCCTGGCGTGGACGGCGCTCATCGGCGTCCCGGCGGCCCTGCTGCTCCGGGCCTGGCGGCTGCGCGGACGTAAGAAGGAGGACGCCGAACCGGCGGAGCCGGGAACCACGGCGAACACGGTGGACACGATCAAGGCACCCAAGGCCCCCAAGCCCCCCGCGCCCGTCGTCCCCGAGCCGCCCGTACCCGCGAAGGACGTGAACGAGGACGAGGGCCAGGACGAAGGGGACGACGACGACCTCGACGCGTACGACTTCCTGCCCACCGACCCCTGGCACGCCCGGGAGACCGAGCGGGAGACCGACGCGCCCCCCCGGTCCGCCGACCGCTAGCGCTTGACGCCGAAGAAGGGCTCCAGCGGCTTCGGGAGCAGGTCGTTGCAGGTCAGCTGGCCCGACTTGGTCAGGGCGTCGTTCACGCAGGTGTAGTAGTCGCGGTAGACCATCTGCACCGTGAACGTCGTCGCGACGATCGCCAGCGCGACCACGCCCGTCACCAGACCGCTCACCGCGGCCGTGGTCTGCTGCCGGCCGCCGCGCTGTGCGGCGAGCGTGTCCGGCGCGGGAGCGGCCCCGTCCGCCTGGGGGCTCTCCGCCCCGGCGGGCGCGGCGGCACCGGGCACCGGCGGCTTCGGCTTGGCGCGCAGCGCGCTGACCGCCCAGTACGTGGCGAGCGCGCCGAGCAGCAGGGCGATCTCCGAGAAGTCGAAGATCGCGAAGAAGAAGGCCCACATGCCGGAGAGCAGCGCGTAGCGGGCGCGGCGCTGGATGGGGTCGGTCGGGTCCCAGCGCGGACGGGCCGGGGGCTTCTCCGTACCGCCGGGGCCGGAGGGCCGCCCGCCGAAGGAGCCGTTCTCGCGGCCGGGCTGCCGGCTGCTCCACTGGCTGCCCCACGTCGGCCGGTCGTCGGACGGTCCGCCCTCGGGCCGGTCGTCGCCGTTCGCGGAGCCGTTCGTCGACCCGTCCGGGGAGCCGGACGGGTGGCGCGGCTGCCAGGGCTGGTCGGGCCGGCCCTCGGGCGGCGGCGCGAAGGGGTTGTCGTCGTTCGGGCTCCCGGAGGAACCGGAGGAGCCGGAGGAAGAGGACGAGGAGGAGCGCTCGCCCATCAGCACGGCGGCCCGCTCGGGCAGCGGCTGGCGGAAGGCGGTGCGGCGTCGGTCCGGCATGTGGTGAACGTCTTCCCCATCTCGTCGTTTCCGCCCGGCGGACGGTTCGCTGCCCCTGACGCTACCTTCCGGCGAGGAGGGGCCGAAAGCGGGGAGCACGGGGGCCCGTCACCCCCGTCAGGCAGGGGCGCGGCGAGGTGCCGGTATCGTTGCTGACGGTCGGCCCGTTCGTAGAGTTCCCCGTATGGGGGAGCGTGCTTCTTTCGTACGACCGTACAAATCGCAGGCCGCCGCCCCGGTGCCGTGGTGGTGGGCCGGCCGCTTCGAACCGCTCGCACGCGAGAAAGGGCCCAGCCGTGGCCTCCCCCCTTCCCTCCGCCGCCCCGGCCCGTGTGGTCGTCCTGGTCTCCGGTTCCGGTACGAACCTCCAGGCCCTGCTCGACGTGATCGGTGACGATCCCGAGGGCTACGGCGCCCGGATCGTCGCGGTCGGCGCCGACCGCGACGGCATCGCCGGCCTGGAACGGGCCGAGCGCGCCGGGCTCCCCACCTTCACGTGCCGCGTCAAGGACCACGCCTCGCGCGAGGAGTGGGACGCCGCGCTCGCCGGGGCCACCGCCGCGCACCGGCCCGACCTCGTGGTGTCCGCCGGGTTCATGAAGATCGTGGGCAAGGAGTTCCTGGTCCGGTTCGGCGGCCGGTTCATCAACACCCACCCCGCCCTGCTCCCCAGCTTTCCCGGTGCCCACGGCGTGCGTGACGCGCTCGCGTACGGCGTGAAGGTCACCGGGTGCACCGTCCACTTCGTTGACGACGGCGTCGACACCGGTCCGATCATCGCGCAGGGCGTGGTCGAGGTGACCGAAGAGGACACCCCGGAGGGCGAAGCGGCCCTCCATGAACGCATCAAGGAAGTCGAGCGCAAGCTGCTCGTCGAGGCCGTGGGGCGGCTCGCCCGCGACGGCTATCGCATTGAGGGACGAAAGGTTCATCTCGGTCATGTCGGTGAATAAGCCCATCCGCCGCGCCCTGGTCAGCGTCTACGACAAGACGGGGCTCGAAGACCTCGCCCGCGGCCTGCACGAGGCGGGCGTCGAACTGGTCTCCACCGGCTCCACCGCCGGAAAGATCGCCGCCGCCGGTGTCCCGGTCACCAAGGTCGAGGAGCTGACCGGCTTCCCCGAGTGCCTCGACGGCCGCGTCAAGACGCTGCACCCCCGCGTCCACGCCGGCATCCTCGCGGACCTGCGCCTCGACGCGCACCGCGCGCAGCTGGCCGAGCTGGGCGTCGAGCCGTTCGACCTGGTCGTCGTCAACCTGTACCCGTTCAAGGAGACCGTCGCCTCCGGCGCCACCGCCGACGAGTGCGTCGAGCAGATCGACATCGGCGGCCCGTCGATGGTCCGCGCCGCCGCCAAGAACCACCCCTCCGTGGCCGTGGTCACCAGCCCGGAGCGTTACGCCGACGTGCTCGCCGCGGTCGAGGCGGGCGGCTTCGACCTGACCGCCCGCAAGCGGCTCGCCGCCGAGGCGTTCCAGCACACCGCCGCCTACGACGTGGCCGTCGCCGGCTGGTTCGCCGCCGACTACGCCGCCGCCGACGACTCCGGCTTCCCGGACTTCTTCGGTACGACGTACGAGCGCCAGGACGTCCTGCGCTACGGCGAGAACCCGCACCAGCCCGCCGCGCTCTACACCTCCGGCACCGGCGGCCTGGCCGGCGCCGAGCAGCTGCACGGCAAGGCGATGTCGTACAACAACTACACGGACACCGACGCCGCCCGGCGTGCCGCGTACGACCACGCCGAGCCGTGCGTCGCGATCATCAAGCACGCCAACCCGTGCGGCATCGCCATCGCCGACGACATCGCCGAGGCGCACCGCAACGCGCACGCCTGCGACCCGCTGTCGGCGTACGGCGGCGTCATCGCCGTCAACCGCCCGGTGACCGTCGCCCTGGCCGAGCAGGTCGCGGAGATCTTCACCGAGGTCATCGTCGCCCCGGCGTACGAGGACGGCGCGGTCGAGATCCTGGCGCGCAAGAAGAACGTCCGCGTGCTGCGCTGTCCCGAGGCCCCGTCCGCCGAGGTCGAGGTCAAGCCGATCGACGGCGGCGCGCTGCTCCAGGTCACCGACCGCCTCCAGGCCGAGGGCGACGACCCGGCCAACTGGACGCTCGCCACGGGCGACGCGCTCTCCGCCGACGAGCTGGCGGAGCTCGCCTTCGCGTGGAAGGCGTGCCGGGCGGTCAAGTCCAACGCCATCCTGCTCGCCAAGGGCGGCGCCTCGGTCGGCGTCGGCATGGGCCAGGTGAACCGGGTCGACTCCGCGAAGCTGGCCGTCGAGCGCGCGGGCGAGGAGCGGGCCGCCGGTTCCTACGCGGCGTCCGACGCCTTCTTCCCCTTCCCGGACGGGCTGGAGATCCTGACCGCCGCCGGCGTCAAGGCCGTGGTCCAGCCGGGCGGTTCGGTCCGCGACGAGCTGGCGGTCGAGGCCGCGAAGAAGGCCGGCGTCACGATGTACTTCACGGGCACCCGGCACTTCTTCCACTGAGCCGGACAGGTCCCCGTACGACCGAGGGCCGTAACCCCACGCGAGGCGCGTGCGGTTACGGCCCTCGGGCCTGTCGGACGGTCGGTCAGCCGACGCGGACGACGACGGTGGAGCAGATCTTGTCCGCGAACGTCTGGTTCTTGTCGTCCCACAGCGGCCACAGGTAACCGAGGTAGCAGACGAGGCCGTCCAGGAAGTGGGCGATCTGACGGACGAAGGCCATGCCGAAGCCGAGCGGCCGGCCGTCGGCCTCGCGCAGCAGGCTGATGCCGAGGGCCTTCTTGCCGATCCACTGACCGGTCGTGCCCTCCTTGTACAGCTTGAAGAGGCCACCACCGATGAGGACGAGGATGCCGAGGCCCATGAGCGCGGCGCCCGCCCCACCGCCCACACCGCCGCCTATGCCGAGGAGGACGCCGTAGGGGATGCCGATCACCAGGTAGTCGATCAGGAGCGCGCCGACGCGCCGCCACCAGCCGGACAGCGGCGGGCGGGCACCGTAACCGGGCTGCTGGCCGTAGTCGCCGCCGGGCACCGGCGGGGCCGTCGGGTAGCCGTAGCCCTGCTGCGGCACGCCCTGCGGGGACTGCGGGTAGCCGTAGCCCGGCTGCTGCGGCTGACCGGGCTGCTGCCCGTAGGGATTGTTCGGGTTCGGGTCGCCGAAGCTCATGGGCGTTCCTCCAACAGACGTACGGGGACGGTGCGGCCGCACGGAGGAGAGAGAAAACGTCAGCGGTCCAGCCCCCCGGTCTACTGCTGCGGCACAGCGGCCCTCATCGTTATAAGCGGTTAGTACGTTTGTCCAGCCGCGGCGCAAGAAGTTGTCCAAGTGCAACCTTGCGTCCACACCTGGTACCTGATTGGTCCGAGGGCGGGGTCATCCGGGAGTATGGGGACCATGACTGCCCAGATTCTCGATGGCAAGGCCACCGCAGCCGCGATCAAGTCCGATCTGACCGCCCGCGTGGCGGCCCTCAAGGCCCGGGGCGTCACGCCCGGCCTGGGAACCCTGCTGGTCGGGGACGACCCGGGCAGCAGGTGGTACGTGAACGGCAAGCACAAGGACTGCGCGCAGGTCGGCATCGCGTCCATTCAGCGCGAACTCCCCGACACCGCCACGCAGGAGGAGATCGAGGCCGTCGTCCACGAGCTCAACGCGGACCCCGCCTGCACGGGTTACATCGTGCAGCTTCCCCTCCCCAAGGGGATCGACACCAACCGCGTCCTGGAACTGATGGATCCGGCCAAGGACGCGGACGGCCTGCACCCGACGAACCTCGGCCGCCTCGTGCTCAACGAGACCGGCCCGCTGCCGTGCACCCCGCAGGGCGTCGTCCAGCTCCTGCGCCACCACGGCGTCGAGATCAACGGCGCCCACGTCGTGGTCGTCGGACGCGGTGTCACCATCGGGCGGTCCATCCCGCTGCTGCTCACCCGCAAGTCGGAGAACGCCACGGTGACCCAGTGCCACACCGGCACCCGGGACCTGGGCGCCCACCTGAAGCAGGCCGACATCATCGTCGCCGCCGCGGGCGTGCCGCACATCATCAAGCCCGAGCACGTGAAGCCGGGCGCGGCCGTCCTGGACGTCGGCGTCAGCCGCGACGAGAACGGCAAGATCGTGGGCGACGTCCACCCCGGCGTGGCCGAGGTCGCCGCCTGGATCTCGCCGAACCCGGGCGGCGTCGGCCCGATGACCCGTGCCCAGCTCCTCGTCAACGTGGTCGAGGCCGCCGAGCGCGACGCGGCTGCCGTCTCCGCCGGCTGACCCGGTGGGTGCTGGTACGAGTCCGGAGACCGGCTCCACGGAGGCCGGCGAGACGGCGGCCCCCGCCGCCACCCGGCGGGCCCGGCGGTTCTCGCTGACCCGGGACACCGCGCGGCCCGAGGGCGGCGGCCGGGCGGCCGGCGGGGACGCGCCGGCCCCGGCCCGTCAGTGGCCGCTGCTCGCGGTGCTCTGCACGGCCGGTGCCGGACTGCTGATCGTGGCGGCCGATCCGTTCGAGCAAGCCTTTCGCGTCGGCACGATACTGATCGGCATCGCCCTCGTCCTGGGCGCGGTCCTGCGCGTGACCGTCCGGTCGGTGGGCATGCTCGCGGTGCGGTCCCGCTTCACCGATCTGGTGACGTACGGCCTGCTCGGCGTCCTCATCGTGCTGCTCGCGCTGGTCGCGCAGCCGGAGCCGTGGCTCGACATCCCGTTCCTGGAGGACGCGGTCCACTTCACGGTCCGCTGACCCGTGCTCCGAAGGAGCGGAAGAACCGGTGGCCGTCCCCTCCCCCGAGAAGGGACGGACACCGGAGTCGGGGGCAACCGGAGCGCGAAGCTCCCGAAGCGGCGTTGAGCGGCCTTGCCCCGTCCTGCGTCCAGCCTTGTCGACGGCCCCCGCCCGTTCAAGGGATGGCTTGCCCCTGTGGCACGGAAGTGACCATTCCGCCATGGTGTGATCGACAGGCAACGGGGGCCGGGCGGCCGCGGGGTTCCGGGTCGGATAGCCTGGCCGACGGATATCTCTTCACATCAAGATTCAGGGATGTCCCGCACCAGGGGCCAGGAGCCCGGACCGCCAGCTGTCTAACGGAGATCGCCATGACCCGCACTCCCGTGAATGTCACCGTGACCGGCGCAGCCGGCCAGATCGGCTACGCGCTGCTCTTCCGCATCGCCTCCGGCCACCTGCTCGGCCCGGACGTGCCGGTCAACCTGCGTCTGCTGGAGATCCCCCAGGGGCTGAAGGCCGCCGAGGGCACCGCGATGGAGCTGGACGACTGCGCGTTCCCGCTGCTGCGCAACATCGAGATCACCGACGACGCGAACGTCGGCTTCGACGGTGCGAACGTCGCCCTGCTCGTCGGCGCCCGCCCCCGCACCAAGGGCATGGAGCGCGGCGACCTGCTCGCCGCCAACGGCGGCATCTTCAAGCCCCAGGGCAAGGCGATCAACGACAACGCCGCGGACGACATCAAGGTCCTCGTCGTCGGCAACCCGGCCAACACCAACGCGCTCATCGCGCGGGCCGCCGCCCCGGACGTCCCGGCCGAGCGCTTCACCGCGATGACCCGCCTGGACCACAACCGCGCGATCTCGCAGCTGGCCGCCAAGACCGGTGCCGCCGTCTCCGACATCAAGAAGCTGACGATCTGGGGCAACCACTCGGCCACCCAGTACCCGGACATCTTCCACGCCGAGGTCGCCGGCAAGAACGCCGCCGAGCTCGTCAACGACGAGGCGTGGCTGGCCGACACCTTCATCCCGACCGTCGCCAAGCGCGGCGCCGCGATCATCGAGGCCCGTGGCGCGTCCTCCGCCGCCTCCGCCGCCAACGCCGCCATCGACCACGTCTACACCTGGGTCAACGGCACCGCCGAGGGCGACTGGACCTCCATGGGTATCCCCTCGGACGGCTCCTACGGTGTGCCCGAGGGCATCATCTCGTCGTTCCCGGTCACCACGAAGAACGGCACGTACGAGATCGTCCAGGGCCTGGACATCAACGAGTTCTCCCGTGCGCGCATCGACGCCTCGGTGCAGGAGCTCACCGAGGAGCGCGACGCGGTCCACGAGCTCGGCCTGATCTGATCCACCACGCACACGCCCCCGGCAGCCGCAGCGCTGCCGGGGGCGTGGTGCTTGTTACGGGTCAGAGCTCGGCCGCGATCTCCCGCACCGCCGCCATGGCCCGGCGCTGGAGCCCCGGCCCGAAGGTGATCCGGGTCGCCCCCAGCTCACCGAGGCGGCGCGGCCCCGGCCCGTCCGGCCGGGCCAGCGCGTTCAGCGGCAGCCCGGGCAGCGCACCGGCCAGCGGCCCGAACACCTCGGGCGGGGCCAGGATCGGGTACGCGCAGTCCGCGCCCGCCGCCGCGTAGAGCCGCGCCCGGCGCAGGGTCTCCGCCGCCGGGTCCACCCCCTCCGGGACGCCCGTGACGTACGTGTCGATCCGGGCGTTCACGAAGAGCGCGTCCCCGGCCGCCGCCCGCACCGCGGCCAGCCGGTCCGCCTGCGCTCCGGCGTCCAGCAGGACCCCGTCCACCGTGTCCTCCAGGTTGCAGCCGACGGCCCCGGCCGCGAGCAGCCGCTCCACCAGCTCGGCGGGCGGCAGCCCGTACCCGGCCTCGACATCGGCGGAGACCGGTACGGAGACGGCCCGGGCGATCCTTGCCACCGCCGCGAACATCTCGTCGGCGGGCGTCGAGCCGTCCTCGTAACCCAGCGACGCCGCGACCCCCGCGCTCGGAAGGGCGAGCGCGGGGAAGCCGGCGTCCGCGAGGACACGGGCGCTCGCGGCGTCCCACGGGCCGGGGAGGACCAGCGGGTCGCCGGGGGCGCGGCCGTGGTGCAGGGCCCGCAGGCCCGACGCGGTCACCGGGCCGCTCAGCCGTGGTCGCCGGGCGTGTAGTGGCCCGGCACCATGCGGGTGGTCACGGCGAACCGGTTCCAGGCGTTGATCGTGATGATCGCGCCGATGAGGTGGGCCAGCTCCTCCTCGCCGAAGTGCTTCGCGGCCCGCGCGTACACCTCGTCCGGCACGAAGCCGTCGGTCAGCACGGTCACCGCCTCGGTCAGCTCGATCGCGGCGATCTCCTTCGGCGTGTAGAAGTGCTGCGACTCCTCCCAGGCGCTGAGCTGGACGATCCGCTGCACGGACTCGCCCGCCGCGAGCGCGTCCTTGGTGTGCATGTCCAGGCAGAACGCGCAGTGGTTGAGCTGCGAGGCGCGGATCTTCACCAGCTCGCCGATCACCGGGTCGATGCCCTTGCGGGAGGCGGCGTCCAGGCGGGCCATCGCCTTGTAGACGTCGGGAGCGTGCTGCGCCCAGGCCAGGCGCGGGGTGTGCTCGGGGCAGTAGCCGGAGGTGCTGTCGCTGTTCTCGTTCGTCGTCATGCCCATAACGCTACGGGGAGAGTGGCGCAGCGGTATGGTCCATTTCCATGACAGATGCCTGGGCCACTTTCGGCGCCGACCTCCATATCGACCCGACCGGCTCGACCGGACTGCGGGCCGGTCTGATGGACGCCCTGCGCGAGGCCGTCCGCACCGGCCGGCTGGCCCCCGGCACCCGCCTGCCGTCCTCCCGCACCCTCGCCGCCGACCTCGGCATCGCCCGCAACACCGTCGCCGACGCCTACGCGGAGCTCGTCGCCGAGGGCTGGCTCACCGCCCGCCAGGGCTCCGGCACCCGGGTGGCCCGCCGCGCCGACCCCAGGCCCCCGGCCGCGCCCGAGGCCCCGCGCGCCAGACCGCCGGGCGGCGCACCCGCGTACAGCCTGAAGTCGGGCACCCCCGACCTGGCCACCTTCCCGCGCGCCGAGTGGCTGAAGGCCGCCCGGCGCGCGCTGTCCGCCGCGCCGAACGACGCCTTCGGCTACGGCGACCCGCGCGGCCGCATCGAGCTGCGCGCCGTCCTCGCCGAGTACCTGGCCCGGGCGCGCGGGGTGTACGCCGACCCGGACAGGATCATCGTCTGCTCCGGCTTCGTGCACGGCCTGATGCTGCTCGGCAAGGTGCTGCGCGGGCGCCGGGTGCGTGACGTGGCCGTCGAGTCGTACGGGCTCGGTATCCACACCCGCCTGCTCACCGAGGCCGGGCTGCACACCCCCTGCCTCCCGCTCGACGAACTCGGCACCCGGACCGGCGAGCTGCACGCCCTGCGCCACGCGGGCGCGGTCCTGCTGACCCCGGCGCACCAGTTCCCCACGGGCGTCCCGCTCCATCCGGACCGGCGGGCGGCGGCCGTCGACTGGGCGCGGGCCACCGGCGGGCTGATCCTGGAGGACGACTACGACGGGGAGTTCCGGTACGACCGCCAGCCGATCGGCGCCCTCCAGGGACTGGACCCGGAACGCGTCGTCTACCTGGGCACCGCCAGCAAGTCCCTGGCACCGGGGCTGCGGCTCGGCTGGATGGTGGTGCCGCGCGCCCTGGCGCCCGCGGTCGCCGAGGCGAAGGGGGCGAGCGACTGGGCGCCGGGCGCGCTGGACCAGCTGACGCTCGCGGAGTTCATGGCCTCGGGGGCGTACGACCGGCACGTCCGGTCCATGCGGCTGCGCTACCGCAACCGCCGCGACCAGCTCGTCGCGGCCCTGGCCGAGCACGCCCCGGGGATCCGGGTCAGCGGGATCGCCGCCGGGCTGCACGCCGTCCTCGAACTTCCGGAGGGCGGCGAGGCCGAGGCGATCCGGGCGGCGGCCTGGCAGGGCCTCGCCGTCGAGGGCCTGGCCTTCTACCGCCACCCGGACGCCGACCTGAAGCGCGCGGCGCTGGTCATCGGCTACGGCACCCCGACGGACAGCGCCTGGACGGGGGCGCTGGAGGCGCTGCTCCGCGTGCTGACGTAGGGGGCGGGCGCGGGCCGCCTCCCGGTCCGCGCCCGCCCCCGGTCTTCACCCCCGCAGGACCTCCCGCAGCTGCTCAAGACCCCAGTCCAGGTCCTCCTTGCCGATCACCAGCGGCGGCGCGATCCGGATCGTGGAGCCGTGGGTGTCCTTCACCAGGACCCGGCGCTCCATCAGCTTCTCGGAGATCTCCCGGCCCGTGCCCAGCTCCGGTTCGATGTCCACGCCCGCCCACAGCCCGCGACCCCGGACGGCCCGGACCGCGCCCCCGCCCGCCAGGAGCCCCAGCTCGCGGTGGAGGTGGTCGCCCAGCTCGGCGGCGCGCTGCTGGTACTCGCCGGTGTTCAGCATGGCGATGACCTCCAGCGCCACCGCGCAGGCCAGCGGGTTGCCGCCGAACGTCGAGCCGTGCTCCCCGGGGCGGTACACGCCGAGCACCGCCGCCGACGACACCACGGCCGACACCGGCACCACGCCGCCGCCGAGCGCCTTGCCCAGGAGGTACATGTCGGGGACGACGCCCTCGTGCTCGCACGCGAAGGTCTTCCCGGTCCGGCCCAGACCGGACTGGATCTCGTCCGCGATGAACAGCACGTCCCGCTCACGGGTCAGCTCCCGGACCCCGGCGAGATAGCCGGGCGGCGGCACCAGCACGCCCGCCTCGCCCTGGATCGGCTCGATCAGCACGGCCACGGTGTTCTCCGTCATGGCCTCGCGCATCGCGGTGAGATCCCCGTACGGCACGATCTCGAAACCGGGGGTGTACGGGCCGAAGTCGGCGCGGGCCTCCGGGTCCGTGGAGAAGCTGATCACCGTGGTCGTCCGGCCGTGGAAGTTGTCGGCGGCCACGATGATCTTCGCCATGCCGTCCGGCACGCCCTTGACCCGGTAGCCCCACTTGCGGGCGGTCTTCACCGCCGTCTCGACGGCCTCCGCCCCGGTGTTCATCGGGAGCACCATCTCCATGCCGCACAGCTCCGCCAGGCGCGTACAGAAGTCGGCGAACCGGTCGTGGTGGAAGGCCCGGGAGGTGAGCGTCACCCGTTCCAGCTGCGCCCGCGCCGCGTCGATCAGCCGGCGGTTGCCGTGGCCGAAATTGAGCGCCGAGTATCCGGCGAGCATGTCGAGGTAGCGGCGGCCCTCGACATCGGTCATCCAGGCCCCGTCCGCCGTGGCGACGACAACGGGCAACGGGTGGTAGTTGTGCGCGCTGTGCGCCTCGGCGGAGGCGATGGCGTTTTCCGTGGTCGACACGGGATCTCCGATCGTCGTGCGGCGTGAGCCGTGGATGGGCCCACTTTGTATCGTCGGTCGGTTCGTCAGCGAGGAAACCTTCGGTTCACGGCGCGCCCGCGAATTCCGCCGCGGCACCCCGTCGGGCGATTCCTCCACCGGGCGCCCGGGAAGGGCCGCACACCTGAGACAATGAGCCCATGGCCTCTGAACGTCCCCGCGTGCTCTCCGGAATCCAGCCCACCTCAGGCTCGTTCCACCTCGGCAACTACCTCGGCGCGGTCCGCCAGTGGGTGGCCCTGCAGGAGTCCCACGACGCCTTCTACATGGTGGTCGACCTGCACGCGATCACCGTCGCGCAGGATCCGGCGCAGCTGCGGGCCAACACCCGGTTCGCCGTCGCCCAGCTGCTCGCCGCCGGGGTCGACCCCGAGCGCTGCACGGTGTTCGTTCAGAGCCATGTGCCCGAGCACGCCCAGCTGGGCTGGGTCATGAACTGCCTGGCCGGGTTCGGCGAGGCGTCCCGCATGACGCAGTTCAAGGACAAGTCCGCCCGGCACGGCGCCGACCGCACCACGGTCGGTCTGTTCACCTACCCGATGCTGATGGTCGCCGACATCCTGCTCTACCAGGCCGACGAGGTCCCGGTGGGCGAGGACCAGCGCCAGCACCTGGAGCTGACCCGTAATCTCGCCGAGCGGTTCAACAGCGCCTACGGCGAGACCTTCACGATCCCGGACCCGTACATCCTCAAGGAGACGGCGAAGATCTACGACCTCCAGGACCCGTCCTCGAAGATGAGCAAGTCGACGGCGAACCCGAAGGGTCTGATCAACCTCCTGGACGAGCCGAAGGCCACCGCCAAGAAGGTGAAGAGCGCCGTCACCGACACCGACACGGTGATCCGTTTCGACCGGGCCGAGAAGCCCGGCGTCAGCAACCTGCTGACCATCTACTCGACGCTCACCGGTGCCTCGGTGCCGGAGCTGGAGCAGAAGTACGAGGGCAAGGGCTACGGCGCGCTGAAGACGGACCTGGCCGAGGTCATGGTCGACTTCGTCACACCGTTCCGCACGCGTACGCAGGAATATCTGGACGATCCGGAGACGCTGGACTCCATCCTGGCCGCGGGCGCCGAGAAGGCGCGGGCCGTGGCCGCGGAGACCCTGGCGCTCACCTACGACCGGATGGGCCTTCTGCCCGCCAAGCACTGAGTCCAAGGACCCTGGCGGCGGAGGGCTCGCAGGCGGCACACTTGCGGCGTGATGCTTGCGGCCGTCAGTGGCTGAAAACAGACCACCGAGGATTGAGGAGAACGACGTGGGGACCGTAACGCTCGGCGTTTCGATCGCGGTCCCGGAGCCCTACGGCAGCCTGCTCCAGGAGCGGCGCGCGAGCTTCGGGGACCCTGCCGCACACGGCATTCCCACCCACGTCACCCTCCTGCCGCCGACCGAGGCCCTGGCGGCCGACCTGCCCGCGATCGAGGCGCACCTCGCCTCGATCGCGACCGGCGGCCGCCCCTTCCCGATGCGGCTGTCCGGTACGGGCACCTTCCGCCCGCTCTCGCCGGTCGTCTTCGTCCAGGTCGTCGAGGGCGCCTCGGCCTGCTCCTGGCTCCAGAAGCGGGTACGGGACGCCTCCGGCCCCCTGGTGCGCGAGCTCCAGTTCCCGTACCACCCGCATGTGACCGTCGCCCACGACATCCCCGAAGCGGCGATGGACCGGGCGTACGGGGAACTCGCCGACTACGAGGCGTCCTGGATCTGCGGCTCCTTCGCGCTGTACGAGCAGGGCCGCCTGGACCGCGTCTGGCGCAAGATCAACGAGTTCCCGTTCGGCGCGGGCGGCGCGGGCCCGGCCGTCCCCGCGCAGAGCGGCAGCACTTTGGACGCCCCTTCCCTGCACCCGTAAAAGGTCACACCGGCAGCCGCCGGAACAGCGGCCGGGGCATGTGCCGCAGCGCGGACATCACCGCGCGCAGCGCCCCCGGCACCCACACCGTCTCCTGGCGCCTCCGCAGCCCGGTCACGATCGCGTCCGCCACCGCCCCCGGCGTCGTCACCAGGGGCGTCCGGGTGAACGGGATCGTCGCCAGCGGACCCCCGGCCTCCCGCACCCCCGCCGCGTCCGGCACCACGAGCCCCGGGCGCACCACCATCACGTGCACCCCCGTGCCGTGCAGCGCGTCGCCGAGGCCCTGCGTGAAGACGTCCAGGCCCGCCTTGCTCGACCCGTAGATGAAGTCCGCCCGCCGGGCCCGCTCACCGGCCACCGAGGACAGCACCACCAGCGAACCGTGCCCCTGCGCCTGGAGCGCGCCCGCGCACACCAGCCCGGCGGAGACCGCGCCGGTGTAGTTCGTCTGCGCCACCCGGACCGCCGCGAGCGGTTCCTCCTCGTCGCGCCCCTGGTCGCCCGGGATGCCGAAGGCGAGGAGCACCATGTCGATGTCGCCCTCGGCGAAGACCTTGCCGAGGACCGTCTCGTGGGACTCGGTGTCCAGCGCGTCGAACGCCACGGTCTGGACGTACGCCCCCCGGTGGCGCAGGTCCTCCGCCGCGGCCTCCAGGGCGGGCGAGGGGCGGCCGGCCAGCCAGACCGTGCGGGTGCGGTGGGCGATCAGCCGGCGTGCGGTGGCGAGCCCGATCTCCGACGTGCCGCCGAGGACGAGCAGGGACTGCGGGGCACCGAAGGCATCCTTCACGGGAACGCTCCTTGCAGGGGAAGAGGGGATCTACAGCGACAGCCGGCGGGACAGGTCCGAGCGGAACGCCCCGTTCGGGTCCAGTTCGGCCCGCAGCGCCCGGAAGTCGGGCAGCCGCGGGTACATCGCGGCGAGCGCGCCGGGGCGCAGCCGGGCGTCCTCGGTCAGGGAGACCCGCCCGCCCGCCGCCGCGACCTCCTCGTCCAGTGAGTCGAGGAAGCGGGCGAGCCCCGGCAGACCGGCCGGCAGGTCGAGGGAGAGGTGCCAGCCGGGCGCCGGGAAGGACAGCCAGCCCGGACCGCCCTCGCCGCACCGCCTGAGCACCGCCCGGAAGGAGGGGCAGCGGCTGCGGGCGATGCGGCCGGTGATCCGGCGCAGCGTCTCCTCCTGCCCGTGCCCGACCAGGAACGCGTAGTGGATGCGGCCGCCGGTGGGCGAGACCCGGTTGCTGTGCGGCCGGGCGTCCAGGGCGCGGAAGAAGGCGCCGACCGGCTGGAGTTCGCCGGCGCGGGACCGGGGCGCGGAGCGGTAGCCGAGCTCGTTGAGCGCGGTGGCGGACAGCCGGCCGAAGAGGCGGGGCAGCAGCGGCAGCGGCGGCGCGGCGGGGCGGCGCGCCGGGCCGAGGGCGAGCGCGGTGTGCCGGGCGTGTCCCGGGAGCGCCTGCACCGGGACGTGGTCCGCGCGCACCAGGACGCCGCGCCCGGTGGCCCGGCCCCGGGCGGTGAGGTCGATCCGGGCGTACTCGTAGGGGCGGTGGCCGCGCGCCATCCGGCCCAGCAGGTCGTCCAGGCCGGCCGCCCGCTCGGTGTCCACCGCCATCAGCGCCGTGCTGACGGGCCGGAACCGGAGTGTGGCCGAGAGGATGACCCCGGTCAGGCCGAGGCCGCCGGCGGTCGCGTCGAAGAGCGGGGTGCCCGGGCGCACCGTACGCACCTCGCCGTCGGCGGTGAGCAGCGTGAACTCCGTGACATGGCGGGAGAAGGAGCCGGCCGCGCGGTGGTTGTCGCCGTGCGCGTCCGAGCCGATCGCGCCGCCCACCGTGACGTAGCGCCCGCCGGGCACCACCGGCGGGAACCAGCCGAGCGGAAGCATCACCTCGCGCAGCCGGTGCAGCGTCGTGCCCGCGTCGCAGACCACCAGGCCGGCCGCCGCGTCGATCGTCCGGACGCGGTCCAGCGCCGTCATGTCGAGGACCGAACCCCCGGCGTTCTGCGCCGCGTCGCCGTGCGTCCGGCCCAGGCCCCGAGCGATCGAGCCGCGCGGCCCGCAGCCCAGCACGGTCGCCGCGACCTCCTCGTGACTACGGGGGCGGAAACGCAGCGCGGTCGTCGGGGCGGTGCGGCCCCAGCCGGTCAGGGACACGGTGTCGACAGACATGAGGGTGACCGTATCGCCCGGGATAACACCTTTGAGGGATTTGTTACAACACTCACCGAAATGGGTGATTGAGGGTCCGTCATCTCCTCCACCTCGCACCGGGCTTCGGTTTTCGCGCGCCGGAGGGGTAGCAGTGACCTATGGACTGGCTGAAAAATCTCCCCGTCATCGGGCCGCTCGCCTCCCGGCTGATGGAGACGCACGCGTGGCGCAGTTACGAGACGCTGGTGCGGGTCCACTGGGCCCGGTTGGCCGCGGCCATCACGTTCATCAGCTTCCTCGCGCTCTTCCCGCTGATCGCCGTCGGCGCGGCGATCGGTGCCGCGCTGCTCAGCGACAAGCAGCTGGACAAGATCGAGGACAAGATCGCCGAGCAGGTGCCCGGCATCTCCGACCAGCTCGGCATCGACAGTCTGGTCGCCCACGCGGGGACGGTCGGTCTGGTGGCCGGTGCGCTGCTGCTCTTCACCGGTGTCGGCTGGATCGGCTCGATGCGGGACTGCCTGCGCGCGGTCTGGGAGAGGGACGACCTGGACGAGGGCAATCCGGTCCTGCGCAAACTCAAGGACGCCGGGGTGCTGTTCGGCCTGGGCGGCGCGGCGCTGGTGACGCTCGCCATCTCCTCGGTCGGTTCGGTGGCCGTCGGCTGGGTCGCCGACCTGCTCAACATCCCCGAGAACGGGGCGGGCGGGGTGCTGCTGCGGATCGCCGCCCTGCTGGTGGCCGTCGCCGCCGACTTCCTGCTGCTGCTCTATCTGCTGACGCTGCTGCCCGGCGTCGAACCGCCGCGCCGCCGGCTGATGGTGGCCGCGCTGCTCGGTGCGGTCGGGTTCGAACTGCTCAAGCTGCTGCTCGGCAGCTATATGCGGGGCGTCGCGTCCAAGAGCATGTACGGCGCCTTCGGGGTGCCGATCGCCCTGCTGCTGTGGATCAACTTCACGGCGAAGCTGCTGCTGTTCTGCGCCGCCTGGACGGCGACTCCGAGCAAGGAGGAGGACGAGGAGAAGGAGCGGGCGGCGGACGCGGAGGGGGGCTCCACGCTCGCCGCCCGGCGCGTCACGGGCGAGGACGGCGACGCATCAGGTCCGGCAGCGGCCAGCGCCGGTTGACCAGGAACACCCCGCCGGCCAGCAGGACCAGCACCCCGCCGACGATGCCCAGCGCGATCCCGACCCCGCTGGAGCCGTCGGTGGCGGCGGCCGCGCGGGCCGCCTTGTCCGGCGCGTGTTCGCCCTGGGCCTTGTCCGCCTCGGCGCCCTTGCCCGCACCCTCGGTGTCCGAGCCCTCGCCGGTGACCGCGGACTTCGGCGCGACCAGCTCACCGACCGGGGTCACCTTGCCGGTCGCGGCGAACCCCCAGTCCAGGAGCCGGGCCGCCTCCTTGTACACCGCGTGCGTCTCGTCGTCGTCCGGGTGCATGACGGTGACGAGGAGGACCTTGCCGCCCTGCTCGGCGACACCGGTGAAGGTGTTGCCGGCGTGCGTGGTGTAGCCGTTCTTGACGCCCGCGATGCCCTTGTACGCGGTGACGCCGTCGGCCCCGGTGAGCAGCCGGTTGGTGTTCTGGATGCCGAAGGTCTCGCGCTTCCCGCCCTTCTTCTTCTCCCCGGGGAACTGGGCGTCGGCGGTCGAGCAGTACTCCCGGAAGTCCTCGTTCTGGAGCCCGTCGCGGGCGAAGAGCGAGAGGTCGTACGCGCTGGAGACCTGCTCGGGCGCGTCGTACCCGTCGGGCGACACCACGTGCGTGTCGATGGCCTGGAGCTCCTCCGCGCGGTCCTGCATGGCCTGGACGGTCTTCGGTACCCCGCCGTACATCGAGGACAGCACGTGCACCGCGTCGTTCCCCGACCGCAGGAAGACCCCGAGCCACAGGTCGTGCACCGTGTAGCTGAGGTCCTCCTTGATGCCGACCAGGCTGCTGCCCTCGCCCATGCCGGCGAGGTCCTCGTCCTTCACCGTGTACTCCCGCGTCTTCGGCAGGAGCGCCGGATCAGCGAGGAGCGTGTCCGCGAAGAGCATCTTCAGCGTGGACGCCGGGGGCAGCCGCCAGTGCGGGTTGTGCGCGGCGAGCACCTCGCCGGTCTCCGCGTCCGAGACCATCCACGACCGGCCCGTCAGCTTCTTGGGCAGCACCGGGGCGCCGGGCCCGAGGTTGACCTGGGTGCCGGACCGCCCCAGCTGCGCGCCGCCGATCTGCGACATGGTCGCCGGAGGCTTGGGAGCGTCGTCGTCCCCGTCGGCCGCCGAGGCGGGAGTGACGACAAAAGCGGACAGCAGGGCGGCAGAGGTGACCGCCAAAGCGGTCTTCTTGAGAGCTGGCACGGTCGAAAACGTACATGCAGTTGATGTGAATATATGTACTGGCGGTGTGACCCGCCGGGCGGACCGCCGGGACGGACCACCCCGCCCGAGCCGCCCGGAGCGCGGCGGCGATACTGAATCCATGAAGCTCAGCCGCCCGGTCTCCTGGTTCCTGCTCGCCTTCGGGGTGTGGTCGTGGGTCATCTGGGTCACCTTCGCCAAGAATTTGTGGAAGGACGGCAGCGGCCTCGCCTTCGACGACGCCGGTGACCCGACCGCGTACTTCTGGGTGCATCTGCTGCTCGCCATCACGTCCTTTCTTCTGGGGACGGCCGTGGGCTGGATCGGGTTCCGGGGCGTCAGGGCCCTGCGCACCGAGAAGGCTTGAAACCACTGGTCCCGGCGGGAAATGAATCGGGCGTTACCGGGATGAACGGGGCGGGGGAGCGGTATGCGGGTCGTGGGAGCCGTGCTGGCGGTGCTCGTGGTGCTCGCCCTGCTCGTGGCCGTGCACCGCTATGTGTGGCGCCGGCTCGTCGGTGACACGACCGGCCAGGGCAGTCCATGGCGCAGGGCCGGCACGATCGCCGCGTACGCGCTGCCGCTGCTCAGCGTCGGCGCCCTGGTCGCCGGGCCCGCGGGCGCGCCCTTCGCCGTCCAGCGGGTGCTGGCCTGGCCCGGCTACCTCTGGCTCGCCGCGCTGCTCTATCTGACGCTCGCCCTGCTCGTCGGCGAGGCCGTACGGCCCCTGCTGCGCCGGTGGCTCGCGCGCCGGGCGGCGGGCGGGGAGACGCCCGTACGGGAAGCGGCGCCGGTACGCGAACCCGCGCCCCTCCCCGTGCCGGCGCCGGATGCAGGGCCCGCACCGGAACCCGCCGCGCCGTCCCTCCCCGCCCCGTCGCGGCGGTTGTTCGTGGCGCGGGCGGTCGGGGGCGCCGCCGCCGTCGCCGGGCTCGGGACCGTGGGCTACGGGACGTACGGCGTGCTGCGGGGGCCCCGGGTGAAGCGGGTCACCGTGCCGCTCGCCCGGCTGCCGAGGTCCGCCCACGGTTTCCGCATCGCCGTCGTCAGCGATATTCACCTGGGTCCGATCCTGGGCCGCTCCCATACGCAACGGATCGTGGACGCGGTCAACCGGACCCAGCCCGATCTCGTCGCGGTCGTCGGTGATCTGGTCGACGGATCGGTCGCCGATCTCGGCCCGGCCGCCGAACCGCTGGCCCGGCTCCGCGCCCGGCACGGCGCCTTCTTTGTCACCGGCAATCACGAGTACTACTCCGGCGCGGCCCAATGGGTTGATCATGTAAGGGAATTGGGGCTGCACCCGCTGGAGAACGCCCGAGTGGAGACCGGCGGTTTCGATCTGGCCGGGGTCAATGACATCGGCGGCGAGAGCGAAGGGCAGGGCCCGGATTTCGCCCGCGCCCTCGGCGACCGCGACCCCGCCCGCGCGGTCGTGCTCATGGCGCACCAGCCCGTGGTCATCGACGAGGCCGTCGAGCACGGCGTGGACCTGCAGCTGTCCGGGCACACCCACGGCGGCCAGCTGTGGCCGGGCAACTACATCGCGGAGCTGTCCAACCCGACCGTCGCCGGGCTCGAACGCTATGGCGACACCCAGCTCTACGTCACCCGGGGCGCCGGAGCCTGGGGGCCGCCCGTGCGGGTCGGCGCGCCGTCCGACATCACCGTTGTCGAGCTCGCCTCGCGGCAGGCGTAATCACCCTCGTACGCAAGCGAAATGGCGGAACGGGTGACCGTTCGGGAACCCTCTGTATTCGGCGTAAGCGTCAAAGGTTTCGACTGACAAACAATTGGCTATGAGCCTCTGATCTCCCCTTCCAGATGTGAAAATCGTGTGATTTGCTGAGCGCGAACGTGCGGTGATCTGCGTATCTGAGCGCGACACCGAGGTGGGGCAGTTAAGGGAGAGCACGTCAATGCGGTCGATCCGGCTACGGATTCTCGCGATTTTCGCGGTATTGGTCATCGCAGGCGTGGTCGCCTGGCAACTGCTTCCCTCGGACGAGGGGAACTCCGATCCGGTCGTCGTCGGCACGACCGACGCGGTGACCTCACTCGACCCGGCGGGCGCCTACGACGCCGGTTCCTGGGCGATGTACAGCAACGTCTACCAGTCCCTGATGACGTTCAAGTCCGGGGGCATCGTCCCCGAGCCGGACGCGGCCGAGGGCTGCCAGTTCATCGGCGCCAAGCTGCAGACGTACCAGTGCAAGCTCCGTGACGACCTGACGTTCTCCAACGGCGACAAGATCACCGCCGAGGACGTCAAGTACTCGTTCGACCGGATGCTGGAGATGAAGACGGACGTCGGTCCCTCGGTCCTCTTCCCCAGCCTGAAGAACGTGGTCACCGAGGGCCGGCTCATCACCTTCAACCTCTCCTCGCGTGACGCGACCTTCCCGCAGAAGATCGCCACGGGCGCCGGCGCCATCGTGGAGAAGGACGCCTACGCGGAGCACAAGCTGCGCAACGACGGCCAGGTGACGGGCTCGGGGCCGTACGTCCTGAAGTCCTACGAGGACGGCGTGAAGGCCGAACTCGTGCCGAACCCGCGGTACAAGGGCGCGATCACCAAGTCCGGCGGCCCGATCACCGTGCGGTACTACAAGGAGTCCGACGACCTCCTCTCGGCCTGGAAGTCCGGCCAGGTCGACGTCACGCACCGTCAGCTGCCGCCGGCCACGCTCGCCGAGCTGAACCCGGGCGACCCCGAGCAGCGTGTCACCGAGGCGGACAGCGCCGAGATCCGCAATCTCGTCTTCAACGTCCGCAAGGGCGCCCCGCTCGCCGACCGCAAGGTCCGCCAGGCCATCGCCTCGGTCATCGACCGCGGCCCGCTGGTGAGCAAGATCTACAAGGGCACCGTCGAACCGCTCTACTCGCTGATCCCGCAGGGCACCATCGGGCACAGCACCCCGTTCTTCGACGCCTACCCCTCGCCGGACGCCAAGCGCGCGAAGGGGCTCATGCAGGAGGCCGGCGTCCAGACGCCGCTGGCGGTCACCTTCGCCTACCGCGAGGGCGACCAGTACACCGACGAGACCAAGGAGATCCAGCGTCAGCTGAATGCCACCGGGCTCTTCAAGGTCACCATCAAGGCCGTCGAGTGGACCCGGTTCCAGAAGGGCTACGCGGCCGGTGAGTACGACATGTACACCGTTGGCTGGCTCCCGGACTACCCGGACCCCGACACCTTCAGCCAGCCGCTCGTCGGCCGCGACAGCAGCCTTCACAACGGCTACACCAGCAAGAAGATGGACGAGCTGATCAGCGCCACGCTGCAGTTCAGCGACCGCAGCCGGGCCTCCGGAGACTTCAAGGAGCTCCAGAAGCTGGTCGGCGAGGACGTTCCGCTGGTGCCGCTGTGGCAGAAGAAGGACTACGTCATCGCCAAGTCGGACGTCTCCGGCTCGCAGTACCTCTCCGACGGCACGGGCGTGTGGCGCCTGTGGGAGCTCGGCTGGATCTGATCCGGCCCGGGCGCGCGGGCGGCTAGGGGCTGTCCGGTCCGGCCGCCCGCGCCGTCGTTTCCGGCAGGAACTCCTCCAGCACCTCGTGCACCTGCCGCACCAGCGGCCGCAGCACCCGGAACCGCGACAGGGCCAGGGCGCGGGCGGCGATCGGGACCGTACGTGTGACCAGGCGGCGGCTGCGGGCGGCGCCGTCCGTCCGGTCGTACACCCAGAAGAGCACCAGGCCCATATGCGCGAGCCACATCAACTGCGGGAGCAGTGGGGTCAGTTCGGGGTCCGTCCGGGTGGTGGAGCCGGTCAGGCAGCGCTCGTGGATGGCGATGACCGCCTCGCGCGCGGTGACCGAATCCGGCGAGAACGGGCTGAGCGGGCTCTCCGGATCGGCCGCGTTCTTGAAGAACTGCGTGGCGAAGGGGCGGTACGGCTCCGCCACGTCCAGCCAGGCCAGCAGCACCCCGCGCAGCCGCGCCGCGAGGTCCCGCTCGCCGTCCAGGACCGGCCGCACCGCCTCCGCGTGCTCCGCGGCCAGCCGGTCGTAGAAGCCCTGGACCAGGTGCTCCTTGGACGAGAAGTAGTAGTAGGCGTTCCCCACGGAGACGCCCGCCTCCTGGGCGATGGCCCGCATGGTCGTCCGGTCGTAGCCTCTTTCCTGGAAGAGCCGGAGCGCGGTTTCGAGGATCAGCGCACGGGTCTGCTCGCTCCGGGGAGCCTTGACGGCCTTCGTGTCCTTCTCTTCCTTCACCACGGGCCCGAGCGTATCCGGGCCGCGCCCGCTACCCCGCCGCGGGCGTCGTCCCGGCCGGCGCCCCGGTCTTCCGCACCGCGTCGGCGGTGGCCGTCGCCCCGAAGCGCCGTACGCCCGGCACCAGGGCGGTGGCCGCGCAGGCGGCGCCGGCCAGCAGCCCGGCCACGGCGAGCGGGGCCTCGGTGTTCCAGGCGGAGGCGGCGAGCGGGGCGAGGGTGTAGCCGAGCGGCATCGCGGCCAGCGAGAGCAGCCAGTCGTACGAGGTCACCCTGGCCAGGGCCTGCGGCGGCACCGCGGACTGGACGGCGGTCTCCCAGACCGGGTTGAGGAAGCCGAGACCGGCCATGGCGATCCCGTACGCGGTGAGCGAGACGGCCGGCGGGGCGTGCGCGGCCAGCAGGCAGAGCGGCAGCACGTACAGCGCACCGGCGAGGTTGGCGGCCAGGACCGCCCGGCGGGGCCGGACGCGGCCGGCCACCAGCGAGCCGATGAGCAGGCCCACCGCACCGGTCTGGAGGAGGAGGACCCAGCTCCCCCTGCCGCCCGGGCCGTGCAGGAAGAGGGCCGGGCCGAGTGTGGTCAGCACGGCCGCCGCCCCGTTCCAGACGGCGTGCGCGACCAGGCTCGTCCAGTACCAGTCGCGGCTGCGGACCTCGGTCCAGCCGCCCTTGAGGTCGCCGAGCAGGGAGCGCCGGGGGATGGGGACATGGCGGACCCGGATCACGTACAGCAGGGCGGCGCTCACCGCGAAGCTGGCGCCGTCCAGCACGAAGGCCCAGCCCGGTCCGGCGGTGAGGATCAGGGCCCCGGCGACGGCGGGCCCGCCGATCCGCGCGGTCCCGGAGGCCACCGCCATCAGCGAGTTGGCGCGCAGCAGCCCCGACTCGTCCACGGTGCCCCGGACCAGTGGGGACGAGGTCGGCATCGCGAAGGCCCCGGCGGCGCCGCCGACCGCCTCGGCGAGGGCGATCTGCCAGAGGGCCGGGGTGCCGGAGAGCAGTTCGGCGCCGACGAAGAGCTGGGTCGCGCACCGCACGAGGTCGGTGGTCAGGGCCACCGTGCGGGCGTTGAAGCGGTCGCCGACGACACCGCCCAGCGGGAGCAGCAGCAGCTTGGGCACCATCGCGCACCCCAGCACCAGCGCGAGGTCGCCGGTCGAGCCGGTGGCCATATAGACGGCGAGGGTGAGCGCGGCGGGGATCGCGGAGTCGCCCAGCATCGAGAGCGAGCGTCCGATGAAGAGCAGCCGGAACGCGCGTGTCCTCAAGGGATGCGCCGTGGGCGGCGCGGGGGTGGCCATGGGCGGCAATCTATTTCGGTACCGAAGTATCCGTCAACGAGAATTACGGTTCCGAAGGATCTGGTCCGCCGGAGGCGCCCGCGTAGGCTGAGCGCCATGGAGCGACGCGACTGGACCGACGGGCACGTGGAGCGGTGGAGACCCGTGCTTCCCGAGCTCGACGCGGATGTCGAGGGCGCGGTCACCCGGATGAAGAAGCTCTCCGTTCATCTGCGCCGGGTGCGCGAGCAGTCCCTCATCGACTTCGACCTGGACCGGCAGGAGTTCGACACCCTGCACAAGCTGGCCGGACGCGGCGGCACGGCGGCCCCGTCCGAACTGGCCGCCGACCTCGACCTCGCCCCCGCGTCCGTCACCGGCCGGCTGGACGCGGTCGAGCGCCGCGGCCTCGTCCGCCGCACCCCGTCCACCACGGACCGGCGCCGGGTCGACGTGGTGCTGACGGACGTGGGCCGGTCGACCTGGCTCGGCGCGATGGCCTTCCTCGGACACGAGGAGGAACGGCTGCTGGGCGTCCTGGACGCGGACGAGCGGGCGCTGCTCAACGACATGCTGCGGCGCATCATGGTCGTCGCGGAGGACCGCGGCGGGGCGGCCTGGGACTGAGCCGGCCGCCGCCGTCCGCCCGGCGGTCCGCCCTCAGACGCTCATCGAGCGGGCGGTGTTGACCTGGGACATCACCATCGGGAAGGTCTCCGGCTGATAGGCCGGGACCATCGTGGAGTGGTGGCGGCCCCCGCTGGTCACCGTCACCTGGACGAAGCCGGTCGTCTGCTTCTGCTTCATCAGCAGGAAGAGCAGGCCGATCAGGCAGAACACGGCGAAGATGATCGCCAGCACGATCGCGACCGGCGGGATCCTCTCCTCGGTGCGCGACATGTCCGTCGCCGTCCACACCGCGCCCCTGAGGGGCATCGTCCCGGACGGCGTCACGATCGAATCGCTCATCACCGTGATGTCCCCGATGGACAGCACCGGCGCCCCGCCGCCCGCCGGGGCCGCGCCGGGATACCCGTACCCCGGGGCCTGCGGCGACGGATACCCGTAGCCCGGCGGCTGCGACGGCGGGCCGGAGAGCGGCTGCGGGTAGCCGTAGACCGGATTGCCGGCCGACGGGTAGCCGTAGCCCTGGCCGTTCGGGACGCCGGGAGGGGTCCCGGGCGGCCGGCCGGGCCCCCACTTGGATGAGTCCTCCGCGTACGGATTCGGATCGCTCAACGTTCCCCGCTCTCGCTCTCCCCGCGCACCCCCGTGGCGGCGGTGGGTGAACCGACCACCGGTTCCGCACGACCGTACCGTCCGGGCCGCCGGGGCGCAGCAAGAGGCCCGGACCCCCGAGGGGGACCGGGCCTCTTCACATGCTCGGGCGGATCAGAAGCGACGCGTGATCAGCGCGCGCTTGACCTCCTGGATCGCCTTGGTGACCTCGATGCCACGCGGGCAGGCGTCCGTGCAGTTGAAGGTGGTGCGGCAACGCCACACGCCGTCACGGTCGTTGAGGATCTCCAGGCGCTGCTCGCCGCCCTCGTCGCGCGAGTCGAAGATGAAGCGGTGCGCGTTGACGATCGCCGCCGGGCCGAAGTACTGGCCGTCGTTCCAGAACACCGGGCACGAGGACGTGCACGCGGCGCACAGGATGCACTTGGTGGTGTCGTCGAAGCGCTCGCGGTCCTCGGGGGACTGCAGGCGCTCGCGGGTCGGCTCGTTCCCCTTGGTGATGAGGAAGGGCATGACGTCGCGGTACGCCTGGAAGAACGGGTCCATGTCGACCACGAGGTCCTTGAGGACCGTGAGGCCCTTGATGGCCTCGATCGTGATCGGCTTCTCCGGGCTCAGGTCCTTGATCAGCGTCTTGCAGGCGAGCCTGTTCTTGCCGTTGATCCGCATGGCGTCCGAACCGCAGATGCCGTGCGCGCAGGACCGCCGGAACGTGAGCGTTCCGTCCTGGTCCCACTTGATCTTGTGAAGGGCGTCGAGGACACGCTCCTTCGGGTCGATCTCGATCTGGAAGTCCTGCCACTGGGCCTCGTCGGAGACCTCCGGGTTGAACCGCCGGATGCGGAACGTGGCCGTGATGTACGGCGAGTCGGCGAAGCCGGCCTCGGGCTCGGGAGCCTTGTCGGCCTTGTCCAGGGTGGGTGTAGCCATCAGTACTTACGCTCCATCGGCTGGTAGCGGGTCGTGACGACCGGCTTGTAGTCCAGCCGGATCGACTCGGTGCCGTCCTCGGCGACCTCGCGGTACGCCATGGTGTGGCGCATGAAGTTGACGTCGTCGCGGGTGGGGTAGTCCTCGCGGTAGTGACCGCCGCGGGACTCCTTGCGCGCCAGCGCCGACGTCGCCATGACCTCGGCCAGGTCGAGCAGGTTGCCCAGCTCGATGGCCTCCAGCAGGTCGGTGTTGAACCGCTTGCCCTTGTCCTGGACGGACACGTCCAGGTAGCGCTTGCGCAGCTCCGCGATCTTGTCGACCGCGGTCTTGATCGTCTGCTCGGTGCGGAACACCATCACGTTGGCGTCCATGCACTCCTGGAGCTCCTGGCGGATCGCCGCGACCCGCTCGGTGCCCGTGGAGTCGCGCAGCCGCTCGACCTGGTCGATGACCTGCCGCGCCGGGTCCTCGGGAAGCTCGATGAGGTCGCTCTTCGCGGAGTACTCGGCGGCGGCGATGCCCGCGCGGCGTCCGAAGACGTTGATGTCGAGCAGCGAGTTGGTGCCGAGGCGGTTGGCGCCGTGCACCGACACGCAGGCGACCTCGCCGGCGGCGTACAGGCCCGGGACGACGGTGGTGTTGTCGGCCAGCACCTCGCCCTCGACGTTGGTCGGGATGCCGCCCATGGCGTAGTGCGCGGTCGGCTGGATCGGGATCGGGTCCGTGTAGGGCTCGATGCCGAGGTACGTACGCGCGAACTCGGTGATGTCCGGGAGCTTGGCGTCCAGCTGCTCCGGCGGGAGGTGCGTCAGGTCGAGGTAGACGTGGTCGCCCTCGGGACCGCAGCCGCGGCCCTCGCGGATCTCCGTGTAGATGGAGCGGGACACGACGTCACGGGACGCGAGGTCCTTCATGACGGGCGCGTACTTCTCCATGAAGCGCTCGCCGTCCTTGTTGCGGAGGATGCCGCCCTCACCGCGGGCGCCCTCCGTCAGCAGGATGCCCATCCGCCAGATGCCGGTCGGGTGGAACTGGAAGAACTCCATGTCCTCCAGCGGCAGACCCCGGCGGTAGCAGGCGGCCTGGCCGTCACCGGTCAGGGTGTGCGCGTTCGACGTCACCTTGAAGAACTTGCCGGTGCCGCCGGAGGCGTAGATGACCGCCTTCGCGCGGAAGACGTGGATCTCGCCGGTGGCCAGCTCGTAGGCGACGACGCCGGCGGACTTCTTGACGCCGTCCTCCTCGACCACCAGCTGGTCCAGGACGTAGAACTCGTTGAAGAACTCCACGCCCTCCTTGACACAGTTCTGATAGAGCGTCTGGAGGATCATGTGGCCGGTGCGGTCGCCCGAGTAGCAGGCGCGGCGGACGGGGGCCTCACCGTGGTTGCGGGAGTGACCGCCGAAGCGACGCTGGTCGATCTTGCCCTCGGGCGTGCGGCCGAACGGCAGGCCCATCTTCTCCAGGTCGAGAACGGCGTCGATGGCCTCCTTCGCCAGGATCTCGGCGGCGTCCTGGTCGACCAGGTAGTCACCGCCCTTGATCGTGTCGAAGGTGTGCCACTCCCAGTTGTCCTCCTCCACGTTGGCCAGCGCGGCGGCCATGCCGCCCTGCGCGGCGCCCGTGTGGGAGCGGGTGGGGTAGAGCTTGGTCAGCACGGCGGTGCGGCTGCGCTTGGTCGACTCGATGGCCGCGCGCATGCCGGCGCCGCCGGCGCCGACGATGACGGTGTCGTACGTGTGGATCTGCATGGTTTACCTCTGGTCCTTCGGGCCCGGCGCCTAGCGGATGTTCGGGTCGAAGGTGAAGATCACCAGCGTGCCCAGCAGGACGGTGAACACCGTGGCGGTGTACAGCAGCATCTTCAGCCAGAAGCGGGTGTTGTCCCGTTCGGCGTAGTCGTTGATGACCGTACGCAGACCGTTGGCGCCGTGCAGCATGGCGAGCCACAGCATCGCCAGGTCCCAGACCTGCCAGAACGGCGAGGCCCAGCGGCCCGCCACGAAGGCGAAGCCGATCTTGGACACGCCGCCGTCCAGCACCAGCTGGATCAGCAGGTGGCCGATGACCAGGACGACCAGCACGATGCCCGACAGGCGCATGAAGAGCCAGGCGTACATCTCGAAGTTGGTGCGCGAGCCCTTGGGGGTCTTGCCGGTCCGCTTGCGCGGCGGCTCGATGACGGGGGCCGGGTTGTCGACGTCGTACAACGAGACGCCTTCGACGGCGCCGATCGCGGAAGTCTCGGTGGACATGGGCCTCAGCTCCCGAAGAGTTCGCGTACGGCGTGGCCGAGCACGGGGTACAGGGCACCCAGCATCAGCACGATCCAGATGCCCAGCACGACCCAGAGCATCTGCTTCTGAACGCGCGGGCCCTTGGCCCAGAAGTCCACGGCGACGATGCGCAGACCGTTCAGCGCGTGGAAGAGAATCGCGGCCACCAGGCCGTATTCCAGCAGCGCGACGATCGGCGTCTTGTACGTGGACACGACGTCGTCGTACGCCTCGGGGGAGACACGGACGAGGGCGGTGTCCAGGACATGCACGAACAGGAAGAAGAAAATGAGGACACCGGTGACTCGATGAGCCACCCAGGACCACATGCCTTCCCGGCCGCGGTACAGCGTTCCAGCCGGCACGGAAGAACCCTCCGGGAGCGGGGATTGGGGTCGGCCGGCTTGACTGTCGGTCTGACCCGGCCGGGTACGGTCCACCGGCCCCGGCCATCGTAGCGACGGATTGTCGGTTCGATCGCGCGGGGCCCTCCGGTGTGATCAAAGTGGCAACGAAACAGGCACGGACGGGCTATGGACAGCCCTCCGCGACCCTGCTCGGCCCCTCCATGCTGGGGAATCCGGCCCGCCCGGCCCGCCCGCAACCCGTTATCGACTCGATACCAACGCGGCCAGGCGCCCCCGGGCGAGTCGCCGCATCTCGTCCGCCGCGACCGCCCGCTCCCGGTCCTCCTCGTGCCCCAGCCGGGCCCGGATGCCGGCCAGCACCTGGTCCGGGTGCTCGGCGGGCGGGTAGGCGTCCAGGCAGATCACGAAGACATGGCCGAACCTGCGTTCGTACTCGGCGTGCGCGGCGGCCAGCGCGAGATGGGCGGAGCGCGGAGCGTCCGGCCGCAGCCCCGGTGACTCCTCGGCCGCCAGCGCCTCGGCATGATCGGCGGGGGCCAGGTCGTAGGCCGCCTCGTCGGCCGCGGCGAGCAGCGCGTCCGTGTCCGGGTAGGGGCGGTGGCCGGCGAGCCGGCGCGCCCAGGCCGCGCTGCCGAAGCACTCCAGCAGGGCCGCCTCGGCCTCGGGGGCTGGCGCGCCGTTGAACCGGGGCAGGCCCCAGGCGTGCGGGGCGGACCGGGCGGGGGCGCCGCGGCGGCTCTGCACGGGCACGGCGGTGCGCCGGGCGGGCCGGGGCGGCGGCTCGGGAAGGCCGGCGTGGGACTCGCTGGACCTGGACAGCGTGAGCTCCCGAATGGAGAGATGAAGGGGGACTCGGAGGTGAAGGGAGCTCAACGCTAGCGAGGCGGGGATAAGGGTGGGCGAAGGATGCGCGAATTTCACCCGGACGGGAGAGTTTCGCGATGCCTGACGAGCGGATGTGTGAGGAGATTGCCCGGTTACCTCCCTTCATCTGCCCCGTTTTCTCGCAGTTCTGCTCCCTTTCCCCCGGCCCGCCCCCGACTTTCCCCCTGACCTTCCCCCCACGTTTCCCCGAACCGGAGGTTTCTGACTGATGGCATCCTCACGCGGCGCCCTCCTGGCCGTGACGGCGGCGGCCGCGGCGAGCGTCGTGCTCGTCGGCTGCGGCGGCTCCGGAACCGAGCACGGCAACGGCCCCGAGACGTCCCGTGCGGCGTCGTCCCCTTCCCCCACCCCGTCGCCGACCCGGAGCTACCCGCTCTCCACGACGCCCCGCACCATCCCCGCCGTACGCGAGCACACCCCCGCCCACGGGCCCGGCTGGAAGCCCGGCAAGGACAGCGGGGTCGTCCTCGCGAAGGGCAGCGGCAAGCTCGCCGACGAGGGGAAGCTGCTGGCCGGCGAGCTGAAGATCGACTACCGGGGCGAGGTGGCCGCCCGCGCCGGTGACGTCGAGCTGGCCCTCACCCCGAAGGCGTCCGGCGGGCCGGAGTCGTACACCCTGCGCACCGCCGACGGGCGGGTGAAGATCAGCGGGCCCGGCGAGGCGGGCGTCTTCTACGGCACCCGCACCCTCAAGCAGTCCGTGCGAGCCGACGGCTCGATGCCCGAGGGCGAGGTGCGCGACCGGCCCGACAAGCCGCAGCGCGGCCTCAACCTCGACATCGCCCGCAAGCACTACACCGCGTCCTGGATCGAGGACCGGATGCACGAGATGGCCGACCTCAAGCTCAACCAGCTCGGCCTGCACTTCTCCGACGACCAGGCGTTCCGCATCGAGTCGGACACGCACCCCGAGGTGGTCTCGCCGGACCACCTGACCAAGAAGCAGGTGCGGCACATCGTCGCCCTGGCCGGCCGGCTGCACATCCAGGTCGTCCCGGAGATCGACTCGCCGGGCCACCTCGGCGCGGTGCTGCGCGCCCATCCCGACCTCCAGCTGCACAACGTCTCCGGCGTCGCCTCGACCGGCTCGCTGGACATCTCCGAGCCGGGCGCGGCCAAGCTGGTCGACGAGCTCCTCGGCGAGTACGCGGAGCTGTTCGGCGGCGCGTACTGGCACCTGGGCGGCGACGAGTACCGGGCGCTGATGGCGAGCAACCCGGCCGCCTCCTACCCGCAGCTCCAGCGCGCGGCCGTCGCGAAGTACGGCTCCGGGGCCGGCATCTCCGACCTCGCCACCGGCTGGCTCAACGACCGGGCGAAGGTGGTCCGCAAGCGCGACATGCGGCCGAAGGCGTGGAACGACGGCCAGTTCCGCGACAGCAAGGTGCGCGCCGACAAGGACATCGAGGTCGAGTACTGGACGGGCAAGGAGTACGGGGCCCGGTCGCCGGAGGAGTATCTGAGCGAGGGCCGCAAGGTCCTCAACCTCAACGACGAGTTCATGTACTACGTGCTCGGCCAGCCCAACGCCTTCGTCTACCCGACCGGCAAGCGGATCTACGAGCAGTGGACCCCGCTCGTGCTGCGCGGCACCACCCCGGTCCCGGCGCGCTACTCGGACCAGATCCTCGGCGGCCGGTTCGCCGTCTGGGGCGACTTCCCGAACGCCCAGACCGCCGAGCAGGTCGCCGCGGGCATCCGGATGCCGCTGCGGGCGACGGCCCAGAAGCTGTGGGTCCCGGGCAAGCCGAAGCTCAGCTACGCGAAGTTCCAGTCGCTGGCGAAGGAGATCGACGCGGGCTGAGCCGCTGGAAACGCCTCTGACCATGGATAATGCGGCCGCCGGGCGTTGCGGTCCGGTGGCCGCGTCGTCCGGGGAGGCGTGCTGCTCGGCGCTGGTCGCGGACCAGCTCCTGAGCCGGGGCGCCGGCCGCCTCTACGCCGACGCGGAGACCGGGGACGAGATCATCCGCGGGCTCGACCTGGTCGCCGCCACCGATGCGCTGGACCTCGTCGCGGCGGTCCTGGCCATCCTGGTCGTCCGCAGGGTGACGGCGATGCAGTCCCGGCGCGCGGAGCTCGGCGCGTTCCCGGCCGGCCCGCGTCCGCTCCGGGCGCACTGAGGCGGGAGGCGGGCGGGGTGGCCGTAATCGGCCAGCGGCAGTGACGCTTTTCGGCCATTCGGCGCTGAATGCGATAACAGGAAGCGCTGCGCCCCCCTGTGTCCCGGCATGGGGCACTCACGGAGGGCTGACAGGAGACGCCGATGAGCCTGCTCGACCTGATCGCCGCCGCCGACGAACGCGGGCTCGCCGCCGCGGCGGTCGCCTGCCTCGAACGCTGTCTGCCCCAGCCCGCCCCGGGCACCGGCCCCGACCCGCTGCGCCCGCTCTGGGCCGCCTGCGCCGAGCCCCGCCTCTGGCCCGCCCGGCTCGCCGAGGCCCGCACCGCCCTGGACACCCTCGCGCACCCCGGCGAACCGGCCGCCCACGTCCGGGACCTGCTCGCCGCCGCCCCGGGCGACCGGGCGGGCGAAGCGCTGCGCGCCTGGGCGGACGCCTGCTCGGTGCTGGCCCTGGAGGTCCACCTCGGCCACGACATGACCGTCCCCGCGACCCCGGACCCGGTGGCCCGCTGCCGGGCGGGCGACCCCTCGGGCGCGGGCCCGCTGCTGGCCGGCGAGGCGGCCCGCCAGACCGCGATCCTGGAGATGCTGGCCGCCATGGACGAGGACGCCCCCGCCACGGCCGGCCTGCGCCAGATCCGCGACGTCTCCACGGAGGGCGGCCGGATACTCCGCGCGGCGGCGGCCCGGCGGGGACGGGTGCGGTCCTGAGCCCCGGGTGCCTACCGCCAGGCGTACGTCAGGTCGGTGAGCGGGGGCAGCAGCACGCCGGACCCGGCGGACCCGGCCGGCTCAAGCAGCAGCGGTCCGGCCGCCGGGTAGAGGTGCAGCCCGGCGGCCTCCGCGAGGGGCACCCAGACGACCCGCGCCCCGTCCTCGGCGTCCAGCTCGGTGGCCGGGAACGCCGCGCGCACCTCGCGGGGCACGGCCAGCAGATGGATGAGGTGGAGCCGGCGGAACGTGCCGGGCCGGCCGGGCCGCGTCGTGACCTGGTCCTGCACCCGGAGCAGCCGGGGCGGTTCGGGCAGCGCCGCGACATCGAGGCCCAGCTCCTCGCGCAACTCCCGGGCCAGCCCGGCGGGCACCTGTTCGTCCGCGTGGAGCAGCCCGCCGGGCAGCGAGTACTGCGCCCCGTCGGGCCTCTCCCGCCGGATGAGGCAGACCTCGCCGCCTTCGACGAGGACCGCGCATACGCGGACGGGGACGGCGGGAACGCCTTCGGTGGTCGTCACGGAGTCATCCTCGTACGTGAACCGCCGCCGCGTGGCGGGAAGAACGAGGACGACCGGGGCCGCCACCCCCCACAGGAGAGGCCCCGGTCGTCTTCCGCGGGGCCGCAGGACGACCCCGTACTCATCTCTGCGCCGTGGGTGCGTTTTCTGTCACACCGGGGTGGGGCGATGGAATGTTGCAGGTTGTACAAGTCATGGACGGGGTGCACGCCAAGGACGTAGCGTGCTGAGTCGCGCAGGGTGGCGCGGCAGTGGTGACCAGCTGCGATTCGGACAGCAGGGCAGGGTTGAGGTAGTGCTGGGGGACGACGCGGGGCTTACTGCCGCGGTGCTCGCGGCACAGCGCGGGGACGAGGACGCCTTCCGTGCTGTGTACCGCGCTGTGCAGCCGCGGCTGCTGGGCTACATAAGGACACTGGTGGGGGAGCCGGACGCCGAGGACGTGGCGTCCGAGTCGTGGCTTCAGATAGCCCGTGACCTCGACCGTTTCAGCGGGGACGCCGACCGCTTCCGCGGCTGGGCCGCGCGCATAGCCCGCAACCGGGCGCTGGACCATCTCCGGATGCGCGGCAGGCGCCCCGCCATCGGCGGCGACGAGACGGAGCTCTCCGACAAGCCGGCCGGCTCCGACACGGCCGACGAGGCGATCGAGTCCCTGGCGACCGGGCACACCATGTCGCTCATCGCCCAGCTGCCGCAGGACCAGGCCGAGGCGGTGGTGCTCCGGGTGGTGGTCGGCCTCGACGCGAAGAGCGCGGCGCAGACCCTCGGCAAGCGGCCCGGCGCGGTCCGCACCGCCGCCCACCGCGGGCTGAAGCGGCTCGCCGAACTGCTCGGGGCGGACGCGGCCGGGATCGCGGCCCAGCGTCCGGGCGGCGGGGACGGACAGCCCGGCCCCGCCCCCGTCCCCGGTCAGGCGGACGGCACCCTCCGGCGCCGGGCGGAGCAGGAGGGACCCGAGGCGCCCTCGGCGGCCTTCCGGAAGAATGCGGGGGACGCGCCGGGACGGACCGGGGAGCTCGGCGCCGTACCCGTACAACGCCCCCCACGCACCGGCCTGGTGGCTCCCGCCGGTGTGACGCATTCGCGTCTGTGGACGCAGAAGGACATGTGATGGCCGACGAGCAGTACGCATGGCTTGACAAGGAAGCGGCGGAGAAAATGCTCCGCGGCGAACCGGTCGACCCTGCCGAAGGCCGTCCCCGCCAGGACGCCGAACGCCTGGCCGCCGCCCTCGACTCCGTCGCCCGCACCGCCCGTCCCGCCACCGGTGAACTCCCCGGCGAGGCCGCCGCGCTCGCCGCCTTCCGTGCCGCACCCCGCGGCCCCCGTACCGCCGGGGTCACGGCCGCGCACGACGACGAAGCCGAGACGGCGGTGCTCGCCCCGGTCCACATAGGCCGGGCGGCCGGTCCGCGGCGCGGTGAGCGCCCGTTCCGCTGGAGCCGGCCCCTGCGCTTCGGACTCGTCGCCTCACTGGCCTGCTGTGCCCTGGGAGGGGTGGCCGTGGCCGCCGGGACCGGGATGCTGCCCGGCCCCTTCGGCCGGCACACCCCCTCACCGGCGACCTCGGTCTCGGCCGCCGAGTCCCCCGAGAAGCTGGGCACCGACGTCGTCCCCGACGAGGAGACCTCCGCGCCCCCGTCGCCCGGCACCCCCACCCCGGACGCCCCGCCCCCCGGCGACCGCCCCGACGCCGACGAGGACACCGCGCGCCCCGGTGGCGGCGCGTCCCACGACGACCGGAGCGGCAAGGACGACGGGACCGGCACCGACCGGACGGGCGGCAGCCGCACCGGCGGCGCCACGGACCCCGGCGACGGCGCCTCCGACGACGACGGCGACAGCGACGAGGACACCGGCAAGGGGAACGGCCACTCCGGCGACGAACCCTCCGGCTCCTGGTACGCCAAGACCCTCCAGGCGTGCCGCGACTACCGCGACGGCACGCTCGACGCCGACCGCCGCACCCGCCTCGAAACCCTGGCCAAGGGCGCCCGCAACCTCGACCGGTTCTGCGACCGGCTGCTCGACGCCGAGGACGGCAAGCACGGCGGCGGCACGGGCGACACCGAGCAGGGCGGCGACGCCTCCGCGCCGCTCCCCGCCATCCGGTTCACCGAGTCGCCCGGCCCCTCGACAGCGGCCGTCGCGCCGGACCCGGAGGCGACGGATCCCGCCTCGGGGGACCCCCGGCCGGCCGGCTCCGCGGCGGCCCGCTGAGCGTTCGTACCGGTCGGTGTGACGTTTTCCGGCCTGCCGACGCTGTACGGAATGAGCCGACTGGTCATCGGCAGCGCCCGGAGCCGGGGTTCCCCCCGTACCTGCGGCTCGGCGCACATGGCGCGGGCGGGACACGTTCCCCCGGTCCCGCCCGCGCCCCTCATCTCCCCTGCCGCCTCACTTGTAGACGACGACCTTGTCGCCGGTGCGGACGGCGGCGAACAGGGCCGCGATCTTCCCCTCGTCCCGGACGTTCACACACCCGTGCGAGGCCCCGTTGTAGCCGCGGGCCGCGAAGTCCGAGGAGTAGTGCACCGCCTGGCCGCCGCTGAAGAACATCGCGTACGGCATGGCCGTGTGGTAGATCGAGGACACGTGGTGGCGCGACTTCCAGTACACGGAGAAGGTGCCCTCGCGGGTCGGTGTGTACTGCGAGCCGAAGCGCACGTCCATGGACGAGACGACCTTGCCGTCGATCATCCAGGACAGCGTGCGGCTGTTCTTGCTGATGCAGATCGCCCGCCCCGTCAGACACCGCTTGTCCGGCTTGGCGACCGGCCGGGTGGTCGGCGGGTTCAGCTCGGTGGCCGTCGGCTCGTGCGTCATGCCGAGCAGCTTCTGCCAGGTGACGGTGTCGGTCTTCCCGGTCCTGGCCAGACCGCGCTTGCCCTGGAAGGACTGCACGGCGGCCACGGTGACCGTCCCGTAGTAGCCCGTGGGGATGCGGTCGAAATGCCCGATCTGCCGCAGCCGCGCCTGGAGTTCGCGCACCTGCTTGCCCTCGGCCCCGCTCGCCATCAGCACCTTGCCCTGCGGGTCGGCCGTGGGCGTGGTGCGGGTCGCGCTCGGCTTCGGCGACGTCTTGACCGGCTCCTTCGGCTTCGCGCTCGCCGACGGGCTCGCGGAGCCGCCGCCCGGCTTCGCGTCGTCGGTGGGGGAGCCGCTGCCCGCCGGTGCCGAGGGCGCGGCCGAGGCACCGGCCGCGGGCTGCTCCTTGCACCCGGCGGTCACCCCGGCCATGGCCACCACGGCCACGACGGCGGCCCCTCGGAGCGCGTAACCGCGCCCGGTCCTGCCCGTGCGTATCATCCCAGCCCCCTGCATCCTCGGCCCCGGCGTCTCCGGCCCGCGCACTCGCGTATCTCATGGGACGGGTTTCCACGCCACCCGGTTGCCGAATCCTGCACCGTTCCTTCCGTCGCGCTTCTGTGACGGAGAACGCGCTCTTCCGTGCCCCTCCTCCCGGAATTCCCGCTTCCGCACGGTCGTGGCCGCGTGCGAGACTCCGTCCCATGCTGGGTGTCACCGACCTTCCGACCTATCTCGCCGGCCTCGTGCTGATCGTTCTGCTGCCGGGGCCGAATTCGCTGTACGTGCTGTCCGTCGCCGCGCGGCGCGGGGTGCGGACCGGGTATGTGGCGGCGGCCGGGGTGTGGACCGGGGACACCGTGCTGATGACGCTGTCCGCGCTGGGCGCCTCGTCGCTGCTGCAGACGACGCCCGTGCTGTTCGCGATCGTCAAGTACGCGGGCGCCGGCTATCTGACCTGGATGGCGATCGGGATGCTGCGGGCCGCCGTGTCGATGTGGCGCGAGCGGCACCGGCGGGTCGCCGAGATCACCGACGAGGAGCGGGCCGAGGCGCAGGCCCCGGGGGCCATGGAGCGGCCCTACCGGCGGGCACTGGTGGTCAGCCTGTTCAACCCGAAGGCGATCCTCTTCCTGATCTCGTTCTTCGTGCAGTTCGTGGACCCCGGATACGCCTATCCCGCCCTGTCGTTCCTGGTCCTGGGCACCCTGCTCCAGCTCGCCAGCTTCCTGTACCTGTCGGCGCTGATCTTCGGCGGCACCCGGCTGTCCGCCGCCTTCCGCAGGCGTCGGCGGCTCTCGGCCGGGGCCACCTCGGCGGCCGGGGTGCTGTTCCTCGGCTTCGCCGCGAAGCTGTCGCTCAGCAGCGTCTGACGGCGCCCTTACGCCTCACTCGGCCCGTAGGTACGCCGACGTCGCCACGCACCCCAGCAGCCGCAGCCGCGAGGCCCCGCCCGCCAGATGCTCGTCCAGGGCCTCCTGGACGCCCGGCCACGCCGCGTCGCCGTAGTCGTCGAGGACCACGATCCCGCCGGGGGCCACGATCCCCTCGACCCATTCCAGGTCGGCGGCCACCCCCGCCATGGAGTGGTCGCCGTCCACCACGACCACCCCGTACTCCCGGTCGCCCGCCTCCGCCCGCACCTCCGGGGCGCTGGAGAAGCCCCGCACGAGCCGGGGGTGGTGCGTCGTGCCGCCCCCGGTCAGCGCCAGGTTGGCCCGCACCACGTCCTCGCGGACCGGGGTGCCCGTGGGGTCGGCGGGCTGCGCGGTGCCCGGCTGGAGCTGGGAACCGGCCAACGGGTCCACGATCGTCAGCTCCGGCTCCACCCCCGCCCGGTGCGTCATCCGGGTCAGCGCGGCGGCGAACAGCCCGTACAGCGTGCCGATCTCCAGGATGCGCCCGTTCGGCGGGGCCAGCAGCGGTACGGTCGCCAGCTTGCCGCACACATTGGACGTCGAGCCCGCGAGGCGCCCGACGCCCAGCGCCTCAAGGGCGACAACCGTGCGGTAGGCGGACACCACGCCGCGCCGCGCCGCCGCCTGGTTCCCGGCCAGCGCCCCCACCTCGCGGACCAGCCGGTCCACCTCATGGGCCGGGGGCATGCGGTGGGCGCCGCGCCCGGTCCCGTCGAGCAGCAGCGCCACGGCATACCGGCCGCGCCGCTCCTCCTCGTACTCCCCGCGCAGGGTCGCGAGTTCACCGCGCAACGGCCCGGCGGCGCGCTCCACGCGCTGCTGGATGCGGCGGTCGACCAGGGCGGCGGCGGGGCGCAGGGCGCGCCGTGTCAGGCGGTTGTTCAGAAGGGAGACCATGGCTGGGAACGTACGCGCGAGCGCCGGGCCGCCCCACCACGCGGAGATGAAGTCTCGGTGTCGTCGCGGGTGTTCGGGTTTACGGTGCCGCCCTGCGCCGACGTCCGGTCAGTCCCACCGCCACCAGCCCCAGCAGCGCCCCCGCCCCCACCAGGCTCCCCCGCCTAAGCCCCGGCGGCCGGTACGAGCAGTCGAGCACCGGCCGGTCGCCGCTCACCGGGGCCGCGACCAGCCCGAGGTACGAGTCCGCCGGGCGGCCCCCGCAGCTCCACCCGGCGATCCGGGGCGCGGCCAGCACCGCCAAGCCCCGCGTGCCCGGCGGGAGCGCGGCGCGCACCCCGCTCCCGGTGACCGTCACCCGCGTCGCCCCCGTCCGCTTCAGCCCGGCCACCGCGCGGGTCAGCCGGTCCCGGTCCAGGCAGCCGACGGCCTCGTGCGGGACGGTCCCCGGCCGGGCCACCCGCATCGACACGGCGAGCGCCCCGCCTCCGTCGCCCAGCTTGCGCAGCTCGGCTCGCCGCCCCGGCAACTCACCCCGGAAGTCGGCCTGTTCGGACGCCCCCAGTCGCGCGCGGCCGAACAGGTCCGGTGCCCACAGATACACCTCGCTGCCCACCGGACAGGCCGCGCGGAGGGTGTACGTGCCGGGCCGCACCGCGTAGTCGTACGCGCCCGCGTCGGCCGCCCCGCTCCCGTCCGCCGCGCGCAGGGAGGTCGCCGGCACCGTGTAGACGGAGGCGCCGAGCAGCTTCTCCTGGTTGCGGAACGGTGAACGCCCGTATTTCAGGTGCTCGTTGGCGGTCCGGACCGTCACCAGTGGCGGCACGTCCTCGTGGCTCACCGTGACCGGGCGGTCGTCCGGGCGGTTCCAGCCCTGGTGCGGGTCGCGCGGCATGTGCACCCGGGCGCCCACGGAGAACACCGCGTCCGTCACCGGGCTGTCCAGGTCGTGCAGCGCGCGGCCGTTGGACGTCCAGCCGGCGCCGAGGGCCAGGAAGGTGCGGGTCAGCACGTCCGGGGTGTGGCTGCTGTAGTACGCCCCGCCCTGGCCGCCGGTCAGCAGCGGATCGTTCGCCGTGCTCTGCTCCAGGCCCGGATCGGTCCGGTAGCGCGGCCAGCCGTCCGCCTCGGCGACCGCCGCCGCCTGGAGGCGCTGGCGCTCACCCCAGGGGGCGTAGTCGTCCAGCCGGCCCAGCCGCTGCCGGTCGGCGTACGCGGTCGTCGCCGCGGCCTGCCCGGCCTGCGCCCCGACCAGGAGGAGCGCCGCCAGCACGGCGTACCGGCCGCGCCGGGCCAGCACCAGGGCCCCCGCCACGGCCGCCAGGCCCGCCGCGAACAGCGGGTACGTCCAGGCGGTGACCAGGGCGCTGGACGCGGCCCCGGCGGCGATCAGCGCGACCACCCCGGCGCCGCCGAGCAGCGCCCGCCGGTCCGGCCAGCCGGAGGCGACCGACAGCCACGCGGCGATCACCAGCAGCCCGGACAGCACGAACGTCTGGCGGTACGGACTGCCGTTGGGCGTCGCGAAGGCGTGCCACAGCAGATGCGTCGGCCCCCACTGCAACGACAGCGCGACCCCCGCCACGAGCCCCGCCCACACCAGGCGTTCGGTGCGCGGGACGGCCCGGTGGAAGGCCAGGGCACCGGCCAGCAGCAGGGCGCCGGTGCCGAGGAAGAGCGCCGGGCTGAAGAAGCCGTACGTGGCCGGCAGCAACCGGGCCGCGACATCCGGCCAGGCCGCCGGGGCGAACGGGCGCGTCCAGCCCGGGTAGGCGTGCCGCGTCCCGAGATACACCGGCACCAGGACCGGCGCGGCCAGCCCGGCCCCGAGCGCGACCGTCCGCACCGCGCGCCCCAGTCCCCGTACCCGCTCCCGCCGCGTCCCGTCCTCCGTCAGCAGCCGCACCACCAGGACCAGCGCCGCACCGAGCGTCGCCATGTACGCGGTGTAGAAGTTCGACACCCAGGCCAGCGTCACCAGCAGCGTGCCCAGGACCGGCCGGCGGCCCGTGCGGGCCCACTCGGCGGCCAGGCACAGCAGCGGGAACGCGATCAGCCCGTCCAGCCACATCGGGTTGTACACGGCCTCGATCACCGACCACCCGCACAGCGCGTACGAGGCCCCGAGCACCACGGCCGCCCACTCCCGGCCCCGGCCCCGCCGCAGCGCCGTCAGCAGCCAGGTCATCGCGGCCGCCGCCGCCCCGGTCTTCACCAGCGTGACCGCGTACACCGCCAGGTCGATGCGGTCCCGGGGGAAGACCCCGACGAGCAGGGCGAACGGGCTGCTCAGATACGTACCGAAGTCCGGCAGGAAGCCGGTGCCGAAGCCGGACTGCCAGTTCAGCAGCAGCCCGCCGTCGGCGCTGCCGTGCAGCAGGTCCCAGAGGCGGGCGTGGAACGGGACGAACTGGTTGCCCAGGTCGTTGACGCTGCGGGTGTGCGTGCCGAAGGGGTAGCTGCGGGCCACCGCGTCCCCGGCGCAGACGGTGAGGGCGGCGAGCACGGCGGCCAGGGCGGCGGCCCGGCCGCGCGGGGACCGGAGTATCGGGAGTTTCCTCATGGCTCAGCCGGCCGCGGCCCTCTTCAGGGTGCGGGCCCGGCGCGCGAGGCGGCGGACCGTCGCGTTGCGCGGGATGAACGTGAGCTGCGCGGGAATGGCCCCCGGCAGCCCGAGCGCGGTCAGCCGCCGCCGCTTGAAGTACCGCCGCAGGCTGTCCCGGTGGCCGCTCAGATAGCGCTCGGCGACGGGGCGCAGGGGGGCCTGGAGCTGCGGCTGCATCGCGTAGCCGACCGCGCCGACCAGCCCGGCGGCCCCGCGCGCGATCTCCTCGGGCGAGGGCATCGACCAGCCGGTCACCGCTTCCGGGTCGTCCAGGTCGGGGAGCAGCGCGTCCACGATGGTCAGGGGGATGCGGTTGCTGTTCTGGTACGGGCTGAGCTGGTGCAGCAGCGGGCCCGTGCCCAGGCGGGCGACCGGCAGTCCGTAGAACGAGGCGGCGGTCAGCAGCGCGGTGGAGAAGCAGCCGACGACGAGGGCGGGGCGCATCGACGCGAACAGCGTCTCCGCCAGGACCGGGCTGTCCGCCACGGTGAGCACGGCGCCGAGCCGTACCGCCTCCTCCTCCAGGGCGCGCGTCCAGTGGGCGGGCGCGCTGGGATGCGGTTTGAAGACGATACGGGTGTGGCCGAGGGCGACCGCGCCGCGCACCATCCCCGCGTGCAGGTCCTCCTCCTGGCGAGGCGTCAGGATGCCCAGGGTGGAGAGGTACTGGCCGAGGACGAGCACGGAGCCCCGAGCGCCGGGAGCGGCGACCGGGTCGGCCAGCTCGCCCAGCACCGTGAGGAACGCGTCCGTCGGGACGACCTCCGGCTCCACCCCGAACTCCGTCAGCAGCAAGGGCTTCAGACCCGGCACCAGGTCCAGGTGGAGCAGCCGGCGGATGCGGGTGCCGATCAGCTGGTCGAGCCGGCTGCGGGTCGGTCCGTAGCTCATCAGCCCGTCCGCGTACACATGCAGCGGGCTGTCCCCGAAGACCGTCGCCAGCGCCTGCGCGGGGTTGGCCTGGATGGACTCGCAGGCCAGCTCGACCGGTGCGTCCCCGAGGTCCCAGGCCGCGCGCACGGCCCGCTCCCACAGCGGGGCGTCCTGCTCCCGGGGCGCCCAGCCGCCCGGGTGGAACGGGCTGATGAAGTCGTTCCAGGACCGCACCGCGTCGAACTCGGCGGCCAGCGCCTCGAACCCGGGCCGGTGGTGGAGCGGGGTGCCGAGCTCGGGCGAGGGCGAGGTGTCGCTGACGACGAGGACACGCCGGTGCTCGGAGCGCGGCCCGAACATGCCGGAGCGCAGAGCCGCGACGAGCGTGGCGGCGGCGTACTGCGTGCACGCCGAGAAGATCTGGATGGTGCCGGGCATCAGGCCGCGACCTCCCGCGACACGGAGCGTCGGCGTACCCGGCGCAGCCGGTCCGCACGGCGCTCACCCAGCGAATTCAGCGTTTCCGCGAGAATGTCCTGGGGCATGCGCCGCAGCGAAGCCGCACTCATCGAGCGCAATTTCCTGGCCACTGCTGGTTCGAACCTTTCGATGGATTCCACATGGTGCGCCATGACCGCGCAGTACGTACGCACGGCCTTCGGCATCAGCCGGTCCGCGTCCGGATCCAGGGCCGTTTCCTCCAGCACCTGGTCGAACGCGCGGATGAAGTCCAGCTGGCGCACATCGCCGATCTGGGTCAGCGAGGAGGCGACCCCGCGCCGGTAGAAGATCCCGGGCAGCCCGACCGCCGCGAAGGACTCCGCCTCCCGGTGCAGCCGCCAGATCCACGGCCGGTCCTCCGCCGTGCGCAGCCCGTCCCGGAACCGCAGCAGCCCCGAATCCGCCAGCCGGCGGTGATAGGCCCCGGCCCAGGCGTACGCGTAGTCCACCGGCGTCGACCGGTCGGCCGGCAGGATCACCTCGCGCGGGCTGACCACGGTGTTCCGCAGCCCGAACGGGACGCGGTGGACCGTGCGCACCCGGTCGGTGAACTGCACATGGTCCGTACGGACGAAATCGCAGCCCAGGGCCGTGATCGCGGCCAGCAGCCGCTCGTAGTGCCCGGGCGCGGCCCAGTCGTCGCCGTCCAGGAACGTGAGGTATTCGCCGCGCGCCGCGTCGATCCCCGTGTTGCGCGCGGTCGCCAGGCCCCCGTTCCGCTCGTGCGGGACCAGGACGGCACCCGGCAGCTCGCGCTCGGCGCGCTGGAGGATGTCCAGGGTCCCGTCGGACGAACAGTCGTCGACGAGGATGAATTCGACCCCCTCGCGGGCATTGGCCCGCAGACTTCTCAGGGTGTCGGGGGCGTAGGCCCGAACGTTGTAGAACGGCACGATGACGGAGAGCTTGACCACGCGGACCACGCTAGGCGCCGGTCCGGCATTTACCCTGGACCCGACGGGTACACCAGGTGAACGAAGAATGTCGGGACCATGAACCGGCCCGGTTCCCCGCCCCGGAACGCCCTTTCCGTCAGCTGATTCTCCGGGAGTCGGCGGGCTGTTAACCCGCTGTTGCCGTCACGTTGGGCCGCGAATCCGAATGCCTTCCTAAATTCGAAGACGTGCCACGACGTACCGAAAAGACGACCGCCCTCAGGGCAGCCGTGATCGCCGACTCCGACACCCGGTGGAAATGGGGCGCGCTCACCGCGCACCGCCTCACCGCCCCCGGGTCCGGGGAGCCCGCGCAGCGGGTGGAGATCAGCGGACTGCTGCTGCGCGGCCGGGCGACCCCGACTCCCCGCCAGCTCGCCGAGGTCGGCGACGTGGGGATCCCCGCCGACCGGGTGCGCGAGGTCACCGCCGCCGAATTCCTGAACGCCGTACGGGACGAGGGATACGACCTCGTCGTCCTCGCCCTCGTCGGCGGCGCCGTCCAGGCCATGCTGCACGGCGTCGCCGCGCTCCGGCTGCCCACGAGGCCCGTCCTCGTCACCGGATACGTCGGCGTCGTCTACGAGAAGCTCACCGACGGGCTCCTGCTGCGCCACGGCGCCGACATCGTCCTCGCCAACTCCCGTCACGACGCGCAGCGTTTCCGTACGGTGTACGAGGGAGTGGGCGCCGACGCCTCGGCCGTCACCGAGGCCGCCCTCCCGTTCCTCGGCGGCGAGCCGTACCGACCCGAACCCGGCCGCGACACCCTGGTGTTCGCCGCCCAGCCCTCCGTACCGGAGAACCGCGCCGACCGGACGTACCTGCTGCGACGCCTCGTCGAGCACGCCCGGCTGCACCCCGGCCGCGAGGTCCTGCTGAAGCTGCGCTCCAAGCCCGGCGAGCACACCACGCACATCGAGGAACACCCCTACCAGCGGCTCGCCGAGCGCCTGCCCGGCGGCCTCCCGCCCAACTTCCGCCTGGTGTACGGGCACATGAGCGAGGTCCTGGACCGCACCGACCTCCTCGTCACCGTCTCGTCCACGGCCGCTCTGGAGTCCCTGCACCGCCGCATCCCCACCGCCGTCCTCACCGACCTCGGGGTGCGCGAAACCCTCGGCAACCACCACTTCACCGGCTCCGGACTGCTCACCTCCTTCGACCACCTGGACGGCGGCGGGCACCCGGAACCCGACCCGGAATGGCTGGCCGGCCAGGGCGTCGCAGCCGACGGCAGCTACCCCGCGGCGTACGACACCGCCCGGGCCCGGGTCACCGCGCTGCTGGCCGGGGGCCAACTGCCCGACCCGGCGCCCTACTACACGCCCGCCACCGCCCCCGGCTACCTCCCCGGCATCCTCGCCCGCCACCACCTGGCCCCCGACGGCCACCCGCTGCCCGGCGCCGCCGCGCCCCGCGAGGCCGGCCGGGTCAGGACGGCGGTGCGCGAGGCGGTCCGGGACGCGGCCCGGGGCGCGTACCGGCACGGCGTCCAGCGTGTCGCCCCGGTCGTCCGGCGGATGGGGGAGCTGTGAACACGCGAGCTGCGAACACCACCGACAGCACACTCACCACACTCACCGGAGCACCGATGAACCGACCCACCGTGCTCGCCGTCATCCCCGCACGCGGCGGCTCCAAGGGCGTACCCGCCAAGAACCTCGCCCGGGTCGGCGGCGTCCCGCTCGTCGCCCGCGCCGTCCGCGCCTGCCTGGCCTCCGGTGAGGTCACCGACGTCGTGGTGACGACCGACGCGCCCGCCGTCGCCGAGGCCGCCCGCGCGGCGGCCGAAGCCCTCGGCGAGAGCGGCCGGCTGCACTGCGTACAGCGCCCCGAGGAGATCGCGGGCGACACCGCGAGCAGCGAGGCCGCCGTGCTGCACGCCCTCGACGCCTACGAGGCGCTGCGGGGACGTACCGCCGACGTCGTCCTGCTCGTCCAGTGCACCAGCCCCTTCGTCACCCGCGAGGACATCGACGGGGTCGCCGCCGCCGTCGCCCGCGAGGGCGCCGACACCGCCCTCACCGTCGCCCCCTTCCACGGCTTCCTGTGGCGCGACGGCACCGCGGTCGAGGACCACAACTACGGCGTCAACCACGACAAGCGGGTCCGCCCGCGCCGCCAGGACCGCCCCGAGGACCTGCTGGAGACGGGCGCCGCGTACGCCATGGACGCCGCCGGCTTCCGCACCCACCAGCACCGCTTCTTCGGCCACACCGCGCTGGTGCGCACCGACCCGGCGCGCGTCCTGGAGATCGACGACCCGCACGACCTGGCCCGCGCCCGCGCGCTCGCCCCGCTCCTGGACCGTGTCCCCGAAGTCCCGTCTGGCCCGCGACGCCTGGCACGCACTCTCGCCGCACCGGCCGAAATCCCTAGTACGTCCAGTACGAGGGATGTCGGCCGGCACGCCGAGAGCACGCACCAGACGCCGCAGGCCACGCCCTCCGGGCGTACGACGGGACTTCGGGGACACGGTCCAGACCCGGCCCCGCTGCCGACCCTGGACGACATCGACGCCGTGGTCCTCGACTTCGACGGCACCCAGACCGACGACCGGGTCCTCGTGGACTCCGACGGCCGCGAGACCGTCGCCGTGCACCGGGGCGACGGTCTCGGCGTCGCCGCCCTCCGCAAGGCGGGCGTACCGCTGCTGATCCTGTCCACCGAACAGAACCCCGTCGTCGCCGCCCGCGCCCGCAAGCTGCGCGTGCCCGTCCTGCACGGCGTCGACCGCAAGGACCTCGCGCTCAAGCAGTGGTGCGACGAGCAGTCCCTCGCACCCGAACGCGTCATGTACGTCGGCAACGACGTCAACGACCTCCCCTGCTTCGCGCTCGCCGGCTGGCCCGTGGCCGTCGCGAGCGCCCACGACTCGGTGCGCGCAGCGGCGCGCGCCGTGACGACCACCCCGGGCGGCTCCGGCGCCATCCGCGAGATCGCGGCCTGGCTCCTGGGCCCCACCCTCACCACAGCCCCCACCTCAGCCCCCACCGAGTAAGGAACACCCTCATGAGCACCTCCCGCCTGCGCACCCTCGGCAACCGCACCGCCGGACCCGGCAACCCCGTCTACATCACCGGCGAGATCGGCATCAACCACAACGGCGACCTCGACAACGCCCTCGCGCTGATCGACGTGGCCGCCGAGGCCGGCTGCGACGCCGTCAAGTTCCAGAAGCGCACCCCGGAGATCTGCACCCCGCGCGACCAGTGGGACATCGAGCGCGACACCCCCTGGGGCCGCATGACGTACATCGACTACCGCCACCGCGTCGAGTTCGGCGAGGACGAGTACCGGGCCATCTCCGAGCACTGCTCCGAGCGCGGCATCGACTGGTTCGCGTCCCCGTGGGACACCGAGGCCGTCGCCTTCCTGGAGAAGTTCGACGTCCCCGCCCACAAGGTGGCCTCCGCCTCGCTCACCGACGACGAACTGCTGCGCAGCCTGCGTGCCACCGGCCGCACGGTGATCCTCTCCACCGGCATGTCGACCCCGCGCCAGATCCGGCACGCCGTCGAGGTGCTGGGCTCCGACAACATCCTGCTCTGCCACGCCACCTCCACGTACCCGGCGAAGGCCGAGGAGCTGAACCTGCGGGTCATCAACACCCTCCAGCAGGAGTACCCCAACGTCCCGATCGGCTACAGCGGCCACGAGACGGGCCTCCAGACCACCCTCGCCGCCGTCGCGCTGGGCGCCGCGTTCGTGGAGCGCCACATCACCCTGGACCGCGCCATGTGGGGCTCCGACCAGGCCGCGTCCGTCGAGCCGCAGGGCCTGACCCGCCTCGTCCGCGACATCCGCACCATCGAGGCGTCGCTCGGCGACGGCGTCAAGAAGGTGTACGAGTCCGAGCTCGGCCCGATGAAGAAGCTCCGCCGGGTCCCGGGCATCGTGGCGGAGAGCGACGCGGCGGCCCCGGCCGCCGAGCCGGTCGCGGTCTGACGGGCCGGCCGGTGAACCTCGCCTTCGTCGAGAGCCCGGTCCAGCTCCTGAACGTCCTGGAGTGGGCCGTCACCGAGGGAGGCGGCGGGCGCGTCCTCACGGACGTCACCGTCGTCGTCCTCCCCCCGGTCGACCCGATGTCGCGCGGCCAGCTGCGCCGGATGGCGGAGCTGGCCCGCGACGAGGGCATGACCGTGCGCTGGCAGGAGGCGCGCGGCGACTCGGGCACCCCCCTGAAGTCGCTGCGCGCCCTCACCCGGCTCGTCCGCAACGCCGACCACATAGTGATCGGCGACCCCTTCTCGCGCTACGTGCAGCTGCTGCTCTCGCTCGTACGCCCCCGCCGCCTCACCGTGGTGGACGACGGCACCGCCACCATGGAGTTCGTCGCCCAGCTCACCCGGGGCGAGCGCCTGGTGCGCTGGCACCGGCGCGGCGGCTTCGACCCGCGCGGCCTGGCCCTGGCCCCGGTGACGTCCACCGCGCGGCGCAGGTTCACCCCCTCGGCGGCGCGCGAGGTCGAGCTCTTCACCGCCATGCCCGTGATCCCGCCGCCGGGCGTCACCCTCATCCCGAACACCTTCTCCTGGACCCGGTCCCGCTTCGGCCCGCCCTCGCTCACCAAGGGCGCGGACCTGGTCGGCACCTCACTGGTCGAGACGGGCGTGGTGGACCGGGCCCGCTATCTGGAGGCGGTCGCCACCCTCGCCCGTACGCACGGCGCCACCCGCTACTTCGCGCACCGCCGCGAGTCCACCGAGAAGCTGCACGCCCTGGAGGCGGTCACCGGCCTGGAGATCGTCCGCCCCGACCTCCCCCTGGAGCTCATCGCCCGCCGCGGCCCCATCGGCCGCACGGTCCTGAGCTTCCCGTCCACCGTGGTCCACACCCTGCCCCTCGCCCTGGCCGGCACCGAGGTGAAGGTCGCGGTCTGCGACATCGCCCCCGAATGGCTCCACGAAACGGCCTCCCCCCGCGCCCAGGGCTTCCTGACCGGCGTCACGGAGACCGCCCGCGACGTCCACCGCCTGGCGCCGTGGCGGGTCACGGCGGTGACGGGGGAGGCGTGAAGGCCGGTCGCCCGCGGCAGGCTGAGCCGGGGCCGTCACGGGTGCCGGCCCCGAGTCCGACCCCAGGTGGTGTGTGCGGGCTGATCAGGGTCGACCGAGGGGCATCCCCGATGGCCGGAGAGTGCGCCGAGGCGATGATCGAAGCATGCCAACCACGGAAATGACGCGACGTCATAAGAGCTTCAGTAAGCAGGCGTTCATGCTGGGCCCGGCCCTGATGGCCGGTTACGGGCTGGTGCGAGCTGCCGGGCGGGCCATGGGGGACTACGGGCCCGGTGCGTGGTGGACGGTGGCGCACGTGCTGTTCCTGGCCGGGGCGCTCACGTTCGTTCCGGTCTTCCTCGGCCTGCGCATGCCGGACGGTGTACGCGGTGGCAGACGCACGGGCGTACGGGTGGCCATCGGGGCCGGGCTGCTGGGGACGGCCGCCGTGGCGGTCCAGGCGGTGATCGACCTGGTGGTCGGGTTCCTCGCGGCGGACGAGCGGGCGATGAGCGACATGTTCGAGAAGGTGCAGGACGTGCCCGGTGTGATGCCGGTCGTCTACACGGTGCTGCCGATGCTGTTCTGGCTGGGGCTGCTGGCGGTCGTCGCGCTGCTCGCGTTCTTCCGCCGGGGCGAGGTCCCGGCGTGGTCCCCGCTGTGGGTGCTGGCCGGGGTCGTGATGATGGCCATGAGTCTGGACCTGCTGGCACCCGGGGCCCTGTGCATCGGACTGGGGCTCTTCCCGATGCGCCGGGGGCTGACGGGCTGACGATCGCCCGGTGGGTGTGGCGCGGCAGCCGGGCAGTTTACCCATCCCGCGCGCGTCCCACACGCCGAGACGTGGCCAAACATTCGCCTGTGTGGCTGAAGTTTTCTAGTTTCATGGTCAGTTGAGGAGGGAACAGGCTTACCCTTCAAAAGGTGAGCCAGTTGATCTGCCCCGAGTCCGAAGCCGGCCCCTCCCAGGGCGAGGACCTGCCCGGCACGCTGCCCGACGCCCTGCGCGCCGAGCTGATCGCCTTCCGCAGGGACCTCCACATGCACCCTGAGCTGGGCAACCAGGAGTTCCGCACCACCGCGGCGATCAAGGCCCGGCTGGAGCGGGCCGGGCTCGCGCCGAAGGTGCTCGCCTCCGGGACCGGGCTCATGTGTGACGTCGGGACGCGCGGGGAAGACACGCGGCCGATGCTCGCGCTCCGGGCCGACATCGACGCGCTGCCCATCCCGGACACCAAGAGCGGCGTGCCCTACCGCTCCACCGTGCCCGACCGGGCGCACGCCTGCGGGCACGACATCCACACCACCACCGTGCTCGGCGCCGGCCTCGTGCTCGCCGAGCTGGACCGGCAGGGGCTGCTGCCCAACCCGGTGCGGCTGATCTTCCAGCCGGCCGAGGAGGTCCTGCCCGGCGGGGCGCCCGACGCGATCGGGTCCGGGGTCCTCGACGGCGTCGGCCGGATCGTCGGCGTCCACTGCGACCCGAAGGTGGATGTCGGCCGGATCGGGCTCCGGGTCGGCGCGATCACCTCCGCCTGCGACCGCCTCGAACTCTCCCTGGACGGACCCGGCGGCCACACCGCCCGCCCGCACCTGACCACGGACCTGGTCACCGCCGCCGCCAAGGTCGCCACCGAGGTGCCCGCCCTGCTGGCCCGCCGGGTCGACGCGCGGGCCGGGCTCGCCCTGACCTGGGGGCGCCTGGAGACGGGCCACGCCTGCAACGTCATCCCGCAGCACGCGGAGCTCTCCGGCACGGTCCGCTGCCTGGACCTCAAGGCGTGGCGCGAGGCGCCGGACCTGGTGCACGCCGCGATCGACGAGGTGGCCGGAATGCACCGGGCCAAGACGGTGATCAACTATGTCAGGGGCGTCCCGCCCGTCGTCAACGAGACCGCCACGACCGACCTGCTGGCCGGCGCGATGGCCGCGCGCCGTGGATCGTATGCGATCGAGGACACCGAGCAGAGCCTCGGCGGCGAGGACTTCTCCTGGTACCTGGAGCACGTCCCGGGGGCCATGGCGCGCCTGGGGGTCCGCACCCCCGGCGACACGCGCGGGCTCGACCTCCACCGGGGCAATTTCGACGCCGACGAGGAAGCGATCACGGTCGGCGTCGAACTCTTCACCGCCTCCGCGTTGCTCCACGTCAACCACCTGTAACCGGACACGTCGCCCCGGGTTCGGCGTGCGTTCGCGACGATCCGATAACGGCTTCCGTACGGGGCTTTATCTGACATCTACGCGCGTTACGATCGCGGCGAAACCAGCGCCGGAAGAGGCGCTTCGGTCAGGTTTGAAGGAGCCTTCCCTTGCGCCGGGTATCCCAGTTCAGCGCCGCGATCGCCGTCACCGCGGCCCTCGCTCTCACCGCCACCGCGTGCGGCGAGTCGTCCGACGAGAGCAGCGGCTCGGACGACGGCAAGATGAAGATCGGCATGGCCTACGACGTCGGCGGCCGTGGCGACAACTCGTTCAACGACTCCGCCGCGCGCGGCCTGGACAAGGCCAAGGCCGAGTTCGGCGCCGAGACGAAGGAGCTCACCGCCAAGACCGGTGAGAGCTCGGCCGACCGCGACCAGCGCCTCCAGTCGCTCGCCGAGGGCGGCTACAACCCGGTCATCGCGATCGGCTTCGCGTACAAGGAGGCGGTCGACAAGATCGCGCCCAAGTACCCGAAGGTCAACTTCGGCCTGGTCGACTCGGTCTCCGACGCGAAGAACGTCGCCAACATCGTCTTCACCGAGGAGCAGGGCTCGTACCTCGCCGGTGTCGCGGCGGCGCTGAAGTCCAAGGACGACAAGATCGGCTTCATCGGCGGCGTCGACCTCCCGCTGATCAAGAAGTTCGCGGCCGGCTTCCGCCAGGGCGTCCTGGACACCAAGCCGAAGGCCACGGTGCAGATCCAGTACCTGTCCACCGGCTCGGACCTCTCCGGCTTCGGCAGCCCCGACAAGGGCAAGGCCGCCGCCAAGGGCATGCTCGACAAGGGCATCGACGTCATCTTCGCCGCCGCGGGCGGCTCGGGCGCCGGTTCGATCGAGGCCGTCGCCGGCAAGAAGGGCGCCTGGTCCATCGGCGTCGACTCCGACCAGGCCAAGGACCCGGCCCTGTCGAAGTACGCCGACACGATCCTGACCTCGGTCGTCAAGAACGTCGACTCCGGCGTCTTCGACCTGGTCAAGTCGGTCAAGGACGGCAAGCCGATCACCGGTACGCAGACGTACTCGCTGGCCAAGGGCGGCGTCAGCCTGACCCCCACGGGTGACCACCTCAAGGACATCCAGACCCAGCTCGACGAGGCGAAGAAGAAGATCGTGGACGGCACCATCACGGTCAAGACCACGACCTGATCCACCGTCGATCGGGGCCCGGCGAGCGGCTTCGGCCGCTCGTTCCGGGCCCCGATTCACGTACCCCCGGCGGGGTGGAGGCCACCTGTGATCAGTTGGCCAACGATTCGGCGACGCTACGCGCGTAGCGTCGGGACTGGAACCGGCCGGGCGCGATAGGTTTTCCACCCCCCTCCCGTCCTCACCGCCCCCGCCCTCCGCTCCTGCCAAGGAGAGTGCGCCATCAACGCGTCCAGCAGTCCCCACGCCGTGGAGCTCCGCGGTATCACCAAGCGGTTCCCCGGGGTCGTGGCCAACCACGACATCGACATCACCGTGCGCCGCGGCACCGTCCACGCCCTCGTCGGCGAGAACGGCGCCGGCAAGTCCACTCTGATGAAGATCCTTTACGGCATGCAGAAGCCGGACGAGGGCACCATCGCGGTGAACGGCGAACAGGCCGTGTTCTCCAACCCGGGCGACGCCATCGACCGCGGCATCGGCATGGTGCACCAGCACTTCATGCTCGCCGACTACCTCACCGTCCTGGAGAACGTCGTCCTGGGCTCCGAGAAGCTCTACGGCATCGGCGACCGGGCCCGCGCCAAGATCCGGGAGATCTCCGACGCGTACGGTCTCGGCGTCCGCCCGGACGCCATGGTCGAGGACCTCGGGGTCGCCGACCGGCAGCGCGTGGAGATCCTCAAGGTCCTCTACCGGGGCGCCCGCACCCTGATCCTGGACGAGCCGACCGCGGTCCTCGTGCCCCAGGAGGTCGACGCGCTCTTCGACAACCTGCGGGAGCTCAAGGCCGAGGGCCTGACCGTCATCTTCATCTCGCACAAGCTGGGCGAGGTCCTCTCGGTCGCCGACGAGATCACGGTCATCCGGCGCGGCACCACCGTGGGCACCGCCGACCCCCGGAACACCACGACCAAGCAGCTCGCCGAGCTCATGGTCGGCAGCGAGCTCCCCTCCCCGGAGACCCGCGAGTCCACGGTCACCGACACACCCATGCTCACCGTGGACGGCCTGCGGCTCACCGCGACCGACCCGGACGGCGCCGTGCGCGCCGTGCTCGACGGCATCACCTTCACCATCCACAAGGGCGAGGTCCTGGGCATCGCCGGCGTGGAGGGCAACGGCCAGTCCGAACTGGTCGACGCGATCATGGGCATGCGCTCCCCGGACCAGGGCGTCCTCACGCTGGACGGCGCGGACATCTCCCGCACCCCGACCCGCAAGCGCCGCGAGGGCGGCATGGCCGTCATCCCCGAGGACCGCCACCGGCACGGCCTCCTCCTGGAGGCCCCCCTCTGGGAGAACCGCATCCTCGGCCACGTCACCGAGCGGCCCAACAGCCGGGGTGCCTTCCTCGACATCAAGGGCGCCCGCACCGACACCGGGCGCATCGTCACCGAGTACGACGTCCGCACCCCCGGGATCGACGTCACCGCGGCCTCCCTCTCCGGCGGCAACCAGCAGAAGCTGATCGTCGGCCGCGAGATGAGCCACGCGCCCAAGCTCCTGATCGCCGCGCACCCCACCCGGGGCGTCGACGTCGGCGCCCAGGCCCAGATCTGGGACCAGATCCGCGAGGCGCGCGGCGAGGGCCTGGCGGTCCTGCTGATCTCCGCCGACCTGGACGAGCTGATCGGGCTCTCCGACACCCTGCGCGTCATGTACCGCGGCCGCCTGGTCGCGGACGCCGACCCCGCGGCCATCACCCCCGAGGAGCTGGGCTCGGCGATGACCGGCGCGGCCAGCGGCCACCTGGAAGCGCCGGAGGAGGGCGAGGCGCCCGCCGCGCCCGCCACGGACGACGACACCGACCCCCGCGAAGGGGGAGAGGACCGATGAAGAAGATCGACAAGGAGCGGCTGCTCCTGGGGATCGCGGCCCCCGTACTCGCGATCGTGGTCGCCTTCCTGGTGACGGCACTCGTGCTCGCCGCCACCGGCAAGGAGCCGTTCAACGCCTTCGGCATCATGTTCGACTACGGCCTGAAGTCGGACAGCCAGGTCTACATCCTCAACAAGGCCACGACGTACTACCTCGCGGGTCTCGCGGTGGCCGTCGGCTTCCGGATGAACCTCTTCAACATCGGCGTGGACGGGCAGTACCGCCTGGCCGCCTTCTTCGCCGCCGCGCTCGGCGGCGCGCTGACCCTGCCCGGCGCCCTCCAGATCCCGCTGATCATCCTCACCGCGATGATCGTCGGCGCCATGTGGGCCGGCATCGCCGGTCTGCTCAAGGTCACCCGGGGCGTCAGCGAGGTCGTCTCGACGATCATGCTGAACTCCATCGCGACCGCGGTCATCGGCTATCTGCTCCAGCAGAACCGCCTCGGCCACCTGGACGAGGCCGGCACCAAGATCTCCACCAAGCCGCTCCCGGAGTCCTCGCACTTCTTCGAGTTCCCGACGCAGCCGACGCCGATCTGGGGCTTCATCGTCGTCGCCGTCGCCGCCGGCATCGCGTACTGGTTCACGCTCTCCCGTACGCGCTTCGGCTTCGACCTGCGCACGGTCGGCCAGTCCGGTTCAGCCGCCGAGGCCAGCGGGGTCAACGTCCGCCGCATGGTCATCACCTCGATGCTCATCTCGGGCGCCGTCGCCGGCCTCATCGGCATGCCGACGCTGCTCAACGACAGCCACGAGTTCAGCGGCGACTTCCCGGTCGGCATCGGCTTCACCGGTATCGCCATCGCCCTCCTCGGCCGCAACCACCCCGTCGGCATCGCGCTCGGCGCGCTGCTCTGGGGCTTCCTGGAACGCGGCACCGGAAAGCTGGAGTTCGAGGGGTACGACAAGGAGATCGTCGGCGTGATCCAGGGCGTCATCGTCCTGTGCGTCGTCATCGCGTACGAAGTCGTCCGCCGCTACGGACTCAAGCGCCAGCAGAGCAAGGTCGGCGCGGAACTCGCCGCACAGGCCGCCCGTAACTCCGACCAGCAGGAGGTGTCGGCGTGACCGTCACGGCGACTTCCACCCCGCCCCCGGCGGCCCCCAAGGTCTCCGGCGGCAAGAGCGGGCGTTCCCGCCTCTCCTTCCCCGTCATCCTGCTGATCGTCGCGGGCGTCCTGCTCGCGCTGTCCGCCGTGCGCGCCATCACCGGCGCCCAGGACGTCACCTCGGCGGGCCAGATCAGCGCCGCGCTCGCCATGGCCGTGCCGATCGGCCTCGCCGGTCTCGGCGGCCTCTGGTCCGAACGCGCCGGCGTGGTCAACATCGGCCTCGAAGGCATGATGATCCTCGGCACCTTCTTCGGTGCCTGGGCCGGCTGGCAGACCAGCCCCTGGCTCGGCGTCCTCGCCGGTGTCGTCGGCGGCATGCTCGGCGGCCTGCTGCACGCGGTCGCGACCATCACCTTCGGCGTCGACCACATCATCTCCGGCATCGCGATCAACATCCTGGCGCTCGGCTTCACCACCTACTTCGCCAAGCTGTGGTTCAACACCGGCGAGGCGGCGGCCAAGGGCGGCTCCCCGAAGCAGTCCCCGCCGGCCGACGAGATCACCTCGGTGACGATCCCCGGCCTCTCCGACGGACTGCACTCCATCGAGAAGCACCACTGGTTCTTCGTCTCCGACCTGGCCGGCATCCTCGGCGGCCTCGTCACCAACCTCTCGCTGCTGACGATCCTGGCCGTCGTCCTCTTCGTCGGGACCTTCTTCGTCCTGTGGAAGACCGCCTTCGGCCTGCGGCTGCGCTCCTGCGGCGAGAACCCGGTCGCCGCCGAATCGCTGGGCGTCAACGTCTACACGTACAAGTACATCGCGGTGATCGTCTCCGGCGGGCTCGCCGGGCTCGGCGGCGCCTTCCTCTCCCTGGTCACCTCGCACATCTACAACGAGGGCCAGACCGGCGGACGCGGTTACATCGGTCTCGCCGCGATGATCTTCGGCAACTGGCGCCCCGGCGGACTCGCCATGGGCGCGGGCCTGTTCGGCTTCGCCGACGCGCTCCAGCTGCGCAACGGCGGCGAGTCCGTCCACGCGCTGCTCCTGCTGCTGTTCGTGGTGCTCGTCGGCATCGCCGCGTGGAAGCTCTACCGCAGGAGCTGGACGCAGGGCGTCGTCAGCGCGGTCATCGCGGCCGTCGTCCTGGTCTGGTACCTCGGTACGGACAGCGTGCCCACGGAGTTCGTCAGCGCCACGCCGTACATCGTCACGCTGCTCGTCCTCTCGCTCTCCGCGCAGCGGCTGCGGATGCCCAAGGCGGACGGCATGCGCTACCGCAAGGGCCAGGGCAAGTGACGCCCCCGCCCTTCACCGAGGCCGACTGGGAAGCCCTGCGGGCCGCGGCCCGGGACGCCATGTCCCGGGCGTACGCCCCGTACTCCGGCTACCCGGTCGGCGTCGCCGCCCGCGTGGACGACGGCCGTACGATCACCGGCTGCAACGTCGAGAACGCCTCGTACGGGATCGGGCTCTGCGCCGAATGCGGCCTGGTCTCCCAGCTGCACGCCACGGGCGGCGGCCGGCTGACCCACTTCGCCTGCGTGGACGGGGCGGGCGAGAGCCTGGTCCCGTGCGGCCGGTGCCGGCAGCTGCTGTACGAGTTCGGCGGACCGGAGCTGATCCTGGAGACCCCGGACGGCTTCCGCACCCTGGACGAGATGCTGCCCCAGGCGTTCGGCCCGTCGCACCTCGGCTGACGCCTCCCGCCGGGCGGGCCCGTGACGCGGGTCCGCCCGGCGGCTCTGCTGTTCTCTATGCGCGTAGAGTCAACGGGACCCACGCGTTTGTACGTACCGGCCGGAAGGACGCCAGACCATGGACGCCATCTCCGTCATCCGCACCAAGCGGGACCGAGGCGAGCTGACCCCCGAGCAGATCGACTGGGTCATCGACGCCTACACCCGCGGCGAGGTCGCCGACGAGCAGATGTCCGCGCTGGCCATGGCGATCCTGCTGAACGGCATGAACCGTACGGAGATCGCCCGCTGGACCGCCGCGATGATCGCCTCCGGCGAGCGGATGAACTTCGACAGCCTCTCCCGCCCCACCACGGACAAGCACTCCACCGGTGGCGTCGGCGACAAGATCACCCTGCCGCTCGCCCCGCTGGTCGCCGCCTGCGGCGCGGCCGTCCCCCAGCTCAGCGGCCGGGGCCTCGGCCACACCGGCGGCACCCTCGACAAGCTGGAGTCCATCCCCGGCTGGCGCGCCCACCTCTCCAACGCCGAGATGCTGGACGTCCTGGACACCACCGGCGCGGTCATCTGCGCGGCGGGCGACGGCCTCGCCCCCGCCGACAAGAAGCTGTACGCGCTGCGCGACGTCACCGGCACCGTCGAGGCGATCCCGCTCATCGCCAGCTCGATCATGTCCAAGAAGATCGCCGAGGGCACGGGCGCCCTGGTCCTGGACGTCAAGGTCGGCTCCGGCGCCTTCATGAAGACCCTGGACGACGCCCGCGAGCTGGCCTCCACGATGGTCGCCCTCGGCACCGACAGCGGCGTCCGCACGGTCGCCCTGCTCACCGACATGTCCACCCCGCTCGGCCTCACCGCGGGCAACGCGCTGGAGGTCCGCGAGTCCGTCGAGGTCCTGGCCGGCGGCGGCCCGAGGGACGTCATCGACCTCACGCTGGCCCTCGCCCGCGAGATGCTGGACGCGGCGGGCCTCAAGGACGCCGACCCGGAGAAAGCCCTCCAGGACGGCTCCGCGATGGACGCCTGGCGCCGCATGATCTCCGCGCAGGGCGGCGACCCCGACGCCGCGCTCCCCGTCGCCCGCGAGCAGCACGTCATCAAGGCGTCCTCCTCCGGCGTCCTGACCCGCCTGGACGCCTACGACATCGGCGTCGCCGCCTGGCGCCTCGGCGCGGGCCGCGCCCGCAAGGAGGACCCGGTCCAGGCCGGCGCGGGCATCGAGCTCCACGCCAAGCCCGGCGACGAGATCACCGCCGGCCAGCCCCTGCTGACGCTGCACACGGACACCCCGGAAAAGTTCGACTACGCCCTGAAGGCGCTCCCGGACGCCTACGACATCGCCCCCACGGGCACGGCGTACACGGCGACCCCGGTGGTGCGGGAACGTATCGCCTGACCTGCGGCTTACTCATACGGGTGAACGGGACCGGTGGATTGCCACCGGTCCGTGATCCCGGAGGACTGGGGGATCTACCAGACCCTCGGGGTCTCGGTCCCCGCCCGGGCCGGGCTCTACATCCCCGACCTCGTGGTCGTCCCGCGCGCCGTGGCCACCGGACCGGGCAACGTCCCTGCCGAGGAAGCGCTGCTGGTCGTGGAGATCACCTCGCAGCACAACGCCAACCACGACCGCATCGGCAAGGTACACGGCTACGCGACGGCGGGCGTCGCGCTCTTCCTCCTGCTGGACCCCTGGCACTCCGGCCGCCCCACCGCCACGCTCTACGGGGAGCCCGAGGACGGCACGTACCGGCAGTTGGCCACGGTCGAGTACGGCGACAAGCTGACCCTGCCCGACCCGTTCGGGCTTGACCTGGACACGGGAATCCTCCCCGTCACCTGAGCGGCGTCGTCCACCCGGACCCGACAACGGTCGAGGCAGTCGTCCGCCTCACCCTGACCGCCCGCAGAACGGGCCCCAACCTCCGCATCCCACCCCGTCCTACGTCGCATCCGCCTCCAGACGGTCCGGGAACCCGAACAACGGGAACCACCGGGGCGCGTCCAGGAAGCAGTGCAGGCCCGTGATCGTGCCGTCCTTGGTGTCGATGACCTGGACCGCCCAGGGGAGGAAGCCCGGGCCCGCCGGGTCGGGTTTGTAGTGGGCGAAGGCCGGGGTGCCGTTGGCGGAGGTCGCGAGGAGGCGGGAGCCGGCGCAGCCCGCGCCCAGGGACGTCATGAAGCCGGTGATGTCGTCGTGGCCCCGGAGCCACAGGTCGAACGGCGGCATCGTCATCACCGCGTCCTCGTGGAGGAGGGCGGTCAGGGCCTTCATGTCGTAGCCCTCGAACGCCGCCACGTACCGTTCGAGCAGGGCGGTCTGCTCCGCGTCCAGCGGGTCCGCCGCGTCGGCCGCCACGGACTCGTGGTCGGTCAGGGTCGCCCGGGCCCGCTGGAGCGCGCTGTTGACCGAGGCGACCGAGACGTCGAGCAGCTCCGCGACCTCCGCGGCCTTCCACGCCAGCACCTCGCGCAGGATGAGCACCGCGCGCTGCTTCGGCGGCAGGTGCTGGAGCGCCGCGACGAACGCGAGGCGCACCGACTCGCGCGCCACCGCCGCCTCCGCCGGATCATCGGTCGTCGGGATGATCCGGCCGTCCGGCATCGGCTCCAGCCAGGTGTTCTCCGGCAGCGGATTGAGCGCAGCCTGCGCGAGCGGCGTCGGCCCGGTCAGATCGACCGGCCGGGCCCGCCGCTTGCCCGCGCTCAGCATGTCGAGGCAGACGTTGGTCGCGATGCGGTACAGCCAGGACCGCAGCGAGGACCGGCCCTCGAACTTGTCGAAGCTGCGCCAGGCCCGTACCAGCGTGTCCTGGACCGCGTCCTCCGCCTCGAAAGCCGAGCCGAGCATCCGGTAGCAGTAACCGGTCAGCTCGACCCGGTGCCCTTCCAGGCGGCTGTCGATGTCGCCCGGTACGCCGGGAGCCGCTGTCGCCACTGTCAGTCCACTCATCGCCGATCCACCCTGTCGTGCCGTGCGACCGCTCGCTTCGTCCAGTACTTCGGAAGCTACAGCGGGGCACTGACAACGGGGCGGGCGAGCGGCAGCCGTCAGGTCCCGGGCTTGCGGCCGTACACGTAGACGTCGTCGCCGTTCTTCAACACATTCCAGTATGACTTCGCGTCCGCGGTGCGCATGTTGACGCAGCCGTGCGATCCCGGCGGGTTCCACATCTTCACGCCGACCGCGTGGAACGCCTGGCCGCCGTCGAAGAACTGCGAGTACGGCATGGACACGTGGTAGATCGACGACACGTGGTTCTTGTGGCGCCAGTAGATCTTCTTGGCGCCCGTCCGCGTCTCGTACCCGTCCCGCCCCGTCCGCACCGGCACCGGCCCGAACCTCAGCTTCTTGCCGTCCTGGATCCAGCTGATCTGCCGCGTCAGGTCGACGCAGGCGATGCGCCCCTTGTTGGTCGGGCACTTCCCGGCCTTGTTCGGGTTCTTGCCGGCCGCCTTCTGCGCGGTGAGCGTCTGCATCGTCCGCCAGGTGACCGGTCCCGCGTAACCGATGGTCGGGGTGACCCCGTAGGTGCTCTGGAACGACCGGATCTTCGTGCAGTCGGCCGCCGACTGCTTCCCGTCCACCTTCAGGTGCAGGTACTTTTCGACCTGCTTCTGGTTCGGGCCCGTGGACGTGGTGCAGGACGCCGCCTGCGCGGCGGTGCCCGTACCGAGGACGAACGCCGGTATCGCGGTCAGACCCGCGACGGACAGGACGAGCCCTCGCCGTACGCCCGTAATGCCCCGTATGTTCCGCATGTTCTTCCTGACTCCCATGTACGCCAACTCCCGTTCGCGCGCACTGCGGTGATTCCGCCTGCTAGATGCGCGAAGGGGAGCGACAGGTTGTGCGCCGAATGTCTCAGTTCTGTACGGGCGCCACGGCGGCGGGCCGCAGCCGTTCGGCGCGGGCGGCGCGCGTCCCGTACAGCGTGATGGATACGACTCCGAGGACCGCGAGCAGTCCCAGCGCGACCGTGCCCGCCCAGCCGCCGGTGTGGAAGGCGACCGCGCCGAGCGTGCCGCCCGCGCTGGAGCCGAGGTAGTACGCCGACTGGTACAGCGCCGACGCCTGGGCGCGGCCGGTCGTCGCCGTACGGCTCACCGAGGAGGAGGCGACCGCGTGCCCGGCGAAGAAGCCGGCCGTGATCAGCACCAGGCCGAGGAGCACGGCGGCCAGTTGATCGCCCAGCGAGAGCAGCAGACCCGCGGCCGTGGTCGAGACGGCGAGGTACAGCGCGCCCCGCCGCCCCAGCCGGGCGACCAGCCGTCCGGCGGCGGCGGAGGAGACCGTACCGACCAGGTACACCAAGAAGATCGAGCCCACGATGCCCTGCGGCAGGTTGAACGGGGCCTCCACGAGCCGGTAGCCGATGACCGTGTACACGGCGCCGAACACCGTCATGAACAGCGCGCCGATCGCGTACAGCCGCCGCAGCAGCGGGTTGGCGAGGTGCGAACCGACGGTCTTCGCGAGGGCCTTCGGGTTCAGCGTTCCCGGCGTGAAGTTCCGGGCGCGCGGGATCATGAAGTGGAAGACGACCGCGCAGGCCGCGGCGAGCAGCCCGACCGCGCCGAGCGCCGCCCGCCAGCCCCACAGCTGCGCGACCCAGCCGGTGAGGATGCGGCCGCTCATCCCGCCGATGCTGTTCCCGGCCACGAACAGCCCGATCGCGGCGACGAGCGCCTTGGGCCGCACCTCCTCCGCCAGGTACGCCATCGCGGAGGCGGGCAGTCCGGCGAGCGCGGCGCCCTGGACCGCGCGCAGCGCGATCAGCCAGCCCAGCGACGGGGCGAACGGCACGAACAAGCCGACCGTCACCGCGATCACCAGCGAGGCGGTCATCATCTGCCGCCGCCCGAACCGCTCGGACAGCGCGCTCATCGGCAGGACACACAGCGCCAGCGCGCCCGTCGCGGCGGACACCGTCCAGCTCGCCTGCCCGGCCGTCGCGCCGAAGGACGCGGAGACGGCGGGCAGCAGCGCCTGCGTGGAGTAGAGGAGCGCGAAGGTCGCGACACCGGCGGCGAAGAGGGCGAAGCTCATCCGGCGGTAGCCGGGGCGCCCGGGCGCGAGCCGGTCGGTGGTGTCGGTGACGGGGGACGGCTGGGTCGAGGCGGCCACGGTGAGGGTGGACGCCCCGGTACTGGCGGGAGGCATGCGACGACGGTAGGACGCGCGGGATTCATGCGTCCAATGCACAAACAGCGAATAATCAATCCCATGGTGCATCAACGCAGCTCACAGCCCCGGCTGTCACCGAGCAGTTACAAGGAAGATATCCGCGCGCATGAAGAAGACATCCGCGCGGTCCTCGCACCGCGTCTCGCGTACTTCGAGGCGGTCGCCCGCCACGAGCACGTCACGCGCGCCGCGCAGGAACTGGGCGTCCCGCAGTCCACGCTCTCGCGCGCGATGGTGCGGCTGGAGGACGACCTGGGCGTCGCCCTGTTCGCGCGCAAGGGCCGCACGGTGTCCCTGACCCCGGCCGGCCGCACCTTCCTCGGCTCGGCCGAGCGCGCCCTCGCCGAGGTGGAGAAGGCCGCCGACTCGGTACGCGCCGACGCCGACCCCACCGCGGGCAAGGTGGCCTTCGGCTTTCTCCACACGATGGGCTCCGAAACGGTCCCCGCCCTCATCCGCGCCTTCCGGGCCGACCACCCCCGGGTCCGCTTCCAACTCGTCCAGAACTACGGCGAGGCCATGATCGAACGCCTCCGCGCGGGCGGCCTCGACCTCTGCCTCACCTCCCCGGTCCCGGACGCCCCCGACCTGGTCACCCGCCGCCTGGACGAACAACGCCTCCGCCTGGTCGTCCCCGACGACCACCCCCTCGCCACCCGCCGCCGCATCCGCCTCGCCGAAGCGGCCGACGAAACCTTCGTCACCCTCGAACCCGGCTACGGCCTCCGCCGCATCACGGACGACCTCTGCACCGCGGCGGGCTTCGTCCCCCGCGTCGCCTTCGAGGGCGAGGAGGCGGAGACCCTGCGCGGCCTGGTCGCGGCGGGCCTGGGCGTCGCCCTCCTCCCGCCCCCGGCGGTGGCCCGCCCGGGCGTGGTGGAACTGACGGTGACGGCGCCGAGAGCGGTGCGCGAGATCGGGGTGGCGTGGCTGGACGGCCACCCGGACACGCCTCCGGTGGCGGCGTTCAAGAAGTTCCTGCTGGGGCGGCGGGGGAGTTTGCTGCCGGGGTGAGGGCCCCGCGTGTGCGGGGAGCAGTCGTTGAGCGTGTCCAGCAGGTCTTCGGCCTTCGGGACATCCCCGCGCGCGCGGGAGTCGAGCACCGCGGGGAACGGGTTTCTCGTCCCGTACGGGTCATCTCGGCCGCGGCATCGTACATCCGCGCCGCGTTGCCAACTGGCTCTTTGCGCAAGCTCGTTGGAGGTGCGCCAATGCCGCCGCCCCGCAGGCGTCCGGCTGCTAGCGTCCTGTCCTGTTCGAGCAGGCAACCGTTAAGAGCAAAGAGAAACGGTGGAGCGTGGCTGGATCAAGTGCCTTGCCCGGTACGGGCTTACGGCCCCGATGGGACCCCCGGGAATCCCCCTGCGTCCGGGGCCTGACCCTGGACGGCCGGCTCGTGGAGCTGAACCTGGTGGAGCTGTTCCACGATGCCGACGGCCTGCGGAGTGTGGAAGGCGGCACGCCGGGGGAGCGGGTCGCCGTCATCGAGTACCTGCTGGCCATCTGCTACGCCTCCGGTACGTATCCGGAGTCGGCCGCCCGGTGGCCCGCCTGGGTGGACCGGAAGCACGCGCTCCGGCCCGCCGCCGACTGGCTCACCCAGCGCCCGGAGGACGAGGTCTGGGATCTGTTCCACCCCGAGGAGCCCCTGGGGCAGAACGCCCTGCTGGCCCCGTTCATCGAGGAGCACGGGGCGGGTCCCGCCCAGCTGGTGATCGAGCGGGTGGGCGACTACAACCAGTTCTTCGACCACCACCACCTGGAGCACCCGGATCCGCTCCCGGCCGCCGAGGCGTTCCGGGCCATGCTCACCCAGCACGTGTACGGTCCGGCCGGGCGCGCCCGGATCTCGGGCAAGGAGACGCTCGGGGCCACCCTCACCAACCTCGCCGCCACCCGTCTCGGCAGCCGGATCCGCGTGATCGCGCTCGGGGACACCCTCGGTGAGACGCTGCGCCTCAACCTCGCCCCGGTCCCCGGTCCGCCCGGCGAACTGAACCGCACGTGGACCGCGGGCAAGGAGCGGCGGGGGTTCACGGCCAAGCCGAGCGGCCGGGCGGTGACCGGTCCGGCCGACCTGCACAGCTCCCTCGGCCGGTCCGTCCTGCTCCGCCCGACCCGCACCGGGGACCACGTGGACCGGGTGCTCCTCGGCGCCGGCGAACTGCTCGCACTGAGCGACGAGCACCGGCAGGACGCCGTATACGCGGAGCGAAAGGACGGCACCAGGAAGCCGCTGTGGGCGTCCGCCACCCGGGCCGTGTGGCGGGAGGCGCACGCCCTCTACGCCGCCGTAGCCGAAGCGCGGTCGTACCCGGCGGGCGGTAACGACGGGGGCACCCTGTACCGGCGGCTCGCGCTCTTCCCGGCCCAGGACGTCGCCCCCGAGCCCGGACAGCAGCCCGCCCGGCGCATCGACCTCTGGGCGGTCGGCCTGGTGGCCAGGCAGACCACGGCCATCGCCTGGGTCGACGGCGTCTTCCCGTTCGCCCCCGGCCTCGAAGCCACGCTGTACACGGCCTCCCGAGGGGGTTCGGAGATCGCCGAGTACGTGGCGTCCGCCCTTTCCAAGGCGGCGTACGCGGCCTGGACCGTGGCGTACCCGAACCCCAAACCGGCCGACAAGGCCGCCCAGATCGACCGCTTCGACGCCCGCGCCCAGCACTGGGCGGCGACCCTGGAGCCGTTCGACCTGCTGATGGAGGAGACGACGCTCGGCGAGGACGTCCACGCCTCCTTGTACGAGTACGCGGCCACCGTCACCGCCGCCGCCCGCCGGTTCCTCGCCGAACGCCTCGACGCGCTGCCCAGGAACGCGCAGGGGGCGAAGACCCGGGCAGCCGCGCTGAGGAGGTTCGATGCCGAACTGAGCGCACCGAAGGCCCCGGCCGAGATCCGAGGGGGAACAACGCCATGACCATCCGCACGGGCGCCGACGCCCGCACCAGCGAGAGCAGCGCCGCGCTCACGGCCTGGCTCGCCAGCCTCGTCCACAACAACGACTACGCGAGCCTCGCCGAACTGCGACGCCCCCGCGTCCAGCGCGAGCCCCACTTCCGGGCCCTGTGGTACAGCCCGATTGAGGCCCAGCGAGAGATCTACGGCCAGGTCGCCTTCCTGTTCGCGGTCTACCACCAGGGGCGTGGGAAGCCCGATTTCGGGTACGGCAGTCTCGGCGAAGCGGCCCGCCGTATCGGCGGCGGAGCCCTGCACGGGCCCGACGATCCCGGCGCGGCCCGTCTGGTGGACCGCATCGTGTCCAGCCGCCGTATCCCGTGGCGTCATCTGCAGCACGCCGTCGCACGGCTGCGCTCCTGTGACCGGCATCCGCCTTCCTGGGCGCGGCTCGTGGACGACCTCTGCCTGTGGCACGACCGCAGGGCCCGCATCTCGTACGAGTGGGGCGCGGCCTTCCACATGCCGCCTGCCCGGACCGCCCCGCCGACTGCCGCCGCCGATCCCGAGAAGGGCTCCCTCGCATGACCAGCAACGCCGCATCCTCCGGCAGCCAGTTCCTCTCCCTGCACCTGCTGGAGACCCTGGTGGCCGTCCTGCCCGTACGCGACGAGAACGGGGCGCCCAAGTCGATCGTTTACGGCGGTTACGAACGCCACATGATCACGAGTCAGGCGCGGCGCAGGGCCGAACGCGTCCACACCCGCAACCGGGCCAACGCGGGCGTCGGCGCCCTGGCCGGCCACCGCACCGGTGTCCGCACTCGTGAGTGGGCGCTCACCACCGCGCGCGCCCTCGTTTCCGCGCACGGCTGGGAGTGGGACGAGGCCATCCGTACCGCCCGCGCCGTCATCGAGGCCACCGGGCTGAAGTTCGGGGACCCCGCCAAGAAGACCGTCGCCAACCTGACGAAGGTGCTGCTGTTCGCCCCCGAGGACGCGGGTACGCGCATCGCCGCCCACATCGAGGAGCGGGCCGGGTCCCTTCGGCCCTGGACCGAGGAGTACGTGGCGGCGCAGACCGCGGCGGCCAGGGCCAAGGCGAAGAAGGGTACCCGCAAGGGCGCCGTCCAGGACGAGCCGGCCGAGGGCGAGGGCGCGGACACCCCGGCGGCCGACGCCAAGCTGCCCGCGCTGCCGGGCGCGACCAGGGCGGCGGTCCTTACCGCGCTCGCGCCGCGCGACGCCGTCGACATCGCCCTGTACGGACGCTTCCTCGCCGAGATCGCGGACTCCCCGAACGTCGACGGCGCGGTGCAGAGCAGCCACGCCTTCACGGTGCACGAGGCGGAGCAGGTGGACGACTTCTACGCGGCGGCCGACGACGCGAAGCTGGACCGCAAGGCCAACGCGCTGGACTTCCTCGACGCGGCGGACGACGCCGGAGCGGGCATGACCGGCTACCAGTCCCTGATCACCGGCACGTTCTACCGGCACGCCGTCCTCGACCGCGTCAAGCTGCGCAACAACCTCCGCGCCGCCGGGATGACCGCTGAAGAGGCGGAGGAAGCGTCCGTCGCGGCCGAGGCCGAGTTCGTCACGGCCTTCGTCGACGCCTTCCCGGAGGCGAAGAAGAACTCGACCGCCTCCACCGGATCGCTGCCCGCGCTCGTCCTCGCCTTCGAGGGCGAGCGCCCCTACAACTACGCGGCCGCCTTCCAGGCCCCCATTGACGAGAACCCCGTGGACAAGGACGGCGAGGGCCCGGCGGGACCGGCCGCGGTGCGGCGGCTGCTGAAGCACCACGCGTTCGTCAGCCGCCGCCGCCCCGACATCAGGACCGGCCGCGTCCTCACCTACGACCCGCGCATCGAGGAACTCCTCGGCGCCCTTGAGGACACCGGCGCCCTGGCCGTCGCCTCGGCCGAGGAGCTGACGGCGTGACCCCGCACGTCCTGCTCGTACGGCTTGCCGCGCCGCTCCAGTCCTGGGGAGTGGCGTCCCGGTTCTCGCACCGCGACACGCATGCCCGCCCCACCAAGTCGGCGGTCATCGGCATGTGTGCGGCGGCCCTCGGCCGGGAACGCACCGACCCCGTGGACGACCTGGCCACGCTCGCCTTCGGGGTCCGCGCCGACCACCCAGGGACCCCGGTGCGCGACTACCACACGGTCGGCGCAGGGCGGTTCCCCCTGCGGCCCCGGGACATCATCACCGACCACCGAAGGGCCGCTGCCGTCGCCGCGAGCATGGAGGCGGCCGACGGCGAGGGCTTCGGACACCACGAGCTGGCCGGCTGGTACGGGGCGCCGAAGAAGATCACCGCAGACCCCGTCTCCGGGGCGCTCGTATCGGCCGAGCTGTCGCGTACGGCGCTGATCACCGAGCGCTGGTACCTGTCGGACGCCGCCTTCGTCGTCGGACTCCAGCATCAGGACCGGGCGCTCCTGGAGGAGATCGCGCACGCCCTCGAACACCCGAAGCGGCTGCTGTGGCTCGGCCGGAAGTCCTGCCCGCCCTCCGGCACCCTGGCCGCGGAGATCCTGCCCGGCACGCTCGCCGACGCCTTCACGGGCAAGCTGCTGCTTCCCGGACCGGAGGGGCCCGACACCTCGGGGCGGCGCCCCTGGGCGTGGATCCAGGCCCCGCCGGGCACCCGGGGCGCGCTCCAGGTCAACGACGAGCCGGTCAGCTTCGACCCGGGCCGGCGGGCCCATGTCACCCGCTGGGAGACCCGTACGCGCATCACCATCGCACCGACCGCAACCGGATGGGACATCATCCCGTGAAGAGCACCCGGGCCTCGACGGCCCGCTTCGTCGCCACGCACTCCGTCCTCACGCTGAACGCCCGCCACCCCCTGGTCGCCAAGTCCCTGGTCGACGCCCAGGAGATGCACCGCACGGTGATGAGCGGCTTCCGGGGCTGGGTCGAGGACGGCGAACCCGAGGCACGCGCCCAGATGGGCGTCCTGTCCACCTGGTCGGTCGACCTGAAGGCGGGGGCCCTCGTCCTGGTCGTCCAGTCCAGGGTCCCGGGCGACTGGTCGCGCATCCCCCGCGAAGCGTTGACGACGGCCCCGCACATCATCACCGTCGACCGCACCTTCGAACGGGGCGAGGTCTTCGGCTTCCGCGCGGTCGTGAACCCCACACGCAGCAGACCGTCGGGCCGCCCGCCCGAGGAGAAGGTGCGCGGCACCCGCACCGCCCACACCACCCCGGAACACGTGAAGCGCTGGTTCGCACGCCGCCTCCAGGCCGCCGGCGAGCCCCCGGTCGCCGAGGACGGCCTCACCCGCATCGGCGCGACCGCGGACCCAGAGACCCTGGGCATCCGCATGCTGCCGACGGTGTCCAGCGCCCACCGCGCCAAACCCGTCCGCATCGGCCGCGCCGAAATCCGCGGCACCCTGACGGTCACGGACCCGGAGCCCCTGGTGACGTCCCTCTCGAACGGCCTGGGCCACGCGCGGGCGTACAGCTGCGGGCTGATACTGGCGCGTTGACCGACGGAGGGCATCCCCGCGCACGCGGGGGCCGAGCAGGAACTGCTCCTAACGGGGGCCATCCCCACGCGTGCGGGGAACCTCCGGCAAGGGCCGAGAGTAGGCCCTCGGACCCTGCCGCGACCAGCCCCTCAGTCATCACCGCTTCCCACCGCCACGCCGCAGCAGGATCGTCAGCGTCGCCCGCGCGTCGCGTCGGCGCTCCGGGCTGCGGAAGAGCACGGAGGAGGCGGCGACGGTGACTACGGCCCCGACGTAGGCGAGGCCGGTGGCGGCGGCCCCTTGCAGGACGGACTCGAGAACGGGCGATAGGCCGGGCATGTGGGTCTCCTCAGGGTGTCGCCCGGGGGTTCTCCGTCGGGCGTGGTCCCTCAGGTATCCGCCCTGAGGCCACTGTCCGGCGAAGTCCGCTCGCTCAGAACGGCGTTGTATCCGCAGGTCAGGAGGAACTGAAGATGTGTCCGGTGAAGTCTTCGGCGAACGGCGGACGAGGTGGTGCGGGACAGACGCCCACCTTCATGAGCAAGTTCAAGGAGTTGTACGAGGCCGCCGGCGGCCATTCCGGGGTGGGATATGCGCGCCTCGTAAGCCACGCCGGCAAGCATGGCTACGAGGTGGACAAGAGGCGTTTCGCCGACTGGTTCAACAAGATGCCTCCGACGAAGGCGGAGCACGCCGAGTGCGTCCGAGACGTGCTGATCCCCTTCCTGGAGGACCTTGCGGAAGGACGTTCACCTGGGTACCGCAAGGCGCCTCCAGGCTTCTGGGGCGTCTGGCTGACGGCAGCACAGGGTGTCAGTGACAGCGGGAGGGGCGGTCCCGGACCACGCGTTCACGGGTCTTCCCGGGGCCGCCTGCTCCGCGGAGCGTCGTCGGCCCTGCTCCAGGTGCTTCCCAGCGTTCTCGAAGACCGGGACGAGGAATTGGCGGCGCTGCAGGCATTCGTCAAGGCGCCTGACGGTGCACCCTCCTACCTATGGTGGCAGGCGGGGCCCTGGGCCGGGAAGACAGCTCTGGTGAGCTGGTTCGTCACCCACGCCCTGCCCGCCGGGGTGGATGTCGCGCACTACGTCATCGCGCGTCGCCTGGGCACCGACCGCCGAGACGGCTTCGTACAAGCAGTCAAGGAACAACTGGCCGTCGCGGCGGGGAAGAGACGCTACCCCTCAGTGACCGTGAAGAAGCCGAACCTTGAGCCGTTGTACAAGGCAGCGGCCCAAGAATGCGAGCAACATAAGCGGCGGCTCGTGCTGATCGTTGACGGGCTCGACGAGGACGCCGACGTGGATGTGGTCAGTACAGGCATCGCCGGGCTGTTGCCGAAGGCGCCCCCGCACACCATGCGTGTCATCGTCACCGGACGCCCCCACCCTCGGGTGCCGGTGAATCTGGCTCCGGACCATCCCCTGCGCGACCCGGCCGTCGTCCGGCAACTCGCTCCTTCGCCTGCGGCGCAGATCATCCGTGACATGGCCGTGGCGGAGTTACGCGCCCTTCGCGACGACCGCGCCATCGGCCGCCCGCTGCTGGGGCTGCTGGCCTCCGCGCGAGGTGCCCTCACCACAGAGGATCTGGCAGAACTCCTTGAGATACCGGCATGCGATGTCGAGGACAGACTCCGTACCGTCGTCAGCCGTTCTCTGGCACCGACGCGTACCGACCTCCTGCCCCTGGATGTCAGTACTGCGGAGGAGGAGAGAGCCGGCCGACAGACTCTCGTACTGGCCCACGACGTTCTGCTCAGTTCTGCGTGCCAGGACTTGGGCAAGCCCTTCCTGGCCCGGAGCATGAATGACCTGCACCGCTGGGCGCAGGCGTACCAGGACCAGGGCTGGCCCGAAAGCACGCCCAACTACCTTCTGACCGGCTACATCCGCCTCCTCCAGGACTCCGCGGACGCCGAGCGTCTCGACGCCCTCGTTCTCGATCCGTGCTACCAACTGCGCCTCGCCGACCGCTCCGGCGCCGATGTCGCCCTCGCCCATCTGCGCCTGGTCGCCGCCCGTCGCGGGACGCACGCGGCACTGGGGCCGGCCGTCGCGGCCGCCGTTTCACGGGAGATGCTGCTGGGGCGGGTGCGGCCGTTGCCCGGGGCCGTCGTGCGGGCCGTTGCCCGGCTCGGGGATCCGGGGAGGGGGCGTGCGCTGGCGGTCGCGTCGGGGAGTGCCGTGGACAAGGCGCTGCGGCTCGCCGACCTGGCGGGGACGGTGTGGGCGGTGGACGAGCAGGAGGCCGCCGTCATCGCCCGGGAGGCGGAGAGGTGGGCGCGCACGGCGTTGCGGGAGGCGGACCGGGCCGGGTACGTCACCGATGAGGCCGAGGGCGCGGCCGCGCGGGCGGCCCTCGCCCTGCTGACGACGGCAGGCGGCCGCGATCAGCAGGAGCAGTACGCGGACGGCCTCGCCCTGCTCCGTTCCACCCGGGGCACCGGATCAGCCCGCAACGACGCCTGGGCGTCCGCCGCCGCCCTGCTGGCACCCACGCATCCGCAGGACGCGGCACAGCTCCTGGACGAACTGGAGCAGCAGGCCGAACCCTCGGACGGCAGGGGCGTGGCCGTCGCGGTGCAGCTCTGGCAGACGGTGGCGGCCGCGGACCCGGACCGCGCCGGCCGTCTGCACGACCTCGCCCTGGAGCACGTGACGAGGGCGTGGCAGGAGAGCCCCTCACTGGAGGCCGTGGCCACGCTCGCCGCCACCGCGTCCTTCGTGGCACCCACCCGTCCGGCGCAGGCCGGGCAACTCGCGGCCGCCGCCTGCGACCACCTCGAACGCGTCCTGCACACCGACGCCGGGGAGTGCTCGCCGGCGGACGCCTTCCACCTGGAATTCGGCTTCCCGCACACACTCGCCGTGCTTGTCCGGGCCCTCACCGAGGTGGGGACACCACCGGAGGAAGCCACCCGCATCCTGGAGCTCGGGCAGCTCGCCGTGCCCTTGGAGCCCGCACACGACCCGGAGGAGGACCCCGCCGAGGATCACGCGTTCACCGAAGCCACCGCGCTCGCCGAGCAGGCTCTCCACCTCGCCGGACGCGGCGCCGTGGACGACGCGGAGCATCATCTGCAACAGGCGCTGGCCCTCCTGCCTCCGGTCGGACGCGGCGGCCGGGGACCCGTCTGGCTGCCGGACCTCGCGGGCGCGCTCGTCCGTACCGGCGCAGCCGTCGATCCCGAGGAGCTGCCCGGTCTCGCGCGGCACCCGGACGAGCGGGTGCGCGTACACGCGGCCATGGCCCTGGCTCATGCGGACTGCGACCGGCAGGTCGAGGCACGCCACCATGCGCGGGAAGCGTCCCGTGGGGCTGCCGGCAAGGGCTGGGCGTATGTTGCGCAGGCCCTGGCCCGCGTAGGGGAGGTAGCGTCCGCCGTCGACCACGTCGAGCGGCACCGCCCGCCGCAGCGCCCCGGCGGGCGGGCCGCCTGGCGAACGGCGGACCGGGCGGCGCGGGTCGCCGTCGCAGCCGAACTGGCGTCACACGACCCCGAAGCAGCGTACGAACTGGTCCGGCCGGTGCTGGAACGTCTGCACGCGTCCCGGAAGGCGATCCGAAGCCACGGGCTGCTGCCCTCGCTGGCAGAACTACTCCCTGCCGTTGCAGACCTGCCGCCCCACCGACAGCAGCTGTTCCACGAGCTCATGGCGGCCGCGCGGGAGCAGGCGGCGCGGAGCAATCCCGACTCCTGGCGTCCCGAAGACCTCCTCGTGCACGCGTTCCTTCTCATCGGTGACGGGGAAGAGCCCGCCCGTCAGCTGGACCGGCTGACAGAGGACATGGCCCATCGCGGGGCCGAGCATCCCCCCACCGCCGCGCTGGCCCTGCTGCACGCGGCCCTGGGTGACCACACCACCGCGCACCGGGTGGCGATGTCTCCCGCCGCACCCCGCCACAGAGCCGTGGCGCTGACTGCGGTGGCCGCGCACCTCGCCCGTGTGCCCTGCCGTCCCTGCCCCGTCCCGGACCCGGTCGGCACGCACGCCTTCACGCACACCGTCCAGCACCTGGCGCTCCACATGACCCGGGCCGCACCGGCCGCCGTGCGGCCCGCCGCGAGGTCCCTGCAACACGCCCTGGCGACACCCGGCTGGCATCACGCCATCCCGGCCCTGTCCCACATCGCCCCTGACACCCTTGCCACCGTCCACGCCATTACGGAAAAGCACCTGGGCACACCGCGGGACACCGAGAACGACTGGACCCTCAGCTGACCCCCAACGACTCCCCGAACCCCACCGCCAGCGGCATCCGCAACCCCAGCGGCGGCGGGGCCGCCAGCGCGTCCGTCACCGGGCGGGCGTACGCGTGGCCGAACAGGGTGCCGCGTACGAAGTCGGCGGCCAGCGCCGCGACCTCCGAGCGGTGCTGGCGCAGGGCGTGGCCGTCCGAGTGGACCTCGAAGCGGCAGGTGTCGCGGTTGGCCTTCTTGGCGCGTTCGGCCAGGCGGAAGGACAAGTCCGGGGCGCAGCGGGTGTCGTTGGTGCCGTGGACCAGCAGGACCGGGCGGCCGACCAGGTGTTTGACCGGTTCGGGGGCGGCGGCCGGGTCGCCGGGGAGCCAGGGGGCCATGGCCAGGACCGCGCCGACCGCCGGGTGGCCGCCCGCGCGGAGGGCCGCCCGGGCGCCCATGCCGTGGCCGGCCAGGCAGAGGGGGACGTCGCCGTAGCGGCGTACGGCCTCGTCCACCGCCCACTCCGCGTCCGCCGCGAGGTGCGCGTCGTCCTCGTTCCAGCCGCGGCAGCGGTAGCGCACCACATGGGCGGTGAGGCCGTCGGTGCGGCCCGCGTGGGCCAGGGCGCGGGCCAGCGGGAGCAGGCGGGCGTGGGAGAGGGCGGAGGGGCGGCGGTGCGAGTGCGGCTCGCCGTCGGGGAGCAGCAGGACCACGCCGCCGACCGTTGTTGCTCCGGCCGCCGCTCCGACGGCCCGTCCCAGCCGTGCCGCGGGCTGGGAGAGTGCGCGCTGTGCCATGGCGTAACAGTGTCAGACGAGCGTCCGTCCGCCACCCCTGTTCGCGGGGTCTGTTACGCAGCGGGGTGCGGGACGGCTCGACCGTACCGTTATGCAACGACAAGCCCGCTCTACGCGCGTAGGCGCTACAGTGCCTGGATGATGAGCCCGACCCTCCACGTGCCCGGTCCGGATCAGATCCGGCGTGCCCCCAAGGTCCTTCTGCACGACCACCTCGACGGCGGCCTGCGCCCCGGAACGATCGTCGAACTCGCCGCGGCGACCGGTTACGACGCGCTTCCCGAGAACGAGCCCGACAAACTCGGTATCTGGTTCCGGGAGGCGGCGGACTCCGGTTCGCTGGAGCGGTATCTGGAGACGTTCGCCCACACCTGCGCGGTCATGCAGACCCGTGACGCGCTGGTCCGGGTCGCCGCCGAGTGCGCGGAGGACCTGGCCGCCGACGGGGTCGTCTACGCCGAGGTGCGGTACGCCCCCGAGCAGCACCTGGAGGCCGGGCTGACCCTCGAAGAGGTGGTCGAGGCCGTCAACGAAGGGTTCCGCGAGGGCGAGCGGCGGGCCCGCCAGGACGGCAACCGCATCCGGGTCGGCGCCCTGCTCACCGCCATGCGGCACGCCGCGCGCTCCCTGGAGATCGCCGAACTCGCCAACCGCTACCGGGACCAGGGCGTCGTCGGCTTCGACATCGCGGGCGCCGAGGCCGGCTTCCCGCCCACCCGGCACCTGGACGCCTTCGAGTACCTCAAGCGCGAGAACAACCACTTCACGATCCACGCGGGCGAGGCATTCGGGCTGCCGTCGATCTGGCAGGCCATCCAGTGGTGCGGCGCCGACCGGCTCGGGCACGGGGTCCGCATCATCGACGACATCGAGGTCGCGGAGGACGGCTCGGTCAAGCTGGGCCGGCTCGCCTCGTACGTACGGGACAAGCGCATCCCGCTGGAGATGTGCCCGACGTCCAACCTCCAGACCGGGGCCGCGTCCTCGTACGCCGAGCACCCCATCGGGCTGCTCCGCAAGCTGCACTTCCGGGCCACCGTCAACACCGACAACCGGCTGATGAGCGGCACGAGCATGAGCCGGGAATTCGAGAAGCTGACCGATGCTTTCGGATACACGCTCGATGACATGCAGTGGTTCACCGTCAATGGAATGAAGTCGGCGTTCATTCCTTTCGATGAACGTCTGGCGATGATCAATGACGTCATCAAGCCCGGCTACGCCGAGCTGAAGTCCGAATGGCTTTTCGAGCAGACCGCTGCGACCAGCGTGTCTTCCTCGTTGGCCGGCTGACGGAGGCGTAAGCAAAACGGCCGGGGAAAGGTTTTCCCGGCCGTTTCCCGTGGTGTCGCATGTTTGCGGAGCGGGGGCGCGGCTGACTACGTTGCATAGCCGCTCACATCCCCTTCCCCAAGGATGAATGTCATATGAAGCAGTCTGCCGCCAGGACTCTCGGCGTCGCCGCTCTCGGTGCCGCTTTCGCCGCTGCCGCCGCAGGCACCGCGTCCGCCTCCGCGCTGCCGCTGGAGACCGCGACCAGCGTTCTGCCCGTCGCCGGTGCCCTGGCCGACGCCACCTCGACGCTGCCGGTCCAGGACACCGCCGACCAGGTCCTCGGCACCAGCCAGACCAAGCTCCTCGGCGACGCCACCACCCCCGTCAAGGGCCTCCTCGGCGGCATGCCGGCCGGCGGTCTGACCACCAGCGGCCTGTCCGCCAACGGTCTGCCGCTCGGCGGCTGAGCCGAAGCAGGACCACACCGGTGGGCGGACACCCGAGCGGGTGCCCGCCCACCGGCATGTGTGCGGGAACGACTACCAGGCGGCCGAGGACGACGACCGCTCCTCGGGCAGCAGCAGCCACAGCGCCAGGTAGAGCAGGAACTGCGGGCCCGGCAGCAGGCACGAGACCACGAAGATGATGCGCATGGTCCTCGCCGACGTGCCGAAACGCCGCGCCAGCGCCGCGCACACTCCGCCGAGCATGCGTCCGTCACGGGGGCGGGCAAGTGCGGCCATGGTGGGCTCCTTCGCGAACCGTTGCGGGGAGCAGTCCGGTGTGCTCCCGATACGTCCATGGTCCCGCGACGAACCGGACGAAGCGTCGCTCTACGGGGCCATCCCGACCCCGGAAATCGTCGGGGTCGAACCCTGAGGGGCCTCGTGCCCCCTGCGCGACACCACATGCGTCCGCGTCGCTCCGCCGCGCCGCCGCAGGCGCGCCCGGCACGCGGGCACCACCAGGACGTGGGCGAGGGCGACGCCGGCCGTGTTCAGGAACAGCGAGTCCACGTCCACCACCTGGCCGGGCACCCCGGTCTGCCCCAGCTCGATGGCCAGCGAGATCAGGGAGCCGGCCGCGACCGTACGGGCCAACGAGAGCCACGGGGACACGTACAGCCGGCCCCCGGCCATCGGGAGCAGCACGCCCAGGGGAGCCAGGAGCAGCAGCCCGCCACCGATCCGGCGGAACGCGGCGGCGGGACCGAGCGACAGATCGGCCCTGATGCCGGCGAACGGCGAGAGGTTGGCGGCGTTCATCCACGGCACGTCCAGCGGACGCAGGGTGAGCCACCCGACGAGCAGCAGATGCGCGAGGAGCAGTGACACTCCGACCGCGCGGAAGCGGATGACGGCCTGGCCGTCCGTACCTTGACGCACGATGCCCTAGACGCGGGCAGTGGCCGGATCGGTTCCGCCCGACCTGGGGAGACCTGCCTCACGACGGGCCCAAGCCCCCCCAGGCCCCCTACGGCACCCCCACCGTGCTCGGCATCGCCTTCGGGCTGGCCTTCGTCTCCGCCGTGCACAGGTAGCCGCGGGCCGGGTAGTCGCCCGGGCCGCCCAGCGTCACCGTGTCACCGGGGGTCAGGGCCTCGCTGTCCGCGAAGGTGCAGACGACCTGGGCCAGGGCCTCGGCCGGCAGGTCCTCCGGCTGCTCGTTGAGCCGCAGCGCGTCCTTCGCGTCGCCCGGGCGCGGTGCGAAGACGCGGAGCGTGCCGGGCACATCGGTGGAGAAGCCCGCCTGCCGTTCGTCCGCCGTGGGCTGCCTGCGCAACTCGTCCAGCAGCTCCGAGGCGACCGCCGGCCGGTCCGACTCGGCCTCCTGGACCTGCACCGCCCGGTCCACCGTCACCAACTGCGCGGCGCAGACCAGGTACACCTGCACGGGGATGCCCTGCCCGGCCTGGGCCGCGGCGTCCTCGGCGGGCATCGCGCACGGCACCCGGGACGGGGCGGCACCGGCGTCCACCGGCACCGAGGTCGTACGGATGCCGCAGCCCGCCGCCAGTACGGCACAGAGTGCGGCACCTGCCAGGGCGGCGGCGGTTCGGGGTCCCCGGCGTTCGCTGCGCCTCACGTCGCGTCGTCCTCCTGGTGGTCCGGTATCGGTGCGTCGTGGTCCCCGGCGGCACCGCTCGGCGCCCCGGGGTCGCGCGGCAGGCGCAGCACGAAGACCGCGCCGTCGCCGTCGGGGGAGTTGCGGGCGGTGATGTCGCCGTCGTGGATGTGCGCGTTCTCCATGGCGATGGAGAGCCCCAGCCCGCTGCCGTCCGAACGCGGCCTGGAGGCGCTCGCCTTGTAGAACCGGTCGAAGACGTGCGGCAGGACGTCCTCGGGGATGCCGGGGCCGTGGTCCCGTACCTCGATGACCAGTTCCTCGCCCTCGATGCGCACCGAGACCCGTACCGGCGAACCGCCGTGCTTGAGCGCGTTGCCGATCAGGTTGGCGAGGATCACGTCGAGCCGGCGCGGGTCGAGGCGGACCATCGTGCCGCGCTCGGCGTCCAGTTCGACCGCGTCCAGCCAGGCGCGGGCGTCGATGCAGGCGGTCACCTGGTCCGCGACGTCCACGTAGTCCAGGACGAGGCGGGCGGTGCCCGCGTCGAAGCGGGTCACCTCCATCAGGTTCTCCACGAGGTCGTTCAGCCGGCGGGTCTCGCTGACCACCAGGTTCACCGCGGGCGCGATCATCGGGTCGAAGCTGTCGGCCTCGTCCTCCAGCACCTCCGTGACCGCGGTGAGCGCCGTCAGCGGCGTACGCAGCTCGTGCGACATGTCGGCGACGAAGCGGCGGCTGGCCTCCTCGCGGGCGCTCATGTCCGCGATCTTCTTCTCCAGCGAGCCGGCGGTCCGGTTGAACGTACGTGACAGATCAGCGAGTTCATCGGTGCCGGACACCACGAGCCGGGTGTCGAGCTTGCCCTCGCCGAGCTTGCGGGCCGCGTCCCCGAGCCGCTGCACAGGGCGCAGCACGGTGGTCGCCGCCGCCTGCGCGAGCAGCGCCGAGCCGACCAGGGCGAGCGCCGTGGCGATGCCCAGCGACCACGCGAGCGAGCTGAGGTCCTGCCGCTCCTGGTCGAGCGACTTCAGCATGTAGCCGGTCGGCCCGCCGCCGATGATCTTCGTACCGGCGACGAGATACGGCGTGCCGCGTATCGAGGTGCGCTGCCAGAACAGGTGGTACTCGTACTTGTTGCCCGCCTTGACCGGCTGCTTGCGGTCCACCTGCTCCTGCAACGACAGCGGTACGTTGTCGCGGGTGAAGGTGTCCAGGTCGCTGTTGCCGACGATGGGCTTGCCCGGGTCGCGCTCGTCGATCAGGAGCACGCTGTAGCCGGGGCTGCTGCTCGCCATCTGCACGGCGGCCGTCTGCAGGTCCTCCTTGGAGGGGCGCAGCGGCAGCGAGGACGCCCGGGACTGCATCTCCTGGCGGAAGTCCCCGAGCGCCGAGTCCTGCGTACGCGTCAGCACGGCCTCGCGGTTGAGCCAGTACGCGATACCGGAGGCCGACACGGCGGCGGTCAGCGCGACCAGGCCGAAGACGATGACGAGCCGCAGTCGCAGGCTGGTCCAGCGGAGCCCGGCGCGCAGGCCCCGCCGCACAGCCGTGCTCACTGCGGCGAGTCCAGCCGGTAACCCACGCCCCGGACCGTACGGATCAGGGTCGGCGAGGACGGTACGTCCTCCACCTTGGCGCGCAGCCGCTGGACACAGGCGTCGACCAGCCGGGAGTCGCCCAGGTAGTCGTGCTCCCAGACCAGGCGCAGGAGCTGCTGCCGGGACAGGGCCTGGCCGGGCCGGCGGCTCAGTTCGAGCAGGAGGCGCAGCTCGGTCGGCGTGAGCTGCAGATCCTCGCCGTTCTTGGTGACGGTCATGGCGGAGCGGTCGATCACCACGTTCCCGAACGTCGCGGAGTCGGTCGACTCCCGTTCGCCGCGGCGCAGCACCGCGCGGATGCGGGCGTCGAGCACCCGGCCCTGCACGGGCTTGACCACGTAGTCGTCGGCGCCGGACTCCAGACCCACCACGACGTCGATGTCGTCGCTGCGGGCGGTCAGCAGGATGATCGGCAGCTGGTCGGTGCGGCGGATGCGACGGCACACCTCGAAACCGTCGATCCCGGGCAGCATCACATCCAGCACGACCAGGTCGGGGCGCTGCTCGCGCAGCAGGTTGAGGCCGTCCTCTCCCGTCGCCGCGGTGGCCACACGGTGGCCCTGGCGTGACAGCGAGAGTTCGAGGGCCGTGCGGATGGCGTCGTCGTCCTCGATCAGCAACAGGAAAGGCACTTGGTCATTCTGACCCATGGGGAGCCCCAGTTCGACAGTTGGTCCCCCCTGATGCGTGCCCCATACGTCCCTCATGCATCCAGAAGCACTGATTCGTGCCGCCGCGGGGCCCTGTGACAGCCCTGTGACAGTCGGCGGACAGCGCCATGAAACTGCCCCGGCAAGCTCGTTGGCACAAGGAACGGACGGACTCCACCGATGGGGGGCGCGAGATGAACGCAACTCACAGCATCAACGCAAGCGCAGTTGTCACGCGTCTCCACGATGTCGGACGGAGCACCGAGAAGTCCGGCGCCGCAGTGAACGGACGGGGGTGCGTTCGTGGCGCCGGGCGTCAGCACACGTCATTCATGACGGTGGTTGACGCGGGGGGCAACGGGGGAAGCGCGTACGGGGAGGACTCGGGGGAGCGGAAGGCACCGGAGCGGTCCGGGGACGCCGAAGCGGCGTTCACGGCCTACGTCCGGGAGCGCCGCGCCTCCCTGTACGCCACCGCCTACCACCTGACCGGTGACCGGTTCGAGGCCGAGGACCTGCTCCAGAGCGCCCTCTTCTCGACGTACCGGGCCTGGGACCGCATCAGCGACAAGGCCGCTGTCGGCGGTTATCTGCGCCGCACGATGACCAATCTGCACATCAGCGCCTGGCGCAGGCGCAAGCTGAACGAATACCCGACCGAGGAGCTGCCGGAGACGGCGGGCGACACGGACGCGATGCGCGGTACGGAGCTGCGCGCCGTGCTCTGGCAGGCGCTGGCGCGCCTTCCCGAGCTGCAGCGCACGATGCTCGTCCTGCGGTACTACGAGGGTCGTACGGACCCCGAGATCGCGTCGATCCTCGACATCAGTGTCGGCACGGTGAAGTCGAGCATCTGGCGGTCGCTCCGCCGGCTGCGCGAGGACGAGGTCCTCAGCTTCGGCCGTGACGAGGAGGAGTCCTTCGGCGAGCTGGTGGCCTGAAGGCTGGGGGGAACGGGGGCGCTGCCGCGTCGGGGGACGCGGTGGTGTTGTTACGGGGGACACGGGGGAACGGGGTACGGGGAAGTCGCGGGGTCGGACGGGCCGGGGGGTCCTGTCCGGCCCCGCGGCGTTTTCGGGGGCGCTGCCCCCGGACCCCCGCTCCTCAATCGCCGGAGGGGCTTGCATTCGCTCCTGCCGGTTTCCGGCACCGGCCCGCCGCTGCCGCGGCCAGGCGGCCCAGCGCCTCCTGCTTCGCACACGCGTGCGCACCCAGCGCCACGTGGCGGGCCACGATGCGGCGTTCGGTACGCATCAGGCGCCAACCCCTCCGCAGCAGCAACGGCACCGACTTACGGCCCTCGCGCAGGTCGCGCAGGAGGCGGCGGCGGAAGGTCGTGGAGGGGCGGCCGCGCAGGCAGAGGGCGTCGGCCAGGAGGCCGAGGGACTGGCAGCGGTCGATGATGTCGGCCGCGAAGATGCCCTCGGCGACGAAGAGCGGGGTGCGCCCGATGTGCAGGACCTCGTGCCCGGTGCGGGAGCTGGTGGAGATGTCGTACACCGGGATGTCGGTGCGGCCGGTCCGGCAGAGCTCCGTGATCGCGGTGACCGCCGCGTCGGCGTCCCAGGAGCCCGGGGAGTCCCAGTCGATGTCCGTACTGCCGGTGACCAGCGGCAGGGTGGGGTCGCCGGCCTCCTTGTAGAAGTCGTCGAGCCGCAGCACCGGGAGGCCGGTGCGGGCGGCGAGGGACGACTTGCCGGAGCCGGAGGGGCCCGTCAGGAGGACGACGCGGGTCGAAAGCGCTTGGGAACTCACAGGACACGAGTGTGCGGCATTGACCCGCACGTGGGACCCCCCGGAGGTCTTGTTGGTATCGCGCATCACACCTCAACTACGCTGTGCGTTCGGTCGATTACGCGGCCGATGGTTCGATCGGCTCGATCAGGTGGGAAATCCATGGCACGTCACGCACTTTCCAAGTCCCGGCGCCGCACCCTGCTGCGCGCAGGTCTGACCGTCACCGCGGTCGGCGCCGCACTCGGCGCGGGGGGTGCGGCGGCGCAGGCCGCCCCGCTCCCCGTCGTCCAGGAGACCGGGGCCGGCGTCGGCCTCGCGGAGGCCACCGACGCGGCCGGCGGCGCGGTCACCGGGGCGCTCGGGCAGTCGCTGGAGCACAGCGTCGCGCCCGTCACCCACCTGCGGCTCGACCCGCTGGCCGGCACGGGCACGGACCCGCTGGACAACGCGGTGGGCACCCAGGTCGCCGACTTCAAGCCGCTCTCGACCGCGCTGGTCACCGATCCGCTGACGAGCGGCGGGGCCATCAAGGACCTGCCCGTCGTGGGCCCGGTCGTGGAGGGGCTGCGCGGCTGAGTTTCCGCCGGCAGCGGGACGGCCCGTTCCCCGGAGGTGCCTCCGGGGAACGGGCCGTGTCCGTTACGTCCAGCCGTACGCGGTCAGTACGAGGAGCCCGACGCGCCCAGCGCGCCCGTCGGGTGCCAGACCGTCTTGGTCTCCAGGAACGCCGTCAGGCGGTGCGTGCCCGGGTCGGCGGTCCAGTCGCTTTCCACAGCCTGTGGATGAGCAGCGCTCTGCGCTTCCTTTTCGGGGTGGCGGCGGGAGACGGGTGGGCGCGAAACGCGCTTCAGGTTGTCCGCCGCCGCGATCTCCAGCTCCTTCGCCAGGTCCGCGTCCGCCCCCGTCAGGTCGATGCCGTTCACGTCCTGGTGGGCGGCGAGCGGTGCGGCGATCTCCGCGGTCTTCCCCGACAGGACGTTGACCACACCGCCCGGCAGGTCCGAGGTGGCCAGCACCTCGCCCAGCGACAGTGCGGGCAGCGGGGCCTTCGCGGAGGCCACCACGACCACGGTGTTGCCGGCCGCGATCACCGGGGCGATCACCGAGACCAGGCCGAGGAACGAGGACTCCTGCGGGGCCAGGACCGTGACCACACCGGTCGGTTCGGGCGTCGACAGGTTGAAGAACGGGCCCGCGACCGGGTTCGCGCCGCCCACGACCTGGGCGATCTTGTCCGTCCAGCCCGCGTACCAGACCCAGCGGTCCACCGCCGCGTCCACGACGGCCGCCGCCTTGGACTTCGACAGGCCCTCCGCCTCGGCCACCTCGCGTACGAACTGCTCGCGGCGGCCCTCCAGCATCTCCGCGACGCGGTAGAGGATCTGGCCGCGGTTGTACGCGGTCGCGCCGGACCAGCCGCCGAACGCCTTGCGGGCGGCCCCGACCGCGTCGCGCGCGTCCTTGCGGGAGGACTGGGGCGCGTTCGCCAGCCACTTGCCCTTCGAGTCCGTCACCTCGTACACCCGGCCGCTCTCGGAGCGGGGGAACTTGCCCCCGACGTACAGCTTGTAGGTCTTGAAGACGCTCAGACGGTTATCGGACATCGAGGTACGCCTCCAGGCCGTGACGGCCGCCTTCGCGGCCGAAGCCCGACTCCTTGTAACCGCCGAACGGCGAGGTCGGGTCGAACTTGTTGAACGTGTTGGCCCAGACGACGCCCGCCCGGAGCTTGTTCGCCACCGCGAGGATGCGCGAGCCCTTCTCCGTCCAGATACCGGCCGACAGGCCGTACTGGCTGTTGTTCGCCTTGGCGACCGCCTCGTCCGGCGTACGGAACGACAGCACCGACAGCACCGGGCCGAAGATCTCGTCGCGGGCGATCGTGTGCGCCTGGGTGACGTGGGTGAAGAGCGTCGGGGCGAACCAGTAACCGGCCGACGGCAGTTCGCACGGGGCGCTCCAGCGCTCCGCGCCCTCCGCCTCACCGGTCTCCACGAGCGCGGTGATCCGGGCCAGCTGCTCCGAGGAGTTGATCGCGCCGATGTCCGTGTTCTTGTCCAGCGGGTCGCCCAGGCGCAGCGTGGACAAACGGCGCTTCAGCGCGTCCAGCAGCTCGTCCTGGACCGACTCCTGGACCAGCAGCCGGGAGCCCGCGCAGCACACCTGGCCCTGGTTGAAGAAGATGCCGGTGACGATGCCCTCGACGGCCTGGTCGATGGGGGCGTCGTCGAAGACGATGTTGGCGCCCTTGCCGCCCAGCTCCAGCGTGACCTTCTTGTCCGTCCCCGCGACCTGCCGGGCGATGGCCTTGCCGACGGCGGTCGAACCGGTGAACGCGACCTTGTCGACGTCCCCGTGCTCCACGAGCGCCTGGCCCGCGTCGCCGTACCCCGTCAGGATGTTGACGACACCCTTCGGCAGGCCGGCCTGGCGGCAGATGTCCGCGAAGAACAGCGCGGACAGCGGCGTCGTCTCGGCGGGCTTCAGGACGACCGTGTTGCCCGTGGCCAGCGCCGGGGCGATCTTCCACGCGAGCATCAGCAGCGGGAAGTTCCACGGGATGACCTGGCCGGCCACGCCCAGCGGACGCGGGTTCGGGCCGTATCCCGCGTGATCCAGCTTGTCGGCCCAGCCCGCGTAGTAGAAGAAGTGCGCGGCGACCAGCGGGAGGTCCGCGTCGCGGGTCTCCTTGATCGGCTTGCCGTTGTCCAGGGTCTCCAGGACGGCCAGCTCGCGGGAGCGCTCCTGGATGATCCGGGCGATCCGGAACAGGTACTTGGCGCGCTCGGAGCCGGGCAGCGCCGACCACTTCTCGAACGCGCGACGGGCCGCCTTCACGGCCCGGTCCACGTCGTCGGCGCCGGCCCGTGCGACCTCGGACAGCACCTCCTCGGAGGACGGGCTGACCGTCTTGAAGACCTTGCCGTCGGCCGCGTCGGTGAACTCACCGTCGATGAACAGGCCGTACGAGGGGGCGATGTCGACAACGGAACGGGATTCCGGCGCCGGTGCGTACTCGAATGCGGATGCCATGGGTATCAGTCCACCGTCACGTAATCGGGGCCGGAGTAACGGCCGGTGCTGAGCTTCTGGCGCTGCATCAGCAGGTCGTTCAGCAGGCTGGAGGCGCCGAAGCGGAACCAGTGGTTGTCCAGCCAGTCCTCGCCCGCCGTCTCGTTGACCAGCACGAGGAACTTGATCGCGTCCTTCGAGGTGCGGATGCCGCCGGCCGGCTTCACGCCGATCTGGACGCCGGTCTGCGCGCGGAAGTCGCGCACCGCCTCCAGCATCAGCAGGGTGTTCGCGGGCGTGGCGTTCACCGCCACCTTGCCGGTCGAGGTCTTGATGAAGTCCGCGCCGGCCAGCATCCCGAGCCACGAGGCCCGCCGGATGTTGTCGTACGTGGACAGCTCACCGGTCTCGAAGATCACCTTGAGCCGGGCGGAGCCGCACTCCGCCTTCACGGCGAGGATCTCCTCGTACACCTTCAGATAGCGGCCTGCCAGGAACGCGCCCCGGTCGATCACCATGTCGATCTCGTCGGCCCCGGCCGCCACGGCGTCCCGGACGTCCGCGAGCTTCACGTCGAGCGCGGCGCGCCCGGCGGGGAAGGCCGTCGCCACGGACGCCACCTTCACGCCGGAGCCGGCCAGGGCGGCGGCAGCGGTGGCGGCCATGTCGGGGTAGACGCAGACCGCGGCGGTGCGCGGCGTCGTGCGGTCGGTGGGATCGGGGTTGACGGCCTTGGCGGCGAGGGCCCGGACCTTGCCGGGGGTGTCCGCGCCTTCGAGCGTCGTCAGGTCGATCATCGAGATCGCGAGGTCGATGGCGTACGCCTTCGCCGTCGTCTTGATCGACCTGGTTCCGAGGGCTGCGGCGCGCGCTTCGAGGCCGACCGGGTCGACGCCGGGCAGCCCGTGCAGGAAGCGGCGCAGCGCACTGTCGGACGCCGTCGCGTCGGCGAATGCGGGGAGGGTGGTGGGCATGGTCACCACATGAGCATATCTACGCGCGTAGCGACCTGTACAGGGACCCAGGTCATCCGTGCGTCCCCCGCCCTCCGCGCCCCCGCGCGTCGGCCGCCACCGCGCCTCGCGGGTGCGTCAGGCACAATCGGGCTCATGACGAGCCCCACGCCTGCCGACGAGCCCACCTACGCCGACCGGACCTTCCGGTCGCCCGCCGGGCTGGCCGGCGGCGTCCTGCTCCTCGTGCTCGTCTGCGGGATCGGCGGCGACGCCGTGTTCCGGGGCGACGGCCGGGCGCCATGGATGGCGCTCGCCGGGATGCTGACCGCGCTGCCCCTGATCGTGGCCTTCACGCTGCGCCCGGTGGTCGCCGCGAACGACCAGCGCATCCGCATCCGCAACCCGTTCCGCACGATCACGCTGCCGTGGAGCGACGTCGCCGACGTACGGGCCGGGTATTCGAGCGAGCTCTTCACGCACGACGGCACGAAGTTCCAGCTCTGGGCCGTTCCCGTATCGCTGCGGCAGCGCAAGAAGGCCGCCCGCCAGCAGTCCCGGCAGGCGATGGACGACCCGTACCGGCGTACGTCCACGATCGCCGACGTACGCAACACCAAGGCCCGCACCGCGGCCGCCGACCAGACCGTCTCGGACCTGCGCGAGCTGTCCGAGCGCGCAGGCGACAAGCCCGTGGCCGACGCCCCCACCGCCTCGGTGCGCTGGGCGTACGAGGTCATCGCCCCGGCCGTCGTCGGCGCGGTGCTGCTCGTGGTCCTCGGCGCGACCGGCTGACGTCCGAGACATCCCGGGCGCTCACAGCCAGCCCTGGCGCTGCGCCTGCAACGCCGGCTGGAAGCGGTTCACGGCGCCCAGTCCGGCCATCAGGACCTGCAGTCGGCGGAACAGCGTGCGGCGGCTGATGTCCAGCTCGCGCGCGATCACCTCGTCGCTCGTGCCGCTCGCCGGCAGCCACAGCAGCCGCCGGTCCGAGGGCGCCAGCCCGCCCGGGCGCGTCGTCCCTGGAGCGGGCGGTCGTCACCGACGAGGAGCGCGACGCGGAGCCGGCGGAGGCGCTGAGCGACCTCCGGCTCGTCAAGGACGCCTGGGAGCTCGGCGAGCCGCGCAAGGCCGTCGACTCCACCGTGCGCGGCTTCACCGACGCGATCGGCGACCTCTCGGGGGCCGTCGCGACCTCGGAGCGGTGGATCGAGGGCACGTTCTTCCGCCACGCCCGCCTGGAGGGCAACGCCGTCGGCTACGGCTCCATCCGCGCCGCCGGCGACCACGCCACGATCACGCACTGGACGGACAACGACGGCCCCGTGCGCCCCGGCGACCTGCTCCTGTTCGACGCGGGCGTGGAGACCCGCACCCTCCACACCGCCGACGTCACGCGCACCCTTCCCGTCAGCGGCACGTTCACACCGCTCCAGCGGAAGGTCTACGACGCGGTGTACGAGGCGCAGGAGGCGGGAATGGCCGCGGTGAAGCCGGGCGCCCACTACCGCGACTTCCACGAGGCCGCGCAGCGCCATCTCGCCGCCCGGCTCGTGGAGTGGGGCTTCATCGAGGGCCCGGCCGAGCGGGCGTACGCACTCGGCCTCCAGCGCCGCTTCACCATGGCGGGCACCGGTCACATGCTCGGCCTGGACGTCCACGACTGCGCCCGGGCGCGCAACGAGGCGTACGTCGACGGGGTGCTGGAGCCGGGCATGGTGCTGACCGTCGAGCCCGGGCTGTACTTCCAGCCGGACGACCTGACGGTCCCGGAGGAGTGGCGCGGCATCGGCGTCCGCATCGAGGACGACCTCCTCGTGACGGACTCCGGCCACGAGAACCTGTCGGCGGGGCTCCCGCGCTCGGCGGACGAGGTCGAGGCGTGGATGGCGCGGGTGGCGGGCTGAGCGGAGGGCGGCCGGGCCGGGCCCCGGCCGCCCCGTCTCAGATGCCCGCCGCTGCCGCCAGGTCGCGCTTGATGCCGGTCAGCAGCTCCGTGGCCCGGGCGCGGGCCGCCGGCAGGGCGTCGGCGGAGCCCACCGGCACGACGACCTCCAGGTAGCACTTCAGCTTCGGCTCGGTGCCGCTCGGGCGGACGATCACCCGGGCGCCGTCGAGCGTGTAGCGCAGCCCGTCGGTCGGCGGCAGCCGGTCCGTGCCCCGCGACAGGTCCTCGGCCGAGGTCACGGGCAGCCCCGCCAGGGCGGCCGGCGGCTGCTCGCGCAGGCGGCGCATCGCGTCCGCGATGACCGACAGGTCCTCGACCCGCACCGACAGCTGGTCGGTCGCGTGCAGCCCGTGTTCGAGCGCGAGGTCGTCCAGCAGGTCCAGGAGCGTGCGCCCCTGCTCCTTCAGTACGGAGGCGAGCTCGGCGACGAGCAGCGCGGCCGTGATGCCGTCCTTGTCGCGGACGCCGTCCGGGTCCACGCAGTAGCCCAACGCCTCCTCGTACCCGTAACGCAGCCCCTCGACCCGGGCGATCCACTTGAAGCCCGTCAGGGTCTCCTCGTAGCCCAGGCCCGCCTCCTCGGCGATCCGGCCCAGCAGCGACGACGAGACGATCGACTCCGCGAACACGCCCGTGGCGCCCCGGCGCACCAGGTGCGCGGCGAGCAGCGCGCCGGTCTCGTCGCCCCGCAGCATCCGCCAGCCGCCGTCCGCCGCCGGGTCCGGCACGGCGACGGCACAGCGGTCCGCGTCCGGGTCGTTCGCGATGACGAGATCCGGTTTCGCGCGGCGCGCGGTGGTGAACGCGAGGTCCATCGCGCCGGGCTCCTCCGGATTGGGGAAGGCCACGGTGGGGAACGCGGGGTCCGGCTCGGCCTGCTCCGCGACGAGCACGGGGGCCGGGAAGCCGGCCCGGTCGAACGCGGCGGTGAGCACGGAGGCGCCGACGCCGTGCATCGCCGTGTACACGGTGCGGGCGGTGCGCGGCGAACCCGTGTCGAGCACGGCGTCCGTCCGCGCCAGGTACGCCTCCAGGACCTCGTCGCCCAGGATCTCCCAGCCGGTCGCCGGGCGGTCCACGGTGTCCAGCGGTCCGACCGCCGCGATGGCCGCGGCGATCTCGCCGTCCGCCGGCGGCACGATCTGCGAGCCGTCGCCGAGGTAGACCTTGTAGCCGTTGTCACGGGGCGGGTTGTGGCTGGCGGTCACCTCGACGCCGGCGACGGCGCCCAGGTGCCTTATGGCGTACGCCAGCACGGGGGTGGGCAGCGGGCGGGGGAGGACCGCCGCGCGGAGGCCGGCGCCGGTCATCACCGCGGCGGTGTCCCGCGCGAAGTCGGCCGACTTGTAGCGGGCGTCGTAGCCGATGACGACGAGACCGCCGGTCCGCCCCTGGTCCTTCAGGTACGCGGCGAGGCCGGCGGCGGCGCGGATGACCACGGAGCGGTTCATGCGCATCGGTCCTGCGCCGAGCTCGCCGCGCAGTCCGGCGGTGCCGAACTGGAGCGTGCCCGCGAAGCGGGTGGTGAGCTCGGGGGTGTCCTCGGCGGCGATGAGCTTGGCGAGCTCTTCGCGGGTGTCGGGGTCGGGGTCCTCCGCGAGCCAGGCGCTGGCGCGGGCGAGGAGGTCCGGGGGTGTCGTCACGGGGTGCCTTTCGTGTGCGGTGTGCGGTGCGGGTGCGTTGCGCCTGCGGCGGGCCTTGTCCCCTACCCGCCCCTTCCCGAAACCGGGGCGCTGCCCCCGGACCCCGCGCCTCAAACGCCGGCGAGGCTACAGCTGAGCCCTCCGGCGATTGAGGAGCGGGGGCCCGGGGGCAGCGCTCCCCAGGACAACCTCAGATCCGGTCCAGCACCCGCGACAGCAGGGACCCCATCCGCGTCGCGGAATCCCGCCCCGCCTGAAGGACCTCCTCGTGATTCAGCGGCTCCCCGCTCAACCCCGCCGCCAGGTTCGTCACCAAAGACAGGCCCAGTACCTCGGCCCCCGCCTCCCGGGCGGCAATCGCCTCCAGGACCGTGGACATGCCGACCAGGTCGCCGCCCATGACGCGGACCATGTTGATCTCGGCCGGAGTCTCGTAGTGCGGGCCGGGGAACTGGACGTACACGCCCTCTTCGAGCGTCTCGTCCACCTCCTTGCACAGCGCGCGCAGGCGCGGCGAGTACAGGTCGGTGAGGTCCACGAAGTTCGCGCCGACGATCGGCGAGGCAGCCGTGAGGTTGATGTGGTCGCTGATCAGGACGGGCTGCCCGGGGCGCATGCCCTCCCGCAGGCCGCCGCAGCCGTTCGTCAGGATGACCGTCCGGCACCCCGCGGCGACCGCCGTACGGACCCCGTGCGCGACGGCGGCGACGCCGCGGCCCTCGTAGTAGTGCGTGCGGCCCAGGAACACCAGGGCCCGCTTGTCGCCGATCACGTGCGAGCGGATCGTGCCGCCGTGGCCCTCGACGGCGGGCGCCGGGAAGCCGGGCAGGGCCGTCACCGGGAACTCGGCCGCCGGAACGCCGAGCGCGGCAGCGGCCGGCGCCCAGCCGGAGCCCATCACGAGGGCGACGTCGTGAGTCTCGGCACCGGTCAGCTCGCGCAGGCGGGCGGCGGCGTCGGCGGCGGCGGCGTGCGGGTCGCCCTGGATGTGGTCCGGAATAAGTGATGCGTTCACGCGGATGAGCGTAACCGCTGAACCCCTACGCGCGTAGATGCGCCTGTACAGAGTCTTGAGTGAATCGTTCGTGCGTTCCGACAATCGGGTCGGCGACCGGTCCCGTCAGCAGGGGCGCTTGCGCAGTTCCATCACGTAGTCGTGCGGCGCGCCCGCCGATTCCGCCGCGTCCGCGAGCTCGCCCAGATAGCGGGCGGACGGCAGGCCGCCCTCGTAGCCGTTCAGCACATACATCCAGGCCGGCTCCTCGCCGTCCAGGGTGTGCACCCGGATCCGCATGCGGCGGTAGATGTCGAGGCCGACGCCCTCCCAGCGGTCCATGGAGTCCTCGTCCATGGGGGCCAGGTCGTACAGGGCGACGAAGACCTGCGAGCGGGGCGCCTCCACCACGGTGGCCAGCGCGCCCTCCCAGCCCATCTGCTCCCCGCCGAAGGTCAGCCGCCAGCCGTTCAGCCAGCCGGTCCCGCGCAGCGGTGAGTGCGGGGCGCGGCGCGTCATCAGCCGCGCGTCGAGGTTGCCGGCGTACGCGGCGTAGAGCGACATGGGATCGAGGGTACGGGAGGTGGCGGCGGGCATGCCGGTTCCTGTGAGGAACGACCCCCGAGGGGCGGCGGGAACGGGGCGGATGTGTCCGCAGCGCACGCGCGCCGTGCGCCCCGGCGCACGTATGGAGGGCCCCGGGGAGAAGCACCTTGGCGCGTGCGGGACAATGAAGTACGTACTGCATTCCCCCGGGGCGATCCCCCGGACCCCCGGCCGGGACAGCAGACGGCCGTGGGACGAGAAACGCGAGGCGGACTTTTCGTGACCCGGATCGTGATCATCGGCGGCGGACCCGGCGGGTACGAGGCGGCCCTGGTGGGTGCCCAGCTCGGCGCGGAGGTGACCGTCGTCGACTGTGACGGCCTCGGCGGCGCGTCCGTCCTCACCGACTGCGTGCCCTCGAAGACCCTGATCGCGACGGCCGAGGTGATGACCACCTTCGACTCCTCGTACGAGGAGCTGGGCATCATCGTCGCGGACGACACCCCGCACATAGAGCAGGCCGCGCGGGTGGTCGGCGTCGATCTGGGGAAGGTCAACCGCCGCGTCAAGCGCCTCGCGCTCGCCCAGTCGCACGACATCACCGCCTCCGTCACCCGCGCCGGCGCCCGCGTCATGCGCGGCCGCGGCCGTCTGGAGGGCCTTCAGGCCGCCGACGGCTCCCGCCAGGTCGTCGTCACGGCCGCCGACGGTACGGAGGAGACGCTCACCGCGGACGCCGTGCTGATCGCGACCGGCGGGCACCCCCGGGAGATCCCGGACGCGCAGCCGGACGGCGAGCGCATCCTGAACTGGACCCAGGTCTACGACCTGGACGAGCTGCCGCAGGAGCTCATCGTCGTCGGTTCCGGTGTGACCGGTGCCGAGTTCGCCGGCGCCTACCAGGCCCTCGGCTCGCGCGTCACCCTCGTCTCGTCCCGCGACCGGGTGCTCCCCGGCGAGGACCCCGACGCGGCGGCCGTCCTGGAGGACGTGTTCCGGCGGCGCGGCATGAACGTCATGGCCCGTTCCCGCGCCCAGTCCGCCAAGCGCGTCGGCGACCGGGTCGAGGTGACCCTCGCCGACGGCCGGGTCATCTCCGGCACGCACTGCCTGATGGCCGTCGGCGCCATCCCGAACACCGCGGGCATGGGCCTGGAGGAGGCCGGCGTCCGGCTCAAGGACTCCGGGCACATCTGGACCGACAAGGTCTCCCGTACCAGCGCGCCCGGCGTCTACGCGGCCGGTGACGTCACCGGCATCTTCGCGCTCGCCTCCGTCGCCGCCATGCAGGGCCGCATCGCCATGTACCACTTCCTCGGCGACGCGGTGGCCCCGCTGGACCTCAAGACGGTCTCCTCGAACGTCTTCACCGACCCGGAGATCGCCACCGTCGGCTACACCCAGGCGGATGTCGACGCGGGCAAGATCGAGGCGCTGGTCGTCAAGCTGCCGCTGCTGCGCAACCCGCGCGCGAAGATGCAGGGCATCCGGGACGGCTTCGTCAAGATCTTCTGTCGCCCCGGCACCGGCATCATCGTCGGCGGCTGTGTCGTCGCCCCCCGGGCGAGCGAGCTGATCCACCCGATCTCGATCGCGGTCGACAACAATCTGACGGTCGACCAGATCGCGAACACCTTCACCGTGTACCCGTCCCTGTCGGGATCGATCGCCGAAGTGGCCCGCCAGTTGCACAGCCGTAAGCGCACGGGCGGGGCGTGACCGCTGTTCGATCAGGAGACGACAACAAGGCGGTCTCCTATATCACTTGGTGACCGCCTGTGTGTACAACTTCTTCTATTCGGCGCAAACTGCTGAAAAGTCTCGCGCGGTCACGTTACTGTCAGTTTCGTGTTCGCTGCAGAACGTCGTCAGTTGATCCTCGAAATGGTGCGCGCCAACGGGGCGGTATCGCTCCGTGAGCTCGCCCGCGTCGTCCAGACCTCCGAAGTGACCGTACGGCGGGACGTGCGGGCACTGGAGGCAGAAGGACTCCTCGACCGCCGGCATGGCGGTGCGGTCTTGCCGGGCGGTTTTACGCGGGAGTCCGGCTTTCCGCAGAAATCCCATCTCGCCACCGCGGAGAAAACGGCCATCGCCGACCTGGCCGCCGGCCTGGTCGAAGAAGGCGAGGCCATCGTCGTCGGTGCCGGTACGACCACGCAGGAGCTGGCCCGCCGGCTCGCGCGCGTCCCCGGCCTGACCGTCGTCACCAACTCGCTGCTCGTCGCCCAGGCGCTGGCCCATGCCAACCGGGTGGAGGTGGTGATGACCGGGGGCACCCTGCGTGGCTCCAACTACGCCCTGGTGGGCAGCGGGGCCGAGCAGTCCCTCCAGGGGCTGCGGGTCTCCCGCGCGTTCCTGTCCGGGAGCGGGCTCACCGCCGAGCGCGGGCTCTCCACGTCCAACATGCTCTCCGCGAGCGTGGACCGGGCGCTGGTGCAGGCCGCGGCGGAGGTGGTGGTCCTCGCGGACCACACGAAGCTCGGTTCCGACACGATGTTCCAGACCGTGCCGACGGATCTCATCACCCATCTGGTGACGGACGAGCCCGCCGCGCATGACGATCGGTCGGCGGCGGAGTTGCAGGCGTTGGCGGATCAGGGCGTACGGATCGCTGTCGCGGGTGCGGCCCCGTCGGCCGCGGAGCCGGGGGCGGGGGGCGGGCGGCCCGCTCGGCGCGAGATGCCGTTGCCCGGGCAGCGGCGTACGCAGGGGCAGGGGTTGCGGGCGCTTGGTGACGCGGGGGCCGGTGAGCGGGACCGGGCGCGGGTGGCGGATCTGCGGCGGCGGTAGCTCGGGGGCGCTGCCCCCGGACCCCCGCTCCTCAATCGCCGGAGGGGCTTGAATGTGCCAGCCCTCGTAGCGTCAGCTTCAGTAGGCGGTTTGCCAGTTCGGGGTCGTCCGGGGACTGTTCCGCCGCCAGGGCGATGGCGTTGGTCAGTTGCATCAGGTCGTCTATCGAGACGTCCGGGCGGACCGTGCCCGACGACTGGGCCCGGTTCAGGAGTGCCGAGCCTGCCTCGCGCAGGGGGGTGTTGCAGCGGGCCAGGGCCGAACTCTCGTCGTGGCAGGTCGACATGAGGGCCTGGGCCAGGCCGCGGTACTCGCCCGCGTGGGTGACGATCGCGCCCAGCCACTCCACCAGCGCGGCGCACGGCTGGTCCGAGCCGGCGAGTTCGCGGGAGCGGGTGATCAGGGAGGCCACCGCCTCCTGGAAGACCGCGCTCATCAGGGCGTGCCGGGTCGGGAAGTGGCGGTACAGCGTGCCGATGCCCACCCCCGCGCGCCGGGCGATGTCCTCCAGGGACGCGTCGGTGCCGTGTTCCGCGAAGGCGGTACGGGCCTCCGCCAGCAGCCGGCCGTAGTTCCGGCGCGCGTCGGCACGCATGGGCCGGGCCGGCGTCCCTGCCGTACTCATCGCCATGGTGCGGTCCTTCCTGTCTCCCCGGTCTCCAGGATGCCATCGCGCGGGCGGCCACCGTTCCCGAATGCGCCGGTGCCCCGGTCACGTCCGACGACATGACCGGGGCACCGGCGGGGAAGACGCGGGTCAGTCCTTGATCTCGCAGATGACGGCGCCCGAGGAGATCGAGCTGCCGACCTCGGCGGCCAGGCCCTTGACCGTGCCGGAGCGGTGCGCGTTCAGCGGCTGCTCCATCTTCATGGCCTCCAGGACGACGATCAGGTCGCCCTCCTTGACCTCCTGGCCCTCCTCCACGGCGATCTTCACGATCGTGCCCTGCATCGGGGAGGCGAGGGTGTCGCCGGAGACGGCCGAGCCGGACTTCTTCGCCGCGCGGCGCTTGGGCTTGGCGCCCGCCGCGAGGCCGGTACGGGCCAGGCTCATGCCGAGCGAGGAGGGCAGCGAGACCTCCAGGCGCTTGCCGCCGACCTCCACGACCACCGTCTCGCGGCCGGCCTCGTCGTCGGCCTCCGCCTCGGCGGGCGCGGCGAACGGCTTGATCTCGTTGACGAACTCCGTCTCGATCCAGCGGGTGTGGACGCGGAACGGGTCGGCGGTGAACGCCGGGTCCGTCACGACCGCACGGTGGAACGGGATGGCGGTCGCCATACCCTCGACGTGGAACTCCGCCAGGGCGCGCGCCGCCCGCTGGAGTGCCTGCTCACGCGTCGCACCGGTCACGATGAGCTTGGCGAGCAGCGAGTCCCAGGCGGGGCCGATGACCGAGCCGGACTCCACGCCCGCGTCCAGGCGCACGCCCGGACCGCTCGGCGCGTCGAACCTCGTCACCGTGCCGGGCGCCGGCAGGAAGCCCCGGCCCGGGTCCTCGCCGTTGATCCGGAACTCGAACGAGTGACCGCGCGAGGCGGGGTCGTCGTAACCCAGTGCCTCGCCGTCGGCGATCCGGAACATCTCGCGGACCAGGTCGATGCCGGAGACCTCCTCGGTCACCGGGTGCTCCACCTGGAGGCGCGTGTTGACCTCCAGGAAGGAGATCGTGCCGTCCATGCCGACCAGGAACTCGACCGTGCCGGCGCCGACGTAGCCGGCCTCCTTCAGGATCGCCTTGGACGCGGCGTACAGCTCGGCGTTCTGCGCGTCGGACAGGAAGGGGGCCGGGGCCTCCTCCACGAGCTTCTGGTGACGGCGCTGGAGCGAGCAGTCACGCGTCGAGACGACGACCACGTTGCCGTGGGTGTCGGCCAGGCACTGGGTCTCCACGTGCCGCGGCTTGTCGAGGTAGCGCTCCACGAAGCACTCCCCGCGCCCGAACGCGGCGACCGCCTCGCGGACGGCGGAGTCGTACAGCTCCGGGATCTCCTCCAGCGTGCGCGCGACCTTCAGGCCGCGGCCGCCGCCGCCGAACGCCGCCTTGATCGCGATCGGCAGGCCGTTCTGCTCGGCGAAGGCGACGACCTCCGCGGAGCCCGAGACCGGGTCAGGGGTGCCCGCGACCAGCGGGGCACCGGCGCGCTGCGCGATGTGGCGGGCGGCGACCTTGTCACCGAGGTCCCGAATCGCCTGCGGCGGCGGGCCGATCCACGTCAGACCGGCGTCCAGCACGGCCTGGGCGAACTCGGCGTTCTCCGAGAGGAAGCCGTAACCCGGGTGGATCGCGTCCGCCCCGGAGTCCTTGGCAGCCTGGAGCACCTTGGCGATGTCCAGATAGCTGGCCGCCGGGGTGTCACCGCCCAGAGCGAATGCCTCGTCGGCCGCACGGACGTGCAGAGCGTCACGGTCCGGATCGGCGTAGACGGCCACGCTGCCGATACCCGCGTCCCGGCAGGCCCGGGCAACACGAACAGCGATTTCGCCACGGTTGGCGATGAGCACCTTGCGCACGATGGCTCCCTCCTTGAAACAAGCTGAGTTTAGGGACTACCGACACGGTCCTACGACCCGTCCCCAATGGTGAGCTTGCCCACACGGAGTGTGATTCGAGGTGTGCTCGAGTCGCGAAATCCCTTGTGCCACCACGGTACGCCGGGTTCTGAACCCGCACAGTAGCGACCAGGTGTGGCCCAGGTCTCTATCGGCACGGGCAGCGACTTACCGTGATTCTTTGTGGAGTTCCCACTAAGGGGTGGGCAATTCTTTGCCCGAGTCACGAAAGCCCGGACGGGCGGGGGTGCGTCCGGGTCGCGCACAGCCCTTGTCGTGGCCATTACCCGTTAGTAGGGTCCGCGCTATTGCACGTACTGCTGGTAACAGGGGGTGAGTGTCGTGGTGCGCAGGCTGGTCGCCTTCTTGGCCGCGCTCGTGCTGGCCGTGGAGGCCGTGGGGATCGTGATCATCAACGTGGTCCTGGGCACGGTCGTGAAGAACCAGGACATGTCCCTCGCCGGTACGGACCCCGAGGCGATGTCCAAGGGCACCTGGGCGCTCGGCGGGGTCTCCGGGATCTTCCTGCTCCTGTGCGCCGTGCTGCTCGTGGTGGCGGGAGTCCGCGACCGGGGCCCGGGGCGCGTCGGCCGGATCGTGCTCATCTGCTGCGCGGTCGTCCACGGCGTGCTCGGCGCGCTGACGGTCGGACTCGTCGGCTGGACGGCGTTCGCCTGGATGATGGTGACGCTCGGCCTGATCGTGCTCGTCCTGGTGGCGTACGGTGCCGAGCCGGCCGCCCGGTCCGGGAAGGCCGCTCCCGAGGCGGCCGGGCCCGAGCCGGAGCCCGAGCCGGCCTGACCCCCGCTCAGGCCCAGAGGTCGGTGATCTCGATGCCGAGCTCGTTCAGCAGGCGGCGCAGCAGTGGCAGCGAGAGCCCGATGACGTTGCCCGGGTCGCCCTCGATGGAGTCCACGAACGGCGCCGAGCGCCCGTCCAGGGTGAAGGCGCCCGCCACGTGCAGCGGTTCGCCGGAGGCCACGTAGGCGGCGATCTCGGCGTCCGTCGGCTCCCCGAAGCGCACCGTGGTGGACGCCGTCCGCGAGACCGTGCGGCCGTTCGTGGTGTCCGTCAGGCTGTGCCCGGTCCGCAGGACCCCGGCGCGGCCGCGCATGGACTTCCAGCGGGCGGTGGCCTCCTCGGCGTCGGCGGGCTTGCCGAGCGCCTGCCCGTCGAGCTCCAGCACGGAGTCGCAGCCGATCACCAGGGCGCCGGCGGCCTCGGGGAGCGCGGCGACGACGGCCGCCTTGGCCTGGGCGAGGACGAGGGCGAGTTCTGCGGGGGTGTCTGCGGTGAGGGCGTCCTCGTCCACGCCGCTGACGATGACTTCCGGGGCGAGGCCGGCTTGGCGGAGCAGGCCCAGTCGGGCCGGGGAGGCGGAGGCGAGTACGAGGCGGCGGGGTGCGGTCATGGGCGCCATCGTACGGACGCGGGCCGTTGCGGGGGCGCTGCCCCCGGATCCCCGCTCCTCAATCGCCGGAGGGGCTGGAAACGCGTCAGCGCGTGCCCAGCACGAACATCGCGACGACCATCGCCAGGGCCAGGATCAGGCCCGCTCGGCGCATCATCGTTTCCGCGTCGCGGAGTTCCTTGGGGGGCTTGTTCTCGGGGTCGGACCAGAGCATGGTCCGATCCTGCTGCGGAGGGCTCGGGCGGCGCCTGAGTACGCGTACTCAACCGCCGCCCCAGCGGTCACGCGGGCCAGTACGTACGGGCCCAGGCGCGCGGGCCCGGCAGGTGGCGGCCGCTTCGGGCCAGGCGGCTCGGGTGGGACCAGCCGGCCGGGGGTGCCGGCGTGTTGGACGGCAGCGCGGACACCGCGGCGGCACGGGCCTGGACGACCGCGAGCGCGGCGGCCAGTTCCTCCGGGGTCGGGTTGCCCCGTACGACCTTGATCATGGCCAGGACCCTTTCTAGAGGGGGATGTTGCCGTGCTTCTTGGGCGGCAGGGACTCGCGCTTGGTGCGGAGCTGGCGCAGGCCCTTGACCACGTGGGCCCTGGTGTCGGACGGCATGATGACCGCGTCCACGTACCCGCGTTCGGCGGCCACGTACGGATTGAGGAGCGTGTCCTCGTAGTCCGCGATCAGTTCGGCGCGCGTGGCGTCCTGATCCTCGGCGGCGGCGATCGTGCGGCGGTGCAGGATGTTCACCGCGCCCTGCGCGCCCATGACGGCGATCTGCGCGGTCGGCCAGGCGAGGTTGATGTCGGCGCCCAGGTGCTTGGAGCCCATGACGTCGTACGCGCCGCCGAACGCCTTGCGCGTGATCACCGTGATCAGCGGGACCGTCGCCTCCGCGTACGCGTAGATCAGCTTGGCGCCGCGCCGGATGATGCCGCCGTACTCCTGGTCGACGCCCGGCAGGAAGCCCGGCACGTCCACGAAGGTCAGTACCGGCACGTTGAACGCGTCGCAGGTGCGGACGAAACGCGCCGCCTTCTCACTGGCGTTGATGTCCAGACAGCCGGCGAACTGCATCGGCTGGTTGGCGACGATGCCGACCGGGTAGCCCTCGACGCGGCCGAAGCCGGTGATGATGTTCGGCGCGAACAGGGCCTGGGTCTCCAGGAACTCGCCGTCGTCCAGCACGTGCTCGATCGCGGTGTGCATGTCGTACGGCTGGTTCGCCGAGTCCGGGATGAGCGTGTCCAGCTCGCGGTCCTCGTCGCTCACCGTCAGGTCCGCCTCCTCCGGGAAGGCCGGGGCCTCCGAGAGGTTGTTCGACGGGAGGTAGGACAGCAGCGACTTGACGTACTCGATGGCGTCCTTCTCGTCGCCCGCCATGTGGTGCGCGACGCCCGAGGTGGTGTTGTGCGTACGGGCTCCGCCCAGTTCCTCGAAGCCGACGTCCTCACCGGTGACCGTCTTGATGACGTCCGGGCCCGTGATGAACATGTGCGAGGTCTGGTCGACCATCACCGTGAAGTCGGTGATCGCGGGGGAGTACACCGCGCCGCCCGCGCACGGGCCGACGATCAGCGAGATCTGCGGGACCACACCCGAGGCGTGCACGTTGCGCCGGAAGATCTCCGCGAAGAGCCCCAGCGCCGCGACGCCCTCCTGGATGCGGGCGCCGCCGCCGTCGTTGATGCCGATGACCGGGCAGCCGGTCTTCAGCGCGAAGTCCATCACCTTGACGATCTTCTCACCGTAGACCTCGCCCAGCGAGCCGCCGAAGATGGTGAAGTCCTGCGAGTAGACGCAGACGGGACGGCCGTCGACCGTGCCGTAGCCGGTGACGACGCCGTCCCCGTACGGGCGGTTCTTCTCGATGCCGAAGTTGGTCGAGCGATGCCGGGCGAACTCGTCGAGCTCCACGAAGGAACCCTCGTCGAGCAGCAGCTCGACGCGCTCGCGCGCCGTCAGCTTGCCCTTCGCGTGCTGCTTCTCCACCGCGCGCGCCGACCCGGCGTGGGTCGCCTCGTCGATACGGCGCTGCAGGTCCGCGAGCTTGCCCGCGGTCGTGTGGATGTCGGTCTCTTCCGGCTCGGACATCGGGTGGCGGCTCCCTGCCTGGTCACGGGGACGACTTGGCTGCTGATCTGCTGACGAACAGCTACTGAGCCGTAGCGTATCGGCGCGGATACGGTTCGGCAGTGCGTCCTTTGACACACCTAGGGTGGCTTGCATGACACCTTCGGATGCGCCACAGAGCCGTTGGTCGGACCTCGACCGGCCGCCCCTCAACGTCCCCGCGCTGCGCCGCGGACTGCTGCGGCCCGGCTCGCTGTGGACCGCCCTCGACGTGGTCGGGTCCACCGGCTCCACCAACACCGATCTCGCCGCGCGCGCGGCGGGTCTCGCCGAGGGCACGGTCCTCGTCGCCGAGGAGCAGACCGCCGGGCGCGGGCGCCTGGAGCGCACCTGGACCGCCCCGGCGCGCTCGGGCCTGTTCTTCTCCGTCTACCTGACCCCCGGGGACGTGCCGGCGGAGCGCTGGGGCTGGCTGCCGCTGCTCACCGGGGTCGCCGCCGCGACCGGTCTGGCGCGCGCGGCGGGCGTCGACATGGCCCTGAAGTGGCCCAACGACCTGCTCGTCACGGTGGGTGGCGAGGAGCGCAAGACCGGCGGCATCCTCGCCGAGCGGGCCGGCGACGGCGTCGTCATCGGTATCGGCCTCAACGTCTCCCTGCGCGCCGACGAGCTCCCCGCCCCCACCGCCGCCTCGCTCGCCCTGGCCGGCGCGGTCTCCACCGACCGCGAGACGCTGCTGCGGGGTGTCCTGCGGTCCCTGGAGCACTGGTACGGGCTCTGGCGGGACGCGGACGGCGACGCGGGGGCGAGCGGGGTGCAGGAGGCGTACGCGGCGGGCTGCGCGACCCTCGGCAAGGCCGTACGGGCCCAGCTGCCCGGCGACCGCACGCTCACCGGTGAGGCCGTCGCCGTCGACGGGGACGGCCGGCTCGTCCTGGCCACCGACGGCGGACTGCGCGAACCGGTCTCCGCGGGCGACATCGTGCACCTGCGGGGCGCGGCGGGCGGCCTGACCTGAACCCGAGGCGTCCGGGGCTCGTGCCCTGAGGACGTGAGGTAGGGCACACCTGCCGTATCGTTGAGGTGATCCACCGACGGACAGATCGGCAGGGCAGTGCGCAGGGAACGGGCAGGAGGCGGCTGGTGACCGTCGACGACACGACCTCCGGCGATGGAGCGCAGCAGTCGTCGGACTCCTCGGTGCACGCCACACCGCACCACGAAGTCGACCACACGGCCGAGCCGACCGACGACCCCCTCGCGATCCGGCTGGAACAGCTGATCCTGGGCGCCGACCGCCGGTACACGCCGTTCCAGGCGGCCCGCACGGCCGGCGTCTCCATGGACCTGGCCTCCCGCTTCTGGCGGGCCATGGGCTTCGCGGACATCGGCCAGGCCAAGGCGCTCACGGAGGCCGACGTGCTGGCCCTGAGGCGGCTCTCCGGTCTGGTGGAGGCCGGACTGCTCAGCGAGCCGATGGCGATCCAGGTCGCCCGGTCGACCGGGCAGACCACCGCCCGGCTGGCCGAATGGCAGATCGACTCCTTCCTGGAGGGCCTGACCGAGCCCCCCGAGCCCGGTATGACCCGCACCGAGGTCACGTACCCCCTGGTCGAACTGCTCCTGCCCGAGCTGGAGGAGTTCCTGGTGTACGTGTGGCGGCGCCAGCTCGCGGCCGCCACGGGCCGGGTCGTGCAGGCGGCCGATGACGACGAGATGGTCGACCGGCGCCTGGCCGTGGGCTTCGCGGACCTCGTCGGCTTCACCCGGCTCACCCGCCGCCTGGAGGAGGAGGAGCTCGGCGAACTGGTCGAGTCCTTCGAGACCACCTGCGCCGACCTGGTCGCGGCGCACGGCGGCCGGCTCATCAAGACCCTCGGCGACGAGGTCCTGTTCGCCGCCGACGACGCGGGCACCGCCGCCGAGATCGCGCTGCGCCTCGTGGAGGCGATGACCGTGGACGAGACCATGCCGGCGCTCCGGGTCGGCATCGCCTTCGGCACGGTCACCACCCGGATGGGCGATGTCTTCGGCACCACGGTGAACCTGGCCAGCCGTCTTACGTCGATAGCGCCCAAGGACGCGGTGCTCGTCGACGGGGCGTTCGCCAAGGAGCTGACGCGTACGGGCGACGCCCCGGTCTCCGAGGCGCGCGCGGCCGAGGAGGCCGCCGCGGCGGCGGAGCGGGCCGGGAAGGAGGGCCCGGACGCCGAGGTGGTCCCGGTGCCGAAGTACCGCTACGGGCTCCAGCCGATGTGGCAGCGCCCGGTCCGCGGCCTCGGCGTGGTCGAACCCTGGCTGCTGGCCCGGCGCGGCACGTCCTGAATCCGTTCCGCACACCCTTTCGGGGAAGAGCTCTAGGATCCCTTCGGTAACGATCGTTAACCGACAGGAGTGCACGCATGACCGTCACGTCCGAGCAGCGGTACGGGGAGTTCGTCGTCGTCCGGGGTCACGAGGGCCTTGAGCATGTCGCCGAGCTGGTTCTCGACCGGCCGAAGGCCATGAACGCGGTGTCCACGGACATGGCCCGCTCGATCGCCGCCGCCTGCGACGCGCTCGCCGCCGACCGGGACGTACGTGTCACCGTCCTGACCTCCAGCCACGAGCGGGCCTTCTGCGTGGGCGCGGACCTCAAGGAGCGCAACTCCTTCTCCGACGCCGATCTGGTGCGTCAGCGGCCCACCGCCCGCGCCGCCTACACCGGTGTGCTGGAGCTGCCCATGCCGACGATCGCCGCCGTGCACGGCTTCGCCCTGGGCGGCGGCTTCGAGCTGGCCCTGTCCTGCGACCTGATCGTCGCCGACCCGACCGCCCTGGTGGGCTTGCCCGAGGTCTCCGTCGGCGTCATTCCGGGCGGCGGCGGCACCCAGCTGCTGCCCCGCCGGGTCGGGGCCGCGCGCGCCGCCGAGCTGATCTTCAGCGCCCGCCGGGTGCACGGCCCCGAGGCCCGGGAGCTGGGTCTGGTGGACGAGCTGGTGGCCGAGGGTGAGGACCGGGCCGAGGCGCTGGCCCTGGCCGGCCGGATCGCCGCGAACTCGCCGGTCGGGCTGCGGGCGGCCAAGCGGGCGCTGCGGCTCGGGCACGGGCTCGATCTGCGGGCCGGGCTTGAGGTCGAGGACTCCGCGTGGCGGTCGGTGGCCTTCTCCGGGGACCGGGCGGAGGGCGTGGCCGCGTTCAACGAGAAGCGGAAGGCGAACTGGCCGGGGGAGTGACCCTGGGTGCCCGTTTCCGGGTGGATCGATCACGCTCCGGAGTCGCCGAGTGATCGCTGAGGCCATATCGCCCTAAACTGGCGCAATGGGTGGTGACGACGCACGACTGCGCGCCGTGGTCTCGCTGGCGCAGACGATGGCCGCGGCGCAGACGCCCCGGGGGTGCTGGCGAGCTGCCGCCCTGGGGGCCTGCGAGGCGCTGGGCGGCAGCTTCGCCGCGCTCTCGGTCTGGGAGCGCGACCGGGGCCGGCTGAGGGTCCTGGTCAACGCGGGTGAGCGGGCCGAGGGCGAGGAGGAGTTCCCCGAGGAGGAGGTCTATCCGGTCCACCGGTTCCCGGAGATCACCGAGTTCCTGCACGAACGGTGGGCCGGGGGCGGCGAGCCGGACGCCTGGGTGGAGACCGCCGAGGGTCCGGTGGACGGGGGGCCGGGCCGGCGGCCGGTGGCCGGTGCGCACGGGTACGGGCCCGGCTACTGCCACCAGCGGGTGGCGGCGCTGCGCCGGCGCGGGCGGGGCTGCTGCGTGGTCGCGCCGATCGTGCTGCACGGGCGGGCGTGGGGCGAGCTGTACGTGGCACGGCCGGTGGGCGAACCGGTCTTCGGGCGCGCGGACGCCGACTTCGCGACGGTGCTGGCCGCCGTGGTGGCCGCCGGGCTCGCCCAGACCGAGCGCTTGGAGGAGGTCCGCAAGCTGGCCTTCACGGACCCGCTGACCGGCCTCGCCAACCGCAGGGCCGTCGATGTGCGGCTGGACGAGGCGCTGGAGCGGCACCGGGCGGACGGGGCGGTGGTCAGCCTGGTCGTCTGCGACCTGAACGGGCTGAAGTGGGTCAACGACACCCATGGCCACGCGGTCGGGGACCGGCTGCTGGAACGTTTCGGCTCGGTGCTGTCGCGGTGCGGCGCCATACTGCCCGGCGCGCTGGCGGCCCGGCTGGGCGGCGACGAGTTCTGCCTGCTGGCCGTGGGTCCCGGGGCGGACGAGGTGGTCGCCGTGGCCACCGAGCTGTGCGAGCGGGCGGCCGGGCTCGAGTTCGGCAACGGGGTCGCCTGCGGGATCGCGTCCACCGGCGACGAGATCGGGCCCGTGGTCTCGGCCCGGCGGCTGTTCCGGCTGGCGGACGCGGCGCAGTACCGGGCGAAGGCGGCCCGCTCGGACCGCCCGGTGGTGGCGGGGCGCGACGACGAGGTCATCCGGCTGGCGGACTCCCCGCCGAAGTCCCCGCACGACCGCCGCCGGCTGCGCGGCAATCCGCCCGAGCACTGACCCGTACGACCGGCACGCGCGTCGGCGTTCGCGTCTGGGTTCGCGTAAGGGTTCAACCCGCCGACCACTGGTGACATGAAGGGTTTCAATCCGTACGCTGCTGAATATGGATATGCATACAGTCGTGGTGGGGACGTCCGGTACCACCGCTCAGGACGTCATCGCCGTGGCCCGCGGCAACGCCCGTGTCGAGCTCTCCGCCAACGCGGTGGCCGCGCTGGCCGCCGCGCGCGAGATCGTGGACGCGCTCGCCGCGAAGCCCGAGCCGGTCTACGGGGTCTCGACCGGCTTCGGTGCCCTGGCCAGCCGTCACATCAGCCCGGAGCTGCGTGCCCAGCTGCAGCGCAACATCGTCCGCTCGCACGCCGCCGGCATGGGCCCGCACGTCGAGCGCGAGGTCGTCCGGGCGCTGATGTTCCTCCGGCTGAAGACGGTCGCCTCCGGCCACACCGGCGTACGCCCCGAGGTCGCGCAGACCATGGCCGACCTGCTGAACGCCGGGATCACCCCCGTCGTCCACGAGTACGGATCGCTCGGCTGCTCCGGCGACCTGGCGCCCCTGTCGCACTGCGCGCTGGCCCTGATGGGCGAGGGCGACGCGGAGGGCCCCGACGGCACCGTCCGCCCGGCCGGGGAACTCCTCGCCGCGCACGGCATCGCCCCGGTCGAGCTGCGCGAGAAGGAGGGCCTGGCCCTCCTCAACGGCACCGACGGCATGCTCGGCATGCTGATCATGGCCCTGGCCGATCTGCGGACGCTCTACACCTCGGCCGACATCACGGCCGCCCTCTCCCTGGAGGCCCTGCTCGGCACGGACAAGGTCCTCGCGCCCGAGCTGCACGCCATCCGCCCGCACCCCGGCCAGGGCGCCAGCGCGGACAACATGCTGCGGGTTCTCGCGGGCTCCGGTCTCACCGGCCACCATCAGGATGACGCGCCGCGCGTCCAGGACGCCTACTCGGTGCGGTGCGCGCCGCAGGTCAACGGGGCGGGCCGGGACACCCTCGCGTACGCCGCGACCGTCGCCGACCGCGAGCTGGCGGCCGCCGTGGACAATCCGGTGGTCCTCCGAGGGGGCACCTCCCGCTCGAACGGAGTTGAGAGTGGGGGAGGGCGGGTGGAGTCCAACGGCAACTTCCACGGGGCGCCCGTCGCCTACGTCCTGGACTTCCTGGCCATCGCCGCCGCGGACCTGGGCTCGATCACCGAGCGCCGTACCGACCGGCTGCTCGACAAGAACCGGTCGCACGGGCTGCCGCCGTTCCTGGCCGACGACGCGGGCGTGGACTCCGGTCTGATGATCGCCCAGTACACCCAGGCCGCCCTGGTCAGCGAGATGAAGCGGCTCGCCGTCCCGGCCTCCGCCGACTCCATCCCGTCCTCCGCCATGCAGGAGGACCACGTCTCGATGGGCTGGTCCGCCGCGCGCAAGCTGCGTACCGCCGTCGGCAACCTCGCCCGGATCGTCGCCGTCGAGCTGTACGCGGCGACCCGCGCGGTCGAGCTGCGCGCTCAGCAGGGGCTGACCCCGGCGCCCGCCACGCGCGCCGTCATCGAGGCGCTGCGGGCCGCCGGTGTCGAGGGCCCCGGCCCCGACCGCTTCCTGTCGCCGGACCTGGCCGCCGCCGACGCCTTCGTACGGGCGGGCGGGGTGGTCTCCGCCGTGGAGCCGGTCACCGGGCCGCTGGCCTGAGCCCGATCCCGGGGAGCGCGCCGGAATCCGCGTCGTCGCCCGTTGTCGCCGCGGCTCCGGGCGCGGTGCCCGTATCGCCCGTGGCGTTGGCCGACGGGACGAACCACAGGGCGCAGAGCAGCGTCCCCGCGGCGGTGGCGGTCAGGAGCGGGCGGAGGGCGATGGCCACGAAATCGGTCTCCCTTGCGACGGCCGGCTCGTCCCGATGCTAGGGCCGTCACCCGCCTCACGCCAGAGCCCCGGTGAACGCATGGCGGCGAGGGCGCCGGGGAATGCGTGCACGACGGGGCACATCCCGGGCGTCCCGCACAATGGGAGGGAGGGCGACGGCTTCGGCGGCCCGTAGCGGCGGGTCCGACCTGCGGGAACGCAGGCGCTGCCCGCTCGCGGCGGACCCGGGCCGGTCCGTGTCGCGGACGCGGGAACCACCGCCCCCGGCACGGCGTCGAAGAGTGGTGTTCCCCACACATTCGACGCACGTGGAACGGGGATCCCGTACAAGGGGTTCTGGAACATTGACGGGGTTTCGCCGTTGGCGGCCTTGTTCGGGGTTTTTGGGGATTTCGGCAACGATGGAGAAGCGTGTGATGACGGACAGCAAGCGGCGCAAGGGCCTGATGGCCGCGTCCGCACTGCTCGGCGGCGTACTGGTGCTTTCCGCCTGCGACGACGGCGGCGACAAGGGCGGTCCGAGCCCCGAGAGCTCGAAATCCCAGGCGGCCGACGTCGACAAGGCGGCGGCCCAGGAGACCTCCGAGGCGCAGATAACGATCACGCCCAAGAACGGCGCGACCAACGCGAGCATCAACAACGCCGCCAAGGTCACCGTCGCCAAGGGCAAGCTGACCGAGGTCACCATGACCAGCGCGGACGGCAAGAGCGTCAAGGGCACCCTCTCCGCCGACGGCACGAGCTGGCAGCCGGACGCCCAGCTGGAGCGCTCGACCACCTACAAGGTCAGCGCCACGGCGAAGGACGCCAAGGACCGCGAGGCCCACGAGAACGCCTCCTTCACCACCGTCTCGCCCGACAAGAGCTTCATCGGGAACTTCACCCCCGAGGACGGCTCCACCGTCGGCGTCGGCATGCCCGTCTCGATCAACTTCAACAAGCCGATCACCGACACCAAGGCCGTCCAGGACGGCATCAAGGTGACGTCGAGCAGCGGCCAGGAGGTCGTCGGCCACTGGTTCAACAACCAGCGCCTCGACCTGCGCCCCGATCAGTACTGGCAGGCCGGCTCGACCGTCACCCTGAAGCTGTCCCTGGACGGCGTCGAGGGCTCGGACGGCGTCTACGGCGTCCAGCAGAAGACGGTCACCTTCAAGATCGGCCGCGCGCAGGTCTCCACGGTGGACGCCAAGACGCACATGATGACCGTCACCCGGGACGGCAAGACGATCAAGACCATCCCGATCTCCGCGGGCGGGCCCGACAACCCCACGTACAACGGCCAGATGGTGATCTCCGAGAAGTACAAGGAGACCCGGATGAACGGCGCCACCGTCGGCTTCACGGACGACGACGGCAAGGGCGAGTACGACATCAAGGACGTGCCGCACGCCATGCGGCTGTCCACGTCGGGCACCTTCATCCACGGCAACTACTGGGGCAAGGGCATCTTCGGCAAGGTCAACACCAGCCACGGCTGCGTCGGCCTCCAGGACGTCAAGGGCGCCGGTGACGCGGACCAGCCCGCCGCGTGGTTCTACAACAACTCCATGGTCGGTGACGTCGTCATCGTCAAGAACTCCCCCGACAAGACCATCCCGCCCTCCAACGGCCTGAACGGCTGGAACCTGAGCTGGGCCGAGTGGACGGCGGGCTCCAACGCCTGACCGGCCCCCTTCCGGCCGAACCCCACCCCGTACGCCGAAGGCGGCGGCACCCCATCCGGTGCCGCCGCCTTCGGCGTACACACTGTTCTCATCCGGCTCTCATGGTGGCCTTAACCCACCATCACGAGCCGTTCCTAGCCTCACGCCATGTTCTTCACCTACCTCCGGCGCGAGCTGCGCCGCCGCAGAAAGGCGGCGCTCGTCGTCGCCTCCGGGCTCGCCCTCGGCATTGCGCTGGTCATCGTCGTCAGCTCCGTCTCCTCGGGCATGGGCAAGGCCCAGGACAAGGTCCTCGAATCGCTGTACGGGCTCGGCACGGACATGACCGTCACCAAGGCGGCCACGGCGCCCACGTCGGGCTCCACCGGCCGCCCCAGGTTCGATTTCGACGCCAAGGACAGCGACGACGACGCGACCCAGAGCACGGACCGGGTCATGGTCCAGGGCTTCCAGACCCTGGCCTCCTCCACCGTCACCAAGGTCGGCGAGCAGGACGGCGTCGCCGGTGCGGTCGGCGGGCTGAGCCTGTCCGTCATGAAGGTGGACGGGCAGTTCAAGCGCGGCGAGTTCAAGCAGGAGGGCGGCACGGGCCAGGGCGGCGGACGCGGCGGGGCCGGCGGCGGCATGCCGCAGGGCGAGGTCAGGGGCGGCGGCGCCTCCTTCGACGTCAACTCCTACACGGTGTACGGAACCGACGTCACCCAGCAGGACCTCGGCCCGCTCACCTCCTCGAAGATCACCTCCGGCCGTACGTTCAAGACGACCGAGACCGACGCCGAGGTGGCCGTGGTCGACTCCGCGTACGCCAAGGAGAAGACCCTCGCCACCGGCAAGACCGTGACCGTCCACGGCACCAAGTTCACGATCATCGGCGTCTCGACGGCCGACAGCGGTGACGCGGCCGCCAACCTCTACATCCCGCTCAAGCAGGCGCAGACCCTGTCCGACTCCAAGGACAAGGTCACCACGGTCTACGTGAAGGCCGCGGACTCCCAGAAGATCGACGGCGTCAAGTCGGCCATCCAGAAGAACATCTCCGGCACCACCGTCACCACCTCCGCCGACCTCGCGGACACCGTCTCCGGCTCCCTGTCCACCGCGTCCGACCTGGCCGCCGGTGTCGGCAAGTGGCTGTCCTTCGCGGTCCTGGCCGCCGCGTTCCTGGTCGCCGGGCTCCTCACCTCCTCCGCCGTCAGCCGCCGGGTGCGCGAGTTCGGCACGCTGAAGGCCCTCGGCTGGAAGAGCGGCCGGGTCACCCGCCAGGTCGTCGGCGAGGCCCTGGTCAACGGCCTCATCGGCGGCGTGCTCGGCATCGCCGTCGGCCTGGCCGGCGCCTACGCGGTCACCGCCGTCAGCCCCACGCTCACCGCCGAGCTGGGCTCCTCCGGCGGTGGCGGGACGCGCGGCGGCATGATGGGCGGCGGCGGGCCCGGCTTCGGCCGGCAGAGCGCCTCCAAGGGCCTCGACATCGCGCTCACCGCGCCCGTCTCCCTCTCCGTCATCCTCACCGCCGTCGCCCTGGCCGTGGCGGGCGGGCTGATCGCGGGCGCCTTCGGCGGCTGGCGCGCCTCCCGGCTGCGCCCGGCGGACGCGCTCCGCCGCGTCGAGTAGCAGTCCGGACCCCACACCCCGTCAGGAGAGCACCCATGTACACCCTTCAAGGCGTCACCAAGCAGTACCAGCGCGGAAAGTCCACCGTGCACGCCCTCGCCGGCGTCGACCTCACCATCGAGGACGGCGGCCGCCTGGTCATCCAGGGCCCCACCGGCGGCGGCAAGTCCACCCTGCTTCAGATGCTCGGCGGCCTGGACCGGCCCACCACCGGGAGCATCGAGCTCGACGGGATGGACCTGGCCAGGCTCAGCGAGGCCAAGCTCACCAAGGTGCGTGCCGAGAACATCGGCTTCGTCTTCCAGAGCTTCAACCTCATCCCGACGCTCACCGCCCAGGAGAACGTCGAGACCGCCCTCGTCCCCCTCGGCGTCAAGGCGTCCGAGCGGCGCGGAAGAGCCGCCGAGGCGCTGGACTCCGTCGGGCTCGGCGAGCGGCTGGGCCATGTGCCCGGCGAGATGTCCGGCGGCCAGCAGCAGCGCGTCGCCATCGCCCGTGCCCTGGTCAAGCGGCCCAAGGTGCTTCTCGCGGACGAACCCACCGGCAATCTGGACGAGTCCATGCGCGACGAGATCATGGAGGTCCTGGAGACCCTGTGGAAGGAGCACGGGCTCACCTTCGTCATGGTCACCCACGACAGCGCCATCGCCCGCCGCGCCCCGCGCCTGGCCACCATCCGCAAGGGCAAGGTCACCATCACGGAGAACGCCCCGGCCTGACCCCGCCCCGCCTCCCCGTCCCCGACCGCCGCCGGTGGGCCTTGGTGCCCCCGGCGGCGGTGTCAGCTCCCGGGCCGCGCGGCCCTGCGGTACGCCACGAGGTCGCCCCGGCGGACCTGGCGCAGACCGAGCGGGTCCGCGTACGAGACGCCCTGCTCGCAGGTCCGCACCCGCACCGGCCCGGTCGCGTCGGGCTGCCCGGCCCCGGGGCCGGCGCGCAGCCCGTACCAGGGGCGCAGGGGCAGCCAGGCCAGCCCGTAGAGCCAGCGCCGCACCAGCAGCCCGGGGCCGGGGCGGCGGACGTCCGGCAGGCGCACCACCCGGATGCCCATGATCAGCTTGCCCGCGCCGGCGCCGAGGAACGCGGTGAGCACGACCTGGTTGACGAAGGACAGCACGAGCACCGGAACGGCCAGCAGCGCCGCCGCCTCGGGCAGGGACGCGGTGTCCACGTACGGCCTGGCCAGCAGCCCCGCCGTGAGTACGCAGAGGTAGCAGTCCAGGCCCACCGCGAGGATGCGGCGCGTCTCGCCGGCGCGCGGCGGGGTGCGCGGGCCGGGGCGTAACGACCCGTGGTACCCGGGCCGGGCGGGCAGCACGGGCCCGGCGGGCCGGTGCGGACGGAGACCTCTGCGGTTTCCCCGTATGGATGTCATGAGCGAATCATGTCTGATGACCCGTCATTACGTCCCGGGGCGTTCCGTATTACCCCGCGGGTCATGCGGTCGACGGAGTCGAGGGCGCGCGGCCCGGAGCGGTGGTCGTGCTCGGCTTTCCGTCCATCGAGGAGGCGCGTGCCTGGTACGCGTCCCCGGCCTGTCAGGAGCTGGTGCCGCTGCGGGCCCGGAACATGGCGGGCGACCTGGTGCTCGTGGAGGGCGTCGCGCCGGACTACGACCCGAGGGCGACCGCCGCGGCGCTGCGCGCGGGGGCGGTCGCCACTCCGGCGGCGTAACGGCTGGATTTCCGGAACCTCACCGTCGAGACCGCATGGCTGTGAGATTCACCACTTCGGCGGGGTCCCGGTGGTCGCTCCGGTCCGGCCAATCGTGCGCCGATCCTGGCCCGCGCAAGGCCGTTGGCCCAGGTCCGGGGTGTTGAGGGGCGGGGTCGCCCCGGGGGTGCCACGGGCCTTCCGGCGGGCCCACTGGGAGAATCGGGGCTGCCCCCGCGTATGAGCCGACCCATGGAAGGTCTTGATCAGATGCCGGTCACCCCTGACTCCGCCACCTCGCACGCCGCCGAGAACCGCGCCATCGAGCCGTTGTACGCCGAGGTGCTGCGCCGCAACCAGGGCGAGAAGGAGTTCCACCAGGCGGTCCGGGAGGTCCTGGAGACCCTCGGCCCCGTGCTGGCCAAGCGGCCGGAGTTCGTGGACGCGCGGGTTATCGAACGCATATGCGAGCCGGAGCGGCAGCTCATCTTCCGCGTGCCGTGGTCGGACGACTCGGGCGACATCCACGTCAACCGCGGCTTCCGCGTCGAGTTCTCCAGCCTGCTCGGCCCGTACAAGGGCGGCCTGCGCTTCCACCCCTCGGTCAACCTCGGCATCGTGAAGTTCCTCGGCTTCGAGCAGATCTTCAAGAACGCCCTCACCGGCATGCCCATCGGCGGCGGCAAGGGCGGCGCGGACTTCGACCCGAAGGGCCGCTCCGACGCCGAGATCATGCGGTTCTGCCAGTCCTTCATGACCGAGCTCCACCGGCACGTCGGCGAGTACACCGACGTGCCCGCCGGTGACATCGGCGTCGGCGGCCGCGAGATCGGCTACCTCTTCGGCCAGTACAAGCGGATCACCAACCGCCACGAGTCCGGCGTCCTCACCGGCAAGGGCCTCGGCTGGGGCGGCGCCCTCGTCCGCACCGAGGCGACCGGCTACGGCTGCGTCATGTTCACCGCCGAGATGCTGCGCAGCCGGGGCGAGTCCCTGGACGGCCAGCGGATCTCCGTCTCCGGCTCCGGCAACGTCGCGATCTACGCCATCGAGAAGGCCCAGCAGCTCGGCGCGACCGTCGTCACGGCCTCGGACTCCGGCGGCTACGTCGTGGACGACAAGGGCATCGACCTCGACCTGCTCAAGGAGATCAAGGAGCGCGGCCGCGGCCGCATCTCCGAGTACGCCGAGCGGCGCGGCGCGCACGTGAAGTACGTCGAGGGCACCGGCGTCTGGAACGTCCCCGTCGACGTGGCCCTGCCCTGCGCCACCCAGAACGAGCTGCACGAGGTCGACGCGCTCGCCCTCGTCCGCAACGGCGTCAAGGCGGTCGCCGAGGGCGCCAACATGCCCACCACCCCCGAGGCCGTCCGCGTCTTCCAGGACGCCGGCGTGGCCTTCGCCCCCGGCAAGGCGGCCAACGCGGGCGGCGTGGCCACCAGCGCCCTGGAGATGCAGCAGAACGCCTCGCGCGACTCCTGGACCTTCGCCCACACCGAGCAGCGCCTGTCGGAGATCATGCGCCACATCCACGACTCCTGCTACACCACCGCCGAGAAGTACGGCAGCCCCGGCAACTACGTCGTCGGCGCCAACATCGCCGGCTTCGAACTGGTCGCGGACGCGATGCTGGCGCAGGGGCTCATCTGACCCCGGCCACGACGCGCGGAACGGGCCCGGGGAAGCGTCCCCGGGCCCGTTCCCGTCCTCCGACGAACTGGCCGCCCGGGAGGCGGAGGCGCACCGTCAGGACCCGACCGTCGGCATGGCGGAACTCCTCGCCGACCTCTTCGAGGGTGAGAGCCCGGCCGCGTGAAGTACGCCTTCCGCTTCACCGCTCACGCCCAGCGCCAACTGCGCGCGATCGGCCGGCAGGACGCGCTCCGCATCCTCACGGCCATCACCCCGCTCGGCGACGACCCATGGCGGGCGGACGCGGATGTCAGGAAACTCGCGGGGCACGACGGGCTCTACCGGGTGCGCGCCGGAGACTTCCGGGTGGTGTACGAGGTACGGGGCGACGCGCTGGTCATCCTGGCCCTCCACCTCGGACACCGGAGCGATGCGTACCGGAGCCTGTGAGGCCGGCCGAACGGGACTGGCCCGGGCGCACTGCCCGGGCCCGTCCCGTTCAGAGGTGTCTCAGCTCTCCGCCGGGGCCACGCCCACCGGGCAGGAGACGCCCGTGCCGCCGATACCGCAGTAGCCGGCCGGGTTCTTGTCCAGGTACTGCTGGTGGGCCGCTTCGGCGGGGTAGAAGGGGCGGCCGTCGGCCGGCAGGATCTCCGTGGTGATCTCGCCGTGCCCGGAGGCCGTCAGCACCTTCTGGTACGCCTGGCGGGACGCCTCGGCGGCCGCCGCCTGGTCCGGGGTGTGGGTGTGGACCGCGGAGCGGTACTGCGTCCCCACGTCGTTGCCCTGGCGGAAGCCCTGGGTCGGGTCGTGGGACTCCCAGAACAGCTTCAGCAGCTCCGCGTAGGTGACGGTCTTCGGGTCGTAGACGACGCGGACCGCCTCCGTGTGGCCGGTGAGGCCCGAGCAGACCTCCTCGTACGCGGGATTCTCCGTGGAGCCGCCCTGGTAGCCGACGAGCGTCGTCCAGACGCCGTCGGTCTGCCAGAACTTACGCTCGGCGCCCCAGAAGCAGCCCATCCCGAAGTCCGCGACCGCCAGACCCTCCGGGTACGGGCCCAGCAGCGGGTTGCCCAGCACCGTGTGCCGGGCCGGGACGGTGAACTCGGGGACGGGACGGCCGCGCAGGGCCTCCTCCGGGGTGGGGAGCTGGGGGGTGCGGCGGTGCAGGAACATGCGGGGGCTCCTCCTGGGTCGGGCGTGCTGTCCGTACAACGCGCGGAGGGCCCCGCGGATTCCTAGTGCGGCAGGCTCGCCGGGCTGCCGCCGTTCGCCTCGTAGCCCGCGACCGCCAGCGCCCGGTACACCGCGTACTCCGCGGCCGGGTCCTCGCTCGCCGTCCACGGCAGCGCGCCCACGTACCCGTCGATGCGCACCAGCTGGCGCACCGCCTCCGCCCAGCGCTCCATCCGCACCAGGAACAGCACCAGCAGATGGCGCACGTGCGGCAGCATCGGATCGTCCGCGCGCGCCGAGTGCACCGCGTACATCGCGCCCTCCACGGCCCGGGTCACCACCTGGCTCTCGTAGAAGCCGCGCACCAGATTGACCTCGGGGAGATGCTCGTACACCGCGAACAGCGGCAGCCCGGCGAGCAGCGAGCCCTGCGGGGCGCGGGCGGCGGCGGCCGTCGCGAAGCGGTCGGCCTCCTCGCGCGAGCCGTGCCAGCGCTCGCTCCAGAAGTGCAGCGCAGCGATGTGCGCGCCCAGGTGCGCCGGGGCCCGGTCGATGATCTTCGCCCACAGCTGGTCGAACTCCTCGCCGGAGTAACCCAGTCCGCGCGCGACCGCCAGCTCCACGATGTACGGGACCGGGTCGCCCGGGGCCAGCAGGGCGGCCTCGCCGATCACCGTACGGGCCTCCTCCAGGATGATCCGGAAGTCGTCCGTACCCGCCGTGGACGACCGCCACGCCTGCTGCACCAGGAACTCCGCGTGCACCGCCGCCGCGCCCGCGTCCTTCGGTGCCTCCGCGCGCCACCTGCGCAGCCACGCCCCGCCGACGCCCGGCTTCCGCAGCAGTTCGAGGGAGGCCGCCCCGGCGAACGCCTGCACCCGCTGCCAACGCAGCTCACCCTCCTTCGGGGTCCCGGCCAGCAGCTGGGACGCGGCCCGCCACTCCTGCGTGTGCTGCACCACCTCCAGCACGTCCAGCAGGTCCTGGTCAGCGCCGGGCGTCCGGACGTCCAGCTCCTCCTGGCGTACGAAGCCGTAGTCCTGCGGGTCGGCGGCGTCGGGGGAGCCGGGCGCGGCCAGCCGGATGCCACCGCCGCGCCGGCGCAGCACGTACGGGCCGATCGCGGCGGTCAGCAGGCACAGCGCGAGCAGGAACCACAGAATCTCCATGCCCCCATTGTCACCGGACGGCCATGTGACCCGTGAGGCACCTCGTAACGAACTACGCTCGGCCCCATGAGCGACCAGCACAGCTTCGAAACGCGCGCGATCCACGCGGGGAACACCGCTGACCCCCTCACCGGTGCCGTGGTTCCGCCCATCTACCAGGTGTCCACGTACAAGCAGGACGGCGTGGGCGGGCTGCGCGGCGGTTACGAGTACAGCCGCAGCGCCAACCCGACGCGTACCGCCCTGGAGGAGAACCTCGCGGCCCTGGAGGGCGGCCGGCGCGGGCTCGCCTTCGCCTCCGGCCTCGCCGCCGAGGACTGCCTGCTCCGTACGCTGCTGACCCCCGGCGACCACGTGGTCATCCCGAACGACGCCTACGGCGGCACGTTCCGGCTGTTCGCGAAGGTCGCCTCGCGCTGGGGCGTGGAGTTCTCCGTGGCCGACACCTCGGACGTGGCGGCGGTCCGGGCCGCGATCACCCCGCGCACCAAGGCGGTCTGGGTGGAGACCCCGTCCAACCCGCTGCTCGGCATCACCGACATCGCCGCCGTCGCCCAGGTCGCCCGCACCGCCGGGGCGCGGCTCGTCGTGGACAACACCTTCGCGAGCCCCTACCTCCAGCAGCCGCTGGCGCTCGGCGCGGACGTCGTCGTGCACTCCACCACCAAGTACATGGGCGGCCACTCGGACGTCGTCGGCGGCGCGCTGATCGTCAACGATCCTGATCTGGCCGAGGAGTTGGTCTTCCACCAGAACGCGATGGGCGGCGTCGCCGGCCCGTTCGACGCCTGGCTGGTGCTGCGCGGCATCAAGACGCTCGCCGTGCGCATGGACCGCCACAGCGAGAACGCCACCAAGGTCGCCGAGCTGCTGACCCGGCACCCCAAGGTCTCCCAGGTCCTCTACCCGGGCCTGCCCGAGCACCCGGGCCACGAGGTCGCCGCCAAGCAGATGCGCTCCTTCGGCGGCATGGTGTCCTTCCGCGTCGAGGGCGGCGAGGAGGCGGCGCTCGAAGTCTGCAACCGGGCGAAGCTGTTCACCCTGGGCGAGTCCCTGGGCGGCGTCGAATCGCTCCTGGAGCACCCCGGCCGCATGACGCACGCCTCGGCGGCCGGCTCCCCGCTGGAGGTCCCGGCCGACCTGGTCCGCCTCTCCGTCGGCATCGAGAACGCGGACGACCTGCTCGCGGACCTGACGCAGGCGCTGGGTTAAAAGGCGTAGGAAGGCGGCGGGGCCGGAGCTTCGGTCCCGCCGCCTCGGGCTTCAGGCCGGTTCGTCCTCCAGCGTCGCCCTGACCTGCTCCCGCAGCTCGGGGCTGTCGGTGTGCTGGTGGACGGAGACGGCGTGCTCGCTCGCGGCCCGCACGACTTCCTCCTCCTCGCCGGCGATCGTCAGCGAGCAGTTCGACTCACTCGGATACTTACGGCAGTCAGCGATTTTCCGGGTCATGACAGCCTCCTGACCACTCCTTTCCAGGGTAGTCCGGAACGCCCCGACCGCCGCGTCTACCAGCCTTCCACCGGCGTCGTCTCCGCCGGAGGCGCCTCCCACGGCCGGGCCGCCAGGGCCCAGATGGTGAACGCGGTGACCGCCGCGATCAGCGCCATCACCCAGAGCCTGCGCAGCGCCCGCCGGCGCCGCAGCAGCCGTGCGCCCCGCTCCGCCGCCGACGCCGCCAGATCGGCGGGCACCGGCGGATGCGGACCCTCCAGCATCCGGCGCACCTCGTCCTCGCGCCGGCCGGTGCCACTCATGGGGCGGCGCCCAGCAGCCGGGCCGGGCCCCGGCGCACGGTCGGGTTCCTGGTGCCGCGCATCGTGGCCACCGACCGGTTGCAGACCGCGCGCACCCGGCCCTCGGGCAGCCCCAGCAGGGCCGCCGTCTGCTCCTCCGGGACCCCTTCGTACAGCCGCAGCACCAGGACGAGCCGCTCCTGCGGGGTCAGCCGGTCCAGCAGCCCGCCGCGCGGCCGGTGATGGCGCCACGTCTCGCGGGCGAACCTGGCCGCCAGCTCCTGCCGGGTGCGGTTGTACGGGTCCTCGCCCCGCAGCCGCTCCCAGTCGGCGAACGTCCGGGCCAGCGAGGCCGTCAGCAGCCGTCGCGCGTGCGGGTGGGCGCCGGACGCGTCCGCCGGTTCGGCGGTGAGCAGGGTGGCCGTGTGCAGCAGACGGCCCGCCGCGCCCGCGACGAAGGACTCGAAGTCCTGGGCGCGGCCCCGCCGCGGGCCCGCATGACGCTCTCGCACACGTCCATCGGAACGCGCCGCGGCCCTCGGGTCAACCCCCCGGACCGCAGCGGGCGTTCAGTTCGCGGGCGCCGTCTGGTGCGTGGCCTGCCGGGCCGCCAGCGCCGCGTTGAAGCGGGTGAGCAGCGCGCAGAACGTGTCCCGCTCCTCCTCGCTCCACCCGTCCGTCACCTGCGACATCAACTCCCGCCGCGAGTCCCGGACCTCGTCGAGACGGGCCTGGCCGCGCGGCGACAGCTGGAGCACGACCGCCCGGCCGTCCTCCGGGTGCGAGGTCCGCTTCACCAGTCCGGTGTCGACCAGCGGCGCGACCTGCCGGGTCACCGTGGACGAGTCGATCCCCATCCCGGCGGCCAGCGCCTTGACGCCCATCGGACCTTCCAGATCCAGCCGGTTCAGCAGCAGATAGGCCGCCCGGTCCATGGAGTTGCGCACCTGGCCCACCCCGCCGAGACGGGTCTGCTCGGCCCGGCGGGCGAATACGGCCACCTGATGCTGAAGGGTGTCGAGAACGTGGTCGGGACCCGGGTTTTCCGGGGCAGCGCCCCCGGAAGGAGACGAGGCAGTCGTCATGTCCTGAGGGGGCATGGCCGGGGGCTCTCTTCGTGCGGTGTCGGATGGGTGGGGGACAGAGTACGCGGCCCCGGGGCAACGCGTACCAGTGCTGCACAAACCTGCGGACATCGGCGCAGGACGGCCCCGCAAGCGGCGGCCGGGACCCCTGCGAGCTGCAAGACTTACGGTATGAACTTCCCGTCGCCCGGCAGCTTTCCCTCCGTGATCCTCGATGACGTACGGGGGGCGCAGAAGATGCTCTCCGGGGTCGCCAAGGTCACCCCGCTCGAAGGAAGCCGCCATCTCTCGGGCCTCGTGGGCGCGCCCGTCCTCTTCAAGTGCGAGAACCTCCAGCGGACCGGCTCGTTCAAACTGCGGGGCGCCTACGTACGCATCTCGGGACTCACCCCGGTCGAACGCGCCGCGGGGGTCGTGGCCGCGAGCGCCGGGAACCATGCGCAGGGTGTCGCCCTCGCGTCTGCGCTCCTCGGCGTACGGTCCACGGTCTTCATGCCCGTCGGCGCACCGCTGCCGAAGGTCGCCGCCACCCGCGAGTACGGGGCCCGGGTGCGGCTGCACGGCACCGTCGTGGACGAGACCCTGGCCGCCGCGCAGGAGTACGCGCGCGAGACCGGCGCGGTGTTCATCCACCCCTTCGACCACGCCGACATCATCGCCGGACAGGGCACGGTCGGCCTGGAGATCCTGGAGCAATGTCCCGAGGTCCGGACGATCGTCGTCGGCATGGGCGGCGGCGGGCTCGCGGCCGGCATCGCGGTCGCGGTCAAGGCCGTCCGGCCCGACGTGCGCATCGTCGGCGTGCAGGCGGCCGGCGCCGCGTGCTACCCGCCGTCCCTGGCGGCCGACCGCCCCGTCTCCATCGACACGCTCCAGACCATGGCGGACGGCATCAAGGTCGGGCGCCCCGGGGATGTCCCGTTCGCCCTGGTCAGGGACCTGGTGGACGAGGTGCGTACGGTCTCCGAGGACGAGCTGTCCAGCGCCCTGCTGCTCTGCCTGGAGCGGGCCAAGATGGTGGTCGAACCCGCCGGGGCGAGCCCGGTCGCCGCGCTCCTCGGCGACCCGAAGGCGTTCCAGGGTCCGGTGGTGGCCCTGCTCTCCGGCGGCAACGTCGACCCGCTGCTGATGCAGCGCATCCTCACCCACGGCATGGCGGCGGCCGGGCGCTACCTCAGCCTGAGGCTGCGGCTCACCGACCGGCCCGGCGCGCTGGCCACGATGCTCGGCGTGCTGTCGGTGGCCGACGCCAATGTCCTGGACATCAGCCATGCCCGTACCGACCCCAGGCTCGGTCTCACCGAGGCGGAGGTCGAACTGCAGCTGGAGACCAAGGGACCCGAGCACTGCGACGACGTGAGGGCCGCGCTGCGGGACGCGGGGTATCTGGTGATGGGCTGACAGGTAGGTCCCCGCTTGTGTGTTCATCGGGCACGGCGCCCCCGGCAAACCTAGGATCTGGGGTCTGAGAGGTAGCCACCCGAACGCACTGGGGGAATCCCATATGCCAGGCGCCATCTATGCCGAAGGACTCGTCAAGACCTTCGGTGACGTCACTGCACTCGGCGGTGTCGACCTCGACGTGCCGGAAGGCACCGTGCTCGGACTCCTCGGCCCCAACGGGGCCGGCAAGACGACCGCCGTCCGGGTCCTGACGACGCTGCTCAGGCCGGACAGCGGCAGCGCCTTCGTGGCGGGGATCGACGTCCTGAAGCATCCCAACGAAGTGCGGCGCTCGATCGGGCTCTCCGGCCAGTTCGCCGCCGTGGACGAATATCTGACCGGCCGCGAGAACCTGCGCATGGTCGGCCAGCTCTACCAGATGAGCGGACGCGCGGCGAAGGTCCGGGCGGGCGAGCTCCTCGACCGGTTCAACCTGGCCGACGCGGCGGACCGCCCCGCCAAGACGTACTCCGGAGGCATGCGCCGCCGCCTCGACCTGGCGGCGGCGCTCGTCGTGTCGCCGCCGGTCATGTTCATGGACGAGCCGACGACCGGGCTCGACCCGCGCAACCGCCAGCAGCTCTGGGAGGTCATCGAGGAGCTGGTCGCCGGGGGTACGACGCTGCTGCTGACCACGCAGTATCTGGAGGAGGCGGACCACCTCGCCCACGACATCTGCGTGATCGACCACGGACGCGCCATCGCACGCGGCACCTCCGACCAGCTCAAGGCCCGCATCGGCGGCGAGCGCGTCGAGGTCGTCGTCCACGACCCCGAGCAGATCGAGCCGGCCCGCACCGTCCTCACCCGCCTCGGCAAGGGCGAGACCGCGGTCCTGCCGAACATGCGCAAGCTGACCGTCCCGGTCGACGGCGGAGCCAAGCTCCTCGCCGAGGTCATCCGCGACCTGGACGCCCAGGGCGTGGAGATCGACGACATCGGGCTGCGCCGCCCCACCCTGGACGACGTGTTCATCTCCCTCACCGGCCACGCGGCCGAGCAGGAGAAGAACGAGGCCGGGAATTCCGGAACGGAGACGGAGAAATGAGCGCCCTCAGCGAAGCCCGTACCGCCGCCCCACGCCCGGGCGGCGGCATCGGCCAGTCGGTCCGCGACTCTCTGGTCATCGGCAAGCGGAACCTCATCCGGATGACCCGGATCCCCGAGATGATCCTGTTCGGGATCATCCAGCCGGTCATGTTCGTGGTGCTCTTCACGTACGTGTTCGGCGGCTCGATCGCCATCCCGGGCGCGGGTGTCAGCGCCGGCGCGTACAAGGAATTCCTGATGGCGGGCATCTTCGCGCAGACCGTCACCTTCGCCACGGCGGGCGCCGGCGCGGGCATCGCGGAGGACATGCACAAGGGCCTCATCGACCGGTTCAGGTCGCTGCCGATGGCCCGGGGCGCGGTGCTGACCGGGCGGACGCTGGCCGACCTGGTGCAGACCGCCGTCACGCTCGTCGTCCTCGCGGGCGTCGCGCTGCTCGTCGGCTGGCGCACCCACGAGAACATCGGCAAGGTACTCGGCGGCTTCGGCCTGCTGCTCCTGCTCGGCTACGCGTTCACCTGGATCGGCGCGCTGATCGGCCTCACCGTCCGCACCCCTGAGGCGGCCACCTCCGGCGGCCTGATCTGGCTCTTCCCGCTGACGTTCATCTCGAACGCCTTCGTGCCGGTCAACGGCATGCCGACGTTCCTCCAGTACGTCGCCGAGTGGAACCCGTTCAGCGCGACGGTGGCGGCGGCCCGCGAACTGTTCGGCAACACGATCCCGGGCGTCCCGAAGTCGGTGACCGGCGCCTGGCCGATGGAGCACCCCGTCTGGGCCTCCCTGATCTGGTCCGTGCTGATCATCGTGGTCTTCCGCACACTGGCCGTACGCAAGTACCGCTCGGTCTCCCACTGAGGACCCCGGACAGGGAAGAGCCCCGGCCGCACCGCGCGGCCGGGGCTCTCTCACGTACGGGTCAGCCGGTGTACGGCTTGGCCGAGAGGATCTTCACCGTGGCGGTCCTGCCGTTCGGCAGCTCGTAGGCGGCGTTGTCGCCGGTCTTCTTGCCGTTCACGCCCACGCCGAGCGGCGACTGCGGGGAGTACGTCTCGATGTCCGCGCTCGCGTACTCGCGGGAGGCCAGCAGGAAGGTCGTGGTGTCGTCCTCGTCGCCGTCGAAGGCGATCGTCACGACCATGCCGGGCTCGACCACGCCGTCGTCGGCCGGCGCCTCGCCGACCTTCGCGTGTTCGAGGAGCTGGGTCAGCTGGCGCACCCGGAGCTCCATCTTGCCCTGCTCCTCCTTGGCCGCGTGGTACCCGCCGTTCTCGCGCAGGTCCCCCTCCTCACGGGCCGCCGCGATCTTGACGGCGATCTCCGTGCGCGCGGGACCAGACAGGTACTCCAGCTCGGCCTTGAGCTGGTTGTACGCCTCCTGCGTGAGCCAGGTGACGTTTTCGCTGGTCTGGGTCACAGGGTGCTCCTCGTCGGTACTGGGAATACAAAGCAACGCCCTACCCGCAAGCATGCGCTGCTACGGGTGGGCGAAACCACGAGCCTAACAATTCACCGGGAAAAGGGGGAGAAGGTAAAAGTCCCGACCGTGGAAACCGCAGGTCAGGGCCGGTCAAATGGGGTTACGACGGGCGTGCTGCGGTCAACTCGACGCCCCGCCGTCCTCCGTGCAGCCCAGCAGCTCGACGGCGGTCGCCCGGGACGTCGTCCGCAGGGTCAGGATCCTGTCGATCCGGTCGCTGTCGTCATCGAAACGGAAGTCCTTGCGCGCGACCTCCGTGCCGTTCTCGCTGAGCGAGCGGAGGGTGCAGTAGCCCTGGTCGTCCCGGCCCTTGCGGACCTCCAGGTGCACCTCGACGCGGTCGTCCGAGGTGACCTTGAACTTGATCATCTCGGCGCTGAGGCCCTTGCCGCCCACGTAGTCGTAGCCGATCCAGCCGACCACGCCCAGCAGCACCGCGCCCAGCACCGCGCCGATGACCTTGAGCCTGCGGTCCGCACGCTGGTCCGCGGAGCGGCCGTAGCGGTTCTCGGGAAGCGCCTCGCGCACCGCAGTCATGATCGTTCCTCCCGTGCCGGGGATCGAGGAATTTTCCACCCCCCGGTTCGGTCACTATAGAAGTTGCCCACCCGTCACCCGACCGCCGCCCCGAGATCGGCGTCCCTGCGGGACGGCACCTTTGATGGCGACCAATCACTGAGGATCGAGTCTTGACTGAGCAGCTTCGACTGATGGCCGTACACGCTCACCCCGACGACGAGTCGAGCAAGGGCGCGGCCACCATGGCCAAGTATGTGTCCGAGGGGGTGGACGTGCTGGTCGTGACCTGCACGGGAGGCGAGCGCGGCTCCATCCTCAACCCGAAACTCCAGGGCGACGCGTACATCGAGGAGAACATCCACGAGGTGCGCCGCAAGGAGATGGACGAGGCCCGGGAGATCCTGGGCGTGAAGCAGGAGTGGCTCGGCTTCGTGGACTCGGGCCTGCCCGAGGGCGACCCGCTGCCCCCGCTCCCCGAGGGCTGCTTCGCCCTGGAGGACGAGACCGTCGCCGCCGGCCGCCTCGTCGCCAAGATCCGCGCGTTCCGGCCGCAGGTCATCACCACGTACGACGAGAACGGGGGCTACCCGCACCCCGACCACATCATGACCCACACCATCTCGATGATCGCCTTCGAGGGCGCGGCGGACACCGAGAAGTTCCCCGAGGCGGAGTTCGGCCCCGCCTGGACGCCGCGGAAGCTCTACTACAACCAGGGCTTCAACCGGCCGCGCACGGTCGCCCTGCACGAGGCGCTGCTCGCCCGCGGCATGGAGTCGCCGTACGGGGAGTGGCTGGAGCGGTGGAAGGAGTTCGGGCGCGCCGAGCGCACCCTGACCACGCACGTTCCGTGCGCGGACTTCTTCGAGATCCGCGACAAGGCGCTGATCGCGCACGCCACGCAGATCGATCCGGACGGCGGCTGGTTCCGCGTTCCGATGGACATCCAGCGGGAGGTCTGGCCGACCGAGGAGTACGAGCTGGCGAAGTCTCTGGTCGATACCTCCCTCCCCGAGAGCGACCTCTTCGCGGGCATCCGCGACAATGCCTGATATGTACGCGACTCAGGCACTGACGAACCTCGTCCCGCTCGCCGAGGAACTCGACAAGAACAAGGTGACCCCCGGGGTCCTCGGCTTCATCGTCTTCGCGGCGCTCGCCGTGGGCGTGTGGGCGCTCATGAAGTCGATGAACCGGCACATGGGGCGGGTGAACTTCGAGGAGGGACCGGCGGAGCCGGGGCCGGCGGAGCCGGCGTCCGAGCCGGTGGCCGGGTCCGCGAAGCGGAAGTAGTACGGCGGGGCGCTTGGCTGCGCCCCGCCTGCCGGGTCCTCAAGCGCCGGACGGGCTGAAAAGATGCCCTCAATCGCCGGGCGGGCTGGATGGTGGCCGGTCCGGCGTTGATGGTGCGGACGTCAGACCCTCACGCCCATGATCTCCCGGGTCCGCCGGGACGGCGTCAGGTGCAGCGACCACGCCTGCCAGCCCGTTTCCAGGTCCGCGCCCCGGTCCAGGATCACCCGGTAGGTGTCCGCGCAGTCGTCCACCTTGGGGTCCCTGGCCGGGTGGCCGGCCGCGCGGAGCTCGGCCAGCTCCTGCTGGGCGACCACCGTGCCCACCTCGGCGCCGCCCGGCGAGGCGTACGGCAGCAGTGTGCACCGCAGGAAGCGCGCCCAGTCCGCGCCGCGCGCGTCCCCGTACGCATCGAACAGGACGACCGCCTCGTCGCACAGCCCGAGGGCCTGGGGCGTCCGCTGGTTGCCCGCGTCGATCAGCGCGAGGTCCAGGCAGGTCCACGCCTCGCCGTGGGCGACCCCGATGCGCCGGAAGTCCGCCCGCGCGTCGGCCAGCAGCTGGCGGGCGAACCCGGAATTGCGCAGGTTGCCCGTCTGCGCGGCCCGCTGGTCCCGGGTGACGCGCCCCGAGTGGTGCCGGGCGCACGCGAGACCGTAGACATCGCGCATCCGCGAGAACATCGTGCGGGCCCGCTCCAGCCGCCGTACGGCTTCCACCGTGTCGCCGGTCTCCTCCAGCGCCTGGCCCAGGTAGTACAGGGTCCACGCCTCGCCGCGCGCGTCCTCGTTGTCGCGGTGCCGGGCCAGGGCCGCCGTCAGCTGCTCGGCCGCCGCGCCCGGTTCGCCGTCCAGCAGCCGGGCCCGGGCCAGCTGGGTCGTCGCCCACGCCACACCGCGATCGTCGCGGGTCCGCCCGTACAGATCGAGGGCGGCGCGCAGGGCGGTCTCGGCCTGCTCCACCTCGCCCAGGCGCAGCCGGACCTGGCCCGACTGGAACCGGGTCCACGCCTCGCCGTGCAGCGACTCGCCCTCGCGGTGCAGGGTGAGCGCGGTGTCCAGGAGGGTCACCGCCTCGGCCAGGTTGCCCCGGTCGCGTTCGACAGCGGCCAGCGCGTGCAGCGACCAGGCCCGGTCCGCGTCCTGCCCGGCGGCGAGCTGGAGCCCCATCGCCTCGCGGAGCCGGGCCGCCGCCTCGGTCAGGTTGCCCTGGTGGTGCAGCGTGATGCCGAGCGAGCACAGCGCCAGCGCCGTACCCGCGTCGTTCTGCGCCTCCCGGTACAGGCCGACGACGGAGGACAGCGTGGTGCGGGCCTTGTCCAGCTCGCCGAGCTGGCGGGCCGCGATGCCCGTACGCCAGCGCACCGAGCGTTCAAGGAGCCCCTGGTCGACCGCCTGGGACAGCTCGCTGATCTCACCCAGCCGGTAGAGGTCGCCGCGCAGCAGGCAGTAGTCGCACAGCGCGCCGAGCAGGGCGAGCACCGCCGCCTGGTCGACGCCCTCCGCGTGCCGCAGGGCGGAGGTGATGAAGCTCGACTCGTCGTCCAGCCAGCGCAGAGCCGCGTCCAGCGAGCTGAAGCCGTGCGAGCCGAACTGGCCGGCCCGGGTCGACATCTTGCCGTCCACCATCCGGATCACCGCGCCGGCCAGCTCCGCGTAGTTCGTGATCAGCCGTTCCTGCGCGGCGGCGCGCTCGGCCGGCTCCTCCTCGTCGAGCAGCCGGGCCTGGGCGAAGCCGCGTACCAGATCGTGCAGCCGGTAGCGGGAGCCGCGTACGTGGTCGATCAGACCGGCCCCGGCCAGGGCCGTCAGCAGCCGGCCGGCCTCCTGCTCGTCGGCGGCGAGCAGCGCGGCGGCCGCCGCCGCGCCCAGGCTCGCCCGGCCCGCCAGCGCGAGCCGCCGCAGCAGCCGCCTGGCCGGCTCGGACTGGTCGGTGTAGCGCAGCCACAGGGCGCGCTCGACGGGCGGTACCGGGCCGTACGCGGCGAGGTCCGCGGCCAGCGCGTCCGCCGTACGCGCCCCGAGCGCGGAACCGGCGACGCGCAGGGCCAGCGGCAGCCCGCCGCACAGCTCGGTGATCGCCTCGCTGGACGGATAGTCGTACGGACCCGGCTCGGCCTCCTGCGACACCCCGCGCAGCAGCTCCTCCGCGCCGCCCGGATCGAGGGCCCCGACCTCCAGCCGGTGCACCCAGGCGGGCAGCGAATCGGGCAGGTCCAGCGGCTCACGGGCGGTGACCAGGACCAGGCTGTCGGAGCGCTCCGGGATCAGCGTCGCGACCTGCTCCGCGTCCCGGGCGTCGTCCAGGACGATCGTCACGGCCGTGCCCGTCAGGTGCTGGTGGTACAGCTCGCCGAGCCGGCGCACCTGCTGGTCGGCGGAGGCGCTGTCCCGGAACAGCAGCTGCTCGCGGGGCGCGCCCAGCCGGTTCAGCAGATGCAGCAGCGCGTCCCGGGTCGGCAGCGGTACCTCGCCCTCCGCGTCGCCGCGCAGGTCCACCACGCACGCGCCCTTGAACTGGTCCTTCAGCTCGTGCGCCGCCCGCACGGCGAGCGTGGTGCGCCCGGCGCCCGGGGGACCGTGCAGCACGACGACGGTCGGCTTCGTCTCGGTCGACGCCCGGGCCGCGTGCACCCACCGGCCGATGCGGGCCAGCTCGCCCCGCCGCCCCGCGAACAGCCCGTCGGCCGCCGGGAGATGGCCGAACGACTGCTCAAGCAGCGACCGCATTCGCGCGGCGGCGCTGCGGTCCCCGCCGCGCAGCGGGGTGCGCGCCTTGGCGGCGGCCTTCTTCGCCGGGGCGCGGGTGGTGGCGGCGAGCATCCGCTGCTGGTCGAGAAACGGGCGTATGCCGCGTACATCCAGGGCAGCCAGCCATTGCAGCCGCAGCTGGTCCGGACGGGCGCCCGCCCGGTCGGCCGGCCGGTGCGAGGCGGTGGCCTTGGCGACCGTCGCGGTGGCCCCCGCCACGGCGACGACCGCGCCCGCGCCGAGCGCGAGACCGGACGCCGTGCCGAGCGCCACGTCGGCGCCGAAGGCCGCGGCGGCGGCGACACCGGTGACCAGTAACGGCGTCGCCAGGCTCTCCCGCCCGAACCGCTGCCCGCCCGCCGCCGCGTCGAGCGCCTGCACATACGCCGCGTACTCCTCCGCCGCGCCCTCCGCGATGGTGTCGAGGGCGGCCCGCGCCCTGGGCAGCAGGACGGACGCGTCCGTCCGCCCACCGCTGCGCCGTGCCTCTTCCTCCACGGCCCGTACCAACAGCCGTTCCGCGTCGGCCCGGTGACTGTCTCTCAACTGCATCCGTGTCCCCCTCAGGCTCCGCTGGTCGCGAGGTCCAGTGTCCTTCGTACGGCGCGTCCGCGCGAGGGAGCGGAACGGCCCACCGGCCGGGAACGCCGGTGGGCCGCTGGGGGGTTGGGTCAGTGCATCAGGTTGCTGCAGCTGCTCACCCACTTGTGGGAGCGGATGTTGTTGTTCGCGTTCGAGCCGTTGGTGAGCGTGTTCCGGGCCAGGTTGTCGACGAAGGACTCGCCCGCCGAGACGCAGCCGTAGCCACCGCCGTAGTTCGCCAGGTAGTAGAACTTCACGATGTCGTTGCCGCCGGAGTAGCCGGAGTTGAGCACCGACGACGCCTTGTCGCTCGCGTTCTCGAAGCCGCCGCCCGCCTTGTTCCAGTCGGGGTCGTTGCCGGCGGTGCCGCCCAGCTTGCCGTAGCAGTACGTGGAGTCGTAGGCGTACACGTAGCCGTTCCGGCCCGGCCAGATGTCGTTGCAGTGGTTGGACGCCGTGCCCGAGGCGGATGCCTGGGCGGCGGTGGCGGGGACGACGAGTCCGGCGGCTGCCAGACCGAGTGCGGCGATGGAAATGCCCAGCTTTCGCATAGTTTGCTCCTTGTGTCCGCCTCGTCGGAGGCGTGCTGATCCACGGCAGGGCGCCGTGGACGTCTGTGGGTGCGGCCCGCATCAGGCGCGCGGGCCGGTGATCCCGGCCGCGCGGGTGTACGCCTGGTGTTCCAGCCGCCGGTGTACGTCGATCTGCTCGCGGTAGCGGGCGGGCAGGGCGGCGCGGTAGTGCTTCTCGCGCTCCCGGGTGACGGCCGCGAGCGAGCTCTCGCGGGCGCACCGCGCTTCGGTGACCGCGACGCGCTTCTCGGCCTCGAACGCCTTCGCCCTTGGCAGTTCCGCGGCCTGCCGCGCCACCGCCTCCTGGGCGGCGGGCGGATCGGGATACGGGTGCCCGGCCCGGCCCATGCAGCGGGACCAGTCCGCGAGCGCGGCGGTGAACTTCTCGTCCCGGGTGATCCGGGGGACATACAGCGAAGTGAGGTTGGAGACCGTCTTGTTCACGCGGAACCAGGTGGCCGGGTCCCCGTACAGCCGCTTCTCGGCCTGGGCCGAGCAGCCGCCGAGGCGCTTGCCGATCCTTCCGGTGCCGGTCGCCGTCGGGACCTCGGTGGTGAGGAAGGTGGCGTTCCGGCCGCCGTCGAGCGCCTTGTCGTACGTGTCGCGGCGCTGCGGGGAGAGTCCGGCGCGGTAGTTCCCGTTCGGGTTCGCCCGGCGGGCCTTGTCCGTCTTCTCCTGGATGCGGCTGCCGTAGCCGTGCTCGGCGGCCCAGTCGACGTCATCGTTGACGTAGTCGAGCGGCCGGCTCTCCTCCAGGCTGAGCCGGGTGCTGGTCCAGTACCGGAAACCCGCGCGGTTCATGCAGCGCCCGGTCAGCACCTCCGTCGCGTCGGAGATCCGCAGCCGCTCGGCCCATGTGGTGTCGCGCTCGGCTGCGCCGCCATGCGTGCACCCGGTCGCGGTGACCGCCAAGGCCACCGCGACCGTGCACGCGGCGATGATCCCCCGATTCATGCCACCACCCCCGTTGGTGTGCCACCCCCCGGTGGCACATCCACACCCTCCCGCCGGAGCGGGCGGGGCGGTACCTCGTACGTCAGAGGGTGCAGCTCTTCGCCCAGGTGTGGGACTGCACGTACGAGGTCAGCGCGAGGTTCTGCCGCTGCCCTCGCTGTACGCAGCCGAGGCGCCCGCGCAGCTCCCGCTCCCCGAAGTACGTGACGTTCACGAAGCCGTTGGGATCGGCGCCGCCGTTGTTGAAGATCGAGGCGGGCGGTCTCTTGGACGCCCACGCGCAGTCGTTCATCCCGTCCGCCCAGTCGGGATCGTCGCCTTCCCAGGCGCATATCTCGCCCTGGCCGTCCGCCTCCGGGAAGAAGCAGACGGACCGGGCCGGGCAGCGGTCGTATCCGGCGGGCTTCGCCGCCGCCTCCGCGACCGGGCTCGCGCTCGCCCGGGCCTGCGGCTTCCCGGCCGGGTCCTCGTCCCAGAGGGCCCGCGCCCCGAGGCCCGCAGCCGTCACCGCGAGGACGGCGGCCGCCGCGACGAGCAGGGGGCGGCGGCTGCGGCGCGGGCGCGGCTCCCGGCCCGCCGCAGCGGCCGTGACCCGCCGCAGCAGTGACGGCGCGTCGTGCGGGGCCCGCTCCTCGTGGGTGCGGGCGAGGCAGTCCCGTACGATCTCCCGCCACGCGTCCGGCAGTTCGTCCGCGAGGCGCAGCTCCGCCTCGCCGCGCGCATAGCGCACCGCCGCGTCCCGGCGGGCGGTCGGCGTGCCCCCGGGAAGCGGGAGGGAACCGGTCAGGACCAGATGGGCCAGCACCCCGAACGCCCAGATGTCCGCGGTCTTCCGGATCCGCATGCCCCGCTCGCCGACCTCGGACCACAGCAGCTCGGGCGGCGTGTAGTCGGCGGTCCCGAACGCGGGCGCGTAGGCATGCGTGCCCTCCAGCTCGGCGGCCATGTTGAAGTCGCCGAGCCGGGCCGTGCCGTCCTTCATCAGGAGTACGTTGCCGGGCTTGAGATCCCCGTGGACCCAGCCCGCGTCGTGCAACTGGCACAGCCCCTCGCAGACCTGTACGAGCAGGGTGGGGCCGTCCTCGGGCGGGTGGTCCGCCCCCAGTAACGCGTCGAGCGAGCTGCGCGCCTCCTCCAGTACGAGCACGGCGGCGCCGTCGAGTTCGGGATGCTCCGGATCGTCCACGGTGAGCGCCTCGTACATCCGGATCAGCCGGGGCGACCTGAGCCTGCGGAGCAGGGCCACCTCGCGCTCGGCCAGCTCCCGCAGGTGGTGCAGCCGGCGGGGCGTGTGCGTACCGGTGGGCAGGAACTTCAGCGCCGCGCGCTCCGGCTGGGCGCCGGGGATCTCGTGGCGGGCCGCGTACACGTTCCCGAAGGCGCCCGCGCCGAGCGGCTTCTCCACGATCCAGGGCCCGACGCGATAGCCGGGCGGCACGGATGCGACGGCGTACGGCCGCTTGCCGCTCACCGGGCCGCGTCCTTCGGTACGGGGCACAGCGCCGCGAGGTCGTCCTCGCGCACCAGGTCGAACCGCAGCGCCAGCGCGACGAGGGCGTCCTTCTTGCCGTTCAGCCGGGGCCCGGTCTCGCAGGACTCGGGCCCGGGTTTGAGCCGCAGCTTCACCGCGAGGTAGTCGATGTTCCACTGCACCGCCGCCCGGTTCGCCGCCGGCCACAGCGGACGCAGCCGCTCCACGACCTGTTCCACGGTGGGCAGCGGCGCATACGGCTCACCGCGCAGCCGTGGCTCGCACAGGGCCGCCAGCACGGTGAAATACCGCTTCGACCGATCGAGCGGAAAGGCGAGCGCGGTCGCCTCGCCGTCCCGGCCCACCGCCTCGGCCTCCGCCGCGTAGTCGTGCCGCGGCGCCCACACGTCGAAGCTCACCAGCTCATGCCCGGCCGGCAGCACGACCCGCGCGAACTCGAAGGCCACCGGGGCGCCGAGCCGCCCGGGCGCCACCTTGATGTGCTCCCCGGCACCCTCGGGGTTCTCGACGGCATAGGTCGCCGTACGGCTGAGATTGCTGAGCGCCCAGTACGTGTCCGTCGCGACGATCTCCCCCGCACAACGCGACACCCCGTCATGCGGAATCCCCAGCCCCCGCCCGGACACCCCCCGCCCGAACCGCAACGCCTCCCCGGGCGCCAACCGAACCTTCTCACCGGGCTCCATGCCAGGCCCGGGTACCACGACAATGGTGTACACACCCAGATTCCTTCCCCCGAGGCGAACCATGGGCGGCAGGGTAGGGGGCCTGGATAAATGTCCGCATGACGCGGATGCGGGACTGGGGCTCGAAGTCGGGCACCAGCGAGCGGACCGGCCGCTCGTTCACGTGCTACCCCTCCGCGCGGCGCAGGAATTGCCAGCCCAGCACGGCCAGGGCGAGCGTTTGTCCAAGTGAAGCGAGCACGAGCAGGGGTCGAGTGGTGGGGGAGCACCAGAACGCGATCGTGCAGACCGTGGGCAGGATCAGGTACGTGAACAGGTCCACGGCGGTCTGAAGCCGCTTGCGCACGGTGCGGCCCGCAACGTTGCGGTGGTAGATCTCCCAGCCGAACACCGTGTCCCGGGCCGAGGAGAGTTCACCCAGGCGCGGACCGAGTCGGTCGCGGACATAGCAGCCGATCGCCGAGATCTTCTCGTCATTGACCAGGTAGGTCCACCCCAGGATCAGGCAGATGGCGGGGGCGGAGAGCAAGAGTCCGGACTGCCCGCTGTGGACGGTGACCGCCACGACTGCGGTGACCGCGGCGAGCGTGAAGTAGAGGAGGTTGTCGCGGAATCCTATGCGGGTCTTCTGTTCCTCCTTGAGGCGGTCGTACTCGGCCAGCAGAACTTTGCTCTCGGTGACATCGTCCATGGAAGTCAGCCGTTCCTCTGCTCGAGTCCAGGATCAGCCGGCGATCTGGAAGGGCGTCAGGTTGTCGGGGTCATGCCGTTCGATCCAGTCCTTCCCGTCTGCCGCGATCCCCTCCAGGAGGCGGAAGGTATGGGCGAAGCCGGCTGAGCTGAGACTGATCTCGGAGATCTCCCGAGCGCTCTCGTCCGGTGCCAGTTGATGAGTGTCGGCGTCCTTTACCCGGATCTTCCGGGCGGGTCCGTTGGTGAGGACGAGCTCCAGGTCGTACCCGACATCGGCGTTCTCCGTCACCTGTACCGAGGACAGCGCGTCGAACCGGTAGTTGCTCCGGTGTTCGTTCTTGCGTGTCGAGTCGGAGAACCTGAGCTCGGAGCTGACTTCGCGGATGCCGTCGCGCGTGAACATGAACAAACGGGCCAGTCGTAGTCGCCTCGCTGTTCGGGGAGACCGGCTGGTCACCCAGCTCAGTCAACTCGTCGTGAGCCGTATCGGCAAGGATCTCCAGGTTGCAGCTGAGGATGCGTGATGTGCGGGCCGTCATCTGCCACGGCTCTTCGTCCTCCTCATCCCATTCGACGTTCGAGTCCCAGGTTTCCGAACCCAGCTCGTTTCCCCTTTCGGGCCGGTAGATTCCTGGTTCATTGAAAAATGCGATTGCAACTGCATCTCCACCTTCTGCAGCGCGGACGTACCACTCATGAGCTTCGTCGTCTTGCCTATGCCGCTGGGCGATCACACCCCGGAGTCGCATGGCATGAGCATCTCCCTGACCGGCGGCCCTCTCGTAGCAAGCCGCTGCTTCGTCCCAGCGCCCTTCAATTTCGTGGAGGGCGCCAAGGGCGCGTGCCTGCAACGTAGTTCCTGTCTCGGATACGGTCCGGTACCACGAGGGCCAGGTGTGTTCCGCCCGTCTTTCACGCTGTACGAACCCAAGGTCGTGCATTGCGACGTGATCACCCCGGGCCGCCAGCGGAGAAAAGCAGCGCTCGGCGAGCAGCAGACGACCGAAGCGGAAGGCAGACCGCCCGACAGGCAGCAGCTCGCTACCGCCATTCGCGTGCGTGACCGCAGCTTCCCAAACCTCGTCGGGGATGGCCGTCGCTTCGGCAGCACGGGCAACGGCGTCCACGAGGTAGTCGAATGGACGCTAAGCCTCGGTAGTATCCGTGGCAACCAGCATTCCTGCCACACCGAACTGGATCTCGGTTGCACACACTAGAGCTTGCTCGGGGCTCTCAGCTTGGAGGCGTGAGCACGGACAGGGAACTTCGCCCAAGGCGGTCCCTGCTCGCAGAGCAGATGGCGGCTGGCTTAGGGGAGCCAGCGGCAGCGAAAAGAGCCTCTAGGTGCTCCCGGAATTTGCGCTTTCCCTTGTGCTCAGTCATGAGGAATCTTCCAGCGCTGTCAGACGGCTCCCAGGTCGACAGTGACGGAGAAGGGCGTAGCGGTCTTGATCGCGCCCGTGAACATTTCGCCGTCCCTGTACGCCTTGGTGGCGGGGTCGAGGACGTAGGTATAGATGATGGGGACACCGGTGGCGGCCTGTTCGATGCGCCAGTAGAAGGGGATGCCGGCCTTGGCGTACTGGTCCACCTTGACGATCCGGTCCGTGGTCTCCGAGCCGGGCGATACCACCTCGACGACCAGGAGTACGTGCTCGGGGCGGGTAGGCGTGAGATCGATGGTTTCCGACCGGTAGACGGTGACGTCCGGGCGGCGGTTGGTGAGGGGGACGTCCTGCAGGCGGACGTCGAAGTCCGTGTCGGCGTTCCAGTCCGGGCCCGCGGCGGCGTCCAGGGCGTTGGCCAGGATGCGGGCCAGCCGGTTGTGGCGCTTGGAGGCGCTCGGGCTCACGACGACCATCCCGTCCACGATCTCGATGCCGGCGCACTGTTCCTCGGACCAGGAGTCGTACTGCTCCGCGCTGATCTGCGCGTGCATCCACTCGGGCGCCACCATCTCGGCAGTCATGGGGTACCTCCTTCGAGGAGCCTGAGCAGTTCCGGAACTCTTCAGGCTCAGCCTACTGTCCTACGGTCACGAGGCACCCGCGTCCGTGCGGTCCCCATGCCCCGGCCCGGCGCTGTGAGAGGCTGGCTCGCATGAACCGGTTGGCTGGTGTGACCTCGCCGTATCTGCTTCAGCATGCTGACAATCCGGTCGACTGGTGGCCCTGGTCGCCCGAGGCGTTCGAGGAGGCGCGGCGGCGCGGGGTGCCCGTGTTGTTGAGCGTGGGGTACTCGTCCTGTCACTGGTGCCAATGACCCGCACCTTATGCATGAGTCCGCGGACATCTCCAATATTGGGAGCTGTCAGTCTCATCCGGGGCGGTACGCCGGGCGGTGTCCCCCGCTGTGTTTTCGCGGTCCTGTGATGGGACCACGGGCCTCCGTGCCGTCTCCCACCCACTCGTCATCATCTCTGGCACAACCAGACAGTGAGCCTTTCCCTGTAACCGGTGGTCACCGACCGCGACGGTTCGGCTCGCGGTGCCACTCTCTCTGCACTTAAGTCCGGGCAGACGTAAGGCCCCTGATAGGAACGATCTTGCGACAGAAAGATCCGACCGAGGGGCCTCACGTGTCGACCAGCGTCACATACACCGCCGTGCTCGATGCGCGACGGTCCACCGCCGAGCATCTGGCCCGGCTGCTGCGAGCCCGTCGGGCTGAGATCGGCACCCGCAGGGGACGGCGTGCGCTGGGCTGCTTCCGGCAGGCCGTGCTCGTCCTGCGCTGGTTCATCGACGGTACCCGCCTGGCCCAACTCGCCTGTGAAAACGGCCTGTCAACCTCCACCACCTACCGGTACCTGCACGAAGGGCTGGCCGTCCTGGCAGCCGGGGCACCAGATCTCGACACCGCGCTGCGGCGGGCAAAGGAGGCAGGGCTGACGCATCTGAATCTGGACGGCACAGTGGTCCGCACCGACCGTGTTGCCGCAGTCGGCCCCAACGGCGCGGACCTGTGGTGGTCCGGGAAGCACCGGCATCATGGCGGGAACGTGCAGGTCATCTCCACCCCCGACGGTTGGCCGCTCTGGGTCTCGCCGGTCCGTCCGGGACGCGAGCACGACACCACCTGTGCCCGCCATCACGGCCTGATCGACACCCTGAACGCCCTCGCCGCCGAGCTGGGCGTCCCGACCCTGGTCGACCTCGGCTACGAGAACGCCGGCGACGGCTTTCGCCACCCGGTCAAGAAGCCCGCGGGCGGCATACTGACCGAGGCCCAGCAGACCTACAACAAGGTCATCCGGGGTGTCCACGGCGTATGCGAACGCGCCAACTCTCTGCTCAAGACCACCTTCAAAGCTCTGCGCCGGGTCAGCCTCGACCCCAGCCGCATCACGAAGATCGCCGCCGCAGCCCTCGTCCTGCTCCAACTCGAGTATGACCGAGCCATCTGAACGATCACGCAACGTCGTGATCCATTACCGGGAAGGCTCACTGCCCGCCGAGTCGGAGCACAACAGCCACGTACAGGCTCACAGACATCGTCAGCAGCAGAAAGCTGAGAAGCGTGTGGACGACGAGACCTCGCCCCGGGGCAAGGCTGAGATGGGCCCGGGCCGCACGGCTCACCCGGGGCCCGGGGACACCCCGCGCGGCCTTCGCGTCCGCTTTCTCGATCGCTCGTCGCAGCTTCCTGCGGCTTCTCTCGGTCGTGATGCCGAGGCGCACACCATGGGCGTCGCGCACCACGAGGGCGCGGTATGCGCCGCCGTACGAGAAGGTCGTCAGCAGCCGGACCGTGGCGATTCGGTTCAAGTCGACGGACCGTTCGCCGGTCAGGGTGCGCGCGGTCAGGCTCGACGACGAATGCCGGAACGGGGCCTGCTCCTCGCACAGTGCGGGGAGGAGGACGAAGCCGACGATCACGCACAGCAGGCCGAGCACGATCGGTGTGTCTTCGGGGACCGCCCCCGTCCGGGCCAGTCCGTAGGCGCCGAAGGGCAGCAGAAGGATTGTCACCGCCAGGCCCGATCCCATACGCGCACGGGCCACGCTGCGGGCCGCGACTACTTCCATTGTTGCTTCCCCCGTTTTCTCCCGGCAGGCACCATCATGCATGCGCGGCAGATCTTGCCGCATTGCCGGTGTCCGGCAATCTTCGGCACGGGATCCGCCGGGACAGAGCCTCGCCAGGTTGCACCAGCTCGGCTCCCCGAAGGGCATCTGCCTGCTCCCTTGATCTTCGTGAAGAAGCTCTGGCGGCTGAGGCCGGTTATCCGCGTGGTCGGCTTTGTCCCCCTCGTCCTGGTGGCGCTGGCCCCGTTCCAGAGCTGGCTGCTGGATCGCCGCAGCTCTCGTCCTGCTCCAACTCGACTACGGCCGAGCCATCTGAACGATCACGCAACGTCATGAGCCATTACCGGGAAAGGTTCAGTCGCACGCCCCACAGAGAAGACCGAACCCCGGGCAGAGGCTGTCCCGACGCTTGACGAAGAACACACAGGCACTCCCCGTCGGCGAGATGAGCTGGTCACCTGCGCCATCGGTCGACGTGCTGAAGTGGTTCGAACAGGGGTCGAAGCCTGCCGGGTTGGCGTACGTTCCGGGTGCCGGAGGATCGTCGGTGGCGGGGGTCGGCGCCATTTCTGTTGGGCGTGCCAACCTTACTGTTCGGCCGGGCTCTCCCGCGGCATAGGTAAGGGTCTTCAGCGCGCCAGGAGATCGATGGCGACCTTCAGACGTTCGAGGTAGAACTCCCTTGATGCGGCCTGGTGCTTGAGGCCGGTCGATGTGCTGATCATCGTCTGGGCGACTTGGCGGGCCGCCGCTTGTCCTGCCTCGACGGCGATCGCGTCTGTGATCAGTTGCTCGAAACGTTGTGGCGTGGTCTCGATGATCTTCCCCAGGAGGCCAGGGTTGTCCTCGATGACCACCGCCGTATCGCGCGTCAGCGGGCCGATATAGCGGCCCGCCCACTGGTCGAACGCATCGAGGAGGCGCTCCGCAAGCGGGCGGCCGGTGTCGGCCAGGACGTGTTCGACCGCTGTGATGTCGCGCTCCAGTGCCTGGGTGACGGCGGCGCGGAACAGGCTCTCCTTCGAGGAGAAGAGGAAGTACAACCCGGGCCGGGAGATGTCCGCCGCCCGCGCCACCTCCTCCATCGAGGTCTTGCGGTAACCGAATCGCGCGAATGTGACCAGGGCAGAGTCCAGAACCATGGTCCGACGGCCGGTGTCGGCGACTGTCGACGGCGATCTACCGGCATCTGGACTGTTCATAGGGTCGAGCATACGAACGAGAGACGCACTATACAAGTATGGACTAGTACGTATAGTCGCCGCCATGACTTCTCGCGAACCCATCTCCACGCCCTTCACCGCCTCCACCACTGCGGACGAGGTAGTGCGGGGCGTAGACCTCACCGGCCTCCGCGCGGTCGTTACGGGAGCTTCCTCCGGAATCGGGATCGAGACGGCTCGCGCGTTGACCGCTGGCGGGGCGGAGGTGACGCTCGCTGTCCGGAACGCGACGGCGGGGGACGTCGTCGCTGAGACGATCGAGAAGTCGACCGGAGGCATACGGCCCCGCGTCGTCCGGCTCGACCTTGCCGACCGGACCACCATCACGCGATTTGTTGACGCGTGGGGCGGCCCGCTTCACCTGCTGATCAACAACGCGGGCGTGGTCACTGGCGGCCTCGAACGCACATGTGAGGGCTGGGAGCTGCAATTCGCGACGAACCATCTTGGCCACTTCGCCCTGACCACCGGTCTTCATGGCGCCCTGGCCCTGGGAGCGGCCGACCGCGACGGAGCACGGATTGTCTCGGTCAGTTCGACGGCGCACATGCGTGCCGGCATCGACTTCGAAGACCTCCACTTCGAGCGTCGCAGCTACGATCCGCAGATTGCCTACGCCCAGTCGAAGACGGCGAACTCTCTCTTCGCCGTCGAGGCGAGTCGCCGATGGGCGTCCGACGGCATCATCGCCAATGCGGTGAACCCCGGTGGTGTCGCGACGGGACTGCAGCGGAACTTCACCACGCAGCAGAAGGAGGCACGGGCACGCACTTCTCCAGCGCTGGAACGGCGCCGCCTGGAACGAGGTGTCCCTGCCCTTCCCGGAAGGCACCGATCAGTCGTCACTGTCCGCTGTCGATACGGACACGAACGGCTCGGTCTGGGTGTACGGCGGATACGCCGATGCGGCCGGCGAGTACTTCCCCACTCTCTTCCGCGGGAACGCGGACGGCAGCGGCCGGTGGACCCTGCTGCCGGCGGACACCGGGCTCAACTGGGTCTCGAAGCTGAAGGCGGGACCCGGCGGCGTCTACGCCGTCGGCGACGGCATCTCCCGCTTCGACGGCATCGCATGGACCAGGCAGAGCATGCCCCCCAAGCTCGACGGGGCCATGTTCGACGGCATCGCGATACGGGCGACGACGAACGAGGTCTGGGCCGCCGGCTACATGAGGGACGAGACCCTGTGGCGGCGCCCCGTGATCGTTCGCTACGACGGCCGCTCCTGGAGCGCGGTGCGCACCCCCGCCGAGACGGGCCAACTGTCCGACATCACCTTCGACGGCTCCGGCCGCCCCCTCGCGGTGGGCGAGTCATTGGACCCCGCCGTCAGCCAGAACGGGAACTACGTCCTCACGCCGGGCCCGCGCGGGTCTCTCACCCATGACGAGGAGCCGCCCGGAGCCGGGTACCTCTACGCGGCCGCGACCGACTCGACGGGCCGGATCTGGACCGTGGGCGGTGCGGCTGGTGCCGAGGGCGGCATCCCCCCGTCCGCGTACGCCGGGATTCGCCGCTGAGCCGAACCGGCTGAACGGAAGCCGCTCTGTCGGACGTGGTTGCCCGTGCCCTGTCGAGCAGGGGCACTCACGTCCCATGAGGCGTCCGCTCCGTGGCATCAACGCAACGGCTGCGGAGGCGACGCCCCACAGATGATCGAGGTCCTGGACCGGATCCGGGTTCCCCGCCCGCTGGGCGGACGTCCCTGGACCCGGCCCGACCACGTCAGCGGCGACAAGGCGTACAACTCCCGCCGAACCGGAGCCGATCCCTCAGAATCCCGGGACGGGGATGAAGCTCGGCCACCACGAGGGCACGCCGCTAGGGCATGAGGGTGCGGCGGCGCCCTCCCAGAAGATCGAGAGGACGCACCAGACAACACCGAGGAGCGTCACCGCGAGGGCGGAGGCGTGGAGGAGGGGGCGGTTCCCAAGCAGGGCACCCACCGCGACCCAGACCAGCAGCAGTGTCGTCCAGAGGCCCGGGATGAACAGCCACATCAGGAATCCGCTGTTGGCCGCGTTGTTCACGCCCACGTCACATGCGGTCCACGACCTGCCCAGAAGCATGGCAGCGGACACCGCGAGAAGCAGCGCCACCGCCGCCCCAAGCCACCCATGCAGCCGTCGACTCCCCACAGGCCCCCGTTCACCATCCGCTGCGGGAAACACCGGATCCGCACCGCTCATCACTTCCACATCCCCCGACGCTGGCCGACGGGGAACGGACACCCTGGATTTTAGTGATCACATGATCTGCCAGGCATTGCCTAGTCCTGCGGTGCGGAGAAGATGAGCCTGGTGTCGGTGTTGCGGTAGCCGCCGCGGGTGAACGCTGCGGCCATCGGGCGGTTTCCGAGGTCGGTTGTGGCGGTGATGCGGTCGGCGCCGTCTGCGGCTTGGAAGCGGGTGATGTCCGCGAGGATCTCGGACACGTAGCCGTGGCCGCGTAGTTCGGGGACGACACCGAGGTAGCCGACGTTGCGGTTGTACGGGGTGGCCGAGGGGATCGCGAGGCCGGCCAGGGTGCCGTCCGGGGTGTGTGCGAGTCGCCACCATTCCCGCTTGCCGGGCCGGTCGAGGTAGAACTGCAGGCTTTCGCGGGCGGTGGCCTCACGGCCGTTGGCCGCCTCGCCCTCCAGGGTGTGGGCGTCGAGCGTGCCCTCCGCCACGCGCAGCATCGCGGCGAGGAAGACGCCGTCGTCCGGTTCCGGGGAGAACACCAGCCGCTCGGGTTCGGCGGGCAGCGGCGCCTCGGGCGTCCACTCGAATTGCAGGCGTTCCACCTCGACCGTCAGTCCGGCCCGGCGGGCGGCTTCCTGGCGCCAGGACACGGCGGCGACGTATGCAGGATCGTCCCGCCACGCGCCGGGCAGTCGCATGAGGTTGTACAGCGGCGGGGCCTGGGCGCCCACCTCGCTGAAAGCCTGATGACCCGCGTCCAGGAGCGTGGCGCCCAGAGCGGCCCTTTCGGCAGCGGGGACGTCGTCGGCTATTGCCAGGCAGTCGAGTGCGATCGGGTGGGCGCTGTCGCTCTGACCCCACCACAGGGCACGGGCCAGGACCCGGCCGTCCGGGCTCCAGGCGGCCCAGGTCCATTCCGGACGGTACTGCCGCTGGGCGGCCTCCGCGCGGTAGGCGTCGGCAGGCAGGCGCCACACGGGTTCACGAGAGGTGAGGGCAAGGACTTGATCGAGTTCCGCACCGGGGCCCGAGACGGCGGACAAGCGAGGAGCAGTACTGCTTGGAGAGGTCATTCACACAGCTTTCGGGAGCGAGGTACCGGTCGGCGGCGCGTTGGCGGGCCAACCGATGGGTTGAGGGGGCGGCCGGGGCGCCACACACCGCCGGTCGTGCGTCATGGGCCGCGCACACGGTCACGGTCCCTGATGATCTTGTCAAACGCCTACGGGCCGGGCAATGGCATGGGCTCCGCCACGGACGGCCCTGCGGAGTGCAGGACATTGCCGGGTCGGGGCTGCTCCGGACCAGAAAGTCCCGGCCTTGAGAACGGACATCCTCACTCGGCTGTGTGCGTGAGGATCGCGTCGGCCAGCTCTTGGTGGGTCTCCTGCGGCAGCGTGTGTCCCATGCCCTTCACGGTCAACAGCCTTGCCCCGGGGATCTGTTCGGCGATGATCGCTCCGTGCCCCGGTTTGACCGGCTCGTGGCTGCCTTCGATGACCAGCGTGGGTGCCTGCACCCGGTGCAGCGCGCCCACCGGCTCGAAGTCGGGGCCGGCCCCTGCCGCCAGCCGATGGTTGGCCGCCGCCGACAGGTCGCGGGCCCGGCCGTAGACGCGCTCCTGCAGTCGGCGCGCCGCGTCCTCGTCGAAAGGCAGCCCGGTGCCGTGCAGCACGCGCTGCTCGGCGATCATGCTGTCGATCAGCGCCCGGTGGTCCCGCGCGGGCGGGGCGGCCATCAGCGCGCGGAAGAATTCCACGAACTCCGCCTCCGGCTCCGGCAGGCTGCCCTCGGGCTGCGGCTGGCCCGTCAGAGCCCGCAGGAGCACCTGGCCCTCGCCACCACCGAGCGGCGAGGAGGCGATGAGGGTCAGCGACCGCACTCGCTCCGGCGCCTCCACGGCGATGAGTTGGCCGAGTAGCCCGCCCGCCGAGTGGCCCACCAGATGGGCGCTGTCCAGGCCGTGGGCCGCCAGTACCCGGTAGACGTCGTTCTTGATGTCGTCCCAGGCGTACGGCTCGGTCGCGAAGTCGACGGTGCCCGACAAGCCGGTGTCACGGTGGTCGTACCTGATGACTCGGCGACCGCCGGCTGCCAGTTGGCCGACGAGCTCGTCCGGCCACAGGATGCCCTGGGACATCGAACCCATGATCAACAGAATCGGCGCGTCTGTCTCGGCACCGAACTCTTCACTCCAGATGGTTACGTTTCGCATGTCTCAGAGCATGTCGTCCGCGGCTACGTGTGTCTTCCGTAGAACTACTAGCCGGGCCAGCTCCGTCCGGGAGTTGATGCCCAGCTTCGGATAGATCTTGTACAGGTGGTACTCGACCGTACGCGGGCTCAGGAAGAGCTGGGCGGCGATCTCCTTGCTGGACAACCCGTCGGTGACCAAGCCGGCGATGCGAAGTTCCTGCGTGGTCAGCGCTTCGATCCCGCTATGAGGTCGGGCGCCGGCGTTCTCGCCCGCAGCCCGTAGCTCCTGCTGCGCGCGGCACGCCCACGGCCGGGCACCGGCCTGGTCGAAGATCTCCCACGCCCTCCGCAGATGTGCTCGCGCCGGCCCCGGCCGCTGTGCGCGACGCAGACGCTCACCCAACAACAGGGCCGTCCTGGCCGACTCGAAGGGGTTGGTGTGCAGCCGCAGCGCCTCGTCGAAAGCCTCCTCAGCCGCTTCGGTCAGGCCCCGGCAGCGGGCCAGCAGCGCGCGCGACTCAGACGTCGCGGCGTACTTGGTCGATCGCTCGTAGGCCGAGAGCGCCGCTCGGGCACCGGCCTCGTCGCCCGCGCCCACCGCGGCCTCGACCCGGTCCGGCATGGTCCGCCAGGCCACGGTCGGATGGCCCGCGCCCGGTCCCGCCACCGCGATCGCCCGGAAGCGGTCGTGCGATGACGCGTAGCGGCCCAGACACAAGTCGAGCATCGCCAGCGCGTACGCGGCCACGCCCGCGTGCAGTCCCACCCGGTGTGGCACGGCGATGGCCAGCGCCTCGCGGGCCTGCAGTTCGCAGGACTCCTCCTCGCCGCGCAGAGCGGCCAGCACCGCCAGATTGGCCAGGTGCGCGGCCACCGTGTTCTCGTACCCGGCCTCCCGCGCCAGCGCCAGGCCCTCTTCGGAGACGGCCTGGCTGCGCGCGAGCCGCCCGGTGAGGCGGTCGGCGGAAGCCGCGAACTCCAGCACAACGGGCAGTTGCCCAGCCGTCCCCGACACCCTGGCCACCCGCCCGGCCCGCTCGGCCATCTCGGTCGCCACGTCCGACTCGCCCAGAGCACTGGCCGCGGCCGTCGCCCACAGGTAACCCACCGCATCCTCCAGCTCGCCTGCCCGCGCCAGTGCCCGTCGCAGCAGGCCCGGTCCGGCAGCGTCCCCGTCCAGAGTCAGCCCGATCCCGGCCACCGCGTCCCGCAGGAATCCCTCGGGGTGCGCCGCCGCCCGTCGGCCGAGCTCCACGACGGCCGCCGTGTCGCCGACGTACGAGGCTGCCTCCATGGCGTCGGCCAGCATGTCCAGGCTGTCGCCCGCCGCCAGGATCCGTACGGCTTCGGCCGCGTTGCCCGAGTTCAGTTCGAACCGGCCCCGGAGCTGGGCGATCTCCATCAAGAGTGTGATGTCCCCGCTGGCCCCTTCGCGCGCCTCGGCCAGCAGCGAATCGGCCTGTCCCGGGCGACCGGCGAGCCAGGCAGCCACTGCGGCGTCCTTCAGCCGGACGGCGCGGGTGCGTGGCTCAGGTGTCAGCTCGACGGCCCTGGTCAGGGCGGTGGCGGCGGCTCCGTACCCGCCGCGGTCGCGAGCCCTCGCGGCGACTTCCACCAGCGCGACAGCGACCGGCTCGGCATGGCCCAGGGCTGCGCCGGCCAGGTGCCAGGCCCTACGGTCTCCCGCAGTCAGCTCCGCCAGGACGGCGTGCACGTGGCGGACCTCGGCAGGGGTGGCCGCCTCGTGAATCGCGGAACGCATGAGTGGGTGGCGGAAGCGCACGCCCGTGCCTGACACCTCGGCCAGCCCGCTCTCCTCCAGCTCGGCAAAGGCGGCCGCCCCCGACCCTTCCGTCAGCCGCTCGGTGGCACACAGGACCGCCTCGACATCGGTCTCGACAGCGGCGAGCAGGGCGACGAGTCGAGCGGGGGACGACAGCCCTTTCACCCGGTCGCCGAAGAGCCGGGCACCTCCGGGCAGCGGGTCGGGCAGCGGGGCGCGGCCGGCGAGCTGCGCGGGCGTCAGCCGGGCGGCGATCTCGTCCAGAGCCAGGGGGTTCGCCCCGGTCAGCGTGATGAGTTCCCGTCGCACAGGGGCAGCCAGCAGGCCGTGCCGGGACTTCAACAGCTCGGCAGCGGCGTCCTCGGGCAGGCCGCGCACACCGACCGTCGACGGCACGCCCTTCACAGGAACGTCGCCGCGGACGGCGAACAACATCGCGATCCGTTCGGATCCCAGCCGCCTGGCAGCGAACAGGAGCGCGTCGGCCGAGGCACGGTCGGCCCATTGGAAGTCATCGACCACGCAGATCAGGCCGTTCGGGGTAGCGACCTCGGCCAGCAATGACAGCACGCCGGCGCCCAGGAGGAAGCGGTCGCCCGCGCCGCCCGCGGCGTGCCCCAGGGCCGCTCCCACGGCCTCACGCTGCGCACCGGGCAGCGCGTCGAGCAGTCCGGCCACCGGCCGCAGTAGTTGGTGCAGCGCCGCGAATGCCAGGTCGGATTCGGACTCGATGCCGCTGGTCCGCAGCACCCTCATCGCCCCGTCCCGCGCGGCCACTGCGTCGAGCAGGGCGGTCTTGCCCGCGCCGGCCTCGCCCCGGAGCACTACCGCCCCGCCGCGGCCTTGGCGGGCCTGCGCGACCACTTCTTCGAGCGCGCTGATTTCCACAGATCTTCCGTAAAGCACAGAAGCCCATTGTAGAGAGGGGCGGCAACGTGCAGACGCCCGAATCCGTCCGTTCACGCCTCGATCGTGGTGTGCCGTTCCGTCAGGAGCGGTGGGTGAGGAAGGGGGTGGCTATCGCCGCGCCTCGGGCGCCGCGGCCATCAGCCGGGTGGTGACCGCGGTGAGCCAGAGGAGGCCGAGCCCGGCTCCGACGGTGAAGGCCAGGACGGTGCTGGAGGAGCCGACGAGCCCCACGAGGATTCCCGCGGGCATGATGCGGGAGGAGACGGCCCACCCGCGCTGGTTCTGGGCGGCGAAGTGGCGGGCCAGTACGAGGAATGCTGCGCACAGCGCCAGGTAGCCCACCATGCCGCTGAACATGTGGATGGCGCCGTGTGTGCTCATGGAGACAGCGCGGGCCTCCGGTGCGCCGTCGGGGAATCCGGCGCCCGGGTCGGCGGTGAAAAGACCGGCGAGCACGAAAGAGGCGCCGAACACGCCGATGAGCCGCGGCGCCCAGATGCCGCCAGGTGCATCGCGCAGCGCTTGACGCATCCCGAGCGCTCCGGCGACGAGCAGGACGCCCGTGAGCAGGAAGGCGGCGACCTGGATTCCTCCGAGGCTGCCGAGGCTCAGCTGACTGAGGGCGTTGCGGGTGAAATCGAAGCCGTCGCGGGTGAGGCCCTGTATCAGGCCCGCGCCCAGGAACAGTGGGCCCGCCACGGCGGCGCCGGCCAACAAGGCCCGCGCCGCCGGTCGGGCAGGGGTGGCTGCGGCGATCCGGGCACTGACGGTCTGGGTCATGTGATGCCTTCCGCGACGGAGAGAGCCGATACCAGAACTAGACGGTGTAGTACTGCTTAGGGGACGGTACGGTACTCACATAGGAACTGGACTGTCCAGTACTGCCCTGGGGCGTCATGGAAGTGAGCGAATACGGCCGGTCCACCGCTCGGGCGCAAGGCGATGGCCATGAGCTGCACCGTCCGAGTAGTGGGCGGACTTCCCGGTGCGGCGCCTGTCCGGCCGCATTCCGGTCGATCCCCAGCGCGGAGGCCGCCCGCCACGGGCTGGACCGTGCGACGATGCCGGTATGAACAGACTGGCTAACGCACAGTCGCCCTACCTGCTCCAGCACGCCTCCAATCCAGTGGACTGGTGGCCATGGGGAGAGGAGGCGATGACAGAAGCTAAGCGGCGGGACGTGCCCATCCTCTTGAGTGTGGGCTATGCGTCCTGCCACTTATGTTTCTGCTGATTCACTGGTGTCATGTCATGGCGCACGAGTCGTTCGAGGACGAGGCGACCGCTGCCTACATGAACGAGCACTTCGTGCCCGTCAAGGTGGACCGTGAGGAACGGCCCGATGTGGACGCGGTCTACATGGAGGCGGTGCAGGCGGCTACCGGGCAGGGTGGGTGGCCGATGACCGTGTTCCTCACCGCGGACGCGGAGCCGTTCTACTTCGGGACCTACTTCCCGCCCGAGGCCCGGCACGGGATGCCGTCCTTCCGGCAGGTGCTCGAAGGGGTCGGCGCCGCCTGGACCGAACGGCGCGACGAGGTCGGGGAGGTCGCCGGGCGGATCGTGCGGGACCTGTCCGAGAGGAGTCTCGCGCACGGCGGCGACGGGCCGCCCGGGGAGGCGGAGCTCGCGCAGGCGCTGCTCGGGCTGACCCGGGACTACGACGAGAAGCGGGCCGGGTTCGGCGGGGCGCCCAAGTTCCCGCCGTCCATGGCGCTGGAGTTCCTGCTGCGCCACCACGCCCGCACCGGGTCCGACGGCGCCCTTCGGATGGCCGCCGACACCTGCGCGGCGATGGCCCGGGGCGGGATCTACGACCAGCTCGGCGGCGGGTTCGCCCGGTATGCCGTGGATCGGGAATGGGTCGTCCCGCACTTCGAGAAGATGCTGTACGACAACGCGCTGCTCTGCCGCGTGTACGCCCACCTCTGGCGGTCCACCGGGTCCGAGCTCGCCCGGCGGGTGGCCCTGGAGACCGCCGACTTCATGGTGCGCGAGCTGCGGACGCCGGAGGGCGGCTTCGCCTCGGCGCTCGACGCCGACAGCGAGGACGCCCAGGGCAAGCACGTCGAGGGCGCGTACTACGTGTGGACGCCGGAGCAGCTGCGCGAGGTGCTGGGCGAGGAGGACGCCGCGTTCGCCGCCGCGCACTTCGGGGTGACCGAGGAGGGCACCTTCGAGGAGGGCTCCTCCGTTCTCCAGCTGCCCGTTGACCCCGACGGCCTCCGCGACCCCGACGGCCCCCGCGCCGCCGGCGTACGGGAGCGGCTGCTCGCCGCCCGGGAGCAGCGCCCGCGCCCCGGGCGCGACGACAAGATCGTCGCCGCCTGGAACGGGCTCGCCATCGCCGCGCTCGCGGAGACCGGCGCCTTCTTCGACCGGCCCGACCTGGTCGAGCGGGCCACCGAGGCCGCGGACCTGCTGGTGCGGGTGCACATGGGCCCCGTCGCCCGGCTCGTGCGGACGTCGAAGGACGGGCGTGCCGGTGACCACGCCGGGGTCCTTGAGGACTACGGGGACGTCGCGGAGGGCTTCCTCGCGCTGGCCGGTGTCACCGGCGAGGGGGCCTGGCTGGAGTTCGCCGGATTCCTGCTGGACATCGTGCTCCAGCACTTCCGGGGCGAGGGCGGCCAGCTGTACGACACCGCGGACGACGCCGAGCGGCTGATCCGGCGCCCCCAGGACCCCACCGACAGCGCGACCCCGGCCGGCTGGACGGCCGCCGCCGGCGCGCTCCTCTCGTACGCCGCGCACACCGGCTCCGAGCCGCACCGCACCGCCGCCGAGGAGGCTCTGGGGGTCGTGAAGGCGCTGGGCCCGCGCGCCCCGCGCTTCATCGGCTGGGGGCTCGCGGTGGCCGAGGCGCTGCTCGACGGGCCGCGCGAGGTGGCCGTCGCCGGGCCGGTCGGCGGGGAGCTGCACCGTACGGCCCTGCTCGGGCGGGCGCCCGGCGCGGTCGTCGCGGCGGGGGAGCCGGGCGGGGCGGAGTTCCCGCTGCTGGCCGACCGGCCGACGGTGGACGGCGCGCCGACCGCGTACGTCTGCCGGCACTTCGTCTGCGACGCCCCGACGACGGACGCGGAGACGCTGTCCCGCGCGCTCGGCGGGGCCTGAGTCCTGCGCGGGGGCGCCCCCGAGGCGCCCCCGCGCAGACGTCAGCTGTGGCTGTACGCCACCAGCGAGATGCCCACGTAATGCACCACGAACGCGGCCAGCGTCAGCGAGTGGAACACCTCGTGGAAGCCGAACCAGCGCGGTGACGGGTTCGGCTTCTTGATGCCGTAGATGACGCCGCCCGCGCTGTAGAGCACGCCGCCGACGACCACCAGCACCAGCACCGCGACCCCGCCGGTCCGCATGAAGTCGGGCAGGAAGAAGACCGCCGCCCAGCCCATCGCGATGTAGCACGGCGTGTACAGCCAGCGCGGGGCGCCGACCCAGAAGACCCGGAAGGCTATGCCGGCGAGCGCCGCCGCCCACACCGCCCACAGCAGCGGGGTGCCCGTGGACTCGGGCAGCAGGAGCAGGGTCAGCGGCGTGTACGTCCCCGCGATGATCAGGAAGATGTTGGCGTGGTCGAGCCTGCGCAGGACGGCCTCGCCGCGCGGCCCCCACGTACCCCGGTGGTAGACCGCGCTCACGCCGAAGAGCAGGCATGCCGTCAGGACGTAGATCCCGCAGGCGATCCGGCCCCGGGTGCTGTCCGAGAGGGCGACGAGCACGATGCCCGCTATGACCACGGCGGGGAACATCCCGGCGTGCAGCCAGCCGCGCATCAGGGGCTTCGGCGGGGCGTCGGCGAGCGGGGCCGCGCGGGGGCCTGCGTTGTCGGGTGCGGCAGCGGCAGCAGTCATTCCCGCATCGTACCTACGGGCCCGTAGGTACCCGATATGGGCGGGGTCCGCGTGTGGATGCTCACATGGGCGCCCCTCTGGACATATGGGCGCAAGGGTCGGATGATCAAATGAGTGCGGTCGGCACCGGATGAGCGCCAGGGGAATTCGAAGGGGTACACGCATCCGGGTCGCAGCCCCCACGGGGCAGCAGGAGCACCAACCGAATACACCCTCATCAAGGAGCGATCGTGGCGCGCGACATCGCGGCTCCCCTTACTGTTCCCACCACCCACCAGGAGCTGATCTCCTGGGTGGACGAGATCGCAGCACTCACCGAGCCGGACCGGGTGGTCTGGTGCGACGGTTCCGAGGCCGAGTACGAGCGCCTGTGCGGGGAGCTCGTCGCCAAGGGCACCTTCACCAAGCTGGACGGGATCAAGCGCCCGAACTCCTACTACGCGGCCTCCGACCCCAGCGACGTCGCCCGCGTCGAGACCCGTACGTTCATCTGCTCCGAGAAGGAGCAGGACGCCGGTCCGACGAACCACTGGAAGGACCCCGCCGAGATGCGGGAGATCTTCACGGGTGAGCGGGGCGTCTTCCGCGGCTCGATGCGTGGCCGGACCATGTACGTCGTCCCGTTCTGCATGGGCCCGCTCGGCTCGCCGCTGTCCGCGATCGGCGTCGAGATCACCGACTCCGCGTACGTCGCCGTCTCGATGCGCACCATGACGCGCATGGGGCGGCCCGTGCTGGACGAGCTCGGCTCCGACGGCTTCTTCGTCCGCGCCGTCCACACGCTCGGCGCGCCCCTGGCGGAGGGACAGGAGGACGTCCCCTGGCCCTGCAACGAGACCAAGTACATCTCGCACTTCCCGGAGGACCGCGAGATCTGGTCGTACGGCTCCGGCTACGGCGGCAACGCGCTGCTCGGCAAGAAGTGCTACGCGCTGCGCATCGCCTCCGTCATGGCCCGCGACGAGGGCTGGCTCGCGGAGCACATGCTGATCCTGAAGCTCACGCCGCCGCGCGGTGAGGCGAAGTATGTCGCCGCCGCGTTCCCGAGCGCCTGCGGCAAGACGAACCTCGCCATGCTGGAGCCCACGATCTCCGGCTGGACCGTCGAGACCATCGGCGACGACATCGCGTGGATGCGGTTCGGTGAGGACGGCCAGCTGTACGCGATCAACCCGGAGGCGGGCTTCTTCGGCGTCGCGCCCGGCACCGGCGAGCACACCAACGCCAACGCCATGAAGACGATGTGGGGCAACTCCGTCTTCACCAACGTCGCGCTCACCGACGACGGCGACGTCTGGTGGGAGGGCATGACCGAGGAGCCGCCCGCGCACCTCACGGACTGGAAGGGCAACGACTGGACCCCCGCGTCCGGGACGCCCGCCGCCCACCCCAACGCCCGCTTCACCGTCCCGGCCGGGCAGTGCCCGATCATCGCGCCCGAGTGGGAGGACCCGAAGGGTGTGCCGATCTCGGCCATCCTCTTCGGCGGCCGCCGCGCCTCGGCCGTCCCACTGGTCACCGAGTCCTTCAACTGGCAGCACGGTGTCTTCCTCGGCGCCAACGTCGCCTCCGAGAAGACCGCCGCCGCCGAGGGCAAGGTCGGCGAGCTGCGCCGCGACCCGTTCGCCATGCTGCCGTTCTGCGGCTACAACATGGGTGACTACATGGGCCACTGGCTCAAGGTCGGCGCGGACAAGCCGGACCAGTCGAAGCTGCCGAAGATCTACTACGTGAACTGGTTCCGCAAGAACGACGCGGGCACGTTCGTCTGGCCCGGGTTCGGCGAGAACAGTCGCGTCCTGAAGTGGATCGTCGAGCGCCTGGAGGGGAAGGCGGAGGGTGTCGAGACGCCGATCGGCATCCTTCCCGCGAAGGGCTCGATCGACACCGAGGGCCTGGACCTCTCCGAGGCCGACCTCGACTTCCTGCTGAAGGTCGACAAGGAGGTCTGGCGCGAGGAGGCGGCGCTGGTCCCCGAGCACCTCAACACCTTCGGCGACCACACGCCGAAGGAGCTGTGGGACGAGTACCGCGCGCTGGTCGAGCGCCTGGGCTGAGCCCCCGCGTACGTACGGCGATGGCCCCCGAAGCCGCTTCGGGGGCCATCGGCCTGCTCAACGTGCCCTGTTCGTCGTCGGGTTGTGACCCTGCGGAGCTACGGGGGTGATGCCCGTGGCCGTACGGTTGAGCCGGTCGCGCCGTCGGTGCGCGGCAGCGGAGGGGGCGCCCGGCATGCAGTATCCGCCGTACCCGAACACGTCGGAGGGCGGTCCGCCGCTCTTCCCCGGGCGCCGGATGGACGGCATGACGATCGCCCTGATCACCGTGGGCGGGCTGATCGCCCTGGCGGCGGTGGCCGGGATCGTCGGGCTGATCGTGTTCGCCCAGGTGTACGGCAGGGTCCACGAGGACATCTACTGGGACAATGGCGTCACCGTCACCTCTTGCCGGACGGACGAGAAGTGCGAGGTCGCCGAGTGACGTTCGAGTCGACGACGGGGGCCGCGACGGTGTCGCCGCGCCCGTCAACGTCCGCGCCCTGAACCGTGCGCCCCGGCGGCCCGCGCCGCCATTCGGCCGCCGCTGCGGCGTGTCCCGGGTGGGCTGAGCACGTGTCATGTCCCCTTTTCTTATGTTTTTTTCATGCGCAAATATGAACGGTTGCTTCACGTTCCGGCCGTGGCGGCCACCGCCTGTGCGGGAACGGCGCTGGGGCTCCTGCTGACCACCGCCTCCGGTGTCGCCCAGTCCGCCGGACCCACCTCCGACGCCACACCCGCCGCCACCTCGTCGGCCCGGGCGCTCGGCGAGTCCGTGCTGCTGGACGAGACCTTCACCGGCACCTCGGTCGCCGACCCCGGCTTCGTACCCCTGGACACGGCCTGCCTGACCGGTGCGTCGGCCGAACCGCCCGCCGACCAGTCGCAGATCGGCCCGTGTGACGACCCCGCCTCCCAGATGACCCCGCCCGTGCCGACGCCGGGCGAGACCCCGGGGTGGCTCCAGCTCACGGACCACGACTACTACCGGGTCGGCGGGATGCTCTACAACCGCCCGCTGCCCGGCAACGGCGGGCTCGACGTCACGTTCGAGCAGTACCAGTACGGGACCGGGGACGCCGGCGCCGACGGCATCGGCTTCTTCCTGGTCGACGGCTCGGTGGACCTCACCAAGGCCGGGGCCAACGGCGGTTCCCTCGGGTACGCCCAGCGGAACCTGGAACCCGGGGTCGACGGCGGCTACCTCGGCGTCGGGCTCGACGCGTACGGCAACTTCGCCAACGACGCGGAGTTGCGCGGCAACGGCTGCCCCGACGGCCAGAAGTCCCCGGTCACCAGCGAACTCCCGGTGCCCGACACCGTCACGCTGCGCGGCCCCGGGCAGGGCGACGACGGCTACTGCTTCCTGGACTCCACCATCGAGGCGGACGACACCCAGCCGTCCGGCTTCCGCTCCACGCTGCCCGGCAGCCTGCGCGAGCAGGGCACCGACCCGCTCCCCGCCAAGCGCACCGTGCACATCACGGTCAGCCCGGACACCCGGCCGACCGTGGACGTCGAGATCGACTTCGACGACGGTGCCGGCTTCCAGCCCGTGCTGTCCACGCAGATGACGGCCGACGCCCCGCCCACGTACAAGTTCGGCTTCTCCGGATCGACCGGCGGCAGCATCGACACCCACCTCATCCGCGCGCTCGAAGCCGGCTCCGTGGACACGCTCGACCAGCTGAACCTGGTCAAGACCGTCGCGCCCCCGGACAACGCGGCCACCGAGCCCTTCGAGGTCGGCGACACCGTGCACTACCAGTTCCTCGTCACCAACACCGGTACGTCGGAGCTCACCGACGTCTATGTCGAGGACCCGTCCGTCACCGACGTGACCTGCCCCTCCACCACGCTCGGCCCGATGGGGTCCGCGACCTCGTCCATGGTCTGCGAGGGCACCCACGTCCTGACCGAGGCCGACGTCGTCAACGACACCTTCACCAACACGGCAACCGCCCAGGGCACGGCGGGCGACAGCGACGTGACGTCCAACGAGTCCTCCGCGTCCGTCCCCGTCGAGCAGCTCGACCAGGTGCTGGACATCTCCAAGACGGCCGAGCCGGCCGAGGCCGAGCCGGGCGACTCCGTCACCTACACCGTGACCGCCACCAACAGCGGTGAGACCACGCTGAGCCCCGCCCACCTCACCGACGACCTGTCCGGCGTCCTGGACGACGCCTCGCTCACCACGGGACCCACCGCGACCACAGGCACCGCGCAGGTGAACGGCGACACGCTCGACTGGTCCGGTGAGCTGGCCCCCGGCGCCTCCGTGACGATCACCTACACGGTCACCGTGGACGACCCGGACGAGGGTGACGCGGTCCTGCGCAACGCCGTCACCTCCGACACACCGGGCGCGCGCTGCACCACGGAGGGGGCGCCCGAGCTGCCCTGCACCACCGAGGTCCCGGTGACGAACCCGAGCCCCAGCCCGAGCCCCACTCCGACGCCGACCCCGTCGCCCACGGACGACTGCCCGACCCCGACCCCCTCGCCGACGGACAGCACGAGCCCGTCGCCGAAGCCGACCCACACGCACACCCACGGGCCCGGCCCGTCCTGGACCCCGGGTCCGCACCCGACGCACGACGGGGGCCACCACGGTGGTGGCGGCGGGCACGGCGGGGGCGGCGGCATGGCCGACACCGGCAGCGCGGCGACCGGTGCGGGCATCGCGGCCGTGCTCCTGCTGCTGGCCGGCGTCGTCACCGTACGGATGAAGTCCAGGCCGCGTGGCCGGCACTGATGGGCACGCGTGACAACTGAACATGGGTGGCACCCGGTCCACGCGCCTCTGCGGTGCGTGGACCGGGGCCGTCAGTGGGCGCCGACCGGCGTCCGGGCGTCGGCCGCGAGCGCCTCGGTGTGGGCGTCCATGCGCTCGGCCGAGAGGATCGCGACCGCCGTGTCGGCGCGCGAGGCCGCCACCACCAGGGCCCGGCCCGCGAGGGCGTGGGCGCGGCGGTGGAGGACGGGCGCGGGGGCGTCGCTGAGCCCGGCGTGCCGGACGGGCGGGGCGCCGCGCAGCCTGGCGACCTGCCCGGCGATGCGGTCGCCCGCCTCGCCGAGACCCAGCTCGTCGGTGACCGCGAGCAGGGCGGCCAGGTGTCCGGCGAGCTGGATGTCCAGCTCCTCCTCGCGGGTGCGGTGCGGGAAGTCGCCGGCGTGGTCGGCCGGTGTGTGGACCGATTTGGTGCGGATCGGTTCGTACATGGATGGCCTCCTGGTGGTGCTGTGAGAACCATCCTAGCTTGGATTCAGTCTAAAGTTGTTCGGCTTCGAGAAAAGCTTGAGCGAAGGTCCGCTAGACCTGGCTGTAGCCGTCCAGGAAGTGGGCGATCCGGCCGATCGCGTCCGTCAGATCCTCGGCCGAGGGCAGCGTCACCACGCGGAAGTGGTCGGGATCCGGCCAGTTGAACCCGGTGCCCTGCACCACCATGATCTTCTCGGCCCGCAGCAGGTCCAGGACCATCTGCCGGTCGTCCTTGATCTTGTAGACCTTGGGGTCGAGCCGGGGGAAGAGGTACAGCGCGCCCTTCGGCTTCACGCAGGTCACGCCCGGGATCTGCGTCAGCAGGTCGTACGCGACGTCGCGCTGCTCCAGGATGCGGCCGCCGGGCAGCACCAGGTCGTTGATCGACTGCCGGCCGCCGAGCGCGGTGGCCACCGCGTGCTGCGAGGGCATGTTGGCGCAGAGCCGCATGTTGGCCAGGATCGTCAGCCCTTCGATGTACGAGGAGGCGTGCGCCTTGGGGCCGCAGACGGCCATCCAGCCGGAGCGGTAACCGGCGACCCGGTAGTTCTTCGACAGCCCGTTGAAGGTGAGGACCATCAGGTCCGGGGCGATCGTCGCGGTGGGGGTGTGCGTGGCGCCGTCGTACAGGATGCGGTCGTAGATCTCGTCCGAGCAGACGACCAGGTTGTGCCGGCGGGCGATCTCCGTGAGCGCGCGCAGCATCTCGTCGTCGTAGACGGCGCCCGTCGGGTTGTTCGGGTTGATGATCACCATCGCCTTGGTGCGGTCGGTGATCTTCCGCTCGATGTCGGCGAGGTCGGGCATCCAGTCCGCCTGCTCGTCGCAGCGGTAGTGCACGGCCGTGCCGCCCGCCAGCGAGACCGAGGCCGTCCACAGCGGGTAGTCCGGGGCCGGGACCAGCACCTCGTCGCCGTCGTCGAGGAGCGCCTGCATCGACATCTGGATCAGCTCGGAGACGCCGTTGCCGAGGTAGATGTCCTCGACGTCCAGGTCGATGCCCTTGGTCTGGTAGTGCTGCATCACCGCCCGGCGCGCGGACAGCAGCCCCTTCGCGTCGCCGTAGCCGTGCGCCCCGGAGAGGTTGCGCAGGATGTCCTCAAGGATCTCGGGCGGGCACTCGAAGCCGAACGCGGCGGGGTTGCCGGTGTTCAGCTTGAGGATGCGATGCCCGGCCGCCTCCAGCCGCATCGCCTCCTCAAGCACGGGGCCGCGGATCTCGTAGCAGACGTTGGCGAGCTTCGTGGACTGGATGACCTGCATGTCAGCGAGCTTACGACTGTGTTTCACGGGTCGCCCGGGCTTTGCCCGCCGGTTGGCCCGCCCGGGCGGCGGCACGCCTCCGCACGGGCTTCCATCGCCATGCGCCCGCCTCCCGCGAACCGTGGGAACGCCGGTCACGGGAGGCCCGGGGCTTGGAATGGGGTGGCGCGGAGGTGTGACGGACCGGAACGGGTGACATACGCCACGGACTGGGGTGCGCCGGGGCTCACGCGGGAAGCCGCGCGCCCTCCGGGAGGTGCAGTGCGAAGTCCTCCGCCAGTACGCGCGTCACCTCGTCGGCGTCCGCCAGCTCCCGCTCGCGCGGGGCACCGCCGTCGTGCGGTGTCACCACGAGTGTGCGGCCGGAGAGCGACAGGTGGGCGTCTTCGGTGGTGCGCTGTACGTACAGCAGCCGGGAGAACGGCGAGCGCGGGTTGGTCGCGATGTGCCAATTGATGACCTCGAAGTCCGGCGCCTCGAAGGGCTCCCGGGTGAACGCGTACTGCCCCTCCCACGCCCCGTCCCGTGTCCGGGCCCGCAGCTCCCACAGGTCCAGCGGCCCGTCGTGCGGCAGCCGGACGAGCCGGTGGTGGCGCGGGGTGTCGCGCAGCTCCGCGTCCGGGACCAGGGCGATGGGTGCCAGCAGCGCACCGGACCCGCCGAAGCCGACGTCCGCGAGGTACGGGTCCGGCTCGTCCGGCACCCGGACCTCCATCAGCATGTGGGTGCGCGGCCGGACGTCACCGGGGGCCGCGCCCAGCACCACGCGGGCGGCGAGCAGGGTGACGCCGAAGCCGAGGGTCCGGAGCGCTGCGGCCAACAGGGTGTTCTGTTCGTAGCAGTAGCCGCCGCGCCCGCCCCGTACGAGCTTCGCCTCCAGGTCGGGCAGTGCGAGCGAGGGGGCGGTGCCGAGGAGCGGGTCCAGATTCTCGAACGGGACGCCCAGTGCGTGGGCCCGGTGCACGGAACGCAGTACGTCCGCGGTGGGGCGGCGCTCCCCGTCGTACCCGATCCGGGCGAGGTAGGCGTCGAGGCCGAGTGCGTGGGCGGCGTCGCGAGTCATGACCCGACGGTATGCGGGGGCGGCGGTCCGCCGCCTCCGTCCCGGGGAGGGGTGGTCCTGGTCCGCCGGTCCTGGTCCTCCGGTACCTCTGAAGTACCTCAAGGGCCGTATGCGCCGGGGTGCCGCGGGGGAGGGTCGGAACATGATCGGAAACGGGAAGAAGGACATGGCCGTGATCGTGGTGCGGGACGCGGACGCCGTGGCCGCCGCGCTGCGCGAGGAGCTGGCGCGGGCCTCGGACGCGGACCGCCCCGGCCTGGAGCGGGCCCTCGCGCTGGCCGGGGCGCAGACCGGGGCGCCGGACGCGGAGCTCCGGGGGCGGTGGGCCGCGCGGCGGATCACGTCGGGCGGGTACGTCGGGCCCCTCGACGCGGTGGCGGCGGTCAAGGCGCTGCGCCAGGCTGAGCCGGGGCTGAGCCTGCGGCAGGCCGTGCAGCTGTCGCGGGAGGCGGCGGCGGTGGCGGTGAGCGGTGCGGGCGCCGGGACGCGTCCGGCCGACGGGCAGTGAATCCCCGCCGAAGGGTCTCGGGCACGGACCGGACCGCCTGACTCCTTCTCCACGAGGGCTGCCGCCGCGAGGGCCGTCCGCGGGTCAGGCATGACCCGCGGAGGGGGAGAGAGGGGCTGTCGCCATGCCCCCCGTCATCGCGCGTACGAGTCGGAGCACTTGGAAACGTGGTGCGCCGGAAGCCGCGCGCGGTTGGACAACGCCGGCGTCGAGGAGGCTTCGGACGCGGCGGCCCACTCGCAGGGGAGGTTCGTTCAGAAGGTTCGCGACATCGTCGACCGACCAGTCCGGGGTGAGCCCGGAGACCTGCAGCAACAGTTCAGTCTCCGCAGCGTCCAGACCGGCAAGCACCTCCCTCGCGCCGGCCAGGACAGCCGGTGCGGCCTCGGCCACTGCCGAAACGAGGTCAGCGGTGACGTAGCCGACAAGGCTCTCGGCCTCGAAAATGCTGAAGTCTTCGGCGATGCCTTGAAGAAGGGCCGGGTTGCTGTCCAGCCTCCGGCACAACTCCGCGAGTGAATGATCGGTCAACGCGGTTCTTCGGAAGTCGGGCTGGAATCTTCGAATGAACTGAATGAGCAGTTGCACCGCGGGGCAGGCGTCGGTGCCCTGGGTGGCCGGCGCGGGGACGGCAAGTGGGGACAACGAGTGCACGATCTCCCCGGGGAGCCCGAGCGAGCGCCTGGACGTCGCCAGTACCTGGAACGAGGGATGGGGCGGTCGTGGTATCCCGGCAGGCCAGACTCCCCGCTGCGCGCCGTCGATCACCAACAGCACGGGTTCTCCGAGGGACAGCGAGTTGAGTACGGCTTCCCGGTGACCGCCAGTAGCTGATCTCGCCGAGGCGCTCGCGTGCATGGCCGCGACCGGTTCTCCGTCACCTGGCACCAAGACCACGCGAATCCCGGTCGACTTCTGCACCGCCCCGGCGACTTCGATCGCCAACCTGGACTTCCCGCTCCCGGGAAAGCCCGTGACCGTGACGAGACGTTGCCCTTGCACCAGCACGCCGGTCAGGAGGGCGAGGTCGTCCGCCCGGCCGATGAAATCACCGTACGTGGCAGGAAGCGGCGACAGTGGCTTCAAGTCGTCGGCCGCGTCTCCCTGACCGGTTCCGCTCTCCCACGAGTGGGCCGTCACGGCGTGATCGTCGTCAGGGATTCCCAGTGCGCTCATCAGTAGACGCAGCGTCACCGGGTGCGGCCGCAATGTTCGACCCGCCTCGAGTTCACGGATGGTGCGGACCCCCACCGTGGACAAGTCGGCCAACTTGATCTGGGTCAGGCCTTTCCGTATGCGCTGGGCTCTGATTCTCTCGCCGGCTCTTCCCTCTGCTTGGCGCTGCATGACCCCCCTGTCTTCGCGCGACCGGCCAGTCCGCGTCACAGCGGACTTGCCCTACGCCCATCCCTGTGCTGTCACATGCTGACGCCGTCGAAGATGCTTGCATGGGTCATGTAGTTCACACAAGCGTCTGTGGGCATATGACCCGACAGCATCTCAACGAGGGCCATGACACCAGCAACCCACGGTGCAAACCCTGGCCTGGGCTGCCGTCCTCGGGTCCGGAGCGGGCGTCGCGGAGTGACGCGAAACCTTCGGGAAGAAGTCAACGTGCCGGGCGGAAACCGCCGCAGGAACTGCCTTTGTCCGCCGCACCGTCCCTCTAGGTTTGGCTGGCTCACATCCGAAACGAGAGGACGCCATGTCTGCGACTCATGAGCCGAGCAAGGACGAGCCTGCAGCCACGCCGTTTTCGCTGCCTGTCGACTTCATGGCGCGTTACTGGAGACAGCAACCGTTGTACCTACCCCGCTCCGCCGGCAACTTCCTGCCGGAAAGCCCCTCACGCGACGAGATCGTCGCGCTGCTCCGCGGGGGAACGCCGCACCAGACGGACGGTGTGACCGTCTGGTTTCTGGAGGGGATGACTTCGGGCCTGCCAGGAGTGGCGGAGCTGGTGGACCAGGCGCGGGAGTGGCTCGAATGGCGGGATGTCTGGTGCGATGTCTTCGCCACGGCGGGCCCGTCCTCCATCGGTAGTCACTACGACGGAAGCGACAACTTCACGATTCAGCTGACCGGCAACAAGACGTGGTTTCTCAGTGGACCCGAGGGAATTCATCCGGATGACCGCCGCAGGCGGGTCCTGTGCGAACCGGGGCTCGGCGCCGCGTCGATGCCGTCCACGCCTCGGGCCTTCGAGGTGCGAGCGGGCGATGTGCTCTACATTCCCACCAACTGGATCCATTGGGGGGTCTCCGACGGAGACAGCACCAGTGTGAGCCTTGTCGTGAACGTCGCCACCGCCCTCCACGCTCTCCAGGAGCAGGCACTCAACGAGCTCCGCCGTGACGTGAGATGGTCCACGCCACTCGTTGTGGGTCCCGGCAGCTCGGCGGAGCGGCGCTCGGTTCTGGAGAAGCTCGTCACGACGGACGTGCCCGAACGCATGCGACCCGAAGTAATTGCCCGACTGGGTGACCGCGAGGGAAGAACGACGTCGCTCAAGAGCCGGTTCCTCGATCGGGACCGGGAGTTGTCCTGGGACGAGGCGCTGGTCCGCGGCTACACGGACCGGATCGATTCACGTCCGGAGGACGTCCGACTGGACAGCGAACGGATCGCCGAGCTTGCGCGGGCCAGGTCCGCCCGCAATCTCACGAGGATCCTGAGGCAATGCCAGGAACGTCATGCCCGGACGACTCATGACGACGCCAAGCGGGTGTATCGGGCTGTCGTGAACGGCATCCAAGGGCTGGCATCCGACAGCCTGGACGCCGTGCTGCGTGACCCCGATGTGTGTTCCTGGCTCTCCGTGGCGGAGCGTGACAGCGCGATGGCCGCCCAACGGACGCGCGCCGAGGACCCTCTGGCACATGCGTTGGGGATCGCCCTCCTGCCGGAGTTGTTGTCGGCCTCGCAGCACACCTCGACGACTCTCACCGTCGGAGTCGACGAGGACGGCGACCTGGCTCTTCGTCGGTCCGGGATCCGGCTCCTGCTCCCGGACCACCCCGAACGCGTGACGCTCGACCTGCGAGACGGCGAGCTCTACCGTCTCGGACCGGGTGGACGGAGCCGGCTGATTCCTCTGCGCCAACCGGGCACCGATGCGGACGGGGAGGGCACTGTGGCACTGGCGTCCTCCTTGAACGGGATCACGGTGACCACGGCCCGGTCGGAGTGGCTGTCCCGGTTGGCGCCATGGCGGCCCCTGGGGTCCCAGGTACCGCCGCAGGAGTGGAGGCGGCGGGTCGCCACCGAGCTCGATGATCTGGACAAGGCAACGGCCGTCAGCGGGCATTCGGCGCCGCTGGTTTCCTGGGCGCTCCTTCGTGACGCGGTGGCTGTCGACAGCATCGACGATCTCTCGGTCCCCGAGATGCCGGGACTTGCGTGGGGGGACGCAAGCTCGACCGGGGGCCTGGCGCTGGCTGCGGCAGCCGCGCAGGCGCGTGAAGAGGTGGACGTCATCGCCGAGTCGTTCCCCCTCGTAGCGGAAGGAAGCGGCGGTGCGGCAGAACGGAAGGAGTGGATGCGCCGACTGCGCGGAGCGTATCTGCGCTCGCGTGTCGGGGAGCTCCTCGCGAACGTGCCGGCGTTTTCCTTTGCGTGCATGGACGACGGCGACGGGCCGGCGGCGTTCCGGAGCGCGCCTCTGACTCCGTGGGGGCGTGCTTTGGCGGAAGGGCGAGGCTGATCGGAGTCGTCGGTTCCGGCGCCCCCTGTCCTCGCGGCGACAGCTGGGCGTCCGGCGGCCCCTCTCCCGCCGGGAGAGGGGCCGCCGGAAACGTTCATCGCCTCAGCCTCGGTGCGGCCCCGGCCTTTGTTCCCTGCCGGTCAAGGAACTGTCCAGGGCCCTGAGCAGGATGTCGGCGGCGACATGCCCCGTGAGGGTGTTGCCGTCGGGCATGTATTCGACGAGATCGACTCCGACGATCCGGCGCGCCCGGCACAGGCCATCGAGCAGATCGACGAGCTGGGCGTGTGTGAACCCACCGGGAAGCGGAGTGCCGGTGCTGGGCATGACCAGCGGGTCCAGGCAGTCCACGTCGATCGTCACGTAGTACGGCAGATCATCCGGCAGGTCCGCGAGGACAGCGTCCAGCGTTGCGGTGGCCGCCGAAACACCCGGCCACACGGTGACATCGTCGTTCGAGGCGATCTCGTCCGGAAGCAGTTGGCGAACACCGAACTGGATCAAGCGCTCGACGCCGGGGTCCCCGAGCAGCCACCCCATGAAGTTCCCGTGGTGGCAGGAAGCCCGCCAATCGTCCGTACGGGGCCTGCGGTAGTCCGGATGGGCGTCGAAGTGGATGATCCCCAGCCTGGGAAGTGTGGCAAGCACGCCGCGTATAGCGGGCAGGCTGATGGAATGGTCGCCTCCCAGCACCACGGGGAACTTTCCGGCGGCCACGGTCGCGCCGACGATCTGTTCGAGCACGTCCATTGTGTCGCCGTTGCGCTCGTGCACGTCTGCGGCGCTCACGTCACCGATGTCCGCGAGGCCGACCCCGTGCAGGACGCGGCGACCCCGTACCGGGTCGTACATGCCGCTTCTGTCTCCCGGAACCGATTGCCGGAAGATCGTCCGGCTGGCTCCCCGCAGCGTCTGGGGCCCGAATCGAGCGCCGGGGCGGCCTGTCGTCCCGACGTCGTACGGCATGCCCACGATGACTCCGTGAACGGAGTCATCGTTCAGTGCCGCGGCCAGGCTCACCCCCTCACAGCCGAACAGGCCCACCGCCGGCGGGGTGGGGCAGAGGGCACCGGCCACGGGCCCGATGCCTTCGGTGCCGCTGATGATCAGCTCCAGGTCGTGCAGTTGATCGAGGAGGGAGTGCTGTACCAAGGACTCGGGAGGAGTCTGCGGGCCGACAAGAGCCTTCTGGGCGGTCGGTGTGCGGAGCTGCTCCAGGAGGAGCGCCGCAGAGGGCCCGACGGCGAAGCGCTTGCCATTGGACGTATTCCAGTACGTCGCACCGTCTTCCCGGGCGGCGGTACGGATCAGGTGGGGATCGGTCACGAGAAACCGATCAGCACCCTTGCTGCCGGCCGTGGTGGTCATGCCTTTGCCTCCAGCGGCGTCGCCACTGCGGTCCGCTCCCGCGGCAGGGCGAAGAAGGCGTAGCAGCCGGCGATGATGATCATGATGCCGGAAGCCGTGAAGATGGTGTCGACGGGTCCGAAGGCCATCCCCGCGACGTGTCCGCCGAAGTGGGCCAGGCCCGTGCTCGCCAGCCAGCCGGCCACTCCTGCCGAGAGCATGTATGCGAGCTCGTTGACGGGATTGAAGACGGCGACCACGCGGCCCAGGTACTCCGGGGGCGTGGATTCGAGCAGGAGGGGCGTCATCGCGGCGTTCAGGGCCGCCACCGGGACGGCCACCAGCATCAGCAGCACGACGGCGACGACGAAGACGCTCTGCCGGGAGTAGGCGCACACGAGGAGACCGGAGACGATCAGGCCGAGCCAGGTGGCTTTCCGCGCACCGAGCCGGCCCACCGCGTGGCCTCCGACGAGTGCTCCCCCGATCGCCCCCACCCCGAAGGACATGGAGACGAAGCCGAACTGGCCCGGGGAGGCGTGGAGGTTCCCGGTCGCGAAGAACACGTTGAGCGTGTTCAGCGCTCCTGTTCCCATCTGCGTGATGACCGCGCTCGCCAACAGAGCTACGAGCAGGCGGTTCCCGGCGAAGTGCCTCAGGCCGGAGAGGAAGTCCTGGGACCAGCGCCGAACCGCGGACGATCCGGGGTCGGTCACCACCGTGCTCGTGTCCTGCGAGGGTGGGAAGCGCACCGAGCGGGTCGCTGCGTACGAGCACAGGTAGGACACCAGATTGGCGGCCATGGCCCATTGCACTCCCACGCTGAAGAGCAGCGGAGCCGCGAGGGGCGGGCCGAGGATGGACGCGGCGCCCGTGGTCGCCTGTCCGAGCCCCGCTGCCCGGGCACGGTCCGCCTCACCCGGTACGAGGGCACCCACCGCTGCGAAGCGGGCCGGGGAGAAGAACTGACCGGCTGCGTTGAGGATGAACACCGCCAGGTAGATGCATCCGAGCCACAGCCCGACGGGCAGGTCGTCCAGGGGTATCAGCGAGAGCAGCAGGACCGCGGCGACGACCGCGGCACGGATCAGTTCGGTGTTCAGCATGATCTTTTTGTGGCTCCAGCGATCCACGAAGACCCCGGCCACCGGGCCGACGAGCAGTACGGCCGCGCCGACTGCCAACAACACCCCACTCACGGCGGACGGCGCCCAGGACTTGCCCTTGACCACCTCCGTCGCCACCCACAAGGTCAGCGTGGTGTCGAAGACGTAGTCACCGACCGTGGATATGGCTTGGCCGCGCCACAGCCGCGCGTATTCACGGTTGATGAGAAGATTGCTGAACGATCTCACTGCTCCCGCCCCTCCGATGTCGAGCGTCCGTATCCGTCCGTTCGCGACGGGCCGGCAGCAGAGGTTTCCGCCGCGCGCCGGGTGATCTCACGCGCCACTGCGAGTACTTGAGCGAGCAGTTGCTCGTCGTCCGAGCCGAGGCGGGGTAGATCGACGGCGATACCTTCGAGGGCTTCCGCGTTGTCGGTCGCCGAGGGAATGCCGCCGGCCGGCCGACGGGAGCTCCGGCGAAGCTGCCGGAGCAGAGCGATCCCGGCAGCCGCCTGTGTGGAGAGCAGGCCGACGAGCTCCAAGGTCTCCAGTTCGTCGCGCTCGGCGTCGCGGTCGAGGACTTCGAGAACTCCGATGCACAGGCCCTCGTGCAGGATGGGGGCGGCGGCGATCGTGTGTGGGACGTAGCCCGTCTCTCGCGCGGCCTCCTGGTCGAAGCTGCTTTCTTGAAGGTCGTCGGCGATGAGTGGTTGTCCGCTTGCCACCACCCATCCCGCGATCCCTGTGCCGGAACTGATTCTTGTCCCGACGAGATGGCTCTCACCCTCGCCCGCGACCGCTTCGAAGATCAATTCATCCGTCTCGGTGTCCACCACGAAGACTGAGCACGCCTTCGCGCGGAACGCGGCCTTGGCCACTTCCACGACGGACTGGAGCAGATACTTCTCGCTGATCCGTGATTCGGCATCTCTACGCGTGGGGTTCATGCTCTCCGGCTCCTCCCTGGGCTGCTGGGGTGACCACTGTGTCGTCGGGACCTTCTGCGGCAACGTTGTTGGCGGTCATGAAGAGAACCGACTTCAATTGGAACGGCGTCAACCACTTGTGCTTGCTGAGAACCAGGGCAGCGATACCCGCGATGTGGGGGGCGGCGAAACTGTTCCCGGTGTTGAGACGCTCGGTACCCCCTGCCCAGGGGACCTTGACGCGTACACCTCGCGCGAAGAAGTCGACGGGAGGGCCGGCGTTGTAGTAGTACGTCATCGGGTCGTCCTCGTTGTGGCAGGCGACGGAGAGCACCGACGAAAAGGTCCAAGGGTAGCTGAGAACAGGCATGTTGTGCGCTGACGCCACCAGAAGGGTTCTTCTGAAGTAGGCGCGGTCGGCCAGGTCCCGGAGCTCATCCGCGACCGCGGGGACGGTGGTCGAGAGACTGAGATTCACGATGTCGAACCCCTGGTCGATCGCCCAGGACAGTCCGGCCAGCAGGGCCTGGCCGGTGCCGTTCTTGCCGTGGGTGAGAACGCGCACCGACGAGAGAGAGACTCCGGGTGCCACGGAACGGATCACGCCGGCGCAGGCCGTCCCGTGACCAGCCAGGTCCTCGTGCACACCCTCTTGGACGTTCCATCGCCCCTGGTCGTCCGGGACTACCGCGGCGGACTTCTCGAGCCGGCCGATCAACGGGTGCGTGCCGTCGACGCCCGAGTCCACCACACAGACACGAACTCCCCTCCCATCGGCTCCACCGAAGGCCCAATCGCGCGTGATGGCAGGGAACTTCTCCATGGCGAACGGCTCCAGTGGAGCCGAAGAGGTGGCGACTCCCCATGCCGGTACTCCGGGGAAACGGCTGGGCCGAGTCCTCAGCCAAGGCGGCGCGGTCACTCAGAGGCTCCTTTCGCTGGTTGCTGGTCGGATATGAGGGCGAGGAGGTCTTCGGCCTCCGAGGTCGCGGCCCGCGCCCCCTTTGCCAAGAAGCAGTCCCGGGCGACGGCCGCCGCGAGGCCGGCCCCGGCTACGTCGCCGGCGCGAAACCGCAGGGCTGCTACGTCCCGGTTGATCGCGCCCCTGAAGTAGAGATCGTCCATGCCGGAGGCGAAGTCGAGTGCGGCACCGGCGAGCCGGGTCAGTCTTTCCGCGTCGCCGGCGTCTGCGGCCGAGCGCGCGGCCAGGGTGCTGACCAGTGCGCCGAGCCTGCGGTCGGTGACGGCCCTTACGTCCGGCCCGTCGAGTTCCGCATAGCGAGGGGGTACGGGAGCCCCCGCGGAGACGCTCTCGCGCGCCGCGTAGGCGTCCATAAGAGCCTCGCCGTCCGATTGCCCCGCCGTCGCGAGGATGTCCCTGGCCCGGCGGAAGTCCCGGCACGCCCGCTCGGGCTCCTTGGCCAGGGAGCCGATCACACCACTGAGGTGGAAGAGGGCGGCATCGGCGCTGTGCATCCGGAGCTCGGTGGCGTACGAGGCCGCGGTATCGGCCGCGTCCCGGGCTTCGTCGAAGCGGCTGTCCAACGCCAGGAACCCCGCCATCGCAGCGAGGATGGGAACCAGGCTGACGCGGCTGTCCTTGAACCGTTCGACGAGTTCACGGCAGCGGGCGAGCCCGTCGGTTACGGGGGCCGGACCCCAGAACGCGAGCTCGACGGCTGTGCGGTCGATCCGGTCGACCTCACGCATGTCACCGAGGAACTCGGCATGCCTGCGGGCGGCCGCCAGGCTCCTCTCCGCGGCGCCCGACTCCTCCTTCATGAGATGGCGATGCGATCGCAGCTGGTGGAATCGGCACCACGCGAGATGGTCGTCGGCCCGCAGCTGCGGCTCAAAACGTCTCTCGGCGTCCAGCACTGCTTCGATCGTCCGGTTCCCCGCCCGCAAGCTGATGATCTCCCGTTGGATCGATACAGCCAAGGACGGGACATCCGAGGGCGAGCGGCCCGGTTGCGGCGACCAGGCGCGCAGTACGGCGTCCGCGACGTGGAGCTCTCCGAGTTCGCACCGGATGTCCGACAGCCACAGCGTCAGGCCGAGACGTCCGGGGGCATCGTCGGCGAGTACACCAAGTGCCCGCTCCAGCAGGCCGGCGGCGGAGCGCAGGTCCTTACGATCGGTCGCGTCCGCCGCTTGCTCCGCGAGCTGCTCGGAGGCCCGTCTGCTGATGTGCTCCGTCTCGGCGCTGGTCGGGTGAAGCTGGCGGCTCAGCATCGCGGCCGCCTCCAAGTGGTAGGTGAGCAGACTCTCGCTGCCGCCGCCAAACTCGCCCTCCCGGAGAGGTCCACCCCTGCCTTCCGCGCGATTCACCAGCGCGAGATGCCATCGCAGCCGGCTTCGCTTTCCGGACAACTCGTAGGTGGTGTCGCGGCTGAATGCCTGTACGAAGCAGTGTCTGGCGGAGATCCGGCTCCCCGTGAGCATCCGGGTACGGCGCAGCCGGTCGAGGCAGTCGCTCAGGTCCGTCGGCTCGTACCCGTCCTCGGCCAGGACGTACGCGATGTCCGCGCCGGCGAAGTCACGGCCGAGCACCGCTGCGATTTCCAGGACTCGCCGGTCCTCCGGCTTCAACCGATCGAGTCTGGCTGCGAAGACAGCGGTGATCGTGTGGGGAAGCGGTTCTCGGGAGCTGCCCTCCATGGCCAGCAGGAGTTCGGCGAAGAGGGGGTTGCCCTCGCTCGCGGACGCGACCTGATCGCAGACCGCGTCGGCCACGTGTGCCTCCACGTCCCCCCGCGCTGTCAGCTGAGAGACGAGAACCAGCGTCTCGGCGGGGGTGAGCGGCGCGAGATCGATGGTCAGGGACCCGGTGCCGCCAGTCGGCCAGTCTGCTCTGAGATCGGCCAGCTCGTGTCTGGCCGTGCACAGTTGTAGCACCGGGAGGTCGGAGAGCTCGTCGGCCAGGTACTCCAGAATGTCCAGCAGAGCGGGTTCGGCCCAATGGAGGTCTTCCCAGACGAGTGCCAGTGGCCTTCGCGTGGACACCGCTTTCAGGAACGTGCGCAGTGCCCAGGCCAGCTCCTCGACTTCGGCACCGTGCCGAGGCGCGGACGAGCGCTGGGAGAGCCCGTCCAGGCATGTCACCGCGCGGGCGGTGGCGGAGTCCGTGGAGGCCCTCTCGACGAAGGCGGCCCACTCCGCGGAAGCTGTCCGCAGTAATTCGACGATCGGAAGATAGCTGACCCCGCGATTGAACGACTGGGCACGGCCGCGCAGTACGACCGGCTCGGGCGCCCCCAGTCCTGAGAGGAACTCGTCCAGGAGCCGGGTCTTTCCCACACCGGGCACGCCCAGCACAGTGACCAGTGCCCCGCGGCCGTTGCCCAGGGACCGCTCGTAGACCTGCCTCAGCTGTGCGAGTTCGATGTCCCGCCCGATCAGCGGCGTCGGTTGTGTCGTCTCGACGGAGGAGGACAACCCTTCGACGCACCACGCCCGGACGGGAGCGTCCTTTCCCTTCAGCGTCAGGGCGGGCACCTCCCGCATCTGCGCCCTGCCGCGGAGTGACTGGGCGACTGCCTCACCCACGAGGACCCGATTGTGCGGAGCGGCGGACTGGAGTCGACTCGCTGTGTTGACGATGTCGCCGACAATCCTGAAATCCCCGCTCCTGTCGTACGTCGCGGAGACCGGCCCGGAATGCACGCCGATCCGGACTGCGACGTCCAGGCCGAAGTCCTGCCGCAGCTCGACATTGAGCGGTTCCAGGGCCGAAATGATCTCCACGCCTGCCTGGACCGCCCGTACGGCGTCGTCCTCGGCGACCTGCGGCATCCCGAAGACTGCCATCACGGCGTCGCCGATGAACTTCTCCGTCGCCCCTCCGTTGTCCCAGATGATCCGTGACACCAGCCCGAAGTAGCGGTCCATCACGGTGCGGAGCGCCTCGGGATCGAGGCCCTCGCTCATGGAGGTGAACCCGACGAGGTCCGCGAAGAGTACGACGACATGGCGACGAACGGCCTCCCGGAGATCGGCTCTCGTCAGTGTCGCACCGCACCTGGCGCAGAACCTGGCGTCCGGTGCGGCAGGTGCCGCGCATGTACCGCAGGCAGGGTTGCTCGGTCCGGAGCTCATGCGGTCCACCTCGGAATCGGCTTCTGGTGCGCCACGGCCTTCACCGGCCGGCCCGTGCCGCTGGGGGCGACAGGACACGCAGTGCCGTCATGATGCGCTCGGGATCGACATCGACCGTCGGCAGGCGGAGGTCGACGACCACGCCGCCCGGCATGACAAGCGCCACGGTTGTGCCGGGTCGGCTGGAGCCTTCCCCGTCCAGCCAGGCGGACATCTCCACGTGGCTGACACGGTTGAGCAGGTTCAGGGTCTGTTCGTGCGCGGCGACGAGGTCAGGCACGGAGCAGAGCTCCGCAAGGCTTGCGAACGGGACGTGGGTGACATGTTCCGGAGCAATCCGTTCACGGCCTTCGTACCGTTCCGGCTTCGGTGGCAGCAGGGACCGGCCGTAGTGGCCGAAGTAGAGGAGCGAGTGGCTGGAATCGACTCCGCCGACGAACGGACGGCCGATGACATCGCGTCTGATCGCGGACTTCAGGCGAGAGGGGACCCTGTCGTCCTCGGCACCGGGCACATGATCGACTCCGGTGCTGAGATCGCGCCAGCTCAGAGCCCGGGCTATGGAGTGGGATTCGGGCAGGGGCAGGATCTCGACGCCGAAACGGGTCGGTTGCTTGGCGACGATCGAACCCGGTGTCAGGCCGAATTCGCCGACACCTGCCAGGGACCAGTGATCCTGATGCCGGACCAGGAACTCGTATGTTTCTCCGGCCTCGTCCGCCGTCTCCGAAGGGAACCCTGTGAAGCCCATCATCTGTACGCCGATGCCTGCTTCGGCGAGCTGCTCCAGGATGAGCGGAACCTGGGAGATGTTCACCCCCTTGTCAATGAGGTCGAGAATACGCTGGCTCGCCGACTCGTACCCGAACGAGATTGCGATGCAGCCAGCTCTTTTGAGCAATGCTGCGGTGCCACGCTTGGGGAAGGTCCGCTCCAAGCGTAGTTCTGCGCTCCATTTCAGGCCGAGGTCGGCCTCGATCATTGCCTCGGAAAGTGTGCGCAAGTACCGCGGGGACATCGCGTCCACCGAGAAGTAGAGTGTCTTCGCGAATGAGGAGATCTGGGCGAGGTCCTGGATGACGAGTTCGACCGGTCGCTCGCGGGATGGCGAGGTGGGTCGGTCATCGTTCAGTCCGTAGTCGCAGAATGTGCACTTGTTCCAGTAGCAGCCACGTGTCGGGCTGTACAGTACGACGGGCTCCGGCGACCAGTACGAGGACCAGTCCCAGATATCGTATTTGGGGGCCGGAAGCCGCCCGACGTGCTCATAGTTGAGGCGGATCGCCTTGGTCCCGGCTCCCGGGACAAGGACTCCGGGGAGTTCATGGAAGGGGGCCTTGTCCCGAACCGCGCACAGGATGTCTACCAGTGGGCTTTCTCCTTCGCCGGGCACCAGCAGGTCCACGTCGGCGAAGATCTCCCACAGATCGGCGGAATTCTGCGCGTACTTCACGTCGTCGCAGACCTCGGTGCCACCGAAGACGATGAGGGCTTTCGGGCACTGCCGTCTGATTTGGCGTGCCATACGTAGGGCAAAGGGGAGCTGGCTGCTGTAGCTGACCGAGATTCCGATCAGTTGCCAATCGCGTTCGGCGAGCAGTTCGGCGAATGGGTGCTCGAAGTACTCGGTGAATCCGCCGGTTACTTTCTCGATGATGCCCGGATCTGCGAGGTCGTTCCTGTTCAGGAGATTCACCGGACCCGACAAGCGGAGTGAGTATCCGCTGAAGACTCCGGGGAGCGAGCGCAGAGAGAGAAGGTTGACGAAGCGGTGAGCGGCCGTCGCCGCATCTTGGTAGACGGGATAGTCGAAGAAGTCTTGATGTGTGCGGAGAACTTCGATCGCGCGCTGCATGAAGTCGGCAGTGAGTCCGAGTGCGCTGAGGGCCGTCCGGTATTGCAGCTCTTCGGCCCTGCTGGGGGACTGCATCGACCCGATACGCTCGCGGATCGATGTCGCGTCGGCCAGGAGGCCGGATACGTGCTCCGGGCGTGCCAAGTGATTCAGCGAGTTGATGTTCGCGTCCTCGCACCGAAAATCGGTGAACCCGTGCTCCACGCAGTTGGCGACCAAGTAGGAGAGCGAATGGTAAGGGTAAGTGGGGTCGGTGAGAGGCGGGTTGATCAACAAGTAGGGGAGCTCTGCGTTCTGTGGGTTGACCCGATCGGTAAGTCGGGACGGGGGGAGTTCCACTGAGTACGTCACCTCTCACGCCTCTGGGGGCGATCGCCACGACATGTCCCACTTGCCTGGGTGCTGCTGTTGCGGGTCCGGGCGGAATCGGCGAACCACGGAAGGGGCGGGTGCTCACGCGCGAGCACCCGCCCCTCGGAACCGTTTGCGTCGGGCCGACGCGCAGGCCCCGAGGCGACTAGCCGATTCGGATGATGTTGACGTCCTGGCCTTCGACTTCGGCGCTCGCGGTGGCGAGCTTGGCCTGGACCGAGGTGAGAACCTCGACCTCGTGCTCCGTGAGCGAGGAGAAGGCGGCCTTCTGCTCGTCGGTCAGCATGTCCACCGAGTTGCCGGCCTCGCTGAGCTTGCGGATCGGGTCGAACGCCATGATGAAACTCCTCACAGGGATGATCAGCGGGACTCGCCTGGCTTGCCCGATGAACCTATGAGCCCTGTGAGGCAGTCTGCGGCAGGAAAAGCTGCGGATTGCACCTGGCGTCGTGCCTGTGCCGCACGGGCCGCATCTGTTGCCGGTCGCCTGCCGCCTCCGGGGCTTTTTGCCTCCCGTCTCTCGGTGTCGGGGCGGGGCGCGGGCCCGGTCGGCAGCGAGTGGCGTCACGGCATCCGGTTCTCGCCCGAGCGGGACGCGGGCCTGCGGTCGTCGAGCCCGGCGGAGCGGGTCGCGGTCTGACGTGTGACCTGAATCCGCCCCTTGTGGGGCTCCCTTCAGTACAGCATCATGCGCATGTCAAAAGCATGCACGGGAAGGCTCGCACGTCACAAGCGTACGTGCCGGAACCGGAAGAACTTCCGTTGCAGAGGATCCACGTGCTCTGCACAGGTCACTGAGGGGACCCCCACATGAAAAAGCCTCTCGTCGGTGCACTCTTCGCGGTGCTGCTCCTCGGAGCGGGCATCGCACCCGCGACCGCGGCCACGAGCCACGGCGCGGCACCGGCCGGCACGGCCGGGGCCTCGGCCCCGGCCGGTCACACCGCGGTCAAGGCCGAGAAGGCGATACGGGCCAAGGCGGTCGACTTCGCCGGGACCGTGGCGCTCAGCAACTGCTCCGGCTCGGTCGTCCGCACGCCCTCCTCGCAGCCGGGCGACCCCGCCCTCGTGCTGTCCAACGGGCACTGCCTGGAGACCGGGTTCCCGGCCCCCGGCGCGGTCGTGTTCAACCGCTCGTCCAGCCGCAGCTTCACCCTGCTCAACGCCTCGGGCAGCGGTGTCGGCACGCTCCGGGCGAGCAAGATCGCGTACGGGACGATGACGGACACCGACATCTCGGTGTACCAGCTCACCTCCACGTACGCGCAGATCGAGAGCCGTTACGGCATCAAGGCGCTGGAGCTCAGCACCGCGCATCCCGTCGCGGGTACCGCGATCACCGTCGCGTCCGGGTACTGGAAGCGCACCTACAGCTGCAACGTGGACGGCTTCGTCTACCGCCTCAAGGAGGGGAACTGGACCTGGAAGGACTCGGTCCGCTACACCTCCGCCTGCCAGACCATCGGCGGCACCTCCGGCTCGCCCGTGATCGACAACGCCACCGGCAAGGTCGTCGCCGTCAACAACACCGGCAACGAGGACGGTCAGCGCTGCACGGACAACAACCCGTGCGAGGTCGACGAGAACGGGGAGGTGACGGTCCGCCAGGGCATCAACTACGCCCAGGAGACCTATGGCATCGCCGCGTGCATCGGCACCGGCAACGTCTTCGACCTGAACCGTGCGGGGTGTGTGCTGCCCAAGCCGTGATCCGTCGTACGTGAGAAGGGGCGGGGCCTCCGTGGCCCCGCCCCTTCGTCGCGCCCCACACCCGCTCAGAGCTTGCGCCACCGCGCGTTCGCGAGGGAGAACAGGCCGAAGGCGACCAGGCCGACGGCTATGAGGGCCAGCAGCCACGGGCCTGCCGGGGTGGCACTGAAGGACCGCAGGGTGTCGTCCATGCCCTTGGCCTCACCGGACCGCGCCTTCACCGCCGCCGACACCGCGAAACCTCCCGCGACCGCGAAGACGAGCCCCCGGCTGACACCGCCGAAGATCCCGGTGGTGTCCACGGCCCGCCGCTCGACGGGCGACATGTCGTCCATCCGCAGGTGCTTGTGGAACTTCCGGAGCGCCGCACGGCCCGCGATCCACAGGCCCGCACAGGCGATGCCCACCCCGGCCGCGCCCACCAGCCAGCGCCCGCCCGGCAGGTCCAGCACCCGGGCCGTGACGTCCTGCGAGCGGGCGTCGCTCTTGCCGCTGCCGCTGCCCTTGTCACTGGCCGCGAACGACAGGACCGAGTACGAGACGAAGCCGTAGAAGACGGCGCGTCCGCCGGAGGCCAGCCGCTTGGTCGCCTTGTGCCCGTCCGGGCCCGCCGCGCCGAACGCCGCCTCGGACAGCCGCCACAGGGCCATGCCCGCGACCGCTAGGCCCAGGATCCACAGCAGCACATGGCCGAAGGGCTTCTGCGCGATCTCCGCGAGTGCCCCGCCCCGGTCCGCCTGCTTCCCGCCGCCGCCCTTGCCGTCGCTGTCGCCGCCGTTGAAGGCGATGCGCAGGGCGAGGAAGCCGACCAGGAAGTAGATGACCCCACGTGCGACGAACCCCGCGCGGCCGGCTGCTTCCACCGCTGTGCTGTTTCCCGCCTGCCGGGCCTTGCCGTGGCCCTTCGAGGCTGTCGCAGAGATATTCATGACAGCCGGTTGCCCCGGCGGCGTCCCGGGAAACTACACCGCGCCCGCCGCCGAGCGCACCGACCGCCCCGCCAGCACCTGGGTACGCCTGCCGTCCTCGATCACGAAGCGGCCGTCGATCAGCACGTGCGGGATGCCCACCGGCAGGGTGCGGGGCGCCTCGAACGTCGAGCCCGCCGCCACCGTCGCCGGGTCGAAGAGCACCAGGTCGGCGCGGTAGCCCTCGCGTACGAGACCCCGGTCGGGGAGCCGCAGCCGGGCCGCCGGGCGGGCGGTGAGGTGGGCGACGCACTCCTCCAGGGAGAGGATGCCGAGCTCGCGTGCGTAACGGCCCAGGTAGTGGGGAAAGGTGCCGTACGCGCGGGGGTGCGGCTTGTCGCCCTGGAGGATGCCGTCGCTGCCGCCCGTGTGCACGCGGTGGCGCATGATCTGCCGGACGTTCTCCTCGTGGCCGACGTGCTGGAGGATCGTCGTCCCGAGCCGGTCCTCCACCAGCAGCCGCCGCGCGGTCACCCAGGGCTCCTCGCCCCGCAGCGCCGCCGACTCGGCCACCGTACGCCCGACGTAGCCGGCGAGGCCGGGGGTGCCGGTGCCCGAGATCTCGATGGTGTCCCACTCGATCGGCACCCCGTGGCAGCCGTCCGACCCCACGGTCTCCAGGTCGTGGCGGATGCGGGCGGCCGTCCCCGCGTCGGCCAGCCGGGTCAGGACCGCCTCCGGGCCGCCCTCGTTCGCCCAGCTGGGCAGCATCGCGACGAGGGTCGTGCAGCCGGGGGTGTACGGGTAGGTGTCGAGGGAGATGTCGGCGCCCGCGTCCAGCGCGTCGTCCAGGAGGGCGAGGAGGTCGGGGGCGCGGCCCTCGTTGACCCCGAAGTTCATGGTCGCGTGGGCCAGATGCAGGGAACAGCCCGCGCTGCGGGTGAGCCGCACCATCTCCTCGTACGCCTCCAGGGCGCCTGCCCCGTACGAGCGGTGGTGCGGGCAGTAGTAGCCGTGGTGGGCGGCCACCACCCGGCACAGCTCGGTGAGTTCGGCGTCGTCCGCGTACATGCCGGGGGTGTAGGTGAGGCCCGAGGACATGCCGACCGCGCCCTCGCGCATGCCCTGGTCCACGAGTTGGCGCATCCGGTCCAGTTCGGCGTCGGTCGCGGGGCGGTCGTCCCAGCCCACCGCGTACATCCGGACCGTGCCCTGCGGGATGAGGTAGGCGGCGTTGACCGCGATGCCCTGGCGGTCGAGGCGGTCCAGGTAGCCGCCGACGGTCCGCCAGTCGAAGTCGATGTCCTCGCCGTCGCCGTTCCACCCGGAGATGGAGCGGCGGACCTGGCCGAGCGTGCGGTCGTCCACGGGGGCGTACGACAGGCCGTCCTGGCCCAGGACCTCCAGGGTGACGCCCTGGGCGGCCTTCGCGCTGTGGTCCGGGTCGCGGAGCAGTGCGAGGTCGCTGTGGGCGTGCATGTCGATGAAGCCGGGGGAGAGGGCGAGGCCGTCGGCGTCCACCGTGCGGGCCCCCGTGGGGCGGGGGCCGGGGGAGTCCTCGCGGTGGATCTCCGCGATGCGGCCGTCGGTGACGGCCACGTCGGCACGGTAGGAGGGGGCGGCGGTGCCGTCTACGACGCGGGCGTCGCGGATGACGAGGTCCATGGGTGCCTTTCTGGGGTCCGGGGAGCGGGGGCTCCACCCCCGGGCCCCCGCTCCTCAATCGCCGGAGGGGCTTGAAGTGATCAGAAGCCGGAGCGGCTTGGAACGCGGCTGGGAATGCCGCTCAGAAGAACGTGCGGACGAAGTCCGCCACCGTGCCGTCCGCCTCCACGAGCGGGATCAGCTGCCACTTGTCGAAGCTGGTGCACGGGTGGGACAGGCCCATCCCCACCCAGTCCCCGACCTCAAGCCGCGCGCCCTCGTCCGTGCGGACCCAGGTGTGCTGGTCGGACAGGCCGGTCACGGTGATCCCCTCGGCCGGCCGCTCCGAGCCGTCCCGGCCCGAGCGCACCACCTGCGCCTCGGGCAGGTCCAGGTCGTAGGCCGCGTCCCGCTTGCCCGCGTTGAGGAACGCCTGCCCGGCGGACGGGCGCGACACCACCTGCGCCCACAGCCGGAACGCCGGCTGCAACGCGCCCTCCTCCGGGACGCGGTTGAACGGGGTGAGGTGGCGGTAGTGGCCGTCGTCGTGCGAGACGTACGCCCCCGAGCGCAGCAGCTTGAGTACGGGCGCGGAGAGCTCCGGGATCCCGGCGAACACGTCCGCCACCGCGTCGAACCACGCGCTGCCGCCCGCGCTGATCACGAGGCGCTCACCGGCTCCCAGTGCGCCGAAGCGGCCCGCCGCGTCGAAGTCGGCGGCGAGCGCGACGAGCCGGCGCAGCCAGGCCCGGACCCGGTCGCCGTCCGCGTCCGGCACCTCGCCCTCGTAACCGGCCACGCCGACCAGGCGCAGGGTGGGCGCCCCGGCCACCGCGTCCGCCACGGCGGCGCAGTCCGCCTCGGTCCGGGCGCCGGTGCGCGCGCCCTCGCCCGCGCCCAGCTCCACGACGACGTCGACCGGGCGGGAGGCGCCCGCAGCGCGCAGGGCCTCGTCCATCAGCTCGACCCCGCGCACGGAGTCCACGTAACAGACGAAGGCGAAGTCCGGGTCGGCGTCCAGCTCGCCCGCCAGCCAGCGCAGCGCGGCGGCGTCGACCAGCTCGTTGGCGAGGAAGATCCGGCCGATCCCGAACGCGCGGTAGACCCGCGCCTGGTGGGGAACGGCGGCCGTGATGCCCCACGCGCCGTGTTCCAGCTGGCGGGCGAAGAGCTGCGGGGACATCGACGTCTTGCCGTGCGGGGCGAACGCGAGGCCGTGGCGTTCCGCGTACGTCTCCAGGAGCGCGAGGTTGTGTGCGACCGACTCGGCGGACAGGGCGAGCACGGGGGTCGTGAACCCGCCGCCGAAGAGGCTGCGGCGCTCGGCGGCCAGGGCGCCGACGGTCAGGCCCTCGGCGTCGGGCGGGAGGCCCTTGAACCGGTGGTCGACCGGTTCGTCGGCGAGAGCGGTCACGTCGTGCGCGGCGGCCATGGGGTCTCCTCGGTCCGGGTCCGGTCAGGGTGTGATCCGGTCAGGGTATTGCAACATGTGCAACACCCATTGCGTATATCGCTCAGGGCTGTCTAACATCCGAGCCGACGCCCGGTCAATGGTGAGTGCCGGTGCCGCCGCCCGACTGCTGAGGAGCCCCGCGTGTCCGGAACGACGCCCGCCGATGTCGTGTGCCTCGGTGAGTCCATGGTGACGTTCCTGCCCTCACGGCCCGGGCGCCTCGCCGATGTGCCGTCCTTCGGCCGGGGCATCGGCGGCGCCGAGTCCAACGTCGCCTGCGCGCTGGCGGCGGCCGGGCACCGGACGGCGTGGGTGAGCCGGGTCGGGGCGGACGGCTTCGGCGACCACCTCGTGGAGGCGGTCGCCGCGTATGGCGTGGACACCTCCTTCGTGCGGCGCGATCCTTCGCGGCCGACCGGGATCTACTTCCGTACCGCCACGGACCGGGACACGGATGTCCACGAGGTGGCGTACTACCGGGCCGGGTCCGCGGCCTCCGCGATGTCGCCGTCCACCGTGCCGTGCGACGGGCTGCCCACCGGGCGGATCCTGCACCTGTCGGGGATCACCGCCGCGCTGTCGGCGGACTGCCTGGCGCTGCTCCACGAGCTGACCGCCCCGCGGGTGGGGCGGCCGTTGATCTCGTTCGACGTGAACTACCGGCCGGGGTTGTGGCGGGGGGAGTCCCCCGCGGTGCTGCTGGAGCCGGCGCGGCGGGCGGATGTGGTGTTCGTGGGGGAGGACGAGGCGGAGGCGGCGTGGGGGGTCGTGGGCGCCGCGGCGATCCGGGAGGCGCTGCCGGAGCCGGGGGTGGTGGTCGTGAAGCGCGGCGCCGACGGTGTGACGGTGTTCTCCCACGAACCGGGGCTCCGCGCCTCGAATGCCGGCGGGGCTGATGAGGTCACCCACGTCCCCGCGCTCCGCGTGGACGTCGTCGCCCCCGTCGGCGCCGGCGACGCCTTCGCCGCCGGGTTCCTGTCCGCGACCCTTCGCGGGCTCCCCGTACGGGACCGGGCCCGGCACGGGCACCTCATGGCCGCCGCCGTCCTCACCGTCCCCGGCGACCTCACCGCGCCCCCCGCCCGCGAGCACGCCGACCGGCTCGCGGCACTGGACGACGACGCGTGGGGGAGACTGCGTCTCGGCCCCGGGTGGACGGGGGACGACACGGAGGTACGTACGCCATGAGCCAGACCGTCGACCGCGCGCTGAGCATCCTGCCGCTGCTCGCCCAGGGGCCCGCCGACCTCGGGCAGGTCGCCGACCGGCTCGGCGTCCACAAGTCCACCGCGCTGCGCCTGCTCCGTACGCTCCACGAGCACGGGCTCGTCTACCGGCAGCAGGACCAGCGCTACCGCCTCGGCACACGGCTGTTCGCGCTCGCGCAGGAGGCCGTCGAGAACCTCGACGTACGGGAGATCGCCCACCCGCACCTCGTGGAGCTGAACGAGCACTGCGGGCACACCGTCCACCTCGCCGTGTACGAGGAGAACGAGGTCCTCTACATCGACAAGGTGGAGAGCCGCTACCCGGTCCGGATGTACTCGCGGATCGGCAAGCCCGTCGCGATCACCGTCGCCGCCGTGGCCAAGCTGCTGCTCGCCGACCTGAGCGAGGCCGAGCGGCGGGCCATCGCCGACAAGCTCGACTACCCCATGTACACGTCCCGTTCGACGCCCGGCGCCGCCGCGTTCCTCAAGGAGCTCGCCGCCGTACGCGAACAGGGCTGGGCCACCGATCTCGGCGGCCACGAGGAGTCCATCAACTGTGTCGGCGCCCCGATTCGCGGCGCCGACGGGCGCGTCGTCGCCGCGATGTCGGTCTCCGCGCCGAACGTGGTCGTCACGGCCGAGGAACTCCTCACCCTGCTCCCCCTGGTCCGTCGGACCGCCGACACCATCAGCCGGGAGTACTCCGGCAGCAACCGACCCAAGAAAGTCTGATCAGCGATGACCGACAAGACCGCGCTCACCCCCAGCACCCACACCACCCCGCCCGCGAAGTTCTCGCACGGCGTGCGCAAGGGCAACATCCTCCAGGTCGCCGGCCAGGTCGGCTTCCTGCCCGCCGTCGAGGGCCAGGCGCCCACCCCGGCCGGACCCACCCTGCGCGAGCAGACCCTCCAGACCTTCGCCAACGTCAAGGCGATCCTGGAGGAGGGCGGCGCGAGCTGGGACGACGTGATGATGATGCGCGTCTACCTCACGGACGTGGACCACTTCGCCGAGATGAACGAGATCTACAACGCGTACTTCGCCGAGCAGAACCTCAAGGAGGCCCCGGCCGCGCGCACCACGGTCTACGTCGGCCTCCCGAAGGGCCTCCTCATCGAGATCGACGCCCTCGCCGTCCTGGGCTGAGCCATCCCCGTAATCCGCACCCCGCCCGGCACGGCGCGCACACCCTTCGCGCCGTGCCGCGGTCCCCCCTGCCCAGAAACATGGATCAACAACGGAGTTACCCATGCAGCTCGCCGCAGGCCCCACCCCGCCCGAGACGCCACCCCACACCGGTGGACTCCTCCTCCTCATCGACGGCACGCCCGGTCTGCTGACCGTCGCCGTCCTCGGTATCGCGCTCCTCCTCTTCCTGATCATCAAGGTCAGGCTCCAGCCGTTCGTCGCGCTGCTCGCGGTCTCCATAGCCGTCGGCCTGGGCGCGGGGCTGTCGGTCACCGAACTCTTCGGCACCGTGCAGAAGTCCGCCGCCGTCTCCGTCATCGAGTCCGGCATGGGCGGCATCCTCGGCCATGTCGCGATCATCATCGGCCTCGGAACGATGCTCGGCGCGATCCTGGAGGTCTCCGGCGGCGCCGAGGTGCTGAGCGCCCGGCTGCTGCGGCTCTTCGGTGAGAAGCGCGCCCCGCTCGCGATGGGCCTGACCGGTCTGATCTTCGGTATCCCGGTCTTCTTCGACGTCGGCATCTTCGTCCTCGCGCCGATCGTCTACGCCGCCGCCAAGCGGTCCGGCAAATCGATCCTGCTCTACTCCATGCCGCTGCTCGCGGGGCTCTCCATGACCCACGCGTTCCTGCCGCCGCACCCCGGCCCGGTCGCCGCCGCCGGTCTCTTCCACGTCTCGCTCGGCTGGGTCATCCTGATGGGCGCCCTCGTCGGCATCCCGTCCGTGCTCGCCGCCTGGGGGTACGCCGCCTGGATCGGCAAGCGGATCTTCGTGGACGTTCCGCAGGACATGGTGGAGGCCGCCGAGGAGGCGAAGGCCGCCGTCGTCGCCGAGCAGCGGGCCGCCGGGGTCACCCCGCGCGAGGATCCGGTCGCGCTCTCCACCGTGCTCGCCATCATCGGCACCCCGCTGATCCTGATCCTCGCCGCCACGTTCTCCTCGATCGCGATGGACCCCTCGACGGGCCGCTCGGTCATCGAGTTCTTCGGGAACCCCTTCGTCGCCCTGACGATCGCGCTGCTGCTCGCGTACTACCTGCTCGGCATCCGGCGCGGCTGGTCCCGCAAGTCCCTGGAATCCGTGTCCACTTCCTCGCTGAAGCCGGTCGGGAACATCCTGCTCGTCGTCGGCGCGGGCGGCATCTTCGGTGCCGTGCTGAAGGGCAGCGGTATCGCGGACGCGCTCGCCGACACCTTCAACGACGTCGGCCTGCCCGTCATCCTGCTCGCCTGGCTGATCTCGGCCGTGCTGCGGATCGCCCAGGGCTCGGCGACCGTCGCCATCGTCACCACCGCCGGCATCGTGGTCCCGCTCGTGGAGAACCAGGGCTTCTCGCAGGCCCACCTCGCGCTGATCATCATGGCCATCTCGGCCGGCTCGATCATCGCCTCGCACGTCAACGACGGCGGCTTCTGGATGGTGTCGAAGTACTTCGGCATCTCCGAGCGCGACACCCTGAAGTCCTGGACGGTGCTCGAAACCGTCCTGTCGGTCGCCGGATTCGTCGCCGCCGCGCTGCTCAGCCTGGTGATCTAGCCGTACGCCGACGCGTACGCGTACGGGTCAGGCGGCCGAGGCGCAGATGATGCTGCGGCCCTGGTTGACCTGCCAGTACCAGAACCGCTCGCCGGGCCCCGCCGGACAGGTCCAGTTCTGGCCCTTCTTCGGGGCCCGGTAGAAGCCGGTGATCCGCAGGATCGACTGGCCCGCCTTGGGCACCTTCGACGCGTTGCAGCGCCACACCACCGTCAGGTCCGCGTTGGTCTCCCCGGTGACGTCGGCCGGGAAACACTGGCCCGCCTTGTACACCCGGTCCAGGCACAGCGTCCGCGTGATCCCGTCGTCGCCCGACCGGCTCCACCAGGTGAAACCGGCGCCCGTGTCGCAGGAGCCGGACGCGCCGGTGCGGGTGCTCACCCGGTTGACGTGCATGTACGCGTTCGAGGCGGCGCACTTCACCCGGGTCGGGCGGCTCGCGCTCATCTTGTCGTAGCCGTCGTTGTAGACGTTGAGGCAGTCGCCCGCGTGCACGGCGGCGAAGGCGCGATCGGTGGAATCCATGGTGGGGGTGGGAGTCGGTGTCGGGGTGGGGGTCGGGGTGGGGGTCGGCGTCGGGTCTTCGGTGTCGGTGTTGTCGGAGTCGCTGTCCGTCGAGCCGCCGCCGCCGCCCGACGTGTCCGTGTCGGCGGTCGTGCCGGCGTCCGAATGCGTGTCCAGGTCGCTGCCCGAGGTGACGGAGCCGGACGCGCGGCCGCCCGCCTTCTCCCACGGCTGCCACGTCAGCAGCCCCGCCACGGCGACCAGGGCGAGCAGCCAGCCCAGGGCGGTGGCGCCGGAGGACGACGAGCGGGTGCGCGGGCCCGCCGGGGCGGGGACCGGGGCGGGCGAGGCGGTCCGGGCCCGGGCGGCACGCTCGGCGCGGTCCCGCTCGGCGCGCTGCCGGGCCGCCCGCTCCCGCTCGGCGCGCTCGCGGTCCGCCCGCTCCCGGGCCGCCCGCCCCCGCGCCACGCGCTCGGCCTCCAGGCGGGCGGCCTCCGCGCGCTCCCGCTCGGCCTGCCGGGCCGCCTCCGCCTGCCGGCGGGCCACCCGATCCGCCTCCTCGCGCTCCGACTGCTCGCGCTCCGCGCGCTGCCGCTCGGCCAGCTGGGCCAGGGCCGCCATCTCGCGGCGGGTCCGGTCGCGGTCGGCCCGGGCCTGCCGCTGCGGCGAGTACACCAGCGTCGGGGGCGGCTTCGGCACCGCGCGCGTCCGCTGCGTCACCGTCGGGGCGTGCGACGGGCCACCCGGGGGCCGGCCACCCGCCCATTCCAGGCCCTGGTGCGCGTACGCGTCGATCAGCGCCGTCCAGCGCGGCGGCAGCCAGCGCGTGCCGCTCGTCGTCATCGGCAGCCCGGCCTGCTGCTCACGGAAGCGGGCCAGCAGCTCGGCGGGGGTCGGACGGTGCCGGGGCTGCACGGCCAGGCACGGCCGGATCGTCGCGACCAGCTCCTTGGGCAGCCCGGTCAGATCGAGCTCGCCGCGCTGCACCCGGGCCAGCAGCCGCAGCGTGTCGCCGTCCGCGCGGTAGGGCGCCCGGCCGGTGGCCAGCAGGAAGAGCGTGGCGCCCAGCGAGTACACGTCGGAGGCGGCCGTGGACTCCTCGCCGCGCGCCTGCTCCGGCGAGGTGAAGGCGATCGTGCCCAGCGTGAGGCCCGTCAGGGTGAGGTCGCTGGCGTGCGAGATGCCGAAGTCGATGACCCGGGGCCCGTCCAGCGGCAGCAGCACGTTCTGCGGCTTCACGTCGCGGTGGACGATCCCGACCCCGTGCAGGGTGACCAGGGCCTCGGCGGTGCCGGCCGCGATCCACCGTACGGCCGAGGCGGGCAGCACCCCGCAGGAGCGGACCAGTTCGGAGAGCGGGGGCGCGGCGATGTAGTCGATGGCCATCCAGGGCCGCTCGGCGTCCGGATCGGCGTCCCGTACGCGCGCGGTGTAGGCGCTGTCCACTCGCTGGGCGACCGCCACCTCACGGGCGAAGCGCCGCCGGTCGGTGTCGGCGACCCGGCCCTCCGCGAGGAGCGTCTTCACGGCGACGAGGTCCCGGCCGCCGGCCCGGGCCAGATAGATCCGGCCCATGCCCCCGGACGCCAGCCGCCCGAGCAGCCGGTACGGGCCGAGCGTCACCGGATCGTCCCCGCCCAGCGCTTCGATCCGCGCCCCGGCCATGTCACTCCCCCTGTCGCCCCAGCACCGCGCCCACCACGGTGCCACGTCCGGGCGCGGACAGCCATGCGGTGGCACAACTCCCCTACAGGACTGTTGCGTTACCGGTATCGAAGTCGTGGCCCGCGGGTGCTGTCCGTACACGCAGCAGCGCCGCCGGGGGAGCGGCGGCGCTGCTGGTCATGGGGAGGTGGTTTACGGGAGGCCGTGGACGTGCGGGCCGACCGCGTTCGACCAGGCGTTGCCGGACGTGGCGTCCCAGTTGGTCGACCAGGTCATCGCGCCGCGCACCCCGGGGTACGTCTTCGACGGCTTGAAGCTGCCGCAGCCGGTGCCCTTGGCCAGGCAGTCCAGGGCCGCGTTCACGACCGACGGGGCGACGTAACCGCTGCCCGCGCCCCGGGTGGAGGCGGGGACGCCGAGGCCGACCTGCGACGGGTCGAGGCCGCCCTCCAGCTGGATGCAGGCCAGCGCGGTGAGGAAGTCCACCGAACCCTGCGAGTAGACCTTGCCGTCACAGCCGAGCATCGAACCGCTGTTGTAGTACTGCATGTTGACGACGGTGAGGATGTCCTTGATGCCGAGCGCCGTCTTGAAGTACTCACCCGATGTGGACTGCATGTCGATGGTCTGCGGAGCCATCGTGATGACGAGGCCGGAGCCCGCCTTCTGCGACAGCGAACGCAGCGCCTTCGTCATGTACGTGGAGTTGAGGCCGTTCTCCAGGTCGATGTCGACGCCGTTGAAGCCGTACTCCTGGATCAGCGAGTAGAGCGAGTTGGCGAAGTTGGTCGCGGACGCGTCGCTGTTGACCGAGACCGATCCCTTCTCGCCGCCGACCGAGATGATGACGTTCTTGCCTGCCGCCTGCTTCGCCTTGATGTCGGCCTTGAACTGGTCGACGGTGTAGCCGTTCAGGCCCGCCGAGTCCAGGTTGAAGGTGACGGCGCCGGGCGTGGTCGTGGCGTCGGCGAAGGAGACCGCGATGATGTCGTAGTTGGCGGGCACGTCGCTGAGCTTCTGGACGGTCGCGCCGTTGTTGAAGTTCTGCCAGTAGCCGGTCACCGCGTGCTTCGGCACGGAGGTGCCCGGGTTCGGGTTGGTCGAACCGGACTTGGCGGTGCGGCCGCTGACGGTCGCCGACTTCACGGACTCGCCGGCCGCGTTGGTGGCGGTCACCGCGAACTGGTAGGCCGTGTCTGCCGCGAGACCGGTGACGGTCGCCGAGGTGCCGGAGGCCGTGGTGGCCTTCACGCCGTCCTTGTAGACGGTGTAGCCGGTCGCGCCGGACACCGCGTTCCAGGACAGGCCGACCGAGGACGACGTGGTCGAGCCGACCGCGAGCCCGGCCGGGGCGCCGGGGATCGACGGGCCGGGGTCGGTGCCGCCGCCACCGTCGGGGCCGGTCACCGAGAAGTCGTCCACGAGGTAGGCCGCCTGGCCGTACCAGCCGTGCGTGTACACGGTGACGGACGTGGTGTTCGCACCGGTCGTGAAGCTGGTCTTCAGCTGCGTCCAGCCGGTCGAGCCGGGCGTCCACGTCGAGACGTCGGTGGTTCCGGTGCCGCCGGCGCCCAGGTACGTGTAACTGCCCTGGACCCAGGCGCTGAGCTGGTATGTGGAGTTGGGCTTGACGGCCACGGTCTGCGAGCACTTGGCGTTGTCCTGGCCGGCCGGGGTGGCCTTGAGGGCGGAGGTGCCGCCGTGCACGGGGGAGGAGACGGTGGTGCCGGAGTTTCCGGTGCACGTCCAGTTGGCGAGGCCCGATTCGAAGCCGGCGTTCTTGGCGACGTTGACGTCGGCGGCCTCGGCGCTGGTCACGAGCCCGGTGAGGGTCAGGGCACCGGCCGCGACGACGGCCACGGCGGAGCCGAGGAGCGGGCGGGCAGGGCGTCTTCTGCGGCTCGGGGCGGGGGAACGATCCACTTGCTGCCTCCGGGGGGAGTCGGGGATGGCGGGGGGCGGCACGGGGGTGCCGGGGTGTGGAATCGAGGAACGGTGGCCACCGCTGGCCGATAAACTGGTCCAGACCAATCAAGTTGTCAAGACCTCTGGCGGTCTCCGGTCCCCCCGAAGGCGCCGACGACCTCATCACCCGTGCTCCACGGGCTTCTTGAAAGTGTTCTCTGTCCTGCCGTACGTGGATAAAGTGCTCAGGCGGGAGCATCCGAGCGGAAGCACCCGGCGGGAGCGAGTGCGGCCGGCGGTACGCGGCGGCCCGAGGAACGGGGAGCGGCGTGCCGACAGCCATAGCAGTGACCGGTCCCGGCCTCGCGCTGCCCCCGCAGGACCGCCAGACGCCCCCGGCGGTCGTCCTGCGCGCCCCCGGCGAACAGTCCCTGGACCAGGCGGTGGACGACATGCGGCTCCTCCTGGAGCAGCACGGACACGTCATCGCCGTCTACCCGGACGGCATCCCCGCCGCGCACGAGCGCCGGCTGCACACCGTCCGCGCGGTCCTGGAGAGCGACCGGATCGCCCTGCTCAAGTCGGACCTGCCGCCGCTCGGCGTGGCCGTACTGGTGCGCCAGTTAAGGCAGTTGTCCGTCTGCGACTTCAGTGCGGGAGTGATCGCCTCCGCCGCGCGGCTCCTGTCCCACTACGTGCACGCCGGGGCCCTGCTCCACTCCGTGACCCGGCTCGACCGGGTGCCCGTCAGCCTCAAGTCGCACGCCAAGTCCTGGTTCCCCGGTGCTCAGTTCGGCGTGCTCGCCAACCCGGAGCCCCAGCTCGTCAGGGCCGGAACGGGGGAGCTGTCCGGCCCCCGCTTCGCCACGCATCTCCTGGTCGCCCGGGGGCAGTCCCCGTCGGAGTGGGTGACCGGGACGCTGGCCCGGGCGTGGCAGGTGCAGGCGGTGCACGAGGCCGTGCTGCCCGACGAGTCCCCCGGCTGGTGGGGCACCCCGAGGATGATCGAGTTCGCGGCCTATCTGCCCGACATCTCACTGATCTACCAACTGGTCTCCTCGGTGCGCAGAGAGGTCTGTACCTGGTGCGGAAACGAACTCATCGGCGACCGCTGCGGGCTGTGCAACGCCCCCTTGAACCCGCCCGAGGACCGCACACGCGGCCCCGCCGCGCTGAATCCCTGACGTCCCCGTACCGCCCCGCTCCGTACCGACCGTCGGCCCACATACCCCAACGAGGTCGCTCCGCCCATGAATTCACGGCAACGCCGCGGCGTCATCCTGCTCGTTCTGTCGGTCCTGTGCGCCCTCGCCGCCTTCGCCGGTGTGATCTCGGTGATCGGTGACGTGAACGCGAAGGTGGGCCCCGAGGTGACCGCGTACCGGGTGAAGACCACCATCGCGCCCTACAAGCCGCTGGAATCAAGCCAGTTCGAGAAGATCTCGATGCCCGAGCGGTGGCTCTCCAAGAGCGCCGTCACCGACCTCTCCGCCCTCCGCGGCAAGATCGCCGTCACCGAACTGCACCCGGGCTCCCTGCTCCAGGAAGACATGCTGGTCGACCGCCCGCAGCTGAAGAGCGGGCAGCAGGAGATCGCCATCATGATCGACGCCGCGACCGGCGTCGCCGGCAAGATCAGGCCCGGCAACCTCGTCAACATCTACGCCACCTTCGCCGGCCGCACCGACAAGGAGAGGCCCACCTCGCGCGTCATCGTGGCCAACGCCCATGTCATCGACGTCGGCCGGCTCACCTCCCTCGAACCCAAGCCGGAGGACCGCGGCGACGGCCCCACCGAGGCCGTGCCGATCACCTTCGCCCTGGACACCGACGACGCCCAGCGCGTCGCCTACGCGGAGTCCTTCGCCGAACACGTACGCCTCGCCCTGCTCCCCGCCGACAGCCCGACCACCCTGCGCCCGGGCGAGGGCAGCTACGACCTCGACGAAGACAAGAGCAAGTGAGGACCGGATGAGCACACGCATCCTCCCGGCCGTCGGTGACGCCGACGCCGCCCGCGCCGTCTCCGGCCTCCTCGGCCAGCTCCCCGACGCGGAGCCGGCCGCCCCGATCGGCGACTCGACCTCACTGCTCGACACCCTCGCCCGGCTCGCCGCCGAATCCCTGGACGAGCTCCCCGAGGTCGTCCTCGTGCACGAACGGATCGGCCCCGTCCCGGCCCTGGAGCTGATCCGGGAAGTGGCCCTGCGCTTCCCGGCCGTCGGCGTCGTCCTCGTCACCGCCGACACCAGCCCCGGGCTCTACTCGGCCGCCATGGACTCCGGCGCCCGCGGCCTGGTCGGCCTGCCCCTCTCGTACGAGGAACTGGCGCAGCGCGTCCAGGCAGCCTCCGGCTGGTCCGTGGGCGTCCGCCGCCACCTCGGGGCGGGGGCCGAGCCGCACACCGGACCCGCCGGCACCGTCGTCACCGTCAGCGGCGCGAAGGGCGGCGTCGGCACGACGGTCACCGCCGTCCAGCTCGCCCTGGCGGCCGCCGCCTCCGGGCACACCGTCGCGCTGGCCGACCTGGACCTCCAGTCGGGGGACGTCGCCTCCTACCTGGACGTGCAGTTCCGCCGGTCCGTGGTGGACCTCGCCACCATCCAGGACATCTCGCCCCGGGTCCTCCAGGACGCCCTGTACAACCACGAGTCCGGGGTCGCCCTGCTGCTGGCCCCGGCCGACGGCGAGCGCGGCGAGGACGTCACCGACCGCGTCGTACGCCAGACCGTGAGCGCCCTGCGCCACCGCTACGAGGTCGTCGTCATCGACTGCGGTACGTACATGAACTCGGCCAACGCCGCGGCCGTCGAGATGGCCGACCGCACCGTGCTCGTCACCACCCCCGACGTGATCACCGTCCGGGCCGCCAAGCGCATGGTCCGGCTCTGGGACCGGCTCCAGGTCCGCAAGGCCGAGGAGACCATCACCCTCGTCAACCGCCACACCCGTCACACGGAGATCCAGCCCGCGCTGATCGAGAAGATCACCGCCACCAGGGTCGCCCGGACCGCCGTCCCGGCCAACTTCAAGGAGCTCCAGGCCGTCGTGGACGCCGGACGCCTCCAGGACCTGGACGCCAAGTCCACCGTGAAACAAGCTCTGTGGGGGCTGGCCGGAGACCTCGGTCTGGTCAAGAACGCGGAAGCGGCCGCCCGAGGGGGCAGGCTCAAGGGAGACCGCGGCGCGTCCGGCGGCCGGCGGGCGCGGGCGAAATGACCACCGAGGGGGAGTGCCGTGCCATGAACCTCTTACGCGCAGACGTGCGCCGTGCCGCCCGCTCCGACCGGGGCCAGACCGCGATCGAGTTCGTCGGCACCCTGCCCCTGATCCTGCTCACCCTCGCCCTGCTCTGGCAGGCGGGGCTCGTCTGCTACACGTACATCCTCGCCGGGAACGCCGCCGACAAGGCCGTCCGGGCCGCCGCCGTCGCCGAGGGCGACCCGGAGGCGGCCTGCGAACGGGCGGTGCGCGAGGACGTCCCCGGGGCCTGGTCGACGGTGGTGCGGTGCGACGGGGTCGGCGAGCTGGTCACCGCGACCGTGCGCATCGACGTACCCCTGCTGTTCCCCGGGGCGTTCAGCGTGCCCATGCACGCCACGGGCGAGGCGAAGGCCAGGAACGAACGGCGGGACGCATGGTGACCCGGCGCCGCACCGGCTCCCGGCAGCGCGGGCAGGCCGCCGTCGAGTACGTGGGGGTGCTCACCCTGCTCCTCGTCGTCGCGCTCGCCGTCGCGCAGCTCGGCATCGCCGTCTACGCCGCCCAGCAGGCGGGTACGGCCGCGCGGACCGCGGCCCGGGTGGCGTCGACCGAGGACCAGCAGGGCCGGGGGGCCGCCGTGGCGAAGCAGTCCATGAGCGGTTGGCTGGCCGACGGTGCCGGCGTCAGCGAGGAGGCCGGCGCCGAAGCCGTGACCGTACGCGTGAGCGTGAAGATCCCCAGCCTGCTGCCGATGCTCTCCTTCGGCTCCGTCGAGAAGAGCGCCACCATGCCCCGCGACTGACCCCGGACCCAAGCGGCGCCGACCGGAATCGACGGAGTTTCGAAGGAGTTGAGCACATGAGCCTGCGGGCGCGCATCACCAGCCCCGAACCCGCCAACGGGATGAGCGAGGAGAGCCGGCTCGTCGGCGCCTACCGCGCCAAACTGCTGGAGGAGATCGACCTCGCCGAGATGTCCGCCCTCCCGGCGGCCGACCGCAGAGCCCGGCTCGAACGCGTCCTCGGCCACATCATCAGCCGCGAGGGCCCCGTCCTGTCCTCCGTGGAGCGCTCCCAGCTCATCCGCCGGGTCGTGGACGAGGCGCTGGGCCTCGGCATCCTCGAACCGCTCCTGGAGGACGCCTCCATCAGCGAGATCATGGTCAACGGCCCCGAACAGGTCTACGTGGAGCGCGGCGGCCGCCTCGAACTCCTGCCGATGCGCTTCTCCTCCCACGAACAGCTGATGCAGACCATCGAGCGCATCGTCTCCACGGTCAACCGCCGGGTGGACGAGTCGAATCCGATGGTCGACGCCCGGCTCCCCTCCGGCGAGCGCGTCAACGTGGTCATCCCGCCGCTCTCCCTGTCGGGCCCGATCCTCACCATCCGGCGCTTCCCCCGCGCCTTCACGCTCCAGGAGATGATCGCGCTCGGCTCGCTGGACGAGCACATGCTGCTCCTGCTCGCCGGGTTCGTCCGCGCCAAGTTCAACGTGATCGTCTCCGGCGCCACCGGCACCGGCAAGACCACCCTGCTCAACGCGCTCTCCGGGCTGATCCCCGACGGCGAGCGCATCGTCACCATCGAGGACTCCGCCGAGCTCCGGCTCCAGCAGTCCCACGTCATCACGCTGGAGAGCCGCCCGCCGAACGTCGAGGGCAAGGGCCGGGTCACCATCCGCGACCTCGTCCGCAACTCCCTGCGCATGCGGCCCGACCGCATCATCGTCGGCGAGGTCAGGGGCGGCGAGACCCTCGACATGCTCCAGGCCATGTCCACCGGCCACGACGGCTCCCTCGCCACCGTCCACGCCAACAGCGCGGAGGACGCGCTGATGCGGCTCCAGACCCTCAGCTCCATGTCCGAGGTCGAGATCCCGTTCGCCGCGATCCACGACCAGATCAACAGCGCCGTCGACGTCATCATCCAGCTGACCCGGCACGGCGACGGCGCCCGTCGTGTCACGGAGATCGCCGTCGTGGACTCGTACGGCCGCGAGGACTACCGCATCGTCTCCGTCTGCCGCTTCGACGCCCTCCCGATGGCGGCGGACGGGCGCGTGTACGGGCAGTTCGCGTACTCCCCCGTGCCCCGCCGGGTCGCGGACCGTTTCTACATGGCGAACGAGACCGTCCCGCCGGCGTTCGGGGTCGCCCATACGGACGAGCAGCTGCTGACCCGTACGCCGACGGCCTGACCCTCTCACCCCTCGGAAGGCGCTTCCCGACATGGACAACCTGCCGCTCCTGACGGTCGGCGTGACCCTGCTCGCCTGTGTGCTCGCCGTCGTCGGCCTGCATGTCCTCGCCTCCGGCAGGGAACAGCAGCGGGCGCTCATCGACCGCCTGTCCCGGACCGGCCCCCCGGCGATCGAGGGGCGCGCCCGGCGCTTCCGGTCCGTCGACCGCAGGCTGCGGCGGACCGGCCTCGGCAAGCGCATCGAGCGGAAGCTCGCGGTCACCGGCCTCGACCTCACGCCCGGCGAGTACGCGGTGTACGTCGTCGCCGCCCTGCTCGGGCTCTACTTCGTCACCGCGGCCGTCTTCGCCCCGTTCTTCGGGCTCCTCGCCGTCCTCATCGGCGCCTGGGGCGGCAATGCCTTCCTCAACTGGCAGCGCGCCAAACGCACCGAGGCGTTCATCAGCCAGCTCCCCGAACTCACCCGCGTCCTCGCCAACGCCACCCAGGCCGGACTCGCCCTGCGCACCGCGATCTCCATGGCCGTCGAGGAGCTGGACGACCCCGCCCACGAGGAACTGCGGCGCGTCGCCGACCGCCTGGCCATCGGGCACTCCCTGGACGACGCCCTCAACGAACTCGTGGAACGGCTGCCCTCCCGCGAGCTGACCGTCCTCGTCTCGACGCTCATCCTGTCCAACCGGGCGGGCGGCACCATCGTCTCCTCGCTGCGCAACCTCACCAACACGCTGGAGGAGCGCAAGGAGACCCGGCGCGAGGTCACCACCCTCCTCTCGCAGGTGAAGGTCACCGCCGTCGCCGTCCCCGTCCTCGGGCTGCTCTTCCTGCTCCTCATCAACACCATGAGGGGCGGCGCGCTGGACGACATGGCCGCCGCGGCCCCCGGCCGCATCGCGATCGTCGTCGCCGCCGGGCTCTACGGCCTCGGCTTCTTCCTGATCAACCGCCTGACCCGCGTCCGCATCTGACGGCCGGAGAGGAGACGCACATGGAGATCCTGCTCGCCGCCGTCATGGGACTCGCCGTCCTCGGCGCCTTCCAGGGCATCCGCATGTACCGCGCGGACGCCAAGCTCCCCGGCGACCTGGCCCTCGCCCTGGAGGTCGGCGCCAGCCGCACCAGCGCCGCCGGTTCGGCCATCGACCGCGTCGGCATGCGGTACGCGCCCCGGGTCCTGTCGCTGATGGGCCCCAGGAGCGTCGACCGGATCCGCCGGAAGCTCGACATGGCGGGCAACCCGCGCGGCCTGACCGTCGACCGTTACGCCGCCCGGCGCGCGGTCTTCGGCGGGCTCGGCATCCTGGCCGCCCTGGCGATGCTGATGAACGGGCAGGTGGTCCTGGCCGTCATCCTGCTCGTCTACGGCCTGTTCTGGACGGACGTGATCATCCGGGCGGCCATCGCCCGACGCAAGGACGACATCGAGCGCACCCTGCCCGACTTCCTGGACGTCCTCGCGGTCGTCGTCTCGGCCGGTCTCGGCTTCCGGCAGGCGCTGGAGCGGGTCTCGGAGAAGTACACCGGGCCGTGGTCCGACGAGCTCCGCATCACCCTGCGCCAGATGGACATGGGCGTCAGCAGACGCGACGCCTTCGACCAGCTCCGCCGCCGCAACGAGTCCGAACAGGTCTCGATGTTCGTCTCCGCCCTCCAGCAGGGCGAGGAGCTGGGCGCCCCCATCGTCGACACCCTGATCCAGATCGCCAACGACATGCGCCGCACGGACGCCCAGAACGCCCGCCGCAAGGCCGCCAAGGCGGTCCCCAAGGCCACGCTGATCGTCACGAGCTTCATGCTCCCGGGCACGATCATCCTGATCGCGGTCGGCTTCTACTACGCGGCGAACGTGAACATCAATGAGATCTTCGGCAGCTGAGCCCGCAAAGTGCCCTCCGCAGAGGGCCGTTTGTGGGACATTCGGAGCTGTGGGGGGCGGGAGGGACGGCATGGCCGAAAGCGATACGTCTGACGAGCCCCCGAAGTGGGAATGGGCCCGGCAGCCCACGACGAAGGCCACTGCACCGACGTACTTTGCCCGCGACACACGGACTTACGGACCAACGTCGACCGATTCCCGGTCGGTCGAACCTGGAGGGGGACATCGCCATGAAGGACATCGCGCTCAGGGCGGCGGTGCGGACGCAGACTTATGTGAACCACTGGGCGCACACCACCGTGGACCGCATGACGCGCCGGAAGGACAGGGGGCAGGGGGCGATCGAGTACGTCGGCATCACGATTCTGGTGGTGGCGATCGTGATCGCTCTGATCAATACCAAGATGGGCACCACCATCGGAAACAAATTCAAGGATAAGATCAACAAGGTCCTGGGCAAGTGACGCCAGAGGACTCGGGGCAGGCCGCACCGCTGTACATCACAGCGGTGGTGGGCCTGCTCTTCCTTGCCTTGATCTTCTTCGCATTCGGCGAAGCCGATATTCAGCGAAATGGTGTGCAGGGTGCAGCCGATGCGGCAGCGCTGGCAGCGGCCAAGGAATCGCGCAGCCTGCTCGAACCCGATCTCAAGGCGCACCTCGCGGACCCGGATTATTTTGAGTCGGTGTTCAGCCCGTCCTTCCTGGGAGGGTCGGACAACGCCTGCTGGAGGGCGTCCTCCTTCGCTGCGCTGAACAAGGCGAGCGTCGTCCGTTGTCAGCCACTGGCCGACGGCCGATGGGGCTATGAGGTCCGCCTGCAGTCCAACAAGGGCATAAGCACGGACACCGTGCCGGGCACCGAGGGAAAGAAGGCGGAAGCTGCAGCCGTGGCCGTGGTCGAACCCCGCTGCACGTTCACCGCGGAGCCGAACAGCACACCCGACCCGGCGAGCTCTCCGGACACGGGAGCAGATCCGGACGCGGAGGCGACAGCCACGCCGGTTGGCAAGGTCCGTTGTGATGGGGGCCTGGACTGGGTGGTCGACTCCGAAGATCTGACGCTCATGCCTGAGATGGCCGACCTCTTCTCCGTGCGCTTGGCCGAGAACTGACCACGAATGGATGCAAAGGATCCCGAATGAACTTCCGGCACGTGGGGAAAGTACGCCGGGCTGGGGCGGTCGTACTCCTGGCCTCGTCTCTGCTGTTCTCAACGGCAGCGTGTGGTGGCGACGACAAGGAAGCGGGCAAGGAGCCCGCAGCCTCGTTTGACGCAGGAAAGGGTCAGGGCAAACAGGGGGCACAGAGCGAGACGCTTCCCGACCGCAGCAAGACGCTCGCGACCCTCAAGAACGACAAAGGTGTCGAGATGATCGTGTACTCGGCCAAGCGGGACAGCGGCGGCTTCCTGACCGTCAGCGGCGACTTCAAGAACACCGGCGGAGAAGGGTTCACCACGCCTCTCGAATGGAGCGGGCAGGAGGAAGCGGTCACCGATACAGGCCCTTCACTGGCTGGCATGACGCTTGTGGACTCGGTCGGCAAGAAGCGTTACTACGTGCTGCGGGATACGGACAACCGGCCGCTCACCACGAGTAACTACACGTCGAGCATCGACCCGGGACAGAGCCTGAACTTCTTCGCCCAGTTCCCGTCCCCGCCCAGCACGACCAACAAGGTTGATCTCCAGTTCCCGGGGTTCCCGAACGCGACGATTGAGATCTCCGGATGAGTGCCGACACCGACGCCGCGAAGGGGGCAAGGACACGTGTCGTCATGACCGCGTTCGCAGTGGCGTTGGCATTCGTAGCAACCGAAGCCAGCCAGGCGGTCGCCGACGACAGCCCTTACCCGTCGGCATCGGCGGAGCCACCGGTACAGGTCGATTCCAAGGACTCCGACCTGAAGCTCCCGGACGGCGCCACCCTCGCCCCGCCCAAAGTCCTCGACATCAAGTCCGTCATCGAGGACCTCGGCGGCGAGGAGCGCCGCGAGGACACCAACGCCGACATCAAGTTCGCCCTCCAGGCGGAAGTGCTCTTCGGCAAGGACAGCGCCAAGCTCAGCGGTGAGGCCGAGGGGCGGATCAACGCCATCGCCGAGGAGATCAAGCGGCAGGACGCCAAGAAGGTCAGGGTCTTCGGGTTCACCGACGACCTCGGCTCCTCCGAGCACGGTGACGTGCTGTCCAAGAAGCGTGCCGAGGCCGTCCACAACGTGCTGGACGAGGCGCTCGGCGGCTCCGGGATCACGTTCGAGATCCGGGGCTACGGCGAGGACTACCCGATCGCCAGCAACGACGACGAGGACGGGCGCCGGAAGAACCGCCGCGTGGAGGTCTCCTTCCAGCGCGGGGAATCAGGCTCGCAGAGCTGACCGCACCGCGCGGCGACGGCCCCCGGCAGCCCCGGACCCGCCGCCGCGCGGCCCCGGCTCACCGCTCCCCGTGCGCCCCCCCGCTCCCCGCCCCCCTCGATGGACACCCTGGGCAGCCTCCGGGCCAGCGGCCCCGGCAGCCACCACGCCCGCTCCCCGAGCAACTGCATGGCGGCGGGCACGATCAGGCAGCGGATGACCACCGCGTCGAGCAGGATGGCGACGGCCAGCCCGAGCCCGAACTGCTGGAGCATGCGGTCCGTGCTGAGGACGAAGGCCCCGAAGACGAACATCATGATGGCCGCCGCAGCCGTGATGACCTTGCCGGTGGAGGCCAGTCCCTCCCTGACGGAGCGCGCGGCGTCTCCGGTCCGTACCCACTCCTCGTGGATGCGGGAGACGAGGAAGACCTCGTAGTCCATCGACAGCCCGAAGACGATGGCGAAGATCAGCGCGGGGATGAACGCTTCGACGGGCCCCGGCTGGACGTCGAACCAGCCGTTCTGGAAGACCAGCGTGATCACGCCGAGCGCGGCGGAGATGGACAGCAGGTTCAGGGCGGCGGCCTTGACGGGAATCCAGACGGACCGGAAGACCAGCAGGAGCAGGAGCGAGGAGACACCGACCACGACGGCGACGAACAGCGGGAGCCGGTCGGCGAGCGTCTCGGAGACGTCCTGGGAGGCGGCGGTCGCGCCCCCCACCAGCACGTCGGCCCCGGTGCTGTGTTCCAGCGGCGGGGCCACGTCCTCACGCAGGCGGTGGAGGAGGTCCACGGTCCCCTCGGCCTGCGGAGCGGTCGTCGGGTACACGAACACGGTGGACAGGGCGCCGTCCTCGGAAGGCATCGCCGGGCTCGCTCCGGCGACACCCTCGGTGGCGGCGAGCTCGGCCCGGACGGCCCGGCCCGCTGCCTGGTCACCCTTGACCAGGACGATCAGCGGGCCGTTGAAGCCGGGACCGAACCCCTCGGCCAGCAGGTCGTACGCGTGCCGGGACGTGCTGCCGGAGGGATCGTTGCCGGAGTCCGCGAACCCCAGCCGCATCCCGAGGGCCGGCGCGGACAGCGCCAGGAGCGCGATGACTCCGGCCAGCAGGGTCGGAACCGGGCGGCGCTGCACCGCACGCGCCATCGCCCGCCAGCGGTTGCCCTCCACCCTGCCCTTCCGCGCGGCCCTGGCCTGCTGCCCGAGCACCTGGCGGTGGATGCGTTCGCCGGCCAGGGCGAGGAGCGCGGGCAGCAGGACCAGCGAGGCGGCCATGGTGACCAGGACGGTGACGGCGACCGCGAGGGCGATGCCCTGCAACGAGCCGAGCCCGAGGGCCACCAGGCCGAGCAGGGCCACGATGACCGTGCACCCGGCGAAGAAGACCGTGCGCCCGGCGGAGTCGAGGGCGCGGCGACCGGCCTCCGCCGGCTCGGCCCCCGCCAGGAGTTCGTGCCGGTAGCGGTAGAAGATCAGCAGGGCGTAGTCGACGCCGACGCCCAGGCCGACGAGCATGAGGATCGGCGGAGTGAAGTCGGCGACGGTGAACAGATGCGAGGCCAGCGCGATCAGCCCGACGGCGCCGCCGACCGCGAACAGTGCGGTGAGCAGCGGCAACGCGGCCGCGAGCAGCGAGCCGAACAGCAGCACCAGGATGACCAGCGCCGCCACGACTCCGGCGAGTTCGGCGGTCGGTGGCGCCTGGTCCTCCGCGTTCCGCGCGGCCTCGCCCCCCACCTCGACCCGGAGGTGCCCGGTGGCGATGCTCCGCGCGACCTCGATGACCTCGGCGACGTTCTCTCTGGGAACCTCCTCGGCCTTGCCGTCCAGCGTGACGGACGCATAGGCGATCGTGCCGTCCCGGGACACCGCCGAGGAGTCGGCGAAGGGGCTGCCCACTTCGGCCACCCCGGCCATCCGCTTCACCTCGGCCAGCATCGGCACGATCGCGCCCTCGGCGTTCCGGACGCCCGCAGGGTCCTCGAAGACGATCTCGATGCTGTCGCCCGCCCGGTCGCTGCCGTGCTCCCGGAACAGGTCGGTGGCCGTCTGGGAGTCGGTGCCCGGCAGCGTGAAGTCGTTCCGGTACGCGGAGCCGGCCGCGACGGAGCCCAGAGTGATGGCGGCCAGAACGGCCACCCAGAGCGCGATGGCGGTCCAGCGGTGGCGCTGGGCCCAGCCGGCCAGCGCGCCGAACCGGCCGACCGGCCCGGAGGCGCCGGACGGAGACGGGGGCGGGGCGAGGGGAGCGGCGGAGCCGCGGGGGGAGGACGTGTGCATGCCTTCGATCGTGCTCGGCCCCCGCGGCCGGGCGCGTCGCCCCACGGCCGACAGTGAGCCGCGGAGTACGTACACCCGTGGATGTACGCGCGGTCCGCCGCGTACTCCTCCGGCAGGCACTGTAGGAACAAAACGGTGCAGAACGCACCAGGTGGCGCCCCGCTCCGGGCAGAATGATGCGGTGCCGCGCCTCGATCCCACCCGCCTCCGCCTGCCCACCGGGCCGCGTGCGGACCTCGCCCTCGCCGGGTTCGTGCTGGTGCTGACGGGGGTGGCCGAGGGGCAGCGCCTCGGTGCGGACGGGGAAGTGGCCGCCTCGGTGGCCGGCTCGTGGGCGCTGGCCGTCGCGGTGTGCGCGGCATGGCCGCTGCACCACCGCCACCCGGTGGCGGTGGGATGGTGGACGGCGCTCTGCACGGGGGCCTACTACCTGCTGAGCACGGTCGACGGCCCCCTGGTGGTGGTCCCCGTCGCCGCGCTCTACGCGCTGGCGGCCCAGGGCCGTATCAAGGTGTCGGCCGCCATGGCGGCGGTGATGGTCATCGGCGTGGGCGCGGGCGCGCTCGCCGGCACCGGAGACGTCACCGGCACGGCGGTCTTCATGCTGACCGGCTGGCTGGTCGCCGTGGTGGCCCTGGGCGCGATGCGCCACGGCCGGCTCGCGTACGCCGAGGAGCAGGCGAGACTGCGCGCCACGGAGGAGCGCCTGCGCATCGCCCGCGAGGTGCACGACGTCATCGGCCACACCATGTCGGTGATCCACGTACAGGCATCCTCGGCCCTGCACCGCATGGGGAGGAACCCCGCCCTGGCGGAAGAGGCACTGGCCGCCGTCAAGCAGAGCAGCAAGGAGGGCCTGCGGGAACTGCGCGCCACACTGGGCGTCCTGCGACAGGCCGACGAAGAGGCCCCGACCTCCCCCTCACCGGGTCTCTCCCGGCTGGACGAACTGGTCTCGTCGGCGACCCGGGCGGGTCTGGACGTACGCGTCGAACGCGGCGGGGTCCGCGCCCCGCTGCCCACCGCGGTGGACCTCGCCGCCTACCGCATCGTGCAGGAATCGCTGACCAACGCCGTCCGGCACAGCGGCGCCCGGCACGTCGTCGTCGCCCTCCGGCACGGCGAGCGGGAACTGACGCTCACCGTCACCGACGACGGCCGCGGCCCGGTCCGTGCCGGACACGGCAACGGGATCACCGGCATGACGGAACGGGCGCGAGCCCTGGGCGGAACACTCCGGGCCGGGGCCGGTGCCGCGGGCGGGTTCACGGTCCGGGCCCGGCTACCGTTCCCGGACCAGCACGCGACGACCGGCGGAGCAGTACATGATCAGGATCCTGCTGGCGGATGACCAGCGCCTCGTGCGCGCGGGAATCCGCGGCATCCTCGACGACGAGGACGACCTGCACGTGGTGGCCGAGGCGGCCGACGGACGCGCCGCCCTCGTGGCCTGCCGCGAACTGCTGCCCGACGTGGTGCTGATGGACATCCGCATGCCCGGCACGGACGGCCTCGAAGCCGCCCGCCGCATCGCCGCCGACGAGCGGCTGGCGGACGTGAAGGTGGTGATGCTGACGACCTTCGACCTCGACGAGTACGTCTACGGGGCGCTGCGCTCCGGCGCCACGGGCTTCCTGCTCAAGGACACCGAACCGGCCGAACTCCTCCATGCGGTACGCGTCGCCGCCCGCGGTGACGCCCTCATCAGCCCGTCCGTCACCCGGCGCCTCATCGCCGAGTTCGCCGAGCGCCCGGAACGCTCCCGGACGCCCGACCGACGCCTCGACGTCCTGACCGGCCGTGAGCGCGAGGTGATGCGGCTGATCGCCGCCGGCCGCACCAACGGCGAGATCGCCGCGCAACTGGTGGTCTCCCCGCTGACGGCGAAGACGCACGTCAGCCGGATCATGGCCAAACTCGGTGCGCGGGACAGATCACAGGTGGTCGTCATGGCCTACGAGTACGGCCTGGTCGTCCCCGGTGCGCCGGCCGACTGAGACCACACCGCACCGCGCGGCGGCGGCACCCGGGCCGCCGCCGCGCGGGGGCATCTCCGCCACCCGCCCACCGTCCAGTTCCAGCCGCCTCCCGCGGAAGCGGTCCCGCAGCCGCCGGTCGTGCGTGACGACGACCACCGCACCCCCGAACCCGGTCAGGGCGCCCTCCAGCTCCTCCACCAGCGCCGGGGAGAGGTGGTTCGTCGGCTCGTCCAGCAGGAGCAGGTCGACGGGTTCGCCGACCAGGCGGGCCAGTTCGATCCGGCGCCGCTGCCCGTAGGACAGCTCGCCGACCCGGAGGCGCAGGTCCGCCGGGCTGAACAGGCCCAGCGACAGCAGGTGTTCCGTGTGCGCGTCGAGGTCCCCGCCGCGCCCGTGGGCGTAAGCCTCAGGGAGCGTCAGACCGGCCGGCCACGGTGTTTCCTCCTGGCGCAGGTACCCGACCCGCCCCCGCGTCCGCACGGTCCCCGCGTCCGGCCGCAGCTCACCCGCGAGCACCCGCATCAGCGTCGACTTGCCGGCCCCGTTCGCCCCCGTGACCAGCAGCCGTTCCGCGCCCCCGATCCGCAGCGCGGGCACAAAGAGGCGCCGGCCGACGCGGATCCCGGCCAGCTCCGCCGCGACCCGGGGGGCGGACGCCTCCGCGGTGGTCACCCGGGCGGCGAACACCAGCGGATCCGGCGGCGGTGCGACCGGCCGCTCCGTGAGCCGCTCGACGCGTTCCTTCGCGTTGCGGATGCGGACCATCGCCCCGTGCCCCCGCCCCCGCGCCCGGAAGCCGCCGTGCCCGAACACGGTGAGCGGCACCTTGCGCGGGATCGCGTCCAGCCGGGCCACGTTGGACGCGGCCAGCTCGCGGTTGCGGGCCAGCTCGGCGCACCACTCCGCGTACTCCCGCAGCCGGCGCCGGCGATCCGCGGCCTTCGCGGCGAGGTAGCCCTCGTAGCCGTCCCCGTACCGGGTGACCCGGCCCTCGCCGACCTCCAGGATCGTCGTGGTGACCCGTTCCAGGAACACCCGGTCGTGCGTCACCGCGAGCACGGTGCCCCGGTGCGCCCGCAGGTGGTTCTCCAGCCAGTCCACCGCCCGGTCGTCCAGGTCGTTGGTCGGCTCGTCCAGCAGCAGCAGCTCCGGCCGGGAAGCCAGCGTCCCCGCCAGCGCCAGCCGCGACCGCTCGCCGCCCGACAGGGTGGACAGCGGCCGGTCCCGGCCCAGGCCGGGCAGCCCGAGACCGTGCAGGGCGATGTCCACCCGCGCGTCGGCCTCGTAACCGGCGCGCGCCTCGTACCGCGCGACCAGCAGCGCGTACGCCTCCAGCGCGGCGGTCAGCTCCGCGCCCGCCAGGCCCGCGAGCCCGGCCTCGGCCCGGCGCATCCGGGCCTCCAGCTCCCGCAGCCCGGCGAGCGCCGCGTCCACCGCGTCCTGGACGGTGGCCCCGGCGGGCAGGTCGAGCGACTGGGCGAGGTAGCCCGTGCCGCCGGGCGCGACGACGGTCAGCTCCCCGTTGTCGGGCCGGTCGAGCCCGGCGACCAGCCGGAGCAGCGTGGACTTGCCGGTCCCGTTGTCGCCGATGATGCCGGCCCGCTCGCCGGGCCTGACGGTGAAGCTGACGTCGTCCAGCACGACGCGGTCGTCGTAGCGGCGGGTGACGTTCTGAAGTGTGAGTTGTCCGGTGTGCAAGAGAAGCCCCTGATTCTCGGCCCGTGCCGATCGATGCGCGGTGGTCGGGGCGCGTCCGCGCACGCCGACGGCACACCGGGGCCGCGTGCCGGGAGGCAGGCGTCACGGAGCCGCTGAGGCGTGAGAGTGCGGATGCGCAGGAGAATGCGCTACTGCGGAGCCGAGCTCAACGCAGGCGCAGGGGGAGTATCACAGAGAACCCATACCCACCAAGGTAGGCGGGGGCAAGGACATCGGCAAGCGGTTTTCGGCCGATCACCGATCACTTCCGGCGTTCACGGTCGGCGGGGACGTGGCAGTCGCTGCCGAGGGTCGCGTACGACGCCCAGACGGACCGGCACGCCGGGGGAGTACAGCACGCTGATGGGGGCCTCGCCCGGAGCCGGCAGGCCCGCCGCCTCGATCAGGTTCTCCTCGCAGAGGAGCAGGTCCGCGCGGTGCAGGGGCCAGCGGGGGTGGTCGTTGCGCAGGTAGGCGGTGCGGCCGAGGAGGGACTGGTGCAGGCCCCATCGCGCGGTGAGGAAGTGTTCCAACTCCGTTGGCCGGTGTATGCGTTCGCCGGGACGCACGGTGACGCGGCTGTACGCGCCGCGAGGGCCGGGTACGCGGCGCGAGCTGGTGTAGCCGATCGTGCCCCCGGTCGCCTCCACCCGCATCCGGGACCACACGTACGGCAGGTGGAAGCCCAGCCGGCCCATCGCCGCGGGGACCAGCCGGGACGCGTCCAGCGAGCGGAAGACGACCCCGCGCCGACCCCGCTCGTCCACCGAGTACAGACGGACGTTCGTCTCGGGGAACGAGCCGAGATACGGCACACCGGGCAGCCCCAGCCACCCCACCCGGTGCATCCGGAAGGCCACCAGACCGACGTACGTGGCCCCGTCGAACGTGTCGGGCACCGTCCCCGCGGGCAGCAGCCCCGCCACCGCCTCGGGCTCCACGGCCCAGTGGACGAAGCAGAGGTCGAGCCACTGCTGAGTGAGCAGCGGGCGGCGCAGGATGTCGGGGGCGTCGGGTGTCACGGGCGAGGGCGTCGTCACGGGCCAAGCGTGGCACGGCCGTCCGGCGCGTTCCCCACGGCATCCGGTCCTGCGGCAAGCTCCGCGACGAGGTCCGGGTCGCGCATGCCGGGCAGTTCGTAGCCCTTGGCCTCATCCCACTCGATGTCCAGGTCGTCCATGTGCACATGCCAGTCCGCGTCGGGCAGCGCCCGGCGCAACTCCGTGACCGAGCCCAGCACATGGGCGACCACCGGCAGCAGCCGGCCGGGGTCGAACGGCATCTTGGTGGAGCCGTCGAGCACGGTCCCCGGCTCCGCCGCCCCGGGGTCGTACACGTACAGGCTCTCCTCGTCCCCGTACGGGAACGTCGTCTGGCGCGCGGTGACGACACGGGTGACGGCGGCCGACTCCGCCCCGGTCCGCGGGGTCGCGCGGCGCGCGGTGTAGTAGAGGGAGACGCTCATGGGGGGGAGCGTAAGGGCGGGGTACGACAACGAGGGCGGCCGAAGGCTCCTGCCGTGCGGAACCGGGTGTACCGGACGGGAACCCGAGCAGAAGAGGAGAGGCGGGGAGCGGGCCCGGCTCCGTACCCCGACGCCGCCCCGTCCACACCGCTCACGTCCCCGGAGCCGCAACCGTGTCCAGTCAGTCCAGCGGTACCGCCGCCGGGGCCCCGCCCCACCCGCGCAGAACCCCGCCGACCGCCCCCGGTCCCGGCAGGGCCCGGCGCTGGCCGCTCGCGCTGCGCCGCACGCCCGTCTCGCTGTGGAACGACGACCTATCGGACTGGGCCGCGGCCCTCACGTACTACGCGATCCTCGCCCTGCTGCCCGCGCTGCTGGTGACCGTGTCCGTCATCGGGCTCGCCAGCCCGGGCGCCACCGGTGCGCTGATCGCGGACATCACCGCCTTCGCGCCCGCCGAGGCCGCCGCCGCGCTGCGCGAGCCGCTGGAGGCCGCCACCCAGCAGCGCACCGCCGTCTGGCTGCTCGTCGTGACCGGGTCCGTCAGCGCGCTGTGGTCCGCGTCCAGCTATCTCGCGGTGTTCCGGCGGGCGCTGCACGCCATGCACGGGGTGCACGACACCCGGCCGGCGCTGCGCCAGGCGCACCTCATCGTGGCGTGGGCGGTCGGGCTGCTCCTGCTGATGATGGCCAGCGCGTTCGCCCTCGTACTCACCGGACCGCTGGCGCGCTGGGCGGGGCACCGCCTCGGTCTGACCCAGGTGGGGGACGCGGTGTGGGAGGTGCTGAAGTGGCCGGTGCTGCTGTGCCTGGTCGCCGGGCTGATCACGGTCCTCTTCCGCACCGGCCCGGAGCCGGCCCGCCGGGCCCGGCAGGCGGTGCCCGGCGGCGTGCTCGCGGCGCTGCTGTGGCTCGCCGCGTCGGCGGGATTCGCGCTGTACGCCACGTACATCGGCTCGTACAGCCGGCTGTACGGCTCCCTGGCGGGGCTGGTGGTGTTCCTGATCTGGGTCTGGTTCACCAACCTGGCGCTGCTGTCCGGGGCCCAGTTCAACGTCGAGCTGGACCGGGCCCGGCAGAACTAGTCCCCCGTCGTCCCGTCCACGATCTCGCGGATGATGTCGATGTGGCCGTTGTGACGTGCTGTCTCCTCGACGAGGTGCAGCAGGATCCAGCGCAGATCGGGGGTCGCGCCGCTGGAGCGCTTCCGCACGGCCCGGGTGTCCAGGTCATGGGCCGCGACCAGCTCCCGGTAGCGGGCGGAATGCTCCTCGTACTCCCGCAGCACATCGGCGAGCGGCATGTCGACGGCGATCCGCATCTCGCGGTCCGGGTCCTCGTCCGTCCACGGGCCCTCGTCCTCGCCGCCGAGGAAGACCACCTCGAACCAGTGGTACTCCACCCAGCGCAGATGGTTGACCACCCCCGCGATCGTCATCAGCGGGGAGCCGGGCAGGGGCGCCCGCACGGCGTCCTCCTGCGAGAGCCCCTCGCACTTGGCGACCGCGGTGGCGCGGGCGTAGTCGAGAAACGTGGTCAGCTGGGTGCGCTCGTCCCATGCGGGAGGCGTGTCGGTGCGTGTCATCGCCGCACAGCTTCCCCGGGCGGAAGGGGGTTGTCCACCACTTATGCGTCGGCGCGCAGGGCGGGATCCCGCAGCGCCGGATGCCCGGGCCCGAGGAAGACGGCGATGTCCGGGCCCTCCGCGGGGCCGGGCACCCGGCGCCAGCCGAGCCGCCGGTACAGGCGCACCGCGGGCTCGGCGTCCGCCGAGGTCAGCAGCCAGCAGCGGCCCTCGGGCGCGGACGCGGTGACGGACTCCAGCAGCGCGGCCGCCAGGCCGGTCCCCCGGGCGTGCGGGCTGAGCGCGAGTTCGTCCACCTCCAGCGCGCCGACGAGCCAGGCCGCCGTCCGTTCGGGGCCCAGGACCGAGGCGACGGCCGCGTAGCCCCGGGCGGACGGGAAGGGGGAGGCGGTGGTCCAGGCCGTCGCGAACCCCACCACCGAGGCGGCGTCCGGCTCCTCCGGGACGCCGTCCAGCGCCAGCGCGGCCCTGAATCCGGGACGGGCGGCGTCCTTCGCCAGGCGGTGGACGTAGCCGTCGGCCAGCTCCGGGTCCTCGTGCCACGGCGGGCCCGCGAACGCTTCCGCATAGGTCCGCCGTATGCCGTCCCGCCGCGCCAACAGCGCCTCGGCGCCTGTCGGCTGGACCCATCTGGCCATGTCGCGACTCCCCGCCGTCCCCGCCCCGCGGACCGGTCGGCCCGCCGGGCGAGTGTACGAGCCGGGCCCGATGACCGCCGGGCCCGATGACCGAGTGAGGAAGCAGGCCCGAGCCGCGGACCAGGGGTTGCCCGTACGCTCGGTACCGACCACCCGCCGGCCCCCACGCCGCCGCCCCGTGCGGTGCCGCGGGCGGGGCGGGCAGCCACCACGAGTGCCGAGGTGACGCGCCGATGAGTGACGGTTTCTTCTGCTCGTACCACCTGTGCTGGAGCCGCCCCGACGCCGAGTCGCTGCTCGGCGACCTGGAGGTGGCGGGGGTGCGCGCTGACCACCCGGTCACCCGGCGCATCACCCTGATCAGCCCCGGCGCCGACCCGTCCGGTACGCAGTCCTGGGTGAGCCGGGACCAACTCGTGCTGCTGACCGGGCTGCAACGCCTCGACCGGGTCGACTTCCTGCTCTGGCTGCCCGGCGGCGAGGAGATACGGGCCAGGATCAGCCGGGGCGACGACGGCACGGTGGAACTGTGCTTCGGCCTCGGCGCGCTGGACCGCGACGCCCGGGAACGGGTGGTCCGCGCGGTGCGCGAGGCGATCGGACGGGCCTCGCTGCTCTGCGTGGGCTTCGTGCTCGACCGCGAGGGCGCGTCGGCGGCCACCGACTGGACGGGCTTCATCGTCAAGGGCTCGGTGTACTTCGACTGCTGGCCGGACACGCTCGCGCTGCTGCCCGAAGTGGCCGGCGCCCAGCCGCAGCTGTCCGGAGTGAACTCCTTCCAGCAGTCGCCGTGGGTGGTCTACGGCAGCGACGTGCCCCGCAGATAGACCGCGGGTGCCTACGGAGCCTGCTCGACCCGGACCTGTACGCCCGGCCGCAGCCCCCACGCCGCCATCGCGCCCGCCTCCGCCTCGATCACATGCCGGCCGCGCGGCCGGGGCAGGCCCAGCCGGCCCGGCTTCATCGTGTGGACCGCCAGCACGTTGAACTTCCGGTCCAGATAGGCCACATCGATCGTGAACCGCATCCGGAAGGAGTGCACGCTCCCGCACGGCGTGATCATCAGCGCCCCGTCGACCCCGTCCCGGCCGAGCAGCCCGCGCGCCCGGTGCCGGTAGGAGGCCGCGATTCGCAGCGGCACCCGGGTCTCGGTCACCCCGTCCCGGTCCGTGATCGTCAGGGTCCCCGCGCCATCGCGCCATCGAGCCATGGCCCGACGGTAGCGGCGCGGTCCCGCCGCCGGGCCCGAATCCACAGGCCCAACCCCCTTCCGGGGCGGGCCGATTAGGATCGCTCAGGTGTACGCCATGCTGATAGGGGTCGCCGCACTCTGGGGCGCCGCGACCGGGCTCCTGGTACCGCGCGCCGTCTACCGGTTCTCCGTTCCGCCCGGCGAACCCTGGCGGAACGCCTGCCCGGCGGGCCACCCGCTCACCGGCCCCGCCCGCGCCTGGCTCGGTGCGGCGCGCTGCGGCGGGTGCGGGGAGGGGGCGGTCGCGGAGGTGCGTACGGGCGCCCCGGGCGCCGTACCGACCGGGGACGCGCCCACCCCCCGTTACGCCCCCCACCGCCTCGCCCCCGTCGTCACGGCGCTCGCCTGCGCCGCCCTCGCATGGTCCACCGGCACGCGCCCCGAGCTGGCGGCCTGGCTGCTGCTCGCCCCGGTCGCCGTGCTCCTCGCGAGCATCGACCACCGCGTGCACCGGCTGCCGGACGGGTTGACCCTGCCGGCCGCCGGAGCCTCCGCCGTACTCCTGGGCCTGGCGGCACTGCTGCCGGAACACGCGGGCTCCTGGCTCTCCGCCCTCCTCGGCGGCCTCGTCCTGGGCGCGTTCTACTTCCTGCTCTTCCTCGTCAACCCGCGCGGCATGGGCTTCGGCGACGTCAAACTGGCCCTCTCCCTGGGCACGGTCCTCGGCTGGTACGGCTGGCCCGTCGTCTTCGCGGGCGGTTTCGCGGGCTTCCTGTTCGGCGCGGTGTACGGGGCGGGGCTCGTCGCACTGCGCCGCGCGGACCGCAAGACGGGGATCCCGTTCGGCCCGTTCATGATCGCGGGGGCGTTCCTGGGCCTGCTGTTCGGCGGGCTGGCGGCCTGACCGCAGGGGGCTCAGCGCGTCCGGGCGCTGTGGCGCGCCACGCGGGCGCGGTTCCCGCAGGCGGGGCCGCACCACTGCTGGCCCGTGCGCAGGGCCGTGAAGAACAGCACACAGCTGGGCGCCGGGCAGCGGCGCAGGAGTGCGCGGCGCGGCGAGGTCAGCAGCCGGGTGGCCGAGGCGCAGACCTGGGCGGTCACGATGTCCATCACCCGCACCCCGTCCGGCCATTCGAGCCGCGGCCCGGTGTCCGGCCAGGTGACCGCGGCCCGCTGGACGCCCCGGGCCCGCTCGGTCACCAGGCCGAGGGAGGCGGCGGGCGGCCGCCCCCGGTCGACCAGGGCGTCGAGCAGGTCCCGTACGGCCTCGCGGACGGCGAGCGCGGTCGTGACGTCCTGCGCTCCCGTCTTCACGGGGGTGGTGGCGTCCATGCCGAGGCGCGGGCGGTACGCGTCGACCCAGTGGGCCAGCCCGTGCGGGGTGCCGATCTCGTCGATCAGGGTGCCCGCCTCGTAATGCCACGAGCTGGTGAACTCGACCGCCAGAGGCTCAAGGGGGCGGATTTCGAGCGTGTCCTTGCCGTGCGTCGTCATTCCGGCCCTCCCTGACCCGCGTACGCGGATTCTTCCAGGTTCCGCGAACGGCCGCGTGATCGGGCGGTTGCGGGTAGATTCACCCCACCGACGCTAACGTGCAAGCCATTAGCACCTGTCCCGAAGGGAACCCGACACGATGGCGCAGACCAGGCCCCCGGCCGAGGTCCCCGTCCCCGCGCGCCCCTGGCACGCGACGCAGGCGCCGCCCCGGCCGAAGCCGCTGACGACGCTGGTCGCCACGGCGAGCAGCGTCGTCGCCCTGACCCTCCTGGTGGCGGTGGGGGAGTGGTCGCACCAGGTCCTGCTCATCCCGCCGCTGGCGGCGAGCATGGCGCTGATCGCGGGCGCCTCCCAGACACCTCTCGGGCAGCCCCGCAGCGTGATCGGAGGCCAGCTCGTCTCCGCCGTGACCGGTTTCCTGGTCCTCGCCGTCCTCGGGCCGGGCATCTGGTCCTCCGGCCTCGCGGGCGGCCTGGCCCTCGGCGCGATGATGCTGCTCCGCGTCGCCCACTCACCCGCCGCCGCGACCGCCGTGATCGTGGCGGCGACCGGCCCCTCCGCCGGCCCGTTCCTCGCCCTGCTGGCGGCGGCGACGGTCCTCTTGGTCCTGGTGGGCCTGGTGGGCAACCGCCTCAACAAGCAGGCGTACCCGGTCTACTGGTGGTGAGCCGGGGGCCGGTGCCCGGCCCGCTCGGTCCGCCGGTTTCACCATCCTTGTCGGCGACCTCCCCCTTCCGGTCCGCTGAGCCGCGGGCCCTCGTTTCGGGTAGGGACGGACCTGACGGGCTGATTGGCCGCGAGGGCTTGAAGATGCTGGCGGGCCCGGTCTTCGTACAGTCGCTCCGCAGGAGCCAATTCGCCTCGGCGTTGCTGTTCCTGTCCCGTGCGTTCGAGGAGCTGGGTCGTGCCTGCGATCCGGCGGCCGAGATTGAACTCGGTGATGTTCGCGTTCCATCGGTCCTGGTGCATCGTCTCGCGGATCTGTCGTAGCTCGGCGGCCGGAGCACCGGCCTCGCGGAGTTCCTTCAGGCGGGTCGCATTCTCACCGCTGTGGTGTGCCCGGCCAAGTTCCCCGCTGCGGGACTTCATCGTCGCGGCCTCGTGCTCGATCCGTTGGAGCAGCCCCTCGGTTTCCGCGCGATGAGCTGCCAGCTGGACGTCGTCGCGGACGACAAGGGGAGAGATCGCAGGCATGGCCCGGCGGTCGATGCTGTCCAGGAGCGGCGTCCATTCGGCGCTCAACTCTCTGCGCAACTGTCCTTGCTTCTGCAGGAAATGGCTGCTTTCTGTAGCGGTCCAGGGGCGGTTGCGCTCGGCCTCGATTGCCTGGCTGGTCGCAAGCCCGAGAGACCAGGCACCTTTGGGGCTCAACTGGTTGGTATGAAGAAGGGTGCCGTCGCGGCGGGCGACGTAGATGGTGTCGGCGGCCCGTAAGGCGTCGATCTGGTCAGCCGTATCCAGTACACCGGAGTAGGCGGCGTCGTGCCATTGGGGCGGAATCCATCGGCCGTATCCGTACAATTGGCGGTTGCGGTGGTACCGGTCGACAACGCCCTGCAGGCTCAGGGCCTCGTGGGTGGCGACGAAGGCGACGCCGACCTGGAAGTCCGCTCGGCGGAACTCAGTGATCCGTTTGATCGCCCATTGGGGGCCGGCGAGTGGGGCACTGATCACAGTGTCCAGGCGTTGCATGCGCAGTAACCTGGCGGCTCGGCTCCACCAGTGCCCTTTGAGGGCCTCCGACGCCAGGTACGCACCAGTGAATTCCCCTTCTCTGTGCAACCGTTCGGCTTGAGGGTGTTGGAGTATCAGCTCGTCACCGTCGAGCGAGAAGGAATCGGTCCGGCCGATCCGAGACAGCAGAGTGTCCTGCGCGGTGGTTTTGCCTGAGCCGGGCGTCCCACCGATGAACAGGACGTTTGGGTTCTCGCGCGGCGTGCCGGTGATCCTTGGGCGAACGTGCCGGTTGAAGACACGGGCGTTCTCACGGTCGGATCCGAGACGTGGGTAGAGCTCGTCGCTCACGTGCCCTCTCCGCGGACAGCCCGAAGCCGAGCCGGGTAGTCGCGCAGGATCCGAGCCACAGCTGCATCATCCGTCACTGTGAGGTGACGTCGCTCGTCCAGGTAGCCCTGTTGCTCGCTTTGCAGCCGGGTTGCTTCGTCAGTGGCGTCGGTGTTGCCGATCTTGGCACTGCAGGCTGCGATGAGGGCATTGAGCAGTCCGCGGGCGTCCCCGTAGGACTCGGCCTGCGCGGCCGTGTAGGGGGCACTTGGTTCAGGCGTGATGTTCTGCATGGCTTTCCCTGCTTTCTCTCGGGGGCAGTGGATTTGCGTCGCCGTTGTCCGTTCCATCCTGTCTGGCGAACGAGATGGGGACAGCGACTATGGAGCCTGGAACGGGGCATCCGGTTCGGCGGCGCGACGGGCCAGTTCCGCGGCGGCAGGGTGCACGGCCTCCCTGGTGAGGGCCTCGGCAGTGACCAAGTACACCTCGAGTGCCTCGGATGTGCCGAGCGACAGTGACACCGGCGCCGGGGGTTCCTGGTGGCGACCGCCGGCGCAGGCGGCAAGCTGCAGGCGGGGCGTGAAGTTGTGGAGGACGCTGATCCAGTCGGCCTCGGCGAGGTCCTGAAGTTTCCCCGTGATGCTGGACACTCGATGCTTACACTGCGAGGGCGTGTTCTTGCTCGTGTCGCTGCCGGGTCTCCAGCGGGGTGAGGTAGCCCCAGACCGGATGCCTCCGCAGCCGCTTGCGGTTGTAGAAGCTCTCGATGAAGGTGAAGATCTCAGCGCGGGCAGTGGTCCGGTCGGGCCAGCGGCGGGTGCCGATCTCCGCTTTCAGCAGCGCGAAGAAGCTCTCGGCGGCGGCATTGTCGTAGCACGAGCCGGTTCGTCTCATGCTCTGCCGCAGCCCCAACCGGCTTACCACCCGGCGGAGTTCGTCGGCGGTGTACTCCGCTCCGCGATCCGAGTGCACGATGCAGCCGGGCCGGAGGTCGCTGCGGCCGGCGGCCATCGTCAGTGCGTCGACCACCAGGGATGCGCGGTGGTGGTCGGCCATCGAGTAGCCGACGATCTCGCGGGTTGCCAGGTCCAGCCAGGTCGCCAGATACAGCCAGCCCTCGTCGGTGGGGATGTAGGTGATGTCACCGACCAGTTTCCGCCCCGGGGCGGCGGCCGTGAAGTCGCGGCCGATCAGGTCGTGAGCGGGCACAGCCTTCTTCGCCGGACGGGTCAGCGACCGACGCTTGCGCCGGGTGACCCCGGTGATGTCGCGCTCACGCATGATCCGCTCCACCCGCTTGCGGTTGACCCGCCGGTCCAGCCTGCGCAGTTCCGCATGGATGCGCGGCACTCCGTAGGTGCACCGGGAGGCGATGTGCAAGACGGTGATCTCGTGGGCCAGGGCCTCGTCGGCGGCCCGGCGGGCGGCGCGTGCCGGCTCACCGGCCAGCCAGGCGTAGAAGGAGGACCGGGCCACCTTCAGCAGCCGGCACAACAGAGCAACGTTGTGGGTGGTCCTCTCCGCCTCGATGAACGCATACACGTCGTTCATCGATCGCTCTCCTTCGCGAAGAAGACCGCCGCTTTTCGCAGCACCTCAATCGTCTCGGCCTGCTCACGGTTCTGCCGCCGCAGCCGACGCAGTTCCTCCCGCTCCGCGCTCGTGAGCTCGCCCGACGCCCCCTGCCCGCGGTCGATCGTGTCCTGCTTGACCCAGTTCCGCAGGCCCTCGGCGCTGACCCCGATCTCCCGGGCCACCTCGGTGACGGTCTTACCGGAGGAGCGGACCAGCGCGACCGCGTCGCGCTTGAACTCCTCCGAGTACCGCCTACTGCGGTTGCTCTTGCTTCCCACCTGGCACTACTTCCTCTGGAACCTCACGTCCCAGTCTCCAGGTGTCCAACATCAAGGGGAAGCTTCACAGTGGCCTGTACTCCACTGTTCGGGCACGCCTGGGCACTCACGGTGCCCGCCCGTAATGCGGTCGCGTGCCGCACGGTCCGGCTGGGACGATGAGCCCATGCCCGCTGAATCCGACGCCACCCCGCCCATGTCCGGTGAAGCCGCCCGGTTCGACGCTCTCGTCGCGGAGGCGGACAGCGTCTCCGTCGACGGGTGGGACTTCTCCTGGCTCGACGGGAGGGCTACCGAGCAGCGGCCCTCCTGGGGGTACGCGCGGGCCATGGGGGAGCGGATGGGGCGGGCGCGGGCCGCGCTCGACATCCAGACCGGCGGGGGTGAGGTGCTGGCCTCCGTGCCGGAGCTGCCGCCGCTCGCCGTCGCCACCGAGTCCTGGCCGCCGAACATCGCCCGGGCCACCGCGTTGCTGCACCCGCGAGGGGCGGCCGTCGTCGCGGACGAGGACGAGCCGCCGCTGCCGTTCGGGGACGGGGCGTTCGACCTGGTGGTCAGCCGGCATCCGGTGACCACCTGGTGGGCGGAGATCGCCCGGGTGCTGGCCCCCGGCGGCACGTACTTCTCGCAGCAGGTGGGCCCCGCGAGCGTCTTCGAGCTGGTCGAGTACTTCCTCGGGCCGCAGCCCCCGGAGGTGCGCGGCGCGCGCGACCCGGAGCGGGCGCGGGCCGACGCCGAGGCGGCCGGGCTGGACGTCGTGGACCTGCGGTCGGAGCGGCTGCGCACCGAGTTCCTCGACATCGGGGCCGTCGTCTACTTCCTGCGCAAGGTGATCTGGATGGTGCCCGGCTTCACCGTCGAGCACTACCGGCCCCAACTCGCGGCGCTGCACCACCGCCTGGAGACCGAGGGCCCGTTCGTCGCCCACACCACCCGCTTCCTGATCGAGGCCCGCAAACCCGCGTGAGACGGGCGCCCCCACGGAGCGAGAAGGATGGCACTCTGGTCGCGAGCGTTCGGGGAAGGAGCTGGCCATGGACCTCGGCACCGACGGGGATGCCGCGCACGGCCCGCGCCGGGGTGGCTCCGAGTGGCTCAAGGGGGCCAGGATCGTCGGCGTCCTCGGGATCTTCTACCGCCCCGAGGGCCGGATGGGCGAGCCGGAGGCCGTCTCGTTCGTGCTGGACGACGGCCAGTCGGTCCGCCTGACCTGCGCCTCCGACGGCACCCTGCACGTGGGCGCCGGCACCTGGCCACGGCTGCCCGACTGGTGTGTGCCCGCCGCCCAGTGGGAGTTCGCCGAGCCGGCCGGTCTGCCGCAGCCCCCGGAAGGCGGCTGGACGGTGCTCAGCACGGACGAGCGCCGGGACGAGCGGGGTGAGGTCCACGAGGCCGTGATCCGCTGCGAGGGCGGCCGCTTCGTGGTCGTCGGCGGGGACACCGTGGGCGTCCGCTTCACCCGGGGCCACCGGGGCGCGGCGGCCGCGACGTGACGGAATGGCATCGGGTGCCAACTCCCGCCGCCACACGCCGGACCGCCGTTCCATACTCGTACCCATGACCTCCGCGAGACGCACGGCTGCCCTGCTCCTGACCGCCGCCGCACTCACCGGCTGCGGCCATGTCCGGGCCACCCCCGGCGACGCGGCGCCGCCCCCGGCCTCCGCCGTCTCCGTCCCGGAGGGCCCGGGCGACGGGCATGCCGCCGAGCCGACCGCCGGTCAGCGCGCCGAGCCCACCCCCGGTCAGCACGTCGAACAGGGCGGCGACGCCAACCCGCACTACGCCGAGAACCACGCCTTCCAGTCCACCCTCGACCTGTCCGACGCGGACCGCGCCCGGGGCGAGGCGGAGGTGAAGCGGGTGAAGCAGGGGCTCGCCGCGCTCGCGGAGGGGCAGGAGTCCACCGAGGACACGGTCTTCCAGGCACTCCACGCCCTCGGATACCCGGACGGATCGGTCACCACGAGCACCTTCGGAACGCACCGCACCTCCTTCACCGTGACCCTCGGGACCCTCTGTCTGGACGGCTCGCTGGACGGTGTGGTCAACGGACTCGTCAACGCGGAGGCGCACGGCCGCTACATGGAGGGAACGGGCTGTGTGAAGCCCCGGGGCGGCCACTGACGAGCGGAATGTGGACATCCTGTGGACGTCTCGGGCGTGTTTCCGGTGCCCGCCCCGGGATGGGCGGTGTCCCCGCAGGTCAGAGACGTCCGGCGAGGGTCGCCTCGTGACGGGAGCGAAGCCTGTCACTCTCGGAGAGTAATTATTTCGCGCCGCGGCACCCAGCATCACTTACGAAGGGTTATGGTGGAAACCCCCCCTCGGGCCGGTCCGTAACCCCCCCCCACGGACCGGCCCGTTTTTTGTGCCCGGCGCCGGGCCGGGCTCGCACTCAGCCCCGCGCGGCCCAGATGTTGGTGCCCTCGGTGTCGACGGCGAAGACGTCGATCTCCTTCAGCTCCTCGGCCGACAGCTCCGGGCCCGCCAGCGCCGCGACGTTCTCCTCCAGCTGTCCCACGCTCGACGCGCCGATCAGGGCGGACGTCATCCGGCTGTCGCGCAGCACCCACGCCAGGGCCAGCTGGGCGAGCGACTGGCCGCGGCGGCGCGCGATGTCGTTCAGCCCGTTCAGCCGGCGCACCACCTCCTGCGACAGCAGGTCCGGGTCGAGCGACTTGCCCTGCGTGGCCCGCGAGCCCTCCGGGATGCCGTTCAGGTACTTCCCGGTCAGCAGCCCTTGGGCCAGCGGTACGAAGGAGATGCAGCCCATCCCGGCCGCCTCCAGCGTGTCCAGGAGCCCGTCGTCCTCGGTCCAGCGGTTGATCATCGAGTAGGACGGCTGGTGGATCAGGGCCGGGACGCCCATCTCCCGCAGCAGCCGCGCCGCCTCGGCGGTCTGCGCCGAGTTGTACGAGGACACCCCCACGTACAGCGCCTTGCCCTGCTGTACGGCGGAGGCCAGCGCCCCCATCGTCTCCTCCAGCGGAGTCTCCGGGTCGAAGCGGTGCGAGTAGAAGATGTCGACGTAGTCCAGGCCCATCCGCTTCAGGGAGGCGTCCAGCGACGACAGCAGGTACTTGCGCGAGCCCCACTCCCCGTACGGCCCGGGGTGCATCTCGTACCCCGCCTTGGTCGAGATCAGCAGTTCGTCCCGGTACGGGGCGAAGTCCTGGCGGAAGAGCTTGCCGAAGTTCAGCTCGGCCGAGCCGGCCGGCGGGCCGTAGTTGTTGGCCAGGTCGAAATGGGTCACACCGAGATCGAAGGCGCGGCGCAGGATGGCCCGCTGGGAGCCGAGTGCCCGGTCGTCGCCGAAGTTGTGCCAGAGGCCGAGCGAGACGGCCGGCAGCTTGAGGCCGCTGCGTCCGCTGCGGCGGTACTCCATGGAGTCGTAGCGGGATGCGGCGGCCTGGTAGGGGGAAGAGGAATCAGTCACGATTATCTCTTTATCACGGACTTGTGACAGGCCGAGTTGGGTGGGTGCGGCGCCCGCGCAGTAATGTGGCCTGACGGGACTGCCATGACACGGCGGGGCGATCCGCCCCCTTCCAGTGCGGCGATCCGATCCCCAGGGGACGACCCCGGACCCCTGAGCTGGGGCCGGCGGGCCCGCACGGAACCGAGAGGTGGACTCAGTGAACTTGCGCGACCTGGTGTACGGGCTCTACGCGCGCCGGGTGGAGGCCCGCCTCGACCACTCCCAGGTGCCCAAGCACATCGGCGTCATCCTCGACGGCAACCGGCGCTGGGCCAAGGCGTCCGGTGGCACGGCGGCCGAGGGCCACCAGGCCGGTGCCGACAAGATCAAGGAACTCCTGGGCTGGTGCAGCGAGACCGACGTCGAGGTCGTCACGCTCTGGCTGCTCTCCACCGACAACTTCGACCGGCCCGAGTCCGAGCTGACCCCGCTCCTCGGCATCATCGAGAACACCGTGCGCGGCCTGGCCGCGGACGGCCGCTGGCGGGTCCACCACGTCGGCACGCTCGACCTGCTGCCCGCCCACACCCAGACCGTCCTCAAGGAGGCCGAGCAGGCCACCGTCGGGGTCGACGGGATACTCGTCAACGTCGCCGTGGGCTACGGCGGCCGGCAGGAGATCGCCGACGCCGTGCGCTCCCTGCTCCTGGACCACTCCGCCAAGGGCACCTCCTTCGAGGACCTGGCCGAGATCGTCTCCACCGACCTGATCTCCGAGCACCTCTACACGCGCGGCCAGCCCGACCCCGACCTCGTCATCCGGACCAGCGGCGAGCAGCGCCTCTCCGGCTTCATGCTCTGGCAGAGCGCCCACTCCGAGTACTACTTCTGCGAGGTCTTCTGGCCGGCCTTCCGCCGGGTCGACTTCCTGCGGGCCCTGCGCGACTACGCCGCGCGCCACCGGCGCTACGGAGGCTGAGCCCGGCGGGGTCCGCCCCGCCGTCCCCCGGAAGAGATCCGGTCGGCATGGCCGGCCGGGTAAGAGGGCATATCCCTGACAGGCCGGCGCCCGGTCGCCAACCAGGTGGGCGCCGATGACAAGCGGGATGCTCCGCGACGGCCCGCCGTCGCACGCCAGCCTCTTCCGAGGGGGTACGTCCTTCCGTGGTGACCAGCACAAAGCGCCGCCTGCCCGACAGGCGCACCTACGTTCTCGACACCAGCGTCCTGCTGGCCGATCCGAACGCCATGGCCCGCTTCGACGAGCACGAGGTCGTGCTCCCCGTCGTCGTGGTCACGGAACTGGAGGCCAAACGGCACCATCCGGAGCTCGGCTACTTCGCCCGCCAGGCCCTGCGCCTGCTGGACGACTTCCGGGTCCGCTACGGCCGGCTGGACGCGCCGATCCCCCTCGGGGACCTCGGCGGGACGCTCCGCGTCGAGCTCAACCACTCCGATCCCGGCGTCCTGCCCGCCGGCTACCGGTTGGGGGACAACGACTCACGGATCCTGGCGGTCGCGCGCAACCTCCAGGCCGAGGGGTACGACGTCACGGTCGTCTCCAAGGACCTCCCGCTGCGCATCAAGGCGTCATCGGTCGGCCTCCTCGCCGAGGAGTACCGGGCGGAGCTGGCGATCACCGACTCCGGCTGGACGGGGATGGCCGAACTGTCCCTCGCCGCCGACCAGGTGGACCTGCTCTTCGCCGAGGAGACGCTGTACGTCCCCGAGGCCGCCGAGCTGCCCGTGCACACCGGCCTGGTCCTCCAGTCCGAACGCGGCAAGGCGCTCGGCCGGGTCACGCCCGAGGGCGATGTGCGGCTCGTCCGCGGCGAACGGGAGGCGTTCGGCATCCACGGCCGCAGCGCCGAACAGCGCATCGCCCTGGACCTGCTGCTCGACCAGGAGGTCGGCATCGTCTCGCTGGGCGGCCGGGCCGGCACCGGAAAGTCGGCGCTGGCGCTCTGCGCGGGGCTCGAAGCGGTGCTGGAGCGCGGGCAGCACAAGAAGGTGATGGTCTTCCGCCCGCTGTACGCGGTGGGCGGGCAGGAGCTCGGCTATCTCCCCGGCAGCGAGGCCGAGAAGATGAGCCCCTGGGCGCAGGCCGTCTTCGACACCCTCTCGGCCGTCTCCGGGCGCGAGGTCATCGAGGAGGTGCTGGGGCGCGGGATGCTGGAGATCCTGCCGCTCACCCATATCCGGGGCCGTTCCCTGCACGACGCCTTCGTGATCGTGGACGAGGCCCAGTCGCTCGAACGGAACGTCCTGCTGACCGTGTTGTCCAGGATCGGCACGAATTCCCGGGTCGTCCTCACCCATGACGTGGCCCAGCGGGACAATCTCAGGGTCGGCCGTTACGACGGTGTGGTCGCCGTGGTCGAGAAGCTGAAGGGGCACCCGCTCTTCGCTCATGTGACGCTCACGCGTTCGGAGCGTTCCCGCATCGCCGCACTGGTGACCGAAATGCTGGAGGAAGGTCAGATCTGATACGGGTTGGGACGTTGACGCCGCCCGGCGGGCCAAGCAGCCTAGCCGGGCGGTGGCGTGTTCCGGCGCCTTTTCCGTCATTCAGGTCCGCCAAACGAGGTGTGACCTTTCACACGCAACGGAGAATTGCTTCCCCCGGTCCCGTTCCGGCAGAGTCTTGCTTCCGTCAGGCCCCGCATACGGCACACCGGCACCTCCAGAGGCGCCACGCACCACACAACTCAACAACCGCCGTCCGTATGCCGCCCGCGAGTACCACGCGGCGCTCCCTCAGGGGAGTCGCCCACCGGGCCCGTGCCTTCCCGTGACCCAAGCAGTAGGGAGGCCAGTGCCAGGGGCACGATTGCGCCCGCGAGGTCACCTAAGCGGGCGATGCTGGAAGGACACCGTGTGAGCCGGATTTCGGTCCGGGGGTTCGCCGTGGCATCCGCCACCGCGGTCACCACCGTAGGCGCCGTCGTAGGCGTTGCATCGGGCAGCACTCCTGCTGCCGACGACAACAACTTCGAGGCGACCGCAGCCGACACCACGCTGCTCGCAGACATCCCCGCGGGCCAGCAGGCCCAGGTGCAGACCGCTTCGCTGACGCAGCAGGCCGACGCCCAGGCGTCCGCGGCCGACGCCGCGGCGAAGAAGTCCGCGGAGGAGACCGCGCGGGTCCAGGCCGCCAAGGACGCGAAGTCCAAGAAGCAGGCCGCCGAGGACCGGCTGGAGCGCGAGCGCCAGGAGAAGAAGGACCGCGAGGAGCGCGCAAGCCGCTCCGAGGTCCGCTCCACGTCGTTCGCCGTGCAGAGCTCGTACAGCGTCGCCGAGGTCCAGGCCATGGCGCGGCAGATCGTGCCGGCCGACCAGTTCCAGTGCTTCAGCAACATCGTGAACCACGAGTCGAGCTGGAACTACCGGGCGAGCAACCCCGGTTCGGGCGCCTACGGTCTCGTACAGGCCCTTCCCGGCTCCAAGATGGCTTCGGCCGGTGCCGACTGGATGACCAACCCGGCCACCCAGATCAAGTGGGGCCTCAGCTACATGGACGGCCGCTACAAGAGCCCCTGCGGTGCCTGGTCCTTCTGGCAGGCCAACCACTGGTACTAGAACCAGGGTTCACAGCTCAACCTCGTGAAGCCCCCCGCCGTCCTACGGCGGGGGGCTTCACGCGTGTACGGTCGTGCGGAACGCTCCCGGGGGAGCGGTGGGGAGAGCGGACGGGGGTAGAGGAAGCGTTATGTCGAAACTGCCGGGGTGGCTCGGACAAGTGGGTGCTGAGCTGAGCAGGCTGGGCGAGCGCCTTGACGAACGACGGGCCGAGACGGAGGCCGACGACCCCCTGCTCGCCGAAGCGGACCCGCACGCGCGGGTCCCGGCGGGGTCGGGGGAGGACGAAGCGGCCCACGTCGACCAGGTGCCCGCCCCGCCCACCTACGCGCCCAGCGTGGCCGCGCGGCCCGATCCGGTCGCGGCGATCCCCTGGGGGATGAGGGTCGCGGCCGAGGCGGGCTGGCGGCTGCTGGTGCTGGCGGGGACCCTGTGGGTGCTGATGCGGGTCATCAGCGCCGTGCAGCTGGTCGTGCTGGCGTTCGTCGCCGCGCTGCTCGTCACCGCGCTGCTCCAGCCGACCGTGGCCCGGCTGCGGCGCCACGGGCTGCCGAGGGGCCTGGCGACGGCCGTCACCGCGATCTCCGGCTTCGTCATCATGGGCCTGGTCGGCTGGTTCGTGGTGTGGCAGGTCATGGACAACATCGACACCCTGTCCGACAAGGTGACCAAGGGGATCGACGACCTCAAGAACTGGCTGCTGGACAGCCCGTTCCATGTGACCGACAAACAGATCAACGACATCGCCAAGAACCTCAGCGACACCGTCGGCACCAACACCGAGGCGATCACCACCGCGGGACTCCAGGGCGTCACCGTGGTCGTGGAGTTCATGACCGGCGCGCTGCTCGCGATGTTCTCGACGCTCTTCCTGCTCTACGACGGCGCGCGCATCTGGCAGTGGGTGCTCAAGCTGGTGCCCGCGCAGGCGAGGCCCGGGGTCGCCGGGGCCGGGCCGCGCGCCTGGCGGACGCTGACCGCCTATGTGCGCGGCACGGTCATCGTGGCCCTGATCGACGCGATCTTCATCGGGCTCGGGATCTACTTCCTCAACGTGCCGATGGCGGTGCCGCTGGCCGTCTTCATCTTCCTGTTCGCCTTCATCCCGCTCGTCGGCGCGGTGGTCTCCGGGGCGCTGGCGGTGGTCGTCGCGCTGGTCACGGAGGGTGTGTTCACCGCGCTGATGGTGCTGGCCGTGGTCCTCGCGGTGCAGCAGATCGAGGGCCACGTCCTCCAGCCGTTCATCCTGGGCCGGGCGGTGCGGGTGCACCCGCTGGCCGTGGTGCTCTCGGTCGCGGCGGGCGGCATGATCGCCGGGATCGGCGGTGCGGTGGTGGCGGTGCCGCTGGTCGCGGTGACCAACACGGTGGTCGGCTATCTGCGCAGTTACGGGCAGGAGGAGTCGCGCCGCCACTCGCCGCCCCCGCACGGGTCGACCGCGCTGGACGCGGCGCCGGCCTCCGGTGCCCCGCCGGAGAAGGGCGGGGAAGAGCCGTCACCGGACGTCTCGTAGCGCGTACGCACAGGAAGAAGGGCCCCTCGGACGGTCGGTCGTCCTCGGGGCCCTTCTCGTATTCAGGGTACGGTGCCTACTCGGCGAGTACAGCCTCGGCGTCGAGAGTCACACCCACCGCCTGGATCACCGAGGCGATCTTGACGGCTTCCTGGATGGTCTCACGGTCCACGCCGGCCTTGCGGAGCACCTGCTCGTGCGAGTCCAGGCACTGGCCGCAGCCGTTGATCGCGGAGACGGCGAGCGACCACAGCTCGAAGTCGACCTTCTCCACGCCAGGCTTGCCGATGACGTTCATCCGCAGACCCGCGCGCAGGTTCCCGTACTCGGGGTCCGAGAGCAGGTGGCGGGTGCGGTAGAAGACGTTGTTCATCGCCATGATGGCGGCGGCCGACTTCGCGGCGGTGTACGCCTCCGCGGAGAGGTTCGCCTTCGCCTCCGGCTCCAGCTCGCGCAGCACCTTCGGCGAGCGCGAGGCGATCGCGCAGGCCAGGACGGTGCCCCAGAGCTGCTGCTGCGGGAGCTCGCTGTTGCCGATGACCGAACCGAGGTTCAGCTTCAGGTCCTTGGCGAAGTCGGGTAGGGCGGACTTCAGTTCATCGAGAGCCATGTCGGTGTCAGCTCACTCGCCCGAGAGGAGCGCGACCGGGTCCAGGGTGTTCTCGCCCTTGGTCCAGTTGCACGGGCACAGCTCGTCGGTCTGCAGGGCGTCGAGGACCCGCAGGACCTCCTTGGGGTTACGGCCCACGGAACCGGCGGTCACCATCGTGAACTGGATCTCGTTGTTCTGGTCCACGATGAAGACGGCGCGCTGCGCGAAGCCGTCCTCGCCCTCGATGCCGAGGTCGCGCATCAGCTCGTGCTTCGAGTCGGCCAGCATCGGGAAGGGCAGGTCGGTCAGGTCCGGGTGGTCCTTGCGCCAGGCGTGGTGCACGAACTCGGAGTCGCCGGAGAAGCCGAGGACCTGGGCGTCACGGTCGGCGAACTCGTCGTTCAGCTTCCCGAAGGCGGCGATCTCGGTGGGGCACACGAAGGTGAAGTCCTTCGGCCACGCGAAGACGATCTTCCACTGACCCTCGTAGGTCTTGTGGTTGATCTGCTCGAACTCCTTGCCGCTCTCCAGCGACACGCAGGCGGTCAGATCGAACTCGGGGAACTTGTCACCGACAGTGAGCACGCGCTCTCCTTGCAGCGTAGGTTCTCCCCTTTTGAGGGAGTTCCTGGGGGTTGGACGATCTCCACCATGGCACAGAGTGCATTGATCGCGGAAATAGCTACACTCGGTCGCGATGATCGGAGGTGCCTATCAGTGGCGCAGAGCAATCCGGGCAACCGGCCCAAACAGCCCAGTCTCTCGCAGCTGCGCGCCTTCGCCGCCGTCGCCGAACATCTGCACTTCCGGGACGCGGCGGCCGCAATCGGGATGAGTCAGCCCGCGCTCTCCGGGGCCGTGTCCGCGCTGGAGGAGGCACTGGGTGCCCAGCTCATCGAGCGTACGACGCGCAAGGTGCTGCTCTCGCCCGCCGGGGAACGGCTCGCGGTGCGGGCGCGCGTCGTGCTCGACGCCGTCGGCGAGCTCCTGGAGGAGGCCGAGGCGGTCCGCGCCCCCTTCACCGGAGTGCTCAGGCTCGGCGTGATCCCGACCGTCGCCCCGTATCTGCTGCCGGCCGTGCTGCGGCTGGTCCACGAGCGCTACCCGGCCCTCGACCTCCAGGTGCACGAGGAGCAGACCTCCTCGCTGATCGAGGGGCTGGGCGCCGGACGGCTCGACCTGCTGCTCCTCGCCGTGCCGCTCGGCGTCCCCGGGGTCAGCGAGCTCCCGCTCTTCGACGAGGACTTCGTGCTCGTCATGGACCGCGGCCACCCGCTCGGCGGGCGCGCCGACATCCCCCGCGACGCGCTCCGGAAGCTCCCGCTGCTCCTCCTGGACGAGGGGCACTGCCTGCGGGACCAGGCGCTCGACATCTGCCGCGAGGCCGGCCGTACGGAGGGCGCGCCGGTCACCACGACCGCGGCCGGGCTCTCCACACTGGTGCAGCTGGTGGCCGGGGGCCTCGGCGTGACGCTGCTGCCGCGCACCGCGGTCACCGTCGAGACCGCCCGCAACGAGGCGCTGACCACGGGGTATTTCGCGGACCCGGCCCCGACGCGGCGGGTGGCGCTGGCGATGCGGACCGGGGCGGCGCGGCGGGAGGAGTTCGAGGAGCTGGCGGCGGCGCTGCGCGAGACGATGCGGGCGCTGCCGGTACGCGTGACGGGCGGCCGGGCCTGATTCGTACAGCTGTACGAATCAGGCCCAGCCGCCCGCAGGGGAGGACTACTCGCTGCGCAGCCCGTCCGGTCGCATCATGCGCCACAGCGGCGGCAGGGACAGCAGCGTGACCAGCAGGATGAGCGCCCCGCCCGCCCCGGCCAGGGGGAGGAACACCAGCCAGTCATCGACCGACTTGCCGACCATCCAGCACAGCGCCGCGCCCAGCGAGAGACCGCCGGCCACCGCCACCGCGAGCCCGATGACCACCGGGAGCGCGGTCTGCCAGAGCACCGACCAGGCGAGTGTGGCCCGCCGGGTGCCGAAGGCGACCAGGACCGACAGCAGCCGCTTGCGCTCGCGCAGCTGCTCCAGCTGGGAGACCAGCATGGAGGCCGCGATCAGCAGCAGGGTGACCGTGGCACCGACCTGGAGGCCGGTCTGGACGCTGGCGTACTGGCGGTCGCGTGCGACGGACGTCAGGGTGACCAGGCGCATGCCGGGGTCGAGGCGGGCCGCCGTGTTGCGTACGTACTCGGCGGCGTCCGGGACGCTCTCGTCGATGCGGATCTGCGAGACGGTGATCGCGCCCGGCAGGTTGGTCGCGTCGATCGCCCCCGGGGTGACCATGATCCCCCAGCGGTCCTCGCCGATCGGGTCCTTGCGGCTGACGACGGTCTTCGCGTCGGCGGGCAGCGTCCAGCGCAGCTTCCTGCCGGTGCCCGACTCGAACTCGACCTCCTTGCCCTTGCGGGCGGTCTTGTCCATCCAGCCGGCCATGTCCTTGTCGTTCCTGGGGTGCACGACGAAGGAGTCGCCGTCCTTGCAGGAGCCGATGCGGGCGACCTCGCGCAGGGTGGCGCAGTCGCCGACGTTCAGCGACGTGGTGGGCTGCATCTCCCCGTCGGCGTACTTCCCGGGTTTGGTGACGTACGCCTCGACCATGCCGATGACCTGGGTGACGCCCTTGGTGGCGCGGAACTCGTCGATCGTCTCCACGGCGGCGTTGCCGCCGACCTTCTGCGACACGGCGTAGAACTGGGCGCGGGTGGGGTCCTGCCCGGTGGCCTTGTTGAAGTCGGCGTTCATCGAGGCGAACAACATCTGCACGGCCACCGCGCCGGCCACCGCCACGGTGACGCCGCTGACGGCCCGGGAGGCGGTTCCGCTGCTCAGCTGCAGCCTGCGGGTGGCGAGCTGCCAGGGCACCGGGCCGCCGCGCAGCCGGTTCACGCACGCCTCGACCAGCCACGGCAGCAGCAGGGCGAGTCCCAGGAGGACCAGGACCGCGCCGATGGTGATGGGGTACGGGTTGACGACCTCGTACTCGCCGGACTGGCCCTTGAGCGCGAGCAGGCCGAGCCCTGCGAGGGGGAGCGCCAGCCGCCACCACAGGCGGCGCTTGCGGGCGCGGTTGTTGCGTACGACCCCGAGCGGTTCGATGACCACGGAGCGCATCGCGGACAGCGTGACCAGCACCGCGGTCAGCGGGACGGCGACCGCGATGAGCAGGCAGAGCCGCAGGTCGGGGGCGAGGTCCGAGGGGAAGGCGCTGACGTCCCAGACCTCGATGTGGCTCACGAACTGCCGCCCCGCCAGGAAGAGGACGAGGCCGATGAGCACACCGAGCGCGGAGCCGAACAGGGCCTCGCCCGCCGCGATCCGCCGGGTCGACCTGATGTCCGTACCGACCAGGCGCAGCGCGGCCAGCCGGCGGTCGCGGCGGTCGCCGCCGAAGCGTACGGCGGTGGCGATGAAGATGGCGACGGGCGCGAGCAGCACCACGCAGACCATGATCACCAGCACCAGGAGCAGCGGGGCGAGCGGCGGGGTCGGTTCGGGCTCGCCGTATCCGGTGACGCGGTGGCCGCCCGCGGCCGGGGTCAGGGTGTCGCTGCCTGCGTAGAACATCAGCTCGTTGGGCGACCGCAGTCCGTCGTCCGCGATGGTGCCGGTGATCCTGTACGGGTAACGCTCCTTGAGCAGGGCGTTGGCCGGGTCGTTCAGCAGGTCCTTCAGGGCGGGGGAGACGGTCATCTCGCCGGCGGCGGGCATGGCGTCGATGCCCGGCGGGAGCACCGGGTGGCCGCCCTCCGCGCGCATCAGATAGCCGCTGATGCTGCGGTCGTGGAACTCGGTGTCGGCCGCGACCCGCAGGACCGAGGTGTCGGACTTCTTGGCCTGTGCGTCCGGGTTCTCGGAGATCTTGGTCTCGCTGCGGGCCGTGTCGCGGTCGTTGCGCGCGTCGAGCGCGTGCGGCACCGAGGCGGCGAGGAACAGCAGCGCGACGCCGAGGCCGACGCCGACGGCGGTGAGCATCGTGCGGGTCCAGCCCTCGCGCCCGCCGGAGGCGGCGAACCGGACGCCGAGGGCGAGGTCGCGCAGCCAGGGTGCGGTGCGGGAGGGGCGGGCCGGCGGAGCGGGCGCGGGGGCCGGGGTCCGCTTCTCGTCCAGGAGTGTCATACGGCGTGCTCCAGGTCACGGGCCCGGCCGTCGCGCACGGTGACGTCGCGGTCGGAGTAGGCGGCGACGCGGGCCTCGTGGGTCACCAGGACCACCGCGACGTTGGAGGAGCGGGCGGCGTCGGTGAGCAGCTGCATGACGCGCTCGCCGTTGAGGGAGTCCAGGGCGCCGGTCGGCTCGTCCGCGAAGATCACCTTCGGGGACGCGGCGAGCGCGCGGGCCACGGCGACGCGCTGGCCCTGGCCGCCGGAGACCTCGCCGGGGCGCTGGGCGCCGATGTCCTCGACCTCCAGGCGCTCCATCCAGGAGCGGGCGGTGCGCTCGGCGTCCTTGCGGCGGGTGCCGGCCAGGCGGAGCGGCAGGGCGACGTTCTCCACGCAGGTGAGCTCGGGCACGAGCTGGCCGAACTGGAAGACGAACCCGAAGTCGGTGCGGCGCAGGGCGCTGCGCTCCGCGTCGGACATGGCGGACAGCTCGCGGCCGTCGTAGGTGATGGTGCCGGAGTCCGGGGTGATGATTCCGGCGAGGCAGTGCAGCAGTGTGGACTTGCCGGAGCCGGAGGGGCCCATCACGGCGACGACCTCGCCGGGGTGGACGGAGAACGAGGCGCCGTCGAGCGCGGGGGTCGAGCCGTAGGTCTTGTGCAGGTCGTGCGCGGAGAGCAGGGAGCCGGCGGGGGTCACGGGGCCACCACTTTCTGGAGCTGGCCGAGGCGGGCGGCGGTGAGTTCCAGCCAGCGCAGATCGGCTTCGAGATGGAACAGGGCGTGGTCGCAGATCAGCTGATCGGCGAGGTCGCCCCGTCGCTTGCGGTCGGTGAGGATGCGCATCAGGCGCAGGTGCTCGGAGCGCTGGGCGTCCAGCACGTCGGCCGCGTCGCGGCCGGTGAGCATGGCCAGGACGACCTTGGTGTACAGGGTCGACTGGAGGTACGGCTCCGGCTTCTCGGGCTGCGCGAGCCAGGTGGCGACATCGGTGATGCCGGCGTCCGTGATCGCGTAGCGCTTGCGCTCGGGGCCGCCCCCGCTCTCCACGCCGTCGACCTCGACAAGGCCGTTCTTCAGCAGCCGGGACATGGTCGAGTAGACCTGCCCGTAGTGCAGGGGGCGGTCGTGCCCGAACTTCTCGTCAAACGCCCGCTTGAGGTCGTAACCGTGGCGTGGGCCGGACTCCAGGAGCCCGAGCAGGGTGTGGCCGATAGACATGCGGAGCACTCTACATGGTGTGTATACCTGCTGTGTATACGCGGGGAGTACAGTCGAACGGCGCACGTGAAAGGCCCGACCCTCGCGGGACGGGCCTCAGGTCCTACTCGTCGCCCGGCGGCTCCGGCGCGGGCTTCGGCGGGCGCCCCCGGCGGGGGATGGGGGCCGCGGCGCCCGGCAGCCGGCCCGCCTCGGCGAGCGCCCGGCGCAGCAGGAACTCGATCTGCGCGTTCGCGCTGCGCAGCTCGTCCGACGCCCAGCGGGCCAGCGCGTCGTGCACGGCGGGGTCCAGCCGCAGCAGCATCTGCTTGCGCTGCCGCGGCCGGGCACGGGGCGCTTCCCGCGCTTCCTCCGGGCTGTCCTCGGTCACTGGTAGAGCGTGCCCGTATTGAGGACCGGCTGGGCGGCGCGGTCACCGCACAGGACCACCATCAGATTGCTCACCATGGACGCCTTCCGCTCCGAGTCCAGCTCCACGATGTCCTGCTCGGCGATCCGGGTCAGCGCCATCTCGACCATGCCGACCGCGCCCTCGACGATCTGCTGCCGGGCCGCGACGACCGCGCCCGCCTGCTGGCGCTGGAGCATCGCGGAGGCGATCTCGGGGGCGTACGCGAGGTGGCTGAAACGCGACTCGATGATCCGCACGCCCGCCGCCTGCACCCGGGCGGTCAGCTCGACGGCCAGCTTCTCGGTGATCTCCTCGGCGTTGCCCCGCAGCGACAGGCCGCCCTCGTCGTGGGCGTCGTACGGGTACTCAAGGGCGATGTGCCGGACGGCGGACTCGGTCTGGGTGGCCACGAACTCCAGGAAGTCGTCCACCTCGAAGAGCGCCTGGGCGGTGTCCTCGACCTTCCACACGACGATCGCGGCGAGCTCGATCGGGTTGCCGTAGGCGTCGTTGACCTTGAGGACGGCGGTCTCGTGGTTGCGGACCCGGGTGGAGATCTTGCGGCTGGAGGTCAGCGGGTTCACCCAGCGCAGTCCGTCGGTGCGGATGGTGCCCACGTACCGGCCGAACAGCTGGATCACCCGCGCCTCGCCCGGTGCGACCATCTTCACACCGCCCATGCAGAAGAGCGAGGCGATGGCGAGCAGGACGCCCAGGATGCAGAGCGGGATGCCCACGGCGTTGTTCCCGCCGCTGCCGATCACGCCTCCGACGATGGCGAGCGCGATGCCGGCGATCACGCCGACCACGGTCAGCAGCAGGCCGAGGCCGCCGCCGATGCTGTGCGCCTTCATCTCGCGGACCTGCGGTTCCGGCATGTCCGGCGCGTCGGGGGCGAGCCCGGCGGGCGGCTGGGCAGCGGTGGTGGGGTCGTGCGGATCGGTCATGGTGGCCCCCGTCATGGTCAGCTAGCCGGTCGCTAGCAATGTGATTACACATTAACGGTTCTCGCAACCTTGTGCACCCCTCAGGAGTCGGTTCCATCGGAGACGGGTGCTGATTCTCACGTCCGTAAAACCTCGGATCGTCGGCTTTCCGGCCTTGCCAACGGTGTTAGCTGGCAGGTCCGGGCTGATTCGGCAGAGCAGAGCAGAGAAACGGGAGCGACCAAGCGATGGGTCGAGCGGAAGCGCGACGAGCCCAGCGGCGGGCTGCGAAGAGCGGCGGCATACGCAGGCTCTTCACCTGGCGCAAACTACTGGGCACCGCCCTCGGGGTGATCCTGCTGGGCATGGGCGCCTTCGCCGTGCTCTACATGCTCGTGGACGTGCCGGAGGGCAACGCCAAGATGGAGTTGCAGTCGAACGTCTACAAGTACGCCGACGGCACCCTGCTCGCCAGGACCGGCGAGGTGAACCGCGAGGTCGTGAGCCTCGCGGAGGTGCCCAAGGAGGTGCAGGACACCTTCGTCGCCGCCGAGAACAAGTCCTTCTACGAGGACCACGGCGTCGACTTCAAGGGCACCGCGCGCGGCCTGCTCAACACCCTGTCCGGCAAGGGCAAGCAGGGTGGCTCGACCATCACGCAGCAGTACGTCAAGAACTACTACCTGGACCAGGACCAGACGGTCAGCCGGAAGCTCAAGGAGCTGGTCATCTCCCTGAAGCTGGACCAGAAGAAGACCAAGAAGGAAATCCTCGCCGGGTACATCAACACCAGCTACTACGGACGCGGCGCCTGGGGCATCCAGGCCGCCGCACAGGCGTACTACGGCGTGGACGCCAAGGACCTGAACGTCTCGCAGGGCGCCTACCTCGCCGCGCTGCTCCAGGCGCCGAGCCAGTACGACTGGGCGGTCGCCGGTCCGAACGGCAAGCGGCTGGTCAAGGCGCGCTGGGCGTACACGCTGGACAACATGGTCGAGGAGGGCTGGCTCGACTCCGCCAAGCGCCAGAAGCAGACGTTCCCGGTGCCGCACGAACCCAAGCCGCTGAACGGGACGGCCGGCCAGAAGGGCTACATCGTCCAGGCGGCCCGCGAGGCCGTGATCAAGCAGGCGGGCATCACCGAGGACCAGTTCGACCGCGGCGGCTGGACGATCACCGTCAACATCGACCAGAAGAAGCAGGCGCAGCTGGAGAAGTCGGTCGAGGCCAAGCTGCTCGACAAGCTGGACACCAAGAAGCGCAAGCTGGACAGGGACATCCAGGCGGGCGCCGCCTCGGTCGACCCGAAGACGGGCGCGGTCCTCGCGCTGTACGGCGGACGCGGCCAGAGCGAGCACTGGATCTCGAACGCCGGGCGCAGGGACTACCAGCCCGCCTCCACCTTCAAGCCGGTCATCCTCGCCTCCGCCCTCGACAACGAGTCGAAGACGCAGGACGACGAGAAGATCACCGCGAGCACCCGCTACGACGGCACCAGCAAGCGCCCGGTCGTCGGCGGCGACCGGTACTTCGCGCCGGAGAACGAGGACGACCACAACTACGGGCAGATCACGGTCCAGACCGCGATGAACGCGTCCGTCAACTCCGTCTTCGCGCAGATGGGCGTGGACGTCGGCATGGACAAGGTGCTGGCGACTGCGGGCAAGCTCGGCATGAACGTGAAGGACCTGGAAGCCGCACCCGCGATGACCCTCGGCTCCATGGGCGCGAGCCCGCTGGAGATGGCCGGGGTCTACGCCACGCTCGACAACCACGGCAGGCAGGTCACCCCGCAGATCGTGAAGAGCGCCGTGCACCAGGGCGACGCCCCGCTCGACCTGCCCGAGGCCGTCGGTGACCAGGTGGTCTCCCGCCAGGCGGCGGACTCCGTCACCTCCGTGCTGACCGGTGTGGTGGACGACGGTACGGCCCGCAAGGCGGTCCGCAACGCGGAGGGGCTCTCCGACACGGACATCGCCGGCAAGACCGGCACCTCCGACGACAACAAGTCGGCCTGGTTCACCGGATACACCTCCAACCTGGTCACCTCGGTCGGCCTGTTCGGCGAGGCCGCCTTCGACCGCACCGGCGACGACGGCAAGAAGATCAAGAAGAACGCGCAGGTGACCCTCCAGGGCGCCGGTGGCGGCGGACGCGTCAACGGTGGCGGCTTCCCCGCCGAGATCTGGGCCGACTACATGGGCCACTCGGTCGGCAAGGCCCGCGAGTTCGACCTCGACACGGACATGGGCGCCGCGGTCAGTCCGCCGCCCGTGACCCACTCGCCGAGCCCCAGCACCTCGCCCTCCGACGACCCCTCGCCCTCCCACTCGCCGTCCACCTCGCCGTCCTCCGAGCCCCCGCCGGCCAGCGAGTCCCCGCAGAGCTCCCCGCCCGCCTCGCCCTCGGGCGGCGCGACGAGCGAACCGCCCCCCAACCCGTCGACCGAACCGGGCCCGGACCCCTCGTCCACAGGGGAGCTCCCGGACCTCTCGGGGGACCGGCGACCGGACGACAGCGACGAGCGGTGACCGGCTGACCCGCGCGCCAAGGCCGATGAGGCCACAGGCCCGACCGCACCGACCATGTCGGTGACGTCACGGTCTGTCCTCATCGGCTTTGTCGTATCTACGCCATGTAACTCCGGTTCCCTGGAAGTTCCTTGTACGTGTCACCTAAGGTCGCCACGACCTGCCGTCATGGGCCGGCGTGGACGCAGACCAGGGGAGCACTCTTGAGAGCCGGAAGATCCGTCGGGGCGACCTCCATACCCGTGGTGCTGGCGGTCAGCTCCGTGCTGATCGGCGGTCTGGTCCAGGCCGCGCCCGCCGTCGCGGCACCACCCGTACCGAAGACCGCTCCGGCCCCGAGCAGTACCGCGCCCGCCCCTCCGGCACGGGTCGCCGACCCGGACCGGCAGCTCGGGAAGGGCTGGAAGAGCTCCAAGGACCGGGCCGTGGTCGCGGCGGCCGACACCGACGGCCTCCACATCCTGGTCGCCGACAGCGCGGACGCCTACACGTGGAAGACGGCGGCCAGGCTGTCCGAGCCCGGCATGCCCGCGGACTCGTGGATCGGCAACGCCTGCGTCATGGACCGATCCCATGCCGCGGTCGCCTACGCGCCCAGGGCCTTCACGAACAAGCCGGACCTGATGCAGGGTGGCGCCTTCACCGCGATCGTGGACCTGGACACCGGCCGCGTGACGAAGCTGCCGTTCACGGCGTCACTGGCCTACTTCGACCCCACGTGCAACACCGCGAGGGGGACGGCCGCGTTCACCGCGTACCGCGGGATGAACGACGTGCGCACCATGAAGACGCGCCTGGTCACCGTGAACACGTCCGGGAAGACGCTCGACGAGGCCACCCTCGACGGGCAGTTCACCAGTGCGGTACCGGCCGAGGGAGGCACGCTCGCCGGACGGGGGCACGGGCTGGTCCGCGTGGACCATGCGGGCAAGGTGACCACGCTGGCCACCGCGGACAGCGTCCCGTTCGACATCCGGCCCGCCAAGGACGGCCGGATCGCGTTCGTGGACCGCAAGGGCACCTCCGTGTCCCAGGCCAAGGTGTTCACCGGCCGGGGGAAGCCGGACGTCCTTGCCACGGGGAAGGTCGGTGACCTCGAACTCCTGCCGGGCGACGCGGGACGCGTGTTCCTCACCGGTCGTCCTTCCGGCGAGCCCCGTATCGCGGGGAGCGGTGTGACCGCGCTCGACGCGCCCGCCGACACGACGGTCTCCGGCCTGGGCCGGCTCGCCGTCGACCCGGTGCTCACCCCGGGGGTGCAGGCGGGTCTGGAACGGATCAGGAACACGGGCCGCGGGTTCACCAAGGCCGAGCCCGCCCCGCAGCCTCCGGCCGGGGAGGAGGCGGCCGAGCCGACGACCGTCACCTCGACGGCCGTCACCACCGGGAAGAAGCTGACGCAGAGCGTCCTCCCCGCTGCGGCCGACGCCGCATCGGCGGCCGTTCTCTCGCCGGCTCTGGCCGACCGGACCAGGGCCGCGGCGAAGACCACGTCCTCCGCGCTCACCGCGACGGCCGCGGCCGCTTCCACCACGCCGACCGACCCCGACCGCTGGTGTTCCGTCTCCCGCAACGATGTGAACGCCCAGGCCCTGCAGCCGACCCCGAACCAGGTCGAGTGGGCCGTGGACATGGCCGTGCGCGGCGAGCTGCGCTCGCAGTGGCTCACCACCGGCGGCTGGCGCAACCAGTACGGTCTCGGCGTCGTGGACCCCCAGGGCCTCTTCCCCAAGCCGAAGCTGGGCGATTCCACGACCGCCCGCATCCCCGCCAACGTGATGCTCGGCATCCTGGCCCAGGAGTCGAACCTGTGGCAGGCCGAGTCCGGCGTCGTCCCCGGCCAGATGGGCAACCCGCTCGCGGCCGTCGACGGCTACTACGGGCATGACGCGTCCGGCACGACGGACGACTACTGGAAGGTCCACTGGGACGAGTCCGACTGCGGCTACGGAGTCGGGCAGATCACCGACGGCATGCGCCTGGCCGGCCACGAGAAGACCGGCGAGACCAGCCTGTCGCCGGAGAAGCAGAAGGCCGTCGCCCTCGACTACGCCGTGAACATCGCCGCGTCCGTGCAGATCCTCGCCGACAAGTGGAACGAGGTCCACACCGCCGGGCAGGAGGTCACCGTCAATGACGACGACCCCTCGAAGGTGGAGAACTGGTTCACCGCCGTCTGGAACTACAACCTCGGCTTCAACCCGCCCACCCCGCATTCCAGCGGTCCCTGGGGACTCGGCTGGTACAACAACCCGGCCAACCCGATCTACAAGAAGAGCTGGGGCCATCCCTTCATGGACACCAGCGTGGACGCCGACGCGAACCACGACGCGGCGCACCCGCAGGACTGGCCGTACGAGGAGAAGGTGATGGGCTGGTCCGCCTGGTCCATCGACACGGGCTACTCCTACAGCACGGACGGACGGCAGGACTGGCAGGGCGAATCCGGGTTCAGCTCCGCCGGCTTCTATCCCGCCTGGTGGGTCAGCAACGCGGAGCGCAGCAAGGTCTCCCCGGACCTGAGTGTCTTCTGCAACGCGTTCAACAACTGCGACTCCCTCAGCCCGCCGGACTGCGACACCGAGGCGTGCTACGCGCAGTACTGGTGGCACAAGGAGAACGCGACGTGGAAGGACGACTGCGCGACCAATTGCGGCCACGAGCACATCAAGTACGAGACGCTGCGCTCGGAACCGGGGCGCGGCTACCGTCTCAAGCACGGCACCCCCGTATGTGACGGCGCGCCGACCGGCTCCCTCGTGGTCGCCTCCGTACCGGACGGCACGCAGTCGTGGAACGACGATTGCGGGACGATCTCCTCCAAGGGCAGCTTCGCGTTCGGTTTCAACGCCGACTCCGACAGCCACTACGAGGCGAAGGCCGACCTCCATCAGGTCGGTGGCGGCTACGACGGCCACTTCTGGTACACCCACACCCGCAACTCGGCGCACCTCGGTGGCACCGGGCCCATGGCCATCACCGGTACCTGGACCCTGGGGCAGAGCCTCGGCTGGGCGCGCGTGTTCGTCCACCTGCCCGACACCGGTGCCCACACCCAGCAAGCCCACTACGTCGTCAAGGGCACCGACGACGGTGACCGGGACCGCTACGTGAACACCCACTACGGCACCAACACCTGGTTCGAACTCGGTACGTACCACTTCACCAGCACACCCCAGGTGGAACTGTCGAACACCACGGCCGACGGTACGGCCGACGACGACATCGCGTTCACCTCCATCGCGTTCCAGAAGCTCTCGGCCAAGCCGAAGCACATGGTCGTGGCGATGGGCGACTCCTACTCCTCCGGTGAGGGAGCCGGCAGCTACTCGCCCGAGTCCGACCGGGACCACGGCACCTCCCAGTGGAACGCCTGCCGTCGCAGTGCGAACTCCTGGGGCCGCAAGGTCGTCCTGCCCTTCAGCAGCAAGTCGATCGGCGCGCTCGCCGACGGCAACGACGCTTCGATGGACTTCCAGAACGTCTCGTGCTCCGGTGCGAAAACGTGGCAGCTGACATCCGGGGACCCCAATTCCTGGGGTTCGATGGGGAACTACCACGAGGTGACCCAGATCGACTCGGGTGTCCTCAGCAAGGACACGAGCCTGGTCATGCTGACCATCGGCGGCAACGACGGTGACAACTTCACCAACGCGGTCACCGACTGCTACATCACGGGCATCTGCGACGAGGACGACTTCACGGGCAAGGCACAGGACGCGGTCAAGGCCACCGAGACTCTCATCGGGGAGATCAGCGGAGCGGCGTACAACGCCCGGATCGTCCTCATGGGTTACCCGCACATCGTCGCCGACGACCCCTGCACCACGGGGAACTACGACGTGCTGAACAACCTGGCCGACTACATGCGCGACGAGCAGAAGACCATGGTCGAGGGCCTGGCCACGAAGGGCTACAAGGTCACGTTCGCCGACGCGATCCCGGCCTTCCACGGCCATGCGGTGTGCGACGGCGACCCGTACATCCACGACATCGTCGCCGGACCGAACGGCGACGGGGACTTCCACAGCGGGGACGACGCGACTCCGACCTGGTGCATTCCCTGGCCCGGGGACGACATCTGCGCGAGCCTTGAGTCCTTCCACCCGAACGGCTCGGGAACGTCGAAGTACGCGCAGGTCATGGACCAGACCCTGGCCGACATCGGATACACGGGGAGCTGATGGCCGGGATTTCCAGCGGTCCGGTGGTGGCGGGGCGGCGGTCTCGTCGTCGCGCCACCACCGGCTGTCTCCTGCTGCTGATGGTCCCGGCCGCGTTGCTCGCGTACTTCTGGTACGCGGCCTGGCACGCGGACCGGGTGAACGAGCGGCGGGAGGAGGCGGCCGCGGCCTCCGTTCTGGCGCAGGCCCGGCGGGCCTCGGACGGCACGGTCCGGGCGCTGTCGGCCTCGCGGTCCACCGCCCCCGACGCGCTGGTCGGCGTCATCCGGCGGCATACGCACGCCCCGGTCATCGCGTACGACCCGGAGCACGGGACCTACACCGCCACCGCCGCCTTCTCGTCGGACCACGACGAGAAGGGGGTCCTGCTCGGCGCCGGGCCCGTCAGGACGGAACGCTGCTTCACCCTGACGTTCGCGCGGAAGGCACCCGCCACGACGTGGACGGCGAAGCGGGCCGAACGGGACGACAGCGCGTGCCGGAGCGGCCGGCTGATCGACTTCGACGTGACGCTCGCACGGAAGCGGCTGGCGAACATGACCGGTCAGGTGACCCCGGCGGAGGCGGCACGGGTCCTCGACCCCGCGCACCGGAAGCGCCCGTACTCCGTCACGAAGGTCGGGCGGTCCGGCGACGCGGACGTCATCACGGTGCTCGTCCGGGAGAGCGTCGGCGGCGCAGCCGTACAGCAGTGCTACGCCTTCACCCGCGGCCCCGGGACGGACGCCGCTCCGGTGACCGCGGTCCCGGTGGCCACCTGCTGAACCGGCGGGTCACCGCCCCCCGGTCGGCATCTCGAACCACACCACCTTGCCCGTCGACAGGCGCGTCGCGCCCCAGCGGCGGGCCAGGCGGTTGACCAGGAACAGGCCGCGCCCGTTCTCGTCCATGTCCTTGGCGCGGCGCTGCCGGGGGAGCTGCGGGGAGTCGTCGCCGACCTCGCAGCGCAGCGTTTCGGTGCGCAGCAGCCGCAGGGTCACCGGGCGCTCCGCGTACCGCACGGCGTTGGTGACCACCTCGCTGATCAGGAGCTCCACCGAGTCCGACAGGTCGTCCAGGCCCCACCGGCCGAGCGCCCTGCGCGCCAGCCTGCGGGCCCGGCCGGGGGCGGAGTCGTCCGGGTCCAGGAACCAGTAGGCGACGTCGCTCGGCGCGATCCCGTCGAAGCGGGCGGCCAGCAGCGCGATGTCGTCGTCGCGGTCACCGGGGCCCAGCATGTCCAGCACGTCGTCGCACAGGGCCTCCAGCGGCGGCGAGTGGTCCGGGCCGGTCAGCCGGGCGGTCGCGGCGAGCCGTTCCCGCAGCAGCTCGATGCCCGTCCACACGTCCCGCAGCCGTGACTCGACCAGCCCGTCGGTGTACAGCAGCAGCGTCGCACCGGCCGGGGCGTCCAGCTCGACGGCCTCGAAGTCCACCCCGCCGACGCCGATCGGGGCGCCCGGGGGCACCCGAAGCACCTCGGCGCGGCCGCCCAGGTGGAGCAGGACGGGCGGCGGGTGGCCCGCGTTGGCGACGGTGATGCGGTGCGCGACGGGGTCGTACACCGCGTAGAGGCAGGTGGCCATGCGGTCGCTGCCGAGGCGCTGCGCCTGCTCGTCCAGATGGTGCAGGACCTCCTGCGGGGGCAGGTCGAGCCCGGCCAGGGTCTGCGCGGTGGTCCGGAGCTGGCCCATGATCGCGGCGGAGGTCATGGAGTGGCCCATGACGTCCCCGACGACCAGGGCGACCCGGCTGCCGGGCAGCGGGATCGCGTCGTACCAGTCGCCGCCGACCCGGGCCGTCTCGGCGGCCGGGAGGTAGCGCGAGGCGAGTTTCACGCCGGTCGGCTGGGGAAGCGAGTCGGGCAGCATTGTGCGCTGGAGCTCGTCCGCGATGTACGCCTCGCGCCCGTAGAGCACCGCCTTGTCGATGCCGAGGGCGGTGTGCGTCGCCAGCTGGGCGGCGACCAGGAGGTCGTTGGCCTCGAAGGCCGGGCGTTCGGCGCCGCGCAGGAAGACCGCCGCCCCGATCACCCGCCGCCGGCCGCGCAGCGGGGCCAGGATCACCCGGTGGCCGGACGGCACCGTGCGGTCGGCGCCCAGCAGTTCGGGCAGCGCGACCCGGGCCGCCGCGGAGTCGCCGAAGACCGGCCGCACCCCGCGCAGCACCTCGGCGAGAGCGCTTCCCGCACGGACCTCGCACAGCTCGGCGGCGGGCATCAGGTCGGCCTGCGGGTCGACGGCGGGCAGCCGCAGCCGCTCCGTCTCCGACAGGCTCTCGGTCTCCTCGTCGGTCAGCCGCAGCCGGTCCGAGCGGCGCAGCCGCAGCACGAACGGGTTGACCGGCCGCTCGTCGCCGACGGGCAGCGGGTCGCGGAGGTAGACGAGTATGGCGTCGGAGAACGTCGGCACGCTGGCCCGGCACAGCCCGAGCACGATCTCGTCCAGGTCGATGCCCCGGGCGATCCGCCGGGTCGCGGCCCCCACGAAGCGCAGCCGGTCGCCCTCGCGCCGCGTCGCCGCCTGTGGATCGGGGGCCGCGCCCGCGGGGCCCTTGGTGGGTGCCGGGATCGCCGTGGCGGCAGCGGCGGCCGCCACGGCGGCGTCCCGCTGCCGCGGCCGGGTGCGTTCCTGCGGCCGGGCGGCGAGAGGCTGCCGGCCTTCGTGGGAGGTGGGATGCTCCGTCACGCGTGGGATTCCGTCCGTCCGGGCCGGTTGTATGAGGCAATCACCTTGTGGGGCGCTACTGTGCCCCGGCAGGAGCGGCAATAACAACGGCTGACATCGCCTTCCCCGTCGTACGGGGCCGAAACGCGATGTCCGATCAGGATGCCGGTGACAACGTTTCCATGGGAGCGGCAGCGGCCGGCGGACACGTCCCCACCCCCTCGTAGTGGCTCATGCGATGCGGGCAGCTCGTGCGACTCGTGACGCCGATGCGACCCTTGAGGGCGCGGTCCGCGCGACGAGACGATGACCTACGGTCAGGTCCTGCACCCCGCCTGCCGGTTGGGGCCGAGCCGCGTTCCTCGGGACGATCCTACGTTTGCCCCCCTGGGGTGCATCAAGGGTCTCACGACGGCATGGCGGAAGCCGTACGGTCCGAACCGTCCGGCCGGCGGTCCCAGTCGTCCGGGAGTTCGGGCACCCGCCACGCCGGATCGGGCCGCCAGTCCTCCCAGCCGTCCCGGAACGGCGCCCCCCAGGAGCGGATCAGTCCGACCGCCTCGCGCCCCGCCTCGCGCACCCGGCGCGCCGTGTCCGGCGCGATCAGGCCGACCCGCTGAGCCTGTTCGAACTCGTCCTCGTCGCGCCAGAGCCAGCTGCGGTCCGGGTAGACGGAGATGTCCAGGAAGTGGTCCTCGGAGTCGGTGCCCCCGGCCCACCTGGTGCGCGGCTCCTCCAGGTTCACGTACCAGCTGCGGAACTGCCAGCCGCGCTCCCAGAACAGCCAGACGGACCAGGGCTCGCCGGGTCTGGCCAGCTTCAGCACGCCGTTGCCCAGCCAGAGCGAACGGGCCGTCGTGCGCGGGGCGGTGTAGCGGGTGGCGAGCGGTTCGGCGTGCACCTCGGTGCCGTCCGCGAGGACCGGCTTGACGCACTCGGTGCCGGGCGCCACCCACACCGCGAGCAGTTCCTCGGTGTCCTGGACGACCGTGACCGGGCGGCAGATGTGGAACGCGTGAGCGGCGGAATCCGGCCGTTCGGGGCCGTTGCCGCGGTAGCGCCACAGAATCTGGTCACCCGGCGCCCAGCGCTCGGTCTCTCCGGTACCCGTCATGGAGAGATCCTACGGAGCGCGCGGCCCCGGCACGGCGGCGCCCGTCACGGGCGGGTCATGCGCAGCACGTCCAGGGCCTCGTCGAGCTGCTGTTCGGTCAGGTCTCCGCGCTCCACGTAGCCCGATTCGAGGACGACCTCACGGATCGTCCGGCGTTCCGCGAGCGACTTCTTGGCGACCTTGGCCGCTTCCTCGTAGCCGATGTACTTGTTCAGCGGGGTGACGACGGACGGCGAGGACTCGGCGTACTCCCTGGCCCGCTCGACGTGCGCCGTGATTCCGTACACCGTACGGTCGGCGAGCAGCCGGGAGGCGTTGCCGAGCAGCCGTACGGACTCCAGCAGGTTCTTCGCGATGACCGGGAGCATGACGTTCAGCTCGAAGTTCCCGGCGGCGCCCGCGGCGGCGACCGTGGCGTCGTTCCCGGTCACCTGCGCGGCGACCATCAGGACCGCCTCGGGGATGACCGGGTTGACCTTGCCCGGCATGATCGAGGAGCCGGGCTGGAGGTCGGGCAGGGAGATCTCGGCGAGGCCGGTGCGCGGTCCGGACGCCATCCAGCGCAGGTCGTTGCAGATCTTGGTGAGCGAGACGCCGATGGTGCGCAGCTGGCCCGAGGTCTCCACCAGGCCGTCCCGGGCGCCCTGCGCCTCGAAGTGGTCGCGGGCCTCGGTGAGCGGCAGTCCGGTGACGCGGGCCACCTCGGCGATGACGGCGGCGGAGAAGCCGGGCGGGGTGTTGATTCCGGTGCCCACGGCCGTTCCGCCGAGGGGGAGTTCGGCGAGGCGGGGGAGCGAGGCGCGCAGCCGCTCGACGCCGTGGCGGATCTGGGCGGCGTAGCCCCCGAACTCCTGCCCCAGGGTGACGGGCGTGGCGTCCATCAGGTGGGTCCGCCCGGACTTCACCACCGTCGCGAACTCCTCCGCCTTGCGCTCCAGGGCGGCGGCGAGGTGGTCCAGGGCGGGGATCAGGTCGGCGGTGACCGCGGCGGTGGCGGCGATGTGGATCGAGGAGGGGAACACGTCGTTGGAGGACTGCGAGGCGTTGACGTGGTCGTTGGGGTGGACCGCGCGGCCCAGGCGCTCGGTGGCGAGGGTGGCCAGGACCTCGTTGGCGTTCATGTTCGAGGAGGTGCCCGAGCCGGTCTGGAAGACGTCGACCGGGAACTCCGCGTCCCAGCGCCCGTCGGCGACCTCGGCGGCCGCCTCCTGGATGGCCTCCGCGATCTCCGGGTCGAGGACCTTCAGCTCGGCGTTGACCTTGGCGGCGGCGGCCTTGATGAGGGCCAGGGCCTCGATGTGGGCCCGCTCCAGCCGCTGGCCGGAGACCGGGAAGTTCTCCACGGCCCGCTGCGTCTGGGCCCGCCACTTCGCGTCGGCGGGCACCCTGACCTCGCCCATCGAGTCGTGCTCGACGCGGTAGCCCTCGGCCGTTCCCTGATCCGTCATCGTTCAACTTCCTTGAAGCCGCTTGGTCGGTGGCAGTGGCCAAGGCAGGGGGTTCGTCCTGGTCCGGCCTTCCCCAGGCCCTCGTCGGCCAGTACTCGCCGAGGGTAGCCGCCACGGGGAAGGGCCGGTGTGGCCCTTCCCCGTACCCGTGCCTCTTATCCGGACGTCACGAACGCCGTCAGGATCGCCGCCAGATGACCCGGGTCCCGCGCCCCGCACAACTCACGGGCCGAGTGCATCGAGAGCCCCGGCACCCCCACGTCGACCGTCGGCACCCCGAGCCGGGCCGCCGTGAGCGGGCCGATCGACGTGCCGCACGGCATCGCGTTGTTGGAGACGAACGGCTGCCACGGGGCACCCGACCGCTCGCAGGCCGACGCGAACAGCGCGATCCCGGTCGAGTCGGTGGCGTACCGCTGATTGACGTTGACCTTGACCGTCGGGCCGCCGTTGGGCAGCGGGTGGTGGCCCGGGTCGTGGCGCTCCGCGTAGTTCGGGTGCACCGCGTGCGCCATGTCGGCGGACACGCAGTACGCCCCGGCCAGCGCCCGCGACCAGTCCTCCCCGCTGCCGCCCCGGGCCGACACCGACCGGCTCAGCACCCGCTCCAGCATCGGGCTCTGCGCCCCCGTGTCCGAGCCGCTGCCGACCTCCTCGTGGTCGAAGGCGGCGAGCACCGGGATGTACGACGGCGGCTCGGCGGCCGTCGCCGCGGCGGTCAGCGCGGTGACCCCGGCGTGCACCGACACCAGGTTGTCCAGCCGCGACGACACCAGGAACTCCCGCTCCGCGCCCAGATAGCCGGGCGGTTGCACGTCGTGCAGCATCAGGTCCCAGCCCAGCACCTCGCCCGGCTCCGCCTCGGCCGCCGCCGCGACCCGGCGCAGCAGCGCGCCCTCGTCGGCCGCGCCGAGCGACCAGATGGGCGCGATGTGGCGCTGCCGGTCCAGGGCGAGCCCGTCGTTGACGGTGCGGTCCAGGTGGATCGCCAGCTGCGGCACCCTCAGGAGCGGCTCGTCGATCTGCACCAGCCGGGACTCGGTCCCGCCGCCCGGTGCGCGCAGCGCGAGCCGGCCGGAGATGCCCAGGTCGCGGTCGAGCCAGGTGTTGAGCGGCACCCCGCCGTAGATCTCCACCGCGACCTGCCGCCAGCCCGCCGAACTCGTGTCGGGCGTCGGCTTGATCCGCAGGTTCGGCGAGTCGGTGTGCGTGCCGATGATCCGGAACGGGGTGTGGGCGGGCAGCGACCCGGGAACGTACCAGGCGATCAGCGCGCCGCCGTTGACGACGAAGGCGCCGCCCGTGGTGCCCGTCCAGTCGTCGGTTCCGCGCAGTTCACGGAAGCCCGCCTTCTCCAGCCGCTGGGCCGCGCTCGCCACGGCGTGGTACGGGGAGGGGCTGGCGGCGATGAAGGTGAGCAGGTCGTCGGCATGGCTGCGGTGGGGGACCGGCGTCATGCGGTGTCCGCCTTTCCGGAGTGGGACGGTGAGGGTGGCGCTGCCGCCCGGGGTTCGGACGGGGTCGGCAGGGGGCGAGGACGGCGGCGGGCCCGTGGGGGCGGCCCGCGTCCGACGGTGGCACCGGGCCGGCCGCCCGGCGGTGCGGAGTTCTCCGGCAACGCCGGACAACCCACCGCATTCGTGTGGTGCCCCGCAAGCCCGGCGGGCGGCCCGGTGCGCGAAAGCTGCGGTGCGCCGCGGGGCGCCGTGGAGGCCGGACGGGCGCCCGGGGCCCCGCTCCGGTCCGTGCCGGGTCCCCGCGGGTCCGGCCGGCGCCGTGGCGCGGGCGTCGCGGCGCTCGCGCGAGATTGGCTGATTTTCGATGTAGGTGTAGAGGCCCCGCGTGCGGCCGGGTGCCGCCGCCCGTCATGGCGCCGACGCGGCCGCCCGTGCCCGTCGCGTTCCCGCGATGCGCACCAGGAACACCACCGCGACGGCGAGGGCCGCGCCGTGCGACCAGCCGACGACCGCGAGCGGGCTGAAGTGCTCCAGGGCCGCCGCCACGGCGATCATCCCGGCCCCGAAGCCCAGGTTCTCCACGGTCGCCGACAGCCCGAAGGCGTGCGCCCGGGGCCCGGCCGGCAGGGTCTGGAGGTGCGAGGTGTACGACACCTCGGTCAGGCCGTCCGCCGCCCCCGCCACCAGCGCGATCACGGCCGTGGCCGCCGCCGGGAACCCGGCGAACGCCAGGATGAACGCCGCCGACATCACGCAGGTGCCGTAGCCGAAGCCCGCCGCGCCCACGGACCGGCCGGTGCGGCGCCCGTACCGCTGGATCACCTGCTGCGCCACGATGTTGCCGACCGCCCACAGGCACCAGAACGCGCTGACGAACAGCGCGGGGTGCGCGTCGTCCAGCGCGGCGGAGTGCACGGGCAGCGCCGCGTTGTGCGATGAGGAGCCGAGCGCGTCCACCCCGCGCAGCCCGACCATCAGCCCGAGCCCCGGCACCGCGGCCAGCGCGGCGACCGCGACCGGGCGCCGCCGCCGAGGCCCGTCCTCCTTCGCGGGCGCTGCCTCGGCGCGCCCCTTCCCGCCGCCCGCGACCGGCAGCAGCGCCACCGTCAGCGCGCAGACGGCGAAGGTGCACAGGTCCACCACGAACGCGGCGGTGTACCCCACCAGCGACACGACCACACCCGCCGAGGCGAAGCCCGCCACCATCGCCAGCGAACGCCCGGTCACCGACAACGAGTTCGCCCAGGACCGCCGCTCCTCGCCCACCATCTCCGGCACGGAGCTGCGCAGGGCCACCATGAACAGCGTCCCGCAGGCCCCGACGACCACGGAGACGGCGAACAGCGCGGGCGTGCGCCAGCCGTCCGGCGCGACAATCAGCGGGACCATCACGGCGCCCTGCGCGATATTCGTCCACAGCATCACGCTCTTCGCCGTGCAGCGCGCGAGCAGCCCGCCCGCGATCAGCCCCGCGAGGAATCCGGCGGCCAGCCGCAGGGCCATGAACAGCCCCATCGCGAGCGCCCGCCCCGTCGTCTCGTAGACGAAGAGGTTGAGCGCCACCATATTGAGGAACGTGCCGTACGAAGAGACCGCGTACCCGGCCACCAGGAAACGGAAGGAACGCTCACCGCGCGGAGCGCCGGCCGCCCGGGGCCCTTCCCGCCTGTGCCCGAAGCCGAAACCGGTGATCTGGATGTTCTTGAACCCTCCCCCAGCTGACGCGGGGGGTTCCTGGCTCAGGAAGCCCCGCAGATCAGCGACCCGCAAGGTCTTGCTACGGCGAAACCTGTTCCCCGCCCTCCGCCGCGCACCCCGGTCGTCACCTCGGGGCTGCTCGACGGCCGGCCGCCGCCGGAAGGGCACGCCCCTCCGGCGGCGCGGGGCTCAGCCCAGGCCCGGGCCGCGCACCGGGATGCTGGTGAAGGTGGGCGCCGGGGCGGGCTCGGTGAAGAAGTCGTTGCCCTTGTCGTCCACGACGACGAACGCGGGGAAGTCCTCCACCTCGATCCGCCAGACCGCCTCCATGCCCAGCTCCTCGTACTCGACCACCTCGACCTTCTTGATGCAGTCCTGCGCGAGCCGGGCCGCCGGGCCGCCGATCGAGCCGAGGTAGAAGCCGCCGTGCTCGCCGCACGCGTCGGTGACCTGCTGGGAGCGGTTGCCCTTGGCCAGCATCACCTTGGAGCCGCCCGCCGCCTGGAACTGCGCGACGTAGCTGTCCATGCGGCCGGCCGTCGTCGGGCCGAAGGAACCGGAGGCGTACCCCTCGGGGGTCTTCGCCGGACCCGCGTAGTACACCGGGTGGTCCTTCAGGTACTGCGGCATCTCCTCGCCCGCGTCCAGGCGCTCCTTGATCTTGGCGTGCGCGATGTCGCGCGCCACGACCAGCGGACCGGTCAGCGAGAGCCGGGTCTTGACCGGGTACTTGGTCAGCTCCGCGAGGATCTCGTCCATCGGCCGGTTCAGGTCGATGCGGACGACGTCGCCCTCGGTGTCGAGGTGCTCGTCGGTGGTGTCCGGCAGGAAGCGGGCCGGGTCCTTCTCCAGCTGCTCCAGGAAGACGCCCTCGGCGGTGATCTTCGCGGTGGCCTGGCGGTCCGCCGAGCAGGAGACGGCGATGGCGACGGGCAGCGAGGCGCCGTGCCGGGGCAGGCGCACCACGCGGACGTCGTGGCAGAAGTACTTGCCGCCGAACTGCGCCCCGATGCCGATCTTCTGCGTCAGCTCGAAGACCTTCTCCTCCAGCTCCTTGTCACGGAAGCCGTGCCCGGTGGGGGAGCCCTCGGCGGGCAGCTCGTCCAGGTAGTGCGCGGAGGCGTACTTCGCGGTCTTCAGCGCGAACTCGGCGGACGTACCGCCGACGACGATCGCCAGGTGGTACGGCGGGCAGGCCGCGGTACCCAGCGAACGGATCTTCTGCTCCAGGAACTTCATCATGGACGCCTCGTTGAGGACGGCCTTCGTCTCCTGGAAGAGGAACGACTTGTTGGCCGAGCCGCCGCCCTTGGCCATGAAGAGGAACTTGTACGCGCCGCCGTCGGTGGCGTACAGCTCGATCTGCGCGGGAAGGTTGGAGCCGGTGTTCTTCTCCTCCCACATGTTCAGCGGGGCCATCTGCGAGTAGCGCAGGTTGAGCTTGGTGTACGCGTCGAAGATGCCGTGCGACAGGGCCTCCTCGTCACCGCCCTCGGTCAGCACGTTCTGGCCGCGCTTGCCCATGACGATCGCGGTGCCGGTGTCCTGGCACATCGGCAGGACACCCGCGGCGGCGATGTTCGCGTTCTTCAGCAGGTCGAGCGCGACGAACTTGTCGTTGGACGAGGCTTCCGGGTCGTCCACGATCCGCCGCAGCTGCGTCAGGTGCGCGGGCCGCAGGTAGTGCGAGATGTCGTGCATGGCCTCGGCGGCCAGGGTGCGCAGCGCCTCCGGCTCGACCTTGAGGAACGTACGCCCGTCGGCCTCGAAGGTGGACACACCCTCGGCGGTGACCAGACGGTACGGCGTGGTGTCCTCTCCCAGGGGGAGCAGATCGGAGTACGCAAACTCTGGCATTACGGCCATTCCTCACTCGGCAGACAGCGGCTGGCCACCCTTGGACAGCGCACCCACCAGGGTAGGACGCGCCGGGACCGGCGCGCTTGTGAGGTAGGGCTCACCACCCGGCGCGGCATCGGACTCGCCGCGCCCCCGCCCCTGTCGCGATCTATCGCGTTTCGGTACGCTGGGGCGGTGGACCTCGAGAAGCAGCCCCAGCAGCCCACCGCACCGGCGGACACCGACGCCATCCGTGCCTCCGACGCGGACCGCGACCGGATCGCGGACATCCTGCGCGAGGCGCTGGCCGAGGGGCGGCTGACCGCCGAGGAGCACGCGGAGCGGATCGACTCCGTCTACCGCGCCAAGACCGTCGGCGAGCTCGAACCGCTCGTACGGGACCTGCCGGCGACGGGCGGTGCGCCCAGGGCCGCCACCGGCACGCCGTACGGGTACGGCCCCGAGGCGACCGCCGGTCCCGCCGACAATCTGGTGGCGATCTTCAGCAGCTCGACCCGCAGGGGCCGCTGGCGGGTGGGCGCCCGCACGAACGCGTTCTCGCTCTTCGGCAGTGTGGAAATCGACCTGACGGAGGCGCTTTTCGGACAGCGTCTCACCGTCATCAACGCGACCTCCGTCTTCGGCAGCGTGGAGATCCGGGTCCCCGAGAACATCTCGATGCGCGGCAGCGGGATGGGCATTTTCGGCAGTTTCGAAGTCCGCACGCTGGAATCCGCCGACCCCGAGGCGCCGGTGGTCGTCGTCAACGGATTTTCGGTGTTCGGCAGCGTCGAGGCGAAGCCGAAACGCGGCAAGTTCATCGCGGATCTCCAGGACCGGCTGCGTAAACACCTCGGCCACTGAGCCGTTTCATCCGGCCGAAAAGCGACTCGACCGCAATTGCGCGGTACGGACCTGAGTACCACTCAGTGCATAGGCGCACGCACAGCGGGTAGGGACTGCTGCATCGTCTCTCGCTCGCGAAGCCGTCGTCAGGAGTGGACCGTGCTGCAACTGCCGCATCAGCCCCTGCAGGTCGCCGCCGTTCCCCCGCAGCGGGTCCCCGCTCGGGAGGACCAGGCAGGCCCCTGGCATTCGGAGGCGGTGTGCCGCCGGGACGAGGCCGGGCTGTTCTTCGCCCCGTCGAAGGAGCCGACTGCCGCCCGCCTCTCGCGCGAGGACTCCGCGAAGCGCGTCTGCGCGCGCTGTCCCGTGAGGGTGGAGTGCCGCGAGCACGCCCTGGTGCAGCCCGAGCCGTACGGCGTGTGGGGCGGCCTCACGGCCGCCGAACGCCGCGTCGCGCTGGCCCGCCGCCGGCGGCGGGACGTGGAGCTGAAGGCCGCGGGCTGACCGGGCCGCCGGTCCCGTATCCGTACGTACGAAGAGGCGCCCCCACCGCACATGGGGGCGCCTCTTCGGGCGGGTGCGCGGGTGCTACTTCGCGCGGTCGAAGTCGACGGCGCTGTACGCCCGCAGCTTCGACAGCCGGTGGGTGGAGCTGATCGTCCGGATGGTGCCGGACTTGGACCGCATGACGATGGACTCCGTGGTCGCCGTCTCCGAGCGGTAGCGCACCCCGCGCATCAGCTCGCCGTCGGTGATCCCGGTCGCCACGAAGAACACGTTGTCCCCGCTGACCAGGTCGTCCGTGGACAGCACGCGGTCCAGGTCGTGCCCGGCGTCCAGGGCGCGCCGTCGCTCGGCCTCGTCCTTCGGCCAGAGCTTGCCCTGGATGACACCGCCGAGGCACTTTATGGCGCAGGCCGAGATGATGCCCTCGGGCGTGCCGCCGATGCCCATGAGCAGGTCCACGCCGGTGCCCTCGCGGGCGGCCATGATCGAGCCGGCCACGTCGCCGTCGGAGATGAACTTGATGCGGGCGCCGGTCTCCCGGATCTCCTTGACGATGCCGTCGTGGCGCGGGCGGTCCAGGATGACGACGGTGACGTCCTCGGGCGTGGAGTTCTTCGCCCGGGCGACGCGGCGGATGTTCGCCGAGACCGGGGCGTTGATGTCCACGAAGTCGGCCGCCTCCGGGCCGGTGACCAGCTTGTCCATGTAGAAGACGGCGGACGGGTCGAACATCGCGCCCCGGTCCGCGGCGGCCAGGACGGCGATCGCGTTCGGCATGCCCTTGGCGTTGAGGGTCGTGCCGTCGATCGGGTCGACGGCGATGTCCACCTCGGGCCCGGTGCCGTCGCCGACGTGCTCGCCGTTGAACAGCATGGGCGCCTCGTCCTTCTCGCCCTCACCGATGACGACGACGCCGTTCATGGAGACGGTGGAGACCAGGGTCCGCATGGCGTTCACGGCGGCGCCGTCGGCCCCGATCTTGTCCCCGCGGCCGACCCAGCGCCCGGCGGCCATGGCGGCGGCCTCGGTGACCCGGACCAGCTCAAGGGCGAGGTTGCGGTCGGGGGCCTCCGGGGAGACCTCCAGTTGGGACGGCAGATGATGCTCGGACATCGGAGCGCACCTTTCTGTACGGCGACGACCGGATGAGGGTGATCTGACTCTATCGCCAGGCCGATAAAATGAGCAGACCGGGTCACGTTTGAGCGGGGTGGCCCCCGGTCCGGGCGCACGGAGGCTGATGCGACGATGGGGGCGTGGCAAGCAAGCAAGGCAAGCAGACCGTCCGGGACATGATCCTGTCGCTGTTGGCGATCGCCGCCGTGGCGGGTGTCGTCTACATCTTCATCCCGCACGACGACAAGGCCGATCCGGTCAAGGCGGTCGACTACCGCGTCGAGCTCCTGACCGCGCGGCGCGCCGCGCCGTACCCGGTGGCGGCCCCCGACGGCCTGCCCGCGGGCTGGAAGCCCACCTCGGTCACGTACGAACGGGACAAGGGCAACAGCTGGCACCTGGGCTTCCTCGACCCGGACGGCAAGTACGTCGCGGTGGAGCAGTCCACGGCCCCGGCGAACTCCTACATCACGCAGGTGAGCCAGGAGGCCAAGGACACCGGGCGCACCCAGGAGGTCGCCGGGGAGACCTGGCAGCGCTGGGAGGGCCCGAAGTACGACGCGCTGGTGCGCGAGGAGAAGGGCGCCACGACCGTGGTGACCGGCTCGGCCCCGGCGGAGCGGCTGGCGGAGATGGCGGCGGCGCTGAAGACGTCCTGACCGCCGTACGGCGTACGGAAACGGGGAAGGCCCCGGAGCGAGTGCTCCGGGGCCTTCCCCGTGTTCAGCCGTCCGGAGGCGGCCGTGGCTCGGGCGGCCGTGGCTCAGACGGTCTTGATGACCTCGTCGAACGCCAGGCGCGGCGAGCGCGGGAACCAGGCGTCCTCGCCCGGCTTGCCGATGTTGACGACCATCAGGACGTTGTGGTCGCCGTCCAGGAACTCCTTCTCGATGCCCGCGGCGTCGTAACCGGTCATCGGGCCGGCGGCCAGGCCGGCGGCGCGGACGCCGATGATGAAGTACGCGGCCTGCAGGGCGGCGTTCAGCGAGGCGGCGGACTCGCGGACCGGGCGCTCCGAGAAGAACATGTCCTTGGCCTGCGGGAAGTGCGGCAGCAGGGCCGGCAGCTCCTCGTGGAACTCGTTGTCCGCGGCCAGGATCGCGACCAGCGGCGCGGTCGAGGTCTTGGGCTGGTTGCCCTCGGCCATGTGCTGGACGAGACGCGCGCGGGCGTCGTCGGAGCGCACCAGCACGACGCGCAGCGGCGACTGGTTGAAGGCGGTCGGGCCGTACTTGACCAGGTCGTAGATGGCCTGGACCTGCTCGTCCGTCACCGGCTCGTCGGTGAACGTGTTGGCGGTGCGGGCCTCGCGGAAGAGGAGGTCCTGGGCGGCGGGGTCAAGAACGAGGGACATCGTGGGTATTACCTTCCGGACGAACACGGGGGGATCGGGCCACGGACACGGAGGAACCGGCCACGACGATCACGGTACGGCGGAAGTGCGTTAACGTTCAACTAAATGGCGAGTGGGGAGACTCACGCCACGGAGCCGGAATAATGCGTTACGCCTCGTCCTCCGGCGCCGGGCCCGCGAGCGCGGCGTCCAGCCGGGCACGGGCGCCCTCCAGCCAGTGCCGGCACACCTTCGCCAGCTCCTCGCCGCGTTCCCAGAGCGCGAGGGAGTCCTCCAGCGAGGTCCCGCCCGCCTCCAGCCGGCGCACCACCTCGATCAGCTCGTCGCGCGCCTGCTCGTAGCCCAGCGGGCTCGTCGCTGCGGCGGCCGCCGTCCCGTCGTCCGTCATGTCTTCCACCCTATGCGTCGTCATGTGTCCGGCCTCCACGCCGATCCCTGCCCCTTGGAGCTTCGGACCCGCCCCTACTCCGCGACCCGCACCGCGAACTCGCCCCCCGACACCCGGGCCCGCAGCGGCTCCCCGGCCGCCCCCGCCTCCGCGGGCTCCCGCACCACATGCCCGTCGGCGCGCTGGAGCACCGCGTAACCGCGCTCCAGGGTCGCGGCGGGCGACAGCGCGAGGACTCGGGCCCTGGTGTGGGAGAGCTCCGAATCGGCCCGGTCCAGCAGATGGCCCAGCACCCGGCGGGCGCGCCCGGCCAGCGCGTCGACGTCCGCCTCACGCTCGTCCACCATCCGCTGCGGGTGCTCCATGCAGGGCCGCCCCAGTGCGTGGGCCAGGCCCCGCTCCTCCCGGTCGAGCAGCGCCTGGACCGTCCGCAGGGCCCGGTCCCGCAGCTGCCGCACCCGGTCCAGCTCCTCGCCCACGTCGGGCACGACCTTCTTCGCCGCGTCCGTCGGCGTCGACGCCCGGACGTCCGCGACGAGGTCGAGCAGCGGGGAGTCCGGTTCGTGCCCGATCGCCGAGACCACCGGCGTACGGCAGGCCGCGACCGTACGGATCAGCTCCTCGTCCGAGAACGGCAGCAGGTCCTCCACGCTGCCGCCGCCGCGCGCCACGACGATCACGTCCACGTCCGGGATGCCGTCCAGCTCCTTGACCGCCCGCACCACCTGGTTGACCGCGTGCACCCCCTGCACGGCGGTGTTGCGGACCTCGAAGCGGACGGCGGGCCACCGGCGGCGGGCGTTCTCCAGGACATCGCGCTCGGCCGCCGAGGCCCGGCCGCAGACCAGGCCGATCAGCTGCGGCAGGAAGGGCAGCGGCTTCTTCCGGTCCAGGGCGAAAAGACCCTCGGAGGCCAGGGACTTCTTCAGCTGTTCGAGGCGCACCAGCAGCTCGCCGATGCCCACCGGCCGTATCTCCGTCGCCCGCAGCGACAGCTGCCCCCGGGGCGCGTACCACTCCGGCTTGGCGAGGACGACGACCCGCGCGCCCTCCGAGACGACGTCGGCGATCCGGTCGAAGACCTGCCGGAAGCACGTCACGCTCACCGAGATGTCGTGCGACGGGTCGCGCAGCGTCAGGAACACCACCCCGGCACCGGGCCGCCGGGACAGCTGCGTGATCTGGCCCTCGACCCAGACCGCGCCGAGCCGGTCGATCCAGCCGCCGATCAGCCGCGACACATCACCGACGGGCAGCGGCGCTTCCGGGGAAGTGTTCAGAGCCATGCGAGCGAGCGTAACGGCCGGGACCGACAACCGGGCCCGTCACGCCTTACGGGGCCACGCCCCGCCGCCCCCGCTGCGCCAGGACCACCACAAGACCCACGACCAGCCAGCAGCCGCCCACCACCTGCGCGCTCCCCGTCGCCTCCACGATCACCGCGACCAGTACCCCGGCCCCCACCACCGGCACCACCAGATGGCGCCACCAGCTCGGCTCGCCCTCCCTCCGCCGCACCACGAACCAGCCGACCACCGACGCGTGCAGCAGCACGAACGCCGTCAGCGCGCCGATGTCCACGACCGAGACCAGATGGTCGAGCCCGTCGTCGCGCCGCGCCGCCCACACCGCCGCCACCAGGGTCACGACGGCCGCCAGCAGGATCGCCACCCGGGGCACCCCCGAGCGCGGATCGACCTTCGACAGCAGCCCCGGCAGCCGCCGCTCCCGGGCCATCGCGAACAGCAGCCGCCCCGCCGCCGCCTGCCCCGCCAGCGCCGCGAACGCCGCCCCGATCGCCTTGCTCACCGCCACCAGATCGTGCAGCCAGGTCCCCACCGCGGCGTCCACCGTGTCGTAGAACGCCGAACCCTGCGCCCCCGGATCGACGGTCAGCTCCGCCGAGGTCATCGGCTCCAGCAGAGCCGCCAGATACGCCTGCGCCACGAACAGCGTCCCCGCGAGCACCAGGCAGAACAGCACCGCCCGCGCCACCTGCGCCGAGCCGCCCGTCACCTCCTCCGCGAACGAGGCGATGGCGTCGAACCCGAGATACGAGAGCACCGCCACGGACACCGCGCCCAGCACCGCCGTCATGGAGAACCCGGAATCCCCGGTGAGCGGCGACAGCCAGCCGCGCTGCGCCCCGTCCCGTACGAGCACCACCACGGCGGACACCACGAACACCAGCAGCACCACGATCTCCATCGCCAGCACCGCGAAACCGACCCGGGCGGCGGCTCGCACACCCCACAGGTTGAGCAGCGTCGTCAGGACCACCGCGAGCGCCGTCCATACCCACCGCGAGACACCGGGAACCAGCGAGTTCATCGCGATCCCCGAAAAGAGGTACGCCACGGCCGGGATCAGCAGGTAGTCCAGCATCGCCATCCACCCGGCGATGAACCCCGGACCCTCGCCGAGCCCCTTGCGGGCGTACGCGAACACCGACCCGGCCATCGGCGCGACCCGCACCATCTGCGCGTAACTGAACGCGGTGAACGCCATCACGACGGTCGCGGCGACGTACACCAGCGCGACCGCCCCGTCCGACCTCGCGTCCAGCGTCCCGAACACGCCGACGGGGGCCATGGGGGCGATGAAGAGCAGCCCGTAGACCACCAGGTCCCGGAAGCCGAGGGTCCGCCGCAGGCGCGCCGTCTCCGTGGAGCCTTCGCCGCCGGATTCCGTACCGCTGTCGGCCATGAGCCCTCCGTTGGTCGAGTCAAGATCAGTCTCCCGACCTGCTGCCCCCCGCGCCCGTCCGATACGGCCTTACGATGGGACGCATGACTGCTACGACCCCCCGACGCGTCCTCCTCGCCGCTCCCCGTGGCTACTGCGCGGGCGTGGACCGTGCCGTGATCGCCGTGGAGAAGGCCCTGGAGCAGTACGGCTCCCCGGTCTACGTGCGCCACGAGATCGTGCACAACAAGTACGTCGTGCAGACCCTGGAGAAGAAGGGCGCGATCTTCGTCGAGGAGACGGCGGAGGTCCCCGAGGGCTCGATCGTGATGTTCTCCGCGCACGGCGTCGCCCCGACCGTGCACCAGGAGGCGGCCGAGCGGAAGCTCGCCACGATCGACGCGACCTGCCCGCTCGTCACCAAGGTCCACAAGGAGGCCGTCCGCTTCGCGCAGGACGACTTCGACATCCTCCTCATCGGCCACGAGGGCCACGAGGAGGTCATCGGCACCTCCGGCGAGGCCCCCGAGCACATCACCCTGGTCGACGGCCCCGAGGACGTCGAGAACGTCGAGGTGCGCGACCCGTCGAAGGTCGTCTGGCTCTCCCAGACCACCCTCTCCGTGGACGAGACGATGGAGACGGTCGGCGCGCTCAAGGAGAAGTTCCCGCTGCTGATCTCGCCGCCCAGCGACGACATCTGCTACGCCACGCAGAACCGTCAGATCGCCGTGAAGCAGATGGGCGCCGACGCCGACCTGGTGATCGTCGTCGGCTCGAAGAACTCCTCCAACTCGGTCCGCCTGGTCGAGGTCGCCCTCGGCGCGGGCGCGGGCGCCTCCCACCTGGTCGACGGTGCCGACGAGATCGAGGAGGCGTGGCTGGACGGTGTCTCCACGGTCGGCGTCACCTCCGGTGCCTCCGTGCCCGAGGTGCTGGTCGACGGCGTGTTGGCGTGGCTGGCCGAGCGGGGTTTCGAGGACGTCGAGATCGTGAAGGCCGCCGAGGAGTCGATCGTCTTCTCGCTGCCGAAGGAACTGCGCCGCGACCTGCGCGCGGAGGCGGCGGCCCTGAAGGGCGAGTAGCCGGGGCCTGCGGGTGCCGTTCCGGGAGTGAGCGCGCGCCGCTGCCCGTACCGTGGATCACATGGAGATCTTCGGCGTGGACATCGGCGGATCCGGGATCAAGGGCGCTCCCGTGGACCTGGACCGCGGAGACCTGGCGCAGGAGCGCCACAAAGTACTGACACCGCACCCGGCGACGCCCAAGGACGTCGCCGGGTGCGTGGCCGAGGTCGTCGGCCACTTCGACTGGAAGGGCCCGGTGGGGATCACCTTCCCGGGTGTCGTCACGGGCGGCCTCACCCGCACCGCCGCCAACGTCGACAAGGGCTGGATCGACCAGGACGCCCGTACCCTGCTCGGCGACAAGCTGGGCCTCCCGGTCACCGTGCTCAACGACGCGGACGCGGCGGGTATCGCCGAGATGACGTTCGGCGCGGGCCGGGGCCGCAAGGGCACGGTGATCATGCTGACCTTCGGTACGGGGATCGGCAGCGCGCTCTTCATCGACGGCAAGCTCGTCCCCAACACGGAGCTCGGCCACCTGGAGCTCAACGGCCACGACGCGGAGAAGCACGCCTCCACGAAGGCCAAGGAGGACGAGGACCTGGGCTGGCACCACTGGGCCCGCCGGGTCCAGAAGTACCTGGCCCATGTGGAGATGCTGTTCTCGCCCGAACTGTTCATCATCGGCGGCGGAATCAGCCGTAAAGCCGACAAATTCCTGCCTCTGATCGAGCACGTACGGGCGGAGATGATCCCGGCGGAGCTCCAGAACAACGCGGGGATCGTGGGCGCGGCGATGGCCGCGAAGGCGGCCGCTTCGGACTGACGGCTCGGCGCGAGGAGGGCGGGCTCGGCGCGAGGCCCGCCGGCTCAGCGCTGCGAGGGCCGGCGGGGCGCCCGTCCCGCCGCGCGGCCCGCCGGTGCCGGCGGGGCGGTGACGGCGGCCGGCCGGGCGGTGTGCGCGGCCTGCGTCAGCCGCCGCTGCCGGGCCCGCATCAGCCGCACCTTGCGTACGGAGGTGATGAGGCCCGCGACGAGGGTGCCGCCGTACAGCCAGCCGGCGTGCACGGCGAGCGCGGTGACGACGGCCATGGTCCGGCCGCCGAGCCCTCCGCCGCCGCCGGCGATGGGGGCGATGCCGAACGCGAAGGCGATGGGCACGCTGATGGGCGCGGTCACCAGGTCCGCCGGCCGCACCCAGAGCGCGGTGAGCGCGCTGACCGGCAGGAACAGCACGCCGAACACGGCCGGCGACTCGTCGAACAGCAGCCAGTCCAGGCACCCGATCAGGAACATCGCGGCGGCCGCGAAGAGCCCGGCGCCGATCCCGGTGAGCCGGGGATTGGGCAGCCGGCGCAGGGCGCCCACGGCGGGTGGGACCGGCCGCCCGGCGGGCGCGCTCATCACCCGGTAACCGAGGGCCCCCGTGCCGTCGGCCTTCCGGGCTCCCCGGTCAGCCCCCAGCGGGGACAACGGGGTCTGCCTGCGCTGCGGGGGACGTGTCCTGTGCTGCTCCACCGGGACAACGTAGGTCGCCGGGAGGCCGGAATCAGGTGCGGGACACGCGCTTTGGCCGACCTTGGCGATGAGTTCGATGCCACACGGCGCAACGGGAACCGATAGGTACCCTCCGCTTAGACTCGCTCGTATGGTCCGGTCGTCGTCCCGTGGTGAGGTGAGCCCCGGGCTCTGGCGCCGCGAGGCGGGCACAGTCGTGCGCCGGGCCGGGGCGCTTCCCGAGCGGGCGACGGACTCCGGCGCCGTCGTCGCCGAGTTCCGGATCGTCCCCGCCCCCACGGAGTGGGCGCAGCACGCGCACCGGCTGCACGAGCTCGTCTGGGTGCGCGGCGGGACGTTGACGTCCCGGGTGGGCGACCGGGTCTTCACCGTGTTCGAGGGGCACGGGCTTTGGATGCCCGCCGGGGTGGTGCACGCGGGGCGGGCGACGGAGGGCGCGCGCTTCCACAGCGCCTTCTTCGCCCCCGACCGCACGCCCTTCGCCTACGGGGAGCCGCAGGCGATCGCGATGACCCCGCTGCTCGTCTCGCTGCTGACCCACCTGTCGCGCACGGACCTCGCCGAGGCCGCCCGGCTGCGGGCTGAGGCCGTCGTCTTCGACGTGATCGAGCCCTCGGAGCACGAACTGGCGCTGCGGCTGCCCGGCGACCCCCGGATCGACGCCATCGCCGAAGCCCTGCTGGACGACCCCGCCGACGGCCGTTCGCTGGAGGAGTGGGCGCGTTGGCTGGGGACCAGCGACCGCACGATCACCCGCGCGTTCCGCCGGTCGACCGGGCTCTCCTTCGCACAGTGGCGGCAGATGCTGCGGGTGCACCGGGCGTTGATGCTCCTGTCCGACGGATTCGATGTGATGTCCGTCTCCGAGCGCCTCGGCTACGCGCAGCCCAGCTCCTTCATCGCCGCCTTCCGGCGCGTCATGGGGACCACGCCCGGCGCGTTCCACGGGGCGGTGGCGGCCTCCGGGGATGTCCGGAATCCCGTATCGGGTGGCGAGAACGCCGGATTGTCTGCCTGACAAGCGGAATATAGTCTTCTTCGAGTTAGGTAACCCTTAGTTGTTGCTCGCCGTGCACGGCGCTGCCCGCGTACGCCCGTATGCGGTGCTGCCCGCGTACGGCAGAGCGTGCGGCCCGGCCCGTGGAGGCCGGGCGGGGGGTGCCCCACACCGCGCCCCTCCGACCACCCGGACCTCCTCATGTTCACAAGCCCCTTCCGCCGTGCCGGCAGACTCCCGGACGGCCCCGCCGCGCCGGCGTCCGCGCTCCACGGGCGCGACCTGGTGCTGCGCTACGGCGGCGAGCCGGTCGTCCACGGCGTCTCGGTCACCCTGGAGCCCGGCCGCGCGACCGCCCTCGTGGGGCCGAACGGCAGCGGCAAGTCCACGCTGCTGCGCGCGCTCTCCCGGCTCCACCAGGTGGACGGCGGCAGGGTCACCCTCGGCGCCCCCGACGGGGCGGCCGAGCGCGACGCGGCCCTGCTCAGCCCGCGCGGCTTCGCCCGCGAGGTCACCCTGTTCTCCCAGTCGCGGCCCGCCCCCCAGGGGCTGACGGTCGCCGAGGTCGTGGCCTTTGGGCGCCACCCCTACCGGCGCGGCTTCGCCGGACCGACCCCCGAGGACGGTGCCGCCGTCGACCGCGCGATGGGCGTCACCGGCGTACGGGACATGGCGGACCGGCAGGTCGGGGAGCTCTCCGGCGGCGAGATGCAGCGCGTCTGGCTCGCGGCCTGCCTCGCCCAGGACACCGGCGTCGTGCTGCTGGACGAACCGACCAACCACCTGGACCTGCGCTACCAGTTCGAGACGCTCGACCTGGTGCGGGACCTCGTGGAGCGGCACGGCCTCGCCGTCGGCATCGTGCTCCACGACCTCGACCAGGCGTCCCGGGTCGCCGACACGCTGGTCCTCATGCACGCCGGCCGCATCCACGCGGCGGGCGCACCCGCCGACGTGCTCACCGCCGAGAACATCGGCCTGGTCTACGACATCCGCGTCGACGTCGCCCTCGACCCGCGTACCGGCCGGCTGCGCATCGACCCCCTCGGGCGCCACCTCACCTGACGAGGCCGCCACCCCTTCCGGAGCAGCCGTGCGGCGCTCCGACGCAACGTTCGAAAATTTGAGAAAGAGGACCCTCCATGAACCGCGCCAGCCGCCTGACGGCCGCAGCCACGACCGGGCTCGCCCTGTTCGCCCTCGCGTCCTGCGGTACGACCGACGCCGACGACGTCACGGCCAAGAGCAGCGCCAAGGCCGCCCCCGCGTCGAAGAGCTGCGCCGACGACACCACCACCACGTCGACCGGTCCCGTCTCCCTCACGGACGGCGTCGGCCGGCAGGTGAAGCTCGACAAGCCCGCCCAGCGCATCGCGGTCCTGGAGTGGCAGCAGGTCGAGGACGCGCTGACCCTGTGCGTCACCCCCGCCGCCGTCTCCGACGCGAAGGGCTACAGCACCTGGGTCAGCGCGGAGAAGCTGCCCGGCGGGGTGACCGACATCGGCACCCGCGAGGAGCCCGACCTCGACACCCTGTACGCGGCCGAGCCCGATCTCATCGTCGTGGAGGCGTTCGACGCCAAGGACGAGATGATCAAGAAGCTGGAGAAGCGGGGCGTCCCCGTACTGGCCACGCGCGGCGCGAACCCGAAGGACCCGATCGGGAACATGCGCCAGGTCTTCAGCATGATCGGCGAGGCCACCGGACGCACCGAGCGCGCCGACCAGGTGCTCAAGGAGTTCGACGCCCACCTCGCAAAGGCGAAGCAGCAGGTCACCGACGCCGACCTGCCGACGAAGGACTTCGTGTTCTTCGACGGCTGGCTGGAGGGCAACAACCTCACCGTCCGCCCCTACAGCGACGGTGCCCTCTTCACCGAGCTGGGCAAGGAGCTCGGCCTGAAGCCCGCGTGGACCAGCAGCGTCAACAAGGAGCACGGCGACGGAGGCGTCGACCCCGCCTACGGCCTCGCGCAGACCGACGTCGAGGGCCTCGTCGCGGTGGGCGACGCCAACCTCTTCTACGCCAACGACGAGGGCGCCGGCGGTTACGTCGCCGCGCTCCGGAAGAACCCGATCTGGAAGAAGCTCCCGGCCGTCAAGGAAAACCGCGCCCACGCCTTCCCGGCCCGGGTCTGGGGCGCCGGCGGCCCCCGCTCCAACGAGCAGGCGATCGACGCCTACGTCGACGTACTCGACAAGCAGTGAGCACCGTACGCACAGCGCCACCTGCTGAGAGAGCGCCCACGCGTCCACTCAAGGAACGCGGTGGCGCTCCCGCCGGGGCGGCCGTCCTGGCGGTCCTCCTCGCCGCGACCGTCCTGGTGGGCCTGTGGCACCTGACCCAGGGCACCTCGGGCGTCGGCGTCGGCGACCTGGTGCGCCACCTGGCCGGGGTACGGGACAGCGCCGACGGTGCGCCGGTCGGCGAGATCCTCACCGGCTCCCGGCTGCCGCGCCTCTTCGCGGGCGTCGCGGTGGGCTTCGCCCTGGGCTGCGCCGGCACGCTGCTCCAGTCCGTCACGCACAACGCGCTGGCCTCGCCCGACACCCTCGCGGTCTCGGCCGGGTCCTACTTCGCCGTCTCGCTCGTCGCCGCCTTCGGCCTCTCCGTACCGCTGTGGGCCTCGGGCGTCGTCGCCTTCGCCGGCGGCCTGGCCGCGGCGGCGCTCGTCCTGCTCCTCGCGGGCCGGGCGGCGGGCACCTCGGGCACCCGCCTCATCCTCGCCGGATCGGCGATGGCGATGGCCCTGGACTCCGCGACCGGGATGCTCCTCATCCTGTTCAAGCAGAACACCACCGGCCTCTACGCCTGGGGCAGCGGCTCGCTCTCGCAGCTCGACATCGACGCGTCGCTGCGCGCCATCCCCCTCGTCGTCCTGGTGCTCTGCGCCGCCCTCGCCCTTTCCCGGCGGCTCGACGTGATGAACCTGGGCGACGACACCGCGGCCACCCTCGGCGTCCCGATCCGCAGCACCCGGGTGTTCGCCGTGCTCTGCGCGGTCCTCCTGACCAGCACCTCGGTCACCCTCGCGGGCCCGATGGCGTTCGTCGGCCTCGGCGCCCCCGTCCTGGCCCGCCTGCTCGCCGGGCGGGTCCGCGCGCTGCGCCGCCACCTGCTCCTGATCCCCGCGGCCGGCCTGCTCGGCGCGCTGCTCATCCTGCTCGCGGACGCGGTCCTGCGCGCGGTGCAGGGGGCGGACGGGGCGGCCTCCATCCCCACCGGGGTGCCCACCGCGCTGCTCGGCTCCGTCGTGATCGTGGTCCTCGCGCTGCGGCTGCGCGACACGGGCCGCATCCAGCAGCCGCCACGGGCCCGGGTCGCCGCACGGTCCCGGCGCGCCTACCTCCTCGTCGTGACCGGCGCTGCGGTCCTGCTGGTCGTGGCCGCCCTCGTCGGCACCCTCGCGGGGAGCCTCTGGCTGAAGACCGGGGACATCGCGCTCTGGATCCAGGGCACCGCCCCCGACCTGATCGGTGCCGCCCTGGACGACCGGGTTCCCCGGGTCACCGCGGCGGTCCTCGCCGGCATGGCGCTCGGACTCGCCGGATGCGTGGTGCAGGGCACCGTACGCAACCCGCTCGCGGAGCCGGGGATCCTCGGCATCACGGCGGGTGCCGGTCTCGGCGCCGCGGGCGTCGTCACCTCGGGGCTCGGCGGCGGACGGACGGTGCTCGTCGCGGTCGCCGTCGCGGCCGGGCTCGCCACCTTCGCGGTGATCGCCCTGCTGGCCTGGCGCGGCGGCTTCCTGCCCGACCGGTTCGTCCTGATCGGCATCGGTGTGGGGTACGGACTCAGCGCCGTGACCACGTTCCTGCTGCTGCGCGCCGACCCGTACAACACGCCCCGCATCTTCACCTGGCTCTCCGGCACGACCTACGGCCGGACGTTCTCCGACACCGTCCCGGTCGCCGTGGCCCTGGCCCTCGCCCTTCCCGTACTGCTGTCCATGCGCGAGCGGCTCGACCTGCTCGCCGTGGACGAGGACACCCCGCGCATCGTCGGCGTCAGGGTGGAACGCACCCGCTTCGCGGCCCTGGCGATCGCCGCGGTGCTCGCCGCGCTCAGCGTGATCGCCATCGGCGTCGTCGGCTTCGTGGGGCTCGTCGCCCCGCACCTCGCCCGTTCCCTGGTGGGCGCGCGGCAGGCCCGGACGATCCCGGTCGCGATGCTGCTCGGCGGGGTGCTGGTGTGCGTGGCGGACGCGCTGGGCCGCACCGTCGCGGCCCCTTCCCAGGTGCCGGCGGGGCTGATGATCGCGCTGGTCGGGGCGCCGTACTTCGTGTGGGTGCTGAAGCGGTCCCGCGCGTGACCCTCTCTGGAGCACTCGAATGCCGACCCCGCAGTCCCCACCGTTGCCACCGCAAGAAGGGCCCGTGCCGTCCGTGAACAGCATCGTCGTGCCGTACGAGCCCGGCCCCGCACCGGCTCTGCCCCTGGAGGTGGCGGAGCGCTGGGGCGCGGTCGACCGCTCCGCCCACGCCCCGCACCTCGTGGCCGTCCCCGGTGACGGCGAGGAGTGGACGGGCGCCGCGCTCGTGACCGCCCGCCCGGACACGGCGTATCTGAAGATCGTGGATGCCGTCGGCGACGTACCGGCCGTCATCGGGGCCGTCGCCGCCCACGCGCGCGAGCGGGGGCTCGTCCAGCTGAAGTGGGAGGGGTGGACGGCCGCACCGGAGCAGGCCGCCGCCGCCGGCTTCACCGCCCTGGAGCCGCCGCTCTCGCAGTCGGAGGGCGCGAACGGGCCGGCCACCGGTTACGTCCGCTGGCTCGACGACGACGCGGTGACCGCGCCTCCGTACTACGGGCAGACCACCCACTTCAGCTGCGGCGCCGTCACCGCCCTCGTCGCGCAGGTGCACGCGGGCGTCCTGCCCCGGGAGGCGCTGGACCGCGGTGCGGAGCTGGCGCTGTGGCGGGACGCGACCAACTTCATGGCCTGCGAGCCCGTCGGCCTCGGCGTCGCCCTGCGCCGCGCACGGCCGTCGTACGGGGTGACGGTCCACCTCGACACGGACCGACCGGTCATGCTCGACCACCTCGACCCGGGCGACCAGGAGTGGCGCGCGCTGCTCCAGCGGGTGTCCCGTACGGAGGCCGAGCGCGTCGGCGTCCCGGTCGACCCGGACCACTTCCCCCTGAGCGCGGTCCGGGAGGCGATCGGCCGGCAGGACCACGTACTCCTGCTGCTCTCGCTCGCCGCGATGCAGGGGTTCGAGGTGCCGCACTGGGTCCTCTGCCACGGCGTCGTGCCCGGTGCCGTGGTGATCGATGACCCGTGGGCCAACGGCGCGACCGGCGACACCTGGGTCGACGCCCACCTGCTGCCGGTGCCGGACGCGTCGCTGGACGCGATGTCGAGGATGGCGCCGGGGGGCTTCCGCGGGGCCGTGACCCTGCGCTCCGCCCACGAGTAATCCGGTGCGCCGGGCGCGGCGCCGCCCGTACGCTGGGCCCCTTTCCGAACCCGAGGAGAAACGGCAGTGATGGAGATCCGTCCCACGACCGACGAGGACTTCGAGGTCTTCGTCGCGACCGTCCACACGGCCTTCGGGCAGTTCCCGGAGACGCCGGTCGCGGACGGCGGACGCTGGTGGTCGGCACTGGAGATGGACCGGGGACTGCTTGCCGTGGCACCGGACGGAAAGCCCGTGGGGACCGCCGCCGCGTACTCCTTCGAGCTCACCCTGCCCGGCGGGACGCTCGTCCCGGCCGCCGGGGTGACCGCCGTCGGCGTCCTGCCCTCGCACCGGCGGCGCGGCGTGCTCAGCGCGATGATGCGCCACCAGCTCGCCGAGGTACGGGAGCGGGGCGAGTTCCTGTCGGTGCTGCTGGCCTCGGAGGCGCGGATCTACGGCCGGTACGGGTACGGCCCCGCGACGTTGACGGCGCGCCTGACGGTGCCGCGGCACAGGGCGGAGCCGGCGGAGCGGCGGGATGGCGCGGCCGAGGACACCGGTTCCGTGGAGGTCCTGCCCCGGGCCGACTGCGGCGAGATCCTCGAAGCGGTCTACGACCGGTACCGCCGCGCGCAGCCCGGCGCGCTGTCCCGGCCGCACCGCTGGTGGGACCTGGGCGCGGGCCAGCCGCCGGTCTCCCGGGCACCCCGCTACGTGGCCGTCCACCGGGACGCGGACGGCGTCGCGGACGGGTACGCCGGCTACTCGACCGAGTCCGGCACCCTGACGGTGGACGAGACCATCGCCGTCGGCGACGCGGCCTTCACCGCCCTGGCCCGGTACGCCCTCGGGCACGACCTGGTCTCCCAGGTCGTGTTCCGCCACGTCCCGCCGGAGCACCCGCTGCGGTGGCAGCTCGCGGACATCCGGGCCGGCGAGGTCGGCGGCCACACCGACTGGCTCTGGGTGCGCCTGCTCGACGTACCGCGTGCGCTGACGGCGCGCGGCTGGTTCACGGACGGCGAGCTCGTGCTGGACGTGGACGACCCGTTCCTGGGCGAGCACGGCCGCTACCTGCTGACCGTCCGCGACGGCAGGGCGGAGTGCGTGGCCACGGACCGGCGGCCCGACCTGTCGCTGGACGTACGGGACCTGGGCTCGGTCTACCTCGGCGGCACCCGCCCGAGCACGCTCGTACGGGCCGGACACATCCGGGCGCACGACCCGGCAGCCGCCGCCCGTGCGGACGCGCTGTTCGCGAGCGACCTCTCCCCGCACTGCCTGCACTGGTTCTGACCGAGGAGATCTCCTCGCCCCGGTCCCTGTACCGTGATACGCGCACGTGGACGATGGCACGCCCGGGCTGCCGTCGCGGCCCGACCCCACCCTTCTTGATCCTGAGCGGACGTTTGTGGCATGAGTACTAGTATCGGAATCGTCGGACTGCCGAATGTCGGCAAGTCGACCCTGTTCAACGCCCTGACCAAGAACGACGTGCTGGCGGCCAACTACCCGTTCGCCACGATCGAGCCGAACGTCGGTGTGGTCGGTGTCCCGGACCACCGTCTGGACGCCCTGGCGAAGATCTTCGGCTCGCAGAAGATCCTGCCGGCGACGGTGGACTTCGTGGACATCGCGGGGATCGTACGCGGCGCGAGCGAGGGCGAGGGCCTGGGCAACAAGTTCCTCGCGAACATCCGCGAGTCGGACGCGATCTGCCAGGTCATCCGCGCGTTCAAGGACGAGAACGTCGTCCACGTCGACGGCAAGGTCTCGCCCAAGGACGACATCGAGACGATCAACACGGAGCTGATCCTCGCGGATCTCCAGTCGGTCGAGAAGGCGGTCCCGCGCCTCCAGAAGGAGTCCCGCCTCCAGAAGGAGAAGGTCGCGGTGCTCGCGGCGGTCGAGGAGGCGCAGAAGATCCTCGAAGCCGGCGACACCCTCTTCCACGCGGGCATCACCGCCTCCACGGAGAAGGGCCGCCTCCTCCACGAGCTCCACCTCCTCACCACCAAGCCCTTCATCTACGTGTTCAACGTGGACGAGGACGAGCTGGTGGACGAGGACTTCAAGAACGAACAGCGCGCCCTGGTCGCCCCCGCCGAGGCGATCTTCCTGAACGCCAAGATCGAGTCCGAGCTGATCGAGCTGGACGACGACGAGGCCCTGGAACTCCTCCAGGCCATGGGCCAGGAAGAACCCGGCCTCGCCACCCTCGGCCGCGTCGGCTTCGACACCCTGGGCCTCCAGACGTACCTCACGGCAGGCCCCAAGGAAACCCGCGCCTGGACCATCAAGAAGGGCGCCACGGCCCCCGAGGCGGCCGGTGTCATCCACACCGACTTCCAGAAGGGCTTCATCAAGGCGGAGATCATCTCCTTCGAGGACCTGATCGAAACCGGCTCGGTCACCGAAGCCCGCGCAGCGGGCAAGGCCCGCATGGAGGGCAAGGAGTACGTGATGCAGGACGGGGACGTGGTGGAGTTCCGCTTCAACGTCTAATACGTCCGGCGAAAGGCCGTCTGACCTGCGGCGGAGCGGGTTGGGCGGCCTTTGCGGTCCGCACGGAGTCCGCAGCGTGCTGGATGGGTCCGGCACGCGGGGGGAGTGGTTACGCCGCTTCGTCGACCTGTGGCTTGGTCTCGGCGGACTGGTCCGCGTACGCCTTGTCGACGGCGGCCCGGGTCCGCTCCTCGGAGTCGGGCCACAGGTGGGTGTAGATGTTCAGCGTCATGGCCGCGTTGGTGTGGCCGAGGCGCTCGGAGACCGTCTTCACGGATTCGCCGTGCTTGATCAGCAGGCTGGCGTAGTGGTGCCGGAGGGCGTGGGGTCCGGTGCCCTTCGGTATGCCGGCCTTCGCACAGGCGGGCCGCCAGGAGGCGTCCATGAAGTGCGTGTAGACCACGGGCCCGCCCTGCGGCGCCGTGAAGATCCAGCTCTCGGGCCCATCGGCGGGGAAGTCCCGCAGGTGGGCCTTCATCGCATCCACCGCTATGCGGGGGAGTGGGACCGTGCGGTGCGAGCGAGCGGTCTTGGGCGGGCAGACGTACACGCCGTGCTTGGCGGTCTGCTGGATCTGCTGCTCGACCGAGACGGTCGCGTGCAGCAGGTCCACGTGCCGAAGCTGCAGGCCGAAGAGCTCGCCGGGGCGGAGCCCGGTGGCCGCGCCGAGCAGCACGAGGCCCTTGTATCGGGCGGGTATCTCCTCGGACAGCGTCCGCACCTGCTCGACGGCCAGGGGCACGATCTTCTTCCGTGGTACCGAGGGCAGTTTCGCCTCGGCACACGGGTTGTGAGGGATCATCCGGTCACGGACGGCCGCCCGGAAGACGGCGTTGACCGTGTTGAAGACCGTCCGTGAGGTGCTGGCGGCCAGCCCGTGTGTGGTGGTCAGGCTGGTGACCCAGCTCTGTACGTCGCCGGGCTTGATGGCGCCGAGTGCCCGCTTCTCCCAGGCCGGGTAGACGTAGCAGCGCAGGTGCTGGGCTACCGCCTTGGCCGTGGAGGGCCGGTGCGGCTGGATGGCCCGCCATTCCTCCGCGTACTCCTTGAAGGGCTTCTTTGCCGACCGCGGGTCGACGTACTGACCGGTGACCAGGCTGGCCGTGACCTCGTCGATCCACCGCTGGGCGTCGATCTTGCGGTCGAAGTGGCGGGCGTGCTCCTTGCCGTCGAGGTCGCGGTAGCGGGCCCGCCATTTGCCGTTGGGGCGCTTCTGGATGTTGGCCAAGTGGCCTCTCCTTCGTGTCGGTTGTCAGTAGTGGCCGCCGTCCTCGATGTCGCTGCTGAGGGTGCGAGCGTCCCGCTCGTCGCCCATGAGGCGGAGGCACTGCTCGTGGATCGCCCGCGAGCTGTCGGGATGGGCCTTGATGTGGTCGGCGATGGCGGCCACGGCGTGGTGCAGACGGTCGCGCGCGTCTCGAGCCTCGTAGAACGCCTCGACGGCTTCTTGGACGAGCCGCCGGCTGTCGATGTCGAGCCCCTCCAAGGGCGGGGACATCAGCTCTTCAAGAGGAAGCTCGAAGACGCGGGAGAAGGCGAGTGCCTCGTCGAGGTTGATACGCCGACGGGGGGTGCCGTTCTCGATGCGCCAGACCGCCGTCTGGTTCATCTTGATGCCGGCTCTGGTCACCCGCTCCGCCAGCTCGGTCGTGCTCCACCCTCTGACCTCGCGCTCCAGGGCCACGCGCGCGGCCACGTTCCCTTCGCTGTAGAGCAGCGGGACCTCGCCGCCCTTGGGCCTGTCGCCTGCCATCGAACCTCCATCGTCACCGTCGCTATCCCAATTGAAACATGGGCTTCCCGATTTGGGTAACCGCCGATCCTGGGGTACAACTTTATGCAGATCGAATCGATACCTAGCCGAATGGGAATGCATGCGATACCTGACCACCGCCGAGGTCGCCGAGCGCTACCGCACGGCCGAGAGCACTGTCCGCTACTGGCGCCATATCCAGAAGGGGCCACGCGGCATCAAGGTCGGCAAGCGGGTGCTGTACCCCGAGGCCGAGCTGCTGCGCTACGAGCGCACCCTGATCGACGGCCAGGAGGAATGGGGCCTGGCCTCGTGAGCCACCGACGGGCCCAGACACAGCAACGGCCCTCGGCGCGCCAACGCCGAGGGCCGGAGATTCCCCTGCACGCCGCCCATCCCTGAACGAACGAACCGGTGAGAGGCGGGAACTTGCCCGTCCCGTCCCTCACCTGAGAGGAACGCCGATGGAGGACTCTACGTCCCCCGCCACCTCGAACACATCCCACAAGGTCGTCTGGCCTATAGCCGCGGTCCCCGGCCAGGGCATCCCGTGGCTCGGTCCAGACCGAACAGACGGCCGGCCCGCCTTTCCGGGGGCCGGCGATCGACCGGACCGTGCCGCTGGTCCGGTCGGTCCGGGACCGGACCGACCCGCGACCGAAACCCGGACCGAAGTCCCGGACAACCCGGACCAGGAACCCGGACCGACGGAGAACGTGCAGCTCATCGGCCTACCGGACCGGATCGGGAACCCGGACCACGGCCCCGGTCCGGAAGCCGAGGACCGGACGGAGAGTTCCGGTCGGTCGGCCGGCGAACCCGGACCGTCGGTCCGGGTTGACCATAGTCACCACGGTGCTCCGGGGACGGTCCCCGAACCCGGACCGGGGACCGAGGGTCGTGAGCGTGCTGGCTTCTCGGCGGACCGGAACCAGGACGGGACCGTCGTACTGGACGAGCTGCGCGCCGCGATCGGCCGCTACGTCGTACTGCCGAGCGACGAGGCCCTGACCGCGGTCACCTTGTGGGTGGCGGCCTCCCACATCCAGCCTGCCCTCCAGCACGCGCCGCGCCTGGCGGTGGTGGGCCCGACCAAGGGCTGCGGCAAGTCCCGCGTCCTGGACGTGCTCCACGAGACCGTGTCCCAGCCGATGATGACCGTGAACACCTCGCCGGCGGTGGTCTTCCGGATCATCGGCGAGGACCCGCCGACGCTGCTGGTGGACGAGGCCGACACTATCTTCGGCCCCAAGGCCGGCGACAAGGAGGACCTCCGGGGCCTGCTGAACGCCGGACACCAGCGCAACCGCCCCGCCTGGCGGATCTCCGGCCCTGAGCACAAGCCGACCGCGTTCCCGACCTTCGCCATGGCCGCGCTGGCCGGCATCGGCGACCTGCCGGACACGATCATGGACCGCGCCGTCGTGCTCCGCATGCAGAAGCGCAAGCCCGGCGAGAAGGTCGCTCCCTTCCGCTCCCGGCACTCCGTCCCGGAACTGAACGCGCTGCGGGACCGGCTGGCCGCGTGGCTGACCCCGCTGCGCGGGACAGCACACCGGCTGGTGCCACCGATGCCGGTCGAAGACCGGGCCGCGGACACCTGGGAGCCCCTGGTCATCGTTGCCGACCTGGCCGGCGGCCACTGGCCCGCCCAGGCCCGCGCCGCCTGCCTGGCGATGACCCGCACCGAGCTGGTCCAGGACGAACAGACGACGCTGAAGACCCGGTTGCTCCGGGACATCCGCCGCGTGTTCGAGCAGCAGGGCGACGCGGAGGCGCTGCGCAGCCACGACCTGCTCGCCGCCCTCCTCCAGGACGCCGAGGCGCCCTGGTCCGAGTACGGGACGAAGGGCCTGAACGCCTACCACCTGGCCAACCTGCTGCGCGACTTCGGCATCAGCCCGGCCAACCACCGCTTCGAGAACGGCAGGCAGGCGAAGGCGTACGCCCGAAACCAGTTCCTCGACGCCTGGGCCCGCTACTGCCCCGACCCTGCCCAGCCGACCCCCGCAGCTAGCGAGACCGTGGTCGCACGTCGAGCCCAGGGCAAGCCACCAGCCCCTCCGTCGGGGACGTTGCCCATCGGTCCGCCTGGCGGGTCTGCCGGCCCCAGGCCCACGCGCTGACACCAGCTCCGTATCAATCCGTCGCATCCGTCCCCGCGCAGGTCAGCGCGGGGACGGAGTTCCTCGCCGATACGGATCACTCCGTACCTGCGACCGCCTCCGTACCTGTCCTGACCAGCTACGGGACGGATGCAACGGACGTGACGAAGCCCCACCGCACACGACCACCGGAGCACCACCATGCCCGAAACGAGCACCGACAACGCCCCCACCCGCCGCCTCAAGGGGTTCTTCGGCCTGACCCGCCGATCAGCAGCAAGCTGGAACGAACGAGCCTCTAACGAGGCTTCGTCCGCGCTTGCCCCCGCCCCAGGGGTGGCGGAGAAGAAGGCCGAGCGCCAGGGGGCGCCCGAGCCGGAGGAGGGTGCAGCCGAGACTCGCTGCCCGCCCGCAGCCGACTCCGTCGCCCCGAGCACTCAGCCGCCGACCGATATCCCACCGCCCGTCGAGCAGCTCTCCTGGCGGGATCTTGATGCCCCCGTCCTGCCCGCACTGATGAACCGCAAGCGCACCGTGGAGAAGCGCGACCAGGAGAAGACCATCCGCTTCACCCGGACCGCTGTAAGCGTGATCAGCGCCGCCGCTCACCAGCGCGGTCAGAAGTTCGCCGGATTCGTCGGCGACGCCGCCCTCGCCCTCGGCAAGGCAGGACTCGTCGGCAGCCCGGAGGACGACCCGGTCCGCCCGCTGATCGAGGCCGTCGAGGCACACACGGTCGCGCTGAACAGCATCGGCAGGAACCTCAACCAGATCACCGCAGCCATCCACCGAGGAGCGGTGCCCGAGCGTGCCGAGGCGGTGCTGGACCGCGTCGAGCAAGCCGCCGAGAGCAGCTACCGACTGATCGACCAGCTCCTGACGGAAGGCACCGCACATGGTTCCTGACGTCTCCACCGGCTCCGACACCCGCGGGCTGATCGTCTACCTCTTCGGCCCCGGCCGCCGCGACGAACACACCGACCCGCACATCGTCGCCGCCTGGGACATGGCCGGCGCCCCCGACCCCGGCCGCGACCCGGCAGCCACCTACACCCAGCTCGCCAAGCGCCTCGACACCCACGTCGACCTGCGCACCCGCGAGCTGGGTGGCAAGAAGCCACCTCAGCACGTCTGGCACTGCCCGGTCCGTACCGCGCCCGGCGACCGCTACCTCACCGACGCCGAGTGGGCCGAGGTCGCCCGCCGCATCGTTCACGCCACAGGCGTCGCACCCGAAGGCGACGAGAAAGCGTGCCGGTGGATCGCGGTACGCCATGCCGACGACCACATCCACATCATGGCCACCACAGTCCGCGCCGACGGACGCCGCCCCCGCACCCGCCGCGACGGACAGCGGGCCCAAGCCGAATGCCGCAAGATCGAAGCCGAGTTCGGCCTGCGCCGCCTGAAGTCCGGCGACCTCACCGCGCCCCGCACCCCCACCGGCGCCGAACGCGCCAAGGCCGAGCGCCAGGGCCAGACAGTCACGGCACGGCACTGGCTGCGCGAGCAGGCGTATGCGGTCGCCGCCGCCGTACGAACCGAAGCCGACTACTTCACCGTGCTGCAGTCCCTCGGCATCAAGGTCAAGACACGCATCGGCCCCGAGACCGGCGACGTCATCGGCTACAGCCTCGCCGCCCCAGGCGACACCAACGCGGCTGGCGAACCCGTCTGGTACGGCGGCTCCAAACTCGCCCCCGACCTCTCCATCAACCGCCTACGCGAACGCCTCTCCGACCAGGAGGTAGCCGACCACCCTCGGTATGTGGCGGACCCCACGGACCCATGGCGCCACACCACCACCGCCATACACGCGGCGCGCACCGTTCTCGACTCCGGTGACGATGCCGCCGCCCAGGGCTACCTGGCCGCCTTCGGCGATGCCCTGTACAACATCGCCAGCGCCACGACCGGCCCACACCGGGCGGAACTACGGGCGGCGGCGATGGCGTTCAACCGCGCCCGCCGCTCCGCCACCCGCGCCGACCACCAGGCCGCCACCGCCCTGCGCAAGGCCGCCAAGGAACTCGCCTACGCCTCCAGCGAGCCGGGCGGGCTCGCCATCGCCCTGCTCTTCGCCACCGTGCACTTGGCCCGCGCCGCCGCCAAGTGGCACGAGCAACGCGGCCACGAACAGCAGGCCGCTGCGGCCGAAGAAGCATTCCGCCACCTCCAGGCGGGCTACCAGCAGGCCGCCGCACCCGTCCTGGCGGACCTGGCCCGCCGCGCACCACGAGCCGCAACCGCCCGCCGCTTCGAGCAGGACGTTCGCGCGACTCTCCCCGACCACGCCGACCGGATCCTCGCCGACCCCACTTGGACCGCCCTGACCACAACCCTCGCCCAGGCCGAAACCGCCGGCCACAAGCCCCGACGTCTCCTGGCGAAGGTGGGTGCCCAGCGGGAACTCGACAGCGCGGAGCGCCCGGCCGAGATCCTCAACTGGCGCATCACCGCTCAGCCGAACCGACGGACGCAAGCCGCTCGCAGCCGAAGCACCATCAGCGGCACCTCGGCCAGGTCCGCCACGCCGCATCCTCCGGTCGCACCAGTGGCCACGAGGTCCGAAGAGCACGGTCGACACCGCTGACCCCGGTCAGATGCCCTTCTGCGGGCGCGCGTCCTCATCACGCCGTAGCCTTCCGGCGTGCGCTATCTCGCAGAACCATTCATCCTCGGCGCCCTGAAGCGGGGGCGTTCCGTCGAGCAGTTCCTTGGACCGATTGGAACCCCCGAGAGGCCGGGGGTCCGCTGGGTCGAAATACGACCGTCCCGAGGGTCTTACGAGGTCTACCTCCACACCGCTCTCGACTGCGAACCCCTGACTGGCGACCTGGATTCGCTGCCACCGTTGTTCGACGACGGGGAAGAGGACTTCGGCCTGCTCTTGGCAACCACGAGTGAGCCGCTTGCTGCCATGCACGCTGCCGAGAGCCAAACCGGAGCCGCACTCGAACGCTGGGTAAACCAGACCATGGCGGGCGATGAGTACCGCGACTACGTACTGGCCGGCCGCCCCGCAACGACACCTGACGACCGGCCGTGGCCCACTCCGCAGTCGTCGGCCGCCAGGCCGGCGACCTCGTAGACGATCAGCGGGACCCGTTATCCAGCCCTCGCGTGGGCACCGGAAGCCGTCGCCGGAGGTGATCGCTGAGTTCACAGCCTTTCGCGCCCGGCCGCACCCCGGCAGTCTGCTGGTCGGTGATTGACATGATGGGCGCCGGTGAGTTCTCAGGTGTCTCTAGAGGGGCGACTATGGCGGTCAAGGCCGAAGCCGATTTCGGAGTCGCCGGACGGGACGAGTGGTCCTATGCGCCGGCTGTCGGAGTGGGACCGCTCCGGTTCGGTATGACCGTCGACGAAGTGGTCGAGGCGGCTGAGACACTCGGCCAGACGAAGGTCAGCGATTGTGCACCGGACCACGCGATCTTCTCGCCGACCTGGAAGGTCGAGGTCCGCCGTCACGGGGCGGCTCCTTCTCCATCTGCCGTCACAACCTATGTGAGTCAAGCTGTGGGCCTCTTCTGCATTGCTGTCGACGCCGTGTACGGTCCCCAGGTCGCATACGACGGAATCCGGCTGGTCGGGCGAGACCTGTCGGAGCTGGAGAGCGACGCAATTGCGTATGCCGAGGCAATGGACGTGTACTTCCGCTACACGCCCGAGGGCTACGCAGGACCGGATGATCCCGGGGTCGTCATGCGCGGGCAACTAGTCGGGCCGGTCCTCCGATCGCGCCCGTTGTTCATGGTGACGCGCGACGGCGCGAATACCGAATGGGACTCGATGCCCTCCGAGGAGTACCGCCTCAACGGGTCGACGGCCTGACGTGGCGTGACTCATGGCGAGGAGGCCCGAATACGCCAGCCCACCAGTCGAGGTCGCGTTCGGGCCGCCCGTTACGCAGCCTGATGCCCTCGCTGTCCGTGGCAGCGAGGGCATCAGTCGTCAGGCGGCTCGGACTACGGGTAACTGAGCGACCCACTTCGTCACCTCAGTCAGATGCTCGGGCTGCAGCCCGAGGTGTGGGTCGGGCTGAACGAGGAGGGTCGCCGTCCCGCGGGCGGCGCGCTCCGCCGCCCAGGCGTGGTCGAGGCCGGTGAAGTCGTCGTCGATCCAGACGGCGGGGGCGTCGCCCAGCCAGGCGTCGACGTGGTCGCGCTTCCAGAGGTAGCCGTTGGGGTGGCTGGTGGTGATCTGCGGACGCGGGAGATCGACGTACGACAGGGTCGGAAGGCCGAGGAGCGGCCCGATGAGGGTGGTGGCGTCTTGGCGCCAGCTGGTGCACCAGACCGGGGTGACCAGGCCGGTGCGGATCACGTCCATGAGCAGGCGGCCGTGGTCAGGGTCGAGCCAGACGGTGACCGGGTTGTCGGCGCTCCGGCCGGCGGGGACGACGTCGTGGCGGGCGTGGGTGGCCGGGGTCGAGCCGTGCTGGTCAGGGAAGGGTATGAGGACGCCGTCGATGTCGAGGAGCAGGTAGGGCGGGCGCATCGGTTCCTCCAGGGGAAGCCGGGGCAAATGGCTGGTCAGAGCTTGCGGGCGCGGATCAGCAGGGTGGTGGGCCAGTGGCCCATGCGGGGGTCGTGGAACTCCTGGGCCGAGGTGAGCCAGAAGCCCGCCTGGCTGAGGTGCTTCTCCCACCGGTCTGTGGAGAACTCCCAGCGGGCGATGGGTAGTCGGGTGCGATCGGGAAGAGTGACGTGGTCACGACGAGGCCGGTCGTCGCTCGAGGGGCTTCGGCCGCCACGCTGCGAGTGTGGGACGGAGAAGGCGAGCACCCGGCCGGGCGTGAGGCGTTGGGCGATGGCCGGGAGCAGGAGCTCGGGGGCGACGAGACCGACGGCGCCGAAGACGGAGTAGATCGCGTCGAACTGCTCGGCGGAGGCGTGCAGGTAGTGCAGGGCGTGGCCGGCGATGAAGGTGAGGTTGTTCAGCCGTCCGTAGTGGGAGCGGGCGCGGCGGACCTGGAGGCCGACCAGGTCGACGCCGGTGACGTTGGCGCCGTGGCGGGTGGCGAGGTGGGCGGCGTTGTGGCCAGGGCCGCAGCCGAGTTCCAGGAGCCGCTTGCCGCGCAGGTCAGGCCCGAGGACATCGGCGCCGGGACCTTGGCCGGGTCTCGTGGTCCATTCCATCCGGGCGGGTACGGAGAGGGGTTCGGCGAGTCCGGCGGCGGTGCGCTGGACGGCGTGGGCGTGCCAGGGGGATGCCTGGGCGAGCACGTCAGATCTCCAGGAGGTGGAGGACGTCGGTGAGGTGGCGGCGGACGGCCTTGATGTAGGCGGGGTCGGTGGCCGGGTCGTTGATCCAGCGGATGGACTGCTCCATGAACCACTCGACGGCCCACATGCGGTGCCAGCCCAGGGCCCAGTTCTCGGCGGTGAGCCCGCCGCGCGGGGCGAGGGCGTCGGGGGAGCCGCCGGCGGTGACGTACTGGTCCAGGAAGACGCGCAGGCGCACGGGGTGCGGGGGTTCGATGGTTCCGTGCCAGCTTGCGAGGTCGAGCAGGCCGGGGCCGGTGAAGGCGCGGGCGAAGTCGAGCAGCCGCCAGCCGCGCTCGCCGATGTGCAGGCTGGTGGGGTGGAACTCGGAGTGCACCCAGCCGAACGGTTCCAGCGTCGCTCCGACCGAGCGGGCCTCGGCGGCCTGGGCGATCCTGTCGAGCGCGTCCTCGACGTCGTCGGCGTCCTGCCACCGGTCGGCCCTGCGCAGCCGTTCGAGGTGTTCCAGCGCCCGGGCGGGCAGCGTGCGCAGCCGGTTCTGGTCGAGGACAGGCAAGGGCGGAGCCGTACGGGTGCCGTGCAGGATCACGGCCGCGGCGACGCCGTCGAGGTCGTCGGCCTCGCGGACGGACGGTCCGAGGTCCTCCATGAGCATGCCGAGCCAGCCGTCCAGGGCGGCGGAGGCGTGGACCTGGGGGACGGGCACGCCGAGGGCGTGGGCCAGGCGGAGGGCCTGGTCCTCGCTGTCGAAGGGCTTCTTGGCGTACTTGAAGATGGCCGTGGAGCCGTCCGGGAAGATCACGCGCTCGACGCCGGACATGGACCACACGCGTACCTCCTCCCGTACAGCGGTGGTCTGGCCGACCACGGTGAGCAGGTTGTCGAGGAGTTCGGCGCTGGGGTTCGTGGTCACGTGTGGGCTCCGGAGGGTGAGGGTGGCGTCCGGGGCGGGCGGGAGGGAGGTGTCGGCCCGCCCCGGAGCCTGATCGGGTGGGGTTACGCGGCGGGGTTCACGCGGTGGGCGTAGACCTGCTCGATCCAGCCCGCCTTGAACGCGGCCAGGTCGTCACGGAAGTTGGCCATTGAGGCACCGTAGGGCGCGACCACTCCGCCGGACTGGTCCGGCACGGACTGGCAGCCGTGCACGAGCCGGCCGCCGAGGGCGGCGTGGGCCTTGATGGACTCGATCCGGCGGTGCTCGTTGAACCAGCCGCCGTGGTAGACCTCGTCGAGCATCCCGCCCGTCTCGTCGTCCAGGTCGAAGACGACGGAGGTGGCGGCGGGGAAGAACCAGCACGGGCCGACGTTGGAGATGTGCCCGTCGAGCTCTACCTTGTTGAGCGCCATGAGCGTGGCCGCCTCGCGGAGCATCCGCAGGTGATCGGCGGTGATCTGCGGGAGTCCGAGACCGGCGAGGTGCTCGTCACGGAAGAGGTAGGCGTACACCTCGTACGCGGTGGCCAGGACGCGGGCGGCGTCGGAGGTGGACTCGCCGTGGTTCTTGATGAAGTCGAGCGCGAGCTGCTCGACCGCGCTCTCGGTCGTCTCGTCCACGTTCAGGAGCTGGGACTTGACCAGCTCCCAGTCGGCGACGAGCCAGGAGTTGGACTCGAAGCGGAAGAAGTACTCGGCCGGGTCGATCGTGATGCGCCGGCCGTCGACCTGGATGCCGGGCAGGCGGCTCCAGCGCGGGTCGAACGCCTCGGGCAGCTCGACCGTGATGGCCGTGGTGTCGATGGTGGTCACCGTGTCTCCGTCTCTGATCGGCCGGGTTCGGGCACAGGAATGCCCGAGCCCGGTGTGGGCGTACGGAACTTCGGGGAGCCGCCCGGACCAAGGGGGAGCCTGGATCGCGGTCGCGCCGTTCCGGGCGGCTGCTGATAAGTGAACCGGTGGTCACGCTCAGTGGGTACGGTGGAAGGCAGTTGAAGCGGTATACGCGGTTTACAGCTCCAGGGCGGAGGCGATCGTGGCGGCGCAGAGAGAACCCAACTCCCGTCTGCGCGACGTCATCGACGCGGTCGGCTGCACCTACGAGGCCCTCGCCCGAGACGTGCGGCGCATCGCCGCCGGGAACGGCGAGATCCTCCAGACCAACAAGTCGGCCATCTCGCACTGGGTGAACGGCACCCGTGCCCCTTCGGGCCGGGTAGGTCAGTACCTGGCCGAGGCGCTGTCCCGCCGAGCGGGGCGCCCGATCACCCAGACCGAGATTGGCCTCCAGGCCGGTGATGACGAAGAGCCGGCGGAATCCGACCCCGTCCTCGCTGTCACCGACCTAGGTGTTCTGTCCATGGAGGTTGGTGACGGATCCCACGGCTTGGGGATCTTGAACGAGTGAGGGCCTTCCGGGTTCGGTGTGGATTGCGACATCTACACGGAACGATCAGAAGGCCCTCATGCCCCACCGTAATGCACCCCTGACCGAGACCGGGCGTCTGCGTCTGGCCCGCTGCGTCGTCGAGGACGGCTGGCCTCTGCGCCGGGCCGCCGAGCGCTTCCAGGTCTCGCCCACCACGGCTCAGCGGTGGGCGGGGCGCTACCGCGAGCGGGGCGAGGCCGGGATGACCGACCGCTCCTCCCGGCCCCACTACAGCCCGCGCCGGACACCGACCCGTACCGAGCGGCGGATCATCAAGGTCCGTGTCCTGCGGCGCTGGGGACCAGCCCGCATCGCCTATCTGCTCGGGCTGAACCCGGCGACCGTGCACCGCGTCCTGACTCGCTACAAACTCGCCCGCCTGGCCCATCTGGACCGAGCGACCGGCCGGGTGATCCGCCGCTACGAGCATGCCGCCCCCGGTGACCTCGTGCACGTCGACATCAAAAAGCTCGGCAACATTCCCGACGGCGGCGGCCACAAGGCCCTCGGCCGCCAAGCAGGCCGCAAGAACCGGGCGGGCGCCGGCATGAGTTTCCTGCACAACGCAGTCGATGATCATTCCCGTCTCGCCTACAGCGAGATCCTCACCGATGAGAAGAAGGAAACCGCCGTCGGATTCTGGCAGCGCGCCCACGCCTACTTCGCCGCCGCCGGGATCACCGTCCAGCGCGTCCTGACCGACAACGGTTCCTGCTACACGTCGTACCTCTGGCGCAACTCACTTGTTTCACAGGGCATTTCACACAAGCGCACCCGCCCCTACCGGCCCCAGACAAACGGGAAGGTCGAGCGGTTCAACCGGACCCTGCTGGACGAGTGGGCCTACGCCAAGGCATATCGGACCGAGACCGAACGGCGTGACGCCTACTCGCGATGGCTCCACACCTACAATCACCACCGCGGACACACCGCGCTCAAGGGCCAACCACCCGCCAGCCGCGTCCCTAACCTCACGGGTCAGTACACCTAGGCCGCGCCGACGTCGAGCGCCGACGCTTCCTCGCCATCGCGGCCTTCACCACCGCCGGCGTCGCCATGCCGCTCGGCTACGACCACGAAGCCACCGCCCGCATGCTCCGCGCCCGCACCGGCACGTCCATGGCCGGCGCAGAGGACGTGGACGTCGTACGCCAGATCACCGCGGCCTTCAGCGCCGCCGACGAGCGCCTCGGCGGCGGGCACGGCCTTACCACCGTCACCGCATACCTCGCCGACACAGCCGCCCCCATGCTGCGCGGACGCTTCCCCAACGAAGCCTTACGCCGAACAGCCTTCGGCGCTGTCGCCGAACTCGCCTACCTCGCAGGGTGGAAGCATCACGACCTCGGCCAGGAAGGCGCCGCCCAGCGCTATTACCAGGTCGGCTACAAGCTCGCCTGCGAAGCCGACCCCCACGGCCACGCCGCCTGGATGATGCGCGCCCTCGCCCACCAGGCCCTGAGCCTCAAACAGCCCCACCACTGCATCGACCTGGTCGAAGGCGCCCTGCGACGCGGCCTCGGCCACGTCGACGGCCAGACCGAGGCCCTCCTTCACATCACCCACGCCCGCGCCTACGCCGCCACCGACGAGAACTCGTCGGCCGCACGCGCCCTGCTTGCAGCCGAGGACGCCCTCCTACGGGACGACGGTCCCCAGCCCAGCTACTCCTGCGTAAGCGGCCCGGCCGCCGGCACCGTGGCCAGCCATACCGCCCGCACCCTGACAGACCTCGCCGACCACATCGGCACCGAACAGCAGCACCGAGACGCCCTCACCCGCTGGGACCCTGCGAAGTACAAGCGCGTCCACGCCCTCACCCACGCCGACCTCGGCGACAGCCTCGCCGCCCAGGCCCGCGCCGACGAAGCGGTCGCAGCCTGGACCCAAGCCCTGGTCCTCATGGAAGGCATGACCTCCGACCGCACCCGCAAGGCGATCACCTCAATCCGCTCCACGCTCGCGGTCTACCAGCGCCGCCGCGTTCCCGGTGCCGCCGATCTCGCCCGCCGCGCCCGCGAGGCCCTCGCCTAACATGCCCAACAACCCGCCCGACGAAGGGAACACCGTGACCCAGCAGACCGACGACCAGCCCAAGGCCCTCAAGCCGGCGCTCGAATCGATGACCCTGCTGGTCGCGGCCGTCATCGTCCACGACAAGGCCGCCAACCGCGTCGTCCTCCTCCAGCGCAGCGAGAACGCGAAGTTCGCCCAGGGGATGTGGGACCTCCCTGTCGGCAAGAGCGAACCGGGCGAGCCCATCACCGAGACCGCCGTCCGCGAGCTCTACGAGGAGACCGGCCTCACGGTGAAGCCCGAGTCCCTCAAGGTCGCCCACATCATCCACGGCGCCTGGGGTGTCGAAGCCCCCAACGGCTTCCTCACCGTTGTCTTCGCCGCCCACGAATGGACCGGCGAACCCGAAAACCGCGAACCCCGCAAGCACTCGCAGGTCTGCTGGGTCGACGCCGACGCCATCCCCGAAGCCTTCGTCGACACCACCGCCAGCGCCCTCCGCCATTACCTGAATGACGGCTCGGAGGTCTCGCTGGACGGCTGGTCGGCAGCGTGAGCATCACGCTGCTCCACCTCATACCCAAGGACCCGCACTTTTCGCCTGCGCCCGCTGCGAGCGAGGCTGCGCAAGCCCGGCTACGACAACTGGTTCCTGAGGCGTTGGGCGGTTACGACGTCTGGGACATCCCCGGCACAGCCTTCATTGATCCCGGGGAGAACTGGTGTGGTGTCCGGTGCCCCGTGTGTGGCTCCGACATCGAAGACTGGTGGGGCGACGCGATGGACACGGCAGCCCTTCCGGACGGCTATTTCGACGCGCTTGCCGTGACGATGCCCTGCTGCTCTGCCCAGACGGACTTGAACGCCCTCGACTACGTCGAGGCTGCGGGATTCGCCAGGTACAGCCTCGTCACCACAGACCCAGAATGCGAGCTGCCACTACCACCAGCCAGCATCCAGGCGCTGGAGGACCTCCTGGGCACGGACCTGCGACAGGTCATCGCCCGGTACTGACGTCAAGCACTGGCTTCGCTATGCGGGGCTGCTCGGCAACAGAAGCTCGTACGGCAGGTGATCGTCGTCCGGTACGCGCGGCACGTAGTCCGGGGCCGTGCGTGCAGCCACAGCCAGCAGGCGAGCGGCAGCCTCCTCCTCGGAGATGGAGGCAAGCCCGAGGGCGTGCAGAAGGCGGTCGCGCTCGGCGTCGAAGTCCGGGTGGTCGGCCCGAAGGTCCGAGCCGAGCTCGCTGATCGCGAAGCCCTTCGCCAGGTCGCGCCAGAAGGGCAGCACCACGATGAGTGTGATGGCGTCGACGAGGTCGGCTGTCAGCGGCCAGTTAATTTTCCCCGCTCGCGGCCACTTCGTCTCCCCACCACGGCCACTTCAATTCCCCACTGGCGGCCACTCCGTGTACGCAGCGTGAGGTCATACCCGGCGGCGTTCGCCCCACCACGGCAGGATCGGAGGCAGGTCGCTGAGGCCGCGGGCTGGCCGCTTCGGCATCGGCGACTCCCCGTCGTCTCCGTCCCAACGGCGCGCGTACTGGTCCGGGAGGTTGCCCCAGCCCCAGTAGGGAACCGGGCGGTCGGGCACCTCACCGAGTTCATCGAGGGGATCAATGCGTTTCTCCGCCACCGTGCACAGGTGCGCCCAGTCATCGCCCATGTCGAAGACATAGGCGAACTGTTCGCCGGCCTCCAGCCTGCTCAGCTTGGTCACATGGCCGTCCACGGTGCCGTCCGGGGCCTCGCCGTCCCACCAGTCCAGCGGGCTGACGTGGGCGGCGTCGGACAACGTGAACAGGTGCAGGTGAGCCAAGTCCCAGCGCGCGAAGGCGAGATCGATGGCCGAGGCGAGCTGCGCGAAGGAATGCGACCGAGCAGCGGCGAATACCCGGCCGGGACGCGGCCACAGGTCCGCACCGTGACCAGAGACCAACTCCACCCGGATCGACAGCCACGTACGAGCCATGTCAAAACCCCCTCATGCCAGATCCGCGAGCCGGCACCAAGGCTACTGACTGTGACAGCCGACTGGGGAATCGAGCTGGCCGTACGTGGGGAATTCCTACTGGCCGCCGTCAGTCGGCGCCGATCAATGTGGCTTGGCCCTCCGAGTCGGCGTACAGGACGGGCCTCTCCTCGGCGCCGGCCTCCCCACACAAGTAGTACGTGCCGCCAGCGCCGCAACCGGCTATCGGGTGTAGGGGGCTCCTGGTAGGAAGGGTAAGTTCCTCGATGGGATCCCGACGCTCGACGTCGAAATCGCCAGGCCAGGCAAGCGCGGTGGCAAGGGAAGGCTCCTGCTCGATCCGGCGGAGCAGGTCGTCTGATGCGGTCATGGGACGGAACGTAACAGCGCGGTCGGACGTCTGGTGCGGCTGGCCTGCTGGTCGACGCCAGCCGGTGCTGTCAGTAGGGCGTGGCACAGTTCGGCCATGAGTTACGACCTGGCGGTGTGGGAAGGCAGCAAGCCCGCTGACGATGTGATCGCGGGCGAGGTCCTCACGCAGATGTACGACCGCTACATCGACACGGAGGAAGAGTTCCCACCCTCCCCGCGTATCGCGGAGTACGTTGCTGGGCTCTTGGCGCGGTGGGTGGATCTCACGGAGGACGAGGAGGACACCTCCCCTTGGTCGACGGGGCCGTTGATCGGCGAGGCGTCCGGGCCGTTCATCTACTTCCCGATGCGGTACAGCATGGCCGAGGAGGCTTCGGCCTACGCCGCCGATCTCGCGGCATCGATGGGGCTCGTCTGCTATGACCCGCAGGCTCGGCTGCTGCGGCCGTGACCGCCTTCGGACCGAGGGCGGGTGCAGTCCGGCACGGCCTTCTTGTGCGCAGGTAGCGTGACCGGCATGTCCGAGGAGTTGCCCGGTTTTCCCTACCACCCCGACCCCTTGGCGACCGGGGCGGTCGTTGAGTCCAGCACGACGTGCCTTTGCTGCGGGAGGGCGCGGGGGTTCATTTACACGGGCCCGGGGTACGCGGTCGAGGAACTTTCCAGCTTGCTGTGCCCGTGGTGCATCGCGGATGGCAGCGCGGCTGCGAAGTACGACGCGCACTTCATTGGTGACCCGATCGGGGACGATGTCCCGCTTGAGGTCGTGATGTCCGTCGATGCGTGTACGCCGGGCTTCTCCTCCTGGCAGGACCCGCAGTGGTTCTTCCACTGCGGTGATGGTGCGGCGTTCCTGGGGGCGGTCGGGATGGCCGAGCTGGCCATGTTCCCGGATGCCCTGCAGGCGCTTCGCAGCGAGGTTGGCGCGTGGGGGTGGTCTGCCGAGGCGATGGAGAGCTATCTGGGCGCTCTGGACAAGGACAGTCAGCCCACGGGCTACCTCTTCATGTGCCGCACGTGCGGCCGATACATGGCGTACGCGGACTTCACGTAGCCGCAGTCAGGCGGCTGCTACGGCCGGGTCCACCCGTTGGCGAACTCGCAGTGGAGGTCTATCCAGCGACGCTGTTCGGCGGGGGTGTGGTTGGGGTAGCCGAGGCGTCCCACGCCCTTGACCCACTCGTCCCAGAGGCCGTCGGGCTCTGTGAAGCGGTCGGCGTGGTGGGTGCCGAGGAGGGCGTCGAGGCGGAGGAGGGCACCGAGGGCGGCGGGCTGGTCGTAGTGGAGGTCGGTGCGGGGGAGGTAGTGGTCGAGGTAGGCGGTGAGGATTGCGGCGTCGGCGTGGGTGCCGAAGCGGGCCAGGGCGAAGCAGTAGGCGCTGCCGGAGTAGCAGACCTCGCTGGCCAGGAGCAGGTCGCCGATGCGTGCCCGGAACCGTTCGCGGCGGTCGACGCCGATCAGCCAGGCGGCGGTGAGGCGCGAGCGCCATTCGTACCCGAGGAGAGCTTCCAGTTCCTCGTCGGTGATCGCGGCGGCGTCATTCAGCAGATGTCGGGTGAAGCGGGTGGTGTGCCACCACCGGGGGCCCAGGAACCGCCCGCCATTCAGTACGAGATAGCGCGGGAGGCCGCCGTACATCCTCGTCACGTAGCTCTCGACCACATGGCCGTAGCCGACTTCCTCGGGGTGCTGGGACAGCATCGGTCACCTCTCCGGGTGCAGGTCGGTCCGGTCGATCCAAGTGGGGGCGACGAAGATGTTGTCGCCGACGGGGGCTTCGGAGGCTTCCAGCAGGGACCACGTGCGGGACTCTTCAACCCGGTGCTCCCAGGGCGCGGTCCAGTCGAGTTCCCAGTCCAGGCCAGTGCCGGAGACGCCGTACGTGCGGCCAGCGTCCACTCGCCAGAACTGGGAGTAGAGGATCACCTGGGCGTGGTCGGCCAGGTCGTTGATGATCTCGGTGAAGTGGGCCGAGGGCCAGCCGGGGGCGTCGTCCGCAGCGGTGGCTCGTAGGCGCGCGGTGAGCGGCGGGACGACGGGGGTGCGTGCGCCGAGTTCGGTCAGGGCCCAGCGGATGCCTTCCGGCTCGCTCCAGTCCGGTGGCGTCGCCCGTTCCAGGCAGGCGCGATAGGCGCGGCGCACAGCCTCGACCGCGCCGTCGATCTTCAGGCTCGCCAAGGCCATCGCCGCCCATTCCCGGACGGTGGAGTCGTCGCTGCGCAGGAGGGCGATCAGAGCGGGGCCGCAACGTGGGTCCGCTACCTCTTCGAAGACCTCGATGGCGGTCAGCTGACCGAAGCGGTCGAGGGAGGGCAGTCCGTCGATGATGGCGGGGATGGCGTCGGAGCCGATGCCGATCAGTTCTGCGCGGGAGTCGTACGACGGGCCGGTCGAGTCATCGAGCTGCTGGATGAGTCTCTCGATGCGGGTGGTCATGGGTGGTCCCGGCGCCAGAAAGTGGGCAGCCACCAGCAGAGCACCGAGTGGTCGTCGGGCCACGGGGCGCGGTCCTCGGCTTCCCAGTCCTCGAAGGAGTCGCACTTCAGGTCGATGGGGCGCCAGGCGGGGTCGAGCGGCTCGTCCTCGGCCGGTGGGCGGACGAACCGCCGGCCGTGCTCGTCGCAGGCGCCGAAGTCCTGGTAGTTGCGCTGGGCCTCGATCAGGGAGACCTTGTTCGCCCCGCCTGCCATGGCCGGCCAGCGGAACTGGATGGCGTCGTCCTCCCAGAAGCAGACGGGGCAGATCTCGTACGAGCCGGGCATCGCGTCCAGCACGCGGTGCCCGCAGCAGGGACAGGGGTAGCGGTCGCTCACCTGGGCAGTCTCCTTGCCGGTCCCGCCGGTGCGCCATGGATTTCTCGGCCTTCACCCGCCCGGCCAGTCCGCAGCCAGTCCGCAGGACACCCGTAAACGGCCGTCGGGAGCCAACGTATGCCAACCAGGAAATTCCAGGTCAGAGCCCTGGAGGGGGCTCCGCCGCAGGTCAGGATCAGTCCGCAGACATTCCGCTTCAACGTGTAGCGGCTGACATATCACCACGTCGTTTATCCGGCAAACATGCAGGTCAAATAGGGTCCGGCTCTTCGGGGTCGGGCCCTTGGTTTTTCCCGTGCTGGGATGGTGCTGGGATGGGATGAGGGCGCCCGTGCTGGGATTTGTGCGAGCAGGGCGTTGACCGAGCTGTGAAGGTAGTACGGACGTGGCACTTTTCCTACTCGTTTGACACAATCGGGGGCATGGCTGAGTCGACGTACAGCATTGGGGAAGGCCCGGCGACGCGGGTGAGCCTGTCGCTGCCGGAGGGGACCGCGGAGGCGATCCGGGCGCGGGTGGGCAAGCGGGAGTTCTCCGCGTTCATCGCCGAGGCGGTCGAGCGTGAGCTGCGCGGCCAGGCCCTGGACGAGTACCTGGCGGACTACGAGAGCCGCAAGGGGCCGGTCTCCGAGCCGGCCCGGCAGCGGGCGCGCCAGGTCTTCGACGAGGTGTTCGCCGAGGAGGCCGAGTGGCCCGCCGCAGGCTGAGTCACGAGGGGACGCTGGTCCTCGACAGCCAGGGATTCTCGAAGCTGCTCGCCGACGACGAGCAGGTGGTGGCCCTGATCGCTGAGGCGCGCTCGCGGGGCATGGAGGTCGTGATCAGTGCGCTCACCATCATCGAGGCCGTCCACGCCCGTACGAACAAGTCACGCCTGAACTGGGTGCTTTCCGGGCTGCGGGTCGTCCCGGTCGGTGACGAGGAGGCGAGGGCGGCCTCGAAGTTGCTGATGAACGCCGGTTTGCATGGGCACAAGTACGCGATCGATGCGGCGGTCGCCGAGGCCGCGCTGCGACAGCACCGCCCCGTGGTCATGCTGACTTCCGATATTGACGACATGGCCAAGCTGTGCGGCGAGCGGGTCCGGCTCGTGGCGGTGTGACTTCCCTTGGTCCGGCTCAGCAGGAGCGGGGTCCGTAGGGGCTCCAGTGACCGAGGAAGGGCTTGAGGTCGTCGCCGCTGGGTTTCGGCGGCGTGGGCAGTTTCGGCGCTGAGGCCGATTCGGTGAGGTTTTGGAGGTGCGCATCCGCGAACGCGAGCCACGCCTCGACCTCGGTCCGCTCCTGCCCGGGCGGAAGTGATGCGGCACGGACGCCTACTGCTGCGACGTATCCAGTCAGGCGGCTGGCCTGGTACCAGGTGTCTGCCTGTTCTCCCGACTTCAGGCGTGTGCGTGCCGGGTAGCGTTGGCGATCTTCGGTGTTCTTGTGCCTTGTCGCGTATCCCGTGCTGGGATGGTGCTGGGATGCGCCAGCATTTCCGCAGGTCACAGCCTTGTGGTGGAGTTTCGCTTCAACGTGTAGCGGGCGACACACCACCACGTCGCTGATCTGGCAAACATGCAGTTCAGGAAGGGTTCGACTCTTCGGAGTCGGGCCCTTGGCGCTTTTCCGGTGCTGGGTTACCTGACTCCTCGACACCTGTCGTCATCCCTGGTCATTCGTACCGTGCTGGGTTTGCGCTGAGACGCGGATGCGCCGCCGGTGCCAGGTTCCACACTGATGAGCCCTCCCGAGACCACGAGCCGATCGTCGCGGGGAGCGCGGCCTGCCGTATCCGGGTTCGTTCCTGCCGGCTTCCAGTGTCTTGCGGAGTGCCGCTCCGGCAACATGTCGTCGATTCGTTCGCCGAGTCCCAGGTCAGGGTGTTCGTACAGGGTCGTCCCGAGTTGCTCGCCGATCGGAAAGCTGATCAACCAGTCCAGGTCGTGCGCCCGGCTCCGATCGAGGCACCCTCGACGCGCTCCAGCATTTTGATGCCATTTCTTACTCCCAATTGATATCGTTGTTGGAGCGTCGAGCTGTGAAGGGGACAACTGATGGCCAGGACTGTGATCGATCTGGACGAGGAGATCGTCGAGCAGGCGATGCGGGTGTATGGGGCGAGGACGAAGGCCGCCGCGGTGCGGGCGGCCATGGAGGAGGGGGTGAGGCTGCGGCTGCGCCGGGAGCTGTTCGATGCCATTGACGATGGTGAGTTTGATGACGTGTTTGCGGAGATCCGGTCGCAGACGGGGCCGCGGAACCCGGACGGCTCGCTCAAGCGCGAAGACGGGGCTTCTGCGGCGTGAAAGGGCGCTACCTCATCGACAAGTCCGCGCTGGCCCGCCGGGGCAGTCCGGCAGTGCGGGCGCGGCTGGATGTACTGGACCGCGATGGACTCCTGGCAGTGTGCGCGCCGACCGAGTATGAGGTTCTGTACTCGGCGCGTGGAAAGCCCGAGGCGCTGCGCCTGCGTACCCTGCTCCGTGGTTTCGACTACTTGCCCTGCAACGACGAGGAGTTCGAGCAGGCGCTCGCGATCCAGGCGCTGGCGCTGAACGCCGGCTTTCACCGGGCGTTGTCGCTGGCCGACGTCCTCATCGCGGCAACCGCAGAACGGCATGGGGTCACGGTCCTGCACTACGACGGCGACTTCGACATGATCGCCTCGGTGAGCGGGGTGCAAGCCGAGTGGGTCGTGGAGCCCGGCACCGCCGACTGACCGGGAACGCCGCATTGCCGTGCCGGCGAGTGCCGCGAAGAAATAGGGAGATGCTGAATCGCTGGACATTCGTGAACGGTGGATCCTGAGCGTCAAGGGCCAGGCGGACCCCTTCTTGCGGGTCCATCGAGGGGCGCCCGGCCTGCATGGTGCTGGGATAGAACGCCCGTGCTGGGATGCCCCTCTCAGGAACTGAGTATCCGCAGGTGGGAGCTCTGTGCTACGGATTCCGCTTCAACGTGTAGCGGCTGCCCCGGCGTCACGTCGCTGATCCGGCGCATACGCAGGTCGGTAAGGGCCCGGCTCCTCGGAGTCGGGCCCTTGGCGTTTTTCCGTGTGGGGAGGTGCGCGGGCGTGCTCACTTTTGACTGTGGCGGTTCGGTGTCGACCGGGATACTCGACGCGGCCGGGGGTTCCCGGTGCGGGTTTTGCGTTGCTTCACACTCTGGAGAGTTTCATGCCTCAGGCAGTCGGCACCTTTGAGACGGAATGGGACGAGCGTGTGCACGACGAGGAGGAAGGGGTGTCGCGGTTCAGTGCCACCGTGAGCAAGGTCTTCCGCGGTGACCTCGACGGCACCGCTTCCCTCCAGGTGCTGCGCACGGTGGGCCAGGTGCGGACGTCGGCCGGGTACGTGGCGATGGAGCGGGTCAATGCCACGCTCCACGGCCGGAGCGGGACCTTCGTTCTGCAGCACAACGGGACGATGTCGGGCGGGAAGTTCGCCCTGAGTGTGGTCATGGTCCCGGACTCCGGAACGGGGGAACTCAAGGGACTGGCCGGCGAGATGGTGATCGTGAATGCCGATGGGAAGCACTCGTATGCGTTCGACTACACCCTCGCGGACTGACCTCCGGTCTGCCTCGCGAGCTAGGAGTTTCGCGTGACTGAATCCGAGATTTTCGCCGCTCTGACCCGGAACCTGGTCGATGTACTGCCCGATCTGCTGGGCGTGCACATCACACCCGACCTCACGATGAGGGAGCTCGGGGCCAACTCCATCGACCGCATGGACGTGTTGATCGGTACTCAGGAAACGCTCGGCGTGCAGGTTCCGGTGAGCGGGTTCGGAGCCGCCCAGGAACTGGGGGCGCTGGTGGCGGTCTTCGCCGAGTACATGCAGGTGTCGGCGGATCCATCGGCAGGCGCAGGCCGACCGGCATGAACGTGGCCATCAGCGGGGCCGCCGTGCTCACCCCGCTCGCCGAGGAGCTCGACACCTTCCTGGCCGCGCTGCTCGAAGGCCGCAGTGCGGTGTCCGTGGGCGGTGCCGACGGGGCCGGGGAGACCGAGCGGTCGTTGCCCATGGCGCGGCTCGGTGAGTTCAGGGCGGCCGAGTGGGCGCTGCGGCATCTCGACGGTCTGCCGCGGACCGTGGCGTCTCTGCGCCACGTCGTGGGGCGGGCGGCGGCGCCGGCACAGACCGCGGCCTGCGTGGCGCTGAAGGCCGTACTCGACGCCGGACTGCCGATGGCCGAGGACCGCGGAGACGACCGGCGTTTCTGGGGCCGCCGTGCCGCCGTGCTCGTCGCGGGCAGCCAGCTCGCCCTGGCGCACCAGGCGAAGACGGCGCTCGCTCATCACCGGGCGCCTGCCGGACTCCGCGCCTCGTACGCGCTGACGCACATGGACGTCGATGTCATCGGCGCGGTCAGCGAACTCCTCGGTGTGCGCGGCGAGGGCTGTGTCGTCGGTGGAGCCTCTGCCAGCGGATCACTGGCCCTGATCCACGGGGCGCGGATGGTGTCCGCCGGCTGGGCGGACCATGTGGTCGTCGTGGCGCCCGTGGCCGAGCTCTCCGCTGTCGAGGTGGAGGCGTTCCGCCGCAGTGGAGCCCTGGCGCATGAGGGGTTCCCGGACGCTCCCGAGCGCATGTGCAGGCCGTTCGACGAGGAGCGCAGAGGCTTCGTCCGCGGAGAGGGGGCCGCCGCGGTGGTCCTCGAACCGGCGCGGGCCGTGCGGGCCAGGGGCGGAGAGGTGAAGGCCGAGATCATCGGTCACGGACAGCGGCTGGACGCACGCCGGGGCACCGCGCCCAGCTCGGCGGGTCAAGTCAAAGCCATGCAGACCGCGTTGGCATCCGCGGGGCTGCGGCCCGACGAGGTGGACTATGTGAACGCGCATGGGACGGGCTCGGTGCTCGGGGACGAGACGGAGGCCGCCTCGCTGCTCGAAGTCTTCGGTGAGGCGACGGGTGTGAGCAGGCCGGCCATCAATTCCAGCAAACCCCTGATCGGGCACTGCCTGTCCGCGGCAGGGCTCCTTGAGGCGGTGGCCACCGTGCTGCAGATGAGGGCGGGCGTCTGCCATCCGAACCCCAATCTGGACAAGCCGTTCGAACCCCGGCTGCCACTGGTCGGCCGGACGCGTGAACGGCGGCCGCTGCGTACGGCGCTCAGCAACAGTTTCGCTTTCGGCGGGATCAACGCGTCCCTTGCGTTTCGCGCATAGCCATGGTGTGGAGGCATCCTCGTGACCGAAGCTCGATATGGCTCCATCGGCTCGGAGTTGAGTGCGGTGCAGGTCTGGGTCTGCAACAACGAAGACCTTCCGATGGCCTTTGCGGAGACGCTTGCCTGTCATTGGCTGGATGAGGAGGAACGGCATACGGCGAGCCGGTTCATCTTCGACCGGGACCGTGACCAGTATCTGGTGGCGCATGCGTTTGTGCGCCGCGTCCTCAGTCTTGAACTCGGATTTCCGGAATCCGAGTTGCGTATCAGGCGTACGGCGAAAGGCCGCCCGTTCCTCGACGGGGAGGACGCGGTCGCCCGCCGTTCCCGTATGCGTCCCGACTTCAACCTCTCGCACACCCGGGGCGTGAACGCGGTCGCCGTCGGCTACGGGAGACGTGTCGGCATCGATGTCGAACGGGTCGACCGCACGTCGAGAAGCCGGCTCGACCTGTTCTCGGGAGTGTTCTCCGATCGTGAGCAGCGCTGGCTCGGCGCACTGCCGGAGGAACGCCGGCCGCACGCCCTGCTCCGGCTGTGGACGTTGAAAGAGGCATACACCAAGGCACGCGGGCTCGGCATGAGTCTTCCCTTCGACTCCTTCGATTTCAATTTGTCCGCGGAGCGCGGCGTCCTCGAATTCAGGCCGCCGCCCTGTGACGAGTCGGGGCTGTGGCAGTTCGTGGAGCTGCAACCCTCCCCGAGGGCGCTCGTGGCCCTGGCGATCGATGTGAGCGGAGGTGTTCCGGCCCGAAAGATCGAGATACGGCACGGGTTCCCCTGGAAATCACCGGACCCCGTGGTTGTGACGATGCCGCAGTCCTTGGTCGTCGCCGAAGAGCACTACTGACCGCAGTCGCACAGTCCTTGCCGACATGGGAGAAGGCGTGACCATTCGTCTGTACGACACCGGCGCCCGGCAGATCCGCGACTTCGTCCCGCTCACGCCGGGCCGCGTCTCGATCTACCTGTGTGGCGCGACGGTGCAGGCCGCCCCGCACATCGGGCACATCAGGTCGGGGCTGAACTTCGACATCCTGCGCCGCTGGTTCACGTACCGCGGCTATGACGTGACCTTCGTCCGCAATGTCACGGACATCGACGACAAGATCATCGCGAAGGCGGCCGAGCAGGGCCGGCCGTGGTGGTCGATCGGGTACGAGAACGAGCGGGCCTTCAACGACGGGTACCACGCCCTCGGCTGCCTGCCGCCCACGTACGAACCGCGCGCGACCGGGCATGTCACCGAGATGGTCGAGATGATGCGCGGCCTCATCGAGCGCGGGCACGCCTACGAGGCGCACGGCAACGTCTACTTCGACGTGCGCTCGTACGACGGCTATCTGCAGCTGTCCCGCCAGGAGCTGGACCAGCTGAGGCAGCCGTCCGGCGACGGTGAGACGGGGAAGCGGGACCCGCGTGACTTCGCGTTGTGGAAGGCGACCAGGTCGGGCGGCCCCGACTGGGAGACGCCGTGGGGCCGTGGCCGTCCCGGCTGGCACCTGGAGTGCTCGGCGATGGCCCACAAGTACCTGGGCTCCGCCTTCGACATCCACGGCGGCGGGCTCGACCTGATCTTCCCGCATCACGAGAACGAGATCGCCCAGGCCAAGGCGTTCGGCGACGACTTCGCGGGCTACTGGCTGCACAACGCCTGGGTGACCATGGCGAACGAGAAGATGTCCAAGTCCCTCGGCAACTCGGTGCTCGTCAGCGAGATGACGCGGCGCCGGCGGCCCGTCGTGCTGCGCTACTACCTGGGCACCCCGCACTACCGGTCCATGATCGAGTACAGCGAGGAGGCCCTGCGTGAGGCCGATTCCGCGTTCGCGCGGATCGAGGGCTTCGTCCAGCGGGCCACCGATTACGCCGGACGGCCGGTCACGCCCGCCGAGGTGCCGGCCGCGTTCGCCGCGGCCATGGACGACGACCTCGGGGTGCCCCAGGCGCTCGCCGTCGTGCACACCACCGTCCGGCAGGGCAACAGCGCGCTCGCGGCCGACGACAAGGAAGCCGCGGTGGCCCGCCTCGCCGAGGTGCGCGCCATGCTCGGTGTCCTCGGCCTCGACCCGCTCGACGCGCACTGGGCGGGCCGGGGCGACCGCGGCGAGACGGTGGCCGGAAAGAGCGAGCACGGAGTGGCCGACACGCTCGTACGGCTGGTCCTTCAGCAGCGCGAGGCGGCCCGGGCCCGCAAGGACTGGGCCGCCGCCGACGCCGTCCGCGACCAGCTCAGCCGGTCCGGGCTCGTGATCGAGGACAGCCCGGACGGGCCGCGCTGGCACTTCGGCTGACCGCGCCCGCGGAGCGGAGTACAGGAAGACCTCGCCAGAACTAAAGGTCGAGCTGGCTCAATGTCTTATGCCAGAAGTCATCGGCCGACAATGGGGGGCACCGTGTCCGCAGCGAGAACCCGTTCGGATCGGGTCGCACACGTGGTGGGGTCCGCAACGCAAAGGTCGCTGGAATCAGTGCTCCTCGATATGGCCCTGGCGTCACCGGATGTACAGGTCCCGGTGCGCGACAACATCTACAACTGCGGTGACCACGACGAGTCCATCTACTTCCTGGTACGGGGCATGGTCAAATCGATGGCGTGGTCGCGCGGCGGTAAGCGATGCATGCTCGCGATCCACTCCCGCGGTGAATTCTTCGGCGAAGTCGGCCTGCTGGGCACTCCGCGTCCGGACACGGCGATCGCGATGAAGCCCAGCGTGGTGCGCAGGGTTCCCAAGGCACGGCTGATCGCCTCGCTGCGGGGCGGTGACGTCTTCGACGACTTCAGCCTCCGGCTGATCGGGCGGATCGCGGAGCGGCAGCGGGTCATCATCAACATGGCCACCATGAAGTGCGAGAACCGCCTCGCCGTCACGCTTCTCGAACTCGCCCGGAAGATGGGCACCAGGCAGGAGCGCGGCCTGGTCATGGAATGCATCACGCACGAGGACCTCGGCCTGATGATCGGCACCACCCGGTCCCGTATCGGGTTTTTCCTGAAGACGTTCCGGGACACGGGCCTTGTCGACCTCAACGGGGATGGCACGATGGTGATTCATGAGCGCAGGATGCTTGCGTATCTGGCTCAGGAAGTCTGACCGGGGAGATGGCGTGTCCGAAAGTAAAGTGACGAACCGCGAGCTCAATCGCACCTTGCTCGCCCGACAGGGGCTCCTCGCCCGATGGGAGCGGCGGTCCGTCACCGACGCCGTCGAGGCGATGGGTGCCATCCAGTCACAGAACTGGGCGGCCGTGCCGGTCGCCCTGTGGTCACGGCTCGCGGAGTTCGACGCGGAGGACCTCTACGGGGCCCTGCGGGACGGCCGGCTGGTCACCGGAACGCTTCTGCGCCGCACCCTGCACACGGTCACGGCGCGGCAGCATCCCGAGTACGCCGCCGCCGCGGAGGCTTTCGGCGCGCTCGACTGGCGCCGGACCAAGGCGCCGTTGGCGCCGGAGGCGGCCGTGCGGCTGCGGTCCGCGCTGGCGGAGTTCGCCGCCGGCGCCCGTAGCGGGGCCGAGCTCGCGGAGTTCCTCGACAAGTGGGTCGCCGGGAACCCCGGCGTGCTGGACGAGCAGGAGGTGGCGGCGCAGCGCGCCAAGGAGTGGCGGCCGGTCCGTACCACCTGCGACCTGGTGCGGGTGCCCGCGGACGGCCGTACGTGGAGTACGACGCCCCAGTACCAGCGGGCCGCGCCCTGCCCGTCCTTCGAGCCGGACGCGCCCGACACCGACTCCGCCCAGCAGACGCTGGTGCGCCGGCACCTGGCGGCCTTCGGTCCCGCGGGCATCGATGACCTGGCCTACTGGCTGGGAGCGAAGGTCACGCAGCTGCGGCCCGTCCTCAAGCAGCTCGGCGACGAACTGCGCCTCTACGAGGACGAGTCGGGCCGCACGCTGTACGACCTGGCGGAGCTCGACACCACGCCCGGCAGGACGGCCGCACCGGTACGGCTGCTTCCTGCGTTCGACAGCACGCTGCTCGCGTACGCGCCGACCCGGCGGGAGCGCATCCTGCCGGCCGCGTACCGGGACCTCGTCTACGTCAAGGCGAATCTGCAGGTGAAGCCCACGATCCTGATCGATGGGCTGGTCGCGGGCACCTGGGAGGCACGGGCCACACGCAAGGAGGCGGTTCTCACGGTCCGGCTGTTCGCGGAGCCGACGGCGAAGCACCGTGCCGGGCTGGCCGAGGAGTGCGAGGCGCTTGCCCGCTTCACGTACCCGGATGCCGCGACGCACACCGTGGAGATGGCGGGCTGACGAGCCCGGACGGCGGGTGGTGCGGGGAGAGTCCTCTCCCCGCACCACCCGCCGTCAACTCACGGCCAGGGTAGAGGCGTCGGGCTCCGTCCGGTCGCCGCGCTCCCGCTCGGCAGCCGTCAGCAAGGACTGCGTCCAGGGGTGTTGCGGTGACGTCAGGATGTCGCTCACCAGCCCCTGCTCGCAGGTGCGCCCCTCATGGAGGACGAGCGCCCGGTCCGCGGCGGAGGCGAGAACCCCCAGGTCGTGGGTGATCAGCACGATACCGAGGCCCAGTCCCCTGCGCAGTTCCGTCAGCAGTTCGAGAATGGCCGCCTGGACCCGTACATCCAGACTCGACGTCATCTCGTCGCAGATCAGCACCTCGGGGTTCACCGTGAGCGCGCGGGCGATCGAGACCCGCTGCCGCTGACCGCCGGACAGCTCGTGCGGATGGCGCCCGGCGAGCGCCGGGTCGAGTTCCACCTGGGTGAGCAGTTCCCTCATCCGCTCGGCCGCCGCCGGGGGCTCCATGCCGAGCAGGCGGACCAACGGGTTCAGCAGCGTACTGCCCACCGTACGGCGGGGGTTGAGTGAGCCGCTGGAGTCCTGGGGCACCAGCTGGATGCGCCGGCGCAGCTCCGGTGAGCGGTTCCGCAGCGCCGTCGGAAGCACGTCGCCCTCCAGTGACACCGTGCCCGCATCGGGGACGTGGACGCCGGTGAGACACCGTGCGATGGTGCTCTTGCCGCTGCCGGAGACCCCGAGCAGCGCCACGGATTCGCCGCGGTGGACCTCGAAGGAGACGCCGGACACCACCTGGCGGCGCTGCTTGCCGCGCCCGTGCCCCGCGCCCAGGCCGGTGACCCGCAACAGGGGCGTGGTGGAGGCCGGGACGGGGGAGCGGGGCGCCGCACCTTCGCGGGTGACGCCTTCCAGGGACGGCGTCGCCCGGATGAGCTCGCGGGTGTAGGCGGCCGCCGGGTGGTCCAGTGTGCCGGGCAGGGGACCCTGTTCCACGATCCGGCCCTGGCGCATCACGACGAGCCGGTCGGCGGTCCCCGCCACCGACAGGTCATGGGTGATGAGGACGAGGGCCAGGTCGCGCGCGCGGGCCAGGCGGTCGATCTGTTCCATGACCGCCTGTCGGGCATGGACGTCGAGCCCCGTGGTCGGTTCGTCCAGGACGAGGACGTCGGGCATCGAGGAGGTGCTGCGTGCCAGGGCGAGCCGCTGCTGCTGTCCGCCCGACAGCTGGTGCGGAAAGCGGCGCTGGAAGGGCGCGTCGCCGGGCAGGGCGACCTCGGCGAGGCGGCGTGACACCTCGGCCGTCGAGGACGTGGCGGACAGCTCGGTGAGCTGTCCGCGTACGCGCAGAGTGGCGGTGAGCGCGGTGGCGGGGTCCTGCGGGAGGTAGGAGACGACCCGGCGACGGTGCCGGCGCAGGGCGGTGCCGCGCAGGGCCAGCGCGTCCTGGCCGTCGACCAGGACGTGCCCGGCGGTGGCCCGCAGACCCGGTCGCAGGGCGCCGAGGAGGGCGAGCGCGAGCGTGGTCTTGCCGGATCCGGACTCGCCGACGATGCACACCCTTTCCCCTCGGCGCACGGCGAGGGAGACGGCGTCGAGGACGGGCGGCCCGCCGGGGGCGGCGATGGTGAGCCCGGACACCTCGATCAGCGCTGAGCGGTCCGCCGGCGGTTCGTCAGGCGACCCGGCGGACATCGCGACGGCCTGTTCGGCGGGCGGCGCGGGGCGGGAGCGTGTGGTCTTCAATGTCCGATCCTTGCTGAGAGGCGGTCCAGGAGACGGTTGGCCGAGACGGTCAGCGCACTCAGGAGGACAGCGGGAGCCAGTACTCCCCAGGGGTTCAGCGAGATCCCCTGCATGTTCTGGCTGATCATCGCCCCCCAGTGGGGAGCCGCACTGCCGAACCCGAGGAAGCCCGCCGACGCGGTCAGGGTGATGGCGATCGCGAGACGGGTGCCGGCGTCCGCGAGTACGGGCCGCACGATGTTGGGCAGCACGTCCCGCAGCAGTACGGACGCGGTGCTCTCGCCGAGCCCGACGGCCTGTTCGACGTACGCGTTCTGTCTGAGCTGGGCGGTCGAGGCAGCCGCCACCCGGGCCACGAACGGGACGCCGACCACGGCCACGACCGTGGTCAGGGTGAGGGGCGAGTTGCCCCAGCCGTTGAGGAGCACCAGGAGGACGAGGACCGGAGGCAGCGCCAGGAACAGGGTGTTGAGCTGAGCGACCGCCGTCTCCAGGCGGCCCCCGAGATACCCCGCGAGCATGCCCAGCAACGTACCGAGCACAGCGGTGAGCACGGTCGCGATCACCGGTACGAGGACCAGCTCGCGGCCGCCCGCGAGCAGCCGGGCGGCCACATCACGGCCGGACTCGTCGGCGCCGAGCAGCAGACCGGCCCGCGCGGCCGCGTACGGTTCGGCGGTGATCCGCTCGGGGTCGGGTCCGACCACCCACGGACCGACCACCGCCACCAGGCCGACGAGGAGGCCGGGCAGCATGCCGAAGGCGGCCAGGACGCGGCGCAGCGGCCCTCGGGGCCGCGGAGCCGGGCCCTCGTGGGACGTACGGGATCCCGCCCCGGGGCGCTCGGCGGGGGTACGGGGGCGCGTCCCCGGGGTGTCCTGCGTGGAAGACTTCATACCGCGGCCGTCCTCAGTCTGGGCGTGGCGAGCAGAGCGATGACGTCGGCCGTGGCCAGAGCCAGGATGATGACGCCGCCGAGCAGCAGGCCGACCCCTTCGAGCACCGGTGTGTCGTGGTGGCGCACCGCGCCGACGAGCACCCCGGAGAGTCCGGGATACGAGAACACCTGCTCCACCACGGCCGTGCCCCCGAACAGGCCGCTGACGAGCCAGGCGAACGCGTGGGCGCACGGCGGCACCACGGCCGGCAGCAGATGCCTGCGCAGGACGACGCCCTCCGGCAGCCCGGCCAGGCGCGCCGCTTCCACCGAGGGCAGGGAGTCGGCGTCCATCACGGTGGAGCGCACCAGGCGGGCGGCCCAGGCGATGGCGAAGACCGAGAGTGCCGCGACGGGCAGGACCAGGTCCTCCGGCCGGTCCCAGACCCGGCCGCCGATCGGCGGCATCACCACCGACGGCAGCAGGCCGAGCAGGGAGCTGAACACCAGGGCCAGCAGGCTCGCGGTGACGAACTGCGGGATGGACACCAGCGTCACCGAGGTGCCCGAGAGCACCCGGTCGGTCCGCGAGCCGGGCCGCAGTCCGGAGAGCGTGCCGAGGACGAGCGCCAGAGGCACCGCGATCGCCGCCGCGAGGAGGACGAGCAGGGACGTCTCCATGAACGGCTGGGACACCAGCTCGGTGACCGGCTGCCGGCTGAACATGCTCGTGCCCAGGTCCCCCTGGACAGCCGCGAGGAGCCACTTGGCCCACCGCATCGCCCAGGGCTGGTCGAGGCCCCACTCGGAGTGCAGGGCCGCGATCTGTTCGGGGGTGGTGTTCGGGCCGAGCGCCGCGGCGGCCGCATCGCCCGGCAGCACCTCCGAACCGGCGAACAGCAGGAAGGAGACGGCGAGGAACAACGCGCAGGCCGCGAGCAGCCGCCGTACCGCGAACCGGGCGATGGTCATGAGGTCGTGGCGCGGTCGAACATGGCCGCCGACTGGTTGACGTACACACCCTCGATGCCCTTGCGCGCGGCGTCCGGCTGCTCCTGGAACCCCCAGAGGACGTCGCCGCCGTTGTCGTAGAACTCCATCTGCAGGGCGTCGAACGCCTTCGCGCGGGCGTCGTCATCGGTGGTGGTCTGGGCGATCGCGAGCCGGCGCCACCAGCCCTTGCCGGTGCCGGTGACATTGAACGGGGCCTTCTGGTGGGTGACCGTCGCCAGGTGCACCGAGGCCGGACGGTTGATGTAGTAGAAAGCCTGGAAGGGGTGGGTGGCCAGGGACGTGAGGTCCGCGTAGTACGAATCGGCGGGCACCTCGTCGAGAGTCAGCTTCACGCCGGCCTCGGCGAGCTGCTGGGCGAACAGCCGGCTCGCGCTGAGCATGCCGGGCACGATCTCGGAGGTGCGCAACGTCAGTTCGCTCACCCCCGCCTCCTTGAACAGGCGGCGCGCCTCGGCCACATCGCGCTTGCGCGGCGCGATGCCGGGGGCGTATCCCGGCAGGTCCTTGCCGATGACGTCGTCCGCGGTGGTTCCGAGCCCGAGCAGCGACTTGGCGACCAGCGCCTCACGGTCCGCGGAGAGCCGCACCGCACGCCGCACCCGCGGGTCGTCGAAGGGGGCGAGCCGCTGGTTCATGGCGAAGGACAGGCCGTTGGCGTTGGCCACGCCCGTGCGCACGATGCTCAGCGCCCGGTTGGCGCGCTCGGCGCGCGCCGAGGCCGCACCGATGCCCACGGCGTAGTCGACCTGGCCGCTCTTGACGGCGTTGAGCCGGGCCGTGGGGTCGGCGATCCGGCTGATCTCCAGGGTCTGGATGGTGGGCTTGGTGCCCCAGTAGTCCGGGTTGGCGACCAGCCGCACGGTGCGCTCGTCGCTGGTGCTCAGCTTGTACGGGCCCGAGCCGATCGCCTTGGCGAAGTCCTTGGTCCCGTCGGGGAAGACCACGGAGAACACCACGAGCGAGCTCTCCTTGAAGTCGCCCCGGGGACGCTTGAGCGGGATCTCCACCGCGTGCTCGTCCACCACCTTGATGGCGGCGGTGTCGACGTCCGCGTAGACCGATGCGCGGTTGCTCGGCGGGGTGGCGAGGGTCTTGATGCTGTACGCGACGTCGGCGGCCCGGACCGGGCGGCCGTCGTGGAAGGTGGCGTTCTTGCGCAGCCGTACGGTCCAGCGGGTGGCGTCGCCGTTCGGCTCGACGGACTCGGCGAGGCTGTAGGCGTAGCTGCCGTCCTTGAGGACCATGAGCGAGTCGTAGACGTGGCGCAGGGCGATGAGGCTGGCGCCGATGCTGCTGGAGCGCGGGTCGAGCCCGCTGCTGTTGGTGGCGTCCGCCGCGGCGACGCGCAGCAGCGAGGTGGTCTTCGCGCTGCTGCTCTTCGCGTCGTCGGACCGGCCGCAGCTCACCAGCGCGCCGGTGCCCATGGCGGCACCGACGGCGGCGCCGAACTGCAGAACGCGGCGGCGGTTGTATTCCGGGTTCCTGGTCATGAGTCGAGTTCCTCCGTAGTGGATCGGCGGTGCGTCGGGGCGTGGGGGACCGTCGGTACGCGCCGCCGTATGTCTGGGAAGCCGTGGGGGTACGGCAGGGGGTGCGGGGGCTCAGGGCTGAGGAGTGAACGAAACCGGCAGGGCGGTGAGACCGCGCATGATCCGGGTGGGGCGCCAGCTCAGCTCCTCGGCGGGGCAGCCGAGTGCGATGTCGGGCAGCCGGCGCAGGAGCGCGCCCACGGCGACCTGGCCTTCGAGGCGGGCGAGCGGCGCCCCGACGCAGTGGTGGATGCCGTGGCCGAAGGCCAGGTGGGGGTTGTGGGTGCGTGCCACATCGAGCTCGTCGGGCCGTTCGAACTCCGTACCGTCACGGTGCGCCGAGGCGATGGCCGCGGTGACCACCGAGCCCGCGGGCACGATCGTTCCGGCGATCTCGATGTCCTCGACCGCGACACGCATCGTGGACAGTTCCACCGGAGGGTCGTAGCGCAGGAACTCGTCCACGGCCGTCGGCAGCAGCTCCGGCTTGTTCCTGAGCAGCTCCAGCTGGTCCGGATGCGTGAACAGCGCGAGCATCCCGTTGTTGATCAGGTTGACGGTGGGCTCCTGGCCGGCGCTGAGCAGCAGCATCGCGGTGGAGATCAGCTCGGTCTCGGACAGCCGGTCCTGCGCGTCGTGGGCCGCGATCAGTCCGCTGAGCACGTCCGGCTGGACCGCGGCGTCGTCCGGTTCACCGAGTGCGGCGCGCTTCTCGGCGAGCAGCTCGGTGAAGAACCGCCGCATCAGGGCGTAGCCCTCCTGCGGGCCCATGGTGTTCCCGTCCACCTGGTCGGGCGCGGTCAGCATCGCGGTGGCCCACACCCGGAAGTCCTTGCGGCGCTCCGGCGGGACCCCGAGCATCTCGCAGATGACCGCGACGGACAGCGGATGGGAGAAGTCCTCCACGAGGTCCGCCTCGCCGCGTTCCGCGATCCTGTCGATGAGCTCGTCGGCGATCTCCTCCACCCGCGGCCGAAGTTCCTCCACCCGGCGCATGGTGAACGCCTTGCCGACCAGGCGGCGCAGCCGGGTGTGGTCCGGCGGATCGGTGTTGAGCAGGTGGTAGAGGTAGTCGGCCTTGTCGTCCTTGTCACTGGTGACGTATCCGGCGCTGCGGAGCTTCTCGTAGGCCCGCTTGGGGTCCTTGGAGAGCCGCTCGTCGGTGAACGCGTCGCGCGCCTGCTCATAGGTGAGGATCAGCCAGCGCTCCAGGCCGTTGGGCTCCTTGATCTGCTGCACCACGGTCCGCTCACGCATCTCGGCGTACAGCGCATACGGATCGACACGGGGGCCCGTGGGCAGGACGGGCGGTTCGTCGGCGCTCTGCGGGGACTGCGTCATCTGTGTCTCCAATCGGTGGCAGACCCGTCGGGCCGGAACACACGGGCCGTGCTCGGTGGCGGGCCGGGAGGCGGCGCCGGCATGAGGCGCGCAACCGGATGCGGGCGCGATAAACGTTCGAGCGCTGTTCGGGTGCTCGATGGTCCGGTGCTCGCCACCCGGGCGTCTGCTCCAAATTGAGCACCGACCCGCACGGGCCCGCACTGCGGAGGGGGCAGGGCAGGCAGAGGTGGACGGGGCAGGGCGGGCGGAGGCGTAGAGGCTGCTCACTTTTGGCTGGTGGTGAGCCGCCGGGCGGGTCATGCTCCGCTGGCCCTTGCCCACCGCTCGCTCTCCCCCAGGGGAGGACCGCGGGTGCCGAACGGGAGAAGAGACAATCATGAGTCTTGCGCTCGTCGCCCCACCTCCTCTGAGCTCTCATCAACTCCTGTTGTTCCTCGTGCAGCTGGCGCTGCTTCTGGTGCTCGCGCTGACGCTCGGGCGGCTCGCGCTGCGCTGCGGTCTGCCGGCCGTGGTCGGTGAGCTGCTCACCGGTGTCCTGCTCGGTCCCACGGTCCTCGGCGCGCTCGCACCCTCCGTCGCCGGGGCGCTGCTGCCCGTCGACGCGGAGCAGATGCATCTCCTCGACGCGGTCGGCCAGTTGGGGGTCCTGCTGCTGGTCGCGGTCGCCGGCGCGCACCTGGACACGGGGCTGCTGCGGCGGCGCCGGGCCCGTGTCGCGAGCATCGGGCTGACCGGTCTGCTGGTGCCGCTCGGACTCGGGGTGGCCGCCGGATTCCTGATGCCTGAGGAGCTTCTGGTCGATCGGGTCGACCGCACGACCTTCGCGCTCTTCCTGGGTGTCGCCCTCTCCGTGAGCGCGATACCCGTCATCGCCAAGACCCTCTCCGACATGAAGCTGCTCCACCGGGACGTCGGGCAGCTGACCCTGGCCTCGGCCGCCTTGGACGACTGCGCCGCCTGGTTCATGCTGTCGGTGGTCTCCGCCATGTCGGTCGGCGGCCTGCGGGCCGGTTCCGTCGCCCTCGCCCTGGTCTCCCTCGTCGGCTTCACGCTGGTGGTGCTGATCCTCGGCCGGCCGGTGATCTCGGCGCTGCTGCGCCGTACCGCACGCTCCCCGGAGGCCATGCCGACCACGGCCGTGGTGGTCGCGCTGGTCCTGGTGTGCGCCGCGGCCAGTCAGGCCCTGGAACTGGAGCCGCTGCTCGGGGCGTTCCTCGTGGGCGTGCTGATCGGAAGGCCCGGTGTGGTGGACCCGGCCCGCCTCGCGCCGCTGCGCACCGTCGTGCTCGGGGTGCTCGCCCCGCTCTTCCTCGCCCTCGCCGGGCTGCGGATCGACCTGACCGCGCTGGTCGACCGGCAGGTACTCCTCTTCGGTGGGGCGACCCTGCTGGTCGCGGTGGTGGGCAAGTTCGCGGGCGCCTACCTGGGCGCGCGGCTCAGCCGCATGTCGCACTGGGAGGGGCTTGCCATCGGGGCCGGCATGAACTCCCGCGGGGTGGTGGAGGTGGTCCTCGCCACAGCGGGTGTCCGGCTCGGCATCCTGAGCACTGCCATGTACACGGTGATCGTTCTCATCGCGGTCTGCACCTCGGTCATGGCACCTCCGCTGCTGCGCTGGTCCATGCGGAGGGTGGAGCACGGGGCCGAGGAGCGGCTGCGTGAGGAACGGCTGACGACCTGGTCCCTGGGGGCCGCTCCGGCGGAGGAGACACCCGCCGCGAACGGCGGTCCGGGCAGGGAGCGGCGGGCCGGGACCGCGCAGAAATGAGCAGAAGCGGCAGCCGCGCGCCTTTAGCGTGACCGCACCGCACCGTGAACTCCGAGAACTGGGAGTGAGTATGTCCGTATCTCTGGAAACCGAAATACCTGGAACGGGAAGCATTCCCACCGCCCTCAGGCCGCCCAGGGACCAGACCTCCGTTCCGGAGGAGCACCTTCTGAACTCGGCGAACGCGGGGTTCCTCATCCACCGGGTCGGGCAGCTGAAAAATGAATTCCGTGACGAGGGACTCGAGTTCTCCTCGGAACTCGTGGAGCTGATCAACTCCAAGCAGGCCGGATACATCTCCATCTTCCACTTCGAGGAGCTCTTCGGTACCCACAACCGCCTGCACTGGCTGCTGCACCTCAAGCGCCCGGACGACTACGCCCGCATGCTCGACATGGTCGACCACAACGACACCTGGCGCGATGTCTCGCAGCGCAACCGCCTGCCGCGCAAGGGAGGCGGAAACTGGGAGCGGATGTTCGTCGAGGGCAGCATGTCCGAGACGATCATCTGTCCTCAGCACGGTCTGAGCGCCCACGACGACACCGACCACGACGAGGACCACGAGCACGCGGGCGACACCTTCCAGCCCGCCGCCCTGCACCAGACGACACTCCCTCCCGAGCGGCTCCTCAACTCGGTCAACTCCGCACTGACCGTGCACCGCACCTTCCGTGTGCCGTACGCGCTGCGCGAGGAGGCCCGGGTCTTCGCCTTCGAGTGGTGCGGCTACGTCAACCAGGCACTGGAGGGCCGGATGACGGCCTTCCTGTACGAGGAGATGTGGGGCCGGCAGGACACCCTGCACCTCCTTCTGCACGCCACCTCGCTCGACTCGTACCACCGGCTGCTCGACATGGAGCGCAACGACCGGGGGCTGCGTGCCCTGCGCGACTCGCAGCGACTGCCGGAGGCCGCGGGGGGAGCCGTCTGGCACAGCACCCTCATCGAGGGCAGCCAGCGGGACACCCTGTGGGTCCCCGTGCACCGGAGCGCGAAGGCCGAGGGGACCGCGCCGTGAGCGCCGGGATCGAGGCCATCAACCTCTACACCGGGCGGGCGGTGATCGAAGCGCGGACGCTGTTCGAGGCGCGCGGCCTCGACACTTCCAGGTTCGCCAACCTGATGATGCGCCAGAAGTCGGTGAACCTGCCCTGCGAGGACCCCGTCACCAACGCCGTCAACGCGGCCAAGCCGCTGGTGGACGCCCTCACGCCGCAGGAGCGCGACAGCATCGAGGCGGTCGTCGTGGGCACGGAGTCCGGCCTCGACTTCGGCAAACCGCTGAGCGCGTACGTGCACGACCAGCTCGGCCTGTCCAAACGCTGCCGGTCCTTCGAGGTCAAGCACGCCTGCTACGGGGGCACCGCGGCCCTGCGCACCGGGCTCGGCCTGCTCGCGTCCTCGGCCGTCCCCGAGGCCAAGGCGCTGGTGATCGCCGCCGATGCCGGTGGCGAGGTCACGGACATGCCGTACTGGGAGCCCTCGCACGGAGCCGGGGCCGTGGCCATGCTGCTCGGCGGCGATCCCGCGGTGCTCGCGCTCGACCACGGGGCGGTGGGTCTGCACAGCTTCGAGGTGATGGACACCTGCCGGCCGCGCGCCGACCTCGCGGCGGGCGACTCCGACGTGTCGCTGCTCGCCTATCTGGAGTGCCTGGAGTCCACGTTCGCCGACTACCGGGAGCGGGTCGAGGGAGTGGACCTGCTGACCACCTTCGACTTCCTGGCCTTTCACACCCCCTTCGCGGGCATGGTCAAGGGAGCCCACCGCCAGCTCCTGCGCAAGGTGGCCAAGTCCGCCCCGGACCGGATCGAAGAGGACTTCACACGACGTCTCGCGCCCTCGCTGGAGTGGTGCGCCCGCATGGGCAACACCTATTCCGCCGGTCTCTACGTCGCACTGTGCTCGCTCATCGAGCACGGCGACTTCACCGAGCCCCGCAGGGTCGGCCTCTTCTCGTACGGCTCCGGGTGCACCTCCGAGTTCTTCAGCGGGATCGTCACGCACCGGGCGCAGGAGCGGCTCGCCGAGGCGAAGACCGGCGCCGCCCTCGACGCACGGCTGCCGCTCACCTTCGGGCAGTACGAGACCCTCGCCGGCCACACCCGGCTCGCCATGGCAGGGGTGCGCGACCAGGTCTTCGACCACGCCCCGTACCGGGACGTCTACGACGGGGCACTCGCCGGCCGGGGGCTCCTCGTACTCGACCGGATCGAAGGCTTCCACCGCAGCTACCGATGGAGTTGACCATGTCACCGAGCGGTCAGGGCCCCCGGGCCGTCGACTTCCGGGCGCTGCGCGTCACGTCCGAACCGGGAATCCTGCGGGTCGCGCTGCACCGGCCCGGGCGCAGCAACAGCATCGACCCGGTGATGATCGCCGAGCTGCACCAGGCGCTCGACCTCGCCGAGGCGAACGACGACTGCCGGCTCGTCGTCATCGAGGGCGGCGACGGGGTGTTCTCCACCGGGATGGACCTGGTCGAGGCCGGAGGCTCCGAGCTCCCCGACGACGCGTCGGCGCGCGAGGGCGCCGAGCGGTTCCTCGGACTGCTCCGACGCTTCACGACCATCCCGCGGATCGTGGTCGCCAAGGTCGACGGGCAGGCCGCGGGCGGTGGCGTGGGTCTCGTCGCGGCCGCCGACTTCGTCTACGCGACCGAACGCAGCCGGTTCAGCCTGCCGGAAGCGCTGTGGGGGCTGCTGCCGTGCTGCGTGGCGCCCTTTCTCATCCGCAGGACCGGATTCCAGAAGGCGTACGCCATGACGCTGAGCACCCAACCGGTGGACGCCCTGCGCGCGGCCTCGTTCCAGCTGGTCGATGAGGTGGCCGAGGATCCCGAGCCGTTGGTACGGAGGCTGGCCTTCCGCAGTTCGAAGCTGGACGGGGTCACCCTGGGCGATCTCAAGCGGTACTACCGGCGGCAGTGGTTTCTCTCCGACGCGCACGAGGAGGCCGCGGTCGAGGAGTTCGCCCGGCTGATCACCTCGGACGGTGTGCGCGGGCGGCTGCAGGACTTCGCGCAGCATCAGCGACTCCCCTGGGAGGCCCGGCGATGACCGCGGTGCGGGAGGCGCCGCTCGGCGCGGCCGCCGTGACGGGTGGGGCCTGGGTCTTCCCGGGCCAGGGCGCTCAGCACAAGGGGATGGGCGCCTCGCTGTTCGAGCGGCACGCGGGGCTGGTGGACGAGGCCGAGGACATCCTCGGCTTCTCCGTACGTGAGCTGTGCCTGACCGACCCGGAGCGCAGGCTGGGGCTCACGCAGTACCTGCAGCCCGCGTTGTACGTGGTGAACGCGCTCTCGTGGCTTGAGGCGCGGTCGCAGGGGGCGGCCCCCGCCTACCTGGCCGGGCACAGCCTCGGCGAGTACAACGCGTTGCTCGCCGCCGGGTGCTACGACTTCGCCACCGGGCTCCGGCTGGTCGCCCGGCGAGGTGAGCTGATGGGGCGGGCCCGGGGCGGCGGTATGACGGCCGTGGTCGGACCGCGGGCGGTCGAGGTGCCGGAGCTGCTCGCCGAGGCGGGGGCCACGGACATCGACGTCGCCAACTACAACGGTCCCGAGCAGCTGGTGCTCTCGGGGCCGGTCGATTCCCTGACGGCCTTCGCGAAGGTGCTCAAGGAGCGCAAGGTGGCCCGCTGCGTCCCGCTGGGCGTCAGCGCCGCCTTCCACTCCCGCTACATGGCCCCGGCGGCCGAGGAGTTCGCCGCGTTCCTGCGCGAGGTGCCGTTCGCGGCCCCGCGCATCCCCGTCATCTCCAACGTGACGGTCCGTCCCTACCCCGCCGACGGCCCGTCCGTACGTGAGCTGCTCTCCGCCCAGATCCACCGTTCGGTCCGCTGGCGCGAGGTGATGGGCTACCTCCGTGCCCACGGAGTCCACGAGCTGACCGAGATCGGCCCGGGAAAGGTCCTCACGGGCCTGTGGGCCTCGTCACGCGAGGACCGGGAGCCGGTCGGGAGCGCACCTCCGACGCGCACCGCCGTCCCCGCCGCCTCCACCCCGCGCATCCGCCCCGAGCGGCTCGGATCCGCGGCGTTCAGGGAGGAGTACGGGGTGCGGTTCGCCTACGTCGCCGGGGCCATGTACAAGGGCGTGGCCTCCACCGACCTCGTCCTGCGGATGGCGAGCGCCGGGATGCTCGGGTGCTTCGGGGCCGGCGGGCTGCGGCTCGAACGAGTGGCCGAGGCGTTGCGGCTGCTGACCCGCGAGCTCGGACCCGATGGACCGTTCGGGATGAATCTGCTGCACGCGCTGGATGACCCGGGGCTTGAGGAGGCCACCGTACGGCTGTATCTGCAGCACGATGTGCGGCTGGTCGAGGCGGCCGGCTTCACGCAGGTCACCCCCGCGCTGGTGCGCTATCGGCTGAGCGGGGCGCACCGGGACCGGCAGGGGCGCGCCGTCACCCCGCGGCGGGTGATCGCCAAGGTGTCCCGGCCCGAGGTGGCCGAGGCGTTTCTGCGGCCCGCCCCCGAATCCGTACTGCGCAGGCTGGTCGGCGAGGGCGCGCTCACCCCGCAGGAGGCCGAGGCCGCCGGGGAGCTGCCCGTGGCCAGTGACCTGTGCGTCGAGGCGGATTCGGGCGGCCACACCGACGGCGGCGTCGCCCAGGTCCTGCTCCCCGCCATGCTCCGCCTGCGCCGCACCGTCGCCGCCCAGCACCCGGCCGCCCGGGACGTACGCGTGGGCGCCGCGGGCGGGCTCGGCAGCCCGGAGAGCCTCGCCGCCGCCTTCGTCCTCGGCGCGGACTTCGTCCTCACCGGCTCGGTCAACCAGTGCTCGGTCCAGGCCGGCACCTCCGGCCTGGTGAAGGACATGCTCGCGGCCGCGGACGTGCAGGACGTGGCCTACGCCCCCGCGGGTGACATGTTCGAGCTGGGTGCTCAGGTCCAGGTCCTGCGCAAGGGCACGCTGTTCGCCGCGCGGGGCAACAAGCTCCGCAAGCTGTACCAGCAGGCGGAGAGCATGGAGGCCCTCGACCCCGGGGTCCGCCGCAGCATCGAGGAGTCCTGCTTCCGGCGCGGCCTGGACGAGGTCTGGGAGCTGACCCGCCGCCACTACCTGGACACCGGCCGCCCTCACCTGGTCGAGCAGGCCGAACGCAGCCCCCGACAGCGCATGGCCCTCGTGTTCCGCTGGTACTTCGCTCATTCCACCCGCGCCGCGCTGGCCGGCGAGGCCGCCGAACGCGTCAACTTCCAGATCCACACCGGACCCGCGATCGGGGCCTTCAACCGCTGTGTCCGGGGCACCGCCCTGGAGGACTGGCGCCACCGCGACGTCGACGCCGTCGCCGCGTATCTCATGGAGGGCGCCGCCGACATCCTGGGCGAACGCCTTTCCGTACTCGCTCAATAGTGAGCTGCTTTCGCGCGCATGGCCGAGTTACGTTCTGTTCGTCGCTAGAACATGGGTGCGCCGGAAGAAGATTCATACGCAGAATATCGGCGCATCAGCGCACCTCTGCGCCATCCCCTGCCTGCATCCCTTTGATCGGAGTGCCGTGATGCCTGATTCCCCCGACCCGTTCATGCTGCCGGTGGCACAGCAGCAGACCTCGCTGCCGGCCACGGAGATCCTGCATTCAGGAAACTCCGGAATCATCGTCGAGCGCACCGGTCAGCTGCGGGCGGAATTCCGCAATGAGGGACGTCAGTTCGCCCGCGATCTCTCCGAGTACATCAACACGAAGTACGTCGGCATCGCCTCGGTCTTCGTCTACGAGGAGACCTTCGGCACCAAGGACCGCCTGCACTGGCTCCTCCACATGGCCTCCCTCGACGCCTACGAAACCCTCGTCCAGATGGGCACCCAGGACGAGGGCTGGCGCGAGGTCATGTTCCGCAACCGCATCGCCGAGGAGAAGGGCGGCGGCTCCTGGGACCGCATGTTCCTCGACGGAGAGCTGCGGGAGACCGTGCTCATCCCGCAGAGCTTCGGCATGTACGGCACCTCGGACCAGGAGCCCGAGACGCTGGTCGGGGGCAAGGAGGGCGAGCTCGCGAAGCTCGCCGTGCCCACCGCACAGCACCAGGCGCCCCAGTCGCCCGAGCAGACCCTGAACTCGACCACCTGCGGCCTGCTCATGCACCGCACCGGTGAGCTCAACTACGAGTTCCGCGCCGAGGGGCGCCAGTTCGCCCGCGCGCTCACGGAGAACTGGAACCGCACCCTGGGCGACCACGGTTCGATCTTCCTCTACGAGGAGGCATTCGGCCTGTCCGACCGCATCCACTGGTTCATCCACCTCAAGTCGCCGGCCTCGTACTACAACCTCATGGGCCTGCGCGCCCGGACGGACGAGGCGGCCCGAGAGGTCTTCACCAAGCAGTGGATCCCCGAGGAGAAGGGCGGCGGCGGCTGGGAGCGCATGTTCGTCCAGAGCACCCTGCAGGACCTAGCCCTCACCCCCCAGCACTGGGGGATGTACGCGACCAAGGCCCGCGCGCAGGAATCCGACTGACCCCGTCCGCGACCCACCGGCATCCGAAGGAGCCCTCATGCACTCCGGCAGGACCCTGCACGAGATATTCGAGGAACGGGCTGCGCAGTTCCCCGGCCGCACCGCTGTCAGCTGCGGCACCGAGCACCTGGACTACGCCGCACTCAACGCCCGCGCCGACCGGCTCGCCCGCCGGATCGCCGCCACCCGCAAGGGCCCGGGCGGTCTGGTCGGGCTGTGCGCCGACCGCGGCATCGAGCTGATCGTCGGTCTGCTCGCCATCCTCAAGGCCGGCGCGGGCTATGTGCCGCTCGACCCCGGCTACCCGGCCGAGCGGCTCGACCACCTGCTCGCCGACACCCAGGTCGATCTGGTGCTCGCACTCGGCCACACGGCCCGGGCGGTCGCCTCGGCCGATGCCCCGGTGCTGCTCATCGACGGCACCGACGGCGACAGCGAGCCGGACACGGCTCTGCCCCGCACCGGGGCGGACAGCCTCGCCTACGTCATCCACACCTCCGGTTCCACGGGCCGCCCCAAGGGCACGCTCATCGAGCACGGCAACGTCGTCGCTCTGATGGAACAGGGCCGCGAACTCTTCGGCTTCGACGAGAACGACGTCTGGACGCTCTTCCACTCCGTCAGCTTCGACTTCTCCGTCTGGGAGATCTGGGGGGCCCTGCTGCACGGCGGCCGTCTCGTCGTCGTCCCCACCGAGACCGCCCGCTCGCCCCAGCTGCTGCGGGAACTCCTGGCCGCCGAGGGCGTCACCGTCCTCAACCAGACCCCTTCGGCCTTTCGCGGCCTCGCCGCCGTCGAGACACAGCACCCCGGCGCGGAACTCCCGCTGCGCCTCGTCATGTTCGGTGGTGAGCGGCTCGATGTGAAGCAGCTCGGAACCTGGCTCGCCGCGTACGGGGACGACCGGCCGCGGCTGGTCAACATGTACGGCATCACCGAGACGACCGTGCACGTCACCCACCGCCGGATCCGCACCGCCGACCTGGACGAACCGGATGCCTCACCCATCGGCGTCCCGCTCCCCGGCGTCCGGATCAAGCTCCTCGACGAGGACGGCGCCCCGGTCGAGGACGGCACACCGGGAGAGATGTGGGTGGGCGGCACCGGCGTCGCCCGCGGCTATCTGCACCGCTCCGAGCTGACCCGGGAGCGCTTCCGGACCCTGGACGGCACCCAGCGGTGGTACCGCTCCGGTGACCTCGCCAAGCGGACCGCCGACGGCGGCTACAGCTACCTCGGGCGCACCGACGACCAGGTGAAGATCCGCGGCTACCGGATCGAGCCCGGCGAGATCGAGCGGCTGCTGACCACCCACGCGGCCGTGGCCACGGCCATCGTCACCCCCGAGGACCACGGAGAGGGAGACGTCCGCATCCTCGCCTATCTGGTCCCGGCGCCCGGCGCCGAGGCGGTGACCGCGAGGACGCTGGCCGTCGAACTGTCCGAGCTGGCCGCCCGTGCGCTGCCCGAGTACATGCGCCCCTCCGCGTACCGCCTGGTGCGCGAGGTGCCGTTGACCCCGCAGGGCAAGGCCGACCGCCGCGCGCTCGATCTGCTCCCGTTCGACGAGGCGTTCCCGTCCGGCGGCCGCGGCGGCGAACTCACCGCCACCGGCACCGAGATCATGCGCCTGGTCACCGATGTGCTCGGCGGGGACAGCGGCCTCGGCGGCGACGACGAACTGTTCTCGGCCGGCGTCACCTCGCTGGCCTTCACCCGCGTCATCGCGCTGGTCAACCAGCGTTACGGGCTGAGCCTGACCGGGGCCGAGCTGGACGAGGCGACCGTCAACGAACTGGCCGACTGCGCGGACGCGCGGATCGCCGGCCGGAAGTAGGAGGAGGACCATGACCATCCAGGACGACGTCAGCACCGCACACGGCTTCTCCCTCACACCGCAGGAGCTGGAGGCATTCCACGAGAACGGCTTCCACGGCCCGTTCAAGGTGTACGAGATCGAGGAGATGCAGGCGATGTGGCGCCGCGAGCGCCTGCGCCTGATGGACCGCTCCCAGGCCGTCTACCAGGACGGGGCGGCCGCCTCCGGCAACACCAACATCTCCAACTACGACCGCCATCTGGACAACGCCTTCCTCGCCGACCACATCGGCCGGCCCGAGATCACGCAGCGCGTCAACAGCGTCCTGGGCCCGGATGTGCTCTGCTGGCGCAGCGAGTTCTTCCCCAAGTACCCCGGCGACGAGGGCACCGACTGGCACCAGGCGGACACCTTCGCCAACGCCTCGGGCAAGCCGCAGATCGTCTGGCCCGACGAGGTCAAGGAGTTCGGCGGCACCATCACGGTCTGGACGGCCTTCACCGAGGCCAACGAGGAGACCGGCTGCCTGCAGTTCATCCCCGGCACCCACGAGCGGATGCGCTACGACGAGACCAAGCGCATGGAGTACCGCCCCGAGAGCATCAACCAGGAGGACAAGGAAGGCGTCCGCCGCGGCTTCTTCGGATACGACTACCGCGAGCTGCAGATCGACCCGGGCTGGAAGCCGCAGGAGTCGGACGCGGCCTCCATGGTGATGCGCCCCGGCGAGGCGATCATGTTCTGGTCCACGCTGATGCACGCCTCGCTGCCGCACGCCGGACGCACCCAGGAGATGCGGCTCGGCTTCGCCGGACGCTATGTCCCGACCGCCGTCCAGGTCTATCCCGGCACCGACGTGATCGACGAGTACGGCGGCTCCGTATCGCTTGAGCGGTACGGCTCCGTGCTGGTGTCCGGCGCCGCGCAGCCGCACAACCGGCTGGTCACCGAGACCACCACGGGACACCCCTTCCGTACCCCCTGACCGGCTCTGCTCCCTGCCCGGCGATAGAGAGTGAGGACTGCGGACATGCTGAGTGACGAGGCGGGAATGGCGATGACGGACATCGCCCGCGCGATGCTCTCCCTCCGTCCCCTGGCGCGGGCACGGGGAGCCGCGAGCCGGCTCCCCACCGGCCTGCCTGCCGGTGAGGCCGCCGAATCGGCAGCGGCCGTGCTCGCCGCGGTGGCGGACGAACTGGACGTGCCCGGGCTGGACTTCGGGCCGGGCTCCGACGTGGAGGGCGTCTTCGAACGGGTGATGGCCGGGCACCTCGACCTCACGGGCCGGCTCGCGGCCCTCGGTCCGGTCGCGGCCGGGGACAGGGCCGCGGTGGTCACCGAGGCCCGCAAGGCGGCGGCGAAGGTGGCGGCCGAGAGCTTCGGCCGCCACCGCCGCCCCACCGACGCCCTCTCCGCCGACGGGGCCGCACTGCCGGTGTACGAGGCGGGCGAGCCCGGCCGGCCCGCGGTGGTGCTGGCCTCGGCCTGCGGGATGCCCGCCGAACTGTGCGAGCCCTGGATCGAGCTCCTTTCCCGTGACCACCACGTGGTCACCTGGGAGAGCCGCGGACTCTTCGGCGCCGTGCCGGAGTTCGACGCCCTGGGCCACGACACGGACGCGCAGGCCGCGGACGTCTTCGCGGTGATGGACCACTGCGGCATCGACAGCGCCCATGTCATGGGCTTCTGCGGGGGCAGTGTCATCGCCCTCGCCGCGGCCGCCGCCCGGCCGGAGCGGGTCAGCTCGCTCAGCCTCTGGCACGGCGCCTACGAACTGGGCGAGGACTGTCCCAAGGCCGATCACCACCGCAACATGCAGGCACTGATGGCGATGGCGGCGAGTGACCGGGACACGGCCGCCGGAGTGCAGTCCGTCTTCGTGCAGACGATGCTCTCCAGCCTGTCGGCCGGGATGGCGCACCTGGTGCTCCACCCCTACGCGACACCCGAACTGTTCTACCGCTACTGCCGGGTCAACGGCCCGATCACCGATATCGATGTACGCGGCATGCTCGCCGGCGTCACGCAGCCCGCGCTCGTGGTCACCAGCGAGGACGACAGCACCGCCGATCCGGCGGGCTCTCGCTGGGTCGCGGCGCGGCTGCCCGCGGCCGAGCTCAGGGTGGAGCCGCACGGCGACCACATCTCGCTGTTCACGATGAACGGCGCGGTCGGCGCGCTCGCCGTCGACTTCCTGGCCCGGATGGGGAGCCCGCTCCCGGCAGCGGGCTGAGCACACACCCCGGCAGGATCCGCCGCCCCGTGCGGCCGTTCCCTCACTTCCCTACACAGAACAGGTGAAAGGCGATGAGCGAGACCTTGGAGCGGCCCATGGAGACGCCCGGGCGGAACAGCGAAGAGCTCAGGCCGGTGCTGAGGGGTCTGCTGACGGACATCGTTCCGGAGCTGCCCCTGGACGGACCGGCCGCCCCGCTGCGGGACATCGGCTTCGGCTCCCTGCAGACGACGCGGCTCTGGGTCGAGCTCAAGCGCGTCTTCGGCGTCGATCTGCCTCCGCAGTGGCTGGGCGGTGCCACGCTCGACGCGCTCGCGGCGCGGGTCGCCGCGGAGCGGCCGACGGCGGGGACGGCGGAAGCGGCCCCCGACACGGCCGCCGGCGCGGACGCTGAGCGGGACACCGCCGTCGTGGACCCGCACCACCACGAGCCCTTCCCGCTGACGCCCCTGCAACAGGCGTACCTCGTGGCCAAGGACGAGGAGACCTCCGCCGACCCCGGCGGCTGCCACCTGTACCGCGAGCTGACCGTCCCCGGCCTCGACGTCCCCCGGCTCACCGCCGCCTGGCAACGGCTCGTGGACCACCACGCCATGCTCCGTACCGTCATCGACGAGGAAGGCACCCAGCAGGTACGCCGGGAAGCCTCCCGCTGGGACCTGCCCGTCCACGACCTCACCGAGGCCGACGCGGGGACCTACGAGGAGCACGTCGCAGCGGTCCGCGCCCGGATGTCCCACCGCAACCACCTGCCCGGCACCTGGCCGATGGGCGCCGTGGAGATCACCCGCGGCCCGGGCCCCGCCGGCGTCGTGCACCTCGGCCTCGACACCCTGCTGACCGATGCCCACGGCTACGCCCTGCTCCTGCAGCAGTGGCATCAGCTGTACGAGCACCCGGACCGGACCCTGCCGGAGGCGGCCGTCACGGTCCGTGACTGCGTCCTGGAGCTCGCCACCCGGCGCGACGGCTCCGGCCACCGCGCGGACCTCGACCACTGGGCGGCCGCACTGGCGGAGCTTCCGCCGGGCCCCTCCCTCGTCCGCGCGCAGGGCCCGGGCCCGCGCGCCCCGCACCGCCGCCCCCTGGACGCCGGACTCGACGCCGCGCAGTGGGCGGAACTCACCTCCCTGGCCGCACAGCTGGAGGTCTCACCGACCTCGCTCGTGCTCGCCGTGTTCACGGAGACGCTGGCCCACCACGGCGCGCGCCGCCCCTTCTCGCTCGCCGTCACGACCAGCGACCGCCCCCGGCTCGGCGCCGAAGCCGACCTCCTCGTCGGCCCGTTCACGTCCACGGCCCTGCTGGTGGCCGATCCCACCGAGGGCCGGCCGCTGGACGAGACGGCACAGGACCTGCACGAACAGCTGTGGGAGGCGCTGCGACACGGCGGGGTCTCCGGCATCGAGGTGCTGCGTGAGCTGCGGGCCCGCACGGGCGCCCGGCCGCCCGCGCCCGAGGTGGTCTTCACCAGCCTGCTCGGCGTCGGCCCGGGCGAGGGGGTGGCCGGCGGATTCGGCGCGGACATCACCTACGGAGTGAGCCGGACCTCCGGGGTCGCCCTCGACCACCAGATGTGGGAGCAGGACGGCGGTCTGCGCTTCCGCTGGGACGTCGTGGAGGACCGGTTCGCGACCGGCGCGGTGGAGACCGCCTTCGCGGACTTCGCCAACCGGCTCGCCGTCTGCGCGACCGAGCCGGCCGAGCGGCGGGCCCCGGGCGAGGTGCAGCAGGCGTACATCGTGGCCCGCTTCGCCGGCCAGGCCGATCCGGAGACGGCGCAGGGCTGTCAGTGCTACCAGAGCTTCCAGGTGGACGACCTCGACACCGACCGGCTCGCGCGGGCCATGACGCGCCTCGCCGAGGGCTACGAGGTGCTGCGCACCGGCATCGGAGCCGACGGCCTCCTGGAGATACGCGACACGCTGCCCGCGCGCCGGTACGTCCCCGTCATCGATCTGCGCGGCCACAGCGACCCGGAGGCGGTACGGGAGGCGATCCAGGAGGAGATGACCGGCCGCCCCTTCGCCATCGGCCGCCCGCCCCACTTCGATCTGCGGGTCACGCGCGACACGGACCGGGTGTCCACCGTCCACTGCGCCTTCGATCTCGTCCTCGCCGACGCCCCCAGCATCCATCGCCTCTTCCGCGAACTCCTGCGCCTGTACGCCGATCCCGCCGCGACGGCCCGGCCGGTGGCCGTCCACACCCCGAGCGGTACGGAGGGCGGTGGCGCGTACTGGAAGGAGCGCCTCGCTTCCCTGCCCGCGGGCCCCGGGCTGCCGCCGGGCCCCGGCGGCGCTCGGCGCGTGGTGCGCCGCTCCGAGACCCTCGTCGGATGGCGCCGTGTCTCCGCGCTCGCCGCCCGTGAGGGCCTGCACGCCGACCATCTGCTGCTCGCCTGCCTGGACGAGGCCCTGGCCGAGGTCTGCCCGGACCCGTACGCCCTGGCCGTCGTGCTCTGGCCGAAGGAGCCGGAGCCCGCACGGCCGGGTGAGCACTCGCTGCTCACCTGGATGGCGGCCGCCGACTCCGGCCTGCCGCGTCTGCGGCGAGCCGCCCACTACCGGGATCTGGCCCGCCGGGACCTGGCCGCGGGCGCGGGCGGGGCGCTCGCCGAGCTGCGCCGGCGCGGGCCCGGCGCCGGGGCGAACGGGAGTGAACTGCCGTACCCGGTCGTCTACACGGGCGCCGTCGACATGACGGCGTACCCGTTGCCCGAAGGCGTGCGCCGGGGCCCGTGGCTGACCAGCACTCCGGGGTGTTCGCTCGACTGCGTCACGGTGATCGAGGGAGACGAGCTGCGCTACTCCTGGGACGTCGTCACGGCCGACCTCTCCGAGGAGCTGCTCGACCGCCTCTTCGCCCGCTTCGAGCAGGCCGTCACCGCCATCACCGACGAGCTCGGCACCTCCCGTACGGATGAACTCGACGCTTCTGCACGCGAGTTGGTGCTGCGTACGTGGAATGACACCGACGTTCCGCTCGCGGAGGCCGGCTCGCTGCACCTGCTGCTCGCCGAGCGGGCGCGGTCCCACCCGGAGGCCGTGGCGCTGCGCTGGCGGGACGGCGGTGCGATGACCTTCGCGGAGCTCGACCGGTACGCGAACCGGATCGCGCACCAGGTGCGCGCACGCGGACACGCGGGGCCCGGGAGCACCGTGGGCGTGCGGATCCGCCGCGGCCCCGCCATGGTCGCCGCGGTGTACGGCGTGCTCAGGGCCGGCGCCGCCTATGTGCCCGTGGAGCCCTGGCTGCCCGCCGGCCGCGCCGCCGAGATCCTGCGGCTCGCGGACACCTCCCTGGTCCTGAGCAGCTCGGACTCCGAGGGGTGGGAAGCGCCGGGTGGCGTGACCTTCCTGGACGTCGACGGGCTCGACGAGGGCACGGACGCGGACGCGGCGGTGCCCGCGCCCGCCGTGGGCGGGTCGGACATCGCGTACATCCTGTTCACCTCCGGCAGCACCGGCACCCCCAAGGGCGTGGCGGTGCCGCACCGGGCCGTGCGCAATCTGCTCGCCTGGGCGCACCGCACCTTCGACTTCGGTCCGGACGACGTCGGCCTGGCCGTCACCTCGCTCGGCTTCGACCTCTCCGTCTTCGATCTCTTCGGGGTGCTCGGCCGCGGCGGCGGGCTCTATGTCGCCGACGAGGAGGAGCAGCGCGATCCCGAGCTGCTGCTCGATGTCCTGCTCGGCGAGCCGGTCACCTTCTGGAACTCGGCGCCCACCACGCTCGCCCAGGTCGCCGAGCACTTCGACAAGGGCTCCGGCCACCCGGGTGCGGGGCGACTGCGCCGGGTGTTCCTCAGCGGGGACTTCATCCCGCTCGCGCTGCCCGACCGGGTGCGTGCGGCCTTCCCGGCCGCGGAGGTCATCAGCCTCGGGGGTCCCACCGAGACCACGGTCTGGTCGGTCTGGCACCCGGTCGGCGCGGTGGACCCGCACTGGCGCAGCATCCCGTACGGCAAACCCATCGACAACACGCGGCACTACGTTCTGGACGACTGGCTCCAGCCCTGTCCGGTCGGGACCGAGGGCGAGCTGTACACGGCGGGCAGCTGCCTGGCCGAAGGCTTCGTGGGCAGTCCCTGGCTGACCGAGGAGCGCTTCCTGCCCGATCCGTTCGCCGCGGAGCCGGGTGAGCGGATGTACCGCACGGGCGACCGGGCGGCCTGGCAGCCGGACGGGACGCTGCGGATCCTCGGGCGCACGGACCACCAGGTCAAGGTGCGTGGCTTCCGGGTCGAGCTCGGCGAGATCGAGCACCGGCTGCGCGGCCACGCCGGCGTACGGGACGTGGTGGTGCTCGCCCAGCCGGACGGGGGCGACCGCATCCTCGTCGCGTACGTGGTGGCGGACCGGGAGCACCCGCCCACCGCAGCCGCCCTGCGCCGTCATGCCGCCGAGACGCTGGTGCCGTACATGGTTCCGAACACCCTCGTGTTCCTGCCGTCGTTCCCGGCCACATCGAATGGCAAGCTCGACCGCGCGGGCCTCCCGTGGCCCGCTCCGGCAGACGTCATGGGGCCGCCGGATCCGGAGCCCACACCACCGGTGACGAGGGCGGCGGCGGGCGAGGAAGCGAGCGCCGAGGCCCCCGCCGTGGACGCCGAGGACGTCGCGGGCATCGTCGCCCAGGTCCTGGGCGTGGACCGGGTCGACGCCCAGGCAGACCTGTGGGACGCCGGAGCGACCTCCTTCACCATGGTGCGGCTGTCCGCCGCGCTCAAGCGGCGGTTCGGCCGGCGGGTCCCCGTCGCCGCGCTGGTCTCGGCACCCACTCCGGCCGGAATCGCACGATTCCTGTCGGAAGGCGCGGACCGGACGCCCGCGACGGGCGGCGGCAGCGGGCCGGCCCCGGGTACGCGACCGGCCACGGACGTACGCGCGGCAGCCGATGCCGGCGTACGGGCGGACGGCACTCCCGCGGTCGCGGCACACGGCCTGGAGCCGGCCGCGGACGGGGCCGATGCGACCGGGCGGGGCGCGCACACGCCCGGCCCCGTGGACCTCTTCTCGCCCGAGGAGCGCGATGCCTTCAAGCGCGCCGCCTGGAACCTGCGTCGAAGCGGCCCCGGGGAGCAGGTCCTGCCCCTGCCGCGCACCGGCTTCGCGCCCGAGTACTACACACGGCGTTCCAGCAGGCGTGACTTCCTCGACCGTCCGCTGGACCGCGCCTCGCTGGCCCGGCTCCTCGAACTCCTCGCAGAGGCGCGTACGGGAGACCGGGAGGCGTTCCTGTACCCCTCGGCGGGGGAGACGTACGCGGTCCAGGTCTACCTCCACGTCAAGCCCGGTGCGGTCGAGGACCTGGCCGAGGGCATCTACTACTACCAGCCGCGCGAACACGCCCTGCACCTGGTCAACGCCGCGCCGCGGATCGACCGGTCGATCCACTTCTACTACAACAGGCCGGTGTTCGACCGGGCCGGGCTCGGCATCTACCTCGTCGGCCAGCGCCACGGGATCGCCCCGCTGTACGAGGAGGTCGCCGAACACTTCATGAGCCTGGAGGCGGGCTACCTGGGCCAGCTGCTGATGTCGGGCCAGGCCACGGCCGGGATCGGGCTCTGCCCCATCGGCACCCTCACCTTCGAGGCCGTCCGCGAGCAGTTCGGCCTCGATGACGGGCATGTCTTCCTGCATTCCTTCCTCGCCGGCTCCGTCGAGCCGCGGCCCGAGGGGCCGGACGCACCCGCGCTGCCGTACGTGTCCCGCGCGCCCCTGGCGGGGTCCCCCTCCGCCCCGGTCGCGCAGGCCGGCCCCCGTCCTCCGGCCACCACAGCCGCCGCCGTCCTCGGAATCGGCTGCCGACTGCCGGGCGCCGACACCCCCGAGCAGCTGTGGCGCAACCTGCGGGCGGGCCGGAGCGCCATCGGCGCGGTGCCCGCGCACCGGGCGGCCGAGCTGGGCGAGGCCCCACCCGGTGGCTATCTGGACGACACGGCCACCTTCGACGGGCTGCGCTTCGGCGTCTCGCCCGCCGAGGCCGAGCTGCTCGACCCGCAACTGCGGCTTCTGCTGCACGCCGTGGCGGACAGCCTCGACGACGCCGGGCACACCGCGCCGTCCCTGCGCCGTGAGGCCGGCCGGGTCGGTGTGTTCGTCGGCGTCATGTGGCAGGACCACCAGATCGCCGGCAGCGAGGAGTGGTCCGGCGGCGGCCGGGCCCGTATCGCGGGGCTCGCGGCGGACATCCCCAACCGCATCTCCCACGTCTTCGACTTCGACGGCCCCAGCCTGGCCGTCAACACCTCCTGCTCCTCCTCGCTCACGGTTCTGCACCTGGCCGCCGAGAGCCTGCGCCGCGGGGAGTGCGACGCGGCGGTCGTCGCCGCCGCGAACGTGGTCTCCCACCCGTACCACCTGCGCCTGCTCGCCGAGTCCGGCCTCCTCGCGACGGACGGCGATCCGCGGGTCCTCGGCGAGGAGGCCGCGGGCTGGGCGCCGGGCGAGGGCGCGGCCGCGATCCTGCTGCGGCGCGCCGACGCCGTCCGGCGCGACCGGGTACGCGGGGTGGTGGAGGCCACCGCGGCCGGACATCCGGGCCGCACCGCACGGTTCGGCACCCCCGACGCGGGCCGGCTAGCCGACTCGCTGCGGCGGATGCTGCACACCGCGGGCCTCGAACCCCGGGACGTCGGCTACGCGGAGTGCGCCGCCGCCGGTGCCGCCCTGTCCGACGCGGCCGAACTCGAAGCGCTCGCCGCGGTGTTCGCGCAGAGCGGGCTGCGGGCCGGCACGGTGAAGCCCAACCTCGGACACCTGGAGGCGGCCTCGGGGCTCTCCCAGCTCATCAAGGTGCTGCTTCAGCTCGAACACGAGGAGTTCGCCCCCACGCTGCTCGCCTCCGAGCGCACCCCCCTGATCGACTGGGAGGAGCTGCCGGTCGGCATCGTGGACCGCGCGCAGCACTGGCCCGCCCCCGAGGGCGAGGCCCCGCGCCGGGCGCTGGTCAACGCCGTCGGGGCCGGTGGTTCCTACGCCCATGCGGTGGTGCGTGCCGCCGATCCGGCCACGCCCTGCTGCCGCCCGCACCCCAAGCCCCTGCGGCAGGCGGTGATCCTCTCCGGTACGGGCGGGCAGGAGCTGGCCGACGCCGCCCGCGCGCTGCGTGGACGCGCGGCCGAGTGGGCCGCGGCCCAGGAGCCGCCGCGCCTGGCGCATGTGGCGTTCACCCTGCAGACCGGGCGTCGGGCCCTGCCGTACCGGCTCGCCGTGCTCTGCCGCGACTTCGCCGAACTCACCGACGCACTCGACGCCTTCCTCGCGGGAGAGCCGCACCCGGCGCTCACCGTGGGCACGGGTGCGGAGCGCGAAGGGGCCGCATGCGCCCCGCAGCCGCTCGACGCGGCGGTCACGCTGTGGGCGGCGGGGCACACCGTGGACTGGCCTGCGGCCTGGGGCCCGCAGGCCCGCAGGATCGGACTGCCGCTGCCCCCGCGGGCGGGCCGACCGGTGGCACGGCCCGCGGTCGCGGCAAGGACCTCCAGCAGTCCTGCCCGGGCGGACCGGGAGGGCGGCGAGCCCGCCCCGGACCACCGGGCCGGGCAGGCCGCCGTGGAGTACATCCTCGGCGCCTATGCGGAGGCGTCCGGGATCGCCCGGGAGGATCTGGACGCGCACACGCCGCTGGAGCGGTACGGCCTCAGCTCGTACGTGGTGGCCCGGCTGAACAGCCGCCTGGAGCAGGACTTCACCGAACGCGTCCCGAGAACGCTGTGCTACGCCCACGGCGATCTCGCCTCGATCGCGGCCGAGCTGGAGCACCGGGCCGACGCCCCGTGGACGGATGACACACCGGCAACGCCCGGCCCGTCAGCCACGGCCACCGCCACACGGGGAGCCGAGCGGCCCGCCCCGGACGGCGAGGGCGGGCCGGACGCCGCCGATGCCCACCGGGGCGCCGCCCCCATCGCCGTCATCGGCGTGGCCGGCCGCTATCCCCAGGCCCCCGACCTGGACACCTTCTGGCAGAACCTCGACCAGGGCCGCGACTGCGTGCGGCCCTTCCCGGAGGCGCGGCGCTGGCCCGGCTGGCCCGAGGACCTGATGTGGGGCGGCTTCCTCGACGACGTGGACCGCTTCGACCCGCTCCTGTTCCGTATCACCCCGCGCGAAGCGGCCCTGATGGATCCCCAGGAGCGCCAGTTCCTCGAAGTCGCCTGGGAGACCCTGGAGGACGCGGGCTACTCCCGCGACAGGCTGCGGCGCCGGCACCAGGCCCAGGTGGGCGTGTTCGTCGGCACCATGTACAACGAGTACCCCTATCTGGCCGTCGAGCGCGCCGCCCTCACCGGCGGCGCGGACGATGCGGGCGCCTGCCCCGCGGGCATCGCCAACCGGGCCTCGTACGTCTTCGGTCTCACCGGCCCCAGCATGGCCGTGGACACCATGTGCTCCTCGTCCCTGACCGCCGTCCATCTGGCGGTGGAGAGTCTGCGCCGCGGGGAGTGCGAGGTGGCCCTGGCGGGCGGGGTGAACCTCTCCCTGCACCCGCACAAGTACCGTCAGCAGGCCCGCCTGCGCATGGCGTCCGGCGACCACCGCTGCCGCAGCTTCGGTGCGGACGGCGAGGGCTTCGTGCCCGGTGAAGGTGTGGGCGCGGTGCTGCTCAAGCCGCTGGACCGGGCGCTCGCCGACGGGGACCGCGTCCATGCGGTGATCCGCGGCACGGCCGTCAACCACGGCGGCCGGAGCAACGGCTACATGGTGCCGAGCCCCGTCTCCCAGGGCGACCTGGTCGCCACCGCACTGCGCCGCGCGGGCGCGGCACCGGAGTCCCTGGGCTACCTCGAAGCACACGGTACGGGGACGGAGCTGGGTGATCCGGTCGAGATCGACGGTCTGGTCCGGGCGTTCGGCGACGCGCCCCACGGCTCCTGCGCCATCGGGAGCGTGAAGTCCCAGATCGGGCATCTGGAGGGCGCGGCCGGGATCGCCGGTCTGACCAAGGTGCTGCTGCAGCTGAGGCACCGCCGCTTCGCGGCCTCGCTGCACGCGGAGCGGCTCAACCCGAACATCGACTGGGCGCGCGGCCCGTTCCGTGTGCAGCGTGAGTCGGCTCCCTGGCCCGCCCCGCCGGGCGGTGGTCCGCGTCGCGCCGGCGTCAGCTCCTTCGGGGCGGGAGGCGCGGGTGCCCATGTGGTCCTTGAGGAGTACGTCGCGGCCGAGCCCGCCAGCGATGCTCCAGGTCCGCGCCTCGCGGTGCTCTCGGCCCACGACGAGCAGCGGCTGACCGCGTTGGCCGGCCGGCTCGCCGACCGCCTCGCCCAGGACACCGCGCTCGCCGACATCGCGTACACACTGCGGACGGGCCGCGAGGAGCAGCGCGAGAGGCTTGCCGTCGTGGTATCCAGCACCGCCGAACTGCGCACCGTCCTGCGTGAGTTCGCCGATGGAGCGCGAGGAGGAGTGCTGCGTGGCCGCGCCTCGGCCGGTGCGGCGGGCCCCGAACTCCCCGCCGCGGACCGGGCCTCGCTGGACGAGCTCGGGAGGCACTGGGTCTCGGGGGGCCGGGTCGACTGGGACGAGCTCGCCCGCAGCTGCCCGGGCCGGCTCACCTCGCTGCCGTCCTACCCGTTCGCGGAAGGCCGCTACTGGCTGCCGGCCCCGCCGGCCGCGCCCCCTCGGCCCACCACGACCGCAGAGCCCACCACGACCGCCGAGCCCACCACGACCGCCGAGCCCGCCTCCGTACCCGAGGAAGCAGCCGCTGCCCGGACGGAGCTCCACCACAAGACCTGGGTGACCGCCCCTGCCCCGGCGGCGGCCCACGCCGAAGGAGTCGTCGTCTGCCTGTACCGGGCGGGGACCGAGGACCTCGCGCACGCGCTCGCCGAGCGGCTCGGGGCCGCCGACGTCCGGCTCGTCCTGGAAGGCGGAGCACCGGAAGGACGCACCCCCGGCTTCTACGACGACCGGAGCGCGGCCGAGGTGCTCGACCAGCTCCTCGACCGGCATACGGACCTGCGCGGCCTCGTCGACCTGTGCGACCTGGCCGTCCCCGGCCCGGAGCCCGTTCCGTGGACGGCGCGGATCGTGGCCCTGCAGCGGCTGATCGCCCGCCGCCCGGGCACCGGGCTGCGGATCGTGCTCGCCACGCGTGGCCTCATGGGGCCCGCCGCTGGTGAAAGCACCCTGGCAGGGGCCGAGCAGGCCGCCTTCGTACGGATGCTGGGCGCGGAACACCGCAAGGTCCGCGCCACCGTCCTCGACCTGGACCTCCCCGCCGAACGCCCACGCGCCGCCGCGGCCCTGATCGCCGAGGAGTACACGAACGCGCACAGCCACCCCGAGATCGCCCTGCGCGAGGGCCTGCGCCTGCGCCCCCGTCTCGAACCCCTCTCCGCTCCCGACACCGGCCCGCTGCGGCTCGACCCGCAGGGTGTCTATGTGATCAGCGGCGGCACCGGCGCCATCGGAGCCCTGACAGCCCGGCGGCTGGTGGAGCGCGGAGCACGCAAGCTGGCCCTGCTCGGCACTCGCGAGCTGCCCGAACGCCACCTGTGGACGGGCCTGGACCGGGCCGGGGCAACGGCCGCCCTGGTCGACCAGGTCCGCGCACTCGAACAGGCCGGGGCACAGGTCCTGGTGTACGGCGGCTCCCTGACGGACCGCGCGGCCCTGGACCCGTTCCTGGACTCCGTACGCAGGGGGCTCGGCGACCTGCGCGGCGTGATCCACTGCGCGGGCGTGCCCTCGGGAGGCCGGCCGTCCTTCGTCCACAAGAGCCCCGAGGAACTGCGAGCGGCCTTCGGACCGAAGTCCGACGGGGCGCGCGCGCTGGCCGAGGCATGTGAGAGGGACCCGCTCGCGTTCTTCGTCCTGGCCTCCTCGGCCGCCGGCCTGGTGCCCCGGCTCGGCGTGGGCGTGAGCGACTACGCGGCCGCCAACACCTGGCTGGACCTCTTCGCCGGGCATCGGCTGCGCACCGGGCACACCGCGTACTGCTCGGTGAACTGGCCCAGCTGGCGTGAGGCCGGCATGGGCGTGCGGCACGCCGACGCCTGCGCCCCGGCCGGGCTCGGCTCACTGGACAACGCCGAGGCCCTGCACGTACTGGAGCAGGTCCTTGTCCTGGCGCAGCGGCCCGGCAACGAGGTGGCCCAGATCGTGCCCGTATCGCCGCTGGACGGATTCGATCCCGACCGGGTCCTCGACCAGGTACCGGGACGGACCACCGACGCACCGACCGCCGCGATCGAGGAGGAGCAGCCCGTGTCCGTACCGCCTTCCGGCCCTTCGCCCTGGCTGAGGGAGCTGTTCTCCGCGGAGCTGGGCATCCCGCTCGCCGATCTGGATCCGACCGCGCTCTTCGACGAGCTCGGCGTGGAGTCGGTGATGCTGGGGGAGCTGGTGCGGCGCATCGAGGAGACGACCGGCCGCGATCTGGATCCCACGCTGCTGCTGCGGCACCGGACGATCGAGCGGCTGGACGCGGAACTCGGCGGCTGGGGCCCGCGGTCCACGCCGCGGGACACCGCGCCCGCCGAGGACCCGAGCCGTACGACGGCCGAGGACACCAGCCGTACGACGGCCGAGGAACACGCGCCGGAACCCGGCCCCGTCCCCGCACCGGCCCCCGACACCCGCATCGCTGTCATCGGCCTGGAGTGCGCCTTCCCGGGAGCCCCCTCCGCCGCCGCCTTCTGGCGCGCCCTCACCGCCGGCGAATGCGCCGTCACCGAAGTGCCCGCCGGGCGCTGGGACCACCGCCTGCTGTACGACCCCGAGCACCGCCCCGGCCGTACGGTCAGCAAGTGGGGCGGGTTCCTCGACGGCATCGAGGACTTCGACGCCGCGTACTTCGGCCTCACGGACGAGGAGGCCGACTGCCTGGACCCGGCGGTGCGGCTGGTCCTGGAGACCTCGGTGCGCTGTCTGCGCGATGCCGGCTACCGGGACGACGAGCTGCGCGGCCGTGACGTGGGCGTCTTCGTCGGCGCCAGGATGTCGCACTACTCCGCGCGCGCCGGGATCCGCTCCGGACCGGCCGGCCTCGGCGGCGACCAGAACTTCGTGGCCGCCCGTCTCGCCCACCACTTCGACTTCCACGGCCCCAACGTGGTGCTGGACAGTGCCTGTTCCTCGGCACTCGTCGCGGTGCAGACCGCCTGCCGCAGTCTGCTCGCGGGCGAGTCGGAGTACGCGCTGGCCGGCGGGGTCGACATCCTCCTCGACGAGCAGCCGTATCTGGAGTTCAGCGCCGCCCGCGCCCTCTCGCCCTCCGGCAGGTGCGCCACCTTCGACCACGCGGCCGATGGCTTCGTGCCCGGTGAGGGCTGCGGCCTGGTCCTGCTCAAGCCGCTGGCGCGGGCCCTCGCCGACGGTGACCGGATCCGCGCGGTCGTGGACGCGGTGGCCGTGAACAACGACGGCCGGACCATGGGACTCACCACGCCGAACCCCGAGGCGCAGTCCCGCGTGGTCCGCAGCGCACTGCGGATGAGCGGACGCACCGCCGAGGAGATCGGCCTGGTGGAGGCGCACGGCACCGGCACGATGATCGGCGATCCGATGGAACTGCGTGCCCTGACCGAGGTGTTCCGTGAGTCCACGGAACGCACCGGCTACTGCGCCATCGGCAGCGTCAAGTCGAACATCGGGCATCTGCTCAGCGCGGCCGGCATCTCCGGGCTCATCAAGGCCGTCCTGGCGATCGAGCACCGCACGATTCCGCCGACCCTGTTCTGCGAACGCCCGAACCCCCGCTTCGACTTCGCCTCCTCGCCGTTCTTCCCGTGCACCGAGGTGCGCGCCTGGGAGACGGACGGCCGCCCACGGGTCGCCGGAGTGAGCGCCTTCGGCCTCGGCGGTACCAACGCGCACGCCGTACTCAGCGAACCCGACGCCGGGGCGCGCACCGCACCACCGGTCCGCGCCCCGCTGCCGCCCCCGGTGTTCCACCGCCGTCGCCACTGGCTGGAGCGCACTCCCGCCGCCGGGGCCCCGGAACCGCCCGCACCCGGCCCGCGGCCGCGCGCGGTCGTCCCGCGGCCCACGGAGCGTCGCCGAACCGAGTCCACCTCCCTGCTCACCCTCGACTTCCGCCCAGCCCGCTGAACGCCGCGACACCCGGCCCGCGTACGGAGGAGCAAGCCACCGTGAACGAATCCGAGATCGACTGTCGTATCGTCCTGCGGCACGACGACTTCGTCATGCAGAACCACCGCGTCCACGAGACCTCGGTGATGCCGGGGGTGACCTTCCTGGACATCCTTTACCGCATCCTCGCCGACCGGGGAGCGGACCTCTCGCGGGTGGTCCTGCGCAACATCCTCTTCACCGAGGCCGTGGCCACCGCCGAGGGCCAGGACCGGGAGATCCGCGTACGGATCGGCGCGGACACCGGCATCCACCGCCCGGTGACCGGACACAGCCGGCGGCTCGCCGCGGACGGGGCCCTCGGGGACTGGACGGAGAACCTGCGCGCCGAGCTGCACTTCGAGGATCTGCCCGATCCCGCGGGCCTCGATGTGGCCGCCGAGCGCCGCGGCGCGCGTGAGCACCGGGACATGGCGGAGATGTACGCCGTCACCAGCTCCCGCGAGATACGGCACGGCACCGCCATGAAGTGCTTCGGCAGCCTGCACACCGGAGACGGGCGGCTGCTCGCCGAGCTGGACATCGACCGCGAGGCCGGCGTCCCGGACGAGGCGTTCCACCTGCACCCGGCCAAGCTGGACGCGGCCACGATCGTGGCGTACGGCCAGTCCCGGGTGGCCGTCGACCGGCCGTTCATCCCGATGTTCATCGAGAGCTTCCGCGCGCCGCGCCCGCTGAAGGGCCGCTTCGTGGTGCGGGTGCCCCGGCCCGAGGAGCTCTCCGGCTCGGGTGAACTCTTCGACAGCGACCTCGTGCTGTACGACGAGGAGGGCCGCTTCGTGGCGGAGTTCCGCCGGCTCACCTGCAAGCGGATCCGCCACCCCGAGCTGATCCAGCGACTCGTGACCGAGGGAGCCACCGAGCCGGGAGCCACCGGGACAGCGGCCGCCGACCCGCACGGACCCGCGCACGCCACAGCACCGGACGCGGCCCACGGCGCGCGCTCCACCGGCCGGCCCGACGACAGCGCCGCCGAGCGCTATGCCGGCTGGCTGCGCACCCGGCTCGGTGACCTGCTGGGCCGCCCCGCCGCACGCGTGGCCACGTCGACCGGCTTCTACGAGCTGGGCCTCGACTCCGTCTCCCTGCTGAAGGTCGGCCAGGAGCTGGAGGAGCTGGTGGGCAGCACGCTCTACCCCACCCTGCTCTTCGAGTACACGGACGTCGACAGCCTTGCCCAGTACCTGGCCAGCACGTTCGGAGCCCCCGAACTCCCCGGCCTCCCCGAGCGGCACGGCGCGGAGCCGGAGCACGGCGCCGCACCCGAGGCACCCGAGGCCGCACCGCGGCTGCTGGCCCGCCATCCGGTGTGGGCCCGCTCCGGACACGCGGACACGGCCGAGGCGGTGGATCTCGTACTGCTGGGTGCCGATGCCCGACTGACGGAGGCGGTCCGCGCCGCGACCGGTGGCCGGCGGGTCGTCACCCTGCCGGTGGGCCCCGCGTCCGGGACGGACGACGCGTACGGCCCGGACCCCGAGCGGATCCACCGGACGCTCAGCGGCCTCGGCCCGGACGCGCGGCCGTATGCCCTGGTCGACGCCCGCGGTCTCGACGGCGGGTCCCGTGGCAGCAGCCCCGTCCTCGACGTATGGGCGCTCGCCACCGCCCTCGTGCGGACCGCGCCCGCCCACCCGGTGGCCCTGCTGCGCCTGCACACCGTGAGCGGCGGGTCGGCGGACGTGGAGGAGGAGGCCGTCGCGGCCCTCGCCCGCACGGTCACCGCCGAGACACCCGTGATCCGCGCCCGGGCGATCGGCGTCGACGCCACGGACACGCCCGCGCAGACCGCCGCGGCCCTCGTGACCGAAGCCGGTCTCGCCTGCGCCGCTGCCTCCGGTGATGAGGCGGAGGCGAGGTGGAGCACCGGCCGCCGGCTCGTACGCCGCTGGGCCGAGGCACCACCGGCGGCCGGAGCGCGGCCGGGCCCGGCCGGCAGCGGATCGCCGTACCGTGAGCACGGTGTCTACGTGATCACGGGCGGTTCCGGCGGACTGGCCGCACTGCTCGCCGAGCGCCTCGCCACAGAGTGCCGCGCCCGTATCGTCCTGTGCTCCCGAACCCCCGCGAACGCCGAGCTGCGCGCGCGTATGGATGCCTGGCAGCGGGCGGGAGCCGAGGTGCACCACCTGGCGGCCGACGTGACCTCGCGCACCGACACCGAACGTCTGCTGCGGTTCACCCGCGATCTCTTCGGCCGCGTCGACGGGATCCTGCACTGTGCCGGACTCGTCCGCGACGCCCTCTACTTCCGCAAGAAGCCGGCCGACTTCGAAGCGGTGCTCGCCCCCAAGCTCTGGGGCGCACGCCACCTCGACGAGGCGACCGCCCAGGACGAGCTGGACTTCTTCGCCCTCTTCTCCTCGCTGTCGGCCGCCGTGGCCAACCCGGGCCAGAGCGACTACGCCTACGCCAACGCCTGCCTCGACCACTTCGCCGCCCGGCGCGCCGCCCGCACCGACCGGTCCGGGCGCACCGTCTCGGTGGCGTGGCCGCTGTGGGAGGAGGGCGGGATGCAGGTCTCCGAGTCCGCGCTGGAGCGGTCCCGGCGCGAGAGCGGCACCGTGCCGCTGCCGACCGCGGAGGGGATCGCCGCCTTCGAACGGAGCCTCACCGGCGAGCAGGTCCGCACGGCGATCGCGTACGGGGACGCCGACCGGCTCGACGCGTTGTTCCCGCGGGCCGACGGTCCGGTGGAGCACCACGAGCCGCTCGGTGCCGTACGCGGGACCGCGGCCGTCGTCCAGCGGGCGGCGGCCGGAACGCCGGCCCCGGAGGAGGACGGCATCGCGGTCATCGGCATCGCCGGGGAGTACCCGGGCGCCGTCGACCTGGACGCCTACTGGCGCAACCTCGCCGAGGGCCGGGACTGCATCACCGAAGTCCCCGGCGAACGCTGGGACCACGAGGCCGTGTACGCCGCCGATCCGGACACCCCCGGTACCACGTACGGGCGTTGGGGAGGCTTCCTGGAGGGCGCGGACCGCTTCGATCACGCGTTCTTCGGGATCTCCCGGCGCGAGGCCGAGCGCATGGACCCGCAGGAACGGCTCTTTCTGCGCACCTGCTGGCGCACCCTGGAGCACGCCGGATACGCCCCCGCGGCGCTCTCGAAGCAGGCGGTCGGTGTCTTCGCCGGCGTGATGTGGAACCACTACCAGCTGGTGCGGGACGCCTCGGACGGCGTGGCACCGACGGCGATGCACGCGGCCGTGGCCAACCGCGTCTCCTACGTCCTCGATCTGCACGGCCCCAGCATGGCCGTCGACACGGCCTGCTCCTCCTCACTGACCGCCGTCCAGCTCGCGATGGAGAGCCTGCGCCGCGGTGAGTGCGAGCTGGCGCTGGCCGGCGGCGTGAACATCGCGGCCCACCCGCAGAAGTATCTGCAGCTCGCGCAGGGCAGGTTCCTGTCCACGGACGGGCGGTGCCGCAGCTTCGGTGAGGGCGGCGACGGCTACGTCCCCGGCGAAGGCGTGGGCGCCGTCCTTCTGAAGCCTCTCTCGCGTGCCCGTGCCGATGGCGACCGGGTGCTCGCGGTGCTGCGGGCCGGATTCCTCAACCACACCGGAAGGACCAGCGGGTTCACCGTCCCCAGCCCCACGGCCCAGGCCGCCGTGGTGCGCGGCGCGCTGGAGCGGGCCGGGGTCTCCCCGCACTCCGTCGGATACATCGAGGCCCACGGCACGGGCACCTCGCTCGGCGACCCGATCGAGATCGAGGGCCTGCGGCGGGTCTTCGCCCCCGACCGGCCCGGGGAGCCGGGCAGCTGCCGCATCGGCTCGGTCAAGTCCGGCATCGGCCACCTGGAGAGTGCCGCCGGGATCGCCGGACTGACCAAGGTGGTGCTGCAGCTCCAGCACCGGACCCTGGTGCCGTCCCTGCACGCCGACACGACCAACAGCAAGATCGACTTCTCCCGTACCCCCTTCGCTGTGCAGCGCGCGCTGGAGGCATGGCCCGCGCCGGACGGGGGCGGACCGCGGCGGGCGGGTGTGAGCGCCTTCGGTGCGGGCGGTGCGAACGCGCATCTCGTGGTGGAGGAATGGGTCGGGGAGCCCGCGGACGCGGTCGCCGCGCCGGGCCCTGAGCTGGTGCTGCTCTCCGCGCGTGACCCCGAGGCGCTGCGCGGGAGTGCCCGTGCGCTGCGGGACTTCCTCACGGCGGGCCCGCGGGCGGGGCACGCTCCGGCCGACGGCGCGGCATCGGACCGCGCGCCGGCCGACGCCCCGCGGCTCCGTACGGCGCTTCTGCGCGAGGCCGCCGCGTGCCTCGGGGTTCCGCTCGCCGCCGTCGACCCGGCTGAACCGCTCGCCGACCTCGGCTTCGCGCGCACCGATGTGCTGAGCCTGCGGGAGCGGGCCGCGGAGGTGTGCCCCGGTCACCCGGCGCTGTCGGCGCTGAGCATCGAGGACAGTGTCGACGGCATCGTGGCCAAGCTGACGGCCTCTCAAGATGCTGCTGAAGCAGGTACGTTGAGGCTCGCCGATGTGGCGCACACCCTGCGGGTCGGGCGTACGGCGATGGCGGAGCGCCTGGCCGTGGTCGCCCCGTCGGTCTCCGCCCTGTGCGCCACGCTCGACCGCTTCCTGGCCGGGGAGCCCGCGCACCCGGACCTCTTCCGTACGGGCGCGAGCGCGCCCGGCCCGGCCGCCGGCGGATGCGCGACGGCCTTCCGCGAGGGAAGGCCGCACGAGGCCGCGGCCGCCTGGGCCGCCGGTGAGGACGTGGACTGGGCGGCGCTCGTGCCCGCCGGGGCCGGCCGGCGCATCGCGCTGCCCGGCCACCCGTTCCGCGAGGAGCGGTGCTGGCTCGGCAACTGGCAGGCGGGCACCGGGCAGCAGCCGCGCGAGGAGCGGCCCGCGCTCTCCGAGCGGCCGGTGAGCGAGCCCCCGGCTCCCGTCGAGCCGTACACCGGCTCCGAAGTGGACCTTCAGATCCTGGAGCACGGCATCGCGCTGGTCACCATGGCCGCGGGCGATCAGCAGAACATGTTCACCGACGGGCTGATGCACGGCCTGGAGTGGGCCTTCGCGCGGATCGCCGCGCGTCCCGAGGTCACCGCCGTCGTCCTCACCGGATCCGGCAAGGTCTTCAGCATGGGCGGCACGCCCGAGGCGCTGGAGGACCTGTCCGCGCGGCGCACGCGGTTCACGGACACGCCGTTCGTGTACGAAGGACTGCTGCGCTGCGGCCGGCCCGTGATCGCGGCCATCTCGGGGCACGCGTCCGGCGGCGGTCTCGCCTTCGGTCTGTACGCGGACATGGTGGTGATGTCCCGGGACGCCGTGTACAGCAGCAACTTCCTCAAGTACGGATTCACGCCCGGCATGGGCGCGACGTACATCCTCGACCAGCGGCTCGGGAAGTCCCTGGCCACCGAGATGCTGCTGACCGGGCGGCCGTACGCCGGTGCCGAGCTGGAACAGCGCGGCGCCACGGTCACCTTCAGGGACAGGGCCGAGGTGCTGCCCGCGGCCCTCGCCCTCGCCCGTTCCGTGGCGGAGCTCTCGCCGCAGGCGGTGGCCGCGCTCAAGAGCGAGCTGGCCGGGCGGATGCTCGGTGAGCTGCCCGCGGTCATCGACCGCGAGGTGCGGATGCATGAGCAGGTCCTCGGCGAGGACTCGGCCGCGCGGGTCCGGGCGCACTTCGGGAAGGTGGCGGAGTACGGGCGGACAGGACCGGAGCGTTCCGGTGCGGCCCCCGCGGCCCCCGCGGCCCCCGCGGCCCCCGTGGCGCCGGTACCGCCGGCCGCCGTCGTGGACGACCCACCGGCTCGGGAGCCCGAACCGGACGCGGCGGAGGCGGAGGCGGTGATCGCCGCGACGCTGACCGAGGTCCTCTACCTGGACGCCGGTGAGCTCGACCGCAGGCTCAGCTTCAACGAGATGGGCGTCGACTCCATCGGCGCGGTCGAACTGGCCAAGGAGATCAACCGCGCCTTCGGCCTCTCACTCGACTCCGTCGCCGTCTACGACTTTCCGACGCTGCCCGCGCTCGCCGAGCATGTGACCCGGACCCGGGCGCAGAACCGGTCGCTGCACCGCGCGGCGTCCCGAGAGGCAGCGCCGACGGCTGCGGAGGAGGAGCGCGAGGAGCCCGCCGCACCGGCACGTGCCGAATCCGTCGCCGCTCCGGCGCCGCACCAGCCGGTCTCCGAGGACGGACGCGTACGCCTCACGCCGCCGGCCGCACCCTCGGCACCCCGTACCGAGCGGCCCGCCGCCGCCCCGCCCGGGCCGCGCCTCGTCGCGCTCCCCACACCGGAAGCGCAACCCGGGGCTGCCCCGGAGGGCACCACCCCCACCACCGAACAGGCCACCCCGACCACCACCCAGGAGAGCACCACCGCCCCCGACCGGCCGGCCACCCAGGAACCCATCGCCATCATCGGCGCCGCCGGCCGCTTCCCCGGGGCCCCCGATCTCGACACCTTCTGGGCGAACCTCCTCGCCGGCCGCTCCCAGATCCGTGAGGTGCCGGCCGAACGCTGGCCCGAGGACGGGTACTACGATCCCGACCGCCGCGTTCCCGGCCGCTCGTACAGCAAATGGGCCGCGCTGCTGGACGACGTGGGCCGGTTCGACGCACGCTTCTTCCAGGTCTCGCCGCTGGAGGCCGAGGCCATGGACCCGCAGCAGCGCCTCTTCCTCGAAGAGGCGTGGACGGCCCTCGCGGACGCCGGGCTCACCGACGCCAAGGGCAAGCAGAGCTGCGGAGTCTTCGTCGGCTGCGGTACGGGCGACTACCAGACCCTGCTGGACGAGGCCGGAGCCCTGGAGACCGGCCATGCCTTCCTCGGCAGCAGCAGTTCGATCCTCGCCGCACGGATCGCGTATCTGCTCGATCTGACCGGCCCCACCCTCGCCGTGGACACCGCGTGCTCCTCCTCGCTCGTGGCCCTGCACCTGGCCTGCGAGAGCATTCGCAGCGGTGACTGCGAGACCGCGGTCGCCGGTGGCGTGGCCCTGATGACGACGCCCCGTATGCACGTGTGGACCAGCAAGACGGGCATGCTCTCGCCGACGGGCCGCTCGCTCCCGTTCGACGCGGACGCCGACGGCATCGTCCTCGGTGAAGCCGTGGGAGTGGTCGTGCTGAAGAGCCTGCGCAAGGCCCTGGAGGACGGGGACCGGATCCACGGAGTGATCCGCGGCACCGGCGTCAACGGTGACGGCCGGACCAACGGGATCACCGCCCCCAGCGCCAACTCGCAAGCGAATCTGCTTCGTTCGGTGCACCGCAAGGCAGGAATCACCGGCGCCGACCTCGGCTACCTGGAGGCCCACGGCACGGGCACCCATCTGGGCGACCCCATCGAGGTCAAGGCGCTCGACGAGGTGCTGCGCGCCTCCGGCGGCACGGACTGTGTGCTCGGCTCCGTGAAGGCGGCCATCGGTCACACGACCACCGCGGCCGGCATCTCCGGCCTGCTCGCGCTGCTCATGGCGCTGCGCGCCCGCCGGATCCCACCCGCGGCCCACTTCACGCGGCTCAACCCGGAGATCGACCTGACCGGCAGCCCCCTCCGGCTCTCCCGTACCGCCGAGGCATGGCGTCCCGGGCCCGACGGGGTCCGGGTGGGCGCGGTCAGCAGCTTCGGCTTCAGCGGTACGAACGCGCACGTGGTGCTCGCCGAGGCCCCGTCCCCGGAGGACCCGGCCGCCGGCGAAGCGGCCCACCGGGAACCGGAGCCCGAGCCGCTGAGGGCCCACCCGTTCACGAGGAGCCGGCACTGGATCACGACACCGGAGACGTCCGAGGCGCCCCGGGACGCCGAGGAGCCGCCCCGGGCCCCCGCCGCGCACACCGGCCACGGCGAGGACTCCGCCGTACGGACGGATCCGGCCGCCGGCCCCACCACCTGGCCGCTGGACCCGCGGCACCCCGTGGTCGCCCACCATCACGTGGCGGACCGGGCGCTCCTGCCCGGCACCGCGACCCTGTCCCTCGCCCTCGACTTCGCCCGTTCCGCGGGCATCAGCGGGCCGGCCGTGATCTCCGGGGTGCGCTGGCTGCGCCCCCTGCACGCCGAGGCGCGGCGCGAGGTGCGGGCCGGGGTGACGGCCGAGGGGGAGCGATACGCCCTGGAGTTCACCGCCGACGACCAGCCGGAGGTCCCCTTCGCCCGGGCTCAGGTCGCCCCGTGCGGCGGGGGGACGACCGACCGCCTCGACCTCGCCCTTCTCGCCCGCACCCTCCCCGAGTTGCGCACCGGCGCCGCGCTCTACCGCGACTTCGCGGCAGGCGGCCTCGGTTACGGCCCGGCCTTCCGGCTCGTCCAGGAGGTCCGCCACGGCGCGGACGAGGCCCTTGCCGTCCTGAGCGCCCCGGCCGCCGAGCAGGGTGCGGCCCACTGGCCCGCGAACGGCGTCGACGCCGCCCTGCTCGACGCGGCACTCCAGGTCACCGCGGTGCTGCAGAACGGCGCGGAGGAGAGCCCGTTGGTGCCCTTCGCCCTGGAGCGCGCCGCCATCCTCGGGCCCCTGACCGGCCCGGCGCACGTGCACGCCGTACGCACCGGAGCGCACACCTTCGCGCTGAGGATCGCCGATGACGAGGGCCGGATCGTCGCGCGCCTGGACGGGCTGGCGCTGCGTCCGCTGCCCTCCGCCCCGGCCGCCGGCCTCCCGGTGTACGTACCGGTGTGGCAGGAGGCGGACCGGGCGGAGACCGGGCCGGAGGACGCTCCGCCGAGCCGGGTCATGCTGGTCCACGGGCCCGGCACCCGGGACCTGTCGGGCGCTCTGGCCGCACTCCACCCGGATGCCGAGGTGCTGACGGCCGACTGGGACCGCGCGGCCGAGGCGATCGGCCGGGCCGACCTGCTTCCCGACCGCGTCTACCTGCTCGCCGAACCCACCTGGGTGGACGCGGGCTCCGCACGCGAAGCCCTCACCGCCCTGCACCGCCTGGTGCGCGCCGTGCTCGACCGCGACGGCGCCCACCACGCCCTCGACCTGCGCGCGGTTCTGCCCGGCGCCGTCGCGGTCCCGGCCGGGAGCGGCACGGGGACGGGCCAGGAGACGTCCACGGACGCGGACGCCACAGCGCCGGACACCGACGACATCGTTCCGGGAGCCGCCGCCCTGCTCGGCTACTGCGCCGCGCTCGGCACCGAGTTCCCGCGCTGGACGGTCGGCTGCCTCGACCCGGGCACCGGCCGCACCACGGACGACCCGGCCGCGCTGGCCCGCAGCATCCACGCCGAACAGCCCGTGGACAGCCGCCCGGTGGCCCTGCGGGCAGGCCGCCGCCTCGTCCGCACCTTCGCGCCGTGGACCGCACCGGCGAAGGCGGCTCCGTTGCGTACCGGAGGCGTCTACGTCGTCCTGGGCGGGACGGGTGGCCTGGGCAGCGCGGTCTGCCGTTCGCTCGCCCGCAAGGCGCGGGCCCGCCTCGTCCTGGTCGGCCGGCGCCCGCGCGACGAGCGGATCGACGCGCTGCTCGCCGACCTCACCCGGCTCGGCGCCACCCCCGAGTACCAGCGGGCCGATGCCGCGGATCCGGAGGCGATGCGCCGGGTCGCCGAGTGGACCAGGGAGCGGTTCGGTCCGGTCCACGGAGCGGTGCACGCCGCGTTCGTCCTGCACGACAAGACGGTGGCCCAGCTGACCGAGCCGGTCCTGCACGAGGTCTTCGACCCCAAGGCGGCGGGCGCCGAGGCGTTCTGCGCGGCCCTGCGGGACGAGCCGCTCGACTTCCTCGCCCTGTTCTCCTCGGCGATCTCCTTCGTCGACGCACCCGGACAGGCCGCCTACGCGGCGGCGAGCACCTTCGAGGACGCCCTCGCCCTGCGGCTGAGACACCGCTTCGGCGTTCCGGCGCAGGTCGTCAACTGGGGCTACTGGGGCAGCGTCGGCGCCGTGGCGGGGACGCGTTACCGGGAGCGGATGGCCGGCTTCGGCGTCGGCTCCATCGAGCCCGCCGAAGGCATGGCCGCGCTGGACCGCGTCCTGGCCCACGGGCTGCCCCAGGCCCTCGCGATCAAGGCGGACCCGGAGGGACTCACCCGCTTCGGCATCGACGCCGGAACCAGCCCCCGCAAGGAGCACGCCATGCCGACCGCGGCACCCGAGCCCACCCAGCCGGTCGCGCCTCCCGAGCCCGCCCCCGTCACGGATCCGGCTCTCACCGCGACAGCCGTACGGGACTACGTCCGGGGCGTCTTCGCGGAAGTCCTCAAGTACGACGAGGCCGAACTGGACGACCGCACCACGTTCGAGCACTACGGCGTCGACTCCCTCGTCGGCCAGCACGTGGTCCAGCGCTTCGAGGAGGACCTCGGCGACCTCCCGGCCACGCTGCTCTTCGAGAACCTGACGATCGCCCAGCTCGCGGCGCATCTGCAGGAGAAGCACGCCGAGCGGATCGCCGAACTGGCCGGCCCGGGCACCGGACCCGCCGCGGACCAGGCACGGGACCCCGCCGAGGAGCACGCCGGGCAGCGGCCCCGCACCCCGGACGCGGTCACCTCGCCCACGGACCCGATGGACATAGCCGTCGTCGGCGTCAGCGGCCGATTCCCGCGGTCCCCCGACATCGACGCCTTCTGGCGCAACCTCGCCGCCGGCACCCACTGCGTCACCGAAGTGCCCGCCGAACGCTGGGACTGGCGGACCCACTTCGACCCGAAGCGGGGCAAGGCACAGCACACCTACGGCCGGTGGGGCGGCTTCCTCGACGGGATCGACCAGTTCGATCCGGCGTTCTTCGGCATCCTCCCCAAGGAAGCCGCCGACATCGACCCGCAGGAGCGGCTCTTCCTGGAGACCTGCTGGGACCTCCTGGAACGGGCGGGCCGGCTGGGTGAGCCCACGGAGACACCCCGCAGGACCGGAGTGTTCGTCGGCGTCATGTACGGCTCGTACGGACGGCTGGCCGCGGCGCAGTGGGCGCGGGGACGGCTCGCCGGAGCGCACTCGGCGTACTGGTCGGTGGCCAACCGGGTCTCGTACACCTTCGATCTCCAAGGGCCCAGTTTCGCCGTCGACTCCGCCTGCTCCTCCTCGCTGACCGCTGTCCACCTCGCGGTGGAGAGCCTGCGCCGCGGCGAGTGCCGCACCGCCATCGCGGGAGGCGTCAACCTGATCCTCCACCCCGCCCATCTGGTGGCGCTCTCCTCGCTGAACATGCTGGCCGCCGACGGCGCCTGCAAGGTCTTCGACGAGCGGGCCGACGGCTATGTGCCCGGCGAGGGGATCGGCGCGGTGCTGCTCAAGCCGCTCGCGGACGCGGTCGCCGACGGCGACGACATCTGGGGCGTCATCAAGGGCAGCGCGGTCAACTCCGGAGGCCGTACCGGTGGTTACACCGTCCCCAACCCCCAGGCGCAGGCCCGGCTCATCGCGGACGCGGTCGAGGACTGCGGGATCGACCCGCGCACCCTCGGCTACATCGAGGCGCACGGCACCGGGACCGCCCTCGGCGACCCCATCGAGATCGCCGGCCTGCGCCGCGCCTTCGGTGAACGCCCGCCGCGCGACTGCGCCATCGGCTCCGTCAAGGCATCCGTCGGGCACCTGGAGGGCGCGGCCGGCGTCGCCGGCCTCATCAAGGCCCTGCTGCAGCTACGGCACAAGCAGCTCACCCCCTGCGTGAACCTGGGCGAGCTCAACCCACGGATCGACACGGACGGCTGGTCCTTCGCCATGCCGCGTGAGCTCACCTTCTGGGAGAGCCCCGTGGACGACGAGGGGCGCCGTCTGCCGCGCACGGCCGGAGTGAGCTCCTTCGGCGCCGGGGGTGCCAACGCGCATGTCCTCCTGCAGGAGTACGTGCCCGACCCGGACCGTCCCCGGCACACCCCGGCGCGCGAGGGCGAGGAACAGCTCTTCCTGCTCTCGGCCCGCACCGAGCCGCAGCTGCGCGCCCAGTCCGGCCGGATCGCCGAGCAGCTGGCCGCCGGGGCGGGGGAGTACGGACCGGAGGAGCTTGCCTTCACCAGCCAGGTCGGCCGCCATGAACACCCCGTACGCCTCGCCGTGAGCGCCGGGAACCTCGCCCAGCTGGAACAGCGACTGCGCGCGCACGCCCTGGGCGAGAGCGCGCCCGGCCTCGTCACGGGCGAAGCAGACCGGCGCGGCCGGGGCGAGCCCGACGGTGAAGCCGCCGTGGAGCGGCTGATCTCCGCACGCGACCTGGCGGCCCTCGGCCGCCTGTGGACCACCGGAACCCGCGTCGACTGGGCCCGCCTGTGGCCCGCCCCGCGGCCGCGCCGCGCCCCCCTGCCCTCGTACCCCTACGACAAGACCCGGCACTGGCTGCCGGCCGACCCGGAGGTGCTACCGGTGACCCCGTACGCGTCCGCCACGCTGCCCGATGACGGGCGGCCGGCCGAGGGGGTCCGCTATCTGCGGCCCACCTGGGAACCGGCCCCGGAGGCCGTCCCCGGTCCCGCGCCGCGCACGATCGCGCTGATATCCGATGACGCCGGGCTGTGCGGTGCCCTCGTGGCCGCCGCACAGCGCCGCGGCAGCCGTTGTGTCGTGCTCAGCGCGGGCACCCGGCTCGCCGAGACTCCCGAGGGCTGGGCGCTCGACCTCACCGACCGCGAGCAGCACCACCGCCTGGCCGAGAACCTGGCCGAGCGGGGGCTGCTGCCGGACGCGGTCCTGCGGATCCCCGGCACCGCCGAGCCGGCCGACGAGGGCATCGCCCCGCTGGAGCAGGGAGTTCTGCCCTTCCTGTGGTGCACCGCCGCGCTGCTGTCGCGGCGCGGTGACGGCACCGTACGGGGTCTGTACGCACACCTGTCACCCTCCGGCACACCCCAGCCGGAACACGCGGCGGCCGGCGGCGTCCTCCGCACCCTCGCCGTCGAGCACCCCCGCTTCCGCGGCGGCCGGGTGGTCGTGGAGGAGAGCCGGCCGGTCGATGACCTGGCCGAGCAGCTGCTGGTCGAGCTCGCCGCGACCGGCGAGGAGCCGGCCGAGATCGCGCTGCGGGAGGGCGGGCGGCAGCGGTTGAACCTGGCCGCGTTCACGCCCCGCACCGAAGGGCTGCCGCAGGATCTGCCGTTGCGGCCCGGGGGCACGTATCTGGTGACCGGCGGCACGGGCGCGCTCGGGCTGCGGATCGCCGAGTACCTGGCGGAGCACGGCCGCCCCCTGCACCTCGTCCTGGCCTCGCGGACCGCGCCCGACGCCTCCGCGCGCACCCGGATCGAGGCGATGAGCAAGGACGGGGTCAGCGTGCGCTGGGCCCGCGCCGACGTCTCGCGCGCCGACGACGTGCAGCGGCTCGTGGAGGAGATCCACGGCAACCACGGTGCGCTGCACGGCATCGTGCACGCCGCGGGCGTCACCCGGGACGGGCTGGCCGTCCGCAAGACCCGGGCCGACATCGACGCGGTGTGGGGAGCCAAGGCCGCGGCCGCGGTGCATCTGGACGCCGCCGTCGGCGACCGGCCGCTCGACTTCTTCCTGCTGTTCTCGTCCCTCGCCGGCCGTACCGGCAATCTCGGCCAGGCCGACTACGCCTGCGCCAACGCCTTCCTGGACGAGTTCGCCGCACTGCGCCGCAGCCGCGTCCGCGACGGGCGGCGCTCCGGCACCACGGTCTCCGTCTGCTGGCCCCTGTGGGAGGACGGCGGTATGACCGTGGACGAGGCGGCGCGCGCCCGGTTCGCCCGCCGGTGGAACATGGTGCCGCTGAGCACGGAGGAGGGCTTGCGGGCGTTCTGCCGGGCGCTGGCGGGGGACGAGGCGTGCTTCGCCGTTCTGGAGAGCCCTGCCCCGGAGGGGGAGCCCGCCGGGGAACCGGCCGGCCCCGAGCCGGTGGCGTCCCCGCCCATGGACGGTCTCGTGGACGGCCCCACGGACGGCCCCACGGACGGCCTCGTGGAGCAGATCGAGCGGGGGCTGCGGCGTACGGCCGCCGGCTTCCTCCTGGTCGACCCCTCCGACGTACCGCTGGACGAGGAACTCCTCGAAGTGGGCTTCGACTCCATCTCCCTCACCCAGCTCGTCAACGAGGTGAACGAGGAGTACGGCATCGACCTGCTGCCCACCGCCCTCTTCGAGGCGCCGACCCTGCGGGACTTCGCCCGCCACCTGGAGCGCGGGAACGGGCCGGAGATCGCCCGCGTCCTGGCCGCCCGCGCCCGCCCGGCGGCGGCACCCGGCACCCACGCGCAGGACACGCTCACACCGGCATCCGTCCCGTCCGCGCCGCAGGCTCCCGCGGCCAACGGCGCCCGCCCCGTCGCCGTCATCGGCATGGCGGGTCTGCTCCCGGGCTGTGACGACCTGGAGAGCTTCTGGCGGCACCTCTCCGCCGGTGACCATCTCGTACGGCCCGTGCCCGAGGACCGTCCGTACCTCCTCGGACAACCCGGTCTTGAGGACCTGCGCGGCGGATTCCTGGACCGCGTCGCCGAGTTCGACGCCTCCTTCTACCGGATCTCCCCGGCCGAGGCCGCGCTCATGGACCCGCAGCAGCGGCTCTTCCTGGAGACGGTCTGGCAGCTGCTGGAGCACGCCGGCCACCGCCCGGCCGACCTCGCGGGCAGCGCGACCGGGCTCTTCGTGGGCGTGTCCACCTCGGACTACGCGGAACTGATGCGCGCCGAAGGCGGCGAGGTCCAGGCGCATGCCGCCACCGGCCTGGCCCATGCGATCCTCCCCAACCGCGTCTCCCGCCACCTCGATCTGCGCGGACCGAGCGAGGCCGTCGACACGGCCTGCTCCAGCGCCCTCGTGGCCCTGCACCGGGCGGCCCGCGCCCTGGCCGACGGCGAATGCGAACTCGCCATCGCCGGCGGCGTCAACCTGACCCTGAGCGCGGGCCTGTTCAGCGCCTTCACCAAGGCCGGCATGCTCAGCCCGGACGGCCGCTGCAAGACCTTCGACAAGGACGCCGACGGGTACGTCCGTGGCGAAGGCGCCGGCGCCGTGCTGCTCAAGCCGCTCGACCGGGCCGAGGCGGACGGTGACCGGATCCTGGCCGTCCTGCGCGGCAGCGCCGTCAACCACGGTGGCCGCTCCACCTCCCTGACCGCGCCCAACCCGGAGGCCCAGGCACGCGTCGTCGCCGAGGCGTACCGCCGGGCAGGCGTCGCTCCGGCAACCGTCAGCTACGTCGAGACGCACGGCACCGGTACGCGGCTCGGCGACCCCGTGGAGCTGGAGGGTCTGAAGAAGGCATTCACCCAGCTGTACGCGGAGGAGGACCGTCCGCTGCCCGGCGAGGCATCGGTCGCCCTGGGATCGGTGAAGACCAACATCGGCCATCTGGAGGCCGCGGCGGGCATCGCGGGTGTCCTGAAGGTGCTGCTCAGCCTGCAGCACGGGGAGCTGCCGCCGACGCTGCACCTCACCGAACTCAACCCGTATCTGCGGCTCGACGGGACCCCGTTCTTCGTCAACGACCGCAGCCGGACGTGGGAGGGCGTGCCCGACGAGGGCGGCGTCGTGGTGCACCGGGCGGGCGTCAGCTCCTTCGGCTTCGGCGGTACGAACGCGCATGTCGTCCTCGAAGGCCACCGTCCTGCCGTACGGCCGGCCGTCGCGGTGCCCTCCGGCGCGGAGGCCGCGGTGCTGTCGGCACCGGACGGCGAGGCGCTCGCCGAGTACGCACTGCGGCTCGCCGGATACCTCAAGGACGCGCAGGAGGTGGATCCGGCGGGCCTCCTGTGGACGCTGCAGACGGGCCGCGAGGAGTACGCGGAACGGCTCGCCGTCCTCGGTAGGGACCGCGAGCAGCTGGTGGAGCTTCTGACGGCCGCGGCGAGCGGGGAGTTCACCGCCCCGGGTATCCACCGCGGCACGGCGGGCCCCGCCTCCGCCCACGTCTTCGGCGCGGATGCCGAGGCCAACGCGCGGGCCTGGGTCTCGGGCGCGCCCGGCACCTGGTCCACCCTGTGGCACTCGGGCCACCCGGTCCGGCTCGCCCTGCCGTCCTTCCGCCGGTCCGGCACGCCGTACTGGTTCACCACGCGCGGCGCGTCCCTGGCCACGGCCACGGCCCCGGTGCCGACCGCGGAGGTGGCTCCGGCCCCGGCACCCGCCGCCGTGGAGGTGCCCGCGCTCACCGGACCCCCGCACGTCGCGCCGAGCCGTGGACGGGGCACACCGCTGCGGCTCGGCCCGGTGAACGCCGCCCCGCGGCAGGCAGCCCCCGCAGCGGTGGAGCCGGTGCGGGACGAGCCGTCGGCACGGACCGAAGCGGTGAGGGCCGATCACCCGGCACCGTCCTCCGCCGCGTCGGCGCCCGACGCGTCGCACACCGGTGAACCTCCGGCCGACGGGGACGGCGTCGCCGAGACGATCCGTACGTCGCTCGCCGGCATCATCGACGTACCCAGCGCCCGGATCGCGGACGGCGACTCCTTCACCGACCTCGGTCTGGACTCGATCTTCCGCATGCAGCTGGTCAGGGAGCTCAACGAGACCTACGGCCTCGACCTCAAGGCGGCCGAGCTCTATGAGTGCGATTCCGTCGCCTCCCTGGCCGCCCGCACCTGCGAGGAGATGGCCAGGACGACAGGCCCGGCCGCGACACCGGCCCCGCAGCCGGTCCGGCCCCTGGCGCCCACCCGCTCGGAGCCCACCCGCTCGGAGCCCACCCGCTCGGAGCCCGCCCAGGTCCCGCGAGCCGTCCCGGTGCCGCGGCCCGACGCGGCCGCCGGGCCGGCGGACACCGACGACGCCCACACGCTCCTCGCCGAGGTCATCACGCGGGTCGTCGGCCACGCCCCCGAGGCCGGGGTGAGCTTCGCCGACGACGGGTTCACCTCCTTCGACATGCTGCGCACCATCAGCGCCCTGGAGCGCCGCTTCGGCTCCCTGCGCAAAACGCTGATGTTCGACCGTCCGACGACCGCCGCACTCGCCGAACAGCTGCTCGCCGACCACGGCCCGCGCACCCTCACCCTCCTCTCCGAGGCCGCCGAAGCCCTCGACGAAGCCGATGCCCCGCAGCCACCCGCTCCGGCGCCCCGGCAGGCGGCACCCGCCGCGGACCAGGAGAACGGCCCCCTCATCGTCCGCAAGCGCAACCTCCCCCACCTCCCCGAACTGGAGGCCCTCCTCGCGAGGCTCGACCGCGAGCACGCCAAGGAGGGCGGTCTCGCCGGCCGTGACATCGCCCCGCTCGCCTTTCTCGGCAAGGACCGCCGCGGATACTTCAACTTCTCGCGGCGCGACGACGTTCTCTTCGCCTGGAGCTACGTCGGCTCGGCCGCCGACTTTCCGGCCCTCGCCGCCGAGTACCTGGCGTATGCCGAGCGGGAGGGCCTGAAGCCCAACTTCCTCTCGGTCCTGCACCTGGACGAGGTCGGGGGCCGCCGTCTGACGGCCACCCCGTTCGGCGCGATCCAGCGTCTGGAGAACCTCGACACGTTCACGCTGACCGGCGGCCGGATGCAGCGACTGCGCTATCTCATCAGCAAGTTCACCAAGAACAGCAGCTGCCGCACCGAGGAGTACGAGGTCGGCACGGACCCGGGGACCGACGCGGGCATCGTCGATCTGATCGACCAGTGGTCGTCCGTCAAGCAGATGACCAATCCGTACGTGGACGTGGTGCGCCGCGAACTCGGGGCGGGCCGGCTCGACGCCCGCCACCGCATGTTCCTGACCTACCGCGATGACGTCCTCGCCAACGCGGTGATCGTCACCAAGCTGGCCTCGGAGCCGACGTACCTGCTCGATCTGGAGTTCTACGCGAAAGGGCTGCCGCCGGGGGGCATCGAGTACGCGATCGTGCGGATCGCGGAGACGCTGCGCCCCGAGGGCATCACCTGCTTCAGCTTCGGCGCCAGCTTCGGGGTCCGGCTCGGCGACTCCCCGAATGCCTCGGCCGCGGTGGCCGAGGGCATGGAGGAGCTGCGGTCGGTCGGGATCTTCAACGAGGGCAACTACCAGTTCAAGAACAAGTTCCGCCCCGTGAACACACCCATCTACCTGTGCCAGCCCGATGACGAGAGCCGTACGGACGTCTCCGACGTCATCCTGATGATCGCCAACCCGGACCTGGCCGCCACGGCTCCCGGCGAGCTGACCCCCGACCGCCTCCCCTCACCTGCGGCGGCCGCTCCCGCACGTCCCACCCCGTCCAGCCGTCCTGCCCCGATCCCGGCCCCCGCAGCCGCCCCGGTGCCCCACCCCGCACACACCGGTACCCCGGACACCCCCGCCTCCACGGCCGACCGCGACACGCTGCTCGCGGCCCACGGCCACAACCCCCTCGCCCTGCCCACCGAAGCCGTCGACCACGACCTGATCACGGACTCCTGGGCGGAACTCGACCTGCCGGCGGTCCCCGCCCGGCTGCGGGAGCTCGCCGCCGCGGCACACGCGGTACCGGCCTCGTCCGCGAACGACCTCCGCCTGCCCTGGCTGCCCTTCGACTGCGTGATCCCCACCCAGTCGGGCCGCGCCGCCGAGGCGCTTCTGTGCCGCAGCCGGCCGGGCGCACCGGGCGCGGTGGTGCACAACAGTCTGTTCCCGACCTGGACCCTGACCCTCCTGGAGCACGGCTTCGAACCCGTCCCCGCCGGCGGTCCCGCGGCGGCCGGGGGACCGGCCCTCCGCGGCGGGCTCGACCCGGACGCCCTCGACCGGATCCTGACGGAGCGTCAAGGGCGTACCGCCTTCGTCTGCGTCGAGCTCAGCAACAACGCACGCGGCGGCTATGCGGCCGCCCTGGCCGACCTGCGCGCCGTACAGCGGACCGCGAAGGCCCACGGCGTGCCCCTCGTCCTGGACGCCTCCCGGGTCCTTGAGGCGGCGTACCAGGTCATCGCGCACGAGCCCGAGCAGCACGGCCGCGAGGTCTGGTCGGTGGCACGGTCCCTCCTGAGCACCGCCGACGCCGTCACCCTCAGCCTGTCCAAGGACTTCGGCCTCGACTTCGGCGGACTCGTCGCCACCAGCGACCCCGGCCTCGCCCGGCAGCTGCGCGAGGAAGTCGCCCTGCGCGGGCACCAGATCGGCCGCACCGCCCGCCGGACCCTGGCCGCCGCACTCGCCGACCAGGACTGGGCCGCCGAACAGGTCCGCCTGCGGATGAGGAACGTGGCGACCCTGTGGGAGCGCCTGTCCGCAGCGGGGGCACCCGTGCTGACACCGGCCGCAGGGCATGCCGTGGTCCTCGACGTCGCCGGTCTGCCGGCCTTCGCGGACCACGAGGACCCGGTGGCCTCCTGCCTCTCCTGGATCTTCCGGAACACCGGTGTACGGGGTGCGCCGCAGCTCCTCGCCGGGGACGAGACCGCGGCCCGCCCGTGGATCAGGCTCGCCGTGCCCGTGGGGATGAGCGAGGCGCGGACGGAGGAGACGGGCGAGCGGCTCGCCGCCCTGTTCCGCACCGGCCCGGAGCCCGTACGTCTCGTACGCGTGGACGGCACCGACGGAGCCGCGGCCGCCTATCACCCGGCGGACGCGCTGCCGCAGGACGTCCGCGCCTCTCTGCACGACGGCTCCCGCGCGGCCGACGACAACCCCGGCGTCCTGCGCGACCTGGGCGCCGGTGCCACCCACCGGGTGCTCACCCTGCCCGAGGGCGAGGTGGAGGTCTTCGAGGCGGGACAGGGATCCCCGCTGCTCCTGATCCACCCGTTCAACATCGGAGCGGGCCTCTTCTCGCACCAGTTCCGCGCACTGGCGGCGGACCACCGCGTGATCGTGATGCACGCGCCCGGCGTCGGCCGCACCACCGCGATTCCCGAGCTGACCCTCAGCGGCCTCGCCGGACTGCACCGCGCGGCGCTGCGGGCGCTCGGCGTGCACGGCCCGGTGCATGTGGCGGGCGCCAGCTTCGGCGGGCTCACCGCCCAGCGCTTCGCGCTCGACCACCCGCAGGACACGGCCTCGCTGACGCTGCTGTGCAGCTCGTACAAGTGCGGGAACCGCGTCGGTGAGGTCAACCGGCTCTCCGTCGTCGTCGGCGAGGACTTCGACGCGGTGGGCGACCGGGTGGCCGCCGGCGACCGGAGGCGCTTCGAACAGCTGCTGCTGCGCTGCGAGAGCATGGACCCGCAGACCGGCCTGCGCTACCTGGACGTCTTCGCCCAGGAGCCCAACCTGCTCGCCGTCCTCCCGGAGATCTCGGTACCGACCCTGATCGTGCAGGGCGCGCACGACTCCGTGATCCCGCTCAAGACGGCTCATCTGCTGCACGGCGCCATCCCGGATGCCCGGTACGCCCAGATCGAGGATGCCGGTCACTTCCCCACGCTCACCCACCCCGACGAAGTGCACGGCGCTCTTCGCGAGTTTCTCGCCGCACAGGAGTCCGCGCGCACCGAACGAAAGGGATCCTGATCATGACCGAGACACTCACCACCGCGCCCGGCGCGCCGGCCCAGGTGCGGCACTTCGCCCGGACCGAGCGGACCGGCCCGGCCACCGTGCGCCGCGAAGTGACCGTCCAGCCCGGTATGTGCGGACCGAACGCCCTGCTCATCGGCCGGATCGGCGACTGGACCTGGGAGACCGTCAGCGACATCTGCGGCACCGACGTCTTCAACGCCCGTGACCCCCAGGGGCGTGCCACGTATCTGTCCTTCTACTACTACCGCGTACGCAGCGGTGGCCGCCTCCTGCACCCGCGGGCCCTCTCCTTCGGTGACCGCCTGGAGGTGATCTCCCGGGTCTTCGGGTACGGCAGCGAGTCCGTGCTCACCCTGCACCGCATCCGCCGTATCGGCTCCGGGCCCGGCAGCCACGACGCGGAGGTGTTCGCGGAGGAGTCCTTCGAACCCGAGGAGTTCTACGACCGGCCGCGCCCCGACTGTCTCTACGTCGAGAACTTCAACCGCTGGGTGGCCCGCGGCCGCGCGGACAGCAACGTCGGCCTCGTCCGCGCCTCGCCCGCCGACTTCTGCCACGCGCAGCTGCCGCGGCTGCCCGACGCGTACTCACCCCGCCTCGCGTGCAACGGCGCACGGAGCCGGCACCGCTTCCTCGAACCGCCGACCGCCGGATACGTGCCGCTCGGCGAGGAGTTCACCACCGAACACCGCGTGGACGTCAGCAGCGATGTGAACGGCGTGGGGCTGCTCTACTTCGCCTCGTACTTCTCGATCGCCGACGGCGCACTGCTGCGGCTGTGGCGCGGCCTCGGCCGCAGCGACCGCTCCTTCCTGGACCGGGCCCTGACCGACTCCCGGGTCTGCTACCTCGGCAACGCCGACGTCGACTCCACGCTCAGGCTGCGCGCCCGCCCCTGGCAGCGGTCCGGCGATCCCACCGAGGAACTGGTCGAACTGGTGGTGGAGGATCTCGCCACCGACCGCACCCTGGCCGTCTGCAGCTTCGAGTTCCGCACGGAGGGGGAGCGCCATGCCCACGCAGCATGAGACCGCGCGTGCCGACATCGAGGCGCTCGTGCACCGCACGATCATCTCGATCCTGCCCGGCCTCCCCGCCGGGGCGATCGACGGCGGGCGGCATCTCAAGGAGCTCGGCGCCGACTCGGTGGACCGGGTGGAGATCATCATGGCCCTGATCGAGGAAGTGGGTATCGAGGCGGACATGGCCCGGTTCAGCGAGATCCCGTCCGTCGACGCCCTCGTCCAGTTCCTGTGGGAGGAGCAGTCATGACCGGTCAGCCCATCGAGGCACCCCGGGGGTTCGGGATCGAGGCGCTCAACGTCTACTGCGGCGCCGCCCATCTGCCGGTGCGGACGCTCCTGGAAGGCCGCGGCCTCGACCTGTCCCGTATCGGCCACCTCATGATGGAGACCCGCTCCGTCAGCCTGCCCTGCGAGGACCCGGTCACCCACGCCGTCAACGCGGCCAAGCCTCTCGTCGACGCCCTGAGCGCACAGGACAAGGAGCGCATCGAACTCCTCATCACCTCCAGCGAGTCCGGCGTCGACTACAGCAAGTCCATTGCCAGCTACGTGCACGAACACCTCGGCCTGAGCAGGCACTGCCGCGTGATCGAGGTCAAACAGGCGTGCTACGCGGCGACCGCGGCCGTGCAGCTCGCCGTCGCCTATGCCGCCTCCGGAGTGTCACCGGGCGCGAAGGCCCTGGTCATCGCCACCGACGTGGCGATGGTGGACGAGAACGCCCACTACGCCGAGCCCGCCACCGGCGCCGGAGCCGCGGCGATGCTGATCGGCGACCGGCCCGACGTCCTGGCCCTCGACATCGGTGCCTTCGGCACGTACAGCTACGAGACCCTCGACTCCGCCCGCCCGGGACCCGATTTCGACATCGCCGACGTCGACCGCTCCCTCTTCGCCTATCTCGACTGCTTCACGCACGCCTTCGCCGACTACCGTACGAAGGTCCCCGGGGCCGACCTGGGCACGGACTTCGCCCAGCTCGCCCTGCACACCCCCTTCGCCGGCCTGGTGAAGGCCGGACACCGCAAGCTCATGCGGGAGGTCCTGCGCGCCGCGCCCGACGAGATCGACGCCGACTTCACGGCACGGGTCACCCCCTCGCTCACGTATCCGCGCATCGTCGGGAACCTCTGCTCGGGCTCGGTGTATCTGGCGCTGAGCAGCATCATCGACCACGTGCCGTACACGGGGGAGTTGCGCGTCGGCCTCTTCTCCTACGGCTCGGGCTGCGCCTCGGAGTTCTTCAGCGGGGTCATCGGACAGCGGTCACGGGCGGCACTCGCCCGGATGCGGATCGGTGAACGGCTCGCGTCCCGGACCGAACTGTCCTTCGCGGACTACGAGGAACTGCTCACGGAGAACATGCGCTGCCTCGTCCCCGCGCGCAGCCGCGAGGTGGATGTGGCCCGCTACAAGCCGCTGCTGCACGGTGTGATCCGGGACGGCGGGCACCTGGTGCTGCGCGGGGTCGAGGAGTACCACCGCGTCTACGAGTGGGTGTGAGGCCGGTATGACGACGTACCCGCCGACGGCCGCCTCAGCCAGGGTGACGTCGCCCGAGAGCCGCTGGCTGGGCGGCGTACCGCCCGGCACCGACGCCCCCGTGCGGCTGTTCTGCTTCCCGCACGCCGGCGGCGGCAGCGGCGCCTTCCGGGGCTGGCACCAGGCCCTCGCGCCGCTGGCCGAGGTACGCCCCGTGGTGCTGCCCGGCCGGGAACGGCGGCTCAAGGAAGTGCCGTACGTGGCGATGGAACAGCTGGTCGCACCGCTGTACGAGGCGCTCGTGCCGTTCCTCGACCGGCCCTTCGCCTTCTTCGGCCACAGCATGGGAGCGGCCGTCGCCTACGAGGTCGCCCGCCGCTGCACCGCCGAGGGGCGCCCGCCGGTCCAGCTCTTCGTCTCCGGCCGCCGGGCCCCTCACCTGCCCGCCCGGCGCCGCTCGTACGCCGAACTCCCCGACGAGGCATTCCTCGAACAGGTCGGCGCGATGAACGGCACTCCGGCCGACGTGGTCGGCCAGCCCGAGCTCTTCCGGCTCTTCCTGCCGTGTCTCCGCGCCGACTTCGAGCTCAACGACACCTACCGGCCGCTGCCCGGAGTGCGTCTGGCCTGCCCGGTCACGGCGCTCGCGGGCCGGGAGGACCCGGAGGCGAACACGCGGGAGCTGACCGCCTGGTCGCAGGTGACCTCGGGCGCCTCGGAGGTGTCCACGCTGCCCGGCGATCACTTCTACCTCAAGGACGCACCGTCCGCGCTGCTCGACCTGGTCCGGACCCGGATCGAGCGGGCGCGGGCCTGAACACCCGCCGGAGTCCGGCTCAGCCGGCTCAGTCGGCGAGCTCGTAGGTGAGCGTGAACAGGTGCTCATCGCCCCGGTGCACCCAGGTGCACTTCCCGGTGAGCCCGGTCAGAGCGCCCCGGCCCGAACCCGGCACCACATAGCCGGTCGCGGGCTCCGGCGGTGCGTCCCCGCCCATGATGTTGGAGTGGTGCATCACGAAGCTGCCCTTGCGCCCGCCCAGGGCCCCCTCGAAACGCTCGCTGGCCACATAGCCCGCGGAGCCGTCGGCGGACTGGCTCATCAGGAGCACCGCGGTGCTCCTGCCCTCCAGGTCGCCCCGCCACACCCGGCCCACCTCGCCGCGCACCATGCGGGGACCTTCCTCGGGCTCCAGGTAGGGGTGCTCCTCCCAGGAGACGCTGTCGAATTCGGCCGATGCGGTCTGAGTCATTTCCTCAACTCCCTTGTATTCCAACGCGACAGGGGCACCCCATGCCGCGCGGAGATGCCCAGGCCGTCGAAACTACCCGAGCACTCCGGCGGGCACGCGCAACCTTGAGCAGACGGCGCCGGGCGTGGCGCCTAGGTTCTGCCGTGCTGCCGAGCCGACTTGGCGGGCAGCAGCCCGCCCTGTGGCCGGCCGGGAGTGTGGTGTCTCGCCGCCGCAGCCCTCCGAGGAGCCCTTGTGACCGAGTCCAACCACCTCGTCGTCCCCGACCTGTTGCGGATCCGTTCGTCCGGCGCCCCGGACCAGTCGGCGCTCATCGTCGACGGTGAGCAGAGCCTGAACTACGGTGACTGGGAACGTCGCTCCAACGCGGTCGCCCACCACCTGCTCGCCCGGGGAGCCGGCCGCGGCACCCGGATCGCACTGCTGTTCACCGGGGCGGACTGGATCCCCTACGCGATCGGCTATCTGGGCGTGCTCAAGACCGGCGCGACCGCGGTCCACCTCACCGACCAGCTGGACGCGGCCGAGCAGCTGCGCCGCCTCGGCCAGACCGAGGCCGCCGGCATCCTGCACACCGCCGGCGCCGTACTGCCGGCCGGCTTCACCGGCTGGACCACCCCGGGCGAGACGCTGGAGACCGGGGACGAGTCGCCCGTCGAGGTCTCCATCAGCCCCGAGGACCTCGCCGACATCCTCTACACCTCCGGCACCACGGGCCCCGCCAAGGCATTCGGCAATCCGCACGGCGTGCTGACCTTCGGCCGCGGCCCCGAAGGGCTGCGCAACTTCGACGAGCGCTCCCCGCTGATGGCGCCCATGCCGCTCGGCACCACCTCCAGCGCGACCACCTGCGCCGTGGTCGCGCTCACGGCCCCCGGCCCGACGGTCGTGGTCGCACCCGAGAACGTGGAGCGCATGGCCGAACTCGTGGACCGGCTCGGCGCCGGATCCCTCATGCTCCAGCCCTGGACGGCGATCCAGCTGGTCACCTCACGGGCCCACGAACGCCATGACCTCTCCAGCGTCACCCGGATCGGTTCGGCCTCCGCACCGCTGCCGCCGCGGATCGCCACCGCACTCCTCACGATGATGCCCGGGGCCCAGCTCAACAGCGCCTATGCGCAGGGCGAGGCGGTACCCGCCGTCATCCTGGGTACGGTCGACCCCGAGCGCCCGATGGTCATGGGCCGCCCCGCACGGGGCACCGAGGTGCGCATCGCCGGGGCGCAGGGACAGCCGCTGCCCGCGGGCGAGCTGGGCGAGATCTGGTTGCGCTGCCCGGCACCCAAGCGCCGCTACCTGGACGAGTCGCTCAGCCGTGGCAAGTGGCGTGACGGCTGGGTGTGCACCGGCGACCTCGGCCACCTCACCGAGGACGGCGAGGTACAGCTCTTCGACCGCCGCGAGGACGTCATCCACACCGATGCCGGCCGGGTCTCCAGTATCGAGATCGAAGAGTCCGTGTACGACCACCCGGCCGTCCTGGAGGCCGCCGTGATCGGCCTGCCCGAGGCCGGCGGCGCCGACCACCACGCCGTCACCGCCGTCGTCGTCCTCAACGGCCCCGAGGAGCCGGACCTCAAGTCCTTCCTCGCCGAACGCCTCGCCCCGCACCAGGTGCCCACCGCCTGGCACTTCGTGGACGCGCTGCCCCGCGGCGTGACCGGCAAGGTGCTCAAGCCCCTGCTGCGGCGGCGTTTCGCCACCACCGCATAAGCCTCCTGCCGGCGCCCGCGCACGCTCAGTTCTGAGCATCGTGCGGCCCGGTCACACACCTACGCTGAGCGCGCTTCGAGGGCACGGCGGCGCCGCGCCCAGGGCCAAGTCCACCTGCGGAGATCGGGGATACCGGCATGTACGACGTGATCGTGGTGGGGGCGCGCTGCGCCGGATCGACCACAGCACTCCTGTATGCCCGCGCGGGCCTGCGAGTCCTGCTCCTCGACCGGGCCCGCTTCCCCTCGGACACCCTGTCCACCCTCTACATCCAGCAGCCGGGCGTGGCCCGGCTCGCACGCTGGGGCGTCCTCGACGACCTCACCGCGACCGGCTGCCCGACGCTCGACCGTGTCGTCTACCAGCTGGACGACATACGGGTCGAGGGCTGCGCCGCTCCGGTCGAGGGCATCACCGGGGCCATCGCCCCGCGCCGGCACACGCTCGACCGGATCCTGGCGGAGCACGCGGTCGCGGCCGGCGCGGAACTGCGCACCGGCTGCCAGGTCACCGGTCTGATCGAGGAGGACGGCCGGGTCGTCGGCGTCACCTGCAAGGAGGCTGGCCGCTCGGTCACCGAACGGGCGCCGCTGGTCGTCGGCGCCGACGGCATGCGCTCCACCGTCGCCCGGTTCGTGCGCGCCGCGGAATACCACGAGGCGCCCCGGCTGACGTGCGCGTACTACACGTTCTGGGCGGGGCTCCAGACCGACTTCGAGCTGTACGAGGGCAAGTCGGGCTGGGTCTCGGCCGTCCCCACCAACGACGGAGCCGTCCTCGTCTCCGCGTACTTCCCGCAGGACCGCTTCGAGGAGGTGCGCGCCGACGCCCTGGCCTCGTACACCGATGGCGTCCGTATCAACGCGCCTCAGATATACGAGCAGGTGAAGGACGCCGAACGACTGGAGCGGCTGCGCGGAACCGGCGAGCAGCGCAACTACTTCCGCCGCGCCGCCGGACCGGGCTGGGTACTGGTCGGCGACGCGGGCCACCACAAGGACTCCCTGACGGCCCGCGGCATCGGGGACGCCTTCCTCCAGTCCGAGCTGCTCGTGGAGCTGACCGCCGGCGTGCTCCACGACCCGGAGCGGCTCGCGAGCGCCCTGGCCGTGTACGGCACCCGGCGTGACGAGCAGCTCATGGAGGCGTACCAGGGCGCCCTGATGGTGGCGAGCGCCGAGGGCAAGGACAAGCGGCGCGCGCTGCTCTCCGCCCTCCGCACCAGCCCGGACCTCACCCAGCGCTACTTCGACACGGTGGCGGGCCTGCGCCCGGTCGCCGACCTCTACACCCCCGAACTCCTGGCCCTGATGTCGGCCAGGTGACCCCGTTCAGCCTCCCCCCCGGACGGCAGGACCGTGTCCCCGCTTCCCCGTCTCCCCGTACGGGGCTCCTCCCCGTACGAGAAAGGACCGCGTATGCCCGCGCTCGCACAGCTCAAGGGCGTCACCCTCGACTGCCCCGATCCGGTGGCCCTGGCCGAGTTCTATCACCGCTTCGCCGGCTTCGAGATCTCGTTCAGCACGGCGGAGTTCGCCGGCCTGACCGTGCCGGACGGCCCCGGTATCGGCTTCCAGCGGGTCGCGGACTACCGCAGGCCCGACTGGCCGGGCCAGAGCGTGCCGCAACAGCTCCACCTGGACTTCGCCGTGGACGACGTGACCGCGGCGGAGAAGAAGGCCGTCGAGCTCGGCGCCTCCGTGCCGGCCGAGCAGCCCGGCGGCGAGCGCTGGCGCGTCCTCCTCGACCCGGCGGGCCACTCGTTCTGCCTCTCGGCGACGAACTGACCCCCCACACTCGGAAGGTTCACCAAAGATGTCCGCAACTGCTTCGGAAACCGGATCGGGCAAAGCGCCCGGCACATCGGGAGGCGGCGGCCTGGCCCTCACCGTCATCGCCGTCGCCCAGCTGATGGTGATGCTGGACGCGACGATCGTGAACGTCGCACTCCCCGAGGTCCAGAAGGATCTCGACCTGCACACCACCGACCTGTCATGGGTGGTCAACGCCTACACGCTCGCCTTCGGCGGTCTGCTGCTGCTCGGCGGGCGCATCGGAGACATCCTGGGCCGCCGGCGGGTGTTCCTCGGCGGCATCGCCCTGTTCACCCTCGCCTCCCTGGCCGGCGGCTTCGCCCAGTCCTCGGCCTGGCTGATGGCGTCCAGGGCGCTGCAGGGCGTGGGCGCCGCCGTGATCGCGCCGTCCATCCTGGCCCTGATCGTCACGACCTTCCTGGACGAGGGCGTACGCAACAAGGCGTTCGGCGTCTACGCGGCGGTCTCGGGCTCGGGCGCCGCCGTCGGCCTGCTCGCGGGCGGTGCCCTCACCCAGGCGCTGTCCTGGCGCTGGGTGCTCTTCGTCAACGTGCCGATCGGCATCGCCCTGTACGTCGTCATCCCGAAGGTGCTGCGCGAGACGGACCGCCAGCCGGGCCGCTTCGACGTCTACGGCGCCCTCACCTCCACGCTCGGCATGGGTGCGCTCGTGTACGCGTTCATCCGCGCCGGGGACAAGGGCTGGAGCGACGGCTCGGTGCTGGCCACCTTCGCGGCGGCGGCCGTGCTGCTCGCCGCCTTCGTGGTCATCGAGTCCCGCATCGCGACGCCCATCATCCCGTTGCGGATGTTCCGCGACCGCAACCGTGCCGGGATCTACGTCATCGGTCTGTGCCTGACCGGCTCGGTGATGGGGCTGTTCTTCTTCCTGACCCTGCTGATGCAGAACGCCTTCTCCTACGACCCGCTGGAGGCGGGACTCGCCTTCCTGCCCGTGAGCGTGTCGATCGTGTTCACGGCGACCGTGGTGTCCAAGCAGCTGCCCAGGCTCGGCATGAAGCTGCCCCTGGTCCTCGGTGTCAGCCTCAACACGGCCGCGCTGCTCTGGCTGTCGAATGTGAGCACCTCGACCGGGTACTTGTCCGGTCTGCTCGGCCCGATGCTGTTGTTCGGCATCGGCACGGGGCTGCTGTTCGTGCCCCTGTCGCAGCTCGGTGTGTCGGGCGTGCCCATGGAGGACTCGGGGGCGGCCTCCAGTCTGCTCAACGCCACCCAGCAGGTGGGCGGTTCACTGGGTCTCGCCGTCCTCATGACGGTGTTCGGCTCGACCACCCGCTCCAGCACCGGCACCGACCCGGCCGCCGTCCTCACCGACGGTGCCTCGGCGGCCTTCCTGGCCGCGGCGGGCTTCGCGGTGCTGGCGCTCCTGATCGCCGCTGTCGGCGTGAAGGTGCCCGCCGAGGAGCCCGCGGGGGGTCCGGCCCAGGGCCAGGCTCCGGACGCGACGCCCGCGCAGTCGCCCGCCTGAGCGGGGCGCGACGCCGTCGGACGACGCGCACAGGGGCCGGGCCTTCGACGTGAAGGCCCGGCCCCTTCGGCGTATCCGGTCATGAGCCGGACAGCCAGCCCAGTTCCCTCTCGTACTGATGCCGGCGTCCCAGCCGCGCCACGGTACCGGGCAGCGTGGCCAGCAGACCGGCTGCCGTGTGGTCGAGTGCGGGCATCCGCCGCTCGTACGGGCGGGACTCGGCCGGCTCGGCCCGGCCGACGGCTCGCACCTCGCCGGCGTGCTCCGTGTCCGCCCCGGTCACCCGCCAGATCATCCCGTCCCGCAGGACGAAACTGCCGGACGCGACGACCTTCTCGCCGCCCACGGCCATGACGCAGCGCGCCATGATCGTGTCGTCGGTGTGGATGTACTCGTGCATGCCCACGAAATCCAGACCGCGTTCCCAGTCACGGGCGATGAGTGCGCGGATCGCCTCGTGGCCCTTGGCCACGCCCTGGAAGCGGACCCATTCCGCATCGGGGTGGTAGACCTCCATCAGCGCGTCGAGGTCGTGCCGCGCCAGGGCGTCCAGCTGCTTCACGAAGACGGGATGGAGTTCCGGCCACGCTGTTCCATACCTGGTCATGTCCGGTGTTTCCTCTCTTGCGCGTCTGATCTGCTCCTGTCTGATGTGCGCTCATCATCCGAACGGCTCCAGTCGTTGTCCGCTCACACTTGAGCGGGACGACGGGGCTCGGAGGTTAGAGTTCCGCCAAGCCGGTGCGAGCCGGCGTGGGGGATGGCGGGGGAGCAATGGTCAGGGTTTTGCTGGCTGAGGACATGCCGATGTTGCGCCGGGCGTTGGTGGCACTGCTCGAACTGCAGGAAGACATCGAGGTCGTCGCCGAGGTCGACTCGGGCGACGCGATTCTGCCGAAAGCGCTCGAAGTCCGGCCCGATGTGGCGGTCCTCGACATCGACCTGCCGGGAATGGACGGGATCCGTGCGGCGGCACTGCTGCACGAGGAGTTGCCGCAGTGCCGGACGGTGATCCTCACCAGCCTGGGCCGTCCGGGCAATCTGCGCCGTGCCCTGCTGGCCCATGCCTCCGGATTCCTCCTGAAGGACGCCGACCCCGACCAGCTCGCCTGCGCCATTCGGGATGTGGCGGCGGGACGCCACGTCATCGACCCGCAGCTCGCGGTGGCCACGCTGCAGGCCGACGAGGGTCCGCTGTCGGCCCGGGAGACCGAGGTGCTGCGCAGGGCCGCCGACGGCGAGGAGGTGTCGGAGATCGCCAGAGCGCTGTTCCTGTCCTCCGGAACCGTACGTAACTACCTGGCGACCGCCGTCACCAAGCTCGGTGCGCGCAACCGCATGGACGCCGTCAGGATCGCCAGGGAGTCCGGCTGGATGTGAGCCGCGGCGCCCGCTGCCGGCGAGGAACGTCCTGGCCTCACTCGTCCGGTGCCGCCACCGGCGCGGATCGTCCGGGGCTCTCGTCCCGACGATTCGGGAGCCGTGGAACGCGGACGGCCTGACGCGCCGGAAAGCTCCTCGTTTCGCTGCCCCACGCCGCGTCGCGGGGCAGCGCCGCCATCAGTTCGAACCATCCGTCGTCCGTACGCACCCCGGCTCTGAGGCGCCCCCCGAGCGCCTCCACCCGGGCGGTGAGGCTCTCCAGGCCGCTGCCGCCGCTGTCGCCGCCCTCGGGGCCCAGATGCGAGAAGGCGGTGCCCACCCCGTCGTTGGCCACGGTGATCCTGGCCGTGCCGTCCGCGAGGTCGCGTGCCTCGATCCGGCACTGTTCCGCCTTGCTGTGGCGCAGCAGGTTGGTGATGCCCTCGCGCAGCACCGTGGCGAGCACGGTGTCCGCCGCGGCCGACAGCGGTCCCACGTCCGTGTGTTCGATGGTGCTGATGCCCATGGCGTTGAGCAGCGACTCGGCCGCGCCGACCTCGGTGGACAGGCGCAACTCGCGGTAACTGCTGGCCACGGACCGCATGTCGACCAGGGCCTGATTGCTCAGGGCGAGGATCTCCCGCATCTCCCTCTCGGCCTGTTCGGGCCGCAACGCCACGAGCCGGCAGGCGAGTTCACCCTTCAGCTTGATGGTGGTGAGGCTGTAGCCCAGCAGATCGTGCAGATCCCGGGAGAAGCGGATCCGCTCGCGGTCGACCGCCATCCGGATCAGCTCGCCGCGTGCGACCTGCACCTCGTGCATCAGGGTCGCGAGCCGGCTGAGTCCGTACACCACCAGGGCGGTGAGCAGGGTGGCCACGGCGTTGTAGCCCACCTCGCCCCGCCCGAAGCCGACGGCGAACTGGATGGCGACCACCGAGGCCACGACGGACCCGCAGAGCAGTACCCTCGCCGGGCCGCGCAACAGCAGCAGGACCGAGCCGGCGAGGAACCCCGGTATCCCCATCCACGCGGCACCGAACACGGTGAACGGCGCGTAGGTCAGCACCGCCTGGACTCCCAGCGTCCGCCAGCCCCGATACGGGGTGGCCCACGACACGAGCGCCGGAAACGAGTGGTTCAGCTGGAGGCCGAGCAGCGCGAACAGCAGCACGAACGAGCCGACCAGCTCCCCCGTGGTGTGCGGAGCGCGCAGCACGTAGGTGACGGCGACCGCGAAGACGCAGGTGATCACGACGATGGTGATGACGGCCGCGACGCGGGGTGCGAGATCCGACTTGTGGACGGGACCGCGACGGGACTGCTGCGGGATGGAGCCGGGCATACGAATACGCCACATGGGCATCACCTCACCAGCTAATGGGTCAAGTGTGCGGATTCTACGGCCAGAACGTGCCGTTCAGTGGGCAGTTGGCCGTAGATCGCCATGCTGTCGGGTATGCGCGCTCCACAGCTCCAGGACGCGACGGCAGCGTTCCTGCCAGCCGGTCCCGTTGCTTGGCATGCCGCTCTCCTCCGTCGGCAGCGTGCCGAGCACGAACTCGCCGATGCTGGACTCGGTGGACCAGTCGAGCCCGAGCGCCCGTGCCGCCAGGTCACTGTCGCCGATGGCCAGCGCGCACGGCGCCAGCCCCATCGCCGTGCACACCAGGTACAGGGTCTGCTGCAGGACTCCGACATCCTTGAGGAGCCCGCTGTACGCCAGGCCACCGAACCGCCCCATGACCCGATGGAAGCGTGCCGTCATCACGACGAGGACCGGCGGATCGGCGCAGAGCCCGCCGGTTTCCCGGGCCTGTCCGACCAGCTCACCGGCCAGCGCCGGCTCGGTGTCGAGGGGCCTGAGCGCGTGTCCGACGGGATCGTAGTGATAGGCGCCCGGCGCGAGATCTTCGCAGTTGCTCACCAGGAGGTAGAGCTCAAGTGCGTAGGAATGGCCGATACTCGGATACGGGCGGCTGCTCCGCGGATCCTCCGATCCGACGGCGGCCATCGTGCGCACCCGGGCCGACCGGTAGAGGAACTCGGCCAACTGCGCCAGGGTCACCGGCCGCGCACCGTACGAGCGCACCGACCTGCGGGCCTCCAGGGCCACGGTGAGCGGTGGGTCCTTCCTGAGGATCTCGTCCAGCTCCGGGTGCGGAAGGGCGATCGGCTCGTGCGCGGACGCGGCGGGCACCGTCGCGGCGGACTCCCGCGGCTGCTCGCCCGTCGCCCCCACCAGCCTGTCGTCGCGGCCGAGCCGGCTGCGCGCGTGCATCATCAGATCGACCGGCGACCACGAGGCGAGAGCGGGATCGTGATCCTCCGCGAACGCGACATCGCCCCGGGACACGTCACCCCGCACGATCACCCCGGCCCCCTCCAGGTGGCCCAGCACCGCGTACACCACGTTCCGGGGCAGCCCGAGGCGCGCGGCCAGCTGCGCGGCCGTCGCGGGGTGGGCCAGCGCGCACAGCAGCGAGGCGGACTCGAAACGGTGCAGCACCACGCGCTGTTTGCACAGGGGGGACTCGACGAAGAGGTCCTTGGTGTCGCTGCGCACCACGGCGTAGGAGGACAGCCGCAGCACCGAGTCCGCCTGCGGGCGCGTCGGGTGGAAGTGCGCGTCCGACGCGAGGGGGACCACGGACAGGAGAGGGCCGCTGCCGTCGGCGGAGAGCGAGCGCACCGTCACGTTGTGCAGCTTCTCCAGTGTCCTGTCGAGCAGGGCGTGCTCCCTGTGCGCTTCCTCCGTGCCGGCGGCGGGCACCAGGTTCCGCAGAGCCACCGGGCCGTACGACATGCGCTCCAGGGCGGAGCACAGCACCGGTGTCGCCGCCGGCAACAGCACCTCGCCCCATCGTGTGGCCAGCACCAGGGTGCCTTCGTCCGTGTCGGGGAGCTCCACGAGCGTGTCCGCGCGCAACGACCACAGCTCGACCATGTCCGGTACGGGCTGTGCATTCGGTACGGGGGGAGGCGTGGACACGGGGGGCCTTTCATCGGGGCGGTGTCACAGGAACAGCGGAGTCGGATTCAACTCCTCGAAGGGTGTGGGTCTTTCGAGCCGCCCGAGCCGTACGGGCACGTCGTAGAGGCGGCCGGGTGCGAAGCGCGTCCAGAAGGTGCGCAGGCCGGGAACGATCACCCTCACGACCGGTACGTCGATGTCCGGCCGGGTCTGGTCGAGCACCAGGAGCTCCATCCCGTGCCGGCGCACCAGCGCCTCGATGTACTTCAGGTCGTCGAGCAGATCGGGACATCGCTCGTACGGGAAGTCCGCGGGGACGCGGGCCCGCCGGCCGCCCGCGGGCACGAGATAGGGATGTTCCTCCGTGGTGGCCTCCCGCCACCAGCGCAGCGTCGCCGGTTCGCCGCACCCGTAGCCCGAGCCGTCGGCCCGCGCGTTCACCACGGGCGGGAGCATCTGGTTGAGCTCGGACAGGGCCCGGCGCAGCGCGGTCCGCGGGTCGAGATGGGCGCCGAAGCCGAGCGTGATGTCCTCGGCGGGCTTGTCCGTGCGCCGGGACACCGCGGCGAACACCGGGATACCGAGATCGCTGGTGAGGTCGAGGACCCAGAGCTCGCGCCCGAGCCCGTGGTGCGCCGTCTGCACCCCGGACACCCAGGAGTCCTCGAAGGCGTCGAGATCGACGGCCGGCTGCCGGGTGCGGTTGTACCACCACAGGCCGACGGCGTCGCGCTCCACGAGTTCGAGGAAGCCCTGCACCGTGGCGTCCTCCACGCAGGTGCCCGCGGCCGAACCGTTGGAGTGCGCGATACAGGAGGCACCGCCGGGCGACGAGGGCGCGTTGTAGTAGAGCAGGGAGGTCGGCAGCAGCCGCTGTCTGCGCTCGCTCAGGGACCACACCGGGGTCCAGTCCAGGGGCGCGTTCTCGTCGAAGCGCTCGGGGATGTGGTGCGCGGGGGAGTGCTCGCTGTTCCAGCGCTCCCTGTCCGCGTACTGCCGCGGATGGAACAACTGGACGAGATCAGGGTGCACCGCGGTGTCGGCGACCTGCGCGAAGGTGGCCCGCACCGTCGGCTCGTCGCCCTGGAAGTACCCGCTGTGCCGCTCGATCGCCTCGCACAGGGCACTGACCCGGGCGTGCTGCTCGGTGGTGCCCTTGCCGGAGGTGTGGCTGCGCAGACCCCGGCGGACCGAGTGCAGTCCGGAGGGGTTGGTCACCGGATCGTGGCCGGCTCGGAAGCAGTTGAGGAAGCGCGGCCCCCGGGTGTCCCGGCGGATCTCCTTGACCACTCCCGTCAGCGGATCGACGAGATGCCCCAACCGCTGCTCCATCTCCGACGGCGTCAGCCAGCGGTCGCCGTCGCTGCCCTGGGCCGCCTTGGGCCGGCTTCGGAGGTCCAGCGGCGCGCTCACCCGCCTGGCCACGAGGCCGGGGTCGCCGCAGGTGTGGCACTGAGGGCGGCGGCGCACCGCGTGGTGCTGCCCGGCGAGCTGGAGACTGTCGAGCGTCCAGATCGCGTTCTGCCCCGGATACCGGTATCCGGCCAGCCACTTGGCGGCTTCCAGCGCGGCCAGCCGCAGTCCCGTGCCGTGGCCCGCGGTGAGGCAGGAGCGCGGGACGGACACCGGACGGCCGAGCAGGTGACCGACGTACGTCTCGGCCTGGCGGTTGCGGCGCAGATGCTCCGCGAGGCACTGCCAGCACGGACCGTCGCCCGGCTGCAGGAACGGTCCGATCCAGGGCTGGTTGCCGTGCAGCCGTACCAGCAGCCAGGGCCGTCCCGCGGCCCGGTGCTCCGCGTCGACCTCGCGCAGAGCGGGGTCGAGGTAGTCCTCGCACAGGACGACGGTGAGTGCCGTCTCCTCCGCCGTGCCGCCGGGCGCGTCGCTCACCCGCAGACCGGCCTCGGACAGTGCCGCGCGCAGCCCTTGCCCGTCGGCCGAGCCGACCGCCAGGGAGGCGACCCGGCTCGCACGGACCCGTCCTGCGGCCACGTCCCCGTCCAGGCCCGCGAGTTCCCAGTAGGCCCGGTCGGTCGCCTCCTCCCCGGCCGACGCGCCGCCGGTGTGCAGCAGGCCCGCGTCGCTCAGCAGGGAGACCAGCCGGCCCGCCTGTTCGCCGGGGACCGCGGGGGAGGCGTCCCGCTTCAGTTGCTCCAGGTCACGTGTGCCGTCGAGGAGGGGTACGAGCGTGGCGACGCCCCTGCCGTGCAAGGCGGTCACTCCCTGCTCGGACACCAGGTAGGCACCGTGACCGGGAGCCGCCTCGGGCTTGAGGTGCGGTTTGAACGCCAGTCCGTGAGCAGTGTTCCGCGAGCTGTCCAAGGGTTCGTTCCTCTGTTCATCTCTGGCGGATGACGCGGGTGCGGTGCGGAGCCGATGTCGTGCGCGAGAAGAGCCGGGGAACGGCGGGACGCGGAGGTCAGGCGGCCTGTCCGTCCGCCGCCGGCGTCCAGCAGATGCACGTACCGGGCTGGAACTCCTCCGCGGACAGCTGGGTGAGGTTCTCGATGACCAGATCGTCGGCAGCCGCGACCGGAGTGGTGAGAGCGGTGGAACCAGCGGGGAGATGCATGGCGGGATCCTGTCTGTCGTCACATACGGAGTGGCGTCGCGTACGCCGTCATCGGCGCCGGACCGCCTCGGTCGGCGATGTCCGGAAGCCTTCCTCGGACGGGCCCGCCGGGCCAGTGTCTGCCGCATGCCGCGGATGTGCATTTCTCACATGACGCATGTGCGACTTGAGCGGCACTTGAGGCGGGCTGCACTGGTACCGAAGGCCCGCCCGGTGAGAGCTTCGGTACTGCCCGGTTTCCGGGCGTGACAGCTCACCCCTCGTAGGAGGTCGTCCATGGAGATCAGGATGCTCGGACAGCTGAGTGCCCGGACCGAACGGGCATCGTTCGCGCCGACAGCCGGCAAGCCCCGCCAGATCCTGGCCATGCTCGCCATGTGCCCGAACCAGGTGGTTCCCGTGGGCACACTGATGGATGAGCTCTGGGGCACGCGGGTCACCCGGAGTTCGCAGACCACGCTGCAGACGTACATCGTGCAGCTGCGCAGGCTGCTCGCCGAGGCGCTCGGCGACGGGGCCCAGGACCCGAAGGACGTCCTGGTGACCCGGCAGGGCGGTTATCTCCTCCAAGTGCCGCGCAGCGCCGTGGACGTGCAGGTCTTCGAGGATCTGGCCGCACAGGGGAGGGCCGCCTTCGGCCGGGGTGACAACGCGCGCGCCGCGGAGCTGCTCGGACGTGCGGTGGGGATGTGGCGCGGCCCCGCCCTGGTGGACGTGCCGCGTGGGGCGGCGCTCGAAATCGAGGAGATGCGGCTCGCGGAGAGCCGGCTGGGCACGCTGGAGCTGCGGATCGACGCCGACCTGAGGCTGGGCCGGGAAGCCGAACTGATCACCGAGCTCACGGCGTTGACGGCCCGGCATCCGCTGCACGAAGGGCTGCACTCGCAGGCGATGGTCGCGCTGTACCGGTGCGGTCGCCAGGCGCAGGCCATCGAGGTCTACCGCGCCCTGCGGGCCCGTCTCGTCGGTGAACTCGGTGTGGAGCCGTCGGCGCGGATGCAGCGTCTGCACAAGTCAGTACTCTGCGCGGACCCGGCACTCGACTCGCCCCTCGGTCACGGCCCGACGCCCACCCCTCGTCTCTACGCGGCCTGACCTCGCCCACCCGGCCACGACTGCCGGGTCTCGTCGGCCACGGCGGGTGCCGGCGGCCCCTTCAGCCCCGAGCCCGCGCCCCGTGCAGGAACGTCTCCACCACGCGCGCCGCCAGCGCGTCCGGGTCCGTCACCGGGTCCTCCGGGTTGCCGTGCAGCGTCTCGCCGAGCAGGGCGTAGTAGACGCGCTGGAGCCAGTGGAGGTCGGACGCGGCGTCGATGAGGTGGTCCTCGCGCGCGCGCTCCAGGACCGTGACGCAGTGGCGGGCCATGTCCTCGTGGAGGCCGGCCGCCTCCGTGCCGGGGGTGGCGGGGAGGCTCAGGGCGAACGTCCACGCGCCCTTGACCTCCAGGACGTTGGCCGTGATGCGGTGCAGGGCCACCAGGGGCGGGGCGGTGGTGGGGCGGCCCTCGTTCACCGCCTGGGCGAGCTGGCGGGCCGCCGACAGGGCCAGGGCGTCGATCAGCGCCTGGCGGTGCGCGAAGCGGCGGTGGATCGTCGTGCGGGACACGCCCGCCTCGGCCGCGATCTGCTCCATCGAGGCGCCCGGGTCCTTGGACAGCAGGCGTTCCGCCGCCTCCAGGATCAGGCGCACGCTGCGCTCCGCGTCCGCCCGCAGCGGCCGTGCCGTTGTCCCGCCGGACATCTTCTGCTCCTCGTCACTCCGCCACCCGAACCCCTGAAACGTAACACCGGTGCGCCATCTTTTGAGTATGTGGGACAAGACTGTTGCAGATCCGTCAGTAATGGGTACTCTCATGTTGCAGATGCTTAGTCCGTCGAAGCCTCGCCAAGGAGACCTCCCATGCCTGCAACCGCCCTCGTCACCGGTGCCTCCTCCGGGCTCGGCGCGGAGTTCGCCGCCCAGCTCGCCGCCCGTGGCCACGACCTCGTCCTGGTCGCACGTTCGGAGGACCGGCTCACCGCCCTCGCCGCGCGGCTGGAGGCCGAGCACGGCGTCCGCGCCCACGTCCTCGTCCAGGACCTCGCCGAGCCCGGCGCCGCCCGTGCCGTCGCCGCCCGGCTCGACGCGCTCGGCCTGCGGATCGGGCTGCTGGTCAACAACGCGGGGTTCGGGACCTGCGGCCGCTTCGAGGACATCGACGCGGAGCGCGACCACGACCAGCTCATGGTCAATGTCGTCGCGCTCGTCGGCCTCACCCACGCCCTGCTCCCCGGCATGCTGGAACGCGGCGCCGGAGCCGTCGTCAACGTCGCCTCCACCGCGGCCTTCCAGCCCGCCCCGTACTTCGCGGTCTACAGCTCGGCCAAGGCGTTCGTGCTGAACTTCGGGCTGTCGCTGCGCCAGGAGTGCCGCGGCCGCGGCGTGCGCGTGCTCACCCTGTGCCCCGGGCCCGTCGACACCCCGTTCTTCGAGGCCATCGGGACCCGCGAGGCAGCCGTCAACGGGTCGATGAGCACGCCGGAGCCGGTCGTGCGCGCCGCGCTGGCCGCCCTCGACCGCGACCGCGCCTATGTCACCCCGGGGTTCGGCAACTCCCTGTCCGCGCACCTGCTGCCGCGCCGGCCGCGCGCCCTGGTCGCCGCGATCGCCGAGCGCGTCACGCGTAAGGTCCTCGCCGCCGAGGGCGGCGCGCGGACCGATTCGTACGCGGCATGAGGCCGGCCCCGCACGTACCGCTCCGCGGGGCCGGAGCCCCGCGGAGGGACGCGCGTCAGCAGGTGCCGAGGTCCTCCCAGACGCCCCACTCGCCGGTCGTGCCGGGCTGGTCGCCCTGGACCCACCACTTGGCGCGCCAGGTGTGCCCGTTGTACGAGACCGTGTCGCCGCCGTTGTACACGCGGCCGGCCTCCCACGCCGAGGCGGCGCAGTCGCCCGGGTCGCCGCCGTCACCGTCGCCGGGGGTGCCGCCCCCGCCGATCTGGAGGTCGATGCAGGCGTAGAACGCGTTGGCGGTGTCCGCGATGTTCCAGACGGCCAGCACCTTCTGGCGGCCGCTGTAGCCGGCGAGGTTCACGTGGTGGGTCTTGGTGGCGCCGGGCTGGGCGCCGTTGTCGTTGAACTCCGCGATCTTCGAGCCGCCGATGTAGTACTGCCAGGTACTCGTGGAGTGGCGGGCCGTCAGCGTCCAGGAGAAGTCGGCGGAGCTGCCGACCGGGGTGACCTTCCAGCCCTTGCTGTCGTTGTTCAGCTCGGCGAACTGCGCGTTGCCTCCGCTACAGCTCATCAGGCCCTTGGGGCCCTCGACGCTCTGCGGCTCGTACGTGATCTGGCCGCAGTCGACCACGCCCGACGCGCACTGCGCCTGGCGGCTCGGCGGCGAGGAGACGTAACCGTGCGCACTGGCCGTGGTGGCGGGCAGGACCACCGCGAGCAGGGGGGCGACTCCCGCACCGAGCACGAGGGCCAGTTTTCGCTTCGCGTTCATGCCAACTCCTTCGCTGGGGACTGCCGCGGGGTGGCGGCAGCGGTCGGACATGCCCGCACCGGGCAGCGGCCTTGTCGGGGGGTGCCGGCGCGGTGGGGGCAGGGGTACGGCCGGTGGCGAGGGGGGCGCCGCCCGCAGCCCCCGCGCACGCCGGTGGCCGCCCGGGGGCGACCACGGCTCACCTTAGGTCTAGACCATACTCAGGGGCGTGTACTCGTCAATAGGGCCTGTGCGCAGGGATCTTGACGAGCCGTCATGGCCCGGGCCGGTCGTCCCCTCACCCGCTTCACCCCACGGCGCCGAAGGGTTTGCCTGTGCGGGATTCCTGAGCCGTGGCCGTCGCGATTGGACTGGACCAGATCTGGGCAACGCTCTTGTCGGCGAGCTCCTCAGCGCTGGACCCACCCACTGGACCCAAGGAGTCACATGTTCGGGAAGCGCAGTGTCATAGGTACCGCGGCCCTTGCCCTGACCGCGGTCGGCGCGATGCTGACGGCGGCCCCCGCCGCCCAGGCGGCGCCGACCGGCTGCACGGTCTCCTATGGGGGCGGTGCCGGCAGCACGATCTCCAGCCTGTGCACGGGCGGCACCGGCCACCACCGCGTCCACGCGGTGCTCAACGCCCTGGACCCGCGCCTTCCGCAGCGGATCGTCCTCGGCGACTGGGCCCCGGCCGGCCAGGCGTCCGTCGCCACCAACCCGTGGGGCTCCGGCTCCATCCAGTCCATCTGGACGGAGACCGTCGACTGGTGACCGTACGTACGACCGAGGGGCGGCCGCCGGTGCGCAGCCGCTCCTCGGGGTGTTCCTAGCGGTGGGAGAGCCCGCGGTCGACGGCCGTGATCAGCTCGCCGTTCTCGGTGTCCCCGTCCAGCGACCAGAACATCGCGCCGCCGAGCCGGTGGTCGCGGATGTACGCGGTCTTGGTGCGCAGCACCTGGGGGTCGTCGTACGTCCACAGCGTGGTGCCGTCGAACAGCCAGGCGCTGCCGTCGCGCGTGTTGCGGTGCACCGTGAACGTACCGGATTCGGCCAGCTTCCTGAGGGCCTTGTAATCCTCGTAACCGGCCGCCCAGGTCGCCGGGGCGGGGCCCGCCGCCGGTTGACCGAGGCCGTCGCCGCCGCCGGTCACGCCGGTCCAGCCCTGGCCGTAGAAGGGCATGCCCATCACCAGCTTGCGCGCCGGGGCGCCCCGCTTCAGCCAGTCCCGCACGGTCCGGTCGACGCTGTAGTCGTTCTTCGCGTACAGCGCGGACTGCTGGGCCGTCCTCGCCTCGCCGGAGACGTGGAAGTCGTAGCCCTGGAGGTTCACGAAGTCGAAGTCCCGCATGATGCGCGGCACGTCGAACCCGGCGTCGATCTTCTCGGGGGACGCGGGGACGAACGCCGAGAGGTCGTAGTGCTTCGGCTTCGCGCCGTGGTGCCGGCCCTTCTGCGCCTGGGCGGTCTTCTTCGCGTACGTGTCGAGCTGCGTGCGGAACTCGTGGACCAGGGCGGTGAAGTTCCGCTTGTCCTCCGGGCGGTACACCGTGTCGGTGTCACCGGCGGATCCCGGCCATTCCCAGTCGATGTCGATGCCGTCGAAGAGCCCGGCCGCCGCGCCCTCGCCGCCGCGCGTCCCGTCCACCGGCAGGTTGCCCTTGATGTACAGGTCGACGCAGGAGGAGACGAGCGCCTTGCGCGACGCGGCGGTGCGGGCCGCGTCGGAGAAGTGCGTGGACCAGCTCCAGCCGCCGAGCGAGATCATCACCTTGAGGCCGGGGTGCTTGGCCTTGAGCTCCCGCAGCTGGTTGAAGTTGCCCGCCAGTTTCTGGTCGTCGGTGTCGGCGACCCCGTCCACCGAGCCGGCCGCGTCGAGCGGACGGACGTAGTCCGCCCAGGCGTCGGCCTCGCCGGGCACATCGCCCGTGAAGCACGTGCCGTCCGCGCTGACGTTGCCGAACGAGTAGTTGACGTGGGTGAGTTTGGCCGCGGTGCCGCTCGTCTCCAGATCCTTGACCTGGAAGTCGCGTCCGTAGACGCCCCATTGGGTGAAGTAGCCGACACGCTTGTAGTCGGGCGCGGAGCCGTGGTGGCCGTGACCGCCGTGCCCGGACGAGGCGTTGGCGGCGGGGGGGAAGGAGGCCGCGAGCGTGACAGCGCAGGCGGCGATGGCGAGTGAAGACAGGGTTCTTCGACGCATGAGGCCAGAAGTTATTGGTCTGGACCAAACGGGGTCAAGGGTTTGGCAAAGGTGGTTTGAAGGGGTTCTGGTCCACGTGTGCCGGACTATGCGCAGGCCCGCTCAATGTCATCACTTCGAGTGAAACCATGGCCTGCGCTTGCGATCCGGAACCCACGGTTGCGACGCTGTCGCAGTCCGTCAACCTCTTGGGGAGTGGCCTGTGGCTTTCGGTGAGCAGCCCGCCTATCTGCGCGTGGCGAGCGATCTGAGAGAGAAGATCGTCAACGGTTCGCTGCCGCCGCATACACGCCTGCCGTCGCAGGCGCGTATCCGCGAGGAGTACGGGGTCTCGGACACCGTCGCGCTGGAGGCGCGCAAGGTCCTGATGGCGGAGGGCCTGGTCGAGGGCCGCTCCGGCTCGGGGACGTATGTGCGCGAGCGGCCGGTGCCCCGCATGGTCGAGCGCTCCGGCTTCCGGCCCGAGGCGGGCGCGGGCCCGTTCCGCCAGGAGCAGGCGGCGGACGGGGCGCGCGGGACCTGGGAGTCGCGCAGTGAGCAGGAGGGCGCGAGCCCCGAGATCGCCGCCCGGCTCGGGATCGAACCGGGTGACCGCGTCATGCGCACGCATTACGTCTTCCGGGAGGCGGGTGAGCCGGTGATGCTCTCGACCTCCTGGGAGCCCCTGGCCATCACGGGGCGTACGCCGGTGATGCTGCCGGAGGAGGGCCCGCTGGGCGGCTGCGGGGTGGTCGAGCGGATGGCCGCCATCGACGTGATCGTGGACAACGTGGCCGAGCAGGTGGGCGCGCGCCCGGGGCTTGCGGAGGAGCTCCTGGCGCTGGGCGGGGTCCCCGGCCATGTGGTGATGGTGGTTGAGCGGACCTTCTACGCCTCGGGGCGGCCCGTCGAGACCGCCGACGTGGTGGTGCCGGCCGACCGCTACCGGGTGGGGTACCGGCTCCCCGTGCGGTGATCCCGGGGCGGACCGCCCTTGATGGTCATGTCCCGGTCCCGCTGCAACGCCCTGGGGGCGCACTCGCGAGAGTGCGCCCCCAGGGCGTGGTCCGTTCCTGGCCGGATCGGTACCTCTTTGTGTAAAGACGTATTCGTTGAGTGAAGGTCAGGCGTAGGCTCGGGCATATGCGTACCGGGGTTTCCTGGAGTTCCTTAGAAGCGTGCACATCGTTCAGGGGAGGGGCGCGATGCTCGGGAGAAACACGATGAGTGACAGCGGTGCCGTGCTTTCCTGGCTGGTGATACGGCAGGACGACAACGGCAACCGCTACCGCGTGGGCAGGTACGCCACGCAGGGCGAGGCCCAGCGAGCGGCCGACAAGTTGCAGGACCGGGGGCACAAACAGCTGTACTGGGTGGAGCGCGTCGGGCAGGCCGCCCAGTCGTAAGGCGCGCGCGGCGCACGGCCCTGGTGCGCCGTGCGCCGGTTACGCCCGGCTCGGGCGCCCCAAGGAGGCCGGAATGAGAAGTGGCCGGCCGAGGCGATCGGCGAACTGGAGGGCGCGGAGATGCCGGTGCTGGTCGACACGGTGGCGTGGGTGCGGATCGAGGGGGGCCGCATCCTGTGCGCCCGCCCGCGCGGCAAGGACGTCTTCTACATCCCGGGCGGCAAGCGGGAGGGCGCCGAGAGCGATCTCGACACGCTGGTGCGTGAGATCGAGGAGGAGCTGACGGTCCGTATCGACACGGAGTCCGTCGCGCACGTGGGGACGTACGAGGCCGGCGGACCCGGCCTGCCGGACGGCGCGGTGGTCCGGATGGCCTGCTACACCGCCGGGTTCAGCGGTGAGCTGAGGGCCAGCAGCGAGATCGAGGACGTGGCGTGGTTCTCGTACGCCGACCGCGACCGGGTGCCGCCCGTCGACCAGCTTCTCTTCGATGACCTCCGGGCGTCGGGCGACCTGGCCTGAGTCCGGCGCGAAGATCCCTGGGCCCCGCGCGAGGATCCCTGGGCCCCGAGCGAGGATCATGGTGCGGCGCGTGGCGCCGAGGTGTGTGCGCCCCCGCTTCCCGGGCACTCGTACGTGCGCGCCGCCGTACACCCGTACGCCCCGCGTGTCGAGACCGGCGGTATTTGCTGATGATTATCGGGTATGTGCTGTTTGCCCCGCGCAGACAGGGCGTCACCGTTGCCGGCTCTGGGAGTGATCGGCGTGACCGATACCGAAGGCGATCGAGCCGAGTGGAGCTTTCCGGCTGTCCCCGGTGCCGTGCGCACCGCCCGGCACGCCGTCCAGGACACCCTGCGCGGCTGGGGGCTCGACGCCGCCGTCGGTGACGAGGCGATGCTGCTGGTCAGCGAGCTGGTCACCAACTCCATGCGCTACACGCCCGGTCCCATCGGGGTGCGGCTGCTGCGCCCCCACCCGGACGGGGACCGCTCCGCCGCCCACGACGGGCTCCTCGTGGAAGTCTCCGATCCCCTCCCCGATCCACCCACCGAACGTACGGCGGGACCCGACGACGAGAGCGGCCGGGGACTGCAGCTCGTGGCCTGTGCGGCCCGGCGCTGGGGGACCCGGCGGGGAAAGAGCGGCAAGACGGTGTGGTTCGAGCTGGCTCTGCCTGGTTAGGAGTGAGGTGGGACGCACAGCGATCACCGGAGGTCGGGGCCGAACCTGGCTGAAAGGGACTGAGACCGTGCTGTGATCGTGAACGCCGTGCCGGACGGGGCCGTAGTGCTGAATACTGCGGGCATGACCGGTCCGGTGTGTGAGCTGGAGGGGACGGTCGCGTGAGCGAAATACCTGGGACAGCGGGCGACGTCGTGTGGCAGAGCAGTCCGCCCGGCTCGATCTACGACTACATCAGAGTCGCCTCCTTCTCGATCGGGCCCGACGGGCTGATCGAGCAGTGGAGCCGCCGGGCCGCCGGTCTCTTCGGCGTGGCCGCCCACGAGGCGATGGGCAAGGATCCGGTCGAGGCGTTCCTGCCCGGCGAGGCCCGCCGCGAGGGCCACCGCCGGGTCGGCGAGGTGCTCGACGGCAAGGAGTGGACGGGGCTCGTCCCCTTCCGGATGCCCGGCGAGGACGGGGCGCACGGGCTGGCCGAGATCTATGTGATGCCCAGCGAGACGGCCACCGGTGAACGGGCGGCGGTCTGCATCGTCGTGGACGTCCGCGCCCTGCGCCGCATCGAGACGGACCTCGCCGCCTCGCAGGCGATTTTCGGCCAATCTCCCTTCGGCTTCGTCCTGTTCGGCACCGACCTCACCGTCGTCCGGGCCAACGAGCGCTTCGCCACCGTCTTCGGCGGCCGCGCCGACGACCACCGGGGCCGCACCGTCGGCGACTACCTCGCCGGCGCCGAGGCCGACCGCCTGACCGCCACCCTCGTACGGGTCCTGGAGACGGGCAACTCCGTCACCGACCTCCAGCTCGTCGGCACGGCCCCCGGCGGCGCCGAGCGCCGCCACTGGTCGATCAACCTCTACCGGGTGCACAGCGGATCGGGCCGCCCCATCGGCATCGCCGGACTCGCCACCGACGTGACCCGGCGTCACACCGCCGCCCGCGAGGCCGCCAGCGCCCGCCGCAACCTCGCCCTGCTCAACGAGGCCGGCGCCCGCATCGGCAACTCCCTGGACCTGGAGACCACCGCCCGCGAACTCCTCGACGTCGCCGTCCCGGTCTTCTGCGACCTGGCCTCCGTCGACCTCTACCAGGCCCTGCTCACCGGGGACGAGGCGGCGCCCGGCGGCTGGAGCCCGCTCAGCCAGGAGGCGGTCGGCGGCTCCGCGGAACTGCGCCGCGTCGCTTTCGCCAGCGCCGTGTCCGACGCCCTGCCCCACCCGGCTCCCGGCGACTCCGCACCCCCCGCCCTCGGCTCCGTCCACCGCTACCCCTTCGGCTCGCCGTGCGCCGTCGCGCTGCGCACCGGCCGCGTCGAGGACGTGCCGGGCGACGAGCGGGGCTTCGTGCAGTCCACGCTGGCCGTGCCGATGGTCGCCCACGACACCGTGGTGGGCCTCGTCCGCTTCTCCCGTACGAAGGGCAGCGAGCCGTTCGACGCCCGGGACCGGGCCCTCGCGACCGAGCTGGCCGCCCGCGCCGCCGTCTGTATCGACAACGCCCGCCTCTACCGCCGCGAGCACGAACGCGCCCTGATCCTCCAGCGCAGCCTGCTGCCCCCCGGCGACCCGGAGGCCGCCGGGCTCGACATCGCGTGTCGCTACCTCCCCGGCAACACCGCCAACGAGGTCGGCGGCGACTGGTTCGACGTGATCGAGCTGCCCGGACACCGCACCGCGCTCGTCATCGGCGACGTGATGGGGCGCGGCCTGCGCGCCGCCGTGGCCATGGGCGAACTGCGCACCGCCGTGCGTACCCTGGCCCTCCTCGACCTGGAACCCGCCGAGGTGCTGTCCGCGCTGGACGAGGTCGCCCGGGGCCTCGGCGCCCCCGGCGCCGCCTCCGCTTCCGGCGGCGGGGGCGCCCAGTGGCCCTCCCGCGCCGCGCACAAGTCCCGCGAGGCGGACCTCTCCGAGGTGTATCTGGCGACCTGCGTCTACGCGGTCTACGACCCGGTCACCCGGCGCTGCACCTTCGCCAATGCGGGCCATCTGCCGCCCGTCGTGGTCGAGCCGGGCGAGGCCGCGCTGCTCCTCGACGTACCGCCCGGGATGCCGCTGGGTGTCGGCGGCGAACCGTTCGAGGAGGTCGAGGTCGAGCTGAAGGAGGGCGCGCTCCTCGCCCTCTACACGGACGGCCTGGTCGAATCGCGCGACCACCCGCTGGACGAGGGCCTGGCCGCCCTCCGCAAGGCCCTGGTGGAACCGGCCCAGCCGCTGGAGGACGTCTGCGACCGGGTCCTCGGCTCGCTGCACACCCGGCACGGCGAGGACGACATCGCGCTCCTGATGGCCCGTATTCAGGGCCTGCCCACCGAGGCCGTCGGCGACTGGCGGCTGCCCCGCGAGCCCCGCTCGGTCGGCCGCGCCCGCGAGCTGGCCCGGGGCCAGCTGACCAGCTGGGGCCTTGAGGACCTGGTCGACACCACGGAACTGCTGGTCAGCGAGCTGGTCACCAACGCCCTGCGCTACGGCGAGGGCGAGATCCGGCTCCGCCTGCTGCGCGACCGCACCCTGGTCTGCGAGGTGTGGGACGCCGGTCTCGTCCAGCCGAGGCGCCGGCGCGCCCGGGACACGGACGAGGGCGGCCGGGGCCTCCAGCTGGTGGGGCTGCTCAGCGCGGCCTGGGGGGCGCGGCGGACGCCGCGCGGCAAGACCGTCTGGTTCGAACTGCCGCTGCCCGACGGCCGGCCGGCCGCCGAGCGTTCGGTGGAGGAACTGCTCAGCATGTACTGAGCGGCGGCCGGGGCGCGGCTCACTTCGTGGTCTTCAGCGCGGCGAGCCGGGCCTCCACCTCCGCGCTGTCGCCCAGGGCGTCCAGGTCCTCGAACTGCGCGTCCAGCGAGGAGGCCGCCAGCTCCTGCTTGCCCAGGGCCCGCGCCTCCTCACGCCGCACCTTGTCCTCGAACCGGCCCAGCTCGCTGGTCGGGTCCAGGACGTTGATGTTCTTCACCGCGTCCATCATCCGGTTCTGCGCCTGCGCCGACTTGGCGCGCGCCACCAGCTCGTCCCGCTTGGCCTTCAGCTCCGAGAGCTTCGCCTTCATCTGGTCCAGGCCCGTCCTGAGCTTGTCGACCACCTCGGTCTGCGCCGCGATGGTCGGCTCGGCGGTCCTGGCCTCCTTCTCCGACTGCAGCTGCCGGCCCAGCGCGACCTTGGCCAGGTTGTCGAACGTGTCCGCCTCGGGGCCCGAGCCGCCCGCCCGCAGCTCGTCGGCCTTGCGGCTCGCGGCGAGCGCCTTGCCGCCCCACTCCCGCGCCGCCTCCACGTCCTCCACGTGGTCCTGCTCCATCAGGCGCAGATTGCCGATGGTCGCGGCCACCGCCTGCTCGGCCTCCGCGATGTTGTTGGTGTAGTCGCGGATCAGCTGGTCCAGCATCTTCTGCGGGTCCTCGGCCTGGTCGAGCAGGGCGTTGATGTTGGCCTTCGCCAGCTGGGTGACACGGCCGAGGATGGTCTGCTTGCTCATGGGGGCCTCTCCTGTCGGGTTGTGCTGTTCGTGGGGTTACGCGTACGGGGTACGGGAAGGTCCCCGTGCCTACGCGTACGGGGTACGGGAAGGTCCCCGTGTCAGAAGCGCCCGCCGCCGCCCCGGCGGCCCCGCGTCCCGCCGCCGCCGAAGCTGCCGGGCCCGCCGCCTCCGAAGCCCCCGCCTCCGCCGAATCCGCCTCCGAATCCGCCCCGCCCTCCGCCCCCGCCCATCAGGCCGCCGAGGATGATTCCGCCCAGCATCGCGCCGCCCATGCCCCCACCGCCTCCGCCCGCCATGCCGCCGGGACCGCCGCGCCCGCCGTAGCCGTACCCGCGTACGTCCTGCTCGGCCAGGCTCCGCGCCTCGCCGGCCAGCGCGTCCGCGCGGTTCGCCTCGGCCAGGGCGGCCTGCGGGTCGCCGGTGCCCGCCGGCGCTGCGGCCTGCTCCAGCCGGCGCTGCGCCTCCGCGAGCCGGGTCCGGGCGGTGCTGCCGACCGCGCCCCGGTGCGTCGTGATGAAGTCCGCGGCGGCCGCGACCGAGGAGCGCGCGGTGAGCAGCGCCCCGTCGAGCAGCGAGCGCGCCCGGGTGTCGCCCTGTTCCCGCTCGCGGGCCCCGGCCAGCGCCTCGTCCAGTGCCCGGTCCGCCTCCTCCACCCGGCGCAGCGCGTCGATCGGGTCGTACCGGCCGGCCTGCTCCTCGCGTACGTCGCCGGCCACCGCCCGGGCACGGGCGATCCGGCCGCTCAGGTCGGCGGTGGACGCCCCCTGTGCCGTGCCGTCGAGCAGCCCGCCCGCGTCCGCGAGGTCGGTGTCCAGCTCGGTGAGCGCGGCGGTCAGCCGCTCCGCCGCCTCGTCCAGCTCGCGGCCCCGCCGCTCCACGCCGTCGATCAGGGTGCCCGCCTGGTCGAGCGCGCCCTCGGCGGCCCGGACGTAGACGGCCGCCGCCGCGTGGTCGCCGCCGTCCACCGCCTGCCGGGCGCTGTCGAGGGAGGAGGTCGCGAAGGCGAGCCGGTCCCTGGCCTGGTCGGCGTCATCCGCGACGGGGGCCGATGCCTGGTCCGCGTACCGCTCGCGCATCGAGGCGAGCGCGGACTCGGCGGCCGGGACACGGCCGGTCAGTCCGTTGAGCGCGGTCCCGGCGGCGGCCACGGCCTGCGGCGCCCCGCGCTCCAGCTCGCGCAACCGGTCGAAGTCCTCGGAGACGGCGTCGAGGCGGCCGTCGGCGTCCGCGCAGCGGCTGATGATCTCGTCCAGCATCCGCCGGCGCGTCGCGTCGTCCTCCGGGAACGCGTCGTCCAGCTGCTGGCGCAGCCGGAACGCGGTGGTCAGCTCGCCCCTGGCGTACGCCACCGCCTCGGCGAACGGCGCGGCGGCCTCTTCCCCGAACTGGGCGGTGGCGAACCCCAGCTCCTCCTCGCTCGTGCGGACCGCGTCGTCGGTCGCGACGAGCGTCTCCTTGGCCCGCGCGTCGAGCTCCGGCAGCGGGACGGGCGCCGGCACGCCCCCGCCCCAGCCGGTCGTGCCGGGCGTCGTACGGGTGGCGGCGCGCCGCTTGCGCCGCAGGAACGCGTACGCGGCGACGGCCGCGACCGCGCAGAGCAGGACGATCGGGAGCAGGAGGTCGCCGGTGCTGGTGCCGGCCGAGCCGGAGCCCGGGTCGGAGGCGCCGGGGGTGATCGCCGGGGCGGGCACGGGCTCGCCGGACAGGACGGCGGAGTAGCCGTCGGCGGCGCCGATCGCTGCGCCCGGCCAGTCGTTCTCCTTCAGCGCCGGCTCGATCGCGGTGCTCGCCACGTCCCGGAGCTGGGCGTCGGTGAGCGGGGCGTCCTGGTCGACGGAGTAGGCGTACTGCCGGGCGTGGGTGGCGACGGCCAGCAGGACGTCGTCGCGGCCGAGGCCGTTGCGGTCGGCGGTGGCGTCGGCCCAGTCCTGCGCCGAGCGCCCGGAGAAGTCGCGTACGTACACCACGAAGAGCTGGAGGCGGTGCGCGGCGTACAGCCGGTCGAGGGCCGTGACCACCTGGGGGCGGCGTTCGCCGAGGGCGCCCGTCCTGTCGGTGATCTGCCCGTCGCGGGACAGCGTGACCGGGTCGTCGGCGCGGGCGGCCGGCGAGGGGGCCAGGGCCAGCCAGCACACCGTCAGGAGCACGGCGAGCAGGGCCCGGCCCGGTATGAGGATCCGGGTTCGGCTCACAGGCGGCGTCACGTTTGTGAGGCTATGTCCGCCTCGGGGTGGCCGCGACAGGAGGCGCCCGGGGGTGCGGGAAGGATCGACAGGCTTTCTTGCAAGGTGGCCTGTTGATCTCGTACGGTGAATGTATGACGCACGCATCCGGGGCGGGCCCCGACCCCACGGCCGAAGAGGTGGCGAACCAGCTGGCCTCCGTGGTCGGCCGGCTCCTGCGGCGGCTGCGTTCCTCCTCGTCGGAGTCGCTGCTGACGCCGACCCAGCGCTCGGTGCTGGCCCGGCTGGACGACGGGGGCGCCGCGACCACCGCGGACCTGGCCCGCGCCGAATTCGTACGCCCGCAGTCCATGCGGCTGACCCTGGGCGCCCTGGAGACGCAGGGGCTGGTCGAGCGGGCGCCGGACCCGGCCGACGGGCGGAAGTCCGTCATGACGGTCACGGCCGCCGGGCGCACGACGCTCGCCCAGGTCCGGGCCGCCAAGCGGAACTGGCTGGCCGAGGCCGTCGCCGCCGAGCTGGACGGGCACGAGCGGCGGACGGTCGCCGAGGCCGTGGCCCTCATCGAACGCCTGGTCGCTTCGTGACGGCTCGCGAGGTGCTTCCCGGGGCGGTACGCGCGGATCTCCGCCCGGACCGGACGGAGTCCGACCCCGGCTTCAGCGCCCGGCTCACCGCGCCGTTGCTGCTCGGCTCGCTGCTCAACCCGCTGAACACCACCATGATCTCCACCGCGCTGGTGGCGATCGGGCACCACTTCTCCGTCGGCGCCGCCGACACCGCCTGGCTGATCTCCGTCCTCTACCTCGCCAGCGCCGTCGCCCAGCCCGTCCTCGGCCGGCTCGCCGACGTCCTCGGGCCGCGCCGGGTCTTCCTCGCCGGCCTGGTCGTGGTCGTCGCCTCCGGTCTGGTCGGCACCTTCGCGCAGGGCTTCGGCCAGCTGATCGTGTCGCGGCTGCTGCTCGGCATCGGTACGTCGGCGGCCTACCCGGCCGCGATGGCGGTGCTGCGCGACGAGGCGGCCCGGATCGGCCGGGCGACGCCGCGCCCGGTGCTGGCCCGGCTCTCCTTCGCCGCGCTCGGCAGCGCGGCGGTCGGGCCCACGCTCGGCGGGCTGCTCGTCATGACGGCCGGCTGGCGCGGGATCTTCGCCGTCAACGTGCCCGTGGCGCTGATCGCCCTCGGCGCGGCCCTGCTCTGGATCCCCGCCGACCCGCCCCGCGCCCGCACGGCCGGCGGCCAGGCGCCCCGGCTGGGGCTCGATCCGCTCGGCATCGCCCTCTTCGCGACCGCGCTCACCGTCCTGGTCTTCTTCCTGCTCGACCTCGCGCACCCGATGTGGTGGCTGCTCGCGCCGTTCGCCGCGCTGGGCGCCGCCCTCGTGTGGTGGCAGCTGCGGGCCCCCGCCCCCTTCATCGATCTGCGGATGCTCGCGGGCAACGGCGCGCTCTCGCGTACGTACCTCCGGCACGGCCTCAGCTACCTGCTGATCTACTGCGTGATGTACGGATACACGCAGTGGCTGGAGGAGGCCCGGGGCTACTCCTCCGGGCACACCGGACTCCTCATGCTGCCGATGTCCGTCGCCGCGCTGGTGTGCTCGCTGCTCGGCGCCCGTACGAAGGGCATCCGGGGCCCCCTCGTCCTGGCCTGCGTCCTGCTCACCGCCGGAGCCGGAACACTCTTCCTGCTGTCCGGCGACGCACCGGTCGCCGTCCTGCTGCTCGCCGGCGCCTGCTTCGGCATCCCGCAGGGGCTCATCGGCACCAGCAACCAGGCGGCCGTGCAGGCGTACGCGCCGCCCGCCTCCGTCGGCTCGGCCGCCGGCCTCCAGCGCACCGCCCAGTACATAGGGGCGATCACCGCCTCCAGCCTCATCGCCCTGGCCTACGGACAGTCGGCCGGCGACCGGGGGCTGCACCTGATGGCCGCCGTCGCCGCCGTTCTGGGCGTCCTGCTCATCGTCCTCACCGTCACCGACCGCGCCCTGCGCGGGCGTACCTGATCCCCCTCAAGCACCACGCCACAAGGAGCACCACCATGACCGCCACCGTCCTCGACCCGAACACCGCTCTGATCGTCGTCGACCTCCAGAAGGGCATCACCGCCCTGCCCACGGCCCACCCCTCCGCCGGCGTCATCGCGAACGCCGCGACCCTCGCCGACGCCTTCCGGGCCAAGGGCCTGCCCGTGGTCCTCGTCCGCGTCACCGGCGGCGCGCCGGGCCGCAACGAGGGCCCGGCCCGGTCCGGGAAGCCGGCCGCCGACTGGGCCGAGATCGTGCCCGAGATGGGCCAGCGCGAGGGCGACATCATCGTCACCAAGCAGCAGTGGGGCGCCTTCTACGGCACCGACCTCGACCTCCAGCTGCGCCGCCGGGGCGTCACCCAGGTCGTGGTGGCCGGCATCGCGACCAGCATCGGCGTCGAGTCCACCGCCCGCTCCGCGCACGAGCACGGCTACCACGTCACCCTCGCCACGGACGCGATGACCGACATGAGCGGCGAGGCCCACGACAACAGCCTGCAGCGGATCTTCCCGCGCCTCGGCGAGACCGGCACGACCGACGAGATCGTCAAGCTCCTCGGCTGACCGGACCCGCACAGGACGGAGCGCCGCCGCCCCCGGGCCGCGGCGCTCCGCCGTACGGGTGGGCTTCGGGGCGTACACGCCGTGTCGGCACGGCGTTGCCGCGCGAGGGCGTTTTCAGTGGAGGGGCGGAACCAGTGTGATCAACTGCAAATGCCACCAAAAACGCTCAATCAGGCCCTTTCCCGGTGTGGGCCGGGCCGTCCCCGGAGGTATCAGCCATGTCCCACGTCGGCGTCCCGCGCGGGACGGCCCGAAAGAGGCGCATCCCCGCCCTTCTCACCGCAGGCGTCCTCACCCTCCCCGTGCTGGCCGGATGCAGCTCGGGCGGCGAGGAGACCGCGGCCGTCGCCGCCGTACCGCAGGACGTGGCCCGCGCCGCCCGCGCCCAGGTCGCCGACGGGGGCAAGGTCACCTGGGCGATCGACGCGCTCCCCGCCACCTTCAACGCCTTCCAGGCGGACGCCGACAGCGCCACCACCCGGATCACCGGCGCTCTGCTGCCGACCCTCTTCCCGCTCGACGCCCAGGGCCGGCCGCAGCTCAACCCGGACTACCTCGAATCCGCGAAGGTGACCGAGACCGAGCCCCGTCAGGTCGTCGTCTACCGCCTCAACCAGCAGGCCGTCTGGAGCGACGGCCGCGGCATCGGCGCCCCGGACTTCGTCGCCCAGTGGCGGGCGCTCAGCGGCAAGGACTCCGCGTTCTGGACCGCCCGCAACGCCGGCTACGAACGCATCGAGAAGATCGAGCGCGGCCACGACGACCTGGAGGTCAAGGTCACCTTCGCCAAGCCGTACGCGGACTGGCGCTCGCTGTTCTCGCCGCTCTACCCGAAGCAGATGACGGGCTCCCCGGACGCCTTCAACGACGGCGCCCGCACCACCCTCAAGGCGACCGCCGGGCCGTTCCGGCTGCGCGAGGTGGACAAGAAGACCGGCTCCGTCACACTGACCCGCGACCCGCGCTGGTGGGGCGGTCGCGCCAAGCTGGACTCCCTGGTCTTCAAGGCCGTCAAGCCCGAGGACCGCACCGACGCGCTGGCCGAGGGCGCCGTCGACATCGCCGACATCGACTCCACCACCGCCCACCGCATCGCCCAGGCCGTCCGCGAGGGCGCGGCCGGCGCACCGCCCGCCCACGGCCCCGGCGCCGCGCAGGGCCCGGCGGACGCCCTGCGCTCCTGGGCCGTGGCGCACGGCACCGACGAGGGTGCGGCCGAGGAGGAGCAGGAGGCGCGGGACGACAAGGCCAGGGCCGCCGACGCGTACGCCACCGAGCAGAGCGGGCTGCGCGCCTTCGTGGTCCGCAAGTCCCTGGAGCCCGCCTACACCCAGCTCGCGCTGAACGGTGAGACCGGACCGCTCGCCGACGACCGGGTGCGCCGGGCCGTGGCCCGCGCCCTGGACCGCCAGGAGCTCGCCGACACCGTGCTGAAGCCACTCGGGCTGCCCGCGCAGCCGCTCGGCAGCCACCTCGCCGTCGCCGGGCAGCCCGCGTACCGGGACGGCAGCGACGCGCTCGGCAAGCAGGACACCGAGCAGGCGCAGGCGCTGCTCGCCGACGCGGGCTGGACGCGCGAGGGCGCGCTGAGCCGGACCGACGGCACCAAGGCGGGCAGCGAGGGCGAGAAGCAGAAGAAGGACGCCGGCACGAAGGCCGACGAGGAGAAGAAGGGGAGCGCCGGCAAGGACGCGGACGACGGCAAGGGCAACCGTGCCGCGGGCGAGCCCGCCGCCGACGACGGCCTCTACATCGTCGGCGACGACAAGCCCAGCGGCCCCGGCACCCACGTCCTCGCCCCGGCCCCCGACGCCGCCGCGCAGAGCACCGCCCTGCTGCGCCAGGCCGGGTACCTCGGCTCCACGGGAACCTCGGAGGACGCCCGGGACGCGATCCGGGCCCAGGACCGGCAGCCCGGAGGCGCCGCCGGGGCCTACGCGCCCGCGGGGACCGCCGCGCCCGCCAAGGCGGCCGACACCGCGCGCGGTCCGCTCGGCAAGAACGGCAAGCCGCTGAGCCTGCGCTTCGTCCTGCCGTCCGGGCCCGGCTCGGCCGGTCTGCGCAGCGTCGGCGAGAAGATCGCCGCCATGCTCGACACGATCGGCATCCGCACCGAGATCACCAAGGTGTCCGACGACAGCTACTTCCGCGACCACGTGGCCTCCGGCGACTACGACATGGCCCTGTACTCCTGGCCCGCCACCGCCTACCCGGCCACCGACGACCGCCCGATCTACGCCAAGCCGCTGCCCGCATCGGACGGCTCGCTGCTCGTGGAGCAGAACTACACCCGCGTCGGCACGGACCACATCGACCAGCTCTTCGACCAGGCGGCGTCGGAGCTGGACGAGAAGGCAGCCCAGGACCTCATGCGCAAGGCGGACGCCCGCATCTGGGCCGCCGCGGGATCGATTCCCCTCTTCCAGCGCCCCCAGCTCGTCGCCACCGGCAAACAGCTCGTGAACGTCGGCGCCTTCGGCCTCGGGGTACCGCACTACCAGGACATCGGCTACAAGGCCCCGCAGGCGGCGGGCGCCCCGGCCGACCGGAAGAAGTAGCCGGATATCCGCACCTCTGGAACTGCTCAAGTCACTTGTCCGTGAGATCCGTTACGGCAACCGTGGTCCGTGGCCACCGGTGAATTCCACCGGAGGAACGGACCACGGGGGCGGAACCATGAAGCGGACACGAGTGCACCTCGGAGCGGCCGCCGCGATCGTCGCGGCGGCCCTCGCATGCGTCAGCGGCTGCTCGTCGACGGACGGCGGGACCACCGACGCTAAGCCGTCCGGACCGGCGAAGGCGGCGGACAAGACCATCGCCCGGGAGCCGCAGGCGTGCCGGGGAGGCACGTACACCTGGTTCAACATGCGCCAGAACTGGGTGATCAACGGCGTCGCCGAGGCACAGAGTGTGACCGGGTCCGGCCGCGTGACGAAACCGGTCCGGCGGCTGCGCACGGACCCGGCCTCCGTGGTGACCGAGGGCGCGGACCTGGACCCGGACCTCGTCCTCCACTCCCTCGGGACGAAGCTCGGACTGGTATCCGCGGACGACGATCCGAAGGGGGGTTCCGCCCTCGGCGAGCCGGGCACGTACGCACCGCTCGATGAGCCGTTGGGCCAGGTCAGCGACGTGAAGGGCACCGTGCGGCTGGTGAGCTTCAGCTACTTCAAGCTGATCGAGACGGACTTCCGCCACACGTGCGCCGGGGGCGGGAAGCCGGTCATCGGGCACGTGTCGACCTGGGGACCTTCCGGAGGGGGCGCGGTCAATTGCGACGAGCCCCTGGGCAAGGACGCGTCCGCCGCGGCCCACGAGGCCGTCAAGCTCTCCTGCGCCCGCTAGGGCCTGTCTGACCATTCCCGTCTGCCGGGCCCCAGTGCCGCGGCAGCCAAGGTCTGCCCCGGGCAAAACCTTGGCTGCCGCGGCACTGGAAATCGCCCGGGAAGCCGCAGCAGCAGCCGCCCCGTACCATGGGACTAGCCGTGGCGCGTCCGCCCGGCGGGCGTACGAGGACTCAAGACCGACCCAGGCGCCTGAATCCCCGATCCGAGAGAAGCGCAAGCCACACCATGCCCACGCGCCACGACATCCGTAACGTAGCCATCGTCGCCCACGTCGACCACGGCAAGACCACGCTGGTCGACGCCATGCTCAAGCAGGCCGGCTCCTTCGCCGCGCACGCCGCCGAGTCGCTCGACGACCGCATGATGGACTCGAACGACCTGGAGCGTGAGAAGGGCATCACGATCCTGGCCAAGAACACGGCCGTGAAGTACCACCCGAAGGATGGCGGCGACGTCATCACCATCAACATCATCGACACCCCCGGCCACGCCGACTTCGGCGGTGAGGTCGAGCGCGGCCTGTCGATGGTGGACGCGGTCGTGCTGCTGGTCGACGCCTCCGAGGGCCCGCTGCCGCAGACCCGCTTCGTGCTCCGCAAGGCGCTGACGGCCAAGCTGCCGGTCATCCTCTGCATCAACAAGACGGACCGGCCGGACTCCCGGATCGCCGAGGTCATCGACGAGACGTACGACCTCTTCCTGGACCTGGACGCCGACGAGGACCAGATCGAGTTCCCGATCGTCTACGCCTGTGCCCGTGACGGCGTCGCCTCGCTGACCAAGCCGGAGGACGGCACCGTCCCGCCGGACAGCGACAGCCTGGAGCCGTTCTTCAGTACCATCCTCTCCGCGGTTCCGGCCCCGGAGTACGACGAGGGCGCCCCCCTCCAGGCGCACGTCACCAACCTCGACGCCGACAACTTCCTCGGCCGGATCGCGCTCTGCCGCGTCGAGCAGGGCGAGCTGCGCAAGGGGCAGACGGTCACCTGGATCAAGCGGGACGGCACGCAGTCCAACGTCCGGATCACCGAGCTGCTGATGACCGAGGCGCTCACCCGCAAGCCGGCCGAGAAGGCGGGCCCGGGCGACATCTGCGCCATCGCCGGCATCCCGGACATCATGATCGGCGAGACGCTGGCCGACACCGAGAACCCGATCGCGCTGCCGCTGATCACGGTCGACGAGCCGGCCATCTCGATGACCATCGGTGCGAACACCTCGCCGCTCGTCGGCAAGGGCGGCAAGGGCCACAAGGTCACTGCCCGCCAGATCAAGGACCGCCTGGACCGTGAGCTGGTCGGTAACGTCTCGCTGCGCGTCCTGGACACCGAGCGTCCCGACGCCTGGGAGGTCCAGGGTCGTGGTGAGCTCGCGCTCGCCATCCTGGTCGAGCAGATGCGCCGTGAGGGCTTCGAGCTGACCGTCGGCAAGCCCGAGGTCGTCACCAAGCAGATCGACGGCAAGACGCACGAGCCGATCGAGCGCATGACCATCGACTCGCCGGAGGAGCACCTCGGCGCCATCACGCAGCTGATGGCGACCCGCAAGGGCCGCATGGAGACGATGACGAACCACGGTTCGGGCTGGGTCCGCATGGAGTGGATCGTCCCGTCCCGCGGCCTCATCGGCTTCCGTACGGAGTTCCTGACGCAGACCCGCGGTACGGGCATCGCGCACTCCATCTTCGAGGGCCACGAGCCGTGGTTCGGCGAGCTGCGGACCCGTCACAACGGCTCCCTCGTCGCGGACCGTTCGGGCACGGTGACGCCGTTCGCGATGGTCAACCTCCAGGAGCGCGGTGTCATCTTCACCGAGGCCGGCACCGAGGTCTACGAGGGCATGATCATCGGCGAGAACTCGCGCGCCGACGACATGGACGTGAACATCACCAAGGAGAAGAAGCTCACCAACATGCGCGCGGCCTCCGCGGACACGACGGAGAACGTGGTCCCGGCCCGCAAGCTGTCGCTGGAGCAGTCCCTGGAGTTCTGCCGCGACGACGAGTGCATCGAGGTGACCCCGGAGACCGTGCGTATCCGCAAGGTCGTCCTGGACCAGAAGGACCGCGGCCGCGCCGCGTCGCGTGCCAAGCACGGCTGAGCCGGCGCCGGTAGGCGATTTCCGGCCGACGATCCGTCAGCTCAAGGCATTGCCGTAGCCCAGGGCCCTCACAGACACTGTGGGGGCCCTCGGTCGTGGTCAACCGGTTTTCGGCCTGCCTGACCAGCATGTGAGACAAAAACGTCCGACTATCGGAGGTTGCTCTCCGAAACGTGCGGTAACAGTCCGTTTCGGGGGTGTCTGTCTGGGATCGCTTTGTCCGGATTTTGGTCCGCGCAAGGGTCGGATGTTGTCAAACCGAGACCCTTTAAGTGTGGTTTACGGCCCAGTCGTACTTAATAGTTGGCTCCATTGAGCTCGGGTCAATGGGTCACGCGCTGTGGGGAGTGCGCCGACTCACGAGCACACTAAAGGGCACTGAAACGATCACCGTCAGGGGTGTCGGTGTATCAACCCAGTGCCCTTCTTGTAGTCAAAAGTGGACTCATGAGGAGGAAACCCATGCGTGGTGCCAAGAGCGCCAAGTGGGTCGCGGGAGCGGCCATCATCGCCCTGGCTGCGACTGCCTGTGGTGGCGGCGACGACGATGCCGACAAGGGCGGCAAGACCGCCAAGGGCGCGGTGAACCCGGACGGCATCTTCTCCGTCGAGGTCGGTGAGCCGCAGAACCCGCTGCAGCCGGCCAACACGATGGAGTCGAACGGCAGCATCGTCACCGACGCGATCTTCTCGCAGCTGGTGGACTACGACCCGTCCGGCAAGCTTGAGATGATCAACGCCGAGTCCGTCGACACCAAGGACTCGAAGCTCTGGACGGTCAAGCTCAAGAAGGACTGGAAGTTCCACGACGGCACCCCCGTCACCGCCGAGTCCTACATCAAGGCGTGGAACTGGGCCGCCAACATCAAGAACGACCAGACCAACGCGTCCTGGTTCGGCGACATCAAGGGCTACGCGGACGTCCACCCGGAGGACGCGAAGGCCAAGCCGAAGTCGGACACCATGTCCGGTCTGAAGAAGGTGGACGACTACACGTTCACCATCGAGCTCAACGCCCCGCTGCCGTACTTCTCGTACAAGCTCGGCTACACGGTCTTCTCGCCGCTGCCCGAGTCCTTCTACGCGGACCCGAAGGCCGCCGGTGAGAAGCCGGTCGGCAACGGCGCGTACAAGTTCGTCAGCTGGGACCACAAGAAGCAGATCAAGGTCGTCCGCAACGACGACTACAAGGGCCTCGACAAGGCGAAGAACGGCGGTGTGGTCTTCAAGAACTACACCACCCTCGAGACCGCCTACGAGGACCTGAAGTCCGGCAACGTCGACGTGCTCCGCCAGATCGGCCCGAAGGACCTCCCGGTCTACCGGTCCGACCTCGGTGACCGCGCCGTGGACAAGCCGTACTCGGCCATCCAGACGATCGCCGTCGCGTTCTACACCAAGCAGTTCAAGGGCATCGACCCGAAGGTCCTCCAGGGCCTGTCGATGGGCATCGACCGCGACACGATCACCAAGACCGTGCTCCAGGGCACGCGTGAGCCCGCCACCGGCTGGGTCGCCCAGGGTGTCCTCGGCTTCCAGAAGGACGCCACCGGCGACGTCACCAAGTACGACCCCGCCAAGGCCAAGCAGCTCATCAAGGACGGCGGCGGCGTCCCGGGCAACAAGATCTCGATCCAGTTCAACGCCGACGGCGGCCACAAGGAATGGGTCGAGGCGGTCTGCAACAGCATCACGCAGTCGACCGGCGTCAAGTGCACCGGTGACTCGAAGGCCGACTTCCAGGCCGACACCAACGCGCGTGACGACAAGCAGGTCAAGTCCCTGTACCGCTCCGGCTGGGTGCTCGACTACCCGGTGAACGCCAACTTCATCTCGGACCTGTTCCGTACGGGCGCCGCGGGCAACCAGGGCGACTTCTCGAACAAGGGCCTGGACGCGGAGATCAAGAAGGCCGACTCCGCCGCCTCCCTCGAGGACTCCGTTGCCGCGTACCAGAAGATCGAGAAGGAGCTGGTGAACTACATGCCCTCCATCCCGCTCTGGTACTACAAGGTCAACGCCGGCTACTCGGAGAAGGTCCAGAACGTCGACTACGCGCAGGACGGCGACCCGATCCTGACGCAGGTCGAGGTCAAGAAGTAATCACACCGACGTAGTCCGCGCGCACGCGCGGGACCGCCTGAAGAACGGTCCCGCGCCTGCCGCACGCAGTGGCCGGGGGGCCCTTCCACGCAACCGACCCACCCTCAGGGGAAGTCGGTGCGGGGGAGGGCCCGTCGGCTGCCGCCGCCTATTACATGGAGGCATGATGGGGCGCTATGTCGCACGACGACTGCTCCAGATGATCCCGGTCTTCCTCGGGACAACGCTGCTGATCTTCCTGATGGTCTACACGCTGCCCGGCGACCCCGTGCGCGGGCTCTTCGGGGACAAGGGTGCCGACCCGGCCACTCTGGAAGCGATGCGGCACAAGCTCGGACTGGACCAGCCGATTCTGGTGCAGTACTGGGACTACATGAAGGGCATGATCTTTCATGGGGACTTCGGCAACCAGATAGCCAGCGGACGCCCCGTCACCGACGTGCTCGGCGACGCCTTCCCGGTCACCCTGCGACTGGCGGGCATGGCGTTCATCATCGAGATCATCCTCGGCATCGGCCTGGGCATGGTCGCGGGTCTGCGTGCCGGCCGGCTGGCCGACAACGTGGTGCTGATCCTGACGCTGCTGATCATCTCGATCCCGGTCTTCGTGCTGGCGCACATCGTGAAGTCCGTCTTCGCCGACCAACTGGGGCTGATCTCGCCCAATGTCTCGAACGAGGCGACCTGGAGCGAGCTACTGACCCCGGCCATCGTGCTCGGGTCGCTCTCCCTCGCGTACGTGGCCCGGCTGACCCGTACGACGATGGCCGAGAACCTGCGGTCCGACTACATGCGTACGGCCGTCGCCAAGGGACTTCCCAAGCGCCGCATCATCGGTGTGCACCTCATGCGCAACTCGATGATCCCCGTCATCACCTTCCTGGGCACCGACCTGGGCGCCCTGATGGGCGGTGCGGTCGTCACCGAGTCCGTCTTCAACGTCAAGGGCATCGGCGGCACCATCGTGGAGTCGATCACCCGGCGTGAAGGGACCACTCTGGTGGGCCTCGTCACCATCCTGGTGCTCGTCTACCTGTTCATGACCCTGATAGTCGACCTGCTGTACGCGGTCCTGGACCCGAGGATCCGGTATGCCTGACGTGACCAAGACCGCACCCGCGCCCGAGGACGTCCACGGCCCCGTCACGGACCCGACCTCCGTCGTGCAGGCCGCCAAGGCGCGCAGCCTGTGGGGCGACGCCTGGGCCGACCTGCGTCGCAACCCGTACTTCCTGGTGTCGTCCGTCCTCATCGTCATCCTCCTGGTGATAGCCGTCTTCCCCGGCCTGTTCACCGGGGCCTCGGCGACCCACGCGGACCTCGGGAAGCACTTCCTGAAGAAGCCGGAGCTGAGCAAGATCGGCTCGGAGGGCTGGCTCGGATACGACGGGCAGGGCCGCAGCGTCTACGCCCGCGTCATCTACGGCACCCGCGCCTCGATCACCGTCGGCGTCTGCGTCACCGTGCTGGTGACCGTGTTCGGCGGCCTCGTCGGGATGCTGTCCGGGTTCTTCGGCGGCTGGGTCGACGCGATCCTCTCCGGCTTCACCAACATCTTCCTGGGCCTGCCGTTCCTGCTCGGCGCGATGGTCGTCCTCCAGTCCTTCAGCGAGCGCAAGGTGTGGGTCGTCGTCCTCGCCCTGGCGTTCCTGGGCTGGACGCAGATCGCCCGAGTCATGCGGGGCGCGGTGATGACCGTCAAGGAAGCCGACTACGTCCAGGCGGCCCGGGCGCTCGGCGCGAGCACCACCCGGATCATGTTCCGGCACATCCTGCCGAACGTGATGGCGCCGGTGATCGTCGTCGCCACCATCTCGCTGGGTGTGTACATCTCGGCCGAGGCGACGCTGTCGTACCTGGGCCTCGGTCTCGCCGACCCGACCATCTCGTGGGGCATCGACATCTCGACCGGTTCGAACCAGATCCGGGTGGCACAGCACATCCTGATCTACCCGTCGATCATGCTCAGCATCACCGTTCTGGCGTTCATCATGCTCGGCGAAGCCGTCCGCAACGCCCTCGATCCGAAGTCGCGATAGGAGGGCGAACGTGGCCACCATCAACAAGACCGCCGAAGTCCCGTCCGCACGCCGGGGTGACGACCACGTCGGTCCCCTGCTCGAAGTCCGTGACCTGCACGTGGAGTTCCACACCCGCGACGGTGTGGCCAAGGCGGTCAACGGGGTCAACTACAGCGTGGACGCAGGCGAGACCCTCGCCGTCCTCGGCGAGTCCGGTTCCGGCAAGTCCGTGACGGCGCAGGCCATCATGGGCATCCTCGACATGCCGCCCGGCAGGATCCCCCAGGGCGAGATCCTCTTCCGCGGCCAGGACATGCTCAAGATGTCCAACGAGGAGCGCCGGAGGATCCGCGGCCAGAAGATCGCCATGATCTTCCAGGACGCGCTGTCCTCGCTGAACCCGGTCCTCACCGTCGGCTACCAGCTCGGCGAGATGTTCCGGGTCCACCAGGGCCTGTCCAAGAAGGAAGCCCGCGCCAGGGCCATCGAGCTGATGGACCAGGTGAAGATCCCGGCCGCCGCGGCCCGGATCTCGGACTACCCGCACCAGTTCTCCGGCGGTATGCGCCAGCGCATCATGATCGCGATGGCGCTCGCCCTGGAGCCGGACCTGATCATCGCGGACGAGCCGACCACCGCGCTCGACGTGACCGTCCAGGCCCAGGTGATGGACCTGCTCGCGGAGCTCCAGCGCGAGTACAACATGGGCCTGATCCTGATCACCCACGACCTGGGTGTCGTCGCGGACGTCGCCGACAAGATCGCCGTGATGTACGCGGGCCGGATCGTCGAGACCGCCCCGGTGCACGAGATCTACAAGCGCCCCGCGCACCCGTACACCAAGGGTCTGCTGGCCTCGATCCCGCGCCTGGACCAGAAGGGCCAGGAGCTCTTCGCGATCAAGGGCCTGCCGCCCAACCTGCTGCACGTGCCGTCGGGCTGCGCGTTCAACCCGCGCTGCACCATGGCCCAGGACATCTGCCGTTCGGACATCCCGGCCCTCCAGCCGGTGACCGAGCAGGACGGCACCGAGCTGGCCGGCCGCCGCAGCGCCTGTCACTTCTGGAAGGAGACGATCCATGGCTGACATCTCGAAGGAGTCCGTGGACGCCACCCCCAACGTCTCCGAGGTGGAGACCGTCGACGCGGCGTCCGAGGCGGAGGCCGTAGCCGCCATCGACGCGCCCGTGTCGCAGGGGGAGCCGATCCTCCAGGTGCGCAACCTCGTCAAGCACTTCCCGCTGACGCAGGGCATCCTCTTCAAGAAGCAGGTCGGCGCGGTCAAGGCCGTCGACGGCATCTCGTTCGACCTGTACGCGGGCGAGACGCTGGGCATCGTCGGCGAGTCCGGCTGTGGCAAGTCCACCGTCGCCAAGCTGCTGATGACGCTGGAGCGGGCCACCGCCGGCGAGGTCTTCTACAAGGGCCAGGACATCACCAAGCTGTCCGGCCGCGCGCTGAAGGCCGTCCGCCGCAACATCCAGATGGTGTTCCAGGACCCGTACACCTCGCTCAACCCCCGTATGACGGTGGGCGACATCATCGGCGAGACGTACGAGATCCACCCCGAGGTGGCCCCCAAGGGCGACCGGCGGCGCAGGGTCCAGGAGCTCCTGGACGTCGTCGGCCTCAACCCGGAGTACATCAACCGGTACCCGCACCAGTTCTCCGGCGGCCAGCGCCAGCGCATCGGCATCGCCCGCGGCCTCGCGCTCAACCCGGAGATCATCATCTGCGACGAGCCGGTCTCCGCGCTCGACGTGTCGGTGCAGGCGCAGGTCATCAACCTGATGGAGAAGCTCCAGGACGAGTTCAACCTGTCCTACCTCTTCATCGCGCACGACCTGTCGATCGTCCGGCACATCTCGGACCGGGTCGGCGTCATGTACCTCGGCAAGATGGCCGAGATCGGTACGGACACCGCGATCTACGACCACCCGACGCACCCCTACACCCAGGCGCTGCTGTCGGCCGTCCCGGTGCCCGACCCGGAGGCCCGCGAGGGCCGCGAGCGGATCATCCTCACCGGTGACGTCCCCTCCCCGGCCAACCCGCCCTCGGGCTGCCGCTTCCGCACCCGCTGCTGGAAGGCCCAGGACAAGTGCGCCACCGAGGTGCCGCTCCTCGCGGTCCCCGAGCGCTTCAAGACCTCGAAGACGCCGGCCGCCCACGAGTCGGCCTGCCACTTCGCGGAGGAGAAGGACGTGGTGCACGCGGCCTCGTAACGCCGCGCACGCAACGAAGGGCGCCCCGGAACCGATCGGTTCCGGGGCGCCCTTCGTCATGCGCGCGGTCGGCTCAGGCAGTCGGGTGACCTGAGGCAGGGGCCGTCGGACTGTCGTGTACGCGTCCGGAATCTGATGTCCGGGCGCGTTCGCCGACGTCCGGACGGGTGCCGCCGTGCCCGAATGGGGGGAGTAGATATGCATACGCCCCTCTCTGGGGTGATATTTGACCTCACGTATGCCGGAGCACAATGAGGAGGCACTCCATGCGCGGAGCCACACACGTCAAGTGGGCCGCATGCGCGGCGGCCGTCGCCCTGGCGGCGACGGCCTGCGGCGGGGGCGACAGCGGTGGCGGTGGCGGTGGCGCCGACGGGATCGTCAGCTCGTCCTGGGGTGACCCGCAGAACCCGCTGGAGCCGGCCAACACGAACGAGGTGCAGGGCGGCAAGGTCCTCGACATGATCTTCCGGGGTCTGAAGAAGTACGACCCGAAGACCGGCGAAGCGACCAACATGCTGGCCGAGAAGATCGAGTCCAAGGACAACCAGAACTTCACCGTCACGGTGAAGGACGGCTGGACCTTCAGCAACGGCGAGAAGATCACCGCCACGTCCTTCGTGAACGCCTGGAACTACGGCGCGCTCCTGAAGAACAACCAGAAGAACGCCTATTTCTTCGGCTACATCGACGGCTACGACAAGGTCCACCCGGAGTCCGGGAAGGCCAGTGCCACCAAGCTGTCCGGCCTCAAGGTCGTGGACGACAAGACCTTCACGGTCAAGCTGTCGCAGAAGTTCTCGCTGTGGCCCGACACCCTCGGCTACCCGGCCTTCGCTCCGCTCCCCAAGACCTTCTTCACCGACCACGCGTCCTGGCTCGACCAGCCCATCGGCAACGGCCCGTACACCATCGACAAGTACACCAAGGGCTCCTCGATGAGCCTGCGCAAGTGGGACGACTACCCCGGGGACGACAAGGCGCAGAACGGCGGCATCGACCTCAAGGTCTACACCGACAACAACACCGCCTACACCGACCTGACAGCCGGCAACCTCGACCTCGTGGACGACGTGCCCGCCTCGCAGCTCAAGAACGTCAAGTCGGACCTCGGCGACCGGTACATCAACACCCCGGCCGGCATCATCCAGACCCTCGCCTTCCCGTTCTACGACAAGAACTGGAACACCGCCGGCGCGGTCAAGGTCCGCCAGGGCCTGTCGATGGCGATCAACCGCCCGCAGATCACGGACCAGATCTTCCAGAAGACCCGTACCCCCGCGTCCGACTGGACCTCCCCGGTCCTCGGTGACGACGGCGGCTTCAAGAAGGGCCTCTGCGGCAAGGAGTGCACGTACAACGCCGCCGAGGCCAAGAAGATGATCGAGGACGGCGGCGGCATCCCGGGGGGTCAGCTCAAGATCTCGTACAACGGTGACACCGGCTCGCACAAGGAATGGGTCGACGCCGTCTGCAACAGCATCAACAAGGTCATGGGCAACAACAAGGCGTGCGTGGGCGCCCCCGTCGGCACCTTCGCCGACTTCCGCAGCCAGGTCTCCCAGCAGAAGCTGCACGGCGCCTGGCGTGCGGGCTGGCAGATGGACTACCCGCTCATCCAGAACTTCCTGCAGCCCGTGTACTACAGCAACGCCTCGTCCAACGACGGCAAGTGGAGCAACAAGCAGTTCGACGACCTCGTGGACAAGGCCAACGCCGAGTCCGACAAGGCCAAGGCGGTCTCCACCTTCCAGGACGCCGAGAAGGTCATGGTCCAGCAGATGCCCGTCATCCCGCTCTGGTACCAGAACGGCAGCGCCGGCTACTCGGAGAACGTCAGCAACGTCGCGCTGAACCAGTTCAGCGTCCCGGTGTACGAGCAGATCAAGGTCAAGTAAGGGACGAGGCCGGGTGGCCCGTGCGGTGACGCACCGGTCGCCCGGCTTCCCCGTCCCCCGACTCCCGAGCCTCCGTCCCCGCGACCCCCGGAGCCCTTCATGGGACGTTATGTGATCCGGCGGCTGCTGCAGATGATCCCGGTCTTCTTCGGCACCACGCTGTTGATCTTCCTGATGGTGAACGTGATGGGCGACCCCATCGCGGGTCTCTGCGGCGACCGCCAGTGCGACCCGGCGACCGCCGCCCAACTCCGCACGGAATTCGGCCTCGACAAGCCGGTGTGGCAGCAATACCTCACCTACATGGGCAACGTCTTCACCGGCGACTTCGGCACCGCGTTCAACGGGCAGGACGTCACCGAGCTGATGGGCACCGCCTTCCCCATCACCATCCGCCTCACGCTCGTCGCGATCGTCTTCGAGATCGTCATCGGCATCAGCCTCGGCGTCGTCACCGGGCTGCGCCGCGGCCGGCCGGTCGACACCACCGTCCTCATCCTGACGCTGATCGTGATCTCCATCCCGACCTTCGTCACCGGTCTGCTGCTCCAGCTGCTCCTGGGCGTCGAATGGGGCGTCATCAAACCGTCCGTCTCGCCCGAGGCCCCCCTGAACGAGCTGATCATCCCGGGCCTGGTGGTCGCCTCCGTCTCACTGGCGTACGTCACGCGGCTCACCCGGACCTCGATCGCCGAGAACACCCGCGCCGACTACGTCCGCACCGCCACCGCCAAGGGCCTGCCCCGGCGCCGCGTGGTCATCCGCCACCTGCTGCGCAACTCGCTGATCCCGGTCGTCACCTTCATCGGTACGGACGTGGGCGCCCTGATGGGCGGGGCGATCGTCACCGAGCGGATCTTCAACATCCACGGCGTCGGCTACCAGCTCTACCAGGGCATCCTGCGTCAGAACTCGCAGACCGTCGTCGGCTTCGTCACCGTCCTGGTGCTGGTCTTCCTGGCGGCCAACCTGATCGTCGACCTCCTCTACGCCGTACTCGACCCGAGGATCCGCTATGCCTGAGCAGACACCGGACGAGGCGATCTCGGCCGCCGGAGCCGGCGGGCCCACGGACCTCGCGCTGGCGGAGGGCGACAGCCTGGAGAAGACCCCCGGCGGCCCGGACGGCACCGGTCCCGGTACCAAACCGCAGAGCCTGTGGTCCGACGCCTGGCGCGACCTGCGCCGCAACCCGGTCTTCATCATCTCCGCGCTGATCATCCTGTTCCTGGTGGTCATCTCGATCTGGCCGCAGCTCATCGCCTCCGGCGACCCGCTCGACTGCGACCTCGGCAAGGCCCAGCAGAGCTCCCAGCCCGGCCACCCCTTCGGCTACGACGGACAGGGCTGCGACGTCTACACCCGCGTCGTCTACGGCGCCCGCAACTCCGTCACCGTCGGCATCTGCTCCACCGTCGGCGTCGCCCTGATCGGCAGCGTCCTCGGCGGCCTCGCGGGGTTCTTCGGCGGCTGGTGGGACGCGCTCCTGTCCCGGCTGACCGACATCTTCTTCGGCATCCCCGTCGTCCTCGGCGGCCTGGTCTTCCTCTCCGTGGTGACCAGCTCCACCGTCTGGCCGGTGATCGGCTTCATCGTCCTGCTCGGCTGGCCGCAGATCGCCCGCATCGCCCGCGGCTCGGTCATCACCGCCAAGCACAACGACTACGTGCAGGCCGCCCGGGCCCTCGGCGCCTCCAACAGCCGGATGATGCTGCGCCACATCGCGCCGAACGCCGTCGCCCCGGTCATCGTCGTCGCGACCATCGCGCTGGGCACGTACATCTCGCTGGAGGCGACCCTGTCGTTCCTCGGCGTGGGCCTGAAGCCGCCCGCCGTCTCCTGGGGCATCGACATCTCCGCCGCGTCCCAGTACATCCGCAACGCCCCGCACATGCTCCTCTGGCCCGCCGGCGCGCTGGCGGTGACGGTGCTGGCCTTCATCATGCTCGGCGACGCGGTGCGCGACGCCCTCGACCCCAAGCTGCGCTGAGGAGTCCGCTGCCATGTTGCTCGAAGTGCGCGATCTGCACGTGGAGTTCCACACCCGGGACGGGGTCGTGAAGGCCGTCAACGGGGTCAACTACTCGGTGGCCGAGGGCGAGACGCTCGCGGTGCTCGGCGAATCGGGCTCCGGCAAGTCGGTCACCGCGCAGGCGGTCATGGGCATCCTCGACATGCCCCCGGGGAAGATCCCGCAGGGCGAGATCCTGTTCAAGGGCCGCGACCTGCTGAAAATGAAGAAGGAGGAGCGCCGGAAGATCCGCGGCCAGGAGATGGCCATGATCTTCCAGGACGCGCTGTCCTCCCTCAACCCCGTTCTGACCGTCGGCGAGCAGCTCGGCGAGATGTACGTCGTGCACCGCGGGATGTCCCGCAAGGACGCGAAGGCCAAGGCCATCGAGCTGATGGACCGGGTCCGCATCCCGGCCGCCAGGGAGCGGGTCGGCAACTATCCGCACCAGTTCTCCGGCGGCATGCGCCAGCGCATCATGATCGCGATGGCGCTCGCCCTGGAGCCCTCCCTGATCATCGCCGACGAGCCCACCACCGCCCTCGACGTCACCGTCCAGGCCCAGGTGATGGACCTCCTCGCGGAGCTCCAGCGCGAACTGAACATGGGCCTGATCCTCATCACCCACGACCTCGGCGTGGTCGCGGACGTCGCCGACAAGATCGCCGTGATGTACGCGGGCCGCATCGTGGAGACCTCGCCCGTGCACGACATCTACAAGGCGCCCGCCCATCCGTACACCAAGGGCCTGCTGGCCTCGATCCCGCGCCTGGACCAGAAGGGCCAGGAGCTGTACGCGATCAAGGGCCTGCCGCCCAACCTGCTGCACATCCCGCCCGGCTGCGCCTTCAACCCGCGCTGCCCGATGGCCCAGGACGTCTGCCGCACCGACGTGCCGCCGCTGTACGACGTGGCCGAGCACCGACAGAGCGCCTGCCACTTCTGGAAGGAGACGCTCGATGCACGCTGACCACTCGGGGCGCAAGGAAGCGCGCGAGGAGGGCGAGGCCGCGCGCACCCTGCTGTCCAAGTCGCGCCAGGAGAGCGCGTACGCGGGCGGCGAACCGATCCTGGAGGTGCGCGACCTCGTCAAGCACTACCCGCTGACCCAGGGCATCCTCATCAAGAAGCAGGTCGGCGCGGTCAAGGCCGTCGACGGGGTCTCCTTCGACCTCGGGGCCGGCGAGACGCTGGGCGTCGTGGGGGAGTCCGGCTGTGGCAAGTCGACGGTCGCCCGGCTGCTCGTGCACCTGGAGGAGCCGACGGCGGGTGCCATCCGGTACAAGGGCGAGGACATCACCAAGCTGTCCGGCCGCGCGCTGAAGGCCGTCCGCCGCAACATCCAGATGGTGTTCCAGGACCCGTACACCTCGCTCAACCCGCGCATGACGGTCGGCGACATCATCGGGGAGCCGTACGAGATCCACCCGGAGGTCGCCCCGAAGGGCAGCCGGCTCCGCAAGGTGCAGGAACTGCTCGACGTCGTCGGGCTCAACCCGGAGTACATCAACCGCTATCCGCACCAGTTCTCCGGCGGCCAGCGCCAGCGCATCGGCATCGCCCGCGGCCTCGCGCTCAACCCGGAGATCATCGTCGCCGACGAACCGGTCTCCGCGCTCGACGTCTCCGTCCAGGCGCAGGTCGTCAACCTGCTGGACCGGCTCCAGGCCGAGTTCAACCTGAGCTACGTCTTCATCGCGCACGACCTCTCCATCGTGCGGCACATCTCCGACCGGGTCGGCGTGATGTATCTGGGCCGGTTCGTGGAGATCGGCACCGACGCGGAGATCTACGAACACCCCACGCACCCGTACACGCAGGCGCTGCTCTCCGCCGTTCCGGTGCCGGACCCCGCGGCGCGGGAGTTCCGCGAGCGGATCATCCTGCACGGCGACGTGCCCTCGCCCGCCAATCCGCCCTCCGGCTGCCGCTTTCGCACCCGCTGCTGGAAGGCCCAGGAGCGGTGCGAGCTGGAGGTGCCCCTGCTGGCGGTCCCGGCGGCCTTCCAGGACGTGGACACCCCGGCCCGGCACGCCTCCGCCTGCCACTTCGCGGAGGAGAAGCGGGTGGTCCCGCCGGAGGGCACTCTCGACGCGGTGCCGGGGGAGGGCGGCCAGGAGGAGGCGGCCGCGCGGGCGACGGAGGCGGCGGAGGCCACGGACGCCGCCGAGCAGCCCGGGCCGGCGGACCGCGACGAGGGCCCGCCCCCGCCGTCCGGGAGCAGCCGGGCCCTCTGACGCGGCGTTAACACACGGGCAACGTCCCCGATATACGGACGCGGCATCATCGACAGCGTACGGCCGTGCGGGTGCCGTGGAACCGGCCGGTGGGGTGTGACGCCCCCCCGGCCGGTCGCCGTACGGGCGGGCGGCGGAGGCCCTCTTGTCCGGAGGGCGGACGCACGGAAGTATCGCCGGTGTGATATTCACCCGCGGAGCAAGAGTCACCGGAGCCGTCCTGTCCGCCGTGCTCGCGGTGCTCGTCGCGTGCTGGCTGATACGGGACGTCGACGCGATCGGTTTCGGCCAACTGTGGCGGTACTGGTCCGGGTTGTACGACACCCGCATGCGGGCCGTCCCCACCACCTCGGGCACGGATCTCGTCCTGTTCGTGGTGTACGTGGCCGTCGCCGTGGCCGCGCTCCGCGCCGCGTCCGCCGCGTCCGCGCTCGTCGTCGCCGGGGTGGTCACCCTCACCGTGCGGCTCCCCGGACTCTGGACCATCGGCAGCCGCCGGATGGAGACCGCGTACTCCGACGACCTGCGCTCACGGGCTCTGATCTGCGCCTTCGTCGCCGTCGCCGCGGCCGCCGCAATGATCATCACCGCCGCCGCGGGACGCCGCCCGCCCGCCGACTCCTACGAGCGGACGCCGACCGGACCCGGCCCCGGCGCGGGCGTCCTGGCGTTCCTGGCGCTGTGCGCCGCCGGGGCCGTGCTGATCGCCTGGGAGATCCGCCAGGTCGTCCGGGACCCGGAGTTCTTCCCCGACTGGTACGTGGGCGGTGACCGGATCGCGCAGTATCTGACCGGTCCGCCACCGGGCTGGGCCACCGTGATGCTCGCCCTGCTCTGCGTGTTCGCCGGGATCAGCGCCGTGGCCCGCGCCCCGCACGCCCGCCCGTTCGGCCTGGTGGCCGCGGCGGTGCTGCTGCCCGGCGGGGTGTTCGGGGTGGTCCGGATCGTGCACTACGACATGCTGGAGCACTTCGGCGACCTGCCGACCGAGCTCCGGCTCAGCCTGCTCAGCTCGGTCTTCCAGGCACTCGCCGCCGTGGCCGCGCTCATCGCCCTCGCCGTGCCGGGCCCGGTCCGCGCCCCGGGCCAGGACCCCTGGACCGGCACCGGCCCGGGCTGGGGCCCCACACCGGCCACGCCCCCGCACCCCGGGCAGCCGCCCGGCTACGGCTATCCGCAGGGCGGCGGCTTCGGCCCGCCCCCGCCGCCCTCGCAGCCGCCGCCCGGCTGGTAGCTAGGACGCCCAGCTGGTAGCTAGGACGCCCCCTGGAGCCCCAGCGACCGCTTCAGGAAGTCCACCTGGAGCAGCAGCAGGTTCTCGGCCACCTTCTCCTGCGGGGTCATGTGGGTCACCCCGCTCAGCGGCAGCACCTCGTGCGGCCGGCCGGCGGCGAGCAGCGCCGAGGACAGCCGCAGGCTGTGCGCGACGACCACGTTGTCGTCCGCGAGACCGTGGATGATCATCATGGGCCGCACCTGCTCGGCCGCGTGCGACAGCCCCTCGTCGGTGACCAGCGAGTTGTACGCGTACACCTCCGGGTTCCGCGCCGGGTCACCGAGGTAGCGCTCGGTGTAGTGGGTGTCGTAGAGCCGCTGGTCGGTCACCGGGGCGCCGACGACCGCCGCGTGGAAGACGTCGGGCCGCCGCAGCGCGGCCAGCCCGGCCAGGAAGCCGCCGAACGACCAGCCCCGGATGGCCACCCGGCCGAGATCCAGCGGGAAGCGCTCCGCGAGCGCGTGCAGGGCCTCCACCTGGTCGTCCAGGCTGAGGGCCAGGTTGTCCTTGACCGCCTTCTCCCAGGCCGGTGAGCGGCCGGGCGTCCCCCGCCCGTCCGCGACGACCACGGCGAAGCCCTGGTCCGCGAACCACTGCGAGGTGAGATGCGGATGGTGGGCGGCCGCTACCCGCCGGCCGTGCGGCCCGCCGTACGGGTCCATGAGGACCGGAAGCGGACCGTCCGACTCCGAGTACCCGGTGGGGAGCAACACGGCGCACGGAATCCGCCGTGCGCCCCCTTCGGTGAGCACCGGCCGCGCGGTCAGCACCGGGCGCTCCGCACGGTTCTCCACGACGGCGACCTCCTTGCCGTCCCGCAGCACCCGCGCCGTCGACCCGGACCGCTCCGGCGTCGCCGAGACCAGCACCGTCACCCGGCCCGACCGGACCGCCGTGTGCACGCCGACGCCCTCGGAGACCCGCTCGACGCCCAGCTCGTTGACCCGGTACACATGGGTCTCGCCGATCTCCGGCGCGGCCGCCGTCTCGCCCGCCGACGCCGACACCAGGACGTCGGAGTCCCCGATGTCCAGCACCGACCGGATGTGCAGCCGGCTCCTGGTCAGCGTCCGGTCGCCGACCGCGAGCCGCCGCGCCCCGCCCTCGTCCGTGATCCGCACGAGCCGCCCGTCCGGTGCCCACGCGGGCACCCCGGAGAACAGCTCCAGCCAGACCGGGTCCTCGTCCGCGTGCACGGTCCGGGTCGCCCCGGTCTCCGGGTCCACCGCCAGATACAGCTGGCTCTGCTGGTCCCGGGCCTGGACGAGGAGGAGCGGAGCCCCGTACGAGGACCAGTGCACCCGCGCCAGATACGGGAACCGGGCCCGGTCCCACACCACTTCGGTGCGCTCGCCGTCCAGGCCCACGACATGGAGCCCCACCTCCGCGTTGGGCGTTCCGGCGGCCGGGTAGGCGACTTCGGCCGGCTTGCGGCCGGGGTGCGCGGGGTCCGCGATCCACCACCGCTGCACGGGGCTGTCGTCCACCCGGGCCACGAGCAGCCGGTCCGAGTCCGGCGACCACCAGAAGCCCTGGAAGCGGTGCATCTCCTCGGCCCCGATGAACTCCGTGAGCCCGTACGTGACATGGGCGTCCTCCGGCTCGGCGAGCGCCCGGTCCGCCTCGCCGTCCACCCCGACCACGCGCAGGGCACCCTTGGACACATAGGCGACGTGTCGCCCGTCCGGGGAGGGGCGCGGATCGATCACCGGGCCGGGAACGGGCAGCGCGCGCGCCGTGCCCGCGCCCAGATCGGCGACGTACACCTTCCCCGAGAGCGCGAACGCGGCCAACCCGGCGGCTCCGTCCAGCGCGTAGCCCACGATCCCCGAGGAGCCCTCGCGGCTGCGCTCCCGCCGGGCGCGCTCCTGCGCCGACAGACGCTCCTGTGAACCGCCCAGCAGCGCCCGCGGATCGGCCACCAGGCGTTCTCGCGGCCCGGAGCCCTCGTCCAGGTCCAGCACCCAGAGCTGCCCCGAGCGGTCCGTACCCGAACCCGAGCGCAGGTAGACCACACGTCCACCGTCGGGTGACACCGTGAACGCACGCGGTGCCCCGAGGGTGAATCTCATGGTCCGGGCCTGCTGGAGCGGAAACGTGATCTCTGACGAAGTCATACGCCGAACCTATCGACCCACGCCCGTCCGTGCGCCCCTCGTGCTGCTGTGCCCCGAACAATGCGGCGCCACGGATAGTTATGATCCGTAGCGCTCGGTGGGTATGAACCTGCTGGCTCCACGTGTGCTGCCCGTCCCCGACCGTACCGATGGAGGTGAACCGCTGTGGCGCTCTCGATTTCGGCGGTGGTGCTGCTGGCGATCATCGTCTTCCTGCTGATCCGGAAGTCCGGACTGAAGGGAGGACATGCGGTCGTCTGCGCGCTGCTCGGTTTCTATCTCGCCAGCTCGTCCATCGCACCCACCATCTCCGAGCTGACGACGAACGTGGCGGGCATGATCGGCGGCATCAAGTTCTGACCGGGTCACCCGTCGGCGGGCGGCCGTCCCGGGGGCTCGTAGGCTGGTCCCATGACGGACCTTCCCGCCCGGCGGCTTCTCCTGGTGCACGCGCACCCGGACGACGAGTCGATCAACAACGGTGCCACCATGGCCAGGTACGCGGCCGAGGGCGCCCTGGTCACGCTGGTGACCTGCACGCTCGGCGAGGAGGGCGAGATCATCCCGCCCTCGCTCGCCCGTCTCGCCGCCGACCGCGACGACGCCCTGGGCCCGTACCGAGGCGGCGAACTGGCGGCGGCCATGAAGGCGCTGGGCGTCACCGACCACCGCTTCCTCGGCGGCCCCGGCCGCTACCGGGACTCCGGAATGATGGGCGCCGAGCAGAACCGCCGCCCCGGTGCCTTCTGGTCGGCCGACGTGGACGAGGCCGCCGGGCACCTCGCCGACGTCATCCGCGAGGTGCGCCCCCAGGTCCTGGTGACGTACGACCCCGACGGGGGCTACGGACACCCCGACCACATCCAGGCCCACCGCGTCGCCACCCGCGCCGCGGAGCTGGCCGCCGACGCCGCTTACCGGCCCGGCTCCGGCGCCCCGCACGCCGTCGCGAAGGTCTACTGGAACCGGGTGCCGCGCTCGGTCGCCGAGGAGGGGTTCGCCGCGCTGCGCGCCGGGGCCCCGGACGCGTTCCCGGGGATCGCCGAGATCGGCGACGTACCGGGTGTGGTGGACGACGACCGGATCACCACCGTGATCGACGGCTCCGGGCACGAGGACGCGAAGACCGCCGCGATGCGGGCGCACACCACCCAGATCGCCGTCCAGGGGCCCTACTTCGCCCTGTCGAACGACCTGGGGCAGCCCGTGTTCACCACGGAGTACTACGAGTTGGTCAGCGGCACGCCGGGTGCTCCGGCGGGCGAACGCGAACGGGACCTCTTCGCGGGTGTGCCGGGGGCGGACCGGTGAGCGGGAGCAGCAGGGCGCGGGCCGGCGGCGACCGGACGGACGCGCAGAAGAGGGACAATCCGGCCAGTGGTCTGGCCGCCCCCCTCAACCCCGCCCGGATCGCCGCCCTGTTCGGGCTCGCGGTCCTCGGCGCCGTCGTGGGCATCGCCGGAACGCTCGTCCAGCCCGCCTGGTTCCCCGGCGGGCTGCTGCTCGCCCTGGCGGCCGCGGCCGGCCTCTTCTACGGCGGGCGCACCCTCATGGGCACCCAGCCCGGGGCCGTGGCTCCGGCGGCGGGATGGCTGGTTTCGGTCGTCTTTCTGCTCAGCGGGCGGCCCGAAGGGGACTATGTCTTCGGTGACGCGCTCGGCCTCGGGTTCTTCATGCTGGGCGGAATGGCCATCGCTGTGATCTGTGCCACCATGCCGCGATCGTCCGGGCAGCGGGCCGAAAGCGGCCGACCTGCCAAGTAATGTGCTCCGTCCGATCCCGTAATGCCCCCTGCCCGTCCGGGGGGTGCGCAGTCGTTTCCCCCGGTGGCGGGGTGTGTGCCGGCGGCGGCCAGTATGGTGGTTCGCGCGCCCGGGCTGCGGCACGGGGGAAGAACGGGCGGCGGAGCCAATCGGGAGAACCTGCTTTGAGTCGTGAAACTGACAGTTCGTCCTCCGGGCCCCAGGGTCGCGGAGGAGCCGCGTACCCCTCGGGTACGCCGCCGTACGGATCCCGCCAGTATCCGTCGACACACCCGTCGCAGGACGCCCCGGAAGGGACCCAGGAACCCGGCGGTGCGGACCGGCCCGATGAGCCGAGGACCGAGACGACGCTGACGACGCGCATCCGGATCAACATCCCGGGGTCGCGTCCCATCCCGCCTGTTGTCATGCGTACGCCCATGAGCGACGCCGAGGGCGAGGGCGAGCGCACCGGCTCGACCGCGCGTCCGGGCGCCTCCGCGCCGGGCGGCGCACCGCAGAGGCCCCAGGCACCGGCCGCGGAGTCCGGCGAGGACGCGGCCCCGGCGGAGTCCGAGAAGCCGGCCAGGGAGAAGAGCGGCAGCGACTGGTTCGCCCCGCGCAAGTCCTCGGCGGCCGCGAAGCCCCCGACGGGCGGCGGCCCCGGCGACACGGACGGCGCGGGCTTCCCGGCGCCAGGTGGCGCGGGTGGGCCGGGTGCTCCCGGCGGTCCTGGCGGTGCTGGCGTGCCTGGCGGTGCTGGTGTTACGGGTGGGCCTGGCGGTGTTGGCGGTGTTGGCGGTGCGGGCGGTCCCGGCGCCCCGGGCGGCCCTGGCGCCCCGACCCGCCCCGGTGGCCCCACCGGCCCCGGTGGCCCCGGCCGTGTCTCCCCGCCCTCCGGTCCCCGTACCGACCTGCCGTACTTCTCGGACGGGCCGCAGCGCGACTTCCCGGAGGGCCCCGGCGGTCCGCGTTCCACCCCCGACCTGGGCGTGCGCACCCCCGGCCCGGCCGGCCCCACCACGGGCCCGGCCGCCGGCAGTTCGCCGCTCACCCCGAACCTCGACGGCCCCGGCCCCTTCCCGCCGGGCCCCGGTCCGCTGAACACGGGCGGCCCCGGCCAGGGCGGTGTGCCGCCGCGCATGTCCGACGACACCGCCATCCTCACCCCGCAGTTCGCCCCGCCCCCGGGCGGCCCCGGCGGCAATGTCGCGGGTGACACGCTGAACAGCGGCATCCCCGTCGTGCCCGGCGGGCGGAACGTCCCGGGCGACCCGATGGGCACCGGCCCCGGCGGACCTGGCGGCCCCGGCGGACCCGGCGGCGTCGCGCCGAAGCCGGCCGCGCCCGCGGCGGCCCGGCCCGCCCCGAAGCCGGCGCCCGCCAAGAAGGGCCGTTCGAAGCTGGTCCTGCTCGGTGTGGCGGTCGTCTGCCTGCTCGGTGTCGCCTACGGCGCCGGACTCCTGATGAACCACTCCGACGTCCCCAAGGGCACCACGGTCCTCGGCGTCGACATCGGCGGCGGCACCAAGGAGGACGGCGTCGAGAAGCTGGACTCCGCGCTCGCCAAGCGCGCCGCGACCCCGCTCAAGCTGACGGTGGACGGCAAGGAGGCGCAGCTCGCCCCGGACAAGGCCGGGCTCTCCCTGGACAGCCAGGCCACCGTGCGCGCCGCGGCCGGCAGCGACTACAACCCGGTCTCCGTCATCGGCTCGCTCTTCGGCGGCGAGCGGACCGTCGAGCCGGTCTTCCCGGTGGACGAGGAGAAGCTGGGCGTCGCGCTCCAGGACCTGGCCGGCGGCTCCGGCACGGTGAAGGACGGCACCATCACGTTCGAGCCCGGCAGGGCCGTCGCCGTACCGGGCAAGTCCGGCAAGGCGATCGACGTCAACAAGTCGATGGGCTCGGTCCGGGACGCCTACCGCGCCCAGGTCGAGACCGGCAGCGCCAGGGCCGTCGAACTGCCCGTCGTCACCCGGGAACCCGCCATCACCCAGGCCGAACTCGACCGGGCGATGAAGGAGTTCGCGGAGCCCGCGATGTCCGGCCTGATCACCATCAGGGCCGGTGGCAAGGAGATCCCGTTCGGCCCGGCGAAGTCGCTGCCGCAGATCCTGTCGATGAAGGCGGTCGACGGGAAGCTGGTCGACGTCTACGACAAGGAAGCGATCGACCGGCTCTGCGCCGGTGTCTTCGACGGCGTCATGATCACCAAGGGCGACGGCAAGAAGCACCAGCTCAGCGCGGACGACGTGGCCTACGCCATGAAGGGCGCGCTGACGGGGAAGACCCCCGCCGAGCGCACGGTCACCATCGACCTCGACGGCAACGGCTGACCCGCCCGCACCACAGCCCACCCGCCCCCGACCGGACCCCGGCCGGGGGCGGCGGCGTAAACGAGCGACACCGGACCCGGCCGACGCGGCGGCGTCCCCGCACCCAGCCCCCGTACACCCGTCATCCCCGGCACATGACATCTGTCATTCCGGATCCACGACCGCTGACCCTGCCGCACGCACCCCCGGTCCGCCAGGCTGGACGCATGACAACGACAGCCACCGGAGCGACCGCGACGAGGACCGCGGTGGTCAGCTTCGACCAGGTCAGCAAGGTCTACGGGGACGTACGCGCCGTCGACGGGCTCACCCTGGACCTGCATCCCGGCGAGACCGTGGCGCTCCTCGGCCCCAACGGAGCCGGCAAGTCCTCCACCCTCGACCTCCTCCTCGGCCTGCGCACCGCCGACTCCGGCACGGTCAGCCTCTTCGGCACCACGCCGCAGGAGGCCATCAAGGCCGGCCGGGTCGGCGCCATGCTCCAGAGCGGCGGCCTGATGGAGGACGTCACCGTCGAGGAACTGGTCCGGCTCGCCTGCGACCTGCACCCGCGCCCCCACCCGGTCGGCGAGGTGCTGGCCCGGGCGGGCATCGCGTCGATCGCCGGCCGGATGGTCAACAAGCTCTCCGGCGGCCAGGAGCAGCGCGTACGGTTCGCGCTCGCCACCGCCGGAGCCAACGACCTCATCGTCCTCGACGAGCCGACGACCGGCATGGACGTCACTGCCCGCCAGGCGTTCTGGGCCACCATGCGCGAGCAGGCCGAGCAGGGCCGTACCGTCCTGTTCGCCACCCACTACCTGGAAGAGGCCGACGCGATCGCCGACCGCGTCCTGGTCCTGCACAAGGGCCGCCTCCTCGCCGACGGCACCGCCGCCGAGATCAAGGCGAAGGCCGGGGCCCGCCGGATCTCCTTCGAGCTGGAGGGCGCGATCGACCGGACCGCCCTGCGCGCACTGCCGTTCCTCGCCTCGCTGGACATCAACGGCCGGCGGGTGCGCATCCAGTCCCACAACGCCGACGCGACCGTCCACGCGGTCTACGGCCTCGGCCTCTACCCGCGCGAGCTGGAAGTCGCCGGACTCGGCCTGGAGCAGGCATTCGTCGCCATCACCGAGGCCGAGGAGGCCAAGACCTCATGCTGAATCTCTTTTCCGGGGCCCTGATCCGGCTCGAAGTCACCCGCACGCTGCGGAACAAGAAGTTCATGTTCTTCTCGGTCATCTACCCGTCGGTGATCTACCTGCTGATCTCCGGCACCCAGAACGACACCGACAAGATCCCGCACACCGATCTGACCCTCCAGTCCTTCTTCATGGTCTCCATGGCCTCCTTCGGCGCGCTGACCGCCGTCCTCATGGGCAACAGCGAGCGCATCGCCAAGGAGCGCGAGAAGGGCTGGGTGCGTCAACTGCGGCTGACCGCGCTGCCCGGCCGGGGCTACGTCCTGGCGAAGATCGCCAGCGCCGCCATGGTCACCCTGCCGTGCATCGTCGTGGTCTTCCTCGTCGCAGCCTCGGTCAAACACGTCCGCTTCGACCTCTGGCAGTGGTTCGCGCTGACCGGCGTCATCTGGGCCGGCTCCCTGGTCTTCGCCGCGCTCGGCGTCGCCATCGGCTACATCACCAGCGGGGACGCGGTCCGCCCGGTCACGATGATCATCTACTTCGGCCTCTCCATCCTCGGCGGCCTCTGGATGCCCAGCGCGACCTTCCCGCAGTGGCTCCAGAACATCTCCGAGTGGCTTCCCACACACGCGTACGCTGCACTCGGCCAGGCCGTCGAAATGGGCGGCGCGCCCCACGCCAAGGACGTCGCCGTCCTCTGCGTCTACTTCCTGCTCTTCGCCGGCGGCGCGGCATGGCTCTACCGGAAGGACACCCTGAAGGCGTGAACGACGACGAGACGTCGGTGGGTCTCGGGCGGCCGCCCGCGACCGCCCGGCAGGCCGGGGTCAAGCTGCTGTGGATCGGGATCTGGCTCGCCTTCATGAGCGCGCCGGTCAAGGACCTCGCCGACGGCAACCACACCCCGTGGGCGACCGCGCTCGGCGTCCTCGGGCTGCTGGTCTTCGTCGGCGCCTACCTGGTCCTGGTCTTCCGGCACACGTCGAAGGCGCTCGACCCCTTCCGGGTGCGGGCGTCGATCGCCTTCCTCGGGGCGGTCGCGGTGCTGATGTCGCTGACGCTCGGCACGCCGTGGCTGGTCCTCTTCGTGTACGTGGCGGTGTCGGTCGGGGCCACGCTGCCGATGCGGACCGCGCGCTGGCTGATCCCCGTCGTCACCGCCGTCCTGGTCGGCGTCGGGGCGACCCTGGAGGACGCGCGCGAGATCATCACCGCCCTGGTCTTCCCGGCCCTGCTGGGCGGGTTCGCGATGACGGGCGTACGGCAGCTGGTCCGCACCACGATCGAGCTGCGCCAGGCCCGGGCCACCGTCGCGCAGCTCGCCGCCAACGAGGAGCGCCTGCGCCTCGCCCGCGACCTGCACGACCTGCTCGGCCACTCCCTCTCGCTGATCACCCTCAAGAGCGAGCTGGCCGGCCGGATGCTTCCCGACCGGCCCGAGCTGGCGGCCGCCCAGGTCGCGGACATCGAACAGGTCAGCCGCCAGGCCCTGGTGGACGTACGCAGTGCCGTCACCGGGTACCGCCGGCCCACCCTTCCCGGCGAACTGGCCGGGGCCCGCACCGCGCTGGCCGCCGCCGGAGTCGGCGCCGACATCCCGGCCGACGTCCCCGAGGGGCTGACCGAGAAGGCGGAGGAGGTGCTCGCCTGGGGGCTGCGGGAGGCGGTCACCAATGTCGTACGCCACAGCGGTGCGCGCCGCTGCACGGTGACCCTGACGCCCCGCCAGACGCTGGACGGGCGGGTGCTCGAACTCACCGTCGCCGACGACGGCCGGGGCGGCGCCGGAACCACGCCCGGCAACGGCCTCACCGGCCTCACCGAACGCCTGGCCTCGGTGGACGGCACCCTCACCACCCGGGCCACCCAATCCCGTTCGGGCAAAGGCTTCACCATGGTCCTCAGCATTCCGTTCGAATCCGGCCTAGGATCCGCGGAATGAGCATGATCAGACTTCTCCTCGCGGAGGACCAGTCCATGGTGCGCGAGGCCCTGGCGGCGCTCCTCGGCCTGGAACCGGACATCGAGGTGGTCGCCCAGGTCGCCCGCGGCGACGAGGTCCTGGCGGCGGCCCGGGAACACTCCATCGACGTGGCCCTCCTGGACATCGAGATGCCCGGCATGACCGGAATCGAGGCGACGGCCCGGCTCCGCGAGGCCCTGCCGGACGTGAAGGTCGTGGTCGTCACGACGTTCGGCCGGCCCGGCTATCTGCGCCGTGCCATGGAGTCGGGCGCCGATGCCTTCCTGGTCAAGGACGCCCCCGCGTCCCAGCTCGCGGAAGTGGTACGCAAGGTGCTCGCCGGCGAACGTGTCATCGACCCCGGCCTCGCCGCCGCCGCCCTCGCCGACGGCGCGAACCCGCTGACCGACCGCGAACGCGAGGTCCTGCGCACCGCGGCGGACGGCTCGACCAACGCGGAGATCGCCGCCTCCCTCCACCTCTCCCAGGGCACCGTCCGCAACTACCTCTCCATGGCGATCCAGAAGCTGGCCGCCCGCAACCGCGCCGAGGCGGTCCGCATGGCACGCGAGAAGGGCTGGCTGTAGGCGCCGGTCCGGGCGACGGCGCCCGCCGCCGCGACCGGCGTCACCGCCCCGAGGACACCAGCCCCGCCTCGTACGCGATGATGACCAGCTGCACCCGGTCCCGCGCCCCCAGCTTGGCGAGCAGGCGGGTGAGATAGGTCTTCGCCGTGGCGACGCTGATGACCAGGCGCTCGGCGATCTCCGCGTTCGAGAGCCCGCCGCCGACCAGCACCAGCACCTCCCGCTCCCGGTCGGTGATCGCGGTCAGCGGCGCCGGGGCCGGTGCGGAGGGCGAGGGCCGGGCCGCGAACTCCTTGATCAGCCGCCGGGTGACGCTCGGCGCGATCAGGGCGTCGCCGGAGGCCACCACCCGCACCGCCGCCAGGATGTCGTCCAGCGCCATGTCCTTGACCAGGAACCCGGCCGCCCCGGCGCGCAGCGCCCCGTACACGTAGTCGTCGTCGTCAAAGGTCGTCAGGACCACCACATGGGCTTCCCCGCCCTGTGCGGTGATGCGCCCGGTGGCCTCGATGCCGTCCATGCCGGGCATCCGGATGTCCATCACCACGACATCGGGGGCCAGCCGCGCCACCAGCCGGACCGCCTCCTCGCCCGTCCCCGCCTCACCGACCACCTCGATGTCCGGGGTGTCCGCCATGACCATGCGCAGCGCGGTCCGCACCAGCGGCTGATCGTCCGCGAGCACGACACGGACCGGGGGAGGGACGGGCGCCCCGCCGTCCTCCGCACCGGCCACGTCCTGGGCGGCGTCGACAGGCGCGTCGACGGGCGCGTCGACGGGCGCCCCGGGCTGCCCGCCGCCGGTCATATCGCCGCTCCCCGCGCCGGCTCAGGCTCCCGCACCGGCTCAGGCTCCGGCCGCGGCGGTATCGCCTCCCGCACGGGCTCCCGCACGGGCACCGGCAGACGGGCCGTGACCCGGAAGCCTCCGCCCGGGGCCGGGGCGGCGGTGAACTCGCCGTGCAGCAGGGCCACCCGCTCCCGCATCCCGACCAGGCCGAACCCGGGGGCCGCGCCGCGCCCCGTGTCGCGGCCCCCACCACGATCCGCGCCCCGCCCCCGGTCCGTGATCTCGACGGTCAGCTCCTCCTCGCCGTACTCGACGCGGACCCGGCAGGCGTCGGTCCCCGCATGGCGCACCACGTTGGTCACCGACTCCTGGACGATCCGGAACACCGACAGCTCCAACTCCGGCGGAAGCGAACGCCGTTCTCCCCGCCAGTCCACCTCGACCCGGACCCCGGCGGCGGTCGTGGCCCGGGCGAGCCGGTCGATGTCGGCCAGGCCCTCGGCGGGGCGCAGCGGCGCGTCCTCGCGCCCCGCCGCGTCCTGGCCGGGTCCGGTCTCCCGGAGCGCGCCGAGCATCCGGCGCAGCCCCGACAGCGTCTCCCGGCCCGCGGCCTCCACCGCGCTCATCGCCTCGCGGGCGGCGTCCGGCTGGGTGTGCACGACCCTGGCCGCCGCGCCCGCCTGGAGGGCGATGATGCCGACGCTGTGGGCCACCACGTCGTGCATCTCGCGGGCGATGCGCAGCCGTTCGGCGACGAGTGCCCGGTCCGTGGCCCGGGCCGTGAGGTCCGCGTCGTGCCTGTGGCTCTCGTACACCGAGCGGCCCACCAGCCAGGCGACGACCGCCACCAGCGCGACGGCCAGCTCCGCCGACGTACCGGCGGGCCACCCAGCGAGCGCCCGGCCACCGACGAACGCGACCAGGACGGTCACCGACATGACGAGGGCGAGGACGCCCGTGCGCAGGGGGCGGGCCGCGGCCGTGAAGTACAGGGCGACATCGATGGCCAGGAACTGCGCCAGGGGGATCGCCGTGACGCCGAGTGGCATCGTGGCCAGCGCCGAGGCGGCGAGCAGTACCGCCATGGCGCCCAGAGGGCGCCGGTCGAGGCGCAGGCACCCGGCCGTCATCAGGGCCGTGGACAGCAGGTGCGTCAGCAGGCCGTCCCAGCGGTAGAAGAGGACCCCCCGCATGACGGACGCCTCGTACTCGCCGGGCATCCGCACCCGCACGAGGACGGTCATCGCCAGGCCCCCGAACCAGGCGGCAGCCACCCACGCGCCGGGCGGGACGCGCTTGAGCAGGGGCAGGACAGGTGAGCTGGACATGTGCAGAGCGTAACCAGCGCCGAACCCCCGCGCATCGGCCCACGGTTGTACACCCACGGGTGCAGACCGGCGTGTCCGGATGTCAGCGACGGCCCGACGACACCGGCCGGTCGCGGCCCGCAGGGTGGGGCCCGTGATCGAAGTCAACGGACTGACCAAGCGATACGGCGGCGCCACCGCCGTGGACGACCTGACCTTCACCGTCCGGCCGGGCGAGGTTACCGGCTTCCTCGGGCCCAACGGGGCCGGGAAGACCACCACCTTGCGCATGCTCCTCGGCCTGGTCGAGCCGACCGCCGGAACGGCCACCGTCCGGGGCCGCCCCTTCCGCGACCACCCGCGCGGACTGCGCCACGTCGGCGCCCTGCTCGACGCGGGCGACGTCCACGGCGGCCGCACCGCCCGCGCCCACCTCGCCGTGCTGGCCCGGAGCAACGGCATTCCGCGCGCCCGGGTCGACGGGATCCTCGAAGAGGTGGGCCTCGCGGCAGCGGCCCGCCGCCGCGTCGGCGGCTTCTCGCTCGGGATGCGCCAGCGCCTCGGCATCGCCACGGCCCTGCTCGGCGACCCGCCCGTCCTGCTCTTCGACGAACCGCTCAACGGCCTCGACCCGGAGGGCGTGCTGTGGGTGCGCGGACTCTTCCGCCGGCTCGCCGCCGAAGGCCGTACCGTCTTCGTCTCCAGCCACCTGATGACCGAGATGGAGCACACCGCCGACCGGCTCGTCGTCATCGGGCGCGGCGCGCTCATCGCCGCCGAGAGCCTGAGGGCGTTCGCCGCCCGCTCCACCCGCCTCAGCGTCACCGTACGCACTCCGGACGCGGCGGACCTGACGCCGCTGCTGACCGCCGAGGGCGCCTCGGTGGCCGGGGACGGCGACCGGCTCACCGTGACCGGGCTCCCCGCCGAGCGCGTGGGCGAATTCGCCCTGCGCCACCGGGTCCTGCTCCACGAACTGACCACCCTCGGCGCCTCGCTGGAGGAGGCGTTCATGGAACTCACCGCGGACAGCGTCCAGTACCCGGCAGGAGACCCCCGATGACCACGGCGACCGCCACCCCCGTCACGCGCGTCGAGGCCCGCGCGCGTTTCACCGACCTGATCGCCGCCGAGTGGCTGAAGACGTGGTCGCTGCGCTCGACACCCTGGCTGTACGCGCTCAGTGCGCTGGCCGTCGTCGCGTTCAACGCCGGTACGGCCTACGACCACTACAAGTACTGGTACCAGTACGACAAGGGCAGCCAGGAGTTCTTCGTCAGCCACCGCCTGGCGCTGGGCGACGCCTTCACCGACAACTCCGCCCTGGTGCTGGTCCTGGCGCTGGCCGCGATCGGCGCCGTGTCGGTCACCGGCGAGTACGGGACCGGGCTCCTGCGCACGACGTTCACCGCCGTACCCGCCCGGCGCTCGGTGCTGGCCGCCAAGATCCTCGTACTCGCCGCCGTCACCACGGCCTTCGGCGTGCTCGTCGCCGCCGCCTCCTTCGCCTCGACCCGGGCGATCCTGTCCGGACGCGGCGCGTCCGTGGCCCTCGGCGACCCCGGAACGCTCCAGGTCCTCGCCGCCTCCGCGCTGCTCGCGCCGGTCGCCGCGCTCGCGGGTCTCGCGCTCGGCACGGTGATCCGGCACACGGGGACGTCGATCGTGGCGTGCGTGGTGGTGCTGCTCCTGCTCCCGATGACCCTCAGCGACCGCCGCCACCTGACGGCGGTGCTCCGGCACACCCTGCCGTTCAGCGCCTGGGAGCGTCTGACGGGCGGCGCCCTTCCGCAGCCCCCGCCCGAGCTCTTCCCGTGGTCGGAGGCGGGCGCCTGGACCGTCTACGTCCTGTGGGCGCTGGCCGCCGGGGCCGTGGCGGTGTGCGCGGTGCACCGCCGCGATCAGTGAGGGCGGCGGGGTTACGCGTTACGCGCCCGGCGCGCCGAAGTAGTGCCCCTGGTCCAGATCCTCGATGAGCCCGGGCCCGGTGGGCTTCCAGCCGAACCGTTCGCGGGTCAGGGCGCTGGAGGCGGGCGAGTCGAGGCTCACCATGCCGGCCAGCCAGCCGAAGTGGCCGGCCGCGTCCGCGGGGGCGACGGAGGCCGTGGGGACGCCGAGGTGGCGGCCGATGGTCTCGGCGACGGACCGCAGTACGACACCCTCCTCGGCCGCCGCGTGCAGGGTGGAGCCGGCGGGGGCCTGCTCCAGGGCCAGCCGGAACAGGTGCGCGGCGTCCTCGCGGTGGGCGGCCGGCCAGCGCTGGGAGCCGTCGCCGACGTATCCGGAGACACCCCTGGCGCGGGCGGTGGCGACGAGCGAGGCCACGAAGCCCTGGTCCCCGTCGCCGTGGACCGTCGGGGGCAGCCGGACGACGGACGAGCGGACGTCGCGGGAGGCGAGCGCGATCGTCGCCCGCGCGTTGTCCTGGCGGCCGCCCGGGCCTCCGGCGGGCGCGTCCGGGGCGGCGCTCCGCCCGTCCTCCTCGGACGCGATCCGGCCGGGGGCCAGACCGAGGAGCCCGGAGGCGATGACGAAGGGCTTGCCGGAGTCGGAGAGCGCGTCCCCGAAGGCGTCGATGGCCTTCCGGTCCGCCTCGGTGGCGCCCTGGAAGTCCCCGGAGAACGCGATGTCGTGCTTGAACGCGAGGTGGAGTACCCCGTCCGCGTCGGCGGCGGCCTCGCGCAGCACGTCCAGGTCGTCCAGCGATCCGCGCCGCACCTCGGCCCCGGCGGTGGCCAGCGCCTCGGCCGAGGCGTCCGAACGGGCGAGCCCGACGACCTGGTGACCTGCCCCGATGAGCTCGGGGACGACCGCGGAACCGATCCAGCCGGACGCGCCGGTGATGAATACACGCATGAGGAAACCTCCTGGAACAGGCTGACGCTCCGGGCGGCGGGAACGCTGCCGGACCCCCGATGTCAGCGACTGCCATCACCCTACTCCTGATGTCAGTGACTGTCATCCCATACACTCGCCGTATGGGTCGATGGGAGCCGAACGCACGCGGCAGGCTGGAGCAGGCCGCCATGGAGCTCTACGCCGAGCGGGGTTACGAGCAGACGACCGTGACCGAGATCGCCAAGCGGGCCGGGCTCACGGAACGCACGTTCTTCCGGCACTACGCGGACAAGCGCGAGGTGCTGTTCGCGGGCTCCGCCCTGCTCCGGGAACGCATGGTGAGCGGCCTCGCGGAGGCTCCTCCGTCCGCGCCCCCGATCGACGCGGTGGCGGCGGCGCTCCAGGCGGCCGCGGCCGTGCTGGACGAGCGGCATCTCCAGGCCCGGCAGCGGCAGCGGATCATCACGGCCAACGCGGAGCTCCAGGAACGCGAGCTGGTCAAGCTCGCCTCTCTCGCCGCGGCGATGGGGGAGGCCCTGCGGGAACGCGGCGTGAGCGAACCGGCGGCGAGTCTGGCGGCCGAGGCGGGCATCGCCGTCTTCAAGGTCGCCTTCGAGCGCTGGATCGACACCCTCGGGGTGCGCGGCCTGGGCGCGTTCGTCCTGGAGGGTCTCGCCGGACTCGAATCCCTGATGGCGGGCGGCCGCCCCTGACACGAGGGCGCCCGCCCCGTCGGAAGTGACGGGGCGGGCGCCCTCGCGGAGAACTCCGGCGACCGGAGTCCCGTACCTGCCGGCAATCTACGGGAACGACACCACCTGCGACGGGACGGTATCCGTACCCGAGGTCGGCGAACCCGTGTCGTTGATGACGTGGTTGTACTGGCCCTGGCCGCCGAGCGAGACGACGATCAGGTCGTGGAACTTCACGCCGGCCTTCACCGGGGCCTCGAAGCCGTGGTCCTGACGGATGCTCGGGTCGACGTTGAAGTAGCAGTAGCTGCCGAGCCCCCAGCCCTCGTGCGTGTTGACCGAGTCGTCCACCTTGTAGGCCGCGAAGCCCTTGACGTCACCGTTCTGGACGGCGTCCTGGTTGGGGGCGTCGTACGCCTTCTCGTTCTGGAAGAAGATCGTCTTGCCGTTCTCGCCGGACCAGCGGACGTCGTACTTGTTGAAGTGCTCCACGAAGAGTCCGGTGGCCAGGACGTTGTCGCCGTTGACCTGGAGGCCGTAGTCGGAGCGGTTGGTCTCCCAGCCGATGCCCTCGCCGTGGTCGGCGCGCCACAGCCAGGTGTGGTCGATGATCGTGTCGTTGCTGTTGATCACCATGCCCGTGGTCGCCTTGCCGGCGCCCGCGCCGCCGACCCGGACGAACACGTCCTGGACGCTGGTCGGATTGTCCGCGTGGTTCGCGGACGCACCCTCGGGGCCGACCTCGACCAGGCTGTCGCTGTTGGTGGTGCCGGCGTCGATGAGCAGCCCGGCCAGCTTCACGCCGTCCACGTCACCGACCTTGAGGGCGGTGACCCCGTTGTCCGGGATGATCGTCGCCAGACCGAGGCCCAGCACGACCGTGTTGGCGCGGTCGATGTTGATCGTCTGGTCGACGTGGTAGATCCCCGGCGTGAACAGCAGGTGCAGGCCCTGAGCCACCGCCGCGTTGATCGTCTCCGCGCTCGCGCCCGGCTTCACCACGTAGAACTGGTCGAGCGGGATGGACTCGCCCTGCGGGGTGCCGTTGCCCCAGGAAACGCCGCGCGCGTTGGTGCGCTTGGCCGGGACGAACGCCTTGTAGTCGTCGCCGTCCAGGTAGAGGAACGGCTTCTCGCGGGAGACCGGGGTGTTCTCGAGTGTGGTGTACGGCGGCTCGGGGAAGCTCTGCGCCGGAGCGCCCTCGACGCCGGAGAACGTCATGTTCCAGACGCCGTTGCCCCAGCTGCCGATGGAACTGTCGCGGGTGTACCACTGCTGCTGCGAGTACGGGCCGACCTGCCCGTCGATCTTGCTGTCGGCGATGTACCCGCCGCTCGCCCAGCCGTAACCGTCGGGGGCGAGGTTCAGGCCGCCCTTGACGTGCATCCGGCGGAACGGCGCGGCCTGCGAGACAGCCCAGCGGTCGGTGCCGCTGACCGGGTTCAGCGCCAGGTTCTCCGCCGAACGCCAGAAGTTCTGCGTGGCGTTGCCGTTGAACCAGCCCGCGTCCACGGTGACATCACCGTTGAACGTGGTGTCGTCGGGGTTCAGCCCGAGACCGGCGATCGACGTGTAGAAGCCGATCTGCGCGTTGATGTTGTCGTACGTGCCCGGCTTGAACATCAGCGCGTAGCGGCCGTCGCCGAACTGCGCCGACTCCTGCTTCTTGAAGACCTCGTCGACCTTGGCCTGGATGTCCGGCGTCGACGGGTCGAACACCATGACGTTGGGCCCGAGATCGCCACCGCCCTCGATGGCCTGCGCGTCCTGCCCGAAGGCGGTCTGCGCCGTGGGGACGGCCATGAGCAGCGACACGGCGAACGCGGCGAACCCGAAGGCCCTGCCCCGGCGCTTGCGGCGGGTTGGTGCGGTGGAGGTGGATGTGGGGGGTGTGGTGGGGGCTTCCGTGGGGGGAAGGTGCATGGACGTACGTCTCCTGGGTCTTGGTGCGGGTGACGCGACGAACGGTCCGGTGAAACACTCAGAGAGCGCTCTCCGGTGGGTGTTGATGGTTCCGCTGTTACCCGGGACACGTCAAGAGGTGTGCGTCGGAAGCCTTGCCCGAACCGCGTCGTGCGCAACAAATAATGTCTGTGGCACGGCAATTGACCCGCTCTGTGGCCAGTTCGGCGTGCTCTTGCGTTCAGGAACTGGCGGTGACCGCCCGGGAGCACGGGGTGCCCGGCCCCGGTCGGCGCAACCACCCCTTAGGGTCGTACGGATGACCGAACTCGACGCGACCCGCGCCTATTACGACACCGTCGCCGAGGACTACGCCGCCCGCGTCCCCGGTCTCTTCGCCGAGGACGTGCCGGGGCGCGCGCTGATCGGCGCGTTCGCGGAGGAGGTCCGCGCGGACGGCGGACTCCCGGTGGCCGATCTCGGCTGCGGTCCTGGCCATGTGACGGCCCATCTGGCCGGCCTCGGGCTGAGCGTCCACGGGGTGGACGTGTCGCCGCGCATGGTGGACATCGCCCGGCGCCGCCACCCGGACCTGCGCTTCGAGACCGGAACGATGGACGCGCTGGGACCGCCGGACGGCGGCCTCGGCGGGATCGTCGCCTGGTGGTCCATCCTGCACACGCCGCCCGACCTGCTCCCGGCCCTCTTCGCGGAGTTCCGCCGCGTCCTGGCCCCCGGTGGCCGGCTGCTGCTGGGGTTCCACGCCGGGAACGGGGAGCCCTACACCTCGGAGAAGCGTGCCGGCGGATTCGCGTACGCCATCCACCTGCTGTCCACCGACCGGGTTGTCCGACAACTGGAAGAGGCCGGGTTCACCATCACCGCCCGGCTGACCACCCCGGGCGCGAGGTGGCCCCAGGTGTGCGTGCTGGCCCGGGCGGCCGGTGCGTGAGAGGTGACCTGACCGGCACCTTGGTCAGGTGGGGTGCCGGCCAGGAGCTGTGGGCACGCGTCAGGTGCGCGTGATGCGGGCGATGGCCTCGACGGTCAGGGCGCGGTCGTGCGGTTCGGTTTCCAGCGCGCGGTGGATGGAAAGGCCCTCGATGAGCGCGTCGAGCTGACGTGCTGTCGCCGGGTCGAAGTGCCACTCCAGGGCGACCCGGCTGCGGCGCATCCACTCGCGGGTCAGCTCGCGGTAGGCGGGCTTGCGGGCGGCGAGGGTGTACAGCTCGTGCGTGAGGACCAGTTCGCGCTGGTTGCCGCCGGACAGGTGGTGGACCAGATCGGCGACCGCCTCCCGGGCCTCGTCCTGCGTGGTGGCGGCGCCGAGCCGCTCCTCGAAGACGGCGACGATACCGCTGGAGAAGCGGGTGAACGCCTCCCGCAGCAGCTCGTCCATGCCGGCGAAGTGGTACGTCATCGAGCCGAGGGGCACCCCCGCGCGCGCGGCGACCTTGCGGTGCGAGGTCCCCGCGACCCCCTCGGCCGCGATCAGGTCGAGCGCGGCGGTGATGATGCGCTCCCGCCGCTCGGGGTCGTTCTGTCCGGTCGCCACGCTCTGTCCCTCGTCTAGATCGAACGGATCACCCGGGCCGGATTGCCCACGGCGACCACGTTGGCGGGGATGTCCTTGGTGACGACGGCACCCGCGCCGATGACGCTGTTGTCCCCGATGGTCACCCCGGCCAGCACGATCGCCCCGCCGCCGAGCCAGACATTGTCGCCGATCGTGATGGGCCGCGCCGCCTCCAGCTTGTCGCGGCGGGGCTCCGGCTCCACCGGATGCGTGGGCGTGAGCAGTTGGACGTTCGGCCCGATCTGGCAGTCGCGGCCGATGGTGATCGGCGCGACGTCCAGCGCGGTGAGGTTGTAGTTGACGAACGTGTCCTCGCCGACCGTGATGTACGAGCCGTAGTCGACGTACAGCGGTGGCCGGATGTGCGCCCCCGCGCCGAGACCGCCGAGGAGCTCGGCGACGACCGGCTGCGCCGCGTCCGGGTCCTCGGTGTAGGCGGCGAGATAGCGGGCGGCCAGCCGCACGGCCCGCTTCTGGGCCTCGACGATCTGCGGGTCGTCCGCGATGTACAGGTCTCCGGCGAGCATCCGCTCGTGGTTCGTACGCGGATCGCCCGCGAAGTAGTCCGTCATGGGTACGAGCGTACACTCCAGGCGTACGATCGTACGCTCGTGGCGCACGCCACCTTTTCGACCGCCGCTCTTCCCACCGCCACCCTTTCCCACCGTCTGACGAGGCCCCGCTGTATGGATGCCGCCACACGCCGCTGGCGTGCCGCACTGTTCCTCTTCATGCTCGCCGCCGGTACGGGCATGGCCTCCTGGGTCGCGCGCACCCCGGCCGTCCGGGACGGGCTCGACGTGTCCACGGGCGCGATGGGCCTGGTGCTGTTCGGGCTCTCCACCGGTTCCATGGCCGGTGTCATGGCGTCCGGGCCGCTGGTGCGGCGCCACGGGGGCCGGACGACGATCCTCGGCGGGGTCGCCCTGATCGTCGCCGGGATGCTGGTCGTCGCGGCCGGCACCGCCCTCTCGCTCGCCGCCGTGGTCTTCGGGGGACTGGCCCTGTTCGGCGGCGGGATGGGGATGAGCGAGGTGGCGTTCAACATCGAGGGCGCCGCCGTCGAGAGCGCCATCGGCCGGCCCGTCCTGCCGGTGCTGCACGGCTGCTTCAGCCTGGGCACTGTCGTCGGGGCGCTCCTCGGCATGGCGCTGACGGCGGCCGCGTTCCCCGTCGGCTGGCATCTGACACTCGTCGCGGTCCTGATAGCGGCGGCCGGTACGCGGTCGGTCCTCGCCATTCCGCCCGGCACCGGCAAGGACGACGCGCCCGCCGCCGACTCCGTGCCGGGCGGTCTGCGCGGACAACTGCACGTATGGCGCGACCGGCAGCTCGTCCTCATCGGCGTGATCGTGCTGGCGATGGCCTTCGCGGAGGGCGCGGCCAACGACTGGCTGCCGCTGCTCATGGTCGACGGGTACGACGTGAGCCCCACCGCGGGCTCGCTGACCTTCCTGGTCTTCGCTGCCTCCATGACCCTGGGCCGGCTCGCCGGCGGCCCCTTCCTGGAGCGGTTCGGCCGGGCACTGGTCGTCCGGATCAGCGGCCTGACCGCCGCGCTGGGCCTGGCGGTGGTCATCGTCGCCCCGAGCCCCCTGATGGCCGGCGCCGCCACGGTGCTGTGGGGGCTCGGCGCCTCGCTCGGCTTCCCGGTCACGGTGTCCGCCGCGGGCGACCACCCGACGGACGCCGCCGCACGGGTGGCCGCGGTCTCCACGGCGGGCTACGGCGCCTTCCTGGTCGGCCCGCCCGCCCTCGGCTTCCTCGCCGACCACATCGGCCTGCGCCTCACGATGACCGTGGTGCTCGCGCTGGTGGCCGTGGCGGCCCTGCTGGCCGGGGCGCTGGGCCCCGGCCGCGAGAGCGACGCGGCCGGGACGGAGGCGGCGCCGGTCGCGCCCTGAGGAGGCGGCCCTACGCCTCCTCGTCCCACAGCGCGGTGCTGTGAGCGGCGGTCAGCGCGGCGATCCGGGACAGCGCCTCCCCGGCCGGCACGGGGGCGAGCCGGCGGCCGTCACGCAGGCGGAGTGCGACGAGCCCGTCGGCCGCCTCCGCCGCGCCGATCACCACCTGGTACGGCACCAGCCGGGCCTCGCGGATGCGGGCGCCCAGGCTGCCGCGCTCCCGGCCGCTGACCTCCGCGCGCAGCCCCAGCCCGGCGCACCGCCCGGCCAGCTCCTCCGCGTCCGGGAGTTCGGCGTCGGACACCGGCAGGACCGCCAGCTGTTTCGGGGCGAGCCAGGCCGGGAAGGCGCCGCCGTGCTGCTCGATGAGGTGGGCCACGGCCCGCTCGACGCTGCCGATGATGGAGCGGTGCACCATGACCGGGCGGTGCTTCGCCCCGTCGGCCCCGGTGTAGTGGAGGTCGAAGCGCTCCGGCTGGTGGAAGTCGGCCTGCACGGTGGACAGGGTGAACTCGCGGCCCGCCGCGTCCTCGACCTGGACGTCGATCTTCGGCCCGTAGAACGCGGCCTCGCCCTCCGCCGCCTCGTACGGCAGCCCGGACGCCTCCAGCACCTCGGTCAGCAGCGCGGTCGAGCGCCGCCACAGCTCCGGGGCGGCGACGTACTTGCCGCCCGGCCCCGGCAGCGAGAGCCGGAAGCGGGCCGCGCGGATGCCCAGTGCCTCGTATGCCCGGAGGATCATGTCCAGCGCCCCGCGCGCCTCGTCGGCGACCTGCTCGACGGTGCAGAAGATGTGCGCGTCGTTCAGCTGGATGGAGCGCACCCGGGTCAGCCCGCCGAGCACCCCGGACAGCTCCGCGCGGTACATCCCGCCCAGCTCCGCCATCCGCAGCGGCAGTTCGCGGTAGCTGTGCGCCCGGGAGCGGTAGATCACCGCGTGGTGCGGGCACAGGCTGGGCCGCAGCACCAGCTGCTGTTCCTCGCCCAGGTCCATCGGCGGGAACATGTCGTCGCTGTAGTGCGCCCAGTGCCCCGAGCGTTCGTACAGCTCCCTTTTGCCCAGCACCGGCGAGTACACATGGCGGTAGCCCGCCCGGCGCTCGGCGCCGCGGATGTACTCCTCCAGGGTGTGCCGCAGCTCCGCCCCGTCCGGCAGCCAGTAGGGGAGTCCCGCGCCGATCAGCGGATCGGTGTCGAACAGTTCGAGCTCGCGGCCGAGTTTGCGGTGGTCGTGCATGGCGGTCTCCTCGCGTGGGAAGAGGCGAGCGACCCCACGCGAAAGCCCCGGGGCACTCGCCCCGGGGCTTGTCGGCTGGTCAGCAGTCAGCGCGCCGGGACACTCTCCGGCGTCGTCGTGTTCATGGCGGCACGCTGCATGGCTCCGATGCTAACTACGCCCCGCGCCCGCCCGCACCCGGTTTTCCCGCCCGTACGCGGGGGAAGGCCGCCGCTCACCCCTTCACCGAGTCCAGGTGCGCGAAGACCACGACGTTGTCCTCGTAGTCCTTGGCCTTCCGGTCGTAGTTGCCGCCGCAGGTGATCAGCCGCAGCTGCGCGTCCGGGGTGTCGGCGTACACCTTCTTGTCGGGGAAGTCGGCCTTCTTGAACGTCTCCACGGTGTCGACGGAGAACGAGGCCACCGTTCCGTCGGCGCGGGTGATGTCGACGGTCGCGCCGGGTTTCAGGAACTGCAGCTGGAGGAAGACGGCCGGGCCGGTCGTGGTGTCGACGTGGCCCGCCACGATCGACGCCCCCCGTTCGCCGGGAGTCGCACCGTCCTTGAACCAGCCGACCAGGTTCTTGTCGTTCGGCGGTGGCGCGTCGAGCCGGCCCGAAGAGCCGATGGAGAGCGGGGTGAACGGCGCGTCCACCGCGATCGTCGGGATGCGCAGCCGCGTCGGCACCGAGCGCGGCAGCGAGGGCGTCTCGCTCGGGGTGGAGTCCGCCGAGGCCGCGGCCGACGGGGACGCGGCGGCGGCCGGGGGCGGGGCGGGCGCCTTGTCGTCGGCCGGCGAACCGATGGAGTGGTAGATCAGGGTCATGCCGAGACCGGCCGTCGCGAGGGGCCAGATCAGGGCCCGGCCGAGCGAGCCGGTGCGGGACGCGGCCCCGGGGGAGGGGGCTTCGGTGGTCTGCGGGGCGGCCATGGAGAAGGTGCCTTTCGTCCGTACGGGGGCGGTACGAGTGGGAGGACCGGGGAAAACGCGGGCGCCGCGGCCGCCGGTCCCGGAGGGACGGCGACCGCGACGACAGGGGCCCGCGGGCCGGTCAGGCCATCGCACCGCCGGACGCCTGGCGGCGGCGGAGCCGGTACGCGGCCACTCCGGCGCCACCGAGCAGCAGCAGCGAACCGGCGGCCAGACCGCTGCCGGTCATCGCCATCGCGCCGCCACCGGTGTGCATGCCGCCGCTGGGCTTGTCCTTCTTCCAGCCCTCGTCCTCGGACTTCGACGCGGAGCCGGACTTGTCGCTCTCGTCGTTGCCGGGCTGCCACTCCTTGGCGACCGTGTTGGCGAGGGCGCCGCCACCGGTGTGGACGCCGCCGTGCGGCTTGTCCTCGTCGTCCTTGCTGTACTTGCCGCCCTCGTCGTTGTCGGGCTGCCACTCCTTGGCGAGGGTGTTCGCCAGCGCGCCGCCGCCCGTGTGGACGCCGCCGTGCGGCTTGTCCTCGTCGTCCTTGCTGTACTTGCCGCCCTCGTCACCGGGCTCCCAACCCTCGGCGACCGACTTGGCGAGGGCGCCGCCACCGGTGTGGACGCCGCCGTGCGGCTTGTCCTCGTCGTCCTTGCTGTACTTGCCGCCCTCGTCGTTGTCCGGCTGCCACTCCTTGGCGACGGTCATCGACAGCGCACCGCCGCCGGTGTGCATGCCGCCGTGCGGCTTGTCCTTCTTCCAGCCGTCGTCGGACTTGCCGTGCTCGTCGTGGTCGGAGGAGGACGAGGAGCCGTGGTCCTGGTCGGCGGCGACGGTCATCGCGTAGGCCGAGGGAGAGGTGATGGTGAGGACCGCCGTGACGGCGGCCGAAGCGAACAGCGTGCGGGCAGAGCGCATCTGTACACATTTCCTTTCGTCGCCCCTGCGAGGAGTGACGACGTGTCGACTCCTGGTGACGCAGTGGCTACGTGATCCACCGTCAGCCCGAACCCGGGAGCGCGCCATCGGAGAGCGCCGCATTGGGGCTACGGCGTGGGCCCATCGAGTGGCGAAGAACGGATAATCACCCGTTGGACGGCATGCCGCGCCCCCCGGAGGTTTGGGCGCCGCGCCACACCTCCCGCTCCGTCAGTTCAGGAGCGCCCGCGCCGCCCGCGCACTGCTGCGGACCGCCTCCGCCACGGCAGGCTCGACCTCCTCCACGACCTGCGCGTACTCCTCCATCTCGGCCGCCCCGCGCAGGAACTCGCCCGCGCGCACCAGCAGCTGGGCGTGCTCGTAGCGCAGCCTGGCCGGATGCGACGGCAGCAGCAGCGACAGCTCGGCCGCCCACAGCGCCACGGCCGTGTGCTCCGGGCGGGCCGCGGCCCAGGCCCGGATGTTGTTCAGGACCCGCAGCACGACCTCCAGCGGCCGCGCGGGCTCCAGCGACGACGGCTCCCACCGCTCCCCGGTCGCGCTCGTCACCAGCAGCTCCGCGTCCTGGTCCGCCAGCGGCCGCCCCCCGGCGAACGGATCGGCGAGCACCCGTTCCGCCGGGTCGCCGAAGCCGACCACGAAATGACCCGGCAGAGCCACCCCGTACACCGGGGCGCCCGCCCGCCGGGCGACCTCGATCCACACCACCGACAGCAGGATCGGCAGTCCGCGCCGCCGCCGCAGCACCTCGTGCAGCAGGGACGACTCCAGCCGCTGGTAGTCCGCCGCCGCCCCCTCGAACCCGCACCGCTCACCGAGCAGTTCGGCCAGTGCCGACGCCCAGGCGTGGGCCCCGCGCAGCCCGTACGGGAGCAGCCCGGCGAGCCGGTCCAGCTCGATCTGGGCCTCGTCCATGCCGTGCGCGTCCAGCTCCGGATCCGCCTCCGCCGCCACCAGCAGGCACAGCAGCGCCAGGTCGGGCCGCTCGGCCCGGGCCTCCTCCGCGAACCGGCGGCGCAGCTCCTCGCGGTCGTTCCTCTCGGGCGCCACCGGTCACACCGGCCGGAAGTGGTGGTAGCGGTGGTGCGTCGCGAAGCCCATCCCGTCGTACAGCGCGCGGGCGCCCTCGTTGTCCGCCTCCACCTGGAGCCAGGCGGCGGACGCGCCCTCGTCCATCGCCTGCCGGGCCAGCGCGGTCATCACGGCGGTCGCCAGGCCCCGGCGGCGGTGCTCCGGGGCCACCTCGACGGCCATGAAGCCGGCCCACCGCCCGTCCACCACGCACCGCCCGATCGCGGCGGGCGCCCCGCCGTCCTCGCCGGGCACGGTCGCGAACCACACCGAGGGGCCGCCGTGCAGCACCGCCGTCACCTCCGGCCCCGGCTTCCCGACGCGCTGGTAGCGGGCGAGCCACGCCGCACCGGCCGTACGGTCCAGCCGGACCCGGGACACCTCGGCCGGCAGGTCGCCGACCGGGGCGAGCGCCGCGATCCGCACCTCCGCCGTCACCTCGCGCCGCCAGCCGTGCTCCTCCAGAGCCGCGCACAGTTCCTCCTGCGCGCCCTCGGCACCGGTCGCGGTCTGTACGTACGCGGGCAGCCCCCGGTCCGCGTACCACTCGCGGACGCGTCCGAGTGCCACGCCGAGCGGCACGCCCGGGTCGCCGAGCGGCAGCACCGAGTTGGCGCGGCGGGTGAACCCGGCGGAGGCGCGCAGCAGCCAGTCGCCAAGCGGTTCGCTCTCCACGGGCTGCCAGGCGCGCGCGGTCACCCGGGCGAGTTCGGCGAAGGAGGCGGCGGGGCCGCGCCGCCGGGCCGGGGCAGCGGGCACGACCTTGCCCGCCACGAGAGAGGACTCCGCGATGCGCACCGACACGCCGCCCTTGAGTGTGATGCACAGCACGCCGTCGTTCCATGATGTGAGAACGCCGACCGTGTCGGTGAATTTCGGCCCCTCGGAGCCGTCTCCGCCCAGACGCCGGACTGATACCCGTTTGCCCACGTCAGCCGGTGCAATTCGGACCTCCAGCCGTCCGCCGATGGTGAATTCCACAGCTCTGTCCGCCCCTCCTGTTCGGATCGTGCCCGCGAACGGAGATACTAGGTGCGGGCATCGACGACGCCGCGCTCCCGCGCGAGAGCCAACGCCCTACCGAGGAGGAACGACAGCGTGACCTACGTCATCGCGCAGCCTTGTGTCGACGTCAAGGACAAGGCCTGCATCGAAGAGTGCCCCGTCGACTGCATCTACGAGGGCCAGCGGTCCTTGTACATCCACCCGGACGAGTGCGTCGACTGTGGAGCCTGCGAGCCGGTCTGCCCGGTGGAAGCGATCTTCTACGAGGACGACACCCCGGACGAGTGGAAGGACTACTACAAGGCGAACGTCGAGTTCTTCGACGACCTCGGTTCGCCGGGTGGTGCCTCCAAGCTTGGTCTGATCGAGCGCGACCACGCGTTCATCGCCGCGCTGCCGCCGCAGAACCAGTAACAGCGCCCCGGCACGTGCGCCGCCCGGTCCCGTACGGCTCGCCGCCGTGCGGGACCGTGGTGTTTCCCGCGCCCGCCGGGCCGCCCGCGTGAACTCCGTACGAGAAAGCAGAGAGCCGTGTCCGCAGTCTCCTCCCGCCTCCCGGTCTTCCCCTGGGACAAGCTGGCGCCCTACAAGTCGACGGCCGAGGCCCACCCGGACGGGATCGTGGACCTGTCCGTCGGCACCCCCGTCGACCCGGTGCCCGAGCTGATCCGGCAGGCGCTCGTCGCGGCCGCGGACAGCCCCGGCTATCCGACGGTGTGGGGGACCGCCGCGCTGCGCGACGCGCTCACCGGCTGGGTGGAGCGGCGGCTCGGCGCGGTGTCGGTCGCCCATGAGAACGTGCTGCCCGTCGTCGGCTCCAAGGAGCTGGTGGCCTGGCTGCCGACCCAACTGGGCCTGGGCCCCGGCGACAAGGTCGCCTACCCGCGCCTCGCCTACCCGACGTACGAGGTCGGCGCCCGGCTCTGCGGCGCGGAGCCGGTGGCCTACGACGACCCGACCGCGCTCGACCCGGCCGGCCTGAAGCTCCTCTGGCTCAACTCCCCGTCCAACCCGACCGGCCGCGTCCTCGCCAAGGACGAGCTGATCCGCATCGTCGCCTGGGCGCGCGAGCACGGCGTACTGGTCTTCAGCGACGAGTGCTACCTGGAGCTCGGCTGGGAAGCGGAGCCGGTCTCGGTGCTCCACCCGGACGTGTGCGGTGGTACGTACGAGGGCATCGTCGCCGTCCACTCGCTGTCGAAGCGGTCCAACCTCGCGGGCTACCGCGCCGCGTTCATCGCGGGCGACGCGGCCGTGCTGAGCGAGCTGCTGCTGATCCGCAAGCACGGCGGCATGATGACGCCCGCGCCCGTCCAGGCCGCGACCGTCGCCGCGCTCGGCGACGACACGCACGTCGCCGAGCAGCGGGTCCGGTACGCGGACCGGCGCGCCGCCCTGCGCACGGCCCTGGAGGCCCACGGCTTCCGCATCGAGCACAGCGAGGCGAGCCTCTACCTCTGGGCCACCCGTGACGAACCCTGCTGGGACACCGTGGCGTACCTGGCGGAGCTGGGCATCCTGGTCGCGCCCGGTGACTTCTACGGACCGGCCGGCGACCGCTTCGTCCGCGTGGCGTTCACGGCCACGGACGAGCGCGTGGCGGCGGCGGTCAAGCGCCTCGGCTGACCACCGGCGTACGTACGTGAGGGCCCCGGGAGCGCGCTCCCGGGGCCCTCACGCGTGGGGCGGGCGTCAGCCGAGCGGCAGGCCCTGGGTGAGCGCGTCGGTGGGCAGACCGCCCTTGGCCGCGTCGGAGAGGGAGCCGGTGACGTCGGCGCCCTTGGTCGTGCCCTTGCCCTTGGTCGCGCTCTTGGTCGTGCCGGAGACCTTCTTCGCGGCGGGGGCGGCCTTGCCGCCGACGTCGGTGAGCGTCTTGCCCGCCACCGGCAGTGCGGTGCCGACGAGCTTGCCGCCGGTCTCGTTCGCCGCACCCGAGGCCGGCTTGGCGGCGCCTTCGACCGTCTTGCCGAGACCGGCACCCTCGACGCTGGTGAGACCGCCGAGGTCCGGGGCCTGCGGGAGCTCCGCGGCACCCGCGGCACCGGCCGCACCGACCACGGGGGCCGCACCCGCCGCGATCAGCAGCGCGGTACGGGCGATCCGACGGGTCAGGGGGAGGGACATGATGCTCCTTCGACGGGAGAGGAATTCGGGCTGTCCGTGAGCCGGACGCCATGACAACCGTCGTGGGGGCGGGTGAGGTTGCGGTGCGGTGACGTAAAGACTGAGCAATGCGTCGGATAATCCTCAGCGGAGGAACCCGGGCAAACAGTGCGCTCCGTCGTCCCCCGGCGAACCGTCACTCCCCTTGTGCCGCAAGGCTCACGGGAGGCGCGCGACCGGCCCCCGACGGGCCTTCAGGGGGGCGCCGGGGGCGCACGACGGTACCCCCGTCCGGGCGACGGCCCGCACGCGTGCGCGGGCGGCCCTGAGCGCTCTCAGCTCACCAGGCGGAGCCGTACCTCGTCCGTGTCGGCCGTCCGGCGCCTCGACGCCTCGCGTTCCGTGCGCCAGCCCGATCCGGCCGCCCACACCCGGCCCCCGTACGCGACCTCGTCGATGCCCAGCGCCTCCGACTGGGCCACCGCCCAGTGCGCCAGCTCCCAGCCCCGCTGCGGTACGCCGTCCCGGTCGGCGCGGCGGTCCGCCCGCACCGGGACCGTGAGCGCGCCCGAGGCCGAGGGGCCCGACGTGCCGGTGCCGGTGGGAAGGACGCCCTTGCCGAACGCGCTCACCAGGGCCGCCCGCACCTTTGTCGCGTCGCCCGTCCCGGCGGTGGTCCGCGGCGGTTCGCAGTCCAGCGCGGCCGGTGTGCGGCCGGTCAGCGCGGCGGCCAGCAGCGCCGCGTCCGGCTCGTGCTTCGCGTACGCCTGCGGGAAACCGCTGCGCTGGACGCGCTGCGCGGCCTCGGTCAGCGGCAGCCGCGAATAGCCCGGCACCTTGGCCAGGTGCTCGTAGAACTTCCCGGCCGCGTACACCGGGTCCATGATCTGCCGCTCGGTGCCCCAGCCCTGCGAGGGCCGCTGCTGGAACAGCCCGAGCGAGTCCCGGTCGCCGTGGTCGAGGTTGTGCAGCGCGGACTCCTGCAACGCCGTGGCCAGCGCGATGGTGACCGCGCGCTCCGGCATCCCGCGCCGGGTGCCGACGGCGGAGATCGTCGCGGCGTTCGCGGCCTGCTCGGGCGTGAGCCGGTACGAACCGTCCGCCGACCGCACCGTGCACTGATCGGATCCGCGCCCACCCGAAACGTACTGAACCGTCAGATAACCGGCCACCGCCGCGAGCACACCGACGGCCGCCACGATCCGCAGTCGACGACTGCGGCCGGGACGCCGGGGAACAGCGGAATCGGTCCTGGTCACGGGGCCACCGTACGACAGACGCTAGGCTCGTAGCCATGGCCGAAAGCATGCTTGACCTCACCCTTGACGGGCCCGCCCTCACCGCCGCGCTCGTGGACTTTCCCTCGGTGAGCGGGGACGAGAAGGAGCTCGCCGACGCCATCGAATCGGCGCTGCGCGCACTGCCGCACCTGACCGTCGAGCGGTACGGGAACAACGTCGTGGCCAGGACGGATCTCGGCCGTTCCGAACGCGTGATCCTGGCCGGGCACATCGACACCGTGCCGATCGCCGACAACGTGCCCTCCCGGCTCGACGCGGACGGACTGCTCTGGGGCTGCGGCACCTCCGACATGAAGTCCGGCGTCGCCGTCCAGCTGCGCATCGCCGCCACCGTGCCCGAGCCCAACCGCGACCTCACCTTCGTCTTCTACGACCAGGAGGAGGTCGCCGCCCACCTCAACGGCCTCGGCCGCATCGCCGACGCCCACCCGGACTGGCTGAAGGGCGACTTCGCCATCCTGCTGGAGGGCTCGAACGGCGAGGTCGAGGGCGGCTGCCAGGGCACCCTGCGCGTCTTCCTCCACCTGGCGGGCGAGCGGGCGCACTCCGCGCGCAGCTGGATGGGGTCCAACGCCATCCACGCCGCCGCCCCGGTCCTCGCCCGCCTCGCCGCGTACGAGCCCCGGCGGCCGGTGATCGACGGCCTGGAGTACCACGAGGGTCTGAACGCCGTACGCATCGAGGGTGGCGTCGCCAACAACGTCATCCCCGACGCCTGCACGGTCGTCGTCAACTACCGCTACGCCCCCGACCTCGGCCAGGAGGAGGCCCTGGCCCACGTCCGCGAGGTCTTCGCGGACTGCGGCGTCGCGGAGTTCACGGTGGACGACCACTCCGGCGCGGCGATGCCCGGCCTTTCCCACCCGGCGGCCAAGGCGTTCATGGACGCGGTCGGCGGCGTCGCCCGTCCCAAGTTCGGCTGGACGGACGTGGCCCGCTTCGGCCCCCTCGGCGTCCCCGCGGTCAACTACGGTCCCGGCGATCCGGTCCTCGCCCACAAGCGCGACGAGCACGTCAAGGTGGAGCGCATCACCCACTGCGAGGAGCGCCTGCGCTCCTGGCTCACCGCCTGACCCGCGACCTGACCTCCCGGATTCCCCTGTACGTGACCCGTGGCGATCTACGCTGGCGGGAGACGGAGGCGTCGCAGGGCGCCCCCGACGTCGGCGGAGGGAGCAGGTCATGGGCAACCGCGAGGACGCGCGCATTCCCGAGGGTGCGGAGATTCCCGAGGGCGCGGTACGGCCCGAGGAGCAGCGCCTCGGTCCCGTACTGCGCCGCAGGGACCAGGTGCAGCCCGGCACGACCGATCAGCGGCTGCTGGACTCCGAGGACGACTCCGAGTGGGTGCACACCGACCCGTGGCGGGTGATGCGCATCCAGTCGGAGTTCGTGGAGGGCTTCGGCGCGCTCGCCGAACTGCCGAGCGCCATCAGCGTCTTCGGCTCGGCCCGGACGCCCGCCGGTACGCCGGAATACGAGGCGGGTGTACGGATCGGCAGGGCGCTGGTCGACGCGGGCTTCGCGGTCATCACCGGGGGCGGCCCGGGTGCGATGGAGGCGGCGAACCGGGGGGCGCGCGAGGCGAGCGGCATCTCGGTCGGCCTCGGCATCGAGCTGCCCTTCGAGTCCGGGCTGAACCCGCACGTCGACATCGGCGTCAACTTCCGCTACTTCTTCGTCCGCAAGACGATGTTCGTCAAGTACGCCCAGGGCTTCGTCGTCCTGCCCGGCGGCCTGGGCACCCTGGACGAACTCTTCGAGGCCCTGACCCTGGTCCAGACGGGCAAGGTCACCCGTTTCCCGATCGTCCTCTTCGGCACGGCCTACTGGGGCGGCCTGGTGGACTGGCTCCGCGACACGGTGGTGGCCCAGGGCAAGGCGTCGGAGCGGGACCTGTTGCTGTTCCACGTCACGGATGACGTGGACGAGGCGGTGGCGCTGGTGACCAAGGAAGTCGGCCGCTGAGCGTTGCGGGGGCGCTGCCCCCGTACCCCCGCTCCTCAATCGCCGGAGGGGCTTGATCTGGCCGCGCGGCCACTTCCAGCCCCGCCGGCGTTTGAGGCGCGGGGTCCGGGGCGGAGCCCCGGAAACCCCACCCCTACGCCAAGCCCCGCCGCGCGACAGCCGGCGGGCGCCACCCCGCGAGGGACGCCACCATGTCGAGGACATCCCGCGTCTCGGCCACCTCGTGCACCCGGTACACCCGCGCCCCCAGCCACGCGGACACCGCGGTCGTCGCCAGCGTCCCCAGCAGCCGTTCCTTCACCGGCCGGTCCAGCGTCTCGCCCACGAAGTCCTTGTTGGAGAGCGAGACCAGCACCGGCCACCCCGTCTCCGCCATCTCCGGGAGCCGGCGCGTCGCTTCCAGCGAGTGCCGGGTGTTCTTCCCGAAGTCGTGACCGGGGTCGATCATGATCCCGTCGGGCCGGACGCCCAGGGAGACGGCCCGCTCGGCCAGCCCCACGGTCACCCGCAGGATGTCGGCCATCACGTCCTCGTACCCCACCCGGTGCGGCCGGGTCCGGGGCTCCGCCCCGCCCGCGTGGGTGCACACCAGCCCCGCCCCGTACCGCGCGGCGACCTCCGCGAGCTTCGGGTCCACCCCGCCCCACGCGTCGTTCAGCAGATCCGCCCCCGCCTCGCAGACCGCCTCCCCGACCTCGTGGCGCCAGGTGTCGACGCTGATCACCACGTCCGGGTGGCGGCGGCGCACCTCGGCGACGAACCCGACCGTGCGGCGGGCCTCCTCCTCGGCGGTGACCTCGTCGCCGGGACCGGCCTTGACGCCGCCGATGTCGATGATCGCCGCGCCGTCGGCCACGGCCCGCTCGACCCGGGCGAGCGCCGGCTCGTCCCGGAAGGTGGCGCCCCGGTCGTAGAAGGAGTCCGGGGTGCGGTTCACGATCGCCATGATCACCTGCTCGTGCGCCCCGAATTCACGCCGCCCCAGCCGGAGCACACCGCTTGCCATCCGTGTCCCTTCCTGTGAATCCGGCCCCGCGTCATCCGCCGAGGCCAACAGCCGACACTAACTGTCAGTGCCGCATGGCACGATCGGACCCGGACGAATTCCGCTCCCGGGGAGATACGCGTGTTCTGGTTCTTGCTGCTGGCGATGGTGGTGGTGGTTGCCGCGGTCACCCTCGCGGTGGTCGGTGGAGGCAGGAGCGCCGTCCTCCAGGACGTGGCGCCCGAGCAGCTGACGGACCCGCTGCCCGCCTCGCGCCCGGTCGGCCGGGCGGACGTCGAGGCGCTGCGGCTCCCCGTCGGCCTCCGGGGCTACCGGATGGCGGAGGTGGACGACGCGCTGGGCCGGCTCGGCGCCGAGCTCGCCGAGCGGGACGCGCGGATCGCGGAGCTGGAGTCGGCCCTCGCCGGTGCGCAGGCGACCAGGACGGGCGGCCCCGACCTGCTCAAGGAGGGGCACGACGCGCCGCCCCGCCCCTGGCAGTCGCCCGAGACCGCCGCCCCGGCGGACGAACGGCCGGCCCACGACGACGAGGAGCCCGGACGATGACCGGCGGAGCCGTGGCGGCGGCGGACGGCGGACTGCGCTGCCCCTGGGGCCTGTCCACCGAGGACTACCTCTGGTACCACGACACGGAGTGGGGCCGCCCGGTCCACGGCGACGACGCCCTGTTCGAGCGGCTGTGCCTGGAGGCGTTCCAGTCGGGTCTGTCCTGGCTGACGATCCTGCGCCGCCGCGAGGGCTTCCGCGGCGCCTTCGCGGGCTTCAGCATCCCGGCGGTCGCGGAGTTCACCGAGGCGGACCGGGAGCGGCTGCTGGCCGACGAGGGGATCATCCGCAACCGCGCGAAGGTCGACGCGACCATGGCCAACGCCCGGGTGCTGGCCGGCTGGGGCGCCGGTGAGCTGGACGAGCTGATCTGGTCGTACGCCCCCGACCCGCTGAGCCGCCCGGCCCCGAGGACCCTCGGGGACGTACCGGCGGTCACCCCCGAGTCCACGGCCCTGGCCAAGGAGCTGAAGAAGCGGGGGCTGCGGTTCATCGGACCGACCACGGCCTACGCCCTGATGCAGGCGTGCGGCCTGGTGGACGACCACCTCGCCGACTGCGTCTCCCGCCCCACCCCGGCGTAGCGCCTACCGCCCCAGATACTTCGGCTTCTCCTTCGCGAGGAACGCCCGCACCGCGATCCCGTGGTCCTCAGACACCCCCGCCCGGGTCTGGAGCTCGTCCTCCTTCTCCAGGGCCTCGGCCAGGCTGTGGCCCGCGCCGAAGGCGAGCGACTCCTTGAGGGCCGCGTAGGCGACGGTCGGCCCGTCGGCCAGGGCGCGGGCCACGGCGGCCGCCTCGGCGGCCAGCTCGGCGGCGGGCACCAGCCTGTTGACGATGCCCAGCTCATGGGCGTCGCGCGCGGAGATGGAGCGCGGGAAGAGCAGCAGGTCGGCCGCGCGGCTCTGGCCGATGAGCCGGGGCAGCGTCCAGGAGACGCCCGAGTCGGCGGTGAGGGCGACCCCGGCGAACGAGGTGTTGAAGGAGGCCGTGTCGGCGGCCACCCGGTAGTCGCAGGCGAGCGCGAAGCCGAAGCCCGCGCCCGCGGCGGAGCCGTTGATCCCGGCCACGACCGGCTTCGGCATCTCCGTGAGCGCCCGCACGATGGGGTTGTAGTGCTCCTGCACGGTGCTGAGCGGATTGCCCCCGCCCGCCGCCTCGGTCTCGGCCAGCTTGGACAGGTGCTCCTTGAGGTCCTGCCCGACACAGAAGGCGCGCTCCCCGGCCGCCGTGAGCAGGACCGCCCGGACGCCGGTATCGGCGGCGGCGGACCGCAGCGCGTCACGAAGTGCGACCTTGGCGGCGGTGTTCATGGCGTTCATCGCATCCGGGCGGTTGATCGTGATCGTCGCGAGCCCGTCGCTGATGTCGTACCGCACCACGTCGTCGTGATCGGCCATGAGAGGAGTCCCCTTTGAGTGTCGTTGACCTGCGTGTCCAGGCAAGCATGGCCGACTTCGCCGGAGGCGGACATGTGACCTGCGTCAAACATTTCCGCCCCGTGGAGGGGCTCAAGGGGCCGGAGTATCCCAGTGAGGTCCCCGAATTGGGTGGTTTTGAGTGAGCGCGTTGCCCAAGAGATGCAGAGCGATGTTGGTCATCGGGGTCTGTGATGCGGGATAATGGCGTGGAAGCATTGTGTTCGATGCCGGTGAGGCAGCGCCTGTCATGGGGCCGCCGGTTGCGATGAGCTGGTTTCAGGAAGGGGAACGAGCATGGCGGCCATGAAGCCGCGGACGGGCGACGGCCCGCTCGAGGTGACAAAGGAGGGGCGGGGCATCGTCATGCGAGTTCCGCTCGAAGGCGGCGGTCGGCTTGTCGTGGAGCTGACGCCGGACGAGGCCGATGCCCTCGGCGATGCCCTCAAGCAGGTCGTCGGCTGAGCAGACGCTCATAACTTCACCGCTGCCCCGGCATGCTTTCCGTGCCGGGGCAGCGGTGCGTCCGGAGCCGGGCGACTTCGTACGGCGGGGCGGCCGCGCGTACGCCTCAGCCGCGCCGGACCGCGCAGAGCAGACCGTCGCCCACCGGCAGCAGCGTCGCCATCAGCTCCTGGCTCTCGCGGACCGCCCGCAGCAGCTCCCGTACGCGCAGCACCTCCGCCGGCTGGGCGGCCGAGTCGACCGTACGGCCGTCCGCGAAGACGCCCTCGAAGCAGACGAGACCACCAGGTCGCAGCAGGCGCAACGATTCAGCGAGACAGTCGAGGCTCTCCATCCGGTCGCCGTCGCAGAACACGAGGTCGTAGCCGCCGTCCGCGAGCCGGGGGAGTACATCGAGGGCGCGTCCGGGGATGAAGCGGGACCGGTTGGCCGCGAAGCCCGCCGCCCGGAACGCCTCCCGGGCGAACTGCTGGCGCTCGGGCTCCGGGTCGACCGTGGTCAGCACCCCGTCCGGCCGCATCCCGTGCAGCAGATAGATGCCGGACACGCCGGTGCCGGTACCGATTTCCGCGACGGCCTTGGCGTCCGTGGTGGCAGCGAGCAGGCGCAGGGCGGCCCCGGTGCCTGGCGAGACCGAGCGGAGCCCTGCATCGCGGGCCCGGTCCCGGGCCCAGCGCAGTGCTTCGTCCTCGGCGACAAAGGCGTCGGCGAACGCCCAGCTCGTCTGCCGGTTGGCGGTAATGACCCTCTCCTGTCCCCTTAGTTGGCGCAACGGTGACTGTATCCGCTGGACCCGGGAACCCGCAGATGGGACCGGGCGTTGTCCAAAGGTGGGGAGAAGCCCGGTGACCAGGCCCGCCGATCGGGTCCGTGGCACGGGTGAGCTTCCGGGGATTTCCCCGGCCCCAGCTGGAAAAAGGCTTATCCGGAGCTAACGGGCGAGGTGGTTATGGTAGGGGCTCCACTGGACACCACCAGAGCCGATAGGGGAGGTGCGGCTGCGCCTGTGGATCGGGGAGGAGTGCTGCGGCGCTTTCTCAGGTCGGCGGGTGAGCCGAAATCCGTGACCGACATTGCTGACCGTTCTTCCAAAGACTCCGCACCGACCGCGACCTTCGCCTCCGATGCGGAATCCCAGGCGTGGACCCCGCCCACATGGGAAGAGATCGTCAGCACGCACAGCGGCCGCGTCTACCGCCTCGCCTACCGGCTGACGGGAAACCAGCACGACGCGGAAGACCTCACGCAGGAGGTCTTCGTCCGCGTCTTCCGTTCGCTGTCGACCTACACGCCCGGCACCTTCGAGGGCTGGCTGCACCGCATCACGACCAACCTCTTCCTGGACATGGTCCGCCGCAAGCAGCGCATCCGCTTCGACTCCCTCGGGGACGACGCCGCCGAGCGGCTGCCCAGCCGTGAGCCCTCGCCCCAGCAGGTCTTCAACGACACCCACTTCGACGCCGACGTCCAGCAGGCGCTGGACACCCTCGCGCCCGAATTCAGGGCCGCCGTCGTCCTCTGCGACATCGAGGGCCTTTCGTACGAGGAGATCGCGGCGACGCTCGGCGTGAAGCTGGGCACGGTGCGCAGTCGTATCCACCGTGGGCGCTCCCACCTGCGCAAGGCGCTGCGCCACCGCTCGCCCGAGGCGCGCGCCGAGCAGCGCTCCCTCGCGGGCGCCGGTGCCCTCCTGACCGGGGAGGGCGGCACGGCGTGAGCCAAACGGATCCGACCCCTGCGGAACAACACCTGGGGGACCGCCTCGCCGCGCTCGTGGACGGCGAGCTCAAACACGATGCCCGCGACCGGGTGCTCGCCCATCTCGCGACCTGCGCCAGGTGCGCGGCCGAGGCGTCCGCCCAGCGCCGCCTGAAGAACGTGTTCGCGCAGGCCGCCCCGCCCTCGCCCTCCGAAGGCTTCCTGGCCCGCCTCCAAGGGCTTCCGGGCGGACCGCCCGGGGGTGACGACGACCGGCAGGGAAGACCCGAGGGTGCCTCCGGGCGGTTCGGTGACGGACTCTTCCCTGGGACGCGCCCGCCGGGCGGCCGGGCGGACCTCACCACCGACCCCGGCCCCCTGGGCGGCTTCGGCTACCTCCCCGCGGCCCACGGCGGGGCCACGGCGCTGCCCTCGGCCGGTTCGGGCTTCCGTATCCACGAGGTGGGGCGCGAGGGCGACCGCTCGCCGTGGCGGGGCCGCAGGTTCGCCTTCGCCGCCGCCAGCGCCGTCTCGCTGGCCGCCATCGCGCTCGGCGGGGCCCTCCCGACGAGCACCGGCGAGACGCCGACCCGCGCCTCCGGCTCGGGCAACAGCGTGACCCCGGCGGGCGGCGACGCCCGGACCGGCGGCTCCATCCTGGCCGCCCGGCGGAACGGGACGGGACAGGGCGCGCGCGCCCTGTCCGGCCAGGCGGACCGCTCGGCCTCCCTCGCGGTGAACACCGTGTCGGCCGGGTTCGCCACTCCGACGCTGCTGGGCACCGGCCGCCTCTCCGGCAATCCGTACGGGCTGAGCCTCCGCTCCGGCATGTCCGCGATACGCCCCGGCGGGGCCGGCTCGCTGCTGGGCCGCACCCTGGGCGGCGGGCTCGACCCGGCCCCGCCCGCCGCCACCCCGCAGCCCTCCCCGCCGTCCACCTCCGCCGCCGCGAAGCCGGCTTCCGCCGACCACGGACTGCCGCTCTCGCCCCGTCGCTGATCCCGCACCCCGTACGGGATGCGCGGCCCCGGCCCAAACCTGGTTGAATTCCGGCAGGATTTTCGGGAGGGACGCCCCTTCGGGGGCGTGCGGAGGGCCGGTTGCGGCAGTTGCGGGGAGAACATGGACGACGGGAAGCCGACCGAGCCCAGGGCGAAGTGGTGGAGCCGGCCCACGCCGGGGCCGGCCACGGCCGGCGAGGCCCCGGAAACCGCGCCTGCCCAGCCGGCTGGGTCGGCCCTGGCGCCCGTGTCGGCTGAGGCGCCCACGGCGAGCGTGCCCCCGGCAACGCCCGGGGCACCCGAGGCCCACGAGTCCGCCGGGACACCAAGTGCCCCCGAAGCCCACGACACAGCCGTGGCGCCCGGCGCCCCCGAGGCGCCCGCGGTGCTCGAAGCACCCCACGACACCCCCGCGCCCCAGCCGCTGCACGAGCCGGACCCGTACGGCACCCCGCCCTACGGCGGCCCCGGTCCCTGGGCGCCCGCTCCCCCGGTACAGCGGCCGACGCCCGCGCACGGCACGCCCGTGCCCCCGCCGTACGCGGGGACGAACGGCGCGGGGATCTCCGTCGCACCCCCGCCGGCTTCGCAGGACTCGCACCCGCCCGCCCCGCAGTGGCAGAGCTACGACCCCTGGGGCGCGCCCCGGCAGCCGCTCGTCACCCAGCCGGGCCCCCCGCTCCCGGACGGCCGGCGCAAGAACCGGCGCGGCGGGATGCTGATCGGCGCGCTGCTCCTCGCCCTGGTCGCGGGCGGCATAGGCGGCGGCATAGGCGCGTACATAGAACGCAACGGCGGTCTCACCAGTGTCGAACTGCCCCAGGACGAGCGGGACGGTGGCGGCCGCGCCCCCGACAGCGTGGCCGGCATCGCGGCCAGTGCCCTGCCCAGCGTGGTCACCCTGCACGTCAGCGGCGCCACCGAGTCCGGCACCGGCACCGGCTTCGTCCTCGACGACCGGGGCCACATCCTCACCAACAACCACGTGGTCGCCCCGGCCGGTTCTTCCGGCGAGATCACCGTCACCTTCAGCGGGGGAGAGACCGCGACCGCCGAGGTCGTCGGCAAGGACAGCGGCTACGACCTGGCCGTCGTGAAGGTCAGCGGCGTCTCCGGGCTGAAGCCGCTCCCGCTGGGCAACTCCGACAACGTCCACGTGGGCGACCCGGTCGTGGCCATCGGCGCGCCGTTCGACCTGTCCAACACCGTCACCTCCGGGATCATCAGCGCCAAGGACCGCCCGATCACCGCGGGCGGCGAGAAGGGCGACGGCAGCGACGTCAGCTACGTCAACGCGCTCCAGACCGACGCCCCGATCAACCCGGGCAACTCCGGCGGCCCGCTGGTGGACACCGACGCCCATGTCATCGGCATCAACAGCGCCATCCGCGCCGCCGACAGCGGCTCGGCCGGCGAGGGCGCGCAGGCCGGCTCCATCGGCCTCGGCTTCGCCATCCCGATCAACCAGGGCAAGCTCGTCGCCGAGCAGCTGATCAACACCGGCAAGGCGACCCACCCGGTGATCGGCGTCACCCTCGACATGAAGTACACCGGCGACGGCGCCAAGGTCGGCGGGAGCGCGCAGGGTTCCTCGCCGGTCACGGCGGGCGGCCCGGCCGAAAAGGCCGGCATCGAGGCGGACGACGTCATCACCGAGGTGGACGGGGCGCGGGTGCACAGCGGCGAGGAGCTCATCGTCAAGATCCGCTCGCACCGGCCCGGGGACGACCTCAAGCTGACCGTGACCCGTGGCGGTAAAGACCTGTCCATAACTTTGACGCTGGGCTCGGCAACCGGCACGTGACCGCCACGGGAAGCTACCGTCCGGACAGATTCGCCGGGTACCGTGTTCGATGTCCGGACCTCATCCGAGCTGGTCGCGGAGAAGACGAGGAGCCGCAAGGTGTTCAACGACATAGGTTCACTTGAGCTGCTGACGCTCGCGATTCTCGGCGTGCTCGTCTTCGGTCCGGAGAAGCTGCCCAAGGTCATCCAGGACGCCTCCCGCTTCATCCGCAAGATCCGTGAGTTCTCGGAGAGCGCCAAGGAGGACATCCGCACGGAGCTGGGCCCGGAGTTCAAGGACTTCGAGTTCGAGGACCTCAACCCCAAGACGTTCGTCCGCAAGCAGCTCATGGACGGCAATGACGACCTGGGGCTGAAGGAGATCCGCGAGAGCTTCGACCTGCGCAAGGAGATCACCGACGTCACCGACGTGGTGAACGGGCGCGGCACCGCGTCCGTCGAGGCGAAGACCGGCGTGTCGGGCGGTGCCTCGGTCACGGCCGCGAACGGCTCGAAGGGCGCTCCGGACCTGCTCAAGAAGGGCGAGCAGCCGCCGAAGGACACCCCACCGCCGTTCGACGCGGACGCCACCTGAGGGCTGCCAATCCCAGGTCGTCCCGACGGTATGGCTATTCTCCATCTGTCCGGTTGTGAGACGCCCGCGGGGGGCGGGCCGCTCCGGACCCACGGATCGAGGAGGCGGCCGGGCTGATGGAGACGACGAGTCGGGTGGGCGCACAGGACGCGCCGGAGACGGTGGAGGCGGTCCCGGCGGCCCGGCTCATGGTGGTCGACGGCTATCTGAAGGCCCCGTTCCCCTGGTACGCGCTGGACGAGGCGTTCACCGGTCCGCGCCGGCTGCTGCCGCTGGGCACCGCCGCCGACGGCGAGGTGCAGCACGGCTCCATCGGGCACGGCGACGAGCCGTTGGTCCGGGCCGACGCGGGCACCGACAAGCAGCGGTTCGCGGTCGTGGTGACGGTCGCCAGCAGCCCCGTACGGCGCAGTGGTGACGGCACCGGGGTCCTGGAGGCGACCACGGTGTCCTCGGCGGCCTGGCTGGCCGGTTCCGGGCTGCTGTCCTGCACCTGGCCGCCGCAGCTCGACCACACCCTGCGCGACGACTGGCTGGACCAGCAGACGGAGACCGCGTTCGAGCTCGCCGATGATCTGGAGGGCCCCGCCTGGTCGGCGCTGTCCCTGCCGGTCGACGGCGTCCCGGTCCCGTTCCACTACCGCGAGTCCGAGTTCGGCTGGGTGCTCGCCGGCTCCGCGCCCGGCGGGGTGCACATCGGCGCCTACGGGCGCGGGATGAGCGCGTACGGGCTGGGCTTCTCGGTGGTCAAGGACATCCAGGCGTACGCGTAACGCATACGACAACGGGGAAGGCCGGGACTTTCGGGTCCCGGCCTTCCCCGTGTCCGTACGCGGGTCAGAACTTGTTGCGCGGGGTGATGCCCAGCGACATGCCGGACAGGCCGCGCTGACGGCCGCTCAGCTTGCCGGCGATGGTGCGCAGCGCCTTGCCGGCGGGGGAGTCGGGGTCGGACAGCACGACGGGCTTGCCCTCGTCGCCGCCCTCGCGCAGCCGTACGTCGATCGGGATCGCGCCCAGCACCGGCACCTCGGCGCCGACCGTCTTCGTCAGCCCCTCGGCGACCTTCGCACCGCCGCCCGAGCCGAAGACGTCGACCATCTCGTCGCAGTGCGGGCACGGCATGCCGGACATGTTCTCCACGACGCCGACGATCTTCTGGTGGGTCTGCACGGCGATCGAACCGGCCCGCTCGGCCACCTCCGCGGCGGCCTGCTGCGGGGTCGTGACGACCAGGATCTCCGCGTTCGGCACGAGCTGCGCGACCGAGATCGCGATGTCACCGGTGCCCGGCGGCAGGTCGAGCAGCAGGACGTCCAGGTCGCCCCAGAAGACGTCGGCCAGGAACTGCTGGAGCGCGCGGTGCAGCATCGGGCCGCGCCAGACCACCGGGGCGTTGCCCGGGGTGAACATGCCGATGGAGATGACCTTCACGCCGTGCGAGGACGGCGGCATGATCATGTTCTCGACCTGGGTCGGACGGCCGTCCACGCCGAGCATCCGGGGCACGCTGTGACCGTAGATGTCCGCGTCCACGACACCGACCTTGAGCCCGTCCGCGGCCATCGCCGCGGCCAGGTTCACCGTCACCGAGGACTTGCCGACGCCGCCCTTGCCGGAGGCGACCGCGTACACCCGGGTCAGCGAGCCGGGCTTCGCGAACGGCACCTCGCGCTCCGCCGTGCCGCCGCGCAGCGACGTCGCGAGGTCCTTGCGCTGCTCGTCGCTCATCACGTCGAGGGTGACGTCGACCCGCGACACGCCCTCGACGAGGGCCACCGCGTCGGTCACGTTCCGGGTGATCGTCTCGCGCATCGGACAGCCGGAGACGGTGAGGTACACCGTGACAGCGACCACACCGTCAGGATCGATGTCGACCGATTTCACCATGCCCAGCTCGGTGATCGGGCGGTGGATCTCGGGGTCGTTCACTGTCGCCAGTGCCTCAAGCACCGCGTCTTCCGTAGCCATACATCGATAGTACGGGTGCGCGCAGCGCTTCCTGCAAGGGTGGTGGTGGGCGACGGGAGGGCGGTACGGCGCCGTACCTTACGCGCGGGTAGCCCCGTCAGCGGTCTTCGTCACTCTCGGCCGACAGCAGGGCCCGGCGGTCGTCCAGGTCCTTCACCAGGTCCTCCAGCTCGGACCGGATCCAGTCCCGGGTGGCGACCTCGCCGAGGCCCATCCGCAGCGCCGCGATCTCCCTGGTCAGGTACTCGGTGTCGGCGATGGAGCGCTCGTTCTGCTTGCGGTCCTGCTCGTGCGTGACCCGGTCCCGGTCGTCCTGCCTGTTCTGCGCGAGCAGGATCAGCGGAGCCGCGTACGACGCCTGGAGCGACAGCATCAGGGTCAGGAAGATGAACGGGTACTGGTCGAACTTCAGGTGCTCGGGCGCGAAGATGTTCCACGCCACCCACACGATGATGATCAGCGTCATCCAGACGATGAACCGGCCCGTGCCCAGGAAGCGCGCGATGCGCTCCGAGAACCGGCCGAACGCCTCGGGGTCGTACTCCGGGAGCAGCCGCCGGCGCGGCGCCTTCGGCTGGTCGAGGCGGTTCCTCGGGGTACGGGTCAGCGCCGTCGAGCCGTTCGACGCGCGGGCGCGGTCGTCACCGGTCACGGAGCACCCCCTCGCGGCCGAGGAAGTCCGTCTCCCGCCAGTCCTCCGGCAGCAGGTGGTCCAGCACGTCGTCCACGGTCACCGCGCCCAGCAGCGAACCGCTCTCGTCCACCACCGGCACCGACACCAGGTTGTACGCCGCCAGATAGCTGGTCACCACCGGCAGCGGGGTGTCCGGCGTCAGCGGCACCAGATCGCTGTCCACCAGCGAGCTGACCAGGGTGAACGGCGGGTCCCGCAGCAGCCGCTGGAAGTGCACGGTGCCCAGGTACTTGCCCGTCGGCGTCTCGTCCGGCGACCGGCACACGTACACCTGCGCGGCGAGAGCCGGGGACAGGTCCGCCTGGCGTACGCGGGCGAGCGCGTCGGCCACCGTGGCGTCCGGGCGCAGGATGACCGGCTCCGTCGTCATGAGGCCGCCCGCGGTGCGCTCCTCGTACGACATCAGCCGCCGTACGTCGGCCGCGTCGCCCGGGCGCATCAGCGTCAGCAGCCGTTCCTTGTCCTCCTCGGGCAGCTCGGAGAGCAGGTCGGCCGCGTCGTCCGGGTCCATCGCCTCCAGGACGTCCGCCGCGCGCTCCTCCTGGAGCTTGCCGATGATCTCCACCTGGTCGTCCTCGGGCAGCTCCTCCAGGACGTCGGCGAGCCGGTCGTCGTCCAGCGCCGCCGCGACCTCCGCCCGGCGCTTCGGGGTCAGGTGGTGCAGCGCGTTCGCGACGTCGGCGGGGCGCAGCTTCTCGAAGGTGGCCACCAGGGACTCGGCGCCCTGCCCGTGCTCCTCCAGCGAGAAACCCTTCACCGCCGACCACTCGACGGTCAGCGTCTCGCCCTTGCGGCGCAGCGCCCCGCCCCGGCCCTTGCGGACGAAGTACTTGTCGATCTCCCAGTCCCGGCGGGCGGGCAGCTGCTGGATGGCCACGTCCAGGACGGTGACCTCCTCGTCCGTCTCCACCAGACGCACCCGGCGGTCGAGGAACTCGCCGAGCACCAGGCGTTCGGTTGGCCGCTGCTCGAAGCGCCGCATGTTGACCACGCCCGTGGTGATCACCTGCCCCGACTCCACGCCCGTCACCCGGGTCATCGGCAGGAAGATCCGCCGCCGGCTCACCACCTCGACCACCATGCCGAGCAGCCGGGGCGGACGGCCGCCGACGCGCAGCATCGCGACCAGGTCGCGGACGCGCCCCACCTGGTCGCCGTTGGGGTCGAAGACCGGCACACCGGACAGGTGCGAGACGAACACCCGGGGCGTCACCGGTGTCATCCCGCACCTCCTCATTCGCCTCCGGACGGCCCCCGGCCGCCCGCTTCCGACAGTTATCGCGCTGTGATGACGTGATCAGGCTAGCCCGTGCGCACGCGGACCGCCCCGGCTGGCCGTCCGTACGGCTCCGGGTCCGATGGCGTAGGCCACCCGGGTACGCTGCCGTCTGCCACCCCCCACCATGGATACGAGAGGCAGTGCGCCTGTGACCTCTTCCGCCCCGGCCGTACGGGCCCGCCGCCGGAACGCATCCCTCGCCGTCGCGCTCTGCGCGGGGCTGACCGCGGCGCTGACCGCCTGCGGGAGCGAGGATCCGGACGAGGGGACCAACGGCGTCGGCAAGCTCTCCGCGCCGGAGATCGAGAAGAAGGCGCAGACCGCGACGGACTCCGCCGACGCGGTGCGGCTCGCCGGGACGCTGGTCAGCAAGGGCGGCACGTACAAGATCGACATGCGGCTCAAGGACCAGGGCGGCGCGGGCTCCGTCACCTCGAGGAGCAGCACCTTCACGCTGCTGCGGATCGGTGACGAGCTCTACCTCAAGGCCGACGCCGGCTTCTGGAGCCACGACGAGGAGGGCAAGGCGGACACCGGCAAGGACGGCACGGCGGCGGCCGGCAAGCTGGAGGGCAAGTACGTCAAGGTCCCCGAGGGCGACCCCACGTACAAGCAGCTGAGCGGCTTCACCGACAAGAAGGTGCTGCTCGACGGGATGCTCACGCTGCACGGCGAGCTCACCAAGGGCGACCGCGACAAGGTCGCCGGGGTGCGCACGGTGCGGATCATGGGCGGCGCGGGCGCGGGCGGCGCGCTCGACGTGTCGCTGGAGGGCAAGCCGTATCCGCTGCGCTTCGCCCGGGGCGGCGGCGGGGGTGTGATCACGCTCGCCGACTGGGGCAAGGACTTCTCGCTGAAGGCCCCGCCGAAGGACGAGACCGTCGACTACGGCAAGCAGCTCCCGAAGACGTCGTCGTAGCGCCGCTACTTGCGCAGTGAGCGCTTCAGCAGGCGCGGCAGGCCCGCCGGGACCGGCAGCCGGGTCGTCGCCGTCGTCGGCAGCGGCGCCGCCGCCCCGGAGGTCTCGGGCAGCTCGGTGCGTGCGTCGAGGGGCGTGAGCCGGACGACCCGGCACTCGCGCGCCCAGCGGTCCGTCATCCGCTCCGCGTCCGGCGCGTTCAGCCGCTTGCCCTTCAGCTCGGCGACGGCGGCCTCCCACTCCTCGGAGTGCGGGGCGAGCACGGTGACCGAGGCGGACCAGGCGACGAGGCGGCCGCCCTTGTCCTTGCTGCGGACGGTCACCTCGGCGGTGGCGCCCTCGGTGAGCCCGGCCGGGAGCGGCTGCTCGCCGGGGCCGTCGCCGACGAGGAGGGCGGCCCCCTCGTGCCATACGTGCCACAGGGCCCGCGCCGCGCCGGTGGAGCGCACCCAGACGAGGCCCGACTTCTTCGTGGCCTCCTCGACGAGGGCGGGCCCGAGCAGCGTGTCAGCAGCAGTCATGGGCAGAGCTTAGAACGTCGGCGTACGGGGAAGGGCTCAGAGCCATCCGTTGCGCTTGAGCATGCGGTGGATGGAGAAGCAGACCACGCCGATGAAGCCCAGCACCATCGGATAGCCGTACGTCCAGCGCAGCTCCGGCATGTGGTCGAAGTTCATGCCGTAGACCCCGCAGATCATCGTCGGCACGGCGATGATGGCCGCCCAGGACGTGATCTTGCGCATGTCCTCGTTCTGCGCGACGGTCGCCTGCGCCAGGTTGGCCTGGAGGATGGAGTTCAGCAGCTCGTCGAAGCCGATGACCTCTTCCTGGACCCGCACCAGGTGGTCGGCGACGTCCCGGAAGTACTTCTGGATGTCGGGGTCGATCAGCCGCATGGGCCGTTCGCTCAGCAGCTGCATCGGGCGCAGCAGCGGGGAGACGGCCCGCTTGAACTCCAGTACCTCGCGCTTGAGCTGGTAGATCCGTCCGGCGTCCGAGCCGCGTGCGCTTCCCTTGTCCGGGGTGGAGAAAACCTCGATCTCCACCTCGTCGATGTCGTCCTGCACGGCGCCCGCCACCGCGATGTAGCCGTCGACCACATGGTCGGCGATGGAGTGCAGCACGGCGGAGGGGCCCTTGGCGAGCAGCTCGGGGTCGTCCTCCAGGCGGTGGCGCAGCGCGCGCAGCGAGCCGTGGCCGCCGTGCCGGACGGTGATGACGAAGTCCCGGCCGGTGAAGCACATCACCTCGCCGGTCTCCACGACCTCGCTGGTCGCGGTCAGTTCGGCGTGCTCGACGTAGTGGATGGTCTTGAAGACGGTGAACAGCGTGTCGTCGTAGCGCTCCAGCTTCGGGCGCTGGTGGGCGTGGACCGCGTCCTCCACGGCCAGCGGGTGCAGCCCGAACTCCCGGGCGATGCCCGCGAATTCCGCCTCGGTCGGCTCGTGCAGCCCGATCCAGGCGAAGCCGCCCTTCTCCCGGACCCGGAGCATCGCCTCGCGGGCGGTGCGGCAGGTGCCGTCCGTCTCGGCGAGCCGGCGGCCGTCCCGGTAGACCGCGCAGTCGACCACCGCGCTGGACGCGGAGGGGTCGCGGGTGGCGTCGTAGCTGTTGTGCAGGGGTGCGCTCTTGCGCAGGGAGGGGCGCACGACGGCGCGCAGGTCACGGATCATCGACATGGCTGGCTCCTTCACGGAGGGCCGTCGTCGGGGGGCGTGGAACAGCCCGGAATGGGGACGTGGACTCACATCCGCAAAGCGGGCGGCACCGCGGCGGCACGATGACGGCGTTCGCTACAGACAGGCAAAAAGATGTGTTCTTCCGTCATGCGACATGCCAGGGCCCGACCGGGTGTCAGATCACACGGAGGGGCGTCCGGTGGAAGAGCGGTTGGTACTGCACGATCGACTCGGATCCACCGCAACCCCACCTCCTCCTGCCGGTCCCCCGTGGGGGATGACGTAGCGCCGGGACTTGAGAGCGACGCTTCAGCGTGCTGTCCCGGGCCGACACCCCAGGCTAGCAGCCGGTAGAGGGCCAATCCCTTACTTTGCCCGTTCCATACGCGACCTATGCTCGCGGCATGGCAGAAATTCTTGCTCTGGTCGAGGCGCGTCTGCGGACGGCCCTGGGTGAACCGGACGCACGTGCGGCAGTGACGTTTCTCGGGACGGACCGGATCGAGGTGCTCCGGTTCATCGACGGCGACATCGTGCGGTACGCCACGCTCGGCATGTCCGGCCAGCCGATGTCCGACCCGACGGCGGTCGTGGCCGACCCGCTGAAGGGCCCGCGCGCCGAACTGGTCCTGTCGGTACGGGGCGGCCTGGCCGACACCGACCAGGTGCTGCGCAAGCTCGCGGTGCTCGCCGCCGCGCCCCAGGTGGAGGGCCTGGTCGTGGCGCCCGGCGCCTCGCTGGACGTCGGCGAACCGCTGTGGCCGGGCGCGCCGTTCACCTCGGTGCTCGTCGCGGAGAGCGGGGGGCTGGTCGAGGATCTGGAGCTGGGCGGGCCGCTTGAGCCGGTGCGCTTTCTGCCGTTGCTGCCGATGACGCAGAACGAGGCCGCCTGGAAACGGGTCCGGGGTGCGCAGGAGCTCCAGGAGAAATGGCTGTCGCAGGGGACCGACCTGCGCGATCCCCTGCGGCGTTCCGTCACCCTGGACTGACGGCGTCAGTTGGCGAAGGCTGTGACCCCGTCCTCCGTGGCGTGCTTCGGCTCCAGCTCCTCCGCCTCGTGGGTCAGCGCGGAGCGCCGTACCCAGACCACGATCGCACCGAGCACCGAGGCGACGGCGGCGACCACGAACGGGATGTGGATGTTGCTCCACTCCTCGATCTTCGGGGCCAGGTAGGGCGCCGCGGCGGCGGCGAACCAGCGGACGAAGTTGTAGCCCGCGCTGGCCACCGGGCGCGGCGCGTCCGAGACCCCCAGCGCCAGCTCCGTGTACACGGTGTTGTTCATGCCGATCATGGCGCCGGACACGATGGTGCAGACGACGGCCGTGGTATGGCTTCCGTAACCGAGGACCACCAGGTCGGCGGCGAGCAGCACCAGTGAGGCGCCGAGCACCTTGAGCGAGCCGAACCGCTGCTGGAGCCGGGGCGCGACGAGCACCGAGAAGACCGCGAGCAGCAGGCCCCAGGCGAAGAAGACGGCACCGGACTTGTACGGCGACATGTTCAGCACGAACGGGGTGAACGCCAGGATCGTGAAGAACGCGTAGTTGTAGAAGAACGCGGACGCCGCGACGGAGGCGAGCCCGCCGTGGCCGAGCGCCTTGACCGGGTCGAGCAGCGAGGTCTTGCGGGCGGGCCTCGGCTGCTCCTTCAGGAACGCCGTGATGCAGACGAAGCCGATCGCCATCAGCGCGGCCGTCCCGAAGAACGGGTAGCGCCAGCTGGCGTCCCCGAGCAGGGCGCCGAGCAGCGGCCCGCACGCCATGCCGAGGCCGAGCGCCGACTCGTACAGCAGGATCGCCGCCGAGCTGCCACCGGCCGCCGCGCCGACGATCACCGCGAGCGCGGTCGAGACGAACAGCGCGTTGCCCAGGCCCCAGCCGGCCCGGAAGCCGACCAGCTCGCCGACGGACGACGAGGTGCCGGAGAGCGCCGCGAAGACCACCACGAGTGCCAGCCCCGCCAGCAGCGTCTTGCGGCCGCCGATGCGGCTGGAGACGAAGCCGGTCACGAGCATCGCGACGGCGGTGATCAGGAAGTACGAGGTGAAGAGCAGCGACACCTGGCTCGGCGTCGCCTCCAGGCCCTTGGCGATGGACGGCAGGATCGGGTCCACCAGGCCGATGCCCATGAACGCGACGACGGATGCGCCCGCCGTGGCCCAGACGGCCTTCGGCTGGCGCAGGATGCTGACCGGCTCCTGGTTGAACGGATCCTCTCCCGGTACTGCCTCTGACGGCATGGGCCTCTTCCTCTCCACTGGCTCCACTGGATCGATGCGTTATGCACAGAATAAGTTAGAGAAGCTAATGAATGCAAGTTACATCTAAATTCTCCGATGGCCGCCCGGTGGCCGGACGGCGCGCGGGGTAGAGGGGTCTGGGTGCGCGGCGCGCGAGGGTGATCGTCCTTGACGCGGCGAGGGCCGGAGAGGACCGTGGGACGGTATGAGGGGCGAACCAAGTTGCCCGAAGTGCGGAGGCCGGGTCAGGGCGCCCGGGCTCTTCGCCGACACCTGGCAGTGCGACGACCACGGCGGCGTGCACCCGCTCCAGCCGGTCGTCCCGCCGAGTGTCGAGGCGCTCGGCGTCGTGGTGCACCGCGCTCAGGTCCCCGTGTGGATGCCCTGGCCGCTCCCCGTCGGCTGGCTGTTCACCGGCGTCGCCTGCGCCGGGGACGACCGCACCGGCGGACGCGCCACCGCCGTCGCCTGCTCAGGACCCGGACCGCTCGGCGGCATGGGTGAGCTGCTGCTCGTCGCCGAGGAGCTGGGCGTCGGGCTCGGCGCGCGGTACGCGGGCATCGACGGCCCGGACCCCGGGCCCTTGCTGCGCGTGGACGGCCCCCCGGACTCCAAGGTGCTCGCCGCCGGACGCCCCACCCCCCTCTGGCACGTCAGGCACGCCCCCGCCGACCGCGCCGTCTTCGCGGGCGAGGCGCGCGGACTGTGGCTGTGGGCCATCGTGTGGCCCGAGCAGTCCGGGCTGCTCATGTACGACGAGCTGGTGCTCACCGATCTGCGCGACGCCGGGGGAGAGGTGGACCTGGTGCCCTGCGGCGCCCTCACCCCCCGCCTGCTGACGGGCCGCTGACGACGGCCGGACCAAGCGCGCGCGCCGGTTATCCTGGGGTGTCCCCCGTCCGGCCGCGAGCACTGGAGTACGCGTCGTGCGCATCGATCTGCACACCCACTCCACCGCTTCGGACGGCACGGACACCCCCGCCGAGCTGGTGCGCAACGCCGCCGCCGCGGGCCTCGACGTCATCGCCCTCACCGACCACGACACCGTGCGCGGCCACGCCGAGGCCGTCGCCGCGCTCCCCGAAGGGCTCGCCCTCGTCACGGGCGCCGAGCTGTCCTGCCGCCTCGACGGCGTGGGCCTGCACATGCTGGCGTACCTCTTCGACCCGGACGAGCCCGCGTTCGCCCGCGAGCGCGAGCTGGTCCGCGACGACCGGGTGCCGCGCGCCCAGGCCATGGTCCGCAAGCTCCAGGGGCTGGGCGTCCCCGTCACCTGGGAGCAGGTCGCCCGGATCGCCGGAGACGGCTCGGTCGGCCGGCCGCACGTCGCCACCGCCCTCGTGGAGCTGGGCGTCGTCCCGACGGTGTCCGACGCCTTCGCACCCGCCTGGCTCGGCGACGGCGGGCGCGCGTACGCGGGGAAGCACGAGCTGGACCCCTTCGACGCGATCCGGCTGGTCAAGGCCGCGGGCGGCGTCACCGTCTTCGCCCACCCGGCCGCCGTCAAGCGGGGGCGTACGGTGCCCGAGGCGCGGATCGCCGAGCTGGCCGCCGCGGGGCTCGACGGCATCGAGGTCGACCACATGGACCACGACGAGCCCACCAGGACCCGGCTGCGCGCACTCGCCCGCGAGTCCGGGCTGCTGACGACCGGCTCCAGCGACTACCACGGCAGCCGCAAGACCGTGGAGCTCGGCACGTACACCACCGACCCCGAGATCTACGGCGAGATCACCCGGCGCGCCACGGGGGCCTTCCCGGTGCCGGGCGCCGGCGGACCCGTCCCCGCGTAACGGCACCAGGGCCCCGCCCGCTCGTTCCTCCTTGCACCCCGCCGCCGTCCGGCATGTCCGGGCGGCGGTGCGGTGCGCCTTTCTTCCCCGCGGTCACCCGCCGCACACCCGCTCACTCCCCACAAGGCTCACCCGTGTTCGACGTCGCTGTCTTCGGATCCCTTTTTCTCACCCTTTTTGTGATTATGGATCCGCCCGGAATCACCCCGATCTTCCTCGCCCTCACCGCCGGCCGCCCCGCCAAGGTGCAGCGCCGGATGGCCCTCCAGGCCGTCGCCGTCGCCTTCGGCGTCATCGCCGTCTTCGGCGTGCTCGGCCAGCAGATCCTGGACTACCTGCACGTCTCCGTACCGGCGCTGATGATCGCCGGCGGGCTGCTCCTGCTGCTCATCGCGCTCGACCTGCTGACCGGCAAGACCGACGAGCCGACGCAGACCAAGGACGTCAACGTCGCCCTCGTACCGCTCGGCATGCCGCTGCTCGCAGGGCCCGGCGCGATCGTCTCGGTGATCCTCGCCGTGCAGCACGCCGACAGCGTGGCGAGCCAGGTCTCCGTCTGGACGGCGATCCTCGCCATGCACGTCGTGCTCTGGCTGACCATGCGCTACTCGCTGCTGATCATCCGCGTCATCAAGGACGGCGGCGTCGTGCTCGTCACCAGGCTGGCCGGCATGATGCTGTCCGCCATCGCCGTGCAGCAGATCATCAACGGCGTCACCCAGGTCATCCAGGGCAGTTGACCCGGATCCGGACGCAACAGCGCCCCCGCACGATCGTTCCGTGCGGGGGCGCTTCGTCTTCGTTACGACGGCAACTCACATCGGCAAGGTGTTACGAAGCCGGACTTTCGGCCGGGCGGATATAGATGCGCTGGCCCGTAGCCGCGGCCTGCTGCACGATCCGCTTGACGGAGGCGGCGTCCACGACGGTGCTGTCCACGGCGGTACCGTCGACATCGTCGAGTCGCGTGATCTCGAAGCGCATAGGGCTTCCCTTCGTCTGATCCTCCTGCTGGAGAACTACTGGGAGGACGGTGTCCCGTCCGCAAGGATGAGGAGCGCCAGGCATGCCTGTCGTGCGCCCCACGGTGGGTACAACGGCTTGCCTCCTGCAATCATTCCCTACGCTAAGGAAATTTTTCGGATGTCTAAGTACCGGCTGGTAATCACGTGTGCGGGCGCGACGGGACGCGCATGAACAACGTGGAGATCGGCGAGCGGCTGGACCGCACCAACGCCCTGCTCGAACGCGTGCTCGCCGAGGTCTCGAAGACCCCCTCGACCCACGCGATCTTCGTGGACGCGGGCTATGTGTACGCCGCCGCCGGGCTGCTCGTCACCGGCACCGAGGACCGGCGCTCCTTCGACCTCGACGCCGAGGGGCTGATCGAGGCGTTCATCGACAAGGCCCGCACCATCTTCGCGGACAGCAGGCTGCTGCGCGTGTACTGGTACGACGGGGCCCGGCGCCGCATCCACACCACCGAGCAGCAGACCATCGCCGAACTCCCCGACGTCAAGGTCAGGCTCGGCAACCTCAACGCCAACAACCAGCAGAAGGGCGTCGACTCCCTCATCCGCACCGACCTGGAATCGCTCGCCCGCCACCGGGCCATCAGCGACGCCGCGCTCGTCGGCGGCGACGAGGACCTCGTCTCGGCCGTCGAGGCCGCGCAGGGCTACGGCGCCCGCGTCCACCTCTGGGGCATCGAGGCGGGCGAGGGACGCAACCAGGCGGAGCCGCTGCTCTGGGAGGTGGACAGTCAGCGCACCTTCGACCTGGACTTCTGCCGCCCCTACGTGACCAGACGCCCCGTCACCACCTACGAGGAGGACGCCCCCGTGCCCTCCCGCGACGACGTCCACTTCGTCGGCGCCCAGATCGCGGCGGCCTGGCTCGCCGCGCGCGGCCGGGAATCCCTGGTCGACCTGCTGCCCGGCCACCCCTTCCTGCCGGGTTCGGTCGACCAGGACCTGCTGCACGAGGCAGAACGCCTCCTCCAGCGCTCCCTGCGCGGCCACCCCCCGCTGCGCCGGGCGCTGCGTGACGGCTTCTGGCAGCACCTCCAGTCGCAGTACTGAGACCGGCCGGTACGGGGACGGGCTACAGGCTGCCCCAGAAGGAGGCGAGCGCGGCGGCGGTCGCCTCCGGCCGGCCCGTGTTGGGGGAGTGCTCGGCGCCCTCGATCCGGGTCCGGCGCGCCCCGAGGCGTACCGCCATCCCGTCCAGCACCGGCACCGGCCAGACGTCGTCCACCTCGCCGGAGATGACATGGACCGGCAGTCCGGTCGCGTCGAGCTCGGCCACCCGGTCCGGCTCGGTGGCCAGCTGACGGCCCGTCGCGATCAACTGGGCCGGACGGTGGAGCAGCCAGCGCCGCCGCAGGTCCTCGCCACCGGTCTCCGCCTCGGCCGGCGGGTCGAAGGCGCGCATCGCGGCCCAGACGTCGTCCATGGTCATGGTGGCCAGCGCGTCACCGAGGATCTTCAGCTTGACCTGCTGCGCCTCGACCACCTCGGCGGGCCCCGAGGACATCAGGGTCAGCGAGCGGAAAGGCGCCGCGTCCCGCAGGACCGCGGCCCGGCAGAGCTGTCCGCCGAGCGAGTGCCCCAGCAGGTGCACCCCGCCCTCGCCGGCGCCGAGCGCGGCCGTCTGCGCGAGCACGTCACGGGCCAGCTCCTCCTGCGCGTACTCCTGGGGGTCGTCCGTCCCCGGGCTCTCGAACTGCCCGCGCCCGTCGACGGCGACGGCCCGGTAGCCCGCCTCGGCGAGCGGTTCGAGCAGCGCGATGAAGTCCTCCTTGCTGCCGGTGTACCCGGGCACCAGCAGGGCGGTGCCGCGCGGGATCCCGGCGGGGGCCGCGTCCAGCACGGCGAAGTCCCCGCGCGCGGTGGGCAGCGCACGGGCGCGGGCGCAGGAGGGTGGGATGAAGGTGGGTGGCCTGCTCATGGAACGAGGTTAATTCGTTCCGCGCGACCGCGAACGACGGGCGGCCCCGGGGAAGGATCCCCGGGGCCGCCCGTCAGGTGCTGCGCGGTCCGCTCAGCCCTCGGCCTTCGCGGCGGCGCGCGGTGCCCGGCGCCGGCGCGGCTTGGCCTCGGCGGTCGCGGTGTCCGCCACGGCCTCCGTCTTCGGCTTGGACGCCGTACGCGTACGACGACGGACCGGCTCGGGCTCCGAGATCGGCGCGATCTGGAAGTCGACCTCGTCCTCGACGGGCTTGATCACCCGGCGACGGCGCGGCCGGGTGACGGCGGGCGCCTCCGGCTCGGCCACCGGCGCGGCCTGGACCACGGCCTCCTCGGTCACCGGCTTGGCCGCGCGGGCCCGGCGACGACGCGGCTTGGCCTCGTCCTCGGCGGGCGCGGTCTCCGCGACGACCTCGGCGGCCACGGCCTCCGTCTTCGGCTTGGCGCTCCGGGTCCGGGCGCGCTTCTTCGGCGCGGCCTCGGCCTCCGGCTCGGCCACCACGGCTGCGGGGGCCTCGGTCACAGGGGCCTCGGCCACGGCGACCGCGGCCTGGGCGGCGACGGCCTCCGCCGCGACGGCCTCCGCCGCGATGGCACGGGTGCGCCGGCGGCGGCGCGGGGTGCGCGGGGCGTCGGCCGCCGCTTCCGCATCGGCCTCGGCGGCCGGCGCGGGCACGGTCGCGGCGCCCTCGTCGAGCGACGTGCCACCGCGGGTGCGGCGGCGCTGACGCGGGGTGCGCGGGGCCCGCTCCTCGCGGGGGGCCGGCGCCGCGGCCGCGGCGGACTTGCGGCCGCGGCCGCCCGTCTCGCCCAGGTCCTCGATCTCCTCGGCCCGCAGACCGGCGCGGGTGCGCTCGGTACGCGGCAGGACACCCTTGGTGCCGGCCGGGATGTCCAGCTCCTCGTACAGGTGAGGGGAGGTGGAGTACGTCTCCGGCGGGTCCGGGAACTTCAGGTCCAGGGCCTTGTTGATCAGCTGCCAGCGCGGGATGTCGTCCCAGTCGACCAGCGTGATCGCGATGCCCTTGGCGCCCGCGCGGCCGGTGCGGCCGATGCGGTGCAGATAGGTCTTCTCGTCCTCGGGGGACTGGTAGTTGATGACGTGCGTCACGCCCTCGACGTCGATACCGCGGGCGGCGACATCGGTGCAGACCAGTACGTCGACCTTGCCGTTGCGGAAGGCGCGCAGGGCCTGCTCACGGGCGCCCTGGCCGAGGTCGCCGTGGACCGCGCCGGAGGCGAAACCGCGCTTCTCCAGCTGCTCGGCGATGTCGGCCGCGGTGCGCTTGGTGCGGCAGAAGATCATCGCGAGTCCGCGGCCGTTGGCCTGAAGGATGCGCGAGACCATCTCGGGCTTGTCCATCGAGTGGGCACGGTAGACGTGCTGCACCGTGTTCTTGACGGTCGTGCCCTCGTCGTCGGGCGACGTGGCGTTGATGTGGGTGGGCTGCGACATGTAGCGGCGCGCGAGGCTGATGACCGCGCCCGGCATGGTCGCCGAGAACAGCATCGTCTGGCGCTTCGCCGGCAGCATCGTGATGATGCGCTCGACGTCGGGCAGGAAGCCCAGGTCCAGCATCTCGTCGGCCTCGTCGAGGACGAGCGCGCGGACCTGGGAGAGGTCCAGCTTGCGCTGGCCCGCCAGGTCGAGCAGCCGGCCGGGGGTGCCGACGATCACGTCGACGCCCTTCTTCAGGGCCTCGACCTGGGGCTCGTAGGCCCGGCCGCCGTAGATCGCGAGGACCCGCACGTTGCGCACCTTGCCGGCGGTGAGCAGGTCGTTGGTGACCTGCTGGCACAGCTCGCGGGTGGGCACGACGATGAGTGCCTGCGGGGAGTCGGTCAGCTCCTCCGGCTTCGCGCGGCCCGCCTCGACGTCGGCGAGGACGGTGACGCGCTCAAGGAGCGGAAGGCCGAAGCCGAGCGTCTTACCGGTGCCGGTCTTGGCCTGGCCGATGACGTCGGAGCCGGAGAGGGCGACCGGGAGCGTCAGCTCCTGGATGGGAAAGGGGGACGTGATGCCGACGGCCTCAAGGGCCTCGGCCGTCTCGGAAAGAATCCCGAGGTCTCGGAACGTAGTCAGGGTGCTGCCTCTTCTGTGAGACGCGGTCCGAGGCGAACGAAGGGGGTCGTACCGTGCCGGGGTTGGTCATCCGGCTGATGTGCCGGGTGGCGCGGGACCACTGCCGTCGCTCGAGCGCTCGTGCCGCTGAGGGGGCCCCTCATCTGCGGTCGTACGTGTGCACACACCGCGTGGAGGGCTGTCGGGTCGGAGCCGATCGGGCCACCGACCGGGCATCCTCATTCAATTTCGCGCCACGAGCGGATGCAAAGTGCTCAGTAAGCGCAATACCACTGTACCCCGGATCCGCGCATCTGTGTGGGGCGAATTCGTCGGAACGGTGTGACGTCGGTCGTCGGGCGGGCCCTTCCGCCGCTGCCCGGGCGGCTATTCTGCGCTGCATGGAGACGCCTGACAACGCCAATGAAGCCCCCGCGACGACCCGAATCGCCGACCAGGACTGGGCCACCGCGTCCGCGCAGCCGCAGTACCGGGCCGCCGTCGTGGATCTGCTGGGCGCCCTCGCCTACGGGGAGCTCGCGGCTTTCGAGCGGCTGGCCGAGGACGCCAAGCTGGCGCCGACGCTGGCCGACAAGGCGGAGCTGGCGAAGATGGCGTCCGCCGAATTCCACCACTTCGAGCAGTTGACCGACCGGCTGACCGACATCGAGGTCGAGCCGACCGCCGCCATGGAGCCCTTCGCCCGGGCGCTGGACGACTTCCACCGCCAGACCGCCCCGTCGGACTGGCTGGAGGGCCTGGTCAAGGCGTACGTCGGCGACTCGATCGCCAGCGACTTCTACCGGGAGGTCGCGGCCCGCCTGGACTCCGACACCCGCTCGCTCGTCCTGGCCGTGCTGGACGACACGGGCCACGGCAACTTCGCCGTCGAGAAGGTGCGCGCCGCGATCGAGGCGGACCCGAGGGTCGGCGGCCGGCTGGCGCTGTGGGCGCGGCGGCTGATGGGCGAGGCGCTGTCGCAGGCGCAGCGCGTGGTCGCGGACCGCGACGCGCTGTCGACCATGCTGGTCGGCGGGGTCGCCGACGGCTTCGACCTGGCGGAGGTGGGCCGGATGTTCTCCCGGATCACCGAGGCGCACACCAAGCGCATGGCCGCCCTGGGCCTGGCCGCGTAACAGGCCGGGAGGTCAGGCGGCGGCCGACCGGCGCAGCCGGCGGCTGCGGGGCCGGATCAGCAGGGACACCGTCACGGCGGCGATCGGTACGGCGCCCACCACGACGGCCGCCGCATGGCCCGGGCCGAGCACCGAGTGCATCAGGGACGCGCCGAACAGGCCGCCGAGTGCCCCCGTGCCGAACACGGTCCGGCGGGCCGGGAGCCGGCCGGGGAGCGAGCGCAGTGCCGCCCAGGAGAGGGCCACTCCGAGCACGACGGCGCTCACGGTTTCCAGGATCACGGACGATCACCTCGCAGCTATACGGAACGGGCGCTTCGGTCCTGCTGTACTACCCGTGAGCGGCCGCTCACAACCCTCCCGCGCACAGGCTTCGCCCAGCCGCCGCACAGCCGGCCCCGGGGTACGGGCACCGAATGAGGAGCGGCCCGGCGGGAAATCCCGCCGGGCCGCTCCTCGCGTTCGTACGCTCTACAGCGCGCCGAACCCCACCCGTCGGGTGCTGGGCTCGCCGATCTCCACGTAGGCGATCCGGTCGGCCGGCACCAGGACCTTGCGGCCCTTCTCGTCCGTGAGGCTGAGCAGCTGCGCCTTGCCGGCGAGAGCCTCGGACACCGCGCTCTCGACCTCTTCGGCGGAAAGCCCGCTCTCCAGAACGATCTCCCGGGGCGAGTGCTGCACCCCGATCTTGACCTCCACGGCTATGTCCCTCCGACGGTCAGTCCCTGCGCGGCGAACCGCGCCGTACGCAGCACACATTAGCCCGCTGAAGGGACTCGTCAGGGCGCCCCCGGCCACGCCCGCAGCGAACACGGGCGGCCGCCGGGCGGTCAGTGCTGATCGATGCCGTGCAGGGGGAAGCCGGCGATGCCGCGCCAGGCCAGCGAGGTGAGCAGCTGGACCGCGGTGTCGCGCGGAATGGCCGACCGGCTCGACAGCCAGTAGCGGGCGACCACCTGGGACACCCCGCCGAGGCCCACCGCGAGGAGCATGGACTCGTCCTTGGACAGGCCCGTGTCACCCGCGATCACGTCGGAGATCGCCTCGGCGCACTGGAGCGAGACCCGGTCCACGCGCTCGCGCACGGCGGGCTCGTTGGTCAGGTCGGACTCGAAGACCAGCCGGAAGGCGCCGCCCTCGTCCTCCACGTACGCGAAGTACGCGTCCATCGTCGCGGCGACGCGCAGCTTGTTGTCCGTGGTCGACGCCAGCGCCGTACGCACCGCCTGGAGCAGCGACTCGCAGTGCTGGTCGAGAAGGGCCAGGTAGAGCTCCAGCTTGCCCGGGAAGTGCTGGTAGAGCACCGGCTTGCTGACTCCGGCGCGCTCCGCGATGTCGTCCATCGCCGCGGAGTGGTAGCCCTGCGCGACGAAGACCTCCTGCGCGGCTCCCAGCAGCTGGTTGCGTCGGGCGCGGCGGGGCAGGCGAGTGCCCCGCGGGCGCGCCGCCTCGGTCTGCTCGATGGCTGTCACGCCGCCTCCCAAATTCGTGGTCCGACACAGCCGTTCCGTACGTGCCGCGCCATACCGACATCGTACTTTTGGGTAACCCCGGTATGCGCGGCGCGGACGCAGAATTTCACGGACCGGACGACTGCGGTAGCCGCAGATCGCCCCTTCCTGTGCGCAGAGCGGGACGTATCAGCGGTAATCGTCCTCATCCTGTGGAACCACGCGGGCCTGGTCCGCCGCGTCCGCCTCGCTGGCGCCGCCGCGGTCGAGGTCCGTGAGCGGTTCGTCGCTCTCCGGACGGAGGCCGGTGTGCTGCTCGGCGGCGTCCGCCTCGGGCGTCTCCTGGTCGGGTTCGTCCGGCTGGACGTCCTCGAAGGTCTCCGGCTCCCTCGGGTCGACCGTCATGGTGACTCCCTTCCTCGGTTCGAGCCTATGAGGTACCCGGTAAAGCCGCTATGCGATCGTGTGACGGCGAACACATGAACCCCGGTGTGATCATCTCGTAACATTGCCGCATGTCTTCGACCGAGCTGCCGGGAGTCCGCGCCGCCGCCGCGGCGGTGTCCCCCACGGTGAGCGCCGTCCGGGTCGCGGAGGGGGAGCGGCTGCGCTCCGTCGAGCTGCCCGGGCTGACGCTCACCATCCGTTCGCGGCCGTCCCGGGGGCCCGGGCTGCCGTCCGCCCTCTTCGTGCACGGCCTCGGCGGCTCCTCGCAGAACTGGTCGGCCCTGATGCCGCTCCTGGAGGACCTGGCCGACTGCGAGGCGGTCGACCTGCCCGGCTTCGGCGACTCGCCGCCCCCGGACGACGGGAATTACTCGGTCACCGGACACGCCCGCGCGGTCATCCGCCTCCTGGATGCCCAGGAGCGCGGCCCCGTCCACCTGTTCGGCAACTCGATGGGCGGCGCGGTCGCCACCCGGGTCGCCGCGGTCCGCCCCGACCTGGTGCGTACGCTCACGCTGATCTCACCCGCGCTGCCCGAGATCCGGGTCCAGCGCACGGCCGCCCCGACCGCCCTGCTCGCACTGCCGGGCGTCGCCTCCCTGTTCGCCCGGCTGTCCCGGGACTGGACCGCGGAGGAACGCACCCGCGGAGTCATGGCACTCTGTTACGGCGATCCGGCACGGGTCTCCGAGGCGGGCTTCCGCGACGCGGTGGCCGAAATGGAGCGCCGGCTGGAACTGCCGTACTTCTGGGACGCCATGGCGCGTTCCGCCCGTGGCATCGTCGACGCGTACACGCTGGGCGGACAGCACGGGCTGTGGCGCCAGGCCGAGCGGGTGCTCGCGCCGACCCAGCTGGTGTACGGCGGACGAGACCAGCTCGTCTCGTTCCGGATGGCCCGCAGGGCGTCCGCGGCCTTCCGCGACGCGCGCCTGCTGACACTGCCCGATGCCGGGCACGTGGCGATGATGGAGTACCCGGAGACGGTCGCCCAGGCGTTCCGGGAATTGCTCGACGAATGCGGCGGGAGCTGATCCAGGGCGTGGGACGACACAGCCGGAAGGGCCCTGCGCCCAGCGCGCCGGCAACCGGGCAGGCGGAGCCGGACGAAGCGGGGCGCGAGGCCGCCCGGCCCGTCGCCGGCAGCGGACGGCGCAGACGGCAGGCGGGACCCGCACCCTTCGCGGGGGCGCCCGAGGTGCGCGGCGGCCACCCCGAACAGCGTGAAGCGGGCGGCGGCTGGGGCGCGGGCCCCCTGCGCGCCCCTTCCCGCCCCGGCCTCCAGGCGCCCGCACCCGGCGCGCGCCCCGGCGCTCCGCGCCCCCCGCACCGTCAGCAGGCCGCCGGCACCCGGCCGCCGATACCGGGTCCGCGGCGCGAGTTCGTGGAAGCCTTCGACAGCCCGCCCGCACCGCCCGCCCCGCGCCGGCGCGGCCCGGTGGCCGAGGACCCGTACCGCTCCGTCGCCGACTGGGACACCCGCGAGCCGGAGACCCCGCGCGACGAGGGCACGGCCCCGGCCAGGGAGGCCAAGGGCGGCAAGGGCCGTACGTTCACCGGGATCGCGGCCGCCGCGGTGACCACCGTCCTCGCGGTCGTGGTGGCCGGGCAGGTCGCCCACGACGGCACCTCGGGGAACGGCGCCGCGCAGGCCGCGGGGGTGGACCGGGACGGCGCGGACAACGCCTCCCGTTCGGACAGCCGTACGACCCCCTCGCCCAAGGCGGCGGCCGTCAAGCCCCTGACGTACGAACAGAAGATGGCCAAGCCCTATCCGCTCTCGCCGGCGCTGACGGGCTCGGGGAAGTTCGAGACCGTGCCCGGCTCCGCCAAGGCGCCCGGCAAGGGGACGGTCCACCGCTACCGGATCGACGTGGAGAAGGGCCTCGGTCTCGACGCCCGGCTGTTCGCCCAGGCCGTTCAGAAGACCCTCAACGACGACCGGAGCTGGGCGCACGACGGCGCCATGACCTTCGAACGGGTCTCCGAGGGAAAGCCGGACTTCGTCATCACGCTGGCCAGCCCCGGCACCACCGGCGCGTGGTGCGCCAAGTCCGGCCTGGACACCATGGAGGACAACGTCTCCTGCGACTCGGCCGCCACCGAGCGCGTGATGATCAACGCCTACCGCTGGGCGCAGGGTTCGGCCACCTTCGGACCGGACAAGCTGTACGCGTACCGGCAGATGCTCATCAACCACGAGGTCGGCCACCGGCTCGGCCACAACCATGTGAGCTGCCGGACGGAGGGCGCGCTCGCGCCGGTCATGCAGCAGCAGACCAAGACGCTGGACCTCGACGGCATCAAGTGCCGCCCCAACCCGTGGGTCCACCCCACCTCTGAGTAACCCTCAGTTTCTATAGCGCGACAGAACGCTATTCCGCCGGGAAAGTTACGCCGGTTCACCCCTTTCGGTGGCGCGATGGACAACCGTCCGTCGCGCCACCGGCGTATCCGCTTACGGTCGTCCCGCCGCGAGTCGCCGAAGGAACGGCGGCCGCTCACAAGGGAGAACGGGGGTGCGCTCGTGCGGATCGGACTGCTCACCGACGGTGGTTATCCGTACGCGACCGGTGAGTCCAGGCTCTGGTGCGACCGGCTCGTACGCGGGCTCGCACAGCACGAGTTCGACCTCTTCGCGCTCAGCCGTTCCGCCGAACAGGAGGCGGCCGGCTGGGTCCGGCTCCCTCCCCAGGTCGCCGGCGTCCGCACCGCGCCCCTGTGGACCGCCGACGAGGACGCCCTCGGCCTGCACGCCCCCCGGGGACCGCTCGCCCGGCTGCTGACCGGCGGGGGCGCGCGGACGTACGCCCGGCGCGAACGGCGGCGCTTCGCCGCGCACTTCGCCGACCTCGTGGCCTCCGTCTGCGCCGCCGCGGCCCCGGAGCGAGGCCGTACGGACGCGGGCCGCACGGAAGGCGGCGCCGCATCCCGGCTCGCGGACGAGCGGTTCACCCGCGGGCTCTACGGCCTGGCCGAACTCGCCTGGGAACACGGCGGACTGCCCGCCGCCCTGCGCTCCGAGACGGCCGTGCGCATCCTGGAGGCCGCCTGCCGGGCCCCCGGCACCGGACGCACCGTGCAGACCGCCGCCGTCACCGACCTGCTCGCCTTCACCGCCGAGCTGGACCGGGTGCTGCGCCCCCTCTCCCTCGACTGGTACGAGGAGGACGGCCTCGGTGCCGTGGACCTCTGCCACGCGACGGCGGGCGGTGCCGCCGCCCTGCCGGGCCTGCTGGCCAAACGCTTCTTCGGGGTGCCGCTGCTGGTCACCGAGCACGCCGTCCGGGTCCGGGCGCACTACCTCGCGTCGGGCGGTGCGCCGGTGAGCGCGCCGGTGCGCGCCCTCCTCGCCAACCTGCACGGACGGCTCGCCGCTGAGGTGTACCGGCAGGCCGACCTCATCACCCCCGGCAACACCCACGCCCGCCGCTGGCAGGAGCGCTGCGGGGCCGACCCCGCGAAGCTGCGGACCGTGTACCCGGGCATGGAGGCGGCCCGGTTCGCCGCGCTCGGCGAGAGCGAGGACGACGGCGGGCCCGACACGCTCGTCTGGGTCGGCCGCATCGAGCCCGCCAAGGACCTGATCGGCCTCCTGCACGCCTTCGCCGAGGTGCGCCTCGCCGAGCCGGACGCCCGGCTGCGGATCATCGGAGCCCCGGCCCCGGGCCCGGCGGGCGCCGCCTACCTGGCCCGCTGCCGCGCCCTGGCCGCCCAGCTCTTCCCCGAGGCGGACGCGGTCGGCTTCGAGGAGATCGGCGGACCCGAGGTCCCGGAGCTGTCCCAGGCGTACGCGGCGGGTGGGGTCGTGGTCCTCTCCAGCGTGGTCGAGGGCTTCCCGATCAGCCTGGTCGAGGCGATGTTCTGCGGCCGGGCCACGGTGTCCACGGACGTCGGCGCGGTGGTCGAGGTCATCGGCGGTACGGGGCTCGTGGTCCCGCCGCGCAACCCCCGGGCGCTCGCGGACGCCTGCGTCGCGCTCCTGCGCGACCCCGAGCGCCGTGCACGCCTGGGTGCGGCGGCGCGCGCCCGGGCGCTCGAACTCTTCACCGTCGAACAGAATCTCGCCGCCTTCCACGGCATCTACCTGGAGCTGATCGTCCGGGCGCCGGTACGCGAGAGGCCGCACCCCGCCCCGCACGACGGCCCGCGCCCCTTCGCCACCCCGCCGGAGGCCCACGTCCTTGGCCACTGGCCGGAGCCGGCAGGACCGGAGCGCGCGGACCGCACCCCCAGCTGGGCCGGCGCCGGGAGCGGCGATGCGTAGCCACGAGACGGCAGCCCAGGCACCGGGCGAACAGCACCACGGAGGAACGACGATGAGCCGCGAGGGCCACCAGGGGGACGCCGCCTCGGCGGGGGAGCTCGCGCCCGGGGACGCGCCCGCGCGCGCCCCCGAAGTGGCGCACGCACACCCCGCCTCCGCCCTGCGCAAGGCCGCCGTCGGGCGGCGGGGGACCGCCGACCCGGTGCGGGCGCTCATGCACCGTCACCGGGAGCTGTGCGAACGGGCCGTCGACCCGCTGGAGATCGCCGCCGGCCTGGAGGCCCACGGGGTCACCGACCGCACCGCCGCCCGCTACCGGCACCGGGACGTGTTCTCGCTCGCCGAGGAGCTCTTCGCACGGGTCCCCGCGGTCGCGGGGGAGCCCGTGGCGACGGGCCCCGCTCCGGCGCGCGACGGCACCACGCGCGCCGCCTGGTCCCTGCGCGCCCTGCTGCCCGGCGCCGCCTGCCTCGCGACCCTCGTCGCGCTCGGGCTGACCGGCGGGGTGCTCGGCGGCGACGCCCGCCTCGCCCTCGGCTCCGCCGGGACGCTCCTCGCGCTCACCGGCCTCGCCCTCGCCCTGCGCACCGGACCGCTCAGCGCCCGGGACGGGGCGGGGTCGTCCGGCGCCGCCGCGCTCGGCGCCTGCTGGCTGCTCGGCTACGTCCTGTACGGCGACGACCTGCTCCACCAGGTCCTCAGCGGCGGCCCCGAGGGCCCCTGGACGCTGACCCCGGCACCCCTGCTCGGGCTCGCCGTCGCGGTGGCCCCGGCCGCCTGGTGCGCCCACCTCTTCGCCCTCGCCGCGCACCGCCGGCTGCACGGCAGCCATGCGCTGGAGGAGTTCGGGGCGGGCGTGCGCCCCCTGCTCTTCGGTGTCGTCGCGCTCTTCGCCTGCGCCCTCGCCGCACTGCTCTACCTGGCCCGGCTCGGCTTCGGCACCGGCGGCTCACCGGCCGGGGCCGCCGCCCTCGGGATGCTGCTCCTGCTGGCCCGCCTGCTGACCGTCCACGGCTTCCCCGAACCGGCCGCCACCGGACTCGCCGCCGCCTGCGCCATGGAGGCCGCAGCCCCCGCCCTGATCCTGGCCGGGCGGCTGCCCGGGCTCCACGCGGTCGCCCGCCCCGTCGACGCCCTCATCGAGGCGGCGGGCCCCGGGGTCGTGCCCGTACTGGCCTGCGGCACCGCCGCGTTCGGCCTGCTGATCACCGCCGTCCTCGCCCTCTCCCGGGCCTCCGCCCACGCCGCCCCCTGAGGCGGTCCCCCGATTCCCCCGCGGAGCCGACGCCGCGGGCCGTCACCACTCGAACCGTACGCAGCGTTGCGCACGGGACAGCCCTCAAGGAGACACCGACATGACCCGCCAATCCCCCGCACCGGCAGCCCGCCGTCGGCCCTCAGGCCGGGGCGGTGCGCGATGAGGGTGCTGCTGCTCGGAGCCAACGGATTCATCGGCCGGTTCGTGGCCGACCGGCTGCTCGCCGACCCCGCCGTCCACCTCACGGCCCTCGGCCGCGGCGACGACGCCGACGTCCGGTTCGACCTCGCGACCGGCAGCCCCGGAGCCCTCACCCGCTTCCTGGACGCCGTCCACCCCGGGGTCGTCGTCAACTGCGCCGGCGCGACCCGGGGCGGCGCGCGCGACCTCACCCGGCACAACACCGTCGCCGTCGCCACCGTCTGCGAGGCGATGCGGCGCAGCCGCTGCACCGCCCGCCTGGTCCAGGTCGGCTGCGCGTCGGAGTACGGGCCCTCGCAGCCCGGGTCGTCCACCGCCGAGGACGCCATCCCGCGCCCCGGCGGCCCGTACGGCGTCAGCAAGCTCGCCGCCACCGAGCTGGTCCTCGGCTCCGGGCTCGACGCGGTCGTCCTGCGGGTCTTCTCCCCGGTCGGGCCCGGCACCCCGGCCGGTTCCCCGCTCGGCCGGCTCGCCGAGGCGATGCGCCGCACCATGCAGGCCGGCGACGGCGAGCTGAAGCTCAGCGGCCTCGGCGTGCAGCGGGACTTCGTGGACGTACGCGATGTGGCGCGGGCCGTCCACGCCGCCTCGCTCTCCGCCGCGCAGGGCGTCGTCAACATCGGCACCGGCCGGGCCGTCCGGCTGCGCGACGCGGCGGCCGTCCTCGCCAAGGTCGCCGGATACGCCGGCGCGCTCCACGAGCTGGACACGCCCCCCGCCCGCCTCCCCATCGGCGCGCCCCGCACCTCCACCGAGTCGGTCATCGAACACCTCTCGGCCACCCCGTCCCCGTACCCGGACGGCTGCGGCGCCTGGCAGCAGGCCGACGTGCGCACCGCGCGGGACCGGCTCGGCTGGCGCCCCCGGATCAACCTGGAGGAATCGCTCGCCGACATCTGGATGGAGGCGGCGTGCCGTATCTGACCAGCACCGGCACCGCCCGGCGCGCCAGCGGCGCCGACCGGCTCGGCTTCGGCGTTCCCGGCTACGCCCACCCGCTGCTCGCCCCCGCCGAGTGGGCCGAGCTGAGCCGTCCCGGCACTCCGCTGCACTGGGCCGTCCTCAACATCGACAACGGCCCCGGCACCAGGCCCGACCCGCACTGCCTGGAGGCGGCCGGCCGACTCCGCAACGCCCGCGCCCGCGCGCTGCGCGACGGGGGCCCGCTCGACGCCGTACGGGCCTCCGGCGGCAGGCTGCTCGGGCAGCTCGATCTCGCCCACGGCACCCGGCCGTTCGGGGAACTCCTCGCCGACGCCCGGTCGTACCTGGACTGGTACCGGGTGGACGGCTTCTACCTGGACCGCTGCCCGGCCGGCCGCGCCGAGCTGCCCGTCGTCCGCCGGCTCACCGGCACCCTGCGGGCCTTCCTGGGGAAGGACGACGGGCACCTCGTGCTGGGGCACGACACCCACCCGTATCCCGGGTACGCGGAGACGGGGGACCAACTCGTCACGTTCCGGGGGGCGTGGAGCGACTACCGCTGGTCGCAGGTGGCGGAGTGGACCGCGGCCTACCCGCCCGGCCGCTTCGCACACTTCGTACACGGTGTTCCGCGCACGCATCTTGAGGAGGCGATGCGCGTCGCCCGCTGGCAGGGCGCCGGGACGATCTTCTTCACCGACCGCGGCGGACGGTCCGGCCCGGGGAACGACCGGAACGGCTGCGGACAAAGCGATCCATTCGCGGCACTGCCCAGGTACTGGGACGAAATCGTCTCGCGGATCGGACCCGGTATCTCGGAATGAGAGGGGGCGTGGCAGTGTTACGGGAAGAACAACCGTACGTAGTCGAAGTACGTAGAAACCGACCACCTGCATTGTTGAGGTTCCTGTGTCGCTGCCACCCCTGGTCGAGCCAGCTGCTGAGCTCACCGTCGACGAGGTCCGCAGGTACTCCCGCCACCTGATCATCCCGGATGTCGGGATGGACGGGCAGAAGCGGCTGAAGAACGCGAAGGTGCTCGTCGTGGGCGCCGGCGGCCTCGGTTCGCCGGCCCTGATGTACCTGGCCGCGGCCGGTGTCGGCACGCTCGGCATCGTGGAGTTCGACGAGGTCGACGAGTCGAACCTGCAGCGCCAGATCATCCACAGCCAGTCCGACATCGGCAAGTCCAAGGCCCTGTCGGCCAAGGAGACCGTCGAGGGCATCAACCCCCTGGTCAACGTGGTTCTTCACGAGGAGCGGCTCGAAGCCGAGAACGTGAAGGAGATCTTCGCCGCGTACGACCTGATCGTGGACGGCACGGACAACTTCGCCACCCGCTATCTCGTCAACGACGCCGCGGTCCTGCTGAACAAGCCCTACGTCTGGGGCTCGATCTACCGCTTCGACGGCCAGGCGTCCGTGTTCTGGTCCGAGCACGGTCCCTGCTACCGCTGCCTCTACCCGGAGCCGCCCCCGCCGGGCATGGTTCCGTCCTGCGCCGAGGGCGGCGTCCTCGGTGTGCTCTGCGCCTCCATCGGCTCGATCCAGGTCAACGAGGCCATCAAGCTGCTCGCCGGCATCGGCGACCCGCTGGTCGGCCGGCTGATGATCTACGACGCCCTGGAGATGCAGTACCGCCAGGTCAAGGTGCGCAAGGACCCCGACTGCGCGGTCTGCGGCGAGAACCCCACCGTCACCGAGCTCATCGACTATGAGGCGTTCTGCGGCGTCGTGTCGGAGGAGGCCCAGGAGGCGGCGGCCGGTTCGACCATCACTCCGAAGCAGCTCAAGGAGTGGATCGACGCGGACGAGAAGATCGAGATCATCGACGTCCGTGAGCCGAACGAGTACGAGATCGTCGCGATCCCGGGCTCCCGGCTGATCCCGAAGAACGAGTTCCTGATGGGCAACGCCCTCCAGGACCTCCCGCAGGACAGGCGCATCGTGCTGAACTGCAAGACGGGTGTCCGCAGTGCGGAAGTCCTCGCGGTCCTCAAGTCGGCGGGCTTCGCCGACGCGGTCCACGTGGGCGGCGGCGTGATCGGCTGGGTCAACCAGATCGAGCCCGAGAAGCCGGTCTACTAGAAGACCTCGAAGGGGCCGGTCCGCATCGCGCGGGCCGGCCCCTTCGGCGTTCGCGGGTGGCGTTACGAGCAGGTCGTGCCGTCCTCCGGGACCTTCCCGTCCAGGAAGTACGTGTCCACGGTCGACGTCACGCAGCTGTTGCCGCCGTAAGCGCCGTGCCCCTCGCCCTTGTTGGAGAGCAGCACGCCGACGCCCTCGCCCAGCTCGTCCGCCATCCGGCGAGCGCCCTCGTACGGCGTGGCCGGGTCGCCCGTCGTGCCCACGACCAGGATCGGACCGGCACCCGGAGCGCTCGCCTCCGGGTTGTCGTGCTCGCCTTCCACCGGCCAGCCGGAGCACCAGCCCGCCGTGTCCCAGGCCAGGAACGGGCCGAAGACCGGGGACAGCTTCTCGAACTCCGGCAGCAGCGCTTTCGCCTCGGCCGCCGTGGGCCGCGCCGTTCCGTCCGCGCAGGAGATGGCCCGCTGCGAGTGGTTCTGGGTGTCGTAGTGGCCGTTCTCGTCCCGGCCGTTGTACGAGTCGGCGAGCTGGAGCAGCAGGGCGCCGCTGCCGTCCTCCGCCTCGTCCAGGGCACGGGTGAGGGTGGGCCAGCTGTCCTTGGAGTAGAGGGGGGTCACGATGCCCGTGATCGCCAGCGACTCGTTGAGCTCGCGGTCCGTGCCGGTCGGCAGCGGCTCGGCGTCGATCCGCTTCAGCAGCGCCGCGATCCGCCGGGCGCCCGCCTTCGGGTCCTGGCCGCGGTCCTTGAGGTAGTTCTCCAGGGCCCGCTGGAAGCCGGTCGCCTGGTTGCGCGCGTGCCCGGTGGTGTCCGCGGTCGGGTCGACCACCGCGTCGAGGACCGTACGCCCTACGTTCTCCGGGAAGAGGTGGGCGTACGTGCCGCCCAGCTCGGTGCCGTACGACATTCCGAAGTACGTCAGCTTCTCGTCCCCGAGGGCCTGGCGGATCACGTCCATGTCGCGGGCGGCGTTCGTCGTGCCGACGTACGGGAGGACCTTGCCGGACAGGCGGGCGCAGCCGGCGCCGAAGTCGGCGCCGTCCGCCATGAACGCCGCCTCCTCGGCCGCCGTGTCCGGGGTCATGTCCACACTCTGGAACGCCTTCTCCTGCGCCTTGTCGTCGCGGCACCGCACCCCGGCGCTCTGCGCCACCCCGCGCGGGTCGAAGCCCACCAGGTCGTAACGGGAGTTGAGGGTGGCGTACCCGGCGGCGGCGCGCGGCAGGATCGAGACGCCTGAGCCGCCGGGTCCGCCGAAGTCGAAGAGCATCGAGCCCAGGCGCTTGGACGTGTCCGTGGCCTCCTTGCGGATCAGGGCGATGCCGATCGTGTCGCCCTCGGGCTTCGCGTAGTCCAGCGGCACCTTCACCGTCGCGCACCGCCACTCGGAGCCCGGCTGCTCGCCGCCCTCGGGGGCCTCGCAACGGTTCCAGGCCAGGCGCTGCGAGGCGGACGACGAGGTGGTGCCGCCGTCCGCCCGTTCGCCCGGCTTGTCGTCCGTACCGTCCTCGCAGCCCGCGAGCACTCCCGTCAGCAGCAGTGCGGCGGCGGCCAGCGCGCCGGCCCGTGCGTGTGCGACCACGTGTGCGTTCCCTCCCCGTCGAGCGCTGCCCGTACGGCAGTTCGCTCATCGTAGGGGGGCTCCGCGCGGGCCCTCAGCCGCAGACCGTGCCCGCCTCCGGGGTCCTGCCGTCGAGCAGATAGCCGCCGACCGCCTTCTGCACGCAGGCGTCGCCGCTGTTGTACGCGCCGTGGCCCTGGCCCTTGTACGTCATCTGTACGCCGACGTCCTCGCCCAGCTCGTCGGCCATCGCCTCGGCGCCCTCGTACGGGGTCGCCGGGTCGCCGGTGTTGCCGATGACGAGGATGGGGGCGGAGCCGGGGGCGCTGACGTCGGGGGTCTTCCAGGTGCCCTTGACCGGCCAGTCGGTACAGCCCATCAGGCCCCAGCCCAGGTAGTTCCCGAAGACCGCCGAGGCGTCGCGGAATTCGGGGAGCTTCGCCCTGGTCTGCTCCAGTGTGAACCGCTCGCGCGAGTCGGCGCAGCTGATCGCGGAGTAGGCGGCGGCGGAGTTGTCGTAGCGCCCGTCGTCGGAGCGGCCGTTGAGGGAGTCGGCGAGCGCCAGGAGCAGGGAGCCGTTCCCGCCGTCGGCCTCGTCCACACCCTGTTCCAGCAGCGGCCAGGTCTCCTTGGAGTAGAGGGCCGCCGCGATGCCGGTGGTGGCCTGGGTCTCGGTCAGCTTGCGGGCGCCGATGCCCTTGACGGGCTTCTTCTCCAGCTGGTCCAGCAGGGAGGCGATGCCCTTCTCGATCTCCTTCGCGTCGGAGCCGGGCAGCTTGCAGGCGTCGCCCCGGTCCGCGCAGTCCTTGGTGAAGTTCTCCAGGGCGAGCTGGAAGCCCTTGGCCTGGCTCAGCGAGGACTGCTCGGCGTCCTCGGTGGGGTCGACCACCGCGTCCAGGACCGCCCGGCCGACCTCCTTCGGGAAGAGGTGCGCGTAGACGCCGCCCAGCTCGGTGCCGTATGAGATGCCGAAGTAGTGCAGCTTGTCGTCGCCGAGCACCTGGCGCATCAGGTCCATGTCGCGGGCCGCGTTGGTGGTGCCGACATGCGGAAGCTGCTCGCCGGACCGTTTCTCGCAGGCGGCGGCGAACCTCTTGGTGTCCTGGACGAACGCCTTCTCCTCCGCCGCGTCGTCCGGGGTGCCGTCCTCCTGGTAGCGGGCGTCCAGCTGCTTGTCGGTCTCGCACTCGACGCCGTCGCTGTTCCCCACTCCGCGCGGGTCGAAGCTCACCAGGTCGTACCGGGCGCGCAGTTTGTCGTACGCCGTACCGAATGCGGGCAGGGTGGCGACGCCCGAGCCACCGGGGCCGCCGAAGTTGAAGATGAGCGAGCCGATCCGCTTCTTCGGGCTGATCGCCTTCGCGCGGATGAGCGCCAGCTCGATGGTGGCGCCGTCCGGCTTCGCGTAGTCGAGGGGGGCCTTCATGGAGGCGCACTCCCAGTTCGCCCCGCCGGGCAACGGGGACGGCGGCTTTCCGCCGCCCTGGGCCTGGGAAGGCGCGGGGCACTTCTTCCACGTCAGCTTCTGGGCGGCGAGGCCGGACGACGGGCTGCCGGTGGCGGCGTTCGCCGCGCGGGCCTGGCTCGTCGGGCCGGCGGCTTCCCTGTCACCGCCGTCCGCACAGCCGGCGAGGGGGAGCAGCACGGTCACGGTGGCGGCGAGGGCCGCGGCGCGCAGGGCAGGGGAGGTCCTCATCGCTCCATGCTGCGGTGGCGCCGGGGCGCGCGCACGGGGTGCCGGTCCAAGTGGGTGGCCCGTGCACGCAGGTCATCCCGCGCACCCGGGCCCTCCCGCTCAGCGCCCGGGTCTCAGATCTGCCCCTTGCGCGTGAGGTGGTTGAAGCACAGCCAGCCGGGAAGGACCGGCAGCCACAGGGTCATCAGCCGGAACAGCAGCACCGCCGGGGCGGCGACCTCCTTCGGCAGCCCGACCGCGATCAGACCCAGCGTCAGCGCGCCCTCGACGGCGCCCATGCCGCCCGGCGTCGGCGCGGCCGAGCCGAGCGCGTTGCCGGCGAGGAAGACCACCGCGATGCTCGCGTAGCTGAGGTGCGGGGTGTCCGGACCGCTGAACGCCCGGACCGAGGCGTCCAGGCACATCACGAAGAGACCGGTCAGCAGCAGCATCCCGCCGATCCCGGTGAGCAGCTTCTGGGGGCGCTGCACCACGTCGAGCATGCGGGGCACGACCCCGGCGAACAGCGACCGCACCCGGGTCACCACGAACTTCCGCAGGAACGGGATGGCGGTGACCACGAGGACCAGCACGGCGACCGTCAGCAGCCCGGCGATCACGGTCCTGGACGGGGTGAGCGAGGACGGCGTCTTCTCGGTGCCGGTCAGATAGCCGAAGGCGCCCAGCAGCAGGATGTGGCAGCCGAGGCCGAACAGCTGGGACGCGCCCACGCTCGCCACCGCGAGACCGGGCCGGACCCCGGAGCGCTGGAGGAACCGGGTGTTCAGTGCCACCCCGCCGACCGCCGCCGGTGCCACGATCTTCACGAACGACCCGGCGACCTGCGCCAGGACGGTCCGCCCGAACGACACCCGCTCGGGCACGAAGCCCAGCAGGCTCATCGCGGCGGCCACGTAACTCAGCGCCGAGAAGCCGAGCGCGGCGGCCACCCAGCCCCACTCCGCCTGCTCCACGACCGCTCCGAAGTCGGCCTCGGTGACCTGCGAGATCAGGAAGTACGCGGCGATGGCACCGGCGATGAAGCTGAACAGGGTGCGCGGCTTGATGCGTTCCAGCCGGACCGGCTCGACCGGCGCCTGCGGCCGGATCAGCAGGACCTCCCGGCGGATCTGGGAGAGCAGGTCCTCCTCGCGCGCCTCTTCGAGGGCGTCGTCCATGGCCCGCTTCTCGGCGCGCATCGACTTGCGGGCGGTCTTGCGGTCACCGTTCCTGGACAGCTCCGCGTCCTCGGCCCGGGCGCGCTTGGCCGCGTCCGACGCTTCGAGGACCGCCTCGCGTTCGCGCTGCGAGCGTTCCCGGGCGAGCCTGCGCAGCTGTGCCCGGGTGGAGCGGCTGAGCGCGATCGGCTGGAGGAGGGGCAGGCAGTCGGCGACCGCGTCGGGGCCGAGCACGGCGAGCGCGGCGGCCACGGCCCGCTCGGGGCCCACCCGCAGCCCGGTGGTGGTGAGCAGCTGCGCGACGTCCATCCGCAGGACCAGGTCACCGGCCGCGATCTCGCCGCCGCGCAGATCGGTGACGAACACCGTGCCGAAACGATCCACCAGTAGGGCGTCGCCGGTGAGCCTGCGGTGCGCGATCCGGCGCGACTGGAGGGCCTCCACCTGCTCCCAGGCCCCGCGCACCAGATCGTCGGTGATCTCGGAGTCCTCCAGGGCGTCCAGGGACCGGCCGCCGATGTGCTCGTAGACCAGCATCACGGCGTCCGGGCCGAGCTCGGAGGTGGCGATGAGCTTGGGCGCGTTGGCCCCGGCGGCGATGGCCGCGTACGCGAGCAGCGCCTCCTGCTCCAGCGCCTGGCGCAGCGACTGGATGGACCGCCGCTGGGTGATGCCGCGCAGGGTGAGCCTGCGCCACACCCGGTAGAAGAACCCCTGGGCCTGTTGTTCGCGGTCCACGACGGTCACGTCGAGCGGTGGCCCGTCCTCCAGGGAGACCAGATAGCGGCGTCCCCGGTCGCTCTGGTCGCCGGAGTCGGGCGCGTCGTCCGCCCGCATCGCGGTGACCGGCCGGAAACCGACGTGCCGCAGACCGGCCATCAGGTGCTGGCCGGTCGGGCGGACGTTCGGCGAGCCGACCGCGTACAGCGTGCCGTACGCCACCGTCCAGCCGATGAGCACCGTGAGCACGATGGAGAACGGGGTCGTGTAGCCGCCGACCAGCATCGCGAAGGCGTCCAGCAGCAGCACCATCCACAGCACGACCCGCCAGCGCGGCCGTCTCGCCATGCCCACCGCGGTCATGTAAGCGATCACGGGCGCGAGGTAGCCGTGTACGGGATCGGTGACCGCGTCGCCGGGCTGCGGCTGGGTCAGCGCGTCCTGGATGGTGCCGGAGGCGGACTTGGCGACCCACAGGTCGGTGGCGAGCGTCACCCCGTGCGCCAGGACCGCGGCCAGCACCCCGTCGGCGATCCGCAGCCCGTCGCGTTTGATCAGCCGCTCGATGGCGAAGGCGACCGGCACGAGCAGCACGGCGATGCTGGAGACCAGCCCGGCGAGCTTGATCAGCAGGTCGGGGGCCTGTCCGGTGCCTTTGTTGATGTCCTGTTCGAGGCCGGTGGTGGTGCCGTGGGCGAAGGCGGCGACGGAGAACAGCACGACGACCGCCAGCACCCCGATGAGCAGGCGCAGCAGGTCGGAGGGGCGGTGCACCCGGGCGGGCAGCAGGGGTTCGTCCCCGGAGACGCGCTCAGTGAGTGCCTCGTCGGCGGTGGCGAGCGTCGAGCCTGCCGGATACTCCGCGTCCGTCTCCGGCTGTCGCCGGTCACTGTCCGGACGCGGCTCGGCATCGGAGGCGTCGTCGGCCGCCTTCTGCACGCCCTGCTCCTTCGTCGCCTCTGATTGGTCTTCGTGTTCTCGTATCACCGGTCACCGCCCGCATGATGGTGGCACGGCCGATGGGCGCAAGGGGGCATCAGGGTGCGATGCGGGGGCGTGCGATGCGCAACATACGCTCCTTTCCCGCCGCGCGCACGCTGCGTGTGCGCGCGAACACGGTGAGGGCCTTTCGTCCTAGGCCGGGACTGTCGGTGGCGTGCGGCAGGATGGGGCGGATGAGCGAACACCCGACGGGCGACGCGCTGCCGGAGTACGCGGAGCGCGTGCTCGACGTCGCCGACCTGATCCCGCCCGGCCGCGTCATGACGTACGGCGATGTCGCGGAGTGGCTGGACGAGGGCGGCCCGCGCCAGGTCGGCCGGGTCATGGCGCTCTACGGGAGCGCGGCGCCGTGGTGGCGCGTGGTGCGCTCCGACGGCAGGCTGCTGCCCGGCCACGAGCTGCGCGCCCTGGACCACTACCGCGCGGAGAACACCCCGCTGCGCGAGGCCCCCGCGAGCGCGGAGGGCCACCTCCCGCGCCTGGACATGCGGCGCGCGCGATGGGACGGCGTGACGGGCGGCCCGGCGGCGGCCGGCGGCGGTGGGGGAGCTCACACCTGACAGCTTCGGCCATGGGGCGGCGGAACGGGCGGATCCGCGTCCGTACGGTGCGCGCGGGGCGCGGCCGGAAGAACGTGACGATCCCCGCAGCCGTCCCGCCGCATTCGGGGGGCGCGCCGGAGTAGCGTCTTCAGTTCGCGGCGGACGCCGCGCCCTCAGCACCCGTACACCCACCAGGACCGGCGAACCCACGTGAGCACCTCCTCCACCACCCGGCACAGTCCTCACCGTCACGCACGGCCGGGGACCACGGGCCCGTACCGGCTGGTGCGCACCCTGCCGGGTTCGGTGGAGCCCCCTCTCCTGGACGCGGCGCAGCGCGCGGTGGTCGACCACCCGGGCGGCCCGCTCCTGGTCCTCGCCGGACCCGGTACGGGCAAGACGACGACGCTGGTCGAAGCCGTCGCCGCGCGCATCGCCCGGGGCGCCGACCCGGCCCGCCTGCTGGTCCTCACCTTCAGCCGCAAGGCCGCCGTCGAACTGCGCGACCGGATGGCCGCCCGGCTCGGCGCCGCCCGGGGCCCGCAGGCCACCACCTTCCACTCCTTCTGTTACGCCCTCGTCCGCGCCCACCAGGACGCCGATCTCTTCGCGGACCCGCTGCGGCTGCTCTCGGGGCCGGAGCAGGACGTGACCGTCCGCGACCTCCTGGCCGGGCAGCTCGACCTGGAGAAGGAGGGGCGCCCGCACATCAGCTGGCCCGACGAGCTGCGCGCCTGCCTGACCACGCGCGGCTTCGCCGACGAGGTACGCGCGGTGCTCGCCCGCAGCCGCGAGCTGGGCCTCGGCCCGGACGCCCTCGCCGCCTTCGCCCGGCGCACCGGCCGCCCCGACTGGGGCGCCGCCGCCCGCTTCCTCGCCGAATACCTCGACGTGCTGGACGCCCAGGGCGTGCTGGACTACGCGGAGCTGGTGCACCGCGCGGTGCTGCTCGCGGAGCGCCCCGAGGTGTCGGCGCAGCTGGCGGGGGCGTACGACGCGGTCTTCGTGGACGAGTACCAGGACACGGACCCCGCCCAGGTACGGCTGCTGCACGCGCTGGCCGGAAACCGGGGCAGCACCCCGGCGGGCGGCGGCGGGCGCGACCTGGTCGCCTTCGGTGACCCGGACCAGTCGATCTACGCGTTCCGGGGCGCCGACGTCAACGGCATCCTCGACTTCCCGGAGATGTTCCGGCGCGCGGACGGCGCCCCCGCCCCCGTCGGCGTCCTCACCACCTCGCGCCGCTCCGGCGACCGGCTGCTCGCCGCCACCCGGCTGCTCACCCGGCGGATGCCGCTCACCCGGCTGCCGTCGGCGAAGGTCCGCGCCCACCGCGAACTCGGCGCGGTCCGCGAGGGCGGCTCCGTCGAGGCGTACACCTACCCGACCGCCTCCACGGAGCTGGACAACATCGCGGACCTGCTGCGCCGGGCGCACCTGGAGGACGGGGTCCCGTGGTCCGAGATGGCGGTGCTCGTCCGCGCCGGAGGCCGCACGCTGCCCTCCCTGCGCCGGGCCCTGACCTCGGCGGGCGTCCCCCTGGAGGTCGACGGCGACGACCTGGCCCTGCGCCACGAACCGGCGGCGGGCCCGCTCCTGACGGCACTGCGCGCGGTGGCGGAGGCGGCGGTGCGAGCTGGGGCGGCGGAGGCGGCCGAGGCCCGAGAGGCCCCGGGGGACGCCGATGCCCCGGAGAGCCCCGCGCCCTGGCTCGACACCGAGACCGCGCTGACCCTGCTCGCCTCGCCCCTCGGCGCGATGGACGCCGCCGACCTGCGCCGACTCGGCCGCGCCCTGCGGGACGAGGAGCGTGCCGCCGGGAACAAGGTGCCCGCCCCCTCCGGCGAGCTGCTGGCCCGGGCGCTCGCCGAGCCGGAACGCCTGGTCGCGCACGATCCGGCGTACGCCCGGGGCGCCCAGCGCCTCGGCGCGCTCCTGCGTACCGCCCGCGAGCTCCTTGAGGCGGGCGGCACCGCCGAGGAGGCCCTGTGGGCGCTGTGGTCCGGCACCCCGTGGCCGGGCAGGCTGGAGCGGGCGGCCCTGCGCGGCGGCACCGCGGGACGCAACGCCGACCGTGACCTCGACGCGGTGTGCGCGCTGTTCGAGACCGCCGCCCGCGCCGAGGAACGCACCGGCGGCCGGGGCGCCCTCAACTTCCTGGAAGAGGTCGACGCCCAGGACATCGCGGCCGACACCCTCTCCCGCCGCGCGGTCCGCCCCGACGCCGTCCGTCTGATGACCGCCCACCGCTCCAAGGGCCTGGAGTGGCGCCTCGTCGTCGTCGCGGGCGTCCAGGAAGGGCTGTGGCCGGACCTGCGCCGCCGGGGCTCGCTCCTCGAAGCGGACCGGATCGGCCGCGACGGGCTCGCCGAACCGCTGACGCCCGGCGCCCTCCTCGCGGAGGAGCGGCGGCTGTTCTACGTGGCGGCGACCCGCGCCCGCGAGCGCCTGGTCGTCACGGCGGTCAAGGCCCCCGCCGACGACGGCGACCAGCCCTCCCGCTTCCTCGCCGAGCTGGGCGTCGAACCCCGCGACGTGACCGGCCGCCCGCGCCGCCCGCTGTCCGTCGCCGCGCTCGTCGCCGAGCTGCGCGCCACCACCGTCGACCCGGCCGCGTCGGACGCGCTGCGCGAGGAGGCCGCCCGCCGCCTCGCCCGGCTCGCGGCGCTCACCGACGACGACGGCCAGCCGCTCGTACCGTCGGCGCACCCGTACCGCTGGTGGGGCCTGTACGAGCCGACCCGCTCGGCCGTGCCGCTGCGCGACCGGGACCAGCCCGTCACCCTCTCCGGCAGCGCGCTCGACCAGCTCGCCCACACCTGCGCGCTCCAGTGGTTCCTGGGCCGCGAGGTGAAGGCCGACGCGCCCGCGACCGCCGCCCAGGGGTTCGGGAACGTCGTCCACGTCCTGGCCGACGAGGTGGCCTCCGGCCGTACGCCCGCCGATCTGGCCGTCCTCATGGAGCGGCTCGACTCGGTCTGGGACGGGCTCGTCTTCGACGCCCCCTGGAAGTCGCGCCAGGAGAAGGAGCAGGCCCGCGCGGCCCTCGAACGCTTCCTGCGCTGGCACGTCATGGCCCGGGCCGGACGCACCCCCGTCGCCAGTGAGCACGACTTCGACGTGACGCTGGAGGCGGGGGAGTACGAGGTGCGCATCCGGGGCTCCATGGACCGCGTCGAACGGGACGCCGAGGGCCGGGCCTACGTGGTCGACTTCAAGACCGGCAAGCAGTCCCCGACGAGGGACGAGGTCCACCGTCACCCCCAGCTCGCCGTTTACCAGCTGGCGGTACGGGAAGGCGCGGTCGACGACGCCTTCGGCGGTACGCGGCCGGAGCCGGGCGGCGCCGAACTCGTACAGCTGCGCCAGGCGGCCCCCAAGAAGGAGGGCGGCGACGCCGCGCCCAAGGTGCAGGCGCAGGCGCCGCCGGACGGCGAGTGGGTCTCCGACCTGCTGGCGACCGCGGCGGGCCGGGTCCTGGATGAACGGTTCACGCCGACGACCGGCCAGCACTGCGGCCACTGCTCCTTCAAGGCGTCGTGCAGCGCGCAGCCGGAGGGACGGCACGTCCTGGAGTAGCCCAGGGGGTCAGTGCTTACGGGCCACCAGGCCGTACACACTGACGTCGGCGTCGGTGACGTCGTTGATGTCCTGGTAGCGCGTACGGTCCAGCTCGTCCAGGCCCGCCACGAACTCGGGGTCCGGCTTCTCGGCCTCCGGCAGGTCCACGACCCGCTCGGGGCGCCAGCGGTGCACGGGGACGATGCCCGGTTCGAGGAGTTCCAGGCCGTTGTCGGTGACGAACCGTTCCATCTGGGCGTACGACCTGCGCACCATGGCGAAGCCGCGCTCCTTGAAGCCCTTGGTGATGCTGCCGACCTGCTCCTGGTTGAGGTCCGAGCCGACATTGCTCAGGACGAGGACGCTGCCGGGGGCCAGCGCGTCGAGCAGCCGCCTCACGACCGGGTAGGCCGTCTCGTCCTCGATGAAGTGGGTCACGGCCGCGAGGACCAGGGTGACCGGGCGGTCGAAGTCCAGCGTGCGGCGGGCGGCCTCCAGGATGCGCTCCGGGTCCCGCAGATCCGCCTCGATGTAGTCGGTGCGGCCCTCGGGACCGCTGGTGAGGAGGGCCTGCGCGTGGACCAGGACCACCGGGTCGTTGTCCACGTAGACCACGCGCGACTCGGGCGCGACGGCCTGCGCGATCTGGTGCACGTTCGCTTGCGTGGGCAGTCCGGTGCCGATGTCCAGGAACTGCCGGATGCCCTCGTTCGCGGTGAGGGTGACCGCCCGCCGCATGAAGTCCCGGTTGTGCCGCACGGTGAGGTAGCCGCGCGGATGGGCGGCCAGCGCCATGGCCGCGGCCTCGCGGTCGGCCGGGTAGTTGTCCTTGCCGCCGAGGAAGACGTCGTAGACCCGCGCGGGATGCGCCTTCGTCGTGTCGATGCGCTTCCTGAGCCCGGTGGCGTCAGGGGCGGGTGCGTCGGCGCTCATATGACCGTCCTCATAAGGCTGTTGGTGCGACAAGCAGATAATTTAGACCCGCCCGGGTGTGACGGACGCCACCAGGAGGCGAAGAGGTGAGCCGTCTCCACGACTTCGCCGGTTGTCAGTGGCGCCGGTTAGCCTCTGTGGAGTGTCCCCGCGCCTCACCGATCCCGAGCAGCTCAAGGAGCTGCTGGGCATCCCCTTCACCCCGGAGCAGACGGCCTGCATCACCGCGCCGCCCGCCCCGCAGGTGATCGTGGCCGGAGCCGGGTCGGGGAAGACCACGGTGATGGCCGCCCGCGTGGTCTGGCTGGTCGGCACCGGCCAGGTCGCGCCCGAGCAGGTCCTCGGGCTCACCTTCACCAACAAGGCGGCCGGTGAGCTCGCCGAGCGCGTACGCAAGGCACTCGTCGCCGCCGGGATCACCGACCCGGACGTGATCGACCCGGACAACCCCCCGGGCGAGCCCGGCATCTCCACGTACCACGCCTTCGCCGGGCGGCTGCTGACCGAGCACGGACTGCGCATCGGACTCGAACCGGGCACCCGCCTCCTCGCCGACGCCACCCGCTACCAGCTCGCCGCCCGCGTGCTGCGCGAGGCCCCCGGCCCCTACCCGGCCCTGACCAGGTCCTTCCCCACCCTCGTCAGCGACCTCCTGGCCCTCGACGCCGAGCTGGCCGAACACCTCGTACGCCCCGAACAGCTCGACACGTACGACACCGAACTGCTGAGCGCGCTGGCGACCGCGAAGCTCAGCAACGAAGAGCTGCGCAAGATCCCCGCGACCGCCGAGGCCCGCCGCGAACTGCTCGCGCTGACCCGGCGCTACCGCGAGGCCAAGCGGAGCCGCGACCTCCTCGACTTCGGCGACCAGATCGCCCTCTCCGCCGAGCTGGCCCTCACCCGCCCCGAGGTCGGCACGATCCTCCGCGACGAGTACCGGGTCGTCCTGCTGGACGAATACCAGGACACCTCCGTCGCCCAGCGCCTCCTGCTCTCCGCCCTCTTCGGCACCGGCCCCGGCACCGGCGGGCCGACCGGGCACGCCGTGACCGCCGTCGGCGACCCCTGCCAGGCCATCTACGGCTGGCGCGGCGCCTCCGTCGCCAACCTGGACGACTTCCCGAGCCACTTCCCGCACGCCGACGGCACCCCCGCGACCCGCTACGCCCTCAGTGAGAACCGCCGCAGCGGCGGCCGCCTCCTCCACCTCGCCAACGGACTCGCCGCGCCCCTGCGCGCCATGCACGAGGGCGTCGAGGCCCTGCGCCCCGCCCCCGGCGCCGAGCGCGACGGCCTGGTCCGCTGCGCCCTGCTGCCCACGCACACCGAGGAGATCGCCTGGCTCGCGGACTCCCTCGCCCACCTCGTGCGCACCGGCAGGGCGCCCGGCGAGATCGCCGTCCTGTGCCGCACGGCCGGTGACTTCCCGGAGATCCAGGCCGCGCTGGTCGCCCGCGACATCCCGGTCGAGGTCGTCGGCCTCTCCGGGCTGCTCCACCTCCCCGAGGTCGCGGACCTCGTCGCCGTCTGCGAGGTCCTCCAGGACCCGGGGGCCAACGCCTCCCTGGTCCGCCTGCTCACCGGCCCCCGTTGGCGGATCGGCCCCCGCGACCTGGCCCTGCTCGGCCGCCGGGCCCGCCTCCTGGTGCACCGCGCCGCCCACGGCGACGACGAGGACTACGACCCCGACCGCAGGCTCGCCGAGGCCGTCGAGGGGATCGACCCGGCCGAGGTGATCTCCCTCGCCGACGCCCTGGACACCTTCCTGGACGGGGGAGGCGAGGAGGACGACCGGCTTCCGTTCTCCGCCGAGGCCCGCGTCCGCTTCGCCCGCCTCGCCGCCGAGCTGCGCGACCTGCGCCGCTCGCTCGCCGACCCCCTGATGGACGTCCTGCACCGCGTCCTCGCCGCCACCGGCCTGGAGGTCGAGCTCTCCGCGTCCCCGCAGGCCCTGGCCGCCCGCCGCCGCGAGACCCTGGGCAACTTCCTCGACGTCGCCGCCCGCTTCGCCGCCGTCGACAACGAGGCCACGCTGCTCGCCTTCCTCGGCTTCCTGCGCACCGCCGTCCAGTACGAGAAGGGCCTCGACAACGCGCTGCCCGGCGGCGAGAACACCGTCAAGGTCCTCACCGCCCACAAGTCCAAGGGCCTGGAGTGGGACGTCGTCGCCGTGCCCGGCCTGGTCACCGGCCAGTTCCCCAGCGGCCAGTCCCGGGACGCCTGGACCTCCCAGGCCAAGGTCCTCCCGCACGCCCTGCGCGGCGACACCGCCACCCTGCCCGCCCTCCGCGGCTACGACGCCAAGGGCCTCAAGGGCTTCAAGGAGGAGATGAAGGAGCACCAGCACACGGAGGAGCTGCGCCTCGGTTACGTCACCTTCACGCGCCCCCGCACACTGCTGCTCGGCTCCGGCCACTGGTGGGGCCCCACCCAGAAGAAGCCGCGCGGCCCGTCCCCCTTCCTGCACGCGCTGTACGAGCACTGCGCCGCCGGGTACGGCGAGATCGAGGTGTGGGCGGACGCCCCTGAGGAGAGCGACGAGAACCCGGCCCTGGCCGAGGCGTCCGCCGACCACGCCTGGCCGCTCCCGCTGGACGACACCGCCCTGGCCCGCCGCAGGGCCGCCGCCGACACGGTCATGGAGCTGCTGGCCCGGCCGGAGCCCACTGAGCCCCCGGCGATCCCGGCGGACGCACCGGAGGTCCCGGCCCCCCGCACCCCCGCCCGTCTCACCCCCGAGGAGACGCGCACCCTCGCCTCCTGGGACCGGGACCTCGACGCGCTGGCCGGGGAGCTGCGCCGGGCCCGCGCCACCGTGCGCGACGTCCTCGTCCCCGCCTCGCTCTCCGCCACCCAGCTGCTGCGCCTCGCCGACGACCCCGACGCCTTCGCCCGGGAGCTGGCCCGGCCCATGCCCCGCCCGCCGCAGCCCGCCGCCCGCCGGGGCACCCGCTTCCACGCCTGGGTGGAGTCCCGGTTCCAGGAGCTGCCGCTGCCCATGCTCGGCCCCGACGAGTTGCCCGGGGGCGACGAGGGCGACGCCGACATCGCCGACGAGCGCGACCTCGCCGACCTGAAGGAAGCCTTCGAGCGCACCCCGTACGCCCGCCGCACCCCGTACCGCGTGGAGACGCCGTTCCAGATCACCCTGGCGGGGCGGGTCATCCGGGGCCGTATCGACGCCGTGTACCGCACGGGGGACACGTACGAGATCGTGGACTGGAAGACCGGCCGCACCCACAACGCCGACCCGCTCCAGCTCGCCGTCTACCGGCTGGCCTGGGCCGAGCTGCACGGACTCCCGCTCACCGACGTCACGGCCACCTTCCTCTTCGTCCGCAGCGGCGAGGCCGTCCGCCCGGCCTCCCTGCCGGGCCGTCCGGAGCTGGAGCGCATCCTCCTGGACGAGCCACTTCCGTCGGACGGATAAGCTGAAGGTCATGAGCGACACCCCGGACAGCGCCGTCCGCACGTACACCGAGCAGCACCGCGCGGCCTTCCTCGAAGACCTCGCCGAGTGGCTGCGCATCCCCTCCGTATCCGCTCAGCCGGAGCACGAGGGCGACGTACGGCGCAGCGCCGAGTGGCTGTCGGCCAAGCTGAAGGAGACCGGATTCCCGGTCGCCGAGGTCTGGGAGACCGACGGCGCACCCGCCGTCTTCGCCGAATGGCCCTCCGACGACCCGTCGGCGCCCACGGTCCTGGTGTACGGACACCACGACGTCCAGCCCGCCGCCCGCGAGGACGGCTGGAGCAGCGAGCCGTTCGAGCCGGTGATCCGCGACGGCCGGATGTACGGGCGCGGCGCCGCCGACGACAAGGGGCAGGTGTTCTTCCACACCCTCGGCGTCCGGGCCCACCTCGCCGCCACCGGCCGCACCGCCCCCGCTGTGCACCTCAAGCTGGTCGTGGAGGGCGAGGAGGAGTCCGGCTCCCCGCACTTCCGCGACCTGGTCGAGCGCCACGCCGGGCGCCTCGCCGCCGACGCGGTGATCGTCTCGGACACCGGTATGTGGAACGAGACCACCCCGACCGTCTGCACCGGGATGCGCGGCCTCGCCGAGTGCGAGATCGAGTTCCGCGGACCCGGGCAGGACATCCACTCCGGCTCCTTCGGCGGCGCCGTCCCGAACCCGGCCACCGAGATCGCCCGCCTCGTGGCCGCGCTCCACGACCCGGACGGCAAGGTCGCGGTTCCCGGCTTCTACGACGGCGTGGCCGAGCTCACCGCGACCGAACGCACGCTCTTCGCCGAGTTGCCCTTCGACGAGGCCGCCTGGCTGCACACCGCCAAGTCCCGGGCCGCCTCCGGAGAGACCGGGTATGCGACGCTGGAACGGATCTGGGCCCGCCCGACCGCCGAGGTCAACGGCATCGGCGGCGGCTACCAGGGCGCCGGGAGCAAGACGATCATCCCCTCCTCCGCCCGCGCGAAGATCAGCTTCCGCCTGGTGGCGGGCCAGGACCCGGACCACATCGAGAAGGCCGTACGGACCTGGGCCGAGGCCCGCGTCCCCGCCGGGATCAGCCACCGGATCACCTTCCTCCCCGCCACCCGGCCCTGCCTGACGCCCCTGGACCACCCGGCGCTCCAGGCCGTGGCCCGCGCCATGGGCCGGGCGTTCGGCAAGAAGGTCCTCTTCACCCGCGAAGGAGGCTCCGGACCCGCCGCCGACCTCCAGGACGTGCTCGGCGCGCCCGTCCTCTTCCTCGGCATCTCCGTACCGTCCGACGGCTGGCACGCCCCCGACGAGAAGGTCGAACTGGACCTCCTCTTCAAGGGCGTCGAGACCGCCGCCCACCTCTGGGGCGACCTGGCGGCCGCCCTCCGCTGAATTCTCTGAACGCCCGATCCATCCCGGGGGAGTAGGAAGCACTTGTGAGCACCTTCGACAACGCCACCACGGACCGGCCCATCGGTCTGACCGCGCCGAGCGGCATCGACCGCGCGGCGCACCACCGCCTTGACGAGGCGTGGCTGTCCGCCGCGTGGAGCCACCCGACGACCCGGGTCTTCGTCGTCTCCGGCGGCCAGGTGCTGATCGACGACACCGACGACGGCACCGAACTCGTGATGACGCCCGCCTTCGAGGCCCCCGTCACCGAGACCCACCGCTACTTCCTCGGCGCCGACGCGGACGGCGTCAGCTACTTCGCCCTCCAGAAGGACACCCTGCCCGGCCGCATGGACCAGTCGGCCCGCCCGGCGGGGCTGCGCGAGGCGGGGATGCTGCTCGGTCCGCGCGACGCCGCCCTGATGGTGCACGCGGTGGCCCTGGAGAACTGGCAGCGGCTGCACCGCTTCTGCTCCCGCTGCGGCGAGCGCACGGTGATCGCGGCGGCCGGACACATCCGCCGTTGCCAGGCGTGCGGCGCCGAGCACTACCCGCGCACCGACCCGGCGGTCATCATGCTCGTCACGGACGACCAGGACCGGGCGCTGCTCGGCCGCCAGGTGCACTGGCCCGAGGGCCGCTTCTCCACGCTCGCCGGGTTCGTGGAGCCGGGCGAGTCGATCGAGCAGTCCGTGGCCCGCGAGGTCTTCGAGGAGGCCGGTATCACGGTCGGCGAGGTCGAGTACGTCGCCAGCCAGCCCTGGCCGTTCCCGTCCAGCCTGATGCTGGGCTTCATGGCCCGCGCCTCGACGTTCGACATCAACGTGGACGGCGAGGAGATCGAGGAAGCGCGCTGGTTCTCCCGCGAGGAGCTGACCGCCGCCTTCGAGTCGGGCGAGATGCTGCCCCCGTTCGGCATCTCGATCGCCTCCCGGCTGATCGAGCTCTGGTACGGCAAGCCGCTCCCGAAGCCGGTGCGCGCGGGCGCCTGACCCGGGCCCGGACATGGCACCGCCCCCACCGGTACGCGGACCGGAGGGGGCGGGGTGCCCGGGGGATCAGGCCCCGAGGGCCTGCTTCACCTGGGCCAGGCTCGGGTTCGTCATCACGACGTCCTCGCCGCCGCTCTCGGGGACCACCAGTACGGTCGGGACCGTCTGGTTTCCGCCATTGGCCTTCTCGACAAAGGCGGCCGACTCCGGGTCCTGCTCGATGTTGATCTCGGTGTAGGCGATGCCCTCGCGGTCCATCTGCCCCTTCAGCCGACGGCAGTAGCCGCACCAGGTGGTGCTGTACATCGTCACAGTGCCCGGCATGTCTTCGCGCTCCTCTGTCTCTTCGGTCCCGGCAGATCCGTCACGCCCGGAGGGGCGCCCACGCGTCTGGTACGTCACACGGGGCCGGGGCGTGCGTTGCCGCACGCCAGGTGAACGTATGCGACCCGGCCGCCATTCCCGCCCCCGGGGCCCTTGCGGGACGGCGTACGGGAACGGCCCCGGGGCCGTTCCCGCATCAGTACGACGAATACCTCACCCCTGTGGACAACCGCCGCACGCGCCCCGGGCGACCTGGCAGCATGGCGGGGTGACATCAGCAACGCACTCCACCCTCTTCCCCCGGGTCCCGGACACCGCGGACGCCGTCCTCGACGGGCTCGACCCCGAGCAGCGCGAGGTGGCCGTGGCCCTGCGGGGGCCGGTGTGCGTGCTGGCCGGAGCCGGTACGGGCAAGACGCGGGCCATCACGCACCGCATCGCCTACGGGGTGCGCGCGGGGATCCTCCAGCCGTCGAGCGTCCTGGCCGTCACCTTCACCAACCGGGCGGCGGGCGAGATGCGCGGCCGGCTGCGCCAGCTCGGCGCGGGCGGGGTGCAGGCGCGCACGTTCCACTCCGCGGCCCTGCGCCAGCTCCAGTACTTCTGGCCGAAAGCAGTCGGTGGCGAGCTGCCCCGGCTCCTTGAGCGCAAGGTCCAGCTGGTGGCCGAGGCGGCGGCCCGCAGCGGCCTGCGGCTCGACCGCAACGAACTGCGCGACGTCACGAGCGAGATCGAGTGGGCCAAGGTCACCCAGACCGTCCCCGCCGACTACCCGGCGGTGGTCGCCAAGGCCCAGCGGGACGCCCCGCGCGACCCGGCGGAGATCGCCAAGGTCTACGAGACCTACGAGGAGCTGAAGCGCGAGCGCACGGTGATCGACTTCGAGGACGTGCTGCTCCTCACCGTCGGCATCCTCCAGGACCGGCACGACATCGCCGCCCACGTCCGCCGCCAGTACCAGCACTTCGTCGTGGACGAGTACCAGGACGTGAGCCCGCTCCAGCAGCGGCTGCTCGACCTCTGGCTCGGCGACCGGGACAGCCTCTGCGTCGTCGGCGACGCCGGCCAGACGATCTACTCGTTCACCGGGGCCACCCCGGACCACCTGCTCAACTTCCGCACCCGCCACCCCGGCGCGACCGTCGTCAAGCTGGTCCGGGACTACCGCTCCACCCCGCAGGTGGTCCACCTGGCCAACGGGCTGCTCTCCCAGGCCACCGGCCGGGCCGCCGAGCACCGCCTCGACCTGGTCTCGCAGCGGGAGCGCGGCCCCGAGCCCGCCTTCGTGGAGTACGCGGACGAGCCCGCCGAGGCCGAGGGCACCGCCCGCCGCATCCGCGACCTGATCGCGGCGGGCGTCCCGGCCGGCGAGATCGCGGTGCTCTACCGGATCAACGCCCAGTCCGAGGTCTACGAGCAGGCCCTCGCGGACGCGGGTGTGCCCTACCAGCTCCGGGGCGCCGAGCGGTTCTTCGAGCGCGCGGAGGTCCGCGAGGCGGGTGTGGCCCTGCGCGGCGCGGCCCGGGCAGGGGGCAACGACTCCCTCCTGGACCACGCGGACGACCTCCCCGCCGAGGTGCGCGCGGTGCTTTCCACGACGGGCTGGCGCAGCGAGCCGCCCACCGGGTCCGGCGCGGTGCGCGACCGCTGGGAGTCCCTGGCCGCGCTCGTCAGGCTCGCCGAGGACTTCGAGCGGGCCCACCCGGGGGCGACGCTCTCCGACCTGGTCGCCGAGCTGGACGAGCGGGCCGCCGCTCAGCACGCGCCCACGGTCCAGGGCGTCACTCTGGCTTCGCTGCACTCGGCGAAGGGCCTGGAGTGGGACGCGGTGTTCCTGGTCGGGCTGACCGAGGGCATGATGCCGATCACCTACGCCAAGACGCCGGAGCAGATCGAGGAGGAGCGCCGGCTGCTGTACGTCGGCGTCACCCGGGCCCGCTTCCACCTCGCCCTGTCCTGGTCGCTCTCCCGGTCGCCCGGCGGCCGCCCGGGGCGCCGGCCGACCCGCTTCCTGAACGGGCTCCGCCCCGGCTCCACGGGCCCCGGCGGCCGGAGCGCGGCGGCTGCCGGCCCGGGCGGCGTCTGGGCCGGCGACGGCTTCCGGAGCGGCGAGGGCGGGGCGGTCGGCGGTGGCGGCGGCGAGGGGCGGCCGGCGGCGGCCAGGCGGAAGCCCCGGACGCCGGCCCGATGCCGGGTCTGCGGCAAGACGCTCACGGACGCCGGCGAGATGAAGCTGATGCGCTGCGACGACTGCCCGTCCGACATGGACGAGGCGCTGTACGAGCGGCTGCACGACTGGCGGGCGGCCCGGGCGCGGGAGATCGGCCAGCCCGCCTACTGCGTGTTCACCGACCGGACGCTGATGGCCATCGCGGAGGCGGTGCCCGGCAGCGAGGGCGAACTGGCCGGGATCCCCGGGGTCGGCGCGCGGAAGCTGGGCCGCTTCGGCGCCGCCGTTCTCGACATCTGCGCAGGTGGGGACGGATGCGAGGGCGAGGCGGAGGCCGTCGGGGAGATGTGAGAAAAACTCGTCCCAAAAATAGTTTGCGCACGCCCCAGTCATCACCATAGGTTCTTAACCACGGAAACAGCGGCTTCTCTGAAGCCCTGGATCCGTGCTGTACTTATCCGAATACGCAGGACCGGCCCGCCGGTCCCCCCGAGACGCCGAGAGGAGGCGATTGAAGTGATCAGCATCATCGAGACCAACAAAATGACCGATCTCTCGGTCGTCTCCGCCTGCTCGCTCGGCCTTCTCGCCCGTGCCCCGAAGTCCTCCCTGCGCGCCACCGGTATGTCCGGCGTCTCCGCCGTCATTCCGATGTCCCTGGCCGGCCTTCCCGTGCGGGAGCGCAATGAGCGACCGACCCAGGCACCGGCAGCAGCAGTAGCGAAGGGACAGGCCACGGCCTATGCCTTTGCGGCCGTCGGTGCGGGAGCGGAAGCCGGCGTCACCGAGCAGACGAAGCACCACCACACGATGTGGGCCTTCCGTGGGCCTGAACCCTGGAGTGATCCAGCCTGATCCAGCATCAGGCCGGCGCCTTCAGGGCCGCGGAACCCCACTCGGGATCCGCGGCCCTTTTGTTTTGCCTCAACGGGCGAGACAACGAGAAGGGGCCTCGGGACAAGCAGGACCTGGTACCAGCCGCCCCCCGGCCAACAGGCCGGAAACGACCAGACGAGGACACCACCACCGTGCAACTCGAAGCGCACGCCCCGTCCGTACCGCCTTCCGACACGATCTCCCCGCCCGGCCTCACGGAGGACTCCACCTTGACCCCCCTCACCGCGCTCACCGCGCTCGACGACGCCATCGAGAACCTCGGCGTACCCGTCCCCTGCCGCGCCTACGACCCGGAGGTCTTCTTCGCCGAGTCGCCGGCCGACGTCGAGTACGCGAAGTCCCTCTGCCGCACCTGCCCGCTGGTCGAGGCGTGTCTCGCCGGCGCCAAGGAGCGCCGCGAGCCGTGGGGTGTCTGGGGTGGCGAGCTCTTCATCCAGGGCGTCGTCGTCGCCCGGAAGCGGCCGCGTGGCCGTCCGCGCAAGAACCCGGTCGCCGCGTGACCGCCGTGGGGTTCCCGGCCCCCAAGCCCATGAAGCGCATCGGAACCATCGACCGTCCCCTGACCCACGATCCCCGAAACCAGGCTCCAATGACCATCCCCACCCCCGCGTCCGAGCCCGCCGGCTCCGCGACCCCAGACGTCATCATCATCGGCGCGAACGACTCGCGTCAGAACAGGACCCGCGAAATGCAACTCATCCCAGAAGCCATGGCCCGTGCGCATATGCACGACCGCATGCGCGAAGCCGACGCGGACCGTCAGGCCGTGCGCCTGATCTCCGCCCGGCGGATGCAGCGCCGCGCCGAGCGCGCCTCGATGCGCGCCCGCCGCGCGCTGGCCATGGCCGTCATGCACTGACCCGGCCCGGCCGGACAGGGAGGCCCCGCCCGGACGCAGCCGCTCTCTGCGCCCGGCGGGCCACGCCTCCCAGCGTCACCCGCGCAGCAGCACCCCACCTCGGGGCCGATCCGTCCAACGGACCGGCCCCGGGGGCGTTTCGGGGTCGGGGCGGGGTGGGGCCAGATCGGTCGGCCCCGAACGGCCGGTCCCGCCCGGCTAGCCGGCGTCCACCGTTTCGGCGGACCTCGGTGCCGGTGGCACGTGCTCCGGGCCCAGGTCGTCCGGGCCCAGGTCGTCCCGGTCCGCGTCGTCCGCGAAGGCTTCCGGGACCTCCAGATCCTCCGTGTCCTCCACGTCCTCGACGCCCTCCGGTGGCAGGAACCCCGGTAGCCAGGAATCGAGTTCGTCGCGGAGGCGGACCGTGGCGCCGAGCTGGCACAGCACCCCGATCGTGCTCAGCGTCACCCGGTGTATCAGCAGGTAGGACGGCGGCAGGTTCAGCTGCTTGCCCAACTGATGGGCCGGGGAGCGCGGATCCGCTATCCGGGCCGCCTGATGACGCATCCAGCTCCGGCTGAACGTGAACTCCTCCGCCTCGGCCGGCTCGATGATCGGCAGCAGGTAGTCCAGCACCGCGTCCGCTTCCAGGTCGATCGAGTCCTTGACGAAGCCCTCCGCCCGCAGCATCTCGTAGACCGCGTCCGCGTCGCCCCCCAGCGTCAGCCGCAGCGCGTCCCCGATGGTCTGCGGCAGCCCGCCCGGCAGCCGGTCCACCGTCCCGAAGTCCAGCACCCCCAGCCGCCACGGTGCCTCGTCCGCACCTTCGTCGCCGGACACGTCCGCCTCCGGGTCCGGGGGCAGCAGCCGGAAGTTGCCCGGGTGCGGGTCGGCGTGGAGCAGGCCCGTGCGCGCGGGGCCCGAGAAGAGGAACCTCGCGAGCAGCTGGCCGGCCCGGTCACGCTGCCCGGCCGTCCCGTTGGTGATCACATCGGCCAGCGGGACCCCGTCCATCCATTCGGTGACCAGCACCTGCGCCGACCCGTGGACCACCTCCGGGACCACGACATCGGGATCATCCGCGAACTCCTCGGCATGCGCCTGCTGGGACCGCGCCTCCTGCTCGTAGTCCAGCTCCTCGGAGACCCGGTCCCGCATCTCCGTGATCAGCGGCTTGATGTCCATGCCCGGAACCAGCGGGCCCAGCAGTCGCGCGAACCGGCTGAGCTGGGTCAGGTCCGAGAGCAGCGCCTCGCCCGCGCCCGGGTACTGGACCTTCACGGCCACGTCCCGGCCGTCGTGCCACACCGCCCGGTGCACCTGGCCGATCGACGCCGCGGCCGAGGGCTTGTCCTCGAACGTCAGGAACAGCTCCCGCCAGTCCTCGCCGAGCCGCTCCGCCAGGACCGCGTGCACCGTGCCGCTCGGCATGGGCGGGGCGGCCTCCTGGAGTTTGGTGAGCGCCGCGCGGTAGGGCCCCGCGACCTCCTCGGGCAGCGCGGACTCGAAGACGGACAGGGCCTGGCCGAGCTTCATCGCCCCGCCCTTCAGCTCCCCGAGAACCTTGAAGAGCTGGTCCGCGGTGCGCTGCTGCACCTCGCGGGCCACCAGCTCCGCCGACTTCCCGCCGATGCGCTTGCCCAGCCCCCAGGTGGCACGGCCGGCGAAACCCAACGGCAGCGCGGCCAGCTTGGCGGTACGAGTGACCGCCTTCCGGGGAAGATCAGACATAGGCCCCTCCAATTCCCAGACTGCCGCGCTGCGTGCGGCGGTTACCCGGCCATTGTGTCGTGCGCCGTGCCGGCTTCGGAGGCGCGGACCCCCTCAGTGTGACCGGCGGCGCCACAGGAACAGTCGAGGTGCGCCCCGATCCGTTCCGACCTCCAGTCCAACAGCGGCAGCGCCGCCTCCCACCGCGCACCGGTGCTCACGGGCAGCTCGCCGTCCAGGAAGGCCAGCGCGTGTGCCGCCGCCAGCCCCGCCACCGCCGTCGCCAGGCCCAGGTCGCACGCCTGCGCGGCGCCGCGCCGCCCGGACTGCCACTGCGCCAGCATGCGCGGCCACTGCGGATCCCGGTCCCGCCGGTGCAGCTGGAGGCAGCCGGCGCAGGCCGTGCCGCCGGGCAGTACCAGGGGCCCGACGAACCCGGTGGCCTCCATCACCCCCGCGTACAGATGAGGTGTGCCCGAGGAGATCCACGGCTCGGCGGTGCCCGGATCGGGGACGTACGCCGAGAGTCCGTCGCGCGGGGCGACCACGATGAGGGACAGTCCCGGCTCGTGCCCGGCCGGACCGCAGCCCGCCGCCCCGGGCGCCCGGGGCCCCGGGCCGGGGGCCGACCGGCGGACCAGTTGCCGGGCCGCCAGGTCCCTGCGCTCCCCGACTGCGGAGGCGGGCAGCCCGCCCGGGGACACGTCCCCCGGCTCCGTACACCCGCCGTCCATGATCTCCACCCGGCCGACCCCCGCTCCGGAGAGCACCGCCGCGACGGTCGCGCCGACCCTGCCCGCGCCCCGGACCTGAACGCGCATCGAGCGGCGGGCCGCGAGTCTGCGCATCCCGCCGCCGGGCTCGGGATGCACGACGGAGAGCGAGGCCAGGTCGGGCCGGTGGCGCTCCAGGACGTCGGACATGGCCCGCAGCGCTTCCGCCGCCGGACCGCCCGCCCGCACGTCGTCGACGAGTCCGGCGTCCGTCAACCGCGTCACCAGCATGTCCACATGACGCTCGCTCAAGTCCATCGCCCTGGCCTGTTCGCGGAGCAGTGGCATGCCTCTGGTGCCGTCGAGCAGTTCCATGAAACAGCTCGTCGCGATATCCATCGGGCCGACCTTCACCGCATGTGCGGGTGTCACTCCGAATTGCACGGTGTCCCCGCCCCGCCAAGCGCGGCGCAGTGCGGGCTTCAACATCGGATGCACGGCTTCCCCCGGTCTGTGTGTCTGTGACTCCGCTGTGCACGACTTGCTGGGCGCGACTTGCCGTGCGTGTTCCTTTGCCAGAATGCAGCGGGGCGCCGAGACGTGCGGAAAGTTATCCACAGGCGAGGGTATTAGTCGTTCAAATGGTGCAAGGCGTGGAGCCGATCATGGAGAACCGTCCCGGAGGCGGGACTTCCCCCATACACAGCGGGTAACGTCGAGGCGTGCCCGCCGACCCGTCGCCCGGCTCCGCCGGGGAGCCTGCCGTGCCCGGCGCCGGACCCCGCCGGCGCGGTGCGGACCCTGCCCGCCGCGCCCTGGCGACGAGCGCGGTCGAGGTCCGCAGAAGCGCCCGCTGCAGCAGAACGGTCTCCGCCTACCGCGAGGGCGACCGCACGATCGTGCTCATCCCCGCCCGGATGTCCGAGGCCGAGGAGCGGCGCTGGGTGGATGTGATGCTCGACAAGCTCGCCGCCCAGGAGAGCAGGCGCGTCCTCGGCGACACCGAGCTCGCCGAGCGGGCGGAGCGCCTGTCCGCCCAGTACTTCGACGCCCGGGCCAGGCCCGCATCCGTGCGGTGGGTGACCAACCAGAACACCCGGTGGGGCTCGTGCACCCCGTCCGAGGGCAGCATCCGGCTGTCGCACCGGTTGCAGGGCATGCCGGAGTACGTCGTGGACTACGTGCTCGTCCACGAACTCGCCCACCTCCTGGTGCCCGGGCACGGGCCGCGGTTCTGGCGGCTGCTGGACGCTTATCCCCGTACCGAGCGGGCCCGCGGCTATCTGGAGGGTGTGGTGGCCGCCGACCGGCTGCCGCACCTGCCGGCCGCACGCGGCGAGTGACTGGTGGTGCCGCCGGGTGAGCGGAGTCGGGTGTTTCTGTACCGGGTCTGTACCGGCTTCGCCCGATGCCGGAGTTTGCGGATAGCCTGACGCGACGCATTCACCTTCCGGATGGGGGACGGTCGTTACGCATGGCCAGGGAATTCCAACGCGGCCACAAGGCCAAGATCAGTGATCTCACGCCGGGGACGGACCTGTACGTAGGTGTGCAGATCGCCGGCCCGGGGCTGAGCTTTGACATCAGCTGCTTCGGGCTCGATGCCAATGAGCAGCTCTCCGACGACCGGTATTTCATCTTCTTCAATCAGCCGAAATCCCCCGAGGAGTCCATTCAGCTCCTCGGTGCCCAGAGCGGTGACACCGAGTCGTTCCGTGTCACCCTGGACCGCATTCCGGCGAACATCCACAAGCTGTCGTTCACCGCGACCGTGGACGGTTCCGGGCAGATGTCGCAGGTCGGGCCCGGGTACATCCGGATCGTGGCCGGCGGCGAGGAAGTCGTCCGGTACGCGTTCAACGGCTCGGAGTTCAGCACCGAGCGCGCCGTCATGCTGGGCGACTTCTACCTCAAGGACGTCTGGCGCTTCGCCGCGGTCGGCCAGGGCTTCGACGGCGGTCTGGACGCGCTGCTGAAGAACTTCGGCGGCGAGGTCGCCGAGGAGACGCCCGCCGCGGCGCCGCCGCAGGGCGCCGCCCCGTCGTTCGCTCCGCCCGCCCAGGCCGCCCCGGCCCCGTCCTTCGGCGCCCCGGCGGCCCCGCAGGCGCCTCAGGCCCCGCAGCCCGCGCCGTCCTTCGGGACCCCGCCGCCCGCACCCGGCCCGGCGCCGACCCCGCAGCAGCAGATGCACGCCGCGCCGACGATCGTCGCCCCGATGACGCCGCCCGGCGGCACCGTGCCCCCGCCGCCCGCTCCGGCCCCGTACGGACAGCCCGGCCAGCAGCCGCAGCAGCACTTCGGGCAGCAGCCCCACCAGCCCCAGCAGCAGTTCGGGCAGGTCCCCGGACAGGCATCCGCGCCCTACGGACAGCAGGCCCCGTCCCCGTACGGCCAGCAGCCGCCGGGCATGCCGCCCGGCGGGCACGGCATGCCCGGCGGTGTTCCGCAGGCCGCCGGCGCCGGTCTGCAGGCGGCGCTCCAGCCGTACAAGGAGACCGCGACCGGACAGCGCTGGACCCCGCAGAACCAGCAGCTCATGCGGGTCGACCTGACCATGGGCGGTACGGGAGTGCTCGCCCGGCAGGGCAGCATGGTGATGTACCAGGGCAAGGTCGACTTCAGTTACAAGGGCGCGGGTTTCGCCGGCCGCATGGTGGGCAACGCCACCGGCCAGGAGATGCAGCTCATGCGCTGTACCGGCCGTGGCCAGGTCTTCCTCGCCGAGGAAGGCGCCCATCTGCACTCCATCGAGCTCCAGGGCGACGGGGTCTGCGTCTCCGCCGAGAACGTGCTCGCCTTCGACGAGTCGCTCCAGTACGAGGTCCGCCGCATCGAGGGCCACGGCATCCCCGGCGGCGCCCTGTTCACGATGCAGTTCCAGGGCACCGGCACCCTCGTCGTCAAGACGCACGGTGTGCCCGTCGTGCTGCCGGTCACCCCGACCACCTTCGCCGACTGCAACGCCGTCGTGGCGTGGTCGTCCGCGTCCCAGGTGATCATCTCCAGCCAGGTCCGGCTGCGCCGCAACGCGTATCCCGGACACAGCGGGGAGACCGTGAACCTCCAGTTCCGGGGCGCGCCCGGCAACTTCATCGTCGTCCAGCCCTACGAGGTCTGAGGGAGCCCGTCATGAATCAGCAACTCGCGGGCTACGCCCCGACCCCCGTCACGGCACGGATGGAGAACCACGGCCATTCCATGCTGAAGGTCGCCATGGCGACCGGCCAGGACCTCTACGCGCGCACCGGATCGATGGTCGCGTACGAGGGCTTCATCCAGTACGAGCCCAACCCGCCCGCCGTCCGCCAGATCGCCTCGCAGTGGATCACCGGCGAGGGCGCGCCCCTCATGAAGTGCACCGGCGACGGGCTGCTCTACCTCGCCGACTACGGCGCCGACGTCGTCGTCATCAACCTCAACAACGACTCGATCTCGGTCAACGGCACCAACGTGCTCGCCTTCGACGGCCACCTCACCTGGGGGGTCGAGCGGGTCAAGGGCCTCGCCAAGTTCGCCGGCCAGGGCCTGTGGAACGTCTGCATCTCGGGGACCGGCTGGGTCGCGATCACCTCGCGCGGCACGCCGCTCGTGGTCGACTGCGGACGCGGCGAGGACGAGACGTACGTCGACCCGGACGCGCTGGTCGCCTGGTCCCCGAACCTCAAGGTGAAGGGCAAGCGCAGCTTCAAGGCGTCCTCGCTCATCGGGCGGGGCAGCGGCGAGGCGTTCCAGATGGCCTTCTCCGGCCAGGGGATCGTCGTCGTCCAGCCGAGCGAGGACAGCACCGACCGGCTGCGCGTCCGGCACTGACGGGGAGGGAGAACACACCATGCAGAGTTCGCTTTTCGGCCTCACGGAACAGCAGTCCCAGGAGCGCTACACCATCCAGAACCCGCAGCTTCTGCGGGTCGCGCTGACCGGCCACGACGACGTCCTCGCCCGCAAGGGCGCCATGGTCGCCTACCAGGGGCTCATGGAGTTCGACGGCGAGTACCAGTCGAACGCCCAGCGCCGTTCCCGCGCCCACACCGGTGAGGGCCTGGACCTGATGCGCTGCTCCGGGCAGGGCACCGTCTACCTCGCCAACCTGGCGCAGTACGTCCACGTCGTGGACGTCGACCGCGACGGCCTGACGGTGGACAGCTCCTACGTCCTCGCGCTCGACTCCTCGCTGCACACCGAGGTCATCGCGGTGGACAGCCAGTACGGCATCTCGGGCACCGGCAAGTACCAGCTCAACATCTCCGGCACCGGCAAGGTCGCCCTGATGACGTCCGGCCAGCCGCTGATGATGCAGGTCACGCCCGACAAGTACGTCAGCGCGGACGCCGACGCGATCGTCGCCTGGTCGACCTCGCTGCGGGTGCAGATGCAGGCCCAGACGCACTCCTCGGGCGTCTTCCGCCGGCGCGGCAACACCGGCGAGGGCTGGGAGCTCAGCTTCCTCGGGCAGGGCTTCGCCCTGGTCCAGCCGAGCGAGCTGATGCCGCCGCAGAACGCCCAGATCGGACAGGGCCTCGCCGCCCAGTACGGCATGGGCCAGCAGGGTGCGCACGGCCAGAACCAGAACAACGCCTGGAACTGAGCCACACAGCGAAGGTAAGGGGCGGCCTCTCAGGAGGCCGCCCCTTACCGTTGTCACGTCGTACGGGTGCCTACCGGCCGCCGTCCAGCACCGCGCGCGTATGCTCCACCAGCCGGATCACCGAGGCGTCGGCGACCCCGGCCACCTCGTCGTAGGCGAACCAGCGCAGGTCCAGGGATTCGTCGCTGATGCTCTCCGTCGCGCCCGCCGGCGCCACCGCCGCGTACTGCACGTCCAAGTGCCAGTGGCACGGCGCGGGGATCGGATGCCGGTCCAGGACCACGGGCCCGCCCGGCAGCAGCGTCAGCCCGGCGATCCCGGACTCCTCCGCGGCCTCCCGCAGCGCGGCCGCCGCCAGCGTGGCGTCACCGGGCTCGCAGTGGCCGCCCATCTGCAGCCACATCCGCAGCTTCCGGTGCAGCGTGAGCAGCACCCGGCCGCGCCCCGGGTCCACGACCAGGGCGCTGGCCGTCAGATGCCCGGCCCCGCAGGACTTCCACATGCCGTCCGGATGGCGCGCGAGGTGCTCCAGATAAGCGTCGCGCAGCTCCTCCTGGGCAGTGCCGGCCCCCGCTCCGTGACCCTTGAGTACGAGGACGGCGTCATCGTGCAGGCTCACTTGTCGGTGTCGTCCTTGCCGTCGCCGTCGCCCTCGTCCGTGGCGTCGTCCTGGGCGTCCGCACCCGGCTCGGGCTTCTTCGGGCCGTTCGCCGCCTCGCCGAGCATCTTGTCCAGCTCGGAGAAGTCCAGCTGCTCGTGGTGGACGAAGCCGTCCGGGTCGTCCAGGTCGTGAGCGGTCGGGAGCATGTCGGGGTGCTCCCACAGCGCGTCGCGCCCCTCAAGACCGCGGGCGTCCGTGAGCGAGGCCCACAGCCGCGAGGCGTCCCGCAGTCGGCGCGGACGCAGCTGGAGGCCGATCAGCGTGGCGAAGGTCTGCTCGGCGGGGCCGCCGGACGCCCGGCGCCGGCGCATCGTCTCGCGCAGCGCGTCGGCCGAGGTCAGCCGGGACTTCGCGGCGGCGTGCACCACCGCGTCCACCCAGCCCTCGACCAGCGCGAGGGCCGTCTCCAGGCGGGCCAGGGCCGCCTTCTGCTCCGGCGTCTCCTCCGGCTGGAACATGCCCTGCTGAAGGGCCTCCTGCAACTGCTCGGGCTGCGAGGGGTCGAACTGGCCGACCACGTCCTCCAGCTTGCTGGTGTCGACCTTGATGCCGCGCGCGTACCCCTCGACGGCGCCGAACAGATGCGAGCGGAGCCACGGGACATGGGCGAAGAGCCGCTGGTGGGCGGCCTCGCGCAGGGCCAGATACAGCCGGACCTCGTCCTGCGGGACCGACAGGTCCTTGCCGAACCGCTCCACGTTCAGCGGAAGGAGCGCGGCGCGGCCCGCCGGGCCCAGCGGCAGCCCGATGTCGGTCGAGCCGACCACCTCGCCCGCCAGCACGCCGACGGCCTGCCCGATCTGCTGGCCGAACATCGCGCCGCCCATCGACCGCATCATGCCGATCAGCGGGCCCGCCATCGCCTGCATCTCCTCGGGCAGCACATCGCCCATGGCGAGGCCCACCCGCTCGGCGACCGGGTCCACCAGCTGCTGCCAGGCCGGGAGCGTCGCCTCGACCCACTCCGCGCGGCTCCACGCCACGCTGGAGATGGCACCGGACGGCATCGACGTCACCCCGTCCAGCCAGAGGTCGGCCAGGCGCAGCGCCTCGTCGACCGCCGAGCGCTCGGCGGGGCCCACGCTCGCGTCCTTGGAGCCGTCCGGCGTGCCCTGCGACACCGTCTGCCGGGCGATCTGCTTGGCCATGTCCCAGTTGACCGGTCCGCCCTCGTAGCTCAGCATCTGGCCGAGCTGCTGGAAGGCGGCGCCCAGGTCGTTGGGGTTCATCGAGCCGAACATGGCGGCGAAGGGGTTGTCACCGCCCGCGCCGGGGCCGAAGCCGAACGGGTTCGCCGGACCGCCCGAACCCTGCCCACCTCCGGTGGGGTCGTTCTTCTTGCCCTGGTCGCCGTCGTCCGGCTCCTCCGGCGGAAGGCCGAATCCGAATGGGGTGTCACTCACGGGTTTCCTCGGCTCGTAGGGCCGCCGGGGGAACCGACGGCGACTGCCCGACATCACCATCCAGCGTAGACACCAAGTCCGCTCAGGGCCTCAGTGCTCCGCCCGGTCCGGCCCTGCGGCAGGATGGACGTCACCTGGTACGTACGTGTCACGCGGGTACGTACTGAAGACAACCGCTGGAGACGCCCGGTGAGTTCCCCAGATCCGCAGGTTCGCGCAGCGCGAAACCTGGCCGACCCGTCACCCGAGAAGAAATCCGTCCCCGGCCGCCCCAGAGGCCGCGGTCCGGTCGTGGCCGTCACCGGAGCCGCGACGGGCGTCGGTGAGCTGCTCACCGCGCGCCTCGCCGCCTCCGAGGAGATCAAGCAGGTCATCGCCATCGACGAGCGCCGGGGCGAGGTCTCCGACGCGACCTGGCACCTTCTCGACGTCCGCGACCCCGCCATCGCCGACAAGCTGCGCGGCGCGGACGTCGTCGTCCACCTGGCGCTCGATCTCGACCTGGAGACCGACCCCGCCGCGCGCAGCGCCTACAACGTGCGCGGCACCCAGACCGTGCTGACCGCGGCCGCGGCCGCGGGCGTCCACCGCGTCGTCCTGTGCACCTCCGCCATGGTCTACGGGGCGCTGCCCGACAACGACCTCCCACTCGCCGAGGACGCCGAGCTGCGGGCCACCGCCGAGGCCACCGGCGTCGGCGACCTGCTGGAGATCGAACGGCTCGGCCGCCGCGCCCCGCGCGCTCATCCCGGGCTGCTCGTCACCGTCGTACGCCCGGCCGTGCTCGTCGGCGGCACGGACACCGCGCTGACCCGCTACTTCGAGTCGCCCCGGCTGCTCGTCGTCGCCGGTTCCCGGCCCGCCTGGCAGTTCTGCCACGTGGAGGACCTGGTCACGGCGCTGGAGTACGCCGCCCTGGAGAAGATCGACGGGGAGTTCGCGGTCGGCTGCGACGGCTGGCTGGAACAGGAGGAGGTCGAGGAGCTGAGCGGAGTGCGCCGGATGGAGCTCCCCTCCGCCGTCGCGCTGGGCGCCGCCGCCCGGCTGCACCGGATCGGCCTCACCCCCTCGCCCGCGGGCGACCTGGCGTACACCATGCACCCCTGGGTGGTCAGTGTGAGCCGGCTGCACGACGCGGGCTGGCGCCCGGCCTGGACCAACGAGGAGGTGCTCGCCGCGCTTCTGGAAGAGGTGGAGGGACGCCATACCGTCGCCGGCCGCCGCCTCGGCCGCAAGGACGCCACCGCCGCCGGAGCCGCCGGGGCGACCGTCGCGCTCCTCGGCACCGCGGCCCTGGTGCGCCGCGCCCGCAAGGCCCGCCGCCGCATCTGAGCAGCCTGTAGGAGACTCCAAGACGGGGCGCGGCCCGCCGGGTGAATCGGCAATTCCGTCTTGTCGGTGCGGTACGGCACGATGGGGGTCATGGCACTCACGTACGACCACCCCGGTGAGCAGACGGCGCGGGACCCGATCCGGCTGCTGGACATCCGTGACACGCCGCTGTCGGTGGACGAGGTCTTCCGGGCGGTCGGTGACGACGCCGCGGGTGGCACCACCCTCTTCGTCGGCACCGTGCGTGACCACGACGGCGGACAGGACGTCGACGGCCTCGGCTACTCGTGCCACCCCTCGGCCGCCGAGGAGCTGCGCCGGGTGGCGGAGAAGGTCGTCGCCGACTTCCCGGTCCGGGCACTGGCCGCCGTCCACCGGGTGGGTGAACTGCGGGTGGGCGACATCGCGGTCGTCGTGGCGGTCTCCTGCCCCCACCGCGCGGAGGCGTTCGCGGCCTCCCGCAAGCTCATCGACGACCTCAAGCACGAGGTTCCGATCTGGAAGCACCAGCACTTCTCGGACGGCACGGAGGAGTGGGTCGGCGCCTGCTGAGCGCAAACCGGAACGGCGGGCATCCGCCCCGATTTGCGTAACCGCACCCCTGCCACGAGCGTTGGTTTTCCAGATGGTTAATCTGCTGATCGGCCAGTCGGCCGCATCAGGGGGTAGGGAGGTCGGCATGGCAGCGCTCGCCTGGTTGTTGATTCCGGTTTTCGCCGCGTTCGGCGCGGCGATATGGGGGGGCTGGGCCGCCCGCAACCGCACCACCGGTGACGTCACCGAGCTCGCCGGGTACGCGAGGTTCCGCGAAGCCATGGAGAAGTCCCACTCCGGTTCCGAACCGGTGGAGCAGATATCGAACGTCTGAGGCCGCGTCCCGCGTCCTCACCCCGCCCGCCCCTGGCCCCGTACGGACCGGCCCCGGCGGTGCACTGACAGACCCTTCCCGTACTGTCGTTCCATGCCACGCCGCACCGCGACGATGCTCGCCTCCACGCTGATCCTGATCGCGCTGCTCTGCGCGGGCGTGCTGATCAAAGTGCCGTACGCGGAGATGTCTCCCGGTCCGACGGTGAACACGCTCGGTGACGTCGAGGGCGACCCCGTCCTGCGGATCACCGGCCACAAGACGTACAAGACGTCCGGCAACCTCAACATGACGACGGTCCGTGTCACCGGCGCCGACTACAGCATGAATCTGGTCGAGGCCGTCTCCGGATGGCTGGGCCATGACAGCGTCGTCGTACCGCACGACACCCTCTACCCGGACGGCAAGACCGAGGAGCAGTCGACGCAGGAGAACGCCGAGGAGTTCAGCCAGTCCCAGGAGAGCGCCAAGGTCGCGGCGCTCAAGGAGCTGAAGATCCCGGTCACCTCACGCGTCGTGGTCTCCAGCGTCGTCAAGGACAGCCCCTCGCAGGGCAAGCTGCACGCGGGCGACCTCATCAAGAACGTCGACGGCACCGCGGTCGAGAAGCCCGAGGACGTCGCGAAGCTGGTCACCAAGCACAAGCCCGGCCAGGACGTCACCTTCACCGTGATCCCGGCCAAGACCGCGGCGGCGGCCGAGAAGGCCGGCAAGGAGCCCCGGGGCACCGAGAAGGTCACCCTCACCACCGTGAAGGCCCCCAAGGAGAATCGCGCGATCGTCGGCATCCAGGCGGGGACCGACCACACCTTCCCCTTCGCGATCGACATCAAGCTCGCCGATGTGGGCGGCCCGAGTGCGGGGCTGATGTTCTCCCTGGGCATCGTGGACAAGCTGACCCCGGGGCAGCTGACGGGCGGCAAGTTCATCGCCGGCACCGGCACCATCGACGACGACGGCAAGGTCGGCCCGATCGGCGGGATCACCATGAAGCTGGTCGGCGCGCGCGACGCGGGCGCACGCTACTTCCTGACCCCCGACGACAACTGCGAGTCCGCCGCGGCGGACACCCCCGACGGGCTCACCCTGATCCGGGTCAAGAACATCGACGACGCCAAGAAGTCGCTGGACAAGCTCCGGGCGGGGGACACGGCCGGGCTGCCGAGCTGCTCGGCAGGCTGACCGCGCCCCCGCGACTCACTGCGGACGGTCAGGACTCGAAGGTGGCCGCCAGCGCCTCGGCCAGCCCCGGCACGAGACCGGCACCGGTCAGCACCTCGCTGGCCGAGTCCTTCTCCCGCAGGCGTACGGCGGACTCGCGCGCCCCGTCCCGCAGGACGGCCACGGTCATCCGCACCTCCTGCCGGTCGGGGTGCTCGGCGACCCACTTGGTCAGCCGCTTGTCGTCCAGCCCGTCCGGCACGGACGCCTCGGCGGACGGCGGCAGCATCAGGCGCTCCACCGTCATGGCGCACCCGGCGACCGCGCCGGGCCAGGCGATCGTGGCGAGGAACTCGTCCAGCGCCGTGCCCGGGGGCAGCTCCTCCTGCTCGACGGGGGTCAGCGCGGCGGCCTTCGCCCCGCTGTCGTCAAGGCCGAGCTGGGTGGCGAGGCCGGGTTCCTGGGCCCGCAGCCGCGCGGTGTCGACCAGGGCGAAGAGGCGGGCCGGCTGGTCCCAGCCGAGGGTGGAAACGTACTCATCGATTTCGAGCACCGCGACGGTGAGCGGGCTCGCGGCCATCGGAGGGCCTGAGGGGGAAACGTTGGACATGGGCAACATCCTGCCTCCTTCCGCCCCCGGAACGGGAACTAGGTAAAGCATCAGTAAGTTGAAGGGAAGGGCTCTACGATCGCTGGGCCCGCTCCACACGACCCGCGAACTTCGAGGTGCGCACGTTGGCTTTCCAGATGCCGGACCGCGGCGGAGGCCCGACCGGGCCACGGATCAGAGTCGGCCGCCCGTCCCGGCGCGCCCGAACCCTGCTCATGACACTGGGCGTCCTGGCGATTCTCGCCATGGCGTTCGTCATGTTCGCCGGGTTCTGGACGGACTGGCTCTGGTATCGGTCGGTCGCGTATTCGTCCGTCTTCACCACCACCCTGTGGACCAAGATCGGGCTGTTCCTCGTCTTCGGACTGCTGATGGCCCTGGCCGTCGGCCTGAACATCTGGCTCGCGCACCGGCTCCGGCCGCCGCTGAGCGCGATGTCGCTGGAGCAGCAGAGCCTGGACCGCTACCGGATGAGCCTCGCCCCGTACAAGAAGTGGGTGCTGCTCGCGGTCACCGCGCTGGTCGGGCTGATCGCAGGCGCCTCCGCCTCGGGTCAGTGGCGGACGTGGCTGATGTACGTGAACGGCGTGTCGTTCGGCCAGAAGGACCCCCAGTTCCATCTGGACGTGTCGTTCTACGCCTTCGACCTGCCCTGGTACCGCTTCCTGCTGGGCTTCGGCTTCGCGGCCACGGTGCTCTCGCTGATCGCCGCCGCACTGACCCACTACCTGTACGGCGGGCTGCGTGTCACCAGCCCCGGCGCGCGGGCGACGGGCGCGGCCACCGGCCACCTGTCGGTCCTGCTCGGGGTCTTCGTCACGCTGAAGGCCGTGGCGTACTGGCTCGACCGGTACGGCCTGGCGGTGAAGTCCAGTGACTTCAAGGCCACGGACAACTGGACGGGTCTGCGGTACGTCGACGCCAACGCGTACCTTCCGGCGAAGACGATCCTGTTCTGCATCGCCGCGATCTGCGCCGTGCTGTTCTTCGCGACGCTCTGGCGGCGCACCTGGCAGCTCCCGGTCATCGGCTTCGGGCTCATGGTGCTCTCGGCCATCCTGATCGGCGGCCTCTACCCGGCGATCGTGCAGAAGTTCCAGGTCCAGCCGAACGAGCAGGCCAAGGAAGCCCCGTTCATCCGGAAGAACATCGAGGCCACGCGCAACGCGTACGACATCGATGACGCGCAGGTCTCGGACTACACGGGCAAGTCCACCGAGGACGACGACGCCAAGCTCCGGGCCGCGGCGAACGACGCGGCCAGCTACCGGGTGATGGACCCCAACGTCGTCTCGCCGGCCTTCCAGCAGCTCCAGCAGAAGAGGAACTACTACCAGTTCCCCAAGACGCTGGACGTCGACCGGTACAAGGACGCCGCCGGCAAGGAGCAGGACACGGTCATCGGTCTGCGCGAGCTCAACATCCAGGGCATCCCCAAGCGCAACTGGATCAACGACCACTTCACCTACACCCACGGCTACGGCGCCATCGCCGCCCGGGGGACCACGACCGGTAAGAACCCGAAGGGATCTCCCGACTTCACCGAGTCCGGACTGCCGACCACCGGCGACCTGGGCACGTACAAGCAGGAGATCTACTACGGCGAGAAGACCGAGCAGTACTCCATCGTCGGCGGGCCCCAGAAGGAGCTCGACTACGAGGAGGACGGCGAGAAGACCACCAGCTACAAGGGCGACAGTGGGGTCAGTCTCTCCAGCACGTTCAACCGCGCCGCGTACGCCGTGGCGTTCAGCGAGCCGCAGATCCTGTACTCGGGTGCCATCGGCGACGGTTCGCGGATCCTCTACAACCGCACGCCCAAGGAGCGCGTCGAGGCGGTGGCCCCCTGGCTCACCATCGACGGCGACGCCTACCCGGCCGTGGTCAACAAGCGCATCCAGTGGGTGGTCGACGCCTACACGACGACCAACGGCTACCCGTACGCCTCGCGCACCACGCTCGGTGACACCACGGCCGACTCGCTGACCACCAACCAGCGCGCGGTCGTCGCCCAGCAGAACCAGGTCAACTACATCCGCAACTCGGTGAAGGCCACCGTCGACGCGTACGACGGCACGGTCACGCTGTACGAGTGGGACACCAAGGACCCGGTCCTGAAGACCTGGCGCAAGGCGTTCCCCGGGACCGTGAAGCCCAGGGCGGACATCCCGCAGGACCTGATGGACCACCTGCGCTACCCGCAGGACCTGTTCAAGGTGCAGCGCGAGCTGCTGACCCGCTACCACGTCACGAGCCCCGCCCAGTTCTACAGCGGCAGTGACGCCTGGCAGGTCCCGGACGACCCGACCAACAAGGAGTCCGGCTCCGTCCCGCCGTACTACCTGAGCATAAAGATGCCGGGTCAGACGGCTCAGAAGTTCTCGCTCACCACGACGTTCACCCCGAAGGGGCGGCCCGACCTCGGGGCGTTCATGGCGGTGGACGCCGATGCGGCCAGCAAGGACTACGGCACCATAAGGCTCCTGAGAGTCACCGGTGCGGTGAAGGGCCCGGGGCAGGTGCAGAGTGAGCTCAACGGCAACGACGACGTCGCCGAGTTCGTGAGAAACCTCAAGGGCACCGACTCCGACATCGAGTACGGCAACCTGCTGACCGTGCCGCTCGAAGGGGGCTTCCTCTACATCGAGCCGGTCTACACGCGCGGTGGCACGCAGAACTACCCGCTGCTGCGCAAGGTCGCCGCCTCGTACGGCTCGAAGATCGTCTTCGAGAACAGCCTCGGCGAGGCCCTGAACGCCGTGTTCGGCGCCGAGGGTTCCGATACGAGCGAGCCACCGGGCGACACCACCGAGCCGCCGGACACCAGCCAGCCGCCGGCCACCGGTGACGCCGCGCTCAAGAAGGCCATCGCCGACGCCCAGAAGGCGTACACGGAAGGCGAGGCGGCCCTGAAGAAGCAGGACTGGACGGCCTACGGCAAGGCGCAGACCGATCTCCAGGACGCGCTGGAGCGGGCCGCCGCGGCCCAGTCCAAGGCGGCCGACGACGGCAAGGCCGACAAGTCCGACGACGGCAAGGCGGCCAAGCCCGACAAGGCGGCCAAGCCCGACAAGGCCGACAAGGCCGACAAGGCCAGCCAAGCCAGCGCTTCGGACAAGGCGGGCGATGAGGGCGGGGGCTGAGTAACCCGGTAAAGCTCCACCTCCGCGTCGTGGTACGGTTTGAACACAACGACGCGGGGTGGAGCAGCTCGGTAGCTCGCTGGGCTCATAACCCAGAGGTCGCAGGTTCAAATCCTGTCCCCGCTACTGAAAGACGAAGGCCCGGATCCTCCAGGGGATCCGGGCCTTCGTCGTGCCGTGGCGGCCCGTTTCGCGAGGTGGGCGTGAAGTGCGGTTCGGGGGGCACGAGTTGGCCGGGGACGTGTTTGACTTGTCTCTCTGTGGGCATGTCGACAAAACGCTGAAGTGACGTCACTGACCGCGATATACCAGGTGTACGCGGGTTACAGGTGGTGCGACGATGGTATTTATGGGGGACAGGTCAACTCTGTTGAAGACAGGGCGGTTTGCGCGGGGGCACGTCCATCCGGCGGAAAAGTTGGTGGATGAGGTGTTTGCCGCTGCCGCCGAGCAGTACAAAGACACCATCGAGAGCGCCGAGACTTCCGAGACCGCCCAGATCGCCAAGAACGCGGAGAGTGCCGCGACCGCCGAGACCGCAGAGACCATCGAAACCGCCGACGGCGTGGAGAACGCCGAGCGGGCGGAGGCCGAGGCGAGCGCGGACGGAGCGGAGAGCGAGGCACGCCACCGCCGCGCGGCCGACGCCGGTGACACCGCGTCGATGAGCGTGCTCGGCGCGCTGCTCCTGCGCCGGGGCGACCTCGCCGGCGCCGAACCCTACCTTCGGGGCGCCACCGCCGACGGCGACCGGGCCGCCGCCAACAACCTGGGCGTCCTGCTGCACCAGCGCGGCTACCCCGACGAGGCGGCCGGCTGGTGGCGCACCGCCGCCGTGGCCGGCTCCGCCGCGGCCGCGCACGCCCTGGGCCGGCACTTCCGCGAGCGCGGGGACGAGCCCGCCGCCGAGTACTGGCTCCGCCAGTCCGCCGAGCAGGGCCACGCGCTCGGCGCCTACGCCCTCGCCGACCTCCTGGAGCACCGCAGCGACGTCGGCGCCGAGCGCTGGCTGCGCGCCGCCGCCGAACAGGGCCACCGCGAGGCGGCCTACCGGCTGGCGCGCCTCGTGGAGCGCCATGCCACCGACGCCGCGCACGAGGTGTTCGTTCGCCCCGGCCTGGGCCCGCGCACCGGCGCCGAGCCTGTGGAGCCCGTCGCGCCCCGCCGCACCGCCGAGGGCGACGGACCGGTCGCCGGCCCCGACCACGCGCGCGGCGGCGAGGCCGAGCAGTGGTACCGGCAGGCCGCCGCGCGCGGTCACCGGCGCGCCGCCCTGCACCTCGGCGCGATCCTCGAACAGCGCGGCGAGCTCAAGGAGGCCGGGCGCTGGTACCTCATGTCGGCCAAGGCGGGCGAGGCCCGTGCCGCCTGCGCGCTCGGCTTCCTGCTGCGCGACGCGGGCGACCGGGAGAGCGCCGCCGTGTGGTGGCTGCGCGCCGCCCAGGACGGCGACGGCAACGCCGCGAACGCCCTCGGCGCGCTGCACGCGGCCCGGGGCGAGCAGCAGACCGCCGAGCGCTGGTACCGCGCGGCCATGGACGCGGGCGACGTCAACGGCGCGTACAACCTCGGGCTGCTCTGCGCCGCCCAGGACCGCACTGCCCAGGCCGAGCAGTGGTACCGCCGCGCCGCCTACGCGGGCCACCGCGAGGCCGCCAACGCGCTCGCCGTGCTCCTGCTCCAGGCCGGCGACCCGGCCGGCGCCGAGCCCTGGTTCTCCAAGGCGGCCGAGGCGGGCAGCGTCGACGCGGCCTTCAACCTCGGCATCCTCTACGCCGGGCGCGACGAGGACCGCACCGCCCTGCTCTGGTACGAGCGGGCCGCAGCGGCCGGGCACACCGAGGCGGCGCTCCAGGTCGGCATGGCGCTCCTGCACCACGGCGAGGAGCAGGAGGCGGAGCGCCACCTGCGCTGCGCGGCGGGCGGCGGCAGTGCGGAGGCGGCCTTCCGGCTGGCCGGGCTGCTGGACGCCCGGCAGCCGCCGCCCGGGCCGCCGGCGCTGGGCGAGCAGCTGCCCGAGAAGACGGAGTGCGAGGAGTGGTACGAGCGGGCCGCCGAGCAGGGGCACCGCCGCTCCCAGGTCCGCGTCGGCATGCTCGCCGCCTCCCGGGGCGACGTGGAGAGCGCCGGCCACTGGTATCGGGCGGCGGCCGAGTCCGGCAGCCGCAACGGCGCGTTCAACCTTGGGCTGCTCCTGGCCCGCGAGGGCAGTGAGCGCGAGGCCGCCCTGTGGTGGACTCGCGCCGCCGCCGACGGCCACGGGCGGGCGGCGCTGCGCCTTGCCCTGCTCGCCGCGCGCCGCGGTGAGCTGGCGGAGGGGCAGCGCTGGTGCGCCCGGGCGGTCGAGCTGGGCCCGGCGGAGGTCGCGGAACGCGCGGCCCGTCTGCGCGAGGCGCTGCACCAGGAGCTGACGGCGTGAGCCCGGGGCGACCGGGGCCGCCCGAACGGATTTGCACTGGTCGGAGCCGTCCCGTAAGGTTGTGAACACAACGACGCGGGGTGGAGCAGCTCGGTAGCTCGCTGGGCTCATAACCCAGAGGTCGCAGGTTCAAATCCTGTCCCCGCTACTGAAGGCCGAGGGCCGGATCTTTTCGAAGATCCGGCCCTCAGTCGTATGCGCGCGCAAAAAAACCGCCCCCGGCAGGGGGCGGTTCGGCGTTCAGGCCGCCGCGGCGCAGTCCGGGCAGACGCCCCGGTAGGTCAGTTCGACGCCGGAGATCGTGAAGCCGAAGCGCTCGCCGGCCGGCAGGTCCGCCAGCGGGTCGCCCGACGGGTGCACGTCGCGGATGGCGCCGCACTGCGCGCACACCAGGTGGTGGTGGGCGCGGTGCGCGTTGGGGTCGTAGCGCTTGGCGCGGCGGTCGGTGGAGACCTCGATGACCTCGCCGAGGCTCACCATCTCGCCCAGCGTGTTGTAGACGGTGGCGCGGGAGATCTCGGGCAGCTTGGCCACCGCCCGGGCATGGACCTCGTCGGCGGTCAGGTGCACATGGTCCCCGTCGAGGACCTCGGCCACGACGCGCCGCTGCGCGGTCATGCGCCAGCCGCGTCCTCGAAGTCGTTCCAGCAGGTCACTCATGGGCGCCATTCTAGCAGCGCACGGGCCAGGTCTTGAATAGGTGCGACTTTGGATGCTTAGTTGACTTGGACTTTGTCCAATGTAGGATCGCTTACGGCGTCGGCCGGAGGACAGGAAGGCCGGACGCGGGCACGGCATGACGGCATGACGTGCGGAAACGACGCAGGAGGCGCACGTGACGCAGGGACCGCTCACCACGGAGGCAGGCGCACCGGTCGCCGACAACCAGAACAGCGAGACCGCCGGGCTCGGCGGCCCGGTCCTGGTGCAGGACCAGCTGCTGATGGAGAAGCTGGCGCACTTCAACCGCGAGCGCATCCCGGAGCGCGTGGTGCACGCCCGGGGCGCCGGAGCGTACGGGACGTTCACGCTGACCCGTGACGTGTCGCGGTGGACGCGGGCGACCTTCCTTTCCGAGGTCGGCAAGCAGACCGAGACGTTCCTGCGCTTCTCCACCGTCGCGGGCAACCTCGGTGCCGCCGACGCCGTACGGGACCCGCGCGGCTTCGCGCTGAAGTTCTACACCGAGGACGGCAACTACGACCTCGTCGGCAACAACACCCCGGTCTTCTTCATCCGGGACGCCATCAAGTTCCCCGACTTCATCCACACCCAGAAGCGCGATCCGTACACCGGCTCCCAGGAGGCGGACAACGTCTGGGACTTCTGGGGGCTCTCGCCCGAGTCCACCCACCAGGTGACCTGGCTCTTCGGCGACCGGGGCATCCCCGCCTCGTACCGGCACATGGACGGCTTCGGCTCGCACACCTACCAGTGGCAGAACGCGGCGGGCGAGGTCTTCTGGGTCAAGTACCACTTCAAGACCGACCAGGGCATCAAGACCCTCACCACCGACGAGGCCGTCCGCCTCTCCGGTGTGGACCCGGACAGCCACCAGCGGGATCTGCGCGAGTCCATCGAGCGCGGCGACTTCCCGTCCTGGACGGTGCAGGTGCAGATCATGCCGGCGGCCGAGGCGGCGACGTACCGCTTCAATCCGTTCGACCTCACCAAGGTGTGGCCGCACGCGGACTACCCGCCGGTCGAGATCGGCAAGCTGGAGCTCAACCGCAACCCGGAGAACATCTTCGCCGAGGTCGAGCAGTCCATCTTCAGCCCGGCGCACTTCGTCCCCGGCATCGGTCCGTCCCCGGACAAGATGCTCCAGGGCCGTCTCTTCGCGTACGGCGACGCGCACCGCTACCGCGTCGGCATCAACGCCGACCACCTCCCGGTGAACCGCCCGCATGCCACCGAGGCGCGGACCAACAGCCGGGACGGCTACCTGTACGACGGCCGCCACAAGGGCGCGAAGAACTACGAGCCCAACAGCTTCGGCGGCCCCGCCGAGACGGGCCGGCCGCTCTCGGGCGCCACCCCCGTCTCGGGCGTCACGGGTGGTCACCCGACTCCGCCGCACGCCGAGGACGACGACTTCGTGCAGGCCGGGAACCTCTACCGGCTCATGTCCGAGGATGAGAAGGCCCGGCTGGTCGACAACCTGTCCGGCTTCATCGCGAAGGTATCGCGCGACGACATCGCCGAGCGCGCGATCGGCAACTTCCGCCGTGCCGACGAGGACTTCGGCAAGCGGCTGGAGGCGGCCGTGCAGGCGCTGCGCCCCTGAGTCCCCTCGGGGCCTGTCCGGCCGTACGACCGGCCCGGCCCCGCACCCGGGGGCCGGGCCGGTCGCATGCGCGGGGGCGGTCAGCCGACCAGTTCGGCCGGGCGGGGGCGGGACGGGGACCAGCAGCGGATGATGTCGCGTACGGAGACGACGCCGACCGGGCCGCCGTCGTCGAGGACGATCAGATGGCGAAAGCCGCCGTGCGTCATGGCGGCCGCGGCCTCTTCGAGCGTCCAGCCGGGCGCGGCGAAGACCACGTCGGTGGTGGTGTGGGCGGAGGCCGTCTCGGTGTCGGGGTTCTGGCCCGAGCCGACGGCGTTGAGGATGTCGCGCTCGGTGAGGATGCCGAGCCCGCAGGTATCGGGGTCGTGGACGACGGCCGCCCCGATCCGGCGGGCCGACATCAGCCGGGCGGCCTGGCGCAGCGTATGGGCCGGGCCGATGGTGAGGACCATCGTGCTCATGGCGTCACGGACGAGCATGAAGAGTGCCACCTCCTCGGTGAAGCGACCGCGTGAGCCGATTCACAAGTTCACAAGTGGGGGAATGTTCAGAGTCGCACCGATGCGGGAAGGCGACAAGGGGTCGCGAAGATCACAAAAGGGGCGCGCGGCCCCGCCGCACGCCCCTCGAATGCTTTTACGCCGCCCTGCGGGCGGAGCGCACTCAGTAACGCTGGTTCAGATACCCCAGCAGCTCGCGGTGGAGCACGCCGTTCGAGGCAGCGCCATTCCCGCCGCCCGGCCCGTCCACTCCATCCAGACTGGTGAACCGGCCGCCCGCCTCCTGGACGACGATCGCGTTCGCCGCCATGTCCCACAGCGACAGCTCGGGCTCCGCGCAGATGTCCACGGACCCCTCGGCGACCATCATGTACGGCCAGAAGTCCCCGTAACCGCGGGTGCGCCAGCAGGCCCGGGTCAGGTCCAGGAAGCCGTCGAGCCGCCCCTGCTCCTCCCAGCCGGTCAGCGAGGAGTACGCGAACGAGGCGTCCGAGATCCGCTCCACGCTGGAGACCTTGAGCCGGGTCGCGGAGGTCAGGCTGCGGCCGGTGTACGCCCCCGAGCCCTTCGCCGCCCACCAGCGCCGGTTCAACGCGGGCGCCGAGACGACCCCCACGACCGGCTGAAAGCCGCCCTCGCCCGCCTCCATGAGCGAGATCAGCGTCGCCCAGACCGGCACGCCCCGCACGTAGTTCTTGGTGCCGTCGATCGGGTCGATCACCCAGCGCCGCGGCCCCGTGCCCTCGATGCCGTACTCCTCGCCCAGGATCGCGTCGCGCGGGCGCGCCCGGTGCAGATGGCCCCGGATCAACTCCTCGGCGGCCTTGTCGGCCTCGCTCACCGGCGTCATGTCCGGCTTGGTCTCGACCTTGAGGTCCAGAGCCTTGAACCGGTCCATCGTCACCGCGTCGGCGGCGTCCGCCAGTACGTGGGCCAGGCGCAGATCATCGTGGTAATCGGGCATGCCGTCACAGTATCGACCCGCCGGCGAGCCGGGCCACACGGGCCCTGGGCGGTCAGTGCGCGGAGCCGGAGAGCTGGAGGCCGATCACGCCGAGGATCACCAGCGAGATCGACACCAGCTTGAGCGTGGAGACCACGTCATCGAGGAAGATCATGCCGTAGATGGCCGTCCCCGCCGCGCCGATGCCGGTCCACACCGCGTACGCGGGCCCGACATCGAGCTTCTTCAGCGACATGGTGAGCAGACCGAAGCTGCCGAGCGCGAAGACGCAGAACGCGACGGTCGGCCACAGCCGGGTGAAGCCGTGCGAGAGCTTCAGGCAGACCGCGAACCCGGTCTCCAGAAGTCCCGCGACCACGACCAGCAGCCATGCCATCGTCCGCACCCTCCCGCATCGCCGACCGCCCGGCACCGGCCGGTGCCGCTGGGCGTGATTATGCACTTACCGGAAGCGAGTGATCGCAAACGTGCCCGGCCCGGTCGCCGCTCAGTCGCCCTCGCGCCGGTTACGGGTGGAGAGCAGCCGGCGCAGCGAGTCCAGCCGCGCCGGATCCGCGTGCCCCGCCGCCACCCAGGCGTCCAGCGCGCATTCCGGTTCGTGGCTGTCGTGGGTGCAGCCGCGCGGGCACTCCTCCGTACCGGGCTGGAGGTCCGGGAAGGCGTTGATGACCCGCGAGGGGTCGATGTGGTTCAGCCCGAACGAACGCACCCCGGGGGTGTCGATCACCCAGCCCCGGTAGCCCGGCAGCGGCAGCGCCAGGGCGGACGTGGTGGTGTGCCGACCCCGGCCGGTCACCGCGTTCACGACCCCCGTGGTGCGCCGCTTCTCCTTCGGTACCAGCGCGTTGACCAGCGTGGTCTTGCCGACGCCGGAGTGTCCGACGAAGGCCGTCACCCGGTCGTTGAGCTGCTCGCGGACCCGGTCGGCCGCGTCCCCGTTCTCCAGCTCCTCGCGGCTGGTGACGATGAACGGCACACCCAGCGGGGTGTACGCGCTCAACAGCGGGTCCGGGGACGCGAGGTCGGACTTGGTCAGCACCAGGAGCGGGGAGAGCCCCCCGTCGTACGCGGCGACCAGGCACCGGTCGATCATGCGCGGACGCGGTTCCGGATCGGCCAGCGCGGTCACGATCGCCAGCTGGTCCGCGTTGGCCACGACCACCCGCTCGAACGGGTCGTCGTCGTCCGCCGTCCGGCGCAGCACCGAGCGGCGCTCACCGATGCGGACGATCCGGGCGAGGGTGTCCTTGTCCCCGGACAGGTCACCGACGAGCGAGACGGTGTCGCCCACCACCGTGGCCTTGCGGCCCAGCTCGCGGGCCTTCATCGCGACGATCGTGCGGTCGCCGACCAGGACGGTGAGGCGGCCCCGGTCCACGGTGAGGACCATGCCGTCCTCGGCGTCCTCGTGCTTGGGCCGGGTGTGGGTGCGCGGGCGGTTGCCCTTGCGGTTGGGGCGGACGCGGATGTCGTCCTCGTCGGGGTTCTTGCCGTAGCGGCGCATGTCTCAGGCCCCGAGCATTCCGGCCCACATCTGCGGGAAGTCCGGCAGGGTCTTGGCGGTTGTCGCCACGTTCTCGATCTCCACTCCGGGGACGGCCAGGCCGATGACGGACCCCGCGGTGGCCATCCGGTGGTCGTCGTACGTATGGAAGGTACCGCCGTGCAGCGGGCGCGGGCGGATGTGCAGGCCGTCGGCGGTCTCGGTGACGTCGCCGCCGAGCCCGTTGATCTCCTTGGTGAGCGCGGCCAGCCGGTCCGTCTCGTGCAGCCGCAGATGGGCGACGCCGCTCAGCGTGGAGGGGGAGTCGGCCAGGGCGGCGACGGCGGCGATGCCCGGGGTGAGCTCGCCCACCTCGGAGAGGTCCACGTCGATGCCGTGGATCCGGCCGGAGCCGGTGAAGGTCAGCCCGTGCTCGGTGAGCTCGCAGCCGCCGCCCATCGCGGTGAAGATGTCGCGCAGCGCGTCACCGGGCTGCGTGGTGCGCACCGGCCAGTCCGGGATGGTCACCCGGCCGCCCGTGACCAGCGCCGCCGCCAGGAACGGCTGGGCGTTGGACAGGTCCGGCTCGATGGTCAGGTCGCGGCCGAGGAGCGCCGAGGGGGAGACCCGCCAGACGTTCGGCTCGCCGCCGGTCTCCGGCTCGTCCACCTGCGCGCCGACGGCCCGGAGCATGTCCACGGTCATCCGGATGTGCGGCATCGAGGGCAGCCGGTCGCCGGTGTGCCGGACCTCCACGCCCTGGTTGAAGCGCGGCGCGGACAGCAGCAGCGCCGAGACGAACTGGGAGGACGAGGAGGCGTCGATCGCGACCGGGCCGCCGTCCAGCGCGCCGCCGCCGTGCACGGTCATCGGCAGCGAGCCCCGGGAGTCGTCGTCGATCCGGGCGCCGAGGACCCGCAGCGCCTCGATCACCCCGGTCAGCGGGCGCTCGTAGGAGCGGGGGTCGCCGTCGAAGCGGACCGGTCCGCCGGCGAGCGTGGCCACCGGGGGCAGGAAGCGCATGACCGTACCGGCGTTGCCGACGTCCACGGTGACCGGGCCGTGCAGCGGGGCCGGGATGACCCGCCACGCCTCGCCCGCGGCCTCGGCCCCGGCGGCCGCGCCGGTCGCGGCGGAGCTGGAGGACACCGTCTCCTCGATGCGTACGCCCATGGCGCGGAGCGCGTCCGCCATCAGCAGGGTGTCCCGGGAGCGCAGCGGGCGGCGCAGCCAGCCCGGCTCCGAGGAGAGCGCGGCGAGCACCAGCGCCCGGTTGGTGACCGACTTGGAACCGGGCACCGTGACGGTCGCGTCGACGGCCCCGCTCGCGAAGGGGGCGGGCCAGAGGACGGGGTGCACGGCGCTTTCGGTCATGCGCCTACTTTAGGTCCAGTCTGGAGTTCCCCGCCTGCGCCCCGACGCCCGGCACGCACGCTCGCCGCACGGGGTCGCAGGACAGGTGGCTCCGCCACAGGACCTGCGACCCCGCACACCGATCGCACGCACCGACCGCCGCTGCGCCCGCGCTCCGCGCGGACGACGGGGAACTCCAGACAGGACCTAGAGGTTTGGTCCGGAGCGAGCCCGGTCACAGCCCCAGCAGCCAGCGCCCGCCGCCGATCAGGGAGCACAGCGACACCGCGTGGAAGAGGAACAGCCACAGCGCGGCCGGGACGTCGGTCAGGCGGGACAGCTGGTCCGCGTCCGAGTCCGGCGCCCCGCCGTGCCGCCGCTTCGACTGGAGCTCGAACACCGGGCGTACACCGCCCAGCAGCAGGAACCACACCACGCTGTACGCGAACAGCGACTGCCAGGCGGGCGAGGCCAGCCACGAGACCAGCAGGAAAACCGAACCGGTGAGGATCACCGTCAGCGCCCCGTACACATTGCGGATCATCACCAGCATCACCGCGAGCAGGGCCGTCGCCAGCCACAACAGCAGCGTGATCCGGCCGTCCACCAGCAGCCAGGCGCCGCCGAGCCCGAGCAGCGAGGGCGCGGTGTAGCCCGCCGCAGCGGTCAGCACCATCCCGATCCCGGTCGGCTTGCCCCGGCTCACCGTCAGGCCGCTGGTGTCCGAGTGCAGCCGGATGCCCGAGAGCTGCCGGCCGGTGAGCAGGGCGACCAGTCCGTGGCCGCCCTCGTGCGCGATGGTGATCGCGTTCCGGGACATCCGCCACAGGATGTTCGGCACGACCGCGATGAGCGCCGCGGTCGCGGTCACCACCACCAGCCACTGCTCCGGGGCGGGCTGGGTGCCGGTGACGCGGTCCCACAGGTTGCCGAGATCGGTGCTGTCCATGGGGCGGGCGGCTCCTTACCGGATCGGGTCCGTTCGGGACGGCGGTCGTGGCAGTCTGGCACTTATGTGCGGACGGTATGCAGCGAGTCGGCGGCCCGAGGACCTGACCGGACTCTTCCAGGTGGAGAAGTGGGAACCGGCCGAGGCGCTGGAGCCCGACTACAACGTGGCGCCGACCAAGGAGGTCTACGCCGTACTGGAACGTCCTGTGAAAGACGCGGACGACCAGCGCCCGGTTCGCCAGATGCGGGCACTGAAATGGGGGCTCGTCCCGTCCTGGGCCAAGAACCCGGAGGGCGCCGCCCGGATGATCAACGCCCGGGCCGAGACCGTCCACGAGAAGCCCTCCTTCCGCCGCCCCTTCGTCTCCCGGCGCTGCATCCTGCCCGCCGACGGCTATTACGAGTGGGTGACCGGCGCCGAGGAACGGCAGCTGGAGGAGAAGGGGCGCCGCAAGCGCCCCCGTAAGCAGCCCTACTTCGTGACCCCGGCCGACGGCTCGGTCTTCGCGATGGCCGGTCTCTACGAGTTCTGGCGCGACGACACCCTGCCCGACGACCACCCGCAGGCGTGGTGGGTCACCTGCTCGGTGATCACCACCGAGGCGGAGACCAGCCCGCTCGCCGTCGCCCCCGCCGACGGACCGGCCTCGCTCTCCGACATCCACCCCCGGATGCCGCTGATGCTCACCCCGGACCGCTGGGACGACTGGCTGGACCCCTCGCACACCGACATGGACGAGCTGCGTGCCCTGCTGGCACCGCCGCCGCCCGGCCTGATGCGCGCCTACCCGGTCGCGACCGCCGTCAGCAACGTCCGCAACAACGGGCCCGAGCTGAAGGACGAGCTGGCCGAGCCCGAGGTGAGCACCCTCTTCTGAGCCACGCGCCATCCCCGTACCGCCCACCGGGTGTTGGTTGGATGGACACCGTGAACACCGACGACGTGACCCCCCGCGCCGAGACCGTCGGGACCGGGGCCGGCACCGCCCGCGTCACCTGGCTGGACGCCCCCGCCCCGCGCCTCGTGCTCGCCCTCGGCCACGGCGCGGGCGGCGGCATCGAGGCCCGCGACCTCAAGGCCCTCGGCGCCGCCCTGCCCGCGCACGGCGTGAGCGTCGCCCTCGTGGAGCAGCCCTGGCGGGTGGCCGGCAAGAAGCTCGCGCCCGCCCCGAAGACCCTGGACGCCGGCTGGCGCGGACTCTGGCCCGCCCTCGAAGGCCCCGGGCTGCCGGTCGTCGCCGGGGGACGCAGCGCCGGGGCCCGCGTGGCCTGCCGCACCGCCGCGGAGCTCGGCGCCCGGGCGGTCCTCGCGCTCAGCTTCCCGCTGCACCCGCCGGGCCGCCCCGAGAAGACCCGCGCCGACGAGCTGCTGGGCTGCGGGGTGGACGCCCTCGTCGTCCAGGGCGGCAACGACCCGTTCGGGAAGCCCGCCGAATTCCCGCCCGGCGACTACCGGATCACCGAAGTGCCGTACGGCGACCACGGCTTCTCCGTACCGAAGAAGTCCGGGCTCACCGAGGAGCGGGCGATGGAGATCCTCACCGCGTCCGTCACCGAGTGGCTGGCGGCTCTCGCGTGACGCGTGGGCCCCTCGCACACCCGGGAATGCCCCGAGGGGGGCCGCTGTTGTGAGGGACATCGGTACGCCAACGTCGTAAGTGGAGAGGGAGTCCGTCGCATGGGTTCGACCATCTGCCCACGTCGCTCGAACACCGCTGACCTGGAGTGGACGGTCCTGCACGCGGCCAAGACCACTCCCGAGCGGTCACTCGGCGGGACGGAACGACAGCCCGCGCCGGACCAAGGTCGACTATTCTCCGATTCGAGCGGGTCCGGTTTCGGCTCCGCCCCAGCGTTGGAGGAGGTGGGTCCGGTCACAGGGACCGACACAGGGACCGACGACGGCCGCCCGCAGGAGACGACGGCCGAGCGCAACGCGCGTTTCGAGCGCGACGCCCTCGGTTTCCTCGACCAGATGTACTCGGCGGCCCTGCGCATGACGCGCAATCCCGCGGACGCCGAGGACCTGGTCCAGGAGACGTATGCCAAGGCGTACGGCTCCTTCCACCAGTTCCGTGAGGGCACCAACCTCAAGGCGTGGATGTACCGCATCCTCACGAACACCTTCATCAACTCGTACCGCAAGAAGCAGCGCGAACCCCAGCGCAGTGCCGCCGAGGAGATCGAGGACTGGCAGCTGGCCCGCGCCGAGTCGCACATGTCGACCGGGCTGCGCTCCGCTGAGTCGCAGGCCCTGGACCACCTGCCCGACTCGGACGTGAAGTCCGCTCTGCAGGCGATCCCGGAGGAGTTCCGCATCGCGGTCTATCTCGCCGATGTCGAGGGCTTTGCCTACAAGGAGATCGCGGACATCATGGGGACTCCCATCGGTACGGTGATGTCCCGACTGCACCGGGGCCGCCGTCAACTGCGCGGCATGCTGGAGGACTACGCCCGTGACCGCGGGCTCGTCCCGGCCGGCGCCGGGGAGTCGGACGATCGGAAAGGCTCGGGCTCATGAGCTGCGGAGAGCCGCACGAGACGGAGTGCGCAGAGGTCCTCGATCACCTCTACGAGTTTCTTGACCGGGAGATGCCCGACAGCGACTGCACCAAGTTCGAGGAGCACTTCGTGGAGTGCTCCCCCTGCCTGGAGAAATACGGCCTGGAGCAGGCCGTCAAGAAGCTCGTGAAGCGCTGCTGCGGCCAGGACGACGTGCCGGCCGACCTGCGCTCCAAGGTGATGGGCCGCATCGACCTCATCCGCTCGGGACAGGCGGTGCCGGAACAGGACGTCACGGTCTCCGGCCCCGAGGTCCCGAGCGCCGCCAAGGAGTAGACGCCCCGCGCTTCACCTCCGCGCTTCACCCGAACGTGCTAATCGCCCCCAACGGCACCCGCCCGGATCGCCCCGCTCGTTAGCGTGGCCCCTCCACGAGCGGAGCTGGGGGGCGAGCGAGGGTGAGAGCCACACGCGGGGCGGCGCGGGCCCATATCGGCGCCGTCGCCCTCGGCGCGGCCCTGTGCGCCGCGCCCGCCCTGCGCCCCGGCACCCCCTGGACCACCCTCGCCCTGCTCGCCGGGCTCTACCTCGCCTGCGAACTCCTCGGCCGCCGCCCCTTCCCCGTCGGCTTCGTCGGCGCGGGCTCCTTCTTCCCGCTGCTGCTCGCCGCCGCCTTCCTGCTGCCACCCGCGGCGGCGGCGCTCGTCGCCGTCCCCGGCTCCCTCGCGGGCCGGGCCGGGAAACCGCCCGCCGCCGCCCGCCGGATCTGGCGCACCGCCGAGCTGGCCCTCGCCGTCTGGGCGGCCGCCCGGGTCCACGCGCTGCTCGGCGGGCCCGCCGCGCTCGGCAGCCCGCCCGACCTGCCGTACGCGCTGCTGCCCGTCTGCGCGGCGGCCCTCGCCTTCAGCGCCGTGCTCGCCACCCTCGACGGATCGATCCTGGTCGCCGCGGAACAGCTCCCGGTCCGGCGCGCCTGGCGCGGGCTCCTGCCGCGCTCGCTCGCCCCCCACCTGGTCCACGGCCTCGCCGGGCTGATGATGGCCGTCCTCTGGAACAGCTCCTACGGGCCGCTCGCCGCGCTCTTCGTGCTGCTGCCCATGTACATCTCCTGCTGGGTGTACGCCCAGTACCACCGCGAGCACGCCGCGCACCGGGCCACCATCAGGGCGCTCGTCCAGGCCGTCGACATCAAGGACACCTACACCCGGGGCCACAGCGAACGGGTCGGCCGCGCCTCCGTCCTCATCGCGCATGAACTGGGCCTCGACCGGGAACGCGTCGAGGTCCTCCGGTTCGCCGGCATCCTCCACGACGTCGGCAAGCTGGGCGTCCCCACCCGCGTGCTGCGCAAGGACGGCCCCCTCACCCCCGAGGAGCGGCGCGTCATCGAGCTGCACCCGGAGTACGGGCACGAGATCGTCCGGGGCATCGGCTTCCTCGGCGAGGCCAGGGCCGCGATCCTGCACCACCACGAACGCCTCGACGGCAGCGGCTACCCGTACGGGCTCTCCGGCCGGGGCATCCCCGAGTGCGCCCGCATCGTCGCCGTCGCCGACGCCTTCGACGCCATGACCTCGACCCGCTCCTACCGGCGGGGCCGGCCGGTCCCGGTCGCCGTGGAGGAGCTGAAGCGGTGCGCGGGCACGCAGTTCGACCCCCAGATGGTGCGGGCCCTGGCGCGCGGCCTGGAGCGGTACGGCTGGTTCGGGGCCGTCACGGCGGACGACGCGCAGCTCCCGCCGCCGCGCGAGGAGGAGGACGGCGGCGGGGGCGTCGGCGCCCTCCAAACACCGCTGACCGCACAGCCGCCCGACGCCACCGAGGGGCCGCGGTGACCCCGGGGCCCGCGACCCTCGGCGTGCGCGGCGCCGCCCTGCTGCTCGCCGCCGCCGGGCTCGGGTACACCCTGTGGCGCGGGGTCCACGATCCGGGGCACGCCCTCGCCTTCGGCGCCCTCATCACCATCGGGGAGCTGGCCCGCTGGGGCGCCCTGCCCGGGGAGCGGGAGCCCGCGCCCCTCGGGGCCGCCGGGGCCCTCGCGTACGCCCTGCTCGGGCGCAGCGGCGGGCAGCCCACCAGCCACGGGGTCCTCCAGGTCGTCGCCGTCCTCGCCGCCGCCCAGCTCGTCGCCTCGGTGCCGCAGCTGGCCCGGGACGACGGGCCGGGCGCCGACCAGGTGGCCCGGCGGCTGCTCACCGTGACCTTCGCGGCGGTCTGCTTCCAGCCGCTGTACAACGCCGGACGCAGCGAGCGATGGTTCGGCGACGGCCCGTACTACGCGGCCTTCCTGCTCCTGCTGCTCGGCCTGACCGCCCTCTGCGACGCCGTGCTCGCCGCGCTCCTGCACCGCGCCCGCACCCGGCCGCGTGGCTCCCGCGCCGCCCCCGCCCCGTACGGGCCGCTGCTCCGCGACGAGCTGCGGGCGCTCACCGGCATCGGCTCGGCCGTCTGCGCGACCGGCGCGGTCATGGCGCTCGGGGTGGCCGCCGCCGGGCTGTGGGCGCTGCCCGTGCTCTGCGTACCGCTGCTGCTCACCCAGCTCTCGTACCGCAGGTTCGCCGCCGTGCGCACCACGTACCGGCAGACCATCGCCTCGCTCGCCCGGTCCACCGAGATCGCCGGCTACACCCCGCACGGCCACGCCCGCCGGGTGGCCGAGCTGTGCACGGCCGTCGGGCGCGAGATGGGCCTGTCCGGGCCGGAGCTCACCGTCCTGGAGTACGCGGCTCTGATGCACGACATCGGCCAGCTCTCCCTGCTCGACCCGGTGCCGGACGGGGCGACGGCCCTGCTGCCGGCCGCCGAGCAGCGCCGGATCGCGCTGCTCGGCGGTGCGGTGGTCCGGCAGACCGGGGTGGACGCGAAGGTGGCCGTCGTGGTGGAGCGGCAGGCCGATCCCTACCGCGAGCAGCCGCTGTCCGCCAGGATCGTCCGGGCGGTGAACGCATACGACGACCTCAGCGGGGAAAGTCTCTCCGGGCCACTGGGCGCGCTGGAACAGCTCAGGCTCGGCACCGGGCACGACTACCAGCCGCAGGTCGTGGAGTCGCTGGCCCGGGTTCTGGCCCGGGGTGGTCTGACCCCCGTCCCGCCCGGGTAACCGATGGGTAATGAGCGGGCCCCAGGCCCGGCATGGTTGGATGCGAAGAGAGCGGTAGAACGAGGGTGTCCAGTCGGGACAGGCGGGAATCGTGAGGATCTTCGGGAAGGTACGGCATCGGCCGTCCGCCTCTTGGCGGCAGGCCACGGACCGCGCGTTCACGCTGATCGGCGACGGCCGGTACGAGGACGCGGGGGCGCTGCTGACACGCGCCGCGGACCTGGAGCCCTGGCTCTCCGAGTCGTGGTTCAACCTGGCGCTGCTGCACAAGTTCCGGCACGACTGGGAACAGGCGAGGGCCGCCGGTCTGCGGGCCGTCGCCCTGCTCGACAAGGAGTCCGGGGCGCCGGACTGGTGGAACGTGGGCATCGCCGCGACCGCCCTTCAGGACTGGCCGCTGGCGCGCCGCGCCTGGCAGGCGTACGGCCTGAAGGTCCCCGGCGGCGGGCAGCAGACCCCGGCCGCGGGCAGCGAGCCGGTGGGCATGGAGCTGGGCAGCGCGGCGGTACGGCTGTCGCCGGAGGGCGAGGCCGAGGTCGTGTGGGGCCGCCGTCTCGACCCGGCCCGCATAGAGGTGCTGTCGATCCCGCTGCCGTCGTCCGGGCGGCGCTGGGGCGAGGTCGTGCTGCACGACGGGGTGCCGAACGGCGAGCGGATCACCGCGGCGGGCCCGTCCTACCCGGTGTTCGACGAGATCGAGCTGTGGGCCCCGTCGCCCGTGCCGACCTGGGTGGTGCTGCTTGAGGCGGCCACGGAGGCGGACCGGGACGCGCTGGAGCAGCTGGCCTCCGACGCGGGCTTCGCCGCCGAGGACTGGTCCTCGTCGGTGCGGCTGCTGTGCCGTTCCTGTTCGGAGAGCCGGATGGAGAGCGACGAGGGCGACGGCGAGCATCTGGACCCGCACGACCACAGCGAGCCGGGGCACCCGGGCCCGCTGGGCCACCGCACGGCCGGTGAGCTGTGGGTGCCGGAGCGCGAGTGCGGCCTCGCGGCCCCGGCCGGTCTGGTGCGCGGGCTGCTGGACGGCTGGGTGGCGGACAGCCCGGACAGCCGCGAGTGGCGCGATCTCGAAGAAGTCTGCTGAGCGCTGCCCGTAGTCTGTGTACGCACCGATTCGGGTTTTGAGGAAGGCGTACGGCGGACATGGCGCAGCAGGAGACGGACGAGCAGGTCAGCGTCGACGAGGAGGGCTTCCTCATCGACACCGAGGACTGTGAGGCGCGCGAGACGGCACACCGCGAGCGCGGTACCTCCCGTCCGATCACGGTCGTGGGCAACCCGGTCCTGCACAAGCAGTGCAAGGACGTCACGGAGTTCGGCGACGAGCTCGCCGCGCTGATCGACGACATGTTCGCGAGCCAGCGCACGGCGGAGGGCGTCGGCCTCGCCGCCAACCAGATCGGCGTCGACCTCAAGGTCTTCGTCTACGACTGCCCCGACGACGAGGGCGTGCGGCACGTGGGCGCGATCTGCAACCCGGTCCTGGAGGAGCTGCCGCCCGAGGCGCGGGTCCTGGACGACTCCGGCGAGGGCTGCCTCTCCGTGCCGACGGCGTACGCCAAGCTGGCCCGCCCGGACTACGCGGTGGTGCGCGGCCAGGACGCGCAGGGCCATCCGGTCCGGGTGCGCGGCACGGGCTACTTCGCGCGCTGCCTCCAGCACGAGACGGACCACCTGTACGGCTACCTGTACATCGACCGGCTCTCCAAGCGCGAGCGCAAGGACGCGCTGCGGCAGATGGCGGAGAACACCCCGCGCTACGAGGTCGTCCCGAACGACTGATCCTTTGCGGCGAACGCGGCGCGGGCCCGTCCCGCGCCGCGTTCGTTTTTCCGTCAACACCCGTTTCTACACGCGTAGTTGACGTGCTCCGCCTCATCCGACAGGCTCGTGCACCACACCTTCGACCGTGGTAGGGAGCCCCCGTGATCAGACGTTCCGCACGACTCCTGCTCAGCCTTGTCATGACCATGGCCTTTGCGTTGGGCGGTGCCGTGGTCACCGCCGGTACCGCGCACGCCGACGGCTGCTACACCTGGACCCGTACCCTGCAGTCCGGCGCCACCGGCAACGACGTGAAGCAGCTCCAGATCCGGGTCGCCGGTTACCCCGGCTACAACTCGGTCCTGGCCATCGACGGCTCGTACGGCCCCGCCACCACCGCCGCCGTCAAGCGCTTCCAGGCCGCCTACGGGCTGGCCGCCGACGGCGTCGCGGGCCCCGCCACACAGGCCAAGCTCTACGCCCTCCAGGACAACGACTGCACCCCGGTGCACTTCACGTACGCCGAGATGAACCGCTGCAACAGCACCTGGTCGGGGGGCGCGGTCTCGGCGGCCACGGCCAAGGCCAACGCGCTGAGCACCATGTGGAGGCTGGAGGCGCTGCGCCACGCGCTCGGCGACCGGCCCATCAACATCAACAGCGGGTTCCGCTCGACGTCCTGCAACAGTGCCGTCGGCGGAGCCTCGAACAGCCGCCATCTGTATGGTGACGCGGCCGACCTCGGCGGGATCGCGTTCTGCACCCTCGCCAAGGAGGCCCGCAACCACGGGTTCAACGGGATCCTCGGCCCGGGCTACCCGGACCACAACGACCACGTCCACGTGAACCAGGGCCCCAGCCACTACTGGTCGGCGCCCAACTGCGGTATCTGACCCGCGCCATGGGGGCCCGCCGGTGACCGGCGGGCCCCCACCCGCGTGGTTACGCCCCGGCGCGCAGCGGAGTGCCGCCCGTCGTCTGCACCGCCGCGCCGTCCGATGAGCGCTCGGTCAGCCGCAGCTGCGAGATCGCGTTGCGCAGGACGAACGTCCCGTGGCCCGCGTCCAGCTGCCAGCGCTGGGTGCGCGCGCCCGCCGAGCAGGCCCCGAGCGACAGTTCGGCGCCCACCTCCAGCGGGGCGCCCAGATACTTCTTGCCGCGCACCGCGTCCAGGCACAGCCCGTCCGCCGAGCGGACCGTGTAGTAGCCGTCGGCGGTCGCGGTGAGCGTCCAGGCGGCCTTCGTGCCCTTCACCAGGGCCACCCCGGAGTCGGCGGCCGGGGCCAGCGCCTTCGCGCCGGATGTCAGCCGGTAGGTGCCGTCGGCCAGCGGGGCGCGGTCGGCGTCCGTCCAGCCGGGGGCATGCCCGATGCGGCGGGCCATGGCCTCGAAACCGGCGTACGTCGGGCTGGGCTTCGGGCCGCCCCAGGTGGCCTGGGCGAGGAAGCGCAGCGGCATGAAGACCTTCGCCTCGACCTCGTTCTCGGTCTCGGCCGCCGCGCTGTCCGGCCACAGGCTGATCTTCGCGCCGGTCAGGTTCGCCGCCGTGGCGGGCAGCGTCTCGCCCTCGAAGCGCAGGGGCGTCCAGTCGCTCTCGTACAGCTCCTGGGTCTTGGTGGTGTAGCCGCCGCGCACCAGGTAGAGCGCGTAGGCGGAGTTCATCACCGGGCGGCCCTCGGCGAGCAGGGCGGACGGCTGCTGGATGGCGCCGCCGCCGAGCCAGTGCTCGACGGTGATGTCACGGTCCAGCGGGACGAGCGTGTTGCGGCCCAGCAGCCCGTCGTTCCAGATGCGCAGCGAACGGCCCCGCTCCTTCACATGGGCGTTGACCTGGTTGACGAAGTCCGCGAACAGGTCGTCCGGGGTGGCCGACGCGCCGAACTTCGCGACGGCCGCCGCCTGGAGCTGCGGATAGTCCGGGTAGGAGGAGCCGAGCATGTACTCGTCGGCGCCCATGTGCCAGGTGTCGGTGCCCCAGACGTCCAGGGCCTCATCGACCAGTGAGGTGTAGTACGTCAGTGCCTCGGGCCGCGAGATGTCCAGGCGGGGCGGAGAGGCCACGCCGTCCTTGTCCTTGAGCTGGAGCTCGGGATGCTTCTCCAGGTAGGGGTCCATGTGGCCGGGGGAGTTGATCTCCGGGACCAGGTCGATGTGGTACTTCTTCGCCATCGCGGCGAGGACGCGGATCTGCGGCTTGGTGTAGTAGCCCCAGAACGCCGACTCCGGGTCGGTGTCGCTGCGGACCTTCGCCTCGATCCAGAGCTGGTTGAGCTTCTGGGACGCCATGTCCTTCATCAGCCGCTCGAACCAGGGCAGCGACACGTTGATGTAGCAGGCGCAGACCCCGACCCCGCGCTCCCGGTACGCGGGCACGTCGGTCGCCGCGCCGCGCGCGGCCCGCCCGTCGTCGTTCAGGAGTTGGAGCACCGTGCGCGAGCCGTAGAACACGCCCGCCGAGGTGGCCGCGGTGACCGTGACCCGGTCGCCGACCTCCAGCCGGTAGCCCTCCGCCCCGAGTGAGCCCTTCAGCGAGGCGTCCTGGCGCAGCACGATGTCACCGGCGCGCGGACGGCCCCGGGACACCTGCTGCCTGCCCGCCAGCTCAGCGGCGAACCGGGCCGCGTCGTCCGCCGTACGCCGCTCGCGCACCCCGTCCAGCACGATCCGGGCCCGGCCGGTGAGGACGAACTCCCCGCTGCCCGGCTGCCACTGGCGCAGGGTGGGCAGCACCTCCGGCGGGGGAGCCGTCGCCGGGGCCTCCTGGGCCGAGGCGGTCTGCCAGGGGAGCAGGGCGGCGGCGAGCGCGGCCACCACGACCCCGATGGTCCTTCGTCTTGCCTTCAGCATGTTCATGGCATCGACCCTGACGCGCGCGCGAAAGCCCGGTCCATGGACAGGTCGTGCGATCGGTTGGACGAATGATCGGATGTACCCCGCTCGCCTCAGGCCGCCTCGGTGAGGGCGGAAGGCCCCCGGAAGGTACGCCGGTACGCCTGTGGCGTGGTGTCCAGTGCCCGTACGAACTGATGGCGCAGCGCCGCCGCCGTCCCGAAGCCGGTCCGGTCGGCGATGGTGTCGATGGTTTCGTCGGATGTCTCCAGGAGATGCTGGGCCAGCAGGACGCGCTGGCGCAGCAGCCAGCGGTACGGAGTGGTCCCGGTCTCCTGCTGGAAGCGGCGGGCGAAGGTGCGCGGCGACATGTGCGCCCGGTCCGCGAGCTGTTCGACGGTCATCTCGCGGTCGAGGTGGCGCTCCATCCAGGCCAGCGTGTCGCCCACGGTGTCGCACCGGGTGCGCGGCAGCGGCCGCTGGATGTACTGCGCCTGGCCGCCGTCCCGGTGCGGCGGCACCACCATCCGCCGGGCGATGGTGTTGGCGGCGGCCGGGCCGTACGCCTGGCGGACCAGGTGCAGACAGGCGTCGATCCCCGCGGCCGTCCCCGCCGACGTGGTGACCGGCCCGTCCTCCACGTACAGCACGTCCGGCTCGACGGCGGCCTCGGGGAAGCGGCGGGCCAGGTCGTCGGCGTGCCGCCAGTGCGTGGTGCAGCGGCGGCCGTCCAGCAGTCCGGCCGCGCCCAGGAGGTACGCCCCCGAGCAGACGCTGAGGACCCGGGCGCCCCGCTCCACGGCCCGGCGCAGGGCGGTCAGGACCTCCTCGGGGAACTCGCGCTCCCCGAAGCGGCTGCCGGCCGGTACGGCGACGAGGTCGGCCTCCTCCAGCCGGTCGAGGCCGTACGGGGTGTTGATCGTGAAGCCGGCGTGGGTGCGCAGCTGCGGCCCCTCGCCGGAGACCACCGCGAAATCGTGCACCGGCAGGCCCTCGTCGCTGCGGTCGAGGCCGAACACCTCGCAGAGCACACCCAGTTCGAAGGGGTGGACGTCATCGAGCATGAGGGCGGCAACGTTGTTCAGCATGGCACCAGTGTGGCAGTAATTCGATGCTGTGTGACAGTCCTGCCACTGCCGCAGTCCCTCCGGAACGAGGACAGTAGAGGCATGAACACATTCCAGAACTTCCTCGGCATTTCCGCTCTTTTCGCCCTCGTCCTGCTGCCGGCGCTGGCCGGCATGGCCCGCGAGCGCCGCATCGACCGCGAGCTGCGCGCAGCGGCACAGGACCGCGGTACCCGTCCACCGCGAACGGCGGACGCCGCGCGGCCGGTGGCGGCCGCACGGCGTCCGTACGTCAGGAGCTGGGCGAGGATCTAGAAGTCGTCGTCGAAGCCGACCGTGCCCTCGACGGCCACCTGGTACGCCGAGGGGCGCCGCTCGAAGAAGTTCGTGAGCTCCTGGACCCCCTGGAGCTCCATGAACGAGAACGGGTTCTGCGATCCGTACACCGCCGGGAAGCCCAGCCGGGTGAGCCGCTGGTCGGCGACGCACTCCAGGTACGCGCGCATCGACTCGGTGTTCATGCCGGGCAGCCCGTCGCCGCACAGGTCGCGGCCGAACTGCAGCTCCGCCTCGACAGCCTCCTTCAGCATGTCGGTGACCTGCTGCTGGAGGGCGTCGTCGAAGAGCTCCGGCTCCTCCTTGCGGACCGTGTCCACCACCTCGAACGCGAAGTTCATGTGCATGGTCTCGTCGCGGAAGACCCAGTTGGTCCCCGTGGCGAGACCGTGCAGCAGCCCGCGCGAGCGGAACCAGTACACGTACGCGAAGGCGCCGTAGAAGAACAGCCCTTCGATGCACGCCGCGAAGCAGATCAGGTTCAGCAGGAAGCGACGGCGGTCGGACTTCGACTCCAGCCGGTCGATCTTCTCCACCGAGTCCATCCACGTGAAGCAGAACTGCGCCTTCTCGCGGATCGACGGAATGTTGTTCACCGCCGCGAACGCCGCCGCGCGGTCGTCCGGGTCGGGCAGATAGGTGTCGAGCAGCGTCAGATAGAACTGGACGTGCACGGCCTCCTCGAACAGCTGCCGCGACAGGTACAGCCGCGCCTCGGGGGAGTTGATGTGCTTGTACAGCGTCAGCACCAGGTTGTTCGCGACGATCGAGTCACCCGTCGCGAAGAACGCCACGAGCCGCCCGATCAGGTGCTGCTCGGCGGGCGTCATCCTGGCGAGGTCCGCCACGTCCGAGTGGAGGTCGACCTCCTCGACGTGCCAGGTGTTCTTGATCGCGTCCCGGTAGCGCTCGTAGAAGTCCGGGTAGCGCATCGGCCGGAGGGTCAGCTCGAATCCCGGGTCCAGCAGGTTCTTCTCGGTGGTCGTGGTGCTCATTACTGGCATGCCTCGCAGGACTCGGGGTTCTCCAGGGAGCAGGCGATGGCGTCCGCGTCGGGAGCCTGCGCCTGCTGTACGGGGATGGGGGCGGCGGCCGACGCGGCCCCGGACGCGGCACGGGCGATCCGGGTCGCCGGACGCGACCGCAGGTAGTACGTCGTCTTCAGGCCCTGCTTCCAGGCGTACGCGTACATCGAGGAGAGCTTGCCGATCGTCGGCGTCTCCAGGAACAGGTTCAGCGACTGGCTCTGGTCGAGGAACGGCGTACGGGCCGCCGCCATGTCGATCAGGCCGCGCTGCGGGATCTCCCACGCGGTGCGGTACAGCGCCCGCACGTCCGCCGGAATCCACGCGAAGCCCTGCACCGAGCCGTTCGACTCGCGCAGCGCCTCACGCGTCCGCGCGTCCCACACGCCGAGCCGCTTCAACTCGTCCACCAGATAGCCGTTGACCTGGAGGAACTCACCGCTCAGGGTCTCCCGCTTGAAGAGGTTGGAGACCTGGGGCTCGATGCACTCGTAGACGCCCGCGATCGAGGCGATCGTCGCGGTCGGGGCGATCGCCAGGAGCAGCGAGTTGCGCATCCCGGTCTGCGCGATCCGGGCGCGCAGCGCGTCCCAGCGCTCCGGCCAGTTCAGTTCCGCGTCGTAGTGGTCGGGGTGCAGCACCCCGCGCGCGGCCCGGGTCTCGGACCAGGCGGGCAGCGGACCGGACCTCTCCGCGAGGTCGCAGGACGCCTCGTACGCGGCGAGCATGACGCGCTCGGCGATCTTCGTGGAGAGCGCCCGGGCCTCGGGGGAGTCGAAGGGCAGCCGCAGCCGGAAGAAGACGTCCTGGAGCCCCATCGCGCCCAGGCCCACCGGCCGCCAGCGGGCGTTGGACCGGCCGGCCTGCTCGGTCGGGTAGAAGTTGATGTCCACGACCCGGTCGAGGAAGGTCACCGCGGTCCGCACGGTGGCGTCCAGGCGCTCCCAGTCGATCGAGCCGCCGTCCACGAACGCGCCGAGGTTGACCGAGCCGAGGTTGCAGACGGCGGTCTCGCCGTCGTCGGTGACCTCCAGGATCTCGGTGCACAGGTTCGAGGAGTGCACGACCCTGCCCGGCTCGGCGGTCTGGTTCGCCGTGCGGTTGGAGGCGTCCTTGAACGTCATCCAGCCCTGCCCGGTCTGCGCCAGGGTCCGCATCATCCGGCCGTACAGCTCGCGGGCCGGCATGGACTTGCGGGCCAGGCCCTTCGCCTCGGCCGCCCGGTACGCGGCGTCGAAGTCGTCGCCCCACAGGTCGGTCAGCTCGGGCACGTCCGCCGGGGAGAACAGCGACCAGGTGGAGTCCGCGTCGACGCGGCGCATGAACTCGTCCGGGATCCAGTGCGCCAGGTTCAGGTTGTGCGTGCGCCGCTGGTCCTCGCCCGTGTTGTCGCGGAGCTCCAGGAACTCCTCGATGTCCGCGTGCCAGGTCTCCAGGTAGACCGCGGCGGCACCCTTGCGCCGGCCGCCCTGGTTCACGGCGGCCACGGAGGCGTCCAGCGTCTTGAGGAACGGCACGATGCCGTTGGAGTGCCCGTTGGTGCCCCGGATCAGCGAACCCCGGGCGCGGATGCGGGAGTACGAGAGGCCGATGCCGCCCGCGTGCTTCGACAGGCGGGCCACCTGGTGGTAGCGGTCGTAGATCGAGTCCAGCTCGTCCAGCGGCGAGTCCAGCAGGTAGCAGGAGGACATCTGCGGGTGGCGGGTGCCGGAGTTGAAGAGCGTCGGCGAGGACGGCAGGTAGTCCAGCCGGCTCATCAGCCCGTACAGCGCCGCGACCTCGTCCAGTGCCCGCACGGAGGTGTCCTCGGCGAGCCCGGCGGCGACCCGGAGCATGAAGTGCTGGGGGGTCTCGATGACCTGGCGGGTGATCGGGTGGCGCAGCAGGTAGCGGCTGTGCAGGGTGCGCAGCCCGAAGTACCCGAAGCGGTCGTCCGCCCCGTCCGCGAGGGACCGTTCGACCAGGGCGTCCAGGGCGGCGGCGTGCAGCGTGACGAACTCGGCGGTCCGGTCCGCGATCAGGCCCTCGCGGTGGCCCACGGCGACCGAGGCGGAGAACGCGGTGGCGCCCTGCCCGGCGGCCTCGTCCGCGATGGTCCGGGTGAGCAGCCGGGCGGCGAGGCGGGAGTAGGCGGGGTCCTCGGAGATGAGGCCCGCCGCGGCCTCGGTGGCCAGCGAGCGCAGCTCCGCCTCGTCCGACCGGGCGTTGCGGCCGCGCAGTGCGGCGGCGGCGACGCGGCCGGGGTCGGTGTCGGGCAGGTCGGCGGTGAGGTCGGTCAGGGTCCGCAGCAGTGCGGTGCCGGGGCCGTCGCTCGCGGTTCCGGTGGCTGCGGACGCGGCCGTCTTCGGTGCTGAAACCGGATCGGCTGGCGCGATGGTCACGTGGTGCTCTCCCTCGCTCGGCTCTGGGCCGGCGGGGGGCGGGGGCAGCCGGGCAGGAGCGGGCCCGGGTGGGGCGGCACTCCGTGCGGCGTCCACCGGCCCATCCACGAGGCCCGGACGTCTGGGCATCCGGTTCGGTCGAGCCGGATGCGCCGTCGGCAGGTCCTCGGACTCCACGGGTGCGCGAAAGCGCACCGATTGCACCGTTGCGGGACAGTTCCGGATTCGCACCGGATTCCCCTGCGGCGACAGCGAGCATGAGCATACATGTGGGGGCCGCCCTGCCGGGCAGCCCCCACATGTTGTGTCGCGAGGCGTAAAGGTGTGCGGTCAGTGACCGCCCGGCGCTCCCGCGGTGGCCGGCGGCAGCTTCTCCTTGACGCCCGGGTCGCCCGCGTCCGCGGTGTAGTCGCCCGGGGAGGTCTCGTCGATCCCCGCGGGCGCCTTCACGGCGTTCAGGACGAAGGTCAGGACCACGGTGACCACGACGTTCAGCACGAACGCGGTGAGGCCGATGTAGCCGATCTCACCGAGGCCCGGGATCTCCTTGGAGGACCCGCCGAAGTGCTTCTGCGTCGGGCTCGCGACCCCGTACGCGGCAGCCGTACCGTAGATCATGCCGACCGCCCAGCCGGCGAGCAGCGCCCAGCGGTGGAACCACCGGGTGAACAGGCCGCCGACCAGGGCCGGCATCGTCTGGAGGATCCAGATCCCGCCCAGCAGCTGGAAGTTGATCGCGACGGTCTTGTCCATGGTGAGGACGAAGGCGAGCGCGCCGACCTTGACCAGCAGCGAGACCAGCTTGGAGACCTTGGTCTCCTGCGCGGGCGTCGCGTCCGGCTTCAGGAAGTCCTTGTAGATGTTGCGCGTGAACAGGTTCGCCGCGGCGATCGACATGATCGCGGCCGGCACCAGGGCGCCGATGCCGATCGCGGCGAACGCCACCCCCGCGAACCAGTCGGGGAACATGTTCTCGAACAGCTGCGGGATGGCCAGCTGGCCGTTGTCCACCTTGACGCCGGCGGCGATCGCCATGAAGCCGAGCAGCGCGAGCAGGCCCAGCATCAGCGAGTACAGCGGCAGGATCGTGGTGTTGCGGCGGATCACCTCACGGCTGCGGCTGGAGAGCGTCGCCGTGATCGAGTGCGGGTACATGAACAGCGCCAGCGCGGACCCGAGCGCCAGGGTCGCGTACCCCCACTGACCGGCCGCGGCGGGTGCGAGGCCGCCCGCGCCCGCTTTGGTGAACTTGTCCTGGGCGGAGGCGAAGATGTCGTCGAAGCCGCCCAGCTTGATCGGGATGTAGATGATCGCGACGGCGATGACCAGGTAGATCAGCCCGTCCTTGACGAACGCGATCAGCGCGGGCGCTCGCAGCCCCGAGGAGTAGGTGTACGCGGCGAGCACCGCGAACGCGATCAGCAGCGGCAGGTCCTTGACGAACCAGTTGGTGTTCTCGCCGCCGCCGACGCCCATCACGTCCAGCACCGCCTGGATGCCGACGAGCTGGAGCGCGATGTACGGCATGGTGGCGAGGATGCCGGTGACCGCGACGGCCAGCGACAGCCCCTTCGAGCCGAACCGGCCGCGGACGAAGTCCGAGGTGGTGACGTACCCGTGCTTGTGCGAGACCGACCACAGGCGCGGCAGGAAGGTGAAGATCAGCGGGTACACCAGGATGGTGTAGGGCACGGCGAAGAAGCCGGCCGCGCCCGCCGCGTAGATCGCCGCGGGCACGGCGACGAAGGTGTACGCGGTGTAGAGGTCGCCGCCGAGCAGGAACCAGGTGACCCAGGTGCCGAACGACCGTCCGCCCAGGCCCCATTCGTCCAGCGTGGCCTCGTTCTCGGCCTTGCGCCAGCGGGCGGCCAGGAAGCCCATGACCGTGACGGCCAGGAAGAAGAAGATGAAGACGCCGAGCGCGACGCCGTTCACGCCGTCCTTCATGCCGACACACCCCCCTTGCGGGCGCGCTGGTCACGCTGCCACAGCTTGTACGCGATCATGGTGAGCGCGGTGGAGATCAGCACCCAGAGCATCTGGTACCAGTAGAAGAACGGGATGCCGATGAAGGCCGGGTCGACCTTCGCGTACGAACTCACCCAGAGCATCGCCACGAACGGCGCGACGAGGCACAGGGCGATGACCACCCGCAACGGTGTGACCGTCGGTGGCTTTCCTTCTGGTTCTTCCGCCATGGCGGCGACTCCGTCCCCTCGCTGATCACCTGTAATGCGCAGGAAATCTAGGCGAGGGTCCCGGCCACCGTCACCCCCCGTCCGCATTGCGGTCCGGCAACGGTCGTCAGGGGACGGGTGGATGGCCCCAATGGCGGCAAACGTCCGAGGCTTGGTCCGGACCAACTCGCGCCCCGGGAACGCCGAACGGCCCCCGGGGGCGGGTCCGGGGGCCGTTCGAGGAGCACATGCGTACGACGGGTCAGTCCGTACGAGGGTCAGTCCAGCGGCCGCTTCAGGCGGGCCACGAACTTGTAGCGGTCGCCGCGGTAGACCGAGCGCACCCACTCCACCGGTTCGCCCTGCTCGTCCAGCGAGTGCCGGGAGAGCATCAGCATCGGCAGGCCCACATCGGTGCCGAGCAGCCCGGCCTCGCGCGGGGTGGCGAGGGAGGTCTCGATGGTCTCCTCGGCCTCCGCCAGCCGGACGTCGTACACCTCGGAGAGCGCGGTGTAGAGCGAGGTGTACTTGACCAGTGAACGGCGCAGCGCGGGAAAGCGCTTGGCCGAGAGGTGCGTGGTCTCGATGGCCATCGGCTCGCCGCTCGCCAGGCGCAGGCGCTCGATGCGCAGGACCCGGCCGCCGGCGCTGATGTCGAGCAGTCCGGCGAGGGTGTCGTCCGCGGTGACGTAGCCGATGTCCAGGAGCTGCGAGGTCGGTTCGAGCCCCTGGGCGCGCATGTCCTCGGTGTACGAGGTGAGTTGCAGGGCCTGGGAGACCTTCGGCTTGGCGACGAACGTGCCCTTGCCCTGGATGCGTTCGAGCCGGCCCTCGACCACCAGTTCCTGGAGCGCCTGGCGCACGGTGGTGCGCGAGGTGTCGAACTCGGCTGCCAGGGTCCGTTCCGGGGGGACGGGGGTGCCCGGCGGCATGGTGTCCGTCATGTCGAGGAGATGTCGCTTCAGCCGGTAGTACTTGGGTACGCGCGCGGTGCGCGTCCCGGCGCCCGCGCCCGTCTCGTTCTCCGAACTGCCCCCGTCGGCACCCATGGCCCGCCTTCCCGACTGCTGCGTTGCTGCCGTCACCGGCTCCTCCGTCTGTCGCGGCTCACATGGTGGCACGGTCCGGTCACGGCTCGTCGCCCTCCCTCAGGTGTCGGTCCTATAACGGACGCGAGTGCACTTCTTATACACCCTTGACACCCCTAAAGGTCTAGGCCAAGCTCCCGGTACTGGTCTAAACCATTAAAGACCAGGTCTCAGCCCCAGAGGTACTCGTCGACGTTTTCGCGCGGTGGGGGAGGGGTTGCAGCATCCCTGAGGAGGGTGGCGTGAAGCGCAAGCTCATCGCGGCGATCGGCGTCGCGGGCATGTTGGTTTCCATCGCGGCGTGTGGTTCGGACGACAAGACGTCCTCGAAGGACCCGAAGGACCGCAAGGAAGACCTGACTGTCTGGCTCATGGGCGAGGCCCAGTCGACCTGGCCCGAACTGGTCAAGGACGTCAACGCCCAGTTCAAGAAGAAGTACCCGAACGTCAACGTCAAGATCCAGTACCAGGGCTGGGCTGACAAGGTCAAGAAGCTCGACACCTCCCTCGGTGGCGACAAGTTCCCGGACGTTGTCGAACTCGGCAACACCGAGACCATGCAGTACATCCTCAACGGCGCGCTCGGCGAGATCGACACCTCGAAGTACGAGAACTCGGACACCTGGATCAAGGGTCTGAAGGACACCTGCTCCTACGAGGGCAAGATCTACTGCGTTCCTTACTACGCCAGTGCCCGCCTGGCGGTCTACAACAAGGACATGCTGAAGGCCGGTACCGGCAGCGACGTCCTCCCGCAGAACGAGGACGACTTCCTCAAGGCGATGGACAAGGTCCAGGCCGAGCTCGCGAAGAAGGACAAGCGCGCCTCGTCCCTGTACTACCCGGGCCGTTACTGGTACGCCGCCATGTCCTACGTCGCGGCCGAGGGCGGCCAGATCGCCAAGTACGACGAGGGCTCGAAGGAGTGGAAGGCCAGCCTCTCCACCCCCGAGGCGCAGAAGGGCATCCAGCACTTCGTCGACCTGGTCAAGAAGTACAACAAGGCCGACCAGACGAAGGACGAGCAGGACCACGCCAACGTCATGGCCAACGAGAAGGCCGCGGTCATCTACGGCCAGGCGTGGGAGGCCGGCGGCGTCACCACGGGCGAGAACGGCAACCCGAAGCTCGAGGGCAAGATCGCCACGGCCGGTATGCCCGGCCCGAACGGCAAGGCGCTCCCGTCCTTCATCGGCGGCTCCGACCTCGCCACCATCTCCAAGTCCAAGGTCCAGGACCTCGGCGAGGAGTGGATCTCCCTCTTCACCAACGCGAAGTCCATGGACGTCCTCGCGTCGAAGAACATCCTCCCGAACAACGAGAAGCAGCTTGAGCCGCTGAAGGCCAAGCCCGAGACGGCCGCCATCGCCAACGCGGTGCCGGACGCCTGGTTCACGCCGATCGCTCCGGGCTGGGCCTCCATCGAGAAGGAGGAGATTCTGGAGAACATGCTCCTGAAGATCCTCAAGGGCACGTCCGTCGCCGACGCCACCAAGAAGGCCGACAGCGAGATCGACGCACTGATCAACAAGAAGGCGTAAGTCTTCCGATCGCCAGGCGGGGGCCCGGCATTGCGCCGCGGCCCCCGCTCCCTTTAGCTCAAGAACGCCGTGTTTTCCGGGGGCTGCCTCGGACCCGCGATGGAAGGTCAGCCACGTGACTGCCGCCGATACCAAGGCCGCCGGGCCACCGGTCCCCGTACCACGTGATCTCAAGGCGGACGGGGGCCCGCTGTCCGATGAGGGCGGCAACGCACCCCTGAAGCAGAAGAGGAAGCGGAAGAAGGGCGAACTGCTGCCCTACTTCCTGATCCTCCCGGCGATCGTGGCGATCGCCGCCGTCTATCTCTACCCGCTCGCCAAGACGGTCATCATGTCCTTCCAGGACATGGGCCGGCGCGAGCTGTGGACCGGTGATCCCGCACCCTGGGTCGGCTTCGACCAGTTCACCAACATCCTCGGTGACTCCGAGTTCTGGTGGGTGACCTTCCGCACCGTCGTCTTCATGGCCGTCTGCGTGTCGCTGACCATGGGCATCGGTCTGCTGATCTCCCTGCTGATGCGCCGGCTGTCCAACTGGGTGCGGCTCATCCTGACCTTCTGCCTCATCGCCGCCTGGGCGATGCCGCTGATGGTCGCCGCCTCCATCTTCCGGTTCATGGCCGACTCCGACTACGGCCTCATCAACACCCTCATCGCGAAGGTCGTCGGCGACGACTGGCTCGGCCACAACTGGTACCTCGACCCGGTCCAGGGCTTCGCGATCATCACGCTGCTGGTCGTCTGGGGCGCCATCCCCTTCGTCGTCGTCACCCTGTACGCCGCCCTCACCCAGGTCCCCCAGGAACTGGAGGAGGCCGCGTCCCTCGACGGCGCCACCGGCTTCGGCGTCTACCGCTACGTGACCTGGCCGGTCATCAAGCCGGTCTTCAGCATGGTCGCCACGTTGTCGGTGATCTGGGACTTCAACGTCTTCGGCCAGATCTGGCTGCTGCGCGGCAGCAAGCCCGAGCCCGAGTACGAGACCCTCGGCCTGTACTCCTACTCGAAGGCATTCGAGTCCACCTCCTTCAGCCAGGGCACCGCGATCGCCCTGATCACGGTGATCCTGCTGTCCGCGGTGGCCGTGTACTACCTGCGCCAGCTCATGAAGACGGGAGAGGTCGAATGAGCACCACGACCGACACACCACAGGTCCTGCGCCCGGACCGCAAGAACACCCGCGTCGGCCTGAACATCCTCGGCCTCGCCGTCGCGCTGGTCATGGTCTTCCCGGTCTACTGGCTGGTGATCAGCGCCCTGCGGCCCAGCCGCGAGATCCGCTCGTACGACCAGACCCTGTGGCCCTCCTCGATCACCTTCGACAACTTCGTCAAGGCGGTCGACCAGCCGAACTTCGGCACCGCGGTCCAGTCCAGCCTCATCGTCACGATCACCGCCGTCGTCGGCGGCATGATCATCGCCACCCTGGCGGCCCTGGCCATCGGCCGGTTCCGCTTCTTCGGCCGCAAGCCCCTGGTCCTGATCCTGATCCTGGTCCAGATGCTGCCGCCCACGGCGATGCTCATCCCGATCTACGCCCAGCTCAACGCCATGGGCGGCATCGACGAGTACTGGAGCCTCATCGTCGTCTACCTGGTCTCCACGCTGCCGTTCGCGACGATCATGATCCGCGGCTTCGTGGTGAACATCCCGGTGGAGCTGGAGGAGTCCGCCATGGTGGACGGGTGCACCCGCTTCGGCGCCTTCCGCCGCGTGATCCTGCCGCTGCTCGCGCCCGGCCTCGCCGCCGCGTCGATCTTCGCGCTGGTGAACGCGTGGAACGAGTACCTCTTCGCCTACATCCTGATCAACGACAACTCCAAGTACACGCTCAACGTGTGGCTGATGACGTTCACCAGCGAGCGTGGTACGGACTACGGCGCCCTGATGGCGGCGTCCACCATGATCGCTCTTCCGGTCGTCATCTTCTTCATGTTCGTGCAGAAGAAGATGGCCGCGGGGCTCACCTCCGGCGCCGTGAAGGGATAACGCCGCCCCATGACCACCCTCACCTCCACCACGGACACCGTCACCCGTGACGCGCTCGCCGTGCTGCAGCCCGGTTTCACCGGCACCACGGCGCCCGAGTGGCTGCTGCGCCGGGTCGGCGAAGGGCTCTCCTCCGTCGGCCTGTTCGGCCGCAACATCGAGACGCCCGAACAGCTCGCCGCGCTCACCGCCCAGCTCAGGGCCGAGCGGGACGACGTGCTCGTCGCCATCGACGAGGAGGGCGGCGACGTCACCCGTCTTGAGGTGCGGCACGGCTCGTCCTTCCCCGGCAACCTGGCGCTCGGCGCGGTGGACGACACCGAGCTGACCCGGGCCGTCGCCCACGAGCTGGGCCGCCGGCTCGCCGCGTGCGGGGTCAACCTCAACTGGGCCCCGTCCGCGGACGTCAACTCCAACCCGGGCAACCCCGTCATCGGCGTCCGCTCCTTCGGCGCCGACCCGCACCTGGTCGCCCGGCACACCGCCGCGTACGTCGAGGGCCTCCAGGCCGCCGGGGTCGCCGCCTGCACCAAGCACTTCCCCGGGCACGGCGACACCGCGGTCGACTCGCACCACGCACTGCCCCGCATCGACGTCGACCTGGAAACGCTGCACGCCCGGGAGCTCGTCCCGTTCCGGGCGGCCATCGCGGCCGGCTCCAAGTCGGTGATGAGCGCGCACATCCTGCTGCCCGCTCTCGACCCGCACCGCCCGGCCACCCTCAGCCCCCAGATCCTCACCGGTCTGCTGCGCGAGGAGCTGGGGTACCAGGGGCTCATCGTGACCGACGCCGTGGAGATGCAGGCCATCGCCTCGACGTACGGGATCGAACGCGGCTCCGTCCTCGCCGTCGCGGCCGGTGCCGACGCGCTCTGCGTCGGCGGCGGGCTCGACGACGACAGCACCGTCCTGCGGCTGCGCGACGCGCTGGTCGCGGCGGTGCGCTCCGGTGAACTTCCCGAGGAGCGGCTCGCCGATGCCGCTGCCCGGGTCCGCGCCCTCGCGTCCTGGACGCGGGAGGCACGGGGGGCTGTACGGGAGCCGGGCGCGGCAGCACAGGAGGGGACCGGGCCCGGCACCGCGCAGACCACCGGCATCGCCTCGGACATCGGTCTGGTGGCCGCCCGCCGCGCGGTGACGGTGACCGGCGAGGTCGCACCACTCACCGGTCCGGCGTACGTGGCCGCCTTCACCCCGGTCGCGAACATCGCGGTCGGCGACGAGACCCCCTGGGGCGTCGCGGCCGAGCTGACCCGGCTCGTCCCGGGCACCGGGACCGACACGTACGACGGCGAGTCCGAGGCCCCGGCCGAGGCCGCGCTGCGGGCGGCGGGGGAGCGGCGCATCGTCGCCGTGGTCCGCGACGCGCACCGCCACGCGTGGATGACCAAGGCCCTGGACGCGCTGCTCGCGGCGCGCCCGGACACCGTCGTGGTCGAGATGGGCGTCCCCCAGGCCGAGCCCCGGGGAGCCCTGCACATCGCGACGCACGGTGCCGCCCGCGTCTGCGGCCGGGCGGCGGCGGAGATCATCGCCGGGAGCTGACCCCGCGCATACGAGAGGGCCGGGACACCACCACGGTGTCCCGGCCCTCTCGCGTAGGAACTACAGCCCCTGCCAGGCCGGCTTCGCCGCGTACGTCGCCCGGAAGTAGTCCGCCAGCTTCAGCTTCGACGCCGCCGCCTCGTCCACGACCACGGTCGCGTGCGGGTGCAGCTGGAGCGCCGACGCCGGCACGATCGAGGCGACCGGTCCCTCGACCGTCGCGGCCACCGCGTCCGCCTTGCCCTCGCCCGTCGCGAGCAGGATCGGGTGGCGGGCCTCCAGGATCGTGCCGATGCCCTGGGTGATGACGTGGTGCGGCACCTGGTCGATGTCGTTGTCGAAGAAGCGCGCGTTGTCGACCCGGGTCTGCTCGGTGAGCGTCTTGATCCGGGTGCGGGAGGCGAGCGAGGAGCACGGCTCGTTGAAGCCGATGTGCCCGTCGGTGCCGATGCCCAGCAGCTGGAGGTCGACGCCACCGGCCTCGGCCAGCGCCCTGTCGTACGCCTCGCAGGCCGCCTGGACGTCCTCGGCGGAGCCGTCGGGGCCCATGAACGCGGCCTCGGAGAGCCCGAGCGGTTCGACCACCTCGCGCAGCACCACGGAGCGGTACGACTCCGGGTGGCCCGCCGGCAGCCCGACGTACTCGTCCAGCTGGCAGACGCGGGCGCGCGAGGCGTTCACGGCACCGGAGCGGACCAGGTCCGCGAGGGCCTGGTAGATGGGCAGCGGGGTAGAGCCGGTGGCAACGCCGAGAAGGGCGTCGGGCTTGCGGCCGAGCAGGGTGCCGATGGCCCCCGCGATCAGTTCGCCGCCTGCCTTGGCGTCCGGGACGATGACAACTTCCACGCGGGGCCTGCCGATCCGATCGAGAGTGACGATATGTGGTATAGACCAATCAAGGTTCCAATCTAGCAGACTCACCCTGCCCCGAGGAGTCCGTACCGGCACTCGGACGCGACCTGCCGGCCGCCGCCCGCTGGCGGCCCCCGCGCACCCCGTGTTCGACTTGGGCGAGGTAGCGCGACCCCCGGGAGGTACCAGACATGTCCGCCACGTACCCGGCCGGTGAGGGCGAGTGGCCCGGCCGCATCATGTCCGGCGAGATGGCCGAGCAGCCCGCGGTGCTCCGCCGCATCCTGGAGCGCGGCGCGCCCGCCATCCGTGAGACCGCCGGGCGGATCGCGGCCAGGAACCCGCGCTTCGTCCTGCTCACCGCCCGCGGCACCTCCGACAACGCCGCGCTCTACGCGAAGTACCTGCTGGAGATCACGCTGGGGCTGCCCTGCGGGCTGGCCTCGATGTCGACCACCACGGCGTACGGCGCGAAGCCGGACCTCCGCGACGTCCTGGTCGTCACCGTCAGCCAGTCCGGCGGCTCGCCCGACCTGGTGGCGTCCACCAAGGCGGCCCGGGAGGCCGGCGCGGTGACCCTGGCGGTGACCAACAACCCGGACTCGCCGCTCGCGGCAGTCTCCGAGTACCACATCGACATCCTGGCCGGGCCCGAGAAGGCGCTGCCGGCCACCAAGACGTACACCGCGTCCCTGCTCTCGCTGTACCTGTTCGTGGAGGGACTGCGCGGCGGTGACGGGGCGGCGGCCGCCGCCCTGCCGGACCTCGCGGAGGAGGTGCTCGCCCGCAAGGACGAGGTGAGGTCCCTGGCGTCGCGCTACCGCTTCGCCGAGCGCATGGTCATCACCTCGCGGGGGTACGGCTACCCCACGGCCAAGGAAGCCGCCCTGAAGCTCATGGAGACGAGCTACATCCCCGCTCTCTCGTACTCCGGCGCCGACCTGCTGCACGGCCCCCTCGCGATGGTCGACAACATCTCGCCGGTCATCGCCGTGGTGACCGACGGCCGGGGCGGCGAGGCCCTTCAGCCCGTCCTGGACCGGCTGCGCGGCCGGGGCGCCGACCTCTTCGTCGTCGGGCCCGCGGCCCAGGTGGCGGCGGCGTCGGCGGGGTTCGTGCTGCCGACGGCCGGGGTGGCGGAGGAGGTCCAGCCGGTCCTGGAGATCCTGCCGCTCCAGATGCTGGCGTACGAGGTGACGATCGCGCGGGGCCAGGACCCGGACGCGCCGCGCGCGCTCGCGAAGGTCACCGAGACCCGCTGAGGCGGGAGGCCCCGGAAGAACCCGCGGGCCGCGGCGCCGGGCCGGGACCCTCAGCCCGACCAGCACCGCAGCCCGGAGTAGGGCCGCCCTCGCGGGCGGCCGGCTCGGCCGGCGGTGTGCGGTGCCCCCGGCCGGGGGAGAGGCACCGGCGCAGTCAGGGCAGAGAGCGCGGGTACCTCGTTCCGCTCTCCTGTGCGGGGAGAGCGGAGGCCCTACATCAAGCATTGTGGACTAGACCACTGGGCCGTGTCCATCCATGCGCGGCGCCAATGTCGGCCCCGGTTCACCGCACGTACGGGCGGCGCTTCCGGTTCGGACCGGCACGCATCCACGGGTACGCTCGCACACGTGCCCTCCATGAACGACCTCGTACGCCAGCACACCGCTCTGAGCGACACCGACCTCGAGTGGCTCCACCTGCTGGTCTCGGAGTGGCAGTTGCTCTCCGACCTGTCCTTCGCCGACCTCGTCCTGTGGGTCCCCACCCGCGACGGCACGCGGTACGTCTCCGTCGCGCAGATGCGGCCCAACACCGGCCCGACCTCCTACCAGGACGACATGGTCGGCCACCTGGTCCCGCGCGGCCGCCGCCCGCTGCTCGACGCCGCGCTGGACGAGGGCCGGATCGTGCGCGAGGGCGACCCGGAGTGGCGCGAGGAGGTGCCCGTACGGGTCGAGTCGATCCCCGTACGCCGGGAGGGCCGGGTGCTCGGCGTGATCGCGCGCAACACCAACCTCCTCACCGTCCGCACACCGTCCCGGCTGGAGCTGACCTACCTCCAGTCCGCCTCGGACCTCGCCCAGATGATCGCCGCCGGGTCCTTCCCCTTCCCGGGCCAGCAGGTGGACATGGACGCGTCCCCGCGCGTCGGCGACGGCCTGGTCCGGCTGGACGCCGACGGGGTCGTGCAGTACGCCAGCCCCAACGGCCTCTCCGCCTACCACCGCCTCGGCCTCGCCTCCGACCTCGTCGGCCAGCACCTCGGCCAGATCACCGCCGAACTCGCCCCGTCCCGGGGCCCGGTGGACGAGGCTCTGGTCAAGATGGCCAGCGGTTACGCGCCCCGTGAGTTCGAGGTGGAGTGCACCGGCGGGGTCATCCAGCTGCGCGCGATCCCGCTCAAGCCCAAGGGCGTCCGCATCGGCTCCCTGGTCCTCCTGCGCGACGTGACGGAACTGCGCCGCCGGGAGCGCGAGTTGATCACCAAGGACGCCACCATCCGGGAGATCCACCACCGGGTGAAGAACAACCTCCAGACGGTCGCCGCCCTGTTGCGCCTCCAGGCCCGCCGGATGGACTCGCCGCAGGGCCGCGAGGCGCTCAACGAGGCGGTGCGGCGCGTCGGTTCGATCGCCATCGTCCACGAGACGCTGTCCCAGAATCTGGACGAGCGGGTGGAGTTCGACGACATCGCCGACCGGGTCATCGCCATGGTCGCGGAGATCTCGCCGGGCAAGGTGACCTGCCGCCGCACGGGACGCTTCGGGATACTCGACGCCGAGGTCGCGACGCCGCTCTCGATGGTCCTCACCGAGGTCCTGCAGAACGCCCTGGAACACGCCTTCTCCGTCGCGGAGTCCGGCACCGTCGAGGTCTCGGCCGTCCGGGGCGGCTCGCCCACCGAGGGACGGCTGCTCATCACCGTCCAGGACGACGGCTGCGGTCTGCCCGAGGGGTTCGACCCGCAGAAGGCCGGCAACCTCGGCCTCCAGATCGTCCGCACGCTGGTCGAGGGCGAGCTCGGCGGCACGTTCGGCATGGTGCCGGCGCCGGAACGCGGGACACAGGTCGTCCTCGACATCCCGGTCCGCAACGAGACGTAGCAGGGCCCGAACACAGCAGAGAGCCCGGACCGTAGGTGAACGGTCCGGGCTCTCTGGTCAAGCATGCGCTTCGGGGGTACTGCGCGCTGCGACTCGGGGGGCGGGGTGGTGCGTACGCGCTGTACGCGCCGCCTGCGCTGAGGTTCGTAGCGGTGGCGTCGGTCAGGCGCTGGCGTTGCGCGCCCGGTTGCGAGCGGCGCGGCGCTTCATTGCGCGGCGCTCGTCCTCGCTGAGGCCACCCCAGACGCCGGAGTCCTGGCCGGACTCGAGCGCCCACTGCAGGCACTGCTCCATGACGGGGCAGCGACGGCAGACGGCCTTGGCTTCCTCGATCTGCAGCAGCGCAGGACCGGTGTTGCCGATGGGGAAGAACAGCTCCGGGTCTTCCTCACGACAAACGGCGTTGTGACGCCAGTCCATGGCTGCTACCTCTCCTTGGTGATACGTACTGTGGCTTGTGAATGTGAACGCTTTCACGAATCCCCCCACAGGTGTAGGCCCGACGCCCAGATGAACTGGTTGTGGTCCTGTGAAGTGAGGAGGGGTTCTGGCTCTCAGTGGAGGCCGTTGTTGCGGGCCGTCCCGATCGCCATGTAGAGATTCGCAAACCTCGGCGGCGGATACAACCCCTTCAGGAAAGTTTTTTTTGATTCCTCGGTGTCGGCTAGGTCACAGCCGTACTTCTAGAGGGTGGAAGCCAGTCCAAACGTTCGAGTTAAAGGACTTTGGTCCCTTCCGCTCACACAATCACACGCAGTGCACGGCGTACGCCTGTGAACGTCACACTGGTACGCACTCCGAGGTGGTCACCGTCCATCTGGAAGGGCAGTGGAACCTTTGAATGCAAGGTGAAGTCCGTGAGGTCATGCCGTGAAACCGCGTGCTTCCCCCGCGGACCCTTCTCCGGGCTCGACATGAGCAGCTGGGTGGCATACCGGCCGACCGCCGCCGTGGAGAGTTTCCGCAGGCCCAGCACGTCCAGGGCGGTGTCGAAGGACGCCTTCGGGGCCGCGTACACCGGCCGGTTCCCCAGGTACGTCCACGGGGTCGTGTTGCAGATTATGGAAAGCGCGAGATCGGTGACCGGCTCCTCGCCGGGCACGTCGAGCGTTATCACGCCCTGTCTGCGGTGCGGCTCCTCCAGGAATTGCCGGAGCACCTGGCGCACGTACAGGGCATGGGTCGAACGCTTGCCGCGCTCCCGCTGCTGTTCGACCCGCCCGACCACTCCGGCGTCGAATCCGAGGCCGGCGCAGAAGGTGAACCAGCGCTCCGGCACCGATTCGTCCTCCGTGCCCGGAGTCCCCGCCGCGAGCCCGAGGCCGACCGTGCGTTCGGTCCGGTTCGCCAGCGCGTCCAGAATGGCGCCGGTCGCCTCCACCGCGTCGTTGGGGAGCCCGAGCGCCCGCGCGAAGACATTGGTGGAGCCGCCGGGCACCACGGCCAGCTTCGGCAGGCTGTCCAGATCGGGGCCCCGGTGCAGCAGGCCGTTGACGACCTCGTTGACCGTGCCGTCACCGCCGAGCGCCACCACGAGGTCGATGTCGTCGCTGTCGGCGGCCCGCCGCCCCAGGTCGCGGGCGTGCCCGCGGTACTCCGTGGAGACGGCCTCCAGCTTCATCTCGCTCGCGAGCGCGTGGATCAGCACGTCACGGGTCCGCGCACTGGTGGTGGTGGCGGCTGGATTGACCACAAGAAGTGCGCGCATGACTGCCAGCCTACCTACCGCGGGGTACCCCCCTGAAGTCCTGACCGCAGGCCCTCACGCTCAGTGATGGTGCGGGGGTGTGGTGGTGGCGCGCGCCACCCCGGCTTTCCTTCGCCGGGTCCGGGATGCCAACCTGCAAGGGTGAGCACTCAGCAGAACGCGCCCTCGCCCCTGGCGGAGCCGGCGAAACCGGCCAGGATCACGCTGGTCGCCGCATTCAGCGGCCTCGAAGGCGCGGCCCTCGTCATCGGCGGGATCTACATGCTGGTCATGGGCCTGCTGGGCCGGCCCGACAGCCCCGAGCAGGCCGAGATGGGTGGTCTCACCGTCATCGCGCTCGGCCTGATCCCGCTCGTCGCCGCCCGCGGCCTGCTGCTGCGCCGCAGCTGGAGCCGGGGCCCGGCGCTCATCACGCAGATCATCGCGCTGCCGGTGGCCTGGACGCTGCTGCGCTCCCACGGCGTGCTGATCCCGGCCGGCATCGTCCTCGCGGCGGTCGCGCTGACCGCGCTCTACCAGCTGGTCAGGCCCGCCACCATCGACGCCCTCGGCATCCGCGGGCCGGGCGCCACGCCCGACGCGGACACCGAGGACGCCTGACGGCTCCCGGACACACGAGGAGGCCGCCGGAGACGATCCGGCGGCCTCCTCCGCGTCACCGCGCCCGCTACTCCTCCACGAGCAGCCGCTCGCGCAGCTGCGCCAGCGTGCGGGCCAGCAGCCGCGAGACGTGCATCTGCGAGATGCCGACCTCCTGCGCGATCTGCGACTGGGTCATGTTGCCGAAGAACCGCAGCAGCAGGATCCGCTTCTCGCGCGGCGGCAGGTCCTCCAGGAGCGGCTTCAGCGACTCCCGGTACTCGACGCCCTCCAGCGCCACGTCCTCGGAGCCCAGCGTGTCCGCCACGGCCGGCGACTCGTCGTCGGTGTCCGGCACGTCCAGCGAGAGCGTGCTGTACGCGTTGGCCGACTCCAGGCCCTCCAGGACCTCCTCCTCGGAGATCCCCAGCCGCTCCGCCAGCTCGTGCACCGTCGGCGAGCGGCCGTGCAGCTGGGAGAGCTCCGCCGTCGCCGAGGTCAGCGACAGCCGCAGCTCCTGGAGGCGGCGCGGCACCCGCACCGCCCAGCCCTTGTCGCGGAAGTGGCGCTTGATCTCCCCGACGACCGTCGGCGTGGCGTACGTCGAGAACTCGACGCCCCGCTCCGGGTCGAACCGGTCGACGGACTTGATCAGCCCGATCGTGGCGACCTGGGTCAGGTCGTCCAGTGGCTCCCCGCGGTTGCGGAAGCGGCGCGCCAGGTGCTCCACCAGCGGCAGGTGCATCCGCACCAGCCGGTTGCGCAGCTCCGCCCGCTCCGGCGAACCGTCGGCGAGCTTGCCCAGCTCGATGAACAACGCCCGCGCCTCGCTGCGGTCGTTTGGATCGTGGTGCCCGTGCTCGCTCATCTGGCCTGCCCGCTCCGCCTGCGACTGCTCCACCGCGACCGTAATGCCGGCGGGCCCGTCCGTCCCGTCCACCGCACGGGGCAGCTCCGCCCCGTCCACCGGATGAGGCAGGGCCTGCTGCTCCGGGATGCCCGCACGCACCACCCCTGGTCGGATCGTCTCGTCCCGCACAGGACCGTCCCCGTTCCCGTTGCTCACGCCGGCCCGGGTCCCGCGCCGCGCTGTTTGTACAGGCTGATGCTGACCGTACGGTCGTCGGCGACCGAGGAGTCGACCTTTCCGGCCAGTGCGGAGAGCACCGTCCAGGCGAAGGTGTCGCGCTCCGGGGCGCGGCCGTCCGTGGTCGGGGCCGCGACCGTCACCTCGAGTGAATCGTCGATGAGACGGAACACGCAGCTCAGGACGGAACCGGGCACGGCCTGCTGGAGCAGGATCGCGCACGCCTCGTCCACCGCGATGCGGAGATCCTCGATCTCGTCGAGGGTGAAGTCCAAGCGTGCTGCGAGCCCGGCCGTGGCCGTGCGCAGCACCGACAGGTAGGCACCCGCAGCGGGCAGCCGGACCTCTACGAAGTCCTGATTCCCGGGCTCGCCTGCGATCTGGGACACCCTCACCTCCAAGGTGGCACAAACTCATTCGAGGTTCCGGGAGAACGCCCGGAGCCATGCGGTACGTCTTCGGTTCTCGGTCCGGCGACGCTATCGCGATCCATGATGCCGTGTCGCCGGAACCCCCTCCTGTGGCTGTCACTCATGGTAGGCCCATGGGTACGCACAGTGCCTAGGGGTCTGCGTCGCTCAATTACGAACAACGCGCGCCGGTTTGACGTACCCGTGCGTCAGACGATCGAACCGTCGACAAAGCACCAACGCCAGTTCTCGCCCGGTTCGAAGCTCCGCATGACCGGATGGCCGGTCCGCTCGAAGTGCCCCGTCGCGTGCCGCCCGGGCGAGGAGTCGCAGCAGCCGACATGGCCGCAGCTCAGGCACAGCCGCAGCTGCACGGGGTGGGTGCCGGCCGCCAGGCACTCGGGACAGGTTTCGCCGAGGGGCGCGGGCTCGGGGCGCGGCAGGTCCGGTACATGCGGGCAACCACTCATGATGGCCAGGTTACGACGGATGCGAGGATCACGAGATGGACGCATTGCCCCTGGTGGCGCTGGTCGCGGGCAGTGCCGCGACGGCGGGCCTCGCACGCCGCACCCCGGTGCCGGCCCCGCTTCTCCTGGTCGCCGCCGGACTGATCGCCTCGTACGTGCCGGGGGTGCCGTCGTACACCCTGGACGCACACATCGTGCTCCCCCTGTTGCTGCCGCCGCTGCTCTACACGGCCGCCGTGGACAGCTCCTACCTGGACCTGCGGGCCAACCTGCGGCCGGTGGCCCTGCTGTCGGTCGGGTACGTCCTGTTCGCGACGGTCGCGGTGGGGTGGCTGGCCTATCTGCTGGTGCCCGACCTGCCGCTGACCGCCGCGCTGGTGCTCGGCGCCGTGATCGCTCCGCCGGACGCCGTCACCGCCGCGGCGATCGCCCGGCGGGTGGGACTGCCCGCGCGTGTCACGACGATCCTCCAGGGCGAGTCCCTGGTGAACGACGCCACCGCGATCACCGCGTTCAAGGTGGCGCTCGCCGCCGCCGTGGGGGAGGGCATCAGCTGGGGCGCGGGAGCGCGGGAATTCCTGCTGGCCTCGGTCGGGGGCGTCGGGGTCGGCCTGCTGCTCATGGTCCCGCTGCACTGGCTGCGCACGCGTCTCAGGGAGCCGCTGCTCCAGAACACCCTGTCGCTCCTCATCCCGTTCGTGGCGTACGCGGCGGCCGAGCGCGTGCACGCCTCGGGGGTGCTCGCCGTGGTCGTCGTCGCGCTGTACCTGGGCCACCGGTCCTGGCAGGTCGACTTCGCCACCCGGCTCCAGGAGGCCGCCGTCTGGAAGATGGTCGCCTTCGTCCTGGAGTCGGCCGTGTTCGCGCTGATCGGCCTCCAGCTGCCGTTCGTGCTCAAGGGGCTCGGCACGTACTCCGTGGCGGACGCCTTCGGGTACGCGGTGCTGGTCTTCGTGGCCGTGGTGGTGGTCCGGTTCGTCTGGGTCTACCCGGCGACGTATCTGCCCCGGTGGCTGTCGCGGCGGATCAGGGAGCGGGAGACCGGTACGGACTGGACCTCGCCGCTCATCGTCGGCTGGGCCGGGATGCGCGGGGTCGTCTCGCTCGCCATCGCCTTCTCCGTCCCGCTCGTCACCGCCGACGGCGACGCCTTCCCGGCCCGCAACCTGGTGCTGTTCCTGACGTTCACCACCGTCATCGGCACGCTGGTGGTCCAGGGGCTTTCGCTGCCGCTCCTGGTGCGCGTGCTGAAGCTCCCGGGCCGGGACCGGCAGGCCGACACCCTGGCCGAGGCGCAGGCCCAGAACGAGGCGTCCACGGCCGCCGAGGCCCGCCTGGACGAGCTGCTCACCGACGAGCGCAACCGGCTGCCCCAGCCGCTCGCCGACCGCCTGCGGACCGTCCTGGAACGCCGCCGCAACGCGGTCTGGGAACGCCTGGGCGCGGCCAACCCGGTCACCGGGGAGTCGGCGGACGAGACCTACCGGCGGCTGGCCGGCGAGATGATCGAGACCGAGCGGGAGGTCTTCGTACGGCTGCGGGACGCGCGCAGGATCGATGACGAGATGATGCGGACCCTGCTGCGCCGCCTGGACCTGGAGGAGGCGGCGGCTTACCGGGAGGAGGGCTGAGCGCCTTCGGGATCCTCCGGGCGGCCGGTGATCACGGCCGCGACCGTGGTCCCGGCGGGGAAGGCACCCTCCTCGGTCAGCACCGTGAGCGCGTGCAGCATTTTGGCCACATACAGTCGCTCCACGGGCAGCCCGTGCCGGTCCTCGAAATCCTTTGCGAACGCGTGCAGGGCCGGTGTCGTACGGGCGTAGCCGCCGAAGTGGAACCGCTCGTCCAGCCACCAGTCGCCCGCCGGGCCGCCGAACGCCTCCCGCTGGAGCTCCCGCACCGCCTCGCCCAGGAAGCCGCCGCGCAGGACCGGGACGCCGAGCGCGCGCTGCCCCGGCGCGAGTCCGGCGGCGAGCCCGGCCAGGGTGCCGCCGGTCCCGCAGGCCACCGCCGCCACGTCGGCCACGCCCCGCAGCTCGCGCCCGAGGTCGGCGCAGCCCCGGGCCGCGAGCGCGTTGCTGCCGCCCTCCGGGACGACCTCGCAGTCCCCGTACGCCGCCAGCAGCCCGGCCAGGACCGCCGGGTCGGCCTTGGCGCGGTACGTCGCCCGGTCCACGAAGTGCAGCCGCATGCCGTCGGCGGCGCACCGGGCGAGCGAGGGGTTGAGCGGGCGGTGGGCCAGCTCGTCCCCGCGTACGACCCCGATGGTGCGGAATCCGAGGAGCCGTCCGGCGGCGGCGGTGGCCCGCAGGTGGTTGGAGTACGCGCCGCCGAAGGTGAGCACCGGGCGCCCGGCGGCGGCCGCCAGATTGGGCGCGAGTTTCCGCCATTTGTTGCCCGGCAGATCCGGGTGGATCAGATCGTCGCGCTTGAGCAGCAGCGTCACCCCGTGCCGGGCGAAGCGCTCGTCCTCGGCCTGCTGCACGGGCGAGGGCAGCAGCGGGCGCAGCCGGGATGCGGGAGACGGGGCGGACATGCGCTCCATTGTGGCGGCGGTCGCCGCCCCGGGCTCATTTGAGGCGGTCGTGGATGCGGTCGCGCAGGTCGCCCATCGAGAAGCCCTTCGGGTCCACCTTGCCGGGCTGCCACTCGCGGTGGCCGATGACCGAGCGGGCGGTCCAGCCGTGGTGGCGGCAGATGGCCGCCGAGACCTTCTCGATCGCTTCGAGCTGGGCGTCGGGCCAGGGGTCCTTGCCGTCGCCGAGGTTCTCGCACTCGAAGCCGTAGAAGTGCCGGTTTCCGTCGGTGTTGGCCTCGTTGTCGTGGGGAAGGCGCTTCTTCTCGGCGACGACCGCGCGCAGGACGTCGTCGTCGCCCATCCCCGCGTGGTTGGTCCTGCCGTAGCCGACCAGATGGACCCGGCCGTCCTTGGCGATGACGCCGTGGCACAGCGGGCCCGGCAGGTCGGGGTGGCCGTCGCGGCACATCTTCACCGTGGCGTCGGTCCCCTTGGTGACGGAGTGGTGGATCATCACCCCGTTCACGGGGCCCCAGGGGCCCTTGTGGTTCCGGTTGTGGCTGCGCCAGTCGCCGACCTCGACGACGGTGAGCCCTTCCTTCTTGAGCGCGGCGAGAAACGCGCTCGCGGACATGGGTGAGGACATGACCGGCTCCTTTTGTGCGGGTGGGAGCGGTTCTACCCGGCCGGAGGGGCCCCGACCGGTCGCGGGGCGACGGCGGGGCCCTGTTCGGATCCTGTGCGAGCCGATCCGGACATGTCCTGGCTCAGGAGGCGAGCCACAGGTCGGGGCCGAAGACCTCGTAGTGGATGTCGGAGGCCGGGACGCCCTTGGCGAGCAGCTGGGTGCGGACGGAGCGCATGAAGGGGAGCGGGCCGCAGAGGTAGGCGTGGGTGCCCGGCAGGACGGCGAGACCGCTCAGGTCCACGAGCCCGGTGCGGTCGGCGGGGTGGCCGTCCTCCGGGTTCTCGTACCAGAAGTGGGCCGCGGCGTCGTGCAGCTTGGCCGTGAGCGCGAGGTGGTCGGTGCGCAGCGCGTGGCCGGCGGGGGAGCGGTCGCCGTGCACGACGGTGACCGGTGCGCGGCGCTCCGACTCCGCGAGGTGCTCCAGCATCGACAGGATCGGGGTGCAGCCGATGCCCGCGGACGCGAGCAGCAGCGGGGCCTCGTCGGACTTCAGTACGAGGTCGCCGTACGGGGCCGAGACCCGGAGCCGGTCACCGGCGCGGACCCGGGCATGCAGGTGGCGGGAGACCTCGCCGTCCGGGGCGTCGTTGCCGTGCACCCGCTTGACCGTGATCGAGCGGAGCGCCGAGCCGGGGGCGCTGGAGAGGCTGTATTGGCGGATCTGACGGGCGCCGTCCGGGAGTTCGACCTGGACGGAGACGTACTGGCCGGGGCGGAAGGCGGGGGCGGGCGAGCCGTCGGCGGGGCGGATGCGGAACCGGGCCACGTCGTCCGTCTCCTCGGTGCGCGAGACGACCTCCCACGCGCGCCAGACGTCGCCGGCGACGACGCCCTGCTCCGCGTACAGCCGCTCCTCGATCGCGATCAGGGCGTTGGCCATCAGCCAGTAGACCTCGTCCCAGGCGGCGGCGACCTCGGGGGTCACCGCGTCACCCAGGACCTCGGCTATCGCGGCGAACAGGTGGGTGTGGACGACGTCGTACTGGGCCGGGGTGACCCCGAGCGAGGCGTGCTTGTGCGCGATCCGGCCGAGCATCACATCGGGGCGGGTGTCGGGCTGCTCGACCAGCTGGGTCGCGAAGGCGGCGATGGAGCCGGCGAGCGCCTGGCGCTGGGCGCCGGACGCCTGGTTGCCCCGGTTGAACAGGTCGCGAAGGAGCGCCGGGTGGGCGTCGAACAGCTTGCGGTAGAAGAGATCGGCGATGTCCCCGATGGCCGCGCCGACGGCGGGCAGGGTGGCGCGGACGGTGGCGGTGGACGACTCGGAGAGCATCGGTGACTCCTCGGATATTGAATTGGCATCTTGGATGCGCATTTAACGGCAGTGTAGGCACCGGGCCGGCGGCCCGGTGCGGCGGGGGTCAGTCCCCGGGGGGCGGCCCGGCGCCGAGGCCGATCAGCAGGGGGCCGGTGGGTGCGGCGGTCAACTCCGCGATGGTGAGCGGGTCCAGGGAGGCGTAGAAGGCTTCCTGCGCCTGGCGCAGCGCGCCGCGCAGCCGGCAGGCCGCCCGGAGCGGGCACGGGGTGGCGCCCTCGCAGTCGACCACGTCGCCGGGCTCCTCCAGCTCGCGGACGAGGGCGCCGACCGACGCGGTCCTGCCCGCCTGGGTGAGGGTGAGGCCGCCGCCCCGGCCCCGTCGCGCCTCGACCAGGCCGAGGTGCTGGAGACGGGCCACGACCTTCGCGGCGTGCGAGTACGGCACCCGCATGACCGCCGCCACCTCGCGGGTGGTCGGCGGGTCCTCGTGCTTCACGACGGCGAGGCGCATCAGGACGCGCAGCGCGACGTCGGTGAACTTGGTCAGCCGCATGGCGGTCAGATTAGTTAATTGGCATTCCGGATCCAAATTCAAGCCGGCGGGGAGCATGGCAGGGGCGCCGCGTGGGCATCGCGCAGCGTTGTGCCCCGCCCAAAGCCCGATTAGTCACACTCTTTTGTGTAATGGCGTGCCCCGTCCTCGTGCTGGAAGTGTTCTTCCCGCAGGTCAGCCGATAGATCGAGAGGACGACAGATGTCCGTTGGTGAAGAGGTTCAGAACGTGCAGGTGCCGCCGCAGCAGAGTCTCGGCACGGCGGCCGCGCGGAACCTCGCGACGACCACCAAGTCCGCTCCGCAGATGCAGGAGATCACCTCACGGTGGCTGCTGAAGATGCTGCCGTGGGTCCAGGTGCAGGGCGGCACGTACCGGGTGAACCGCCGGCTGAGCTACTCGGTCGGGGACGGCCGGGTCACGTTCGTGCAGACCGGGGACCGGGTCACGGTCATCCCCGCCGAGCTGGGTGAGCTCCCGGCGCTGAGGGACTTCGAGGACGAGGAGGCGCTCGCCGAGCTGGCCCGGAGGTGCGAGCAGCGCGAGATCCCCGCCGGGCAGCTCCTGGCCACGGCGGGCGAGGCGGCGGACCGGGTCTACCTGCTGGCGCACGGCAAGGTCGAGAAGGTCGGCACCGGCCCCTACGGGGACGAGACGGTGCTGGGGGTCCATGCGGACGGGGCCTATTTCGGGGACCACTCCCTCATCGAGGGCGACGCCGTCTGGGAGTACACGGCCCGTGCCGTCACCGCGTGCACGGTGCTCACACTGCGGCGGGCCGACGTGCTCAACCTCGCCGAACGCGCCGATTCGCTGCGCAGCCATCTCGCCGGGCTGCTGTCCGTCCCGCAGCAGCGCACCAACACGTACGGCGAGGCGGAGATCGACCTCTCGGCGGGCCACATCGGCGAGGCCGTCGTCCCGCACACGTACGTGGACTACGACGCGGCGCCGCGCGAGTACGAACTGAGCGTCGCCCAGACCGTCCTGAAGGTCCACAGCCGGGTCGCGGACCTCTACAACCAGCCGATGAACCAGACCGAGCAGCAGTTGCGGCTCACGGTCGAGGCGCTGCGCGAGCGCCAGGAGCACGAGCTCATCAACAACCGCGAGTTCGGCCTGCTCAACAACTGCGACTACGGCCAGCGGCTCCAGCCGCACGACGGGGCGCCGAGCCCCGACGACATGGACGAACTGCTCTCGCGCCGGCGCGGCTCCAAGCTCTTCCTCGCCCACCCGCGCGCCATCGCCGCCTTCGGCCGCGAGTGCAACAAGCGCGGACTGGTGCCGGAGAGCGTCGACATCGGCGGCCACCACGTGCCGGCCTGGCGCGGTGTCCCGATCTTCCCGTCCAACAAGATCCCGGTCAGCGACGCCCGCACCACATCGATCATCTGCATGAGGACCGGCGAGGCCGAGCAGGGTGTCATCGGCCTCCAGCAGACGGGCATCCCGGACGAGATCGAACCCAGCCTCTCGGTCCGCTTCATGGGCATCGACGAGCAGGCGATCATCTCCTACCTCGTGACGGCCTACTACTCCGCGGCGATCCTCGTCCCGGACGCCCTCGGCGTCTTGGAGAACGTCGAGGTCAGCCGCTGGCGGTGAGCCACGGGGCCCGGACCCTCGCGGTCCGGGCCCCCGGCCGCCCGCGTTCCCAGCAACCACCCACGTCCCCGGCCCCGCCGCGCCAGCGGCCGGGGCGGGGCGGCAACGACAGGGGTGACCGATTGACCATGACCCGAACAGACGCCGCGACCGAGGGCAACGAGGCCGCGGCGCTCCTTGAGTACACCCGGACCCTCGTGGACCCGCACCTGCGGGCAGCGGTCGCCTCCCTGCCCGGCTCGATCCGGCGGGTCGCGATGTACCACTTCGGCTGGCAGCACGCCGACGGCAGCCCGGCGGCGGGCGGGGCGGGCAAGGCGATCAGACCGGCGCTCGTCCTGGCGGCCACCCGCGCCCTGGGCGGCGACCCCGAACAGGCCGTCCGGGCCGCCGTCGCCGTCGAGCTCGTCCACAACTTCACCCTGCTCCACGACGACGTCATCGATGAGGACCACACCCGCCGCCACCGGGCCACCGCCTGGACGGTGTTCGGCGTCCCGGACGCGGTCATCGCCGGAGACGCGATGCTGGCCCTCGCCCAGCGGCTGCTCGCCGAGGACGGCAGGGCGATGTCGCCCGGCGCCTCGGCCCGGCTCTCGACCTGTGTCATCGAGCTGTGCGCGGGCCAGCAGGCCGACTGCGCCTTCGAGGACCGCGACCCGGACCAGGTGTCGCTGGACGAGTGCCTGACCATGGCGACGGCGAAGACCGGCGCGCTGCTCGGCTGTGCCTGCGCCCTGGGCGCGCTCTACGCGGGCGCCGACGACCGGGCCGTCCGGGCCCTGGACGGCTTCGGCCGGGAGGCGGGGCTCGCCTTCCAGCTGATCGACGACCTGATCGGCATCTGGGGCGATCCGGCCCAGACGGGGAAGCCGGTCGGCGCCGATCTCAGCGCCCACAAGAAGTCGCTGCCCGTGGTGGCCGCGCTCACCGCGGGCGGCCCGGCCTCGGCGGAGCTCGCCGAGCTGTACCGGGGCGCGATGAACACCCGCGCCGAGGTGAACCGGGCCGCGGAGGCGGTGGACCGGGCGGGCGGCCGGGACTGGGCGCAGAGCTGCGCCGCGGACCGCATGGCGCGGGCCGTGCACCACCTGTCCAGGGCGGTCCCGGACCTCTCGGCGGCGGGCGATCTGCTGGCCCTGGCCGAGTTCGTCACCCGCCGGAAGCACTGACAGGCCGCCCACCGGAAGGAGGTGTCGAAGGGCGTCGCCGGCCAAGCGGAGGGCGGCAGGGGCGGTGTCGGAGGCAGGGGCTACAGTCCCTGCTCATGACAGATGAGTCGTGGGCAGGGTGGTACCGGGACCGGCAGGGATCGGACGCCGTCATCCTCACCACCGACGGGCAGCAACTCCGCCTCCGCGTCCGGGGCGTGGACTTCGAGGGCGGCAGCTTCGACGGCCTGCGCCCGGTGGCGGCCGGACCGGCCGAGCAGGGGCTGTTCGCGCTGACGGACGGCGTCCTGGGCGACTGCGTCCTGGAGTGGGACCTGCCGTTCCCCGTCGTGGCGGAAGGGGCGGAGCGGCAGGCGACCCTGAGCTGCCTGCTCGCGCTGCGCAAGCCCGACCCGTACCTCTACCTGGAACTCCGGTTCGACGGGGCGGCCTTCGGTTCGCAACGGGCCGAGAGCGACTTCGGGTCCGCGCTGGCGACGATCCAGCGGGAGCTGCCGCCCGGGGTCCGGCTGCGGACCTGCATAGCCTGCGCGTTCTCCGACTACTTCCCGGCCCCGGACCCGGCGCCGGGGCGCGGTCTGTCCGGCGGGCTCGCCTGTTTCCGGGGCGCCAAGGAGGCGTACCGGGGCACGGCCGGTGAGCAGGACGTGCTCGGGCTGTGGGAGCGGCGGACCGGCTTCGTCCAGGAGGTCTGGAGCTGCCGGGAGTTCGAATCCCGGCCGACGGAGGGCGCCGGTACGGGCCACCGGGGAGCGTTCCCGCTCGAAACGGCCTGACCGGCCGGGCGCCTGGCCACCCGCGTACCCCTTGGTCAAGGGCGACACCTTCATTGCGACCACCTCCATTGTTCTACTAACATGCGAACAAGGGAGGTTTTGATGAACCTGAAATCCATCGGCCGCGTGGTGCTCACCGCCCTGCCGTTCCTGCTCGCGCTCGCCGTCGACCTGCTGCTCTTCGCCACCCGCCGGGACCGGCTGCCCTCGCAACTGGCCAGCCACTTCGTGGGCAACGGCCGGGTGGACGACTACGCCGGCCAGACCTCGTACCTCGTGGTCACCACACTCGTACTGCTCGGCATCGGTCTCCTGTGGGCGCTGATGACGGGGTTCGGGAAGTTCGCCGGCACGGCCTACCGCGTGATGGTCGGCCTCGGGTACGCCTTCGCCGCCTTCCTCGGCTACCTCATGGGGGCCGTGCTCCTCATCAACGTGGACGCCGTCGAGGACGCGCAGGGCCGGGGGCAGGACGTCCACTTCCCCATGTGGCACATGGCCGCGGCCTTCGGGGTGGGCGTCGTCGCCTTCGGGATCGGCTACCTCGCGGCGATGCTGACGCCCGTCCCCGAACCGGTCGCGGACGACGGCCCCGAGGGCGACGGCGCGCGCATCGCGCTGAGCGCCGGGGAGGTCGCCGGGTGGGGCCGGGGCGCCGGTTCCTGGTGGCTGCCGCTCACCGCGCTCCTGGTCATCGGGGCCGGCGTCACCATACTGTTCACGGCCGGTTGGCCCGCGGCCCTGCCGGCCCTCGTCATCGGCGTGCTGCTCACGACCTTCGCCCGCCCGTACGTCACCGTGGACCGGCGCGGGATCACCGTCTCCGGGCTGCTCCCCCGGCCGCGTATCCGGGTCCCGCTGGACCGGATAGAGGCGGCGGCCAGCCGCGACATCAGGCCGTTCGCCGAGTACGGCGGCTGGGGCTACCGCATCCGTCCCGGGCGCAGCGGTGTCATGATCCGGTCGGGGGAGGGCATCGTGGCCCGGCTGACGAACGGCCGCGACTTCGCGGTGACCGTGGACGACTCGGCGACCGGGGCCGCGCTCCTCAACACCCTGATCGACCAGCGCCGAACGGACCACTGACCATGCTCTTCCGGGTCGACCCCACCTCCACCGTGCCGCTCGGCGACCAGATCGCCGCCTGTGTGCGCCGCGCCGTGGCCGACGGTGCGGCGACCCCCGGCGAACGGCTGCCCGCCGCCCGCGTCCTGGCCGAATCGCTCGGCGTCAACGTGCACACGGTGCTGCGGGGCTACCAGCGGCTGCGCGAGGAGGGCCTGATCGAGCTGCGCCGGGGCCGGGGCGCAGCCATCGCGGACGGCGCGTCCCCGCACCGCGCCCGCCTTCTCGAACGGGTCCGCGAGACCGTCGGCGAGGCCCGGGGCCTGGGGCTCACGGTGGACGAACTGCTGACCCTGGTCCGTACCGAATACGGCACCGGCTGACGGCACACCGACAGGCCGCCCCGTCCTGCGGGGCGGCCCATCGGCGCGCGTGCGAGCGGAACAGGTCAGGAACGGGCGCCGGCGAGCGCGGCCGCGAAGCCGTTCTGCCAGAGGTAGTTCACCTGGTTGCGCTCATTGGCGTCCGGATACGGGTTGGTGCAGGACGGGCCGGGACCGCCGCCGGACATCAGCTCGCTGCACGGCCCCGAGTAGTGGTCCGGCAGGCCGAGCACGTGCCCGGTCTCATGGGTGGTGACCCGGGTCGAGTCGTACTGCTGGTTCTGGGCGTAGTCCAGGAAGACGTAGCCGTTGCCGTGCCCGTCGGTGCTGGCGTACGAGCCGCTGGGGTCGTTGCCCTCGTAGTACGTGAAGTCGGCGTTCGAGCCCTCCTGGAGCCGGACGTTGGAGACCGAGCCGTTCCAGATCGACGCGCTGTTGGCTATCTGGGTGCGGAAGCTCGGGGCGTTCGCGGTGCTGTAGACGATGGTGACGGACTGGGCGCCCGGGTTGGCGGCCCGCTTCTCGGCCACCGACTTCATGACCGCCTCGAAGAACGCCTTGTTGGCGGCGGCGCTCTCGTGCGAGTCGGACGGGCCGGTGAACGCCACGTGGGGGGCCGTGGCGGAGGCGTCCGGAGCGGCGACGGCGGGGGCGGTGCCGAATGCGGCGGCGAGCGAGAGGCCGAGTCCGAGCACGGCCGACATGACGGTCCTGGGGTGTCTCATGTGGGGGGTCTCCTACCAGTTACCTGTCAGAGGAACCCGTCCGATGATCGGACTCGGACGGGGACGGTACGGAGTGAGTGTCGGGGAAGCGGAGCCCGCGCGGATGATGTCAGCCGGTGATAACGCGGCCCTATCGCCCTCGTGTGCACATCTCGTGCACGTATGCGGCCCCCATGCCCAACCACCGCTGAATTGCTCGCTTTTGACAGGGTTACGGCCCATGGTGCGCCCGGACGGCCCGCCCTAATCTCGGCACCATGGAGCTTGAGGTGAGACACCTCAGGGCGCTGTGCGCCATCGCCGACAGCGGCAGCCTGCACCGGGCGGCCCGCACCCTGGGCGTGAGCCAGCCCGCGCTCACCACCCAGCTGCGCCGGATCGAGAACGCGCTCGGCGCCGAACTCTTCAGCCGCGAACGCACCGGCTGCCGCCCCACCCTCCTCGGCCGCGCCGTCCTCAGCCGCGCCCGCCCCCTGGTCGACGGCCTGAGCGCCCTGGTCAGCGACGCGAAGGCGGAGGCCGCGGCCGTCGAAGGGCCCCGGCTGCGCATCGGCTGCACCGCCAGCCGGGTCATCGGCGGCTGGCTGCGCCGGCTGCGGGTGAGGCTGCCCGGGACCGACATCTCGCTGCGGGTCGACGTCTCCGCCCACGCCCTCCTCCGCGCGGTCGACGCGGGCCGGCTCGACGTGGCCTTCGTGCACGAGGTGGAGGGCTGCCCGCTCGCCGTGCCGGACGGGCTGGAACAGCGGGTCCTGGTGGACCGCGAACCGCAGTTCGTCTCCATGGCCCGCGACCACCCGGCCGCCGCGCTGCCCGTGGTCGAGCTGGCGGACCTGGCCGCCGACCGGTGGATGGTCGACCCCACGGTGGACGGCGAATGGGACGGACTGCGCCGGATGTTCAGCGAAGCCGGGCTGGCGCCCGTCGTGCTCCACGGCGACTACCTCACCGCCGCCTCCCTCGTCGTCCTCGGCGAGGCGGTCGCCCCCTGCCAGCCGACCTCGGGCCCCCGCGACGACATGGCGATCCGCCCGCTGCGCGACGACCCGCTCGCGGTCCGGCTGCTCCTGGTCTCCCGGCCCGGCGCGGACATGACCGCGGTCTACGCGGAACTGGAGGCCGCCTACCGGGATGCGGCGCGACGGGTGGCCGGATACCACCAGTGGCTGCTGCGCCACCGCAGCCCGCTGGCCCTCTCCTGAGGCCGGGGCGTCCGGCCCGGCGGCGTGCCCGGGGAGTTCCCGCTTCCGGGTAATTCAGCCGAGAGCGTGTGCCGTTCCGGACCGGGCCGCGACAGGGCAGAGTCGGGGACATGAGGCTTCTGATGCTGGGTGGTACGCAGTTCGTCGGCCGGGCCGTGACCGAGGCGGCCCTCGCGCGCGGCTGGCAGGTCACGGTCTTCCACCGGGGCCACCACGCGCCCCCGCCCGGGACCGCCGAGATCATCGGCGACCGCACCACCGGCAGCAACGGCCTGGCCGCGCTCGCCGCCGCTGGGGCCCCGGACGGCGAGGGCCCCACCTGGGACCTGGTGGTCGACACCTGGAGCGGCGCGCCCTCGGCGGTGCGCGACGCCGCCCGGCTGCTCTCCGGCCGAGCCGCCCGCTACACATACATATCCAGCCGTTCCGTCTACGCCCACCCGACCCCGGCGGGCCTCCCGGAGGACGGCCCCGTGGTCGCGGGCGCCTCGCCGGACGCCGGTGACGACCAGCCGTACGCCCTGGCCAAGCGCGGCGGCGAACTGGCCGCCCAGGACGCCTTCGGCGACCGTGCCCTCCTCGCCCGGGCGGGCCTGATCCTCGGCCCCTGGGAGAACATCGGCCGACTGCCCTGGTGGCTGAACCGGATCGCCCGCGGCGGCCCGGTCCTGGCCCCCGGCACCCCGGACGCGGACATCCAGTACATCGACGCCCGCGACCTCGCCGACTGGGTGCTCGACGCGGCGGAGCGCGGGCTGCACGGCCCGTACAACCTGGTCAGCAGGCCCGGGCACACCACCATGGGCGGACTGCTCGACGCCTGCGTGCGCGCCACCGGTTCGGACGCCGAACTGCGCTGGACCCCGGCGGAGCAGATCCTCGCGGCGGGCGTCGAGCCGTGGACCGACCTGCCGGTGTGGCTGCCGCCGGGGGAGACGTACGACGCCCTCCACCAGGGCGACGTCGGGCTCGCCCACGCGAACGGGCTGCGCTGCCGCCCGGTCGAGGAGACCGTCGCGGACACCTGGGCCTGGTTGCGCGAGCTGGGCGGTACGGCTCCGCAGCGCCCCGACCGCCCCGCCGTGGGCCTCGCCCCGGAGACGGAGGCGAAGCTCCTGGCGGGCTGAGGAGCGGCCGCCGCGCCGACGCGGCGAGGAGTTATCCACAGGGTCCGGCCCGAGGCACGTCACGGCGTTAGCCTCGGCCCATGGCCGAACTGCTGCACCTCACCGAAGGACCGCTCTGGGAGGCGGCGCGCGGGATCGGGACGTACGAGATGTCCACCCGCGGCCGCACCCTGCACGAAGAGGGCTTCATCCACTGCTCGCTGCCCCACCAGCTCCCCGGTGTGGCCGAGTTGTTGTACGGCGCTGAGAGCCGGGCCGGAGCCGCCGACCAGGAGCTCGTGGTCCTCGTCATCGACCCCGCCCGGCTCACCGCACCCCTGCGGTACGAGGCGGCCGCGCCCGGCGGCGAGGAGTTCCCGCACCTCTACGGACCGCTTCCCGTCGACGCGGTCGTCGAGGTGCGCCCCTGGCCGTCCGAGGAGGGCACCCCCGCATGAGCCCCGACCCCGCCTCCGGGCCCGTCACCAGCGGCCCGCCCACCGCCGTCACCGGGGCGAGCGGCGCGCTCGGCGGCCGCGTCGCGACCCGGCTGGCCCGGGCCGGCGTCCCCGTCCGGCTGCTCGGCCGCGACCCGTCCCGGCTGCCCGCCCTCCCGGGCGCCGACCTCGCACCGCCCGCGCCCTACGGCGACGGCGAGGCCATGCGGCGCGCCCTGGCCGGGGCGCACACCCTGTTCCTCGTCTCGGCGCACGAGAGCCCCGACCGGGTCCGGGAGCACACGACGGCGGTGGACGCGGCGGTCGCGGCCGGGGTCGAACGCATCGTGTACGTCTCCTTCCTGGGCGCCGCCCCCGACGCCACCTTCACCTTCGCCAGGGACCACTGGCACACCGAGGCGCACATCCGGACCGCCGACGTCCGGTACACCTTCCTGCGCGACAGCTGGTATCTCGCCGGGCTCCCCGCCATGACCGGCGCCGACGGCGTGCTGCGCGGCCCCGGTGGGGACGGCCGGGTCGCCGCCGTCGCCCACGAGGACATCGCCGACGCCGCGACCGCCGTGCTCCTCGCGGACACCGACGCGACCGGCCCCTCGCACGACGGCCGCACCTACGACCTGACCGGCCCCGAGGCGTTCACCCTCGCCGAGGCGGCGGAGGAGCTGGGCCGGGTCACCGGACGGGCCGTCAGCTATGTGCCGGAGACCCGCGAGGAGGCGTACGCCTCACGGGCGGGCTACGGGGCCCAGGACTGGGAGGTGGCCGGCTGGGTCACCTCGTACGAGGCCATCGCGGCCGGGGAGATGGACACCGTCTCGGACGCCGTCCCGGCACTGACCGGCCGCCCCGCCACGGACCTGGCCACCTATCTGCGGGAGCACCCCGACAGCTACCGCCACCTCCTGAAGCAGGACTGACCGCCGTGCGCACGGAAACCCCCTGGGGCGTCTGGGACCCGCCGCCGCTCGCCGATGCCGTCCGCCTGCTCGCCCCGCTGCGCGCCCCGTGGTGGATCGCCGGAGGGTACGCGGTCGAGCTGGCGGTGGGCCGCGCCTACCGGGCGCACGGGGACATCGACGTGCTCCTGCTGCGCCGCGACCAGGCGGAGGCGCAGCGGGTCCTGGCCGGCTGGGAGTGGTGGGCCGCCGATCCGCCCGGCACGCTGCGGCCCTGGCGCCCCGGCGAGACCCTGCCCGCCGGAGTCCACGACATCTGGTGCCGCCCGGGGCCGGACGAGCCGTGGCGGTTGCAGTTCATGCTGGACGACACGGACGGCGAGGACTGGGTGTTCCGCCGCGACCCCCGGGTCCGCCTGCCGCTGGAGCGGCTGGGCCGGGTCTCGCCGGACGGCGTCCCCTACCTCGCGCCCGGGATCCAGCTCCTCTACAAGTCCACGTCCCGGAGGCCCAAGGACGAGCGGGACTTCGAGGAGGCGCTGCCGGTCCTGGACGACCACGGACGCGCCTGGCTGGCCGAGACGATCACCCTGGCCGAGGGCGCGGACCACCCGTGGGCGGTCCGGCTGCGGGCGGCACTCGCGGGGTAGGGCGGGGCGGCGGACCGGGGCGCCCGGCCCGGAAGCCCCGAGCCCGCCTCCGCAGAGCACCCCGCACTCACACCACGTACGCCCCCGCCTTCGCCGCCAGGACCGCCGCGTCGGCGGCGCGGTCGGCGGCTGCCTCGTCCAGCGGGCCGCCGCTGGCCAGCAGGCGGTAGTAGAGCGGCGCGGAGACCGCGCGTACGACCTCGTCCGCGTCGGTCCCGGACGGCAGTTCGCCCCGCTCGACGGCCTCGGTGACACAGCCGGCCCACTCCTCGACCCGGATCGCGTAGAAGCGGTGCAGTGCCTGGGCCGTACGCGGATCGCAGGTGGCCGCCGCGATCACCGAGCGGAACAGCGCGCCCTGGCGCGGATCGGTCAGCGTCTTGAGCACCAGCCGCGCGTTCGCCCTGAGGTCACCCTCCAGCGAGCCGGTCCGCGCGCGCGGCGACGACTGCTCGGCCATGTCGTCCAGCAGGTCCGCGATGAGACCGGTGGGCGAGGACCAGCGCCGGTAGACGGTCGTCTTGCCGACCTCCGCGCGGCGCGCCACATCGGCGAGGTCGAGCCGGTCGAAGCCGTGCTCGGCCAGTGCGTCGCCCGCCGCGCGCAGGACGGCCTCGCGCACCCGGGCGGTCCGCCCGCCGGGCCGTACGGTGCCCGGTTCCACGCTCTCGGATGGCATAACGGGTCTCCAGTTCCATTAGGAAGCATTCCTCTGCTACGGTCACTCCATCTTAACGGAACCACGGAACCGTTTAGCTTCCGTCCGTTCCGTTTCCGTCCGTTCAGCTTCCGTCCGAGGAGGGACGACCATGTCCGCGCCCAGCCGCACCCCGTCACGCCCCGCCCCCACCGCCTCCGTACCGCCGCCGCCCGCCCGGATGACCGGGCGCCAGAAGCTCGTCCTGGCCCTGCTCCTCGGCGCCCAGTTCATGATCGCCGTGGACTTCTCGATCCTGAACGTCGCGCTGCCCGTCGTCGGGGAAGGGCTCGGCTTCGCGCTCCAGGACCTCCAGTGGATCGCCACCGCGTTCGCCCTCGCCGCCGCCGGGTTCACGCTGCTGTTCGGGCGCGTCGCCGACCTCGTCGGCCGTAAGCGCCTGTTCATCGCGGGCATGGCGGTCCTGGGCCTGTCCTCGCTGCTGGGCGGCCTGGCCACCTCGCCGGAGACCCTGCTCACGGCCCGCGTGCTCCAGGGCCTCGCCACCGCCGCCGTCACGCCCGCCGGGCTCGCCCTGCTGACCACCGCGTTCAAGGAGGGCCCGCTGCGCGAACGTGCCCTGGGCCTCAACGGCGCCCTGATGTCCGCCGGGTTCACCGCGGGCGCGATCCTCGGCGGGCTCCTCACCGACCTGCTCTCCTGGCGGTGGGCCTTCCTGGTCAACGTCCCCGTCGCCGCCCTCGTCGTCGCCCTGGCCCCCGCCGTCATCGCCGACTCCCGCCCCGCCGAGCGCCCCCGGCTCGACGTCCCCGGCGCCGCGGCCGTCACCGGCGGCCTGCTGCTCCTCGTCTACGGGCTGACCCAGGCCGGGACGACCGGCTGGACCACCCCCGCCACCCTCGCCGCGCTCCTCGCCGGACTCGCCCTGCTCGTCGCCTTCTGGTTCGTGGAGAAGCGGGCGACCGCGCCGCTCGTCCCCGTACGCATCCTCAAGCGCCGCAGCGTCATCTGGGGCAACGCCACCGGGCTCATCGCCTTCGTCACGGAGACGTCCCTGGTCTTCCTGCTGACGCTCTACCTCCAGGAGGTCCTGGGCTACACCCCGCTCGCGACCGGTCTCGCCTTTGGAGTGCTGGGCATCGGCACCGTGATCGGCGGCACCCTCGGCGGCCGGGTGGTGGGCCGCTTCGGCAACCGGAGGACCATCGTCGCCGGGGGAGTCGTCCAGGCCCTCGCCACGCTCTCGCTGGTGGCGCTCGGGACCTCGGGCGCCTGGATCTGGCTGCTGCTGGCCGCCACGTTCATCGGGGGCATCGGCAACATGCTGATGATCGTCGGCTTCATGGTCACCGCGACCTCGGGCCTCCCCGACGAGGAACAGGGCCTCGCGACCGGGCTCGCCACGATGACCCAGCAGGTCGGCATCACCCTCGGCATCCCGGTCATGAGCGCCCTCGCGACCGCCCGGATGACCGCGCTGGGCGACACCGGCCCGGACGGCGTGCTCTCCGGGGTCTCCGTCGCCGTCCTGGTCAACTCGGCGCTGGTCCTGGCCGGAGCGCTGCTCGCCGGTACGTTTCTGCGGACGCGCCGGGAGGGGTGAGCGTACGGGGGAAGGGCGCCGCTAAAGCGTCAGCCACCCACGCGAAGCCGCCTGTACGCCGGCCTGGAAGCGGGTCTCCGCCTTCAGTTCCTGCATCAGGCGGCTGATGCGTCGGCGGACCGTGTGGACGTGCACATCCAGGCGGCGGGCTATCGCCTCGTCCTTCAGGCCGGAGGACAACATCGTCAGCAGCTCCCGGTCCTCGTCCGTGACCTGGCCGTTGTCGACCGAGCCGATCGGTACGGCCCGCTCCCACACCGCCTCGAACAGCGGCACCAGCGCGTTGCTCAGCAGCGCGTCGCTGACCACCAGGGCGGTGGCGGTGGGGTCGGCCGCGTCGGTCGGCGGCAGCAGCGTCATCCGGCGGTCGACGGTGATCAGCTTCGTCGGCAGGGCCATGCCGAGCCGGATCTGCACCCCCTCCGCGGCCAGCACGTTCAGCCCGCGCGCCCGCCCGTGGAAGCTCAGCCCCTCCCGGTCGACCACGGCCCGCACCCGTACCCCGCGCCGGACCGGCTCGGCCATGTTGATCGGCTCGGGCATGCCGTCCGGCTCGCTCGCGGCGTACGGGGGACGGTCCAGGAGGGCCACCTCCTCGGTCGCCGACACCACCAGCGAGGTCACCCGCTCGGCGATCGCCTTCCGCCCCCGCAGCGTCTCGATCCCCAGGGTGCGCGGGGTGTGCGAGGCGGACATGAGCTGCGCCGCGATCCGGTCCACGGAGCCGGTCAGCTCCTCCAACTCCGCCTCACGCCTGAGCAGTTCCGCCTGGTGCAGATGGATGAGGTTGCGCAGTGCGGTGGCCGGGGCGTCCGGGACCGGCAGCCCGGAGCCCCGGGCGGGGCGGGTGAAGCCGCGCTCGTCGAGGCGGTCCAGCGCGTGGCGGAGCTGCCGGGGCGAGAGAGCGACGCCCTGGGCGAGGGCGGACCGGGTGGTGTCGCCGGGGGTGTTCAGCAGGGCCTCGTACACCCGGAGTTCGTCCGCTCCGAGCCCGAGGGCCTGCCACTGTTCGTCCAGATCAGCCCATTTCACCAGCCGATTTTCGCCGCTGCGTGCAGGCCACACAAGTGTGCACGTACAGAAGTCTGCAGGTGGAACGCATTGTTCACATCCCGCTCCGGGTCTTCCATGACGGCATCCGATAACCGTTCACGCCCTTGTGGCAACCGGAGGAACACCGTGCGGACTTCAGTACGCAGACGAGCAGCTGGCTCCCAGGGGCGCCGCACCGGCGTCGTTGTCGGTCAGGGCATAGCCGCGCTGCTGGCCACGGCGGGCCTGATGGCCACCGCCATGCCGGCAGCACACGCCGACACCGCGGCGGCCGCCCCCGCCGCCTCCGACACCACGCCCGGCAGCGAGACCGACACCCCCTCGCTCGTCACCGGTCTGCACGAGGAGGTCGCCGCCTCCGGCACCGCGGCCGACGCCGCCCGGGGCCACCTCAAGGCCAAGAAGGGCCGCTACCACATCGCCGACACCTCGGCCAAGGACCTGACCTCCGTCGGGACCACCACCGAGAAGGGCGGCAAGGAGACGGTCCGTCTCCAGCAGAAGTACAAGGGCGTCGAGGTCCTCGGCGGCCAGTACCTCGTCCGGATGACCAAGAAGGGCGGCAAGCGCGCCGTCACCGGCACCTCCGGCAACTACTTCACGAAGCTGAAGCTGGACACGGTCACCCCGAAGGTCTCCGAGAAGACCGCGATCGAGCGGGCGGTCGGCGCCGTCTCCACCCAGTTCGCCGGTGGCCTCCTGCGTGCCCCGGCCAAGGGCGAGAAGCAGGCCGAGGCCGAGTTCAAGGGCAGCGCCGGCGACGTCACGATCCTCCCGCAGGGCACCGGCGTGCTGACCCGCCACATCACCGTCACGGGCACCAACCCGGCCGACGGCTCGCCGGTCCAGCAGGAGGTGTACATCGACGCACACTCCGGCTTCCCGGTCATGCAGTACAGCGGCATCAAGACCTTCGGTGCCACGGGCACGGCCTCCGGCGCCACGGAGGGCGCGGCGGCTCCCGCCGACGCCTCCGCCGCTGCCGCCGACCAGCTCGTCGTCAAGGGCAGCGGGGTCCGCTACAACGGCCAGAAGGTCGACATCAATCTGTACAAGGACACCAAGGGTCTCCTGCAGATGATCGACTACAGCAAGCGGGCCGCGGACGACTCCCCGTACGAGGGCCCCATGATCGCCACCTACGACGCCCGCGGCCGTGAGGCGGGCAGCGCCTCCGGAGTCTGGCCCACCGGCGTCAAGTACTTCCAGCCCGCCACCCCGGACCTCGGCGAGGAGTACACCAACTCCGGTGCCGTGGACGCCCACTGGGCAGCCGGCAAGGTCTACGACTACTACAAGAACCACTTCGGCCGGAAGAGCCTCGACGGCAAGGACGGCTACATCTACTCCCTGGTCGGCGTCGTCCAGAACGGCCAGCCGTACAACAACGCCTTCTGGGACGGCTCCAAGATGGTGTACGGCCAGGGCGGCGGTGACTACCGCACCTTCTCCGCGGACACCGACGTCGTCGGCCACGAGATGACGCACGGCGTCGTCGAGCACACCGCGAACCTGGTCTACGCGGGCCAGTCCGGCGCCATGAACGAGGCGCTCGCCGACTACTTCGGCAACGCCATCGACCTGGAGGCCAACGGCCAGTCGATGAACGACCCGGACGCCGGCCTCCTCGGTGAGGACCTGTGCACGACGCTCAGCCCCCGCGAGTGCGCCCTGCGCGACCTCAATGACGGTGCCACCACGTCGAAGAACTTCATCGGCGCCACCTACGGCGGCGACAACGGCGGGGTGCACCTCAACTCCACGATCTTCTCCGGCGCCCTGTGGGACATGCGCCAGGACCTCGGCGCCGAGCTCGCCGACCAGATCGTCTACCGCGCCCTGTCCGCGTACATGACCCCTCTGGACGGCTTCACCGAGGGCCGCGCCGCGGTCATCGCCGCCGCGCAGGAGCTGGGTGTCACCAAGGCCCAGCTGAAGATCGTCAAGCGGTCCTTCGACGCCCACGGCATCGCGCCCGGCTGGGAGAAGGCCCTCGGCGTCGACACCGACACGATCCTCTCCAAGGTCAACATCGCCGGTACCGGCGTGGGCGCGGGCGGCGGCAAGTACGCCGTCTCCCGCTCCAACGAGGACGGCAGCGAGCCGTACTCGGTGTGGATGGGCAACACGACCGGCAAGGGCCAGCCGCAGCTCATGAGCGCCAACAACGGCGACTACAACGTCTACGCGAACACCGACGGCAAGACGGTGGTGTGGGCCGACTACAGCAGCACGGGCATCTACATCATGGCGCGTCCCGTCAAGGGCGGGATCGCCAAGGTGGTCGACGGGATCGGCAGTGACGTCAACGGCCTCGTCGTGGACGGCGACTGGGTCGCGTACACCGCCTTCAACCCGCAGTTCGGCGTCACGAACGTCCGGTACGTCAACATGAAGACCGGCGAGACCGGTCTGGTCGACGGCGGCCGCCCCTACAACATCTCGGGCCTGGCCTCCATCAAGGACGGCAAGATCGCCTACGCCAAGGTGGCCCCTGACGCGAACGGCAACATGCAGCTCGGCGTCGAGGTCTTCGACGCGGTGACCGGCACCAAGACGCAGATGCCCGTCGCCGGCGACGTCATGGGCGTCGGCCAGACCGCGATCACCGACGACGGCGTCTTCTGGATCGAGGACAAGGACCTCACCGACTCCGGCAAGGCCGCCGTGCGCCGCGCGAACCTCGACGGCTCGAACCCGGTCACCGTCACCCCGGAGGCGGGCGCGGACTCCCTCTACGCCTACACCCTGACGGCCTCGGACGACGCGGTCACCATCACGAACACCCCGCCGGCCACGTGGTGGGCCAACGACACGATGGCGAAGCTGTACCAGGTCGCGCCCGACGGCAAGGGCGGCCCGCAGCGCATGTCCTGCAACCGCGGCGAGCAGGCGCTCGGCGTGGCCGACGAGGGCCAGCGCGTCCTGTGGCTCGACGGCACCACCGGCTACACCAACCTGGTCAAGCGCGACCGCCCGGCGGGCAAGTGCTGACCTGACCCCGTAACACCTGCGCGGCCGGGCTCCTTCGGGGGCCCGGCCGCTCGTGTTTCACGCCGGCCTCCGGAGCAGGCGCGCCGCCTCCCCGACAACGGACTCCGCCAGTGGGCCGCCCCTCATACGTGATCAGGTCACCGCCCGCGCCGGGCGCCGGGCTGCCGTTCACGATCAGCCGGAGCCACCAGCGCACGAGCTCCCGGCGGCGATGGGGGAATTCTGGTCCAGACCAGCCAATTGACGTGTCCCTGACCCCTCGATACGCTCCAAGAGCTCTCGTGAGAGCGCTCTCAAAGCCACTTCGGGCGTCTCGCACCGGCTACCTCCACAGCACGGCCTTCCGGATGAGGAGTAGAGCTTGTCTGCCAACCTTCCTTCCGCCCCCCGTACACGCCGAGCCCGCCGCCCCAGGGCCGCCGCCCTGATTGCCGCGCTCGCGCTGGCGGGTGGATGCCTCGTCGCCACCCAGGTCACCGCCGCCACCGAGGCTGCGGCCGTCCCCGCGACCATCCCGCTCACGCTCACCAACAACTCCGGGCGGGGCGATCAGGTCCACGTCTACGTCATCGGCACCGAACTCTCGTCGGGGCGTCAGGGCTGGGCCGACGCGAACGGCACTTTCCATCCGTGGCCCGTCGGGGGCAACCCCCCGACGCCCGCTCCCGACGCGTCGATCGCTGGGCCGGCCAACGGGCAGGCGAAGACGATCCGGATGCCGAAGTTCTCCGGCCGGGTCTACTTCTCCTACGGGCAGAAGCTGGTCTTCAAGCTCACCACCGGCGGTCTGGTGCAGCCCGCGGTGCAGAACCCGAGCGACCCGAACGCGAACATCCTCTTCAACTGGACCGAGTACACGCTCAACGACGCCGGCCTGTGGATCAACAGCACCCAGGTCGACATGTTCTCCGCCCCCTACGCGGTCGGGGTGAAGCGCCCGAACGGCACCACCCTGAGTACGGGCCACCTCAAGCCCGGCGGCTACAAAGCGTTCTTCGACTCGCTGCGCAGCCAGTCCGGTGGCTGGGGCGGGCTCATCAGGACCCGCTCCGACGGGACGATCCTGCGGGCGCTCGCCCCCGGCCATGGCATCGAGGCGGGGGCGCTGCCGGCCTCCGTCATGAACGACTACGTCAACCGGGTGTGGAGCAAGTACTCCTCGCAGACGCTGACCGTCCAGCCGTTCGCGGACCAGCCGTACACGAAGTACTTCGGACGGGTCCAGGGCAACACCATGAACTTCACCAACAGTTCGGGAGCGGTCGTCACCAGCTTCCAGAAGCCCGACTCGGACAGCATCTTCGGCTGCTACAAGCTCCTCGACGCCCCCAACGACCTGGTTCGGGGGCCCATCTCCCGCACTTTGTGCGCCGGTTACAACCGGTCGACGCTGTTGAGCAATCCCAACCAGCCCGACGCGAGTGACGCGAACTTCTACAAGGACGCGGTCACCAATCACTACGCCGCCAAGATCCACGCCCAGATGGCCGACGGCAAGGCGTACGGCTTCGCCTTCGACGACGTCGGCGCGCACGAATCGCTCGTGCACGACGGAAACCCGCAGCAGGCGTACATCACGCTGGACCCGTTCAACTAGATCTTCTCTTCCCGGCGGTCGATGACAGGTTTCACGGTGGCGTGATCCTGAACGAGTGAGGGCCTTCCGGTTCGGCGCGGATGCAGCCATCCGCACCGGACCGGAAGGCCCGCCGGCGCCGGGGCGTGGACCTGCTGGGCTGTGCCTGGTTCGGCCCACTGCCTGATGCGGCGCCCGATCGTACGGTCCGAGCAGCCGGCGCCTCAGATCGCGGATGGCGCCCGTCTCGGTGAACGCGACGTCGGAAATCCGCCAGCATGCTCGTGGTCGGTCGAACTAGAGTCCGCCCATGATCGCTGAGACGCAGGGAATCCGCATCCGGCACCGCGGGCATGAACCGCAGGTCCATCCCACCGCCTACATCGCCCCGACAGCAACGCTCGTCGGTGATGTCCGCGTGGGGCCGAGGGCGCGGGTGATGTACGGCGCGGTGCTCGATGCCGAGGGGTCTCGGATCGAGATCGGGGAGGCGGCGGTGATCTGCGAGAACGCGGTATTGCGCGGGTCCGCGGTCGCCGGCGATCAGCCGGTGCTCGTCGGCGACCACGTCTTCGTGGGGCCGCATGCCACGCTGCTGGGCTGCGAGGTCGACAGGTGCGTCTACGTGGCGACCGCGGCGACGGTCCTGCAGTGCGCACGGGTGGGGGCCGGCTCGGTTGTCGCTGTCGGCGCGCTCATCCATGCGCGCACCGTTTTGCCGGACGAGTACTTCGTGCCGCCGCACACCGTGGCGCTTGACGCGCCGGTGCGGCTGCTGGCCCCTGGCGATCCCGGCCTGGCCGAGGCGGTCAGGCGGGTGGGCTTCGCGCAGGTGGCGTTCGGCGTCGACGCGGAGTGGACCGACCGGATCAGCCGGTACGAGCACGTCGCGGAGGTGCGCGTCGCCGAGTTCGGCACGCACGCGGACGATGAGGTTCTGAATCTCGGCTAGCGCCGCATCAGGAGACGTTGGCCCGGGTGACGACTGCGCGTAGGCGGTCGTCGGCGGCGTGCTTGTTCCGCCAGATGAGGTACCGGCGGATCATGCCGCCCTGCTCCTTGTGGCTGGCGTGGTCGGTGCCGTCGAGGGCGAGGTGGCGCAGGGCGGTGAACTGGGCCTCGATGCGGTTGAGCCAGGAGTTGTTGGTCGGGGTGCAGGCGATCTCGGCATTGTTCGCCGCGGCCCACGTCCCGACCCGTCGGCAGCGTGGGAGGTTGAGCGGGCCGAACGCGTCCATGCAGAAGGCGACGTGCACACGTTCAGCCAAGCGATCATTCTGACCGCCCGAAGCCGCCCGGCCCATCAGCCGGACGACGCCCACACCAGGGCCAACGTGGCCTTACGTGGCACTAGTTGCCGTTTTTCGTCGGGTACGGGCTGATCATGGTGTCGAAGTAGCCGTCAGGGGCTTCTTCGAGGAAATCCAGCAGATGGTCCAAGAAGGCGCGCAGCAGCGGGGTCGAGTTGTGTCGGTCCGGATCTTCTTGGGAACGCCAGACCTCGTACAGGAAGAGCCGGCGGACCTCGTCGGCACGCTCCGGCCTGGGGCGCAGGAAGCCACAGAGGGAGATGGGTGCTTTCGTTGTTGTCATGCCGTCGATGCCAGGGATCCGGGATCTCTTGCCGTGCTTCCTCGGCGACGGTCCCGAACTCGATGCCTGCGTCCAGGAACACCTGCGGACGCAACTGCGCGAGCTGGACAGCCGCATGACGGACCTCCGATGGGCTCGCGCGTCACTCAGCGACCTTCTCGACGCTTCAACACGAGCGTCCCAGAGCACACTCTCGTCCGTCTGAACCCACCCCAGGGCAACCCTTTTGCCGGTCGGTCTCAGTCGGCAGACGGAGCCTCCCGCATAGCCTTTGTGGTGGCGGTCGGGTCGTAGTCCTCGGAAACGCCTTCGACCAGGATGATGTCGCCTTCGATGTGCCGTGAGCGCAGCGGTGCGATCTCACGGTAGGCGGGTGAGTTCCACCAGGCCCGGGCCTGGGCGATTCCGGGGAAGCCGATCAGCACGACGTGTCCGGGCCACTTGCCCTCCTTCACCTCGTGCTGGGTGGCGTGCACGAGGAAGCGGCCGCCGTGCGGTTCGAAGGTGGCGGGTATGCGCTCGATGTATTCGACGATCTCCGGGTGTGGTGCGGCCTCTTGCAGGTGGGCTATGGCGTAGGCGGGCATGGCGTCCTTACGGTCGGTCGGGCTGCACGGGGCGGGCCGCACCGCTGAGCGGCAACGTGCTGAGGCGCGCCGGCGGGTGGGCGAGGTACAAGCGGTTCCAGACAGGGCAGATCGCTGAGGCGGTGTTCCGCAAGGAGGCCGCATCGAGGTGGACACCTCGATCTGGTGCGGCATCCACGACCGGATGAGCCTCGCCGAGCGGGCAAGGATGCCGCGGCTGCCGGGTTGCGGTTCGTGCCACATGATCAGGGCCTGCGGTACCGAATGTGGATGCGATGTGACGCAGCGGGGCGGAGGGTTGTCACGCGTTCTCAGAGCTGGGCGGGGTGACCCACTCGACGAACTGGACGATCACGCCGTTGGGGTCGGTGACCTGGAAGAGTCGCTCGCCCCAGGGTTCCTCGCGCAGAGGCATGGTGATGTCCACGCCCTCGGCGCGCAGCCGCTTCTCCTCGTCCTCGATCCCAGCGGTGAGGGTGAAGGCGAGGATGAGGCCGGAGGCGCGCTGGTCCCGCTGCTCGGGCGGCAGTATCTCGATGCCGCCGGCGAGCAGGACGATGTCGGCGGCCGCGTCCGGCCGGGTGAGCGAGGCGAAGCCGTCGGCGGCGGCCTGCTCGGTGTAGCCGAGGTGGGTGGTGAAGAACGCCTGGGAGGTGGCGACGTCGTCGACGGTGAGCGAGACGGTGGAGGCGGTGATCTGCAAGGTGATTCTCCTCTGTGGTTTCCGGGAGGCGGGGGCCGGGTGGCGGGTGGGTGCAGGTCAGTACCCGGCGCGGCGCGGCAGATTGCGGGCCTTCGGGGGAACTTCGCGGGTGGGCGCGGGGATGGCGCGGGTGGGGCGCTTTCCGCGAGGCAGGGCCGGGGTGCGGCTGGTGCGCTCGGTCAGGACCGGGCCGATCTTGACGGGTGCGATTCGAACGGCGACAGGGCGGAGTTCGAGCAAGGGCACATCCATTCTTAGTTCCGTGGAAAACTTGCGATGGACGTAAACTTAGCCCGAACTGCATCGGGGCGTCAACATATAAATGCTACGAGGGTAAGATTGCCTCATGACTACAGACGCCACGTCGTCCGCACCCCCTGCCGGCCTGCGGGAATCGAAGAAGCAAGAGACTCGGCAGCTCATCTCCGACGTCGCCACCGGCTTGTTCCTCACCCAGGGCTTCGAGCGGACCACCATCGCCGAGATCGCCGCCGCCGCACGGGTGGCGAAGAAGACGGTGACCAACTACTTCCCACGCAAGGAGGACCTGGCCCTGGACCATCAGGACGCCTTCACCGCCTCCCTGGCCCGCACCGTGACAGGCCGTCGGGTCGGCGAGTCGGCTCTGTCGGCCCTGCGTCGCGCCTTCCTGGACGCGGCCACGGATGCCGATCCGGTCGCCGGGTTCTCCGGCCCCGACTTCGCCCGCATGGTCGCCGACAGCCCCACCCTCTCCGCCCGCCTGCGCGATCTGCACGACCTGCGCGAGGCGGCCCTGGCCGATGCCCTGGCCGACGCTGTCGGCGCATCCCGCGGCGACATCACCCCCCGCACCGCCGCCGCCCTTCTCGGCTCCGTACACCGCACCCTGTTCCAGCGGATCCAGGAACTCACCCTCGCCGGCCAGGACAACGCCCGGATCTCCGCCACGGTCATCGTGGAGGCGGACACCGCCTTCGGCCTGTTGGAACCCTCGCTCGCCGACTACGCCGTGGCGTGAGCCACGCGTCACTCGTCGGTGTTCCGGCACGGCCCGGACCCTGGCGGCACACGTGATTCACCGAAACGGCCACACCTCCAGGGGCGTGCTGGACCCGTGCCGGCGTCGGCACATGGGCCCGGTGCCATGCACGAGGCGGTACGTCTCGTAGGTGTGCACGTTGTCGCCCGGCCGGGAGTAGTTCAACGGCTCCCGGAAGCGCTATCCGCTCCCACGCCGTTGGGCCAGTCCGCCCCGGCGGACGGCCGAGAACCTGTGGAACCAGATGAAGGAGGACGCAGAGTCGCAGGAGCAACCGCTTGAACAGGACCTGAGCTACAACAACGACCTCTGGGGCTATCTGTCGGTTCGGGCGGGCCGGAACGCGGCGCAGATCGATGAGACACCAAACGACGCAGAAGCCTGTGCCCGTAGTGCCAACCTTGGCGGTTTCACCGAGGCGAAGATGTCGGAATGGCCCACCAAGCTCCACCAAAAGTTCTGCTTTGCTACGGATAAGGGGAATATTGTTAACGCTGAGATCACCCGCTTCGTAGGAGGCGACCGCGACTCGTACACCGAACCCCCCACTCAGATCGAATTCACTGCCACCATGTGGCAACGCAGCTAAAGAGCGCTGCCGAACGCTGATCTTGCCCAGTTCAGCCATCCGAGACAGGGGCGAGTGCCCGTGTATGTCCACGTTTCGGTGATCCTGACCACCACCCAGCGAATGACCACAGAGGATCATTCCGTGGTTCTGCAACGCGCTTGAGGACATGTCTCTTTTGGTTGATTAGTCGGTTGATCGGATGTGTCAGTCCGGTCAATTTGGCTCTATTGTCAGCCAGCGAAGGAGACTTCCGCGTCGCGCACGAATTGCTGGTGGAGGGCGCGCGCCTGCAGCGGTGTCCGCGAAGGACTCCGGGATGTCCTCGGTGTCGACCCATTGGACCTGGGCGTGCTTGTGTCGCCCCGTAGGAGGGCGTCATCCGCGGCGCGCAGGGCGTGGGAGGCGGCGGGCTTCTCACCGCAGGCGGCGTAAGCGCGGGCCTGGGTGATGTGGAGAAGAGCCTCGGTCTGGCCGTTGATGTGGCCGAGACTGTACGTAGGGCGCCTTCGCAGACGATCTGGTAGCCGATCTCAATGCGCGACTTGCCCTCACGCGTGGAGGATTGGGTCCTCAGAGTCGGGAGAGTGACACCGGCATCCTTCATGTGGGGCCCCGGGTACGCCCATCAAAGGCAGCAAAAAGCCCCCCTCGCGCAGAGGGGGGCCGTCGGGGCGCTCTAGGCGTCACTTCATCGAGCTGATGAAGGCCGTCCAGGCCGGCCGGGAGGCGTTCAGCTCCGGACCGACCTCGTCCTTGTGCTTGGAGTCGCGGACCATGACCTGAGGCAGGTTGTCCGCGACCTCCACGCACGCGTCGTTGCTGGAGCCGCTGTAGGAGGACTTGCGGTAGGTCGGCTGCTCGCTCACTTGAACCTCTTCAGTACTTCGTGGATTCGGCCGGTGGAGTCACGGGCGCTCAACGCCTCCTCGGCAAGGCGATCATAGACCCGCTGGTACTGCATGACCGTCGCTGTTTCCTCAGAGTAGCTACCCGTTCCGAAGCCTTCTGTGTACGTGGCCCGCCGGCCGCTGCTGAGGGTGAGGAGGGTGAACGATCCGCTGACGATGGCGGCCGTGAACGGCAGAACCCGGACGCTGATGTTCGGCTGCTCCTGCGCCTTCAGCAGGTGCTCAAGCTGCTCGCGGGCGACCTCGGGTTCCCCCATGTCGCAGTGCAGTACGGCCTCGTAGATGATCGCCGTCAGCCACGGCTGATGCTCTCCGCTCAGGATGCGGCGAGCGCGTTCCATGCGCTGGTCCACGATGTGCTGGATGCGCCGGGGATCGCCGGCTTGTCCGGCCAGTACCAGGGCTCGGGCGTACCCGGGTGTCTGGAGAAGGCCAGGGACTATCAGGCCGAAGTCGTAGAGCATCGTTGCCTCGGGGAGGCGACGGATGTAGGGCCTGGCGTAGTCGTTGACGTTCTCCTGGTTCAGGATGCGAACCAGGTTGACGAGGGCATCGGGGTCGAGGCCCAGGGTTTCTTCGAGCTTCTGCGCCAGGTCGGTGTCGGGCGGGACCTCCCCCGTCTCGACCTCGGAGATCCGGCTCTGCGACGTGTACGTGCGCTTGGCGACGAACGCCTGGCTCCAAGGCGCGTCCTGGAAGTCGCCCTTTTCCTTGGCCTCCTGCTGTCGCCTCAGGCGAGCGTCCTGAACCATCCGCCCGATGTACTGCTCCAGCCCCTGGCTGGGGTCTACATCCCTCGTCTTTGTCATATGCCGGATATCCCGATCGCCGCCCGGTACTCAACTCCTAGTGATCGTAGGGCTACTGGCGGCATCTTGGGAGGGCCGAAGGAAGGCAACGGATCACCGGACACAGGAGAAGCCAGGAGCAGCTATGTCGCACCCCCCGAACGAGTCCCAACAGGCGCCAGCTCTGAGCCCCGCAGCCGCGATCACCCTTGCCGACGAAACGCTGCGTCTCCAGCTCGGAACCACCACACTCCCCGCCATGCAAGTCCAGGTTGCACTTCTGGTGACGCAGATCCGCTGCTTCTTCGAGGCCGGTCTTCCCGAGGATCAGGAGGAGGCCGACGCGCAGCGCCAGGAGATCCTCCCGCTCCTGGAGGAAGTGCCCGCCGGGGATGACGTGGCCTGGCGTACGTGGACGCGCATGCGGGCGCTGGGCCGCGTTCTGCGGCGGCACGTTGCCCAGTACACCAACCGGAAGCTTGGCGAGGACCGAGCCCCGGGGGACGACACCCCGAGGGAAGTGCCGGCAGCTACTGACAGGGGTGAGCCCAAGGGCGTCTACCGGGTTCCTACCGTCCTGGAGATGCGGCGTGCTCAGCAGTGGCTGAACCGTTCGGCGGGAGGGCACCAGTGATCGGGACGGCCGCCGTGGCTCGTGCGGTGAGCGACTACATGCACCGCCGCCCCGGGGAGAGCCTGACGCTCGCCCCGTTGTGGCAGACGCTCTCCCAGCACGCGAAGGCGGGGACCTGCCACCACCGTGGAACCTGTCCGATTGTTACGGCAAGCCCGATCGTGCTCAACGAGCGTCAGGAAGTGCTGGTGCTCGGGGTCGGGCGCGGCACCGTAAGGATTCCCGAGGCTCGGTTCGAGGATGGGTGGGACACCCTCGCTGAAGCGGCTTCGATGCTGGCGCGAGCCCTTGGAGTTCATGAGTTGTGGACTCAGCCGGGTTGCGAAGACCCGGTTCAACTCCACGCGGCTCGCGCCGATGCTCAAGATGGTGAGCGTATGCGGGTCGCGGCCCGATACCTGTTTCGCACGCATGCCGGCCTCTGCCACTTCGCTCCGGGCGCCCCTCAGACGTGGGTGCCGCTGGCTCAGGCGGACATCGAGCTGGCCACGCGTGTCCATGCCCTCGTCGCTGAGGTGCCCCTGTGAGCCGACAGGCGCCCGAGTGGATCTACCTCAGCGTTCTGGCGGGCCTCACGGTTCTGCTCGTCGGCGGAATCTGGGCAAGCCGATGAGCGGCAGTCATGTGCTTACGACTGTCACCGTGACCCCTGCGCAGGTTCGTGCCGGCGACCTCGTCCGCTGCGAGGGGTCGTGGCGAACGATTCGGGATCTCCGCCGCACCGGGCGCGGCGGAAGGGCTGCCGTGATCAACGGCCTGCCGGGCGTCTGGATGCTCCCCAGCACCTTCGACGTGATGCGTCCTGCCCGACGAAGTTAAGGCTCCGTCCCGGTGAGAGCACAGCGCTCCCCGGAGGCGGTAGTCGGCCCTTGGCCCGCTCTGTCCGCCCCTCCTTCACGCGGCAGACGGATCGGGACGAGGCCCCGACACCCTCTCCAATCGCGAAGGAAGAACGAATGAAGTCCACCATTCCCCTCGCCCTGGCTCTGGGTACGGCTGTCGGTGCTGCGCACCTGGCGCTCACGGCCAGGCACCACCGCGACGTGCGGCATTTCGGGCTGGCGCAGATGCATGGCGAGCTGATCCGAGACACAGCCGCGAACCTGGAGTTCAAACAGATCACGAACTACCCCTACCTGGAAGATCTGGACGACCCGACTCGTGCGCGGCTCATTCACACCAACAGGTGGGTCAGCCTCTGGAGCACGATGCTCCGCCTGCGCTTCATGCCGCCCAACAGCATGCGTCAGGTGGCGGCTGAGTTCATGAGGCGCCCTGTGGGCCGCCAGTTCTGGGAACAGGCTCGCGACCATCGCCGCATCACGGCGCGCGACAAGCACGACGCGGCCTTCAACAGCCTCATGAACGAGGCGTATCAGGAGGCCCGTGCCGACGCGGCCTGACCGTCAATCTCCCGCCCGGCTGCTGCGTGACGGTCGCGGCCGGGCGGGTTCGCCCAAGCCAGAAGAGCACCGATGTCATTCGAACCGCACGACCTGGTGGGGGCCCTGACCACTGGCCCTCCCATTTCACCGCACACCCCGCAGGCCATAGGAGGAGCATTGCGCACCCCACGCTTATCGGTCCGGAACTATCTCGGTGGGCCGGCACTCACCCCCCAGGACCTCACGATGGTCTTCCTGATGCGCGAGGGCGACGACAGGGCAGTCACCTCAATGCCCACGCACACGGTGGGAGAGGCCGTCGAAGACGCGCAGATGATCCAGGACCTGGGCATGCGATCCGTCAAGGTGTTCGCGGGCTCGCGTCTCCGGGATGGCCACGCCTCGCAGGCCACCTCTCCCACGGGGCTCATGGCCCGTACGATCGCAGCCGTGAAGAAGTCCGCACCTGGGCTCGCGGTCATGACCGAGACCTGCGTGTGCTCCCACACCGACTCGGGGGAGTGCTGGCTCGCCAACGAGCGTGACGGCGGCATGGACCTCGTGAGGACCACCGAGGTCCTGGCGGCCCAGGCAGTGATGCAAGCCGAGGCCGGCGCCGACATCGTTGGACCTGCAGCGATGATCTCGGGCTCCGTCCAGGCCGTCCGCGAAGCTCTGGACGGTTCCGGGCACCGTGATGTGGCGATCATGCCGCACCTCATCTTCGAGTCCGGGCTCTACCAGGGCTACCGGGCAACGATGGGGGCCACCCCTCAGTCCGGGACGCGGGCCTTCCAGATCAATCCGCAGTGGCCAGAGATGGCCGTGCGCTTCGCCCTTGAGATGGTTCGTGAGGGCGCGGACATGATCCTTACGGAACCTGCGCTGCACACCGTCGACACCCTCGTCCGCCTCAAGGACAAGGTTCCCGTGCCTGTGGTTCCGTTCTCCGTGTCGGGAGAGTACCTGCGCCTCACGGACCGCCAGCCGGACGGGGAAATCGACGTGAGCGGTCTGGTTGAGGCGTACACCGTCCTCAAACGGGCTGGCGCCGATCGGATCATTACGTACGGTGCGATGGAGATCGCGCGCAGGCTCAAAGGCTGCTTCTGATCGCCGAGAGGATGTCGGCGGCGCCCTGGTTCAGCAGGTCTGCCGCAACGGTGAAGCCAAGCTTCTCCGGCTCGTCCGCCGGCCCAGTGGCTTCCGCGGTTACCTGCCGAGTCCCATCGGCGGACGTAACGGCGGCCGACAGGTGCAGCAGTCCGTCCCGTTCCACCCGCCCCCATGCGCCGACGGGGACGGAGCATCCGCCATGCAGGTCGGCAAGCAAGGCGCGCTCCGCCCGTACGCAGGCATCGACGTCGCTGTCCCCGGTCCCAGTGAGCAGTCGTGCGGCCAGCGAGTCTGTACGGACCTGGATTCCGAGTGCGCCTTGCCCGGGTGACGGGAGGAAATGACGCGGGTCCAGAACCTCGTGGATCTCGGGCGTCAGCCCGAGTCGATTCAGTCCGGCAGCGGCGAGAACCACCGCGTCGAGCGCGCCCTTGGTGGTGCGGGCAAGCCGCCCTGGCACGTTTCCCCGGATCGGTACGACGTTGAGGTCGGGGCGGAGCGCGAGGAGCTGGGCCACGCGGCGGGGCGCCCCTGTGCCCACGGTCGCCCCTTCGGGGAGACCGGCCAGGGTCGCCCCGCAGAGCACATCGCGTACGTCTTCACGCGGGCCAGGCGTGGTCAGCAGGGTCGTTCCTTCGGTAACGGCCGTAGGGAGGTCCTTCAAGGAGTGCACGATCACGTCGACCTTGCCCGTGACCAAGGCTGCCTCTTGGTTGGTGGAAAAAGCGGACCCGCCGGCCGTCTTGGCCACCTCCGCGAGCGTGGGCGTGACGCGGTCCTGGTCGCCGCCTTCGAGGATGACCTCGCGCTTGAAGGCGACTTCCGGGAACTGCCCGACCAGAGGCGCCAGCCATTCGCTGACCTGCCTCCTCGCTAGCTTGCTAGCCCTGGAGCCGATGCGCACCACGTCGCCCATTCAGGTCAACTCCTTGCGATAGCAGTCCCGTTGACTCGCAATCGTACTTGCACCAGAACCATGCAGATTCCGACAGTTTGTCACTAAAGGAGAAACTTGTGACCCTTCGTGTGGGCGCTCGCGCCTCGAAGATGTCCCTCATGCAGACGGCCCCGGTCTTATCCGCTTTCTCCGCCGCTGGCCCCACCATCCTGCGCCCCTTCACCGAGGCGGGTGGGGATCGGTCGGTGAATCGGGCCGCGCTGGAGGCGGACGGGGTCTTCTCCGAAGAGATCGAATCCGCCCTGCTGGCGGGCGAGATCGATGTCGCTGTCCACTGCCTCAAGGACGCGCCGACCATCGACACTCCCGGCCTGACAATGTCCGCTTACCTGCGGCGCGACGACATCCGGGACTGCCTGGTCGCCCGCGATCCCGATGTCACGCTGGCCACCCTCCCCGCCGGGGCGAAGGTAGCCACTGCGTCCCTACGCCGGACCGCCGCACTGCGCATCCATCGCCCAGACATCAACGTCGTGCCGCTACGAGGGCCGGTGGACGAACGCCTTCGAGCGCTGCACGAGCCCGACAGCCGGATCGACGCGCTGGTCGTCGCCACATGCTCCATGGAACGCCTCGGCCTGCCCCACCTGATCACCGAACGGATCAGCCCGGAGGTGATCTGTCCTCCGCTCGGCGCTGCGATCATCGCCTTCCAGACACGCGAGGACGACAAGGCCACGAGCGAGGCCATCAACTTCCTCCACGACCCCGTTACCGCCACGGAAGCGGAAGCCGAGCGCCTGGTACTCCGCCGGCTGGGCGGCTTCTGCAATGCCCCGCTGGCGGGGTACTGCCGAACGGACGGGGGACAGGACGCCGCCACCTACACGGTCCGCGCCAGATCCTTCACGGTGGACGGTGGTTCTTCGGTCGATGTTCGCCGCACCAGCAGCGACGCCAGGACGGCGGCCTTGGCCGTCAGCCAGGAACTGACGCGACTCGGAGCCCAGGCAGTGGCCGCCAGGTCTTGAAGGAAGTACTTGGTGGCCCGGAGACACACCTGTCCCGGGCCACCAACGAGCGACGGCCAGGTGGTCAGCGGAAGCATCTCAGCCGACCTCCGGCAGTGGCCTCCTTCTCGGCTCGATGTCCAGTAGCGGGCTCTGGCGCACATGCCGTGGAGCAGTTAACGACCTGCGGAGCGCGCCCTGGGACGTCATCTCGGGCCGTAGCCCGCGCAGCGGCGACTAAGCGCGAATCATGAGCGCGATGCCTGTGGCCAGGGCCGCGCCCCCCAGAGCGCAGAGGAGCCCGCCCCAGATCCGCAAGAGCTTCCGCTGAAGGGGCGCATAGCGGAGAAAGTCCATCCCTGGATGCTCGAATCCCAGTCGGTTGAACGTTCGCAGGAGGCCGGGATCGGCGTGGGCAGGGTTGAGGTAGGTGTCCACCGTCCGTTTCGCGATGCCGCGGTAGTCCGTCGCCAGCGCAAGTCCCGCCAGAATCATCCCGGGACCCAGCAGTAGAGGTGCCAAATACATCCGTTCCTCCGGTCCAGGGGTGCGGCAGGTGCACGGTACGCCGGGAGGGGGGAAGGGGCGTCATGCCAGATTCCGGCAATTTGGCGCCGCTTCTGATTGCTGGTCAGTCACCGACGAGCAGGCTCGGCCTCTCGTCTACCGGACCGGGCGGAGTGGGCTCCGATCAACCGCCGCTTGCATTCCGCGGTGGGGCCAGACGAAGCCGGTCCCCTGGGGCTAAAGAAGACCGTCCCAGACACAGGGGCTTGCCAAGAGGGAAACGCAGGCCCGGTGGGCGTAGCTCCACAGACGTTGTGCCAGAGCAGCCCGAGACTCGACAGCACCACCAAGGGGGCGGCCGGGGCGGGCACCGAGCCCTGACGTACGTTCGAGCCCATGACGCGCACCCTCAGAAGATCCCGACTGGTGGCCCAATGAGCGGCTGGTGGGCCTACTTGGAGGAACGGACCTGTCGAGAGGTCGATGCTGATGTGCTGCGCGACCGCCGGCTTTCGGCGGTCAGGTCCGTCTGGGAGGCGCTGCGCCCGTTGGGGGTGGGCCTGCACGAAGCCGAGCGGGTGGTCCACGCGCGATATGAGGCTCTGGGTGACCGCGTACAGTCCACCCCGCCCGATCCGCTGGACCTCCCCTCGCTCGCAGCCCGCGCCGCGGCTCTCCCAGGCCGCGTGGCGGCAGTGGAGGCGCTCTGGGACGGCGATACGGTGCACGACTGGTTCGTGCTCCTGGTCGCGGTCCTGGACGCCCCAGATGGGGAAGGCCACCTGGCGACCGTGTACCACCGATCTGACGGCCCTCCTCCTGGTGTTGCCGCAGCCAAGGCCGGCCGGGCGCTGGCCGGCCACCTTCGCGTGCCTTTCCACTTCGCGTCTCCAGACGTCCCTGATGACGACGCCCCGCGCTGGAGGACGATCCAACGGCTGGCGAAGGGGCCGTGACTGGGGGCATGGACGGAGTGCGGCGGCCCCAAGCAGAGGCGTCATCAGTGCCGACTGATTACCTCTCGCCTCGCGGCCACCGGTGGGGCCGAGGGGCGTGGGGTGGCAGACATGGGCGATGTTCCGTTGATGGTGCTTCGGCTGTAAGCCGCTTGTGTCCGTCGGTTCGGCTGAGCTGTGATGCGCCAGTTGAGGACCTCGGCGGGGCGCTCCGCACTGTCCAGTTCCCGCTCGGTGCCCACTTTTGCTAGGAGGCGTCGGGGGTTGTGGCCGGCGGTTTCAGCGTGGGCGAGGGTGGTGGTTAGGGCCGTCCAGTTGGGGTCGGTGAGGATTCGGTTGGCGTGGTCGGGGAGGGCCGCGCGCACGTCTTGCTCGTAGCGGTGGGCGGTTGTGGCTCGTGGTGCGCGGCGGGCCAAGTCCGCGAGGGCGGGTGTGGCGGCCTGCTGGTATGCCGACTGGAGGTGGCGGAAGGCTTCCTCGGCTGCTGCGGCTTGTTGTTCGTGGCCGCGTTGTTCGTGCCATTTGGCGGCGGCGCGGGCCAGGTGCACGGTGGCGAAGAGCAGGGCGATGGCGAGTCCGCCCGGCTGGTTGGAGGCGTAGGCGAGTGCCTTGGCGGCCTTGCGTAGGGCGGTGGCGGCCTGGTGGTCGGCGCGGGTGGCGGAGCGGCGGGCGCGGTTGAACGCCATTGCCGCCGCTCGTAGTTCTGTCCGGTGTGGGCCGGGTGTGGCGCTGGCGATGTTGTACAGAGCGTCGCCGAAGGCGGCCAGGTGGCCCTGGGCGGCGGCATCGTCGCCGGAGTCGAGGATGGTGTGCGCCGCGTGTATGGCGGTGGTGGTGTGCCGCCACGGGGCGGCGGGGTCAGCCACGTACCGGGGGCAGTCGGCAGCCTGCTGGTTGGGGAGGCGTTCGCGTAGGCGGTTGATGGAGAGGTCGGGGGCGAGTTTGGAGCCGCCGTACCAGACGGGTTCGCCGGCTGCGTTGGTGTCGCCGGGGGCGGCGAGGCTGTAGCCGATGATGTCGCCGGTTTCGGGGCCGAGGCGGGTCTTGACCTTGATGCCGAGGGACTGCAGCACGGTGAAGTAGTCGGCCTCGGTTCGTACGGCGGCGGCGACCGCGTACGCCTGCTCGCGCAGCCAGTGCCGTGCCGTGACCGTCTGGCCCTGACGCTCGGCCTTGGCGCGTTCGGCGCCCGTGGGGGTGCGCGGCGCGGTGAGGTCGCCGGACTTCAGACGGCGCAGGCCGAACTCGGCCTCGATCTTGCGGCATTCGGCTTGGGCGCGCTGGCCGTCGTGGTGGGTGCGTGGGCGGCGTCCGTCGGCGCGGACGGTGGTGGCCATGAGGTGGATGTGGTCGTCGGCGTGGCGTACCGCGATCCACCGGCATGCCTTCTCGTCGCCTTCGGGGGCTATGCCGGTGGCGTGGAGGATGCGGCGGGCGACCTCGGCCCACTCGGTTTCGGTGAGGTAGCGGTCGCCGGGCGCGGTACGGACCGGGCAGTGCCAGACGTGCTGGGATGGTTTCTTGCCGCCCAGCTCGCGGGTGCGCAGGTCGACGTGGGCGTCGAGGCGCTTGGCGAGCTGGGTGTAGGTGGCCTCGGGGACGCGGCCGGGGTCGGGGGCGCCGGCCATGTTCCAGGCGGCGACGATGTGAGGGTCGGTGTGTTCGTCGCGTCGGCCGGGGCCGAAGAGGTAGGCGATCAGTCCGCGGGTGTCGGAGCCGGTGGAGACGTCAGGAACCATGCGCGGTGCCCTCCGTCAGGAGCTGGTCGATCAGTCGGTAGCTGTTCTCGGCGGCTTGCTCGACGCGGTCCAGCACCGCCTCGGCGCGCTCGGGCACGGTTCCTCGGTGGATGGCCGCGGTGATCTGGTTGAGGTTGCGGCCGATGCGGTCGAGCGCGACGGTGTGTGCCTCGACAGCCGCGATCACTGGGCGGAGGGGATCGTCCTCCGGGCTGCCGACCAGCCCTGGCTTGCCCTGGGCGACGGCGAGGGCGGCGTCACCGACGAATCCGGCGAACTTCTGACCGCGCTGGTGAGCGGCGGCGCTGATCACACCGACCGCGGTTCGTGTGAAGCGGATGGTCTTCTCCTGGTCTCGCCTCTCCACGGTGCGCTTGCGGTTCATCAGTGAGGGCAGGGCTGGGGCGTCGAGATCTCGCCAAGAGGGTTGCTCGACGGTCGGCGGGACGTCGGTCGACGGCTGAGTGCACGGGGCGGCGGAGTCGACTGCCGGCGGGCGGATGTTCTCGGCTCCTGCCTTCTCCGGCTCGGGCGCCCCCTGGCGCCCGGCCTTCTCCTCCGCCACCCCTGGGGCGGGGGCAAGCGCGGACGAAGCCTCGTTAGAGGCTCGTTCGCTCCAGCTTGCTGCTGATCGGCGGGTCAGGCCGAAGAACCCCTTGCGGCGGCGGGTGGGAGCGTTGTCGGTGCTCGGTTCGGGCATGGCGGTGCTCCGGTGGTCGTGTGTGGTGGGGCTTCGTCACGTCCGTCGCATCCGTCCCGTTGCTGGTCAGCACAGGTACGGAGACCCTTGCAGGTACGGAGTGATCCGTATTGGCATGGAACTCCGTCCCCGCGCTGACCTGCGCGGGGACGGATGCGACGGATGGATACGGAGCTGGGGTCAGCGAGTGCGCCGGGGGCCGGCAGGCCCGCCGGGCGGGCCAACGGGCGGTGTCCCGGACGGAGAGATCGGTGGCTTGCCCTGGATCCGACGCGCGAGGGCGCTTTCGCCGGCTGCGGGGGCCGGTGGGGCGGAATCGGGGCAGTAGCGGGCCCAGGCGTCGACGAACTGGTTGCGGGCGTACGCCTTGGCTTGCCTGCCGTTCTCGAAGCGGTGATTGGCCGGGCTGATGCCGAAGTCGCGCAACAAGTTCGCCAGGTGATAGGCGTTCAACCCCTTGGTGCCGTACTCGGCCCACGGCGCCTCGGCGTCCTGGACCAAGGCGGCGAGCAGGTCGTGGCTGCGCATGGCCCCTATGTCGCCCTGCTGCTCGAACACGCGGCGGATGTCCCGGAGCAACCGGGTCTTCAGCGTCGTCTGCTCGTCCTGCACCACCTCGTTCCTGGTCATCGCCAGGCAGGCGGCACGGGCCCGGGAAGGCCAGTGCCCGCCGGCCAGGTCGGCGACGATCACCAGCGGCTCCCACGTATCGGCAGCACGGTCCTCGACCGGCATCCGGGGAACCAGGCCCCCAGCGGTGCTCCGCAGCGGGGCCAGCCAGGCGGTCAGCCGGTCCCGCAGCGCGTTCAGCTCCGGAACCGAGTACCGCGAGCGGAACGGGGCGATGCGCTCGCCCGGCTTGCGCTTCTGCATGCGGAGCACGACCGCCCGGTCCATGATCGTGTCCGGTAGGTCGCCGATCCCGGCGAGCGCTGCCATGGCGAAGGTGGGGAACGCCGTCGGCTTGTGCTCCGGACCGGAGATCCGCCAGGCCGGGCGGTTGCGCTGGTGCCCGGCGTTCAGCAGACCGCGCAGATCTTCCTTGTCCCCGGCCTTGGGGCCGAAGATGGTGTCGGCCTCGTCCACCAGCAGCGTCGGCGGGTTATTGCCAATCACGCGGAAGACCACCGCAGGCGAGGTGTTCACCGTCATCATCGGCTGATGGACAGTCTCGTGGAGCACGTCCAGGACGCGGGACTTGCCGCAGCCCTTGGTCGGCCCCACCACCGCCAGACGCGGCGCATGCTGGAGAGCGGGCTGAATATGGGAAGCCGCCACCCACAACGTGACCGCCGAGAGCGCCTCCTCGCTCGGCAGCACCACATACCGGCCGATCGCAGCCCGCAGATCGTCCAGTACGACGGTCCCTTCCTGGTCCCGGTCCGTCGTGAGTCCGGCACCCTCACGGCCCCCGGTCCCCGGTCCGGGTTCGCGGACCGTCCCCGGAGCACCGTGGTCCGCCAGGACTGTTGGTCCGGGTTCGCCAGCCGACTGACCGGAACTCTCCGCCCGGTCCCCGGCTTCCGGACCGGGTCCATGGTCCGGGTTCCCGGTCCGGTCCGATAGGCCACTGAGCTGCGCGTTCTCCGTTGGTCCGGGCCCCTGGTCCGGGTTGACCGAAACCTCGGTCCGGGGCTCGGTCGCGGACCGGTCCGGGACCGGACCGACCGGACCAGCGGCACGGACCGGTCGATCGCCGATCCCCGGAGAAGGGGACCGGTCGTCCGCTCGGTCCGGACGGTGGCACGGGATGCCCTGGCCAGGGACCGCAGCGGCAGGCCAGACGACCTTGTGGGATGGGTTCGAGTTGGCGGGGGACGTAGAGTCCTCCATCGACGTTCCTCTCAGGTGAGGGACGGGACGGGCAAGGTCCCGCCCCTCACCGGTTCGTTCGTTCAGGGATGGGCGATGGGCAGGGGAATCTCCGGCCCTCGGCGTTGGCGCGCCGGGGGCCGCTGCTGTGTCAGGGACTGCCTGCGGCTCATGAGGCCAGGCCCCACTCGTCTCCTCCGTCGGCCAGCGCGCGCTCGTAGCGCAGCAGTTCGGTCTCGGGGTAGAGCACCCGCTTGCCGACCTTGATGCCGCGCGGCCCCTTCTTGAGCTGGCGCCAGTAGCGGACGGTGCTCTCGGCTGTGCGGTAGCGCTTGGCGACCTCGGCGGTGGTCAGGTATCGCATGCATTCCCATTCGGCTAGATGGCGATTCGATCTGCATAAAGTTGTACCCCAGGATCGGCGGATACCCAAATCGGGAAGCTCATGTTTCAATTGGGATAGTGACGGTGATGATGGAGGTTCGATGGCAGGCGACAGGCCCGAGGGCGGCGAGGTGCCGCTGCTCTACAGCGAAGGCAACGTGGCAGGCCGTGTGGCCCTGGAGCGCGAGGTCAGAGGGTGGAGCACGACCGAGCTGGCAGAGCGCGTGACCAGAGCGGGCGTGAAGATGAACCAGACGGCTGTCTGGCGCATCGAGAACGGATCACCCCGCAGGCGGATCAATCTCGATGAGGCGCTCGCCTTCTCCCGCGTCTTCGAGCTGCCCCTCGAAGAGCTGATGTCACCGCCCCTCGAAGGGCTCGACATCGACAGTCGGCGGCTAGTCCAGGAAGCCGTTGAGGCGTTCTACGAGACTCGTGACGCCCGGGACCGCCTGCACCGTGCCGTCGTCGCCGTTGCCGACCACATCAAGGCCCACCCTGACAGCTCGCGGGCGATCCACGAGCAGTGCCTCCGTCTCATGGGCGACGAGCGCGACGCTCGCACGCTCAGCAACGACATTGCGGACGGCGGCCACTACTGACAACCGAGACGAAGGAGAGGCCACTTGGCCAACGTTCAGAAGCGCCCCACCGGCAAGTGGCGGGCCCGATACCGCGACCTTGACGGCAAGGAACACGCCCGCCACTTCGACCGGAAGCTCGACGCCCAGCGCTGGCTCGACGAGGTCACGACCAGCATGGTCACCGGCCAGTACGTCGACCCGCGAGCCGGCCGCGTCACCTTCGAGAAGTACGCCGAGAGGTGGGAGGGCTCGCTCATCGCCAGTGAGGCGGGCGAGCGCATAACCGACAACGCACTCCGGCTCCACCTCGTACCGGCGCTGGGCGCCCGGTCCATGGCGGCGATACGCCGCAACGACATACAGGTGCTCTTCAAGCGCCTCTCCGACCAGCTCGGCCCCGGCAGCGTGCGGAACGTCTACGACGTCCTCGTTCGCGTCATGACGGCGGCTGTGGACGACAAGGTCATCGCCTCCAGCCCGTGCCGCCGGATCACTCTCCCGGCCATGGCTGACGAGGAGGTCACCCCGCCCACGGTCGCCCAGGTCGAGGCCATGGCCCGCGTGATGCCGCCGTACATCCGCGCGGCGATCGTTACCCTCGCCGGATCAGGGCTGCGCATCGGCGAGCTGCTCGGCCTGAAGGTGTCGGACGTCGACTTCAAGGCCGGCGCCATCCGGGTCGACCGGCAGCGGCTTCAGTCCGGGAAGATCGGCCCGCCGAAGACAGCCAAGTCCCGGCGTACGGTCCCGGTCGGGGAGGTCGTCACCGACGCGCTCCTCGGGCATCTCGCCGCGCGCCCCTCCACGGAGTGGCTGTTCACGATGGAGGAGGGGGAGCCCCTCAACTACCGCCGCTGGAAGACCGAGTGGAACTGCGCCCGTAAGGCGCTCCAGGCGGAGGAGAACAAGGCGGCCAAGTGTGACGGCCGCAAGCCCGTCGAGCTGCCGCACATGGTGACCCACGACCTGCGGCACTTCTACGCCTCCGCGCTCATCGCGGGCGGGGCGAGCGTCAAGCAGGTGCAGCTCGTCCTCGGCCACGCGTCCGCCGTCATCACGCTGCGGATCTACGCACATCTGTGGCCGGGAGAAGAAGACCGCACCCGGTCCGCGATGGACGCCGTGCTCGGCGGCCTGCGGACCGGGTGCGGACCGGTACGGAGTCTGGCCAGCGAAACCGCAGGTCAGACGGCCTAACCGTAGATCAAGCCTTCTTGGTCTCCCAGAAGATCTTGTCGATCTCCGCGATCAGGTCCAGCGCCTTCTGGCCGGTGGCCGGGTCGGTCGAGCCCTTGGCGGCCGAGAGGGCCTTCAGGGTGTCGTTGACCAGCTGGTGCAGCTCCGGGTACTTCTCGAAGTGCGGGGGCTTGAAGTAGTCGCTCCACAGCACCGAGACGTGGTGCTTCGCGAGCTCGGCGCGCTGCTCCTTGATGACCACGGCGCGGGCCCGGAAGTGCGGGTCCTCGTTGGCCTGGAACTTCTCCTGGACGGCCTTGACGGACTCCGCCTCGATGCGGGCCTGGGCCGGGTCGTACACGCCGCAGGGCAGGTCGCAGTGGGCGCTGACCTTCACCTTGGGGGCAAACAGGCGGGAAAGCATTGAGCTGTCCTTCCTCGTGATCGTCTTCTCAGGTGGGACATTACTCCGTGAGAAGCCTGTTTCAGCGAGTGCCCCCGGAGGCTTAGGCCAAAAGTCCGGGATGAGTGTGGGACCAGTGACCGAATGTACGAAACCCTGTGAGGGACGGTGTACTGGACGGACCGAGGAGGAGATGAGGGAGGTGCCGGAGGTGCCGGAGCCGGCCGACGAGCAGCCCGTGCGCGGGCTGGGGCGGGTGCCGTTCCAGGTGGTGGAGGTGACGGGGCCCTCGATGGTGCCCACGCTCTACCACGGGGACTGGCTGCTCGTGCAGTACGGGGCGCCGGTGCGCCCCGGTGACGTGGTGATCCTGCGCCACCCGTTCCAGCAGGACCTGCTGGTGGTGAAGCGGGCCGTGGAGCGGCGGGCCGAAGGCTGGTGGGTGCTGGGGGACAACGGCTACGCGGGCGGGGACAGTACGGACTACGGGGCGGTGCCCGAGGAGCTGGTGCTGGCTCGGGTCCGGGCGCGCTACCGGCCCCTGACGAGGGATCAGCGCTCGGTGCGCGGGGTGGTGAGCTGGGCGGTCTCCGCGCTGCGCCCGGTATCGGCGGCGCGCTCCGTCTCCAGGCGCTTGCGGGCCCGGTAGGCCGCCACGTTCGCCCGGGTCGCGCAGCGGTCCGAGCAGTAGCGGCGGGAGCGGTTGGTCGAGGTGTCCAGGTAGGCGTTGCGGCACGGCGCCGCCTCGCACAGGCCGAGCCGGTCCACGCCGTGCGAGGTGAGGTGGAAGGCCAGGCCCATGGAGGCGATCGCGGCGTACCCCGCGGTCGCGTTGGACGGGTGGTCCGCCAGATGCATGTGCCAGTCCGGCCTGCCGTCCGCGTCGCGCTCCTCGTGCCCGGAGACCTGCGGGCTGACCGGGAACTCCATCAGCAGCGAGTTCAGCCGGTCCACCGCGAGCCGCTCGTCCCCGGTGTCGGCCGCCTCGAACACCGCGCGCAGCCGGGCCCGTACGGAACGGAACCGGGTCACGTCCGCGTCGGTCGCCCGGCGGGCCGCCTGGCCGCTCGGGCCGAAGAGGTCCCGGACCGCGTCGACCGAGGTGAGGGCGTCCGTGTTCCGGGCCGGCTGCTCGGTGTTGACCAGGCGCACGGCATAGTCCGCGTAATAGGCCAGTTCCACGAGGTGTCCTTACGGCGTCGGTCCAGGGGCGGTGCGAAGCAGGCGTAATGGGTCGCTCAGCGTACAGGCTATTACGGGGGAGGGGTGGCGGGCCAAAGCGGCCATGCCGTGGAATTGGCCCCGTACACGCCGCAACCCGCCGGGCCGGCCACCGCACTGGAAGGGTGAGACGGTCCGCGCCCGCGGGCCGGGGGAGGGACAACCGGATGCGGAGCGATGACCACGCCGCGCTGCACGCCTTCGTGGAGGGCAGGCGTACCGCGCTGTTCCGCAGCGCGTTCCTGCTCTGCGGCGACCGCCACGAGGCCGAGGACCTGGTCCAGACGACCCTGGTCAAGGTCGTGCTCGGCGGCCGGCGGTACGGGCGGCTCGACAACATCGAGGCGTACGCGCGCAAGACCCTGGTCAACACCTTCATCGCGGGCCGCCGCCGGTTCTGGCGCCGCGAGCAGGCATACGGGGAGCTGCCCGAGCGGGCCGTCGAGGCACCCGACACCGATACCGGCCTGGCGGTACGGGCGGCGCTCGCCCGGCTCACGCCCAGGCAGCGGGCGGTCCTGGTGCTGCGCTACTGGGAGGACCTGAGCGTCGAGGCCACGGCCGCGACGCTCGGGATGCGGGAGAACACGGTCAAGAGCCACACGGCTCGGGGGTTGGCGGCGCTGCGCGCCGAGATGGCGGAGGTATGGGTATGAACGACGTGCGTGAGCTGCTGGGGAAGGCCGCCGACGACGCCGGACGGCCCGTCATCAGCACGGAGGCGGTGTACGCGAAGGCCGGGCGGGTGCAGTGGCGGCGCCGGACCGCGGTGTCGGCGACGGCGGTGTGCGCGGTGGCGGCGGGGGCGTTCCTCGTGCCCCAGCTCTCCTCGGCGCCGGCCTCCCCGCGGACCTCGTCCGTGGGGTCCCTGGCGCAGGAGCCCGGTGAGACGCCGCGAGACGTGCGGCTGCTCAAGCTGTTGCCGGATCTGACCGGCACGGTCGAGGAGGTGTCGTTCGCCGACATCATCAAGCACGCCTCGCCCCTGCCGCCCGAGCCCCCCAGGACAGGGCCGCTGGACGGGCAGTACGAGATCCGCCGGGACGGCGGCGTCGGCTACCTGACCATCGACGTCATGGACGCGAAGGCCGTGGCGAAGAAGCTCGGTGGCGGGTCGCCCGTCGTGAACCTGTGCAAGCCGACGAACGGGGAGCCGGCCCCCGACAACTGCGTGCGCGAGGAGCTGTCCGGCGGGCGGGTGCTCACCATCTGGAGCGACGAGATGAACTACGGCGACGGCACCCCGCAGTGGGGGCCGGAGCTGGCAGCCCGGCTCACCCTGGCGGACGGTTCGCTGGTGGGCGTACGCGACAGCACCGGCTTCGAGGCCGATGTCGTCCAGGGGCCGATGCTCACGTCCCCGCCGCTCACCCGCGCGCAGCTGCGCGAACTGGTGCTGCGTCCGGAGCTGCTGCCGAAGCAGTGACCCCGTACGGAAGAAGGGCGGTACGGACCCCGGGGTCCGTACCGCCCTTCTTCCGCACCGCCTAGAGCACCTTCGACAGGAACGACTTCGTCCGGTCGTGGTGCGGGTTGCTCAGGACGTCGCGCGGGTGGCCCGACTCGACGACCACGCCGTCGTCCATGAAGACCAGCGCGTCGCCGACCTCGCGGGCGAAGCCCATCTCGTGCGTGACGACGATCATCGTCATGCCGTCCTCGGCGAGGCCCCGCATCACGTCGAGCACGTCACCGACCAGCTCCGGGTCGAGCGCCGACGTGGGCTCGTCGAAGAGCATCAGCTTCGGCTCCATGGCCAGCGCCCGGGCGATGGCCACCCGCTGCTGCTGCCCGCCGGAGAGCTGCGAGGGGTAGTTCCCGGCCTTGTCGCGCAGGCCGACCCGGTCGAGCAGCCGCTCGGCACGGGCCCGGGCGACCGCCTTGGACTCGCGGCGCACCTGGACGGGCGCCTCCATGACGTTCTCCAGCGCCGTCATGTGCGGGAACAGGTTGAAGCGCTGGAAGACCATGCCGATGTCCCGGCGCTTCAGGGCGACTTCGCTGTCCTTGAGCTCGTAGAGCTTGTCGCCCTTCTGGCGGTAACCCACCAGCTCGCCGTCGACGTACAGCCGTCCGGCGCTGATCTGCTCCAGGTGGTTGATGCACCGCAGGAACGTCGACTTGCCGGAGCCGGACGGGCCGATCAGGCAGAAGACCTCCTGCGGGGCGACCTCCAGGTCGATGCCCTTGAGGATGTGCGCGGCGCCGAAGGACTTGTGGACGCCCTCGGCCTTCACCATCGCGGTCATGCGATGCCTCCCTTCGGGCGGCCCACCGAGAGCACGGTGGCCCTCAGCTTCTGGAACGGGGTCGGCGGCAGGCTGCGACTCGATCCACGCGCGTAGTACCGCTCCAGGTAGTACTGCCCGACGCTCAGCACCGAGGTCATGATCAGATACCAGGCGGCGGCGAGGAAGTACATCTCCACCGGAGCCCCGGACGCCTGACCGATGTCCTGGGCGTTCTTGAAGAGTTCGTAGAACTGCACCGCCGCCACCAGCGAGGTCGTCTTCAGCATGTTGATGACCTCGTTGCCCGTGGGCGGCACGATCACCCGCATGGCCTGCGGGATCACGACGCGCCGGAGGGTCTTGGCGTGGCTCATGCCCAGCGCGTGCGACGCCTCGGTCTGGCCCTCGTCCACCGAGAGCAGACCGGCCCGGCAGATCTCCGCCATGTACGCGGCCTCGTTGAGACCGAGCCCGAGCAGCGCCGTGAGCAGCGGCGTCATGAAGCTGGACCAGTAGTCCTTGTAGATCGGCCCGAGGTTGATGTACTCGAAGACCAGACCCAGGTTGAACCACACGAACAGCTGCACCAGGACGGGTGTGCCCCGGAAGAACCAGATGTAGAACCACGCGATGGACGAGGTCACCGGGTTCTTCGACAGGCGCATGACGGCGAGCAGGATGCCGCCGACCACGCCGATCAGCATCGACAGGGCGGTCAGCAGCAGCGTCTGGCCGACCCCGTCGATGATGCGGTCGTCGAAGAAGTAGTCCGGGATCGCGCCCCAGTTGATCTTGCCCTGGCTGAAGGCGTAGACGAGGGACGCGAGCAGGGCGATGGCGACGAGCGCCGCGACGTACCGCCCGTAGTGCCGGACCGGGATGGCACGGATGGCCTCCGGTGCGGGTGCCGCCTCCGAGGCGGAGGATGCGGGCGGCTCGTCGGCCGGTCCCGCCTTCTTGATGTCAGTCACGGCTGATGCCTTTCAGCGCCGGATCCGGTCAGGACCCGCCGTTCACCTTGGCCTCGGTGACCGCACCGGCCTCGACGCCCCACTTGGCGATGATCTTGTCGTACTCGCCGCTCTTGATGATCTCGTCCATGGCCGCCTTGATGGCCTGGGTGAGCTTGTCGTTGCCCTTGGCGACGGCGATGCCGTACGGGGCCGCCTCGACCTGGTCGCCGACGATCTGGAAGTCCTTGCCGCCGCCCGAGGTCTTCACCGCGTACGCGGCGACCGGGAAGTCGGAGGAGCCGGCGTCGGCGCCGCCCGAGCGGATACGGGTCTGGGCCTCCAGGTCCGTGTCGTACGGCTCGATGGCGATCTTCTTGCCGCCGGCGCACTTCTTGGACTCGTCCTTGGCCAGGTCGTGCGAGACGGTGTTGCGCTGGACGGCGATCTTCTTGCCGCAGAGGTCGGCCCAGGTCTTGATGCCCTGGTCGTCGCCCTTCTTGGTGTAGATCGAGACACCGGCGGTGAAGTAGTCCACGAAGTCGACGCCCTCGCCGACCTTCTTCTTCGTCTCCGGGTCGATGCCCTCCTGGCGCTCCTTGCTGTCCGTCATCGCCGACATCGCGACGTCGTAGCGCTTGGCGCGCAGGCCGGTGACCAGGGTGTCGAACGTGCCGTTCTCGAACTTGAACTCGACGCCCAGCACCTTGCCGAGCGCGGCGCCGAGGTCGGGGTCGATACCCACGGTCTCGCCCGACTTGTCCTTGAACTCGACCGGCGGGTAGGCGATGTCGGAGCCGACCCGGATGACGCCCTTGGACTTGATGTCCGCGGGCAGCAGGTCGGCGGGGGAGGCCGTACCGGCGGAGGCGCCGGTGCTCGCCTTGGTCGATCCGGAGTCGTTGTTCTTCGTCTGGTCGCCACAGGCGGTCAGCAGCATGGTGCCGGCGACCGCGATGGCGCCGACCGCGGCGATGCGGGTGGTCGCGGCCGTACGACGGGTGAAGCGTGCGGTCATGTTCGGGTTCCTCCGGCAGGTGGGGACGGTTCGCCAGGCGGTAATGGCACACGGCGTCGGGTGTCGCCGCCTTGTGTGATTACGGCATGTTGCCATGCGGATTAGCCCGAACAGGGGGCCCGGCATGTCAAAATCGGGTAACGGGCGATCCCCGAACCTCTTGAGGCCGGTACACCAAGGCCGGACCTTTTATGGGGTTTCCTTCTCGCGGCCGGAGGATCTGCGGCGCGTCTCGCGTGCCGGACTCAGGTCCGGCACGAGGCTGACCTGTTGAAATGGCAGCCCACTATGAGTCATGTCACGGAGCGCATATGGACTCGTCCGTGACCAGGTCCGTCCGGTAAGAAAGACCTTTACACCCCTCATCCGGGGCTCAGGGCGCGTGTGCGGCGCGCCCGCGCGTACGTACCTCCCCCTGCCGGGGCGGGCCAACCGCCAGGCGCAGGGCACGTACGCGGGTCCGCCCACCCCTCCTCAACCAGGAGTGGCCACCCTCAAACGATGAAGACTTAAGGGGTCAACACCATGGCAGCGGAGATCGTCAATCCTCGCAGCGACAGCAGTACTGACAGCACCACCGACGAGCCGTTCGATCCGGCCTTCGCGCTCCACCGCGGCGGGAAGATGGCCGTGCGGGCCACCGTCCCGATCCGGGACCGGGACGACCTGTCCCTCGCGTACACGCCGGGCGTGGCGAAGGTGTGCAGCGCGATCGCGGAGCACCCGGAGCTCGTCCACGACTACACCTGGAAGTCGCAGGTCGTCGCCGTCGTCACGGACGGCACGGCGGTGCTCGGTCTCGGCGACATCGGTCCCGAGGCGTCCCTCCCCGTGATGGAGGGCAAGGCGATCCTCTTCAAGCAGTTCGGCGGGGTGGACGCGGTGCCGATCGCGCTCGCGACCACCGACGCGGACGAGATCGTGGAGACCGTCGTCCGGCTCGCCCCCTCCTTCGGCGGGGTGAACCTGGAGGACATCTCGGCGCCGCGCTGCTTCGAGATCGAGCGCAAGCTCCAGGAGCGGCTGGACATCCCGGTCTTCCACGACGACCAGCACGGCACGGCCGTCGTCACGCTGGCCGCCCTGCGCAACGCCGCGAAGCTGTCCGGGCGCGCCCTGGGCGATCTGCGCGCGGTGATCTCCGGCGCCGGTGCGGCCGGGATCGCCATCGCCAAGTTCCTGCTGGAGGCGGGGCTCGGCGACGTGGCCGTCGCGGACCGCAAGGGCATCGTGAGCCGGGACCGCGAGGACCTGACCGACGTCAAGCGCGAGCTGGCGGAGCTCACCAACCGGGCGGGCATCTCCGGCCCCCTGGAGGTGGCGCTCGCCGGCGCGGACGTCTTCATCGGCGTTTCCGGCGGTACGGTCCCGGAGGCGGCGGTCGCCTCGATGGCACCGGGAGCCTTCGTCTTCGCGATGGCCAACCCGAACCCGGAGGTCCACCCGGACATCGCCCACAAGTACGCGTCCGTCGTGGCGACGGGGCGGTCGGACTACCCGAACCAGATCAACAACGTGCTGGCCTTCCCCGGGATCTTCGCGGGGGCGCTGCAGGTGCGGGCTTCGCGGATCACGGAGGGGATGAAGATCGCGGCGGCCAACGCGCTGGCCGACGTGGTCGGCGATGAGCTGGCGGCGGATTACGTGATTCCGTCGCCGTTCGACGAGCGGGTTGCTCCGGCGGTGACGGCCGCTGTGGCCGCGGCGGCCCGTGCGGAGGGTGTCGCCCGGCGCTGAGGCGTTGCGGGGGCGCTGCCCCCGTACCCCCGGTCCTCAATCGCCGGAGGGGCTTGATTTTGGCCGCGCGGCCACTTTCAGCCTCGCCGGCGTTTGAGGCGCGGGGTCCGGGGCGGAGCCCCGGTGCGCGGCGCGTCACAGTCGCAGGCGGTTACGCGTCAGTACGGCGCCCCCTATCGTCGGCGGCATGTTCGCCGCCTACGCAGCCACCCTGGACCCCGCCCACCCCCTCAACGGTCTGGAGCTGGGCGACCGCCCGGCCCCGCAGGACCGGCCCGGGTGGACCACCGTCGACGTCCGGGCCGCTTCCCTCAACCACCACGACCTCTGGTCCCTGCGCGGCGTCGGCCTCGCGGAGGACAAGCTGCCGATGATCCTCGGGTGCGACGCCGCCGGGATCGACCAGGACGGCAACGAGGTCGTCCTGCACTCCGTCATCGGCCAGACCGGGCACGGGGTCGGGCCCGACGAGCCCCGGTCCATCCTCACCGAGCGCTACCAGGGCACGTTCGCGGAGAGGGTCACCGTTCCCACGTACAACGTGCTGCCCAAGCCTCGGGAGCTGAGCTTCGAGCAGGCCGCCTGCCTGCCGACCGCCTGGCTCACCGCGTACCGGATGCTGTTCACCAACGCCGGGGTGCGCCCCGGGGACTCCGTGCTCGTGCAGGGCGCCGGCGGCGGGGTCGCGACCGCCGCGATCGTGCTCGGCCGGGCCGCCGGGCTGCGGGTCTACGCCACCAGCCGCGACGAGGCCAAGCGCGGGCGGGCCGTCGAGCTGGGCGCCGTCGAGGCGTTCGAGGCGGGGGCCCGGCTGCCGCACCGGGTGGACGCCGTCATCGAGACGGTCGGCGCCGCCACCTGGTCCCACTCCGTCAAGTCGCTGCGCCCCGGCGGCACCCTGGTCATCTCCGGCGCCACCAGCGGCGACCGCCCCTCGCACGCCGAGCTGACCCGGATCTTCTTCCTGGAGCTGAAGGTCGTCGGCTCGACCATGGGCTCCAAGGACGAGCTGGAGGATCTGCTGGCCTTCTGCGCCACCACCGGCGTGCGCCCCGTGATCGACGAGGTGCTGCCCCTGGACCGCGCCCGGGACGGCTTCGAACGTCTCGCGGCGGGCGACCAGTTCGGGAAGATCGTGCTCACTGTCAACAACGGTTGACAAGGCCCGCATGTCAACGTAAGTTGACATCATGACCGAAGCAACGGATCTCGCCGAGCGGGCGGGCGACCGCGACCCCCGCGTGGGGCTGCGGTCGGTCGCCGCGCTGCGGCGGCTGCTGGAGCAGCTGGAAGCCGTACAAGTCAGAAGCGCCCGCGCCAAGGGCTGGTCGTGGCAGGAGATCGCCGCCGAACTGGGCGTCAGCAGGCAGGCCGTGCACAAGAAGTACGGGAGGCATTGATGTTCGAGCGATTCACCAAGGACGCCCGCGCCACGGTGACCGGCGCCGTGGAACACGCCGGGCGGACCGGGGCCGCCACGGTCACCGGGGAACAGCTGCTGCTCGCCCTGCTGGACCAGGAAGGCGGCCGGGCCGCGTTCGCGCTCACCGCGCTGGGCCTCGTGGACCGCAGGGAGTCCGTCGAGGCGGCGCTCGCCGAGGCCCGCAGGCGCGGCGGCATGAGCAGGGCCGACGCCGACGCGCTCGCGGACATCGGCATCGACCTCGGCGCCGTCGTCTCACGCATCGAGGAGGCGCACGGCGAGGGGGCCCTGCGGGGCGACGGCGGGCGCCGGCGCCGGGCGGGCCGGCCGTCCTTCTCCCGGGAGGCGAAGAAGACCCTGGAGAAGTCGCTGCGCGTCGCACTCGGGCGCGGCGACCGGTCCATCGGCGGCGAACACCTCCTGCTGGCCCTCACCGCGACCCCCGGCCCCGTCGCCGACGTGCTCGCCGAGCACGGGGCGACGTACGCCTCGGTCGAGCGCGCGCTGTACGGGAACGGGGCCGGTGGCGCGGAGGGCCACCGCAAGGCGGGCTGAACGCGCGGGGGCGAGCAGGGCCGACGGGGGCCGGGCGACCGGCCCCCGTACCTACTTATCCGCGTCCCCCCGCAGCACCGCACCCACCTGCCCCGCCGCCGTCGCCAAGTGGCGGCGGGCCTCCGCGAGCTGGGCCTCCGTCACCCCGTGGTCCCGCGCGGCGTCGCGGATCTCGTCGCGGAAGCGGTCGAGCAGCCGGTCCAGATCGCGGGCCGGGTCACCCGTGCCGCCCGTGTCCCGGCCCCACTCGGGGTCGGTTCCGGCGGCGTCCGGCTTGACGTACGGCCCCCAGCTCCCCGTACGGGCGAAGCCGCCCAGCTGGCCGGTGATCTCGGCCAGGCCCTCGCGGACCCCGGCCGGCCAGTCGCCCCGGGCGAAGTGCTCCTGGACCTGGCGGGCGGCGTTCTGCATCTGCTCGCGCGCCCGGTCCTGGGCCTCCTTGGCCTGGCGGCGGGCCTGCTGGGCGTCCTGGCGGGCGCGCCGGGACTCGTCCTTGGCGCGGCGGGCCTGCTCCTTCCACTCCTGCTTGGCCTTGCGCAGCTCGTCCTTGGCGGTACGCCACGTCTCGTGGTCACCGAAGTCACCGAGCCCGCCGAACGGCTCCTTGCCGCCCGGAGCGGCGCCCGGAGCGGCGCCCGAAGTAGCGCCCGGAGCGGCGCCCGGCGTGTGGCGCGACTCGTCGGCCGCCGCCCGCATCTCACTGCGCAGCTTGCCCGCGGCCCCGCGCACGTCGTCGCGCGTCTCGGCGGCCAGCTCGGAGACCGACTCGCGGATCTCCAGCTCCAGATCGGCCAGCTCCCCGGTGCGGTCGGCCAGTTCGGCGCGGCCGGCGTCGGTGATCGAGTAGACCTTGCGGCCGCCCTCCGTGGCGTGCGTGACCAGGCCCTCCGCCTCCAGCTTGGCCAGCCGGGGGTAGACCGTGCCGGCCGAGGGGGCGTACAGGCCCTGGAAGCGCTCCTCCAGCAGCCGGATCACCTCGTAGCCGTGCCGGGGCGCCTCGTCCAGCAGCTTGAGGAGGTACAGCCGCAGACGGCCGTGGGCGAATACGGGGGGCATGTCAGAGCACCTTTCCGGTCGGCTCGGCGTCGTACGGTTCCTCCTCGGCCGGCGGGCGGCGCAGGAGCGCGATCGACCCCGATACGGTCGTCGCCCGCAGGGTGCCGGTGCCGGGGCCCAGCGTGCCGGTGATCTTCTTCGCGCCCCACTGGCCGCCGACCCGCAGGTCCTCGAAGCCGTTGGAGACGGAACCGCTCGCCGTGTTCGCCTCGACCCGCGTGTCGGCGGGGTGCGGCAGCCGGATGGCGATCTCGCCGGAGACCGTGGTCAGCCGGATGTCCGTGGGCTTCCCGGTCGGGTCCAGGTCGAGCACCATGGCGCCGCTGACGGACTCCGCCTTCACGGAGGCGCCCGCGCCCTCGACCACCGTCAGCTCGCCGGAGACCGACTTGAAGCGCAGGTCCCCGGTGACGGACTGGGCCTCGACGCTGCCCGACACGGTCTCCGCGCCGACCGGCCCGGAGAGCTTGACGAGTGTGGTGTCCCCGGTGACGCCACGCACCTCCGTACGGCCCCGGACACCGGAGACGAACGCCCCGGCGCCGACCACGCCGACCTCCACCGAGGCGCCGGCCGGGACGGCGAGCGAGACGACCGCGGTGCGGCGCCACTCCTTGCGGTCGAACCACTTCAGCAGGTTCTGCCAGGCCAGGTCCTCGTACGCCACGGTCAGGACGCCGTCCTCCTGCGTCACGACCAGCGGCGGGCCCTCGATGGCGGAGACCTCCAGGCGCGCGGTCGGCTCGTCGGTGCCGACCACGTTGACCGTGCCGTTGACGACGCGCACCTTCAGCGCGGTCACGGGTTCCTCGAAGGTCAGTTTCCGAGGCTCGGCGACGGCCCACGTCGAGACAGGCATGGATCTGACCTCCCGATAGCACTGGCGACGCAACATATCGCGTCTCTTGGAGAACACGATATATCGCGGATGTGGGAAGTCAAGAAAAGGGGCCCGGGTGCGGAGGGGGCGGTGTGCGCAAAACCCCACAAACGGTGACGAGGTGTCCTACGGTGTGAGGCATGGACGCGAGCTCACCCGTGGGTGCCCTGCTGCTGTGCCGGACCGTGCCGGACGCCGTGCGCCCGGTCGCGCAACTGCTCCGCGAACCGCTGCTGCTCGCGCCGGCCGGGCCGGGCTGGAGCGTTCTCGTACCAGAGGGGGAGCCCTGGCAGGGCGGCCGCCGGGCCAGGGCGGGGGAGGGGGAGCGGGCCGAGCCCGTCGACCGGGTGCTGGGCGGCTGGGCCACCGCGCTCGCCGTCGGCTCCACCTGGCCGGTGCTCGCGCTGTGGTGGGACGGCGACCGGGCCGGATACACGCTCGCCTCGGGATTCCGCCGCCCCGTGGGCTACGTCTGGCTCGCGGACGGTACCCCCGCCGGTGAGGACGAGGCCATGCGTACGTTCGCCGAGCGGCTGGGGCTCGACCCCGTACTGGACGTGCAGTCGCTCGAAGCGCTCACCCGGCCCGACCCGGACGCCGACGCCCGGGCCCGGCTGCGCGGGCTGATCGCCGTGCTCACCCGCACCGGCCTCGCGCTCCCGGCCGGGAGCGAGCCCGGGAGCGAGGGGTGGCAAGGGGCCGAGCGCATCGACTGGCCCGGGTGGCGCGACGCGGTCAAGGTCGACCTGGGCGCGGTGGAGAGCAGCCGGTTCGGACCGTGGGTGCGGGGTCCGCGGGCGCGGGCACTCGCGGGCGCCCAGCTCGCGGCGGGACTGCCGCTCGCCCTGTGGGGAGCGGCCCGGCGCAGCGGCGGCTGGGCCTTCGCCGGGGTGCTCCTGATGGTGCACGGGGCGCTGGGACTCGCGTACGACCGCGTACGCGAAGGCCGCGCCGGCGGGGAGTGACCCCTACTCGTCCTCGTCGTCCTCGTCGTCCAGACGGGCCAGCCAGGTCGCGAGGCGCTCGACCGGCACCTCGAAGTCGGGATGGAGATCGACGAACGTACGAAGCTGCTCGGCGAGCCACTCGAAAGTGACCTCCTCCTCGCCTCGCCGCTTCTCCAGCTCCTCGATACCGCGGTCGGTGAAGTACATGGCCCGATTCTAGAGCCGCCTTCGCGCACCTCAGGACGCCTCCTCGCCCATCCACCCCGCATCCGCCGACTACGGCCGTTAATCTGCGGGTAGTTGGTGAAACGGGGGGTGTCATGGGTGACAGTGGGTCCCGTATTACGCGCATCGAGCTGCCGGACGGCACACCGGTCTGGGCCAGGATCTCCGGAGCCGAGGAGCTGACCGGGCCGGGCGGCGGCGGTGGTCCGACCTATACGGACACCGGCTTCGGGGACTTCGCGGACCAGGTGCAGGCCCGGGTCGAGAGCCTGCACTCGGTGGTGACCGGGGTCGCGCGCTCGCTCGCCGTGCCGCTGCGCGCGGTGCGGCCGGACGAGGTGAGCGTCGAGTTCGGCATCGAGCTGACCGCCAAGGCCGGGAGGATCGTCGGGCTGCTCGCGGACGGCGAGGCGAAGGGTGCCATCACGGTCACCCTCACCTGGAACGGCGGTGGGCCACCCATCGACGCGCCCCCGCCCGCCCCCGTACCGGCGCAGGCGGCCGTGCCCTTCGCGCCCCCGCCGGGCGCCGGCGCACCTCCCGGCTTCCCGCCCGCCGGGGCACCCCCCGGCGCACCGGCACACCCCGGCGGTGCGGACGACACCGACGGCGGCGGGGCATGACCTTCGGGGAACAGGGGGGCGCAGAGGGGTCCCTCGGCCCCGCCCAGGCCGCCCTCATGGACCTCGTCCAGGACGCCACCGTACGCATCCATCGCCCGCCGTCCGGGTATGCCCAGGACGGACCGGAAGGGGACTTCCTGGGCAGCGGCTTCTTCGTCGCACCCAGCTGGGTCCTCACGTGCGCGCACGTGGCGATGCGGGGGGAGGCGGGCATGGTGGGCGTGTGGTTCAAGGAGGACCGCTACAGCACGGAACTGACCGAGGTGCCGGGCCGGGTCGTCGCCGCCCTGCCCGGCGCCCGGCCCCCGGGCCCGGGCGGCTGGCCGGCCCCCGACCTGGCGCTCATCCAGCTCCAGCGCCCCGTCGAACACCCCTGCGTGTACGTCACCGAGCGGTCCGAGGCGATGCTCCGCAGCCGCGAGGTCCGCTGTGTGGGCTGGGCGCAGGAGCAAGGCGGCGGACTCCGGAACCGCAGCGGCGTCTGCGTCGTCAAGGGCTCGTACGGAGGGTCGGGCGACGCCGAACAGGTCGTCAGGATCGACGGCGACTGGGTGGAGCTCGGCATGTCCGGCGGCCCGCTGGTGGACCTCGCCCGGGGCGAGGTCGTCGGCGTCATCAAGTCGCAGATCAACGGCCACCAGGGCGGCACCGCCGTCGGCGTGGAACGACTGCGCACCCTGGAGGTGCCGGCCGGGCCCGTCGAGACCGAGACCGACGACATATACCAGTCCGTCTTCCACGCCCACGACCGCTACCACGCCGACCGGCACACCAGCTCCGCCGGGACCGGGCGGACCTGGACCGACGCGCAGAGCGACCTGCCCGACCCGCCCGGCGGCATCCTCGGCCCCAAGCTGCGCGCCGAACTCCTGGGCCGGCTCGCCGAGCTCTCGCCCCCGGCCAGCACCCGGTCGCTGCTGACGCTGCTCGACCGGCTGCCCGGGGTGTACGCCCGCGACCACCGCCCGGCCCCGCGCGGCTGGCGCGACGGACTCGGCGCGCTGTACGACGCCCGGGCCCGCGACCGCGAGGCGCGGTTCGAGCTGATCGTCCGCTACTGCATGGGCGTCCTCGCGGCCGACCGCCCCTGCGGCCAGCTCTCCGTGCGCAACGCCAAGGCGCTCTGGGGCTGGGTCAAGCGCATCGCCGACACCGAACTGCCCCGCGACCTGCGCCGGCAGCTCGACGTGGAGTGGGCCGCGATCCGGCTCCGCCTGGAACAGAACCGCCAGCGGGCCGCCCGCGCCCCGGCGGACGAACCGGTCCTCTACGGCGACCGCGACCGCGTCGTGCTCCATGTGGACCTCCAGGGCTGGGCCCGCGACCAGTACGACTGGCGGGTCGCCGTGGACCGCCGGGCCGGCGAGGCGGAGCCCGTGGACGAGGACAGCCGCGGCGTGCCGCTCGGCACCGTCCCGGACCGGCTCGCCGCCGCGCTGACCGAGGCGTTCCGCCGGTGCGACGAACCGGGCAGCCCCGCCATGCTCCAGGTCGTGGTCGCGCCCGCGCTCTTCGGCCTCCCGGTGGACGACTGGGAGCTGCCGCCGTCCGGGATGCGGCTCGGAGCCGTACGACCGGTGGTGCTGCGCAGCCCGTACCAGGGTGCGGCCCATGAGCGGCCCGCCCGGTGGGACGCGGGTCTGGCGGCCACGATCCGGGCCGAGGTGGTCGACTGCGAGGACGAATTGCGGGTACGTGTACCGGAGTCGGCGCGGTTGCGCGCCCTGGCTCACGAGACCGTGCCCGTCCTGTGCCGCTACGGCAACCCGGACGCCGACGTGACGGCCGGGGTGGTGCGGCTGCTCGACAGCGGCTTCGGCGTGGCGCTGCTCCAGCGGCGCACGGCGGAGGGCGACACGGTCTGCAAGGAGTTCCACCGGCGCGTGGCCGAGGCGGTGTCGGACACCCGCACCCACGACCGGCTGCCGTGGAAGATCCACGAACTGAGACGCGGGGTGAGCGCGGGGCGGACGGAGATGTACTGGTCCGCCGGCGCCGCCCTCTACTACGACGACCCACACCGTCCGCTGCCGGGCTCCGACTTCCTGGAGGCGCCGTGAGCCACCCGAAGCATCAGTCGTGTAAGCGAACTGACCTTCCCCTTACGGGTGTTGAACCGGATCGCTACGGTAGGGCACGTCCGACGCAGGCCGCCCCTGGCGGACGAGTGACAACGAGGGACACGCTATGAGTGAACCGAGCGAGTGGCTCATCTACCGGGGCATCGGCGAACCGCACGACGAGGTTCCCCAGCTGCCGCCCCCGCCGCCCTGGCGCGACTTCACCGGAGGCCGCGGGCCCGGCGGGGCGGACGGCGGCGAGTCCGCCGACCGGCGGCTCGGCATCCCCGGGCGCGTCGCCGAGGAGCACCGGCCCGGCGCCGAGGAACTGGAGATGATCAACGCGGCGCTGTACCTGCGGCGCCCCCTGCTCGTCACCGGGGACCCGGGCGCGGGCAAGAGCACCCTGGCCCACTCCGTGGCGCGGGAGCTCGAACTCGGCAAGGCGCTGCGCTGGCCCGTGGTCAGCCGCACCACGCTCCAGGACGGCCTCTACCACTACGACGCCATCGCCAGGCTCCAGGACGTCCAGATCGCCTCGCACGCGGCGGCCGGCGGCGCGGAAGGGGCCGACGCGGCGCAGAGCGTGGGCAGTTACATCCGGCTCGGCCCGCTCGGCACCGCGCTGCTGCCCTCGGACCGGCCGCGCGTCCTGCTCATCGACGAGCTGGACAAGAGCGACATCGACCTCCCCAACGACCTGCTGAACGTCCTGGAGGAGGGCGAGTTCGCCATCCCCGAGCTGGAGCGGATCGCCGACCGGCTGCCCGACGGCGAGGCGGACGTCCTCGACCACGACGGCAACAAGGTCCGCATCAAGGGCGGCCGGGTGCAGTGCCGGGCCTTCCCCTTCGTGGTGCTCACGAGCAACGGCGAACGGGACTTCCCGGCCCCGCTGATGCGCCGCTGCATCCACCTGGAACTCGGCCGCCCCGACCACAAGCGCCTCGCCTCCTTCGTCAAGGCCCACCTCGGCGAGGAGGCCGCCCGCGCCAGCGACGACCTGATCGCCCACTTCCTGGAACGCTCCCGCACCGAACTCCTCGCCACGGACCAGCTGCTGAACGCGATATACCTCACGCACGCCGCGTCACCGGCGGGCCGCGACCGGCTCGCCGACCTGCTCATCCAGCGACTCGACCGGCCGAGGTGAGGTTCTGATGTCCGGTGCGGCGGACGAGAACGGTGGCGGCGGCGGGCCCGGGGCCCCGGAGCTCCACGACGACGGGTTACTGCCCGAGCTGGTCGCGCGGCTGCGCGGCGCCGGGCTCGACCCGGACGTCGAGCAGCTCTGCGACGCCCTCTGGCTGGCCCGGTGGACCCGCGGCGCGTCCGCGCCCGACGAGGAGGGCGCCGGGCCGGACCCCGCGCGCCGCCCCGGCCACAGCCCCGCCGAAGAGCGCCCCGACCCCCGCCGCACCACCACGCCGGAGGTCCGCACCCCGGACGCGGACCCGGACACCCGACGCGAGGAGACGCCCGCATCGGGAGATGGCGAGCGGATCTCCCTGCACCCCGTCCCCGGCCGTACGCGGACCGGCGGCCCGGACCCGGCACCGGACCCGGCGGGCGCGCGGTCCCGTGCGGACGCCCGCGCCGCCGTGCTGCCCCTCGGCGTACCGGCCGCGCCCGTGCTGCCCGCCCCCCTCGAACTGACCCGCGCACTTCGCCCGTTGCAGCGCTACCGCCCGGTCTCCGCACCACTGCGCCAGGTCCTGGACGAGTCGGCGACCGCCGAACGCAGCGCCCGCGCCGGGGGCGTGGTCATGCCGGTCTTCCGGGGAGTCCGGCGCGGCGACGCCGTCGTGCAGTGCGTGATGGACGCCTCCTCCTCGATGCTGGTCTGGGACCGGCTGTTCGAGGAGCTCCAGCAGATCTTCGCCCGGATCGGCGCGTTCCGGGACGTCCAGATCCGCTACCTCCACCCCGGCCCTGACGGCGGCTGCACGGTCAGTCGCAGCCCCGACCCCACCGCCGCCCCGCTCCACTCGGCGGACCGGCTCAGCGACCCCACCGGACGCCGGGTGACCGTCGTGGTCAGCGACTGCGCGGGCCCCCTCTGGCGCACCGGACACGCCCACCGGCTGCTGCACCAGCTCGCCCGGCTCGCCCCGGTCGCCGTGCTCCAGCCGCTGCCGCAGCGCATGTGGAACCGGACCCGGCTGCCGGTCACCTTCGGCTCCCTCACCCGGGGCGAGGGCCCGGCCGGGGCCACCCTCCTCAAGGTCAGCGGCGACGCCGGAACGGGCCCCGCCCACCCCGGCGCCCTCGCCGTCCCCGTGCTGCCACCGGTCGCGGACGCGCTCGCCGCCTGGGCCCGGCTGCTCTCCGGCACCGGCGCGGCCTCGGTCCCGGGCGCCGTCGGCTGGGTCCGGGCCGACCAGCCCGCGGCCCCCGCCCGCCGCCCGGGCGAGGCCCCGTCCTCGCTGCACCTGGTCAGCCGGTTCCGCTCGACGGCCTCCCCGGCGGCCGGACAGCTCGCCGTCTACCTCGCGGCGGCCCCCCTCTACCTGCCCGTCATGCAGCTCGTCCAGCGCACGATGCTGCCCCACTCCGGCCCCTCCGAACTCGCCGAGGTCCTGCTGAGCGGCCTTCTCAAGCGGCAGGAGGGCGGCACCGGACGCGGACAGTGGTACGTCTTCGAGCCCGACGTCCAGGAAGCACTGCTCGGGCCCCTCGGCCGCGACGAGGCCCTCCTCGTACTCAAGCACTGCTCGCAGTACATAGAGCAGCGGTTCGGCAAGGGCGGGCCCAACTTCCCGGCCCTGGCCTACGCCCAGCTCGGCGACGGCACCACCCGCGACGCCACGCACGACACCGCCTGGCCCCTCCCCGCCCGGGACGCCGACGGGGACACGGAGGACGCCGACGACAGTGAGGAGCACGACGGGAACGGGGGGAACGAAAGACCCGGGGGTCCGCGCGTCCCCCACGCCTTTGCCGAAGTCGCAGCCCGCGTACTGGAGCGATTCATGCCCGTACCGCCACGATTCGTCACCCGGGAGCCCAAGACCCCCGGACACCCCCAGACCGCCGGCCTCGCCGTGCGCCGCGCGCGGGAACTCGTGCGCCACTTCGAGACCGACAAGATGGTGCAGCGCCTGATCGACGCCGTCCAGCTGCTCAGGGGCGCCGCCGAGCACGGCCAGGCGCCCGACGACGACACCGAGCTCCAGGCGGAGTACGCGCGCTGCGTGCTGCGCCTGTGGGAGGTCCAGGGCGGCGCCGACCTGCTCGAAGAGGCCGAACGCGCCGCGGAACGGGCCGCCGCCCGCCCCGGCGCCGTACGGGAACGCGCGGTGCTCGCCAAGGTGCTGCACGCGGCCGCCGACGACCGGCGCAGGCGCGGCGACCGGCGCGGCGCGCTGGAGCTGCTCCGGCGCGCCGACCGCGAGTACACCGCTGCCTGCGCCAGCCCCGGCCTGGAGCCCGGCGAAGCCCTCCGCCTCACCCTGGAACGGGTCCGGGCCCTGGAGGCACAGTGGCGGCTCGACGGCGACACCGCCCTCCTCCAGAGCGCCTGCGGCATGCTCGAAGCGTTCGCCGACGCCTGGCCCGACCAGGAGAACCGCCCCGCCGTCCTGCCCCTCCAGCACGGCCGCACCCTCCTGAAGCTGGCCCGCGCCACCCAGGACGGCGAACAGTCCCGCGAGTACGCCCGCCAGTCGGCCCGGTCCCTGCGCACCGCGTTCACCCGGAGCACCGGGCAGACCATGGGCACCGAGGTCCGCGTCGTCCTGGACCTGGTCGACGCGCTGCTCGCCTCGGGCGCCGAGCCGGAGGAGGCCGCCACCCTCACCGCCCAGTCGCTGGAGACCGTACGCGACCAGCGGCAGCGCGCCCAGCTCCAGACCCGGGCCGGCCGGGTCCGGGCCGCCCGCTACGAACACACCGGCGACCCCGCCGAACTCGTCGCCGCCGCCGAGTGGTTCGCCCGCGCGGCCCGGGGCATCCCCCGCGACTCCCGCGCCTACACCGACCTGCTCGCCGAGTGGGGCGCCACGCTGCTGCGCCGCGCCGAACTCCCGGACGGCCGCCCGCACATCGGCGCGGCGGTCCGGGTCCTGCGCGACTGCCGCTCCGAGATGCCGGCCGGCGGCGCCCAGCAGTCCGAGCGGCTGCTGATGCTGGGCCGCGCCCTGATGCTGCGCCACCGCGCCACGGCGGACCGGGTCGACCTGCGGGAGGCCGAGTACCTCTTCAAGCTGGCGGCCGAGGAGGCCACCGCCCCGCTCACCGCCGCCCGCTGCTGGCTGGAGCTGGGCCGGGCCCTCCTCCAGGCCGCCGGCGTCCTCGACCGCCCGGCCCGCCGTGACGAGGCGGCGGAGGCGTTCCGGTCGGCCGCCGACGCGGCCGGCGAGGCGCAAACGGAGCTGGAGAGTCCACAACATCTCCAGGAAGCCGTGGAGTTGGCTGCTACAGCCAACCACTGGCGGGGTATGACGTACGAGAGGGCGGGACGCCCCCGGGCCGCGCGCGACGCGTACCGGGCGGCCCGCCAGGAGTGGCGCAAACTGCCGGACACCGGCGGCTCGGCGGGTGAGGCGACCGCCGAGCGGCTGGCGGAGCTGGAGCGGTGAGAGCGGCGCGCTCGACGGAGAGCGCGCCCGGGCCCCGGCGTACGCGTAGGGCAGAGGACGACAGGGCAGGTCACGGATGCGGGACCGGCGGGACGCGCTCAACGGCGAGCGGGTCACCGGCCGGCCCGGTGCTGCGGTACGGGGAGGCGTGATGAGCGAGTCGACACGGTACGAGGGAACGGGCGCGGGCGGCGCGGGCGAACTGCCGGACCTGCTGGGCCTGGACCTGGCGACCCTGCGGACGATGGACCACCCGGTGCTGTCCGAGGTGGTGGCCGATCTGCGCGGGCGGGCGGAGCAGCCGAAGGAAATGCTCTGGGGGTTCACCAACGCGTTCTGAGCGTGAACCGCACGGTTTCGGCCGGGGGTGTGCCTGATCAGGACATCATGGCCCTGGCCGGGCCTGCGTCCGCCGTACTCCGGGGACACTCACCCCGGGCCGACGGCGGGGCCATCCCGGCCGGCGTACAGCACGGGGGTGCTCGAATGGCTGGACGGACGACGCCGCGGGAGGAGCGGCCCGCGGAGCCGGCGCCGCGCGGTGACGCCCGTGCGCGCAGCCGCGCGCACCCGGTGCCCTTCGAGCAGTTCATCGTGAAGGTGCACGGCCGCTGCAACCTGGCCTGCCGCTACTGCTACCTGTACGAGGGCCCCGACCGCACCTGGCGCGACCGCCCGTCCGCCGCGTCGCCCGCCGTCCTCGACCGCACCGCCGCCCGGATCGCCGAGCACGCGGCCGCCCACGGACTCACGAACGTCGCCCTCGTCCTGCACGGCGGCGAACCCCTGCTCGCCGGGCCGGGCCGGCTGGCCGCCCTCGCCGACGCGGTGCGCGCACGGGTGCCGGCGGACTGCGCCGTCCACACCACCGTGCAGACCAACGCCACCCTGCTCACGGACGCGGGCATCGCCACGCTCGCCGGGCACGGCATCCGCGTCGGCATCAGCCTCGACGGGGGGCTCGCCGCCCACAACACCCTGCGCACCGACCACGCGGGCCGCCCCTCCTGGCCGGCCGCCTCCCGGGGCGCCAGGCTCCTGGCCGACCACCACCCCGAGGCGTACGCGGGCATCCTCACCGTCGTGGACCCGGGCACCGATCCGGTGGAGATGTACGAGTCACTGCTCGCCCTGCGCCCTCCGGCCCTGGACCTCCTGCTGCCGCACGGCAACTGGTCCAGCCCGCCGCCGGGCCTTTCCGCCGCTCCCGGTCCGGGGCGCCCCACCCCGTACGGCGACTGGCTGTGCACGGTCTTCGACCGCTGGTGGGCGGCGCCCCGGCGGGAGACCCGGATCCGGCTGTTCGAGGAGTGCTTCGCGCTCCTCCTCGGGCTGCCCGCCGCGACCGAATCCCTCGGCCTGGACCCGCTCAACGCGGTCGTGGTCGAGACGGACGGCTCCATCGAGCAGGTCGACTCGCTCAAGTCCGCGTACGACGGCGCGGCCGCCACCGGCCTCGACGTCTTCCACCACACCTTCGACGAGGCGCTGCGCCACCCGGGCGTGGCCGCCCGCCAGGCGGGGGCCGGCGCGCTCGCCGCCGCCTGCCGCGCCTGCCCGCTGCTGACCGTGTGCGGGGGCGGCCACTACGCACACCGCTACCGCGCAGACAACGGTTTCCGGAACCCCTCCGTCTACTGCGCCGACCTCGAACGGCTGATCCGCCACCTCGCGGACCGGCTCGCCGAAGCAACCGCTGGAGACCCCCCATGAGTTCTGCCGTCCCCGACCACGTCCTGCGCGAGCTCGGCCGCACCGAGGGCGACGCCGCGTCGCTGGGCCTGCTCGTCCGCGACCAGGACACCCGCCGCCTCGTCCTCCTGCGCGCCGTGCTCGACGCGGCGGAGGCCGCCCCGGCCACCGTGTGCCCACCCCCGCTGCTGGACCGGCTCCGGGAGGACTGGGCCCTCCTCGAAGCCGCCGAACACGCGGACCGGGGGGCGGTGCGAACCGTTCTGTTCCACCCCTTGGTGGGGCCGTGGGCCGGGCGGCTGCTGGGCGGGCTCACTTCCGGCGCCCCCGCCGGGCCCGACCTCCGCGCCGACCTGGCGCATCTGACGGCGCTGGCGGCGGCGGGGGCGGTGCGGGCGGGGGTGGGACTCGACGTCCGGCTCACCCCGCGCCGGGGGCTGGTCTCCCTGCCCACGCTCGGCGCCGTCCGGTCCGGTACGGGCCAGGTCCGGCTCTCGTACCGCGGGGACGAGTTGACGTTGTCCCCGCAGGACGGTCCGCCGTTCACGGTCCGTCGCCACACCGACCAGACCCTGAGCTCGGCCGACCCGCGCTGGCTTCCGGTGCTCATGCTCCGCCCCGTCGCGCCGGGCAGTGCGCCCGTATCCCTCGACGACGTCGATCCCTACGGCATGGAGGTCGGGGACCGCCCGTCGCACCGGCTGAGCGGGGCCGCCCACGTCGATGACCGCGAACGCAAGGAGTGGGCCCAGTCCTGGTCCGGTCTCGAACCCCTGCTCAGGGTCGGCGGCGAACACCGCCTCGCCGAGACGGCCGTGCTGCTCCGGTGCATGGTGCCCCTCGGGCACCCGGGCGGCGCCGGACCTGACGGCGAGGGCGCGGCGCACTGCAGTGCCACCAGGCGCGAGGCATTCGGGGCCGTACTCAGCAGCAAGCCCGCCACCGCGGCCTTCTTCGCCTCGACGCTCGTCCACGAACTCCAGCACACCAAGCTGTCCGCCCTCACCGCCCTGGTATCGCTCCACCGCGAGGACGCGACCGAGCGGTACTTCGCCCCCTGGCGCCCCGATCCCCGGCCCTTCGACGGTCTGCTCCAGGGTGCCTACTCGCACCTGGCGCTCGCCGACTACTGGCAGCGGTTCGCCCTGCACGCGCGCCGGGTCACCCACCATGACCTGGCATGGGCCGAGCACGCCCGCTGCCGCGAACAGGTCGGCGCCGTGCTGCCCGTGCTTGCGGGCTCGGCGGCGCTCACCGCGGAGGGCCGGACGCTGGTCAACGAGATGATCTCCGTCTACCACCGTTTGGACGACAATCCGCCCCCCTCCGGGCACCTCGCGCGCGCTCAGGCACACGTGTCCACCACCAAGGTGATATGGCAGCAGAGGAACGGCTTTCGAAGGCAGTGAGAAGCCGGGGATTCCCGCTGGAGCGACAGTGCTCCGGTGTATGTTGACAAGGCTCGTATCGAGGCAGGGAGACGGCTGAATGCCCGGAACGCGTAGGCCAGTTGGAGTAGTCGGGGCGAACACCGTCACGATCAGTTTCGCCGGCTTCAACCGCGCCTGGGCGGCGTGGATCGCGGACCGTCTGGAGCGGCGCGGGGTGACGGTCGTCCAGCAGCGCTGGGACCCACCGGTCTCGGTTCCGCTGGAGGAGGCGTTGCGCGACCTGACGCTGGCACGCGGCCGCGTCCTGGTGGTCCTCAGTGACTGGTACTTCCAGCTCGGCCCCCGGAGCCACGACGAGTGGAACCGGGCGCTGCGCTCCGAAGTCGCCCCCAACCCGGACCGGTTCGCGGCGGTATGCGTCACCACGTCCGCCCTGCCCGGAGCCACGTCCGCGCTGGGCGCCGCCGACCTGACCAACGTCGGCGCCGAGGAGGCGGAGCGGCGGCTCCTCGTCCGGCTGGGGCTACCCACCGACCCGCTGCCCGACGGCACCCCCGCAGGCCCGCGATTCCCGTCCGACACCCCGCAGGTGTGGGGCGGAGTGCCGCGCCGCAACATCCGCTTCACCGGCCGTGAGCAACTGCTCACCGACGCCTACCGGGCGCTCCAGGAGTCCGGACCGGGCGCCGGGGTCGTGACCCTGCACGGCATGTCCGGCGTCGGCAAGACCCAGCTGGCGGCGGAGTACGTCTACCGCTTCGGCTCCGAGTACGACGTGGTCTGGTGGGTGCAGGCCGACCGGCGCGCCCTCTACCGGCAGAAGCTCGCCGAACTCGCCCCGGAACTCGGCCTGTCCACCGGCCCCGAGTACGGTGAGCGGCTCCGTGCCGTCCGCGACTCGTTGCGCCGCGGCGACCCGCACGCCCACTGGCTGCTGATCCTGGACGGCGCCGACGAACCCGACCAGATCTGGGACCTGGTGCCCACCGGGCCCGGGCACGTGCTCATCACCTCCCGCAACCCGGAGTGGAGCGAGCACAACAGCAACCTGGTCGAGGTGCCCGTCTACCGGCGCGACGAGTCCGTGGCCTTCATCCGCCGCCGCGCCCCGCGCCTCACCCCGGCCGAGGCCGACCAGCTGGCCGAGGCACTCGAAGACCTGCCGCTGCTCCTCGACCAGACCGCCGGGTGGCTCAACGACTCGGACCTGTCGGTGGAGGAGTACATCGAACTCCTCGAAGGCGGCATCGACCAGGACGTCGTCAAGGTCTCCGCCGACTTCCCGCTGGCCTTCCAGACCGCCTGGTCGATACTGCTGAACAAGCTCCGGGACACCGTCCCCGAGTCCGTCGACCTGCTGCGGCTGTGCAGCTTCTTCGCACCCGGCTCGATTCCCGTACGGCTGCTGAAGGAGATGCCGCCGGGGGACCTGCCGGAACAGGTCGCCGGGCTGATGAGCGACCCCTTGTTGTGGAACAAGGCCATCAACCAACTCCGCCAGTACTCCGTGGTCCGGCTGGAGTCCCACGAGTCAGCTGTCGACGCGGCCTCCGCCGGTGAGTCCATCTACATGCACCGCATGGTCCACCAGATCGTCGGCCACGACATGTCGGAGGAGAACCGCCAGGAGTTCATCGACGTTGTCCGGCGCGCCCTCGCGGCGGCCGACCCCGGACGCCCGACCGACACCCGCCTGTGGCCCGCGTACGCCGAGATCACCCCTCACCTGAAGTGGGCCGACGTACTGAAGAGCGACGATCCCGCGGTACAGACGCTGGTGCTCAACTGCCTTCGGTACATGTACCTCTCGGGGGAGTACCGGGCCGGCATCAAGCTGGGTGAACGCGCCATGGCCGCCTGGCGGGAGCTGTTCGGCGAGGACCACCCCAGGATCTGGGACCTCGGCTACCACTACGCCAATCTGCTCAGGGCCGTCGGTGACTACGCGGCCACCGAGGTCATCGAGCGCGCGGCGGTGGAACACCTGCGCGCCGAGCGCGGTCCCCAGGACCTGGAACATCTGCGCGCCGCCGGCGGACTGGCCGCCGACCTGCGCGGTCTCGGCCACTACGACGAGGCGCTGGAGATCTCCCAGTGGCTCCTGGCCGGCTACCGCGAGTTGCTCGGCGACCAGGACTCGCGCACGCTCAACGCGCAGAACAACCTGGCCGTGACGATGAGGCTGCTGGGCCGGTACCAAGAGGCACTCGAACTCGACGGGCGCACTCTGGACGCGCGCCGCCAGTTGCTGCGCCAGCGGCACGCCTGGACCCTGATCTCCGAGATCAGCTACTCCACCGACCTGCGCCTCCTCGGCCGCTACAACGAGGCGTTCTCCCTTCAGAGCCAGAGCGCCCAGGTGCACCGACGCGTTCTGGGGTCGGACAACCCGCAGACGCTGCGCGCCGAGTACAACCTCGCGCTCTGTCACTACCGCAACGGTGAACGCACCCAGGCCGCCACGCTGTTCACCCGCGTCCTGGAGCGGGGCGAACGCGTCCTGGGCGAGAACGACCCGCTGACGAGGCTGTTCGCGTCCGGTCAGAGCTGCTTTGCCCGCGAGCACGGCAACATCGACCAGGCGCGGGCCATAAGCGAGAAGGTCGTGAACGGGTACACGGACATGCTTGGCGAGGACCACCCGTACTCGGCGGGCACCCGGTCCAACCACGCCTTGATCCTCCGCAACGTGGGGGAGCGGGAGCACGCCCACGCGCTACTGGAGGAAGCGCTGGCCGGCATGACGCAGGCCGTCGGCGAGCACCATCCGTGGACACTGGGCTGCGGCATCAACGCCTCGGCGCTGCGGAACCTCGTGGGTGACCCCGAGGGCGCGGCGACGCTGACGGACTTCGTCATCGCCCGCGCCGTGGAGGTCCTCGGCCGGACCCATCCGCTGACGCTGTCCGCCCGCATCGCCCACGCCGCCGACCTGCGCGGCCTCCGCGACCGGACGAAGGCCGAGAAGATCGAGAGCGAGGCCCTGGAGGACCTGGCGGCGACCCTCGGCGCCCAGCACGTCCATACCGTCTCGGCCCGCTCCCGCAACCGTCCCTACTGGGACTTCGAGCCGGTGACCACCTGATGCCGTGACGTCGGTGATCGGTGATCGGTAACCCTGCTCAGTAGGTCGGTCAAAACTCATTCGGGGGCGACGATGGCAGTTGTGGTGGGTTCGCCGGCACACGGCGAGGACGGCCCCATCCCGGTGGTCGTGGACGCAATCGCGTTCGCCGCCACCGGGCTGCCCGTCACCGACGCGGACTCCCTCTACGGGAGCGAGGAGACCCGGGACAACGCCGGGCGCCGGGCGCTCGGCGCGGCGCAGGATCTGTACGGGGACGGCCTCGACCTCGCCCGGCGCTGCGCGTCGCAGGCGATGCGCAGGCTGGGCGACCTCGGGGACGGGCTGCGGCCCGACGAGGTCGAGCTCCAGGTCGGCATCACCTTCGAGGCGGGGATGGCCGCCGTGGTGAAGGCCGGGGCGGAGGCGCAGATCCAGGTCACCTTCCGCTGGCAGCCGGGACGTGAGGAGCGGGTGTCCACGGTGGTGGCGCCCTCGTGAGCGACGCGGCGGCCGAGGCGTCGACCGTGCCGATCCTCCCGTACAGCCGCATCGTCGGGCAGGACGAGCTGAAGCTGGCCCTGGAGCTGAACTTCATCGCACCGGCCATCGGCGGCGTCCTCATCGCCGGACAGCGCGGCACGGCCAAGTCCACCGTGGTGCGGGCCTTCGCGCTGATGACCGGCGGGTGCCTGCCCGTCACCCTCCCGATCAACGCGACCGACGACCGGGTGCTCGGCGGCTGGGAGCTGGACGCCCTGATGCACGGCCGGGCGCGGCGGCAGCCCGGCCTCCTGGAGGAGGCGCACGAGAAGGGCCTGCTGTACGTGGACGAGGTCAACCTCCTGGACGACCACATCGTCAACATCATCCTCGACGTCGTCTCCACCGGGGTCCTGTCCGTGCAGCGGGAGGGCATCGACACCGAGGCCCACGTCTCGTTCGGGCTCGTCGGCACGATGAACCCCGAGGAGGGCAGCCTGCGCGCCCAACTGCTCGACCGCTTCGGGCTGATGGTGACCGCCGCCGAGCTGGACATCGAGGAGCGGCACCGGATGATCACCACCGTGCTCGCCTTCGAGGAGGAACGCCTCGTCGCGGACTCCGCCTGGTTACGGGCCGCCGAGGACGACAACGAGCGCCTGCGGGACGCCCTGGTCACCGCCCGGGAACGGCTCACGGCGGTCCGGCTGGATCCGGACATCAGCAGGCTCTGCGCCGAGGCCGCCGCCCGCATCGGGGCCGTCGGCCAGCGGGGCGACCTGCTCGTGGCCAAGGCGGCCCGCGCGCTCGCCGCGCGCGAGTGCGCCCGGTCCGTGGAGCGTGCCCACGTACGCCGGGTGGTGCCGCTCGCCCTGCGCCACCGCCGGCCCGATTCCGTGCACGGGCCCGAGCCGGTCTGGGGGCCGGACGAGGAATCCAAGCTGGACGAGCTCTTCGGCTGACATGGGGACACCGGTGCGAGCGACAGGTGACCAGGACCCGGACGAGCCGGACGGGCCCCTCCGGCGCCTGCTCACCGTGCTCGTCTCCGCCGCGCTGGAGCCCTCGCTCCCCGGAGTCCTGCTCTTCGACCTCCCGCCCGAGCACCTGCCCGCCGTCTCCAGGACGTTCGCCCACCTGCTCGGCCGCTCGTGCGGGGCCCCGCCCGGCCGCCCCGCGCCCCGGACCGTGCTGGACTCCGCCACGGTGGACGAGGACCTGTGGATACGCCCCCGGGTGCGCCGGGGCCCGGAAGGCATCGGGTTCACCTTCGGTCCCGGCCCCCTCGCCGAGCCGGACGCCGGGCCCCGGCTGGTCGTCGTCCCCGATCTCGCCCGGCTCAGCGTCCCCGGCCGGCGCGCCGCCGTCCAGTTACTCGGCTCGGACACCGCCGCCCTGGAGCACTCCGGCATCCGGCACCACTGGCGGCCCCGCGCACGGTGGCTGGCGTGCTGCCGGTCCGAGGACGCCGCACTCCTCTCCCCGCACCTCCTGGACCGCTTCGCCCTGCGCCTCGCCGCCCCGGACCTGCGCCCGCGCCCCGGACCGGACCCGCTCGGCCCGCTCCCCGCCGCCTGGGCGACGGCCCTCGCCCCGCAGACCCCCCGGCCCCGCGTCACACTCACCGACGAGGCCGCCTCCGCCGTGCTGGACCTCCTGGACGAGCAGGAGGGCGCCGGCAACCGGCGCACCCTCGCCCTGGCCCGCATCGCCCGCACCCTGTGCCGGCTGGACGGCGCGGCGGACGCGGTGGACCCGCCGCGGGACGGCCCCACCGCCACCGCGCTCCCCGTCACCCCCGCCCACGTCGACCGCGCCGCGCGGCTCATCCGGCTCCGTACCCCGCACCGCCCGGAAGCGCGGCCGGAGCACGCCCCGGACGGGGAACCGCCCGAGCCGCCGGGGGCGGGCCGCCCGCTGCCGCGCCCGGAGCCCCCGCGCGGCGCGGAGCAGGAGGCCGAAGCGGGTGTCCCCGTGCACGGGCCGGAATCCGCGCAGCCGCTCGGCGCGGCGGCGGCCCCCGGTGAACCGTCACCGGCCGTGAACCTCCCGTATCCGGAGGACGCGGCGGGTCCGGGGCACCGCGAGGCCACGCTGCGGGTACCGGCCCGGCGCGGCGCGGGGGCGCGTACCTCCCGGGGGCCGGTCACCGGGGTGCGGCGCGCCCGCGACCTGTGGGATCTGGCCCCGGTCCGCACCGCGATGGAGGCCGCGAAGTACCGGGCCGTCCGGGGCGGTACGGGAGGCCCGCTGGTGATCGCCCCGGCGGACCTGCGCGGCTATGTCCGGGCCCCGGAGCCCGTACGGATGCTGACCGTCGTCCTCGACCACACGTGCCGGGGCGGTTGGGACTGGTACCCGGCCCTCGAACCGTTCCTGCGCTGGGCGTACGTCACCCGGGCCTCCGTCGATGTGGTGGAGGTCGGCGGCGGGGGCGAACCGGACGAGCTCCGGGCCCGCGCGTTCACCGCCCGCTCCACCCGGGACCCCCGCATCGCCGCCGCGCTGGCCAGGCGCCCCGGACGGGCCACCCCGCTCGCCCACGGTCTCGACCTGGCCGGACAGGCGCTGCGGCGGGCGCTCCGGCACCACAGCGCCGGACCGGTCGAAGCGCTCCTGGTCGTCGCCACCGACGGCCGGGGCAACGTCCCGCTCGCCGTGAGCCGCACCGGCCGGCCGGTCCACGGCCCGGTGCGCCGTACGGGCGTCGACGACGCCGTGGCCGTGGCGGCACACATCCGCGCCCTGGGCCGCAGCCGCCTCCGCAGCGTCGTCGTGGACCCCGGCCGGCCCCCGTACACCCGCCTCCCGGCCGCCCTGGCCGAGGCCCTGGGCGGCGGGGTCGTCGGGCGGGCCGACGACGAGGACGCCCCCGGCGCCCCGGACCGGGAGGCGCGCCATGGCTGACGGCCGGCTCCGGCTGATCCGGAGCATGGTCACCTCCGCCGCACAGGCGCTGCCCGGCCGGCGCCCGCCGGGCCCGGGGGAGGCGCGCACCGCGGAGCCGCGCGGCCTGGGCGCCGCGCCCGTGGACGCCGCCCGCCCGCCGGCCACGGCGTACGCCCGCGTCCGGGTCGCGCGCCACCACACCGGCGCCGGCGCCCCCGACGCGTTCGGGGTCGAGGCGTGGTGCGCGGGCGTGGACCACCTCCCGTACACCACGGGACCCGGCCAGCTCAGGCCCGGGGACATCGGATTCGGCCACGCGCGCCGGGGCGGCACCCCGCCCTCCGAGCTCTTCCGGTCCATCCGGCGCTGGTCGACGTACCAGCACCGGCTGACGGACTGGATCAACCGGTGCCGGCGGGTCCACGGCGACGCCCTCCAGATCGTCGTCCTGGACCAGACCGGCTTCGAACTGCCCTGGGAAGCCCTGGACCTGCCCCCGGAACCGGGTGCCGGGCTGCGCGGCGGGCCGCTCGGCGCGCTCGTGGACGTGGCGCGCTGGCTGGACGACTTCCCGGACCGGGCGGTCGCCCCCGACGGCCGGGTCCTGAGCTTCTTCCACGCCGACATGACCCGCGACCAGGAGTTCTTCGCCCCGTACGAACACCGGCCGCACTTCGGCATCGAGAGCTTCCTGAACAGCCTGGACGATCTCGCCGGGCAGCGCACCGGCCTCGTGTACATGGGCTCCCACGGCACCTTCGACCAGGAACTCAGCAAGCTCACCCTGGCCGGCGGTACCTGGGCCGACTACCACGACCTCGACATGCGCCTCCTGGGCCGCGACGAGGCCCTGGTCTGCCTCAACGCCTGCCATTCCGGGCGCTTCCTCGACTACGGCGGCGACGGCAGGCAGTATCTGCGCGGGTTCACACAGATCTTCCTGCGCAACGGCGCGGGCGGCTGCATCGTCTCGGCGGGCGCGGTCGGTGATCCCGAGGCCCGGGTGATGATCCGCCGCATCGTCGACACCGTGACCGAGGACTCCGGCCGGCCCGTCGCCGGTGCGCTCCGGGCCTTCCGCGCGGAGGTCTACGACACCTTCCTCGCGGGCGGCGGGGTCCCGATGATGGTCAAGGACGACGGCACCTTCGACGCGGACCGGCAGCGGAACGTGCTGCGCCTGCTCTACAGCCTGATGTTCCAGTACTACGGGCATCCGCTCAGCACCCTGCGCCTCACCGCGCGCCCGCACGGCGCCCCCGTACCGGCCGAGGCGGGTGGGCGGCCATGACCCCTGACGAACGCCCGCTGCTGATCGAACCCGTCGTGGGCTGGCTCCCCGAGGTGGAACCGGGCCTCGTCCAGTGCGTCAGCGTCGATCTGCGCGGCCCGCTCGACACCCACGGGGACACGGACGGCGACGCCTGGCCGTACGAGGAGGAGGAGCTGACGTTCAGCGTCGCCCTGGAGGGCGCGCCGCACTTCGTCTGCGAGGCGATCGAGGACCCCGGCCTCGTCCTGCACCGCTTCGGCGGCACGTACGGTCCCGCGACGTTCCTCGTCACCGCGGGGCTTTTCGCCGGCCCCGGGGTGCTGCGGCTGACCATCTTCAACCAGTGGGGCGCCTCGGTCCGCAAGGCCGAACTGCCCTGCGCCATCACGGAGTCGGCCGGGCCCGGCGCGGTGGTGCGAGGCACCGTCGCCCCCCGCCGGAACCCGTCGGTCGCGCCGCCCGGGCCCTCGCGGCCCGACGAGAGCGTCACCATCTGCTCCGCCGGACACGACCGGGCGTGGGCGGAGTGGATCGGGCACCGGCTGAAGCGGCGGGTGCCGGTGACCCACCGGGAGTGGGACCCGGCGCCGGACGAGCCGCTGGCGGAGGCCCTCGGGGACCTCGCCGCCCGCGCCTCGGGTCGCGTCCTCCTGCTGCTCAGCGACTCCTTCTTGCAGCGGGGCTCGCGCAGCCACGACGACTGGGACCAGGCCCTGCGCGCCGTCGTCGCCCGCGCCCCGGACCGCTTCACCGCGGTGTCCCTCACGAAATCCTCGTTGCCGGGCGCCGCCGCGGTCCTGAGCGCGCCTCCCCTCACCGGGGTCGGCGCGGAGATGGCGGAGGCACTGCTGCTCCGGCGGCTGGGGCTGCCCACGAGTCCCCTTCTCCACGAGTCCCCAGCGCCGACAGACCCCCGCTTCCCGCTGGACCCACCCGCGGTATGGGGCGGCGTGCCCCGCCGCAACACCCGATTCACCGGCCGCGACGAACCACTGATGGCCGTGTACGACCTCCTCCGCGCCGCCGGGGCCCGAGACGGCCGTGTCGTCCTGCACGGCATGCCGGGGATCGGCAAGACGCAGCTCGCGACGGAGTACGTGTACCGCTTCGGGGCCGACTACGACGTGGTGTGGTGGGTGCCCGCCGACCGGCGCGCCTCCTTCCGGCAGCAACTCGCCGACCTGGCCCCGGAGCTGGGGCTCTCCACCGGTGCCGAGTACGGCGAGCGCCTGCGCGCCGTACGGGACGCGCTGCGTCGCGGCGAGCCGTACGCGCGGTGGCTGCTCGTCCTGGACGGCGCGGACGAACCCGGGCAGATCCAGGACCTCGTGCCCACCGGACCCGGTCATGTCCTGATCACCTCCCGCAACCCCGAGTGGACCGAGCACGGCTGCACCGCCCTCGACCTTCCCCCGTACACGCATCAGGAGGCGGTCGCCTTCGTCCGCCGCCGGGCTCCCCGCCTCACCGGACCGGAGGCCGCCCGGCTGGCCGAGGCCCTGGACGGGCTCCCGCTCCTCCTCGACCAGACGGCGGGCTGGCTGGGCGAGTCCGCCATGCCGGTCGACGAGTACCTCGCACTGCTGGAGGAAGGGGCCGAACAGGACGTCGTCAGGGTGTCGGCCGACTTCCCGCTCGCCTTCCGGACCGCTTGGTCGATCCTGTTGAACCGGCTGCGCGAGACCGCCCCGGAAGCCGTCGAACTGCTGCACCTCTGCTGCTTCTTCGCACCCGGCACCGTCCCCGTACGGCTGCTCAGATCCGTGGCGCCGGAGGTGCTGCCCGAGGGGCTCGCCCGTCTGGTGCGCGATCCGCCGCTGTGGAACAGCGCGATCCGCCACCTGCGCCGGTTGTCCGTGATCCGCGTGGAGTCCCGGGGGACCGACGAGTCGGTCCATCTGCACCGCATGGTCCACCAGATCATCCGCAAGGACCTGCCCGAGCGGGAGCGGTGGGCGCTCGCCGAAGGGGCCGCCCGGGCGCTCGCCGCCGCCGACCCGGGCGACCCCTCCGACCCGCACCACTGGCCCGCGTACGCCGCACTCACCACCCACCTCGAATGGGCGGAGGTCCTGGAGAGCACGGACCCACAGGTGCACCAACTGGTCCTCAACTGCCTGCGCTACATGTACCTCTCCGGCGAGTACGGCAGCGGCATCCGGTTCGCCGCACCGGCGATGCGGTCCTGGGGGAACGTACGCGACGCCACCGACCCCCGGACCTGGGCCCTGCGCCACCACTACGCCAATCTGCTGCGGGCCCTCGGCGACTACCGGAACAGCGAGAAGGTCGAGCGCGCCACCGCGGACTTCCTGGCGGCCGAGCGCGGCGAACGGGACCCGGACCACCTGCGGGCCGCCGGCGGACTCGCCGCCGACCTGCGCGGGCTCGGCCGCTATCAGGAGGCGGCGGAGCTGTCCGCGTCGATCCTGGAACGCGACCGCCGGCTCTTCGGCCCCGAGGACCCGCGCACCCTCAGCGCGCAGAACAACCTCGCCGTCTCCCTGCGGCTCCTCGGCCGGTACGAGGACGCGCTCGCCCTGGACGAGCGCTGCCTCGAACTCCGCCGGGCGGTGCTGTCGCCGGACGCGCCGCCGGCGCTGTACTCGGAGCTCAACCTCGCCATGGACCTGCGGCTCCTCGGCCGGTACCGGGAGGCGGAACACGCGCTGCGGGAGACGGTCGACCACCATCTGCGGGTGCTCGGGGGCAACGCCCCGCAGACCCTGCGCGGCCGCTACCACCTGGCGCTGTGCCGGTACGAGATCAGGGGTGCCCCGGCCGTGCTGGAGGACCTGGACCGCATCCGGCGGGACGCCCTGCGCACCCTGGGCGAGTACGCCCCGCTCACCCTTATGATCAGCGCCGGCACCGCCTCCGTGCGACGGGAGGCGGGCGAACCCCGCGAGGCCCTGGAACTCCACGAACAGGTGGTGGCCGGCTACCGCAGCATGCTGGGCGACGAGCACCCGTACACCATCGGTACGCGGGGGAACCTGGGGCTGACGCGCTGGACGTCCGGCGACCGGGACCGGGGGGCCGAGGGCATCGAGCGGGCCGTCGTCCGGATGGCGCGGGCCGTCGGCGACGACCACCCCTGGGCGATCGGCTGGGCGCTGAACGCGGCGCTGGTGCGGCCCGCGGACCGGCGCCTGCCGGGGCGTACGAACAGTGCCCGGGCCGACGCGGTGCTGGGACCCCTCCACCCGCTGGCCATGGCCTGCCGTCAGGTGGTCACCGCCCGCCCGACGGACACGCCTCCCCGGTTCTGGCCCTTCGAACCGCTCGTCACCTGAGCCGTACGCCCGAGGGGCCCGCCTCGCGCAGGTGCGCGGGACGGGCCCCTCGGGCGTACGGGCAGCCGGTCAGGCTTCGAAGACCTCGTCGACCAGCTGGGCCTGCTCCGCCTGGTGGCGCTTGGCCGAGCCGACCGCCGGGGACGAGCCGCGCGGCCGCGAGATGCGGCGCAGGCGCTCGCCGTGCGGGACGTCCGCGCCGACGGCCAGGTCCAGGTGGTCGATCAGGTTCAGGGCGATGAACGGCCAGGCACCCTGGTTGGCCGGCTCCTCCTGGGCCCACAGGTACTTCTCGGCGTTCGGGTACTTGGCGATCTCGGCCTGGAGCTCGGCACCCGGCAGCGGGTACAGGCGCTCCAGCCGGATGATCGCGGTCTCCGTGTCGCCACGCTTCTGACGTTCCGCCTCAAGGTCGTAGAACACCTTGCCGGCACAGAAGACGACCTTGCGGACCGCGCTCGGCTCGACCGTGTCGTCGCCGATGACCGGGCGGAAGCCGCCGGTGGTGAACTCCTCCGCCTTCGACGCCGCCGCCTTGAGGCGGAGCATCGACTTCGGGGTGAAGACGATCAGCGGCTTGTGGTGCGGGTTGTGCACCTGCCACCGCAGGAGGTGGAAGTAGTTCGACGGCAGGGTCGGCATCGCGACCGTCATGTTGTCCTGCGCGCACATCTGGAGGAAGCGCTCCGGGCGGGCGGACGAGTGGTCCGGGCCCTGGCCCTCGTAGCCGTGCGGCAGGAGCAGCGTGACGCCGGAGGTCTGGCCCCACTTCTGCTCGGCCGAGGAGATGAACTCGTCCACGACGGTCTGCGCGCCGTTGACGAAGTCACCGAACTGGGCCTCCCAGATGACCAGCGACTCCGGGCGGGCCAGCGAGTAGCCGTACTCGAAGCCCATCGCCGCGTACTCGCTGAGGAGCGAGTCGTAGACGTTGTAACGGGCCTGCTCGTCCGTCAGGTAGAGGAGCGGGGTGTAGTCCTCGCCCGTGACCTGGTCGACCAGCACCGCGTGGCGCTGGCCGAAGGTGCCGCGGCGGCTGTCCTGGCCGGCGAGCCGGACCGGGGTGCCCTCCATCAGCAGCGAACCGATGGCCAGGGTCTCGCCCATGCCCCAGTCGATCGTGCCGTTCTCCACCGAGGCGGCACGGCGCTGCATCTGCGGCATCAGGCGCGGGTGCACGGTGATCGACTCGGGGATGTTGACCTGCGACTCGGCGATCCGCTTGACGACCTCGGCGGAGACCGCGGTGTTCACGGCGACCGGGAAGTGGGCCTGCGGGTCGGAGACGTGCGGCTGCGCGGGCTGCGAGGTGGCCTCGCGGACCTCGGCGAAGACCTTCTCCAGCTGGCCCTGGAAGTCCTGGAGCGCCTGCTCCGCCTCTTCCAGGGTGATGTCGCCGCGACCGATGAGGGACTCGGTGTAGAGCTTGCGCACCGAGCGCTTCTTGTCGATCAGGGTGTACATCTGCGGGTTGGTGAACTCCGGGTTGTCGCCCTCGTTGTGACCGCGGCGGCGGTAGCAGATGAGGTCGATCACGACGTCCTTGTTGAACGCCTGGCGGAACTCGAAGGCGAGCCGGGCGACCCGGACGACGGCCTCGGGGTCGTCGCCGTTGACGTGGATGATCGGCGCCTCGATCATGCGCGCCACGTCGGTGGCGTACATCGAGGAGCGCGAGGACTCCGGGGCGGCGGTGAAGCCGACCTGGTTGTTGATCACCACGTGCACGGTGCCGCCGGTGCGGTAGCCGCGCAGCTGCGACATGTTGAGCGTCTCGGCGACGACGCCCTGGCCCGCGAAGGCCGCGTCGCCGTGCAGGGCGATCGGCAGGACGGTGAAGTCCGTGCCGCCCTTGTTGATGATGTCCTGCTTGGCGCGGGCGATGCCCTCAAGGACCGGGTCGACCGCCTCCAGGTGCGAGGGGTTGGCGGCCAGCGAGACCTTGATCTGCTCGCCGTCCAGGCCCGTGAAGGTGCCCTCGGCGCCCAGGTGGTACTTCACGTCGCCCGAGCCGTGCATCGAGCGCGGGTCGAGGTTGCCCTCGAACTCGCGGAAGATCTGGGCGTACGACTTGCCCACGATGTTCGCCAGGACGTTCAGGCGGCCGCGGTGGGCCATGCCGATGACGACCTCGTCCAGGCGGGCCTCGGCGGCGGAGTCGATGACCGCGTCGAGCAGCGGGATGACGGACTCGCCGCCCTCCAGCGAGAACCGCTTCTGGCCGACGTACTTGGTCTGCAGGAACGTCTCGAACGCCTCGGCGGCGTTGAGGCGGCGCAGGATGCGCAGCTGCTCCTCGCGCTCCGGCTTGGGGCGCGGACGCTCCACCCGGTCCTGGAGCCACTTGCGCTGCTTCGGGTCCTGGATGTGCATGAACTCGATGCCGGTGGTGCGGCAGTACGACTCACGCAGGACGCCGAGGATGTCGCGGAGCTTCATCATCGACTTGCCGGCGAAGCCGCCGACCGCGAAGTCCCGCTCCAGGTCCCACAGGGTGAGGCCGTGCTCGGTGATGTCCAGGTCGGGGTGCTTGCGCTGGTGGTACTCCAGCGGGTCGGTGTCGGCCATGACGTGGCCCCGGACCCGGTAGGAGTGGATCAGCTCGAAGACCCGCGCGGCCTTGGTGACGTCGTCGTCGTGCGAGGCGTCGATGTCCTTGAGCCAGCGGACCGGCTCGTAGGGGATGCGCAGCGCCTTGAAGATCTCGTCGTAGAACTCGTTCTCGCCGAGCAGCAGCTGGGAGAGGATGCGCAGGAACTCGCCCGACGCGGCACCCTGGATGACCCGGTGGTCGTACGTCGAGGTCAGGGTCATGACCTTGGAGATGCCCAGCTTGTTCAGGGTGTCCTGCGAGGTGCCCTGGAACTCCGCCGGGTAGTCCATCGCGCCGACGCCCATGATGAGGCCCTGTCCGGGCATCAGGCGGGGCACCGAGTGGACGGTGCCGATGCCGCCGGGGTTGGTCAGCGAGGCGGTGACGCCGGTGAAGTCGTCCATGCCGAGCTTGCCGTTGCGGGCGCGCCGGACGATGTCCTCGTACGCCTGCCAGAACTCGAAGAAGTTGAGCGTCTCGGCCTTCTTGATGGCCGCGACGACCAGCTGGCGGTCGCCGTTCGGCTTCACCAGGTCGATGGCGAGGCCGAGGTTGACGTGCTCGGGCTTGACCAGGGTCGGCTTGCCGTCCTTCTCCGCGAAGGAGTGGTTCATGGCCGGCATGGCCTTGAGCGCCTGCACCATCGCGTACCCGATGAGGTGCGTGAAGGAGATCTTCCCGCCGCGGGCGCGCTTGAGGTGGTTGTTGATGACGATGCGGTTGTCGAAGAGCAGCTTCACCGGGACGGCGCGCACGGACGTGGCCGTGGGCAGCTCCAGCGAGGCGTTCATGTTCTTCGCGACCGCGGCGGACGGGCCGCGCAGCGTCACGTACTCCGGTCCGGCCGGCGCCTCGGTGTCCGCGGCGGCCTTGGCCTTCGCGGCGGGGGCCTTCGCGGCCGGAGCCGGGGCGGCCTTCGCCGGAGCCTTGGGCGCGGCGGGCGCGGCCTGGGCCGGGGCGGCGGGCGCCGCAGGGGCCTGGGCGGCGGGCTGCGCCGGAGCGGCCGGGGCCGCCGGTGCGGTGGTGGGGGCGGCCGGGGCCGCGGGCGCTGCAGCCCCCGCGGCTGCGGCGCCGGTCTTGTCCGCCGTGCCGGTCTTGCCCGGCTTGTAGTCGGCGAAGAAGTCCCACCAGGCACGATCGACCGAATTGGGGTCCTGGAGGTACTGCTGGTAGATCTCGTCGACGAGCCACTCATTGGCGCCGAATGCCGCGGCCGGGTTGGTGCCCGGGCCGGCCTGGTCGGTCGAGATGCTCGAGTTACTGGGGGACTGAGACGACACGGCGGTGACCGCCCTCTTCCGCTTCGCAAGGTGATGGACAGCGGGAATCAAGGCTACGCCTCCGTGGCCGTTCCTTGCAGGCCGGGGAGGTCTTCGTCGTGCAAGTCACATCGGAAGCCGGGTTTCGGCACTGGAAATGGCGGGAAACAAGCATGGTTCCGCTTCGCTCCGGGTACGCGAGGCCGCCGCAGCGGCCCCCTCGACCGTATCCCGTTACCGGAACACGTAGAACGCGGCCTTCCGGTTCGAACCCTATGTCAACCTCGCGGTTGCGGAATCCCCGGAAGAGTGACGCGGATCCGGCAGCCGCGAGCAGATTCGGCCACTCCGATCCGGCCGCCGTGGAGATCGACCGCCCAACGGGCGATGGCGAGGCCGAGCCCCGTACCGCCGTCGCTGCCCGGGCCGTGCGGCGAGGCCACCTCGCCCCGGTTGAACCGCTCGAAGACCCGGTGGCGCTCGGACTCCGGAATGCCCGGGCCCTCGTCCACCACCTCCAGGTGCAGGGACTCCGGCTGCGGGCCGCGCCGGGCCAGCACCGTGACCCGGCCGTGCGGCGGGCTGTGCTTGACGGCGTTGTCGATGAGATTGGCCACCACCTGGTGCAGCCGCTCCGCGTCCGCGTGCGCGGTCAGTTCCGGCGGCGACACGTCCAGGTGCAGATGGACGTCCGTACGGGAGTGGTTGCCGGACCCGGAGGAGAGCCGGCGGTGCGCGGCGGCGAGGTTCGCCTCCTTCAGCACCCCGGACAGATAGGGCCACACCTCGAAGCGGTTGGCCTTCAGCGTGACGACGCCGTTGTCCAGGCGGGACAGGTCGAGCAGTGTCTCCACCAGGCGGCCCAGGCGCTCCGTCTGTTTCAGCGCGGTCCGCATCGTCTCCGGATCGGCCGAGGACACTCCGTCCACGACGTTCTCCAGGACGGCTCTCAGCGCCGCGATGGGCGTGCGCAGCTCGTGCGAGACATTCGCCACCAGCTCCTTGCGGTGCCGGTCCACGGCCGCCAGGTCGTCGGCCATCAGATTGATGGTCTGCGCCAGGTCGCCGAGCTCGTCGCGCCGGCCCGCGCCGTTGACCCGCCGCGTGTAGTCGCCGTGCGAGATCGACCGGGCCACCGCGCGCATCTCGTCCAGCGGCGCGGTCAGGCCGTGCGCCACGAACTGGGTGATCAGCAGCGTCGCGATGACCGAGAACACGGTGATGAACCGCAGCTCGGTCCGCGTACGGAAGGCCACCATGATCAGCCCGGTGGTGATGAACACCGAGACCACCACCAGGGTGCCCAGCTTGGCCTTGATCGAGAACGGCCGCAGCCCCGGTCCGGGCGAGGTCATGGCGCGGGGGTCTCCAGCGCGTAACCGACGCCGTGCACGGTACGGATGCGCTCCGCGCCGATCTTCCGGCGCAGCGCCTTGATGTGGCTGTCGACCGTCCGGGTGCCCGAGGCGTCCGCCCAGTCCCACACCTCGGCGAGCAGCTGCTCCCGGGAGAGCACCGCGCGCGGGGTGTTGGCCAGGCAGACCAGCAGGTCGAACTCGGTCGGGGTCAGGTGCACGTCGTCGGCGCGGACCCGCACCCGGCGCTGTGCGTGGTCGATCTCCAGCTCGCCGAGGCGGAGTATGCCGCTGCGCGGCGTCACCGCGGCCAGCGCGGCCCGCTCCACCCGGCGCAGCAGCACGTGCACCCGGGCGGCCAGCTCACGCATCGAGAACGGCTTGGTCATGTAGTCGTCGGCGCCGACCCCGAGCCCGACGAGCATGTCCGTCTCGTCGTCGCGCGCGGTCAGCATCAGCACCGGCACCGGCCGCTGGGCCTGGACTCGGCGGCAGACCTCCAGGCCGTCGAAGCCGGGCAGCATGATGTCGAGCACCATCAGGTCCGGCTGCCATGCCTCGGCCGCGTCCACGGCGGCCGGGCCGTCGAGCGCGGTCTGCACGAGAAAGCCCTCCGCCCGCAGCCGGGCGGAAATGGCATCGACGATCGTGGCGTCGTCCTCGACCACCAGCACCCGGCGCTGTGCGCCCGGGGTGGCCGCGACGCCGCTGTGGGTGGTGTGTGTCTGTTCCATCGCCCCGCCCCTGCCCGTTCTCACGGAGGCCATTCCCCCGGACGTACGGTTTTCGTTCGTGAATTTCGTGGGTGATCCCGCTACCGGTCAGCAGCGTAGAGGCAGCGGAGGCTTTTCGGCTACGCAGGGTGCAAGGCCGGACCGCAGTGAGGGACCTTCGCACGGGGTCGGGTGACGCCGTTCCGGGCCCGGGCCCCCGGGCATCCGGGGCTTCCGATACCCGCCGGGGGGATCTCACTCGCCCCGGATTGCGAGATGGACCACGTCCGGCACACCTCGGGCAACGCCCACTTCTTCCGCCCGTACCCCCTGAAACCCGGCATCCCGTAGGGCCTGGTCGAATGCGGCGGACGGTTGCGCGGACCAGACGGCGAGAACCCCGCCCGGGTTGAGCCGCGCCCGGCAGTCGGCGAGACCGGCGGGGGAGTAGAGGTCGTTGTTGTCCTCGGTGACCGTCCAGTCCGGCCCGTTGTCGATGTCCAGGCACAGTGCGTCGTAACGGTCGGTAGTCGTACGCAGATACGCGACGAGGTCGGTCGTCAGGATCTTCGTACGGGGGTCGGCGAGCGCGGGCCCCGAGATCCGGTCCAGCGGCCCCTGCCGGTGCCAGTCCACGATCGCCTCCTCCCGCTCGGCGACCGCGATCCGGCCCCAGCGGGGCTCGGCGGCGGCCCGGGCGAGTGAGAACCCGACGCCGAGCCCCCCGATGAGCACCGCGGGCGCGGTGCGGCCGGCCGGGAGCGCGGCGAGCGCGGCGTCGATCAGCAGCCGCTCGGAGCGCCCGTCGGAGGTGTCCATCAGGAAGCACCCGTTGGCGATGATCTCGAAGTCCTCCCCGCGCCGGCGCAGGACGACCTCCCCGTACGGTCCCTCGCGGCGGTCCAGGGTGACGGGGGCGTCGGCGTCGGGGCCGAACGTGTGGGGCATGGCGCTGATCTCCGGTGGCCGGGGCGGCTGTTCCGGCCATCCTGTCGCGCCGTGGCGGGCGCGTGCCAGCGAGTTCGTACGAGGGACTGCCTCGGTCACCCGCGTTCGCCGCGCGCCCCGCGTACGGCGTACAGCGCGGCGCCCGCCGCGAACGCCGCCGCCGCGACGGCCCACGCCCACACCTGCGGCCCCGGCTGCATCGGCCAGGCCCACACGGAGGCGGCTCCGCCCGGGGTGCGCGGCGCGGCCAGATAGACCGCGCCGACGTACACGGTGACCGGCAGCCAGCTGAGCCGGGCCCCGATCAGGGCGGCCGCGGCGGCGGTGATCCCGGTCGCGCCGAGGACGTTGCGCACCATGCCGGGCGCGCCGAACGCCTCCGGGTGCCCGGGCACGGCCAGCGCGAGGGCCGCGGCGGCCGGGACGGTGAGCGCGAGCAGGTGCGCCAGCCGGCGGGGCCACCAGCGCCGGACCGCCGTCCGGTCGAGCTCGTCGGCGGCGGCGTACAGGCTCGTCCCGATGGCCGACGACACCAGCAGCGGGGCCAGGACCAGGACGGGGACGCGGGCGCTGTGGTCGAAGGTCGGCTGCGCCTGGATCCAGTACGCCGCCCAGGCCGCGAGCAGGGCCGTGCAGGCCACGGCGGCTGCGGTACGGGGGAGGGCGCGGGAGCGGAGGTAGAGGACGGGGAGGTTCACAGGGCCGGCACCTCCGAGGGGTCGCAGCTGGTGCGGGTGGTCATGTAGCGGCCGAGCCAGGCGCGGCGCTCGGCGTCGGGCATGGCTTCGAGGCGGTGGAGCTCGGGGGACTTCTCCGCGCCGGGGGCCAGACCGGCGGGGGCGAGCCAGGTCGCAACAGCGCTGTCCGTCTCGCCCACCCGACGGCCGCTGGTGTCCTCGGAGTGGCGATCCGGGCAGTCCCGCCTCGTCATGTTGGCCGCCACCTGCCAGGCGAAGTCCTCCGTGTGCTGGAGCCGCCCGCGCAGGAGGTACCAGCCGGGGTTGGGCGGCGGCATCCACGCCTCGTCCGGGCCTTGCAAAGGCAGCCGGGCGACGTAACGCTTCGGTGCGCCGGGCACCCCCTCCAGCTGCCCGGTCAGCTCCGACAGCGCTTCGGCGACCTGGGGCAACAGGTGCTCCTGGCGCCCGCTCAGGCAGAACCCGGGGGTCCCCTCCGTACACGCGAGGTGACGGGCCGCCGGGTCGGCCCGGAACATGCCGTCGCCCGTGGACACGATCAGCGGGGCGACGGCGGCCGCCACGGCGAGCGGCACGAGGGCGGCGAGCCGGCGCCGGGCCGCGACGGCGGTGAGCGCGGAGGCCGCGAGTCCGCCGGTCCAGGCCACCATGGCGGGGGCGAACCACCACACGGGGAGGCTGTTGTCCAGCGCGATGTTCACGGCCGGGTCGAGGTACCGCGCCGAGGACTCCGAGTAACTGGGCACCCCGAGCACCAGGTACATCAACGCCGCGAGCACGGGCGCGGCCAGCCGCCACCGGCACAGCACGCCGACGGCGAACCCGAGCAGCGCCACGGCCGCCAGGACGGTAGCGTCCACGACGACGAGGGAGAGGAGCGGGCCCCCGCCGCCCGCGTACGGCCAGGTGGCAGCCAAGGCCCCGGCCAGCGCGACCACGTACCCGGCGACCGCCCACAGCGCGAGCGCCAGCGCGGCACGGCCATCCGTCGCCACCGGGCACGCGGCGTCGAGCGCCACAGCTCATCGGTGGAGCGCCGGTGGTCGCGGGCGCCCTGCCAGCAGGCCGCCGCGGCCACCAGCGGGCCGGCGAGCAGGGTGGCGCCGGAGTGCAGGAGACTCTGGGTCTCGATCCAGTCGCCCTGCCAGTCGTCGGCCTTCGCGGCCATGGTCACGCCGAGCATGAGCGCCGTGGACAGCCCGGTCCACGGGCCTGTGCCGCGCCGCGCCTCGGCCCGCAGCGCGGGGCCCGGGGCCTTTCGCCGTACGGGAGTTCCGGTGACGGTCATCGGGTACCCGCCGTCGCCCGGTGGGAGCGCAGGGCCGTCGTGTAGCCCCGCTCGATCGGGCTGCCGTGCAGCGCGTCCGGCTCGTCGTCCTCGCCGAGGGCCGCCAGCTCCTGCGTCGTCCCCCGGTACGCGACGCGGCCCGCCTCGATCAGCGTCACGTCCTCGCAGGCCGTCACCACGTCCTCGACCAGGTGCGTGGAGAGGATGACCGTCGCGTCCTTCCCCAGGTCCCGCATCAGGGCCCGGAACTCGACCCGCTGTTCCGGGTCGAGCCCGGCGGTCGGCTCGTCCAGGAGCAGCAGCTCCGGCTCGTTGACGATCGCCTGGGCGATGCCGACGCGCCGGACCATGCCGCCGGACAGCGTCTTCATCCGGGAGTCGATCCGGTCGGCGAGCCCCACGCGGTCCACCGCGCGCTCCACGGCGGCTGCCGCCCGCGCCCCGTCCATCTCCTTGAGCCACGCCACATAGGCGACGAACTCGCGGACGGTGAACCCGGCGTAGTGGCCGAACTCCTGCGGCAGATAGCCCAGCCTGCGCCGGACCTCCGCCCGGGCCCGGTGGTCGGACGCCGCCCCCACGTCGGCGCCCAGCAGCTCGACCCGCCCGGCGTCCGGAGCGGCGGCCGTGGACAGGACCCGGATCAGCGAGGTCTTGCCCGCCCCGTTGGGGCCCAGGAGCCCGTGCACTCCGGGCCCGAAGGCGAGATCGACGGCGTCCAGGGCGGTCCTGCGGCGGTGCCGCACCGTCAGCCCGGACACCTTGACGGTGCTGTTCACGCGATCACGCTCATGACGTCTCCAGGTGGTCGAAGGATCGGCGGCGCAGGACGAGCAGCGCCGCGCCGAGCACGGCCGCCGCCGCCCACGCGCCCTGTGCGGGGAGCCCCGCGACGTAGCGGAGCGCCGTCGGCGTTCCGTCGAGCAGTGCGGACGGGGACGTGTCGAGCGCCGGTACGGTGACGGCGGCCGCCCAGCCCGCCGCGACGACGAGGGCCGCGGTGCGGCAGCCGACGTACGAGCCGATACCCAGGGCCGCGAGTGTCAGGGCGAGCCCGGGCAGCAGCCAGGCCAGGGGTCCCGGGCCGCCGGCCGAGGCGGGCAGCACTGCCCAGGCCAGGGCGAGCACCGGGACGGTCACGCCGAGCACCGCGGCCGTCCTGGTCAGCAGCAGCCGCAGCCCGCCGCCGGGGGAGGTGGCGATGATCTCGTGCAGGGGGTCGCCGGAGCGCCCGTACGAGACCCCGACCCCGGCGAGCGGCAGCACGGGCGCGACGAGCAGCAGCAAGGCCCGCACGGAACCACCGAGCCCGCCCCCGTACGCGAGCGCGACGGCCGCGCACACCACGAGCGCCAACGCCCCCACCCAGGGCCCCCGCAGGGCGGGCCCGGCGGCCCAGAGCACGCGTCCTGCGCGGTGGCCGCCGGGCGCGCGGTGCCCCGCCGCCGGTACCGGAGCCACCGCCTCCGCCAGCACCGCCGCCCGGATCGCGGCCAGCGTCGCCGCTTCGGCGCCCCGGTCGCGTACCGCGGCCGACACCCGCACAGCGCACTCCGTGCAGGATTCGACGTGTTTCTCCAGGGACCAGGAGTCCGTCTCCGGGGCCGTGCCCTCCGCGTACCGCAGGACCAGATCGTCCGTCACGTGCCAGGTCGTCATGCCGTGCCTCCCAGGGGGCCGTTCTCCGCGACCAGCCGGTCGAGGGCGGCGCGCAGTTCGCGGCGGGCCCGCATGGCCCGGGTCTTGACCGTGCCCTCGGGTATGCCGAGCAGCCGGGCGGCCTCCCTGGTGGTGAGGCCGTCGACCACGGTCGCCCGCAGGACCTCCCGGAGTTCGGGGGAGATCCGGTCGAGCGCGGCGCCCACGTCCCCGTACTCCAGGCCGGCCAGGACGCGGTCCTCGGCGGACGGTGCGGGGGCGGCCCAGTGGGTGTCGCCCGCCTGTCCGGCCGCCGTCGCGCGCTCCGTCCTGGCCCGGGTGCGCTGGGCGTCGACCAGGCGGCGGGCGGCGATCACCCAGAGCCAGCCGCCCGCCTCCGCGCCCCGGTGCGCGGAGGCGGAGCGCCAGACCGTCACGAAGGTGTCCTGCACGACCTCCCGTACGGTCTCCGCGTCCGGGCAGCGGCGGCTCAGCCGGGCGAGGAGCCAGCCGGCGTGCCGGTCGTAGAACGCGGCCAGGGCGGCCGTGTCCCCCTGGCCGACGGCACGCAGCAGCGCCTCGTCGCTCCGGTCGTCCCCCGAGGGGCGCAAGTTGCTCACACTCCCTCTATCGGCGGCGGGGTGCCGCCCGGTTCACGCCCCCGGCGGCGCCGCGAACCGTACGGCAGAGGCGGGCGTGGTCACGTCCGCGTCCGCGCTGATCGCCCAGGCGGCGGCCCGGGAGACGACGGCGGCGGGCACCGCCCCGCTGATCCCGGGCGCGGCCGGGACGTCGTGCGTGGCGTGGGCGTCGTACGGGAGGACGACCCGGTAGCCCAGCTCCAGGGCGGTGCGGGCCGTCGCCTGGACGCACATCTCCGACATGACCCCGCAGACCGCCAGCGCCTCGACGCCCGCGTCCGTCAGGACGGCGCCCAGGGACGTGCCCGCGAAGCCGTCGTCCCGGGTCTTGCGGATCACGGACTCCCGGAGCCCGGCCACGACGGGCAGATGCAGCGCCCAGCCCGGTGTGGCCGGCTCGTCGCCCGCCCCGGGGGCGCCGTCGTTCTGGAGGTGGACGACGACCGCGCCCGCCCGCCGGGCCCGCGCCAGCAGCCCCGCCGTACGGTCCAGCAGCACATCGGCGGCCGGGACGGCCCCCGCGCCGGTCACCCCGTCCTTCTGCACGTCCACGACGATCAGGGCCTGTACGGGGAGAGGGGTCTCGGTCATGCGGCCATCCTGTCCGGCGCGGCACCGGCGCTCCACGCATCGTGACAGGCGTCACGGACAACGCCCCCGGAGCGGCCCGGAGCGCCCGCCTCAGCGTGAACTGTCCGATCCGATGTGACTTTGCGGAGGGCAGGTGCGGTGAGCTGCGGGGTGAAGAGTCGAGTTGCGCAAGCGCGGTCCGTTTGGTCAGAACAACTTTGCATCTTGCGCGACCGCGACCTGTAACGCTCCGTTGTCTTCGATTGCCCCGCCCACCGACCTGCTTTGCAGAGCGGCTGTGCTCTGCATCCGAAAATGGGCCGTGCCGTGTGCCAGGGAGGTGACACCATGCCGTGGCATGGCAGACGACAGCACCAGTACGTTTCAGGCGGGGCAAACGGGACTCATCGTCAGGATCCCGGAGGCCGAGCCGGCCGTCCGCGCGTGGCGTGAACGGCTCGATCCTTCAGCCCGAGCCGGGGTTCCAGCACATGTCACCGTGCTCTTCCCGTTCCTCGACGAGAGCCGAATAGATTCGCTCGTCTACTCAGCTCTCGCGGACGTGCTGGGAAGCCATCGGGCCTTTGACGTGAGGTTCGACCGATGTGGACGGCTCCCGGAGGTGCTGTATCTCGTTCCAGAACCCGACACGCGGTTGCGGCAGCTCACTGAGGCGATTGCCGATCGGTGGCCTGAGGCTCCGCCGTATGGCGGCCGGTTCACCGAGATCGTGCCCCACCTGACCATCGCTCAAGGCCAGGAAGCTGCCGTCCTGGAGGAGATCGAGGCAGACCTCCTCGGCAGGCTCCCCTTCACGTCCCGCGTCTCGTCGGTTGAACTCATGGTGCATGACGGCACGAAGTGGCAAGAACGAGCGTCCTTCGCGCTCCGAGATTGAACAGGTCATGAGCTTTGGCTGGTCCGCTGCCCAGCGAGCTGCGGACCAGCCGCCCGTTCGCGCGCTGTCTGGTCGCGGACCTGCTGGTCGGTTCGTTTGCTGTGCCAGATGGCGCCTTCGACTCGTTCGTAGTCCGGGGCCCACTTGCGGTTGATGACGGGTCTGACGTGGTTGTGGCGGAGCAGGGTGGGGCCGGCTTTGCGGTTGCGGCTGAACCAGAGCGCGCTGTTTTCGTGCCGCTTGGCCTGGGTCCTGTGGAGGGGCGGGATGACGCCCTGGATCCGAGCCGGTGAGTACGCGTGTTTTCGCCGGGCAGTTTTGGCCCCACTCCGCCGAGTTGTTTTGGCCCCACTTTTGAGCCGTGTGGGGGAACGGTGCGGGAGGGCTGCGGGAAGAACGGGTTGTGCTGGCCCCACCCTCGATCGGGTGACGTTTACCGGGTGTCCTGGGCGGAGTGGTGCAGTGGCGGCCCGTGGTCCGCGGCCGGTAGCGTGTGCCCCACGGAGCCCGCCCGTGGGCAAGAGGCTCGCAGAATTTGTCAGCAGGGGACCGATGTCAGTCAGTTGGCCGTTGTGTCCTCAGCCTCGGGCTTATCGCCGCTTTCGTCAGCCGGATCGGCCACGCGGTAGCGACCCATGCTCCTGAAGATCAGCACGGCGCCCAAGGGGGTCATGCCGTAGAGCACGGGGAAGTCTTTGCCGAATCTGTTGATGAGGAAAGCCAGCCCTGCGAGGGTGATGATCAGGACAGGGCGCCTGATGACGTGGCTGCAAATTATTCTCAGTCGGCGCCGACCCCGCGCTTCGGTGAGCCGTGTCCAGTCTGACGGTGACATGACGTCAGCGTAGTCGTGGAGCATTCGGCGATGCAGCCGCGTGTTCGTGAAGGCCGAGGCTCGGGGGCGAAGGTGCGAGTCTTTGCCCCCGGCCAGCAGGTTCTCAGGTTGCCGCCGCCTTGCGCTTGGCGGTGGTGCTGGCGAGGCGGAAGGACTGGGTGCCGGTCTCGATGATGTGGGCCTCGAAGGTGAGCCGGTCGACGATCGCCTGGCAGAGACGCTTGTCGGTGAAGGTCTGGTCCCACTCGGTGAACGGCCGGTTCGATGCGACGGCGATCGCATGTCGTTCCTCGCGCTCGGTGAAGATCTGGAACAGCAGTTCCGCGCCGTGACGGTCGAGCTTGACGTAGCCGAGCTCGTCCAGGCAGAGCAGGTCGACCCGCCCGTACTTCTTGATCGTGCGTCCCAGTTGCTTGTCGCTGGCGGCCTCGGCCAGTTCGTTCACCAGGTTCGCCGCGGTCGTGTAGCGGACGCGGCCGCCGGCCTCCGCGATTGCCGTGCCGAGGCCGATCAGCAGGTGCGACTTGCCGGTGCCGGAGTCACCGATCAGGCAGAGCGGGTTGCCGGCCTGGACCCAGTCGGGCTGCGTAAGGGTGTTGATGACTTCCTGCGGGATGTTCGGGTTCTTCGAGAAGTCGAAGTCCTCGATCCGCTTTTGCCGGGGGAAGTTGGCCTCCTTCACCGGCGGACCTTGCACCGGGCATCTCGGTCCTCGCACTCGCTCTCCAGCAAGTCAGCGAGGAAGTCCGCGTAGGAGGCATGCTCGCGCAGTGCCTGCGAGGCGAACTCCTCCCATCGCGAGCGAACCCCGGACAGGCCCAAGGTCCGGCAAGCCGCGTCGATGGTGTCCGACGGGGTCGCCCCGCGCTGGCCGGGCAGGCCGAAGGAACCCCACCGCCCCGAGGTCGCAGGGGCGGAGGTGGTGCTCTGCGTCATGCTGAGCCTTTCGGTTGGATAGAGAGCAACTGGCCGTAGGCGGCCAGCGATGGTTCGGGCCGGGAATCCGGCGGCAGGGCAGGACGCCGCTGCGGCAGCGTGATGACCTGCGCGGAACCGGGAACCGGTTCCGCCGGCTCCGCCGTGTCCGGTTCGGCTGCGACGGTGGCTTGCGGGACGATCACGACCGGTGGCTGACCATCCCCTCGTAGCGTGGAGCCCGTGATTGCAGGGGAAGTTGGGATTCATGGGGTCCAAGAAGAAGCCGCCGTACGACGCCGAGTTCCGTGAGGGCGCGGTGCGCATCGTGGTCGAGACCGGGAGGTCGGCCGGTGACTTTCCGCCCCGCGATGCGTTGGCCAGCTCGACACGCGCACACGTCCTGACGCCCACGGCGGGACTCGTGTGGGCGACGACCTCGATTTCCGCCCGGCGTCGGGCGGTTGTCGTTCGGGCGTCGGGATGCGGTTACGCAAATCAGTTGGATCTGGCGGTCCGGACTCTGCCAGGCTGACACGCCATGACTGCTTACGAACTGTTGCTCATCGGTGGCGGTGCCGGAGTCGGAAAAACGACTGTCGCCTGGGAGGCGTCGTCAGCACTTCAGGAGAAGAGCACGGCGCACTGCCTGATCGAGGGGGACTACATGGACCAGATCCATCCCGCCCCCGCAGGTGATCCTCACCGAACCGCGATCACCGAACGGAACATCGCCGCCATCTGGTCGAACTACGCAGCACTCGGCCATCATCGACTGCTCTACACCAACACGGTGAGCATCCTGGAAGAGCCGATGATCCGCCGGGCCATGGGCGGCCAGACAAGCAGAGTCACTTGCGTCCTGCTCACAGCTGAAGAAGCCACGGTGCGGCAGCGGCTCGGCCAACGTGAAATCGGATCCCAGCTACCCGCGCACATCGAGCGGAGCCTGCAGAAAGCGCGGCTCCTGGACGAGGCGGCTCCACCGGGCACGGTCCGTATCCCGACAGACGGCCGATCGGTTCAGGACATCGCCACACATGTACTTCAGGCGGCTGGCTGGTAGCCACAGTGCGTCACTTCATCCCTGCTGCCGTCGCTCATTCAGCCGCGGCCGCCGCGGTGCTGGGGTCAAGCAGCACCGCGAACGCGGTCATGGCGATACGGATGACGTCGTCCGCGTCTGGGGCCGGGCCGGCGCTGCGGGTGCGTGCGAGCTCGGCGGCGCCTTTGGCGAGAACCTTCTCTCGGCCGGTGGCCTGCGGGTCGTTCAGCGCACCCAGGACCTGACGCCATAGCGTCATCGCTCGCTCCAGTCCTGCGGGGCTCCTGGCCCGCGCCGACGACGGCACCGCCGTCCTGGCCGACGACATCCGCTGCGGACTCCGCCTCACCGACGCCGACGACGTCAGCACCTACTGACACACCTCATGGCAGAACCACTGACATCAGCTGTCGGAACCCACTGTCATCCTCAGTCGTCCGACACCCGGCAACCCCACCCCTTGATGCAAGGTCACATGGACCACTGCAAGACCAGATGCAGCTTAGAGCTGACATCTGCAAGGTCAAGCCGTACCGGACAAGGAACGCCCGATCGCTCAGAGCGAACAACGCTCGGGGAACATTGCGGGGCTCACAAGCATTGAGCCGGTATAGCTCAACTTGACTGCCGAAGGGGAGATCATGGCTACTGAGTCCACTGCCGTCACACCGCTCACCCTGCCCGTGCTGCCGCTCGACGACGAGGTCGTGCTGCCGGGAATGGTGGTGCCGCTGGACCTGTCGGACACCGAGGTGCGCGCCGCCGTGGAGGCCGCGCAGGCCGCCGCCCGGGAGGACGGGGGCAAGCCCGAGGTGCTGCTCGTCCCGCGCATCGACGGGACGTACACCGGGATCGGTGTCCGCGGCACCGTCGAGCAGGTGGGGCGGCTCTCCGACGGCGACCCGGGCGCCCTCATCCGGGGCCGCGGCCGGGTCCGCATCGGAGCGGGCACCAGCGGCCCCGGGGCCGCCCTGTGGGTGGAGGGGGTCCAGGTGGACGAATCCGTCCCCGACCCCATCCCCGGGTCCGTCGCCGAGCTGGTCAAGGAGTACAAGGCGCTCGCCACCAGCTGGCTGAAGAAGCGCGGGGCCTGGCAGGTCGTGGACCGGGTCCAGCAGATCGAGGGCGTCTCCGCGCTCGCCGACAACTCGGGGTACTCGCCCTTCCTCACGACCGCCCAGAAGGTCCGCCTCCTGGAGACCACCGACCCGGTCGCCCGGCTGAAGCTCGCCATCGAGTGGCTGGGCGAACACCTCGCCGAGCAGGACGTCGCCGAGTCCATCGCCAAGGACGTCCAGGAGGGCGTCGACAAGCAGCAGCGCGAGTTCCTGCTGCGGCGCCAGCTCGACGCCGTGCGCAAGGAGCTCTCCGAGCTGAACGGCGATCCGGAGGACGAGTCCGACGACTACCGGGCCCGCGTCGAGGCCGCCGACCTGCCCGGGCACGTCCGCGAGGCCGCGCTCAAGGAGGTCGACAAGCTGGAGCGCGCCTCCGACCAGAGCCCCGAGGGCTCCTGGATCAGGACCTGGCTCGACACCGTCCTCGAACTGCCCTGGACCGAGCGCACCGAGGACGCGTACGACATCAAGGGCGCCCGGGAGATCCTGGACGCCGAGCACGCGGGCCTCCAGGACGTGAAGGAGCGCATCACCGAATACCTCGCGGTGCGCAAGCGTCGGGCCGACCGCGGCCTGGGCGTCGTCGGCGGGCGGCGCGGCGGCGCGGTGCTGGCCCTGGTGGGTCCGCCCGGCGTCGGCAAGACCTCGCTCGGGGAGTCCGTGGCGCACGCCATGGGCCGCGCGTTCGTCCGCGTCGCGCTCGGCGGTGTCCGGGACGAGGCGGAGATCCGCGGCCACCGGCGTACGTACGTCGGGGCGCTGCCCGGACGCATCGTGCGCGCCATCAAGGAGGCCGGCTCGATGAACCCGGTCGTCCTCCTGGACGAGATCGACAAGGTCGGCTCCGACTTCCGGGGCGACCCGGCCGCCGCCCTCCTCGAAGTGCTCGACCCCGCGCAGAACCACACCTTCCGCGACCACTACCTGGAGGTCGAGCTCGACCTCAGCGACGTCGTCTTCCTGGCCACCGCCAACGTCCTGGAGGCCATCCCGGAGGCGCTGCTCGACCGCATGGAGCTGGTCAGGCTCGACGGCTACACCGAGGACGAGAAGGTCGTCATCGCCCGCGACCACCTGCTCCCGCGCCAGCTGGAACGGGCCGGCCTGGAGAGGGACGAGGTCACCCTGGACGAACCGGCGCTGCGCAAGCTCGCCGGCGAGTACACCCGCGAGGCCGGCGTCCGGAATCTGGAACGCGCCGTCGCCCGGCTGCTGCGCAAGGTCGCGGCCCAGAGCGAACTGGGCGACCGCGAGCTGCCGTTCACGGTGGGCGCGGGCGAGCTGCGCGGTCTCATCGGCCGTCCGCACCATGTGCCCGAGTCCGCCCAGGACCCGGCCGAGCGCCGTACGTCGGTGCCCGGCGTGGCCACCGGGCTCGCGGTGACCGGGGCGGGCGGGGACGTCCTCTTCGTGGAGGCGTCGCTCGCCGACCCGGAGACCGGGGCGTCCGGGCTGACCCTCACCGGCCAGCTGGGCGACGTCATGAAGGAGTCCGCGCAGATCGCGCTGAGCTTCCTCCGGTCGCACGGCGCGGAGCTGGAGCTGCCGGTCGCGGACCTGAAGGACCGGGGCGTGCACATCCACTTCCCGGCGGGCGCGGTCCCCAAGGACGGCCCGAGCGCGGGCATCACGATGACCACCGCGCTGGCCTCGCTGCTCTCCGGACGGCTGGTCCGCACGGATGTGGCGATGACCGGTGAGGTCTCGCTGACCGGGAGGGTGCTGCCGATCGGCGGCCTGAAGCAGAAGCTCCTGGCCGCGCACCGGGCGGGCATCACCACCGTGGTGATCCCCAAGCGGAACGAGGCCGACCTGGACGACGTTCCGGCCGAGGTGCTGGAGACCCTGGAGGTCCACCCGGTCACCGACGTCCGCCAGGTCCTGGAGATCGCCCTGGCCCCGGCCACGGCGGAGCGCAGGATTCCGGCGGCACAGGCGGCGTGACCGCCACGGTCACGACGGCCCGCCTCTCCCTCGTGAGGAGGCGGGCCGTTCCGCGTACAGCCGCGCCTACGGGCGGTAGATCGTGCCCGGGACCGGCTCGGCGGGGGCCATCAGCTGGGGGACCGTCACGAAGGTGTAGCCCTGCTTCTTCAGGGTGTCGATGATCCCGGGCACGGCGGGCACGGTGCCCTTGTAGATGTCGTGCAGCAGGATGATGCCGTCCTTGCTCGCCTGGTCGACTATCCGCTTCCTGATCAGCGCGGAATCGGTGGTCGAGTAGTCCTTGGCGGTGGCGCTCCACAGGATCTGGGAGAGCCCGAGGTCCTTGCAGATGCCGGAGATCGTGTCGTCGGTGCGGCCCTGCGGCGGGCGCATCAGCCGGGGCTTCTTGCCGGTGATGTCCGCGATGGCGTCCTGCGTCTTCTCCAGCTCGGCGCGTATCTCGGCCGGCTTCCGGTCGGTCAGGATCTTGTGCGACCAGGTGTGGTTGGCGATCTCGTGGCCCTCGGCCGCGAGCCGCCGCACGGTCTCCGGGTGCTTCTTGACGTGGTTCTTGCCGAGCAGGAAGAACGTCGCGTGGACCTTCTTCTCCTTGAGGATGTCCAGCAGATGGGGCGTGTCCTCGGCCGGGCCCGCGTCGAAGGTCAGGGCGATGCACTTGGCCTTGCGGCAGTCCACCGGGCCCGTCGGCGCCTTGGCGTCCGAAGCGGCGTCGTCGCGGGCCGAGGCGGGCGCGGTGGTCTCCATCGTGCAGCCGCTCAGGGTGAGCGTGAGCGCTGTCACAAGGGCGACGGCCAACCCCGTACCGATGGACTTCCTCTTACTGGGCACGGCGTGCCACTCCCTCTGGTGAACGAACGCACTGGTGTGCGAACCGGAATCGCGACTATACCTGTGAGGTATACACCGGGTTCATAGTGGGGTGGCCGGGCCGCGACGAAGCCCGGCGACGGGGTACGTCACCGGGCTTCGCGTCGTACGGGGAGGCTGCCGCCGCTACCCGTTGGCGAGCGCCTGTACGCGGTCGAGGGCGCCGTTGAAGTGGTTGTGGTCGCCCACCGTCGGACCGGAGGACGTGTACTGCCAGATCGTGTAGAAGCCCCAGCCGGCCGGGAGCGTGCCGACCGTGGTGTTGTACCGGGCCACCCACAGCGGGTTGGTCGTCCCGAAGCCCGCGTTGTTGCCCGTGCAGGACTGCCACCAGCTGGTCGCGGTGTAGATCACCGCGTCGCGCCCGGTGCGCGCCTTGTACGTGTTCACGAAGTCGCGGATCCACGACACCATCTGGGCCGCGGTCTTGCCGTAGCACTGCGCGCCGTACGGGTTCCACTCGATGTCGAGCACGCCCGGCAGGGTCTTGCCGTCCTTGGACCAGCCGCCCCCGTGGTCCACGAAGTAATTGGCCTGGACGGCGCCGCTCGTGGTGTCGGGCGTGGCGAAGTGGTACGAGCCGCGGATCATCCCGATGTTGTACGAGCCGTTGTACTGCTGCGTGAAGGAGGGGTTCGTGTAGTACGTCCCCTCGGTGGCCTTGGTGTAGGCCCACTTCACGCCGCTGTTCCAGAGCGTCGACCAGGCGACGTTGCCCTGGTGGCTGCTGACGTCGACGCCCTCGGTCTGAGCGGCGCGGCCCTCGACGGGCAGGCCGCCCTTGCCGTCGTGGGCGATGACGCCCATGCCCATGGTGGCGGTGCCGCGCGCGGGTGCGGTGGGGTCGCCGCCCGCCGCGTTCGAGGCGCCGGGCAGCGCGATGAGGAGGGAGAGGGCTGCGAGCAGGGTGCCGGCCGCGGCGAAGCGCGAGCGGCGGGACTTCGTGGAGCCGGATCTGTGCACGGGCATTGCGTGCCTCCGAGACCTCGGTGGGGGGAGCTGCCGACCCGGGAGGCGCCGCACAGCGACCCCGGCGGCATGCCATGGTGTGGACATGCCATGCATGACGCTACGCACGTAGACCCGTGCGGCGGAAGAGGGCCTGGGCGGCGCCGTTGGTCTACTCCTGCGAAATACTGGCGGAGCTGCGGTGATGGCCGTCGGCGGAAGAAACTTTCATCTGCGGGAAAGCTCTTGAGGGGAGTTGACGTGCACGGGAGCGAAAGCGGACGTGAACCCGGCGCTGCCGGGGAAAGTGGTGTGGACCACGAATTCCTCGCCCTGGAGCTGGAGTTGGCCGTCTTTCTGCGCCGGGCGCGGGCCAATTCCGGCGAGATGGCGCGCGAGGTGCACCCCGAACTGGAGGCGGCCGCCTACGGCCTCTTCGTACGCCTGGAATCCGCCGGCCGGCAGCGGGCCACCGATCTCGCCGCCTACTTCGGCGTCGGCAAGGCCACCATGAGCCGGCAGCTCCGCGCCCTGGAGGCGCTCGGCCTGGTGGCGCGCGAGCCCGATCCGGCCGACGGGCGCGCGTTTCTCGTGCACCTCACCGAGGAAGGGCTCGCCCGCTTCCGGAGCGTCCGCGACGCCCGCCGCGACCGCTACGTCCGCAAACTGGCCGACTGGGACCGCGCCGAGGTCGCGGAACTCGCCCGCCTGCTGCACCAGCTGAACGCGCGCGCCGAGGACTGAGCGCTTACGGCCGCCGGGGCCTACAGCCGTATGTACGCCGCCGTCGCGTCGTCGTGGGTCTTGCCCCGGAGGTGCTTACGCTCCGTGTCCGCGTCCTCCAGGGCGCGGACACGGTCGATCAGCGCCTGCGGGCCCTCCTTCGCCAGGATCCCGAGGCACTCCGCCCAGTCGCCCTCGCCGAACATCTCCGTCCAGCGGCTCGCCCCGTCCGTCATCGCGGCCAGGGCCCGCACCCCGGCGCGCGGCGTCCGCCCGGAGACCGCGCGCTCCGCCACGGCCGGGTCGGCGGCGGCCGTGAAGAAGCCACCCTCCTTGTTGCGCGCCCGGGCGTCCGCCACCGCCTCCGAGACCAGGAACTCCCGGGGCAGCCGGTCGAGCCGGTCGTCCAGCACCGCGCGGACGTCCCCGGCGGGCGATGCGAGGAGCAGCACCGAATCGGACAGCACCAGGTGCTCCACCTCGGCCTCGTCCCAACGCACCACGACGACGGTTGCCTGTGGCGTACGCACGTGAGAAAGGTCACAGGTCGAGCGGTGGGCGTCCGCGGTGCGCCGGATGGACTCCGCGAGGATCTCCCGCAAGGTCAGATCCCGCCGCGAACCGGACAGTTCGACCAGGGCCCCGCCCAGCCGGGCCGTGAACCACGGAACCGGGTGCACACAACCGGCATCGCCCTGCGGCGGGGTCACGCCGTCGAGCAGCACCAGCCCGCCGCCCCGACCGGAAGCGGGGAGGACCGAGGCCGTCCAGTCCTCGTTCGGGCGGTCCGGAGTACCGGGGGCGGTCGCGAGTTCGATACGCATACGGCCAGTCTGCACGATGCCTTCACCGTGCCCGCACCGCACCGCGATTGGTGTGTACCAGCAGGTCAGAAGCGTGGCTCAGGCGGAAGGAATCACTCCGCCCCGAGGTGCGGGCGGGCATCCTGCCAAAGCCCGGGCGGAAGTTCCAGCCGGTGTCCACACATGGCGTTGGGGCCCGCTGGGGAGACTTGTTCGCCAACTCGGGAGTGTTGTTCACTCGTTCGTGTGGCGGAGCGGTTGATGCGCGCCCCCTCCTGAAAAGCACTGGAATGGTCGGGAGCCGTACCAGGGGGCGGGACGCTCATTCATGTGACCGTGCGTCACCTCTGCTTCAAGGGCGGACGAGTCGAGATTGCGAGCACCGGTGCAGAAGAAGCGGCCTCGGAGCAAGGGCGGCAGTAACAGCGGTTCCGAGGCGGCGCCGACGCCCCAGGCCGAGGGCGGTCGCCGCGTGCGCGTCCGCAACCGGCTGGTCGCGGGCGTCGCCGTCGTCGGGATCACCGCCATAGCGGCGGGGACACCGGCCGTGCTCGCCGCCTCGTCCGACCTCACCGACTCGCAGCAGCTGGTCACCCTCGCCGAGCTGAACCAGCAGGCGATCTCCCTGGCCCACTCCCTCGCCGACGAGCGCGACGAGGTCACCGTCTACATCGCGGGCGGCCGGGAGGGCGAGCCGGGCAGCCAGGGCGCCCGCGTCGACCAGCAGGTGGACGAGATCCGGGAGACGGCCCCGTCCGACCTCCTGCGCGACCTGTCCACCATCCCGTCCCTGCGCCGCGACGCGGTCAGCGGCAAGGGCACGGCCCTGGAGGCCCACCGGGCGTACTCCGAGGTCATCGCCAAACTCCACGGCCTCGCCGACGAGCTCGCCCGCTCCACCCCGCCGCGCGCCGCCGACGCCACCCGCACCCCGCAGGCGCTCGGCCGGGCCACCGAGGAGGCGTCCGCCGCCCGGGGGCTGCTGCTCGCCGCGCTCGCCGTGCCCCGCCCGGAGCCGGCGCCCCCGCGCATCGACCCGTTCACCGGGCTGCCCGTGCAGAGCGAGGACGAGGGCGAGACCAAGGAGGACCGCACCCGGAACGCGCTGAGCGCCGCCGCCCAGCAGGCCCGGGTCGGCGAGCTCTCCGCGCTCGCCGACTTCGACCAGTCCGCCGGCGCCTCCGCCCGCGACAAACTGGCCTCCACCGTCACCGGGCCGGAGGTCAACAGCGCCGAGAAGTACCTCGCCGAGCTGACCGACCGCCCCGAACTGTCCGATGCCGATCTGAAGGTCAGCGACAAGAAGGTCGCCGCGGCCCTCGCCGCCCGCGTCGACCGGATGCGCTCGGTGGAGTCCGCTCTCGGCACCACCCAGGTCCAGGGCCTCGAACAGCTCCGCGACGACGACGTCACCGCCCTCGAACTGCGCATCGCGCTCCTCGGCGGCTGCTTCCTCGTCGCGGTCGCCGTCTCCACCGCCGTCGCCCGCACCCTCACCCAGCCGCTCGCCGTGCTCCGGATCGGCGCCGCCCGCCTCGCCGCCGAACCCGCCACCGCCGAACCGGTCCGCTACACCGGCCGCAACGACGAGTTCGCCCAGACCGTCCGCTCCATCAACGCCCTGCACGGCCGTCTGCGGGAGCTGCTCCAGCAGTTCAACGTGCGCTTCGAGAGCCTGGAGACCGAGCGCGCCGAACTGCTCGCCGGACGCGAGGCCCTCACCGTGCAGCGCGCCGAACTCCAGGTGCGCGCGGCTGACCTGGCGGCCCAGCTGGAGAAGCTGAAGAACACCGTCCACCACACCTTCGTCAACCTCTCGCTGCGCACCCTCGGCCTGGTCGAACGGCAGCTCGGCGTCATCGAGTCCCTGGAGGAGCGCGAGCAGGACCCGGAACGGCTGGGCACGCTCTTCAAGCTCGACCACATGGCCACGGTCATGCGCCGTCACAGCGAGAACATGCTGGTCCTCGCGGGCGCCGACCACGGACACGGCCACCCGGGCCCGATCCCGCTGGTCGACGTCCTGCGCGCGGCCGTCAGCGAGATCGAGCGGTACGAACGGGTCACCATCCAGTCCCTGCCGCCGCACGCCCAGGTCGCCGGGTTCGCCGCCGACGACCTCAGCCACTTGGTCGCGGAGCTCCTGGAGAACGCCACCTCGTTCTCCCCGCCCGACTCCCACGTCCAGCTCTCCGGCTGGCTCCTGGAGAGCGGCGAGGTGATGCTCTCCGTCCAGGACGAGGGCATCGGCATGTCGTCCGTACGGATGGGCGAGCTCAACACCCGCCTGGCGGACCCGGCGCTCTTCGAGGCCGGCGAGCAGAACGCGGACGGGGCCGGGCTCGGTCTCCAGGTGACCTCGCTGCTCGCCGCCCGTCATGCCGTACGCGTGGAGCTGCGCGAGCAGAAGGGGAGCGGGGTGACCGCGGTCGTCGTCCTCCCGGAGGCCCTGCTGCCCAAGGCCCTCCCGGCGGCGACACCCCCGCCCGTCACCGCCCCGGGCGACGCGCCCACGCTGAACCTGCCGGGCTCGGTGGCCGAGGCCAACTCCAACACCCTGCCGGGGCGCGCCGCGTCCACCTCGGACGACCCGATGATCGCGGCAGCGGAACGGGCCCTGGCGGGGGCGCCGGGGGAGCCTGTCACGCCGGAGGCGCCGGTGACCCCTGAGGCCGTCGTCGCCCCTGAGGTCCCTGAGACGGCCCCCGAGCCGGAGGCCACCCACGACGAACCGGAACCCGCCCCCGCCCCCGAGACCGACTCCGAGCGCACCCTCCAGGTCCGCCTCCCCCGGCCGCCGCAGGCGGCAGGCGCTGCGGACCCCGACCCGTACGCCATCGGCCCCGACCGCCACGAGCACGCCGCCGACGAGGCCCCCGCACCATCGGACACCGTCCCCGGCCCCCGTAAGCCCGAAGGGGAGACCGTCACCGACAAGGGGCTGCCCAAGCGGACGCCCAAGGTCGTGCGGCCCGCCGGGGCGCCCGTGGCCGAGCGGCGGGGGAGCGTCGACAAGGACGCACTGCGGCGCAGGCTCGGCGGCTTCCAGCAGGGCGCCAAGGACGGCCGCCGCGACGTCGAGGCCGAACTCGCCGAGGGCGCGAGCCCCACACGTACCGAGCACGCCGAGCCGGCAGGCCGCAGCGACGGCCGGACCGGAGAGACGGGGGACACAGTCGAGGAGGCACGCAGTTGACTGCGCCCAGCACATTCGGGCTGAGCACCGAGGCCCGGAACCTGCACTGGTTGCTGAGCAATCTCGTGGAGGAGGTGCCAGGGGTCCACTCGGTCACCGTCGTCTCGTCCGACGGCCTGATGCTGCTGTCCTCCGACCCCGGCCACCACAAGGCCGCCGGGCCCGAGGCCCCGCAGAGCGGACCGCGCGGTTCCAGCGCCGACCTGGCGACCATCGTCTCCGGCATCGGCAGCCTCACCGCCGGTGCCGCGAAGCTGATGGACGGTGGTGGCGTGAAGCAGACCATGGTCGCCATGGAGGAGGGCAGCGTCTTCGTCATGTCGATCAGCGACGGATCGCTGCTCGGGGTGCACGCCGCCCCCGACTGCGACATGGGCGTCATCGCGTACCACATGGCGCTGTTCGTCGGCCGCGCCGGACACGTACTCACCCCCGAACTCCGCAGTGAGCTGCGCACATCGATGGAGAGCGCCCAGTGAGCCACGCCGCAGCCGGACCCGCCCGCAAACTGCCCGTCCGGGGAGCCGGCAAACGGCCCGCGCGGGTCCGCCCGTACTCGCTCACGGGCGGCCGCACCCGCTTCGGGCACGTCCTGCTGGTCGAGACGTTCGTCGCCGCGCTGGAGGCCCCCGAGGAGCGCCGCGAACTCACCAACGGCAATCTGGCGACCCGCCTGATGCCGGAGCTCAGGGCCATTGTCGAGCTCTGCCGCCGGATGCGTACCGTCGCCGAGATCTCGGCGCTGCTGAAGATGCCGCTCGGCGTGGTCCGGGTGCTGCTCAGCGACTTGGCCGACCAGGGAAAGATCCGCGTGTACGGGACCGGGCACGGCACCGGCCAGCCCGACCGCGCACTGCTCGAAAGGGTGCTCGATGGACTCCGCCGTCTCTGAGTCGCTGTTCGCACCGCGGCAGCCGGGCCCGGAGGCGCGGCCCGAGGAGAAGCTCCAGCCCTGGCAGCTGGACCGCACCCGGGCCCCGATCGCCACGAAGATCGTGGTCGCGGGCGGCTTCGGCGTCGGCAAGACCACCTTCGTGACCGCGGTCTCCGAGATCACCCCGTTGCAGACCGAGGCCATGATGACCCGGGCCAGTGAGGACACCGACGACCTCAGCGCCACCCCGGACAAGGCCACCACGACCGTCGCCATGGACTTCGGCCGGCTCACGCTGGACGACGACCTCGTGCTGTACGTGTTCGGCACCCCGGGCCAGCAGCGGTTCTGGTTCATGTGGGACGACCTGGTGCGCGGCGCGATCGGTGCCGTCGTCATGGCCGACACCCGCCGCCTCGCCGACTGCTTCCCCGCGCTCGACTACTTCGAGAGCTGCGGACTGCCGTACATCGTGGCCGTCAACCACTTCGAGGGGACGCCGGGCTTCGAGGCCGACGACGTCCGGGAGGCCCTGACCGTACCGGCGCACGTGCCCATAGTGATCATGGACGCGCGCAACAGGATCACGGTGGTCGAGTCCCTGCTGGCCCTCGTCGGCCACGCCCTCGACGCCACCCCCGCGTAGCCCCCTCAGCACCACACAACGGAGAACCGGATGCGGAAGATACTGATAGTCGGAGCCGGTCAGTCCGGACTCCAGCTCGCCCTGGGACTTCAGTCCAAGGGGTACGAAGTCACCCTGATGTCCAACCGCACCGCCGACGAGATCCGCTCCGGGCGGGTCATGTCCACGCAGTGCATGTTCCACACCGCGCTCCAGCACGAGCGGGACCTCCAGCTCAACTTCTGGGAGTCCCAGGCCCCCCGCATCGAGGGGCTCGGAGTCTCGGTCGCCGCCCCCGACTCCTCGCGGGCCGTCGACTGGGTCGGCAAGCTCGACGGCTACGCCCAGTCCGTGGACCAGCGCGTCAAGATGGCCGGCTGGATGGACACCTTCGCCCAGCGCGGCGGACAGCTCGTCATCCACGGCGCGGCCGTCTCCGACCTGGACTACTTCTCCCGCACCTACGACCTGGTGCTGGTCTCCGCCGGCAAGGGCGAGCTGGTCTCGATGTTCGGCCGGGACGCCTCCCGTTCGCCGTTCGACGCTCCGCAGCGCGCGCTGGCCGTCGCGTACGTGCACGGCATGGGCCCGCGCCCGGAGCACCCCGACTTCGACGCGGTCCGCTGCAACCTGGTCCCGGGTGTCGGCGAGCTCTTCGTGATGCCGACCCTGACCACGTCCGGCCGCGCCGACATCCTGTTCTGGGAGGGCGTCCCCGGCGGGCCGCTCGACGCGTTCCAGGGCATCAAGGACCCCTCCGAGCACCTGGCGAAGACCCTGGAGCTGATGGAGACCTTCACGCCCTGGGAGTACGCCCGCGCCACCAAGGTCGAGCTGACCGACGCCAACGGCACCCTCGCCGGCCGCTACGCCCCCACCGTCCGCAAGCCCGTCGGCCGGCTGCCCGGCGGCGGCCTGGTGCTCGGCGTCGCGGACGTTGTCGTCGCCAACGACCCGATCACCGGCCAGGGCTCCAACTCGGCGTCCAAGTGCGCCGCCGCCTACCTCGACTCGATCGTGGAGCACGGCGACCGGGAGTTCGACGAGGCGTGGATGCAGTCCACATTCGACCGGTACTGGGACACCGCCCAGCACGTCACCAAGTGGACCAACGCGATGCTCGGCGTCCCGCCGGAGCACGTGCTGAACCTGATCGGCGCCGCCGGACAGCTCCAGCCGGTCGCGGACCGCTTCGCCAACGGCTTCAACGACCCGGCGGACTTCGAGAACTTCTTCTTCGAGCCGGAGAAGGCGAACGCCTACCTCGCCTCGGTGGCGGGCCCGGCCGCCTGACGTGCTGTTCGGCCCCGGCTGCTTACGTGGCCGGGGCCGAGGAGGCCCCGTACCCCTCGTCCGAACCGTCCGTCGCGCCGTCGGGCAGCTCCGGGCCCTGGTACGAGGCCAGCGGCGTGCCGGCGGGGTCGGGCCGGACCGCCCCGAGCACCGGGTTGGACGCCACGGGCGAGACCTTCACGCTGGTGCCGGGCCGGGGCGCCTGCACCACCAGGCCGTTGCCGACGTACAGCGCCACATGGGTCGCCTCCGGGAAGTAGACCACCAGGTCGCCCGGGCGCAGCGCGTTCATCGGGACCCTGGTCAGCTGCCGCCACTGCTCCTGCGAGGTGCGCGGAATGACGTGGCCGGCGCTCGCCCACGCCTGCGAGGTGAGCCCGGAGCAGTCGAACGAACCCGGACCCTCCGCGCCCCACACGTACGGCTTGCCGATCTGCCGGACCGCGTACCCGACGGCCTCGCCGCCCTGGGCGGTCGGCGGCCGGGACGAGGACAGCGCGCCCGAGGCCACCAGGGCGCTCTGGGCCTGGTCCGTGTTCTTCCGCTCCAGCCCGGAGACCTCGGCGAGCTGGTCCGCGGTGAGCGAGGCGAGCTTCGCCTCCACCTGTTTCAGCCGGGTCCGTACGGTGTCGCGGTCCTTCTTCTTCCGCGCGGCCAGGGTCCGCTGCTCGGCGAGCACCTTGCGGGACTCCTTCACCAGCTCGTCGGCCCGCTTCTCGGCCGCGCCGAGCCGCTGCACGGCCGCCATCCGCCCGGCGGCGAGGCGCTGGATGACCTGGCCCTGGGTCAGGGCGGCCTCGGGGTCGCGCATCAGGAGCAGCCGCAGATACGCGGAGAGCTCGGACCGGCCCTGGTACTGCTCGCGGGCCAGCTGCCCGGCGGCGTCACGGCCCCTGCTCAGCGAGCGGCGCGCGGTGACGAGGGCCGCGTCGAGCTTCTTCGCCCGCGCGGCCCGCTTCTTCAGCTCGGCCGTCGTGCCGTTGTAGGTCTCGGTGGCCTTTTCGGCCTGCTGGTAGAGGCGCTGCAACTCGGTCAGCAGCCCGGCGACCCCGCCGGCCGGAGCGCCGGGCGCGGGCGGCGGGGGCGAGGGGGCGGCTACGGCGTTGGCCGGCGAGACCACGACGACGGCGGCCAGCGCCGCCGTACCGAGAGAACGGACCAGGGTGCCCGACGACACGACATCACCTCCGGAACCGGGGTGAATCGTGCGACTACCCCATGAGTGAGCGCAATGCGTCCATACGCTCACCCGTGCGACGGGGCGATGCAAGAACCCCCGGCCGTGACGACCCCCACCGCCTTCCGGATTTCGCCCGGAAGGCGGCGGACGGAGGGCCGGGCGGTGCCGTCAGGCGACCGGGAACGCGTACACCGTGCGGCCGCGTCGGACGACCGCCGTCTTGTCGTACGCCAGCACCTGGTAGCCGGCGTTGACGGTCTCGCCCTCCGGGCCCTGGTCGCCGATGTCCTGGAACTTCCAGAGGCGCTTGCCGTCGGCGCCGGAGAAGGCGGTGACCTGGCCGGTGCCTGCCGCCAGGACGGTGCCGCCGGAGGACGTGACGGTGAGGGCCGGGGTCGCCTTGTCGGGCGTGGCCTCCGTGGAGCGGCGCCACTTGACCTGGCCGCTCGACGGGTCCACCGCGCCCACCTCCTGGTTGACGTTCGTCGTGTGCAGCACGTCCTTGGCCAGGACGGAGGCGCCGAAGACCGATCCGCGGCCGCCCTTCACGGTCCACTTCGCCTTGCCGCCGGGCGTGTCGAAGGCGCGGAGGCCGGAGCCGTCCGCCGCGTACACCACGCCGTTCTCGTCGCCGATGGCCTGGGCGGTGAGGCCGACGGTGCCCAGCGTCCTGGTCCACTGGACCTTGCCGGTCTCGCGGTCGAAGCTGTGGAAGTGGGTCTTCTTCTTGTACCCCTTCACCTGGCCGGCGGTGAGGGTCGCGGGACGCTGACGCACGATGAGGGAGTCCGGGCGTATCGCGATCGTCCAGTAGGTCGGCGGCAGGCCGCCGCGGCCGTTGGGGACCTGGGTCCGCCACAGCTCCGTGCGCCGCACGATGTCGTACGCGAACAGGTACGACTTGACGACCTGCTTGTCCTTGCCGGGCTTCTGCCCCTTCTTCGGCTTGGGCGCCTTCACGAGGGTCTTGGTCGATCCGGTGAACCAGACCGTCGCGCCGTCCGACCCGACGAGCGTCCGTATCGCCAGGCCCGGCGCGCTCTCGAACGCTTCGGTGAAGGCCACCCGGTGGGCGGTCTTGCCGTCCTTCACCGCGAGCCACAGCATCTCGGTGCTGCCCGCTACGAGGCAGTGCTCCTCGTCGACCGGGAGGGCGGCCCGGCTGGGGGCGCCGGTCGGGTTCGCCCAGAGCCGGCGTCCGGTGCGCAGGTCGACGGCGCTGACCTGGCTCTCGTCCGAGATCACCAACAGGCGGTCGTTCCACACGGCGGCGGTGAGCGGGGCCGGTTCGGCCGCGGGGTGGTGGTAGACCCAGCGTGGAGTCGGGGCGGCCCCCGCGACGCTGGGCCCGCCCGACGTCGGCGCCGGCTTCGGGTCCGGCTTGTCGTCGTCCCCGCCGGAGGTCAGCGCGTACAGCGTCCCGCCGCCGGCCAGGAGCCCGGCCACGCCGCCCACCACCCCGAACAGCAGCCCGCGCCGGCTGGGCCCGGACCGCCCGGGCTCGGCGGGCGGTGCGACGTTCGGGATCGGCGCGGGCGGCAGCGGTACGGGGACGGGCTGGGGAGCCTGGTGCTGGTACGGGGGCTGCTGCTGCGGGTACCCGTACCCGGACTGGTCCGGCCACGGAGCCTGCTGCCCCGGCTGCCCGATCGCCCCGAGCTGTGTGGTGCGGGTGTCCGGGACGGCGGCGGACGCGTCCGGGACCGTGCCGCCGCCGTCCACCGTCGGCTGCTGCCACGCGGGCACCGGAGTCGGCTCGTGCTGCGGCGGCACGGCGTCCTGTATATCGGGCTCGGGCGCCGGCCGGGGCGCGGGCGCGACGGCGTCCCAGACGTCCCCGTACGACTTCGGGGGATTCGCTCCCCGGGCGCCCGAGGGGTTCTCGTCGGACACCGGATACTGATCGGACACGGGGTTCTCCACAGACGCGTTCTTCATGGACACGGAATTCTCGGGCGCGGCCGCCAGTCGCCCGGCCCGGACGCCCTGTTCGGCCACGCCGGCCGCCAACGCCTCCGGGAGCCAGCCGGACGCGGCCAGGGCGGCCGCGCCCTCCAGGGCGAGTCCGGCGGCCACCGTGCCCGCCGTGGGACGGTCGGCCGGGTCCTTCGCCAGGCAGCGGGCGATCAGGTCGCGCAACTCGTCGGGCACCCCGCCGAGTTCCGGGGCGGCCTGCGCGATGCGGTCGGCGGCCTCGGCCGGAGGGCCGTCCGCCAGCGGGGTCGTCCCGGTCGCCGCGTAGGCGAGCAGCAGGCCGAGCACGAAGAGATCGGAGGCCGGGCCCGCCTCCTCGCCCGCGAGCTGTTCGGGGGTCAGATAGCCGAGCCGTACGGAGAGCCGTCCGCCCGGGCCCGCCGACGCCTCGGCCGCCGCGCCCAGCGGGCCGAAGGCGGTGAGCCGGGGGCCGTCCTCGGCGAGCAGCACGGTTTCGGGCGCCAGGCCGTGCAGCACGGCGCCGGTGGCGTGCACCCGGGACAGGGTCTCGGCGAGGCCCGCGCCCAGTATCCGCACGGCACGCGCGGGCAGCGGCCCCGCGGCCCCTATGGCCTCGGCCAGGGTCAGCGCGGGGACGTACACCGCGGCGGTCCAGGGCGCGTCGCCCTCGTCCGCGCGGGTCTCCAGCGGCCCGTCGACCCAGCCCCCGGCGAGCCGGCCCGCGAGGTCCGCCTCGGCGTCGAAGCGCTGGCGGAAGGCGGGTGAGGCGGCGAGCCCGGGCCGGGCGGCGGTGACCACGACGAGCTCGCCGTTGTCCGCGCCGTGCGCGAGGTACTGCACCGCGGCGGCCGTCTCGCGCAAGCGGGCCAGCACGGTGTACGGACCGAAGCGGCCTGGCTCGTCCTGACGCGGCGCATCCATGGCGCATCCCCCCTTGTGACCGTCCCCGTCCCGTCCCCAGGGACCAGACGTTCGATCCTAGGGCCTGTCTGACCATTCCCGTCTGCCGGGCGGGCGGACGACGGGAATGGTCAGACAGGCCCTAGTGGGGTGGTTCCTGCGGCCCGCCGCCCGGCTTCGACCACGGCCACCGGGGCCGCTCGCGCCCCTCGGGGGCGTACGCGTAGATCCACCCCCGCTGGATACCGAGCCGCTTGGTGTGACCGGCCGGGGTCCTGCGGTACGCGTGCACCGTGGGCGGTCCGCCGGCCGCGTCCGGGACGGGGACCTCGTACCACTTGGGCGGGTGGCCGGTCGCGCCGGTCAGGACGGGCAGGACCCGGCCGTCCAGCGGGCCGCCGACGAAGGCGGTGTTCTCACTTCTCACCGGGCCAGTCTGACCGATCGTGGGGCGGGCCCCGCGCGGTCGGTCACTCCGGCGGCAGCAGATGCGCGGCGACGCCGGTCAGCGGGGCCAGCCGGTCCACCAGCCGCCCGGCCGGGCCCTCCGCGGTCTCCAGCGGGAGCAGCGCGGCCACGGCGGCCGCGGTCTGCGGGTCCGAGGACGAGGTGACGGCCAGCAGGCCGATGAACTGGTCGACCAGCCAGTCCCGCAGCTCGGCGGCGTCCGGCCGCTTGCCCTCGTCCAGCCAGATCAGCGAGGCGGCCTCGACCGCGGCGATCCAGGTGCGCACCATCATGCTCATCCGGGGCGCGGGTTCGCTGTGCGCGTCGTGGCCCAGGTGGAACAGGATCTGCTCGGCCGCCGCGCGCCGCACCTCGTCCACGATGGTGGTCGTCCGGGAGGTCTCGGCGACGCTGCCGCCCCGGAGCAGCGCGCTGAAACCGGCGTCGTGCTCGTCCACGAAGGCCAGATAGCGGTCGAGGACACGGGTCACCCGCTCGGTCGGCGGGCCCTCGGCGGGCTCGGCGAAGCACAGCTTCAGCTGCTCGGCGGCCGAACGGAGCGCCGCCTCGTACAACTGCTGCCGCCCGCCCGGGAAGTAGCGGTACACCAGCGGGCGCGACACCCCGGCCACCGTCGCGACCTCGTCCAGCGAGACCTCGTCGGGGGACCGGTGCGCGAAGAGCGTGAGGGCGGCGCCGAGCAGCTGGGTGCGGCGCTCCTCGACACTGAGTCTTCGGTACGCGCGGCCGGGCGGCGCAACTGCTGCTGGGGTCATGACACCCAGCCTAAGGGGGGCCGCCCTCACGCCAGCAGGCCCGAGCTCTTCCAGAGCCGGCGGCCCACCCCGTTCAGGACGCCGATGTCCTCGAAGAAGTCGGTCAGCCGCTTGGCGCCCGTCCGCATGACCTCCGCCCGGTGTCCGCTGGCCTTCACCTGGGCGACCGCCTCGTGGCGGTTCAGCCCGACGTTCTCGTAGACCTGCGGGTTGATGAAGCAGACGGAGAAGACCCGGGCCGCCTGTCCCGAGCTGACACGGGCCAGTTCGCGCTCCCAGCGGGGCGCGGTCACCATCTGGCGGCGCAGCTCCTCGCGGGCGTAGCGGACGTGCCGCGCCTCCTCGATGACGTGGATGCGGGTCACGCCGCGCACCAGGGGCTGGACGCGCTCGTCGGGGAAGGTCAGCCGCTGCATCCAGTCGAGGATCTCCTCGCCGAGGAGCGTCCCGGCGAACGAACCGGGCGTCGTGGACACGCTCTTCAGGACGCGCGCCATGTTGTGGTAGCGGCGCGGAACGGTGTACGTGGGCCCGCCGCCCCAGGTGATCATGCGGCCGAACATCATCGAGTGCCGGCACTCGTCGGCGATCTCGGTGAGCGCGTAGCGGACGTGGTTGCTGGTCGGGGGCTTGTCGTAGACGTGCCGGACGAGCAGCTGCATGAGGATGATCTCGAACCAGATGCCGAGCGAGGCGAGGGACGCGGCCTCGTGCCGGGCCAGTTCCTGCCGCTGGTCGTGCGACATCCGCCGCCACAGCGGGGTGTCGTAGAGCGAGACCAGCTCGGGCGGCCAGAACCACTTGCCGTCCTCCGGCGGCGCGTCCCAGTCGAGATCCTTGTCGGGGTCGAAGGAGTGCTTGGCGGACGCCTCCAGGAGCCGTTCGGCGATCTGCTCGCGGCCGCGCAGCGGGCCGAGTGCGTCGCGGAGCGTCTGCAGGTCGCTTTCGGTCACGGTCGTCATCGCGGAGGCACCTCACCCATGGGTTACCGACGGTCACACACTATGAGACTGCTTGTCAGCAAGGCCGTCAATCCCCTGTGCGCGACTTGTTGACCCCGCGTCTACCAACGTGTGAACCTGCCAACTGAGCGGGGAGCCCGCCGACTTCCCGGCAGTCGCAGGCGAAGGAGCCGTCCGTGTCGACCCACGACCTCTACACCACCGCCCCCGAGGAACCGCTGTGGACCGTGCCCGCCACCGGCGCCGCCCGCTTCAGCTGGGACTACGACGACGGCCGCGAGCGCCTTCTCGCCCTGTACCAGAAGGGCAAGGACAAGCAGTGGGACGGCAACAAGCGCATCGACTGGAGCCTGGAGGTCGACCCCACCGACCCGCTCGGCACCCCCGACGAGGCCCTGACCCTGTACGGCACCCCGCACTGGGCGCGGATGACCGAGAAGGACCGGGGGGAGCTGCGGCAGCACTACACCTCCTGGCAGTTCAGCCAGTTCCTGCACGGCGAGCAGGGCGCGATGATCTGCGCCGCCCGCATCGTGGAGGCCGTCCCCGACCTGGACGCCAAGTTCTACTCCGCGACCCAGGCGATGGACGAGGCCCGGCACGCGGAGATATACGGCCGGTTCCTGCACGAGAAGATCGGGATGCTCTACCCGGTCAACCACAGCCTTCAGGGCCTGCTCGGCGACACCCTGCGCGACTCCCGCTGGGACATGCCCTACCTCGGCATGCAGGTCCTCATCGAGGGCCTGGCGCTGGCCGCGTTCGGCATGATCCGCGACACCACGACCCGGCCGCTGCCCAAGCAGATCCTGGCGTACGTGATGCAGGACGAGGCACGCCATGTCGCCTTCGGGCGGATGGCGCTGCGCGACTACTACCAGCAGCTCAGCGACGCGGAGCGGCGCGAGCGCGAGGAGTTCGTCATCGAGGGCTGCTACCTGATGCGCGACCGGCTCAGCGGGGTCGAGGTCCTGGAGAACTTCGGCATCGGCAGGCAGGAGGCGAAGGAGCTCTCCGAGCACTCCGAATTCCTCCAGCTCTTCCGCAAGCTGCTGTTCAGCCGCATCGTCCCGTGCGTCAAGGACATCGGCCTGTGGGGCGAACGGCTCCAGAAGGCTTACGTCGACATGGGCGTCCTCGAACTCGGCGACTCCAGCCTGGACCTGCTCATGGCCCAGGACGAGGAGATCGCCGACCAGCTCGACAAGGACCGCTTCGAGGCGGAGGAACGGGCGAGGGTGGCGGAAGTGGCCGAGGCGATCGCACAGGGCGGGGTGGATGGGACAGAAGGCTGACGACGGCCGCGCGGCCGTCCACGCGGCGGTCGCCGCCCGGCTCGCCCCGATGAGCGACCGCCGCCTCGGCCAGGAGGTCGCCGCGGCCACCCCGCTCGGCTCCGGCATGGGCGGCCGGGCGGCGGAACTGGACGTCGACGGCACCCGCGTCTTCGTGAAGCGGGTGCCCCTCACCGACCTCGAACTCCGCCCGGAACACGTACGGTCCACGGCCAACCTCTTCGGGCTGCCGGTGTTCTACCAGTACGGGATCGGCTCGGCCGGGTTCGGCGCCTGGCGGGAACTGGCCGCGCACACCCTCACCACCCGCTGGGTCCTCGACGGCGCCCACCCGGACTTCCCGCTGATGTACCACTGGCGGGTCCTGCCCGACACCCCGCCGCAGGGGTACGTGGACGAGTTCGGCGGCATCGAGGGCGCCGTGGCCCACTGGGAGGGCCACCCCGCCGTACGCGCCCGGCTGGAGGCCATCGGCCGGTCCACCGCGAGCCTGGTCCTCTTCCTGGAACACGTGCCGCACACCCTGGGGGCCTGGCTGGCCGACCGCCGCGCCGCCGCCGCGCGGGGCGGCGAGGCACCCCCGTACGCCCGGATCGACGCGGCCCTGACACGCGGCGCGGACTTCATGAGCGCGCAGGGGTTCGTCCACTTCGACGCCCACTTCCGCAACGTGCTCACCGACGGCCGGTCGATCCGCTTCGCCGACTTCGGCCTGGCGCTCAGCACCGCCTTCGAACTCTCCGCCGAGGAGTCCGCGTTCCTGACCGCGCACCGCGCGTACGACCGCCACTACGTCGCGGGCCACCCGGCGGCGGGGCGGTGACCCTACGCGGGCGGCCGCTCCATGCAGACGAGGTCCGCGCGCTCGTCCCATGACGGCACCACGGTGAAACCGAGGCGTTCGTAAAGGGCGACGGCCCCGGTGCGCCAGCGCCAGACCGAGAGCCGCACGGTGCGGGCGCCCGCGTGCCCGGCCCGCTCCAGCGCCGCGCCGAGCAGCGCGGAGGCCACGCCCCGGCCGCGCGCGGCGGGGTCCGTCCAGAGCCGCTTGATCTCCGCCGCCCCGTCGACCGGGCCGGTGACCACGACACAGCCCACCGCCGCACCGCCGTCCCGGGCGACGAGCACGGTGGCGTCCGCGAACGCGCGGTCCGGGTCCTCCGTCTCCCGCCGGTAGCGATCGGGCAGCCCGGACGCGTCGGGGACGGGCGCGCCCTTCTCCGCCTCGGTGCACAGGTGGTAGTCGGTGAGCAGCGCGGCCAGGCCGGGCACGGCGCGCAGTGAGCCGGGCGGCGGGCATTCCACGGAGACGGGGCGGTGGTCGTTCATGGCCCGAGAATCGCACGACGCCGCCTCCGGCCCCGGCCGGGCAGGCCCCGGAAGGCGTCGCGGGGGCATGCCGTAGCTTGTGCGGCATGAGCATGCCCCCGCCCCCGCAGGACCCTTACGGTGCACCCCAGGGCCCGTACGGTGCGCCCCAGGGCCCCTACGGCCCGCCGCAGCCCCAGCCGAATCCGTACGCCCAGCAGCAGCCCTGGGGAGCCCCGCAGGGCGCCGCGCCCCAGCCGTGGGGAGCCCCGCCCGGCGGGCCCGGGTTCCCGCCGGCGCGGCGGACCCGGCCCGGGGTGATCGTGGCGGTCGTCGCCGCGGCGCTCCTGGTGGCGGGCGGTGTCGTCTTCGGCGTCGTACAGCTGGGCGACAAGGCCGACGACAAGCTGCCGGTGTCCAGTGGGTTCCCGGCCGCCGAGTACAGGCTGACCGTGCCGAAGACGCTCCTGGAGGGCGGCTACACCCTCCAGGCGGACACCTCGGCGACGGACGGCAAGGACATCGAGGAGACGTACGACCCGACCATCCGCGACCCCAAGGCCGTGGTCACGCAGTACGCGTCGAAGGACGGCGGGACGCTGATCGTCTCCGGGATGTGGGGCCGCATCAAGAAGCCCGAGTTCTCCCGCGACACGATCCTCAAGGGCGCCGCCGAGGCCGAGGGCATGACCGTGGCGGTGCCCGCGCGGGAGTTCACGCCCGCGGGCTACGGGATCACCGTCGCCTGCGAGGTCGTCCGCTCCGAGGACGGGGGCGTCACCAGCACCCTGCCCATGTGCGCCTGGGGCGACGACAACACCGCCTCCTTCGTCGCCGTCGTCACCGCCGAGACCGCGCTCCAGGACCCCGGCGAGGTCGACCTCGCCGAGGCGGCCCGTCAGGCGGCCCAGGTCCGCAAGGAGATGCGCAAGCCGATCGGGTCGGGGGCGGCCGGCTGACCGGCTGTTACTGCGAGACCTCGATGATGTTCCCGTCCTTGTCGAGGCTGTGCTCGTTCCAGTACGTCCACCACTTGTCGTCCACGTGCTCCGGGACCTTGCCCTCCGGGTAGCGGGCGTATCCCTTGGGCGGCTCCTCGCCGTCCTTCACGCAGGCGCCGCCCGTGCTGCCGACGTACAGCACCGGGTACTCGCCGCCGGAGCAGACCGCGTCCGCTGTCGAGCACGCGGACGTGAGCAGCGCGAACACCGCGCTGCCGACGGTGAGGGCGGCGGTGGTCCGCAGGGAACGGGGACGGCTGGCTGTACGCATCGTGGCACTCCTTCAGGGGGTGGCTGTCGGGATCCAGGCTGCCGTCCCGGCCGTCGGGCCGCCCTGAGTACACGTACTCATCCACGGCGTCCGCGTACTTGTGCGAACGGCTCATCCGGCCCCCACAGCGCCCGCTCCACCGCCCCCGCCGCGGCCAGCAGTCCGGCGTCCCGCCCCCGGGCGGCGACGAGTTGGAGCCCCACCGGGCAGCCGTCCCCGGTGAATCCGGCGGGCACGCTCGCCGCCGGATGGCCGCTCAGGTTGAACGCCCAGGTCAGCGCGGTCGAGAAGGTGTCGCCCGGACCCTCGTGGCCGTGCGGGCGGTTGGGCGTGACCGGGGTCAGGAGCAGGGGCGTCCGGGCGAAGAAGGCGTCCAGGCGGCGGTCGTTCTCCGCGCGCGCCTCCACCTCCGGTGGGCGTACGTCACCGCCCCGCACCGCCAGCCAGGCCGCCGCCGGGTCCAGCAGATCGAAGCCCCCGGTGAGCCGCACGACCCCAGCCGCCTCAAGGCGCCGCACCGCGCCCCGCACCACGGCCGCCACCTCCGGCTCGGTCTCCGCGAAGCCCAGGTCAGGGCTGAAGGCGGCGGACAGCGGCAGCGGGGGAGCGACCGGGGCGTAGTCGTCCAGGACGCAGCGCAGATACGTCTCCGCCTCCGCCGCCGACGCCGCCAGCACCCCGGCCGAGGCGAGCCCCGACCGGTCCGGGGAGGGCAGCAGCCCGTTCGTCGTCTTCAGCCCGAACACCCCGCACCAGGCGGCCGGGATGCGCACCGACCCCGCCCCGTCGCTGCCCGTCGCCAGTGGCACCAGGCCCGCCGCGACCGCCACCGCCGAGCCCGCCGACGAACCGCCCGGAGTCCGGTCCGGGCGCCAGGGGTTGACCGTACGACCGTGTCTGCCGAGCCCCCAGGTCTGCCAGTGCGTCCCCGGACCCGGCACCGAGGTCGAGCCGACCGGGACCCCGCCCGCCGCGATCAGCCGCCGGGCCGCGTAGGAGCGGAGGCCGGCGGGGCCCTTCACCGCGAAGGGGAGCCCGGCCAGTGGGAGCCGGGACGCGGCGGGGAGCCGGGCGAGCGCGTCCTCGGGCCAGACGTCGAGGAAGGCGCACAGTCCCGGGTCCTCGCGGTCGATCGAGGCCAGCACCTCGCGAAGTTCCCCGGAATCGGCCATGGGCTCAGTCTTCCAGGGCCGCCTCCATCACGGCACGGGCGATCGGGGCCGCGCTGCCGCCGCCGCTGATGTCGGCGCGGTCGGCCTCGGCGTCCTCCACGACGACGGCGACCGCGACCGCCGGGCGGGCCGCGCCGTCCGCCTGCGCCCAGGAGATGAACCAGGCATAGGGCAGATCCGAGTTGTCGACGCCGTGCTGGGCGGTGCCGGTCTTGCCGCCGACCGTCGCCCCGTCGATCGCCGCGTTCCCGCCCGTACCGTCCTGCACGACGTCGACCATCATCTGCCGCAGCTGCGTCGCCGTCATCGGGTTCATCGCCCGGTGGTACGACTTCGACCCCGTGGTGCGGACCGTGGCCCCGTCGTGCTTGGTCGTCCGCTCCACCAGGTGCGGGTACATCAGCTCCCCGCCGTTGGCGACGGCCGCCGCGACCATCGCCATCTGGAGCGGGGTCGCCGAGGTGTCGAACTGGCCGATCGAGGACTGCGCCAGCTGGTCGTCGCTCATCTCCGTGTCGAAGTTGCTCTTCGCCACCCCGGACGGGACCTTCAGCCCGGTGTCGTTGAAGCCGAACCGCTCGGCCGCGTCCACCATCCCGTCGAGCCCGACCTCCACCCCGAGGTGCGCCATCACGGTGTTGCAGGAGACCCGGATCGCGTCCGCGAGGGACGCCTTCTCGCAGCCGCGCGACTCGTTGGGCAGCACGGTCGAGGTGCCCGGCAGGACGTACGGGGACGGGGTGTCGGTCTCCTCGTCCGGATCGGTGACGACCTCCGCGTCCAGCGCGGCCGCCGCTGTCACGATCTTGAACGTGGAGCCCGGCGGATAGGTCTGCCGGATCGCCCGGTTGAGCATGGGCCGGCTCTCCGCGTCGTTCAGCTCCCGCCAGGCGCCCGTGACGGACGAGCCGGTCCCGGACAGCCGCCCGGGGTCGTACGAGGGCGTGGAGACCAGGGCCAGGATGCGCCCGGTCGACGGTTCGACGGCGGCGACCGCGCCCCGCCGGTTGCCCAGCCCCTCGTACGCGGCACGCTGCATCGCGTCCCGGACCGTGGTCACGACGTCCCCGCCCGGCTGCTGCGTCCGGCTCACCTCGCCCCACAGGGGGAGCGGCGCGAGCAGCGGGTCGGTGCCGGCGAGGACCCCGTCCTCGGCGTTCTCGATGAGGGTGGTGCCGTACGTCTGCGAGGCGTACCCGGTCACCGGCGCGTACAGCGGCCCGTAGCGGTAGGTCCGCTCGTACGCCAGCTGCTCGCCGGTGTCCTTCGAGCCGGTGACGGGCCGCCCGTCGGCCAGGATGTTGCCGCGCGGCTGGTCGTAACGGGCGATGGTGTTGCGGCGGTTGGCCGGGTTGTCGTCCAACGAGTCGGCCTCGAAGACCTGGACCCGGGCGGCGTTGGCCAGCAGCGCGACGAGCAGCAGCAGACAGAACGCGGCGGCGTGCCGGATGTAGCGGATCACCGTTCGTCCTCCTCGGCCGGGGACCGCGTCGGGTCCGCCGGGACCGACGCCACCTCGCCCGTCTCCACCTCGTCCGGCGCCGGTCTGCGGGCGAGATCGCTGACCCGGATCAGCAGCGCCACGATGATCCAGTTGGTGACCACGGACGAACCGCCCTGTGCCAGGAACGGCATCGCCATCCCGGTCAGCGGGATCAGCCCCATCACCCCGCCCGCGATCACGAAGACCTGGAGCGCCAGGATCGAGGCGAGGCCGATCGAGAGCAGCCGCCCGAACGCGTCGCGCAGCGAGAGCCCCGCCCGGAATCCGCGCGCCACCAGCAGCGCGTACAGCAGGAAGAGCGCGGTCAGCCCGGCGTACCCCAGCTCCTCGCCCGCTGTCGCCAGGATGAAGTCCGACTTCGCGGCGAACCCGATGAGCACGGAGTGCCCGAGCCCCAGCCCCGTACCGAGCATCCCGCCGGCCGCGAAGGCGAACAGCGACTGGGCGAGCTGTCCGGGACCGCGTCCGGCGTCGATCGAGGCGAACGGATCGAGCCAGTCCTGCACCCGGCTGTGCACGTGCGGTTCGAACGAGCCGACGACGAACGCGCCGACCGCCGCGAGCAGCAGCCCCACCGCGATCCAGCCCCGGCGCCCGGTCGCCACGTACAGCAGGATCACGAAGAGTCCGAAGAACAGCAGCGAGGTGCCCAGATCGCGTTCCAGGACCAGCACGCCGACGCTGAGCAGCCAGATCGCCACGATCGGGCCGAGCACCCGGCCGGTGGGCAGCTGGACCTTCCAGACCGTGCGGCCGGTGTACGCGAGGGCGTTGCTGTTCGCCGCGAGGTAGGCGGCGAAGAACACCGCGAGCAGGATCTTGGCGAACTCGCCGGGCTGGAAGGAGAAGCCGCCGACCCGGATCCAGATCTTCGCCCCGTTCACCGCCGGGAAGAAGATCGGCACGATCATCAGGACCAGCGCGGCGGCCACCGACACGTACGCGTACCGCTGGAGGATCCGGTGGTCGCGCAGGAACACCACGACCGCGATGAAGAACGCGACGCCGATCGTGGACCAGATCAGCTGGGTCGTCGCCGCCCGGTCGCCCGGGGTCTCCAGGTCGAGCCGGTAGATCAGCACCAGGCCGATCCCGTTGAGCAGGACGGCGATCGGCAGCAGCAGCGGATCGGCGTACGGGGCGCGGAGCCGTACCGCGAGATGCGCGAGCAGCGCCAGCAGGCCGAGCCCGCCGCCGTACCCCGCGACATCGGGCGGGACCGCGTCGTCGTGGGCGAGCCCGACCGCGGCGTAGCCGCAGACGGAGATCAGGACGGCCCCGATGAGGAGCGAGAGTTCCACGCCGCGCCGCCGGGGCAGGCGCAGCTCGGGCGGGGGTGCGTCCGCCGTCGATGCGGTCATGCCCCGCAACGTAGCAAGACGCGGGTGCTATGTCGGTTATGTCGCGGCGCGTGCGGGGCGGCTCATGGCTCCTCGCGCCGCTCCCCGCCGTCCGGCCCCACGTACCGGGGCAGCGTCAGCCGGGCCACCGCGCCGCCGTCCGGCGCGTTCCCGAAGGTGAGCGCCGCGCCCATCACCTCGGCCTGGCCGGCCGCGATGGTCAGCCCGAGGCCGTGCCCCTTGCCGCCGCCCTCGGTGCGGAAGCGCTGCGGGCCGCCCGATGTCAGGTACTCCGGGAAGCCGTCGCCGTGGTCCCGCACGGTCACCGCGGGCCCGTCGACGGTGAGCACCACGGGCGGCCGGCCGTGCCGGTGGGCGTTGCTGATCAGGTTGCCCAGGACGCGTTCCAGGCGCCGCCGGTCCGTCTCGACGCGCACCGGCTCCCCGGTGACCTCGACCCGGGTGTCCGTGCCCTGCGCCACGCGGGCGGCGAGCGGGGGCAGTTCGTGGACGGCCAGGTCCACGTGTTCGGTGCGGGCGTCCAGGCGCGAGATCTCCAACAGGTCCTCGGTCAGGGCGCGCAGGGCCCGGGCCCGGTCCTGCACCAGCTCGGACGGGCGGCCCGGCGGCAGCAGCTCGGCGGCGGCCGACAGGCCCGTCAGCGGGGTCCGCAGCTCGTGCGCCACATCGGCCGTGAACCGCTGTTCCGCCTGGAGCTTGCGCTGGAGCGCCGAGGCCATGGTGTCCAGCGCCCCGGCGACGACGGCGACCTCGTCCTGCCGCCGCGACGGGTCCGCCGTGCGCGGGTCGCCGACCCGGGCGTCCAGGTCGCCCGCCCCGATCCGCCGGGCCACCCGCGCGGTCTGGTGCAGCCGCCGGGTGACCCGGGTGACCGCGAACGCGCCGACCAGCAGCGTGGCGCCGATCGCCAGCACCGAGGAGCCGATGATCGCCCCGTCCAGGCCGTTGATGGTGCGGGCGCTCTGGCTGTAGTCGGTCCAGGCCGCCAGCGCGTGCCCGCCGTCCGCCGGGGCCGCCGCCCACATCACCGGCCGCCCGGTGAGCCGGCCGGTCATCGTCCCGCGCCGCCCGTCCGCCGCCAGCGCCCGCAACGGCCCCGGCACCCCCGGCGGATCGACCCCGGAACGCGGCGGCAGCGCCTCGCCCGCCTCGTACGCGCGCGACACCTCCGTCAGCCGGGCCAGGGATTTCTCGCGGGCGTGGCCGACGGTCTGGCGGGTGACCGCGGTGTGCACCAGGACGCCGAGGAGCGCGGCGAGCACGCAGCACATCACGGTGATGAACACCGCGGCCTTCCAGGTCAGCGCCGCCGTCCAGGCCGGAAGCCGGGGCCGCGAGCGCCGCCGGGGCGCCTCCGCCCGGCGGCTCACCGGCGCTCCGCCGACAGGGAGGCCGTGGGCCGGGGTGTACGCGGGGCTGAGGGGCGCGGCACCGGCGTCCGCCGCCCGCCGTCCCGGGTGCGCAGGATCTCGTCCTGTGTCGGCAGCATCGCGCGCTGCCGCCCGTCCCAGGACCAGGCCGTGCGGTACTCGTACCCCGTGATCGCCGACGGCGCCCGCATGATGAGGTCGCGCCCGGCCAGCTGGACGCTGAGGACCGCGTCCGACGTGGACATGATCCGGGTCAGCCCGCCGGACTCCGGCATGTAGACGCGTACGGACAGCTGGCGGCCGGGCATCCGGACCGCGAGGACCATCTCCTCCCGGCCGTCGCCCGTGAGGTCCCGGAAGTACGGCGGCAGCACCGGGCAGGTCCGGGGCGCGGACCGGCAGGCTTCGACCAGCTCCACGGTCCGGGCCGGCAGCTCACTGCCCTCGCCGGCCCGCCCGGGCGCCACCTTCAGGCCCGCCCGCACCACCGTCACCGGGTCGAGCCGGCGCACATCACCGCCGGTGACCCGGATGCCGGGGATGCGCGCGGTCTCGCCCTCGCCGTAGTCGTAGGGGGCGGCGGACGCCGGCGGAAGCGTCGGCCACAACCGCACCGGGCCGTTCGCGGGTGGCGTCCGCCCGGCGCTCCGCAGCTCCCCGCCGGTCCCGCAGCCGGCCAGCAGCACGGCGCCCAGGGTCGCCAGGGCGGGCAGCCGCAGACGCATGACTTCCTCCGTTCCCGGCGGGCGGTCGGGCCGACCCTGCCGACCCTATTCGGAAGGAAGTCTCTTATGTGTATTTAGTGCTGATGCCCGGTCAGGGTGGCGCCGACTACTGCTGGTAGGGGTTCTGCCCCTGCCCCGAAGGCCCCGAGGCGCCCGGCGCGTACCCCTGCTGCGGCGCCTGGCCGAACGGGTTGCCGCCCTGCGAGGCCGTCTGCTGGGCCAGCAGCTGCTCGGCCTGGTCCTTGGGTATCCGCTGCTCGCCGCCGCAGAACGTGCACTGCGTGGCGTACGAGGTCGAGATCGGGAACAGCGGCACGAAGAACAGCGTGAACTTCGTGACCCGCTTGCGCAGCGTGTGCGCCGCCGGATTCCCGCACCAGCCACAGACCAGTGTGAGGATCGCCAGCTGGTAGAGATACCCTCGCGTGCCGAAAATGATCATGTCGGTTCCTTCCCCGTTTTCCCCGGGAGCGCCCGGCGGCAGAGCGCCAGCAGCTTTTCGTCGGTGTACGTGTCGTGGCTGCCGCAGTCGCCTTCCGGCGCGTTGTGACGGCGTACGGAGGTGAGCTCGGCGAGCAGCACACGTGCCGCGTCCGACCCTGCCCCAACGGGTCCCGTCCGCGCCAGGCATTCCGCCACCCGGACCCGGACCCGGTGGTTCTGCTCCCAGGCGGTCAGCAGCACCGGGACGGACTCCTCGGCACGACCGGAAACCTCCCACAGTGCGACCGCCGCGTCCACCCGCAGCCACACGTTTCCGTCGTACAGCAGCTCCCGCAGCCGGGGCGCGCCCGCCGCCGCCCGCCAGCCGAGGCGCCCCACCGCGCCCACCGCCGCCCGCCGCGCCTCCACGTCCCAGGCGGCCAGCCCCGCGATCAGCGCGGGCAGCACCGCGTCGGCGTCCCCCTCCACCGCCCACAGCGCCCCGGCCGCCTCCGCCGCCTCCACCGTGCCGGTCCGCCGCACCAGGGCCCGCAGCTCCGGTACGGCGCAGCCCGCGGCGGGCCCGAAGGCGGCGAGGGCCCGCAGCGCCGCCGTACGCGACCGATCGCCCCCGGACTCCGGCGCCCCGCGCAGCACCCGCAGCACCTCCGGGGCCGCCGCGCCCGCCCGGAGCGCGGTGAGCGCGCCCAGCAGCGGCCCCACCCGGTCGTACGCCCGCTCATCGAGCACCGCCTCGCCCAGCCGCTGCCGCAGCGCACCGGCCAGCGGCAGGGCCGCCTCGCCCAGGCGGGCGACCCCGGGCCCCAGCTCGGCCGGCACCAGGGGATGGCCGAGGGCCGCCGTCAGGGCGGGCAGGACGCGCGGGTCGCCCAGCCGGGCCAGGGCCGTCGCCGCGCACCCCAGCCGGGTCCGCCCGTCCGGCCCGGTCCGCACCCAGGCCCCGGGGTCCGCCGCGACCCGCTCCGCCAGCGCGTCCGCCGCCGGGGCGGCCAGCCCGGACAGCCCCGCCAGCAGCTGCGCGGCGGACTCGGCGAGCCTCGGCTCGGGCGCGGCCAGCTGCTCGCCCACCAGCCGCACCAGCTCCGCGTACGAACCCCGCCGGCCGCCGATCAGCCGGTCGCTCATGCGGACGGCGTCGACGCGCTGCCAGGGGTCGGGGCTGCGCAGCTGGTCGGCCAGGAGCGCAGCCCGCTCGGCGACCCGGTCGTCGAGCCCGGCGTGCAGCGTGCGCAGCAGATCGGCCGTCCAGGGCGCGGCCCGTCCCGCCGTCTCCTCGGCGGACAGCGCCCGCACCTGTCCCCGCAGGGTCACCGGGGCCGCCTCGGCGCCCGGCCCCGGCGGCTCGACGGGGCGTGCCCGGGTGCCGCCGGGGCCGGAGGACGAGGTGCGCAGCTGCCCCAGCAGGCCCGTCACCACGGGCACCACATCGGCCGGCAGCGCGTGCGGAGCGCAGCGCGCCAGCTGGGCCAGGGCCGCGAGCCGCGGCCCCGGCGGGCCGGCGTCGCCCGCGAGCCGGGCGAGCCAGTCGGCGACCGGGCCGGCCAGCGGCCGGTGGCGCAGGGCGAGCCGCCCCGCCGCCTCGACCAGGGCGAGCCGCACCTCCTCGTCCCGCTCCGCCGCCAGCCGCGCCCGCAGCAGGGCCAGCACCCTGGCCGGGTCGTCGTGCAGGGCGGCCAGCGCGAGCGGGGCGCTCAGCCGTACGCCCGGGTCCTCGTCGGCCAGCAGCCCGAAGAAGACCCCGGCACCGGCGGAGACGGCTGCCGCGGCCATCGCGTAGTTCGCGGCACCTTCCGCCTCGTCCTCGCCGATCTCCTCCTCGTCGTCCGAGCCCAGGTCGATGCCGCCGATGCTGGTCAGCAACTCGACTATGTCGCCCCGGTCCGGCACCCAGGGATCGGCGACCAGCTCGAAGAGGAAGGGGATGCAGGCCAGCGTGCACGGATAGACGTCGCCCTGGTGGTGCACCGCCCCGTACATCCCGTCCAGCGCCCGTTCCCGCTCCGCCGGATCGCCGGAGGCCAGCCCCCGTAACAGCGCCGGCACGTCGTCCGCCGGTCCGTAGGCATGTCTCATCGAGGCCCAGTCGACCTCTTCGATCCCCGCGAACACGCCATCGCCTCCCCGCCGACGTCACACACGCAGTGTCTGCGCAGAGTGTGCACCACCGCTCGGAGGATCCGACCATCTCCGGCCAGCATTTGCCCTGTGACATGACAAGAGCCGCGTGCTTGCGGTAGGGGCGGGGCGGGTACGCGCGGTCAGACCGGAAGGGGCCGTCCCTCTTCCGGATCGCAGAGCGGGGCCAGCAGATCGCCGTGCCGGTCGAGGCGCGCCGCCATGCCGTCCGCCAGGAACACCAGATCGCCGGGGGAGCGGCAGCCCTCGATCTCCGCCCAGGTGACGGGCGCCGAGACGGCCGGCTCGGCGCGGGCGCGCAGGGTGTAGGGCGTGGCGGTGGTCTTCGCGGCGGCGTTCTGGCTGAAGTCGACGAAGACCTTGCCCGGCCGCAGCGCCTTCCGCATCCGGTGCACCACCAGGTCCGCGAGCTCCTTCTCCGCGCGGACGGCGAGGCCCTTCGCGTACGCCGACACCGCCGCCGAGTCCGTGGGGACGATCGGGACCAGCAGATGCAGGCCCTTGGAGCCCGAGGTCTTCCCGTACGCCGTGAGGCCGTCCTCGGCCAGCCGCTCCCGCAGCCACAGCGCGACCCGGCAGCACTCGACCACCGTGGCGGGCGGCCCCGGGTCCAGGTCGAACACCAGCCGGTCGGCCATCGCGGGGGCCTCGGCCCGCCACTGCGGGGTGTGGAACTCCACCACCAGGTTGGCGGCCCACATCAGCGCGGCCATCTCCTCCACGACCACCTGTTCGGACGGCTCGCTCTCGCGGTGCGGCACCGGGGCCCGGCGTACCCAGGACGGAGTACCGGGCGGCGGGTTCTTCGTGAAGAACAGCTGGCCCTCCGGCCCGTCCGGATAGCGCAGGAAGGACACCGGCCGGTCCCGCAGATGCGCGAGCAGCACCCCGGCCGCCGTGGCCGCGTAGTAGTGCAGCACCTCGCCCTTCGTGGTGCCGGTGGCCGGGTACAGCACCTTGTCCAGATTGCTCAGGGACAGCCGTCGCCCCTCCACCTCGGTGATCGGCGTCATACGATAAGAATCACACGCGAAACGTAGCTTTCTTCGTATCAGCGGATCCAAGGGGTGAACCGGTGAGATCCATCTGGAACGGCGCCATCTCCTTCGGGCTGGTCAGCATCCCGATCAAGCTGGTCAACGCCACCGAGAACCACTCGATCTCGTTCCGGCAGGTCCACGTCGAGGACGGCGGGCGCATCCGCTACCGCAAGGTGTGCGAGCTGGACGGGGAGGAGGTGACGTCCGCCGAGATCGGCAAGGCGTACGAGGACGCCGACGGCACCATGATCCCGATCACCGACGAGGATCTGAGCCACCTGCCGCTGCCCACCGCGAAGACCATCGAGATCGTGGCCTTCGTCCCGGCCGACGCGATCGACCCGCTCCAGATGGACGCGGCCTACTACCTCTCGGCCAACGGGGTCCCGGCGGCGAAGCCGTACACCCTGCTGCGCGAGGCCCTGAAGCGGAGCCGGAAGGTGGCCCTCGCCAAGTACGCGCTGCGCGGGCGCGAGCGCCTGGGCATGCTCCGGGTCGTGGACGACGTCATCGCCATGCACGGGCTGCTCTGGCCGGACGAGATCCGGGCCCCCGAGGGCGTCGCCCCGGAGTCCGACGTGACCGTCCGCGACGCGGAGCTGGACCTCGCGGACGCCCTCATGGACACCCTCGGCGAGGTCGACATGGACTCGCTGCACGACGACTACCGCGAGGCGGTCGAGGAACTGATCGCCACGAAGGCGTCGGGCGAGGCGCTGGAGCCGGCCGAGAAGGGCGCGAAGGGGGGCGGCAAGGTCATCGACCTGCTCGCGGCCCTGGAGAGCAGCGTCAAGGCCGCGAAGGAGGCCCGGGGCGAGGAGGACGCGGACTCCGTGGCGGACGTCACGCACCTCGCCGACCGCAAGCCGTCCGGCGGCGCCGCCAAGAAGTCCGCCGCCTCGCCGAAGTCCGGCGGAGGCAAGAAGTCCACGGAGAGCGGCAAGGGAAAGCCGGCGGCCAAGAAGACGGCCGCCAAGAGCACCGCGAAGAAGGCGGCAGCCAAGAAGACGACGGCGAAGAAGCGGAGCGGGTCGAAGAGCACGGCATCCCGCAAACGCGCTTCGGCATGAGTCCGTGACGACGCGGGGCCGGTCACCGCTCGGACTGCCGCGCACCCCGCCCGGCCGCCCGGTAGGGTGCCGAATGCCGCGACTGGCGCGCACTCCTCGCGGGGTGCTCAGTGGAATCGACCACGAGGGAGCGGCAGACCCCGGGCGTGCCCGGGGGCGTCATGCCGGAGAGCCGTCCGCCTGGGCATCCGGGTCCACGCCGCAGCCATGCGACCGACCCGGGAGGAACCCCGTGACCGCGTCCGTACCCGCACCGCCCCGCCACCCCGCCCTGGCGACGACCGACCCCGAACTCGCCGCCCTCGTGGCCGCCGAGGAGCAGCTCCAGGCGGACACCCTCCGCCTGATCCCCAGCGAGAACTACGTCTCCGCCGCCGTGCTCGAAGCGTCCGGCACCGTGCTCCAGAACAAGTACTCCGAGGGCTACCCCGGCAAGCGCTACTACGAGGGCCAGCAGGTCATCGACCAGGTCGAGACACTGACCGCCGAGCGCGCCAAGGCCCTCTTCGCCATGGAGCACGCCAACGTCCAGCCGTACTCCGGCTCGCCCGCCAACCTCGCCGTCTACCTGGCCTTCCTCAAGCCCGGTGACACCGTGCTCGGCATGGCCCTGCCCATGGGCGGCCACCTCACGCACGGCTGGGGCGTCTCCGCCACCGGTACGTGGTTCAACGGCGTCCAGTACGGCGTGCGCCGGGACACCGGCCGCGTCGACCTGGACGAGGTCCGCGACCTGGCCCTCGCCGAGCGGCCGAAGCTGATCTTCTGCGGCGGCACCGCCGTGCCCCGCGAGATCGACTTCGCGGGCTTCGCGGAGATCGCCCGCGAGGTCGGCGCGGTCCTGGTCGCGGACATCGCCCACATCGCGGGCCTGGTCGCGGGCGGCGCCCACCCCTCGCCCGCGCCGCACGTGGACGTCGTCTCCACCACCACCCACAAGACCCTGCGCGGCCCGCGCGGCGCGATGCTCCTCAGCCGCGCCGAGCACGCCCGCGCCCTGGACCGCGCCGTCTTCCCCGGCCTCCAGGGCGGCCCGCACAACCAGACCACGGCCGCGATCGGCGTAGCCCTGAAGGAGGCGGCCACCCCGGAGTTCCGCACCTACGCCCACGCGGTGGTGGCCAACGCCCGCGCGCTGGGCGAGGAACTGGCGGCCCGGGGCTTCGACCTGGTCTCCGGCGGCACCGACAACCACCTGCTGCTGGTGGACCTCACCGGCAAGAACATCCCCGGCAAGCCTGCGGCCAAGGCCCTGGACCGGGCGGGCATCGTCGCCAACTACAACGCGGTGCCCTACGACCCGCGCAAGCCGTTCGATCCCTCCGGCATCCGCCTCGGGACGCCCGCGCTGACGTCGCGGGGCGTGCCCGTCTCGGAGATGGCCAGGATCGCGGAGTGGATCGACCGCGTGATCACGGGCGACGAGGACACGATCGGGAAGGTGCGCGCGGAGGTGAAGGAACTGATGGACGCGTATCCGGCCCCGGGCCTGCCGGTGGGGTGAGCCGCCGCGTACGACTGTGCCCCGCACCGGAGTTGTCCGGTGCGGGGCACGGTGTGTGGCTCAGCTCTGGGCGGCGTACGCGATGAACTCGTTCCACGTCGTGGGGGAGAGGGCGAGTTCGGGGCTGTGCTGGTCCTTCGAGTCCCGGACGTGCACGGCCGTGGGGCAGGTGGCGACCTCGACGCAGTTGTCCCCCTGAGAGCCGCTGTAGCTGGACTTGTGCCAGTCCATCGCCACCTCGACGCAGTTGTCTCCCTCAGAGCCGCTGTAACTGCTCTTGAACCAGGTCAGGCCAGACGTGCTCATAACGCTCCTCGCATTCGCTTCAGCAGGCTCAGCGAGTCCTCGGGAGTCAGAGCCTGTGAGCGCAGTTTCGCATAACGCTGCTGGAGCACGCTGATCTCCTTCGGATCGGAGATCAGCCGCCCGTTCTTCTGGCCCTCCGAGTAGGCGAACCAGCGGTGCTCGGGCGTTTCCGCCAGCACAATGGGGCCGTCAGTGCCCGCATGAGTCACCCGTCGCGTCGGCATAATCTGAAACTTCACGTTCCAGTTGCCCTCGATCAACTCGATCAGGTGATCCAGGAGTTCACGTGTGACGTCGTCTCCGCCCGTGTGCCGCTCCAGCACCGACTGCTCCACGATGAAGCTGAACGTCGTCGGCGGCTTCCGGTGGACGGACAGCAACTCCTGGCGGGCCAACCGCGCCGCGATCCGCTCCTCCAGCTCCTCCGGATCCGGCACTGGCGGGACGCTCAGGGTGACGGCCCGTGCGTACGCCTCGGTCTGCAACAGGCCGGGAATCACCCGGCAGTCATACGTGTAGAGGCTGATCGCCGTCGCCTCCAGGCGCGCCCACCGCACGAACCAGCTCGCGAGTCCGGCCTGCCGGGTCAGGTAGGGCGCGGCCTTGCGAAGGGCACCGGTGTTGCCGAGGACCGGTTCCGCGCTCTCCACGAAGCCCCGCTCCGGCATCCGACGCCCCTGCTCGATGGAGGCGATCGTGTGCTTCGAGTAGCCGACCCGTTTGCCGAACTCCTCGCGGCTGAGGCCCGCGTGTTCGCGTAGGGCATGGACGACCGCGCCGAAGGTGCGCAGACTGTCCGAAGCCTCCGGCTCCGTACCGCCCGCAGATCCCGTAACGCCGTCCGTGTTCCCGTAGGCCATCGTGGCCACCTTTCGCGCCGCCGCACCCCGTCGTACCGCTTCTGACTCGGTGTCATGGTCGAGGCGGGGGCTACGTACTGTCCACCAGGCGTGTGCGTACGCTGACGCAGCGTACGCGCTGCGGACCTGGTGCGAGCGGGTTTTTCGGCGTTGCGTGCGAAGGGCCACGCCGGGGCGTCGACCGCATGTACGTTCCCGCCATGGACATGGACAAAACGAGCGAGAACGCGGAGTCGCGGTTCTCCGCTCTCCTCGGCGGTGCGGCGCGTCTTCCGGGCGTACGGATCGACCGGCAGGCGTACCTCCGGACGGCGTTGCGCCGTCACTGCTCGGACGATGACGTACGCAGGGCGATCGAGGAGAGCCCGGCGGAGGCGGGCATACCTCTGGACGTCCTGGAACGGGTGGCGAACGAGGCGATCCGCTACGAGACCGCCAAGGTGAGTGCGATCTCGGCGGCCACCGGGCTCCCCGGCGCCCTCGCCATGCCCGCCACGGTGCCCGCCGATCTCGCTCAGTACGTCGGTCACATGCTGCGTATCGCGCAGAAGCTCGCCTACCTCTACAGCTGGCCCGATCTGTTCTCCGGCGAGGACGACGTCGATGACGCGACCAGGAGCGTGCTCACGCTCTTCTTCGGGGTGATGTTCGGGACCCAGTCCGCGAACGCGGCCGTGGGGAAGGTGGCCGAGGCGATATCCAAGGAGGTCGCCAAGAAGCTGCCGCAGAAGGCGCTGACCAAGGGTGTCGTCTATCCGGTCGTGAAGAAGATCGCCGCACACCTCGGCGTCAAGATGACGAAGCAGACCTTCGCCAAGTCCGTGTCCAAGGCCGTTCCCGTCGTCGGGGCCGTGGTGTCCGGCGGGTTCACCCTGGCGACCTTCCTCCCCATGGCGAAGCGGCTCAAGAAGCATCTCTCCGGCCTGCAACTCGCCGAACCGACCGGTCAGGTCATCGTGGGCGAGACCGTACCGCCCACGGACGAGGTGAACATCCCGAAGCAGGGCCGCGATTGGCGGCTCGTGCGGCGCCGGAAGGAAACCGAGGACTGATCGCCCGCTCGGACCTCGGGTCTCGGATCTCGGGTCCCGGGCGGTGTGTTCGGGGTGCGCTTGAGCTTCGAGATCCGAGACCCGAGCGGTGTTTTCATCCGGCGGGGAATATCAGGAAGGGGAAACCCTCCCACCCTCCCCATCCCGTCACGGCCAGCAAGTATGACTAATGGTGAGCGAGTTGCAGCGGAAAGTCGCGACTGCTTACGGTGCCCCCAACGAAACGACCCCGACGCGGTGTTCTCAGCACCGGCCGGGGTCTGACCCAAGATCGACCAAGGCAGAAAGTCCCGATCTCATGGCTGCCCAGCACTTTAGTCCCGCCCTGCCCGCGCCCGAAGCGCCGCGCCCGCACCGCACGGCCAAGTCCGGCTACGGCAAGCAGGCTGTTCCCGGTCAAGGCCCCTCCCGCCCCGCCGACTTCGCTTCCCTGCCCGAGCGCGAGCGGTACATCGCGGGCTACGTCGACCGCCTCGCCGAGGGCGCCGCCATGGACATCAAGTCGCTGGCCAAGGACCTCCCCCTGTACGGCCAGATGGCCATCGGCTCCGCCCTGCGCGCGCTCGCCGTGGCCGGACATCTGCGCCGCGTACGACGCCGGGTCGACGGCGAAGGCACGTGCCGGTGGGTGACGTACACGTACTGGTCCCGGACCGCCCACGACAACGAGTGGTGGACCGCCGCGCTCTCCGGCACGGCCGCCACCCCGGCCCCCGAGCCGGTGGCCGCACCCAGCCCGCCCGCGCCCGCGCGGCCGGAGGGACCTTCCCCCGCCTACCGCGCCCTCGCCGGACTCGGCCGCCGGGACCCCCGGCTGACGCTCTCCGCCGCCGACTGCGCCGCCCTGGAACCGCTCGCCGCCGCCTGGTTCGCACGCGGCGCGGGCGCCGAGCACCTGACGTCGGCCCTCACCGCCGGACTGCCGGAGCCCGTCACGCACCCGCTCGGCCTGGTGCGCCGCCGCCTCACGGACAAGATGCCGCCGCACGTCCCGGACGCGCCCCGCGCCGCGAACGGCCTCCGGGTCGAGTGCGTCGAATGCGGCCGCCCCGGCCCGACGGCCGCTCTACGGGACGGCCTCTGCCGCCCGTGCCGGGGCTCGCACGCACAGTCATCGGCCCCGGACCGAGCCCACGACATCGCGACCCACGTCGCCGGACTCCGGGGACTGATGCGGACACCCTGAACTGCGGGCCCCCGGGTGTGCGGGGCGGAGGTGCCGGTTCTCTCCGGCGGCCGCAGGGCGGCAACGGTGGGGCCGTCCGGGCTGGTCCGCACGGCGGAATCCGGACAGGACGGGAGGCGGCCTCTTCCCGGGTGAGGGGCCCTGTGACAGGCTTCGAGCGCTGAACGGGCTATCCGTCAGTTCCCCCGCAGGACACGGAGGCCCGAGACGACATGTCGACCACCTCGACACTCTGGTCCACACTGGAAGAGCGACTGCTTCCGGTCTTCGCGGACTACAGGTCACGACTGGCCGGTCTGCCCGTCGAGGTCAAGCGTGACCGCACACTCCTCACTAAGGCCGACATCGAGGTCCAGGAACTGGTCGTGGCCGCCATCCGCGACTTCGACGGCCCGGACGCCGTGGTGATCGCCGAGGAGGACGGGCGGGTCGGCCTCCGCTCCGAGGTGGCGGGCAGTGGCGGGCGTGTATGGGTCGTGGACCCGATCGACGGGACGGCGGAGTTCGTCCGGGGCGAGAGCGTGGAATTCTGCTCGGTCGTCTGTCTCCTGGAGGACTGGCGGCCCAGCGCCGCCTTCGTTCTGGCCCCCGAACTGGGAAGGGGGCGAGTGCCCGTCTCGGTTTCGGCCTGCGCTCGGACGTCCCGGTTGCGGGTGGACGGCCGCGAGGTCCCGTCCACCCGCCGGGCCGAGGCCGGAATGCGGATGTCGGTGACCCGGAGTCACGGCGAGGAGCGCCCCGCGTTCGACGCGGGCGCGCGCCGGGCCGGGTACGAACTCAAGACGCGCACCACCTCGCAGACTCTCGACATGCTGCGCACCGCCGTGGACATCGGCGACCGCACCACTCCGGCCATGGCGCCCTTCGACCTGTTCTGGCGGCGGAGTCAGAAACTGTGGGACGGCGCGGCCGGCTTGTGCCTGGCCGCCGCCGCCGGCCTGCGCAGTTGCGACGAGAGCGGCGAGCCGCTGACGCTGACGCCCGACTTCCTCTCGCAGGCGACTCCCACCTTCGCCGCCAACGTCACCGGACGGCCCGAAACCGTCACCTGGTTCCTTGAGGCCGAACGGGCATGAGGGGCCGCCAGGCCAACACGGACGTGGTCGTCGACGTCACCTCACTCATCGGTGCGGAGGAGTTCCTGCTGTCGCAGAATCGCCGCGACACGCCTGAGGATCCCTTCGCCCGGCAGTGCTTCGTGGAGATCGTCCAGTCCTTGATCTTCATGTCTCAGGTCTACGTAGCTCATCCGGTTCTGCACACGCCGGAGCCGAAGGACTTCGGTGAGCGCCCCTACCTGCTCCGTGCCCTGGTCGACGCCGGGCTGCTGCACCCCCTGTGTCTCGACCAGGCCCGGCAGGAAGCGTCAGCAGCTCTCGAAGCCTCCGCCGTGCATGACCTGCAGACCGTGCACGGCCTGACGAGCATGGCCCGATTCGTAGAGCAGGCATTCGTCTGCGACACCGCCGCCGCGGGTGGTCAGGATGCGCTCTCTTCTCGGATACGGGACTGGAGCGCGTTCCAGGAGCGTCAGGTCCGCCGTGTCACGGGACACCACGGCGAGCGCATATCCACCCACGACGGCGTGGAGGAGGACGCATTCGGCGTGTGGGCCAGGGCGGCAGCGGTCATGCTGGGGCAGGCCCTTGAGGGGATCGCCGCGCCGGCCCAGGGCGACTACCTCATGGCCACGCTGGCCCGGGGCATGAAGTACCGGGCCAGAGCGGAAGCCGCAGGCGTCTCCTACCAGTCACACCCGATGCGACGCGACTTCTCGTTGACCTTCGACATGACGCGCGAGGGGGCGGACGAGAGCCGGGTTCTGGACTTGATCCGGTCAGTGCGTGGCATCCACACCACGCTCAGCCGGGCAGCCGGCCCAGACGAAAGTCACCGGGTCCAGCTGCTCCAGCTCGAACTTCCCCTGCTCGGGGGGCGCCTGTGGGTGCCGAGTGAGACCGGAAGATGCGACGACCGGGGCTGGATTGAGCTGGTGGCGTCCCGCATCCGGCGATACCGCGACCGTGCCGCCGACCTGCGGGCCGCGGTGGAGCGCTGCGTCACGGACGAGGACTACGTGCGTCTCGCCCGCGACATCGAGGGCGTCAAGCGTCAGCTCCTGGAACGCCTCGGTCTGCGCAGGGCGGAGCTTTCCGCGGTGGAACGCGAGCTGATCGGCACAGTCGCGTCGGTGGGCGAGGTCGCCACCGGCGTGCCGATAGTCAGCGGACTGTGGTTCGGTGCACGCGCACTCGGCAAGCAGTTCTCCTTCGCGGGTGCGCAACCCTTCCAACGATTCCTCTACCGGGAGTTCGTCGGCGCCTGGAGGCGTGCCGGTCGGTAGGGCGGGCTCTGCCCCGGACGCGGGATCGCGGCGAAGGGCGACATCCGGTGCCGCCCACGCCCGGGGCGCGTACGCTCACCCGGAGTACGCGGGTGATCACTGGTGCGCGCCACGAACATACCGCCAGATTGTTGGCATGACACCACTGCCCACCGCGGCCGCCCCCCAAGCTCCGGCCACCGCAAAGGCGTTCACCCAACGCTTCAGCTCCACCCCGCGCGGCGCCCGGCTCGCCCGACGGCTCGCCCTGCACCAGCTCGACGCCTGGGGCGTGCCGTACGGCAGCACGGCGTCGGACACCGCCGCCGTGCTGGTCGCGGAACTCACCGCCAACGCCGTCACCCACGGCCGCGTCCCCGGCCGCGACTTCGAGCTGGCCGTCCGGCTCACCGGCCGGACCCTCCGCATCGAGGTCTCCGACGCCCGCGGCGAACGGCGGCCGCCCGCCGGGGGCGTGGCCGACCCGGCCCCGCTCGCCGAGGACGGGCGCGGGCTGCTCCTGGTGTCGGCGCTCGCCGACCGGTGGGAGGTGCTGGACCGCGTCCCGGTGGGCAAGACGATTGCGGCCGAGCTGGACCTGCCGGGCTGACGGCGCGGGACAGCCCCGGCCGTGCTCGGCCGGGGCTGTCTGAGGGCAGGGGCTCAGCCGGTGGTGAGCAGGCGCTGCCAGGTCGTGGGGCCGGTGATGCCGTCGGCGGTCAGCCGGTGGCCGCGCTGGAACGCGCGGACCGCGACGGCCGTGGCCTTGCCGTACGCGCCGTCGACGCCGATACGGGCGCCGTGCCGGCGCAACTGGGTCTGCAGTGCCCTGACCGGGGTGCCGTGCGCGCCGGTCCGCAAGGTGGGGGCGAGGCGCTGCCAGGTGGCCGGGCCCACGATGCCGTCGGCGCCGAGGCGGTGGCCGCGCTGGAACGCCTTCACCGCCCGGGCCGTGGCGGGGCCGTAGCGCCCGTCGGCCTTGACGCCCAGTAGCTGCTGGGCGGTGGCCACCGCGTGCCCCCGCGAGCCGGAGCGGAGAGTGGGCCAGGCCCGGCTCGCGGGCGCGGTCGAGCCGGTGGGGCGGTAGGTGATGTCCCAGTGGTTGCCCTCGCGGAGGTACTCGACGGTTCCGGCCACGCGCTTGGAGCCGCGGGTCGTACGTGAGTGGTTGACGATGTACTTGTTGATGCAGTCACCGAGCGCGATGTCGACCTTGTACCCCTTGCCGTGGGTGTAGGCGCCCTCGGTCTTGTGCGGCGGGATCTCGGCCGCACCGGTGATGACGATCCAGCAGTGGCTCGCGTGCCGCAGGTCGATCACTCCGTCGACGGTCGTCCTCCGGATGCCCTGGAAGCTGGTGCAGCCGTTCCGGTTCTTGTCCTCGCAACGCTTGCTGGCCCGCCAGGTGATGCCGGCCTGACGAAGCTTGGCCTTCGCCTGGGACGGGGTGTAGTAGGCGGACGCGGCCGGACGGGCGGTGGCGGTGCCGTGCCGTCCCGGGGTGGGGGACGTGGCCTCGGCGGCGGTGCCGAGCAGCAGGGTGGCGGCCGTCGCGGCGCCGACCGCGAGCGGGAACCAGCGGGTGGGGAGAAGCTGCGTACGGGACATGGTGTGCACTCCTTGCGTTGGTGTGGGTGTACGGGAACGGGCTGGGTCAGGCACCGCGCGGGGAGACGTAGCCGGAGATGCGGTGCGAGCGGGTCCTCGCCGTGCGGGGGTCGATGTTTTTGCGGAGGGTGACCTTGTCGCCGTAATTGCCGTCGACGGTGTCGATGCGCCCGTCGGCATGGACGGCGACGACGATCCCGACATGGCCGCCGGTCCGGTCGGCGGGCTCGCCCCACACGGCGATGTCGCCGGGCTTGGGGTGGGCGCTGTGGAAGAGCCCGTTGCGCTGCCCCCACAGCCCGACCGCGCGGGCGACGAGCGTCTTCGGCACCGACGAGTCCGGGACGCCCGCCTTCCGCCACGTCCACGAGGCGAACGCGGCGCACCACGCCGTGTGCGCGCAGTCCTTGAGATAGGTGCGGCAGCCGGACGGTTCGGAGACGCCGAGCTGGCCGCGCGCCGTGGCCACGATCCGCCCGCGCAGCGCGGAGACGTCACCGGACGGCCGCCCGGGGGTGGCGGTGGCGAGGAGCGCCGCCCAGGTGCGCGGTCCGGCCACCCCGTCGGCGGGCAGCCGGTGGCCCCGCTGGGCCGCTCGCAGCGCGTCGCCCGTTGCCGGGCCGAAGGTTCCGTCCCGGTCAAGGCGGTGGCCCTCCTGGACGAGCTGGCGCTGGAGCGCCCGTACGGCCCGGCCCTTTGCCCCGGACCGCAGGGTGACGGCCAAGGCCGCCCATGTCCGCCCGCCGACGACACCGTCCGGGGTCAGGTGGCGGGCCGACTGGAAGCCCTTCACGGCGCGGGTGGTCGCCGTCCCGAACACGCCATCCGCGGCCACCGGGCGCCCGGTCGCGGCGAGCAGGTCCTGGACGGTGGCGACGTCCGTACCGCGTGCCCCGGCCCGCAGCACGGGCCACGTCGCCGCGGCCCTCACGAAGGAGGCGTGCGAGGCCGGCGTGGCGGCCGCGATGGAGGGGGCCACGGGGGCGAGCAACGCACCGGACAGCGTGAGGGTCAGCAGGGCGCGGGAGAGAGCGCGAGGCCGGGTCACAGGGTTCTCCTTCGGGGTGGCCTCCACCGCACCGGGCACGGCGAACCACGCCGTGGCACGGCGAGGCAGCCCGTCTGGGGGCGGAGGGAGTGGGATGTGCGGTGCCGCGTCGGCGACCGCTGGACACAGATTGCCCCGCCGACCCGGGGGGCCTCTACCCTGCGCTGGGGGCCGTCTCATGCACCGCTGATTCAGCGGTCATACACGGCCCTGACCTGCTGTTTCGTAGCTGTGCATGTATATGGCGATCAAGGGATGGGCAGATGGGGCAACCCGATCAGGTGAATGCGGGGGCCGAGTTGTCCACGGTGCTCCGGCAGTGGTGGCAGGGCGAAGAGGTCGTGCTCAAGCAGGACTCCGTCGTGGGCAAGCTCAGGTCCCACGGAATCGAGATCACCCAGGCGACGCTGTCGCGGTACCTGGACCCGGCCAAGCCGTCGATCGCCCGGGAAGAGGTGGTCAGGGCGCTCCACGCGATCTTCCAGCGCCCACCGGAAGACCTGGCGCTCGCTCTCGGTCTGTGGGCGCGGGCCACCACGGAACGCACCGCCCGGAACCGGACCCCGGAGACGCCCCCGGCCGAACCCGGCCCCGCCCTTGCCCCGCCGCTTGCGCCGGGCCGTCCCGCGCGCGGACGGCGCCACGGTCTGGCGGCCGCCGCCCTCGTCCTCCTCGGCGCCGGTGCCCTGTGGCTGGCCGCCCCCTGGGAGAGCGCGCGCCACTCGGACGACGATGCGCCGGCCGCCGCGACCCGGTCGGCAGGGGCCCTCGCCGTCTGCGAAGGGGAGGCGTGCACCGGACTGGAGCCCAACTACACGGTGTGCCGCAACGACGCGGTCACCGCCTTCGTCGACGCCGACACGGTGATCGGAGTCGAGCTCCGCTACAGCCCGAGGTGCAAAGCGGCCTGGGCCAGAATCAGCCAGACCCACCCTGGAGACATCGCCCGGATCACCGACCTCGAAGGGCGGACCCAGAAGCGAGCCCAGATCAGCGGGCACACCGCCCACTCCTGGATGCTGCCGGCCGCCCACCCCCGGGACGTCACGGCCTGTGCCGTGCTCGCGGCGCGGACCATCTGCGCCAACATCCCCACCAGCGCCGCCCGCTGACACAAAAAAGCGCTGACCGACATTTCTGTGGGTCAGCGCTTCTGTGGCACTTCCTGCGAAGTGCCCCCGGCAGGATTCGAACCTGCGCACCCGGCTCCGGAGGCCGATGCTCTATCCCCTGAGCTACGGGGGCGTATCGCTGTGCTGCTCTGCGACGGGTGAAACACTACCAGCTCCGACGGGGTGCCCGTGAACAGGTATTCCGCGTCATCGCGTGACGGTGCGCGCCCCCTCGTACACACATCCGGCCATCCTTACGGGGCCTCCTCCGGGGGCGGAAGTGGGCAAAACCCGGACGCAGCCCTTCCGGCGCGCCTACTCTCGAAGGGTGTCTGGGGCATGCGGCCGCGTGCTTGTTGTCGACGACAACAAGGTCATCCGGCAGTTGATCAGGGTCAATCTCGAGCTGGAGGGCTTCGAGGTCGTGACCGCGGGCGATGGTGTCGAGTGTCTGGATCTCGTGCACCGGGTCCGGCCCGACGTGATCACGCTCGACGTGGTCATGCCCCGGCTCGACGGCCTCCAGACCGCCACCCGGCTGCGGTCCGACCCGCGCACCCGGCATCTGCCGCTCGCGATCGTCAGCGCCTGCACGCCGTACGAGGTGGACAGCGGGGTCGCCGCCGGGGTCGACGCGTTCCTCGCCAAGCCCTTCGAGCCGACCGAGCTGGTACGGCTCGTGCGTCGGCTGATGGAGCGCGGCCGGCCCGCCGCGCTCGACGGTGGGGCGGGTGCCGGGCGGGCGGAGAGCGCCGCCGGCTGACCGCATGGCGAAACCGGTTCGCGAAGGGGCCCCCTCCCTCCCCTACGCTTGTCCCGTGACCCCCGTCGATCTCTCCACGACCGTGCTGCACGCCGTGCGCCGCGCGGTCCGCGAGGACGCCCTGCACGCGCCCGTTCCCGCGCGCGTACGGGTGGAGAGGACCCGGCCCGGCGGGCGCGGCGACTACGCCAGCGCCGTCGCGCTCCAGCTCGCCGGACCCGCCGGGCTCCACGCCCGCGAGGTCGCCGAGATCCTGCGCGACCGGCTCGCCGGAGCCCCCGGGGTCGCCGGGGTCGAGATCACCGGACCCGGCTTCCTCAACTTCACGCTCGACACCGCCACCGGCGCCGCCGCCCACCGCGACCTCGTCCACCGGGTGCGGGAGCAGGGGGAGCGGTACGGGTACGGGGACGCCCTCGCCGGACAGCGGCTGCGGCTCGTCCACGCCCGCGAGGTCCGGGCCGCCGTCACCGCCGACGCCGTCCGCCGCCTGCTGGCCGCCCAGGGTGCCGACGTACACCTCAGCTGCGACGGGGAGCCGGACCCGGCCTGGACGCGGCTCGGGGTGAGCGCGGAGGCGTCCGACGCCCAGGCGGAAACCCTTGTGCGTCCCGTCCCCGCCGGGGACACCGCCGCCGCCCTGCTCGACCGCCTCGGCCCCGACGCCGCCCGCTGGGGCCTGCTCCGGCCAGCCGCGCACGACCGTGCCCCCCTGGGGAACGAACTGCTCGCGCAGACCGAGGCCAACGGCCTCTTCCGCGTCCGCTACGCACACGCCCGCGCTCGCGCCGTGCTCCGGGGCGCGCACCGGCTCGGCCTCACCGTCGCCGGGCCCGGCGAGGGCATCGACGCCACCGGGGCCACCGCCCTGCTCACGCTGATCGACGCGCACCCCGCCGTCCTCGCGGGCGCGGCCCGCCACCGCGCCCCCGACCGGCTCGCCCGGCACCTCGACGCGGTCGCCGCCGCCTTCTTCGACTTCCACGACGCCGCCCCACCGCTCCCCGTCGGGGACGAGAAACCCTCGGCCGCCCACCGCTCCCGGACGGCCCTCGCCGAAGCCGCCGGGACGGTGCTGGCCGGCGGCCTGTCCCTGCTCGGCGTCAGCGCGCCCGAACACCTCTGAGCACCCGAGAGAGCAGAGCCACACGATGAGCCGATCCGCACACCCCGCCGGACCCCGTCACGCCGACGTCATGTCCGAGGGCCACTACCTCGCCCCCGCCGACGACCTCAACGTCCTGGACGAGAAGGTGTGGTCCCACACCGTCACCCGAGACGAGCACGGAGCCCTGACCGTCGGCGGGCTCGCCGTCTCCCGCCTCGCCGAGGAGTTCGGCACCCCCGCCTACTTCCTGGACGAGACCGACTTCCGGGCCCGCTGCCGCGCCTGGTCCGACGCCTTCGGGCCCGGGGCCGACGTCTTCTACGCGGGCAAGGCGTTCCTCTCCCGGGCCGTCGTGCGCTGGCTCAAGGAGGAGGGGCTCAACCTCGACGTCTGCTCGGCCGGCGAGCTGGCCACCGCGCTCGACGCCGGGATGCCCGCCGAGCGCATCGCCCTCCACGGCAACAACAAGACCGTCGACGAGATCGAGCGCGCCGTCACGGCGGGCGTCGGGCGCATCGTCCTGGACTCCTTCCAGGAGATCGCCCGCGTCGCCCACGTCGCGCAGGGCCTCGGCAAGCGCCAGCGCGTCCAGATCCGGGTGACCGTCGGCGTCGAGGCGCACACCCACGAGTTCATCGCCACCGCCCACGAGGACCAGAAGTTCGGCATCGCGCTCGCCGGGGGACAGGCCGCCGAGGCCGTGCGCCGGGCGCTCACCCTGGACGGGCTCGAACTCGTCGGCATCCACTCCCACATCGGGTCCCAGATCTTCGACATGGCCGGCTTCGAGGTCTCCGCCCGCCGCGTCGTGCAGCTGCTCGCCGAGGTGCGCGACGAGCACGGCGTCGAACTGCCCGAGATCGACCTCGGCGGCGGCCTCGGCATCGCGTACACCTCCGAGGACGACCCGCGCGAACCGCACGAGATCGCCAAGTCGCTCGGCGACATCGTGACCCGCGAGTGCGAGGCCGCCGGGCTCGCCACCCCCCGCATCTCCGTCGAGCCCGGCCGCGCCATCGTCGGCCCGACCGCCTTCACGCTGTACGAGGTCGGCACGATCAAGCCGCTGGAGGGCCTGCGCACCTACGTGAGCGTCGACGGCGGCATGTCGGACAACATCCGGACCGCGCTGTACGACGCCGAGTACAGCGTCGCGCTCGTCTCGCGGACCTCGGACGCCGAACCGATGCTCGTCCGGGTCGTCGGCAAGCACTGCGAGAGCGGCGACATCGTGGTCAAGGACGCCTTCCTGCCGGCGGACCTGGCCCCCGGCGACCTGATCGCCGTGCCCGCCACCGGCGCGTACTGCCGCTCCATGGCGAGCAACTACAACCACGCCCTGCGCCCGCCGGTCGTCGCCGTGCGGGACGGGGAGGCGCGGGTGATCGTCCGGCGCGAGACGGAGGAAGATCTCCTGCGTCTCGATGTCGGCTGACGCCGAATTTCCGGGGGCGTACCACGCTATCCCCGTAAACATCTCAGGATCCGGACGGGGGGCGGGAACCCCCGTCCGGTGAGTGAGACTGGTCCGTACTACAGGTGTAAAGGAAACGAGGTCGGATGATGCGTACGCGTCCGCTGAAGGTGGCGCTGCTGGGCTGTGGTGTGGTCGGCTCAGAGGTGGCGCGCATCATGACGACGCACGCCGACGACCTCGCCGCGCGCATCGGCGCGCCGGTGGAGCTCGCCGGTGTCGCCGTCCGCCGGCCCTCCAAGGTGCGCGAGGGCATCGACCCCGCCCTGATCACCACGGACGCCACCGCCCTCGTCAAACGCGGCGACATCGACGTCGTCATCGAGGTCATCGGCGGCATCGAGCCCGCCCGCACGCTGATCAGGACCGCCTTCGAGCACGGCGCGAGCGTCGTCTCCGCGAACAAGGCCCTGCTCGCCGAGGACGGCGCGGCCCTGCACGCCGCCGCCGAACAGCACGGCCGGGACCTCTACTACGAGGCCGCGGTGGCCGGTGCCATCCCGCTCGTACGGCCGCTGCGCGAGTCCCTGGCCGGCGACAAGGTCAACCGGGTGCTCGGCATCGTCAACGGCACCACCAACTTCATCCTCGACAAGATGGACACCAGCGGCGCCGGCTACTCCGAGGCGCTGGACGAGGCCACCGCCCTCGGTTACGCGGAGGCCGACCCCACCGCCGACGTGGAGGGCTTCGACGCCGCCGCGAAGGCCGCGATCCTCGCCGGGATCGCCTTCCACACCCGGGTCCGCATCGGCGACGTGCACCGCGAGGGCATCACCGAGGTCACCGCCGCCGACATCGCCTCCGCCCGCCGCATGGGCTGCACCGTCAAGCTCCTCGCCATCTGCGAGCGCGCCGCCGACGGTGCCTCCGTGACGGCCCGCGTGCACCCCGCGATGATCCCGCTCAGCCACCCGCTCGCCTCGGTGCGCGAGGCGTACAACGCGGTGTTCGTGGAGGCCGAGGCGGCCGGGCAGCTGATGTTCTACGGCCCCGGCGCGGGCGGGGCGCCCACCGCGTCCGCCGTCCTCGGCGACCTCGTGGCCGTCTGCCGCAACAAGCTCAACGAGGCCCCCGGGCCCGGCGAGTCCGCGTACACGCGGCTGCCGGTGAGCCCCATGGGCGAGGTCGTCACGCGGTACCACATCAGCCTCGACGTGGCCGACAAGCCGGGCGTGCTCGCCCAGGTCGCGACGGTCTTCGCCGACCAGGGCGTATCCATCGATACGGTCCGCCAGCAGAGCCGGCCGGACAGCCAGGAAACCGACGGCGAGGCATCTCTCGTCGTCGTCACCCACCGCGCGCCAGACGCCGCCCTCTCCGGGACCGTCGAAGCGCTGCGCAAGCTCGACACCGTGCGCGGTGTCGCCAGCATCATGCGTGTTGAAGGGGAGTAAGGACCCATGACCACCAAGGGCACCCACCAGTGGCGCGGCATCATCGAGGAGTACCGGGACCGTCTCCCGGTCACGAGCACGACGTCGGTCGTCACGCTCCGTGAGGGCGGTACGCCGCTCGTCCCCGCTCAGGTCCTCTCCGAGCGCACGGGCTGCGAGGTGCACCTCAAGGTCGAGGGCGCCAACCCCACCGGGTCCTTCAAGGACCGCGGCATGACCATGGCCATCACCCGGGCCAAGGAGGAGGGCGCGCAGGCCGTCATCTGCGCCTCCACCGGCAACACCTCCGCCTCGGCCGCCGCCTACGCGGTCCGGGCCGGCATGGTCTGCGCGGTCCTCGTGCCGCAGGGCAAGATCGCGCTCGGCAAGATGGGCCAGGCGCTCGTGCACGGTGCCAAGATCCTCCAGGTCGACGGCAACTTCGACGACTGCCTCACGCTGGCCCGCTCGCTCTCGGACAACTACCCGGTCGCGCTGGTCAATTCGGTCAACCCGGTCCGTATCGAGGGCCAGAAGACCGCCGCGTTCGAGATCGTCGACGCGCTCGGCGACGCCCCGGACATCCACGTCCTCCCGGTCGGCAACGCGGGCAACATCACCGCGTACTGGAAGGGCTACACCGAGTACGCCGGGGACGGCATGGCCGCGCACAAGCCGCGCATGTGGGGCTTCCAGGCGTCCGGCTCCGCGCCCATCGTGCGCGGCGAGGTCGTCAAGGACCCGTCGACCATCGCCACCGCGATCCGGATCGGCAACCCGGCCTCCTGGAACTACGCGCTGGCCGCGCGGGACGAGTCGGGCGGCTTCATCGATGAGGTCACGGACCGTCAGATCCTGTCCGCGTACCGGCTGTTGGCCTCCCAGGAGGGCGTCTTCGTGGAGCCCGCCTCGGCCGCGTCCGTCGCCGGACTGCTCAAGGCCGCCGAGGAGGGCAAGGTCGACCCCGGCCAGCGCATCGTCTGCACGGTGACCGGGAACGGCCTCAAGGACCCCGACTGGGCCGTCGCGGGCGCCCCGCAGCCCGTCACCGTCCCGGTCGACGCGGCCGCCGCCGCCGAGAAGCTGGGCCTGGCGTAAGCACGTAACGCGTCACCCCCCGGGCCGGTCCGGACGACGGCCCGGGGGAACCGCGCGACGACTCGTCAGAAAGGGCGTCCTACCGGCCCCTTTCCGGCAACAAGAGCGCACCGCGGGGGTGCGACACGCATCGTGCGCCTCCCGTGCGCCCTATGTCGCCACAGAACCTTCCTTCGATAAGCTGTACCCAACCCGCCCCGCCGCATCTGCCGGGGTGTCCCCGGGCCGTTGCGGCTCCCCCAAAGAATCCCCGCCCGCAGCCCCCGGAATCCCCGCCGCCTCACAAGGAGAGTCGTCACAGCGATGGCCGGTCCCGCCTTCCGAGCCGCCGCCGTCCGGGTGCGCGTCCCCGCGACCAGCGCCAACCTGGGCCCCGGTTTCGACGCCCTCGGCCTGTCGCTCGGCCTGTACGACGACGTCGTCGTCCGCGTCGCCGACTCCGGACTGCACATCGACATCGCCGGTGAGGGCGCGGACACCCTGCCCCGCGACGAGAAGCACCTGCTCGTACGGTCCCTGCGCACCGCCTTCGACCTGCTCGGCGGACAGCCGCGCGGCCTGGAGATCGTCTGTGCCAACCGCATCCCGCACGGACGCGGCCTCGGCTCCTCCTCCGCCGCCATCTGCGCCGGAATCGTCGCCGCCCGCGCCGTGACGACCGGCGGCGACGCCCGGCTGGACGACGCCGCGCTGCTGGAGCTCGCCACCGAGATCGAGGGCCACCCCGACAACGTCGCGGCCTGCCTGCTCGGCGGATTCACGCTCGCCTGGATGGACGGCGCCTCCGCCCGCGCGATCAGGATGGACCCCGCTGACTCCATCGTTCCGGTGGTCTTCGTCCCCGGCAAGCCGGTGCTCACCGAGACCGCCCGCGGACTCCTGCCGCGCACCGTCCCGCACGTCGACGCCGCGTTCAACGCCGGCCGTGCCGCGCTCCTCGTAGAGGCCCTGACCAGGCGCCCCGAGCTGCTGCTCACGGCCACCGAGGACCGGCTGCACCAGGACTACCGCGCGCCCGCCATGGCCGAGAGCGTCGAACTCGTCGGCCGGCTGCGCGCCGAGGGCGTCCCCGCCGTCATCTCCGGCGCGGGACCGACCGTGCTGGCCCTGGCCGGGGACGGCGACGCGGACAAGGTCGCCCGACTGGCGGGTGAGGGATGGGCGGCCAACCGGCTCGCTCTCGACGCGCAGGGCGCCAGCGTCCTGCCACTGGCCCCGTAGCCCGCGAGGCCGCCGGGCGAGAAGTGATTGCCGGTGAGGGAGAGGGGGAATGTTTGTTGGAGCCGGTAGTGTTAATCTCAAGTCTGCAATCGACGTCCAAGAGGCGCGTTGCTTCGTGTCCCCTTCGGGACCACCATTTCTTCCGGGAGCCTCCCCAACTGCCTGAGCAGCCTGCCTGAGCAGTTGCGAGCACGCTCCGGAACCGGCACGACACCCCTCGCTCGTCCAGGAGTGGGCCGAGCAGGGGGATGCTCGCGCCGGGCACACGCACACCTCATCTCTCCGCCGTTCCATCCGGCGGACCACCGCCCCGGCACGGGCCGCACCAACCGAGGACCGCAGCCGGACAGCACAACCGGTCGCCGAGCCAGAAGGCCGACGTCCGCTCCAGGGAAGGACCCTTCGTGAGCGACACCACCGATCTGATGGGCGTGACTGCCGACAAGAGCGTCGACAGCGCCGCGCCCGCCGAAGGTGCTGCCACTGGCACCACCGCACGGCGCCGCCGCTCCGGCACCGGCCTTGACGGCATGGTCCTGGCCGAGCTGCAGCAGGTCGCGTCCGGCCTCGGCATCAAGGGCACCGCGCGGATGCGCAAGAGCCAGCTGATCGAGGTCATCAAGGAGGCCCAGGCCGGCAGCGGCTCCTCCGCCTCCAAGGCCAAGGCCGCCGCGGCCCCCGCCGAGGGTGCCGAGACCAAGCCGAAGCGCCGCGCCACCTCCAAGGCGCGCACCGCCGACGAGGCCCCGGCCGCCGCGCCCGCCGACAAGGCCACGGCCCAGCAGCAGATCGACATCCCGGGCCAGCCGGCCAGCGACGACCAGCCCGCGGGCGAGCGCCGTCGCCGCCGCGCCACCGCGCAGGCGGGCAGCCCGGAGAGCAAGCCGGACGCCAAGGCGCAGACCAAGGACCGCGCCCAGGACGAGCCGAAGCAGGAGCAGAAGCACGAGGCGCCCGCCGAGGACCGCTCCGCCGACTCCAAGGCCGAGTCCGGCGCGGACAACGCCGAGGGCCGCCGGGGCGACCGCGGCGACCGCCAGCGCGGGGACCGCGGGGGCGAGCAGCGCCGCGACCGCCAGCGCGACCGTCAGCGCGGCAAGGGCGACGACCAGGGCGGCAACCGGCGCCAGGGCCAGGGCGGCGGCGGCCAGAACCAGGGCGGCAACAACGGCCCGCAGGACGACTTCGACGACGACGGCAGCCGGCGCGGCCGTCGCGGGCGCTACCGCGACCGCCGGGGCCGTCGTGGGCGCGAGGAGTTCGCCGACGCCCCGCCCGTCACCGACGACGACGTCCTGATCCCCGTCGCGGGCATCCTGGACATCCTCGACAACTACGCGTTCATCCGGACCTCCGGCTACCTGCCCGGCCCGAACGACGTGTACGTCTCGCTCGCCCAGGTCCGCAAGAACGGCCTGCGCAAGGGCGACCACGTCACCGGTGCGGTGCGCCAGCCCAAGGACGGCGAGCGCCGCGAGAAGTTCAACGCGCTGGTCCGCCTCGACACGGTCAACGCCGGGGCGCCCGAATCGGGCCGCGGCCGGCCCGAGTTCCAGAAGCTGACCCCGCTCTACCCGCAGGACCGGCTCCGCCTGGAGACCGACTCCAACGTCCTGACGACGCGGATCATCGACCTGGTCGCCCCCATCGGCAAGGGCCAGCGCGGTCTGATCGTGGCCCCGCCGAAGACCGGTAAGACCATGATCCTCCAGGCCATCGCCAACGCGATCACGGTCAACAGCCCCGAGTGCCACCTGATGGTCGTCCTCGTGGACGAGCGTCCGGAAGAGGTCACCGACATGCAGCGGTCGGTGAAGGGCGAGGTCATCTCCTCGACCTTCGACCGCCCCGCCGAGGACCACACCACGGTCGCCGAGCTGGCCATCGAGCGCGCCAAGCGCCTCGTGGAGCTGGGCCACGACGTGGTCGTCCTGCTGGACTCGATCACCCGCCTGGGACGCGCGTACAACCTCGCCGCCCCGGCCTCCGGCCGCATCCTGTCCGGTGGTGTCGACTCGACCGCGCTCTACCCGCCGAAGCGCTTCTTCGGTGCCGCGCGCAACATCGAGGACGGCGGCTCGCTGACCATCCTGGCCACCGCGCTGGTCGAGACCGGCTCGCGCATGGACGAGGTGATCTTCGAGGAGTTCAAGGGCACCGGCAACATGGAGCTCAAGCTCGACCGCAAGCTCTCCGACAAGCGGATCTTCCCGGCGGTGGACGTCGACGCGTCCTCCACCCGCAAGGAGGAAATCCTGCTCGGCAGCGAGGAGTTGGGGATCGTCTGGAAGCTGCGCCGGGTGCTTCACGCGCTCGACCAGCAGCAGGCCATCGAGCTCCTGCTCGACCGGATGAAGAAGACCCAGTCGAACGCGGAGTTCCTGCTCCAGATCCAGAAGACGACGCCGGCCCCGGGCAACAACGACTAGTCGTCGCCCTCCGGCAGCACACAGGGCCGCCCCCGCACTTCCGGTGCGGGGGCGGCCCTGTGCCGTACACCGTTGCCGTTCCGAGACCTTCGCCACACGGGCGCCGTCGCGCGGGACCCTCGTACAACCGTCGTGCGCGCCACGAAACCGCAGGTGAGCACCGGAATGCCGGCCGTTCCCGCCCCCGGGTGAGCCGTTCCCGGCCCACCCGGGGGCCCCAGCCGCCTGTGCCACGCTTCTTGTCGCCGCCGAAGCAAGGGGGTAGCCGACGGAACGAGGGAGACGCATGAGCGAGCGAAGCGGGAGCAGCGGCCGAATACGGGCCACCGGCAAGCGCCGGAAGAAACCGTCCCGCGGCCGCAGGGCCTCGCGGATAGCCGTCTGGAGCCTGGCCGGCGCGGTCGTCGTGGGCGGTGCGGGCCTCGGTTACGCGTACGTCCACCTCAACGGCAACCTCCAGGCCGTCGACATCGACACCGCGCTCGGCAAGGACCGCCCCGAGAACGTCGACAACGGCTCCGAGGACATCCTCGTCCTGGGCTCCGACTCCCGCTCCGGCGCGAACGGCGAGTACGGCGAGGACGGCGGAGCGGCCCGCTCCGACACCGCGATGGTCGTCCACGTCAACAAGGGGCACCGGACCGCGAGTGTGGTCTCCATCCCGCGCGACACCCTCGTCACCCGGCCCGACTGCACCGGCGACGCCAGCGGCGATCCGGTGGCCGGGCAGCAGCGCGCCATGTTCAACACGGCGTACGAGGTCGGCGGGCCGGCCTGCGCGGTCAAGACCGTGGAATCCATGTCCGGCATCCGCATGGACCACTACGTCGAGGTGGACTTCACCGGCTTCAAGAAGCTGATCGACAAGCTCGGCGGCGTCGGGATCACCACCACCGAGCCGATCGACGACCCCGACAGCCATCTGGACCTCGAACCCGGCACCCACACCCTGGACGGCGAGCAGTCCCTCGGCCTGGTCCGCACCCGGCACAGCGTCGGCGACGGCAGCGACCTCGGCCGCATCCAGCTCCAGCAGGCGTTCATCAAGGCGCTGATGCAGCAGGTCAAGAGCGTGGGCGTGTTCGACGGCACCAAGCTCTACGGGATCGCGGACACCGCCACCAAGGCGGTCACCACCGACTCCGACCTCGGCTCGGTCACCGAGCTCGCGGGCTTCGCCAAGGGCCTCAAGGGCCTCGGCTCCGACGACGTGAACATGGTGACCCTGCCCGTCCAGTACGACCCCGCCGACCCCAACCGCGTCATCCCGCTGGAGAAGGCCGACCAGCAGGTCTGGGACGCGCTGCACGCCGACAAGCCGGTCCCCGCCTCCGCGACGAAGCAGTCGGCGGGCGACAAGGGCGACGCGGGCAAGATCGTCCGGTGACCCGGACCCCCGGCCGGGTCCGGGGGGAATACCCGGCCGTCCACCCTGGTTTTGGGAGATACGGCCGGTCCTGGCAGACTGGTACGTCGGCCCCGGTTCACGGGCGCGCAATCCGCGCGTACGACCCGGTGCCCTCCCGAACCTAGGAGACACCCTTGAAGCGCGACATCCACCCCCAGTACGTCGAGACGCAGGTCAGCTGCACCTGTGGCGCGTCGTTCACCACCCGCTCCACGCTGGACAGCGGCACCATCCGTGCCGAGGTCTGCTCCGAGTGCCACCCGTTCTACACGGGCAAGCAGAAGATCCTCGACACCGGTGGCCGTGTGGCCCGCTTCGAGGCCCGCTTCGGCAAGGGCGCCAAGGCCGCCGGCAAGTAGCGAGCCGTCCGCGCCGGTCCGCGGCGCCCTCTTCCCGGGGGCGCCGCGGCCGGCGTTTTTTTCCGGTCCGGGCACGGGGTCTCCGTATCCCGGCCCCGGCAGGCACCCACCGGCCGGCAGGCACGACGAGCGAAGGAACCAGGAGCCCGAGATGTTCGAGGCGGTCGAGGAACTGATCGGTGAGCACGCCGATCTCGAGAAGCAACTCGCCGACCCCGCGGTCCACGCCGACCAGGGCAACGCGCGCAAGCTCAACAAGCGCTACGCGGAGCTGAGCCCGATCGTCGCGACGTACCGCTCCTGGAAGCAGTCCGGTGACGACATCGAGACCGCCCGCGAGTTCGCCGCCGACGACCCCGACTTCGCCGCCGAGGCCAAGGACCTGGAGAAGCAGCGCGAGGAGCTCACCGAGAAGCTGCGCCTGCTGCTCGTCCCCCGGGACCCCAGCGACGACAAGGACGTGCTCCTGGAGATCAAGGCCGGGGCGGGCGGCGACGAGTCCGCGCTGTTCGCCGGCGATCTGCTGCGCATGTACCTGCGCTACGCCGAGCGCGTCGGCTGGAAGACCGAGATCATCGACTCCACCGAGTCCGAGCTCGGCGGCTACAAGGACGTCCAGGTCGCCGTGAAGACCAAGGGCGGCAACGGGGCCACCGAGCCCGGCCAGGGCGTCTGGGCCCGGATGAAGTACGAGGGCGGGGTGCACCGTGTGCAGCGCGTGCCCTCCACCGAGTCCCAGGGCCGCATCCACACCTCCGCCGCCGGTGTCCTCGTGACGCCCGAGGCCGAGGAGGTCGACGTCGAGATCCTCGCCAACGACCTCCGCATCGACGTCTACCGCTCGTCCGGCCCCGGCGGCCAGTCCGTCAACACGACCGACTCCGCCGTCCGCATCACGCACCTGCCGACCGGCGTCGTCGCCTCCTGCCAGAACGAGAAGAGCCAGCTCCAGAACAAGGAGCAGGCGATGCGCATCCTGCGCTCCCGGCTCCTCGCCGCCGCCCAGGAGGCCGCCGAGCAGGAGGCTTCGGACGTACGTCGCAGCCAGGTGCGTACGGTCGACCGTTCCGAGAAGATCCGGACGTACAACTTCCCGGAAAACCGGATCTCGGACCACCGCGTCGGCTTCAAGGCGTACAACTTGGACCAGGTGCTCGACGGTGACCTGGACGCGGTGATCCAGGCGTGCGTCGACGCCGACTCCGCCGCCAAGCTGGCAGCCGCCTGAGCCCACCGCCCGTCCCGCCCCGCTCGTGAACCCGTACGGAGAACCGCGATGAACCTGCTGCTCGCCGAGGTGGCCCAGGCCACCCAGCGGCTGGCCGACGCCGGTGTTCCCTCACCGAGATTCGATGCCGAGGAACTCGCCGCGTTCGTGCACGGCGTCAAGCGGGGCGAACTGCACCACGTGCCGGACGCCGACTTCGACGCCCGCTATTGGGAGACCATCGCCCGCCGCGAGGCCCGCGAACCCCTCCAGCACATCACCGGACGCGCCTTCTTCCGCTACCTGGAGCTCCAGGTCGGCCCCGGCGTCTTCGTACCCCGCCCCGAGACCGAGTCGGTCGTCGGCTGGGCCATAGACGCCGTCCGCGCGATGGACGTGGTGGAGCCGCTGATCGTGGACCTGTGCACCGGCTCCGGCGCCATCGCCCTCGCCATGGCCCAGGAGGTCCCGCGCTCCCGCGTACACGCCGTGGAGCTCTCCGAGGACGCCCTGAAGTGGACCCGGAAGAACGCCGAGAACTCCCGCGTCACCGTCCACCGCGGCGACGCGCTCACCGCCCTGCCCGAGCTGGACGGCCAGGTCGACCTGGTCATCTCCAACCCGCCGTACATCCCGCTCACCGAGTGGGAGTACGTGGCGCCCGAGGCGCGCGACCACGACCCCGAGATGGCGCTGTTCTCCGGCGAGGACGGCCTCGACACCATCCGGGGCATCGAGCGCACCGCGCACCGCCTGCTCCGCCCCGGCGGCCTCGTCGTCATCGAGCACGCCGACACCCAGGGCGGCCAGGTGCCCTGGATCTTCACCGAGGAACGGGGCTGGGCCGACGCGGCCGACCATCCCGACCTCAACCGGCGACCCCGGTTCGCCACCGCCCGCAAGGCGATGCCGTGACCCGCGCCCCGCACCCCTACCCGTACATGCTTGAGGAGGCCGGCTGATGGCACGGCGATACGACTGCAACGACGCGACCGACCGCACGACGGGGCTGCGCGAAGCCGCGTCGGCCGTCCGCCGCGGCGAGCTCGTCGTGCTGCCCACCGACACCGTGTACGGGATCGGCGCGGACGCCTTCGCCTCCGAGGCCGTCGGCGACCTCCTGGAAGCCAAGGGCCGCGGCCGCAACATGCCCTCGCCGGTCCTCATCGGCTCCCCGAACACCCTGCACGGCCTGGTCACGGACTTCTCCGAACAGGCGTGGGAGCTGGTCGACGCCTTCTGGCCGGGCGCCCTGACCCTGGTCGCCAAGCACCAGCCCTCGCTCCAGTGGGACCTCGGCGACACCCGGGGCACCGTCGCCGTCCGGATGCCGCTGCACCCGGTCGCCATCGAGCTCCTCACCGAGGTCGGCCCGATGGCCGTCTCCAGCGCCAACCTGACCGGCCACCCCTCGCCGGAGGACTGCGACGCCGCCCAGGAGATGCTCGGCGACTCCGTCTCCGTCTACCTCGACGGCGGCCCGACCCCCGGCATCGTGCCCTCCTCCATCGTGGACGTCACCGGCAAGGTGCCCGTCCTGCTGCGCGCCGGAGCGATCTCGGCGGAGGAACTGCGCAAGGTGGTCCCCGACCTTGAGGTGGCCAATTGACCGCCCCCGAGGGGCGTGGCATAGCGGGGCGGCCCGACACTTTCCGCATCCTCCACGTCAGCACCGGCAACGTCTGCCGCTCGCCGATCACCGAGCGGCTGACCCGGCACGCCCTGGTGCACCGGCTCGGGGACCCGCTCCAGGGCGGGCTGATCGTGGAGAGCGCCGGGACCTGGGGCCACGAGGGCGCCCCGATGGAGGCCAACGCCGAGGTGGTCCTCGCCGACTTCGGCGCCGACGCCACCGGCTTCACCGGCCGTGAGCTGCTGGACGAGCACGTGATCCGTGCCGACCTCGTGCTCACGGCCACCCGCGACCACCGCGCCCAGGTCATCTCCATGGGCCACTCGGCCGGGCTGCGCACCTTCACGCTCAAGGAGTTCACCAGGCTGGTCCGGGCCATAGACCCGGCCACCCTGCCCGACGCCGCCGAGGAGGGCGTGGTCGAGCGTGCCCGCGCCCTGGTCCGGGCCGCCGCCGCGCTGCGCGGCTGGCTGCTGGCCCCGACCCCGGACGCCGACGAGGTCCACGACCCGTACGGCGCCCCGATCACCTTCTTCCGGTCCATCGGCGACGAGATCAGCCAGGCCCTGGACCCGGTCGTCACCGCGCTGACCGGCGTCTCCGCGCCCCACTGACTTCCTCTGTGCAACCATCGCGACGGACTCCGTGTCCTCAACCATGGGACCTGTCTAGTTAAGGTGTGGGCTGAGATGGCCGGCGATATCTGTGGGGCAGCCCGTGCGTGATTACCTGCTGACACTCTGTGTCACGGCCGCTGTGACCTACTTGCTCACCGGTCCGGTGCGCAAGTTCGCCATCGCGGTCGGGGCGATGCCCGCGATCCGCGCGCGCGACGTCCACCGCGAACCGACCCCGAGGCTCGGCGGCATCGCCATGTTCGGCGGGCTGTGCGCGGGGCTCATCGTGGCCAACCACCTCGCCAACCTCGACGGTGTCTTCGAGCTCTCCAGCGAACCGAGGGCGCTGCTCTCCGGGGCGGCGCTGATCTGGCTGATCGGGGTCCTGGACGACAAGTTCGAGATCGACGCCCTGATCAAGCTGGGCGGGCAGATGCTCGCCGCCGCCGTGATGGTCCTCCAGGGCCTCACGATCCTGTGGCTGCCGATCCCGGGCGTCGGCACCGTGGCCCTCACCCCGTGGCAGGGCACGCTGCTCACCGTGGCGCTGGTCGTCATCACCATCAACGCGGTCAACTTCGTGGACGGCCTGGACGGGCTCGCTGCGGGCATGGTCCTCATCGCCGCCGCCGCGTTCTTCCTGTACACGTACCGGCTCTGGTACGGGCACACGATCGAGGCCGCCGCCCCGGCGACGCTGTTCGCGGCGATCCTGATGGGCATGTGCCTCGGCTTCCTGCCGCACAACATGCACCCGGCGCGGATCTTCATGGGCGACTCGGGTTCGATGCTGATCGGGCTGGTGCTGGCGGCCGGTGCGATCTCGGTGACCGGGCAGGTCGACCCGGACAACATGAGGCTCTTCGCGGGCAGCGAGCGCGAGGCGACCCACGCGATGCTCCCGGTGTTCATCCCGCTGCTGCTGCCGCTGACCATCATCGCGATCCCGGCGGCCGACCTGGTGCTGGCGATCGTGCGGCGCACCTGGAACGGCCAGTCGCCGTTCGCGGCGGACCGCGGCCACCTGCACCACCGGCTGCTGAACATCGGCCACTCGCACAGCCGGTCGGTGCTGATCATGTACTTCTGGTCGGCGCTGATCGCGTTCGGCGCGGTGGGGTACTCGGTGCACTCGACGTCCCTGTGGATCGTGCTCGTGATCGTGGGGCTGAGCGCGCTCGGGCTGATCCTGCTCCTGATGCCCCGGTTCACCCCGCGCGCCCCGCGCTGGGCGGAACGCTTCGTGCCGCCTCGCTACCGCCGCGGACGGCGTCGCCAGGAGGGGCCGGGTGCCGCCGCGTCGGAGGAGGCCGCGGAGGGCCAACAGGGGGCCGTGGACGGCCAGATGGGGACGGATGCGGCGGATGGGGCCGGGGATGCCGCAGAGGAGCGTGAGGCGGCTGACGGGGCTCCCGTCGTCGCGGGTGTCTCGGGCGTCAACGGGGCGACCGCCATCGGCCACCGTTCGCGTACGACCGACCGTCGGGCGGCCGGTTCCACCCGACGGTGAACCGGTCACGGGCGCCCATTAGCAGACAAAGCGAAGCTGCGCCTCGCTCACACGTGCTCGTTAGCCCTCACGTGTGACAGCAAGCACACTTTCTTGGTAAAGACCTCATCAAATAGTTTGTGATACCGTTCACGAAGCCCGGTGACAGAGCCGAAGGACCTGATGTAGCACGGTCCATCGGCCCGAGGCATCGACTCGGACCGGGCCTACGCTCGTCCATGACGACACACTGCCCACCCCCTGCAAGCGGAGCTGCCGCCATGCCGTCCAACGACGTCCGGACTCTCCTCCAGACCGCCGTACCCACCGCTGTCGCCGGCGCCGTAGCCGTCGCGATCAGCGCTGGCGTCGCCGGTGGCAAGGGAGCCCTGGGCGCGATCGTGGGGACGGTCGTGGTCATCCTCTTCATGGGGATCGGACTCCTGGTCCTGCAACGGACCGCCAGGTCCATGCCCCACCTCTTCCAGGCGATGGGGCTCGCGCTCTACACGGCGCAACTCCTGCTGCTGTTCATCTTCGTCGCCGTATTCAAGAACACCTCGCTGTTCAACCCGAAGGCGTTCGCGATCACCCTGGTCGCGACGACCCTCGTGTGGATCGGCGCACAGGCGCGTGCGCACATGAAGGCGAAGATCCTTTACGTGGAACCCGAATCCGAGAAGGCCGACAAGGCCGGGAAACCGGGGTCCGACGCGTGAAGGGTAGGGGCGGAATAAGTGCGGGGTCAGGACCCTGCTATCGTCCGGTTCCAACTGCGGCACTGCGGGCGCGTGCATGTGAGCTGACGCCTGCTCGATCGCGAGGCTCACATGCCTGACCGCCGCTCACACATCCGAAACACCAGTCCAGTGCCGAACCGCGGCTGCGCGCCGCGCCGACACAACGAGGTTGCCGTACCTATGCGCCACGCTGAAGGAGCCCGCGGTGAGTGCTGACCCGACACAGGTGCTCGCCTTCGAGACCGATTGCCACCTCTTCGACGGTTGTGGCTTTCCGGCACCCGGCCTGCACTCGTTCCTGTTCGAGCCCCTCTGGGGCGACGCGGACAGCAACTTGTACTTCAACAAGACGATGCTGCTGGCCCTGCTCGGCTCGGTGATCATCGTTGGCTTCTTCTGGGCCGCCTTCCGCAAGCCGAAGTTGGTGCCCGGCAAGCTCCAGATGACGGCCGAGGCCGGATACGACTTCATCCGCCGCGGCATCGTCTACGAGACGATCGGCAAGCGCGACGGCGAGAAGTACGTCCCGCTGATGGTCTCCCTGTTCTTCGTCATCTGGATGATGAACCTCTGGTCCATCATCCCGGTTGCCCAGTTCCCCGTAACGGCGATCATTTCCTACCCGGCCGCACTGGCCGCGATCGTCTACTTCCTGTGGGTCGGACTGACCTTCAAGAAGCACGGCTTCGTCGGAGCCCTCAAGAACTTCACGGGCTACGACAAGAGCCTCGGCGGGGTCCTGCCGCTCTCGATGACCATCGAGTTCTTCTCGAACCTGTTCGTCCGGCCGTTCACGCACGCGGTCCGACTGTTCGCCAACATGTTCGCGGGCCACACGCTCCTGCTGCTCTTCACGATCGCCAGCTGGTACATGCTCAACGGCATCGGAATCGCCTACGCAGGTGTGTCGTTCGTGATGGTCATCGTGATGACCGCCTTCGAACTCTTCATCCAGGCTGTTCAGGCTTACGTCTTCGTGCTGCTGGCCTGCAGCTACATCCAGGGCGCTCTCGCCAAGGGCCACTGAGCACCCCACTCCTGAAGCACCCGGTGGCCAACCCCCACCGGACATTGAAAGAGAAGGAAGAACCGGCATGTCCGCTCTCCAGACCCTCGCCGCCGGCGTCGAAATCAAGGGCAACCTCGGCTCGATCGGTTACGGCCTCGCCGCGATCGGCCCCGGCGTCGGCATCGGCATCATCTTCGGTAACGGCACCCAGGCGCTCGCCCGTCAGCCCGAGGCTGCCGGTCTCATCCGCGCCAACCAGATTCTCGGCTTCGCCTTCTGTGAGGCGCTCGCCCTGATCGGTCTGGTCATGCCGTTCGTCTACCCGACCTCCTGACCGGTCGCGAACAGCCCATTCGACGGAAGGCACTGACGTGAACCCCCTGGTTCAGCTCGCGGCGGAGGAAGCGGAAAACCCGCTCATCCCGCCGATCCCTGAGCTCGTCATTGGCCTCATCGCTTTCGTCATCGTCTTCGGCTTCCTCGCCAAGAAGCTCCTCCCGAACATCAACAAGGTTCTGGAAGAGCGTCGCGAGGCCATCGAAGGCGGGATCGAGAAGGCCGATGCGGCCCAGACCGAGGCCCAGAGCGTTCTTGAGCAGTACAAGGCTCAGCTCGCCGAGGCCCGCCACGAAGCCGCTCGTATGCGCCAGGAGGCGCAGGAGCAGGGCGCCGTGATCCTGCAGGAAATGCGCGCCGAGGGCCAGCGCCAGCGCGACGAGATCGTCGCCGCCGGCCACGCCCAGATCGAGGCCGACCGCAAGGCCGCCGCCGCCGCGCTGCGCCAGGACGTGGGCAAGCTCGCCACCGACCTGGCCGGCAAGCTCGTCGGTGAGTCCCTGGAGGACCACGCCCGGCAGAGTGGCACCGTCGACCGCTTCCTCGACGAGCTCGAAGCGAAGGCCGAGGCCGTCCGATGAACAGCGCGAGCCGCGAGGCACTGGCTGCCGCACGCGAGCGTCTCGACGCGCTGACCGACTCCACGTCGGTCGACGCGGCGAAGCTCGCCGAGGACCTGGCCGGCGTCACGGCGCTGCTGCACCGCGAGGTGTCGCTGCGCCGGGTCCTGACCGACCCGGCGCAGCCCGGCGAGGCCAGGGCCGAGCTGGCGGGCCGCCTGCTCGGCGGCCAGGTGGGCGGCGAAGCCGTCGACCTGGTCTCCGGCATGGTCCGCTCGCGCTGGTCGCAGTCGCGTGACCTGGTCGACTCGGTCGAGGAACTGGCGAACACCGCCGACCTCACCGCCGCCCAGCGCACCGGCGACCTGGACGACGTGGAGGACGAGCTCTTCCGGTTCGGCCGCATCGTCGCCTCGGACACCGGCCTGCGCGCCGCGCTCACCAGCCGGACCGCGACCCCCGCCGCCAAGGGCGAGCTGCTCCGCAGCCTGCTCGGCGGCAAGGTGCGGCCCGCCACCGAGCGCGTCATCGTGCGGCTTGTCACCCAGCCGCGTGGACGTAGCCTGGAAGCGGGACTCGACTCCCTCTCCAAGCTCGCCGCGGAGCGCCGGGAGCGCATGGTCGCGATCGTCACCTCCGCGGTGCCGCTCAGCGACCGGCAGAAGCAGCGCCTGGGCGCGGCCCTGGCGAAGATCTACGGCCGCGAGATGCACCTGAACCTGGACGTGGACCCCTCGGTCCTCGGCGGGATCGCGGTGCGGGTCGGCGACGAGGTCATCAACGGCACCATCGCGGACCGCCTCGACGAGGCGACCCGCCGTATGGCCGGCTGACGCAGGCGCAACAGAACAGAGCAAGACAAGCGGCCCGGTTGGGCCGTGCAGAAACTGCAGAAGATTCCTGGGGGTCGCCCCCAGACCCCCTTAAGAAACTTCGGGCCCAACAAGGAGAGCAGGGAACCCAGATGGCGGAGCTCACGATCCGGCCGGAGGAGATCCGGGACGCGCTGGAGAACTTTGTCCAGTCGTACAAGCCGGACGCGGCCTCGCGCGAGGAGGTCGGTACGGTCAGCGTTGCCGGCGACGGCATCGCGAAGGTGGAGGGCCTGCCCTCCGCCATGGCGAACGAGCTGCTGAAGTTCGAGGACGGCACCCTCGGTCTCGCCCTCAACCTTGAGGAGCGCGAGATCGGTGCGATCGTCCTCGGCGAGTTCAGCGGCATCGAGGAGGGCCAGCCGGTGCAGCGCACCGGTGAGGTGCTCTCCGTCGGCGTAGGCGAGGGCTACCTCGGCCGCGTCGTCGACCCGCTCGGCAACCCGATCGACGGTCTCGGCGAGATCGCGACCGACGGCCGCCGCGCCCTCGAGCTGCAGGCCCCTGGCGTCATGGTCCGCAAGTCGGTGCACGAGCCGATGCAGACCGGCTACAAGGCCGTCGACGCCATGGTGCCGATCGGCCGCGGCCAGCGTCAGCTGATCATTGGCGACCGTCAGACGGGTAAGACCGCTCTGGCCGTCGACACGATCATCAACCAGCGCGACAACTGGCGCTCGGGCGACGTGAACAAGCAGGTGCGCTGCATCTACGTCGCCATCGGTCAGAAGGGCTCCACGATCGCGTCCGTGCGCGGCGCCCTCGAAGAGGCCGGTGCGCTGGAGTACACGACCATCGTCGCCGCCCCGGCGTCCGACCCGGCCGGCTTCAAGTACCTCGCGCCGTACACCGGCTCGGCCATCGGCCAGCACTGGATGTACCAGGGCAAGCACGTCCTGATCATCTTCGACGACCTCTCGAAGCAGGCCGACGCCTACCGCGCCGTCTCCCTGCTGCTGCGCCGTCCGCCGGGCCGTGAGGCGTACCCCGGCGACGTCTTCTACCTCCACTCGCGTCTGCTGGAGCGCTGCGCCAAGCTCTCCGACGACATGGGTGCCGGTTCGATGACGGGTCTCCCGATCGTCGAGACCAAGGCGAACGACGTGTCGGCGTTCATCCCGACCAACGTCATCTCCATCACCGACGGCCAGTGCTTCCTGGAGTCCGACCTGTTCAACGCCGGTCAGCGTCCGGCCCTGAACGTCGGTATCTCGGTCTCCCGCGTCGGTGGCTCAGCCCAGCACAAGGCCATGCGCCAGGTGTCCGGCCGGCTTCGCGTGGACCTCGCCCAGTACCGCGAGCTGGAGGCGTTCGCCGCCTTCGGTTCCGACCTGGACGCGGCCTCCAAGGCGTCGCTGGAGCGCGGTAAGCGCATGGTCGAGCTGCTGAAGCAGCCGCAGTACGCCCCGTTCCCGGTCGAGGAGCAGGTCGTCTCCGTCTGGGCCGGCACCAACGGCAAGATGGACGACGTCCCGGTCGAGGACATCCGCCGCTTCGAGTCGGAGCTGCTGGAGTACCTGCGCCGCGAGCGCAAGGACCTCCTCACCGGCATCCGCGAGGGCGCCAAGATGTCCAACGACACGCTGGAGGCGATCGCCGACGCCGTGGCCGCCTTCAAGCAGCAGTTCGAGACCTCGGACGGCAAGCTCCTGGGCGAGGGCTGATCGATGGGCGCTCAGCTTCGCGTTTACAAGCGCCGCATCCGCTCCGTCACCGCCACGAAGAAGATCACCAAGGCGATGGAGATGATCGCCGCCTCGCGCATCGTCAAGGCGCAGCGCCAGGTGGCGGCGTCGACGCCGTACGCGACCGAGCTCACCCGCGCGGTGACCGCGGTGGCGACCGGCTCCACCACCAAGCACCCGCTGACCACCGAGGCCGAGTCCCCGGCCCGGGCCGCGGTCCTGCTCATCACGAGCGACCGCGGTCTGGCCGGCGGTTACTCCTCCAACGCCATCAAGGCCGCGGAGAAGCTGACCGAGCGGCTGCGCGGTGAGGGCAAGGAGGTCGACACGTATGTGATCGGCCGCAAGGGTGTCGCCTACTACGGGTTCCGCGAGCGCAAGATCGCGGACTCGTGGACCGGCTTCACCGACAGCCCGACGTACGCGGATGCCAAGCGGGCGGCTGCTCCGCTGATCGAGGCGGTGACCAAGGAGACCGCCGAGGGCGGCGTCGACGAGCTGCACATCGTCTTCACGGAGTTCGTGTCGATGATGACGCAGAACCCGGTCGACGACCGGATGCTGCCGCTCAGTCTCGATGCCACGGAGCAGGAGACCGGCAAGGGCGAGATCCTGCCGCTCTTCGACTTCGAGCCGTCGGCGGAGGACGTCCTCGACGCCCTGCTTCCGCGGTACGTCGAGAGCCGTATCTACAACGCGCTGCTGCAGGCCGCTGCTTCCGAGCACGCCGCCCGCCGCCGCGCGATGAAGTCGGCCACCGACAACGCCGGTGAGCTCATCAAGACGCTCTCCCGGCTTGCCAACGCGGCCCGCCAGGCCGAAATCACCCAGGAAATCAGCGAGATCGTCGGTGGTGCCAGTGCGCTGGCCGACGCGACCGCGGGGAGTGACAAGTAATGACGACCACAGTGGAGACGGCCGTCGCCACGGGCCGCGTCGCCCGGGTCATCGGCCCGGTCGTCGACGTGGAGTTCCCCGTCGACGCGATGCCGGAGATCTACAACGCGCTGACCGTCGAGGTGGCCGACCCGGCCGAGGACGGCAAGCTCAAGACGCTGACGCTCGAGGTCGCCCAGCACCTCGGTGACGGCGTGATCCGCGCGATCTCGATGCAGCCCACCGACGGTCTGGTCCGCCAGGCCCCGGTGACCGACACGGGCACGGGCATCACCGTCCCCGTCGGTGACGTCACCAAGGGCAAGGTGTTCAACACCCTCGGCCAGATCCTGAACAAGCCCGAGGCCGAGGCCGAGGTCACCGAGCGCTGGCCGATCCACCGCAAGGCGCCCAACTTCGACCAGCTCGAGTCCAAGACCGAGATGTTCGAGACCGGCGTCAAGGTCATCGACCTGCTCACCCCGTACGTCAAGGGTGGAAAGATCGGTCTGTTCGGTGGTGCCGGTGTCGGCAAGACCGTGCTGATCCAGGAAATGATCTACCGCGTCGCCAACAACCACGACGGTGTGTCGGTGTTCGCGGGCGTCGGTGAGCGTACCCGTGAGGGCAACGACCTCATCGAGGAGATGGCCGACTCCGGCGTCATCGACAAGACGGCGCTCGTCTTCGGCCAGATGGACGAGCCGCCGGGGACCCGTCTCCGCGTCGCCCTGGCCGGTCTGACCATGGCGGAGTACTTCCGCGATGTGCAGAAGCAGGACGTGCTCTTCTTCATCGACAACATCTTCCGGTACACCCAGGCCGGTTCCGAGGTGTCCACCCTGCTCGGCCGTATGCCGTCCGCGGTGGGTTACCAGCCGAACCTGGCCGACGAGATGGGTCTGCTCCAGGAGCGCATCACGTCGACCCGCGGTCACTCGATCACCTCGATGCAGGCGATCTACGTCCCCGCGGACGACCTGACCGACCCGGCGCCGGCGACCACCTTCGCCCACCTCGACGCGACGACGGTTCTCTCCCGTCCGATCTCCGAGAAGGGCATCTACCCGGCCGTGGACCCGCTGGACTCGACGTCCCGCATCCTCGACCCGCGGTACATCGCGGCGGACCACTACGAGGCCGCCATGCGTGTCAAGGGGATCCTCCAGAAGTACAAGGACCTCCAGGACATCATCGCGATCCTCGGTATCGACGAGCTGGGCGAGGAGGACAAGCTCGTTGTCCACCGTGCCCGTCGCGTCGAGCGCTTCCTGTCGCAGAACACCCACGTCGCCAAGCAGTTCACCGGCGTGGACGGTTCGGACGTTCCGCTGGAGGAGTCGATCGCCGCGTTCAACTCGATCTGCGACGGTGAGTACGACCACTTCCCCGAGCAGGCGTTCTTCATGTGCGGTGGCATCGAGGACCTGAAGGCCAACGCCAAGGAGCTCGGCGTCTCCTGAGCCCCCGGCTCACCGAGGGGGGCGGGTGCGTCCCGTCCCCCTCACCACGCCCCGTAGAATTGACCCAACACCCGGCACGACCGCCGGGTGGTGACCCGAGGAGCCACCCTTGGCTGCTGAGCTGCACGTCGAGCTGGTCGCCGCGGACCGCAGTGTCTGGTCCGGCGAGGCCACCCTGGTCGTCGCGCGCACCACGTCCGGCGACATCGGCGTCATGCCCGGTCACCAGCCGCTTCTGGGTGTGCTGGAATCGGGCCCGGTGACGATCCGTACGAGCGAGGGCGCGACCGTCGTCGCCGCCGTGCACGGCGGTTTCATCTCGTTCGCCGACGACAAGCTTTCGCTTCTCGCGGAGATCGCGGAGCTTGCCGACGAGATCGACGTCCAGCGCGCCGAGCGTGCGCTGGAGCGAGCGAAGTCGGACACGGACGCCGCTTCCGAGCGGCGCGCCGAAGTGCGACTGCGTGCGGTGGCGGCACACTAGCCACCTCACGACATGGATGTACCCTCAGCCGCGGCCCGTGCCGGAGACCTCTCCGGACCGTGTCGCGGCTGAGGCGATGCAGATGCAGGTGACGTACGGACGGTATCCGTTTACTCGATGATGCGAGGAGGTCGGTGGAGATGTACCTCGCGCTGTGGGTGGGCGGACTGGTCGTCGCACTGGTCGCGCTGGGACTCTTCGTCTTCGGTCTGCGCCGGCGGCTGATTCAGCGCTCCGGCGGGACCTTCGACTGCAGTCTCCGGTGGAACGTACCCGAGGAACCCGACCTGTCCGGCAAGGGCTGGGTGTACGGCGTCGCCCGGTACAGCGGCGACAAGGTGAACTGGTTCCGGGTCTTCAGCTACTCGCCGCGGCCGCGCCGGGTCCTGGAACGGTCCGCGATCGAGGTCGTGGCCCGCCGGATGCCGGAGGGCGAGGAGGAGCTGGCGCTGCTCTCCGACGCGATCGTGCTCGGCTGTCTCCACCGGGAGACCCGCCTGGAGCTGGCGATGAGCGAGGACGCGCTGACCGGTTTCCTCGCCTGGCTGGAGGCGGCCCCGCCCGGCCAGAGGGTCAACGTCGCCTGAGCGGCGTGCCGCACACACGAAAACCGGGGAGACAGGGGGCGGACCTGTCTCCCCGGCGTCTTTCGGGGGGTTGAGCCTCGGGGGTTACTTGAGGCCGGTGTTCATCGCGCTCACGAGTTCACCGTTGCTGGTGTCCCCGCTGAACTCCCAGAAGAACGCGCCTCCCAGGCCCTGCGTCTTCGCCCAGGCCATCTTCGACTTGATGGTGGCCGGGGTGTCGTAGCTCCACCAGTTGGTGCCGCAGTGGGCGTACGCGGTGCCGGCGATCGTGCCGGTGGCCGGGCAGGTGTTCTTGAGGACCTTGTAGTCCTCGATGCCCGCCTCGTACGTGCCCGGGGCGGCGCCGGTGGCGGTGCCGCCGGGCGCGTCCTGGGTGACGCCGGTCCAGCCGCGGCCGTAGAAGCCGATGCCGAGCAGCAGCTTGGACGCGGGGACGCCCTGGGCCTTCAGCTTGGCGATGGCGTCGGCGGAGTTGAAGCCGGCGATCGGGATGCCGGAGTACGAGTTCAGCGGGGAGTGCGGGGCGGTCGGGCCCTTCGCGTCCCAGGCGCCGAAGAAGTCGTACGTCATCACGTTGTACCAGTTGAGCGACTGCGCGGCGCCGGCGTAGTCCGCCAGGTCGATCTTGCCGCCCTGGGAGCCGTCGGCCGTGATGGCGGCGGTGACCAGGTTGCTGCTGCCGAACTTGGTACGCAGCGCCGAGGTGAGCTTCTTCAGCGCGTCCGGGCCGCTGGTGTCACAGGTCAGGCCGCAGGCGTTGGGGTACTCCCAGTCGATGTCGATGCCGTCGAAGACATCGGCCCAGCGCGGGTCCTCGACCAGGCTGTAGCAGGAGTCGGCGAACGCGGCCGGGTTCTGGGCCGCCTGGCCGAAGCCGCCGGACCAGGTCCAGCCGCCGAAGGACCACAGCACCTTGATGTGGGGGTACTTCGCCTTCAGCTTGCGCAGCTGGTTGAAGCTGCCGCGCAGCGGCTGGTCCCAGGTGTCGGCGACGCCGTCGACGGACTGGTCGGCGGTGTACGCCTTGTCGTAGTCGGCGTAGGAGTCGCCGATGGTGCACTTGCCGCCCTGGACGTTGCCGAAGGCGTAGTTGATGTGCGTGATCTTCGCAGCCGAACCGGACGTGTCCAGGTTCTTGACGTGGTAGTTGCGCCCGTAGACGCCCCACTCGGCGAAGTAGCCGAGGTTGACCTTGTCCCCGGTGCCGGGGTCGGTGCCGCCGCCGCCCGTGGTGTGGACCTTGACCGCGCCGCTGACCGGGCCGGTCTGGTCGGCGGTGTCCCGCGCCTGCACGCTGTACGAGTAGTCCGTGCCCGCGGTGAGGCCGCTGTTCGTGTACGTGGTGCCGGTGACCGTCGCGACGACCGAGCCGTCCCGCAGGACGTCGTAGTTCTTGACGCCCTTGTCGTCGGTGGCCGCGGTCCAGCTGATCTTCGCCGAGGTGTCGGTGACGGCGCTCGCGGTGGGGGTGCCCGGCGCCGACGGGGGATTGTCACCCGGCACGGTGGGGCCGCCGTCGCAGGAGGCGCCGTTCAGCGTGCAGTTGGTGGCGGCGCCGCTGCCGGAGCCGGTGCCGTTGAAGCCGAAGGAGACACTGGCGCCGGGGGCGACGGTGCCGTTCCAGCCGACGTTCTTGGCGGTCCAGTGGTTGCCCGTGTGGGTGACGGTGGCGTCCCAGGCGGAGCCGACGCCGGTGCCGCTGGGGAAGTCCCACTCGATGGTCCAGGAGCTGAGGGACGTGGTGCCGGTGTTCTTCACCGTCCACTGGCCCTCGAAGCCGGTGCCCCAGTCGGACTTCTTGACGTACGTGGCCGTGGCGGAGGTCGCCGCCTCGGCGGGGGAGGCCATGCCGACCATGGCGGCAAGGGGAAGGAGCAGTGCGGTGAGGCCCGCGACGGCTCTGCTTCTGGTGGCTCGACCGGACCCGAGTCTGAATCGGGTACGGCGGGGGGTCTCAGTGCTCAACGGTGCTCCTCGGTTGAGGTCCGGACATACGGGGTGGTCCGTGAACTGCAACCCTGCGCCGCCCTGAGCCCGCTTTGTCATGGCAGGCTCACCGCAGTGTGTTCGGTGAGATTAAGAAGGTCTGGACCAATCGTCAAGAGGTCTGGACCAAAGACCGTGACCGTCCGCTGAATAAACCTCAGACGCCCAACTCCTGGGCCAGCACGGCCGCCTGGACCCGGCTGCGCAGTTCCAGCTTCCCCAGCAACCGGCTGACGTGCGTCTTCGCCGTCGCCTCCGCCATGGACAGCCGTTCGGCGATCTCCGCGTTGGACAACCCCTCGCCGAGGCATCCCAGCACCTCGCGCTCCCGCCGGGTCAGCGCCTCCAGCACCGACGCGTCCGGGCCGTCCGCCCGTACGGAACCGCCGCCCGCGAACTCCGCGATCAGCCGCCGCGTCACGGCCGGCGCGATCAGCCCCTCACCGCGCGCCACCGTGCGCACCGCGTCGAGCAGCCCGGCCGCCTCGGTGTCCTTCAGCAGGAAGCCCGAGGCCCCCGCCCGCAGCGCGCCGAACACATAGGTGTCCAGGTCGAACGTCGTCAGCACCAGCACGTCCGCCAGCCCCTCAGCGGTCACCTGCCGGGTCGCCGCGACCCCGTCCAGGCGCGGCATCTGCACGTCCATCAGCACCAGGTCCGGCCGCAGCTCGCGGGCCAGCCGTACCGCCTCCTCGCCGTCCCCGGCCTCCCCGACGACCTCGATGTCCGGCGCGCTGCCCAGGATGAGCACCAGCCCCGCCCGTACCGCCGTCTGGTCCTCCGCGACCACCACCCGGACCGTCATGACCCCACTTCTCCTTCGTCCACGGGCAGTTCGGCCCGTACCCGCCACATCCCGTCGCTCGCCGAGGTGCTTCCCGCCGCGAACTCCCCGCCGAGCAGCGCCACCCGCTCCCGCATCCCCACCAGGCCGGCCCCCGACCCCGGCGCGCGCGGCCCCGCCCGGTCCCCGAGCACGCTGCTCACCTCCACCGTCAGCCACCGCCCCGTCCGCTCCAGCCGCACTGTGACCGGGCCCGGCGCCGCGTGCTTGAGCGCGTTGGTCAGGGACTCCTGGACGATCCTGTACGCGGCCAGCTCGACCGGCGCCGGCAGGGGCGCCCCGCCGTCCCTGGTGTCCTCCAGCACGCAGGTCAGCCCGTCGGCCGCGGCGGCCGCGCGGTGCTGCTCGACCAGCGCGTCCAGCGAACCCAGGGACGGCGAGCTGATGGGCTCCGCGTCGGCGGCCCCGGTGCGCAGCAGCCCGATCAGGCGGCGCATTTCGGCCAGACCCTCGACGGAGTTCTCGCGGATGACCCCGAGGGCGTCGCGCGAGGTCTCCGGGTCGCCGAGGGAGAGCGCGGCGGTGGAGTGGATGGCGATCGCGGACAGGTGGTTGGCGACCAGGTCGTGCAGCTCGCGCGCCATCCGGGCCCGCTCGGCGGTCACCGCCTGGGCGCGGTCCATCTCGGCGAGCAGGGCGGTCTGGTCGGCGCGCAGCCGGGCAGTGTCGGCGGCGTCCCGGTGGTTGCGCACGCTGACTCCGGTGAGCGCGGGCACGAAGACGACGAGGGCGGTGACGATACCGAGGAGCAGGGCCTCGGGGCTGCGGGTCCAGGCGAGCGAGCCGATGGTGACGAGGAGGGAGATCAGGAACGTGACCACCGGGATGCGGCGGGCGGCCGCCGGGGTGCCGTACAGCACCGCCGCGTACATGACGTCGGTGTACATCGCCACGGTGGCCAGGTTGCCGTGGGTGCACTGGTCCGCGACGAGCGCGACGGAGCCGATGGTCAGGGCGGTGCGCGGCGAGGTCCTGCGCAGCAGCTCCGCCGCCGACATCACGACGAGCGGGACGAGCGGCAGGCGGGTGCCCCCGAGGACGTCACCGGTCCGCATGTACAGGTTGAGCAGCCACAGCACCAGTCCGCCGAGCAGCCCGAGGACCGCGATGAGCACGTCGTCGCGGTGCGGGCGGGGCGGGGAGAGCGTCGGCACTACATCGAAGTATGCAGTCCGGTCTCGTCACCTGGGCCGACGCTTCGGGCTCGCGCGGCGGCCAGGCTGGAAGGGAGCGAAGAGGAGCGGACCCGTGATCGTCACACTGATCGTTGCCTGCGAGATCGCCTTCTGGGTGCTTCTGGCCGCCGGACTCGCCCTGCGTTACGGGGCGCGCAAGCCGCGCCTGGGCGCCGCGGTGCTGCTGTGCGAACCGGTGCTGGAGCTGGTCCTGCTGGCGGTGACCGCCGTGGACCTGAAGAACGGCGCCGAGCCGGACTGGAAGCACGGACTCGCCGCGGTGTACATCGGCTTCACGGCCGGCCTCGGGCACTCCACCATCAAGTGGGCCGACGCCCGCGTCGCCCACCGGTTCGCCGGTGGCCCGCCGCCGGTGAAGCCGCCGAGGTACGGGAAGGCGCGGGCGGTGCACGAGTGGAAGGTCGCCGGCCGCTGGACCGTGGCCGCCGCGACCGCGCTGGCGCTGCTCCAGGCGGCCGTCTGGTACGTGGGCGGCGACGGGGACACGAGCTCGCTGCGGTCCTGGCAGCGGACGATGCTGCTGGTCATCGGGATCAACCTGGTGATCGCGGCGAGCTACACGGTGTTCCCGAAGGGGGAGCCGGGGCGGGATACGAAGCGGGAGCCGGGCCCGAATGCCTAGCGTTCGCCGCCCGGCACCCACAGCACGTCGCCGACCTCCTTGTTCGCCACCCGGGCCAGGATGAACAGCAGGTCCGAGAGGCGGTTGAGGTAGGTCGCCGTCAGCGCGTTCATCACCTCGCCGTGCACCTCCATCGCCGCCCAGGTGGACCGCTCGGCACGCCGGACCACGGTGCACGCCTGGTGGAGGAGCGCGGCGCCCGGCGTACCGCCCGGGAGGATGAAGCTGCGGAGCTTCTCCACCTGTTCCAGGTAGTGGTCGCAGTCGGCCTCCAGCTTGTCCACGTACGACTGCTCGACGCGCAGGGGCGGGTACTTCGGGTCCTCGACCACCGGCGTGGAGAGGTCCGCGCCCACGTCGAACAGGTCGTTCTGCACGCGGACGAGGACCTTCACGACGTCCTCGTCCAGCCGCCCGAGGGCGATCGCGGTGCCGATGACCGCGTTGGCCTCGTTGGCGTCGGCGTACGCGGAGATCCGCAGATCGGTCTTGGCGGTGCGGCTCATGTCGCCGAGGGCGGTGGTGCCTTTGTCGCCGGTACGGGTGTAGATGCGCGTCAGATTGACCATGCGGCCAGAGTAGTTAGGCCCCGGCCTTCCGGAAGACACCTGTGCCCACTGTCACGGCCAGCGCCGCGAAGCCGAGGGCGACGAGGACCCCGTACAGCATGTGCGGGGTGGCGTACGAGCCCACGTACGCGTCCCGGACCGCGTCCACCAGGTAGCGGAACGGCGTGAAGTGCGAGAGGACGTCGAGCCACTTCGGGCCGAGCGTCATCGGCAGCATCAGGCCGGACAGCAGCATCGCGGGCATGGTGAGGGAGTTGATGACGGGCCCGAACTCCTGCGGCGTCGAGACCCGCATCGCCAGCGCGTACGAGAGCGAGGCCAGCGAGACCGTCAGCAGGCCGACGAAGAGGAAGCCGATCAGTACACCGGCCAGCGGCGCCCGCAGCCCCATCAGTACGGCGACGAGCACCAGCAGCACCGCCTGGAACACGAACAGCAGCGCGTCCCGCAGCACCCGGCCCAGCAGCAGCGCCGCCCGGCTCACCGGGGTCACCCGCATCCGCTCGACCACCCCGGTCGACTTGTCGATGATCAGGCCGAACCCGGCGAACGAGGCGCCGAACAGGCCGAGCTGGAGCAGCAGCCCGGGCACCAGGACCTGCCAGGAGTCGGTGTTCCCGCCGAGTGGCAGCCCGGTGAGCAGCGGGCCGAAGAAGAGCAGGTAGAGCAGGGGCATCAGGATGCCGAAGAGGATCTGGAACTTGGAGCGCAGGGTCTGGCGGGCGTAGCGCCCGAAGATCAGCGCGGTGTCGTGCAGCAGCATGGGTGTCCCGGGAGGTGTCAGACCGCGAGGGGAGCGGTGTCGGCGGCGGGGGCGCGTCCGGTGAGGGCCAGGAAGGCGTCCTGGAGCGTGGCGTCGGGCGAGCCCGCGTACCGGGTCCTGAGCGCGGCCGGGGTGCCCTCCGCCGCGACCAGGCCGCCGTCGATGACGACGAGCCGGTCGGCGAGCGCGTCCGCCTCGTCCAGGTAGTGCGTGGTGAGCACGACGGTGGTGCCGTGCGCGTCGCGCAGCCGGCGTACCAGGTCCCAGAGGTCGGCGCGGCTGCCCGGGTCGAGGCCGGTGGTCGGCTCGTCCAGGAAGAGCACGGCGGGGCGGTGGGTGAGCCCCATGGCGATGTCGAGGCGCCGGCGCTGGCCGCCGGAGAGGGTCGCGGTCCGCCGGTCGAGCAGGTCCGCCAGGCCCAGTTCCCCGGCGATTTCGGCGGCCCGGGCGACCGCCGCCGCCTTGCCGAGCCGGTACATCCGGCCCTGGGTGACCAGCTCCTCCCGCACGGTGGTGTGCGGGTCGACCCCGCCCGACTGGGCGACGTAACCGCACTGCTCGCGTACGCCCGCCGGGTCGGCGACCAGGTCGCGGCCGGCGACGGTGGCCGCGCCGCCGGTGGGGGAGAGCAGCGTGGTGAGCATGCGCAGGGTGGTCGTCTTGCCCGCGCCGTTCGGGCCGAGCAGGCCGACGATCTCGCCGGCCGCGACGGTCAGGTCGAGCCGGCGGACGGCCTCGACGGGGCCGGACTTGCCCATGAAGGTCCGGGCGAGCCCGGACGTACTGATGACGGTCATGGCCTCCACGAAAACAGAGTCACTGCAAAAATGCAATGACACCAAATTTGTGAGAACCCCAGACGATCTACGATGGACCCATGGCTGAGGGGCTCAGGGAGCGAAAGAAGCGGCAGACCAGGCAGCACCTCTCGGACGTGGCCACCGGCCTCTTCCTGGAGCGGGGCTTTGACGCGGTGACGATCGCCGAGATCGCCCACGCCGCCGACGTCTCCGTCAACACCGTGTACAACTACTTTCCCGCCAAGGAGGACCTGTTCCTCGACCGGAGCAAGGGCATCGTGGAACGCCTCTCGCGGTACGTCAGGGGCCGCGACCGGGGCGAGTCCGCGGCCGACGCCGTGCTGCGGGAGCTGCGCATCCAGGTCGAGGGCGTCTCGCCCACCGTCGGCCTGATGGAGGGGTACGCCCGCTTCATGCGGGTCATCGAGGAGGCCGACAGCCTCAAGGCCCGCCTCTGGCACATCCAGCAGGAGGCCGCGCAGCATCTGGAGGCCACCCTCGTGGAGGTGAGCGGCGCCGGGGCGGGGGACCGGACGCCGGTCCTGGTGGCCGGTCAGCTCTCCTGGGTCCACAGCACCCTCATGGCGTGCATCGGGCAGGAGATGGTGGCCGGCGGGAAGCCCGCCGAGGTGTCCAGGCGGGCGCTCGTCCTGCTGGACGACATCGAGGACCTGCTGGGCGAAAAGGTGCTCAACTACGCCCGGCGCACCGCCGGATGACGGCCCCCGGTGTGATGTCCGTCATTTGAGACGTGACGCGCATCTCTTCACGGCCCCAGCACCCGCCCCGGGTACTAACCTCCGCCGGAGGGCATGGATCCAGAACCAGCGACACATACAGAGGGGTGCCAACGTGGCCAGGAAGCTCGCCGTCATCGGAGCCGGACTCATGGGGTCCGGCATCGCGCAGGTCTCCGCCCGGGCCGGCTGGGACGTCGTCCTGCGCGACGTCACCGACGAGGCCCTGACCCGCGGCCGCGACGGCATCCAGGGCTCCTTCGACAAGTTCGTCGCCAAGGGCAAGCTGGACGCGGCCGACGCCGAGGCCGCGCTGGGCCGGATCACCACGACCACCGACCTCGACGCCGTCGCCGACGCGGACATCGTGGTCGAGGCCGTCTTCGAGAAGCTGGAGGTGAAGCACGAGATCTTCCGGTCGCTCGACAAGATCGTCCGGGACGACGCCGTGCTCGCCTCCAACACCTCCGCCATCCCGATCACCAAGATCGCGGCCGTGACGGAGCGCCCGGAGCGCGTGGTCGGCGTGCACTTCTTCTCGCCGGTCCCGATGATGCAGCTCTGCGAGCTCGTACGCGGCTACAAGACCAGTGACGAAACCCTCGCCACCGCGCGGGAGTTCGCCGAGTCCGTCGGCAAGACCTGCATCGTCGTCAACCGCGACGTGGCCGGCTTCGTCACCACCCGGCTGATCTCGGCGCTCGTGGTCGAGGCCGCCAAGCTGTACGAGTCGGGCGTCGCCACGGCCGAGGACATCGATGTCGCGTGCAAGCTCGGTTTCGGCCACGCGATGGGACCGCTGGCCACCGCGGACCTCACCGGTGTCGACATCCTGCTGCACGCCACGAGCAACATCTACACCGAGTCGCAGGACGAGAAGTTCGCCGCCCCGGAGCTGATGCGCCGGATGGTCGATGCAGGTGACATCGGGCGCAAGAGCGGGCAGGGCTTCTACACCTACTGATCATTTTCGGTCCGGTCCGGCTGATCCGCTGTCAGTCAGACCGGGTGCCGTTCGGGGAACGCCGTCCGGATCCACCGGATCCACCAGCGTTCGCGACCATCCCGCATCACTCCTCGGAGTGAATTCGGTATCGGTTCGCTTACAGACGGCAACTACCCTGTCGCTGCCGCAGTCAGTTGGGGCAGAGACAGTTTCGGACAGACGGACCGGGCCACGGAGCATTCCAGGGGAGCGCATATGCACATCAGGGGCGACCACGCCGAGCTGGTCGTCGGGGGCCGCCTCGACGTCCGAAGCGCGGCGGACGCCCGTACGGTCCTGCACGCGGCCCTGGACGGCGGCGTCGGCGATCTGGTGCTCGATCTGACCGAGCTGGATTCGTGGGACGCCACCGGTCTCGGCGTCATCATGGGCGCACACCGCAGGGCCGGGCGCGCCGGACGGCGCCTCGTGCTGCGCGGCGTGCCTCCGCAGATGCAACGCCTCCTGGTGGCCACCCGGCTGCACCGCATCCTCGCCATCGAGGGCGGCATCGCGGCGGAGTCCCTGCCCCGCGTCTGAAGGGGCTCACGGGGACGCCGCGTGGCCCCCCTCGGTGACCGTACGGCAAGACGGCACACAATCCTCACGAGACCGTGATCTCGGGGCGGCGCGCCACCCCGGATGGTCGTGGATACTGTGCGAAGGTTTAGGGTTCGGCCGTCTGCCGATTGACGGACCCGACCCGGCGGACACCGGACCGTGGGCGGCATCTGGACGTGCGAGGCCGGGACGGACAACCGCGCTCGACGCGTCTTGGGGGCTTTGGCGATGGACCCGATACACCGGGGGCCGGAAGAGTTCGGCCACGACAGCAAGGACTTCGCCGAGGAGGCCGGCCGGCGCCGTCCTTCCCGCGATCCACTGACCCCGGATTTCGGTCAGCAAACACCGCAGCAGGTCCGCATGGTCACCCTCGTCGCCGGCGACCTGACGCTCACCGTCAACCCCGTCGACGGCAGCGAGGTCGAGCCGTGCCCGCCCGGTGAGCGGCCCGCGGCGCCCGTCCGCCGCACCCCCGAGGAGCGCGCCGACCGCGCCCGGGCCGCGACGCCGCCCGTACCGCCGGGCCCGCCCGTCCCCCAGCTCCCGCTGCTGCGGCGCGACGAGGAACGCGAACGGCTGACCCGCCTCCTCGCCCGCGGCCGCTCCGTCCGGCTCACCGGACCGGCGGGTTCCGGCCGTACCGCCCTGCTCGCCGCCGTCGCCGCCGACTGCGCGGACTTCGCGCCCGACGGGGTCGTCCGCCTCAGCGGCCACAAGCGCACCGCCACCGACCTGATGTACGCGCTCTTCGACGCCGTCCACGACGCCCCCCGGCACCGGCCGGACCGGGTGCTCCTGCTGGAGACGCTGCGCTCCACCGGCGCCGTCGTCGTGCTGGACGACCTGGAGCTCGGCGGCGCCGCCCTGGGCGAACTCCTCGACGCGACCCCCGAGTGCGCCTTCCTGCTCGCCGCCACGCCCGAGACCGCCGCGCCCGGCGCCGACTCCGCGCTCGAAGAGGTCTTCCTCACCGGCCTCGACCGCGCCACCTCTCTCGACCTGCTGCGCCGGGTGGTCGAACGGCAGCTCACCGAGGAGGAGGCCAACTGGGCCGGAGACCTCTGGTTCGAGTCCGAGGGCCTGCCCCTGCGCTTCGTCCAGGCCGGTGCGCTGCTGCGCCGGCGCGACCAGCTGCGCACCGACGCCGCCGCGTACGACGAGTACGGCTACCTGGAGAACCGGCCCGCCGACGCGCCGCCCGCGCCCGAGCCGGCCGGGGAATCCGAGGTGCCGCTGCCCAGCCTCGGCGAGGCCGCGGCGCCCGCGGCCCTGCTCGCCTCCCGGCTGAGCGACGCCGCCCGCGACACGCTGCGGTTCGCGGTGGCCCTCGGCGGTGAGGTGCCGCACCAGGCCCATCTGCCCGCGCTCGTCGGGGACACCCACGCCGACGCCGCCCTCGGCGAGCTGGCCGGCTGCGGGCTGCTCTCCCCGTCCGGCTCCCGCTACCGGCTGGCCGCCGGGGTCCTGGCCCAGCTGGCGGCGGCCGGTTACGAGGACGGCGCCGCCGACCGCGCCCGCACCGCCGCCCAGCACTACGCCTGGTGGACCGGGCACCCCTCGGTCACCCCCGAGCGGGCGACCGCCGAGGCCGACGCGATCATCGCCGCCATGGGCCGGCTGGTGCCGGGGGAGGGGGCCGGAGGGACGAGCGCCGCCGTGCTCCTCGCCCGCAGCGCGGCCCCCGCCTTCGCGGCCGGGCTGCTCTGGGGGGCCTGGGAGCGGGCGCTCCGGATCGGCCAGGAGGCCGGGCGGCTCGCCGGGGAGGTCGCGGAAGAGGCGTACTTCCACCACGAGTTGGGCGTCCTCGCGCTCTGCACCGGTCACCCCGACCGGGCCAGGGCCGAGCTGGAGACCGCGATCAGCATGCGCGGGGCGCTCGCCGACAAGAGCGGCGCGGTGGCCGGACGGCGCGCGCTCGCCCTGGTCGAGGACCGGGCCGGAGGTCCGGCGGCGGGGGGCGACGGTGCGTTCGAGGCGTCGCCGCCGCTGGGAGTGCCGGCCGTCGTGCCGGTCTCGATGACGAGTGCGTTCGCCGACACCGCGGTGGTGCCCCGGCAGGAGCCGATGACGATGCCGGTGCCGGCCCCCGCGGCGGGTGGCGGCAAGGGTGCGGCGCGGGGCGGGCCGCTGGCCCTCATCGGCGGGGCCCGGCGCAACCTGGTCGCCGCCGGGGCGGGCGTCCTGCTGGCCGGGGTCCTCGGCACGGTGGTGACGCTCGGGCTGACGTCGAACAGCGATCCGCAGGGCGGGGCCGGTACGTCGACCGAGCAGGAGGTGCCGGACGACGACGGCATCTACGACGAGGAGGTGGAGACCGGGGAGCCGGCGGACGGGCCGTCCACGAGCGCGGCGCCTTCGGGGTCCGCGTCCTCGTCGGCCTCGGTGACGCCGTCCGCCACGGGGAGCGAATCGGCGCCGGCCGGCGGGGTGACGCCCTCGGCGACGTCCTCGGCGCCGGACACGCCGTCGTCCCCGGGGTCGCCGTCGTCGCCGCGGGCGACCGAGTCGTCCCACAAGCCGCCGACGTCTGCTTCGCCTACGCCCACGAAGACGGCGGGCTCGCCTACGCCGCCTACGCCTACGCCGACGGAGACCGAGTCTCCGACGGAGGACCCGGAAGAGCCGCCCATGAAGCCGGAGACGCCTGAGCAGGCGAGTGGGTCCACGGGTGCGGCGAGCGGTAGCCCTTCGGGGGAGTAGTCCGAGAGTGCGCCGGCCCTCGGCCCGAGGGTTCCGTCCTCAATCGCCGGACGGGCTTGAAAAGCCCGCCCGGCCGGCCCCCACGCTCAGAACAGGCGGAGCTTGTCGTCCTCGATGCCTCGCATCGCGTCGTAGTCCAGGACCACGCAGCCGATGCCGCGGTCCGTGGCCAGGACGCGGGCCTGCGGTTTGATCTCCTGGGCCGCGAAGACGCCCTTCACCGGGGCCAGGTGCGGGTCGCGGTTGAGGAGTTCCAGATAGCGGGTCAGTTGCTCGACGCCGTCGATGTCGCCGCGCCGCTTCAGCTCGACGGCGACCGTCTGCCCGTCCGCGTCGCGGCACAGGATGTCGACCGGGCCGATCGCCGTGAAGTACTCGCGGCGGATCAGCGTGTAGCCCTCGCCCAGGATCTCGATGCGGTCCGCGAGCAGTTCCTGGAGGTGCGCCTCGACGCCGTCCTTGATCAGCCCCGGGTCGACGCCCAGTTCATGGCTTGAGTCGTGGAGGATTTCCTCCATCGTGATGATCAGTTTTTCGCCCGCCTTGTTCACCACGGTCCAGACGCCCTCGGCGTCGCCGCCGCCCTCCTTCAGAGTGCAGGGCGGCGACATCCAGTTGAGCGGTTTGTACGCCCTGTCGTCGGCGTGAATCGACACGCTCCCGTCCGCCTTCACCAGGATGAGGCGGGGAGCGGAGGGCAGGTGGGCCGTGAGCCGGCCGGCGTAGTCCACGGAGCAGCGGGCGATGACGAGACGCATGGTCGGCAACGCTACTCGACGTCGGGGGCCCGACGCGATTCACCCATCCGTCACTCCCGCCCCTTCCGGAGTTGACGCTTTCTGTCTTGCCCCTCTTTGAACCCCTTCGTTATTGGCCGGTTGTGTTCCCAATCTCCTGGTGCGGCCCGGACTGCGCCCTTACCGTGGAAGCGGGAGGTCGCCGTGCGTGCACGCTGCGTCGTCGTCGGCCTTCTTCCCTGCCCGTAAGGCTCCGGTAATCCGCCGGGGTCGCGAGAGGAGAACCCATGTCGCTCGACGTCTCACCGGCGCTGTTGGAACAGGCCGAGCGAGGCGAGGTCGACGAAGCCGACTTCGTCGACTGCGTCCGGACCTCCCTGCCCTTCGCATGGGAGATGATCAGCTCGTTGGTGGCTCAGCTGAAGGTCGACGGCGGGGAGTTCGCCGACAACCAGACGCCGCCGCCCAATGAGCAGGCACGTGGTCAGCTGCTGCGCGCGCTCGCGAGTGATGCGATACGCGGAGCGCTGCAACGGCACTTCGGGGTGCGTCTCGCATTCCAGAACTGCCACCGCGTCGCGGTGTTCCCGCTGGACGCCTCGGTCGACGACCGACTGGCCAAGTTCACCTCGGTGAGGGGCCAGTTGCTCAACCAGTCGCCCGAACTACGGGACTGCTGAACGCTTCGTCGCCGTTCCGGGCCGCGGGAGGTGCAACTGGTCCGGGGCGGCGGCGCCGTACGCACACCGCCGTACACCCTTCCGTCCGTGCGCGGGGGTCATTCGAGGAGTGGCCGTACCTCCGTGCCCAGCCGCGCTACGTTCTCCTCCGTGGCGACGAGATCTCCGGAACCCTCCACCAGGAGCGCGAAGCGGGTGATGCCCGTGCGCTCGGCGGTGACCGCGAGGCGCTCCGCCGCCAGCTCCGGCGTGCCCACCGGATGAAGGCCGCACAACAGCTCCGCGTACCCGACGGGGTCCCGCATCACGCGGTGCCGGCCGTCGACGGTGACATGCGCGCCGAGCCCCTGGCGCAGCCAGCCCGGCATCGCCTTCACCAGCGTCTCGACGGCGTCCTCGGTGCGGTCGGCGATCTGGGCCACTCCGGCCGAGACATGCCCCGCCCCGTGGACCCTCTCCGGAGCGTGGCCGGCCGCCAGCGCGCGGGACCGCCAGAGCGCCACCATCTCCGCCTTTTCCTCGTCCCCGCAGTGCATGCCGAGCAGCATCGGCAGACCCCGGTCGGCGGCGAGCTCCACGGTCTTGCGGGAGGTGCACGCGACGATCACCTCGGGCCCGGCCCCCTCCGCGCCGTCCACGCCGATCAGCTCGTCGGCCCGGGGGACGACCGCGACCTCGCGGAAGGCGTACCGCTCGCCCCGGCCCGCCACGCGCGGCTTCCGCAGCCAGTCGAGCAGGAGCCCCAGGGACTCCGGGAACCCCTTCTCGTACGCCTCCAGGCCGCCGCCGAACACCTCCAGGTCCACCCAGGGACCGCCCCGGCCGACCCCGAGGCTGAACCGGCCGCCGCTGGTCAGATGGAGCAGCGCGGCCTGCTCGCCGAGCGCCACCGGGTGCTGCGTGGGCAGCACGCTCACCGCCGTACCGACGCGGATGCGGCGGGTCCGGCCGAGCAGTTGCGCGGCCAGGGTGACGGCGGACGGGCAGACCCCGTACGGCACGAAGTGATGTTCGGCCAGCCAGACCGAGTCGAGCCCGGACTCCTCGGCGACCTCGGCGGACCGGATCGCGCGGTGCAGCGCTTCCCCCGGCCCCTGGCCCGGAAACTGGGCCGCCAGTACGAACGTTCCGACACGCATCGCCAATTGCCTCCTTGCGGCCGCCGCGGCTCTCCCCTACTGGCAACAACGTCTGACACGTGCCAAAGGCACGGTCCGGCGCGGAGTTGTTGCGATTTTCCGGTAACCGCTCGCGCCACGAAGCCCGGGAGGCGGGTACCCCGCCCGAATGGCCCTACGCTGGACGGGTCCCGCCCAGCCCGTTCCGTGAGGTGAAACGTGTCCCCGCGCCGCAACCGCCCCCGAGGCGGCGAGAGCCGCGACGACAGTGCGCGCGATTCGGCGGACCGGTACGGCGGGGGAGGGAATACGGAGGAGTGGCAGGGCGAGGAGTGGTCGGTGCGCCCGGTCAGCGGCGCGAGCGCGGCCGGCAAGCGCTACCGCTGCCCCGGCTGCGACCAGGAGATCCCGTCCGGCGTCCCGCATCTGGTGGCCTGGTCCGAGTACGGCGGGGTGGACGACCGCAGGCACTGGCACAAAGCCTGCTGGAACGCGAAGGACCGCCGCACCACGAAGGTGCAGCGGTCCCGGAACGCGCCCCGCTACTAGGGCGTGTTTCGAAAGTCCCGCCTGCCGGGCGACGCCTGGCACGCACTCTCGCCGCACCGGCCGAGATCCCTAGTACGTCCAGTACGAGGGATCGCGGCCGGCACGCCGAGAGCACGCACCAGACACCGCCCGGCCCGCCCTGCGGGCGGACGGCGCTACTTTCGAAACACGCCCTAGTCCTCAGACGTCGCGCTGGTTCATCGACAGGTACGCCCCGCCCATGGCGAGCGCCGTCACGACGAGGAGGATCCACAGCGGCTGCCAGCCGGACGGGCCGCCGGACGACGTGACCGAGTTGTCGTAGAAGACGCTCAGCTGGTTGGGGATCGAGTACTCCAGCAGCTTCTCCTGGAGCGTCGACAGCGACGACGCGAACATGAAGATGGCCAGCACGAGCGGCAGCAGCACCACGCCGATCATGAGGGTGATCGCCCCGGCCGAGTGCCGGATCAGCGCGCCGACGGCGAGTGCCAGCAGCCCCAGCGTCGCCACATAGAGCCCGACCCCGACCGTGGCGCGCAGCCACTCCTCGCCGGTCGGTGACACCGCGTCCAGCATGGACGACTGGATCAGGGCGACCACCGACGTCATCACGGTGGTGATGACGAAGGTGAGCAGGAAGAAGACGAGCGCCTTGGCGCCGAGCACCCGGCCCCGGCTCGGGCAGGCCGTCAGCGTCGTACGGATCATGCCGGTGCCGTACTCCGAGGCGATCGTCATCACGCCGAGCGTGATCACGCAGATCGTGCCGAGCAGCACCCCGAAGAAGCCGAGGCTCAGCACCGGGGTCTCGCCCATGTCCGAGTCGGACGCGGAGACGGCGACGGCCGCGAGCACGCCGATGACCAGCAGCAGCGCGGTCATGACGCCGAGCGTCCACATGGTCGAGCGCACGGACCGGATCTTGGTCCACTCCGAGGCGATCGCGTCCCCGAACGTCGCGGGACGCTGCGGGATCGGCGAGACGTAGAAGCCCTGCCCCTGCGGGTACGCCTGCTGCGGCGCGGGCTGCTGGTACGGCGCCTGCGGCGCCGGCGGCGTGGTCATCGGGGGTCCTCGCTGGTCTCGCGCTTGGTCAGGTCTGCGGGGGCCGGCGCGGGCGCCTGGGCCGGGGGCACGGGCGCCTGGGCCGGTGCGCCGGCCGCGTACGGGTTCTGTCCGGGCGGCGGCGGGGCGTACCAGCCCTGCTGCGGCACGTCCGGCACGGGCTGCGGCGGCGGCGGCGCGTACCCCGGCTGCTGCCCGTAGCCGGGATGCGGCGGCTGCTGCTGGAGGTGGGCCCGCTGGTCGACCGTCGAGCGGTAGTCCACGGCGCCCTGCGTCATCCGCATGTACGCCTCCTCCAGCGACGCCTGGTGCGGCGAGAGCTCCCAGAGCCGGACGTCCGACTCGTGGGCCAGGTCGCTGATGCGGGGGAGCGCCAGGCCGGTGACCCGCAGGGCCCCGTCCGGCTCGGACAGGACCTGGCCGCCCGCCTCGGTCAGCGTGGTGGTCAGCTTCTCCCGCTGCTCCGGGGTCTCGTCCGGGAACCGGACCCGGGCGAAGTCGGCCGAGTTGGCCGAGATGAAGTCCTTGACGCTCATATCGGCCATCAGCTGGCCGCGCCCGATCACGATCAGGTGGTCGGCGGTGAGGGCCATCTCGCTCATCAGGTGTGAGGAGACGAAGACCGTGCGGCCCTCGGACGCCAGCAGCTTCATCAGATTGCGGACCCAGAGGATGCCCTCCGGGTCGAGGCCGTTGACCGGCTCGTCGAACAGCAGCACCTGCGGGTCGCCGAGGAGCGCCGCCGCGATGCCCAGCCGCTGCCCCATGCCCAGCGAGAACCCCTTGGAGCGCTTACGGGCCACGTCCTGGAGGCCGACGACGCCCAGCACCTCGTCCACCCGGGCCTCCGGGATGCCGGCCAGCTGGGCGAGCGAGAGCAGGTGGTTGCGTGCGCTGCGCCCGCCGTGCACCGCCTTCGCGTCGAGCAGGGCGCCCACCTGGCGGGGCGCGTTCGGCAGGCTCCGGAACTCGTGGCCGCCGATGGTCACCCGGCCGGCCGTCGGCCGGTCCAGGCCCAGGATCATGCGCATGGTGGTCGACTTGCCGGACCCGTTGGGACCGAGGAACCCGGTGACGGCGCCCGGCCGCACCTGGAAGGAAAGGTTGTACACGGCCGTCTTCGCGCCATAGCGCTTGGTCAGGCCGACTGCCTCGATCATGCTCCAGCCCCATCGACTTATCTGTCGTCGGGGCACACGCCGTCCGGCCGTACGCCCCCGTAAGAGTTAGGAGGATATCCGCGCCTTGACGGTTCCGGCCAAGTCGTTACGGGGGCGAGTCCCGGGCCGCCCTGTCGTACGGGCTCTCAGGCGTCCCGCTTCTTGAGTACGAGGAAGCCGCCGAGCACCGCGGCCGCCACCCAGGCCACCATGATCAGCAGCCCGGCCCACGGCCCGTACGGTGCCGGGTCGCTGTTCATCGCGTCCGGCACCACCTGCATGATCTTGGAGCCCGCCTGGTCCGGGAAGTACTGGGCGACCTTCTTGGCGCCCGGCACCGCCGACAGGATCTGCGAGACCAGGAAGAAGAACGGCACCAGGATGCCCAGCGACAGCATCGAGCTGCGCAGCATCGCCGTGACCCCCATGGAGAACAGCGCGATCAGCCCCATGTAGAGGCCGCCGCCGACCACCGCGCGCAGCACGTTGTCCGCGCCGATGTCCGTACCGTGGTCGCCCAGCAGCGCCTGGCCGAGGAAGAACGTGACGAAGCTGGTGAGCAGCCCCACCACCAGTGCGAGGACCCCGGCCACCAGCATCTTGCTGAACAGGAAGGTCGCCCGCCGCGGCACGGCCGCCAGCGAGGTGCGGATCATGCCGGAGCTGTACTCCGTACCGACGACGAGCACCCCGAACACCACCATCGCCAGCTGGCCCAGGATCATCCCGGAGAAGCTGACGAACGTCGGGTCGAAGGTCAGCCGCTCGGCCTCGCCCAGATCATCGAACTGGGCGTTCATCACCGCGCACAGGGCCGCGCCCATCGCCACGGTGACCAGGAACGCCGAGATCAGCGTCCAGGTGGTGGAGGAGACCGTGCGGATCTTGGTCCATTCAGAGGTCAGGACCGCGGGGACCGAAGCCATCGTCACGCCCCCTCTCCGCCGCCGGGCCGCTGGACCCAGCCCTCGCCCCACTGCGGGTTCTCGGGCGGCGGCGGGGCGCCCCCGCCCGGCTCCGAGTGCGCGTGGTACTCGACCGAGCCCGCCGTCATCTGCATGAACGCCTCCTCCAGCGACGCCCGCTGGGCGCTCAGCTCGTGCAGCGTGATCGCGTGCCGGGCCGCCAGCTCGCCCAGGTCCTCGGTGGTGGCACCGTCCACCTCCAGCGTGCCGCCGTCCGCCTCGACGGCGACGACACCCTCCTGGTGCAGCACGTCGCGCAGCCGCTCCTGCTGCGGGGAGCGCAGCCGGACGTAACTGCGCGAGTTCTCCTGGATGAAGTCGGCCATCGACGTGTCGGCGAGCAGCCTGCCCTGGCCGATCACGATCAGATGATCGGCGGTCAGCGCCATCTCGCTCATCAGGTGCGAGGAGACGAAGATCGTCCGGCCCTGCGAGGCGAGCGTCTTCATCAGGTTCCGGATCCAGTGGATGCCCTCGGGGTCGAGACCGTTCACCGGCTCGTCGAACATCAGGATCCGGGGGTCGCCGAGCAGCGCCGAGGCGATGCCCAGGCGCTGGCCCATGCCGAGCGAGAAACCCTTGGACTTCTTCCGCGCCACCGCGGTCAGGCCGACGGTCTCCAGCACCTCCGCCACCCGCTGTTCGGGAATGCGGTTGCTCTGCGCCAGGCAGAGCAGGTTGTGGTACGCGCTGCGCCCACCGTGCATCGCCTTGGCGTCCAGGAGCGCCCCGATGTACTTCAGCGGTTCATCGAGTTGGCGGTAGTGCTTGCCGTCGATCCGCACGGAACCGCTGGTCGGGTTGTCGAGATCGAGCATCATCCGCATCGTGGTGGACTTGCCCGCCCCGTTGGGTCCCAGAAAACCCGTCACCATTCCCGGTTTGATCACGCACGACAACTGGTCGACGGCGACCTTGTTCCCGTACCTCTTCGTGAGGCCATCGAGCTCGATCATGCGTTCACGCTAGAACGGCCGCGTGCCCGGCGCCACCACAAAGGCGGAACCGGGCACGCGGGAGAACCGTGCGGGTGCTGCTTCCCGGGGTCAGCGGGTCTGCTGGGCCGGGACGCCGCGCGGAGCGGGCTCCTCGTCGGCGGGGGTACCGGCGGCGGCCACCGCGGCACCGGTCAGCGTCGCCAGCATCTCGCGGACGTTGGTCAGCTGCGCGTTGATCGAGTCGCGGCGGTTGGTGAGGGCCGCGAGCTCGCGCTCCGACTCGCTGCGGATGCGGTCGGCCTTCGCGTTGGCGTCCGCCACGATGTCCTCGGACTGGCGCTGCGCGGTCTCCACCGTCTGACGGGCCCGGCGCTCGGCGTCCGTGCGCAGCTTCTCGGCCTCCAGGCGCAGCTGCTCGGCGCGGTGCTCGATCTCGGCGAGACGCTTCTCGGCCTTGGCCTGGCGGGACGCGAGGTCGCGCTCCGACTGGTCGCGGCGCTTGGCGAGGTTGGTCTCGAAGTCCGCGGCGGCCTGGGCGGCCTTGGCGCGGGTCTCCTCGAAGAGGGCGTCGGCCTCCTCGCGCTTCTGCGCCGCGTCCTTCTGCGCGTCGCCACGCAGCGCGGTGGCCTCACCCTGGGCCTTGTCCACGATGCGCACACCGTCGTCCTCGGCCTTGGCCTTGCGCTCGGCGGCGAAGGTCTCGGCGTCGTTGCGCACCTGCTGGGCGGCGGACTCGGCGAGCTCGCGGTGCTGCTCGGCGGCGCGACGGGCCTCCTCGCGCAGGTCCTTCGCCTCCTCCTCGGCCAGGCGGAGGATCTTCTCCACGCGCGCGCCGAGACCCGCGTACGACGGCTCCGCGTCGTTCACCTGGGCCTGGGCGTTCTGCGTTTCGAGGTGCAGCTCCTCGATGCGCTTTTCCAGCGATGTGATGCGGGCGAGAGCACTATCACGGTCGGCGACGAGCTTGGTAATGCGGTCATCCACCTGACCGCGGTCGTAACCACGCCGCACGAGTTCGAAGCCGAAGGGGGAGGAAGGGTCACTCATGGGGTTCCTGTCGAAGTGAGACCGGTGAGGTGATAGAGGGAATCCTAGGGGCCGGAACGGCGTGTCATCGAGCAGATGCCGGTTTGATCTGGAGAATGACACCCCTTTTGAGTGGCTGGCCCCCGTAACCCTTGCCACTCGGACGAATGACGGTCCATGCGGAACCACGGGTGACGGCGGTTCGGCTACCCATCGGACTGCTTGCCACTCGATCGAGTGCCCGCCGCAGCCCCGGCCTTGACGCCGCCGGCCGGTGCGGCGCCCCCGCCCTTACCGCCCGCCGCAGGGGTCTCGAAAGACTCCAACGCCTCCAGTACGTCCTGGACACGGGAGATCTCCGTGTTGATGTCCTCGCGCCGGCGCACCAGGACCTCCAGCTCGTGCCGGCCCTCGTCCACCACCCGCTTGGCCTCCGCCTCGGCGTCCGCCCGCAGCTTCTCGGCCTCGCGCACCAGGCTGGCCTTCTTCTGCTCGGCCTCCTTCAGCAGCGACTCGGCCCGCTTCACGGCGGCGATCCTGACCTTGCTCGCCTCCGAGTTGGCGTCCGCCATCAGCTCCTTGGCCTTCTCCGCGGCCTCCTCGCGCTGCTCGCCGGCGGCCTTGATCAGCTTGTCGACGCGCTCGCCGACCGTCTTGACCTGCTCGGCCGTCTCCCGGCGCGCCCGGTCGTGCAGCTCCTGGACCTCGGTCTCCGCCCGGGTCTTCAGCTCCTCGGCCCGCGCCCGGATCTGCGTCGCGTCCCGGCGCGCGCCGACCAGCAGCTCGTCCGCGTCCGTCCGGGCCCGCTCCACCAGCGAGTTGCCCTCGACCGTCGCCCCGGAGGTGATCCGCACGGCCTCCTTGCGCGCCGCGCCGACCATCGTGTCGGCCTGCTCCTCGGCCTCCGTGGCGGCACGCAGCGCCTCCTCCTGAGCCTTGGCGATGAGCTGGTCCGCCTGCTCCGCCGCGTCCGCCCGGCGCTTCGACGCCGCCTCGCGCGCCTCGTCCAGAAGACGGTCCGCCTCCTGGCGCGCCTCGGCCCGCATCTGCTCGGCAGCCGCCTCCGCGTCCGCCCGCAGCCGCTCCGCCTCCTCCCGGGTGCGCGTCGCGTGCTCCTGCGCGGAGCCCACCGTGGCCGAAGCCTCCGCGCGCATCCGCTCCGCGTCGCCCGCCGCCTCGTCCACGGTCCGGGCCGCCTGGCGCTCCGTGTCCGTGCGCAGCCGCTCGGACTCGGCGGTCGCCTCGGACACCAGCAGGTCGGCCTGGGCCGCCGCATCGGTCCGCATCCGGTTGGCGTCCTCGCGGGCCTCCGCCCGGCTGCGCGAAGCGTCCTGCTCGGCGGACGCCAGCGCGTCCGACGCCTCGGTGCGCATCCGCTGGCTGTACTCGGCGGTGTCCGTCCGCAGCCGCTCGGACTCCGCGATCGCGTCGGAGACCGTACGCTCCGCCATCGCCTTCGCGGCGTCCGTCTCCTCCTTGGCCACCTGGCGGATGCGCGAGGCGTCCTCGCCCGCCCGCTCCCGCTCGGCGTGCGCGTCGGCCCGCAGCCGGTCGGCCTCGTCCTGGGCCTCCGACGTGGTCCGCTCCGCGACATGCTCGGCCGTCGAGCGCAGCCCGGCGATCTCCGCCTCGGCCTGCTCCTGCAGCCCGCTGACCGCGTCCCGCACCTGCTGGGCGGTCTGCTCGGCCGCCGCGACCAGCTCGGCCGCCCGGGACTCCGCCTCGCCGGTCAGGCGCTGCGCCTCGGCCTGCGCCTCCCCGACCCGCTTGCGCGCGGAGGCCAGCAGCTCCTCGCTCTGCTCACGGGCGCGCTCACGCTCCTGGTTCGCCTCGGAGCGGGCCCCGTCCAGCGTCTCCTCGGCCTCGCGCCGGCGCCGGTTCGCCTCCTCCTGGGCGGCGGCCAGCGCCTCGGCGGCCTCCGTGCCTACCCGCTCCGCGGCCGAGGCGGCCTCCGACCGCATCCGGTCGGCGCTCTCCTGCGCCTCGGTCCGCAGCCGCTCCGCCTCGGTGGCCGCCTCGGTGCGCAGCCGTACGGCGACGGCCTCGCCCTCCGCACGCGACTGCGAGGCGTCCGCCGCGGCCTCGTCGCGCAGCCGCTGGGCCTCGGCCTCCGCCTGCTCCTGGAGCGTCCGCAGCCGCTCGGCGGACTCCGCGCGCAGCCGCTCGGACTCCTCACCGGCCTCGCGCCGGATGCGCTCCGACTCCGTACGCGCCTCGCCGAGTGCCTGCTCGGCCGCGGTGACCCGGGTCCCGGCCTCGTCCTTGAGCCGGGTCAGCTCACCGGCCGCCTCCGCCTGCCGGGCCGCGACGGCGAGCTCGGTCTCCTCGCGCAGCGCGGCCGCCGCCTCCTCGGCAGCGGTCCCCGCCGCCTCGGCCTGCTCCTCGGCCTCCGTGCGCAGCTGCTCGGCCTCGGCGCGGGCCCGGTCGAGCGCGTCCTCCGCCTGCTTGCGCAGCGCGGCGGCCCGCTCGGTGGCCTCGGTCCGTACGCGTTCGCCCTCGGCGGTCGCCGTACCGCGCAGCTCCTCCGCGTCGGCCTTGGCCTTGGCGAGAAGCTCCTCGGCGGTCTTCGCGCCCTCCTCGATCTGCTGAAGGGCCTCGCGGCGGGCCTCGCCCCGGATCCGCTCGCCCTCCGCGACCGCCTCGGCCCGCAGCTGCTCGGCCTCACCGCGCAGCCGGCGCGCCTCCTCCTGGAGCTCGACCGTCTTGGCCCGGTACTCCTTGGTGTCGTCCTTGGCCGCGCCCTTGAGCTGGTCGGCCTGCTCGGCCGCCTCGCCGCGCAGCCGGTCCGCCTCGGCCTCGGCCTCGCGGCGGATGCGCTCGGCTTCCTCGCCCGCCGCCCTGGTGGCCGTCCTCGCGTCCTCGGACGCCTTGGTCAGGATCTCCTCGGCGGACCGGGCGGCCTTCGCGAGCTGGGCCGCCGCGTCCTCGGCGGCGGCGGTGCGCGCGGCCTCGGCCGCCTCCGAGCGCAGCCGCTCGGCCTCGCCGCGGGCGTCCGCGAGCGCCTGCTCGGCCTCCGCCTTGAGGGTCTCGGACTCCTTGGTCGCCTCGCCGACCAGCCGGGCGATCTCCGTCTTGGCGGTCCGGGTGCGCTGCTCGTTCTGCGACTCGGCGGACGCCAGCCGCTTGACCGCGGCCTCCTTGGCCTCGGAGAGGACCTTCTCGGCCTCCAGGCGCGCCTCGCGCAGCCCGGTCTCGGCCTCCTGCATGCGCTGCTCGGCGGCCCGGTTCAGTTCGGTCGTCCGCTGCCGGGTCTGCTCGGTCTCCGCGGTCGTCGTCAGCCGCAGCTGCTCCGCGTGGCTGGTGGCCTCCTGCGCCTGGCCGGCCGCGACGCCGAGCATCCGCTCCGCGTCCTTGCGGGCCCGCATCAGGATCGACTCCGCCTCGGCCCGGGCGGACTCCGCCTCGGAACCGACGCGCTGACGGGTCTCCTCGGCCAGCCGGGCGGCCTCGGCCCGGGCGGTGGCGAGCGACTGCTCGGACTCGGCCCGGGACTCCTCCATCAGGCGGCGGGCCTGCGACTCCGTCCGGGCCCGCAACTGCTCGGCCCAGGCGACGTTCTCGTTGACGTGGGACTCGACGGTCTGGCGGCGCTCCGCCAGCTCCTGGTCGAGCTGCTGGCGGCGCTGGACCGCCTCGTTGTGCAGCTCGGCCTGGAGGCGGGCCTGGTGCTCGGCGTGCTCCTGGAGGATGCGCTGGGTCTGGGCGCGGGCGTCGCGCAGCTCGCGCTCGGCGTCGCTGCGCAGCTGCTCGGCCTGGACCTGGGCGTTCCGGAGCAGCTGCTCCGCCTGGTAGCCGATGTCCGCGCTGTCGTAGGCGGGACGCATCGCCAGACTGCGCCGAGCCTCGTGCAGCTTGGCGCGCAAGACCTCGACCTGGTAGCCGAGGTCCTCGGCGTGCTGGACGGCCTTCTCCCGGTCGGTCCTGAGCCGGTCCATCTCGGCCTCGAACCGCGAGAGATGGTCGTCTTCAGCTCGGTGGCTCTCCTGGCGTTCGTAGCCCCGCACTGCGCGGTCCCATCCTTCCCCGAGCTCTCAACGTTCGGGGAATGGTGACAGATCAACGGCTGGGGACGCGGCGCGCCCCCGACCCGGCCCCGGCCCGGAAGAGCCCACTCTACCGGGCGGGTATGGCTGGGGTCAGTGCTCCGTCTTCGCCGTGACCAGTTCGGTGAGGACGCCGTGGCAGTCCTTCGGGTGGAGGAAGGTGATCCTGGACCCCATCGAACCCGTCCTGGGCTCGTCGTACAGCACCCTGACGCCCTTCTCGCGGATGTCCGCGGCGTCGGCGTCGACGTCCGCCGTGCCGAAGGCGATGTGGTGGACGCCCTCCCCGTTCTTGGCCAGCCATTTGCCCACGGCGGAGTCCTCCCGGGTGGGCTCCAGGAGCTGGAGGTACGAGGCGCCCCCGTCGGACGTACCGTTGATCTTGAGCATGGCCTCGCGTACGCCCTGCTCCTCGTTGACCTCGGTGTGGAAGACCTCGAACCCGTAGGTCGAGCGGTAGAACTCGACGGTCGCGTCGAGGTCGGAACAGGCGATTCCGATGTGGTCGATTCGCGTCAGCATGGGACCAGTGCAGCGCGCTCCGGGTGGTTACGCAACGTGCGCGCGATCACACTCGCGGGCGGATGACGGGGCGGGTACCGCTCAGTACATTCAAGCGGAGGGGCCGGCATATGAGGGGTGGAAGAAGGAGCAGGGCCTGGTGCGTGCAGCTGCAAGGCGGAGGAGGGAGGCGTGGCGGAGCCACGCCGACCGACGACAACGCCGCAGATGTGCGTGCCGGGCACTGTGACGCCGCCCCTCATATGCCGGCCCCTCCCACCCTCGTTCACATCTACTCCAAGGGGCTGTGCCTCATGTCAGGAACGACCGGTACCACCTCCGTGATCGTCGCGGGCGCGCGGACGCCCATGGGCCGGCTCCTCGGCTCCCTGAAGACCTTCTCCGGCGCGGACCTCGGCGGCATCGCCATCAAGGCGGCGCTGGACCGGGCCGGCATCGGCGGCGACCAGGTCGAGTACGTGATCATGGGCCAGGTGCTCCAGGCCGGCGCGGGCCAGATCCCCGCCCGCCAGGCCGCGGTCAAGGCCGGCATCCCGATGAACGTCCCCGCGCTCACCGTCAACAAGGTGTGCCTCTCCGGGCTCGACGCCATCGCCCTGGCCGACCAGCTCATCCGCGCCGGTGAGTTCGACATCGTCGTGGCCGGCGGCCAGGAGTCCATGACGAACGCCCCACACCTGCTCCCCAAGTCCCGCGAGGGCCACAAGTACGGCGCGATCGAGATGCTGGACTCGATGGCGTACGACGGTCTGACCGACGCCTACGAGAACATCCCGATGGGCGAGTCCACCGAGAAGCACAACACCCGCCTCGGCCTCGGCCGCGCCGCCCAGGACGAGATCGGCGCCCTCTCCCACCAGCGCGCCGCCGCCGCCCAGAAGAACGGCCTGTTCGAGGCCGAGATCACCCCGGTCGAGATCCCGCAGCGCAAGGGCGACCCGGTCCTCTTCGCCAAGGACGAGGGCATCCGCCCCGAGACCACCGCGGAGTCCCTGGGCAAGCTGCGCCCCGCCTTCGCCAAGGACGGCACGATCACCGCGGGCACCTCCTCGCAGATCTCCGACGGCGCCGCCGCGGTCGTCGTCATGAGCAGGGCCAAGGCCGAGGAGCTGGGCCTGGAGTGGATCGCCGAGATCGGCGCCCACGGCAATGTGGCGGGCCCGGACAACTCGCTCCAGTCGCAGCCGTCCCACGCCATCCGGCACGCCCTGAAGAAGGAGGGCATCGGCGTCGAGGACCTGGACCTCATCGAGATCAACGAGGCGTTCGCGGCCGTCGCCGTCCAGTCGATGAAGGACCTCGGAGTCACCTCTGACAAGGTCAACGTCAACGGCGGCGCCATCGCGCTCGGCCACCCCATCGGCATGTCCGGCGCCCGCGTGGTGCTGCACCTGGCGCTGGAGCTGAAGCGGCGCGGCGGCGGCACCGGTGCGGCGGCGCTGTGCGGCGGCGGCGGCCAGGGCGACGCGCTGATCCTGCGCGTGCCGGGCAAGTAGAGCGGTACGGGAACGAGCGGAACGGAGCGGTGATGGTGGACGTCCCCACCCTGGTGGAGCAGGCCCGCGCGGGCGGACCCCGGGCGGTGGCCCGGCTCATCTCCCTGGTGGAGGGGGCCTCCCCGCAGCTGCGCGAGGTGATGGCGGCCCTGGCGCCGCTGGCGGGCAGCGCGTACGTGGTCGGCCTGACCGGTTCGCCGGGCGTCGGCAAGTCCACGTCGACGTCGGCGCTCGTCTCCGCGTACCGGAAGCAGGGCAAGCGGGTCGCGGTGCTCGCCGTCGACCCGTCCTCGCCGTTCTCCGGCGGGGCGCTGCTCGGCGACCGGGTCCGGATGTCGGACCACGCGTCCGACCCGGGCGTCTACATCCGCTCCATGGCGACCCGCGGCCACCTCGGCGGCCTCGCCTGGGCGGCCCCCCAGGCGATCCGGGTGCTGGACGCGTCGGGCTTCGACGTGATCCTGGTGGAGACGGTGGGCGTCGGCCAGTCCGAGGTGGAGATCGCCTCGCAGGCCGACACCTCCGTCGTCCTCCTCGCCCCCGGCATGGGCGACGGCATCCAGGCCGCGAAGGCGGGGATCCTGGAGATCGGCGACGTGTACGTGGTGAACAAGGCGGACCGGGACGGCGCGGACGCCACCGCCCGCGAGCTCAACCACATGCTGGGCCTCGGGGAGTCCCGGGGCCCCGGCGACTGGCGGCCGCCGATCGTGAAGACGGTCGCCGCCCGGGGCGAGGGCGTCGACGAGGTGGTCGAGGCCCTGGAGAAGCACCGGGCGTGGATGGAGGAGCGCGGCGTCCTCGGCGAACGCCGGGCGGCCCGCGCCGCCCGCGAGGTCGAGACGATCGCGGTCACCCGCCTCCGCGAGCGCATCGGCTCCCTGCACGGCGACCGCCGCCTGGACACCCTGGCCGAACGCATCGTGGCCGGTCGCCTGGACCCGTACGCGGCGGCGGACGAACTGGTGGCGGGGCTGACGGGCGAGAGCTGACGGCCCCTCTCGGGGCGCGGCGTGCGGGCCGCGTTCCCGAGAGGACTCGTACACGCCTCAACTCCCGCGCCCCCGTGGCAGGATGGCCGCCGGTCATGCGCACGAGGGGGGAAGTGCCACATGCTCGGTCCGCTCAGGGACGACTCACCCAGGACCATCGGCCCGTACACCATCCGGGCCCGGCTGGGCGCGGGCGGCATGGGGGAGGTCTTCCTCGGTGACCGGGTCGGCTCCACCGCGCCCGCCGCCGTCAAGACCGTCCGGCGCGACGTGGCGCAGGACCCCGGGTTCCGCGACCGCTTCCGCCGCGAGATCGCCGTCGCCCGGTCCGTCACCGGCGCCCACCTCGCCCCACTGCTCGACGGGGACGCCGACGCCGCCGTGCCCTGGCTCGCCACCGCCTACGTGGCCGGGCCGACGCTCTCCGCCGCCGTGCGCGGGGCGGGCGCGCTGGACGAGGCCGAGGTACGCATGCTGGGCGCCGGGCTCGCCCGCGCGCTGGCGGTCGTGCACGCGGCGGGGATCGTGCACCGGGACGTGAAACCGGGCAACGTGATGCTCGCCGCCGACGGGCCCCGCCTCATCGACTTCGGGATCGCCCGGGACACCGGCGCCACCCCGCTCACCACGACCAGCCGGATGGTCGGCAGCCCCGCCTTCATGTCCCCGGAGCACGTCGCGGGCAGCGGACGCGTCGTCCCGGCCTCCGACGTCTTCTGCCTCGCCTCCGTGCTCTGCTTCGCCGCCACCGGGCGCGACCCCTTCGGCGACGGGCCCGTGGCGGCCGTCCTGTACCGCGTCAAATACGTCGAGGCCGATCTCGCGGACGTGCCGGACGGTCTGCGCGCGGTCCTGGAGGACTGCCTCACCGCCGACCCGGCCGCCCGCCCCACCGCCGCCGCCCTCGCCGAACGGCTGACACCCGGCGCCGCCTCCGGCTGGCCCGCCCCGGTCGCCGGGCGGATCGCGGAGTACGCGCGGGAACTGGACCGGGTCCGCGCGCTGGACGGCCCCCTGCTGCCCGGCTACACGCCCACCCAGGCCGCCACCGGGAGCCCCGCCGCCCCGCACCGGCCGCCCGACTCCGTCCACCTCGCCCCCACCCAGGGCCCCGGCCTTCCCACGCCTGCGCGCCGCCCGAAGCGGGGTCTCGCGGCCGCCCTGGCGGCCCTGGTCCTGCTGGGCGCGGCCACCGGCGCGTATCTGGGTTGGCGCGAGCGCGGCGGCGGTGCGCCGGGGCCGGCCGCGATGCTGGCGGGCGTGGGCGAGAAGGGCGGCCCGGACGCGTCGGGGACCGTCCCCTACGGCCGTGACGTACGCCCCGCCGGCTGGAAGAAGCCGTGGCGGGGCGCGTTCGCGGAGCCCCCGCTCGGCTGCGCGGCGGGCCGTGACGTGCTGGTGTGCCGGCTGATCGACGGCACGTACGAGGGGCTGTCGGCCGCCGACGGACACCGCCTGTGGACGTTCGACTCGGGCCAGGAGATGTCCGGCCGGCAGGCGGGCTACGGGCCCAGCGGCGCGTTCTTCATGCCGGCCGGGGCCACCCTGCCCACGGTGTACGACGACACCGTCCTGCTCGCCGTCGGCGGCCGCTTGCACGCGCTGGACGCCCGTACGGGCAAGACGCGCTGGGAGACCAGGGCGGGCGCGGCCCTGTCCCTGGAGAGCGCGCCGCTGGTCGTCGGCGACCTCGTCCTCGCCGCCGCCTCGGCGTCCGGAGAGGCCGAACTTGCCGCGTACGACCGGAAATCCGGCACCGAGAAGTGGCGGAAGCGGCTGGCGGAGGAGGACATCGCCATGGCGCAGAAGGGCAACTTCTGGCCCGTCGCCACGGACGGCGAGGTGGTGTACGCGATCGGCCTGGAGGGCCCGAAGGCTTTCCGCCCCGGGGACGGCCGGCTGCTGGGGACGGCCGGGGGCGACGCCGGGCAGCAGTCCGGGAACTCCGGCTGCGCGGACCTCCGGGTGCGCGGCGCCTCCGCCTTCTGCGCGACGTTCGTGCCCAACGGCGAGGACGACTCCGGCTTCGGCGAGGACGTCGCCGTGCTGCGGTTCACGACCGGCGACCTCAGGAGCGCGGGGCGGCTGAAGCTGGACGCCGCGCTGCTGTCCGGCGCGAAGCTGGCCGCGCTCGATGACCGGGTGGTCGTGCTGAGCAGGGGCGACGAGTACGTGGAGAGCGTGCCCGACGAGATCGACGTCGTGAGCCGGGCGGACGGCCGGACCCTCGGCCGCTTCCCGCTGACGGTCCATCCCGAGGAGGGGACGAGCAACCCGGTCTCGGCCCCGCTGATCGTCGCCGACACGGTGGTCTGGGCGGACACCGCGACGCTGTACACGGTGCCGGTGCGCCCCGACGGCACGCTCGGCTCCCTGAAGAAGACCCAGGTGCCCGGCGCCCCCGGCCCGAGCGCCACCCCCGACTACGACCGGGCCCAGGGCATCGAACTGGGCAAGGAACTGCTCGCGCCCCGGGTGCTGCCCGTGGGCGGGGTGGTGCACCTCGTGTACGACGACGGCACGGCGGTCTCCGTACGCCTGCCGGACTGATCCCGCCCGACGCCCGACGCACGACGCACGACGCCCGACGCCCGACGCACGACGCGCCACGCCCGACGCCCGACCGGACCGATCCCGCCCGACCGAGGAGACCGCACCGTGATCCAGCCGCTGCCGGCCGGCCGGGCCCGGCTGACCGGGCCGTACCAGCTGCTCGGGCTGCTCGGCGCGGGCGGCATGGGCGAGGTGTATCTCGCCCGGCCCGTGGGCGGCCCGCAGACCCTCGTCGCCCTCAAGACCGTCCGCCCCGACCTGGACCTGGACGACGGCTTCCGGGTCCGTTTCCGCCGCGAGATCGCCGCCGCCGAGGCCGTCCGCAGCCCGCACACCGCCGCGCTCGTGGGCGGCGACGCGAGCGGCCGGCTGCCGTGGCTGGCCACCGAGTACGTCCCGGGGCCCTCACTCGCCGAGGCGGTGACCCGAGGCGGACCGCTCCCCGAACCGGTGGTCCGGGCCCTCGGCGCCGGTCTGGCCCTGGCCCTCGCGGACATGCACGCCGTACGCGTCCTGCACCGCGATCTGAAGCCGGGCAATGTGCTCCTCGGGCCGGACGGGCCCAAGGTCATCGACTTCGGGATCGCCCAGGCGTTCGACGCCACCCAGCTCACCCGCACCGGTGTCGTGGTCGGCAGCCCGGGCTACATCTCGCCCGAGCACGTCAACGGCTCCCGCGCCCTCGTACCCGCGTCCGACGTGTTCTGCCTGGGCGCGGTGCTGGCATTCGCGTCGACGGGCCACGGGCCGTTCGACGACTCGGACATGGCCGCCGTCATCTACCGGATCTCGCGGGGCGAGGCCGAGCTCTCCCGCGTACCGCCGGCCCTGCGCCCGCTGATCGAGGCGTGCCTGCACACCGACCCGGCGGCCCGGCCCACGCCCGCCCGCCTGGCGGACCTGCTGCTGCCGGAGCGGCCCGCGCCGGGCGCGTTCCCGTGGACCGACGCGGTACGGGGGCAGCTGGCCGCCCACGCGGCGGCGGCCGGCGCCTGCGCACGGGCGGCGGCCCCGTCCCCGGCCGCCCCGCCGCTCCCGCCCCACCACCCGGCGTTCGCCCGCACCCCGGTCGTGCCGGTCTCGCTCCCGGAGGCCCGGAAGGGCGGCAGGCGGCTGCGGCTGGGGCTCGCCGCGCTGGCGACGGCGGCGTGCGTCGCCCTGGGCGCGGTGTTCCTCCCGGGGCTCTTCTCCGGTGACGACGGGCCGGGCGACGCGGCCGGGGGTGCCCGGCCGACGGCGTCCACCGGGGGCGCCGGCCAGGTCGTCTTCCCCGGTGCGGACCCGGGCCGCACCGGGGACTTCGGCACGGCGGCGGCCGATGTCTCCACCCGCCCGGAGGGCTGGCGGGCGTGGCACGCCCAGGTGGACGACGGCCCGGTCGCGTGCGTGTACGCCGGTACGTCAGTGGTGTGCGCGGGCCCCCGCCGGATCACCGCGCTGGCATCGGCGGACGGCAAGCGGCTGTGGCGCGGCGCGCGAACGGAGTCCGGACCCACGTCGGTGGCGGCGGTCCTGGACGGCACGGTGTACGCCTTCGAGGGCGGCGCCCTGGTGGCGCGGGCGCTGTCCGACGGCGCCGAGACGTGGCGCGAACCGCTGCCGGACGGGGTGGCTCCGGCGGACTCCGTACAGTCGGGCGACACCCTGTACTACGCCACGAAGGCGCGGGGCGCCACGACGGGCCGCCTGACCGCGCGCCGCCTGACGGGCGACCGCGGCCGGCTCTGGGACAGGGCGTGGCGGGATCCGTCGGGGACCTCCGAACTCCTCCTGGCGGACGGCCGCCTGGTCACGGCGGGCGACGCGGTGACGGTCCTGAAGGCGTCGGACGGGTCCCGCGTCGCGGAGTCCGGGACGCCGTGCCGCACACCGGCCCTGAAGGGGAGCCGGCTTTTGTGCCCGGGCCCGGACGGCCTGACCGTGGCCGACGTGGCGTCCCCCGGGAAACGGCGCACGCTCCTGCCCGGCGTGGACCTCGCGTACCGCCCCGCCCTGGCGTCCGACGGCACGGTCGTGGTCAGCAGCCGGAACCGGATCTACGGGGTGGACCTGGCGTCCGGCGAGACGCGGTGGTCGACGTGCGACTGCGACGATTCGATGGCCCAGTCGGGGGCGCCGTTCGTCGTGGGTGACCGCGCGATGATCGTGCGGGGCTACGGCCCGGCGGCGGTGCCGCTCGCGTCGGAGGGCGAGGTCCTGCCGAGGGGCGGCGAGGTCAAGGGCTGGCCCAAGCCGGCACACGAACGCTTCGACCCGGCGGCGGTGTCCGTCCTCGCCCAGGGCGACACGGTGCTCGCGGGCTTCGAGAACGGCACGGTGCTGTCGGCGTACACGCCGTGACCGGGGCCGTTGCGGGGGCGCTGCCCCCGGTTTCGGGAAGGGGCGGGCAGGGGAACAGGCCCGCCGCAGGCGCAACGCTCCCGCACCCGCCCCCGAGGTCCCCTACCGCTGCCCCCGCAAATGCTCCGCCACCGGCGTCAACGCCGCCCGCAACTCCGCCAGCGCCTCCGGCGACAGCAGGTCCACGAAGTGGCGGCGGACCGAAGCGACATGGTGCGGCGCCACCCGCCGCATCGTCTCCGCCCCCTCGTCCGTCAGCACCGCGTACAACCCCCGCCGGTCCGACTCGCAGTTCTCCCGCCGCACCAGCCCCGCGCTCTCCATGCGCGTGATCTGGTGCGAGAGCCGGCTCTTGGACTGCAGGGTCGCGCCCGCGAGGTCGCTCATCCGCATCCGGCGGTCGTCGGACTCCGACAGGTTGACGAGGATCTCGTAGTCGTTCATGGTCAGCCCGAACGGCTGGAGGTCCTTCTCCAGCTGGTAGGTCAGCAGCCTGCCGACATCCAGGTGGGTGCGCCAGGCGCACTGCTCGGCGTCGCTCAGCCAGCGGGTGGCCGTCTCGGTCTCCATGTATGGATTCTACCTAAGAAGTTGAAAGCCGGACGAATGAGGAGCGTGTGATGTCCGGCGCGCGCGAGGGCGGGGCGCAGGCGTTCGACGTCACACTCCGCAGACTACCGTTCACGAACCGGAGCGACGCTGGAGGTCCCTCACCAGGCCGGGCACCCCCGCCTGCTGCGGCACCGCCCCCGTCGGCTGTTCGGCCATCAGCGCCTCGGAGGACTGGAGCAACACCGTACCGGCGCCGACGAACTCGAACTGGTGCTCCTCGCCCGAGGCCCCGCCGATCCCGGTCAGCCCGCGCAAGCCGCCCAGGAAGCCGGTCATGTAGCCGTGGTCGTAGTGGTGGCAGGGGGAAGGGCAGTCCGCCCAGCCGACCAGGGCCTGCGGGTCCACCCGTAGCGGGGGCTCCATGAAGACCACCGGGCCGTTGGACGCGGCGACGAACTTGCCCGTGCCGATCAGCGTCAGGAACCCGGGCACGATCGACTGCTTCAGCGCCAGCGACGGCTGGTACGCGAGGAGGTTGCCGGACCGGATGGTCAGGTTCCCGTCGTCCAGGTCGTAGGAGTTCACATCGAACGCCCGGTCCGCGAGCAGCATCTTGCCGCTGCCCTCGGCCACCACCCAGTCGCTCGCGTGCAACGGGGAGTGGAAGCTTGACCGGACCAGCCGCTCGAAGCGGCCGTGCCCGATGCCGTCGAAGTTGATCTGCCCGTAGTAGGCGATCATCTTGCCCTTCTGGAGGAACCACTGGCTCCCCTTGAGCTCCACACAGAAGGTGTACGCGTTGACGTTGTCGTCCGCCGGCAGCGTCATCGGGTCGAAGACCACGGGCCCGTTCAAAGCTTCTCCTCCGACGCCTGGACGTACACCGCACCGCTGCCGCTCAGCTCCAGCTGGAAGCCCTCGCCCGAGCCGCGCCCCACCATCTCGCGCCAGCCGAGCGCGGTGGAGAGCTTGTTGCGTACGTCGCCGTGGTGGGCGACGTACGCCTGGGGGTCGACGTGCACCTCGCGGCCCGGCGCGATCGGCAGCTCGATCACCCCGCCGTGCGCCATCACGGCCACCGCCCCGTGGCCGGTGAGCGTCGTGGTGAACAGGCCCTGCCCGGTCACCTGGCCGCGCACCATGCCCATCACCCCGCCCTGCGAGCCCATGAACATCGTGCCCTGCTGGAGCGTGCCGTCGAAGGCGAGCAGCCGGTCCGCCTCCACGTAGAGGGTGTCCCCGGAGAGGTTGATCACATGGATGTGGTGGCCGCCGTGGCCGAACATCACCGTGCCGTTGCCCTCGACCGTCATCAGCGGGGTCGCCTCGTTCGCCATCCGGCGGCCGATCATCGACATCATGCCGCCCTGGCCGCCCTGGATGTTCGGCGTGAACGCCACCTCACCCCGGTACGCGAGCATCGCCCCGCGCTGGCTGAACATCATCTGGCCGGGGACCACCGTCGCCTCGACCATCTTCGAGTTGATCTCACGGAACGGCATCAGACGTTCCCCCCGATCGTGTTCCGCTCGCTGGGCTGCACGTAGACCAGTCCGTCGCCCTCGAACCGGATCTGGAAGGACTCGCCGGAGCCCTCGCCGATCAGCGTCCGGAAGTTCACCCCGGACTGGAGGTTCTGCTGGAGGTTGCCCTGGTGGGCGATGTACGCGCCCGGGTCCACGAACAGCGGGTACTGGGGGGAGACCCGCAGCACCACGGCCGTGCCGTCCGACATGATCGCCGCCTGGCCGGTCCCCTCCACGGTGGTGGTGAACAGGCCGTTGCCCGTCGCCCCGCCGCGCAGGCCGGTGAACGTGGTGCCGGTGCGCAGCCCCGCGCCGGTGCAGAGCAGATTGCTCGCCTCCACGTACAGCTTGTCGCCGTGCAGCGAGACGAGGTTGATCTCGCTCGCCCGGTCCGCGAAGTAGCAGGTGCCCTGGCCGGTCACCTGCATCACCGCCATCGACTCACCGGTCAGCCTGCGGGTCACCATCCCGCGCAGTCCCTCACCGCCACCCGTCATCTTCTTGAACGTCATCTGGCCCTCGTACGCGACCATCGAGCCGTTCTTCGCCTTGACGGCATCGCCTGCCAGATCGACGGCGAGCGTCTTGTTTCCCTCAAGCCGGAACATTGCCACCCGGCGAAAATAGCGGTAGCCACCGCCGCCGGAACAGGGGCAGCCGCGCGATCGGGCGCCCGTGACCGCCCCTGATACGCATCCGGTACGGGATGCGGACACTACGGGGACGTACGTCGTACGGAATGACGGCCGGCGACTGCGGCGGCCCGTCCGGACCCGGCGCCGGAGCCGCCCGTCCGCGATGTCACAATGGGTGCCGCTTGTGCGTGCGTTCACAAGCCGTCACGACCCTCCCACCGAAGGTGCCCCCGTGGACATCAAGACCGCTACCGCCCTGCACCGGCTGCGCCTCATCTCGATTCCCGAGGCGCTGTCCTTCCCGGCGCTGATCCTCTTCGGCTCGGTGCTGAGCCGGGTCTCCGACATCGACTTCCTGATGATGCCGCTGGGCATGCTGCACGGCGTGCTCTTCGTGATCTACGTCGTGCTGCTGCTCGACGTGTGGGCGAAGACCAAGTGGCCGCTGAAGCGCGTCGCGTTCTTCTTCCTGCTGTGCGTGCTGCCGTTCGGCGGTCTGTACGGGGACAAGGTGCTCAAGCGCTACGAGGCGGACAGCGTCATCGCCGCCCGGGCCCGCCGTGAAGGCACGGTCAGCGCATGATCGTCGCCTTCTCCGTCAGCCCGCTCGGGGTCGGCGAGGACGTCGGTGAGTACGTCGCCGACGCCGTCCGGGTCGTCCGCGAGTCGGGGCTGCCGAACCGCACGGACGCCATGTTCACCTCCGTTGAGGGGGAGTGGGACGAAGTCATGGACGTCGTCAAGCGCGCCGTCGCCGCCGTCGAGGCGCGGGCCGGCCGGGTCTCCCTGGTCCTGAAGGCGGACATCCGCCCCGGGGTCACCGACGGCCTGATCTCCAAGGTCGAGACGGTCGAGCGGTACCTCGCGGACTGACCGTTCCTATTCAGTGAGCAGGAGTGGGTCTTGGACCCATTCCTGCTCACTGCGGACATCCCGAACGGTTTTGGGTGTCCTGGTTGCCCGCGTTCTCGCCGCGTCCGGTGGCGCGGATCGTGTCCGTGGTCCGGGGATGCGGGGGCGGGTTTCCTCGCGCCCTGGGGCACCTGGTGCGGCCTGGACGGTCCGATGCCCGTGCGCATCGCTCTGGTGCGCGCGGGGCGGTGTCGTCCGACGCCGGATCGGGTGTCCGAGGGCGCGTCGCCCGATCGCGATACCGGCGGCATCGTGACGGGACATTCTGCGGCGGGGGGTGGTCAGTGGCTTCTGCCAGTGCTGGCCACCCCACATCGAGGTGTAGGCCGGGTCGACCGCGATGATCGCGAGACCGTGTTCGGCGGCCATGGAGACGAGGCGGGCCTTGAGCTTGCCGGTCGGCATGCCGGAGATCAGCTGCCGGAAACGCTTCCTGCGGCCGTGCTTCTCCCGCGTCTTCTCCGTGGTGAAGTCCAAGTCCTCGATGGCGATCGCGGTGACACCGGTCTGGCGGGCCCAGTGCAGGAGGCGGGTGAGGGCGTGGCGGACCTGCGCGTCACGATGTGCGGCCGTTCCGGACAGGTCGTACGGAAAGCGGTGGGGTTCACCGACCGGGTTGCCGTGGGGGTCCAGGCGGTAGGCGGCGAAGTGATCGGCGTTGGTGTCCACCCCGATCACACCCCCGGCCCTCGCCGCCTCCAACGGTACGATCTGCACGACTGGTTTCTGCCAGGACGCGGTCAGGTACCAGCGGTCCCGGCCGGTGTCGTAGTGGATGCGATAGGCCACAGCACGGTTCGCCTCAATACGGTCGGCCCACTCCGCACCCCGGTGCGCGAACCCAACCGTGGAGGTGAGGGTGTAGCGGCCGTGCGCGGTGTTGGCCAAGTGGGCCAGGGGGGCGGGGAGTTTGATGCTGGCCCGGCCGTCCGGGGTGACGCGGATGGTTTCGTTGCCGTACCGCTTCCCCGACTCACCGTCCGCCGCGAGAAACCACCGCTCCGCCTCCCACCGCTGACGCCACTGCTCTTCGCTCAGCCCGGCCTCGGTCAGGTGGTGGCGGGTGTTCAACAGGCGTTTCCCGCTCCGCACGACCCGCACCCGCCCCGACCGCCAGTCCGCGACAGCAGCAGCAAGCCGGTCCTCCAAGGCTTTGAGACGGCGGGACTTGTGAAACCACTCACCCCTGGACCGGTAACCACCCGCCGCCCGCTTCGTCCCCTTGGCCCCGACCGGAAGCGACAATCGATGCTTGAGCGTCTGGATCCCGGCCTCAAGGCTCCGGATGTGCGCGGCCAGGCACCGCCGGGCCAACGCCCACTGATCATGCGACGCCTTCGTGATCGCCCCAGCGATCCGCGACGACGACAACCCCGTCAACCCCCGCTTACGCACAGCCCACGACTCAGCACTGTGGTTCAGGCCGTCCGCACACCGCGCCTTCAGATCCCGCGACGCCAGCCCACCCTGATACGCACCCACGGCCCGCAACACCCGCTCGTCCTGGCCGGTGAGGTGCTTGAGACGGTCCCGCACCGCCACCCCGGACGGCCCAGCCACCACGAACGACGCCGCCACCTCCCGCACACCGCCCACCACCACACCCCCACCCACAACCGGCACACCCCACCACCCGCAACAAACGAGCAACCCCCCACAAGGTCACCCATTCGACCTCAGAATTCATATCCCCCCACGCACACCCACCCCACCCAGCTCACTCCCAAGCACCACAACTCACTCATGCGCACTCAGCCCACAGCAGTTCAGAACCCCGCAACGCCCCGTGAGCCCCTGCCGGACGACCGGCGGGGCTCTCCTCATTCCGGCACCGCGAGCGCGATCCCCAGCGGCGTCCGCTCGTACAGCACCTGGTGTCCGTAGCGCCGCGAGGTCAGCAGCCCCGCCGCCCGCAGCACCGACAGGTGCTCCGACACCGAGGACGGCGCCAGGCCCAGCCGGTGGGCGAGCGCGCTCGTGCCCGCGGGCTCGTCCAGCGCGCACAGCACGTCCGCCCGCGCCCGCCCGAGCAGCCGCGCCAGCGCCTCCGGGGTGCTCGCGCCCGGCTCCGACCACAGGCCCCCGATGCCGCGCGCCGGATAGACGACGGCCGGGAGCCAGGGGTCCTCGAAACCGCCGACCGTGGCGGGCCAGACGAACACGGACGGCATCAGGACCAGCCCCTGGCCGCCCAGCACCCGGGAGTGCCGGCTCTTCGTGTCGGTGATGGTCAGCGTCGAGCCCGACCAGCGCAGCCGGGGGCTCAGCTCACCGAGGAGCCGCTCGAAACCGACCGCCGCCAGCCGTCGCGAGTGGTACGCCACATCCGCATCGAGGAGCGCGCGCAGCCGGGGCCAGTGCGGCGCGACCAGCACCTCCCAGGCCCGCTCCAGCAGGTCCGCCAGCTCCCGCAGACTCCGCGCCGGATCGGCCAGCAACGCCTGCCCGACGGGCGAGCCCAGCGCCCCCGGCCGCGCCCGCAGCGAGGCCGCGATGTCCTGGCGGGCCAACTCCGGATCCACCGCCCGTACCGCCGCGATCTCCTCCTCGAAGGAGGCCAGCGGCCCCACGGGCGGCGGCGAGAAGAAGTCCGGACAGTGCCCGCCGTCCGGCATCAGCAGCCACAGCGGCCCCAGTTCGAGCCCGGCCGCCGCGTCCCGGATCCGGCGCAGCCACGGCAGGTGGTAGCCGTGCTGTTCCGGTCGGGCCAGCACCCGTACGGCCGCCTGGGTCTCCCACAGCGGCGAGACGGCGAAACGGCAGCGCAGCAGATCGCTCCCGTCGAAATGCAGCTGGGAGGACATCGGCGCACTCCGGGAAGATTCGGCTGGGGACGAAAGTCTACGGTCCGGGCGCCCCGGTCCCGCAGGCTGCGGCCATGCCGAGAGACACCACCGATCCCCGGGCGGACCGCCACACCCCCGACACCCCGGACCCCGCCATCTCCGGACCGGCCCCTCTCCCGGCCCCGCCCCCGGAGCGCCCCGGCCCCCCTGACCCGAGCGGGCCGGCCGCGCCCCGGGGGTACGGCGCGGTCTTCGCCGTACGCGAGTTCCGGGCGGTCTTCGCCGCGCATCTGCTCTCGCTGCTCGGCGTCGTCGTCAGCGAGCTGGCGCTCACCGTCCTCGTCTACGACCTCACCTCCTCGCCCCTGCTCAGCGCCCTGACCTTCGCGCTCGGCATGCTGCCCTACCTCGTCGGCGGCACCCTGCTCGCCGGGATCGCCGACCGCTACCCGGCCCGCCGGGTCCTGGTCACCTGCGACCTGGTCTGCGCGGTCTGCGTCGCCGTCATGGTGCTGCCGGGCACCCCGGTCGCCGGGCTGCTGGCGCTGCGCTGCCTGGTCGCCGCCGTCTCGCCGGTCTTCACCGGGACGCGGATGGCCGCGCTCACCGACATCCTCGGCGAGGGCGAGCTGTTCGTGCTGGGGCGCTCGTTGCTGCGGATCGTCTCGCAGGGGTCGCTGCTCGCCGGCTTCGGCGTCGGCGGGGTGCTGCTGACCGTGCTCCCGCCGCGCGGCGCGATCACGATCACCGTCGCCACCTTCCTCTGCTCGGCGGCGCTGCTGCGCCTCGGCACCCGTGACCGGCCCGCCCGCGCCCGCGAGACGGGCGGTGCCGGGCTGCTGCGGGAGTCCCTGTCCGGCGCCAGGCTGGTCCTCGGCCACCGCCGCCTCCGGGCGCTGATGCTGCTGTTCTGGCTGCCCCCGCTGTTCGTCGTCGCCCCGGAGGCGGTCGCGGCGCCGTACGCCGACGAGATCGGCGTCGGCCCGGCCGCGCTCGGGCTGCTGATGTGCGCCATGCCCGTCGGCCACATCGCCGCCGAGCTGTACGCGGGCTCCGCGCTGCGCCCGCGCACCCGGGAGCGGATCGTGCTGCCGCTGGCCGCCGCCGGGCTGCTGCCTCTCGCGGTGTACGCGCTGACGCCGGGCGTCGCGGCGGCCGCCGTCGCGCTGGTGGTGACCGGTGCCTCGTCCGCGTACGTCATCGGCCTCGACCAGTGGTTCGTCGCCGCCGTCCCGGAAGAGCTGCGCGGGCGGGCCATGACCCTGCTCACCGCCGGGCTGATGACGCTCCAGGGCGTCGGGATGGCGCTCACCGGGCTCGCGGCCGAGTTCTTCCCCGTGCACCGGGTGGTCGCCGGGGCGGCCGTCCTCGGCACGCTCTGCCTGCTCCCGCTGGTCGCGGAGGTCCGCGGAACCGCACCCGCTACCGAGGGCCGGACCGAAGTGCGAGACGGGGAGGACCGACAAGTTCCCCATGGGTAAGGTCGTGGCCGTGCCGAAGCCGCTCAGCCTTCCCTTCGATCCCATCGCCCGCGCCGACGAGCTCTGGCAGCAGCGCTGGGGCCCGGTCCCGTCCATGGGGGCGATCACCTCGATCATGCGGGCGCAGCAGATCCTGCTCGCCGAGGTCGACGCCGTCGTCAAGCCGTACGGACTGACCTTCGCGCGGTACGAGGCGCTGGTGCTGCTCACCTTCTCCAAGGCGGGCGAGTTGCCGATGTCCAAGATCGGCGAGCGGCTGATGGTCCACCCGACGTCCGTGACGAACACGGTGGACCGGCTGGTGCGCTCCGGCCTGGTCGACAAGCGCCCGAACCCGAACGACGGCCGGGGCACGCTGGCCTCGATCACCGACAAGGGCCGCGAGGTCGTGGAATCGGCCACCCGGGACCTGGTCGCGATGGAGTTCGGGCTCGGGGTGTACGACGCCGAGGAGTGCGCCGAGATCTTCGCGCTGCTGCGGCCCCTGCGCATCGCCGCGCAGGACTTCGAGGAGATCTGAGAGGCACTGTTCCGGTGCCCGGCCCGCTGCAAGATCGCCCCGGACGTCCGGTTACGCTCGTTGGCATGAAACGCAGTGTGCTGACCCGATACCGGGTGATGGCCTACGTCACCGCCGTCATGTTGCTGATCCTCTGCGTGTGCATGATCTTCAAATACGGCTTCGACAAGGGCGAGGGTCTGACGCTCGTCGTCTCCCAGATCCACGGCGTGCTGTACATCGTCTACCTGATCTTCGCCTTCGACCTGGGCTCCAAGGCGAAGTGGCCGCTGGGCAAGCTGGCCTGGGTGCTGATCGCGGGCACGATCCCGACGGCCGCGTTCTTCGTGGAGCGCAAGGTCGTCCGCGAGGTCGAGCCGCTGATCGCGGACGCGGCGCCCGCGGCCCCCGCGAACGTCTGACCTCGACGAACCGCCCCGCGCGAAGCGCCGGGCGGTTTGTCATCGACATTTACTAGGACGTCCTAGTAAATTGGGGGGCATGGACGCTGACGCGATCGAGGAAGGCCGCCGCCGCTGGCAGGCCCGTTACGACAAGGCCCGCAAGCGTGACGCGGACTTCACCACGCTCTCGGGCGACCCGGTCGAGCCGGTGTACGGCCCCCGCCCCGGGGACGCGTACGAGGGCTTCGAGCGGATCGGCTGGCCCGGTGAGTACCCCTTCACCCGGGGGCTCCACCCGACCGGCTACCGGGGCCGCACCTGGACCATCCGCCAGTTCGCCGGCTTCGGCAACGCCGAGCAGACCAACGAGCGCTACAAGATGATCCTGGCCGCCGGCGGCGGCGGGCTCAGCGTGGCCTTCGACATGCCGACGCTGATGGGCCGCGACTCCGACGACCCCCGCGCGCTCGGCGAGGTCGGCCACTGCGGCGTCGCCATCGACTCCGCCGCCGACATGGAGGTCCTGTTCCAGGACATCCCGCTCGGTGACGTCACGACGTCGATGACGATCAGCGGCCCGGCCGTCCCGGTCTTCTGCATGTACCTGGTCGCCGCCGAACGCCAGGGCGTCGACCCGGCCGTCCTCAACGGCACGCTCCAGACCGACATCTTCAAGGAGTACATCGCGCAGAAGGAGTGGCTCTTCCAGCCCGAGCCCCATCTGCGCCTCATCGGCGACCTGATGGAGCACTGCGCCGCCTCCATCCCCGCGTACAAGCCGCTCTCCGTCTCCGGCTATCACATCCGCGAGGCCGGGGCGACGGCCGCGCAGGAGCTGGCGTACACCCTCGCCGACGGCTTCGGTTACGTGGAGCTCGGCCTCTCCCGCGGCCTCGACGTCGACACCTTCGCGCCCGGCCTGTCCTTCTTCTTCGACGCGCACCTCGACTTCTTCGAGGAGATCGCCAAGTTCCGCGCCGCCCGCCGCATCTGGGCCCGCTGGATGAAGGAGACGTACGACGCGAAGACCGACAAGGCCCAGTGGCTCCGCTTCCACACCCAGACCGCCGGGGTCTCCCTCACCGCGCAGCAGCCGTACAACAACGTCGTACGCACCGCCGTCGAGGCCCTGTCCGCCGTCCTCGGCGGTACCAACTCGCTGCACACCAACGCCCTGGACGAGACCCTGGCGCTCCCCTCCGAGCAGGCCGCCGAGATCGCGCTGCGCACCCAGCAGGTGCTGATGGAGGAGACCGGCGTCGCCAACGTGGCCGACCCGCTGGGCGGTTCCTGGTACGTGGAGCAGCTCACCGACCGCATCGAGGCCGACGCCGAGAAGATCTTCGAGCAGATCAAGGAGCGCGGCACCCGCGCCCACCCGGACGGGCGGCACCCGGTCGGCCCGATCACCTCCGGCATCCTGCGCGGCATCGAGGACGGCTGGTTCACCGGCGAGATCGCGGAGTCCGCGTTCCAGTACCAGCGGGCGCTGGAAAAGGGCGACAAGCGCGTCGTCGGCGTCAACGTCGCGCACGGCTCGGTCACCGGCGACCTGGAGATCCTGCGCGTCAGCCACGAGGTCGAGCGCGAGCAGGTCCGCGTCCTCGCCGACCGCAAGGAGGCACGCGACGACGCCCGGGTCAAGAGCGCCCTCGACGCGATGCTGGCCGCCGCCCGCGACGGCTCCAACATGATCGCGCCGATGCTCGACGCGGTCCGCGCGGAGGCGACCCTCGGCGAGATCTGCGGCGTCCTGCGCGACGAGTGGGGCGTCTACACGGAGCCGGCGGGCTTCTGACGTACCGGCTGTCCGGCGGCCGCGCCCAGGCCCGCCAGCAGCAGCAGCGTGAAGCGCCGGGCCCAGTCGGCATCGACGGGTTCGGCGCTCACCAGCGTCCGGTGCACCACCGCGCCGGCGATCACATCGAAGATCAGGTCCGCCGTCAGGTCCGCCGTGGCCTCGTCCGGCTCGACGGGCAGCTCGCCGCGCTCCTGCGCCCGCTGCCGCCCCTGGAGCACCAGCCGCTTCTGCCGGTTCACGATCGAGTCGCGGATACGGGCCCGCAGCGCCTCGTCCCGCGTCGACTCGGCGACCACCGCCATCAACGCGGTCCGGGTCTCCGGCCGGTCGAGCAGCGCGGCGAACTGGAGCACGACCGCCTCCACATCGGCGGCCAGGCTGCCCAGGTCCGGCATCTCCAGCTCGTCGAAGAGGACGGCCACCGCGTCCACGACCAGCTCGTTCTTGCCCGCCCAGCGCCGGTAGAGGGTCGTCTTGGCGACCCCGGCCCGCGTCGCCACGTCACCCATGGTCAGCTTCGACCAGCCGAGGTCCACCAGCGAGGCTCTGGTCGCCTCCAGGATCGCCTCGTCGGCCTCGGTGCTGCGCGGGCGTCCCGATCGTGCGGGTTTGGGGTGGGGGCGGCTGAGCATGCGGCGACCATACCCGCCAGTAGGTAAATCCGACCGGCCCCGGAAGCCGTGAGACAGATCACCGAACACCCTTGTGCGTGAGGGGGCGTGGCCAGTTACGCTACGGGTCGTAGCGTAAGACGACGGTCCGGACCGTCGTGGACGCCACGAACGAACGACAGCCACAGGCGCCGGGTGGGGACCGGGCGCCGAACCGGGTCTTTCAGGGGCTCCGCAGCCGTGTCTGTCCGTCCACCCCGCACGCCGGCGGGGGTCGCGGACGGGCGCGGTTTCACGTATCGCTTTCCGGAACGGCGCACCGAAGGGGGAGGATGTACGCATGCAGCCCAGAAACATGTCCATGAGCGGCGTCGTCGACCTCGCCGCGGTGAAGGCGGCCGGAGAGGCCAAGGCGAAGGCGGAGCAGGCGCGCGCCGACTCCGCACGTCAGGGCGGCCCCTCGGCCGTCCCCGCGTCCTCCCTCGTGATCGACGTCAACGAGGCGGGCTTCGAGAACGACGTCCTCCAGCGCTCCGCCGAAGTGCCCGTCGTCATCGACTTCTGGGCCGAGTGGTGCGAGCCGTGCAAGCAGCTGGGTCCGCTCCTGGAGCGCCTGGCCCACGAGTACAACGGCCGCTTCCTGCTGGCCAAGGTCGATGTCGACGCCAACCCGACGCTGATGCAGCAGTTCGGCATCCAGGGCATCCCGGCGGTCTTCGCGGTCGTCGCCGGACAGGCGCTGCCCCTCTTCCAGGGCGCGGCCCCCGAGGCCCAGATCCGGCAGACCCTGGACCAGCTGATCCAGGTCGGCGAGGAGCGCTTCGGCCTGACCGGCATCGCGGTCGACCCGTCGGACGCCCCGGAGGTCCAGGTGGCGGCTCCGGCCCCCGCCGGCCCGTACGACTCCCTCCTGGAGGCGGCCGCCCAGGCGCTGGACGCCAGCGACTTCGAGGGTGCCGTCCAGGCGTACAAGAACGTGCTGTCCGACGACCCGGCCAACACCGAGGCGAAGCTGGGCCTCGCCCAGGCCGAGCTGCTGGCCCGGGTCCGGGCGACGGACCCGCAGAAGGTGCGCGCGGAGGCGGCGGAGAAGCCGGCCGACGCGGACGCGCAGCTGGCGGCGGCCGACCTCGACCTCGTCGGCGGCCATGTCGAGGACGCCTTCGGGCGGTTGGTCGAGACCGTGCGCCGGACGTTCGGCGAGGACCGCGACCGGGTCCGGCTGCGGCTGCTCGACCTCTTCGAGGTGATCGGCCCGGAGGACCCGAGGGTCGGTGCCGCGCGTACCGCGCTCGCGCGCGTCCTGTTCTGATCCGCTCTGTCCGATCCGATTGTTCTGAACTGACAACACGGCCGCGGCCGCCTTCGGGCGCCGCGGCCGTTTTCGCGATCAGGCGATAAGAGTGGGCCCTGCTTTACCAAATCTTGATAAAAGCACGCCCTGTTACTCGCAGTAAATCGATCTTTGTGATCTGTCCCGTTTCGCTTAACCTTCCTCCTTTTCGTCCGTTGGTCCGGGGCCACCCTGTGTGGCCACTCGGTGCCAGCAGGTCGTGGCTCGGTTATGGGGGCGTTACCAGTGAGTAACGAACCCCCTTGTGTCCCGGCCGGGAATGGACCACGATCGGCCACGCTCGGTCCAATAACGCCAGTCCGGCTGCCAGTCGGGAGCGGCGGCTCCGTTGGGTCCCCACCGGGCGGGTCGGCGGCAGTGGCGCCGGCTCCGGACAGGGGGGTTCCTGCCGACCGGCAGGGCCTGTCCGATCAGGTCGCGTATACGCGTGACCAGTGGTTGTCGCTCGGGGGTGATCGCCGGTGAAGCGGACGCGGTACAGCCTCCGTTCGCGGGCGCTCTCCTTTCCGAGGACGTAGCACTTCTCCCATCCCAGGTCGGGCAGGATGCCTGACCGGAGATGTACGTCCGAGAAGGAGGAAAAGTATGAGTTCCCAGGTTCGCGGTGGCACGAGATGGAAGCGTTTCGCTGTCGTCATGGTGCCGAGCGTCATAGCCACCGCCGCCGTCGGCGTCGGTCTGGCCCAGGGCGCGCTCGCCGCGTCCTTCAGCGTGTCGGGCCAGGAGTTCAAGGTCAGGGCCGACGAACTGGACGGTGACAACTTCGTCCAGTACGGCAGCGTCGCGTCCGGCAAGAGCCTCAAGGGCGAGGATCAGGCGGCTCCGGTCGCCGTGTCCGGGTTCAGCCACGCCACCATCACCAAGATGTGCCAGTCGGTCGTCACGCCCAACCTGCCCTTCGGGTTGGGCAGTGTGACGCTGAAGCTGACCGCCGGTGATCCGGGGAATGCCACGGGCGAGGAGAGGAAGAAGAAGCTGGTCGACGCGACCGGCCTCTACCTCGACGTCTCGGATCTCAACGCTGACGCCGAGTTCAAGAACATCGACATCGGTGTGCGCTCGGGCGATCTGAAGGGCCCGGGCATCCAGCCCGGGACCGAGGAGAAGGTCAACCCGAACGGCTTCGCGCAGCGCGCTGAGCACGCCAATCTGAAGAACGTCAAGCAGAAGGCGTGGGCCACCACGGCAGGAACGTTCAAGCTGCCGGGTCTGCACCTTGGGCTGTCCAAGGGCGTCGACGAGTGCTACTAGGGCACTAGCCCGGGCGGGCGGGGGCGCATCACGGGCCCCCGGCCGCCCACCCTTCTCTTTCTCACGGCAGTACCGGTTCCCAGGGAGCTGTTTTCCATGAGCCCCGAATCCCAAGGGCAGAACGAGCACTACCTCACCCTCTCCTGGCGAGGCTTCCGCACCTGGCGGGGTGACCGGCCGTTCTGGGCCGGACTGTTCACCATGCTGGGCGGCGTGCCCATCATGTACTTCCCGTATGCGAACATGCACCTCGGCAACGTGACGCTGGCGATGTCCACCACGGCCGGCGCCGGTTCGCTGATCATCGGTGTCCTGCTCGTCACGCTGGGCCTGACGATGTGGTTCCACAGCATCGTCCGCGTGTTCGCCGGTGTCGCCGCGATTCTGCTGGCCCTCATCTCCATACCCGTCGCCAACATCGGCGGCTTCATCATCGGCTTCGTCCTCGCCCTGCTCGGCGGCGCGCTCTCCGTGTCCTGGGCCCCGGGCGAACCGCAGGCGGCCGCGGAGCCCGCTCCCGCCGAGGAGACCCCGGAGACCGTCTCGTTCGCGAAGGACGAGCCGTTCCCCGAGGGCGCGCTCCACGGGGCCGGTGTTCCCGAGCAGCCGCAGGCCCCGTACGACACCACCGTCGAGGGCGGGAGGCACCGTGCGGGGTGACGACGAGCAGATGAACGGCGCGGACGAGAACGGGGCCCGCGAACGCAGGGGCCCCCGCCACGCCGCCCCGAAGAAGTCGCTGCTGACGAAGCTCCACATGCCCGCGGGCAAGAAGGCGTTCGCGCTCGCCGCGATGCCGACGGCGGTCTTCGTCGGGATGGGCCTCACGCCCCGGCTGGCGATGGCCGACGACACGGCGGACATCCCCTTCGCGCCCGGCCCCTGCGTCACGCGCTCCGACGAGCCGAGCGAGTCGGCGGAGCCGACGCCCTCCGCGTCGAAGACGCCGTCCCCGTCCACGAGCGAGAGCGCGAAGCCGACGCCGGGGACGACCGACGAGGCGACCCCGAAGCCCACGGCCACGGGCTCGGCGGACGACACCGCGAAGAGCACCGACACCGCGAAGAAGAGCACCGACGCCGCCCCGGCCGAGACCCCGGCCGCCACCCCGTCGCCCACGAAGACGACGAACCCGCTCGACCCGCTGGGCCTCGGCGACGCGCTCAAGGACCTCTTCGACGGTGACAAGGACAAGGAGACGGCGAGCCCGTCCCCGAGCCCCACCACGGCCTCCCCGAAGCCGTCCGCCACCGCGGACACCGAGGACTCCAAGGACGAGACCGCGGACAAGGCCACCGACGCGGCGAAGGACACCGCCGACAAGACCACCGAGGCCATCCGCGACGCGGCCGGCAAGGCGGGCCGGACGGTCGAGGAGCTGGACGAGGACGTCAAGGGCACCGACGCCAAGAAGGACGAGGACATCCCGGACGGCGCCAAGGAGCCGTTCCCGTGCCCGACCGCGGACCCGGAGGCCCTGGCCGACGCGAAGCTGGAGCCGGGCATTCCCAACCTGCCCACCGACCCGTGGATCCTGGAGAGCTCGCTGCTCACCCTGAACGGGCTCGACTACAAGGGCATCGTGGAGGTACGGGCGGGCAACACCACCAAGAAGGTGCTGAAGTTCACCGCGTCCTCGATCGACATCAAGGACCTGCACCAGCTGACGACCGGCCCCCAGCCGGGCACCACGGGCCACGTGCAGGCGCGGAAGGGCTCCACCTCCACGATCCGCAACGGCACGGTGACGATGTACACGGAGGAGCTGAAGGGCAACCTCTTCGGCCTCATCCCGATCACCTTCAGCCCGGAGACCCCGCCCCCGCTGAACGTCCCGTTCGCCTTCTTCACGAAGGTGAAGGTCACCCAGGCCGGCCAGTTCGGCGGCACCCTGACCGTCCCGGGACTGCACAACTACTTCACCCAGGACGGCGCCTGACGCCTCTCGTTAGCATGGCGACGGCCCGCCGCCCCTCGGGGTGCGGGCCGTCACCATGTTCGTCAACGTCTGCGGGGGACACGTGAGTTCGTTGTACGCGACGCAGCCGGGAGAAGCGCGTATCGCAGCGGAGGCGGGCGCGGGCGGGGCTCCACGGCCGCCTTCGACAACGCGCCGGCCGAGCGCTGCACGAGCGCGTACAACGAAGGAGCGGCCGGACGCCGGGACGCTGGAGATCCCGCTCGTCCACAACGGCGTGGTCGCCTTCTCCGTGGCGGCGAACCGCCGCCCGAGGCACCGGATCCTCGCGGACCCGGCGGGCGGGGCCGGGGACAACGAGTGGCTGGGCCTCACGTTCCGGACCTCGAAGACCGTGTGAGTTCTACGGGCTGCGGCGCCGCGAGAACGAGGAGACGGACTTCGTGTACCCCGCGCTGGACCGCACCGTCAGCGCGAGCGATCTGCTGCCGCCGGTCTGAAAAGGGCGGTGCCCCCGGTTCGGAGGAACCGGGGGCACCGTGGTCATGCCGGGTGTCAGCCCTGGTCCTGACCGCCCACGTGGTGGACGCGGACCATGTTGGTGGTGCCGGGGACACCGGGGGGCGAGCCGGCCGTGATGACCATCGTGTCGCCCTCGTTGTAGCGGCCGAGCTTCAGCAGCTCCGAGTCGACCAGGTCCACCATCGCGTCCGTGGTGTCCACGTGCGGGACGACATGGGCCTCGACGCCCCAGCTGAGGGCCAGCTGGCTGCGGGTGGACTCGTCCGTGGTGAAGGCCAGGATCGGCTGCGCGGCGCGATAGCGGGACAGGCGGCGGGCGGTGTCACCGGACTTGGTGAAGGCGACCAGGGCCTCGCCGCCCAGGAAGTCCGCGATCTCGCAGGCCGCGCGGGCGACCGAACCGCCCTGGGTACGGGGCTTCTTGCCCGGCACCAGCGGCTGGAGGCCCTTGGAGAGCAGCTCCTCCTCGGCGGCGACCACGATCTTCGACATGGTCTTGACGGTCTCGATCGGGTACGCGCCGACCGAGGACTCCGCGGAGAGCATGACCGCGTCCGCGCCGTCCAGGATCGCGTTGGCGACGTCGGACGCCTCGGCGCGGGTCGGACGGGAGTTGGTGATCATCGACTCCATCATCTGGGTCGCCACGACCACCGGCTTGGCGTTGCGCCGGCACAGCTCCACCAGGCGCTTCTGCACCATCGGGACCTTCTCCAGCGGATATTCGACGGCGAGGTCGCCACGGGCGACCATCACACCGTCGAACGCCATGACGATGCCCTCCATGTGCTCGACGGCCTGCGGCTTCTCCACCTTGGCGATGACGGGGACCCGGCGGCCCTCCTCGTCCATTACCTTGTGGACGTCCTTGATGTCGTCGGCGTCCCGGACGAAGGAGAGCGCGACCAGGTCACAGCCCATCCGCAGGGCGAACCGCAGGTCCTCGACGTCCTTCTCGGACAGGGCCGGCACGTTGACCGCGGCACCCGGCAGGTTGATCCCCTTGTGGTCGGAGATCACCCCGCCCTCGATGACGATGGTGTGGACCCGGGGGCCGTCCACGGAGACGACCTTGAGCTCGACGTTGCCGTCGTTGATCAGGATCGGGTCGCCCTTGCTGACGTCACCGGGCAGGCCCTTGTAGGTCGTGCCGCAGATCGACTTGTCCCCGGGGACGTCCTCGGCGGTGATGACGAACTCGTCCCCGCGGACCAGCTCGACCGGACCCTCGGCGAACTTCGCCAGGCGGATCTTCGGGCCCTGGAGGTCGGCGAGCACGCCGACCGCCCGCCCGGTCTCGGCGGCAGCCTTGCGGACCCGGTCGTAACGACCCTGGTGTTCCGCGTGGGAGCCGTGACTGAAGTTGAAACGGGCCACGCTCATGCCGGCCTCGATCAGAGCGACGAGCTGCTCATGGGAGTCGACGGCGGGGCCGAGGGTGCAGACGATTTTGGAACGGCGCATGAGGCGGATCCTATCGGTTTGTTTCGCTGCGGAATATTCCGGCTGGTGGAAGATACAAAAGGGCGCGGGTCCGCTCAGTTGTCGACCAGTGCGAAGGTCTGATTCGCGATTTCCAGCTCCTCGTCCGTCGGCACCACGGCGACCGCGACCCGCGCGTAATCCGGCGAGATCAGCCGCGGTACGCCGGACCGTACGGCGTTGAGATCCGCGTCCACCGCGAGGCCCAGCTCCTCCAGTCCGGCGATGGCAGCCTCCCGTACCGGGGCGGAGTTCTCGCCCACCCCCGCCGTGAAGACCACGGCGTCCACCCGGCCGAGGACCGCCGCATAGGCGCCGATGTACTTCTTCAGCCGGTGGACGTAGATGTCGAAGGCGAGCGCGGCACGCTCGTCGCCCTCGTCCACCCGGCGCCGGATCTCCCGCATGTCGTTGTCACCGCACAGCCCCACCAGGCCGCTCTTCTTGTTGAGCAAGACGTCGATCTCGTCCGCCGACATCCCCGCCACCCGCTTCAGATGGAAGGTGACGGCCGGATCGATGTCCCCGGACCGGGTACCCATCACCAGCCCCTCCAAGGGGGTCAGGCCCATCGACGTCTCCACGCACCGCCCGCCCGCGACCGCCGACGCGGACGCCCCGTTGCCCAGGTGCAGCACGATGACGTTGACGTCCGCCGGCTCCTTGCCCAGCAGCTCGGCCGCCTTGCGGGAGACGTACGCGTGCGAGGTGCCGTGGAAGCCGTAGCGGCGGATGCGGTGGGCGTCGGCCGTCTCCACGTCGATCGCGTACCGCGCCGCGTGCTCCGGCATCGTCGTGTGGAACGCCGTGTCGAACACCGCCACCTGCGGCAGGTCCGGGCGCAGCGCCTGGGCGGTGCGGATGCCCGTGATGTTGGCCGGGTTGTGCAGCGGCGCCACGGGGACCAGGCGCTCGATCTCCTTGAGGACCTCGTCGGTGATCACGGTCGGCTCGGTGAACCGGAGCCCGCCGTGCACCACCCGGTGCCCGATCGCCGCCAGCTCCGGGGAGTCCAGGCCGAGCCCGTCGGCGGCCAGCTCCTCGGCCGCCGCCTTCAGCGCCTCGTCGTGGTCGGCGATCCGGCCCTCGCGCTCCCGGGGCTCGCCGCCCGCGGCCAGTGGGGTGTGGACGAGCCGGGAGGTCTCCTCGCCGATCCGCTCGACCAGACCGGACGCCAGCCGGGAGCGGTCGTCCATGTCGAGCAGCTGGTACTTCACGGAGGACGAGCCGGAGTTGAGCACGAGCACCCGGCTCGGCTTCCCGGCCGCCGCCGCGTCTTCGGTGTTCGGGGTGGTCATGCGGGTCACTCCTCGCCCTGGGCCTGGATCGCGGTGATGGCCACGGTGTTCACGATGTCCTGCACGAGCGCGCCCCGGGACAGGTCGTTGACCGGCTTGCGCAGCCCCTGGAGGACCGGGCCGACCGCCACCGCGCCCGCCGAGCGCTGCACGGCTTTGTAGGTGTTGTTGCCGGTGTTGAGGTCCGGGAAGATCAGGACCGTCGCCTGCCCGGCCACCTCGGAGCCCGGCAGCTTGGTCGCGGCCACGCTCGGCTCGACCGCCGCGTCGTACTGGATGGGACCCTCGATCCTCAGGTCCGGGCGGCTCCCGCGCACCCGGTCCGTCGCCTCGCGCACCTTGTCCACGTCGGCGCCGGTGCCGGAGGTCCCCGTCGAGTACGACAGCATCGCGATCCGGGGCTCGACGCCGAAGCGGGCGGCGGTGGCGGCGGACTGCACGGCGATGTCCGCGAGCTGCTCGGCGTCCGGGTCCGGGTTGACCGCGCAGTCGCCGTACACCAGCACCCTGTCGGCGAGGCACATGAAGAAGACCGACGACACGATCGAGGCATCGGGCTTGGTCTTGATGATCTCGAAGGCCGGCCGGATCGTCGCCGCCGTGGAGTGCACAGCCCCGGAGACCATCCCGTCGGCCAGGCCCTCCTGGACCATCAGGGTGCCGAAGTAGTTGACGTCCGAGACCACGTCGTACGCCAGCTCGACCGTCACTCCGCGGTGCGCCCGCAGCTGTGCGTACCGCTCGGCGAACGACTGGCGCAGCTCCGAGGTCTGCGGGTCGATGAGCTGGGTCTCGGCCAGGTCGATGCCGAGGTCGGCGGCCTTCTTGCGGATGACGTCCGGGTCACCGAGCAGCGTGAGGTCGCAGACGTCCCGGCGCATCAGCACGTCGGCCGCGCGCAGCACGCGTTCCTCGGTGCCCTCCGGCAGCACCACCCGGCGCCGGTCCGCGCGCGCCTGCTCCAGCAGCTCGTGCTCGAACATCATCGGCGTGACCCGGCCGCTGCGGGCGACCGAGACCCGGTCGAGGAGGGCGGCGGTGTCGACGTGGCGCTCGAAGAGGCCGAGCGCGGTCTCCGCCTTGCGCGGGGTCGCCGCGTTGAGCCTGCCCTCCAGGGCGAAGAGCTCCGCGGCGGTGGGGAAGGAGCCGCCGGCCACCGAGACGACCGGGGTGCCCGGTGCGAGCCGCGCGGCCAGCGTGAGTATCTCCTCGCCGGGCCGCTCGTCCAGGGTAAGCAGCACCCCGGCGATCGGCGGCGTCCCGGCGCTGTGCGCGGCGAGCGAGCCGACCACCAGGTCCGCGCGGTCCCCGGGCGTCACCACCATGCACCCCGGGGTCAGCGCCTTCAGCAGATTCGGCAGCATCGCCCCGCCGAAGACGAAGTCCAGCGCGTCCCGGGCGAGCCCGGAGTCGTCGCCGAGGAGCACCGTGCCGTCCAGGGCCGCCGTGATCTGGGCGACCGTCGGCGCCGAGAGGGCCGGCTCGTCCGGCAGCACCGAGCAGGGGACCGGCAGGGTCGCGGCGAGGCGTTCCGCGACGACGTCCCGGTCGGCGGGGGCCACCCGGTTCACGATCATCGCGAGCACGTCGCAGCCCAGGCCCGAGTACGCCCGGTACGCGTTGCGGGTCTCGGCGCGCACCGACTCCGCGTTCTGGTCCTTGCCGCCGACCACCGCGATCACCGAGGCGCCGAACTCGTTGGCCAGGCGGGCGTTGAGCGCCAGCTCGTCCGGGAGCTGGGTGGCGGCGAAGTCGGTGCCGAGGACGAGGACCACCTCGTAGTCGACGGCCACCCGGTGGAAGCGCTCGACCAGCCGGGAGACGAGTTCGTCGGTGCCCTGCTCGGCCTGGATCGCGGACGCCTCGTGGTAGTCCATCCCGTAGACCGTGCCCGGGTCCTGGGAGAGCCGGTAGCGGGCCCGCAGCAGCTCGAACAGCCGGTCGGGGTCGTCGTGCACCAGGGGGCGGAACACCCCGACCCGGTCCACCTGGCGGGTCAGCAGCTCCATGACGCCCAGGTCCACGACCTGGCGGCCGTCTCCCCGGTCGATCCCGGTCACGTACACGCTGCGCGTCACGCGTGCTCTCCCGTCGTCTCTGGTCCGGCATAGTGCCCGGTTCGAGTGGTAATCGCCCGTTTGACGATACCCGTGGGGGCGGAGGGGCCGCCCGCCGGACGACTGCCCCGCGAAGGCGCCCGCAGGCCGCCCCGGAGCAGCCGGGAGCGCGAGCCGCGCGCCCGGCGTGGGACACTCGTCGTGACTCACGGTACGGGGGAGGGGGAAGAAGCCCCCGTTCCGGATGCCAGTGGACGGGCCCAGCGAGCAGGAGACGGAACAGGATGCGCATCGGAGTTCTCACCGCAGGCGGCGACTGCCCCGGCCTGAACGCAGTGATCCGTTCGGTCGTCCACCGGGCCGTCGTCGGCCACGGCGACGAGGTCATCGGTTTCGAGGACGGCTTCAAGGGCCTCCTCGACGGCCACTTCAGGCCCCTCGACCTGAACGCGGTCAGCGGCATCCTCGCCCGCGGCGGCACCATCCTCGGCTCGGCCCGCCTGGAGCGCGCCCGGCTGCGCGAGGCCGCCGAGAACTGTGCCGAGCTGAGCCGTCGTTACGGCATGGACGCGCTGATCCCGATCGGCGGCGAGGGCACCCTCACCGCCGCCCGGATGCTCGCGGACGCCGGAATGCCCGTCGTCGGCGTCCCGAAGACCATCGACAACGACATCTCCTCCACCGACCGCACGTTCGGCTTCGACACCGCCGTGGGCGTCGCGACGGAGGCCATAGACCGTCTGAAGACCACCGCCGAGTCCCACCAGCGCGTGATGGTGGTAGAGGTGATGGGCCGCCACGCGGGCTGGATCGCGCTGGAGTCCGGCATGGCCGGCGGCGCCCACGGCATCTGCCTCCCCGAGCGCAAGTTCGAGGTGGACGACCTGGTCAAGATGGTCGAGGAGCGCTTCGCGCGCGGCAAGAAGTTCGCCGTCATCTGCGTCGCCGAGGGCGCGCACCCGGCCGAGGGCTCGATGCCGTACGCCAAGGGCGAGATCGACCAGTTCGGACACGAGCGGTTCCAGGGCATCGGCAACCGGCTGGCCGTCGAGCTGGAGAAGCGGCTCGGCAAGGAGGCCCGCCCGGTCATCCTCGGCCACGTCCAGCGCGGCGGCACCCCGACCGCGTACGACCGCGTCCTCGCCACCCGCTTCGGCTGGCACGCGGTGGAGGCCGCGCACCGGGGCGACTTCGGCCGGATGACCGCGCTGCGCGGCAACGACATCGAGATGGTCCCGCTCGCCGAGGCGGTCACCCAGCTCAAGACGGTCCCGCTGGACCGGATGCACGAGGCCGAGTCCGTCTTCTGAGCGGGTTGCGCGGAAGGGCCGGCCGTTACGCGGAAGGGCCGGCCGCCTCCCAGAAGCGGGGCACGATCCCGGCGAGGAAGGCCCGGCCCTCCTCGCCGGTGTTGCCCGGCCGGTCCGTGCCCGCGCTGCTCCAGCTCAGCGTGGAGACCATCAGCGCCTGGTAGTCGCCGTGCAGCCGCTCCAGGACCTCCTGGACGCGGCGCCGGTCCACCGGTGCCAGCTTGGCCACCGGCCGCGAGTACGCCTGCCACCGCGTCGTCACCGCGCTGCGCAGCAGGTCCGCCAGCTCCTCCTCGCGCCCGGTCGCCGTCACGAAGTCCGCGGGCGTCAGGCCCAGCGCCTCGCTCAGCGCGGCGGACTGCCTTTCATTGCCCCGCCACCGCCCCGACTCCTCCATCCGCAGATACGCGGAGGCGGCCAGCCCCACCCGGGCGGCCAGCTCGTCCGGCGACAGCTCCCGGGAGACCCGGTGCTCGCGCAGGCTGCGCGCGGCCGTCAGCAGCTCGCCCGGGGCGCACCACAGCACCCCGGCCAGTGCGGTGAGTTCGTATTCCGAGGGGAGCGCGAGCCCGCGCTCCCAGGCGGCCACCGTCTCGGCGGTGATCCGTAGTCCGTACTGAGCGCCGAGACCATAGGCGACATGGCCGGGAGCCATACCCAGGGCCTCGCGGAGTCTTCGGGCGGCGGGGGCGTTGAAAGGCGGAGAGGGGTGCACGGGGACACCGTAAGGAGGTCGGGGCCCCGCTGACTACGGTGTGTTCGCCCGAGAACACGGCTCATAGGAAGGTCCTAGGCACAAAAGCCGCGTCAGGGGACCTGTCGCCCCCGCTCAGCGCCCTTCCGGCCGCCACCGGTAGTGCAGCTCCGGCCGTCCCACCTGGCCGTACTGCGGACTGCGCACGGCCCGCCCGGCCGTCACCAGGTGCTCCAGATAGCGGCGCGCGGTGATGCGCGAGATCCCCAGCTCCAGGCCCGCCGCCGCGGCCGTCAGACCGTCCGGGGCCGCCCGCAGCGCCCCGGTCACCGCCTCCAGGGTCGGGCCGCTCAGCCCCTTGGGCAGCCGGGCCGGCTCCGGGGCCCGCAGCGCGGCGAGCGCCCGGTCCACCTCTTCCTGCCCGCTCGCCTCACCGGCCGCCGCCCGGAACTGCGCGTACCGCACGAGCCGGTCCCGCAGCGTGGCGAAGGTGAACGGCTTCAGGACGTACTGCACGACGCCCAGCGAGACGCCCTCCCGGACCAAGGCCAGGTCGCGGGCCGAGGTCACCGCGATCACGTCCGCCGCGTGCCCGGCCGCCCGCAGCGAGCGCAGCAGCTGGAGCCCGTGCCCGTCGGGCAGATAGAGGTCCAGGAGCAGCAGGTCGACCGGGGTGCGCTCCAGCGCCCGGACCGCCTCGGCCCGCGAGTGCGCCACGGCGGACACCGCGAAGCCCGGCACCCGGCCCACGTACAGCTGATGCGCGTCGGCCGCCACGGGGTCGTCCTCCACGACCAGGACCCGGATCACGAGACGCCCCCCTCCGCCGCCGTCACGAGCGCGCCGCCCTCCCGCGCCAGCGGCAGCCGTACGGTGAACTCCGCGCCCCCGTCCGGACCCCGCTCCAGCGCCACCGTCCCGCCGCCCCGGTGCGCCGCCTGCCGGACCAGGGCAAGGCCGAGGCCGCGCCCCGCGCCGTGCGTCGACCAGCCGGACCGGAACACCTCGGCCGCGTCCCCCGGGGCGACCCCGGCCCCGTTGTCCGCGACCCGCAGCAGCAGTTCGCCCCCGTCGGCGAGCGCGGTGACCGTGACCCGGCCGCGCACGGGCGCCTCCTGGGTCACCGCGTCCACCGCGTTGTCGATCAGATTGCCGAGGATGGTCACCAGATCGCGGGCGGGCAGCGACGCGGGCAGCGCGCCGTCGTCTATCAGGCTGTCCTCCGCGAGCACCAGCTCCACGCCCCGTTCGTTCGCCTGCGCCGCCTTGCCCAGGAGCAGGGCGGCGAGCACCGGTTCACCGACCGCGCCCACCACCCGGTCGGTGAGCGCCTGGGCCAGCTCCAGTTCGGCCGTGGCGAAGCCCACCGCCTCGTCCGCCCGGCCCAGCTCGATCAGCGAGACCACGGTGTGCAGCCGGTTCGCCGCCTCGTGCGCCTGGGAGCGCAGCGCCCGGGTGAAGCCGCGCTCCGAGTCCAGTTCCCCGGACAGCGCCTGGAGCTCGGTGTGGTCGCGCAGGGTCACCACGGTGCCGCGCCGCTCGCCGCCGACCACCGGACGGGTGTTGACGACGATGACCCGGTCCGCCGTCAGGTGCACCTCGTCCACCCGCTCCTCGGAGGCGAGCAGAGCCCCGGTCAGCGGGGCCGGCAGATCGAGGTCGGCGACCCGGCGGCCGACGGCGCCCGGGGCCAGGCCGAGCAGGTCCCGGCCCGCGTCGTTGAGCAGGGCGATCCGGCGCTGCCCGTCCAGCATCAGCAGCCCCTCGCGCACCGCGTGCAGGGTCGCCTCGTGGTAGTCGTGCAGCCGGCTCAGCTCCGCCGCGTTCATCCCGTGCGTGTGCCGCCGCAGCCTCGCGTTGATCACGTACGTGCCGAGCCCGCCGAGCACCAGGGCCGCGCCCGCCGCCAGCGCCAGGGCGCCCAGCTGCGCCCGCACCTGCGAGGAGACCCGGTCCACGGTGATGCCCGCGCTGACCAGCCCGGTGATCCGGCCGCCGTCGCGGACCGGGGTGACGACCCGGATCGAGGGCCCGAGCGTGCCGGTGTACGTCTCCGAGAAGGTCTCCCCGCGCAGCGCCCGGGCGGTGTGCCCGAGGAAGGTCTCACCGATGCGGTCGGCGTCCGGGTGCGTCCAGCGGACCCGGTCCGGGCTCATGATCGTGATGAAGGCGATCCCGGTGTCCTTGCGCACCCGCTCCGCGTACGGCTGGAGCGTGGCGGACGGGTCGTCGGTGCGGATCGCCTCCCGGACGGACGGCGATCCGGCCACCGAGAGGGCCACCGCCCGCGCCTGCCGCGCCGCCGTCTCCTCGGCCTGGCCGCGCCCGGAGACGTACGCGAAGCACGCGCACCCCGCCACGACGGCCGCCACCAGCACCACCTGCCACGCGAACAGCTGGCCGGCCAGGCTGCGCGGTCGGGTACGGGGGAAACGCATGCGGATAAGTGTGCCTGGCCGAAAACGTATGAACGAAATGACCGTAAGGGTGACCGGGGTCACAGCGGGCGGGATAGTCGCCGGGACCCCCGGCACGGGGGTGGGACGACGACGACCCGAGGAGACCCCCGTGGCAGTGAGCGCCGCCGAAACGGAACGCACCAAGCCGGACCGTACGAAGTACCTGTATCTCGCCGTGATCGTGGCCGTGGGCCTCGGCATCCTCGTGGGCTTCGTCGCCCCCGACGCCGCCGTCGAGCTCAAGCCCATCGGCACCGGGTTCGTGAACCTGATCAAGATGATGATCTCGCCGATCATCTTCTGCACGATCGTCCTGGGCGTCGGCTCGGTCCGCAAGGCCGCCAAGGTCGGGGCCGTCGGCGGGCTCGCCCTCGGCTACTTCCTGGTCATGTCGACGGTGGCCCTGGCCATCGGCCTGATCGTCGGCAACATCCTGGAGCCCGGCTCCGGCCTCCACCTCACCGAGGCGGTCCGCGCCGCCGGTGAGAAGCAGGCGGAGGGGGCCGGCGAGTCCACCACGGACTTCCTGCTCGGCATCATCCCGACCACCCTGGTCTCCGCCTTCACCGAGGGCGAGGTCCTCCAGACCCTGCTGATCGCCCTGCTCGCGGGCTTCGCCCTCCAGGCCCTGGGCCGGACCGGCGAGCCGGTGCTGCGCGGCATCGCGCACATCCAGCGCCTCGTCTTCCGCATCCTCGCCATGATCATGTGGGCGGCGCCCATCGGCGCGTTCGGCGCGATGGCCGCGGTGGTCGGCGAGACCGGCGTGGACGCGCTGAAGGCACTCGCGGTCATCATGATCGGCTTCTACATCACCTGCGCGCTCTTCGTCTTCGTGGTGCTCGGCGCGATCCTGCGCCTGGTCGCGGGGGTCAACATCTTCGCGCTGCTGAAGTACCTCGGCCGCGAGTTCCTGCTGATCCTGTCCACCTCCTCCTCGGAGTCGGCGCTGCCCCGGCTGATCGCGAAGATGGAGCACATGGGCGTCAGCAAGCCCGTCGTCGGCATCACCGTGCCGACCGGCTACTCCTTCAACCTGGACGGCACCGCGATCTACCTCACGATGGCCTCGCTGTTCATCGCCAACGCGACGGGCGACCCGCTGAGCATCGGCGAGCAGATCTCCCTGCTGGTCTTCATGGTCATCGCGTCCAAGGGAGCCGCGGGCGTCACCGGCGCCGGTCTCGCGACCCTCGCCGGCGGCCTCCAGTCGCACCGCCCCGAGCTGGTGGACGGCGTCGGCCTGATCGTCGGCATCGACCGCTTCATGAGCGAGGCCCGCGCCCTGACCAACTTCGCGGGCAACGCGGTCGCCACGGTCCTCGTCGGCACCTGGACCAAGGAGATCGACCGCGAACGGGTCGACCAGGTGCTCTCCGGCGCGATCCCCTTCGACGAGAAGATGCTCAGCGACGAGGGACCGGCGGAGCCGTACGTCCCCGAGGCCCGCGAGGGCGGTGAGGACCGGCCCTCGCTCACCAAGGTCTGACGCCCTTGCCTTGACGTCGGCGTCAAGGATTACGGTCGCGGTATGCGAATCGGGGAGCTGGCCGAACGGGCCGGGACGACGACGCGGACGCTGCGCTACTACGAGTCGCGCGGGCTGCTGCCCGCGCGGCGCGCGGTGAACGGCTACCGCACGTACGACGAGAGCGACCTCGGGCTGATCCAGCAGATCCGGACCCTCCAGGACTTCGGGTTCGACCTGGAGGAGACCCGGCCCTTCGTGGAGTGCCTGCGGGCCGGGTACCCCGCCGGGGACGCCTGCCCCGCCTCGCTGGCCGTCTACCGGCGCAAGCTCGGCGAGCTCGACCGGCTCATCGAGCAGCTGCGGGCCGTCCGCACGGAGGTGGGTACCCAGCTGGCCCGCGCCGAGCTGGAGGCGTCCGCCGAACTGCCCGGCGGCCCCGAACCACGCTGCGAACTGGGAGGATGACAGATGATCCACGTAACGGGCGTCGACGAGCTCACCGACGAGACCTTCGACGCCGAGGTGCTGGGGGAGACCCGGCCCGTCCTGGTCGAGTTCACCGCCGACTGGTGCGGCCCCTGCCGCCAGCTCGCCCCGGTCCTGGGTGCCATCGCCGAGGAGGAGCGCGAACGGCTCCGCGTCGTGCAGATCGACGTCGACCGCAACCCGGGGACCAGCACCCGGTACGGCGTCCTGTCGATGCCGACCCTGATGGTGTTCCGGGACGGCGAACCGGTGAAGTCCATGGTCGGCGCCCGCCCGAAGCGGCGGCTCCTCCAGGAGCTGGAGGACGTGCTCTGACCGCCCGAGGGGGCGGGGCCGCCGTGGCCCCGCCCCCTCGTCGCGTCACCGCGTCACGCCGGCTTGAACCACACCGTCGCCAGCGGCGGCAGCGTCAGCGACACGCTCGACGGCCTGCCGTGGGACGGCACGTTCTCCGGCTTCAGCGGCTCCTCGTTGACCACCCCGCCGCCCCCGTACCGGGCGGCGTCCGTGTTCAGGACCTCCGCCCACAGCCGGGGGCCCTCCGGCACCCCGAGCCGGTAGTCGTGCCGCACCACCGGCGAGAAGTTGGAGACCGCCAGCAGCGGCGCGCCCTTCGCGTCGTGGCGCAGGAACGCGAACACGTTGTCCTCCGCCGCGCCCCCGTCCACCCAGGCGAAGCCCTCCGGACGGGTGTCGCGCTGCCAGAGCGCGGGCGTCGCCCCGTACACCTTGTTGAGGTCGCCGACCAGCTCCCGCACCCCGCGGTGGTCGCCGGACGCCTCGTACGCCGGGTCCAGCAGCCACCAGTCCGGGCCGTGGCCCTCCGACCACTCCGCGCCCTGCGCGAACTCCTGCCCCATGAACAGCAGTTGCTTGCCCGGGTGGGCCCACATGAAGCCCAGGTACGCACGGTGGTTGGCGCGCTGCTGCCACCAGTCACCGGGCATCTTGGAGACCAGCGCCTGCTTGCCGTGCACCACCTCGTCGTGCGAGATCGGCAGCACGTAGTTCTCGCTGTACGCGTACACCATCGAGAACGTCATCTCGTTGTGGTGGTACTTGCGGTGCACCGGCTCCTTGGAGACGTACACCAGCGAGTCGTGCATCCAGCCCATGTTCCACTTCAGCCCGAAGCCGAGCCCGCCGTGGTCGGTCGCCCGGGTCACGCCCTCCCAGGCGGTCGACTCCTCGGCGATGGTGACCACGCCCGGATTGCGCCGGTAGACCGTGGCGTTCATCTCCTGGAGGAAGGCGACCGCGTCCAGGTTCTCCCGCCCGCCGAACTCGTTGGGCGACCACTGGCCGTCCTCGCGCGAGTAGTCCAGGTAGAGCATCGAGGCGACCGCGTCGACCCGGAGCCCGTCGATGTGGAACTGCTCGCACCAGTACGTGGCGTTGGCGACCAGGAAGTTACGGACCTCGGTCCGCCCGTAGTCGAACTCCAGCGTCCCCCAGTCCGGGTGCGCGGCCCGCCTCGGGTCCTCGTGCTCGTACAGCGGCCGGCCGTCGAACTCCGCGAGCGCCCAGTCGTCGCGCGGGAAGTGCGCCGGCACCCAGTCCATGATCACGCCGATCCCGGCCCGGTGCAGCGCGTCCACCAGGAAGCGGAAGTCGTCCGGCGAGCCCATCCGGGAGGTCGGGGCGTAGAACCCGGTGACCTGGTAGCCCCAGGAGCCGCCGAAGGGGTGCTCCGACACCGGCATCAGCTCGACGTGCGTGAAGCCCAGCTCCCTGACGTACGCGGGCAGTTGTACGGCCAGTTGACGATACGTCAGACCCGGTCGCCAGGACGGCAGGTGCACCTCGTACACCGAGAACGGCGCCTCGTGCACCGGCACGTTCCCGCGGTTCGCCATCCACTCCTCGTCCTGCCACACGTGGTGCGCGGCCGTCACCACCGAGGCGGTGGCGGGCGGCACCTCGGTGTGCCGGGCCATCGGGTCCGAGCGCGTCGTGTGCGAACCGTCGGGGCGGCAGATGTCGAACTTGTACAGCGCGCCCTCCCCGGTCCCCGGCAGGAACAGCTCCCACACCCCGGACGAGCCCAGCGACCGCATCGGGAGGCCCGTGCCGTCCCAGTAGTTGAAGTCACCGCACACCCGCACACCCCGGGCGTTCGGCGCCCACACCGTGAACCGCGTCCCGGCGACCCCCTGGTGCTCCATCGGCCGCGCCCCGAGCGCGGTCCACAGCTCCTCGTGCCGGCCCTCCCGGATCAGGTGCAGATCCAGCTCCCCGAGCGCGGGCAGGAAGCGGTACGGGTCGTGGACCTCGATCTCGTTGTCGTCGTACGTGACCAGCAGCCGGTAATCCGGGACCTCCGGCAGCGGAAGCACCCCGGAGAACAGCCCGTCCCCGTCGCTGTGCAGCGGCGCCCGCAGCCCCTTCGCGAGCACCGTGACGGCCCGGGCGAACGGGCGCAGCACCCGGATCTCCACCCCGTCGCCCACCTGGTGCGCGCCCAGCAGATCGTGCGGGGCGTGGTGCTCACCGGCCAGCAGCCGGCCCCGGTCGGCGTCGTGCGGCGGGGTGGCCGGGCGCAGCTCCTGGCTGCCGGCGCTGCGGGGCCTGGGCGGCGCGGCGGCCTTCTTCGGGCGCTTCGCCGGGGCGGCGGCGGACCCCGTCGCGGGGGTCTTCCTCGGGGCCCGCTTCTTCGCGGGCGGCCCGGCCGGCGGGGAGGAGAGGGCAGCGGCGATCGGTTCCTCGGCGAGCGGGAGCTCGGCGGCGGGCGCGGTGGGCGTGGCGGATGCGGCAACGGTGGCGGACACGGCGGGCTCGGACGTGCGGGACGGCTTGCGGGCGGTCACAGGGACAGCCTCCTCGGAGGGGTCGACGGGGTGGAACGGACGGGGCGGTACGGGGGACGGGGGCATCCTCAGCCGGCGGAGTCCGCGGCCAGGCGGTGGATCGCGGCCATCGGGACCGGCAGCCAGTCGGGCCGGTGCCGGGCCTCGTACAGCACCTCGTACACCGCCTTGTCGGTCTCGTGGGCGCGCAGCAGCTCGGGCTCGGCGCGCGGGTCGGTGCCCGCCGCCTCGGCGTAGCCGTCGCAGTAGGCGTCCCTGCAGCGGGCGGCCCACTCGGGCTTCCAGGGCTTGTGCGAGCGGGCCGCGTAGTCGAAGGAGCGCAGCATCCCGGCCACATCGCGCACCGGGGGCTGCGGGCTGCGGCGCTCCGGGAGCGGCCGGGCCGGCTCGCCCTCGAAGTCGATCAGCGACCAGAAGCCGTCGGCGCCCCGCAGGGTCTGGCCCAGGTGGAGGTCGCCGTGCACCCGTTGCGCGGCCCAGCTGCGCCCCCGGTGCCCGAGCGCGGCGACCGCGTCGAACGCGGTGCGCAGCCCGGGGACGTACGGGACCAGCTCCGGGACCGCGTGGGCGGCGGCCTCCAGGCGCTCCACCATGGCGGCGGCGAGCTCGTCGGTCTGGGAGCGGCGGAGCACCGGGGTGGGCAGGGCGGCGGCGAGGGCGGTGTGCACCTCGGCGGTGGCCCGGCCCAGCGCCTTCGCCTCGGCCAGGAAGTCGTGCCCGGTGGCGAGAGCGCGCAGGGCGAGCTGCCAGCCGTCCTGGGCGCCGCGCAGGAAGGGCTGGAGCACCCCGAGCGTCAGCCGCTCCGGCGTCGCCGCCTCGAACCAGGCGACCGGTTCCGGGACCCGCCCGCACCCCTCGCGGGAGAGCGCGAGCGGCAGTTCCAGGTCGGGGTTGGTGCCCGGGAAGACCCGGCGGAAGATCTTCAGGATGTACGCGTTGCCGTACACCAGTGAGGAGTTGGACTGCTCGGTGTCCAGCACCCGGGGCGGCAGGTCCTCCGGGATGGGCTCCGCGCCCCGGTCGAAGCGGACCGCGCCGAGCCGGCCGGGGGTGCGCAATCGTTCCAGCAGCAGTGCGGCGAGGCGCGCGTCGTGCAGCCCGTCGTAGACCGCGAGCCCCGCCAGCGGACCGTCGGGCACCCGGCCGATGGCGGCGGGCGCGAGGTGCTGGGGCAGCGCGGAGCGGACGCCCAGGAGCAACTGGTAGCAGTCCACGGGGGGCTGGGCGGGCATGGTGGGCTGGTGGACCCGCACCAGCAGGTGCAGCAGCCCGGGGGTGGTGCCGTCGCCGCCGTCCACCGGCAGTATCTCGGTGGCCGAGACGAGCGAGAAGGCGGTGATGGGCCGTCCCTTGCCCGCGAACCACCGCTGCCGGGGCAGCCATTCGTGGAGCAGCGGTCCGAGAGACGGGATCAGGGCTGTGCTGTTCGCCAGGGTGACCTGAGCGGATGCAGCCTCCGACATGGCATCGCGTCCTTTCCCCGGGCACACCACAGGATGCGAAGAGTGTCCCGGATTGCGGCATTGGCTGTCCGGCTGTGCGGGACGTGTCGGGTCAGGATGATCCGTACGGACTCGACATGAGGGGATAGAAACGCCAGGAGGATCCAGGAAGCTTCCTGAACCACCCGGTATGGGTGCGAGTGCCCCGTGCGAGGCGGCGGAAACCGCCCCGCACAGTGCCGTACGCGTCAGCTCGGCGGCGCGTCCTTGCGCAGCCGGAACCAGTAGAAGCCGTGTCCCGCGAGAGTCAGCAGGTAGGGCCACTGACCGATGGCGGGGAAGCGCACCCCGCCGATCAGCTCCACCGGATGACGCCCGTTGAAGGACCTGAGGTCGAGCTCCGTCGGCTGTGCGAACCGGGAGAAGTTGTGGACGCACAGCACGAGGTCGTCCCCGTGCTCACGGGTGAAGGCGAGCACGGCCGGGTTCGAGGAGGGCAGTTCGTTGTAGGTGCCGAGGCCGAACGCGGGGTTCTGCTTGCGGATCTCGATCATCCGCCGCGTCCAGTGCAGCAGCGAGGACGGGGAGGCCATGGCCGCCTCGACGTTGGTGACCTGGTAGCCGTAGACCGGGTCCATGATCGTGGGGAGGTAGAGCCGCCCCGGATCGCTGGAGGAGAACCCGGCGTTGCGGTCGGGTGTCCACTGCATCGGGGTGCGTACGGCGTCCCGGTCGCCCAGCCAGATGTTGTCGCCCATCCCGATCTCGTCCCCGTAGTAGAGGATCGGGGAGCCCGGCAGGGAGAGCAGCAGGGCGGTGAACAGCTCGATCTGGTTGCGGTCGTTGTCCAGCAGCGGCGCCAGCCGGCGGCGGATGCCGATGTTGGCCCGCATCCGCGGGTCCTTGGCGTACTCCGCGTACATGTAGTCGCGCTCTTCGTCCGTCACCATTTCGAGCGTCAGCTCGTCGTGGTTGCGCAGGAAGATGCCCCACTGGCAGTTGTCCGGGATCGCCGGGGTCTTCGCCAGGATTTCGGAGACCGGGTAGCGGCTCTCGCGCCGTACGGCCATGAAGATGCGCGGCATCACGGGGAAGTGGAACGCCATGTGGCACTCGTCCCCGCCGGAGCCGTAGTCCCCGAAGTAGTCCACGACGTCCTCGGGCCACTGGTTGGCCTCGGCGAGCAGGACGGTGTCCGGGTAGTTGGCGTCGATCTCCTTGCGGACCCGCTTGAGGAAGTTGTGGGTCTCCGGCAGGTTCTCGCAGTTGGTGCCCTCGCGCTGGTAGAGGTACGGCACCGCGTCGACCCGGAAGCCGTCGATGCCCAGGTCCAGCCAGAAGCGGAGGGCGGAGATGATCTCCTCCTGCACCGCCGGGTTCTCGTAGTTGAGGTCGGGCTGGTGCGAGAAGAACCGGTGCCAGTAGTACTGCTTGCGCACCGGGTCGAAGGTCCAGTTGGACGACTCGGTGTCCACGAAGATGATCCGGGCGTCCGGGAACTGCTTGTCGTCGTCGGCCCAGACGTAGTAGTCGCCGTACGGCCCGTCGGGGTCGGTCCGGGACTGCTGGAACCACTCGTGCTGGTCGCTCGTGTGGTTCATGACGAAGTCGATGATCACGCGCATGCCGCGCTGGTGCGCGGCGTCCACGAACTCCACGAAGTCGGCGAGGTCGCCGAACTCCGGCAGCACGGCGGTGTAGTCGGAGACGTCGTAACCGCCGTCGCGCAGCGGTGACTTGAAGAAGGGCGGCAGCCAGAGGCAGTCGACCCCCAGCCACTGGAGGTAGTCGAGCTTGGCGGTGAGCCCCTTCAGGTCTCCGATGCCGTCGCCGTTGGAGTCCTGGAAGGACCGGACGAGCACCTCGTAGAAGACGGCACGCTTGAACCAGTCGGGATCGCGGTCCTTGGCCGGGGTGTCCTCGAACGTGTCGTGGACGGGCTCATTGACGATCATGGTGTGGGTGACCCTCCGGTCGGCGGGGACGGTCGCAGGACGGCGATGTGCGCGGGCGTGACGCCCGGCTCCAGACGCACGTAGAACGTCCTGCCCCAGTGATAGGAAGTGCCGGTGAGCTCGTCGCGCACCGGCACGCTCTCGTGCCGGTCGAGGCCGAGTTGCGGCATGTCCAACGAGACGGTCGCCTCCTGGGTGTGGTGCGGGTCGAGGTTGACGACCACCAGAAGGATGTTCGAACCGGAACGCTTGCTGTACGCGATCACCGCGTCGTTGTCCGACGCGTGGAAGTGCACGTCACGCAGCTGCTGCAGGGCCGGGTTGCGGCGTCTGATCCGGTTGAGCGAGGTGATGAGCGGGGCGAGCGAACGGCCCTCGCGCTCGGCGGCTTCCCAGTCCCTGGGCCGGATCTCGTACTTCTCCGAGTCGAGGTACTCCTCACTGCCGTGGTGGATCGGGGCGTTCTCGCACAGCTCGTACCCCGCGTACACCCCCCAGGAGGGGGAAAGGGTCGCCGCGAGCACCGCCCTGGCCTCGAACGCGGGCCTGCCGCCTTCCTGAAGATATCCCGGAAGGATGTCGGGCGTGTTCACGAAGAAATTCGGCCGCATGAACGCGGCGGTGTCACCGGCCAGTTCGGTCACGTAGTCCGTGAGTTCCTGACGGGTGTTCCGCCAGGTGAAATACGTGTACGACTGCTGGAACCCGATGGCGCCGAGGGTACGCATCATCGCCGGCCGGGTGAATGCCTCGGCCAGGAAGATCACATCGGGATCGGTGCCGTTGATCTCCGCGATGACCTTCTCCCAGAAGATCACCGGTTTGGTGTGCGGATTGTCGACGCGGAAGATCCGTACCCCCCGGTCCATCCAGAACCGCAGGATGCGGACGCTCTCCGCGACGATGCCCGGAAGATCCTTGTCGAAGGCGATCGGATAGATGTCCTGGTATTTCTTCGGCGGATTCTCCGCGTACGCGATCGAGCCGTCGGCCCGGTGCTGGAACCACTCGGGGTGCTTCTCCACCCACGGATGGTCCGGCGAGCACTGGAGGGCGAAATCCAGGGCCACTTCGAGGCGCAGGGTGCGGGCCGTCTCCACGAAATGGACGAAGTCGTCCAGCGTGCCCAGATCCGGGTGGACCGCGTCGTGCCCGCCCTCCGCCGAACCGATCGCCCAGGGCACGCCCACATCGTGCGCGGAGGGGGCCAGCGAGTTGTTCGCGCCCTTGCGGTGGGTCGTGCCGATGGGGTGGACGGGCGGCAGGTAGACCACGTCGAAGCCCATCGCGGCGACCGCCGGAAGCCGCTCGGCCGCCGTCCGGAAGGTGCCGCTGACGAGGCGGGGCCGCTGCGGCTCGGCAGCCTTGGCCCCCCGGCCCTTGCGCGGCTTCGGCGTCTCGTACCTGGCGCCCTCGGAGCGCGGGAACATCTCGTACCAGGAGCCGTACAGCGCGCGCCGGCGCTCGACCACCAGCGGGTGCGGGCGGGACGCGGTGACCAGTTCGCGCAGCGGGTGGCGGTCCAGCGCCTCCCGGGCCTCGGGCGCCAGGGCCGCCGCGAGGCGTGCCTCGGCCGGCCGGGACGCGTCGCGCAGCGCGTCCACCGCCGCCAGGACCGCCTCCCGGCCGTCGCGCTTCGGGACGCCCTCGGCGGCGCGCTCGTACAGCTCGGCGCCCTCGGCGAGGACCAGCGCGGTGTCGATGCCCGCCGGGATCTTGATCCCCGCCGCGTGGCGCCAGGTGGCGACCGGATCGCTCCACGCCTCGACCGTGTACGTCCAGCGGCCCTCGGAGTCCGGGGTGACCTCGGCGCCCCAGCGGTCGGTGCCCGGCGCCAGCTCGCGCATCGGCGTCCAGGGGCCCGGGCGCCCGCTCGGGCTGTGCAGCAGCACATTGGCGGCCACCGCGTCATGGCCCTCGCGGAAGACGGTCGCGGTGACCTGGAAGGTCTCGCCGGCGACGGCCTTGGCGGGCCTTCTGCCGCAGTCGACGAGCGGATGGACGTCGAGAACGGGAATGCGACCGATCATGGAATCACCTGGGGGCTGGAGCTGGGACTCGGCAAAGTGGGCAGCGTGCGCCGAAGGCTGAACACGCGCGCCGCGAAGGTGGGGATGCGTCCTTTCTAGCCGCTCCGTGGATGACTGGTGGGGTGTGGGCATGGCCGCTCCTGTGCGCGTTCACTCGAATGGCAGTCCAAACAGGTCGTATACGAACCGGGGGACCGATCGCCGTTGGCCGGGGAATGAAAGACACGCGTGCCGGAGAAGCCTTTCCCCGCAACGTGGTGGGCCAATCCGGTGATATGTCATCTGCTCGGGCGTACGGGGGACGTGGGAATGGGCGCCACCCGGCAGCCTTCCCTGTGCCGGGAAGGCCCACAAGACCGAATGAGGAGAAGGAATCGGCCATAACGCCTGTGACATACGGGCCCTGAGAAGCCTTCCGGGGCGGGAGAGGCGTACGGGAAACCACGCACCGTGTCCGGCGCGCCGGGGACCCGGCTACCGTCGAGGGTGACGGAGCGGCGCACATGGAGGTGCGTCCCGCTCGGATTCGTACGTCCCCTGTAAAGGTGGAATACGTGAAGGCCATTCGTCGATTCACCGTGCGTCCCGTCCTTCCGGACTCCCTCCAACCCCTCAGCGACCTGGCGCGGAACCTGCGCTGGTCCTGGCACACCGAGACCCGCGAGCTCTTCCGGGCCGTCGACCCGGCGGCCGGCTCCGACGCGGAGTGCGACCCCGTACGCCTGCTCGGCTCCGTGTCCGCGGGGCGGCTCGCCGAGCTGGCCCGGGACGAAGCGTTCCTGCGCCGGCTCGCCGAGGCGTCCGCCGACCTCCGCGCGTACCTCCGGGATCCCCGCTGGTACCAGGAGCAGCGCGAGCAGGACGACGCGCTCCCCGCCGCCATCGCCTACTTCTCACCCGAATTCGGGGTGACCGCCGCCCTGCCCCAGTACTCCGGCGGGCTCGGCATCCTCGCCGGGGACCACCTCAAGGCCGCCAGCGACCTGGGCGTGCCCCTCATCGGCGTCGGGCTGCTCTACCGCCACGGCTACTTCCGGCAGAGCCTGTCCCGGGACGGCTGGCAGCAGGAGCACTACCCCGTCCTCGACCCGAACGAGCTGCCGCTCACCCTGATCCGCGAGGCCGACGGGACCCCGAGCCAGGTCGTCCTGGACCTGCCCGGCGGCCGGTCCCTGCACGCCCAGATCTGGCAGGCCCACGTCGGCCGGGTCCCCCTGCTCATGCTCGACTCCGACGTCGAGGAGAACGCCCCCGGCGAGCGCGAGGTCACCGACCGGCTGTACGGCGGCGGCAGCGAGCACCGGCTGCTCCAGGAGATGCTGCTCGGGATCGGCGGCGTCCGCGCCGTGCGCGCGTACTGCCGGCTCACCGGCCACGCCGCCCCCGAGGTCTTCCACACCAACGAGGGCCACGCCGGTTTCCTCGGCCTGGAACGCATCCGCGAACTCGCCACGAAGGGGCTGGACTTCGACGCCTCGGTGGAGTGGGTCCGGTCCGGCACCGTCTTCACCACCCACACCCCGGTCCCGGCCGGAATCGACCGGTTCGACCGCGAACTCGTCGCCCGCCACTTCGGCGAGGACGGCGAACTGCCCGGCGTCCCCGCCGAACGCGTCCTGGAACTCGGCACCGAGACGTACCCCGGCGGCGACCCGGGCGTCTTCAACATGGCGGTCATGGGGCTGCGGCTCGCCCAGCGCGCCAACGGGGTCTCCACGCTGCACGGCGCGGTCAGCCGGGAGATGTTCGCCGGACTCTGGCCGGGCTTCGACGCGCCGGAGGTCCCGATCACCTCCGTCACCAACGGCGTCCACGCGCCGACCTGGGTCGCCCCCGAGGTCTACCGGCTGCGCGCCGAATCGGGTGGCACCCCGGGCCGCTGGGACTCCGTCGCGGACATCCCGGCCCGCCGGCTCTGGGACCTGCGCCGCACCCTGCGCGAGCAGCTGGTGGCCGAGGTCCGGCAGCGGCTGCACGCCTCCTGGCGCCACCGGGGCGCCCAGCCCGCCGAGCTCGGCTGGATCGACGGCGTGCTCGACCCGGACGTCCTCACCATCGGCTTCGCCCGCCGCGTCCCCTCGTACAAGCGGCTGACGCTGATGCTGCGCGACCGGGACCGGCTGCGGGCGCTGCTGCTGCATCCGGAGCGGCCGGTCCAGATCGTCGTCGCGGGCAAGGCGCATCCGGCCGACGACGGCGGGAAGCGGCTGGTCCAGGAGCTGGTCAGGTTCGCCGACGACGCCCGGGTCCGGCACCGGATCGTCTTCCTGCCCGACTACGGGATGGCGATGGCCCAGAAGCTCTACCCGGGCTGCGACGTCTGGCTGAACAACCCGCTGCGCCCGCTGGAGGCGTGCGGTACGAGCGGGATGAAGGCCGCGCTCAACGGCTGCCTCAACCTGTCCGTGCTGGACGGCTGGTGGGACGAGTGGTTCGAGCCTGACTTCGGCTGGGCGATCCCGACGGCCGAGGGCGGCGCGCTGGACGAGGACCGGCGTGACGACCTGGAGGCGAACGCCCTGTACGAGCTGATCGAGGACCGGGTCGCCCCGCACTTCTACGAGCGCGGGGACGAGGGGCTGCCCGGCCGCTGGATCGAGATGGTCCGCCGCACGATGGGCACCCTGGGGCCCAAGGTGCTCGCCGACCGCATGGTCGCGGAGTACGTGGAGCGGCTGTACGCCCCCGCCGCGCTCGCCCAGCGCTCGCTGGACGTGCCCCGGGCGCGGGAGCTGGCGGGCTGGAAGGCGAAGGTCCGGGCCGCCTGGCCGAGCGTGGCCGTCGACCATGTGGAGGCGGTGACGCCGACCGCCGCCGGTACGACGGCGGAGCTGGGGTCCACGCTGGCGCTGCGGGTCCGGGTCTCGCTGGGCGCGCTGGCGCCGGACGACGTGGAGGTGCAGGCGGTGGCCGGGCGGGTCGACTCGGCCGACGCGATCTCCGACGCCCAGGTCTTCCCGCTGAAGCCGGCGGGCGGCCAGGACCTGGAGGGCCACTGGCTGTACGAGGGCCCGCTCGCCCTGGACCGCACGGGACCGTACGGCTACACCGTGCGCGTGCTCCCCGCCCACCGGCTGCTGGCCGGCGGAGCCGAACTCGGCCTGGTCGCACAGCCGGCCGGGGCCCTGGGTGACGGCGGCGGGGTGCTGCTGCGCTGAGGCGTGGCCCGGCACGGCCGAACCGCCCGGGAGGAGGGTCGCTCCTCCCGGGCGGTTCCGTTCTCAGCGACGGGTCATGCGGTGACCCGTGCGGTGGGGGGTGGCGCTGTGGTGGTTCAGAAGGTCAGCTTGAAGCTGTTGATCTTCCCGGTGTCCCCGCTGTAGACGTCCTGGACCTTGAGCTTCCAGGTGCCGTTGGCCGTCTCGGACGAGGCGTTGACCGTGTAGGTGGTCTTGACGTTGTCCGCCGAGTCGCTGGAGGACGAGTTCTTCAGGCGGTACGTGCTGCCGTCCGGCGCGACGAGGTCGATGACCAGGTCGCCGCGGTAGGTGTGGGTGATGTCCACGCCGACCTTGAGGGCGCTCGGGGCCTTGCCGGTGCGGCCGGTCACGGTGACCGAGCTGGTGACGGCGGAACCGGCGTCCGGGATGGAGACCGCGGTGGAGTTCTCGAAGACGGTGCCGGTGCCGGGGTCGGTGCCGCCGGAGCGCGCACCGACGTTGATCCCGGCCCAGGCGTCCTGGACGGCCTTGTACTCGGCGCTGGTCGTGCCGTACAGCTCACCGGCCACCGCGAGTGTGCCGGTGCGGGCCCCCGCGTAGTTGGTGGTGGAGGTGAACTTGGTGGTGAGCGCCTTGAACCAGATCTGCTCCGCCTTCGCGCGGCCGATGCCGGTCACCGGCAGGCCGTCCGAGGTCGGGGAGTTGTAGTTGACGCCGTTGATGGTCTTCGCGCCGCTGCCCTCGGACAGCAGGTAGAAGAAGTGGTTGGCCGGGCCCGACGAGTAGTGCACGTCGAGGTTGCCGAGGCCCGAGTACCAGGCGTCCTTGGACGCCCCGTCCTTGCTCGGCTTGTCCTGGTAGCGCAGCGGCGTGCCGTCGCCGTTGATGTCGATCTTCTCACCGATCAGGTAGTCACCCTTGTCGGTGGCGTTGTTGGCGTAGAACTCGACGGCGGTGCCGAAGATGTCACTGGTCGCCTCGTTGAGGCCACCGGACTCCCCGCTGTAGTTGAGGCCGGCCGTGTTCGAGGTGACGCCGTGGCTCATCTCGTGGGCCGCCACGTCCAGCGCGGTCAGCGGGTTGGCGTTGCCGCTGCCGTCGCCGTACGTCATGCAGAAGCAGCTGTCGTCCCAGAACGCGTTCACGTAGTTGTTGCCGTAGTGGACGCGGGAGTACGCGCCGACGCCGTCGCCCTTGATGCCGGTGCGGCCGTGGACGTTCTTGTAGTAGTCCCAGGTCTCGGCCGCGCCGTAGTGGGCGTCCGCCGCCGCGGTCTCCGGGCTGGTGCCGACGCCGTCTCCCCAGACGTCGTCGGCGCCGGAGAAGAGGGTGCCCTTGCCGGAGGTGCCGTGGTTCAGGTTGTACGTCTTGTGGCTGCCGCGCGCGGTGTCGGTCAGGTTGTACGAGCCGGAGGAACCGGAGGTCCCCAGGGTGACCTGGCCGCTGTACTCGGTGTTGCCGACGCCGTTCTCGATGGCCTGCCACTCGTAGAGCTTGGCTCCGGTCGAGGCGTCGGTGATGACGTGCAGCGCGTTCGGGGTGCCGTCCTCCTGGAGGCCGCCGACCACGGTCTCGTACGCCAGCTGCGGCGTCCCGGAGGCCATCCAGACGACCTTGCGGGGCGCCTTGTCGGCCTCGGCCCGGTCCGAACCGGCCGCCTTGGCCGCGCCGAGCGCCTGCTTGGCGGCCGCCGCCGGGGCGATGTCCGCGACCGTGTCGACGGCCTTCAGCTGGGCGGTGGTGGCGCGGGACGCCTTGACGACGCCCTGGGCCGCGCCGGCCTTGGTCTCCTGGACGACCAGGTCGCCGCCGAGGACCGGGAGGCCGTCGAAGGTGCGCTCGTAACGGGTGTGCGTGGTGCCGTCGTTGTCCTGGATGACGTCGCGGACGACGAGCTTCTCCTGGGACCCGAGGCCGAGCTCCTTCGCCGTGGCCGCCCGGCTCGCGTTGGCCTCGCGGATCAGCTCGGCGCGCTGCGAGGGCGAGAGCTGCTTGGGCAGGGCGCCGGGGTTCGCCTGGGAGGCGGAGGCGGTCCTGGTGGTTCCGTTGTCCGGGGCGGCGGAGGCCGATCCGGTCTGGACGCCTATGGCGAGAAGGGCTGCTGCGGCTATGAGAGCGCCGGTCGCGGTGGCACGACGGCTGTGCGTGGATCTCACGCGGACTCCTTCTGCGAGGGGGGTACCGGCGGCTGGGTGAGCCGTCCGGGCAGAGCAAGCAGAGCGCGGAACGGGGTGAAGAGTGTCAGGAGTCGGCCATCTCTGTCAGGACCGCGTCAACAACTTGGCCGGAATTCGTTCGTTGCCGGAAGATGCGTGTTCGTTAAGCGGACGTTTCGCGGATGGCCGCGCGGGAACGCCGAGGGGCGCCCCGAGGGCTCGCACGGCCCGAAAGCGCAGGGCGCGTCATGGTTGCGGGCGGAAGGGCGGAGTGCGACGCGCAGGTGAACAAGCGGGAAGTTCCCACCTGTCGAGACGGTGCGGGGGCGTGGCGCGATCTGGGGCCTGCGTCGAGTGCCCCGGCCGGCCGCCTCCATGACAAAAGGGGCGGACGGCCGGGGCGGCAGCGGGCCGTCAGGCCAGGCTCTCCCGCCAGGCGCGGTGCAGCCCTGCGAAGCGGCCCGAGCCCGCGATGAGTTCGGCCGGGGTGCCGTCCTCCACGATCCGCCCGCGCTCCATCACGAGCACCCGGTCCGCGACCTCCACGGTCGAGAGGCGGTGCGCGATGACCACCGCGGTGCGGCCGTGCAGCACCGTGTCCATCGCCTGCTGCACCGCGCGTTCACCGGGGATGTCCAGCGAACTGGTCGCCTCGTCGAGGATCAGCACCGCCGGGTCGGCCAGCAGCGCCCGGGCGAACGCCACCAACTGCCGCTGGCCCGCCGAGATCCGGCCGCCCCGCTTGCGTACATCTGTGTCGTAGCCGTCGGGCAGACCGGTGATGAAGTCATGGGCGCCGATCGCCTTCGCGGCCCGCTCGATCTCCTCCCGGCCCGCCTCCGGGCGGCCGATCGCGATGTTCTCCGCGACTGTCCCGGAGAACAGGAACGCCTCCTGGGTCACCATCACCACCCCGCGCCGCAGCTCGCGCGTGGCCAGGTCGCGCAGGTCGGTGCCGTCCAGCAGGACCCGGCCCGCGCTCGGGTCGTAGAACCGGGCCAGCAGCTTGGCGAGCGTCGACTTGCCGGCCCCCGTGGAGCCGACCACGGCCACCGTCTGCCCCGCCGGGATCGTCAGGTCGAACGGGGGCAGCACCTCGCCGCCCGTCCGGTATCCGAAGCCCACCCCGTCGAAGACCACCTCGCGGCCCGGCCGGCCCCCGGCCCGGACGGGCAGCTCGACGGGTTCCAGCGCCTCCGGGACCGTCGGCGCCTGGGCCAGCAGCCCGGCGATCTTCGCCAGCGAGGCCGCCGCGGACTCGAAGGAGTTGAGGAACATGCTGAGCCGGTCGATCGGGTCGTACAGCCGCCGCAGATAGAGCACCACCGCGGCCAGCACCCCCAGCGCGAGACCGCCGTCCGCCACGCGGTAGGCGCCCCACAGCACGATTCCGGCCACCGCGGTGTTGGCGACGAGCCGCGAGCCGACGACGTACCGGGCGTTCTCCAGCATCGCGGCGCCGTTGGCAGACCGGTGACGCGTGTTCAGCTCCAGGAACGCCGCGTCGTTCACCGGCTCGCGGCGGAACGCCTGGACGGGCCGGATGCCGTTCATGGTCTCCGCGAACTTCACGACGACCGACGCGATCGCCGTCGAACGGGCCGCGAAGAGCACCGAGGAGCGCTTCCGGTAGAGCCGCACCAGCAGATACAGCGGCAGGAAGGACGCCACTGCCGCCGCGCCCGTCGCCAGGTCCAGCCAGAGCAGCACCACGGCGATGGACGCGAACGACAGGACGATGTGGATCAGCTCCTGGAGCCCCTCGTCCAGCAGCTCCCGCAGCGACTCCAGGTCGGTCGTGGACCGCGAGATCAGCCGGCCCGAGGTGTACCGCTCGTGGAAGTCCACGCTCAGCGCCTGCGCATGGCGGAAGATCCGGCCGCGCAGGTCGAGCAGGACGTTCTGGCTGACCCGCGCCGACAGCTGGATGAACGCGTACTGCAGGGCGCCCGAGACCACCGCGCAGAGCGCGTAGCCCAGCGCGACGGCGATCAGCGGCCCGTAGTCGTCGTCGCGGAAGGCGGGCACCCCGCTGTCGATCGCGTACGCCACCAGCAGCGGCCCGGCCTGCACCGCGGCCTGCTGCAACAGGATGGCCAGGGCGGACGCGGCCACCCGCCCCCGCATCGGCCGCAGCAGCGAGGCGAGCAGCTGCCCGGTGGCGCCGGGCGGGGTCGGCAGGTCGTCGCGGTCGAAGGGGTCCCCGGGTGCCGCGTCGGGGGCGGGCGGCCGCTCGTCCTCCTCGCCACCGGGCTCGGCGGGCCGTCCGGTCGTCGTGCTGCTCATCGGGTGCTGCCCTCCTCGGCAGGGGCCTTCGCGCCCAGGGTTTCGGTGGGATCGGTACCGGGCGCGGGCTGCGCCTTCCGGCCGGGATCCGGTACGGGTTGCGCTTGCGGTACGGGTGGCGCCTCCGCGCCGGGCTTCGCCAGCGGTACGGGCTGCGCCTCCGCGCCGGACCCCGTGCCCGCGTCGCCCCAAGCCCCCGCGCCCGACATCAGCCACGCGTACTCCGCGTTGGTGCGCAGGAGTTCCTGATGGGTGCCGACCGCGCTGATCCGGCCCCCGGACAGCAGCGCCACCCGGTCCGCGAGCATCACGGTCGACGGGCGGTGCGCGACCACCACCGCCGTGGTCTCCGACAGGACCTGCCGGAGCGCCGCCTCCACCAGGGCCTCCGTGTGCACGTCGAGCGCGGAGAGCGGGTCGTCGAGGACCAGGAAGCGCGGCCGGCCCACCACCGCCCGGGCCAGGGCGAGGCGCTGGCGCTGGCCGCCGGAGAGGCTCAGGCCCTGCTCGCCGACCTCCGTGCCGATGCCCTGCGGCAGCTCGTGGACGAAACCGGCCTGGGCGACCGAGAGCGCCCGCAGCAACTCCTCCTCGCCGGCCGTCCCGTCGCCCATCAGGACGTTCTCGCCGACGCTCGCCGAGAAGAGGGTCGGCTCCTCGAACGCCACCGACACCAGCTCCCGCAGCCGGGCGCGCGGCATGGCGGAGATGTCCTCGCCGTCCAGGGTGATCCGCCCGGCCGTCGCCTCGTACAGCCGGGGCACCAGCGAGGTGAGCGTGGTCTTGCCGGACCCCGTCGCGCCGACGAGGGCCATCGTCTCGCCGGGCCGGATGTGCAGATCGATCCCGGCCAGCACGGGCGCCGAGCCCTCCTCCGCGTCCGGATAGCGGAACGCGACACCCTCGAAGACCATCCCGCCCGCCTCGCGGGCCCCGGTGGCGGCCGCCTGCCCGGCGTCCTCCTCCTCGGCGGCGTCCATCACCTCGAAGTACCGCTCGGTCGCCGTCGCCGCCTCCTGGCTCATCGCCAGCAGGAAGCCGATCGACTCGACGGGCCAGCGCAGCGCGAGGGCCGTGGACAGAAAGGCGACCAGGGTGCCCGCGGACAGGTCACCGTCGGCGACCTCGATCGTGCCGAACACCAGGGCGGCACCGATGGCGAGTTCGGGGAGCGTCGTGATGAGGGTCCAGATCCGGGCGAGCAGCCGGGCCTTGACCAGCTCCGTGGTGCGCAGTTCCCCGGCGAGCGCCCGGAAGGCGTCGGACTGGCTGCGGTGGCGTCCGAAGCCCTTGATGATGCGGATGCCGAGCACGCTCTCCTCGACCACCGTGGTCAGGTCGCCGACCTGGTCCTGAGCGCGGCGCGCGACCTTGGAGTACTTCGCCTCGAAGGCCGAGCAGATGATCACGAGCGGGACGACCGGGGCGAGCAGCACCAGGCCGAGCGTCCACTCCTGGAACAGCAGGACCACGAAGCCGACGAGGATCGTGGTCGCGTTGACCAGCAGGAAGGTCAGCGGGAAGGCCAGGAACATCCGGACCATCATCAGGTCGGTCGTCCCGCGCGAGAGCAACTGCCCCGACGGCCAGCGGTCGTGGAAGGCCACCGGCAGCCGTTGCAGGTGCCGGTACAGGCCGGCCCGCATCGACGCCTCGACCCCGGCCAGCGGACGCGCCACCAGCCACCGCCGCACCCCGAACAGCAACGCCTCGGCGATGCCCAGGAGCAGCAGGTACAGCGCGCCGAGCCAGACCCCGCCCGGGTCCGCGTCCGCGACCGGGCCGTCCACGATCCACTTCAGGACGAGCGGGATCACCAGGCCCAGACAGGAGGCGACGATCCCCACCAGGGCGGCCCCGAGGAGCCGTGCCCGTACCGGCTTCACATACGGCCACAGCCGCAACAGCGAGCGCACGGCCGACCGGTCCTTGGGTTCTACATGTTCCTGGTGCATCAGGGAGGAGCCTACGGTCCGTCCGGATATCGGTCCTGCGGTTTTATCCCGCGACCGGGCACCGGGACGGACCCCCAGGGGTCGTACGGGGCATCAACCGATCGGCCGATGCCGGTTCGAGCGCGATGGCCGATACCGGGGCGGGCCCGGCGGGCGGATGCTCGCTGGCATGGCAATCATCGAAGCGAACGGGGTGCGCAAGTCCTACGCCGGCCGCCCCGTGGTCGACGGCGTCACCTTCGCCGTCGACGAGGGGGAGATCTTCGGGATCCTCGGCCCCAACGGCGCGGGCAAGACCACCACCGTCGAGTGCGTCGCGGGCCTGCGGGTCCCCGACGCGGGCACCGTCCGGGTCGCCGGGCTCGACCCGGTCGCCGACCGCGACCGGGTGACCGGACTGCTCGGCACCCAGCTCCAGGAGAGCGAACTCCAGGCCAAGATCACCGTACGCGAGGCCCTGGACCTGTACAGCGCCTTCTATCCCCGGCCCGCCGACTGGCGCCCGCTCGCCGAACGGCTCGGCCTGGACGGCAAGCTGGACACCCGCTTCCACCGGCTCTCCGGCGGCCAGAAGCAGCGGCTGTCGATCGCGCTCGCCCTCGTCGGCCGGCCCCGCGTGGTCATCCTGGACGAGCTGACGACCGGCCTCGACCCGCGGGCCCGGCGCGACACCTGGCAGCTGATCGAGGACATCCGGAGCGGCGGCGTCACCGTCGTGCTCGTCACCCACTTCATGGAGGAGGCCCAGCGCCTCTGCGACCGCATCGCCGTCATCGACCAGGGGCGCGTCGTCGCGCTCGACACCCCGGCCGGTCTCGTCGCCGGCGCCGACGGCTCCACCGTCATCTCCTTCACGCCCTCCGCACCGCTGCCCGAGGCCGAACTCGCGGCCCTGCCCGGCGCGGTGTCGTACGAGACCGAGGGCGGCCGGGTCGTCGTCAACGGCACCGACGAGACCGTCAACGCCGTGATCTCGCTGCTGGCCCGGCTCCGCGTCACCGCCCACCGCCTGCGCGTCTCCGAAGCCACCCTGGACGACGCCTTCCTCGACCTCACCGGCCCCGCCGACGGGCCCGGCCGCACAGAACGGGCAGCCTGAGATGGCCACGCACACCGCACCCACCGCCCCCGCGCCCCGGACCGCCGTCCCGGGCGCGACGCTCGCCGTCCTCAGGGCGGAGACCCGGCTCTTCCTGCGCGAACCGGGCAGCCTGTTCTGGATCGTGGTCTTCCCGACCGTGCTCCTGACGATCCTCGGCTTCGTCCCCTCCTTCCGGGCGCACGACGACGGGCTCGGCGGTCGGCGCGTCATCGATCTGTACGTGCCCGTCGCGGTGCTGCTCGCCCTGATCATGTCCGGGCTCCAGGCGATGCCGCCCGTCCTCACCGGCTACCGCGAACGCGGCATCCTGCGCCGCATGTCCACCACACCGGTACGGCCCTCAGCCCTGCTCGGCGCGCAGATCGCGCTGCACGGAGCGGCCGCTCTCGTCTCCGCCCTGCTGGTCGTCGTCGTGGGCCGGGTCGCCTACGGGGTGCGGCTGCCGGAGCAGCCGTTCGGCTATCTGGTGGCGCTGCTGCTCGCGGTCGGCTGCGTCCTCGCCATCGGCTCGCTGGTCTGCGCCCTCTCGCGTACGACGAAGATGGCCGCCACCGCGGGCTCGCTGGTCTACTTCTCCATGATGTTCACGGCGGGCGTCTGGGTCCCCGTCCAGGCCATGCCCGACGCACTGCGCCGCATCGTCCAGGCCACCCCCTTCGGCGCCGCGTCCCAGGCCCTGGACCAGGCCGCCCGGGGCGACTGGCCCGGCTGGTCCTACCTCGGCGCGGTCGCCGCCTGGGCCCTCGCGGCCGGCTGGACCGCGATCCGCACGTTCCGGTGGCAGTAGCCGGGGCCGGGGGAGACTTTCCCGTATGAGCGCACACGTCACGACGGCCGAGCAGTGGTGGGGGCGGTTCTTCCGCTACGGCCCCTACGGGCTGCTCGGCCTGGCCACCGTCGTCTCGGCCGTCTCCCGGAACCTCGTCATGTCCCCGGCCGACGAGCGCGCCGCCGCGGTGCTCCTCCCGGCGGCGCTCGGCGTCCAGTTGTGGTGGTCCCGCACCGCGTCCGGCGCCGGACCGAGGGCGAGCGTCTGCTACTTCACCGCCCGCACCCTGCTCGCCTTCGGGCTCACCTGGTGCAACCCGTTCTTCTCCATCTACGCGGTGTTCGGCTACTTCGACGCCGGCCGGGTCCTCCCGCGACGCGCCTTCCGGCCCGGGCTGCTGGCGGTCGCGGTCATCATGGCGGGCGCGCAGAGCGGCAGCCCCCTGCCGCCCGCCACCCTGATGAACTGGATCGTCTTCGGCGTCGTCCTCGCCGTGCACGCCACCCTCACCATGGTCTTCGCCCAGATCGGGGAGCGGGAGGCCGACCAGGACCGGTCCAGGAACGCGACCATCACCGCCCTGGAGACCGCCAACGCCCGCCTGGAACAGGCCCTCGCGGAGAACGCCGGGCTGCACGCCCAGCTCCTCGTCCAGGCCCGCGAGGCCGGAGGGGCCGACGAGCGGAGCCGGCTGGCCGCCGAGATCCACGACACCATCGCGCAGGGCCTCACCGGCATCATCGCCCAGCTCCAGGCCGCCGCCTCCACCGGCGAAACCGACCCGGACCTCGCCCGCGAACACCTCGTACGGGCCGCCGCCCTCGCCCGGCACAGCCTCGGCGAGGCCCGTCGCTCGGTGCACAACCTGCTGCCGGCCGCCCTCGAACACGACGACCTGCCCGGCGCGCTCAGGAAGACCGTCGCCCTCTGGTCCCAACGTACGGGGGTGCGCGCCGAGTTCACCGTCACCGGCACCGTCGCACCCCTGCACGACGAGGTCGGCGCCACCCTGCTCCGCATAGCCGAGGAGGCCCTGGCCAACGCGGGCCGGCACGCGGAGGCGTCCCGGGCCGGGGTCACCCTGTCGTACATGGGCGACGAGATCACGCTCGACGTCCGCGACGACGGCCGAGGCTTCGACCCGGCCGCGCTGCCCCCGTACCGGGGCGCCGGCGGATTCGGCCTCGGCGGCATGCGCTCGCGCGCCGAACGCATCGCGGGCACCGTCGAGGTGGAGACCGGACCCGGCCTCGGCACGGCGGTCAGCGCCCGCGTCCCGCTGGTGCCGCACGCCTGAAGCCGTCCCGTACCGTGGGCGCCATGGACCGGGAACCCGCGCGCGTCATCACCCTGATCGTCGTCGACGACCACCCCGTCGTACGGGACGGGCTGCGCGGGATGTTCGCCTCCGCACCGGAGTTCCGGGTGCTCGGCGAGGCGGCCGACGGGGTGGAGGGCGTCGAGATGGCCGCCCGGCTCGACCCCGACGTGGTGCTCATGGACCTGCGCATGCCGGGCGGCGGCGGGGTCGCCGCGATCACCGAGCTGACCCGGCGCGGCGCCCGCTCCAAGGTCCTCGTCCTCACCACGTACGACACCGACTCCGACACCCTCCCCGCGATCGAGGCGGGCGCGACCGGCTACCTCCTCAAGGACGCGCCCCGCGAGGAGCTGTTCACCGCCGTCCGGGCCGCCGCCGAGGGCCGGACCGTCCTCTCCCCGGCCGTGGCGTCCCGGCTCGTCTCGGCGGTCCGCGCCCCGGCCGCCCCCGGCAACGACACGCTGTCCGCCCGCGAGCGCGAGGTGCTGACGCTCGTCGCCCGGGGCACCTCCAACCGGGAGATCGCGGCCGAGCTGTTCATCAGCGAGGCCACCGTGAAGACCCACCTCACCCACCTCTTCGCCAAGCTGGGCGTCAAGGACCGCGCCGCCGCCGTGGCCACCGGCTACGACCGGGGCATCCTCGGCTAGGGGGTCCCTCACTCCCGTACGCGCAGCAGCAGCACCGACCGCTCCGGCACCGTCAGCCGCTCGCCACCCCCGTGCACCGTGCCGGGGGGTCCGGCCTGGTCCTCGCGCGAGGTGTCCAGGACCAGTTCGTACGCCTGGGCCCACGGCGGGCCCGGCAGCAGGAAGTCTGCCGGTTCGTGGCCCGCGTGCAGGACGGCCAGGAAGCTGTCGTCGGTCACCTGCTCACCGTGCGCGTCCCGCCCGGGGATGTCCCGGCCGGAGAGGTAGAGCCCGACCGTCGCGGCCGGCGCGTACCAGTCGGCCTCGGTCATCTCCGTGCCCGCACCGGTGAACCACGCCAGGTCCCGCAGCCCGTCCGGGGCCTGCGGCCGCCCGGAGAAGAACGCCCGCCGCCGCAGCACCGGATGGCGGTGGCGCAGCGCGAGCACCCGCGCGGTCAGCGCGGCCAGCTCCCGCCACTCCGGCTGGTCCAGCAGCGACCAGTCCACCCAGCCGGTCTCGTTGTCCTGGCAGTACGCGTTGTTGTTGCCGCCCTGCGTACGCCCCATCTCGTCGCCCGCGACCAGCATCGGCACCCCGGTCGACAGGAGCAGCGTGGTGAGCAGGTTGCGCAGCTGTCGGCGGCGCAGCGCGTTGACGTCCGCGTCGTCCGTCTCGCCCTCGGCGCCGCAGTTCCAGGCCCGGTTGTCGGAGGTGCCGTCCCGGTTGTCCTCGCCGTTGGCCTCGTTGTGCTTCTCCTGGTAGCTCACCAGGTCGCGCAGGGTGAACCCGTCGTGCGCGGTCACGAAGTTGACCGAGGCGTACGGGCGGCGCCCGCCCCACGCGTACAGGTCGCTCGACCCGGTCAGCCGGTAGCCGAGATCCCGTACGTCGGGCAGCGCGCCGCGCCAGAAGTCCCGTACGGCGTCCCGGTAGTGGTCGTTCCACTCGGTCCACAGCGGCGGGAACGCCCCCACCTGGTAGCCGCCGTTGCCGACGTCCCAGGGCTCGGCGATGAGCTTGACCCGGCGCAGCACCGGGTCCTGGGCGATCACCGCGAGGAACGGGGAGAGCATGTCCACGTCGTGCATGGAGCGGGCGAGCGCCGCCGCGAGGTCGAAGCGGAAGCCGTCCACGCCCATCTCGGTCACCCAGTACCGCAGCGAGTCCGTGATGAGCCTCAGCACGTTCGGCTGGACGACGTGCAGGGTGTTGCCGCAGCCCGTGTAGTCCGCGTACCGGCGGGCGTCGCCCTGGAGGCGGTAGTAGCCCCGGTTGTCGATGCCGCGCAGCGACAGCATCGGGCCCAGCTCGCCCGCCTCCGCGGTGTGGTTGTAGACGACGTCGAGGATGACCTCGATGCCCGCGTCGTGCAGCGCGCGCACCATCCGCTTGAACTCCCCGACCTGCCCGCCCGCCGTGCCGCTCGCCGAGTAGCCGGCGTGCGGGGCGAAGTAGCCGATGGAGTTGTAGCCCCAGAAGTTGCTCAGCCCGCGCCGCAGCAGATGGTCCTCGTGCGCGAACTGGTGGACCGGCAGCAGCTCCACCGCCGTCACCCCGAGGTCCTTCAGATGCCCGACCGCCGCCGGGTGGGCGAGCCCGGCGTAGGTGCCGCGCAGCTCCTCCGGGATGCCGGGGTGGCGCCGGGTGAAGCCCTTCACGTGCAGCTCGTAGATGACGGAGTCCGCCCACGGCGTCTTCGGCCTGCGGTCGTCGGCCCAGTCGTCGTCATCGTGGACGACGACCCCCTTCGGAACGTACGGGGCGGAGTCCCGTTCGTCCCGCACGGTGTCCGCGAACCGCTGGTCGGGCCAGTCCCTCACATGGCCGTACACCTCGGCCGGAAGGGTGAATTCGCCGTCGACGGCCCGGGCGTACGGATCGAGCAGCAGCTTCGCCGGATTCCACCGGGCACCCGTCCACGGGTCCCACCGGCCGTGCACCCGGTATCCGTACCTCCGGCCGGGCCGCACCCCGGGGACGAAGCCGTGCCAGACCTCGTGGGTGAGCTCGGTCAGCGGGAGCCGCGTCTCCGTGCCGTCCTCCTCGAAGAGGCACAGCTCGACGGCCTCCGCGCCGCCCGCCCACAGCGCGAAATTGGTGCCCGCCACCCCGTCGGGGCCGGTCCTGTAGCGGGCACCGAGCGGCATCGGCGCCCCCGGCCACACCACCGGCGGGCGCGGTCCGGGCGCCCCGGCGGCGACCGCCTCCGCCACGGCCCCGGTGATCCCGGCCGCCGTCCTCGCGTCCGTCTTCGGTGCTGCTTCCTGCTCGGCTGCGCTCGACACCTTCTCGCCTCCCGCGGCTCGTGGGACCGGCACCGGAAGGGGGTGTGCGGCATCCCGGCCGCGGCTCCCCGAGTGCGGCCGTCCCCTGTGTTCTGCCCACCGGGCGGCCCGCACTCACGTTTCCCCCGACCGGCCCCCGTCGTTGGGGGGACATGACTCACGTAGCGAAGAAGGCAGGGACGCGCACCGCCCCGCTCGGGCGGGGTCTGCTCGCCGTACTGGCGCTGCTGGCCGTGCTGACGGGCTGTTCGGGCGCCGGTTCGTTCATCGGCGGGAAGGGGAAGCCGCAGGAGGCCATCCGGGTCACGCCCGCCGACCGGGCCGAGGACGTCAGGGCGGACAGCCGGGTCGGGGTGGAGGTCCCGGACGGCCGGCTGGAGAGCGTCCGGGTGCGGCGGATCGAGGACGCGCAGGAGCAGGAGGTGCCGGGCCGGATCGCCGAGGACGGCCACTCCTGGGCGCCGGCGAAGGGGGCGCGGCTCGGACTCGCCGCCAAGTACAGCGTCGACGCGGTCGCGGTGGACGGCGGCGGCCACCGCGCGGCCCGGCACACCACCTTCACCACGGCCGTCCCCAAGGACCGCTTCATCGGCTACTTCAAGCCGGAGAACCGCTCGACCGTGGGCACCGGCATGATCGTCTCCTTCGAGTTCAACCGCCCCGTCACCCGGCGGGCGGCGGTGGAGCGGGCGATCCGGGTGACCGCCGATCCGCCGGTGGCGGTGGCCGGGCACTGGTTCGGGAAGAGCCGCCTGGACTTCCGCCCCGAGGAGTACTGGCAGCCCGGCACCGAGGTCACCGTGGACATCGGGCTGGCCGATGTGGAGGGCGCGCCGGGGGTGTACGGCAGCCAGCGCAAGACCGTGCGGTTCACGGTGGGCCGGGAGCAGATCTCCCGGGTGGACTCCGCCGCGCACACGATGGAGGTGCGCCGGGACGGGCAGCTGGTGTCCACGGTCCCGGTCACCGCGGGCTCCCCGACGACCACCACGTACAACGGGAAGATGGTGGTGAGCGAGATGCACGAGGTGACGCGGATGGACGGGCGGACCGTCGGCTTCGGCGGCGAGTACGACATCAAGGACGTGCCGCACGCCATCCGGCTGACCAAGTCCGGCACCTTCCTCCACGGCAACTACTGGTCCGACGACAGCGTCTTCGGCTCCACCAACGTCAGCCACGGCTGCATCGGGCTGCGGGACGTCCAGGGCGGCAGCGGTTCGACCCCGGCCGGCTGGTTCTTCGACCGCACCCTCATCGGGGACGTCGTCGAGGTCGTCAACTCCCCGGACAAGACGGTCGCACCGGACAACGGACTCGGCGGCTGGAACCTGGACTGGGGCCGGTGGCGGGCGGGTTCCGCGCTCCGTTAGCGGGGCGGCGGAAGTCCGGGGCCACTTGGGACGGAACGGTGACAATTCCGAGAGGATCTGCCCACAGTCGGTGTGATTATCTCTCTGCTGAGCGCGCGTATGCAGTGCGCGGGGGCGGGAACCCACGGGTTCCCCGGGCCTGGGCGGGGCCAGGCCGTGTGAGGGGAGACGACCACATTGAACGGGCAGCCGATATCGGGGACATCGGCCGGGACGGGCGGCAGGCGGCGGCTGCGGGGAGCCACCGGTCTGCCGGCCCTGGCGGTGGGTGCGCTGTTGCTTCTGGTGACGGCATGCGGCGGGGGAGACGCCGAAGGCGGTGGCACGGACGGCAAGGCGGGCGGGGTCAAGGACCAGGACACCAGCGCCTCGCAGGCCGTGGTGACCGTCGCGCCCAAGGACGGGACTGACGACGTCGCGACGAGCGGCGCGCTGAAGATCAGCGCCGCCCAGGGGAAGCTGACGGTCGTCAAGGTCTCGGACCCCAAGGGCGGCGAGGTCGAGGGGAAGATCGCGACCGACGGCGCGAGCTGGGCGCCCGACCACCACCTGGCATCGGCGACCAAGTACAAGGTCCACGCGGTGGCCAAGGACGCCAAGGGCCGTGAGTCCGCGAAGGACACCTCCTTCACCACGCTCGTCCCCAAGAACACCTTCATCGGCCAGTACACCCCGGAGAACGGCTCGACGGTCGGCGTCGGCATGCCGGTCTCCATCCACTTCACCCGGGGCATCACCGACCCGGAGGCCGTCGAGAAGGCCGTCAAGGTGACCGCCGAGCCCGCCGTCCCCGTCGAGGGCCACTGGTTCGGCAACGACCGCCTGGACTTCCGGCCCGAGCAGTACTGGGCCGCCGGCACCAAGGTGACCGTGAAGCTCGACCTCGACGGCGTCGAGGGCCGGCCCGGGGTCTACGGCAAGCAGGCCAAGACGGTCTCCTTCACCATCGGCCGCAGCCAGGTCAGCACCGTCGACGCGAAGTCGCACCGGATGAAGGTCGTCCGGGACGGCAAGCAGATCAAGGACATCCCGATCTCGGCGGGCGCCCCGGCCACCACCACGTACAACGGCCAGATGGTCATCAGCGAGAAGCTGCGGGTGACCCGGATGAACGGCGACACCGTCGGCTTCGGCGGCGAGTACGACATCAAGGACGTGCCGCACGCGATGCGCCTGTCCACCTCGGGCACCTTCATCCACGGCAACTACTGGGGCGGCCCGGGCGTGTTCGGCAACGCCAACACCAGCCACGGCTGCGTCGGGCTCCAGGACGTGCGCGGCGGCGGCAGCTCCTCCACGCCGGCGTCCTGGTTCTTCAACAGCTCGCTCATCGGCGACGTCGTCGTCGTGAAGAACTCGCACGACAAGACCATCAGCCCGGACAACGGCCTCAACGGCTGGAACATGAGCTGGTCGGAGTGGACCAAGTAGGTCCACGCCCTTCACGCGCCCCGGCGGGCCCGGCACCGAGATCCACGGTGCCGGGCCCGCCCGCGTCCGCCGTGACGCACCGCACCGCTACCGCCCCATGCCGCCCGAGGTTAGCGCCGGTTAACCTGCACCCCATGACCGTAACCCTCGAAGTACGCGACGGCGTCGGCACCCTCCGCCTGGACCGCCCGCCGATGAACGCCCTGGACGTGGCGACCCAGGACCGGCTGCGCGAGCTGGCCGAAGAGGCGTCCCGGCGCGACGACGTGCGCGCCGTGGTGCTCTACGGCGGCGAGAAGGTGTTCGCGGCGGGCGCGGACATCAAGGAGATGCAGGCGATGGACCACGCGGCCATGGTGCTGCGCTCCAGGGCCCTCCAGGACTCCTTCACCGCCGTCGCCCGCATCCCCAAGCCCGTCGTCGCGGCCGTCACCGGATACGCGCTCGGCGGCGGCTGCGAGCTGGCCCTCTGCGCGGACTTCCGCATCGCCGGGGACAACGCCAAGCTCGGCCAGCCGGAGATCCTGCTCGGCCTCATCCCGGGCGCCGGCGGCACCCAGCGCCTCGCCCGGCTGGTCGGCCCCGCCAAGGCCAAGGACCTCATCTTCACCGGCCGCCAGGTCCGGGCGGACGAGGCCCTGACGATGGGGCTCGTGGACCGCGTGGTGCCCGCCGCCGAGGTGTACGAGCAGGCGCACGCCTGGGCGGCCAGGCTGGCGAAGGGGCCGGCCCTGGCGCTGCGCGCGGCCAAGGAGGCCGTCGACGCCGGTCTGGAGACGGACATCGACACGGGCCTCACGATCGAACGGACCTGGTTCGCCGGTCTGTTCGCCACGGAGGACCGGGAACGCGGAATGCGCAGCTTCGTGGAGGAGGGTCCGGGCAAGGCGAAATTCCTCTGACCGCAAGCTGGTTGAAGCCTCGTCCGAACGCCGGTGGAGAACGCAAACGGGCGCGTTCATCCGTGCGGGCGGATTAGCGGAACCTTAAGGCAACCTTAAGAACGACCGCGTCCGGAGCGTCGGCGAACCCGACCAGATGGACTGTTTTCGCAGGTCAGACGGGCTGTTTTCGGTCGCGTTGTGCCGGTGGCATATGCCAAACAGCCCTCGGAGAACGACTGATTACGGGTCGCGTATTCCCCCGGAACGGCCCCGGAAGGCCCGCTGTGCGGCCATGATGGTGTGCATGGCGGGCCTGGAGGGTGTGGAGCAGCCGCGACCGCGCAGCAGCGCGACAGCGGCACGGAGATTGCCGGCCGTCGAGGACGAACAGGCGTTCAAAGCGCTGGAGTTGTTCGGAAACCCGACGGAGGAAGAAGTCCGGCTGCCCTCCCGCCCGGAGTCCGCGGCCACCGCGCGCCGGCTCACCTCGTGCGTCGTCCTGCATCAGTGGGCGCTCTCCTCGCAGGCCGCCGAACACGCCGTCCTGCTCGTCTCCGAGCTCGTCGGGAACGCCGTGCGGCACACCGGCGCCCGGGTCTTCGGACTGCGCATGCTGCGCCGCCGCGGCTGGATCAGGATCGAGGTGCGCGACCCCTCGCGCGGGCTGCCGTGCCTCATGCCGGTCCGCGAGATGGACATCAGCGGCCGCGGCCTCATGCTCGTGGACAAGCTCTCCGACCGCTGGGGCGTGGACCTCTTACCCCGGGGCAAGACCACCTGGTTCGAGATGCGCATCTCCGACCGCTGACCGCCTCTTCCGCGGACGCCGCGGGCCGCCCCCGGGCAGACAGAAGCCCCCGTGTCGGCCGTGGTACGGCGCCTCGGGGGCTTCTGTGGGGGACCGTGAAATGGGGGGTGTGTTCACGGCCGCTCATGACGACCTGGCCCGGGTCGATGGGGGTCGTGCCACCGACTATGACAGACGGAAGACTCTCCAGCCAAAGCCGCATTCTTCGCACAGTGCTACATAGGTGGACGTTTCATTGAGGAAACGCAGGTGCGGTGGGTCACGTGCCTGGAAATCGATGAATATCCATGAGTTCATGCACATGATCCATTGATCGTCCACGATGTGGACAGGGCGTGCCCGTTCGCTGCCCCTCCCACGCATCGGCCCGCCCGGGGTGCCCGATAATCTGAGCCCCGTCAGACAGTCATACGAAGGGGCGGAACAGTGGCGGACATCGAGTCGGCGCGCAAGGCGTTCGAGCGGTACGACCTGAACGGCGACGGGCTGATCTCGGCCGCCGAGTACAAGAGCGTCATGGCTCAGCTGGGCGACCCGTACGTCAGCGAGCCGGTCGCGCAGGCCGTGATCAACTCCCACGACGCGAACGGCGACGGGCTCCTCACGTTCGACGAGTTCTGGGCCGCGCAGAACAAGGGCTGAGCAGAACGAGGGCCGAGCAGCACGAGAGCGGAGCCGGGACAGGCTCCGGGGCCACTGGTTCCGGCCACCGGCGGCCTCCCCGGCCCCTGATCGGGGAGCGCGAGGGCGGCGCGGCGAGAAATGTCCGGAAATCGCTGACGCGGCCCCGCGCGCCGGTCCCGGTCACCGCCCCGCCCGCCCCCGCTCCGTCCCGTCAGGCCGCGAAGTTACGGGACATCGAGCCGTCCTCCTCGATCTCCGTCAGCTCCGGGCGGGTGTAGCGCTCGGCCCGGGCGTGGTAGTCGAAGTCCCCCCGTACGAGCCCCCGGTAGTCCAGGACGCAGCGCTCCAGGGCGATGCGCGCGGGGCCCTCGATTCCCGCCGCCTCGATCTCCTGGACGAGTTCCTTCTCGGCCCGCTGCACCCGGTCGGCGATACGGCCGAGCAGAATTCCGGCTTCCTCCACCGCCTCCTGGAGCGTGCAGCCCCGGTCGCGCTGGAGCAGCCGGACGGTGTTGTGCTCGTATCCGAGCACCGCCTCCTTCTCGAACGAGCAGATGTCGTTGCAGAGCCCGGAATGGTCGGCCACCGCATTGCGCAGCGCGATATAGGCGGGCAGGCTCCGGGCGGATTCCGGGAGGTCGATTCCGGCGGTGATCTCGTGCAGGTCCAGGAACGGCTGCATCGCCACGGAATCGCGGCGGTGCTTCACGAAGTCGGCGGTGCTCGGCACATGTCCCGCCGCCCGGTCCACGGCCTCCGCGTAGTACGTCCACAGCCAGGCCGCCGTGTCCCGCCGGAACTGCCGCACCCAGTGCGCCGGACGTTCCACGCAGGTCCGGGCGAGCAGTTCGTCCAGCGCGTGCTCCATGCGGCCGACGGGCGCCCGCACCCCGTCCAGGACGTCCACCAGACGCCCGATCGCGCTCTCGCAGAGCCGGGGGTCGCGCCCGGCCGGGCCGTCGTCGAACTCGTCGTCCACCAGGAAGGCCCAGAAGAGCCACTGGCAGAACAGGTCCAGATGCTTCTGCGAGGCCCGGGGGAATATCAGCGATATCCAGAGTTCCGGGCGGGTCCGGATCATTTTCTTCACGGCCACGGGGGACAGGACGAGTTCACTGGCCTCCGCCCATTCCCAGGCGGCCTTCTTCGTCTTCTCAACTCCCGGATGACATCCCGTACTTTCGAACGGCATGTGGAATGCGGGAAGCGCGATCTTGCTCATGGTGCACCTCGTCGTGACGATAAGAACAGGGCAGGGGGATGCGCGAGACGGATTCGCGCACGCGGAACGCGCGACGACGAGGGGCGGACGCATGCCCGGCCGTGCGGCAGCGGCCCGCACCGGCACGGCGGGAGCGCGGTGGGGTCGCGGAGCGGCCGGGACGGAGCCCGCCCCGCCCATGGACCGGGGCGGGTGCGGCGGGCGGTCACCGCCGGACACCCGGCCGCCCCCTCCCGACGGCCGTACGCGGCCCGCACGGCCGGATCACGCCGCGGGCGTGCCGGGGAAGGGGCGGCCGGCATGACTGTCCTCTTTCCTCCGCGCGGACCGGGGCAGCGCGCCGTCTGACGTGCCCGGCTGTCGCGTCACCACTCGTCACGTCCAGTGAACTCCCCGCGAGCGAGGGAGGGAAGGAGTCGGTGACCGAAAATGTGTGATCGGCACGAACTCCTGCGCGGTTGTGAGTAGTTGGTGCACTCCTGGGCCGCCCGGGGAGCCGGCCGGCCGGGCACGTCCGGCCAGCGGTCGTTGCCGTTGGTCGTGGAGCCCCGGCCGTCCGTCAGCGAGTCCCCGAGCACGGCCGTCGCCGACGTGGCGCCCCGGGCCCAGACCTCGACCCCGCTGAGCAGGTACCAGTGGTCGGTGGTCGTCGCGCCGGGCAGGTCCCCGTCCCGTACGTGGTCGCCGCCCGCCGAGACGTGGACGGTCTGCCGCAGCGTCGTGTCCGTCAGCACGGAGTCGTCGCCGGTGAAGGGGGCCGGGGGCAGGCCGGAAGGACCCGGCCGGGCGACGACGTACGACGGTGCGGGACTACTGGGCGCCGAAGCGCTCGCGCCAGGCGTCCAGGTCCTCGTCCGTGATCTTGGCGAAGAGCACCGGCGGCACCGTGAACGCGGTCCCGGCCGGCACGAACGCCAGGGCGCGGGCCTCGTCGGCGCTCACCCAGGTCGCCGTGTCGTCCGCCAGGGCGAACGCCTCGCGCATGGCCCGCGCGGAGGACGGGATGAACGGCTCCGAGACGACCGCGTACAGGTGGATCAGGTTCATCGCGGTGCGCAGCGTGAGCGCGGCACCCTCCTGGTCGGTCTTGATCTCCAGCCAGGGGGCCTTCTCCTCCAGGTAGGAGTTGCCCGCGCTCCACAGCGCGCGCAGGGCCTGGGCCGCCTTGCGGAACTGGAGCGCCTCCATGTGGCCCTCGTGCTCCGCGAGCAGCCGCGCGATCTCCTCGCCCAGCTTCCGCTCGGCCTCCCCGGCCTCCTTGCCCGCCGGGACCTCGTCGCCGAACCGCTTGCGCGAGAAGGACAGCACCCGGTTCACGAAGTTGCCGAGGGTGTCGGCCAGGTCCTTGTTGACCGAGGTGGCGAACAGCTCCCAGGTGAACGACGTGTCGTCCGACTCCGGGGCCTGCGCCATCAGGAAGTAGCGCCAGTAGTCCGCGGGCAGCAGCTCAAGGGCGGTGTCCGAGAAGATGCCGCGCTGCTGCGACGTCGAGAACTTGCCGCCGTAGTAGTTCAGCCAGTTGAACGCCTTGACGTGGTCGACCCGCTTGACCGGCTCACGGGTGCCGATCTGCATCGCCGGGAACATCACCGTGTGGAACGGGACGTTGTCCTTGGCCATGAACTGCGTGTACCGGACGTCGGACGTCTCGTACCACCAGGACCTCCAGTCCCGGGTCTCCGGCTCCAGGTCCGCCCACTCCTTCGTCGCCCCGAGGTACTCGATGGGGGCGTCGAACCAGACGTAGAAGACCTTGCCCTCGGCCGCCAGCTCCGGCCAGGTGTCCGCCGGGACCGGTACGCCCCACTCCAGGTCACGGGTGATCGACCGGTCGTGCAGGCCCTCGGTGAGCCACTTGCGGGCGATCGAGGACGCCAGGTGCGGCCACTCGTCGCTCGTCTTGTCGATCCACGCCTCGACCTCGCCGGACAGCTTCGACTGGAGGAGGAAGAGGTGCTTGGTCTCCCGGACCTCCAGCTCGCTGCTGCCGCTGATCGCGGAGCGCGGCTCGATCAGGTCCGTCGGGTCGAGCACGCGGGTGCAGTTCTCGCACTGGTCGCCGCGCGCCTTGTCGTATCCGCAGTGCGGGCACGTACCGACGATGTAGCGGTCCGGCAGGAAGCGGTCGTCGGCGATCGAGAAGACCTGGCGGATCGCCCGCTCCTCGATGAAACCGTTCTCGTGCAGCTTGCGAGCGAAGTGCTGGGTGATCTCGCGGTTCTCGGCGGAGGAGCTGCGCCCGAAGTAGTCGAACGCGAGCCCGAACCCGTCGTAGACCGCCTTCTGCGCGTCGTGCTGCCGCGCGCAGAACTCGGCCACCGGCAGCCCGGCCGCCTTCGCGGCCAGCTCCGCCGGGGTGCCGTGCTCGTCGGTGGCGCAGATGTACAGCGCCTCCTCGCCCCGCTGGCGCAGATACCTGGTGTAGACGTCTGCCGGGAGCATCGACCCGACCAGGTTCCCCAGGTGCTTGATCCCGTTGATGTAGGGAAGCGCGCTGGTGATCAGGTGTCGAGTCATCGTTGGATGCTCCCAGTTTCTAAGGTGCGGGTGCCTCTGTCGCAGGCCGTTTGCATCTTATCGAATGGGAGACAGCCCCCTTTACCGGATTTCCGGCACCCTCAGCACGGCCCCTCAGCACTCGATGATGTTCACCGCGAGCCCGCCCCGGGCCGTCTCCTTGTACTTGACGGACATGTCGGCGCCGGTCTCCTTCATCGTCTTGATGACCTTGTCGAGGGAGACCTTGTGGCTGCCGTCGCCGCGCAGCGCCATCTTCGCCGCCGTGACCGCCTTCACCGCGGCCATGCCGTTGCGCTCGATGCACGGGATCTGGACGAGGCCGCCGACCGGGTCGCAGGTGAGGCCCAGGTTGTGCTCCATGCCGATCTCGGCGGCGTTCTCCACCTGCTCGGGGGTGCCGCCCAGGACCTCGGCGAGGGCGCCCGCGGCCATGGAGCAGGCGGAGCCGACCTCGCCCTGGCAGCCGACCTCGGCGCCGGAGATGGAGGCGTTCTCCTTGAACAGCATGCCGATCGCGCCGGCCGCCAGCAGGAAGCGGACGATGCTGTCGTCCTTCTCGGCCTCGGTCGCGCCGCCCGCCGCGAAGTTCATGTAGTAGTGCAGGACGGCCGGGATGATGCCGGCCGCGCCGTTCGTCGGGGCGGTGACCACGCGGCCGCCCGCCGCGTTCTCCTCGTTGACCGCCATCGCGTAGAGGGTGATCCACTCCATGGCGTGCGTCTGGGGGTCGCCCTCCGCGCGCAGCTGGCGGGCGGTCTTCGCGGCGCGGCGGTGCACCCTGAGGCCGCCGGGCAGGACGCCCTCGCGGGACATCCCGCGCGTCACACACGCCTGCATGGCCCGCCAGATCCCGAGGAGCCCGGAGCGGATCTCCTCCTCGGTACGCCAGGCGCGCTCGTTCTCCAGCATCAGCGAGGAGATCGACAGACCGGTCTCGCGGGCCAGCCGCAGCAGCTCGTCACCGGTGCGGAAGGGGTACTTCAGGACCGTGTCGTCCAGCACGATCCGGTCCTCGCCCACGGCGTCCTCGTCCACGACGAAGCCGCCGCCGACCGAGTAGTACGTCTTCTCCAGGAGCGGGGCGCCCTCGGCGTCGTACGCGAAGACGGTCATGCCGTTGGCGTGGTACGGGAGCGCCTTGCGGCGGTGCAGGACCAGCTGCTCGTCCGCGTCGAAGGGGATCTCGTGCATCCCGAGGAGGTTGATCCGGCCGCCGGCGCGGATCGCCTCGACGCGCTCGTCGGCCGTCTCGACGTCCACGGTGCGCGGGGACTCGCCCTCCAGGCCGAGCAGGACCGCCTTGGGGGTGCCGTGGCCGTGGCCGGTGGCGCCGAGGGAGCCGTACAGCTCGGCCCGGACCGAGGCGGTGTGCGCGAGCAGGCCCTCGTTCTTCAGGCGGCGCGCGAACATACGGGCCGCGCGCATGGGGCCGACCGTATGGGAGCTGGACGGGCCGATGCCGATCGAGAACAGGTCGAAGACCGAGATGGCCACGGGGTGACTCCTAAGGGTTGGTAGACGCCGTTGTCTGCCGGGTGGTGCGGTACGGGCGGGACGGCCCGGAGTGCAAGAGACAAAGCGGAGGGGACAGCGGGGGGACAAGGGACGGGGCACCCGCCCACTGTTCAGTGTGCGGGTGCCCCTCCCGGAGGCGCGAACGCGCCGGGTCGGCTACTTCAGGCCGGGGTACAGCGGGAACTTCTCGGCGAGCTTGGTGACCCGGGCCTTCAGGTCGTCCGCGTCGTAGGACGGCTTGAGGGCCGAGGCGATGATCTCGGCGACCTCGGTGAAGTCCTCGGTGCGGAAGCCGCGGGTGGCCAGGGCCGGGGTGCCGATCCGGAGGCCGGAGGTGACCATCGGCGGGCGCGGGTCGTTGGGGATGGCGTTCCGGTTGACCGTGATGCCGAGCTCGTGGAGCCGGTCCTCGGCCTGCCGGCCGTCCAGCTCCGAGTTGCGCAGGTCCACCAGGACCAGGTGCACGTCGGTGCCGCCGGACAGGACGGAGACGCCGACCTCGGTGACGTCGGGCTGGACCAGGCGCTCGGCCAGGATGCGGGCGCCCTCCAGGGTGCGCTGCTGGCGCTCCTTGAACTCCTCGCCCGCCGCGACCTTGAACGAGACCGCCTTGGCCGCGATCACGTGCTCCAGCGGGCCGCCCTGCTGACCCGGGAAGACCGCCGAGTTGATCTTCTTGGCGAGCTCCTGGGTGGAGAGGATCACCCCGCCGCGCGGACCGCCGAGGGTCTTGTGCGTGGTGGTGGTGACGACGTGGGCGTGCGGCACCGGGCTGGGGTGCAGGCCCGCGGCGACCAGACCGGCGAAGTGCGCCATGTCGACCATCAGGTACGCGCCGACCTCGTCCGCGATGCGGCGGAAGGCGGCGAAGTCCAGCTGGCGCGGGTACGCGGACCAGCCGGCGACGATCAGCTGCGGCTTGGCCTCCTTGGCCAGGCGCTCGACCTCGGCCATGTCCACGACGCCGGTGTCGTCCACGTGGTACGGGACCACGTTGTAGAGCTTGCCGGAGAAGTTGATCTTCATGCCGTGGGTCAGGTGACCGCCGTGCGCCAGGTTCAGGCCCATGATCGTGTCGCCCGGCTTCAGCAGCGCGAACATCGCGGCGGCGTTCGCCTGCGCACCGGAGTGCGGCTGGACGTTCGCGGCCTCGGCGCCGAAGAGCGCCTTGATGCGGTCGATCGCGATCTGCTCGACCACGTCGACGTGCTCACAGCCGCCGTAGTAGCGGCGGCCGGGGTAGCCCTCGGCGTACTTGTTGGTCAGGACGGAGCCCTGTGCCTCCATGACCGCGACCGGAGCGAAGTTCTCCGAGGCGATCATTTCGAGCGTGGACTGCTGGCGCAGGAGCTCGGCGTCGACGGCGGCGGCGACGTCCGGGTCCAGCTCGTGGAGGGAGGAGTTGAGAAGCGACATCAGGTGGTCCCTTGGGGTCTTTAGTTGCCGGAGAACTCGGAGTACTCGTCGGCGGAGAGCAGGTCCTTCGGCTCCTCCGCGACGCGTACCTTGAACAGCCAGCCGCCTTCGAACGGAGCGGAGTTGACCAGCGACGGGTCGTCCACGACGTCCTGGTTGGACGCGGTGATCTCACCGGTCACCGGCGAGTACAGGTCGCTCACCGACTTGGTCGACTCCAGCTCGCCGCAGGTCTCGCCCGCGGTCACCGTGTCGCCGACCTCGGGAAGCTGCGCGAAGACGACGTCACCGAGCGCGTTGGCCGCGTGCTCGGTGATACCGACCGTGGCCACACCGTCCTCGGCGGGCGACAGCCACTCGTGCTCCTTGCTGTACCGCAGCTGCTGGGGGTTGCTCATGGTCTGAATTCTCCTGTACGCGGGGAGTGCGGATGAACGGTGGTCTTACGGTGTGAGACGGGACCGCGTCACGTACGCGGCGCCGGCCGGGTCCTACGGTTCTACTTCTTGCGCTTGTAGAAGGGGAGCGCCACGACCTCGTACGGCTCGTGGCTGCCTCGGATCTCCACCGCGACTCCGGCGGTGCCCGGCTCGGCGTGCGCCGCGTCGACGTACGCCATGGCGATCGGCTTCCCCAGCGTGGGTGAGGGGGCCCCGGAGGTGACCTCGCCGATGACCTCGCCGTTCGCCACGACCGGGAATCCGGCGCGTGGCACCCGGCGGCCCTCGGCGACCAGGCCGACGAGCTTGCGGGGCGGGGCGGTCTCGGCGCGCTCCGCGGCGGCCTCCAGCGCCTTGCGGCCGACGAAGTCGCCGTCCTTCTCGAACTTCACGACCCGGCCGAGCCCGGCGTCGAACGGGGTCAGCGAGGTCGTCAGCTCGTGCCCGTACAGCGGCATGCCCGCCTCCAGGCGCAGCGTGTCACGGCAGGACAGGCCGCACGGGATCAGGCCGTGCGCGGCGCCCGCGTCGGTGAGCGCCCGCCACAGCTGCTCGGCGTGGCCGGGCGCGACGAACAGCTCGAAGCCGTCCTCGCCGGTGTAGCCGGTCCGGGCGATCAGCGCGGGGACCCCGGCGACCGTGCCGGGCAGTCCGGCGTAGTACTTCAGGCCGTCCAGGTCGGCGTCGGTCACGGCCGCGAGGATCGCCGGGGACGCGGGGCCCTGCACGGCGAGCAGCGCGTACGCGTCGCGGTCGTCGCGGACCTCGGCGTCGAAGCCGGCGGCGCGCCCGGTGAGCGTGTCCAGGACGAGCTGGGCGTTGCCGGCGTTGGCGACGACCATGTACTCCGTGTCCTGGAGGCGGTAGACGATCAGGTCGTCCAGGATGCCGCCGTCCTCGGCGCAGATCATCGTGTAGCGGGCCCGGCCGGTCGAGACCGTGCCGATGTTGCCGACCAGCGCGTGGTTCAGCAGGTCCACCGCCTGCGGGCCGGTGACCGTGATCTCGCCCATGTGGGACAGGTCGAAGAGACCGGCCCTCGTGCGGACGGCGTTGTGCTCGTCGCGCTCACTCGCGTACCGCAGCGGCATGTCCCAGCCGGCGAAGTCGGTCATGGTGGCGCCCAGCGAGCGGTGCAGGGTGTCGAGGGCTGTGAGACGGGGGGTGCTGCTCATGAAACGGGCTCCCAGGGCATGACGACGAGGACGATCCCTCCCCATCTGTCATCGGAACCTGAGAGGTTCGCCGAGAGACCCCGCGGGGGTTCGGCTTGCACCTTGGGTGGAGCCGCCGGGCGGCTCGCTTTTCAGATCTGCCTCATCCACGCGGTACGGGGCCTGAGAGATTCAAGGGAGGATCTTGCTCCTTCGGCGCCCGGCACGGTGACCGGGACTCTCCCGCGCGGATTCAAGCGGCCTGTATGCAGTTGGCGGGGTCATCATCGCACGCATTCCGGGGGAGCGGGGCGCCGGGACCGGTGGGCCGGGTCACGGTTTCGCGGCGGGTCGGACGGTTGCCTCGCATTACCTTTTCTTTACACTTCGGGGGTAGGTATCGGTCCTGCACGCGTCGGCCGTACGGCCAGGGGGAGGCGATGACGTTGCGCTACGCGACGACCGCGGGAACCACGAGCACCGCGCTGCCCGCACAGTCCGGCTCGCCACCCCGGCAGGCGGTGGGCACGCATCCGCCCGTCGTGCGGGATCTGCGCGGCCGGTCCGGGCGCGGTCCGCGCGCCCTGTGCTTCGCCGCCGGGGACGTCGTGGTCGTCTCCGGGCTCCCCGGCAGCGGCAAGTCCACGCTGATCTCCCGCACCGCCCCGGCGCACGCGGTCGACTCCCAGGACGCCCGGGACCGCTGGGCCCGCCGGCTGCCCCGCTTACTCCCCTACGTCCTCTACCGCCCGCTCGTCCGCCTCGCCCACTACCGGGGACTGCGGCGGGCGCTGCGCTCCGGCGCCTCCGTCGTCGTCCACGACTGCGGTACGCAGAGCTGGGTCCGCGCCCTGCTCGCCCGCCATGCCCGGCGCCGGGGCAGCGGCCTGCATCTGGTCCTGCTCGACGTCTCCGCCCGGACCGCGCGCGAGGGCCAGCGCGAGCGCGGCCGGGGCGTCTCCGCGTACGCCTTCGCCCGGCACCGCAGAGCCGTGGGGCGGCTGCAGCGCGACACCGAGGCCGGGCTGCTGCCGCGCGGCTGCGCCTCGGCGGTGCTGCTCGACCGCGAGGCGGCCGGGACGCTCACGCGCATCACGTTCGCACACGCACAGACCGACGGCTGAAAGCGGACCGTCCAACGGCCGGACGGTAGCCGGGGACGGGCGGTTTCCGGACAGCCCCGGGGAGCGACGGAGCCCGGGCGAGGCCGTACCCTCTTGCTGCACGGCAACGGGGCGAGAGGGAAGCAGTGGACATTCCGGCACAGGCCGGGAGCCTGCCGCAGAGCGGCTGGCCGGCCAATGAACTCGAACAGGTGCTGGGCGCCTCGCTCGGCACCCCGGAGGCGGGCGGCCGCCTGCTGGAGGTGCTCGGCCGCAGCCATGTCTGGGTGCCCTTGCCCAACGGCGGCGGACCCGACGCCCGGGACCTCGACCTGCCCGCGATGGAGATCGACGGGGCCGCGTACGTCCCCGTCTACAGCTCCGAGCACCAGTTCCTGACCTGCGTCGGCGACCGGATGTCCTTCACCGTCGCCCCCGCCGTCGAGTTCGCCCGCGGACTGCCCCCGCAGCTCGGCATCGCCGTCAACCCGGGCGGCGCCGTCGGACTGCCGCTGCCCCCGCCCGCCGTCGCCGAGCTGTGCCGGGCCGGGCGCACCCCGCTCGACGGCCCGGCGACCGGGGGCCGGGTCCGGCTGTACGAGCCGGACTGGAGGGAGGAGCCCGTCGACTTCCTGGCCGCCGCCGCCGGCGAGTTCCACGAGAGCGGCGTCGTCCGCTCCGCCCGCCGGGTCCTGGCCAGCGTCGAGGGCGAGGACCCCGTGCTCTTCGTCGGCGTCGAGTTCTCCACCTGGGACGGCGCCGGACAGAGCGCCCCGATGGACGCCCTGGGCCGGGCGCTGGGCCGCGTCGCGGTGCCGTGGCCGGTCAACCTCGTCCTCCTCGACGTGGCGCAGGACCCGGTCGCCGACTGGATGCGCGAGCGGGTGCGGCCCTTCTACACGCGCGCCCCGGAGTGACGGGGGGCGGCCGCGGCGTCAAGCCGGTGACGGTGCGGCCGCATAAGCTGGTTTGATGGCCGAAGGCCGATGCCCGGTGGCCGGAGCAGAGGATCTACGAGGGGCGGGACCAGGGTGAGTGCGTCAGGCACCGCGGCGGCCGGTCAGGTCGAGCACATGCTGCGCCAGGTCGCGCCCGGGCGCTACGACGCGTACGAGGCGCTGCTCCAGGCCCTCGCGTCCGGCCGGGTCCGGATGCTCCTGTGGCACGGCCGCCCCGGCGCCCCCGACGCCCAGTACGGGAACATGGAGGTCGACGGGCTCGGCTACGCCCCGTGCGTCACCTCCGCCCAGGAGCTCACCGCCAGCGGCTGGAGCCGGGACCACGAGGTCGTCGCCGGACTGGACATCGCGCGCGCCCTCTACCCCGACCGCTGGGGCGTCTGGCTCAATCCGCACGCCCCCGGCGGCGGCGTCGGCATCCCCTGGCTGGACCTGCGCCGCATCGCGACCGGCCTCGACCGGATGCCCGCCGGGCCGCTGCGGATCAGCGAACCCGCCCTCGACCTCGCGCGGTTCTACGCCCAGCTCACGCAGAACGCCCACCACACCCCCGCGATCCGCTCCCTGCGCCGCGCCTGGGTGCAGCCCGCGCTCGGCGTCCCGTACCTCGCGGTCGGCCTCGATCTGTACGACACGAGCCGGCCGTCCGTCGACGCGGTGCGCGCGATGATGCGCCAGTCGGTCGGCGCCGTCCCCGAGGGGCTGCCGGTCTCCACGGTCGCGATGTCCGACGAGTACGACCCGGTCGCGATGTGGCTGCGCGTCAACTCCCGCCCCTTCTACGACCGCGAGGCGCACGCCGCGCCCGGTTACGGCTACCCCCAGGCACCCGCGTACTGATCCCGCGCACTGATCCCACGTACTGATCCCACGTCAGGCCCCGGCAAATAAGGGGCATTGCGGGCACTTCGGCGTTCGTGCGCGAAGTGTTCGTTATCGCCGTTTTGTGACCGAGAGGCCCGATTGTCGAGCCCGGCTGTTCGGATATCGGTTGCATTCTGACGGCATCACGTTTGAGCAAACATTCCCCGTCAGGTCTGGCGGGTGTGCGCGAAGTGGCTGAAGACTCCCACGCAACTAGCTATGTACGAGCCGCTACCGCGGCGGTCACGGGCCGGCCACCGCCGGCCGAGAGGGGTCTCCAGCGCAATGACGGCACCTATCGAGACCACCAGGGCGGATACGCGGCCCGAAGCGGTGCTGGAAGGCGCGGGCCGCAAGGAGATCGAGGGCCGTTCGCTCGGCCGCATCGCCTGGACCCGGTTCAAGCGGGACAAGGCCGCCATGGCCGGTGGCATCGTTGTCGTCCTGCTGATCCTGACCGCGGTGTTCTCCAAGCCGCTCCAGTCGCTCCTGGGTCTCGACCCCAACGCGTTCAACCAGACCCTGGTCGACCCCGTCATGCTGGCGCCCAAGGGCAGCTTCGGCGGGATCAGCTGGGACCACCCGTTCGGCGTCGAGCCGCAGACCGGCCGCGACATCTTCGCGCGCATCCTCGAAGGCTCCTGGGTCTCGCTCGTCGTCGCCGTCGGCTCCACCCTGCTCTCCGTCGTCATCGGCGTCGTCATGGGTGTCGTGGCCGGGTTCTACGGCGGCTGGGTGGACAGCGTGATCAGCCGGCTGATGGACACCTTCCTGGCCTTCCCGCTGCTGCTCTTCGCGATCTCCATCTCCGCGTCCCTCCAGGGCAACGCCTTCGGGATGGAAGGGCTCACGCTGCGGATCGCGGTCTTGATCTTCGTGATCGGCTTCTTCAGCTGGCCGTACATCGGCCGCATCGTGCGCGCGCAGACGCTGTCGCTCCGCGAGCGCGAGTTCGTGGAGGCCGCCAGGTCGCTGGGCGCCCGCGGGCCGTTCATCCTCTTCCGCGAGCTGCTGCCCAACCTGGTCGCGCCGATCCTCGTGTACGCGACGCTGCTGATCCCCACGAACATCCTCTTCGAGGCGGCCCTGTCCTTCCTGGGCGTGGGTATCGCACCGCCGCAGGCGTCCTGGGGCGGCATGCTCACGCAGGCGGTCGACCTCTACGAGGTGGACCCGATGTTCATGGTCATCCCCGGCATGGCGATCTTCATCACCGTGCTGGCCTTCAACCTGCTGGGGGACGGGCTGCGTGACGCACTCGACCCTCGTGGCAAGTAAACGCGGCAGTGCCGCACAGGACTAGCGAGGGGGCTTTCCTCAGCATGCAGAACAGAAAGACAGCGGCGCTCATAGCCGTCGCGATCGCGGTGTCGCTCGGCGCCACGGCGTGCGGTCCGGACTCGGACGAAGGCAGCGGCAAGGGCGGCGGCGGCAACGCCAAGGCCGACGCCGGTCTGACGAGCATCGTCAACGCCAGTGACAAGAAGGGCGGGACGGTCACCTACGAGCACACCAGTGGCCCGGACTCCCTCGACCCCGGCAACACGTACTACGGCTGGGTGCAGAACTTCTCCCGCCTGTACGCCCGTTCGCTGGTCACCTTCCAGCCGGCCGCCGGCAAGGACAGCCTGAAGGTCGTCCCCGACCTCGCCACCGGCCTCGGCAAGGCGAGCGCGGACGCCAAGACCTGGACGTACACGCTGCGCAAGGGCGTGAAGTTCGAGGACGGCTCCGAGATCACCTCGCAGGACGTCAAGTACGCCGTCGAGCGTTCCAACTTCGCGCCGGAGGCCCTGTCCAACGGCCCGACGTACTTCAAGGCGTACCTTGAGGGCGGCGACAAGTACAAGGGTCCCTACAAGGACAAGTCCACCGCGGGTCTGAAGTCCATCGAGACCCCGGACAAGTACACGATCGTCTTCCACCTGAACAAGCCGTTCGCGGACATGGACTACCTGGCCGCGTTCTCGCAGACCGCGCCGGTCCAGCAGAAGGCCGACACGGGCGCCAGCTACGTCCAGAAGATGGTCTCCTCGGGTCCGTACAAGTTCTCGGCGTACGACGAGAGCAAGGGCGCGACCCTGGTCCGCAACCCGGAGTGGGACCCGAAGTCGGACCCGATCCGCAAGGCGCTGCCGGACAAGATCCAGCTGAAGTTCAACGTCAACCCCACCACCGTCGACGAGCACCTGCTCAACGACGAGACCACCGCGGACATCGCGGGCACGGGCCTCCAGTCCAAGACCCAGCCCAAGGTCCTCGGCAAGGCGGCCGAGAAGGCGAAGACGGACAACCCGTACGCCGGCGCCCTGCAGTACCTCGCGCTGAACGTCAACGTGAAGCCGTTCGACAACGTCGAGTGCCGCAAGGCCGTCCAGTACGCGGTCGACAAGCAGAGCATGGTCGACTCGATCGGCGGCTCGGTCAAGGGCGACCCGGCGAGCACGGTCATCCCCCCGACCGTCGCCGGCTACAAGAAGTTCGACCTGTACCCGACCGAGGGCAGCAAGGGCGACGTGGCCAAGGCCAAGGAGCACCTGGCCAAGTGCGGTCACCCGGACGGCTTCAAGACCACGCTGACGGCGCGCTCCGACCGTCCTGACGAGGTCACCGCCGCCACGCAGCTCCAGAACAGCCTGAAGGCCATCGGCGTCACCGCCGAGATCAAGCAGTTCCCGGCGGACAAGTACTTCACCGACTTCGCGGGCGTCCCGGCCTGGGTGCACAAGAACAACGCGGGCATGATGATGATGGCCTGGGGCGCCGACTGGCCGACCGGCTTCGGCTTCCTCGACCAGATCGTCAACGGCTCGGCCATCAAGCCGTCCGGTGGCACGAACCTGATGGAGCTCAACGACAAGGGCGTCAACGACCTCCTCGTCAAGGGCATCGGCACGGTGGACACCACGGCGCGCAACGCCACGTGGGGCGAGGTCGACCAGAAGGTCATGGAGACCGCCTCGGTCGTTCCGCTCTACTACCGCAAGAACCTGCTGTACCGCCCGGCCTCCGCGGCGAACGTCACCGTCACCGACGCGTACCTCGGCATGTACGACTACGTGCTCATGTCGTCCACCAAGTAGCGCCTGTTCATCAAAAGTATCCCCTGAAAGGCAGGTGAAGGCGCCGGGCGGCGGGGTTTCCCGCCCCACCCGCCCGGCGCCGCACGGCTGTGGCTGCGTACATCATCCGACGCGTATTCGCCGCGGTGTTGCTGCTGCTGGTGGTCAGCGCAGTCACGTTCGCGATCTTCTTCCTGGTGCCCCGCCTCGGCGGGCAGACCCTCGACTCCATGGCCGCCCAGTACGTGGGGAAGAGCCCCGACCCCGACGTCATCGCCGCGGTCAAGAAGAACCTGGGCCTGGACCAGCCCCTGTACCTCCAGTACTGGCACTTCATCAAGGGCATCGTGGTCGGCGCCCAGTACCAGTTCGGCCCCGACCCCGTCACGTGCAACGCCCCGTGCTTCGGGTACTCGTTCAAGACGCACACCGAGATCTGGCCGCAGCTTGTGGACCGGGTCCCGGTCACGCTCTCGCTGGCCGTCGGTGCCGCCGTCATCTGGGTGATCTCCGGTGTCGCGATCGGCGTCGTCTCCGCGCTGAAGCGGGGCTCGCTCTTCGACCGCCTCTCCATGGGCGTCGCCCTCGCCGGCGTCTCGCTCCCGATGTTCTTCACCGGCCTGGTGGTCCTGGCGCTCTTCGGCAACGGGGAGTACGTCCCCATCACCGAGGACCCGGTCGCCTGGGCGGGCAGCCTGGTCCTGCCCTGGTGCACGCTCGCCCTGCTGTACTCCGCGCTCTACGCCCGGCTCACCCGGGCCGGGATGCTGGAGACCATGAGCGAGGACTACATCCGGACCGCGCGCGCCAAGGGCCTCCAGGAACGCAAGGTGGTCGTCAAGCACGGGCTGCGGTCCGCGCTCACCCCGCTGGTCACGATCTTCGGCATGGACTTCGCGCTGCTCCTCGGCGGCGCGGTCATCACCGAACGCGTCTTCTCCTTCCAGGGGCTCGGCGCCTTCGCGATCCAGGGCGTGACCACCGCCGACCTGCCCAAGGTGATGGGCGTGACCCTGGTCGCGGCCTTCTTCATCGTCATCTGCAACCTGCTGGTGGACCTCGTGTACGCCGCGATCGACCCCCGGGTGAGGCTCTCATGAGCGGCGTGACCAAGAAGGACTCGACCGAGAAGGACTCCCGGACGGCCGAGAGCGTCCCGGCCCCGCGCCCGGGCGACGGCCACCCCTTCCTCTCCGTACGCGACCTCAGCGTCCACTTCGACACCGACGACGGCCTGGTCAAGTCCGTGGACGGCGTCAGCTTCGACCTGGAGGCCGGCCAGACCCTCGGCATCGTCGGCGAGTCCGGCTCCGGCAAGTCCGTGACCTCGCTGGGGATCATGGGCCTGCACACCTCGGAGCGGGCCCGCATCGGCGGCGAGATCTGGCTGGAGGGCGAGGAGCTGATCGGCTCCGGCGCCGAGCGCGTACGGAGGCTGCGCGGCCAGAAGATGGCCATGATCTTCCAGGACCCGCTGTCCGCCCTGCACCCGTACTACACGATCGGCGCGCAGATCGTGGAGGCCCACCGGGTCCACCACAAGGTCGACAAGAAGACCGCCAAGAAGCGCGCCGTCGAGATGCTCGACCGGGTCGGCATCCCCGAGCCGCACCGCCGGTTCGACGACTATCCGCACCAGTTCTCCGGCGGCATGCGCCAGCGCGCGATGATCGCGATGGCCCTGGTCAACAACCCGCAGCTGCTCATCGCCGACGAGCCGACGACCGCCCTCGACGTCACCGTCCAGGCGCAGATCCTCGACCTGATCCGCGATCTCCAGAAGGAGTTCGGCTCCGCGGTCATCATGATCACCCACGACCTCGGCGTCGTCGCCGAGATCGCGGACGAGATCCTCGTGATGTACGCGGGACGCTGCGTCGAGCGCGGCTCCGCCGAGAAGGTGTTCTACGAGCCCCAGCACCCGTACACCTGGGGCCTGCTCGGCTCGATGCCGCGGATCGACCGGGAGCAGACCGAGCGGCTGATCCCCGTCAAGGGCTCGCCGCCCAGTCTCATCAACGTCCCGTCGGGCTGCGCCTTCCACCCGCGCTGCCCGTACGCCGACGTCCCGCCCGACAACATCACCCGCACCGAGCGTCCGGAGCTGCGACAGGTCGGCGACGGGCACTTCTCCGCGTGCCACATGTCGCCCGAGCAGCGCGACCGGATCTGGACCGAAGAGATTGCGCCGAAGCTGTGACTGAGCTGAACAAGAAGACTCCCGCGCCCGCCGCGGCCGGGTCGGACGGGTCCGGCACCGAACCGCTCCTCAAGGTGGACGGCCTGGTCAAGCACTTCCCGATCACCAAGGGTGTGCTGAAGCGCAAGGTCGGCGCGGTCCAGGCCGTGGACGGGCTCACCTTCGACGTGCGCCCCGGGGAGACCCTGGGCGTCGTCGGCGAGTCGGGCTGCGGCAAGTCGACCATGGGCCGGCTGGTGACCCGGCTGCTCGAACCGACCGGCGGCAAGGTCGAGTTCCAGGGCCGCGACATCACCCATCTGTCCGCCGGACGGCTGCGGCCGATGCGGCGCGACATCCAGATGATCTTCCAGGACCCGTACGGCTCGCTGAACCCGCGCCACACGGTCGGCGGGATCGTCTCCACTCCCTTCCGGCTCCAGGGCGTCAAGCCCGAGGGCGGAGTGAAGGCGGAGGTCCAGCGGCTGCTGGAGCTGGTCGGGCTCAACCCCGAGCACTACAACCGCTATCCGCACGAGTTCTCCGGCGGCCAGCGCCAGCGCATCGGCATCGCCCGGGCGCTCGCGCTCAAGCCGAAGCTGGTCGTCGCGGACGAGCCGGTCTCCGCGCTGGACGTGTCGATCCAGGCGCAGGTGGTGAACCTGCTGGACGACCTCCAGGACGAGCTGGGCCTTACGTACATGATCATCGCGCACGACCTGTCGGTGATCCGCCATGTCTCGGACCGGATCGCGGTCATGTACCTCGGCAAGATCGTGGAGCTGGCGGACCGCAAGTCGCTGTACGAGGCGCCGATGCACCCGTACACGAAGGCGCTGATGTCCGCGGTGCCCGTGCCGGACCCGCGCCGGCGCGGTGCCAAGAGCGACCGCATCCTGCTCAAGGGCGATGTCCCGTCGCCGATCTCGCCGCCCGCCGGCTGCCGGTTCCACACCCGGTGCTGGAAGGCGACGAAGGTCTGCGGCACGACCGAGCCGCCGCTGCTCCAGCTGAAGACCGGGCACCAGGTGGCCTGCCACCACCCGGAGAACGGCGAGGACCAGGTGCCGGGCGACGCGCCGCTGGTCGCGGACGTCATCACGGTCCGGTCGGCGCCCGCCAAGGAGCCTTCCGAGGCACCGGTGAAGGAAGCGCCCGCGAAGGCCGCCGAGCCCTCCGAGCCCGCCCCGGACGGTACGAAGGAGTAGTACGGGCACAATTGCCCGGTGCTCAACGAACTGTTCACGCCCTCCGTCCAGCACGCGCTCGACATCGTGGGGATCTTCGTCTTCGCGATCTCGGGCGCCCTGCTCGCCGTACGCAAGAACTTCGATGTCTTCGGCATCGCGGTGCTCGCCGAGGTGACCGCGCTGGGCGGAGGGCTGTTCCGTGATCTGATCATCGGCGCGGTGCCGCCCGCCGCCTTCACGGATCTGGGGTACTTCACCACCCCGCTGCTCGCCGCCGGGCTCGTCTTCTTCCTCCACCCGCACGTGGAGCGCATCCAGGTCGGCGTGAACGTCTTCGACGCGGCCGGTCTCGGGCTGTTCTGCGTCACCGGCACGGTGAAGGCGTACGACTACGGGCTCGGCCTCACCTCGTCGGCGGCGCTCGGCCTGGCCACAGCGGTCGGCGGCGGTGTGCTGCGGGACGTCCTGGCCAACGAGGTTCCCTCGCTGCTGCGTTGGGACCGGGACCTGTACGCGGTGCCTGCCATGGTCGGCGCCACCATGATCGTGCTCTGCATCCGCTTCGACGCCCTCAACGCCCTCACCAGCGGCGCGGCCGTGATCACCGCGTTCGTCCTGCGGCTGCTCGCGCTCCGCTTCCGCTGGCGGGCCCCGCGCGCCTACAACCGGCGCTCGGCGCGGGCGGACGAGGGGTGACCTACTCGGGGACCCAAAAAGCTACCGCTCAGTAATACAATCGGTGTACGGTGCCCCCATGGCACAGGCAACCATCGGGGACAGCGAGTTCGACCGGGACACCGCGGTCACCCTGCGCGAAGAGGGCGTCTACGACGCGGAGCTCTCGGCGGGCTGGACGATCATCCAGGCCGTCAACGGCGGCTACCTGCTGGCGATGCTGGGCCGCGCGCTCGGCGAGGCCCTGCCGCACGCGGACCCGTTCTCCGTCTCCGCGCACTACCTCACCGCCTCCGTGCCCGGCCCTGCGGTGATCCGGACCCAGAGCGTCCGCACCGGCCGCACCCTCTCCACCGGTCAGGCGTCGCTCTTCCAGTACGCCGAGGACGGCACCGAGGTCGAGCGCATCCGCGTCCTCGCCACCTACGGCGACCTGGACGCGCTCAGCGACGACGTCCGCACCTCCGCGAAGCCGCCGGCCATCCCGCCGCGCGAGCACTGCCTCGGCCCCAGCGACGGACCGGCGCCGATCCCGGGCAGCTCCGCGATCACCGACCGGCTCGACATCAAGCTGGACCCGGCGACCATCGGCTGGGCGGTCGGGCAGCCCTCCGGCAAGGGCGAGATGCGCGGCTGGTTCGGTCTTGCCGACGGCCGCGACCCCGACGCGCTCTCCCTGCTGCTCACCGTGGACGCCCTGCCGCCGACCTCGTTCGAGCTGGGGCTCCAGGGCTGGACGCCCACCATCGAGCTCACCACGCACATCCGCTGCCGCCCGGCCCCGGGCCCGCTGCGCGTCTCCATCACCACCCGCAACCTGGCGGGCGGCTTCCTGGAGGAGGACGCGGACGTCTGGGACAGCGCCGACCGCCTGGTCGCCCAGTCCCGCCAGCTCGCCCGCGCCCCGCGCGGCTGACCCTCCCGGTCGTTCCTTCTTTTCAGGCGCCCTGTGCCGGCTCGTCGAGCCAGTGCAGGGCGCCGAGTGCGATGAGCCGGAGCCGGCGCCCCGCCGTGCGGGCCACCCGCTCGTCGTCCGCCGGGCCCGCGTCCAGCAGGGCCGACGCGGTGATCACCATGTGGTCCACATAGAGACCGCCCAGCATCAAGAGGTCCTCCTCGGCCCAGCCCCGGGACTCCGGCTCCGTCGCGAGGGCCGCCGCCACCTCCTCGGCGAACCGTCGCAGCTGCGCCGCGATGGCCTCGCGGACCGGGCCGACCCCGCCGTGCTGCTCCCGCGCGATGAAGCGGAAGTGCGCGGGCTGCTCCCGTACGTGACGCCGTATCAGCTCCACGCTGCGGTCGAGCCGGACCTCGCTGTCGCCGGTCTCGGCGAGTATCGCGCCGATCATGCCGTGCAGGCTGCCCAGGGTCTGTTCGACCAGGGCCACACCGAGCGCGGGCACGCTCTCGAAGTGCCGGTAGAAGGCCGTGGGCGTGATGCCGGCCGCCCGGGTCACCTCGCGCAGCCCGAGGCTGCTCAGGCTCTGCTCCGCCAGCAGCCCCAGGGCGGCGTCCAGCAGCGCCTGGCGCGTTCTCAGCTTCTGGTTCTGGCGGACCCCTGCGGTGTGACTCATGCCATTCAGTAAACAACTGTTCTCCGGAGCGGGGAAGGGCCGTGCGGGTTTAGACTCAGGAGTCAGTGAACAGTCGTACTCTCAAGGGTCCGCCCACACACGGAAAGGCCGAACATGATCGTCCTCGTCGCCGCCCTGCTCCTGCTGGGCATCGTGCTGGGAGCGGTGGTCCAGATCCCGCTTCCCCTGTCGCTCGTCCTCGGCGCCCTCATCGCCTGCTGGCTCCTGGTCTTCGCCGTACGCGAGCGGGCGCGGGGTTCCCGATGAGCGCGCCGGCGCAAGCCGCCCCGCGCTCCCGCCGGGACGCCGACGGGCTCGCCGTCGCCTCGTTCGTGCTGGGGCTCGTCGGGCTGCTGGTGATGAACCTGCTGCTGGGCCCCGCCGCCATCGTGATGGCCCTCGTGGCCCTGGCCCGCTCCACCACCCGGCGCACCCGCGCCTTCCTCGGCCTCGCGCTCGGTGTCGCCGACCTGGTGGTCCTGGCCTTCCTGGTCACCGGAAACGGCGTCGTCTCCTGGGGCTTCGGGGGCTGATCCGCCCGGCACCACACAGTGCGCGGGGAGCGGGACCCCATGCGCCCGCCGTACGCCTGGGGCCTGTCGTCCGGATCATGCCGGGCTCGCGGGCTCTGGTGCCGCACCTCGCGGCGTTGTCGTCAATCACCAACGCTCCGCGTTGCCTCAATCCTCCGCTTGCGATGCACGGCACCAGAGCCCGCTCCCTGATCCGGCCTGATCCGGACGACAGGCCCGAGCCCGGGGCTCGTAGAATCGAGCCCACCATGGCTTACCTCGACCACGCCGCGACCACGCCGATGCTTCCCGAGGCGATCGCGGCGATGACCGCGCAGCTCGCCGTCACGGGCAACGCGTCCTCACTCCACGCCGCCGGGCGCCGGGCCCGCCGTACCGTCGAGGAGTCCCGGGAATCCCTCGCCGACGCCCTCGGCGCACGCCCCAGCGAGGTGGTCTTCACCTCGGGCGGCACCGAATCGGACAACCTCGCGGTGAAGGGCCTGTACTGGGCCCGCCGCGACGCCGACCCCCGCCGCACCCGGGTCCTCGCCAGCCCCGTCGAGCACCACGCGGTCCTCGACGCCGTCGACTGGCTGGCCACCCACGAGGGCGCGACCGTCGAATACCTCCCCGTCGACCGGTACGGGCGCGTCCACCCCGAGGTGCTGCGCGAGGCGGTGCTGCGCGACCCCGACGGCATCGCGCTCATCACCGTGATGTGGGCCAACAACGAGATCGGCACGATCCTGCCGGTGCGCGAGCTGGCGGAGGTGGCCCGCGAGTTCGAGATCCCGATGCACGCCGACGCGGTCCAGGCGTTCGGACAGCTCGACGTGGACTTCGGCGCGTCCGGGCTCGCCGCGATGACCGTCAGCGCGCACAAGATCGGCGGGCCCACCGGCGTCGGCGCGCTGCTGCTCGGCCGCGAGTACACCCCGGTGCCCGTGCTGCACGGCGGCGGGCAGGAGCGCCATGTCCGCTCCGGCACCCTGGACGTACCGGGCATCGCCTCCTTCGCGGTCGCCGGACGGATCGCCGCCGACCGGCGCGAGGACTTCGCCCGGGAGACCGGCGCGCTCCGCGACGAGCTGGCCGCCGCCGTCCTGGCGGAGGTCCCCGACGCCCTCCTGGGCGGCGACCCGGCACCGGGCGGCCGTCTGCCGGCCAACGCGCACTTCACCTTTCCCGGCTGCGAGGGCGACTCGCTCCTGCTGCTGCTGGACGCCCAGGGCATCGAATGCTCCACCGGCTCCGCCTGCACCGCCGGGATCGCCCAGCCCAGCCATGTGCTGCTCGCCACGGGCGCCGATCCGGACCTGGCCCGGGGCACCCTGCGCTTCTCGCTCGGCCACACCTCGGTCAAGCAGGACGTCCAGGACGTGGCCCGGGCGATCGGCCCGGCGGTGGAGCGGGCGCGGTCGGCGGGGCTCAGCTAGCCCGCTTCCCGGACGTGGCCGCGCGCCGGACCAGTTCCATGTAGCGCTCCCAGTCCCAGCCGCGGCCCGGGTCCGTGTGGTCGGCGCCCGGCACCTCGACGTGTCCGATGATGTGCTCGCGGTCGACCGGGATGCCGTACCGGGCGCAGATCGCCGCGGTGAGCTTCGCCGACGCCCCGTACATCGCGGCGGTGAAGTCCTGCGGGCGCTCCACGAAGCCCTCGTGCTCGATGCCCACACTGCGTTCGTTGTACGAGCGGTTGCCCGCGTGGAACGCCACGTCCAGCTCGCGGATCATCTGCGTCACGTGCCCGTCCTTGCGGACCACGTAATGCGCCGCCGCCTGGTGCCCGGGGTCCTGGAAGGCGCGCACCGCGCTGTTGAAGCTGCCCTGTGTGACATGGATGACCACCCGGTCGATGCCGTAGTCGTCGGGGCGGTCGGCCCGCCGCCAGTTCGCGTCCGACGCCGCCACCCACTGCGCCCCCGCGTAGTCCACCGCCCCCGGGGTGCGCGGCTTCTCCACGCCCGGCAGCCGCCACCAGGCGCGCTTCAGCCGGTCCCGCGCCAGCGCCGCCGTGCCCACGGCCGTGACGGCACCGCCGATCAGCACCGAGCGCCGGCTGATCCCGGTCCCGGTGCCCGCCCCGGCCGTCCCCTTGGTCCCCATGTGACGGAGAACGCTTATCCGCGAGCTTTCGGTTCCCGCCCCCACGTACCCTGGTGGGGCTATGACTGAGACTCTCCAGCGCCCCCTCCGCGTGCTCGCCGCCATGTCGGGCGGTGTCGACTCCGCCGTCGCCGCGGCCCGCGCAGCCGAGGCGGGCCACGACGTGACCGGTGTGCACCTCGCCCTCTCCGCGAACCCGCAGTCCTTCCGGACCGGCGCCCGGGGCTGTTGCACCATCGAGGACTCCCGGGACGCCCGCCGCGCCGCGGACGTCATCGGCATCCCCTTCTACGTCTGGGACCTGGCGGAACGCTTCCGCGAGGACGTCGTGGAGGACTTCGTCGCCGAGTACGAGGCGGGGCGCACCCCCAACCCGTGCCTGCGCTGCAACGAGAAGATCAAGTTCGCCGCGCTCCTCGACAAGGCCCTCGCGCTCGGCTTCGACGCGGTGTGCACCGGCCACTACGCCACCGTCGTCACCGGCGCGGACGGCGACCGGGAGCTGCACCGCGCCTCGGACATGGCCAAGGACCAGAGCTATGTGCTCGGCGTCCTGGACGAGCGCCAGCTCGCCCACGCGATGTTCCCGCTCGGCGACACCCTCACCACCAAGGACGAGATCCGCGCCGAGGCCGAGCGCCGGGGCCTCGCGGTCGCCAAGAAGCCCGACAGCCACGACATCTGCTTCATCGCCGACGGCGACACCCAGGGCTTCCTGGCGAACCGCCTCGGCGGCACGGCGGAGGGCGACATCCTGGACGAGTCCGGTACGAAGCTGGGCACCCACGAGGGCGCCTTCGGCTTCACCATCGGCCAGCGCAAGGGCCTGCGCATCGGCCACCCGGCCCCCGACGGCAAGCCGCGCTACGTCCTGGACATCTCCCCGGTCGACAACACGGTGACCGTCGGCCCCGTCGAGGCCCTGGACGTCACCGCGCTCACCGCGATCAAGCCCCGCTGGTGCGGAACACCCCCGTCCGGCCCGGGGACGTACACCGCACAGCTCCGCGCCCACGGCGGCGAGACCGAGGTGACCGCCGAGCTGACCGACGCCACCCTGCGCGTCACGTTCACCGAGCCGGTCCGGGGTGTCGCCCCCGGCCAGGCGGTCGTGCTGTACGACGGCACCCGCGTGGTCGGCTCCGCGACGATCGCGACGACGGTACGCCGGGAGCGCGCCGCCGCGAGCTGAACCCCGGGCCGTCTCGTACGTACGGCAAAGCCCCGCACGGCGACGCCCGACCCCAGTACGGGCGTCACCGCGCGGGGCGCTCTCGTGGCGGCGCCACGGATTTCAGGGTCCGCCACAGCGGCTCCCGCCGCATCCCGGCGGCCGACCCGGCCGGGGCCGTCGTGTCAGTGCGCGATCAGCTCCGTGTCGTAGAAGCAGAAGTGGTCCCTGATCGCCTCGACCTCGGCTTTCGGCTCCTCGTACGCCCAGACCAGATCCGCCGCCCCGGGCAGCGACCAGTAGGCCGCCTCCCCCTTGAACGGGCAGTGGGTGCGGGTGTCCGACGGCGTCAGCAGCTCCGTGCGCACGTCCTCGGGCGGCAGGTAGTAACGGACCGGACAGCCGGTCTCGCGCAGGACGAGCGGGCGCCGGCTCTCGGCGAGCAGCAGCCCGTCGCGCACCACACGTACATGCTCGGTGCCGGGCTCGACGGTGATGTGGTGTCCTCGGTGGGAAGTCATGCTTCTCACAAGCGCCCAGGGCGCGGGATTCTTCCCCGGGCGCGGGCCCGCGAGGGGCGGGCCTTACCGTGGCAGCCATGAACATCTGCGTCTTCCTCTCCGCCGCCGACCTCCCCGACCGCTACACCGAGCCCGCCCGCGCCTTCGCCGAGCTGCTCGGGCGCGGCGGGCACACCCTCGTCTGGGGCGGCTCCGAGAGCGGCCTGATGAAGGTCGTCGCCGACGGCGTCCAGGACGCGGGCGGGAAGCTGGTCGGCGTCTCGGTGGACTTCCTGGCCGCCAAGGCGCGCACCCACGCCGACGAGATGGTCATCGCCCGCGACCTCGCCGAGCGCAAGGCGCTCCTGCTCGCGAAGTCCGACGCGATCGTCATCATGGTCGGCGGCACCGGGACGCTGGACGAGGCGACCGAGATCCTTGAGCTCAAGAAGCACGGCAAGCACACCAAGCCCGTCGTCCTGCTCAACACCGCCGGTTTCTACGACGGCCTGCGCGAGCAGTTCCAGCGCATGGAGGACGAGGGCTTCCTGCCGCTCCCGCTGACCGAGCTGGTCTTCTTCGCGGAGGACGGCGTCGGCGCCCTGGCCTACCTGGAGGAGTCGGCCGGCCTGCAGTGATGTGACGTACGGGGCCCGGGCCGCGGATGCGACGATGGGGGCCATGTCCACTCACCTCATCACCGGTGCCGGCTCCGGCATCGGCGCAGCGGTCGCCCGGCGTCTCACCGAACGCGGCGACGACCTCGTCCTGCTGGCCCGCGACGCGGGTCGCGCCAAGGAACTCGCCGCGCTCCACCCCGGCGCCCGCACCCTCGTCGGCGACCTGTCCAACCCCGACCGGCTCTCCTGGGCCCTCGCCCAGCAGAGCGTGCCGGAACGGCTCGACTCGCTGCTGCACATCGCGGGCGTGGTCGAGCTCGGCCCGGTCGGTGAGCTCACCCCCAAGGCGTGGCACTCCCAGCTCAACGCCAACCTCATCGCCCCCGCCGAGCTGACCCGGCTCACCCTGCCCCAGCTGCGCGTCGCCCAGGGCCACGTCCTCTTCGTCAACTCCGGCGCCGGGCTCTCCGCGAGCCCCGAGTGGAGCGCGTACGCCGCCAGCAAGCACGGCCTGAAGGCGCTCGCGGACTCGCTGCGCCACGAGGAGCACGGCAACGGCGTCCGCGTCACCACCGTCTACCCGGGCCGCACCGCGAGCCCCATGCAGGAGAAGGTCCACCGGCAGGAGGGCAAGGAGTACGACCCCGCCCGCTGGATCGCCCCCGAGTCCGTCGCGACCACCATCCTGATGGCGCTCGACCTGCCCCGCGATGCCGAGGTCAACGACCTCACCGTCCGTCCCGGCCGCTGATCCCAGGGCCTTACGGCCCCGCCCGCGGTCGTTACCCTTCTCGCGTGAGCGAGATCAGCGTGTTCAGCGACTGCCCGGCCACCGGGATCGGTTCGATGCCCGGAGGAGACGCCCGGGAGGCGGCGAAGACCGTCGCCGGCTCCTTCGGCGACGGCGAGGGCATGCCGTACCTGGCGGAACTTCCGGCCCGCGGGCCCGGGGCGGACATGATCGGGCGCACCCTCGGACTGCTCTCGGAGCTGTACGGGCACGTCGAGCCGAGCGGCTGGCGGATCAGCGACCGGCCCGGCCGCGACACCCGCCGCGCCCGGTCCTGGCTCGGCGAGGACCTGGACGCCCTGGAGGAGTTCACCCAGGGCTACGACGGCCCGCTCAAGGTCCAGGCCGTGGGGCCCTGGACCCTCGCCGCCGCCCTGGAACGCCGGGGCGGCGAGGCGTTCCTCGGCGACCCGGGCGCCTGCCGCGACCTCGCGGACTCGCTCGCCGAGGGTCTGCGCGGCCACCTCGCCGAGGTACGCCGCCGGGTGCCCGGGGCGCGGATCGCCCTCCAGCTGGACGAGCCCTCCCTCACCGCCGTGCTGCGCGGCCGGGTCAGGACCGCCAGCGGCTACCGCACCTACCGGGCGGTGGACCGCCAGGTCGTGGAGGCCACCCTGCGCGAGGTCCTCGCGGCGGCCGGGGAGACCGCCACGCTGGTGCACACCTGCGCCCCCGAGGTGCCGTTCGCGCTGCTGCGCCGGGCCGGGGCGGACGGCATCTCCTTCGACCTCTCCCTGCTCACCGAGCGTGAGGAGGAGGCGGTCGGGGAAGCGGTCGAGGGCGGCACCCGGATGTTCTTCGGGGTCGTACCGGGCACCGACCCGGCCTCGGGCCGATTGTCCGACCCGGGCGGTAGCGTCATGGGTGTCAGGACGCTGTGGCGCAGGCTGGGGCTGAATCCGGGGACTCTGACCGAGTCCGTGACGGTCACCCCCTCGTGCGGACTCGCGGGTGCGTCGCCCGGGTACGCACGGGCCGCGCTCGCCCACTGCGCCCGGGCCGCGAGATCGCTCGCAGACAACCCTGAGTAGCGGGGACGCTGGGTAACGGGAGGACGGGACGATGGCCGGCGAAGAGCAGACGGCGGTGCCAGCCGAGGAGCGGGAGCGGCACAAGCTCCTCGCGGAGCAGATCGAGGAGCACCGCTTCCGGTATTACGTGAACGACCAGCCGGTCGTCAGCGACGCCGAGTTCGACCGGCTGCTGCGCGAGCTGGAGGCCCTGGAGGAGTCCCACCCCCCGCTGCGCACCCCGGACTCGCCGACCCAGAAGGTCGCCGGGCCGTACCGCACGGAGTTCACGTCCGTCGAGCACCGCGAACCGATGCTGTCCCTGGACAACGCCTTCGACGACGAGGAACTGGCCGCCTGGGGCGAGCGCGTCGCCCGGGACGTCGGCGCGCCCGGCTACCACTACCTGTGCGAGCTGAAGATCGACGGCCTCGCCGTCAACCTCACGTACGAGCACGGTGTGCTGACCCGCGCCGCGACCCGGGGCGACGGCCGCGCCGGCGAGGACATCACGCCCAACGTCCGCACCATCGCGGACATCCCGCACCGGCTGACGGGCGACCGGGTGCCGCCGCTGGTCGAGGTGCGGGGCGAGGTCTTCTTCCCGATGGAGGGGTTCGAGGAGCTGAACGCCCGGCTGGTGGAGGCCGACGACAAGCCCTTCGCCAACCCCCGTAACGCGGCGGCCGGTTCGCTGCGCCAGAAGGACCCCAAGGTCACCGCGACGCGTCCGCTGCACATGGTGGTGCACGGCATCGGCGCCCGCGAGGGCTTCGACATCGACTGCCTCTCGCACGCCTACGAGCTGCTGCGCGAGTGGGGGCTGCCCACCGCCAAGTACAACAAGGTGGTCGACTCCCTCGAAGGCGTACGGGAGTTCATCGCGTACTTCGGCGAGCACCGGCACTCCGTGGAGCACGAGATCGACGGCGTCGTCGTGAAGCTGGACGAGATCCCGCTCCAGGGCCGCCTGGGCTCCACCTCCCGCGCCCCGCGCTGGGCCATCGCCTGGAAGTACGCGCCGGAGGAGGTCAACACCAAGCTGGTCAACATCCGCGTCGGCGTCGGCCGCACCGGCCGTGTCACCCCGTACGCCCAGGTCGAGCCGGTCGTGGTGGCCGGATCCGAGGTCGAGTTCGCCACCCTGCACAACCAGAACGTGGTCAAGGCGAAGGGCGTCCTGATCGGCGACACGGTGGTGCTCCGCAAGGCCGGGGACGTGATCCCGGAGATCCTCGGCCCGGTCGTGGACCTCCGCGACGGCACCGAGCGGGCGTTCGTCATGCCGGACCACTGCCCCGAGTGCGGCACGGAGCTGAAGCCCATGAAGGAGGCGGACGTCGACGTCCGCTGCCCCAACGCCCGTTCCTGCCCCGCCCAGCTGCGCGAGCGCGTCTCCTATCTCGCCGGCCGCAAGTGCCTCGACATCGACCACTTCGGTTACGTGGTCGCCGCCGCGCTGACCGCGCCGCTGGAGCCCGCCGAACCGCCGCTGCGCGACGAGGGCGACCTCTTCGGGCTGACCGTGGAGGAGCTGCTGCCCATCCGGGCCTACGTCCTCGACCCGGACAGCGGGCTGCCCAAGCGCGACCCGAAGACCGGTGAGGAGAAGATCGCCCAGGTCTTCGCCAACCAGCAGGGCGAGCCCAAGAAGAACGCCCTCGCGATGCTCGACGCCATCGCGGCGGCCAGGGAGGCCCCGCTGGCCCGCGTCCTCACCGGGCTCTCCATCCGCCACGTCGGCCCGGTCGCCGCCCGGGAGCTGGCCCGCCAGTTCCGGTCCATCGACCGTATCGAGGAGGCCACCGAACAGGAGCTGGCCGACGCCGACGGGGTCGGGCCGATCATCGCGGCCTCGGTCACACAGTGGTTCGCCGAGGACTGGCACCGCGAGATCCTGCGCAAGTGGCGCGAGGCCGGCGTCCGGATGGAGGACGAGGGGGCCGGCGAGGACGCGGGCCCCCGCCCCCTCGAAGGGCTCACCGTCGTCGTCACGGGCACCCTGACCGGGCACACCAGGGATGGCGCGAAAGAGGCCCTGCAGAGCCGGGGAGCGAAGGTCACCGGTTCCGTTTCCAAGAAGACCGCCTTCGTCGTCGTCGGCGACAACCCCGGATCCAAGTACGACAAAGCGGTCCAGCTGAAGGTCCCCGTGCTCGATGAGACCGGCTTCGCGGTCCTCCTCACCGAGGGCCCGGACGCGGCCCGCGAGGCGGCCGTCCCGGCCGGGGAGCCGGTTCCGGAGGAGGGCGCCGCCCCCGGAGAGTGAGCGCCTGCCGACGCATCGTCGGCGTCACCCGATCACCCCCTAGCAGATGCTGACGGATAGTCGGTTCCCATTCGGGCAAGACCCGCAGACCGCTGCCCGTAGCAGCCCTCCGCGGCCTACTGTGGTCAGACACGCCCTCGAACCTGGCCACCGGGCGGGGCCGGGGTGCGTCGTGGCATGGCACGCATTCATCGGGTGACATCGGCATCGCCGGCTGTGAGAGGGACGGAATGAAACCGACCGAGAGCGCCGCACCGGTGGCGCGGCTGCAAGGTTTCGTGGGACCCGCGCCCAGAGTGGGCGCCGTCGTGGTGGCCCTTGCCACGATCCAGCTCGCGACCGGCTTCTCCCGCGCCCTCAGCCAGGGGCGCGCCCTCTTCCCGGACGGCCGGGCCGGCTGGTCGCTGGCCGTCCTCACCGGCATCGTCGTCGGCCACCTCGTCGCGCTCGGCCGGGACCGCTGGTGGGGCGGCACCGGCTCCGGCGCCGCCCTCACCCTGGCCGTCCTCCTGCTGTACGGGTGGGTGCCGGCCGGACTGGTCAGCCTCGTCGTGGTCGTCCTCGTCGGCGTCGCCCGCAGACACCGCTGGTGGCAGGGGCTGCTGCACGGCGCCGTGGACATCCTCGGGGTCGGCGCGGCGGCCCTGGTGCTCGCCGCGTTCGGCGAGGTGCAGTCCGTCGAGACGCCGTGGCGGCCACTCGACTGGGGCATCGACGCCGTCCCTGAGGTCCTGCTCGCCGCCGCCACCTATCTGCTCGTCACCCGGGTCCTGCTGTGGTATTCACGGGTCCAGCCCGGCGGCGGCCTGCCCACCGTCGCCCGCACCGCGATGCTCCGCCAGGGTCTCGTCGCGGTGGCCCTGCTCGGCATCGCCCCGCTGATCTGCGTCGTCGCGATGGCCCGGCCGGTCCTGCTGCCGCTCTTCGCGGTGCCGCTGATCGCGCTCGACTCCACGCTGTGGATCGCCCGCGCCCGGGCCGAGGAGCAGCTGAAGGACCCGCTGACCGGGCTGCCCAACCGCCAGTGGCTGCTGGAGCGGACCTGGACCGCGCTGGAGGAGGCGGAGAGCGTCGGCAGCCGGGTCGCCCTGGTCCTCATCGACCTCGACCGCTTCCGGGCCGTCAACGACACCCTCGGCCACCTGGCCGGCGACCGGCTGCTGCTCCAGATCGCGGAACGGCTCCGGCTGGCCCTGCCGCGCGGCGCGGAGGCGGCCCGGCTCGGCGGCGACGAGTTCGCGGTCCTGCTGCCCACCGCCGACTCCACCACCAGCGCCCAGCGCGTCGCCCGCCACCTGGTCGCCGAGCTGTCGTCCCCGCTGGACCTGGACGGGCTGACCCTGGTCCTGGAGGCCAGCGCCGGCGTCGCCGTCTTCCCGGACCACGCGCTGGACGCGGAGGGGCTGCTGCGCCGCGCCGACGTGGCGATGTACCAGGCCAAGCGGGACCGCACCGGCGTGGAGGTGTACGAGTCCAAGCGCGACAGCAACACCCCGGACCGGCTCGGCCTCCTCGGCGACCTGCGCCGCGCGCTGGACGCGGGCGAGGTGGAGCTGCACTACCAGCCCAAGGTCCGCTTCGACGGCCAGGTCGCCGGCCTGGAGGCGCTGGTGCGCTGGGTGCACCCGGAGCGCGGAAGAGTGCCCCCGGACGAGTTCATCGCCATCGCGGAGTCCTCCGGGCTGATGCCGCACCTCACCGAGTACGTGCTGGAGACGGCGCTCGCCCAGGTCGCCCGCTGGCGGGCCCAGGGCCTCTTCGTCCCGGTCGCCGTCAACGTGTCGCCGCGCGATGTGCACACCCCCGGGTTCGCCGGTGGCGTCGCGGCCCGGCTCGCCCGGCACGGCGTCCCGGCGGGAGCGCTCCAGCTGGAGATAACGGAACACGTGCTCCTGGAGGACCCGCAGCGGGCGGCGGACACGCTCGCCGGGCTGACCGGGCACGGCGTGAAGATGTCCCTGGACGACTTCGGCACCGGGTACTCCTCGCTGGTCCATCTGCGCCGGCTGCCGGTCAGCGAGCTGAAGATCGACCGCTCCTTCGTGGCCCGGCTCGCCATCGACCACGAGGACGCGGAGATCGTCCGCTGCACCATCGACCTGGCCCACTCGCTCGGCCTGCTGGTCGTGGCCGAGGGCGTCGAGGACGACGAGACCTGGGAGCGGCTGCGGGACCTGCGGTGCGACGCGGTCCAGGGCTGGCTGGTGGCGGCCGCGATGCCGCCCCAGGAGACCACCGCCTGGCTGCGGGCCCGGGGCGAGCACGGCTGGCGCCGCCCGGCCGAGCTGGCCGCGGCGGCGGGGGCGGCCCCGGCGTCCGCCGCGACGCCCGCGGCCCCGGCGGCCGAGCTGGAACAGCGCCCCTCCGGCCGCACGGCGGGCCCGCGCCCGGCGACCACGTAGAAACCCTGTCCTCAGCCGTGCGGCCCACCCCATAGGATTGGGGGCCGGCGGCACTTTTCCACCTGCCGCCGGCCCCCGGCAAACCACACACCAACCCCTGAGGATCGCTGCATGCCTGGCATCACGCGCGAGGAGGTCGCCCACCTCGCCCGGCTGGCGCGTCTGGAGCTGAAGGGCGAAGAGCTCGATCACTTCGCCGGACAGCTCGACGACATCATCGGCGCGGTCGCCCGCGTCTCCGAGGTAGCCGACCAAGACGTACCGCCGACCTCCCACCCGCTGCCGCTGACGAACGTCATGCGGGCGGACGTCGTCCGTCCGTCTCTCACCCCCGAGCAGGCGCTCTCCGGCGCCCCGGCCCAGGAGCAGCAGCGTTTCAAGGTGCCGCAGATCCTGGGGGAGGACTGACAGCCATGACGGACATCAGCAGCATCATCAAGCTCACCGCGGCCGAGATCGCCGCGAAGATCGCCTCCGGCGAGCTCACCGCCGTCCAGGTCACCGAGGCCCACCTCGCCCGGATCGACGCCGTGGACGAGAAGGTGCACGCCTTCCTGCACGTCGACCGCGAGGGCGCGCTCGCCCAGGCCCGCGCCGTGGACGCCAAGAAGGCGGCCGGCGAGAAGCTGGGCCCGCTGGCCGGCGTCCCGCTCGCGCTCAAGGACATCTTCACCACGAAGGACATGCCGACCACCGTCGGCTCGAAGATCCTCGAAGGCTGGGTCCCGCCGTACGACGCGACCCTCACCCGGAAGCTGAAGGCCGCCGACGTCGTCATCCTCGGCAAGACCAACATGGACGAGTTCGCCATGGGGTCCTCCACCGAGAACAGCGCCTACGGCCCCACCGGCAACCCCTGGGACCTCACCCGCATCCCGGGCGGCTCCGGCGGCGGCTCCTCGGCCGCCCTCGCCTCCTTCGAGGCCCCGCTCGCCATCGGCACGGACACCGGCGGCTCCATCCGCCAGCCCGCCGCCGTCACCGGCACGGTCGGCGTCAAGCCCACCTACGGCGGGGTCTCCCGCTACGGCATGGTCGCCTTCTCGTCCTCCCTCGACCAGGGCGGCCCCTGCGCCCGCACGGTCCTGGACGCGGCCCTGCTGCACGAGGCGATCGCCGGGCACGACCCGATGGACTCGACGTCGATCGACGCGCCGGTGCCGCCGGTCGTGGAGGCCGCGCGCAACGGCTCCGTCCAGGGCATGCGCGTCGGCGTCGTCAAGCAGTTCTCCGGCGAGGGCTACCAGGCCGGGGTCGTCCAGCGCTTCAACGAGTCGGTCGAGCTGCTGAAGTCGCTCGGCGCCACGGTCGTGGAGCTGGACTGCCCGACGTTCGACCTGGCCCTTTCGGCGTACTACCTGATCGCGCCCTCCGAGTGCTCCTCGAACCTCGCCCGGTTCGACGCCATGCGCTACGGCCTGCGCGTCGGGGACGACGGCACGAAGTCCGCCGAGGACGTCACCGCGCTCACCCGCGAGGCCGGCTTCGGCGACGAGGTCAAGCGCCGCGTCATCCTCGGTACGTACGCGCTCAGCTCCGGCTACTACGACGCGTACTACGGCTCCGCGCAGAAGGTCCGTACGCTGATCACGCGCGAGTTCGAGCAGGCGTTCGAGCAGGTCGACGTGATCGTCTCGCCGACCACGCCCACCACCGCCTTCCCGATCGGCGAGCGCGCCGACGACCCGATGGCGATGTACCTGGCCGACCTGTGCACCATCCCGACCAACCTCGCCGGCAACGCCGCCATGTCGCTGCCCTGCGGCCTGGCCCCCGAGGACGGCCTGCCCGTCGGGCTCCAGATCATCGCCCCCGCGATGAAGGACGACCGGCTGTACAAGGTCGGAGCCGCCGTCGAGGCCGCTTTCGTGGAAAAGTGGGGACACCCGCTGATCGAGGAGGCCCCGTCGCTATGAGCGCCATGACCAAGAAGGCCAAGAACTTCAAGAAGTCGAAGACCGGGCTGTACGTGTCGATGGCGACCACCGCCTTCGGAGCGCTCAGCGTCGCCAAGCAGGCGAAGCTGGCCCGCTCGGACAACGACACGCTGCGCCTCATCGACGCCGCCGTGTCCGCCGCCGCCATCGCCAGCGGCCTCGCGATCCTCTATCGCGAACTGAAGCGTCTCGGCGACGACGACGTCCTGCTGGGCTGAGAGGGAAAGTTTTCCGTGACTGTCATCGACCTGGAGTCGTACGAGGACGCCCTCGCGACGTACGACCCCGTCATGGGCCTTGAGGTCCATGTGGAGCTCGGCACCAAGACGAAGATGTTCTGCGGCTGCTCGACCGAGCTGAAGCAGGACGCCAACTCGCAGACCTGCCCGGTCTGCCTCGGGCTGCCCGGCGCGCTGCCGGTCGTCAACGAGATCGGCGTGGAGTCCGCGATCAAGATCGGCCTCGCGCTGAACTGCGAGATCGCCGAGTGGTGCCGCTTCGCCCGGAAGAACTACTTCTATCCGGACATGCCGAAGAACTTCCAGACCTCCCAGTACGACGAGCCGATCGCCTTCGACGGCTATCTGGACGTCCAGCTGGAGGACGGCGAGATCTTCCGGGTGCAGATCGAACGCGCCCACATGGAGGAGGACACCGGCAAGTCGACGCACGTCGGCGGCGCCACCGGCCGTATCCACGGCGCGTCCCACTCCCTGCTCGACTACAACCGCGCGGGCATCCCGCTCATCGAGATCGTCACCAAGCCGATCGAGGGAGCGGGCGCCCGGGCCCCCGAGGTCGCCCGGGCGTACGTCGCCGAGCTGCGCGAGCTCATCAAGGCGCTCGGCGTCTCCGAGGCCCGCATGGAGATGGGCCAGATGCGCTGCGACGTGAACCTGTCGCTGCGCCCGCACGGCCGCGAGAAGTTCGGCACCCGCTCCGAGACGAAGAACGTGAACTCGCTGCGTTCCGTCGAGCGCGCCGCCCGCTTCGAGATCCAGCGCCACGCCGCGGTGCTGAACTCCGGCGGGACGATCGTGCAGGAGACCCGGCACTTCCACGAGGAGGACGGCTCCACCACGGCCGGCCGCATCAAGGACAACGCCGAGGACTACCGCTACTTCCCCGAGCCCGACCTCGTGCCGGTCGCCCCGGCCCGGGAGTGGGTCGAGGAGCTGCGCAAGGACCTCCCCGAGCTGCCGCGGCTACGCCGCGCCCGGCTCAAGGAGGAGTGGGGCGTCTCCGAGCACGACATGCAGTCCATCCTCAACGCGGGCGCGGTCGACCTGATCGTCGCCACGACCGAGGCGGGCGCCCCGTCGGACCAGGCCCGCAAGTGGTGGATGGGCGAGCTGGCCCGTAACGCCAACGAGACCGGCCGCGGGCTGGACGAGCTGCCCGTCACCCCGGCGCAGGTCGCCCGGGTCGCCGAGCTCGTCGCCGCGGGCGACCTCAACGACAAGCTCGCCCGCCAGGTCCTGGAGGGCGTGCTCGCCGGCGAGGGCGACCCGGACACCGTGGTCGACAAGCGCGGCCTGAAGGTCGTCTCCGACGAGGGCGCGCTGTCCACCGCCGTGGACGAGGCCATCGCGGGCAACGCGGCCATCGCGGACAAGATCCGCGGCGGCAAGGTCGCGGCGGCCGGCGCGCTGGTCGGCGCGGTCATGAAGGCCACCCGGGGCCAGGCGGACGCGGCCCGCGTCCGCGAGCTGATCCTGGAGAAGCTGGGCGTCGAGGGCTGACGCGTTTCCGCAGCACACAGCGGTGCACCCGTCCTTCGGGTGCACCGCTGTCGTGTTTCCCAGCGCTTCAGCTTCTCAGCGCTTCAGCATGGGGGAGCCCAGGACCATCACGGCGCCGGAGCAGTTCTCGTCGATGCTGATGCGCAGCCGCAGGGCGTTCTCCACCTTCAGCGGCAGTTTCTGCGGCTCGCCCAGCTCCACCGTGCCCACCCACAGGGTCTTGTCGTCCACCTTGATGGTCAGGCGCCCCGACTCGTAGTTGGAGTCGTCATCGATCCCGACGGTGACGTCGAAGGTCTTCCACTCCCGGTTGAGGTCGAACTCCATGTACGGCCCCGTGTTGCACTCCGGCGTGGCCACGTAGGCGTCGTCGTACACCTGTGTGTCGACCTTCGCCGAGCCCACCACGAAGAGCTGGGGGTCGGCAACGGCGTTCATCGTGGTCAGCGAGACCTCCGACGCGTCGTCCACCTTGCCCGGGTCCGTCGCCTCCGGGGACCCGGTGTCGACGGCGCCCTCGTCCATGCCAGGCTCCCCGGCCACGGGGGTCTCGGCTCCGGGCGTCTCCTCCTCCGTCGCGGGCGGGGTCTTCGGGGCGGACGACCTCGGGGAGGCGGCGCCCCCGGCCTTCGTCCTGTCGCCGTCGTCCTTCAGGGCCTGGAGGCCCCACGCGCCCAGCGCGGCGAGCACCACCACGGCGACCACGGGAAGCGCGATCCGCAGCAGCCGGCGCCGCTTCTTCGGCGGCGCGACCGGAGCAGGAACCGGGGCCGGGAACGGCCCGGCGGTGTACCCGGCCGTCGACGGGCCCGGATTGACCGTGCTGGGCAGCGGCACCCCGGGGTCGTGGGACGCGGTGATCGGCGGCGGGAAGCCGGGCGGGTCCACCGGCGGCGGCATCAGCGGGAGCGGCGGTACGGACGCCGGCGGGGCGTCCCGTACGGACTCCGCCGACGAGGTGCCGGTGACCGTGGTCGATCCCACCGCCGAGCGCAGGTCCTTCATCCAGCCGGACAGGCCCTCCGGCCGCTGCTCCGGTTCGGCCGCGCAGACGGCGAGGATGCGCTCCCGGCGCTCCGGGGCGGCCGCGGCCACCTGCGGCAGGGCGCTGAGCGCGGCGCGCAGCTGCTCGGGCGTGCCGGGCGGGGCCTGGCCGCTGATCAGGAAGTAGGCGATCGCGCCGAACGCGTACCGGTCGGTGCCCGGGGTCCGCTTGCCCTCGAAGACCTCGGGGGCGGCGTAGCCGGGGGTGAACCAGACCTCGGCCGTCTGGTGGTCGGCGGTGAGCTTGCTCAGCCCGAAGTCCACCAGCGTGGCCTGGCCGTGTCCGTCGACCATGATGTTGCCGGGGGAGAGGTCGCCGTGGACGACCGTGCGGCCGGACGGGGTGGCCCGGCCGCTGTGCAGCCAGTCCAGCACGTCCGCGATCTGCTCCAGGGTCCGCAGCACCTCGCGCCGCTCGGCGTGGGTGGTGAGGGTCCGCTCGGCGCGCCAGTCCCGCAGGTCGAGCCCGTCCACGTGGTTCATGACCAGGACCAGGGCGCGCCCGGCGGCCGTCGAGGCGTTCCCGGCGCCGTGGATCGGGGGCCCCTCGAAGTGCTCGCGGACGCCGACGACCCCTGGCCGGCTCACGAAGCGCAGTAACTCGGCCTGTTCCCGCCACTTCGTGCTGAGGCGCTGGAACTGCTCGATGGTGATCGTGGTCCTGGAGTCGAGTACCTTCACGACCACGGTCTCGGGCGCGCCTTCGAGCTCGATCTCCGCCCGGTAGAGGACGGCCTCGCCGCCCCTGCCGATGGAATTGAGCAGGCGGTACCGGTCGGGTGTCGAATCCGGCCCGATGTGATGTGCGGCGCTGGTCAAGGATCCCCCCTGGGACGGTAGTTGACGATTCATAAGGTAACCGCGCCGATACGGTGAGCGGTGTCCTGAGCGCGTAACGGTGTGGGTGCGGTCCCGGCGGGGGTCCGGCGTACGGCGGCACCGATGTCGCCCATAAGGGGATGTGACCGCTGTGACCCTCCCCACGAAACGGGCAAATGATCTCGAATGGCTGCGAGAGTGGCCGTTCTCAGGTCATGCGTTCTCCCGCGGGCGGCTTCCGCCGGCCCCGGGGGGACCACGAACCCGCAGGGAGCACGTCCCCTTGGCTGCCATCGCTCGCTGGTGCGTCACGCACCGCCTCATCGCCGTCCTGATCTGGCTGCTCGCTCTCGGGGGCACGGCCGCCGTCGCGGGGTTCGCGGGGTCCTCGTACACCAACGACTACGAGGCACCGGGCACCGAGTCCGGGCGGGCCGCGGAGCTGCTGAAGAGCGGGTTCACCGATCTCGGCGGGGACACCGACACCATCGTCTGGCACACCGAGGACTCCACGGTCCGGGCCACCGACGTCGAGCAGAAGATGACCCGCACCCTGCACGCCGTGGAGCGGCTGCCCGGGGTCGGGGCGGTCGACAGCCCGTACACGGAGACCGGGGCCGCGCAGATCAGCACCGACGGGCACACCGCGTACGCCACCGTCACCTTCGACCAGCGCGCCGACGACGTGCCCGTGGCGCAGGCGCACGCGGTCGTGGACACCGCGAAGGCGGCCGGGAGCCCGCATCTGCGCGTGGAACTCGGCGGCCAGGCGGTCGGGCTCACCGAGGCGCCCGCCGCGCATCTCAGCGAGGTCATCGGGGTCGCCGTCGCGGCCGTCGTGCTCTTCCTCGCCTTCGGCTCCCTCGCCGCGAGCCTGCTGCCCATCGCCACGGCCCTCGTCTCGGTCGGCACGGCGTACGCGGGCATCGTGCTCCTCGGACACCTGATGACCGTCGCCGACTTCGCGCCCATGCTCGGCATGCTGATAGGGCTCGGCGTGGGCATCGACTACGCCCTGTTCATCGTCACCCGGCACCGCAGAGGGCTGCGGCGCGGCATGACCGTGCCGGAGGCCGCGCAGCACGCGGTGGCGACGACCGGGCGGGCCGTGGTCTTCGCCGGGGCCACCGTCTGCATCGCGCTCCTCGGCATGCTGATCCTCCGGCTGAGCTTCCTCAACGGCGTGGCCATCGCCGCCTCGCTCACCGTCGTCCTGACCGTGGCCGCGTCGGTGACCCTGCTGCCGGCCCTCCTCTCCCTCATCGGACTGCGGGCGCTCAGCCGGCGCGAACGGGCCCGGCTGGCCGCGCACGGGCCGCAGCCCGAGCCGCCCACCGGTTTCGCCGCCCGCTGGTCCGCCTTCGTGGAGCGGCACCCCAAGCTCCTGGGCGCCGTGGCCGCCGCGGTGATGCTGGTCCTCGCGCTGCCCACCTTCTCGCTCCACCTCGGCAGCTCCGACCAGGGCAACAACGCGGAGTCCGCCACCACCCGGCAGGCGTACGACCTGCTCGCCGATGGCTTCGGCCCCGGTGTCAACGGACCGCTCACCGTCGCCGCGCACCTCGACGGCGCCGACGACCGGCTCGCGATGGACGCCCTGCCCGCCACCCTGCGCACGGTCGACGGGGTGGCGTGGGCCTACCCGGTGACGTACAACGCCGCAGGTGACGCCGCGTACGTCACCGTCGTCCCCGACTCCTCCCCGCAGTCCCGCGCGACCAGCGACCTCGTGGAGCGGCTGCGCGCGGACGTGCTGCCGAAGGCGGCCGACAACACCTCGCTGGAGACCCATGTCGGCGGGGTCACGGCCAGCTACGACGACTTCGCGCAGATCATCATCGGCAAGCTGCCGCTGTTCATCGGCGTCGTCATAGGACTCGGCTGCCTGCTCCTGCTGCTGGCGTTCCGGTCCGTCGGCATCCCGCTGAAGGCGGCGGCGATGAACGTCGCGGCGGTCGCCTCGTCGTTCGGCGTCGTCGTCGCGATCTTCCAGTGGGGCTGGGGCAGCGAACTGCTGGGCCTCGGCAGCCCGGGCCCCATCGAACCCTTCCTGCCGGTGATCATGGTCTCGGTGCTCTTCGGCCTCTCCATGGACTACCAGGTCTTCCTGGTCGGCCGGATGTACGAGGAGTGGCTGGAGACCCGCGACAACCGGCGCGCGGTCCGGGTGGGCCTCGCCGAGACCAGCCGGGTGATCAACTCGGCCGCTGTGATCATGATCTCGGTGTTCCTCGCCTTCGTCCTCAGCGGCGACCGCGTCATCGCGATGTTCGGCATCGCCCTCGCGGCGGCCGTGGCCCTGGACGCCTTCGTCCTGCGCACCCTGCTCGTCCCGGCCCTCATGCACCTGCTGGGCGGCGCCAACTGGTGGCTCCCCGGCTGGCTGGAGCGCCGCCTGCCCCGCCTCAGCATCGAACCGCCGGACCGCCCGGTGGCGCGGGCGCCGGTGCCGGGTGTGCGGACGTACGAGGACGAGCCGGCCGAGCGCGTCCACTGACCGCCCGCCGGGGCGACGGAGGGCGTTAAGGGGCCTCTCATCTGCGGCACCTAGCGTGCGCCGCATGAACCCCACCACGCCCGAAGCCGTCGCCGACGGCGAGAAGACGACCGACGAGACGACCGACCGCGCTGCCGCGGAGAATCCGGAACCGCAGGACCAGGACGAGACGGGCCCGGGGGCCGAGCCGGAAGCCGCCGAGGAGGCCGACGACGCCGACGCCACCGACGACGCCGATGAGGAGACCTCCGGGCGGCTCGCCGCCGCCTCCGCGGCCGTCGTCTCCGCCGGACTCGGCGTCGTCGGCCTCACCGGCGCCTGGAGCGGCCGGGTCGCCGCCGAGCGCGAGACCCTGATCGGGCAGATCAAGACCTCGTCCGGCGGCTCGGCGGCCCAGCAGATCAACGAGATCTACGGCGACGCCTGGCACTCCACCGCCCTGGTCAACGGCCTCTTCGGCCTCCTCGCCCTGCTGGTCGGCGCCTACGTCCTGGTCCGGCCCGCGTTCGGCGCCCCGGCCCGGCAGCCGCAGGCCGGCTGGGTCCGCGCGGTCGCCCGGGGCGGCATCGCCCTCGGAACCCTCGGCGTACTGATCTCCATAGCCATGTACTTCGACCTCATCGTCGCCCTGCCCACCGCGGCGGCCGGATAGGACGGTTCGCGGCCCCCGGACCCCTCGCCTAAGGCATGTCCGGGTGGTTTCAAGGGTCCTGGGCGGTGGTACGGCACCGGACCTAAGGCGCCCGTACGCCACAGATGCGGAACACGCCCGATGTGGCGCACCCCCCTGGGGGACGAGAGTGGTGGCACGGCAGAGGAACTGCCGCCACCGAGGCCCGCAAGGGCCCTCACCCAGGGGGACATCCCATGTTCGAGTACGAACTCCACAAGGTCATGCACGCCGAACTCCTGCGCCGCGCCGACCTCCAGCGCCTCGCCGGCGAAGCGACCCGGGCCCGCCGCGTCACGCGCCGCGCCGCCCGCCGGACCGCACGCCAGGAGGCGGAGGGGCCGGTGAGTACCAGCGGCGTACGGGACCGGTTCACGCACGCCGCGTAAGGCGGCGGAAGTGGACCGGGGCCGGGGGCCGTTCGGCCCACGGCTCATTCCGTCCGCACTGTCGGACCCGTGTGCGATGCTCGCCCACGTGGAGACCAGGTCAGTCAGCCCCGTGTTCGTCGGCCGCACCGGCGAACTCAACTCGCTCACCGGCGCGCTCACCCGCGCCACCAAGGAACCCTCCGGCACCGCCGGAGGGTTCTTCGGCGCGCCCCAGGCCCTGCTCATCGGCGGCGAGGCCGGCGTCGGCAAGACCCGCCTCGTGGAGGAGTTCCTCGCCGTCGCCGCCCGCCGCGACACCGTCGTCGCCGTCGGCGGCTGCGTCGAGATCGGCGCCGACGGCCTGCCGTACGCCCCCTTCTCCACCGCCCTGCGCGCCCTGCGCCGCGCCCTGCCCGACGAGATGGCCGCCGCCTGCGCCGGCCAGGAGGGCGAACTGGCCCGGCTGCTCCCCGAGCTCGGCGAGACCGGCCGCGACGGCAACGACGAGCTCGGCACCGCCCGCCTCTTCGAACTGACCGTCCGGCTCCTGGAACGCCTCTCGGCCGACCGGGCCGTCGTCCTCGTGCTGGAGGACCTGCACTGGGCGGACTCCTCGACCCGCCACCTCCTCGCCTACCTCTTCCGCACCCTGCGCAGCGGCCGCCTCGTCGTCGTCGGCACCTACCGCGCCGACGACATCCACCGCCGCCACCCCCTGCGCCCCCTCCTCGCGGAGATCGACCGGCTGCGCACCGTCCGCCGGATCGAACTCTCCCGGTTCACCCGCTCCGAGGTCCGCCGCCAGCTCGCCGGCATCCTCGCGGACACCCCCGACCCCGCCCTGGTGGACGAGATATTCGAGCGCTCCGACGGCAACGCCTTCTTCGTGGAGGAGCTGGCCTGCATCCTGGAGTGCGGCGACGGTGACGGCGACGGCCTGCCCGAATCGCTCCGCGACCTCCTCCTCGTCCGCGTAGAGACCCTGTCCGCCGACGCCCAGAGGGTCGCCCGGATCGTCGCCGAGGGCGGCTCCGCCGTCGAGTACGAACTGCTCGCCGCCGTCGCCGGACTCAGCGAGGACGACCTCATCGCGGCGCTGCGCACCGCCGTCGGCGCCAACCTGCTCCTGACCACCCCGGAGGGCGACGGCTACCGCTTCCGCCACTCCCTGGTCCGCGAGGCCGTCAGCGACGACCTGCTCCCCGGCGAACGCTCCCGCCTCAACCGCCGGTACGCGGAGGCGCTGGAGGCCGACCCCGCCCTCGTCCGCGACGACGAGCGCGCGACCCGCCTGGCCAGCTACTGGTACGGCGCGCACGACGCCGCCAAGGCGCTGCCCGCCGTACTGAAGGCATCGGTCCGGGCCCGCCGCCGCAACGCCTACGCCGAACAGCTGCGCCTCCTGGAACGCGCCCTCGAACTGTGGGACGACGCCCCCGAGGACGTCCGCCGCACCCTGCGCCCCATCGACTACGCCGAGGTCTACCCGACCTGCGGGCGGGACGCCTCGACCCCGCTGACCTACCTCGACCTGATGGCCGAGGCCACGGTCGCCGCCCGCCTCGGCGGGGAGCGCGAACGGGCCTTCGCCATCTGCAAGAAGGCCCTGCGCATCCTGGAGGGCGAGGACGACGCGCTGCGCGCCGCCTGGTTCTGGGTCCAGCGCTCCCGCCTCGTCCAGGACCTCACGCGCGGCGACGGCTGGGAGGAGCTGGCCACCGCCGAGCGGCTGGTCCGGGGCCTGCCCCCCTCGAAGGTGCACGCGTTCGTCCTGATGCTGGTGGCCGGCTGGGGCGCCCTGCACCGCCCCGGCGCCGAGACCCTGGCCGCCGCCGAACGGGCCGTGGAGTACGCCCAGCTCGTCGGCGACGAGTACATCGAGCTGCACGCCCGCCTCACCCGGGGCTGGCTCAACGCGGACGCGGGCGCCGTGGACGAGGGCATCGCCGAGATGTACGCCGTGCGCGACCGGGCCGACGAGCTGGGCCTCATCGACATCATGGGCCGGGCCAGCATCAACCTGCCCTCCACACTGGAGGCCATGGGCCGCTCCCTGGAAGCGGTGGCCGCCGCCGACCACGGCATCCGCATCTGCCACGAGCACGGCGTCGCGGACATGGAGGCGTGGGTCCGTACCAACCAGGCGATGTCCCTGTTCTCGCTGGGCCGCTGGGACGAGGCCAAGGCCACCACGGAGGCCGCCGCCCGCAAGTCGCTGTCCCGCAAGTCCCAGGGCCTGGTCGCCTCCCGCCGCACCGAACTCGCCCTCGTCCGGGGCGACGTCGCCGAGGCCGAACGGCAACTGGCGCTGACCCGGCGCTGCTTCGGCTCCAGCGACCCCCAGCCCCAGCACTTCATCAACCCCGTGCGCCACGCCGTACAGATCGCCGTGACGCAGGGCCGGCTGCCCGAGGCGCGCGCCGCCTTCCAGGCGCAGGCCGAGGAGGGCTTCCCCACCGGAACCCAGCGCTACGCCTTCCCCATGCTGCACGCCGTCGCGGCGGCCGAGGCCGACGCCCGGGGCCTGCCCGCCACCGAACCGGGCCGCCCCGCCGTCCTCGGCCTGGTCCGGAGCCACCTCAAGCGGCTGCCGGTCCTCGTCCCGGTCTGGTCCGCCTACGCCCTCCTGGTCGAGGCGGAGCTGGCCAGGGCCGAGGGCGTCGACACCCCGGACCACTGGGAGGGCGCCGCCCGGGCGTTCACCCCGCTGCACCGCCCGTACGAGCTGGCGCAGATCCACCACCGCTGGGCGGAGGCCCTGCTCGTCGCCTCCGGTGACCGGGCCGCCGCCACCGGCCTGCTGCGCGACGCGCACGCCACCGCCGTCCGGCTCGGGGCCCGCCCGCTCACCGAGACCGTCGAGCTGCTGGCCGGCCGCGCCCGCATCGCCCTGGCCGGTGCGGGCGGCGAGGCCGAGGAGATCCCGGCCGCGGTCGTCGTCCCGGACGAGCCCGGTCCCGCCCGCGACCCCTCCGAGGAGCAGCTGCGGGCCGCCGCGGCCGCGGTGGAGTCCTTCGGGCTGACCCCGCGCGAGCGGGACGTCCACCGGCTGGTCGCGGCCGGCCTCACCAACCGCCGGATCGCCGAGGAGCTGTACATCTCGCCGAAGACCGCGAGCGTCCACGTCTCCAACATCCTGGCCAAGCTGGGCGTGGCCGGCCGGGGCGAGGCCGCGGCCCTGGCCCACCGGCTGCGGCTGTATCCGGTGCCGGAGCAGCGCTGAGACGGGGGCTTACCGGACCCGCACCAGCAGGATCCTGTCGTCGCCCGCCTTCGGCGTGCCCCGGCTGTCCGTCTCGCTCGTGACCAGCCACAGCTTGTCGCCGCCCGCCGCGAGCACCGTGCGCAGCCGGCCGTATTCGCCCTCCAGGAACGCCTGCGGGTCCGCCAGGGGCTCCTTCGCGGCCCCGTCCTCGCGGGAGAGCGGGATGCGCCACAGCCGTTCGCCCCGCAGCCCGGCCATCCAGATGGAGCCCTTGACGTACGCGATGCCGCTCGGCGACGCCTCGGAGGTCTTCCACTGGGCGACCGGGTCCCGGAAGCCCTCCTTGTGCGCGGTGCCCTCGACGTCCGGCCAGCCGTAGTTGCCGCCCGGCTCGATCAGGTTCAGCTCGTCCCAGGTGTCCTGGCCGAACTCGGACGCCCACAGCCGCTTCTCCGCGTCCCAGGCGAGGCCCTGGACGTTGCGGTGCCCGTACGAATACACCACGGAGTCGCCCTCCGGGTTGCCGTGCAGCGGCTCGCCGTCGGGCGTCATCCGCAGGATCTTGCCCGCCAGGGACTTCTTGTCCTGGGCGCGGCCGTCGTCGCCCGTCTCGCCGGTGCCCGCGTACAGCGCGCGGTCGGGCCCGAAGGCGATCCGGCCGCCGTTGTGGATCTGGCCCTTGGGGATGCCGCGCAGGATGGTGTCCGGGGCGCCGAGCAGCTGGCCGGGCGAGCCGTTCTCGTCGTAGATCATGCGGGCGATGCGGTTGTCCGACGCGGTGGTGAAGTACGCGTACACCTGGTGGTCCGTGCCGAAGTCGGGCGATACGGCGAGGCCGAGCAGCCCGCCCTCACCGGCCGGGGCGACCCCGGGGACCGTGCCCAGGAGCTTCTTCTTGCCGGTCTTCGCGTCGATCCGGGTGATCGTGCCCTTGTCCCGGGAGCCCACCAGGAGGTCGCCGCCGGGGAGCGCGGCCAGCCCCCACGGGGAGTTCAGCTTCTCGGTGAGCGTCGAGACCACCTTCGCGGAGCCCTTGGCCGGGGGCTGGTCGGCCGGGGGGAGCGAGACCGACGGCGACGGTGAAGGGGACCCGGTGGCCGACGCGGAGGGGGAGTGGGCCGGTGAACTCGCGCCCGCCGGGCTCCCCGCGCCTCCCTCGGAGCTGCACCCGGCGGCCATCAGCAGGGCGCCGGCCGCCAGCACGGCCACCGCGCCCCGCCGCGCCCCCGGACCGCCCCGGCCCTGCCCCGTAAGCCTCTCGGGCCCCTGCACTGATCCCACCACCACACCTGTCCCTTCAACGGCCGCCTGTCCCCTGTTCTTACACCGATGCCGCCCGGGCCGGGGCGCTTTCCGGACCGGTTTCTAGTCCCAGGACTCGCGCGGCGCCGGCAGCCGGTCGATCTCCGCCAGGTCGCGCTCCGTCAGGGTCAATCCGGCCGCGCCCGCGTTCTCCACCGCCCAGTCCGCCCGCTTGGTGCCGGGCACCGGCACCACCTGGGGGCCCTGGTGCAGCACCCAGGCCAGGGCCACCTGCGCGGGCGTCGCCCCGTGCCGCTCGGCGACCCGGCGCAGCCCCACCACCAACGGCTGGTTCGCCGCCATCATCTCCGCCGTGAACCGGGGATGCCGGGCCCGCAGGTCCTCCGGCTCGAACCCCTGGCCCGGCGTCAGCGTCCCGGTGAGGAAGCCGTTGCCCAGCGGCATCGCGGCCAGGAAGCCGACGCCCCGGTCCGCGCACCACGGCAGCAGCGACTCCAGCGCCTGCGGCGACCACACCGAGAGCTCCGCCTGCACCGCGCTGACCGGGAAGACCTGCTGCACCCGCTCCAGCTGCCGGATCGTTCCGTCATGCATCCGGGCACCCCGCCGCCGCGACGCCCGAGCACCGACCGCGCACAGCCCCAGCGCCCGCACCTTGCCCGCGCCCACCAACTCCGCCATCGCGCCCCAGGTCTCCTCGACGGGCACCTCGGGGTCGGCGCGGTGGAGCTGGTAGAGGTCGATCACATCGGTCTGGAGCCGCCGCAGCGAGGCGTCGCAGGCCCTCCGCACGTAACCCGGCCTGCCGTTGGCCACGATGTGCTGATCACCCACCAGAAGCCCGCACTTGGTGGACACGAACGCCTCCGAGCGCCGTCCCTTGAGGGCCCGCCCCACCAGCAGCTCATTGGTGAAGGGGCCGTACATGTCGGCGGTGTCGAGCAGATCGACGCCCACGTCGAGTGCCGCGTGCACCGCCCGCAGCGCACGGTCGCCCCGCTGCTGCGAGGCGCTGTACGCCCAGCTCATCGGCATGCAGCCGAGACCGACCGCACCCACGGCGAGCGCCGCCGCACCCAGACTCCTGCGCTCCAACTCCCCGAACCTTCCTTCGCACCCACAACAACCTAACCTCTGCATCCCGGAGGGCTTCGCATAGCCTCCTGGCCATGACTTCCACCACGCATTCCGCCCCCGCCCCCGAGGTCTGGCTGCCCCTCCCGGCCGACGGGATCGACGGGCTTCCCGAGGGCCTGACGTACCACTTCTGGGACGGCGGGAAGGACTACCCGGCCGACCCCGCCGACTGCGCCTACTACGTCGTCCCCTACATGAAGGGCATGGAGGTCGCGGTCCGGCCGCTCGGTGCGATGAGCCGCGTCCAGGTCGTGCAGACGCTGTCGGCGGGCACCGACCACGTCGAGCCGGGCCTCGCCGGGCTGCACGCGGGCGTCAGCGTCTGCAATGCCAAGGGCGTTCACGAGGCGTCCACCGCCGAGCTGACCCTCGCGCTGATCCTGGCCTCGCTGCGCGGGTTCCCCGGCTTCGTGCACGGCCAGGACAACGAGGAGTGGCGGTCCGGCTTCTACCCCGCGCTCGCCGACAAGTCCGTGCTGATCGTGGGGTACGGATCGATCGGCTCGGCCATCGAGGACCGGCTCGCGCCATTCGAGTGCGCGCGGGTCGCACGCGTCGCGCGCTCCGCACGGACAACCGCACGCGGCCCCGTACACACACTCGACGACCTCCCCACCCTGCTGCCCGAGGCCGATGTGGTCATCCTCTCCACCCCGTTGAACCCCTCCACGCAGGGGCTGGCGGGCGCGGACTTCCTCGCCGCGATGCGCGACGGGGCCCTCCTGGTGAACGTCGCGCGGGGCGGCGTGGTCGACACCAAGGCCCTGCTGTCCGAACTCGAGTCCGGCAGGCTGCGCGCCGCCCTCGACGTCACCGACCCGGAACCGCTGCCTTCCGGCCATCCCCTCTGGCATGCTCCGAACGTCCTCATCACCCCGCACGTCGGCGGCAGCACCTCCGCGTTCCTGCCGCGCGCCAAGCGGCTGATCGCCGGACAGCTCACCCGCTTCGCCGCGGGGCAGCCGCTGGACAACGTCGTACGCACCACCGGCTGACCACGTAACGAGCACGTCCGGCTCCCCTCCGTGGCCACAACACCGCAGGTCGTCACGGAGAGTAGAGGAACTATGTCCCTGAGTGACGAGTCTGGTGTATCGTCCCGAAAGGGGTGTCGCGCCGTGGCAGGGACGGCGCCGGGGAGCCAGCCACACGCGAGGGGGCGACGGGCGATGGACGGCCGATGGGCGAACGATCCGACACGACAAGGGCGGCGACGGCGCGCGGAGGGCCCGGTGCGCCGGTGGCGCAGCCGGCCGGGGACCTCGGGAGGGCCGCGGTGAGCGCCCCGGCGAGCGCCCGCGGAGCGTTCCTCACCCGGCAGTCCGGGGCGGGCCGCACCTCCGCGCTGCTCCCGCAGCTCGTCCTCGCCCTCGTCTGCGGCGGTTACGCGGTGGGCGCGACCACCGGCTGGGGCTCGGCCCAGGTCGCCCTGTTCATGGGGGACTTCGGCCTCAGCGCCGCCGCCCTCGCCGCCGCCGTCTCCTGCTTCCTCTACGCCCGCGTCGCCGACCCGAGATTCCGCCCGGCCTGGCTGCTGTTCGCGCTCTCCTCGCTGATGGCCGCGGGCGGCAACGCCGTCTGGGGCTGGTACGAGTGCGTGCGCGCGGTCCGGGTCCCGAGCCCGTCCCTCGCCGACGTCTTCTTCCTCTGCTTCGCGCCGCCCGCGATCGTCGGACTCCTCGTCCTCGCCAAGCGGCCCGTCACCCGTGCCGGCTGGGTCTGCCTGGCCCTCGACTCCTGGCTGATCGGCGGCTCGCTGCTCACCCTGTCCTGGAGCCTCGCCCTCGCCCACACCGCGCACGTCGCGGACATCGAGGGCGACAGCGTGGCCCGCGCCGCGCTCTCGCTGGCCTACCCGCTGCTCGACATCGTGCTCGTGTCGATGGTCCTCGCCCTGCACTTCCGGCGCTCCAGCGTCAACCGCGCCGCGGTGAACACCGCCATCGCCGCGCTCGCCCTGACGGTGCTCTGCGACGCCCTGTTCACCTCGCCGCTGCTCCGCCAGACCTACCACTCCGGCCAGTTGCTCGACGCCGGCTGGTTCGCCGGCTCGCTGCTCCTCGCGTACGCGCCCTGGGGCGCCGCGCGCGACGCGGACAACGCTGTCCAAGCCGAGGAGGAGCGGGCGGATCCGGCCGCCCCGCGCACCACCAGCCGCCCCATCGCCGGCTCACTGGCCGCGCTGACCCCGTATCTCGCCGCGGCCGTCTGCACCCTGGGCATCCTGTACAACGTGATCGAGGGCCGCCGGGTGGACCGCGTCGTCGTCCTCACCGGGTGCACGGTGGTCCTCGCGCTCGTCGTCCGCCAGGGCATCATGCTCCTCGACAACATCGCCCTCACCCAGGAACTGGCCCAGAAGGAGAACCACTTCCGCTCCCTGGTGCAGGGCTCCAGCGACGTCATCATGATCGCCGCCCCCAGCGGCGTCCTGCGCTACGTCAGCCCCGCCGCCGCCGGTGTCTACGGGCGCGACGCGGACGAGCTGGTCGGCGCCGAGCTGTCCTCGATCATCCACCCCGACGACCTCGGCCGGGTCGTCCACGAGGTCCGCCGCTTCCTCGCCGCCCCGCCCGGCGAGGAGCCCGCCACCCGCATCGAGTGCCGCTTCCGGTCCGGCTCCGGCGACTGGCTCAACGTCGAGTCCACCGTCAACCGCCACCAGGGCGGCCTGATCCTCAACAGCCGGGACGTCACCGAACGCGTACGCCTCCAGGCCCAGTTGCAGCACAACGCCGAGCACGACCCGCTCACCGACCTGCCCAACCGGGCCCTGTTCACCACCCGGGTCCGCCAGGCGCTCTCCGGCCGCCGCGCCGGGGACGCGGGCACCGCCGTCCTCTTCATCGACCTGGACGGCTTCAAGGCGGCCAACGACCGGCTCGGCCACCAAGCGGGCGACGAACTGCTCGTCCAGGCCGCCCGCCGCCTCCACGAGTCCGTCCGCTCCGGGGACACCGCCGCCCGCCTCGGGGGCGACGAGTTCGCCGCCCTCATCGTCGGCGACGCCGGCCGCGAGCAGGACGCCCGCGAGTGCCAGGTCCACGAGATCGCCGACCGGCTGCGCCTCACGCTCTCCGAGCCCTACCGCGTCGGCGACGGCGAGGTCCGGGTCACCGCCTCCATCGGCGTCGCCTTCGCCGAGCCCGGCATCACCCCCAACGACCTCATGCGCAACGCGGACCTCGCCATGTACCGCGCCAAGGCCGGCGGCAAGAACCGCGTCGAGCTGTACGCCCCGCAGATGCAGGCCGACGTGGTCCGCCGCTCCGAGCTGGCGACCCGGCTGCGCGGCGCCCTGCGCGACGGCGAGTTCGCGCTCCTCCACCAGCCCGTGGTGCACCTCGCCACCGGCCGGGTCGCCGCCGTCGCCGCCCAGGCCCGCTGGCGCTCCGCCCAGGGCATCCTGTTCACGCCCGCCGAGTTCCTGCGGATCTCCGAGGACGGCGACCGCACCGCGGAGCTGGGCCGCTGGCTGCTCGAAGAGGCCGTCGAGCAGGCCGCCGACCGGGCCAGGGCGGGCCACCGGACCGCGGTGTCCGTCCGCCTCCCGGCCCGCCGGCTGCTCGACCGGGGCTTCCCGGCCGGCTCCGTCGAGGCGCTGCTCACGCGCTACGGGCTGCCCTCCGGGGCGCTCATGATCGAGGTCGCGGACAGCGATCCCCGGGTCCCCTTCGAGGACCTGGAACAGCGGCTGGCCGCGCTGCGCCGGCTGGGCGTCCGGATCGCGCTCGACGGCTTCGGCAGCGGCTACGCCGCGATCAACGCCCTGCGCCGCCTCCCCATCGACGTGCTCAAGCTGGACCGGGGCCTGGTGGAGGGCGTCGTGGAGTCGGCCCGGCTGCACAAGATCACCAGCGGGCTGCTCAGGATCGCCTGCGACCTCGGCATGCAGTCCGTGGCCGACGGCGTGGACGTCCCGGAGCAGGTCCTCGCCCTGCGCGCCATGGGCTGTACGCACGGCCAGGGCGCGGCCTTCTCGGGGCCGCTGGACGAGTACCGGCTGCGCCGCGCCCTGGTTCGCGGCACGTTCCCGGTGCCCGCCGGGGTGCCCGCGCAGAAGGTCCTCACGGGCGGTGCGACCCCGTCCCTCAGCCGCTCACATGGTGAGACGTCCGTCCCACCCACTTGACACTCCACGTGCGTCGGAGAGAGGGTCAATGCCATGCGCACCCGAATTCTCGTACTTGGAAAGCGCGTCGGCTGAAGCAGGGTCCTCCATGACACTCTGCGGACCGCACCGGCGCGCTCCCCTCGCTTGCCTCACGGCACGAGGGGTTTTTTGTTGCACCGGACCAGGCAAAACGTCGTAAAACACTCGCAAAAAACCTCAGCTTCGAGAAGAGAATGCCGATGACCGAGCAGGCCACCGGGGCCCACCATCCCCAGCCGCGGGCCCGTAGCGGCGGATCGCCCTCCGCCACCGTTGAGCACGTCACGGGTGCGCAGTCCCTCATCCGCTCCCTCGAAGAGGTGGGGGCCGACACGGTATTCGGCATTCCCGGCGGCGCGATCCTTCCGGCGTACGACCCGATGATGGACTCGCAGCGCGTCCGGCACGTCCTGGTCCGCCACGAGCAGGGCGCCGGCCACGCGGCCACCGGTTACGCGCAGGCCACCGGCAAGGTCGGTGTCTGCATGGCCACCTCGGGCCCCGGCGCCACCAACCTGGTCACCCCGATCGCCGACGCGTACCTGGACTCGGTGCCGATCGTCGCGATCACCGGCCAGGTGGCCTCCGCCGCCATCGGTACGGACGCCTTCCAGGAGGCGGACATCTGCGGCATCACGATGCCGGTCACGAAGCACAACTTCCTGGTCACCAAGGCCGAGGACATCCCGCACACCATCGCCGAGGCGTTCCACATCGCCGCCTCCGGCCGCCCGGGCCCGGTCCTGGTCGACATCGCCAAGGACGCGCTCCAGGCGAAGACCACCTTCAGCTGGCCGCCGGTCATGGACCTGCCCGGCTACCGCCCGGTGACCAAGCCGCACGCCAAGCAGATCCGCGAGGCCGCCAAGCTCATCACCCAGGCCAAGCGCCCGGTGCTCTACGTGGGCGGCGGCGTCATGAAGGCCGGGGCCACCGCCGAACTCAAGGTGCTGGCCGAGCTGACCGGAGCGCCCGTCACCACCACCCTGATGGCGCTCGGCTCCTTCCCCGACAGCCACCCGCTGCACGTGGGAATGCCCGGGATGCACGGTGCGGTCACCGCCGTCACCGCGCTGCAGAAGGCCGACCTGATCGTCGCCCTCGGTGCCCGCTTCGACGACCGCGTCACCGGCAAGCTCGACAGCTTCGCCCCGTACGCCAAGATCGTCCACGCGGACATCGACCCCGCGGAGATCGGCAAGAACCGCGCGGCCGACGTCCCGATCGTGGGCGACGCCCGCGAGGTCATCGCCGACCTCGTCCAGGCCGTCCAGGCCGAGCACACCGAGGGCCACACCGGGGACTACAGCGCCTGGTGGAAGGACCTCAACCGCTGGCGCGAGACCTACCCGCTCGGCTACGACCTCCCCGAGGACGGCAGCCTCTCGCCGCAGCAGGTCATCCAGCGCATCGGCGAGCTCGCCCCGCCGGACACGATCTTCGCCGCGGGCGTCGGCCAGCACCAGATGTGGGCCTCGCACTTCATCCAGTACGAGCAGCCCGCCACCTGGCTCAACTCCGGCGGCGCCGGGACCATGGGCTACGCGGTCCCGGCCGCGATGGGCGCCAAGGCCGGCATGCCCGACCGCACGGTCTGGGCGATCGACGGCGACGGCTGCTTCCAGATGACCAATCAGGAGCTCACCACCTGCGCCCTGAACAACATCCCGGTCAAGATCGCCATCATCAACAACGGCGCGCTCGGGATGGTCCGCCAGTGGCAGACCCTGTTCTACAACCAGCGGTACTCCAACACCGTGCTGCACTCCGGCGCCGACACCGACGGCAACGCGGCGAAGGGCACCCGGGTGCCCGACTTCGTGAAGCTCTCCGAGGCCATGGGCTGCTACGCGATCCGCTGCGAGGACCCGGCCGACCTGGACAAGGTCATCGCCGAGGCGAACGCGGTCAACGACCGCCCGGTCGTCATCGACTTCATCGTCCACGAGGACGCCATGGTGTGGCCGATGGTCGCCGCCGGCACCTCCAACGACGAGGTCATGGCCGCCCGGGGCGTCCGCCCCGACTTCGGCGACAACGAAGACGACTGAGAGACAGAGAGAGACCGACCTCATGTCCACCAAGCACACGCTCTCCGTCCTGGTCGAGAACAAGCCCGGTGTCCTGGCCCGGATCACCGCCCTGTTCTCCCGCCGCGGCTTCAACATCGACTCGCTCGCGGTCGGCACCACCGAACACCCCGACATCTCGCGCATCACCATCGTCGTGAACGTCGAGGACCTGCCTCTGGAGCAGGTCACCAAGCAGCTCAACAAGCTGGTCAACGTCCTGAAGATCGTCGAACTCGAGCCGTCCGCTGCGATCCAGCGCGAGCTCGTCCTGGTGAAGGTCCGCGCCGACAGCGAGACCCGCTCCCAGATCGTCGAGATCGTCCAGCTGTTCCGCGCCAAGACCGTCGACGTCTCGCCCGAGGCCGTCACGATCGAGGCGACCGGCGGCGCCGACAAGCTGGAGGCGATGCTCAAGATGCTGGAGCAGTACGGCATCAAGGAGCTCGTCCAGTCCGGCACCATCGCCATAGGGCGCGGCGCGCGCTCGATCACCGACCGGTCCCTGCGCGCCCTCGACCGCTCGGCGTAGAGCCGGAGGTCCCGCCGCCCCGCTCGTATGGCGAGACCCGAAAACGTATCTGACGCACCCCGCCGTACGGTGGGACGCAACACCTGCACACCAAGGAGAAGACCCAGTGGCCGAGCTGTTCTACGACGACGATGCCGACCTGTCCATCATCCAGGGCCGCAAGGTCGCGGTCATCGGCTACGGCAGCCAGGGCCACGCCCACGCGCTGTCGCTGCGTGACTCGGGTGTCGACGTCCGTGTCGGTCTGCACGAGGGTTCCAAGTCCAAGGCCAAGGCCGAGGAGCAGGGCCTGCGCGTGGTGACCCCGTCCGAGGCCGCCGCCGAGGCCGACGTCATCATGATCCTCGTCCCGGACCCGATCCAGGCCCAGGTCTACGAGGAGTCCATCAAGGACAACCTCAAGGACGGCGACGCGCTGTTCTTCGGCCACGGCCTGAACATCCGCTTCGACTTCATCAAGCCGCCGGCCGACGTCGACGTCTGCATGGTCGCCCCCAAGGGCCCGGGCCACCTGGTCCGCCGCCAGTACGAGGAGGGCCGCGGCGTTCCGTGCATCGTGGCCGTCGAGCAGGACGCCACGGGCAACGGCCTGGCGCTCGCCCTCTCGTACGCCAAGGGCATCGGCGGCACCCGCGCCGGCGTCATCAAGACGACCTTCACCGAGGAGACCGAGACCGACCTCTTCGGCGAGCAGGCCGTCCTCTGCGGTGGCACCGCCGCCCTGGTGAAGGCCGGTTTCGAGACCCTGACCGAGGCCGGTTACCAGCCGGAGATCGCGTACTTCGAGTGCCTGCACGAGCTGAAGCTCATCGTGGACCTCATGTACGAGGGCGGCCTGGAGAAGATGCGCTGGTCCATCTCGGAGACCGCCGAGTGGGGCGACTACGTCACCGGCCCGCGCATCATCACGGACGCCACCAAGGCCGAGATGAAGAAGGTTCTCACCGAGATCCAGGACGGCACCTTCGCCAAGAACTGGATGGCCGAGTACCACAACGGTCTGCCCAAGTACAACGAGTACAAGAAGGCCGACGAGAACCACCTCCTGGAGACCACCGGCCGTGAGCTGCGCAAGCTCATGAGCTGGGTCAACGACGAGGACGCGTAACCCCCGAGCCCCGGGGGCGGGTCACCTCCGCCCCCGGGGCCCACGCACTCGTGCGGGTGATCCTTCCGAAGGGGCGCTGATCGGGGTCTCGCGCATGACTACACTGCTCCACATATACGCGTCAGGCCCACAGTGTCGTGCGTCTTCCACGCGGCAAGCCCCTCCACGCCTGCGGCCGTCGGGACGGCCGTCCGCACTGGATCTGTGAGGACTCACGTGAGCTCGAAACCTGTCGTACTCATCGCTGAAGAGCTGTCGCCCGCCACGGTGGACGCCCTGGGCCCGGACTTCGAGATCCGGCACTGCAACGGCGCGGACCGCGCCGAGCTCCTCCCCGCCATCGCCGATGTCGACGCCATCCTGGTGCGCTCCGCCACCAAGGTCGACGCCGAGGCCATCGCCGCCGCGAAGAAGCTGAAGGTCGTCGCCCGCGCGGGCGTCGGTCTGGACAACGTCGACGTCTCCGCCGCGACCAAGGCCGGCGTCATGGTCGTGAACGCGCCGACCTCCAACATCGTCACCGCCGCCGAGCTGGCCTGCGGTCTGCTCGTGGCCACCGCGCGCCACATTCCGCAGGCCAACACCGCCCTGAAGAACGGCGAGTGGAAGCGCTCGAAGTACACCGGCGTCGAGCTGAGCGAGAAGACCCTCGGCGTCGTCGGCCTCGGCCGCATCGGCGTCCTGGTCGCCCAGCGCATGTCCGCCTTCGGCATGAAGATCGTCGCCTACGACCCCTATGTGCAGCCCGCGCGCGCCGCGCAGATGGGCGTCAAGCTCCTCTCGCTGGACGAGCTCCTGGAGGTCGCCGACTTCATCACCGTGCACCTCCCGAAGACCCCCGAGACGCTGGGCCTGATCGGCGACGAGGCGCTTCACAAGGTGAAGCCCACCGTGCGCATCGTCAACGCCGCGCGCGGCGGCATCGTGGACGAGGAGGCGCTGGCCTCCGCGCTCAAGGAGGGCCGCGTCGCCGGCGCCGGTCTCGACGTGTACGCGAAGGAGCCCTGCACGGACTCCCCGCTCTTCCAGTTCGACCAGGTCGTCTGCACCCCGCACCTCGGCGCCTCCACCGACGAGGCCCAGGAGAAGGCGGGCATCGCGGTCGCCAAGTCCGTGCGCCTCGCGCTCGCCGGTGAGCTCGTCCCGGACGCGGTCAACGTCCAGGGCGGCGTCATCGCCGAGGACGTGCGCCCCGGGCTGCCGCTCGCCGAGAAGCTGGGCCGGATCTTCACCGCGCTGGCCGGCGAGGTCGCCGCCCGCCTCGACGTCGAGGTCTACGGCGAGATCACCCAGCACGACGTCAAGGTGCTCGAACTCTCCGCGCTCAAGGGCGTGTTCGAGGACGTCGTGGACGAGACCGTGTCGTACGTGAACGCTCCGCTGTTCGCCCAGGAGCGCGGGGTCGAGGTCCGCCTCACCACCAGCTCCGAGTCGCCCGAGCACCGCAACGTGGTCACCGTCCGGGGCACCCTGTCCGATGGCCAGGAGGTCGCCGTCTCCGGCACGCTGGCCGGTCCCAAGCACCTCCAGAAGATCGTCGCGATCGGTGAGCACGACGTGGACCTGGCGCTCGCCGACCACATGATCGTGCTCCGCTACGAGGACCGCCCCGGCGTCGTCGGCACGGTCGGCCGCATCCTCGGTGAGGCCGGTCTGAACATCGCGGGCATGCAGGTCTCCCGTGCCGACGTGGGCGGCGAGGCGCTGGTCGTCCTCACCGTGGACGACGACGTCCCGGCGACCGTGCTCACCGAGATCTCCTCGGAGATCGGTGCCGCCTCGGCCCGCACGGTGAACCTCACCGACTGACCTTCCGGGCCTCACGCGTCCCCCCGTACCCGGTATGTAGACACGTGTCTTACACAAATGTCTGCATGCCGGGTACGCTGCTGTCATGGGACATCGTGCGGATCTGCTCGAAGGCGCCAAGCGCTGCCTGCTGGAGAAGGGGTACGCGCGCACCACTGCGCGCGACATCGTGGCCGCGTCGGGCACGAATCTCGCCTCCATCGGCTACCACTACGGCTCCAAGGACGCGCTGCTCAACCTCGCCTTCGTCAAGCTGACCGAGGAGTGGGGCGAACGGTTCGAAGGCCCCGCCGACGAGCCGGAGGTCCTGGCCGCCCCGCTCGACCAGTTCCGCGCTACCTGGGAACGGGTCATCGGGAGCTATGAGCAGACCCGGGCCGTCTGGCAGCTCCAGATGGAGGTCATCTCCCGGATCGACTCCGATCCCGAGCTGCGCAAGGCGCTCGCCGAACCGCAGCGCGCCGGCCGCGACGGACTCGCCGAGTCCATGATGGGCGTCGACCCCGAGGCCGACCCCGAGCGCGCCCGCGTCGCCGGCCTCTTCTCCCAGGCCCTCCTGGCCGGGGTCATGGTCCAGTGGCTGATGGACGCCGACACGGCCCCCTCCGCCCAGGACCTGACGGACGGCCTGAAGATCGTCCTGGAAGGCCGCGGCCAGGCCCCCGAGGGCCCCCGATGACCGTCCGGGCCGGCGAGCCCTTCGACCTCGCGCGCACCGCCGCCGAGGTGGCGGCCCTACTCACCGCCCCGCTCCCCGCCGCCGGCCCCACGGTGGCCGAGGGCGACCCGGACACGGGGGAGTGGCGGGCGACCACCGGCGAGGGCTTCCGGGCCGTCCCGCTCTGGGAGTCCGGGGCCGAAGGGGACGACGGCGACGACGAGGACGACCCCGACGAGGCGGAGGAGGCGGCCGAGGCCCGGCTCGACGCCCTCGTCGCGGAGCTGGACACCCGCTGGGGCCCGCACCACCGCGTCGCCGTCCATGTCGCGCTGCTCCTGAAGGAGGAGGGCGCCCCGGTCCCCCCGCTGTTCGACGCCCTCCTCGCCGAGGACTGCTACGGCGACCTGGCCGCCTGGGGCCCGCTCCCCGGGGACCGCTGGGTCGGCGTGAGCGTCGGACGCAGCGACGGGGACGCGCCCCTGGTCATGGCCGCCGTGGTCAGCGACCGCCCGATCACCGCCCCGCCACCGCCCGCCTGGCTGTGAGCCCCCGGCGCCTCACCGTAGCCGGGCCGCCTTCAGGGCCATGTGGAGCAGCAGCCGGTCCTCGCCGTCGTTGAGGTCGAGGCCCGTCAGCTGCTGGACGCGGGAGAGGCGGTAGTACAGCGTCTGGCGGTGGATGCCCAGCTCGGCGGCGGTCCGGGACGCCTGGCCCGCGCAGTCCAGGAACACTTCCGCGGTGCGGGCCAGGTCCCGCTGGGCCGGGGTCAGCAGGGGGCGCACGGCCGGGTCCGGCACGGCGTCCGGGGCGAGCGCGGTCAGCGTGCGGTACGGGCCGATGGCCGGCCAGTCGGCGACCGGGCCGAACCGGGTCTCCGCCGCCGCCGCCCGGGCCGCCGCCGACGCCTCGTGCCAGGCGTCCGCCAGCTCCGCGAGGCCCCGGCGCGCGACCGCGATCCCGGCGGTGGCGGTCTCCCCGGCAGTGGCGCGCAGCCGATTCGCCGCGGTGAGCGCGGGGTCCAGGACCTCCGGCGACCGCAGCCGGATCAGCGCCGCCAGCGCGGGCGGCCCGGACCGGCCCGGCAGCGGGGCGGCGGTCAGCGCCGCCGCCGAGGGGACGGTGCGCACGGCGGGCGCGGCCTCCGGCCACGGGGCCACGCACACCACGGTGTGCAGCCCGTCCGCGTCGGGGCCCAGCGCCTCGGCGAGCGCGGCGACCGCCATGTCCCGCTGCCAGCCGCGCCCGGCGGCCAGCACCGCGCCGAACTCCCGGGACAGGTCGGTGCCCGCCCGCTCCTCGTCGGCGAGCAGCGCGCCGATCCGGGCGGCGACGTCCATCGCCGCGTCGAGCTGGCGGTCGGTCGGCCCCGGGTCGGCGTCGAGCAGCCACACGTAACCGAGCACGACACCCCGATGGCGTACCGGCAGGCAGATGCGGTCGCGGTAGACGCCTGCCTCGGGGGCGGCGGGGATGCGCAGGGGGCCGGTGGCGCGGGTGATGCCGAAGTTCTCGAACCAGGCGCGGACCGCCGGGGTGGAGCGGCGGGTGAGGATCGACCGGGTGCGGACCGGGTCCATCGCCGTGGTGTCGTCGCTGTCGTGGGCCCCGAAGGCGACCAGCCCGAAATCCCGGTTCTCCAGCGTCGCGGGGACACCGAGCAGCGCGGAGATCTCGTCCACCAGCTCCTGGTAATCGTCCTTCACCCGGCCATTCTCGCACCCCTTCAGACATATGTCTGAGATCCAGTCCACGGATGTGTGGCAGCTGTCGATGGCAGGGATTCGGCGCGATCCTTAGATTTCACGGTGGTTCTCCGTGCTGTACCGCTTATGTTCGTTACACGGCATAGACGGCGGTGTGGCTTCGTTCGTACTTTCCGTGGAGGTGCCCCGTGCTGGGTCCCGTGATTCTCGCCGCGTCGCGAAGCGACAAGATGCGCCGGTTCATCTCGGCCGCGCCCGGCACCAAGCAGGTCGTGGACCGCTTCATCGCCGGTGAGACGGTCGGCCAGGTCGTCCCGGTCATCGAGGACGCCGCCGGCAAGGGCCTCGAAGTCACTCTCGACGTCGTCGGCGAGGACATCACCACGCCCGAGCAGGCCGCCGCCGCGCGCGACGCCTACCTGGAGCTGGTCGAGCGCCTCAAGGACCTCGGCCTGGGCGCCAGGGCGGAGATGTCCGTCAAGCTCTCGATGTTCGGCCAGTCTCTGGACGGCGGCCACGAGCTGGCCCTCGCCAACGTGCGCCCCGTCGTGGAGGCGGCCGCCGCGATCGGCACCACGGTCACCCTGGACGCCGAGGACCACACCACCCTCGACTCGATGTTCGCCATCCACGAGGAGCTGCGGAAGGACTTCCCGCAGACCGGCTGCGTCATCCAGGCGTACCTCTTCCGCACCGAGGAGGACGCCCGCCGCCTCGCCGACGCCGGCAGCCGCGTGCGGATCGTGAAGGGCGCCTACAAGGAGCCCGCCTCCGTCGCGTACCAGGGCAAGGGCGAGATCGACAAGGCGTACGTCCGCATCCTGAAGACCCTCATGCAGGGCGAGGGCTACCCGATGATCGGGTCCCACGACCCCCGCCTGATCGCCATCGCCCAGGAGCTGGGCCGCAAGGCCGGGCGCAAGCTGGACGAGTACGAGTTCCAGATGCTGTACGGCATCCGCAGCGACGAGCACATCCGGCTCGCCGCCGAGGGCCACCGCATGCGTGTCTACACCGCGTACGGCACCGACTGGTACGGGTACTTCATGCGCCGCCTCGCCGAGAAGCCGGCCAACCTGCTGTTCTTCGGCCGCTCCATCCTCACCAAGGGCTGAGCACCCCTCCACCCCCTCTACTTGAAGGAGCAAGGACACCATGGACGCTGTGACCCAGGTCCCCGCGCCGGTCAACGAGCCGGTCCACTCCTACGCCCCGGGCTCCCCGGAGCGCGCCCGCCTGGAGGCCAAGCTCAAGGAGCTCAGCCAGAACCCCATCGACCTGCCGATGACCATCGGCGGCGAGAAGCGGATGGGTGGCGGCGAGCGCGTCGAGGTCGTGCAGCCCCACAACCACAAGGCCGTCCTCGGCACCTTCGCCGGTGCCACCGAGCAGGACGCCCAGGACGCGATCGACGCCGCCCTGGCCGCCGCCCCGGCCTGGCGCGCGATGTCCTTCGACGACCGCGCCGCGATCATCCTGCGCGCCGCCGAGCTGCTGTCCGGCCCGTGGCGCGAGACGCTGGCCGCCTCCACGATGCTCGGCCAGGGCAAGACCGCCCAGCAGGCCGAGATCGACTGCCCCTGCGAGCTGGTCGACTTCTGGCGCTTCAACGTGCACTACGCGCGCCAGATCCTCGCCGAGCAGCCCCCGGCCAACTCCCCGGGCGTGTGGAACCGCATGGACCACCGCCCGCTGGAGGGCTTCGTCTACGCGATCACGCCGTTCAACTTCTCGGCCATCGCCGCCAACCTGCCGACCGCGCCCGCGCTCATGGGCAACGTCGTCGTGTGGAAGCCGTCCCCGACGCAGACCCACGCCGCCGTGCTGCTCATGCAGCTCCTGGAGGAGGCCGGTCTGCCCAAGGGCGTCATCAACCTGGTGACCGGCGACGGCATCGCCGTCTCCGAGGTGGCCCTGAACCACCGCGACCTGGCCGGCATCCACTTCACCGGCTCCACCCCGACCTTCCAGCACCTGTGGAAGACCGTCGGCAACAACATCGCCAACTACCGCACCTACCCGCGGCTCGTCGGCGAGACCGGTGGCAAGGACTTCGTCGTCGCCCACCCGTCGGCCGACCCCGCGATCCTGAAGACCGCGCTGACCCGTGGCTCCTTCGAGTACCAGGGCCAGAAGTGCTCGGCGACCTCGCGCGCCTACATCCCGGCCTCCATCTGGAACTCGGGCTTCAAGGAGGCGTTCGCGGCCGAGGTCGACTCCATCACCATGGGTGACGTCACCGACCTGTCGCACTTCATGGGCGCCGTCATCGACGACCGCTCCTTCGCGAAGAACAAGGCCGCGATCGACCGCGCCGCCGCCGACCCGGCGTGCACGATCGTCGCGGGCGGCAGCTACGACGACTCGGTGGGCTACTTCGTCCGCCCGACCGTCATCGAGTGCACCGACCCTTCGAGCGAGGTCTTCACGACCGAGTACTTCGGCCCGATCCTCGCCGTGCACGTCTACGAGGACGACCGGTACGACGCGATGCTGGAGCAGATGGAGTCGGTCTCCGACTACGCCCTCACCGGTTCCGTCATCGCCAACGACCGCGCGGCGGCCGCGTACACGATGGAGAAGCTGCGGTACGCCGCGGGCAACTTCTACATCAACGACAAGTCGACCGGTGCCGTCGTCGGCCAGCAGCCCTTCGGCGGCGGCCGCGCCTCGGGTACGAACGACAAGGCCGGCGCCCCCCAGAACCTCCAGCGCTGGACCCTCACCCGGGCCATCAAGGAGACCCTGGTCCCGCCGACCGAGTACACCTACCCCCACCAGGGCTGACGCCCTCCGGGGCGCCCGTCGCCCCGCCCCGAGTCCCGCCCCCCGTCCGGTTCCCCTGCCGGACGGGGGGCGGTTTCCATGGAGGGGTCAGCCCCACCCGCGCACGATCAGCCCCAGCCCCACCGCGAAGCCGCCGCCGAGCAGCACCAGGTAGGGCCCGTACAGCCGGCGGTGGCGGCGCAGCAGCAGGCCGAACGCGCCGAAGGCGAGCCCCACCGTCAGGGTCCGCGCGCCCCGCGCCGCCGCCGAAGCGGCCACCCAGTCCGCCGCGGGCACCGAAGCCCGCCCCGCCTCAGCCGCGTACACCTTGAACGGGATGCCGTTCCACGGCTGGTGGCGGACGGCCCGCGCCCCCTCCACCGCCAGCTCCGCGCGGACCTCCGCCCGCATCCGGTCCGTGGTCAGCGGCGCCGGCAGGTGCAGGCCCCCCGCCGCCAGGTGCAGCGCGAGCAGCCCGCTCACCAGGCTCCCGGCCAGCGCGCCCAGCGACATCCTCAGGGCCGCGCGCGGCACCGCCACGCAGACCACCGCGAGCAGCAGCTCCGGCATCAGCGGCCAGCTCAGCGCCTCCGCGAACGCCCAGCAGAAGGCCAGCGGCAGCCCCACGCGGGACGTGACGACCGAGGCGACCCGCCTGCGCACCGCGGAGTCCCGCAGCGGTTCGGCGGCCGTACGGTCGTGCAGCGCGCGCACCGCGTCGCGGGCCGCCTCGGGGGTGACCCCGGAGGGCAGCGGCGCCCCGACCGTCACCCGGACCAGCGACGAGCGCAGCCGGCCGTGCTTGGGCAGCAGCCGGTCCGTGCCCGCTATGCCCACCGGCACGACCGGGACGCCCGCCTCCTCGGCCAGGACCAGCGCGCCCTTGTGGAACGAGCCGAGGGTGCCGTCCTCGGCACGGGTGCCCTCCGGGAAGAGCACGACCGCCCGGCCCTCGCGCAGCTCGCCGGTCATCGTCAGCAGGTCCGCCATCCCGCCGCCCGCCCGCCGCACCGGGAACCCGGCCGCCAGCCTGCGGCAGATCCGGCGCCGCCACGGAGAGGCGAACCAGTAGTCCGCCGCCGCGCCGATCGCCGGGCTGTGCCGGGCGTCCAACGCGGCCAGGAGCGCCGCCGTGTCCGCGTGCGAGCTGTGGTTGGCGACGACCACGCAGCCGCCGCGCGGCAGCCGGCCGCGCCGTTCGATGCCGCCGGTGAGGCTGAGCACGCCCCACCACAGCCCGCGCCGCAGCGCGGAGGCGACCCGCGAGCGGACCGGGAGGACACCGGAGGTGCGTACCAGCGTGCTTCCGAGAGGCTTCACGTCATCACCATCGCCAGGAGGAGGGCCACCAGCAGGGAGTCGATCCGGTCGAGCAGGCCGCCGAAGCCCGGCAGCCAGCTGCCCGCGTCCTTCACCCCGGACTCGCGCTTGACCATGGACTCGACCAGGTCGCCGAGCACGCAGCCGCCGACGACCGCCGCCCACAGCGACGGGCTGAACACGCCGAGCACCAGCAGCAGCGCCCCGGTGGCGGCGGCCGCGCCCAGCACCCCGGCCCACGTCTTGTTCGGGGAGAGCGGCGAGAGCGGCCGGGCCAGCGGACCGCGCCGCCCCAGCGCCGTACCGCCGCACCAGGCGCCGACGTCCCCGAGCGCCACCGCCAGGCCCACCGCGACCGCCGTGTCCCCGAGCGTGACCAGGCCGGTCAGCGCGAGCGGGATCCACAGCAGCCCGAAGGCGGTCCGGGCGGTGCGCGTGAAGCCCGTGCGATCGTCGCCGCCCAGCACGGAGGGGAGCGCCGCCGCGACGAGCAGCAGGGCCGCCGCGCGCAGGTCCAGCGTGTGCGGGGCGAGCCAGGCCAGCGCCGGGAGGGCCGCCGACGCCGCCGCGAGGACGGCCAGGTCGCCCCGGCGCAGCCCCGCCATCCGGGCGTACTCACCGGCCGCGACCACGCCGAGCCCGGCGGCCAGCGCGTACGTGCCGCCGCCGCCCAGGAAGAACGCCCCAAGGAAGACCGGGGCCACCAGCGCCCAGGTCCGCCAGCGCCTGCGGAGCTCGGCGCGCATCCGGACCCTCGCGGGCAGCACCGCGACGGCGACCCCGCCCGCGCCCAGCACGCCCGCGACCAGCGGCACCGCGCGGACGGCGGCCTCCTCGGCGATCAGGACGGCGCTCATGCGAGCTCCCGCCAGAGGCCGGCCAGCCGGAGCGCGGCGGTGAGCAGGGAGCCCGCGGCGATCACGGCCAGGACCGGGACGGCCCAGCCGCTCGCGGCGGCGATCACGACGAGCAGGCAGCGCTCCGTCTTGCCGACCGGGCCCCCGTTGCGGCGGGGCGCCCCGGCGGCGGCCCCGGCCAGCGACACCCAGGAGGGCAGCGTGGCCGCGAGACCGGCCAGCGCGACGAGCCAGAGCGGGGCGAGCGTCAGGAAGCCGGCGAGCACGACCAGGTCGGCGACCCGGTCGCCCAGTTCGTTGAGGACGGCGCCGCGCCGGGTGGTGCGGCCGGTGTCCCGGGCGAGCGCCCCGTCCAGGTTGGCGAAGGCGAGCCGCGCCGCGAGCAGGAGGGCGACCGGCAGGGCGGCGACCGGGGCGGGCAGCCAGGCCAGGGCGGCGGCGGCACCGGCCGCGGCGGCCACCCCGGCGGCGGTGAGGGTGTCGGGCGACACCTCACGGCGGACCAGCGAGGCGCGGACGCCGGAGAGCCGGTCCGCGTACCAGGGCTTGAGAGCGTAGAGGCCGTTCATGACCGCAACTCTCGTGCGACGCACGTTTTTTCGACACGGCCCGGGTACTCACGTACGCCTGAGTACGCGCGCGGCCCGGCCCTACGCGGCCGTGCGGATCAGCATCTTCCCGGTGTTCTCGCCGCGCAGCATGCCCAGGAAGCCGTCCACGGTCCGCTCGAAGCCGTCCACGACCGTGACGTCCGGGGCGATCCCGCCGCTGCGCAGGTGCGGCACCAGCAGCGCCTCCAACTCGCCCTGCGCATCGCGGTGGTTGCGGACGAGGACGCCTTCGAGGCGCAGGCTCTTGCCGACCACGTCGAACAGGTTGCGCGGGGCGGGCGGCGGCGTGTGCGCCGAGTGGTACTGGGCGATGGCGCCGACCCAGGCGATGCGGCCGGAATCGCGCATCGCCGCGATCACGCCCTCCAGATGATCGCCGCCCACGTTGTCGACGGCGGCGTCGATCCCGTCCGGCGCGGCCTTCGCCAGCAGTTCGCCGACCGGCCCGTCGTGGTAGTCGAACGCCGCGTCGAAGCCGAGCTCCCCGGTGAGCCGGGCGACCTTGGCGGCCGAGCCCGCGCTGCCGACGATCCGGCCGGCGCCGAGCAGCCGGGCGATCCGGCCCACCGCGGTGCCCACCCCGCCCGCGGCGGCGGAGACGAAGAGGTCCTGGCCGGGGCGGAGTTCCAGGACGCGGGTCAGGGCCGCGTAGGCGGTGAGGCCCGTGCCGCCGAGGATCGAGAGGTGGGCGGTCAGCGGGACCCCCTCGTACGACGGGAGGCGGCGGGTGCGGTCGGTACCGGCGGTGACCAGGGCGTGGGTGCGCCAGCCCTGCCGGTGGAAGACGAGGTCGCCCTCCGCGAGGCCCGGGTCGCGGGAGGCGGTGACCCGGCCCACGGCACGACCCTCCAGCGGGGCGCCCAGCTCCCAGCCACCGTCCATCTCCTCGCGGTGGTACGGGTCGACGGAGAGGTAGAGGTTCTCCACCAGGGCCTGTCCGGGGGCGGGGTCGGGCACCGGTGAGTCGGTCAGGGTGAAGAGGTCCGGGGTGGGGAAGCCCGTGGGGCGGGCGGCCAGACGGAAGCTGCGGGCGGTGCGTGTCGTCGTCATGGCAGCGACCGTAGGAAGGAACTTTCCGGCCCGGCAGAGGGTTGCGTCGATGGAAAGGCCGTTTCCATGAACGGCGTTCATGGAACGAGGGGAACCCGCACGATGGCCGACCTGAACCCGCAGGAGCTGCGCATCCTGCTCGCCGTCGAGAGCGCGGGCAGCTTCTCCGGCGCCGCCGCCGCCCTGGACATGACGCAGTCCGCCGTCTCCCACGCGATCCGCACCACCGAACGCAGGATCGGCGCGGTTCTCTTCGAACGGGGCCGTAAGGGTGCCATGCCCACCGCGGCGGGCTCCACCACCCTCGGGTACGCCCGGCGCGTGCTGCGGCTGCTGGAGGTGATGGGCGCCGAGGCGCGGGCGGCGGTGGCCGGACCCGGGGCGGACGCCGTACCGGCCGGGCCGCTGCGGATCGCGGCCTTCCGCAGCGCCGCCCTGCATCTGCTGCCGCCCGCGCTGGAACGGCTGCGGACCCGGCACCCGGGGATCGAGCCGGTGGTGCGGGTGGTGCGCGAGCTGGGGCGGGGCACGGCGGGCGAGGTCCTGGACGGGCGCGCCGATCTGGGGATCGCGACGGTGGGCGGCTCCTCACCGGTGCCGGACGAGCTGGTCGGGGGAGTGCTGCGGGAGGAGGAGTACGCCCTCGTGCACCCGGCCGGTCATCCGGCGCCCCGGACGCTCCCGCTGCTGGACTGGGCCGAGAACTGCACCTCGTACACCCGGGAGTGGTGGGCGGCGCAGGACTGGATCCCGCGGGCGACCGTGGAGGCCGAGGACGACGGAGCGGTGCTCTCGATGGTGTCCGCCGGTCTCGGCATGGCGATCATGCCCGGACTGTCCCTGTGCGGAGCACCCGACTCGGTTGAGATCACCGCTCTCGGACCGGAGCGCCCGACCCGCTCCGTGGGCTATGTCACCACCCCTGAGCTGGCACGATCCGCCGCGGTGCGGGCCCTGATCAGGGAACTGCGAGCGAGCTGAGAGTGAGCGGCGGGTGAGCCGCCGTAAACCGCCGTCTCAGATAGTAGGAAGTCCGAGTAATTGTGGAGACAGACCGGCCGGGCTGTTCTAACTTTGTAGGAGCCGAACGTCTCGCTAGATCAAGCGACTGGCGGTCGAGAGCGCGTGCCCTGTGCAGGCAACCCCTGCGGCGCCCGTTCCCCGCCCCTTCCGGCGCCTCGAAATCAACGATCTCGACATCACCCCACGCTGTTCGATCTCGAAATCCTCGCGATCTCAAGGAGTCGATCCACCATGGCCGAGACCACCACCCGCCGCCGTGTCCGTCACGCCCACCGCCCGACCGAGTCGGAGCGGCAGGCTGCCGCCGCCGCCCTGCAGCGCGCCCTCGACCGCAGGGACAACGGCGGCTCCACCGGTCACTGACCGGGCCTGGGGCCTTTCGTTTGGATCATGCTGGGCTCGCGGGGCGTGGCACGCACGTCTGCCGCGTTGTCGTCGGTTGCCAACGCTCCGCGTTGTCGCCCTCCTCCGCCTTGCAGCCGCACGCACCACGCCCCGCTCCCTGGTCCAGCCTGATCCAAACGAAAGGCCCTAACCCCGGCTGATCTCGAAGTGGTCGACGCGTTCGCCCGACTCGGCGAGCGCGGTGACCTTCATCCGGGGGCGCCGTCCGGCTTCCACCTCCACCGCGAGGAACGAGAAGCCGGTGTACCGCACCCGCGACCACTCCACGGTCTCGGTGGCCTTCGCGCCGCCCTTGGCCACGTGGTACGTGTCCACGCTCTCCAGGTCCGCGACGTGCCCCTCGTAGCTGTCGGGCACCGGGAAGTCGTACAGCGCCTTGCCCGCGCCGCCCGCCGTGACGTAGACGATGCCGTCCCGGCGGGGGTCGGTGCTCTCGCCGATCGGCACCGGGCGCTTGACGGCGTTCCTCAGGATCGCGTCGGTGCGTTCGTAGACGTGGTTGTGCCCGTTGATGACCAGATCCACCTGGTGCTTCTCGAAGAGCGGCACCCAGGCGTCCCGCACCCCGCCGTCCGAGGCGTGCGCGTTGGTCGTGGAGAACGCGCAGTGGTGGAAGAAGACCACCAGGAAGTCGATGTCGTGGCGGGCCCGCAGCTCGCCGAGGCGCCGGTCCAGCCAGCGGGTCTGCCGGCCGCCGCTGATGCCGAAGTTGGCGGGGATCTCGTAGCTGACGTCGTTGGCGTCGAGCGCGATCACGCCCACGTTGCCGTGGACGAAGGAGTAGGCGCCGGGCTGGTTGACCGGGTCCGGGCCGTTGTCCGGCAGGGTCCAGCGCGCGTTCTGGCCGCCGTAGCCGTCCGGCGAGTACCACGCCTCCATGTCGTGGTTCCCGGTCGTCACCATCCACGGCACCGTCTTGGAGACCGTCTCCGTCTGCGCCAGGAACTGGTCCCAGGTCCGCGCGTCGTAGGTGTCGGTGGTCTGCCCGGAGCCCGACGGGTCCGCGTAGCAGATGTCCCCGGCGTGCAGGTGGAAGGCCGGGTTCTGGCCCAGGATCAGCTGGTCGTTGCCGAGCGCGTGGTAGCTGACGCCCTGGTCGCCGAAGGCGGTGAAGGTGAAGTTCTCCGCCCGCGCCGGCGCGGTGGTGAAGGTGCCGAGCGTGCCCAGGTTGCGCGCGTCCGCCGGGTCGAAGCCCTCGTGGCCGACGCCGTAGTAGTACGTGGTGCCGGGCCGCAGCCGCTCCAGGGACGCGTGTACGTAGAACTGCTCGGCCGCCGCGATCTTGCCGTTGTTCAGCTGCGGCGTCGTCAGGTGGCGCACCTCCGCGTCGATCCGCCGGCTCAGCCCCCACGGCTTCAGCCCGATGCGGATGTACGGGCGGCGCACCGCGAACGGCACCTGCCAGGAGACCGCCATCTGCGTCCTCGGGTCCGCCCCGTACGCCAGGTGCCGGCCGAAGGGGGCGACCAGCGCGCCGTCGACCCGGGTGGTGCTGTGCGAGGTGAGTACGGTGGGGGCCGCGTACGCGGGGGAGGAGGCGAGGCCGATCCCGGCGCCGGCCACGGCCGCGGTCGCCACGCCGGTGCGCAACGCCCCGCGGCGGGTGAGCCGGGTGCGGAGGTAGTCGTGCTGCTCGGCCATGCTCATGCGGCCGGCGAGCTTCTCGGGGATGCCGAAGCGAGGGATGTCCATGGGCGACAACCTCCACCGCCCGGCTGACGCCCTCCCGCCGAATAGGTGAACGGTACACGTACAGATGATCATGTGTCCGTATGGTGGACGGGACGTGTCATGGGGTGGGACGCGCAGTAGGGTGCCACCATGTCTCGCAGCATCAATCTCGCAGTGATCCCCGGTGACGGTATCGGCCAGGAGGTCGTGGCCCAGGGCCTCAAGGTCCTCAACGCTGTTCTCCCGCAGGATGTGAAGCTGGAGACCAAGGAGTACGACCTTGGCGCCCAGCGCTGGCACCGTACCGGTGAGACCCTTCCCGACGCGGAGCTCGACGCCCTCAAGGGCCACGACGCCATCCTGCTCGGCGCGATCGGCGACCCGTCCGTGCCCTCCGGCGTCCTGGAGCGGGGGCTGCTGCTGAAGCTGCGCTTCGCCTTCGACCACTTCATCAACCTGCGGCCGTCGAAGCTCTTCCCGAACACGGACACCCCGCTCGCCGGCCGTCCGGACATCGACTTCGTCGTCGTCCGCGAGGGCACCGAGGGCCCGTACACCGGCAACGGCGGCTCGCTGCGCACCGGCACCGAGCACGAGGTCGCCACCGAGGTCAGCCTCAACACCGCCTTCGGCGTCGAGCGGGTCGTCCGGGACGCCTTCGAGCGCGCCGCCGCCCGCCCGCGCAAGAAGCTGACGCTGGTCCACAAGAATAACGTCCTGGTCTACGCCGGCCACCTGTGGAAGAACATCTTCGACCGGGTCGCCGCGGAGTACCCGCAGGTCACCACCGACTACCTGCACGTCGACGCCGCGACGATCTTCTTCGTCACGCAGCCGGAGCGCTTCGACGTCATCGTCACCGACAACCTCTTCGGCGACATCCTCACCGACCTCGCCGCGGCCGTCTCCGGCGGCATCGGCCTGGCCGCCTCCGGCAACATCAACCCGACGGGTGCCTTCCCGTCGATGTTCGAGCCGGTCCACGGCTCCGCCCCCGACATCGCGGGGCAGGGCAAGGCCGACCCGACCGCCACGATCCTCTCCGTCGCCCTCCTGCTGCGCCACCTCGGCTACGAGGCCGAGGCCGTGCGCATCGAGGACGCCGTCTCCGCCGACCTCGCGGAGCGCGACGGCACCGCTCGTACGACCGACGAGATCGGCGACGCCCTCGCGGTACGCGTAGCGGGCTGATCCGACGACTCCACCACGAAGCCGCCGGGTCGCAGACGCACCCGGCGGCTTCACCTGTGCGGCCCCGGGTGTCACCATCGAACCCTGGACCGCAATCACGCCATTTCGTGCACGGCAGCCTTCGAGAGATAATCGAACGGGGCCGTGGCTCGCTGCGAAGCTCGGACGTCCTAGCACCTGAAGGCGTGCGCGCGGTCCTACACACACATCACGGTGAAGGACACGCACTCATGACGACCACGATCGAGCTCAAGCCCTCCTCGAACCCGCTGTCCGACGCGGAGCGCGAGGCGATCCTGGCCCAGCCCGGATTCGGCCGCTACTTCACCGACCACATGGTGACGATCAAGTGGACCGAAGGCCGCGGCTGGCACGACGCCCAGCTCGTGCCGTACGCGCCGCTGTCGATCGACCCCGCCAACATGACGCTCCACTACGGCCAGGAGATCTTCGAGGGCCTGAAGGCGTACCGCCGGCCCGACGGCTCCGTCGCCACCTTCCGCCCCGAGGCCAACGGCGAGCGCTTCCGCTCCTCCGCCCGCCGCCTCGCCATGCCGGAGCTGCCTGTCGAGACGTTCGTCGCGGCCTGTGACGCGCTCGTCCAGCAGGACACGGCCTGGGTCCCGGCCCACGGCGGCGAGGAGTCCCTCTACCTGCGCCCCTTCATGATCGCGACCGAGGTCGGCCTCGGCGTGCGGCCGGCCAACGAGTACCTGTTCCTGGTCATCGCCTCGCCGGCCGGTGCCTACTTCCCGGGCGGTGTGAAGCCCGTCTCCATCTGGCTCTCCGAGGACCGGGTCCGCGCCGTCCCCGGCGGCATGGGCGACGCCAAGACCGGCGGCAACTACGCCGCCTCCCTCCTCGCCCAGGCCGAGGCCGCGGCCAAGGGCTGCGACCAGGTCGCCTACCTCGACGCCGTCGAGCACAAGTGGGTGGAGGAGCTGGGCGGCATGAACCTCTACTTCGTGTACGGGGACAAGATCGTCACCCCGTCCCTCACCGGCTCCCTGCTCGCCGGCATCACCCGGGACTCGCTCCTCAAGCTCGCGAGTGACCTCGGCTACACCTCCGAGGAGTCCCGCGTCTCCATCGACCAGTGGCGCGAGGACACCGCCGCCGGCACCCTCACCGAGGTCTTCGCCTGCGGCACCGCCGCCGTCATCACCCCCGTCGGCACGGTGAAGAGCGCGGGCGGCGAGTGGACCCAGGGCGACGGCACCCCCGGCCCGGTCACCCTCAAGCTGCGCGAGCGCCTGCTCGACATCCAGCGCGGCACCGCCGAGGACACCCACGGCTGGATGCACTCCCTCGCGTGATCGCGTCGTACGGAGGGCCCCCGGCGTCTCGCCGGGGGCCCTCCGTACGCCCGCATCCTGAGACGGGCGGTTCACGGCGGTGGTCCTGTGCCAGACTGCTTCCGTGTCCTCGTTCGTCATGATTATTGGCAGCAGGCGCGCCGGTCCGCAGTGACCGTCCCGTACCACCACGTACGGCACGGCCACCGTGCCCCAGACCCGCGCGCAGACCTCTCGCACCCGCGAGGGGTTTTTTCGTTTTCCGGCCCTCACCTCGGCCGGCGTACGAGGCGCAGGGATGATGGGGGCAAGTGGAGCCAGATCGTCCGGATTCACTCAGCCGACAGGAGTCAGACCAGCCATGACCACCAAGGCCAAGCCCACCGACGACAGCTTCCATGTCTTCGACACCACGCTGCGCGACGGTTCACAGCGTGAAGGCATCAACCTGACGGTCGCCGACAAACTGACCATCGCCCGGCATCTGGACGAGTTCGGCGTCGGCTTCATCGAGGGCGGCTGGCCCGGCGCCAACCCCCGCGACACCGAGTTCTTCGCCCGCGCCCGCCAGGAGATCGAGTTCAAGAACGCCGAGCTGGTCGCCTTCGGCGCGACCCGCAGGGCGGGCGGAACCGCCGCCGAGGACCCCCAGGTCAAGGCGCTGCTGGAGTCGGGCGCCCCGGTGATCACGCTGGTCGCCAAGTCCCACGACCGCCACGTGGAGCTCGCGCTGCGCACCACGCTGGAGGAGAACCTGGAGATGGTCCGCGACACCGTCGCCCACCTCCGCGAGCAGGGCCGCCGGGTCTTCGTGGACTGCGAGCACTTCTTCGACGGGTACCGCGCCAACCCCGAGTACGCCAAGGCCGTCGTCAAGGCCGCCGCCGAGGCCGGCGCCGACGTGGTCATCCTCTGCGACACCAACGGCGGGATGCTCCCGGCCCAGATCCAGGCCGTCGTCTCCACGGTCCTCGCCGACACCGGCGCCCGGCTCGGCATCCACGCCCAGGACGACACGGGCTGCGCCGTCGCCAACACCCTCGCCGCCGTCGACGCGGGCGCCACGCACGTCCAGTGCACCGCCAACGGCTACGGCGAGCGCGTGGGCAACGCCAACCTCTTCCCGGTCGTCGCCGCGCTGGAGCTCAAGTACGGCAAGCGGGTCCTCCCCGACGGCGCCCTCGCCGACATGACCCGTGTCTCGCACGCCATCGCCGAGGTGGTCAACCTGACCCCCTCCACGCACCAGCCGTACGTCGGTGTCTCGGCCTTCGCCCACAAGGCCGGGCTGCACGCCTCCGCGATCAAGGTCGACCCGGACCTCTACCAGCACATCGACCCCGCCCTGGTCGGCAACACCATGCGGATGCTGGTCTCCGACATGGCCGGGCGGGCCTCCATCGAGCTGAAGAGCGACGAGCTCGGCGTCGACCTCGGAGGCGACCGGGAACTGGTCGGCCGGGTCGTCGCCCGGGTCAAGGAGCGCGAGCTCAAGGGCTACACCTACGAGGCGGCCGACGCCTCCTTCGAGCTGCTGCTGCGCGCCGAGGCCGAGGGCCGGGTGCGGCGCTACTTCCGTATCGAGTCCTGGCGGGCCATCGTGGAGGACCGCCCCGACGGCACCCACGCGAACGAGGCGACCGTGAAGCTGTGGGCCAAGGGCGAGCGGATCGTCGCCACCGCCGAGGGCAACGGCCCGGTCAACGCCCTGGACCGGGCGCTGCGCGTGGGCCTGGAACGGATCTACCCGCAGCTCGCCAAGCTGGAGCTGACGGACTACAAGGTCCGCATCCTGGAGGGCCGCACCGGCACCGACTCCACCACCCGCGTCCTGATCACCACCGGGGACGGGACCGCCGAGTGGTCGACCGTCGGGGTGGCCGAGAACATCATCTCCGCGTCCTGGCAGGCGCTGGAGGACGCGTACACCTACGGGCTGCTGCGCGCCGGCCTCGAACCGACCGACTGACCCGCACGGGGCCGTCTCCCGCACACGCCCGCCCCCGTCCACCCGCCTCAACCGGCAGGGCGGACGGGGGCGTTCGCGTGTACGGCCCCGTACGGGGACTGAGTGAACGGGAATCACGTGCCCGCGTCAAGAGGCGTTTTTGTTCAGAAGTTGAACGCAAGGACCGTGTTCTTCTCGTTATCAGATGGGTACGGACCAATCTCGACGTGAAGTATTGACGGCGGTGTTTCTGCGGGGTTAACTCACGCCACCAACGCCGGTACCGGTTCCGGAACCGGTTGCGGTACCGGTTCCATCGCCGGTCGTTGCGGTCGTTCTCATCTGTCCCGTTGTGTCCTGGAGGCCCCGATGCGCGTCACCATCGCTGATGTCGCCCGCGAGGCCGGCGTCAGCAAGACGACCGTCTCCCGGGTCATCAACACCAAGGGCGAGGTGGACGGTTCGACGGCCGCACGCGTTCGCGAAGTGATCGCGCAGCTCGGTTACGTGCCCAGCTCGGGCGCCGTCGGTCTGGCCCGCGGCAGCAGCCGTACGGTCGGCATGCTGGTGCCCTCGCTGACCTGGCCCTGGATGGGCGAACTGCTCCAGGGCGTGGTCGACACCGTCGAGGCCGCCGACTACGGGCTGCTGCTGTTCACCTGCAACCGCGGGGCCGAGTCCGTGGAGCGCTTCACCAGCCAGGTGTCGGCGCGGGCCTTCGACGGCCTGGTGGTGGTGGAACCCGAGAACACCCTGGACCACCTCACGGAACTGCACCGCGACGGCCTGCCGATCGTGCTCATCGACGATCGCGGCCACCACCCCGAATTCCCCTCCGTCGTGACCACCAACCACGAAGGAGGCGCGTCGGCCGCCCGTCATCTGCGGGACGCCGGTCGCACCAGGCCCGTCGTGATCACCGGCCCCGCGCACTTCGGCTGCGTACGCGACCGGCTGGCCGGGTTCGTCTCGGTCCTCCCCACGGACCACGTCATCGTGGGGGACTTCACCGAACGCTCCGGCCGGCTTGCCGTCGAGGAACTCCTCGCCTCGGGCGCGGAGTTCGACTCGGTCTTCGCGCACAACGACATCACCGCGGCGGGCGTGCTGCGAGCGTTGCGCGCCGCGGGGAAGACCGTGCCCGGTGACATCGCGGTCGTCGGCTTCGACGACATCCCGATGTCCGAGCACACCGAACCGCCCCTGACCACCGTGCGCCAGCCCACCCGGCAGATGGGTGAGATGGCCGCGCGGATGCTCCTCTCCCACCTGGGCGGCACGCTCGCACCGGACAACCCGGTCGTGCTCCCCACCGAATTGGTCGTGCGCCACTCGGCGCCCTAGCGGACAAGGGCGCCCCCAGGCCCACACCGCACCCGTACCACCAGCACAGCCGTACCAGGCCGCGCCCGGCGCTGCCCGTTTCCGGATCCCACAGACCCGCCAGTCCCTCCTGGAGTCGTTATGTCCGCACGCCGTCACACGCTGAGAGCCGCCGCGCTCGCCACCGCGGTGGTCGCACTCGCCGCAGGCTGTTCCTCGGCCAACTCGAACCACAACAAGAACGGCGGCAGTGCCGCTTCGGGCGTCCTGAACATCGGCAAGCCGGACGGGCCGCAGACGAACAACAGCAACCCGTTCCTGAACACCTCGGCCGGCGCCACCCTCGGCTACCGCTGGATGATCTACGAGCCGCTGGCGATGGTCAGCCAGATCCGGCCCGCCGACAAGCCCGACCCGTGGCTGGCGACCGACTGGAAGTGGGACCTCAACTTCACGAAGGTCACCCTCACCATCGACGAGCGCGCCAAGTGGGCCGACGGCAAGCCGCTGACCGCCGACGACGTGGCGTACACCTTCGAGCTGCTGAAGAAGCACCCGGCCCTCAACGCCGACGGCATCCAGTGGGGCGGTGTCGAGGTCAAGGACAAGAAGGTCATCCTGACCTTCAACTCCTCGCAGTACGTCAACCAGAACAAGATCCTCCAGCAGTACATCGTCCCGAAGCACATCTGGGAGAAGGTCGACAAGCCGGAGACCTGGCCGAACCGGAACCCGGTCGGCTCCGGCCCGTACAAGCTGAAGACCTTCACGCCGCAGACCACCACCCTGACCGCGACGCCCACCTACTGGAAGGGCTCGACCAAGGTCAAGGAGCTGCGTTACAGCACCTACAACGACAACAACGCGGCGACCACCGCGCTGGCCAGCGGCAAGCTGGAGTGGTCGTTCGTCTTCATGCCGGACTTCAAGAAGCTGTTCATCGACAAGGACCCGCAGAACCACAAGCTGTGGTTCCCGTCCGGTCTCGGCATCCACGGCCTCTGGATCAACACCGCCCGCAAGCCGTTCGACAACGCGGCGCTCCGCAAGGCCATGGCGATGGTGGTCGACCGCAACGCCATCTACACGCAGGCCGAGGCGACCCTCTACCCGGAGATCACCAACCCCACCGGCATCCCGCTGCCGGCCGGTGAGTCCTTCATCTCCGACACGTACAAGAAGGCCACCACCAAGCCGGACGTCGCGGGCGCCACGCAGGTCCTGGAGAAGGCCGGCTTCACGCTCAGCGGCGGCGTCCTCAAGGACCCGTCCGGCAAGCCGGTGAAGCTCACCCTCACCGACCCGGCGGGCTGGAACGACTACATCACCGGCCTGTCGATCATCAAGGACAACTTCAAGAAGATCGGCATCGACGCCAAGGTCAAGACGCAGACCGCGGACTCCTGGAACGCGGACGTCGCCAACGGCAACTTCGACGCCACCCTGCACTGGACCAACAGCGGTGCCACGCCGTACGACATGTACCAGAACATCATGGACGGCGCCCTGATCCAGCCCATCGGCAAGCCGTCGCAGTCCGGCAACTTCGGCCGCTTCAAGAGCACCGAGGCGACCGAGGCGCTGAAGGACTTCGCCCAGGCCACCACGGACACCGCCCGCAAGCAGGCGATGGACACGCTCCAGAAGATCATGGTCGAGCAGGCGCCGATGATCCCGACCGCGGCGGCACCCGTCGGGGCGGAGTACTCCACGAAGAACTGGGTGGGCTGGCCCACCGAGGACAACCCGTACGCGGACCCGCAGCACACCCAGCGCACCTCGCTGGAAGTCGTGCTGAATCTCAAGCCCGCCAAGTAGTACGCAGGGATCAGGTACCGGCCATGTCTGAACAGCCAGAGAACAACCACATCGTGCTCGAAGCACGCGGAGTCACCAAGCACTTCGCCGTGCGGCGCAACGCCCGCGATCTCCTCGCGCGCACGCGCCGCACCGTCCACGCCGTGGACGACGCCTCGCTGCAACTGCGGCGCGGCACCGTCACGGCACTGGTGGGGGAGTCGGGCTCCGGGAAGTCCACCGTCGCCAGGCTGCTCGCGCAGCTGTATCCGCTCACCTCGGGCGAGATCCACCTGAACGGGCAGCCGGCGAAGGCCGGACGTGGCCGGTCCTTCCGCAGTTACGTACGCCGGGTCCAGCTCATCTTCCAGGACCCGTTCGCCTCGCTGAACCCCGTGCACACCGTGCGCTACCACCTGACCCGGTCGCTGAAGATCCACGGCCGGGCGGGCACCGGCGAGGCGGAACTGGAACAGAACCTGACCGCTCTGCTGAACCGCGTCCAGCTGACTCCTCCTCATCAGTACCTGGACAAGTTCCCGCACGAGCTGTCGGGCGGTCAGCGCCAGCGCGTGGCCATCGCCCGCGCGCTCGGCGCCGACCCCCAGGTCCTCCTGGCCGACGAGCCGGTCTCGATGCTGGACGTGTCCATCCGGCTCGGGGTGCTCAACCTGCTCAAGGACCTCAAGGACCGGCTGCACCTCGCGATCCTCTACATCACCCACGACATCGCGTCCGCCCGCTACTTCGCGGACACCACCCTGGTGATGTACGCCGGCCGCATAGTCGAGGGCGGTGACAGCGAGACCGTCACGCAGCGCCCCGCACACCCCTACACCCAGCTGCTCATCGCCTCCGCGCCGCACCCCGACCGGCAGGCCGCCGAGGACGAGCCGGAGGACCAGGGCAGCGGCGAGCCCCCGTCGCTCATCGCCCCGCCCGCCGGCTGCCGCTTCCACCCCCGCTGCCCCAAGGCGATGGAGCGCTGCCGCACCGAGCTGCCGCCCCGGTTCGACCTGGCCGACGGCCAGTGGGCCGCCTGCTGGCTCTACGACGGCACCGGCACCGCCCGCACCGACGACCACGAGAAGGAGGCTGCGAAGTGAAGTTCCTGCTCCAACGGCTCGCCTTCTACCTGGTCACGGCCTGGGCCGCCATCACGATCAACTTCCTCATCCCGCGCCTGATGCCCGGCGACCCCGTCCAGGCGCTCCTCGCCCGCTTCCAGGGCCAACTGGACACCAACGCCATCGGCTCGCTGAAGGCCCTCTTCGGGCTCGACAAGAAGCAGTCGATCTGGGAGCAGTACACCGACTACTGGGTGCACCTGTTCCACGGCGACCTCGGCCTGTCGTTCACCTTCTTCCCGACCCCGGTCAGCGAGGTCATCGCGCAGTCGCTGCCCTGGACGCTGGCGCTCGTCGGGATCACCACGCTGATCAGCTTCCTGCTCGGCACCGGCATCGGGGTCTTCACGGGCTGGCGGCGCGGCTCCTGGATGGACAGCCTGCTGCCCGTCACCACGTTCATCTCGTCCATCCCGTACTTCTGGCTCGGGCTCATCGCGATCTCGCTGTTCGCCGTGAAGTGGCCGCTCTTCCCGGCCGACGGCGGCTACGACAACTCGCTGGTGCCCGCCTTCGACTGGCCGTTCATCTCCAGCGCGCTCTACCACGGGGTGCTGCCCGGCCTCACGATCGTCCTCAGCGCCGTCGCCGGCTGGATCCTCGGCATGCGGAACATGATGGTGACGGTGTCCAGCGAGGACTACGTCATGGTCGCCCAGGCCAAGGGCCTCTCCGAGCGCCGGGTGATGTTCGGCTACGCGGCACGCAACGCGATCCTGCCCAACATCTCCGGCTTCGCCCTCTCGCTCGGCTTCATCGTCAGCGGCACGCTCCTGGTGGAGATGGTCTTCTCCTACCCGGGCATCGGCTACCAGCTCTTCCAGGGCGTGGGTGCCAAGGACTACCCCCTCATGCAGGGCATCTTCCTCATCATCACGCTCTCCGTCCTGGCGGCGAACCTCCTCGCCGACGTCCTCTACCTGCTCCTCGACCCCCGTACCCGAAGGGAGGCGTAGGGCCATGGCCGTCACCGCCACCGAGGTCGCCGTACTCGATGCCGTCGAAACCCCGGCAGCGAGCAAGCGCAAGTTCCGGTTCCTGCGCGGCCGGAAGACCGTCATCGGCCTGGGCATCCTGCTCTTCTTCGTGCTGATCGCGATCATCGGCCCGTGGATCGCCCCGTACGACCCCAGCGCGATGAGCCAGGACCTGCTCGAAGCACCCTCCGGTTCGCACTGGTTCGGCACCACGCAGACCGGTCAGGACGTGCTCTCGCAGATCCTCGTCGGTACCCGGGGCGTGCTCGTCGTCGGCTTCGTCGCGGGCATCCTCGCCACCGTCCTCTCCGTGGTGATCGGCGTCACCGCCGGCTTCCTCGGCGGGCTGGCCGACGAGGCGCTGTCGCTGCTGTCCAACGTCTTCCTGGTCATCCCCGGACTGCCGCTGATCATCATCATCGCCAGCTTCGTCACGGACGCCGGCGACCTGCTCATCGCCTTCGTCATCGCCCTCACCTCCTGGGCCTGGGGCGCCCGCGTGCTGCGCGCCCAGACCCTGTCGCTGCGCCGCCGCGACTACGTGGAGGCGGCCCGCGCCACGGGCGAGCCGACCTGGCGGATCATCCTCTTCGAGGTGATGCCGAACCTCACCGCCGTCATCGCCTCCGGCTTCGTCGGCACGGTCATCTTCGCGATCCTCTCCGAGATCACCCTCGCCTTCATCGGCGTCGCCGACATCTCGAACTGGAACTGGGGGACCGTCCTGTTCTGGGCGCAGTCCAGCCAGGCACTGGCCCAGGGCGCCTGGTGGTGGTTCGTCCCGGCCGGGCTCTGCATCGCCCTGCTCGGCATGTCCCTCGCCCTGATCAACTTCGGCATCGACGAATTCGTCAACCCGCGCCTGCGCACCGAGACCGGCGGCTCCAAGAAGGTCAAGATGCGCGTCGGCTTCACCCCGGTGGCCCGTCCCGGCACCGGCACCCCGCGCCACAAGGAGACCCGCTCATGAGCGAGCCCGTCCTCACCATCAGCGGCCTCAACGTGGACTACGGGACCGGCGCCGACGCCGTGCACGCCCTGCGCGACATCGACCTCACCCTGCACCGCGGCGAGGTCCTCGGCCTCGCCGGCGAATCCGGCTCCGGCAAGTCCACCCTGGCCTACGCGGTCACCCGGCTCCTCTCCCCGCCCGGCGTCATCACCGGCGGCGAGGTCCACTACCACGGGCGCGACGGCCAGGCCATGGACCTGCTCGCCATGTCGGCGGCCGAGCTGCGCGCCTTCCGCTGGGCGGAGCTGTCCATCGTCTTCCAGGGCGCGATGAACTCGCTGAACCCCGTCTACACGGTGCACAACCAGCTCACCGACGTACTCCAGGCGCACCGCCCGGAGATGAAGAAGGCCGACCGCACCGCCCGGGCCCGGGAACTCCTCAGCCTCGTCGGGATCTCCCCGGACCGCCTCGGCGCCTACCCGCACCAGCTGTCCGGCGGCATGCGCCAGCGCGTGATGATCGCGATGGCGCTCGCCCTGGAACCCGAGATCGTCATCATGGACGAGCCGACGACCGCGCTCGACGTGGTCATGCAGCGGCAGATCCTGCGCCAGCTGGTCCGGCTCCGCGAGGAGCTCGGCTTCTCGGTCGTCTTCATCACCCACGACATCTCGCTGCTGATCGAGTTCTCGGACCGGATCGCGATCATGTACGGCGGCCGGATCGTGGAGGAGGCCGGCGCCACCGAGATCTACCGCGACCCCCACCACCCGTACAGCGCAGGGCTGCTGCACTCCTTCCCCGCGCTGCACGGACCCCGCCGCGAACTCAGCGGCATCCCCGGCTCGCCGCCGCACCTCTCGTCCATGCCGTCCGGCTGCGCCTTCCACCCCCGCTGCGCCAAGAAGGTCGAGGGCTGCGACACCCACGTCCCGGTGCTCGCGGCGCCCGGGACGGACGGCTCCCGCTCGGTGGCCTGCTGGCTCCACCACGAGGCCCCGGCCACCACCGCCGCCCGCGCGTAGGGCCCGCCCCTCCAGCGCCCCAGAGCAACGCACACCACAGGAGACCCATGAACCTCGTCACCCCCCAGGCATACGCCCGCGAGATCGCCGCCCAGGCCGTACCCGGTCTGCCCGCGGGCTTCCGCTGGGGCGTCGCCACAGCCGCGTACCAGATCGAGGGCGCGGCGGCCGAGGACGGCAGAACGCCGTCCATCTGGGACACGTACTGCCGGGTGCCGGGCATGGTCGTCCGCGGTGAGAACGGTGACGTGGCCTGCGACCACTACCACCGCATGCCGGAGGACGTGCGGCTCATCGCGGACCTCGGCGTCGACACGTACCGCTTCTCGCTGGCCTGGCCGCGCGTCCAGCCGGGCGGCCGGGGCCCGGCCAACGCCAAGGGCCTCGACTTCTACAAGCGCCTGCTGGACGAGCTGGAGGCCAAGGGCGTCACCCCCTGGGTCACCCTCTACCACTGGGACCTGCCGCAGGAGCTGGAGGACGCGGGCGGCTGGCCGGTCCGCGACACCGCGTACCGCTTCGCCGAGTACGCCGCGCTCGCCTACGACGCGTTCGGCGACCGGGTCACGCACTGGACGACGCTCAACGAGCCCTGGTGCTCCGCGATGCTCGGCTACGCCTACGGGGGCCAGGCACCGGGCCGGCAGAACTTCGGCGAGGGCATCCACGCCGTGCACCACCTGCTCCTCGGCCACGGACTCGCCTCCCGGTACCTGCGCGAGCAGGCCGCCGCCCGGGGCAACGCGCTCGAACTCGGCATCACCCTCAACCTGGGCACCGCCTCCCCGGAGACCGACAGCCACGAGGACGCCGAGGCGTGCCGCCGCGCCGACGGCCTGGGCGCCCGGCTCTACCTGGACCCGGTCGTCAAGGGCGCCTATCCCGAGGACATCGTCGCCGACCTCGCCGCCCAGAACATCGAACTGCCCGTCCAGGACGGCGACCTGGCCGCGATCTCGACGCCGCTGGACGTGCTCGGGGTCAACTTCTACCGGGGCTCGCTGTTCTCCGGTGTCACGGAGGACGGCGCGACCACGGACGCGGAGGGGCTGCCCGTCACCCGTCAGGTGGAGCGCGACCTGCCGCGTACCGCCATGGACTGGGAGATCACCCCCACCGCCCTCACCGACCTGCTCGTCCGTCTGGAGAAGGACTACGGCCTCCCGACGGTCATCACGGAGAACGGCGCCGCCTTCGACGACACCGTCTCCGAGGACGGCGAGATCCACGACGCCGACCGCACCACCTATCTCGCCGACCACATCGCCGCCGTCGCCGCCGCCCGCGCCCAGGGCGCCGACGTGCGGGGCTACTTCGCCTGGTCGCTGATGGACAACTTCGAGTGGTCCTACGGCTACGACAAGAGGTTTGGCATCGTCCGCGTCGACTACGACACGCAGGTGCGGACGCTCAAGGACAGCGCCAAGTGGTACCGCGACACCATCCGGCTCACCCGCGAAGCCTGATTCCCTCCGCAAGGCAGCAGCACCGGCGCGGGTCCGCAGGGCCCGCGCCGCCCCGTACGCACCGCACCAGCAACCCGTACGAAGGAGCCGCACAGATGCCACCCCGCACCCGCCGCCGGGCGAGACCGGCTACCGCCGTGCTGGCCGCCGCCACCGTGGTGGCCGGCCTGCTCGCCGGCGCAGTCCCGTCCACGGCGGCCCCGGCCGCCGACGAACCGGCACCGGTCGCCGTCGACCGCTTCGAGGGGGAGGTGCCCTTCGCCAACCAGCCGGCCGAGGGCATCTTCACCTGGGGCGGCGACGCCGACGACCCGCCCACCCTGGCGCTGAAGGACCGGGCCGACGCCCCCGAGGGCGCCAAGGTCCTCGAAGGCACCTACGACATCAGCGGCTACGGCGGCCTCAGCCACGACTACGCCGCCGACGCGCAGCCGCACGACTGGTCCGCCCACAAGGGCATCCGCTTCTGGTGGTACGGCCAGAACACCGCGCCCCTGCCGCCCGGCTCGGGCAAGCGGATCAACTTCGAGATCAAGGACGGCGGCGCCAACGGCGAGGCGTCCGAGCTCTGGACCACCTCGTTCACCGACGACTGGGAGGGCTGGCACCAGGTCGAGATCCCGTTCGCCGACCTCACCTACCGGGGCGACTACCAGCCCGTCGGCGGCATCGACCAGGTCCTCGGCCTGAACGAGATGTGGGGCTGGGCCCTCACCCTGCCGACCGGCGCCCCCGGGAAGTTCGCCATGGACGGCATGGAGCTGTACGGCAAGGCCGACGCGGCCCTGAAGGCGAGCGTCGTCACCGAGGCCGCGGTGGTCCCGGTCGACCAGGGCGCGTCCGCGTCCCTCGGCTTCACGCTCACCACGACCGGGTCCGTCCCGCTGGACGAGCCCGTCACCGTCGCGTACGAGACGAAGGGCGGCACGGCGAAGTCCGGCACCGACTTCACGCCGGTCAGCGGCACGTACACCTTCCCGGCGGGCACCGCGTCCGGCACCACCCACCAGGTGAGGGTCGCGACGAAGAAGGTCTCCGGCGCCGCCACCGCGAAGACCGTCCCGCTGGAACTGACCGTCACCGGCGCCCGGCCGCCGAAGGAGAACCCGCAGGCCGTCATCGACGCCCACGGCTTGCCGTACCAGAACGCGAAGCTGCCGGTGAAGCAGCGCGTCGCCGACCTGCTCTCCCGGATGTCGCCCGCCGAGAAGGCCGGCCAGATGACCCAGGCCGAGCGCAACGCGCTCGCGTCCCAGGGCGACATCGCCACGTACGACCTCGGCTCGCTGCTCTCCGGCGGCGGCTCGGTCCCCGCGCCCAACACCCCCGAGGCGTGGGCCAGGATGATCGACGGCTACCAGCTGCGCGCCCAGGCCACCCGCTTCCAGATCCCGCTGATCTACGGCGTGGACGCGGTGCACGGCCACAACAACCTGGTCGGCTCGACGGTCATGCCGCACAACGTCGGCCTCGGCGCCACGCGCGACCCGAAGCTGGCCGAGAAGACCGGTGCCGTCACCGCGAGCGAGGTCCGCGCGACCGGCGTCCCGTGGGACTTCGCGCCCTGCCTCTGCGTCTCGCGCGACGAGCGCTGGGGCCGCTCGTACGAGTCGTACGGTGAGGACCCGGCCCTCGTGAAGTCCCTGGAGACCGTGATCCAGGGCATGCAGGGCGCCCCGTCCGGCAAGGACCTGGACCGCAACGACAAGGTGCTGGCCTCCGCCAAGCACTTCGTCGCCGACGGCGGTACGGAGTACGGCTCGTCCACCACCGGTTCGTACACGACCGACCAGGGCGTCACCAAGGTCACCCGGCAGGAGCTGGAAGCCGTCCACCTCGCGCCCTTCGAGGACGCGGTCAGGCGCGGGGTCGGCACGGTCATGCCGTCCTACTCCTCGCTCGACATCATCGGGGACGACCAGGGCCCGGTGAAGATGCACGGCGACGCCGAGATGATCAACGGTGTCCTCAAGGACCGCATGGGCTTCGAGGGCTTCGTCATCAGCGACTACAAGGCGATCGACCAGCTCCCCGGCGACTACGCGAGCGACGTGCGCACGTCCATCAACGCCGGGCTCGACATGATCATGGTCCCGACCGAGTACAAGGACTTCACGAAGACGCTCCAGGACGAGGTCACCGCGGGCCGCGTCCCGCAGTCCCGGATCGATGACGCGGTCTCCCGCATCCTGACCCAGAAGTTCAGGCTGGGCCTCTTCGAGAAGCCGTACGCGGACACCGCCAACCTGAAGAAGATCGGCTCGGCGGAGCACCGGGCCGTGGCCCGCGAGGCCGCCGCCAAGTCGCAGGTGCTGCTGAAGAACGACGGCGGTGTGCTGCCGCTGAAATCCTCGCAGAAGGTGTACGTGGCCGGCTCCAACGCCGACGACATCGGCAACCAGGCCGGCGGCTGGACCGTCAGCTGGCAGGGCTCCTCCGGTGCCATCACCCCGGGCACCACGATCCTGTCCGCCATGAAGAAGGACGCCGCGTCCGTCACGTACTCCAAGGACGCGTCCGCCGACACGGCCGGCTACGACGTCGGTGTGGTCGTCGTCGGGGAGACCCCGTACGCGGAGGGAGTCGGTGACGTCGGCAACGGGCACGACCTGAAGCTGTCCGACGCCGACCGGGCCGCGGTCGACACGGTCTGCGCCGCGATGAAGTGCGCCGTCCTGATCGTCTCGGGCCGCCCCCAGCTCATCGGGGACCAGCTCGGCGACATCGACGCGCTGGTGGCGTCCTGGCTGCCGGGGTCCGAGGGCGACGGCGTCGCCGACGTCCTCTTCGGCAAGCGGGCCTTCACCGGGCAGCTCCCGGTGACCTGGCCCAAGTCCGAGGCGCAGCTCCCGATCAACGTGGGCGACGCCTCGTACGACCCGCAGTTCCCGTACGGCTGGGGCCTCAGCACGCTGAAGAAGCCCCCGGCCGGCGGCGAGGTCACGCTCGCCCTGCTCGGCCTGGCCGCCCAGGTCGCCGAGCGCACCGGCCTCGGAAAGACCGACGTCGGCCGGGAGATCGTCGGCCAGGCCCGGCTGCTGGTCCAGCAGAAGATCGGCGGCAAGCTGACCGAGAAGGTGTCCAAGCCGTTCGCGGACGCCGACCACCTGCTGCTCACCGGTGATCTGACCGGTGCGGTGGCGAAGCTCAGGACGGCCTACCGGGCCGCCTGAGGACGCGGAACGGGCGGGTGGCACCAGGAGGCCGCCCGCCCGTTTCGTACGTCCCGACCCGTTTCGCACGCGTGTGCGTTAGCTTGGGAGTATGCGGAACAGGCCGTTTCTCAGCTTCACGGCCCCGGCGGCGCTCCTGGCGGGGCTCCTGGCCCTGCTGTCCGCCCTCGCCCTCTTCCTGGCCCCGGCCGCCCCTGCCGCGACCAGCGCCTCCACCGTGAACGACGTCGCCCAGGCCCTGCGCAAGGGCCCCGTCTACGTCGACCCGGCCGCCTCCGACCAGCTCTCCCGGAGCCAGGCCGCCGCACTGAGCAAGAAGATCGAGGACGCGGACAAACCGGTGTTCGTCGCCGTGCTGCCCAACACCGCCGCCTTCCCCGAGGACACCGTGCTGCGCACCCTGCGCGCCGAGACCGGCATCACCGGCGTCTACGCGATCCGCCTCGGCGACGGCTTCAGCGCGGGCGCCGACCCGCAGGTGATGTCCCGGAACGCCGTCATCAACCTCACCGCAGCCGTGAAGACCCCCGGCGCGGACGCCAACGCGGCGACCCAGCTCAACACCTTCGTGGACCGCGCCCTCGAACAGGCCCGGGGCAGCGCTCCCGCCTCCTGGAGCGGCGGCGAGCACTCCGCCTCCGACGGCAACTCGGCCGCCGTCGGCCTGGCCGTGACCGGAGCCGTGGTCGTGCTCGGCGGAGCCGCCGCGTACACGGTCGTACGCCGCAACCGCAGGCGCAAGGAGGAAGAGGAGCGGGTCGCGCTCGACAAGCTGCGGGTGGTCGTGGACGAGGACATCACGGCGTACGGGGAGACTTTGGAACGGCTCGACTTCCACCCGGCGGAACGCGGCGCCGACGAGGCGATGCGCGGCGACTACGAACGCGCCCTCGACTCCTACGAGAGCGCCAAGTCCCGTATGGCCGGGGCGAAGCACCCCTCGGACGTGCGCGGGGTGACCCAGGCCCTGGAGGACGGGCGCTACTCGCTCGCGGTGCTCGACGCCCGCCGCTCCGGCCGCGAACTCCCGGCCCGTCGCCCGCCCTGCTTCTTCGACCCGCGCCACGGCCCCTCCGTCGCGGACGTCCGCTGGTCCCCGTCGGGCGGCAGTGCCCGGGAGGTCCCGGTGTGCGCGGCGGACCAGGTGCGGCTGAACGAGGGCGAGGACCCGATGAGCCGCACGGTCGAGGTGGGCGACGGCACCCGCCGCCCGTACTGGGAGGCGGGCCCGGCCTACGGTCCGTGGGCGGGCGGCTACTTCGGCGGCGGCCTGCTGCCGGGCCTCCTGATGGGCACGATGCTCGGCTCGATGCTGGCCACCCCGGCGTACGCGGCGGATTACGGTGGCGGCGACTACGGCGGCGGCGGTGACTTCTCCGGCGGCGACTTCTCCGGCAGTGACTTCGACTCGTCCGGCTTCGGAGGCGGCGGCTTCGGGGACGGCGGCGGCTTCGGCGACGGGGGCGGGTTCGGGGGCGGCGGGGACTTCGGCGGAGGCTTCTGAGGAGGAAGGGGTACGGGGCCCACGGCCCCGTACCCCTTCCTGCACCGTCCTCAGCGACCCCCGTGGGCCCGCTCGAACGTGGCAAACGCCGCCTCCTGGCGCCACTCGGTCGCCGCCTTCGGGCTCCCCGCGAGGTAGTCCGCACAGCGCGCGCCCGGGCGGCCGTCACCGGGGCGGTCGGCGCGGCAGGCCGCCACCATGCGGTAGCCGGACGGCGCGGTGCCGGTGGCCCACAGGCTGCGGCCGTCGCGGAAGGCGTACTCCAGCGAGGCGCGGGCCAGGTCCTTCAGCTCGGTGTACGAGAGACGGTAGGTCTTCGCCGCGTACTGGTACTCGTGGCTGATGTCGATCCGGGAGACGCCCGGGTCGTCCGTGGAGAGCACGATCGGCACGCCGTAGCGGCGGTACGCGTTGAAGGGGTGCTCGTCGCCCGCGATGCCGAGGATCTGCTTGTTGCTGGAGAACGGCACCTCGACGGCCACGTGGCGCCGCGCCATCGTCCGGGCCAGCGCGCGCCAGTCGTCCTCGTGCACCAGGTCGACGCCGTGGCCGATGCGCTCGGCGCCGGCGACCCGGACCGCCTCGTTGATGTGGAAGGTCAGGTCCTCCGGCTTGACCAGGCCCGGGGCCAGCTCACCGGCGTGCAGGGTGAGGTGGGCGCCCGGGTACTGCCCGCGCAGGTACTTCAGCATCCGCATCTGGAGGCTGTAGTTCTCCAGCGAGCTGTCCCAGTCCTCCGGCTGTACGAGGTTGACCGCGACGAACCTCGGGTCGCGCTCGGCCAGCCGCATGCCGACGGCCATCTGCGTGAACACGCGGTTCGGGGCGCTGCCCCGGGAGACCTGGGAGATCCACCGGACGGGCAGCTTGCAGGCGGGGGCGGGGCGCGGGGTGTCGCAGTGCGCGGCCTCGCGGAACTGCGCGTCGCTGTCGTCGGCCTCCTGGACCGCCTCGTCGATGACCTTGTCCAGCTTGCCGCCCGCGACGAGCTTGCGGTGGAACGCGGCGAAGTCGGCGTCGTAACCCACCGCGTCGGCCAGTGCCTTGGCGCTGTCCGAGGCCGGGCTGACCATCGTCTCCAGGTAGAACTGGTTCTGCTTCACCACGCTGCTCGCGACGTTGGCGAGCATCTTGCCCCGGGTGTACCAGGTGGCCATGCCGAACTTGCCGAAGGTGTCGAAGAAGTGGTCGTGCCCGGACTCGTCCGCCGGGAAGTCCTGCATCGACCAGGCCCGGATGATCTGCTGCCGGAACGCGGCGTCCGTGCGCGCGTCGGAGGCCGGCCGGGCGCCCGGGGCACACGGCGACGCCACCGCGGTCATCGTCGCGTCGATGCAGAGCCCCTGCTCGATCGCGAGCTGGAGCAGGTATTCGGTGGTCACAGCGCCGGACAGGTGATTGTGCAGGTCACCGCCCTTGGGCAGCTCCTTGAAGAAGGACCGCAGCTGAGCGGGCCGCTCCCGCAGTGCGTCCAGGTAGGCGGCGGTACGGCGTTCGGCGGGCGTCACCGGCCGGGGCGCCGCATACGCGGTGGCGCGTACGGCGCTGTCGCGCGCGGGAGCGGCGGCGGTCGCGGGAAGCGCCGGGACCAGACTCAGCAGCGCGAGCGCACCGCCGAACCCGGCCAGCACAGGGGACTTGGGACGGCGGACCGTCCGGTTGGTAGAGATCACCGAGGCATGATCACCCTCGCCAAGGTCATTTGCCCCCGAATCATGCCTTTGAGAGAGAACGTCCACCCGATCGAGTGGGGACGCGCCTGGCGGGCCGGTCCGGGCGCGCCGAAAGTTCCGCGGGGCGGCGGGCGTTCACGCAGTTCACGGCGACGGATAGCGGTCTAGACCACTAACGAAGGGTGGAAACTATTTACCGGAGGGGCGCTTCTGTGGCTGACTGTGTCGTGTTCGCGACAAGTAGACGCGCGTAGACCCATGCGTGAAGCGTGCTGCCCGAGCGGCCGGCCACGGCCGCTTCCCCCCACCAGCAGGAGGCTCCTCATGATCACTCGCAAGAGACTCACCGCGGCCGGTGTCCTCGGTACGAGCGCGGCGCTGCTGCTCGGCCTGATGTCCGGCACCGCCTCGGCGGCGCCCCGCCACGACAACCCCGTCCCGCTCGGCAAGGGGTACATGGGCGTCGGCTACGTCCAGGACAGCAAGGACTTCAAGCCGGACACCCGGCAGCTGCACCTCGGCGCGCAGCCGGACGCCGGCCTCAAGGCGAACCCCGAGGGCGTCGACGTCTCCAGCTGGCAGGGCGGCATCAACTGGAGCTCGGTGCGCGGCGCGGGCATCGAGTTCGCCTGGATGAAGGCCACCGAGGGGCTGACGTACAAGGACCCGACGTTCAGCGCCAACTACCTGAACGCCTACAACGCGGGCGTCATCCGGGGCGCGTACCACTACGCCCGGCCGGACGTCTCCGGCGGCGCGGCGCAGGCCGACTTCTTCGCGAGCAACGGCGGCGCCTGGTCCCGCGACAACCTCACGCTGCCGGGCGTGCTGGACATCGAGGGCACCTGCTACGGCTACTCGCAGGCGTCCATGCAGCAGTGGATCCTCGACTTCTACAACCAGTACAAGGCCCGCACCGGCCGCGACGTCGTGATCTACACCAGCCCGAGCTGGTGGAACACCTGCACCGGCGGCTGGAGCGGCATGTCCGCCCGCAGCCCCCTGTGGGTCGCGAACTGGACCACCGGCACCCCCAGCATCCCGGCGGGCTTCCCCTACTACACCGTCTGGCAGTACACCTCCACCGGCGGGGTGAGCGGAGTCTCCGGCAACGTCGACCGGGACCGCTTCAGCGGCGACCGTTCCCGCCTCCTCGCCCTGGCGAACAACACGCCGTGAACGTAAACGTATAGGTGTACGAGCCGGAGCGGCCCGGTCAGGCCGCTCCGGCCCTCGCCCGCCCCCATGACCGTTCACGAAGGAGCACCTCATGACCCCACCCCTGAGCAGGCGCGGCGCCCTGATCGCCGGGGCCGCGGCCCTCGCCGGAGGTCTGGGCCCGGCGGCGGGCGCGGCGGACGCCGTTCGGCTCCCGAAGAGCACGCGCCCCCGCTTCGCCGCCCTGTCACCCCTTCAGCGCGCCGGGCAGCGCGTCATCCACTCGTACCCGGGTCTTACACCCCCCGCCTCCCTGATGACGGCCATCGAGCAGGGCCACACGGCGGGCGTCATCTTCTTCGGCGAGAACGTCCAGAACCTGACGCAGATCGAGGGCGTCATCCGGTCCATGGAGAAGGCCCGCGCCTCGTCCCCGGTCAAGGCGCCGCTCCTCCTCATGACCGACCAGGAGGGCGGCATGATCCGCCGCCTGCCGGGGGAGCCCGTCAAGTCCGCCAAGGACGTCGGCGCCTCCTCCGACCCGCACTACTGGGCCGACTTCACCGGCAGCGGCGCGGGCCTGAACCTCGCGGGCGTCGGCATGAACGTCAACCTGGCCCCGGTCCTCGACGTGTACCGCACGGCCGGGGACTTCACCGACCAGTACGCGCGCTCGTACAGCAAGTCGGCCGCAGCCGTGGCCAGTTGCGGGGCTGACTTCATCACCGCCCAGCAGCGCGAGGGCGTCGCCGCGACCGCCAAGCACTTCCCGGGCCTGGGCCCGGCGACGGCGAGCCAGAACACCGACCTGCGGTCCGTCACGATCACCACCTCCGCCGCCACCCTCCGCAGCGTGGACGAGGCCCCGTACCGGGACGCCATCGCGGCGGGCGTCAAGCTCGTCATGCTCTCCTGGGCGGTCTACACGGGCCTGGACTCCGCCCGTCCCGCCGGTCTCTCACCGACCGTCGTCGGCGAGCTCCGCAACCGGCTCGGGTTCAAGGGCGTCACCGTCACGGACGCGCTGGAAGCGGGTGCGCTCTCGTCCTACGGCAGTACGTCGCAGCGCGCCGTCAAGGCCGCCGCCGCCGGGATGGACCTGCTGCTCTGCTCGGCCCGCAGCGTCTCCCAGGGCGACGAGGCCGTCACCGCCCTGGCCGACGCCCTGGGCGACTCCCTGGACCCCACGGCCTTCGATGCCGCGGCCGCCCGTGTGAACGCGCTGCGCGGGGGGCTGTGAGGGGCGGCCGCCCGGCGCGAGGGGGTGCCGGGCGGCCGCTTCCAAGGGGCCTTACCGGGGCGGGAATCGAGTCGTAGACTCCGCGATCATGACCTTCGAAACGATCTACGCCGACGCGCCCTCTCCCGACGGCCCCGCGCTCTTCCCCACGATGTCCACGATGCGCGCCATGCGCCGCCTCAAGCCGGACGCCGTGCCGGACGAGACCATCGACCAGCTCATACAGGCCGCCGTGTGGGGGCCGAGCGGCGGCAACATGCAGTGTTACGAGTACGTGGTCGTCACCGACCGCGCGGTCATGGCCGAGCTGGCCCCGCTCTGGAAGCGGTGCGTGGACGCCTACCTCGCGACGACCGGCAAGTACGCGCCGGAGGGCATGGACGACGCCGCGTACGGGCGGATGGTGGCGGCGATCGAGCACCAGCGCGACCACTTCGCGGACACTCCCGCGCTGATCATCCCCTGCTACAAGTTCCCCGAGCCACAGTTCGACGAGGAGGGCCTCGGCGTCTACGCCGCCTCGCTCGGCCCGGCCGGTCTCGACCACATGGCGAACACCCAGACGCGCTTCCAGGCGCTCGCGGAGGGCTCCTGCGTCTACCCCGGCGTCCAGAACATCCTGCTCGCGGCGCGGGCGCTGGGGCTCGCGGCCAACATCACCATCTGGCACCTGATGCTGGAGCAGGAGTGGAAGGACGCCCTCGGCATCCCTTCGGACATGCACACCTTCGCCGCGATTCCGGTGGGGTGGCCGCAGGGCACCTTCGGCCCGGTCCGCCGCCGCCCGGTGGCCGATGTGATCCACCGCGACCGCTGGTAGCGGCCGCCCGCGTTAGCCGGCGGGAGCCGGGTCGAAGCCCAGACCGTAGCCGTCCTTGCCCATCGTGATGCGCAGGGTCGTGTAACCGGGCTCGCCCTGGTTGCCGAACTTGCTCCAGTACTGGCAGGTGTAGCCGGTGTCGGCGCCCATCGGGACCGCCTTCGCCGCGGGGAGCTCGTCGCAGGCGAGCTTGCTCGCGTCGGTGCGTCCGGACTCGGCGCCGTACTGCTCGTTGAACGAGTCGTACACCGCCTCACCCACCAGCAGGCCCTTCTTGGGCGTGGCCTCGAAGAAGACGAGCGCGCTGCCCTTCTTGGCCGAATCGCTGATCTTGACCTCGTAGGGGACCTCGACCCCCTCGTACGTCGCCACGCACGTGCTGACCGCACCGGCCTTCTGGTCCACACCGTCCGGGCACGTGGCGGCGGTCTTACCGGCCACCCGCGCCGAGCGGAGCACCTTCTCCCGCAGGTTGTGCCCCACCTTCTCGGCGAACGGCGCGTCCATCGCCGGGGCCGGGGCGACCTTGAGCTTCTCGCCGGCCTCACGCTGGGGGACGACGGTGGGGCGAGGGCCGTCGATGGCGACGGGCAGGGCCTTCTGCGCCGCGCCGTCGGCCGCGTCGCCGCTGTCGGAGGAGCCGCAGCCCGCGAGGAGCAGACCCGCAGCGGCCAGTCCGACAAGAATCTTCGTCTGTTTCATAAAGGGAGAGTAAAGGAGCGGTACGGTACGGCGATGACCGGCCCCATGGCGTCACCCGCACCCGGCAGCTCCGCCGACGTCGTCCGTACCTGGGACGCGCGCGCGGACCACTATCTGCGGCTCTTCCGCGACGAGTTGACGGAGAAGCCGCACGACCTGGAGGTCCTGCGCGCGTTCGCGGAGCGGGTCGGTGCGGGCGGCCGGGTGTACGACGCGGGCTGCGGCCCCTGCGGCCACGTCACGGCCCTGCTCGCGGCGCACGGCCTCGACATGCTGGGCATCGACCTCTCACCCCGCTGCGTGGCGCTGGCGCGCCGGGAGCAGCCGGGCGTGCGGTTCGCGGTCATGGACCAGGGCGCGATCACGGGCGGCCCGCTCGACGGCCTGGTCGCGTACTACTCGCTCCACGACCAGCCGAAGCACCGGCTGCCCGACACGATGGCGTCCTGGGCCGCCGCGATACGCCCCGGCGGCGGGCTGCTCATCGTCGCGAAGGAGGGCGAGGGGGACGGCGTCATCGCCGACCCCTTGGGCAGCGATCTCCGCGTCTACTGGGCGGAGTTCACCGCGTACGAGCTCCGCAGGGCGACCCACGAGGCGGGCTTCACGACCGACGACTGCACGGTCCGCGAGGCGTACGAGAACGAGATCCCGGCCCGCCGCGTCTACCTCGCGGCGACGAGGCGCTAGACGTTCGCCCGGAGGAAGGCGTCCCAGGCGGCGGGCGGCACGGTGAGCATGGGCCCGTCGGTGACCTTGGAGTCCCGGACGTGCACGGCGGCGGGGTGCGCGGCGACCTCGACGCAGTCGCCGCCCTGACTGCTGCTGTAGCTCGACTTGCGCCAGTCATAGGCGACTTCGAGGCAGTTGCCGCCTTCGCTGCCGCTGTAGCTTGACTTGAACCAGCTGAGGCCGGTGCCGTGTGCTGCGCGGGTCATGTCTCTCCAAGCAGGTCGTCCATTAGGCAGATGCTCTCCTCGGGCGAGTGCGCCTGCGACCGGAGCATCCCACATTTCTGCTGGAAGACGCTGACTTCCTCGGCGTCGTCCACGAGGAAGCTCACACGCTGCCCTTCGATGTACGCGAGTTGATCGTGATCCGAGGTTTCGAGGAGGACCATCGGTCCGTCGAGGGCGGCATGAGTGCGGCGATTCGTCGGCATGATCTGGATGGTCACGAAGGGGAGTTCGGCGACCTCGCGCAGTCGCCTGATCTGCTCGCGCAGGACGTCGGGCCCGCCGATGGGCCGATGGAGGATCACTTCCTCCAGGAGGAAGCTCAGCATGGGGCGAGGCTTGCGGTCCAGCAGGGCCTGCCGCTGCATGCGGTTCTTCACCCGTTCCTCCACCTCCTCCGGTTCAAGCGGCGGGTAGGAGGACTTGAAGACTGCTCGTGCGTAGTCCTCGGTCTGGAGGAGCCCCGGCACAAGCTGGTTCTCGTACGAGTGCAGCGCTACCGCGTCCTGCTCGTACTCCACATAGTCCTGTACGAAGAGCGGGAACCGCTCCTTCTCCGGCACCTTCTCCACGGCGACCTTCAAGGCGCCCTTGGTTTGCAGGAGTTCATCCAGGAGCATGGCGAAGTCCCGCTGAAGCAGTCGCCGCCCTTGCTCGATCGATGCGATCGTGTCGTCGCTGACGCGGCACTGATCCGCGAGGGTCGCCTGAGTTAACCCGGCCGCTCGTCGGAACATGGACACCTGAGCGCCGATCAGGTGCCACGACGTAATCCGCTTCCTCTTCGCCTGCTTCGCTTGCTCCATGTGGTGCCTCTCCCCGTTCAAGCCGCGTGATGACCCGTCAGTGGTCGTACATCGACTTCGTACGACCTGACGCGGTGCACAACGGTAGTGACGTTGTGTGACCTTCGTCTCATGAACGAAGTAACTCAACTCCTCGAATTCCGCGAAGCCTTCTACCGCCGGGAGCGCAGGTCCGTGCCGCTCGTACGGAAGTTCGTACGGGAGGCCCTGGCCGACTGGGCGTGCGAGGAACACCACGTGAACACCGACGACGTGCTGCTCTGCGTGAGCGAACTCGCGACCAACGCACTCGTACACGGCGTACCGCCGGGGCGCGGCTACCGCCTGTTCCTGCACTGGGACCGAGCGGAGGCCCGACTCCGGATCGAGATCCACGACAGCGGCGACGGCGAGGTCCCGGAAACCGCCCCCTCCCCGGACCCCACGGCGGAACGCGGCCGGGGCCTGATGCTGGTGTCCGCCCTGGCGGCCAAGTGGGGCGTCGGCGAGCGCAACCCCGGCAAAATCGTCTGGTGCGAGTTCGCCGCCCCGGCGAGGCTGTTCGCCGAGATCCCGCGCTGAGCGGCGGGTATGGGTGCCTGGTCCGGCACTCGGGACCTCGCGCCTACGCTTGCCCCATGCCAGAGCGCACTCCCCGTTTCGCCGTATACCGACCGCGCGTGATGCCTCACCCAGTCCCCGTCCTGCCCGAACTCGCAGAGGCGAAGCAGGAGGACGCCCCCCACCTCGCCTGCCTCCAGGTCCATGCCCGGGGCGGGGAGGCGTCGCATTGGGCCGGTCCAATCTCACGGGCCATCAAGGACGGACGCGCCACGGTCGTTCTCGCGAGGGTCGACGGGGAACTCGCCGGATACGCCCGCGCGACCTTCCTGCCGGAGCACCCGGACGACGGCGCGCCCAGCGGCCACTACCTGACTGGGGTGACAGTTGCCGAAGGCTGGAGGCGGCGGGGGATCGGCGCTGCGCTGACGCGCTGGCGGATGGCCTGGGCGTGGGAGCGAGCTGCGGAGGTGTGGTGCTTCGTGTCCGTACAGAACCGGGCTTCCCGCAGCCTGCATGAGGCGCTCGGCTTCATCGAGGTCCAGCGCGCGGCCAGTCTGCAGGGTGTGGCCTTCGATTGTGGCGAGGGTCTCCTCATGCGGGCTCACTCCCCGCGCTGAATCTTGATGCGCTGGAGTATTTCTGACAGACCGCATGAGGAGTCAGTAGTGGTCGCGGGCCTGGATGATCTCCAGGCCGCCGGAGTCGGTGACGCGGTAGACCAGCCGGTGTTCCTGCGTGATGCGGCGGGACCACCAGCCGGACAGGTTCCCTTTCAGGGGCTCGGGCTTGCCTCTGCCTTCGAAAGGGGTCCGTTTGATCTCCTTGATGAGGTCATTGATCCTGCGGAGCGTCTTGCGGTCGGTGTCCGCCCAGTGGGTGTAGTCCTCCCACCCGTCGTCCGAGAACGACGTCTTCACGCGTCCTCCGTGTCGATCAGGTCTCGGACGGTGCCGCGTCCGGCATCCATCTGCTCGATGGAGCGCATGAGGCGGGCGGCGTTGCGGGGGGAGCGCATCAGGTACATCGTCTCCTCCCAGGCGTTGTAGTCCTCCTCGGACATGATCACGACGGTGCCCGCCTTCGAGGTGACGCGCTCCGGGGCATGGTCTTCGGTGACGCGACGGATCAGGCCGAAGAAGTCCTTCCGCGCTTCGCTTGCGTTGATGGTCATGGGTTCCTCCTGCGTATGTCGCTAACCCTCCATGAAACGTACTTAAAACGGTACCATAAGCGTACGTTATTCGGTACGTGAAGGTTGCGGTCTGGCGTCTACGCGGATCTCTTGCCGCATCGGCAGGGGTGTTTGCCGCGCGGGTCGTTCCGGAGCCGTCCGAGGCCCTCGCGGATCGCACCAGGCAGTCGCCGGGACGACGGGGTAGGCGCCGGGCGCTTGCGGGTCCCGGACCGGGCGGGTTCCCGTCGGCATCAGTTATGCGCTGCGGAGGCTGTCGCAGGGGGGCGATGCGTGGGCTGTTCCGGGGTCACGGCCTGGAGCCGACTGCGGGACCGGGCCGACGCCGGCGTCCGGCCCCGCCCGCACGCCGCGCTGCTGACCGAACTGCGCCGCGCGGGCCTGCTGGAGGGTTACCCGGTGACGTGGAACTCGTTGCCACCGGCGTCGAGGAACTCGCCGGGTTCCCGGTCGCGTCGAGTGACTTCCAGCCGCAGCCTGTTCCGCGCCTCCTTGGGCGCCGCAGGCGGCCCCATCACCAGTGAGACCGTGCTCGCGGGCGTCCGGCGCAGCCGGACGCCCCAATCGTGGGACTCGACCGCGTGCCAGTCGGCCTGGGCCTGCCAGAAGGTCCGCTGCGCAGAGCGCTCCTCCTCCGAGACGTCGAGGCAGATCGCGACGAGGCCGGAGTCGGCGACCACGCCAGGGTGACCGGGGCGCAGCACACAGAACTCGTTGCCCTCTGGATCCGCCAACACGTCCCACGGAACGTCCCCCTGGCCGATGTCGGCCCGCGTCGCACCGAGTGCGAGCAGGCGTGCCACCTCGGCCTCCCAGTCCGGCCCCCCGGCCAGGTCGAGGTGGAGTCGGTTCTTGTGTGCCGCCTTCGGCTTCGTGGTCGGCGCGCACCGCAACTGCAGCCCGCCCGTCCGTCCCTGTGTCGCGTCCAGCCAGAAGCGGTCCATGCGCGCGACGTCCAGCGCGTCGATCACGATGCCGGTCAGCATCCCGTTCCCCCAAGCCGTCGACCCCGTCGTCTGCTCATTGTCGCTGTCGCTGTGGTCGGCGTCAGCTCCGGGCCCCAGGTCGGAAACACCCGGCCGACCAGGGTTGCCCAGCGCAGTTTTTTTGCCGCACCGGCAAGGATGTTTGCCGGGACCCGGGGTCGCGCGCACCATCTCCGTACATGGAGGAGGTTCGCATGAGCGACAACACGCAGGCGTACGACGTAGTGGTGATCGGTGGCGGGGCCGCCGGGCTGAGTGGGGCGTTGGCCCTGGGGCGGGCGCGGCGGTCCGTGCTGGTGATCGACTCGGGGAGTCCGCGCAACGCGCCCGCCGCGCATGTCCACAACTACCTGGGGCGCGAGGGCACCCCGCCCGGCGAGCTGCTGGCCATCGGGCGGGAGGAGGTCGCCGGGTACGGGGCCGAGGTCGTGACCGGCGAGGTCACCGTGGTCGAGCGGTTGCCGGAGCACTCCGGGTTCCGGGTCGTCCGCGCGGACGGGACCGCCGTCACGGCGCGGCGGCTGCTGGTCACGACCGGGCTGACCGACGAGCTGCCGCCGATCCCGGGCCTGGCCGAGCGGTGGGGCCACGAGGTGCTGCACTGCCCGTACTGCCACGGCTGGGAGGTGCGCGACGCGGCGATCGGTGTCCTCGCGGTCAGCCCCATGGCCGTGCACCAGGCCCTGCTGTGGCGGCAGTGGAGCGAGGACGTCACGCTCTTCCTGCACGACGGGGTCGAGCCCACCGACGAGGAGTACGAGCAGCTCGCCGCGCGCGGCATCGCGGTCGTCGACGGCGAGGTCGCCGGCCTGGAGGCGACCGACGACCGGCTGACCGGCGTCCGCCTCGCGGGCGGCCGGGTGGTCGAGCGGGCGGCCGTGGTCGTCCAGCCGAGGTTCACGGCGCGCTCCGGCGTACTGGAGAGCCTGGGGCTGCGCCCCGTACCGCTGGAGATGGGCGGGCACACACTCGGCTCGTACATCGAGGCGGACCCGACCGGCGCGACGGCGGCGTCCGGGGTGTGGGTGGCGGGCAACGTCACCGGCCTCATGGACCAGGTCATCGGCGCCGCCGCGGCCGGGCTCAAGGCGGGCGCGGCCATCAACGGGGACCTCGTCACCGAGGACACCCGGCGCGCGGTGGAGGCCCGCAACGCGCCCTCCGACGCGGAGATGTGGGACAACCGGTACCGCGAGAGCCACCGCATCTGGAGCGGCAAGCCCAACACCGTGCTCGTCCGTGAGGTCGAGGACCTGGCGCCGGGCCGGGCGCTGGACCTGGGGTGCGGGGAGGGCGCGGACGCGGTCTGGCTGGCGGGCCGGGGCTGGCACGTCACCGCCACGGACATCTCGCGCGTGGCGCTCGAACGGGCCGCCGAGCACGCGGCGGAGGCCGGGGTCGCCGACCGGGTGGACTGGCGGTTCCACGACCTGGGCGCCACCTTCCCCGAAGGGGCGTACGACCTGGTCTCGGCGCAGTTCCTGCACTCCATGGGCGACCTTCCCCGGGAGCGCATCCTGCACCGCGCGGCCCGCGCGGTCGCCCCGGGCGGGGTGCTGCTGATCGTGGGGCACGCGGGCTTCCCGGCCTGGGACGACCGGCACGCCGACATGAAGCTGCCGACGCCCGACGAGGTGCTGGCCTCGCTGGAACTTCCGGAGGGGGAATGGGAGGTGCTGCTCAGCGAGGAGCACGAGCGCGTCCAGAACGACCCGGACGGCAACCCCGCCACCCGTACGGACAACGCCCTTAAGGTCAGGCGGCGTTGACCGCGCGTATAGGAACGATGCTGGCCTAAAGGGCTCGTACTGTCATTCCTGACGGCGGAACAGGAACGACGGAAGGCAGAACCATGAACGCCAGCGAGACGGCCACCGCGATCACCGGCGCGGACGAGCGGGTGGACCTCCTGGAGGCGCTGGGCAAGCAGCGGCACTTCCTGCGGTTCACCACCCGCGACCTGACCGACGAGCAGGCCGGGCAGCGGACCACCGCGAGCGAGCTGTGTCTCGGCGGCCTGGTCAAGCACGTGACCTCGGTCGAGCGGGGCTGGGCCGCGTTCATCGTGGAAGGTGCCGCCGCGATGCCGGACTTCAATGCGATGACCGAGGCCGACTTCGCCGAGCGGGCCGACGAGTTCACCATGCTGCCGGGCGAGACGCTGGCGGGCGTGCTCGACGCGTACGAGAAGGTGGCGGCGGCGACCGACGAACTGGTCGCCTCGCTGCCGGACCTGGGCGCCGCGCACGCGCTGCCGAAGGCCCCGTGGTTCGACGGGGACGCGAAATGGTCGGCCCGCAGGACGCTGATGCACATCATCGCGGAGACCGCGCAGCACGCGGGCCACGCGGACATCATCCGGGAATCCCTGGACGGCTCGAAGTCCATGGGCTGAGGTGGCCCCAGCGGCGGCACAATGGCGCGCATGGATGCCGAAGTCGCCGCGCTGATAGGGGCCGCCGTCGGCTCGCTCACCACTCTGGGGGCGGCCTTCGTCACCGGGCGGACGGCGGCGCGCTCCCAGTACGACCAGTGGCGCAGACAGCACCGCAGGGACGCGTATGTGGCGTACCTCGGGGCCCTGCACGACCGGGACATCGCCCTGGACGCCGTCTTCGAGGCGCTGCGGCCGGAGCGGCCGGACCTGGCGGCGGTGGACGAGCGGGTGGCGGTGTTCGTCGGGCTGGCCCGCGAGGTGCACCGGGCCGCCGAGGTCGTCCTCGTGGAGGGGCCGGACGCCATGGTGGCGGCGGTCGGCGGGGTGGGCCGGGCGTCCGGCGAGCGCGCCGAGCTCATGCGGCGGATGGTCGCGGACGCCCGCGCCGGGGACACCACGCACAAGGCCGCGCACACCGCGTCGGCCGCCCGGCGCGACGAGGCCCTCCACCAGTCGGTGAAGGGCCTTCGTGCTGCCGCCGCGCGCGTGCTGGACGCGCCGCGCTGAGCGGATCACGCCTGCGGGGCGGCCTTGATCCGCCGAACAGGCGCTACGCCTGCGGGGCGGCCTTGATCGCGGAGATGTCGAAGGTCAGCTTCACCTTGTCGCTGACCATGACGCCGCCGGTCTCCAGCGCCGCGTTCCAGGTCAGGCCCCAGTCGGAGCGCAGGATCTCGGCGCCGCCCTCGAAGCCGACGCGCTCGTTGCCGTAGACGTCCTTCGCGGAGCCGTTGAACTCCAGGTCGATGGCGAGCGGGCGGGTCACGTCCTTGATGGTCAGGTCGCCGGTGACGCGGTACTTGTCGCCGCCCAGCTGCTCGGCGGAGGTCGAGCGGAACGTCATCAGGGGGAACTTCTCGGCGTCGAAGAAGTCGCCGCTCACCAGGTGGCCGTCGCGGTCCTTGATGCCGGTGTCCACGCTGGCGATCCTCACGTCGATCGAGGCCGTGGAGCCGGCCGGATCGCTGCCGTCGAGCTTCAGGGAACCCTCGTGGTCGGCGAAGGAGCCGCGTACGTTGGTGACCATGGCGTGACGCACGGTGAAGCCGATGCTGCTGTGCGCCGGGTCGATCGCGTAGTCGCCCGTGAGAGCCGCCAGGGCGGGGTCGACGTCGGCCGGGGTCGTGGCGGCGGCAGCGGCGTTGTCGGACTTGCGGGTGAACAGAGCCATGGCTCCTCCTCAAAGACCTGGCCGAGTGGGCTCGACCTGTTGTTTAACCTTCAACGAATTCGACTGTAGACCCATCTTGTTCAAAGTTCAACATCTATGGCGAAGGCTGTCGCGGCGTCCGCGATCTGTTCACGCGGCCGTTACGTGAGGCCCCCTGGCGACGCGCGTAGAACTGGGGCACTATCTCCCTGCCCCTTTGTCATGCACAGGAGGAGAGTCCCCCCATGGTCTTCCACGCGCCCCACGTCTCCCGGATGACGCTGCGCCCCGTCCTGACCGCCCTCGCCCTGGTGCTCGGCGTCCTCTTCGCGCCCGGCTTCGGCCTGGTGAGCGGCACGACCGACGCGTACGCCGTCACCAAGCTCACCCACAGCCAGGCGACCTCCCGCTTCAGTTCGTCCGGGGTCACCTGGTCGTCCTCCGGCGGCTGCTCCAACCGGAACGTCTCCACCTGCACCTCGTTCGACCAGCTCAACCTGCCGACCGCGCAGGGCGCCCAGACCCTGAAGAGCGCCACCGGCTGCGCCCTGAACATCACCGGCGGCACGGAGACCGGGCACGCCGGCGGCACGTACTCGCACTGGAACGGCTACAAGCTCGACTTCGGCAAGACCACCTGTCTCACCAACTACATCAAGGGCGTGTTCAGTTACATCGGCCTGCGCGGTGACGGCGCCCCCCAGTACAAGTCCGGCTCCGGCAACGTCTACGCCGACGAGGGCAACCACTGGGACGTGACCTACTACAACTGCGGCGGCTGCTGACCCGGCCTCCTCGCGCGAGTGCCCCCGTCCGTACGGGCGGGGGCACCCGCGCTCCCCGTACCCCCCACAGGAGTCGCCATGAACGCCATGAACCCGAGCCGCCGCGCCCTGCTGCGCACCGGCGCCGGAGCCGCCCTCGCCGCAGCCGGCCTCGCCGCGGGAGCCCCGGCCGCGAGCGCCGCGTCCCTCGTCACCGGCGGCAAGGTCCGCAATCTCACCGGCCCGGCGGAGACCGGCCGCTTCGCCGCGCCCTGGACCGACCTGGGCATCCCGGCCCGCTGCCCCGACGGCTCGATGCTCCTCGTCTGCGGCGACACCTTCGACGGCGGCGGGGTCGGCGGACCCGACTGGCGCGCCCCCGTCGGACTGCGCGCCTCGAATCCTTCCCTCGGCTCCCTCGTCATCGACGGGAGCGTCGGCGGCGCCCACGCCGACGGGCTCGTCCCCGAGGGGCACGCGGGCGGCACCACGGCCATCCCGTCCGACGTGTTCACCGTCGGCTCCACGATGTACATGCACCTGATGCGCGGGGTCATCTACCGCACCCACCACTCGGACTTCTGGCGCTCCGACGACAACGGCACCACCTGGCAGTACCTCTGCCAGTGGCCGGGCGACCAGTACGGAGGCCAGTTCCAGCAGAAGACGTACGCGGTCGCCGACGACGGGTACTGCTACGTCCTGTCCACCGCGTTCAACCGGGACGTCACCTCGGGGCTGCTGCTCCACCGCGTACGGCAGGACGCCCTCGGGAACCCCGCGGCCTACCAGCCCTGGGGGTACGCGGGCGGGGTCTGGGCCTGGGGAAACGCGCCGACCACCATCACCGGGGCCCGCCGCTGGGGCGAGATCTGCTTCCGGGCCATGGGCGGCGCATACGCCCTCACCTGGCTCAACATGGCCCCGCTCGACATCAGGGCGCAGGTCTTCGCGCTGCCCACGTCGGACCTGTTCACCACCCCGGAGCAGACCGTGATCGTGCCGACCGTGCCCGGTCTGGAGGTGGGGAACGCGGTCGCCAGCCCGTACGGCGGCTTCATCGTTCCCGGATCGACGTTCGCGGACTTCCACCTCGCCGTCAGCCAGTGGTTCGACAACCAGAACTACCGGGTCATGCAGTACCGCATCAACGGACTCGCCGCCTGAACGCACGTGTGAGGGGCGCCCCTCGACTCAGGGACGCCCCTCACACGTGTACGTGGGTCAGGCCGCCGCGTCCAGCGCCTGCCGCGCCCGCGCGACGACACCGGGGTCGGTGACGAAGTGGGTGTCCTGCTCGGCCGACGTGCCGCTCGCCCCCATCGGGACCCAGGTGGCACCGGGCCGGCGCGGCGCGCTGACCTTCGCGGAGAGGTGGACGGAGGCGACTCCGGCGGCGACGAGGGCCGGGATGTCGCCGAGGCGCACGCCACCACCGGCCATCACCTCGACGCCCGGAGCGGCGGCGGCCATCGCCGCGATCGTCGCCAGGCCCTCCGCCGCCGCGGGCGCGCCGCCCGAGGTGAGGACCCGGGTCAGACCGAGCGCGGGCAGCAGCGCGGCGGTGGCCACCGGGTCGGCCGACTGGTCGATGGCGCGGTGCAGGGTCACGTCCACCGGGCGCCCCGACGCCCGTGCCGCCTCGGCGAGCCGGGCGACCGCCGGGACGTCCAGGGTGCCGTCGGCGGTGAGCGCGCCGACGACCACCCCGGCGGCGCCGGAAGCGATCACGGACCGTACCTCGGCGGCCATGAGGTCCAGCTCCTCCGCCTCGTGGACGAAGTCGCCGGGCCGGCACCTGACGAGAACCTGCACGGGCAGCCCCTCTGCCGCGACCGCCTCGACCAGCGCCGCCGACGGCGTCACGCCACCCAGCTCCAGCGCGGTGCAGAGCTCGACCCGGTCGGCGCCGTTCTCCCGGGCGGCGCGGGCGCCGGCCGGTGAGGTGACCGCGATCTCCAGGGCGGGACGGGGGCTCATTCGTCGTCCCCGGTCAGCGGCTGGTCGGAGGCGGGGATGATGCGGGCCGACAGGTCCGGGTCGGCCATCTCGCGGTCGAAGGGGAACATCGGGCGGCGGATGCGGTGGTGGCCCAGACGCACCAGGTCCTGGTCCACGCCGCCGGGGGTGAGCGCCATCTTCCAGCCGACCGACATGTCGAAGAGCTCGGGCTCCAGGTAGCCGATCTTCACGATCACGATGTCGGCGCCGCGCGGGTCGAGGCCGAGGTCGGTGAAGTCGTGCTCGTGGTGGTACGGCTTGCGCAGCTCGGTGAGGATCGCGTACACGCTGCCCACCCGGATGACGACCTCGGTCCGCGCGTCGCGGTCGCCGTGCCGTACCGAGTGCACCGTGCCGGTCAGGGTGACCGGGCCCGCGTGCCGGTCGTCCACCTCGGCCCCCGCGGTGACGGTGACGGTGGCACCGACCCCGGCGGCGGCGGCCTTCGCGACGGCGGCCGGTCCCGGCACCGAGGCGTAGATGGCGGTCGGGCCGTCGGCCTCCCGGAACTCCGGGCGGGCCAGGAGCCGGGTCAGCCCCCAGGTCATGTCACCGGAGCCGCCCGCGGTCGGGTTGTCCCCGGTGTCGCTGATGAAGTACGGGCGCCGGTCGGAGCCCAGCGCCTCGTCCAGGATTCCGTCGAAGGTGCCGGTCGGGGCCACGAACTCGAAGTCGTCGCGGGCCTTCCAGAAGCCCTGGGCCAGGCGCTCGGCGCCGGCCGCCACGGCGGCCCGGTCGCTGCCGGTGACCACCACGGCGGCACGGTTGCGGGGCTCGTCGGCCCAGGCGTAGCCGACCCAGATCGCCGCGTCGGTCACGCCGTCCACGGCCTCGACGTCGGCCACCGCCGCGTACACGCTCTTCGCCGGCTCGATCCGGGTGGAGGTCTGCTCACCGGCCAGCAGTACGGGGACCGGCACCCATGCCTTGACCGGGCGGGGCGCGCCCGAGGTCAGCAGCTCGACCAGATTGCGGGCGGCCCGCTCCTTGGTCTCCATGTGGTCCTCGTGGGGGGCCAGCCGGTAACAGGTGATCAGGTCGCTGCCGTGGACGAGTTCACGGGAGACGTTGCCGTGCAGGTCCATCGAAGTGGAGACGATCACGTCGGGGCCGACGGTGGCGCGGATGCGGTCCAGCAGGACGGCCTCCGCGTCGTCGACGCCCTCGACGGTCATCGCGCCGTGGATGTCGTACCAGAGGCCGTCCGGGCGGGGCAGCGCGGCGAGCCGTTCGATCAGCTCGTCGGTCAGCTCCTGCCAGGCGGCGGCGGTGACGGTGCCGCCCGGCAGCGACTTGCCCACCAGGGCGCCGTGCCAGTCGGCCGCCTCGCGCAGCTCCTCACCCGGGGCCAGGAAGGGGTAGCGGTCCAGCACTTCCGCGCCGCGCGAGGGGTGGAAGGCGGCGGCCCGGGTCCGGGCGGGGGAGAAGGTGGAGGACTCGATGCCGAGCCCGGCGATGGCGATGACCGGGCGGGACGCGGCAGTGCGGGATTGCGACATGGCTCCTCGTAGGGGTCGGGCGTCAGGGGTGGCGGGGGGCGAGTGCGCCGATCCGGTCGGTTCCGCCCACCTCGTGCAGGGCGTGGGCCAGGGCGCGCTGGAGGGCGAACTGTCCGGCGCCGACCAGTCCGGCGTCGGCGCCGAGCCTGGTCCGCTCGATGGTGAGGTGCTCGGTGACGAGCGGATGGCAGCTCTCGTAGAGCCGGCTGCGCACAGCGGCGACGAACTGCTCCAGGGTGGAGAGGATGCCGCCCAGGTAGACGGCGTCCGGGTTGAAGAAGTTGACGTTGGCGGCGAGCACCTGGCCCAGGTAGTCGCCGGCCCTGCGGACCGTGCGGGTGGCCAGCGGATCGCCGTCCAGGGCGAGACGGGCCACGTCCTCGGTGCTGTGCACATCGGCGCCGCGCTCGCGCAGGATGCGCACCAGCGCGGCGCCGGACGCCACCGTCTCCAGACAGCCGGTGTTGCCGCAGGAACAGGGGATGCCCGCGCCGGCGTCGATCCGGATGTGGGTGATGTCCCCGGCGGCGCCCTGGGCGCCCCGGTACAGGCGCCCCTCGACGATCACGCCCGCGCCGATCGCGGAACCGATCTTCACCATGATCGTCTGGGCGCTGCCGTCGGGCCGGACGGTGTGCTCGCCGACCGCCATGCAGTTGGCGTCGTTGTCCACGGCCGCCGGGACGCCGAAGCGCTCCTGGAGCCATGCGGCGACCGGGAAGCGGTTCCAGCCCGGCATCCGCGAGGGCCGGACGACCGAGCCCGACTCGGTGTCGACCGGTCCGGGCAGCGAGAGCCCGACCCCGCGCAGGCGGCCGGTTTCGCGCCGGCCGGCCAGGGCCTCCAGGGCCTCGGCCAGCCGGGGCAGGGCCGCCTCCGGTCCGTCGGCGATCAGGAAGGGGACCGTCGAGACGTCGGTCAGGCCGCCGCCCGGAAGGACCACGCCGATCCTGGCGTGCCGGCCCCCGAGATCGGCGGCGACGGCGAAATCGTCACGGCTGCCGACCCGCAGCGCCCTGCGGGGGCGTCCGCCCGTAGAGGACTGGGTGCCTTCCTCGGCCACCAGACCGCGGTCCACCAGGTGCCCCACGGCGAGGGAGATGGTGGAGGCGGCGGCCCCCAGACGCTCGGCGAGTTCGGCGCGTGACGTTGCCTGGCCCGAACCGATGAGTTCCAGAACACGCACGGCGAGGGACGGGGTCCCTTTGGTGGCCTTGCGGTCCCACGCACTTATTCCAGTCATGTACAAAGTTACTTCCGCAACGGGGTATGTGGCGCAGACGATACGCCCGCACTTCGCACAGGGGAACAGTGAGATGTAGGAAGTACGTCACCCGCAATACCTCTTATATCCCCTCAATCCACCCCAAGAGGTCGGGATATATCGGGCGGGATGACTTTCGTCGAATGTGCAGTAACTTACTTGTTACTCATTCTTGTTTGTTTCTTCGACGGCTGCGGCGTTAGCTGTCGTGAACGCAGCGCCGACCCCCCCGAGCGGCTGCGGGCCCTATCAATCCGAGGAGTGTCATGATCCTTAGCCGCACGGTGAACAGCCGCCGTTGGGCCCTCACCGCGGGCGCCGCCACCACCGCGGCCGTACTGCTGTCCGGCTGTTCCGGCGGGGGCACGACCTCGTCCGGCTCCGCCTCGTCGGACAGCATCAACTACGCGCTGCCGGCGAACTTCACCCCGAACTGGATCCTCCCGGTCGGCACCGCCGCCCACCTGAACACCAACAACTCCTCGATATCCCAGTCCCTCTGGGAGCCCTTGATCGCGTACGACGGCTCCACCGGCAAGGTCGGCTGGAACAAGGGCAACTCGCTCGCGACCGCCGCCGACTTCGCCGAGGACAGCAAGAGCGTCACGATCACGCTCGGTGACCGGCACTGGAGCGACGGCGAGAAGATCACCTCGCGCGACGTGCAGTTCTGGTTCAACCTGGTCAAGGCCGACAAGAAGGACTGGGCCAGTTACAGCCCGGGCAAGGCGCCGGACAACTGGACCGCGCTGAAGATCGTGGACGACACGCACTTCACGATCACCTTCGACAAGGCGTACAACACGCAGTGGATGCTCGCCAACGAGCTGAGCATGATCCGCCCGATGCCGCAGCACGTCTGGGACAAGACCAGCGACGCGGGCAAGGTGTCGGACCTCGACCTCACCCCGGCGGGCGCCAAGAAGGTGTGGACGTACCTCAACACGGCCGCCAAGAAGATCTCCGGTTACGCCACCGACCCGCTCTGGAAGACGGTCAGCGGCCCGTACACCATCAAGTCCTTCTCCACGGCCGGCAAGGTGCAGCTGCTGGCCAACGCCACGTACGACGGCGGCGGCAAGGCCAACATCAAGACCGTGAACCTGCTCCCGTTCACCACTGCGGACGCCGAGGCGAACGCGCTGCGGGCCGGCGCGGTCGACTACGGCTACATCAACGCCACCGACCTCAGCCAGGAAGCGTCCTTCACCGCCAAGGGCTACACCCTCAAGCCGTGGGCCGGCTGGGCGATCACGTACATGCCGTACAACTTCAACAACCCCACCATGGGCCCCGTCTTCAAGCAGCTCTACGCCCGCCAGGCGATCCAGATGTCGGTGGACCAGGCGACCCTGTCCAAGGTCATCTTCAACGGCACCGCCGTCTCCACCTACGGGCCCGTCCCGCAGGGCCAGAGCTCCTCCTTCGTCTCCCAGGCGCAGAAGGACAACCCGTACCCCTTCTCCACCGCCAAGGCGAAGAAGCTGCTCACCGACCACGGCTGGACCGAGCGGAACGGCGTCATGGTCTGCACCGACGCCGGCAGCGGCGACGACCAGTGCGGCGCCGGGGTCGACAAGGGCACCACGTTCAAGATGCAGGTGCTGTCGCAGTCCGGCTCGACCGTCACCGACAACCTGATGAGCGCGCTCCAGTCCTCCTTCGCCAAGTCCGGCATCGGCTTCGGCATCAAGACCGCGCCGGTCAACTCCGTCCTCTCGCAGGCCGGCCAGTGCAAGGCCGGGGACTCCGGCTGCAAGTGGCAGCTGTCCTTCTTCGGCAGCGCCGGCAGCTGGTACTTCCCCGCCTACCCGAGCGGTGACTCGCTCTTCGCGACCGGCGGCGGCTCCAACTTCGGCAGCTACTCCAACCCCTCCGTGGACAAGCTCGTCGAGAAGACCACCACCGACTCCTCCGACGCCGCCATGCAGAAGTACAGCGAGGCGCTGGCCAAGGACCTCCCCGTGATCTGGCTGCCGGAGCCCGACTACCAGGTCTCCGTCGTCAAGAGCGGCCTCGGCGGCTTCGCCCAGGACTCGCTCGCCAACTTCCACCCCGCCATGTGGAAGTGGACCAAGAAGTGAGCCGGGTCGCCGACCACGCGCACCACTGAGCCGAAGCGACCGGAAAACACATGAGCACTTCCAAGTACCTCCTCAGGCGGGTCCTCCAGGCCGTCGTGGTGATCGTCATCGTGACGATCGTGGTCTTCGGTCTGCTGCACGCCCTGCCCGGGGGTCCCGCACGCGGGATCCTCGGCCCGCAGGCCACCGCGCAGCAGATCACGGCCTTCAACCACGAACAGGGCCTCGACAAGCCGCTGCCCGTGCAGTACTTCTACTACCTCAACCAGCTGCTCCACGGTGACCTCGGGACGTCGTACACCCTCAACGAGCCGGTGTCCCAGCTCATCACCGAGCGGCTGCCGAAGACACTGCTCCTCACCATCCTGTCGGCCGTCGTCGGCCTGGTGCTGGCGATCCCGCTGGGCATGTGGCAGGCCATGCGGCGCAACAAGCCGGCGGACTACATCATCACCACGCTGAGCTTCATCGCCTACTCCACACCCGTCTACTTCCTCGGGCTGGTCCTGGTGCTGGTCTTCAGCCAGACGCTGTCGTGGTTCCCCTCCCAGGCACCCCAGGGCGACACGCTCGCCCAGGTCTTCGCCGAACCGCAGGCGCTGGTCCTGCCCGTGGTCGCGGGCGCCGCCTCGATGATCGCGGTGTTCAGCCGCTACATGCGGGCGGCCACCCTGGAGAACCTCTCCGAGGACTACGTCAGGACGGCGCGGGCCGGTGGTTCCCGCTCCCGCTCCATCCTGTGGCGGCATGTGTTCCGCAACTCGCTGACCCCCGTGGTCGCCATGCTCGGGTACTACGTGCCCGTGCTGTTCGGCGGTGCGCTGGTGGTCGAGCAGCTCTTCAACTACCCCGGTATGGGGCTGCTCTTCTGGACCGCCGCACAGTCCTCCGACTATCCGGTGCTCCTGGGCTGTGTGCTCGTCATCGCGATAGCCACGGTGACCGGAACCCTCCTCGCCGACATCGTCCAGCGGGTCATCGACCCCCGAGTGAAGGCAGGCCGGGCATGAGCGCCGTCATCCAGCCGGGCCAGGTGCCCGGCAAGGTCACCGCCCCCGTCACGGCGTCCGGTTCCCGCCTCGCGGTCCGGCGCTTCCGCCGCAACCGGCTCGCGGTCGTCGGGCTCGGCGTCGTCGCCTTCTTCTTCCTGTTCTGCTTCGTGGGCCCGCTGGTGTACTCCACCGACCAGACCCACACGCTGCTCGACCAGGTCAACCTCGCCCCCAGCGGCTCGCACTGGCTGGGCACCGACGCGGTCGGCCACGACGTCCTGGGCCGGCTCATGTACGGCGGCAAGGTGTCGCTGATCGTCGGCCTCGCCGCGGGCGTGCTCGCCACCGTCATCGGCACCCTGTGGGGCTCCGTCGCCGGTTACGCGGGGGGCTGGATCGACGCGGTCATGATGCGCGTCGTCGACGCGGGCATCGCCATCCCCGCCCTCTTCATCCTGCTGGTCGTCTCGGCCATCACCACCCCGGACCTGACCGGGCTGATCGTCATCCTGGGCTTCGTCTCCTGGCTCGTGCCGTCCCGGCTGGTCAGGGCGGAGACGCTGAGCCTGAAGAACCGCGACTACGTGCTGACGCTCCGGGCCATCGGCGGGACGCACGGCCGGGCGATCATCCGGCACATCCTGCCGAACTCGGTCTCGACCATCATCGTCGCCGCCACCTTCCAGATCGCCGACGCCATCCTGCTCGTCGCCTACGTCTCCTACCTGGGCCTGGGCGTCCAGCCGCCGTCCACCGACTGGGGCGGCATGCTGTCGGCCGGCCTCACCGCCGCCTACTCCGGCTACTGGTGGCTCATCATTCCGCCCGGCCTGGCCATCATCCTGGTGGTGTGGGCGTTCAACGCGATCGGGGACGGGCTCCGCGACGCATTCGACGTGAGGGGACGCGGATGACCGCCACCCAGCGCCCCGCCGCACCGCAGGCCGGGCCGATCCTCGAACTCGACGACCTCGGAGTCGTCTTCACCACGGAGAGCGGAGAGGTACCCGCCGTCCGGGGCGTCTCCCTCCACGTCGAACCCGGCGAGACGCTCGCCCTCGTCGGCGAGTCGGGCTCCGGCAAGTCCACCATCGCGTTCGCCGCGATGGGCCTGCTCAGCGGCAACGCCCGGACCACCGGCAGCGCCGTCATCGCCGGCACCCAGGTCGTCGGCGCCCGCGAGAGCGACCTCGCCGCGCTGCGCGGCCGGACCGCCTCCATGGTCTTCCAGGAGCCGGCCACCGCCCTGGACCCGCTGACCCGGGTCGGCAGGCAGATCGCCGAGGTGATCCGCAACCACCGCGAGATGTCCGCCAAGGAGGCCGCCGCCGAGGCCGTCGCCCTCCTGCGCAAGGTCGGCATCCCCGAGCCGGAGAAGCGGGCCGCGGCCTACCCCTTCCAGCTCTCCGGCGGGCAGCGCCAGCGCGTCGTCATCGCCATGGCCATCGCCAACGACCCCGCCCTGCTGATCGCCGACGAGCCGACCACCGCGCTGGACGTCACGGTCCAGGCCGAGATCCTCGACCTGCTGCGCCGGCTCGCCGCCGAGACCGGCACGGGCGTCCTGCTGGTCACCCACAACATGGGCGTCGTCGCCGACTTCGCCGACCGGGTCGCCGTGATGTACCACGGCGAGATCGTGGAGACCGGACCGGTCGAGGACGTGCTTCTGCGCCCGTCCCACGACTACACCCGCCGCCTCCTGGGAGCCGTGCCCCGGCTGTCCGTGGCCGAGGCGGACCAGGCCGCTCCGGCCGGTACCACCGAGGCCCCGGACACCGAGGCGGTCGCGGAACTCCGCGACGTCTCCGTGGTCTTCGGCCGCGGCAAGAGCGCCGTACGGGCCCTGGACGGCGTCTCCCTCGCCGTGCACCCCGGCCAGACCCTGGGCCTCGTGGGCGAGTCGGGGTCCGGCAAGTCCACCGCGTCCCGGGTCGCGCTCGGCCTGATCGCGCCGACCTCCGGGACGGTCTCGCTGTTCGGCACCGATCTGGCGCGCACCCGGTCCCGGGCCCGTCGCGTCCTGCGCGCGGGCATCGGCGTCGTCCTCCAGGACCCGGTCGCCTCGCTGGACGCCCGGATGACGGTGGGGGAGTGCGTGGCCGAACCGCTCAGGGTCCACCAGCGCGGCCTGAGCGCGAAGGACCGCCGGAGCAAGGTGGCCGCCATCCTGGACCGGGTCCGGCTGCCGCGCGAGGTCGCCGAACGGGCGCCCCGGGAGCTGTCCGGCGGCCAGCGCCAGCGGGTCAGCCTGGCCCGTGCGCTGGTCCTGGAACCCCGGCTGCTGGTCGCCGACGAACCCACCAGCGCGCTGGACGTCAGCGTGCAGCAGGCCGTACTCGAAGTGATCTCCGAGCTCCAGGACGAGCTGGGCTTCGCCTGCCTCTTCGTCTCCCACGACCTGGCCGTCGTCCAGCACTTCGCGCAGCGCGTCGTGGTGCTGCGGGGCGGACGCATCCAGGAACAGGGCCCCACCGGGGAGACCCTGCTGCACCCGGAGACCGACTACACCCGAGGGCTGCTCGCCGCCGTACCGGTGCCGGACCCGGTGGTCCAGCGCGGCCGCAGGGCCGAGCGCCTGGCCGCCCTCGCGGCCGGCCGGACGGAGGTCCAGGCATGAACACGTACGACCGCAGGCTCTTCGCGGGCGTGGACATCGGCGGCACCACCACGCAGGTGGTCCTCTGCGACGACGACCTGACCGTCCTGGACCGGGCCGAGACCGCGACGCCGGCGGACCGGGGCGGCCGGGCCATGACCGACGCGGCCCTGACCGCCCTGGCGCCGCTCCTGGAGCGCACCCCCGGCCGGCTCACCGGCTGCGGGGCCGGTGCCGCAGGGGTCGTGGACTCCGTCACCGGACGCATCCTGGTGGCCAGCGACTCCTTCACCGGCTGGGCCGGTTACGGAGTCACGGACGCCCTGGAGGAGGCGCTCGGAGTCCCGGCCTTCCTGGACAACGACGTCAACGCCTTCCTGTACGGCGAGACCTCGGGCGGCGCGGTCCGCGACGAGCCGAACGTACTCGGGATCACCCTGGGCACCGGCGTCGGCGGCGCGCTGTGGAGCGACGGCGCGCTGTTCACCGGCCCGCACGGCGCGGCCGGTGAGATCGGGCACATCCCCGGCTTCGGTGATCTGCTCTGCTCGTGCGGCGGGCGGGGCCATCTGGAGACCTTGGCCTCCGGCCGCTCCATCGGCGCCCGTTACGCGGAGCGCACCGGCCGGCGGCTGACCGCCCGGGAGGTCGCGGACGCGGCGGGTGGCGGTGACGAGGACGCCCTCGCGGTGTTCCGGGCCGCTGGGGAGGGCATCGCACGGGCGATCGTGATGACGGCGGGCGTCGTCGACATCACGACCGTGGTCGTGGGCGGCGGGGTCAGCCGTGCCTGGCCGCTGCTGAGCCCGGTCGTCCTCGCCTCGCTGTCCGCCGAACCGCCGGTCAGCGGGCACCCCGTACGGCTGGTCAGGTCCGGCCTGGGCTCCGACGCCGTACCCGTCGGCGCCGCGGCCCGCGCGCGGCGGGAACTCGCGGTCGGCTCCCCGGCCTGACCCCACGGCGCCCCGCACATGAAGAGAGGACCCCCGTCCCGCCCGGACGGGGGTCCTCCCGGTCTGTGGGGGCGAGGTCAGGAACCGACGCTCACCGTGAACCGCCTCGGGTTGCCGTCGTTCGCGGCGCCCGAGACGTCCGGCTCGCCGTCCGGACGCACGTCGTCGTACGGGAAGGCGTAGCCGATCGGGCTGTTGGCGTGGACGATCCGGGACCAGTGGTTGGTCACCGCGCCCTGGTAGTAGTCGGACACCGAGGTGCCGTTGGGCTGGTCCGGGTGGCTGAGCATGATCGAGCGGTTGAAGCCCGCCGCCAGCCGGGCCAGCAGGGCCTTCTTGTCGTCGTTGTCCGCCGGGTTGTTGGTGAACGGCCCGTGGTTGCAGGTGAAGATGTCCTTCGACACCGGCTTGCTGAAGGTGTGCCCGCCGTCGAACGTCAGCGTGTCCCCGCTGACCCGGCCCGTGCCCACGCCGCGCCCGCCCTGGAGGTCGATGCGCAGGTCCGTCGAGCGGTACTTCTCCCAGACCTGGTCGATCTGCGCCGTGAACAGGTCGCGGAACGGCATCTGGTCGGGCCGGTCGAAGTAGGGCGCCATCAGGTTCTGCGGGGAGATGACCCGCAGCACGCTGCCGTCCGCGCCGCGGGTCACCAACTGGTCCCAGGGCTGGCCGTCGGCGGCCGCCTGGGCGATGAGGCCGTCGGCGATCCGGTTCACGGCGCCGTCGGGGAGCGGGGCGACGGTGTGCGTGGAGTCGCCTTCCAGGGTCAGGCCGATCGGGAGCGCGGTCACCAGGTCGACGTAGCTGATGTTGGCGTACAGCTGCTGCGGGTTGAACGTGAACTCGCAGAACGACCAGGTCCGCCCGTAGTTCGGGTCGGTGGAGGTGGAGAACGCGGGCTCCACCAGGGCCGGACCCGGGTTGAGGTAGAACGTCAGGGTGTCGTCGCGGACGAAGTAGACCCGGGCGCCGTACATCTGAGGCAGGGTCAGCACGACGGGCGCGCCGCCCGCCCCGTTCAGCGGGATCGCGCAGTCGACCGGCAGCGGGGACTGCGGGGCCGAGGGCGATTCGGGGTGGTAGACGCTGCCGTCGGCGCGCAGCAGGACCCAGCGGTCGGTGCCCTGCTCGTGGCCGGTGACATAGGCGTTGACGCGGCCGGGCAGAGACTTGTTGACCAGGGCCAGTTCGCAGGTGGCGGCGGAGGCCGACGCGCTCGGGCTCAGCGCGCTGCCCCAGACGGGGTAGGTCAGTGCGGTGGCGGTGGCGGCGGCTCCGCCCGTCAGGAACTTCCGGCGCGAAATCATGAGGCGACTCCGGGGGTGCGTGGGGGGCGCGGACGGGTGGACCGTGCGGGGAGGTGGAGCGGGGGGCGTCCGCGGTGCGCACCACTTTCTCGATGCGCGGCACAGGCGTCAAGACTTGTGACTGAGAGCGCTCTCAAAAAGAAGAAGTCTTCACAACTCGACGCTGGTGAGGGGCACTTGCCTGGACGCCGCTCGACGCCCGCACACCGCGTGATCAGGAACTGAACACGGCGCCCCGGATGTCCCGGTCCCGCCCCACTTGGACTCACTTGGACTTACGGAAGGCGGTTGTTGGACTGGCGAAGCCCTCCGGGCCGTACGTCGTTGACGGTGCGCGGAGCCGACGACTACGCAGTGCACATGTCACCAAGCCGTATGCCGGTGGGCGTCGCAGCCGCCGCCTCAGCAGCCGTCCTGGCCCTGGTGGGGACCGCCCTCCCCGCCGTGGCCGCCGCCCCCTCACCCGCTGCCGTCATGCCCGCGGGCAGCCCCGTCATCGCCTCCGCGCAGCTCGCGGTCGCCGTCGCCGCGGACTTCCCGCGCGTCCTCACGTACACCGACCGCGGATCCGGCAAGCAGCTCACCGGCTCCACCCGCCCGGTCACCGCCGTCACCCTGAACGGCACCGCGCACCCCGTGCGGCTCAAGGGCGCCCCGAAGCTCACCGGCTCGGCCGCCCGCTACACGCTGGCCTTCACGGACCTGCCCGGGGTGGAGATCGACGCCACGCTCTCCGTGTCCGGCCGCGCCACCACCTTCAAGGTCACCGCCGTCCGCGACACCGCCGCGTTCCGGGTCGGCACGATCGACATACCCGGGCACGACCTGGTCTCCGTCGCCAGCACGGACGCCGGGGCGGCCACGGCCTTCACCAAGCTGGACACCGACTCCACGAAGACCGCCGACGCCTTCGGATCGGTCACCGGGGACACCCCGGCCGAGTCCGCGCCCTCCGGCGCCACGTACGCGATCGTCAACACCGGTTCGCTCGCGGCGGCCGTCGAGTCCAACTCCTCGTACGACAAGCCCTCCGGCGCCACCGGCGGGGACGACGCCCGGTTCTGGCACCAGGCCCGCAAGGAGGACGACGGCTCGACCCGGGTCGCCGTCTGGTCCGGTCAGTGGACCTACCGGGGCGAGGGCGCGTCCCAGCCGGAGAGCGGGGACGCCCTGCCCTGGGCCAAGGTCGTCGTCACGCCCGACGCCAACGGCGACCGTACGGTCGACTGGCAGGACGGGGCCGTCGCGTTCCGCTCGATCGGCGTGGTCGCGCCGGGCAGCGAGGACACCGCGGACCGGGTCATCACCCACATCCCGTTCAACTTCGCCAGCCAGGCCACGCACCCCTTCCTGCGCACCCTGGACGACGTCAAGCGGATCTCCCTGGCGACGGACGGCCTCGGCCAGCTCGCCCTGCTCAAGGGGTACGCCTCCGAGGGCCACGACTCCGCCCACCCCGACTACGGCGGCGACTACAACAAGCGCGCCGGCGGGCTCAAGGACCTCAACGCCCTGCTGAAGGACGGCAAGAAGTGGGGCGCCACCTTCGGCGTCCACGTCAACGCCACGGAGGCGTACCCGGAGGCGAAGGCGTTCGACGAGCAACTGGTCGACAAGACCAAGCCGGGCTGGAACTGGCTCGGCCAGTCGTACTACATCGACCAGCGCCGCGACATCAACAGCGGCGACCTGGCCAAGCGCTTCCAGCAGCTGCGCGACGAGACCGGCTCCAACCTCTCGATGCTGTACATCGACGTGTACTACACCCACGGCTGGCTCGCCGACAAGACCGTCCAGGCCCTCCAGAAGCAGGGCTGGAACGTCTCCAGCGAGTGGGCCGACAAGTTCGAGCGGGCCTCGCTCTGGTCGCACTGGGCCAACGACCTCGACTACGGCGGCGCCACCAACAAGGGCATCAACTCGAAGATCATCCGGTTCATCCGGAACGGCGAGAAGGACGTCTGGAACAACGACCCGGTCCTCGGCCAGAGCGCCATCGACGAATTCGAGGGCTGGACCGGCGAGACCGACTGGAACGCCTTCTACGACAACGTCTGGCAGCGCGACCTGCCCGCCAAATACCTCCAGCGGCAGAAGATCACCCGCTGGGACGGAAACGACATCACCTTCACCGGCGGGATCTCCGGCACCGTCGAGGACGGCAGGCGGACCTACTACGACCACGGCCGCAAGGTCCTCAGCGGCACCGACTACCTGCTTCCGTGGGACGGCGGCAAGAAGCTGTACCACTACAGCCAGAAGGGCGGTACGAGCAGCTGGGCGGTGCCCTCGAAGGGCACGTACACGGTCTACAAGCTCACCGACAACGGGCGCGTGAAGACCGGCACGGTCCGGCCCGTCGACGGGAGGATCACGCTCACGGCCGAGGCCGGGCAGCCGTACGTCCTCTACCCGCACCAGGCCCCCAGGGCCGCCGACCCGAAGTGGGGCGAGGACACCCTCGTCGCCGACCCCGGCTTCAACGACGACCGGCTCGGCGACTGGACGAAGGCCGGCACCGCCGTCCGCGACACCGACGCGCAGGGCCGCAACTCCGCGAAGCTCTCCGGCAGCGGCACCGCCGCGCTCTCCCAGCGCATCGGCGGCCTGAAGCCCGGCGCCCGCTACACCGCCTCCGCGCTCATCGAGGTCGAGCCCGGAAAGTCCCGGCACACCACGCTCTCGGCGGGCGGGACGTCCGTCGCCGTGGACCGCTCCACCGCGAAGGACTACGTCGCCGCGTCCGACTGGCACGGCACGTACTTCCAGCGCGCCAAGGTCAACTTCACCGCCCCGGCCAACGGCCGCACCACCCTGCGCATCGAGGCCGCCGACGGCAGCACGGCCACCGTCCGCGCCGACGACGTCCGCCTCGTCGCCAACGCCCCCGCCACCAAGAAGAACACCGTCGTCCACGAGGACTTCGAGGACGTGGACCAGGGCTGGGGCCCCTTCCTCAAGGGCGACGCGGGCGGCTCCACCGACCCCCGCACCGTCATCTCGCAGCTTCACGCCCCGTACACCCAGGCCGGCTGGAACGGGAAGCCGATCGACGACGTGATCGGCGGCAAGGAGTCCCTGAAGGCCCACGAGGAGAACACCGGCCTCGTCTACCGCACGGCCCCCTGGACCGTCCCGATGACGGCGGGCCACCGCTACAAGGTGGAGTACGACTACCAGTCCAGCCACGCCGGGGCCTACGAGTGGGTCGACGGCTACGACCGGATCACCGCCGAGGGCAAGCCCGCCTCCGTCGAGACCCGGACCACCGCCATCGGCGCCCAGCACACCACCGGCCACTTCACGGAGACCGTCACGGCGGGCTGCGGGGACACCTGGACCGGGCTGCGCAAGCGCGGCGACGCCCCGGAGGGCACCGACTTCGTGCTCGACGCCTTCACCGTCACCGACCTCGGCGAGGCGCCCGCCGGTGAGCAGGCCGCCTGCGGCACGCTGACGGTCGCCCCGGCCGCCGAGACCCTGGAGCCCGGCACCGCCAACACCGTGAAGGCGGCCTTCACCAACTACGAGTCCACCGCTGCCACCGGCGTCACGGTGAACCTGGCCCTCCCCGAGGGCTGGAAGGCCGAACCCGCCGGGGCCGTCACCTTCGACTCGGTCGCGCCGGGCGCCAAGGCCACCGCGAGCTGGCGGGTCACCCCGCCGGTGGACGCCGAGTACCGCACGTACGCCCTCACCTCCGAGGCCACGTACACGACCGGCGACGGACCGCGGAAGCTCGGCGCGCAGACCTCCGTACGCACCCTGCCCCCGCCGCCCACCCAGGACAGCTGGGCCGGCGACCTCGACTGGACGGCCACCACCAACGGCTGGGGGCCGGTCGAACGCGACCTGTCCAACGGCGAGACCGGCACCGGCGACGGCACCGCGCTCACCATCGGCGGCACGGTCTACGAGAAGGGGCTCGGCAGCCACGCCCCGGCGACCATCCGCTACTACCTGGGCGGACAGTGCACCTCCTTCACCGCCGAGGTCGGCGTGGACGACGTCCAGAAGACCGCGGGCAGCGTCCAGTTCTCCGTGACGGCGGACGGCACCGAGAAGGTGAAGTCCCCGGTGCTCCGGGCCTCCGACGCCGCTTGGTCGCTCACGGCGGACGTCACCGGCGCCAGGTACGTCGAGCTGATCGCCGGTGACGGCGGCGACGGCAACGGCAACGACCACGCGGACTGGGGCAGCGCCCGCTTCCACTGCGGAGGCTGAGCATCCCCGGGGCCCCGCTCCCTTTGTGTCCGCACTCTGGGAAGCGGGGCCCTTCCGCGCGTACGCTCGTGAACCATGGGGGAGTTGAGAGCGGACTGGCGACTGCGGTTACGCCGGGACGGCCCGCAGGGAGAGGTGTGCGGGGCCGGGGTACTGATCACCCAGGACCGGCTGCTGACCTGCGCCCACGTCGTGCGTGAACCCGACGCCGTGATGTGGGCCGAGTTCGCCGAGAACCCCGCCATCCCGCCCGTCGCCGCCCGGGTCGCCCCCGACGGCTGGCTCGACGGCCGCGAGGACATCGCCGTCCTCGCCCTGGAAGGACCCCGCCCGCAGGCCGAACCAGCGCCCCTGTCACGGCACTTGGAGCGCGGCGCGGAAGTCTGGCTCGGCGGCTACGCGGCGCCCTTCGACGCCGACGGGATGTGGCTCGCCGCACGGATCAGCGGCCTCCACGGCGAGTGGGTGCAGCTCGACGCCCGCACCAACGCGGAGGTGGTGCGCCCCGGCTTCAGCGGCGCCGCCGTCCACACCGGACGCCGGGGCGAGCGCCCCGAGAGCGTCGTCGGCCTCGTCGTCAGCTGGCGCGGCGACCTGGAGATGGAACTGCCCACCGAGAACGACCTCGCCTTCTCGTACATGATCCCCGTCGACCGCATCGCGCGGCTCGTGCCCCTGGTCGCCGAGCTGAGCGGCCCGGACGGCTGGGACCACGCGTTCGCCACCCGGCTGCGGCGCTGGTTCGCGGGCACCGACCAGCCCACCGTGCGCTTCGGCGTCGTCCCGGCGGGCGGCGGCCGCGACCGCACCCTGCGCCACCAACTGCACCGCGCCCACCTCGTCCACCACGGCGGACGCGGCCGACCCGACGAACTCGTGGACACCCTGGTCGCCCAGCTGCGCCCCCCGCTCCACCAGCGCAACCGCTACCGCGACTGGCTCCTCGAAGGCGGCGACGAACCCGAACGCTCCCTCGCCGGACGCCCCGCCTCCGGCCCGGTCCTCGCGGTGATCGGCCTGGACGAGGACCCGGACCCGGCCGGGCTCGTCCGCGTCCTCGCCCGGGTGCGCGCCCTCGGCTTCCGGCTGCTGATCGTCGTACGCGGCACCGACGGCCCGGCGCCCGACGCGGTCGAACGCGACCTGCTCGTACCGGCGCTGGACGAACGCGCCGAGGAACTGGTGCGCGGGGCCGAGCGGATGGAGCGAGCCTGGGCCCGCCTGGACGGCCTGACCGACTCCGCCTCGGCGCCCCCGCGCCCGGCCACCGACCCGGCGGCGCGCCGACGACGCCTGGGGGAGCTGCGGGCGCTGCGGGAGCCGCATGCCCGGCTCGTGGGGCTCAAGCAGCTGTTACGCGGCTTACGCGCCGACCTCGCGGGGCCCGCCGGTCTGCCCGGGCAGCGCACCGGGCCCGTGGGCCGCCCATGAGGATTCCCTGCCCGCACCGCCGCTTCACCGGCGGCCCCTGCACCGGCGCCGTCCGGCCCACCGGCTACTGCGGCACCTGCGGCCGCGAGGAGACCGCCCCCGGCCTCCCGCCGCTGCCCGGCGTGCCCGAGGACCACGGCCCCGCCGGACTCCTCGAACTCCCGCTGCTCGACCCGGGCAGCCCGGCGGAACGGCTGGCCGCCGCCGAGCACCCCGTGCGCATCGTGATGACCTGCTCCGTCAAGTCCTGCTCCACCGCGTTCGTCCCGCCGCACACCGCGGCGCCGCCCCCGGACGAGGGGTACTGCCCGGTGTGCGGGGCGCCCTACTCGTACCGCCCCGAGCTCACCAAGGACGGGCCGCCGCTCCAGGACCAGTACCGCATCCGGGGCCCCATCGCCCACGGCGGGCAGGGCTGGGTCTACCTCGCCGAGGACACCCACCTGGAGGACTTCGTCGCCGTCAAGGGCCTCCTCAACCGCTACGCCGAGCGCGGCGCCGCCCAGGCCGGTGAGGAGCGCCGCAGCCTGGTCGCCATCCGGCACGAACGGATCGTCCAGATCCGCGACTTCGTCTCCACGACCAACGCCGACGGCACGGTCTCCGGCGGCTACATCGTCATGGAGGACGTCGGCGACCGCACCCTGTCCGCCCTGGTCGAGTCGGTCCGGCGGGGCGCCTTCGTCCTCGACATCGAACACGTCGCCACCTACGGCTGCCAGATCCTGGAGGCCCTGTCCCATCTGCACGGGATGGGCTTCCTCTACGGGGACATGAAGCCGTCGAACGTGATCCACCACCTCGACGGCATCAAGGTCATCGACCTCGGGGGCGTCCGCAAGGCGGGCAGCGTCGACCCGCCGCCCGTGATCACCCCGTACTTCGCGGCCCCGGAGACGGACGGCGGGAAGCCGCTCACCGTGGCCCACGACGTGCACACGGTCGGCGTCACCCTCGAAGAACTGGCCCGCTGGGCGGTCGGCGACGACGTCCCCGGACTCGGCATCAGCTCCTTCCGGCTCGTCGTGGCGCGGGCCACCGCCGAGGACCCCGAGGAACGGTTCGGCACCGCCGAGGACATGGCCGGGCAGCTGCGCGGGGTGCTGCGTGAGATCCGGGCCCTGCGCGGCAAGCGCGACCAGCCCGAACCCTCCGCCCACTTCACGCCCTCCACCGAACTGCTCGGCGCCCGCCTGGGCTCGGTCCCGGACTACGCGCACTGGCTGCGCCGCCCGCCGCACAGCCGCCGCGAGACGCCCCCGGCGCCCACCCTGGACCCCGGGACGCCGACCCCGACCGAGATCGCCCGCCGCCTGCCGGTGCCCCGGCCCTACCCCGGCGACCCGCAGGCCGCCCGCTTCGGCGTCAGCAGCTACGACCCGGGCCAGCCGCTCGCCCAGCCCGCCGAGGGGGAGCGGTCCGTCGAGATCTGCCTGCACAACGCCCGGCTCCTCCTCGGCCAGGAGGGCCCCGAGGCACTGGCCTCGGCCCATGAGCAGGTCGAGGCGGCTGCCGCGATCCCCGGTCCCGGTCCGGTGCGGCAGTGGCGCCTCAGCTGGCACCGCGGCCTGGTCGCGCTGCGCGGCGCGGACGTGCGCGAGGGGGAGCGTCAGGCGCTGCTGAAGGACGCCCACGGCCACTTCTCGGCCGTGCACCGCGCCCTCCCCGGCGAGTACGCGGCGAAGCTGGCCCTCGCGTACTGCGCGGAGCAGGCGGGGCCCGGCGCGGGCCCGTCCGCGTACGAACTGTTCCGCGCGGTGCACGCTCGCAACCCCTCCCACGTCGGCGCCGCCCTCGGCCTCGCCCGGCTCGCCCTGGCCCGGGGCGGCCGGACCGCCGCCGTCCGGGTCCTGGACCTGGTCCCCGACGAGTCCCGCGACCACACCGTGGCCCGCGTCGCCGCCCTGCGCATCCGGGCCGCCCGACTGGCCTCGGGTGAGCACCCGCTGCCCGGCCTTGAGGAGATCGACGCCGCCCTGGCCGCGCTGGCGGGCCCGGTGGTCGCGGGCGACGAGGCGGCCTGGCTGCTGCGCACGGAACTGTACGAGTGGAGACTCGACGCGGTCCGCGCCACGGCCGACCCCCTTCCCCCACACCGGACCTGGCTGCGCGTGGGCCTCCCGCCCCCGCCCGTCCCCGGTGAACGGGAAGTCCGCGCGGAACTGGAACAGTGCTACCGCTGGCTGGCCCGCCAGCGCCGGAAACCGGCGGAGTACGAACGGCTCATCGACCTGTCGCACGAGGTGCGCCCGCAGACGCGGTTCTGAGGGGCGGCGGCCCCCGCGAACCGCCCGCGCCCCGACGCCCTACCCCAGGAGATCCGTTCATGGCCGCACCCGACCCGTCGCCGACCGGGCTCCGGTTCGCCGTGTCCGTCGACGTCCGGCGCGACCAGCAGCCCCACCACGACACCCGGATCGACGCCCATGTGCGCGTCAAGGCCACCGGCACCGGGCCCCGCGACCAGCGGCCCGCCACCGAACTCGCCGTCGTCCTCGCCCTGGACGTCGCCCCCGCGCGCCGACAGGACGCCGCCACCGCGCTCGCCGCCGCCCTGCGCGCACTGCCCGACGGGCTGTCGTTCGCCGTGCTCGGGGGCGCCGGGGACGGCGGGCCCGAGCGGTGCTACCCGCTGAGCGGGCCCTGGGCGCTCGCGGACACCGACGAGAAGCGGCGCGCCGCGTTCAGCGTGGGCCGCGTCGCCCCGACCCCCGACGACCGGCCGCCCCCGGGATACGGGGCCTGGCTCACCGCCGCCCGGGCACTCTTCGGACAACGCCCCCTGCCCGTACGCCATCTGATCCTCGTCACCGACGGCAGCGGGCACGACCCGGCGGGCGAGGCGGCCCTCGGCTCCGGGATCGCCGCGTGCGAGGGGGAGTTCAGCGCGGACGTGCTCGCGCTCGGCGTGGACTGGGACCCGGCCCCGCTGCTCGCCCTCACCGAGGGGCTGCACGGCACGGCCGGCACCGCGCCCGACCGGTTCGCCCCCGCCGCCACCGGGGCGCTGCGGCGGCTGCGCCGGGTCCGGAGCCCCGAACTGCCCGTCACGGTCACCGGCCGTCCCGCGGTGACCGGGATCGCCCTCAGCGAGCGGCAGCCCCGGCAGCACGCCCTCGTACCGGTGACCGCGCCGGAGCACCCGCACCGGTACGACTTCGCCACCCACCAGTGGGAGCCGGGCGCCCGGGACTACCTGCTCACCGTGCGGGCGGACGCCGGCGCCGACCCGCTCGGCGTGCTGCTCCAGCTCGCCACCGTGGCCGTCGGCGAGGCCACCGCCCCGCTCGTGGTCCGCTGGCTGCCGCCCGGCGTCGCCGTGGGCGCGGGCGGCACCGGCGGCGGGGGCGGCACGCTCGACGCGATGAACGCCGCCACACGGATGCGGACCGCGCTCGACCGGGGCTACGCGGCGCTGGACCCGATGAGCCGCGGGGAGGCCGAGCGGCATTTCGGGCTCGCGGTCCGGCTGGCCCACGAGATCGGCGCCGCCTGGGTCCTCGCCGACGTCCGCAAGGTGGCCGACATCGTGGACGGGGTGCGGGGCCTGGTCCGCGTCGGCCCGACCGTCGACCGGGGGACCGTGCGCGAGGGGCGGCTGCACGTCGCCTCCGGCCCCCTGCTCGACCTGCCCGCACACGCCGCGGGCCCACCCGGCAAGTGCCCCGGCTGCCGCCACCTCGCCGGGCCGATCGCCCGGCACTGCATCGCCTGCGGGAGGCGCCTGTGAAGCCCCGGCCCCCGCACTGGACGCGCGCCTTCCGGGCCCGCAGGCCGGCCGGCTCCCGCACCAGACGGCTGCTCGAACTCCACCTGGCCGTCATCGTGCTGACCGCCCTCGTCTCGATGACCGCCCTCCTCGTCTCGTACCGCGAGGTCCAGAACGCCGCCGGGGAGATGCGCACCCACGCCGCCCCCGCCGTCCAGGGCGTCTCCGCGACCCAGCTCGCCCTGCTCCGCGCCCACCAGGAGGCCGAGGTCTCCGTGCGCTTCGGGATCGACGAGGTCGTCGGGGCCGGGGCCCGCTACGAGTCCCAGCTCTCCGCCGCGGGCCAGGGGCTCTCCCGGCTCTCCGACGTCCAGATCGACGGCGAGCGCGGCCGGGGCGTCCTGGCGACCGTCACCGGGGTGCTCACCTCGTACAGCGGCTCCATCACCCCCGGGACCGTGAAATACGTGCACGACGACCTGATGCAGCGGCAGAAGATGAGCGACGCGGACCGCCAGCTGAACCGGCCGGGCACCGGGGTCGTGCCGCGTCTCGACGTCCTCCAGGACCACCAGATGCGCCGGATGGGCCGGATCAGCACCCTCGGCCCCCTCCAGGTCACCGGCTGGGCCGTCGCCGAACTGGGCCTGCTCGTCCTCACCCTCACCACGCTCAGCGCGCTGTGGCTGCTGCGCCGCCGCTGCGGGCGCAGCCTGGACCCGTGGCTGCTGCCGACGCTCCTGGTGGCCGTCGCCCTCGCCGTCGTACCGCTGTGGGCGACCGCCGCAACGCAGGAACGGCTGGACGAGGCGCGCCACCAGCTCGTCCGGATCGAGGACACCGCGAGCGACCCGCTCGTCCGGTCCGGGAACACCGCCCGCGACCCCGACCGGCTCGCCGACGCCCAGCAGTACGTCACCCGCGCCTCCACCGAGCTGCGCGACGGGCTGGCCGCCCGGAGCTGGCAGAGCTGGACCTACTACGGGGCGCTCGGCGCGGGCGCGCTGGTCCTCCTGCTTCCGGCCGCCGGGCTCAGCCGCAGACTCAACGCCGACTACTACTGGAGGGCCGGATGAGACGGCGGCCCGGGGCGCTCCTGCTCGTCCTCGCCCTGCTCCTGACCGCCGCGGGCTGCGGCCTCGCGGCCCCCGGCGGCAGCGACGCCAAACCGAGGGTGACGATCCTCGGCCCCTGGACCGACGAGCAGGAACGGCAGTTCAAGGACGTCCTGGACGGCTTCGGCATCCCGTACACCTACCAGGGCACGGCGGCCACCCGCGAGGTGCTGCTCGCCGAGGTCCAGGCCGGGAACCCGCCCGACATCGCGATCCTGCCCGGCGTCGGCGAACTGGTCGAGTACGCCGCCGACAACCGGCTCAAGCCGCTCACGGGCCTCTACGACCCGGGGGAGTACGGCAACCCGTGGCTGCCGGAGGCGGAGGGCATAGAGAAGGACCTGTGGGTGCCGCTCAAGGTCGACCTCAAGTCCATCGTCTGGTACCGCGAGGGCGAGACCCCGCGGCCCGCCCCGGCCCCCCTGGACGCCTGGTGCGCCGCCATGGGCGACGACGGCTCCTCCGGCTGGCCCGGCAGCGACTGGATCGAGGACCTGCTCCTCCAGCAGGCGGGCCGGGTGCTGTACGCGCGCTGGGCCACCGGCGACCTGCCCTGGACCGCCCCGCGGGTCGTCACCGCCTGGACCACCTGGGCGGGCCTGCTCGCCCAGGGCTCGCGCGAGGAGCGCCAGGCGATCCTGACGAAGGACCACCGCGGCCCGGCCGGAGGCCACGGGCTGCTCTTCGACGGCGGCGGCTGCTCCCTGGAACACCAGGGCTCCTTCGCCCGCTCGTTCTACGGGGACCGCAGGTCCGGGGCCGCCTTCACGGACTCGGCACCGCTGCTGCCCGGGGGCTCGTATACCGTGAAGGCCCACGAGGTGTCGGCGGACTTCGCCGCGCTGTTCGGGGACGGCGAACAGGCCCGGACGATGATCAGGCGCCTCACGTCCGAGAAGGCCCAGGAGGAGTGGGGCCGCGCGGGCGGGGTCTTCTCGGCCAACTCCGCGGTCCCGGCCCGCAAGGGCGCGGTCGAGCGGGAGGTCGGGCGCAGGCTCACGGACCAGCGGGTGCCGCTGTGCCTGGACGCGTCGGACGTCATGCCGGCGGCGGTGCGGGACGCCTTCTACGAGGCGGTGCTGCTGACCGTGGCGCACCCGGACGAGCCGGTGCTCCCGCGCCTGAAGGACATCCAGAAGGTGCAGGACGCCCAGCTCGACCGCGCCCCCCGGCTCACCGGCGTGTGCGGCAGGCCACAGTGAACCCTTGTGGGACCTCCACAAGCGGAACCCGGTACCGGCTGGTACTTCGCCTGCATCAGCCCGGGCTTCTGTCCGGCTCCACCAGTAAACCGGGCAGGAGACTGTACGGAGTCGACGGCACGATTTTCTTGGCGGGGTTCGTAGGGTCGTTACATGACCGTTGTGGACGAAACCCAGGGCGAGCCGAGCGACACCCGCGGCCGTGTGGCCGAACTGCTGGCGCTGCGCGAGCAGGCCCGGCGCGGGCCCAGTGACCGGGCGACCGAGGCGCAGCACGCCAAGGGCAAGCTGACCGCCCACGAGCGCATCGAGCTCCTCCTCGACCCGGGCTCCTTCCACGAGGTCGAGCAGCTGCGCCGCCACCGGGCGACGGGTTTCGGCCTGGAGGCGAAGAAGCCGTACACCGACGGTGTCGTCACCGGCTGGGGCACGGTCGAGGGCCGGACGGTCTTCGTGTACGCGCACGACTTCCGGATCTTCGGCGGGGCGCTGGGCGAGGCCCACGCGACGAAGATCCACAAGATCATGGACATGGCCATCTCGGCCGGAGCGCCGCTGGTCTCCCTGAACGACGGCGCCGGCGCCCGTATCCAGGAGGGCGTCTCGGCGCTCGCCGGATACGGCGGGATCTTCCAGCGCAACACGCGCGCCTCCGGTGTCATCCCGCAGATCAGCGTGATGCTCGGCCCGTGCGCGGGCGGTGCGGCCTACAGCCCCGCCCTGACGGACTTCGTGTTCATGGTGCGCGAGACCTCGCAGATGTTCATCACCGGTCCGGACGTCGTGAAGGCGGTCACCGGCGAGGAGATCACCCAGAACGGCCTGGGCGGCGCGGACGTCCACGCCGAGACCTCGGGCGTCGCGCACTTCGCGTACGACGACGAGGAGACCTGCATCGCCGAGGTCCGGTACCTCATCGGGATGCTGCCCTCCAACAACCGGGAGAACCCGCCCACCGCGGCGAGCGACGACCCGGCGGACCGGCGCGGCGACGCCCTCCTGGACCTGGTCCCGGCCGACGGCAACCGCCCGTACGACATGCACAAGGTCATCGAGGAGCTCGTCGACGACGGCGACTACCTGGAGATCCACGAGCGCTGGGCCCGCAACATCATCTGCGCCCTGGCCCGGCTGGACGGCCAGGTCGTCGGCATCGTCGCCAACCAGCCCCAGGCCCTGGCCGGGGTGCTGGACATCGAGGCGTCCGAGAAGGCCGCGCGATTCGTCCAGATGTGTGACGCCTTCAACATCCCCCTCATCACTCTTCTGGACGTACCCGGCTTCCTGCCCGGCGTCGATCAGGAGCACGGTGGGATCATCCGGCACGGCGCGAAGCTGCTCTACGCGTACTGCAACGCGACGGTGCCGCGGATCTCCCTGATCCTGCGCAAGGCGTACGGCGGCGCCTACATCGTCATGGACAGCCAGTCCATCGGTGCGGACCTCACCTACGCCTGGCCCACCAACGAGATCGCCGTGATGGGCGCGGAGGGCGCCGCCAACGTCATCTTCCGGCGGCAGATCGCGGAGGCCGAGGACTCCGAGGCCATGCGGACCCGCATGGTCAAGGAGTACAAGACCGAGCTGATGCACCCCTACTACGCCGCCGAGCGCGGCCTGGTCGACGACGTCATCGACCCGGCCGAGACGCGCGAGGTCCTGATCGCCTCGCTCGCCATGCTCCGCACCAAGCACGCCGACCTGCCGTCCCGCAAGCACGGCAACCCCCCGCAGTAGAAGACGGAGACACCACTCATGACCACTGCCACCGCCGAATCCGTGCTGCGCGTCGAGAAGGGCCTCGCGGACCCCGAGGAACTGGCCGCGATCACCGCGGTCCTCCTCGCCCGCGCCGCCGCCCAGCCCACCACCGCCCCCACCCGCGTCCGCGACACGGCCGGCTGGCGCCGCCTGGAGCGCACCCCGGGCTTCAGGGCCCCGCACAGCTGGCAGGGCTGAGAATCAAGCCCGTCCGGCGATTGAGGACAAGCAAGGCCGCCAGGCCGAGCGGCACACGCACGAGGGCCCCGCACTCAAAGGAGTGCGGGGCCCTCGGCGTACCGGGCACACCTACCGCAGGCGCGCCATGAGCGCGTGCTCAACGAGCGTGATGAGCGCACTCTTCGCATCCGCCCGGTGCCGCGCGTCCGTGGTCAGGATCGGCGTGTCGGGCCCGATCTGAAGGGCTTCGCGCACCTCGTCGGGGGTGTACGGCTGGTGGCCGTCGAAGCCGTTGAGGGCGATGACGAACGGCAGCCCGCTGTTCTCGAAGTAGTCGACCGCCGGGAAGCAGTCCGCGAGGCGGCGGGTGTCCACCAGCACGACGGCGCCGATCGCGCCCCGCACCAGGTCGTCCCACATGAACCAGAAGCGGTCCTGGCCCGGTGTACCGAAGAGGTACAGGATCAGGTCCTGGTCGAGCGTGATGCGGCCGAAGTCCATCGCCACCGTCGTGGTGGTCTTGTCCCCCGTGTGCGTCAGGTCGTCGATGCCCGCCGAGGCGGACGTCATCACGGCTTCGGTGCGCAGCGGATTGATCTCCGAGACGGCACCGACAAACGTGGTTTTACCCACGCCGAAGCCCCCTGCCACCACGATCTTCGCCGAGGTAGTGGAGCGGGCCGCTCCGCCGCTAGAGCTTGCGAAGTCCACTGAGCACCCTTTCGAGCAGTGTCACATCTGGCTGGCCGCCGGCGGACTCGTCGCCGCCGGGCTGGTGGATAGCGACGAGTCCGGCCTCGGCCAGGTCGGCAACGAGAATCCGGGCAACGCCGAGGGGGATCGAGAGGAGGGCCGAGATCTCGGCCACCGACTTGATCTCGAAGCACAGCCGGCAGATCCGCTGGTGCTCGGGCAACTGCCCTTGCAGCCGGGACGGATCAGCCGTGGTACTGACCAACGCCTCAATGGCGAGTTGGTAGCGCGGTCGCGTCCGTCCACCTGTCATGGCGTACGGACGGACCAGCGGATTGTGCGCGGCCGGAGCCGCCGGCTCGGGAGCCCGCCGCGGCTGCACCGGCTGGATCCTGGGCTGCTGCGGCCCGTCGAGGCGGTGGGGACGCCGGGGGTGGTGCGGCTGCTGCGAGGGCTGCTGGGGCTCCTGCTGCGGCCAGCCGGGCCCCGACTGGCCGTACTGGCCCTGCCCGTACGGCTGGTAGGGCTGCTGAGGCTGCTGAGCGCCCTGTCTGCCGGGTGCGGAGGGGAAGTTGAAACGTTCGTCCCCGTGCTCACCCGGCACGTGCCGGTCACCGTCGTACTGGTGCCCGCCTGGGGGTGTACCCACGATTCCTCCTCCGCCTGCCGGTCCCGATACCAGTGGACCGCGCCACCGCACCCTATGGCGCGGTGACGCGAAACGCACTGTCTGGTTACTGGATAAGACTAGTTAAGAAGACTTCCCTGGAGCTCGGCGCGGAGGTCCGGCGTCAGAACGCTGCCCGCGCGGTCGACCAGAAGGGCCATTTCGTACCCGATGAGGCCGATGTCGGCATCCGGGTGTGCGAGAACGGCCAAGGAGGAACCGTCGGAAACGGACATGATGAAGAGGAATCCCCGCTCCATCTCCACAACCGTCTGATTCACCGCGCCGCCCTCGAAGATCCGGGAGGCACCGGCGGTCAGCGAGGTCAGACCGGAGGCGACCGCCGCCAGCTGGTCCGCGCGGTCGCGGGGGAATCCCTCGGACATCGCCAGCAGGAGTCCGTCGGCGGAGACCACCACCGTGTGCGACACCCCGGGGGTGTTGTCCACGAAGTTGGTGATCAACCAGTTCAGATTCTGCGCCGCCTGGCTCATCGGGCTCACACTAACGCTCCTGGTTGTAGGTAGTACTTGTGTCCGTACCCGCGTTGCGTCCCCGGAGGACACCGCGCCGCAGGTTGCTCAGCCTGCCACGCACGTCTTCCGGAGCGCGGGAGACCTGGGGGCCGCCCTGCTGGGTCTGTTCGGCGGTGCCCTCGACCAGATTGGCCTTGGGCACGCGCCGGGGAAGACCGGACGGGGTTATCCCGCCCGCCTTCGGCTCCCGGAGCTGCTCGGCCCGCTCCCAGCGCTCGTCGTTGGCCGAGCGCCAGTCCTCGGAGCCGTCGTTTCCGGCGTTTCCGTCGGTGGCCTGCTGCGCCGGGGCCGGCCGCTGCGGCAGTTCGTGCTGCTGCGGACGCTCCTGCGCTCCACCGGGCCGGCCGTTCCCGCGGCCGGTGGGCTGCCAGTGCTGCTGGCCGCCCCGGCGCGGCAGACCGGCGTCGGTCATGTCCTGGCCGGCGTTCGGGACGGGGCCCGAACGCTCGAAGCCTACGCGCTCCTGCGGCTCGGCGGGAGCGCTCACCACAGATTCCGGTTCCGCCTGGGCGACCGGCTCGTAGCCGCCCTGGTACGTGCCCTGATCTGCCCACTCTTCCTGCTGGGGCTGGGCGGCGTACTGCTCGCCGTAGCCCTGTACGGGCGCCTCGGGGGCCGCGTAAGCCGCCTCCGGATAGCCGCCCTGGGCACCGTCATAGGCGGGCTGGGCGTCGTAGCCGCCGGCACCGGCGTACGGGTCGTAGCCGCCCTCGTACTGCTGCGCGGCGTAGCCGTCCTGGCCGTTCCCGGCGTAGGCCGCCTCACCGTTCCCGGCGTACGCGTCCTGTCCGTACGCACCCTCGGCGTAGCCCTGCCCGGGCTGCGCCTGCTCCGGGAACGCCTGGCGCTCGCCGCCGGTGGCCTGGGCCTCCAGCGCCGCACGGCGCTCCTCGCGCATCAGCGAGCGGCCCACCGGGTCGAGCTGGGCCGAGTCCGCGGAGCCCTCGTCGTAACGCGAGTCGTCGAAGCCGAGTTCGGCGGCCGTGCGCAGCTGCGGCTGCGGGTGCTGCGGCAGCGCGTCGAACGCCTGCTGCTGCGGGATGATCGAGGAGACGGTGAAGTCGTCCTGCTCCGGCGCGTCGCCGCCGCCACCGTGGGTGATCGCGTCCGGCAGCATGACCAGCGAGGTCGTGCCGGCCTGCTCGCCCGAGGGGCGCAGCTGGACGCGGATGCCGTGCCGGTCGGCGAGCCGGCCGACCACGAACAGGCCCATGCGCTGGGACACCGCGGCGTCCACCGTCGGCGGGTTGGCCAGCTTGTGGTTGATGTCGGCGAAGTCCTCGGCGGTGAGGCCGATGCCCTTGTCGTGGATCTCGATCATCACGCGGCTGTCGGGCAGCCGGGTCGCGGTGACCCGCACCTTGGTCTGCGGCGAGGAGAACGTCGTGGCGTTCTCCAGGAGCTCGGCGAGCAGGTGCACGAGGTCGGTGACGGACTGGCCGTGGATCTCGGTCTCCGGGACGCCGGAGAGCTCGATGCGCTCGTACGACTCCACCTCGGAGGAGGCGGCGCGCAACACGTCCACCAGCGGCACCGGCTGGTTCCAGCGGCGGCCGGGCTCCTCGCCGGCGAGGACGAGAAGGTTCTCGCCGTTCCGGCGCATACGGGTCGCCAGGTGGTCCAGCCGGAACAGGCTCTCCAGCTGGTCCGGGTCGGCCTCGTTGTTCTCCAGGTCGGTGATGAGGGTCAGCTGGCCCTCGATGAGCGACTGGTTGCGGCGCGAGAGGTTGGTGAAGATCGCGTTGACGTTGCCCCGGAGCATGGCCTGCTCGGCCGCGAGCCGGACCGCTTCCTGGTGGACCTGGTCGAAGGCGCGGGCGACCTCGCCGATCTCGTCCTGCGAGTTGATCGGGATGGGCTGTACGCGGGTGTCGACCCGGCCCGGGTCGGTGCGCGAGAGCTGGTCGACCAGCGAGGGCAGCCGCTGCTCGGCGATCCCGAAGGCGGCGGTACGCAGCCGGCGCATCGAGCGGCTCATCTGGCGGGCCATGAGCCCGGCCAGGAGGAACGCGGCCAGCAGGGCGACGACGACGATCGAGGCGTTGACGATGGCGTCGGTCCGGGCGTCGGAGGAGATCTCCGCGGCCTCGGTCACGGCCTTCTCGACCAGCTCGTTCTCGACCGTGGTGTAGCCGTCGAACTTGGCGGTGGCGGCGGCCAGCCAGGTCTCGGGGGTGATCCCCTTGGCCTTCAGCTCGTCCTGGTCCTTGCCGAGGCCGATCTCCTTGGCCATGCCGTCATAGACCGAGCCGTCGATGGAGGGCGGCGCCACGAACGGCACACCGGCCGCGGCGGCCTTCTCCTTGGCCTCCTTCAGCTCGGCGGCGCCGGCGGCCGCCTTGGCCTCCATGACCGTGCGCAGCCGGTTGGCGTCGGCCTCCGTACCACCGGAGGTGAACTCGCCGAGGGCGATCTGCTCCAGGTAGTTGTACGAGCCGAACGCCTTGACCTGGTCGTTGAACTTGCCGCTCTCCTTGCTGGGGCGGACCAGGAGGTGCATGCCGATGGAGCGCTGAAGCGATTCTGCAGCCTTGGCCAGCTCGATCGCGTAGACGGTGCGGCCGTAGCTGGTGATGTTGCCGGTGCCGAGGCCCAGTTCGTTGCAGAACTCCATCAGGGAGTGCTGCACCTGGACGTAGCCCTCCTCGGTCTTCACCGGGTCCATGGCCGCGGTGTAGGCCGCCTTGCGCAGCTGCGGGAGCTTCGGCTCCTCCAGCTTGAACAGCTTGAGACGGCGCTGGAGGCCCTCCTTGGCCGGCATGCCCTTGACGGCGTCGGCGAACTTGGCGGCGGCCGCGTCGGTGGTGGCCCGGGTCTGCGAGACGACCTCGTCGTCGCGCTTGTTCGACAGCAACGGCTGGGCGGTGAGGTCGCGCTCGTTGAGCAGCGCCTGCCCGTACTCGGCGGCGGCCCGCACGATCAGCGCGGTCTTCTCCGCGTCCTGGGCCTCCTGCCAGGTGTTGACCGAGCCCTTCACCTGGAAGCCGCCCATGACGAGGCCGACCAGCACCGGGATCAGGAGGATCGCGTTCAGCCGGGTGGGCACCCGCCAGTTGCGCGGCGACAGCCGGCTGGTGCTGCCACCGGCCGGTGCCCCTTCGGACACGTCGGCGGACGGCGCCGCGGCACGCGACGGCGGGGTGAAATTGCCCCGCTCCGCCTGCGCCGTGGAGCCCTCGTTGTTACGCCTCACTCGACCAACAACCTCTCGGCGTCGGCACCTACGCTGTGCCGGATTTAGTTCAGGGCCGTACTACCTACTCGGGAGTTGGTCGAATTGCAGCACGGCTGACGGTCGCGTTCCAAACAGTCGGAATGGGCGATTCCGAGTGGCTCACGCCTCAGATAAATCGGGCATAAAGAGCGAGCCCCGCCAAAAGGCGAGGCTCATGTGAGCGCAGCGACACCGCTCGTGCGCATCCGGTGTCGGTCGCGGGGCAATTCTCTTTCGAAACGTTATGAATACGGGGGCGGATCGTGTCAAAGGACACAGCCCGCCCCCGTGTGACTACGGTAACTGCCGTATGCCACTTCCTACTTGTGACTACTTCAGCCTGGCCATCAGAGCGTGCTCGACCAGCGTGATCAGGCCGCTCTTCGCGTCCGCGCGGTGCCGCGCGTCCGTGGTGATGATCGGCGTGTCGGGCCCGATCTGAAGGGCTTCGCGCACCTCGTCGGGGGTGTACGGCTGGTGGCCGTCGAAGCCGTTGAGGGCGATGACGAACGGCAGCCCGCTGTTCTCGAAGTAGTCGACCGCCGGGAAGCAGTCGGCGAGGCGGCGGGTGTCGACCAGCACGACGGCGCCGATCGCGCCCCGCACCAGGTCGTCCCACATGAACCAGAAGCGGTCCTGGCCCGGCGTACCGAAGAGGTACAGGATCAGGTCCTGGTCCAGGGTGATGCGGCCGAAGTCCATCGCCACCGTGGTGGTGGTCTTCCCGCCGGTGTGCGTGAGGTCGTCGATGCCCGCCGAGGCGGACGTCATCACGGCTTCGGTGCGCAGCGGATTGATCTCCGAGACGGCACCGACGAACGTGGTCTTACCCACGCCGAACCCACCGGCCACGACGATCTTCGCCGAGGTGGTGGCCCGGGTCGCCGTGCCGCCGTTAGAGCTTGCGAAGTCCACTGAGCACCCTTTCGAGCAGTGTCACATCCGGCGCGCCGCCGGCCTCTCCATTGCCCGGCTGGTGGATGGCCACCATGCCGGCTTCCGCCAGGTCCGCGACGAGGATCCGCGCCACACCGAGGGGCATCGACAGCAGGGCCGAGACCTCGGCCACCGACTTGACCTCGCGGCACAGATGGCAGATCCGCTGATGCTCGGGAAGCAGGGTCCCCAGATGCGCGGGATCGGCCGTGGTGCTGACCAGTGCTTCTATCGCTAGCTGATAGCGCGGCCGGGTGCGTCCACCGGTCATGGCGTACGGACGGACCAGCGGCTGGTCGCCCTCACCTTCGTACGACGCGTGGCTTGACGCGCCGTACGGATCGGGTGAGGCGGGTGGCGGGGTCATGAATCCTCCGGGCGTGACAGCAGAGTGTCGGCTTGCCGTCTGAAGGGGCCGGTGGGGGGCTGTAAGCGGCCGGACGGTCGAGGGTTGGTTTTCGGGTTGATCGTCTGTGTCACTGGTTCACGGCCGCCTAGTGGAGCAGGCTGCCCTGGAGCTCCGCACGGAGGTCCGGGGTCAGGACGGAGCCTGCCCGGTCCACCAGCAGGGCCATCTCGTAGCCGACCAGACCGATGTCGGCGTCCGGATGGGCCAGCACGGCCAGCGAGGAGCCGTCCGAGACGGACATCAGGAACAGGAAGCCCCGCTCCATCTCCACCACGGTCTGGCTGACGGCGCCGCCCTCGAAGATCCGGGAGGCGCCGGCCGTCAGCGAGGTCAGCCCGGACGCGACGGCCGCGAGCTGGTCGGCGCGGTCGCGCGGGAAACCTTCGGACATCGCCAGCAGCAGCCCGTCCGCCGAGACCACCACCGTGTGCGACACCCCTGGGGTGTTGTCCACGAAGTTGGTGATCAGCCAGTTCAGATTCTGTGCGGCCTGACTCATCGGGCTCAACTAACGCTCCTGCTGGTGAGTGGGGCCGAGGGGGAAACTGCCCGTCTGGCCGGTGCCCGCCTGGCGTCCCTGCTGGATGCCGCGGCGGAGGTTGGTCAGACGCCCGCGCACGTCATCGGGCGCTCGCGAGACCTGCGGACCGGACTGGTTGTTCTGCTGCTGGGCGGTACCCGGCACCAGATTGGCGCGCGGGACCCGGCGCGGCAGACCGGACGTGGTGATACCGCCCGCCGCGGGCTTCTTCACCCGCTCCGCCTGCCGGACGATCTCGTCGTTCGGCGACGCCCGCCAGGCGCTCTGCGCACCCGTGTCGCCGAGGGTCCGCTGCGGCGCGGGAGCCACGGGCTCCTGGGCCGGCTGCTGCGGGAAGTCCTGCGCGGGGGCGGCCGGAGGCTGCTGCGGGGCACCCGGCTGCGGACCGCGGAACCAGTTGGTCTCCAGCGTGTCGTACAGCGGGGTGCGGCCGTCGCCGGGCCCGGCCGGCGGCAGCGCCTCGGGCTGCTGCGGCTGCTGGGGCAGGACCGGGCGGTACGGGGCCTCGGGTGCCTGGCCGCCCATGGGCGGACGCGGCGCGCCGAAGTCCTGGTCGTCGCGCTGCCGGGGCACCGGCTGCTGCGGTCCACCGAAGTCCGGGCGGGCGAACTGCGAGGTGCCCGTCACGTCCGGGTTCTGCGGGCCGTTGCCGTACGCGCCGTTGTGCTGGGGGCCGTTCGGCTGCGGTACGCCGCGCTGCGGCAGACCGGGCAGCGGTGCGTTGTGCTGCGGCCCGTTGTACTGCGGTGCGTTGTGCTGCGGGCCGTTGCCCTGCGGCAGACCGGGCTGCTGTCCGTTCGGCGCGGGCGCCGAGAAGTCTGGCCGGGCGAACTCCGCCGTGGAGCCGGGCCCCTGGCGGTCGTCGGCCGGAAGGCGCGGCGCCTGCGGGAAGCGGCCCGTGGTCTCCGACTCCTCGTGACCGCGCGGCGTGTCGAGCGGGGTGCGCCGGGGCGCGGACGGCTCGTCGGTGCCCCAGCTCGTGGTCTGCGGGCGCTGCGGGCCGGGGTAGCCGCCGCCGGGCGCACCCTGGCCCATGTTCGGGCCCGCGTTCGGGGCCGGGGAGCCACCGGGCAGCTCGGCGCGCGGACCGCCGACCGGCGGCAGCTGGCGCTCGCTCCGCCCCGCACCGCGCGGCGGCTCGAAGGCGTTGCGCCCGTCCTGACCGCCCTGGCCGGGCTGGTCGAACCGGGCCTGCTGCGGCTGCGGGGCCTGCGGGGCACCGGGGCCGTTCTGCTCGGGGCGCCGCTGGTCGAAGAGGCTGGGCCGGTTCCCGTCCGGGGCGCCGTCGCCCTGACCGCGGGCGCCGAGCCGGGCACCGCCGAACGCACCGGACAGGCCGCCGCCCTGACGGGGGCCGTCCTGGGCCGGGCGGCCCTGCGGGTTCTGGAACGCCGAGTCCCGCGCGCCGGGTCCGCCCTGCGGGTTCTGCGGGCGGTTGCCGTCGCGGGCGGGCAACGCGGCCCGGGGACCGGCACCGGCGCCGACCTGGCCGCGCTGAGGGGCGGGGCCCGCGGCGGGGCGTCCCGTCTGGGCGTCGTTGCCGCCGGAGAGCAGGCCGCCGGGGGACTGCTGACCGGGCCCCTGCTTCGGGGCCGGCTGCCGTCCGCCGTGCGCGACTTCCACCGGGAGCATGACCAGCGCGGTGGTGCCGCCGGAGTCCGAGGGGCGCAGCTGGATGCGGATGCCGTGACGCAGGGAGAGCCGGCCGACCACGAACAGGCCCATGCGGCGGGAGACCGAGACGTCCACGGTGGGCGGCGAGGCGAGCCGCTCGTTGATCGCGGCCAGGTCCTCCGGGGAGAGCCCGATGCCGGTGTCGTGGATCTCGACCAGCACCCGGCCGTCGGGCAGGGCGTGGCCCGTGACCCGGACCTTCGTCTGCGGCGAGGAGAACGACGTGGCGTTCTCCAGCAGCTCGGCGAGCAGGTGCACGAGGTCGTTGACGACCCGGCCCGCGACCTCGGTGGCGGGCACCGCGGCCAGTTCGATGCGCTCGTACTGCTCCACCTCGGACGCGGCGGCGCGGAGCACGTCGACCAGCGGCACGGGGCGGGTCCACCGGCGGCCCGGTTCCTCGCCGGCGAGGACGAGAAGGTTCTCGCCGTTCCGGCGCATACGGGTCGCGAGGTGGTCGAGCTTGAAGAGCGAGGACAGCTGGTCCGGGTCGGCCTCGCGCGACTCCAGCTCGGAGATGAGCGAGAGCTGGCGCTGGATGAGGCCCTGCGAGCGGCGCGAGAGGTTGGTGAACATCGCGTTGACGTTGCCCCGCAGAAGGGCCTGCTCGGCGGCGAGACGGACCGCCTCGCGGTGCACGTCGTCGAAGGCCGCGGCCACCTTGCCGATCTCGTCACGGGAGTGCACACCGACGGACTCGACCGAGGTGTCCACGTCCTGCGGGTCGGAGTCGGAGAGCTGCTTGACGAGCTCGGGCAGACGGTCCTGGGCGACGCGGGTCGCGGTGTCCTGGAGCCGGCGCAGCGAGCGGATCATGGACCGGGCGACGACGAAGGCGCCGACCAGCGAGACGCCGAGCACGAGCAGGATCAGCGCACCGGAGATGATCGCCTCGCGCTGGGACTCCTCGCGCAGCTCGCGCGCCTTGCTCTCCATGTCGCTGAGGAGGGTCTCCTCGATGCGCTTCATGGCGTTGATCTTGCTGGTGTCCTGGTCGTACCAGTTCATGTACGAGCGCCGGGCCTTGGAGCCGCCCATGGCGAGCGGGTTCTCCAGCATCTTCTGCGCGTACGTGTCCGCGGCCTTGATGTCCGGGTTGCCCTCGTCCAGCGTCGCGGTCAGCTCGGAGGCGTCGTTGCCGGTGGAGGTGTAGATCGCCTCGAACGACGTGCGGGCCGCCTGCTCCTTGCCCCGGGCGGCCAGACCGAACTGCTGGTCGTTGCGGTCGAGGGCGGGCTTCTTGTCGTCGCTGGTGGGCAGCGCGGCGGCGATGATCGCGCGCTGGATCGAGGCGTACTCCTTGGCGGAGGAGAAGGCCGCCAGCGCACGGGTCCGCTTGATCATCTCGGGGCTGCTGGTCGCCTGGGCCATGTCCTGGGACAGGCTCAGCAGCGAGGTGATCAGCTGGCTGTAGGCGTCGACCGTCTGGAGGGCCGGGCTGCCCTTCTCGTACGCGTGCTTGCGGGTGTCGCGGATGGAGCTGAGCCGCGTGGCGATCTGCTGGATGCTGGTGTGGATGCTCTCCAGGGTGTCGTCACCGGTGGTGTCGCCGATCTCGCTCGTGCTCGCGAGGAACGCCAGCTGCGCCCGGTCGGTCTTCTGCCGGGGCGTGGTGATCTTGAAGTCGGTTGCCGGCACGTCGTTCGACAGCGGACCGGCCGTCTGGTCGCGCTCCTCCTGGAGCGCCTGCGCCAGCGAGGTCGCCTGCTTCGTCATCTCGGTCAGCAGCTGCATGTGCTCCAGCTGCTGGATGTCGTTCAGGGAGTCGTTGATGCGCAGACCACCCAGCGTGGTCGCGGCGACCACGGGGAGGGCGAGCAGGGACACCAGGCGTGTGCTGATGCGCCAGTTGCGGAGAGCTACCCGCGAGCCCGTGTTGACGGGGCCCCGGGGCTTGGGCGCGGCGCCCTTCTCGGGCTCGCCGCCTGCCGGAGCGGCGCCGGGGCGGCGGTCGCGGTCACCTTGTTCACCGGCCGCGGCCGATCCGGGGTTCTGGGCGTGCTGGGGCGAGGAACCGCGGTCGGTCCCGCCGCGCGGCTCCTGTTCCGCCGCAGCGCTGCCATCCCTCTTGAAACGTCCCTGCACTAGCGTCGCAACCTCTGGACCAGGCGTTCCTCCGTCGTGAACGGAGAAAACGGTGTCGGCGTGGTGGGGCGTTGTCCTGCCCCATTTGGTGGTCGTGAGTGACCGGCGCTCTTCCCCTTCCCGCCGCCACTCGGCGCTGCGTTGCGCCCCTGCGCGCCGGCTTGAAACCCGCGGCGGTGCGTGGAATTTCAGCACAGTGCTGGATCTCCAACAAGGGCCAGGTACCGGGCTGTGACCTGCGTGACACCGTGTGATGGGTGTGTAACAAGCGGTGGGGGCGGTTCGCGGACATTCCGGATTATTGGGGGTGAGTCCGAACGGGCCGAGGCGTGTCCCAGTCGCCATGATCGGGAGCGGAATGGATGGTTCAGGGGTGACATGTCTGTTTTGAAGACCCGGATCGCGTGTCCGTATTGACGTGATTGTCGTGGTGCTCGTGAGCAAACTCACACGAAGATCGCCGTCTTTTCCGGGTCACCGCAGGGAATTGAATGTTTAGCCTGACGCTTTACTGGGATGGCAGAACCGACAACCGGCGCCCCCTCTCGTACGGGTGGCGCCCCGACGACAGGGCCGTACGGCAGATGAACACGACGACGCTCCGCATCCTCGCCAACCCCCGCCGCACCACGCTGGCACACCTCAAGGACGCCGAGGCGCTGCTGACGGCGGATCTCCCGGAGCACGCGGTCCAGCTGCCGACGCAGACCGCCAACCCGCGCCGCACGATCCTGATGACGGCCCCCGCCCCCGTCACCGCCGCCGCGGAGTAATCCCGCGCGGAAGCGCCCCTCACCCGCGTTAGCCTGGAGCGTCAGTCTTTTCAGGCACCCAGCAAGCAGTGAGGGGCGACAGCAACCCGTGCGCATCGCCAGGTTCTCCATCGACGGCAATGTCGCCTTCGGCGCGGTCGAGGGCGACGGGCCCGATGGTCTCGTCCTCGACATCATCAAGGGCATCCCGTACTCCGCGTTCGAGCTCTCCGGGACCAAGGTCCCGCTGAACAAGGTGCGGCTGCTGCCGCCCGTGCTCCCCAACAAGGTCGTGGCCATCGGCCGCAACTACGCGGAGCACGCCGCCGAACTCGGCAACGAGGTCCCCGACGTCCCCGTCGCCTTCTTCAAGCCCACCACCTCGGTGATCGGCTCCGGCGACGCCATCGAGTACCCCTCCTTCTCCGACGAGGTCCACCACGAGGCCGAGCTGGCCGTGGTCATCGGCCGGATGTGCCGCGAAGTGCCGCGCGAGCGGGTCAAGGACGTCATCTTCGGCTACACCTGCGCCAACGACGTCACCGCCCGCGACGCCCAGAAGCGGGAGAAGCAGTGGGCCCGGGCCAAGGGCTTCGACACCTCCTGCCCCCTCGGCCCCTGGGTGGAGACCGACCTCGACCCCGGTGACCTCGCCATCCAGGCCACGGTCAACGGCGAGCAGCGCCAGCTCGGCCGGACGAGCGACATGATCCGGTCCATCGAGGACCTGGTCGTCCACATCACGGAAGCCATGACGCTGCTTCCGGGCGATGTGATCCTCACCGGCACTCCCGCGGGGGTCGGACCCCTCCATGTCGGCGACGAGGTCGCCGTCACCATCGAAGGCATCGGCACTCTCACCAACAAGGTGATCAAGCGTGGCTAACGCACCTGTACGTGTACGTTTCTGTCCCTCCCCGACCGGCAACCCGCACGTCGGCCTGGTCCGGACGGCCCTCTTCAACTGGGCCTTCGCCCGGCACCACCAGGGCACCCTGGTCTTCCGCATCGAGGACACCGACGCGGCGCGCGACTCCGAGGAGTCGTACGAGCAGCTCCTCGACGCGATGCGCTGGCTCGGCCTGGACTGGGACGAGGGCCCCGAGACCGGCGGCCCGCACGCCCCGTACCGCCAGTCGCAGCGGATGGACATCTACAAGGACGTCGCCGAGAAGCTCCTCGCCGGCGGCTACGCGTACCCCTGCTACTGCACCACGGAGGAACTGGACACCCGCCGCGACGCCGCCCGCGCCGCCGGCCGCCCGTCCGGCTACGACGGCCACTGCCGCGACCTGAGCGACGAGCGCAAGGCCGCGTACGAGGCCGAGGGACGCGCGTCGATCGTCCGCTTCCGGATGCCCGACGAGGCCATCACCTTCACGGACCTGGTCCGCGGCGACATCACCGTCCAGCCGGAGAACGTCCCGGACTACGGCATCGTCCGCGCCAACGGCGCCCCGCTCTACACGCTGGTCAACCCGGTGGACGACGCACTGATGGAGATCACCCACGTCCTGCGCGGCGAGGACCTGCTCTCCTCCACCCCGCGCCAGATCGCCCTGTACCGGGCGCTCATCGAGCTGGGCATCGCCAAGGACACCCCCGCTTTCGGGCACCTGCCGTACGTGATGGGCGAGGGCAACAAGAAGCTCTCCAAGCGCGACCCGCAGGCTTCGCTCAACCTCTACCGCGAGCGCGGCTTCGTCCGTGAGGGGCTGCTCAACTACCTCTCGCTGCTGGGCTGGTCGATCGCCGAGGACCGCGACATCTTCGACATCGAGGAGATGGTCGCCGCCTTCGACATCAAGGACGTCAACGCCAACCCGGCCCGCTTCGACCTCAAGAAGTGCGAGCACGTCAACGCGGAGCACATCCGCCGCCTCGACGTGAAGACCTTCACCGAGGCGTGCGGCCCCTGGCTCCAGGCGCCGTTCGCCCCCTGGGCACCGGAGTCCTTCGACGCGGCGGTCTTCGCCGAGATCGCCCCGCACGCCCAGACCCGGGTCACGGTGCTCTCCGAGATCACCGCCAACGTGGACTTCCTGTTCCTGGACGAGCCGGTGCACGACGAGGCGTCCTGGGCCAAGGCGATGAAGGAGGGCTCCGACGCCCTTCTCGTCACCGCCCGCGCCGCGCTCATCGCCGCCGACTGGAACGCGGACGCCCTGAAGGCCGCCGTCCTCGCCGCCGGTGAGCAGCACGGCCTCAAGCTCGGCAAGGCCCAGGCCCCGGTCCGGGTAGCCGTCACCGGCCGCACGATCGGCCTCCCGCTCTTCGAGTCCCTGGAGATCCTGGGCCGCGAGAAGACGATCGCCCGCATCGACGCGGCCCTGGCCAGGCTGACCGCGTAACGCCGCACCGACGCACGGGACGGGCCCGGCAGCCGCACACCGCGGCCGCCGGGCCCGTCCCGCTGTGCGGGGCCGCGCGTAGAGTTCGGGCCATGCCCATCAGCGCCGTCCTCTGGGACATCGACGACACGTTGTTCGACCACACGACGGCCGCCGCCACCGGGATGGCCCGGCACATCGCGGCGGAGGGGCTGCCCCCGGGGCATGCCTCGGCCGAGGAGGCCGTCGAGGCGTGGCAGCGGCTCACGCGGCGGCACTGGGCGCGGTTCTCCGCCGGGGAGACCGACTGGCAGGGGCAGCGTCGGGACCGGGCCAGGGAGTTCCTCGGGCGGGCACTGGACGACGACGCGGCCGATGCGTGGTTCACCCGCCACATCGCGCACTACGAATCCGCGTGGGCGCTCTTCCCGGACACCGTCCCGGCACTCGACTCCCTGGCGGGGACGTACCGGCACGCCGTGCTCTCCAACTCCGCCCTGGAACAGCAGCACCAGAAGCTGACGGTGCTCGGGGTGCGCGACCGGTTCGAGTCCCTGCTCTGCGCCGCGGAGCTGGGCGTCTCCAAGCCGGACCCCGGGGCCTTCCTCGCCTCCTGCGAGGCGCTGGGGCTCGATGCGCACGAGGTGCTGTACGTCGGGGACGAACCCGACATCGACGCCGCGGGCGCCACCGCCGCCGGCCTCACCGGCGTCTGGCTGGACCGGCGCGGCCGGGGCGGGCGGCCCGAGCTGGCCCGGATCACGGGGCTGGACCAGTTGCCCGGGCTGCTCGCGGGCGATACCCGTTTTGGAGCGCCGGACACCTTCGGGTAATGTTCTTCCTGCGCCGCCCGAGCGGGCCGAAAGATCCGGCCGGGAAGCGCAGACAGAAACAAGGCCCCCAGGGGTTGCGTTTCAGTGGGCTATGGTGTAATTGGCAACACTACGGTTTCTGGTACCGTCATTCTAGGTTCGAGTCCTGGTAGCCCAGCGCAGTACAAAGCAGGTTGTAGGACAAGCCCCCGTTGTGTAGCGGCCTAGCACGCTGCCCTCTCACGGCAGTAGCGCCGGTTCGAATCCGGTCGGGGGTACAGATCCTTCCCGCGAGATCACCTGGGTCGCCCCACGGTCTCGATGCAGGATCGCTAGGGCCCCCGTTGTGTAGCGGCCTAGCACGCTGCCCTCTCACGGCAGTAGCGCCGGTTCGAATCCGGTCGGGGGTACTTGCAACACCATGGGCTATGGTGTAATTGGCAACACTACGGTTTCTGGTACCGTCATTCTAGGTTCGAGTCCTGGTAGCCCAGCGCAGTACAAAGCAGGTTGTAGGACAAGCCCCCGTTGTGTAGCGGCCTAGCACGCTGCCCTCTCACGGCAGTAGCGCCGGTTCGAATCCGGTCGGGGGTACAACAAACAAGACGCGAAGGCCCTTCACCCCGGTGAAGGGCCTTTCGCTTGTACGCGGCGCGGGGCCGCCCCCGCTCAATACCCGTACCGCCGGGCCGACTCCTCCTCCTGGGCCAGCCTGCGCAGCGACGTCAGCAACGGCTCGTACAGCACCGCGGACGCCACCGCCATCTCCACCTGCTGCGAACGCGTCGGGTGGGTCTCCATCAGGTCCAGATCCCGCACGGCCACCTCGTGCATCAGCCGCGCGTGCTCCTCCAGATGCGCGCTCTCGTACGGATAGCCGAGGCGGGCGAGCGTGGCCAGACCCGCGACGAGCGAACGGTAGACGGGGGACAGTTCACCGATCTCCCGGGCACCGGCCCAGCCCAACCGGTCGAGCAGCGCGTCGACTTCCGCCCGCGCCGCCGCCGTCTCCGGGGCCTCCTCGTCCGGCTCGGGGCCGTGCGGCAGCGCCCAGAGGGCCGCGCCGAGCCGGATCGTACGGCCCAGCGACTCGTCGTCCACATGGGCCAGCACCTCGCGGGCCGTGGCGATGGGCAGCCGACCTACCTGGATCAGCGCCCGGACCAGACGCAGCCGGCGCAGATGGCTCTCGTCGTACGCGGCCTGCGTCGCGCTCACCCGCTCTCCCGGCGGCAACAGGCCCTCGCGCAGGTAGTACTTGATCGTCGCGGTCGAGATGCCGCTCTGCTCGCTCAACTCCGAGAGGCGCATGCCGTCCTTCCCTTGCGTCCACCCTTGGACAGTGCCACTATCCAACCATTGGACAGTGTTGCTATCCAACGCCTGCCAGGGGGCCCAGTGTTCGCGAACATCATGCCGGGACGGACGACCGCCGCAGCCGAGGGCGATGTCGTCGTCCTGCTGATCGGCATGCGGATCAACCACTTCAGGGGTGTGCACCACTGGCTGCCGGTCATGCTGGCGATGCTGCGCATGCTGCGGGAGCTCAAGGCGGACCGGGCCAGGGGGCTGCTCGGCCACGTGCTGCTGTCCGGCTCGCCGAGGACGTACTACGTCGTCCAGTACTGGGAGTCGAAGGAGAAGCTGTACGCGTACGCCTCGGCGCCCGACATGTTCCACCGGCGGGCGTGGGCGATGCTCAACCGCAAGGAGAAGAAGTCCCGGCAGCACGTGGGGCTGTGGCACGAGACCTACATCGTGCCCGAGGGAGGCTACGAGTCCCTCTACGCCGACATGCCGGCGTACGGACTGGCCGCGGCGACCGGGTCGTTGCCGATCGAGGGGCGGGGCCGCCGGGCGGCGGACCGGCTCGCGCATCGGTCGGGGGCTCCGGGCGCTTCGGGCGCCAAGTGAAGCGGTGAGGGGCTGAGAAGGGGGCCGCCACGACGCTGGGGCGGCCTCGGGGGAGGGGGGGAGGTGCGCGCCGGGGCTCAGCCGGTGCGGCGCAGCGCCTCGCTCAGCCGGGCGGCCGAGTCGATGACCGCCTGGGCGTGCATCCGGCCCGGGTGGCGGGTCAGCCGCTCGATCGGTCCGGAGACCGAGACCGCGGCGACCACGCGGTTCGACGGGCCGCGCACCGGGGCGGAGACCGAGGCCACGCCCGGCTCGCGCTCACCGATCGACTGGGCCCAGCCGCGCCGCCGTACGCCGGAGAGCGCCGTCGCCGTGAAGCGGGCGCCCTGGAGACCGCGGTGCAGCCGCTCCGGCTCCTCCCAGGCCATCAGGATCTGCGCGGACGAGCCGGCCTTCATGGTCAGCGTGGAGCCGACCGGCACGGTGTCCCGCAGTCCGGACAGCCGCTCCGCCGCCGCCACGCAGATGCGCATGTCGCCCTGGCGCCGGTAGAGCTGGGCGCTCTCGCCGGTGATGTCGCGCAGATGCGTGAGCACCGGCCCCGCCGTGGCCAGCAGGCGGTCCTCGCCGGCCGCCGCCGCCAGCTCGGAGAGCCGGGGGCCGAGAATGAACCGGCCCTGCATGTCCCTCGCCACCATCCGGTGGTGTTCCAGTGCCACGGCCAGCCGGTGGGCCGTGGGTCGTGCGAGCCCGGTCGCCGCGACCAGCCCGGCGAGGGTGGCCGGCCCGGACTCCAGGGCGCTCAATACCAGAGCCGCCTTGTCGAGAACGCCGACGCCGCTAGAGTTGTCCATACGACGATACTCGCGTCTCACTCTGTGAAACGCAAGTTCAATTTTCCCCGGAAGTTGCGAACCTGTACCAGCGGCCCCACAACGGCCCGTGGCCACCGCCCCGTACGGGGGTCCGGACGGGGGCGCACCGAATCTCTAGTTGGGCCGGCGATGACGCCGGCCGGAGGGAAAGCGATGGGTAGGACACTCGCGGAGAAGGTTTGGGACGACCATGTCGTCCGGCGCGCCGAGGGCGAGCCCGACCTCCTCTTCATCGATCTGCACCTGCTGCACGAGGTGACCAGTCCCCAGGCGTTCGACGGCCTGCGGCAGGCCGGACGCCCGGTGCGGCGCCTCGACCTCACCATCGCCACCGAGGACCACAACACCCCGACCCTCGACATCGACAAGCCGATCGCCGACCCGGTCTCCCGCGCCCAGCTGGAGACGCTGCGGAAGAACTGCGCGGACTTCGGCGTCCGGCTGCACCCGCTGGGCGACGTCGAGCAGGGCGTCGTGCACGTGGTCGGTCCGCAGCTGGGCCTGACCCAGCCCGGCACCACCGTCGTCTGCGGCGACTCCCACACGTCCACGCACGGCGCGTTCGGCGCCCTCGCGTTCGGCATCGGCACCAGCCAGGTCGAGCACGTGCTGGCCACCCAGACGCTGCCGCTGGCCCGCCCGAAGACCATGGCGATCACCGTCGACGGCGAACTGCCCGACGGTGTCACCGCCAAGGACCTCATCCTGGCGATCATCGCCCGGATCGGCACCGGTGGCGGCCAGGGCTACATCCTCGAATACCGCGGCTCCGCCATCGAGAAGCTCTCGATGGAGGCCCGGATGACCATCTGCAACATGTCGATCGAGGCCGGTGCGCGGGCGGGCATGATCGCCCCCGACCGGACCACCTTCGACTACCTGCAGGGCCGCGACCACGCCCCGCAGGGCGAGGACTGGGACGCCGCCGTCGCGTACTGGAAGACGCTGCGCACCGACGACGACGCCGTCTTCGACGCCGAGGTGGTCATCGAGGCCGCCGAGCTGGCGCCGTTCGTCACCTGGGGCACCAACCCCGGCCAGGGCGCTCCCCTGTCGGCCAGCGTCCCCGACCCGGCCTCGTACGAGGACGCCTCGGAGCGCAACGCCGCAGAAAAGGCCCTGGAGTACATGGGGTTGACCGCGGGCCAGCCGCTGCGCGAGATCAGCGTCGACACCGTCTTCGTGGGCTCCTGCACCAACGGCCGCATCGAGGACCTGCGCAACGCCGCCGCGATCCTGGACGGCCGCAAAGTCGCCGACGGCGTACGGATGCTGGTCGTCCCGGGCTCCGTCCGGGTCGCCCTGCAGGCGGTCGACGAGGGCCTGGACAAGGTCTTCACCGCCGCCGGCGCCGAATGGCGGCACGCGGGCTGCTCGATGTGCCTCGGCATGAACCCCGACCAGCTGGCCCCCGGCGAGCGCTCCGCCTCCACCTCGAACCGCAACTTCGAGGGGCGGCAGGGCAAGGGCGGCCGTACGCACCTGGTCTCCCCGCAGGTCGCCGCCGCCACCGCCGTGCTGGGCCATCTGGCCTCGCCCGCCGACCTGTCCGACGACCGCACGCCCGCCGGAGTCTGAGAATCATGGAAGCTTTCACCGCACACACCGGCCGGGCCGTTCCGCTGCGCCGCAGCAACGTGGACACCGACCAGATCATTCCCGCCCACTGGCTCAAGAAGGTCACCCGGGACGGCTTCGAGGACGGTCTCTTCGAGGCGTGGCGCAAGGACGAGACCTTCGTCCTCAACCGCCCCGAGCGCCAGGGCGGCTCGGTCCTGGTGGCCGGCCCCGACTTCGGCACCGGCTCCTCCCGCGAGCACGCCGTCTGGGCGCTGCAGAACTACGGCTTCAAGGCCGTCATCTCCTCCCGGTTCGCCGACATCTTCCGCGGTAACTCGCTGAAGAACGGTCTGCTGACCGTGGTCCTGGACCAGAAGACCGTCGACGCCCTCTGGGAGCTGACGGAGGCCGACCCGACGGCCGAGGTGACGGTCGACCTGGAGGCCCGGCAGGTCCGCGCCGAGGGCATCACCGCCGACTTCGAGCTGGACGAGAACGCCCGCTGGCGGCTGCTGAACGGCCTGGACGACATCAGCCTCACCCTTCAGAACGAAGCCGACATCGCGGCTTACGAGGCGGCCCGCCCGGCCCACAAGCCCCGCACAATTCCGGCCTGATCAGCGCGTTTTCAGGACTGCGCCCCCTGCCTTCTGGTAGGGGGCGCAGTCGTTTGTTGGGACCCCGTCGGGCGACAACTCGCCCCAGATGGCACAATCGGTGCATGGAACGCGACAGCCAACTCAAGATTTACGGCCAAGTCGCCGACCAATTGAAGGAAGCGCACTCCCGGGTGCGCGCACTGCAAGTCCCGGACGGCGTAAGGATGGCGTTGAACCGGAAGCTGTTGGTCGTCACGGCCACGGCGAAGCACGATCTCCCGGGCGCGGCAAGGCGTCTGGACCGGTTGATGAAGGACCTCGACGAGGGCCGATTCCCCGAAGGTGACTGACTCCGCAGAACTGCGCAGCGGTCGACTTCGTTGCGGCACTAGGGTGATTAGCCCGTTTCGTGTTTGATTTGCGGTATATATCTGCCTAACGTGCGAAAAAGCCGGACGGATTCGTTCCGGCAATGTCTCCGAAGGGGAAGACGTGAACAAGGCGCAGCTCGTAGAAGCGATTGCCGACAAGGTCGGCGGCCGGCAGCAGGCCGCGGACGCCGTCGACGCGGTGCTCGACGCGATCGTCCGTGCGGTTGTCGCGGGGGACCGGGTCTCGGTCACCGGCTTCGGCTCGTTCGAGAAGGTCGACCGCCCCGCCCGCTACGCCCGCAACCCCCAGACGGGTGAGCGCGTGCGGGTCAAGAAGACCTCGGTGCCCCGCTTCCGCGCCGGCCAGGGCTTCAAGGACCTGGTCAGCGGCTCCAAGAAGCTCCCCAAGAACGACGTGGCCGTGAAGAAGGCCCCCAAGGGCAGCCTCTCGGGCGGTTCTTCCACCCGTACGACGGCCAAGGCCGCCGCCAAGAAGGCCACCGCGAAGAAGGCCGTGGCGAAGAAGGCCACCGCCAAGAAGGCCGCCCCGGCGAAGAAGGCCACCGCCGCGGCCAAGAAGACCACCGCGACCGTGAAGAAGACCTCGCCGGCGAAGAAGACGACGGCGGCCGCGAAGAAGGCCACCCCGGCGGCGAAGTCGACGGCGGCCAAGAAGACCACCGCCGCCAAGACCGCGCCCGCCAAGAAGACCACGGCGAAGAAGGCGCCCGCGAAGAAGACCACCGCGCGCAAGACCACGGCCAAGAAGGCCACCGCGCGCAAGAAGTGAGACCGGGCCGCACAGGCCCCCACACGCGCCGGGCCGGGCTCCCCTCGGGGAGCCCGGCCCGCGGGCTGTCCGGGGAACGCGCCCCGGGAGCGGCTCAGAACGTCTGAAGCGTCACCAGGCTGATCCGCAGCCCGGCCCCCTCACCCTCGCCCTCGATCCGCACCCGCTGCCCCGGCCGCAGCAGCCGCAGGCCGCCCGCGTCGAAGGCCGCCGCGTCGAAGTCCACCGGGGTGCCGTCATCGAGCAGCACACTGCCGCTCCGCGTCTCGGGGTCGTACGTGTACGAGGTCGCCTGCATGGGTGCAGACTATCGGTCCCGTGCGAACGCCCCGGCGGCCCAGCGGCCCGCCGTGAACGGGCCGACGCCCAGCTCCAGCGCCACCCGCAGATCCTCGCCGGTGTCCACGTCCCGGCGCACCGAATCGATCCCCGGCAGCGTGATTTCCACCGCACCCGACGCCAGATGGCGTACCCGCGACGGGCCGCCGAATGCGGGCCGCAATTCCACTCCCGGAGCAGCCGACAGAAATGTCGTCCCGATTCCCGCCGCATCGGGAACAAATGCGCGGGGAAAAGCGGCAGAGAATTCGAGGACCCGGGACAATTCCCCCGGCCGCAGTGCGGGCAGATCCGCGTTGAGCGCGGCCAGCGGCGCTCCCGGCCTGCCCGACCTGGCCGCCCGCTCACCGTGCGCGAGGGCCGCGTTGAGCCCGGCCCCCGGCGCATCGGGCACGACCAGGGCGCCGAGCGCGGCCAGCGCCGCCCCCGCCGCCGTGTCGTCCGTGACGACCACCACATCCGCCACATCCGGGCAGGACAGCGCGGCGGCCACCGTGTCACGGGCGAAGGCGAGGGCGAGCCGGGGCCGCAACAGCGCGCCGGAGGCGGGCGCCAGCCTGCTCTTGGCCCGCGCCAGGGGCTTCAACGGGACGACCAGGGACCAGCGCCCGGCCGGGTCGGTGTTCGTGGCGGTCCCTCCCTCGATACACATCGCCGCCCATTCTCGCCTGCCGGTGCGCCGACCCGGAGGGGCGCTCCCCGGGGCGAGGCGTACGGTGTTCTCGACACAGCAGGGGCCTGGGGCGAGACTTGACCCTCGGTAGTCAGACAGCAGACAGTTCCACGGTCTTGTTCACAGAGGAAAGGTGTCCGAGTGTCCCGCCGCAGAATCGGCTTCTGGTACCGCCTGGCGGCGGTCATCGCGAAACCGCCGCTGGTGGTTCTGTTCAAGCGCGACTGGCGGGGAACGGAACACATTCCGGCCGACGGCGGATTCATCACAGCGGTCAATCACAACTCGTACCTGGACCCGCTCTCGTACGGGCACTTCCAGTACAACACCGGCCGCGTGCCGCGCTTTCTGGCCAAGGCGGGACTCTTCAAGGGTGCCTTCATCGGCACGATGCTGCGTGGCACCGGCCAGATCCCCGTCTACCGCGAGACCACCAACGCGATGGACGCCTTCCGGGCCGCCGTCGGCGCCATCGAGCGCGGCGAGTGCGTCTGCTTCTACCCCGAGGGCACCCTCACCCGCGACCCCGACATGTGGCCGATGGCCGGCAAGACCGGCGCCGCCCGCGTCGCGTTGATGACCCGGGCCCCCGTCATCCCGGTCGCACAGTGGGGCGCCAACGAGGCGATGCCGCCGTACGCCACGGAGAAGAAGATGCGCCTCCTGCCCCGCAAGACCCTCCGGGTCAAGGCCGGGCCGCCCGTCGACCTCTCCCGGTTCTACGACCAGGAGCCGACGCCCGAGGTGCTGCGCGAGGTCACCGAGGTGATCATGCGGGCGATCACCGCACAGCTGGAGGAGATCCGCGGGCAGCAGGCACCCGCCGAGCCCTACGATCACCGCAAGGCCCGCGCCGAACAGCGGCGCAGGGCCCAAGGAGAGGGACTCACGTGACGCACCGCCCGAAGGCCGCCGTCTTCGGAACCGGATCCTGGGGTACCGCCTTCGCCGTCGTCCTCGCGGACGCGGGCTGCGAAGTGACGCTCTGGGGCCGCCGGGCCGAGGTCGCGGAGGCCGTCAACACCACCCGTACCAACCCCGAGTACCTGCCGGGCATCGAGCTGCCCGCCTCGGTCCGGGCCACCACGGACGCGACCGAGGCGCTGCGCGGCGCCGACTACGCGGTGCTCGTCGTGCCCTCCCAGACGCTGCGCGCCAACCTCGCCGACTGGACCCCGCACCTGGAACCGCAGACGGTGCTCGTCTCCCTCATGAAGGGCGTCGAACTCGGCACCGCCAAGCGGATGAGCGAGGTCATCGAGGACGTCACCGGGGTGTCCCCGGACCGCATCGCCGTCATCACCGGGCCCAACCTCGCCAAGGAGATCGCCGAACGCCGCCCCGCCGCGGCCGTCGTCGCCTGCCGGGACGAGTCTGTCGCCCAGCGCCTCCAGGCCGCCTGCCACACCCCGTACTTCCGCCCGTACACCAGCACCGACGTGGTCGGCTGCGAACTCGGCGGCGCCGTCAAAAACGTCATCGGCCTCGCCGTCGGCATCGCGGACGGCATGGGGCTCGGCGACAACACCAAGGGCTCGCTCATCACCCGGGGCCTCGCCGAGACGATCCGGCTGGGCGCGGCCATGGGCGCCGACCCGCTGACCTTCTCCGGACTCGCCGGTCTCGGCGACCTGGTGGCGACCTGCTCCTCGCCGCTCTCGCGCAACCACACCTTCGGCACCAACCTCGGCCGCGGCATGACGCTCCAGGAGGCCATCGCCGCCACCAAGCAGACCGCCGAGGGCGTCAAGTCCTGCGAATCGGTGCTCGACCTGGCCCGCAGGCACGGTGTGGAGATGCCGCTGACCGAGACCATCGTCAGCATCGTGCACGAGGGCAAGCCGCCGAAGGTCGCGGTCAAGGAGCTCATGTCGCGCAGCGCCAAGGCGGAACGGCACTGACGCCACCCGGGGCCACCCGCCCCGCGGCGGCCCGTGCCGCGCTGACGCGGCCGGTACCAGCAGGTACGCTCATCGCGATATGAGCAGCGAGAACCTCCCCCAGAGCCCGGAGCAGCAGCTCCGCAAGCCGCGCGTGGCCGTCGTGTTCGGCGGCCGCAGCTCCGAACACGGCATTTCGGTGGTCACGGCCGGCGCCGTCCTGAACGCCATCGACCGGACGAAGTACGACGTCCTGCCGATCGGCATCACGACGGACGGCCGCTGGGCGCTCACCGCCGACGAACCGGAACGCATGGCCATCGCCAACCGGACCATGCCGGACGTGGCGCAGCTGGCCGAGTCCGAGGAGGGCGGGGTCGTGCTCTCCGTCGACCCCGGCAGCCGCGAAGTGGTCTACACCGAGCCCGGCGCGGTGCCCAAGGCGCTCGGCGAGGTCGACGTCGTCTTCCCCGTCCTGCACGGCCCGTACGGCGAGGACGGCACCCTCCAGGGACTCCTGGAGCTGTCCGGTGTGCCGTATGTGGGCGCCGGCGTCCTCGCCTCGGCCGTCGGCCAGGACAAGGAGTACATGAAGCGGGTCTTCACCTCCTTCGGCCTCGCCGTCGGCCCGTACCTGGTGGTCCGGCCCCGCGAGTGGGAGAGCGACCCCGCCGCCGTCCGCAAGCGCATCACCGCCTTCGCCGACGAGCAGGGCTGGCCGCTCTTCATCAAGCCCGCCCGCGCCGGCTCGTCCATCGGCATCACCAAGGTCGAGGACGCCTCCGGTCTCGACGCGGCCATCGAGGAGGCCCGCCGCCACGACCCGAAGTTCCTGGTCGAGTCGCTGCTGAGGGGCCGCGAGATCGAGTGCGGCGTCCTGGAGTTCGAGGACGGGCCGCGCGCCAGCGTGCCGGCCGAGATCCCGCCGGTCACCGCCCACGACTTCTACGACTTCGAGGCCAAGTACATCGACGCCGCCTCCGGGATCGTGCCGGCGCCGCTCACCGAGGAGCAGACCGCCGAGGTCCAGCGGCTCGCCGTCGAAGCCTTCGACGCGTGCTCCTGCGAGGGCCTGGTACGCGCCGACTTCTTCCTCACCGAGGACGGCGGCTTCGTCATCAACGAGATCAACACCCTGCCGGGCTTCACCCCGATCTCCATGTACCCGCGCATGTGGCAGGAGAGCGGGGTCAGCTACCAGCAGCTGGTGGACCGGCTCATCCAGGCCGCGCTGAACCGGCCGACCGGCCTGCGCTGACCCGGCGGAACACGGCGAAGGGTGTGCGCTCCGAGCGGGCGCACACCCTAGAACCGGTTCGGGACCGTCTTCTTCACCGCCGGGGCGAACGCCGCGAGCGGCGTCGTGTCATGCGCGTACGCCTCCGAGAGCGACACCTCGACGTACGCCTTGCGCAGGGTCGTCGTCAGCCGGGGGCCGTCGCCGTCCCGTTGCTCCAGCATCCAGTTGACCCCGCTCGCGGTGATGCCCTTCGACTGGTCGTCGTCCATCTTCGCGGGGCGCTCCACACCGCAGCGCAGTACGATCGCCCCGTCCCCCCACCCGGCGGTCAGCACCGAGGCGGGTTCGGGGTCGTTCCGCTCCAGACCGCCGACGGTGTCCGGCAGTTCCCTGTCCAGCGCGCGGCAGTAGGCTGCGGCTTCCGGGGACGGGGAGGGCACCGTGACCGACGCCGTCGCCTCGCCCCCGGAACAGCCCGCCGCCAGCAACACCAGGGCGGCGGACGGAACGAGGAGCACGGGGTGGAGGAGCCGGCGGCTGGAGGACGTCACCGGCCCAGCGTAGACGGGGGCTACAGGTGAACGACCGGGCAGGTCAGGGTTCGGGTGATGCCGTCCACTTGCTGGACCCGCGCCACCACCATGCGCCCGAGCTCGTCCACCGTCTCGGCCTGGGCGCGCACGATCACGTCGTAGGGACCGGTGACGTCTTCTGCCTGGATGACTCCCGGGAGCTTGGAGATGGTCTCGGCGACGATCGACGCCTTGCCCACCTCGGTCTGAATGAGGATGTACGCCTGTACCACGGAACCTCCAGGGCGGCCACGAGGATCATGTGGGGGAAAGGGACGCCACGTTATCGCGTCGCCGCGCGGAGCGGGGAGACCCGCGGGCCGGATGACGTCCTCAGCGTGGCGTACAGAACGCGCAAGTTGACGTAACTCTTGACAGTACCGACAGCAGAGACGGCACGCGACCGCGAGTGGGGCGGCGCGCACGGGGGACAGGCCGGAGCGTCCGGCCCGACAGATGAGAGGTGACACTCGGTGAAGGCAACCGTGGGCGAGTTGGGGGAGTTCGGGCTCATCAAGGAGCTCACGTCCCGGCTCACCACCACTCCGGCGGTCCGGCTCGGCCCGGGCGACGACGCCGCGGTCGTGACCGCCCCCGACCGCAGGGTCGTGGCCAGCACGGACATCCTGCTGGAGGGACGGCACTTCCGGCGCGACTGGTCGACGGCGTACGACGTGGGCCGCAAGGCCGCCGCGCAGAACCTCGCCGACATCGCCGCCATGGGCGCCGTGCCCACCGCGCTGCTGCTCGGCCTCGTCGTCCCCGCCGAACTCCCGGTCACCTGGGCCGCCGAGCTGATGGACGGACTGCGCGACGAGTGCCAGGTCGCGGGGGCGGCCGTGGTCGGCGGGGACGTCGTGCGCGGCGACCTCATCACCGTCTCGATCACGGCGCTCGGCGACCTGCGCAACCACGAACCCGTCACCCGGGCCGGCGCCCAGCCCGGGGACGTCGTCGCCGTCACCGGCTGGCTCGGCTGGTCCGCCGCCGGATACGCCGTGCTCTCCCGGGGCTTCCGCTCGCCGCGCGCCTTCGTGGAGGCCCACCGCCGCCCCGAACCGCCGTACCACGCGGGCCCCGCGGCCGCCGGGCTCGGCGCCACCGCCATGACCGACGTCAGCGACGGGCTCGTCGCCGACCTCGGGCACATCGCCGAGGCCAGCAAGGTCCGCATCGACCTGCGGTCCGGGCTCATCGACGTGCCGTCCCAGATGTCGGACATCGGGCAGGCCGTCGGCGTCGACCCCATGCAGTGGGTGCTGACCGGTGGCGAGGACCACGCCATCGTCGCGACCTTCCCGCCCGACGTGAAGCTCCCGGCCCGCTGGAAGGTGATCGGCGAGGTCCTCAACCCCTCGGCGCTGCCCCAGGTGACCGTCGACGGGGCGCCCTGGACGAGCAAGAACGGCTGGGACCACTTCGGCGACATCGAGGACTCCTGAGGCCGGTCCGGCCCTGACCCGCCGGACACGCCTTAGTAGATTGCGGCGTATGCCGATAACCACCTCCGTACCGCCCCGCGTGCTCACCGTCGCCGGATCCGACTCCGGCGGCGGTGCGGGCATCCAGGCCGACCTCAAGACGATGCTCGCGCTGGGCACGCACGGGATGAGCGTGCTCACCGCCGTCACCGCGCAGAACTCCCTCGGCGTCCAGGGCGCCTGGGAGCTGCCCCCCGAGGCGGTCCGCGCCCAGTACCGCAGCGTCGTGGACGACATCGGCGTCGACGCCGTCAAGACCGGGATGCTGGCGTCCGCCCCGCTCGTGGAGACCGTCGCGGAACTCCTCGCGGACACCGCGGCGCCCGTCGTCGTGGACCCCGTCGGCGTCTCCAAGCACGGCGACCCGCTCCTCGCCGCCGACGCCCTGGAATCCGTCCGTACGAAGCTGCTCCCCGTCGCGACCGTGGCGACGCCCAACCTGGACGAGGTGGCGCAGCTCACGGGCCTCGCCGTCACCGACGAGGCCGGGATGCGCCGGGCCGCCGGCGCACTGCTCGCCTACGGGCCCCGCTGGGTCGTGATCAAGGGCGGCCACCTGCCCGGTGAGCCCGTCGACCTGCTCACCGACGGCAGCGAGGAGCACTGGCTGCGCGCCCCCCGCCACGACAACCGGCACACCCACGGCACCGGCTGCACCCTGGCCTCCGCCATCGCGAGCCATCTGGCGCGGGGCGCCGGGGTGCCGGAGGCGGTCCGGGCCGCGAAGGCGTACGTCACCGGGGCGATCGAGGCGGGCTTCCCGCTGGGCGCGGGGATCGGCCCGGTCCGCCACGGCTGGCGGCTGCGCGACGCGGGCTGACCGGGAGGCGCGGACCCGTACGGGCACAGCAAAAAGCCGGTCCACCGAGGTGGACCGGCTTTTCGGGCAACCGGTAGGGCTGCGCTACGACGGGAACGTCAGCGCGCGACCTTGCCGGCCTTGATGCACGAGGTGCAGACGTTGAGCCGCTTCGGCGTCCGACCGACCACGGCACGCACGCGCTGGATGTTGGGGTTCCAGCGACGAGACGTACGGCGGTGCGAGTGCGAAATGCTGTTGCCGAAGCTCGGGCCCTTGCCACAAACGTCGCAGTTGGCAGCCACGGGTCACTCCAAAACTTCAGGTGCACTTACAGTGAATTCCGGCACGCCGGATTCATTGACTGAAGTGGCGGTACCGGGGGAATGTCCCGACTTTCGTCGGGCAACCGAAGCAGCATACAACGCCTGCTCCGGAGATACGAAACTACCATGTCTTCCGCCCCCGCCCTCCCCGCCCCCGGACCGCCCGCACCCTCCGACCGGGGCTAATCTGCGGTGCAGCCAGCCGCCCCGCCCCCGTGCACGAGTCCCCGTTCCGAGTCCCGTCCGAGGAGGACCCGAGGTGCCGCAGACCGCCGACGAACCGGATGCCGTCGCGGTACGGAGCTGGTGCTCCCTGGCCCTCGAAGCGCTCGGCCGGGAGCGGGAGGCGATCGACGCGATCAACGTCTATCCCGTCGCCGACGGGGACACCGGCACCAACCTCTACCTGACCGTGGAATCCGCGGCGGCCGCCGTCGAAGCGGTCTTCGCCGCCCACGAGACCGGCACCTCGGTGCCCTCCGCCGCCGACGCGGTACGGGCCATGGCCCACGGCGCCCTCATCGGCGCCCGCGGCAACTCCGGCACGATCCTCGCCCAGCTCCTGCGCGGCATGGCCGGCGTCCTCGCGGAGGGCACCGGCGGCGACCGGATGCGCCTCGCCCTCGACCGGGCCGCCGCCTGGGCCCGCGAGGCCGTCGCCCACCCCGTCGAGGGCACCGTCCTCACCGTCGCGGACCGGGCCGCGGCCGCCGCCGCACAGGCCGCCCCCGGCGCGGACACGGCCGAGGTGGCCCGGGCCGCCTACGAGGGCGCCCGCACCGCGCTGGACGCGACGCCCGGACAGCTCCCCGCCCTCGCCAGGGCCGGGGTGGTCGACGCCGGGGGGCGCGGCCTGGTCACCCTGCTCGGCGCCTTGGTCGAAGCCGTCTCGGGGCGGGGCCCGGAGCGGCCGTACGAGACCCCGGTCCCGTTCGTCCCGGTGGGCGACGCGGAGTGCCCGGCGGGCGACGACGGGGACGGGGGCGGCCCCGCCTTCGAGGTGATCTACCTGCTGGAAGCGGGCGACGAGGCCGTCGAGCGGCTGCGCGCCCGGCTGGACGCCCTCGGCGACTCCCTGGTGGTGGTCGGCGGCGACGGGCTGTGGAACGTCCACGTCCATGTGGACGACGCCGGCGCCGCGGTCGAGGCGGGCGTCGAGGCCGGCCGGCCGTACCGCATCCGCATCACCCACTTCGCCGCCGACCGCGCCCACGCCCGCCCCGAACCCGCCCGGCGCGCGGTCGTCGTGGTCGTCCCGGGCGACGGTCTCGCCGCCCTCTGCCGGGAGGCCGGCGCGACGACCGTGCTCGCCCGGCCCGGCGAACCGCCCGCCAGCGGCGAACTGGCCGAAGCCGTCCACCGCGCCCACGCCCGCGAGGTGGTCCTCCTCCCGAACGACGCGGACCTGCGGCACACCGCGGCCGCCGCCGCCGAACAGGCCAGGGCCCAGGGCGTCCGGGTCGCCGTCATCCCGACCCGGGCCGCGGTCCAGGGCATCGCGGCCCTCGCCGTCCACGAGCCGGACCGCAGCTTCGACGAGGACGTGGTCGCCATGACCTCGGCCGCCGGCGCCACCCGCTACGCCGAACTGGCCGTCGCCGAACGGCAGTCCTGGACCACGGCGGGCATCTGCCAGGCCGGGGACATCCTCGGCCTCATCGACGGCGACGTGGCGGTCATCGGCCAGGACGTCCCCGGCACCGCCCGCAAGGTGCTGGACCGGATGCTCGCGGCCGGCGGTGAACTGGTCACCCTGGTCCTGGGCGAGAACACCCCGCCCACGCTGGCCGAAGCCCTGGAACAGCACGTCCGCGACGGCCACCTGGCGGTGGACACCACCACCTACCGGGGCGGCCACCAGGGCGCGCCGCTGCTGATCGGCGTCGAGTAGCACCCGGCGCGACGACGGGGCCGGGCGGCGCCCGACGGACAACTGTCACTGCCGTGGTGTGCAATGGATCGCGTGTCTGCGTTCGAAGAACCCCTCAAGAAGCTGCTCGGCGGACCCACCGCGAAGGTGATGGCCGAACACCTCGACCTGCACACGGTCGGTGATCTCCTCCATCACTACCCGCGCCGGTACGAGGAGCGCGGCCGGCTCACGGCGCTGACCGACCTCCCGCTGGACGAGCACGTCACGGTCGTCGCCCAGGTCGCCGACGCCCGCGTGCTCACCTTCAACGGCGGACGCGGCAAGCGCCTCGAAGTGACCCTCACCGACGGCCACGGCCGCCTCCAGCTCGTCTTCTTCGGCCACGGCGTCCACAAACCGCACAAGGACCTGCTGCCCGGCCGGCGCGCGATGTTCGCCGGCAAGGTCTCCGCCTTCAACCGCAAGATGCAGCTCGCCCACCCCACGTACCAGCTGCTCGACGCCTCCTCCGCGGACGACGCCGAGGCGACCGAGGCCGTGGACGCCTTCGCGGGCAAGCTGCTGCCGATCTACCCCGCCTGCAAGCAGCTCGACTCCTGGCGGATCGCCAAGGCGGTCGACGCGGTGCTGCCCAGCGCCCGGGAGGCCGTCGACCCGCTCCCCGAAGCCCTGCGCGAGGGGCGCGGCCTCACCTCGCTGCCCGAGGCCCTGCTCAAGATCCACCGCCCGGCCACCAAGGCCGACGTGGCGGCGGCCCAGGACCGGCTCAAGTGGGACGAGGCGTTCGTCCTCCAGGTCGCCCTGGCCCGCCGCAGGTACGCCGACACCCAGCTCCCCGCCGTCGCCCGCAGGCCCGCCCCCAACGGCCTCCTCGACGCCTTCGACGCGAAGCTGCCGTTCACCCTCACCGACGGCCAGCAGAAGGTCTCCAAGGAGATCTTCGACGACCTCGCCACCGAACACCCGATGCACCGCCTCCTCCAGGGCGAGGTGGGTTCCGGGAAGACCATGGTGGCCCTGCGCGCCATGCTCGCCGTGGTCGACGCGGGCGGCCAGGCCGCCATGCTCGCCCCCACCGAGGTCCTGGCCCAGCAGCACCACCGCTCGATCACCGAGATGATGGGGGAGCTCGCCGAGGGCGGCATGCTGGGCGGGGCCGAACAGGGCACCAAGGTCGTCCTGCTCACCGGGTCCATGGGCACCGCCGCCCGCCGGCAGGCCCTGCTCGACCTGGTCACCGGCGAGGCCGGCATCGTCATCGGGACGCACGCCCTGATCGAGGACAAGGTCAAGTTCCACGACCTGGGCCTGGTCGTCGTGGACGAACAGCACCGCTTCGGGGTCGAGCAGCGCGACGCCCTCAGGTCGAAGGCGCACTCCCAGGGGGAAAGGAGGTCGCCCCACCTCCTCGTCATGACCGCGACGCCCATTCCCCGTACCGTCGCCATGACCGTCTTCGGGGACCTGGAGACCTCCGTCCTCGACCAGCTCCCGGCCGGCCGCTCGCCCATCGCCAGCCACGTCGTACCCGCCAAGGACAAGCCGCACTTCCTCAGCCGCGCCTGGGAACGCGTCCGCGAGGAGGTGGAGAACGGCCACCAGGCGTACGTCGTCTGCCCCCGCATCGGCGACGACGAGGACGACCCCGCCAAGAAGAAGGGGAAGAAGGCGGCCGCGGAGGAGGAAGGCGACAAGCGCCCGCCGCTCGCCGTCCTGGAGATCGCCGAACAGCTCGCCAAGGGCCCCCTGCACGGACTGCGCGTCGAGGTGCTGCACGGCAGGATGCAGCCCGACGACAAGGACGACGTGATGCGCCGCTTCGCCGCCGGCGACGTCGACGTCCTGGTCGCCACCACCGTCATCGAGGTCGGCGTCAACGTCCCCAACGCCACCGCGATGGTCATCATGGACGCCGACCGCTTCGGCGTCTCCCAGCTGCACCAGCTGCGCGGCCGGGTCGGCCGCGGCTCCGCCCCGGGACTCTGCCTGCTGGTCACCGAGGCCCACGAGGCAAGCCCCGCCCGCGCCCGGCTCTCCGCCGTCGCCGCGACCCTGGACGGCTTCGAGCTCTCCCGCATCGACCTCGAACAGCGCCGCGAGGGCGATGTGCTCGGCCAGGCCCAGTCCGGGGTGCGCTCCTCGCTGCGCGTCCTCAACGTCATCGATGACGAGGAGGTCATCGCCGCCGCCCGCCAGGAGGCCGTCGCCGTGGTCGCCGCCGACCCCGAGCTCGCGCACCTGCCCGAGCTGCGCACCGCCCTGGACGCCCTGCTCGACAAGGAGCGCGAGGAGTACCTGGACAAGGGGTGAGCCCGCCCGCCCCGGGAAGCCCGGGGCGCCCCGCCCTCCCCGACGCCATATCGTGGGAGGTACGGCGCCCACGGCACCCCGCGCGCCGCCCCGACCCGAGGACCAGTCACCCATGACCCGCGTGATCGCAGGCGTGGCCGGCGGACGCCGCCTGGCCGTCCCGCCCGGCACCGGCACCCGGCCCACATCCGACCGCGCGCGCGAGGGCCTGTTCTCCACCTGGCAGGCACTCCTGGGCACCCTCGACGGCATCCGGATCGCCGACCTCTACGCCGGCTCCGGCGCCGTCGGCCTCGAAGCGCTCTCCCGGGGCGCCGCCCACGCCCTGCTCGTGGAGGCCGACGCCAAGGCCCTGCGCACCGTCCAGGACAACGCCCGCACCCTCGGCCTGACCGGCGCCGAGGTCCGCGGCGGCAAAGCCGAACAGATCGTGACGGGTCCGGCACCGGCGGAGCCGTACGACGTGGTCTTCCTGGACCCGCCGTACGCCGTCACCGACGACGATCTTGGGGAGATCCTGCTCACACTCCGTACGCAGGGGTGGCTCACGGGCGACGCACTCGTCACCGTGGAACGCAGCACCAGAGGCGGAGAATTCAGCTGGCCCAAGGGTTTCGAGCCATTGCGGGCCCGTCGCTACGGCGAGGGAACGCTTTGGTACGGTCGCGCCGCCGCCACGTGCGAAGACGCACGATGACCGGACCGGAGAGCGAGGGAATCAAGTTGCGCCGCGCCGTATGCCCGGGGTCGTTCGACCCCATCACCAACGGACATCTCGACATCATCGGCCGAGCCTCGAAGCTGTACGACGTCGTGCACGTCGCGGTGATGATCAACCAGTCCAAGAAGGGCCTGTTCACGGTCGAGGAGCGGATCGAGCTCATCCGCGAGGTCACCGCCGAGTTCGGCAACGTCCAGGTCGAGTCCTTCCACGGCCTGCTCGTGGACTTCTGCAAGCAGCGCGACATCCCGGCGATCGTGAAGGGCCTGCGGGCCGTCAGCGACTTCGACTACGAACTCCAGATGGCCCAGATGAACAACGGGCTCTCCGGCGTCGAGACGCTCTTCGTGCCCACCAACCCCACCTACAGCTTCCTGTCGTCCTCCCTGGTCAAGGAGGTCGCGGCCTGGGGCGGCGACGTCTCCCACCTGCTGCCGCCGGTCGTCCAGCGGGCCCTGACCGAACGCCTCGCACAGCGCTGAGCCACTGACAGCGCGTCAGCGTCACGCACCGCAGGTGTCGGGCGGGCGCCGACTGGCCGTACAGTCGTCCCGTCCGTCTCCAACCGGCAGTAGAGAGTGGCGAGCACACGGTGGACGTGCAGAAGAAGCTGGACGAGATCGTCGCGACGGTCGGGAACGCCCGGTCCATGCCCATGTCGGCGTCCTGCGTGGTCAACCGCGCCGACCTGCTCGCGATGCTCGAAGAGGTACGCGAGGCCCTGCCCGGCTCGCTCGCCCAGGCGGCCGAGGTCATCGGCGGCCACGAGCAGCTGGTCGAGCAGGCCCGCCAGGAGGCCGGCCGCATCATCGAGAACGCCCACGCCGAGCGCACCTCCCTGATCTCCGACACCGAGATCGCCCGGCGCTCCCAGGCCGAGGCGGACCGCATCCTCGCCGAGGCCCGCCAGGAGGCCGACGAGGTCCGCGCCGAGGCCGACGAGTACGTCGACAGCAAGCTCGCCAACTTCGAGGTCGTCCTCACCAAGACCATCGGCTCCGTCGACCGGGGCCGCGAGAAGCTCCTGGGCCGCGGCCAGGGCTTCGACGCCCAGGGCTACGAGGACCCGGACTTCGCCGAGGCCCCCGAGCGCAGCACCGACCCGGACACGCTCCGCGAGCGCGCCGACGCGTACGTGGACACCAAGCTCGGCGCCTTCGAGGCGGTGCTCGCCAAGACCCTGGAGGCCGTCGGCCGGGGCCGGCAGAAGCTGCACGGCCGGGTCGCCACCGACGAGCTCGGCGCGCACATCGCCGCCCAGGACGCGGCCGGTGACCAGGGGCACACCAGTGACGAGGACCACTGGGCCGGACTGGCCGAGGTCGCGGCCCCGCAGCCGCTCCCGATCCCGCACCAGGCCGAGCCGCAGTACGCCCAGCCGGAGCCGCAGTACGCCCAGGGCTACGGCTACCAGGACCAGCAGCAGGACGCGTACCCGCAGGACGTCTACGGCTACCAGCAGCAGCCCGACCCGTACGCGGCCTACCAGCAGCAGCAGGGCTACGACGCCTGGCAGCAGCAGGCCCAGCCCCAGCCCCAGCAGTCCCTTCCGCAGCACGGCGACGCCGCCCTGGACGAGACCAGTCTTTTCGACACCAGCATGATCGACCTGGACCAGCTGCGCCGTTACGAACAGGAACGCTGACCGCCGGAAGGGCCCGGATTGGGAGCTGGGCGGTGTGTCCAGTATCCTGGCTCTTCGGTCGCGCGTATGTCCGCGATCCCGGCTGCCCGCTTCGACTCCGGACGGGCCGGCCCCTCCCACCACGCGTGACGCGTTCGATCCGAAAGCAGGAGAAGCCCTGAACGGCCACCTCGACCACCGAAACCCCCTCGTGTTCGATACGCACGAGCTGGGCCGGCGTCCGGGTGCCATGAAGCGGCTGACCCGCACAGCGGACGCCCCCGCCGACCTCGGGATCGGCGACGTCATCGGAGTGCCGCAGGGCGCGCCGGTGAAGCTGGACCTCCGTCTCGAATCCGTCATGGAGGGCGTGCTCGTGACCGGGACCGCCCGTGCGACGGTCGAGGGGGAGTGCGTAAGGTGTCTGGAGCCGCTGAGCCGCGAGGTCGAGGCGGACTTCCAGGAGATGTTCTCGTACCCTGACGCCGATGACCGGAACCACGGCAAGCCCGCGGATCCGGCCGACGACGCCGAGGACGACGAGGACAGGCTTTTCCTCGAGGACGGTCTGTTCGACCTCGAGCCGGTGCTGCGTGATGCGGTGGTGCTCGCACTGCCGATGCAGCCGGTGTGCAAGGAATCCTGTGCCGGTCTGTGCTCCGAGTGCGGAGTCGGGCTGGACGAGAATCCGGGCCACCACCACGATGCCGTCGACGCTCGTTGGGCGGCACTGCAAGGACTCGCCGAGACCGTTCAGGACGGCGAGAAGGACAACATGGGCGGCGCCGCACCTGGCGTCGACAAGAAGCAGGAGAAGTAGCCGTGGCTGTTCCGAAGCGGAAGATGTCGCGCAGCAACACGCGCCACCGCCGGTCGCAGTGGAAGGCTGCGGTCCCCACCCTGGTTTCGTGCGAGCGCTGCCAGGAGCCGAAGCTGCAGCACATCGCGTGCCCCAGCTGCGGCACGTACAACAAGCGCCAGGTCCTCGAGGTCTGAGCGGCTGGTGAGAGGCCCGATGTCTGAGTTGTCCCACGCCAAGAAGCAGGCAGACAACGTCAACACAGCCTCGTCCCACACGCTTCTGGAAGGGCGGCTCGGGTACCAACTCGAGTCCGCCCTTCTGGTGCGTGCGCTGACCCACCGTTCGTACGCGTACGAGAACGGCGGTCTGCCCACCAACGAGCGGCTGGAGTTCCTCGGGGACTCCGTGCTCGGTCTGGTGGTCACGGACACGCTGTACCGAACCCACCCCGACCTGCCCGAAGGCCAGCTGGCCAAGTTGCGGGCCGCGGTGGTCAACTCGCGTGCGCTTGCGGAGGTGGGCCGCGGCCTCGAACTCGGCTCCTTCATCCGGCTCGGCCGAGGTGAAGAGGGCACGGGAGGCCGGGACAAGGCATCCATCCTTGCCGACACCCTGGAAGCGGTGATCGGTGCGGTCTATCTCGATCAGGGCCTCGACGCGGCGTCCGAGCTGGTTCACCGGCTCTTCGACCCGCTGATCGACAGGTCCTCGCACCTCGGCGCCGGCCTGGACTGGAAGACCAGCCTCCAGGAGCTCACCGCGAGCGAGAGCCTCGGAGTCCCCGAGTACCTCGTCACGGAGACCGGCCCGGATCACGAGAAGACCTTCACTGCTGCCGCCCGCGTCGGTGGTGTCTCGTACGGCACCGGCACCGGCCGTAGCAAGAAGGAAGCGGAGCAGCAGGCGGCCGAGTCCGCCTGGCGGGAGATCACCGCCGCCGCGGAGGCGCGGGAGGCGGGGGCGAAGGCCGCCGCCGACGGAGGGGCCGCCGACACCCCTGCCGACCCCGCGTCGTCCACGGACGTCGCTCCGGCCTGACCTGCGGAGAACCCCCCGGCGCCGCCGTGCGCCGGGGGGTTCTCCCTTTCCCTGTACGCCTCTCGTCCCAGGAGCCTCCCCGTGCCCGAACTGCCCGAGGTCGAAGTCGTCCGCCGAGGTCTGGAGCGCTGGGTCGCCGGGCGGACGGCCGGTGAGGTCGAGGTCCTGCACCCGCGCGCGGTCCGCCGCCACCTCGCGGGCGGCGTGGACTTCGCGGCCCGGCTCACGGGGGCGCGGTTCGGGACGGCGATGCGCCGGGGCAAGTATCTGTGGGTGCCGCTGGACGAGGCCGCCGGCTCGCTCCTCGGCCACCTGGGCATGAGCGGTCAGCTGCTCGTCCAGCCCGAGGGGGCACCGGACGAGAGGCATCTGCGGGTCAGGATCAGGTTCGCCGACGCGGTCGGCACCGAGCTGCGCTTCGTGGACCAGCGCACCTTCGGCGGGCTCTCGCTCCACGAGAACACCCCGGACGGGCTGCCCGACATCATCGCGCACATCGCCCGCGACCCCCTGGACCCGGCCTTCGATGACGCCGCCTTCCACACGGCGCTGCGGCTGCGGCGTACGACGGTCAAGCGCGCCCTGCTCGACCAGTCGCTGATCAGCGGGGTCGGCAACATCTACGCGGACGAGGCGCTGTGGCGCGCCCGGCTGCACTACGACCGGCCGACGGCGACGCTCACCCGCCCCCAGTCCGCCGAACTCCTGAGCCACGTCCGGGATGTGATGAACGCCGCCCTGGCCCAGGGCGGCACCAGCTTCGACAGCCTCTATGTGAACGTGAACGGCGAGTCGGGCTACTTCGACCGCTCGCTCGACGCCTACGGCCGCGAGGGTGAGCCGTGCCACCGCTGCGGTACGCCGATGGCGCGGCGCCCCTGGATGAACCGGTCCAGCTACTACTGCCCCCGCTGCCAGCGCCCGCCGCGCGTGCGGCCCTAGTTTTCGCGGGCGTCGTAGCGGGCCCGGGCCGCCAGGACCTCGGGCATCCGGCCCTCCACGAAGTGGATCAGGCCGAGCAGCCGCTCCGCGACCTCGTGGCCCAGCGGGGTGAGCTCGTAGTCCACCCGGGGCGGGTTGGTGAGCTGGGCCTCGCGGTGCACCAGGCCGTCCCGCTCCAGCGCGTGCAGCGTCTGGGACAGCATCTTCTCGCTCACCCCGTCGACCTTGCGGCGCAGCGCGTTGAACCGGAGGCTGCCCTCGTACAGCGCGCCGAGCGTGAGGCTGCCCCAGCGGCCTGTGGCGTGTTCGAGGAGCCCGCGCGAGGGGCACTGCTTCGAGAACACGTCGAAGGGCAGGGCGTCCTCCGCCGACGTCTCCGGTGCGATGCTCTGGTCCATGAAACCAGCGTACGCCCGCACAGCGCTTTCCCTGAGTCAGTGTGATCCGGGGGAGGCGCGTGGGGCGTACGAGGTGGTGGGTACGACGGTGGTACGGGTCAGAAGCCGAAGTCCTGGGTCCACCAGGGGCCGCCGGCCCCGTAGTGGACGCCGACGCCGAGCGTCTTGTAATCGCAGTTGAGAATGTTTGCCCGGTGGCCGTCGCTGTTCATCCAGGCGTCCATCACGGCCTGCGCGTCGGCCTGTCCGCGGGCGATGTTCTCGCCGCCGAGGCCCGGGACACCGGCCGCGTCCGCCCGGTCCCAGGGGGTCTTGCCGTCGGGGTCGGTGTGGTCGAAGAAGCCGCGCGCCGCCATGTCGTCGCTGAAGCCCTGGGCGAGCGAGGCGAGCGAGGCGCTGGCGGTGACCGGGCTGCAGCCGACCTTGCCGCGCTCCTCATTCACGAGGGCCAGGATCGCGGCCTGGGCCGAGGCGGCGGTGGTCGTCGGTGCGCTGCTCTTCGACGGGGCCGGCGCGGAGGACTTCGGGGCGGCCGGCGCCGAGCTCTTCGCGGCCTTGATGGCCGGGGCCTTCGAGGACGAGGAGGACGGCTTGGCCGACTCCTTCTTCTGGGCCGACGCCTTCTTGCCGGACGCGGTCTTCGACGGCGAGGCGGACGTGGAGGGCGTGGCCGTCTTCGAGGGCGAGGCGGAGGCGGAGGCCGAAGCGGAAGGCGAGTGGGAGGCGCTGGGCGAGGCCGAACCGGAGGGCTTCGACGTCGCGGAATGCGACTTCTTGGGCGCCGCGGGGCGGTCGGTTCCGCGGCTCGCCGGGGTGGAAGCGGAGGCGCGGTCGGAGGGCGACGCGGTGATGCCCCCCTGGGTGAGCAGGTCCGGGGCGGCGTGGGAGCGGATCTGGTCGGCGGCCGGACCGCCGCCCACGGTGTAGCTGTCCCCGCCGGGCAGCAGGCCCGACGCCACGGCGACGGCGCCGACGGCCATGGCCGCCGAGACACCTATGAGTCCGGTGCGCACGGGGATCGCGGACCGCTTTTTGCGGCCCGCCCCGCGGTGCCGGGCCGAGGCCCCGTCCGCCTGCTCCTCGGCGGCGGGGGCTGCGGCGCTGCGTCGATGGCGTCCCATCTGCTGTGCCCTTCTGACGACCTGGACGCCGTTATCGGCGCCCGTGCTCACCCGAACGAGTGAAGCTTTTGCGAGGGGACTGTACGCCATGGCGATTCGCCGGGACGTGCTCCGAAAGCAATGTGACCGATAGCGTTCGGGCATGAACGAAGATGCACGGCTCACCGCTTGGGTACGCGGCCGAGTACAGCAAGTAGGCTTTCGCTGGTTCACCAGGGCAAACGCTTTGGAGATCGGTGGCCTCACCGGTTTCGCGCTGAATCTGGACGATGGCCGCGTACAGGTCGTGGCGGAGGGCCCGCGTGAGAATTGCCACCGTCTTCTCGACTGGCTCCGCTCGGACGACACACCCGGCCGCGTTGACGGCGTCACTGAGATATGGGACACGCCGCGCGGCGGATACGAGGGATTCGCGATCCGCTGAGACCGCTCCCGAAAGGCCCCCGAAAGGGGCCCGTGTTCGATGCGCGGCGGGCGGTGACGGCAAGCGCCCCCGTCGCGCGTACACATGAAATGACCTGCGGAATGTCTTGATGGTTGCCAAGATTCGGCCGGCATGCCAGGCTGCCGCCCTAAGGATGATCTCCGTACCCCTGAGGGCCCCGTCGGAGAGCCGCGCCGCATGATCGTCTCGCCGCGCGCCCCGGGACGCCCGCCTCTGTGGGGTGTGATCGTGTTGACCGTCAAACTTTTTGGTGAGACTCTGAAATCCCCGCGCACCTCAGCTGTTCGGCAGAGCTGGTAGGCAGTAGGACAGCAGTGACAGCGAGCACTGCCGAACACCGCGGGTGCGATCCCTCACGACCCACACCGTATCGGTCGGTCACTCATTGTGGAGGACCATCCATCATGGCAAAGGCGCTTCTCGGTTACGTCGGCGGTTCCGACCCGCGACTCCTCGCCGAGATGCGACGGCTCCAGCAGCGCGTCCAAGACCTCGAATCCGAGCTCGTAAGGATTCAGGACGAGAACGACGCGCTCAACGCCGCCGCCCAGCACCAGTCGCTGCTCGACAGCATCGACATCGACGTACCCCAGGCGGAGCCGGCACTCACCTGACCCGCACGGCGACCTGACCCGCACGGCACACCCGCATTCTCCGTCAGGCCGCGGGCATACGTGCGGTACCGCCTCATCCGCAGAATCACAGGGGACGCTTCGGCGTCCCTTCTTTCTTTTCCGCCGCCTCGCGCAGGTCCCGCCCCGGACGTACACCCCTTCCCTTACCGTCTGATGTGCCCTGCACTTTCATCAGCGAAACCGAGAGCGAAAGGTAGAGTCCGGCGGCGTGCACCTCAAGGCCCTGACCCTGCGCGGTTTCAAGTCGTTCGCCTCCGCCACGACGCTGCGGTTCGAACCCGGTATCACCTGCGTCGTCGGGCCGAACGGGTCGGGCAAATCCAATGTGGTGGACGCGCTCTCCTGGGTCATGGGTGAACAGGGCGCGAAATCCCTGCGCGGCGGCAAGATGGAAGACGTGATCTTCGCCGGCACCACCGGCCGTCCGCCGCTGGGCCGGGCCGAGGTCTCGCTGACCATCGACAATTCCGACGGCGCCCTGCCCATCGAATACGCCGAAGTCACCCTGACGCGGATCATGTTCCGCAACGGCGGCAGCGAATATCAGATCAACGGCGACACCTGCCGGCTCCTGGACATCCAGGAACTCCTCTCCGACTCCGGTATCGGCCGCGAGATGCACGTCATCGTCGGCCAGGGCCAGCTGGACTCCGTCCTGCACGCCGATCCCATGGGCCGCCGCGCCTTCATCGAGGAGGCGGCCGGCGTCCTCAAGCACCGCAAGCGCAAGGAGAAGGCGCTGCGGAAGCTGGACGCGATGGGCGCGAACCTCGCCAGGGTCCAGGACCTCACCGACGAGCTGCGCAGACAGCTGAAACCCCTCGGCCGGCAGGCGGCCGTGGCCCGCCGCGCCGCCGTCATCCAGGCCGACCTGCGCGACGCCCGGCTGCGCCTCCTCGCCGACGACCTCGTGACGCTGCGCACCGCCCTGCGCAGCGAGATCGCCGACGAGGCCGCGCTCAAGCAGCGCCGGGAGGCCGCCGAGGCGGAGCTCAAGGCAGCCCTCGCCCGCGAGGCCGAACTGGAGGACCAGGTACGGCGGCTGACGCCCCGGCTCCAGCGCGCCCAGCAGACCTGGTACGAGCTCTCGCAGCTCGCCGAACGGGTACGCGGCACGATCTCGCTGGCCGACGCCCGGGTGAAGAGCGCCACCGCCCCGCCCGAGGAGGAGCGCCGCGGCCGCGACCCCGAGGACATGGAACGCGAGGCCGCCCGCGTCCGCGAGCAGGAGGCCGAGCTGACCGCCGCCCTGGAAGCGGCCGAGCACGCGCTGGACGACACCGCCTCCCACCGCCAGGAGCTGGAGCGCGAGTTGGCGGCCGAGGAGCGCCGCCTCAAGGACGCCGCGCGCGCCTTGGCCGACCGCCGCGAAGGGCTCGCCCGGCTGCACGGCCAGGTCAACGCCGCCCGCAGCCGCGCCGCTTCGGCCCAGGCGGAGATCGACCGGCTCTCCGCCTCGCGCGACGAGGCCCGGGAGCGGGCCGTCGCCGCGCAGGAGGAGTACGAGGAGCTGAAGGCCGAGGTCGACGGCCTGGACGCCGGGGACACCGAGCTCGGCGAGCAGCACGAAGCCGCCCGCCGCGCGCTGAAGGAGGCCGAGGCGGCGCACTCCCGGGCCCGCGAGGAGGCCACCGCGGCCGAACGGCAGCGCGCCGCCGTCGCGGCCCGGCACGACGCGCTCGCCCTCGGGCTGCGGCGCAAGGACGGCACCGGGGCGCTGCTCGGGGCCCACGACCGGCTCACCGGCCTGCTCGGGCCCGCCGCCGAACTGCTGACGGTGGCCCCGGGCCACGAGGTCGCGGTGGCGGCGGCGCTGGGCGCGGCGGCGGACGCGGTCGCGGTCACGGACCCGGCCACGGCGGCCGAGGCGATCCGGCTGCTGCGCAAGCAGGACGCGGGCCGCGCGGCGCTGCTTTTGGGCGGGCCGGCGCGGGCCGCCACCGGGGACGGCGACGCGGCCGGGCACGTACCGGGCCAGGGCACCTCGGCACACCCGCCGCACCACGGGGCCGCCCCGCATGTCGCGCTTCCCGGCCGGAGCACGGAGGACGGGGGAGCGGCGGAGGCCGTACCGGCGACGCGGGCGCCGGACCCCGTGCACACCGTGCAGGCCCTCGCCCCCACCGGCGGCTCCGCCGCCCACGTCGCCGATCTCGTCAGCGGCCCCGTCGAGCTGGTGGCCGCCGTCCGCAGGCTGGTCCGGGACATGGTGGTCGTCGCGACCCTGGAGGACGCCGAGGACCTGGTCGCCGCGCACCCCGAGCTGACCGCGGTGACCGGCGAGGGCGACCTGCTCTCCGCCCACTTCGCGCACGGCGGCTCCGCCGGGGCGCCCAGCCTCCTCGAAGTACAGGCGTCCGTGGACGAGGCCGCCGTCGAACTCGCCGGGCTCGCCGTGCGGTGCACCGAACTGGCCGAGGCCCAGCGGCTCGCGGCCGGGCGGCGGACCGGGTCGGCGGCGCTGGTGGAGGAGTTGGGGGAGCGGCGCCGCGCCGCCGAGCGGGAGCGGGCGGGCGTTGCCCAGCAGCTCGGGCGGCTCGCCGGACAGGCGCGGGGCGCCGCCGGTGAGGCCGAGCGCATGGACGCCTCCGCCGCCCGGGCCCAGGAGGCGCTGGAGCGGGCCACCGAGGAGGCGGAGGAGCTGGCCGAGCGGCTGCTCGTCGCGGAGGAGGCGGCCGGGGACGGTGCCGACGACGAACCGGACACCGGCGTGCGCGACCGGCTCGCGGCCGACGGTGCCAACGCCCGCCAGACCGAGATGGAGGCCCGCCTCCAGGTCCGTACGCACGAGGAACGCGTCAAGGCCCTCGCCGGGCGCGCCGACTCGCTGGACCGGGCCGCGCGCGCCGAGCGCGAGGCGCGGGTCCGGGCCGAGCGGCGGCGGGCCCGGCTGCGCCACGAGGCGGAGGTGGCGGCGGCCGTGGCGTCGGGGGCCCGGCAGCTCCTCGCGCACGTCGAGGTGTCCGTCGTACGGGCGGAGCGGGAGCGGGCGGCGGCCGAGGCGTCCAAGGGGGAGCGGGAGCGCGAGCTGGCCGCGGAGCGGCTGCGCGGCCGGGACCTCAAGGGGGATCTGGACAAGCTGACGGACTCGGTGCACCGGGGTGAGGTGCTGGGTGCCGAGAAGCGGCTGCGGGTGGAGCAGCTGGAGACCAGGGCGCTGGAGGAGCTGGGCGTCGAGCCGGCCGGTCTGGTGGCGGAGTACGGCCCCGACCAGCCGGTGCCGCCGTCGCCGCCCGCCGAGGGCGAGGAGCTGCCGGAGGACCCGGAGCATCCGCGTAACCTGCCGAGGCCGTTCGTCAGGGCCGAGCAGGAGAAGCGGCTCCGGTCGGCCGAACGGGCGTATCAGCAACTCGGGAAGGTGAATCCGCTCGCCCTTGAGGAGTTCTCCGCGCTGGAGGAGCGGCACAAGTTCCTCTCCGAGCAGCTGGAGGACCTGAAGAAGACCCGGGCCGATCTGCTCCAGGTCGTCAAGGAGGTCGACGAGCGGGTCGAGCAGGTGTTCACCGAGGCGTACCGGGACACCGCGCGCGAGTTCGAGGGCGTCTTCTCGCGCCTCTTCCCGGGCGGTGAGGGGCGGCTGATCCTGACCGATCCCGACCACATGCTCACCACCGGGGTCGATGTCGAGGCCCGGCCGCCGGGCAAGAAGGTCAAGCGGCTCTCCCTGCTGTCCGGCGGCGAAAGGTCCCTGACGGCGGTGGCGTTGCTGGTCTCGATCTTCAAGGCGAGGCCCAGCCCGTTCTATGTGATGGACGAGGTCGAGGCGGCGCTGGACGACACCAACCTCCAGCGGCTGATCCGGATCATGGAGGAGCTCCAGGAGAGCTCGCAGCTCATCGTCATCACGCACCAGAAGCGGACGATGGAGGTCGCCGACGCGCTGTACGGGGTGTCGATGCAGGGCGACGGCGTCTCGAAGGTGATCAGCCAGCGTCTGCGCTGAGCGCGGGGGTACCCGAGTGGTGGCGGGGCCGAAGATGTGCGCCACTTGAGATCCACTTACCCATGTCCGATGCCGTGGCCCCGCCCCAGGGAGGACTTACGTGACCAGTACGTCGCCAGGATCCGGACCGGAGTCCGGTGCCCGTTCGGCCCACCCGGACCACCTCGGCCATGTCATCTTCATCACCGCCGCGGCCGCGATGGGCGGCTTCCTGTTCGGCTACGACAGCTCCGTGATCAACGGCGCCGTCGAGGCGATCCGCCACCGTTACGACATCGGCTCCGGCACGCTCGCCCAGGTCATCGCCATCGCGCTCATCGGCTGCGCGATCGGTGCCGCCACGGCCGGCCGGATCGCCGACCGCATCGGGCGCATCCGCTGCATGCAGATCGCCGCCGTCCTCTTCACCATCAGCGCCGTGGGCTCCGCGCTCCCGTTCGCGCTCTGGGACCTGGCGATGTGGCGCATCATCGGCGGCTTCGCGATCGGCATGGCCTCGGTGATCGGCCCGGCCTACATCGCCGAGGTCTCGCCGCCCGCCTACCGGGGCCGCCTCGGTTCCTTCCAGCAGGCCGCGATCGTCATCGGCATCGCCATCTCCCAGCTCGTCAACTACGGCATCCTGCAGATCGCCGACGGCGACCAGCGCGGCAAGATCGGCGGCCTGGAAGCCTGGCAGTGGATGCTCGGCGTGATGGTCGTGCCCGCCATCCTCTACGGGCTGCTCTCCTTCGCGATCCCCGAGTCGCCGCGCTTCCTGCTCTCCATCGGCAAGCGGGAGCGGGCCCGGAAGATCCTGGAAGAGGTCGAGGGCAAGAACGTCGACCTGGACGCGCGCGTCCAGGAGATCGAGACGGCGATGCGCCGCGAGCACAAGTCGAGCTTCAAGGACCTGCTCGGCAGCCGCTTCGGCTTCCTGCCGATCGTCTGGGTCGGCATCGGCCTCTCGGTGTTCCAGCAGCTCGTGGGCATCAACGTGGCGTTCTACTACTCGGCGACGCTGTGGCAGTCCGTCGGCATCGACCCGACCGACTCCTTCTTCTGGTCGTTCACCACGTCGATCGTCAACATCATCGGTACCGTCATCGCGATGGTCCTGGTGGACCGCGTCGGCCGCCGCCCGCTCGCCCTCGTCGGCTCCTGCGGCATGGCCGTCGCCCTCGCCTTCGAGGCATGGGCCTTCTCCGCCGACCTGGTCGACGGCAAGCTCCCGACCGTCCAGGGCGCGGTCGCCCTCGCCGCCGCCCACGTCTTCGTGCTCTTCTTCGCCCTGTCGTGGGGCGTGGTGGTCTGGGTCTTCCTCGGCGAGATGTTCCCCAACCGCATCCGCGCCGCCGCGCTCGGCGTCGCCGCGTCCGCGCAGTGGATCGCCAACTGGGCCATCACCGCCAGCTTCCCGAGCCTCGCGGACTGGAACCTCTCGGGCACGTACATCATCTACGCCTGCTTCGCCACGCTCTCGATCCCCTTCGTCATCAAGTTCGTGAAGGAGACCAAGGGCAAGGCGCTGGAGGAGATGGGCTAAGACGTCTCGTCAGGGCGGCCCGGGCGCGGCAGCATCGCGTACAGGCCGCCCGAGACGAGTGCCGTGACCGCCCAGCCCAGGCCGCTGCGGCCCGGCCAGGTGCCGGCGAGCGGACCGGTGAACCACTCCACGCCGGTGAACAGCAGCCCCACCACGAGCCCCGCGCCCCACGCGCCCACGGCGGGCCACGCGATGCCGCCCGTGTACCAGTACGCACCGTCCCGGCCGGTGTCCATGAGCGCCTCCGGGTCGTAGGCCCGGCCGCGCAGCATGTCCGTGGCGAAGACCCCGATCCACGCCGAGAACGTCACCGCGAGCAGCCGCAGGAACGACACGAAGGCGTCGATGAAGCTGCTCGCCACCATCATCAGGAGCGCGCCCAGGAACAGACTGATCGCCGCGTTCACCCCGACGGCCCAGGCGCGCGGCACGGTGAGGCCGAGGGTCTGCGCGGTGAACCCGGCCGAGTACATCGACAGCGCGTTGATCAGCACCATGCCCGTGACCGCGACGACCAGATACGGGACGGAGAGCCAGGTCGGCAGCAGGACCCCGATGAAGGAGACCGGATCACGGGTCAGCGCCAGCTCCGGCGTCCGCACCGCCATCACCGCCCCCATCACCACGAGTGGCACCAGCACCACGAGCGCCCCGCCCACCGTCGCCGCGACCATCGCCCGGCCCTTCGCGGCGCGCGGCAGATAGCGGGTGAAGTCCGGACCGGACGGCGCCCAGCTGATCCCCCCGGCCGTCAGCGTGCCGATGCCCGCGATCACCGCCGACACCGCGCCGGGCGGCCGGTCGAGCACCGCGCGCCACGGCACCGTCACGGCCAACCGCGCCAGCACCAGGACGCTGAAGGCGCCGAAGAGATACGCCGACCAGGTGCAGCACACCCGCAGCGCCCGCAGCCCGAGCCCCGACAGCAGAAAACTGCCCGCCACGAACGCGAGCAGCGTCGCCATGATCAGCGCGGGCGTGCTCCGGACCCCGAACAGCACCTCGCCCACGGTCAGCAGGGCGTACGCGCCGGTGACCGCGTTCATCGTCTCCCAGCCCCACCGCGCCACCCAGATCAGCGCGCCCGGCGCCAGATTGCCCCGTACGCCGAAGACCGCCCGCGACAGCGCCATGCCGGGGGCGCCGCCCCGCTTCCCGGCCACCGAGACGAAGCCGACCAGGCCGAACGAGATCAGGGGCGCCACCACGGCCGCCACCAGCACCTGCCAGAGGCTCAACCCGTCCAGCACGACGAGCCCCGCGCCCACGGTGACGAGCAGCACGGTCATGTTCGCCGTGGCCCAGGTGGGGAAGAGGGCCCGGACCCGGCCGGTGCGCTTCTCGTCCGGCACGGGGTCCAGGCCACGGGTCTCCACGGCCAGGATCGTACCTTTCCGGCATAACGGTCGTAGTGACCGCAAGGTCGCACGGGCCCGCGATCCCGCACCGAATCCGTCCCTCCCTCGATTGCCGGCCCGGGTGACCGATACTGGGAGGGTTATGGAATTCGTCATCCTTGCTGTAGTCATCGCCCTGGTCGCGGTCGGCGTGATCAGCGGGCTCGTGGTCAGCAGCCGCAAGAAGAAGCAGCTGCCCCCGGCACCGTCGAGCACGCCGACCCTCACACCTCCCGCCGAGCCCCGTGTCGGCGAGGAGGCCGAAGAGCCGCGCGAGGAATCGCGCCGCACCATCGAGGACGTCGCGGCCCCGCCCGCCGAGGCCGAGCCGGAGACGGTGGAGCCGGAAGCCCCCGCGCTCGACGTCCCCGAGCCCACCGCCGGCCGGCTCGTCCGGCTGCGCGCCCGCCTCGCCCGCTCGCAGAACACCCTCGGCAAGGGGCTCCTCGCGCTCCTGTCCCGGGACAATCTGGACGAGGACACCTGGGAGGAGATCGAGGACACCCTCCTCACCGCCGACGTCGGCGTCGCCCCCACCCAGGAGCTGGTCGAGCGCCTGCGCGAGCGCGTCCGGGTGCTCGGTACCCGCACCCCCGAGGAGCTGCGCACCCTGCTCCGCGAGGAGCTGCTCACCCTGCTCGGCACCGACTTCGACCGTGCGGTGAAGACGGAGGGCGGTCTGGAGACCCCCGGCGTCGTGATGGTCGTCGGCGTCAACGGCACCGGCAAGACCACCACCACCGGCAAGCTGGCCCGGGTGCTCGTCGCCGACGGCCGCAGCGTGGTGCTCGGCGCGGCCGACACCTTCCGCGCCGCCGCCGCCGACCAGCTCCAGACCTGGGGCGAGCGTGTCGGCGCCCGCACCGTGCGCGGTCCGGAGGGCGGCGACCCGGCGTCCATCGCCTACGACGCGGTCAAGGAGGGCATCGCCGAGGGCGCCGACGTGGTGCTCATCGACACCGCCGGCCGGCTGCACACCAAGACCGGGCTCATGGACGAGCTGGGCAAGGTCAAGCGCGTCGTGGAGAAGCACGGCCCGCTGGACGAGGTGCTGCTCGTCCTGGACGCCACCACCGGACAGAACGGCCTCGTGCAGGCGCGGGTCTTCGCCGAGGTGGTCGCCATCACCGGCATCGTCCTCACCAAGCTGGACGGCACCGCCAAGGGCGGCATCGTCATCGCCGTCCAGCGCGAGCTGGGCGTTCCGGTCAAGCTCGTCGGACTCGGCGAGGGCCCGGACGACCTGGCCCCGTTCGAGCCGGAGGCGTTCGTGGACGCGCTGATCGGGGACTGACCCCCATCGGACAGCTTCGAAGCCCGGCCGTTTCGTGCGGCCGGGCTTCTCGCTGTGCGGGAGGTACGCGGCTCAGCCGCAGGGCGCCGCCCACCGGTGACAGAGGTACGCCAGCGTGCCCAGCAGCAGCCGGGCCTCCGGCGGCGTCGCGCTGTCGGGCCCGGGCGCACGCAGCCAGCGGACCGGGCCGAGCCCGCCCCGGTCCGAGGGCGGCGCGGTGATGTGGCCGCCCGGACCGAGTGCCCGCAGATCGAGCCCCGCGTCGTCCCAGCCCATCCGGTACAGCAGCCGGGGCAGCCCGGCGGCGGCGCCCGGGGCCACGAAGAACTGCGCCCGGCCCTGCGGGGTCACCGAGACCGGTCCCAGCGGCAGGCCCATCCGCTCCATCCGCACCAGGGCCCGCCGCCCGGGCCCCTCCGCCACGTCGAGCACGTCGAAGCTGCGGCCCACGGGGAGCATCATCGAGGCGCCGGGCACCTCGGCCCAGGCGTGCGCCGCCGCGTCGAGCGTCGCCCCGGCGGGCACCTCACGGGCGAACTCCAGTGGATGCGCGCCCGGGGCGGCGCAGCCGGGGTCCCCGCAGGAGCAGGCGCCGCCCGCCGCGCGGGCCCCGGGCACCACGGCCCAGCCCCACAGCCCGGTGTACTCGGCCACCTCCGTACCGCCGGCGGCGGCACGGGCGCGACGCCGTGCGCCGGTGCGCATCTCGCGGATTCCGATCGTGAAGCCCATGCCCCCTCCAACGGGTCCGGTTCGCCGGTGGTTACGAAGAGGAGCGTGCAACCGCCCGCGCGCCCCCGGGCGCTTCCTCGCGCCCGTGCGAATCGTCCTGTCAAGTGAATCGCGGCCCATGGGGGTGGCGTTCAATCGAAGGGGTGGCGAATGGTGGCGATTACGCAAAGGGCCTCGCCGGGCCCGTGATCGTAGGATTACCGTCGGTACACGAACCATGGAAGTATGTGCGCCCACGGGTATGCCGCAGGCAACCCGGTTTTCTGTTCGATCGGGTCCAACGCCCGTACGGGCGACATGAGTTCGGGGCATTCTGGTAGTGCTTCGCGCGATACGTATTCGGCGGGATGGGGGCTTATCCGTGAGTGGCAGCGGCGCAGGCGAGACGAACGCCGGCAAGCGCCCGAACGGGCAACTGGGGTCATGGTTCGTGCGCAGCGGCTGGTCGAAGGGCGAGCTGGCGCGGCAGGTGAACCGCCGGGCGCGCCAGATGGGGGCCCACCACATCAGCACCGACACCTCCCGGGTGCGGCGCTGGCTGGACGGCGAGCAGCCGCGCGAGCCGATCCCGCGCATCCTGTCCGAGCTGTTCTCGGAGCGCTTCGGCAGCGTCGTCGCCGTCGAGGACCTGGGGCTGCGCACCCCGCACCAGGCACCCTCCGTGGCCGGTGTGGACCTGCCGTGGGCGGGCCCGCAGACCGTCGCCCTGCTCAGTGAGTTCTCCCGGAGCGACCTGATGCTCGCCCGCCGGGGCTTCCTCGGCAGCTCCCTCGCCCTCGCCGCCGGCCCCGCGCTCATCGAGCCCATGCAGCGCTGGCTGGTGCCGGTCGCGGCCGCCCCCGCCGCCGAACCGGAACCCGCCGCCGCCCGTCGTCCGTCGCGGCTCTCCGGCCCCGAGCTGGACCTGCTGGAGTCGACCACCGCGATGTTCCGCCAGTGGGACGCGCAGTGCGGCGGCGGACTGCGCCGCAAGGCCGTCGTCGGCCAGCTCCACGAGGTCACCGACCTGCTCCAGGAGCCCCAGCCCGCCGCCACCGCCACGCGCCTGTTCCGCTGCGCCGCCGAACTGGCCGAGCTGGCGGGCTGGATGAGCTACGACGTCGGCCTCCAGCCCACCGCCCAGAAGTACTTCGTGCTCGCCCTGCACGCCGCGAAGGAGGCCGGCGACAAGCCGCTCGGCTCGTACGTCCTGTCCAGCATGAGCCGGCAGATGATCCACCTCGGCCGCCCCGACGACGCCCTGGAGCTGATCCACCTCGCCCAGTACGGCAGCCGCGACTGCGCGACCCCGCGCACCCAGGCCATGCTGTACGCGATGGAGGCCCGCGCCTACGCGAACATGGGCCAGCCCAGCAAGTGCAAGCGGGCGGTCCGCATGGCCGAGGACACCTTCCTGGACGCCGGCATCGACGGCGAGCCCGAGCCCGACTGGATCCGCTTCTTCTCCGAGGCCGAACTCAACGGCGAGAACTCGCACTCGTACCGGGACCTCGCCTACGTGGCCGGCCGCAGCCCCACGTACGCCTCGCTCGCCGAGCCCGTCATGCGGCGGGCGGTCCAGCTCTTCGGCGAGGACGACGAGCACCAGCGCTCCTACGCGCTCAATCTGATCGGCCTCGCCACCGTGCACCTCCTCAAGGGCGAGCCCGAGGCGTCCACCGTGCCCGCCGGGCAGGCGCTGCGCGTGGCCAAGAAGGTGCGCTCCGAGCGGGTCAACACCCGGCTCCGCAAGACCGTCGACACCGCCGCCAGGGACTTCGGGGACGTGCCCGAGGTCGCCGAGCTCACCGAACTCCTCATCGAACAGCTGCCCGAAACCGTGGAAACCGTCTAGCGACGTCCCTCGGGCCCCAGACCCCGGCCACGACGATCACCCAGCACAGACCGACTTCGGCTCCCCCCATTGCCAGGTCAACGGGTGATCGCCGTGGCCGGTTCGTGTGGTCGTTCCCCCGCCGGAGCGTCGTAACCGCACCGTATGCGGCCCGGGCCGCAGAGTGGGCGCGAGCGTGGGTACGGCACGCGCGGTTCATGGGGACGTAACACGTCGCTTCCCTTCGTCACTGCCGCGAAACATCGCGGCGCACCGGCCGAAACGGCGCTGGGCGAACCTCGTGGCTCATTGGACCGGCCGACGATTGGAGGGTGGCGTCGCGGGGCTGGGCACGCACATCTGCGGCGTTGTCGTCAATCACCATGGCTCCGCCATGGCTCAATCCTCCGCCTTGCAGCTGCACGCACCCAGCCCCGCTCCTTCCTCCACCCTCCAATCGCCGGCCGGTCCAACCGGCCCGCACCTTTCCCCAGTGGTCCCGCAGTGGTTGTGCCCCCACCGCCCGCACGCGGCCGCACCGACGACGAGGAGACGCCGATGCCCCCAGGCATCACGACGCTTGCCGCAGACACCCCGACGCTGTCTGCCGCCAACACCGGCTTCATGCTCATCTGCTCGGCCCTGGTGATGCTCATGACCCCGGCCCTCGCCTTCTTCTACGGAGGCATGGTCCGCGTCAAGAGCACCCTCAACATGCTGATGATGAGCTTCATCAGCCTCGGGATCGTCACGATCCTCTGGGTGCTGTACGGCTTCAGCCTCGCCTTCGGGACCGACGCCGGATCCGTCATCGGCTGGAGCCAGGACTACGTCGGCCTCAGCGGGATCGGCGTCACGGAACTCTGGGACGGCTACACCATCCCGGTCTACGTCTTCGCCGTGTTCCAGCTGATGTTCGCCGTCCTCACGCCCGCGCTGATAAGCGGTGCCCTCGCCGACCGGGTCAAGTTCACCTCCTGGGCCCTGTTCATCACGCTCTGGGTCACCGTCGTCTACTTCCCGGTCGCGCACTGGGTGTGGGGCGCGGGCGGCTGGCTGTACAAGCTCGGCGTCATCGACTTCGCCGGCGGTACGGCCGTCCACATCAACGCGGGTGCGGCCGCCCTCGGCGTGATCCTGGTGATCGGCAAGCGCGTCGGCTTCAAGAAGGACCCGATGCGGCCGCACAGCCTGCCGCTCGTCATGCTCGGCGCCGGTCTCCTCTGGTTCGGCTGGTTCGGCTTCAACGCCGGCTCCTGGCTCGGCAACGACGACGGTGTGGGCGCGGTCATGTTCGTCAACACCCAGGTCGCCACCGCCGCCGCGATGCTCGCCTGGCTCGCCTACGAGAAGATCCGGCACGGCGCCTTCACCACCCTCGGTGCCGCCTCCGGCGCGGTCGCCGGACTCGTCGCCATCACCCCGGCCGGCGGTGCGGTCAGCCCGCTCGGCGCCATCGCGGTCGGTGCCATTGCCGGTGTGCTGTGCGCCATGGCCGTCGGCCTCAAGTACAAGTTCGGCTACGACGACTCCCTCGACGTCGTCGGCGTCCACCTCGTCGGCGGCATCATCGGCTCCCTGCTCATCGGCTTCTTCGCCACCGGTGGCGTCCAGTCCGATGCCAAGGGCCTCTTCTACGGCGGCGGGCTCGACCAGCTCGGCAAGCAGGCCGTCGGCGTCTTCGCGGTCCTCGCGTACTCTCTCGTCGTCTCCGCGATCCTCGCCTTCCTGGTCGACAAGATCCTCGGGATGCGCGTGGACGAGGACGACGAGATCTCCGGCATCGACCAGGTCGAACACGCCGAGACCGCGTACGACTTCAGCGGCGCCGGCGGCGGCGCGGCCTCCCGTACCGCCCCCGCCCCCGGCCCGGCCGCCCCGACGAACAAGAAGGTGGACGCATGAAGCTCATCACCGCAGTCGTGAAGCCCCACCGTCTGGACGAGATCAAGGAAGCACTCCAGGCGTTCGGCGTCCAGGGCCTCACCGTCACCGAGGCCAGCGGCTACGGTCGTCAGCGCGGGCACACCGAGGTCTACCGGGGCGCCGAGTACACCGTCGACCTCGTCCCCAAGATCCGCATCGAGGTGCTGGTCGAGGACGAGGACGCCGAACAGCTCCTCGACGTCGTCGTCAAGGCCGCCCGCACCGGCAAGATCGGCGACGGCAAGGTCTGGACCGTCCCCGTCGAGACGGCCGTCAGGGTCCGTACGGGCGAACGCGGCCCGGACGCCCTCTGACCGGCCCCCGCCGACTGTTTCGCACGGTTCCGCACACGGAAAGGGCAGCTGGGTGACGAGCATCGAAGCGACCACCGAATCCGAGGACTCGCGCCCCAGCGGCTACGCGGCGGCCCGGCTGCGCCTTCTCCAGGAGAAGGAGCGGCCCGGGCCGCCGCGCCGTGCGGCCCTCGCCGCCCTCACCGACGACTGGCTCACCGCCCTGTTCACCGGCGCCGCCCAGCACGCCGGGGTCCGGGGCGCCGCCCTCGTCGCCGTCGGCGGCTACGGCCGCGGCGAACTCTCCCCGCGCAGCGACCTCGACCTCCTCCTGCTGCACGACGGCACCGCCGACCCCGCGGCCGTCGCCGCCCTCGCCGACCGGATCTGGTACCCGGTCTGGGACCTGGGCCTCGCCCTCGACCACTCCGTACGCACCCCCGCCGAGGCCCGGAAGACCGCCGGCGAGGACCTCAAGGTCCAGCTCGGACTGCTCGACGCCCGCCCCGTCGCCGGCGACCTCGGCCTCGTCGCCGCCCTGCGCACCGCGATCCTCGCCGACTGGCGCAACCAGGCACCCAAGCGCCTCCCCGACCTCCACGAGCTCTGCCGCGAACGCGCCGAACGCCACGGCGAACTGCGGTTCCTCCTCGAACCCGACCTCAAGGAGGCCCGGGGCGGCCTGCGCGACGTCACCGCCCTGCGCGCCGTCGCCGCCTCCTGGGTCGCCGACGCCCCCCGCGAAGGACTCGCCGAGGCCCGCCGCACCCTCCTCGACACCCGCGACGCCCTCCACCTCACCACCGGCCGCGCAACCGACCGGCTCGCCCTCCAGGAACAGGACCAGGTCGCCCAGGCCCTCGGCCTCCTCGACGCCGACGCCCTGCTCCGCCAGGTCTACGAAGCCGCCCGCACCGTCTCGTACGCCACCGACGTCACCTGGCGCGAGGTCAACCGGGTCCTGCGCGCCCGCTCCGCCCGGCCCCGGCTGCGCGCCCTGCTCGGCGGCGGCCGGACCCCCGCCCCGGACCGGACCCCGCTCGCCGACGGCGTCGTGGAGGCCGACGGCGAGGCCGTCCTCGCCCGCACCGCCCGGCCCGAACGCGACCCGGTGCTCGTCCTGCGCGCCGCCGCCGCGGCCGCCCAGTCCGGACTGCCGCTCTCCCGCCACGTCGTACGCCACCTCGCCACCACCGCCCAGCCGCTCCCCGTGCCCTGGCCGGCCGAGGCCCGCGAGGAACTGGTCACCCTGCTCGGCGCCGGCGAGGCCACGATCCCCGTCTGGGAGGCGCTGGAGGCCGAAGGGCTGATCACCCGCCTCCTGCCCGACTGGGAACGCGTCCACTGCCGCCCCCAGCGCAACCCCGTCCACACCTGGACCGTCGACCGCCACCTGGTCGAGGCGGCCGTCCGCGCCGCCTCGCTCACCCGCCGCGTCGGCCGCCCCGACCTCCTCCTCGTCGCCGCCCTGCTGCACGACATCGGCAAGGGCTGGCCCGGCGACCACTCCGTCGCCGGGGAGGTCATCGCCCGCGACATGGCCGCCCGCATCGGCTTCGACCAGCACGACGTGGGCGTCGTCGCCACCCTCGTACGCCATCACCTGCTGCTCATCGAGACCGCCACCCGGCGCGACCTGGACGACCCGGCCACCGTCCGCGCCGTCGCCGACGCCGTCGGCAGCGCCGCGACCCTGGAGCTGCTGCACGCCCTCACCGAGGCCGACGCGCTCGCCACCGGGCCCGCCGCCTGGTCCGCCTGGCGCGCCTCCCTCGTCACCGAACTCGTCAAACGCGTCGCCCAGGTCCTGGCGGGGGAGGCCCCCGAGGAGCCCGAGCCGGCCGCCCCCAGCGCCGAGCAGGAGCGCCTCGCGATCGAGGCGCTGCGCACCGGCACCCCCGTCCTCGCCCTGCACACCCGGCCCGAGACCCCGCACGAGGAGGACAGCCCGGAGCCGGTGGGCGTCGAACTCCTCATCGCGCTGCGCGACCGGCCCGGCGTGCTGCCCGCCGCCGCGGGCGTCCTCGCCCTGCACCGCCTCACCGTCCGCGCCGCCGACCTGCGCGCCGTGGAACTGCCCACGGAGCTGGGGGACTCCGCGGACCTGCTGCTGCTCAGCTGGCGCGTCGCCGCCGAGTACGGCTCGCTGCCCTCGGCGGACCGGCTGCGCGCCGACCTCGTACGCGCCCTGGACGGCACCCTGGACATCCCCGCCCGCCTCGCCGAGCGGGAGGCGGCCTACCCCCGGCGGCGCGGTGTGAAGGCGCCGCCGCCCCGGGTGACGGTGGCCCCGGCGGGCTCCCGGCTCGCCACGGTGATCGAGGTCCGCGCCCAGGACGCCCCCGGCCTGCTGCACCGCATCGGGCACGCGCTGGAGCGGAGCGCGGTACGGGTGCGGAGCGCGCATGTGTCGACGCTGGGGGCGAACGCGGTGGACGCCTTCTACGTCACGGACGCGGACGGGGAGCCGCTGCCGGCGGCCCGGGCGGCGGAGCTGGCCCAGGAGGTCGAGAAGGCGCTCGGCTGAGACCGGGACCGGGCGAGGTCTTGGCGTTCTCCGGCGTCCGGATACCCTGGGAACCTACTGACCCGACCGCCCCCGACCCTGAGGACCGACGAGCGCCGTGTTCGATACTCTCTCCGACCGCCTTGCCGCGACTTTCAAGAACCTCCGGGGCAAGGGCCGCTTGTCCGAGGCGGACATCGACGCCACGGCTCGCGAGATCCGTATCGCCCTGCTCGAAGCGGACGTGGCGCTGCCCGTCGTCCGGTCCTTCATCGCCAACGTCAAGGAGCGGGCGCGCGGCGTAGAGGTCTCCCAGGCCCTCAATCCCGCCCAGCAGGTCGTCAAGATCGTCAACGAGGAGCTCATCTCCATCCTCGGTGGCGAGACCCGGCGGCTGCGGTTCGCCAAGAACCCGCCCACCGTGATCATGCTGGCCGGTCTCCAGGGCGCCGGTAAGACGACCCTCGCCGGAAAGCTCGGCCTCTGGCTCAAGGGCCAGGGCCACTCCCCGCTGCTCGTCGCCTGTGACCTCCAGCGCCCCAACGCCGTCAACCAGCTGAGCGTCGTCGCCGACCGCGCCGGTGTCGCGGTGTACGCCCCCGAGCCGGGCAACGGCGTCGGCGACCCGGTCCAGGTCGCCAAGGACTCCATCGAGTACGCCCGGTCCAAGCAGTACGACGTCGTCGTCGTGGACACCGCCGGCCGCCTCGGCATCGACCAGGAGCTGATGCGGCAGGCCGCGGACATCCGCGACGCCGTCAGCCCGGACGAGATCCTGTTCGTGGTCGACGCGATGATTGGTCAGGACGCGGTCAACACCGCCGAGGCGTTCCGCGACGGCGTCGGCTTCGACGGCGTGGTGCTCTCCAAGCTCGACGGTGACGCCCGCGGTGGTGCCGCCCTGTCGATCGCCCACGTCACGGGCAAGCAGATCATGTTCGCGTCGAACGGCGAGAAGCTGGACGAGTTCGACGCGTTCCACCCGGACCGCATGGCGTCCCGGATCCTCGACATGGGTGACCTGCTCACCCTGATCGAGCAGGCGGAGAAGACCTTCAGCCAGGAAGAGGCCGCCAAGATGGCCTCCAAGCTGGCGTCCAGCAAGGGCAAGGACTTCACGTTCGATGACTTCCTGGCCCAGATGGAGCAGGTCAGGAAGATGGGCTCGATCTCCAAGCTGCTCGGCATGCTGCCCGGCATGGGGCAGATCAAGGACCAGATCAACAACATCGACGAGCGCGACATCGACCGCATGGCCGCGATCATCAAGTCGATGACCCCGAAGGAACGTGCCGAGCCGACGATCATCAACGGCTCGCGCCGGGCCCGTATCGCCAAGGGTTCCGGTTCCGATGTCTCCGCCGTCAAGGGACTGGTCGAGCGGTTCTTCGAGGCCCGCAAGATGATGTCGAAGATGGCGCAGGGCGGCGGCATGCCGGGGATGCCCGGGATGCCGGGCATGGGCGGCGGTCCGGGCCGCCAGAAGAAGCAGGTCAAGCAGGCCAAGGGGAAGCGCAAGAGCGGCAACCCGATGAAGCGCAAGGCCGACGAGCAGGCCGCGGCGGCCCGCCGCGAGGCCGCGCAGAACGGCGTCCCCGGCCTCCCGGCCGGCCAGGACGCCCAGGACTTCGAGCTGCCCGACGAGTTCAAGAAGTTCATGGGCTGACGCTCACGTCACGTCATGCCGGAGGGGCGCTCACCGTTTGCGGTGGGCGCCCCTCCGGCGTACGGCGTCCGTTCACGTCGTGCAGACCAGGTACCGGAACACGTTGGACATCCACACCGTGCCGTCCGGCCGCCGGTGCGGGTGCAGGGCCTCGGTGAGCTCCTTCTCCACCTGCCACCGGTCCGTCGCCCGGACCGCCGCTTCGAACAGCCGGGTCGACAGCAGGCCGCGTACCGCGCTGTCCATGTCCGCGTAGCCGAACGGGCAGGCCACCCGGCCGGAGCCGTCCGGCCGCAACCCGGACCGGAAGGCCACGTCCTCCAGATCGTCGCGGCGCGGTCCGCGCCAGCCGCCGCCCGGCCCGCGCCCGTCGTCGGCGAGCCGCCCGGCCACCCGGAGCACCGACTCCGTGGCACACCGCTCCGGCGGGCCCCAGCCGGTCAGGACGACCGTGGCGCGCCGGTCCGCCGACGGCACGGCGGTCTCCAGCGCCCGCACCAGCTCCTCGCCGTCGCCCGCCTCGCAGCCGATCGGGGTGAACGCGATGATCAGGTGGTGCGGACCGCCGTCCGCCGCCTCGGCGACGCTCTCCGTGAGCAGCGGGGCGGCGGACGGTGCGGTGTGGTCCTCCGGTGCGGGCAGCAGCCGGGTCCGGGCGAGGGCGAGGCGGTCCGGGTCGGTGTCCACGCCGGTGACCGCGGCGCCCCGGCCCACGGCCATCAGCAGCGCCAGGCCGGATCCGCAGCCGAGCGAGAGCATCCGCGTGGCGGGCCCCACCTCCAGCCGCGTGTACACCGCTTCGTACAGCGGTGCCAGCATCCGTTCCTGGATCTCCGCCCAGTCGCGGGCGCGGGAGGCGCCGTCCGCGCGGGCGGACGACTCCGTGTGCCGGTGGTGCCGAACGAGCGTTGGTGTCATGGAATGCGCCCCAATCCGCCGAGGTTGCCGGTTCTGCCGATCGGTCGTGCCCGAGTGGACGGCCGTGCCGTCCGGTGACGCGCGCTCCCCCGTATGCCAGAGAACTGCGCATCCGCCGCCGCGTCCAGAGGTCTGCGGGGCGTGGTTGTCCGCACTGCCGTCCGGCGCACGACGGCACCGGCGCACCCGGACGGCGGGGACGCCCCGGAGGGTCCGTCCCGTCCTCTGCCGGTCCAGTCTCACCCGACACGCCGGTGGGGGCACGTCGAGCACGTCACGGCGGTGCGGGGACCCTCGCCGCTGCCGTCCGCCCCCGGAGGGGGCGCGTACCGCGACTACGCGCGCAGGCGTACGCGCCGCTACGTACCGGCTTGGTGCGAGCTGTGAGGCTTCTCCGCAGATCAGCGCACCCGCCCTCGTCGCGACGCATGAAGGTCAACCGACTGGTACGTGCAAAATATTTGGGATGGCCCGGAATCGGAACACCGAGGGCCCCGCGCTCGTTGGTCACGACGTGAGCACGACACCACCTGTACTTGCCGCAGAGCTGGCGCAGGCGTGGGCCGACATTCAGCGGTACCACCCCGAGCTGCCCGATCTCGCCGCACCCGAGTCCCTGATCGGAGAGTCCTCGTCCGCCTGTGGCGCCGAGCTCTCCTTCGAGCGACTGCTCCACGAGGCAGTCCACGGCATCGCCGCCGCCAGAGGTGTCCGCGACACCTCGCGCGCCGGCCGCTATCACAACCGACGATTCCTGGCCATCGCCGAGGAGCTGGGCCTCGACCATGCCGAGGAGCCCCATCCCAGCAGCGGCTTCTCGCTGGTCACGCTCAACCCCGAGGCCAAGCGCCGCTACCGGCCGACGACGGAACGGCTGCAGCGCGCCCTCAAGGCGCACACCGTGGCCACCGCCGCCGACACCAAGCGCTCCTTCCGCGGCCCGGCCGCCCGGCACGGCTCCTCCGGAGGGGGCGTGCGGGTCAAGGCCGTCTGCGACTGCGGCCGCAATGTGCGCGTCGTCCCCTCGGTCCTCGCCCAGGCGCCGATCGTCTGCGGCGGCTGCGGAAAGCCGTTCCGGATCCCGGAGACCGCGGTCGCGGTGGGGTGAGCCGATGGGGTGTGGCACAATGGCTAGCTGTACTCGACAGTCGCACAGGACCCCTCTCTCCTCCGGCTGACGCGTCCATCGGGCACCCGAGTACCGCAACCCCACGTGGCATCTTCGTTGTGCCCAACCACGTCATAGACCAGGAGACACCACTTCCGTGGCAGTCAAGATCAAGCTGAAGCGTCTGGGCAAGATCCGTTCGCCTCACTACCGCATCGTCGTCGCCGACTCCCGTACCCGCCGTGACGGCCGGGCCATCGAGGAGATCGGTCTGTACCACCCGGTGCAGAACCCGTCGCGCATCGAGGTCAACTCGGAGCGTGCGCAGTACTGGCTGTCCGTCGGCGCCCAGCCGACCGAGCCGGTTCTCGCGATCCTGAAGCTCACCGGCGACTGGCAGGCGCACAAGGGCCTCCCGGCCCCCGCGCCGCTGCTGCAGCCGGAGCCCAAGGCCGACAAGCGCGCCCTGTTCGAGGCCCTCTCCAACGATGGTGAGGAGTCGAAGGGCGAGGCCATCACGCCGAAGGCGAAGAAGGCCGACAAGAAGGCGGACGAGGCTGCTGCCGCCTCCGCCGAGTCGACCGAGGCCTGAGCATGCTCGAGGAGGCTCTCGAGCACCTCGTGAAAGGCATCGTCGACAACCCCGATGATGTGCAGGTCGCCTCGCGCAACCTGCGCCGTGGCCGTGTGCTTGAGGTCCGGGTCCACCCCGACGACCTCGGCAAGGTGATCGGCCGCAACGGCCGTACCGCACGCGCGCTGCGTACCGTCGTGGGCGCCATCGGCGGCCGTGGCATCCGCGTCGACCTTGTCGATGTGGACCAGGTTCGCTGACAGAAGTTGAACACCGGCACGGGCCGGGGAGGGCCAAGCGCCCGCCCCGGCCCGTCGTCGTACGACAGGAGAGGCACAAGGTGCAGTTGGTAGTCGCGCGGATCGGTCGCGCCCACGGCATCAAGGGCGAGGTCACCGTCGAGGTGCGCACGGACGAGCCGGAGCTGCGGCTCGCGCCCGGCGCCGTCCTGGCCACCGACCCCGCCACGACGGGCCCGCTGACGATCGAGACCGGCCGGGTGCACAGCGGCAGGCTGTTGCTGCGCTTCGAGGGCGTGAAGGACCGTACGGCCGCCGAGGCGCTGCGCAACACCCTGCTGATCGCCGACGTGGACCCGGCGGAGCTCCCTGAGGACCCCGAGGAGTTCTACGACCACCAGCTGATGGACCTGGACGTGGTCCTCGCCGACGGCACCGGGATCGGGCGGATCACCGAGATCACGCACCTGCCCTCGCAGGACCTCTTCATCGTGGAGCGGCCGGACGGCAGCGAGGTGATGATCCCGTTCGTGGAGGAGATCGTCACCGAGATCGATCTGGAGGAGCAGCGCGCGGTGATCACCCCGCCGCCCGGCCTGATCGACGCGAGCGAGGCGGTCGTGGCGTCCGTGCGCGAGGCGGAGTCCGAGGCCGAGGGCTCCGCGCCGAAGGCCGAGGACGCCTGATGCGGCTCGACGTCGTCACGATCTTCCCCGAGTACCTGGAACCGCTGAACGTCTCCCTGGTCGGCAAGGCCCGTACGTCCGGCCGCCTCGACGTCCATGTGCGCGACCTGCGCGACTGGACGTACGACCGGCACAACACCGTGGACGACACCCCGTACGGGGGCGGCCCCGGCATGGTCATGAAGACCGAGCCGTGGGGCGAGGCCCTGGACGAGGCCCTCGCGGACGGTTACGAGGCCGGCGCGCACTCCCCGGTCCTCGTGGTGCCCACGCCGAGCGGACGGCCGTTCACGCAGGAGCTCGCCGTCGAGCTCTCCGCGTGCCCCTGGCTGGTCTTCACCCCGGCCCGCTACGAGGGCATCGACCGGCGCGTGACCGAGGAGTACGCCACCCGGATGCGGGTGGTCGAGGTGTCCATCGGCGATTACGTGCTGGCCGGCGGGGAAGCCGCGGTGCTGGTGATCACCGAGGCGGTGGCCCGGCTGCTGCCCGGCGTCCTCGGCAACGCGGCCTCCCACCAGGACGACTCCTTCGCCCCCGGCGCGATGGCCAATCTGCTGGAGGGGCCCGTCTACACCAAGCCGCCGGAGTGGCGCGGCCGGTCCATCCCCGATGTGCTGCTCAGCGGCCACCACGGGCGGATCGCGCGTTGGCGGCGGGACGAGGCGCTGCGCCGTACGGCCGCCAACCGGCCCGATCTGATCGAGCGGTGCGAGGCGTCCGCCTTCGACAAGAAGGACCGGGAAATGCTGTCCATCCTCGGCTGGTCCCCGGAGCCGGGTGGCCGATTTTGGCGCAGGCCCGAGGACGTGGAAGAATAGGCCGCTGCTGTCCGTCCGGCGTGCGCCCCTGCCACAGGGGGACACGACGTCCGTCCGACGCGACCGGCCCCTAGCATTCATCACTCTCCCGTCGATGACCTGTGGCATCGGCGAAGAAAGCAGACAACATGGCTTCCCTGCTCGACGACGTCAATGCCGCGTCGCTGCGTACCGACGTCCCGGCCTTCCGCCCGGGTGACACGGTCAACGTTCACGTCCGCGTGATCGAGGGCAACCGCTCCCGTGTCCAGCAGTTCAAGGGCGTCGTCATCCGCCGCCAGGGCGCGGGCGTCAGCGAGACCTTCACGGTCCGCAAGGTCTCCTTCAGCGTCGGCGTCGAGCGCACCTTCCCGGTGCACAGCCCGATCTTCGAGAAGATCGAGCTCGTGACCCGCGGTGACGTCCGTCGCGCCAAGCTGTACTTCCTCCGTGAGCTGCGCGGCAAGGCCGCGAAGATCAAGGAGAAGCGCGACCGCTGAGCTGACTGCCTGGTCCACAGGGTGTCCGGTTAAGCTCTGGCCCCGATGGACACGCAAGCAGAACTCCAGGAGCGCGATTCCTCCTCCGCACCCGATACGGGTCCGGGGGAGGGGTCGCGCTCTTCGCGTGTCCGCGACCGGCTCACCGCACCGAGGTCCTGGAGGCTGTCCTGGCGGGGCACACTCGGGCTCGGCGCGGTCTGCGCGGTGTTCGTGCTCCTCTTCAGCACCTTCGTGGTGCAGCCCTTCCTGATCCCCAGCGGTTCGATGGAGCAGACGCTCCGGGTGGGTGACCGGGTGCTCGTCAACAAGCTGGCGTACCGTTTCGGCGCCGTCCCCCGCCGTGGTGACGTGGTGGTCTTCGACGGCACCGGCTCGTTCGTACGCGAGGGGGCTGAGCAGAACCCCGTCACCGCGCTGCTGCACGGTGCCGCGGCGTCCCTCGGGCTCGCCGAGCCCGCCGAGACCGACTTCGTGAAGCGGGTGGTGGGCGTGGGCGGCGACCGGGTGGTCTGCTGCGATGCGCGGGGCCGGATCGAGGTGAACGGCCGGCCGCTGGACGAGGACTACCTCTACCCCGGGGACGCGCCCTCGAAGGTGCCCTTCGACATCGTGGTGCCGGAGGGCACCCTGTGGATGATGGGCGACCACCGGGCCCGTTCCCGGGACTCCCGCGACCACCTGGGGGAGCCGGGCGGCGGCGTGGTGCCGGTGGACCGGGTGATCGGGCGGGTCGACTGGTTCGGCTGGCCGCTGGGCCGGGTGGGCTCGCTGCCGGGGACCGCCGCCTTCGACCCCGTACCGGCGCCCGGCCCTTCCCATGGGTAGCCACGGGCGCCACGGCGCCCCGGCGGCGGACGGAGGGGCGCGCTCCCTGCCCACCCGGGCCGAGCGGCGCAAGCTGGCCCGCAAGGTGAAGCGCAAGCGCCGCGGATCGGCGGTGCGGGAGATCCCGCTGCTGATCACGGTGGCGCTGCTGATCGCGCTCGTCCTCAAGACCTTCCTCGTACAGGCGTTCGTGATCCCGTCCGGGTCGATGGAGCAGACCATCCGGATCGGTGACCGGGTGCTCGTGGACAAGCTGACGCCCTGGTTCGGTTCGAAGCCGCAGCGCGGCGACGTCGTCGTGTTCCGCAACCCCTCGGACTGGCCGCCGCCGAACCAGGAGAGCCCCGGGGAGTCACCCGTCGTCGTCAAGCAGGTGAAGCAGGCGCTCACCTTCGTCGGGCTGCTGCCGTCGGACGACGAGCAGGACCTCATCAAGCGCGTCGTGGCCGTCGGCGGCGACACCGTGAAGTGCTGCGCGTCGGACGGGAGGCTCCTCGTCAACGGCACGGCGGTCGATGAACCGTACGTCTATCCCGGGGATTCACCCTCCACCATCAAATTCGAGGTAAAGGTTCCGGCGGGCCGCCTCTTCGTCATGGGCGACCACCGCTCCAATTCCGCCGATTCGCGCTTCCACATGGACAAGACGGCGGACGGCACGATCTCCGAGGACGCGGTCGTGGGGCGGGCCAAATGGATCGTCTGGCCCTTCGGGCACTGGGCCGGCCTGGAGCAGCGCTCGGCCTTCGCCCCGGTCCCGGACGCGCGCGCCGGTACGGGGGCTGCCTCGGGGCCGTCGAATAGTGTGTCCAGTGATCCAGGCGGATTGATCCGGCTCCCGACCCCTGCGGAACTCCCGCTCGTTATGGGAGTGGTGGGCCTGCGTCGGCTAGGACGCGGGCGGTGGCACGGAGTAAGGAGTGGATGTGGGGGATTTGGCGGTCGGCGCACGATCCGGACACGACGAACCCGAGGACCGGCCGGGCCGTCCGGCACATTCCGAGCCCGCCGGAGCGGCGGAGGACGGGACGACGGTGAGCGGGACGGACAGTGACGGCGGCGCGTCCGGGGGCAGCACGGCCCGGAAGAAGAATCCCCGCCCGTTCTGGAAGGAGCTGCCGCTCCTCATCGGCGTCGCCCTCGTTCTGGCGCTGCTGATCAAGACGTTTCTGGTGCAGGCGTTCTCGATTCCGTCGGACTCGATGCAGAACACCTTGCAGCGGGGTGACCGGGTCCTGGTGGACAAGTTGACGCCGTGGTTCGGTTCGGAGCCGGAGCGCGGCGAGGTCGTCGTCTTCCACGACCCGGGCGGCTGGCTGGAGGACAGCCAGGCCCCCGAGCCGAACGCGGTGCAGAAGTTCCTCAGCTTCATCGGCCTGATGCCCTCGGCCGAGGAGAAGGACCTGATCAAGCGGGTCATCGCGATCGGCGGTGACACCGTGGAGTGCAAGAAGGGCGGCCCGGTCGAGGTCAACGGCAAGGCGCTGGACGACAAGTCCTTCATCTTCGAGGGCAACAGTGCCTGCGACGACGAGCCGTTCGGGCCGCTCAAGGTGCCCAAGGGTCGGATCTGGGTCATGGGCGACCACCGGCAGAACTCCCTGGACTCGCGGTACCACCAGAACCTGCCGGGCAACGGCACGGTCTCCAATGACGAGGTGGTCGGCCGGGCCATCGTGATCGCGTGGCCGGTCAGCCGTTGGGCGACCCTCCCGGTCCCGAAGACCTTCGACCAGCCCGGCATCAACGCCGCCGCCGCGGCGGCCCCGGGGGTGATCGGCCTCGCGGGGGCGGTGCCCCTGGTGCTCTGGCGCAGGCGGCGCCGGACCACGACCGCCGGCACAGTGAGGAACGACGCGTGAGCGACCTGGCAGACGGAGCACAGTCCGAACAGGCGCGGTCCGCGGAGCCTTCCGCCGCGGAATCTTCCGCCGCCGAGCCTTCTTCCACCGAGCCGGAGGCCGGCAAGAAGAAGAACAGCCGGCCGTTCTGGAAGGAGCTGCCCCTCCTCATCGGCATCGCGCTGGTCCTGGCCCTGTTCATCAAGACGTTTCTGGTGCAGGCGTTCTCGATTCCGTCGGACTCGATGCAGAACACCTTGCAGCGGGGCGACCGGGTCCTGGTGGACAAGCTGACGCCGTGGTTCGGTTCGGAGCCGGAGCGCGGCGAGGTCGTCGTCTTCCACGACCCGGACAAGTGGCTGGAAGGCGAGCCGACCCCGAAGCCCAACGCCGCGCAGAAGTTCCTGAGCTTCGTCGGACTGATGCCGTCCGCCGAGGAGAAGGACCTGATCAAGCGGACCATCGCGGTCGCCGGTGACACCGTGGAGTGCAAGAAGGGCGGCCCGGTCGAGGTCAACGGCAAGGCGCTGGACGACAAGTCCTTCATCTTCGAGGGCAACAGCGCCTGCGACGACATGCCCTTCGGGCCGTTCAAGGTGCCGGACGGCAAGATCTGGGTGATGGGCGACCACCGCCAGGACTCGGCGGACTCCCGCTACCACACCAGCGACGCCAACAAGGGCTTCGTGCCGGTGAGCCAGGTCGTGGGCCGGGCCGTGGTCGTCGCGTGGCCCGTGAACCGCTGGTCCGTGCTGTCCGTCCCGGACACCTTCGACCAGCCCGGGATCAGCGCCGCGGCCGGTGCCGCACCGGGCGTCCTCGGGCTCGCGGGCGCGGTGCCGTTCGTGCTCCGCCGCAGGCGGAGGCTGACCACCGGGCGTACTGCCGGGTAGGGTGCCCACGCGGATCAGCGATTGTCGATCTCCGATGGGGGACGCCGGTATGGGTGCAACAGGTCGTACGGACGACGGCCGCGGCCGGCTCGGCAGCAGGCTGTCCGGGGTGGCGGTGGCCCTCGGCTGCCTGCTCTTCCTCGGCGGCTTCGTCTGGGGCGCGTTCGTCTACCAGCCGTACACGGTGCCCACCGGGTCGATGTCACCGACGGTCGACGCGGGCGACAAGGTCCTCGCCCAGCGCGTGGACGGCGGCGAGGTCCGGCGCGGCGACGTCGTGGTCTTCAACGACCCGGAGTGGGGCAACACCCCCATGGCGAAGCGGGTCGTCGGGGTCGGCGGCGACAAGATCGCCTGCTGCGGCAAGGACGGCCGCCTCACGGTCAACGGCATACCGATGGACGAACCGTATCTGCGGGCGTCCGGCCGCGCCTCGGCCCAGGACTTCACCGCCGAGGTCCCGAAGGGCCGGCTCTTCCTGCTGGGCGACGACCGCACGGTCTCGCTGGACTCCCGGGTCCACCTGGAGGACGCCATGCACGGCTCGGTGCCCCTGGACGCCGTGGAGTCCAGGATCGACGCCGTCGCCTGGCCGCTGGGCTCCATGATCGACCGGCCCGAGGCGTTCGCCGCGCTGCCGGGCGGTGTCTCGTCGGCCGGACCGCTCAGGCTCCAGCTGACCGCGATGGCGGTGGGCATCGTGCTCATTCTGGGCGGGGCGGCGTACGGCCCGCTCGCGGCCCGTGCCGCCCGGCCGAAGCGGAGCGCGAAGCCCGAGGCGGCCGCGGGTGTCCGCTGAGGTGCGCAGGGTCGCCCGTCTGGTGCTCCTCGATCCGGACGACCGGATTCTGCTGATGCACGGCTTCGAACCGGAGGACCCGGCCCGCACCTGGTGGTTCACCCCGGGTGGTGGCCTGGAGGGCGACGAGACCCATGAGCGGGCCGCGCTGCGCGAGCTGGCCGAGGAGACCGGGATCACCGAGGCCGAACTGGGCCCGGTGATCTGGCGGCGACGATGCTCCTTCACCTTCGACGGCCGGCGATGGGACCAGGAGGAGTGGTACTTCCTGGCCCGCACGGCACAGACCGCCACGGACACCAGCGGCCACACATGGCTGGAACGCCGCAGTGTCACGGGGCTGAGGTGGTGGACCTCCGCCGAACTGTCGGCGGCCCGTGAGACGGTGTACCCCACCGGGCTCGCCGACCTGCTCCGGAGGCTGCTCGAAGAGGGCCCTCCGCCTACGCCGGTGGACCTGGCCCCCGGAAGCGGCTGAGCGGCCGGGGGCGCCGGAGCCCGGCGCACAATGGGGAAACGCACGGCTGAAGGGGAACATGCCAATGAGCGCCGAGGACCTCGAGAAGTACGAGACCGAGATGGAGCTGAAGCTCTACCGGGAGTACCGCGATGTCGTCGGTCTGTTCAAATTCGTGATCGAGACCGAACGGCGTTTCTACCTCACCAACGACTACGAGATGCAGGTGCACTCGGTCCAGGGCGAGGTGTTCTTCGAGGTGTCCATGGCGGACGCCTGGGTCTGGGACATGTACCGGCCCGCCCGGTTCGTGAAGCAGGTACGGGTGCTCACGTTCAAGGACGTCAACATCGAGGAGCTCAACAAGAGCGATCTCGAACTTCCGGGTGGCTGAGTTATCCACAATCGCCCGCTTGTCCACCAAGATCCACTGAAGTAGGGCGGACGCGTCAGAGTCGGTGCCGGAGGTGGTGCCGATATGAACGCACGGGGGGCTCTCGGGCGGTACGGCGAGGACTTGGCGGCGCGGCTGCTGGCCGACGCCGGCATGTCCGTACTGGAACGGAACTGGCGCTGTCGCGCCGGTGAGATCGACATCGTCGCGATGGACGGGGACGCGCTCGTCATCTGCGAGGTGAAGACCCGCAGGTCGGGTGGGTACGAGCATCCGATGGCCGCGGTCACCCCGGCGAAGGCCGAGCGGCTGCGCCGGCTGGCCGAGCTCTGGCTGGAGCGGCACGGCGGCCCGCCGCCGGGCGGGGTGCGCATCGACCTGGTCGGGGTGGTGCTGCCCGAGCGCGGCGCGCCCCTGGCCGAGCACGCGCGGGGGGTGGCCTGAGATGGGGTTCGCACGTGCCTGCTCGGTCGCCCTGGTCGGCGTCGAGGGTGTGGTGGTGGAGGTCCAGGCGGACCTGGAGGCCGGCGTGGCGGCGTTCACGCTGGTGGGGCTGCCCGACAAGAGCCTGGTGGAGAGCCGGGACCGGGTCAGGGCGGCCGTGGTCAACTCCGGGGCGGAGTGGCCGCAGAAGAAGCTCACGGTGGGGCTCTCCCCGGCCTCGGTGCCCAAGGGCGGCTCGGGCTTCGATCTGGCCGTCGCCTGCGCGGTCCTGGGCGCGGCGGAGCGGATCGACCCCCAGTCGATCGCCGACGTGGTGATGATCGGTGAGCTGGGGCTCGACGGCCGGGTGCGCCCGGTACGGGGTGTGCTCCCCGCGGTCCTGGCGGCGGCCGACGCCGGTTACCGCCAGGTGGTCGTCCCGGAACAGACCGCGGGCGAGGCGGCCCTCGTCCCCGGCGTCTCCGTGCTCGGGGTGCGCAGTCTGCGGCAGCTGATCGCGGTGCTGTGCGACGAACCAGTGCCGGACGAACAGCGGTCCGAGGAGGAGGGCCGCCCGGATCCGATGCTCGCCGGGCTGATGGTGCCCGGCGCCGGACTGGGCACCGGCCTCGCCAGGGGCCCGGCGGCCGGGGACGGGGCCCGGCCGGACCTCGCGGACGTGGCGGGCCAGCAGCGGCCGCGCAAGGCCCTGGAGATCGCCGCGGCCGGCGGCCACCATCTGCTGCTGACCGGTCCGCCGGGCGCCGGCAAGACGATGCTGGCCGAGCGCATGCCCGCGATCCTGCCGCCCCTCACCCGGCAGGAGTCCCTCGAAGTGACCGCCGTCCACTCGGTGGCCGGCATCCTGCCGCCGGGCGAGCCCCTGATCGCCCGGCCGCCGTACTGCGCGCCGCACCACTCGGCGACCATGCAGTCGCTGGTCGGCGGGGGCAACGGACTGCCCAGGCCGGGGGCCGTCTCGCTCGCCCATCGGGGAATCCTCTTCCTGGACGAGGCGCCGGAGTTCTCCGTGAAGACACTGGACGCGCTGCGCCAGCCCCTGGAGTCCGGGCACGTCGTGGTGGCCCGCAGCGCGGGGGTGGTGCGGCTGCCGGCCCGGTTCCTGATGGTGCTCGCCGCCAACCCGTGCCCCTGCGGGCGGCACACCCTGAGCGGTCAGGGCTGCGAGTGCCCGCCGTCGGCGGTGCGGCGGTATCAGGCCAGGCTTTCCGGGCCGCTGCTGGACCGGGTGGACCTCAGGGTGACCGTCGCCCCGGTCACGCGGGAGGACCTGATGGGGCGGGGCGGCCGGGGCGAGTCCACGGAGACCGTCGCTGCCCGGGTGCGGGAGGCCCGGGAGCGCGCGGCCGAGCGGCTGGCCGGCACGCCCTGGACGACCAACAGCGAGGTGCCGGGACACGAGCTGCGGACCCGGCTGGCCGCGGCCCCGGGCGCGCTGATGGCGGCCGAGCGGGACATGGAGCGCGGGCTGCTCACGGCCCGGGGTCTGGACCGGGTGCTGCGGGTGGCGTGGACGGTCGCGGACCTGCGCGGCGCGGCCCGCCCGGACGCCTCGGACGTGGCGGCTGCCCTGGAGCTGCGCAGCGGGATCCCGCGCGGGGTGCCGCTGGGGGCGGGGGCGTCATGACGGGGCAAGGGGGAGGCGGGCCGGCGTATGGCGCGGACCGGGGCGCGGGTGGCGGGGCGGACCCGGCCGGGGGCGCGGACCGGGTGGGCCCGGAGGCGGCCGGGGGCGCGGGCGCGGCGGAGCGGCTGGCGCGGGCGGCGCTGACCCGGGTGCTGGAGCCCGGCGACGAGCGGGGCGGGGGGTGGCTGCGGGAGTGCGGCGCGGTCGGGCTGTGGCGGCGCATCACGGACCCGGCCGGGGAGGCGGAGCGGCTGCGCGGCATGACGGTGCGGCGGCTCGCGGGCTACCGGCTCCGGGCCGCCCGGGCCGACCCGGAGCGGGACCTGGCCGCCGTCGCCGCGGTCGGCGGGCGGTTCGTCTGCCCCGGTGACCGCGAGTGGCCGACGCAGCTGGACGACCTGGGTGACGCGCGGCCGACCGGGCTGTGGGTGCGGGGCGGGCCCGATCTGCGGCTCTGGGCGCTGCGCTCGGTCGCCGTGGTCGGCGCCCGCGCCTGTACCCCGTACGGGGCCCACATGGCGACGACGCTGAGCGCGGGGCTCGCCGAGCGCGGCTGGGTGGTGGTCTCCGGCGCCGCCTTCGGGGTGGACGGCGCGGCGCACCGGGGCGCGCTGGCGGCGGGCGGGGCGACGATGGCGGTGCTGGCCTGCGGGGTGGACGTGGCCTATCCGCCGGGCCACGCCCAGTTGATCGCGCGGGTGGCCGGACAGGGGCTCGTCATCGGTGAGCTGCCGCCGTCCGAGCACCCGACACGCAGCCGGTTCATCCTGCGGAACAGGGTGATCGCCGCGTTGACGCGGGGGACGGTGGTCGTGGAGGCGGAGTACCGCAGCGGTTCGCTGGTGACGGCGCGGGTCGCGCAGCGGCTGGGGCGCTTCACCATGGGGGTTCCGGGGCCGGCGACCAGCGGTCTGTCGGCCGGTGTCCACGAACTCCTGCGCGGGGAGGGCGTGCTGGTGACGGACGCCGCCGAAGTGGCCGAGATAGTGGGCGACATCGGGGACTTGGCCCCGTCCAGGAGCGGTCCGGTGCTGGCCCGGGACCTGCTGGACGCCGTCGCCGGGCGGGTGCTGGACGCGCTGCCGGCGCGCGCCGCCGTCGATGCCCGGGAGGTGGCGCGGGGCGCCGGGACCAGTGCCGACGAGGCCCTCGGCAAGCTGTACGAACTGCTCTCACTGGGATACGTCGAACGCGTGGGTGAGGGATGGAGGTTGACGCGGAGGCCGACTTGCCGGGACGACGCGCGGCGAGGCGGTTCTTGACCTGGGGCATTCGGGTGAAAAGGTGATGCCGATGACCTCGGCGGACGCTTCTGCGGTGACTCCGGGGCCGGTGAGCGCCCGGTCTCCATCCTCTATCCTGCGCGCACCGCGACAACCCAGTCACGCTACGCTCACAAGGATTCCGCCCCAGAGACAAGTCCCAGCACTTCACGGCAGAACGGCTCAAGGCACCACATGCCCCCTCACACCTCCGGGTCTGACCGCGCGGCAGCACCACCGGCTGCGCGTGGCACTGTGCGCCCTCCCGCCCCGTCCTCGCTCGACGAGTTGTGGCGCTCGTACAAGACGACCGGCGACGAGCGGCTGCGGGAGCAGCTGATCCTGCACTACTCGCCCCTGGTCAAGTACGTCGCCGGGCGGGTGAGCGTGGGCCTGCCGTCCAACGTCGAGCAGGCGGACTTCGTCTCGTCCGGGGTGTTCGGGCTGATCGACGCGATCGAGAAGTTCGACGTCGAACGGGCCATCAAGTTCGAGACGTACGCGATCACCCGCATCCGGGGCGCGATGATCGATGAACTCCGGGCGCTGGACTGGATCCCGCGCTCCGTGCGGCAGAAGGCGCGCGCCGTCGAACGCGCCTACGCGACGCTGGAGGCGCAACTGCGCCGCACCCCCTCCGAAGCGGAGGTCGCGGCGGAGATGGACGTCACGCTGGACGAACTGCATGCCGTCTTCAGCCAGTTGTCCCTGGCCAACGTGGTCGCGCTGGAGGAGTTGCTGCACGTGGGCGGCGAGGGCGGCGACCGGCTGAGCCTGATGGACACGCTGGAGGACACCGCCGCCGACGACCCGGTGGAGGTGGCGGAGGACCGGGAACTCAGACGGCTGCTCGCCCGGGCGATCAACACCCTCCCGGACCGCGAGAAGACGGTCGTCACGCTCTACTACTACGAGGGCCTGACCCTCGCCGAGATCGGCAACGTCCTCGGGGTCACCGAGAGCCGGGTCAGCCAGATCCACACCAAGTCGGTGCTCCAACTCCGCGCGAAGCTGGCGGACGCCGGGCGCTGAGCCGGTGCGCCGGGCGTCCGGACCGATCACCTCGGCCCGCGCGCGTACCTCTCGGCGGTGGTCGCCGTAGAGTGGAGGCGTGCCCAGGATTCGAGCGGCCTCCGTGGCCGAGCACCGGACCATGCAGCGCGGCGCCCTCCTGGACGCAGCGCGCTCCCTGCTGTCCGAAGGGGGCACGGAAGCGCTGACCTTCCCCGCCCTCGCCGAACGCACGGGCCTCGCGCGGTCCTCCGTCTACGAGTACTTCCGCTCCCGCGCCGCCGTCGTGGAGGAGCTCTGCGCCGTCGACTTCCCCGTCTGGGCGGCCGAGGTGGAGGGCGCGATGGAGCGGGCGGGGACGCCCGAGGAGAAGATCGAGGCGTACGTCCGGCGCCAGCTCGACCTGGTCGGGGACCGGCGCCACCGGGCCGTGGTCGCGATCTCCGCCAGCGAACTGGACGCGGGCGCACGCGAGAAGATCCGGGCCGCGCACGGCGGGCTCATCGCCATGATCGTGGAGGCGCTCGGCGACCTCGGCCACGCGGAGCCCCGCCTCGCGGCCATGCTGCTCCAGGGCTCCGTGGACGCCGCCGTCCGGCGCATCGAGCTGACCGTGGCGGAGGAGCCCGGGGTCATCGCCGACACCGCCGTCGCCATGATCCTCGACGGTGTCCGGGGCGCCGGCACCCGCGACTGATCCCGCCGCCACGGCACCCGCGGCCGACCCCACCGCGCCGGACCCCGCCGCCACGCCCGCGACGACCACCGCCACGGCACGGCGAGCACCACCAGCAGGGCGGGCGCCCCGGCCCCGCGCACGGCCGGCCCCCCGGCCTTCGGCGGCTCCGGCAGCGGCACCCCGTACACCGGCAGCAGGCGCGACGGACCGCGCCGCAGCAGTGATGGCGGCAGCAGCGACAGCGGGTCCAGATACGCCTCCCCCCGGCGCAGCCCCCAGTGCAGGCAGCCTCCCGCGCAGTGGAACGTCCCCGCCTCCAGCACGGCCACCACCTGGCCCGCGGCGACCTCGTCGCCCTCCGCGACCAGCGGGCGCACCGGCTCGTACGTCGTCCGCAGCGGCGGATCGCCCGTCCCCGCGAGCTCGACGGAGACCACCCCGCGCCCGGCGACCGCCCCCGCGAACGAGACCCGGCCCGCAGCGGCCGCCAGCACCTCGGTGCCCGGCGCGGCGGCCAGGTCCACGCCCCGGTGGCCCGGCCCGTACGGACCGGCGGGCGGCTCCCATCCCCGTACGACCGAGGGATGCCCGGTCAGAGGCCAGACCCGTTCCCCGCCGCCCGCCGCCACGGCGGCGCCGGGCCATCCGCCCCACGCCGTCAGCGCGGCGAGCGCGACGGCCCAGGGCAGCCACCACCGCGCCCGTTCGCATGTGATTCGCATGGCACCACCGTCCCCCGGGGCCCGCCCGGGTGGGGATCCTGAGCCGGATCTGTGGACTACCGGCCGGTTGTGGACAGCGCCGTCACCCGGGACCCGGACGGTCCCGTACACTTCTTCTGGCGACCCGGGTCACCGGGTCGACTTCGCACGCCCCGCCACCACCCGTTCAGCGGAGGTGGACGCGCCCCTCGGTCCCTTGCGGCACGGCGCGCCGGGGCGTCAGGCGCGACAGCAATCCTGCTGCCGCGACAACCGAGAAACTCAAGGAGTACGGCCATGGCCGTCGTCACGATGCGGGAGCTGCTGGAAAGCGGCGTCCACTTCGGTCACCAGACCCGTCGCTGGAACCCGAAGATGAAGCGCTTCATCTTCACCGAGCGCAACGGCATCTACATCATCGACCTGCTCCAGTCGCTGTCGTACATCGACCGCGCCTACGAGTTCGTCAAGGAGACCGTCGCGCACGGCGGCTCCATCATGTTCGTGGGTACGAAGAAGCAGGCCCAGGAGGCCATCGCCGAGCAGGCGACGCGCGTGGGCATGCCGTATGTCAACCAGCGCTGGCTCGGTGGCATGCTCACCAACTTCTCCACCGTCTACAAGCGCCTCCAGCGCCTGAAGGAGCTGGAGCTCATCGACTTCGAGGACGTGGCCGCCTCCGGCCTCACCAAGAAGGAGCTCCTGGTCCTCTCCCGCGAGAAGGCCAAGCTGGAGAAGACCCTCGGTGGTATCCGCGAGATGCAGAAGGTGCCGAGCGCCGTCTGGGTCGTCGACACCAAGAAGGAGCACATCGCCGTCGGTGAGGCGCGCAAGCTCCACATCCCGGTCGTCGCGATCCTCGACACCAACTGCGACCCCGACGAGGTCGACTACAAGATTCCGGGCAACGACGACGCGATCCGCTCCGTCACCCTGCTCACCCGCGTGATCGCCGACGCCGTCGCCGAGGGCCTCATCGCCCGCTCCGGCGCCGCCACCGGCGACTCGAAGCCGGGCGAGAAGGCCGCCGGCGAGCCCCTCGCCGAGTGGGAGCGTGACCTGCTCGAGGGCGACAAGAAGGCCGACGCCGAGGTTCAGTCCTCCGTCGAGACCGAGAAGGACGCCGCTGCCGACGCGCAGCCCGAGGCCATCGCCGCCGAGCAGGCCGACGCCCCGGCCGAGCAGGCGCCGGCCGAGCAGGCCGAGGCCCCGGCCTCGGACGCCGAGCAGGGCTGACACCCGTCACGGCTGAAGACGGCGGGGGCCGGTGCACTGGCACCGCCCCCGCCGTCCACCCGTAGATCTTTCAGACTTCGAGAGAGAACACAGACTCATGGCGAACTACACCGCCGCTGACGTCAAGAAGCTCCGCGAGCTCACCGGCGCCGGCATGATGGACTGCAAGAAGGCTCTTGACGAGGCCGACGGCAACGTCGACGCCGCCGTCGAGGCGCTGCGTATCAAGGGCCAGAAGGGCGTCGCCAAGCGCGAGGGCCGTTCCGCCGAGAACGGCGCGGTCGTCTCCCTCGTCTCCGAGGACAAGACCTCCGGCGTTCTGGTCGAGCTCAAGTGCGAGACCGACTTCGTCGCCAAGGGTGACAAGTTCCAGGCCGTCGCCAACGCCCTCGCCGCGCACGTCGCCGCGACCTCCCCGGCCGACATCGAGGCGCTGCTCGCCTCGGAGATCGAGCCCGGCAAGACCGTCCAGGCGTACGTGGACGAGGCCAACGCCAACCTCGGCGAGAAGATCGTCCTGGACCGCTTCGCGCAGTTCCAGGGTGCCTTCGTCTCGGTCTACATGCACCGCACCATGCCCGACCTGCCCCCGCAGATCGGTGTGATGGTCGAGCTGGACAAGGCCGACGCCGACCTGGCCAAGGGCCTCGCCCAGCACATCGCCGCCTTCGCGCCGAAGTACCTCTCCCGCGAGGACGTCCCGGCCGAGGTCGTCGAGGCCGAGCGTCGCGTCGCCGAGGAGACCACCCGCGCCGAGGGCAAGCCCGAGGCCGCCCTCCCGAAGATCGTCGAGGGTCGCGTCAACGGCTTCTTCAAGGAGGCCACCCTCCTCGGCCAGCCGTACGCGCTGGACAACAAGAAGTCGGTCCAGAAGGTTCTGGACGAGGCCGGTGTCACCCTGAAGCGCTTCACGCGTATCAAGGTCGGCATCTGAGTCCGTCCGCGAAAAACGGCGGACCCGGTAGGGTCTGGTGCAGTCGACGGCCGCACACCGCCGTACGACCGCAGATCTGACGAGGAGGCCATTGCCGCAAGGGACACCAGACCCACCGGCAATGGCCTCCTTCGTATGCGCACGAGGAGAATCCCCATGAACAAGGGCGCGGACGCCGCCAAAGACGACGACAAGCGCGAGGACGGCAAGGTGCGCGGACGCTTCATGCTGAAGCTGTCCGGGGAGGCGTTCGCCGGCGGCGGGGGCCTCGGTGTCGACCCCGACGTCGTGCACGCCATCGCCCGCGAGATCGCCGCGGTCGTCCGGGACGGCGCGGAGATCGCGATCGTCATCGGCGGCGGCAACTTCTTCCGCGGCGCTGAGCTCCAGCAGCGGGGCATGGACCGGGCGCGCTCCGACTACATGGGCATGCTCGGCACCGTGATGAACTGCCTCGCCCTCCAGGACTTCCTGGAGAAGGAGGGCATCGACTCCCGCGTCCAGACCGCCATCACCATGGGCCAGGTCGCGGAGCCGTACATCCCGCTGCGCGCCGTGCGGCACCTGGAGAAGGGCCGCGTCGTGATCTTCGGCGCGGGCATGGGCATGCCCTACTTCTCCACCGACACCACCGCCGCCCAGCGCGCCCTGGAGATCGACGCCGAGGCGCTGCTCATGGGGAAGAACGGCGTGGACGGGGTCTACGACTCCGACCCGAAGACCAACCCCGCCGCGGTCAAGTTCGACGCGCTGGAGTACAGCGAGGTGCTCGCCCGCGACCTCAAGGTCGCCGACGCCACCGCCATCACGCTCTGCCGTGACAACGCGCTGCCGATCCTCGTCTTCGAGCTCACCGCCGCAGGCAATATCGCCCGCGCCGTCAAGGGTGAGAAGATCGGCACGCTCGTGAGCGACCAGGACACCCGCGCCTGACCATCGGCGCGTCCACCGGTGAGGCCCGGTGGAACAGGGGCGCGGGACCGCCCCGGACAATGGACAACGGCCTGCCGGTCGGACACCGTGCAGGTGAGGACGCGACGCAGGACCCGCCGGGCCCCCGCCGGGCCCGTTCAAGACACGCAGGAGCACGTGGTGATCGAAGAAACCCTCCTCGAGGCCGAGGAGAAGATGGAGAAGGCCGTCGTCGTCGCGAAAGAGGACTTCGCCGCGATCCGCACCGGCCGTGCGCACCCGGCGATGTTCAACAAGATCGTCGCCGACTACTACGGTGCGCCGACCCCGATCAACCAGCTGGCCTCGTTCTCGGTGCCCGAGCCCCGTATGGCCGTCGTGACGCCGTTCGACAAGACCGCGCTGCGCAACATCGAGCAGGCCATCCGCGACTCGGACCTCGGCGTCAACCCGAGCAACGACGGCAATATCATCCGGGTCAACTTCCCCGAGCTGACCGAGGAGCGCCGCCGCGACTACATCAAGGTCGCGAAGGCCAAGGCCGAGGACTCCAAGATCTCGATCCGGGCCGTCCGCCGCAAGGCCAAGGAAGCGCTCGACAAGCTGGTCAAGGACAAGGAGTCCGGCGAGGACGAGGTGCGCCGCGCAGAGAAGGAGCTCGACGACACCACCGCGAAGTACGTCGCGCAGGTGGACGAGCTGCTGAAGCACAAGGAAGCCGAGCTGCTCGAAGTCTGATGAACGACTCTTCCTGGGGCGCTCCGCAGGGCGCCGGTCACCGGGTCACGCCGGAGATGCAGGGTGCTGCGGCGGGTCCTGCCTACGATGTGCACGACGCCCAGCAGACTCGGCCCATGCCCATCGTGCCGGACGTTCCCGACGCAGGTAGAGACGCTGAAGACCGTGATCACCGGGAACAGAGGGCCGGACGCCTGAGCGGCGGCCCTCTGTTCCGCGACGAGAAGCCGCAGGAGCCCATGCCGACCGCGCCGCCGCCCCCGCCCCCGCCTCCGCAGAAGAAGCGCGCGGGCCGGGACCTGGGAGCCGCCATAGGGGTCGGTCTGGGGCTCGGCGCCCTGGTCGTCGTCTCGCTCTTCTTCGTCAAGGCCGTCTTCGTCGGCGTCATCGTGCTCGCCGTCGTGGTCGGCCTCTGGGAGCTCACCTCCCGGCTGGAGGAGCGCAAGGGCATCAAGGCGCCCCTCGTGCCGCTCGCCGTCGGCGGCGCCGCCATGGTGATCGCCGGATACGCGCGCGAGGCCGAGGGCGCCTGGATCGCCATGGCCCTGACCGCCCTGGCGGTGCTCGTGTGGCGGATGGCGCAGCCGCCCGAGGACTACCTCAGGGACGTCACGGCGGGCATCTTCGCCGCGTTCTACGTGCCCTTCCTGGCCACCTTCGTCGCCATGCTCCTGAAAGCCGACGACGGCCCGCAGCGGGTGCTGACCTTCCTGCTGCTGACCGTGGTCAGCGACACGGGGGCGTACGCGGTCGGCTGGCGGTTCGGCAAGCACAAGCTGGCTCCGCGCATCAGCCCCGGCAAGACCCGCGAGGGCCTGTTCGGAGCGGTCACCTTCGCCATGGTGGCCGGTGCGCTGTGCATGCAGTTCCTGATCGATGACGGTTCCTGGTGGCAGGGGCTGCTGCTGGGCCTCGCGGTCGCGGCCAGCGCCACCCTGGGCGACCTGGGCGAGTCCATGATCAAGCGGGACCTCGGGATCAAGGACATGGGCACGCTGCTGCCCGGCCACGGCGGGATCATGGACCGGCTGGACTCCCTGCTGCCGACCGCCCCGGTGGTCTGGCTGCTGCTCGTGCTGTTCGTCGGCTCCGGCTGAGACCGGCGTCCGCACATGGCTGAGGGGCCACCGCTCGCGAGCGGTGGCCCCTCAGCCATGTGGCGTCAGCCCTGTTCGCGCAGCGCCACCCGCATGTCGCGGTAGAGGGCCACCGCCCGGCGGCGCATCCACAGGATCCAGGCACAGAACACCGCCACGAAGGCGGCGAAGAGCAGGGCGTACCCGAGGGAGCCACGGGTGGCGCCCAGGACGAGCAGACCGATGGCGACCAGGCCCATGGCGCCCAGCCAGTACGGCAGCCACCGCTTGCCCCGCTCGATCCGGCCCAGCTGGTCGTCGACGAGTCGCCGCAGCACGGCCCGCTCCTGCGGGTCGCGCGGCACCTCGTGGTGGCGGATCTTCCGCAGGAGCCCGGCGACGGCGCTCGGGGAGGCGCCCGTGACCCGGCTCGTCCGCCTCCGCTGGAGGACCAGGGCCACCATCACGACGACGGTGTAGACGGCGCCCTGGACCAGCCACATGGCCGGATGCTCGTCGTGGCGTAACAGTGCGTTCAGACCCACGCCGAGTCCGAAGACCACCACGCCCTGCCCGATCAGGCTGTCGTTGAACCAGTGTTTGACGGTGTGCACGGCACCTACCTCCTGCGCGGCGGCTACGAACTCCCTGTGGTGTTCCGGTTACCCCGTGAGCCGTCCCTCACCGCGACGCACCGGGGTACCTCCGCGCGTCTGCGACACTGGAGGAACCATGCCTAAGCCCGGAGAACTCACTTTCGTCGCGCCCCGCGGAGCCAAGAAGCCGCCGCGGCACCTCGCCGACCTCACGCCCGCCGAGCGCAGGGAGGCCGTCGCCGCGGTCGGCGAGAAGCCGTTCCGCGCCCAGCAGCTCTCGCAGCACTACTTCGCGCGGTACGCGCACGACCCGGCCGAGTGGACCAACATCCCGGCCGGATCGCGGGACAAGCTCGCCGAGGCGATGTTCCCCGACCTGATGTCCGTCGTCCGGCACGTCAGCTGCGACGACGACACCACCCGTAAGACCCTCTGGAAGCTGCACGACGGGACGCTGGTCGAGTCCGTCCTGATGCGCTACCCGGAGCGGGTCACGATGTGCATCTCCTCGCAGGCCGGCTGCGGGATGAACTGCCCGTTCTGCGCGACCGGGCAGGCCGGTCTCGACCGGAACCTCTCCACCGCGGAGATCGTCCACCAGATCGTGGACGGCATGCGGGCCCTGCGCGACGGTGAGGTCCCCGGCGGCCCCGCCCGGCTGTCCAACATCGTGTTCATGGGCATGGGCGAGCCGCTGGCCAACTACAACCGCGTCGTCGGCGCGATCCGCCGGCTGACCGACCCGGAGCCCGACGGCCTCGGCCTCTCGCAGCGCGGGATCACCGTGTCCACCGTCGGCCTGGTGCCCGCGATGCTGCGGTTCGCCGACGAGGGGTTCAAGTGCCGCCTCGCGGTCTCGCTGCACGCCCCGGACGACGAGCTGCGCGACACCCTCGTGCCGGTGAACACCCGGTGGAAGGTGCGCGAGGTGCTGGACGCCGCGTGGGAGTACGCGGAGAAGTCGGGCCGCCGCATCTCCATCGAGTACGCCCTGATCCGCGACATCAACGACCAGGCGTGGCGCGGAGACCTGCTGGGCCGCCTCCTCAAGGGCAAGCGGGTCCACGTCAACCTCATCCCGCTCAACCCGACGCCCGGCTCCAAGTGGACCGCCTCGCGGCCCGAGGACGAGCGGGCGTTCGTGGAGGCCATCGCGAACCACGGCGTGCCGGTCACCGTCCGGGACACCCGGGGCCAGGAGATCGACGGCGCCTGCGGGCAGCTGGCGGCCTCCGAGCGCTGAGGCGGGCGACCGTCGGTGCCCGGGGTCACGGCCGAAAACGGCCGTGTAGCCTGGGGCCGAAATCAACTGCATATTCCGACAGGGGAGCGCCACAGCGCTGAGAGTGCGGCACCAAGGACAGGTTGGCCGCAGACCCTCTGAACCTCGCCCGGGTCATTCCGGGTAGGAAGTTCGGACCATACTCAAGCTGTTGCGCCCTGCCCGCTTCCGGCTCCGCGCCGGTGTGCGGGCAGGGCCGCGTCTCTTCCTGGTCACTCCAGGAGGAATCACACATGAGCACCACCCAGAAGGCCGCGGTGGCGGCCGTCGCCGCCGCGCTCGGCGTCACCGCGCTGGCCGGCTGCGGAAGTTCCGACGACTCGGCGTCCGGTTCCGGTTCGACCAAGGGCTCCGGTTCCAAGACCGTCACCCTGGTCAGCCACGACTCCTTCAACGCCTCCAAGGACGTGCTGAAGGAGTTCACCCGGGAGACCGGCTACACCGTCAAGGTCCTCAAGAGCGGGGACGCGGGCGCCGCCCTGAACCAGGAGATCCTGACCAAGGGTTCCCCGCGCGGCGACGTGTTCTTCGGCGTCGACAACACCCTGCTCTCGCGCGCCCTCGACAACGGCCTGTTCACGCCGTACGAGGCCAAGGGCCTGGACCGGGTCCCGGCCGATGTCCAGCTGGACGCGGACAAGCACCGGGTCACCCCGGTCGACACCGGCGACATCTGCGTCAACTACGACAAGAAGTACTTCGCCGACAAGAAGCTCGCGCCGCCGAAGACCTTCGCCGACCTGGCGAAGCCCGCGTACAAGGACCTGCTCGTCACCGAGAACGCCGCGACCTCCTCGCCCGGCCTCGGCTTCCTCCTCGGCACCGTCGGCACCTTCGGCGAGGACGGCTACCAGGACTACTGGAAGAAGCTGAAGGACAACGGCGTCAAGGTCGTGGACGGCTGGGAGCAGGCGTACAACGAGGAGTTCTCCGGCTCGGCCGGCGGCAGGAAGGCCAAGGCCGACCGCCCGCTCGTCGTCAGCTACGCCTCCAGCCCGCCCGTCGAGGTGCTGTACGCGGACCCGCGGCCGAAGACCGCGCCGACCGGGGTCGCCACCGGGACGTGCTTCCGCCAGATCGAGTTCGCGGGTCTGCTGGACGGCGCGAAGAACGAGGCGGGCGGCAAGGCCCTGCTGGACTTCCTGATCGGGAAGAAGTTCCAGGAGGACATGCCGCTCACCATGTTCGTCAGCCCGGTCGCGAAGGACGCGAAGGTGCCCGGGCTCTTCACCGAGTTCGGTGCCACCGCGGAGAAGCCGGCGACCGTCGCCCCGGACGCCATCGCCAAGAACCGTGAGCAGTGGGTCCAGTCATGGTCCTCGCTCGTAGTGAAGTAGCGAAGACTCCCGTACGCGGACCGGGCGCGCGCGGGAGGTCGGCACGCGCCCGGGCCCGGCGCGGGACCGCGGTGCGGCTCGGCCTGATGGCCGTGCCCGTCGCGTTCTTCGCCGTGTTCTTCGCCTACCCGGTCGCCGCGATCGTGGGCCGGGGGCTCAAGGCGGACGGCGTCTGGCAGTTCGGCCGGTTCGGCGAGGTGCTGACCCGGCCGGAGATCCGGGACGTCCTGTGGTTCACGCTGTGGCAGGCGCTCGCCTCGACCGCGCTGACCCTGCTGATCGCGCTGCCCGGCGCGTATGTCTTCGCCCGGTTCGACTTCCCCGGCAAGCAGGTGCTGCGGGCCGTGGTCACGGTGCCGTTCGTGCTGCCGACCGTCGTCGTGGGCACCGCGTTCCTCGCGCTGCTCGGACGCGGTGGGCTGCTGGACGAGCTGTGGGGCGTACGGCTCGACACCACGGTGTGGGCGATCCTGCTGGCGCACGTCTTCTTCAACTACGCGGTCGTCGTGCGGACCGTCGGCGGGCTCTGGGCGCAGCTCGACCCGCGCCAGGAGGAGGCCGCCCGGGTGCTGGGGGCGAGCCGGTTCACCGCGTGGCGGCGCGTCACGCTGCCCGCGCTCGCCCCAGCCGTGGCCGCCGCCGCGCTGATGGTCTTCCTCTTCACCTTCACCTCCTTCGGGGTCGTACAGATCCTCGGAGGTCCCGGCTTCTCCACGCTGGAGGTGGAGATCTACCGGCAGACCGCGCAGCTGCTCGCCCTGCCCACGGCCGCCGTGCTGACGCTCGTGCAGTTCGCCGCCGTCGGCGCGATCCTCGCCGTGCACGCCTGGACCGTACGCCGCAGGGAGCGCGCGCTGAAGCTGGTCGACCCGGCCATGACCGCGCGCAAGCCGCAGGGGGCCGGGCAGTGGACGCTGCTCGCCGGGGTCCTGCTGAGCGTGCTGGTGCTGGTCCTGCTGCCGCTCGCGGTGCTGGTGGAACGCTCGCTGGGCGGCTCCGGGTTCGCCTACTACCGCGCGCTGACCTCGGCGGACGCCAACAGCGGTACGTTCCTGGTGGCGCCGGTCGAGGCCATCGGGAACTCCCTGCGCTACGCCCTCGTCGCGACCCTGATCGCCCTTGTCGTCGGGGGGCTCGCAGCCGCCGCGCTCACCCGGCGGGCGGGCCGGCTGGTCCGGGGCTTCGACGCGCTGCTGATGCTGCCGCTCGGGGTCTCCGCGGTCACCGTCGGCTTCGGCTTCCTGATCACCCTGGACAAGCCGCCGCTGGACCTCCGTACCTCCTGGATTTTGGTGCCGCTCGCCCAGGCGCTGGTCGGGGTGCCCTTCGTCGTACGGACCATGCTGCCGGTGCTCCGAGCTGTGGACGCGCGGCTGCGCGAGGCGGCGGCGGTGCTCGGGGCCTCGCCGCTGCGGGCCTGGCGCGAGGTGGACTTCCCGCTCGTACGGCGGGCGCTGCTGGTCGCCGCCGGGTTCGCGTTCGCCGTGTCGCTGGGGGAGTTCGGCGCGACCGTGTTCATCGCGCGGCCCGACAACCCGACGCTGCCGGTGGCCGTGGCGCGGCTGCTCGGCCGGTCCGGGGACCTCAACTACGGCCAGGCCATGGCCCTCAGCACCGTCCTGATGCTCGTGTGCGCGGTGTCGCTGCTGCTGCTCGAACGCATCCGCACCGACCGATCCGGGGAGTTCTGAAAGATGCTGACGCTCGAATCGGCCACCGTCCGCTTCGGTGACCGGGCCGCGCTCGACGGGGTCGATCTGGAGGTCGCCGACCACGAGACCGTCTGCGTCCTCGGGCCGAGCGGCAGCGGCAAGTCCACCCTGCTGCGCCTGGTCGCCGGGCTCCAGGAGCCGGACGGCGGCCGGGTCCTGCTCGACGGCACCGACCAGGACGGCATCCCGGTCCACCGGCGCGGCCTCGGCCTGATGTTCCAGGACCACCAGCTCTTCCCGCACCGGGACGTCGGCGCCAACGTCGCCTTCGGCCTGCGGATGCACGGGGCCGGACGGGGCGAACAGGACCGCCGCGTCGCCGAACTCCTCGACCTCGTGGGCCTCCCCGGCGCCGAACGCCGCGCCGTCGCCGCGCTCTCCGGCGGCGAGCAGCAGCGCGTCGCCCTGGCCCGGGCCCTCGCCCCCAGCCCCAGGCTGCTGATGCTCGACGAGCCCCTGGGCCAGCTGGACCGCAGCCTGCGCGAACGGCTCGTCGTGGAGCTGCGCGCCCTCTTCGGCCGCCTCGGCACCACCGTGCTCGCCGTCACCCACGACCAGGGCGAGGCGTTCGCGCTGGCCGACCGGGTCGTCGTGATGCGCGAGGGCCGCGTCGCCCAGGTGGGCACCCCGCTGGAGGTGTGGCAGCGCCCCGCCTCCGCCTTCGTGGCCCGGTTCCTGGGCTTCGACAACGTGGTCGAGGCGACCGTCGAGGGCGAGGCGGCGGACACGGACTGGGGCGAGGTGCCGGTGCCGGCGGGGTCACCGCAGGGCGCGTGCGACCTGCTGGTGCGGCCGGCCGGGGTACGGATCGGCGGGCCGGAGAAGGGGCTGCGCTGCGTCGTGGGCGCGCGCACCTTCCGGGGCAGCCATGTCGCCGTGACCCTGCACCCGGAGCACGGCCCGGCGCTGGAGGCCGAGTGCTCGCTGCGCGGGACACCGGAGGAGGGTGCGCGGGTGGGCGTCACCTTCGACGCGTCCGAGTGCGTGGTGCTGCCCGCGCTGTTCTGACCGGGCCGCGCGCCCTCAGGCGGGCCGGCGTAGCGCGTCGACCAGCGCGCGGGGGTCGTCGGCGTGGAAGCGGATCGTGTGGGCCCCCTCCGGAGCGCCGAGCGGGCGGGTGAAGGGCAGCGGCCGGTTCAGCTCCAGGGTCACCGAGGTCTGGCTGCCCACGATCAGGTCGAGGACCCCGTCGTCGGAGACGGTGATCAGGCGGCCCTCCGGGTAGCGCCGGTCGACCCGGGCCGAGGCGACCGCGTCGCGCGGCACGACGAGGTCGAACAGGGCTCCGTAACGTATCCGCAGAGAGCCGTCGGGGTGCACGACGTGCGGCCGGGTGACGCAGGCGGCGTGCAGGGCCAGCACCAGGACAAGGCCGTACAGGTCGAGCACCAGGAACACCCGGTGGACCACCGGCCACGGGATGAGGAGGGCCAGGCCCACCGTCTCGACGGCCATCACGAAGAGCAGCCCGTACATCATCGCGGTCTGCGGTCCGGTGTACGCGACGGCGAGGTCCCCGGGGCGCACACCGTGCGTCCGGCGCCGGATCCACCGCCCCAGGGAGGCGACGGCGCGCAACTCGTGGAGGACCAGACGGCGGACCGCCACCGGCACCGCCTGCTCCACGGCGGCCCGCCGCGCCGCCCGGGGGTCCGCGCCGCCCGCGCGTGCCGCGACGTACAGCGAGCGCAGCACCCGGGCCTCCAGGAGCAGTACGGCGAGCACCAGCGCCTCGGCGCCCGCCATGGCCCACCCGGGCGGCCGGACCCCGGCCAGCAGGCAGACCGCCAGGGCCAGTTCCCCGGACAGCACGGCGGCTGCGGCGACCCGTGCCCTTCGTACGCCGCTCATCCCCGGCCCCTCGCGATGAAGGCGTCCATGAGCCGGCCCACGACCTCCGCCTGCGCGGGGGCGTACTCGGCGAGCATCGCCTCCTTGAACCCGGTAACGACCACCCCGTCCTCGGGAATCGCGGCGAACAGTTCCTCGGGGACGGCCGCCATGAGGTCGGCCGCCAGCGGGGCGATCCGCGGATCGTCGGCCGGGGCCTCGGCGAGCGCGTCCAGGCGCTCGTACAGTTCGATGACCGCGGGGTCCGTGACCAGCGTTTCGAACAACGCGAAAATCTCCTGGGCCCCGGTGCCGGGTGCGTCCATCAGCGTGAGGTAATCGCGGTCCTTGGCCGCGCTCGGCGAATCGGTCTCCGGGGCCTGTGCCAGCAGCGCGGCGAGGGCGGGCGAGACGGGGCCGGTGGCGCCGGGCGGCTCGGCGAGCAGGGCGGCGAGGCGGCGACGCCGCTCCCGGATCGCCGCCTCCTGGCGGGCCAGGTCCGCGTCGAGTTCCTCCAGCACCTCGGCCAGCTCGCGCCCGGCGTCATCGGCGAGGACGTCACGCACCTCATCGAGACCGAGACCGAGCTCGGTGAGCCGGCGCACCCGGGCGAGCAGCACGGCATCGCGGATGCTGTACGCCCGGTAGCCGTTGGGGCGCCGCGCCGGCTCCGGGAGCAGACCGGCATGGTGGTAGTGCCGGATCGCCCGGGTGGTCAGCCCCACGAGCGCGGCGATCTCTCCGATTCGCATGCCGCCAGTAGAAACCTTGCCGCTGCGTCAAGGTCAACCGCGGGGCCGTTCACGGAATGTCGCGTTCACGCCCCCGAGAGACGGGCAAGGGCGTCGGGCGCCTCCTCCACCGTGTCGACCAAGGCGATGCGGGACTCCATCTTCCGGCCGGACGCCAGGGTTTGCAGGAGGGGCCAGGCGGGAACCTCGCGGGTCCAGTGGTCGTGGCCCACCAGAACCATCGGGACGGGTTCGCCGCGTGACTCGTAGTAGTTCGGGGTGACGCTGTCGAAGATCTCCTGGACGGTGCCGGCCGCGCCGGGGAGGAAGATCACGCCCGCGTTCGACCGGGCCAGCAGCCCGTCCTCGCGCAGCGCGTTGGTGAAGTACTTCGCGATGTGCCCGGCGAACGGGTTCGGCGGCTCGTGGCCGTAGAACCAGGTGGGGATCGACACGGACGGGCCGCCGTCCGGCCAGCGCTCCCGGACCGCGAAGGCCGCCCGCGCCCAGTCGGTGACCGAGGGCGTGAAGGACGGCACCGCGCCCAGCATCGCGCACGCCTCGTCCAGCATCGCGTCGTCGTGCGGCGCCGCGTACGCCCCCAGGTTGGCCGCCTCCATCGCGCCCGGGCCGCCCCCGGTCGCCACGGTGAGGCCGCCGCGGGCCAGGGTCCTGCCGAGCCGGGCCGCCTCCGCGTAACCGGCGCTGCCCCGGGGCGTCGCGTGGCCGCCCATCACACCGGCCACCCGGGCCCCGGCGAGCACCTCCGCCAGCGCGTCCGAGATCGCGTCGTCGTGGAGCGCCCGGAGCATCGAGGCGAACGCGTCGCCGTCCGACCGGGTCCGCCGGAACCAGTCGTACGCGAGGGCGTCCGGCGTGACCGCGTAACCCTCCCGCGCGAGTCCGTCGTAGAGCGCGTCGGGGGAGTAGAGCAGGCCCCGGTACGGGTCGAAGGGCAGGCCGGGGACGGGCGGGAAGACGAACGCCCCGCCGGCCCGGACCTTCTCCTCGGGGCCGGGCTCCATCGGGCAGCCGAGGAACACGGCGCCGGCGGTGTCCGTGGCCAGCAGCGCCGCGCTCCGCTCCGTCAGGTCCACCGACTGCACACGGCGCCCGGCCAGCGAACCGGCGGCCACCGCCGCGTCGAACTCGGCCGCCGACTCGATCTCGTCGCCGTGGCCGCTCTTGTACTCGTCCGGGCTCTCCACGCAGCTCATGCTACGAAACGCTCATCCGATCCGGGCACGCACCCGGAAACGCGCGAAACCGGCCGGGCAAGGGGCCCGGCCGGTCCGGTGGTCGCGTCGAGCCGCGCTCAGGGGGTCAGCGGCAGCGCGGCCAGTTCGGCGATCGCCCAGGTGAGCGGGGCGAAGAGGACCAGCAGCGCCACCGCGCGCAACGCGGTCGCCGCGCGCAGCGCCGAGGCCGGGGCCCCCAGCCGCAGCAGCGCCCTGGCCGTCTCGGCGCGGGCCTGGCGGGCCTCCAGGGCCGAGGTCAGCAGCGTCGCGGTGGTGCAGCCGACGACGAGCACCGCTCCCAGCGCGGTGAGCGGTCCGAACGGCCGGGGCCCGGTCCCGTACAGTGCGAAGGCGGCGATGACCGCCGACAGGACCGCGCAGACGATGCCGAGCGGGCGGCCGATCCGGCGCGCCTCGTCCATCAGGACCCGGCCGGCCAGCAGGCGTACGGCCCCGGGCCGGGCCGTCTGGAGCAGCTTGCCGCACAGATAGGTCAGGCCGGGGCCCGCCGCGGCCAGGCCGATCGCCGTGAGCGTCCAGCCGACGAGCACCCAGGCCGGGGTGGAGTCCAGCTTGCCCGGGAGCGGGAAGGGGCTGCCGGGCGTGCCCCGGCTCGCGTACGCCTCGACGGCGAGACCGGCGGCGGTCAGGGCCACCCCCCAGGGCAGCCCGCCCGGCGGCGCGGCGGGGGCGGGGATCTCCTCGGCGGGCACCAGGTCGCCGCCGTCGTCCGTGTCGCGCGCCGCCCCCGCGGGGCGGCCGCGCAGCGCCAGGGCACTGCCCGTCGCGGCCGCCACCGGCACCAGGGCCAGCAGGACCAGCACGGCGGCGATGGGCAGCGACGCGTCCGCGCCGAGCAGGTCGGCGGCGGCACCGTCGAACGGCAGCCCGGACAGGTCACCGCGCAGATGCAGGAAGAACAGCAGCGCGACCGCGGAGCCGAGGGTGCAGGAGACGGCGGTGGAGACCGCGGCGAGCACGCTGAGCTTCACCGGGCCGAGGCCCACGGCGGACAGCCCGCCGCGCGGCCGGGTGCTCGGGTCCGTGCGGGCCACCGCGACGGCGAACTGCACGGTGGCCGCCAGCGGGACGAAGCACCACAGCAGCCGCAGTACCGCCCCCGCCGAGTGCGGGTGCGCGGCGGTGTAGCCGAGGGTGCACAGCAGGAGGAAGCCGACCCCGGCGGAGGCGGCCGCGACCAGCAGCCGGCGCAGCAGGACCAGTGGATGGGAACCGCGGGCTAGACGGAGAGCGAGCACGCCGCGCGCCCCTCCGGATCGGCTTCGGCGGGCAGGCCGACGGTGGAGACCCGGCGCCCGTCGAGCAGCGGCACCACACGGTCGGCGAGCGCGGCGATCTCGGTGTCGTGCGTGGCGAGCACCACCGTGATCCCGTGCGAGCGGGCGGCACTGGTCAGGGTCCGCAGGACGTGCGTGCGGTCCGTGCGGTGCAGCGTCGCGGTCGGCTCGTCGGCGAAGATCACCGAGGGCCCGGTGGCCAGCGCGCGGGCCACGGCGATCCGCTGCCGCTGGCTCTGCTGGAGGGTGTGCGGGCGCTTCTTGGCGCACGGGCCGATGTCCAGGCGCTCCAGCCACTCCATGGCGGCCTTCCTGGCCTCCCGGTGCGAGGCGCCGCGCAGCAGGAGCGGCAGGGCGGTGTTCTCCCAGGTGTTCAGCTCCGGGACGAGCTGCGGCTCGGGAGCGATCCAGCCGAACTTGTCGCGGCGCAGTCGCTCGCGCAGCCTCGGCCCCATCGTGTGCACGGGCACGCTGTTGAACCAGACCTCGCCCTGCTCGGGCACCAGCTGGCCGGAGAGGCAGTGCAGCAGAGTCGTCTTGCCGCTGCCGCGCGGACCGGTCACCGCGAGGATCTCGCCGTCGCGGATGCCCAGGGAGACCCCGCCGAGCGCGGGTGAGCCGTTGTGGGAGTGCTGCAGGGAACGCGCCCAGATCACATCGTTGTCCGGCGGGGCCACCATGGCGTACACCTCGGTTCAGATCAGATATCCCGTCCCCCGTACGGGGGAACGAAGAGAGGGCCGATCGGTCACTCGGCACCGTAAGGATTCGGATCGCGGTGAACGGACAGCACACGGCCCGGGCCCGCCTCTTCCCACTCGATCGGCCGCATCCGGGCCGCTCCGGACCCGGGGGAATTTCACGACGGGCCCTTGCCCGGCACAGCACACCGGTGCCCGACTACGCTGGTCGTCTCACCCATTGGACATACACGAGGAGGGGTGGCCGTGACCGCCGAGGTACGCCGTCTGCGCAACTACATCAACGGGGAGTTCCGGGACGCCGCCGACGGGCGGACGATCGACGTGGTCAACCCGGTGACCGAGGAGGTCTACGCGACCTCGCCGCTCTCCGGACCCGCCGACGTCGACGCCGCGATGGCCGCCGCCGCGGCCGCGTTCCCCGCCTGGCGCGACGCCACACCGGCCGAGCGCCAGCGCGCCCTGCTCAAGATCGCGGACGCGTTCGAGGAGCGGGCCGAGGACCTCATCGCCGCCGAGTCCGAGAACACCGGCAAGCCGATCGGGCTGACCCGCACCGAAGAGATCCCGCCGATGGTGGACCAGATCCGCTTCTTCGCGGGCGCCGCCCGGCTCCTGGAGGGGCGCTCGGCCGGTGAGTACATGGAGGGGCTGACCTCCATCGTGCGCCGCGAGCCGGTCGGCGTCTGCGCGCAGGTCGCGCCGTGGAACTACCCGATGATGATGGCCGTCTGGAAGTTCGCCCCGGCGCTCGCCGCGGGCAACACCGTCGTCATCAAGCCGTCCGACACCACGCCCGCCTCGACCGTGCTGATCGCCGAGATCATCGGGCGGATCCTGCCCAAGGGCGTCTTCAACGTCATCTGCGGCGACCGCGACACCGGCCGCGCGATGGTCGAGCACCGGACCCCGGCGATGGCCTCCATCACCGGCTCGGTGCGGGCCGGCATGCAGGTCGCCGAGTCGGCCGCCAAGGACGTCAAACGGGTCCACCTGGAGCTCGGCGGCAAGGCGCCCGTCGTCGTCTTCGAGGACACCGACCTCGCCAAGGCCGTCGAGGACATCTCGGTCGCGGGTTACTTCAACGCCGGCCAGGACTGCACGGCCGCCACGCGCGTGCTGGTCCACGAGTCCATCCACGACGAGTTCGTCACCGCGCTCGCCAAGGCCGCCGCCGACACGAAGACCGGCCTGCCGGACGACGAGGACGTGCTCTACGGCCCGCTCAACAACGCCAACCAGCTGGCCCAGGTCAGCGGCTTCATCGAGCGCCTTCCCGCCCACGCCCGGGTCGAAGCGGGCGGCCACCGGGTCGGTGACAAGGGCTACTTCTACGCCCCGACCGTCGTCTCCGGGCTCAAGCAGGACGACGAGATCATCCAGCACGAGGTCTTCGGCCCGGTCATCACCGTCCAGTCGTTCCGCGACGAGGCGCAGGCCGTGGAGTGGGCGAACGGCGTCGAGTACGCCCTGGCCTCCTCGGTGTGGACCAAGGACCACGCGCGCGCCATGCGGATGTCCAAGAACCTGGACTTCGGCTGCGTCTGGATCAACACCCACATCCCGCTGGTCGCCGAGATGCCGCACGGCGGTTTCAAGAAGTCCGGCTACGGCAAGGACCTCTCGGCCTACGGCTTCGAGGACTACACGCGCATCAAGCACGTGATGACGTCCATCGAGGGCTGAGCGACCACCTCCGCGCCCCCGTGTGAACCGGCCGGTTCACACGGGGGCGCGGCTCTTGCGGCCCTATACCGGGGGTGGCGTAAAGAGCCGGTAAATGCGGGCGTACGCTGCGGACATGAGCGAGCGAAACGCCCTGCGAAGGCGTATACGCGTGTGGTTGGTCGTCTTCATCGTCTGTCTGGTTCTGAGCGGGCTGACCGCCTTCCCGCTCGTCCACGAACTGCGCTGGACCGAGGATCTGCTGACGTCCTCGGCCTCTCCCGTCCCCGAGCACTTCCCGGCTCTGCTGGAGTGGATCACCCGAGTCCGCACCGGCCTGGACGAGGCCGACGCCCGGTATCCCTTCGTGCTGTACGGCACCGACTGGCTGGCCTTCGCCCACCTGGTCATCGCGGTCGCCTTCTACGGGCCCTACCGCGACCCGGTCCGCAACATCTGGGTGATCGAGTTCGGCATGATCGCCTGCGCCGGGATCATCCCGCTCGCGCTGATCTGCGGCCCGATCCGCGACATCCCGTTCTGGTGGTCGATCATCGACATGTCGTTCGGCGTCTTCGGGGTGATCCCGCTGCTGATCGTGCACCGCAAGATCAAGCGCCTGGAAGCCCTGGAACGCGTGCCGGAGCCGGAGCCGGTGACCGTCTGACGGCTTTACGGGGCCGGGTCACCCGGCCCCGTGCCGGTCGAGCAGCTTGCGGAGCACGTCGATCCGGTTGGTGGTGACCGAGTCCACGCCGTGCGCGAGCAGTCGGCGCATCGTCCGGCCGGTGTCGGCGGTCCAGGCCGAGACCAGCAGCCCGTCGCGGTGGTTGCGGTCCGTCAGCTCCCGGCTGACCAGCCCGAACCGGTAGTTCAGCCAGCGCGGTCGGACCGCGTCGAGCAGCGCCGCACGCGGGGGAGCGAGCGTCGTCCAGGTCATCGCGATCTCGGCGGACGGGTCGGCCGCCCGCACCCGCAGCATCGCCTCGGGCCCCGCGCAGTAGTACACGCGCTCGCCGGCGCCGCACTCCCGCACCACACCCACCGTGCGCTTCACCGACTCCGGCGTGGAGCCCGGCAGGTCGATCATCACGCGGTGCGTGCCGACGGCGAGCAGCGCCTCGCGCAGCGTCGGCACCCCGCCCGCCGTCAGCTCGGTCAGCTCCTGGTGGCTGAGCCGGTCCAGCCGCAGGTCATGGCCCCACAGCCGGTCCAGCGTGGCGTCGTGCAGCAGGACCGGCACCCCGTCCCGGGTGACCCGGACGTCGATCTCCACCGCGTCCGCCCCGCGTTCGAGCGCGGAGCGGATCGAGGAGAGGGTGTTCTCACGGGCGCGGTACGGATCGCCGCGATGCGCGACGGCGGTGACAGGCGTGGGCGTGGGCATGGGGCCATTGTCACCGCCGGCACGTCAGCGTCCGGCGCGGGTCAGCCAGTTGGCGGTGTACGTGTCGATCTCGTCGGACAGCGTCCGCTTGCCGGCCGGGTCCAGGAAGGACGCCTCGACGGCGTTCTTCGCGAGCGCGGCCACACCGTGTTCGTCCAGACCGAGAATGCGGGCGGCCACCGCGTACTCGTTGTTGAGGTCGGTGCCGAACATGGGCGGGTCGTCGCTGTTGATCGTGACCAGCACCCCGGCCTGGACCATCTCGCGGACCGGGTGCTGCTCGATGTCCTTCACCGCCCGGGTCGCGATGTTGGACGTGGGGCAGACCTCCAGCGCGATGCGCCGCTCGGCGAGGTGGTCGAGCAGCTTGGGGTCGGCGACCGAGCTGGTGCCGTGGCCGATGCGCTCGGCGCGCAGCTCGGTCAGCGCGTCCCAGACGGTCTGCGGGCCCGTGGTCTCCCCGGCGTGCGGGACCGAGTGCAGGCCCTCGGCGATCGCGCGGTCGAAGTAGGGCTTGAACTGCGGGCGGTCCACGCCGATCTCCGGGCCGCCGAGGCCGAACGACACCAGCCCCTCGGGCCGCAGGTCCACCGCGAGCCGGGTGGTCTCCTCGGCGGCCTCCAGACCGGCCTCGCCTGGGATGTCGAAGCACCAGCGCAGTACGACGCCGAGCTCCCGCTCGGCCGCCTTGCGGGCGTCCTCGATCGCCTCCATGAACCCCTGCTCGGGAATGCCGCGCCGGGTCGAGGAGAACGGGGTGACCGTCAGCTCCGCGTACCGGATGTTCTGCCGGGCCATGTCGCGGGCGACCTCGTACGTCAGCAGCCGGACGTCCTCCGGGGTGCGGATCAGGTCCACGACCGACAGGTAGACGTCGATGAAGTGGGCGAAGTCGGTGAAGGTGAAATAGTCGGCCAGCGCCTCGGGGGCGGTGGGGACCTTGGAGTCGGGGTGGTGCGCGGCCAGCTCCGCGACGATGCGGGGGGAGGCCGAACCGACGTGGTGGACATGGAGCTCGGCCTTGGGCAGCCCCGCGATGAAGGGGTGCAGGTCGGTCATCGGGGCCTCCGTGGGCGTGGAGTGTGACGGGCTCCGGTCGTGCGGCGACCGGGGCGGGGGACGGGAGTCATCGTAGGACGGGCCCGTAGCATGACCGCATCACGATGGGGGAGGCCCATGTCAGACACCACAGATCAGCCTGCGGACGGGGCCGCACCGATCGATCCCTGGGCACCGCCGGAGCGGCGCACGCCCCGCGACGACCCGGCTGCTCCGGGCAGCCCCGAGCCCTCGGACAGCCCGGCGCCCCCGGCGAGCCGCGTGCCCCTGGACAAGAAGCCCGGCGCCGGGACCCGCGGCCCCGACGCCCCGGCCGACGGCATACCGGCCGACGGCATATCCGGCGCCCCGCGCCCGCCCGCCGTGCACGACCAGCAGACGGTCACCTCCATGCCGGGCATCGGCACGGGACCGGTCCCGCCCACCGGATTCGGCACCCCGCAGACCGGGCCCGCCGGATGGGCCGCCCCCGGAACCCCCGGCGCCGTGCCCCCGCCGCCCGTCGGGCCGAACGGCCCCGGTCAGGCCGGACCGGGGCCCCAGGACGGCTTCCCGGGCGCCCAGCCGCAGTACGGCTACCCCGGCCCGCAGGCCCCGGGATACGGCTACCCCGGCGCCCAGCCCCCGCAGTTCGGCTACCCCGCCGGGCAGGCGCCGCAGTACGGCTACCCGGGCTACCCCGGCTACGGGAATCCCTGGGGCGGACCGGCACCCGCCAACGAGATGGGCATCGCCGCCCTGGTGCTCGGCATCATCGCGACGGCCGGCTTCTGCATGTACGGCCTGGGCATCATCCTCGGCGTCCTCGCGCTGATCTTCGGCATCATCGGCCGCGGCCGCGCCCAGCGGGGCGAGGCCGACAACGGGGGCGTGGCGCTGGCCGGAATCATCCTCGGCTCCATCGGGATCGTCGTCAGCGCGGCCTTCCTCGGCTTCTTCATCTGGCTCGTGACCAACGACGACTTCGATGACGAGGACAGCGGGTCCGACGACGAGCCCGCGCCCGTCTCCCTCGTCGCCGAGGTGCGCGAGCTTCCGTCGCTGGGCCACTTCTCCGTACGCGCCTGAGCGCACCGGGACCACGGCTCGCGGGGGCGACGGGGACACCTCCGTCGCCCCCGCGAGCCGTCTCATACGGACCCGGGCGCGCCCCGCAGCTCCTCCCGGGCCGCCATCAGCGCGAACCCCAGCAGATTGAGCCCGCGCCACTCCGCCGGGTCCTGGGCGCGCGGGTCGTCCGCCGCGAGCCCGATGCCCCAGATCCGGTCCATGGGGCTCGCCTCCACCAGCACCCGGTCGCCGGTGCGGAGCAGGAACGCGCCCAGCTCCGGGTCCTGGCCGAACTTCTGCACGCTGCCCGTCACCACCAGGCCGTACCGCTCACGCGTCCAGACGGCGTCCTCGAAGCCCCGGACCAGCCGGCCGATCTTCTTCGCCTCGGCGGGGCTCTTCGCCGCCACCGCCCGCTCCGCCGCCTCCGCGTCGCCGAAGAGCCGGGCCTTGCCGGCCATCATCCAGTGCTCCGCCGACGCGTACGTCACGCCGTCGACCGTGAACGGCGAGGGCCACCACTGACTGAGGCAGCTCGCGCCGATGCTGCCGTCCGGGCGCGGCCGGTGCCCCCAGAAGCGCAGGTACGTCACCTTCTCGCCGCGGCCGGCCAGCTCGACGAGGTCCTCGATACTGCGCACGTCCCCCATGTGTTCCATGCTCCGGAGTCTGCCACCCGCCACTGACAACGGTCCGGCGTGACCCAGATCACTACCAATGAGTAGCCGAACCCGCGTCATGGATCGCCGCCAACCCGCTCTCTCCCGTGAACGCGCCCGCCGGCCGGCCGGTGCGACACGGAGTACGGAGGCGAGCCATGAAGGGCTCGGAGGTCAGGGCAGCGGTCGAGTGGCTGGCGTCGGCGGCGCCCGACCCGGTCGCCTGCCGGTGGGACTGGGAGCGCGATCCGCGGGGGATCGCGCTCCTGCCCGCCGGCCGGCGCTGGGACGTACTGATCCTGCCGGGGGAGCTGGGCTACCCCACGCTCGACGTGCTCACCCGGCTCATCGACCGGCCGGGACCGGTCCTCGCGGACTTCGGCGAGTCCCGGATGGGGTTCTTCGTGCCGCCGGGCACCGTCGCCCGCTGGGTCGGCACGGGTATCCGTGGGGCCGGGCGCGGCACCTGGATCGTCGTCCCGCACCCGGGCCGCCCGGCCGGAAAGGTGCGCTGGCTCGTCCCGCCCGACGGCTCGGGAACCCTCACCGACGCCGCCCTCCTGGAGCTCGCGATGCACGAGGCGGCGGCCGGCCCCATGGGTGGAGAGGGAGTCTGACATTGCCAGAGGTCTTGACAACCCGATTGGTCTGGACCATGTTGTGTGCGCCGCACCAATTCCCCGCGCCGCACCAATTCCCCCCTGTACGGAGGCCGTTGTGGAACGCACAAGACCCCCCGCCCGCATGACCGGACTTGTGGCCGCCTTCTCGGCCGCCCTCCTCGCCGCCGGCGGTCTCGCCGCCTCGGCGCCCACCGCCGCCGCGGCCGACGCCGAAGTGGCGAGCAACGGCACCTTCGAGGCCGGGCTGTCCGGCTGGAACTGCTCCGGCGGCAGCGGAGCGGCCGTCAGCTCCCCCGTACACGGCGGGACCTCGGCGCTGAAAGCCACCCCGGCCGGCAGTGACAACGCGCAGTGCTCCCAGTCCGTGAAGGTCAAGCCCGGCTCCACGTACACGCTGAGCGCCTGGGTGCAGGGCAGTTACGTCTACCTCGGCGCCTCGGGCACCGGCACGACGGACGTCTCCACCTGGACGCAGTCCGCGCCCGGCTGGCAGAAACTCACGACCACCTTCACGACCGGGCCGTCCACCACCTCGGTCGGCGTCTACACGCACGGCTGGTACGGCACCCCGGCCTACTACGCCGACGACATCAGCCTCATCGGCCCCGGCGGCGACCCGGTCGTGCTCCCCTCCGCCCCCACGGCCCTCAAGGCCGGGACGGTCACCTCCTCCTCGGTCGCCCTGTCCTGGACCGGCTCCTCCGGGGCCACCGGCTACAACGTCTACCGGGGCGGAACCAAGGTCCAGAGCGTCACCGGGACCTCGGCGACCGTGACGGGGCTCAGCGCCTCCACCGCGTACAGCTTCCAGGTCAGCGCCGTCAACGAGGCGGGCGAGTCCGCCAAGTCGGCCGCGGTCCCGGCGACCACCGGCAAGGGCAGCGAAGGCGGTACCGGTACCCAGCTGCCCGCCCACGCGCTCGTCGGCTATCTGCACGCCAGCTTCGCCAACGGCTCCGGCTACACGCGCATGGCGGACGTGCCCGACTCCTGGGACGTCATCGACCTGGCCTTCGGCGAGCCGACCTCCGTCACCTCGGGGGACATCCGCTTCAAGCTCTGCCCGGTCACCGAGTGCCCGAACGTCGAGTCGGAGGCCGAGTTCAAGGCGGCCATCAAGGCCAAGCAGGCCGCCGGCAAGAAGGTGCTGATCTCCATCGGCGGCCAGAACGGCCAGGTGCAGCTCGCCACCGCCGCCGCCCGGGACATGTTCGTCTCCTCGGTGAGCAAGATCATCGACGAGTACGGCCTCGACGGACTGGACATCGACTTCGAGGGCCACTCGCTCTCGCTGAACACCGGGGACACCGACTTCCGGAACCCCACCACCCCGGTGATCGTCAACCTGATCTCGGCGGTGAAGACCCTCAAGGCCAAGTACGGCGAGAAGTTCGTCCTCACCATGGCCCCGGAGACCTTCTTCGTGCAGCTCGGGTACCAGTACTACGGCTCCGGCCCCTGGGGCGGCCAGGACCCGCGCGCCGGTGCCTACCTGCCGGTGATCCACGCGCTGCGCGACGACCTCACCCTGCTGCACGTCCAGGACTACAACTCGGGCTCCATCATGGGGCTGGACAACCAGTACCACTCCATGGGCGGCGCCGACTTCCACATCGCGATGACCGACATGCTGATGGCCGGCTTCCCCGTCGCCGGTGACCAGACGAAGGTCTTCCCCGGCCTGCGGCCCGACCAGATCGCGATCGGCCTCCCGGCCTCCACCCAGGCGGGCAACGGACACACCTCGCCCGCCGAGGTCTCCAAGGCGCTCAACTGCCTCACCAAGAAGACCGACTGCGGCTCCTACGCCACCCACGGCACCTGGTCGGGCCTGCGCGGCCTGATGACCTGGTCCGTCAACTGGGACCGCTTCAACAACTGGGAGTTCTCGAAGAACTTCGACGCCTACTTCGGCTGAGCACCCCGTACAACAGCAGGAGCAGCGGCCCGCACAGGAACCAGCTGCCCAGCACATCCAGCGGCCAGTGATAGCCGCGGAGCACCAGACCGATGCCCGTCGTCGCCGTCAGCAGGACGGCGGCGACGGGCATCATCCACGCGTGCCGCCCCCGGCCGGCGAGCAGCAGCGCCGAAGCCCCGTACGCCACCACCGCCGTCGCCGCGTGCCCCGACGGGTAGTAGCCGGTGGCCTCCGTCAGCGGCCCGGGCCGGGCGATCCAGTCCTTCAGCGGTACGACGAGCAGGGGTACCGCCGCCATCGTGAGGGCCGCGCCCAGCGCCTCCCGCCGCCGTCCACGCAGCACCGACCAGCCGATCGCACAGGCCAGCACCGGAAGGGCGACCTGCGCATTGCCGAGATCGGCGAGGAATTCGGTGAGCCACCGGGGGCCGTGGCCGACGAGGGTCCGCCCGGCGCGCTCGTCCAGGCCGCGCAGCGGGCCGTCGGCGGCGATCTGCCAGGTGGTCAGCGCGAAGAGGGCCGACAGACCCGACACCAGGGAGAAGAAAAAAGCCGTCCGCCCCGGAACTGGGGGGGTTGTTCCGGAGCGGACGAGTGGACCGGTTTGCCGCGCGCCCCGGGGGGTGTGGGGCGAGCGGCCATCCGATCGGTGAGGAGTTCCGGAGCGTGATGCCCCAGTGGTGTGCGCGAAGGCACGCCCGGGACGGTGCCGAGGAAGCTCCGACCCGGATTCACCCGCAGTCCCCTGCGGGCGGGGTGTTTCTCTCATCTGCGGAAACCGTACGTCAGGGGACGGGGGACCGATAGCGGGTACGGTATCCCGCCATCGGCCCCCCACCTTTTCTTCACAGGCCCGCACGCGATCCGGGGCTCAGATGCCCGCGAAGGCGCCCTCCAGGACGTCCAGGCCCTCGTTCAGCAGGTCCTCGCCGATCACCAGCGGCGGCAGGAAGCGCAGGACGTTGCCGTACGTGCCGCAGGTCAGGACGAGGACGCCCTCGGCGTGGCACGCCTTCGCGAGCCGCGTCGCCGCCTCCGGGTGCGGGTCCTTCGTGCCCGGCTGCACCAGCTCGATCGCGATCATCGCGCCGCGGCCCCGGATGTCACCGATCAGCCCGCCGTTCGGCAGCTTCGCGCGCATCGCTTCGAGACGGCCCTTCATGACCTCCTCGACGCGCTTCGCCTTCTTGTTCAGGTCCAGCTCGCGCATCGTCTCGATGGCCCCGAGGGCGCCCGCGCAGGCGACCGGGTTGCCGCCGTACGTACCGCCGAGGCCGCCCGCGTGCGCCGCGTCCATGATCTCGGCGCGGCCGGTCACGGCCGACAGCGGAAGACCGCCCGCGATGCCCTTGGCCGTGGTGATCAGGTCCGGGACGATGCCCTCGTCCTCACAGGCGAACCACTGGCCGGTCCGGCAGAAGCCCGACTGGATCTCGTCGGCCACGAAGACGATGCCGTTGTCCTTGGCGAACCGCTCGATCGCCGGCAGGAAGCCCTTGGCCGGCTCGATGAAGCCGCCCTCGCCCAGCACCGGCTCGATGATGATCGCGGCGACGTTCTCCGCGCCGATCTGCTTGGTGATCTGGTCGATGGCCTGGGCGGACGCCTCCGCGCCGGCGTTCTCGGCGCCGGTCGGCCAGCGGTAGCCGTACGCCACCGGCACCCGGTACACCTCGGGCGCGAACGGGCCGAAGCCCTGCTTGTACGGCATGTTCTTGGCGGTCAGCGCCATCGTGAGGTTCGTCCGGCCGTGGTAGCCGTGGTCGAACACGACGACCGCGGTGCGCTTGGTGTACGCCCGGGCGATCTTCACCGCGTTCTCGACGGCCTCGGCGCCCGAGTTGAACAGCGCGGACTTCTTCGCGTGGTCGCCCGGGGTCAGCTCCGCGAGCCGCTCGCAGACCTCCACGTACCCCTCGTACGGCGTGACCATGAAACAGGTGTGGGTGAAGTCCGCGAGCTGCGCGGAGGCCCGGCGCACGACGGCCTCGGCGGAGGCGCCGACCGAGGTCACCGCGATCCCGGAACCGAAGTCGATCAGCCGGTTGCCGTCCACGTCCTCGATGATCCCGCCGCCCGCCCGCGCGGTGAACACCGGCAGCGTGGAGCCCACACCGGCGGCGACCGCCGCGAGCCGGCGGTCTTGCAGCTCGACCGACTTCGGACCGGGGATGGCGGTGACGAGTCGGCGCTCCTGCGGGATTTCGGTCATGCGGGGCTCCTGGGGGTGTTTCGGACGCTTCTTCGTTGTGCAGGCTAGGCGCGGGACCGAGGGCGGGGCATGCTCCGATCGGTAGTGGTCGCGTACGTGTCGTTGTCCGCGGAGGACAGAAGGCGGCGCGGGGGTACCGGGCGTGATCCCGGCCGTCACTATCCGGGCGCGTTGCTGAACTCACCGTGTGCGCGCACTAGATTGACCGGTGCAGTGACGGACCTGGCTGGTCAAGGGGGCAACGGTTCATGGACAACGACGGTACGCACGGCGCGTGGGACACGCGGGGCGCGCAGCCGCCGGGCGCGCGGGCCGGAGGCTCCGTACCGCGTCCGGCGGGTCCGCCCCCCGCCGCCCCGCCCGCCTACCCGCCCACGGTCCCGCCGCCCGCCCGGCCTCCCGCCGGGCCGGCACCCCTCGCGCACACCCCGGCCCCGGGCACCGCCGCGCCCACCGCCGACTGGTTCAACGCCCCCCGGCCCGAGGCCGGACCCGGCGTCTGGCGGTACGGATTCACGCCCCGGCCCGCCGAGCGCCCGCCGCGCCCCTCACTGGTCGGCCCGGCCGCGACGCTGATCCTCTGGCTGCTGCTGTGGCTGCTGCTCTCGGCGCGCACCATCCCCTACGTGTTCAAGCCGATCGAGATCATCACCGGGCCCAAGTGGTGGGTCCTGGGCGGTCTGCGGGACGACGCGCCGGGCCTGGTGGTCGACTCGACCACCCTGTACTACGAGGTCCTGGTGCTCATTCTGGGCTTCTACGCCGCCCGGCTGGGCGGCTGGGCCCACGTCCTGCGGTACTTCGCCCGCGAGCGGTTCGAACGCGTCAGGCTGACGCTGTCGGTGGCCGCCGCGCTGGTGTTGCTGTGGCTGGCCTGGACCCCGAAGGTGCCGCTGCTGCTCGTGCTCATGGGGTCGGCGCAGGGGTGGCTGCTCAGCGGCGACCGGCTGAAGGCCACCGTGGCCGCCTACACCTGCTACGCGCTGACCACCGCCCTCGTCGTGTGGCCCATCGCCCGGGCCGCGCACTGGGGAGACGCCCTCCGCGACCTGAGGGCCGGACGCGCGCCCACCCGCCCCCAGGGCACGGAAGGCACGGCCACCGCCCCCGCCCCGGCGGACGGCCCCCTGCGGGCCCAGTGGCCCGAGCTGCGGGCCGCCGGCTCCGCCGACGCAGCCGAGGCGCTGACCGCCGCCGTGTACGCGGGCCGGATGAACGACGTGGACTGCGTACGGGTGGGCCACGCCTGGACCGGGGCGCGAGGCCGCCCGGCCTCCTTCACCGAGACCGTGCTCCGCAAGGGCGCCGACGCCTTCCTGCACCCCTCCGGCCTCCGGGACGTGCCCCGGCGCACCGCCACCCACGACCCGCTCACCGGTCAGGTCCGCATCGGGGAGTGCGCCGACGACCCGCGCAACCCCTACCCGCGCCGGGGCTCCGGACTGGCGCTGGACCCCGCGTCGCTCGGCACCTCCCTGCTGGCCGTCGGCCCGCCGGGCTCCGGCAAGACCGAGCGGGTCGTCGGGCCCGTCGTGGAAGCCCTCGCGCTGCGGGCGCTCACCGGCCAGGCCGCGGTGCTCGCCGTCGGCGGGGCGGGCGGCGGGCTCGGCCCGGACGACGCCTACGACGTCGTCATCCGCATCGGCGACCCCGCGTCCCTGCACGACTTCGACCTGTACGGCGGCACCACCGACCCGGACGAGGCCGCGGCGGCCCTCGCCGAGGGGCTGGCCGGGGACATCCCCACCCTGGAGACCCGGCGCGCCGCGACCGTACTCGGCCAGCTGCTCGGCCCGTTCCGCACGGTCCACGGCCGCTTCCCCTCCGTACCCGAACTGCGGGAACTCCTCGAAGGCTCCGCCACCGCGCTCGGCGCCCTGCGTGAGGCCCTGGAGGCCGGGGGACACCAGGCGATGCTGCGCGAGCTGGAGGCCCGGGCCCGCCAGGCGGGCGGTGGCGCCGACCCGGCCGGCGTCCTCGCCGACCGGATCGCCACGCTCGACCGGCCCGCCTTCGCGGGGTTCTTCGCCACCGGCGAGGACGCCCGGCCGTTCTCGCTGCGCTCCCTGGGCCGGCACCCGCTGCGGGTCCGCGTCGACCTGCCGGAGCGGGGCCACGCCGAGGCGTCCCGCATCCTGGCCCGCCTGGTGCTCGCCCAGTTCAACGCCGTCACCGCCGCCCGCACCGACCGCTCGCTGTTCGTCTGCCTCGTCCTGGACGACGCCACCCACGCCGTCACCGCCGACACCGTCCGGGGCATCCGCCGCCTCCGGTCCGTCAACGCGGGGGCGGTCCTCGCCCTGCGCACCCTGGACGACGTGCCGGAGGGGCTGCACACCACGCTGCTCGGGGCGTTCGGCTGCACCATGGTCTTCCCCGGCCTCACCACCTGGGACGGCAAGCGCTTCGCGGAGGCGTGGGGGAAGGAGTGGGTGGAGGTCCGCGAGGTCGCGCAGCACGGCGTCTTCGCCGACCAGCCGCTCACCCGCGCCCTGCACTCCCTGCGCAAGATGGCCACCGGCAAGGCCGTCACCACGGACGCGGTGACCGTACGCCAGGTCGAACGGGAGCGGTGGTCCGCGTCCGGGCTCGCCTACGAACTGCCGCACGGCCACGCGGTGCTCTCCCTGACCAGCGTGGACGGCGAGCACACGCCCCCGCTGCTCGTGCGGCTGGCCGGCTGAGGGCAAGGGGCGGCAGGGGCGCGCGGGACACGAGTGGCAGCGGTGACAGGGACTCTGCCACCCTGGCAGAATCGAAGTGAGCCGTTCATACGGGACGGCGAAATCACCCCCTGCCAAAGGCCCTCACCCCCATGCCGCCCACGCTCGCCTCGCTCGTCCAGCACTCGGCGCTCAAACTCACGGTGCGCGCGGGGGCGGACCGCCTCGGCACACCGGTGCGCTGGGCCCACGCCAGCGAGCTGACCGACCCCGTCCCCTATATGGAGGGCGGCGAACTGCTGCTGGTCACCGCGACCAACCTGGACGCGGAGAACCCGGAGGCGATGGGGCGTTACGTGCGCCGGCTCGCCGACGCCGGGGTCGCCGGGCTCGGCTTCGCCGTCGGAGTCACCTACGACGAGGTGCCCCGGCCCCTGATCGGCGCCGCCGAGGAAGCCGGGCTGCCGCTGCTCGAAGTGCCCCGCCGCACCCCCTTCATCGCCATCGCCAAGGCGGTCTCCTCGCAGATCGCGGCCGACCAGTACCGCGCGGTCACCGCGGGCTTCGAGGCGCAGCGGGAACTCACGAGCGCGGCGCTCGCCGTGGACGGCCCCGCCGCCCTCCTCGCCCGCCTCGCCGCCCACGTCAACGGCTGGGCCGCCCTCTACGACGCCGCCGGGGCCGTCGTCGCCGCCGCCCCCGACTGGGCGGCCCGCCGCGCCGCCCGGCTCACCCCCGAGGTGGAGCGGCTGCGCACCCGCCCCGCCCCGGCGAGCATGGTCGTCGGCGACACCGACGACCGCGTCGAGCTCCAGTCCCTGGGCACCGGCCGCCGGGTCCGCGGCGCCCTCGCCGTCGGCACCGGGGCGGCCCTCGGCACCGCCGAGCGGTACGCCGTGCACTCGGCCGTCGCCCTGCTCACCCTCACCACCGCCCGCTCCCGCGCCCTCCAGGGCGCCGAGCAGCGCCTCGGCGCGGCGGTGCTGCGGATGCTCCTCGCCGGCCAGCCCGACCATGCCCGCGCGGTCGCCGGGGACCTCTACGGCGGACTGCTCGACGCCCCCTTCCGGCTGCTCATCGCCGAGGGCCAGGACCCCTCGGCCACGGCGCTCCTGGCCGATGCCCTCGACACCGCCGCCGACCGGTCCGGGGAGACCCTGCTGATGGTGCCCGAGGGCGGACGCCTCCTGGTGCTGGCCGCCGACGGCGGTGCGGCGGTTGCCGCCTGCCAGGCGTACGCCGAGGCGCAGGACGAGCTCACCCCGCGCGAGCCGGCCGCCGCCCGGGAGACCGATGTCGTGGTGGGCATGTCCGCCCCGGCGGGCCCGGTCGCCGTGTCCGCCGCGTACAAGCAGGCCGAGCAGGCCCTCTCGGTGGCCCGCCGCCGGGGCCGGGCCCTGGTCGAGCACGCGGAGCTGGCCACCGGGTCCGTGCTGCCGCTGCTCGCCGACGACGCGGTGCGGGCCTTCGCGGACGGGATGCTCCGCGCGCTGTACGAGCACGACGCCAAGGGCCGGGGCGATCTGGTCGCCTCCGTACGCGCCTGGCTCTCGCACCACGGCCAGTGGGACGCGGCCGCCGCCGACCTGGGGGTCCACCGGCACACCCTGCGGTACCGGATGCGGCGGGTGGAGGAGATCCTCGGGCGCTCGCTGGACGACCCGGACGTCCGGATGGAGCTCTGGCTCGCCCTGAAGGTCACCACGCCGCCTGCGGCCTGACCGGCTGATCTTCGCGGGTCAGGCCCTGGCCAATAAGGCGCGCCCCGGTCCCGTTCTGCTCCACCCAGGACAAACGCCAGGCGGCCCCGGCGGCCCTACCGTGGGGGCCGACACACCCCACGCCATCGAAGGGCCGGAACCCCATGACCTCCACCCATGCCTTCTGGCTGGCCGGCCGCCAGGCCACCGGCGAGGAAAGCTTCGACGTCACCAACTCCTGGGACGGGCGCCTCGTCGGAACGGTCTCCGTCCCGACCGAGGCCCAGGTCGAGGAGGCCGTCGCCGCCGCGCACGCCGTGCGCGAGGAGTTCGCCGCGACCCCGGCCCACGTCCGCGCCGCCGCGCTCGACCACGTGGCCCGCAGGCTCGCCGAGCGCACCGAGGAGATCGCCCAGCTGATCTCCGCCGAGAACGGCAAGCCCATCAAGTGGGCGCGCGGCGAGGTCGGGCGGGCCGTGTCCGTGTTCCGCTTCGCCTCCGAGGAGGCCCGCCGGTTCAACAGCGGCGAGGCCCAGCGCCTGGACACCGACGCCGGCGGCACCGGCCGGCTCGGCCTCACCCGGCGCTTCCCGCGCGGCACCGTCCTTGGCATCGCGCCCTTCAACTTCCCGCTGAACCTCAGCGCCCACAAGGTCGCCCCGGCCATCGCCGTCGGCGTCCCGATCATCCTCAAGCCCGCCCCGGCCACCCCGGTCTCCTCGCTGGTCCTCGGCGAGCTGCTGGCCGAGACGGACCTGCCCACCGGCTCCTGGTCGGTCCTCACGGTCCCCAACCACCGGATGCCCGCCCTGGTCCAGGACGAGCGGCTGCCCGTGATCTCCTTCACCGGGTCCGCCCCCGTCGGCTACGCGATCATGGACTCGGTGCCCCGTAAGCACTGCACGCTGGAGCTCGGCGGCAACGGCGCCGCCGTCGTCCTCGGCGACTACGCCTCCGACGAGGACCTGGACTGGGCCGCGACCCGCATCGCGACCTTCTCCAACTACCAGGGCGGCCAGTCCTGCATCTCCGTCCAGCGCGTCATCGCCGACGCGGCCGTGTACGACCGGCTGCTGCCCAGGATCGTCGCCGCCGTGGAGGCCCAGGTCACCGGTGACCCGTCCGACCCCACCACCGATGTCGGCCCGCTCGTGGACGAGGCCGCCGCCCGGCGCGTCGAGTCCTGGGTGGACGAGGCCGTCGCGGCGGGCGCCCAGCTCCTCGCGGGTGGCAAGCGCGACGGGTCCACGTACGCCCCGACCGTCCTCGCCGGACTGCCCGACGGCGTCACCCTCGCCACCGAGGAGGTCTTCGGGCCGGTCCTGTCCGTGCAGAAGGTGAACGGCGAGACCGAGGCGTTCGCCGCCGTCAACGCCTCGCAGTACGGGCTCCAGGCAGGCGTGTTCACCCATGACATCCAGGCAGCCTTCCGCGCCCACCGCGCGCTGGAGGTCGGCGGCGTGATCATCGGCGACGTCCCCTCGTACCGCGCCGACCAGATGCCGTACGGCGGAGCCAAGCAGTCCGGCGTGGGCCGCGAGGGCGTCCGCTACGCGATGGACGACTACACCTACGAACGCGTCCTCGTCCTCACCGGCCTCGCGCTCTGACGCGCACGCGGACGCATGCCGCACCCGGCGGCGGGCACTGGAGTGGCGGCCGACCCGATCGGCGCCCCGGGGCTGGTCGGGGTAGCCGGAATCGGGTACATACGGACGAGTAGAACCGGACAGGTACGCACGGGCGGACGGACCCCGCCGCCCGTGCGCCTGCCGGGTCCGCCCACCCGACGACGCGGCGAGGTGAGCCCTCATGTCCGCTCCATCCGCACAACAGCCCACGCCCAAGGTGACCGAACGCGAAGCGCGCCAGGTAGCCGAGGACGCCCGGGAACAGGACTGGCGCAAACCCAGCTTCGCCAAGGAGCTCTTCCTCGGCCGCTTCCGCCTGGACCTGATCCACCCGCACCCGCAGCCCGCCGGCGAGGACGTCCGGCGCGGCGAGGAATTCCTCGCCCGGCTTCGCGAGTTCTGCGAGACCCGGGTCGACAGCGCCCTCATCGAACGCGAGGCGAAGATCCCCGACGAGGTCGTGCGCGGCCTCAAGGAACTCGGCGCGCTCGGCATGAAGATCGACGTCAAGTACGGCGGCCTCGGCCTGACCCAGGTCTACTACAACCGGGCCCTCGCCCTGGCCGGCTCCGCGAGCCCCGCGATCGGCGCGCTGCTCTCCGCCCACCAGTCGATCGGCGTGCCGCAGCCGCTGAAGACCTTCGGCACCCAGGAGCAGAAAAACACCTTCCTGCCCCGGCTCGCCCGGACCGACATCTCGGCGTTCCTCCTCACCGAGCCGGACGTGGGCTCCGACCCCGCGCGGCTCGCCACCACCGCCGTCCGGGACGGGGACGACTACGTCCTCGACGGCGTGAAGCTGTGGACCACCAACGGTGTCGTCGCGGACCTGCTGGTCGTCATGGCCCGCGTACCGAAGTCACCGGAGGGCAAGGGCGGCATCACCGCCTTCGTGGTCGAGGCGGACGCCCCCGGCATCACCGTCGAGCACCGCAACGCCTTCATGGGTCTGCGCGGCATCGAGAACGGCGTCACCCGCTTCCACCAGGTGCGGGTGCCCGCCACCCACCGCATCGGACCCGAGGGCGCGGGGCTCAAGATCGCGCTCACCACGCTCAACACGGGCCGGCTCTCGCTGCCCGCGATGTGCGTCGGCTCCGGCAAGTGGTGCCTGAAGATCGCCCGCGAGTGGTCCGCCGTCCGCGAGCAGTGGGGCAGGCCGGTCGCCCGGCACGAGGCCGTCGGCTCCAAGATCGCCTTCATCGCCGCGACCACCTTCGCCCTGGAAGCCGTGGTCGACCTCGCCTCGCAGATGGCCGACGAGGACCGCAACGACATCCGCATCGAGGCGGCGCTCGCCAAGCTGTACGGCTCCGAGATGGGCTGCCTGATCGCCGACGAACTCGTCCAGATCCGCGGCGGACGCGGCTTCGAGACCGCCGCCTCGCTCGCCGCCCGGGGCGAACGGGCCGTGCCCGCCGAGCAGATGCTCCGCGACATGCGGATCAACCGGATCTTCGAGGGCTCCACGGAGATCATGCACCTGCTGATCGCCCGCGAGGCCGTCGACGCCCACCTCAAGGTCGCCGGCGACATCATCGACCCCGACAAACCGCTCTCCGCCAAGGCGAAGGCGGGCGCCAACGCGGCCGGCTTCTACGCCAAGTGGCTGCCCAAGCTCGTCGCGGGCCCGGGGCAACTTCCCACCACCTACGCCGAGTTCAACCCGGCCGGGCACCCGGACCTGGCCACGCACCTGCGGTACGTCGAACGCGCCTCGCGCAAGCTGGCCCGTTCCACGTTCTACGCGATGTCCCGCTGGCAGGGCCGGATGGAGACCAAACAGGGCTTCCTCGGCCGGATCGTGGACATCGGCGCCGAACTCTTCGCGATGAGCGCCGCCTGCGTCCGCGCCGAGCACCTGCGCGCCACGGACGAGCACGGCCGCGAGGCGTACCAGCTCGCCGACGCCTTCTGCCGCCAGGCCCGCATCCGCGTCGAGGAGCTCTTCACCCGGCTGTGGTCCAACACCGACGACCTGGACCGGCGTGTCGTGGAGGGCGTCCTGTCCGGCACGTACGGCTGGCTGGAGGAGGGCGTGGTCGACCCGAGCGGCGAGGGCCCCTGGATCGCCGACGCCACCCCCGGCCCCTCCGCCGAGGAGAACGTGCACCGCCCGATCCGCTGATCCACCGTTCCGGGCCACCGGGCCACCGGGCACGCGGGGCGCGTCCAGCGACTGGACGCGCCCCGCCGCATGCCCCGGTTCACGGCAGGATGGACGCCCGTGACCGTCATCCACGTCCCCGGCTCCAAGTCCGTCACCGCGCGCGCCCTCTTCCTGGCCGCCGCCGCGAACGGCCGCAGCACGCTCGTACGCCCGCTGCGCTCCGACGACACCGAGGGCTTCGCGGCCGGGCTGACCGCGCTCGGCTACGAGGTCGAGCAGGAGGCGGACGCCTGGCACATCACCGGCCGCCCCGCCGGGCCCGCCGCCACCGAGGCCGACGTCTACTGCCGTGACGGGGCCACCACCGCCCGCTTCCTGCCCACCCTCGCGGCGGCCGGTGCCCGCGGCAGCTACCGCTTCGACGCCTCCGCGCAGATGCGCCGCCGCCCCCTCGCCCCGCTCACCGAGGCGCTGCGCACCCTCGGCGTCGACCTGCGCCACGAGGAGGCCGAGGGCCACCACCCGCTGCGCATCGAGGCCGCCGGTATCAAGGGCGGCGAACTCACCCTGGACGCCGGGCAGTCCAGCCAGTACCTCACCGCACTGCTGATGCTCGGCCCGCTCACCGATACCGGGCTGCGGATCACCGTCACCGACCTCGTCTCCGCGCCCTACATCGAGATCACCCTCGCGATGATGCGCTCCTTCGGCGCCCGGGTCACCCGGAGCGGCCCCGACGGCACCGTCTTCACCGTCGAGCCCGGCGGCTACCGCGCCACCACCTACGCGGTCGAACCCGACGCCTCCACCGCGAGCTACTTCTTCGCCGCCGCCGCCCTCACCGGCCGCGGGATCACCGTGCCCGGACTCGGCGAGGGCGCCCTCCAGGGGGACCTGCGGTTCACCGACGTCCTGCGCCGCATGGGCGCCGACGTCACCATGAGGGACGGCGCCACCACGGTCCGCTCGACCGGCACCCTGAGCGGCCTCACCGTCAACATGCGCGACATCTCCGACACCATGCCCACGCTCGCCGCGATCGCCCCCTTCGCCTCGGGGCCCGTACGCATCGAGGACGTCGGCAACACCCGGGTGAAGGAGTGCGACCGGCTGGAGGCGTGCGCGGACAACCTGCGGCGCATGGGCATCACGGTCACCACGGGCCCCGACTGGATCGAGATCCGGCCCGGCACGCCCGCACCCGTCGAGATCGAGACCCACGGCGACCACCGCATCGTCATGTCCTTCGCCGTCGCCGGCCTGCGCACCCCCGGCATCACGTACGACGACCCCGGCTGCGTACGCAAGACGTTCCCCGGCTTCCACGAGGCGTTCGCCGCCGCCACGGGCTGAGGGGGAAACGCGGGGGCGGGGACACGCACGGGTCGAACCCGGGACACCCTGTCCCCGCGCACAGGGGGAGCGGCGACAATGGGGCGCATGACCGACAGCCCTGTCCCTCTCGCAGACCCACACCTCGTCTTCGACGCCGTGGAAGGACGCCGGGATCTCGTCATCCTCGGCTCCACCGGGTCCATCGGCACCCAGGCCATCGACCTGGTGCTGCGCAACCCCGACCTCTTCCGCGTCACCGCGCTGTCCGCGGCCGGCGGCCGGGTCGCCCTCCTCGCCGAGCAGGCCCGCCTGCTGAAGGTGCGCACCGTCGGCGTCGCCTCGCCCGAGGCCGTACCCGCCCTGCGCGAGGCGCTGCGCCAGGAGTACGGGGCGGGCGAGCCGCTCCCCGGGATCCTCGCCGGACCCGACGCGGCGACGGAGCTGGCCGCGAGCGACTGCCACACCGTGCTCAACGGGATCACCGGCTCCATCGGTCTCGCCCCGACCCTGGCCGCCCTGAAGGCGGGCCGCACCCTGGCGCTCGCCAACAAGGAGTCCCTGATCGTCGGCGGCCCCCTGGTCAAGGCGCTGGCCGCCCCGGGGCAGATCATCCCCGTCGACTCGGAGCACGCCGCGCTCTTCCAGGCGCTCGCCGCCGGCACCCGCGCCGATGTGCGCCGGCTCGTCGTCACCGCGTCCGGCGGCCCCTTCCGCGGCCGCACCCGGAGCGAGCTGGCCGAGGTCACCCCCGAGCAGGCCCTCGCGCACCCGACCTGGGCCATGGGACCGGTCATCACCGTGAACTCGGCCACCCTGGTCAACAAGGGCCTCGAAGTCATCGAGGCGCACCTGCTCTACGACATCCCCTTCGACCGCATCGAGGTCGTCGTCCACCCGCAGTCGTACGTGCACTCCATGGTCGAGTTCACCGACGGCTCCACGCTCGCCCAGGCCACCCCGCCCGACATGTCGGGCCCGATCGCCATCGGCCTCGGCTGGCCGCTGCGCGTCCCGGACGCGGCGCCCGCCTTCGACTGGACGAAGGTGTCCACCTGGGAGTTCTTCCCCCTGGACACCGAAGCCTTCCCGTCCGTCGGCCTCGCCCGGCACGTCGGCGCGCTGGGCGGCACCGCGCCCGCCGTGTTCAACGCGGCCAATGAGGAGTGCGTCGACGCGTTCCTGTCCGGGAAGCTGCCCTTCAACGGCATCATGGACACGGTCACCGCGGTGGTGGGCGAACACGGAACGCCCGCGTCGGGAACTTCTCTCACCGTCGCGGACGTACTGGAAGCGGAGACCTGGGCGCGGACCCGGGCCCGGGAACTCTCGGCCAAGGCCATTGCGGAGGCACGCGCATGAGCATGACGACGATCCTGCTGACGATTCTCGGCATCGCCGTCTTCGTGTTCGGTCTGCTCTTCTCCATCGCCTGGCACGAGCTGGGCCACCTCTCCACCGCCAAGCTCTTCGGCGTCCGCGTCCCCCAGTACATGGTCGGCTTCGGCCCCACCATCTGGTCCCGCAGGAAGGGCGACACCGAGTACGGCATCAAGGCCATCCCGGCCGGCGGCTACATCCGGATGATCGGGATGTTCCCGCCCGGCGCCGACGGAAAGCTGGAGGCCCGCTCCACCTCGCCCTGGCGCGGCATGATCGAGGACGCCAGATCCGCCTCCTTCGAGGAGCTCCAGCCGGGCGACGAGGACCGCCTCTTCTACACGCGCAAGCCGTGGAAACGCGTCATCGTGATGTTCGCCGGCCCCTTCATGAACCTGGTGCTGGCCGTCGCGATCTTCCTCGGTGTCGCCATGTCCTTCGGCTTCCAGACCAACACCACCGGCGTCGCCGGCGTCCAGAAGTGCGTCATCCCGCAGAGCGCGAAGCGCCAGACCTGCGAGAAGTCCGACGCCGTCTCGCCCGCGCAGGCCGCCGGGCTGAAGAAGGGCGACAAGATCGTCGCCTTCGACGGCGAGCGGATGGACTCCTGGGACACCCTCTCCGACCGCATCCGCGACACCGTCGGCCCCGCCACCATCACGGTGGAGCGCGACGGGCAGGAGAAGACCCTGCACGCGGTCCTCCTGAAGAACGCCGTCCTGAAGAAGGACTCCCACGGTGAGGCGGTCGCCGGGAAGTACGTCACGGCCGGCTACCTCGGCTTCGAGGCGAGCAGGGAGATCGTCCCGCTCTCCTTCGGTGACTCGGTCGTGCGCATGGGCGACATGATCGAGAACGGCGTCGACTCCATCGTCGCCCTGCCGTCGAAGATCCCCGCCCTGTGGGACGCCGCCTTCAGCGACGGCGAACGCGCCGCGGACTCCCCGGTCGGCGTCGTCGGCGCGGCCCGGATCGGCGGCGAGGTGATGACGCTGGACGTTCCGGCCCAGAGCCAGATCGCGATGATGCTGTTCCTGCTGGCCGGCTTCAACCTCTCGCTGTTCCTCTTCAACATGCTCCCGCTGCTCCCGCTCGACGGCGGCCACATCGCCGGGGCCCTGTGGGAGGCGCTGCGCCGGAACACGGCCCGGGTCTTCAAGCGCCCCGACCCCGGCCCGTTCGACGTCGCCAAGCTGATGCCCGTCGCCTACGTGGTCGCCGGGGTCTTCATCTGCTTCACCCTGCTCGTCCTCGTCGCCGACGTGGTCAACCCGGTCAAGATCACCTGACCGGGGCGCGTCGGACGCGCCCGGTGCACCGCGAGTGACCGGCGGTGCGCGGGGTGCGTCCGACGCGCCGACATTCCGTACGGGGCCGGACGCGGTGTGCTCCCGGCCGCCCCCGGTGACGTAACCTCGAAGGCCGGAGCCCGCCGATACCGGGACCTCGATCCACACCTTGGGGATGCTCAGCGCATGACTGCGATTTCTCTCGGAATGCCCGCCGTTCCGACCAAGCTCGCCGAACGGCGGGTCAGCCGGAAGATCCAGGTCGGATCGGTTGCGGTCGGCGGGGACGCGCCCGTCTCGGTGCAGTCCATGACGACGACCCGTACGTCCGACATCGGCGCGACGCTTCAGCAGATCGCCGAACTCACCGCCTCCGGCTGCCAGATCGTACGCGTGGCCTGTCCGACGCAGGACGACGCGGACGCCCTGAAGATCATCGCGTCCAAGTCGCAGATCCCGGTGATCGCGGACATCCACTTCCAGCCGAAGTACGTCTTCGCCGCGATCGACGCCGGCTGCGCGGCGGTGCGCGTGAACCCGGGCAACATCAAGCAGTTCGACGACAAGGTCAAGGAGATCGCGCGCGCCGCGAAGGACGCCGGCACGCCGATCCGGATCGGCGTCAACGCCGGCTCGCTGGACGCCCGGCTGCTGAAGAAGTACGGCAAGGCCACCCCCGAGGCGCTGGTCGAGTCCGCGCTCTGGGAGGCGTCCCTCTTCGAGGAGCACGACTTCCGCGACATCAAGATCTCGGTCAAGCACAACGACCCGGTCGTGATGGTCAACGCCTACCGCCAGCTCGCCGCCCAGTGCGACTACCCGCTGCACCTCGGCGTCACCGAGGCCGGCCCCGCCTTCCAGGGCACCATCAAGTCGGCCGTCGCCTTCGGCGCCCTGCTCAGCGAGGGCATCGGCGACACCATCCGCGTCTCGCTCTCCGCGCCGCCCGCCGAAGAGGTCAAGGTCGGCATCCAGATCCTGGAGTCGCTGAACCTCAAGCAGCGCCGCCTGGAGATCGTCTCCTGCCCCTCCTGCGGCCGCGCCCAGGTCGACGTCTACAAGCTCGCCGACCAGGTCAGCGCCGGCCTTGAGGGCATGGAGGTCCCGCTGCGCGTCGCCGTCATGGGCTGCGTCGTCAACGGCCCCGGCGAGGCCCGCGAGGCCGACCTCGGCGTCGCCTCCGGCAACGGCAAGGGCCAGATCTTCGTCAAGGGCGAGGTCATCAAGACCGTGCCCGAGTCGAAGATCGTGGAGACCCTCATCGAGGAAGCCATGAAGATCGCCGAGCAGATGGAGAAGGACGGCATCGCCTCCGGCGAGCCCGAGGTCTCCATCAGCTGACCCGCCCCGCCCCCGGCAGCGCCCCGCGAGGAAACCCTCGGCGGGGCGTTGCCGCGTGCGGGCCCGCGGCGGATGCGCACAGCTGTTCCCGGGCACGGGCGGCGACACTCAGGCTCTTCGGTTACAGTGCGGAAATCAGCAGACCGCATGGTGAGGCCCCCTCGTGTTGACGCACACCACTACCCGGGTCCTCGAACCCAGCGACCTCGGCGCCGCGCTCGCCGTCCTGGAGAGCGAGCCCGTGGCCAACGCCTTCGTGACGTCCCGCGTGCAGATCGCCGGACTCGACCCCTGGCGTCTCGGCGGCGAGATGTGGGGCTGGTACGCCGAGGGCCGACTCCGCTCCCTGTGCTACTCGGGCGCCAACCTCGTCCCCATCTGCGCCGGCCCCGAAGCCGTCCGCGCCTTCGCCGACCGCGCCCGCCGGGCCGGCCGCCGCTGCTCCTCGATCGTCGGCCCCGCCGAGCCCACCGCCGAGCTGTGGCGCCTCCTCGAACCGGGCTGGGGTCCCGCCCGCGAGGTCCGGGCCAACCAGCCCCTCATGGTCACCGAGAGCCCGTCCGCCGACGTGGAGCCCGACCCGCTCGTCCGCCGCGTCCGCAAGGACGAGATGGACATCCTGATGCCCGCCTGCATCGACATGTTCACCGAGGAGGTCGGCGTCTCCCCGCTCGCCGGCGACGGCGGACTCCTCTACCAGGCCCGCGTCGCCGAACTCGTCGGCGCCGGCCGCTCCTTCGCCCGGATCGATGACGGCAAGGTCGTCTTCAAGGCGGAGATCGGCGCCACCACCCCGCAGGCGTGCCAGATCCAGGGCGTGTGGGTCGCCCCCGCATACCGCGGCCGCGGCCTCTCCGAGACCGGTATGGCCGCCGTACTGCGGTACGCCCTGGCCGATGTCGCCCCGGTCGTCAGCCTGTACGTGAACGACTACAACACCCCCGCGCGCAAGGCGTACCGCCGCATCGGCTTCCGGGAGACCGGCGCCTTCATGAGCGTGCTCTTCTGACCGGCCCCCGACCCGGCGCCCCGGACAGTAGGGTCGGCCCATGGCAGCAGATTCCGGGGGCGGCCCCCGCACCACCGGCGTCCGGGTCGGGCCGATCGATCTCGCGGCCCGCGTCGACGAGGCACTGGCCGTACAGGCCGTCGCCTTCGGCCTGAGCGCCGGGGAGACCGAGGTCCGCCGGCACATCGTGCTCCGGCACCTCGACCACCCGCACGCCCGCGCGCTCGGCGCCCTGACGCCCGAGGGCCGGCTCGTCGGCTTCGTCTACGGCATGCCCAACGACCGCGGCCACTGGTGGTCCACCGTCGTGGAGCCCTACCTCCGCGCCACCGGCAGCGCCCACTGGCTGGACGACGCCTTCGTGATCACCGAGCTCCACGTCCACCCGGACTTCCAGAACCGGGGCATCGGCCGCACCCTGATCACCACCATCACCGACGGCGTCGCCCAGCCCCGCTCGATCCTCTCCGCGATCGACACGGAGAGCCCGGCCCGCGGCCTCTACCGCTCCCTCGGCTACCAGGACCTCGCCCGCCAGGTGCTCTTCCCCAGCGCCCCCAAGCCGTACGCGGTGATGGGAGCGCCCCTGCCACTGCGCCGTACGTGAGGGAATGGATTTCCGCCCGCACGGGCCGCCCGGCTAACCTCGGGCCCATCACCCTTCCGAGCAGGAGTTCACCATGGCCCAGGTCCAGCGCATGTCCCGATTGATGATCAAGACACTGCGTGACGACCCGGCGGACGCCGAGACGCTCAACCACAAGCTCCTCGTCCGAGCCGGCTACGTACGACGCACCGCTGCCGGAATCTGGTCCTGGCTGCCGCTCGGCAAGAAGGTCCTGGAGAACGTCACCCGCGTCGTCCGCGAGGAGATGGACGCCATCGGCGGCCAGGAGGTCCTGCTCCCCGCGCTCCTGCCCAAGGAGCCCTACGAGGCGAGCGGCCGGTACGACGAGTACGGTGACCTGCTGTTCCGGCTCCAGGACCGCAAGGGCTCCGACTACCTCCTCGGCCCCACGCACGAGGAGATCTTCACCCAGGTCGTCAAGGACATGTGCGCGTCCTACAAGGACCTGCCGGTCATCCTGTACCAGATCCAGACGAAGTACCGCGACGAGGCCCGCCCCCGGGCCGGTGTGCTGCGCGGCCGCGAGTTCCAGATGAAGGACTCGTACTCCTTCGACACCACGGACGAGGGCCTGGCCGAGGCGTACCAGCTGCACCGCGCCGCGTACATCCGCGTCTTCGAGCGGCTCGGCCTGGACCACCGCATCGTCTCCGCCGTCTCCGGTGCCATGGGCGGTTCCGCCTCCGAGGAGTTCCTGGCCCCGGCGCCCGCCGGCGAGGACACCTTCGTGGACTGCCCGAACTGCGACTACGCGGCCAACACGGAGGCCGTCACCTACAACGCCACCCCCGGCGACGCCGCGTCCGCCGGCCCCGTCGAGGAGCTGGACACCCCCGACACCCCGACCATCGAGACCCTGGCCGTCCACCTCGGCGTCCCGGCCTCCGCCACGCTGAAGAACCTGCTGGTCAAGGTCGACGGCGAGATCGTCGCCGTGGGCGTGCCCGGTGACCGCGAGGTGGACCTCGGCAAGCTGGGCGAGCACCTGGCCCCGGCCGTGGTCGAGCTGGTCACCGCCGAGGACTTCGTGGGCCGCCCCGACCTCGTACGCGGCTACGTCGGCCCCCAGGGCCTGGAGAAGGTCCGCTACATCGCCGACCCCCGCGTCGCCCCCGGCACCGCCTGGATCACCGGCGCCAACAAGGACGGCAAGCACGCGAAGAACGTCGTCGCGGGCCGCGACTTCGAGGTGGACGACTACCTCGACGTCGTCGTGGTCGAGGCGGGCGACCCCTGCCCCACGTGCGGCACCGGCCTCCAGGTCGACCGCGCCATCGAGATCGGCCACATCTTCCAGCTCGGCCGCAAGTACGCCGACATCTTCGCGCTCGACGTGCTCGGCCAGCAGGGCAAGCCCGTCCGCGTCACGATGGGCTCGTACGGCATCGGCGTCTCCCGCGCCGTGGCCGCCCTCGCCGAGCAGACCGCCGACGACAAGGGCCTGTGCTGGCCCCGTGAGGTCGCCCCGGCCGACGTCCACGTCGTCGCCGCGGGCAAGGCCCTCCAGACCGAACTGGCCCTGGAGGTCTCCGACAAGCTGGCCGCCGCCGGGCTGCGCGTCCTGGTGGACGACCGCGCCGGCGTCTCGCCCGGCGTCAAGTTCACCGACTCCGAGCTGATCGGCGTCCCGAAGATCCTGGTCGCCGGCCGCCGCTCGGCCGAAGGCGTCCTGGAGCTGAAGGACCGCCGCACCGGTGAGCGCGAGGAGCTGACGGTCGAGGAGGCCATCGCCCGCCTCTCCGAGCAGGACTGACGCTCCCTACGCGTAAGGGCCCCGCACGAAAGTTCCGTGCGGGGCCCTTACGCGCGTTCACAGCCAGCCCGCGAACTCCAGGGTCACTTCGCCCTCCTGGCGGCGCCCGGCCGCCAGCGCCCGGGTGCCCGACTCCACGGCCCGGAACAGCGTCCAGCCGTGCAGCCGCTCCTGCTCCACGTCCAGCGAGTCCGCGAGCTTCTTGACCCTGCGCCGGGCCGTCGTCGCCCCGGCGGGCGACGCGATCAGGTCCTCCACCCGGTCCCGCACCAGCCGCGCCAGGTCGTACGCCCGCTCACCGACCAGCGGCTCGGGACCGACCGTCAGCCAGGGCGCCCGCTCACCCGCGAGCACCTTGCTCTGCCGGAAGTTGCCGTGCAGCAGCAGCGTTTCGGGGGAGCCGGCGACCAGTTCGTCACGGGCCGCGAGCGCGGCGGTGACCAGCGGTTCCAGCGCGGGGTCGGACGCGGCGGCGGCGCGCATGGCGTCCACCCGCCGCCCGGTCCGCTCGGCGACCGTCTCGAAGCCGTGCCCGGCCGGCGGGTCCACCCACAGCCGGCGCACCGTCCCGGCCGCTTCGAGGAGCGCCTTCGCCTCCGGCAGCGACCGCAGCGACATCTCGGGGTGCAGCCGCTCCAGGAGCAGCGCGCCCGCCACCGCCCGCCCGCCGTCCGCGGGATCGAGCAGCCGCACCGTGCCCCAGCCGTTCCAGTGCGCCAGCGCCGCCTGTTCGAGCTCCGGCGCGGCACCGGACGGGGCCAGCTTCAGGGCGGCCGGAGTGCCGTCGGCCCCCCGGACCAGCAGAACCAGACTGCTGCGCCCGCCGGGGGCCGCGACCCGCTCCACGACCGGGGCGCGGCCGGTCGCGGCCAGTGCCTGCTCGGTCAGTGCGGGAAGCCCCGCGAGCCAGTCCCCGGCGGCCGTATCCCCGTACGACTCACCGAGCGCTCGCACCAGACGCTGCGGCGGTTCAAAACCCATACGTGCCGTGTTCCCTTTCAGAGCCTTCTCGTGTGCGCCTTTTTCAGTGCGCGGTGGCGGCCCCGGCCTGCGTGTCCGTCCCGGCCGCGGCGCCGGCCCGCTCCGCGAGCCCGGGAAAGGGTACGCCGCTGCCCCGCCAGCGCGCCGCGCGTACCGCGGCCTCCCGCAACGCGTCCGCCGCGCCGCGCCGCAGCGACCCGTCGGCGGCCCGGACCAGGTCGGAGTAGACGTACCCGACGCGATCCTCCAGGACCGCGGCGAGCCGTACGGCCGCCGCGGCGTCCGGCACCGCGAACGGCAGAGCGTACGCGGCGTCCGAGGCCACCGGATCACCGCCCAGGTCCCGGACCGTGCGCACCAGGGCGTCGCGGCGGGCGCGGTGGGCGTGGAACGCGGCGGTGGCCTCGGCCCGGCGCGCTGCCGCGACCCGGCCGCCCGCGACCCCGTAGCCGTAGACCGCGGCGTGCTCGGCGGCCAGCGCCGCCTGGGCCGCCTCCAGCGGGCCGTCGCTCTTGCCGTCGCTCATGCCGGGGTCTCCTTGGCCAGTTCGGTCAGCAGGTACGCGTGTGCCGCGCAGGCGGCGGCGACCGAGGCCAGCAGCCGGGCCAGCTCCCCGGGTGCCTCCAGGAGCAGCGCGGTGTACGCGTCCGCCGCGGAGCGCTCGGCCGCCGCCAGCTCCTTGACCGCGGCGGCGGGCCCGGTGGCGCGGGAGCGGGCCATGCCGAGCGCGGGGGTCTTCTCCGGGGAGAGCGCCTTGAGGTGGGCGCGGACCGCGTCGCGCAGGGGGGTGAGGGCCGTCGCCGTCGTCGGGTGGGCCCGGAGCGCGTGCTCGTAACCGGCGAGCAGGGTCGCCGTGGTGCGGGTGGCGCCGGTGCGCAGCGCCTTTTCCGCGTGTACCGGGGACGCCCCGTCGGCGGCGGTCCGCGCGCCGCCGTGCGCGGAGCCCTTGGTGGACCCGCCCGTGTCGTCGTCGCTTCCGCAGCCGGACAGCACCACCCCGGCGGCCAGCGCGCCGGTCGCCGCGAGCGCGCCCCTGCGCGTCGTCCCCGTACGCCGCACTTGCTCTCCTTCGGGCTGGACCTGTCTTGACTGGATCTGTCCGGAAGTGATCACCGCCTGTGAGCGTACCCGCGCCCCGGGGACCGGCTGACAGCAACACCCCTTGCGACCGGATACCCTTTGACCAGACACGCGAGATCCCCACAACAGCACACGCGGCCGAGGAGTCACCCGGATGAGCACCACCCAGAGCGAGAGGCTGCGCGGGCTGGTCGAACCGCTCGTCAGCGCCGAGCAGCTGGAGCTGGAAGAGATCGAAGTCTCCCGGGCAGGCCGCCGCAGAGTGCTGCGGATCGTCGTGGATTCCGAGGAGGGTGTCGAGCTCGACACCTGCGCGGAGCTGAGCCGCGCGATCTCCGCGAAGCTGGACGAGACCGATGTGATGGGCGAGGACGAATACGTCCTGGAGGTCAGTTCGCCCGGCGCCGACCGCCCGCTCTCGGAGCACCGCCATTACGTACGCGCCACCGGGCGCCTCGCCAGGCTGAACCTGAGCGACGGCGGCGAGCTGGTGGCCCGCATCCTCGCGGTGGACGAGGACGGTCTCGACCTGGAGGTGCCGGGCGTCAAGGGCCGCAAGCCCACCGCCCGCCGGATCGCCTTCGCCGAGATCGCCAAGGCCCGCGTGGAGCTGGAATTCAACCGCAAGGACAAGAAGGAAGAGGAGGCGTAGCCATGGACATCGACGTGAAGCTCCTGAAGGGCTTGGCGCAGGACAAGGAGATCCCGTTCGACGTCCTGGTCGAGGCGATCGAGTCGGCCCTCCTCATCGCGTACCACCGCACCGACGGCAGCCACCGCCGGGCGCGCGTGGAGCTGGACGAGCGCGGCCATGTGACGGTGTGGGCCAAGGAGGATCCGGCCGATCTGGAGGAGGGGCAGGAGCCCAAGGAGTTCGACGACACCCCGTCGGGCTTCGGCCGGATCGCCGCGACCACCGCCAAGCAGGTCATCCTCCAGCGTCTGCGTGACGCCGAGGACGACCGCACGTTCGGCGAGTACGCGGGCCACGAGGGCGATGTCGTCACCGGCGTCGTCCAGCAGGGCAAGGACCCGAAGAACGTCCTGGTCGACATCGGCAAGCTGGAGGCCATCCTGCCGGTGCAGGAGCAGGTGCCCGGCGAGGAGTACACCCACGGCCTGCGGCTGCGCACCTACGTGGTGCGCGTCGCCAAGGGCGTGCGCGGCCCCTCCGTCACCCTGTCGCGGACCCACCCGAACCTGGTGAAGAAGCTCTTCGCGCTGGAGGTCCCGGAGATCGCCGACGGTTCCGTCGAGATCTGCGCGATCGCCCGCGAGGCCGGCCACCGCACCAAGATCGCGGTCCGCTCGACCCGCTCCGGCCTCAACGCCAAGGGCGCCTGCATCGGCCCGATGGGCGGACGTGTGCGCAATGTCATGGCCGAGCTGCACGGCGAGAAGATCGACATCGTGGACTGGTCGGACGACCCGGCCGAGATGGTCGCCAACGCGCTGTCGCCCGCACGGGTGAGCGAGGTCGAGGTCGTTGACCTCGGCGCCCGTTCCGCCCGGGTGACCGTGCCGGACTACCAGCTCTCGCTGGCGATCGGCAAGGAGGGGCAGAACGCCCGCCTGGCCGCCCGCCTCACCGGCTGGCGCATCGACATCCGCCCGGACACCGAGACCGACGCCGAGCGCGACGTCGCCGACCGCGAGCGCGCCGAGCGGGCCCGGGAGCGCTCGGACCGGCGCTGACGCACTCCCGAGCGGCACCAGGGGGAATAGATCCCGTCGGACGGTCGCTGAGATCACGACAACGTACGTTCGATTTTTGCCCCAAAGGGGTGAGGTCGGTGCGGGGAGGTAGACTTAGCCGTGTCTGGCCGGACGTACGCCCGCGCTTGCCCTGAGCGAACCTGTGTGGGATGCCGGGAGCGGGCGGCCAAGACCGAGTTGCTGCGCATCGTCGCGGACGGGGACGCCTGCGTCCCCGATCCTCGCGGTACGCTGCCCGGCCGGGGTGCTTACGTGCATCCCGTCCCCGACTGTCTGGACCTGGCGGTTCGCCGCCGGGCCTTCCCCCGGGCCTTCAAGGCCAAGGGGCCGTTCGACCCGACCGCGGTACAGCGGTTCGTCGAGCGGGTGACACCGTAAGAAAACGAACGGCACGGGTCCCCGTGCGGTCAGGTACCTCGCGAGTTGGAAGTAGGTCGAGATTGCGATGAGCACTCGATGAGTACGCGATGAGTACGCCCATGAAGTAGCGACGGTCCGGCGGTAACCCGGACCTAAAAGGAGCGAAGTGGCTAAGGTCCGGGTATACGAACTCGCCAAGGAGTTCGGTGTGGAGAGCAAGGTCGTCATGGCCAAGCTCCAAGAACTCGGTGAATTCGTCCGTTCGGCGTCCTCGACAATCGAGGCGCCGGTCGTGCGCAAGTTGACTGACGCACTGCAGGGGCCCGGCGGCAACGCCGGCAAGCCCGCTGCCAAGCCGGGCGCGCCCCGTAAGGCCGCCCCCACCAAGCCCGCGGCGCCGTCTCCGGCCCCCGCGGCACGTCCCGCTGCCCCGAAGCCCGGCGCCCCGGCCCCCAAGCCGGCCGCCGCCGAGGCCCCGAGCAGCACCCCCTCCGCCCCGTCGGCGCCGGCCTCCGGCCCGCGTCCGGGTCCGAAGCCCGCGCCGAAGGCCCCGGTCGCGCCGGTGCCCGCCGCGGAGTTCTCGGCCCCGGCCCCGGCCCAGCCGGCCCAGCCGGCCGCGCCGCAGGCACCGCGCCCCGCCGGCGCGACCCCCGGCCCCCGTCCCGCGCGTCCGGCCCCCGCGGCCGGTCAGCGTGACGGCGGTCAGCGTGACGGTGGCCAGCGCGGCGGCGACCGCCCTGCGCGTCCCGCCGGCCAGGGCGCCCCGCGCCCCGGCGGTGCACGTCCGGCCGGTCCCCGTCCGGGCAACAACCCCTTCACCTCCGGTGGCTCGACGGGCATGTCCCGTCCGCAGGCACCCCGTCCCGGCGGCGCCCCGCGTCCCGGTGGCGGCCAGGAGCGTCCCGGCGCCCCGCGTCCGCAGGGTGGCCCCGGTGGCGCCCCGCGCCCGCAGGGCCAGGGTGGCGCCGGCGCCCGTCCGACTCCGGGCGGCATGCCGCGTCCGCAGGCTCCCCGTCCGGGCGGTGCCCCCGGTGGTAACCGTCCCAACCCGGGCATGATGCCGCAGCGTCCCGCTGCCGGCCCGCGTCCCGGTGGTGGCCCCGGCGGTGGCCGCGGTCCCGGTGGCGGCGGCGGTCGTCCGGGCGGCGCAGGCCGTCCCGGTGGCGGCGGCTTCGCAGGTCGTCCGGCCGGTCCCGGCGGCGGTGGCGGCGGCTTCGCCGGCCGTCCCGGTGGCGGCGGCGGTGGCGGCGCGGGCCGTCCCGGTGGTGGCGGTGGCTTCGGCGGCCGTCCCGGCTTCGGTGGCCGTCCCGGCGGCCCCGGTGCCCGTGGTGGCACACAGGGCGCCTTCGGCCGCCCCGGCGGTCCCGCGCGTCGTGGCCGCAAGTCGAAGCGGCAGAGGCGCCAGGAGTACGAGGCCATGCAGGCCCCGTCGGTCGGCGGCGTGATGCTGCCTCGCGGCAACGGACAGGCTGTCCGGCTGTCGCGCGGTGCCTCGCTCACCGACTTCGCCGAGAAGATCAACGCCAACCCGGCTTCGCTGGTCGGCGTCATGATGAACCTCGGCGAGATGGTCACCGCCACGCAGTCCGTCTCCGACGAGACGCTGAAGCTCCTCGCGGACGAGATGAACTTCGTCCTGGAGATCGTCAGCCCGGAGGAGGAGGACCGCGAGCTGCTCGAGTCCTTCGACATCGAGTTCGGCGAGGACGAGGGCGGCGAAGAGGCCCTGGTCTCCCGTCCGCCGGTCGTGACCGTCATGGGTCACGTCGACCACGGTAAGACCCGACTGCTGGACGCGATCCGCAAGACGAACGTCATCGCGGGCGAGGCCGGCGGCATCACGCAGCACATCGGTGCGTACCAGGTCGGTGCCGAGGTCAACGGCGAGGACCGCCGTATCACCTTCATCGACACCCCGGGTCACGAGGCGTTCACCGCCATGCGTGCCCGTGGTGCGAAGTCCACCGACATCGCGATCCTCGTGGTGGCGGCGAACGACGGTGTGATGCCCCAGACGATCGAGGCGCTGAACCACGCCAAGGCGGCCGACGTGCCGATCGTGGTCGCGGTCAACAAGATCGACGTCGAGGGTGCCGACCCGACCAAGGTGCGCGGTCAGCTCACCGAGTTCGGTCTGGTGGCCGAGGAGTACGGCGGCGACACGATGTTCGTCGACATCTCCGCCAAGCAGGGCCTCAACATCGAGGCTCTTCTGGAGGCCGTCGTCCTCACCGCCGACGCCTCGCTCGACCTGCGGGCCAACCCGGAGCAGGACGCGCAGGGTATTGCGATCGAGTCCCACCTCGACCGCGGCCGCGGTGCCGTCGCGACCGTCCTCGTCCAGCGAGGCACGCTGCGCGTCGGCGACACGATGGTCGTGGGCGACGCCTACGGCCGAGTCCGCGCGATGCTCGACGACAAGGGCGAGAACGTCGAGGAAGCGGGTCCGTCGACCCCCGTCCTCGTGCTGGGTCTCACCAACGTCCCGGGCGCCGGCGACAACTTCCTCGTCGTGGACGAGGACCGTACGGCCCGCCAGATCGCCGAGAAGCGTGCCGCTCGCGAGCGCAACGCCAACTTCGCCCGCAAGGGTGTCAGGTTCTCCCTGGAGAACCTGGACGAGGCGCTCAAGGCCGGTCTGGTCCAGGAGCTCAACCTCATCATCAAGGGCGACGCGTCCGGTTCGGTGGAGGCTCTCGAGTCCTCGCTGCTCCAGCTCGACGTCGGCGAAGAGGTCGACATCCGGGTCCTGCACCGCGGTGTGGGTGCGGTCACCGAGTCGGACATCGACCTGGCGACCGGCTCCGACGCCATCGTGATCGGCTTCAACGTGCGCGCCGCAGGGCGTGCCGCGCAGATGGCCGACCGCGAAGGCGTGGACGTCCGGTACTACTCGGTCATCTACCAGGCGATCGAGGAGATCGAGGCGGCCCTCAAGGGCATGCTCAAGCCGGAGTACGAAGAGGTCGAGCTCGGTACGGCGGAGATCCGCGAGATCTTCCGCTCGTCGAAGCTGGGCAACATCGCCGGTGTGCTCGTCCGGTCCGGCGAGGTCAAGCGCAACACCAAGGCGCGCCTGCTGCGCGACGGCAAGGTCGTCGCGGAGAGCCTCACCATCTCCGGTCTGCGCCGCTTCAAGGACGACGTCACCGAGATCCGCGAAGGCTTCGAGGGCGGTATCAACCTCGGAAACTTCAACGACATCAAGATCGACGACGTCATCGCGACGTACGAGATGCGCGAGAAGCCGCGAGGCTGACCCGTACCTCAACAGTCGGGGCCGGTCGACGGGACCTATTTCCGTCGATCGGCCCCGGCCGTTCCGTGTACGGTTCTTGTGTCCCCGCCGGTCATCGGCGGGGCGCGAACCCGAACCGGCGGGACATCCGGGCATACATGTATGTGGGGACACTGTCCTTCGACCTGCTTCTCGGCGACGTACGGTCGCTGAAGGAGAAGCGCTCCCTGGTCCGTCCGATCGTCGCCGAACTCCAGCGCAAGTACGCGGTGAGCGCGGCGGAGACGGGCGGACAGGACCTCCATCGCCGGGCCGAGATCGGCCTCGCCGTGGTTTCCGGGGACACCCGGCACCTCACAGACGTACTCGACCGGTGCGAGCGCCTTGTCGCCGCCCGGCCGGAAGTGGAGCTGCTGTCCGTACGACGGCGGCTGCACAGCGACGAAGACGATTGAGCAGGTCCGACCGGAATCGGTGGGCGGGAAAAGGAGCGGGGCTGGGCACGCCGCAGACGTGCGTGCCCAGCCCCGTGACGCCGCCCACCGATTCCCGGTCGGACCAAAGCGAGAAGGAGACGGACCAGTGGCCGACAACGCGCGAGCTAAGAAGCTGGCGGACCTCATCCAGGAGGTGGTCGCCGGGAAACTGCAGCGCGGCATCAAGGACCCGCGCCTGGGGACCCACGTGACGATCACGGACGTCCGCGTCACCGGTGACCTGCGGGAGGCCACGGTCTTCTACACGGTCTACGGCGACGACGAGGAGCGGGCCAGCGCCGCGGCCGGTCTGCAGAGTGCCAAGGGCATCCTGCGATCCGCGGTCGGCTCGGCGGCGGGGACGAAGTTCACCCCGACGCTCACCTTCGTGGCCGACGCCCTCCCGGAGAACGCGCGGGCCATCGAGGACCTGCTCGACCGGGCGCGGGCCTCGGACGCCAAGGTGCGCGAGGCGTCTTCGGGCGCCGCGTACGCCGGTGAGGCGGACCCGTACCGCAAGCCGGAGGACGAGACCGACGAGGACACCGCCTCCGAATGACGCAGAACAAGACGCCGGACGGTTTGGTCATTGTCGACAAGCCGTCCGGCTTCACTTCGCACGACGTCGTCGCCAAGATGCGCGGCATCGCCCGCACCCGCCGCGTCGGCCACGCCGGCACCCTGGACCCGATGGCGACCGGTGTGCTCGTGCTCGGCGTCGAGAAGGCCACCAAGCTCCTCGGCCACCTCGCGCTGACCGAGAAGGAATACCTGGGCACGATCCGGCTCGGCCAGAGCACCGTCACGGACGACGCGGAGGGCGAGATCACCTCGTCCGCCGACGCCTCCGGGGTGACGCGCGAGGGGATCGACGCCGGGGTCGCCGTCCTGACCGGCGACATCATGCAGGTGCCGTCCAAGGTCAGCGCCATCAAGATCGACGGCAAGCGGTCCTACGCGCGGGTGCGCGGCGGCGAGGAGTTCGAGATCCCGGCCCGGCCGGTGACCGTCTCGTCCTTCCGCGTCTACGACGTCCGCGAGGCCGTCGCCGAGGACGGTACGCCGGTACTCGACCTGGTCGTCTCGGTGGTCTGCTCCTCGGGGACGTACATCCGGGCCATCGCCCGTGACCTGGGCGCCGGGCTCGGTGTGGGCGGCCATCTGACCGCCCTGCGGCGCACCCGCGTCGGCCCGTACGGGCTGGACGGCGCGCGCACCCTGGACCAGCACCAGGAGGAGCTGGCCGTGGTGCCGGTGGCCGAGGCCGCCGCGTCGGCGTTCCCCCGCTGGGACGTGGACGAGAAGCGGTCGAAGCTGCTGCTGAACGGCGTACGCCTGGACATGCCCGCCTACCCGCCGGGGCCGGTCGCCGTCTTCGGGCCGGACGGGCGGTTCCTGGTGCTGGTCGAGGAGCAGAAGGGCAAGGCCAAGAGCCTCGCCGTCTTCGCCTGACCGGGCGCCGGCGCCTTGTCGGACCCTCATCGTGGAGCGGGCAGGGCCCCCTGTGCCCGCTCCACGATCCCCCACCCATTTCTGTCCAGCGAACGCCCCGGATTCACCCCAACGGGCAGGCGCTCGGAGTGAATCAGGGGGGTGACAGGGGCGCTTTCGCCCCGAGTGGTCCGCGCGGGGATCTTCGGCGGCCTACCGTCGGATCATGGGATGCGGGGACCGGGCGACGCTGGTACGACTGTGCGATCCGGCCGGCAGGCCGCGGGGGACCGGCTTCGTCGCCGATGACCGGGGCACGGTGGTCACCAGTCACGAGGCGGTCGACGGCCTTCCGTACCTCCTGCTGCACGGCACGGACGGCCGCAGCCACCGCGTCGAGGCCGCCGACATCACCGCCGTGCCCGAAGGGGACCTCGCCCTCCTGCCCACCGGCGGCCCCGACACCCTCGGCGTCCGGCCGCTGCCCCTGTGCGTACGCGAGCGCATCGACCCCGGTACGTATGTGACGGTCGCCGCGCACGGCCTGCGCGAGGCGCGCATCCTGGGCCGCACGCCGGTCACGTACACCAGTCGCGGCCGCACCCACCGGATCGACAAGGCTCTGGAACTGGCTCTCGGCACGGACGGCAGCGACGCGCTCCGGCTGGGTGGCGCGGCGGTGGGCGGGCCCGTGCTCGACCCGGACAGCGGGGCCGTCATCGCCGTCATCGGGCTCGCCCTGCGCGCCTCCCACGCCACCGCCGGCTGCGCCGCACCGTTCGCCGGGGCGCCCGCCGACGGGCCGCTGGGCGAGCTGCTGCGGCGCAACGCCGCGACCGTCCCCGGCTACGGCCCCGATCTCAACCTCGCCGGGGCCCTCCAGCTCACCGCCATGTCCGTCGGCTCGGCGGGCGGCCCGGGCGAGCGGCACGAACCGGTGGAGCGGCCCGACGTCCGCGCCGAGTCCGAGGCGTTCGCCGCGGCCGGACCGGACGAACCCGCCGTGGTCCTCGGCCTCGTCGGTGAGCCCGGCACCGGCCGTACCACCGAGCTCGCCGCCATCGCCGCACGCCGGGCGACCGGACCGGTGCCCGCCCCCACGCTGTGGCTGCGCGGCGCCGACCTCCTCGCGGACGACACCTCCGTCGCCGACGCCGTCGCGCGCACGCTCCAGCAGGCCGGGCGCATCGTCGGCGCCGCCGGGGCCCCGGGCGACATGGCGAGCGCCACACCCGAACGGGTCGCCCGGCTGACCGCGGCCTCCGGCGTGCCGCTGCTGGTCCTGCTCGACGCCCCGGAGGAGATGCCGCCCGTCCTGGCACACCGGCTCGCCGACTGGACCACCGGCACGGTCGGCTGGCTCCGCGACAACGGCGCCCGGCTCGTCGTCGGCTGCCGCCCCGAGCACTGGGAGACGGCCGGCGCGCTCTGCCCTCCCGAGGCCCTGCACCGGCCCGCCAGGCCCGCCCGTCGGCTGCCCCCGGCGGTCCGCGTCACCGACTTCACCGCCGGCCAGGCCGAACGCGCCCGCGAAGGGTTCGGCCTCCCGCCCGACGCCCTCGCCGCCGGCCACGACCGCCATCCGCTGACCCTCCGGCTGCTCGCCGAGGTACGCGAGGCCCTGCCGCCGGACACGGCCGGGCGCCCCGGCACGGAGGAGGTCTTCGCCGCCCACCTCGACCTGATGTGCCTGCGCATCGCCGTCCGCATCGCCGCCGGGAGCCGCCCCGGGCCCACGGCGGTGCGGCGCCTGGCGGCGCGGGTGGCCGGACAGGTCCACGAGGCGGCCCGCCGCTGCCTCGGCCCCGGCCAGGGCGAGCTGGACCGGGCCGCCTTCGAGGAGCTGTTCCCCTGGCGTACGGGATGGGCCCCGGCGGTCCTCACCGAAAGGCTCCTCGTCCCGGCCGGCGCCGGCTACCGCTTCGCCCACGAAGAGGTGGGTGACTGGATCCAGAGCACGCACCTCGATCTGGACGCGGCCCTGCGGGCGCTGGTGCACCGGTGGCACGCGGAGCCGGCGGAGGACGACGGCCGGGTGCCGTACCCCCGCCGGGGAGGACCGGCCGAGGACCCGCCGCCGGCCGGACCGCGCAGCCTGCCCGTGCCCCGGCACCGCATCGGCCCGGTGATCCAGGCCCTTCTGCTGCTGGCCCGCCGCCACGGCACGGCCGCCCTGGCACACCGGCTGGCGGATCTCATCGAGGCGCTGGACCGGCTGCCGGAGGGGGTGGCGGGCGCGGCCGACGATGACCGGGCCCTGCCCCTGTCCGATCCGCGCTGGTGGGCCGCGCGCCTGCTCGCCGAAACGCTGCTCAGGGTGCCCGACGCCCGGCCGTACCTCGGCGTGCTCCGGCTGCTCGCCGGGCGCGTCGTGCGGAGTTCCGCCGAGGCGGGCGGGGGAGGGGCGCGCGGGGCGTACGCCGCATTCGGGCCCTGGTTCTGGCGGGGGCCGCGGCTGCCCGAGGCCGACCGGATGGACCTCTTCCGGCGCCTCGTCCCGGCCGACGGGCCGCCGGGTGAGGGGGGCGGCGACGCGCGGTTCCTCGACGCCGTCGCCCGGCGGCTCGCCGCCCATCCGCGTACCGTCATGCCTCTCCTGTGCGCGTGGTTCACGGACGAGCGGGCGCTCGCCGCAGCCCCGGACACCCCGGTCCGTCCCACCGTCGCCGCCGCCGCGCAGGCCCTCCTCCACGCCCGCCGGGACCTCGCGATCGATGACCTGGCCGACGCGCTGGTCGCCGCCGGGCACCCCCGGGCCGAGGAGCTGCTCGCCGCGCTCGCCGAGGACGAGCCCGCCGCGCTCTGCCGGGCCGTCGAGCGGTGGGCCGGGGACGAGGACCGGCGCGCCCGCCGGGTCGCCGCCGTCTCGTACGCGACGCTCGTCGCCCCCCACGTCACCCTGGACGCGGACCGTGACCGGGTGCGCCGGGCCGCGCTCGCGGTGCTGGCCCGCCCGGCCGACAGCGAGCTGCACGGGCCGGTCCTCGCCCTGCTCGTCGCCGACCCCCGGACCAGGGCCCGCTACCTCCCGCAGGCCGTCCGGGCCTTCGTCGCCGAGGGCCCGCAGGAGGTGCGCGTGCCCGCCGCCGCGCTCGCCGCCGCCCTGCCCACGCACGCGGACATCGTGGTGACCGCCTACCGGGACCGGCTCGGCCGGCCGGACCAGGGCGCGGGCGAGGTACTGCGGGCCCTGGCCGGGATCGACGCCCCGGAGCTCGCGCTGCACGCCGCCGGACTCGTACGCGCCTACGCCGAGGGCCACCCGGAGGACACGGCGCACGCCGCCGCGTACCTCGACCGCCGCCTGGAGCACGGACCCGCCGCGCGCGCCCTGCTGCTGCCGCTGCTCACCGGCCTGCTCCGGGACCGCCCGGCGGCCGCGCCGGTCCGGGGATCGCTGGCCGCGGTGCTCGCCTCACCCGGCAGCCCCGCGTCGCAGCCCGCCCGCGACGAACTCCTGGAGGTACTGCTGGACGCCGAGCTGCGCGGGGGGATCCCGGACCCGGTGGTTCTGGAGGCCCTGCTGCGGGCCGCCGCGGCCGGCTGCGCCGGGCGGTCACCGGTGCGCACCCGGGCGCTGGTGCACCGGACCGGGATGCTTCTCGTGCGTACCCCCGAAGGGGCCGCCCTGTTCGACCGGCGGCTCGTCGCGCTGGTCCGCGAGGTGCCCGGGTTCGGCGCGCTGGTCGCGGGCTGGCTGGCCGACGCGCCGCAGGAGTGGGCGGCCGTCGTGGGGCCCAGCGCACGGCGCACGGTGGAGGCGCTGCGGGCGCCGATGACCATGCCGATGCGGGCCGCAGGGCGTGAGCATGGCAGTCTTAGACCTGCGTAAGCGAGATATCCACGTACACAGGTTCGGGCGAGGAGCGGTCAGAGTGCAGCGCTGGCGAGGCTTGGAGGACATCCCCCAGGACTGGGGGCGCGGCGTCGTCACCATCGGCTCGTACGACGGGGTGCACCGCGGACACCAGCTGATCATCGGCCGCGCCGTCGAGCGGGCCCGCGAGCTGGGTGTGCCGTCGGTCGTCGTGACCTTCGACCCGCACCCCAGCGAGGTCGTCCGGCCCGGCAGCCACCCCCCGCTGCTCGCCCCGCACCACCGGCGCGCCGAGCTGATGGCGGAGCTGGGCGTGGACGCGATGCTGATCCTGCCGTTCACCACGGAGTTCTCGCGGCTCGCCCCGGCCGACTTCATCGCCAAGGTGCTCGTGGACAAGCTGCACGCCCAGCTGGTCATCGAGGGCCCCAACTTCCGTTTCGGCCACAAGGCCGCAGGGAACGTGGAGCTGCTGGCCGAGCTGGGTGCCGAGCACGACTACCGCGTCGAGGTCATCGACCTGCGGGTGAGCGGCGCGGCGGGCGGCGGCGAGCCGTTCTCCTCCACGCTCACCCGGCGCCTGGTCGCCGAGGGGGACGTGGCCGGGGCCTCCGAGATCCTCGGCCGTCCGCACCGCGTCGAGGGCGTCGTCGTCCGGGGCGCGCAGCGCGGCCGTGAGCTCGGTTTCCCCACCGCGAACGTCGAAACCCTCCCGCACACCGCGATCCCCGCCGACGGCGTCTACGCGGGCTGGCTGCACGCGAACGGCGAGGCGATGCCCGCCGCGATCTCGGTCGGCACCAACCCGCAGTTCGACGGCACCGAGCGCACGGTGGAGGCGTACGCGATCGACCGCGTCGGCCTCGACCTGTACGGCCTGCACGTGGCCGTGGACTTCCTGGCGTACGTACGCGGGATGCTGAAGTTCGACACGATCGACGACCTGCTGGTGGCGATGGCCGCCGACGTGAAGCGGTGCAGCGAACTGGTCGCCGCCGCCGAGGCCGGACAGGACTGACCGCTCGGGTTTCCCGGCCGGTCCGGCCGGGAAACCCGTACCGCCCGTCAGACGGTCGGCGCGGTCACCTTCGCCGTGGCCCAGTGGCACGCCACCTGCGCCTCCCCGCCGCCCGACAGGACCGGCAGGTCCCGCGTACGGCAGGCGTCAGCGACGCCCGCCCGCTCCGCCTCGCCCGAGGCCAGCACCTGGCAGCGGGCGTGGAAGCGGCAGCCGGACGGCACCCGGGACGGGTCCGGCGGCTCACCCGTGAGCACCACCGGATCGCCCGGCGCCTCCGGCAGCACCGACAGCAGCGCCTGGGTGTACGGATGGCGCGGCGCCGTCAGGATCTGCTCGACGGCACCCGTCTCCACGATGCGGCCCAGGTACATCACCGCGACCCGGTCCGCGATGTTCCACGCAAGACCGAGATCATGCGTCACGACCAGGGCGGAGAGACCCAGCTCCTCGCGCAGCCGCAGCAGCAGCGCCAGGATCTCGCCGCGCACCGACGCGTCCAGCGAGGCGACCGGCTCGTCCGCCACGATCAGCTCCGGCTCCAGGACCAGCGCGCCCGCGATCACGACGCGCTGGCGCTGACCGCCCGACAGCTCGTGCGGGTAGCGCAGGAAGAACCGCTCCGGCGGACGCAGCCCGGCCCGCGACAGCGCGTCGTGCACCGCCTGCCGCTCGTCGCCCCCGTAGCCGTGGATGCGCAGCCCCTCGGCCACCGCTTCGTACACCGTGTGGCGCGGGTTCAGCGAGCCGCTGGGGTCCTGGAGGACCAGCTGGGCGCGCTTGCGGTACGCCTTGAGCGCCCGGCTCCCGTAGGCCAGCGGCTTCCCGTCGAACGTGATCCGACCGGCCGTCGGCGGGACCAGGCCGAGCAGGGAGCGGGCCAGCGTCGTCTTGCCGCACCCCGACTCGCCGACCAGGGCGACGATCTCGCCGGGCCGGATGTCCAGGTCGACCCCGTCCACCGCACGCGCGGGTTCGGCCCCGTGCCGGCCGGGGAAGGTGATCCGGAGTCCCTGCGCGCTGAGCAGGTCCACGGGGGTCGTCGTCATGATGTGCTCCTTGCTTCCTCGGCGCCCGGCAGGACCGGCGCCGCCCCCTCCGGACCGGCCAGCACGCACGCGGCCTGCCGTCCGTCGCCCGCGTCCCGCAGCTCCTGGTCCTGCGTGGCGCAGGAGTCCAGGGCCAGGGCGCAGCGCGGGTGGAAGGTGCAGCCGGCCGGCAGCGCCGACGGGTCGGGCGGGTCGCCGGGCAGGCCCTGCGGCGCGAACCGGGACGACAGGTCCCCGATGCGCGGGAAGGCGCCCGACAGGGCCCTGCTGTACGGGTGGTGCGCGCTCTCGTAGACCTCGGACGCCGGGCCCTCCTCCACGACCCGGCCCGCGTACATCACGGCGAGCCGGTCGCAGGTGTCGGACAGCACCGCCAGGTCGTGGCTGATCATGATCAGGCCGAGGTCCTGCTCGGAGACCAGCTGCTCGATCAGGCGCAGGATCTGGGCCTGGATCATCACGTCCAGGGCCGTCGTCGGCTCGTCGGCGATGATCAGGCCCGGGTCGCAGGCGAGCGCCATCGCGATCATCACGCGCTGCCGCTGCCCGCCGGACAGCTCGTGCGGATAGGCGTCCGTCCGGGCCGCGGGCAGGCCGACCTGTTCCAGCAGTTCACCGGCGCGCTTCCGGGCCGCCGCCGGCGTCGTCTTCTTGTGCAGCAGGATCGGCTCGGCGATCTGGTCCCCGATGCGGTGCACCGCGTTCAGCGAGTGCATCGCGCCCTGGAAGACGATCGAGGCGCCTGCCCAGCGCACGGCCCTGACCTGGCCCCACTTCATCGCGAGGACGTCCTCGCCGTTCAGCAGGATCTCGCCGGTCACCTTCGCGTTGGCGGGCAGCAGCCGCAGCAGGGCCAGCGCCAGCGTGGACTTGCCGCAGCCGGACTCCCCGGCGATGCCCAGCTTGCGCCCCGCCTCGACCCGGAGATTCACGCCGCGGACGGCCTGGGCCCCGCCGGCGTACGTCACCGTCAGGTCGCGTACCTCCAGAAGAGGCGTCTTGTGGATGCTCGTCGTGCTCAACGGGCCACCCCCAGCTTGGGATTGAGGACGGACTCGATCGCGCGCCCGCACAGCGTGAACGCCAGGGCCACCAAGGCGATGGCGATGCCGGGCGGTGCCAGGTACCACCAGTCACCGGCGCTCACCGCCCCCGCGGCACGCGCGTCCTGGAGCATGCTGCCCCACGAGGTGATGGTCGGGTCGCCGAGGCCGAGGAAGGCCAGCGTGGCCTCGCTCAGGATCGCGCTGGAGATGGCCAGCGTGGTCTGGGCGAGCACCAGCGGCATCACGTTCGGCAGGACGTGCCGGAGCATGACGTGGCCGTGGCCGCCGCCCAGCGCGCGGGCGCGCTCGATGTAGGGGCGGGACTCCACAGCGAGGGTCTGCGCCCGCACCAGGCGGGCGGTGGTCGGCCAGGTCGTGACGCCGATCGCGATGATGATCGTCCACAGGGAGCGGTCCATCACCGAGGCGAGCGCGACCGCGAGGACCAGCGTCGGCATCACCAGGAACCAGTCGGTCACCCGCATCAGCACCGTCGAGTACCAGCCGCGGAAGTGGCCCGCGACGATCCCCACGATCGTGCCGATGGCGACGCAAAGGAACGCCGCGAGCAGCCCCACGGTCAGCGAGACGCGCGCGCCCCACACCAGGAGCGCGAGCACGCTGCGCCCGAACTGGTCGGTGCCGAGCGGGAACTCGCCGCTCGGCGATTCGAGCGCGCCGCCGGACGCCTCGGTGACGCTCTGCGAGTCGGCGCCGACGAGCTGGGGAGCGGCCACGGCGATCAGTGCGATGAGCACCAGGCCGGCCAGACCCCACATCCCGCCCTTGTGCGTGCGGTATTCCCGCCAGAAGCGGGCCGCTGACTGGCGTTTACGGGCCCGGGCCAGGGAGCGGGCGCTCCGGACGGGCTCGGGCGGGGCCGGCGCCGGGGTCGGCGTGGGCATGGAATCGGTCGTGGTCATCGGCCCACCCGGGGATCGAGCAGCGGATACAGCACATCGGCAAGGGTGTTCGCCAGGATCACCGCGGTGGCGAAGACGAAGAAGAGGCCCTGGACGAGTGGCAGGTCGGGGGTGCTGAGGCCCTGGTAGAAGAGGGAGCCGAGGCCCGGCCAGGAGAACACGGTCTCCACCAGGATCTGCCCGGCGACCACATGCCCCAGGTTGACGAACATCAGCGTGAAGGTGGGCAGCATCGCGTTGGGCACGGCGTGCTTGCGGCGTACGACGTCGTCCCGCAGCCCCTTGGCGCGGGCCGTCGTGAGGTAGTCGCTGCCCATCTCGTCCAGCAGCGAGGACCGCATCACCAGCAGCGTCTGCGCGTACCCGACGGCCACCAGCGTAATCACCGGCAGCACCATGTGATGCGCCACGTCGGTGACGTAACCGAAGCCGCTCGTGTCGCCCGACGACATCCCGCCCGTCGGGAACATGCCCGGGATCGGGCCGACGCCCACCGAGAAGACGATGATCAGGAGCAGCCCGAGCCAGAACGACGGCACCGAGTACAGCGTGAGGGCGAGCGCGGTGTTGAACCGGTCGCCGGCCGAGCCGTTGCGCCAGGCGGTGCGGGTGCCGAGCCAGAGGCCGATGACGCTGTAGAGGACGTAGGCGGTGCCGGTGAGCAGCAGCGTCGCCGGCAGCTTCTCCACGATCTTGTCGATGACCGGGGCGTGGTACGCGAACGAGACACCGAAGTCGCCGGTGAGGGCGTCCCCGATGTAGCTGGTGAACTGCTGCCACATCGGCTGGTCGAGCCCGAGCTGGTGGCGCAGCGATTCCAGTTGTTCGGCCGATACGGGCCGGCCGCCCGTCATCTGCTTGACCGGGTCGCTCGGAATGAGCCGGAAGAGGAAGAAGCTGGTGACCAGAACCGCGAACAGCGAGACGACGGCGCCCGCGATCTTGGCGGCCACATATTTCAGATAGGCCGTGGTGTTGCGCGCCCGTGGACCGCGTGCGGCCGAGGGACCGGCCGGAGGGCCGTCCGCGGCCGCGTCCGCCTGTTGCACGAGCGCCGGAGTGCTGTCAGCTGTCATGGGGAACTCTCGTTACTCGTGTCGTTCCTGGAAAGAACCGGCCGGCGCGGTCCGCGCCGGCCGGTTCCCCGCATCCCGTTCGAGAACCTACTCGCGATCGTCCGCGGTGGTGCGGCGGCGCCGCGAGATCAGGAAGCCGCCACCTGCGAGGACCACGACTGCCACCACGATTCCGATGATCACACCGGTGGAGGAGCCGGAGCTGTCGCTCTCCGAGCCGCCGTTGCCGCTCGCCGGCACGGCCGACCACCAGCTCCAGTAGCCGTCCTGGCCGTAGATGTTGCCGGCCGCCTCGGGCATGGTCGTGATCGACTTGATCTGGTCCGTGCGGTATGCCTCGACCGCGTTCGGGTACGCCATCACGTTCATGTACCCGGAGTCGTACAGCCACGACTGCATCTGCCCGACGAGCTCGGCGCGCTTCGCGGGGTCGTACTCGGCGAGCTGCTTCTTGTACAGCCCGTCGTACTTCTTGTCGCAGATGAAGTTGTCCGTGGTCGCGCTGGCCTTGGCCTTCGTCGGCAGGGCCGCGCAGGTGTGGATACCGAGGACGAAGTCCGGGTCCGGGTTGACCGACCAGCCGTCGAAGGCGAGGTCGTACTCACCGGCGTACCAGGGCACGGAGACGTCGTCCAGGCAGTCGACCTTCAGCCCGATGCCGAGCTTGCCCCACCACTCCTTCAGGTACTTGCCGACCGCCTTGTCGTTCGGGTCGGTGGCGTGGCACAGGAGGCGCAGGTCGAGCGGCTTGCCGTCCTTGCCGACGCGCTGGTCGCCCTTGAGCTTGTAGCCCGCCTCGTCCAGCAGCTTCCCCGCCTTGTCGGGGTCGTAGCTCAGCGCCTGGTCGGCGGAGGGCTCCCAGGCGTACGCCGAGAAGCGCGGCGGGATGTAGCCCTTGCCCTCGACGGCGTGCCCCTGGAAGACCTTGTCGATGATCGTCTCGCGGTCGATCGACAGGAACAGCGCCTGGCGCACCTTCTGGTCGAGCAGCGCCTTGTTGCCGTCGCCGAACTTCTTGCCGTCCTTGGTCTGCGCGCCGGGGTTGGTGGCCAGCGCGTAGAAGCGGCGGCCGGGCCCCTCGTTGACCTTGATGTTCTTGTCGCCCTTGAGCGAGTTCGCCTGAGCGGGCGTCAGCGCGGGCGAACCGGCGACGAAGGAGACCTCACCCTTGCGGAGGGCGGCGACGGCGGCGTCCTGGTCCTTGTACGTCTTGAAGACCAGCTCGTCGAACTTCGGCTTCCCCCGCCAGAAGTCCGGGTTGGCCTTGAGCTTCACGTACTGGTCGACCTTGTAGTCCGTCAGGATGAACGGACCGTTGCCGACGACGGGGAACTTCGTGTCGTTGTTGAACTTCGAGAAGTCCCCGACCTTCTCCCACACGTGCTTCGGCACGATCGGCACGTCGAGCGCGGCCATGGTGGCCTGCGGCTCCTTGAGCTCGATGACCAGCTTGGTGGGGCTCGGGGCCGTCACCTTCTTGAAGTTGGTGACGAAGCTGCCGTTGGCCTGGGCCGCGGCGTCGTCGTCCATGATCTTGTTGAACGTCCAGGCGGCGTCCTCGGCGGTGGCCTGCTGCCCGTCGGACCACTTCGAATCGGACCGAATGGTGTACGTCCACGTCAGCTTGTCCGCGGAGGGCTCCCACTTGGTCGCCAGGCCGGGGATGGCGTGGTTGTCCTTGGCGTCGTAGTTCGTCAGGAAGTCGTACATGAGCCGCGAGACGCTGGTGCTCAGCAACTTCTGGGCGAGGAACGGGCTCAGGGAGTCGACGCTCTGCGCGACCGCGACGGTGAGTGTCTTGTCGGTCTTGCCACCACTGTCGGCGGCCTGCGCCTGCTGGGGCGCGGCCCCGAGGGGCATTCCCGGCACGACGGACCCGGCTGCGAGAGCGAGGGCGGCGGCACCGGAGGCCAGGAGCACACGCAGGCGTGAGCGTGGCGGGGCGGAGGACGGTGGAACTCTTACGACCATGGTCTGGGACCTCGCGTCATGACTCGCACGGGAAAGGCGTGTTGAACTTCGGTTCGCCGGCTGGTGTTGCGAAGGTTTATCAGCGGTGGTCGAGCCGCGTCAACGGTCCCCGAAACGGCGTGTGGTCTGCGGATATGCCAAAAGGGTCCGCATCGCGGAGACGATGCGGACCCTCATTGGTTCAGACCTCTGACGCCTTACTGCTGAGGCGCTGGCGGCGGCTGCTGCTGCCATCCGGCGGGCGGTACGGGGCCTTGCAGCTCGGGGTGCGCGGGCCGGCCCGGCTGACCTGGCTGATCACCCTGCGGCTGGGGCTGCTGGTACGGCTGCTGGGTCTGGGCCGGGGGCTGCTGCTGCCAGTTCTGCCCGGCGCCGGGGCCCGGCTGCGGGGGATGGGGCTGCTGCTGGCCGCCGTACGGCTGCGGCTGCTGGGGCTGCTGATAGGGCTGACCGGGTTGCTGCGGCGCGTACGGCTGTCCGGGGTACGGCTGCTGGGGTGCGTACGGCTGCTGACCGGGGACCTGCTGGCCGGGGATCTGCTGGCCCGGCAGCGGCGGGGCGTACTGCGGCGGCGGGCCGCTGCCGTCCGAAGTCCAGAGTCCCTGCTGCTGCTGGGCGCGCGCGAAGTCCTCGGCGACCAGGGCGGAGAGGTGGAAGTACGCCTCCCGGGTCTTCGGCCGCATCATGTCGAGGTCGACCTCCGCGCCGGCCGACAGGTGCTCGTCGAACGGCACGACGACCACCCCGCGGCAGCGCGTCCGGAAGTGCTGCACGATGTCGTCGACCTTGATCATCTTGCCGGTCTCGCGGACGCCGGAGATCACGGTGATGGACCGCTGGACCAGCTCCGCGTACCCGTGCGCCGACAGCCAGTCCAGGGTCGTGGACGCGCTGGAGGCGCCGTCGACCGAGGGCGTCGAGACGATGATCAGCTGATCGGCCAGGTCCAGCACGCCGCGCATCGCGCTGTACAGCAGACCGGTGCCCGAGTCCGTGAGGATGATCGGGTACTGCTTGCCGAGCACGTCGATCGCGCGCCGGTAGTCCTCGTCGTTGAAGGCCGTGGAGACCGCCGGGTCCACGTCGTTGGCGATGATCTCCAGGCCGGAGGGCGCCTGCGAGGTGAACCGCCGGATGTCCATGTACGAGTTGAGGTGCGGGATCGCGTGCACCAGGTCGCGGATGGTCGCCCCGGTCTCGCGCCGCACCCGTCGGCCCAGCGTGCCGGCGTCCGGGTTGGCGTCGATGGCGAGGATCTTGTCCTGCCGCTCGCTGGCCAGGGTCGCCCCGAGTGCGGTGGTGGTCGTGGTCTTGCCCACGCCGCCCTTGAGGCTGATCACCGCGATCCGGTAGCAGGACAGCACCGGCGTACGGATGAGCTCCAGCTTGCGCTGCCTCTCCTGCTCCTCCTTCTTACCGCCCAGCTTGAAGCGCGAGGCGCCCGAGGGGTTGCGGCTGCTCCGGGTCTTCTGCTTACTCCGGATGAGTCGGTCGGAGGTGAGCTCCACGGCCGCGGTGTAGCCCAGCGGGGCGCCGGCACCGGAACGCGGATCGCGGGGGGCGGGGGTGGGCCAGGAGGTGCCGGCCCGGGGGTCGACGGGCTGCTGGGGCTGGGGCTGTTCGGGCTGGGGCTGCGGTGGGACCTGTGCGGGGAGGTTCGGGGTGTCGGCCGTCGGGGCGGGGGTGCCGTGGGCGGGGGTGCCCTGGGCCTGGGCGCCCTGCGGGAAGCCGTAGCCGCCTTGGGGGTGGGGCTGCTGCGCCGGCTGGGGCTGCTGCTGTGCGGACCAGGGGGCTTGCGGCTGCGGGGCCTGCGGGGCTTGGGGCGCGGGCGGCTGCGGGCGCTGCGCCGGGAGGTTGGCGGCCGGGAGGGGCTGCTGGGGCTGCGGTGCCGGGTGGTGCGGCTGCGGTGCCTGCGGTGCCTGCTGGGGGAAGCCGTAGCCGGACTGCGGGGTGGGGGGCTGGGGCTGCGCGGGCTGGGCGGGCTCGGGCTGCGGGGGCTGCGGCTGCTGGGCGGCCGGCTGGAAGGCGGGCGGCAGCGGCGGAAGACCACCCTGCGCGGGCGCGGCCGGCGCCCAGGGGGACGGCGAGCCGTCCTGCGGCGCGCTGTCCGGCGGTACGTCGCGGGGTGCCGGGTCCGGGGTGGCGTCGTTCACCGGAGCGTCGTCGTCCGGCTCGGGGGAGTCCGTCTCGGCGGGGGCCTCGTCGGAGGGCGCGGCGTCGGACGGTTCGGTCTCGGACGGTTCGGTCTCGGACGGCTCCGCGTCGTGCGGCTTCAGGCTGTACGGCTCCGAGGACGCCCCGGTCGACGCGAGGCCGGAGTCGTCGCTCTCCTCGCTGTCCTCGGCCACCGGGGTGTCGCCGGTCTCGTCCGAGGGCTTCGGGGTGTTCTCCGTTACCTCGGGCTCGAAGTCGAAGACCCTTCCCAGGACGTCGTCCCAGGACTCCTCCGGTTCCGCGCCGGGCGTACCCGCCTCGGCGTCGTCCGAAACGGCACCGGCGGCCTCGGACGCTTCGTCGTCGGCACCGGACGGCGCGTCGCCGCCCACCGCCTCGGCGTCCGGCTCCGCCTCGCGCTCCCGCTCCGCGCGGTCCCGCTCCTCGATCTCCCGCTTCAGCGCGGACGCCGAGAACCGCATGGTGGCGCCGCTGTCGAGGTCGCCGGTTTCCTGCACACCCGCGTCCAAGGGCCCGGCGGGGGCGGGGGTCCAGTCGGGGTCGAAGCCGCGCTGCGCGGGGGGAGGGGGCAGCGGCACCGGGTCCCCGCTCGGCGGCGGGGGCGATGCCGGAGGCGTACCGGCGCCGCCCAGGGAGTCACCCGGCGCGTTCTGCGTGTACCAGGCGGGCGGGGTGTAGTCGATGGTGAACTCACCCGTCGTCTCGGCGGGCTCCGCGTCGGACGACTCGTCGACGGGCTTGTCCCAGCCCCCGCGCATCTCGTCCCGATCGCCGTTCACTTTGCCTCCTGGTGTGGTCGAGCACCCTTGTGCCGTGGTGGGTGGGGGCCGTTCCCGTAACGCGAACCGCCCGGCTCTCCCCCTGGGACGCACATGGCCTGCCCACAGGTTCTCCGCCGCGTCCGGACCCAGCCTAAACGCCATGGGCCCCGCCACGGCAGGCCGTACGGCGCCGCGAACGCTGTCCCGTACGTCACGTACTGCACCCAAGTGGACTGAGTGCGGCAGGGAGTGAAACCCAAAGCGGTCAAATAAGCACAATTGCACCGTGCATTGCGTCCGCCGCACCCTCATACCGCACGGCGGTGGTTCCCAGGCGTACGCGGGTCAGTCCACCCGGCGCGCGGCGCCCAGCAGTCCTGTCTCCGCGTCGGTCGCCCGGGTCGTCACCATCCGGCTCCCCCGCCGCGTGCACCAGAGCGTGGCCCCGTCCGCCAGGGCGGGCAGCGCGCGGACCGCGCCGGCCGGCAGCCGCAGGAGGCGCCCGGCCTCCTCCGCCTCGTCGGGTGACACCCGCTGCACGCCCACCAGCGACGCCTTCTCCATCAGCCCGGACGCGGCAGGACCCAGATACGGCAACAGGGTCAGCACCGACTGCCACGGCCCGGACGCGGCCCGCCCGGGCGGTGGACGCATGCCGCAGTCCCGTACGACGACGACCGGCGAGGCCGCCGAGGGGCCCGGCGTAGGCACCCGGCCGACCTCGTGCAGCGCGACGCACCCGCTGCCACCGGCGGCCCGGGCCAGGCTCGCCCAGGCGTGCGCCCGCCCCGTCTCCACCACGATCCGCGCACCCGTCGCCGCCGCCCGCAGGGCGAGCACCTGTGCCGTCCACAGCCCGCCGACGAGTGTGATCTCGTACGGGGAAGGGCGGTTGAGGCCGAGCACGGCGGGGAAGCCCTCCTCGTCCGCGCCGATCACCACCCCGTCGTCGCCCACCGGCAGGTCCAGCGTGGCCAGTTGCTCGGGCCCGATGGTGTAGCGCCGCCGGCGCGGACCGACCGGCCCGAACCCCAGCCGGCCCCGCGCCCACCCGGGTGCCGCCATCAGTGGGCCCCGCCCAGCGGCAGCGTCGCGAGGACCCCGGGCAGCTGCTCGCGGTCCAGCCGCACGAGCGAGACCCGCACCCCGCGCGCCACGCGTTCCAATGCACGCCGCGCGGCCCGAAGTTCCTCATCGGTGCGCGCGCTGATCCGCAGGTGCCCCGCCGCGGCGACCTCCTGCCGGTCGCCCCGCGCCAGCGTCAGGCTGAACGTCGTGGCCGGCGCCGGCACCGAGGTGAGCAGCGCGACCAGCCGGGCCATCGGCACATCACCGGAACGCGGCCACCGGCGCACCCAGTACACGGTGTGCCGGCGCCCGTCGCAGCTCCACGTCCGCGAGGTCTCCCGGGTGCGACGGGCGGGCGGCGCGGTCCCGTCGGCACGAGGCGCACCGATGACATCCGCGCAAACCGCGGTGGCGAGCGCGGCCCCGAGCTCCTGCTCCGTCAGTACGGTCGCGCCGAAGCCCGCCCCGGTCAGCCGGCCGGACAGTTGGTCGGCCGCCCGCAACAGACAGCGCCGCGCCCCGGTGAGGCCGCCGCCTCGCATGCGTACGGCCTCCGGGCAGAGCTCCGGATCGAGCGTCAGCGTGACCCAGGTGAGGCGCACCGCCGGTGACCCCGTACGGGCCTGGAGGGGTGCGTAGTTGAGCGTGGCGACCGCGTCGCCGGAGAGATGCGGGGCCGGGGCGGGCCGGGTGTGCTGCACGATCCGCGCCGATTCCAGGCGGATCCCGTCGACGTCCATCACGTCCCGGACGAGCCCCGGAGGCAGCGGCCGCGCGGTCCGGTCCGCCCGCAGCACCGTGTCCTCCGCGTCCACCCGCACCACCACCGTGAGGTGCGTACCGTCGACGGCCATGCCCACCGGCCGCCGGTCCCGGTGCGTGAACGAACAGGTGCGCAGGCCCGGTACGCACTCGGTCAGCGGGGCCACCGGGGACCCGGCACCGGGGCCGGCGACCGGCACCCGCGCGGCGGCCCTCCGGTTCCGCACCCGGAAGGCGATGACCGTGGCCAGCCAGGCCGGAAGGGAACGGCGGCGCCTGCGCACGACGGCGAGGACCACGAGCAGCGCGGCCGTCATGCCCGCAGGCCCCAGGAGTGCGGGCCCGACGACCCAGGCGCACAGCAGGACCGACACCGCGGCTTCGAACAGAACCAGCTGTTGCAATCGAAAAGTACCGATCGGCCCGGCCCGCCGGTTCAGCCGTGCCCCGCCCCTGTTCGCCATCCCGCCCTGCCCCCGTCCGCGCCGTCCCGGCCCGCTCCGCACCTGACCCGCCGAGCTCTCGGGCGGAAGCGCACAGCGTACCGGCGATCGGTCAACACCCAGGCACGGGCGGCATAGTGGTGGCCGACAGCGAGAAGCCCCGCCGAAGCGCGAGTGGTGGGCGTCCGCAGGTGCGCGGTGCGGGCGGAGAGGGAAGGCGGGCCGGGCCATGGTGACCCGACGGGACGAGCTGAACGCGTACACATTTGCGAAGAGGAGGGCTCTTGCCGCCTTCCTCCAGCCCTTACCGGACGGTTCCGACGAGGGCGCCCCGCGCCCGCTGCGCGCCGTCCTCCCCGGTGTGCTCACCGGCGCCCTGCTCCTCGCCGGGTTCGGCGCGTACGGCATGTTCCGTCCGGTCGCGCCCAAGGGCTGGGACCGCCCCGGCGCCAAGGTCGTCGTCGGCAGGACGTCGACCACCCGCTACGTGGTGCTCACCACCGGCCGCGGCGCCCATCGCCGTACCCGGCTGCACCCCGTCCTGAACCTCGCGTCCGCCCGGCTGCTGCTCGACCCCGGCGACTACGGCGTCGTCCAGGTCGCCGACGACGTCCTCGACGCGGGCAGACCTCCGCGCGGGCCGGTCATCGGCATCCCGTACGCCCCCGACCGGCTTCCCGGGAAGCGGGACGCGGGCACGGCCAAGCGGTGGGCCGTGTGCGTACGGCCGGGAGGCGGAGGCACCGGTGTACAGGAGGCCGGCTTCGTCCTCGCCGCCCGCGACCACCGGCTGACGGAGGGCCCGGACCGGCTCACCGGCGGCCAGGTCCTCTACGTACAGGACCCGCACGGCACCCGGTACCTCGTGGACGCCCGGGGCACCAAATACCGCGTGGACGAGCGGCCCGGCGACCTCGGACACCTCACCGACGCCCTGGTCGGCCGCGCCCGGCCGCGACCCGTCACCGGCGACTGGCTCGCCACCCTGCACACCGGCAGCCCCGTTGCCTTCCCCGTCGTCCCGGGCGAGATCGGCGCCCCCGCCCGTGTCGAGGGCCGGCTGTCCGCCCGCGAGAACCGCGTCGGCGCGGTGCTGCGGACCAGGACCGGCGCGGGCACCGCGTACCACGTGGTGCTCGACGGCCGCGTCCAGCCGGTCTCCGAGTTCACCGCCTGGCTGATCGTCAACTCCCCGCAGACCGCAGCCCTCGACCAGGCCGGCGCCGCCTACCCGGCGGGACTCCAGGACTTCGTGTCGGACCCCGCACCCTTCGCCGGCCAGGCCACGCGCTGGCCCGCCCGCAAGGCCGTCCGCGTCGACACCGCGCACCGGAGCACCGTCTGCTCCGTACTACGGGCGACGGACGGCAGGGGCCGCACCACCCTGAGCACCTGGGCCGGCACCACCTACCCCGCCGCCGTCGGCGCGGGCGGCACCAGCACCTACGTCACCCCCGGCAGCGGGCTCCTCTACACCCAGGTCCGGGGCCGCCAGACCAGCCCCGACGGATCACTCTTCCTGGTGACGGACACCGGATTGCGGTACGCGGTTCAGGGGAACGGCGACGGCGCCCCCGGGCACTCCGCGCTCCCCACCGGCAGCACCCCACATGTTCGGGGCCGTGCCAACGAGGCGCAGACCCGCCTCGGCTACGAGGACGTGCGGCCCGTCCTCGTACCGGCCGAGTGGTCGGAGTTCCTTCCCCGCGGACCCCGGCTCGACACCTCCAGCGCGCGCCGCCCGCAGGGTTCCTGACATGGCGGCGATCCGGACGGTGGCGGCTCTCGCCGCGCTGGCCACCCTCGCCGTGGCCCAGCCCGCGCGTGCGGCCACCGGGCCGGACGGCGGCGCGTGCGTCCTCCCGGCGAACCGGCGGTTCGAGGGCCGCCCCTGGCCGTTGCAGCGCGTGCTCCTGGACGAGCTGTGGCACGACACCCGGGGCGAGGGCGTCCGCGTCGCCGTCATCGACACCGGGGTGGACGACACCCACCCCCAGCTCGCGGGCGCGGTCGCCCGCGGCGCCGACACGCTGGAACCCGGCGGTGACGGCACCGGCGACACGGTGGGCCACGGCACCCTGGTCGCCGGCCTCATCGCGGCCCGCCCCCGCGCGGGGACCGGCTTCGTCGGGCTCGCCCCCGGAGCGACGGTCATCCCGGTCCGCCAGAACGACGCGCGCGACCACGGCACCGACGCGTCGCTGGCCGACGCGATCCGCCACGCCGTCGCCCGGCGCGCCCAGGTCATCAACATCTCGCAGGAGACCGTCCGCCCGCAGGCCCCCGGCTCCGACCTGGGCCGCGCGGTGGCCGAGGCCGTCCGCCAGGACATCGTGGTCGTCGCCTCCGCCGGCAACAACGGCGCCGACGGCAGCCGTACGCCCACTTACCCGGCAGCGTTCGACGGGGTCCTCGCCGTCGCCGCGTCCGACCGCGACGACGAACGCGCCCCCTTCTCCCGGCCCGGGAGCTTCGTGGACGTCGCCGCGCCGGGCGTCGACATCGTCTCCACCGCCCCCGGCCGCGGCCACTGCGCCGACAGCGGAACCAGCTTCGCCGCCCCGTACGTCAGCGCGGTCGCCGCACTGATGCGCGCCAAGTACCCGCACTGGACGGCCGCGCAGATCGCCGCCCGTATCGAACAGACCGCGGAACGCTCCGTCAACGGCCGTGACGACTTCGTCGGATGGGGTGTAGTCGACCCGGTCCGCGCACTGTCCGGCGACGACGCCCCGCAGGACGCCCCGCACCCCGACGGGCCACCCCCCGGCGCCCGCGCACCCGACCCCGCGCCGCTGTCGGCGGCCGACACCCCGCAGCGGCGTGACCGCCGCCACGCCGCCTGGGCCATGGCCCTCACGGCCCTCCTGACCGGCACGGTGGCGGGCGCCGCGGCCGTTGCACGAGAGCTGCGCCGACGCCGCACGGGATGAGCCGGAGGGCGCCGGGAACCGCCTCCGTACACCCGCGAGGGGCCTTCGTGGCGGCGGGGAACGGACGCCGGACTGGCTAGCCTGAGCCGCCTGAACGGCCCAGAGAGAGGACCTCGTATGACCAGCCCCACGGGTGGATTCGCGCTTGCCGACGATCCGGTCGTCCAGGCCAGGAACAAGATCGTCCACACCGCCGAGGCGGTGTCGCGGCAGGCCCGGGAGCTCGCCGACGTCCTCGCGACGGTGGGGGCCGGCTGGACCGGTGCCGGCGCCTCGGGGTTCACCTCCGCACAGCTCGTGGTCAACGAGGACCACGACGAGATCCGGCGCCTCCTCGGCGTACTGCTCAACGCCGTCGACGGCACCAGGAACCTCAGCAACGCCAACGACGAGGAGGTCCGCGCGGCCTTCAAGGCGGTACGGGAACCGGCTTCCGCGGGCGGCTCCTCCGCCCTGAACGGCGTCTGAACCCGGCGCCGTTCCCCGACACGACCAGAGGAAACCCCATGGGGCACGACCCGCACACCAAGGTCAGGTACGAGAGCGTCCAGGAGGTCGCCAACCGCATCCGCGCGGTCGCGCGGAACATCTGCCGGGACCTGGAGGAGATGGACGGCGCCCTGAAGGTCGTCACCGACACCTGGGACGGCCAGGCGCACGCCGAGTACGTGGCCCTCCAGCACAAGTACCGGAACAAGGCAGACCACATGAGGGCCCGGCTCGATGAGGTCGCGAGGCTCATCGAGACCGGCAAGGACCACTACCGGGCGACGGACCTGCGGTCCTCGCGCCTGTTCACCGAGGCTTTCTGAGCCGGACCCGCAGGGACCGGACGCAGGAAGGGGGGCACGTTCACCCGAACGTGCCCCCACGCCTGCCCGGCGGTTCCTACGGAAGGTCGAACTCGCCGTCCCTGGCGCCCAGGACGAACGCCTCCCACTCGGCCTCCGTGTACCTGAGCACCGTGTCCGGGTCCAGAGAGGACCGCATGGCCACCGCGCCACCGGGAAGGTGCGCGATCTCGACGCGCTCCTCCTCCTGCTCCGTCCCGGGAGCACACAGCCACTTCACCCCCGAGATGTCGAGTGCGTACAGCTCGTCCTTCTCCGCCTGCGTGCCCATCGTGAGGGCTCCTTTCGTACCTGGCTCTGCACGGCACCGTACAGGCAACAAGGCGGCCGGGGATCCGCTCCGCCAAAGCCCCGTGACCGCCCCCGCACTCAACCCCGTTCCGGCAGCCAGCCGGTCTGCACGAGGCTCTTCCCACCGCGCCGGGTCGCCATGCACGCACGCCCCGGCGGCATCGGGCGGGCACGCACCGAGCCGACCAGATCGCCCTCCGCCGGATCGCCCGACAGCACCACGCCCTGCGCGCCCAGCTCCTTGATGCGTTGCAGGAACGGCTCGTACATCGCACGGGACGCGCCCGCGCAGTTGCGCGCGAGGACGAAGCGCACCCCGGTGTCCCGCGCGAACGGCAGACAGTCCGTGAGCGCGGCGAGCGGGCTGCCCGTACCCGTCGCGACGAGGTCGTAGTCGTCCACGACGACGAAGATCCGCGGCCCCGTCCACCAACTGCGCTCCCGCAACTGCCGGGGCGTGACATCCGCCGGCGGCCGGCGCCGCGCGAATACCCCGGCCAGCGCCTCCATATGCGTCGCGAGCGCGTCCGGTGTCGGCGCGTACTCCAGCAGATGGCTCTCCGGCAGGGCGCCCAGCAGCCCCCGCCGGTAGTCCCCGACGACGAGCTTCGCCTCGTCGGGGGAGTAGCGGCGGGCGATCTGCCGGGCGAGCAGCCGCAGCAGAGCGGTCTTCCCCGATTCGCTCTCCCCGAACACCAGAAGGAAGGGATCGGCGTCGAAGTCCACGAAGACCGGATCGAGATCGGCCTCGGCGATACCGATCGCGACACCCCGCTCCGGGAATTCGTCCCCCTTGGGCAGCCGCTCGGCGGGGAGCACGGCGGGCAGCAGACGTACGGGCGGGGCCGGCGGACCCGACCAGTCCGCCCGGATCCGTCTGGCCAGCGCCGCCGTACGGTCGGGGAGACCGGCCGCGTTCTCCACCGGGCCGAGGCACGGCGACGCGGCCAGGAAGTGCAGCCCCTCCGCCACCTGCCCCCGGCCCGGCACACCGCCGGGCACCTGTGCGGCGACCCTCCGGTCGAACTCGGAGTCCGACACGTCACCGAGCCGCAGTTCCAGCCGCCCGGTCAGCTGGTCCTTCAGCGCGGCCCGCACCTCCAGATAGCGGGCGGCGGTGAGCACCACATGCACCCCGTAGCCGAGCCCCCGGGCCGCGATGTCGGCGACGACCGGCTCCAGCTCCTCGTACTCCGTACGGAAACCGCCCCAGCCGTCCACGACGAGGAAGACATCGCCCCACGCCTCACCGGGCAGACCGCCCCGGGCCCGCTCGCGCCGGTACGCGGCCATGGAACCGATGCCACACGCCCGGAACAGCTCCTCACGGGCCCGCAGCACCCCGGCCACCTCCGCGACCGTACGCCGCACCCGCTCGGGATCCAGCCGCGAGGCGACCGAGCCCACGTGCGGCAGGCCCGACAGCGACGCCAGCGCGCCACCGCCGAAGTCGAGCCCGTAGAACTGGACCTCACGCGGTGTGTGGGTGAGCGCGAAGGACATCACCAGCGTGCGCAGCACCGTGGACTTGCCGGACTGCGGCCCGCCGACCACCAGCATGTGGCCCGCCGCCCCGGTGAAGTCCTGGAACAGCACCTCCCGCCGCTGCTCGAACGGCTTGTCCACGAGCCCGAGCGGAACGACCAGCCCACCATGTTTGCCATCCCCCGCAACGGTGAAGCCGCGCTCCGGGTCCGTTCCCAGGTCCGGCAGCAGCGCGTCCAGACCCGGCGACCGGTCCAGCGGAGGCAGCCACACCTGGTGGGCGGGCACGCCCTGCCCCTCAAGCCGCCGCACCACCACATCGAGCACGGACTCCACGACCGCGTCTTCCCCGCGCACCTCCGCCACAGACGCGGTCGCGGTCGCAGACGCCGGTACGGACGCAGGCACCGGCAGCGCGCTGAACAGCGCCGCCGCAAGGCCGCCCGCCCCCTCCCCGACAGCCCGGCCGGGCCCACCCGGCCGGTACGGCCCCGAGACGTACGCCGCTTTGAAGCGCGTCAGTTCCCGCGTACCGGTCTTCAGAAACCCCGAACCGGGCACCGGCGGCAGGTCGTACGCGTCCGGTACACCCAGCGCGGCCCGCGACTCCTCCGCCGAGAACGTACGCAGCCCGATCCGGTACGAGAGGTAGGTCTCCAGACCCCGCAGCCTGCCCTCCTCAAGGCGCTGGGACGCCAGCAGCAGATGCACACCCAGCGAACGGCCGATGCGCCCGATCCGGATGAACGTGTCGATGAAGTCGGGTTTGGCGGTCAGCAGTTCGGAGAACTCGTCGATGACCAGCACCAGCGTGGCCAGCGGCTCCAGCGCGGCGCCCGCCGCCCGCGCCCGCTCGTAGTCGTGGACGCCCGCGAAGTTGCCCGCGGCCCGCAGCAGTTCCTGACGGCGCTGGAGCTCGCCGCGCAGCGCGTCGCCCATCCGGTCGGCCAGCGCCAGGTCGTCGGCCAGATTCGTGATGACGGCGGCCACATGCGGCATCCCCGACATCCCCGCGAACGTCGCCCCGCCCTTGAAGTCCGCGAGCACGAAGTTCAGTGTTTCGGAGGAATGGGTGACGGCAAGACCCAGCACCAGCGTCCGCAGCAGCTCGGACTTCCCCGAACCGGTAGCGCCCACACACAGCCCGTGCGGTCCCATCCCGTCGAGCGCCGACTCCTTCAGGTCGAGCACCACCGGGACACCGTCCTCACCCACCCCGAGGGGCACCCGCAGCCGCTCCGCGACCGGCCGGGGCCGCCAGGTCCGCTCCACCTCCACCGCACCCGCGTCACCCAGATCCAGCAGATCCGTGAAGTCCAGCGCGGCCAGCAGCGGCTCGTCCCCGTCCCGCCCACCGGCCCGTAACGGAGCGAGCCGCCGGGCCAGCGCCTCCGCCGCAGGCAGCGACAACCCGTCCGGCACCCCCACCCCGCACTCCGCCTCCAGCACGCCGGGACGCACCCGCACACACAGAGCACCGCGCGGCCCCGCCGCGTCACCCGGGGCCACCTCGACCAGCGTCACCCCCTCCACGCCCCCCGCAGCACCCAGCACCGAACCCGGAGCCACCCCAGCCCCGTCCAGCACCACGACGACATGCGGCCGGTCCGGCAGCGGCACCCCCTCCGGTACGAAACGCCCCCGCCCCTCCAACAGCGCGCCGAGCAGCGGCTCCAGCCCAGCCGCATCCCGCGCGAACAGCCTCCTCGCACCGGCCCCGTCCACCTCACCGGGCACCTGGACATGCGGCAGCCACTTCACCCACTCCCAGCACACCACCGCGTCCCGCGCGGCCACCACCGCCACCACCAGGTCCCGGGGCGAGTGCAGCGCCACCAGCTGCGCCACCAACGCCCGCGCCGCCGCCCTGACCGGCTCCGCCGAACCACTCAGCCGCACCCGGTACGCCTCCCGCAGCGGAACGCACAACGGCAGGCCGTCCAGCGAGCCGTGCACCGCCACGAATCGCCGCACCGCGTCCGCGCACACCGGCTCCGGCTCACCCGCAGCGTGCTCCGGCACGGCCAACGGCGTCGCGAGCCGCTGCCTGCCGAGGCCGATCCGCACCACCCCGAAGTCCGCGTCGCCGGGCCGCCGCTCCCACACCCGGCCCCCTTCGGCGACCACCGACCACAGCTGATCGGGGGCGGGATGCGTGAACAGCAGGCCGTCGCGTTGGGCCCGCGCCGTCCGCCGCACCGCACGGCGCGCCCGCGCCAGCCGAGCCAGATAGTCGCGCCGCACGTCCGCCGCCCGCCCCTGCGTACCGCGCCGGTACCGCACCACCTGGGCCACCACCATCGCCAGCGTCGACACCAGCATCAGCACACCCATCACCCGCATGAACGGCGGTGCCTGCGGCGAGAAGAAGAACACCACCGACGACGCCATGCCCAGCACCGGAAGAAGCTGCATCAACACCCCCTCGCGCTGCCCGCGCGGTTCCACCGGAGGCGGCTCCAACAACACCTCTTTCGTGGGAACTTCCGGCGGCAGCAGGCGGGGCGGACGCTTCACGACGATCTGGCTCACCGGTGCATCGATCCTTCGGTGCGGGCGGGTGTGGGGCGCTGCCGAACGGGGAGAGGCGGAGCGGCCGGGCGGTACACAGGTCGGGCCCACCCCCGTCGGCCCCCGCCCCGAAGCGCCCGTGATCCTACGCACTGTCAGCCTTCGCCCCGATCCGCCCGCTAGGGTGACCCGCCCATCGTGCGGACACCGCCGACCAGCGACGAACAGGGGCCCCCGACACGTGAGTCCGACCGCAACGACCGGCTTCTGCCGCGTCACCGTCGTCACGCCCGACACCCGCATCGACGTCGCCCTGCCCGAGGACATCGCCGCCGCCGACATCTGGCCCGAGATCCTGCGCCTCACCGGACCGGCAGCACCCGACACCGCACCCCCCGGCCACCACCTCGTGCGGCTCGACGGAACGGTCCTGGACGGCGACCGCACCCTCGCCGCACAACGCGTCCTCGACGGCGAGATCCTCATCCTTCGCCCCTTCGCCGCCTCGCTGCCCCCGCCCGTCTACGACGACGTCGCCGACGCCATCGCCTCGGCCACCGGCCGCGACCGCCACCTGTGGAGTGACGACCTGCTCCGCGGCGCCGCGCCGGCCGCAGGCGCGCTGCTTCTCCTCCTGGCGGCCCTCGTCCTGTGGCGGGCCGACCCGGTCCGCCACGACCTGCACGGACCACCCGGAGCCGTCGCGGGCGTCGCCGGACTCCTGTCGGCCACCCTCGCCGCCGTACGCGCCCGGGTCTACGCCGACCGCGTCACCGCCGCCGCGCTCGGTCTGGGCGCCCTGCCCCTCGTCCTCCTCGCCGGCTCCGGCCTCATCGTCCCGGACCCGGACGGGGGAGCGGGGCGGCTGCAGTTCCTGCTCGGCTGCGCCGCCGTCCTGGTCGTCTCGGCCGCCCTCACCGCGCTGGCCCCGTGCGGGGACGCCCCCTTCGCGGGCGCCGCCCTCCTCGCCGGCGCCGGAGCTCTGGCCGCGTTCGCCGCGATCCTCACCGAGGCGTCCGCCACCGCCACGGCCGCCGTCTGCGTCCCCGCCGCCCTCGGCCTCATCGCGTTCCTGCCCGGCCTCTCCGCCCGTTTCGCCCGGCTCCCGATCGGGTACGCGCCGCCCCGGCCGACGGGCCCCTACAGCGACGAGCACGAGGACACGGAGGCCCCGGACGCCGCCCCCGTCGACACCCGCCTCGTCGCGGACCGGGCCCGGCGCGGCCACGAACTGCTGCTCGGCCTGGCCGGGGGCTGTGCGGGCCTGGCCGCCGCCGCGGCCGCCGTCCTCGCCGCCTCGGACAACACCTGGGCCCGCCTCCTCGCCCTCGCCGCCGGGCTCGCGCTGCTGCTCCGCGCCCGCCTCTTTCGCTACACCGCCCAGGTCGCCTGCCTGCTGGTCGCGGGCATCGGCGCGTTCGCCGCCCCGGTCACCGGCCTCGCCCTCACCGTCCAGGGAGACGACCCGGCCCTGTACCCCCGTACGACCGGACTGTGCGCGGCGCTCGTCGCCGGCGCCCTGCTCCTCGCCGCCGCAGGGGCGACCGTCCCGCGCAAGGGCCTCTCCCCGTTCTGGGGCAGATTCCTGGACCTGGCCGAGAGCGCGCTCCTGCTCTCCCTGCTCCCCCTCTGCCTCGCCGTCCTGGACCTCTACGCGCGCGCGAGGGCACTCACCGGCTGACGCCCGGCGAGGCCGGGTCCGGACGGCTGGTAGTCTGGCTGTGGCCGTTTGTGTACGCGTTCCCGGTTCGCTCTGGGAGCTGCGCTCATCGGACCCTCGCTCCCGAGTCACCCAAGCTCCCCTGAGAACCAGACCAGGGGCACTCGTGGGCGCATCGAAGACCAAGAGGAGTACGCGTGCCGCTCGACGCCGCTACGAAGAAGCAGATCATGTCCGAGTTCGCGCAGAAGGAGGGCGACACCGGATCCCCCGAGGTCCAGGTCGCCATGCTCTCGCGCCGCATCTCGGACCTGACGGAGCACCTCAAGACGCACAAGCACGACCACCACTCCCGTCGTGGTCTGCTGATCCTGGTCGGCCAGCGTCGCCGCCTCCTGCAGTACCTGGCCAAGAAGGACATCCAGCGCTTCCGTGCGCTCGTCGACCGCCTCGGCATCCGCCGCGGTGCGGCCGGCGGCGCCAAGTAAGGACGCTGCGCAAGGGAGCGGTTCCCTGACTCGGGGAGCCGCTCCCTTTGCCGTACGTGCGGTACCGGGGGGAACCTCAGTAACCTGGACGTACAACAACAGACGAGGAGAGGCGCCGCACGGCCGCCGCCGGTCCTCGGTAGTGGCCCCCGGGACAACGCCCGGGAGCTTCGATCGAAGACCGGCCCCGCAGAGACTGCGCGCTTCTCCGCTCCGTCCGGCGCCACACGGGCGCTCGGACGAAAGACGACGAGTATGGAGAATTCACTAGTGGAGAACGAGACCCACTACGCCGAGGCCGTCATCGACAACGGCACCTTCGGCACCCGCACCATCCGCTTCGAGACGGGCCGCCTGGCCAAGCAGGCCGCCGGCTCCGCCGTCGCGTACCTGGACGACGACACCATGGTGCTGTCGGCCACCACCGCTTCCAAGCGGCCCAAGGACAACCTCGACTTCTTCCCCCTCACGGTGGACGTCGAGGAGCGGCAGTACGCCGCCGGCAAGATCCCCGGCTCGTTCTTCCGCCGGGAGGGCCGCCCCTCCGAGGACGCGATCCTCACCTGCCGCCTGATCGACCGCCCGCTGCGCCCCTCCTTCAAGAAGGGCCTGCGCAACGAGATCCAGATCGTCGAGACGATCATGGCGCTCAACCCCGACCACCTGTACGACGTGGTCGCGATCAACGCCGCCTCCGCCTCCACGATCCTGGCGGGCCTGCCCTTCTCCGGCCCGATCGGCGCCACCCGCGTCGCCCTGATCAAGGGCCAGTGGGTCGCCTTCCCGACGCACACCGAGCTCGAGGACGCCGTCTTCGACATGGTCGTCGCGGGCCGTGTCCTGGAGGACGGCGACGTCGCGATCATGATGGTCGAGGCCGAGGCCACCGAGAAGACCATCCAGCTCGTCAAGGACGGCGCCGAGGCCCCGACCGAAGAGGTCGTCGCCGCCGGTCTGGAAGCCGCGAAGCCCTTCATCAAGGCGCTCTGCAAGGCCCAGTCCGACCTCGCCGCCAAGGCCGCCAAGCCCACCGGCGAGTTCCCGGTCTTCCTCGACTACCAGGACGACGTCCTGGAGGCGCTCTCCAAGGCCGTCAGCACCGAGCTCGCCAAGGCGCTCACCATCGCCGGCAAGCAGGAGCGCGAGGCGGAGCTCGACCGCATCAAGGAGATCGCGGGCGAGAAGCTCCTCCCGGCCTTCGAGGGCCGCGAGAAGGAGATCTCCGGCGCCTACCGCGCGCTGACCAAGAAGCTGGTCCGCGAGCGCGTCATCAAGGACAAGGTCCGCATCGACGGCCGCGGCGTCACGGACATCCGTACGCTGGCCGCCGAGGTCGAGGCCATCCCGCGCGTGCACGGCTCCGCCCTGTTCGAGCGTGGCGAGACCCAGATCCTGGGCGTCACCACCCTCAACATGCTTCGCATGGAGCAGCAGCTGGACACCCTCTCCCCGGTGACCCGCAAGCGCTACATGCACAACTACAACTTCCCGCCGTACTCCGTCGGCGAGACCGGCCGCGTGGGCTCGCCCAAGCGCCGCGAGATCGGCCACGGCGCGCTCGCCGAGCGCGCGATCGTGCCGGTCCTCCCGTCCCGCGAGGAGTTCCCCTACGCGATCCGCCAGGTCTCCGAGGCCCTGGGCTCCAACGGTTCGACGTCCATGGGTTCGGTCTGCGCCTCCACCATGTCCCTGCTGAACGCCGGTGTGCCCCTCAAGGCCGCCGTCGCCGGCATCGCCATGGGCCTGATCTCCCAGGAGATCGACGGCAAGACCCACTACGTCGCCCTCACCGACATCCTCGGTGCCGAGGACGCGTTCGGTGACATGGACTTCAAGGTCGCCGGTACGAAGCAGTTCGTCACCGCGCTCCAGCTCGACACCAAGCTCGACGGCATCCCCGCCTCGGTCCTGGCCGCCGCGCTGAAGCAGGCCCGCGACGCCCGCCTCCACATCCTCGACGTGATGAACGAGGCCATCGACGTCCCGGACGAGATGTCCCCGAACGCCCCGCGGATCATCACCGTCAAGATCCCGGTGGACAAGATCGGTGAGGTCATCGGCCCCAAGGGCAAGATGATCAACCAGATCCAGGAGGACACCGGCGCCGACATCACGATCGAGGACGACGGCACCATCTACATCGGTGCCCAGCAGGGCTCGCAGGCCGAGGCCGCTCGCGCCACGATCAACGCGATCGCCAACCCGACCATGCCGGAGGTCGGCGAGCGCTACCTGGGCACGGTCGTCAAGACCACCACCTTCGGTGCGTTCGTCTCGCTCATGCCGGGCAAGGACGGCCTGCTGCACATCTCGCAGATCCGCAAGCTGGCCGGTGGCAAGCGTGTGGAGAACGTCGAGGACGTGCTCGGCGTCGGCGCCAAGGTCCAGGTCGAGATCGCCGAGATCGACTCCCGCGGCAAGCTCTCCCTCATCCCCGTCGTCGAGGGCGAAGAGGACGAGAAGAAGGACGACACCGACAAGTGACGTCCCGTAGTTCCGCGACGACGGCCCGCCCCTCCTCGGAGGGGCGGGCCGTCGCCCGTACCCAAACGCTTCTCAAGGGCAGCAACGGCATCGGCACGGTCCGCCGTACGGTCCTCCCCGGCGGCCTCCGCGTCGTCACCGAGACCCTGCCCTCCGTACGCTCCGCCACCTTCGGTATCTGGGCGAACGTCGGCTCACGCGACGAGACGCCCGCGCTGAACGGCGCGACGCACTACCTCGAACACCTCCTCTTCAAGGGCACCGCCAAGCGCAGCGCCCTCGACATCTCCTCCGCCATCGACGCGGTCGGCGGTGAGATGAACGCCTTCACGGCGAAGGAGTACACCTGCTACTACGCGCGGGTCCTCGACACGGACCTGCCGCTCGCCATCGACGTCGTCTGCGACATGCTGACCGGCTCGCTGATCGCCCCCGAGGACGTCGACGCCGAGCGCGGCGTCATCCTCGAAGAGATCGCGATGACGGAGGACGACCCGGGCGACTGCGTGCACGACCTGTTCGCGCACACCATGCTCGGCGACACCCCGCTCGGCCGCCCCGTCCTCGGCACCGTCGACACGATCAACGCCCTGGACCGCGGCCAGATCGCCCGCTTCTACAAGAAGCACTACGACCCGACCCGCCTCGTCGTCGCCGCCGCGGGCAACATCGACCACGCCACCGTCGTACGCCAGGTCCGCAAGGCGTTCGACAGGGCCGGCGCCCTCTCCCGTACGGACGCGGTTCCCACCGCGCCCCGCGAGGGCTCCCGCGCCCTGCGCACCGCCGGCCGGGTCGAGGTCCTGGGCCGCAAGACCGAGCAGGCCCATGTGGTCCTCGGCATGCCCGGCCTGGCCCGCACCGACGAGCGCCGCTGGGCCCTGGGTGTCCTCAACACCGCTCTCGGCGGCGGTATGAGCTCCCGCCTCTTCCAGGAGGTACGGGAGAAGCGCGGCCTCGCCTACAGCGTCTATTCGTACACCTCGGGGTTCGCGGACTGCGGCCTGTTCGGCGTGTACGCGGGCTGCCGCCCCGGCCAGGTGCACGACGTCCTCAAGATCTGCCGCGACGAGCTCGACCGGGTCGCGTCGGACGGGCTGAGCGACGAGGAGATCAGCCGCGCAATCGGCCAGCTCTCCGGCTCCACGGTCCTCGGCCTGGAGGACACCGGCGCGCTGATGAACCGCATCGGCAAGAGCGAGCTGTGCTGGGGCGAGCAGATGTCGGTGGACGAGATGCTGGCCCGCATCAGCGAGGTGACACCGGACGACATCCGGTCCGTCGCGGGCGAGATCCTCGGACACCGCCCCTCGCTGTCCGTCATCGGACCGCTCAAGGACAAGCAGGCCGCCCGTCTCCACGAAGCGGTCGCCTAAAACTCCTAAGGAAGCAGAGCAATGAGCAAGCTGCGCGTGGCCGTCCTCGGCGCCAAGGGCCGTATCGGCGCCGAAGCGGTACGAGCCGTCGAGGCCGTCGACGACCTGGAGCTGGTGGCCGCACTCGGCCGGGGCGACAAGCTGGAGACCCTCGCGGAGACCGGCGCCCAGGTCGCCGTCGAGCTGACCACCCCTGCCTCGGTGATGGAGAACCTCGAGTACTGCGTCGGCCACGGCATCCACGCGGTGGTCGGCACCACCGGCTGGACCGACGAACGGCTCGCGCAGCTCAACGGCTGGCTCTCCGCTTCCCCGGAGACCGGTGTGCTCATCGCACCGAACTTCTCCATCGGCGCGGTCCTCACCATGAAGTTCGCCCAGCAGGCGGCCCGCTACTTCGAGTCCGTCGAGGTCATCGAGCTCCACCACCCCAACAAGGCCGACGCCCCCTCGGGCACCGCCGCCCGCACCGCCCAGCTCATCGCCGCGGCCCGCCGCGAGGCGGACTGCGCCCCGCAGCCGGACGCCACCAGCACCGCGCTGGACGGGGCACGGGGCGCCGACGTCGACGGCATCCCGGTCCACTCGGTCCGCCTGCGCGGCCTCCTGGCCCACCAGGAGGTACTGCTCGGCGGTGAGGGCGAGACCCTCACCATCCGGCACGACTCCCTGCACCACAGCAGCTTCATGCCCGGCATCCTGCTCGGCGCCCGCCGCGTGGTGACCACTCCCGGCCTCACGTTCGGCCTGGAACACTTCCTCGACCTGAACTGACTGGCCCCGCCATGCGCGCAAAGATCACTTACGTCGTCACCGCTGCCGTCCTGGTCTTCTACTTCGTCCTGGTCGGCAGCCGCGGCGTCCTGCTCATCAAGCACGGCACCCTCATCACGGTCACCTTCGGGATCGCCGTGCTGGTCCTGCCGGCGATCGGCGTGTGGTTCCTGTGGAAGAACACCCAGTTCGTCCGCAGGGCCAACGCCCTGGCCGCCGAACTGGACGCGGAGGGCGGCCTCCCCGTCGATGAACTGCTGCGCACCCCCAGCGGCCGTATCGACCGCGACTCCGCCGACGCGGTGTTCGAACGCCGCCGCGAGGAGACGGAGGACACCCCGGACGACTGGCGCTGCTGGTTCCGCCTGGCTGTCGCCTACCAGGACGCACGCGACACCCCCCGAGCCCGCAAGGCCATGCAACGAGCAATCGCCTTGCGCCGCTCCACTGAGCCGGGCGACCTTCCCAGCCCGTCCGGCGACCACTCCAGCCGGTCCGGCGTTTGAGGACAAAAAAAGAGCCGTCCGGCGACTGAGGACACCTCAGTCGCCGGACGGCTCGCGCAGCGAAACCGCTACCGCGGCCGATACTCATCCCCCCACGCCTCAATCGTGTCCGCCGCCCGATCGAACGCCTCCCCCCGCGCAAGAAAATCCGCGTTGGAGTCCGTGAGCAGCGGCGGCACCGCGTCCCCGCCCTTACGGACGACGATCAGCGCCTGGCCCTGCACGGTACGGGGGAACCCGAGCCACTTCACCGGCTGCTGCACCGTACGTACGGCAGTGGCCCGGCTCCACGGAACGGTCGTCGTACGGAAGAAGCCCACCCGGCGCACGCCGTGCCGGCTCACCCAGGCGCCGACGCGCAGCATCCGCAGGGCGCACAGGATGATCGCGAGGCCGAGCGCGAGACACGCCCCGGCCCCGGGCAGCGCGCCGGCGAACGCGATGATCATTCCCGCGAACAGGATGAACGAGGCGAGCAGCAGCAGACCGGCCGCTGCGGCGACCCGCCACGGACCGGGACGGTAGGGCCGCCGCCAGCTGTCGTGGTCGTCGAACGGCAGCGCGACGTCCTCCGCGTTCGAGTCAAACGCGCGGTCGGCCGTCAGAAAGGGCAGGGGCACGACTGATCCTCACTCACAAGCACGCTCGATTGCTGTGCCCGGTGAGGCTACCGAGGAGATGCCCGGACCGACCACCCCAGGGGGTCCGTCCGGGTCAGCGCCCATGCGCCGCTTCGGTCTGCTGCGTGTGCGCCGGCGCCTGCTCGGGGCCCAGAGCAGGCAGACCGAGGAGCAGAGCCCCTGCGATGCCCCCGACGACGACAAGGCCGATCAGGACGCGTCCCGCCCGCTCGGAGACCGTACTGCGGGGCCGGGGAGGCGGTGTGACGTTACTGCGGAACCGGTCGGACTCGGCTACGAACGAGAACGGGACGGATTCACGCCGGCGGAACATGGGGTGGCTCTCCTTGGAGTCTCTTTCGGGTGGTGCTATCGAGTCAGACGCACGACTACCCCGTTCGGTGCCCCGAATCGCCCGATGAAATCAGAAAAAACCGGAAAGACGTTCCCACCCAAGCCGCGCGCAAACGCTCTCAGCCCGGCCCGTAGAGTGGACGCCGCCCGAGCGACGCCATTGGAAGGACCCTGTCGGTGACCGACGACACCCCCGAGCCCACGAAGGCCCATTTCCGCAGCGACGTCACCGTCGACCTGGTGAAATCCGCTGCGGGCGACGCCGACGTGCTGTTCGCCGCCCGCGTTTCCACGGCCGGTGAGCAGTCCCTGGAGGAGATCACCAAGGACCCCGAGCGCTCGAAGGGCCTCATCAACTACCTGATGCGGGACCGGCACGGCAGCCCGTTCGAGCACAACTCGATGACCTTCTTCATCAGCGCCCCGATCTTCGTGTTCCGCGAGTTCATGCGCCACCGCGTCGGCTGGTCGTACAACGAGGAATCGGGCCGCTACAGGGAACTGCAGCCGGTCTTCTACGTCCCCGACACGTCCCGCAAGCTCATCCAGCAGGGCCGCCCGGGCAAGTACGAGTTCGTCGAGGGCACGCCGGAGCAGCACACGCTCACCACCCGCGCCATGGAGGACTCCTACCGCCAGGCGTACGAGGCGTACCAGGAGATGCTGGCGGCGGGCGTGGCCCGCGAGGTGGCCCGCGCGGTGCTCCCGGTCGGCCTGTTCTCCACGATGTACGCCACGTGCAACGCCCGCTCCCTGATGCACTTCCTCGGCCTGCGCACGCAGCACGAGATGGCGAAGGTGCCCTCGTTCCCGCAGCGGGAGATCGAGATGGTGGGCGAGCAGATGGAGGCCCACTGGGCCCGGCTCATGCCGCTCACCCATGCAGCCTTCAACAAAAATGGACGTGTCGCCCCATAGGGCGGTGTCCGTATTGCGGCGTTTCGAGAAGTTCATCTAGGCTGATCAAACGGACCCGGCACTGCTTGAACCCCCGAGCAGGCAGTGCCGGGCTCCTCTTGCTTGTCCCCCCGAGGGGGCACCGTGCGTCGAGCAGCGAGTAGCGTGTTACCCATGGCTCCGATCTCCACTCCGCAGACCCCCTTCGGGCGGGTCCTCACCGCTATGGTCACGCCGTTCACGGCGGACGGCGCTCTCGACATCGAGGGCGCGCAGCGGCTCGCCACCCACCTGGTGGACGCAGGCAACGACGGCCTGATCATCAACGGCACCACCGGCGAGTCCCCGACCACCAGCGACGCGGAGAAAGACCAGCTCGTCAGGGCGGTCCTGGAAGCGGTGGGGGACCGGGCGTACATCGTCGCCGGCATCGGGACCAACGACACCAGGCACAGCATCGAGCTCGCCCGCACCGCCGAGCGCAGCGGCGTCCACGGCCTCCTCGCCGTGACCCCGTACTACAACAAGCCGCCGCAGGAGGGCCTGCTGCGGCACTTCACCGCCATCGCGGACGCCACCGGCCTACCGGTGATGCTCTACGACATCCCGGGCCGCAGCGGTGTGCCGATCGACACGGAGACGCTCGTACGGCTCTCCGAGCACCCCCGGATCGTCGCCAACAAGGACGCCAAGGGCGACCTGGGCCGTGCGAGCTGGGCCATCGCCCGCTCGGGTCTCGCCTGGTACTCCGGCGACGACATGCTGAACCTTCCGCTGCTGTCCGTCGGCGCGGTCGGTGTGGTCTCCGTCGTCGGCCATGTCGTCACCCCGGACCTGCGGGCGCTCATCGAGGCCCACCTCGGCGGCGACGTACAGAAGGCCACCGAGATCCACCAGAAGCTGCTCCCGGTCTTCACCGGCATGTTCCGCACCCAGGGCGTGATCACCACCAAGGCCGCGCTGACGCTGCAGGGACTCCCGGCGGGCCCGCTCCGGCTGCCCCTGGTCGAGCTGACCGCCCAGGAGACGGCCCAGCTCAAGATCGATCTCGCCGCCGGCGGGGTAGAGCTCTGACAACGGACTTCACAACTGAATACGCGAAACACAGCTGACACGTGGGGAAACCCGCAGCACAGCACTACCCAAGACAACAGCAAGTGCACGAATGACATGCGCGCCACGTGCCCAAGCGGTACGTGGCGCGTGTGGTAAGGAGAGTCTTTTGAGTCATCCGCATCCTGAACTCGGCACCCCGCCGAAGCTCGCGAAGGGCGCCCTCCGGGTCACCCCGCTCGGCGGCCTCGGCGAGATCGGCCGGAACATGACGGTCTTCGAGTACGGCGGCCGCCTGCTCATCGTCGACTGCGGTGTCCTCTTCCCCGAAGAGGAGCAGCCCGGCATCGACCTGATCCTTCCGGACTTCACGACCATCCGGGACCGCCTGGACGACGTCGAGGGCATCGTCCTCACGCACGGCCACGAGGACCACATCGGTGGTGTCCCGTACCTGCTGCGCCTGAAGCCGGACATCCCCCTCATCGGCTCCAAGCTGACCCTCGCGCTGATCGAGGCCAAGCTCCAGGAGCACCGCATCCGTCCGTACACCCTGGAGGTGACGGAGGGGCAGCGTGAGCGCATCGGAGTCTTCGACTGCGAGTTCATCGCGGTCAACCACTCCATCCCGGACGCCCTCGCGGTCGCCATCCGGACCCCCGCGGGCATGGCCGTCGCCACCGGTGACTTCAAGATGGACCAGCTTCCGCTGGACGGCCGCCTCACCGACCTGCACGCCTTCGCCCGGCTGAGCGAGGAGGGCATCGACCTTCTGCTCTCCGACTCCACGAACGCGGAGGTCCCGGGCTTCGTACCGCCCGAGCGGGACATCCAGAACGTGCTGCGCAACGTCTTCGCCAATGCGCAGAAGCGCATCATCGTGGCGAGCTTCGCCAGCCATGTACACCGCATCCAGCAGATCCTGGACACGGCCCATGAGTACGGCCGCCGGGTCGCCTTCGTCGGTCGTTCGATGGTCCGCAACATGGGCATCGCTCGTGACCTCGGCTATCTGAAGGTCCCGGCCGGGCTCGTCGTGGACGTCAAGACCCTGGACGACCTGCCGGACGACGAGGTCGTGCTCGTCTGCACCGGTTCGCAGGGCGAGCCGATGGCGGCCCTCTCCCGGATGGCCAACCGCGACCACCAGATCCGCATCGTCCAGGGCGACACGGTCATCCTGGCCTCCTCCCTGATCCCGGGGAACGAGAACGCGGTCTACCGCGTGATCAACGGCCTCTCGCGCTGGGGCGCCAACGTCGTTCACAAGGGCAACGCCAAGGTCCACGTCTCGGGCCATGCCTCGGCCGGCGAGCTGCTGTACTTCTACAACATCTGCCGCCCGAAGAACCTGATGCCGGTCCACGGCGAATGGCGCCATCTGCGGGCCAACGCCGAGCTCGGCGCCCTGACCGGCGTGCCGAAGGACCACATCGTCATCGCCGAGGACGGCGTGGTCGTGGACCTCATCGACGGCAAGGCGAAGATCGTCGGCAAGGTCCAGGCCGGTTACGTGTACGTCGACGGCCTCTCCGTCGGCGATGTCACGGAGACCTCACTCAAGGACCGCCGCATCCTCGGCGACGAGGGCATCATCTCGGTGTTCCTGGTGGTCGACAGCACCTCGGGCAAGATCGTGGGTGGCCCGCACATCCAGGCCCGCGGCTCCGGCATCGACGACGCGGCGTTCACCGCGGTCGTTCCGAAGATCGAGGAGGCGCTCAACAAGTCGGCCCAGGACGGCGTGATGGAGCCGCACCAGCTCCAGCAGCTGATCCGCCGCACGGTGGGCAAGTGGGTCTCGGACACCTACCGCCGGCGCCCGATGATCCTCCCGGTCGTGGTCGAGGTCTGACCCTCCGACAGGCGCGAACTCCGGAGCGGGGCCCCCGATTTGCATCGGGGCGCCCCGCTCCAGTACGTTTACGTCTCCACCTCACCGGGAAGCAGCGAGCGCATCCGTGCGCCTCGAAGCTTTCGAGAGGGGGGTGGAAATTCCGACTCAGAACTTCTGATAAAGTCGGAGCCGCCGGAAAGGGAAACGCGAAAGCGAAGAACTGGAAAGTGAAACCCGCTTCGACCGGGAATCGGACACGAAAGAGTCTGATAGAGTCGGAAACGCAAGACCGAAGGGAAGCGCCCGGAGGAAAGCCCGAGAGGGTGAGTACAAAGGAAGCGTCCGTTCCTTGAGAACTCAACAGCGTGCCAAAAGTCAACGCCAGATATGTTGATACCCCGGCCTGCTTCGGCAGGTTGGTGGTTCCTTTGAAAGTCCTACACGGTCCTCTTTGGGTCCGGGTAGGCAAAACACAGCGAGGACGCAGTGGACGACGGGTCTTATTCCGACCTTGTCGTTCCGCTCTCGTGATGTGTCTCCCGATTACGGGAAAACATTCACGGAGAGTTTGATCCTGGCTCAGGACGAACGCTGGCGGCGTGCTTAACACATGCAAGTCGAACGATGAAGCCCTTCGGGGTGGATTAGTGGCGAACGGGTGAGTAACACGTGGGCAATCTGCCCTTCACTCTGGGACAAGCCCTGGAAACGGGGTCTAATACCGGATAATACTTTCTCCCTCCTGGGAGAAGGTTGAAAGCTCCGGCGGTGAAGGATGAGCCCGCGGCCTATCAGCTAGTTGGTGGGGTAATGGCCTACCAAGGCGACGACGGGTAGCCGGCCTGAGAGGGCGACCGGCCACACTGGGACTGAGACACGGCCCAGACTCCTACGGGAGGCAGCAGTGGGGAATATTGCACAATGGGCGAAAGCCTGATGCAGCGACGCCGCGTGAGGGATGACGGCCTTCGGGTTGTAAACCTCTTTCAGCAGGGAAGAAGCGAAAGTGACGGTACCTGCAGAAGAAGCGCCGGCTAACTACGTGCCAGCAGCCGCGGTAATACGTAGGGCGCAAGCGTTGTCCGGAATTATTGGGCGTAAAGAGCTCGTAGGCGGCTTGTCACGTCGGTTGTGAAAGCCCGGGGCTTAACCCCGGGTCTGCAGTCGATACGGGCAGGCTAGAGTGTGGTAGGGGAGATCGGAATTCCTGGTGTAGCGGTGAAATGCGCAGATATCAGGAGGAACACCGGTGGCGAAGGCGGATCTCTGGGCCATTACTGACGCTGAGGAGCGAAAGCGTGGGGAGCGAACAGGATTAGATACCCTGGTAGTCCACGCCGTAAACGTTGGGAACTAGGTGTTGGCGACATTCCACGTCGTCGGTGCCGCAGCTAACGCATTAAGTTCCCCGCCTGGGGAGTACGGCCGCAAGGCTAAAACTCAAAGGAATTGACGGGGGCCCGCACAAGCAGCGGAGCATGTGGCTTAATTCGACGCAACGCGAAGAACCTTACCAAGGCTTGACATACACCGGAAAGCATCAGAGATGGTGCCCCCCTTGTGGTCGGTGTACAGGTGGTGCATGGCTGTCGTCAGCTCGTGTCGTGAGATGTTGGGTTAAGTCCCGCAACGAGCGCAACCCTTGTTCTGTGTTGCCAGCATGCCCTTCGGGGTGATGGGGACTCACAGGAGACTGCCGGGGTCAACTCGGAGGAAGGTGGGGACGACGTCAAGTCATCATGCCCCTTATGTCTTGGGCTGCACACGTGCTACAATGGCCGGTACAATGAGCTGCGATGCCGCGAGGCGGAGCGAATCTCAAAAAGCCGGTCTCAGTTCGGATTGGGGTCTGCAACTCGACCCCATGAAGTCGGAGTTGCTAGTAATCGCAGATCAGCATTGCTGCGGTGAATACGTTCCCGGGCCTTGTACACACCGCCCGTCACGTCACGAAAGTCGGTAACACCCGAAGCCGGTGGCCCAACCCCTTGTGGGAGGGAGCTGTCGAAGGTGGGACTGGCGATTGGGACGAAGTCGTAACAAGGTAGCCGTACCGGAAGGTGCGGCTGGATCACCTCCTTTCTAAGGAGCATCTAGATTCCGTAAGGAATCCAGAGCCACTACGTCGGCAAATGTTCGACGGTGGTTAGCTCATGGGTGGAACGTTGACTACTCGGCACGGCAAGTTGTTTGTCACTAGTACTGCTTCGGCGTGGAACGTGAAAAATGATTGGTCGGGTCGGGCACGCTGTTGGGTATCTGAAGGTACGGGCTCGTTTGAGTCTGTTCCTTCGGTTGCCGGCCCCAGTGAACTCGCCTGTATTGGGTGGGGTGGTGGGTGGCTGGTCGTTGTTTGAGAACTGCACAGTGGACGCGAGCATCTGTGGCCAAGTTTTTAAGGGCGCACGGTGGATGCCTTGGCACCAGGAACCGATGAAGGACGTGGGAGGCCACGATAGGCCCCGGGGAGCTGTCAACCAAGCTTTGATCCGGGGGTGTCCGAATGGGGAAACCCGGCAGTCGTCATGGGCTGTCACCCGCTGCTGAACACATAGGCAGTGTGGAGGGAACGAGGGGAAGTGAAACATCTCAGTACCCTCAGGAAGAGAAAACAACCGTGATTCCGGGAGTAGTGGCGAGCGAAACTGGATCAGGCCAAACCGTATGCGTGTGATACCCGGCAGGGGTTGCGCATGCGGGGTTGTGGGATCTCTCTTTCATAGTCTGCCGGCTGTGAGACGAGTCAGAAACCGTTGATGTAGGCGAAGGACATGCGAAAGGTCCGGCGTAGAGGGTAAGACCCCCGTAGCTGAAACATCAACGGCTCGTTTGAGAGACACCCAAGTAGCACGGGGCCCGAGAAATCCCGTGTGAATCTGGCGGGACCACCCGTTAAGCCTAAATATTCCCTGGTGACCGATAGCGGATAGTACCGTGAGGGAATGGTGAAAAGTACCGCGGGAGCGGAGTGAAATAGTACCTGAAACCGTGTGCCTACAAGCCGTGGGAGCGTCGCTGTATGTGCTTGCACATGCAGTCGTGACTGCGTGCCTTTTGAAGAATGAGCCTGCGAGTTAGCGGTGTGTAGCGAGGTTAACCCGTGTGGGGAAGCCGTAGCGAAAGCGAGTCCGAATAGGGCGATTGAGTTGCACGCTCTAGACCCGAAGCGGAGTGATCTAGCCATGGGCAGGTTGAAGCGGAGGTAAGACTTCGTGGAGGACCGAACCCACCAGGGTTGAAAACCTGGGGGATGACCTGTGGTTAGGGGTGAAAGGCCAATCAAACTCCGTGATAGCTGGTTCTCCCCGAAATGCATTTAGGTGCAGCGTCGTGTGTTTCTTGCCGGAGGTAGAGCACTGGATAGGCGATGGGCCCTACCGGGTTACTGACCTTAGCCAAACTCCGAATGCCGGTAAGTGAGAGCGCGGCAGTGAGACTGTGGGGGATAAGCTCCATGGTCGAGAGGGAAACAGCCCAGAGCATCGACTAAGGCCCCTAAGCGTACGCTAAGTGGGAAAGGATGTGGAGTCGCAGAGACAACCAGGAGGTTGGCTTAGAAGCAGCCACCCTTGAAAGAGTGCGTAATAGCTCACTGGTCAAGTGATTCCGCGCCGACAATGTAGCGGGGCTCAAGCGTACCGCCGAAGTCGTGTCATTCATACACATAGGGCCAACGCCTGTATGGATGGGTAGGGGAGCGTCGTGTGCCGGGTGAAGCAGCCGCGGAAGCGAGTTGTGGACGGTTCACGAGTGAGAATGCAGGCATGAGTAGCGATACACACGTGAGAAACGTGTGCGCCGATTGACTAAGGGTTCCTGGGTCAAGCTGATCTGCCCAGGGTAAGTCGGGACCTAAGGCGAGGCCGACAGGCGTAGTCGATGGACAACCGGTTGATATTCCGGTACCCGCTTTGAAACGCCCAGTACTGAATCAGGCGATGCTAAGTCCGTGAAGCCGGCCCGATCTCTTCGGAGTTGAGGGTAGTGGTGGAGCCGATGAACCAGACTTGTAGTAGGTAAGCGATGGGGTGACGCAGGAAGGTAGTCCAGCCCGGGCGGTGGTTGTCCCGGGGTAAGGGTGTAGGCCGTGTGGTAGGCAAATCCGTCACACGTTAAGGCTGAGACCTGATGCCGAGCCGATTGTGGTGAAGTGGATGATCCTATGCTGTCGAGAAAAGCCTCTAGCGAGTTTCATGGCGGCCCGTACCCTAAACCGACTCAGGTGGTCAGGTAGAGAATACCGAGGCGTTCGGGTGAACTATGGTTAAGGAACTCGGCAAAATGCCCCCGTAACTTCGGGAGAAGGGGGGCCATCACTGGTGAGAGCACTTGCTGCTTGAGCTGGGGGTGGCCGCAGAGACCAGCGAGAAGCGACTGTTTACTAAAAACACAGGTCCGTGCGAAGCCGTAAGGCGATGTATACGGACTGACGCCTGCCCGGTGCTGGAACGTTAAGGGGACCGGTTAGCTGCTCTTCGGGGTGGCGAAGCTGAGAACTTAAGCGCCAGTAAACGGCGGTGGTAACTATAACCATCCTAAGGTAGCGAAATTCCTTGTCGGGTAAGTTCCGACCTGCACGAATGGCGTAACGACTTCTCGACTGTCTCAACCATAGGCCCGGTGAAATTGCACTACGAGTAAAGATGCTCGTTTCGCGCAGCAGGACGGAAAGACCCCGGGACCTTTACTATAGTTTGATATTGGTGTTCGGTTCGGCTTGTGTAGGATAGGTGGGAGACTTTGAAGCGGCCACGCCAGTGGTTGTGGAGTCGTCGTTGAAATACCACTCTGGTCGTGCTGGATGTCTAACCTGGGTCCGTGATCCGGATCAGGGACAGTGTCTGATGGGTAGTTTAACTGGGGCGGTTGCCTCCTAAAGAGTAACGGAGGCGCCCAAAGGTTCCCTCAGCCTGGTTGGCAATCAGGTGTTGAGTGTAAGTGCACAAGGGAGCTTGACTGTGAGACCGACGGGTCGAGCAGGGACGAAAGTCGGGACTAGTGATCCGGCAGTGGCTTGTGGAAGCGCTGTCGCTCAACGGATAAAAGGTACCCCGGGGATAACAGGCTGATCTTCCCCAAGAGTCCATATCGACGGGATGGTTTGGCACCTCGATGTCGGCTCGTCGCATCCTGGGGCTGGAGTCGGTCCCAAGGGTTGGGCTGTTCGCCCATTAAAGCGGTACGCGAGCTGGGTTTAGAACGTCGTGAGACAGTTCGGTCCCTATCCGCTGTGCGCGTAGGAATATTGAGAAGGGCTGTCCCTAGTACGAGAGGACCGGGACGGACGAACCTCTGGTGTGCCAGTTGTCCTGCCAAGGGCATGGCTGGTTGGCTACGTTCGGAAAGGATAACCGCTGAAAGCATCTAAGCGGGAAGCCTGCTTCGAGATGAGTATTCCCACCCTCTTGAAGGGTTAAGGCTCCCAGTAGACGACTGGGTTGATAGGCCAGATGTGGAAGCCCGGTAACGGGTGGAGCTGACTGGTACTAATAGGCCGAGGGCTTGTCCTCAGTTGCTCGCGTCCACTGTGTTAGTTCTGAAATAACGAACGGCTGTGTTTTCATCCGGTGTTGGTTAATTTCATAGTGTTTCGGTGGTCATTGCGTTAGGGAAACGCCCGGTTACATTCCGAACCCGGAAGCTAAGCCTTTCAGCGCCGATGGTACTGCAGGGGGGACCCTGTGGGAGAGTAGGACGCCGCCGAACTCCTTTTAGGAAGAGCCCCGTGCCCTTGTGGCACGGGGCTCTTTCGCGTTTTCCGGGGGTTGCCTGGTCCTCCTGGGTACCCCTCTTTTTCTGCCGGCCCGGGCGGTTTTGCATACCCCCTGGATCAGGGTATGCTTTAGCTCGTTGCCGCAGGGCAGCAAGGCCCCAATAGCTCAGTCGGTAGAGCGTCTCCATGGTAAGGAGAAGGTCTGCGGTTCGATTCCGCATTGGGGCTCAGAAGAAAGAAGGGCCCCGCCGATTGGCGGGGCCCTTCTGCATGTCCGGGCCTAGTCCTGCGGGCGGCCGCGATGTCAGCGCCACGCTCTACGGTGAGACCATGTCGTCTGCCCTGCCCGATCGTCAACCTCCCGGCCGGTTCCTGTCTTCCGCTCCCACACGCGTGTGGATCTCTGACGAATTCCCTCAAGCCGTCGATCACCGGGCCGCCCTTCGAGCAGTGGCCGGGCTTGGCTGGGAAGAGCGCTTCGGCGCCCGGGTCGTAGCGGTGTTCGGCAGCGAGCTGCACGTATCGGTCGCGAGGCCGCCCGTCGAAGCAGAGCATGCGAACCTGCTTGCCTTGGAACACATCTCTCGTCCGCGAACAACATCGTCGACGACCCGCCCACACCGTTCCCCGAATACGCGAGGGGCCTCAGGGGACGGACCTCCCGGTCGTTCTGGTGGGACTAGGGTCGTCCGGCCCGGTGATCCAAACGAAAGGGCCTAGTGCGGTTCCGGGACCCTCATGGTCAGGATGGCCATGTCGTCCGAGGGCGGCTCGGCGGCGAAGCGTTCGACGGCTCGGAGGATGCGTGCGGCCACCGCGCCGGCCGTGAGCCCCGTGCAGTGGGCGAGCACGTCTGCCAGGCCGTCGTCGCCGAGCATGCGCGTACCCTCACGGCGTTCCGTCACACCGTCTGTCACGCACAACAGGACATCGCCCGGCTCGAGCGTGAACTCCTGCTCGTACAGCTCCAGGTCCTCCATGACGCCCAAGAGGGGCTGCGGGTCCGCCGCCGGCTCCACAGAGCCGTCCTGGCGCAGACGCAGCGGCAGCGGGTGGCCCGCGCAGACGACCTTCAGGAGCGCGCTGCCGTCCTCCTGCGGCCACAGCTCGCCGTAGAGCAGCGTGAGGAAGCGGCTTCGGGTGCCCTCGTCGAGGATCGCCGCGTTGAGCCGTTCCAGGACCGCGGGGCCGCCGAAGCCCTCCCGGGCCAGCAGGCGCAGCGCGTGGCGGGCCAGGCCCGTGACGGCCGCCGCCTCCGGCCCCGTACCGCACACGTCGCCGATGGCGAACCCGTACGCGCCGTCCCGGATCGGGAAGACGTCGTAGAAGTCGCCGCCGACCTCGTTGCCCTCGCCGGCCGCGCGGTAGATGACGTCCACCTCGACGTTGGGCACGGCGGGCAGGCCCGGCGGAAGGAGGCTGCGCTGAAGGGACTGGCTGATCGCCGTGCGCTCCGAGTAGAGGCGGGCGTTGTCCAGGGCCAGGGCGGCCCGGCGGGACAGGTCCTCGGCCAGCTCCAGGATCTCCTGGCGGAAGTGGTCGTCGGACGGCTTGCCGAGCGTCAGCATGCCGATGACGCGGTTACGGGCGACCAGGGGCAGGACGACGGTCTCGCCGCCCACCGCCGCAGCGGTCGCCAGCGTCGTACGCGTGGTCGAGCCGAGGCCGCCCGCGTCGCCGATCCCGATACTCCGCATCGAGGTCCGCAGCGCCGCCTCGTGGGCGGCCTGGGAAGGAGCGGCCCACACCCGTGCCCCGGGGGTCCGTACGGGCTCCGGCGGGGAGATCCGGGTGAGCAGGCTCTTGACCCCGTCGATGCGCTCCTCGTCCTCGTGCAGCACGTAGGAGAGCTCCGGGTCCGACGCCGGGTCGGCAATCGTGTAGACGGCGCACCACGTCGCCAGCGTCGGGACCGTCATCTGAGCCATCAGGGCCAGCGTCTGGTCCCGGTCCAGGGTGCCCGCCAGCAGGTCCGACGCCTCGACGAGGAAGGACAGCGAGCCGCGGCGCAGCCGCTCCAGCTCGCCGAGGCGCGCCGACTCGACCGCGAGGGCGATCCGGTCCGCGGCGAACTGCAGGCGCAGCGCCTCCTCGTTCGAATAGCGGCCCGCGGCCTCGGCCGCGACGCCCAGCGAGCCCGTGAGGCGCCCCTCGACCTTCAGCGGGACCGTGACCACCGAGCGCATGCCGGTGTTGCCGAGCAGCGGGACCGCGCCCGGGACGGCGTCCAGGTCCTCGTGGACGGCTGGCATCCGGGCGGAGCCGTACCGTCCGGTGCCAGCCTCGACGGGGACGCGGGCGAAGCGCTGACGGGCGGAGGGCAGGCCGGTCGTGGCGCGCACCTCCAGCTCGGTCTCGTCGTCCGTGGCGAGCAGGAGGAAGGCGGCGTCGGCGTCCAGCATGTCGCGCGCCCGTTCGACGGTGCGCTGGAGCAGGCCGTCGAGGTCGTCGGGGGCGGGGGAGCCGATGAAGATTTCGAAGGGGTCCGTCTTGCGGCTCTCGGCGGTGTCCGAGACCGGGGCGCGCACAGGCGTCTGGAGGACCGCGCGCTCGTAGTCGCGCACCAGCAGGCAGACCGTGGACGGCTCGCCCTGAGGGTCCCGTACGCGCAGGTGGGAGCCGTAGACCGGGATGGTGCGGCCGTCGGCGCCCCGGATGCCGTAGCTGCCCTCCCAGCGGGAGAGGCGCAGGGCGTCCGCGATGCCGGTGCTGGTACCGGGGGTCTGCGGCCAGGCGGTGAAGTCGGTGAGCTGCTTGCCGATGACCTGGTCCGCCGTGTAACCGAAGAGGTACCCGGCGTCGTCGTTCCACGCGGCGACGGCGCCCTCGCTGTCGACCTGGGCGACGGCGACCCTGACGCGTTCGTCGGTGACCGGGAGCAGGCCCACGGGCAGCAGTGGACCGGCCGAGCGGACGCCCACCGGACGGTCCGGGAGATCGAGCTGGAACCAGACATGTTTGCGCGTGGGGGAGTATTCGACGCCCCAGCGGGAAGCCAGAGCCGCGCACAGCAGCAGACCGCGGCCGTTCTCGCTGTCCAGGCTGCCGAGATCGAGGGCGGCCGGCTGGAGTGGGATCTCCCGTTCCGGGTAGTGGTCGGCGATCTCCACCCGGACGCCGTCCTCCGTGCGCAGACACAGCACGTCCGCGGCGGTGCCGGCGTGGATCACGGCGTTGGTGACGAGCTCGCTGGTCAGGACGACGGCGTCGTCCACGACGTCGGTGTATCCCCAGCCCTGGAGCGTGTCGCGGACAAAGGCACGGGCCGTCGCGACGGAGCGCGCCACCGGTTCGAAGGTGGCAGCCGCACGCGCCGTGATCACAGCACTCCCCATATGGTGTCTCGTCGCTTCCCCGAGTCCGTGCCCGTTTCTCGCCGCTTCGATTCGCCTGCCAGGCTAGACGCTCCCCCCGCGCACCGGGTACACGAGGGCGGACTTCGGACAGGGCCGGGCGGGAACGGAGGATGACCGGACAGGATGGGCTTCCCCTCGGAGGGATGTGGGACAACCATGGGAGGTTCCACCCCGACCGGTTCCCGCCTGGTACGTTTCAACGATTTGACGTCCGCATGGTCACCCGTCGACGGTGGGCGGTGGCGGTGAGCCGTGGAAGTTCTGGGCAGGCTCTCGGACGAGGTTCTAGCTAGATGGTCAACCCCTGCGGGAGGGACACGGTGGAGTCTGACGTGGCGGCGCGGGGTTCGGGTACGCGCAGTAAAGGCGGGCAGTCCGTGAAGAAGCAGCGCAATGGAACCGTCGAGGTAGACGCGGCGGCGCTCCACAGACTGCTGGCCGGTCTGGTCGCCATGCGCGACGGGAACTTCCGCAGGCGCGTCACGGTCTCCGGCGAAGGCGTGATGGCGGAGCTCGCCGCGGTCTTCAACGAGGTCGCCGACCGCAATGTGCACCTCACCGGCGAGCTGGCCCGGGTGCGGCGTGTGGTGGGGCGGGAGGGCAAGCTCACCGAGCGCCTGGAGACGGGTGCCTGCGAGGGCTCCTGGGCTGCCGCGATCGACGCCTCCAACGAGCTGGTGGACGATCTCTCGCGCCCGGTCTCGGAGGTCGGGCGGGTGCTGTCGGCGGTGGCCGACGGTGATCTCGAGCAGCGGATGGAGCTGCGCTCCCACACGGCGGACGACACGGTACGGCCGCTGCGCGGCGAGTTCCTGAAGGTCGCCCGTACCGTCAACAACCTGGTCGACCAGCTGTCGGCGTTCACCGAGCAGGTGACGCGGGTGGCGGTCGAGGTGGGGACCGAGGGCAAGCTGGGCGGCCAGGCACAGGTGCGCGGGATGTCCGGTTCGTGGAAGGACCTCACGGACTCCGTCAACACCATGGCGTACCGGCTGACCGCACAGGTGCGCGACATCGCGCTGGTGACGACGGCCGTGGCCAAGGGTGACCTGTCGCGGAAGGTCACCGTCCATGTGGCCGGCGAGATGCTCCAGCTGAAGAACACCGTCAACACGATGGTCGACCAGCTGTCCTCGTTCTCCTCCGAGGTGACCCGGGTCGCCCGCGAGGTCGGCACGGAGGGCGAGCTCGGCGGCCAGGCCGTGGTGCCGGGTGTGGCCGGGGTGTGGAAGGACCTCACGGACTCCGTCAACACGATGGCCGGCAACCTCACCTCCCAGGTGCGTGGCATCGCGGAGGTGACGACGGCGGTCGCCAACGGTGATCTGTCGCAGAAGGTTCAGGTCAGCGCGCGCGGCGAGGTCGCCCAGCTCGCCGAGACGATCAACCAGATGACCGAGACGCTGCGCACCTTCGCCGACGAGGTCACCCGCGTGGCCAGCGAGGTCGGCGGGCAGGGTGTGCTCGGCGGCCAGGCGCAGGTGCCGGGCGCTGCCGGGACCTGGAAGGACCTCACCGACTCGGTGAACACGGTCTTCCGAAACCTGACGACCCAGGTGCGTGACATCGCCCAGGTGACGACGGCGGTGGCCAGCGGTGACATGACGCAGAAGGTCACCGTCGATGTGGCCGGCGAGATGCTGGAGCTGAAGAACACCGTCAACACGATGGTCGACCAGCTCCAGTCCTTCGGTTCGGAAGTGACCCGGGTGGCCCGGGAGGTCGGCGTCGAGGGCCGGCTCGGCGGGCAGGCCGAGGTGCCGGGCGCTGCCGGAACCTGGAAGGACCTCACGGACTCCGTGAACACGGCCTTCCGTAACCTGACCGGTCAGGTCCGCGACATCGCGCAGGTCACGACGGCCGTCGCCAACGGCGACCTGTCGCAGAAGGTCACCGTCGACGTCGCGGGCGAGATGCTGGAGCTCAAGAACACCGTCAACACGATGGTGGCGCAGCTCTCCTCGTTCGCCGACCAGGTCACGCGGATGGCGCGTGACGTGGGCACCGAGGGCCGCCTCGGCGGTCAGGCGCGGGTCGACGGCGTCTCCGGTACGTGGAAGGAGCTCACCGACTCCGTCAACTTCATGGCGGGGAACCTGACCTCCCAGGTGCGCCAGATCGCACAGGTCACGACGGCGGTGGCGCGGGGCGACCTGTCGCAGAAGATCGACGTGGACGCGCGCGGCGAGATCCTTGAGCTGAAGAACACCATCAACACGATGGTCGACCAGCTCTCCGCCTTCGCCGAGCAGGTGACCAGGGTCGCCCGCGAGGTGGGTACGGACGGGCGGCTGGGCGGCCAGGCGCAGGTGCCCGGCGTGGCCGGTGTGTGGCGCGATCTGACCGATTCGGTGAACGGGATGGCGGGGAACCTGACCGCTCAGGTCCGAAACATCGCGCAGGTCGCCACGGCGGTGGCGCGGGGTGACCTGTCGCAGAAGATCGACGTGGACGCGCGCGGCGAGATCCTTGAGCTGAAGAACACCCTCAACACCATGGTCGACCAGCTCTCGAACTTCGCGGAGCAGGTGACGCGGGTGGCCCGCGAGGTGGGTACCGAGGGCATTCTCGGCGGTCAGGCCGAGGTGCAGGGCGTATCGGGTACGTGGAAGGACCTCACGCAGTCCGTCAACGGCATGGCGAACAACCTCACCCTCCAGGTGCGGAACATCGCCGAGGTGACGACGGCGGTCGCCAACGGCGACCTGTCCAAGAAGATCACCGTCGACGCCAAGGGCGAGATCCTCGAACTGGTCACGACCGTCAACACGATGGTCGACCAGCTGCTCAACTTCGCCGACGAGGTGACCCGCGTCGCGCGTGAGGTGGGCACCGAGGGCATCCTCGGCGGCCAGGCGCGGGTGCGCGGGGCGACGGGCATCTGGAAGGACCTCAGCGACAACGTCAACCTGATGGCCAACAACCTGACCAGTCAGGTGCGGAACATCTCCCGCGTCTCGTCCGCCGTCGCCAACGGCGACCTGACGAAGAAGGTCACCGTCGAGGCGCGCGGCGAGGTCGCCGAGCTGGCCGACACCGTCAACACGATGGTGACGACGCTGTCCTCCTTCGCGGACGAGGTGACCCGCGTCGCCCGCGAGGTGGGCACCGAGGGCGAGCTGGGCGGCCAGGCGCGCGTCCCGGGCGTCTCGGGTACGTGGAAGGACCTCACCGAGTCCGTGAACTCGATGGCGTCCAACCTGACGGGCCAGGTGCGCCAGATCGCCGCCGTCACGACGGCCATCGCCAAGGGCGACCTGACCAAGAAGATCGACATCGATGCGCGCGGCGAGATCCAGCAGCTGAAGAACACCATCAACACGATGGTCGACCAGCTGTCGTCGTTCGCCGAGCAGGTGACCCGGGTCGCCCGCGAGGTGGGCACCGAGGGGCAGCTCGGCGGCCAGGCGCGGGTGCGCGACGTGGACGGCACCTGGCGCGACCTCACCGAGTCGGTGAACGAGATGGCCGGGAACCTGACCCGTCAGGTGCGCGCCATCGCGGCCGTCGCCACAGCGGTGACGCGCGGCGACCTGAACCTGAAGATCGACGTGGACGCGGCGGGCGAGATCCAGGCCCTCCAGGACAACATCAACACGATGATCGCGAACCTGCGCGACACCACCGCCACCAACAAGGAGCAGGACTGGCTGAAGGGCAACCTCGCCCGCATCTCCGGTCTGATGCAGGGGCGGCGCGACCTGGACGACGTCGCCTCGCTGATCATGAGCGAGCTGACCCCCGTGGTCTCCGCGCAGCACGGCGCGTTCTTCCTGGCCGCGCCCACCGGCGAGACCGATGCGCTGGGCGCCGAGGCCGAGGGCGTGTACGAGCTGCGGATGCGGGGAAGCTACGGCTACTCCGCCGGCTCCATGCCGACGTCCTTCCGGCCGGGCGAGACGCTCATCGGCACGGCCGCCGAGGAGAAGCGGACGATCCAGGTGGACAACGTTCCGCCGGGGTACCTGAAGATCTCCTCCGGGCTCGGTGAGGCGCCGCCCGCGCATGTGATCGTGCTTCCGGTGCTGTTCGAGGGCAAGGTCCTCGGAGTCATCGAACTGGCCTCGTTCCAGCCGTTCACGCACATCCAGCGGGACTTCCTGAACCAGCTCGCGGAAATGATCGCCACGAGCGTCAACACCATCAGCGTCAACACGACGACCGAGAAGCTGCTCGAACAGTCGCAGGAGCTCACCGAGCAATTGCGCGACCGCTCGCAGGAATTGGAGAACCGGCAGAAGGCACTCCAGGCGTCCAACGCCGAACTGGAGGAGAAGGCCGAGCTGCTGGCCAGGCAGAACCGCGATATCGAGGTCAAGAACACCGAGATCGAGGAGGCGCGGCAGGTCCTGGAGGAGCGCGCCGAACAGCTCGCCGTCTCGATGCGCTACAAGTCCGAGTTCCTGGCGAACATGTCGCACGAGCTGCGTACGCCGCTCAACTCGCTGCTCATCCTGGCCAAGCTGCTCGCGGACAACGCCGAGGGCAATCTCTCGCCGAAGCAGGTGGAATTCGCCGAGACGATCCACGGGGCCGGTTCCGACCTGCTCCAGCTGATCAACGACATCCTTGATCTGTCGAAGGTCGAGGCGGGCAAGATGGACGTCAGCCCGACGCGGATCGCCCTGGTGCAGCTCGTGGACTATGTGGAGGCGACCTTCCGGCCGCTCACCGCGGAAAAGGGGCTGGATTTCTCCGTACGGGTGTCGCCGGAGCTGCCGGCGACGCTGCACACGGACGAGCAGCGGCTCCTCCAGGTGCTGCGCAACCTGCTGTCCAACGCGGTGAAGTTCACCGACGGCGGGGCCGTCGAGCTGGTGATCAGGCACGCCGGCCAGGAGGTGCCGGACGCCATCCGCGAGCAGCTGCTGGAGGCCGGTTCGCTGCGGGACGCGGACGGTGAGCTGATCGCCTTCTCGGTGACGGACACCGGCATCGGGATCGCGGCCAGCAAGATGCGGGTCATCTTCGAGGCGTTCAAGCAGGCGGACGGGACGACCAGCCGCAAGTACGGGGGCACGGGCCTCGGTCTGTCCATCAGCCGCGAGATCGCGCGGCTGCTGGGCGGCGAGATCCACGCGGCGAGCGAGCCCGGCCGCGGCTCCACGTTCACCCTGTACCTGCCGCTGCACCCGAGCGAACTCCCGCCGCAGGGCTACCCGCAGCTCGCCCCGGGGCAGTCCGACGGCCAGACCGGCGCGATCGAGGGCGGCCGGACGCCGGAGCCCGGGCAGGTGTACGTGCCGGACACCGCCCAGGCCGCCCCGCGCCGTCGGCGCAAGGCGCTGGGAGGCGCACAGCAGCAGCCCGCGCTGCCGCCGCGTCCGGTGCCCGCCCCCGCCCCGCAGCCGGCTCAGGGCGCCGAGCCGGAGGCGTGGGCCGTGGGTGGTCAGGAGGAACCCGAGCAGCCGCGCAGGACGTTCCGGTTCGGCGGCGAGAAGGTGCTGATCGTGGACGACGACGTCCGCAACGTCTTCGCGCTCACCAGCGTGCTGGAACAGCACGGACTGGCGGTCCTCTACGCCGAGAACGGGCGCGAGGGCATCGAAGTCCTGGAGCAGCACGACGATGTGACGGTCGTACTGATGGACATCATGATGCCGGAGATGGACGGTTACGCGACGACCTCGGCGATCCGCAGGATGCCGCAGTTCGCCGAGCTGCCGATCGTGGCCCTGACCGCCAAGGCGATGAAGGGCGACAAGGAGAAGGCGCTCGAATCGGGTGCGTCCGACTATGTCACCAAGCCGGTTGATCCCGACCATCTTCTTTCGGTCATGGAAGGGTACGTGCGTGGTGAGTGAGCGCCCACTGAGAGAATCCAGGAAGATTTGTTGACCGGTGGTGTCCGAAGGAGTGTGGGAACGCGGATCGCGGGGAACCTTCTGGTCTCCCGCCACGTTTCCGGTACGTGCACAGTGACATCACGGTGACAGGGTGTGGTGACCGCCGGGGTGCGGCTACCATGACCGGCACAAGGACGGGCGGCGTAAGGGAGTCGTCCCCCGGGGCGGCGCCCGGTGCAATTCCGGGGCGAGGAGGGCGGGCCATGATGCAGAAGGCCAAGATCCTCCTGGTCGATGACCGGCCGGAGAATCTGCTGGCGCTGGAGGCCATCCTCTCTGCGCTCGATCAGACACTGGTACGGGCATCGTCAGGGGAGGAGGCGCTCAAAGCGCTGCTCACGGACGACTTCGCGGTCATTCTGCTGGACGTCCAGATGCCGGGCATGGACGGTTTTGAAACCGCCGCGCACATCAAGCGGCGGGAGCGGACCCGGGACATCCCGATCATCTTCCTCACCGCGATCAATCACGGCCCGCACCACACCTTCCGGGGTTACGCGGCCGGCGCGGTGGACTACATCTCGAAGCCGTTCGACCCTTGGGTGCTCCGCGCCAAGGTCTCGGTCTTCGTCGAGCTGTACATGAAGAACTGCCAGCTGCGGGAGCAGGCGGCGCTGCTGCGGCTCCAGCTGGAGGGCGGCGGCCAGACGAGCGCCCAGCAGGAGAGGGAGCCCGCCGGTCTGCTGGCCGAGCTCTCCGCGCGGCTCGCTGCCGTCGAGGAGCAGGCGGAGGCGCTGTCGAAGCAGCTTGACGACGAGTCCGCGGACGCCGGCGCGGTCGCGACGGCCGCCCATCTCGAACGGAAGCTGACCGGCCTGCGCCGCGCGCTCGACGCGCTGGAGCCGGGCATCGGCGGGGCATCGGCGGCCGTTCCCACGTAACGGGGCATCCGCCTTGTGCGCGGGGCGGCTTCGGGTGCGCCCGGACAACTGGCCGGGGGCCGCGGGTTCTCGGTGTGCGGCCGCCGGTGAGGGTACGTCAGTTCGCGGCCCGTGCAGGGCGACACGGACGGGTGAACCGGCACGCACCGGTGTCCACGGACGTGGACACCGGTAACCTCGGCCCCATGGCCTCACGTACGTCCGGCAAGGGTTCCCAGGGCACTGCGGGCACCGCGAAGCGCGTCGGCGGTGGCCCGGGTCCGGCGAAGAAAGCCGCGCCCGCCAAGAAGACCGCAGCGAAGAAGGCGCCCGCGAAGAGGGCCCCGGCCAAGAAGGCCCCGGCGAGGAAGGCCGCTCCGCCGCGTCCGGCGCCGTCGCCCACGAACGGGGTGTACCGGCTGGCGCGGGCCCTCTGGCTCGGCGCGGCCCACGCCGTCGGCGCGATGTTCCGCGGCATAGGGCGCGGCGCCAAGGGCCTCGACCCGGCCCACCGCAAGGACGGCGTCGCGCTGCTGCTGCTCGGCCTCGCGCTGATCGTCGCCGCGGGCACCTGGTCGAATCTGCGCGGTCCCGTGGGCGACCTGGTGGAGATGCTGGTCACCGGGGCGTTCGGCCGGCTCGACCTGCTCGTGCCGATACTGCTGGGCGCCATCGCGGTGCGGCTGATCCTGTACCCCCAGCGGCCCGAGGCCAACGGCCGCATCGTCATCGGCCTCTCCGCCCTGGTCGTCGGCGTGCTCGGACAGGTCCACATCGCGTGCGGTTCGCCGGGGCGCGACGAGGGAACCGAGGCCATGCAGGACGCGGGCGGCCTCATCGGCTGGGCCGCCTCCAAGCCGCTGATCTTCGCCATGGGCGAGGTGCTGGCCGTGCCGCTGCTCCTGCTGCTCACCGTCTTCGGGCTGCTGGTCGTCACGGCAACCCCGGTGAACGCCATCCCGCAGCGGCTGCGGCTGCTCGGCGTCAAGCTGGGCATCATGGAGCCGGCGTACGACCCCGAGGCTCAGGAGGGCGATGACGAGGAGCGGTACGACGAGCAGTGGCGCGACGCGCTGCCGCCCCGCTCCCGCCGCTCCCGGGCGCCCGACGCGTACGACCCGGAGTCCGAGGCGCTGTCCAAGCGCCGCAGGCCGCGCAGGCCCTCGGTGCAGCCCGCGATGAACCGCACGATGGACGCGGTGGACGTCGCGGCCGCCGCTGCCGCCGCGCTCGACGGGGCCGTGCTCAACGGCATGCCGCCCTCGCCGGTCGTCGCGGACCTGACGCAGGGTGTCTCGGTGGACCGCGAGCGGGCGGGCACGCCGGTGCCGGGTGCCAGGGAAGCGGAGTCGGCCGGGAAGCGCGCGGAGTCGACGCCGGCCGGTGGCGTACCGGATCTGACCAAGCCGGTTCCCGAGCGCTCCGAGTCGCAGCCGCTGCCCGCCCGGGCCGAGCAGCTGCAGCTCTCCGGCGACATCACGTACGCGCTGCCCTCGCTCGACCTGCTGGAGCGCGGCGGTCCCGGCAAGACCCGGAGCGCCGCCAACGACGCGATCGTCGCCTCGCTGACCAACGTGTTCACCGAGTTCAAGGTGGATGCCGCCGTCACCGGTTTCACCCGCGGGCCGACGGTGACGCGGTACGAGGTGGAGCTCGGCCCCGCCGTGAAGGTCGAGCGGATCACGGCGCTCACCAAGAACATCGCGTACGCCGTCGCCAGCCCCGACGTCCGCATCATCTCGCCGATTCCGGGTAAGTCCGCGGTCGGCATCGAGATCCCCAACTCCGACCGGGAGATGGTCAACCTCGGCGACGTGCTGCGGCTGGCGGACGCGGCGGAGGACGACCACCCCATGCTCGTCGCGCTCGGCAAGAACGTCGAGGGCGGCTACGAGATGGCCAACCTCGCGAAGATGCCGCACGTCCTGGTGGCCGGCGCGACCGGCTCCGGCAAGTCGTCCTGCATCAACTGCCTGATCACCTCGATCATGGTGCGGGCCACGCCGGAGGACGTCCGGATGGTCCTGGTCGACCCGAAGCGCGTCGAGCTCACCGCGTACGAGGGCATTCCGCACCTGATCACGCCGATCATCACCAACCCCAAGAAGGCCGCCGAGGCGCTTCAGTGGGTCGTACGGGAGATGGATCTGCGCTACGACGACCTCGCGGCCTTCGGCTACCGGCACATCGACGACTTCAACCACGCGGTGCGCACCGGCAAGCTCAAGACGCCGGAGGGCAGCGAACGGGAGCTCGCGCCCTACCCGTATCTGCTGGTGATCGTTGACGAGCTGGCCGACCTGATGATGGTCGCCCCGCGTGACGTCGAGGACTCGATCGTCCGCATCACCCAGCTGGCCCGCGCCGCCGGCATCCACCTGGTGCTCGCCACGCAGCGTCCCTCGGTGGACGTCGTCACCGGTCTGATCAAGGCGAACGTGCCCTCGCGGCTCGCCTTCGCCACGTCCTCGCTCGCCGACAGCCGCGTCATCCTGGACCAGCCCGGCGCCGAAAAGCTCATCGGAAAGGGTGACGGTCTGTTTCTGCCGATGGGCGCGAACAAGCCGACACGTATGCAGGGTGCCTTCGTCACCGAGGACGAGGTCGCGGCCGTCGTCCAGCACTGCAAGGACCAGATGGCCCCGGTCTTCCGCGACGACGTGGTGGTCGGCACGAAGCAGAAGAAGGAGATCGACGAGGACATCGGCGACGACCTCGACCTGCTGTGCCAGGCGGCCGAGCTGGTCGTCTCCACCCAGTTCGGATCGACCTCGATGCTCCAGCGCAAGCTGCGGGTCGGCTTCGCCAAGGCCGGGCGGCTCATGGACCTGATGGAGTCGCGCAACATCGTCGGACCGAGCGAGGGCTCCAAGGCACGCGACGTCCTGGTGAAACCCGACGAGCTCGACGGGGTGTTGGCACAGATTCGTGGGGAAACCGCTTCGTAAGAGTTTTACGGGCAACCGTTTCGCCGGGCCGTACGTCAAGTTGAAGGGAAGGACGGAACGTCCTTCCCCGGGGCGTCCCGGCGAAACCGGCTCTGTTCGAATCTGATGGCGTACAAAGTCCACCCGCCCGGTTGCCCCACCCTTTCGTACCCCCCCTAGACTGAACACCCAGCAGGTGGCTCACGCTCGAAAGGCGCCCCCGTGTCCATCGGCAACTCCCCCGAAGACGACCGGCCTTCGATCGGTCGAGTGCTCCAGCAGGCTCGTCTCTCCGCAGGTCTCACGGTCGAAGAGGTCAGCACGTCCACCCGGGTGCGCATCCCCATCGTGCACGCGATCGAGCAGGACGACTTCTCCCGCTGCGGCGGCGACGTGTACGCCCGCGGCCACATCCGTACGCTCGCCCGTGCCGTCGGCACCGATCCGGAACCGCTGATCGCGCAGTACGACGCCGAGCACGGCGGCCGTCCCGCGCCCACCCCGGCGGCGCCGCTGTTCGAAGCCGAACGCATCCGCTCCGAACCCCGCAGGCCCAACTGGACGGCGGCCATGGTCGCGGCGATCGTCGCCGTGGTCGGCTTCGTCGGCTTCACCTTCTTCAAGGGCGGCGACGACGGGCCCTCCACGGCCGGCCGGGTGGCCGAGGGCCCGACCTCCGACAAGATCGCCCCGAAGCCCTCCGCCAGCAAGCCCGCCGACCCCAAGCCGGCCCCGTCCGAGAGCGCCATCGCCGCGGCGCCCCAGGACAAGGTCACCGTCAAGCTCAGCGCCACCCAGGGCAAGAGCTGGATCTCCGCCAAGGACCACAACGGCCGGGCCCTCTTCGACGGCACCCTCCAGCAGGGCGAGTCGAAGACCTTCCAGGACAAGGAGCGCGTCGATCTCATCCTCGGCAACGCGGGCTCGATCGAGCTCTTCGTGAACGGGAAGAAGGTCGAGGACCAGTTCAAGCCCGGACAGGTCGAGCGCCTCTCGTACACCAAGGGCGACCCCGAGGTCGGCTGACCGGTCACCCGGAGACATCGCGGCGCGGCGAGCGCCCGGCCATCGTGCCGGGCGCTCGCCGTCTTTGTCACCGTGGGTAACGGTGCAACCCTCCGCGGCGGGGTCGGTGCCGGGACAAAGTAGTCTTGAGCCCATGCCCGAACGCCGTACCGTCGCCCTTGTCACTCTTGGCTGCGCCCGTAACGAGGTGGACTCGGAGGAGCTCGCAGGCCGCTTGGCAGCGGACGGCTGGGAGCTCGTCGAGGATGCCTCCGATGCCGATGTCGCCGTCGTCAACACCTGTGGGTTCGTGGAGGCCGCCAAGAAGGACTCCGTCGACGCCCTCCTCGAAGCCAATGATCTGAAGGACCACGGCCGTACCCAGGCCGTCGTCGCCGTCGGCTGCATGGCCGAGCGCTACGGCAAGGACCTCGCCGAGGCCCTGCCGGAAGCGGACGGTGTCCTCGGCTTCGACGACTACGCCGACATCTCCGACCGCCTCCAGACCATCCTCAACGGCGGCATCCACGCCTCCCACACCCCCCGCGACCGCCGCAAGCTCCTGCCGATCAGCCCCGCCGAGCGGCAGGACACCACCGTGTCCCTGCCCGGCCACGCGCAGGAGATCGCCCCCGCCCCCGCCGACCTGCCGGAGGGCGTCGCCCCGGTCTCCGGGCCGCGCGCGCCCCTGCGCCGCCGGCTGGGCACCAGCCCCGTCGCCTCGGTCAAGCTGGCCTCCGGCTGCGACCGGCGCTGCTCCTTCTGCGCCATCCCGTCCTTCCGGGGCTCCTTCATCTCCCGCCGTCCCTCGGACGTGCTGGGCGAGACCCGCTGGCTCGCCGAGCAGGGGGTGAAGGAGGTCATGCTGGTCTCCGAGAACAACACCTCGTACGGCAAGGACCTGGGTGACATCCGCCTCCTGGAGACCCTGCTGCCCGAGCTCGCGGACGTCGACGGGATCGAGCGCATCCGCGTCAGCTACCTCCAGCCCGCCGAGATGCGGCCCGGCCTGATCGACGTCCTCACCTCGACGCCGAAGGTCGCGCCCTACTTCGACCTGTCCTTCCAGCACTCCGCGCCCGGCGTGCTGCGGGCGATGCGCCGCTTCGGGGACACCGACCGCTTCCTGGAGCTGCTGGACACGATCCGCGGCAAGGCACCGCAGGCCGGCGCCCGGTCCAACTTCATCGTCGGCTTCCCCGGCGAGACCGAGGACGACCTCGCGGAGCTGGAACGGTTCCTCACGGGTGCCCGTCTCGACGCCATCGGCGTCTTCGGCTACTCCGACGAGGACGGCACCGAGGCGGTCGGCTACGACAACAAGCTCGACGCCGACGTCATCGCGGAGCGCCTCGCGCACATCTCGCAGCTCGCCGAGGAACTGACCTCGCAGCGCGCCGAGGAGCGCATGGGTGAAACGCTCCAGGTGCTGGTCGAGTCCGTCGAGCCCACCGAGGACGAGCCGCGCGCCTACGGCCGGGCCGCGCACCAGGCGCCCGAAACCGATGGCCAGGTGCTCTTCACCACACGCGAGGGCCTGGTCCCGGGCCGTATGGTCGAGGCAAAGGTCGTGGGCACCGAAGGCGTGGACCTGATCGCCGAGTGCAGTGAGCTTGTGGAGGTAGCCAGATGACCGGAGCCCCGGCATCCGCGGCAGGCGGTTCCGGCGCGACGCCGGTCCGCGGCGGAAAGCTGGGCGCCGCTGCGGTCAATCAGGCCAGTCTGTGGAACATCGCCAACCTCCTGACGATGGCCCGGCTCGTGCTCGTTCCCGGCTTCGTGGTGCTGCTGCTCCACAACGGCGGATACGACCCGGCCTGGCGTTCCTTCGCCTGGGCCGCCTTCGCCATCGCCATGATCACCGACCTGTTCGACGGGCATCTGGCGCGCACGTACAACCTGGTCACCGACTTCGGGAAGATCGCCGACCCGATCGCCGACAAGGCGATCATGGGCGCGGCGCTGATCTGTCTGTCGTACCTGGGCGATCTGCCCTGGTGGGTGACGGGCGTGATCCTCTTCCGTGAGCTGGGCATCACCCTGATGCGGTTCTGGGTGATCCGGCACGGGGTCATTCCGGCCAGCCGCGGCGGCAAGATGAAGACGCTGGCGCAGGGGACGGCCGTCGGGATGTACGTCCTGGCGCTGACCGGTCCCCTGGCCACCCTGCGCTTCTGGGTGATGGCGGTGGCCGTCGTGTTGACGGTCGTCACCGGTCTCGACTACGTCCGCCAGGCCGTCGTGCTGCGGCGCCAGGGCCTCGCGGCGGAACGGGCGGCAGAGGAAGTTCCTCAGGCCGTCTCCGAGGAGACCGGCGCGGTCGCCGAGGCGGCGGGGGCCCGGGGGCCGGCGGAGGCCGAGCGGTGACTGCGGCGGGCCGGGTACTGCGACTGCTGGTCGAGCGAGGGGAGACTCTTGCCGTCGCGGAGTCGCTGACCGGCGGCCTGGTCGCGGCCGAACTGACGTCCGTACCGGGTGCCTCCCAAGCCTTCAGGGGCTCGGTGACGGCTTACGCGACCCCCCTCAAGAGTGAAGTCCTCGGGGTGGACGCAGGTCTCCTCGCGGAGCGCGGAGCGGTCGACGCGGACGTCGCGCGTCAGATGGCGACAGGCGTACGGCAGGCTCTGGGCGCAGACTGGGGAGTGGCGACCACCGGCGTCGCCGGCCCCGAACCGCAGGATGGCCGGCCCGTCGGAACGGTTTTCGTCGCGGTCAGCGGCCCGGACGGCGCCGGGAAAGTGTCCGCGCTGAGGTTGAACGGCGACCGGGCGGACATCCGTAAGAAGAGCGTACGAAGCGCGCTCGACCTGCTCTCAGGCGAACTCCACGAGAATGCGAGCGCACAGGATACGGAAGAGAACGGGGGGAATTGATGTTTGCAGCCCTGAGTGAACACGACATCGCTCCCCGCACGGCCGCAGCGCTAGGCGGTACGGTGGGGCGTGAAGGATGCGGCTACGCGGTCCGAGGAGGGAGCCACCGATGATTCTGCTCCGTCGCCTGCTGGGTGACGTGCTGCGTCGGCAGCGCCAGCGCCAAGGCCGTACTCTGCGCGAAGTCTCCTCGTCCGCCCGAGTTTCGCTCGGCTATCTCTCCGAGGTGGAGCGGGGGCAGAAGGAGGCATCCTCCGAACTGCTCTCCGCCATTTGCGACGCGCTTGACGTACGGATGTCCGAGCTCATGCGTGAAGTGAGCGATGAGCTGTCCCTGGCCGAACTGGCCGAGTCGGCAGCGGCCAGCGATCCGGTACCTGTACCGGTGCGCCCCATGCTCAACTCCGTCTCCGTTACCTCGGTGGCGGGTGTACCGACGGGGCGGGTGACCATCAAGGCACCCGCAGAAGCGGTGGACGTAGTCGCCGCCTGACCGATCGGTTCGGTGTGAAGCCGGAGCCCCGGCTCTCCCCCTGTTGTGGGGAGGGCCGGGGCTTTCGTGTGTCTACGTGTGGTTTTGGTGCGCCCGTGAGTGTGTCAGCGGGGCGATGGGGGGCAGGCGCGTGGATGAGAGACCGAGGAACCGTCCCGATCGCACTGGGCGGAGCCATCGGAGACTTCCTCGAATGACCGTTTTGCTTCGTTTGTGCCATCGTGGGTGGTGCTGAACGGAACGGATTCCAGATCGGAGACGTGCATGTCTGTGGTGAAGAGCCCACTGTCCGAGACCGACCTCAAGGCCGTCGGGGACGCCCTCCAGGGCGCTCTGGTGGACCTCCTCGACCTTTCTCTGGTGGCCAAGCAGGTCCACTGGAACGTGGTCGGGCCGCGGTTCAGGTCCGTGCACCTCCAGCTCGACGAAGTCGTGGACACCGCTCGCCAGCACTCCGACACGGTCGCGGAGCGGGCGTCCGCGCTCGGCGTCAACCCGGACGGCCGATCCGCGACGATCGCCAGGAGCACGGCCATCGCCTCCGTGTCCGAAGGCTGGATCAAGGACGTGGACGCGGTGAAGGCCCTGGTCGACGCCCTCGGCGTGGTGATCGGACGGATGCGCGAGCGCATCGAGGTGACCGAGACCCCGGACCCGGTCAGCCAGGACCTCCTGATCTCGCTGACCGCCGAACTCGAAAAGCACGCGTGGATGTTCCAGGCCGAGAGCGCCTGAGCACACGCCGTCACTCACCGGATTTCTCCAACGGAGGTAAGAGCATGAGGAACGAAGGCGCGAAGGACAAGGTCACCGGCAAGGCGAAGGAAGCCATGGGCAAGATGACCGGCGACCGTCGCAAGGAGGCCGAGGGCAAGGCGGACCAGGCCAAGGGCAAGGCCAAGGACGCCATGGACGGCGCCCGCGACCGGGCGGACGGCGTCAAGGACTCCCTGAACAACGACAAGGACTGACCCGCCCTCGGCGAGCCCCCACCCGCGCGGTGGGGGCTCCGCGCTGAGAGGGGCCGGTGCGGGGGTGGTGCGACCGGCATCGTGCGCGCCGGGGGTGCAACGGTGCGCTCTCGCCCCGGCGGAACGGGCGCGACTAGGGTCCTTCGTTTGGATCAAGCCGGAGGAGGCGGCCATGGTACGGCGATGGGTGCCGGCGCTCGTTCTCTGTGGCGTGTGGTGGTGGGCCGTGCTGCGGCTGATACTGGCCCCGGCGCACGCGGGGGTGGTCGAGGGAGCGGTGGCGGCGGGCGGCTGGGGGCTCAGCCTCCTTCCGGTGCACGTGGCCGCGACGGCCAGGCCCCTCGGCATCTTCGACGCGGGTACGGGCCTGCTGCGGCGCGGTACGGCGTGGGCCCGGAGCCGGGCGGGGGCGTGGCGGCGGTGGGTGGTCAGGTAGGTGCCGGGGCGGCGGCTCCGGCCGCGCGGGCCGGCGGGGGCTTCGCACCGGCAACGAGGTACGTCAGGTGGGCCCCGGGCCGGTCTGGCAGCCGGGACACCAGTAGGCGGGGCGGTCGTCCTGCTCGGCCGCGCGGATCGGGGTTCCGCAGCGCAGGCAGGGGCGGTGCGTCCGGCCGTAGACCCAGAGGCTTTCGCTCGGCCTGCGTGCGCGGGCGGCGGCGTCAGCGACGGTACGGGAACGGCCCCCGGCCGTCGTGACGCGGTTCGGGCGGTCGCGGTTGGCGTCGAGGAGCTGGTGCGCCGTGCTGACCAGCAAGGTGGCCGTCCGGGCGGGCAGCTCGCCGATGGGGAGCCAGGGGGTGGCCCGCGCCAGGAAGCAGAGCTCGGCCTTGTAGATGTTCCCGACGCCGGCCAGGTTGCGCTGGTCGAGCAGGGCTTCGCCGAGCGGGCGGGCGGGGTCGCTCAGGAGATTCCGCAGCGCCGTGCCGGCGTTCCAGTCCGGCCCGAGCAGATCGGGGCCGAGATGGCCGACCGCCTGCTCCTCGTCCTGGGTGCGCAAGAGCTCAAGGACCGGGAGGCGGTAGCCGACGGCGGTGTGGGCCGCGTTGCCCAAAATCGCGCGGATCTGGTGGGCGGGGCCGCCGCGCCAGCGCTCGCCCGGGGCGTAGATCCGCCAGGAGCCGTCCATCCGGAGGTGGCTGTGCAGGGTGAGACCGCCGTCGATCCGGGTCAGCAGGTGCTTGCCCCGGGCGGTGACGTCCAGCACGGCCCGTCCCGTGAGGTCGGCGGTGGCGAACCGGGGGACGCGGAGGTCGGACCTGGTGAGGACCTGTCCGGCCAGCGCGTGATGCAGCCGCGCGGCGGTCTGCAGGACGGTGTCTCCTTCGGGCATGCCTCCATGATGCGTGGGGCGGGGGTGCCCGTCCTCGTTCGCCGGGGCCGGGGTTATGTCGCGCGCAGGCGCAGGCCCCTCGGAGTGGCGAGGAAGCCGGCCGCCTCCAGCGTCCGCCCCAGGGGCGAGGTCAGGGACGAGGCGCCGTTGGTGCGCTCCACCGTCACCGTGCCGAGGGCCCCGGCGCGGGCGGCCGCGGCCAGCGCGCCGGCCGCCGCCCGGAGCGCGGGGTCGTCCGGATCGGTCGGCCAGGCCAGCAGCGTCTTGCCGCCGCGCTCCATGTACAGCGTCAGCTCACCGTTGACCAGGACCACGAGCGAGCCCGCCTTGCGGCCCGGCTTGTGCCCGGCCCCGTCCGGCGGTTCCGGCCACGGCAGGGCGGCGCCGTACGCATTGGCCGGGTCGGCCGCCGCGAGGACGAGGGCGCGGGGGTCGGCGCCCGGCTCCGTACGGTCCCGGGCCGTGGACACCGCGCGGAGCCGGTCGACCGCGCCGTCGATCGCGAACTGGGCGGCCCCCAGCCCCTCCACGACGTACCCCCGGCGCGCCTGCCCGTTGTCCTCGAAGGCCGACAGCACCCGGTACGCCGCCGAGAAGCCGCCCTCGACGCCCTCGGCCTGCACCGCGCCCCGGGTCACCACCCCGTGGCGGTCGAGCAGCGTGCGCGCCAGGGCGTGGGCGCGGTGCGTCGGCTCGGGCTCGATGGCCGGCAGCAGGGACCAGCGGCCGGAGACCGTGGGCGGCCCGGTGCGTGAGGCCGGGCGGGCAGCGGCGGTGAGGGTGCCGTAACGGCCGCGCGGCACATTCCGCCGGGCGCGGTGCGCGGTCGAGCCGGCCGTGCGGCCCGAGCCCAGGAGGGAGCGCAGGGGCGCGAGGGTGTCGTTGGTCAGGCGGCCGGACCAGGCGAGGTCCCACAGGGCGTCCGCCAGGTGCGGATCGGTGCAGTCGGGGTGGGTGGTGGCGCGGACCTGGTCGGCGATCTGGCGGAAGAACAGGCCGTAGCCGCCGCCCAGCGCGGTCAGCACGGACTCGTGCAGTGCGCTCAGCTCCAAGGGGCGCGGCGGGGGGAGGAGCAGGGGCGCGCTGTCGGCGAGGTAGAGGGAGATCCAGCCGTCCTTGCCGGGCAGGGCGCCCGCACCGGCCCAGACGACCTCGCCGGTGGTGGTCAGCTCGTCCAGGAGCGCGGGGGTGTAGCCGGTGACACGGCCGGGCAGGACGAGCCGTTCCAGCGCGGAGGCGGGGACGGGCGCCCCCTGGAGCTGTTCGACTGCGCGGGCCAGTCCGTCGATGCCGCGCAGGCTGTTGCCGCCGAGATGCTGCCACTGCGGCAGGAACCCGGCCAGGGCGGCGGGCGGGACCGGCTCCAGCTCATGGCGGAGGGCGGCCAGCGAACGGCGCCGCAGCCGCCGCAGCACCGTGGCGTCGCACCACTCCTGGCCGATGCCCGCGGGGTGGAACTCGCCCTGGACGATGCGGCCCGACGCCGCGAGTCGTTGCAGCGCCCCGTCGGTGACGGCGGTGCCGAGGCCGAACCGGGCCGCCGCCGCGGTGGAGGTGAACGGGCCGTGCGTACGGGCGTACCGGGCGAGGAGGTCGCCGAGGGGGTCCTTCACCGGCTCGGTGAACGCTTCGGGGACGCCGACCGGGAGCGCCGTGCCCAGGGCGTCGCGCAGTCGGCCCGCGTCCTCGATCGCCGCCCAGTGGGACGTTCCGGCGATCCGGACGCGGATGGCGCGGCGGGCGGACTCCAGCTCCTTCGCCCAGGCGGGCTCGGCCCCGCGCTCGGCGAGCTCTCCGTCGGTGAGCGGGCCGAGCACCCGCAGCAGGTCCGCGACTCCTTCGGTGTCCTTGACCCGGCGGTCGTCCGCCAGCCACTGGAGCTCCCGTTCCAGCTCGGTCAGCACATCGGCGTCGAGCAGTTCGCGCAGCTCCGCCCGGCCCAGCAGTTCGGCGAGGAGCCGGGAGTCCAGGGAGAGCGCGGCGGCGCGCCGTTCGGCGAGCGGCGAGTCGCCCTCGTACAGGAACTGGGCGACGTAGCCGAAGAGGAGGGAGCGGGCGAAGGGGGAGGGCTCCTGGGTGGTGACCTCCACCAGGCGGATGCGCCGGGCCTCCAGATCGCCCATCACCTCCGTGAGCCCCGGGACGTCGAAGACGTCTTGGAGGCATTCGCGGACCGCTTCGAGAACGATGGGGAAGGAGCCGAACTCGGAGGCGACCTGGAGGAGCTGCGCGGCCCGCTGGCGCTGCTGCCAGAGCGGGGTGCGTTTGCCGGGGCTGCGTCGGGGAAGCAGGAGCGCCCTGGCGGCGCACTCGCGGAACCGCGAGGCGAACAGGGCGGAGCCGCCGACCTGGTCGGTCACGATCTGCGCGATCTCGCCCTTGTCGAAGGCGACATCGGCGGCGCCGACCGGGGGTTGATCGCTGTCGAAGGCGGTGTTGGCCGGGGCGAGCGGTGCGGCGGCGCCCTGGCCGGACTCCTGGGCCGGGTCCTGCGCGGGGTCGAAGTCCAGGAGATCCAGGCCCATCATGTCGGCGTCGGGCAGCCGCAGCACGATGCCGTCGTCGGCATGCATGACCTGGGCGTCCATCCCGTACCGCTCGGCGAGGCGGGCGCTCAGCGCCAGCGCCCACGGGGCGTGCACCTGCGCGCCGAACGGGGAGTGCACGACGACCCGCCAGTCGCCCAGCTCGTCCCGGAAGCGCTCGACCAGGATGGTCCGGTCGTCCGGGACATGACCGCAGGCCCGGCGCTGCTCGTCCAGATACGCCAGGACGTTGTCGACGGCCCAGGTGTCCAGGCCGGCGGAGAGCAGGCGGTCGCGGGCGTCCTCGGGGGAGAGCGCGCCGAGCTCGCGCAGGAAGGCCCCGAGGGCGCGGCCCAGCTCCAGCGGGCGGCCCAGCTGGTCGCCCTTCCAGAACGGCAGCCGCCCGGGGACACCGGGCGCTGGGGAGACGAGGACCCGGTCGCGGGTGATGTCCTCGATCCGCCAGGAGGTCGTGCCCAGCGTGAAGACGTCGCCGACCCGGGACTCGTAGACCATCTCCTCGTCCAGCTCACCGACCCGGCCGCCGCCCTTCTTGGGGTCGGCTCCGGCGAGGAACACCCCGAAGAGGCCCCGGTCCGGGATGGTCCCGCCCGAGGTGACGGCGAGGCGCTGCGCACCGGGGCGGCCCGTGACCGTACCGGCGACGCGGTCCCAGACGACGCGGGGCCGCAGCTCCGCGAAGGCGTCGGACGGATAGCGGCCCGCGAGCATGTCGAGGACGGCCGTGAACGCCGACTCGGGCAGCGAGGCGAAGGGGGCGGCCCGGCGGACCACCGCGAGCAGGTCGTCCACCTGCCAGCTGTCCAGGGCGACCATCGCGACCAGCTGCTGGGCCAGCACGTCCAGCGGATTGGACGGGACGCGCAGCGCCTCGATGGAGCCCGTCCGCATCCGCTCGGTGACCACGGCCGCCTGCACCAGGTCGCCGCGGTACTTCGGGAAGACGACACCGGTGGAGACCGCGCCCACCTGGTGGCCGGCGCGGCCGACCCGCTGGAGGCCGGAGGCGACGGAGGGCGGCGACTCGACCTGGATCACCAGGTCGACCGCGCCCATGTCGATGCCCAGCTCCAGGCTGGAGGTGGCGACCACCGCGGGCAGCCTTCCCGCCTTCAGGTCCTCCTCGACCTGGGCGCGCTGCTCCTTGGAGACCGATCCGTGGTGGGCCCGGGCGAGCAGGGCGGGGGCGCCCTTGGCCGCGCCGGACTCCGCCATGACCTCGGCGGGGGAGTGGGCCTCCGGCATCGTCTCGCCGGTGGCTCTCTCGTACGCGATCTCGTTGAGCCGGTTGCACAGGCGCTCCGCGAGGCGGCGGGAGTTGGCGAAGACGATCGTGGAGCGGTGCGCCTGGACGAGATCGGCGATCCGCTCTTCCACATGCGGCCAGATCGACGGCTTCTCGGCCTGCCCCGAGGTGTCGTCGGTGGCGGGGGAGCCGCCCAGCTCGCCCAGGTCCTCGACGGGCACCACCACCGACAGGTCGAACCGCTTGCTGGACGGCGGCTGGACGATCTCCACCTTGCGCCGGGGCGACAGGAAGCGCGCGACCTCGTCCACCGGCCGGACGGTGGCCGACAGGCCGATGCGCCGGGCCGGCCGGGGCAGCAGCTCGTCCAGGCGCTCCAGCGATACGGAGAGGTGGGCGCCGCGCTTGGTGCCCGCGACCGCGTGCACCTCGTCCAGGATCACCGTCTCGATGCCGGACAGGGCCTCGCGGGCCGATGAGGTCAGCATCAGGAACAGCGACTCGGGCGTCGTGATCAGGATGTCCGGCGGGCGGGTCGCCATCGAGCGGCGCTCGGCGGCCGGGGTGTCGCCCGACCGGATGCCCACCCTGACCTCCGGCTCCGGCAGCCCCTGGCGCACCGACTCCTGGCGGATGCCGGTCAGCGGTGAGCGCAGATTGCGCTCCACGTCGACCGCGAGCGCCTTGAGCGGCGACACGTACAGCACACGGCAGCGCTTCTTCGCCTCCGCCGGCGGGGGGACGGCCGCCAGCCGGTCCAGGGCGGCGAGGAAGGCGGCCAGCGTCTTGCCCGAGCCGGTCGGCGCGACGACCAGCACGTCCGATCCCTCGCCGATCGCCCGCCAGGCGCCCTCCTGCGCGGCGGTCGGCGCGCTGAAGGCCCCCGTGAACCAGCTGCGGGTCGCGGGGGAGAAGGAATCGAGTGCGGAGCCGGTCATGTTCCCCATCGTGCACCCCGCCACTGACAACGGCCCCGACAACCGCCCGGCGGGCCGCAGGACCGGCGACCGGACCACCCACGAGCTGGGAGAATCCCACCATGGCAGGAGCACAGCAACCGGCGGAATGGGCGCGGCACTGGAGTTACGCGGAGCTGCCCGACCTCGACCTGCTGCGCGCCCGCTACATCCGGCACACCTTCCCGCGCCACAGCCACGAGGGCTATGTCGTCGCCACGGTGAGCCATGGCGTCGAGGACATCGGAACGCCCGCGGGGACCCTGCACGCGGGGCCGGGGACCGTCATCATGATCAACCCGGAGGTGCCGCACAGCGCCCGCGCGGGTGTCCCCGAAGGCTGGGTGTACGACACGCTCTACCCGTCCGCGCAGGTGATCAACGACATCGCCGCCGATACGACGCGCGTGCGCGGCACCGTCGGCTTCTCCGAGACCGGGGTGGCCGATCCGTACGCGGCCCGGCTGATAGCCGAGGTCCACCGGGCGGCCGAGGAGGGCAACGCGCTGGCCGCCGACAGTGTGCTGCGGGTCGTCGTCACCCGCCTGCTCACCCGGCACGGCACCGCGTTCCCCGTCTCGGCCCCCCGCGCCGCCGGCGCCCGCGACGCGGCGCGCGCCCGGGCTCTCCTGGAATCCCGGATGTCCGAACCGCCGACCCTGGAGGCGCTGGCCGCCGAACTGGGCACGAGCCCGTTCGCGCTGCTGCGCGCGTTCAAGAAGCAGTACGGCATGCCTCCGCACACCTGGCTCACCAACGCCCGGGTGCGGCGTGCACGCCGGATGCTCGACGCGGGCACGGCCCCCTCGGTCGCGGCGACGGAAGTCGGCTTCACCGACCAGCCGCATCTCAACCGTCACTTCACCCGGATCGTGGGAGTGCCCCCCGGCGCCTACCAGCGCGAACGTGCAAGAACGTACAAGACCGGTGCGGAACGGTCCCGGTAGCGTGCTGAACGTGGCAAAACAGACAGCACCCCTCTGCACCATCGCCGACCCGGCCGGCGGCAGCACACTCGACGCCGGGACCAAGCCGGACTCGGCCGTCGTACGCGACGCGCTCGGCGTCGGCATAGCCGTCGGCCTCTCCGGCTTCGCCTTCGGCGTCACCTCGGCGGGCTCCGGCCTGAGCCTGCTCCAGACGTGCGCGCTCAGCCTGCTCGTGTTCACCGGCGCCTCCCAGTTCGCCCTGGTCGGCGCGCTCGCCGCCGGCGGCAACCCGTACACCGCGGCCGCCGGTGCCTTCTTCCTCGGCATACGCAACGCCTTCTACGGGCTGCGGCTCTCCCAGCTCCTGGCCCTGCCGCGCGCCCTGCGTCCGCTCGCCGCCCAGTGGGTCATCGACGAGACGACCGCCGTGACGCTGTCCCAGCCCACCCGGCGGGCCGCGCGGATCGGCTTCACCGTCACCGGGCTCACCCTCTACGTGCTGTGGAACCTGACCACCCTGGTGGGCGCCATGGGCGCCGAGGCGCTCGGCGACACCGACGCCTGGGGGCTCGACGCGGCCAGTCCGGCCGTCTTCCTCGCGCTGCTCGCCCCGATGCTGAAGTCCACGACGGAGCGGGTGACGGCGGCGCTCGCCGTCCTGCTCGCCCTCGGCCTCCTGCCCGTGCTGCCGGCCGGGGTGCCCGTGCTGCTGGCCGCGCTGGCCGCGCCCGTCGTCCTGTTCCTGATGGGGCGGGCCAAGGGTGACGGCGCGGGCGGCACCGAGGCCGAGGATGCCGGTGCGACCCGGGCGGAGGGTGGTCGATGAACGTCTGGATCGCCATCGCGCTGACCTGCGTCGGCTGCTATCTGGCCAAACTCCTCGGCCTCCTGGTGCCCGCCGGCGCACTGGAGCGGCCGCTGGTGCAACGTCTGGCCGCCCTGCTTCCGGTGGCCCTCCTGGCCGCGCTCACCGCCCAGCAGACCTTCGCCGACGGACAGCACCTGGCCCTGGACGCCAGGGGCGCGGGCCTCGCCGCCGCGGCACTCGCTCTAGTCCTGCGCGCCCCGTTCCTGGTGGTCGTGGGTGCGGCCGTGGTCGTCACCGCGGGGGTGCGCGCGCTGGGCTAGGTGTCCGGCCCGGAAACGTAAGGGGCATGCCTTCTGGAGCGTGCCCCTTACCGGTGTGCCTTTCCCCGATGTGCCGCCTCCTCACGCCAGGACGCGGCCGTGCGCCCGCAGCGTTTCCAGCGCCCTGAGGGTCACCAGGGGGCGCCCTTCCAGTGCCGTCCCGGGTGCCCACTGCCGCCAGGTGACCGGCCAGCCGCCGTCCTCCTCCTGAGCGGCGGCGAGATGGTCGAGCGAGCGCTCCATCTCGGTGTCGGAGAACCACCGCCGGGCGAGCGATGCGGGCGTACGGGCGTAGTCGTACGGGAAGTGCTGCTCGCCCGGTGCGTACCCGGGGGCCACCGGGTACTCCGCGCGCCGGTCCGGATCGAGCACGGCGAGCCGCTGGTCGCGTACCAGCCGCCCCAGCCGTTCGGCGGCGGCCTCCGCCCGGCGGCGGTCCGGCACCCCGTCGAGAAAGGCGACCGCCGCCTCGATCTCGTACGGATGCGACACCTCCAGGGTGTCCACGGCCGCCCAGCAGAAGTCGGTCGCCCGGAAGAGCCAGGCGTGCCACACCTCATTGCGGTGCAGCAGCCCGACGACGGGCCCGGTCGCCAGCAGCTCGGCCGGCGGGTCGTCCACGATCGGGATGAAGGGGGCCGCCGGATAGTCGCGCTGCGAGGGCAGCAGCGCGGGCAGGGCGCCCTCCTTGGTGGACACCTCCGTCAGATACCGGCAGATCCGCTCCACCCGCAGACCGCCGCACCGGCCGATGGAGTCGAGGACGCTGAGCGCGTGGGCGGTGTGCAGGGGCTGACTGACGGGGCCCCGCAGATCGGGTTCGAGCGCGTGGCCGTAACCGCCGTCCTCGTTGGCATATGCGGTGAGGGCCGTCTCCACCGCGTCCGCGCCTCCCTCCAGATAGTGATGGGCGAACCGCCGCTGTTCGAGGACACGGGCCGTGAGCCAGATGAACCGCTCGGCACGGTCGAGGGGATTTGTTCCAGTTGCAGCCATGGACCGACCGTAGGGCTTCGGGCCCCCGAGCAGGGCCGATGCGGCTCGGCTGCACTCTCAGGAGCGGGATACTGACGGCATGCGGTTGACGATTTTCTGGGAACGGATGGCGGACCACTTCGGCGCGGGCTACGCGGACTCCTTCGCGCGCGACCATGTGATGGCCGAGCTGGGCGGACGTACGGTCCATGAGGCGCTGGCGGCCGGCTGGGAGGCGAAGGACGTGTGGCGCGGGGTCTGTGCCGCGATGGACGTCCCCGCCGACAGGCGCTGACGCCGAGGGCGGGAAGGTCACCCTCCGGGGTGCGCGAGGGAGTGTCACCCACATGGGCGAGACTTGCTCCGTGGCCCCCACAGACGAGACCGCTCAGATCCAGCCGCCGCGCACGCCGCCCGTACCACCGGCCGCGCCACCGGTCCCGCCGTCCGGCGCCGGGCCCGCCCGCATGCCCGCCTGGCTGCCGCGTGCCATGGTCCTCGCCCTCGCGCTCTACGCCTGCTTCCGGCTCGGCAGCTGGGCGTTCGACCAGCTCATCGGCCTGCTGATCAATGTGCTGATCGCCTTCTTCCTGGCGCTCGCCATCGAACCCGCGGTGGGCCGGATGTCCGCCCGGGGCATGCGCCGGGGCCTCGCCACCTTCCTGGTCTTCCTCCTCGTGCTGGTCGCCGGGGCCGGTTTCGTCTTCCTGCTCGGCTCGATGCTCGCGGGCCAGATCGTGGACATGGTGGAGGACTTCCCGAACTACCTCGACTCGGTGATCAACTGGGTCAACCAGACCTTCCACACGGAGCTCTCCCGCGTCGAGGTCCAGGACAGCCTGCTGCACTCCGACTGGCTGCAGAAGTACGTGCAGAACAGCGCGACCGGTGTGCTCGACGTCTCAACGACCGTCCTCGGCGGCCTCTTCCGCCTGTTGACGATCTTCCTGTTCTCCTTCTACTTCGCGGCGGACGGCCCCCGCCTGCGCCGCGGGCTGTGCTCCGTGCTGCCCCCCGCCCGCCAGGCCGAGGTGCTGCGGGCCTGGGAGATCGCCGTCGACAAGACCGGCGGCTACCTCTACTCGCGCGGCCTGATGGCGCTCATCTCCGGCATCGCGCACTACATCCTGCTGGCCGCACTCGGTGTGCCGTACGCACCGGCGCTCGCGGTCTGGGTCGGGCTCGTCTCCCAGTTCATCCCCACGATCGGCACCTACCTCGCGGGCGCCCTGCCGATGCTGATCGCCTTCACCGTCGATCCCTGGTACGCGCTCTGGGTCCTCGGCTTCGTCGTGGTCTACCAGCAGTTCGAGAACTACATGCTCCAGCCCAAGCTCACCGCGAAGACGGTGGACATCCACCCCGCCGTGGCGTTCGGCTCGGTCATCGCGGGCACGGCGCTCATGGGCGCCGTCGGCGCGCTGATCGCCATCCCGGCCGTGGCCACGCTCCAGGCGTTCCTCGGCGCGTACGTGAAGCGCTACGACGTCACGGACGACCCGCGCGTCCACGGCAGCCGCCCCGGCGTGCGGGGCGAGCCCCTGTGGACGCGCCTGAGACGCATGCGCTCCGCATTCGCGGGCGAGGACGGCCGGGAGGACGACGGGCAGGTGGACGGCAGCGAGCCGGAGGGACCCTCCGGGCCGAGCCGCACCTGAAGCGCTCTTTCCGCTGGAGCGGGCAGGGCGGGCCCGTAGGCTGAGGCGCGAGATGTCGTGCCGGCCCTGGGGGGAACGTGGAGTGGCTGTCCCTGGCATCGGCGGCTGTGGCCGTCTGCGGTGCGGCGGCGGCCGCGGTCTTCAGCTACTGGCAGCAGCGCCGCCTGCGGTCCCGGGAACAGCGCGGCTACATGGAGCGGTACGGGCCTCCCTCGCCTGGGCCGCGTTCGATCTGCACAGCAGGCTGTTCAACATCCTGCACGGCCACGACATCGATCGGGACCCCGCGCGCGGCAACGGTTTCCTGACGAGCTTCCTCACTCGGGGCACCCCTCGCGAGGCGGATTTCGTCCGGCGCAGCACGGTCTTCGTGCCGGCCGAGTATCGGGGCTGGGTGGAGATCCTGCGCCGCGACATCCAGTTTCTCGCCGGGCCGGCGCCGCTGCCTGGGTTACGCGGAGTTCTGCTCGAAGCTGGAACAGGATCAGGAGTTCGCCGCGTGGTTCTCCGATCCACTGGCGGACGTGGACGGACTCGCCGCTGACACGGCCCAGGCGGTCGGCCGCCTCAAGGATCTCCAGGTCCAGCTGATCGCGCTGGTCGATCTGCTGGACCCCCGACGGGAACGGTTCCCCCAGTCCAGGCTTGCCTACAGCCTCCGCGGCCGTCCCCGGAGCTGACCGAGCCGGAGGGTCGGCCCGGTCAGCTCCGGGGACGGCGTGGTGCGCTTGACACTGAAATCGAACATCCATTCTCATGGGATTCCGGCCGGGTTTTCCCGGGCCCGACCGTGGAGTTGTCCACAGGCCGGGAGGACGTCGAGGCCCATTGTCAGTGGCAGGGGTTAGCGTCTTTGACGTGAAGCGATCGACTCAAGCAAATCGGGTGGAACCCATGGCAGGAACCGACCGCGAGAAGGCGCTGGACGCCGCACTCGCACAGATTGAACGGCAATTCGGCAAGGGCGCGGTGATGCGCCTCGGCGAGCGGCCGAACGAGCCCATCGAGGTGATTCCCACCGGGTCCACCGCGCTCGACGTCGCGCTCGGCGTCGGCGGTCTGCCGCGCGGCCGTGTGGTGGAGGTGTACGGACCGGAGTCCTCCGGTAAGACGACGCTGACGCTGCACGCCGTGGCGAACGCGCAGCGGCTCGGCGGCTCGGTGGCCTTCATCGACGCGGAGCACGCGCTCGACCCGGAGTACGCGAAGAAGCTCGGCGTCGACATCGACAGCCTCATCCTGTCCCAGCCGGACAACGGTGAGCAGGCCCTCGAGATCGTGGACATGCTGGTCCGCTCGGGCGCCCTCGACCTCATCGTCATCGACTCCGTCGCGGCCCTGGTGCCGCGCGCGGAGATCGAGGGCGAGATGGGTGACTCGCACGTGGGTCTCCAGGCGCGCCTGATGAGCCAGGCGCTCCGGAAGATCACCAGCGCGCTGAACCAGTCCAAGACCACGGCGATCTTCATCAACCAGCTCCGCGAGAAGATCGGTGTGATGTTCGGCTCGCCGGAGACCACCACCGGTGGCCGGGCACTCAAGTTCTACGCCTCGGTGCGTCTCGACATCCGTCGGATCGAGACGCTCAAGGACGGCACCGACGCGGTCGGCAACCGCACCCGCGTCAAGGTCGTCAAGAACAAGGTCGCGCCGCCCTTCAAGCAGGCGGAGTTCGACATCCTCTACGGCCAGGGCATCAGCCGCGAGGGCGGTCTGATCGACATGGGCGTGGAGCACGGCTTCGTCCGCAAGGCCGGTGCCTGGTACACGTACGAGGGCGACCAGCTCGGCCAGGGCAAGGAGAACGCGCGCAACTTCCTCAAGGACAATCCCGACCTCGCCAATGAGATCGAGAAGAAGATCCTGGTGAAGCTGGGCGTCGGCGTCCAGCCCGAGGACGCCGCGGAGTCCGGGGCGGACGCGGCGGGAGCAGCGGCTCCGGCCGAGGCCGCGGCGAAGCCGGCGACGGCAGCGGCCGGCAAGACCAAGCCGGCCAAGGCGGCCGCGGCCAAGAGCTGATCCGTGACGCGTCGTACTGAGTGGCCGGCCGGCGCCGTCGACCCCGGCGCGGCCCCCGGATCCGGTGAGGGAGCGGGACGCCGTTCCCGCTCCCGGTCCAGTGACAGCGGTTCCCCCTCCTCGTCGAGGGCCGAGAAGGGGGAACCGCGCGACCCGGTCGAGCGGGCCCGCAACATCTGCCTGCGCCTGCTCACCGGCACACCGCGCACCCGCAAGCAGCTCGCGGACGCCCTCCGCAAGCGGGAGATCCCGGACGAGGCGGCCGAAGAGGTGCTGTCCCGCTTCGAGGACGTCGGGCTGATCGATGACGCCGCGTTCGCCGACGCCTGGGTGGAGTCCCGACACCACGGCCGGGGGCTCGCCCGCCGGGCACTGGTCCGTGAGCTGCGGACCAAGGGTGTGGACGCCGCCGTGATCGATGAAGCCGTCGGGCAGCTCGACTCCGAGCAGGAGGAGGAGACCGCGCGGGAGCTCGTCGCCCGCAAGCTCCGGTCCACCCGGGGACTGGACCGCGACAAACGCCTGCGCCGCCTCGCGGGCATGCTCGCCCGCAAGGGGTACGGCGAGGGGATGGCCCTGCGCGTGGTGCGCCGGGCGCTGGAGGAAGAGGGGGAGGACACGGAGGGGCTGGACGAGCCCTTCTGAGCCGGCGGCCGCTACTGGCCGGCGCGGGCCGCACGGCTGATGGTGGCGTCGATCAGCGCGAGGGCGTCCTCGGCGGTACGCCCCGGGTAGCGGTTCCAGGGACCGATCAGCCCGGTCCAGCCCTGGGAGCGAAGCTCCGCGATCAGCCAGGCCCCGGCTCGGTCGACCGTCTCCGCCGAGCCGTAGCCCAGGCGGTGTGCGGTGAGCATGGCACCGCAGACGCAACGAGCGCCCCGGATGTCGCGGAGCCGGTACGGGGTGTTCTGCCAGCCCCACTCGGTCAGGATCTGCCGGGCGTGGGCGAGGTGGACGGACGGCCGCACATCGGGCCGCCCGACGCGCCGCCATGCGTGGAGCCGGTCGGGCAGGATCGCACCGATGCGCCCGGGGAGCGGACGTTCGCGCGGCGCGGCGGGTGGCAGTGCTTGGACGCTGTCGGCGATCAGCTGGTCCACCGGCACGGAGAGCAGGGCGCGCCAGTCGGCAGCGGGGGCCGGCGTGGCCGGTGTGGGCGGGACGCCGATCGCGGGGCTGGGGGACTCGGGCGTCGGTGCGGTCAGGTCCCAGCCGGTGACGATCTGGCGCCAGGCGTCCGTGTCATGGAGGCGCGCGGCCTGGGCGTCGAGTTCGTCGGGGGTGAGGGCGGTGGTCGGCATCGGTGCGTGCTCCCCGTCGTAGCGGCGTACCGGCGCCCTGACGGCGTTCCGGCGGGCGGGCGCCGGCCGCAGCGGCCGCACCCGCCGTGAGGCGAATGTCCGCCCGCCACCGGGGCCGCTCCACCTGAGCGACGCCATACGGGTGTGTCACGGGGCATTCCGGTGGCGGCCCACGGCTGAGACGAGAACGGTGCGCCCGGCAGGGCGCGGTGCCCGCGTCGGACGGAGAGCGGCACCGCGCCCGAACCGGGGCGCCGGTGTCCGCTCGGTGCCACGCTCCTTCCCGGACCGCGTCCCGACGCTCCGGTGAGCCGCACCACCCGGCGCCCCACGCGGACGCGCTCGTGCGCAGCCGTAGCACCCCCGGCCGCTCCCGAGCGCCGCCGTGAGCCGCACCCCAACCCTCCTAAAACCGCGTGCACCCCGTTCGTCACGCGCAGCCATCACCCCCCGGAGGGGGACAACCCCCCTACAGAGACGCCGGAATGCTCCAGTGCACAGGTGCCTGTGCACAGAGCAGTGTGTGACGCATGACAGGGATCACGGAGTGGCCGTCCTCAAAAGCGCTTTGCCAGGCGCGGCGTCAGCAGGTACTCCAACGCCTCACGCTGCGCGGTCTCCCGGCGGACACCACGACGCACGAGTCGGCCGGGCGTCGGGGCCGGCACACGTGCGCCGCCGACACCGCACCGGATGCCCGGACGGTTCGCACCCGCCCGCTCGCCTTCCCGGACCCCGATCGATCAGAGACGGACGCCTCATGATGCTGCGTTATGCCCTGCGGACGATCCGGCACCGCAAGGCGGGATTCCTCGGGGCGTTCCTCGCCCTCATGTGTGCCGCCGCGCTCGTCACCGCCTGCGGCACCCTGCTGGAGACCGGGCTGTGCGGCCGGATCGCCACCGAGCGGTACGCGGCCGCCCCGCTGATCGTCGCGGCGGACCAGAACGTCCACCGCACGACCGTCAAGCACCGGGGCAACGGCAAGACGAAGACCAAGCACAAGGCGAAGCCCGTCGCCGAGCGGGCCTGGCTTCCCGCTGCCACCGCCGACCGGCTGCGCGACCTGCCGGGTGTTCGCACGGTCGTTCCCGAACTCACCTTCCTCGCCCAGCCGCTCGGGCTCCCCGCCCACGCGGCGGACAAGGGCGTCCCCTTCCACGGGCACGCCTGGTCGTCCGCCCCGCTGACCCCCTTCGCGCTCATCGCCGGCCGCGCCCCGGCGTCCGCCGACGACGTGGTGATCGACCGGACCCTCGCCGTACGGGCGGGCCTCGCGACCGGGGACCGGGTCACCGTGCAGTCGACCCGCGCCCCGCGCACGTACCGGATCAGCGGCATCGCCACGCCCCAGGGGCGTGGCGAACTCCGGCAGCAGCGCTCGCTGTTCTTCTCCGCCGCGGAGGCCCAACGGCTCGCGGACCGTGCGGGCCGGGTCAGCGCGATCGGCGTCCTGACCGAACCCGGCACGGACACCGGCACGCTGAAGGAGCAGGTCACGGCCGCCCTCAAGGGCACCACCGCCCGGGTCGCGACGGGTGACGGGCGCGGACCGGTCGAATTCCTCGACGCGGCGGGGGCCCGCGTCAAGCTGGTCTCGATGGGCGGAGCCATGGGTGGCACCTCGCTGCTGGTCGCGGTGCTCGTCGTCGTCGGGACGTTCGCCCTCTCCATCCAGCAGCGCCACCGTGAGCTGGCCCTGCTCCGTACCATCGCCGCCACCTCGCGGCAGGTCCGCCGGCTGCTCGGCCGGGAGGCCCTGGTCGTCGGGGCCTTCGCCGGGGTCCTGGGCGCGCTCGCCGGACTGCCGCTCGCCGCCTGGCTGTACGGCAGGTTCACCGACATGGGCGTGACACCGCCGACCCTGGAACGTGCGGCCGGTATTCTCCCCGCCTGCGCCGCCGTCGCGGTCACCCTGCTCGGCGCCTGGGCCGCCGCCCGTATCTCCGGCCGCCGGATCGCCGGTCTGCGTCCGGCCGAGGCCATGGCCGAGTCCGCGGTCGAGCGCCGCCGCCCGGCCCGGGGACGCGTCCTCGTGGGGCTGCTCCTGCTCGCCGGCGGCGGTGTGCTGGTCGGTGTCCTGAGCGTGCTGCGCACCGAGGCCGCCTCGACCCCCGTGACCTTCCTGGCCGTGGTGGTGCTGGCCACGGCGGTCTCGCTGCTGGGGCCGTTCCTCGTGCGGGCCGCCGCCTTTCTGATGGGGGGCGTGCTCCGGCGGACGGGTCCGATGAGCACCCTGGCCACCGCGAACGTCCGGGGAAACTCCACCCGGATGGCCTCCGTCGTCACCCCGCTCACCCTGCTCATCGGCATGACCTGCACGGTCTTTTTCCTCCAGCCGACCATCGGCGACGCCGCGCGCGCCCAGGCCAGGGAGGGCACCCGCGCCACCTGGGTGCTCGGCGCGCAGGGGCCGGGCGTTCCGTCGGCGGCCACGGAGGCGGTCCGCGCGACGCCCGGTGTCACCGCCGCCACGGAGGTCGTACGGACCACCGTGCGGGTGGGTCTGGAGAAGTACGCCGCACAGGGTGTCACCGGTCCGGGGCTCACCCGCACCTGGGACCCGGGTGTGACGAGCGGTTCCCTCGCGGCGTTCGCCGCAAACGAGCGGGCCGCCGCGATCAGCGAACTGGCCGCCGAACGGCTCGGGCTGCACGTCGGCAGCGAACTCGCCCTCCATCTCGGGGACGGCACCCCCACCACCCTCACCGTCGCCGCCGTCTACCACCGGGGCCTCGGCTTCGGGGACCTCACCCTGCCGCACGACCTGGTCGCACGGCACATGGACAACCCGCTCGCCGCGACGGTCCTGGTGGCCGGGGACGCGTCCGGGGGCGAACTGTCCGCCGCCGTGGGCAAGTTCCCCGGGGTCGAGGTCGCCACCCCGGCGGTCGCCGACCGGCTCCAGGCCGACCGGGGGCAGGAGAACGCCGAGGTCAACCTCCTCGCCATGGGGCTGGTTCTCGCCTTCACCGCCATCGCCGTCGTCAACACGCTGGCCATGTCGGTGTCGGAACGGTTCAGGGAGTTCGCCCTTCTGCGGCTCGCCGGCGCCACGCGCCGCCAGGTGCTGCGGATGCTCCGTACCGAGACCCTGTCGGTCCTGGTGATCTCCGCGGCCCTCGGTACCGGTATCGCGCTCGCCGTGCTGACCGCGTTCAGCATCGGCATGACGGGGAGCGCGGCGCCCGGTGTCCTGCCCCTGGCGTACGGGACCGTGGTCGGCGTCGCCGCGCTGCTCGCCCTGGTCGCGACGGCGCTGCCCGGCCGGTTCGCGCTGCGGACCCGCCCGGTGGAGGTGGCCGCGGGCCGGTGACGAGGAGGCCCTGAGGGGGTGGCCCGGGCCGCCCCCTCCCCTCACGTCTCGACCGGAAGGCCCGCCGCGCGCCACGCCTGGAAGCCGCCCACCAGATCCGTCGCCCGGTGCAGGCCGAGCCGGTGCAGCGACTCGGCCGCCAGGCTCGACGCGTAACCCTCGTTGCAGATCACCACCACCCGCAGGCCGTGGTCCACCGCCTCCGGGACCCGGTGGCTTCCCCGCGGGTCCAGCCGCCATTCCAGCTCGTTGCGCTCGATGACCAGCGCCCCCGGGATCAGCCCGTCGCGCTCGCGCAGTTCCGCGTAGCGGATGTCCACGAGCAGGGCGCCCTCGGAGGCCGCCGCCCGCGCTTCCTGCGGGCCGAGCCGTTCGTAACCGGCCCTGACCCGCTCCAGCAACTCGTCGATTCCGAGGGGTTCGTCGCTCACTGCCAGTCCTCCGGTCCCTCGGTCTGCTCCAGGCGGAGCACCGCGCCGGTGCGGCTGTAGCGTCGGATGCGCGGCAGCGGTGGGTAGTACGCGTGAACGGAGACGGCGTGCTCCGTGGCCGACTCGTTCAGTACTTCGTGGACGTGATGGCGGCCGAAGGCCCTGCCCCGGCCCGGGGTCAGCTCCCGGGTGCGGTCGATGTCCTCGGCCAGTTCCAGGGTCTTCCAGCCGTCGGTGGGCAGCCGGGCCGCGAGGGAGTGCTCCCTGAGCGTGCCGGCCGCGGTGAGGAAGGCGCCGATCGAGTCGGCGTGGTCGTGCCAGCCGGTACCGGTACCGGGCGGCCAGCCGATCAGCCATGCCTCGCTGCCACCGGGGCCGTCCAGACGGATCCAGGTCCGGCCCTCGGGGTCGAGGGGAAGGGAGGCGATGAGTGCGGTGTCCTCGGCGGTGCGGCGGACGAAGTCGAGCAGTTCCGCGGCGGTCGGAGCCGGTGCGGACGTGCGTGTGGGCACGGGGACAGAGGGGAAGGGAGAGCCAGACACGGAGACCGTCCTGAGAGTTCGCGCGGACGCCCCGCCGTACGGCACAGCGCACGGCGACGGCAGGTGAAGGCGATTCAGCAGGACGGGCGACACACGCAGCCCGCATAGCGGAGCAGGTCCATATGGACCCTCCGCCACAGGCGCACATCGGTGTCGGTCATGACCGGGAGTAGACCATGCGCGCCCGTGAGGGTCAATTGACGTCCGCGGTCCTGTCGGCACGCACCGACGTCCGGGCAGCGCCTCCGCGCGCCGCGTCCGCCGCCGCGAACAGCTCGGCCGGACGCACCCCGCCGAACGCCTCCACGAGATGCCCGTCCGGCCTGACCAGCAGAACCGTGTGCGCGGAGGCCCCCGGATAGCTCTCGGCCACCAGCAGTTCGGCCTTCACCGGCAGCCCCGTGACGGCCTCCGCCAGCCGGGGCATCACTCCGGCGCGCATCCAGTGGCGCCGGTCCCATACTCCGGTTCCGGGCGCCACCAGCACCACGAGCAACTGTCCCTGCCCCAGCCGCTCCCGCAGCCGCACCGGGGTGCCGTCGGGTGCCGTGACCCGCACATCGGCCACCGGCGCACCAGGGGGCGTGCCCACCGAGGTCTGCGCCTCGCTGCGCGCGGGCGCAAGGGGGGACAGGGCGTAGGAAGAGGGCGCACCGAGGGGGCCGCAGCCCAGATGCCCGTCCATCAGCAGCGTGTCGTGCCCCCGTGCGCTCCCCGGTACGAGCGTCCGCAAACCTCCGCCGCCCCGCAGTATCGGCAGCGACTGGTCGGCGGCGCGCAGCCGTGCGGCGACGGCGGCCCGGCGTTCGGCCTGGTAGCTGTCGAGGAGCACGTCGGACGCCCCGTGGTGCCAGGCGAGGGCCAGTTTCCAGGCCAGGTTCTCCGCGTCCCGCAGCCCCTCGTCGAGCCCCTGGGTGCCGAGGGCACCCAGCAGATGGGCGGCGTCCCCGGCCAGGAAGGAACGCTTCACCCGCCACCGCCGGGCCAGCCGGTGGTGCAGCGTGTAGACCCCGGTGTCCAGCAGCTCGTACGGGGGTGCCTCGCCGCACCAGCCGGCCAGCGTGTCCCGGACCCGGGTGACCAGGGCGTCCGGCGTGACCAGTTCGCCGCGCGCGGGCAGCAGCCAGTCCAGCCGCCACACGTCGTCGGGCAGCGGGCGCGCCGTGACCTCGGCGCCCCCGGTGCGCCACGGCGGCGACCGGTGCAGCACGGCCTCACCGGGCCGGGGCAGCTCGGCGCGCAGTGCGGCCACTGCGTGCCGTTCCACCGCCGTACGCCCGGGAAACCGGATGTCGAGGAGTTTGCGCACGGTGGACCGGGCCCCGTCGCAGCCGACCAGGTAACTCCCTCGCCACCAGGTCGAGCCGGGCTCCCTGGTGTGCACGGTGACCCCGGCCGGGTCCTGCTCCAGCGTGTCGATCCGGCTGGGCCCGGCGGTCTGCACCAGCTCCTGTGCCGCCACCGCGTCCCGCAGACCCCGTACGAGCGCGTGCTGCGGGACGTGAACGGGGGCGGCCGGCACCTCGCTGCCCGGGACCGGGTCCTCACCGAGCGGCAGCTCGCGCACCAGCTGCCTGCGCCGCACCGAACGCCAGCCGGACCAGCGCAGTCCCTCGTCCCGTAGCGCCTTGCAGCCCAGCCGCTCCAGGAAGGCCGCGGTGTCCTCGCGCAGTACGACCGTACGGGCGGGGCGTGTCTCGTCGTTGCCGGGGTCCTCGTCCAGCAGCACGGACGGCACGCCCTGCGCGGCGAGGGCCAGCGAGAGCGCCAGGCCGACCGGCCCGGCACCGACGACGATCACCGGGTCCACGGCGCGTCCCCCGTCGGAAGCGCGGCGAAACGGAACGGTCCGGTGAAGCGGAACGGAAGGTGCGCGGGCGTCGAAGGGGGTGCTGCGGCGTCGGGGACTCGGTGCGCGATCACAGAACGTATGCAACCTACTGCCGGTGCTTGCGTCAAGCGACGCCGGAACGCGGCGAGGGGCGGTGGCAGGTGTGCCACCGCCCCTCGCGGGCGTCGTACGACGAGCCGTCAGGCGGCGGTTCCGTCGTCCATGTTGAGCGACGGCGCACCGATCGTCTCCAGTTCGCCCCCCGGCCCGGTGCCCACGACCGCGCCCGTGCTCTTCTTGCCGCGCCGGAGCCACCGCTCCAGCCAGCTCGCGAAGGACGTCAGGGCGAAGTTGAGCGCCAGGTAGACCACCGCAACGATCGTGAAGCACGCGATGGTGTTCGCCCCGTAGTTCGCGGACATCGGCCGCACCGAGGCCAGCAGCTCCGGATAGCTCAGTACCGCGCCGCCGAGAGCGGTGTCCTTCACGATCACCACGAGTTGGCTGACGATGGCCGGCAGCATCGCGGTGACCGCCTGCGGCAGCAGCACGAAGACCATCGTCTGGCCCTTGCGCATGCCGATCGCCTTGGCCGCGTCCGTCTGCCCGCGGGGAAGCGTCAGGATGCCGGCCCGCACGATCTCGGCGAGCACCGAGGCGTTGTAGAGCACCAGGCCCGTCACGACGGCGTACAGGAGACGCGTGTCCGGTTCCAGGTCGGTGTACTCGGAGTACATCGCGTTGGCGATGATCATCAGGAGCAGTACGGGAATGGCGCGGAAGAACTCCACGATCACTCCGCCGGGAACGCGCACCCAGCGGTGGTCCGAGAGTCGTCCGATACCGAAGAGCGCGCCCAGCGGCAGCGCGATGAGCAGTGCGTAGAACGCCGCCTTGATCGTGTTCTGGAAGCCCGGCCAGATGTACGTTTCCCACGCCTGGGTGTCGGCGAAGAACGGCTTCCACTTGACCCAGTCGAGCTGGTGCTTCTCGGCGAGGCCGTCGTACACCCACCACGTCACCGCTGCGGCGGCCAGCACGAAGAGGACGGTGTACAGGATGTTGCGCCGCTTGGCGCGGGGCCCCTGCGCGTCGTACAGGACGGAGCTCATCGCTTCACCGCCACCTTCTTGGCGACCCAGCCGAGGATCAGGCCGGTCGGGAGGGTCAGGATGATGAAGCCGAGGACGAACACACCCGCGATCAGCAGCAGCTGGGCCTCGTTCTCGACCATTTCCTTCATCAGGTACGAGGCTTCCGCGACCCCGATCGCCGCGGCGACGGTGGTGTTCTTCGTCAGCGCGATGAGCACGTTGGACAGCGGGTTGACCACCGAACGGAACGCCTGCGGGAGCACGATCAGCCGCAGCACCTGGCTGAAGCTCAGCCCGAGTGCCCGGGCTGCCTCCGCCTGGCCGACCGGCACCGTGTTGATGCCCGAACGCAGGGCCTCGCACACGAACGACGCGGTGTAGACGGTGAAGGCGAGCACCGCGAGCCGGAAGTTGATGACCTTGAAGTCGCCACCGCCTCCGAGCGTGACCTGAAGGGTCTGGAAGAGGCCCAGCGAGGCGAAGACGATGATCACGGTCAGCGGAATGTTCCGGACCACGTTCACATAGACGGTCGCGAAACCGCGCATCAGGGGGACCGGGCTGACCCTCATGCCGGCCAGCAGCGTTCCCCATATGAGGGAGCCGAGGGCGGAGAACACGGTGAGCTTCACCGTGACCCAGAAGGCCCCCAACAGGTCATAACCATCAAGAAAGTCGAACACGATCTCCCGTGCTTCCGCGTGTAGGAGGGCGCGGCGCGCCGCCGTTCAGCGGCGGCGCGCCCGGTCAGCCCTGCTTCACTTGACGACGTTGCCGATCTCCGGAGCCTTCTCGTTCTTGTAGCCGGCGGGACCGAAGTTCGCCTCCACGGCCTTCTGCCACGAGCCGTCCGAGACCATCTTGGTCAGCGCGTCGTTGATCTTCTTCTTGAGGTCGGCGTCGCCCTTCTTCAGGCCGATGCCGTAGTTCTCGTTGGTCATCTTGAAGCCGGCCAGCTTGAACTTGCCCTTGTTGGCGTCCTGCGAGGCGTAGCCGGCCAGGATGCTGTCGTCCGTGGTCAGCGCGTCGACGGCCTTGTTCTCGAGGCCGGTCAGGCACTCGGAGTAGCCGCCGTACTCCAGCAGCTGAGCCTTCGGGGCCAGCTTGTCGTGGACGTTCTGCGCGGAGGTCGAACCGGCGACCGAGCAGAGCTTCTTGTTGTTCAGGTCCTCGGGCTTCTTGAACGAGTCGTCGTCCGCGCGGACCAGGATGTCCTGGTGGGCCAGCAGGTACGGACCGGCGAAGTCGACCTTCTGCAGGCGCTCGTCGGTGATCGAGTAGGAGGCGGCGATGAACTTCACGTCACCGCGCGAGATCGCCGTCTCGCGGTCGGCGCTCTTCGTCTCCTTGAACTCGATGTTCTTGGCGTCGTAGCCGAGCTCCTTGGCGACGTACGTGGCGACGTCGACGTCGAAACCGGTGAACTTGCCGTCCGGGGTCTTCAGGCCGATACCCGGCTGGTCGATCTTGATGCCGATGGTGATCTTCTTGCCGCCGCCCGAACCGGCCGAGTCGTCCTTGTCGTCGGAACCACAGGCGGTAGCGGTGAGGGCGAGGGCGAGCACGGCGGCCGAGGCGGCGGTGACCTTACGAAGCTGCATGGTGGAATTCCCTAGAGTTGGCGCGAAGTGCGTGATCAGCGGATACCGGAGCCGGTACGGCGGGCTCCGTCAGTGGTGAAGGATCTTCGACAGGAAGTCCTTGGCCCGGTCACTGCGCGGGTTGCTGAAGAACTGGTCGGGCGTGGCCTCTTCGACGATCTTTCCGTCCGCCATGAAGACGACCCGGTTCGCCGCCGAGCGCGCGAAGCCCATCTCGTGGGTGACGACGACCATCGTCATGCCCTCGCGGGCGAGCTGCTGCATGACCTCCAGCACCTCGTTGATCATCTCCGGGTCGAGCGCGGAGGTCGGCTCGTCGAAGAGCATGACCTTCGGGTCCATCGCCAGGGCCCGGGCGATCGCGACACGCTGCTGCTGGCCGCCGGAGAGCTGGGAGGGGTACTTGTCGGCCTGCGTACCGACGCCCACCCGGTCGAGCAGCGAACGCGCCTTGTCCTCGGCCGCCTTCTTGTCCGTCTTGCGGACCTTCAGCTGCCCGAGCATCACGTTCTCGAGGACCGTCTTGTGGGCGAAGAGGTTGAACGACTGGAAGACCATGCCGACATCGGCACGCAGCCGCGCCAGCTCCTTGCCCTCCGCGGGCAACGGCTTCCCGTCGATCGTGATCGCGCCCGAGTCGATCGTCTCCAAGCGGTTGATCGTGCGGCACAGCGTGGACTTACCGGACCCGGACGGCCCGATGACGACCACGACCTCGCCGCGGGCGATCGTCAGGTCGATGTCCTGGAGCACATGCAGCGCGCCGAAGTGCTTGTTGACGTTGCTCAGCACCACCAGATCGCCGGCGGGCGCGGGTGCAGCGTCCTCGGCGCCCTTGGTCACTGAAACTCCGCTCATCGGCTTCTTGCTCCGTCCTCCTCGGTTGGGAAGGACCCTAGTGACGCAGTGCTACCAGCGTCATTACATCTGAGCGGAAATTGAGCATAACGATCCGGCGGCAACCGGACACTCCGCGTGAAGGGGACGTCACGCCTGCCGCACCGGGCGTACCGGGTGCATAACGGAAACCCCGATGCATCGGACAGGCCCTTGACTGTCCACCCGCGATCGGCGTGGATTCCCTGGTACACCCCTACGTGAAACACCCCGGAACGGGGAAGTGACCGGGGGCGTAAACGACCGTACGGACCGACCACCGACACACGCCACTGCCAGAGGGGGGCCATGAGACTGCTGCTCGTCGAGGACGACAACCATGTCGCCGCCGCCCTGTCCGCGATCCTCGCCCGGCACGGCTTCCAGGTGGTCCACGCCCGCAGCGGTGACGAGGCCCTGCAGGCGCTCCTGCCCACCGAGACCGAGCCCTTCGGCGTCGTGCTCCTCGACCTCGGCCTTCCCGACCAGGACGGCTACGAGGTGTGCGGCAAGATCCGCAAGCGCAGTTCCGTGCCGGTGATCATGGTCACCGCCCGTGCCGACGTACGCTCCCGCATCCACGGACTCAACCTCGGCGCCGACGACTACGTGACCAAGCCGTACGACACCGGGGAGCTCCTGGCCCGTATCCACGCCGTCAGCCGGCGAAACGCGAGCAACGAGGACACCGTGTCCACGCCCGTCGGGGCGCTGCGCCTGGGGCACGTCAGCATCGAGCTGCCCACCCGCCGGGTCAGCGTCGACGGGACGGAAGTACAGCTCACCCGCAAGGAGTTCGACCTGCTCGCGCTGCTCGCCCAGCGGCCCGGTGTGGTCTTCCGGCGCGAACAGATCATCAGCGAGGTGTGGCGTACCAGCTGGGAGGGAACGGGCCGCACCCTTGAGGTACACGTCGCCTCGCTCCGGTCCAAGCTGCGGCTGCCCGCCCTGATCGAGACGGTGCGCGGGGTCGGCTACCGCCTCGTCTCCCCGTCCGCGTAAAGGCGTACGTCCCCGGTGCGTACCCGGCTGCTCCCGCTGCTCATCGTCCTGATGGCGAGCGTCCTGCTCGCCCTCGGCTTCCCGCTCGCCGTCAGCGTGGCCGCCGCCGAACAGCAGCGCGTCGTGATCGACCGCATCGACGACACGGCCCGCTTCGCCGCACTCGCCCAGTTCATCACCGAGCGCACCAGCGGCTACGACGAACGGCGCCGTACCCTCCAGACCGAGCTGGAAACGTACAACTCGGTGTACGGGATCCGCGCCGGTGTCTTCTACCGCGACGACTCCGCCATGGCGAAGGCCCCGGACGCGTGGCGGCTGCCCGTCGAGGGGGAGGGACGCGCCGCCTTCAACGAGGCGCTGCTCGGCCGCCGCAGCCACGACCCGCCCCAGGTCTGGCCCTGGCAGAACGGCCGAGTGGTCGTCGCCTCGCCCGTCGTACGCGACGGAGACGTCATCGCCGTCGTCGTCATCGACTCGCCCACCGGCCAGATGCGCGGCGACATGATCCGCGGCTGGCTGCTGATCGCTGCGGGCGAGGCCATCGCCATGCTGGTCGCCGTCGGCGCCGCGATCCGGCTCACCGGCTGGGTCCTGCTGCCCGTCAAGACCCTGGACGCCGCGGCCCACGACATCGCCAGCGGCCGGATGCGCTCCCGGGTCGCCGCATCCGGCGGGCCCCCGGAACTCAGGCGGCTGGCCCGTTCGTTCAACGAGATGGCCGACAACGTCGAGGACGTGCTGGAGCAGCAGCGCGCCTTCGTCGCGGACGCCTCCCACCAGTTGCGCAACCCGCTGGCCGCCCTGCTGCTGCGCATCGAACTGCTCGCCCTCGAACTGCCGGAGGGCAACGAGGAGATCGCCTCCGTGCGCACCGAGGGCCGCCGCCTCGGCCAGGTCCTGGACGACCTGCTCGACCTCGCGCTCGCCGAGCACGCCGAGAGCGACCTCCAGCTCACGGACATCGGCGCCCTCACCGCCGAACGTGTCGCGTCCTGGCGGCCGGTGGCCGAGGAGAAGGGTGTACGGCTCCGAGCCGACGGACCGCCCGCCGTCACGGCCTGGGCGGACCCCATCGCCCTGTCCAGCGCGCTCGACGCCATCATCGACAACGCCCTCAAATTCACGCCCGCCGACGAGGAGGTCCGCGTCACCGTCGCCTCCGGCAGCCAGGACGTCACGGTGGCCGTCGCGGACGGCGGCCCCGGCCTCACCGACCAGGAGCTGGAACGGGTCGGCGACCGCTTCTGGCGCAGCTCCCAGCACCAGAACGTCCAGGGTTCGGGCCTCGGTCTCTCCATCTCCCACGCGCTCCTCGCGGCGGGCGGCGGCTCGCTCTCGTACGCGCGCAAGGAACCGTACGGGCTCAGCGTGACGGTCTCCGTGCCGCGCCACGATCCCAAGGGCTGAGGAGCGGTGCGCTACGGCTTGACCGAGCGGTAGTAGCGCTTCGCCCCTTCGTGCAGCGGGAGCGGATCCGTGTAGATGGCCGTGCGCAGGTCCACCAGCTGCGCCGCGTGCACCTCGCGCCCGATGCGGTCGCGGCTGTCGATCACGGTCCGCGTGAACGCCTCGGTCATCGCCGCGTCCGTGCGGTCCGTGGTGACCAGCACATTGGCGACCGCCACCGTGGGCACGGCCTGGCCCTGCTGAGCGTTGCGGTACGCGTCGGCGGGCATCACGGCCGACCGGTAGTAGCGGGTGGAACCGCCCGCCGCCTGGAGCTGCTTGATCAGCGGCTCCTCCAGCGGGACCAGCCGGATCGCGAACCGCTCCGACAGATCGGTCACCGCCGTCGTGGGCAGCCCGCCCGACCAGAAGAACGCGTCGATCCTGCCCGCTTCCAGCAGCTTCGGCATCGTGTCGATGCCCACCGGCAACGGCGTCACGTCGTCGACCGGATCGAGACCGGCGGCCGTCATCAGCCGGTCCGCGACCAGCCTCACCCCGGAGCCCGCCTGTCCCACGGCGACCTTGCGGCCGCGCAGATCCGCCACGCTGTCGATGTCCGAGTCCCGCTTCACGATCAGCTGTATGTAGTCGTCGTACAGCCGGACACAGCCGCGCAGCCGCTCGTAGCCGGGCTTCCGGGCGTGCAGGTAGGTGGCGACGGCATCGGTGGTGGCGATGGTGAAGTCCGCCTTGCCCGCCGCGACCCTGGCCAGGTTCTGCTGCGAGCCCTCGCTCGTCTGGAGATTTATCGACACATTTGGCAGATCCTTGGCCAGGGCTCCCTTCAGCCGCACCCCGTAGCGCTGGTAGACGCCGCTGCGCACCCCCGTACTGAACGACAGGGTGCCGGTGGGCGCCGGGTCGCCGAGCGGGAGCAGCCACCAGAGCAGCAGTCCGAGCACGACGGCGAGGGCGGCGCCCGCCCGCAGGGAGCGACGCCGGCCGATTCGGGACAGGGCCGGGAGCATGGCGGCGATCCTGCCAGGTCATTCCCGGCCGTGGCCAGGGGCGTCGTCGGATCACCCGCCCGCGGCGGAGGGAGCCCGGACACCACCTACCCTTGTCACATGAGCAGCGGCAACCGGAGCGAAGCAGTGGACGTCAGAAAAAGCTATGAGGTGCGCACCTACGGGTGCCAGATGAACGTCCACGACTCCGAGCGCTTGTCGGGGCTCCTGGAGGACGCCGGCTACGTACGGGCTCCCGAGGGCTCCGACGGCGACGCCGACGTCGTCGTCTTCAACACCTGCGCGGTCCGCGAGAACGCCGACAACAAGCTCTACGGCAACCTCGGCCGGCTTGCCCCGATGAAGACGAAGCGCCCCGGCATGCAGATCGCCGTCGGCGGCTGCCTCGCTCAGAAGGACCGGGACACCATCGTCCGGCGGGCGCCCTGGGTCGACGTCGTCTTCGGCACGCACAACATCGGCAAGCTGCCCGTACTGCTGGAGCGCGCCCGCGTCCAGGAGGAGGCGCAGGTCGAGATCGCCGAGTCCCTGGAAGCCTTCCCCTCCACGCTGCCCACCCGCCGCGAGTCCGCGTACGCCGCCTGGGTCTCCATCTCCGTGGGCTGCAACAACACCTGCACGTTCTGCATCGTCCCGGCCCTGCGCGGGAAGGAGAAGGACCGCCGCACCGGCGACATCCTCGCCGAGATCGAGGCATTGGTCGCCGAGGGCGTCTCCGAGATCACCCTGCTCGGCCAGAACGTCAACGCGTACGGCTCCGACATCGGCGACCGCGAGGCGTTCTCCAAGCTGCTGCGCGCCTGCGGGAAGATCGACGGCCTGGAGCGCGTCCGCTTCACCTCGCCGCACCCGCGCGACTTCACCGACGACGTCATCGCCGCCATGGCCGAGACGCCGAACGTGATGCCGCAGCTGCACATGCCGATGCAGTCCGGTTCGGACCGGGTCCTCAAGGCGATGCGCCGCTCCTACCGGCAGGAACGCTTCCTCGGGATCATCGAGAAGGTGCGGGCCGCGATGCCCGACGCCGCGATCTCCACCGACATCATCGTCGGCTTCCCCGGCGAGACCGAGGAGGACTTCGAGCAGACGATGCACGCGGTCCGCGAGGCGCGCTTCGCGAACGCCTTCACCTTCCAGTACTCCAAGCGGCCCGGCACCCCCGCCGCCGACATGGACGGCCAGATCCCCAAGGAGGTCGTCCAGGAGCGCTACATGCGCCTCTCCGCGCTCCAGGAGGACATCTCCTGGGAGGAGAACAAGAAGCAGGTCGGCCGCACCCTGGACGTCATGGTCGCCGAGGGCGAGGGCCGCAAGGACGGCGCCACCCACCGGCTGTCCGGCCGCGCCCCCGACAACCGCCTGGTCCACTTCACCAAGCCGGACCAGGACGTCCGCCCCGGCGACGTGGTGACCGTCGAGATCACCTACGCCGCCCCGCACCACCTGCTCGCCGAGGGCACCCCGGTCGCCGTGCGCGGGACCCGCTCCGGCGACGCCTGGGAGAAGCGGAACGCCGCCGCGGCCGCCAAGCCGGCCGGTGTCATGCTGGGCCTGCCGGGCATCGGAGCCCCGGCACCCCTGCCCGCGACGGCGGCCCCGGGCTGCGGCTGCGACTGAGGCCCCGGGCCGCGGCTGCGACGGGGATACGGCGCAGTACGCTGCCGACCATGCTTGTCGCCGCCGCTGTCTGCCCCTGTCCGCCGCTGCTCGTCCCCGACGTGGCCGCCGGTGCCGCACCCGAGCTGGAGGACGCCAGGAAGGCGTGCACCGACGCTCTGGGCGTCCTCGCCGCCTCCCGGCCCGACCTGCTCGTGGTGATCGGCCCGGCAGGGCCCGACGGGCGCGGCCCCCACCCCGAGGGCGCCATCGGCGGATTCCGGAAATTCGGCGTCGATCTGGAGGTTCGGCTCGGCCAGGACCGGGGAACGCGTGACGCCCGTCCCCTCCCGCCCTCGCTCGCGGTGGGCGCCTGGCTCCTCGCCCGTACGGGATGGGCCGGCGCCCCCGTCGAGGGCCTGGGCGTCGGCGAGCCCCTGGAGACCGCGCGCTGCACGGAGACCGGGCGGGAGCTGGCCCGCCGGGCGGACCGGGTCGCCCTGCTGGTGATGGGCGACGGCAGCGCGTGCCGCACGGTGAAGGCCCCGGGCTACCTGGACGCGCGCGCGGCGGCGTTCGACGCGGACGCCGCGCGGGCCCTGGGCGCCGCCGACCCGGAGGCACTGGCCGCGCTGGACGAGGAACTCGCGTACGAGCTCAAGGCCGCGGGGCGCGCGCCCTGGCAGGTGCTGGCGGGCGCGGCCGAGGGGGCCGGTCTGGCCGGCCGGCTGCTGTACGAGGACGCGCCGTACGGCGTGGGCTATCTGGTCGCCGCCTGGTCCTGACGGCCGACGGACGTGTGGAGGGCCCCGGAGCGACGCTCGCTCCGGGGCCCTCCACACGTTCCGCTGTCAGGCTGCCGGCGGGGGCGGCGGAGGCGTCCCACCGTCCTTGTTCGCCAGCTTGTCCACCGCGTCCTTGGCCTTCTGCCGGCCCGTCACGATCTTGTCGCTGTACTTGCCCTTGGTCTTCTCGTCCACCGTCCGGGCCGCCTTCTCAAGCCCCTGGTCGATCTTGTCCCCGTGCTGCTGCGCGAGGTCGCTGACCTTTTCCTTCGCCGGGGCCAGCTTCGCCTTCACATTGTCCATGAAGCCCATCGGGCACCTTCTCCGCTCGGAAACTGTGAGAAATAACCCATATGTACAACCACTGTACGGGGAGGACCGCACTGTCGCGTCACCTTCCCCGCCCGGGCTTCCCTCATTCGGGATACGCGGCGCAGGTTTGAGGGAGACTGAGCCGGTGACAAGCTCAGCTCCCGCACCTCGGGTCATCACCGTCGTCGGTCCCACCGCAGCAGGAAAGTCCGACCTGGGGGTGTACCTCGCCCAGCAGCTCGGCGGCGAAGTGATCAACGCCGACTCCATGCAGCTCTACCGGGGGATGGACATCGGCACCGCCAAGCTGACTCTTGCCGAGCGCGCCGCCGTACCGCACCGGCTGCTGGACATCTGGGACGTCACCGAGACCGCCAGCGTCGCCGAGTACCAGCGCCTCGCCCGCGCCGAGATCGACAGGCTCCTCGCCGAGGACCGCACCCCGATCCTGGTCGGTGGCTCCGGCCTGTACGTGAAGGGCGCGATCGACGCCCTGGAGTTCCCCGGCACGGACCCCGGCGTCCGGGCCGCGCTGGAGGCGGAGCTGGACGAGCACGGCTCCGGAGCACTGCACGCACGTCTCGCCGCCGCCGACCCCGAGGCCGGCCGCGCGATCCTCCCGAGCAACGGCCGCCGCATCGTCCGCGCCCTGGAGGTCATCGAGATCACCGGCAAGCCGTTCACCGCGAACCTCCCCGGCGACGACGCGGTCTACGACGCCCTCCAGATCGGCGTCGACGTGGAGCGCCCCGAACTCGACGAGCGCATCGCCCTGCGCGTCGACCGCATGTGGGACGCGGGCCTCGTGGACGAGGTGCGCGCCCTGGAGGCGCGGGGGCTGCGCGAAGGGCGTACCGCCTCGCGGGCCCTCGGCTACCAGCAGGTGCTGGCCGCGCTCGCCGGCGAGTGCACCGAGGACCAGGCGCGCGCCGAGACCGTACGCGCCACCAAACGCTTCGCGCGCCGTCAGGACTCCTGGTTCCGCCGCGACCCGCGCGTCCAATGGCTCAGCGGTGCCGTGCAGCACCGCGGGGAACTCCCCAGCCAGGCGCTGGCGTTGGTCGAACGAGCGGTTACAGCCTGATCACGTGATGGCATCGGGACGCTCCGCCCGTCATTTCGGCGACCGCGGCCGTGCCATCATCGAGCATCGATCGACTGGAGTCCGAGTTGGGAGGGCGCGTGGCGATGGAGGCCGGCCCTCGCGACACGGAACAAGACACACCGGAACACGGCGCACCGGGCGCCGGGCATGAGGCGGACAGCCTCAGCCCGGACGGGCCCGACGAGCTCGACGTGACCCCCGAGGTCGAGGTCGAGCTGCGGCCCGCCCGCCGGCTGCGCATCTGGCAGCTCGCGCCCATCGTCATGCTCGCCGCGGTGGGCTCGCTGATGTTCGCGTTCCCGCTGGCCTTCGAGTTCGGTGACGGTGGCGCGGTCGTCGCCATGCTGGGCCTCCTGATCAGCTGCTGCGCCGCCGGGTGGTCCATGATGGCCGCCCGCCGCGTCGGCTACGCCTGGCCCGGACTGCCCTCCAGAGGCTCCTCGCAGCGCGCGGACTGGCGCGTGATCGCGCTCTACGCCGGAGTCTGTGCCGTGCTCGTCGCGCTCGCCGTCTGGCGCGTGGCGCGCCTGCGCTGACCTGCCGGGAAGCATGGGCCGGAGACACGGGCCAGGAGAGCGCCCCGAGCCCCTGTCCGCGCGGCGGACCGTTTTCCGGCTGTCCGTGCCGCCTCGTACAGTTGTCCCGTGACCACCTCGCAGATCGCCTTCCTCAAGGGCCACGGCACCGAGAACGACTTCGTGATCGTTCCCGACCCGGACAACGCCCTCGACCTGCCCGCCTCCGTCGTCGCCCGGCTCTGCGACCGCCGCGCGGGCATCGGCGGCGACGGCCTGCTGCACGTCGTGCGCTCCGCCGCGCACCCCGAGGCGAAGGCGATGGCCGAGGACGCCGCGTGGTTCATGGACTACCGCAACTCCGACGGCTCCGTCGCCGAGATGTGCGGCAACGGCGTACGGGTCTTCGCCCGCTACCTCCAGCGCGCCGGCCTGGTCGAGCCGGGCGACCTCGCGGTCGCCACCCGGGGCGGGGTCAAGAAGGTCCACCTCGCCAAGAACGGCGACGTCACCGTCTCCATGGGGCGCGCCCTGCTCCCCGCCGACGGCGTCACCGTCACCGTCGGCGACCGGGCCTGGGACGCCCGCAACGTCAACATGGGCAACCCCCACGCGGTCGTGTTCGTGGACGACCTGGCCCACGCCGGTGATCTGCTCGCCGAGCCGTCCTTCGCCCCGGCCGCCGTCTACCCCGAGGGCGTCAACATCGAGTTCGTCGTGGACCGGGGCCCCCGCCACGTCGCCATGCGGGTCCACGAGCGCGGCTCCGGCGAGACCCGCTCCTGCGGCACCGGCGCCTGCGCGGTGGCCGTCGCGGCCGCCCGCCGGGACCAGGCCGACCCCACGAGGACAGGCGAGCCCGTCACGTACACCGTCGACCTCCCCGGGGGCAGCCTCGCCATCACGGAGCACCCGGACGGCGGGATCGACATGACCGGACCGGCCGTCATCGTCGCCGAGGGCATGATCGATCCGGCCTGGCTCGAAACGCCGAACGGGTAACGCGTCGCTCGAATGGGTGATCCGTTTCACGCTGGGCGAGAGCGGGACTCCGCCACGTGGTGGGCTCGGTAGCATCAAGCACCGGCCCGGAGGCGCGCCGCGCCTCCCCACCGCCGGTCGACGTCGCCGGAGGTGCCCCCATGAGCGCAGAGGCCACCAGCCCAGGTGCTCCCATCCGCAGGCGGGGCCGTCCCCGGATCGACCTCCGCAGGCTCGGCAGAGCCGCGCTCTTCGGCCCGGTCTCCCGAGACCGGCTCCCCGACGCCATCGCGCATGTCGCCGAGGTGCACCGGGTCCACCATCCCGAGGCCGACCTCTCGGTCCTGCAGCGCGCGTATCTGCTCGCCGAGAGCTCGCACCGGGGGCAGATGCGCAAGAGCGGTGAGCCCTTCATCACCCATCCGCTCGCCGTCACCCTCATCCTCGCCGAACTGGGCGCCGAGACGACCACACTGACCGCGTCCCTGCTCCACGACACCGTCGAGGACACCGAGGTGACCCTCGACCAGGTGCGGGAAGAGTTCGGCGAGGAGGTCTGCTACCTCGTGGACGGCGTCACCAAACTCGAAAAGGTCGACTACGGGGCCGCCGCCGAACCCGAGACCTTCCGCAAGATGCTCGTCGCCACCGGGGACGACGTCCGCGTCATGTCGATCAAGCTCGCCGACCGGCTGCACAACATGCGCACCCTCGGCGTGATGCGCCCCGAGAAGCAGGCCAGGATCGCCAAGGTCACCCGCGACGTGCTGATCCCCCTCGCCGAACGGCTCGGCGTCCAGGCGCTCAAGACCGAGCTGGAGGACCTGGTCTTCGCCATCCTCCACCCCGAGGAGTACGCCCGCACCGACGCGCTGATCACCGAGGCGGCCGACGGCACCGACCCGCTCGGAGCCACCGCGGGGAACGTGGCCTCGGTGCTCCGCGAAGCCGGCATCTCCGCGGAGGTCCTGGTCAGGCCCCGCCACTTCGTCTCCGTCCACCGCGTCCGGATCAAACGCGGCGAACTGCGCGGCAGCGACTTCGGACGGGTCCTGGTGCTCGTCGGTGAGGACGCCGACTGCTACGCGGTCCTCGGCGAGCTGCACACCTGCTTCACCCCGGTGATCTCCGAGTTCAAGGACTTCATCGCCGCCCCCAAGTTCAACCTGTACCAGTCGCTGCACACCGCGGTGGTGGGTCCGGACGGCGAGGTCGCCGAGGTCCTCATCCGCACGCACCGCATGCACAAGGTCGCCGAGGCCGGCGTCGTCGCCCTCGGTAATCCGTACGCCTCCGAGGGCGCCACCCAGACCGCCGAACCGGTCGACGGCGAACGCGCCGACCCCACCCGCCCCGGCTGGCTCTCCCGCCTTCTCCAGTGGCAGCAGTCCGCGCCCGACCCCGACACCTTCTGGATCACCCTGCGCGCCGACCTCGCCCAGGACCGCGAGATCACGGTCTTCCGCACGGACGGCGGCATGCTCGGCCTGCCCGCCGGCGCCAGCTGCGTCGACGCGGCCTACGCCCAGCACGGAGACGCCGCCCACGCCTGTATCGGGGCCCGGGTGAACGGCCGGCTGGCCACACTGAGCACCGTGCTGAAGGACGGCGACACCGTGCAGCCGCTGCTGGCCGAGGACGCCGCGTCCGGCCCCTCGCCGGACTGGCTCGACCACACGCGCACCCCCGCCGCCCGCATCGCCATCACCGGCTGGCTCGACGCCCACCCGCAGACGGCGGAGACCGGCCGGCCCGGCATGCCGGCCGACCCCGAGCCGCAGCCGGCCCCGCCCTCGGTGCCCCGGACCGCCCGCGCCCGCACCGCGACCGCCGTGACCGAGCGGCCGGACGCCGCGGTACGGCTCGCCGGCTGCTGCACGCCCGTGCCCCCCGACGAGGTCACCGGCATCCCCGTACGCGGCGGTGCCGCCGTCACCGTGCACCGGCTGGAGTGCCCCGCCGTGGCCCGCATGCAGGCGGTCGGGCGGACACCGGTCGCGGTGAGCTGGGGCGAGGAGCAGGCGTGCCGGGTGACCCTGGTCGCTGAATCGTTCGGCCGCCCCCGGCTGCTCGCCGACCTCACCGAGGCCATCGCGGGAGCCGACGCCGCGGTGATCTCCGCTACCGTCGAGCCGCCGAGCGAACAGCGCGTACGGCACACCTACACGCTGCGGCTCCCGGACGCGGCCGGTCTGCCCGCGCTGATGCGCGCCATGCGCGAGGTGCCCGGCGTGTACGACGTTAGCCGCGCCCAGCATCCGGCCGGGGCGCTCTGACGTACCGAGCGATCAGCCGCCGCGTTCTCTTTGGCACCGGACCGTCAACCGCGTTCTCATTCGGGTGGCGCGGCGCGCGCCGCGCCCGTCCGGCGGGGCGGCGCTGATAGCCGTAGTGCATGCCGTTCCTCTCCCGCCGCTCGCGGGCCGCCGCGCTGGCCGCCGCGTCGGCCGCCCTCGTCGCCGCCACCCTGCCCGCCGACCCGGTGCCCCTCGGCATCGGCGACCCGCTCTTCCCGCACCTCGGCAACCCCGGCTACGACGTCCTCGCGTACGACATCGGCCTCACCTACAAGGGCCGCAACGACGAGCCGCTGGACGCCGTCACGACCATCGACGCGCGGACGACCGAGCCGCTGGACCGGATCAACCTCGACTTCACCCGGGGCACCGTGCGCTCCGTCGCCGTCAACGGGCTGCGCGCCGGCTTCGAGACCGCGGGCGAGGACCTCGTCGTGCGGCCGGCGGGCCGCATCCCGGCCGGAGTGCCCCTGCGCATCACCGTCCGCCACACCAGCGACCCCACCGGCGAACAGGACAGCGGCGGCTGGGTGCGCACGGCCGACGGGCTCGCCATGGCCAACCAGGCGGACGCGGGGCACCGGGTTTTCCCGAGCAACGACCACCCCGCCGACAAGGCGTACTTCACCTTCCGCGTCACCGCGCCGAACGACAGGACCGTCGTCGCCAACGGCCTGCCCACCGGTCGCAGCCGCAACGGTGACAGCACCACGTGGACCTATCGCACCGAGCACCCCATGGCGACCGAACTGGCCCAGGTCAGCATCGGCGACTCGACCGTCGTGCGGCGGACCGGACCGCACGGACTGCCCGTGCGCGACGTCGCACCGACCGCCGACCGGGACCGCGTGGAGACCTGGCTGAAGAGGACCCCCGCCCAGCTGGAGTGGATGGAGCGGCAGGTCGGCCGCTACCCGTTCGAGAACTACGGAATCCTCGTCGCCGACACCGAGACCGGGTTCGAGCTGGAGACCCAGACCCTGTCCCTCTTCGAGAGGCGCCTGTTCACCGACACGCGTTTCCCCGCCTGGTACGTCGAGTCGGTCATGGTCCACGAACTGGCCCACCAGTGGTTCGGCGACAGCGTCTCCCCGCAGTCCTGGTCCGACCTCTGGCTGAACGAGGGGCACGCCACCTGGTACGAGGCGCGGTACACCGAGGACCACATGGACGCACCGATGGAGGCACGCATGCGGAACGCCTACATCCGCTCGGACACCTGGCGTGCCGCCGGAGGGCCGCCCGCCCGGCCAGCGGCCCCGAAGCCCGGCCAGAAGATCAGCCTGTTCCGGCCCATCGTCTACGACGGCAGCGCCCTCGTCCTGTACGCGCTGCGCCAGGAGATCGGGCACGACGCCTTCGACCGGCTGGAACGGCTCTGGGTCCGCAAGCACCGCGACTCCAACGCGGACACGGCCGACTTCGTCCGGCTCGCCTCACAGGTGGCGGCACGCGATCTGACCGCCTTCTTCGACGGCTGGCTGTACGGGACGAAGACACCGCCCATGCCGGGACACCCGGACTGGCGGAGCACCGCGCCGGCCGCCTCGTAAACCCGCGTGACGCCCCGCGTCGGCCGTGCCACTATCGACGGGTCGCCGAGACGGCCGGAGCGGAGGATTTCCCCCTCGGGAATCTTCCGTACAGGTCACGCGTTGTGACTGATGCAACCACTTCTATCGACGTAAGGATCCAATGACCTCCTCTTCTTCCCTTCCCCAGGACGCGCACAACGCGCAGAGTGCCACGGAGAACGCGACCGAGAGCCTCACCGAGGGCCTGCGGGCCGACGCCCTGATGGAAGAGGACGTCGCCTGGAGCTTCGAGATCGACGGAGAGCGGGACGGCGACCAGCTGGACCGTTCGGAGCGTGCCGCGCTGCGACGTGTGGCCGGCCTCTCCACCGAGCTCGAGGACGTCACCGAGGTCGAGTACCGGCAGCTGCGCCTGGAGCGCGTGGTGCTCGTCGGTGTGTGGACCTCGGGCACCGTGCAGGACGCGGAGAATTCGCTCGCCGAGCTGGCGGCTCTGGCCGAGACGGCGGGCGCCCAGGTGCTCGACGCTGTCTTCCAGCGCCGTGACAAGCCCGACCCGGCCACGTACATCGGTTCGGGCAAGGCGCTCGAACTGCGGGACGTCGTCGTGGAGACCGGAGCCGACACCGTCGTCTGCGACGGTGAGCTGTCCCCGGGCCAGCTGATCCACCTGGAAGACGTCGTCAAGGTCAAGGTGGTCGACCGGACCGCCCTGATCCTCGACATCTTCGCCCAGCACGCCAAGTCCCGAGAGGGCAAGGCGCAGGTCTCCCTGGCGCAGATGCAGTACATGCTGCCCAGGCTCCGCGGCTGGGGTCAGTCGCTGTCCCGTCAGATGGGCGGTGGCGGTACCAGCGGCGGTGGCGGCATGGCGACCCGTGGTCCCGGTGAGACCAAGATCGAGACCGACCGGCGCCGTATCCGCGAGAAGATGGCGAAGATGCGCCGGGAGATCGCGGAGATGAAGACCGGCCGCGACCTCAAGCGCCAGGAACGCCGGCGCAACAAGGTGCCCTCGGTCGCCATCGCCGGATACACCAACGCCGGCAAGTCCTCGCTGCTCAACCGCCTGACCGGGGCGGGAGTGCTGGTGGAGAACGCCCTGTTCGCCACCCTCGACCCGACCGTGCGCCGGGCCGAGACGCCGAGCGGCCGCGTCTACACGCTCGCCGACACCGTCGGGTTCGTACGGCATCTGCCGCACCACCTGGTCGAGGCGTTCCGCTCCACCATGGAGGAGGTCGGCGAGTCCGATCTCATCCTGCACGTGGTGGACGGCGCGCACCCGGTGCCGGAGGAGCAGCTCGCCGCGGTGCGCGAGGTGATCCGCGAGGTCGGCGCGACGGACGTGCCCGAGATCGTCGTGATCAACAAGGCGGACGCGGCGGACCCGCTGGTCCTCCAGCGCCTCCTGCGCAACGAGAAGCACGCCATCGCGGTCTCCGCCCGCACCGGAGCCGGCATCGACGAGCTGCTCGCGCTGATCGACAGCGAGCTGCCCCGTCCGTCGGTCGCGGTCGAGGCACTCGTGCCGTACACCCAGGGCGGACTCGTCTCACGGGTGCACGCCGAGGGCGAAGTGGTCTCCGAGGAACACACCTCGGAGGGCACGCTGATCAAGGCGCGGGTCAACGAGGAGCTGGCCGCCGAGCTCGCCTCGTTCATCCCCGCCGTGCACTGAGCCGTACCGCACCCGGAACAACCGGAAGGCCCGTCCCCTCGCGAGGGGACGGGCCTTCCGGCCTCATACGGGCCGCGCCGCTACTGGGCGCCGTACTTCTCGCTCATCATCGTGAAGATCTGCTCGGCGCCCTCGCCGAGGTGCGGTCCGGCCAGCCAGCCCGACGTGACCGGGCCGATGGACGTGTTGGAGACCAGCGCCGGCTTCCCGTCGCTGCCCTCGCTGAACCATCCGCCACCGGACGAACCACCGGTCATCGAGCAGCCGATGCGGTACATCGTGGGCGTGGCGGGGCTGATCGAGAGCCGGCCGGGGCGGTCGACGCACTTGTGCATGATCAGACCGTCGTACGGCGGGGCCGCGGGGTAGCCCCAGGCGCCGATCGCGCTGATCCGTGAGACCTCGGGGGCGTCGAAGTTCACCGCGAGGGCGTTGCCCACGGTCTCTTCGAGGGACTTGGTGCCCTGCTCCGGCTTCACGTGCAGCACCGCGTAGTCGTACGGGGCGCCCCCGCCGCCGGTCGGGCCGCCGTCCTTGATCCACTCGCCGGAGGTGCTGGCCCAGTCGGCCCAGTACGCGCCGTACGGGGCGATCTCCTGCGGCTGCGCGTTCTCCAGCGCCGCGGGGCTCTTGCCCTGGTCGTTGTACGCGGGCACGAAGACGATGTTCCGGTACCAGCCGCCGGCGGATCCGGCGTGCACACAGTGGCCGGCGGTCCACACCAGGTTGGACTTCTTCGGGTGCTTCGGGTCCTTGACGACCGTGCCCGAGCACACCATGTGGCCCTTGGGGGAGTCGAAGAAGACCTTCCCGACCGGGGCCGCGTAGTCGTGGTACGGCGTCTTCTCGCGCTCGGCGGTGACCGGCCTGGGCTCCGGATCGGTGACGCCCTGGTCGCCGGAGAGGTCACCGGCGGCCATGGTCTTGGCCGGGTCCTTCGCGGACTTCATCCGGTCGGGCTTCCACAGCCCCTCGATGACCGGGTTGACGAAGTCCTTGGCCTCACGCAGCCACTTGTCCTTGTCCCAGTTCTTCCACTCGCCGTCGCGCCACTTGTCCGGGTCGATCCCGTGCTTCTTGAGCGTGTCGGCCAGCCCGGCGGGAAGGCCGCTGTCCTTGCCGGCACCGCCGGAGGCCGAGGCGGTGGCGGTGGCGGCCGGCTTGTCGGCGCCCTCGTCCTCGGTGGGTCCGCAGGCCGTGGCCGTCAGCGCGAGCGCGGCGACCAGACCGGTCGCGGCGAGCAGCGGACGTATGGATCGCATGAAAAGAATTCCCCCTGAAATCTGCACACTTGCTCTCTGCGCGCCAGGGGCCTCCGGAGCGGACTCTGCCGCTCCGGAGGCCCCTGGGCTTCCGTCGTACACGCCCGGCGGGCGCGGTCCTGCCTCTTACTTGTCCGCGTACTTGTCGCTGACCGCGTCGTAGACGCCCTTGGCCTCCGGGCCGAGGCGCGGTCCGGCGAGCCAGCCCGCCGTCACCGGGCCGATGGAGGTGTTCGAGACCAGCGCGGGCTTGCCGTCCGGGCCCTTGGCGACCCATCCACCGCCGGAGGAACCGCCGGTCATCGAGCAGCCGATGCGGTACATCGTCGGGTCGTCCTGCGCGAGCGACAGACGGCCCGGCTTGTCCTTGCACTGGAACATCTTCTGGCCGTCGTACGGTGCCGCGGCCGGGAAGCCGGTGGCCGTCATGTCGGTGATCTTGGGCACCGCCGGGGCGTTGAACTCGACCGGCAGGGCGGAACCGACCGTCTCCTCCAGGGACTTGCCGCCCGAGCCCTCCTCGGGCGTCACGTGCAGCACGGCGAAGTCGTACGGGGCGCCGAGGCCGCCGACCGAGGCGCCCTGGTCGATCCACTGCTGGGAGGTCTGCGCCCAGGTGCCCCACCAGATGCCGTAGGGGGCGACCTTCTCCTTGGGCGGGTTGTTACGCAGCTCGGCCGTCGACAGACCGCTGTTGTTGTACGAGGGCACGAAGGCGATGTTGCGGTACCAGCCGCCCTTCTTGCCCGCGTGCACACAGTGGCCGGCGGTCCACACCATGTTGGACTTGCCGGGGTGCGCCGGGTCCTTCACCACGGTCGCCGAGCAGACCATGGAGCCCTCGGGGCCGTCGAAGAACAGCTTGCCCGACTCCGGTGCGTTGGCGTGGTACTGCGTCTGTACGCCGACGGCGCGGACCGGCGCGGGCGTCGGGTCCGTCACGCCCTCGTCGCCGGAGATGTCGTTGTCGACCGGCTTCTCGGGCGGCTTGTCGGCGTCCTGCATACGGTCGGGGTCCCAGAGGCCCGCGATGATCGGGTTGATGTAGTCCTGGGCCTCACGCAGCCACTTGTCCTTGTCCCAGTTCTTCCACTCCCCGCCCTTCCACTTGTCGATGTCGATCCCGTGTTCCTTGAGCCGGTCCTTCAGATCGTCGGGTATGGCGATCTTGCTGTCCGACGTCGCACCGGCCGAGGCGCTGCTGCTCGGCTCGGAGTTCGCGTCGTCCTCGGTCGGCCCGCAGGCGGTGGCCGTGAGCGCGAGGACGGCGGTGAACGCGGCGGTGACGAGCACGGGGGAGGAGGCGCGACGCGCACTCCTGCCGCGACGTGCGGTGCTTCCTGGTCGAACGAGACGCATCTGCTGATCCCCCTGGGACTTCGTAACTCAACGCTTCCGTACTGCACTTGTGTCCGGCGCGCCGCATGGTCCGCCGAACGGGCAGGGAGCAGCGCGGTCTTCGGGACGTGCCCGAGCCCGGCGCGGCCCCCACTATGCCGGTGCCGCTGTCGGCGGTGCGCGGCAGGGTTGCGCTCCGCAAGGATCTTCGGATTTACCCGTGATCCTTCGCCCCCTCGGTCGTTGGTACGCGTGGGGGCACGGAGACAGCGTTCACCCTCGCAGGCAGCCCTTGCGAAAACGTACTGACGTGCAACGCAACTGTTACAGCGGGAGGATCAAGAGCCGTGGCCGTGACCGAACCAGCTCCGGCGCCACCCCTGGCGGCCCACGAAGGCATCCTGCGCCGCCAGTCGCTGCGTGAATCGGCCGCCCGCACCTACGCCAGGTCGCTGCCGATCGTGCCGGTGCGGGCCCGGGGGCTGACCATCGAGGGTGCGGACGGGCGGCGGTATCTCGACTGCCTGTCCGGGGCGGGGACGCTGGCCCTCGGCCACAACCACCCGGTCGTCCTGGAGGCGATCAAGAAGGTCCTCGACTCGGGTGCCCCGCTGCACGTCCTGGACCTGGCCACCCCGGTCAAGGACGCGTTCGTCACGGAGCTGTTCAGCACCCTGCCGCGGGAGTTCGCCGACAACGCCCGGGTCCAGTTCTGCGGACCCGCCGGTACGGACGCGGTCGAGGCGGCGTTCAAGCTGGTCCGCGCCGCCACCGGCCGCAGCGGCCTGCTGGCCTTCGCCGGCGCCTACCACGGTATGACGGCGGGTGCCCTCGCGGCTTCCGGCGGCGCCGAGGACGTACGGGTGACCAGGCTGCCCTTCCCGCAGGAGTACCGCTGCCCCTTCGGTATCGGCGGCGAGGCCGGTGCGCGGACCGCCGCGCACTGGACCGAGAACCTGCTGGACGACCCCAAGAGCGGGACGCCCGCCCCCGCCGGGATGATCCTCGAACCGGTCCAGGGCGAGGGCGGGGTCAACCCCGCGCCCGACGGCTGGATGCGACGGATGCGCGAGATCACCGAGACCCGGTCCATCCCGCTGATCGCCGACGAGGTCCAGACCGGCGTCGGCCGGACCGGCGCCTTCTGGGCCGTCGAGCACAGCGGGATCGTGCCCGACGTCATGGTGCTGTCCAAGGCCATCGGGGGCTCCCTCCCGCTCGCCGTGATCGTCTATCGCTCGGAGCTCGACACCTGGCAGCCCGGCGCCCACGCCGGCACCTTCCGCGGCAACCAGCTCGCCATGGCGGCCGGCACGGCCACCCTCGCCTACGTCCGCGAGAACGGCCTCGCCGAACGGGCCGGGGTCCTCGGCGGCCGCATGCTGGCGAGCCTCAGGTCGCTGGCCGCCGACCACCCGTGCGTCGGCGACGTCCGGGGGAGGGGCCTGATGATCGGCGTCGAGATCGTGGACCCCGAGGCCCGCCCGCAGGGCACCGGCACCGAACCGCCGCCGGACCCGGTCCTCGCCGCCGCCGTCCAGCAGGAGTGCCTGAGCCGCGGGCTCATCGTCGAACTCGGCGGCCGGTACTCCACCGTCGTACGCCTGCTGCCGCCCCTCACGCTCACCGACGAACAGGCGACAGCGGTGGTCGACCGCCTCGCCGACGCCCTGGCAGCGGCGGAGCGCTCACCGCACCGCCGCCTGCCGACCGGATCGCTCCGCTGACCACGGACACCAGCACAGGAAGACCGCCGTGAACCCCACCCCCGCCCCCGAGGCCGACGGCCCTCCCCCCAGCCACCTCGCCGAGTCGGACGCCCTCGGCGGGCTCGCCGTAGAGGCGACGACCGTGCCGCGCCAGAAGGAGACCCCGCACGACCTGTGGCGCGCCTCGCGGCCCGCTTCCCCGCCGCAGGCCGCCGTACACCAGGAGGACCCGGCGGCGGGCACCCAGGACGACTCGGCCCCCGACCCGCTCGACCATCCCGACCCGCTCCGCGCCGCCGACGCGGCCGGAGTCGAGAACCTGCTGCGCTGCTGGGTCCGCGAGAACGACCTGCCCCAACCGGCGGGGGAGACCCTGCGCGTCCCGCTCCCCGCGAGCGGCACCGCCCTGCTCGTCCCCGTCCGCCACTGGTCCGCCACCGGCTGGCACCGCTTCGGCCCCCCCGCCCTGGAGCAGGCACCCGCCACCGCGCCCACCGCCGACGCGGTCACCGTGGCAGCCCTGCTCGGCCGGGAGGCCGGACACCACGAAGGCGCCGACATGGCCGGCCGGGTCGCCGACTCGGTACGCCGCACCGCCTCGTTCATCGAGGAACGGCGCCGCCGGCCCGCCGCACCCGACGAGGCCGACCTCTTCCTCACCGCGGAACAGTCCCTCCTCCTCGGTCACCCCCTGCATCCTTCGCCCAAGAGCAGGGAAGGGCTCACCGACGCCGAGGCGCGCCTCTACTCCCCTGAGCTCCACGGCTCCTTCCCGCTCCACTGGATGGCCGCCGACCGCTCCGTGCTGGCCACCGACTCCGCGTGGACCGACCAGGGCCGCCCCGTGCCCGCCGCCGACCTCGTCGCCCGGCACGCCCCGGGCCTGGCCTTCCCCGAACACACCGCGCCCCTTCCCCTCCACCCCTGGCAGGCCCGCGAGCTGCGGAGCCGGCCCGAGGTCGCCGCCCTGCTCGACGCCGGCCTCCTGCACGACCTCGGCCCCTACGGCGTCCCCTGGCACCCCACCTCCTCGGTGCGCACCGTGCACCGGCCGGGGACCGACCTGATGCTGAAGCTCTCCCTCGGCGTCCGGATCACCAACTCCCGCCGGGAGAACCTCCGCAAGGAGCTCCACCGGGGCGTCGAGGTCCACCGGCTGCTCCGTACCGGACTCGCCCGCGAGTGGCACGCGGCGCACCCCGGCTTCGACATCGTGCGCGACCCCGCCTGGCTCGCCGTCGACACCCCGGACGGCGCGCCCGTGCACGGCCTCGACGTGATGCTCCGGCACAACCCCTTCAGCCGGCAGGACGACGCCGTCTGCATCGCCGGGCTCACCGCTCAACGCCCCTGGCCGGGCCGGACGGGGCTGCACTCGCGTCTCGCCGACGTGGTCCACCGCCTCGCCGCGGCCACCGGGCGGACGACGACCGCGGTGGCCGCCGAGTGGTTCCTGCGCTACCTGGAGCGCGTCGTCCACCCGGTGCTGTGGCTCGACGCCCACGCCGGGGTCGCGCTCGAAGCCCACCAGCAGAACACCCTCGTCCTGCTGGACGCCGACGGCTGGCCCACCGGCGGCCGTTACCGTGACAATCAGGGCTACTACTTCCGGGAATCGCACCGCACCGCGCTCGACCACAGGCTCCCCGGCATCGGATCGGTCAGCGACACCTTCGTCTCCGACGCCGTCACCGACGAACGCTTCGCCTACTACCTCGGCATCAACAACGTATTCGGACTGATCGGGGCGTTCGGCTCCCAGCGGCTCGCCGACGAGCAGATGCTCATCGACGCCTTCCGGCGCTTCCTGAAGTCGGCGTGCGAACTGGGCTCGCCCCTCCCCGCCCACCTGCTGGAAAACCCGCGCCTGCGCTGCAAGGCGAACATGCTGACCCGCCTGCACGGACTTGACGAACTCGTCGGCCCCGTCGACACCCAGTCCGTCTACGTCACCCTCACCAACCCCCTGCACGGCTGAGGACCGGGCCGAAGCGCCGATCGCCGAAAGCACCGACGCGAGCTGAGAGAGGAGCGCCACCCGTGTCTCCCCCCGACGCGCCCGCCGGTCCCGTTCTTCGGGCGGAATGGGCCCCCGTCCCCACGCCGGCCGGGGAGTTCCAGCTCGTTCCCGTCCGCCCGGAGCGCGATCTTCCGGCCCTCACCCGCTGGATGAACGACCCCGTCGTCGCCGCCTTCTGGGAGCTGGCCGGCGACGAGAGCGTCATCGCCCGGCACCTCGCCCCCCAGCTCGCCGACGGCAGCCACAGCACCCCGTGCATCGGGGTGCTGTCGGGCACACCCATGAGCTACTGGGAGCTGTACCGCGCCGACCTCGACCTCCTCGCCCGCCACTACCCGGCCCGGCCGCACGACATGGGCGTCCACCTCCTCATCGGTGAGGGCCGCCACCGGGGCCGGGGCACCGGCACGGCACTGCTGCGCGCCGTGGCCGGCCTCGTGCTCGACCACGTTCCCCTCTGCACACGGGTCGTCGCCGAGCCCGACGTCCGTAACGCCCCGTCCGTCTCCGCGTTCCTGAGCGCCGGCTTCCGCCTCTCCGCCGAGATCGAACTCCCGGAGAAGCGGGCGGCGCTGATGGTCCGCGACCGAGCCCACCGCAGCCGGCCATGAACGCATCCCCGACCCGTCCGCACCGCTCGAACCCCATCGGTTCCCACCCGAGGAGTCCCCGTGCCCACATACCCCGCGCACCACGACGCAACGGAGCCGCCCGCACTGCTCACCACCCCCGAGCTCAACCGGGACGCCTGGGACCGGGCCGCCTCCCGGATGCTCGCGAAGATGCTCGGTGAATTCGCCTACGAGGAAGTCATCGAGCCGGCTCCGCGAACCGCCGGCGGCAGCACGTACACCCTCCCCCTGGACGACGGCGGCAGCCTCTCCTTCACCGCCCGGCGCGGCGTGTACGGGAGTTGGCGCGTCGACCCCGGATCGATCCGCGCGGAGGGTCCCGACCCCGCAGCGGGCAGCGTCCCGTTCCGCGATCCGCTGCTGTTCGTGACCCGGGCCCGCCGCCTCCTCGGCCTCGACGGCGCCACGCTCGGCCACCTTCTCCGCGAACTGACGACCACGCTCGCCGCGGACGCCCGCCTCGACCACACCGCGCTCACCGCCGCCGAGCTCGCCGGTCTCGGCTACGCGGAGCTGGAGGGCCACCAGACCGGCCACCCCTGGATCGTCGCCAACAAGGGCCGGCTCGGCTTCTCCGCCACCGACGCCGCCCGCTACACCCCCGAGGCCCGCGAGCCCGTCCGGCTGCCCTGGCTCGCCGTCTCGCACCGGATCGCCGAGTACCGGGGCGTGCCCGCCCTTTCCACCCCGGACACGCTCTACACCCAGGAGCTCGACCCGGCCGTCCGCGCGTCCTTCGCCGACAGCCTGCGCGCACGCGGCCTGGACCCGGACGACTATCACTACCTGCCGGTCCACCCCTGGCAGTGGGACGAGTGGATCGTGCCCCTGTTCGCGCCGGCCATCGCCGCCGGAGACATCGTGCCCCTGCCCGCCGATCCGGACGTACGGCTGCCGCAGCAGTCCATCCGTACCTTCGCCAACCTCGCGCGGCCCGACCGGCACACGGTCAAGCTGCCGCTGTCGGTCCTCAACACCCTGGTCTGGCGCGGGCTGCCCACCGAGCGCACCATCGCCGCGCCCGCCGTCACCGGCTGGGTGCTGGGGCTGCGCGACAACGACCCGTTCCTGCGCGACACCTGCGGCGTGATCCTCCTCGGCGAGGTCGCCTCGGTCACCGTCGAGCACCCGCTGTACGACCACCTCCCCGAGGCGCCGTACCAGTTCAAGGAGATCCTCGGGGCGATCTGGCGCGAGCCGCTGCCGCCGCGCCTGGCACCGGGGGAGCGGGCCCGTACCCTCGCCTCCCTGCTCCACACCGACCCGGCGGGACGCTCCTTCACTGCCGAGCTGGTCGCCCGCTCCGGACTGGCGCCCGCCGCTTGGCTGACCCGCCTCTTCGCCGCCCTGCTGCCGCCGCTGCTGCACTTCCTCTACCGCTACGGCACCGTCTTCTCCCCGCACGGCGAGAACGCGATCGTGGTCTTCGACGGGCAGGACGTGCCCGTGCGCCTCGCGATCAAGGACTTCGTGGACGACGTCAACGTGAGCGCGCAGCCGCTGCCCGAGCACGACACCATGCCGGCGGACGTGCGCCGCGTCCTGCTGACCGAGGAACCGGCGTTCCTCACCCAGTTCATCCACTCCGGGCTCTTCACCGGGGTCTTCAGGTTTCTCTCCCCGCTCTGCGAGGAACAGCTCGGCGTCCCCGAGGGCGAATTCTGGTCACTCGTCCGGGCGGAGATCCTGCGCCACCACGCCCGCTTCCCCGAGCTGAAGGAGCGCTTCGAGATGTTCGACATGCTCACCCCGCGCATCGACCGCCTCTGTCTGAACCGGAACCGCCTGCATCTGGACGGCTACCGCGACCGGCCCGTACGCCCGCACGCGGCGGTCCACGGCAGCGTGGCCAACCCGCTCCACCCCTCCCGGTGAGGCCGGGAGTGCCCGTCGATGTCAGCGGCGCCCCGTAGGCTGGCCGGGCTATGACGAAGCCATCCCTCACCGAGCTCCTGCACGCCGCCGTGACCGCCGTCGGCGGTACGGAGAGGCCCGGCCAGGCCGCCATGGCCGCCGCTGTTGCCGAGGCCGTAGACGACCAATCCCACCTGCTCGTCCAGGCCGGCACGGGGACGGGCAAATCGCTCGGCTACCTGGTTCCGGCGCTGGCACACGGCGAGCGCGTCGTCGTGGCCACGGCGACACTGGCCCTCCAGCGCCAGCTCGTGGAGCGCGATCTGCCGCGTACGGTCGAGGCGCTGCATCCGCTGCTGCGCCGCCGCCCCCAGTTCGCCATGCTCAAGGGCCGGTCGAACTACCTCTGCCTGCACCGGCTCCACGAGGGCGTGCCGCAGGACGAGGAGGAGGGGCTGTTCGACCAGTTCGAGGCGGCGGCCCCGTCCAGCAAGCTCGGCCAGGACCTGCTGCGCATGCGCGACTGGGCCGACGAGACGGAGACCGGCGACCGGGACGACCTCACGCCCGGCGTCTCGGACCGGGCCTGGGCGCAGATCTCGGTCTCCTCGCGGGAGTGCCTGGGCGCGAGCAAGTGCGCGTACGGGGCGGAGTGCTTCGCCGAGCAGGCCAGGGAGCGGGCCAAGCTCGCCGATGTGGTCGTCACCAACCACGCGCTGCTGGCGATCGACGCCATCGAGGGCGCCCCGGTGCTCCCGCAGCACGAGGTGCTGATCGTGGACGAGGCCCACGAGCTGGTCTCCCGGGTCACGGGTGTGGCCACCGGCGAGCTCACCCCGGGCCAGGTCAACCGCGCGGTGCGCCGTGCCTCGAAGCTGGTCAACGAGAAGGCGGCCGACGCGCTGCTGACCGCCTCCGAGGGCTTCGAGCGGGTCATGGAGCCGGCGCTCCCCGGCCGTCTGGAGGAGGTGCCGGAGGACCTGGGGTACGCGCTGATGGCCCTGCGGGACGCCGCGCGTACGGTGATCTCCGCGATCGGCGCCACGCGGGACAAGTCCGTCCAGGACGAGGACGCGGTCCGCAAGCAGGCGCTGGCCTCGGTGGAGTCCATCCACACCGTCGCCGAGCGCATCACGCAGGGCTCCGAGTACGACGTCGTCTGGTACGAGCGCCACGACCGGTTCGGCGCCTCGGTGCGGGTCGCCCCGCTCTCCGTCTCCGGGCTGCTGCGCGAGAAGCTGTTCGCCGAGCGCTCCGTCGTGCTCACCTCCGCGACCCTCAAGCTGGGCGGCGACTTCAACGGCGTGGGCGCCTCCCTGGGACTCGCCCCGGAGGGCACGGCCGGCGAGGACGTCCCCCAGTGGAAGGGCCTGGACGTCGGCTCCCCGTTCGACTACCCGAAGCAGGGCATCCTGTACGTCGCGCGGCATCTGGCGACCCCCGGCCGCGAGGGCTCCCGCACGGACATGCTGGACGAGCTGTCCGAGCTCATCGAGGCGGCCGGGGGGCGCACGCTGGGGCTGTTCTCCTCGATGCGCGCGGCCAAGGCGGCGGCCGAGGAGCTGCGCGAACGGCTGGACAAGCCGATCCTGCTCCAGGGCGAGGAGACGCTGGGCGAGCTGATCAAGAATTTCGCCGCCGACCCGGAGACCTGTCTCTTCGGCACGCTGTCGCTGTGGCAGGGCGTGGACGTCCCGGGGGCGAGCTGCCAGCTCGTGATCATGGACCGGATCCCGTTCCCCCGGCCCGACGACCCGCTGATGAGCGCGCGCCAGAAGGCGGTGGAGGAGGCCGGGGGCAACGGCTTCATGGCGGTGGCGGCCACGCATGCCGCGCTGCTGATGGCTCAGGGCGCCGGCCGTCTCGTCCGGGCCACGGGGGACAAGGGGGTCGTCGCGGTGCTCGACCCGCGCCTGGCCAACGCGCGCTACGGCAGCTATCTGCGGGCCTCGCTCCCCGACTTCTGGTACACCACCGACCGTAACCAGGCCCGCCGCTCGCTCGCCGCGATCGACGCGGCGGCCAAGGCGGACGGGCGGTAACCCCTCGGGGGCGTACACAACACCGCCAGGGCGTACATGAGAAGGGGCCCGGGACCGGCGCGAAGCCGGTTCCGGGCCCCTTCTCCCAGAGAGCGTGAGGTGTGCGGGTCTCAGACCCTGCGCAGCACCGCGACGACCTTGCCGAGGATCGTCGCCTCGTCGCCGGGGATCGGCTGGTAGGCGGCGTTGTGCGGAAGCAGCCAGACATGGCCGTCCTCGCGCTTGAAGCGCTTCACCGTGGCCTCGCCGTCCAGCATGGCGGCCACGATGTCGCCGTTCTCCGCGACGGGCTGGCGGCGCACGGTGACCCAGTCGCCGTCACAGATCGCCGCCTCGATCATCGAGTCACCGACGACCTTGAGGACGAAGAGCTCGCCGTCCCCCACCAGCTGGCGGGGGAGCGGGAAGACGTCCTCGACGGACTCCTCGGCGAGGATCGGCCCACCGGCGGCGATCCGGCCCACCAGCGGTACGTACGAGGCGGCGGGCTTGCCCGTGGTGTCCGTCGGCTGCGTGCTCGGCTGGTCCGAGCCGCGCACCTCGTACGCCCGGGGGCGGTGGGGGTCGCGACGCAGGAAGCCCTTGCGCTCCAGAGCCATCAGCTGATGGGCGACGGAGGAAGTGCTGGAGAGGCCCACCGCCTGACCGATCTCCCGCATCGACGGCGGATAGCCGCGCCGCTGCACGGAATCCCGGATGACCTCGATCACCCGCCGCTGCCGGTCAGTGAGCCCCGAGCTGTCCGCCCGGATTCCGGGAGGTCGTCCGGGGAGCGAGCGCGCTGGGCGCCCGGGCTCCGGGCTCTCCGTGTTCGTGACTGAGTCATTCATGGCATGCACCGGCTCGAGTCGGCTCTGGGAGCGGTCCTGGGCAGTGATGATGGCACTGTCTGCGGTGGTGGTCACGTCGGCGGCCCCTCTCGAATGGTCTCCCTGGCTGCACAACGGTAGTAGCTTTCGAAAGGTTGCGCCAAACACACGTTCGAGTGAAAAACGAATAAAAGACTGTCGGGGCTCCGCCGCCAGGTGTATGAGACTGCCTACGGTGCGCGACGGGAGCGTGCCGCCGAGGGCGTCACCGCTCGCTTCGGCGGCGGTCGCGGCCGCCCTCCGACCGTAATGCGGCGCCCCGCGCGGGCCCGTCGTGGGGCGCCGCCCGGTCGTCCGCCGTCCAGGCGCTTCCCGTACCCTCTTGGTCGGCCTACGCTGCCTTCCGGCCGCCCTCCGGCGCGACACGCGCGTAGGGCCGTATGCGCGGCCGGACCCAAGATCTAGTGGTTGGATAGTCCCGACCGCCCCGAATGTAGTGGTCCCCCGTCTATCGGGGGTGCGGTCATCGCCTATGCTTGAGACCGCTTCGAGGGCCCCCGACCGGGCCTGAAGAGGCTATTCAGTCGTGCTGTGAAGGAGGGTTGGGAGCCATGCACTGCCCCTTCTGCAGGCACCCCGACAGCCGGGTCGTCGACAGTCGCACCACCGACGACGGGACCTCGATCCGCCGGCGCCGCCAGTGTCCCGACTGCTCCCGCCGCTTCACCACGGTGGAGACGTGTTCACTCATGGTGGTCAAGCGCAGCGGGGTCACCGAGCCCTTCAGCCGCACCAAGGTCATCTCGGGTGTGCGCAAGGCGTGCCAGGGGCGGCCCGTCACCGAGGACGCCCTCGCCAAGCTCGGCCAGCGGGTCGAGGAGGCGGTGCGCGCGACCGGCAGCGCCGAGCTGACCACGCACGACGTGGGCCTGGCGATCCTCGGTCCCTTGCAGGAACTCGACCTCGTCGCCTACCTGCGCTTCGCGTCCGTGTACCGGGCGTTCGACAGCCTCGAAGACTTCGAGGCCGCCATCACGGAACTCCGTGAGCGGCGGCCCCGCGCGGAATCATGCGGGAGCGGCGAGACCCTGGAGGTCCCCGCCCCCGCCGTCGCCGCCGACTGAGCGGCAGCCGCCGGCCGCGACGATCCGGGGATCGCGCGGGCCGGCACCAGGACCCTGCTCCGGGCGGCGTATGACGAATGCGCCGGCCGAAGCATCAGACACACATTGTGCCCGGGGAAGTTCTCGGCACTTCAGGGCGTTTTTGCCCACATATGGGAGGCGGCATGACAGAGACGGCGAGCGGCCCGGCACGGGGTTCCCGCACCAAGGGGACCAAGTCGACTGCGTCCAAGCAGGGCCTGCGTATCGAGCGCATCCACACCACCCCGGGCGTGCATCCGTACGACGAGGTGACCTGGGAGCGCCGTGACGTCGTCATGACCAACTGGCGCGACGGCTCGATCAACTTCGAGCAGCGTGGCGTCGAGTTCCCCGACTTCTGGTCGGTGAACGCGGTCAACATCGTCACCAGCAAGTACTTCCGGGGCGCCGTGGGCACCCCGCAGCGTGAGACCGGTCTGCGGCAGCTCATCGACCGGATCGTCAAGACGTATCGGAAGGCCGGCGAGGACCACCAGTACTTCGCCTCCCCCGCCGACGCGGAGATCTTCGAGCACGAGCTGGCGTACGCCCTCCTGCACCAGGTCTTCAGCTTCAACTCCCCGGTGTGGTTCAACGTCGGCACGCCCCAGCCGCAGCAGGTCTCCGCCTGCTTCATCCTGGCCGTCGACGACTCCATGGAGTCGATCCTCGAGTGGTACAAGGAAGAGGGCATGATCTTCAAGGGCGGCTCCGGAGCCGGCCTGAACCTCTCCCGTATCCGTTCCTCCAAGGAACTCCTCTCCTCCGGCGGCAACGCCTCCGGTCCCGTCTCCTTCATGCGCGGCGCCGACGCCTCCGCCGGAACCATCAAGTCCGGTGGCGCCACCCGCCGCGCGGCCAAGATGGTCATCCTCGACGTCGACCACCCCGACATCGAGAACTTCATCGAGACCAAGGTGAAGGAGGAGGAGAAGATCCGCGCCCTGCGCGACGCGGGCTTCGACATGGACCTGGGCGGCGACGACATCACGTCCGTCCAGTACCAGAACGCCAACAACTCGGTCCGGGTGAACGACGAGTTCATGAAGGCCGTCGAGTCCGGCGGCAAGTTCGGGCTGCGCGCCCGGATGACCGGCGACGTCATCGAAGAGGTCGAGGCCAAGTCCCTCTTCCGCAAGATGGCCGAGGCCGCCTGGGCCTGCGCCGACCCGGGCATCCAGTACGACGACACGATCAACCAGTGGCACACCTGCCCCGAGTCCGGCCGGATCAACGGCTCGAACCCGTGCAGCGAGTACATGCACCTGGACAACACCTCGTGCAACCTCGCCTCGCTGAACCTGATGAAGTTCCTCAAGGACGACGGCAAGGGCAACCAGTCCTTCGAGTCCGAGCGCTTCGCCAAGGTGGTCGAGCTGGTCATCACCGCGATGGACATCTCCATCTGCTTCGCCGACTTCCCGACCGAGAAGATCGGCGAGAACACCCGCGCCTTCCGCCAGCTCGGCATCGGTTACGCCAACCTCGGCGCCCTGCTGATGGCGACCGGCCACGCGTACGACAGCGACGGCGGCCGCGCGCTCGCCGGCGCCATCACCTCGCTGATGACCGGCACCTCGTACAAGCGCTCCGCCGAGCTGGCCGCCGTCGTCGGCCCGTACGACGGCTACGCCCGCAACGCCGAGCCGCACCAGCGCGTCATGAAGCAGCACGCCGACGCCAACGCGGTGGCCGTGCACGCCGACGACCTGGACAACCCGGTCTGGGCCGCCGCGACCGAGGCGTGGCAGGACGTGATCCGACTCGGCGCGAAGAACGGTTTCCGTAACGCGCAGGCGTCGGTCATCGCGCCCACCGGCACGATCGGCCTCGCCATGTCCTGCGACACCACCGGTCTTGAGCCCGACCTCGCCCTGGTCAAGTTCAAGAAGCTGGTCGGCGGCGGCTCGATGCAGATCGTCAACGGCACCGTCCCGCAGGCCCTGCGCCGCCTGGGCTACCAGGAGGAGCAGATCGAGGCGATCGTCGCCCACATCGCCGAGAACGGCAATGTGATCGACGCCCCCGGCCTGAAGACCGAGCACTACGAGGTCTTCGACTGCGCGATGGGCGAGCGGTCCATCTCCGCGATGGGTCACGTGCGCATGATGGCCGCCATCCAGCCGTGGATCTCCGGCGCGCTCTCCAAGACGGTGAACCTGCCGGAGACGGCCACCGTCGAGGACGTCGAGGAGGTCTACTTCGAGGCGTGGAAGATGGGCGTCAAGGCGCTCGCGATCTACCGCGACAACTGCAAGGTCGGCCAGCCCCTCTCCGCCAAGACCAAGGAGAAGGAGAAGGAGGCCGTCACGGCCAAGGCCGAGGAGACCATCCGTACCGCGGTCGAGAAGGTGGTCGAGTACCGCCCGGTCCGCAAGCGTCTGCCCAAGGGCCGGCCCGGCATCACCACCTCGTTCACGGTGGGCGGCGCCGAGGGCTACATGACGGCCAACTCCTACCCGGACGACGGCCTGGGCGAGGTCTTCCTGAAGATGTCCAAGCAGGGCTCGACCCTCGCGGGCATGATGGACGCCTTCTCCATCGCGGTCTCGGTCGGCCTGCAGTACGGCGTCCCGCTGGAGACGTACGTCTCGAAGTTCACCAACATGCGCTTCGAGCCGGCCGGCATGACGGACGACCCGGACGTGCGGATGGCGCAGTCGATCGTGGACTACATCTTCCGCCGCCTGGCGCTCGACTTCCTGCCCTTCGAGACCCGCTCGGCCCTCGGCATCCACTCCGCCGAGGAGCGTCAGCGCCACCTCGACACCGGCTCCTACGAGCCGACGTTCGAGGAGGAGCAGCTGGAGGCCGAGACCCTGGCCCAGACCGCCCCGGTGCGGACGGAGACGCTGAAGGCGGTCGCCCCGGTCCAGGAGACCGAGAAGGCCGAGCCGAGGACGGCGCACACCTCGGCCGAGCTGGTCGAGATGCAGCTCGGCATCAGCGCGGACGCCCCGCTCTGCTTCTCCTGCGGTACGAAGATGCAGCGCGCCGGCTCCTGCTACATCTGCGAGGGCTGCGGCTCCACCAGCGGCTGCAGCTGACCGGTAGGCGTTGAGTGCGGGCAGGTCTTCCCCGGAAGACCTGCCCGCACTGCTGTACGCGGCTACGCGCCGAACGCACGGCCGCCCATCGCCGCGGCGAACTCCTCGGGGTCGCCGTCGAAGCCACGGACGGTGCCGTGGAAGTGCCAGCCGCCGGATTCGTCCCGTACGAATTCGGCCACGACGGCCGCGGTGGCGTTCCCCACCGCGGAGAAGTCGTCCTCGGCGAGCGTCGTGTAGCCCTCGCGGACCTGGATCCCGGTGTTCTCTATGGCGCCGAACGTCTTGCGGCCGTCGCGCTGCTGGATGGCGACGCCGACGACGACCCGGGCGTATGCGTCGGACAGCCGGTCCAGCTCCAGCGTCATGACCTCGTCGTAGCCGAGCCCCTGACCCGTCCTGCTGTCCCGGTCGAGGGTGATCGTGCCGTCGGGTGCCCGGCTGTCGAAGTGCACGAGGTACGCCGGACTGCCGTACGGCTCGTCCGTGGGGTAGGTCGCCGCGATGATGTCGAGGTCGTTGGCGGCCTCGCCCTGGTCGCTGGGGTCCCACTTGATCCGCACCTCGACCTTGTCGAGATCCTTGTTGGGAGTGCTCATCGGACTTCCCTCCTGCGCGCGGGGACGGCGCTCCGGTTCCGTCCCCCGATCATGTCCGCAACTTGGCCCGAAACCAACCGGCTTGGGGAGGAGCGGCTGAAACGGGCCAGGATCGGGCGGGAGACGGCTGGTTCCGGTGGACTCCGTGGGAGCGTGACCCACGCCACGTCCCGCGGCCGTACGATGGCGCGGTGCTGGTCAAGTGGATTCGCTGCAGTGTGTCGGACCGTCGGGGATTCGAACAGGGGCAGCGGAAGTGGGCGGGGCTGCTGGGTGAGCCGGGCTTCAGGGGGCAGGGCGGCGGCTGGAGCCGCGTCCGTCCGGAGGTGGCGCACGTCTTCGCCTTCTGGGAGAACCGGGTCTTCTACGACTCCTTCATGGCGCGCGGCCATGACGCCCTGGCCGCGGCGCAGTCCGGCACGTACCAGGATCTCCGGGTCAAGCTCTTCGAGTACCGCTTCGACGTGAAGACGGGATTCGAACCCCGCTTCACGGACGCGGATGTGCTCAGGGTGGCCCACAGCCGGGTCCACGAGGACCGGGTCGAACACTTCGCGCTGATGCAGCAGCGGGTGTGGAACCCGGCGATGGCGGGATCGCCGGGGATGCTGCGCGGGGTCTTCGGCGAGGCGCCCGGGCACGAGTTCCTGGTCCTGTCGATGTGGCAGTCCAGCGCGGAACGCGGGAAGTACCGGCCGGGCAGCGTGGACCGGCTCTCGCAGCGCGCGGGTACGGAGGAGGACGTGGCGGCGCTCGACGGCGACGTGGTGCAACTCGAACCGTCCTGGACGGTGTGACCGGCCCGGGCGACGGGTACGGCCGCGACATGCACCGACGAATTCCGGACAGGTGCTCGAATGGCGGCGACTCGATCTAGGGTCGTTGTATGGCACGACCGCAGCGAATCGTTCTTGTCCGGCACGGTGAGTCCGAGGGCAACGCCGACGACACCGTGTACGAGCGCGAACCCGACCACGCGCTGAGGCTCACCCCCACCGGGTTGCGCCAGGCCCGCGAGGCGGGGGAGCGGCTGCGCGGGCTGTTCGGGGAGGAGCGGGTCAGCGTGTACGTCTCTCCCTACCGGCGCACCCACGAGACGTTCGCCTCCCTCGGCCTGGACACCGGGCGGGTCCGGGTCCGCGAGGAGCCCCGGCTGCGCGAGCAGGACTGGGGGAACTGGCAGGACCACGACGACGTCAGGCTGCAGAAGGCGTACCGGGACGCCTACGGGCACTTCTTCTACCGCTTCGCACAGGGCGAGTCCGGTGCGGACGTGTACGACCGGGTCGGGGCCTTCCTGGAGAGCCTGCACCGCAGCTTCGAGGCCCCCGACCACCCGCCGAACGTCCTGCTGGTCACCCACGGTCTGACCATGCGGCTCTTCTGCATGCGCTGGTTCCATTGGACCGTGGCCGAATTCGAGTCGCTTTCCAACCCCGGGAACGGGGAATCGCGGACCCTGGTGCTCGGCGAGGACGGGCGGTACACGCTCGACCGGCCCTTCGCGCGCTGGCGTACTCCTGAGCCCTACGGCATCTCCGGATAGAGTGGAAGCGATGACCGAATCCGCTTCCGACCAGCGCCTCGAACGCACCCTGGCCAGCCTGCGCGGGCTGTCCGTGGGAGACGCCCTGGGCTCCCAGTTCTTCGTGCCCGCCAACTATCCGCTCCTGAAGGACCGCGCCGTGCCGCCCGGGCCCTGGCAGTGGACCGACGACACGGAGATGGCCTGCTCCGTCGTGGCCGTACTCCAGGAGCACGGCCGCATCGACCAGGACGCCCTGGCCCTGTCCTTCGCGCACCACCACGACTTCGACCGGGGATACGGCCCGGCCGTGAACCGCATGCTGCGGCTGGTCCGCGAGGGCGGCGACTGGCGGGAGCTCGCCTCCTCGCTGTTCAACGGACAGGGCTCCTGGGGCAACGGCTCCTCGATGCGCATCGCGCCGCTCGGCGCCTGGTACGCGGACGACCCGGAGCAGGCCACGCACCAGGCGGAGATCTCCTCGTACACCACGCACCAGCACCGGGAGGCCGTCGTCGGCGCGATGGCCGTCGCGGCGGCCGCGGCGCTCGTCGCCTCACCGGCCGGGCCGCCCGCTCCGGAGGACCTGCTGGACGGCGTCGTCGCGCTCGTCCCGCGCAGCGCCGTGGGCGCCGGGCTGCGCCGGGCCCGGGACATGCTCGACTACAAGGACGCGGGCACCGTCGCGGCGGTCCTCGGCAACGGACGCCGTACCAGCGCGCACGACACCGTCCCCTTCGCCCTGTGGTCGGCGGCGCGGAGCCTCGGCGACTTCGAGGAGGCGTTCTGGGTGACGGCCCAGGCCGGTGGCGACGTCGACACGACCTGCGCCATCGTCGGCGGCGTGATCGCGGCAGGCACCGCGGGAGCCCCTCCGGCGCACTGGACGGCCCAGACGGAATCCCTGCCGGACTGGATGCCTCGCTAGGTCCTGTCGTCACATTCCCGCCTGACGCCGCCCGGCCCGCCCTCCGGGCGGACGACGGGAATGTGACGACAGGACCTAGCGAGCACGGCAGGTGCAGCCGCAGGCCGGACGGGCGCTTCGAGTGTCACGGTCCTGCCACAGCACGTCCCCGCACGGCTGGTGGCCGTGACACGGGGTTACTCTTTCGGCCACGCCGCCCTCGGTGATCATGACGACGGGTGCGCACCGAATGAGACGCCGGGGGGCCGCGCGCTGCCCAGAGCTCGCGTGAGCGGACCCCGGTGGGGAGGGGTCCCGTGTCCGAAACACCGCCAGATTCACCCCGGCCCGAGCGGATACCCGCGCCGGCCGCCCCTGGAGCCACCGGCAGAGGCGGGGCGGGAGGCGGTACGGCGTCGATGCCCGAACCCCCCAAGATCCCCGCCTACGCGGCGCAGCGCCCGGGTGGGCAGGGACAGCCGAGCCCCTGGGGCAAGCCACCGCCCTCCGTGACGACGCGGCTCCGGGCCAAGAAGGCCGGGCCCGTCCACACCGGCACCCTCTGGGCCACCCTCGCGACGGCCCTGCTCAGCACGGCTCTGCTGGGCGACGGCATCGGGCTGAACCTGCTCATCGTGGCGCTGCCCGCCTCGGCCGGCGCGTACATCTCCGCCAGGGCCGCAGGCCGAGGGCTCCGCCCCTGGACCGCTGTGTGGGCCATCGGCGGGCTGGCGCTCCTGGCCGTTCCCGCACTCCGGGACGCCGGCTGGCCCACCTTCCTTGCGATGGTGTCCGCTCTGGCACTCGGCTCACTGGCCCTGCACGGCAGCCGGAGCTGGCTGGGCGTGTTCCTCGGGTCCCTGGGCGTTTTCACCTCCGTGTTCGAATCGCTGGGCTGGGGTGTCCGCGGTGTCCGCGAGCGCATGTCGGGGTCCCGGGCCCGGTTCGGGGTCGTGTTCCGGTCCGCGGCCGTGGCCGTCGTCCTGGTCATCGTGTTCGGCGCGCTCTTCGCGAGTGCCGACGCCGCCTTCGCGGACCTGCTGGGCGACCTGACCCCGGACGTGTCGGTCGGTGACGGTCCATGGCGGATCCTCCTGGGCCTCCTCGGGCTGGTCGGCGCCCTTGCCGCCGCCTACACCGCCGCCGCCCCGGTCGGCTGGGACAGGGTGATCGTTCGGCCGGGCAAGGCGCGCGGTCGGCTGGAATGGGCTCTCCCGCTGGTAGTCCTGAACCTCCTCTTCGCCGCGTTTCTCATCATCCAGCTCACGGTGCTGCTCGGCGGATACGACAAGGTGATGGCCGAGACGGATCTCAGCTACTCCGAGTACGCCCGCCAGGGCTTCTGGCAGCTGCTCTGGGCCACGGTGCTCACACTCGGCGTCATCGCGCTCGCCCTTCGCTGGGCCCCGCGCGGCGGCACCCGCGACCGCACCCTCGTCCGCTGTGTGCTCGGCACCCTGTGCTTCCTCACGCTCGTCGTGGTCGCCTCGGCCCTGCGGCGTATGGACCTCTACGTCGACGCGTACGGCCTGACCAGGCTTCGGATCTCCGTGGCCGCCGTGGAACTCTGGCTCGGTGTGATCCTCGTGCTGATCATGGCGGCCGGCGTGTTCGGCCCCCGCCTGCTGCCGCGTGCGGTCGCGGCGAGCGCGGCCGTCGGCGTACTGGCCTTCGGTCTCATCTCGCCCGACGGGCTCATCGCCGAGCAGAACGTCCAGCGCTACCGCAACGACCACTCGATCGACATCGAGTACCTCAAGGGCCTGTCGGCCGACGCCGTACCCGCTCTCGACACCTTGCCCGAACCCCTGCGCTCCTGTGCGTTGCAGGACATCCAGCGCACGCTTCGCGGCTCCGACGATCCCTGGTACGCCACGAGTTGGGGCGAAGCGCGAGCCCGGGACATCCTCGGCGACTGGGACCCCGGCCACCGTGCACTCGACTGCCGGGGGCTGAGCACGGGCGACAACGGCGAAGAGCGCGGCGGCGGGACGGACGACGTCTACGACCCGTACGACCCGTACTGACCAACACGTAAGCGGTTGGAACGCGTTGTCATCCGCAGCTCCATCCATGCTGATCGCGCGGGCCGTTCCTCAGGGGGAGGGCGGCCCGCGGCGGGTCTTACCCTCCGCTCGGCATCCCCACGGTTCCCGGCAGCGTGAGCGTCACGAAGTCGAGTCCCATACCGAAGCTGAACACCAGCAGCCAGCAGCAGCACCGCCGCTCCGAATGGCGCCGGCGTGAGTGAGTCCCGCCAACAGCCCGAAGGCACCGCCGCCGGCGGATACCGCGGCGAAGACGCCGAACGCACGGTTGCGCTCAGGCCCTCGGGAAACGTCGTGGTGATGCGTGCGAGGGACGTCGGTGAGGCAACGGCGCCTCCTATGGTGTCCCTGTGCCGACGGGGACCTGTGCTGGCACGCGCGCCCAGACGGGGCAGGCCGCGATCTACCGGCGCTGGTCCTCCAAAGAGGAGTTGGTGGCCGAGGCGCTGCGCAGCGCGATGCCGGGCCCGGACTCGGGCGATGTCCGCGACGACCTCTACCAGCTGTGCCGGGGCATGCGCGACGCGACGCGGTCCACCTCCGGCTCGGCCGCCCTGCGCTCGGTCATTCACGAATGCGACCCACGGTGCGAGCCCGGGTGGGGTGCCCCGGGGTGTTCCTGGCGCCCCCTTCGGCGTACGCTGACAGACGCCATGCCGTACGAACCACCCACGCACACCGTCGAGCGCTCACTGCGCGCCACCACCGGTGCCAAGACCGTCGCCGGTGTCGACGAGGTCGGACGCGGAGCGTGGGCGGGACCTGTCACGGTGTGCGCCGCCGTCACCGGTCTCCGCAGGCCCCCCGCCGGACTCACCGACTCCAAGCTGATCAGCCCCAAGCGCCGGGCGGAACTCGCTCCGCTGCTGGAGAGCTGGGTCACCGCGTACGCCCTCGGTGACGCCTCCCCCCAGGAGATCGACGCACTGGGCATGACCGCCGCACTCCGGCTCGCGGCCGTACGCGCCCTGGAGGCCCTGCCGGTCCGCCCCGACGCGGTGATCCTGGACGGCAAGCACGACTACCTGGGCAGCCCCTGGCAGGTCCGTACCGTCATCAAGGGGGACCAGTCCTGCGTCGCGGTTGCCGCGGCCTCGGTGATCGCGAAGGTCCGCCGGGACACCGTGATGGCCGAACTCGGCGCGCAGAGCGGCGAGTACGCGGACTTCGGGTTCGAGGCCAACGCCGGCTATCCGTCCCCCGTGCACAGGGCCGCACTAGAGGAGCGTGGGCCCACCGCCCACCACCGTCTCTCGTGGTCCTACCTTGACGCGCTGCCCCGGTGGCAGCACCTGAAGAAGGTCCGTTTCTCCGCTGAGGCGGCCGCACTGGAAAGCGGGGGCCAGCTCGGCTTCGACTTCTGATCACGCACATGTGCCCACCCGCCGATGCCCGCGGTATCGGCGTTTGATAGACAACCACCCATGCCTCTCATCCCCGAGGAGCCTCAGATTCACGAGAGCGTCCAGGGTCCCCGCGCCACCCCGGCCACCGGCCGCGCCGCGTCGACCCCTCATCCCGTACCCGGTCCGCGTACAGCGGCCACGCCGCGCCCCGGTCGCCCGGTGCCCGGCCCGCGGCCTGTGCCCCCGGCACAGCGCCAGCACTCCACCTCCGGCAGGCCCCAGGCGGCTCCGTCGGAGAATCGTTCCGCACCGCAGCTCCAGGTCATCCCCGCCTCGGCCGAGGGGGCGCTCGACGCCGCCGACGAGGCAGTGGATCTGCTGCTCGACGCGGGTCGCGCACCCGGAGACATCCTGGTGCTGACCACGGTCGGCCAGCACCCGTGGGCGACCCACGAGCTCACCTTCGGTGAGGCCGCCTACTGGGCCCAGCATGAAGCGGGCGACGACGTCTTCTTCGCCGCGGCCGCGGCGGCGGACCGGCTCAAGCCCCGGCCCGTGGTGATCATCGCGGTCAACGGCCCGGCCGACGACGCTGCCGCGCGGGCACTGGCCAAGGGCCGGGAGTCCGCCGGTGCGCTGCTGATCGTCTGCGGCGACCCGCAGCGCATCAACGCCGCGCTCGGCGCCGGCGTCTGAGGATCAGCGCCGACGGGTCCGTGGCCGGTTACGGCCCGGAGTGACCCGGCGGCTTCGGCGGTCCGGCCGTCCGCGAGGGCTGCCGGACCGCCGAAGCGTGCTCGGTCAGCGTGCGGCGGAGCGGTGCAGTGCCTGCGCCGCTCCGCCACCGGTCCGCGACGGCACCTGCTCGGAAGTCAGGGCGGTGTCGGCGAGGGCTGAAGGCTGCGACATGGAGTTCGGACGGCGGCCGCCTCTGCCCTCGCCCAGCACCTGCCAGCCGCCTCGGGTCAGCGTGATGTACGCGCCGCACCGCAGCCCGTGCAGTGTGCAGGCGTCCCGCAGCCCCCACATCCACGCGCCGTCCTCCTCCGTCCAGCGCTCGTCGCCTTCACGGCAGTAGAGCAGTACCGCGGTGCGGACAGGCGTACGGCGACGCAGATCATGCGGGATGACGCGGCGCAGGTGCGCCAGCAGAGAGTTACGGAACTCCCAGCCGTCGGCCGTCACCGAGCGGCGGGCGAACGAGGCGCTTGCCGTCAGGCGCTCCTCGTGGTCCAGGACGGCGACCACGGCGGTGGCCGGCGTCGGCCGGTGCCTGGCGTGCAGACCGCTGACCACCTCACGCGGACTGCGCAGCAGGGGTATTCCGGCCGCTGCCCACTCGGCCGGTTCGAGCATTCTGGCAAGGCGGTTGGCGGAGTCGGCGGCTGCTGACATCGAAGTGGCTGCGGACGGAGCGAATCCGAAGGTCACGGTCCTCCCTTCGCATACGCGCCCACGATGCGGGCAGGGTCGGGTGAGGGCGCGCCGCGGCACAGCCCTTTCGGGCCCGCGAAAGGACCGTGCGGGGAGCGAGTCCAATTCTTCCTGGCGTATCGGCAGGCGGCAACGAGCAATTGGCGAGGCTGACGGTATTCAGCCGGAATGATACGGATATCCCTGCCCAGTACGGCCCCGCCTGACGCCTCCTGTCACGCCTGAACAGCGAGGACCAGCGGAAACACCGCCTCCGCTCCGGCCCGACGTAGCAAGCGGGCTGCCACGGCGAGCGTCCAGCCGGTGTCCGAGAGATCGTCCACGAGCAGTATCGGTCCGTCCGCGGCCGCCAGGGCATCCGCGAGGTCGGGTGCGATGACCAGCCTCTCGTGCAGGGCGCGGACCCGCTGCGCGCTGTTGGTCTGCGACATCCGGACCGCATCGGCGTCCGGAGCCAGGGCCACACACCCCAGCAAGGGCATCCGTCCCACTCCGGCGATGTGCCTGCCGAGCGATTCGACGAGCTGCGGTCTGCGGTCCGAGACCATGGTGACGACACCGACCGGGCGGGGAACGGCGTCGACGGCGCCGGGAGCCCAGCCACCGGGACCCTTGGCCCAGTCGGCCAGCACGGTCACCACGGCATCGGCCACGTCACCCGGCACCGGAGCGTCGGGTGCCTGAGCCGCCAGTATCGGGCGCAGTCTGTTGCCCCACCCGATGTCGGTGAGCCTCCCCAGCGCCCGGCCGGTGCCGGACAGCTCCGTCGCGGGAATCCTGCCCTTGAGATCGACACCCACCGACGCGAGTCCGGTCGGCCACATCTTGCGGGGCTCCACCTCCACACCGGCCCTGCGGAGCTCACCCTTCGCGGTGTCCAGAGCGGCGTCGGACACTCCCGCGCCGAACCTGGCGCCGGCACAGTTGTCGCAACGCCCGCACACGGTCGCCGCCTCATCGTCGAGCTGGCGGCGCAGGAACTCCATCCGGCAGCCGTCCGTCGTGGCGTAGTCACGCATGGCCTGCTGTTCGGCGGCGCGCTGACGGGCAACCCACGCATAGCGTTCGGCGTCGTAGGCCCAGGGCTCTCCCGTCGCGGTCCAGCCGCCCTTCACCCGTCTCACCGCCCCGTCGACGTCGAGGACCTTGAGCATGCTTTCCAGCCGTGCGCGACGCAGGTCGACCAGCGGCTCCAGGGCAGGCAACGAGAGCGGTCGCCCGGCCTGGCCCAGCGCGTCGAGGGTGCGCCGGACCTGTTCCTCCGGAGGAAAGCCGACCGACGCGAAGTACTGCCAGATCGCCTCGTCCTCCTTGCCCGGCAGGAGCAGCACCTCGGCATGTTCGACTCCGCGTCCGGCGCGGCCCACCTGCTGGTAGTAGGCGATGGGGGAGGACGGCGACCCGAGGTGCACGACGAAGCCGAGGTCGGGCTTGTCGAAGCCCATGCCGAGCGCGGAAGTCGCCACCAGCGCCTTGAGCCGGTTGTCCAGCAGATCGTCCTCCGCCTGCTGCCGTTCCGCGTTCTCGGTGCGGCCGGTGTAGGAGGCGACGGTGTGCCCGCACTGGCGGAGATACGCGGTGACCTCCTCGGCGGCCGCGACCGTCAGTGTGTAGATGATTCCCGAGCCCGGAAGCTCCTTGAGGTGGTCCCCGAGCCATGCCAGGCGGTGTGCCGCGTTGGGCAGTCGCAGCACGCCGAGGCTCAGACTCTCGCGGTCCAGTGACCCCCTCAGAACGAGCGCGTCCGCGCCGGCACCGGTACCGAGCTGCTCTGCCACGTCAGCGGTGACCCGGGCGTTCGCCGTGGCGGTGGTGGCGAGCACCGGGACACCGGCGGGAAGGTCGGCGAGCATCGTCCGCAGTCGGCGGTAGTCGGGCCTGAAGTCGTGGCCCCAGTCGGAGATGCAGTGCGCCTCGTCCACGACGAGCAGCCCGGTGGTCGCGGCGAGCTGTGGCAGCACCTGGTCACGGAAATCAGGATTGTTGAGGCGCTCGGGGCTGACCAGCAGGACGTCGACCTCACCGGCGGCCACCTCGGCCCGCACGGTGTCCCACTCCTCCGTATTGGACGAATTGATCGTGCGCGCGCTGATGCCGGCGCGGGCCGCCGCCGCGACCTGGTTCCGCATCAGCGCCAGCAGCGGCGAGACGATGACCGTCGGTCCGGCGCCCTGGGCGCGCAGAAGGGAGGTGGCGACGAAGTACACCGCTGACTTCCCCCAGCCGGTGCGCTGGACGACCAGCGCTCGGCGCTTGTCCGCGACAAGCGCCTCGATGGCCCGCCACTGGTCCTCGCGCAGCCGCGCGGTGCCCGAGGCGTCTCCGACGAGTCGGGCCAGTATCGAATCGGCCGAAGCCCTGAGCTCTGCGCGGTCTGCGTTGGTCATGCCTCCCATGCAACCCGATGACTCCGACAACCGCGAACAGTCGATTACCCCCTGTGCATAAGTTATCCACAGGGGGTAGCGAAAATGTGCGGTCCGCGAGACGGTCTGGCCATGAACAAGCACCCCGAATCAACCGGTCCCTCCGAGGAACAGCAGATCACCCTGCGAGGCCCGGCCGAGCTGGCCGACGCTCTCCCCTATCTCATGGGCTTCCACCCGAGCGACAGCGTGGTGATGGTCGCCCTGCACGGTGGCCGAGGCCGGTTCGGATCCAGGCTCAGGCTCGGCATCCCGCAGTCCCCGCTGGAATGGCCGACGGTCGCCGACCAGCTCGCCGAGTGCCTGATCAAAGGAAGCGAGCGGCGTGACGCCCGGCCCGACGCCATCGTCGTCTTCCTCTGCCAGGACCCGGCGGACGGCGAGACGGGCAATCGGACCATGGAGCGTCTGCGGCCCTTCGCCCAGCGGTTGCGTACGGCGTGCGGAGCGCTGGACGTGCCCGTCCTCGAAGTGCTGTGCATCTCGGGGAACCGCTTCTGGTCCTATGTCTGCCCCGATGCCCGATGCTGCCCGGCAGAAGGCAACCTGCTGGCCATGCCCGGCACCTCGGTGATGGCGGCGGCGGCCACCTATGCCGGCATTCAGGTGCGGGGATCGCTGCGCGAGATGGAGGCGAGGCTCACCCCGTTCACTCGCACATCGACTGCCGCCCAACTGTGCGCCCTGGACGCGGCCGGCAGCGCGATGGTGCCGTTGCTGCTCGACCAGGAACGCCGCCAGGAGCTCAGCGGGGAAACGCTGAAGCTCGCCGCCCGCCTGATCGACCGACTCGGGAAAGCACCCGCAACGACGCCATCCCTCGCGGACATCAACGACGACAGACTGATCAGCGACGAGGAGGCCGCGTCAATGATCCTCGGTCTCCAGGACAGGGAGACCCGCGACCGGGCGGCCGAGTGGATGGAAGGGCCGAAGGTGTATGCCGCCCTGAGGCTCTGGCGAGCGCTGGCCCGCCGCTGCGTCGCCCCGTACGAGGAACATGCCGCGGCTCCTCTCACCCTGGCGGGGTGGGTCTCCTGGTCGACCGGCGACGAACCGGCGGCGCGCGTCGCTCTGGGGCTCGCCCTGCGCCTCGATCCGCATTACACCTTCGCGCAACTGCTGCACGAGGCGTGCAACCAGGGGCTCGACCCGGAAACGCTGCGGCGCTGTCTGCGAGGCGAGCGCAGCGCGCGGACAGCCCAGCACGTCCGGCGTGCGGAACGGGTCGCGGGGGCCCGTCCCGCACGGGTGAAGCCGGCCGGGCGCGCCAGGACGCGCCCTGGTTCCAGTCGGCCCGGCCCGGGCACGGCGGACAGGCGACGGTCCGCCCGGCCCGGGGCACAAGGGCGTCGCGGGACCAAGACCGGCCGTTGACACCCGTGCGGCGCCGGGCCCCGGCGCCGCACGCGAGGCCGGTCGTATGCCTCGCGGCGAAACGGGGATGCTCGGCCCGCGCTCTTCCGGACGCCCGGGAGGGTGCTCCGGAGACCGGTGAAGAGTCACCGGGAAGGGAGTGTTTATCGTCAGGAAGACGACTATGATCGCGGCATGCCGCCCTACGACCCGTCGACTTTTCCGCCGTTCGCCGTCACCGTCGACCTGGTGGTGCTCACGGTGCGTCGGCACGCCCTCTGCGCGCTGGTGGTACGCCGGGGCGAGACTCCGTTCCAGGGCAGGTGGGCACTGCCGGGCGGCTTCGTCAGGGCCGACGAGGATCTCGGCGCCGCAGCGGCACGTGAGCTTGTCGAGGAGACCGGTCTGTGCGCGCAGGATCCGGCTGCCCCGGCCGTAGGCAACGGCGCCCACCTGGAACAGCTCGCCACGTACGGGGATCCCGCCCGGGACCCGAGGATGAGGGTTGTCAGCGTCGCCCATCTCGCGCTGGCTCCCGATCTGCCCGCTCCCAGGGCGGGCGGCGACGCGAACAGTGCGCGATGGGCGCCTGTCGACGACCTGCTTGGACCCGAGGGCGTGTACGCACCGGATGGCGAGCATCAGGCGCCGTTGGCCTTCGATCACGCGAAGATCCTTGCCGACGGGGTCGAGCGGGCCCGGTCCAAGATCGAGTACTCCTCGCTGGCCACTGCCTTCTGCCCGCCCGCCTTCACGGTCGGCGAGCTGCGCCGGGTGTACGAGGCGGTGTGGGGCGTGGTGCTGGATCCGAGGAACTTCCACCGCAAGGTGACGGGTACGCCGGGCTTCCTGGTGCCGACCGGGGGCACGACCACCCGGCAGGGGGGCCGCCCGGCTCAGCTGTTCCGGTCGGGGACGGCGACCGTGCTCAACCCGCCGATGTTGAGGCCCGAGGTCTAGGTCCTCCCCGCCCTGGCGGGAGGCCCGGGGCGCCGCGCGCCTCACCTTGCGTCAAAAGTCCAATATGTCGGGTTATCGTGCTGCGGTACTCACTCGCCGCCGGGCGGCTCCGCCTTCGCCGTCCCCGTACCTGCGAGAGAAGCGATGCTCCAGGCCATCGGACTCACCAGCGCCCCCTCCCGTGGACAAGCCCTCGCAGTGGACGACCTCAGCTTCGACGCGGAGCCGGGATGTGTCACCGCACTGCTGGGGGCGCCGGGTTCCGGCAAGACCGCGGCTCTGCGGTTGATGCTCGAACTGGAGCCGGGCCGGGGGGTGACCTACTTCCGTGGCCGGCCGCTGCATCGCGTTCCGAACCCGGCCGGTGAGGTGGGAGTGGTGCTGGGTGATGTGCCGGGGCACCCCGCCCGCACCGTTCGAGGGCAACTCCGCATGCTCTGCGCCGCGGCGGGCGTACCCGTATCCAGAGCCGACGAACTGCTCGACGCGGTGGACCTTGCCGGTCTTCGGGATCAGCGCATCGCCACGCTCTCCCTCGGCATGGATCGTCGGCTGGCGCTCGCCTGCGCGTTGCTCGGGGACCCGCACACGCTCCTTCTGGACGATCCGGTCGAGGGTCTGACGCCGAGGGAGGCGGACTGGGTGCACGGCATGCTGCGCTCCCACGCAGAACGCGGCGGGACCGTGCTGTTCGCGACCAGGGACCCCAAGGAGGCCACGCGCTCGGCGGGCCATGTGGTCACCCTTGATGGTGGGCGCGTGGTCGCCGACCAGGACGGCGTCGCCTTTTCCCGTACCCGCCTGCGGCCTCGTGTGGCGGTCCGCTCCCCGCAGGCCGCCCGCCTCGCCGCGATCGTCAGCCGGGAAGCGCGTGCTGCCCGGCGATCCGTAGAGGTCGTCGCCGAGGCGGCCGGCAACCGGCTCTCCGTGTACGGCAGCAGCTGCGCGGAAGTGGGGGACGCCGCGTTCCGGCACGGACTTCCCGTTCACCAGCTCGCCGACGAAGTGGGCGACATGCGTCCGGCGGGCGCGACCGACGCCCTGGCCGGCCGCCACGCCGTCGATGACCACTCCGGCGCATCCTCCCTTCTCCGGCGCCCAGCCGTGCGGGGCGCGCTTCCGCCGCCGATCAGGCGGCGCCCGGCCCGAGGGCCGTTGCGGCCGGTGCGGTACGAACTGCGCCGCCTCTTCGGTGTGCGGACGACGGCCGTGATCCTGGGCGTCGTTCTGGCCGTTTCCGTAGGTCTCTCCGTACTGCTGGCCCGCGACGGCCGCACCCCGCTCGTCCATGTGATCGCCGCCTGGCCCTCGCTGCTGCCGCTTCCGCCGGCCGCACTCGGGGCCGGGCTCCTCGGGGCACTCTCCTTCGGCGACGAGTTTCGCTATCCAGCACTCGCCGCAGGGCGGGGGAGCGTGCCCCGCAGGCTGGGGCTGCTCCTCGCCAAACTGGTGGTGGCCGGGGGAGTCGCCCTCTTGCTGGCGCTGTTCGTCGTGCTGGCCTCGGCTGCGACCCTGCGCGTCGTATACGGCGGAAGCCTGCTCGACGTCCCCTCGAACGTGGTGTCGCCGGCGGTGAGCTGGTCCGCTCTGACCGTCGGTTGCGCCTGGGCCGGCCTGCTGGCCGCCGGCGTCTTCCGGGTGGCGACCGCGGGCATCGCCGCCGTGCTCGCCGTACCCGTGGTGATGGTGCCGCTCGTCGAGCGAGTGCCGAATGTGGCGAGCACGCGTTCGATGGCTGGGCTTCCGGGCCGGCTGCGGGACCTGGCCTGGCTCCAGTGGCCGGGGGAGGCGGACCGGTGGATGCTGGCCGGTGCGAGGATCGTGGCGCAGCCCGTGGGGGCGGCTCTGGCGCTGTCTCTGTCGGTCCTGACCTGCGCGTTTCTTCTCACCGGTCTTCGGGGGAGGGTGCGTTGGTGAGTGCGAGGCGCGGCGGGGGATGGTCTCTCCGCATCCCCCACTGTGAAACGTCCTGTTTATGCCAGTAAGGCGTCAATTGAGGGGCGGGTGCCGATCACCCTTTCGTGTGCTTTTCAGCAAAGACCTCAAGGGGTGGATGGGACCCGCCGACAAAGGATGCGTGAGTACCCTTGCGCACACCATGATGACCACCGCCCGCTCCGCCGATTCCGGCCTCGCCGGCTCGGGCGGACTCGACCGCTACTCGTACGCGGAGGCGCCGCCCGGCGAGCGCGCCGCCGCACGCTCCTGGGATGGTGCCGAAGCCGAACTCGGCCGGGTGGGCCGACGGGGCTCGGCCAGCCGTGGCCGCGGGCTCCACGGCCAACTTGTTCAGCAGCTGGGGCAGATGATCGTCTCCGGCGACCTCGGTGCGGACCGCCCGCTGGTGCCCGAGGAGATCGGCCAGCGTTTCGAGGTTTCCAGGACCGTCGTGCGCGAATCGCTGCGCGTACTGGAGGCGAAGGGGCTGGTCAGCGCCCGCCCCAATGTCGGTACCCGGGTGCGGCCGGTCAGTGACTGGAATCTGCTCGATCCCGACATCATCGAATGGCGCGCCTTCGGCCCGCAGCGTGATGACCAGCGCCGTGAGCTGGGTGATCTCAGGTGGACGATCGAGCCACTTGCCGCCCGCCTTGCCGCAGGGCATGGGCGTGAGGATCTTCAGCAGCGCCTTGTCGACATGGTCGAGATCATGGGGCACGCGCTCGGTCAGGGCGACATGATCACGTGCGCCCGTGCCGACGCGGAGTTCCACTCCCTGCTCATCCAGGCCGCGGGCAACCGCATGCTGGAGCACCTTTCCGGGATCGTCTCCGCGGCGCTGCAGGTGTCCGGCGGCCCGGCCACCGGATGTGACCGGCCCAGTGAGGCGTCGCTCGCCCTGCACGCGCGCATCGTGGACGCCCTCGCGTCCGGCGACTCGGCCGGCGCCGAGTCGGCCATGCGCCAGTTGCTGGTCGGGCACCACGAGACGGAACGCGTGGTGCCGGCGCCGCGCGAGCAGCACTGACTGGGGCGCGGGCGGTGCCGTCGGGCCTCGGGTCCGGCGGCACGGGGCGGAGAGATGTCGCCTTGGTCGCGTTCATCGCAAATGGGGTGTGACTCGGGCCACGCGGAACGGCCGTAACACTCCTTGAAACAGCGCGATGACTTAAGAGGTGACCGTCGCAGAAGGAATACAGCAGCCGTCCAGGGCGCTGTGCAGTTCTGAGGCCAAGCCCGCGCCGTCGGTGCATTCCCTGCCCGCCGGTCGTCGGTTCCAGCCCTCTTCGGGCCGGACCGGAAGCCGTTTCCATCGTTCCGAGAGGTTGTTCGTGTCGGCCAGCACATCCCGTACGCTCCCGCCGGAGATCGCCGAGTCCGAATCTGTGATGGCGCTCATTGAGCGGGGAAAGGCTGATGGGCAGATCGCCGGCGATGACGTGCGTCGGGCCTTCGAGGCTGACCAGATTCCGCCAACCCAGTGGAAGAACGTTCTGCGCAGCCTCAACCAGATCCTCGAGGAAGAGGGTGTGACGCTGATGGTCAGTGCCGCGGAGCCGTCGAAGCGCGCCCGCAAGAGCGTTGCAGCGAAGAGCCCGGCCAAGCGCACCGCCACCAAGACCGTCGCGGCCAAGACGACGGTGACGCGGACTGTGGCGGCGCCCGCCGCACCGTCCGCCGAGCCCGCGGACCCGGCGGCCGAGGAGGCTCCCGCGGCCGCGCCCGCGAAGAAGGCCGCAGCCAAGAAGACGGCAGCCAAGAAGACCGCCGTGAAGAAGACGGCGGCCAAGAAGACGGCCTCCAAGAAGGCCGGCAAGCAGGACGAGGAGATCCTCGACGGCGACGAGGCCGTCGAGGAGGTCAAGGCCGGCAAGGGCGAGGAAGAGGAGGGCGAGGGCGAGAACAAGGGCTTCGTCCTCTCCGACGACGACGAGGACGACGCGCCCGCGCAGCAGGTCGCCGTCGCCGGTGCCACCGCCGACCCGGTCAAGGACTACCTCAAGCAGATCGGTAAGGTCCCGCTCCTCAACGCCGAGCAGGAGGTCGAGCTCGCCAAGCGCATCGAGGCGGGTCTGTTCGCCGAGGACAAGCTGGCGAACTCCGACAAGCTCGCTCCCAAGCTCAAGCGCGAGCTGGAGATCATCGCCGAGGACGGCCGTCGTGCCAAGAACCACCTGCTGGAGGCCAACCTCCGTCTCGTGGTGTCGCTGGCCAAGCGCTACACCGGCCGCGGCATGCTCTTCCTGGACCTGATCCAGGAGGGCAACCTCGGCCTGATCCGCGCGGTGGAGAAGTTCGACTACACCAAGGGCTACAAGTTCTCCACGTACGCCACCTGGTGGATCCGTCAGGCGATCACCCGCGCCATGGCCGACCAGGCGCGCACCATCCGTATCCCGGTGCACATGGTCGAGGTCATCAACAAGCTCGCCCGTGTCCAGCGCCAGATGCTCCAGGATCTGGGCCGCGAGCCCACCCCGGAGGAGCTGGCCAAGGAACTCGACATGACCCCCGAGAAGGTCATCGAGGTCCAGAAGTACGGCCGTGAGCCGATCTCCCTCCACACCCCGCTGGGTGAGGACGGGGACAGCGAGTTCGGTGACCTGATCGAGGACTCCGAGGCGGTCGTCCCGGCCGACGCGGTGAGCTTCACGCTTCTCCAGGAACAGCTCCACTCGGTGCTGGACACGTTGTCCGAGCGTGAGGCGGGTGTGGTCTCCATGCGCTTCGGCCTCACCGACGGACAGCCGAAGACGCTGGACGAGATCGGCAAGGTCTACGGCGTGACGCGCGAGCGCATCCGGCAGATCGAGTCCAAGACCATGTCAAAGCTGCGCCACCCGTCGCGCTCTCAGGTCCTGCGCGACTACCTCGACTAGGCCGCAACGGCGTCACGACGCAGCGAGGGCTCGGATCCCCTAGGGGATCCGAGCCCTCGCTGCGTCGCGTCCCGGTCTTCACGTGAGGTGCAAGGCGGAGGTGCGCATCGGTGTCGCTGGAATGACTCTGGGTAGGCATGGTCCATCACAGAGTCAGGAGTACGCATGTCCCGCACTGTCGTCCGCACCTTGACCGGGGCGCTCGCCCTTGCCGCAACCACGGCCGTGATACCGCTCGCTTCCTCCGCTCCGGCGGTCGCTGACAGCATCATCATCGGAGGCCGGCCGGCCCACGTGGCGGACAGCCCCTGGGTGGTGGCGCTGTCCAGCCGTGACCGGTTCGGGGGTACCCGGGCCGGTCAGTTCTGCGGCGGGGTCGTGGTGGAGCCGAAGAAGGTGCTCACCGCCGCCCATTGCCTGAGCAGGGAGGCGCTGGGCACCGATGTGGACCAGGTGAGCGATCTGCGGATCATCTCCGGCCGGGACGAGCTGAACGGCACGGGCGGCAAGGAGATCCCGGTGAGCGGGACGTGGGTGAACCCCGGGTTCGAAGCCGCCACCAACAGCGGGGACGTCGCGGTGCTCACCCTGTCCGAGGCGCTGCCCCAGGGGGACGCGATCCCCCTGGCCGAGGCCGGTGACTCGGCGTACAAGGCGGGGACACCCGCCGTCGTCTATGGATGGGGTGACACCACCGGATACGGCGACTACGCGTCATCGCTCAGGTCCGCCCAGGTGGACGTCCTGCCCGACAGCTCGTGCAAACAGGCATACCCGGGCGGCAGCACCGGTACGTACGACGCCTCATCGATGCTCTGCGCGGGCGAACCCGAGGGCGGGTACGACGCCTGCCAGGGGGACAGCGGAGGGCCTCTGGTGGCGCAGGGGAGGCTCGTGGGGCTGGTGTCGTGGGGGAACGGCTGCGGGCGTGCCGGAAGCCCCGGTGTCTACACGCGGATCTCCGCGGCCATCGGCTGGATGGCGAACGCCGGCTGACGGCGCGACTCCGCAGGTACGAGAACGGGCGGCTTCCCTCACGGGAGGCCGCCCGTCGGCCGGTCCGGGATCGGCCCCTGGCTCGTCGTGGATGCAGAGGTGTCAGTGTTCCTCTTCGGCGGCTTGGGCCTGCACGGCCGTCAGTCGGTCCGTCTCATCCTGTATTTCCGCGGCGATCTTCTTGAGTTCCGGCTCGAACTTGCGACCGTGGTGGGCGCAGAAGAGCAGTTCACCGCCACTGATGAGTACGACGCGCAGGTAAGCCTGGGCGCCGCAACGGTCACAGCGGTCTGCTGCGGTCAGCGGGCTCGCGGGGGTCAGAACAGTAGTCACGTCGCCTCTTCTCTAGCTCGACGAGCTGTCGTACCAGGGTCAACATCCAACCAGGCCGAAAACGTTCCCGCTCGTGGCTTTTCTTCGAAACTTCTTCTCGGGATGGCTGTCTGTTGCCGGTTCGCGGCGAATGTGCCGTATTGCGTGGCGCTACGGGTTTTCGCGTTGCTTGGCTTGGTCAGTCCGGGCCGGCTGGCTTGCCGGTTGTTGATGAGGACGTGCCCGGAGCCTAAATGGTTCATGCCTGGAAGGGAACGTGATGTGTGCGTCACCCCTGCGGGGGGATCGAACATGTATGCGAGTCTGGTTTAGGGTGAGGTTCTTCTAGGGTGGCGTTTCACCCGCTCCACCAGGCATCGGTACCCTCACAGCGGCACCGAAGCCGAGCCCGTGACCCACAGGGCCCCAAATGAAATTCAGCGAGGAGCGAACCGCGTGACCGCCGATACGTCCGTGCCGTCCACTGCGCTGCTGACCGGAGCAGACCGAGACGGTTCCAACTACACCGCGCGGCACCTGCTCGTACTCGAGGGGCTCGAAGCGGTTCGCAAGCGCCCGGGCATGTACATCGGGTCCACCGACAGCCGCGGTCTGATGCACTGCCTCTGGGAGATCATCGACAACTCCGTCGACGAAGCCCTCGGAGGCTACTGCGATCACATCGAGGTCGTACTCCACGACGACAACTCCGTCGAGGTCCGGGACAACGGCCGGGGCATCCCGATCGACATCGAGCCCAAGACGGGTCTTTCCGGCGTCGAGGTCGTCATGACCAAGCTGCACGCCGGAGGCAAGTTCGGTGGCGGCTCCTACGCCGCGTCCGGAGGGCTGCACGGTGTGGGCGCCTCCGTGGTCAACGCTCTCTCCGCCAGGCTCGACGTCGAGGTCGACCGCAACAGTGCGACCCACTCGATCAGCTTCCGGCGTGGTGTCCCGGGAATCTTCACCGAGCAGGGCCCGGACAGCCCGTTCGACCCGGACAACGGGCTGCGCAAGGGCAAGCGTGTCCCGAAGACGCGCACCGGCACGCGGGTGCGGTACTGGGCCGACCGGCAGATCTTCCTCAAGGACGCCAAGCTCAACCTGGAGACGCTTCACCAGCGGGCCCGCCAGACAGCCTTCCTCGTCCCCGGCCTGACCATCGTCGTGCGCGACGAGCGTGGCCTGGACGGAGCGGGCAAGACGGAGGAGACGTTCCGCTTCGACGGGGGCATCAGCGAGTTCTGCGAGTACCTGGCCCAGGACAAGGCCGTCTGCGACGTCCTGCGCCTGACCGGGCAGGGCACGTTCAAGGAGACCGTGCCGGTCCTGGACGATCGCGGACACATGACGCCCACCGAGGTCACGCGCGAACTGGGTGTGGACATCGCGCTGCGCTGGGGCACCGGGTACGAGACCAACGTGAAGTCCTTCGTCAACATCATCGCCACCCCCAAGGGCGGCACCCACATGACCGGGTTCGAGCGCTCCGTGACCAAGACGGTCAACGAGGTGCTGCGCTCCGCGAAGCTGCTGCGCGTGGCGGAGGACGACATCGTCAAGGACGACGCCCTTGAGGGCCTCACCGCGGTCGTGACCGTACGCCTGGCGGAGCCGCAGTTCGAGGGCCAGACGAAGGAGGTGCTCGGCACCTCGGCGGCCAACCGGATCGTCGCCAACGTGGTGGCCAAGGAGCTCAAGGCGTTCCTGACCTCCACCAAGCGGGACGCGAAGGCCCAGGCCAGGGCTGTCCTCGACAAGGCGGTGGCGGCCGCTCGCACCCGGATCGCGGCCCGCCAGCACAAGGAGGCGCAGCGCCGCAAGACGGCGCTGGAGTCGTCCTCCCTGCCGGCGAAGCTCGCTGACTGCCGCAGCGACGACGTGGAGCGCAGCGAGCTGTTCATCGTGGAGGGCGACTCCGCGCTCGGTACGGCGAAGCTCGCCCGGAACAGCGAATTCCAGGCACTCCTGCCGATCCGCGGCAAGATTCTCAACGTTCAGAAGGCGTCGGTCTCCGACATGCTGAAGAACGCCGAGTGCGGTGCGATCATCCAGGTCATAGGAGCCGGCTCCGGGCGCACCTTCGACATCGACGCCGCCCGGTACGGCAAGATCGTCCTGCTGGTCGACGCCGATGTCGACGGCGCCCACATCCGGATCCTGCTGCTGACGCTCTTCCAGCGGTACATGCGGCCGATGGTCGAGGCGGGCCGGGTCTTCGCCGCCGTGCCGCCGCTTCACCGGATCGAACTGGTCCAGCCCAAGAAGGGCCAGGACAAGTACATCTACACCTACTCGGACAACGAGCTGCGCCAGCGGCTGCTGGAACTCCAGCGCAAGAACATCCGCTACAAGGACTCGATCCAGCGCTACAAGGGACTGGGCGAGATGGACGCCGACCAGCTGGCGGAGACGACGATGGACCCCCGTCACCGCACGCTGCGGCGGATCAACATCGGTGACCTGGAGTCCAGCGAGAAGGTCTTCGACCTGCTGATGGGCAACGAGGTGGCGCCGCGCAAGGAGTTCATCACCAGTTCGGCGGCGACGCTGGACCGCTCGCGCATCGACGTCTGAGCGTCCGCTCCGGGGCCCGGCCGCCGTTCGGCGCGGTCGGGCCCCGGATGCCGTCTCCACCCGTGGGTGGAGACGACATCTCCACCCACGATCCACCCGGGAGCCGATCTGCTGGGCTGGGCTCTTCCGTAGCTTCGGAGATGCAGAACTACTCGCATCTCGGAGGCGCCCATGTCCGGGCTTGTCAATGCCTTGGTGATCATCGCGGTCATCGTCCTCGTCGTGGTCCGTCAGTGCTCGGCGCAACGGATCTCCGGCGACCGGCGCTGGTGGGTGCTGCCCGGCGTTCTGCTTTTCATGGCCCTGCGGGAGCCCGGACTCGTCGACCCGCACCATCGGATAGCCTCGGCCATCGTCTTGGGCGCCGAGCTCGTCGTCGGGCTGCTCACCGGTGCCGGGTGGGCGTGGACATCCCGCGTCTGGCGTGCTGAGGACGGCTCCCTGTGGAGCAGGGGGACCAGGGCCACTGCCCTGGTCTGGGTCGGCGGACTGGGCCTGCGCGTGGCTCTGTACGGCGTCGCGGTGGTGCTGGGCGTGCATCAGGGCGGCCCCGCCCTGATGGCGGCTCTCGCGGCGACGCTGCTGATACGGCAGGGGCTGTTGGCACTCCGGGCCGCAGCGATATCCGGGTCGCACGGTGGGCCCGTCGTCGGCGCCGCGGTGCGGCAGGAGGGGAAGGACCGCGTGTGACACCCGTTGCCTGGACAAGCTGGCCGTCGAGGGAGGCGCTCGCCCGGGACACCCGCAGCCGCCCGCGCAGAGCGATCGGCTGGTCCGTGCGGACCGCCCTGCTCACTCTGATGCTGTGGGGGACCTTCACCAACGGGCTGTTCGGGCCCTGGGAGATCGTCGTCGGGCTGATCGGAGTGCTCGTCTGCGCACTGCTCGCCGTCGCCTTCTTCCGGACAAGTCTCGACAACCGACTGTGGCCGTCGCTCGGTCTGCTCGGGCTGCTCGTGCTGGCCGGATTCGGGGCGGGGCAGGCAGGGGCGACGGTGCCCGCGACGGTGCTCTGGTGCGGCTGCGCCGTCACCGCTCTGGAGCGGCTGCCCCTGGTGGCGGGAGTTCCGGCCACAGCGGTGGCCCTCGGCGCCTATGTGGTGGTCGACACCGACGACTGGCTGACCACCGCGGTGACCACGGCCGGGCTCTGCCTCGCCGGGTATGTGCTCCGGCTGGACGCCGAGGCCCGTGGCGCTGCGCAACGGCTGCTCGCCCAGGAACGGGCGGCCCGGGTCGCGGAGGCGGAGAGGGCCGCGCTGGACGAGCGGTCCAGGATTGCACGGGAGATCCACGACGTGCTGGCCCACAGCCTCTCCGCGCAGCTGGTGCACCTGGAGGCCGCCCGCCTGCTGATCGAGAGAGAGCCCGCGGGGGAGTTCCGGGATCAGGTCCTGCAACGGGTGGTCGCGGCCCGGTCGATGGCCCGCGAGGGCCTCTCGGAGACCCGTCAGGCGCTCTCCGCACTACGGGGCGAGGTGTCACCGGTGGAGGACTTCCTGAGGCAGCTGGTGACGGCTGAGCCGGCCGAGGTCAGGGTCGAGGGCACGCGGCGCACACTGACCGCCCAGGCGTCGCAGGCGGTCCGGCGGGTGGCACAGGAGGCCCTGACCAACGTGCGCAAGCACGCGCCCGGAGCCAGGGTGCAGCTCCGGCTGGAGTACCAGCCCGACTTCGTCGTGCTGGAGGTCAAGGACTCGGGAGGGCGGAGTCCGGAAGCGGACCTGGCTGTCAGCGGCTCCGGATACGGTCTGCTCGGGATGCGGGAGCGCGCCGAGTTGCTGGGCGGCACGCTGGAGGCAGGCCCGGGCAAGGAGGGGTTCGTGGTGAGTCTGCGGGTGCCCGCGTGACGGCGCGGGTGGTGGTGGCCGACGACCAGGCGGTGGTACGGGAAGGCATCGTCATGCTGCTCGGCCTGCTGCCCGGCATCGAGGTCGTCGGATCGGCGAAGGACGGGGAGGAAGCGGTCGCGCAGGTGGCCGAGCATGCGCCGGACGTGGTGCTGATGGATCTGCGGATGCCCCGCTGCGACGGCGTGGAGGCGACCCGGCGCATCCGTGATGAGTTCCCGGGCACGCAGGTCGTGGTGCTCACGACCTTCGCGGACGACGACTCCCTGTTTCCGGCGCTCAGGGCGGGGGCGCGGGGCTACCTCACCAAGGACGCCGGGGGTGACGAGATCGTGAGGGCCGTCCACGCCGTCCTCTCGGGCGAGGCGGGGCTCTCGCCGACGGTGCAGCGCCGGCTCCTGGAGCAGGTGACCGAGGGGCCTCTCCTGACCGGTGGCGGCGGTGAGCCGGAGCCGCCGGACGGGATGACTCCCCGGGAGGCCGAGGTGCTGGTCCTGATCGCCGAAGGGATGTCCAACGCGGACATCGCCCGGGCTCTCCACATCTCGCAGGCCACGGTGAAGAGCCACATCAACAACCTCTTCGCCAAGGCGGGCCTGCGCGACCGGGCTCAGGCGGTGCGCTATGCGTACCAGCGGGGGATGGTGCGCCCGCCCGGGAGATCCTTCACCTGAAGAGGTGAAGTCTCGCGAATGAAGTGCCCTGGATCTTCCCGATCTGCCCATTCTTGGATACACGGCCGAAGTGGTCCGTGGACAAGGGGAGTTGTTCGGTGGAGAAGGAAGCAGGGCGCGAGTCCGCAGCGATGCGGCTCGACGACCCGTGGGACGACGCACTGACCTCCGGGTGGGGCGAGCCGGACGGCGCGGCCGGCTCCACGCCCGCCGTGGTGCCCGGGCCGGCCGCACCGCGCGGTGGCCCCAGCGCGGCCGACATCTATCTGGAGGTGCAGCGCAGCGAGGCGTTCCAGGAGGTGCGCCGTCGCTACCGGCGTTTCGTCGTACCCGCCACCACGGCCTTCTTCGTCTGGTACCTCGCCTATGTCGTCACGGCGGTGACCGCGCCCGGGCTGATGGCGCGGCCGGTGGCCGGGGCGGTCAATGTGGCGATGGTCGTGGGGCTCGGCCAGTTCCTGACGACGTTCCTGCTCACCGGGGCGTACGCACGGCACGCGCGGCTGCGCAGGGACCGGGCCGCGCTCGATCTGCGGTGGGAGACGCAGGAGATGACACGGGGGGCGGGGCGTTGAGCGGCGACCACCAGACCCTGGCGCTGCTGCTGTTCAGCGCCTTCATCGCGGTCACCCTGGGCATCACCACGTGGGTCAGCCGCAACAGGCACGGTTCGGCGGAGGAGTTCTACGCGGGCGGCCGACTGTTCTCACCCATGGAGAACGGTTTCGCCATCGCCGGCGACTACATGTCCGCCGCCTCCTTCCTCGGCATCTCGGGGCTGATCGCCCTGTTCGGCTACGACGGCATGCTGTACTCGGTCGGCTTCCTGGTCGCCTGGCTCGTCGTTCTGCTGCTCGTAGCCGAACTCGTGCGCAACTGCGGCCGGTTCACCCTCGCCGATGTGGTCGCGGCCCGGATGGCGGAGCGCCCGGTCCGCATTGCCGCGGGGACGTCCTCCGTCACCGTGTCCGTGCTCTATCTGGTGGCGCAGATGGTCGGTGCCGGGAGTCTGGTCGCGCTGCTTCTCGGCGGTACGAGCGGTGCCGCCCGTTCCTGGACCGTCGTCGGTGTCGGGGCGCTCATGGTCGTGTACGTCTCGCTCGGCGGGATGCGCGCCACCACCTGGATCCAGATCGTCAAGGCGGTCCTGCTGATGGCGGGCACCGTGGTGCTCACCGTGCTCGTGCTGGTCCACTTCCACGGGAATTTCAACGCGTTGCTCAACTCCGCCGCAGACCGCAGCGGGTACGGCAAGGACTTCCTGTCGCCCGGACTCCGGTACGGCGGGAGCTGGACGGCGCGCATCGACTTCATCAGCCTCGGCCTCGCCCTGGTGCTGGGCACGGCGGGGCTGCCGCACATTCTGTCCCGCTTCTACACCGTCCCCACCGCCCGCGCCGCCCGCCGGTCCGTCGTCTGGTCCATCGGCCTGATCGGCGGCTTCTACCTGATGACCATCGTGCTCGGGTTCGGGGCCGCCGCGCTGGTCGGCTCGGCCGACGTACGGGAGTCGAATGCCGCCGGGAACACGGCGGTGCCCTTGCTGGCGATGGTGCTGGGCGGGGGTGAGGGCTCCACCGGGGGGACGATCCTGTTCGCCGTGGTCGCCGCCGTCGCCTTCGCGACCATCCTGGCCGTCGTCGCCGGGATCACCCTCGCCTCGTCGGCGTCCGTCGCCCACGATCTCTACGCCTCGCTCAAACGGCCCGGCGCCAAGCAGCGCAGCGAGGTGGCCGTTGCCCGGGTGGCGGCCGCAGGCATCGGCGTCGCCGCCATCGGGCTGGGCCTACTCGCCCAGGATCTCAACGTGGCGTTCCTGGTGGGGCTCGCCTTCGCCGTTGCCGCGTCCGCCAATCTCCCGGTCCTGCTCTATTCGCTGTTCTGGCGGAACTTCACCACGCGCGGGGCGGTCTGGTCCGTCTACGGAGGGCTGATCCCCGCCGTGCTGCTCGTGGTGCTCTCCCCGGTCGTTTCCGGCAGCCCCAGCTCGCTCTTCCCCGGCGTCGACTTCCAGGTCTTCCCCCTGGAGAACCCCGGCCTGGTCTCCATCCCGCTGGGCTTCCTGGCAGGCTGGATCGGGACGGTCACCGCGAACGAGCCACCGGACGCGGCCAAGCACGCGGAGATCGAGGTGCGCGCGATGACCGGGGCCGGGGCAGTCTGAGCGCCGCCCGCCCCGACAGTCAGACCTCATCCGTGCAGAACACGCACTCCTCCCAGAACGGCAGTCCGTTCAGGACACGGTGACGTACGCAGGAGGCCCTGGCGGCCTCCTGCGGGCCGGGCAGGACCTCCTCGCCGGCCTTCGCGGTGGCGGGGTCGAAGGCTTCGAGCATCGCCCGGTACGTGCGCAAGTAGCCCTCTGCCCGGGGCGGTTCGTACGTCAGCTCGTCCCACCGGTGATGGGCCAGGGCCAGATCGAGGATGCGCAGCAGGAAACCCTTGGCCGCGGCGGCCTCTTGCGGCGATTCGCCCCAGTCGAGCTCCTCCAGAGCGAAGCCGACCACCCCGCGCCCCATCACGTTCTGGTTCTGAAGCGTCAGGAGGGCAGCGAACCGGAAATCCCAGGGTTCCCGGGCCAGCTCCGAGACGGCGAGCGTCAGTACGTCCACGAACACCGCCGTACCGCCATTGGTCAGGGACAGGTGCCGGCCGTCGGGTCCCAGGAACTCGTTCATGTCTGCGAGGGTATGGGCGGCTCGACTCATGTCCCGAGGGGTGCCGGGCCGGGCGGCGGCGGGTACGGTGGCGCCGGTGAGGCGGCCCTCGGGGACTTGCTGAAATTCGTCTCTGATTCCGACCCCACGCAATCTGCTTGCGTTTCTTGCGCTAATCTTGCGCGTATGACGCGACGACTTGCTCAGGTGGCACAGAAGGTTGGAGTCAGCGAGGCCACGGTCAGCCGGGTACTCAACGGCAAGCCGGGCGTTTCCGACGCCACGCGGCAGGCCGTCCTCTCCGCGCTGGACGTCCTCGGTTACGAGCGCCCGACCCAGCTGCGCGGCGAACGGGCCCGCCTGGTCGGCCTCGTCCTGCCCGAACTGCAGAACCCGATCTTCCCCGCGTTCGCCGAGGTCGTCGGCGGTGCGCTCGCCCAGCAGGGCCTCACTCCGGTCCTCTGCACCCAGACCAAGGGGGGCGTCTCCGAGGCGGACTACGTCGAACTTCTTCTGCAGCAGCAGGTCTCGGGCGTGGTCTTCGCCGGTGGTCTCTACGCCCAGGCCGACGCCCCGCACGACCACTACAAGGTGCTGGCGGACCGCAAGATCCCCGTCGTCCTGATCAACGCGGCCATCGCCCATCTCGGCTTCCCCTGCGTCTCCTGCGACGACTCCGTGGCCGTCGAACAGGCGTGGCGCCATCTGGTGTCGCTGGGCCACGAGCGCATCGGCCTGGTGCTCGGCCCCTCGGACCACATGCCCTCGCAGCGCAAGCTGGCCGCCGCCCGGACGCTCGCGGAGGAATCCGGCACGACCATCCCGGACGAGTGGGTGACCCGGGCGATGTTCTCGCTGGAGGGCGGGCAGGCCGCCGCCACGCGCCTGCTGGACGAGGGCGTCACCGGCTTCATCTGCGCCAGCGACCCGTTGGCTCTCGGTGCCGTGCGTGCGGCGCGGCGGCGTGGCCTGTCGGTGCCCGACGACGTGTCCGTCGTGGGATACGACGACTCGGCCTTCATGAACTGCACCGAGCCCCCGCTCACCACCGTCCGCCAGCCGATCGAGGCGATGGGGCGGGCCGCGGTGGAACTGCTCTCCGTGCAGATCGGTGGCCGCGCCGTTCCGTCGGACGAGCTCCTCTTCGAACCGGAACTGGTCGTCCGGGGTTCCACGGCCCAGCCCCCGCGCTCGGCTTCCCGCTGACCGTCGGGATTTTGCACCCCCGAAGCCGCCAATTGCGTGCCTACGGGGACGGGAGCGGCTGGGGCGGCCGGGGTCCGGTGTAGTGCCCGCTGGGGCGCATCCGCAGCGGGCGTTCCCCGTACTCCTCCAGTGCATGCGCGATCCAGCCCGCCGTACGGGAGATCGCGAACACCGTCTCTCCCGCCTCCGCGGGCATGCCCGAAGCGACCGAGAGCACGGCCAGCGCCAGGTCGACGTTGGCGTGCAGAGGGACGTCCCGCGCGGTAGTGGCCACCACGTCGCGGGCGGCGGCCAGGGCCGGTCCGGCCTGCGGGATGCGTTCGAGCAGGCCGAAAAGCGTACGGGCGCGCGGGTCCTCGCCCGTGTACAGCCGGTGCCCGAGCCCCGGCACCCGGCGGCCGGCCCGCAGATGGTCCGCCACCACCGGCGCGGCGCCACCGCGCTCCAGGACCTCGGCCAGCATGCGGTGGGCCAGCCCACTCGCCGCCCCGTGCAACGGGCCCTCCAGCACGCCGAGCCCCGCCGACACCACCGCGTACGGATGGGCCCGGGCCGATGCGGCGACCCTGGCCGCCAGCGTCGAAGCGGCCAGATCGTGGTCGATGAGCAGCGCAAGCGCAGTGTCCAGCGCGGCGAGTGAGGGTTCGTCGGGCCGGCGGGCGGTGAGTTTCGGCCACAGTTGGGCGGCCAGACCGGAGGACACGTCAGGTTCGCCCGGATCCCCCGTGCCGCGCTCGCGGCCAACCACCGTGGGCAGCGCCGCGACCAGCGCCGGGATCAGGCCACGCGCACCGCCGAGCACCGTCTCACGCGACAGGTCGAAGCGCAGCGGGTCGGCGGCAGCGGCGGCCACCACCGCCACCCGGAGCCGGTCCGTGGACCCGCAGTGCACCGGCAGCGCACCGACCGCCCGCCGGGCCGCCGCCACCGCCTGCTCCGGGGCCGTGAAGCGGACGCCCGGCCGCAACTCACCGGTCCAGAGCCACTCGGCGACCTCCTCGTACGCGTGGCGCGCGGCCAGCTCCGTCGCGTCCACGCCCCGGAAGTAATAGCGGTCGTCGGCGATGAGGGTGATGCCGGTACGGACGGCCGGCTCGCCCGGGGCCGACGTCGTCTCCCTGCGCCCCGTACGCCGGGCCAGTGCGTCGACCTCCGCCGCGTCGAACGTACTGCCGCGACCGCCCGGCGCGCGGCTGCTGCTCAGCTGCCCCCGGCTGACGTACGCGTACACCGTCTCGGGCTTCACGCCCAGACGCTCGGCCGTCTCCCGCGTCGTGAGCCGCTGCCCGTTCGCCTCTGATCGCTCCGTCATGTCGCCACCGTATCCATATGCCGGCCTCCGTATCCATACATGAATATTGATTCAATCAATATTGACAGGAATCGAGTCATGCATGGACAGTCGAATCAATATCAAGGAGTCGCCCGACTATCCACGGAGGAAGCAATGACGACCATGACCGGCGGAACACCGCTCGACGTCCCCCGAGGTCTCGCGGGTGTCGTCGTGACCGATACGGCGCTCGGGGACGTCCGGGGCCGCGAGGGCTTCTATCACTATCGCCAGTACTCGGCGGTCGAGCTGGCGCAGACCCGTAGCTTCGAGGACGTCTGGTACCTCATGACCGAGGGCGAGCTGCCAGGCCCGGAGGCCCGCGCCGACTTCGCCGCCCGCACGGCCGCCCTGCGCGTACTGCCCGACGCGCTACGCGAGGCGCTGCCCGCCATAGCGCGGGCGAGCGCGGTGTCCGGCCCGCTGTCCGGGCTGCGTACAGCGCTCTCCCTGCTCGGAGCGTCGGCCGGATTCCGGCCGGTGTACGACATCGACGCGGGCCGACGCCGGGCCGATGCCCTGGCCGTCTGCGCCGCCGTCCCCACCGTGCTGACCGCTCTGCACCGCCTCGGCCAGGGCCTCGAACCCGTCGAGCCACGCGCCGACCTGCCGCACGCCGCCAACTACCTGTACATGCTCACCGGTTCCGTCCCGGACGAGGGCCGGGCCAGGGCCGTCGAGCAGTATCTGATCTCCACCGTGGACCACGGCTTCAACGCCTCGACGTTCACCGGACGGGTCGTCGCCTCGACCGGAGCGGACGTCGCCGCCTGCCTGGTGGCCGCCGTCGGAGCGCTCTCCGGCCCCCTGCACGGCGGCGCCCCCAGCCGCGCCCTGGACACGCTCGACGCGATCGGAACCCCCGACCGCATCGACGGCTGGATCCGCGGACGGGTGCTCGCCGGCGACCGCATCATGGGCTTCGGCCACCCCGTCTACCGCACCGAGGACCCCCGCTCGCGCATGCTCCGGTCCATCGCCCAGGGCTTCGGGGGCCCGCTCGTGGAGTTCGCCGTCGAGGTGGAGCGCCAGGTCGAGGCGATCCTCGCCGAGCTCAAACCGGGACGCGAGCTGCACACCAACGTGGAGTTCTACGCCGGAGTGGTCATGGAGCTGTGCGGGCTGCCGCGTGAGATGTTCACGCCCACCTTCTGCACGGCGCGGGTCGTGGGCTGGAGCGCCAATGTCCTGGAACAGGCGGAGGACTCCAAGATCATCCGCCCGGCGGCCCGCTACGTCGGCCCGCCCCCGCCGCAGTCGGTCCCGGCCGTCTGACCCCGCGGGAAGGCATCCGTTGAGCTCGTCGTCGCCCCACCGCCCCCGTATCCCCGTCGTCGTCCTCGCGGGATTCCTGGGATCCGGCAAGACGACGCTGCTCAACCACCTCCTGCTCCACCGCGCGGGCAACCGGATCGGCGTGATCGTCAACGACTTCGGGGCCATCGAGATCGACGCCATCGTCATCGAGGCGAGCGGCCTCGCCGAGCCGCAGGAGCTCGTCCGCGTGATCCCCGCCGGCGACAACCCGCACATCGTGTACGGGGGACTGGTCGAGGTGGTCGACGCCGCCGAGTTCGAGGCGACCTGGGAGCGCCATCCGGAGATCGGCCGCCATCTCGCCGTGGCCGATCTCGTCGTGCTCAACAAGACGGACCGGGCCGGGGACGAAGAGTGGGCCCGCGTCCGGAAGGCCGTCGCGGAGACCGGAAGCACGGCCGCGGTCATTCCGGCCACGTACGGGCGCATGGACCCCGAGCTGCTCTTCGACACGTGCAACAGCCCGGCGACGACGACGCGTAGGGGCGTCCCGCCGCCGGGCCGGACGGCCTACGCCGGGCCGGCGATCACCGCGACCGGGCTCTCCAGCGGCATCCCGGAACCGTCGCGCCGCGGGTCGGGCTCGGGTAGCGACGCCGGGGCGCCGTTCTTCTGCGCCGCCATGGCCGGCAGCGCGCCCGCCCAGGCGAACACCAGCACGTCCTCGCCCTTCAGGAACCGCTGGCAGCGCACCCCACCGGTCGCCCGGCCCTTGCGCGGATACTGGTCGAACGGGGTGAGCTTGCAGGTCAGGACCGAGTCGTCCAGCGTGCCGTGCGAACCGGCGACCGTGAACACCGCGGCGTCCGCCGCCGGGTCCACCGCCGCGAACGAGAGCACCCTGGCACCGGCTCCCAGCTTGACGCCCGCCATACCGCCGGCCGGCCGCCCCTGCGGGCGCACCTGCGCGGCCGGGTAGCGCAGGAGCTGCGCGTCCGACGTGATGAAGACCAGGTCCTCCTCACCCGTCCGCAGCTCCGAGGCGCCGACGATCCGGTCACCGTCCTTGAGGGTGATGACCTCCAGCTCTTCCTTGTTGGCCGGGTAGTCCGGCACCACGCGCTTGACGACGCCCTGCAGCGTGCCGATGGCGAGACCCGGTGACGCCTCGTCGAGCGTGGTGAGGCAGACGACGTCCTCGTCCGCCTCCAGCGTGAGGAACTCGCCGACCGTCGCCCCGCCCGACAGATTGGGCGCCGCGTGCGTGTCCGGCAGCTGAGGGAGATCGATCACCGGGAGCCGCAGCAGCCGTCCGCTGGACGTCACCACCCCGACGTCACCGCGAGCCGTCGCCGCCACCGCCGAGACGATCGCATCGTGCTTGGACCGCTTGGCGCCCTCGGCGACGACGATCGGCTCGTCGTTGGCCGTACGCGCCAGCAGGCCCGTCGAGGACAGCAGCACCCGGCACGGGTCGTCCGCCACCTCCAGCGGCACCGACGCGACCTGCGAACCGGCCGACTCCAGCAGCACCGTGCGCCGGGCCGTGCCGAACTTCTTCGCGACCGCGGCCAGTTCCGCGGAGACCAGCTTGCGCAGCTCTGCGTCCGATTCCAGGATCGTCGTCAGCTCGGCGATCTCGGCGTCCAGCCGGTCCCGCTCGCTCTCCAGCTCGATCCGGTCGAAGCGGGTGAGCCGGCGCAGCGGCGTGTCCAGGATGTACTGCGTCTGGATCTCGCTCAGCGAGAAGCGCTCCATGAGCCGCTCCTTCGCCTGCGCCGAATTGTCGCTGGACCGGATGAGCCGGATGACCTCGTCGATGTCGACCAGCGCGACGAGCAGACCCTCGACCAGATGCAGCCGGTTGCGGCGCTTGGTCCGGCGGTACTCGCTGCGCCGGCGCACCACCTCGAAACGGTGGTCGAGATAGACCTCCAGCAGCTCCTTCAGGCCCAGCGTGAGCGGCTGGCCGTCGACCAGCGCCACGTTGTTGATGCCGAAGGACTCCTCCATCGGCGTCAGCTTGTAGAGCTGCTCCAGCACCGCCTCCGGCACGAAGCCGTTCTTGATCTCGATGACCAGACGCAGGCCGTGCGAGCGGTCCGTCAGGTCCTTGACGTCCGCGATGCCCTGGAGCTTCTTCGCCGAGACCAGGTCCTTGATCTTGGAGATGACCTTCTCGGGGCCGACGGTGAAGGGCAGTTCGGTGACGACGAGGCCCTTGCGGCGCGGTGTGACGTTCTCCACGGCGACCGTGGCACGGATCTTGAATGAGCCGCGGCCGTTGGCGTAGGCGTCCTTGATGCCGCCGAGACCCACGATCCGCCCGCCCGTCGGCAGGTCGGGACCGGGAACGAACCGCATCAGCGTCTCCAGGTCCGCGCCCGGATGCTTGATCAGATGCCGGGCCGCGGCGATGACCTCGCCCAGGTTGTGCGGCGGCATGTTGGTCGCCATGCCGACCGCGATCCCGCTCGCGCCGTTGACCAGGAGGTTGGGGTAGGCCGCCGGGAGGACGACCGGCTCCTGCTCCTGACCGTCGTAGTTCGACTGGAAGGCGACCGTCTCCTCGTCGATCGACTCCGTCATCAGCGAGGTCGCGTCGGCCATCCGGCACTCGGTGTACCGCATGGCGGCGGGCGGGTCGTCGTTGCCCAGGGAGCCGAAGTTCCCGTGCCCGTCGACCAGGGGGAGACGCATGGAGAACGGCTGGGCCATGCGCACCAGCGCGTCGTAGATCGACGCGTCGCCGTGCGGGTGCAGCTTGCCCATGACCTCGCCGACGACCCGGGCGCACTTCACGAAGCCGCGGTCCGGGCGCAGGCCCATCTCGTTCATCTGGTACACGATGCGGCGATGCACCGGCTTCATGCCGTCACGGGCGTCCGGGAGGGCGCGTGAGTAGATCACCGAGTACGCGTACTCGAGGAAGGAGCCCTGCATTTCGTCGACGACGTCGATGTCGAGGATCTTCTCCTCGAAGTCGACCGGCGGCGGGGTCTTCGTGCTGCGGCGGGCCATCGCTGCTGCGACTCCTTCACGGATTTCGAGCGGGCAACCTCAGGTTCCCTCAGGTTCTGACGCGGTCCATTGTGGACCGCCGCACTGACAACCCCGACCTCGACCCGTCCCAAAGGCCCCGCGCCGTCCGTCCCGAGGGGGCGGAGGACCACCTTCCGGGGAATTTCGCTCGCAGCTTCGCCGCACGGGAACTTCGGCAGGTGCCGGTTCGCTTGCATACAGTGGCGGGTGTCTTGAAGCAACCTTTCGAAGCAGCCTCCCGCAGCGGCTTCTTCATATGGACATCCAGTAGCGCGATCGAAGGGACGTACATGCCCATGGGTCACACGGCCACAGCCCAGGCCGGCTCCGGCGGCTTGACAGCGACCGAGCACCGTCTGGCCAACGGCCTGCGCGTGGTGCTCTCCGAGGACCATCTGACCCCGGTCGCGGCGGTGTGCCTCTGGTACGACGTCGGCTCACGCCACGAGGTCAAGGGCCGTACGGGCCTGGCCCACCTCTTCGAGCACCTGATGTTCCAGGGCTCAGGCCAGGTCAAGGGGAACGGACACTTCGAGCTGGTGCAGGGCGCCGGCGGCTCGCTCAACGGCACCACCAGTTTCGAGCGGACCAACTACTTCGAGACGATGCCCACGCACCAGCTGGAGCTGGCCCTGTGGCTCGAGGCCGACCGGATGGGCTCGCTGCTCGCCGCGCTCGACGAGGAGTCCATGGAGAACCAGCGCGACGTCGTCAAGAACGAGCGCCGCCAGCGCTACGACAACGTCCCGTACGGCACCGCGTTCGAGCGCCTGACCGCGCTGGCCTACCCCGAGGGCCACCCGTACCATCACACCCCGATCGGCTCCATGGCCGACCTGGACGCGGCGACCCTGGAGGACGCCCGCGCCTTCTTCCGTACGTACTACGCGCCGAACAACGCGGTGCTGTCGGTCGTTGGAGACATCGACCCCGAGCAGACCCTCGCGTGGATCGAGAAGTACTTCGGCTCCATCCCCTCCCACGACGGCAAGCAGCCGCCGCGCGACGGCTCGCTGCCCACGGTCATGGGTGGCCAGCTGCGTGAGGAGGTGCGCGAGGAGGTGCCGGCGCGTGCCCTGATGGCCGCGTACCGGCTGCCCCACGACGGCACCCGCGCGTGCGACGCCGCGGACCTCGCCCTGACCGTGCTCGGCGGCGGCGAGTCGTCCCGGCTGCACAACCGCCTGGTCCGGCGCGACCGTACGGCCGTGGCCGCCGGGTTCGGACTGCTCCGGCTCGCCGGCGCGCCCTCCCTGGGCTGGCTGGACGTCAAGACGTCCGGCGGCGTGGAGGTGGCGGAGATCGAGACCGCGGTGGACGAGGAGCTGGCCCGGTTCGCCGAGGAGGGCCCCACGGCCGAGGAGATGGAGCGCGCCCAGGCCCAGTTGGAGCGTGAATGGCTGGACCGCCTCGGTACGGTCGCGGGCCGCGCCGACGAACTGTGCCGCTACGCCGTGCTGTTCGGCGACCCGCAGCTCGCGCTGTCCGCCGTGAACCGGGTCCTCGACGTCACGGCCGAGGAGGTCAAGGCCGCCGCGCAGGCGCAGCTGCGGCCCGACAACCGGGCGGTCCTGGTCTACGAACCGGTCGAGCCCGCCGAGGCCGCCGAAGAGGCCGACGCCGACACCGACACCGACGCGCACGAAGGGGCGGACCAGTGACCGACGCTGCCGCGACTGAAGTTTCGATGCAGTTCCACCCCCAGCCCGCTCCCGGCGCGGCCCGGCCGTGGGCCTTCCCCGCGCCCGAGCGGGGCTCCCTGCCCAACGGCCTCACCGTCCTGCGCTGCCACCGCCCGGGCCAGCAGGTCGTCGCCGTCGAGATCTTCCTCGCCGCCCCCCTGGACGCCGAGCCCAAGGGTCTGGACGGCGTGGCCACGATCATGTCGCGCGCCCTGTCCGAGGGCACCGACAAGCGGAGCGCCGAGGAGTTCGCCGCCGAGTTGGAGCGGTGCGGCGCCACCTTCGACGCCCACGCCGACCACCCGGGCGTCCGGGTCTCCCTGGAGGTCCCGGCCTCCCGCCTGGCCAAGGCGCTCGGCCTGGTCGCCGAGGCGCTGCGGGCGCCGGCCTTCGCCGACAGCGAGATCGAGCGTCTGGTGAGCAACCGGCTGGACGAGATCCCGCACGAGCAGGCCAACCCGGCCCGCCGCGCGGCCAAGCAGCTCTCCAAGGAGCTCTTCCCGACCACGGCCCGCATGTCGCGCCCGCGCCTGGGCACCGAGGAGACCATCGAGCGGATCGACGCCGCGGCCGTGCGCGCCTTCTACGACGCGCACATCCGCCCCTCCACCGCGACCGCCGTGGTCGTCGGCGACCTCACCGGCATCGACCTGGACGCGCTGCTCGCCGAGACCCTGGGCGACTGGTCCGGGAACTCCGCCGAGCCCCGCCCCGTCCCGCCGATCACGGCCGACGACACCGGCCGGGTGATCATCGTGGACCGCCCCGGCGCGGTGCAGACCCAGCTGCTGCTCGGCCGCATCGGCGCCGACCGCCACGACAGCGTGTGGCCCGCCCAGGTCCTCGGCACCTACTGCCTGGGCGGCACACTGACCTCCCGGCTCGACCGGGTGCTGCGCGAGGAGAAGGGCTACACGTACGGCGTGCGGGCCTTCGCCCAGGTGCTCCGCTCCGGCGCCGCCGACTCCGTGTCGGGTGCGACGGGCGCCTCGATGCTCGCCATCAGCGGTTCCGTGGACACCGAATCCACCGGACCGGCGCTGGACGACCTGTGGAAGGTCCTGCGGACGCTGGCCGCCGAGGGCCTGACGGACGCCGAGCGCGAGACGGCCGTGCAGAACCTCGTGGGCGTCGCGCCCCTGAAGTTCGAGACGGCGGCCTCCGTCGCGAGCACCCTCGCCGACCAGGTGGAGCAGCACCTCCCGGACGACTACCAGGCGACGCTGTACGCCCGCCTCGCCGAGACCGGCACCGTCGAGGCGACCGCGGCCGTGGTCAGCGCCTTCCCGGTGGACCGGCTGGTCACGGTCCTGGTCGGTGACGCCTCGCAGATCGAGGAGCCGGTCAGGGCGCTCGGCATCGGAGAGGTGTCGGTCGTCACCGGCTGATCCGCCGCTCGGCCCGCTCGACGGGCAACGGGGAGGGTCCGGCGCGCGGTCGCGCCGGACCCTCCCCGCACGTTTGGGCGCTTTGAACCTTTTGCACGCTAAGAGGTCGGCTCGCCCTGTGGGATGCGCTACAAAGCCCCGTGTCCGTTTGGTGGCGGGAAGTCCGCCCGCTTAGCGTCGGGTCCGCTGTCCGCCACTCGTACGCGCATCCGTCACGTACCGGGCAGCCATCGCCGAGTCCCCGTCAGGCGCGAGCCTGGGGAGCCGGGGACCCACAAGTCCCTGGGGTGAATCGGATGCCCGCGCTCCGTCCGGGGCGAGGCGTCCGTAGGAGACCTTCCTGCTCCGAACCCGTCAGCTAACCCGGTAGGCGAGAAGGAAGGAAAGGACCAGCCACCCCATGGCGTTCACCCGTGCCACCGGGAAGCACCGTGCCCCGAGCCGCCTGACGCGCGCCGGCGCCAAGGCCGTCGGCGTCGCGACGCTCGCCGCCGGCGGTGTTATCGGCTCCCTGGCCTCCCCGGCCCTCGCCGCCGACACCGGGACGGCCCCCGCCGCCACCGAGACCGGCCTCTCCCAGCTCCTCGCCATCGAGAACACCCTCGCCGACCGGATCGACGCCCAGGCGGCGGCGCAGCAGCACCAGGCCGAGGCCGCCGAGAAGAAGGCGGCGGCCAAGGCGAAGGCGGCGGCCAAGAAGAAGGCCGAGGCCGCGAAGAACAAGGCCGCCGAGAAGGCCGCCAAGGCCAAGGCGGCGGCCAAGGCGAAGGCCAAGGCCGCCCGCGAGGCGTCCGCCCGCGCCGGCCGCTCCACCGCACGTACCGCGCTCGGCTCGTCCTACCGGCTGCCCGTCGCCGGCTCGTACGTGACCACCGGCTACAAGTCCAGTGGCTCCCTCTGGTCCTCCGGCAGCCACTCCGGCATCGACTTCCACGCCGCGTCCGGCAGCTCCGTCGTCGCCGTAGGCGCCGGCACGGTCGTGGAGGCCGGCTGGGGCGGGGCGTACGGCAACAACATCGTGCTCCGGATGACGGACGGCACGTACACCCAGTACGGCCACCTCTCCTCGATCGGTGTCTCCGTCGGCCAGGGCGTCGCGGCCGGCCAACAGATCGGGCTCTCCGGCTCGACCGGCAACTCCACCGGTCCGCACCTCCACTTCGAGGCCCGCACCACGCCCTCCTACGGCTCCGACATGGATCCGGTCGCCTATCTGCGCGCCCACGGCGTCGGCGTCTGACCGGTCACAGGCTCCATACCGAAGGCTCCGGCAGCCCGCCGGGGCCTTCGCCGTTCCCGCGCCTCCCCGCGCGCCTTCCACCGCCCGGCCGCGACCAAAAGATATTCATGAATTCCCGCCCGGCATCGGAAATGCGAGCGCATTGCAATAGAGTCACGCCAGAGGTGTCGATCGGCCGCTGTTCGCGGGGATTGAGGCGGAGGTTCGGACATGCGTGTTCCGGCGCATTCGGTATGCACGGCAATCCGTGACGACATCGTCTCCGGTGTCTTCGAACGTGGCAGCCGGCTCACCGAGGAGGTGCTCGCACGGCGTTACGGGGTTTCCCGCGTCCCGGTACGGGAAGCGCTGCGCACCCTGGAGTCGGAGGGCTTCGTGGTCACCCGGAGACACGCCGGAGCCTGCGTCGCCGAGCCCACGGAGCAGGAGGCCGCCGACCTCCTGGAGGTCCGCATGCTGCTGGAACCGCTGAGCGCGGCCCGCGCGGCCCAGCGCCGGACGGACGCCCACCTCAAGGTGTTGCGCGGCCTGGTCAGGCTCGGCCAGGAGCGGGCCCGCCGGGGCGAGGGCGAGGACCTGCGCTCCCTGGCCGGCTGGTTCCACGAGACGCTGGCCCAGGCGTCCGGCAGCCCCGGCCTCATCGCCCTGCTCACCCAGCTCCGCCACAAGATCGCCTGGATGTACGCGGTCGAGCAGCCGGCCCGCCCGGCCGAAGCCTGGGCCGAGCACGGGGCCCTCGTGGACGCCGTGGCGCGCGGGGACGCGGAGCGGGCGCGGGCCCTGGCCGTGCAGCTCGCCGACCGCCACGGCGCCGCGCACCGGCTCCGCCGCACCGCCCGCCCCGCCACCGTGCCCCGGGCCGGCCGTGTGAGGACTTCGCAACGTGCCGTAAACACCGCGGGCGGCCGGAATTAACAAAGGACGCGTACAAATAAAGAAAGGCGTGTGTAAAAAAACCGGAAAAGGCATCGCCCGCCTATTCGGCCCGGGCCGACACGGCTTGGGTCCGTGCGCGCAAAAGCCGCGGCGCCCCATGCAGGGGGCCGCGGCTTTCCGTAAGAATTCCGGCGGTGTCGGGCCGCTCGGGCTCAGACGGTCTCCGGAAGCTCCTCAAGCCCCTCGGCGACCAGCTTCGCCAGGCGGTCCAGGGCGGCCTCGGCGTTGTCCGCGTCGGAGGCGAGCACGATCTCCTCGCCGCCCTGGGCGCCGAGCCCGAGCACCGCGAGCATGGAGGCCGCGTTCACCGGGTTGCCGTCCGCCTTGGCGATGGTGACGGGAACGCCGGAGGCCGTAGCGGCACGGACGAAGATGGAAGCGGGGCGGGCGTGCAGGCCCTCGGCCCAACCGACGTTTACGCGGCGCTCAGCCATGGTTCTGCCCTTCAAGAATCAACGGTTGTCTAGACCAGTGTCTCATGTGGTGCGCGATGCTCCGGGCAGACCCGCGGGCCCTCCCGGACGCCGCGCCCACGGTCGTCCGGAGACCTCAGACTGCCCCGGCCCCGGCGCCCCCGCGACCCGTGCGACAGCCGTAGGCTTTCCTCATGCAGCCCTCTCCGGAGCAGAGTCCGCATCACGCCTACCCCGATCACTGGGAGGCGGACGTGGTGCTCCGCGACGGCGGCACCGCGCGGATCAGGCCGATCACCACGGACGACGCCGAGCGCCTGGTCAGCTTCTACGAGCAGGTTTCCGACGAGTCGAAGTACTACCGCTTCTTCGCGCCCTACCCCCGGCTCTCCGCCAAGGACGTCCACCGCTTCACCCATCACGACTACGTCGACAGGGTGGGTCTGGCCGTCACGGTGGGCGGCGAGTTCATCGCCACCGTCCGCTACGACCGCATCGACGCGACCGGCCGCCCCGCCTCGGCCCCCGCCGACGAGGCCGAGGTCGCCTTCCTCGTCCAGGACGCCCACCAGGGCCGAGGCGTGGCCTCGACCCTGCTCGAACACATCGCGGCCGTCGCCCGCGAGCGCGGCATCCGGCGCTTCGCCGCGGAAGTGCTGCCCGCCAACAACAAGATGATCAAGGTGTTCCGGGACGCCGGCTACACCCAGCAGCGCAGCTTCGAGGACGGCTCCGTCCACCTCACCCTGGACCTCGAACCCACCGCCGAATCACTCGCCGTCCAGCGCGCCCGCGAACAGCGCGCCGAGGCCAAGTCCGTGCAACGGCTGCTCGCCCCCGGCTCCGTCGCCGTCATCGGCGTCGGCCGCACCCCCGGCGGCGTCGGCCGCACCGTTCTGCGCAACCTGCTCGGCGCGGGCTTCACCGGCCGCGTCCACGCGGTCAACAGCGCCCTCTCCGCGGACCAGGGCACCATCGACGGGGTCCCCGCGCACCGCTCCCTGGGCGAGATCGGCGAGCCGGTCGACCTCGCGGTGGTCGCCGTGCCCGCCGACCGGGTCCCGGAGGCCGTCGCGGACTGCGGCGAGCACGGCGTCCAGGGACTGGTGGTCCTCTCCGCCGGTTACGCCGAGTGGGGCGCCGAGGGCCGCGAGCGCCAGCGGGAACTGGTGCGCCAGGCCCGTTCGTACGGCATGCGGATCATCGGGCCCAACGCGTTCGGCGTCATCAACAACTCCGAGGCGGTCCGGCTCAACGCCTCGCTCGCCCCGGACCGGCCCGCCTCCGGGCGCATCGGTCTGTTCACCCAGTCCGGCGCCATCGGCATCGCCCTGCTCTCCGGGCTCTACCGGCGCGGCGCGGGCCTCTCCACCTTCATCTCGGCCGGCAACCGGGCCGACATCTCCGGCAACGACTTCCTTCAGTACTGGTACGAGGACCCGGACACCGATGTCGCCCTGCTCTACCTGGAGTCGCTGGGCAACCCGCGCAAGTTCACCCGCCTCGCCCGCCGTACCGCCGCCGTGAAACCGGTGGTCGTGGTCAAGGGCGCCCGGCACAGCGGCTCCACCCCGCCCGGCCACGCCGTCCCCGTCAGCCGCATCCCCGACTCCACGGTCTCCGCGCTGATGCGGCAGGCGGGCGTCATCCGCGTCGACACGGTCACGGAGATGGTCGACGCCGGGCTGCTCCTCGCCGACCAGCCGCTCCCGGCGGGCGGACGCGTCGCGATCCTCGGCAACTCGGAGTCCCTGGGGCTGCTCACGTACGACGTCTGCCTGGCCGAGGGGCTTCGCCCCCGGCCGCCCATCGACCTCACCACCGCCGCCACCCCGCAGGACTTCCGGGACGCGCTGTCGGCGGCGCTGGCCGACGGGGCGTGCGACGCCGTGATCGTGACGGCGATCCCCTGGGTCGGCGAGAACGGCGAGGCGGAGTCGGGCGACGGCGAGGTCCTGGCCACCGCCCTGCACGCGGCCGCCGCCGCCGGACCGGCCAAGCCGGTCGCCGTGGTCCACGTCGAGATCGGCGGCCTGGCGGAGGCGCTGTCGGCCGCCACCAGCACGGTGGCGCAGCCGCGCCCGGCCACCCAGCCGTTCACGGCGGCACAGAGTGCGACGGGAACCCCCGCCGCGTCGCCGAGCGCCAGAGCCACCGGCACTCCGGCCCCCACGCCGTCCGCCGCTGCTCCGACATCCCCCGCCGCCGAGGACGGCACTCCCGGAGCCCCCGGCGACCCTCAGGACGCCCCCCGCATCGGCCGCATCCCCGCCTACCCCGCCGCCGAGCGCGCCGTGCGGGCGCTCGCCGAGGCCGTGCGGTACGCGCAGTGGCGGCGCCAGGCCGCGACGCCCGGCAAGGTGCCCGACTTCCTCGACGACACCATCGACCCCCCGGGCGCCGCCGCCCGCATCGACGCGCTCCTCGGCGAGGACCCCGACCCGCGCGGCCGGCCGCTCGGCCACGACGAGGCCCGCGAACTGCTCGCCTGCTACGGCATCGCCGTACGCCCCACGCTGCCCGCCCCCGGCCCGGAGGAGGCGGTGGCCGCCGCCGCCCGGCTCGGTTATCCGGTGGCGCTCAAGACGACCGCGCCCCATCTGCGCCACCGGGCCGACCTCGGCGGCGTACGCCTGGACCTCGACAGCGAGGCGGCCCTGCGCCGCGCGTACGGCGACCTCACCGAACTGCTCGGCAAGCCGGCGGAGCTGCGGCCCGTCGTCCAGGCCATGGCGCCGCGCGGCGTCGACACCGTCGTACGGGCCACCATCGACCCGGCCGCCGGCGCCGTGCTCTCCTTCGGTCTGGCCGGGGCGCCCTCCGAGCTGCTCGGCGACACCGCCCACCGCCTGGTCCCGGCCACCGACCGCGACGCCGCCGAGCTGATCCGGTCCATCCGCGCGGCCCCCGTCCTGTTCGGCTGGCGCGGCGCGGCGCCGGTGGACACCGCCGCGCTGGAGGAGGTGCTGCTGCGAGTCTCCCGGCTGGTCGACGACCATCCCGAGGTGGTGTCCATCGCCCTGGAACCGGTCGTGGTCGCCCCGCAGGGCCTCTCGGTGCTCGGGGCGAGCGTCCGTCTCTCGCCGCCCCCGGCCCGGAACGACCTCGGCCCGCGCCGCCTGTCCAACTACTGACGCCGGCCCGCTCGTGTCCTCCTGGACCGGCCGGGGCGGGGCTCCGGCGGCGTCCCCGGCAGCCATCCGGCCCCCGTAGGATGGTTCCCATGGCTAAGACCGGTACGACCACCCAGGGGCTGCGCGCGGCGATCGAGCGCAGCGGCTACTACCCGGCCCTCGTGGCCGAGGCGGTGGAGGCCGCCGTGGGCGGTGAGCCGGTCGCTTCGTACCTGGTGCACCAGGAGACGACCTTCGACTCCAACGAGGTGCGCCGGCACGTCACGGTGCTGGTGCTCACGGACACCCGCTTCATCGTCAGCCACACCGACGAGCAGAACGCGGACACCAGCTCCCCTTCCCCGTACGCCACCACCTCGACGGAGTCGGTCAAGCTGGACCGGATCTCCTCGGTCGTGGTCAGCCGCGTCGTCGCCAACCCGGAGAAGTACGTTCCGGGCACCCTGCCCCGCGAGGTCGTCCTGACCATCGGCTGGGGCGCGGTCTCCCGGATCGACCTGGAGCCGGCCGCCTGCGGCGACCCGAACTGCGAGGCGGACCACGGCTACACCGGCAGCACGACCGCCGACGACCTGAGCCTGCGGGTCAGCGAGGCCGGCGACGGCCCGGACACCGTGCGCCAGACCCTCGCCTTCGCCCAGGCGCTCTCCGAGGCCACGGCCGCGACCCCCGCGGCCGGCCACTGATGGTCCAGCCGGCCTGGCCGGACGACTTCGTCCCGCTGCCCGTCGACTCCGCGCCCGTCCCGGAGTACGGCAGCGGCTCGCTCGCCGACCTGCTGCCGACCCTGCTCGCGGGCCAGGAAGTAGCCGGCTTCGACGCGGCCATCGGCGAACTCGCCCCCGCCGACCGGAACTGCGTGTTCCTGATCGACGGCCTCGGCTGGGAGCAGATAAAGGCCCACCCCGACGAGGCCCCCTTCCTGCACTCGCTGCTGCCGACCTCGCGCGGCGGCACCGGCCGCCCGATCACGGCAGGCTTCCCGGCCACCACGGCGACCTCGCTGGCCTCCGTCGGCACCGGCCTGCCCCCCGGCGAGCACGGCCTTCCCGGTTATACCGTCCGCAACCCCGAGACCGGCGAGCTGATGAACCAGCTCCGCTGGAAGCCGTGGACCCCGCCGAAGACGTGGCAGCCCCACCCCACCCTCTTCCAGCTCGCCGACGCCGCCGGTGTGCGCACCGCCCAGGTCTCCGCCCCCACCTTCGAGCAGACCCCGCTGACCAAGGTCGCGCTGAGCGGCGGCTCCTTCCTGGGCCGGCTCAGCGGCGAGGAGCGGATGGACACCGCCGCCGAGCGGCTGGCCTCCGGCGACCGCTCGCTCGTCTACACGTACTACAGCGAGGTCGACGGCAAGGGCCACCGCTTCGGCACCGACTCCGACGCCTGGCGCGGACAGCTGATGTACGTCGACGGGCTGGCCCGGCGCCTGGCCGAGCAGCTTCCGCCGCGCTCGGCGCTCTACATCACCGCCGACCACGGCATGATCGACATCCCCTTCGACGAGCAGTCCCGGATCGACTTCGACGAGGACTGGGAGCTGAGCGCCGGCGTCGCGCTGCTCGGCGGCGAGGGCCGGGCGCGGCATGTGTACGCCGTGCCGGGCGCCGCGTCCGACGTGCTGGCCGTCTGGCGCGAGGTGCTGGGCGAGCAGTTCTGGGTGGCGAGCCGGGACGAGGCCGTCGCCGCGGGCTGGTTCGGCCCCCGCGTTGACGAGCGGGTGTACGGCAGGATCGGCGACGTGGTCGCCGCCGCCCACGACGACGTGGTGATCACCGCCTCGCGCAACGAGCCGCACGAGTCGGCCATGGTCGGCATGCACGGCTCCATGACTCCCGTCGAGCAGTTCGTCCCGCTCCTCGAAGTACGCTCGTAGCCCGTTCCGTCCAGCCGCTCTCTCTTCCCGTCCCGAAAGGTGCTCAACCCCTCATGCCCGAGCTTGTGTTCTTCTCCGGAACGATGGACTGCGGAAAGAGCACCCTGGCCCTCCAGATCGGCCACAACCGGTCGGCGAGGGGCCTGCAGGGCGTGATCTTCACCCGGGACGACCGGGCGGGGGAGGGGAAGCTCTCGTCCCGCCTCGGCCTGGTCACGGAGGCCGTCGAGGCCGACGAGGACATGGACCTGTACGCGTATCTCGTCGCCCAGCTGTCCAAGGGCGGCAGGGTCGACTACGTGATCGTGGACGAGGCACAGTTCCTGGCCCCGGCCCAGATCGACCAGTTGGCCCGGGTCGTGGACGACCTGGAGATGGACGTCTTCGCCTTCGGCATCACGACGGACTTCCGCACCCGGCTCTTCCCCGGCTCGCAGCGGCTGGTCGAGCTCGCCGACCGCATGGAACAGCTCCAGGTCGAAGCCCTCTGCTGGTGCGGCGCCCGCGCCACGCACAACGCCCGGACCGTGGACGGCGAGATGGTCGTGGAGGGCGCACAGGTCGTCGTCGGTGATGTGAACCACCCGGCGGGCGAGGTCGGTTACGAGGTACTGTGCCGCCGCCACCACCGCCGCCGCGCCACCGCGGCGTCCGCCCAGGCCGCCGCACTCTCCCCGGACGTCCTGCCGGTGAGCTCCGCCTGACGCTCAGCGCGCCGTCCGCAGCGGGCAGCCCGTGTTGGCGCGTGCGGTCAGGTCAGCTCGCAGGGCGGTGAGTTGGACCATGCGTACGTCGATGACCGCGATCTTCTCCTCGAACAGTGCGGACAGTGCCGCCGCGCTGTCCGGTGTGTCGCGCAGCTCCTGGCCCGTGCGTGCGATCTCGGCCAGTGAGAAGCCGAGCGCCTGGGCGGTGCGGACGTAGGCGAGCCAGGGGACCGTCTCCGGCGGGAAGTCGCGGTAGCCGTTGGGCAGCCGTTGCCCGGAGATCAGCCCGGTCCGCTCGTAGAAGCGGATGGTGTCCCTGCTCAGCCCCGTCCGCGCGGCCAGCTCCCCGATGCGCACGGCTCTCCCACCCTCCGGGTTCGCGGACTTGACCTTGGACAGTACTCCAGTGTTTACGGTCGGGGGCGTCCGTGAAGGAAGCCGTCAGGAGTCCCGCCTTGTTCCGTACCGTCACGCCCTCCCACCCCGCCTATCCGCGTTTCGTACGCGCGAGCGCGTGGTACGACCTCGCCGTCACCGCGGGGTTCGCCACCCCGTGGACGTACGGGCTGGTGAACAGCGCGCTGTCCCGGCTCGGGGAGGCGACCGGGGCGGGCGGTCTGCCCGTCCTCGATCCGATCGAAACCCTCTACGCCAACCTCATGGGGTCGGTGGTGGTCGTCTGGGCGCTCCTGCGCCTCATCCGGCCGCTGCCGGTGCACGGTCTGTACGACGGCCTCGCGCGCACGTTGTTCGCCCTGTGGCAGGCGTACGCGCTCGCCCACGGAGCCCCGTACTGGCTCTGGCTGTTCCTGGTGGCCGAGGTGGCGTTCGGCGTCGTCCAGCTCGCGCCCTGGCGGCTCGTACGCGGTGCGGTCAGCGTGCCACCGAGTGCTGGATCGTGAAGACCGCGCCCTCCGGGTCCGTGACCGTCGCGACCCTGCCGCTCGGGCCCTCCCTCGGCGGGGTCAGGACCTGACCGCCGAGCTCCGCCACCTGCTGCGCGGCCTCGTCCGTGTCGGCCACCTCGAAGTACGTCATCCAGTGCGGCCCCCGGTCGCGCAGCAGTGCGTGGCCGACGCCGTGGAGCGAGGCGACCGGGCGGCCCTGGAGGTGCAGGGTCTGGTAGTCGAAGTCCGCCGAGACGACCGCCTTGGTCTCGTAGCCGAAGACCGCCTGGTAGAACTTGGCGACCGTCGACGTCTCCCGGGTCACCAGCTCGTTCCAGACCGGGGTGCCGGGCGCCCCCGCGAGCGTGGTGCCGATGTGCGCTGCGGCCTGCCAGATGCCGAAGACGGCCCCGCCCGGGTCGGAGGCGATGGCCATGCGGCCCGCCTCGCCCGCGTCGAGCGGCCCGACGCCGACCGTGCCGCCGCAGGCCCGGATGGCCTCCGCCGTCTGATCGGCGTCGTCGGTGGCCAGATAGGTCGTCCAGGCGATCGGGAGATGCCGGTCCGGCGGCAGCTGGCCGATGCCCGCGACCCCCTTGCCGTCGATCAGTGCCCGTGCGTACGGGCCGAGCTGCTCGGGGCCGGGTCCGAACTCCCAGCCGAACAGTTCGGCGTAGAAGTTCTGGGTGGTGCGCAGGCCGTGCACGATCAGGCTCACCCAGCAAGGTGTTCCGGGTGTACGCCGAGCGGCAGCCTCGGTCATCGTCACTCTCCTCGGACCATCGTGGTGGTCGTACGGGAAAACGGGGTCGGCGCGCCGTGGTGCGGTGCGAGTTGTGTACGCCCCGTGCAGATGCTTGCACCACCGGGCGCGGGATGCGCTCCGGCCGCGCCGTCGTGTCCGGGATCTCGCCCCAGGCAGACCGGTTTGTCCTGGTATAACCGCGTGGTGGTCGTTACGGGCAGCCGGGCGTCTGCGCGAGGATGGCACGCATGAAGCCCATCATCTCCGCATTCGAATGCGCGAGCGAACTGGCGGGGCCGCGTCCGCCGGTGCTCCTGGACGTACGTTGGCAGCTGGGCGGCCCGCACGGCCGGCCCGGCTACGAGGCGGGGCACATCCCCGGCGCGGTCTTCGTGGACCTCGACACGGAGCTCGCCGGACCGGCGGGCACCGGTGGCCGCCACCCGCTGCCCGACCCGGAGGAGTTCGGCGCCGCGATGCGCCGTGCCGGGGTCCGCCGAGGCGGCCCGGTCGTCGTCTACGACGGTGGTCAGGGCTGGGCGGCCGCCCGGACCTGGTGGCTCCTGCGCTGGGCCGGGCATGCCGACGTACGGGTGCTGGACGGCGGCCTCGCGGCCTGGACGGGCGAGCTGTCGAAGGAGACCCCGGACCCGGCCGAGGGCGACTTCGCGCCCGCGCCGGGAGCGCTGCCGCTGCTCGACGCGGACGGCGCCGCGGCCCTGGCCCGCTCGGGTGTCCTGCTCGACGCGCGGGCGGCCGAGCGCTACCGGGGCGATGTGGAACCCATCGACCGGGTCGGCGGCCACATCCCCGGCGCGCTCTCCGCGCCGACCGGCGAGAACGTGGACGCGGACGGCCGCTTCCTGAGCCCCGAACGCCTGGCCGCCCGGTTCGCCGGGCTGGGCGTCGAAGGGGCGACCGCGGAGGTCGGCGTCTACTGCGGCTCGGGGGTCTCCGGGGCCCAGCAGGTGCTGGCGCTGGAGCTCGCCGGGCACCGGGCCGCCCTCTACGCGGGCTCCTGGTCCGACTGGTCCGCCGACGAGTCGCGCCCGGTCGCCACCGGACCCGACCCCCGGTAACGGCACGCCGTCGCGCGAGGACGACGCGCAAGGGCCCGTACGCGAGCGCGTACGGGCCCTTGGCATGCCGTCTAGTCCTGCTTCTTGCGGCGGGTGCCGAAGACGATCTCGTCCCAGCTGGGCACGGCGGCTCTGCGCCCGGGCCGGACCCCGTCCGCCTCCGCCTGCCGGTCCGTCGTCCCCGTCAGCCGGTCGCGGTGACCGGCGACCGCGCGCGGCATCAGGACGTCCGCGTACGCGGAGCCCGCTCCGGCCGACGCGGCCGGCGGCTCCTCGGCCTCCGGCTCCCGCTCCGGCGGCTCGATCGCCGGCGGCTCGGGCGGCGCGGGCCGCTCCGGTACGACCATGTCACCGCGGAAGCTGGGCACCGCCTCCAGCAGGCTGGTGAGGGAATCCCGCTCGCTCGCGGTCACCCCGGCGATCCGCTCCTCCGGCTCCGGGGGCGGAGGCGGGGCCGGACGCTCGATCTGCCGGTCGAGCGCGCGGTCCAGCGGCCGGTCGCGCGGCAGCCGGGCGATCCGGGGCACGAACGGGAAGCTGGGCTCGGGCGCCGCGACCTCGTCCGTCTCGCCGATCAGCGAACGGGCCTCGTCGTCCACGGCCTGGACCAGTCGGCGCGGCGGGTCGTACGTCCAGCTCGCCGAGTGCGGCTCACCCGCGACCCGGTAGACGAGGAGGACCTCCCAGGTGCCGTCGTCGCGACGCCAGGAGTCCCACTGGACGGTTTCCTTGTCGGCGCCGCGCAGCAGCAGCCGCTCCTGCACCGCCTCGCCGAGCTGGGGGCCGGTGTTCTCGCCGGGACGGCGCACGGGAGTCTTCCGGGCCCGCTCGGCCATGAAGGCGCGCTCCGCGAGCACGGGGCCCTCGAAGCGGCGGACACGGTCGACGGGGATCCCGGCGAACTGGGCGACCTCCTCGGCGGAGGCGCCGGCTCGTATCCGTGCCTGGATGTCGCGCGGGCGGAGGTGGCTCTCCACCTCGATCTCGATCTGGCCGAGCCGGGCGCGGTCGTTGCGCACGGCGGCTCGCAGCCGCTCGTCGATCGGAAGCGTGTACTCCGTACTGTCCGCAGCCTTGAGCACCAGTCGTGTGCCGTCGTTGGAGACGGCCACGACACGCAGTTCGGGCATGGGGACCTCCCGGGTGGTGCCTGCCGACGTCACGTGCGTCGCTGCTTCCGCTAGTCGAGTGTGGCCTGCCCGGGTGCAGCCTGCCACAACATTGCCGTGTTGCCCGGCGTGTCGGGCGTGAGCCCTTGATCGCCGGTATGCCACGGTAGCCCGTGCGCGACGCAAAGTGACCGATAGTCACTCCGTGTAGCAGGCCGCCGTGCGATGCCGTGCGCCGCCGGATCGAGTGCCTCCTTCGGCCCCCTCCGAAGGTTCCGGACGCCCGCGCGGGTGTCCGGCCCCAGGGCTCGCCACAGTACTCCATTCGGGCCATGTGGGTGGACCGCCGCGCCGTCGAAGTTCTCGTCAGGTGCGGGAGTTGACCTACCCCTTCAGACGCCTCCTGCTCATGATCCGTGTCGTGCTTCACACAATCCACGCAACCGGAACTTTCGGCTTCGCTCAGGTGTCCCTAGTTGGTGCATGGTGGGAGAGATGTCAATCAAGGGCTGGAAATGGTGCAGAAGCCGGAAAGCGACATAGAACTCAAGGAGAGGCGGATCGATCTGAGCCTGCCCCAGGTGGCGGGCAGTGCGGTCGCCGCGGTGGCGGCGGCCGTGGCGGCTTCCCAGCTCGGTGTGTACGGAACCATCGCGGGCGCCGGAGTCATGAGCGTCGTGGCGACCTGCGGCGGCTCGGTGTTCCAGCACTTCTTCCGTCGTACGGGAGAGCAGATCCGCGAGGTCACGGTCCAGGTCAAGCAGCCGGACCGCGAGGTGACCGTCTACACCCGCGAGACCGGTGCGCGGCAGCCGGACCCCTCGCCGCAGGAGACCGTCCTGCTGGGAGCGGTGGACGACGCCACCACGGTGCTGCGCCGGGCGGACCCGCGGCCGGACGAGACGATGCTCCTGCGCCGGGCGGAGCCCGGCGCGACGACCGTGCTGCGCGGCCCGGCCACCGGCGCCGGGCCGGACGAGGAGTTCTCCGAGGCGACCACGCACGGCACCCGGCTGCGTGGCTGGAAGCGGTCGGCCATCGGCGCGGCCGTGGTCTTCGCGGTCTCGATGGCCGGCATCACCACCTACGAACTGATCTCCGGCGACGACCTGAGCGGCGGCCATGGGACGACCGTGGGCTCCGTCGTACGCGGTGGGCACGGCAGCGGGCCTTCCACGCCCGAGCCCGCCGAAACCACCGGACCCGGCCAGGACGGGACCAACCCCGGCCGGCAGGACGAGAGCGGTACGGCGACGCCCGGCACCGGCGCCGGGGACGAGGACGGCACCGCCCCGCGACCGGACCGCAGCGGCGCTCCCACCGAAGGGGCGACACCCTCGCCCACCCCCTCGGACCCGGCGGGCGGCGGTGTCGAGCCAACGCCCACGCCCACCCCGAGCACCACGGACGGCGGCGAGAGCACGACGCCCGACCCGACGGCCACGGACGGCGCCCCGGCGCCCGCGGGCACCGAAGCGGGGGAGTGAGCCCGGGTCAGTCGCCCAGCACCCGGCGCAGGTAGTCGTTGCCGAACAGCCGCTCCGGGTCCAGCCGATCGCGTACGGCTGTGAACTCGCCGAAGCGCGGATACACCCCGGAGAGGTACGCGGCGTCCCTGGTGTTGATCTTGCCCCAGTGCGGGCGGCCGCCGTGCGCGGTCATGATCCGTTCCACCGCCGTGAAGTACGCCTGGTAGGGCGTGCCCCGGTACATGTGGACGGCGATGTACGCGCTCTCCCGGCCCGACGCCGTGGAGAGCGCGATGTCGTCGGCGGGCGCGGTGCGCACCTCCACCGGGAAGCTGATCCGCAGCGGCGAGCTGTCCACCATCGCCCGCACCTCGCGCAGCGCCTCGACGGCGGCCTCACGCGGCAGCGCGTACTCCATCTCCACGAACCGCACCCGGCGCGGGCTGGTGAACACCTTGTACGGGATGTCGGTGTACGTACGCGCCGACAGGGCCCGGCTGGAGATCCGGGCGATCGAGGGGATCGTGGCGGGTACGGCCCGGCCGAGCGCGCAGGCGACCTGGAAGACGCCGTTGGACAGCAGCTCGTCCTCGATCCAGCCGCCGACCTTGCCGGGCGGGGCGGCGGGACCGGCGCTGCGGTTGTTGCGCTTGGTGTTGCAGTTCCCGGTGTGCGGGAACCAGTAGAACTCGAAGTGCTCGTTCTCGGCCACGAGCTGATCGAAGTCGGTCGTCACCCGGTCGAAGCTCATCGGCTCCTCGCGGGCGGTCAGCAGGAAGACCGGCTCCACGGCGAAGGTGATCGCGGTGATGACGCCCAGCGCGCCGAGCCCGATCCGCGCCACCGCGAACACATCGGCGTTCTCGGTCTCCGAACAGGTCAGCACCGTGCCGTCCGCGGTGACCAGCTCCAGGGCGCGTATCTGGGCGGATATGGACGCCGAGTCACGGCCGGTGCCGTGCGTGCCGGTGGAGGTGGCTCCGGCGACCGTCTGCTCCATGATGTCGCCCATGTTGGTGAGCGAGAGGCCCTCGCGGGCGAGTGCGTTGTTCAGGCGCTTCAGCGGGGTGCCCGCCTCGACCGTCACCGTCATCGCCTTGCGGTCGATCGCGCGGATACCGGTCAGCAGATCGGGGCGGATGAGCAGTCCGTCGGTGGCCGCGGTCGCGGTGAACGAGTGCCCGGTGCCGACCGGCTTCACCCGCAGCCCGTCCTCGGACGCCCTGCGCAGCGCCTCGGCCAGCTCGTCCACGGAGGCGGGGGACACGGTCCGGGCCGGCCGCGCGGTGACCGTCCCCGCCCAGTTGCGCCATGGGCTCGTCGCCGTCCGTGCGTAGGTCTCGGTCATCTTCGCCGCGCCCTTCCCTAGGAACCGGCCCACCCAGCCGGCGCTTCCCCCGGACGGAAACCACGGGTTACCGGCCGGTTGGAGGGGGATCATACTCACGGCTCCCGCATATGCATCCACCCCTCCCACCACCCCGTGCGGGGACCGGAAGCGCCCGCTCCGGACGTCGGTGCCACCCCGTCCCGGCTCGGGTGGCAGGATCGACGGCATGTCCGATCTGCGCGATCCCGCCCCCTACGACGCCCTGCTGCTGCTCTCCTTCGGCGGCCCCGAAGGCCCGGACGACGTGGTTCCGTTCCTCGCGAACGTGACCCGTGGCCGGGGCATCCCCGAGGAACGGCTCAAGGAGGTCGGCAAGCACTACTTCCTGTTCGGGGGCGTCAGCCCGATCAACGCCCAGAACAGGGCTCTGCTCGACGCGCTGCGCAAGGACTTCTCCGAGCACGGGCTGGACCTGCCCGTGTACTGGGGCAACCGCAACTGGGCCCCGTACCTCACCGACACCCTGCGCGAGATGGTCAACGACGGCCACCGCCGCATCGCCGTCCTGGCGACCAGCGCCTACGCCTCGTACTCCGGCTGCCGGCAGTACCGCGAGAACCTCGCCGAGTCACTCGCCGCCCTGGAGGCCGAGGGCCTTCCCGTGCCGCGCGTGGACAAACTCCGGCACTACTTCAATCACCCCGGCTTCGTGGAGCCCATGGTGGAGGGCGTCCTCGCCTCGCTGGCGGACCTGCCCGACGCGGTGCGCCCCGGTGCGCACCTGGCCTTCACCACGCACTCCATCCCGACCTCGGCGGCGGACACCTCGGGCCCCGTGGAGGCGCACGGGGACGGCGGTGCCTACGTCGCCGAGCACCTCGACGTGGCCCGGCTGATCGTGGACGCGGTGCGCGAGCGGACCGGCACGGCCCACCCCTGGCGGCTCGTCTACCAGTCGCGCAGCGGCGCGCCGCACATCCCGTGGCTGGAGCCCGACATCTGCGACCACCTCGACGCCCTCCACGGCGAGGGTGTCCCCGCCGTCGTGATGGCGCCCATCGGCTTCGTCTCGGACCACATGGAGGTCCTGTACGACCTCGACACCGAGGCCACCGCCAGAGCCGCCGAGCTGGGCCTGCCGGTACGCCGCTCCGCGACGGTCGGTGCCGATCCCCGGTTCGCCGCCGCCGTGCGCGAGCTCGTCCTGGAACGGGCCGCCGCCGAGCAGGGCCGCGAGCCGCGTCGGTGCGCCCTCGGGACGCTCGGTGCGAGCCACGACCTCTGCCCGGTGGGCTGCTGCCCGGCCCGGGCGCCCAAGCCCGCCGCCGCGGGCGCCGACAGCCCTTACGCGTAAGCCTTCGCTCTTCCCTGTCCGCCCCTTCTCAACCCCTTAGGGAACGCCGTGACCCGAGTCGAACACTCAGTGGAGACCCTGCTCGAACTCGCCCAGGAAGCCGCGCAACTCGCCGGCAGGCTGCTGCGCGACGGGCGTCCGGCGGGACTGGGCGTGGCCGCGACCAAGTCCAGCCCGGTCGACGTCGTCACCGAGATGGACATCGCCGCCGAGAAACTGATCACCGAGTTCCTGATCGACTTCCGCCCCCTCGACGGCTACCTCGGTGAGGAGGGCGGTACGACCGCCGAGGGCGTCAGCGGCGTGCGCTGGGTGATCGACCCGCTCGACGGCACGGTGAACTATCTCTACGGACTCCCGTCCTGGGCCGTCTCCATCGGCGTCGAGATGTACGGCGAGCGGGTCGCCGGTGTGGTGGAGGTCCCGATGCGCGGCGAGACGTACTTCGCACAACGCGGCCACGGGGCCTTCGTCACGGGCGGCGCGTACGGCGACCGGCACGTCCGGCTGCGGTGCCGGGAGACCGCCCCGCTCGCCGAGGCGCTGGTGGCCACCGGCTTCAACTACGTCGCCGAGGTCCGGGCCCACCAGGCCGAGGTGGCGCGCGACCTCGTCCCGCAGGTCCGGGACATCCGGCGCGGCGGCTCCGCGGCGATCGACCTCTGCGACGTGGCCGCCGGCCGGCTCGACGGCTACTTCGAGCGCGGGCTGCACCCCTGGGACCTGGCCGCGGGCGACCTCATCGCCCGGGAGGCCGGTGCCCTCACCGGCGGGCGCCCGGGCAGGCCGGCCGACGGAGAGCTGACCGTCGCCGCGTCCCCCGGGGTCTTCGAACCGCTCCAGGCCCTCCTGGACGGGCTGGGCGCCTGGCACGACTGACGCGGGGCGCCGAACCCGTACCAGGGCAGCAGAAAGGCCCCGCAGCCGCCGTACGGCGGCTGCGGGGCCTTTCGCCCATAGGGACGGTCAGGCGTTCGTCGTCGTGCTGATCCGCACACCGTGCTCGGCGGCGAGACGACGGAGGTCGTCCAGCTCGCTCTGCTCGACGTCCGCGAGGAAGTCGTCGCCCGTCTCCCGGGCCTTCGTGAGGTCGTCCTCGGTCGTCTTGATGCGTTGCAGCAGACCTGCGGTGAAAGCGTCCATGAAGCGCCCCCTCATCGTGGGTCGGTGGCACGGGGGTGTGCCCGGGTTTCCCTCCGCCGAGGCGGTAGGGCGGGTGATCACGCACTCTCCGGGGGACGGAGGGGCCTGTGACAACGCCACATGGGAAGACGTGATCGCGGGTGTGAATGCGTACTCCCCCGCCCCAAGCTCAGAGAAACCTCAACTGGCCCGAAAATCCCGTTGCTTCCTTGAAGCCGCAGGTCGGGGCAGGACGTCTTACCGCCGGTTTATGCGGGTTGCGGGCAGGATGGAGCCGCACAAGTGTGCCGGGGCCGTGCCCGGGCACGGGCGGCCGGGCCGTCCCGGACGCCCGGAGCCCCGTGGGGCAGACCGCTTGCGAAGTTCTAGGGAAGGAAGCGCCGTGCGCGTACTCGTCGTGGAGGACGAGCAGCTGCTCGCCGATGCGGTGGCCACCGGATTGCGCCGTGAGGCCATGGCCGTCGATGTCGTGTACGACGGGGCCGCGGCCGTGGAGCGCATCGAGGTCAACGACTACGACGTCGTGGTGCTCGACCGCGACCTCCCCCTGGTCCACGGCGACGACGTCTGCCGCCGGATCGTGGAGCTCGGCATGCCCACCAGGGTGCTCATGCTCACCGCGTCCGGGGACGTCAGCGACCGGGTGGAGGGCCTGGAGCTCGGCGCCGACGACTATCTGCCCAAGCCCTTCGCGTTCAGCGAGCTGACCGCCCGGGTACGGGCCCTCGGCCGGCGGACGACCGTCGCCCTGCCGCCCGTCCTGGAGCGGGCCGGGATCAAGCTGGACCCCAACCGCCGGGAGGTGTTCCGAGGCGGCCAGGAGGTACAGCTCGCGCCCAAGGAGTTCGCCGTCCTGGAGGTCCTGATGCGCAGCGAGGGCGCCGTCGTCTCGGCGGAGCAGCTGCTGGAGAAGGCGTGGGACGAGAACACCGACCCGTTCACCAACGTCGTCCGGGTGACCGTCATGACCCTGCGCCGCAAACTCGGTGAGCCGCCCGTGATCGTCACGGTGCCCGGCTCCGGCTACCGGATCTGATGCCCGTGCCCGCCGCCCCGCCGCCCGCGCCCCCCAAGCCCACCTGGGAGCCGAAGCAGCAGGAGCCCTCCTACCCCTGGCTGCGTCCGACCATCCGGATACGGCTCACGCTGCTGTACGGCGGCATGTTCCTGATCGCCGGCATCCTGCTGCTGTCGATCATCTACATGCTGGCGGCGCAGGCCCTGCACGTGGGCAGTGAGCTGCCGTTCAAGGTCGTCGACGGCTATATGTCCAGCAAGGTCTGCAACCTCCTGGAGCACGGCAACTCGCCGAGCGCGGTCAACGCCGCGATGAACTCCTGCGTGAACCACCAGCGCCAGCAGGCCCTGGACACGCTGCTCAACCGGTCGCTGCTGGCCCTGGTGGGGCTCAGCATCATCGCCTTCGCCTTCGGTTACGGCATGGCCGGCCGGGTCCTCTCGCCGCTGGGCCGGATCACCCGCATCGCCCGCCGGGTGGCCGGGACCGACCTGTCCAGGCGCATCGAGCTGGACGGGCCGGACGACGAGCTCAAGGAGCTGTCCGACACCTTTGACGACATGCTGGACCGGCTGGAGCGGGCCTTCACCGCGCAGCAGCGGTTCGTCGGCAACGCCTCGCACGAGCTGCGCACGCCGCTCGCCATCAACCGCACGCTGCTGGAGGTCCACCTCTCCGACCCGGAGGCGCCGCCCGAGCTCCAGCAGCTGGGCAAGACGCTGCTGGCCACCAACGAGCGCAGCGAGCAGCTGGTGGAGGGCCTGCTGCTGCTGGCCCGCAGCGACAACCAGATCATCGAGCGCAAACCCGTCGACCTCGCCGAGGTCGCCTCGCGCGCCATGGACCAGGCGCGCGGCGAGGCCGAGGCCAAGGGCGTGGAGACGCGCGTGGAGCTGGCCGAGGCCGTCGTCCAGGGCAACGGCGTCCTGCTGGAGCGCATCGCGCTGAACCTCGTACAGAACGCCGTCCGGTACAACATCTCGGAGGGCGGCTGGGTCGAGGTGAGCACGGAGCTGCTGCCCGGCCGGGCGGTGCTCGTCGTCTCGAACACGGGGCCCGTGGTTCCGGCGTACGAGATCGACAACCTCTTCGAGCCGTTCAGGCGGCTGCGCACGGAGCGGACGGGCAGCGACAAGGGGGTCGGGCTCGGTCTGTCGATCGCGCGGTCCGTCGCCCGCGCCCACGGCGGCCGTATCATCGCCGAGCCCCGCGAAGGCGGTGGTCTTGTGATGCGCGTCTCACTGCCGGTCTAACCGGCCCGAGAGGAGCTTTGCGCACTGATTATTTTTTGTTCGCTTTGAGCGGAATTTTCGGGACCTGATCCCGAAGAAACCGTGTGTGATCGATCACAGGAGCGAATATCTCCCTGTCCACGCTCCGTGACCAGGGAACTCACCGGAAACCCGGCGAATCACCGGGTTTTCGGGGGTATGCATGACGGGAAGTACACGGGGTGGCGCCTGCAGAGGGTGCCGCCGGGACCGTGTACGGTCCCCATCGCCACCCAAGCCGATCACTCCCGAGCGGTCCTTTTGGGTGTCGATTGAGTAACAGACCTTGATGTGAGGCAAAATCTCCGCCTCAGGTCGGGCACAAGTCCGGCCTCTCACGCGTTACGAGCGCTTGAGACACCGCAGACACCCAGAGGGGGAGAGCGACATGGCAACGGATTACGACACCCCACGCAAGACCGACGACGACGTCGATCAGGACAGCCTTGAAGAGCTGAAGGCGCGCCGGAGCGACAAGACGGCATCCGCCGTCGACGTCGACGAGTTCGACGCGGCCGAGGGCCTTGAGCTGCCCGGCGCAGACCTGTCCAACGAGGAGCTGGCCGTAAGGGTCCTGCCCAAGCAGGCCGACGAGTTCACCTGCATGAGCTGCTTCCTCGTGCACCACCGCAGTCAGCTGGCCCGCGAGAAGAACGGCCAGCCGATCTGCCGCGACTGCGACTGAGATCCGGTCGGCCGTGGCAGGGGACACACCGTTCCGCAAGCGGCGCCCCTGGGGTAGAAGGCCACCGGAGGCGCACCAGGGCGGTACAGGCCCGGCAGAAGGCGCAGAAGCGTCTGCCGAGCGGTCCGCCCTGCCACCTTCGCCGGACGGACAGGACGACGAGCGGGGCCTGCAGGCGGCCTCGCTCGAAGCAGCCGAAGTAGCGGTACGCGCAGCCCGTGAGGCTGCCGGAGTCGACACGGCCGATGGGGCCGGAGAGGTCGGCAGGACGGAGCCCGCGACCGGGGCAGGCCGTCTGAGTTCAGTGAAACGGGGTGTACGCAAGGGCGGGGAGAGCGCCAAGGAAGCGATCGGTCACATCGCGGACCTGATCATCCACATCGCTCCCCGCGTCCCTGTGCGCGACCTCGCCACCCTGCGCAAGCACTTCCCCGGCCTCGGGCCGGAGGAGATCGCGGACCGGCTCATCGTGGGCGCGAGCCGCGCGACCGCCACCGTCGGCGCCGGAATCGGCGCGGCGGCCATGATGCCCGTGCCGCCCGCGATGCTCGCCGAGCTGGCCACGGAGGTCACCGGCGTCGCCGCCATAGAGATGAAGCTCGTCGCCGAGCTGCACGAGGTCTACGGACGCCGTCCCCCGGGCGGCATCGGCCGGCGCTCCACCGCCTACCTCACCGCCTGGACCGAGGAGCGCGGTATCGAGATCACCCGCCCCGCCACGGTCGACGCGGCGCTGAGCGGCCGGATGAAGCGCGAGCTGCGCCGCCAGATCATGAAGCGCACCGTGCGCAACCTGCCGAGCCTGATCCCGTTCATGGTCGGTGCCGCGGTCGGCGCGTCCATGAACCGGCGCGACACCAGAAAGCTCGCCGAACGGGTCAGGAAGGACCTGCGCGAGAAGCAGATCCCCTGGGACCGCCTCCCGGAGCAGCCCCCGCTGAGACCTGAGGGTCCCTAGGCGGGGTCCCTAGGCCCGGACCGCCGCGGTCAGCGCCGCCACCAGGGCCTGCGGGTCGCGCGTCGACAGATAGACGTACGGGGTCGGGTCCTCCGGGTCGGTGACCTCCACCCGGACCGCCGTCGGGATGTAGCTGCGCAGCAGCATGAAGGCCCGGACGTCCGCCTTGTGCGTGCGCCAGGCGCGCGCCTCCTCGGCGTCCAGCACCTCGGCCTCGCCGAGCGCCGAGACCGGAATCCGCGCGTCCCCGGCGACCAGTGCCCCCGCCACCACCCGGATGCGGGCGGAGCCGTACGAGCTGACCGCGACGGCGGACAGGACCGTGCCGCCGGCCAGGCCGGCGAGGAGCGGCAGGGTGCCCAGCGGCAGCAGCATCAGCGCGCACGCGATGCCGATCAGGACGGCGATCAGCCACCACGAACGGGGAGCGGTGAGGCGTTCGTCGTAGGGCGGGGTCGAAGGCTGCATGGCTCCAGCTTGGCACGGCGCGACCGGCGGGTACCCGCGCGGGTAAGGTCTGCGCCTGTGAGTGGAACATCTGCGGCTCTGACGCCCCCGGCCGGCGCGGTGAAACCGGTCCGGCACCCCGAAGCCCCGGCCCCCGGCGAGCTCCTCGGCGCGCACTACGAGCACTGCTTCGGCTGCGGCTCCGGCCAGCCCCACGGGCTGCACCTCCAGGCGCGGGCCGGCGAGGGGGTCCGGGTGACCGCCGAGTTCACGGTGAAGGCCGCCCACCAGGGCGCCCCGGGCCTGGCGCACGGCGGGGTGCTGGCCACGGCGCTGGACGAGACGCTCGGCTCGCTGAACTGGCTGCTGCGGGTCATCGCGGTCACCGGACGGCTGGAGACCGACTTCGTGCGGCCCGTCCCCGTCGACACCGTGCTGTTCCTCGACGCCGAGGTCACCGCCGTGCACGGCCGGAAGATCTACTCCCGGGCCATCGGCCGGATCGGCGGCCCGGACGGGCCGGTCGCGGTGCGTGCCGATGCCCTGTTCATCGAGGTCAAGGTCGACCACTTCATCGAGAACGGCCGGCCGGCCGAGATCCAGGCGGCCATGGCCGACCCCGACCAGGTCAGGCGCGCCCGCGCCTTCGAGGTGAACCCGTGATGCGCCACCCCGTCGACGTCCTGATCCGCCGGGTCGACCCGGACGTTCCGCTTCCGGCCTACGGGCACCCCGGCGACGCCGGCGCGGACCTCGTGACGACCGAGGCCGCCGAGCTGGCACCGGGGGAGCGGGCCGTACTGCCCACCGGGGTTTCGATCGCCCTGCCCGACGGGTACGCCGCGTTCGTGCACCCGCGATCCGGTCTCGCCGCCCGCTGCGGAGTCGCCCTGGTGAATGCCCCGGGGACGGTCGATGCCGGGTACCGTGGAGAGATCAAAGTGATCGTCGTCAATCTCGACCCGCGCGAGGCCGTGCGGTTCGAGCGGTTCGACCGGATTGCCCAACTGGTCGTGCAGCAGGTCGAGAAGGTGCGCTTCCACGAGGTGTCGGAGCTTCCCGGCTCGGCGCGGGCCGAGGGGGGCTTCGGGTCCACCGGCGGCCATGCCGCCGTTGATGTTGATGGCGTCCGGGGCGGGGTTCCCCAGGGCGGGAACAGCTACGCTTCGGTCGAATCCGACCGGGAAGGACAGTGACGTGTTCGGACGTCGCAAGAACAGTGATGCCGCCGATGACACGGCGGACGAGGCGCGCGAGGCCGAGCAGGTCGTCGACGAGCAGGATGACGCCGAGGGCGAGACCCGCCGGACGACGAACCTTCCGCCGGCGCCGCGCCCGGACGGTCCGTGGGACATCAGCGAGGTGTCCCAGCCCGGCGACGGCCGGGTCGACCTGGGCGGCATCTTCGTGCCCGGTGTCGAGGGCATGGAGCTGCGTGTGGAGGTCGCCGGTGACGCGATCGTCGCCGCCACCGTCGTGATGCGCGACAGCGCGGTCCAGCTCCAGGCTTTCGCCGCCCCCAAGAAGGAGGGCATCTGGGGCGAGGTCCGCGAGGAGATCGCCTCGGGCATCACCCAGCAGGGCGGCGTCATCGACGAGGTCGAGGGCCCGCTGGGCTGGGAGCTGCGCGCTCAGGTCCCCGTACAGCTTCCCGACGGGGCGAACGGCGTGCAGCTGGTGCGCTTCATCGGGGTCGACGGCCCGCGCTGGTTCCTGCGCGGTGTGATCTCCGGCCAGGGCGCTGTGCAGCCGGAGGCCGCCGGGCTCCTGGAGTCGGTCTTCCGGGACACCGTGGTCGTCCGCGGCGAGGGCCCGATGGCCCCGCGCGACCCGATCGTCCTCAAGCTCCCCAACGACGCCCAGATGGTTCCCGAGGGCGTACAGCAGGAGGACCAGGAGGGCTCGAAGTTCTCCGGTGGCATGGCGGGCCTCCAGCGAGGTCCCGAGATCACCGAGGTGCGCTGACCCGCACCCGCGGACACCGGCCGGTGGGCCGTACCCCTTCCCGGGGTGCGGCCCACCGGCTTTTGCGTGCGCCGGCGCGTACGGGACGCGTATCGGCGGCGTACAGGCGTCGTCAAGGCCGGGCCCACTTCCGTAAGAGAGGCATCAACGCAGGTCACGGCGGTGCCGGCGGGCGGTTTGCTCAAGGGGTCCGATTCATCGACACCTCATTCAGGAGCATCCGATGGCCGATGCGGCCTTCGTCGTCACCACGATCGCGGTCTTCGCGCTGGTGGCACTCGTCGCCAAGGGGGTGGCGAAGCTGTGACCGCGGACAACGTGGCCGGCCTCGTCGTGGCCGCCGCCCTGCTGGGTTATCTCGTCCTGGCCCTCCTCTTCCCGGAGAGGTTCTGAGCCCGACATGAGTCCCGTCCTCTCCGCCGTGCTCCAGCTCCTCGCGCTCGTCGTCGCGCTGGGGCTGGCGTACCGACCGCTCGGCGACCACATGGCCCGCGTCTACACCTCGCCCCGCCATCTGCGCGCCGAGAAGTGGATCTACCGGGCGATAGGCGTCGCCCCCGACACGCAGATGCGCCGGGCCGCCTATCTGCGCGGTGTCCTCGCCTTCTCCGCCGTGAGCGTCGTCTTCCTCTACCTGCTGCAACGGCTCCAGGGCGCTCTGCCCGGTTCGCTCGGCTTCTCCTCGATCAGCCCGGACCAGGCGTTCAACACGGCCGCCTCGTTCGTCGCCAACACCAACTGGCAGTCGTACGCCGGCGAGCAGGCCATGGGCCACGTCGTGCAGACGGGCGGCCTCGCCGTGCAGAACTTCGTCTCCGCCGCCGTCGGCATGGCCGTCGCGGTGGCCCTCGTACGAGGGTTCGCCGCCTTCCGCACCGGTGAACTCGGCAACTTCTGGACCGACCTGGTGCGCGGCACCGTACGCGTCCTGCTGCCGGTCGCGGTCGTCGGCGCACTCGTCCTCGTCGCCTGCGGGGCGATCCAGAACTTCTCCGGCATCCACGAGACCGGGCAGTTCACTGGCGGTGCGCAGCAGTGGAACGGCGGCGCGGTCGCCTCCCAGGAGGCCATCAAGGAGCTGGGTACCAACGGCGGCGGCTACTTCAACGCCAACTCCGCGCACCCCTTCGAGAACCCCAGCGGCCTGTCCAACCTCTTCGAGATCTTCCTGATCCTCGTCATCCCGTTCGCCCTGACCCGCACTTTCGGCCGCATGGTCGGCTCGGTCCGGCAGGGGTACGCGCTCCTCGCCACGATGCTCGTCTTCTGGCTCGGGTTCTCCGCGCTGATGATGTGGACCGAGTACGCCCACCAAGGCGCCGCCTTCGAGCTCGCGGGCGGGGCGACCGAGGGCAAGGAGACCCGTTTCGGAGTCGGCGGCTCCGCCCTGTTCTCCGTGGCCACCACCCTCACGTCGACCGGCGCGGTGAACTCCTTCCACTCCTCGTTCACCGGCCTCGGCGGCGGCATCACGCTGCTCGGCATGCAACTGGGCGAGATCGCTCCCGGAGGCGTCGGTTCCGGCCTCTACGGCATGCTGATCATGGCGCTCATCGCGGTGTTCGTCGCCGGACTGATGGTCGGCCGCACGCCCGAATACCTCGGCAAGAAGATCGGCACCCGCGAGATCAAGCTCGCCGCCTGCTACCTCCTGATCACCCCGGCCCTGGTGCTCGGCTTCACCGCCGTCGCCGTCGCGCTGCCCACCCCGCCCCACTCGGTGGCCAACCAGGGGGCGCACGGCTTCTCCGAGATCCTGTACGCCTACACCTCCGGCGCCAACAACAACGGCTCGGCGTTCGCCGGGCTCGCTGCGGACACCCCGTGGTTCAACACCACGATCGGGCTCGCGATGCTGCTGGGCCGGTTCCTGCCCATGGTGTTCGTCCTGGCCCTCGCCGGCTCACTCGCCGAGCAGCGCCCCGTCCCGGCCACCTCGGGCACCCTCCCCACCCACACCCCGCTGTTCAGCGGACTGCTGGCCGCGGTCGTCGTGGTCGTCGCCGGCCTGACCTACTTCCCGGCCCTCGCCCTGGGCCCGCTGGCCGAAGGGCTGGCGTCATGACCACTCGTACGAAGCAGGAGAGCCCGATGACCGCATCCGTGCGGCAGGGACGTGCCGGCGCCGCGCTGTCCGATCCCAGGACGCTGCTCGCCGCGCTGCCCGAAGCACTGCGCAAGCTCCACCCCCGGGCGATGGCCGACTCACCGGTCATGTTCGTGGTCCTCGTGGGGTCCGTCTTCACCACCGTCCTCGCCGCGCTGGACCCCGGCGACTGGTTCGGCTGGGCGATCACCGGCTGGCTCTGGCTCACGACGGTCTTCGCCAACCTCGCGGAGGCGGTCGCCGAGGGCCGCGGCAAGGCCCAGGCGGACACCCTGCGCCGGGCGAAGACGGACACCGTCGCCCGCCGCCTCACCGGCGGCCGCGAGGAGCGCGTCGCGGGCACCGACCTCCGCGTCGGCGACCTGGTCGTCTGCGAGGCGGGCGACATCGTCCCCGGCGACGGGGACGTCGTGGAGGGCGTGGCCGGCGTGGACGAGTCCGCCGTCACCGGCGAGTCCGCCCCGGTCATCCGCGAGTCCGGCGGCGACCGCAGCGCCGTCACCGGCGGTACGAAGGTGCTCTCCGACCGGATCGTCATCCGGATCACCACCAAGCCCGGCGAGACGTTCATCGACCGGATGATCGCCCTGGTCGAGGGCGCCGCCCGGCAGAAGACGCCCAACGAGATCGCCCTGAACATCCTCCTGGCGTCCCTCACGATCGTCTTCCTGCTCGCCGTCGTCACCCTCCAGCCCTTCGCCGTGTACGCGGGTGACGCGCAGTCCATGATCGTGCTCACCGCGCTCCTGGTCTGCCTCATCCCGACCACCATCGGCGCCCTGCTCTCCGCCATCGGCATCGCGGGCATGGACCGGCTCGTGCGGCGCAACGTGCTCGCGATGTCCGGGCGCGCCGTGGAGGCGGCCGGGGACGTCTCGACGCTGCTGCTCGACAAGACCGGCACCATCACCCTCGGCAACCGCCGTGCCACCGACCTGCTGCCCGTCGCCGGGGTCACCGGCGCGGAACTCGCGGACGCCGCCCAGCTCGCCTCGCTGGCCGACGAGACGCCCGAGGGGCGGTCCGTGGTCGTCCTCGCCAAGGAGCGGTACGGGCTGCGCGAACGCCACGCGGGCGAGCTGTCCGGAGCCACCTGGGTCGCCTTCACCGCCCGCACTCGCATGTCGGGCGTGGACGTGGACGGGCGCCAGGTCCGCAAGGGCGCCGCCGGGGCCGTCGTCGCCTGGGTCGAGGAGCGCGGCGGCGGCGTCTCCGACGAGGCGCGGACCCTCACCGACCGCATCGCCGCAGCGGGCGGCACCCCGCTCCTGGTGGCCGTGGAGGACGCGCACGGGGCGCGGGTCCTGGGCGTCGTCCACCTCAAGGACGTCGTCAAGGAGGGCATGCCGGAACGATTCGCCGAACTGCGCCGCATGGGCATCCGTACCGTCATGATCACCGGCGACAACCCGCTGACCGCGAAGTCCATCGCCGAGGAGGCCGGGGTGGACGACTTCCTCGCCGAGGCCACGCCCGAGGACAAGATGGCCCTCATCAAGCGCGAGCAGGCCGGCGGCGGGCTCGTCGCGATGACCGGTGACGGCACCAACGACGCCCCGGCGCTCGCCCAGGCCGACGTCGGCGTCGCCATGAACACCGGGACCTCGGCCGCCAAGGAGGCCGGGAACATGGTCGACCTGGACTCCGACCCGACCAAGCTCATCGAGATCGTGGAGATCGGCAAGCAGCTGCTGATCACGCGCGGGGCGCTCACCACGTTCTCGCTGGCCAACGACGTGGCGAAGTACTTCGCGATCATCCCCGCGATGTTCGCCGCGCTCTACCCGGGCCTGGACCGGCTCAACATCATGGACCTGTCCTCGCCGCGCACCGCGATCCTCTCCGCCGTGATCTTCAACGCGCTGATCATCGTCGCGCTCGTCCCGCTCGCCCTCAGGGGCGTCCGCTACCGGCCCGGCGGCGCCGCGTCCATGCTCCGGCGCAACCTCGCCGTCTACGGCATCGGCGGCCTGATCGCCCCCTTCGCCGGCATCAAGCTCATCGACCTGCTCCTCTCCCTCGTCCCCGGAATCGGCTGACCCGCCATGAACGCATCCGTACGCAACCCCGTCCGCCGCCTCTGGGCCGCCCTGCGCGCCCTGCTCGTCCTCACCCTGGTCTGCGGCGTCCTCTACCCCTTCGCGGTCACCGGCGCCGCCCAGCTGCTGATGCCCGGACGGGCCAACGGCTCCGAAGTCACCGGGAGCGGCCAGGCCGTCGGCTCCTCCCTCATCGGGCAGCGCTACGACCTGCCGGGGGGCGCCCCGGACCTGCGGTGGTTCCAGCCGCGCCCCTCCGAAGGGCTCGGCACCAACAGCCTCAACACCCAGTACGCACTGCTCGTGTCCGGCGCGTCCAACCTCGCCGGCGACAACCCCGAGCTCATCCACCGGGTCACCGACGCCAGGGCGGCCGTCGTCCGGGACAACTCCGTCCCCGGGCATCCGGTGGACCCCGCCGCGGTGCCGCCCGACGCGGTCACCTCGTCCGGCTCCGGACTCGACCCGGACATCTCACCCGCGTACGCGGACCTCCAGGTCCGCCGTGTCGCCGCACGCAACCACCTGGACGCCGGACAGGTCGCCGCGCTGGTGGAGCGGCACACCGAAGGCCGTGCACTCGGCTTCATCGGGGAACCGCGCGTCAACGTCCTCCGGCTCAACATCGCGCTGCGGCAGCTGGTGACCGCGGAGCGCTGACGGGAGGGGCATTGCCCGGTCCCGTGCCACCTGCACATACTGGCGGCCGACAGGACCGAGGACCCACGGGGGAACGCCATGACCGAGAACACCGCCGACACCAGCACCGGCGGGGGCCCCGGCACGGCCGTCGCCGACGCCCCCATGGTCCGCGTCGAGGACCTGCACCGCTCCTACGGCTCCGGCGCGGGAGCGGTGCACGCGCTGCGCGGCGTCTCCTTCGAGGTGCCGCGCGGCGAGCTCGTCGCCCTCAAGGGACGCTCCGGCTCCGGCAAGACGACCCTGCTCAACCTCGTCGGCGGCCTCGACACCCCGGACGGCGGCCGGATCACCGTCGACGGCACCGACCTCTCCTCGCTCGGCGAGAACGGGCTCCTGGAGCTGCGCCGGGACCGGATCGGCTTCATCTTCCAGTCGTTCGGCCTGATCCCGATCCTCACCGCCACCGAGAACGTGGGCGTGCCCCTGCGGCTGCGCAAGGCCGACCCCAAGGAGCGCGAGGAGCGGGTGTCGCTGCTGCTCTCCCTCGTCGGCCTCGCCGACCACGCCGCCCAGCGCCCCGGCGAGCTCTCCGGCGGCCAACAGCAGCGCGTGGCCATCGCCCGCGCGCTCGCCAACCGGCCCGCCCTGCTGATCGCCGACGAGCCGACCGGGCAGCTCGATGCCGAGACCGGCCTCGCGGTGATGGAGCTGCTGCGCGCCGTCGTGCACAGCGAGGGCGTCACCGCACTCGTCGCCACCCACGACCCCCAGCTCCTCGGCCTCGCCGACCGGGTCCTCGAACTCGGCGACGGCCACATCGTCGAGCACTGACCGGCGGCCGGCGGAGCGGTATCAGGGTTGCGTCAAATCCCGTCGCTTCCCCACCCCCGTCCGATATGCCGGAAATTCACCAGGTACTTTCGAACCATGGCTGCCACGGCGGCAGCCGCCTGTTCCGGAAGACAATGGGGCCATGGCGCGCGGCAAACTTCGGATCTACCTCGGTGCGGCACCCGGCGTCGGCAAGACGTACGCGATGCTCGCCGAGGCGCACCGGCGCGTCGAACGCGGCACCGACTGCGTCGTCGGCTTCGTGGAGCACCACGACCGCCCGCGCACCGAGACCCTGCTGCACGGCCTCGAAGTGGTCCCGCGCCGCGAGATCGAGCACCGCTCGGCCGTCTTCACCGAGATGGACATCGACGCCGTCCTGGAGCGTGCCCCGGCCGTCGCCCTGGTGGACGAGCTGGCCCACACCAACGTGCCGGGCTCCCGCAACGCCAAGCGCTGGCAGGACGTCGAGGAACTGCTCCAGGCCGGCATCGACGTCGTCTCGACCGTCAACATCCAGCACCTGGAATCCCTCGGTGACGTGGTCGAGTCCATAACCGGTGTCCGCCAGCGCGAGACCGTGCCCGACGAGGTCGTCCGCCGGGCCGACCAGCTCGAACTGGTCGACATGTCGCCTCAGGCCCTGCGCCGCCGCATGGCCCACGGCAACATCTACAAGCCCGACCGGATCGACGCCTCCCTCTCCAACTACTTCCGCCCCGGCAACCTCACCGCCCTGCGCGAACTGGCCCTCCTCTGGGTCGCCGACCGGGTGGACGAATACCTCCAGCAGTACCGGGGCGAGCACAACATCCGCACCACCTGGCAGGCCCGCGAACGCATCGTCGTCGGCCTCACCGGAGGCCCCGAGGGCCGCACCCTCATCCGCCGCGCCGCCCGGATGGCGGCCAAGGGCTCCGGCAGCGAGATCCTGGCCGTCTACATCGCCCGCAGCGACGGGCTGACCTCCGCCTCGCCCAAGGAGCTGGCCGTCCAGCGCACCCTCGTGGAGGACCTGGGCGGCACCTTCCACCACGTCATCGGCGACGACATACCCTCGGCGCTCCTGGAGTTCGCCCGGGGCGTCAACGCCACCCAGATCGTCCTGGGCTCCAGCCGCCGCAAGACCTGGCAGTACATCTACGGACCCGGCGTCGGCGCCACCGTCGCCCGCGAGTCCGGCACCGACCTCGACGTCCACATCGTCACCCACGACGAGGTCGCCAAGGGCCGCGGCCTGCCCATCGCCCGGGGCGCCCGCCTCGGCCGGGCCCGCATCATCTGGGGCTGGGCGGTCGGCGTCGGCGGCCCGGTCCTCCTCGCGGTGCTCCTCAAGGCCCTGGAATCCGGCCCCGGGCTCGCCAACGACGTCCTGCTCTTCCTCTTCATGACCGTCGCCGCCGCCCTGATCGGCGGACTGCTGCCCGCCCTCGCCGCCGCCGCCGCGGGCTCCCTGCTCCTGAACTACTGGTTCACGCCGCCCACCCACACGCTCACCGTCCAGGACCCGGAGAACTTCGTCGCCATCGTGATCTTCTTCGCGGTGGCCGTCGCGGTGGCGTCCGTCGTGGACCTCGCGGCCCGCCGCACCCACCAGGCCGCCCGGCTGCGCGCGGAGTCCGAGATCCTGTCGTTCCTGGCCGGCAGCGTGCTGCGCGGCGAGACCACGCTCGCCGCCCTCCTGGACCGGGTCCGGGAGACCTTCGGCATGGGCTCCGTCGCCCTGCTGGAACGGCGCAGCGACGTCGACCCCTGGACCTGCGCCGGCAGCGTCGGCCCGGCCCCGGCCGCCCGGCCCGAGGACGCCGACGTGGACATGCCCGTCGGGGACCACATGGCCCTGGCCCTCACCGGCCGGGTGCTGCCCGCCGAGGACCGCCGGGTGCTCGGCGCCTTCGCCGCCCAGGCCGCCGTCGTCCTGGACCGCCAGCGCCTGGTGGGCGAGGCCGAGGAGGCCCGCAGACTCGCCGAGGGCAACCGCATCAGGACCGCGCTCCTGGCGGCCGTCAGCCACGACCTGCGCACCCCGCTCGCCGCGATCAAGGCCGCCGTCTCCTCGCTGCGCTCGGACGACGTCGCCTGGTCCGACGACGACGAGGCGGAACTCCTGGAGGGCATCGAGGCCGGCGCCGACCGCCTCGACCACCTCGTCGGCAACCTCCTGGACATGTCCCGCCTCCAGACCGGCACCGTCACCCCGCTCATCCGCGAGATCGACCTGGACGAGGTGGTGCCCATGGCGCTGGGCGGCGTCCCCGAGGACAGCGTCGACCTGGACATACCCGAGACGCTGCCCATGGTCGCCGTCGACCCCGGCCTCCTGGAGCGGGCCGTCGCCAACATCGTGGAGAACGCCGTGAAGTACAGCCCCGACGGCGACCGCGTCACCGTGGCGGCCAGCGCGCTCGGCGCCCGCGTCGAACTCCGGGTGACCGACCGCGGCCGGGGCGTCCCGGACGAGGGCAAGGAGCGCATCTTCGAGCCCTTCCAGCGTTACGGGGACGCCCCGCGCGGCGCCGGGGTCGGCCTCGGCCTCGCGGTGGCCCGGGGCTTCGCCGAGTCCATGGGCGGCACGCTCGACGCCGAGGACACCCCCGGCGGCGGCCTCACCATGGTCCTGACCCTCAAGGCGGCCCCCGGCCACGCCCCGGCCGCTCCCGGCCTTCCCGCACGGATCACCTCGTGAACCGCCCGGACCTCCCCGCACCGACGTACGCCCAGCAGAAAGGCAGGACCCAGATGACCCGGGTGCTTGTGGTCGACGACGAGCCGCAGATCGTACGCGCCCTCGTGATCAACCTGAAGGCGCGCACGTACGAGGTGGACGCCGCGCCCGACGGGGCCACGGCCCTCCAGCTCGCCGCCACCCGCCACCCGGACGTCGTCGTCCTCGACCTCGGGCTGCCCGACATGGACGGCGTCGACGTGATCCGGGGCCTGCGCGGCTGGACCCGGGTCCCGATCCTGGTCCTCTCGGCCCGCCACACCTCCGACGAGAAGGTCGAGGCGCTGGACGCGGGGGCCGACGACTACGTGACCAAGCCCTTCGGCATGGACGAGCTGCTGGCCCGGCTGCGGGCCGCGGTGCGCCGGGCCGAGCCGGTCGGCCAGGACGGGGGCGACCAGGTCGTCGTCGTGGAGACCGAGGGCTTCACCGTCGACCTCGCCGCGAAGAAGGTCCACCGCGACGGCCGCGACGTACGGCTCACGCCCACCGAATGGCACCTGCTGGAGGTCCTGGTCCGCAACGGCGGCCGGCTCGTCAGCCAGCGCCAGCTGCTCCAGGAGGTCTGGGGGCCCTCGTACGGCACCGAGACCAACTACCTGCGCGTCTACATGGCCCAGCTCAGGCGGAAGCTGGAGGCCGACCCCTCCCACCCCCGCCACTTCGTCACCGAACCCGGCATGGGTTACCGCTTCGAGCGCGCCTGAAACCGGCTGACGGGCGCGCACGTGTCCTCCGTACGGGTGAGACGGCGGCCACCCGCCATGACCTCGCAGGACCGGTACCCTTCGGGTATGAGTGCTGTTCCTCGATCCGAGAAACTCCCCAGGGGCGACCGGCCGTCCGGGCGCTTCCGGCGCATGCTCGACCGGCTTTCCAGCTCCCAGGAGGACCTGGAGTGCGAGGAGCTGGAGGAGGACTCGCAGGCATCGGGGTGCACCCGGATCTCCGAATGCACCGACCGCCAGATCGTGAAGGTCACTGGTACCTTGCGGACGGTCACCCTGCGGCCGCGCGCCGGAGTGCCCGCCCTGGAGGCGGAGCTCTTCGACGGCACGGCACCGCTCGACGTGGTCTGGCTCGGCCGCCGCTCCATCCAGGGCATAGAACCGGGCCGCAAGCTCATCGTCTCCGGCCGGATCGCCATGAGCCACGGCCGCCGGGTGCTGTTCAACCCCACATACGAACTCCGACCGCTCGGCAAGGAGTAGCCGGTGACGTCTCTCGACAAGCCGACGTCCGACACGGACCGCACCACCGACCAGCAGGAGGCCGACAGCAGGGCGGTCACCGAGGCCGCGCTCTTCGAAGCCTTCGGCGGCGTGAGGGGCATGGTGGAGACGGTCCTGCCCGGGCTGCTCTTCGTCACGATCTTCACCATCAACAAGAACCTCACCTACTCGGCCATCGCGGCCCTGGCGGTGTCGCTGGCGCTCGTGGTCGTCCGGCTGATCCGCAAGGACACCGTCAAGCACGCCTTCAGCGGCGTCTTCGGTGTGGCCTTCGGCGTGGTCTTCGCCAAGATGACGGGCAACGCCAAGGACTTCTACCTCCCGGGCATGCTCTACACCCTGGGCCTCGCCCTCGCCTATCTGGTCACCGCTGTCGCCGGCCTGCCGCTGATCGGCCTGATCCTGGGCCCGGTGTTCAAGGAGAACCTCTCCTGGCGCACCCGTAACCCCGGCCGCAAGAAGGCGTACACCAAGGCCAGCTACGCCTGGGGGCTGATCCTGCTCGCCAAGTGCGCGATCCTCTTCCCGCTGTACTGGTGGGCCGACACCGCCCAGCTCGGCTGGGTGCTGGTCGCGCTGAAGATCCCGCCGTTCCTGCTGGCGGTCTACCTGACCTGGGTCTTCCTCGCCAAGGCACCGCCGCCGATCGACGTCTTCGCCGAGATGGAGGCGGAGGAGGAAGCCGAGAAGGCCCGCAAGGCGGCCGCCGCCGAAGCGGCCGGGGGCCAGGAGTTCTGAGGCGTACGAGAGGGGCCCCGTCACCAGCCGGTGACGGGGCCCCTCTCGTACGCCTTACGCCTCCGAGTCGCCCCGGCGCACCGACAGCAGGTCCTCCAGCTGCTCCTCGCGCGCCTGCGCGGCCACGAACAGCAGCTCGTCACCGGCCTCCAGGCTCTCCTCCGGGCTCGGGGTCAGCACCCGCTGACCCCGGATGATCGTCACCAGCGAGGTGTCCTCCGGCCAGGCGACCTCCCCGACCTGCGTCCCCGCCAGCGCCGACTCCGGCGGCAGCGTCAGCTCCACCAGGTTCGCGTCGCCGTGGCTGAAGCGCAGCAGCCGGACCAGATCGCCGACGCTCACCGCCTCCTCGACCAGCGCCGACATCAGACGCGGCGTGGACACCGCCACATCGACGCCCCACGACTCGTTGAACAGCCACTCGTTCTTCGGGTTGTTCACCCGGGCGACGACCCTCGGCACGCCGTACTCGGTCTTCGCCAGCAGCGAGACGACCAGGTTCACCTTGTCGTCGCCCGTCGCCGCGATCACGACGTTGCAGCGCTGGAGCGCCGCCTCGTCCAGCGACGTGATCTCGCAGGCGTCCGCGAGCAGCCACTCGGCCATCGGCACCCGCTCCACCGAGATGGCGGTCGGCGCCTTGTCCACGAGCAGCACCTCGTGCCCGTTCTCCAGCAGCTCGCCCGCGATGGAACGCCCCACCGCACCGGCCCCGGCAATCGCGACACGCATCAGTGACCGCCCTCCTCGGGGCCCTCGGCGAAGGCCGCCTCGACCTTCGCGATCTCGTCCGTACGCATCATCACGTGGACGAGGTCGCCCTCCTGGAGCACCGTCTGCGACGACGGCAGTATGGCCTCGCCCAACCGGGTGAGGAACGCGACGCGCACGCCCGTCTCCTCCTGGAGCGTACTGATCTTGTGGCCGATCCAGGACGGCGTGGTGTGCACCTCCGCGAGCTGCACCCCGCCGCTCGGATCGCGCCACAGCGGCTCCGCGCCCGAAGGCAGCAGCCGGCGCAGCATCTGGTCCGCCGTCCAGCGCACGGTCGCGACCGTCGGGATACCCAGGCGCTGGTACACCTCGGCGCGCCGGGGGTCGTAGATCCGGGCCGCGACGTTCTCGATGCCGAACATCTCGCGCGCCACCCGGGCCGCGATGATGTTGGAATTGTCGCCGGAGCTCACCGCCGCGAACGCGCCGGCCTCCTCGATCCCCGCCTCGCGCAGCGTGTCCTGGTCGAAACCGACCCCGGTGACGCGACGGCCGCCGAACCCGGAGCCGAGGCGCCGGAACGCCGTGGGGTCCTGGTCGATGACGGCGACCGTGTGCCCCTGCTGCTCCAGGGTCTGCGCGAGAGCGGCTCCCACTCGCCCGCAGCCCATGATGACGATGTGCACCTTGCGCCTACCTCGCAGTCCTGGTCGTCCGGCTGACCTGCGAAAACACCCTGCTCACACTCTTTCCTCGGCTGGCCGGGCAAACAACGGGGCAACGGTGTGTCCCGTCGCCCGGTGACGAGCTTATGCGGCGCCGGTCGCGTCGCCTCATCCGAGTGTGCGCATCGCGGCGCGGGTGTGGCAAAGACGACGTGCCCAAGGCGCTTTCCGGCGGCGTGGCGCAAGGATTGCGTTAAGGATTCCGTGGCGTTTCCGGCCGAGTGCAGGACATTGGCGGGCCACGCCGTTACAGCGGGGGCGGGCCCCATACGGAACCCTTACGATCCTCTGCGTGTCCAAACTGACCGACGTGCCCAAACGGATCCTGATCGGACGGGCCCTGCGCAGCGACAAGCTGGGGGAGACGCTCCTCCCCAAGCGCATCGCGCTTCCCGTCTTCGCATCCGACCCGCTGTCCTCGGTGGCGTACGCACCCGGAGAAGTCCTCCTCGTGCTGTCCATCGCGGGTGTGTCGGCGTACCACTTCAGCCCCTGGATCGCGGTCGCGGTCGTGGTCCTGATGTTCACGGTCGTCGCCTCCTACCGGCAGAACGTCCACGCCTACCCGAGCGGCGGCGGCGACTACGAGGTCGCCACCACCAACCTCGGCCCCAAGGCCGGGCTGACCGTCGCCAGCGCCCTGCTGGTCGACTACGTCCTGACCGTGGCCGTGTCGATCGCCTCCGGCGTGGAGAACCTGGGCTCCGCGATCCCCTTCGTGGTCGAGCACAAGACGGGGTGCGCGGTGGCCGCCATCGTCCTGCTCACCGTGATGAACCTGCGCGGCGTCAAGGAGTCCGGGAAGCTCTTCGCCATCCCCACGTACCTCTTCGTGGCCGGCGTCTTCATCATGATCGTCTGGGGCGCCTTCCGCGGGCTCGTCCTCGGCGACACCATGCACGCCCCGACCTCCGCGTACACGATCAGGCCCGAGCACCAGGGGCTGGCCGGCTTCGCGCTCGTCTTCCTGCTGCTGCGCGCCTTCTCCTCCGGCTGTGCGGCGCTCACCGGCGTCGAGGCGATCAGCAACGGTGTGCCCGCGTTCCGCAAGCCGAAGAGCAAGAACGCCGCGACCACGCTCGCGATGATGGGCCTGCTCGCCGTCACCATGTTCTGCGGCATCATCGGGCTGGCCATGGCCACCGACGTCAAGATGGCGGAGAACCCGGCGAAGGACCTGATCAGCAACGGCAGCCCGGTCGGCGCGGGCTTCGTCCAGGACCCGGTCATCTCGCAGGTCGCGGCCGCGGTCTTCGGCGACGGCACGTTCTTCTTCGTGATCCTCGCCGCCGCCACCGCCCTCGTCCTCTTCCTGGCCGCGAACACCGCGTACAACGGCTTCCCGCTCCTCGGCTCGATCCTGGCCCAGGACCGCTACCTGCCCCGCCAGCTGCACACCCGTGGCGACCGGCTCGCCTTCTCCAACGGCATCGTGCTGCTGGCCGGCGCCGCGATCCTGCTGGTCGTGATCTACGGGGCCGACTCGACCCGGCTCATCCAGCTGTACATCGTCGGCGTGTTCGTCTCCTTCACGCTCAGCCAGACCGGCATGGTCCGGCACTGGAACCGCCACCTGCGCGTCGAGAAGGACCAGGCCAAGCGCCGCCACATGATCCGCTCCCGGGCGATCAACACCTTCGGCGCTTTCTTCACCGGTCTGGTGCTCGTCGTCGTCCTCGCCACGAAGTTCACCCACGGCGCCTGGGTGGCGCTCCTCGGCATGGTCATCTTCTTCGGCACGATGACCGCGATCCGCAAGCACTACGACCGGGTCGCCGAGGAGATCTCCGCCGACGAGGCCGCCCCGGACGAGTCGATCCGCCCCTCCCGGGTCCACTCGATCGTCCTGGTCTCCAAGCTCCACCGCCCCACCCTGCGCGCCCTCGCCTACGCGAGGCTGATCCGCACGGACCACCTGGAGGCGCTCTCCATCAGCGTGGACCCGGCCGAGACGAAGGCCCTCAGGGAGGACTGGGAGCGGCGCGGCATCAACGTACCGCTGAAGATCCTCGACTCCCCGTACCGCGAGGTGACCCGCCCGGTCATCGAGTACGTCAAGGGCCTGCGCCGGGAGAGCCCGCGCGATGTGGTGAGCGTCTACATCCCGGAGTACGTCGTCGGGCACTGGTACGAGCACCTGCTGCACAACCAGAGCGCCCTGAGGCTCAAGGGCCGGCTGCTCTTCACGCCCGGTGTGATGGTCACCTCGGTCCCGTACCAGCTGGAATCCTCCGAGGCCGCGAAGAAGCGCGCCCGCAGGCGCGCCGACTGGAGCGCTCCGGGCTCGGTGCGCCGGGGCCCGGTGGAGCGCAGGCAGAAGGAACCGACGCCGAAGGGCTGAGGCGGGGGACCGCCGCGTGTGGTCGGCGGCCGGGCGACACCCACGTAGACTCGTAGGTTGTTGTCCGGCCGCCGGCCGTCCCCTTCCCTCTCTGGAGCCCGCCCCTCATGCAGAACGAATCCACGTCGCCGCAGACCGGGGAGACGCAGCCGGAGTCGCTGGTCGGGCGGGAGTACGAGGTCGAGGTCGGCCCGGTCGCGCACGGCGGCCACTGCATCGCCCGCACGGACGAGGGCCGGGTGCTGTTCGTACGCCACACCCTGCCGGGCGAGAAGATCGTCGCGCGGATCACCGACGGCGCCGAGGACTCGCGCTTCCTGCGCGCGGACGCGGTGGAGATCATCGAGGCGTCCAAGGACCGGGTGCCGGCCCCCTGCCCGTTCGCCGGTCCCGGCAAGTGCGGCGGCTGCGACTGGCAGCACGCGAAGCCGGGCGCCCAGCGCCGCCTGAAGGGCGAGGTCATCGCCGAACAGCTCCAGCGCCTCGCGGGCCTCACGCCGGAGGAGGCGGGCTGGGACGGCACGGTCATGCCGGCCGAGGGCGACAAGCTCCCCGCGGGCGAGGTGCCGGCCTGGCGGACCCGGGTCCAGTACGCGATCGACGAGGACGGCCGCGTCGGCCTGCGCAAGCACCGCTCGCACGACATCGAGATCATCGACCACTGCATGATCGCCGCGCCCGGAGTCTCCGAGCTGGGCGTCGAGCAGCAGGACTGGCCCCAGATGGCCACGGTGGAGGCCATCGCCGCCACCGGCTCCCACGACCGCCAGGTCATCCTGACCCCCCGCCCGGGCGGCCGGCTGCCCCTGGTCGAGCTCGACAAGCCGGTCTCCGTCCTCCGCGTGGACGAACGCGACGGCGGCGTGCACCGGGTCCACGGCCGCGGCTTCGTCCGCGAGCGCGCCGACGACCGCACGTACCGCGTCGGCTCCGGCGGCTTCTGGCAGGTCCACCCGCAGGCCGCGAACACCCTGGTCCGCGCGGTCATGCAGGGCCTGCTGCCCCGTAAGAACGACACGGCCCTCGACCTCTACTGCGGCGTCGGCCTCTTCGCCGGCGCCATCGGCCAGCGCATCGGCGAGAAGGGCGCGGTCCTCGGCATCGAGTCCGGCAAGCGCGCGGTCGAGGACGCCCGCCACAACCTGGCGGACCTGGACCGCGTCCGCATCGAACACGGCAAGGTCGACCAGGTCCTGCCCCGCACGGGCATCACCGCATGCGACCTCATCGTCCTGGACCCGCCCCGCGCGGGCGCCGGCCGCGCCACGGTGAAGCAGCTGGTCGCCCTGGGCGCCCGCCGCATCGCGTACGTGGCCTGCGACCCGGCAGCACTGGCGCGGGACATCTCGTACTTCGCGGACGGCGGGTACCGGGTGCGGACGCTGCGGGCGTTCGATCTGTTTCCGATGACGCACCATGTCGAGTGCGTGGCGATCCTTGAGCCTGCCGCAAAGGGTGTCTGACCTGCGGTTTCGCCGAGTGTGCATTATGTGCGCTGTGGGCGTTACGGGCGATATCTTGACGCATATTCGACGCACGTTGGGCCCTTCTGACGCACGTTTGACGCACGTTCTGATGAGGTGTCAGATGCCCGTTTCTGCAGGTGGCGGTGTGTCGAGTGCGGCTTGAGGGGGCTCCTTCTTTACCGCCTCTTGGTGAAGCCGTGCTCGATATGGCCTGATCTGAGGCTCAGTAGGAACGGGGCCCGTAAGGGCTCCAGTGGCCGAGGAAGGGCTTGAGGTCGTCGCCGCTGGGCTTGGGTGGGGAGGGCAGCTTCGGCGGACTCGGTGAGGTGCTGGAGCCGGGCGTCCGCGAAGGCGAGCCACGCCTCGATCTCTGTCCTTTCCTGTCCGGGTGGCAGCGATGTGGCGTGGTCGCCTGCCGCTGTGACGTATTCGGTACGGCTCGACGCCTACCTGGTTCCTGGGGCACGTCACGGATTCCTGGACAAGCCGCACTCGGAGGGCTTCCACGAAGGAATCACGACGATGACCGGGTGGCTCGATCGATTGAAGCAGGAGTGAGAACCCCAACGAAGCCCTGGTCCGCAGGCGAGTGGTCGCCGCACAGCGGCGATGACGGCGAGGCCCTTTGGCGGGACCAGGAAACTGATGTTCAGGTCCGCCCGCCCGCCATCTGCTGGCCCTGAGGGGTCCCGCCGGGGTGGTTCGGTAGGGCGGCCATCACGTTGTCGACAAGGTTGGGTAGATGGGCGCGTGTATATGGCCGCAGCTGCCGTGATAGAGACGGTGAGTGTCCCCAATGAAGATTGATGTCGTGATCGCCGATGATCAAGAGCTGGTGCGCACGGGTTTCCGCATGATCCTCGATGCTCAGCCGGGCATCGAGGTCGTTGGCGAGGCGGTCGACGGTGTGGAGTGCATGGACCTGGCGCGCCGACTGCGTCCGAACGTGGTGCTGGTCGACATCAGGATGCCGCGGCTGGACGGGCTGGAGGTGACGCGGCAGCTGGCGGGCCCTGGGGTGGTTGACCCGCTGAACGTCGTCGTGATCACAACCTTCGACCAGGACGACTACGTGCGGACTGCCCTGCGCAACGGCGCGTGCGGATTCCTCCTGAAGGACGCGACTCCGGCCTTGCTGGTGGAGGCGGTTCAGGCAGCGGCCCGGGGAGATGCGCTGGTGTCTCCGGCCGTGACGGTGCGGCTGCTGAAGCGACTCGAGCAGGCGGAACTTCGTTCGGAACCGGGCAGCCCTGCGGCATTCGGACTGAGCGCCCGGGAGCTGGACATCGTCCGGTTGATCGCGGTCGGTCGTACGAACCAGGAGATCTGCGACGAGCTCTTTCTTTCGCTGTCGACGGTCAAAACCTACCTTGGACGTATCCAGGTCAAGCTGGAGGCTCGCAATCGGGTGGAGATCGCGGCGTGGGCATGGGAACACGGCGAAGCGCGACCCCACCGCTGAGCCCTCGGACCTTCGTCGGGCTCTGGAAGGGTGTGGCGGTGCAACTGCAAGAGACCCGCACGACGGGCTGAACGGTTTCCGCCCCGAGCGGGTCAGTGCAATGGGAAGCCTGCTTTGACCTCCCATCCGCCTCCGGGCAGCGGGCCGGTTCGGAGAACACCGTCGAGTGCCTCGATCCGTTCGCGCAACCCGATCAGGCCAAAGCCGCCGTGCCCGCCGGCGGGCGACGGTGCCCGCTTGGCCGCAGGGGTGTTCGTAACGGTGACCCACAGCCACGTGTCATCGGCATCGAGACGCACACTGGCCTGGGTTCCGGGTGCGTGTCGTCGGATATTGGTGAGCGCCTCCTGCACGGCGCGGTAGGCAGAGACCTCTACTTCTGGACTCAGGCGGGCTGTCCTTGCGGCAGCGGTCGCCTCCAGCCGAGCGGCGCCGGAGGAATCGCCGTCGGACGCAGGTGCCGAGTAGCTTGCTGTGAGTTCGGATAGTTCCGTCAGCAGGTCGCCCGGGCGCAGCGCTGAGTGGTTGTCCTCGCGTAGCACGCGAACCAGGCGGCGCATGGATTCAAGCGTCTCCGTGCCGGCCTGGGCGATGTTCTGCAGGATCGGTGCGACTTTGTCAGGCGCGGTCGGATAGATGGCCGACGCCGCGTGGGCCTGGACGATGATGCCTGTCATGTGATGAGCGATCAGGTCGTGAAGATCACGGGCGATAGCCAGGCGCTCGGCCTGGCGGACATCGCTGATGTTGCGCCGGCGGCGGGCTTCAAGGGCTCGGACAGCGCAGCCGAGAGTGACGGTGATGGCGAGCGCGATAGTCAGAATGTAGCCGCCGGCCACAATCGTCGACCAGGATCCCGTACGGGCGGGAAGTATCAGGACGGCGAAGCTCAGGGCTGCGGCTGAGGCGGCTGCTGTGGTCGTGCGCCGTGTCTGGGCTGTGGTGCGAAGGATCAGAGCGAGCAGTCCGGCGGTCTCGAGCGTTCCCCACGACGGCCCGTCCTGAGGAACTGCGATGCTGACGACGGAGAGCGTCACCGACATCGCGGCGATCAACCAGACGCGTCGCAGAAAGGGCGGCGAGAAGCGGGTCTCGGAGACCGCCAGCACGGTGGCGGGGCCAGTGACCAGAACGGGGACCCAGTTGGTGGCTGGATCCCACGGGTCCGGGCTGGTCAGCAGCATCGCGATGTCCGCCAGCCATGTCATGGCGAATGCGAGCAGTCCGAAGACGATGATGAGACGTCTGACGGTCGGCGTAAACGGAAGGTCCCAATCCACACCCTTAGCGTATGGACTGGTGCGCCTTGCCGTGTCGGCCGAATGGCCGACAGACCGATTCCCGGACAGTACTTCTGGCTGACAGAACGGGACGTCCGAGCAGGCCACCATGGATGTTGTCGGCGGCCGGTCCTTCCCCCGAGGCCGGCCGCCGGTCTTTGCACCGGTCACCACTGACGGTGCCCGCTCAGCAGCGAAGGGGACTTAGTTGCCTGCACGGAAGGCAGCGCCGCTGGGTGTCCGTCCTGTCACGCGCGGCGACAGGTTCGGGCGATGTGCACCGCCGCCCGTGGGGACGGGGCCGGTGCACGCTGCGGCCCGTGCTGCCTGTACCTGGGGCGCGGGCCGCGGCACCTCTCTTGACCTTGAAACTGCAAAAACGGAATTTGTCAGCAATGAGTGATGCGCGTAGGAGTCGGCCGCGCCCGGTTCCACACAGGTGGTAGTTGCACTCGATCCGCGCCGCCAAACCTGATCGCCCAGAGCAGATGGCCCATCGGACGGCACTGCCACGAAAGCACCGCCGCCCCACAGGGCCGACTCGTATCTCCTGCGCACCGTGTCTGCGGTGCTTTCCCTCATCCACCCTCTCGGAGTCTCACACCCCATGGCTACTTTCTTGCACAGGATCGGCCAATTCGCCTTCAGGCGGCGTTGGCTGGTCGTGCTCCTGTGGGCAGTAATCCTCGGCGCCCTCGGTGCCGGGGCTGCGAACAGCACGGGCGCCGCGAACTCGAGCATCACACTGCCCGGCACAGAGTCGCAGCGTGCCTTCGACCTGCTCGGTGACAAGTTCCCCGCGGCCAACGCCGACGGTGCCACGGCTCGTGTGGTGATGAGGGCCCCGGACGGCGAGAAGATCAGCAGCGCCGACAACCGGGCAGCGGTCGACGCCACCCTCAAGGACCTCAAGGACTCCTCGTCGCGCGTCGGCCAGGTCAGTGACCCGTTCGCCGCCAAGACGGTCAGCGCGGACGGCACCACCGCTTACGCCCAGGCCACGTACACCGTTGCCGACGCCGATCTCACCGATGCGGATCACACCGGCATCGATGACGCTCTCGACGCGGGCCGTGACCAGGGGCTGACGGTCGAGGCGTCCGGCAGCGCCCTCGCGCCCCCCGAGGAGGGCCACTCCGCGGAAGCCATCGGCTTCGCCCTCGCGGCTCTCATCCTTGTGATCACCTTTGGCTCCCTGATCGCCGCCGGCCTGCCCCTGCTGACCGCCATCGTCGGCGTCGGCGTGAGCATGACCGCGATCACCGCACTCAGCGCGACCTTCGATCTCAACAGCAACGCGTCAGCCCTGGCAACAATGCTCGGCATCGCCGTCGGTATCGACTACGCCCTGTTCATCGTCTCCCGGTACCGCTCCGAACGAGCCGATGGGTACGACGCCAAGGAAGCAGCGGCGCGCGCCAACGGAACGGCTGGTTCCGCTGTCGTCTTCGCCGGGCTGACGGTCATCATCGCCCTGGCAGGGCTGGCCGTGGTCAACCTGCCCATCCTCACCGCGATGGGACTCTCCGCCGCGGGCGCCGTCATCGTCGCCGTACTCGTCGCCGTGACCCTCGTGCCCGCGCTGCTCGGATTCGCCGGCGAGCGGGTCCTGGGGAGGGCGCGCAAGCGGGCCGGCCGCAAGCAGGTGTCGACGAAGGCCACGATCGGCCAGCGCTGGATCGCTTACATTCTGCGCAAGCCTGCGAAGGTCCTCGTGCTCGCCGTACTGGCCCTCGGAGTCGTTGCCCTGCCCGCGACCCAGCTGAAGCTCGGACTCCCGGACGACGGCTCCAAGGCCGCCTCCTCGACGCAGCGCAAGGCGTACGACATGCTGGCCGAGTCCTTCGGCCCCGGGTTCAACGGCCCGCTGACCGTGACGGTCGACAGCAAGAGCCCCGAGACCGCCCGCAGTGGAGCCACCGACCTGGGCAAGGCCATCACCGACCTGCCGGACGTCGCAGCCGTCACACCGGCCGTGTTCAACGAGGCCGGCGACACCGCGATCATCACCGTCATTCCGAAGAGCGGACCCATCACGGATGCCACCAAGGACCTCGTGGGAGATATCCGCTCACTTGCCGCCGAGACCGAGTCGGCCGGCGGCGTGCGCTCCATGGTCACCGGCACCACCGCGCTCAACATCGACATCTCCGACAAGTTCAGCGCGGCGATCGCTCCCTACCTGGCGCTCGTCGTCGGCCTTGCCTTCCTTGTGCTGACTTTGGTCTTCCGCTCGCTTCTGGTGCCGCTCAAGGCAGCGCTCGGCTTCCTGCTGTCCGTACTGGCCTCCCTCGGCGCCCTCGTCGCGGTCTTCCAGTGGGGCTGGCTCAAGGACCTGGTCGGTCTCGACCAGACCGGCCCGATCATGAGTCTGATGCCGATCCTCATGGTGGGCATCGTGTTCGGGCTGGCCATGGACTACCAGGTGTTCCTCGTGACCCGCATGCGGGAGGCATACGTGCACGGCGCCGATGCCCGTACAGCGGTGGAAACCGGCTTCAGGCACAGCGCGAAGGTCGTCACAGCCGCAGCACTGATCATGATCTCCGTGTTCGCCGGCTTCGTCGGCAACCACGACGCCATGCTCAAGTCCATGGGCTTCGGCCTGGCCATCGCCGTCGCCCTCGACGCCTTCGTCGTCCGCATGACGATCATCCCCGCCGCCCTCGCCCTCCTGGGCAAGCGCGCATGGTCCCTGCCGGGCTGGATCGACCGCATCCTGCCCAACGTCGACATCGAAGGGGAGAAGCTCGTGCAGCAAGCCCCCGCAGAGGTCCACCAGGACGGTATCGAGACGCCGCAGTACAGCAACCAGCACTGAACCGAGACCCGGAGGTGCGGCACTCAAGTCGAGTGCCGCACCTCCGCGGCTCAGGCTCCGGCCATCGCTGCCGGCCCGCATACCTGATCAGGTTCGCGTCTCACAACGCGCTGACACAGAGCGGTGACCGCCCCATGGCAGCAGCGGCGCGGAGAGTCCACCGGAGCAATGCACCACGCAGAAGGACAACAGATGCAGGGGGTATTCCTCGCAGGCGGCTCCACCCTCGAACGCAATGCCTACGAGCACATCATCAACCGGTCCAGGACCCTGACGATGCTGGGGCACACCGCCACTCTCGCCGAGGCGCTCAAGGAGGTTCTGTGCTCCCGTCCTGACCTGCTGCTCATCGATAAGGGAACCCTGCCGCCTGCCGTCCTCGCTCCGCCTCGAATGGTTCTGCGCCAAGCCGCGACCCTGACCCGGCTCGCGTTCATCGGCACCGTACCGGTAGGGGAGATCGCGTCATATCTGCGCGATGGTGTCACCGGGATCCTGAGCCATGAAATGGATACGGACCAATTCGTGACGGGAGTGGATCTGGTGAGCAGGGGCGGCGTGGTCATCAGCCCGCCAACGATATTCGACGCGGCGCCTCCGCTCTCCCCGCTCCCCATAGTGGATCGGCTATCGGCCCGAGAGCGCGAGATTCTCGCGCTTATCCCCACCCAGCCGGACAACGAATCCCTGGCCCAACTCCTCCGCATCAGCCCGCTCACGGTCAAGTCACACGTGAACAGCATTCTGCGGAAGCTCGGGGCGACCAGCAGGGCCCGCCTCGTTGTCATCGCCTACGAGAGCGGACTGGTCACCCCCGGAACACCCGGGAGACGACACCTCTCCGGTCACAGGGATGCCGGGCCTGATGGATAGGGCACAGGCAAGCTCCGCTTCGCCGCGTGACGTTGGACCAGAGCTTGCTTCCTCGCGCCACGCGGTGCGTCAGCGGCGTAGAACGCTCGCTTCGGCGCCCGCGTAGCGGCGATAAGCGCGTACGCCGTCGACATCGCCGCGGCCTCCTGCGCACTCGGGGAGGTGATCTCCTCGGGAGCGAGGACGTCAGTTGGGGGCGACTCGACGTGGTCTCCGCGGGTTTGGAGGCTGGAGTGTCTTGATGTCACGGCGCGGCAGGCACGTTGTCTGCAGCCTGTGCCGACGAGGTGGTGCTGCCGGCCACGCCCCGATGCACTGAGGCAGCCGCCGCACTGGTCCAGTGCGACGGCTGCCTTCTGACGGCCCCGGTTGAGAGGGCGTGGTGGGCCTTCAGGTCGTTTAGCGCAGGACCTGGCCGGGGACGAGGTCGTCCAGTTCGTCAAGGGTGTACGGGGGGTTCTCGTAGGGGTCGCCCTTCGAGATGGTGTTGAGGTCCTCGTACTCAGACCAGACGCTGATCTTCCCGCCACCGGAGTGGAAGACGCGGCCGCTGACGTCGCAAGCCGCATCCGTGCAGAGCCAGGTGACGATCGGCGGCACGTGTTCGACCGGGCCGGGGCCCTTCTTCGCCGCAGCGAACATCTCGTCGGAGAGACGGCCTTCCGCGTGCGCCTGCTCAAGCCCCGGAAGGGCCAGCTCGTAGGTGCGGGTGGAGGCTCCCGGCGCCAGAGTGTTCGCGGTCACGCCGGTGCCCTTGAGCTCTGTGGCCAGCCCCTTGATGAAGGAAACGGTGCCGCCCATGGCCGCGGCGAAGACGGGGTTGCCCACGCCGCCACGTGCACCCTCGGAAGCGGTCACGACGATCCGGCCCCAACCGCGTTCGACCATGCCCGGCACGGTCAGGCGCGAGAGCCAGAACTTCTGACCGAGGAACAGGTCCATCAGCTTGTTGTACTGCTCATCGGTGATGTCGATCTGGCCGGGGAGCACGGCGCCCGCGATGGCGAGGACGATGTCGACCGGGCCGAAGGTCTTCTCGGCGAGCGCGACCAGGTTGGCGCATCCCTGGGCTTCGGCCACGGAGTCGTAGTTGGCCACCGCCTGGCCGCCCGCCGCCAGGATCTCGGCGACGGTCGCGTCTGCGGCTTCGGAGCTCCTTCCACCGCCTGCTGCGGTTGTGCCCAGGTCGTTGACTACGACCCGTGCGCCCTCTGCGGCCAGGGCCAGCGCGCATGCCTTCCCGACCCCGTTGCCGCCACCGGTCACAATGGCCACTTTGCCACTCAGACGGTCACTCATGTCCTTCTCCTAGCTGTGTTCGGCGCCCTTGGCAGGGTGCTTCGTTCCTGTGGGGTGGCCGGCCCGGTGCTGTACCCCGGCCGGCCACCGCCGGGCTACTGGGCCGGCGTGAGTTCGATAGCGGCGGCCGGGCAGACCGCGGCAGCTTCACGGACCAAGGTGTGCTGATCCTGCGGGGGCGCGGCCTCGAGCAGGACGACGATGCCGTCGTCGTCGCGTTGGTCGAACACCTCTGGGGCGATCAGGACGCACTGGCCGGCGCCGCAGCACTTGTGTTCATCGACGGTGACGTTCATAGGGACTCTCCCTTCATCGGGACGGTGGGGGGTTGTGTGGGCCGCTGGGCGGCGGCTGTGCTCGGGGGCTGGGGTGGGGTCACCAGCGCACGGGGACGGTGCGCAGCCCGCCGACCAGGAGTCCTTCCACTCGCTGCAGTTCCTCTACGGGGACCGCCAGTTCGAGAGTGGGCAGCTTGCGCAGCAGGACTTCCAACACCACCTGGAGTTCGGTGCGGGCCAATGCCTGGCCGAGGCACGAGTGGGGTCCGGCACCGAAGATGAGGTGAGGGTTGGGGCTGCGGTCCAGATCCATCTCCTCAGCGTTGTCGAAGACGTCTTCGTCGCGGTTGGCGGCGGGCATGCTGCAGATCACGGTGGTGCCGCCGGGTACCGTCTGGCCGCCGATCTCGGTGTCTTCGCTGATGTAGCGGCGCAGGCCGAATCCGAGGTTGGTGTCGAAGCGGAGTGCCTCTTCGACGGCGGTGCGCACGAGAGAGGGATCGGCGAGGAGCTGCTCCCACCGGCTGCGGTCGGCCAGGAGCATGCCGACCATCTTGCCGATCATGTTGGCGGTGGTCTCGTGCCCTGCGATCAGGAGGCCCAAGGCGGTTGCCAGCAGCTCCGAGTCGGAGAGTCCCTGGCCATCCGCGGAGTCCCGGATGAGCGTGCTGATCAGGTCGTCGGTCGGGTTCTCGCGCTTGGTCTCGATGTGACCGGACATGTACTGGACGAACTCGATCTGGGCCCGATCCGTCTCCTCCTTGGTGAAGCGAGTGAGGCTCAGCAGCGCGTCGGACCAGTGGGAGAAGCGGTCACGGTCCTGTGCGGGCACGCCGAGCATGTCGCAGATGACGTAGACGGGCAGGAGGAAGCCGACGTGCGCCTTGAGGTCGGCGGGCGCACCGAGGGCGACCATGTCGTCGACGAGCCGTTCGGCCGTCGCCGTCATACCGGGGCGAAGAGCCGTCATGCGCTTGGCGGTGAACCACTTGCTGACCTGGCGACGCCACTGCTGGTGCGGCTCGCCCTTCGCGGGAAGGGAGAGCGCGTCGGCGCTGCTGGAGGCGACGGCTCCGCCCCCACCATCGGGTGCGAGGCGGGCCGCGCCGTCCTGCGCGGTCGGGCGGGCGAAGCGCGCGTCGGAAAGCAGTGTCTTGATGTCTTCGTGGCGCGTGAGCAGAGTTGCCTCGTCGCCGCTGGGCAGTTGGACCGAGGCCACCGGGCACTGGCTGCGCAGCCGCTGCCAATCAGCGGGGGCGTCCAGGGCACCCGTCTGGGGCAGCGGGTAGTGCACGGTCTCTTGGCTCTGACTCATAAGTGTTCTCCCTCGGAAATGTGGGGCTTTCGTCCGGCAGGTACCTCGGTGGGGCGGTACTGGGCCGGGGGCGTGGGCAGTTCTCCCTTCGCTCGGGGACCGGGCCTTGTCACCCGGTATGGCTTGTGGGGTTCACGCGGAGCGGGCAGCATCAGCGCCGGGCGGACCCGTGAGGTGTTGCTGGCGCAGCAGGCGGGCCTGCTTGGGCATGTTCCAGCCGAGGACGGCAGTGGCCCGGCCGCCTTGGCTGTACAGCGCGGCGAACCGGCGCTCCTCGACGTCTCCTTCGACGACCGTCACGTCGTCGAGCGGGGAAGGCAGCCCGTGGACCTGGATCTTCGCCGCGTACTGGTCGGTCCAGAAGTAGGGGACCGGCGTGTAGGGGCGGGTTGCTCCCAGGATGTTCGCGGCAACCGTCTGAGCTTGCTCGGTGGCGTTGGTGCGGTTCTCCAGGCGCAGCCGCCGGCCGAGCCGCACGTCGTACCACGACGCGACGTCTCCCACGGCCCAGGTTCCGGGGGCAGCGCGGCAGTGTGCATCGCATTCGATGCCGTCGCCGAGCGTCAGTCCGCTACCTGTGAGCCAGCCGGTCGCTGGGTGCGCGCCGACGGCGATCACGACCACGCTCGCGGGAAGGACCTCACCGCTGGACAGCTGGACGCCGGTGACCTGACCGTCCTCACCGGTGAGGTGATCGACCGCGACGCCGAGACGCATGCGCACACCCTGTTCCGTGTGCAGCTGGGTGAGGAGGCCGCCGACCACGTCGCCGACCTGGTCCCCCAGCAGCGTCGTGGCCGGTGCGACGATGGTGACGTCCAGTCCCAGGGTGCGCGCGCTGGCCGCAACCTCGGTGCCGAGCACGCCGGCACCGACGACCACCAGCCGTTCGGCGCCGAGGAGATCACGACGCAGCCGCAGCGCGTCGCCCATGGACCGCAGGACGTGCACTCCGGCCAGAGCGTCCTGGCCGGGCAGGGTCCTCGGGTGCATACCGGTGGCGATCACCACGTGATCGGCGCGCAGTTGACGGCCTGTGCGCGTAGTGACGGTACGGGCCGCTGAGTCGAAGGAGGCGGCAGCATCGCCCGCGACGAACTCGGCGTCCAAGGCGGCGAGCTGCTCATCCGTGCGCAGATGCGCCCGAGAGGGCTCCCAGTCTCCCTTCAGGACCTGCTTCGACAGCGGCGGCCGGTCGTAGGGAGGGTGCTGTTCCGCGTCCAGTAGCGTCAGAGCGCCCTGGTATTCGTTGCGCCGCAGGGCTTCTGCAGTCGCGAGGCCGGCGGCGGAAGCGCCGACGATCAGCACGCTCCCGGCCGTTGCATGGTCCTTGTCCGGCATACCTGTTCGCCCTTCTCCTCGGGTTCTTCGATCGTCGTGTGCGGGGTCTCAAGGGCTGGTACGCGGTCGCAGGGTCGTCGGCCGATACCGGACGAGGGCTACCCCGCAGCCACACCGGCGTGGGTGATCACCCCCGAGGGGCGCGCGGCGCCGTGGGAGCCGAGGACGAGAGCTGGTCGGCTTCCGTCGCGGAGGCCGCTTCGGACGCACCGGGCTGCTGGGTGTCGGGGGCGGGGAGGGGCGTTGTGGCGCGGGGGATGGCCAGGGTGAGGAGTGCGGCGGCGAGGGCAGCGGCTCCGCCTACGACGAGGGCGACCCGGAAGCCGTTCTCGGTCGGGATCGTGAACCCCCCGACGTCCTGGCTCATCTGGGCCAGGAGGACACCGATGACCGCGCTGGATGCCGAAAGTCCGATGGAACGCATCAGCGCGTTGAAGCCGTTGGCCGAAGCCGTCTTGGAAGCGGGGACCGACGCCATGATGATGGCGGGCATCGCTCCGTAGGCGAAGGCCACCCCAATACTGACGACGCAGCTGGCGACGACGATCCCGGCGACAGATCCCATGAGGGGGACGGCGAGGCCGTAGCCGATCGCCATGATCAGAGACCCGGTCAGCAGCGACGTGCGGGGACCGAACCGGGCGGACAGCTTCGCGCCGAGCGGGGAGAACGCCATCATCACCAGTCCGGTGGGAACCATCCACAGGCCGGCGGCGAGCATCGACTGGCCCAGACCGTAGCCGAGTTCCTTCGGCAGCTGGAGCAGTTGGGGGGCCACCAGGCTCTGGGCGAACATGGCGAAGCCGATCACGATCGAGGCCAGGTTCGTCAGCAGCACCCGCCGCCGGGCGGTGGCTCGCAGATCGACCAGCGGATCAGTGGTTTGCAGCTCGAACCAGCCCCAGGCCAGAAGGACGATCACGGCGGCAGCGAAGAGACCCAGGGTGGTAGCGCTCGTCCAGCCCCACTCGGCGCCCTTGGAGACGGCGAGCAACAGCGATACGAGACCGACCGAGAGACCGATCGTGCCGGGTATGTCGAACCGGCCCCGCGCGCCCCCTGCGGGCACACCCGGAACGAAGCGCATCACCGCGAACCCGACGAGCAGGCTGATGGCGGCCGAGCCCCAGAACAGTGCGTGCCAGTCGGCGTTCTGAGCGACGCCGGCCGCAAGGGGCAGACCGAAGGCACCGCCGATGCCCAGAGACGAGCTCATGAGAGCCACCGACGATCCCATGCGCTCCGGTGGCACGACATCACGCATGGTGCTGATTCCGAGCGGGATGATTCCCATGCCGATGCCCTGGATCGCACGCCCGATGACCATGGGGACCAGCGAGTCCGACACAGCGCTCGCGAGCGAGCCCACGACGAGCAGGCCGACACAGATCAGCAGCATCCGCCGCTTGCCGTAGAGGTCACCGAGGCGTCCGAACACCGGAGTGGCAACCGCGCCGGTGAGCAGAGGTGCGGTGACAACCCACGATGCGTTCGCGGTGGAAGTGTCCAGCAGCTCCGGGAGCTGTGCGACGAGGGGGATGACCAGCGTCCCCATGAGAGAGGCCACGATGCCGGCCGCAGACAGCGAGGCGACGATCGCTCCCGTGCGAGCCGGGGAGGCAGAAGCATTCATGCGTTGCACCGTACAGAAAAAAAGCATCATGCACAAAAGTTGCATGATGCTCGCCAAAAGCATCGTGCACACTTGTGGCGTAGGGTGAGGATGTGTATATGACAGAGCCGGAGGTGCCCCAGATGGATTCCCAGCAAGCGGGGGAGCGGATCGAGCGGGAGCTCCTGATCCTTACGCGGCACCAGGAAATGTCCTCACCCCGCCGCCTGCACGGCAGTGAGGCCCTGGAGCGCAGCGCCTACGTGCTCCTCAGTCGGATCGAGGTGCAGGGCCCCATGTCGGTCGCCGACCTCGTTGACGCCTTCGGGCTCGCCGCCTCGACGTTCAACCGGCAGACGGCCGCCCTCCTCAGGGACGGACTCGTCGAACGGACTCTCGACCCCAACGGCGGGGTGGCCAGGAAGTTCCGCATCACCCAGAAGGGAACCGGCGCACTCAGGGCCGACCGCGAGAAGGTGGTCGACGGACTCGCCGAAGTGGTCACCGACTGGACCCCCGAGCGCCTGGATCGCTTCATCGAGGACCTTCAGCAGTTCAACAAGGACATCGAACGGGTTACAGGGCGCCCCTGGCCGCGCTGATGGTGCTCCTGGCTGGCGGTGGCGAGACACGGGACCTCGACCGCGCGCGGGGCCGCCTCGTCATCCGCTGTCTGCATGGGATGACCTGACCACAAGGTTGGCCGCCGTACCGGTGATGGCGTGCCAACGTTGGGGGTCGTCCGCTGTGGGTGCAGACGAGCCGGAGCTGCCGGATCGGCGGGTGTCCGGTCTTTCAAGGCAGAGTCGGGCGGCGTTTGCCAGTTCCCGGTGCCCGCGTGTCATCGGTCCGGAAGCCTCGGAGGTTCGTGACGAACCCCAAACCGACACCAGAATCGGTGTACGCGAAGCCGATCGATCCGCTGGAGATCGGGTGTCGGAACCTTTCCGGATCATGGACAACATCGCTAGCGGCGTGCGTCAGATGCGCGCACGTAACGCCCGCAGCGCCCACAACGCACACGGGCAATTCGTCCGGATTCTCGCGCGCATGGCGCTGACCTGCGCCAACTTCCACATGCTTTTGTTCCACATGTTTCGCGATGACCCACCATGTGGAGTGCGTCGCGATCCTAGAACCCATCGCAAAGGGCGCCTGACCTGCGGTTTTGCCCGTGCGCATTATGTGCGGTGTGGGCGTTACGGGCGATATCTTGACGCTGAAATGACGCTCGTGACGCTCATTTGACGCTTGTTCTGATGGGGCGTCAGGCGCCTTTTCGGGCCGGTCAGACCCTGTCAAGGTGGCGAGCATCGATGGGGCGCCAAGGGCGGGCGACGCGGAGCGCAGACCTACTGAGTCGTGCTGATCAGATGTCCCGGAAGAGACCAGGGAGCGCGAGGACCTGCCGTGATGATTGGCTTGTGGTCGATGACCTGCGCGAATGGCCTTTCGACTGTTTCACGCTCGTGCCGCTTGATGGGGCCGGAAGTCCCAGAAAAGTCCCAGGGGACTCTCACTGCTGACGAGTGCCTTTCGGCTCTGTACGGGCGTGCGGGCAGTCGAACGGCCTCGTTTCCAGCGAAGGTGGTGGAGCCTGGATGTCGAGTGACTGGCGCTCGGCCGATGCCTTGCGGGATGGTGGGGTCCTGATGATCGACGACGACTCCGCGGTCGCTGGTGGCGGTGAGTCGGCAACGTCCGCCAGCCCTCGGACGCCCTACAGTGAGAGGCCCGTCGCGCGGGCCCGGCGGGCGAAGGCTCATGAGCTGATCGAGCGGCTCGTCGCTGAGGGCCGCGTTCGGATCACCGACCCTGATGACGACGAGGTCGCGGAGTGGCGGCGTGTCGTCAACTATGCGAAACGGCACGGCTTGGAACCAGCGGGCAAGCGCATTGAGAAGGTTCCGTATGGTGGGCCGGGGCTGGAGCTGTTCCTTGCGGATGGCCCGCATCCCAATGCGCGGAGTCACCGGCCGAAGGAGGGCGGGGATCCGGTTCCCGTTCCCTCACGGCTGGGGAACTTCCATCCGATCGTGACCGCGCTCAAAGACGATGAGCGCCGACTCGTCATGCCTTCTGGGCTCCGTCGAAGGTCGCTTCTTCTGCTGCAGGGACTGTCGGCTGAGGCGGTCCGGCGAGGGTACGAGGTGCGGAAGGCCCACTCGTTCTTCCACCCACGCGAGGGTGGGGTGGACGTTGCTGTCGACGGTCTCGCTTACACCGTCAGTGTCAGGCAGGAGTTCCCGCAGTCCTTGGATCCCGACCGCTCCTCTCGCCTCGTCGTGGAGCTCGCTCATGGCCTGACCGACCGGCCCGGCCGCTGGCGAGATCGGAAGACCCGCACGCTCGAAGAGGCCCTGGACGCGGTCCTTGGAGAGATCGAGGTACGAGCGGCACAAGACGCTCGGCGCAGGCAGGATGAGCAGCAGGCCATTTTGGAACGCGAAGTTCGCTGGCGAGCGGCCGTGGAGGTGGCGAAAGGACAGGCTGTTCGCGAACAACTTGCCCAGGCACTACGCGACGAGGCCGGGCGCTGGCAGGAGTCTGCTGCCCTCAGCGCATACTGCACGGCATTGGAACGTCGTATTGGCGAGCTTCACGGCGTCGTGGACGGGCCGACTCTGAGTCAGGCCCGGCGCTGGTTGGAGTGGGCAAGGGCGTACGTGAGGTCGATCGACCCCTTGAGCGAGCTTCCGAAGACGCCGGACGCACGCGAACCTACGCCGGAGGAACTCAAGTCATATCTCCGGGGATGGAGCCCCGACGGGCCGGAACGGCGGGGCGGTCGGTGACGCGCGCATGAGTAGTTCGCAGATCTGCTGCCGGTGACGCATCATCTGGAGTGTGTGGCGATTTTTGAGTGGGCGGCTGAGGGGACCGCGATGACGTTCTCGAAGACCGGACGATGATAGAGGCGAACCTGTCCACGGGGCTGTCCCCGGTGGCCTCGACTACAGGGTCGGCCAGTGGGTTCTGCTGCCGGGCCCAGTTCATCCAGTCGAAGCCGGGGACCTGGTCATGACTTCGGCACGGTCAACGCATGCACGGCCGGAACGAACCGCACGAGGGTTCGTGAGCTCCCGGAGCGCCAGGCCACGATCAGCTTGGTGGCGGAGCGGCCGGGGATCCATGCACTGAGCTGTCCCGGCGGATCGTCCACTGAATCCAGGCATCTGCCTTTCCGCTGTGGCATCTGCTTCGGAGCGGGCATGGCGTCGGGAATAGCAGCGGTGCGTGCGGCTCGCTTTTGAGCGCGGCTCTCGTGCACCCTGGGGCTGAGTGCATTGACACAGTCAACGCGTAGGCTTCACTCGTCGGCTGCACCATGCCTTGGGTGCGTCGTTGCCCGCCTTATCCAGCTGGACCATCCCTGAAATGAGAGAGCATGGAGCAGCATGATGAACCGGTCACGCTCAGCCTTGCGGGGATCGCGCGGCTTGCCGGAGTCGGTCGTGCCGCCGTGAGCAACTGGAGGCGGCGGCACAGCGACTTCCCCAAGCCGGTCGGCGGCACTGACGCCAGCCCCATGTTCTCCCTGGCGGATGCGGAGTTCTGGCTTCTACGGCACGGCAAGATCGACGAGTCCTCCAGTGGCTGGGACCGTCTCTGGCCGCGGATTGAGGACCTCGGCGACCGGGACGGGATGGCCCATCTACTGGCTTCGGCGGGGGAGCGTCTGGCGAGCCCGGCGATGAACCCGCCGCGCGGAGCCCCGGAACCCAGTGCTGCCGACCGGAGGGTGGAGGACGAGGTCGTGCGGCTGGCCCTTCGTCAGTCGTCGAAGGAAGCCTTCGCCGTGCTGCTGGATCGTTGGCACGCTGTCCACGTACGTCAGTTGATCGTCACGCCCCGCCAACTGGCCGACACCATGGTGGCTCTGGCGGCCGAACTCCGTGACGGCAGTACGCCGGTGCGACGGGTGCTGGATCCTGCGTGCGGAATGGGTTCGCTCCTGGCTGCGTCCGGTCGGCGATGGTCGGGGCAGGTACCTCCGCCCGCGATGGCAGGTGTTGACAACGATGCTGCTGTGGCTCGCCTGACCCGAGCCAGGCTGGCTCTGGAGTTCCCGGGCTGTGAGCGACACGTGCAGTCTGGGGACACACTGCTTGATGCCCCGCTGCGGCACGCCTCCCGTGCAGACGTGGTTCTGAGCTATCCACCGTCCAACGAGCGTTCCTGGGGACACGAGGAACTGGCGACTGATCCTCGCTGGACGTATGGCACGCCACCACGGACCGAGCCTGAGCTGGCGTGGGTGCAGCACTGTCTGTCCGTGCTGGAACCTGGGGGAGTAGCAGTGCTGGTCCTACCACCGGGTGTCGCTTCGCGCCGGGCCGGACGGCGAATTCGGGTGGGGTTGGTGCGCACCGGAGCCGTGCGAGCCGTAGTCGCGCTGCCGCCCGGGAGCGCGCCGCCGCATGGGGTGGGGTTGCACCTGTGGCTGCTGGCGACGCCCCGTGAACACTCCGCGGACGAGGTGACCTTCGTTGACGCTGCGGACTGCCGGACGACCGCGCTCACCGGCCGCGGCATGGCCGTCGACTGGGACGGTCTGCGTGAGCGCACCGTGGCGGCCCTTCGTGGCAGTGACCTACCTGGCGTCACACGGGTGCCGACCGCGGAACTGCTCAGTGACGGGACCGACCTGACGCCATCTCGCCGTACCGTGACCGAGCGGTCCGTGGGGCCGGTGGAACTGCGCCGCGCCTGGACCGGCTGGGACAGGGCGCTGATGGACATGGACGATGTGGCCAAGGCAGTTCGCGAACACGAGGCGAGTGCCGCAGCGCAGGACGACTTCGGCTACATCTTCGTGGGTGAACTGGAGCGTTCCGGCGCTCTGGACGTGATGCCCGGCAAGGTTCTCGCTGACGGTCTGATCCAGCAGGGAGTGCAGCCCGAGGATGCTCTGCCCGTCGTCACCCCATGGGCCGTACGGGGTGAGGAGCCATGGGTTGCCGCGGCGCAGGCCGCCAAGTTGGAGGCGGAGGGGCAGGGGATTCTGACGTCGTTCGGCGATGTCGTGGTCGTGACTGCGGCCGACGGATTCGAGGTCTGGGTCGAGACGGCCGGACCGCGACTGCTTGGTGCCCACACCGTCCAGCTGCGTACCGATCCTGCGCTGCTCGACCCGTTCTTCCTCGCTGCGTGTCTGAGCGCGCCAGGCAACGACCAGCGGGCAGGGACGCGTGCCTCCTCTTCCTCTCGGGTCGACGTGCGCCGACTGCGCGTCCTGCGCGCGCCAGCGACGCAGCAGCGGCGGATCGGGGAGGTCCACCGCCGACTCGTCCGGTTCCGGGAGGCGGTGGCCGACCTGGGCAGGCACGGTGATGTGCTCTCCGCCATGTTGTCGGGGCTGCTGGCCCAGGGCAGGCTGACGGAGGAGTGAGGGGGCGGGGCCCAGGCAGAGGCAGGGCCCCGGTTCCTCGGAGTTCGTCAAGCTGGCCCTGGCAGGCGATCCAGCAGCTTGCGGATTGCCTCCGGCAGCGCCGGGGACACTTCACCTTGCCTCGCGTCCAGAACAAGTTCCTTCACTTCGACTCCTACTTCTCGGCAGAATTCCACGGTCTGGCGGGATGGTCCTGGTCCGGGCCATGACGCGAGTTCCTCGGCCAGCTCCAGCCAGGTGTCGGCCACCGCCTGGACCGGGCTCCTTTCCGCAGTCATCACTTGGACCGCGCCGAGCCGCGCCTGTGCTTGCAGTTCACCGGTATCCGTGCCGGCCGATGCGTCCGCGAGCCGCCTGGCGACATCCCGGCAGATGCGGCCCGCGGAGGCAGTCTCTCCGCGCAGCATCTGAGCACGGGCCACGACGAGGCGCGCGCTCTGCACCTCGCGGACCGCCCCGGGGAGGCATTGCTCGGCGCGCAGCAGCATGGCGGTCAGCTCGTCGACAGCCTTGTCCGGTTCGCCGCGTTCGATTTCGATCTCGGCCTCGGCGCACAGATTTCGGAGCGCGGACCGGGTGGGACCGCCAACGGGTCGGCGATACACCCGAGGGCGGCGTGGACCCGCCGGTGGTGCTTCCGAGAGCGGGGCCGCAGCGGTCTCCGGGGCGCGATGGGGCAGGGTCGGGTCCGGGTCGAGGGCCGGGCGTGGAGGGGGGTCGCCCGGCGAGGGCAGCAGGGGCCGCCAGATCTCAAGCGCCAGTTCCAGAGGCGCCCGATCGGCGGGCGACTTGGCGAGCATACGGTCCGTAACGTCCACGATCTCGGACGGCAGGCCGGGGACGTCGTCGCTGAGCAGCGGTGGCCGCTCCTCGCAGTGCAGGCGGGCCAAGTCGTAGTCGGAGTGGCCGGCCTCGAAGACCAGCCGTCCGGTTACCATCTGGAAGGCGATGCAGGCGACACTGTAGAGGTCGGCCTCCGGGCCCGGGTTGCGTTCGCCGCGGTGGACCTCCGGGGCCATGTAGCCGATCGTGCCGGGCGTCCGTCCGTTGGTGTACCGAGTGGCCGCCGGATCTTTGGGCAAGGCGATGCCGAAGTCGGTGAGGTATACGACGCCGTCGCGTCGGGCCAGCAGGATGTTGGCCGGCTTGACGTCCCGGTGCACCACGTCCGCGCCGTGCACCCGGCCGAGCACTTCCAGCAGCCGGACGATCACACACGCCGCAGCCGACAGGGTGGGCCTGTTCCGGGTGAGAAAAGCATGCAGGTCATCGCCGTCGACGTACTCTGTGACGAGGTACGGGCGCGGCGGGGAGAGATCGGCGTGGACGAAGGCTGGTACGCCCTGGCCACCGAAGCGTTGGTGCATTTCGCACTCGCGGTCGAAACGCCGTAGCTCTTGTGGGGTGGGAGTCCGGTACCCGCGCAGGGTGGCCTCCGGATCTCGAGGCCACAGGAACTTCACCGCGACCGGCCGCTCGGCATGCCTGTCGTCGGTCGCCCGATAGACAACCCCCATGCCACCCCAAGCGCCTTCGCCAGCGCGGCTGAATCTGCCCGCGAGCTTCATCCCCGCCGGCCATGGCTCCACCACGCACACTCCCTGCCTCTCCTGGCGAACCGTCAGGCATCAAGCTACAGGAGATTCTTGCGTGCCTTGACTTTGTTCACAGAACTCTGTCACGGTGATGCCCTCACCGTCGAGACCGCAAGGAGTCGGCACTGTGCAGCACTGGGTCAACCCTCCCGGTACGGTCGGCGTCGGGCGCCTGGCCCGCATCCCGGTCCGCCAACTGCGCGACGAGGAGCCCGGTTGTCCGATGAACCGTGCTCTCAGTGTCCGCCGCGACGTGTTCGCTGCGGAACGGGTTTCGTCCAAGACTCCACGCGAGGAGTTCCCGTTCGCGCTCGTGCAGGAACTGCTCGACCAACTGGAGTCCGGTGCGGCGCAGAGCATCGAAGAAGCCCTGGAACGGTGTCGCCGTACCCGGTCCCGGTGCCTGCCGCAGCATGTGGCCTGGTCGGTGGCGGCCGCGGAGCGTTACCTCGACGCTCGCCGCAGGGGGCAGGGAAGCCGCAACGGCACCGACCTCCCCCGCACGTTCCGCGCCTCGGACGCATGGATCGCGTTCCGCACGCTCGAGGAACCCGACAAGCGCGGCATCACCGACTACGAGCGCACTGTCTGGGGGCGACAGTACGTCTCGGACGACGCAACGTTGCGTGAACTCGTGATTCCCGCCAAGGGAAATGCCAAGGAGCGTCTCCCGCTGCCCGAACTCGCCTCTGTCGCCTCTGTCCTGTACTACGGGACTCCGGCCCGCATCCCTTCCTTCGAGCACCACTCCCCAGCCCTCAGGCACCCGGCGCCACCGCCGCGGCCAGAACGTGTCCGGGTCTACTCCGCCGGCCTCACTGAAGGCAGGGTCCGTCTTCTGCGCGCAACCGAGACCGACGTCTTCGCGGACTGGAGCGCTGAAGAGATCATGGACTTGCACGAGCAGCACGTCGTGCCCCGGCTCGGCCGTGTCCTCGACGGCCGCGAACGCATCGCCGGTGCCCACTGCGCGGGTTGCAAGGTGTTACCTGAGTGCTCTGTCGTACCGCGGGTGCCCGCTCTCCTCGTGCTCCCACCTCCCGCGCGGCCTCGCAAGCGGCGCACGGTATCGGTCAGCGACCTGAGAGCGCACCGCGACTGCCCCGCCCGCTATCACCTGACCCGTGTGCTCAAGCTGCCGAACTCCGTTCAAGAGAGCGAGGCCGTGCGCAGAGGCCGGGCCGTCGACAGCTGGCTCAACGTCAGGCATGCCTCGGCGGACGCTCCACCGTGCCGCGAGGTGCCTCTGCCCGCACACCTGCCCGGCCTCTCGGACGATGAGCTGGCTCCCGCCCTCGGCATGCTCCGGGCCCACCGCACCCGGTGCCCGCTCGACAATCCAGCGGCGACGGGGTTCCGCCCGCAGCATCGAGTGACGGCCCACGACCCGCAGTCCGACGTCATGGTCATCGCCTCGTGCGATCTGGTCTACGAGGAACGCGGCGGCGTGGTCGTTCGCGAGACAAAGACCAGCGCATTTCCACCGGGCGGTCGGTCCGTTCTGCTGGAGAAGCATCCGCAGCTTGCCCTCTCGGTACTGCTGCTGGAGGCCGGCGTGCTTGGCGGCGATTCGCGACGGTCCCGCGTGGAACTGGAGATCCTGCGCCCGGACGGGGTGTCCCTTGAGGAGTTCGATCCGGGCGATGAGGCCACGGTCGAGCACGCCCGTACCGTCCTTGCCTCGTACACCGTGCCTTGGTCCGCCGAGACCCGCTACGACGCGGTGCCCCGGCCCGGTTACGACTGCACGGGCTGCGAGGCACTGTCCTGGTGTGCCACTGGTAAAGAGCGGGTGGCTGCCGCAGGTTGAGGGAAGTTCGCGTTGTCTCCGTCATGACGCTCGTCGCACCACCTGGAGTGGAAACCGTGCCTGCGAGTCCCCTTGCCACCTTCGATTCGTCCGCCGAAACGCTCGATGCCTGGGCTGCCCATGACGGCGTGCCGCTGCTGGCTACGGTGGCCCGGGCCCTGTGTGTCCTGGACCACACCGCTGGGTTGGATGCCTTCTGTCTTCCGTACCCTCCCGTCGTCCAACTCGCCCTGGACCGGGCAGTTGTCGCCTGGCTACGCGGCGGACTCCGGCCACCCGCCTCACTTGCCGAACTCGTCCAGCGGTGTGCCGACATCCCGTTGGAGGACTGGCCGCTGTCACTGCCGTCGGACGCTGTCGGCCCGGACGACGTTCTGCTCGACCCGTACTCGCATCGCCCCACCCAGTTGTGCCATGAGTGGAGCGAATGGGAACGTTCGGCGTCCGACCCGGCTGTGCGGCATCGGGATCAGCAGGTAATGCGGACCGCTCTGGATCGCTGCCGCAGCCATGGAGAGGAGGACGCATACACCGAGTTCCGCAGCCTGCTGGTGCGGCGGCCGGTGCTGTCGGCCCAGGAACTCTTCGCTCTGCACGGCGACTTCACGCTGGAGCCGGTCTGGGAGCTCATCGACCTGATCTACCCGGAGGTCCCTCTTTCCTGGAGCCGGGACGGTTGTTACGCGGTGTGCGGTCGCTGCGGAACACTGCTGACGCCGCTTGCGGGCGGAGAGTGGTGGTGTGAGCGGGATCGCTGCCGACGGCAGGGAGACCCGCCGGTCGGCCGTCTGATCGAGGCGACTCACGCTGGCACTGTGTACCAGCTGGAGCGCCCGCTGCGCCGACACGTCACCGGGCCCGGACTGGCCGAGGTGGAACTGGAGGACCGGCTCACCGGTCTGGGCCTCGACGTCACCATGTGGCCCGGTTTCGACTCCTACGACCTGCTGGTGGTCTTCCCCGACGGCCACCGCTGGGCCGTCGACGTCAAAGACTGGGCGCACCCGGCCTTCCTCGGCCGAGCCGCCCGCCCCGTGCGGCCCGAGCCTCCGTACGACGAGGCGTTCTGGGTGGTGCCTGTCTACCGAGTACGCGAGCGCCCCGGCTATCAGCAGGCGTTTCAGCGAGCCCGGCCAGCGGCGGCCGCTGCCGTACGCCTGCTCACCGACGACGAATTGACTCGGGCTGCCCGGCAGCGGCTGGCCGGGTCGCGCCGTGGCACCCGCGCCGACAGCCAGGAGGGCACAGATGCGTGACGAGAAAGCCTGGTGCGAGGCGGTAGCAGGGGAGTTGAGGGACGAGTGGCCCCAGGCCGGTGCCCCGGACGGGTTTGGCCCGGTCGAGTTGTGCCGCGTCGAGCTGGGGCTGCGGCTGCTCGAACGGCTTGCCCCTACGGCGGGTGCCTTGGACGCCTATGCGCTGTTCGGCGGTTATCCGTTCGCGCAGCACGCCGGGCTGGCGCAACATCCGTGGCAGCGCATGGCCCTCGCCGCCGCCCGGCACCTCCTGTGGCCGCTGCGGCGGCGCGCCTGGCGGCAGGCGCTGGACGCCTACTGGGCAGTCGCCAACAGGCTGCGGGCTTACGAGCCGCCGCCGACCGGAACCACCGATGGTCCCCGACCCGTGGTGCCGATGGTGGCCGGGCGCCGGATGGACGTCTACGACCAAGCCCTCAGTCGGCTACCGGACCTGGTCACCCGTGCCCTGAAACCGGCCCGGGCAGGGACGAGTTCCTTCCAGGAACGCCGCCGCAACGCCTCGGTCACCATTCCCCAGGAACTCGTCTGTGCCAGCCCACCAGGCCACGACCTTGCCGCAGGACGGCCCGGGGGCGGCGAGCCACTCAGCGTGTGCCGCACCGAACTGCGCGCAACGGCCCGGTGGATGGACAAGCGCGAGCGCGAGGCGGAGGTCCCGCATCCCGGTCACTGGGAACAGAGGCTGGAGGGGGTCAGGTTCGCGCCCCGCAATGCCGCGGGAACGGACTACACCGAGGCCGACGAGGTCGAACTGGCTGGCATGGTGCACCTGGCCGGCATGGTCGGTGCCGGCAAGAGCACGTTCATGATTCTGGTGGCCGTCTGGGCCGCCCGGCGCGAGATCCCGCTGCGCACCACGCTCGTCGTCGGAGACGTCGCCGAACAGCTACGGCTGTGCGGTCTCTTCGAGGCACTCGACATCGCCGTCGCGCCGGTGCTCGGCACCACCACACGCGAGCAACATGTCCAGCGGCTGCACCGGCGGCTCTCCGCCCGAGGGTTCGACAACCTCCTCGACCACGACGACCCCGGCTTCGACATGCTGAGCACCGCCTGCGCAGTGAGCGGTCTGCGCGGCGTCGACGGCGATCCGCTGCAATACCGCGACGCACCATGCACGCGGCTGCATCCCGAGCCACAGCGCGGCCCGGCGGAACCGGAATCGGTCGTCCTGGAGCAATGGACTCCCGACCGGGGGAACACCGGACCCCACCAGGCCCACGCCCCGGACCGCCTGCCCGGCCGCCCGCACGGTTGCCCTCTGTGGGCAGAATGCCCGCGCCACGCGGCTGCCCGCGCGCAGGTCGACGCTCTGATCTGGGTGGCCAACCCGGCCAGCCTGGTACAGAGCCAGGTGCCCGCGCACCTCAACGACGAGCGGCTGCGCCAGCTGGAACTGGCCTGTCTGCGCAGCGACCTGATTTTCGTGGACGAGGCCGACAGCGTCCAGATGGCACTGGACCGCCTCTTCACCCCATCCGGCACGCTGGTTCGCCCCGACACCGACTCCTGGCTCGACCAACTGAACCGCTACAAGATTGAGGAGCTGAGCAGGCGCGCCCGCCTACCTCTGACTGACGGCCAGGTCGCCCAGTGGAACCGGGCACTGGGAACCGTCACCCTTGCCGTCGATCCGCTCTGCGCTCTGCTGATCAAGGACGAGAACCTCCGGGAGTGGGCTGATCCCGCCTACTTCAGCCCGTGGACCCTCCAGCAGAGCCTGCTAGACGACCTGTTCCGCGATTTGACTCGGCGCCACCGCGAAGGCGAGCAGTACCAGGCGGAACGGGAGGCGTCCGCCGCGGCCGACATGGCTGGGGACAGCGCTGAACTCTACGAGGGCTATGACGACGTGGCGCACGAGCCCGGCCCCTCCCCGCACCTCGAACTCTCCCCGGCCCGCCGCCTGCTCGAGGCTGCCTGGGATGCCTTCCGCGACGATCCGTTCGGAGAAGGCGACGCCCCCGACCCGCTCACCGGCGTCCTCACCGACACGGCCGATGCCCTCCTGCACCACATGGCAGCAGGCCGCACGAGGGATCGGGTACGTGAACTGGCTGGTCAGCTCGTCGACCGGGTGACGGAGGAAGTACGGGTCGAACAGCCTGCATTCACCACGCCCCCGCCCGAGCCGACGAAGGACTGGTGGGACGTCCTATGCCTGCGGCTCTCCTTCCTCCTGCTGCTTAGCACTCTCCACCACAGGCTGGAGCGACTCACCTTCCTATGGCCGCACGTGGAGGCCGCCCTGCGACTGGACTCCCAGGGCAGGGAGCTGGCCCGGCGCGTCCCGCTGGACTACGCCCCGCTGGTGCCCGAGGCGCCCATGGGTAACATCCTCGGCTACCAGTACCTCCCGGACGGCGAGGAACGCGACGACGCCGGCCGCCGCGGCGGCACCCTGCGCTTCTTCCGGTGTGCCGGAGTCGGGCGCGAGCTGCTGCTGAATCTGAACAGCCTCGGCGCCGACCCGGCCACCGACCGTGGTGGCCCGCACGTCGTGTTGATGTCCGGTACCAGTTGGGCCGGCGAGTCCAGCCGCGCCCACGTCCGCGTCCCGGTGAGCCTCGTCCTCAAGCCCACTGATGCGTCCTTGGCTGCCGTGGCCCGAACCTCGTTCGCCACCCGTTTCCTCTACGACCGGGACGAGCGCCCGATGAGCCTCTCCGGCACACCGCCGCGCGACCGGCTCGCCCAGGCGGTCGCGATGGCCCGGCGGCTCGGCGAACCGGGCCCGGGCGGCTCTTCGGTGTTGGGCCAGGAGATCAGTCGTATCCCTGAGACGACGCGGCGGAGAGCGCTGATCCTCGTGGGCAGTTACCGGGAAGCCGCTGCGGTGGCCGAGGCACTGCATCGGTTCGACGCCTGGCGTGGCAAGGTGAGCGCGCTGATCCCGGACGACGAGGCCCGCGGTAGCGGCGTACCAGTCGGCACCGCCCCGGGGCAGCAGGATGAGACTCCGGCGACACTACGGCGTGGCGACGTCGCCCGCTTCGCCGACGATGACACCGCAGAAGTCCTGGTCGCTCCGCTGCTGGCCGTCGAGCGTGGCCACAATATCCTCAACGAGGAGGGCAAAGCGGCCTTCGGCACGGCCCTGTTCCTGGTCCGCCCGCACCCCCGCCCCGACGACCTCGACCTGTCCGTCTTCGCCGTCAACGATTGGCTGAGCGGCTTGCTGCGCGACCAGCCGCGCCGCGACACCCTCGACGGCCCGCACACGCTCACCGAACTCATGGAGAAGGCGGGATCGCTGGACGAGGCGGCCGGAGCCCTGCGCCAACAGGGCCGCCGCGAATGGCGTCGGCTGCTCAACCGCAGATACGCCTACAGTTCACTGCCCGCCTGGGAGAAGCGCGCCTTCGCCTGGGACCAACTTGTCACGCTCTGGCAGGTCATCGGCCGTCTGGTGCGCGGCGGAGTGCCGGCCCGGGTGGTGTTCGTCGATGCCGCCTTCTCGCCTCGCCTGGCGAGACAGCTCGCACCCGGCAGCACTGGCCAACCGTCCTCCGGGACTGATGTGCCGGGCACCGACGGCCTGCTCCACGCCCTCGCCGGCATCCTCGACCCCTACCTGACGGACCGGCCCGACACCGCCCCGCCCCACCCCGACCCGGCGGCTCGCTCTCTGGTCCGTCTCCTGTACCAGCCGTTCTACAACGCCCTCGGCACGATGACCCATCGCTGACCCCCCGACTCTGCTCGCGAGGAGCCGTCCCATGCCACCCGTCTACCGCTCCGCCCGCACCACGGCCTGGCGCCCGGCCGACGCCTTGGCCTCTCACACCGCGCCCTACCGTGTCATGCCCTTCCCCGAGCAGTGGCGTGACGCCGTCCTGACTCTGTGCAACGCGCCCCGGGTGGCAGCGGGCAAGGAGCCGTGGAAGACAGCACCGACCTGGCGCCTGGAACAGGTCCTGCAGGCTTTCGCGCCTGACGTCCTCGCTCTGCCACGCCCCTTCCACGACCGCGAACCGGGCGCGCCGGCCCACTGGCTGTGTGCGCCCGCCGACCTTCCCGACCCGCTCCCCGGCCAGGTCCTGGACACCGTGCTCAAGCATTGGCTGCGTGACTTGCGGCCCGAGCCCGAGTACCGCAGCCTGCTGAAGGAGACCGTCGCAGAACTGGCCGTTCATCCGCCGCGCTGGGAGACCGTCCACCATGAACTCATGCCGCGTGACGTCCCGACCGATGGCGGCACCGCACGTCCGTCACCGCACCAGTACAGCCTCAGCCCCGACTGGCTGGCGCGCCGTATCCTCGCGCTAGGCCCGTACCCGTACGACGGTGGGCAGCTCATCTTCCGGGCCATGCCACGTGGGCCGCGTGACCAGGGTGCCCAACTCATGTCCGAGCCGATCCGGTTCCCCGGGCCGGACGAGAGGCAGGACTCCTGGTGGTCGGTGACGCTGTCGATCACGCTCCAGACCGTGCCGTTCGACCCGCTGCCGCGCTTCAACCTCCGCTGGTCGGTTCGCCGCTGGGCCACTCGTACCAACGCCAAGACGGGCCGCTTGCGCCTCCCGTGGGGTGCGAGCACCACCGTCCTGCTGCGTCCGCGCAGGCCGTTCCTGCCGGGCACCCCCCGCAGCGAGCGCTTTGCCGTCGCCGCTCTGGAGCGCTACTGGGACAAGGACCTGGGCGAGAAGGGCGACTTCGCCGACCGGTGGCGCGCGGGTGGCCCCGCAGCGATGCTCGCCGGGCTGCCCCTGGGCGAGCCCTTCCCGGACGCCGACGCGATCCTGACCGACCCCGCGTCCTGGCTGCGCGACGATGCCCGAGCCGGCATTCTGTACCGCACCGCTATGGGTCGGCACGACGTGGGCCCCGGTTTCATGGCACACCAGCTCTCGCAACTCACAGCCTGGGCGGAAGGCGCCCTCACGTCCGAACTGCGCCGCGCCCCGGACCTCTCGCTGATCGACCGGGGCACGCCCGCGAACATCTCCAAGGGCGACAAGGAGACGGTCGAAGCGGAACGGTGCGCTCAGCGTCGGCTGGCGACGGCCTACGCGCTGGACGCTCTCGACGGAGTAGCGCGCCTGGGCGGCGCTCCCGTGCTTGAGGCACGGCTGCTGTGGCAGTCGCCGCGGCTGCGCGACGCCGCCTTGGCCTCCCTCGGCGAGCTTCTGGGCCTCAAGGGCGACGGCGGGTCCTTCACCGCACAGCAGTACGACGACGCCACGGCCGGCGCATCGGTCGTGCACGAGTGGTCCGCTCCGGAGCTGACCGTGCGAGTCCACTGTATGCGCCCGCTCATCGCGCTCGGTGACCGCACCGCCGACAGCCTCCTTGCCCCCCTCGACCTGCCCACCGGCACCCGTATCAAGGACGTCCAGGTGACCGCCGCGACAGCGGCCCGCCGCGACAGTGCCACACAGTGGCTGGCCGCGGAACGCACCACCGACGCGCCAGCCCTCGCCCTTGTAGAGATCGGCCGCGCCGCGTCATATCCAAGCAGACTGCACGACCCGAAGTTCGCCATGCGACTCGGCTGTGCCAAGGCAGGCTTCGTCACACAATTCACCACGGTGCCTGAAGCAGGCGACGAGAACGGCAAGGGCGCGGAAACAGCGTCCAGCCTGCGGCACCGCACGCTAAGCGCCTGGAACGACGGCCTGCGGCAACTCGGCGCGCGCACCCTTCCCCGGCTCGCCGAGGACGACGGACTGCCCGACGGACTGCGGCATGCCGCACTGTGGATGGTCCGTAAGAACCGTACGACCCGGAATCGCTGGGCCGCGTACCTTCCGGTCGGCGTCATGATCACCCCCGATCCGGCAGGCACCGACGCGGCCCGTGTCGAAGGCTGGGACCCCGAAGCACGCTCCGGCGCAGGCGCCTGGGTCCCCTACCCCGAACTCCTTCTAAAGCTGACCAAAAAAGCTGAGGTCAAGCCCGTTCTGCCCAGCCAGCGCAGCTCACAGGACGACGAGGCCGACACCTCGGAGGTGCAGACGGAAAGTGGGACCGAGCGCCCGAAACGCTACCAAGAACGCGAACTGCAGCGTCGTGAGGCCGCCGAGTGGCTTCAGGGTCTGCGTGCCTCCCTGCGCACCGCACCAACCGTCCTGTTCGCCGAGGCCCACAACGCCCGCTCGCACTGGACCTGGCTCCAGGACGGCCGGATCGAACGGGATCGCCTGCAGGACGGCCTCGCTCCCGCTCGTCGCCTCGACCCCGACCTGCGGATGGTCCGGGTCCGCGCAGGCGCCCGGAACGAGACTCCGCAGTGGTGGGGGAGAGCCCCGGAGGGCAAGGCGAACGGCATCCAGCAGGGCTTGTGGGTGCCAGAAGATGCCGCTGAAGACGCCCGCGTGTTCTTCAGTACGACGGCCAAGCCCGTGCAGTTCAAGCATGCGGCGGTGACCGCCGACAAGCTCTCGCCCCGGCCGATCGCTCAGGGCAAGCGCAAGGGTGAACCCACCATCGACACCGGCCAGACGGCCTGGATGCCGGGGCTGCTGGAGATCGCCGTCGTCGGTTGCCATCGGGATGACGGAGACGACCCGAAGTCCCTCGCACTCCTCACCCATGTTCTTCGCCAGCCCTCGGACTACGACCAGGCCCTCGCCCTGCCCTTGCCGCTCCACCTGGCTGGCCTGGCGCAGGAGTACGTCCTGCCGACACCGAAGGATGACGAGGCGGGAACGGGAGACGCAGGGGCCGCGGTTCAATCCGGTGCTTCGGACGATGTGGATGACGCGCAGGACGCATCGCCGGTGGAACAGCCCTTGCCGAACTTGGAGTTGGAGGCACTTGACGTCGACACGGAAGGGCAGCTGGAACTGTTCGAAATGTAGGTCTGACCCGTAGTCGGTGGTGACGGGGTAGCCATCACCGATCATGCGTTCAAGCCCGGCGCCCGGACAGCCGCGCTCGCAGCAGGTCTACGGACTGCTCACGCAGAGAAGCCGCCCTCACAGACCAGATCTCGCTGGGTAGGGTGATCCGTGCCACGCGCTGTATGGGCTCGCTCAACTGAGATTCTGCAACGGCCATATCCACGACGCCGGGCGTCTGAATCGTGCCTCCGCACTTGCAGGGTCAGCACCAGCCCGGGAGTGACTAATCCGTAGAGGACTCCAACCGTGAGTCATGACGTCGTTGCCGATGACGTCTGGCATGCCGAGCAGCGGAGATTGCTGCCCGTCGGTCCCACCTGTGCTGGTCAGTCACCATGCGCGCCACCATACCCAGGCGAACTCGCCTACTCATGATCTCGGCACGTACGTCATGAAGTTATCTGCCTGGTGGCGCTGAGCTGCATCCGTGCGGCTGTGCCCACCGCTGACCTGCGCGGACAAGTCTCTCAGCGTCTTTCCGGATCGTGCTGCGTTACGCGGTCGATTCTCCCCACGCGCCCTCCGGGGCCGTCGATACTCCCCAGATCCGCTCCAGGAAGTGCCGTTGCGGCTGGTCGTGGTGGCAGGGGCGGAGGCGCTGCCAAAGGGCACGCTGAGTGACTGCCTGCGAGGGCAGGGCAGAAACCTGGCGAGGAGCCATGATCATGCACCTGCCGACTGCACGCAGGCCCGGCAATCTGTCGAGGTTGCCGGGCCTCGTCTCCCTGCTCGGGCTGGGACGTCGGCGAAGAGCGAAGGGATCATTGGCCTACTGTGCCAGCGGCCACCGAATCCCCCGAGGGCTCGGTTCGTACCTGTTCTGACGCTTGTGGCGGTGCGGACACGGACTCATCCCCAGGGGCGGGTTGGGTTACCAGTGTGGAGATGTGCTGGGCGAGAGTGTTGGCGTTCATAGGGCATGCCTCGACGATCACAGGCCACCACTGGCTCTCGCGCGTGGCGTAGGGGTTCCCTGCCTTGGAGATGAGAGACCGCGCGCGGGTGATGACGATGCCATGGCGTGCTCTGGAGACCATGACGAGGACGACCCGGAGTTCTTCCGCCAGTTGCTCGGCAGTGTCGGCCCGACCATCTGGGATGTGCCAGTGCTCGAAGCCGGGCACGAATACCCAGTCGAACTGCTGTCCCTTTCCTGTGTGGGCGTTGAGCAAGTGGACGCCCGGCTCGATTGCCGCGCCCTCCTCCACGATGCGGAGTTGGGCTGCTGCCGCGGCGAGGGATCCCGCCTGGATGGCCAGGCTCTCGAAGTCTGATAGGGCGTTCGTCGCCTGTTCCATCGTCTCGATATCGCTCGGGTTAATGCCTCCAAGCACCGCGCTTCGCAGCCTGTCCATATCGGCTTGGCGCGGCAGCTGGGCAACCGTGGCCACCAGCCGCTGAACCATGGTGTTGTCCTCGATCGCGAGGTCCCAGCGCTGGCAGCGGAGGTGGACCGCTTCTGAGAATGCCGCATCGACGTACTTGCGGCGCCATCCAGACCGGGTGATGACGCCGATGGTCGTCTTGGGAAAGGCAGACAGGATCTCGGTTGCCCGGTCCACAATCCACCCTGCTTCCTCGGCCCCGCTGTTGAAGCCCGCGGTGGCTGCGGCACCGCCCTGGAGCCAGGCATCAGGGTGGACTGACCGGAGATCTGCGACATCCTCGAGCCGGGCTGCGACACCGTTCACGACGTCGAGCACGGCAGGGGAGGACCGATAGGAGAGAGTGAGACGGCGTGGCTCTCCGCAAATATCCCTCAACTCCCGTTCCACCTCAGCGGGTCTCGCGCCGGCCCAGCTGAAGATCCCCTGAAGTGGATCGCCGACGAAGGTCCGGCTTGCCGAGCTGCTCCCGAGGGCGATCTCCAGCTGCTGCGGTGACATGTCTTGGAACTCGTCGACCAGAACCGCACCATAGTGCAGCTGGTACAGGCGGGCGATCTCCTCGACCCTGAGCAGACGTTGCGCGTGTCGGAGTAGATCCTCGTAGTGGAAGATCCCTTCTGCGAGACGCTTGGCCTCGATCTGCTGGGCGAAGGTGTTACCGCTGGAGGCGAGGGCTTCGCGCACCTCATCGTCGTCGTATGGGCCTTGCTTTGCGGCGGTCAGGGCCCCTTCGATGGCCTTCTTGCGGTTGATGGCAGGGCCGATGTCTAGGCCGTCGGTGAACAAGGAGATCGCGTCGGAGAGGGTTGAGCGGCCGGGCATCGGAGTGTTCTGATCGAGCCCGAGAGTCCGGCCGTGGGCGCGGATGATGTCAGCAGCATGCCCGTGGAAGTTGGCAACTCGGACATAGCGCGAAAAACGCTGCGGTCCCAGAGTGCGCAAGAGGCGCTCACGGAGGTTCTGCTTAGCGCGATTGGAGAACGTCAGTGCGAGGATGCGCTGGTGGGGCTGTAGCACACCGAGCAGGTAAACAGCGCGTCGGGCGAGTAGCTCCGTCTTGCCGCAGCCCGGCGGTGCGATGGCCAGGAGGTTCGCCACTGGGCTACAGGCCGGGTCCGGTCCCGTGTCCTGATTCATCCTCCGGCCAGTTCCTTAGCCCGGGTGAGGATTCCAGCGACGCTGCCGATCGCCTCCGCTTGTTCCTGGGACATCGCGTTCGCCACGGCTATGGCCGCATCTGTCTTGTTCCGGCGGCAGTAGGCCGCGACGGCTTCGGACGTGAGCTCATCCTCGCTGGAGGCACCGCACGCCTGGAGGAGCCCCTCAAGTCGGCACACACCTGCGTCGATGAGGATGCGGCCGGCACCAGGACCGGTCAGCGCTTTGCAGTACTCATCCTCCAGGTCGCTGTCGCTGGGCCAGACCTTCGCACCGATCAGATCCTTGAGCCGGCCCCCGATAGCACCGAGAAAGATGCCTTCCTCGGCCTTGTCCACGAGTCCCAAGACATGCACGCCGAAGCCGTTCTCCCCGAGCATTTTGTAGACGTGCCGGAACTTGTCGGCACCGTCCAGCTCGAAAACCACTACGCCGAGACGGTCGAGCCCGATACCGAGTGCCCGCGCTGCCGCTTCGACGATGATCCTGTCGGCTACGCCTTCGACCGCAATGACGTAGCGGGCGGTCAGGGCTTCCAGCAGGCGCGGCGACCACCATTGGGCGCGGAGCTTCTCGACCGCACCAAGACTGTCGTCCGGCACCTGGTGCACATCCCCACCAGGGGCAACCACCAGCACCTGGGCCGGCTCGAAACGCTGCAGAACGTACGGCGAGTGCGTGCAGACGATCTTCTGGTTCTCGGCTGCGGCGAACAACTCGGCGATGGTCCGCTGGCTGGCAGGGTGCAGGTGAAGTTCCGGTTCGTCGACCGCGATGATGTTCGCGGCGTTCTCGGCAAGGTCGAACAGCGTGAGCGCCATCAGCTGACGCAGACCATCCGACTGCTCGGCGATCGGCACGTACTGGTCATCGCGCTGGAGAAACATCGAGACGCCCTCCAGCATGGACGCACCCGGGTCGGCCGCGGTGCGCACAGCCAGATCGTTGGCGGTGACCGGGCGCGGCATGGCCTTGGCCAGGTGCCCGGCTATCTTCCTGCGGAGCTCGGTCAGACTCTCGCTGACGTGGAGCTTGTCGTTGAAGTCGCTGAGGATCCCTGTTAGGACGGCCCTCTCCGCGCCCATGTCGAGGCTGTCAAACATCAGCTGTAGGGCACTGTTCGGGCCCCCGAGCTGCGCCCCGCTCGTCCCGCGCGTGGCCGGCAAGTAGCGCCAGCCGAACGCTTCGAGCTGCTGGCGAGTCGGCGCGCGACGGTCTGCCGTGCCAGTGAGGACCCGGTGGATGACAACAGCCTCCAAGTCATCCGCGTCGGGCTGTACATCGAGACGGACCGTCAGCGACCCGGCACCGGAGTCAGCATCGATGTCGATCTCGCGGTGGAACAGCGCCCCCTCAGTGTCGGAGAAGTCAGCCAGTACCGCCTCCACGGTCAGTGGCTGATCCTGGTCCCGAAGATCCGCTCGTGACAGACTCTGGTAAAGCTGGCCGAGCGTGGCTCCTAGTGTGAGGTTGAGCATCCGCAGGAGTGACGTCTTGCCGACATCGTTTGCGCCCACGATGACAAGGTGCTTGCGAACCTCGATGTCGAGGTCATGCAGTCGGGCGTAGTTGACGATTTTCAGCCTGGTGAGCCTCATGGCCGTTGACCTGCCCGTCGCAGCGCGGGCTTCGGACGCCGAACGACGGTGCTGGAATGACTCAGGGGTGGAGTCAACAGGGTGCTGAGGTTCACTCGGTCAGACTACGACGATTAGGACGTCCGGGCTCCGGAGTTGTGGGTTCCTGATCCGGGACGGTAGTTGGAGATTGGTTCCCCAGGCACCTGGCAGTTCGGGAAGCTGTCCGAATCGAGAGCCTGGTGCCGCCGCCCGAGCGTAGGAAGTCGCCTTGGCCTGTTCGCCGAGCCACCCACCAGGCCGCGCCGCCGGACTGGCGACACTTCGGTCCACTACTGGGGGTAGCCGTTGCGGGAACGGCTCTGTAGGTCCCGGAACGTCGAGGCGAAGCTGTCGAGGTGGCCACTGTCGCCTGGGCACGACCATTGCACCACGACCGTCGCCGGGGCGGCCCGGTGTGCTGGAGGTCCGGGCCATCCAGCGCCGCGGCGATCGACTCGCGCGAATCCAGGAGGACTACCCGGCGTTCTACGCAGCCCGGAAGCAGCTTCTCCTCAACGTGCCCGCCTGGGTCGACCGCTAGCTTGAGCGCAGCGGATCTCCCGCCCTGGAGGTATCGGATCGGGTCCGACGGTAGCTCGAGTCACTGCTCCAACGTGTCTGGATGTTGAGGGCTGGACAGAAGGTCCGCGAACCTTGTGCGGAGGCACAGCCAAGAATGGCTGCCCAGCGAACAGGGCCAAGTCGGTTGCGGGGATCAGTGCACCGCCGCGCTGGAGCCGAGAGGCTCGGCGACCCGCCGACCTCTCGGCTCCAGATCAAGCTTGGACGTAGTAGCCCTCGCCTTCTGGGAAGCCGTGCAGTTACCGACTCTTGTTGAGACGGTTCTGGGCGGGTGCCTCGCGGCCTGTGATGGTTCCTGCGTCATGGCAGATGATGATGAACCGTTCGGGCGGAGCGCTCCTGGGGCGGCCTCGACCGGCCGCCCCGTGTGCGGACCTTGCTACCGGTGCCTGCTGACGTGAGTAATCACGTTCATACCCGCACCAAACGTGAATGCCAGGGCAGCCGCACCGGACGCGGCAGCGGTGAACGGAGCCTGCCCGAGAACGGCGGAGCCGATCCCGATGGCGAGCCCGGCGACCATGGAGGTCAGAGTGACGACGACAACGTGGCAGATGCCGTGGTCGCAGGTAGAAGCGGGTGCAGTCAAGGAGGCCCTCCAGAACTTCGAGAGAACGCTGTCTCAGAGCCAGGGCGGGTGTCAACCCACCGCCGGATCGGGGTCACGACATCGCCGCCCATCGGGCGTCGCCATAGGAGAGCGCCGGCCAGGCGCTCCTATCGGATCGCGGCCGTCCCGCCGTGATAGCTGACTCCCTGCATCGACGCGCCCTGCTCTTCCGGGGTCTCCACAACTGCAACCATCGTAGCTAACCCCTCTGACAATCGGCCGGGTTGATGTCAGTTGCCCCCGGAGGGGAGGCCCCACTTCTGAGGTAGCTCCCGAGGTCGAAGCCGCTGTAGCCGGTATGCCGGGAACCAGAGTCTGCGCACTCCGAGCGGCAGATCGTCGTCTCACGCCACGAGTGGCTGGGGGCGCCGGCGAAGTCCACTGCAGAGCGGTTCCGCTTCTTCCTCTGGACGCAATGGGGGTCCCCTCTATTTGTAGACCCGAAGGTGTAACTTTTTGACTGCCTGACGGAACGATATCGCCTCGGGGTGCGCACTCGGGTCATCACGCATTTTGCGAAGCGCCGCCGAAATTAAAGCCACGTAGTCCGGGCTGCTGGCGAAAATACATCAATGCGAGAAGTGTGTTTCTTGGTGTCCGCAGCGACTTTCCCTCGTTCGCATTGCTCGCCATCCTTGAGTTCCCTCGCAGGGCGTTCGACCCTTGCGGGCGACAGGGTGTGACAGAGCAGGCGCTTAGAAGGCACCTGCTCTGTCCATGGCTCCTCACTGCCCGGGGCTGGTGCAGCTGGGAATACCCCAACGCGGTGCCTGATTGTGCTGATTCGCCGACGGCAGACACATTGAGGGCGCAATTGACTGGAATGACGCGCCGAAGCAAGCAAACCTAGAACAGTCCGCAGCGGTGCGACTACGCGCCGCATTCGCGTCTGTTCGCCAAGGCATCGTGCGTCTCGAGTTGGGCGCAAGATATCCGACGATCGCCGGTTAGCCAAACCGGCGTTTCTCTAGACCATTGAACCACCCGCTGATCTGCCGGGTATGTTCCGTCGTTGCGCCAAGGAGTCAAAACTATGTCGGTCGAAGTCATGGAAGAAGAGTGGCTGTATCCGGAGGAGCAGGTTCGAGCGCTGCTTGAGTGGGTGCGTGGACAGGAGGGTGTTGAACGGTCGGTGTACCCCTTCATGCGTGTTGTGGCCGAGCAGGCTCTGCGCCCGGGCGAAGCCCGTGGGCTGCGAGTGAGCGACGTGGTGCTCCCGGAGCGTGGCCTGGGCAAGCTGACCGTCCGCTACAGGGGGAAAGTGAGGGAGGTTCCCCTCCGGTCGCCGTCCGTTGAGTTTCTGCGGGCATGGATAAGTGAGGCCGGCCTTCGGGAGGACGATCTCCTGTTTCCCGATTTGGGCGGACGTTCAGCCTCAACTTCCGTATACCAGCGGGTATGGGAGCAGGCGCAAGAGGCCGTTCTGCCACGGGATGAGCGGTACTGGTGGCGCCTGGGGGAGCCCATCTCTATTCTCCGGGAGTCCTGCCTGGTGAAGTGGCTCGGGACAGGCATCTCACCTTTCATGGTTGCTGAGTTGGCCGGTGTGAATCCGAGTTGGCTGGCCCTGCGTTACCCGCACTGCTTCCATGAAAAAGACGCCGAGATCGACTGGGACCGCCTGGCGGACGTCATGGGTCTTCCAGAGTCACTGAAGTGGTGAGTTTCGCCCACCGCTCTGGCTGAGGTCCAGAGCGCGGGGCGCGTGGGGCAGAACTGCCCTGTTGGTATGAACTCCTGAGCGCGATGAAGCCGCCGTGCGATCAACCTTCGTTCGCGGCCGAGGCTTTCTACGCGTTCCCCCCGGCCGGGTGACTTGCCCGCCCTTGCACCGGCCGACGCTCTGATGGCCGTCTCGCCGGACGCCCAGCCCTTTCCCAGTACTTCGAGGCCCCGCTATGCCCGCACGCCTGCTGTCCATACCCACCGTCGCCGCCGCCCTGGACGTCGACCGTCGAACCGTCTATCGCTTCATCGCAGCCGGCGACCTGTCTGTCGTCGACCTCCGCACCGGGCCAGGCCGCTCCCGTGTGCGGGTCCCCGCGGCCAGCCTTGACGAGTTCCTCAGCCGTCGCGCCGTTGTCATACCGACAACTCGCCGCTGACCCCGATCAGGGCGGCCCCGTCGTCGAAACAAGGAGTAGAACCTGTACCTCCGCAAGTTGAAGTCCGGCAACTGGCAGGCGACCGTACGCAACCGGGCAGGAGACCGGTACAGCGAGTCGTTCCCCCTCAAGGCGCAGGCTCGCGCCTGGGGCATCGAGATGGAGACACAGTCCGCCCGCGGAGGCATGCGCGACCCGCGGGCCGGCGAGATCACGTTCCGTGAGTGGCACGCCAGGTGGTGGGACGCCCGCATCGTTGAGCCCCGCACCCTGCGCGGCGACGCCTCCACCATCAAAAACCACGTCATGCCCCACTGGGCGGACTGGGAGATGCGGGCTGTTACTCGCATGGACGTCCAGAGCTGGATCCGCTCCCTGGTGGAGAAGGGCGTGGGCGCTGCCGCGATCAAGCGGGCGTACAACCTGACGTCGTCCATCATGCGCGCGGCCGTGGATGACGATGTGATCGCGTTGAGCCCGTGCCGCCGCATCGACCTGCCTCAGATCGCCGTCAAGCCGCCGCAGTGGTTCACGACCGACCAGGCGCAGAGCATTCTCGACGAGCTTCCCGCCCCCTGGAAGACGATGTGCCTACTGGGCGTCTACACCGGACTGCGCTGGGGCGAACTCTCCGGCCTTCACCGTCACCGCATCGACCAGCGCCGCTCGCGCCTTTTCGTGGTCGAGGTCAACACCAAGAGGGGCATCAAGGAGTATCCCAAGAGCTCCAGGAGCCGCCGGGAGGTCCCGCTCCCGGCCCATGTCCTGGAAGCACTTGAACGTCACATCTACCGGCTCGACCGGGATGCCGTGGTATTCACCACCGTCACCAAAGGCAGGGCCGGACGGCTCCTCGATGACGGCAACTGGCGCCGACAGACCTGGTGGCCAGCCATCGAAAAGGCTCACTACTTCGATGACGACGGCGAGCAGCAACTCGTCCCGCACTACCCGCCCCACTCCATGCGCCACACATGCGCCTCATGGCTGGTCCAGAAAGGAGTCTCCCTCTACGAGGTCCAGCACCTCCTCGGCCACGAGAGCTTCCAGACCACCCAGCGCTACGCCCACCTGCAGCCGGACGCCCACAAGGCCGTCCTTGGGGCCTGGGAGCGGATGGAAACCCCGCTCACGATCGCCGCATAAACGATCCTTCGCCCCTGTCCTGCTTGGACAGGGGCGAAGCCGGTTGCGAGCGGAACGCGGTCACGATCACGTTCCAATCGGTCGGCTGTTCCTGCGAGAGCACCCAGCGGGCGTCAGCATCCAACGGCCACGGGTAGGCGTAGGCATCGACCTTTGCAAGCTCGCGCAGAACCTCCCGCCTGGCCGGGGGCTCAGGCGAAGTGACCAGCGCGTGGTGCAGCGGGTCGAGCCGTGCGGCATACGCCTCCGCCCACTCAGCTACGCCTCTTCCCGGTCTCGACGGAGACCCGGTAGCCGAGATGGCCAGCCTTCCCATCATGGAGGGAGCTGCACGATGGAACGGCCCCCTGCTCCATCCATTCTAGAATTTTGAGCTTTCCCACCAGCTTGCCGGACGGCAGCGCCATCCTTGACCCATGCTCGCATCCAGCCCTGCCCAACAGCTCGCCGACCACGTTCGACACTTCCTTGGCAGCGGACCGTTTCTCCAGCCTGGCGGATGGACCCACATGGGTGCTGTCATCTGCGACGTCAGCTTTCAGCCACGGTGCAACTACGAGAGGACTCTCCGACCGCGGCTTCTCCATTTGCAGCTGAGCTGGGCTGATGCGAGGACAGTCCGCGGATTTCAGCGCCGGCTCGTCACGGCAGACCTTGCCGTGGCCATGAAGTTCAACCACGCACAGAAGGTCGCGACGGCTCACGCCATCACCGACCTCCTCGCTGCCGACGGGGTCGATACCCGCGAGGACCTTCACGCCTGGCTCGATCATCAGGTCAATCGCGCCGCACTGCGCACGGTGAAGGGAGTGGGGCCGAAGAGCATCGACTACATCGGCAATCTAGTTGGCCGTTCGCACGTCGCCGTTGACGTACACCTGCGTGCCTTCGCCGGGGACGCTGGTGTTCCGGACCTCCCATACCACCAGTTGCGCGCCGTGTATGAGGAAGCCGCCGCGCTTCTCGGGCACGACAAAGGCGGGCTAGAGCATGCCGTTTGGAGGCATAAGTCGAAGGCCATGTAGCCAGCCAGCGGGCCTGTCAGTTGTAGGTGTGGTTGCAGCAGGCTGACCTGCTCGCCGAGTTTGTGGACCTTGTCTCCGGTTTTCCCCTCCCCAGGATCGGCGCGCGGACGGCCAGGACGTCAATGGCCTCACGCCGGGCCGCGCCCGCAACCTGACCGGGCGCCTCGGGAAGCCAACTGTCCGTTTTGTTGCAACGGTGACGCGCCGGCAGAAGCGAGATGTAACCTTCTCTCCAAGCCAGAGAAGAGGAGACGCAGTGGCGACACGGGTGGACTTTAATTTCGGTGACGACGGAAGCCAGGAGAGCGTCGTGATCAGCTCCGACCAGCTCGCCCGAGTGGTGCGCGCCGTACTGCAAGGCAAGGTGCTGCTGTCGGAGCAGGCGGCGCCTCATGACCTGTGGCGGAACATCGAAGCCGTGACCAGGCTGCTGGAGAGCTTGGAGGATTGGCGGGAGAGGGCCATCGTGGCGGTCGACGAAAGCGGCACCGTGGACCGGTACGCCCTCGGTATCGCTGCGAGCATGGGCGCGGCGAAGCTGTACGACCTGCTGGAACGGCATGGTCGACCACGCACTCAGACACGGCTGACCCAGGTGGAGGTGCTGGAGAGCCGGGTGACCAGCGAAAACGGAGAGTGGGACGCGGCTCGCGTCGTCGCCACCATGAGCAGCTACGGCTGGGAGATCGACGATAAGCGGGCCCGTGCACTGCTGCGGGCGCTGACCGAGCAGGAGGTGCTGGAAAAGATTCCGAACCGAGGCGGGCGCGCCGTCTACCAGGTCGTCGGTCCTCGGGACTGGCTGTATTGCCTGGATCCGGAGCGCGACACGATCGAGAATGGCCCCTCCACCCCAGAGCGGGTCGCGAGGTTGGCGCGCGAGAACCCCGGTTCGACCGAGTGGTGGCTCGGGAGGCCCCTGAAGCGGATGAGGGAGAACGACCGGCTGTGGATCTACTTCGGCGGGGTCGAAGGAAAGATCGCGGCGATGGCGCATGTGAAGTCGTCGCCTCGACCGGCGCCGATCGGTTCACAAAAGCCGTACGAGGTCGACGCCGAACTGGACCTGAAGGCGACCACGGCTCTGTGCAAGTCGCCGGTGCAGCTTGAGGAGATGGATCAGAAGCATCCGCAGGCATGCGGGGAGATGCGGGCGGCGGACGTGAAGCTGGCCGAAGCGCGTGCCAACCTCTGACCGCCCTTCCCGCTGGAGGCGCACCGCATCGCCGTGTGTGCTCAGCTCTTGAGGGCTCGCTCGATCCGCTCGAAGTCGTCAGGGCTGAAGTTGCCCCGGCTGATCTGCACCCTCCGGTTTTGTTTCGGCGTCACCACATTCGGATACGACGCCAGCTCCGGCACGGCGATCTTCCAGATGGCCGCGATGCGCCCGAGGACGATCACCGCGTCACGGGTCATGGCGCGGCGCACCAGGTAGAAGGCGAAGGACTGGGAGGGCAGTGTGTAGGGGATCGGCCGCCACGATTGCGAATGGTAGCTATGGAATTGCACGGCAAGGATCCGCCGGGCGAGTTCGTCGTGGCTGTGTCCCCGCTTCGTCAGGCCGTTCAGGGCTCGGGACCACCACCGGAGTCCAGGATGGTCCTTGTCAGGGTGCGTCAGGAAGTGGTTGGGGGTCCCGCCGGCGTTCGCGATGTGTTGCAGCGTTCGCTCGGTCACGCCGGGCCGGGCGTAGGCAGCCGGGTCTGCATCGCTCACGCCTGGGTTGGCCAGCAGCATGACCAGGGGCGCGTCGTGGAGGCCGATGAACGGCTCCGGCGAGAGGGTTAGGTTGAGCTGGTAGGGCGCGTGCGAAGGGTGGACTTGGGCATCGGCGAGGGCTTACAAGTGCGGCAGGTCTTCGGGGACCGCGTACGGTGCGTTCCTGGTCGTGCGGGTCCACGGATTGAGCACCTGATCCTCCGCTATCCGCGTTGTCATGGCATGCAAGCCTACGAGCATCCTGCGAGCGGACCATCACCGCCTCAGGACGGTGAAGAGCACCCGCTGGTGCGCGGGGGGCCTTCCTGATCGTGCGGGCAAAACCCGTCGCCTTGACGAACTTCGCCGCCGCACTTTGACCCAGGTGCCGATTTTCTTCAAGAAGACAGATCGCACCCCGCGAGCCTTGACCCGCGGGGGCCACTCCAGAGGACCAGTCTCTGTCCTACTGGGATTCCTCGGAACCGTTTTCGCTCGCTCCAGTGTTCTTGCCGCCGACGTATACCACGCTCAGTGCGAGGGCGGCTGCACCGGCGGTTGCCACCAACTTCATCCCCGCCCCCAGGAACTGCTTGTTCTCGCTGTCCTTCTCGCCTACCCGCTGTACGTTTTGGTCGAGGCGGTCGTGGAGGGCCTCCCGTTGCGCCCAGCTGAGGTCGTCCCGGCCGAGGTCGGCCTGCAGAGCGTCCCGCTGGTCCTGTGAAGCCTTATAGAAGTGGTTCTGACTGTTCTCATTGGCTGCGAGAGTGGACTTGTGGGCCTCTTTGACCGCATCGATGTTGGCCTTGCCCAGGTCCTTGAAGGCAGGGAACTGCTCGATGAGCTTGAGCCGCACCTCGGTGGCCATCCCGGGCATGGCTGCTGCGAGCTTGAGCACCTTGTCCTTGGACAGGCTCCGAAAGTTCGGGATACCCAGCTTCCGCTTGATCGCCGCTTCGTTCACGTAGCCCATTCCCTGACTCCGTTCGTCGTCCCGTGAGGATCCTGGATAGTAGCGGTCCCCACCGACTAGCCTCTCTTCCTCGTCTTCGGGCTGCTCGCCACGCCTCTGTGAGCAGTACCGGGGGCAGGCGTACCCACTCGCCGCCAGTCAACGGCACGCCCCGACCGATGGCCGCATGGTCGGGACAGCACGAGGGCGGTCCCCACGGGGAACTTGAATGCGGAGGGGGGTGGGGCGGCCGTGGTGGGTGGACAGCACCTGCAGCAGCAGGAGTGCGAGCAGGGAAAGGGCCCCGGTCCTATGCGACGAGGCAGTTGCGGTCGATGTTGTCATGTCCTGGGTCGTTGCTGGAGCCTGATGGACTTATGTCGATCGTGACGCTCAGGTGGCGCTCCGGGCAGTCACAGAGAGTCCACGGAGGGGCCGAGAAACCCTTTCTGACCTGCCACTCTTTCTGGGTCAGAACTGTCACACAGATTTCCCGATGGCCCTGCACATGAAGTGTGTGGGGAACTCGCTGCGAACGCCGTCCTCCATGGCCGCATCACCCGACGGGGCTTCTTGCCGTCCCCTTTCCGCGATGAGTGGCTGGGCGGCGTCCGGATCGAGGTGACCGATACTCACCCCGCCCGGCTATCGCGACCGGCTCCCGATCCGGACGAGGGCGGAAAACGCAGACTGCTCCTCGTTGACGTGCTCGTCGACTGGCGTGTACGCGACCATCCCCCGCCGCCCGACAAGACGGGCTGCGGAGTGCCGGACGGTTCCCCACTTCATCGGGCCCGTTGGGGCCCGCAGCTATGGCGTCGGTTGACCGGACGGTCGGCCCCGAAGCTCCGCCCATGGCATTACTGACATGGGCGGAGCGGTATTAGGGTTGCTCTCCCAGTGGTGCCCAGACCGCCTTCGAGGGGGAAACGGTCGTCGTGCAGGGCATCGGGGGTGAGGGGAGCCGCCGTGCAGGCGCTGTACGCCGTCAGTTTCGATATCCGGTCCGCCCAAGAGCAGCCGGGCCGCGTCTACGAGAGCCTCCGCGGCCATCTCGCCGACTGGCTCGGCCACCACGGACGTGTACCGGCACCTTCGGTGACCGAACTCGACCGGGATGGTCGGGCGGTGCTCGTTGGCAAGTTTCCTGGCCAGGGTGACCGAACAGTGAGCTGGACCGTGGCAGGCGACGACCTCACCCGCGCGCTGCGCATGACCATCCATCAGCCGCTCTCTACGGGGCCGGCCCAGTTCGTCACCCGGGTCACGGTCTCCCAGTCGGAGGAGGGCGGTGGCGGGCTCAGGATCGTAATGGGCAGGGAGATCCCCGACGGCTGGATAGCACCGGTGCAGGATCCGCAGCTCAAGCGCCCGAACCTGCTGCGGGCGGTGCTCGGCGACCAGGAGCTCGAAGTGCGGGTGCTGAGCCAGCTCGCCACGGGACGGTACGAGAGGATCCGGGAGGAGAACCATGCTGACGTACTCCTCGATGTCCTGGCGCTGCGCACGCGGCTCCCCATTCTCCTGGTACATCCCAGGGACCGGGCGGGATGGAGTGCGGCGGCCGACGCGTCGGGGCAACTGGCTGGCTTGGCCCAGGTGGTGACCCTGAACTACGTGACTGCACAAGCGGTCCGGCGGGCTCACGAGCAGTTGGCCGTACCCAGCGGTGGCGCCCGGCTGGTCTGGCCCGACCTCGCCCTGGAACACCCCTCGTACTCGCGTGAGGAGGTGTCCCAGCCGTCCTTCGTGGGACGGCGGTTGATGCTTTCGCTCGCCCATCTCTCTGTCATCGCTCGTGGCAGTGACACGGCGTGGGAACGTGCGCGGCAGGCTTCGTACCGCGCGGGAGCCCGTAGGGCGGCGGAGCAGTTGTCGCTCGCCCAAGCCGCCGGAGACACGACCGCCGAGCTCGAAGCACTGCAGAAACGGGTCCGGCAGCTCGAAGAGGACGCCACGTCCTGGGAAAGCATGGCACAGAGCTGCATGGAGGAACGCGACAAGGCGCGAGACGATGCCGCCACTGCTGAGGCCCTGCGTCAGGACCGGGACTACTGGAAGAACGAGTACCTGAGCCTCTCGAAGGGCGGGAGGGCGGCCACATTCGATGCCTGGAGCGAGATCCCTTCTTTGGGGTCGGATGCCGTGCTCACTTTCGAAGCTCTCGCCAAGGCGTCGGAGGAGCACATCGTGTTCACGGCGAGAGCTGCGCGCGCTTGGAAGAACTCCCGCTACCCGTACCCCCAGGAGATGACCGACCGGCTGACAGCCCTCGCGCAGGCTGCCGTCGACCTGTACTCCCATTCCGGCAAGATGCCTAGGCTGGCCCAGTGGTTCTACGACAACCACGGACTTAAATTCGCGCCCAATGACGAGAAACTCAGCAAGGACAAGGACAAGCGTTACTTCATGTTCAACGGGAAGCGCTGGGACGGACTGCCGCACATCAAGGTCCGGGACGCCGTCTCGCCCAACGAGGTCGGACGCATCTACTTTGCCCTCGATTCCGAGGAGAAGCGGTTCATCGTGAATCACGTGGGCCTACACCTGTAGCCGATCCCAGCAGGCACCTTGTACCTGCCGGCATCCGTAGTGGCCATCCGGACACCGTGCGACGGCGGGTCCAGGCCGCCGGGCGCACATGGCAGTGGCTCGTGCAGGTGAGCTGGTCGTGCCCCTTCCGCCTCGAGAGGAGGGACGGACTGTTGGCCGTGACGCTCATTTGACGCTCTTGGTGCCCGCACCAGGAGCAGGGAGTCAATAATCTGGCTCTGACCTGCGCCTTTCTCTGACCCGCCCAGGCCGACATCTTTCCGATGACGCACCATGTGGAGTGCGTGGCGATCCTTGAGCCGGCGAAGAAGGACTCCTGACCTGCGGTTCTGTGGATGGCGTGTGGGATGAGGGATTCACGGCCCCCATCTTCGCGGGGCAGTGAGAGATCATTTCGACGCTCATTCTGACGGGACGTCATGCGTGTCCGGCAGTGCTCGTGGTCGCTTGGGACCGGTGGTGCCGGGCCTCGAACCCTTCGAGTGGAGGCCCGCTGGACGGCGAGGCGTTCGACGTGGGCAGCGTCTTGCCAGCTCGGCCTTGAAGAAGCCGACGGAGGCGGTCGCGCCAGTGTCCAGCAGCCGATCCTCGCAGGGGATGGAAACGTATGGCGAGCCGCAGTGCTGTGATGAATCAGGGCGACGGCGCTCGCAAATCCGCCCTTGGCGCTGTGCATGCGGCACACGGGCCTGCCAGGCTAGACCGCACCGTGAGCCCCACTCCGTCCGTTATCCGCCACACCGCTGGATATGGGCGCGAGCGGCGTGCCGCGAACAGCCCGACCGTGGCCCCGGACCAGAGGCGACGGCTATCCGGCCGATGTGACGTACAACCGTTTCGGCTCCGTCAGAACGGCACGTGCGCCGTCGAAGTCGGCGACTTTCGCAGCCACCGTGGCGGTGGCCAGCCGCGGGGGGAGCTTCATTTTTCAGCTCCCCCGGCTTCCCGAACGCCCCGCCCACGAGATCGACGGCGCCGAGCCTGGCGAGATGGAAGCGAAGGTTCGTGTGCTCCGAGCTCCGCGATGTCATCGACATCAGAGCGGAACCTTCCCCTGATCGCGGTGATGGAGCCGGTCATGCGCCCGGCCCCGTCGTAGCCGAGGGTGGCGTCGGGCGTGCCATCCGCGTAGCCGATCTTGGTGAGCAGGCCGCTGGCGTAGTCCAGCCACCCAGGCCGAAAAGGCGTCATTCCATGAAATGCCGACGGGGTGGACCCTGAAGAAGGGGAGCCAGGGCACGGGCACAGCCAAGGGGGAGCCGTCATGTCCGGACCGTCGTACGTTCCCGTCCTGTCGGCGGCGCCGCACGCCATCGCGGCGTACCGGCAGTTGAGTCCGGCTGTTCAGGGAGCGGTGGTGCCGCTCTGGAACCTTCCGCCGCGTCATGGGTCGGTACGCGACGTACTCGTCGCACACACACGGCGCGAAGCGCATGATGTGAGCAGAGTGCAGCGCCATCATCCGGCCTGGATCGATACCCCCTTCGCAGGGGAGGTCCAACTGCGGGTCTTCATGTCCGTGCTGGCCGACCTCGGTGAGCTGAGCGCACTGCGTCCGGTCACCGGGCCCGACCGTCCTGAGTTCCAGCAGACAGCCGCGCTGGAGGCTGCGCGGCGCAGCGGGAGCGGCATCGGCATACGGGTGGCACTGCCGGGCGAGTGGGACGATCACGCAGCCCACGCTGTTCGCGCCCTGCTCGCCCGCCTGGATCCTGCCGACGAGGCGGATCTGCTCCTCGACCTGGGTGCGGTCTTGGGCGATCGCCCCGATGCAGAAAAGGAGGCACTGCGTGCGTTCGATGCGCTGATGCCCCTGACACCCTGGAGAACCGCAGCCATTCTGAGCGGTGGGTTCCCGTCCGTGACCGCGAAGATGCTGGAGGAAGGATTGCGGGCCGAACCTCGCACGGACTGGCTCGTCTGGCGTGAGCTGACCGCCGCCGCCCGCGGCTACGTCCCGTGGCTCAGCTTCGGCGACTACGGCATCCAGTCCGCCCGGGTCATCGCACGCGAACCATCGGCGGGTGGGGGCGGCCCCGCCTGGGGCGTGCTTCGCTACACCACCGCCGAGTCGTTCGTCCTCGCCAAAGTACTTGCGCGAGGCGAGGACCGGACCGCCGTGAACCGGGCGGCGGCCCGCCGGCTGCTTGAACTGCCTGACTTCCGGGGCGCGGTGGCCGGTGCAGGCGAGAGCTGGCTGAGGGACTGCGCGTGCGGCTACGGCACTAAGGGCACCGGAAATGCCTCCGTCTGGCTTCGCGTCGGCAACGTCCAGCACATGACCTACGTCGTGCGGAGCCTGCGGGAATGACAGCGCCCCTCTGCCCCTGTTCGGCTACCCGACGCATCAGCTGAACAGGGGCTCCAACACCGCCTCGCCGGCCAGGATCCGCCATGCCGGGACCCGGACAGTCCGGGTTACCGGCCCGGCCTTCGCCCCGGCACCACCGGACGGAAGCCCGGTCAATAGATCGGCCCGTGCGTGGGTCAGCCGCAGGTGCCGGGCCGGATCCTGGTTGTCGCGGGGGCCAGGATCGATCAGTACGGCGGTATTTGTGCCGTCCACGGTGAACAGCAGATCCACGGTGTGCCCACCGACGACGGCCGCACGTTCCAGATCGGTGATCCCACGCTCCCCCAGATACTCCTGGAGCCGATCCGCGAGTTCTTCGCGCACGCCGGAGACCGTCTCCGCCCTGACCGCGGTGTCCTGGTCGGCATACGCGTCCGTGCCCAGCACCGTCGACCGCTCGGCGAGCAATGCGGGCAGCCCCGCCTGGTCCTGCCAGAACGCGTGACTGCCCACGGTGATCAGCTGAGACTTTGCCCGGGTGACGGCAACGTTCCACAGATTGACCTGACTCGCCACCCAATGCGCCGTACGCGGAGGGGTGTTGTCGGTTGCTACCGGACTCAGGACCATGACATCGCGCTGCCCGCCCTGAAAGGCGTGCACCGTTCCCACCCTGACCCGCTCGTTGTCTGGCCAGAAGCGGGCGAGCGCTTCCTTCTGGGCCCGGAACGGCGTGACAACACCGACCGTCGCGTCCGGCGGAAGCCGCAGCAGTAGCTCGTCCACCGTCTCCCGTACCCGCCCCGCCTCCGCCGTGCCTGTTTCAGCTGTTCCTCGTCCCGGCCGAGGAGCAGGGGCACGCGTTCTCGCAGCGCACGTTCCACGGCCACAGCCTCCGCCAGAGCGAGCAGGAGCTCGGGTGGCGCGGGCCGGGCCGAGACCCAGGACGGCCACGGGTCGGCCGGCGCCGCACCGGAACCGGCGACGAACGCCGAGAGGGCACGTCCCCTGCGCCATCGGCCGAAGCCGAACCATCGGGCCTGGGCGGCCCCACGGGCCCGCTCCTCCCAGCGGGAGAGCCTGTCGGTCTCGTCGTCGGCCCAGAGTCCTTTGAGCAGTTCTACGGCCAGGCCGAGGGCGTCGGCCTCCTGGGCGCGCTGCCGTAGCAACTCCACCAACGCCATTTCGTCGCCCACCAGCCGCGCCGCCTCCGCCCGGTGTGCGAGCGCTCGTGCGTGCCGGTTGCGAAGGTCACCGGCTACGGTTGCAGTCCCGCGTCCCGGAGGTTCAGCGGAGCGGCTGAGAAGTTGCTCCAGTTTCGCGGCCTCCCGCTCCAGCGCCGCGGCGTTGCCCGTCCGCATCAGCAGGCCGGGCGAGATCGCGTCACAGCGGTCGGCCACCACGTTCACGGCCTCGTTGTTCGTGGAGGCGACCAGCACGGTCTGGCCTGCGGCGACGGCCGTCGCGACCACGGCCGTCACGACCTCGCTCTTGCCGGTACCGGGTGGCCCGGTCGCGACGGTCAGTGGACGGGTCATCGCCGCTCTGATCACGCGCTCCTGGCTCTCGTTGCACGGCCCCGGGGCGACGACGCCCGGCGCTTCACGGTCCACCACCGCCTCTTCGCCGCCCGTGAGGAGCGCGTCCAGCGCGGTGCCGGGCATCTGTGCGGTACGTGTCGACATCTGGAGCAGGTTGTCCACGAGCGCCTCGGTCGCGATCCGTTCCACACCCGAGGGCGCGAGGAGAACCGCGGCGTTGTGAGCACCGGGCCGTAGCGAGTCCATCACGGATCGCTCACTGAGCGCCGACAGGTCCAAGGGCTCCAGCTCCGGAACACCGAGTTCCGCTAGAAGCTCGCGCACGGCCCGCACCATCTGCGTGCCGTTGCCCTCCTGCCAGGCCGGCTGCCAGCGGGCCAGGAGGTCCGCAGCGGCCTCATCGTCCAGCAGGTCCGTGATCAGCCCCGTGTGGAGAGAGGGAACCCCGTTCGGGCGGAGCCTGTCACGGCCGTCTGCATCGGGGGCGAGTTCCATCGACTGGATCAGCAACGGCGCGATCCGCACCGCGGCCCGGCGTCGGCCGTCCCCGCCGCGCTCGGGAAGGGTGATCGCCGGATATCCGTACCAGTACTCCTGGAGCCCGGCGCCATTCGCAGATCCGGCCCCTCCACTCTTCGGCCTCGGCAGCTGGGGGGGAGCGGGGAGGGTGGGGCCGAGCCCGGACTGGATCGTCTCGGACCCCTGCCCCAGCAAGAAGTACGCGGAGCCTCGTCCGCTGTCCCGATCGGGCAGCATGCCCGACGCCGCCTGCGCGCTCAAGCAGTGCACGTAGTAACGCAGCAGCCGTTGCCGGTCGACGCCGTCCCGGGCGTCGAGCCCGGCCAGTTCCCGTGCCTTCAGCAGCGCGGGGGAGGTGTTCCGGTCGGCCCGGGTGCTGCCGTCGCCGGGCAGGGCGGGAAGGTTCACCGACCGCGCCACGGAGCGTGCCAGGGGGAGCGAACTCGTGGCCCGAATCGTGGACTTGGTCGGCCGCTGCTCCTGCGGCACTCCGGCGCGCACCATCTGGGCGGTCAGGTACGTGAAGAGGTCGTCCGGTGTGATCCAGCCACTGTCCTTGATCCGCCCCGAACGCAGCCCTTCCACGATCTCACCGGTGAATCGGGAGGTGCCGAGGGAGGACCCGGCCGGGGCCATCGCCGAAGCGGCCTGGAGGGCGTCGGAGGCGGTGATGAAGTACACCCCGGTCGGATGCAGCAGTGTGCTGGGCGCGGGCTGGGCATCCGACTTGGATGCGCCCTTGGCGGTCCAGCCCTGTACGACGGAACCGCTGGAGCAGCAGTCCAGCAGTACCACTTTCGAGGATGCCCGGCAGGACTGGAGCATCCGCTCCAGGAACTCGGCGGGCACCGCCGTTCCCGGCAGGTCGTCCGGATCGGCATCCCGGGTGAGAAAGTACAGCTGGCCGTCCGCCTCGCAGAACTCCCCATGGCCGCTGAAGTAGAGCAGAGCGGTCTCGATGGGCTGCCGCTCCTCCAGGAACGTCTCGATCGCGTGCAGCATCTCGGCGCGGGTCGGCTCGGCGACCAGCGCGCAGTCGTTGTACATGCCGATCTCGGTGCTCTCCAGCACCGCCTGCATGTAGTGCAGGTCGGCCCGGACGGGCGGCAGATCGTGGTAGCGGTCACTGTCGTACGTGGATACGCCGATGAGCATGGCGTACCGGTCGTTGTCACTCACTCTGCGGTCGGTCCGTCTCCGTGGAGGTCCTCCGAGCCGTCGGTGAGGAAACGCTCGATCCGCTCGTCGTCGACCCGCGCCTCTTTCCCGGAGATGCGCAGCGTCGCCCCGTCGGGCCGGGTGACGACGATGGTCCGCTGCGGCACGCGTGCCAGCCAGATCTGAACGGCGGCGGCGGCCAAGGAACCGCCGCCGAACACCAGCCCGATCAGGTCGGTGACCGGGCCGCCCTTGAGACTGTCGTCGGTGCCCGGATCCTGAGGTCGGGGAACATCGAGTGCGGCGTGCGGATCGGTGCCGGTGATCGCCGCGAGCAGCTCCCGCGCTTCGCGCCGGGAGCGCAGCGGGTCCTCGTCGACGATGGAGAGGCGGTAGCCCACCGGCCCCGCGTGGATGATGCTCACGTTCACTGTGTCCTTTGGTTCCCATGCGGCGGATACACGGATCCGCAAGGCTATCCGGGGGCATAGTGCGGCGCTCCCTGGGTAGCCGAAACAGGCTGGTCAATGGCGTGAAACGCGCAGCGCGGTCCGTGCGGTCCTTCCTGTCCGGACCGGCATCGACTTCTTCGCACACCGGGTCGTGCGATGCGACCCCTTCGAACACGTGATGCGGGCGTTCCTGACGGCCAAGGAACGGTTCGCGGTCCACCTGCGGCCCGAGGACGTGCACACCGCACTGCCGGCGGATGTCCGTCCTGCCGAGCTGGAGGCTGTCGTCGGCGCGCTCGACAAGCTCGTCGGCTGGGGCAATCTGCGGGCGGATCCCGATCCCGCCCGGGTGACCGCGGTCGAGGACTTCTACCGGAAGCGGTTCATCTACCAGCTCACCAGGGAGGGGGAGGCCGCCGAGGAGGCGGCTCCGGATCGCCGGCGGCCTTCGCCGCCGCGTCCCCTGGCTGCCCTGGCGCTACACGGCTGCGGACTACCGCGCCGCCGTGCTCCGCTGTGCCCAACCTCCGTTGTCACCGCTCGTCAGCACCCCGACGGAGACCCCCTGGGAGTCCGCACTCGCTACGGCCCTCGCCGAACTCGGTGTTCGCGTCGAGGAGGAGAGCGAGCTGGAGCTGCTGTTGTCCGATCTCACGTGGGGATCGTGACCGTCCGGCTGGGCAGGGGCGGTTGAGAGCGAACCGTTCCGGGTTCGGCGGAGACATCAGCAGCGGCGGTGATGGGGTTCTGTCAACGGTACCGAGCACAGTGTGCGTGACATGGGGCTTCTGGTGTCGGCGATGGAGCGGCCCCGGGCGAACGTGTTCGGAGCCGAGCTGTATCCCACGCCGCACGAGAAGGCTGCGGCATTGCTGCACTCCGTCGCCCGCGATCACGCGCTGATCGACGGCAACCAGCGCACCGCCTGGCTCACCATGCGTGTCTTCCTCAGGTGCAACGGCGTCAGCGCGAGTACCGTCCCGCCGCCCGTTCCCATGGCCGGGCCGTTCGTCGAGGAAGTCGCGCAGGACAACGTCGATGTACCGGCGATCGCCAGCGCCTCGCGACCTGGTTCCCCGTTTCCTGACGTTCGACGCGGCACAAGGGAACCGCCGGGGAGCGACACGCGTGCTGTCGCTCCCCGGCGGTGACTTCGGCGAGGCCGGTACAGGTCGTCAGGGCGTGTACCGGCTCCACCTCCTTCGCCGGATCAGTACTTGGTGTACTTCATCCAGTCGTAGCGGGCGGTCAGCGGAGTGCCCGGGTAGCTGAACGGGCCGAGCCAGCTGTCGACCCCGGTGCCGGGCCACAGGTTGGCCATGATGCGCATCGGGTGGGTGGGGAGCGCTCCGCGCGATCCGTCTTCCTGGTGGACGAGCTTGCCGTCCACGAACCAGTTGATGGTTCCCTGGTCCCACCACTCGATGGCGTAGTCGTGGAACCCGGCGGATGCGTCGAATCCGAGGTTGATGACGGTCTCGTGGCCGCCGACGCCGTTGGTGAAGTAGTTGGTCTGCATCTGGTTGGTGTTCTTGCCGAGGATCTCGACGTCGATCTCGTCCCAGGGCTGGCCGTCGCTCGGGCCGGTGTAGGTGAAGAACCCGGTCACCGTGCCTTCGCGCTTGACTGCCTGGAGTCGGGCCTCGAAGCGGCCGTACGAGTACGAGTCGTTGGTGCGGTACTCACCGGAGGCGTAGGGCTTGCCCGAACAGCCGGAGGGGCAGCTCGCGGTGTCGAGGTTCTGCCCCATGACGCCGCCGCTGAACCAGGTGTGGTCGGCGCGCCAGCCGGCGTTGAACATTCCGCCGTTGGACCAGCCGTCGGACTTGCTCCAGAGGCCGGTGTTGTAGGAGTCGAAGTTGTCGGTGAAGCTGCTGCCGACGGCGTAGGCCGGGGTGGAAACCGGGTTGAGGATCAGCGCGAGGGCGGCGGCTGGAGCGAGTAGCCAGCGGTACGTGCGGAACCGCCGTGAAGCCGTGGGGGATTGCATGACTGCCTCCTTGGGGGCGCGAACGCGGCAGGCGGGAGAGGTTCGGCGTCCGCCGGCGACACAACCGTGCGGGGACGGGACGCCTGCAGTGCTGGGACGTGCACTCGACCACGATCTTCCGTGCACCACCGGTGGGGGGAACCGAGAGTCGCGGTGTGGTACGGGCCCGATGGCGCATGGGTGGTGCGCCGCGAACGGGAAGGACTGGGAACGCTTCCAAAAAGTAGCAGCGCTGCAGCGGGCCGACAAGGGGTCGGAGCGCCTCGGTGCATCACGGAGGAAACCTCCCGTTCACACCGTAGGGGCAGCCGGCGATGCGTCGCCGCACAGGTCAAGTGCCCGCAGCCTTGCGCTTCTTCCAGTGACTTGGCTGGTCGGAGGGGGTTGGTGGCGGAGTCGCTGAACGGCTATTGACATGCCCGTAAGGCGGGCCTCAGCATGTGCCCACGAAAGCGCTGGGCTTTGCCGAAATCTGGAAGCGCTCCCAAAAAGTGGGGTCCGCACCGGCGAATCAGCCTGCACAAAGGAGACTTCACCTCATGAGCAGAGTGCGACGGTTGGTCGTCTCGGTTGCCTGCGCGGCGCTTGCCGCCGGCACGCTGGGCGGTGGCGGCGAGGCAGCTGCCTCCCCCGGCCCCGCGGCGGCCGGTCATACGCTGCCCGGAAACACCCGCTTCTACGTCGACCCCGAGGCCGGGGCCGCTCAGCAAGCGGTCGCCGACTTCAAGGCCGGCAAGGTCGAAGACGCCGTGCGGATGGCCAAGTTGGCGTCCTGGCCGCAGGCGATCTGGCTCGACTACGGCACGCCTACCGAGATCAAGAAGGTCGTCCAGAAGAAGATGCTGGCGGCCAGGCTGACCGGCACCGTTCCGGTGTTCGTCCTTTACAACGTCACCGGCCGCGACTGCAGCTTCTACTCGGCCGGCGGCGCGGACAGCCCCGCGGAGTACCGCGCCTGGGTCCAGGGTGTGGCCGACGGCATCGGCACCGGCCGCGCCGCGGTCGTCGTCGAGCCCGACGGGTTGGCTCTGCTGCCCAAGGAGTGTCCCGAGGGCGACGCGGACGGCACCCGGACCGAGGAGCGGTACGCCAACATCCGCACCGCGGTCGGCCTCATGGAGTCCAAGCCCAAGACGTCCGTGTACCTCGACGGCGGCAGCAGCAACTGGCAGCCGGTCGGCGAACTGGCCGGCCGGCTGATCAAGGCCGGTCTGGCCGAGACCCAGGGCTTCGCCCTGAACGTCTCCAACTACCAGCCCACCGACCAGCTCAACCGATACGCCACCTGGGTCTCCAAGTGCGTCTGGTACGCCACCGAAGGCCCGCAGGAGGCACGCGGTAAGACGGACACCTGCGCCGGCCAGTACTACTCGCCGGCCGCGCCCAACGACGGGCAGCCCGGCAACGCGGTGGACTTCTACGACCCGTCCACCTGGAAGTGGACCGACGCGTGGTTCGACCGGACGGTGGGCACGCCGCCGCTCAAGGACCTCTCGCACTACGTCCTGGACAACAGCCGCAACGGCCTCGGCGCCTGGATCCCCCCGGCGGGCAAGTACACCGATGCCGAACCCTGGTGCAACGCCCCCGGGCGCGGTATCGGCGTCCGGCCCACCGCCGACACCGGCCAGCCCCTGGCCGACGCGTACGTGTACGTGAAGACCATCGGTGAATCGGACGGCACCTGCCACCGGGGCACTGCGGGCCCGGCTGACCCGGAGTACGGAAGCGAGGACCCGGCGGCCGGCGCGTGGTGGCCGGACTTCGCGCACACCCTGGCCAGGAACGCGAAGCCCGCGCTCACGTTCAACACCGGCCGGTAGCCGCAAGGCGCTCGCCCGTCCGGCATCGGACGGGCGAGCGCCTTGCTGGACCGGTGCGCTCGTTCAGGAGCTCTCGCCGGTGATCGCGCGGGACATGTAGCGGGCGTCCGGCCCGTAGCCGGCCGGCAGGGCGACATCGGGATGTGGTCGGTATCCCTGCCTGGACCAGAAACCGGCCGTACCGCTCACGGCGATCAGAGATATCCGCTCGTACCGCAACGCTCGGGCCGCGTCCGTCAGATGGCGCACCATGCGGGTGGCCCAGCCACGCTTGCGGGACTCGTCCCCGATGACGAGGTCATGCAGGTGGAGGTTCGATGAGGTGAAGACCTCACTCTCCTGAACATCCGGATCGGGGAACCGGAACCGTGGATACGGAAGAGCGAGGACGTATCCAGCGGCCCGTTCCCCGGCGTCGAGGACGAACGACGTTGCCGGAGAGGCCGAGGCGCGGGACTGAAGGACGCCGCGGTCCTCGGACAGGCCGCGTTCCGCGTACGCATGGGTCTCCAGTTCCGTGATGGTGTCCCAGTCATCGGCCTCGATCGGCCGGATCCGCTCCGCGCGCACGGCCACGTAAGGCAGTGGCTCGTAGCCGTTGAAGCCGCGTGTGGTGTAGCTGACCGCGTAGGCGCCGACCGACCGGATCCACACGGGATCCCCCGAGGTGAGGTCGTGCGGCACCGGCACCGAGGCGTCGCCGAGCGTGTCGTCGCTGTCGCAGGTCGGTCCGGCGACGATCGCCGGTACCTGCGGACTGTCGTTGCGGGTGGGAAAGGCGAGCGGATAACGGAGTTGGTCACCTTCGTACAGCCCGTTGAACCGGCCGCAGCTCAGGTAGAGCCACCTTTGGTGACGTACCGTCAGTCGGGCCACATGGGCGCGGATCGTGCCGTGATCGGCGACGAGGTGCCGTCCCGGTTCCACGACGAAGTCGAGTGCACCCCGTGCCACTTCCCGCAGCCGGTGGATGCCGGCCCGGATGCTTCTGAAGATCTCCGCGGTGGGTGGTTCCAGTGCCGTGCCGTCGGCAGTGAGGTAGCCGTGAGCGGGCAGTCCGCCACCGAGGTTGATGTGGTCGAGGTGAATCCCTCGCGCGGCGAGCTTCGACAGGGTGGTCGCGAGTTCGTCGACTGCTGCCTCCCACCCGCTCACGGTCATCTGCTGGGATCCGACATGCACGGACAGCCCCGCCGGGATGAGCCCGAGCCTGCGCGCTTCCGCCAGAACGCCGACCGCGTCGTGGGTGCCGCATTTGCCGGTGAGCCCCCACAACGCGCCGTGGCCGCTGGTGGCAACGCGGCAGAACACTCGCGCACCGGGAGCGTGCTGGGCGATCGCACGCACGTCCTCGACACAGTCCGTGGCAAACGTAGTGACACCCAGGTGGAACGCTGTCGCGATCTCTCGGTCGGACTTGACCGTGTTGCCGTAGTGCACGTTGCGCGGCGCCACTCCCGTCCGCAGCGCCTGGCGGATCTCGCCTGGGCTGGCCGCGTCGAAGCCGGCGCCCCGGTCGGCAAGGCAGGTGAGAACCTCGGGCAGCGGGCAAGCCTTCAACGCGAACCGCACCGCGACCCCGGGAAGTTCGGTACGCAACCTGTCGTACTGGGACTCTATGCCGGTCAGGTCGTAGACGATCTGATCCCGGCCGCTGTCCTCGAGAGCGGCCCGTATGTGTGCGGGCTCATCCATGACGGACATCCGTGACACGGCTCGCATCCATCAGCGGCCCCCAAGCCTCGATGAGCTGCACGTAGTCATCGAGGTCCCGGCGGGCCTCTGTGAGCAGGCTCTCCCTGCGCTCCACGATGCGGTCCGCCACGGCAGCGAACTTGCCGCCGATCCTGCGGTATGCGCGTTCCATCCGGTCCAGTTTTGCTTCGTTCGGCTCTCTGTTCTGCCAGGTGCTCTCACGGACGATGGCGGCGATCGAAGCCGGAGCGGAGTTCGTCATGCGCCGATAGATGAAATGGAAGTAGTGCATGGACAGAATGAATTTCACGAAGCGCATCTGATACGCGAGGAATCCGGCGGGGCTCTTCCGCTCCTTTGTGTGGAAGTTGACGATGTGTCGATTGTGGAGCACGGCGGGCATCCGGGACTTGTGGGCGACATGGATCAGGAAGTAGTCGCTGCCGATGGTGTCCTTGGCCGGTGGCAATGGAATGCGCTCATGGAGGCCGTGAAAGCTGATGTTGTGCATGTCCACCCGCATCGGGTCGACCACTGTGAGGACGGACCGGTCGCCGGCGAACGGTTCCGAGCCCATGAAGGACTCGCTGACCAGGTCCTCCCTCTCCTGCTCCGAACTGTCGTCAGCAGCCCAGAGGCTGACGAGGTCGCCGTAGGCTTCATGGTCGCGGATTTCGCCGAGGTCCACTGACATCTCACCTACGAATGACGCACCGACCATCGCTACGGTGGCGTTTCGCAGCGAGGGGTCCAGTTGGTTCTCGGTGGTCACCGCCATGTGTGCCGGTTTGCCGAGCGACAGAAGTTCCGCGTGGATCGGGAACACCTTGTCACCGTCGTGGGTCTGGAAATAGCTGTCCGAGTCACGGCGGTGCACCGAGTCGCACCCCAGCGCGACGGCCACCCAGAACGCGCGGTTGGTGCAGGCGCCGTACGAGAGTCCCTGGGGAAGCATGAGATCGGCTATCAGGCCGGGACGGGTGACGCCGGAACGCCGGATGACCCGCTGCAAGAAATCCCACTGGGCTGCCTCGTCCAGGTGCCAGACGCGTTCCGTCCCCCGCAGCACCTGGGCATGTGCGGCGAAGTCGGCGGATGAGTCCAGCACCACGAGGTGTACCTCGACATCGAAGTGCTCTTCGGCGTAAGCGGCCTCCGCGAGCACCTCGGTGAGCGTGGCAGCGCACTCCCGGTTCGTCGGGACCGTCAGGCAGATGCGCCGCATACTCACACCTCCCCGGAGAGTCCGCCCGGCGCTCGGAGCGCGTCCGGTTGAGCCGCCATCGACCCGACGGGGGGCTGACCCTTGGTCACCAGGAGTTCCTTGGTCGAGAAACACTGCGCATTCACAACTTCTCCCGAAGGGTTGAGAATCGTGCTGTCCTGCAGCCGGTTGGCCGGCAGGTGGGCCGCCTCGTGCGGGCGCGCTGCTGCCCGTCACTGCCGGGCGAACATAGTTGTTCAACTGCCCTGTGATCAGCGTCTGGTTGCTGTGCAAGGTGTTCAAGACTCCACCGATCGCCCGGCGGGGTCGTGTGGTGCCGGTGAAAGCTCATGCCGACCCGCGCCTTCACGGCCCGGATCTTCTGGACGATCGTCGTCCCCATCGCGCGCCCCGCCATGGCGGTCCTCGGCCTGGTCACCTTCATGACGGCCTGGAACGACTTCTTCTGGCCGATCATCGCGCTCTCCTCCCAAGAGCCCACCGTGCAGGTCGCCCTGCGGCAGCTCGGCGGCGGCTATGTCCAGGACCAGTCCGTCGTCATGGCCGGCACGCTCCTGGGCACACTGACTGTCCTGGTCGTCTTCGGCCTGCTCGGCAGGCAGATCGTCGGCGGCATCATGCAAGGCGCTGTCAAGGGGTGAACGGCCCCGCGACGAGCCGTGCCACGCGCGATCCGGCCCCGAGCCCGTCTCCCGGCGATCGCCCATGAACGGTGGTGTGCGGCCCGCCTCCCGGCAGGCAACCGGTGTTCACTCCCCGCCCGGCTGCCTCCCGGTGGCCAACCGTTGCCGGCCGCGCACCACTCACCCCGTCCGCCCGTCAGGTACTGGAGCGCTTGACCAGATGGGTGGGCAGGATCAGCGGACTGGCGGTACGGCCCGCGATCAGCCCGGCGAGCATCCGGGCCATCTCGCGCCCCAGATCCCGTACCGGCTGATGGATCGTGGTGAGCGTGGGTTCCGCGAGCTGTGCGACAGCGAGATCATCGAACCCGACGACAGCCACATCCACGGGCACTGAGCGCCCGGCGCTGCGCAACGCGCGCAACGCGCCCGCCGCCATGTTGTCATTGGCCGCGAACACCCCGTCCAGATCCGGATGCGCCTCCAGCAGACGAGCCATGGCGGCGGCCCCGGACGCTTCGGTGAAATCCCCCTGCTCGGGCGGGCGGGGCTTCAGACCGGCAAGCGTCATCGCCTCCCGGTAGCCGCGATGCCGGGAGGCACCCACCTCGGTGTCCAGCGGGCCGCAGATCGTGACCACGCGTGTCCGCCCGCGCTTGAGCAGGTGGTCGGTCGCCTCCCGTGCGCCGCCGACGTTGTCGATGTCCACGTACCAGCGCGGCTCGAAGTCCACCGGTCGCCCGCCGAAGACGACCGGGATCCGACTTTCCTTGGCGATCCGTGCCAAGGGGTCGTCCTCGTGCAACGCCATCAGCATCACCCCGTCCACGACACGGGAGCGCACGAGCTGTTCCACCCGCTCCCGCCCCCGTGCGCTGGCAGCGACGCACAGCATCATGTGCAGATCGGCGTCTTCCAGCGCACTGGCCACCCCGGCGACGACCTGCGCGAAAAATGGATCCGTCAGGACCTCCGGGTCATCCTGTGAGATGACCAGTGCGGCCGCACCCGCCTGCCGCGTGGCCAGGGCACGCGCCTTCGGATTGGGTACGTAGCCGAGCTTCCTGATCGCCCTCTCGACGGACTCACGCTTGGCCCGGCTGACATGGGGTGCGTTGTTGATCACCCGGGAAGCCACCGATCGTGACACACCGGCCAGCGCGGCCACCTCATCGAGCGTGGCGTGCCGATGCGGCAGTTCCTCAGTCATGAACGCGGGCCTTCCTTCGCTGCAGTTATGGAAGCCCTTCCATTGTCACCTGTGGGCGTGGCACATGGATACGGAGGGGCACTCCCCGCCGCTGCCGCTCTCAGGCAGCCTATTTTTGGGAGCGCTCTCATGCCTGGATGCGGGCCGCGGCCTGAGCCTCAGCTCCTCAGTCGTACCGGTAGCCTCCGCACGCTGTTGCCCACGAACGAGCGGGCGCGGGGGAGTTCCGGGTCCGGGGCTGCCAGGTCCAGGGCCGGGAAGCGGGCGAAGAGCTGGGCCAGGGCCGTGGTGGCTTCCAGGCGGGCCAGGGGGGCGCCCGGGCAGTAGTGGGCGCCGTGGCCCAGGGAGAGGTGGCGGGGACCGGTGCGGGTGATGTCGAAGGTGGCCGCGTCCGGGCCGTGGGCCCCGGTGTCGCGGCCGGCCGCCGAGTAGCCCGCGAGGACCGGGGTGCCCCGGGGGATCAGGGTGCCGTCGAGGGTCAGGTCGCGGGTCGGATAGCGGAAGGGGAAGTAGCTGACCGGACTGTCCCAGCGCAGGGTCTCCTCCACCACGTCCGACCAGGTGGCCCCGCCGGAGAGGACCAGGTCGAGCTGGTCACGGTGGGTGCACAGGGCGCGTACGGCGTTGGTGATCAGGTTCATCGTCGTCTCGTGGCCCGCGATGACGGTCAGCATCAGGGTGCCGATCAGCTCGTGCGGGCTGAACCGGTCGCCGTCCTCCTCGCGGGCGGCGATCATCGCGCTGGTGAGGTCGTCCCCCGGATCGGCCGCCCGGGCCGCCGCGACCGCGCTCAGGATCTCCACCATCTCCCGGTTGGCCGCCATCGCCTCGGCCGGACCGGTATCCGTGGCCACGATCTGGCTGGAGAGGGCGTGGAGCCGGTCGTGGTGGACCTCGTCCACGCCCAGCAGTGCGCAGATGACGCCCATCGGGAGCGGCAGCGCGAAGTGGGCGCGCAGATCAACAGCACCGTCCTCGGTGGCGGCCGCCTCCAGCTCATCCAGGAGCCGCGCCGTCAACTCCGCTACGGAGGGCCGCAGTTCTTTGACCCGGCGGGCCGTGAACGCCCTGCCCATCAGCGACCGCAGCCGCCGGTGGTCGTCGCCGTCCGCGGTCGTCATGCCCTGCACCGTGGCGAACGTCCTCAGCGGCCAGCCGTCTGCTATCTCCCCGGCCTGGAGTGCCGCGAAGTGCCGCGCGTCCTTGGCGACGTCGGGGTGCGCGAGGAAGTCCTTCAGCGCTTCGTGGCCCAGCACGGCCATCCCTCGTACCTCGCCGGGAAGGACCACCGGGACGACCGAACTCCGTTGCAGCAGAAGGCCGTTGGCCGAGTGGGGGCAGCCTCCGGCCGGGTCCATGCGGTGCGGGGCCTCCGCGGCGAGGCTCAGTGGTGGAGTGTTCGACGGGGCTCCGGGCGGGCACGCGCCGCGCCATGCCTCGGTGAGCGAGCGCACCGAGGGGTAGCGGTCCTGCGGGTCGGGTGCTGTGGCCCGTCGCGTGACAGCCAGTTGGCCGGGGGTGCCTCGCCACCGGGTCTCTTCGTCGCCGGCGTCCAGGAGGAGGCGCAGGCCCCTCCCGAGGTGGAACACCGTCGTCCGGGTGTCGATCGACGAGCCGCGTACGAACTCTTCCGGTGCCATGTAACGGGTGGATCCGGGGAGTCGGGCGGCGTCGAGCTCGAAGGGGCCGGGCCGGTATTCGTCGAGGTCGCACAGCCGCATGCGTCGCTCGGCGAAGTCGTACAGCATGCAGCCGTCGTAGAGGTCGACGGCCACGAGGCCCGCGGCCTCCACCGCGAGATGGGCATCCAGGAGGGTGTCCAGGGCGGCGTGCACCTCGGGGAGCGGACAGCCGCGGAAACGGGCCATGGGGCTGCCGGGCGCGGTGCGTCCGCCGCGGTGGGACCTGGTGGGGTGGTAGAGGACTTCGCCCTCCACCCAGGGATAGATGAGCGCGGGTCCCCCGTCCGTCGTGATGCTGTGCCGCAAGGGTGTGACGGCTGGGTGAGCGAGCACCCGGTGCACGCTGACAGCCCGCCGCAGCGAGGCGGCCCCCTCGGAGGTCCGAGCGCTCTTCACGAACCATCGTCGCCCCGCCGACAGGACCCCGTACGAGACGCATCCGGAGTCCTGATCGGCGAAGGTGCGGAAAACCGTTCCGATGTCCGCGAGGTAGGCGTCGAGTTCGGGCACATGGGCGACATCGAGGAGCGGGCGCGGTTTCATACGAGCGATCCTGCCGAGTCCGGTCCGCCGCCGCAGGGAGTTTCCCGTTCGCCCGGTGTCCGCGCCGAACGAGGCTCCTCAGTCCTTGTAGTCCGGGGCGATCCGCTCCACCAGGCGCAGCAGCGCCGCCCAGGCCAGGTCGTACGCGTCGTGGTCCTCGAAGTCGGAGGAGGCGTCGCCCTCACCGGTGAGCTGCTGGGCGGTGTATTCGGCGACCTGGTCGGAGGGCAGGACGAGTTCGGCGCCGCCGGCCTGGGCGGTGACCTGGATCTCGCACGCCTTCTCCAGGTAGAACATGCGCAGGAACGCCTGCTTGGCGCTGTCGCCGACGGTCAGCAGGCCGTGGTTGCGCAGGATGAGCGCCGGGTGCGTGCCGAGGTCGGCGACCAGGCGCTCCTGTTCGGCGAGGTTGAGGGCGACGCCCTCGTAGGCGTGGTAGCCGACGCGGTTGTGGAACTCCATCGACATCTGGTTCACGGGCAGCAGGCCCGACTTCTGCGCGGCCACGGCGCAGCCTGCCCTGGTGTGCGTGTGCAGCACGACGTGGGCGTCCGCACGGGCCTTGTGGATCGCGCTGTGGATCACGAAGCCCGCCGGGTTGACCGGGTGCGGGCTCGGCTCCACCGCGTTGCCCTTCAGGTCGATCTTGACCAGCTTGGACGCGGTGATCTCCTCGAAGAGGAGTCCGTACGGGTTGATGAGGAAGTGGTGGTCCGGGCCCGGCAGCCGCTGCGAGATGTGCGTGAAGATCAGGTCGGTCATACGGAAATGGGCGACCAGCCGGTAGACGGCCGCGAGTTCGCGGCGCAGCCGCAGTTCCTCGGCGGCGCCGTCCGTGCCCTGGGCGGTGGCGGGAGTGTCCAGGATGTCCGTCACGCGGGGTCTCCTTGCATGCTGTCGTTGAGAGGGGCGGTCGCGGTCGGCTGCGGCGTCACGACGGGGGTGCGGGGGCGTCCGGTGGTCCACCAGGCGATGACGTTCTCGGCGGGCTCGGTGACGTAGGCGCGCAGCGAGGCATCGGTGAGGAAGGCGAAGTGCGGGGAGACCAGCAGACGGGGGTGGTTGCGCAACGGGTCGTCGGCGGCGGGCGGCTCGACGGGGAACACGTCCAGCGCGGCACCGGAGAGACGGCCGCTGTCCAGGGCGTCCAGGACCGCGCCGGGGTCGATGAGGTCGCCGCGCGAGACGTTCACCAGGACGGCGCCGGGCCGCATCCGGCCGAGCAGGCCGGCGTCGACCATGCCCCGGGTCCGGGGTGTGGACGGGACGTGCAGGGAGAGCACGTCGGCGGTTCCGGCCAGGGTGTCGAGGTCGAGGCGATCGACTCCCTCGGGCCAGTCGGAGGCGTGCGGGTCGTGGGCGACGATCCGGCCGAAGAGCGGGGCGGCGAGGCGGGCGAGGACCCGGGCGATGCGGCCGAGACCGACGAGGCCGAGCGTCATCTCGCTCAGCCGGCGCGGTACTTCGGTGAGGTCGGTGCTCCAGCCGCCGGCCCGGACGACGGCGTCGGCCTGCGGCAGGCGTCGCGCGAGGGCGAGCATCTGGGCGAGCGCGTGGACGGCGACGTCCTCGGTGGCCGAGTCGGGCAGGTTGGCCACCCAAAGGCCCCGGCGCGCGGCCTCGGCGGTGTCGATCATGTCGTAGCCGGCGGACATGGTCGCCAGCATCCGTACGTACGGCAGGCGGTCGAGGAGAGCACCGTCCACGCGGGCGTAACCGACGACGAGCGCCACGGCGTCGTGCGCGGCGGCGGCGATCGCCTCGGGGTCCGTGCTGCCGACGACGCGGACCTCGAAGCCCGCATCGGTGAGCCGCTCCACGCCAGGTGAGGGGTCGAGCTCCCCGGTGTCGGTGATCACGGCTACAGGTCGTGTCACGCCAGCCTCCGTCGATGATTCGATCGTGTAATCGCCGAGAAACTTACGTTTCGACTGTGGTGGTTGTCTACCTCGGACGAGATGATGGTGAGGAAGGGTGGTTCCGGGTGGCGGCGGGCCCGGGGCCGGACCACCCGCCCGGCGGGCTCAGAATGGGCGGACACCGCTGAACGAGGAGGGGCGCTACGTGGAGCTCGACCAGACCGACCTGGCGATCGTGCGGGAGTTGCAGGGCGACGGACGGCTCACCTACGAGACGCTGGCGCAGCGGGTGGGGCTGTCCCGGCCGGCCGCCCGGATGCGGGTGCAGCGGCTCCAGGAGTCCGGCGCCGTCCGTGTGGTGGCGATCGTGCATCCGGCCGTGCGCGCCCTCACCGCCTCGGCGCACCTCGCCATCGACACGCACGGTCCGGCGGCCGAGGTGGCGCGGCAGGTCGCCGCACTCCCGCAGGCGCCCTTCGTGACGCTGACGAGCGGGCGCCGGGCCATCATGGCCGAACTGCGCACGGCGGGCTTCGGGGAGCTGGAGCGCACGATCGAGGACATCCGTGCCCTCGCCGGCGTGCGTGCGGTGGATCCGCTGGTGGCGACGCGGCACGTGAAGGATCCCTACCTGCTCACCGGCGAGCCGACCGTCGGCGTGCTCGACGGGACGGACGAACGCATCCTCGCGGAGCTGGAGGAGGACGGCAGGCTGCCGTTCGCGGAACTGGCCGGGCGGGTCGGCCTGTCGGCGGGGGCGACCCGGTCGCGCACGCTGCGGCTGCTCGACGGCGGGGTGGCGAAGGTGGTCGCGCTGGTGCGGCCCGACATGCTCGGCATGGGCTACCTGTGCGGGTTCAGCCTGCGCGTGGCGGGCCGGGCGGCGGAGGTCGCCGAGACCGTCGCGGGCTTCGCGCGGGTGGCCTTCCTCTCGACGTGTCTGGGCCGGGCGGAAGCGGTCGGCACGATCACCGCGGAGTCCTTGGACGCCGTACGCGCCACGCTGGAGGAGATCCGCGGCCTGGACGCCGTGCGCGAGGTGGAGAGCTGGCTCCATCTGGAGCTCGTCAAGGAGCGCTACGACCTCCGCCCGCACAGCGCCTGAGGGTCACACCGGCGGTCCTGGCGAGGGCGCGCAGTCGATACGTAACTGAAGGCTCGATTCAACTTTACAAAACTTCTTCACCGGAGCCTCTGGTCAATCAGGCGTTCGCTCTTTATCGTTCTGCGAGCCGAATCGTCTGTCGGCGAGCCCTGTACGTCCTGGTCGAAAGCAGCCTGCCATGCCCCGTCCCACCGAGTCCCCCGAGCGCACGCTCCTCGTCACCGGCGCCGCCGTAGCCGTCCCGGGCACCTCGGTCCGCGCCGAGGCGCTGGCGGTGCGCGGCGACCGCGTGGTGCACGTCGGCACCGCCGAGGACGCCCGTGCCGCGCTCGGCGGCCGGGCCGACGAGGAGCTGTCCCTCGACGGCGGCCTGGTCCACCCCGGCTTCGTAGACGCCCACTGCCACCCCGTCATGTACGGCCAGGCGCTCGCCTGGGTCGACCTGCGCCCCGAGAGCGTCCCCGACATCGACACCATGGTCGAGGTGCTGCGCGAGGCCGCCCGGGACCTGCCCTCCGGCGTCCCGGTCCGCGGCTTCGGCTACGAGCACCGCCGCCTCGCCGAGGGCCGCCACCCCAGCTGCCACGACCTGGACCGGGTCGCCGAGGACCGCGAGGTCTACGTCATGAACGCCTCCGGCCACGGCGGCGTCGTCAACTCCCACACCCTGCGCACCTGCCGCATCGACGCGCAGACGCCGTCCCCCGCGGGCGGCAGCATCGGCCACTTCGAGGACGGGGAGCCCGACGGGCAGCTGTGGGACGCCGCCTGCGACCTGCTGACCGGACCGGCCGGCGTCAAGATCGGCAACCACGGCCCGAACTTCCACCTGTCCGAGCCCGACGACATCATGGCCGACCACCTCCTGCGCGCCCAGGAGGTGTTCCTCGCCGCCGGCGTCACCACGATCGGTGACGCCCAGGTCTCGCGCCGCGAGATGGAGACCTACCTGCGCGCCCGCGCCGACGGCTCGCTGCGCATGCGGGTCTCCGCCTACCTGACCTCGGCGCTCCTCGACACCGCCCTCGAACTCGGCGCGGTGCGCGGCTTCGGCGACGACCACTTCCGCATCCAGGGCGTCAAGTTCTACGCCGACGGCACGCTCGGCGGCTGGACCGCCTACTTTCCCGAGGGCTACGCCGCCGACTGCTGCCACCACGGCCAGCTCTACCACTCCGTCGAGGAGTACGCCGAGATCGTCCGCCGCGCCCACGCGGCCGGCCTCCAGACGGCGACCCACGCGCAGTCCCCGTACGCCATCGGCATGGTGCTCGACGCCATCGAGAAGGCCCAGGCGGACCGTCCGCGCGCGGACATGCGCCACCGCGTCGAGCACTCCGGACTGCCGACCGACGAGCAGATCGACCGCATGGGCGAGCTCGGCGTCGTCCCCGTGATGCAGCCCCAGCACCACCTGCGCACCGGCGACGGCACCCTCACCGCCATCGGCGAGATGGGCCACCGTTACAACCCGGCGGGCCGCTGCCCCGAGGCCGGCGTACCGGTCGTCTTCTCCTCCGACGCCCCCGTCGCCCCGCCCGCCCCGCTGGAGGCCGTCGCCGCCGCCGCGACCCGCCGCACCGTGCTCGGCACCGTCCTGGGCGACGAGTCGCTGCGCCTGCCCGTCGAGGCCGGTCTGCACGCCCACACCGGTGCGGCGGCCGCGGCCCTGCACCGCGAGCACGCGGTCGGCGCGCTTGCCCCCGGCATGCTGGCCGACTTCGTCGTCCTGGACGCCGATCCGCTGGCCGTGCCCGCCGAGGAGCTGACCGGCGTCCGGGTCCTGGAGACCTGGATCGGCGGCAGCCGCGCCTGGGCCGCCTCCGGCCGCTGAACCGTCGCGCGCACCCGATGTCCCGGCGGCCGGACGATCCCCTCCATGGCCCGGCCGCCGGGCCCCGCACGCCCTCCTTCTTCCCCACTCGACTGGCTGCAACGTCCCCGTCTGCACTCACCTGCCGGAGGTCCCCTTGCCGGACCGCACCACCACCACCGCCCGCCGACCGCAGAGCCCGTACCGGACGGCCCTCGCCGCCCTGTCCGGGACCTCCATCGAGTGGTACGACTTCTACGCCTTCGCCACCGCGGCGGCGATCGTGTTCAACGACGTCTTCTTCCCCGCCGACATGCCGACGGCCCTGAAGACCATCTCGTCCTTCGCCACCTTCGCGGTGGGCTTCCTTTTGCGCCCGCTCGGCGGCATCGTGTTCGGGCACATCGGTGACCGCGTCGGCCGTAAGAAGACGCTGGTCATCACCCTCATGATGATGGGCGTCGCCTCGGTCGCGATCGGCCTGCTGCCCACGTACGACCAGGTCGGCGTCCTCTCGCCGATCCTGCTGATCGTGCTTCGCCTGGTCCAGGGCATCGCGATCGGCGGCGAGTGGGGCGGCGCGGTCCTGATCGCCGTGGAGAACGCCCCCGAGGGCAAGGCGACGTTCTTCGGTTCCTTCGCCCAGCTCGGCTCCTCGGTCGGCGCGCTCCTGTCCACCGGCATGTTCAGCCTCATGAGCCTGTTCGGCGACGCCGCCTTCGACAGCTGGGGCTGGCGCGTGCCGTTCCTCGCCTCGGCGGTCCTCGTCGTCATCGGCCTGGTCGTGCGCACCAAGCTGGAGGACTCCCCGGTGATGGAGGACATCCACACCGAGCAGAAGAAGGAGAAGGGGGAGCGCAAGGGAGCCTCGCGGCTGCCCGTCGCCGAGGTGCTGCGCAACGACTGGAAGACGGTCCTGGTGGGCGTCTTCTCGCTGGCCACCGCGACCGGCGGCTACTACGTCGTGACGAGCTACCTGCTCTCGTACGGCACCGACGACCAGCACCTGTCCGAGTCGATGCTGCTCAACGGCCTCACGCTCGCCGCGTTCCTGGAACTGGTCGTCACCCCGTTCCTGTCGCTGCTCGGGGACAGGATGGGCGCGCACAAGGTCGTCGTCGGCGGGCTCGTGGGCGTGGTGCTGCTCTCGATACCGCAGTTCATGGTCGTGGGCACCGGGAACGTCGTCCTGATCTATCTGGCGATGCTCGCCATGCGCCTCGTGATGTCGGCGCTGTACGGGCCGATGGCGGCGATCCTCGCGGACGGCTTCGCCCCGCACGTCCGGTACACCGGCATCTCCCTGTCGTACCAGATCTGCAACCTGGTCTTCGCGGGCTTCGCCCCCGTCACCGCGGTGTGGCTGTCCTCCCTCGCGGGCGGCGCGTACTGGCCGCCGGCGGTCGCCCTGATGGTGATCTCGCTGATCGGCATCTGGTGCACCCTGCGCCTGCGCACGTACCGCGCCCGCCTCATCGCCCCCACGACCGCCGACGCGACGGCGGCCCGGGTGGGCGCCGGAGTCTGACGACCCGACGCACGAGGGCCCGGCCACTTCGGTGGCCGGGCCCTCGACGTGCCGGTTGTCGCCGAGGGGCCGGCGGAGTGGTTCCCTCTGCCCTGACCGCGCCGGGATCACCCCCGCAACGCCTCCGCGATCACCTGCACCAGATGGCGGCTCTCCAGGCCCGCCAGATCCTGGACCTGCGTGCGGCAGGAGTAGCCGTCCGCGAGGATGCGGCGGTCCGGGGCGGTGGCCGCCCTGGTCAGGATGCCGTCCTGGGCGATCTTCGCGGAGACCTCGTAGTGGCCCTTCTCCATGCCGAAGTTTCCGGCCAGGCCGCAGCAGCCCGCGGAGATGTCGATGTCGCAGCCCATGGACCGGAGCAGCGAGCGGTCCGCCTCGAAGCCCATGACCGCGTAGTGGTGGCAGTGGGGCTGGACCAGGAGGTGTTCCGTTGCCTGCGGGGGTCTCCAGTCGATCGAGGTGAGGAATTCGGCGACCGTCCTGACCGCGCCCGCGAGTTCCGCGGCGCCGGGGTCGTCCGGCAGGAGTTCCACCAGGTCCGACCGGAGCGTCGCCGTGCAGCTCGGTTCGATGCCGATCACCGTGCGGCCGGCCCGGACGTGGGGGAGCAGCAGGTCCACCGTGGCGCGGAGCTTCGCCCTGGCGGCGGTCAGCTGGCCCGTGGAGATCAGGGTCAGGCCGCAGCAGGCGCCCGGGGCGGCGATCTCCACGTCGCAGCCGGCCGCCGTCAGCACCTCCACGGCGTCGCGCGGGATGTCCGGGGCGAGCGCGTCCGAGAAGGAGTCGACCCAGAGCAGTGCCTTCGGGCCGTCCGCCCGCGCGACAGCGGCCTTCCGTGCCCCGCTCCACCGGAACGGCTTCGCCGGCAGCGGCGGCAGTGAGCGGCGCGAGTCCGCGCCCATCAGGGTCATCATCGTCCGCCGCAGCACCGGCACCCGCCCGGCCAGGTTGACCAGCGGGGCCAGCGGCGCGAGCAGGCGCAGCCACTGCGGGAGCCGCCCCAGGGTGTAGTGGCTCAACGGGCGGCGGCGGCCCTTGTACGTCTGGTGCAGGGCCTCCGACTTGAACGTGGCCATGTCGATCCCCGTCGGGCAGTCGTTGGCGCACGCCTTGCAGCTCAGGCACAGGTCCAGGGCCTCATGAACCTCCGGGGAGCTCCAGCCCTCCGTGACGAAGCCGCCGTTCAGCATCTCCTGGAGCGCCCTCGCCCGGCCCCGCGTGGAGTCCTTCTCGTCGCGGGTGGCCGTGTACGAGGGGCACATGAAGCCGCCCTGGCCGCGCAGGTCCGCCCGGCACTTGCCCACCCCGACGCACCGGTGCACGGCGTCCGTGACGTCCCCGCCGTCGTGCGCGAACGCGAAACCGTCGCTCGCCCGCAGCCGGCGCGCCCCCGGCCGCCGGAGGTCCGCGTCCAGCGGCGCCGGACGGACGACGACACCGGGGTTCATGACGTCGTCCGGGTCCAGGAGTGCCTTGAACGCCTCCATCGCGCGCAGCGCCTCGGGGCCGTACATCGTCGGCAGCAGCTCGGAGCGGGCACGGCCGTCGCCGTGCTCGCCGGAGAGCGATCCGCCGTGCTCGGCGGCCAGGGCGGCGGCGTGTTCCAGGAAGTCGCGCATCGGCGCGCCCCCGGCGTCGAGCGGGAAGTCGATGCGGGCGTGGACGCACCCGTCGCCGAAGTGGCCGTAGGCCAGGCCGGAGAGGCCCTTCTCGGCCATCAGCGCCTGGAGCCCGCGCAGATAGTCCCCGAGCCGTTCCGGCGGCACGGCGGAGTCCTCCCAGCCCGGCCACGCCTGCTTGCCGTCGGCGGTGCGGCCGGCCAGTCCGGCACCGTCGGCGCGAATCTGCCAGAGCCGGGTCGCCTCGGGGCCCGCCGGCAGGACCACGCTGCCGGCGGCGTGCGAGGCCGCGACGAGCGCCCGCGCCGCCTCGACCGCCTCGGCCGAAGTCGCCCCGCCGACCTCGGCGATCAGCCAGCCACCGCCCTCGGGCAGCGTGGGGACGGCCGCGTCGCCGTGCGCCCGGCGGACCACGTCCACGAGCTGCGCGTCCAGGCCCTCCAGCGCGAGCGGGCGGAACGGCAGCAGGTGCGGCACGTCGTCGGCGGCCGTCGCCATGTCCGCGTAACCGAGGACGGCGAGCGCCGGAGCGGGTGCCTGCGGGACGAGCCGGACCGTGGCTTCGAGCAGGACGCCGCAGCTGCCCTCCGTGCCGGTCAGCGCGGCCGCGAGGTTGCGCCCGCTCTCCGGCAGCAGGTGCTCCAGCGAGTAGCCGGAGATCTGCCGCCCGAACCGCCCGAACTCGGTCCGCAGCACCGCCAGATGCTCCGCGACGAACGCGTCGAGCCCCGGCACCGCGTGCAGCGCCTCAGGACCCGATCCCGCCGTGATCACCTCGCCGCTTCCCGTCAGCCAGGTCATCGACACCACGTTGTCGGCCGTACGCCCGTACGAAAGGCCGTGCGGCCCGCACGCGTTGTTGCCGATCATCCCGCCGATCGTGCAGCGGGTGGCCGTGGAGGGGTCGGGGCCGAACCGCAGCCCGTGCGGCAGGGCCTCCTGCTGAAGGGCGATCAGGACCGCGCCCGGCTCGACCACGGCCGTGGAGGAGACGGGATCGACGGACAGCACGCGGTTCATCGAGCGGGAGAAGTCGATCACCAGACCCGGCCCCACCGCGTTCCCGGCGCACGAGGTCCCGCCGCCCCTGACGGTGACCGGAACCCGGTGTTCACGCGCGATCCCGACCGCGGCGATCACGTCCTCCCTCGACCGGGGCATGAGGACGGCCCCCGGGACGATCCGGTAGTTCGACGCGTCGGTCGAGTAGACCGCCCGGGTCGTCGCCGAAGCGTCGACGAGATCGCCCAGCTTCCCGCGCAGGGCGTCGAGAAACGCCTCGGTGAGGGGGATCGGGGCGTCTGCCATGGTCGCGTCCATCGGGTGCTGCTCCTGGGGGCGTCGGTTCTGGTGGTGTGGGCACGATCCCGCCGTGCCACAAGCGGAAGCGTGGTGACGTCATCCTCGTCGCAGCACCAGCCTCCGGGGGCGTCACTCGCCGTGTCCCGCAGCGTGTGGGCGTCCGCCGTGGGGAACTGGACGACGCGCCCGCCCGTGGACGGGGCCGGGCAGGACCACCGCCGGGGTGAAACCGGGAGGGTTGGGGCGTGAGTGCGAGGGCGACCGGGCCAAGTCCCCCGTAGAGCTCCTCCCCCGGGCCGTGCGGTCGGAGCGACAAGGGTGGCCGGTTTCCGCAACCCCGCCCCGGACGGCCGGAGGTGGCCGGGGGATGACCAGCCTTGTAATGCCCGAGTAACGGCGGCTTCCTACGGTGCGCGCACCCCGTATGTACCGTCACTCGGAGGAGTGCTCGATGCCCCTGCTCCAACCGTCCAGGCGCAGACACGCCGTGTGGACGGTGGCCTCGCTCGCCGCGGCTGCCCTGCTCACCACCCCGCTGCCCGCCCTCGCGGCGGACTCCCCGGCCCCCTCTGCCACCGCCTCGGCGAAGGTCGACTCCGCGCTCACGAGTGCGGTGCGCAACGGCAAGGACGCCACCTTCTTCGTGGTCCTGAAGGACCAGGCCGACCTGGCCGGTGCGAAGAAGCAGAAGACGCACGCGAAGAAGGCCAAGGCCGCGTACAGCGAGCTCCGGTCGCACGCCAAGTCCAGCCAGAAGTCGCTCAACGCCTTCCTCGACAAGAAGAAGGTCGGACACGAGGACTTCTGGATCGCCAACGCGGTCAAGGTCACCGGCGACCAGGACCTCGTCAACGAGCTGGCCAAGCGCCCGGACGTGGCGTCGGTCGTCAAGCGGCACTCGTTCAAGCTGGACGACATCGAGACCTCGGACAAGAAGGTCACCGCCTCGCGCGCCGCCGCGCTGGGCACCGACTCGTCCGCCGACGGCACCGACGCCCCGGCGTGGGGTGTCTCGGACATCAAGGCCGACCAGGTCTGGGACCAGTACCAGGACCGCGGCGAGGGCATCGTCGTCGCCAACGTCGACTCGGGCGTCCAGTTCGACCACCCCGACCTCGTGGCGAACTACCGCGGCAACAACGGCGACGGCACCTTCACGCACGACTACAACTTCTACGACGCGAGCGGGACCTGCCCCACGACCGCGCCGTGCGACAACAACGGCCACGGCACCCACACGATGGGCACCATGGTCGCCAAGAACGGCCTCGGTGTCGCACCGAACGCCAAGTGGATCGCCGCCAAGGGCTGCGCCTCCGACGTCTGCTACGACGACGAGCTGCTCGCCGCCGGTCAGTGGATCCTCGCGCCGACCGACCACAACGGCCAGAACCCGCGCCCGGACCTGGCGCCGAACATCGTCAACAACTCCTGGGGCAACAAGGACACCTCCACCCCGTTCTACCAGGACATCCTGGCGGCCTGGGACGCGGCGGGCATCTTCGAGGCGTTCGCGGCCGGTAACGACGGTGACGGCGTCACCTGCTCGACCACCCACCCGCCGGGCGCGCAGGCCGATTCCTACGGTGTCGGCGCCTACGACGTGAACGGCAAGATCGCCGGCTTCTCCGGCTTCGGCCCCTCGCCGACCGACGGCAGCGAAAAGCCGAACATCTCGGCCCCCGGTGTGAACATTCCCTCCACCTGGCCGGGCAACTCGTACAACACCATCAACGGCACGTCGATGGCTACCCCGCACGTCGCGGGCGCCGTCGCGCTCCTCTGGTCGGCGGCCCCCTCGCTGATCGGCAACATCGAGGAGACCCGCAACCTCCTCAACGAGGGCGCGCGTGACGTGGACGACACCCACTGCGGCGGCACCGCCGGCATGAACTACGTGTGGGGCAACGGCAAGCTCGACATCCTCGCCTCCGTCGAGAAGGCCCCGCACACCGCGGCCGTCGTCAGCGGCAAGGCCACCGACAAGGCGACCGGCGCGGCGCTGTCGAACATCTCCGTGAAGTCCACCGACGCGGCCGGCGCGGTCCGTGCGGTCACCACCGGCACGGACGGCACCTACCGCCTCCCGCTGGCCGCCGGCACGTACTCCTTCGCGTTCAGCGGCTACGGCTACGAGAGCGGCTCGACCGCCGGCGTCGTCCTGGCCGAGAGCCAGGCGTACGCCCAGGACATCGCGCTGACCGCGGTGCCCAGCCACAAGGTCTCCGGCATCGTCCGGGACGTCACCGGCAAGCCGCTGCCCGGCGCCACGGTCGAGCTGAACGGCACGCCGCTGCCGGCCGCCACCACCAACGCCAAGGGCAAGTACACCTTCAAGACGGTCGCCGAGGGCTCCTACAGCCTGGCCGTGAAGCCCGCCGCGCCGATCCTGTGCAACGGTGTCTACACCGGCCCCGCCGCCGTCGGCGCCGCCGACCTGACGAAGAACGTGCAGGTCCCCAACCGCGCGGACAACTCCGGCAACGTCTGCGTCCCGGCCGACTACTCCTGGATCGCGGGCTCCAAGAAGGTCGCCCTGACCGGTGACGAGGACTCCGCCACCGTCTCGCTGCCCTTCTCGGTGAAGCACTACGGGGTCGCGTACTCCACCGCCTCGGTCACCACCGACGGCCTGATCAACTTCCTGTCCTCGCGCGTCGGTGACTACAGCAACACCGCGCTGCCGACGGCCGGCGCCAACGGCGTGAAGGGCATCGTCGCCCCGCTGTGGGACGACCTGACGCTCGACAAGAAGTCGTCCGTCCAGACCGCCACCACCGGCACCAAGGGCAGCCGCAAGTTCGCCATCGTGTGGAACAACGCCGCCTACGCCAACGGCACTTCGGGTCGCGCCACCTTCGAGGCCGTCTTCGACGAGGCCACCGGCGCCGTGACCCTCCAGTACCAGTCGGTCGCGGACCAGGGCGCGGGCGCCACCGTCGGCATCGCGAACCAGTCCGGCACCGACGCCTTCCAGTACGCGTACAACCAGCCCGTGATCGCCGACGGCACCGCCGTCAGCTTCACCCAGGGAGCGAAGTAATGAGAGCCCAGCACTCCCGGCGGGCGCTTCAGCTCGCCGCCGGCCTCGTCGCGGCGGGCCTGTGCCTCACCGCCGCCCCGCAGGCCCTGGCCGCCGACAGCGGCAGCGACGCGCCGATGAAGCTGACCAGCGCCCAGGCGAAGAAGCTCGCGGCCAACGTCACCCTCGACCCGTACGTCAAGGCCGAGGACACCACCGGCGCGCAGAAGGACGGCTCCGCGGCGACGGACGCCGGCTCCGGCAGCGGCTCGAAGCTGAACGCCGCGGCCACCGGCGTCGACCCGGCCACCCCGGTCACCATGACCGCGAAGGCCACGCTCGAAGGCGTGCGCGGCATGGGTGCCACGGTGCCGGTCGGCAAGAAGGGCGACTACTACACCGTCAACAGCATGGGCAACGTCCAGCTCCATGCCGCCGACGGCAGCGAGACCTGGGCCCGCACCAGCGCCTCCTTCTACACGGACTGGCAGGTCAAGCCGCTCCAGGTCTGGCGCGTCGAGCCGTACCCGGCCCAGATCCTCATGGGCTACAACGCGGTCTCGCCGTTCTCCCCCAACTCGGACTCCGGCTACTCCGCCGGTGACCTGACGGGCGACGGCGTCCCGGACCTGGTGTTCTCCGCGCAGGTCGGCACGAACCCGTACCCCCGGGCCTTCACCTCGCCGGGCTCGGACCTCAGCACCGGCACGTTCGTCACCGTCCTGGACGGCAAGACCGGCACCACGGTGTGGTCGAAGCTCTACAACCACGCCTCCATGGTGAAGATCGTCAACGGCACGCTCCTGGTCGCCGACGCCCCCCGGATGAGCGGCGACGCCAAGGTCCCGGCCGACGCGACCGCCACCCTCACCGGCATCCGCTTCACCTCGGCGGACGGCAAGCTCACCCCGGCGCAGACCTGGACGTACGACACCAAGGAAGCCCGGTACGTCAACTGGGGCGACATCCAGGACCTCGGCAAGGGCAAGATCGCCGCTTCCTGGAACCTGGGCAAGGACACCGGTGTCTCCGGCCGCGGCCGCACCCTCGTCCTCGACAGCGCCGACGGCTCCGTCACGTGGCAGAGCGACAGCCTGCTGTACAGCCGTCAGCTGCGTGTGGACGCCGGCCGCAAGCGCCTCGTCGCGATCGAGCAGGCCGACTCCACCGTCGGGGTGCGCTACGAGGTCGCCTCCTACGACCTCAAGAACGGTCACCGCGCCACCCTGCAGAGCCGGGACAACGTGGTGCCCACCGCGCTGACCGTCGGCGACCTGACCGCCAAGGCGGGCGACGAGTACGTGGTCGCGGAATCGTCGCTGGACGAGAACCTGTACGTGAACGCCAGCACCATCCGCGTGGTCAACGGCGACGCCGCGGACAAGGTGCAGTGGTCGAACACGATCAAGCGGGCCCCCGACAACTTCCGCAACGCCCCCAGCATCTGGGGCCTGGGCGTGGCCGACGGCAAGCTGGTCACCTCCGCCCAGGACGACCAGGACATCGACGTCCCGGGGAACCGCGGCGGCAACCAGTTCGCGTCGCTGACCGTGTTCAACGGCAAGGGCGTTGTCAAGTGGCAGGAAAAGGGCGTCACCGCCGCCCCCATGTACCAGGACGTCTTCACCGACGCCCAGGGCACGCACGTGCGGGTGATGGACCAGTCGCAGAACATCCGCACCTTCAAGCTGGGTAACGGCAAGTCGGAGAAGGTCACGCCGTTGCAGGGCGACATCGCCTTCGCCAAGAGCGCGGACCTGAACAAGGACGGCAAGAACGACGTCGTCATGGGCGGTTCGTCCAACGGTGTGTGGGCCTACTCCGGCCCGTCGCTGGTGAACGGCGGCAAGCCCGAGAAGCTGTGGACGGCCACCGTCCCCGGCGCGGTCCACGACATCGAGATCGGCGACGTCAACGGCGACGGCAAGCCCGAGATCGTGATCGCGGCCGACACCGCGACGGTCGTCCTCAACGGCAAGACCGGCAAGACCCTCGCCACGATCGACGGCGGCGGCCAGTTCATCCGCACCGCCACGCTGGCGGACCTCGACGGCGACGGCGAGCTGGACATCCTCGTCCCGACCGACGCCCTGCGCGCCTACTACGGCGACGGCCACGCGATCTGGACGTACAACGCGCCCAAGGACGCCGGCGAGGTGCGCTTCACCGACCCGTCCGTCAACGACGGCAAGGTGTACGCCTCGTACGCCAGCCTCAACGCGTACCAGCTGGCCACGCCCGTCACGAGCGCGGTCGCGCTGAACGCCAAGAACGGCAAGGCCAAGTGGTCCGTCGCGCCGAAGGCGCCCGGGGGCGCGGTCGGCGGTATCCGTACCGCGATTCCGAACGAGGGCGTCTTCGCCTCGAAGGAGATCCCGTACGCCAAGGGGCACGCGGTGATCTACATGTGGGCCGTCAACGCGCCGCTGGCGACCGCCGCCGATGCGATCAACCCGCAGAACTACTTCGAGATCCGCGACGGCCGCACCGGTGAGGTGCTGCACTCCGGCGTCTCGGGCGGCATGTGGACGCACAACAGCTTCTTCGCCAAGGACGGCGCGCTGTACGAGGCCGGCACTGCGTCGTTCCGGCGGTACCGCGCCAACGGCGACGACAAGAAGCAGCTCGTCTTCCCGCAGACCTACGGCGGCGGCTTCATGACCGGCCCCGGCGGACGCGAGCTGCTGTTCGCCGGCGCCGAGTCCGGCGGGTACGTCTTCGACCCGAGCATCCTCGACTCCGAGGACTCCTGGGCCGACCCCGTCGGCTCCATCACCGGCAACACCCTGGGCGCCCGCAACATGTTCGCGGGCGACCTCGACGGTGACGGCGTCGACGAGGTGCTGTCCCTGAACAGCGACGACAACGGCCGGGACCGGACCGTCGGCGAGTTCGGCGGTGGCTACCTGCTCACCGACAACGGCATCCACCAGGTCACGGCGTTCAAGCTGTCCTGACCTGTCGCAGCTGTAAAAGGGCCCCCGGGACGCATCGTGTCCCGGGGGCCCTCGGCGTACGTCACCACGCCACCCGGAAGCCGATGTTCCCGGCGGAGCTGTCCACCGTGTTCGACGTGCGCGCCGCGACCCGGTAGCGGTTGCAGTACGAGTCGTGGCAGAGGTACGAGCCGCCGCGCATCGTGCGGCGGTCGTCGGTGCCGGGCTGCCAGGGGTCGGCGGACCACTCCCAGACGTTGCCGGCCGTGTTGTACAGCCCGAATCCGTTGGGCGCGTACGTGTGGACGGGCGCCGTGCCCGCGTAGCCGTCCTCCTCCGTGTTACGGGTGGGGAAGGAGCCCTGCCAGATGTTGCAGCGGTGCTCGCCGCCCGGGGTGAGCTCGTCGCCCCACGGGTAGCGGGCCTGGTCGAGCCCGCCCCGGGCGGCGTACTCCCACTCGGCCTCGGTCGGCAGCCGGGCACCGGCCCACTGGCAGTAGGCGAGCGCGTCGCGCCAGGTCACATGGACGACCGGGTGGTCGCCCCGGTCGCGCAGGTCGCTGCCCGGCCCCTCGGGGACGTCCCAGCGGGCGCCGCTCACCCCGCACCACCAGGGCGTCTGCTGCGGGCGCGGCGAGACCTTGCGCAGGTGGCCGGGGAGGAACTTCGCGAAGACGTAGCTCCAGCCGAACTCCTCCGCCTCGGTGCGGTAGCCGGTGGCCTCCACGAACGCGGCGAACCGGTCATTCGTCACGGCGTACGCGTCGATCGCGAAGCCCGCGACGCTCACCTCACGCACCGGGCCCTCGGCGTCGCCCGCGTTCGCGTCGCGGTCCTCGCTGCCCATCCGGAACGTGCCCCCGGGCAGCTCGACGCGGTCGGCGTACGCCGCCTGCGGCGCACGCGGGGCTACCGGCCCGATGCCCAGGACCGGATCGGCCGGGGAGGCCCCGTCCCGGGACGGGGCGCAGCAGCTCTTGGGGGCGTCGGGGCGGTCACTCATCGTTGCCTTCTTCGTCGGGGAACCTTCGTCGGGGAACCGAGGCACCGGGAAATCGTAACCATGGCCGGAAACAGTGGTTCGGCCGCGACCACCCCCGGCGAGCAGGCGACATGTCGCATGCTCGCCACCCGTACCTCCTATGCCTCACCGCGACGCCGCCCCGAGGATGACCGGCAACGGGCCGCGCGGCTGCCTCAGCGGTCGCCCGGCCCGTCACCGTGCTCCCGCTCGTCCGTCGCCCGGCAGCCGATGCCGTGGCCGCACCGCTCCAGGAGGCCACGATGCGCACCGGTCCCATCAGACGCGGCACCGCGCTCCTCGGCGCCGCGTTCGCCCTCGCACTCCTCGGCCCCGTGCTCCCCGGGCAGGCGGCCGGGACCGCGCCCGTCGCCGTCCGTACGTCTCCCGCCCCGCACCGCGACACCGTCACCCTGGTCACCGGGGACACGGTCACCGTCACCACCGACGGCGACGGGCGCGTCTCGGTGGACGCCGAGGCGGGGGCGGCGGGGACGGCCACCACCTTCCGTACCGAGCAAGGGCCTTCGGGGGACACCTACGTCATCCCGGGCAGCGCGGGGGAGGGGCTGGCGTCCGGGCGGCTCGACCGGGAGCTGTTCAACGTGACCCGGCTCGCCGCCGACGGGCAGGGGGGCGCACAGGACACCGTGCCGTTCATCGTGGATTACGCGGGCACCCCGGCCCGGTCCACGCTCGCGGCGCGCGCCGGGGACGTCCCGGGGGTCACGCACCGGACGCCGCTCACCTCGCTGGGCGCGGCCGCCGTGGACGTCGAGAAGGACTCGCTCCACGCGTTCTACCGTGCCGTGCTGGACGGGCCGGAGGCCGTGGTGCGCCCGGACCGCAGGGTGCGGGCGACGCTGGACGTCAGCGTGCCGCAGATCGGCGCACCCGAGGTGTGGAAAAGCGGCTACGACGGGACGGGCGTCAAGGTCGCGGTGCTGGACTCCGGAATCGACTTCGGGCACCCCGACTTCGAGGGCCGGGTCCTGGACTCGGAGAGCTTCATACCCGGCCAGGACGTGCAGGACGGGCGCGGGCACGGCACCCACGTGGCGAGCACCGTCGCGGGCAGCGGGGCCGCGTCCGACGGGAAGTACAAGGGCGTCGCGCCGGGCGCCGGGCTCCTGATCGGGAAGGTGCTCGACAACACGGGCAACGGTGACGAGTCCACGGTCATCGCCGGCATGGAGTGGGCCGTCGCGCAGGGCGCCGACATCGTCTCCATGAGCCTCGGGGCGCCCACCGAAGAGGGCAGCGACCTGCTGAGCGAGGCCGTGGACGCGCTCAGCGAGTCCTCCGGGGCGCTGTTCGTGATCGCGGCCGGCAATACCGGACCCGGCCGGTCCACCGTCGCCAGCCCCGGCACCGCACGGACCGCGCTGACCGTCGGCGCCGTCGACCGCCAGGACCGCCTCGCCGACTTCTCGGGGCGCGGGCCGACCGCCTCCGGCGCGCTCAAGCCGGAGATCACCGCGCCGGGTGTCGGGATCGTCGCGGCCCGGGCCGCGGACACGCACATCGGCAAGGACGTCGGCGCGTTCTACACCGCCCTGGACGGCACCTCCATGGCCACCCCGCACGTGGCCGGTGCGGCGGCCCTCCTCGCGCAGCAGCACCCGGGGTGGCGGGCGGCCCGGCTCAAGGACGCGCTGGTCTCCGCCGCGCAGACGGGCCCTGACGACGAGGTCTACGAGCAGGGCGCCGGGCGCGTCGCCGTCGACCGCGCCTCCGCCCAGTCGGTCACCGCGACCGGGACCGCCGACTTCGGGGACCTGCGCGACGAGGAGCGGACGGTGAGCCGGGACATCGTCTACACCAATGACGGCGACCACGAGGTCACCCTGAGCCTCGCACTCGACCTGGGGCGCGGGTCGCCCGTCCCCGAGGGCGGCGCCACGCTCTCCGCCGGCACGGTCACCGTCCCGGCCCACGACAGCGCGGCCGTCTCCCTCACCGTCGACCCCGCCCGTACCGGCACCGGCCGCTACGACGGCTACCTGACCGCCACCGGCGACTCCACCCACCTGACCACCGCCGTCGGCTGGACCGAACCACCCCCGAAGCACACCGTGCACTTCGCCTTCACCGGCCGCGACGGCAAGGCCGGCGGGCAGACGAACCTCCAGATACTGAACATGACCAGCGGTGACGCCGAGCTGCAAAGCCTCACGTTCATGGGGGACGGCACCTGGGAGACGCGGCTCCCGGAGGGCGACTACGCCCTTCAGGCCCTCGTCACCACCTACGACACCAACCGCATCCCGCTGGCCGTGGACACCTTCGCCGAACCGGAGTTGACCGTCGACGGCGACCGCACCGTACGCATCGACGCCCGGCAGGCCCACGAGCTGACCGCCCGGGTGGACGGCGAGCGCGACCCGCTGGAGCGCGCGGCCCTCGGCGTCACCGCCCGCCGCACCCTGGGCGACGGGGCCACCGCCGCGATCGGCATCGCCAAGGGCCTCAGCGACAACACCACCCGTTACGGGGCCATCGCCTCGCACACCACCGCCGAGCACGGCACCTTCGACCTCACCGTCGAACACCGGTTGCGCGACCCGCTCGTCCAGGGCACCTGGAAGACGGGCCGGACGGCCCACCGCCTCGACCTCCTCACTCCGGACCTCGGCACACGCCTCACCGGGACGCGCGAACTGGCCGCCGTCGACGTGGGCACCGGCACCGAAGCGGACTACGCGGGCCGGGACCTGACCGGCAAGCTGGCCGTCGTCCGGACCAACGGCTGGCTCGTGCCCACCCTCGCCCTCGCCGCCCAGCACCACGCCGCCGCTGTTCTCGCGATCCGCCCCACCGAAGGCGCCACCCTCGTCCAGGACGACGGCAAGAGCACCGTCCCGGCCGTTGCCGTCAGCCACGAACAGGGCACGGAACTCCTTGCCGCCCTGGCAAAGGGCCCGGTCCCGGTCAGCCTCGACGGCCGCGCCGACAGCCGCTTCACGTACACCGCCCCGTTCCACGCGACCGGCACCATACCCACGCACACCGCGCTCACCGTCCGCACCGACCGGTTCGCCCGGCTCGTCAACACCTTCCACGCGGACGGCGACGCACGGATCGCCGACGACGTCCTCACGGTCTGGCACTCGTGGGAGAAGGCCACCTTCCGGATCGGGGCCCGGCACCTCGCGCCCGGCACCCGCACCGACTACGTGTACGCCGCCGACAGCCAGTACGCGCAGACGGTCCGCGCGTCCGACCTCACCGACACCTACCTGGAGGAGTACCCGGCGACCCACCGCGCCCGCGAGACCGTGAACCGCGCGTGGGGCGCCGCGCCCATGCACCCCACCCTCCCGCGCCGCATCAGCTGTGCCCTGTGCCGGTCCGACCTCGGAGCCAGCTTCCTGCTGGCGCCCTACGGGGACGGCGACCCCGCCCACTACGGCATGGGTGCCTCCACGAGCACCTTCACCTACCGGCGGAACGGCCAACAGGTGCCCGCCGCGCAACTGTTCGTGCCCGAGGAGGCCGAGTACCGCATCGACCAGAGCGTCGTCCGCCGCACGAACGCCCTGGAAACCCTCGGAACCCGTACGGACACCACGTACACCTTCCGCTCGACGGCACCGCAGCCCGGCGCCACCGCCCCCGGCTGCGCCGACGTCTACGGCCCGGACCACCCGTGCGCCGTCCTGCCGGTGATCCTGCTCGGCTACGACCTGGGCGTCGGCGGCGACAACACCGCCCGCGCCGGCCGGGCTTTCCCGGTGCGCCTCAGCACCCTGCGCCCGGACGGCTACCGGGGCCCGCGCGTCACCGGGATGCGTGTCGAGGCGTCGTACGACGACGGCGCGACCTGGACCGATTCCGTCCAGCCGCATGTACGCCCCGACGGATCGGCTACCGCCGTCCTGCACCACCCGCGCACCGGCGCGGAGCACGTCACGCTCCGGGTCACCGCCTGGGACGCCGCCGGCAGCCGCACCCAGCAGACCGTGGTCCGGGCGTACGCGCTGCGCCGCTGACCCGGGGCGCGGGGGACGACGGAACCGCAAGCCCACTCCCACCAGGAAGGGTTCACCTCTCCATGACACCGAGACACGGCAGACCGCGACGCGCCTGGGGCCTCCTGCTCGCCGTGGGCCTCGCGGCGACGGGACTCCCCGCCGCCACGACCGCCCAGGCCGCACCCGCGAGCGACACCGCCCGGCCGTCCGTCGAGCGCGCCCTGACCAACGATTTGGCGGACGGCGGGAGTTCCACCTTCTGGGTCTACCTCCGCGACGAGGCCGACCTCAAGGGCGCCGCGAAGATCGCGGACCGGGCACGGCAGGGGCGCGAGGTGCAGAGCCGCCTCCAGAAGACGGCCACGACCAGCCAGGCCGCCCTGATCGACGTGCTGCGGGATGCGGGCGCCTCGTACACGCCCTTCTGGATCGCCAACACCGTCGAGGTGAAGGGCGACGCGAAACTGCTCAAGCGGATCACCGCCCTGCCGGACGTGGACCGGGTCACCGGCGACCGGACCTACGCCCTGCCGGAGATGAAGGCGGCGCAGGACGAGCCGACCGTGGACGACGTCGAGTGGGGCGTCGACCGGATCGGCGCGCCCCGGGTGTGGAAGGACTTCAAGGCCACCGGAGAGGGCATCGTCGTCGGCAGCATCGACTCCGGCGTCCAGTACGACCACCCGGCGCTGGTGAAGCAGTACCGGGGGAACAACGGCGACGGCACCTTCACCCACGACTACAACTGGTACGACCCCACGGTCAGTTGCGGCATCGTCGTCTCCACGCCCTGCGACAACGTGGGGCACGGCACCCACACCGTCGGCACCATGGTCGGCGACGGCGGCACCGGCAACCACGTCGGCGTCGCGCCCGGTGCCAAGTGGATCGCGGCGAAGGGATGTTCGTCCAGCACCTGTGCCCAGCGCGACCTGCTGGCCGCCGGACAGTTCATGCTGGCCCCCACCGACGCCAACGGCCGCAACCCGCGCCCCGAGCTGCGCCCGCACGTGGTGAACAACTCGTGGGGCAGCGCCGCCGCGGGCGCCGACCCGTGGTTCGAGCAGACCGTGCAGGCGTGGGTGGCGGCCGGGATCCTCCCGGTCTTCTCCAACGGCAACGAGGGACCGGACTGCGGCACAGACGGCAATCCGGGCAACCTGAAGGAGAGTTACGGAGTCGGCGCCTTCGACGCCGACGGTGAGGTCGCGTCCTTCTCCAGCCGTGGTCCCTCGGAGTTCGACGACGATCTGATCAAGCCGGACGTCTCGGCGCCGGGTGTCGCGATCCGTTCCACGTACCCCGGCGGCAAGTACGCCGTGGGCAGCGGTACGTCGATGGCGGCTCCCCATGTCGCGGGCGCCATCGCCCTGTTGTGGTCGGCGGCCCCGGCGGTCGCGCGGGACATCGACGCGACCCGCAGGCTCCTGGACGAGACCGCCGTCGACGTCCCGGACGTCTCCTGCGGCGGCACCGCGCAGGACAACAACGTGTACGGGCAGGGCCGGCTGGACATCCACGCGGCCGTCGAGAAGGCGCCGCGCGGCACCACCGGCACCCTGAGCGGCACGGTCACCGACGCGACCACGGGTGAGCCCGTCGAGGGCGTCACCGTGCAACTCACCGCCTCCGGCGACCCGGTGGGCCTCCCGGTGACCACCGACGCCGAGGGCCGCTACACGACGCTCGCCACCGTCGGCGACTACACCGTGACGACGTCCTCCCCGGCCTACACCGCCACCAAGACGGATGTGACGATCACCGAGGCCGCCCCGGCCACCGCCGACATCCGCCTCCCGGCCCTGCCCGGCAAGGTCCTGTCCGTCAGCCAGGGCGACATCGACTTCGGCACCGTACCCATCGGCACCACCGGGGGAGCCGTCACCGTCACCCTCACCAGCCTCGGCAGCACACCGGTCACGGTCGTCCACGTCACCGACCACGACGGGGCGTTCGTGGCCGACCCGGGCACCTGCGGCAAGGCACCCTTCCAGCTGAAGCGCAAGGAGCACTGCACGCTCGACCTCACGTTCCGGCCGACCGAGAAGACCGCCCAGGACGGGAAGATCACGCTCCTGGACGACGCCAAGGGCCTCGTGCACACCGTGCGCGTCCACGGCCGCGGAACCGCGATCCCGGCCCGCACCGGCGCGGTGGGCACGTCGGCCCTCCAGCGCGACCTGCACGCCGCGGCCATCGACCCGCAGGGGCGTTTTGCCTACTTCGGCACCGACAACCCCTGGGACCCGCTGCCCGGCTACATCACCAAGGTCGACCTGAAGACTTTCAAGAAGGTCGGCACGCTGTCCGTGGGCGTCGGCCAGAAGGTGATGCAGGACGCGGTCATCGACCCGGCGGGCAAGTACGCCTACTTCGTCGTCGCCACCGGCCCCAGCCGCATCGTCCGCGTCGACCTGGCGACCTTCACCTGGGACAAGATCCTGGTCCTGGGGCAGGGCGAGGACAACGCCCACCTGGCGCTCATGGACCCCGCCGGCACGTACGCCTACTTCGGTACGGGCACCAGCCCGGGCCGGCTGGTGAAGGTCGACCTGGAGACGTTCACCCGCGCGGGAGCCGTCACCCTGGGCGCCGGCAGCAACTACCTCGACGCCGGAGTCATCGACTCCAAGGGGGAGTTCGCCTACCTCGGTACCGTCGCCGCCCCGGAGGGCCGCGTCGTCAAGGTCGACCTGGGCGCCATGAAGGAGGCCGCTACGCTCATGCTCCAGCCGGGCGAGGCTCCGCTGCGGGCAGCGGTCGTCGAACCGGGCGACCGATACGCCTACTTCGGCACGGGCGAGGGCAGCAGTGGCCGGATCGTCCGCATCGACCTGACGACCTTCACCCGCGACAAGGTGCTGACCCCGTCGGGCGGCGGGGCGTTCTTCTCGGCGGCGATGGACCCGGGCGGACGGTTCGCCGTCTTCGGTACGTTGTCGGTGCCCGGCCGGGTCGTCACCATCGACCTGGAACGCTTCGAGTCCGCGGGCTACACGATCCTCGGCGAGAACGACGGCCCGCTGATCTCGGGCGTGATCGACCCGCAGGGCGCCTACGCGTACTTCGGTACGAAGGACGCGCCCGGCCGGGTCGTCAAGGTCAGGGTCGGCGCCCGCTTCGAGCTCACCGCCACGGCGGGCCCGGGCAGGCTGCTGCGCACGGCGTCCCTCACCTGGAACGGCGCGACGACGGCGAGGGTCCGGGTGGTCCGGGACGGCAAGGTGGTCGCGACCGTGCCGAACACCGGGCGCTGGACCGACCTGATCACCGGCAGCCGCCGTCCGTCGTACACGTACAAGCTGTGCGACACGAGTGCGGACCGCTGCTCCGGCGAGACGAAGGTGGCCTTCGGCGGGTAGCGCGCCTAGGGCCTCCGCCGGTCCGTTCCCCCCGGCGGAGGCCCTACACGAGCCCGTCCAGGAACGCAGAGAGCGCCCCGTACAGCGCGTCCGGCCGCTCCAGATGGAGGTCGTGGCCCGTGCCGGGGACGCTCACCGCGTGCGTGCCCGGGCGCCGGCGCAGCATCTCGTCCACCTCCTCGGCCGGGATGAAGCTCTTCCGGGCGAGGACGAGCAGGGTGGGGCAGGCGACCCGGTCCCACTCCTCGTGGAGGGAGCGCCGGGCGTTCTCCGCGATGGACCCGGTCATCACGTCCCTGTCGAAGCGCGGCCCCCAGCCGCCGTCGCGTTCCGCGAGCCCCGCCGCCCAGCCCGCACCGGCCGGGCCCCCGCCGAAGACGCGGCCGCCGCCTCACGGGAGGCGAACGGCACCGGCCACGAGTCGAGCCACCGGCCGATGTGCTCGTCCAGCCCCGGGTTCGGGCCACCGCACCCGGCCTCCACGAGCACGAGCGCGCCGGGCAGGTCCGGGTGGGCGGCGGCCGTCAGCATCGCCGTGTGACCGCCGAGCGACTGCCCGACGAGGACGGGCCGCTCCAGACCCAGGTGCCGTACGACGGCGACGACGTCCTCCACGTACGCCGCGCGGGAGACGTCGTCCGGCCGGCGTTCGCTCGCGCCGTGCCCCCGCTGGTCCACCGCGACGACCCGGTGCCGGGGCGCCAGCAGCTCCGCGAGGGCGTCCCACTCGCCCGCGTGACCGGCGAGGCCGTGCAGCAGGACGACGGGCCGGCCGGGGCTGCCCCCGTCCCGGCAGACGAGCCGGACCCCTTCACGTACGACGGTGTGCTCGGTCCACGACATGGTGCCCCCAGGCGTTCGACTGCTCCGACGATCATGCCCCGTGTTCTCAGAGCCGGCGGAGGAGCGCGGCCGGCGTATCGGTCTCCTGCGCCGTCAGCTTGTCGGGGAAGTGGCGGCTTACGGCAGCCTCCAGGCCGGGGTGTATGGCCCGAGGCCAGCGGCATCCTGGACACCTGCTGACGCTGCTGGACAGCGAGTCCTGACGTCGGGCCGGGGCGGTCCGCCGGGAGGTGCGCCGATAATCCCTGGCATGAATGACCGCATACACCTGCCGGCCGGGCTCGTCCTGCGCCGCTGGGAGACGACCGACGCCCCCGCCGTACGGGAGGCGTTCGCCGAGCCGGGGATGGAGCGGCAGGCCGACGCGCCCCTCGCCACGGTGTCCGACGCCGAGCAGTGGGTGCGGCGGCGGCAGGACCAGTGGGACCGGAGGGCCGCATTCGCCTTCGCCGTCGCGGACGCGTCCGGCACCGCGCTCGGCGGTGTGGCCGTGAGCGGCCTGGACGCCCGGCACGCCACCGGCTGGATCTCCTACTGGACCGGTTCCGCCGCGCGCGGGAGGGGAGTGGCCACCCTCGGCTGCCGGGCGCTCGCCGACTGGTCCTTCGCCGAACTGGCTCTCTTCCGGCTGGAGTTGGGGCACCGTACCAACAACCCCGCCTCCTGCCGGGTGGCGCTCGCCGCCGGATTCGCGGCCGAAGGGGTGCAGCGGCAGAAGCTGGCGTACGACGGCGTCCGCTACGACGTCGAGACCCACGCCAGACTCACGACGGACCCCGTCCCGTAGGGGCGGCTACCCTCGCCGCCATGGCCGAACACGAAGCGCTCTCCGTCACCCGTGCCGCCTACGACGACGCCGCCGAGCTGTACGCGCGGCTGTTCGGCGACTCGTTGCGCGACAGTCCGCTGGACCGCGCGATGCTCGACGCCTTCGCGGAGTCCGTCGGCGCGGGCGGGCGGGTGGCGGACCTCGGGTGCGGGCCAGGGCACGTCACCGGCCACCTCGCGGGCCTGGGACTCGACGTGTTCGGTGTCGACGCTTCACCCGCGATGGTCGAGCTCGCCCGCCGGGCCTGGCCCGGGCTGCGCTTCGACGTGGGGGAGATGGGTGCGCTCGACCTCCCCGACGGCGCGCTGGACGGTGTGCTCTCGCGGTGGTCCGTCATCCACACCCCGCCGGCGGAACTCCTGGCGGTCCTGGCCGAGTTCGGCCGCGTACTCGCGCCCGGGGGTCACCTCCTCATCGGCTTCTCCGCCACCGACGGACCCGATCACCCCACGCAGTCCTTCGACCACGCCGTCACGACCGCCTACCGGTGGTCACCCGACCACCTCGCCGGCCTGCTGCGCGCCCAAGGACTGACCGAGACGGCCCGGATGGTCCGCGAGCCGCGGCCGGACGACCGGCGCCAGTTCCAGGAGGTCCACCTGCTCGCCCGCAAGGCGTAGGGCGGAGCGGCGCCCGCTCTTGTCGGCCGACGCGCTGACGTGACGGCGGCGGCGCCCCTCACGCCAGGGACAGGAACAGCTTCTCCAGCCGGGCCCGCATCTGGTCCCGGTCCACCGCCGGCCGGTCGCCGTCCGTCATGCACTGCTGGAGGCCCGTCGCGATGATGGCGAACCCGGCCCGGTCCAGGGCGCGGGAGACGGCCGCCAGCTGCGTGATCACGTCCTCGCAGTCCCGGCCCTCCTCGATCATCCTGACGATCCCGGCGATCTGGCCCTGGGCACGCTTCAGCCGGTTGAGCACCGACTTCAGCTCGTCCGCCGCCATGTCCAGCTCCACGGTTCCTCCCAAGTGCGGGCCTCGGTCGCGGCCCCGGTCTCATACCCCTAGGGGTATATCCTACCCCGTTCGCCTCCCCGTACGGCGTACACCCGCTTGTGGGGTCCCGTACGCCGGGTGAGGGTGGCGGTGCCCGGGCCCGCGCGGGGCCGGCCACCGTCGCGAGGGAGACCGACATGCCGCAGGACAACGACGCGAAGCCCGCCGAGCGGGCGGTGGCCCAGGCGAACCAGGCCGTACAGCGCGACTACCCCTTCGGTGACACCCAGGACCTGGAGGACGCCCGGCGTGGGTTCATGGGCACCGCGCAGGACCCCGTGATCCGCGACGCCACGGGCAGCGCCGTATGGGACCTGGAAGCCTACGGGTTCCTCGACCAGGAGTGCCCGGACACCGCCAACCCGAGCCTGTGGCGGCAGAGCCGGCTCTGCTCGGAGCACGGGCTCTTCGAGGTGACCGAGGGCATCTACCAGGTGCGCGGCTTCGACCTGTCCAACATGACGATCGTGGAGGGCGACCGGGGCATCCTCGTCATCGACCCCCTGCTGACCGCCCCGACGGCCGCCGCCGGTCTCGCGCTCTACCGCAGCCACCGGGGGGAGCGTCCCGTCACGGGCGTGCTCTACACGCACAGCCACGCCGACCACTTCGGAGGCGTACGCGGGGTGCTGACCGACGAGGACGTCGCGGGCGGCGTGCCCGTCCTCGCCCCGCACGGCTTCCTGGAGCACGCCGTCAGCGAGAACGTCTACGCGGGTACCGCGATGAACCGCCGCGCGGCCTACATGTACGGAGCCGCGCTGCCCAAGGGGGCGCAGGGCCAGATCGGCGCGGGCCTGGGGCAGACGCTGTCGACCGGCGGGGTCGGGCTGATCCCGCCCACGGTGGACATCACCCGCACCGGCCAGGAGGAGACCGTCGACGGCATCCGCATGGTCTTCCAGCTCACCCCCGGCACCGAGGCACCGGCGGAGCTGAACATCCACTTCCCCGGCTTCTCCGCGCTGTGCATGGCGGAGAACGCCACGCACAACCTGCACAACCTGCTGACCCTGCGCGGCGCCGAGGTCCGCGACCCGCACGTGTGGTCCCGCTACCTCACCGAGTCGGTCAACCTCTTCGGCGGGTCGTCCGACATGGCCTTCGCCTCCCACCACTGGCCCGTCTGGGGCCGTGAGCGCGTGATCGCCTTCCTCACGGAACAGCGCGACCTGTACGCGTACCTCCACGACCAGGTCCTGCGCCTGCTCAACCAGGGGCTCACCGCTCCGGAGATCGCCGAGGAGATCGTGATGCCGCCCGCCCTGGAACGGGCCTGGCACACGCATGGCTACTACGGCTCCGTCAGCCACAACAGCAAGGCCATCTACCAGCGATACCTGGGCTGGTTCGACGGAAACCCGGCGCACCTGTGGCAGCACCCCCCGGTCGAAGCGGCCCGCCGGTATGTGGAGTTCATGGGCGGTGCGGACGAAGTCCTGCGCAGGGCCCGGCAGTCCTTCGAGGACGGCGACTACCGCTGGGTGGCGGAGATCGTCAACCACGTGGTGTTCGCGGACCCCGACAACGCGTCGGCGCGCGCCCTCCAGGCCGACGCGCTGGAACAGCTCGGCTACGGCAGCGAGAACGGGACCTGGCGCAACTTCTACCTGACGGGCGCCCTGGAACTGCGCCACGGTTCGATCGGCACCCCCACCTCGACCGTCGCGCCGGACGTCCTGGCCGCCCTGACCCTGGACCAGCTGGTCGACTCCGTCGCCATCCGGGTCAACGGCCCCCGGGCCTGGGACGCGGACATCACCATCCGCTGGGACATCGCCGGTGGCGACCCCCTCACGATGCGGCTGCGCAACGGCGTCCTCACCCATGTCGTGGGCACCGGACCGGCGGTGGGCGCGCCCGACGTCACCTTCGCGCTGACCGAGGCCGATCTGCGGGACGTCCTGGTGGGCGCGGTGCAGCCCGGCGACCTGGCGGCCCGCCCCGGCGTCGAGGTCACCGGCGACGCCGGCCGGCTGATCGAACTCCTCGGCCACCTCGACGCCCCGGACCCGGACTTCGCCATCGTCACCCCCTGAGCACCCGGCGCGCGGCACGACAAGAGGAGGGCCCATGGCCGTACGGCATCGCTTGATCGAGGCCACCGTGGCGGACGTGTGGCGGGTCCTCGCCGACCCCTCCCGCTACAGCGACTGGGTGGTCGGGACCTCCGACTCGCGCCCCCGCCGGGGCAACTGGCCGGAGGTCGGCGCCAGCCTCACGTACGCCGTGGGCATCGGCCGCTGGTCCGTGCAGGGGCGGACCATCGTCCGGCGCTGCGAGGCCCCGCACATCCTGGAGCTGGAGGCCGACAGCGGGCGGATCGGCACCGCCAGGATCGCCATCGAAGTACGCCGCTGGGGCGACAACGCCCTGGTGACGCTGGACGAACACCCCCTGCGCGGACCGGCGGGCAAGCTCCACAACACCGCCGTCGACGCGCTGATCCAGCTCCGCCACCGCAGCGTCCTCGCCCGTCTCGCGCAGACCGTCGAGGCGGCCCCGAAGGGCGCCCGCGAAGCGGTCTGAAGCCCTTCCCGCGACCCCACCTGGAGGCATCGATGCCGGACGCCGTGGTCATCGGCGCGGGCCCCAACGGTCTCGTCGCGGCGAACCTGCTCGCCGCCGCCGGGTGGAGCGTCGAGGTCCTGGAGGCGCAGCCAGAGCCCGGCGGGGCCGTGCGCAGCGACCGCGGAGTGCATCCCGACTACGTCTCCGACCTGTTCAGCGCGTTCTACCCGCTGGCGGCGGCCTCCCCGGTCATCGACGGACTCGGCCTCCGGGAGGAGGGGCTGCGCTGGTCGCGTGCGCCCCGCGTGCTCGCGCACCCGCTGCCGGACGGGCGGTGCGCGGTGCTGGAGAACGGCGCGCGGGAGACGGCAGCGGGGCTCGACGCGTTCGCCGAGGGCGACGGGGCGGCGTGGCTGGAGCTGTGCGCCACCTGGGACCGGGTGCACCGCGAGGTGCTGGGCGCCCTCTTCACGCCCTTCCCGCCGGTCCGCGCGGGCGTCCGCCTCGCCGCCCGGCTCCGGGCCGCCGGGGGTCTCCGCCTGGCGCGGACCCTGCTGCTGCCGGTACGCCGTCTGGGCGAGGAGCGCTTCGGCGGCGAGGCGGCCCGGCTGCTGCTCGCGGGCAGCGCGCTCCACGCCGACCTCGGCCCCGAGGCGGCCGGGAGCGGCGGCTTCGGCTGGCTGATGTCCATGCTCGGCCAGACCTACGGCTTCCCGGTGCCGGTCGGGGGCGCGGGCGCGCTCACGGCGGCCCTGGTGCGGCGCCTCGAACGGCACGGCGGCGTGCTCCGCTGCGGTGAGCGGGTCACGGAGGTCGTCGTACGCGGCGGACGCGCCGTCGGCGTACGCACCGCGAAGGGCGAGTCCGTGCCCGCGTCGCGTGCCGTGCTCGCCGACGTGTCCGCCCCGGCGCTCTACGGCGGACTGGTCGGCGCACACCATCTGCCCGCCCGGATCCTGGACGACCTGCGACGCTTCCAGTGGGACTTCGCCACGTTCAAGGTGGACTGGGCGCTCAGCGGCCCGGTGCCCTGGACGGCCCGCGAGGCCACCATGGCGGGCACCGTGCACCTGGCGGACGGCGTCGACGGCCTGACCCGGTTCGCGGCGCAGATCGCCATGGGGCAGGTGCCGGACCGCCCCTTCCTGCTCCTCGGCCAGATGAGCACCGCCGACGCCACCCGCTCCCCGGCCGGTACCGAGTCCGCCTGGGCCTACACCCACGTCCCGCACCGCATCAAGGGCGACGCGGGCGAGGACGGGCTGACCGGGCGGTGGGACCGGGGCGAGCAGGAAGCCATGGCCGACCGCATGGAGCACGAGGTGGAGCGCTGGGCCCCCGGCTTCCGCTCCCGCATCATGGCCCGCCGCCTGCTGGCGCCCCCGACCATCGAATCCATGGACGCCAACCTGGTCGGCGGCGCGATCAACGGCGGTACGACGGCGGCGCACCAGCAACTGGTGTTCCGCCCGACCCCGGGGACGGGACGCCCCGAGACGCCGGTCAGGGGGCTGTACCTGGCCTCGGCCTCGGCGCACCCGGGGGGCGGGGTGCACGGCGCGCCGGGCGCGAACGCGGCCCGGGCAGCGCTGCGGAAGCGGCTGCGGCGCTGACGTACGGACGTACGGGCTACGCGTTCTCCGCCGCGCGGCCCCCGGCCCCCAGCAGGCCCGTCGCCGTGAACTCCGAGCGCGTCAGCTCCTTGCGGGTCGCGAGCGCGACCACCCCCGGCAGCCCGGCCCGCACGGCCTGGACGCCCCGCAGCCAGCCGGGGACGTACACCGAGGGGGACCGCCGCTCGATCGCGGCGACCAGGCGCCGGGCCACCTGGGGCGCCGGGTAGGTCTTCCGGGCCGGCGGGGGCATGTGGGCGCGCAGCTCGCGCAGTACGGGGAACTGGTCGGCGTCGCGGACCATGTCCGTGTCGATCCAGTTCAGATACGCGATGCCCACGCCGACACCGTGCGGCGCCAGCTCCGAACGCAGCGAGTGGCACAGGGCCTCCACGCCCGCCTTGGAGGCGCAGTACGCGCTCATCATCGGCGCGGCCCCGATCGACGCCAGCGACGCGATCTGGAGGTAGTGCCCCCGGGTCTCCAGGAGCTGCGGCAGGAACACCCGGGCCGTGGCCGCGCTGCCGATCAGGTTCACCTCGACCACACGCCGCCAGCTCGCCGGGTCGGAGTCCGCGAACGGGCCGCCCTCGGCCACGCCCGCGTTGGCGACGACCACCGAGGCGGGGCCCAGCCGGCGGCGTACCTCGTCGGCGACGCGGGCCATCGCGGCGTCGTCGGTGACGTCCACATGCCAGTGCCCGGAGGGTGCGGGGAGCGTGGCGGCCACCCCGGCGAGCGCTTCCTCCTCCAGGCCGAGCAGGGCCACCCGGGCGCCCCGGGCGGCCAGCTCCCGCGCCACGGCCTTCCCGAGGCCGCGCGCCCCGCCCGTCACCACGGCCGTACGGCCGCGCAGCAGGTGCTTCCGGTCAGTCACGGGACTCCTACGCGGTGAGGGGAGGGCCGGACAGGCCCTGTTCCGGCCATGGTCACCCGGGGGTGCCGGATGTGCGCGCCGGGAGCCACGGGAGACGGCCTCCCGGGTCGCGGTGGGCGGTGGGCCCGGCCACCCTGGACTGGATGCGCCCGCGCCGGTGAGAACGAGGACCGCCTTCCCCCTCACGGAGGATCACGGAGGATTCGGATGACGACTGCCGCCGCTCCGCCCGTCGACCTGGGCCGCTTGTGGACCCTGCCCGGGGTCTACGCCCCGCAGGCCGACACCCACCTGCTGGCGCGGGCGCTCCAGGCCGAGGGCCCGGCCGCCGGGATGGACGTCCTCGACGTCTGCACGGGCAGCGGCGCCCTGGCCCTGCTCGCGGCGCGCGGCGGGGCCAGGGTCTCCGCGATCGACATCTCGCGGCGGGCCGTCCTGACCACCCGCCTCAACGCCGCCCGCGCCGGCCACCGCGTCCGGGTGCTGCGCGGGGACCTCACCGGCCCCGTGAGCGGCCGCCGCTTCCACCTGATCGTGAGCAACCCGCCGTACGTCCCGGCGCCCCTGGGGCGGGTCCGCGCCCACGGCCCCGAGGTCGCCTGGGACGCCGGGCACTGCGGCCGGCAGGCCCTGGACCGCATCTGCGCCCACGCCCACGACGCCCTCCACCCGAGCGGTGTGCTGCTCCTCGTCCACTCCGGGCTGTGCGGCGCGGAGGAGACCCTGGACCGGCTGACCGCGAACGGCCTGCGCGCCGCGGTCACGAGCCGGTCCTCCGTACCCTTCGGCCCGGTCATGACCGAGCGCCTGCCGTGGCTCCGTGCACAGGGGCTGCTCGGCCCCCGCGACAACACCGAGGAACTGGTGGTCATCCGTGCCGAACGCCCGTGAACCCCGCCGCCTCACCATCGAGCCGGGCGGCCCGGTGCTGATCGAGGGGCCGGTCGAGATCGTCCGGGAGGACGGCTCGACCGTCACCTCCGACCGCTTCGTCGTCGCGGTCTGCACCTGCCGCCGCAGCCGGATGTACCCCTGGTGCGACACCAGCCACCGCCGTCACCGGCGGCCCGTCAGCCCGCCGTCGGGTGCAGGTGGACCGGAAGGGCCTGGTGGCCGTTGCTGATCAGGGACGGCAGCGGGAGCAGGTCCTCGGCCGGGACCGCGAGGCTGACGTCGGGGAAGCGCTCGAAGAGCTGACGGAGGGCCGTGGCGATCTCCAGCCGGGCCAGCGGGGCGCCGAGGCAGAAGTGGACGCCGTGCCCGAAGGCCAGGTGGTCCTTGGCGGTGCGGGTGACGTCGAAGGCGTCGGCGGTCTCGCCGTGCCAGTCGGGGTGGCGGTTGGCGGGGGCGAAGGAGACGAGGATCGCCTCGCCCCGCGCGATCTTCTGCCCGTCGGGCAGGGGGATGTCCGAGAGGGCGTAGCGCATCGGGATGTGCTTGACCGCGGGCTCGTGGCGCAGGGTCTCCTCGACCACGTCGTTCCAGCCGGCGCGGCCCTCGCGGAGGTGGGCGAGCTGTTCCGGGTGGGTCAGCAGGGCGGTGATCGCCTGGTCGATGACGTTGACCGTGGTGTCGTAACCGGCGGAGATCATCAGGAGCAGCGTGTCGCGCAGCTCCTCGTCGCTGAGGCTGCCGCCGTCGCCCTCCTCGTCGCGGGTGGCGAGCAGGAGCGAGGTCATGTCGTCGCCCGGCTGCGCCCGCTTGGCGGCGATGAGCTGGTCGAGCGCCCCGTACAGGGCGGCCGTGTTGGCGGTGGCCTCCTCGACGGTGAGGGTGGTGTCGAAGACGCCGTCGACCTTGGAGCGGAAGCCGTCGAGCTGGTCGTCGGGAACGCCCATGAGCCGGCCGATCACCGCGATCGGGAGCGGGTAGGCGAGCTCGGTGCGCAGGTCGACTGGTTCGCCGGCGGGCCGGTCGGCGAGGCCGTCGAGGAGTTCGGAGACGACCTTCTCCACCGAGACGCGCAGGTCCTGGATGCGGCGGGCGCTGAACGCGGGCGCGATCATCCGGCGCAGCCGCCGGTGGTCGCCGCCGTACGCGGTGAACATGTTGTTCACCGCCACCCACAGGGCGAGCGGCCAGGTGGCCACCGTCTCGGCGAACGCCGGCCAGTGCGCGCGTGCGTTCTTCGAGACCTGGGAGCTGGTCAGCAGCTCCTTCAGGAGGACCGGGTCGCTGACGGACCACGCGGTGACCCCGAGGACGTCGACGCGGGTGGCGGGACCGCGCTCGCGCAGCGCCCGGTACTCCGCGTGGCGGTCGGTGCCCGCGGGGTCGAGGACGATGATCGGCTGCTCGGACATGGGTGTCTCCTTCAGTGGGAGGCGTGGAAGACGATGGGGAGGGATTCCAGCGCGCGGTGGAACGGGCCCGGGCGCCAGCGCAGTTCGGCGGCCGGGACCGCGAGGTCCATCTCGGGCAGGGCGTCGAGCAGATAGGTGACCGCGGTCTCCGCGATCAGGTACGCGTGCGAGCGCGCCGGGCAGGTGTGCGGGCCGATGCTCCACGCCAGATGGGCCCGGTTGCCCGCGATGCCGCCGGACGCCTCGGCGATCGCCGGGTCGTTGTTGCAGCCGGCCATCGAGATCAGGATCGGCTGGTGGGCGGGGAGCAGCACCCCGTCGATGTCCGCCGGGTAGGGCGGATAGGTGACGCAGTAGTTGGCCATCGGCGGGTCGGTGTAGAGGACGGTGTCGAGCGCGTCCCGCACGGTGGAGTGCCCGGCGTGCAGCCCGGCGGAGAACTCCTCGTCGGTGAGGATCTTCAGCTGGGTGTTGGCGATGAGATTGGTCAGCGGCTCGATGCCCGCCCCGTACAGCGTGACCAGCTGGTGGCCCATCTCCTCGTCGGTCAGCTGCGCCGCGTGGCCGATCAGCCGGGAGGTGATGTCGTCGGCGGGGTGGCGCCGGCGCAGTTCGACGAGGTCGGCGACCGCCTGGCCCAGGATCTCGTTGCCGCGCTGGGCGTCCGTGGCCTCGAAGATCCGGGACATACCGTCGGCGATACGCGCCCCGATCTCGTCGGGGCAGCCGAGCAGGGAGCTCAGCACGCGGAAGGCGATCGGCCACGCGTACTGGGTGAGCACATCGGCCCGGCCCGCCGAGATGAAGTCCCCGATGGCGGTCTCGGCCAGCTTCTCCACCCGGGCCCGCAGCTCGTGCTGGTCCACGGCGTCGATGGCGGTGGTGTTGGCGGACCGGTAGCGGGCGTGCGCGGTGCCGCTGCTGCGCAGGGCGTTGGGCCGCCACTCCATCATCGGCCGCACCGGGCAGGAGGCCGGCACCTGCTCCTGCCAGACGCGCGGGTCGTGCGGGAAGTACAGGGGGTCGTTGAGGATGCGCCGGGCCTGGAAGTAGCCGATCACCAGGGTGGCGGGGATGCCCGGGGACAGCTCGACGGGCACCAGCGGCCCGTACGCCGCCCGCATCCGCTCGTACGCGGCATGCGGGTCGGCGGCGTACGCCGGGTCGTAGAGCGCGACCCGGCCCGACGGGGCCGACGGCAGGGTGATGCTGGGGGACGTCATCGCGTGGGCTCCAGGGAGAGGGCCGGTCGTTGTGCGGCGAGGTATTCCGTGAGCGTGATCAGGGCGTACACGCAGGAGGTACGGTCCCGGGCGTCACAGGTGGTCAGGGGCGTCTCCGGGTCCAGCGCCAGCGCCTCGCGGAGCTCGGCGAGGCCGTAGCCGGGCGCTTCCGGGAACACGTTGATCGCGACCGCGTACGGAATGCCCTGGTCCTCCAGGAGCCCCAGCGCCTCGTGGCTCGCGTCCAGGTCGCGGGTGTCGGCCAGCACCAGGCAGCCGAGCGCGCCGTGGGCCAGGTCCTCCCACAGCGGCTGGAACCGCACCTGGCCGGGCAGGCCGAACAGATAGAGGGCGAGGGCGCCGCCGGCCAGGTGGATGCGGCCGAAGTCCATGCCCACGGTCGTCGTGGTCTTGTCCGGCACCCCGCGCAGATCGTCCACGCCGACGCTGTCCTCGGTGATCGGCTCCTCCATCCGCAGCGGCCGGACCTCCGAGACGCTGCCGATGAAGGTCGTCTTGCCGACGCCGAAGCCACCGGCGATCACGATCTTGGCGGACTGGGTCACCGTGGCCGGTACGTACGTGACGCCGTTCGAGGCGTCAGACCAGTTCTCGGAGTCCATCGAGCACCTTCTGAAGGAGGTCGTTTCGGGGCTGGTCACCGGCGGCCGGGGCCGGGCTGGCCAGATGGCCGCTGTCCATCAGGGAGGACACGATGATCCGGACGGTGGAGGGCGGCAGCTGGAGCGCGGCCGCGATGTCGGCGACGGCCAGACCGCCCCGGCCCACCGCGAACAGGCTCATCACCCGCCGCGCGTCGGGCCCCAGCTCACCGGCCGGGCCCGGCGCCGCGACGACCACGCTCTCCAGGCGTACATCCCGGTCGGGGCGGACCCGGCCGCCCGTACGGACGTAGGGCCTGACCATGTCCGGATCGTGCCGTGGGCCGCTCATGCGGCGGGGCCCCCGTCCGGCTGGAGCACCGGGGTGCGCTCCCTGGTGCCCAGCTGCTCGCCCAGGCGGACGACCAGCAGGGCCATGTGGTGGCTGATCAGGCCGACGTCGGCGTGCGGGCCCGTGGTGACGACGGACAGCATGGTGTGCTGCCCGGCCGCGGTGGTCAGCCCGATGGTGGACACGGACTCGATCAGCTGCTGGCGCACGCCCTGCCCGCCGGTGAACTCGTCCCAGGCGCGGCCCGAAGCGCGCAGCGACGCGGTCAGGGCGGCCAGCTTCTCGCCGTCCTCCTGGCTGATGGTGCGCGTGCGCGCCTTCAGCAGCCCGTCTCCGCTCATCAGCACGGCGTACCGGACGCCCTCCACCGATCCGAGCTGCTCGTCCAGCAGCCAGCCCAGGGTGTTCGCGTGCGTGTCCGACATGATCAACGTCCTTCGTCCGTACGAGCGGTGTTCTGGTTGTCCCGGCTGCGGCGGCTGCCCGCCATCCACGCGGCGGCCACCGCGGGCCTGCCCGGCTCGACCTCCGGTTCCGGCCCGGGACGCGCCCCGGCGGCGGGCCGCGTCCCGCGCCGGCGGACGGTGAGCCCGCCGGCCGTGGTCGCCGACGCCGGGCCGGACGCGGGCTCCTCGGCGGGCGGGGACGCGGGGGCGGGCGCGGGCTCGGCGGCGGCGGGAGCGGGCGCCGCGGGAGCGTGGGCGGCCGGGGCGGGCTCGGGTGCGGACCCGGTCATGGGCGGGGCCTCCGGGAGCGAGGACGGCCGGCGGGGCGGCGGGACGGTGGCCTTCCGGGCCGGGGGCAGCGACTGCGCGGACACCGGCCGGGACGGCCCCGGCGTCGTCAGGAGCTCCTGCGGCAGCACGATGATCGCCCGGGTGCCCCCGTACAGGTTCGGCGCGGTCAGCTCGACGCGGAAGCCGTACTGGTGGGCCAGGACCGAGGCCACCCGCAGACCCGTCTGCGGGTAGGCGCCGAGCCGTGTGATGTCGTCCCGCTGCTCACCGGACATCACCTCGCGGGCCCAGGTCAGCCGCTCGTCCTCCATCCGGAGGCCGGCGTCGTCCACGACGAGGAACGCGGCGTTCGCCCCGTGCTCCAGGGAGACGTGCACCAGGGCGTTGGGCGGCGAGTAGCGCAGGGCGTTGTCCAGGAGCACCGCCAGGGTGTGGACGACCGCCTCCACGGACCGGCTGCGCACCGCGAAGGACTCCAGGTTCGTGTGCTGGACGCGCTGGTAGCCCTCGACCCGGCCCATCGCGGTGCGGACCACATCGGTCAGCGTGGTGGCGGGCCAGCGTCGGGACAGCTTGTCACCGGCCAGGACGCCGTAGCCGGACGCGGTGAGCAGCATCTGCTGCGCCAGGTGGTCCATCTCGACCAGCGTCGCGTACGCGTCGTCCGACACGTGGCGCCGCACCCCGGCGCTGATCGTGCTGCTCAGCTTCGCCGCGCGGTGCACGGTGCTGGACGCGAAGGCGCGTACCGCCGCCCGTGCCGTGTCCACCGACTCCCGGCGGGCCTGAACGACCTGACGCTCCGTCTCGGCCCAGACCTGGGTGAGCTGTTCCTCGGCGGCGTTCTGCGCGAGGCGGCCCGCCATGGTGATCGCGGAGCGCACCTGGTTCGCCAGCGCGGTCAGCCCGTTGGCGAGCTGGGTGTGGGCCAGCTGGGGCGGGATGGCCGAATCCAGTTGGTAGGGGCGGCCGGTCTGCGCCTCGGACGCGGCCGCCTGGACGATGCTCTGGGCGATATGTGCCACGTACTGTTCGGCGGCCCGGATCTGCTGGGCCAACTGCTCGCGCTGCTGATGGAGTTCGTCGGCCCGTCGCTTCTCGGCGCGGGCGCGGCGCAGGAACCACAGCGAGACGCAGGATCCCGCCGCCAGCGCGAGCAGGATCAATATCGGTTCGGTCATGGGGTCCTCGCGGGAAATCAGGGGGGACGGTTCCACCGACCGCGCGGGCGCCGGGGCCCGCGCGTTCAGCTGCGGCCGGGGACGGCGAGGCGTCTTCGGAGCGCGTCGCGGCCGGTGCCGAAGCCGGCCGCCGGGCGGGACGCTGAGCGGGTGACCGGCGAGGGGAACATGACAGAACACTAATCAGAAATGACCAAGGACCGCACACAAGACGACTCGTGACGATGTATCGGTGGCCGAAAAGTGCAACCACCTGGTCGCTCACCCGCCCTACGCCCCTCGCTAGGATTCGGTGCGGGCCCGACCGCGAAGGCGCGGGCCAACCAGCGCAAACGCAAGCGAACTTCCGCGCCTGCGCCCCGGCGGGAGAACGGCCGGGCGGACGGCCGGGACATCAAGTGAGTGGAGAGCCAGTCATGCGTGGAGGCAGCATCGCCGTGGTCGGCGGGAGCATAGCGGGGTGTGCCGCGGCCCTGGCCGTGTCGCGCGCCGGAGCGGACCGGGTCACCGTCTTCGAGCGCGCCGACGCCGAACTCCGGGACCGGGGCGTCGGAATCGCCCTCCAGAGCGACCGCTACGAGGAGCTGAGAGAGGCCGGATACGTAGCCCCCGAGATGCCCTGGGCGCCGCTGACCCGGCGGGTATGGAGCGTACGGGACGGAGACGCGCCGCACGGCCGGGGCTTCGGGCGGCAGCCGTTCCCGTTCCGCGCCTACAACTGGGGTTCGCTGTGGAGCGAGCTGCGCAGCCGGGTGCCCGAGGGCGTCGACTACCGCTCCGGCGCCGTCATCGCCGCCGTGGAGCCGGCCGACGACGGGGTGACCCTGCGGCTCGCCGACGGCCACGAGGAGCGGTTCGACCTCGTCATCGGCGCCGACGGCTACCGCTCCGTGGTCCGCGAGGCCATGTTCCCCGGCATCAGCCCCGAGTACGCCGGCTACATCGGCTGGCGCGGCGCGTCCGAGGACGTCGAGGGGCTGCCCTCGGACGGGCTCGACGCCCACAACATCGTCTTCCCCAACGGCCACTGCATGATCTACCGCATCCCGGACGGCACCGGCGGCCACCGCCTCAACTGGGTGCTCTACACCACGCCCCCGCAGGCCGGCGGCCTCCACCCGGACCTGCGCACCCCCACCTCGCTCCCGCCCGGCCGCCTCAACTCCGAACTCACCGACTGGCTGCGCGCCCTGGTCGCGGAGCACTTCCCGCCCTTCTGGGCCGACAAGGTGCTCGGCACGCCCGCCGAAACCACCTTCATCCAGCCCATCTACGACCTGGCCGTCCCGCACTACACCTCGGGCCGGATGGCGCTCGTCGGCGACGCCGCCAGCGTCTCCCGCCCGCACGTCGGCGCGGGCAGCGTGAAGGCGCTCCAGGACGCCACCGCCCTGGAGGCGGCCTGGACCGCCGGGGACAGCTGGAAGGACGTGCTGGAGCGCTACGACGCCGGCCGCGGCCCGGTCGGCTCCGCCATGGTGGCCCTCGCGCGCCGCATGGGCAGCACCCAGGTCGAGAACACCCCGGACTGGTCGGCCATGGGCCAGCCCGAGTTCGACGCCTGGTGGCAGGACCAGAACAGCGGCTCCGACCGCAGCAGCGGCTTCGGAGGCCACAGCCTGAAGGCCGGGTAGCGGCGTGGGTGAGGAGGGGCGCACCGGCCGGTGCGCCCCTCCTCACCCACGTCAGACGCCTGTCGGCGCGAGCTCCAGCGCCGCGTGCAGGGCCGTCGGGTCCTTACGGGCCTCCGCCCCGTCCAGCCGCAGCGCCACCCGGCCCGACGTCAGGACCGTGAGCGTGTCCGCGCACCCGGCCGCCGTCGCCGGACTCGGCGACACCAGGAGTACGGCGATGCCCTCGTCGGCCAGCGTCGTCACCAGGTCGTGCACCTGACGGACCAGGGCCGGCGCCAGGCCCTCCGTCGGCTCGTCCAGCAGCAGCACGCTCGGCGAACCGAGCAGCGCCCGGGCCAGGGCCAGCATCTGCTGCTCCCCGCCCGACAGGTCCGTGCCCCGGTTCCCCCGGCGCTCGCCCAGCCTCGGCAGCAGCTCCAGCACCCGCTCGGGCGTCCACACACTGGGCCGCGAGGCGTCGCCCCGGCGCGGTGGACGGTGCGAGAGGCGCAGGTGCTCGGCGACGCTGAGGTTCGCGAAGACCCGGCGGCCCTGCGGCACGAGGCCGATCCCGGCACGGGCGATCCGGTGCGCCGGCTGCCCGGTCAGGTCCCGGCCGGCCAGCCGTACGGTGCCCGAGTCCGGGCGCATCAGACCGGCGACGGTGTGGACGAGCGTCGTCTTGCCCGCGCCGTTGTGGCCGACGACGGCGTGCACCGTGCCGGCGGGCACGGACAGGTCGAGGCCGTGGAGGACCGTGCCGCCGTGGTAGCCCGCGGTCAGGCCCGTGAGTTCGAGCATCGGGGGTCGGTCATCCTCTCGCTTCGGGGCTGCCGGTGACGAGGTCCGGCACGGTGTTCCGGTAGGCGTCGCGGACCTCCGGGTGGGCGAGCGCCTCCCCGGTCGGCCCGGTCACCAGCACCCGGCCGGCCGCCAGCACGGTCACCGACGTGGCGACCTGGGCGACGACCTCGACGTGGTGCTCGACCAGCACGACCGCCACGCTCGCGGGCAGCGCCCCGAGGATGGCGAGCAGCCGGCCGATGTCGCCGTCGGTCAGCCCGGCCGCCGGCTCGTCCAGGAGCAGCAGGCGCGGATCGCCCGCCAGGGCCGCGGCCAGGTCCAGCATGCGGCGCTGCCCGTGCGAGAGCTCCGAGGCCGGCCGGTGCGCCAGGTGCGCGAGGCCGACGGTCTCCAGGTGCTGCCCCGCCGACTCGGTGTGCAGCCGGTAGCGGGACGGGCTGCGCCAGGCGCCCCGGCGCTTCGGGTGGTGCGCCCAGCCGGCCAGCACGATGTTGTCCAGCACCGTCAGTTCACCGATGACGGAGGGCTGCTGGAAGCTGCGCGCGATGCCCAGCCGGCTGCGCTTCGCGGTGGACGCCCGGGTGACGTCCGTACCGTTCAGCGCGATCGTGCCCCGGTCGGGCCGGTCGGTGCCGGCGATGAGGTTGAGCAGGGTCGTCTTGCCCGCGCCGTTGGGGCCGATGACGGCGTGCCGGGCGCCCGGGGGCAGCCGCAGCGCGACGTCGTCCACGGCGGTGAGGCTGCCGTACCTACGGGTGAGGTGGCCGAGGTCCAGCACGGGGACCGGCTGCGCGGCTTCGGGTGCGGGCGTCATGGGGAGACCTTCCCGGGGGAGACGGCGGGAGCCGGCCGGCCGACGAAGAGGCGCAGACCGGCCAGGCCGCGCGGCAGCAGGTACACGGCGGCGATGAACAGCGCCCCGAGCAGCAGCGGCCCGTGGCCGGGCCAGGAGCCGGCGACCCAGTCCCGGGTGAACACGATCAGCCCGGCGCCGAGCAGGGCGCCGATGACCGACGTCGTACCGCCGATGACGACCGCGAGCAGCGCGAACGCGGCGATCTCGAAGCCGACGTCGGCGGGGGAGAGGTACTGCTGCACGGTGACCATGAGCGAGCCGCCCACCCCGGCCAGCGCGCCCGCGCAGATGTGGGCCACCAGGAGATAGCGCCCCACGGGGTGCCCGGACGCGCGCATCCGCGCCTCGGCGCCCCGGGTCCCGGTCAGCAGCTTGCCGGCCGGGGAGCGCAGCACGAGCAGGGTGAGGGCGACGGCGACGACCGCGACGACCGCCGCGTACACGTACAGCTCGCGCTCCTCGGTCATGCCCTCGCCGCCCCACAGCGCCCGGGTGGCCGGGAAGCCGACCAGCCCGTCGGCGCCGCCCGTCAGGGACTTGACCTGGTTGATCACCGCACTGGTCAGCTCGCCCACCGCCAGGGTGATCATCAGCACGGTCGTGCCCCGGGCGCGGATGACCGCGGGTCCGGTCATCGCCGAGAACACGGCGGCCGCGAGCGCCGACAGGACGATCTGGACCGGGCCCACCGTCCACCCGGCGTCGGCCAGGTTGGCGGTGGCGTACGCGCCTACGGCGAACGGGGCGGTCTGCCCGAGCGTGGGCAGACCGGCGTACCCGGTCAGGACGGTGACGCTGACCGCGAGCAGCCCGAGCGCCAGGGCGGACCCGGCGAGCGAGATGCTGTACGAGTCGAGCATCCCCGGGAGCGCGAAGAGGACGGCGAGCAGCACGAGCAGCGGCACGGCCTGCCGCCACCCGGCCGAGTGCAGCCAGGCACCGAGCCGGCCGGGCGCCGCCGGAGCGGGCACCGCAGCCCCGCGCGGCCGGTTCTCCCACCGCGCGGCGAGGAGCTTGCGCAGCCGGGAGACCGGGTCGGAGGACGGGCCACGCTCCTCGTGCGCCTCCGGCTCCGTGAAGCGGGAGCGGAACACCAGCACCGCCGCCATCGCGGCGAACAGCAGATACGGCGCCAGGTCCGGCAGCACCGAGACGCCCAGGGTCTGGACCTCGCCCACGGCGACCGCCGCGGCGAACGTCGCCCACAGCGAGCGCAGCCCGCCGAGGACGACGACCACGAGGGACAGCATCAGCACGTTCTCTGAGGTGCCGGGCCCGGGGCCGATGATCGGCGCCCCGAGCACGCCCGCCGCACCGGCCAGCGCGCCCGCCGCCGCGAGCACCCCGGTGTGCACGGCGCGGGGGTTGCGGCCGGTGGCGGCGAGCATCTGGGGGTCGTCCGCCGACGCGCGTACCGCCGCACCCACCCGGGTCCGGGTCAGCACCCACGTACCGAAGGCCGCCAGGACGACGGCCATGGCGATGAAGCAGAGCCGGTAGGCGGGGTAGCGGTGGCCCAGCAGGTGGACCGAGGAGTCGAGCGCGCCGGGGACGCGCACCGGCAGCTCGTCCGCCCCGAAGAACTGGATCAGCAGGTCCCCGCCGACGAGGGCGATCCCGAACGTCAGCAGGGCCTGCGCCAGATGCCCACGCCGGGCGAGCGGAACCGTGGCGGCGGAGAGCCCCGCCCCGGCGAGGGCCGCGGCAGCCGTTCCGGCCGCGAGCCCGAGGGCGAGGCCGCCCCACGTTCCGTCGCTCAGCTCGGCGCCGGTGTAGGCGCCGATCGCGTACAGCATGCCGTGCGAGAGGTTCAGTACGCCGGCCGTGCCGAACGCGAGACTCAGGCCGGCGGCGACGACGAACAGCAGCAGCCCGTAGGCCACGCCGTCCACCGCCGGCACGAGGTGGGCATCGAGCAGATCCATGTCAGCCGCCGAGCGTCGCCAGGTCCTGGACCATGACGTTGGACAACTGGTTGCCGTCCGGACGCACCTGGCGCAGGTACCACGTCTGCACCGGGGCGTGCGCCTTCTCGCTGAACTCCCAGTTGCCGCGCGGGCTGTCGATCTGGCCCAGGCTCGCGATGGCCTTGTTGATCGTCTCCGAGGTCACGTCACCCTTCTTCGCGGCGTCCGCGATCGCCTTGTCGAGCACAGCGGCCGCGTCGTAGGACGACATGGCGTACGTGGTCGGCTGGGTGTCGTGCTCGGCGGTCCAGTCGGCGGCGAACTTGCGGTTGGCCGCGTTGTCGAGGTCCGGCGCGTAGTTCAGGACGGAGTAGATGTCCTTGGCGGCCTGGCCCTCGGCCTGGAGCACGCTGCCCTCGGTGACGAAGGCGGTGTACAGCGGCAGGTCGGCGACGTCGGACTGCGCGTACTGCTTGGCGAAGTCGATCGCGGCCTTGCCGGCGTAGAAGCAGTAGACCGCCTTGGCGTCGGTCTTGGCGATCTCCGCGAAGTACGGCATGAAGTTGGTCGTCTTCGGGAACGGCGTCCACTTGGTCTTGCCGTCCGGGTTGGCGAGCTTGCCGCCGATCCGCTTGAACTCGTCGGTGAACCCGCGCAGTTCGTCGTAACCGCCCTGGTAGTCCGGTCCGATCGCGTAGACCGGGCCGTCCACCTTCTCCTTGACGTACGGGGCGATGGCCTTGCCCGGCTCGTCGGACATGAAGCTCGTCGTCCACACGTACTCGGGGTCCTTGACCTCGGGACGGGCGTTGGAGCCGAGGAAGGGGATCTTCGCCTGGCCGACCAGCGGCAGCACCGCGTTGACCGAGCCACCGCTGACCAGGCCGGTCAGCACGTCGACCTTGTCCTTCTTGACCAGCTTGGTGGCGGCCGGCACGGCGGTCGGCGGACCGTCGCCCTCGTCGGCCACGATGAGGTCGACCTTGCGCCCGCCCAGCTTGTTGTCGTGCGTCTTCAGGTACAGCTGGAAGCCGTCGCGCAGGTCGGTGCCGACCGGCTTGTAGGTGCCGGAAAGCGAGGCGACCAGGCCGACCTTGACGGTCTCGTCGCCGGAGCCGCTGTCGCTGCTGCACCCGGTGACGGCGGCCAGGCCGAGTGCGAGGGCGGCGGCACCGACGGGCCGGACGAATCTGCGGTGGCGGGTGTGGCGGGATATGTCGAAGAACATGAGTGCTCTCATCGGGGGAGTGTCGGGCAACGGTGTGACCCGACCGCGGAGTCGGCTCCGCGGACGGGTCGGGACGGCCGTGGGGGACGGCCGGTCAGAGCGAGGAACGGACCTGGGGGGACAGCGAGTCACCGACCTGGTTGATCAGCTCGGACATCATGTAGCTGACCTCGCCGATGTCCGCGTCCCTGGTGGTCATGACCAGGAGCGAGGCGCCGCTGGAGACGGCCATGGAGAACATGTAGCCGCCCTCCATCGCGGTGAGGCTGTGCTCCACCGGGTCGGTGTCGGTGAGCTGGGCGGCCGCGGACAGCAGGTTCACGACGCCGGAGGCGATGGCGGCCAGCCGGTCGGCGTCGTCGCGCTCCACGCCGGTGTACGCGAGCGCGAGTCCGTCCACGGACACGGCTATCGCCTGGGTGACCTCCGGGATGCGTCCGGCGAAGTCGCTCAGGATCCAGCTCAGGTCGGTGGGTGAGGTCATTTCTTGGTCCGTTCGGTGTCGTCGTTGTTGGCGGGACGCCCGCGGGGGTTCGTGCTCCGGCTGATGCCCTGGGCGTAGGCCGCCAGGACGTCGGATACCTGCCGGGAGTCCCGGCGGCGGGGGGTCGGCCGCGGCGCACCGGCGCCGGACCGCTGCTGCTCGGTAGCGGCCCGCTTCTCCCGCACGGGCCACTGCTGGGGCGCGGTGCGCTTGCGGACCGGGAGGCCGGAGGCGCTGACGCCCGCGATGCGCGAGGCCGGCTCGTCGTGCACGGGGTGCGGGGCGGGCGCGTCGGTGACGTCCGTACGGGCCGGGGCCTCGTGCTCCTCGCGCGCACCCGGGGCCGCCGGTCTGCCGGGGCGGGCGCCGACCGGGCGGCCGACCCGTCCGCGGACGTTTTCCTGCTTCCGGCGGGTGACGACCGTACGGGGCGACTCGAAGCCGTTCTCCGTCGGCGGCGCCGGTTCCTCGGACACCTCGGCCAGCACCCCCTTGGGGAGGGTGACCTCGGCGATGGTGCCGGGGCCCGAGGAGTCGCGCAGCTCGACAACGATGCCGTGCCGGGCGGCGAGGCGCGCCACCACGTGCAGACCCATGGACCGCACGTCCCCGATGCCCGCCTTCGGCTCGCGCAGCCCGGCGTTGAGCACCGCGCGGCGGTCCGTCGTGATGCCCACGCCCTCGTCCACGATCTGGACGACGGCCCGGTCCCAGAGCCGCCATACGGCGACCCCGACCGGGGCGTCGGGCGGGGAGAAGCGGGTGGCGTTGTCGAGGAGTTCCGCCAGGATGTGCGCGACGTCGTGCACGGCGCGGGCGGCGATGCCGATGCCCGCCTCGACCGCGCCGAGGGACACCCGGTCGAAGCGCTCGATCTGCTGGGCCGCCGCCACGATGACGGTGGAGCAGCCGATGTCGGCGGAGCGCACCCGGGCGTTGCCGTAACCGCCCAGCACCAGGAGGTTGTTGGTGTTGCGCTCCATGCGGATCGCGAGGTGGTCGAGGGCGAAGAGCGTCTTCATGCGCTCCGGGTCGGCCTCGTCGCGCTGCACCGTGTCCAGCTCGGACACCATGACGCTGGTCAGCTGGGCCCCGCGGCGGGCGACCCGGACCAGGGTCTCGGCGAACTGCTCGTGCACCCGGGCCTGTTCGGCCGCGAGGCGCACCGCCTCGTGGTGGACGGCGTTGAACGCCTCGCCGACCTCACCGATCTCGTCCCCGCTCGTGATCTCGACGGGGTTGCCGGTGCGCTCGGCGACCTGCTCGGGCGTGGCCCCGCTCAGCGCGCCGGGCTGGGACAGCTCGCTCATGACGGCGGGCAGCCGGGTGTGGGCCACCTCGTGCGCGGCGTTGCGCAGGTCGCGCAGTCGGCGGATCATGACCCGGCCGAGGCGGACGGCGACGAGGACGACACCGACCAGGGTCAGCAGCACGAGGGCGACCTCGCCGCCGGCGGTCCACAGCAGCCTGGTGCGCTCGGCGTCGACGGTGGCGGCGACGGACTCGTCGATCCGCTCCTCGACCTGGTGCAGCAGGGTCTGCCGGTCGTCGGACGCCTTCTGCCACGCCTTGGGGGTGATGCCGATCGGCTTGCTGGTGTCCGTGCGGCCGATCCGGTCTTCCAGCTTGCGGGACTCCAGGGCCTTCGGTCCGGAGAGGGTGCGCTCCAGCCAGCTCCGCCACTCGCTCGGCCCGAGGCCGAACATCACGCCCGTCGACTCGGTGTAGCCGAGCCGGCTCGCGTCGAAGGTGCGCTGGGACGCCGCGGTGAAACCACCCGCGGCCTGCGCCCTCATGACGGTGATCTGCTGCTGCGCGGTGTGTTCGGCGGCCTCGGACAGGGCCGCGGCCGCGCGGATGCGGTCGGCGATGTCGGCGTCGACACCGTCGGCCTGCGCGATGCCGTCGCGGTAGCCGTTGAGGTCCGCGATCACGATCCGGTAGCCGAAGGCGAGCGCGGAGATGGTGGTGCTGCCCGAGCGCACCTGGGCGCGCAGAGCGGGAAGTTCATCGATGAAGCGGTCGATGCGGTCCAGTGACTCCTGGGCGCTGCCGGGCACCTCGGAGAGTCCGCCGGCGCGGCTCTTGAAGGAGGCGATGCTCTTGTCGGTCGCGTCGGAACTCGTCTGGAAGGCGGACGAGTCCCCCTGATCGGAGACCAGTGCGGTGGCGGCCGCGCGCTCACGCTGCAACTGGTGAGTCAGATCGGCTGCACCGGCGGCGACGTCGACCATGTCGGCGAGCCGGTTCGCCTGGAGTGCCTGATTGGTGGCGGGTGCGAGGGCCAGGGCCGAGAACGTGACCGCGACGGTCAGGGGAGCGGTGACCAGCAGGACGAGGCGGCGATTGATTTTCATTGCGCGGCTCCGTCGCCGGAACCGGGCTTGAGTATCGGTGACACGCAGATACCTGTTAACGGGTTGTGGGGTGTCGGTAGGGACGCTCGTACATCGTGCGCACAGTTACGGATGGGACGGGTGGGGTGGGTGGGGCTCGCATTGCGCGGCTTGATCCTATGCCTAGTGCACAACGCCGGATGCGTGCAGCGTCGAAAATTTGCGTTCAGTTAGCTGCGCGAATGCGGTCGGATTCGGTCAAGTGTGGCCACCTGGTGCCTGATTGGCGCTGGGGTGCACGGCCTGACGGCCTCCACACAGATGTGCAAAGTCGGGAGAAGTCGCGTCCGATTAGCGAAGGCGACGATCTGTCGCCCCGCCCACACCGCCGCGAACAGGCCATCCTGAAAAGACACATGACCTCCACGGCACGCCGCCTTGACCTGATCACCCCTCAAGCGCCGCCGCCGCCGCACGCGCCCGCGTCCCGGGAAGGCGCTCATGACAGCGCCCGCCCGGCCACCACGGCCGGACGGGCGCGCGGGAGACTCGCTCAGGCACCCACGTACTGAGCCAGGTGCTCGCCCGTGAGGGTGGAGCGCGCGGCGACCAGATCGGCGGGGGTGCCCTCGAAGACCAGCGTGCCGCCGTCGTGACCGGCGCCGGGCCCCAGGTCGATGATCCAGTCGGCGTGCGCCATCACGGCCTGGTGGTGCTCGATGACGACGACCGACGTGCCGGAGTCCACCAGCCGGTCGAGCAGCCCGAGCAGCTGCTCCACGTCCGCGAGATGCAGTCCGGTGGTCGGCTCGTCCAGCACGTACACCCCGCCCTTCTCGCCCATGTGCGTGGCGAGCTTCAGCCGCTGCCGCTCACCGCCGGAGAGCGTGGTCAGCGGCTGCCCGAGGCCGAGGTAGCCGAGCCCGACGTCCACCAGCCGTTCGAGGACCCGGTGCGCGGCCGGTGTGCGCGCGTCACCGGAGCCGAAGAACTCCTCGGCCTCGGCCACCGACATCGCCAGCACCTCGCTGATGTCCCGCCCGCCCAGCCGGTATTCGAGCACCGACGCCTGGAACCGCTTGCCCTCGCACTCCTCGCAGACCGTGGCGACGCCCGCCATCATCGCCAGGTCGGTGAAGACGACGCCCGCCCCGTTGCACGTCGGGCACGCGCCCTCCGAATTGGCGCTGAACAGCCCCGGCTTCACGTCGTTGGCCTTGGCGAACGCCTTGCGGACCGGGTCGAGCAGCCCGGTGTACGTGGCGGGGTTACTGCGCCGCGAACCGCGGATCGCGCTCTGGTCGACGGTCACCACGCCGTCCCGCCCGGCCACCGAGCCGTGGATCAGCGAGCTCTTCCCGGACCCGGCGACGCCCGTGACGACGGTGAGCACGCCGAGCGGGATGTCCACGTCGACGCCGCGCAGGTTGTTCGCCGAGGCGCCCCGCACCTCCAGCGCGCCGGTGGGCTTGCGGGTGTCCGCCTTGAGCGTGGACCGGTCGTCGAAGTGCCGCCCGGTGACGGTGTCCGAGGCGCGCAGCTCGTCGACGGTGCCCTCGAAGCAGACGGTGCCGCCTGCCGTACCGGCGCCGGGGCCGAGGTCCACGACGTGGTCGGCGACCGCGATCGTCTCCGGCTTGTGCTCCACCACCAGCACGGTGTTGCCCTTGTCGCGCAGGCGCAGCAGCAGGTTGTTCATCCGCTGGATGTCGTGCGGGTGCAGCCCGGCGGTCGGCTCGTCGAAGACGTACGTGGTGTCGGTCAGCGAGGAGCCGAGGTGGCGGATCATCTTGACGCGCTGCGCCTCGCCGCCGGACAGCGTGCCGGCGGGCCGGTCGAGCGCGAGGTAGCCGAGGCCGATCTCCACGAACGAGTCGAGGGTCTCCCCGAGCGCGGTGAGCAGCGGTGCCACCGAGGGCCCGTCCAGACCGCGGATCCAGGCGGCCAGGTCGCTGGTCTGCATCGCGCAGGCGTCCGCGATGCTGATGCCCGCGATCTTCGAGGACCTGGCGCCCTCGCTGAGCCGGGTGCCGTCGCAGGCCGGACAGGTGGTGAAGGTGACCGCGCGCTCCACGAAGGCCCGGATGTGCGGCTGGAGCGCGTCCTTGTCCTTGGACAGGAACGACTTCTGGATCTTGGGGATCAGCCCCTCGTACGTGAGGTTGACGCCCTCCACCTTGACCTTGGTGGGCTCCCGGTACAGGAAGTCCCGCATCTCCTTCTTGGTGAACTTCGCGATCGGCTTGTCGGGGTCGAGCAGGCCGGACTCGGCGTAGACCCGGACGGTCCAGAAGCTGTCGGACTTCCAGCCGGGGATGGTGAACGCGCCCTCGGCGAGGGACTTGGAGGCGTCGTAGAGCTGGGTGAGGTCGATGTCCGAGACGGTGCCCCGGCCCTCGCACTCGGTGCACATGCCGCCGGTCCGGTTGAAGGTCGCCTTCACGGTCTTCTTGTTGCCGCGCTCGACGGTGATCGCACCGCTCGCCTTCACCGACGCGGTGTTGAAGGAGTACGCGCTGGGCGGGCCGATGTGCGGGGTGCCGAGGCGGCTGAAGAGGATGCGCAGCATGGCGTTGGCGTCGGTCGCCGTGCCCACGGTCGAGCGGGTGTCGCCGCCCATCCGCTGCTGGTCCACGATGATCGCGGTGGTGAGCCCCTCCAGGACGTCCACCTCGGGCCGGGCCAGGGTGGGCATGAACCCCTGGACGAAGGCGCTGTACGTCTCGTTGATCAGCCGCTGCGACTCGGCGGCGATGGTGTGGAACACCAGCGAGCTCTTGCCGGACCCGGAGACGCCCGTGAACACCGTCAGCCGGCGCTTGGGGATCTCGATGCTGACGTCCTTGAGATTGTTCACGCGCGCCCCGTGCACGCGGATCAGATCGTGGCGGTCGGCGGCGTGCGGCCGCGTGCTCCTGCCGGTGGCCCTGCTCATCGTGCCTCCCTGGTGTGGCGGGGCCCCCGCGCGGGTCCCACCCGGCGGCCGTCCCCCGTACACCGCCTCACGCTAGCCGCGTCCCCGGCAGCGGGGCTTCTCGATTCCTGACCGGCCGCGTCACCTGCTTCGCCACGCAGGACGGCATGCCCGCGGTGGCCTGCGCCGCCTCCTGCCGGTAGACGCTCGGGGGCATCCCGACCAGCTCCGTGAAGCGCGTGCTGAACGTGCCGAGCGAGGAGCAGCCGACCGCGAAGCACACCTCGGTGACGCTCATGTCGCCCCGGCGCAGCAGCGTCATCGCGCGCTCGATGCGCCGGGTCATGAGGTAGCCGTACGGGGATTCCCCGTACGCCTTCCGGAACTCGCGGCTGAGGTGGCCCGCCGACATGTGCGCGCCGCGCGCCAGCGCCTCGACGTTCAGCGGCTGGGCGTACTCGCGGTCGATCCGGTCGCGGACCCGGCGCAGCCGTGTGAGGTCGCGCAGGTTCTGTGCCGCGTCGGATGTGCTCGTCACGCTCGAAGCGTACGTCGTGGGGGAGCGGGCCGCCGGGTATCGCGCCCCGGGATCAGGTGCGGGTGGCCGTGTCGCAGTCGGCGGCGTCCCGGTCCGCCATGCGCTCGTCCATCGAGGTGCCCCGCTCGTACGGGTCGACCCGCGTGGCGTCGTCCGAGGGCCCCGGTTCCTTCTCGAACTCGGGGCGGAAGTAGCCGGTGGTGTTGTCGCAGCCCCCGTTGGCGGAGTCCAGCCGGTACGACTTCAGCGCGAAGGTCCCCGGTGTGCCGATCACCTTGTCCGGGTCGTACCAGCTCATCACGATCTCCCGGCGCGCGATCGTACGGGCGACCTCGTCGCTGTCCCCGGACGCCCGTACGACGGCGTAGACGAAGGTGACGTCGGCGGTGACCTCGACCGCGCCGCGCTCGCCCTCCCGGTAGGTGATCCCGCCGCGCGTCTTGATCACGTCACCGGCCAGGCGCGCGTACGAGGGGTCGAAGCGGCTGAACAGCATCAGCGGGTCGTTCGTCCGGGTCGGGGTGTCGAATGACGTAGTCAGGTATTCCTTGATGCCGGGCTGCTCGGTGTTGAGGGCCGCGATGGCCTTCGCCGGCCGTTCCCCGCGCAGCACCGCCGGATCCAGGCCGGCGTCGGAGAGGAAGGCCAGGCTGCTGTCGAGCGCGTCGGACACCTGCTTCTCGCTCATCCACCCGGTCGCCCGCGCCGAGGGCATCGTGATCCCGGCCGTTCCGGCGGCCCAGTGCTCCGCCGGTGACCCCTTGAACGGGTCGTCGAGCGTGGGCCGTCCGGGCGTCGCCGTGGAGTCGCCCCCGCCGTGGAAGTCGAGCCAGCCGGCCGCCCGGCCGGGGACCAGCGCCACGACGAGCAGCGCGACGACGACCACCAGACCCACCACGTACCAGACCCGGCCGCGCCGCCGGGGCGGCTGGTGGGTGCGCCATCCCGGGGGCGGGCCGGTCTCCTCGCGCAGCCGCTGGGTCACCATCCGGGCCCGGGCGGACGGCTCCTCGGGGGCGCCGGGGGTCCCGGCCTCGGCCTCCCGGAGGAAGCGCTCCCACTCCTCGTCCGGTATGGATGACCCGCCCGTGTCCACGCTGTGCCCCCGCCCCCGCCGGCCTGCCGCCGGTCCGTCCTTCCTCGCATCATCACACAGCCCGGTGACACCCCAACGGGCCACCGGGCTGCTGCGGATGAGGCCCGTGCGTTACGGCTTGCGGCCGACCGCGACGTAGCCGGGCGTGACGATCTCGCCGGTGCCGGGGACCGGCTCGCCGAGCTCGGGGTGCCATGCCTCGGCGGCGACGATGCCCGGCTCCACGATCTCCAGCCCGTCGAAGAACGTGGCGAACTGGTCGCGGGTGCGCGGCGCGAGCGTCAGGGTGTTGGCCTTGTACATCTTGTCGACCTCGCGCGCCTCCTCCGGGTGGAAGTCGGCGGTGATCTGCGAGATGACCATGTAGCTGCCGGGCGCGAGCACGTCGGTCAGCCGGCGCACCAGCTCGTACGCGCCGTCCTCGTCGCTCACGAAGTGGAGCAGCGCGATCATCGACAGCGCGACCGGCTTGCTGAAGTCCAGCGACTTGCCCGCGTGTTCGAGGATGGTGTCCACGTTGCGCGCGTCGGCCTGGACGTAGTCGATGACGCCCTCGGGCGTGCCCTTGAGCAGCGCCTCCGCGTGGGCCAGGACGATCGGGTCGTTGTCGCAGTAGACGACCCGGGTGGCCGGGGCGGCCTCCTGGGCGACCTGGTGCAGGTTCGGCTCGGTGGGTATCCCGGTGCCGATGTCGAGGAACTGGCGGACGCCCTGGGTGGACAGCCAGCGCGTGGCGCGGTGCATGAAGGCGCGGTTGATCTTCGCCATCACCGGGACGTTCGGTTCGACGGCCAGCATCTGACGGCCCATGGCCTCGTCCACCGGGTAGTTGTCCTTGCCGCCCAGGAACCAGTCGTACATCCGCGCGGGATGCGGCTTGCTGGTGTCGATGAGCGGGGCGGTGGGGTCGTTCTCCGGTCGGGACATGACCAACTCCAGGGTGCGGGAGGTGCTGCGGATGATCAGCTCGGGCCCACCTTAGGCAACTCCGCCGCGGAGCAGGGAGAGTTCGGTGGCCAGCGACAGTTACCAATGCGTAACTTACTCATGGGTTACCACCGGTAAGTCCCGCTGTTAGCTTGCGCTCACCCCTATTCCGGAGCCAGCGAGGAGTGAGCCTTGAGCCGCAAGGACCGTTCGCGTTCCACCCTTCCCCCACACCGCGTCCGTCCCCTCCGCGCCGCGGCCGTCGCCGTGACCGCGGCGGCCTGCGTGGCCGCGTACGCCGCGCCCGCGTCCGCCACGGACGGCACCGAGCCCGTCGTCTCCCGGGGCGTGACCATCCCCGCTTTCTACAACCCGCCCGCCCAACTGCCCGCCGCCAACGGGGCGCTGATCCGGACCGAGCCCCTGCCGCTCGCCCTGAGCCTGCCGGGCCTGGACGGCCGCCCGATGCCGGGCACCGCCACCCGCCTCATGTACCGCACGACCGACTCCAACGGGCAGCCGGCCGCGGTGACCGGCGCCTACATCGAACCCTCGGCCGCCTGGAAGGGCGGCGGCGCCCGGCCCCTGGTCGCGCTGGCCTCGGGCACCATGGGCCAGGGCGACCAGTGCGCCCCCTCGCTGGCCCTCCAGCACCCGCTGGCCATCAGCCCCGAGTCCGTGTCGATCGGCTACGAGACGCTGTCCGTCTACCGGCTGCTGGCCGCCGGTGTCGCCGTCGTCGTCACGGACTACGTGGGCCTCGGCACCACCGACCGCCTGCACACCTACGTCAACCGGGTGGACGAGGGCCACGCGCTGCTCGACGCGGTCCGCGCCGCGCACCGGCTGCCCGCCACCTCGCTCACGGCCGCGTCCCGGACGGGCCTGTACGGCTACAGCCAGGGCGGCGGGGCCAGCGCGTCCGCCGCCGAGCTGCAGCCCTCGTACGCCCCCGAGATCCAGCTCGCCGGCACCTACGCCGGGGCGCCGCCCGCAGACCTGACCGCGACCATGAAGGGCATCGACGGGAGCGCCCTGGCCGGGGCCCTCGCCTGGTCGATCAACGGCTTCGCACAGGCCGACGCGGATCTGCGCGAGGTCGTGCAGGCCAACATCAACGACGCCGGGCGCGCCGCGCTGAAGAACGCCTCGACCATGTGCGTCGGCGACGCGATCCTCGGCTACGGCTTCGCGAAGAGCTCCAAGTGGACGACCACCGGCAGGTCCCTCGGCGAGATCATCGCCGCCGAGCCCAAGGCGCAGGCCGCGCTCGACAAGCAGCGCATCGGCACCCTCAAGCCGTCCGGCCCCGTGCGGCTGGCGACCGGCATCCAGGACGACATCGTGCCGCACCGCCAGGCACGTCAGCTCGCCGTCGACTGGTGCCGCAAGGGCGGTGACGTCACCTACGACGCCGTCATCCTGCCCAACCTCGGCGACAAGATCCTCACCAACCACATGGTCCCGCTCATCACCGACCAGGGCGACGCCATCTCCTGGATGACCGACCGCCTCTCCGGCAAGCGCACCACCTCCAACTGCTGGTCGATGCCGATCCAGCCCTGATCCCCCCGGCCTTACCCGCCCGCCCCGGTCCTCCCGGGGCGGGCTTTCCCGTAAACCGCTGTCGTACGGGCCACGACGCGGCGATCATGGTCGGCGGACCGACCCGCGACCGTGAGGAATCCATGCCGCTGCCCGTACCCGCAGACCCGACCGTGCTCCACCCGATGCCCGGCCAGCCGAGGGTGGTGCAGCTCAAGCCGCTGGTGACCTCGCCGCTGATCGAGGTGGGGGAGTACTCGTACTACGACGACCCGGACGACGCCACCGCGTTCGAGACCCGCAACGTGCTGTACCACTACGGTCCGGAGAAGCTGGTCATCGGCAAGTTCTGCGCGCTCGGCACGGGTGTGCGCTTCCTGATGAACGGCGCCAACCACCGCATGGACGGCCCGTCCACCTTCCCGTTCCCGACCCTGGGCGGCTCCTGGGCCGACCACTTCGACCTGCTCGCGGGGCTGCCGAACCGGGGCGACACGGTCGTCGGCAACGACGTCTGGTTCGGCCACGGGGCGACCGTGCTGCCCGGCGTGCGGATCGGGCACGGCGCGATCGTCGGCAGCGGCTCGGTGGTCACCAAGGACGTCCCGGACTACGGGATCGTCGGCGGCAACCCGGCCCGGCTGCTGCGCACCCGTTACGAGGAGAGGGACGTCGCCCGCCTCCTCGCGCTGGCCTGGTGGGACTGGCCCGCCGAGCACCTCACCGCCCACATCCGGACCCTCATGTCCGGCACGGTGGACGACCTCGAAGCCGCCGCCCCGGCCGGTCCGCCGCATCCGCTTCCGCCGCACGACTGAAACGAGTGATTCCGCATGTCACGCCGTGCCCATATCGCCATGATCGGCATCCCCGCCGTGAGCCATGTCCTGCCGAGCATCGAGGTGATCCGCGAACTGGTGGCCCGCGGTCACCGCGTCACCTACGCCAACGACCCCGTGATGGCCGAGCGCATCGAGGCCACCGGCGCCACCTTCGTGCCGTACGACTCCGTGCTCCCGGTCGGTGACAGCGCCTGGCCCGACGACCCGATCGCCGCCATGGGCCTCTTCCTGGACGACGCCGTCCAGGCCCTGCCGCAGCTGCGCGCCGTCTACGACGAGGACCCGGCCGACCTCTACCTGTACGACATCGGCGCGTACCCGGCCCGGGTGCTGGCCGAGTCCCGGAACCGCCGCCTGATGCAGCTCTACCCGACGTTCGTCGGCTGGCGGAGCTACGAGAAGGACGTGGCGGCCCACCTGTGGACGCTGCCGGGGGCCGACGCGTACCGGGCGAGGTTCACCGAGTGGCTGGCCGGGAACGGCGCGACCACGCTGGACATGGACGCCTTCACCGGCCGCCCCGACAACACCCTGGCCCTGATCCCCCGGGCGATGCAGCCGCACGCGGACGACGTGGACATGGACACCGTCACGTTCGTCGGTCCGTGCTTCGCCGGGCGCGGCGAGGAGCAGACCTGGACCCGGCCCGCCGGGGCGGACAAGGTGCTGCTGGTCTCGCTGGGCTCCGCGTACACCAACCGCCCGGAGTTCTACCGCAATTGCCTGGCGGCCTACGGCGACCTGCCCGGCTGGCACGTCGTGCTCCAGGTCGGCAAGCAGACGGACCTGGCGGAGCTCGGCACCGTACCCGGCAATGTCGAGGTGCACCGGTGGGTGCCGCAGCTGGCCATCCTCCAGCAGGCGGACGCCTTCATCACGCACGCCGGGATGGGCGGCAGCTCCGAGGGGCTGTACAGCGGGGTGCCGATGATCGCCGTTCCGCAGGGCGTCGACCAGTTCATGAACGCCGACAAGCTGGTCGAGCTGGGCGTCGCCCGCCGCATCGACACCGACGACGCCACCCCGGAGGCCCTGCGCGAAGCGCTCACCGCGCTCGTCAACGACCCTGAGGTCGCCCGGCGTTCGGCGCGGCTGCGCGAGGACGCCCGGGCGGAGGGCGGCACCCCGCGCGCCGCCGACCTGGTGGAGGAACTGCTCGGCTGAAACGGGGCCGGCCGGGACGGCGGGCGGGTTCTCCGCGCTCACCGCCCCGGCCGGGCACCACAGGTGAGGGCAGGTCAGCCCTTGCGGGTGTTGATCTCCTCGGTGAGCTGGGGGACGACGTCGAAGAGGTCGCCGACGACGCCGTAGTCCACGAGGTCGAAGATCGGGGCCTCGGAGTCCTTGTTGACCGCGACGATGGTCTTCGAGGTCTGCATGCCCGCCCGGTGCTGGATCGCGCCGGAGATGCCCGAGGCGATGTAGAGCTGCGGGGAGACGGACTTGCCGGTCTGGCCGACCTGGTTGGTGTGCGGGTACCAGCCCGCGTCCACCGCGGCACGCGACGCACCCACCGCGGCACCCAGCGAGTCGGCGAGGGCCTCGATGACCGCGAAGTTCTCCGCACCGTTGACGCCACGGCCACCGGAGACCACGATCGCCGCCTCCGTCAGTTCCGGGCGCCCGGTCGACTCACGCGGGGTACGCGACAGCACCTTCGTGCCGGTCGCGGCGGCGGAGAACTCCACCGCCAGCTCCTCCACCGCACCCGCACCGGCGGCCGCCTCGACCGGGGCGGAGTTCGGCTTCACCGTGATGACCGGGGTGCCGTGCGTGATCCGGGACTTCGTGGTGAACGAGGCGGCGAACACCGACTGCGTCGCCACGACACCCTCGGCGCCGGCCTCGACGTCGACCGCGTCGGTGATGATGCCCGACCCGACCCGTACCGCGAGACGCGCCGCGATCTCCTTGCCCTCCGCCGACGAGGACACCAGCACCGCCGCCGGGGACACCGCCTGGTGGGCGGCCTGCAGGGCGTCCACCTTCGGCACGACGAGGTAGTCGCCGTACGCGGCGGCCTCCGAGACCAGGACCTTGACCGCGCCGTGCTCGGCGAGGACATCCGCCGTCGCGGACGCACCGGCGCCGACGGCAACGGCGACCGGGTCACCGATCCGCCGCGCGAGCGTCAACAACTCCAGCGTCGGCTTGCGGACCGCACCATCCACGTGATCGACAAAGACGAGAACTTCAGCCATCAGACCCACTCCTGCACATCAGCGAAAACGAACGACGACATCCCGAAGCGGGATCAGATGAACTTCTGGCCGGCCAGGAACTCGGCCAGCTGCTTGCCGCCCTCGCCCTCGTCCTTCACGATCGTCCCCGCGGTACGGGCCGGACGCTCGGTCGCGGAGTCGACCGCGGTCCACGCACCCGCCAGACCCACCTCGTCCGCGTCGATCCCTAGATCGTCCAGGTCCAGGGACTTCACCGGCTTCTTCTTCGCCGCCATGATCCCCTTGAACGACGGATAACGCGCCTCACCGGACTGGTCGGTCACCGACACCACCGCCGGAAGCGACGCCTCCAGCTCCTCCGACGCACTGTCCCCGTCACGACGGCCCCGCACCACACCACCCACGACCGACACCTGCGACAACAACGTCACCTGCGGCACACCCAGCCGCTCCGCGAGCAGCGCCGGAACCACACCCATCGTCCCGTCCGTCGACGCCATCCCCGAGATCACCAGGTCGTACCCGGTCTCCTCCAGAGCCTTCGCCAACACCAACGACGTCCCCAGCGCGTCCGTACCGTGCAGATCGTCGTCCTCGACGTGAACCGCCTTGTCCGCACCCATCGACAACGCCTTGCGCAACGCGTCCTTGGCATCCTCCGGACCCACCGTCAACACGGTGACCTCCGCATCATCAGCCGCCCCCGCGATCTGCAACGCCTGCTCGACCGCGTACTCGTCCAGCTCCGACAGCAGACCGTCGACATCCTCACGGTCCAACGTCAGGTCATCGGCGAAATGCCGGTCACCGGTCGCGTCGGGCACGTACTTCACAGTGACAACGATCCTCAAGCTCACGCCGGCTCTCCCTGTACCTGGTGGTCTTCTGCGGGAATCCTATGGCACTCAGTACCCTTCGTAAAGGTACCCAGTGCCGGACAGCTGCTTTCGGTGTTACGTTTCCGGCATGACCGAAGACCGCCGGCCGGCCAAGAAGCCCCCCATGCGTGACGTGCTCGCCGAGGCGGCCTTCGCGCTCTTCCTGGAGCGCGGGTTCGAGCGGACCACGGTGGACGACATCGTCGCCCGGGCCGGGGTGGGGCGGCGCTCCTTCTTCCGCTACTTCCCCTCCAAGGAGGACGCGGTCTTCCCCGACCACGAGGGGTGCCTCGCGGACATGACCGCCTTCCTGGCGGACGCCGACGGCACGGACCCGGTCGCCACGGTGTGCGACGGGGCCCGGCTGGTGCTGCGGATGTACGCGGAGAAGCCCGAGTTCTCCGTACAGCGCTACCGGCTCACCCGCGAGGTGCCCGGGCTTCGCACGTACGAGCTCTCCGTGGTGCGCCGTTACGAGCGGACCCTCGCCGGCTACCTGGAGCGGCGCTGGGACGGGGATCCGGACGCCGGGCCCGACGCCGCCCTGCGCGCCGAGGTGATCGCCGCCTCGGTCGTCGCCGCGCACAACAACGGGCTGCGGTCCTGGCTGCGTTCGGGCGGCAAGGGTGACGCGGGGGCCGAGGTGGACCGGGCCCTGGAGTTGGTACGCGCGGTGTGGGGCGGGGCGGACGCGCGGCCCGTCGCACCCGCGCCGGAGCCTTCGCCGGCCCCCGTGCCCGCTCCCGTGACCTCCTCCGTGGGCGATGACGAGGTGATCGTCATGGTCGCGCGCAAGGGCGCCCCGATGTGGCGCGTGGTGCAGCACATCGAGTCCGCGCTCGGCAGCGCCTGACGGGCCCCGCGGGAGCCGTATCGCCGCTTCGCGGCACTCAGTGCCTTTACTCCTGGAACTAAGTGCCATACGGTGCCGGTGTGCTGTCGCCGAAGCTGCGGCGCACCGAGTCGAGCGCGGGAGGCGGAACGTGTTCAGTACCGGAACCGACGTGATGGGGCGGCCGGCCCGCGAGGCGGCGGACGCACACAGCCAGGAAGGTCTCGTCTATCAGGTGTGCCGCTGGTGCCACACCGCCTCCTTCCGCAAACTCCTGTGCCCCGTCTGCGCGTCGAGCGATCTCGAATCCGAGCACGGCGACGGCCACGGGGTGGTCATCCGCTCCAACGTCGTCAACCGCTACTCGCGCGTGATGCGCAACGAGTCCCTGGTCCGCTTCCCCGAAGGCTTCGTCTACCGCTGCCGGATCGTGGGCGCGGCCCCGCACATGGTGAACGTCGGCGACCGGGTGCGACCGCTCGGCGGCCGCACCTCCGTGGCCGGCGAGGTCGTGCTCGAAGTCTGCGACCCGCCCGGGTCGGTCGGCTGGTACTGACGCGCCCGGAAGTCATCCGATGAACTTTGCGCCCGCCCTTCTCCCGGAAGGGCGGCGCCGCTACCATCGGGACGCGAAATGGGAGCGCTCCCACATCCGTTCACGCCCTTAACCGCCGTTGTCGGCGGCCCTGTTCGGAGGAGACGTTTCCGTGCGCAGAAGCGCAAGACCCTTCGCTGCCCTGGTGGCGGCACTCACCCTCACCGCCGGGCTCTTCGCCGCCGGTGCGCCGGCGGCGGCGCGAGACCATGGCACCTCCGCGTCCGCCCAGGCATCCGATGTGTCCCTCGCGGCGGACACGTACGACTGGAAGAACGTCCGCATCGACGGCGGCGGCTTCGTCCCCGGGATCGTCTTCAACCGGACCGAGAAGAACCTCGCCTACGCGCGTACGGACATCGGCGGCGCCTACCGCTGGGACCAGTCGGGCAAGCGGTGGACCCCGTTGCTGGACTGGGTGGACTGGGACCACTGGGGCTGGACCGGGGTGGTGAGCCTCGCCTCGGACTCCGTCGACCCGGACAAGGTGTACGCCGCCGTGGGCACGTACACCAACGACTGGGACCCCACCAACGGCGCGGTGCTGCGCTCGTCGGACCGGGGCGCGACCTGGAAGGCGAGCACGCTGCCCTTCAAGCTCGGCGGCAACATGCCGGGCCGGGGCATGGGTGAACGCCTCGCGGTCGACCCGAACAAGAACTCCGTGCTGTACCTCGGCGCGCCCAGCGGCAACGGCCTCTGGCGGTCCACCGACTCGGGCGCCACCTGGTCCGAGGTGACGGCCTTCCCCAACCCGGGCAACTACTCCCAGGACCCGACCGACACCAGCGGCTACGGCAACGACAACCAGGGCATCGTCTGGGTGACGTTCGACGAGCGCAGCGGCAGCGCGGGCAGCGCGACCCAGGACATCTACGTCGGGGTCGCCGACAAGGACAACACCGTCTACCGCTCCACGGACGGCGGGACCACCTGGTCGCGGATCGCCGGGCAGCCGACCGGATACCTGGCGCACAAGGGCGTACTCGACTCGGACAACGGCTACCTGTATCTGACCCTCAGCGACACCGGCGGCCCGTACGACGGCGGCAAGGGGCAGATCTGGCGGTACACCACCGCGACCGGTGAGTGGAAGGACGTCAGCCCGGTCGCCGAGGCCGACACCTTCTACGGCTTCAGCGGGCTCACCGTGGACCGGCAGCATCCCGGCACGGTGATGGCGACCGCCTACAGCTCCTGGTGGCCCGACACCCAGATCTTCCGCTCGACGGACAGCGGCGCGACCTGGACCCAGGCGTGGGACTACACCAGCTACCCCAACCGCTCCAACCGCTTCACCCAGGACGTCTCCTCGGTGCCGTGGCTGACCTGGGGCGCCAACCCGACGCCGCCGGAGACCACGCCCAAGCTGGGCTGGATGACGGAGGCGCTGGAGATCGACCCGTTCGACTCCAACCGCATGATGTACGGCACCGGCGCGACGATCTACGGCACCGAGAACCTCACCAACTGGGACTCCGGCAGCAAGTTCAAGATCACCCCGATGGTGAAGGGCCTGGAGGAGACCGCCGTCAACGACCTGGCCAGCCCGCCGTCCGGGGCGCCGCTGCTCAGCGCGCTCGGTGACATCGGGGGCTTCCGGCACACCGACCTCGACGCCGTGCCGGACATGATGTTCACCTCGCCCAACCTCACCTCGACCACGAGCATCGACTTCGCCGAGAGCAGCCCGAACACGGTGGTCCGGGTCGGCAGTGCCGACGCCGCCCCGCACATCGGCTTCTCGACGGACAACGGCTCCAACTGGTTCCAGGGCTCCGAGCCGTCCGGGGTGACCGGCGGCGGTACGGTCGCGGCGGCGGCCGACGCGAGCGGCTTCGTCTGGAGCCCCGAGGGCGCCGGGGTGTATCACACGACCGGGTACGGGAGTTCGTGGGCGGCGTCCACGGGGATACCGCAGGGCGCGACGGTCGAGTCGGACCGGAAGAACCCCAAGAAGTTCTACGGGTTCAAGGCCGGCACCTTCTACGTCTCCACGGACGGCGGCGCGTCCTTCACGGCCAAGGCGTCGAGCGGCCTGCCCACCGAGGGCAACGTCCGCTTCAAGGCGGTCCCCGGCACCGAGGGCGACATCTGGCTCGCGGGCGGCGCCACGACGGGCGCGTACGGCCTGTGGCACTCGACCGACTCGGGGGCGACCTTCACCAAGCTGAGCGGCGTCGGCGAGGCGGACTCCGTCGGCTTCGGCAAGGCGGCGGCAGGCGCCTCGTACCAGACGCTCTTCGTCTCGGCGAAGATCGGCGGGGTGCGCGGCATCTTCCGGTCCACCGACGCGGGCGCCGGCTGGACCCGCATCAACGACGACGCCCACCAGTGGGGCTGGACCGGCGCCGCGATCACGGGCGACCCGCGCGTCTTCGGCCGGGTGTACGTGTCCACCAACGGGCGCGGGATCATGTACGGCGACTCCTCGGACAGCGACGGGGGCGGTACGGACCCGGGCACGGATCCCGGTACGGATCCTGGTACCGATCCGGGCACGGACCCCGGTGACGCGGCCTGTTCGGTGACGTACAAGGTCACCAACCAGTGGTCCGGCGGTTTCCAGGCCGACGTGACCCTCACCAACACGGGCGGCACGGAGCTGGACGGCTGGAAGCTCGCCTGGACCTTCCCGGACGGGCAGAAGGTCGGCCAGATGTGGAACGCGACGGCCGGTCAGGACGGGGCGAAGGTGACGGCCACCCACGTCTCCTGGAACGGCCGGGTGGCGCCGGGCGCGTCCGCGGGCTTCGGCTTCACGGGCACGCTGACCGGCGGCAACACGGCACCGGACGCCTTCTCGCTCGGCGAGGAGGTCTGCGCCACCGGCTGACGCGGGGCGCGGGGCCCCGCGCCGGGGGGCGGGCCGGGCGGCCCCGGCCCGCCCCCCGACACGGTCTTACTGGCCCTGTACAGGTTCGTCGGCCATACTGCCCGCCGTGGAGCAGCGCATAGACCCGAAGACCCAGCCCGCGTACGCCGCAGGGACCGACCCGGCGTACATCCCCGGTCTCACGGCCCCCCGACCCGCCGAAGCGGCGGACGAGGAGCCGGAGAACCCCGAGGAGCCCGCCCCGGAGGACGCCGTCGCGGACGCCGTCGCCGAGCCGCCGGCCGACGAGGTGCCGGTGGCGCAGGAGGAGGACGAGGAGGACGAGCAGGACGAGAACGACGAAGAGGCGGCCGAGGGGCCCTCGTTCGAGGTGAGCGACCGGCGCGGCTCGATCTCGGCCGGGCCCGAGGGCGTCCGGTTCACGCTGGACGACCAGCAGGCGGACTTCGGCTGGGACGAGATCGGCGCGGTCGAGCTGAAGCCGGCCCGCTTCGGCCGCCGGTTCACCGTCACCGTCCACCTGTCGTCGCAGCGTTGGTTCAACGGCGAGGTCGAGGCGCCGTCCCGCGGCAGCCTCAAGGAGTGGACCGAGGGCTTCGACGCGGTCCTGGACACGCATTTCGAGGAGTCCTGAGGGGGACCCCGCGCCTCAAACGCCGGCGGGGCTGGATTTCAGCCCCGCCGGCGTTCGAGGACCGGGGGTTCGGGGGCAACGCCCCCGATCAGGCGTCCGCCAGGACCACCGAGCGGGTCAGGTGGCGGGGGGCGTCCGGGTCGAGGCCGCGCGCGGTGGCGCGGGCCACGGCCAGGCGCTGGACGCGGACCAGGTCGGCCAGCGGGTCCAGGTCGCTCTCCACCCAGCGGGCGCCGGTCTCCAGGAGCTGTTCGCGCAGGCCCTCGGGCGCGGCGCCGAACATCCAGGTGGCGGTGGTGTCGGTGGCGATGGAGATCGGGCCGTGGCGGTACTCCATCGCGGCGTACGACTCGGTCCAGGAGAGCGACGCCTCCTTCATCTTGAGCGCCGCCTCGTTGGCGAGGCCGGCCGTCCAGCCGCTCCCGAGGAACGTGAACTGCGTGCAGTCCACCAGGCCCTCCGGCAGCGGCTCGGCGAGCGCCCGCTCCGCGTCCCGGACCACGGCGTCGGTGTGCAGGCCGAGGTGCGCGCGCAGCAGCGTGAGCAGCGTGGTGGCGAACCGGGTCTGGACGACGGACTGTTCGTCCGCGAAGTCCAGGACGACGACCGCGTCGGCGGCCGTCATCACCGGGGTCTCGGGGTCGGCGGTGATGGCCACCGTGGGCGTGGTGCCGCTCAGCCGGCCGAGGAGTTCGAGGACCTCGGTCGTGGTGCCGGAGCGGGTGAGCGCGACGACCCGGTCGTAGCGGCGGCGGGTGGGGAACTCGGACGCGGCGAAGGCATCGGTCTCGCCCTGCCCGGACTCCTCACGGAGCGAGGCGTATGCCTGAGCCATGTAGAACGAGGTGCCGCAGCCGACGACGGCGACGCGCTCGCCCGGCGCGGGCAGCGCGGCGGCGTGACTCGGTGCCAGCTCCGCTGCGCGGCGCCAGCACTCCGGCTGACTGGCGATCTCGATCTCGACAAATGACACTTTTGCACTCCGTACTGGTGATGGGATGCTCGTTTACGCACGTTACCCGCGATGAGCGAGCATTATCAAGCATTCTGCATGCACAGGGCTTGACTCGCCGGAGCCTTGTGCGACGCTTGCGCCTGTCCGGTGATCGCGCCCAAGGGGATGGGCGCCCGCAGCCCGGACCTGTGAGGAGAACCGTCTTGTCCAGGGATGCCCGGTGGAACGCACTGCTGGAACTCGTAGGTAAGCACGGCCGGGTGGACGTCGAGGACGCCGCGAAGACGCTGGATGTCTCGGCCGCGACCATCCGGCGGGACCTGGACCAGCTCGCCGAGCAGCAACTGCTCACCCGCACCAGGGGCGGCGCGATCGCCCACGGCGTCAGCTACGAGCTGGCACTCCGGTATAAAACGGGGCGCAACGCCCCGGAGAAGCAGGCCATCGGCCGTGCCGTCGCCGAACTCGTCGCGGTCGGCGAGGTCGTCGGCCTCACCGGCGGCACCACCATCACCGAGGTCGCTCGCTCGCTCGCCGTCCGCGCGGACCTGGTGGGCGACGCCGCCGGCGGTGCCGCGGGGCAGCCGACGCTGACGGTGGTGACCAACGCCCTCAACATCGCCAACGAGCTGGTGATCCGGCCGCAGATCAAGATGGTCGTCACCGGCGGGGTCGCCAGGCCCCAGTCGTACGAGCTGACCGGCCCGCTGGCCAGTGGGGTGCTCGGCGAGATAACGCTCGACGTGGCCGTGCTCGGCGTCAGCGCCATCGACACCGTACGCGGCGCGTACGTGCACCACGAGGGCGAGGCCAGCATCAACCGGCTGCTCGCCCAGCAGGCGCAGCGCGTGGTGGTCGCCGCCGACTCCTCGAAGATCGGCAAGCGGGCCTTCGCCCGGGTCTGCGACCTCTCGCTGGTCGACTTCCTGGTCACCGACCGGGGGATCGCCCCCGAGGCGTCCGCCCGCTTCACCGAGGCCGGTGTCACGGTCATCGCCGTCTGACCCCTCGCCGTACCCACAGCGGGCCGCCGCGCGCACAGTGCGCGGCGGCCCGCTTTTTCGCGCGCAGCCAAACCGGTTCAGAGCGCCGGACCGTGCGTGAAGTGTGCACGTTCAAGCACAACCACGCACCCGGTGGCTGGTTTTGACGGAGGGACAGTGCATTCCGGTCCGATTTTGCAAGTGTCAAGCGCCGCTTATGTGGCGTTTGCCGGATTCGTGACGCCTCGTTGTGTCATATGAGGCGACTTTTGCCTGCCCATAGATGTTCGTTACCTCTGTGAAATGAACAACTCTTGCCATATGGCCGCACAGTCGTGAACTATGTGCCTGTCGCCGCGAAGAGGCAGCGGCCGCGCTTCCCCGAAGTGCGTGCCGCCCTTCACGTATGCGGGACGTTCTCTCGCTCCATCAGCCCTGGAGGTGCCTGTGACGATGGCAAACACGCCGGTCACAGCTGCGCGGCCGCCCGTGCCGCAGCCCCGCGAACCGGAAGACGCGGAACGCCCCGCAGGGAGGAAGGGCAAGAAGAACCGAATACGGCAGCCGCTCCGGCAGCGACTCAAGCGGGACAAGGCGCTTCTGCTCTTCTGTCTCCCCGGAGTGCTGTACTTCGCCCTCTTCTTCTATCTGCCGCTCGCGGGCAACGTCATCGCCTTCCAGGACTACCAGCCGTTCCTGGGCTTCAAGGAGAGTCCGTTCGTCGGGATGGCGAACTTCACCGCGCTGCTGGCCGAGCCCGACTTCTGGAGCGCGGTGTCCAACACCCTCCAGATCACGGCGATCCAGCTCCTCCTGTACTTCCCGGCGCCGATCGCCCTGGCCCTGCTGCTCAACTCGCTCATCAGCGAGAAGATCAAGCGGTTCATCCAGACCGTCGTCTACCTGCCGCACTTCCTGTCCTGGGTCGTCGTCGTCGCGATGTTCAAGCAGGTGCTCGGCGGCGCCGGATCGGTCACCACGCTCCTCATGGAGCACGGGGTCAGCATCGGCAACGTGATGACCGACCCCGGCACCTTCAAGTTCCTCATCACCGCGCAGGCCATCTGGAAGGACTGCGGCTGGGGCACGATCATCTTCCTGGCGTCCATCGCCTCGATCGACATGGGCCAGTACGAGTCCGCCGCCATGGACGGCGCCGGCTGGATGCGCCGGATCTGGCACATCACGCTGCCCGGCATCCGGCCGGTCATCCTGATGCTGCTCATCCTGCGGCTCGGCGACATCCTCTCCGTCGGCTTCGAGCAGATCCTGCTCCAGCGCGACGCCGTCGGCCCGGACGCCGCCGAGGTCATGGACACCTACGTCTACTTCCACGGCGTCGTGGACGGCGACTGGGGCATGAGCACCGCCGCCGGACTGATGAAGGGCGTCATCGGATTCGCCCTCATCCTCGCCGCCAACAAGCTGGCCCACCGCTTCGGCGAGCAGGGAGTGTACCGATGAGTGAGTCCGTCGCGACCCGGCTGCGCGCCGCCCGGTCCGGGGCCCGCCCCCGCCCCCGCCCCCGCAAGTCCAACGGCCGCCCGCCGTGGATGGAGCGCCCGCACTGGTACGGGCAGGGCGCCAAGGGCCTCGCCCTCATCGTGCTGACCGTGATCGTGCTCTACCCGTTCGTCCTGGCCATCGGCACCAGCCTCGCGGGCCGCGAGGAGCTGAACGCCAACGGCGGCTACGTGCTGATCCCGCACCACCCGACGCTGGAGGCGTACCGCGTCATCCTGTCCGGGGGCATCGTCACCCGGGCCGCGCTGGTGTCCATCTTCATCACACTGATCGGCACCGCGCTCAGCCTGGCGTGCACGGTGATGATCGCGTACGGCACCTCGCGGCCGGGCACGGTCCTCGCCAAGCCGATCCTGCTGCTCGTGCTCGGCACGTTCCTGTTCGCGCCCGGCATCATCCCGACGTACCTCGCCGTCCAGCAGTTCCACATGCTGGATACGTACGCCTCACTGATCCTCCCGGTCCTGCTGAACGCCTTCAACATCGTCGTGGTGCGCTCGTTCTTCCAGAGCATTCCGGAGGAGCTGTACGACGCGGCGCGCATCGACGGCGCCGGTGAGGTCACGGTCCTCTTCCGGATCGTCCTCCCGCTGTCGAAGGCGGTCCTCGCCGTGGTCGGCCTCTTCTACGCCGTCGGCTACTGGAACAGCTTCTTCAACGCGGTGCTGTACCTCAACGACTCCGGCAAGTTCCCCATCCAGGTGATCCTGCGGAGCTACGTCCTCAACGGGCAGAGCATCAACGCCTCCGCGATGGGCGTCCACTCGATCCCGCCCGCGACCTCGCTCCAGATGGCCGTACTGATCATCGCGATCGTGCCCATCTTCTGCGTCTACCCCTTCCTGCAGAAGTTCTTCGTCAAGGGCGTCCTCACCGGGGCGATCAAGGGCTGACCCGCCCGCCCCGCACCACCGCCCCGTACGCCACTCACTTCAAGGAGCCCCATGTCCACCCACCTGTCCCGACGCGGTTTCATGGGCGCCGCGGGAATCGCCGGCCTCACCGTCGCGGGTCTGACGACCCTGAGCGCCTGCGGCAGCGGCGCCACGGTCAGCAAGGGCGGCGCCAAGGCGTCGGCCAAGCTGAGGCTTCCGACGTACGTGGCGGCCCAGACCGCCCCCGCCGACCTCGCGGGCAACGCGGCGGGCCTCGACGCGACCTACCTGCGCTACCCCAAGAAGCTCACCAAGTCCGTCGCGAAGACCCCCGGTGACGGCAGCCGCATCACCGCCCTCACCGAGACGTTCACCACCCCCGCCCCGCCGCAGGCCAAGAACGGCTACTGGCAGGAGCTGAACAAGCGGCTCGGTGCGCAGTTCGACATGACGATCGTCGTGGACCAGGGCGTGGACGCGTACCTCCAGAAGTTCAACGCGATGATGGCCGGCGGCGACATACCCGACCTGGTGTGGTTCCCGCCGAACCAGGGCATCCAGCGCGTGCCCGAGCTCCTGGACGCCAAGTTCCACGACCTCACCCCGTACCTCTCGGGCGACGCGGTCAAGGCGTATCCGAACCTGGCCAACCTGCCGACCACCGCCTGGAAGACCGCCGTCGTCAACGGCAAGATCCGCGGCGTCACCGTCGCCTACGGCTCCATGGGCCAGGTCTACGTCGTCAACCAGGACTTCTGGAAGCCGGTCGGCGGCGCCGAGTTCACCAGCGCCGAGGACTTCCTCGCCAAGGGCAAGGAACTGCTGGACGTCAAGCGCAACAAGTACGTCCTGGAACCGGCGTACGTGAACCACATCGCCCAGTTCGCCCAGTGGTTCGGCGCCCCCAGCGCCTGGCGTCTGGAGGGCGGCAAGCTGACGCACCAGTACGAGACGGAGGAGTACCAGGAGGCCCTGGCCTTCGCGGTCAAGTGCGCCCAGGCCAAGCTCTTCTGGCCGGACCCCAACCTCAGCACCACCATGGAGAAGATGGCCCAGGGCTCCCTCGGCGCCTACGTGCAGTCCTTCCCCAGCTTCCTGGTCGACGCCAAGACGTACGACTTCCCGTTCGGCGTCATCGTGCCGTTCGCGGCCAAGGAAGGCGCCACGCCGCACTACAACATGGGCTACGGCTCCGTCGGCTACACCGCCATCAACAAGAAGGCCGACGACAAGCGCGTCAAGATGCTGCTGCGCGTCCTGGACTACCTGGCCGCCCCCTTCGGTACCGAGGAGCGCCTCTTCCTCGACAACGGCATCGAGGGCAAGCACTGGCAGCGCACCTCCGGCGGAGACGTCAAGCTCACCGCCAAGGGCAACTCCGAGGCCGTCACCACCGCGATGCCGCTGGCCTTCCTCGCCGCCGGCCCCGAGTACATCTACCTGCCGGGCCGGGGCGAACTCGCCGGCAAGATCCACGGCTGGCAGGAGGATCTGCTCAAGATCGCCCAGACCAACCCGACGAGCGGCCACTTCTCGGACACGTCCACCAGCAAGAGCCCGTCGCTCACCACCGCCATGAGCGACGTCCAGCTGGACATCGTCGCCGGCCGCAAGCCGATCTCCGCGTTCAAGGACGAGCTGCGCAAGTGGCGCTCCGGCGGCGGCGACAAGATGCGCGCCGAGTTCGAGGCATCGCTCGCCGGTAAGTAGTCTCCGCCCGCACGACCCGCACCAACCGAAGGGACCTCCGTGTCAGACCTGCGAATCGGCGTCATCGGGCTCGGCCTGCGCCGGTCCATCGCGATGTCGGCCCACCACCCCGGCAAGGGCTCGGCGATCACCGCCGTCTGCGACCTCGACCCGGAGGTGCGCAGCCGCGAGGCCGAGCGCTTCGGCGCCGAGATCGCGGTCGAGGACTACAAGCTGCTCCTCGGCCGGGACGACCTGGACGCGATCATCGTCGCGACCCCGGACGACACCCACGAGGTCATCGCCATCGACGCCCTGCGGGCCGGCAAGGCGGTCTTCGTGGAGAAGCCGCTCGGCATCACCGTCGAGAGCTGCGACAACATCCTGCGCGCCGCGTACGAGACCGGCACCCGGCTCTACGTCGGCCACAACATGCGCCACATGGGCGTCGTCCGGCTGATGCGCGACATCATCGCGCGCGGCGACATCGGCGAGCCCAAGACCGTCTGGGTGCGCCACTTCGTGGGCTACGGCGGCGACTACTACTTCAAGGACTGGCACGCCGACCGCACCCGCACCACCGGCCTGCTCCTCCAGAAGGCCGCCCACGACATCGACGTGCTGCACTGGCTGGCCGGCGGCTACACCCAGCGCGTCAACGCCCTCGGCGACCTGCTCGTCTACGGCGACCTGCCGCGCCGCGAGCCGGACACCCCGCGCCCCGAGAACTGGCTGCGCGAGTTCGACTGGCCGCCGACCGCTCGCAAGGACCTGCACCACATCGTGGACGTCGAGGACGTCTCGGTGATGAACATGCAACTGGACAACGGCGTCGTGGCCGCCTACCAGCAGTGCCACTTCACCCCCGACTACTGGCGCAACTACACGGTCATCGGCACCGAGGGCCGACTGGAGAACTTCGGCGACGGCCCCGGTGACGAGGTCAAGGTCTGGAACACCGGCCCCAGCGGCTACCGCGCCGAAGCCGACATCACCTACCGGGTGCCCGAGGCCAAGGGCTCCCACGGCGGCGGCGACAGCCGGATCATGCAGGAGTTCGTCCGGTTCGCCCGCGAAGGGGGACTCACCGACACCTCCCCGGTCGCCGCCCGGATGAGCGTCGCCGCCGGTGTCCTCGCGACCCGCTCCCTGCGCGAGGGCGGCGCACCCCACGAGGTGCCGCCGCTCGACCCGGAGCTGGTCGCGTACTTCGAGCGCGGCCAGGTCCGTTCCTGAGGATCTGACCGGGAAAAACCGGACGGGCCACGGCCCGGTTCCGGCGGGTTTCACCGCACCACATGCACGACGGGCCTGCCCGGCACCCCTGCCGGGCGGGCCCGCCGTGCACGCACGAGCAACGATCCCCACTCTCCATCAGAGGCAGGTACACGCGTGACCCTGCGCCACTTGTTCCACACGCTCGCCACCACAGCGGCGGCGGCCGCCCTCGCCCTGGTTGGCACGGCCGCGCCCGCGCACGCCGCGGACGACATCGGGACCACTCCGGGCACCTATACGCGCTACTCCTTCGCCGGGGAGCCGAAGCTGACCGAGGTCACCTGGTCCACCACCGTCCTGCACGACCCCGGGTACCGGGCCAACGTGTTCTGGAGCCACCAGTTCGGCTTCGACAAGGGCAACGGCGCCTACGTCGGGATGCAGTCCAACGGCGGCTCGAAGCGCACGCTCCTCTTCTCCGTCTGGGACGTCTCCGAGGCGAAGCCCGGCTCCGCCGGAAGCTGGTGCCAGGGCTTCGGCGGTGAGGGCGAGGGCATGAGCTGCCGGCTGCACCTCGACTGGACCGCCGGCCACCGCTACACCTTCCGGATCGCGGCGGAGGGCGACGGCTGGTTCGGCGCCACCGTCACGGACACCGCCACGAGTACCGCGTACAGGCTCGGCAGCATCAAGACTCCGGCCACGGTCATCTCGCCGACCGGGATGGTCGACTGGACCGAGTACTTCGAGTGGAACGACTCCCGAGCCACCTGCTACGACCAGCCGTTCAGCGACGCCCGCTTCGGCGTACCGACCGGTAACGGCGGTAAGGTCACCGGCGCCGTCGCGTCCACGACGAACAACGGCAACGCCTGCGCGCCGATGACCCGCACGGACACCGCGAAGCGTGCCACCGTCCAGAACCTGGGCGTCGGCAACTCGGTGCGGGGCGCGGTGGAAGGGCCCGGCGGCCGGTGCCTCACGTCCGAGGACGGGGTGAAGGACGGCGCGGTCGCGGGCCTGCGCGCCTGCAAGAACGCCAAGAACCAGTCCTGGGTCCGGGCCGCCGACGGCTCGCTGCGGCTGCCGTCGGACTACTGCCTGAGCACCGAGGGCGCGCTCGTAGGGGTGAAGGACTGCGCCGGTACGGGCGCGGGCGGGGCGGTCACCGACGCCGCACGGCAGTGGACGTACGACGACTCGGCATACACCCTCGTCAACAAGGCGTCCGGCCAGTGCCTGTCCGCCTACGGCAAGGGCAAGGAACTCAGGCTCCAGGACTGCGAGGCGGGCTCCGCCGACCAGCGGTGGAGCGTGCCCGCCACCTCCTAGGCGCTCCTTGGGTCCCGGGTCCCCGGCGCACCGCGCCATGTGGTGCGCCGGGGACCTTTCGGCGTCTGTTTTCGGCCATGCTCAATGGGTAATCGGCCCCTTCCGGTTTGACGGTGCCGTATCCCGTAATAGTGACGAAGCCGGTCCGAAGTGGTCTCGTACGGTCACCGCCCCGCCGTCCGCGCGGCCGCGCAAGGTCTATTTCAAGCCAATCACGTGCCCATCTGGCCGGGTTCGAACGCGCGACCGGAAACCGGTCGGCATAATCGCGTCCATGTCGATCACGGGTGGGGATGTCGTTGACCTTGGCAGGGGCCTGTACGCCTGGCTCCCGCCGAAGCGTGGCTGGGGGCTGGCCAACTGCGGCCTGCTCGTCTCGCCCCGTGGCGCGCTGTGGATCGACACGCCGTACGACCCGGTGCTCGCCGGCCAGTTCCTCGCCGAGTCCACCAAGCGGCTGCCCGACGGCGTCACCATCGACCGGGTGATCGTCACGCACGCCAACGGCGACCACTTCTGGGGCGCGGGCGTGCTCCCGGACGCCGAGATCATCGTGACCCGCGAGGCCCGGGAGCACATCCACTACGAGCCCTCGCCGCAGCAGCAGCACGCGCTCGTCACCGGCGGCGACCCGGCCACCCCGCTCGGGTCCTACCTCGGCCGCCACTTCGGCCCGTTCGACTGGTCGCAGACCGAACCCGTCCGGCCGACCACCTACTTCACGGGCGAGCTCGAACTGAGCCTCGGCGACTACCCGGTGCAGATCACCTCGCTCGCACCCGCGCACACCACCGGCGACCTGATGGTCCACCTGCCCGCCCAGTCCACCGTGTTCAGCGGCGACATCATCTTCTCGTCGTCCGACGCGCAGCCCGGCGACCACCCGATCCACTGGGAGGGCCCGCTCAGCAACATCATCGGCGCCTGCGAACAGGTGCTGGCCACCGGTGCCGAAACGATCGTCCCCGGCCACGGACCCGTCCTCGACCGGAACGGCGTCCGCGAGCACATCACGTACCTCGCGTACATCCAGGAGCGCGCCCACACCCTGCACGCCGCGGGCGTCCCCTCCATCGACGCGGCCCGCCGGGTCATCGCCGAGGGCCGCTACCCCGGACTCGGCCTGCCCGAGCGGCTGGTGGTCACCATCGGCAGCGAATACCGGCAGCTCGACGGCTCGGAGCGGCGCAGCGTCGTCCAGGTCATGACCGACGTCGCCACGGTCGCACACGAGGTGGAGCAGGTCAGTGAGCCGGCAGGCAGCGCGGGCTGACCGCGCGGTCCCGCCCCGCGCGCACCGGCGGACCGACCCGACGAGAGAAACGCGGTAACGGCATGGCATGGATCGTCACACTGATCGCCGTCGCCGCCGCGGTGGCGGGCTTCACACGCGCCTACCGGACCGGCCTCCTGGAACAGCAGGCCGTCACCCGCGCCGAACTCGCCGAACGCCAGGCCAAGGCCGCCGAGGCCCGCACCGCCGCCCTCCTGGACGAGATCCGGCAGCTCGCGCGCAGACGGATACCCTCCGCCGCCCTCGCCCTCTCCCACCCCAGCGCCACCGTCCCCGGACTGCGCGAGGCGGCCGAGGTCGACGGCGGCGCCGCCCTCCTGCTCACCGAGGCCGTCCAGGCCGCGCGGACCGCCGTCCTCGAAGAGCGCGGACGCGTCGACGCGGCGGCCCGCGCCGCGATGCGCGGCACCTCCGCCAAGATCCAGTCGCTCCTGAACCAGTCCCAGCAGCTACTGCACGAGCTCCAGCACGAGTACGACGACCCGCGCATCCTCCAGCTCGACTTCCGCAACGAACTCGCGCTGCGCCGCACCCAGTCCACCGCCGTCCTGTGCGACGCCTGGCCCGGCCTCGCCCGCCAGAACTCGCCGCTGGTCGAGATCGTCCTCGGCGCCCAGTCCCGCGTCGCCGGCTACGAGCGGATCAAGGTCTCCAACCACCTGCGCGACGAACGCCTCGCGCTCGCCGCCCGCGCCGCCGAACCCCTCGCCATCGCCCTGGCCGAGCTCCTCGCCAACGCCACCGCGTACTCCCACCCCGACACCGACGTCCAGGTCACCGTCCAGCAGAGCGGCGGCCGGGGGGCGTTCCTCGTCGTGGACGACGCCGGCATCGGCATGGACGAGGACGCCCTCGAACGGGCCCGCGCCCTGCTCGCCGGACCCGCCGAGGTCCTGCTCACCGAGCTCGGCGACCCGCCGCAGACCGGCTTCGCGGTCGTCGGCCGGCTCGTCGTGCAGTACGGCTTCGAGTGCCACATCGAGGCGTCCCCGTTCGGCGGCATGCGGACGATCCTGCGCGTCCCGGCCCACCTGCTCACCGTGCTGGACGAGGACCGGAACCTCTCCGCCCTCGCCCCCGCCCCCGTGCCGGCCGCCGCCCCCGCCCAGCCCGCCCCGGCCGGAACGGACACCCCCGCACCGGACGCCGCCGAGCCCACCGGACTGCCCAGCCGGCGCCGGCGGGCGCCGCGCCGCACACCCGCCGCGACCAGCGCCGCCCGGGCCGCCGAGCCGGACGCCGCCCAGCCGGTCCGTACTCCGGAGGTGGCAGGGGCTTCCTGGGCGGCCCTCCAGCAGGGCACCCTCAACGGCAGGAGCGTCACCGGGCGGCCCCCCGCACCGGACACCGGCGCCCCCGACCACCAGGACGACCAAGGAGACGACGAGAAGTGAGCGCCCCCAGTCCCAACTCAGGCGACCTCGCATGGGTGCTGACCCCGCTGCTTGAGCTGCCCGGAGTCCAGCACGCCGTGGTCGCCACCGGCGACGGCCTGGTCGAAGGCGCGTCCCCCGGCCTCGACCGGGCGTCCGGCGAACGGGTCGCCGCGATGACGGCCACGCTGCACGCCGCCGCCCGCGCCTTCACGACCGCCTTCACCGACACCGAGGCCCCGCAACTGGCCCAGACCGTGGTGGAGTCGGACCTGGGCTTCGCCATCGTCGTCCCGGCCGGCCGCAACACCACCCTCGCCCTGTTCGCCGAACCCGGCGCCAAACTCGGCGACATCGCCTACCAGATGCAGGTCCAGGTCACCGCGCTCACCCGGGCGATGCACGCACCCGCCCGCCAATCGGACACCGCCGCCCGGCCATGACCCCCGGCCCAGCACGCCGTCTGATCCCCGCCTATCTGGTCACCGGCGGCCGGTCCCGCCCCGCCGGCCCCGCCCTCGACCGGCTCGCCGTCCTCGTACGCACCGACGCGCCCGTGCCCGACGACGCCGGAACCCAGGCCCGCAGACTCTGCGACCTGCTGGAACCGGGTGCCCTCACCGTCGTCGAGTGCGCGGCCCACCTGGACCTGCCGGTCAGCGCCACCGTCTTCCTGGCCACGGACCTCGCGGCCACCGGACTACTGCTCACCCGACCGCCGATACCCAGTGCCGGGCAGATCGACAGGTCGCTTGTCGAGAGGCTGCTCGATGGACTCCGCTCCCTCCCCTGACCGGACCGGCGTCGGCTATCTGCCGGCCGCCGCCCGGACCCTGATGAAACTCGTCGTCACGGGTCCCTTCGGCGTGGGCAAGACCACCCTGATCCGCACCCTCTCGGAGATCGCCACGCTCCACACCGAGGAGGCGATGACCCAGTCCAGCACCCGCGTCGACTCCACCGCCGGGCTCCCCGACAAGACCACCACCACGGTCGCCATCGACTTCGGCCGCCTCACCGTCCCCGACGACCTCGTGCTCTACATGTTCGGCACCCCCGGCCAGGAGCGGTTCCTGCCGCTGTGGGAGGACATCGCGCGCGGCGCCCTCGGCGCGCTCGTCCTCGTGGACACCCGGCGGCTCGCCGACTCCTTCGCGGTGATGGACATGGTCGAGGAGCAGGGACTGCCGTACGCCGTCGCGGTGAACCGTTTCCCCGACGCCCCCGCACACAGCGACGAGGTCCTGCGCAAGCACCTCGACCTGGACGACACCACCCCGCTCGTCCAGTGCGACGCGCGTGAGCGGCGCGGCAGCGTCGACGCCCTGATCGCACTCGCCGAACACGTGCTGACCCGCATGCCGCAGCCCGAGGACGCCTCATGACCACGTACGCACCGCCGCCGCAGCCCCTCGCGCTGTTCGGCCCGGCCTTCGCGGCCGACCCGCAGGGCCACTACCGCGCTCTGCGCGAGCACGGCCCGCTCGCACCGGTGCGGATCGCCCCCGACGTCGAGGCGCTGCTCGTCACGGACTACCAGGCCGCCATCGACCTGCTCCGCGACACCCACACCTTCAGCAAGGACCCCCGCGCCTGGCAGGCGACCATGCCGCCGGACTCGCCCGTGCTGCCCGTGCTCGGCCACCGCCCCACCGCCCTGTTCAGCGACGGCGCGGTGCACGCCCGCTACCGCGAAGCCATCAACGACAGCCTCGCGCTGATCGAACCGCACGTCCTGCGCGCCGAGGTCGCCCGCGTCGCCCGGCAGCTCATCGGCCGGTTCGCCGCCACCGGCAGCGGCGACCTCATCGCCCAGTACGCCCGCCGCCTCCCCATGCACATCTTCGTCACCTGGTTCGGCGCCGACCCCAAGGACGGGGAACGCATCGTGGACGGGGTCGCCGGGATGATGAACTCGGCCGCCGACGCCGCCGCCGCGTACGCCGACCTGGTGGACGTCGTCACCCGTCTCGTCGCCGACCGGCGCGCCCGGCCGCGCCGCGACCTGACCTCGTACTTCCTCGCCCACCCGGCGGGGCTCGACAACGACGAGACGGTACGTCAGATCACCCTGGTGATGAGCGCGGGCAACGACCCGATGACCAACCTGATCGGCAATGCCACGCTCCGCATGCTCACCGACGAACGCTACGCGGGCTCCCTGCACGGCGGCGCGATGACCGCCCACGAGGCGATCAACGAGGTGCTGTGGCGCGACCCGCCGATCGCCAACCTGGCGGCCCACTACCCGCGCCACGACACCGAGTTCCACGGCGTCCGGCTGCGCGCCGGACAGCTCGTCCTGGTCTCCTTCGCCGCCGCCAACTCCCAGTCCCCGCCGCCCGTCACCGACGACGGATTCCGGTCCGGGGCCAGCGCGCACCTCGCCTGGTCGGCCGGGCCCCACCGCTGCCCCGCCAAGCAGCCGGCCCTGCTCATCGCGATGACCGCCATCGAACAGCTCACCAGCCTCCTGTGCGACGCGCGGCTCGCCGTGGCACCGGACGAACTGCTGTGGCGCCCCGGCCCGTTCCACCGCGCGCTGGCCCACCTCCCGATCCGCTTCACCCCGCTGGACACCACCGCCGCGCCGAGCGGCGCCCTCACGGTCGCGGAGCCCTCGGACGTGATTCCGGCGGCGGCAATCGGTCTGTGAGCCGTGTCGCTCGTAGGCCGAACGGGTGAGGGAGGGGACAATCGCCCGATGAACAGTGAGCGCGACCGGCACGACGCCGACCGATGTGCCGACGGGGTGGTCCGGTGAGCAGGTACGACAGGTACGACGTCACGGACGAGCAGTGGGAGGGGCTGGCCCAGGTCGTACCGCTGCGCAGCCGCAACGAGTGGCCCTCCCGGGTGGACCACCGCACCGTCCAGGACGAGCCGGAGCCCGCCGAGCAGCGCCGCATGGTGGTGCTGCGGGTCCAGGTGTTCGCCGACGCCCGCGAGGTCGCGGAATACCTGGTCGCCCAGGTGCCGGTGCTGCTCGACCTGACCAGCGCGGAGGCCGACGTGGCCAAGCGCATCCTGGACTTCGCCAGCGGTGTCGTCTTCGGGCTCGGCAGCGGCATGCACCGGGTGGACCGCAACGTCTTCCTGCTGTCGCCCGCCGGCATGGAGGTCGAGGGCGTCACGGCGGCCGGGGTGCCGGGGGCGTAGGCGGGCGGTGACCGGACTCGACGTACGGACCCTCCAGCGGCGGCTGGCCGCGTTCGCGGACGCGCGCGACTGGGGGCAGTACCACACCCCGAAGAACCTGGCCTCGGCGCTGAGCGTGGAGGCCGCCGAACTCCTGGAAATCTTCCAGTGGCTGACGCCCGAGCAGTCGGCGCGGGTCATGGAGGACCCGGAGCGGGCGCCCCGCGTGGCGGACGAGGTCGCGGACGTGCTCGCGTATCTCCTCCAGTTCTGCGAGGCGCTGGGGATCGATGTCCTCTCGGCACTCGCGGCCAAGATCGAACGGAATGAGACGCGCTTTCCGGTCCCGGGATCAACGGGCGACCAAGATCGTCACTCTTCGGAGTGATCGACTTGTTCACATTCGATTGAGTGTCCACAGATTTCCGAAATCCTCTGGCGTTTCGGTGCGACCGACCTCACTGTGGGTAATGAACGTGGTGAGCGGGTTTTTCGCAGCGACGAGCGGGATTTCGCGTCGAACGGGGGCAGTCGATGGAAGCGGAACGGCTGGTAGCGGTCATCAGGCAGGCGCTGGCGCAGAGCCGGGGCACACCGGACATCATCGCCGAGGCGTGGCAGGCGCAGGCCCTGGCCCAGGCGGTCGGGAGCCGACTGGCAGCGGCCGGTCCCAAGGAACTGCGGGCCGAGGCGGGCGCCCTCAGCGAGACCGGGGGCAGGAGCAGCGGCGCGCTCGACCACCCGGCGGCCCGCGCCGGGGTGGCCCGCGCGGCGCGGCTGACCGAGGTCGCCGATCCCCGCGCCGCCCTGACGGGCCTTGCCACGCTGCTCGGGGAGGTCGGCATGGCCCTGGTCGGGGTGGCGTGCGAGACCGATGAACAGAGCCTGTACTGGCAGTGCATGGAGGCGATCGACGCCGCCGACGAGTCGACGGACCGGGTCCATTCCATGCTCCGTCTCCTCGACGAGCGGGAGCGCGAGCAGCGGGAGGAGCTGGAGCGGGGCCGGGAGCGCGACGGCCCGCACGGGATACTGCGCGAATCGGTGGGCCCGGTGACCGGTATTCAGTGAGCGGAACGCACTCCGATCCGCCCTCGGACACGCCTCCGGTACGCCCTCCTAGGCCGCGACTCCGTGCGGACGGTGCCCCGGAGCCGGGTGGGCGACGTACACGGGTGCAGGATGGAGGCATGGATCTTCGCATCTTCACCGAGCCCCAGCAGGGGGCGAGCTACGACACCCTCCTCACCGTCGCCAAGGCCACCGAGGACCTCGGCTTCGACGCCTTCTACCGGTCCGACCACTATCTGCGCATGGGACAGGGCGACGGCCTGCCCGGCCCGACGGACGCCTGGATCACGCTGGCCGGACTGGCCCGCGAGACCAAGCGCATCCGCCTGGGCACGCTGATGACGGCGGGCACCTTCCGGCTCCCCGGCGTCCTCGCCATCCAGGTCGCGCAGGTCGACCAGATGTCGGGCGGCCGCGTCGAACTGGGCCTGGGAGCCGGCTGGTTCGAGGAGGAGCACAAGGCGTACGGCATCCCGTTCCCGAAGGAGAAGTTCGGCCGCCTGGAGGAGCAGCTCGCGATCGTCACGGGCCTGTGGGCGACCGAGGCCGGCAAGACGTTCAGCTATGACGGCACGTACTACCAGCTGACGGACTCGCCCGCGCTGCCCAAGCCGGCGCAGGCCAAGGTGCCGGTGCTCATCGGCGGGCACGGCGCGAAGCGCACCCCGCGCCTCGCCGCCCAGTACGCGGACGAGTTCAACATCCCGTTCGCCTCGCTGGAGGACAGCGAGAAGCAGTTCGGCCGGGTCCGGGAGGCTGCCGAGGCGGCGGGCCGCACCCCCGACGACCTGGTGTACTCCAACGCGCTGGTCGTCTGCGTCGGCCGGGACGACGCGGAGGTCGCGCGCCGGGCCGCCGTCATCGGCCGGGACGTGGCCGAGCTGAAGGCCAACGGGCTCGCGGGGTCGCCCGCCGAGGTGGTCGACAAGATCGGGCGGTACGCGGCGATCGGGGCGTCGCGGATCTACCTCCAGGTCCTCGACCTGGACGACCTGGACCACCTGGACCTGATCTCGTCCCAGGTCCAGTCCCAGCTGGGCTGAGAGGGGGCTCGTGATGGCACCGGGGCCCGGTGGCGGTGCGGGTGCGGGTTCCGGTTCTGGCCCTTGGACCGGGGTGCCGTCCCGCCCGCTGGCCGCCGCGCTGGCCGAGGGCACGCTCGTCCTCGACGGCGGGCTCTCCAACCAGTTGGAGGCGCAGGGCTGCGATCTGTCCGACGCGCTGTGGTCCGCCCGGCTGCTCGCCGACGGACCCGGGCAGATCGAGGCCGCCCACACGGCGTACGTGCGGGCTGGGGCCCAGGTGCTCATCACGGCCAGTTATCAGGCGAGCTACGAGGGCTTCGGGCGGCGCGGAATCGGGCGGGACGAGGCGACTCGGCTCTTCGCGCGCAGCGTGGAGCTGGCCCGCCGGGCGGCCGGCACGGTGGAGCGGGACGTCTGGGTGGCGGCTTCGGTCGGCCCCTACGGGGCGGTGACGGCGGACGGGGCGGAGTACCGGGGCCGCTACGGGCTCACCGTCCGGGAGCTGGAGCGCTTCCACCGCCCCCGCATCGAGGCGCTGGCCGCCGCCGGGCCGGACGCGCTGGCCCTGGAGACGGTGCCGGACATGGACGAGGCGCGGGCGCTGCTGCGGGTGGCGGGGGAGTACGGGCTGCCGGTGTGGCTCTCCTGCACCGTGGCCGGGGGCCGGACCCGGGCCGGACAGCCGCTGGACGAGGCGTTCGCCCTGGCCCGGGGGCACGACGAGGTGATCGCGGTCGGCGTCAACTGCTGCGCCCCCGCCGACGCGGAGGCCGCCGTGCGGGCGGCGGTCCGCGCGACCGGGAAGCCGGCCGTGGCGTACCCGAACAGCGGCGAGCGCTGGGACGCGGCGTCGGGAGCCTGGGCCGGGGGCGCCACGTTCGACCCCGGGCGGGTGGAGACGTGGCAGCGGGCCGGCGCCCGCCTGATCGGCGGCTGCTGCCGGGTGGGCCCGGGGACCATCGCGAAGCTGGCGGCGGCGCGGGTGGCCATGCCCTTCGAGTCGGACCTGCGACTTTCCGACTAGGAAAGTGTGTGCCATGCTGGCAACAGCATCGTCTTGCGGTCGGGAAGGTCGTGCAGTTCCGTGTCTCTTGCTGCTCATGGTGGCGAATCACAGTCCGCGGAGGTGTCCCCGGTCCAGGCGGCGGGCGCGCTGGCTCGCGTGGAGTCGATCCGTGCCGGGGTGCGGGGGCGACGGGCGCCGGGTTGGTTCCCGATACTGGCGGGTCTGCTCGTCGGCATGGACGTGGCGGCGCTTGCCGCCACGCGGGAGATACCGCTTGCCGCGCTGCCGGGAGCATTGCTCGCCTGGTTCGTAGCATGGTTGATCCGCCGGATGAGCGTCCAGGTCACAGGGGTGCGAGATGTCCCCTCCAAGCGCCTGGGCAACCTACGGCTCGTGGGCGAGGCGGTGGGGCTCTGCGCGCTGTGCATTGCCGTCTGGGCGGTGTGCCGCCTCGGTGGCGGCAGTCACGCCACGTGCATCATCGCCCCCGCTGTCGTTGGCGCCGCGGTGGCCTCGATCCTGTTCGCGCGGCGCAACCGGGCGCTGCCTCCCGGGCCTGGAGGGGCCCATGCCCGCTGACGGGGGCGTGGCCGGGGCGGGCTTCAACGAGCTCATGCACCATCCGAGCCGACTGGCTGTCTTGGCATTCCTCTCCGGCTGCATCGAGGCGGACTTTGCGCTCGTACGCGACCGATGCGAACTGTCCGACTCGGCACTGAGCAAGATCGCCAAGACGCTCGAAGAAGCCGGCTACATCGACGTCAGAAAGGGGCGTGCCGGTCGCAAAGCCCGAACCTGGCTCGCCCTGACCCCTGAGGGTGGCAACGCGCTCGCCGCCCACCTGGAGGCGCTCCGGGCAGTCGCGGCGGCGGCCCGCTCCGCCGCTGAGCAGGGGGCCGACGCGGACCGTACGCCCGTTGACACAACCGATCCGCGCTCGGCGTCAAGAACCGTTCGACTCGATCCGCCTCGCAGCACGTGAAGACTGGCTGCCGCCCGTCGCGCGGAGGCTGATGTCCTGCCGTCCGGCAGTCCCCGCTGCTGGAGTGCGGTCTGTTGAACGACGAACCGGGTCCGGTTCGGTGAGGTGGGTGTCCATGGCGGCGTTCAGATCCGCCAGGAACTGCTCGAACTGTTCCAGGAGCTGTGGCGGGTAGGGGGACATCGCGGCGTCGAGCCGGCCGGCGAGCGGGCCGAAGAATTCGTCCGCCCGCTCCTGGATGTTCCCGCCGCTGCGCAGGGTGACGACGCGCCGGTCGGAGTGCTCGCGGGTGCGGGTGATGTGCCCGGCCGCTTCGAGGCGGTTCAGGAGCGCGGTGGTGGCGCCCGTGGACAGGGAGATGCGCTCGCTCAGCCGGGCCGGTGACAGCGGGGTCCCGCGTTCTTCGGCGGCGGCGATCTCCAGCACCGCGGTCGCGTCGGTGGAGTGCAGACCCAGCCACGCGGCGAAGCGCCGGCTCAGCTCGGCGTAGTGGCCGCCGTAGCTCCGCAGCCCTTCCATCAGCCGCTCGCGCCGCGCCGCGACCTCGTCGCCCATCGCCACCTCCACAGGGCCCGCCACCTCTTCTCGCCTGCCGGGCGTCCCCACGGCAGCCCGCTTTGACAACCTACCTCCCCCACTTTACCTTCACGGTGTAATTACTTCACCATGGAGGTATCTGGCATGCGTGACCCGTCCCGCACCCCCGGCGAGACGACCGGGGCCTACCGCTGGCGGTGGCTGATCCTGGCGGTGATGATCGTCGCGGAGATCATGGATCTGCTGGACGCCTCGATCGTCAACGTCGCCGGACCGGACCTGGAGAAGTCCCTCGGCGCCGGCTCCGTCGGACTGCAGTGGGTGATCGGCGGCTACGCCCTCACCCTGGGCGCCGGGCTCGTGCTCGGCGGCCGGCTCGGCGACCGCTACGGACGGCGCCGGATGTTCCTGATCGGACTCGCGGCCTTCACGGCGTGCTCACTGCTGTGCGCGGTCGCGCCGAACATCGAGTCGCTGATCGCCTTCCGTCTGCTGCAGGGCACCGCCGGAGCGATGCTGCTGCCCCAGGGCCTGGGCCTGCTGCGGGAGAACTTCTCGGGTCCCGAACTCACCAAGGTCTTCGCGATCTTCGGGCCCGTCCTCGGTCTGGGCGGCATCATCGGCCCGGTCCTGGGCGGCTTCCTCATCGAGGGCGACTTCTTCGGCCTCGGCTGGCGCTCGGTGTTCCTGGTCAACCTGCCCATCGGCCTCGCGGCACTGATCATCGCCGCGAAGTTCGTGCCGAAGAAGGCGGGCGACCGCAGGGTGCGGGTCGACATGACCGGCGCCGCCCTGGTCGCGGCGTCCTGCGCCCTGCTGGTGCTGCCGCTCAACCAGGGGCAGGAGAACGGCTGGCCGCTCTGGACGTGGCTGTCCATGGCCGCCTCGGTGATCGGTTTCGCCCTCTTCGCCCTCCAGCAGCGCCGCACGGCGGCCGCGGGCCGCGAGCCGCTGGTGACCCCGGGCCTGCTGCGCAAGCCGGCCTTCACCGTCGGGCTCGGCGGCATCGCGCTGTTCTTCGGCGGGCTCATCGGCACCCAGCTCGTGCTGACCCTGTTCCTCCAGATCGGCCACCACTTCACCGCCGGTGAGGCGGGCCTCGGCAACCTGCCCCTCGCGGTGGGCACCGCGATCGGCGGCGCGGTCAGCGGTGCGTTCCTCGCGGACAGGATCGGCCGCAAGGTCCTCCAGATCGGACCGCTGGTCCAGCTCGCCGGTGCGGCCGTGCTGTGGTTCGAGCTCGACGGCCTCGATGCCACCTCGTTCTCGATCTGGGACATCGCTCCCGGCGTGGTGGTGGCGGGCATCGGTGCCGGCATGGTGATCGCCGCGCTGTTCAGCTTCATCCTGGCCGCGGTGGACGACGACGAGATCGGATCCGCCTCCGGTGTCCTGTCGGCGGTCCAGGCGGTCGGCGGCTCCATCGGCGTCGCGGTCTTCGGATCGGTGTTCTTCGCCCGGGCCGAGGCCGGTGACTTCAGCGGCGGCTTCCACCGCGCGCTGGTCGTCCAGGCGTGCCTGCTGGTGGCCTTCTTCGCGATCACCTTCCTCCTGCCCAGGAAGGGCCGCCCCGAGGACGAGCAGCACGGCATCGCACCCGAGGCGGAGCCGGAGCCCGCAGGTGGAGGAGGACCCCGGGAAATTGCCTGGTGAGGGGAGCGCGGGCGGATCATACTCAAACGTGTGTTCTTGACGATCAGTACCACCGGCTCCCCGGAACGTCCCGCCACCGACCTCGGGTTCCTGCTGCACAAGCATCCCGAGCGGGCACAGGCGTTCTCCACCTCCCATGGCACCGCGCACGTCTTCTATCCCGAGGCGTCCGCGGAGCGGTGCACGGCGGCTCTGCTGCTGGAGGTCGATCCCATCGCGCTGGTGCGCAAGGGGAAGGGCAAGGGCCGGGGCGGGGCGCCCGACGCCGCGCTCGCGCAGTACGTCAACGACCGCCCCTACGCGGCATCCTCGCTGCTGTCCGTCGCGATGAGCACCGTCTTCAAGTCCGCGCTGAGCGGTGCCTGCAAGGCGATGCCCGAGCGGGCGGCGGCCCCCATGGAGCTGCGGATCGAAGTGCCCGCCCTGCCGGCCCGTGGTGGTGCCGAGCTGGTGCGCAAGCTCTTCGGTCCGCTCGGATGGACGCGGGTGGAGGCGGAGGCCGTACCGCTGGACGAGACGTTCCCGGAGTGGGGCGACTCGCGGTACGTACGGCTGGTGCTCGAAGGCGAGCTGCGGCTCGCCGACGCGCTGCGCCAGCTGTACGTGCTGCTGCCGGTGCTGGACGACGCCAAGCACTACTGGGTGGCGCCCGACGAGGTGGACAAGCTGCTGCGCGCGGGCGAGGGGTGGCTGGCGGAGCACCCCGAGCACAAGCTCATCACCAGCCGGTATCTGGCGCGGCGCTGGGGGCTCACCCGGCAGGCGATGGAGCGGCTGGAGCTGGTGCGGCTCGCGGAGGCGGACGACCTCGACGTCGAGAGCGTCGACAACGCCGTGGACGAGGGCTCCGACACCGAGGAGCGGCCGGTGCCGCTGGCCGTGCAGCGCCGCGACGCGATCCTGGCCGCGCTCGGCGCCGCCGGGGCCGGCCGGGTGCTCGACCTGGGCTGCGGACAGGGGCAGTTGGTGCAGGCGCTGCTGAAGGACCCGCGCTTCACGGAGATCATCGGCCTCGACGTGTCCATGCGCGCCCTGACGATCGCCTCGCGCCGGCTGAAGCTGGACCGGATGGGGGAGCGGCAGGCCGCCCGCGTGACCCTGCGCCAGGGCTCCCTGACCTACACGGACAAGGGGCTCAAGGGATACGACGCGGCGGTGCTCAGCGAGGTCATCGAGCACCTGGACCCGGAGCGGCTGCCCGCCCTGGAGTTCGCCGTGTTCGGCTCCGCGCGCCCCCGCACGGTCCTCGTCACCACGCCCAACGTCGAGTACAACGTCCGCTGGGAGACCCTTCCGGCCGGCCACACCCGCCACGGCGACCACCGCTTCGAGTGGACCCGGGCCGAATTCCGGTCCTGGGCCGAGGCGGTGGCCGCACGGCACGGGTACGGCGTCGCGTACGTGCCCATCGGCCCGGACGACCCCGAGGTCGGCCCGCCCACACAGATGGCCACGTTCACCATCAACACCGCCACCACCGACGAGAACCAGAAGGAGGCGAAAGCCGCATGACCACCAACGACACCGGGCGCGCCCCGCACCGCACCCTCCCCGTCACCGACCTCTCCCTCGTCGTGCTCATCGGGGCCAGCGGGTCCGGCAAGTCCACCTTCGCCCGGCGGCACTTCAAGCCGACCGAGGTCATCTCCTCGGACTTCTGCCGGGGCCTAGTCGCCGACGACGAGAACGACCAGAGCGCCAGCAAGGACGCCTTCGACGTCCTGCACTACATCGCGGGCAAGCGCCTCGCCGCCGGCCGGCTGACCGTCGTGGACGCCACGAACGTGCAGCCGGAGGCCCGGCGCCAGCTCGTCCGCGTGGCCCGGGAGCACGACGTGCTGCCCATCGCCGTCGTGCTCGACCTGCCCGAAGAGGTCTGCCTAGCCCGCAACGCGGCCCGCCCGGACCGCGCCGACATGCCCCGCCACGTCATCCAGCGCCACCGCCGCGAGCTGCGCCGCTCCCTGCGCGGTCTGGAGCGCGAGGGCTTCCGCAAGGTGCACATCCTGCGCTCCGAGGACGAGGCCGAGCAGGCCGAAGTGGTCCTGGAGCGCCGCTACAACGACCTGCGCCACCTCACAGGACCGTTCGACATCATCGGCGACATCCACGGCTGCCGCTCCGAGCTCGACACCCTCCTCGGCAAGCTGGGCTATGTGGACGGCGCCCACCCCGAGGGCCGCACCGCGGTCTTCGTCGGCGACCTGGTCGACCGCGGCCCCGACAGCCCCGGCGTCCTGCGCCGCGTGATGTCGATGGTGGCCGACGGCAACGCGCTGTGCGTCCCCGGCAACCACGAGAACAAGCTCGGCCGCTACCTCAAGGGCCGCAAGGTCCAGCTCACCCATGGCCTGGCCGAGACCGTCGAGCAGCTGGAACGGGAGGACGCGAAGGACCCCGAGTTCCGCAAGCGGGCCGGCGCGTTCATCGACGGGCTCGTCAGCCACTACGTGCTGGACGGCGGCCGGCTCGTCGTCTGCCACGCCGGGCTGCCCGAGAAGTACCACGGCCGCACCTCCGGCCGGGTCCGCTCGCACGCGCTGTACGGGGAGACCACCGGCGAGACCGACGAGTTCGGGCTGCCCGTGCGCTACCCGTGGGCCGAGGACTACCGGGGCAGCGCCGCCGTGGTCTACGGCCACACGCCCGTGCCCAACACCTCGTGGATCAACAACACCATCTGCCTGGACACCGGTGCCGTCTTCGGCGGGAAGATGACCGCGCTGCGCTGGCCGGAGCGCGAGCTCGTCGACGTACCGGCGGAGCAGGTCTGGTACGAGCCGGTGAAGCCGCTGGAGACGGAGGCGCCCGGGGGCCGGGAGGGCAGGCCGCTGGACCTGGACGACGTGCAGGGCCGTCGGATCGTGGAGACCCGGCACATGGGCCGCCTCGCCGTCCGCGAGGAGAACGCGGCCGCCGCCCTGGAGGTCATGAGCCGGTTCGCGGTCGACCCCCGGCTGCTGCCCTACCTGCCGCCGACCATGGCGCCCACCGCCACCTCCCGCGAGGACGGCTACCTGGAGCACCCGGCCGAGGCGTTCGGCGAGTACCGGGCGGCCGGCGTGGCCGGGGTCGTGTGCGAGGAGAAGCACATGGGCTCCCGCGCCGTGGCCCTGGTCTGCAAGGACGCCACCGCGGCCCGGGAGCGCTTCGGCACCGCGGACGGCGGGCCCGCCGGCGCGCTGTACACCCGCACCGGACGCCCGTTCCTGGACGACTCCGCGCTCACCGAGACGGTGCTCGGGCGGCTGCGCGCGGCCGTGACCGCGGCCGGGCTGTGGGAGGAGTGGGGCACCGACTGGGTGCTGCTCGACGCCGAGCTGATGCCCTGGTCCCTGAAGGCGCGCGGCCTGCTCCGCTCGCAGTACGCGGCCGTGGGCGCCGCGTCCGGAGCGGTGTTCCCCGCCGCCACCGGGGCCCTCGCGGCGGCCGCCGCGCGCGGCGTCGACGTGGGCGCGCTCGCGGACCGGCAGCGGGAGCGGGCCGGGGACGCGGCCGCGTTCACGGCGGCGTACCGGCGCTACTGCTGGGGCACCGACGGGCTGGACGGCGTGCGCCTCGCGCCGTTCCAGATCCTCGCCGTACAGGGCCGCTCCCTCGCCTCCGTACCGCACGACGAGCAGTTGGCCTGGCTGGACCGGCTGGTCGAGCACGACCCCACCGGGCTGCTCCAGGTCACCCGGCGGCTCGTCGTGGACACGGCCGACGAGGAGTCCGTCCGCGCGGGCACCGACTGGTGGCTGGAGATGACCGGCCGGGGCGGTGAGGGCATGGTCGTCAAGCCGCTCGGCGCGCTCGTCCGGGACGCCAAGGGCCGTCTGGTGCAGCCCGGCATCAAGGTGCGCGGCCGGGAGTACCTGCGGATCATCTACGGCCCCGAGTACACCCGCCCCGACAACCTGGACCGGCTGCGCGGCCGCTTCCTCGGCCACAAGCGCTCGCTGGCCCTGCGTGAGTACGCCCTCGGTCTTGAGGCCCTGGACCGGCTCGCGGACGGGGAGCCGCTGTGGCGGGTCCACGAAGCGGTCTTCGCCGTCCTGGCCTTGGAGTCGGAGCCGGTGGACCCCCGGCTCTGAGCACGTCGGGAGAACAAGCGGGCGATTCGCCGGGTGAACGGCGCGCCGCGCGGTGAGGATGGGGGCATGGGATTCCATGTCGACTCCGAGGCCGGGCGGCTGCGCCGCGTCATCCTGCACCGCCCCGATCTGGAACTGAAACGGCTCACGCCGAGCAACAAGGACGCGCTCCTCTTCGACGACGTGCTCTGGGTGCGCCGGGCCCGCCAGGAGCACGACGGCTTCGCGGACGTACTGCGCGACCGGGGCGTCGAGGTGCACCTCTTCGGCGACCTGCTCCGCGAGGCCCTGGAGATCCCGGTCGCCCGGCGCCTCGTGCTGGACCGGGTCTTCGCCGAGAAGGAGTACGGCCCGCTCGCCACCGAGCATCTGCGCGCCTCCTTCGAGGAGTTGGCCGCGGCCGAGCTGTGCGAGGCGCTGGTCGGCGGGATGACCAAGCGGGAGTTCCTGGAACGGCACAAGGAGCCGGTCTCGGTGCGCTTCCATGTCATGGACCTGGACGACTTCCTGCTCGGGCCGCTCCCCAACCACCTGTTCACCCGGGACACCTCCGCGTGGATCTACGACGGCGTCTCGATCAACGCCATGCGCTGGCCGGCCCGGCAGCGCGAGACGGTCCACTTCGAGGCGATCTACCGTCACCACCCGCTGTTCACCGGGCCGGAGGCGGGCGCCTTCCACCACTGGTCCGAGGGGCAGGACGACTACCCCTCCACCATCGAGGGCGGCGACGTCCTCGTCATCGGCAACGGCGCCGTGCTCATCGGGATGAGTGAGCGCACCACCCCGCAGGCCGTCGAGATGCTGGCCCGGGGGCTCTTCGACGCGGGCTCGGCCCGGACCATCGTGGCGCTGGACATGCCCAAGAGCCGGGCCTTCATGCACCTGGACACCGTGATGACCATGGTCGACGGGGACACCTTCACCAAGTACGCGGGCCTCGGCATGCTCCGCTCGTACACCATCGAGCCCGGCGACGGGCCGCGCGACCTCAAGGTCACCGACCACCCGCCCGAGCAGATGCACACCGCCATCGCCGAAGCGCTCGGGCTCGGCTCGATCCGGGTGCTCACCGCGACCCAGGACGTGCACGCGGCCGAGCGGGAGCAGTGGGACGACGGCTGCAACGTGCTCGCCGTCGAGCCCGGCGTCGTCGTCGCGTACGAGCGCAACGCCACCACCAACACGCATCTGCGCCGCCAGGGCATCGAGGTCATCGAGATCCGGGGCAGCGAGCTGGGCCGGGGCCGGGGCGGTCCGCGCTGCATGAGCTGCCCGGTCGTGCGGGACGCGGTGTGACGGGCGGCGGGGCATCCGTACCGCGAGACGGCTCTGTATAGCGATGCATTGCGTCGTATAGGGTTCCAGCGTTACGGTATGCGTCCCCCCGTCCGACCCAGGAGCAGTCACCATGGCCATAGACCTCGCAGGCCGCCACTTCCTCAAGGAGCTGGACTTCACGGCCGCGGAGTTCCGCGGCCTGATCGAGCTGGCCGCCGAGCTCAAGGCCGCCAAGAAGTCGGGCGCGGAGGCGCAGCGGCTGCGCGGCCGGAACATCGCGCTGATCTTCGAGAAGACGTCGACCCGCACCCGGTGCGCGTTCGAGGTCGCCGCCGCCGACCAGGGCGCCTCGACCACGTATCTCGACCCCTCCGGCTCCCAGATGGGGCACAAGGAGTCGGTCAAGGACACCGCGCGCGTTCTCGGCCGGATGTTCGACGGGATCGAGTACCGGGGCGACAGCCAGGCGGCCGTCGAGGAGCTGGCCGCGTACGCCGGGGTGCCGGTCTTCAACGGGCTGACCGACGACTGGCACCCGACCCAGATGCTCGCCGACGTGCTGACGATGACCGAGCACAGCGAGAAGCCGCTGGAGGAGATCGCGTTCGCCTACCTCGGCGACGCCCGCTTCAACATGGGCAACTCCTACCTGGTCACCGGCGCCCTGCTCGGCATGGACGTGCGCATCGTCGCGCCCAAGGCGTACTGGCCCGCCGAGACGGTCGTCGCCGAGGCCCGGGCGCTCGCCGAGAAGTCCGGCGCGCGGGTCACGCTCACCGAGGACGTGGCCGAGGGGGTGCGCGGCGCGGACTTCGTCGCCACCGACGTCTGGGTGTCGATGGGCGAGCCCAAGGAGGTCTGGGACGCCCGCATCGCCGCCCTCGTGCCGTACGCCGTCACGATGGACGTCCTGCGGGCGACCGGGAACGCCGGGGTGAAGTTCCTGCACTGCCTGCCCGCGTACCACGACCTCGGCACCGGGGTGGCGCGCGAGATCCACGAGCGGCACGGGCTGAGCGAGCTGGAGGTGAGTGACGAGGTGTTCGAGTCCGAGCACTCCGTCGTCTTCGACGAGGCGGAGAACCGCATGCACACGATCAAGGCCGTCCTCGTGGCGACGATGGCCGGCCGGTAGCCCGGCGACCCCGCATGTTCATGCACCCAATTGGGTGAATATGCGAACGGATGTCTATGATGGTGCCGATTAGTGGGGTTCGAGCTCGCACGCTCGAACCCCCTTTTCGTGCGCGCGACGGCCCCCACCGCCCGAGCCGCGTACCCCCCACGCGTACCACCGGAAATGAGACACCGCCGTGAGCCCCCTGCGCCTCCCCGGCCCCCCGCACCGCGTCAAGGACCCGCACCGGCTGATCGCCGAATCCGGCGCGGACCTGGAGGGGCACGGCCTCAAGCGCACCATGGGCCTGTTCCAGCTGGTGTGCTTCGGGATCGGCGCGGTCGTCGGGACCGGCATCTTCGTGGGCCTGTCCGACAGCGTGGCGGAGGCCGGGCCCGCCGTCGTGGTCTCCTTCGTCCTCGCGGCCGTCACCTGCGTCTTCACGGCGTTCTCGTTCGCCGAGCTGGGCAGCGCCATTCCCGTCTCCGGCAGCTCGTACTCCTTCGCCTACGCCACACTCGGCGAACGCCTCGCCTTCCTCGTCGGCTGGTGCCTGCTCCTGGAGTACGGCGTGTCGGTCTCCGCCGTCGCGGTCGGCTGGAGCCAGTACGTCAACGAACTCCTCGACAGCCTCTTCGGCCACCAGCTGCCCGCCGCCCTCTCCGCCGGACCGGCCGACGGCGGCGTGATCAACCTGCCCGCCGTGATCGTGGTCATGATGGCCGCGAGCCTGCTGGTGCGCGGCGTACGGGAGAGCGCGACCGCCACTGCCGCGATGGCCGTCCTCAAGCTCGTCGTCCTGGCCCTGTTCTGCGTCATCGCGTTCACCGCGTTCGAGCGCGGCAACCTCGCCCCGTTCGCCCCCCACGGCGCGGGCGGCGTCACGGCGGGCGCGTCGCTGGCGTTCTTCTCGTACATCGGCTTCGACGCGATCACCACGGCGGGCGAGGAGGTCAAGAACCCCCGGCGCAACATCCCGCTCGCGATCATGATCTGCATCGGCCTGGTCACGCTGCTCTACTGCGCGGTCGCCCTCGCCGCGATCGGCGCACTCGGCCCGGACGCCGTCTCCGACAAGCCCGCAGCGCTCTCGCTGATCGTGGACCAGGTCACCGGCTCGTCCGTGGGCGGCGCCGTCATCGCCTTCGGCGCGGTCGTCGCCATCGCCTCGGTCGTCCTCGCGGTGATGTACGGGCAGACCCGCATCCTGATGTCGATGTCCCGCGACGGCCTCGTCCCGAGGGTCTTCGAGCGGGTCTCACCGCGCACCGCGACGCCGGTCGCCAACACCTGGATCGTCGCCGTCGTCTTCGCGGTCCCGGCGGCCTTCTCCTCGCTCGGCATGGTGGTGAACCTGACCACCATCGGCACGCTCGCCACCATGGTCGCCGTCAACGCCGCCGTCCTCGTGCTGCGCCGCCGCAACCCCGAGGTGCGCGGCTCCTTCCGGGTCCCGCTCTACCCGCTGAGCCCGCTCATCGGCATCGGCTTCTGCGTCTACCTGATGTATGGCACCGGCTGGACGACCTGGGTGCAGTTCGCGGTGTTCCTCGCGGTCGGTGCCGTCGTGTACGCGGTGTACGGGCACCGCCGCTCCCGGCTGGCGAACGCCTAGGTGTACTGACCCGTGAGGTTAGGGACGCGGCTGGCGGGTGGTTGGCCCTTGAGCGCGGTGTGTCCGCGGTGGTGATTGTAGGTGTGGAGCCATTGTGGGAACGCGTCGCGGCGTTCTTGTTCTGATCGGTAGGGGCGTGCGTAGGCCCATTCGTCGAGCAGGGTGCGGTTGAGGCGTTCGACCTTGCCGTTGGTCTGGGGGCGGTAGGGGCGGGTGCGTTTGTGGGCGATCCCGGCCGCTGCGAGCGTGTCGCGCCAGGTGTGGGACTTGTAGCAGGAGCCGTTGTCGGTCAGGACGCGTTCGACGGTGATGCCTGCGCTGGTGAAGTAGGCGTGGGCGCGGGTCCAGAAGGCGGTGGCGGTTTCCTTCTTCTCGTCGGTGAGGATCTCGCTGTAGGCGAGGCGGGAGTGGTCGTCGACGGCGGTGTGGATGTAGCTGTAGCCGGCGTTCGAGCGGGTCTTGCGGCCGGCCTGGCGGCCCAGGGCCTTGTGGCCTCCGCCGTCGGGGATGTTGCCGAGCTTCTTGATGTCGACGTGTACGAGTTCGCCGGGGCGGTCGCGTTCGTAGCGGCGTATGACGTGTCCGGTGGCGCGGTCGAGGTGGGTGAGGCGGGCCAGGCCGAAGCGGACCAGCACGCGGTGGACGGTGGAGGGGACCAGGCCCAGCAGGTGGGCGATGCGGGCCGGTCCCCACCGGCGCAGGAGTCGGACCTTGATGATCCGGCGTTCGGTGCGGGTCGGGGTCCGTCGTGGGCTGTGGTGGGGGCGGGAGGAGCGGTCGGTCATGCCGGCCTCGCCGAGGTCCCGGTAGCGGCTCGCCCATCGTTGGGCGGTGGTGGGTGAGACCTGGAAGCGCTCGGCCGCCCGCCGCAGGGGCCAGCCGTCCTCGACGACGCAGTGGGCCAGACGCAGGCGGCCGGTCTCGGTCAGGGGTGCATTACGGTGGGGCACGAGGGCCTTTCTGGTCGGTGCAGATGTCGCAATCCACACCGAACCCGGAAGGCCCTCACCCGTTCAAGATCCCTCAGCCGAGATATGGCTCACCCGTCCACAACCTCCTCGGACAGAACACCTAGGTGTTCTGTCCACGGAGGTTGGTGACAGGTTTCACGGTGGGGTGATCTTGAACGAGTGAGGGCCTTCCGGGTTCGGTGTGGATTGCGACATCAACATCGAACGACCAGAAGGCCCTCATGCCCCACCGTAATGCACCCCTGACCGAGACCGGACGTCTGCGCCTGGCCCGCTGCGTCGTGGACGACGGATGGCCCCTGCGCCGGGCCGCCGAACGCTTCCAGGTCTCGCCCACCACCGCTCAGAGGTGGGCCGCCCGTTACCGCGAGTTCGGCGAGGCCGGGATGACCGACCGGTCCTCCCGACCGCACCACAGCCCGCGCCGGACACCGACCCGAACCGAGCGGCGGATCATCCAGGTCCGTGTCCTGCGCCGGTGGGGCCCCGCCCGCATCGCCTACCTGCTCGGCCTGAACCCGGCGACCGTCCACCGCGTCCTGACCCGCTACCACCTGGCCCGGCTCACCCACCTGGACCGGGCCACCGGCCGGGTGATCCGCCGCTACGAACACGCCGCCCCCGGTGACCTCGTCCACGTCGACATCAAGAAGCTCGGCAACATCCCCGACGGCGGCGGCCACAAGGTCCTCGGCCGGCAGGCAGGCCGCAAGAACCGGGCCAACGCCGGGACGAGCTTCCTCCACAACGCCGTCGACGACCACTCCCGCCTCGCCTACAGCGAGATCCTCGGCGACGAGAAGAAGGAAACCGCTGTCGGATTCTGGCAACGGGCCCACGCCTACTTCTCCGCCGCCGGAGTCACCGTCCAGCGGGTCCTGACGGACAACGGCTCCTGCTACAAGTCATACCTCTGGCGGAACTACCTTGCAGCGCAAGGCATTTCACACAAGCGCACCCGCCCCTACCGGCCGCAGACGAACGGGAAAGTAGAGCGTTTCAACCGGACCCTGCTGGAGGAGTGGGCCTACGCAAGGCCCTACCGAACCGAGACCGAACGCCGCGACGCCTACCCGCAATGGCTACACACCTACAATCACCACCGCGGACACACCGCACTCAAAGGCCAACCACCAGCCAGCCGCGTCCCCAACCTCACGGGGCAGTACACCTAGAGCGGCGGCAGCCGGAACCAGACCGCCTTGCCGCGTTCGGTCGGGCGGTGACCGCAGGACGAGCTGAGCGTGCGGATCAGCAGCAGCCCCCGGCCGTGCTCCTGCCACGGGTCCGGTACGTCGTCGGGCTCCGGGCGGGACAGATCGCCGGGCGGGGCCGGGTCGCCGTCGTGCACCTCCACCTGGCAGCCCGCCGGAAGCAGCTCGACCACCAGCTCTATGGGCTCGTCGCCCGGGGTGTGCTCCACCGCGTTCGCGACCAGCTCGGCGGTGAGCAGTTCGGCGGTGTCGCTGTCGGCGGGCGCGTCGATGTCCGTCAGCACCGAGCGGATCAGTGCGCGGGCGATCGGCACGGCGGCCGTGGAGTGCGGCAGGGAGATGCGCCAGGAGGGGGGTGGCGGTCCGTCGGGGGGCACGAGGGTTTCCGTTCGGGTGAGCGCGGGGGTCCTGGGCTCAGACGGTTCCGCGCTCAAGACGTGTCGGGTCCAACCTTACGAAGCGGCGCGACGCGGACAAGGGCCTGCGGTCCGGGACCTTGGGGACATTCGTCACGGGACCGCGCACGCGCCGATGTATCGCGTACTCGTGACGGCAGTCACGTAACGGTGATAAATTCGGGGTCAGCAGCAGCGACGGCTGAAGGGGATACCCCGCCATGAGCCCGTTCACCGGCTCCGTACCGCGTACGCAGCACTGGCGCCATCTGAAGGTCACCGTCGAGGACGGTGTCGCCACCGTCACCCTCGCCCGGCCCGACAAGCTCAACGCCCTGACCTTCGGCGCCTACGCCGACCTCCGCGACCTGCTGGCCGAGCTGGCCCGGGAGCGCTCCGTGCGGGCACTCGTGCTGGCCGGCGAGGGGCGCGGCTTCTGCTCCGGCGGCGACGTGGACGAGATCATCGGCGCCACCCTCGCGATGGACACCGCCCAGCTCCTGGACTTCAACCGGATGACCGGCCAGGTCGTCCGCGCCGTCCGCGAGTGCCCCTTCCCCGTCGTCGCCTCGGTGCACGGGGTGGCGGCGGGGGCCGGCGCCGTCCTCGCCCTCGCCGCCGACTTCCGCGTCGCCGACCCCACCGCCCGGTTCGCCTTCCTCTTCACCCGGGTCGGGCTCTCCGGCGGCGACATGGGCGCGGCCTATCTGCTGCCCCGGGTCGTCGGCCTCGGTCACGCCACCCGGCTCCTGATGCTCGGCGAACAGGTCCGCGCCCCCGAGGCGGAACGGATCGGCCTGATCAGCGAGCTCACCGACGAGGGCGACGCCGACCAGGCCGCCGCCGCGCTCGCCCGCCGCCTCGCGGACGGGCCCGCGCTCGCCCTCGCCCAGACCAAGGCGCTGCTCACCGCCGAGCTGGACATGCCACTGGCCGCCGCCGTCGAGATGGACGCCGCGACCCAGGCCCTCCTGATGCACGGCGAGGACTACGCCGAATTCCACGCCGCGTTCACCGAGAAGCGGCCGCCCGCCTGGCGGGGCAAATGACCGGCCCGCACCGGATCGCGGTCATCGGCGGCGGCCCCGGCGGGCTCTACGCGGCGGCGCTGCTCAAGCGCCTCGGCCCGGACCGAGCCGTCACCCTCTGGGAGCGCAACGCCCCCGACGACACCTTCGGCTTCGGCGTCGTCCTCTCCGACGAGACCCTGGGCGGCATCGAACACGCCGACCCGGTCGTGCACCGCGCCCTCCAGCGCGAGTTCGTCCGCTGGGACGACATCGACATCGTGCACCGGGGCCACACCCAGACCTCCGGCGGCCACGGCTTCGCCGCCCTCGGCCGCCGCCGGCTCCTGGAGATCCTGCACGAGCGCTGCGCCGGACTCGGCGTCGACCTCCGCTTCCGTACGCAGGCCCCGCCCGCCGCCGAACTCGCCGCCACGCACGACCTGGTCATCGCCGCCGACGGCGTCCACAGTGCCACCCGTGAGGCCCACGCGAACCGCTTCCGCCCCCGGATCACCGGACACCGCTGCCGTTACATCTGGCTCGCCGCCGACTTCGCCCTGGACGCCTTCCGCTTCGAGATCGCGGAGACCGCGTACGGCGTGATGCAACTGCACGCCTACCCGTTCGCCCGGTCCCCGGAAGGCGGAGGCGCCTCCACCGTGATCGTGGAGATGCGCGAGGAGGTCTGGCGCGCGGCCGGCTTCGACGTACCCGACCCGGCCGATTCGGTCGGCCAGTGCGCCAAGATCTTCGCGAACGCCCTCGGCCACCGCCCCCTGCGCTCCAACAACTCCGCCTGGCTCACCTTCCGTACCGTCGTCAACGCGCACTGGTCGCACGGGAACACCGTCCTCATCGGGGACGCCGCGCACACCGCGCACTTCTCCATCGGCTCCGGCACCAAGCTCGCCGTGGAGGACGCCCTCGCGCTCGCCGCCTGCGTCGAGGAGCAGCCCTCGCTGCCCGCCGCGCTCGCCGCGTACGAGAGCGAGCGGCGGCCCGTCGTGGAGTCGACGCAGCGCGCGGCGGCGGCCAGCCTGCGCTGGTTCGAGGAGCTGGGCACGTACGTGGACCAGCCGCCCCGCCAGTTCGCGTTCAACCTCCTCACCCGCAGCCGCCGCGTCACCCACGACAACCTCCGGCTGCGCGATCCCGCGTTCACGGCCGGGGTGGAGGAGGAGTCCGGCTGCCCGCCCGGCACCCCGCCGATGTTCACGCCGCTGTGGCTGCGCGGCCTGGAACTGCGCAACCGCGTCGTCGTCTCGCCGATGGACATGTACGCGGCCACCGACGGCGTCCCCGGCGACTTCCACCTCGTCCACCTCGGAGCCAGGGCGCTCGGCGGCGCCGGGCTCGTCATGACGGAGATGGTCTGCGTCAGCCCCGAGGGCCGCATCACCCCCGGCTGCACCGGCCTCTACACCGACGAACAGACAGTCGCCTGGACCCGGGTCACCGACTTCGTGCACACCGCGTCCCCCGGCACCGCGATCGGCGTCCAGCTCGGCCACTCCGGCCGCAAGGGCTCCACCAAGCTCATGTGGGAGGGCATCGATCAGCCCCTGGACCACGGCAACTGGCCGGTGACCGCCGCCTCGCCGCTGCCGTACGCGCCCGGGGCCAGCCAGGTTCCGCACGCCCTGGACCGGGCCGGTCTGGACGAGGTCCGCGAGCAGTTCGCCGCCGCCGCCCGGCGCGCCGACGCCTGCGGGTTCGACCTCCTCGAACTGCACTGCGCGCACGGCTATCTGCTCTCCGGCTTCCTCTCGCCGCTCACCAACCGGCGCACCGACGCCTACGGCGGACCGCTCGCCCACCGCCTCCGCTTCCCGCTGGAGGTCTTCGACGCGGTCCGCGAACGGTGGCCCGAAGACCGGCCGATGACCGTCCGGATCTCCGCCACCGACTGGGCGGAGGGCGGCACCACCGCCGAGGACGCCGTGGAGATCGCCCGCGCGTTCGTCGCGCACGGGGCCGACGCCATCGACGTCTCCACCGGCCAGGTGGTGCCCGGCGAGCGGCCCGAGTACGGGCGGTCGTACCAGACGCCGTACGCCGACCGCATCCGGAACACCCTGTGCGTGCCGGTGATCGCGGTCGGCGCGATCTCCTCCTGGGACGACGTCAACTCCCTGCTCCTCGCGGGCCGCGCCGACCTCTGCGCCCTGGCCCGCCCCCACCTCTACGACCCGCACTGGACGCTCCACGCGGCCGCCGAGCAGGGCTACACCGGCCCGGGCGCCCCCTGGCCCCTCCCGTACCGCGCGGGCAGCCGCACCCCACCGGCCGGCCGCACCGACGCCCCGAAGCCGCGCCTCACTCTGGGGTGAGGGGGAGGCACTCGTGGCACCGGCACGGGTCCGGATGCGGGGCCGCGTGGTGGGTGTCCCGCCCCAGGCGTGCGGTCCGCTCCAGCCGCTCCGCCCACTCCACCGCCTCCTCACGCGTCCACACGATCCGCTCTTCGCACCGGCGGAGCACAGCGGGGGAGTACACCAACCGGGCCCGGAACGTGTGCAGGTGGCGGGTGCCGGTGTCGATGGTGATCCAGTGACCGGTGTGGCGGCCGTGGCCGACCGCCGTCAGCTGCTCGTTGCCCATGCCGGGGTAGGTGTCGACCACGTAGACCTTCGCGCCCGCCCGGAACGCCTTGGTCCCCGAGCGGAACTCCTGGCCCAGCTCCCCGTACCGCCGCCACCGCACGACGTTCGCCGCGACCAGCCAGCGCGGCTCGGGCGCCTCAGCCATGGTCCGGCTCCGCGCCGGCCACCAGCCGGTGCGCGAACTCCGCCCCCGCGTCCCGCAACCGCTCGTGCAGCGCCCGGAACACCTCGGCCGACCTGGCTCCCGGCCACGCGCCGGGCAGCAGCTCCCCGGGCAGCCCCGGGTCGGCGTAGGGCACCCGGCGCCAGGAGTCCAGTGCGGAGAGGTAGTCCCGGTAGGCCGCCTCCGGGTCCACCGCCGCGTCGCCGCGCGCCTCCCAGGCCCTGAGCACCGGTTCGTGGCGTTCCAGGAAGCCGTGGTGGAGCCGGGCCACCGCGTCCAGGTCCCACCAGCGGGCCACGGCCTCCCGGGTCGCCGAGAAGCCCAGGTGGCCGCCCCGGAACAGATCGACGTACGGGGCGAGTTCCAGCCGTTCCAGGGTGTGCCGGGTCTCGTCGTACAGCCCCGCCGGGGCGATCCAGACACCCGGCGCGGCCGTGCCGAAGCCGAGCCGGGACAGCCGCGAGCGCAGCAGGTGCCGCTTGTGGCGCTCCGCCTCGGGCACCGAGAACACCGCCAGCACCCAGCCGTCCGCCAGTGGCGGGTCCGGGTGGCGGTAGATGCGCCGGTCGCCGTCGTCCAGGAGCTGGCGGGCGTCCGCCGACAGCGCGTATCCGGCGGCCCCGTCCGCCGTGCGCTCGGCGACGAGCAGCCCGCGCCGCTTCAGCCGGGAGACGGACGAGCGCACGGCGGGCGCGTCCACGCCGACGGCGCCGAGCAGCCGGACCAGACCGGCCACCGGCATCGGCCCGTCGCCGGGGGTGCGGCCGTACGCCCCGTACAGGGTGACGATCAGTGAACGGGGGGTGTGCGGTTCGACCATGTGATCATTCTCGGTCCGGGCCGGGCCCGGCCGCACCGGATTCGCCCGTGCGGAGCCTGAACCGTTGCAGTTTCCCCGTGGCGGTACGGGGCAGGGCCGGCAGGAAGGTGACGCTGCGGGGGCACTTGTGCGGGGCCAGCTCCGCCCGCATGAACGTGCGCAGCTGGTCCGCCGTCAGCGCGGCGCCCTCCCGCAGCACCACGTACGCCGCCACGATCCGGCCGCGCAGCTCGTCCGCCTGGCCCACCACCGCCACCTCCGCGACATCGGGGTGGCGCAGCAGGGCCTCCTCGACCTCGGGGCCCGCGATGTTGTACCCGGAGGAGATGATCATGTCGTCGGCGCGGGCCACGTACCGGAAGTAGCCGTCCGCGTCGCGCACATAGGTGTCGCCGGTGATGTTCCAGCCGTGCCGTACGTAGTCGCGCTGCCGCTCGTCCGCGAGGTAGCGGCAGCCGACCGGGCCGCGCACGGCCAGCAGGCCCGGCTCCCCGTCCGGCACGGGCGCGCCGTCGGCGTCCACCACGCGGGCCTGCCAGCCGGGGACCGGGATGCCCGTGGTGCCGGGGCGGATCGCGTCGTCGGCGGCCGAGACGAAGATGTGCAGCAGCTCGGTCGCGCCGATGCCGTTGATGATCCGCAGCCCGGTCCGCTCGTGCCAGGCGTGCCAGGTCGTCTCCGGCAGGTTCTCGCCCGCCGAGACACAGCGGCGCAGCGCCGACAGGTCGTGCCCGTCGAGCTGGTCCAGCATCACCCGGTACGCGGTCGGCGCGGTGAACAGCACCGAGACGCGGTGCTCCGCCAGGGCGGGCAGCAGCTGCTTCGGGCCCGCCTGTTCGAGCAGCAGCGCCGACGCGCCCACCCGCAGCGGGAACACCACCAGGCCCCCGAGCCCGAAGGTGAAACCGAGCGGCGGACTGCCCGCGAACACGTCGTCGGGCCCGGGCCGCAGGACGTGCCGGGAGAACGTGTCGGCGATGGCCAGCACATCGCGGTGCAGATGCATGCAGCCCTTGGGCCGGCCCGTGGTGCCCGAGGTGAACGCGATCAGGGCAACGTCGTCCGACGCGGTGTCCACCGCCCGGTACGGGCCCGGCCGGGCGGCCGCCAGCCGCAGCAGGTCGTCCGGCGCCTCACCCCCGTACGCCGTGATCCGCAGCCCGGGCACCTCCGCCTGAGCCAGGTCCTCGACCGACCGCGCGTCGCACAGGGCGTGGCTCACCCGGGCGATCGAGCAGATGGTGGCCAGCTCGGACGCCCGCTGCTGCGCGAGTACGGTGACGGCGACCGCGCCCGCCTTCAGCACCGCCAGCCAGCAGGCGGCCAGATGGGGCGTGGTGGGGCCGCGCAGCAGGACGCGGTTGCCGGGGACGACCCCCAGGTCCGAGGTGAGGACATGGGCGATCCGGTCGACCAGACCGCGCAGCTCCCCGTAGCTCAGCACCCCGCCGTCCGGCGTGCGGAAGGCGGGGCGCCCGGGGCCGAGGCGGTCGGCCGTGCGGTCCAGGAGTTCGGTGGCGCAGTTGAGCCGGTCCGGGTACCGCAGCTCGGGCAGGTCGAAGAGCAGGTCCGGCCACTGCTCCACGGGGGGCAGATACTCCCTCGCGAAGCCGTCGATGTGCGCTGAGGTTTTCGGGTCCATGGTGTTCGGGTCCATGAAGCATCGCTCCCTTGTCGCCCTTGGAGCGTATCGTTTGGGTGACGGTAGTCAACGGTCCGCGATAAAGATGCTCAGGTGCCATCGATTTGAAAGTCTTTGATCAGATTCGACCAGAGAGGCGCCGGTATGACGGCATTCTCGCTCGATCCGGCACAGACCGCCTGGTGCGAGGAGCTGCGCGCCCTGGCCCGTGACCGGCTCGCCCCGCTCGCCGCCGAGGGTGCGCCGGGGCACGTCAACCGCCCGCTGCTCGCCGCCCTCGGCGGGCTGGGCCTCCTCGACCGGCTGTTCGGCGCGGGCGCCCTGGACCTCTGCCTGCTGCGCGAATCGCTCGCCCGGGGCTGCACCGAGGCGGAGACCGCCCTCGCGCTCCAGGGCCTCGGCGCCTTCCCCGTGCTCCGGTCCGGCACCCCCGCCCAGCGCGAGCGATGGCTCCCCGGGGTCCGCGCCGGCCGCCAGGTCGCCGCCTTCGCGCTCAGCGAGCCCGGCGCGGGCTCCGACGCGGGGGCCCTCGCGCTCGACGCCGCCCCGGACTCCGGCGGCTGGCGGCTGACCGGCGAGAAGTGCTGGATCTCCAACGCGCCGGAGGCCGACTTCTACACGGTCTTCGCCCGCACGACCCCCGGCGCCCGGGCCCGTGGCGTCACCGCCTTCCTGGTCCCCGCCGACCGCGCCGGACTGACCGGCACCGCCCTGGACATGCTCTCCCCGCACCCGATCGGGGCCCTCGCCTTCGACGGGGTCCGGGTCACCCCCGACGACCTGCTCGGCGAGCCGGACCGGGGCTTCGCGGTCGCCATGGACACCCTGAACCTCTTCCGCCCCAGCGTCGGCGCCTTCGCCCTCGGCATGGCCCGCGCCGCCCTCGACGCCACCGTGGAGCACACCGCGACCCGGACCGCCTTCGGCGCGCCCCTCTCCGCCCTCCAGGCCGTGTCGCACCAGGTCGCCGAGATGGCCACCCGCACCGAGGCCGCCCGGCTGCTGGTCTACGCGGCCGCCGCCGCGCATGACGCCGGGGAACCGGGGGTGCCGCGCCGGGCCGCGATGGCGAAGCTGTACGCCACGGAGACCGCGCAGTTCGTCGTGGACACCGCCGTCCAGCTGCACGGCGCCCGCGCCCTGCGCCGAGGCCATCTGCTCGAACACCTCTACCGGGAGGTCCGGGCCCCGCGCATCTACGAGGGCGCCAGCGAGGTCCAGCGCACGATCATCGCCAAGGAGCTGTACGCGAACCGGGAGCCGACCGCATGAGCCCGATCCACCGCATCAACCCGCACGAACTCTCGCCCGCCTCCGGCTTCTCGCACGCGGTCACCGCGACCGGCGGCCGGCTTGTCTTCCTGGCCGGGCAGACCGCCCTGGACCAGCGCGGCGAGGTCGTGGGCGACACCCTGCCCGAGCAGTTCGCGACCGCCCTCGGCAACCTCCTCACCGCCCTGCGCGCGGCGGGCGGCTCCCCGGCCGATCTGGCCCGGGTCACGGTGTACGCCACCGACGTCGCCGACTACCGGGCCCACGCCCCGGAACTGGGCCGGATCTGGCGCCGGATGGCGGGCCGCGACTACCCGGCCATGGCGGTCATCGGCGCGGCGCGGCTCTGGGACGAACAGGCACGGGTCGAGATCGACGGCATCGCGGTCCTGCCCTGAACGACGTACGCCCCTGCCTTTGAACGACGAACGCCCCCGCCGATCCCGGAAACCGGGCCCGGCGGGGGCGCCACGCGTCACGCCTCACCTCAGTACGGCCGCACCAGCACATGGGCCGCGCCCGGGATGCCGATCTTCAGCAGCTCGTCCTCCTCCGGCGTCGTCTCGCCGCCCGTCTCCTGCCTCAGCACCGCGCGCGACATCGCCTGCACCCACATGGCGCGCGGCCGGCGACGGGCCTCCCACCCGTCCAGGGCCGCGTCGACGTCCGCCTCGGCGTCCAGCGACTCGGCGAGGCCACGGGCAGGCTCATCAGGTGGTCCACGAGGGCCAGCAGCACGTCCCGGCCGAACGGCCGCTCACGTACGTCGCCGACCAGCAGCGGTACATGCGGATCCAGGTCCAGGGCGGCCCTGATCTCGGCGGGTCGGACGGGTGAAGCGGCGCCGGGGATATATCTGTATTTAGTGCCCTCTGTCCGTTCGGTAGCCCCGCACACCCCGCCGCCCGCCGCCGCGCCCCGCAGCTCCGCCGTATGACCGCGCTCATCGTCGCCCACTTCGTCCTCGCGGCCTTCGCGCGCCCGCTGGTGCGACGGCTGGGCGCGCGCGCCTTCCTCGTCCTCGCGCTGCCGCCCGCTGCCACCACCTGCTGGGCGTTCACCCGGTGGGAGACGGCCGCCTCCGGCTCCTCGGTGAACTGGTCCTGGGCCTGGATGCCCGACTACGGCGTATCGGTGGACCTGCGCCTCGACGCGCTCGCCGAACTCATGGTGCTGCTCGCGTCCGGCGTCGGCACGCTCGTCCTGCTGTACTGCGCCTCCTACTTCAGCGACACGACACCCCGGCTGGCCGGCTTCGCCGGGAACCTCCTCGCGTTCGCCGGCGCGATGCTCGCCCTCGTCCTCAGCGACGACCTGATCTCCCTCTACGTCTTCTGGGAGCTCACCACCGTCTTCTCGTACCTGCTCATCGGATTCGACAGCGAGCAGCGCCACAGCAGACGCTCCGCGCTCCAGGCGCTGACCGTCACCACGCTCGGCGGCCTCGCCATGCTGGTCGGCTTCCTGATCGTCGGTCAGGAAGCCGGGACCTACCGCATCTCCGAGATCCTCGCCGACCCGCCCCCCGCGACCACCGCCGTCGAGGTCGCCGTCCTGCTCATCCTGTGCGGGGCCCTGTCCAAGTCGGCGGTCTGGCCGTTCAGCCTCTGGCTGCCCAACGCCATGGCCGCGCCCACCCCCGTCAGCGCCTATCTGCACGCCGCCGCGATGGTCAAGGCCGGGGTCTATCTGGTCGCCCGGCTCGCCCCCGCCTTCGCCGACGTGCCCGGCTGGCGGCCCGTCGTGATCATCTTCGGCGCCGCGACGATGCTCCTCGGCGGCTGGCGGGCCCTCAGGCTGAACGACCTCAAGATCGTCCTGGCGTACGGCACCGTCAGCCAGCTCGGCTTCCTCACCCTCCTCGCGGGCGTCGGCAACCGCGACGCCGCGCTGGCCGCCGCCGTCATGATCCTCGGCCACGCCCTCTTCAAGGCCCCGCTCTTCCTCGTCACCGGCATCGTGGACCACGCCGCCGGCACCCGTGACCTGCGCAAGCTCTCCGGCGTCGGGCGCGCCCTGCCCCATGTGTGCGCCGTCGCCGTGCTCGCCGCCCTCTCCATGGCGGCCCTGCCCCCGATGCTCGGCTTCGCCGCGAAGGAGTCGGCGTTCGAGGCGCTGCTGCACGGCGACACGGCGGACCGCTGGGCGCTCGGCATCACGGTCGCGGGCTCGGCGCTCACCGTGGCGTACACGGCCCGGTTCATCTGGGGCGGCTTCCTGCGCAAACCCGGGATCGCCGACACCCCCGTGCACCGGGTCGGCCCGGCCTTCCTCGCCGCGCCCGCCGCGCTCGCCCTCTGCGGGCTCGTCCTCGGCCCCGGCGTCGGCTGGACCGACCGGCTGCTCAGCGCCTACGCCGACGCGTTCCCGGCCCCCGCCCACCCGTACCACCTCGCGCTCTGGCACGGCTGGGGTACCGCCCTCCTCCTCTCCGCCGCCGCCACCCTGGGCGGCGCGGTCCTCTTCGCGGCGCGCGACCGGGTCGCCCGGCTGTCCCGGCGCATCGCCTGGCCCACCGCCGACGGCGTCTTCGGCCAGCTGCTCCTGGGCCTGGAACGGCTCTCCCTCCAGGCCACCGGCTTCGTCCAACGCGGCTCCCTCTCCGTCTACCTCGCGACGACCCTGCTGGTGATGCTCGCCGGACAGCTCGCCGTGCTCATCGCCGACCAGCCCTGGCGGGGCGCGTCCGCGCCCCGGCTCTGGGATGTCCCCCTCCAGGGCGCCGTCGCCGCCCTGACCTGCGCGGCGGCCCTGCTCTGCCTCACCGTCAGACGCCGGATGAAGGCCGTGGTCCTGGCCGGACTCACCGGTTACGGGACCGCCTTGCTGTTCGTCGTCCAGGGCGGCCCGGACCTGGCGCTCACCCAGTTCTGCGTCGAGACCGTGTCGATGATCGTGTTCGTGCTGGTCCTGCGGCGGATGCCGGTGCACTTCCAGGAGTCCGTCAGCACCTGGCGGCGGGCCGTGCGCATCCCGGTCGCCCTGGCCGCCGCCGCGACCCTCGGCGTGGTCGTCTGGGTCGCCGCCGCCGCGCGCACCGCGTCCCCGGCGGGCGCCGCCATGGTCGAGGAGACCGCGCACCACGGCCTCAAGGACGTCGTCGCCACGATCCTGGTCGACCTCCGCGCCTGGGACACCATGGGGGAGTCCGCCGTACTCGCCGCCGCCGCGATCGGCGTCACCAGCCTCATCTACCTGCACCGCCGCGCCGAGGGGGCCGCCGTACCCGCCGAGGTACGCGGACACACCGCCTGGTCGGTGACCGCCGAGCCGCTGACCGGGGTGCCCCAGGGCGACGAGGGGGCGCCCGAGCGCGGCTGGCTGGCGGCCGGTGCCACGCTGGCACCCGAACACCGGTCCGTGGTCTTCGAGGTGGTGACCCGGCTGCTGTTCCACCCGATCCTGGTGCTCTCGGTCTACCTGCTGTTCTGCGCCGAGAACATGCCGGGCGGCGGCTTCGTCGGCGGCTTGGTCGCGGGCCTCGCCCTGATCACCCGTTACCTCGCGGGCGGCCGCTTCGAGCTCGCCGAGGCCGCGCCCCTGCAACCCGGCCTCTTCACCGGGCTCGGCCTGTTCATCTCCACCGGGGTCGCCCTGATCGGCCTCTCCGACGGAACGGTCCTGCACGCCTGGACGTACCACGGCCACCTGCCGCTCATCGGCGACTACGAGTTCGGCACCCCGGTCATCTTCGACTGCGGGGTCTACCTGCTGGTCCTCGGCGTCGTCCTCGACATCGTGCGGGCCCTCGGCGCCAAGATCGACCGGCAGATCGAGCGCGCCGCCGCCGAGAAGGCCGCCGCCCGCCGGGCCGGACCGGAGACCGGGGAGGCCGCCCCGTGACCGTCAGCGCCTCGCTCCTCGCCACCGCGGCGGTCCTCTGCGCCGTCGGCGGCATCCTCATGCTGACCCGGCCCCTCACCCGCATCCTGCTGGGCGCGGTCATCGCCGGCAACGGCATCAACCTGTTCATCCTGTCCGCCACCGGCACGGCCGGCCGTGAACCCCTGCTGTACGGGGTCGCCCTCGCCCGGGTCACCGACCCGCTGCCCCAGGCCATCGCGCTCACCGCCATCGTCATCACCCTGGCCACCACCGCGTTCCTGCTCGCCATGGCCTACCGCGGCCACCAGCTCACCGGCACCGACGAGGTCCACGACGACCTGGAGGACCGCCGCATCGTCCTGCGCGCCGAGATCCTGGACGAGCGCGACGAACTGCGCGAGCGGTTCCGGGCCGACGGCGACCGCAGCGCCGGGGCCCGCCGCGCCTACCGCGACGAACGCCGCCGCCTCCGGGCCCGGCTGCGCGCCGACCGGGCCCTCCAGGCGCGGGGCCGCGACGCCACCGGCGACCTGTGGCACGACGTCCTGGGCGCGGACCCGGAGGACTACGCGAAGAACCCCGAGGACTCACAAGCCGAGGACCCGCGAGGCCCCGGCCCCGAGGCCCAGAACCCAGGAGACACCGGATGAACGCCCTCGTCCCGCTGCCGGTGCTGCTGCCGCTCTGCGCGACCGGCCTGAGCCTCGCCTTCGGCACCCGGCTCAAGCAGATCCAGCGCTTCATCAGCGTCGCCGTGCTCACCGCCGTCCTCGGCCTCTCGGTCGCCCTGATGATCGCCGCCGACACGGACGGGCCGCTCTCCGTGCACCTCGGGGACTTCGCGCCGCCGCTCGGCATCACCCTGGTCGCCGACCGGCTCTCCGGGCTGATGCTGACGGTCTCCTCCGCCGTCACCCTGTGCGTCCTCGTCTACTCCCTGGGCCAGGGCATGGCGGACCGGGACGAGGAGACGCCCGTCGCCGTCTTCCACCCCGCGTACCTGATCCTGGTCGCCGGCGTCTCGTGCACCTTCCTCGCCGGTGACCTGGTCAACCTCTACGTCGGCTTCGAGATCATGCTCGTCGCCAGCTTCGTCCTGCTCACGCTCGGCGGCACCGGACCGCGCATCCGGGCGGGCTCCACGTACGTGATCATCTCGCTGTTCTCCTCGATGCTCTTCCTGACCGCCATCGCCATGACGTACGCGGCGACCGGCACCGCCAACTTCGCCCAGCTCGCCGAGCGCCTGGGCGCGCTCCCGCTGGGCGTCCAGACCCTGATCCAGGCCATGCTGCTGACGGTCTTCGCGATCAAGGCGGCCGTCTTCCCGCTCGCCGCCTGGCTGCCCGACTCCTACCCGACCGCGCCCGCCCCCGTCACCGCCGTCTTCGCCGGACTGCTCACCAAGGTCGGCGTCTACTGCATGCTGCGCACCGAGACCCTGCTCTTCCCCGGCAACCGGCTCGGCGACCTGCTGATGGCGGCGGCCCTCGCCTCGATGATCGTCGGCATCCTGGGGGCCGTCGCGCAGACCGACCTGAAGCGGCTGCTCTCCTTCACCCTCATCAGCCACATCGGTTACATGGTCTTCGGCATCGGCCTCGCCACCCGGGAGGCGTACGGCGGGGCGATCGTCTACGTCGTCCACCACATCACCGTCCAGACCACGCTGTTCCTGGTCGCCGGGCTCATCGAACGCCGGAGCGGCACCACCGAACTCACCCGGATCGGCGGCATCGCCCGGGCCGCCCCCGCCCTCGCCGTCCTCTTCTTCGTGCCCGCGATGAACCTCGCCGGCATCCCGCCGCTGTCCGGCTTCATCGGCAAGCTGGGCCTCATGCGCGCCGGCGTCGCCGACGGCGGGGTGTGGGCCTGGATCCTCGTCGCCGGGGCGACCGTGACCAGCCTGCTCACGCTGTACGTGATGGCCAAGGTCTGGAACCTCGCCTTCTGGCGGGCCGCGCCCCCGGGCCAGGCCGCCGCCGGCACCGTCCTGGAGTCCGACGACGACAGCGACGACGACGATGCCGACGAGGGCCCCGACCGGATGGCGGGCACCGGCGACGAGGGCGTCCGCGTCCGCCACCAGCCCGCCGGGCTCGCCGTCGCCGCCACGCTCCACGGCCACGCCGTCACCACCACCAGCGTGCTGCCCCGCCCGATGACCTGGGCGACGGCCGCCGCGGTCGGACTCGGGCTCGCCTTCACCGTGTTCGCCGGCCCGCTCACCTCGTACACCGACCGCGCCGCCGCCGAACTCCTCGCCCGCACGCCGTACACCCAGGAGGTGCTCGGCCCGTGAAACGCCTCGTCACCTTCTCCTTCCGGAACAAGGACCTGCCGCCGCTCAGCGCCGCGTTCGGCGCCCGGCGCCGACGGGTGCTCGACCTGCCGCTGATCGCCTGGCTCACCGTCATCTGGGTGCTGCTCTGGTCCAGCCTGAACTGGGCGAACCTGCTGACCGGGGCCGTGGTCGCGGTCGTCGTCTGCCTGGCCTTCCCGCTGCCCCAGGTCGACCTGGGGCTCCGCCTGCACCCCTGGGGCATCCTGCGGCTGGCCGGCTATCTGCTGTACGACATGTACACCTCCGGCGTGAAGGTCACCCGGCAGATCCACGGCCGGCAGCCGCGCCGGGCGGCCGTCATCGCCGTACCGCTGCGCTGCCGCTCCGACCTGATGCTCACCGCGACCGCCGTCACCGTGTCGAACGTGCCCGACGGTTCCGTCGTGGAGGTCCGCCGCGCCACCGCCACCGTCTTCCTGCACGTCCTGGACGCGGGCGACCCCGCCGAACTGGAAGCCGCCCGGCGCTCCGTGTGGCGCCTGGAGGAGCTGACCGTACGCGCCTTCGGCACCCGCGACGAGATCGAGCGGGTCGCCGCCCCGCCCCCGCTGACACCGCACACCGGCCGACCGCCGGGAGACCAGGAGGACGGCCGATGAGCGCGCCCCAGACCGTGGACCGGGTGCTGCTCGTGGCGGCCGTCGTCCTGATCCTCGTCGCCGGCGCGCTGCTGCTCGCGCGCATCTGGCGCGGCCCCTCGATGCTCGACCGGGCCATCGCGCTCGACGTCTGCGCCGCCCTGATCATCGCCGGGCTCGGCGCCAAATCGGCGTTCGCCCGCGACCCCTTCTACTTCCCGATCATGCTGGTCCTGGCCTTCCTCGGCTTCACCGGCTCGGTCGGCATCGCGCGCTTCATCGCCGTACGCGACCGGCCGCCGGGCCATCCGAACCACCACGGCGGACCGCGGAACGGCGGCACCTCATGAGCGTCTGGCTCCAGATCCTGGACACGGCGGGCGCGGCGCTGGTGCTGCTCGGCGCCGCGATCTGCCTGCTCGGCGTGGTCGGCATGCTGCGCCTGCCGGACGTCCTCTCCCGCAGCCACGCCGCGACCAAACCGCAGGCGCTCGGCATGCTCATCGTGCTCGCCGGGGTCGCCCTGCGGCTGCGCAGCGGCATGGACCTGGCGACGCTGGCGCTGATCGGCTTCTTCCAGCTGATGACCGGCCCGGTCGCCGCCCACCTCGTCGCCCGCTCGGCGTACCGGACCGGGCAGGTCGACCACACGGAACTGCTCTTCGACGACCTGGACGAACAGCTCACCGAGGAGAAGTAGAAGGCGTCCGGCGGCGGCTCAGTCCGTGAGGAACGCGCCTTCGCGGCAGGGGCGGCAGACGAAGACGTAGCCCAGCTGGCCGCCGAGGTTCATCGAGGTCTCCCAGGTGATCCCCTCCTCCAGATGGGCCGCGAACTCCATGGTGCCCGTGCAGGAGGGACACCCGGGCACCCGGTCGTCCTCCAGGTAGGAGGGGCTGCCGCCGAGCGATCCGAGCACTTCCCGCTGCTTCCCGAACCGTTCGTCGGGGTCCCGCTTCCACCCCGCGCGGCCGAGGTCGTACGCGTCGGGATCGACGCCTTCGTCGCGGTCCTCCGGGTCGACCGTCACGACCTGGGTGCGGATGGCCGAGACCGCGGGCAGGAGCGTCAGCCCGTTCTCCGGTACGGCGACCGGCCGCAGTCCCTCCCGGGGGAACAGATGGACCCGGTTGGCGCCGGACCCGGCTGCCCAGAACTCGCACGCGCCGGGGTCGTTCTGGCACACGAACACCGACAGCACACCGTCCTCGACGGGAAGGTGCGCGAAGAACCGCAACGGCCCTCCACAGCCGCACACGGGCCAGGTGAAGCCCGCGGGGGCCAGCGGCACGCCACCGGTACGCGGGACGTCGGAGTCGGCCGCCGCGGTGCCGTCGTAGATCATCAGATTGGTCTGCATGGAGAGAGGCTACGGTCGGCTCTTCTCACACCCGCGGCCCGCCCGGTGTGCGACGAGCGTTACCGCCCATGATCGGCCGGTGCCACACCGGCGTAACGGCCGCTTCCTACCGTCGGAGGACGATCCGATTCACGGAAGGTCTCCCCGGTGCCCCCACAGAGCTCGTCGGCCGACGCCACTCAGGTCCGTACGGTCTGCTCGTACTGCGGGGTGGGCTGCGGCATGGTCCTCGACATCGCGGCCGGGCCCGACGGGCGGCGTACGGTCCTCAAGGCGTCGGGCGACAAGGCCCACCCCGCCAACGCGGGGCGGCTCTGCACCAAGGGCGCGACCACCGCCGACATGCTCGCGGCCCCCGGCCGGCTGACCACCGCGCTGGTACGGCCGGAGCGCGGCGCGGAGCCCGTACCGGTGGGCGTGGACGAGGCGGTCGCGTCCACCGCGCGGCGGCTGCGGGCGGTCATCGACACGCACGGACCGGACGCCGTCGCCTTCTACGTCTCCGGGCAGCTGGGCCTGGAGGCGCAGTATCTCGCGAACAAGCTGGCCAAGGGGTTCGTCCGCACCAACCGCGTCGAGTCCAACTCGCGGCTGTGCATGGCGAGCGCGGGCAGCGGCTACAAGCTGTCGCTCGGCGCCGACGGGCCGCCCGGCTCCTACGACGACCTGGACCGCGCGGACGTCTTCCTCGTCATCGGCTCCAACATGGCCGACTGCCACCCGATCCTCTTCCTGCGCCTCCTGGACCGCGTCAAGGCGGGCGCCAAGCTGATCGTCGTGGACCCCCGGCGCACCGCCACCGCCGACAAGGCCGACCTCTTCCTGCGCGTCAGGCCGGGCACCGACCTGGCCCTCCTCAACGGCCTCCTGCACCTGCTCCACGCGAACGGGCACACCGACCCCGCGTTCATCGCCGCGCACACCGAGGGCTGGGAGGAGATGCCGGAGTTCCTCGCCGACTACCCGCCCGCCACCGTCGCCGAGATCACCGGCATCCCGGAGGACGACCTCCGGCAGGCCGCCCGGTGGATCGGCGAGGCGGGGGAGTGGACCAGCTGCTGGACGATGGGGCTCAACCAGTCCACGCACGGCACCTGGAACACCAACGCGCTCATCAACCTCCACCTCGCGACCGGCGCGATCTGCCGCCCCGGCAGCGGCCCCCTCTCGCTCACCGGCCAGCCCAACGCCATGGGCGGCCGCGAGATGGGCTACATGGGCCCGGGGCTCCCCGGCCAGCGCTCGCTCCTGGACGACGAGGACCGCGCCTTCACCGAGGAGCTGTGGGGCCTGGCCCCCGGCACCCTGCGCAAGGACGAGTGCGGCCGGGGAACGGTCGAGATGTTCGAGCGGATGGCGGCCGGCGACATCAAGGCGTGCTGGATCATCTGCACCAACCCCGTCGCCTCCGTCGCCAACCGCCGCACCGTCATCGAGGCCCTGGAAGCCGCCGAACTCGTCATCACCCAGGACGTGTTCGCCGACACCGAGACCAACGCCTACGCCGACGTCGTCCTGCCCGGCGCCCTGTGGAGCGAGGCGGAGGGCGTCCTCGTCAACAGCGAACGCAACCTCACCCTCGCCCGCCCGGCCGTCGAGCCGCCCGGCGAAGCCCTCGCGGACTGGCGGATCATCGCCCGTATCGCCTGCGCGATGGGGTACGAGGACGCCTTCACGTACGACAGCGCCGAGGAGGTCTTCGAGGAGATCAAGCGCGCCGCGAACCCCCGCACCGGCTACGACCTGCGGGGCGTGACGTACGAACGGCTGCGCACCGCCCCCGTCCAGTGGCCCGCGCCCACCGCCGAAGGCCCGGACCGCAACCCCATCCGCTATCTCGCCCCGGACGGCGGCGGACCGGCCTTCCCGACCCCGGCCGGACGCGCCCGCTTCTTCGGCCGCCCCCACATCCCGGCGGCCGAGATGCCGGACGACGACTACCCCTTCCTGCTCAACACCGGCCGGGTCCAGCACCAGTGGCACACCCTCACCAAGACCGGCAGGGTCGCCAAGCTCAACCGGCTGAACCCCGGACCGTTCGTGGAGGTGAACCCCGAGGACGCGACCCGCCTCGGGCTCGCGGAGGGCGACTCGGTGGAGGTCGAGTCCCGGCGCGGGCGCGCCGTGCTGCCCGCCGTGGTCACCGACCGGGTGGCGCCGGGATGCTGCTTCGCGCCCTTCCACTGGAACGACCTCTTCGGCGAATACCTCAGCGTCAACGCGGTGACGGGCGACGCCGTGGACCCGGTCTCCTACCAGCCGGAGTTCAAGGTGTGCGCGGTGACGCTGACGAAGGTGGCGGCCGCGCCGGCGGCCCCGGCGCCGCTGCCGGTGGAGGCGCCCGCGCAGGCACCCGCCGCCGTCTTCGGCCTGGAGACCACCCCGCCCCCGGTCCTCGCCGAACACGAGCGCCAGTACCTCGTCGGCTTCCTCGCCGGGCTGCCCCTGGGCGCCCCCGGCGTCCCCGTCCTCCCGCCCGGCGCGCCCTTCGGCGCCGAGCACGCGCGCTGGGTCAACGGCGTCCTGGCCGGCATGTACTCGCGCACCGGGCCGCCCGCCGACGACCCCGTGCCCGCCCCCGCCGAGGCCCCCGGCCGCGAGGTCGTCGTGCTGTGGGCCTCGCAGACCGGCAACGCCGAGGAGTTCGCCGTCGCCGCCGCCGACCGGCTCACCGCCACGGGCCACCGCACCCAACTCCTCGGCATGGACCAGGCGGACCCGCGCGCCCTGCCGCCCGCCGCCGACCTCCTCCTGATCACCAGCACCTTCGGGGACGGCGACGCGCCCGACAACGGCTCCGGATTCTGGGAGGCCCTGACGGCCGCCGACCTCCCGACCCTGGACGGCCGGCGGTTCGCGGTCCTGGCCTTCGGCGACTCCTCGTACGACGACTTCTGCGGACACGGGCGCCGGCTCGACAGCCGACTGGACGAGCTCGGGGCCGTCCGCCTCGCCCCCCGTACCGACTGCGAACCCGACTACGAACCCTCCGCGCTCAGCTGGCTCGACCAGGTCCTCGCCGGGCTCACCGCCCCGCCCACCGATCCGGCCCCCGCGCCCCCGCCCGCCCCCGCCCCGGTCCGCACCCCGAGGCCCGCGCCCGTCACCGCCCGGCTGGCCGGCAACCGGCTGCTCGGGCGGCCCGGCTCCGGCAAGGAGGTCCGCCGGTTCACCTTCGACACCAGCGGGACCGGGACCGCCCTCGACTACGCGGCCGGTGACGCGCTCGGCGTCCACGCCGCCAACCATCCGGACCTGGTGGCCGAATGGCTCTCCGTCACCGGCCTCGACGCCGACGCCGAGATCGAGGTCTCCGGCCTCGGCGGCCTCCGGCTCGGCGACGCGCTCCACACCCGGCTGGACATCACCCGCCTCACCCCCGCCCTCCTCGGCTTCGTCACCGAACGCACCGGAGACCGGGAGCTGAAGAAGATGCTGCGGCCCGACAACAAGGGCGAGCTGGCCCGCTGGTCCTGGGGCCGCCAGGCCGTCGACGTCCTCGCCGCATACCCGGTCAAGGCCACCCCCGAGGAGTGGGCCGTCCTCCTCAAACCCCTGCAACCGCGCCTGTACTCGATATCGTCCAGCCCGCTCACCGACCCCGACCGGCTCTCCCTGACGGTCTCCGTCGTCCGCTACGAGAACACCCGCGGCCGCCCCCGCTCCGGGGTCTGCTCGCCGTTCCTCGCGGACGCCGCCCCCGACACCCGCGTCCCGGTCTTCGTCCGCCGCGCCCCGCACTTCCGGCCACCGGCCCGCCCCGATGCACCGATGGTCATGGTCGGCCCCGGGACCGGAGTCGCCCCCTTCATCGGCTTCCTGGAAGAGCGCCGCGCCCGCCGCGACCCCGGCCCCAACTGGCTGTTCTTCGGGGAGCAGCACCGGGCCACCGACTTCTTCTACGAGGAGGAGCTGACGTCCTTCCTCGCCGACGGCACCCTCACCCGCCTGGACACCGCCTTCTCCCGCGACCAGCGCGCCAAGGTCTACGTACAGGACCGGATGCGCGAGCACGGCGCCAAGCTGTGGACCTGGCTGCGCGACGGCGCCCACTTCTACGTGTGCGGCGACGCGGCCCGGATGGCGAAGGACGTCGACCGGGCGCTGCGGGACATCGCCGTCGCGCACGGCGGGCTCGACCCGGAGGCCGCCGCCCTGTACGTGAAGCAGCTCGCCGCCGACAAGCGGTACGTGCGGGACGTGTACTGAGGTTCACAGGGCTACGAGCGTCACTTCCGTGGCCTTGACGCTGGTCCAGACCCGCGCCCCGTCCGCGAGGGACAGCTCGGCCGCGGCCTGCGGGGTGATCTCGGCGACCAGGTCCGGCGCCTGCTCCGACCCCACCAGCACCCGCAGCCGGCTCCCGCCCGCCGTGATCTCGCGCACCGTCCCCGGCCACACGTTGCGCGGGCTCCCGGCCGGCCTCTCCCGGTGTACGGAGACGGCCTCGGGCGCGATGACCGCGAGCGCGGGCGCCCCGGCCGGCAGCGGTTCGGCCGCGACGAGGTGCCCGCCGCCCGAGGGCTCCAGGCCGTCGGCGGTGGCGGTGCCGGGCCAGGCGTTGCGGCCGAGCATCCGGGCGACCCAGGGGGAGCGCGGGTGCCGGGTGACCTCGGCGGGCGGGGCGTCCTGAAGCGTGCGGCCGTCCTCCAGGACGAGGACCCGGTCGGCGAGCGCGACGGCCTCCACGGGGTCGTGCGTGACGAGGAGGCAGACGCCGCCGAACCCGTCGAGATGGCGGCGCAGGGTGTGCCGGACCTGGGACCGGGTCGTCTGGTCGAGCGCGGCGAGCGGTTCGTCGAGCAGCAGCAGGCGCGGACGGGCGGCCAGCGCGCGGGCCAGCGCGACGCGCTGCGCCTGGCCGCCGGAGACCTGGGCGGGGCGGCGCGCGGCCAGATGCCCGACCCCGAGCCGGTCCAGCCACTCCTGCGCGGCGCGGCGGGCCTCGGCACGCGGTACGCCCCGGGCGCGCAGCCCGTACGCGGTGTTGGCGAGGGTGCTCAGGTGCGGGAAGAGCGCGCCGTCCTGCGGGACCCAGGCGACGCCCCGGCGGTGGGCGGGCAGGGCGGTGACGTCGGTGTCGCCCAGGAGGAGCCGGGCGTGGGCGCGCGGGGTGAGGCCGAGCAGGGCGCGCAGCAGGGTCGTCTTGCCCGCGCCGTTGGGGCCGACGACGGCGATGGTCGTCCCGGCCTCCGCGTCCAGGGTCAGCTCGTTGAAGCCGGTGACCTCGGCGTGCAGCGGCCAGCTCTCCCGTACGGCCTCCGGAGCGGTGACGGAGGGGACGGCGGCCGCCGGTTCGTCGTCAACGACCTCCCGCCGTGTCCGCTCCGGCGGCGTCCCGGTCCACCGCCCCCGCAGTGCCAGCAGCACCGCCATGGCGATGACGAGCAGCAGCAGGGACACCGAGGTCGCCGCCTCCGGGCTGTCCTGGAGCAGCAGGTAGACCTGAAGCGGCAGGGTCTGCGTGGTGCCGGGGAGGTTGCCCGCGAAGGTGATGGTCGCCCCGAACTCGCCGAGCGCCCGCGCCCAGGTCAGCGCCGCGCCCGCGGCAAGACCGGGTGCCACCATCGGCAGGGTGACCGTGAAGAACACCCGTACCGGCGAAGCCCCCAGGGAGGCCGCGGTCTCCTCGTAACGGGGTCGCAGCCCGCCCAGCGCGCCCTCCAGGCTGATCACCAGGAACGGCATGGCGACGAAGGTCGCCGCGAGCACCGCGCCCGAGGTGTGGAACGGCAGCGTGATCCCGAACCAGTCCTCCAGCCACGGCCCCAGCAGCCCCCGGCGGCCGAAGCCGAGGAGCAGGGCGACCCCGCCGACCGTGGGCGGCAGCACCATCGGCAGCAGCACCAGCGAGCGGACGAAGACCTTGCCGGGGAAGTCGACCCGGGCGAGCAGCCAGGCCAGCGGCACCCCCAGGACGAGGGAGAGGGCCAGCGCCCAGCCGGAGACGATCAGCGACAGCGTCAGCGCCTGGGTGGTGCCCTCGCTGGTGAGGTGGGTGCCCAGCTCGCCCCACGAGGTCCGCGCCAGGATGCCGGCCAGCGGCAGCAGCAGGAACGCGACGGCCAGGAGCGCGGGGAGTGCCAGCACGATCGGTGCGCGGGGGCGGCGGTTCATCGGGTTCCCTGAGGCTGGAGAAAGGGCGGCCCGGCCCCTGTCGGAGCCGGGCCCTCGCCTACGTTACGGCTGCTGGAAGCCCGCGTCGGCCAGGATCTTCTGCGCCTCGGGCGTCGACAGCCACGTCACGAACGCCTCGGCCGCCGCGCTGTGCTTGCTGGCCTTCAGGGTCGCCGCCGGGTACGAGGCGACGGCGTTCTGCTCGTCCGGGATGTCGACCGCGTCGACCTTGCCCGCGGCCGAGGCGACATCGGTCTTGTAGACCAGACCGGCGTCCGCCTCGCCCAACTCGACCTTGCTGAGCACCGCGCGCACGTTGGGCTCCTGCGAGACCGGCTTCACGGTGATCTTCCGGGCGTCCAGGATCTGCTTGCTGTACCGGCCCACCGGCACCTCGGGCGCGGCCAGGACCACCTTCAGCCTGGTGTCCGAGAGGTCCTTGAGGTTCTCGACCTTCTCCGGGTTGCCCTTGCCGGTGGCGATGACGAGACGGTTCTTCGCGATGACCGTGGGCGTGCCGGTGTCCGACCTCAGGCCGTCCATCGTCTTCGTGTCGGCGGTGACCAGCGCGTCGGCGGGGGCGCCCTGCTTGACCTGCGCGGCCAGCTCCTGCGACCCGGCGAAGGAGAACGTCACCTTCGTGCCTGGGTGCTCCTTCTCGTACGCCGCACCCGCCTCCTTGAACACATCGGTGAGGGAGGCGGCGGCGAGGACGGTCAGATCGGCGGCGGGCGCGCCGGAGGCGGACGAGGCGCCGGAGCCGGTGGACGCGTCCTTCGTGTCGTCGTCGCTGCCGCACGCGGTGAGGGGCGTGAGCAGGCCCACGACGACGAGGGCCGCCGCGGCGCGTCGGCGGGTGAGGGCGGGGGTGAAGGACATGAGAGCGGGGCTCCTTGGGAACGCGAGAGGCCGATGCCGCCGGGCCGGCGAGCGGACCACCCGGTGACAGGAGACAGCATGTGCCAAAGAATAGGTGTTCTGGGGTGGCATTTACATATGTCCATGCGAAAACACATGGCAGATGCGCATATGCCTGGAGGAAGGTCCGAGCCGTGCGCGGGGGCGGCGGGCCCGGGTGATCCGGCGCCGGGCTCCGTTGTCAGTGCCTCCACCTAGTGTGAAGACGTCGCTTGGGGAGCCTCGCAGAAGGAGCAGCAGTGCCTGCCAACAAGATCCAGCACAAGGTGAATCACGTCGCGCTCGTCGTGGACTGCTCGGGCTCCATGCGCCCGCACCAGGGGCAGCTCGTGCGCGTCGTGGACGAGTTCGTGGCCGGACTGAAGGCCGAGTCGGACAGCCTCGGACACGAGACCCGGATCAGCCTCTACTCCTTCGACCACCGGGTGGAGAACCTGGTCTGGGACATGGATGTGAAGCACCTGCCGTCCATGCGGGGCCTCTACCACGTGAACAACGGCGCGACGGCCCTCATCGAGGCATCCCTGAAGTCCCTGGACGACCTGGGCCACATCTGGGAGGAGTACGGCGAGCACAGCTTCCTCCAGATCGTGGTGACGGACGGCGAGGAGAACGCCTCCGGCGGCGACCGCAGGCACGACGGGGACATGACGATCCTCGGCCCCTGGCTCGACCGCATCTCGGCGACGATGGGCGCCCTCCCGGGGCACTGGACGTCGGCGATCCTCGTCCCCAACTCCCTGGCCAAGCGCACCGCTCAGAACTACGGCTTCCCGGCCGGCAACATCGCGATCTGGGACGCCGACTCGAAGGAGGGCGTCGAGGAGGCGATCGGCACCGTGCGCGCCGCCGCCACCAGCTTCCTGCGGGGCCGCGAGCAGGGCGTGCGCGGCACGAAGAACCTCTTCGCGGTCGGCCAGGACATATCCGTGGACGACGTCCGGGCCAGTCTCGAACCGGTCCCGGCCGACAAGTACCGGCTCCTGAAGGTCGACAAGGAGGTCGAGATCCGCTCCTTCGTCGACTCGCACCCGGGCGTCACGTACGAGCGCGGCTCCTGCTACTACCAGTTGGGCGCCCGCGTCCAGGTGCAGCCCGACAAGGAGGTCGTCGTCGTGGAGAAGGACACCGACCGCGCCTACGCGGGCGACGCGGCCCGCAACCTGCTGTTCGGCTCGGGCGTCCGCGGAACGGTGTCCGTGAAGGCGGGGAACAACCCCGATCTGGAGGTGTACGTGCAGAGCCGATCGGTCAACAGGAAGCTCAAGCCGAAGACCCGCCTGCTGATCATGCTCTGACGGCTCCGGCCTCGCGGGGGACGCTCCCGGAGCCGGGCGCCCGGAACCGGCCAGTAGAGTTTCGGGAGCGTCAGCCCCCGAAACCCGAGGTACCGTCCGTGACCCCCGAGCACCCCCGCCCGCCCCTAGTCACCGTGGTCGGGATCGGAGCCGACGGATGGGCCGGCCTGTCCGAGGCGGCCCGCACGGAGCTGGCGGCCGCCCAGGTCCTGATCGGCGCCGGACGCCAGCTGGACCTGATCCCGCCCCGGTGCGCGGGCACCCGCGTGCCCTGGCCCTCGCCCCTGCGCCCCGCCGTCCCCGGCCTGCTCGCCGCGCACGTTGGCCGCCGCATCGCCGTCCTGGCCAGCGGCGACCCCATGTTCTACGGGATCGGCCGGGCCCTCACCGAGATCCTGGGCCCGGACCGGCTGCACGTCCTGCCGCACCCCTCGTCCGTCTCCTACGCCTGCGCCCGCGTCGGCTGGCCGCTGGAGGACACCGAGGTCGTCACCCTCGTCGGCCGCCCGGCCGCCCGGCTCGCCGCCGCCCTCCACGAAGGACGCCGGCTGCTCGTCCTCAGCGCCGACGCCACCACCCCGGCCACGGTCGCCGCACTGCTGCGCGACCACGGCTTCGGGCCCAGCCGCATGCGGGTCCTGGAACAGCTCGGCGGCGAGGACGAGGCGTGCGCCGAGGGCACGGCGGACGGCTGGGACCACCCGGCCGGGGACCCGCTCAACGTCGTCGCCGTCGAGTGCCGGACCGCGCCGGGGGCGCTGCGCCTCGGCGCCGTACCGGGCCTGCCGGACGAGGCGTACGCGCACGACGGGCAACTGACCAAGCGGCACGTCCGGGCCGTCACCCTGGGCGTGCTCGCCCCCGCCCCCGGCGAACTCCTCTGGGACATCGGCGGCGGCTCCGGCTCCATCGCGATCGAGTGGATGCGCGTCCACCCCTCCTGCCGGGCGGTCACCGTCGAACGCGACCCCGTCCGCGCGGCGCGCATCGCGGAGAACGCCGACCGGCTCGGCGTGCCCGGCCTCCGCGTCGTCACCGGCCGCGCGCCCGACTGCCTGGACCGACTCCCCACCCCGGACGCCGTGTTCATCGGCGGCGGCCTCACCGCGCCCGGCCTCCTCGACACCTGCCTCGCCGCGCTCCCGCCCGGCGGCCGGCTGGTCGCCAACACGGTCACCCTGGAGTCCGAAGCGCTGCTCGCCGCCCAGCACAAGGCGCACGGCGGTGAGTTGACACGCCTCGCCGTGTCGCACGCCGTGCCCGTCGGCACGTTCACCGGCTGGCGGCAGGCCATGCCCGTCACCCAGTGGTCCGTACGCAAGGCCACGCAACTTCCTGGAGACGACAGATGACCGTGTACTTCATCGGCGCGGGCCCCGGCGCCGCCGACCTGATCACGGTGCGCGGCGCGCGCACGCTCGCCGCCTGCCAGGTGTGCCTGTACGCGGGCAGCCTGGTGCCCCGCGAACTCCTGGCCGAGTGCCCGGACGACGCCCGCCTGGTCGACACCGCGCAGCTCGACATCGACGCGATCACCGCCGAACTCGTCGCCGCTCACCGGGCCGGCCACGACGTGGCGCGGCTGCACTCCGGCGACCCCTCGGTGTTCAGCGCGGTCAACGAGCAGATGCGGCGCCTGGACGAGGCGGGCGTGCCGTACGAGGTGGTCCCGGGTGTGCCCGCGTTCGCGGCCGCGGCGGCCGCCCTCAAGCGCGAGCTGACCGTGCCGACCGTGGGCCAGACCGTCATCCTGACCCGGATCGCCCAGCGGGCCACCGCCATGCCCGAGGGCGAGGACCTGGCGACGCTCGGCCGCGGCGGCGCCCTGATCGTCCTGCACCTGGCCGCCCGTTACGTGGACCGCGTCGTCGAGGAACTGCTGCCGCACTACGGGGCGGACTGCCCGGCCGCCGTCGTCGCGATGGCCTCACGCCCCGACGAACTCGTCCTGCGCGGCACCCTGGACGACATCGCCGCACAGGTGAAGGCCGCGGGTGTCATCCGTACCGCCGTGATCATGGTCGGCCGCACCCTGGGCGCCGAGCAGTTCCACGACAGCCACCTCTACTCCCCGGCCCGCGACCGCCACACCTGCTGACCGGGGCCCGCCCGGGCGGGTCAGCGTACGGAGCTGCGCCCCACCACCGTCCCCGCCCGGTCGACGCAGATCACGTCCACGGCCACCGGCGCCCCCCGCAGCACCGACAGCGCCTCGTCCCGCGCGGCCACGGCCACCAGATCGCCCAGCGGCACCCCGCGTGCCTGGCACAGCTGAAGCGCGCCGAGCCCGGTGTTGGCGACGGCGATCTCCGCGGCCAGGGTCTCGTCGGCACCACCGCGCCGGGCCAGCTCCGCCAGATGCGCCTTGTCGACCTGGGAGCGCCCCGAGTGCAGGTCCAGATGGCCGGCGGCGAGCTTCGACAGCTTGGCGAACCCGCCGCAGATCGTGAGCCGGTCCACCGGGTGGCGGCGTACGTACTTCAGCACCGCGCCCGCGAAGTCGCCCATGTCCAGCAGCGCGATCTCCGGCAGCCCGTACTCGGCGACCACCGTCTTCTCCGAGGTGGACCCCGTGCACCCGGCGACATGCGTGTGCCCGGCCGCGCGCGCCACGTCCACGCCGCGCCGGATCGAGTCGATCCACGCCGAGCAGGAGTACGGCACCACGACCCCGGTCGTGCCGAGGATCGACAGGCCGCCCAGGATGCCCAGGCGCGGGTTCCAGGTGGAGCGGGCGATCTCCTCGCCGTGGTCCACGCCGATCGTCACCTCGACGTCCCCGGACCCGCCGTGCGCCGCCGCGACCTCCGCGAGGTGGTCCCGGATCAGCTGGCGCGGCACCGGGTTGACCGCCGGTTCGCCGACGTCCAGCGGCAGCCCCGGCAGCGTCACCGTGCCGACGCCGGGGCCCGCCCGGAACACCACGCCCGAGCCCGGAGGCAGCGCCCGCACGCTCACCCGCACCAGGGCGCCGTGGGTCACATCGGGGTCGTCGCCCGCGTCCTTGACCACGCCGGCCGTCGCCCGCCCGTCGCCCAGCTCCTCCACGGCGAGCGCGAACGCCGGGGTCTGGCCCCGGGGCAGCGTGATCGTCACCGGGTCCGGGAAGTCGCCGCTCAGCAGCGCCGTGTACGCGGCCGTCGCGGCGGCCGTCGCGCAGGCCCCGGTCGTCCAGCCGGGCCGCAGACCGGTGTGCTTGAGTTGGGCGCCGCGCCCGCCCTTCGCCTCACTCATGGATGGTCCCTGTGCACGTACTGATTCTGGGCGGGACGACGGAGGCCCGCCGGCTCGCCGAGCTGCTGGTGGCGGGGCTGCCCGCCGGGAGCGGGGTCACCAGCTCCCTGGCCGGCCGGGTGGCCAGGCCGAAACTGCCGCCGGGGGAGGTCCGGGTCGGGGGCTTCGGCGGAGCCGACGGGCTCGCGGACTGGCTCCGCGCGCACCGGGTGCACGCGCTCATCGACGCCACCCATCCTTTCGCCGGGACGATCACCTTCAACGCGGCCGTCGCGGCCGCCGCCGCCCATGTTCCCCTGCTCATGCTGCGCCGGCCCGGCTGGGTGCCCGGTGCGGGCGACGACTGGCACCCGGTCGGCTCCCTGGCCGAGGCGGCCGACGCGCTGCCCGCACTGGGGCGGCGGGTGTTCCTCACCACGGGCCGCATGGGGCTCGCCGCCTTCGCGGGCCTGGACGAGCTGTGGTTTCTGACGCGCTCCGTGGACGCTCCGGAACCGCCGTACCCGGCCCGGATGGAGACCCTGCTCGACCGGGGCCCCTTCACCCTGGAGGGCGAGCGCGAGCTGATCCGCCGCCACCGCGTCGACGTCCTCGTCACCAAGGACAGCGGCGGCGCCGCGACCGCCCCCAAGCTGACCGCCGCCCGCGAGGCCGGCATCCCCGTGGTCGTGGTCCGCCGGCCACCGGTCCCCGAGGGGGGCGCGGTGGCCGGCACCCCGGAAGAGGCCCTGGCCTGGCTGACGGATCAGTCCTCCGGGTAGCGGCGCGGCGTCCACACGATCTGCGTGCCGTCGCCCCGCCGCCCCCACCGGGTCTGCGAAGAGCCGACGATGAGGATCGTGCGCATGTCCACCTCGGCCGGATCGAGGTCCGCGAGGCGCACGGTCCGTACGCTCTCGGCCGGCCCGCCCACGTCCCGGCCCAGGACCACGGGCGTGTCCGGCGAGCGGTGTTCGAGGAGCAGGTCCCGGGCCTTGCCGACCTGCCAGGTCCGGCTCCGCGAACCGGGGTTGTACAGCGCGAGCACCAGGTCCGCCGCGGCGGCGGCGGACAGCCGGCGCGCGATGACCTCCCACGGCTTGAGCCGGTCCGACAGCGAGATCGTCGCGTAGTCGTGGCCCAGCGGCGCACCCGCCCGGGCCGCCGCCGCGTTGGCCGCCGTCACCCCGGGCAGTACCCGCACCGGTATGTCCGCGTACTCCTCCCGCGACGCGACGTCGAGCACGGCCGTCGCCATGGCGAAGACCCCCGGGTCCCCGCCGGACACCACGGCGACCCGCCGACCGCGCCGGGCCAGGTCGAGCGCGAACTCCGCCCGCTCCGACTCCACCTTGTTGTCCGAGCCGTGCCGTATCTGCCCCGGCCGGACCGGCACCCGGTCCAGGTACGTGGTGTAACCGACGAGGTCGTCCGCCCCGGCCAGCGCCCCGCGCGTCTCGGGCGTCAGCCACAGCGGACCCGCCGGACCCGTGCCGACGACGCTCACCTCACCGTCGCCCGGGGCGCGCTCCGGGCGGGCGTCGATCCGGCTCGGCAGGACGGCGACAGCGAAGTACGGCACCGAGTCCGCGTCCGTGTCCGCGAGGTCGCCCAGCCGCTCCCCGGCCATCGTGGCGCGCTCCACATAGCGGGCCTCGGACAGCCGGCCCGACGCCTCGAACGCCCGGCGCACGGCGGGGAAGGTGCGGCCGAGCTTCATCACCACCGCCGCGTCGGTCGCGGCGAGCCGGGCGGTCAGCTCCTCCTCCGGCAGGGTGCCGGGCAGGATCGTCAGGACCTCCTCGCCCTCCGCGAGCGGGGTCCCGAGCCGGGCGGCGGCCGCGCTGACCGAGGTCACCCCGGGGATCACCTCGGTCGGGTAGCCGTCGGCCAGCCGCTTGTGCATGTGCATGTACGAGCCGTAGAACATCGGGTCGCCCTCGGCGAGCACGGCGACCGTGCGCCCCGCGTCCAGGTGCACGGCGAGCCGGGCCGCCGCCTCGGTGTAGAAGTCCTCCATCGCGCCCCGGTAGCCGCCCGGGTGGTCCGTGGTCTCCGTCGTGACGGGGTAGACCAGGGCCTCCTCGATGTGGTCGGCGCGCAGGTGCTTCGCCGCGATGGACCGGGCGATGGACCGGCCGTGCCGGGCGCTGTGGTAGGCGACGACGTCCGCCTGGGCGATGACCTCCACCGCGCGCAGGGTCATCAGGGCCGGGTCGCCGGGGCCGAGCCCGACCCCGTAGAGCCGCCCCGTCCGCCCGTCCGGGCGCCCCGTCTGCTGCTCGCTCACGGTCACTCTTCCTCGCTGGCGATGGCGTTGAGCGCGGCGGCCGCGATGGCGCTCCCGCCGCGCCGGCCGCGCACGATCAGGTGGTCGAGGCCCGACGGATGGGCGGCCAGGGCGTCCTTGGACTCGGCGGCCCCGACGAACCCGACCGGGACACCGATGACGGCGGCGGGGCGCGGGGCCCCCTCCTCGATCATTTCGAGCAGCCGGAACAGGGCGGTCGGCGCGTTCCCGACGGCCACCACCGCCCCGTCCAGCCGGTCCCGCCACAGCTCCAGGGCGGCCGCCGAGCGGGTCGTGCCCAGCTCCGCCGCGAGCCCGGGCACGGCCGGGTCGGACAGGGTGCACACCACCTCGTTGTCCGCGGGCAGCCGCTTGCGGGTGACCCCGCTGGCGACCATGGCCACATCGCACAGGATGGGCGCGCCGGCCCGCAGCGCGGCGCGGGCGCGGGCGACCGCGTCGGGCGTGTAGCCGAGGTCGCGTACGAGGTCGACCATCCCGCAGGCGTGGATCATCCGGACCGCGACCTGGCTCACGTCCGCGGGCAGCCCGGCGAGGTCCGCCTCCGCCCGGATGGTGGCGAAGGACTGGCGATAGATGGCCGGTCCGTCCTTCTCGTACTCGTACACAGTGGTGTCGCTCTCTTCTTCGGGGCGGGGGTCGGACAGAAAAAGTGTGGGGTGGTCAGGTACGAGGGTCACGGGCCGCCGCCACGGCGTCGGCCAGCGCGGCGGGGTCGTCGGCGACGTGGACCGGGTCCGCGCGCCCGCCGTCCCGTACGACGGACACCCGGTAGCCGCCGTCCGGTCCTGCGACGACGTCGACCCACGCACCACGCGGGTGCCCGCACCGCCGCTCGCAGCCGGACCAGTGGACGGGCAGGGCGCCCGCGGTCGGGGCGACGGACAGCGCTGACGCGGCGTCACCCCGCACGTCGGCCAGGGACTTCGCGCACCCCGGCCGCCCGATGCACGCCCCGACCCCGGTCCACGGCGAGCGGTCCCCGGTGACGAGTCCCACGGCCTCCAGCGCGTCGAGTGCCCCGGACGCCCGCTCCCGCCGGACGCCGGGCACGACGACTCCGCGCCACGCGGTGAGCCGCAGTTCGCCGGCGCCGTGGTCCCGGGCGAGGTCCGTCAGCGTCCGCCACCGCACCGCGTCCGCCCGCCCGAGCGGCAGCCCGACGGACAGCGCGTCCGTGTCCCCGGACCCCGCCACCACACCGAGCGCCGGGGGAGTGCAGTCCGGCACCGGTACGGTCCCGAGGGCGACGGGCAGCCCGGCCGCACCCCACCTCCGTAGCACCTCGTCCCGCAACGGCCCGGCGCCCCCGGGCAGGTCGGCCACCCGCCACGCACCGGAACCGGCCGCCATGGACAGGAACACCGTCGCCGCGAGGAGCGCGGCGCGCGGCGCCTCGTCCGCCGGAATCCGGGCCACCGGGTCCAGCGCCCCGATCCGCAGCTCCGCGTCCCCGTCCGCCCGCGCCCGCAGCGTCACATCCGCGCCCAGCGCGTCCACGTCGCCGCGCCCGTCGTCCAGCGCGAACAGGAACCGGCCCGACAGACCGGCCGCCTCCTCGCTCGCGCACACCAGCGCGTCCAGCGCGGTCAGCCACGGGCGGACATCCCGCGCACCGCGGCCGTCGAGCCCGGACAGCGGGGAGGCCACCACATTGCGGACCCGCTCATGGCGCTCGGAGGGCAAAAGCCCCATTTCATACATCCGTGAGGCCAGTTCGCCCCCGCACTCCGCACCCAGCCCGCGCAGCTGCACATTGCCGCGCGAAGTGAGATACAGCTCACCATCGCCCAGCTCCACGGCCAACTCCCGCAGCCCGTCCGCCTGGTCCGCGCCGAGCACACCACCGGGCACCCGGACCCGCGCCAACGACCCGTCGTCCGCCCGGTGCAGCCGCAGCGCACCCGGGCAGGCGTCGCCGCGCGACCGGAAACGGGCGTCGTCGGGCTGGGCGAAATGGGGGGCTGGGGGAGGCATGGCGGCGAGCATACCGACCATCTCATCCGATCCGTATGACCCGTCGCCCACCCCGGCCCGTACTATGCCTGCGGGGCCCGTCTTCGCGGACGGACCCCGGCGGACCTCCGGGTCCGTCGTCGCCACAGACGGCGACAGGGGAGGAAGCCCGGTGCGATTCCGGCGCGGTCCCGCCACTGTGAGCCCGGCCCCACCAGGCCGGGCGAGTCAGGAACTCCCTTCCCCGCACGTTCGGCAGGTCCGAGCAGGGGATCTCGACACCGCCCGGGGCGTGGACACCCCGAGGAAGGCCAGACGCCGCATGATCCTGCTCCTGTCGACGTCCGACACCGACCTGCTCAGCGCCCGCGCCTCCGACGGACCCGTCCGCTACCGGTACGCGAACCCCTCCCGCCTCCCGCTCCAGGACCTGCCCGCGCTCCTGGACGGCACCGACCTCGTCGTCGTACGCCTCCTCGGTGGCGTCCGCGCCTGGCAGGACGGCCTCGACCAGCTCCTCGCGACCGGCCGCCCCGTCGTCGTCCTCACCGGCGAACAGGCCCCCGACGCCCAGCTGATGGCCGCCTCCACCGTGCCCATCGGGATCGCCGCCGAGGCCCACGCCTACCTCGCGCACGGGGGCCCGGCCAACCTGGACCAGCTCGCACGCTTCCTCTCCGACACCGTGCTGCTCACCGGCCACGGCTTCGAACCGCCCGCCCCCGCACCCTCCTGGGGCCCGCTGGAACGCACCCCCCGGGAGACGGCGGACAGCGCGCCCACGGTGGCCGTGCTCTACTACCGCGCCCACCACATGAGCGGCAACACCGCGTTCATCGAGACCCTGTGCCGGGCGGTCGAGGCCGAGGGCGCGAAGGCCCTCCCGCTGTACGTCGCCTCCCTGCGCGCCCCCGAACCCGAGCTCATCGAGACCCTGGGCGGCGCCGACGCGATCGTCACCACGGTCCTCGCGGCGGGCGGCACCCGGCCCGCCGAGGCGTCGGCCGGAGGCGACGACGAGTCCTGGGACGCGGGCGCGCTCACCGCGCTCGACGTGCCGATCCTCCAGGCGCTCTGCCTCACCGGCTCCCGCACCGACTGGGAGGGCAACGACGAGGGCGTCTCCCCGCTGGACGCCGCGAGCCAGATCGCCGTGCCCGAGTTCGACGGCCGCCTGATCACCGTCCCGTTCTCCTTCAAGGAGATCGACGAGGACGGCCTCCCCTCCTACGTCGCCGACGACGAGCGCGCTTCCCGCGTCGCCGGCATCGCCGTCCGCCACGCCCGCCTGCGCCACATCCCGAACGCCGAGAAGCGCGTCGCGCTCGTCCTCTCCGCGTACCCGACCAAGCACTCCCGTATCGGCAACGCCGTCGGGCTCGACACCCCCGCCAGTGCGGTCGCCCTGCTGCGCCGACTGCGCGAGGAGGGCTACGACTTCGGTACGGAGGAGGTCCCCGGCCTCGCCTCCGGTGACGGCGACGAGCTGATCTACGCCCTCATCGAGGCGGGCGGCCACGACCAGGAGTGGCTCACCGAGGAGCAGCTCGCCCGCAACCCGGTCCGTATCCCCGCCGCCGACTACCGCCGCTGGTACGCCACACTGCCCGCCGAACTCCGCGAGGGCGTCGAGCAGCACTGGGGCCCGCCGCCCGGCGAGATGTTCGTGGACCGCTCCCGCAACCCGGAGGGCGACATCGTCCTGGCCGCGCTGCGCCGGGGCAACCTGCTCATCCTCATCCAGCCCCCGCGCGGCTTCGGTGAGAACCCGATCGCGATCTACCACGACCCGGACCTGCCGCCCTCGCACCACTACCTGGCCGCCTACCGCTGGATCGCCGCCCGCGCCGACGACAACGGCTTCGGCGCCGACGCGATGATCCACCTCGGCAAGCACGGCAACCTGGAATGGCTGCCCGGCAAGAACGCGGGCCTGTCCGCCGCCTGCGGCCCGGACGCGGCGCTCGGCGACCTCCCGCTGATCTACCCGTTCCTCGTCAACGACCCGGGCGAGGGCACCCAGGCGAAGCGCCGGGCGCACGCCACGCTGGTGGACCACCTGGTGCCGCCGATGGCCCGGGCCGACAGCTACGGGGACATCGCCCGCCTCGAACAACTCCTGGACGAGCACGCCCAGATCGCCGCCATGGACCCGGCCAAGCTGCCGGCCATCCGCGCCCAGATCTGGACCCTGATCCAGGCCGCGAAGCTCGACCACGACCTGGGTGTCGAGGACCGCCCGGAGGACGAGGGCTTCGACGACTTCATCATGCATCTCGACGGCTGGCTCTGCGAGATCAAGGACGTCCAGATCCGCGACGGCCTCCACGTCCTGGGCGCCGCGCCGACCGGGGCCGCCCGCGTCAACCTGATCCTGGCGATCCTCCGGGCCCGCCAGATCTGGGGCGGCACGACGTCCCTGCCGGGCCTGCGCGAGGCGTTGGGCCTGGACGAGTCAGCGGCGACCCGCACGGACGCGGACGCGGTGGAGGACCAGGCGCGGGCGCTGGTCCAGGCGATGGAGGACGCCAACTGGGAGCGCTCGGCCGTGGCTACGGTCGCCACATCCGTTCCCGGTTCGTCGGCACGGGGCTCGGCCCCGGACCCCGCTGCTCAATCGCCGCAGGGGCTTGGTTCTGTCGCCGCCATCCTCGACTTCGCCGCCGAAGAGGTCGCCCCCCGACTGGCCAGGACCACAGACGAACTGGACCACTGCGTCCACGCCCTGAACGGCGGATTCGTCCCCGCAGGCCCCTCCGGCTCCCCGCTCCGGGGACTCGTCAACGTCCTCCCCACCGGCCGGAACTTCTACTCGGTCGACCCGAAGGCCGTCCCCTCCCGTCTCGCCTGGGAGACCGGCCAGGCCCTCGCCGACTCGCTCCTCGACCGCTACCGCACGGACAACGGCGACTGGCCGGAGTCCGTCGGCCTCTCCCTCTGGGGAACGAGCGCCATGCGCACCGCGGGCGACGACGTCGCGGAGGCGTTCGCCCTGCTCGGCGTGCGCCCGGTCTGGGACGACGCCTCGCGCCGCGTCACCGGCCTCGAACCGATCCCCGCGGCCGAGCTCGGCCGCCCCCGCATCGACGTCACCCTCCGCATCAGCGGCTTCTTCCGCGACGCGTTCCCGCACACCATCGGCCTCCTGGACGACGCCGTGCGCCTGGCCGCCTCGCTGGACGAACCCGCCGAGCTCAATCACGTACGGGCGCACACCCAGGCCGACCTGGCCGAGCACGGGGACGAGCGCCGGGCCACCACCCGTATCTTCGGCTCGCGCCCCGGCACGTACGGCGCCGGGCTGCTCCAGCTCATCGACTCCCGCGACTGGCGCACCGACGCCGACCTCGCCGAGGTCTACACGACCTGGGGCGGCTACGCCTACGGCCGCGAGCTGGACGGCTGCCCGGCCCGCGAGGAGATGGAGACCGCGTACAAGCGCATCGCGGTCGCCGCGAAGAACACCGACACCCGCGAGCACGACATCGCGGACTCCGACGACTACTTCCAGTACCACGGGGGAATGGTCGCCACGGTCCGCGCGCTGAAGGGGACCGCCCCGGAGGCGTACATCGGGGACTCGACCCGCCCCGAGACGGTCCGCACCCGGACGCTGACCGAGGAGACCTCGCGCGTCTTCCGCGCCCGCGTCGTCAACCCCAAGTGGATCGAGGCGATGCGCCGCCACGGCTACAAGGGCGCCTTCGAGCTGGCCGCGACCGTCGACTACCTCTTCGGTTACGACGCCACGACGGGCGTGGTCGCGGACTGGATGTACGACAAGCTGACCGAGACCTACGTCCTGGACCCGGCCAACCGCGCCTTCCTGGAACAGGCCAACCCGTGGGCCCTGCACGGCATCGCGGAACGCCTCCTGGAGGCGGAGTCGCGCGGCATGTGGGCCAAGCCCGACCCGGCGGTGCTCGAAGCGCTGCGCCAGGTCTTCCTGGAAACGGAAGGAAACCTGGAGGGCGAGGAGTAAGGCCCTCAGCCGGCGGTCCCGGGCTTCACCCCCCAGACGTACACGACGTCGTCGAGCGCGAGCAGACCCCACAGCTTCGCCGCGTCGTCCACCGTCAGGTTGACGCAGCCCGCCGACCCGCCCCCGTCGTACAGGTCGCCCGGGTGTCCGTGCAGCGCCTGACCGCCGTCGAAGAACTGCGAGTACGGCATGGGGGCGTCGTCGTAGAGGTCGGAGACGTGGTCGCGGTCGCGCCAGTAGACGGTGTGGCGGCCCGGCCGCGTCTCCTCGGCGTCGCGACCCGTACGGATGGGCACGGGACCGAACACGACCTTCTTCCCCTTCTGTACCCACAGCAGTTGGCGGTCCATGTCGACGCAGGTCACCCGGCCGGTCTCGACCGGGCAGTTCCCGGCGGCGTTCGGGTCCGGCGCGGCCTCGACCGCGAGCATCGCGCGGTACGTGCCGAGGTCGGCGAACCCGTCCGGGTGCGGGCGGCCCTGCCCGGTCTGGAAGGACCGGATCGCCCGGCAGTCGGCGTCGGACTGACGGCCGTCCACGGGCAGCCCGAGGTGGGTCTCCAGCTGCCGCTGGTACGGCCCGGCCGGGGCGGTGCACGCGGCGTCGCGGCCGGGGGAGGCGACCGAGGGGGCCGCGGTGCACAGCAGCGCCGTGGCCGCGGTGGCGACGACGGCGGCGATGAGGCGGTGGGGACGGGGCACGGCCGGACCTCCTGCGGGATCAACGGAAACGGTGTAATGCCGAGCCAATCAGCAGAAAAGCCCGGCCGCCCACGCGTGGGCGGCCGGGCGGGTGACCGTGTCAGCCGCGCGCGGCCTTGTGCGTGTCGTCCTTGCAGTCCTTGCCCTTGCAGGGCTCACCGCGGTGGTTGGCCAGGTCCACGGTGACGCCCTCCCCGCTGTTCTCCTCCGTCACCTCGTACGGACCCGAGACGGGGTTCGCCGGGAGGACGTACCCCTCCGGGACGGCGATCTCGCGGAGGTAGTACTCACCGAGCGGCAGGTCGTCGAAGGTGCACTGCCCGTCCTGGTCGGTGGAGCAGCCCGCGTCCGCGAGGGTGTCGGGGTTCGCCCCGCCCGTCTGAAGCCCGGGCACGTCGTTGCTCTCGCGCCACAGCTCGAAGACGGCCCCGGGCAGCGGCTCCCCGTTCTTCGCGTCCGTCTTGTCCAGCGTCAGCGAACCGGTCACCGGCGGCACCGGCTCCTTGCAGTTGACGGCCTCGGCCTGGACACCGTCCTCGGCGTTGTCCTCGGTGAGGGTGAGAGGCCCGAAGACGTTGGGGTCGGGCAGCTCGTAGCCGTCGGGGGCCTCGGTCTCGCGCCAGTAGTACGTGCCCGGGATCGTGGTCGCGGTGCAGACGCCGTTCGCCGGGGTGGTGCAGTCCGAGACGTGGGTGTCGGGGTTGATGCCGATCGTCTGGAGACCCGGGGTGTTGTTGGTCTCGCGCCACAGCTCGAAGTCGGCTCCGGCGAGCGGGGCTCCGGTGTCGGCGTCGGTCTTGCGTACGCGGACCTCACCGGTCACCGGCGGCACGGGCGACTGGCTGTTGACGGCCTCGACCTGGACGCCCTGGTCCGCGTTGTCCTGGGTGAGGACGAGCGGTCCGAAGACGTTCGGGTCGGGCAGCTCGTAGCCGTCCGGGGCCGCGGTCTCGCGCCAGTAGTACGTACCCACGGTCGTGGTGTCGGAGCAGACACCGTTCGCCGGGGTGGTGCAGTCGGAGACCTGGGTGTCCGGGTCGGCACCGTCGGTCTGGAGGCCGGGCGTGTCGTTGGTCTCGCGCCACAGCTCGAAGTCGGCCCCCGCGAGCGGGGCTCCGGTGTCGGCGTCGGTCTTCAGCACGCTCACCGCGCCCGTCACCGGCTGCGGACCACCGCAGTCCGGGAGGTCGCCGTCGAACGGGTAGGCGTGGAACTCCACCCCGGCGTTGTCGCTGGTGTGGGTGAGCGAGCCGGTGGTGAAGAACCTGCCGTTCATACCGGGCAGGCTCACGGTGGTCATGGAAGCCTGCTCACCCACCAGCACGCTGCCCTGGAACTGCCCGGACCCCTCGAAGGACGCCGTGGTGGCGTCGGGCAGGTTCCACAGCAGCCGCTCGCGGTACTGGCCCAGCGTGTCGCTCCCGCTGGTGGTGTTGATGACCCGGTTCGTCCCGACCACGTTGACCAGGACCGTCGCGTCGTCGGGGATGCCCGCGAACTCGATGGACTGGCTTCCGTTGGGGGAGCTCGGGTTGACCAGGTCGAAGTCGACGTTGAACACCTGGAGGTCGGACGACCCGTCGCCGGTGAACAGCGTCCGGTAGCCCTCGTTGACCGCGGTCCCGGTGGGCGTCCGGGTCGTGCCGTCCGGCCGCGCGTAGCACTGGCTGGCCGCCGTGAGCTCGTCGCGCAGACCCACGTACGGGGCCGTCGCGTCGTCGTCCTGGACGGTCGTCCCGGTGACGGTCCCGGTCAGCGCGCCCGCGTAGCGCACGGTGCCCAGCTCGTCGACGAGGCCGCCCGTCGTGTCCAGGGTCTGCCCGGCGGCGATGGTCACGTCCCCGCCGGCGGCCAGGAAGTCCGAGTCGACGGGCGGCGCGACGCGCGAGCCGACCCCGACGATCCCGAGGTTGTACAGCGAGCTCCCTTGCGTGTCCTTGTTCTGGTCGAAGTCGTCCAGCACGACGACCCGGCCCTCGGCCTCCGCCGCCCGCCCCCGGACGAGGAAGTCGTCGCCCACGAAGATGTTGATCGCGTCGTCCCGGCCGGCGATCGGCCCGTTGTTGACGTCGGGGAACGGGTCCGGGCAGTCGCCCGGCACACAGGGCCCGAGCCCGCCGGGCAGGGGAGCCGCGGCGGCCGGAGTCGCGCCTAGGCCAAACGTGAAGGCGGGGACGACGGCCGCCAGGACGGCGCAGGCCGCACCCGTGGTGCGGGCGCGCGAGCGCAGCGCGGTCAGGCGCTTGGGCATGGGTTTCATGGCGGCATCCTGGGCGGCCCGGGCCCCCGCTCCGCGCGCGCGACACGAGCCGTTGCGCCGGGCGGCGGGACGGGGCCACCCGGATGGGGGCGGGGGCCGCCCCGTCCATCCGGGCCACCCGGTCAGGCCGCTCCGTCAGGCCGGGAGGGTCCAGAGCTGGTTGTCGCTGCCGTAGCAGGTCCAGAGCTGGAGCCGGGTGCCGTTCGCCGAGCTGGGCCCGGTCGCGTCCAGGCACTTCCCGGACGCGGGGTTCAGCAGCTCGCCGGTGCTCCGGTGCTGCCAGACCTGCGCCCCGGAGCCGTTGCAGTCGTAGAGCTGCACCTTCGCGCCGTTCGCGGTCCCGGCCGCGGCGACGTCCAGGCACTTGCCGAGCGCCCTCAGCGTGCCGTCGGCGCCGGTCGTCCACCGCTGGGCCCCGGAGCCGTTGCAGTCGTAGAGCTGGACCGCCGTGCCGTTGGCGGAGCTCGCGCCCGCCACGTCGACGCACGTGCCGCCGTAGCCGGTGATCCGGCCGGTGGCGCCGTCGGGCGGGGTGACCGGGCCGCCGTCCTGCCCGGCGGCCCAGGCGATCTCCTGGAGCAGGAGCTGATTCTGCCGGGCGCTCACGAAGGTGGAGGAGAGGGCGGTGTTCGTCGCGTAGTCCATCGCGTTGTGGCCGAAGTTGTTGTAGACCATCCGGTAGTCGCGGTTCGACCACACGATCGGGTAATCCCCGCTGTACCAGGTCTGGTTGGGGTCGGTGCCGATGGGGAACGTCGAGGGCGCCATGGAGGCGAGCACGTCGATCGCGGGGTTCTTCCGCAGGTCGTTCTGCCAGCTGTACCACTCGCTGACCGACGAGGTGATGGTGGCCGGGAGCCCCGCCGTGGCCGGGTGCCCGGGGTCGTCCACGCGCAGCGTCTCCTGCGTGGGCCCCCAGGTGTTGGAGCGGAACGTGCCGGTGCCCAGGAAGGTGTTGTGATACCAGGGCCAGTCACTGGTGTCCGTGTTGAACGCGGACACGTGGAAGCCGACGAACCCGCCGCCGTTCTGCACGTACGTCTGGAAGGCGGAGCGCTGCGAGGCGGTGTGCGGGTAGTTGTCGAGGAACATCACCACCTGGTAGCCGGCCAGTTCGGAGCTGTTGAGCCGGTTCCAGTCGGTCGTGGCGGTGTACGTGAAGCCGTGGGCGGCGCCCTGCTGGGCGAACCAGGTGTTCGCCTCGTGGTCGAAGCTGATGTGCGCCGCGTCGTACGTACCGTCGTAGAAGGCCAGCACCCGGAACGTACCGGCGGCGGGGGCGGCGTGCGCCGGGGCGGCTTGCAGGCCGAGCACGAGGGCGGCCAGGGCGAGGAGCCGGAGCAGAAGTGCGGTGCCGTGTCTGACGCGCATGGGGGACTCCAGAGGTGGGCGGTGGAGCGCAGCGGCTGAGCAGACCGGAGTCTGCGCGTGTACACGACAGCCCGTCAAGGCATCTGTCAGGAAACCTTCCTGGCAGAAATTCGCGCACAACTCGAACGCTGCATGTCAGCGCAGCTGAGCTGCGACTTCAGAAGGCGTACGAGGATGCCGCGGTTTCCCGTGATCGCGGGCGGAGTGTCTACAGAGGTTGAAATACCGTCCTGCGCAAGGGGGTTGACGGGTGGCCGATGACGCCTCTAGCTTCACGGCTTGAAATAAGGCCGGACGTGTTTGCTGTCATGCACCTGACTTCCTTCTCCCCGCCCGCCACAGGAAGGCTCCCCATGCCTCATCCGCCCCACCGCCGCCGCAGACGGCGCACCGTACCCCTGGCCATGGCGCTGTCCGCCTTGCTGGCCGCCGCGGGGGCCCTGGTCGCCCTCGGCTCGGGAACCGCCGGAGCCGCGACCCCCGGCGCCCTGACCAACACCGGCAACGGCAAGTGCTTGGACGTCACCGGCGGTTCGACCGCCGACGGCACGCTCGCCCAGATGTGGACCTGCTACCCGGGCAGCCAGAACCAGAGCTGGACCCTGAACAGCGACGGCTCGCTCACCGCGAAGGGCAAGTGCCTGGACCTGGCCGCGAACGGCACGGCCAACGGCACCGCCGTCCACCTGTGGACCTGTTACGGGAGCGTCGCCAGCCAGAAGTGGCGGCTGACCTCCGCCGGTGACCTGGTCAACACCGCCGCGAACAAGTGCCTGGACATCAAGGACAACAGCAACGCGGACGGCGCCCGGCTCCAGGTCTGGGACTGCGCGGGCACCGGCAACCAGAAGTGGAGCTTCTCCGGCGCCGTGGACCCGACGGACCCCACGAACCCGCCCACGGGGAACAACCCGGACCTCGGCCCGAACACGGTGATCTTCGACCCGTCGATGTCCGCCTCGTCCATCCAGTCCAGGCTGAACAGCATCTTCAGCCAGCAGCAGTCCAACCAGTTCGGCTCCCAGCGCTACGCGGTCCTGTTCAAGCCGGGCACGTACAGCGCGGACGTCAACGTCGGCTTCTACACCCAGGTCGCCGGCCTCGGCCTCTCCCCGGACGCGGTGAACATCAACGGCGCCGTCCACGCCGAGGCCGACTGGTTCCAGGGCAACGCCACCCAGAACTTCTGGCGCGACGCGGAGAACCTGTCGGTCACGCCGAACGGCGGCAGCGACCGCTGGGCCGTCTCGCAGGCGGCACCGTACCGGCGCATGCACGTGCGCGGGAACCTCAAGCTGGACGACGGCGGCTGGTCCAGTGGCGGCTTCATCTCCGACTCGAAGGTCGACGGCCAGATCCAGTCGGGCAGCCAGCAGCAGTTCCTGACCAAGAACACCCGGATGGGCTCCTGGTCCGGCTCCAACTGGAACATGGTCTTCGTCGGCGACCAGGGCGCCCCCGCCCAGTCCTTCCCGACCTACACCACCGTCGCCTCCGCCCCGGTCAACCGCGAGAAGCCCTTCCTGTACGTGGACGACGCGGGCGCCTGGAAGGTGTTCGTCCCCGCCGCGCAGACCAACGCCTCGGCCACCACCTGGAGCGACAAGAACCAGGCGGGCTCCTCGCTGCCGCTGGACGACTTCTACATCGCGAAGCCCGGCGCGAGCGCGGCCGACATGAACGCGGCGCTGGCCGCCGGCAAGAACCTCCTCGTCACCCCCGGCGTCTACCACCTCGACCAGACGCTCAACGTGACCCGCCCCGACACCGTCGTCCTCGGCATGGGCCTCGCCACGCTCATCCCGGACAACGGCATCACCGCACTCACCACCGCCGACGTGGACGGCATCAAGATCGCCGGAGTCCTGGTCGACGCCGGTACGACCAACTCCCAGACCCTGATGCGGATCGGCCCCGACGGCTCGTCCGCGAACCACGCCGCCAACCCCGTCACGCTCAACGACGTGTTCTTCCGCATCGGCGGCGCCACCGTCGGCAAGGCCACCCAGTCGCTGGTCGTCAACACCAGCAACACGATCATCGACCACACCTGGATCTGGCGCGCCGACCACGGCAACGGCGGCACGGTCGGCTGGAACACCAACACCGCCGACACCGGGCTCGTCGTCAACGGCCAGAACGTCACCGCGTACGGGCTGTTCGTGGAGCACTACCAGAAGACCCAGGTCATCTGGAACGGCAACGGCGGGCGCACGTACTTCTTCCAGAACGAGCTGCCCTACGACCCGCCCAACCAGAGCGCCTGGAAGAACGGGAACACCAACGGCTACCCGGCGTACAAGGTCGGCGCGTCCGTGACCAGCCACGAAGCGTGGGGGCTCGGCAGTTACGCGTACTTCAACGTCAACCCGTCGGTGGTCGAGGACCACTCCTTCGAGGGGCCCCAGACCTCCGGCGTGAAGTTCCACGACATGGTCACCGTCGTCCTCGGCGGCGCCGGAACGATCAGCCACATCATCAACAGCACCGGGGCGACGGTCACACCGAGCAACAACGTCGCGTACCTCACCACCTACCCGTAAACCGGAGGGACCCCCCATGCCCAGATCCCGCAGCAGATGGCTCACCGCCCTGCTCGGCGTCGTGCCGCTGGCCGCCGCCGGCCTGGTCGCCACGGCCGCCGCCCCCGCCTCCGCCGCCGCCAACCCCGGCCCCGGCTTCCCCGCGCACTACGCGGCCCCGTACGCGGAGATGTGGAACAGCCCGTCCAGCCTGATGAACGCGTACAACGCGACCGGCAACAAGTACTACACACTCGCCTTCATCGTCAGCCAGGGCACCTGCAACGCCACCATCAACGGCGACACCCCGGTCACCGACTCCGGCTGGAACAACGCGATCAACAGCCTCCGCGCGGTCGGCGGCGACGTCATCGCCTCCTTCGGCGGCGCGAGCGGCAGCGAACTCGCCTCCTGTAGTTCGGTCTCCGCGATGCAGGCCCAGTACAAGAAGGTCATCGACCAGTTCAACCTGACCCGCATCGACCTGGACATCGAGGGCGGCACCCTCGACAACACCGCCGCCAACGACCGCCGCAACCAGGCGCTGGCCAACCTCCAGCAGGACTACGCGGCCCAGGGCCGGAAGCTGGACGTCGACTTCACCCTCCCGGTCAGCCCCAGCGGCCTGGAGTCCAACGGCATCGCGCTCCTGAAGAACGCCAAGAGCCACAACCTGAACGTCAACCTGGTCAACATCATGACCATGGACTACGGCCCCGCCATGGACATGGGCCAGGCCGCGATCAGCGCCGCGAACGGGCTGCACACCCAGCTCGGTCAGATCTGGACCGACAAGTCCTCCGCCCAGCTCTGGGCGATGGAGGGCAACTGCCCGATGATCGGCGTCAACGACACCGCCGCCGAGGTCTTCACCGTCCAGGACGCCCAGGAACTCGAAGCCTTCGCCGCGAGCAAGGGCATCCAGGAACTCACCTTCTGGTCCCTCGGCCGCGACAACCAGGGCCAGAGCGGCACCCCCCAGAGCACCTGGCAGTTCACCAACACCTTCAAGGCCATCACGGGCGGCGGCGGCCCCGTCGACCCACCGGCCGGCACCACCGCCATCAAGGGCTACGGCGGCAAGTGCGTCGACGTCGCCGGCGCCAACAGCGCCAACGGTACAAAGGTCGACCTCTACACCTGCAACGGCACATCGGCCCAGCAGTGGACCCGCAACGGCACCACCTTCCGCGCCCTCGGCAAGTGCCTCGACGTCGCGGCGGCCGGCACCGCCAACGGCACGAAGGTCCAGCTCTACGACTGCAACGGCTCCGCCGCCCAGTCCTGGACGACGGGCGCCAACGGCAGCCTGGTGAACGCCGGTTCGGGCAAGTGCCTGGACGTCACGGACTGGAGCACCACGGACGGCAACCAGCTCCAGATCTGGACGTGCGGCGGCACGGCGAACCAGTCCTGGACGCTGGCCTGACGGCAGGCGCGTGACCGGGCCCGGCTGCCTGTACGAGGGGAGCCGGGCCCGCGTCAATGCATGGCCAGCCGGTCGGAGAGGTCGCGGATCTCGCCGTACGTCTCGGCCACCCTGTCCGCCAGGCCGAGCCGGTGGAACTCGTGCAGCAGCGCGGTGGCGTGCCTGGCCTCGTAGACGAGCGCGCGCCACCGGGCGCTCTCGGTCCGGCCCACCCGCCCGTACGTCCCCCAGAAGGCATCGCGCTCGCCGCCAGGCTTGCGCAGCGCCAGGTAGATCGGCCAGTCCGCCTCCGGGTCGCCCCACCAGAGCCGGTCGCAGTCGAAGACACCCGTGATCAACGGCTCCGGCGCCGCCTCGGCCAGCATGGTGTTCCCCACCCACAGGTCCCCGTGCAGCAGGCGCGGCTCGGTGACCTCGTCGAGCACGGCGCGCTCACGGTCGGCCAGCCGGACCAGCCTCGTGATGTCACGGGCGTCGAGCCCGGCGTCGGTGAGGTCCGCGCACGCGTGATCGAACCAGGTGAACAGCGCCTCGCTCCACCGGCCGTGCACCGGGCCGGCGACCCGGCCGAACCCCGGTCCGCGTACACCGTGCACGGTACGTGTGATGTCACCCAGTTGACGGAAGTACGCACCCCGCGCGGCTTCCGGGTACGTGGTGAGCGCCTCTCCGGCGGGCACACCGGTCAGGAACGTCTGGAACATGTAGTCCCGGCCGATCACCTGATGGGTGAAGTCGATCGCGAGCGTACGCGGCAGCAGCCCCGTCACCGGCGCCAGATACGGCACCCCGGCGTGCTCGTTGCGCATCATCTCGGGATCGGCCTTGGCCTGGCGGTCCGGCTCCGGCGCGACCCGCAGCACGACGGGCCGGTCGTCACCGGCCAGGTCGATCCTGTACGTGTTGTTGTAGTAGCCACCCGCGAGTTCGGCCGCCGCCCGTACGACCGCCCCGTCGCCGAAGGCCGCCCGCACGACGGCCTTGATCTCGGCCGCGCTCAGGGCTCGCTGGAATTCTCCGGGACTCCGGTCGATCGGTGAATAGTCCATGATTCGCCGACCCTATCCGCCGAAGTGGCCCGACGGCCGGCGCCCCAGACCGCTCACCCGCACACGCCAGAGCCCTGCCGGTCCACCCCGGACCGGCAGGGCTCTGGCGCGTACAGACGCCGCCTGTACTACTTCGCCGTGGCGAGTCCGACGAACCCGGCCCAGGCGTCGCGCGACAGGTGGAGGACGGGTCCGGCCGTGACCTTGGAGTCACGGACATGCACGGCGCCCGCACCGGCCGCGACCTCGATGCAGTCGCCGCCTTCGGCTCCGCTGTAGCTGCTCTTGAACCAGGCAAGGGGCTCAGCGTTGTTCATAGCTCTCCCAGCAACTTCTCGATGAACGCCAGTGACTCTCGCGGGGTGAGAGCCTGCGAACGGATGATCCCACAGCGCGCTGCGGCCAGCGCAGCCTGCTTCGGGTCCGTCTCCAGCGAACTCGTCCCCTGTGCCTCGACGTACAGGAACTTCTTGCCGTCCTCGCGAGTGACTACGGTGAATGGCCCGTCCACACCCGAGTTCTCCACCGAGTCGAGCGGCATGACCTGAAGCTCCACGTTTCGCCGCTGGCCGACCAGGAGGAGATGCTCCAACTGGCCCCGCAGTACCTCGGTGCCGCCGAACCTCCGGCGCAGTACCGACTCGCACATGACGAAGCTGAGGAGCGGCGCGGGGCGGCGGTCGAAGATCTCCTGCCGTGCCAGTCGGGCCGTCACTCGTTGCTCGATGATCTCCGTGTCGAGAACAGGACGCCGGAGAGCGAGAACCGCCCGCATGTACTCCTCTGTCTGAAGGAGCCCCTTCACAACCAGCGTGTCGTACGACAGCAGCTCGATCGCGTGCTTCTCCAACTGGGCCATGCCTTGGAAGAACACCGGGTACTGCGCGTTCTCCACCGGCTCCTTCCACACCGTCAGCAGGTTGTCCGCGCCCAACTCCTTGTCAGCCTGGTCGATCGCCCTCGGCGGCGGAATCCTCCGGCCCTGTTCGAAGGAGGCGATGGTCGACGCCGAGTACCCCAGACGGCGGCCCAGCTCGTCCCGCTGCATGCCCGCCCGTACGCGTAAGGTCTTCAGGCTCTGCCCGAAGGCAATGACCACATCCTGGCCCGCCTTGTCCGCCGCCTGGGCGGCGTCCATCTCCCCGGGGTCCACCCGCTCAGCCGTCATCGCACCCTGCCTCGCTCGATCGCGCCGTGTTCCACGTACTGGTGCCGACAGCGCGCGTACAAGGAGATCGCGTCGGTGCGTCACCACTGGTCACGCTACGCCACGGAGAGGAGTCTCGTGGTCATGACGAGCAACATCGACAGCCCCCACCGCCCCACGCAACACACCCTCAACTTCCCTCACTTGGGCACCCCGAGTTTCGACATGAGGTTCACCTCCACGCCCCGGGGCGCGAGGCTGGCCCGCCGTCTGTCGGCGGTCCGGCTGGACGCCTGGGGTCTGCCGTACGGGACGGAGACGCACGAAGCGGTCGTCCTGATCACGGCGGAGCTGACGGCGAACGCGGTGCGCCACGGCCACGTACAGGGCAGGGACTTCCACCTGCTGCTGCGCCTCGTGGAGCGCCCCGGCCCGACGGCCCGCATCGAGGTGACCGACACCCGGGGCGAACGCGTCCCACCCCGCCCCGGCAAGCTCCCGGCCGCCGGCCTCGCGGACGACGGCCGCGGCCTGCTCCTGGTCGAGGGCCTGGCCACGCGCTGGGGCTGGTACCCGAGGACGCAGGCGCCGGGGAAGACGGTGTGGGCGGAGTACGACCTGACGGTCGGCGGCGCGAATTAGCGTGGGGGCATGGGAACGAAGACGGCACAGGCGGCGTACGTGAACGGCGTGGTGTCCCTGGACCTGGCCGCCAAGTGATGACCAGCTTCCTGACCCACCGAGCGCACGTGCACGATGCCGGTCTCCCCGCCCACCGCCGGCACAGCGCGCTGCGGACCTGCCTCACCGTCTTCGCTCCGTACGGCTTGCGGGCGACGTACCACCACCTCACGCTCAGCGCCGCGATCCCCCGGCGGCTGGAGGCGGACCCGGACGCCCTCGGGCGGGCGGTGGAGGAACTGCACGAGGCGCGGGTGCTGTGGCTCGCGCGGGCGGAGGAGTACGCCGCGCAACGCCGGGCGGAGAAGCGGGCCGGGCGGCGGGTCGTGGCGAGCCCGCGGCCGTGGTGGCTGCGGAGTTGGTCGGAGAGCCCGAAGCGCGGCTGGTACGAGGACCCGTTCCGCCATCCGTCGCTGCGGCTTCCCGAGTACGTCCGGCGGCAGAACGCGCTGCTGGACGGCGCCGACCTCCCCGGCTGCCCCGCCTGCGGGGACGAGAGACCACCGGTGTCGCACTCCTCCGGGCACGGCTGGGTGGAGCTGTGCCCCGGGTGCGCGTGGGTGCTGGCGCCCTGCCCGTGCGGTCAGCGGCACCCGGTGGTCCCGCAGACCCCGTACAACTGGACGGGGCTGTGGCGGCGCGCCCACATGGGCGAAGACGGCATGCCGAACCCGCATTGGCCGGGGCGCTAGGTCCTGTCGTCACATTCCCGTCTGCCGGGCGACGCCATGCACGCACTCTCGCCGCACCTGACGCCGCCCGGCCCGCCCTCCGGGCGGACGACGGGAATGTGACGACAGGACCTAGCGCGCTGACCCAAAGGTTCACCGAGTTGGTCGCGAGGCTCTGCGCTGCCTGCTCCGTCGTCGCGGCGTTACGTTCCAACGGACCAAGACCTGGAAGGAATCCAGAGACCCGGACTCCGACGCCAAGCTGGGCCGGATCGAGTACGCGATCAACGAGCGGCCCGATCGCACGTTCGCCTTCGACGAATTCGGGCCGCCCGGCATCGGTCCCACCGGAGCCAGCTGGGCGAAGAAGGGCGGGCCGGACCGGCTGCCGGCGACCTTCCACCGCACCCACGGGATCACGTACTTCCACGGCTGTTACTCAGTTGGCGACGACACCCTGTGGGGCGCCAACCGGCGCCGCAAGGGCATCGCCCCGACCTGGACCGCGCTCAAGAGCATCCGCGCGGCCCGCCCGGACGGCGCCCCGATCTACGTGATCCTGGACAACCTGTCCGCCCACAAGAACACGCGCATCCTGTGCTGGGCGTCTCGCAACAAGGTCGAGCTGTGCTTCACGCCGACGTCTTGGCCGCCCAACGACGTGAACGCGCCCGCGCCCGGAGCGAGAAGGGCATTCGCTGGGGTGGACGACCACTCAAGGCCGCAGCTTGACGCCGCACCCTCAGTCGAGGATCTCGGCTGCCTTGGCCATCGGCCCTCCCGCATCACCGGTGTTCAGCGTTCCCGCCGGTTCGAGCAACAGGATCGCGGTCTCTTCCTCCGCCGCAGTGCAGTGCTCGACCCCACGGGGGACGACGAACAGTTCGCCGGATTCCAACACCACATCGCCATCCCTGAGCCGGATGGTGAGCCGCCCGCTGATGACCATGATCAATTCATCGGTGTCCGCGTGGGTGTGCCAGGCGAACTCCCCCTTCAGCTTGGCCAGCTTGACCTCGTAGTCGTTGAGCACCGCCACCTTCTTCTGCGACCACAGCTCGCTGAACTGCGCGAGCCTCTCGGCGAGGTTGACGGGAACAGCTGACGTGGACATACGTCATTCCTCCTCAGGACCGGGCACCAGGAGGAACCTGTCGGTCCTCCGGCCGGTGCCATGAGCGTGCCGCGCGAAGAATCCGCGGGTCTTGTACGTTCCTGGCATGGCCTCTGACCGCCCTCGCACGCTCATCAGCGCCTGGCGGCCGCCGGTCCCCGGAATCGCCGAGGTCTTCCACGCCCACTTCACCGACCACGCATACCAGGCCCACACTCACGACACGTGGGACCTGATGATCCTCGACGACGGCTCAGTGGACTTCGCACTCGACCGTCACCGCCACGGGGCGACCGGCAGCACCAGCGTCCTCCTGCTGCCTCCCGGCATCCCCCACGACGGACGAACCGTCACCGCATCCGGGTTCCGCAAGCGCAACCTCTACCTCGACGACTCCGTACTTCCACAGCATTTGGCCAGCCGGGCGGCGGACACTCCGGTCCTCGACGATGAACAGTTGCGCGGCCGGATCGACCAGCTGCACACCTCTCTCGCCCATCCCGGAGACGGCTTCGAAGCCGAGTCCCGCCTCTCGTTCATCCGAGAACGGCTCCGCCTCCACCTCGACGCGCTCCAGCCCCGTGCGCCGGGGCGTGAGGCAAACCGGCTCGCCGCTCAGCTGCGGGAACTACTGGACGAGCGGACTCACACCGGCCTTTCCCTGCACGAGGCCGCAGCCATCCTGCATGCCCACCCCACCCACCTGATCCGCTGCTTCAAGCAGACGTACGGCCTTCCGCCACACGCCTACCTCACCGGCAAGCGGATCGAACACGCCCGCCGTCTCCTCCTCGACGGCCACCGACCCGCCGAGGTCGCCACAGCCGTTGGATTGCACGACCAAGCCCACCTAAACCGACACTTCACACGCCATGTGGGCACCACACCCGCGCGATACCAGCGCACTCGCACCGGCTCGCGCACCACTACCTCCGGCGAACCTGCTTGGTCAGAGGACTAGCCGGTTGGATGCGGCACGAGGTCAGGCCGGTGTGGTGCCCTCCCAGAGGCGCGCACCGGCCGCGCACACGATCGGTTCCATGGCGGACAGCTCCGCCCGCACTCGGGCCTCGAACTCGGTATGGGCATCGGCCGGGAGGTCGAAGGAGCCGTCGGGAAAGTCCAGCCGGTGAACGTCCATCACCCGCGCCTCGCGCACCTGCGGGTACTGGGCCGCCAGCCGCTCGACCATGCCGGGCGCGCAGTCCACCGCCGTCACCCGGCAGCCACGGGCAAGCGCGGCACCGGTCAGGGCGCCCCGCCCGGCCCCCAGGTCGAGCACCCGGGTCCCGGGCCCCGGAGCGAGCCACTCCACGTGCTGTCGGGCGAATCCGGCGAAGAACGGCAGCACCTCGTCGTACACCGAGGCCAGTTGGTCGAAGAGGGCGGTGGCCCGCGTCGCGGTCATGGCCGGTCACTTTGGCAGAGGGGGTAGGGTCCGCCCACCCCTTTACGCGCCTGGCGCCCGCCCCGGGAGCCGTGTGCGGGGCCTTGATCACCTGCCTCTCGACGGGCGAGGATCTTGGAATGGCCATTGAAGAGCTGCTCTGGGACATGGACGGAACCCTGCTGGACACCACCGTCGTGGTGCCCGCGGCATTCGTGAGAACCGTGCAGAAGCTGGGCGGCCGATCGGTCGACGCAGCCGAGGTCGTCGCTGCCTACTGGCGCGGAACACCCGAGGTCATCCTGGAGCACCTTGTCGGTCGCCAACTGGCCCCGGACGAGACGGACGTCTACTACCAGGAGCTGGAAAGCGCTGCACCAGACGTCTATCCCGGGGTGCGCGAGGTCTTCGACGGGTTGCGTGCGCAGGGGCGGGTGCGCGCGGTGTTCACCGGTGCCAGCACCCGGGCGGCCCTGATGCTGCTGAGGTCCGCAGGTCTGGCGGCTGATCTCGTCATCGGCGGGGACCGGATCCAGCGCCCCAAACCGGCGCCGGACGGCATCCTGCTTGCTGCGGACAGGCTCGGCATCGACACGCCGCGGCTGGCGTACGTCGGTGACTCCCCCTTGGACCTGAGAGCCGCTGGGGCGGCGGGCAGCCGCAGCGCCGCAGCTCGATGGGGGCACATGTACGACGCGACGGAGCCGGCAGACGCGGTTCTGTCCCACCCCCAGCAGGCGCTGGACCTGCTGGTGAGGCGCGCACTCGGCTGACGAACGCCACGGACAGCGGGAGTCCTCGAGCGCCCCGACGTCCGGCGCACCGTGTGGCCGACTTCGGCGACACGGACATCCGACGGGCTTGGCGACATGGGACAGGACTCAGCCTCGGCCCGGTCCGTCAGGCCGGCGCGAGCGAGGGTGCTTTCCGCAGCCCAGCCCCAGGTTGCAGCCCTGGGACTCGACCTGTCAGTCAGTCCGGTTGGCCCGTCGGCGCCCCTCGGCCGCTCCGTGTGGCCCGAACGGTGGGCAGGCTCTCGGTGACCGCGTGCGCGTAGTCGGCGAGAAGCAGCGTCACCTCGTCATGCAGGGCGGAGAGGCGGTCGTACTCGTCGATCTGCTCGGGTGTCCAGGGTTCGTCGCTGTCTCCCAGCTCCGACATGCGCAAGGAGGCCATGGAGGCGCGGACGACGTCCCCGGAGGCACTCAGGATGCGCTCGCCGACTTTGCCGGGGGCGTGGGCGAGGAGCACGTCGAGGTCACCGGGGCCGGGCAGTGCTGGAATGCCGAGCTGGAGCCAGCAGTTTCCCCAGAGGCGGCGCCTCCGTGCTTCCGGATCGACGTTCTCCGTCACCTCGACGTCCCCGTGCGCATTCCGCCGCAGGGACAGACCTGAACGGGCTGCCAGCTCCGTGGCCGTGGAGGCGGTGTCTTCGTCGCTGCCAGGAGCCACGCAGGGGTCACCCAGAGAAATCCCCAACTCCACAAGTGTCCAGGTCTGTTCGTCTATGGCGGGCAGTACCGAAGGATCCTCTTCGGCCAACAAGGTGTCCGGCGCGGCTGCGCCCAGGCGTGCTCGAGTGACCGGCAGTTCGTGGACCGCCGCCGTCCATGCCGTCACAGCTGCGTCCACCCACCAGCAGACGAACTCCCGCGCGGCGTCGCGACTGTCCTTCGCGTATCTGACGGCCAACGTCAGACGGACGGAGAGTGCCACGGACTCAGCGCTGTAGGGCGGCTCCTGCCCCTCGACGCGCCGCTGGATTCCGCTCTCGCTGTGCGCGTCCAGCTCCTCCGCACGGTGCTGGGCGGCCTGCCACTCCTGGACAAGGGCGGTCGAGCAACGGGCAAGCTCGATGAGAATCCCATCGATCTCCGGAGCGGTGAGGGGTTCGGCTGCCGGAGCCGGGGCCGGCCTGGCGCCAGAATACGAGGGATTGCCGCGCATGTCGGACTCCTGAACCATGGGGAGCGGCGACCGAGAGGGGCTTGTGGAAGCCCTATCGGCCACGGACAACAGGCGACCGTAGTCCTCGTAGTGATGGGTCGTACAGAAAACGGCGCAATGCGATGTACGAGCGGCGCCGGGGTCATGGAGCCTCAGCAGGGCGTTCTAAGCCACTCGGCAACATCGAGTTCCGGTCGCACGGGTGAGTCAGCCGGACGGGTACGTCAGCAATCTGCGGCTCGCGATAGTCATTGTGGCTGAGAACGCGCCAAACCATTGTTCGCTCAACGGCCTTACATGATGTCGACTTTGCGCTCTGGCGGCCCCCGTCGTTCCTTGTGAAGATGCCCGCCGTACCAATGAACGGGGGAGCAGTGTGGGTGTCGCCTGGGGTACCAAAGCCCGGCAGAAGAAGACCGACAGTTCGGCGACCCATGGGTGGCCCGGAGTGCCTGTTCAGCGCTCCCAGCCTGTGGCGGACACTCCGAGGCCGGCCGAGGTCGATCCGACCACCACGGAAGTGACGAAGTTCCTGTGCCAATCGGTTTACGCGCGGCCAGATCGAGTTGCCGCTCTCAAGACGTGGTGGCGCAAGGTGCGTGGCAAGAATTCCGCGCCCCACAAGCCTCGTCGCAGCACTCGAAGACCCATCTATCTGGACGGCAGCGACGACTGCCCACCGCTCGGCGAAGCGTCGGCGCAATGGATCATCGATCACATCTTCAACGGGCCTCCGATGCCTGTGCCTTCCTATGGTGTCGACCTTGTTCCGGTGGTGGCGCACAGTCTGCGCGCCCGGCGCCGACGCCGACTGCGTCGAGTGCTGTTCGCGCTACTCCTCGGGGCGGCCGCATACCTGTCGCCGTGGGCGACGGCGTTGTGGATGGTCTGCGCCGCCTCAGCCTTTGCCATGAGGTGGGTGGCTTTCCGCGCGCAGCGCAAGTCGAAGAACACCCGACTGTCGCGCCGTCCGCGCCTGTCCTACGTACCGCTTTTCATCCCGTGGGCGTTGGCCGTGGCGCCGTTCGAGTCGTCATGGAGCACCTTCCTGTCCGTGCGGCTGGGCCTGGTCGTCGCGCCCTTCGGCTATCTCGCGGGGATGGCGATGATCTATGTTGCCGACCGCCTGGTTGCGAGAGCGGCACTCTCCGTGCTGAGTCGCACGCAAGTCTCCCGGAACGCGCCGCCCTGGGTGAAGGGAAAGCGCAAAAGCAGGATGGACAGAATAGGGGAGGGCCAGGAGGGCAGGCTGCTTCCCTACGACACTGCACAGCATTTCGTCGGTGCTGGACGTGATCACTGGGGTGCCGCCCACATCAATATCCCGCTGAAGCCCAAGGACCCGGATGAGCCGGTCAAGTCGTTCGGTGAAGCCGAACTCCTTCGGCGCGTGGGCGGGGCCCTCGACGAACTGGGGCGCGGTGTCCGGGAGATAACGGACCCGCTCCCAGGATTCTCCATGGAACGCGTTCTGGGTCTGCCTTCTCACCTCTGGCTCCAACGCACACGCGAGGGCGACCCGGAGGCCCCCGACCTGAACGGCCGGGGTCGCAAGTCGCCCTCCAGCCAGCCGTCTCGGCTCTACCTGCGCGCTCAATGCATCACCTGGGGCGGACAGGTCGTGGTCAGCGTATTCGTCCACGCCGCACTTGAAGCCGGCGAACTGCGCCTCACCGTGCGACCACATGTGAACACTCCGCTCTACAACGAACTGCGAGGGACGACGAATCCCCTCGCCCGGAACGGCCTGCGCCTGATGGGCTGGCTTGCAGTGCAGTCCGTTCTCGACGCCGTCGCGGGCCCGATGACCCTCTGGCGCCTGGTGGCACAGATCGCACGAGGGGAACCCACTCCAGGGCGCACTGAGGAAGAGGATCCGGTGAGTCTCCGCGACCGGTATTCGACGGAGGAGGTGTCCGACATGCACCAGAGCGACGACGCCAAACGCCATGTTGTCCTCATGGAGACCCGCGTCTTCCGCGCCGTCGCCGTCTACTTGCAGGAGCGCGGGATCGACACGACCGCCTATGAGCAGCAAGTGGCTGCTGTCACCAACAACATTCAGATCTACGGCGACAACAACGCGCCCATCCAGAACGTCGTGGGGAACGGCAACAGCAACATCGGACAGAACTCCACCAGCCAGAACAGCCAGGGAGGCAAGTGATGGCCATCGGACGAAGGCGTCAGGAACCCGAGCCCGTTCACGGAGCAGGCATCAGCATCGGCGGCAACAATATGGCTCCGCTTCAGAACGTCGTCGGTCAGAACATCTCGCATGTGCATCAACACGCGACGGTGGAGGGCGCCACTGACATCGACTCCGTACGCGAGCTACTGGCCACATTCCGCCTGGACCTGGAGCGGAATGAACCACAGCTGGAACATGCGGATGCCCTGCGGGCCATGGCGACCAGTGTCGACAACTCCCTTGCTGAGCCGGCCGAACGGGTAGGCGCCCTGCGAGGAATCGCGCAGGCCCTTCCCGCCCTTGTTGTAGGGAGCGTGGTCCAACAGAGTGGCGAGGCGCTCGCTCACGCCATCGGCGGCTTGGTGAACTGAGCGGGTGATAGGTGGAGTTGTCCCGATCCACGGGCTAGTCATCGATGTCCACGCCGTATCCACAAGCGAGGGCGGCGAGCCCGTGGTCGTAGCCCTGCCCGATGGCGCGGAAGCGCCAAAGGGGCCCGCGACGGTAGAACTCGGCCAGGATCAGGGTTCGTTCGGTGGTTGCGGCGTCCAGCGTGGCGCGTGCCATCGGGGGAGCACCATCGTCGGGGCTGACGCTGATCTGGACGGCACCAACCTCGCCGAAGGTACGGTCACCATCGATGGCGGCCGCGACAACGACCCTGTGCGAGGCGGGAGGAAGGGCGCCGAGGTTCACGTCGAATGACTGATCGGCAGGGCCGTCGGTGCGCAGGCGGACGGTGCCGGCCGGATTCTCCGGAGCACCGTAGAAAACGAAGTCCTCGTCGAAGGTGACCTGCGCGTCCTCGTCGAGCACGAAGGCGACGACGTCGACCTCGCATCCTCCCTGCGGTGCCCAGGTGGCGGTGGCGTGCCATGAGAAGAGCTCTTCTCCGGGGGAGGGCATCGGCAGATCGACAACGCCGCCGCGAGGCAATACCAGAGGCGGCGATGGGTCGAGGGCGTCGGTCTGTTGTGCCGGCTCGCCTTCCGGCGGCACTGCCGCGGTCGGACAGGCGATCCATGCCTCGTCGTGAACGGGTAGCCCAAGGTCGGCGATCTTGGGCAGGCGGCGGTCTGTGTGCCCGTCGGTCAGGCGTACGACGTCAGTGACGCTGCGGGAGAGGTTGACGGCGGCCGATCCACCCAGTTCCACGATCCGGGCGCGGGCAGCGGCGGCCGCCGCGTGCGGCCCGCCGATGACGAGCACACGCCGCCCCGTCAGAGGCTTGCCTGCGGCGACGGTGACGGGCGTTGCCTCCGGTGGTCGCGGTGCTGGAACGACCGCGGCGACGGCCACCGGCTTTTTGGTTTGTGGAGTGGCTTGATGCGGGGTGCCTGCCTGCACCGACCCGAGCAGTTGAAGGAAGACGCGCTCGTCGATGACCGGCACCCCTTGGGCGGCCGCCCTCCGCGCTTTGGCCGATCCTGATGTGGACTCGTTGGTGACGAGGACGCTGGTGTGCCGGCTGACTGACGACATCATGTTCAATCCAGCGGCGACCGAACGTGCGACCAGCTCGGCTCGCGATGTCGCTGTCTGCCCCGTGATAGCGATCTTCATTCCCTGCACGAGCTGGCCACTCGGCCTCAGGCGTCCCGGATTCCGGTACGAGCACGGGGTCTTCGGCGGTTGGGGGGCAAACTGTGGGTCCTGGCGCGGCGGACACGCCACGAATGGCAGCGGGAGATCGAGCCGGACCGCCTCGTGCAAGGTGGCGCGGAAGACTCCGGCCAGCACACGTGTGTCGTCCAGCGCGTCATGTGCCTGCGTCTGCGGTACGCCGTAGTGAGCGGCCAGGGAGCCAAGCTTCATGTCATGTGCCGGCGGGTCCACCTGCCGGTTGAGCGCCAAGGTGCACAGTCGGCGAGTGACCGGCAGGTAGAGCCTGGCGCGTGCGAACTCGTGAGCCAGGAAGTCGTAGTCGAACTGGGCGTTGTGAGCCACCAGGACACGGTCCTGAAGCAGCGCCCCGAGCTGCCCGGCGATCTGGTCGAAGGTTGGCGCCCCGTGCAGAAGCTCTGTAGTCAGTCCGTGGACCTCCACGGGGCCCGGATCGCACCCGGGATTAAGCAGCGTGGAGAACTCTCCGGTCTGCTCTCCGTCGGGTTCCATGGTCACGACCGCGATCGACAGGACGCGATCCCGCCGAGGAATGAGTCCGGAGGTCTCGACATCGACCAGCGCCCAGTCATGGGCGTAGTCACTCATGGTGGACAGGTCGAAAGAGGGCATGACGAGGCTCATGGCGCCAAGGATGCGGCGGTATACGACTCTCCTACAAGCTGTATGCCCGTTTGTCCTGGTTGGAGAGGCTGATCGGTGCGCGGGGCGGTATAGAGGTCGCGCTGAAGCTTCGGGACATTTGCGGGAAGACTGCAAAAACGCCCTCCCTGGCGGAGGGCGCAACACCACGTACGCCTCGGCGCCCCCGGCAGGACTCGAACCTGCGGCCAGGCGCTTAAAGGTCCTAACAGAAGAGGTTGATCATGTGACTGTCGGCTTGGATGCTCGTTGGGACATCCGTGGCACAAAGAGACTCTCGGCCGTGGATCGTCTCGGATGAACTGTGGTTGCTCATCGAGCCGTTGTTGCCGGTCCCGGTCCCGGTGCCGAAGCTGGTGGCAGGGCGGCCGCGAGTGCCCGACCGGCGGGCTCTGTGCGGGATCCTGTTCGTGCTGCACACCGGCATTCAGTGGGAGTACCTACCCCAGGAGCTCGGCTTCGGGTCCGGCATGACGTGCTGGCGGCGCTTTGCCGCGTCCATGCAGTCCTGCTGACGAAGCTGCCGGTCGGCTAGGCAGCTGGACTGGTCCCGGGCGGTGATCGACTCCACCCACCTCCGGCCCGCCCGACGCGGCCCAAAAGCGGACCCAGCCCGGTCGACCGAGCACGTCCGGGCAGCAAGCATCACATCCTTGTCGACGGGCAGGGCATCCCACTCGCTGTGTCGCTGACCGGCGGAAACCGCAACGATGTGACGCAGCTGTTGCCTCTGCTTGCGAAGATCCCGTCCGTAGCGGGCCTGCTCGGCAGACCACGGCGCCGGCCGGACGTGCTGCTGGCCGACCGCGGCTACGGCCATGACAAGTACCGCCGTCTCGTCTGGGCCCAGGGCATCAAACCGGTGATCGCCCGCCGCGGCGTCCCGCACGGCTCCGGCCTTGGCGTCGACCGCTGGGTCGTCGAACGCATCATCGCCTGGTTTCAGGGCTTCCGGCGCCTACGCGTCCTCTGGGAAAGACGCGACGACATTCACGAAGCCTTCCTCGGCCTCGCAACCTGCCTCATCAACTACCGCCACGTCCAACGCCTCTGCCAGGATCCTCGATCCGCAATTCGATCGACAGTTCGACACATCCTCGGCAACGATGCGGTGCCGTCGAACCTTCACCGGGAGCCATCAGTGTCGTCCAGGACCGCAGACATCGACTTCACCTTCGCCCAAGAGCTCACGGTCCGCGCCGGCATCGGGGCCCTGGCTGCCACAGGTTGGGCTCTGGAGGATCCGCTCTCGTTCATGGTGAACGACGACGACCTATACGACTGGCGGACCACGACCCGTGACCACACGCAGGATGTCTTGGCCATCCTTGACGCACCCGAGAACGCTAACCACCACGTGGCCGTCTGTATCTACCACGGGAAGGCGAGCACAGGCGGTCAGCTCCTGTTCTTCCCTGGCCGCATGACCTGCAGCTTCATCCCGACCATCAACCGGCGGCGTCTACCTGACTCGCTCGAGTTCACCGACCTGAGCTGGTACATGCACACACTCGTGCCGCCCCTGCTGACGGTCGGGCTGAAGAGCTACGAAGCATGCGACATCGGTCACTGAAGCCGCCTGATTGATCAGCCCTCGATTCACACAAAGCCTTTGTTGGGACCTCTAGAGGAAGGTTTGAGAGGTTTTGACCGTGACTTGCTCTCAAGGGCACTCTGCAGGGGTTGCTTCAAGGTGCAGTCCGTTGCTGTTCGCTGGGGCAACGGGCGATAATCGGCCTGTGGACTGGTTGGAGCGAGCTCGAGCTGCGGAGCAACTTCAGGATTGGGATGCAGCGATCGCGCTGGTAAGCGCTTATGCCGAGTGCTTCTCCGACGATCCAGACAGGCACGACAATCATCTGTGGCACATGGATCTGCTGGGCCGAGCGGAACGGATTCCAGAACTTACGGAGCTCGCCCTCAGGGATCGCCACGCACTTCGGAGGCTTAACAGGTCGCTTCGGGAGCGAGGTATGGATTCCGCGCTGCGCGAGCGCGCCGAAGACGGTGACCGTGACGCCCTGTACGTCCTTGTCCGGCTGATGTGCGAGACGGAGCGGAGGCATGAAGCCCTGAAGGTGATCCAAGACATGGGTCTGCCGCACGAACGGGTGACATCTGAACTGGCTTGCCGTGTAGGGCAGGTGGGAAGGATGTTGCTGTGCCCAAGCCTTATCCCCAGGAGTTCCGCGAGGACGTCGTGCGGGTCGCGAGGAACCGCGGCCCGGGCGTCACTGTCGAGCAGGTGGCCGCCGACTTTGGCGTCCACGCGATGACGTTGTGGAAGTGGATGCGCCGCGCCGACATCGACGACGGCACGAAGCCCGGGGCGACCAGTCAGGAGAGCGTGGAACTGCGGGAAGCCCGTCGGCGGATCAAGCTGCTGGAGCAGGAGAACGAGGTTCTGCGGCGGGCGGCGGCCTATCTGTCGCAGGCGAACCTGCCGGGAAAAGGATCTACCCGCTCGTGAAAGAGCTGGCCGCAGGCGGAGTGCCCGTCACGGTCGCGTGCCGGGTGCTGAAGCTCGCCAGACAGCCCTACTATCGCTGGCTCGACGACCCGGTGACCCCAGCCGAGCTCGCCGAGGCGCATCGCGCACACGCGCTGTTCTCCGCCCACCGCGACGACCCGGAGTTCGGCTACCGCTTCCTGGCCGACGAGGCCCGCGACGCCGGCACCGACATGGCCGACCGGACCGCGTGGCGGATCTGCAGGGACAACCAATGGTGGAGCGTGTTCGGCAAGAAACGCGGCCGGACAAAGAAGGCGGGCCCGCCCGTCCACGACGACCTGGTCAACCGGGCCTTCACCGCGACCGGCCCGAACCGCCTGTGGCTCACCGACATCACCGAACACCCCACCGGCGAGGGCAAGCTGTATCTCTGCGCGGTCAAGGACGTCTTCAGCAACCGGATCGTGGGCTACTCCATCGACGCACGGATGAAGTCCCGGCTGGCCGTGACCGCCCTGGACAACGCAGTCGCCCGGCGCCAGGACGTCGCCGGATGCATCCTGCACAGCGACAGAGGATCGCAATTTCGATCAAGGAAACTCGTACAAGCGCTCAGCCGCCACCAGATGGCCGGCTCGATAGGAAGAGTCGGAGCGGCAGGCGACAACGCGGCCATGGAGTCCTTCTTCAGCCTGCTGCAAAAGAACGTCCTCGACCGCCGCACCTGGACCACCCGCGAAGAACTCCGCATCGCCATCGTGACCTGGATCGAGCGGACCTACCACCGACGCCGCAGACAAGCCGCCCTCGGCCGGCTCACACCCGTCGAATACGAGACCGTCATGACCACACCGGCCCTTCAGGCCGCGTGACTGAACCTGTCACCTGAAGGTGCAGCAGACCCCATCGACCCGGAGAACAAGTACGCACACCAGATTGTGGCCAGTGATTGCCGGCCATAGACGTCCGGCTATGGCCTTCTCGCGAAGATGCCGGTGCCGACCTCAGCGAGGATGTCGAGCTTGACCAAGCGTTTCAGCTTGGCGCGGGTGCCTTCGACGTTCTTCGGCACCATCTCGTGGCCCAAGGCTTGGCAGACGTCCCTCGCCCGTTGTGGTCCGGTCGCATGGTTGAAGGCGTCGCAGATTCCGCCCCACCACCACACCATCAGGCGACATTGAAACCCCTCAAAGGCCAATGAACCGCCCACTTAGAAGACCCTGCCCCGTAGTGCGATCCTGTGCGCGTGCGGCATTGAGTAACGGCTACGCCCACCGCCCGACGCAACGCCTTGCGGTTGACGTAACGGCAGCTTCTACGGTCGTGGGACAGGGCCGGAAACACCGGCCCGGTACGGCGAGAGAGCGGGGTGACGGGGATGGAGTGGCCGACCGCTGAGGTGGCGCGGATGTCGGGGGTGACTGCCCGGACGCTGCGGCACTACGACGCGATCGGGCTGCTGCCGCCCGCCCGGACGGGGGTGGGCGGGCTCCGGTACTACGGCGAGCGCCAGCTCCTGGTGCTTCAGCAGATCCTCGTCCTGCGGGAGCTGGGGCTCGGGCTGGAGGACATCGGGCGCGTCCTGGCCGAGCAGGCCGACGCGGTGGAGGCCCCTGCGCGGCCACCACCGGCGGCTCCTCGCCGAACGGGACCGGCTCGACACGCTGGCCGCCACCGTCTCGCGCACGATCGCCGAACTGGAACAGGCCAGGAAGGACGACGCACCCATGACCATCAACCGACCGGAGAACCTCTTCGAGGGCGTACAGCCGGACCAGTACGAGGACAGCCTGCGAGACTTCCCCGCCCACGCCGAGCGCGTCGCCCAGCACGTCGCCGCGATGAGCCCGGATGACATCGAGGCCGGGCAGCGCGACCGTACGGCCAGGATGATCCGCCTCGCCGAACTCCGGTCCGACGGCCACACGGCCGACTCCGCCCCGGTCCAGGCCGAGGTCGACGCCCATTACCGGCTGCTCTCCGCCCTGCGGCCGGTCACCGCCGACGAGCACCTGGCCATGGCGCGCTCCGTCGTGGACAACCCCGACTGGTGTGCCGCGTACGAGGCCATCGCGGCCGGACTCGCCGAGTTCCAGCGGGACGCCATCGAGGCGTACACCGCAGAACGCCTCACCTGAGCACGGACGGGGCCGCCCCGGTGGGCGGGGCGGCCCCTCGGAGCCGTACGACCGCACCTGCGGCATGTGCGACGATCGCTCGAATGACCAGCGTGAGCGGGGACTTCGAGCTGTCCATGGACGAGCTGCGCGTCGTGGCGCGGTACGCCGCCGAGGCGGCGCAGGGCGTTCTTGCGGTGTTCGAGGACGCCCACCCCGGCGACGGAAGGCCGCGCGCCGCGATCGACGCCGCGTGGGAGTTCATCGACGGCGCACCCCGCACCAGGCTCCAACGCATCACCTCGATGGACGCCCACCGCGCGGCCAAGGACGCGGCCACGGAGGCCGCCCGCCTCGCCGCCCAGGCGGCGGGCGACGCGGCCTCCGCCGCCTACCTGCACCCCCTCGCGAAGGCCCACCAGGTGGCCCACATCCTGCGCGCTGCCGCGAACGCGGCCCGCATCGCGGAGATCGAGGCGGCGGAGGACCCCGGAGCGGGGGACCGGGCGCTCGAAGGGGCCCGCGAACGAGCCGCCCCCGCCCTGATCGACATCCTCCGCCGCTACCCGCCCGCCCCCACCGGCAGGAGCCGCGCCGCGCAACTCATGACCGCGTTGGATGCGGCCCTCCGAGTGGAGTGCGGCCCGCTCAGCAGAAGGGATCTGTGCGCCGGATTCGAGGCGCTTGGTCTGCCCGTCGGCGCGACGGTCATCGTGCACGCCTCCCTGTCCGCCTTCGGTCGCGTCGACGGCGGTGTCGCGACGGTTCTCGGCGCGCTGCGCCACCGCCTCGGCCCGCAGGGCACCGTGGTGGTACCCGCGTTCACGGGCGACGAGGTCCGTGACCCGCACCCGGGAGCGGGAGCCGACGCGGACCGCTCGGGCGTGCCGCTGTTCCACGACAGGCTGCCCATCCTCATGGGCGCGCTGCCCACCGCCGTGCTCGCCGACCCCGACCGGCTGCGCAGTTCCCACCCGCAGGCGTCCGTCGCCGCGCTGGGGCCGCTGGCCCGGGACATCACCGCCCGGCAGCCGCTGGCCTATGCGGTGGGGCACGGCTCGCCGTTCGACCGGCTGCATGAACTCGGCGCCCACATCCTGCTGCTGGGCGTGGGCCACAACCGCAACTCGTTTCTGCACTACGCCGAGTCCCTGATCCCCAATCACCGGCGCAAGCTGCGCCGCTTCCCGTACGCCGTCGACGGCGAACGGGTTTGGGTGGAAGTGCCGGACGTGGGCGACGACAACGGCCGGCACTTCCCCGGGGTCGGCGCGGAGGCGGAGGAGGCGGGGCTGGTGCGCGTCGGTGTGATCGGTGCCGCCGAGTGCCGCCTGATGGACAGCCGCCCCTTCATCGAGTTCGCCGCCCGACGCCTCCGGGAGCGGCTGGCCGCGGAGGGGCGCGAGACGCCCTGACGACGCCCCGCGCCCCGGCCCTGCGATCAGCAGCTGACGCTGCCCCTTCGCAGCGCGTGCCCGCCGTCATTCGCGTCGTCCGACCAGTACACCGGCTTCGACCCCGACACGCACTCGTCCGCGCCCGCCAGCGCGAAGCCCTCGTTGTTGTAGTTCGGCATGCCGCTCGGGCGGTTGTACGCGGCCGTCGGCGCGAACATGCCCGTCGCGTTGACCGTGAACGTCTGGTGGCTGCCGTCGCAGGTGTCGTCGCAGACCGCCCAGAGGCGGGACGCCTGGGGCTCCCACTGGAGTTCCATCACGCCGGACATGCCGCTGCTGAAGGAGGCGATCCGGGTGTACGAGCCGGAGTCGGCCAGGACGTAGCCGTACACCATGCCCGTGCCCTCGACGCCGACGAAGAAGACCCCGCCGCTGTGGGCGGCGTAGTGGGCCGCGTCGTACGCCGCGCCCGTCGACGCGTCCTTGAAGCCGGCAGCGGTCAGCGACGCGTCCGGGATCCAAGTCACCGCCTCCAGGCCGAGGTTGGAGCCGGTCGACGGGAGGTCGGAGGTGAGGTTCCACTCCTTGGTGGCCGTCAGCGACGAGCCCGAACCGCTCACGTCGTACCGGAGCACCGACAGGCGGCTCGTGCCCGAGGCGTCCCCGTCGCGCTCGCTCGCGACGAAGATCCCGCCGCCGGTCGCGGTGACGCCCTCGCCGTCCGGGCTGCCGGAGCCGCCGGGGAAGCGCAGGGCCTTGCCCGAGGACCAGCCGTTCGCGGTGTCCGGCTTCCAGCCGCCGGAGCCGTCACGGACCAGGCGCCACAGCTTGCCGCTGTTCTGCGCCGCCCACAGCACGCTGCCGTCCTGGTAGAGCCCGCTCAGGTCCTCGCCGAACACGTTCGAGCCGTCCGCCGTGGCGACCGAGCTGCCGCCGGGCCATGCCACGGGGGCCGTCGAGCCCCCGCCCGTACCGCAGTTGTTCGCGGCGCCCAGCGTCACCGAGGCCGCCTGCTTGAACGCGCCGGTGCCGTCGGGGCAGCGGGACCAGGACGGACCGGAGTGCTTGCTCCAGGAGAAGCCGTCCACCTGCGTCGTGCCGTCCGCCTGATACAGCCGCGCCTCATCGGCCGACCCGAGCCCGAACGCGCCGCTCACGTCGAACGCCCGGAAGCCGCCCGGCGCCAGCGTCGTCCCGGAGGGGATCTCGTACGCGTGGTCCTTGTCGTCGTCCTTCAGGACCCAGCCCGAGACGTCGACCGACGAGGCGCCCTTGTTGTACAGCTCGACCGAGTCGTTCACGTCGCCGGTGGTCACCACCTCGTTGATACGCACGTCGTCGGCCGGGGCCGCGTGCGCCGCCGGCACCCCGGTCAGCGCACCGGCCGCCAGCAGCGGCGCGGCGACGAGGAAGCGGGCGAGAGCGCGGGGCCGCCGTGGGCGGGAGAGCGATGCGGTCACGGAATCCATCCTGAGGTAGTCGTGGGGCGGGCGGCCCGACGCTCTCGGCCCAGCCCGAACGGGACGCCCACCCCCGGGAGGACAGCTCGCGAACGCCGGGCAAATTCTGCGGGGCCCGTCCCTCGGCGGCGGGATGAGTGAATGCGCTTCCATACACCTGCCCCGCATGTGGGAACATCTCCCCACCACAGGGGAAGAGAGGTGACGCGGCGCGATGAGTACTCCTACGGTGTACGACGTTGCCGAGCGGGCGGGGGTCTCCATCGCCACGGTGTCGCGGGTGTACCGCAGCCCGGAATCGGTGCGCGGGGAGACCCGCGCACGCGTGCTGGCCAGCGCGCGCGAACTCGGGTACGTGCCCAGCGGCAGCGCCCGCGGCCTCGCCAGCCGCTCCACCGGGGTCCTGGGCCTGTGCTACCCGGACTTCCACGACGCGGAGGCCGACAGCGCGCCCGCCGCCGACCCCGGCGAGGTCACCCTCTACTCCGACGAGGTCATAAGGGGCATGGAGCGCGCCGCGAGGCGCCACGGCTACGCGCTGCTCATCGCCTCCTCGCACGCCGACGACGCGGGCACCCGGCTCACCGAGGTCGCGGGCCGGGTGGACGGGCTCGCCGTCCTCGCCCAGGCCGTGCCCGACGAGGTCCTGGAGATGGTGGCCCGGCGGGTCCCGGTCGTGCTGCTCGCGGGGGAGCCGTACGACGGCATCGACCACGTGAAAGTGGCCAACTTCGACGGACAGCTGCAGATCACGAGGCACCTGCTCGGCCCCCACCGGCTGCGGCGGCTCGCGTTCGTCGGCGGGCCGGAGGACTCCCCGGACGGCGAGGCCCGGTTCCTCGGCTACCAGGCCGCCCACCTGGAAGCCGGCCTCCCGCTCCCCAAGGCCCCCGACCTGCGGGGCGACCTCACCCAGGCCGCCGGGCGACAGGCGGTGGAGACCCTGTTCGGGGCGGCGGGGGAGGGGCCCCGCCCCCAGGGCCTGGTGTTCGCCAACGACCAGATGGCCGTGGGCGCGCTGCACGCCCTGGAGGCGCGCGGCATCGACGTGCCCGGCGACATCGCGGTGACCGGCTTCGACGGCATCCCGCTCAGCCAACTCGTGCGGCCGACGCTCACGACGGTCCGGCAGCCGATGGGCCTGCTGGGCGTGGAGGCCGTCGAACTGCTGGTGGCCCGGCTCTCCGAGCGCGAGAGACCCCCGCAGGAGCGGCTGCTGCCCGTCTCCGCGGTGCTGCGCCGCAGTTGCGGCTGCCCGGCGGACGCGGCGGCGTAAGGGGCGGGGCGGGGTCCGTAAGCCCAGGTCAGGGGTGCGTTTTCGGGCCCGGGGGAGCTCACCCCGTACGCCCGTAGGCAAAGCGCCCCCGGGCTCACCTCCGTACGCCCGAAGCTCACTCCCGTACGCCGCAGGTCAACCCCGCCACCCCCCACGTTACCCAAGCGTTATCCCATCCCTCTTGAGCGATCCAGACCCATATCGCAGAGTTCTGTATGCGCTTTCAGATAGCGCATACACAGCTCAAGGAGGAGCTCCATGGCACGCCCCGCCAAGACCGTCATAGGTATCTCCGTCGCAGTGGCCGCCGCGCTGTCCCTCACCGCCTGCGGTGGTGGCGGCGGCGCGCAGCAGTCCGCGGACGCCAAGCAGACCCTGACCGTCTGGGGCATGGGCGAGGAGGCCAAGCGGCTCGCCACGGTCGCCAAGGACTTCGAGAAGGACAACCCGAACATCACCGTCAAGGTGACCCCGATCGGCTGGGACGTCGTCGGCCAGAAGATGACCGCCGCCGCTGCCGCCGGGAAGCTCCCCGACATGGCGCAGATGGGCTCCACGATGATGGGGCAGTACATCGCGCTGGACGTGCTGGAGCCGGTGGACACCAAGAGCTTCAAGAAGTCCGACTTCTTCCCCGCCACCTGGAACAGCAACGTGGTGGACGGCACCGCCTACGGCGTCCCGTGGTACGCCGACGTACGCGGCCTCTACTACCGCACCGACCTCGCGAAGAAGGCCGGCGTCGACAAGGCGCCCGTCACCTGGGACGACCACCACAAGCTGGCGGAGGCGTACCAGAAGAACGGCTCGCAGTTCGGCACCGCCCTCCAGCCCGGCAACACCGGCGCCTGGCAGAGCTGGTTGCAGTTCCTGTACTCCGAGGGCGGCAGCCTGGTCGACGCGGACGGCAAGTCCGCGCTCGACTCCCCCGAGGCCGTGAAGGCGTTCGAGACGTGGGGCAGCTACTTCAAGGACGGGCTCGCCAAGAAGAACTTCGTGCCCGGCGCGGACGTGGCCAAGACCTTCGCCAAGGGCGATGAGCCGACGTTCATGTCCGGCCCCTGGATGGTCCAGAACCTCAACGAGCAGCAGCCGCAGCTGAAGGGCAAGTGGAAGACCGCCCCGCTGCCCGCGGGCCCGAAGGGATCCGTCTCCTGGGTCGGCGGCGCCTCGCTCGTGACCTTCAAGGACAGCGAGCACAAGGCCGCCGCCGAGAAGTTCACCCAGTACCTGACCACCCCCGAGACGCAGGCCGCCTGGTACGGGGCGACCAAGTCGCTGCCCGCGAACAAGGCCGCCTACGACCTGCCGGAGATCAAGGACAGCGCCGAGGCCGACAGCCTGAAGGTCTTCCGCCAGGCCCTGGACACCGGCAAGGAGATCCCGGCCCTGGAGAAGTGGAACGAGATCGCCGCCGCCATCGAGGGCACCCTGGAGAAGATCGCACAGGGCGGTGACCCGGCCGCCGAGGCCAAGAAGCTCCAGGCGACCACGGAGGGGCTGATCTCCCAGTGAAGACCGCCGCCACCCGGGCCGGGGCCGGCCTGGACCGCGCCCCGGCCCAGGCCGGCGGCCCTCCCGGACAGCAGGCCCCGGCGGGCCAGGAGCTCCGCCCCGACCGGCTCTCCCGGCAGAACCTCGCCGGCTGGCTGTACTCGACGCCGTTCCTGGCCCTCTTCCTGACCTTCATGGCGTTCCCGATCGTCGCGACGCTCCTCATGAGCTTCACCGACTTCGGCCTGCGCAACGTCACCCACCCGCTCGACGCGAACTTCGTCGGTCTGGACAACTACACCGCGCTGTTCGACGACCCGAAGTTCATGAAGGCGCTCTTCAACACCTGCTACTTCGTGGTGCTGGGCGTCCCGCTGACCATCGGCAGCGGACTGGTCGCGGCCGTGCTCCTCAACTCCGGCATCGACCGCTTCCGGACCTTCTTCCGGGTCGGCTTCTACGTCCCCGTGGTCACCGCCATCGTCGCGGTGGCCGTCATCTGGCGGTTCGTGCTCGACCCCTCGGAGGGCCTGATCGCCGGGCTCGGCGCGCAACTCGGCTTCTCCACGCCGGACTTCCTCGCCTCCAAGGTGCTCGCCATGCCGTCGCTGATCGTGATGGCCGTCTGGCGCAACATGGGCACCGCGATGGTCCTCTTCCTCGCCGGCCTCCAAGCCATCCCGGTCGAGGTCCGCGAGGCCGCCAAGCTGGACGGCGCCGGCGCCTTCCAGGAGTTCCGCCGGATCACGGTCCCGCTGCTGCGGCCCACCATGCTGTACGTCGCGGTGATGACCACCATCGGCTTCCTCAACGTCTTCGAGGAACCCTTCGTGATGACCGACGGCGGACCCGGCGACAGCACCCTCACCGTGTCGCTGCACATGTACAAGGAAGGGTTCAGCTTCTTCCACATGGGCTCCGCGAGCGCCATGGCCTACGTCCTCTTCACGATCGTCCTGGCCGTCACGCTGCTCCAGTTCCGCCTGCTGAAGGACAAGACCTGATGAGCGCCACCGACCTCCCCACCAAGAGCGCACCGGGCCGGGGACGCACCGCCACCTCGCGCAGGCCGGGCGCCAGGGCACTCACCTACACGCTGCTCACCCTGGGCCTGCTCGTGATGACCGCGCCCTTCCTGTGGATGGCGGTGTCCGCCTTCAAGACCCCGCAGGACCTGGGCGCCAGCCCGCCGGTGTGGATCCCCACCGAGTGGACCCTCGCGAACTTCCGCGAACTGCTCGACCTGATGGACATCGCGCGGAACTTCCTCAACTCCGCGGTGGTCGCCGTCGTCGTGACCGTCTGCAACCTGGTGTTCTGCTCGATGCTGGGGTACGCGCTCGCCAAGCTGAACTTCTTCGGCAAGCGGGGCGTGCTCGCGATCGTGCTGGGCGCCCTGATGGTGCCGGGCAACCTGATGCTGCTGCCCCAGTTCGTGATGATGAGCAAGATGGGGCTGCTCGACAGCTACGCGGGGCTCATCCTGCCCTTCGCGGCGGGCGCGTTCGGGGTCTTCCTCATGCGGCAGTTCATGTCGGCGATCCCCGACGAACTCCTCGAAGCGGCCCGCATCGACGGCGCCGGCGAGTGGTACATCTTCTGGCGGATCGTGATCCCGCTGGTCAAGCCGGCCCTCGCCACCCTGGCGATCTTCGTGTTCCTCGGTTCGTGGAACAACTTCCTGTGGCCGCTCGTCGCGACCAACGACCCGGACAAGTACACCCTGCCGGTCGCTCTCGCCACCTTCGCCACCGACCCCACCAAGGCCGCCGGTTCCAACGGTGTCCTGATGGCCGGCGCCTTCCTCGTGGTGCTCCCGGTCGTCGCCGTCTTCATCGCCCTCCAGCGGCACTTCACCCAGGGCATCGCGACCTCCGGCCTGAAGTGAACGGGCACCCCGGCCTCGCTCCGGCGGGCGTGCCGCCTTCGCACCGCACGGTCATACGGTCCCGGGACGGCATCGGCCATGTGCTGCTCGACTGGCTGCCGACGCCGGGGACGGCCGGTTACGTCGTCCACCGTTCCGATCATTACGAGGGACCGTACGCGCCCCTGCACACCGGCCCGGTCCTCCCGCCGTACGCGGACACGCGCGCCGAGCCCGGTCGCGGATACTGGTACCGGATCGCGCCCAGGACGCCCGAGGGCCCCGAGCCACCGCTCCCCGGCCCCGTGCGCGGCTGCGCGCTCGCCCCGGGCAGCGCACCCGCCCGGATCAGGGTCCGGATCGACGCCGGGGCCCCGCACCACCCCGCGCACCTCACCGGCGACGGAGCCCGCGCCCTGGTGACCGCCACCGTCACCGCGCGCGACGGCACGGTCGAGGTGCGCGTGGTCAACGCCGCCGCCGACCGGCCCCACGCGATACCGGTACCGGCGCTGGGCCGCCGCGTCACCGTGGAGATCGCCGGGCTCGAACCGGGCGCCGGCTACCGGATGCGCCCCGCCGGTGACACCGGCCCCGAAGCCCTCGCGCACACCGGCCCGGACGGTCTCGTACGCACCACGCTCGACCTGCCCATGCCGGGCAGCCGCACCCTGCGACTGGCCCCGGACCGCCCCCGCCCGCACCCAGCCAAGGAGGACCCCGGGCCATGAGCACCACCGGCACCCAGCGCCCCAGCCTCGTGTTCTTCATGACCGACGACCACGCCGTACCCGCGATCGGCGCCTACGGCAGCGTCATCAACAGGACGCCGGCCGTCGACCGGCTGGCCGCAGAAGGCATGCGCTTCGACAACGCCTTCTGCACCAACTCGATCTGCTCGCCCGCCCGGGCGTCCCTGCTGACCGGCACCTACAGCCACGTCAACGGCATGACGACGCTCGAACAGGAGGGCCAGAAGTTCGACGCCACCCAGCCCTCCTTCCCGCGCATGCTCCAGGAGGCCGGCTACCAGACCGCGATCATCGGCAAATGGCACCTGGGCCACGGCGGCTGTTCCGACCCGGTCGGCTTCGACCACTGGGAGGTGCTGCCGGAACACGGCGTCTACCACGACCCGACGTTCGCCACCCGCGACGGGGAGCGGCAGCACACCGGTTACGTCACCGACCTCATCACCGACCTCGCGCTCAACTGGCTCGACCGCCGGGACCGCGACAAGCCCTTCGCGCTGTTCATCCAGCACAAGGCCCCGCACCGCGCCTTCGAACCCGCCGAACGCCACCGCCACTTGTACGAGGACGTGGACATCCCGGCGCCCGCCACCCTCCACGACGACTACAGCCACCGGGCGAGCGCGGCCGCCGAGGCCGAGATGCGGATGCGCGACCTGCTCCCGCAGGACCTCAAGGCACCCGTCCCCGAAGGTCTGGACGAGCGCGAGGAACGCGAGTGGCGCTACCAGCGCTACATCAAGGAGTACCTGCGGGTCATCGCGGCCCTGGACGAGAACGTCGGCCGGGTCCTGCACTATCTGGACCTCACCGGCCTGGACCGGTCCACGGCGGTCGCGTACACCTCCGACCACGGCTTCTACCTGGGCGAACACGGCTGGTTCGACAAGCGGTTCATGTACGAACCCTCGCTGCGGATCCCGCTGGTGGTGCGGTGGCCCGGCGTCACCCCGCCGGGCAGCAGCCGCGACGAACTCGTGATCAACGTCGACTACGCCCAGACGATCCTGGACCTCGCCGGAGTGAAAGCGCATCCACGGATGCAGGGCCGCAGCCTCGTCCCGCTGCTCAGGGGCGAACGGCCGGACGACTGGCGGCAGTCGGTGTACTACCGCTACTTCGAGCACCTGGACGTCTGCCACAACGTCCAGGCCAGCTACGGCATCCGCACCCACACCCACAAGCTGATCCACTACCCGGGCCACGGCTCCGGCCAGCCGGGCGCGAAGGACGAGATCCGCGCCCCCGAGTGGGAGATGTTCGATCTGGTGGCCGACCCGGACGAGCTGCACAACCGGTACGACGACCCGGGGTACCAGGATCTGGTCATGGAGCTGACCGCCGAACTGGCAGCGCTGCAACGGCAGTACGGTGACACCGCCGGCTGACGTACGGGTTCCGCCCCCGCCCGACGCCGGGCGGGGGCGGAACCGGTCAGCCCGCGTCGAGCGTGAAGACGCCGAAGCCGAAGCCCTCGGCGTGGACGCGGCCGTCCGCGACGGTGACCCCGCGAGCCTCCACGGCGGTGGCCCGGCCGACGGGCGCGGCGGTCGTGGCGGCCTCGGAGCGCGGGTTGACCACGACCAGGTAGCGACTGCCCCGGACGTACACCAGCGGATACCCGTCGTGCAGCACCTCCACGGAGCCGCCGCTGCCCAGCTCCGGGGTGGCCTTGCGGAGCGCGATCAGGCGCCTGACCAGGTGGAGGAGGGAGCCCTCGTCGGCGCGCTGGGCGGCGACCGTCGGGCGGCCCGGGTCCGGGTCGAGCGGCAGGTACAGGGCGTCGGCGGGTGCGGTGGAGAAGCCCGCGTTCGGCGAGTCGTCCCACTGCATGGGCGTACGGGACCCGGCCCGGTCATAGCGCGGACCCAGACGGCTGCCCTCGCGGGTGGGCGTGCCGGGCACGTACCGCATGCCGATCTCGTCCCCGTAGTAGATCGCGGGGAGCGTCGGCCAGGTCAGCTGGAACGCGAAGGCGGCGGGCAGCTGTTCGGCCGTACGAGGGCCGGTGGCGAGGCGCGAGAAGTCGTGGTTGGACGTGGGCAGCGAGATGAACCCGGCGTCCCCGATGACCTCCGTCGCCTCGCGCCAGGCGCCGAGGAAGGTGGCGAAACCGCCCTCGCCCCCGGCGCCGAAGTACGGCTCCAGCGGCTCCCAGGGTTCGCTGACGGTGCCCTCCCAGTTGTTCCAGAGCGACCGGAGCGGCAGCCCGTCACCGCGCGGACCGAACTGCAGGAAGAAGTCGGCGTGGAACCCGGCCGGGACGGAGACCTGCGGGTCGCCCCACTCGGAGAGCAGCGCCGCCCGCGGGTGCGCCCGGTCCAGCCAGCCGCGCAGCTCGGTCCAGAGCTTCGCGGTTTCGGCCTGGCCCGGGTCGTCCTTGACCAGCGACGCGGCCATGTCGACCCGGAAGCCGGACAGGCCGAGGGCCAGCCAGTGGTCCATGATCTCGCGCAGTGCCTGCCGGTTGGCCCGGGGCCCCTCGGCGTCGACGGGCAGCCGCCAGGGCTCCGTCGGGTCCCTGCGCGCGTGGCCGAAGTTGAGCGCGGGCTGCGATTCGAAGAAGTTCGGCTGGTAGAACCCGGACCGGCTGCCGGGCGAGGCGACGAACCCGGGCGGCGCCTGCTCGGTGTCGGCCCAGATGAACCGCTGGTCGGCCGGGTCGTCCGCCGATGCCCGGAACCAGGGGTGCTGGTCGGAGGTGTGCCCGGCGACCAGGTCGAGCAGCACGCGGATGCCACGCCGCCCGGCGGCCTCGGTGAGCCGGGCCAGGTCCTCGTTGGTGCCGTAGCGCGGGGCGACGTTGAGGTAGTCGGCCACGTCGTAACCGGCGTCGTCGAACGGCGAGACGAAGCACGGGTTGAACCACACGGTGTTCACCCCGAGCCACTGGAGATGATCGAGTCGCGCCTCGATCCCCGCGAAGTCCCCGATCCCGTCACCGTCGGAATCGGCGAAGGACTGCGGATAGATCTGGTAGAGCACGGCGTCGGCGAGCCATTCGGTCGCCGGGCGGGGGGATGACATGCGGATTCCTCCGGTGAGGGGGTACGGGGCGGTTTGCGGGAGCGCGGGCTCAGCGCGCCACGGGCGCCGACGGCAGCTCGATCAGGGCGCGAACGGGAAGGTGGTCGCTCGGCGCCACCGCGTCCGGCAGCACCGCCGACGTCTCCCGTACCCGCGTACCGCGCGAGGCGAGGATCCAGTCGATGCGCGGGCCGTCCGCGACCGGCGCGCGGTAGTCGTGGAAGGTGGCGTACGTGGGCCCGCGTTCCTCGGCACGGTCCCAGGTGTCGTCCAGGCCGCCCCGCGCGAGCAGCACGCCGTGCACCTCGGGATCCCCGGCCGGGGTGTTGAAGTCACCGGTGACGACCACCGGCAGACCGGGCGCCGCAGCGGCGGACCGCTCCACGAGCAGCCCGGCCGCGCGGGTGCGTGCGTAAGCGCTCACATGGTCCAGGTGGGTGTTCACCGCGAGGAATTCGCCCCCCGTGGCCAGGTCCCGGAAGCGGACCCAGGTCGCCATGCGCGGGCAGGCGCCGCCCCAGGTCTCGGACGCGGGCACCTCGGGCGTGTCCGAGAGCCAGAAGTCGCCGTGGTCCAGGGCGTCGAGGCGCTCGCGGTCGTGGAAGACGGCCATGTGCTCGCCGGTCCCGTCGCCGTCCCGGTCCCGGCCGGTCCTCGCGTAACCGGGTCCGAGGGCGGCGAGCACGTCCGCGATCTGGTGCGGGCGGCCCTCCTGCGTGCCGAGCAGGTGGGGCCGCGCGTCCCGCAGCACCGCCGCCACCGCGTCCCGGCGCGCGGGCCAGGGGCGGGGCGAACCGTCCCAGTCCACATGGAGGTTGAAGCTCATGACGCGCAGGGCCGACGCGCTGTTGGCCATGGATGTCTCCCGTGCTGACTCATCGATTCCGTCACGAGGGACCAGGATTCCTTGCCCCTGCGACTGAATGCGCTTACATTCTGCTGCGAGCGACGTTAGCCCGCCGTTGTTCCGTCCGGCAAGGCTCCCGCCCGGGAGGCCGCTCGCCCCCGCTATCCGGTTACGAAGGACCCGACATGCTCCGATCGCACGACGACAAGGTCAAGGAACTCCTCGGCCGGATGACGACCGAGGAGAAGCTCGGCCAGGTCCAGCAGCTGACCTGGACCGGGGACACGGGGCCGGGCGGCGGCCAGACGAAGGAGATCGAGGCGCTGGCCCGGGCCGGGCGGCTCGGTTCGGTGCTGAACCTGCACGGCGCGAAGTGGACCAACGACCTCCAGCGCCTGGCCGTGGAGGAGTCCCGGCTCGGCATCCCGCTGCTCTTCGGCTTCGACGTCATCCACGGCTTCTGGACGACCTTCCCGATCCCGCTCGCGCAGGCGTCCGCCTTCGACCCGGCCGTGGCGGAGACCGATGCCCGGGTGTCCGCCGCCGAGACCCGCTCGCAGGGCGTGCGCTGGACGTTCTCGCCGATGATGGACGTGACGAACGAGCCGCGCTGGGGCCGGATCGCCGAATCGAGCGGCGAGGACCCGTATCTGAACGCCGTCCTGGCCGTGGCGAAGGTGCGCGGCTACCAGGGTCCCGCCGACGGCTCGGGGCTCCGGTCCGAGGAGCACGTCGCGGCCTGCGCCAAGCACTTCGTGGCCTACGGCGGCGCCGAGGGCGGCCGGGACTACAACACCGTGGACATCTCCGAGCAGCGGCTGCGCAACCACTACCTGCCGCCGTTCAAGGCCGCGCTGGACGCGGGCGCGGCGACGGTGATGGCCGCGTTCAACACCGTGGGCGGCGTTCCCGCGCACGCCAACAGCCACACCATGAACAGCATCCTCAAGGGTGAGTGGGACTTCGACGGCTTCGTGGTGAGCGACTACACGGGCGTCATGGAACTGGTCGCGCACGGTTACGCGGAGGACGCGGCCCACGCGGCCGAACTCGCCCTCATGCACGGCCTCGACATGGAGATGGTCTCCACGCACATCGCGGACCACGGCGCGGACCTGCTCGAAGCGGGCCGCATCGGCATGGAACGGCTGGACGACGCCGTCACCCGCATCCTGCGCCTGAAGTACGCCCTCGGCCTCTTCGAGGACCCGTACACCGACGAGGCGGCCGAGATCGCCGGTCCCACCGCCGAGGCGCGGGAGGCCGCGCGGGAGGCCGCGGCCCGGTCGATGGTGCTCCTGAAGAACGAGGGCGGTGTCCTGCCGCTGAAGCCCGGCGGCACGATCGCCGTCGTCGGCCCGCACGCCGACTCCACCGACCAGCACGGCACCTGGGCGGGCCCCGGCCGGCTGGTGTTCGACACGGTCAGCGTGCTCGACGCGGTACGCGCGGCCGCGCCGGACGCCGATGTCCGGCACTCCGGCGGCGATCCGGCGATGGCCGCGGCAGCCGCCTGGGCGGCCGACGTCACCGTCGTCGTGGTCGGCGAGGACTCCGCGATCAGCGGCGAGGCCGCGTCGCGCAGCGAGATCGACCTCCCCGCGGGCCAGCAGCAGCTGATCGAGGCCGTCGCCGCGACCGGCAAGCCCTTCGTCGTCGTCCTCGTCAACGGCCGCCCGCTCACCATCGGCGGCTGGGTGGACCGGGCGCCGGCCGTCCTGGAGGCGTGGCACGCGGGCATCGAGGCGGGGAACGCGGTCGCCGACCTCCTGTTCGGCACGGTCAACCCGGGCGGCAAGCTGCCGGTCTCCTTCCCCCGCACGGTCGGCCAGATCCCGGTCTACTACAACCGGGAGGCGACGGGCCGCCCCTACGACGAGGCGGAGAAGTACGTCTCCAAGTACCTGGACCTGCCGGACGGCCCGCAGTTCGTCTTCGGTCACGGCCTGAGCTACACCACCTTCACGACCGGAGAACCGGAGCTGAGCCGCACCGAGATCGCGGTGGACGCCCTGGAACGCGGCGAGACCGTCGAGGTCACGGTCCCCGTCGCCAACACCGGCGACCGCACCGGCGACGAGGTCGTCCAGCTCTACATCCACGACGTCGCGGCGTCCGTGGTCCAGCCGGTACGCAGGCTGCGCGCCTTCGAACGCGTCACCCTCGCCCCGGGCGAGGAACGCCACCTGCGCTTCACGCTGGGCGCGGAGGACCTCGGCTACTGGACCAACGACCCCTCGGGCACGTACCTCCTGGAACGCGGCCGCATCGACGTCTACACGGGCACGAGCTCGGCGGCGACGGCGCGGGGGAGCCTGCGGCTGGTGTGAGCCTCCCCGGACGGCGGCTGACGGCGGGTCCGGGCGGACGCTGCCCTCTGGTCCCGCGAGGTCGCCTCCCGCCAGTCGTCCATCCAGACGAAGGGCTACCTGGCCATAGTCCTCGGCCTGTTCGGCGTCACGTTCGCGGTCTGCGCGGCGATCCCGGCCGGAAGCAGGCGCGAGGCCCCGGCCCCGACGCCCGCCTGAGCCGAGGCTGCCGGAACGCAACCACGCGGGCCGGATCCGGTCTCCCGCCGATGCCGGCGTCAGCAGCCGTCGTGAGCGATGGGCGGCCCCGTGGGGCGGTCTGCGTCGCCGTGTGCGCGGACCGCGGCGAGGGGCTGTCCGGTCCAGCGCTGGACGGCACGACGAAGGGCGCTGGTGTCGGCGTAGCCGACGCGTTCGGCGATGGCGGGGAGGGACAGCTCGGTCGAGGTGAGCAGACGGAGCGTGTGCTCGCGGCGCAGCGCCTGGAGTTCTCGCGACCAGGTGGTCTGATGTTCATCGAGGCGGCGCTGGAGTGTGCGGGTGCTGAGCGACATGCGACGGGCTGTGGACGTGAGGGTGGGGATCCCGGAGTCCGGGGTAGCCCGGAGAGTCGCGCGGAACAGGTCGAGCCAGTCGCGCAGGGGGATCGCCTGATGGAGCAACTGCTCCGCGTGTCTTCGGAGAAGGGCGGACAAGCCGGGGGCGTGGGGTTGCGGCGTGGTGAGGTCAGCGGTCTTGAAGGTGATGGAGTTGACCGGGCCGGCGAAGTCGATGGCAGGGGTCCCGTACAACCGGACGAGACTTTTGTGGGTTCGGGGGGCGCGGGCCGCGAGGACGACCCTGACAGGCGTGATGGTGCGGCGCGTGCTCGCGCTGATCCGGGGGCGGAACAAGCTCAGGGAGTAGGCCCGGATGGCGGAGGCGATCTCGTCGGTGAGGTCGGCCGCGTTGATGTGGCTGAGCGTGATGTGCCGCTCGTCCTCCTCGATACGGAGGGCCTCCGTGCCGGCGTCGGCCACCGTGGCGACGAAGCGGGCGGCATCGCGCAGTCCTTCGAGGGGCGTCGGTGCCTGAGTGAGCAGGTAGTCCCAGAGACCCAGTGACCCCAGGGGGCTCTGGTGGGCCATGTGCAGTGAGACCTCGTGCCAGGGGGCCTGAAGGGTCATGAGTTCCCAGATGCGGACGTTGGTGGACGCCGGAGTGCGGTAGCGGTCGTCCGCCAGATGCCGGGGAGCCATGCCGACGAGATCGGCGTACGCGGCCGGGCTGACGCCGAGCCGTGTGGCGGCCGTGGCGTTCACGCGGGTGAAGGACGCCGCTGTCGTGCCGGCCAGTTGCGGAAGGTCCGTGGCCTCCGGGCATTCCGACTGGTGGTGCCGGGGACGACGCTGGCGCGTGAAGCCCTGTTGATGGCGCGCTGAGTCCTTTGCCGGCCGGACTGTTCGATCTAGCGTCATGTCCTGTCCCTCCGAGGATGGGTCGCGGGGCGCGAGTACCGCGCTCTCCTCGGCAGGTGGTGCTGCTCCGGCGCCCGGGTTCCGGCAGCAGTCGTCGCCATCCTGTCCGCACCCGGCGTGCGGAAGGGTAACGCGGATGCCGCTTCGTATCGCGGAGGGGGCGATACGAAGCGGCCCTGCGGGCCAGGTCACACACCCTTCAGGAGGCTTTGTCCATGCGGAAGACCTACGCACCGGTCGCGGTTGTCGTCGGACTGATCGCGCTGCTCGCCGGTGCGCCCGGCGCCGCGGCGTCAACCGTCGACCCGAACGTTCCGTCCGCGGTCGTGGCCGACCCCGCGTCTGCGACACCCGAATTCACGCAGCACAATCTGTCGGACGGTCCCGTGGAGAGTGATTCCGGAGACTCTCGCCCCTTCACGTACGGCAACATACTCAACGGCCTGTACGGGGTATGCCTGGACGACAGCAGCAACTATGGGCTTCGGGCACACACATGCAGCAACGAGAGCTACAACAACGGCTACCAGTCATGGCGGGCCGCGGTGGACGGCGTCAACATGCAGTTCAAAAACACGAAGACGCACCTCTGCCTCGACGGCAGCAGCCTGCACGGCGTACGCACGCACACATGCAGCGACGCGAGCTACGACAACGGCTACCAGAAGTGGCGGACGTACTGGGCTCCCGGCGGCCACTGGGTCAGCTGGCAGAACGTGGCCACGGGGAAGTGCCTGGACTACAGCTCCGGCCACGGCCTGCGCCTGCACGACTGCAGTTGGGCGGCCTGGGACAACGGCTACCAGGCGTGGAACAAGTGAACCAGACCAGTGAGTATCCCTGCGCAAGGGGTGTGCCCGGCCCCGGAGGGTGCGGGCGTCGAGACGCCGTACGGGCTTGTGCCGGGCGGCGGTCACCCCCGGTCCCACTTCCATGACGGGCCCCGCCATGCCGTGGGTTTTCGCGCCGATGACCCGGGTACGCGGTCGGTGACCGACGATTGCGGCACTCCGGAACCGGGGTGCCACCGAACGGAGGAATATCCATGCTGAAGGCCATCGCAGATGTGCTTCGTTCCATCGGTAGTGCCATCGCCACGGTTGTCACCCTGCCCTTCCGCGCTGTCGCGCGGCTGTTCAACGGCGCGTCGAGCACGGCCCACGGTCACCACTGAGAGGGCGAGGCGGAAGAGAGCCACGGTGCGCGCTCAGTTTTGAAGGGCCGAGCGCAGGGCTTCTCCGAACGCGGCGGGGTGGCTCGTCAGCCCCGTGTGGCCGCCGGGGAAGGTCCGGGGTCGCGTGCCCAGGAGCTCGGCGAGGGCGGCCGTCGCGCGGTGGGGGAGTTCGCCGTACGACTCCCGGCCGACGGCGAGTACGAGCCGGTCCGGCGCGTCGTTGAGCCGGCAGACGTCCGGGGCGTAGGACATGAAGGCCGGAACGATGCGCCCGATGAAATAGGGCAGGCCGGCCATCCCCCGGTCGGTCGGGGCCGGTGCGGGGGCCTGCGGATCGGCGGCGGCTCCGGGCCCGGCGGCCCGGTCCTTCGCCAGGCCCGCCGCGAACAAGGACATCGCCGGCCCGAGCCCCTGCGCCTGGAGTGTGTCCCGCACCCGGTCGAGGAGCGCCCTGTGCTGGACGGCGTCCGGCAGCACCTCCACCACCGGCGGCTCGTGCGCCACGACGCGCGTGAGGCGTCCGGGGTGCGCGGCGAGCAGATGCAGGGCGGCGATGGCGCCCGAGCTGGCGCCGAACACCCAAGCCGGTTCACCGGGTGAGAGCAGGTCCAGCAGCCGCAGCGCGTCGTCGGCATGCTCGGACACGCGCTGATCGGCGTCGGGATTGTCCAGCGGACTGCCCGATATTCCGCGTGGGTCGTAGGCGGCGACGGTGTACGCCGACGCCAGAGTGCCGGCGATGCCGTCGAAGGAGGCCGCGCCGCCCGTCCCGCCGGGAATCAGCAGGAGGAGCGGTCCGTCGCCGCGTACCTCGTAACGCAGGGTTGCCCCGTTCACCCGGAGACTGCCGATGGTCGGGTCGCTCATGGGGAGTCCTCCTCGAAGGGCAAGCGCGGGCCGCCGGAGAGTTGTCCTCCGTAGCGAAAGCGCGGGCATGCCCGATCCGAAACCTAGGACCCCTAGGTTTAGCCGAGGGGTCCTAGGAAAGCAATGGGGGCACGTCGGACTCAGTAGTCGCTGTTCATCGCGGCCCGCACTTCGCCGAGGGTGGCATCAGCCACGGTCCTCGCTCGCTCATTGCCCTCACGCAGTGCGCTTCGGAGGTACGCGCGGTCCTGGGCGTACTCGGCGCGACGGGCCCGGATCGGGGCCAGGTACTCGTTGACCGCCTCCGTCACCGTACGTTTGAGGGCGGCGGCACCCCCGGGGCCGATGTCCTCCGCCAGCTGACGGGGTGCCCGGCCCTGGCAGAGGGCGGCCAGGAGGAGGAGCGAGGACACTTCGGGACGGCCGGCCGGGTCATAGGTGATGTGGCGCTCGGAGTCGGTCTTCGCTCCCTTGATCAGCCGTGCTGTCTCATCGGCGTCGGCGGCCAGGGTGAGGGCGTTGCCGCGGCTCTTGCTCATCTTCGTGCCGTCCGTACCCAGGAGCAGCGGGGCGGGCGACAGCAGGGCGTCGGGCCGGGGGAAGACCGCGGCACCGGCGCCGTAGCGGTCGTTGAAGCGGCGGGCGATGGTGCGGGTGACTTCCAGGTGGGGGAGTTGGTCCTGGCCCACCGGGACCAGGTTGGCCTTGCAGAAGAGGATGTCGGCGGCTTGGTGGACGGGATAGGTGAACATCAGGCCGCTGACGGACGACTGCCGTGAGTGGGCGATCTCATCCTTGACCGTGGGATTGCGGTTCAGTTCGGCGACGGAGACGAGGCTCAGGAAGGGCAGCAGCAACTGGTTGAGAGCGGGGACCGCGCTGTGCGTGAAGATCGTGCTGCGGGTGGGGTCCACTCCGATGGCGAGGTAGTCCAGGACCAGTTCCTCGACGTGCCCGGTCAGGTTGTCCGCCACGTCGCGGTCGGTCAGGACCTGGTAGTCCGCGATGATGACGAACATCTCGACCCCGAGGTTCTGCAGGCGCACCCGGTTGTGCAGGGTGCCGAAGTAATGCCCCAGATGGAGACGCCCGGTAGGGCGGTCACCGGTCAGTACACGGAACCGCTTCGGATCGGCGAGGATCAGATCCTCCAGTTCCGCCCCGCGCGTCTGCGCGGCGGTCATCCCGAGTACGTCGGCGGACGGTTCGACGGCAGGGGCGTCGGTGTTCGGTCCTGCCGGCTGAGGAGTGGCGTCGATGGTGTTCACAGGGTCTCCTGGTGGTCGTATCGCCGTCCGGACGACACGCCCCCGGGCCAGGGGACACGAAAGGGCCGTCCATCCGAACGGCCCGGTCATGCGTGAGAGGTGGCCGCTCCTATGGGGAGCGCCACCAGCCGCGGCATGATGAGAGATGCATGGCGGCATCATAGACAGCCGACCGGGTGTGGAACACGACTTCGGCGCTGACGTGCGGGTGTACGTCGGAATGAGGGCCGCAATCGTCGCAAGCAGGTGATGCTGAAGGCGAGTTGGAGCGCGACGCGTCTGGCGGTCGAGGCCCGCATGGACCCGGTCGGCCGGGCTGGTGCGATCAAGCGGATCTCCGACCAGTTGCCGGAGACGGAGTCACGCGGGCGGCGATCCGGCCGGTCTGGTCCATCACTCCGATCCCGGAGTTCAATATCGAGCGATCCGCTCCACCGAGCGCCTCGAAGGGGCCGATGCGGTCGTCTCGGTCGGATCTCGGGGAGATTCGTACGACAACGCCCTCGCCGAGGCATTCAACAGCCTGTTCAAGGCCGAGCTGATCCGCAACCGCGGCCCCTGGAGGGGCAGCAACGACGTCGAGATCACGTGCCACCCGCCGAGTTCGAGGCCCACCACGCGACAACCAGTACCTCGCCGACCATCTGGCGCCGTCGCCCACCGCGCCGCCGGCGAATCCACCGTCCTCGCCGAACTCCGCGCCGGCGCCCGCCTCGGTGAGGTAGGGGAACGGCACGGCCTGCTGTGAAACAGGAGCACGGCGGATGAGGCCCGGCAGGTCGACGGTTTCGGCCCTGGGGGTTTTTGGGGGCCTCCAGCTCCTCGTCACGCACCGCCGTGAACAGCAGGGAACCCCCGGGCTCGGCGCCGGGCATCGCGATGCCGGGCAGGTGGCCGTTGGTGTCGCGCGATGAACGACCTCGGGAAAAGACGTCAAGCGTGCGGCGCGGCTGACGGCGATCGCCCTTGCGGCGGAGGTCGGCCACGCGTTGGCCATGGCATCCTCGGCTGCAGGAACGGGTCGTCCCTCGGCGGAGGCTCAGGCATCGTCTTCGCGCAGGTTCCAGAGGGAGAGCAGTTCCGGCCACTGCGGTGCGGGGCCGGTCAGCTGAGTCGCGGCTGGGGCGCGCAGGGCCGACAGGGTGAGGTCGAGGTAGCGGATCCGCAGTTGGTCCACGCGTTCCGGGGGGCCGGGGAGGCGGCTGCCCAGGATCTGCAGCAGCAGGACGAGGTCGGCGAGGGTGACATCGGGCCGCAGGACACCCTCCGCGACGGCCCGGCGGACGAGGGCGTCGAGGGCCTGTTCCAGGCGGGCGGACGCGGCATCGACCTCGGGGGACGGGGCGAAGCGGCCGCCGATGACGGGCAGCATGCTGACGTCTCCGCCCTGGGTCAGGGCCGCGCGCAGGGCCAGGGCCAGGGCCTCCCACGGGTCGGGGTTGTCCAGGGCCTCTTCGGCGAGGGTGGTCCACCGGTCCAGGCCGTCGACCTGGACGTGGCGGGCGAGGTCGTCCTTGGTGGGGTAGCGGCGGTAGAGGCTGCCCATGCCCACCCCGGCGCGCTTGGCGATGACCGACACCGGGGCGTCCCAGCCGAGTTCGGCGAAAACGGCACGGGCCGCGCGCAGCAGCCGGGTGTCATTCGCCTCGGCCTCCGCCTGACGGCCACGCGGGCGAGGGTTGTTCGTGCGGCGGCTGGGGGTGGGCATGGGACCTGACTCCGCTTCTCTGTATCGCGTACGGGGCGACCGGGCGCCGTCCGGAAAGCCGTCCCGCGAACGGATTCCGCCGCCTACTCGGCGGACGCGCCGACGGCGGCGACGGCCCGGGGAGCGGGGGCGGACCGCTGGTACGGGTGCACACGCAGCGCCACCGTGAGCACGATACCGGCTGCTCCCAGCGCCCCGGCCAGCCAGAACCCCTGCGTGAACGCGCTCTCCGTCGGCAGGCCCGTGCCCGGGGCCACCGCGGACTGGAGCAGCACGGTGGCGAGCTGGCTGCCGATCGCGCTGCCCACGGTACGGACAACAGTGTTGAGGCTGTTCCCGGCGGCGAGGTCCTCGCGGGGCACGATCTTCGCGATGAGCGAGGCCAGCGCCGCGAATCCGAAGCCCGAGCCCAGGCCGACCAGGACGAAGACCAGGCCGATCGACAGCACACTGCCGTGCCAGAGCGCCTGGAGCGCACCACCGGCGGTCATGAGCACCATGGCGGCGATCATCGGAGCGCGGGCCCCGAGGCGGTGCCCGAGTATCGGGCCGAGGCGCCCCGCGACCATGGTGCCCAAGGCGCCCGGCAGCAGGAGCAGACCGGCCTCGATCACGGTCAGGCCGTGTCCGTAGGGAGCGGCGGAAGTGTGCGGGGTCTGCAGCAGCTGCGGAAGCAGTACGTAGAAGAGGAACGGGATCGCGCCGACGAACAGCGTCGCCACGGTCGTCACGAGCATCGGGGCGTGCATCAGGAGCCGGACGTCCACCAGCGGGGCGGGATGGCGCGACTCGACCGCGCCCAGTGCGGCGAAGAGCGCGAGGGCGACTACGAACAGTCCGATGACACGGGCGGATCCCCAGCCCCACGCGCTGCCCTGGGTCACGGCGAGCAGGAGCGAGGACAGCCCGACGGCCAGCAGTACGGCCCCGGGGATGTCGAGCCGGCCGGTTGTCGCCCTCTTATCGGCGTGGCGCGGCGATTCCGGCACCCAGGCGAGCACGAGCAGGATCGAGAACGCGATCAGCACGATCTCGACGCCGAACATCCACCGCCAGGACGCGGCGTCCACCAGCAGCCCGCCGACGACCAGGCCGAGCCCGGCGCCACCGCCGAGCATGGCCGAGGTGAGGCCGAAGGCGCCGGCGGTCCGGTCCGCCGGCATCGCCTCGCGGATGATGGAGAGAGCGAGGGGCAGCGTAGCCATGCTGACGCCCTCCAGGGCGCGCATGACGATGAGGAAGGGCACTCCGGGGGCGAAGGCGGCGCCGGCGGTGGACAGCAGGAAGACGCCGAGCGAGACCAGGAGCATCCGCCGGTGTCCGTACCGGTCGCCGAGTGAACCGACGACCGGCGTGAGCACGGCGGAGCCGAGCATGAACGCCGTGATGAGCCATCCCGCGGTGGCGGTGTCGGTGTGCAGCTCGTGGGTCAGCACCGGCAGTGCGGGGACGATCATGGTCTGCATCAGCGCGTACGAACCGACGGAGACGAGCAGGGCTGCCAGCAGGGCGCCGGGTCCCGCCGCTCTTTGGCGTCCGGCCGCCTGCGGCACGGCATGAGACATGGGGGTACCTCTCCCAGAGTGTGGATCGGGTGGTCGCCGCAAACATATCGGAGCGGAGCGCTCCGTTCAAAATGGTTGTGGTGCCGAGCATGCGGAGAACCGCGGCGGGGGAGACCCACAGCGACGACCACCCGCCGTGCCGTGCGTCAGCCTCGCCCCGGCGAGTGGGCCGGATGATGACCGCTGCCACCGGTGTGTGCGGCGAGAAGGTGAGCTGTGAGGACGACTCCCGCCCGGCCTTGGTCAAGCGCGTCGTCAACCAGCACGGCGGGACCGCGGAACTCGGCGACTGGACCCTGACCGCGCACGGTTCCGAGGACCTCTCCGGTCCGAGCGGCAGCAACGAGGTCACCGACGTAACGGTCCCCTCCGGCACCTGCACCCTCGGTGAGTCCGGCGGGCCCGAAGGCTACCGGCCGTCCGACTGGGCGTGCACCGAATCCGCGGGCGAGGACCTGCCGGTCGTCGACGACCAGGTGACGATCACCGCCGGAGGCAAGGTGACCTGCACTCTCACCGACAGGGAACGCGGAGCCTCCCCGTCGCCCTTACCTACGTGGCCCGGCCCGCACCCCACTCAGCACCCTGGAGGCGGGCCCGGTGGCGGAGGCGGGGGCTCGGCCACACAGGTGCGGACGGCAACGGCCCGCTCATGCTGACCGCACTGGGTAGCGTGCTCGTAGGCTCTGTCCTGCTGTTGGGCCTCGCACGCCGACGCGGCTGGGGCGATGACCCGGCGGAAACGGAGCCGTCGGGCGCACACTCGTCGTCGAGGGAGCCCAGGCGTTGAGCTGGCCGGTGCAGGGCGAGGCCGGGCCTGGGGCGGGTGGTTGACTCGATCACCGGGCCGTCGGCCGTCGTGGTGTCGTCGGTCAGGCGACGGCCGTATGTCGCCGGGACGGTCCCAGCCCTTCGGGCACTCGGAAGTTCGGGGTCTTGGCCCGGCGCACGGCCGCCGCATGTTCGGGTCCGGGAGTGTCCGGGCCGGCTCCTCGCAGGAAGAGGCCGACGATGTCCTGGGCAGGCGTTCGGCGGCCTGCTCTCGTACTCCCAGGCAGTCGCCGTCGCCGCTCAGCTCGACCGCAACCGGATCCGGGAGCATCCCCCGGTTTCCCGGCGTCCGTCGCGGCGGCGGTAGTCGAAGGTGGTGCGGCGCAGGACGTGCCAGCCCCGGGAGGTCAGCTCGACGCCGCGGACCCGGAAGGCGGGGTTGCGGTCGAGATCGCGTCCGGTCCGGTCGAGTCCGGTACGGCCGCGGTGGTCCTGGGTGTCCACGCCGGGGCGGAGTTTCACGCTGCCCCCTGCCGGTCGAGGGCCGGGATCTCTGCGATGTCGTAGTAGACGGGCAGGCCGCGGCGGAGTGCGAGGGCGACGTCCTGGTCGGCGCCGGCGGAGTCCCCGGGCAGACGCAACACGGCATCGCAGCGGGCCAGCAGGCGCTCGGCGGTCGGGTACAGCACCTGGTCGGCGAGGGGGTCGGTGGGGCCCGCGCCGGCCGATGCCAGGACCGGGAGGGCGATCCACTCCCCGATACCGGGAGGTGACCGGCGGCGAACACGGGCCACGCCGCCCCTTCGAGGCGTGCGCGGTTGGCGAACAGGAGAGAATGAGGATGCTGCCTGCTGAACGACGTGATCACCTGCTGGACCTGCTGGCCCGGCGGGGCAAGATCGTCGCCAAGGAGGTCGCCGCAGAGTTGCGGATCTCCGAGGACTCCGTGCGGCGTGACCTGCGCGACCTGGCGAGTGAGGGGCTGTGTCAGCGGGTCTACGGCGGGGCGCTTCCCGTCTCGCCGGCTGTTGCCGACTACGGCGCCCGGCAGGATGTGGCCCCGGATGGCAAACGGAAGGTCGCCTCGGTGGCTGCCGGGCTGGTGCGGCCCGGCGGCGTGGTGATCCTCGACGGCGGCACCACCGCCTTGGCCGTCGCCCACACGCTCCCGCGGGACCTGGCCTGCACCGTGATCACCCACAGTCCGACGATCGCTGTCGCTCTGCTCGATCACCCGCAGGCCGAGGTCTTCATGCTGGGAGGCCGCCTCTTCAAGCATTCGGCGGTCGCCTGCGGCGCGACCGCGGTGGAGGCCGCGCAGAACGTGTTCGCCGACCTTTTCCTCCTCGGCGTCACCGGCGTACACCCCGAGGCGGGACTCACCACCGGCGACGCCGAGGACGCGGCGATGAAGCGTGCTCTCGCGGCACGGGCGGCGGACACCTACGTCCTCGCCTCCTCCGAGAAGATCGGCACCGCGTCCCGGTTCCGTGTCCTGCCCTGGGAAGAGATCAGCGGACTCATCACGGACAGGGCCCCGCACGACCCGGTGATCGAGCAGCTCACGGAGAGCGGGGTCGAGGTGCTGTCGGCCGGCTGACGGCGGTGGGGTTCCGACTGCGGACTGGCCGGTCGACCGGCCAACGGTCAACGCCGCGCGGGGAGGGCAACCGCGCCCATGGCGAGAGCTGCGATCAGTCCACCACGGCAGACTGGAAGATCGTGAGGCACGCCTCCGGTCCGAGAGCTCGACCCGCCGTCCACAGCGGACGGCGAACCGAATGGCGAACGGCTCTCAGCCTGCTTCGGCGGCAGGGGCTCCTGTTCGGTGAGGTGAAGGACGGGGTCTCGGGGGTCCGGTGCGGCACCAGGGACCGGCCACAGACGGGGGACGAGGGTGCGGGCGGCGGAGGGGAACGCCGCGATGCGGACGGCCGACAGCGGTCATCGACGGACTCGTCATCGTCGCCGGACTCCTCCTCCACAGGCGCCCCCACGCCTCCTACGGCCTGCTCCCGCGCCCCTGCCTCCCGGCTGCGAACAACGCACCCTCTTCGACGAACCCGTCCACCTCGTCATGCACCCGGCAGACGCCGCCCGCCACCACCTCTCCCCGGGCGCCCCTGCGGACCTGCGCGACTTCGCCGTACTGTCCGCCCTGGCCTGCCGCGGCGCGGGCGTGGCCCTCATCCCACGCATGGCCGCGCGAACCCGCCGGTCGGATCGGATCCGTCGCGTGACGGTGCCGGGTAGCGATCTCGTGAAAGCCGCCCCCGACAAGGAGAGCGTTCCCTACCCTGTTCCCCGCCACACCACGGTGTTCCGCGGCGAGGGAACGGAGTTGGGGGAGCGATGGCAGCGGAGACACGGCCGGGCACGGTGATCGGCGGACGCTACACCTTGACCCGCCCGCTCGGTGCCGGCGGCTTCGGCCAGGTCTGGCTGGCGCACGATCCGGTGCTAGGGGTGGACGTCGCGGTCAAACAGGTGCGCCTCGACGGAGCGTTGCCCGACGAGGCGCGCACGGAGCTGCTGGCCCGCGCGGCCCGCGAGGCCCGGCACGCCGCCCGGCTGCGCGATCACCCGCACATCGTCACCGTGTACGACGTCGTCGAGGTCGACGAAGGCCCGTGGCGCGTCCCCTGGATCGTCATGCAGTGGGTCGATGGGCACTCCCTCGCCGAAGAGTTGAAGCGCGAAGGCCCGCTGGCCCCGGAGCGGGCGACCCAGGTCGCCGAGGCGCTGCTCGGCGCGCTGGATGCCGCGCACCGGGCCGGCGTCGTGCACCGCGACGTCAAGCCGGCCAATGTGCTTCTCGCCGCGGACGGTTCGGTCCTGCTCGCCGACTTCGGTATCGCTGTCGCGCAGGCCGAATCCCGGCTCACCCGCACATCCCTCGTCGTCGGCTCGCCCGGGTATATGGCACCGGAACGCTGGCAGGGAGCAGCGGGCGACGGTCGCGCCGACCTCTTCTCGCTGGGTGTGATGCTGTACGAGGCGCTAGGTGTTCTGTCCACGGAGGTTGGTGACAGGGTTCACGGTGGAGTGATCTTGAACGAGTGAGGGCCTTCCGGGTTCGGTGTGGATTGCGACGTCTACACCGACCAGAAAGGCCCTCGTGCCCCACCGTAATGCACCCCTGACTGAGACCGGACGGCTGCGTCTGGCCCGCTGCGTCGTGGACGACGGCTGGCCGCTTCGGCGGGCCGCCGAGCGCTTCCAAGTCTCGCCCACCACGGCTCAGCGGTGGGCCGGCCGCTACCGTGAACTCGGCGAGGCCGGCATGACCGACCGCTCCTCCCAGCCCCGTCGCAGCCCGCACCGCACGCCGCCCCGCACCGAGCGGCGGATCATCAAGGTGCGCGTCCTGCGGCGATGGGGACCCGCCCGCATCGCCTACCTCCTGGGCCTGAACCCGGCCACCGTCCACCGCGTGCTGACCCGCTACGGCCTGGCCCGGCTCACGCATCTGGACCGGGCCACCGGCCGGGCGATCCGCCGCTACGAACGCGACCGCCCCGGCGAGCTGGTGCACGTCGACATCAAGAAGCTCGGCAACATCCCCGACGGCGGCGGCCACAAGACCCTGGGGCGCCGGGCCGGCCGCAAGACCCGCTCCGGCGCCGGCTACGGCTACCTCCACAACGCCGTCGACGACCACTCCCGTCTCGCCTACAGCGAGATCCTCACCGACGAGAAGAAGGAGACCGCCGTCGGTTTCTGGCAGCGGGCCCACGCCTACTTCACCCAGGCCGGGATCAGCGTCGAGCGCGTGCTCACCGACAACGGCTCCTGCTACAAGAGCCACCTGTGGCGCAACACCCTGGCCGGACAAGGGATCTCACACAAGCGCACCCGCCCCTACCGGCCCCAGACCAACGGCAAGGTCGAACGCTTCAACCGCACTCTGCTGGACGAATGGGCCTACGCCCAGCCCTACCGGACCGAGACCGAACGACGCGACGCCTACCCGCGATGGCTGCACACCTACAATCACCACCGCGGACACACCGCGCTCAACGGCCAACCACCCGCCAGCCGCGTCCCCAACCTCACAGGTCAGTACAGCTAGGGCGTGTCCGCAATGTCGTTGGGGAGCCAGAGTCGTAGGCAGGCGATGGTGACGAGGGCTTGGTAGTGGCGGGCTCGTTTGTCGTAGCGGGTGGCGAGGGCTTTGTTCTGCTTGAGTTTGTTGAAGCAGCGTTCGACGACGTTGCGGCGTCTGTAAGCGGTGCGGTCGAGGCGGCAGAGTGTTTCGCCGCGTCGTCGGCGCCCTTTGATCTGGTCGATGCGTTCGGGGATGGTGCAGGCGATGCCCCGTTTTCGCAGGTAGGCGCGGATCTTGCGGGACGAGTAGCCCTTGTCGCCGGCGACCCGGTCGGGGCGGGTGCGGGGCCGGCCGGGGCCGTCCCGCTTGACGGCGATGCGGGCCATGACCGGCTCGAACTGCGTGCAGTCATTCACGTTCCCGCCCGTGATAGTGAAGGCGAGCGGCCGGCCCTGCCCGTCGCAGGCGAGGTGGATCTTCGTGCTCAGCCCGCCGCGGGACCGGCCGAGTGCCTCACCCTTCCAGGGCCCCCTTTTCGGGCCCCGGCCGCGTGCTGGTGGGCCCGCACGACTGTCGAGTCGACACACACGATCGACCAGTCGACCTCCCCGACCGCATCGGAGTGCTGCTGGACGTGGGCCAGGAGCCGGTCCCACGTCCCGTCCGCCGACCAGCGGCGGAACCGTTCGTAGACCGTCTTCCACGGCCCGTACCGTTCCGGCAGGTCCCGCCAGGCGGCACCCGTGGACAGCTTCCACAGGATCCCGTTGAGGACCTGACGCCGGTCCCGCACCGGCCGCCCCATCCGAGGCGGCGCCAGCAACGGCCCGATCAGACCCCACGCTTGATCAGTCACTTCATGACGACGCACCACGAACAGACCAACGATCCAACGACATTGCGGACACGCCCTAGATGTACTGCCCCGTGAGGTTGGGGACGCGGCTGGCTGGTGGTTGGCCTTTGAGTGCGGTGTGTCCGCGGTGGTGATTGTAGGTGTGTAGCCATTGCGGGTAGGCGTCGCGGCGTTCGGTCTCGGTTCGGTAGGGCCTTGCGTAGGCCCACTCCTCCAGCAGGGTCCGGTTGAAACGCTCTACTTTCCCGTTCGTCTGCGGCCGGTAGGGGCGGGTGCGCTTGTGTGAAATGCCTTGCGCTGCAAGGTAGTTCCGCCAGAGGTATGACTTGTAGCAGGAGCCGTTGTCCGTCAGGACCCGCTGGACGGTGACTCCGGCGGCGGAGAAGTAGGCGTGGGCCCGTTGCCAGAATCCGACAGCGGTTTCCTTCTTCTCGTCGCCGAGGATCTCGCTGTAGGCGAGGCGGGAGTGGTCGTCGACGGCGTTGTGGAGGAAGCTCGTCCCGGCGTTGGCCCGGTTCTTGCGGCCTGCCTGCCGGCCGAGGACCTTGTGGCCGCCGCCGTCGGGGATGTTGCCGAGCTTCTTGATGTCGACGTGGACGAGGTCACCGGGGGCGGCGTGTTCGTAGCGGCGGATCACCCGGCCGGTGGCCCGGTCCAGGTGGGTGAGCCGGGCCAGGTGGTAGCGGGTCAGGACGCGGTGGACGGTCGCCGGGTTCAGGCCGAGCAGGTAGGCGATGCGGGCGGGGCCCCACCGGCGCAGGACACGGACCTGGATGATCCGCCGCTCGGTTCGGGTCGGTGTCCGGCGCGGGCTGTGGTGCGGTCGGGAGGACCGGTCGGTCATCCCGGCCTCGCCGAACTCGCGGTAACGGGCGGCCCACCTCTGAGCGGTGGTGGGCGAGACCTGGAAGCGTTCGGCGGCCCGGCGCAGGGGCCATCCGTCGTCCACGACGCAGCGGGCCAGGCGCAGACGTCCGGTCTCGGTCAGGGGTGCATTACGGTGGGGCATGAGGGCCTTCTGGTCGTTCGATGTTGATGTCGCAATCCACACCGAACCCGGAAGGCCCTCACTCGTTCAAGATCACCCCACCGTGAAACCTGTCACCAACCTCCGTGGACAGAACACCTAGAGGGAGTCCTGCCGTTCCGCCCGGAGAACCCCACTGCCGCGCTGACGGAGGAGCCGAGGCCGATGGAGCGGGCCGGAGCGCTGGCCCCGCTGCTTTTCGCCCTCCTGGAGAAGGACCCGGCCCGGCGCCCTACCGTCGACGTGGCGCGGGAGCTGCTGATCCCGCCGCCCCGCCCTCCCGAGCAGCGGACGAAACCCTGGGACCAGGCCCGGCGCGAGGAGTCCGTGACGGTAGCGAACAAACAGAGCGAGATCGCGTGGGCGTACTCGAAGACGGCGGGGAAGATCGGAGGGTATACGGGCCTAGGGATCGGCGGGATTCTCGCCGCCCTCACCTTCCCCGACCCGGTCCTGAGCCTGGGGTCGCTGGAGCTCGTCGGGGACGACCGCCTGCAGAACGTTCCGCTGGGGGCCGCAGTGCTCGGCAGCTTGCTCGGCTTCGTCTGCTGGCTGGGGGGCCTGATCGCCGGAGCCCGCGCCAAGTCGGACATCATCACCCTCGACGCGCACGGCCTCACCGTCAGCAGCCGGCGGTGGAACCAGCTGCACCGCCTCACGGAGGGCGGCACCCCCGAACCGCCCGGACCGGAGACCTTCACCCTCCGGTGGGGCGCACTGGAGCGCATCGCCGTCGAGTACCCGAGGGCGAAGGAACCCGCTGCCATCGCCGTGTGGTTCCGGCCGGCCGCCAAGCCCTCCAAAGCCTGGCGCAACAAGCACGATGTTGAAAAGAGACAAGGCGGTGGTGTCTGGGTCTACCGGAATCACTCCACCCGCCCCCACCCGCGCACGGTCAACCCCGAGCGGCTTCGCAACGCCCTGAAGCACTACGCGGGCGCGTTGTACGAAGACCCGCACGATGTCCCTGACCCCTGACGCGGCCAGGGCCGCACTGCCCGGCCGCCGTCGCTCCTGGTTCAAAGTCACAGAAAAGCCCAGGGACTCCGTCACACCCCGCCTTGCCTCGCATTTATGCAGGTCAAAAGGGGTGTGACGGTGCCATTCTTGGGGCTCTCAGATGTCCCGGAACTCATGGACAAAGCTTCTGGCCTGCTTAATTGACACCTCTCGAAGATCATCTTGCACGGGTGTTGCACAAGCCGAAGGGAGCAGGAGTCACGCGGCCCTGGTGTAGGCGCTCCGGACCGCGGTGCGGACCTTGGAACCGGCTCCCACGACCCGGTGCACGCATTTACGCAGGGTAAACGCGGGATCGGCGTGGCCGAGGCGGTCCGCGAGCGTGTACACGTCTACCCCGCCGTTGATCATCATCGACGCGTACAGGTGTCGGAGCGCGTGCATCATCACGTCGCGGGACTTCTCCCAGCGTCGTCCCTTCGCGTCGGATTCAAGGGGCTTGATGAGGTCGGCCGACGCTAGGGCGGGCTTCCAGCGGTAGGAGTTGAACCAATTCGACTGAATGGCGGTCTTCTCCCGGGTGTAAAAGATCAGCCGCACCGTGACCGGGTCGCCGCCTATGCTGCCCCACGGTCGGGTCACCTCGACCGGCGGGTACTTCTGCATGTGCTCGCGCAGGGGGATGGCCACGTCGTCGGTCAGCTCGACCCACCGGTACTTCGGATCCTCGTCGCTTCCACCCTTGGGGAGGGCGTATGCCAGGAACGAGCCGTCGTGGACTACTTGCCGTTGCACGTGCACCATCGGGCCGTCCGGGTGCGCCCCGTCGATGTCATCCGAACAGGCCATCCGTGACCACGCCTCGCTCCGGCGTCGCAGCACCTCGCAAACACCGGAGCGGGCCGTTCGGGGACCCGGGCTGCCGGCGGGTCAGCGCACGGTGAGCAAGACAGCACGCCCATGCTTGTTCATGTAACTGAAGAGCTGGGCGACGTGGCTGGGGTGGAGCTTGATGCAGCCGTAGGACTTGTAGTCCTGCACGCCCTCCCAGCGCTGCGGGCTGTCGGCACCGTTGCGCGGACCCTGCTTCCTGTTCTTCGTCATCTCACTGTGGATGAACAGTCCGGTGCGCTCGACCTTGCCGGTGCGGCACTTCGTGTCCGGCAGGCCGATGGCGTAGCCCTTGATCGTGCTGTTCCGACCGGTCTCGAAGGAGGTCGGCTTGTACGTGCCGTTGGGAAGCCACCCGGCTTTGCTCGTGCAGTCATTCCGGTAGCTCTTGCCCTTATTCGTGTTGTAGTTGGCGGCCGTTCCCAGCCCGGAACCGGCCCGGTACGTGGCGATGCGGTCCCTTCCGTTCCAGAGCTGCAAAGTTGAGTTGGACGGGTCCTTTGCGTTCTTCACGAATACGAGGGCCACGCGGGATGCCGCAGCAGCGGAGTGCTGAGCCGACGGGGCACCAGTGGCCGGCGCGGCCATCGTGGTGACCACTCCAGTGGCGAGTACGGCCGTGGCCGCCGTTGCCGCGATAACGCTCTTGAGATTGTTCATGATGTCGACTCTCCCTATTACTTTCGACCCTCGTTGGGGACAGCGGCCGGACGCTCCGTGCCGCCGGAACCGACTGTGCCGTAGCCGGATCGGGAGAACACCAGTGCAAGAGAATCGGGGATTTGCAGCGCAACTTGCACCTCCGTAACCTGCTGTTTCTTCGTTGCACTGCAACGAAGAGTCCGTCGGAAGGGAGCCGATGACCGAGGAACCAGGGGATGAGTTCGCGGACCTCGCGCGCGGCCTCGTGCAGGCACTGGATGCATGGGCAGTGTGTGTGGGAGAGCCGATCTCCAAGGACAGGCCGGCACGGAAAGTATTGGTCAGGGCGCTGGAGCAGGAGCGGGCTACACCAGAGTGGACATCGCGTGCGCCGATCGACGGGCCAATACTGTCGTATTGGCTCCGTGGCCGCAGGCAACTCCTTCCCGGCACCAAGCACAACCGGTTGCCCAGCATGGAGGACAGCGCGGCTATCGCACGAGCGCTGGAGCTGTATTCACCCGGCAATGCGAAGCGGTTACCAATGATCGGCCGGGAAATCGCCGATCTGGCACACGGGCTTCAGGAGACAGTTGGACGCGGGTGGCGCCGCCGGATTGGGGAGAGTAGATGTCTGCATTCCCCCGGGCAGATCAGCTCTGGGGAACCCATCGGGATTTCCGCAGCCGTCGCATCGAGCGAAGCCGTTGAACCAAGCCCCACGGAACCTGTCGAACTCCGGGCGAACGTGGAATCGACGGCAGTTACCGAGCCGGAACTCGCCGAGCTGCTGCCGGTCGAACCCGTCACCATTGCAGTCTCGCCCCGGGCACCCAGCGCAGCAGTTGCGACTGAAGCGGAAACCGGCGCGATCGTGGCGGCGGGAATCACCGACCGGACATCGTGCCTGGCGAGGAAGAGGTGGATCGGGGCAGGAGCGCTCACCGCCGCGGCAGCCGTGTCGATGGGCCTGTGGGCGTGGCCGGGCGACGAAACGCCGGCCACGGCTGGCAGGGGCCCGGACAGGTCGGCGTCACCGAGCGCGCATGCCATGGACGCCGACGGTCCCAACGCTGATACCTCCGCCGTGTCAGGCAGCCTGAACGGGAAACACCGGTGCGGAAAGCCGCGGAGCGCGGGGACAGTGGTGTGGAAGCCATGCCTGATCGTCTCCGACGAGGCGACGATGGCTTTCCTCGTTCAGTTCACCAACACCTCGGGCAAGCCGATGACAGTGAAAGCGAAACTCGCCTACGTCCAAGCCGCCGTGGAGCAGACCTGCCCCGCTCCCTGGGGAACCTCGGCGACCATCACCATCCCAGCCAGGGCCACTCGAATCAGCCCGCTTGACACCTGCACCGCTGCACTGACGCCCATTCAGGCATTCCAGACCAGAGCCTGGGTGGCACCGCACGACGCGACACAGTGGGCATACCGGGAGCATTCACCAACCCTGCATGTGCAAGAAGCCGGCAATCCAGTGTGGGCCGACCAATCCTAGAAGCATCCCGACCGAGGCGGCCAGGACGAGGCCGATGACGGCCGGACACGCGAGGCGATGGACGGGGGCGATGGACGACGTCCGGCGCTCCGTGGCGTGCTTCGCTTTGCCGAGTACGGTAAAGGCGCCCTTGCCTGTTTGGCGCGGGCGTCCATCCGGTTAGTAATGGGCGAGTTGATTTGAGAGGTCGAGGGTGGCGGTGGGCCGAAGGCGGCGCGAAATGTCGCCGAAAGTCCGGTGTACTGACGCTGCGTCGGCTCCATAGGGTTGTGACCCGGACAGGACTGAGGGAGGGCAAGGATGGACGCGGAGATCACCTTTTTGGCGGGTACTGCCGGTACGACGATCGCGACGCTGCTGGCGACCGACACGTGGAACGGTGTGCGGAACGGCGTGGTCAGTCTGTGGCGACGTGTCCGGCCGGACTACGAGGAGCAAGTCGGCGCCCAGCTCGACACCTCGCGCCGGGACCTCCTGGGCGCGCAGAGCAGTGGTGACGAGGAGGCCGAGCGGGAGATCGCGGCGGAGTGGCAGGGCCGCATTCGCCGCCTCTTGGTCGCGCACCCCGAGCTGGTGGCGGAACTGCGCTCCCTGCTGACCGAACTCGACCCCGGCGCACCCTCCATCCCGGCCGTCACCCAACGTGCGACCGCTTTCGGCAGTTCGCGTGTCTACCAGGCCGGCCGCGACCTGAACGTTGACCAGCGGTGACCGGCCGCAACGACGGCCGGGCCACTGAACAGGGACGCGTCTACCAGGCTTCCGGTGACCAGCACATCACCGAACACCACCATCACAGTGCCGCCTGGGCCGGCCCGGACTCGGTAAGGCATCCGCCCATCGGCCGAGCACCGGCGATCCTGAGGGATCGCGGCGAACTCGTCGGACGCCTGAAGGAGGCCGTGACCGAGGACGCCGGGAGCACCGTGTTCGTCCTGCACGGCCTGGGAGGATGCGGGAAGACTGCCGTTGCGTGCGCACTCTTCGAACACGCCACCCGCGAACGCGGACGCCTGGGCCTGTGGGTCAATGCCTCCGATCAGGCATCCCTACGGGCCGGGATGCTTGCTGTGGCCGCCGACCGCGGCGCCGGCGACGGTGAGCTGATGGCCGCGCGCAACGGCTTACGCGCGGCTGCGGACTTGGTCTGGGACCATCTCGACCGGTCCGACGCACCATGGCTGCTGGTGCTGGACAACGCCGATGACCCAGCGGTGCTACGGGACGGCGGATGGCTGCGCACCAGCCCGCGCGGAACCGTCCTCGTGACGACACGGCAGGCTGCCGGACACTGGTGGCCCGCCGCTGAGCTGCTGTACGTGGGTGTCCTGCCGCGTGAGGAGGCGGCTCAGGTCCTGCGTGATCTCGCCCCGGGAACGGGTTCCGCCGAGGACGCGGCCGCCATCGCGGACAGCCTCGGCCGACTCCCGCTCGCCCTGACTCTGGCCGGCGGGTTCCTGGCCCACCAGGTGATCGACCCCTGGACGATGGTGGAGTACGGGCGTCGTCTGCAGGAGCGTCCGGATCCCATCGAGCTGATCGACCAGGGAGCCGTCGAGGCGGGCAACGACTCGCGGCACCTGGTCAGCGGAACGTGGCAACTCTCGCTGAACTCCCTGACGGGGCAGAACCTGCCCGAGGCCGTCACCCTGTTGCGCCTTCTGGCCTGCTGGTCGAACGACCCGCTGCCCCTGTCGCTGCTGGCCAACGCCCGGCTCGACCTGCCCCTGCCCGCAGACCGGGTGGAACTGGCACTTCGGGGACTGCTCGACCACTCGCTCACCGAACTCGTCCCCGGCGACATCCGCTGCCTGCGCACGCATGGAGTGCTGCTCGACAGCGTCGCCCGCATCACCCCGGTCGATGAACGCGACCAACTCGCCGCCGCGGCAGCCGGACTCCTTCTCCACTCCCTACCTGCATCCCCGGAACGCGGCTTGCGGGACAGCCTCCTCACCCCCCTCGCTCCCCATGTCCTGGCGCTGCTTCGCCGCGTCATCACCTGGCCCGAGACCACGATCGGCACCGCCGAGTCCGCAGCCACCTGCGTCCTGCGCCTGGTGACGGCCCAGCATCGCTCCGGCGATTACGCATCTGCGCTGGCCATGGCCGAACAAGCGACGGCTCTCGTACGACGACGACTGGGAAACGATCACGTCCTGGTGCTGCGCCTGCGGCAGCGGATCGGGAAGGCGACCGATCGTCTGGGGCGCCTTGAGGAGGCAGCGGATCTCCACCGCGGGCTGCTCGACGACCTCGAACGGGTCTGCGGTCCCGAGGCGCTCGACACCCTGACCACCTGCCTCCATCTGTCCCGCCCGCTGGTCTGGCTCGGTCAAGTGACGGAAGCCGTGCAGTTGATGCACCGGGCGGTTGCCGGGCGAGCCGAACTGCTGGGCCCATGGCACCCGCTGACACTGGAGGCGAGGGCATGTCTGCTCGAACTGCCTCCCGGCCCGGAATTGGACCGAGAGGCACTGGCAGGAACGGACCTGGTCGCCGACTGTCGCCGTGAGCTGGGCCCGGACCACCCGATCACATTGTCGGCCGACCTCAACTGCGCAGGTGCGCTGCTCAACACCGGAAAGCACGCCGACGCATTGCCGTCGGCCCGCCGTGCGCTGGCGGCGCACGAACGCCGGTTCGGAACTCGTTACCCCATCACGCTGGCGGCACGAAGCCTGCTCAGCAACGTGCTGCACGCGGTCGGCGAGGACCTGGAAGCCATCGAACAGGCGGAAATCGTGCGGAAATGGCGCGAGCGGGTACTCGGTCCGGAGCACCCGTGGACGAGGGCAATCCGGGACAAGCTCGCGCGGTACCGACGTTCCCTGGCAGAGACAACGTCACCAGACCCGAACTGACTCGCGGTGGTCCGGTCTCCGTTCAGGAATCGGAGTCCGCCACCGGTGCGGACTCCGTGATCCACACGGGTCCATCTCCACACATCACCTTGATTCCGTCCGCCGGCTGCAACGATGTCCTCAGAACTCGCAGACGACGGTCAGCCACCACGGCAACTGGGCCGGATCTTCCGGAGCTGCCGAACCTGACGGCGCGTACCTGGTTGTGGATATCTTCCCTGGCGGTGTTCCACTCGATCTGAGAGAACTCGGGTTCCATCCACCCCGCGTAGGTGGCCGACCTCTCCTCCTGCGGTGTACCAGGCGAACCGGCCACGACCAGCGAGAGCGCGCGGGGCAGAAGCCGCTCGATGAATCGGTCGACCTCTTCCCACAACAACTGGGGGGCGACATCGTCGCCCAACGCGATACCTGCCTCCTGCGCCAGAATCCCGCCGGAGTCGAATTCGCTCTCCATCCAGTGGATGCTGACGCCGATTTCCTTGTCGCCTTTCCTGATCGCCCAGTTGACCGGAATAGGGCCTCGGTACTTCGGCAGCATCGACGTATGCACGTTGATGGCACCCAAGTTCGTCGACCGGAGTACCGCCGACGGTAGCTTCCAGGGGAAGCCGTAGCAGACGATGAGATCAGCCTGGTATCCCGCGATGATGTGCGGCAACATGCTCTTCCGGCCCGGAATCAGCAGATCCATCCCGTTCGGCAGGGCGTCGACGATCTCGCCCACGGCATCGCCAGCACCGCGTCGCGACGGCTCGCCCGGCCGCAGCGACCGAGCGTGCAGGTAAGCGACGGGCGTGTGCCCGGCCCGCTCGCACACGCGGTGCAGGAGGGCGAAGCCCTGCGCGGAGAATGAAATCAGAATAATGCGCATTTATAGCCCTTATACTGCGGCAGGCTTCCGGCCGAAACTCTTATGCCCATCCCGGACTCTCCATCGCGCTCGGGGCGGGATTGCTCGGCTCTACTCCTCGGTCACGGTCGGCGGAGGCAGTTGGGCGATCCGGCGAGTGAAGAAGTCGTCCATCGGCTCAGCAGCCCGGTGCATCTCCTGGATCGTCTTCCGCCATCGGGAGATGTCGCGTGGATCGTCGAAGCGGATACCGCCGGCGAGTTTCCCGTCGTCGTCATAAAGCACCTCGTACATCACCGAGGAGCCGAGGACCACGACCTCTGGAAGCGGATGCTGAGCTTCGTACCGGAGGATGCCGTCCCCGCTGAGGACTCTCGTGTCCTCCCCGCACTGGGCCTTCAGGTTCAGCAGGTGGAGCTCCCACTGGAGGTACGGAGCGATGGGCTCCTCCACACAGCGGACACGGTGGAGGGCGAATCCGCTTCCGGCGATTCGCCGGAGGTACTCCTCGTAGTGCCCCCGCTGTTCCTCGATCAGCGCCAGGGCCTCATCCCAGAGCCCTTTGCGGAAGGCATCCCAGCTCTCCACCCCGGGCTCCTGGAAGATCTGCTGACGTTCGAGCTTCCAGAACCCCTCGGAGCCGGAACGCCAGAAATGGCGACCGAAGTCCTCGGAGTAGTCGTCAAGCCCGAGGCGCTGACCCGGGCCGTCGGCCTGTGAGCTAAGCATCAGGAAGGTCTACCTTCGCCGCAGCGGCTGTTCTGCGGGGGATCACGACGATTCGTTCATCCGGGGCGACAACAAGCCCTGGGGGCAGGATCGGCAGGTAGGAATCGGTGAGGTCGCGGCCAACGACGGCGATGTCCCCGTTCTCCAGTTCCCAGATGTCCGGGCACCCCTGCTCGCCGCCCGTGGTCCCGAGCGCGGTGGGGGATTTACCCAGGCGGCGCACCAGCGGCGAAGAGGGATCGGCTTCCCAGCCCCGAATCATCACGGTTCTCCATTCAGTCCCCCCGAAGGTAACCTAGATCACATCTGACGCAACGTCGGGCAGAGACTTCCAGCCATCCGAACACAACGGCTCGTCCCCCTGCATCGACCGACAGTCGGGCGGATCACGGCGAAGTCGGCCGGGATGGACCGGCAGGAACGACTGGACTCATGCCCGGCCGACCGTGACAGCGCTTCACGAATATGCACTGCTGTCCCGTCGGTCCCCGCGAGTCTTGTAGCCAAGCGCAAGTGGGGCGTCTCAGCTATGGCGTTGACCTATCAATTGCACAAGCTCGGGTTGCTCTCGGAGTGGCGCTATACGCAGACCGTCAAAGAGCTTGCACATCGGGAGTACCGCCGCGGTGGGGTTTACCCGCGTTTGGGGACATCTCTTGAGGGTCAGATCGTGGGATCTGGCATGGAGGTGTCGTGGTGGGTACAGCCCGGTAGTCGGAAGAGTTCAAGCAGGATGCGGTCAAGCTGGGGGCCTCCACCGGCCGGTCCATCAACTCGGTGGCCAAGAACCTCGGCGTCAACACCGAGTCCCTGCGGAAGTGGGTACGTGGGGCTGAGTCCGCCCAGGCCGGCATGGGCGGTGAGCCGATGACCGCGGTGGAGCATGAGGAGCTGAAGCGGCTGCGCAAGCAGGTGCGTGAGCTGGAGAAGGAGATCCTGAAGAAGGCGGCGCAGTATTTTGCGAAGGAGATGGGTCGATGACCGGCCGCTGGGGGTTCATCTCCGACCACCACATGGAGTAAGGCATACAGCGGCTGTGCAGAATCTTCGGCGTCTCCGGCTCTGGTTTCTACCGCCGGGCCCGCCCGGGCGGCCAGGGCGGCGGCCGAGGCAGCGCTGACCGAACAGATCCGTGGCATTCACACCGGGACCAAGGGCGCCTACGGCCTCCCGAGGATCACGCGTGAGTTGCGGGAGTCGGGTCCGGTGGTGAATCACAAGCGGGTCGCGAGGCTGATGAGGGCCGCCGGCATCACCGGCCGCCACCTGCGTAGGGGGAAGCGGACCACCGTGCAGGACGCGCGGGCGCCCAAGGCGCCGGACCTCGTGGGGCGCGATTTCACCGCGCCCAGGACCGATGTCCGTTGGTGCGGCGACATCACATACCTGCCGGTCGGAAATGACTGGATGTATCTGGCAACAGTCATCGACATGCACTCGCGACGGGTGGTCGGCTGGTCCATGGCGGAGCACATGAGGACCGATCTGGTCATGGGTGCCGTGGTCCGAGTGGAATACCACGCCGTCGACGGATCCGCCACGGGTGACCTCGGCAATGGCGCGTTTGGTGTTCGCCGTGTTCCTCATGCCGCAACCTCCGGCGATTTGAGATACGTGGTGCGGACGTTGACGAGATGAGCGTGGGCCTCGCGCAAGGAGCCCACCTGCTTCTGCAGGTGGCTGATGACCATTTCCAACGTGTCCGGATCGAGGTACTCGATGTAGTGGTCGTCGAATGCCTCGATGGAGACGAACGGCAGCCGCTCCGAGGGCCGTCCCGAGTAGGGCCGGGACTGTATGCTCCAGCTGAGGAAGCGGAAGTCCTCAGGGCGGCCCGTGTCGCACAGCGGGCCGTAGAGGGGCAGCTCGCCAGCGGTGCCGGGGATGTTGCAGTAGATGTCGTGCGGGTGCTCGGGCCTGTCGCTGTTCGCCTCGTGGTCGATCGTGCAACCGGGCATGCAGTTCGCGGTCACATTTTCACCGTTGATGGAGTTAGTGAAGGTGAACGTGCGTCCGACAGCGGGCGCTCCCATGGCAGGCGCACCGTCTGACAGGGCTGCTGCGGGGACGGGTTGGAGCCGGGTGGTTGGGCCGGTGCTACCGAGAGGATGGGTGGTGTGGTCCTCGGGACCGCCGTTGTCGGTGGCCGTTGGTATGCCTTCCATGCTCTTTCTCCTTCATTACAGGAGTCGGGCTATGGCCTTACTTCCGGTGTTGCACCCACCGGCCAAGGCCTCTTGCCTTGGTGATACGCGTCCTGTGGAAACCGGGGCAAGAGCGCTCTCCCGTTCGAGGGGTCCAGGTTAGGTTTCGGACCAGTTCGCGGTAGGCGGTGCGTACAATGCGCCGCTTCGGTTGGCGGGTGACTGCCCGAGCAAGTCTCGTCGGGCGGTGCCGGTGCGGAACCGCAGGGTTCTCGCCCAAGCCGCCCGCAACCGACCAACCAGACGGAGCGCGACGCAGAGGGACGGCTGGGGCATCGGCTCGAAGACTCCAGCTGACTCGTCCCGCCAACGACCTCTCGGTTCAGCATCACGCGAAGCAGAGCCTTGTAGGACGGTCATGAGGCACAACCTTTGCGCCTTCCGCCGGACACGCCTTCGTCTTTCTCTATCGGGAGATATAGGGGCTCGGTGCCCCGTGCCAGCTGATGCGGAGGGTGTCTCGGGCGCGGGTGGCGGCGACGAAGAGGAGGGAGCGGGCCTTGCGTTCCTCGCGGGCGTAGCGCTGGGGGTCGGATTCGCGGTAGCGGTCGATGACTGCGGTGCGGGGGATGACACCGTCGCGGGCGCCGACGATGGCGAGCTTCTGGTATTCGAGGCCCTTGAAGCGGTGCATGGTGCCGACGTGGACTTCGCCGTCGCCCTTGACACCGTCTTTGGTGAGTTCGGCTACGGTGATGCCGGCCTCGGTGGCGAGGTAGTACATGACCTGGTTGACGGAGTCGCGGTCGGCGACGCAGACGGCGATGTTGCCGCGGGGGTCGCGGCGCGGGTTGTTGCCGTCGCCAGAGGTGAGTTCCTCGCGCCAGGCGTGGAGAGTGGCGGCGAGTTGGGTGAGTTCGTCGTCCCAGGTGTCGCAGGGGGCGAGTTCAGGGACGGGGCCGCGAAGGACGGACCGGTAGCCGGCGAGGGTGTCGGTGCCGTCGTCGAGGTCGTCGTAGGAGGGGGCGTTGCCCGTGCCGTCGACGACCTGCATCGCGCGGGCGAGGATCTCCTTGGTGGTGCGGTAGCTGAGGGTGAGGCGGGAGGAGCGGCCCCGAATGTTGACGCCGACGGTGCCGAGAGTGACCTGCTGGTCGTAGATGCGCTGATAGGTGTCGCCGGCGATGAACATGTCGTCGGGGCCGGGGGCGACCATGGCGCGGAGCATCTTCCAGTGAGCGGGGCGCAGATCCTGGGCCTCATCGACGACGACGTGCTGGTAGCGGTGGGCGATGTAGCGCATGCCGGAGCTGTCGTCGCGGTGGATGAGGTCCTTGCCGCCGACCTCGTCCTTACGGTCCTGCCTGGCCTTGATCTTGGCGGCGCGTTCCATCTCGAAGCGGGCCGCTCGTTCGGCGGCCTGGCCCCAGGTTTCGCGGTTCTCCTTGTCGAGGCGGGCGGTGAACTGCTCGAGGATCTTCCAGATCTGGGCGCGTTCGGGGCGGCTGACGGACCGGCCGCGGCCTGCGCGGCGGGCGTCGAAGTACGCCTTGCGGTTGCCGAGCGACTGGCCGAGGATCACCTGTTCCCATTCCTCGTAGAGGAACTCGGGCTCCCAGCGCTTCTCGTCGAGTTCGAACAGGAGGTGCTGGAGGATGCCGATCGCGACGCTGTCGTAGATGCGCTGCTTGCCGGTGCCGCTGAGTGAGTTCTCGTTGAGGACGCGGGCCGCGAGCTTGTCGATGTTGGTGATCTCGACGCGGGCGACGAGGTCGGGTTCGAGGAGGGAGGAGAGGCGCGCGCGGAGGTCGACGGTGAGGTTGGTGGTGAAGGTGGTGAGCAGGATGGGCTTGTTGTGGCCGGGAGGGAGCTGCTTGGCCAGGTGCTTGACCCGGTGGAGAGCGACGATCGTCTTGCCGGTTCCGGGGCCGCCGGAGACCCGGGCGGGACCGTTGTAACGGCGGGCGACGAGTTTGGCTTGGGCAGGGTGGAGGAAGACCTTCCAGGCCCGGAAGTCGCCTTCCTCCAGTACGACGCGGAGGTCATCGTCGATGGTGGTGACGGTGGTGCGGGCCAGCGCCGCGCCGAGGTCGTCACGTTCGGTGTCGGCGAGTTTGACCTCGACGGGGGCCGTGATCTCGCGCCGGACCTCGTCGATGGACATCCCGGCGGCCAGGCCGTAGAGGATGTCCTTGGTCAGGAGCGGGGCGCCGGAGACCAGTTGGTCGAGCTCGCCGCTCTCGGTGACGGCGAGTGCGAGGTCGATGAGCTGTGCGGCGACACCAAGCGACCGCAGGTCCTCGCCAGTGATCCCGGAGAGGAGCGGTGCGGAGGGCTCTACGGCGACCGACTCGCGAACCTCAGGGGCCGGCGCCGGCTGCTGGAGCTTGGCCTCGGGCGCCGGTTCGACCGGAGTGAGGGTGACACCGGCGCGCTGCAGCACACTCTGCCCGACGACGGACAGGTCGACGAACTCGATCTCACCGGTGACGCGGTTGATCGCGACGGAGAGTTCTTCGTAGACGTGCTTGCGGTGGCGTACCGCGACGACGAGCCACCGCTCCTGACCCTGTTCGTCCACGCCGGCCTTGGCGAGGAGGGCCCGGTAGGACTGGTCGATCTTCGCGCGGAAGACCCGTCCGTCGCCCTTGAGGGGCTTGAGGTCGAGGCCAGGGTGGTCGGGGTTCTGCCGGAATCGGTGGCAGAAGTCGTAGAACTTTCCCTTGACCGAGCGGTCGAGCTTGTACAGCTCGTGTTCGGCCTTCTCGTACAGGCTGAGCCGGGCGGTCATCAGGAGTCGGAGCCTTCCGTGTCGGGGAGGAGTGTCAGGAGGGTGTCGAGGTGGTTGAGCCAGTCGGTGGCGGTACGTACGGTCCAACCGTCGGCGGCGTACGCCTCGTCGCGTTTGCGGCGCTCTTCTTCGGCTTGCGATCCGTGTGTGTCCGGCGCCACGACGACGGCGATCTTGATTTGGGAGTCGTCCCAGGCGAAGTCCGTCTGCCAGCCGCGTTCGCCCAGTTCGTAACCGAAGACAGGCGCCTTCTTGCCGTTGGCGGCGATCTTCTTGGCCAGCCGGGTGAGGTCGGAGTCCGGTTCGTCCTCTTCCAGGAGCTCGAGGATGTCCTCGTCCCAGGTCCGGTCCCGCAGGACGCCGGCGACCATCTTCTCCAGGAAGGACTCCTCCGTCGAATCGGCGTCGGCCGCACCAGCGAGCACCGCGGTGCGGCTGTCCACCACCGAACTCACCTCGTCGGCAGCGGGGCTCCGCTGGACGATCAGAGATTCGAGTTCGCCGATGCCGCCGCCGATGGTGAGGACCTCCACCGGGTAGTCGGCGGCCTGGCCGCTCGCAAGCTGGATGCCGTCGCCGCCGGTGAAGGCCAGGAACTGCAGCAGGTTCGACCAGTACAGCCAGGACCGCCACATCAGCTTGTGTTCGGTGGTGCCCAGGTTCTCGGTGCGGTCGTCGAGTACGGCGATGGCACTCCAACCCGGCTCCTGGCCGGAGGCGTCCACGATGTAGATCAGCGGCAGCCCGCTTTCGTCCACGGCGTGCAGGACGAGGATCTCTCCGTCACCTTCCCCGGCTTCCGGCCCCGGCTCCTGACCGCGGCCGAGGGCGGTGAGAGCGGCCCGTACGGCTTCGCGTGCCTGGCCCCGGTCGGCCTGCTGTACGAGTGGCTCCGGCGTGCTCATCAACCCGCCGACCAGCGCCTTGGCCCGCCGCCCCCATGCGGTACGGGAGGGCTGGCGCAGATAGGCGAGGAGCGTGTCGATGGGGTTGGCGAACACAGCGGCCGAGTAGTGGGCGCGGTCGCCGCCCAGCTCCTCATACCACTCCTTGGCGGTGTCCTGGCTGATGCGCCGATAAGGCGGCCACACCGGCTGTGCCTTGGCGGCGTCGCCCTTTTCGAAGAGCTCCAGGTCGTCCCAGGTGATCTGGAAGACGATGTGTCCGTCGGCCCGCAGCTGGTTGCGCTTGGTGCAGTCGGGCGCGATCCGGTTGTGCTTGCGGCTTGCGTGGTACCTGTGCCCGTCGAGGTAGACGGTGACGAGTCGGCGGGGGCCGTCGGTGGATTCAAAGGTGAAGTCGGTGCGGGTGTGCTCCATACTGCGCTGGGCGGTGAGCCGCCAGCCGGTCGAGCGTACGGACTCGGTATCGGCGGCCTCTCCCGCACCGGCCGGTGGACCGGTGAAGCGGAGGTATCCGCTGTTCGTTCCACTCTCGTCGAGTGCGGCGTCGTCCTGGTTCTCGCTCCACTTGCGTAGGGCGGCCAGGAAGCGGGCCTCCAGGTCGGACTCGACCTGCTTGTCCAGGCCGATCAGTTCGGTGGACGCCACCTTGGTGACCGCCCACCCGTCGACGGGGTTACCGTCGGCGCCGCGCAGCGGCTCGCCGTTCTCGTCGACCGGGCCGAGGAGGTCACCGAGGATCTCCAGGGCCTCGTGGCGTGAGACGACGTCCTGGTGGCGTTCCTCGGTGTAGCGGTGTAGGCATCGGTGGCAGGCCCGCAGGCTCTCGTCCTGACAGGGGCATTCGAGGAGCGCGGCACGAGCCTTGAGGAGCATTTCCTTGAAGTCGCCGGGGTCGGTCAGCCGGTCCAAATATCCGGTGCCGCCGGGGAGCCGGTCGAAGAGCACCAGGAAGTGGCGCTTCTCGCCGGTGGCCTGGTCGGGCATCCGGGCCAGCGTGGTGTCCAGGTGCGCGGGGTCGCCGCCGAACTGCCGATCGACGCCGAGCCGCAGTGCAGCCTTGAAGGAGTAGATTTTCTCCTCGACGAGCACGGTGGCCGCAGGAAGGAGTACCCGCAGCGCCTCGGTGTTCAGCTGGTGGGCGAGGAGCACCGGCTGCTGGGGCACAGCAGCGGCCTTCTTCCCACGCCGCAGCGGGCACCACGGCTGGTGGTGCTTCACCTTCGGATTGCGGGCGGCAGAGGAGTCCAAGGCGTCGGTGGCGTGGTCGAAGACCGGTTTGCCGTCGGCGGTCGCCGCCCCACACGCGGTACACACGTGGAACGGGGCGATGCGGACGTCCTGCCCGGCGAGCTCGTCCTCGCTCTGGCTGTCGAACCGCATGGGACCGACGTTGATGCGGCGAATCACGGCCTTGCGGCAGTAGTCGACGCCGAAGGTGTGGTGGGCGTGCCGCCAGGAAGCGCCGTGCTTGATCTCCTCCCGGGGGATGTCCACCGCGTCGATGACGGTGTAGTAGCGCTGTTCCCGGTCGTCCTTGTCGTCGCCGATACGGGCGTCCTCGCGCTTGTCGCGGGAGGTGACGGTCGTGGGCTCGATGACCTGGTGCAGGCAGGAACCGTCGTCCGCGATCCCGGCGCTGCCGCAGCGCGTGCATGGCGAGCGGTCGTCCATGGCGTCCTCGGTACGGACGTAGCCGCACTCCTGGCAGAAGCGCCAGGCATTCCAGTCCGGCTGAGAGGGGCTGCCGATGTCGATGCCGGTGATCTCGTGCTTGTAGCCGTTGACGTAGAACGTATTGCCGGGAGCGAGTTCGGACAGGGCGTAGCGCCGGGGCCGGTCGTAGGAGCGGATCTTGGAGTCGAAGCGGTCCCGGCCGGTGTTCGGATCCATGCCGTCGACCCAATACAGCGTCGCGTTGAGGGTCGTGACGGAGTCGATGAGCGCGTAGTTAGGCAGCAGTCCGAGATCACACAGGGCCTGCTGGGCGGTGATGAGCCCGAGCTTACTCAGGCGCTTGCCGAGCGCCCGGTGTTCGGCGTCGAGTTCGGCCTTACGGTCGCGCTGCTCGTCCTCGGTGTCGTGGAGTTCGTCGCGGGCCTCCGCGATGTACCGCAGTCGCCGCCGCAGCACTTCCTCGGCGTGGAGCCACTGTCGCTCGGCCCGCTCCACCGCGCTGCGCAGCCCGCGCCCGGCGAAGGCCCGCAGGTCGTCGGCGGCCTGTTCGTTGACACCGACGGGAAACAGGTCCAGGAACCCTTCGACCAGGTGCGAGGCGTCCGCGAGCGCCGCTTCGACGAGATCGGCGAGGTATCCGGACGGGCCGAAGAGGGCCGGGGCGTCCCGAACGACTGCGGGCAGCGGACGGCCGTCAGTGCGCGACAGCCGGCCCCGCGCGGCGAGGTCGAGGAGGTGTGCGAGGTACTGGCGGCGCAGGATCTCGATGGCCGACAGGTGACTGCCCGGCGGCACGATCTGCCCGGCGATCATCTCGCGCGGCTGCTCCAGGTAGTACAGGTCTCGGCGGCTGCGGTCGGGGATGGTCAGCAGGAACGCGTTTCCGGTACGGCGACCGGCCCGGCCCACCTGCTGGGCGTAGTTGGCAGCGCGCCTGGGCAGCGCGGCGAGCACGACAGCCGACAGGTCGCCGATGTCGATGCCCATTTCGAGCGTCGGCGTGCAGGAGAGCACATTGGGATCCTTGAACCCGCTGCCGTCCTTGAACGCCGCCTCGACCCGCTCACGCTCCGGCCGGGTCAGCATGCCCGTGTGCTCAGCCGTGATGACCTGGTAGGTGCCCGCCTTCCGGTACAGCCTGCGGTAGTAGTCCTCGCGGTAGTTACGGTCCCGCTGGTGCTTGCCGAGCCCCTCGGGCCGGTCGCCCGCGATGAGATGGCCGGCGCGGCAGCGGTAGGACGGGCAGCGCTGCCCGTCCCACTGCGCGAGCAGGCCGGGGTGGACGGTCTGCTCCCAGAAGCAGTCCGGGCAGCGGACAAACGCCTCGTTCACCTCGGCGTCCTTCAACAGCTGCACGTCGACCGCGCCCGGCTTCAGACCGTAGACGCGCAGACTGCTGTCGGTCGGAGTGCGCACCGAGAGCAGGCCCGCCTCGACCAGCGCGGGCAGCAGCCGCGACCAGAACTCCGCGGCCTGCTCTCGCGGCAGCCCGAGCGTGCGCTGCGCCCACCGCTCGTACCAGGAGAGACGGCCGGTCGCGAAGTCGAACTCGCTCTTTGTCTTGGGTGCGCTGAGCAGGAACACCGGGGCCGCGATGCCCTTGGGGAAAGCGCGCATACCGGGAGGCCGCTTGCCCCAGATGTAGTACCGGCTGGTACCGGCCTCCGAGAGATACCCCTCCAGCCACTTGTGACCGATCGCGCCACGGGTCCGCAGCCGCTCCAGGAAGATCCGCAGGAACCCGAGGTAGCGGGCGTCGTCCTGCTCGATGATCGGCAGCCCGCCGCCGTGCCCGTACGGCTCGGTGTGCGCGGCTTTGACCAGGGCGATCGCGGCGGCGGGGTCCTCGATGCGCACGTGGGCGGCGGCGGTCCGGGTGAGTTCCAGGGTGCGGCCGTTGCGGGAGCGGAAGCCGAACTCCATCAGCGCCTCGAACGCGAAGCGCTCGCCGATCAGCTCCCAGGTCTTCTTGTCCCCGCCTCGCCCCTGACCGGACAGGAGCCGCTTGACGCCCTTGAAGTCGTGCAGGTCGGTGGGTACGACGGCGGCAAGGGTCTCGCGGTCGGTGGTCGCCGCGACCACGTCGGCGATCAGGTCGTGCAGCGCGGTCGGCGTCTCCTCCGACAGATGCTTCTTGAACAGTGCGCGCAGGGAGAAGGTGTACGAGCGGCTGGCCACGAAACCGGCCCGGTGCGCGGCATCCTGCACCGAGTCGTTGAACATCAGGGTCTTGTCCTCACCCTGCGCCCGGTCCATCTCGCCGCCGGTGAACAACTGGGTAACCGAGGCCGCGGCGAGGGCGGCAGCACCGGTACCGAGGAAGCGGATCGCGTTGTGCGAACCGCAGGCCGGGCACCAGTCGTCCTCAGCGGCGGTGGTCGCGGTGTCCCCGAGGTAGACGAGGACGAAGGTTGAGTCGGAGCCCGCCAATCGGGGCGCGCCGGTCTCTTGGTCGTAGTCCTCGACCGGATCGGGCAGCCGCAGGCGGCGCTTCGGCCCGTCCAGTACACGCAACTGCCCGGCGTTGGTGGCCGCGAGGGCGGTGCTGCCGCGGCCCGCACCGCGCCCGGCCTCGTCCATCGGGGCGGCACCGGAGCCCTCCTGGGCCTCCTTCTCGGTGGCCGCTATCAGGTTCCGTACCCGCATCTTGTCCTGGCTGACCGAGGCCCGCCGGATCTTGTGCGTGTCGACCTGTACGTCCGCGTCGTCGGTCTCCGGGGAGAACACCGCCCAGCCCGAACGCCCGCAGTCACGGCAGTAGACAGCGGGCAGAAACAGGTTCGCGGCCGCGCCCGCGGTCGCCGTCGTCACCGGGGCGGTACGGGCCGGCTGCTCGCCCGAGTGGTGGGCGGAACCGGCCGCGTCCCACTGGAACTCGGCCTTGGGCCACGGCAACACACCGCGCACGACCCGAGACACCGACCGCGCCCACTGATGCACTTCGACCTGCACGAAGGGCCGCGGCCGCTCGGGCGTGGAGGCCGGATCACGAGCCACCGAGAGCAGCGCCAGGAGCCGGGCGAGGGCGGACGCCGCCACCTCCGGCTGCCGGGTGATCGCCTGCCCCCAGGAGAACGCGCCCCGCCGCCACATCAGGTCCAGCACCTCGGGCACGGTCCGCACCTGCCCGTCCAGGGCATGCATCACCGCCGAGGTCAGCATGTGCTTTTTCAGCAGGCCACCGAGCACGTGCGGGTCGGTTTCGCGGGTGCCGGTGACGGCCTCGACGAGCGCCAGGAACTCCTCCTCGCCGAGTGAGGGGTCAGGGAGGGTGGCCAGCTCGTCCGGGACCGGGATCGGGAGCATCGGATCGAAGCCGCTCGGCGGCACGAACTCGTCCACCGTCTGCCGGTGCTCCCCGATGATCGAGGACACGTCGAACTCCGTACCGAACACCTGCGTCGCGACGTCGAGCAGCTGGCGGACCCCGTCCTGGTCCGTGCTGTCGGAAGCGAGCGTTGCCGAGGTCGCCACCGGGCAGATCCGCCCCAGCGGACGGCCCTTCTCCGCCACCCCGACCGCCGAGGCGAGGCGCCGCAGGAGCATCGCGACGTCCGTGCCCTGCGCACCGTCGTAGGTGTGGAACTCATCCACGACCACGTACCGGATATCCGCGTCCGCCCACAGCGGGGCGTCCTGGGCCCGCTGGAGCAGCAGGTCCAGCATCTTGTAGTTCGTGATCAGGATGTCGGGCGGCGAGATCTGCATGTCCGACCGGCGCGTATAGACCCGGTCGTAGTGCGTCGCCGCCTTGTCGCCGATGTAGAGCCCGGCCCGCACCTTCTTCAACGCCTCGTGCTCGCACAGGAGTTCGTTGATGCGCTGAGCCTGGTCGGTGGCGAGCGCGTTCATCGGGTAGAGGAGCACGGCCTTGACCCCGGAACGGCCGGCCGCCCGCTCGCGGGCGCAGTGGTCGAGTACGGGATAGAGGAACGACTCCGTCTTGCCGGAGCCGGTACCGGTCGTCACCAGCGTGGGCTTCGGCGTACGCCCGCCTGCCGAGGACAGCCGCTCGAAGGCTTTCGCCTGATGCGCGTATGGTGTCCAGCCGTCGGTCCGCCGCCAGTCCAGATACGTGGTCCATGACGCGTCGGCCGCGACGAAAGGCGTGCGCAGGCGGAGGAACGGACCCCGGAACATCCCGGAGTTCTCGTCCCCCAGGAACCGGTGCAGCGCCTGCCGCGCGCCCTCGTCGGTCAGCGCGTACGTGGTGGACAGGTACTGCAGCAAGCTCTCTTTGAGCCCCTGCGCCTCGAGCGTCGGCCTCACGGCTTGGGCACCTCCTGCGTGACCGGGTCCCACTTACCGGCCTCGACGGCGGCGTCGAGACGCTTCTGGAAGTAGGCGTGGGCCTCACGCATCTCGGTCTCGCGGTCGGCCTTGTAGAAGGGGGCGGTGTAGCCGTCGGGGACGGGGGCGTGCTCAGGGTCGGCCTGGTACGCCTCGAACTGGGTCCACGAATCCTTCGTCTGACGCTGCCCGATCGTTCGGGCGTAACTCGCCAGCTTCCAGCCCTCGGCGTCGAACCAGCTTGCTGCCTCGTACTTCTGGAGTACGGGGAAGCGGCCCCGGTAGGCGGCGATCAGGGCGTCGGCGTCCATGCCGAGCCAGACGGCGACGAGGGCGTCGATCTCGACGAGAGCCGAGCGACGGGCGCGCTCGGAACGGAGAGGAGTATCCGAATTCCAGGTCGCGTTGACTTCGTGGAGCGGGGGAAGGTCATTCCATACGCGTGCCCAGGGTTCGTACGCCGCCCACGTGGGGTCGTAGAGCTCCGCCCACAACGGTGCGTAGGCACGCGTGAGGCAGTTGAGGCGGAGAGTGCGAAGGAGGAGGGACGACGCCAAGGGATGGCCGGGCACTGGGGAGGGCATAGCTTTTGCGCCAGCAATGCGGAGATCTCCACGGCCGGTTGCGCGCAAAAAATAGTCCAGCGGTACTGAGGCCCAAAAACCTGCTACCAGTGCAGTCATACGGGATTCAGGCATGGCTAGGCTATGGACAGCATCGACGTGTGCAGTGCCCGGAGGAACCAGTGCGGGGTACAAGGCCCGCTCGCTATTTGGCGAGACCATCCTCCGCCAGGCAAGCCGAGGGAAAATCGTGCACCTTCGCCGCGCCCGATCCACGAGAAGCGCGTCCACCTTCTCTGGGTCCGCCTTCGTCTCGGGTACGTCATACGCACGGGCGACCTGCTGACGTGCCCGTGCCACAGCCTTCTCATCAGCCCGGAGTCGTGCGAGCGCCCGGTGATCGATCCAGCGGTCCTGCGCCGCGAGGTACTCCTGGGACTGTCCCTCGGCCCGTACGTATGCGGTGTCTGGCACGAAGTCCACGGCAAGATTCATCAGGTCCGCGCCGTAGGCGTCGTTGCTGTTGGCGTCATGACGTTTGAACACCGGGGTGGCGACACTCAGCTGGGGGCCCTTGAGGATGACGTGTCGCCAGCGATCGGGCTGGTACGGGTTCCCTGTGGTGCTGTCGGGACGGTTGTAGTCGATCAGGTTGTCCTTCTTCGCCCCGCTCTCGTGGTACCCGGGAGAGATCTGTGGTGCGAAAGCGCCCAACCGCACCGGGTAGTCGGCCAGCGCGCTGATGGCCGAAGCTTCCCCGGTGCTGACCGGGAAGAGGAGACGCGCCTGCTGTACGGGCTGCTGACCTTCGTCGTCGAGCAGGCGCTGCCACACAGCGAGCAGGTCTTCATCGACATGTACGACGCGAGCCTTGTGCGGACGTTCATCGAACTCGGCGTTCTTGTATCGAACTCCGGGTACGTCGCCCGAACCGTCATGGTCGGACGAGTACCGCAGGGCGTCTGCAGACACCAGCCAGGAGAGATGGTCGAAGCCGATCTCCTTGACGTCGCCGTAGATGTTCACGCCGAAATGTGTGCCGTCGCCAACAGGACGGGGAAAGAATCGCTGCCCGGAGTTGACGAAGTCGCCGTGAATCCGAAGTCGCCGGTACGCAGCCTCGCGGAGCGCCCCCTCCTTGTCACCCGTGAAGTGGGTGTCGGAATGCAGGAACCCCGTGGTGCCTGCGGCAGCGTTGTGACCCCACGCTTGGCACATGAAGGCTCTGTAGAGGTCCGGCTGGGTCCCCGTTAGCAACGGATACACCTGTGGGGAACCGAAGAAGCCGACCTGGGCGACGACGTCCGTGATCTCGTCCTGCACATACTGCTTGATTCGTGGCGCACCGAGCAGTTCCGAGCGACGCTTGTCCTTTGCGGATGTGGACGCCCGTTCCTCCAGCGCGAACCAAGGCTCGTGCTCTGCGAGAACCCCGGCCTCGTCCCAACGGGGACGCACCCACGGCGGGTTGCCGACCTGGAGGTCGAACCCGCCGCCTTGAGCGAAGACGAGCGCGTACTCAAGTTCCCAGTGCAAGAACCCCTGGTCCTCGGCGATGTCACGGACCGCACCCATCCAGGGAAAGCGCGCTTCCGGCTCCCGCTGGTCCATGTCCATCTCGGTCTCTTCCTGAATGAGCTGCTCGTAGTCGCTGAGCTCCTCCAGGGTGTTGAGGGACCCGATGAGCGACCCGGCGTCCGGGACCGGTCCACGGCCGAGCATGGCTTCCAGGAAGTCCAGCCAGTCGTCGAGGTCCTTCAGCGCGATGAGCGGGCGGCGAGTGGGGCGGGAGAGATCAAGGGCAGGCCGCTTCCTGGTCTTCGCCGTCGTCTTCGACGGGCCGACCTCCTTGACCTCCACGTGGACCACACCGTCGGAGGACGCCTCGATGTCGGACATCGAGATCTGGTCGCCCTCCATAGCGAAGAGCATGGTGTTCTCCACGAAGCGGGGTGCGCTCGAGGGCATGGGAGGGGACGGAGGCGGGGTCTCCCCGGCCTCAGCCGCCGGCGCGGCCTCGACGGGCGGCACCGCACCACCCAGCGGCACCACCGTCGCGGTCATCGCCTCGATCAGATCGCCGATACTGCCTGCGCCCTCACTCCCCACCACCGGCGCACCGGCATACACGTCGTCCGCCCCGTCGAGCAGCCCCGCCTTCCCCACCGGCCAGAACCACAGCGCGCACCACGCGTCCATGACGCGCTTGAGCCGCCAGTACGGGGTTCCCGCCGCGCGGAACAAATCCGCGTACACCTTCTCCTTCGACATCCGGACGACGGCGGCATCCGAACTACCCCCATCGCCCTCGGACCGCCGCAGGAAGGCGAACTCCTCGTCCTTCGTGTCCGCGCCCCACACGTCGATGCTGCGGGCGATCTCCCGCTCCGACAGCTCCATCCGCTTCACGACCAGCGACCATAGGAACTCCGCCCGCCGCGCCGCGTCCCGCAGCCGCGTGTACTGCGAGGCCGCCTCGTCGCCGGACTTGCGGTCGAGGATTGGCTCGCCGGTCTTCTTGTTCAGCCGCCGTGCCGGCGTCTTCAGGATCCCCTTCTTCCACTCCGCGAGATCCTTCACCCCGCCCTCGGCCAGCTGCACGAGCAGCTTCTTCGCGTCGCCGCTCGCACCCGTGACCGCTGCCCACCCCGGTGTCGGCAATAGGAACTGGTGCACCGCCCCGTCCGGCAGCGGCTGCTCGGCCCCGTCCTTCAGGAACGGCAGCGGTTCCGGCGCGAGCGGCTTGGCGTTGAGCCAGGGGGCCTTGCCCTTCAGCGGGGCCACGTCCCCCGCCGCGTACACGGCCCGCCGCCCGCCGACCAGCGAGTTGCCGCGCCGCAGGTGCAGCCCGAACCATGGCGCCCGCATCCCGGGATGCATGGTGTTCAGCCACATCGAGACCTCGGCCAGCTCGACGCCGGTTGCGTTGAGGTCCACGCCGTAGGCGTTGTGCAGGGCGATGTACGCCTTGGCCTTCTGCTTCTCCGTCAGCGCGTCGCCCGTCGGCACAGACACACCCAGCTCGTCCTGCCGGCGCCGCAGGTACTCCTCGGCGACCTGGTTGATCGCCTCGTTGAGGAACGCCCCCGACCCCAGCGCGGGCTCACAGATCCGGTACTTGAGCAGCTCCGAGGCGCGTGTCTTCACGACGTTTCCGTCGGCGTCGCGTTCTTGGTCGAGCCGGTGCTTGAGCGCCAGCTCGACGGTGACCTTCGTCAACGACTCGGGCGTGTAGTACGAGGCGGACGTCTCCCGGTCACGGCCGGCCAGGCGGTACACGAACCGGCCCGGCGGGTACTTCTTCGGGCCGCGCAGCCCCTTCACCGCGTCCCGCTCGTCGTACGTCACCCAGGTGTTCTCGGGATACTCCTTGAGCCGCTGCGAGGGCACCAGCCAGGAGCCCTTCGCCGGGTCGCCGCCCTTGGCGACCTCGCACAGCTCTTCCTCGGCGATGATGCCGGTGTACGACATCAGCCCCTCGTAGACGGCCCCGAGCTGGTTGATGCCCAGATTGCGGTAGGAGATAAAGCCCGCTCGGCCCCCGGCCCGTTCGGCCTTCTTCAGGGTCAGCAGACGCAGCACCTCGTGCAGGGCGCTGTTGCGCGGACGCAGGTCCAGCCAGCGTGGCTCGTTGTCCTCGTCGCTGCGCGGGTCGCGGGTCTCGTTGCCGATGAGGCGGACGGAGTCACGCTCGAAGAGCTCGCTGCGCAAGGGCTCGAAGCGCAGTCCGCGGTCCTCGCTCCGGTACTTCGCCTTTCGACGACGGGTGTCCTCGTCGTCGCCGGGCAGGGCGTCGTTCGACTCGGTGCCATAGGGCCGGTAGCCGTTGTTGACCTTCTTGAAGAGGACGTCCAGCGAGGCGTGTAGATGGAATCCGTTACGAGCCGTCTCCTCGGTCAACAGCTCGTCGCGCTCCACCAGTTCCCGCAGGCGGGCCATCGAGTAGCCGGCCTCGTAGGAGCCGTCGTCTGCGGGCAGGATGCCCAGTTCGGGACGGGCCTCGGCGTACAGCAAGAACAAAATGCGGTAGAGGTAGCGCAGCGACTCCCGGGTGAGCTGCCGGGCGAGCGTCAGGTCCGGGCGCTCGATGTCGCGCGGGTCGAGTCCGGAGTCCTCCAGGCGTTCCAGGACCGCGTTGGCGATGATCTCGACGGACTTCTGGAGTCCTTCGCGAAGCTCTCCGGAGACGCCGACCGCGTTGTCGCGGGACGCCTTGACCAGCGCGTCGATGGCCGGCGGTTTGCCGTCCTCGGCCGGTGCGAGTACGTCGTAGCTGAACAGGCCCGCGATCGTGGCGAGTTCGCCGTGCTGGCGGCGATCGTTGCGCTCCAGGGCGGCGTCGAGGTTTGCGGAGAGGTAGCGGCCCTCGCCCCAGGCATGCCGGTCGGCGAGGACGATGACGCCGCCGCACAGGAGCAGTACGAACCGCGGGGCCGCGCCACCCTCCTCACCTAGCTCGCTCTGGAACAACCAGGTGGCGAGCGCCTGCCCGGTCTCGTAACTCTCACCGCTGCCCGCCCGCAGCGGGTGGAGCAGGCGGCCGTACCCGTCCGCGTCGAGCGCCGTGTCGTTGCTCGCCGACCAGCCGCAGTCCAGGGCTACGATGCCGTCGCTGTGCCAGGCCACGGCCACCTCGTGCTCGCGCCCGGCGCGGTGCACGATCAGGGTCCGTGCCGCGGGTTCCGCTGAGACAAAGGGGAAGCCGAGCGCAACGAGGACCTGCCGGTGCCAGTCTTGAACGCGCTCGCACCACTCCGCGTCCCCGTAGGTGTTGAGGCGGGCCTCGAAGGCCGCGGCTTCCGGGTACTCGTCATCCTGCTCGTCGGCCTTGGCCTGCTCGGCGAAGAAGCCGCGGTACTTCTCGTCCAGGTACGTCGAGCGCAGTGCCCGTACCGACTCGCGCGGCGTGGGGCGCGGGTCGTGCTCGTCGCTCTCTCGGTTGGCCCAGGCGGCGAAAACGCCCTTCTTGAGGCCGTCGCCGAGCTGCTCGGCGAAGTAGAACGCGGACAGGTACTCGCCGCGGTTGGAGAAGGAGTCGAAGTCGGTACTCATCAGGCGATCGTCTCTCCGGCAGCAGGCGCAGCGGATACATCGGTGACGCCGGCAGGCGTCGCGGACAGCGGTTCAAGTACACCGAGCAGGCGCAGCATCGGCGCTCCGGAGGTCCGCAGCGACCGGATCATGGACTTGCGACGGCTCGCCGTGAGGTTCACGTCCTGCTTGGCCTTCTGCGAGCGGGTGGAGGCGGCGAAGAGTGCGTCCTGCTGCCACTGGGCGACCCGCTTCTCGTACGGGGCGAGCACCGCGTCGATCGCCTCCTTGTACTCCGCCGCCCGGTCGGTGAGGAACACGGTCGCCGCGTCGACGGCCGCCGGCACCAGCGTCTGGAGCCCCTCCCGGTCGGCGGGGGTGGCGCGTCCGGGCATCTTCGGGCCGACATTGCACGCGGCAAGGAAGGCATCATCGATGCGTAGAACGCGCGGTGCGGTGGGCAGGCCGACGACGGCCATCCACTCCACGACGGTAGGGCGGCCCACCGCGTTGGAGTAGATCCCCTGGACCAGATACACCGGACCAGCCAGGTCAGCCGGTAGCTGCTCGTCCAGCGTCCCGGCCGCTTCGAGATCGGGGGCGAAAGCGAGAACGAACGCCTCGTCGTGGCGCAGGGCGGCCAGAGCCTTGTCGGTCACCCAGTCCAGGACGGGATGGACGTCCGACACGTAACTGACGTTGGGCCACTGGCTCTCGGTGGTCTCCCGGGCGACCTCCAAACGCTTGGCCGCGAGCCCCTTGTCGAAGGTGAGCCGCAGCCGGCCCTCCTTCTTCGAGGTAGGCAGGATGCCCTGGTCGGTCAGGTACGACTTGGGCAGCGACTTCAGCCGGTACACCAGGTCCGGCGGCGGTTCGAAGGCGATCGTGCCGTCGTCCTCACGGCGGAGCTTGAGTACGTTCTCCGGCTTGTCGGGGAAGTACGTCTGGCGCAACGCCTCGTCGAAGTAGGCGGCCGTGGAACCTGCGGCGCCGAACAGGCTCGGTACCGTGGCCATGGGCACGTCGTCGGTCGGCTTCTTGGCACCGACATTGCCCATCAGCCGGCCGAGCATCGCCTTGGCACCGCCGCTGGACTTCTTGATGGACTCCTCGACCGTCCGCCCGGAGATCAAGTCTCGCGTGAGGCGGTCCTCTTCCTCCTTTGCCCGGTAGATACCGGTGACGGCCTCCGCCGAGCCCTCGATCCGGTGCGCCTCCTCCTCACGGGCCAGGAGCTTGGAGCCCACCAGGCGGTCGTCCAGATGCAGTGGCTCGCCCTTCTCATCCGTGCGCCACTTCACATCGCCGGTGAGGACCATGGCCCGGAACTGAGGGGCCTTGGTCTGTCCGTAACGGTCGATACGGCCGTTGCGCTGCTCGATGCGGATCAGCGACCACGGAAGGTCGTAATGAATCAACTGGTGGCACTGCTGGTGCAGGTTGACGCCTTCGGAGGCGACATCACCGGTGAACAGGATGCGGACCGGGTCGGTCTTCAGCCCGAACTTGGAGACGATGTCCTTCTGCTCGTCCTCATTGCTGGCCTCGCCGTGCATGACCTGGACCGCGCCGCCGTAGGCCAGCCAAGGCTTCGCCTCCGCCACGGACTCCTCCAGCTTGGTCCCGGCCCGGAAACCAAGCCTGGACGGGACCACTTCGGCGAGCCACTTCAAGGTGGGGATGCGCTCCGAGAAGACCACGACCCGCATGTCCGACCCGGGAACCACACCGATCTCCTTCAGCTCGCGCACCAGGGCATCGAGCTTCGCGGAGTCGTCGTCGCCAACGTCGGCAGCAAGGCGCTCAAGATTCACGATGGCCTCGCGCTCAATACGGCGCTCGGCCTCCCGGGCCGCCGGATCCTGCCCCCTTCTGACCTTGAGGGGAGCGTCCAGGACCTTCCGCCGCGCCGCGACCGAGTCCTGGAATGCCCGGTGCGAGGACAGGAACGACTTCAGCAGGTTGTAGGCCACCATCGTGTCCGCACACACCGAGGAAGCGGCCGGATCGCGCGGTGTCCACCGCGCGGCGAGCTCCGCCAGGACCGCCCGCTCCTTCGCCCCGGCCTCGCAGACCACCGGCCGGGACGGGCCGCGGTCGGCCCACTTGCCCTTGAGGGAGTCACGGACCTCGCGGTCGGTCTTGGTCCGCCGGATGTACAGGTGGCCGAGGTCCTTTACCTCGTACTCCGACGTGTTCGCGATCGCTGTCTTGTCCAGCATCCGGATCAGCTCGGCGAAGGACTCCGTCGCACCGTTGTGCGGGGTCGCGGAGGCGAGGATCAGCGCGTCGGTGTGATCGGCCAGGGCACGGGCGAGATCGTTGTTCTTGGTGCCCCGGTTGACCAGGTTGTGTGACTCGTCGATGACCACCGCGTCCCAGTGGGAGTTCTCCAGGTGGTGGGCGTAGACGTCGCTCTTCAAGGTGTCCACGGAGATGATCGCGCGCTTGAAATACGCGAACGGGTTGCGGCCGGCCGGGATGTCCCGCTGGATGCGCTGGATACCCGTGGAGTCCAGGCGCACCAACGGGATGGAGAAGCGGGTCCACAGCTCGCGCTGGAACTGCTCCAGGACATGCGCCGGAGTGACCACCAGGATGCGCTCGCCGCGCCCGCGGCGGATGAGCTCGGCGAGCAGGATGCCGATCTCCAGGGTCTTTCCCAGCCCCACCACGTCGGCGATCAGAACCCGCGGCTGCGGATTCTCCTTGGACAAGGCCAGCTCGGCGGGGCGCAGCTGGTGGGTCTGCTGGTCCATGAGGAAGTTGTCGGCCAGTGCGAGACCGTGCTCGGTCTGCGGGAGCGCGGTCTTGCGGATGACCGCCTCCAGGTAGAGGCGGGCCTTGCGGTGGTTCGGGGAGTCGTCCGGGACCAGGAGGGTTTTCTTCGGGTCGAGGGCCTCGATGTAGTCGAGCTTGTCGTAGAAGACGGCGTCGGTCCCGCGGACGAAGGAGGAGACTCCGGTCGCCTCGACCATCCAGTCCTCGTCACCCACCGGAGTGACGGTTTTGACCAGCCATTGCTCGTCCCGGACCCGGACCTGTGCCCCCGGCGCGTACTTGGCCCGGCGGGTCAGGGAGGCGGCACCTGTGGAGCCGGGAACGGCGGAGTCCACGGCTTCACCCGCAGTGTCCTCCGTGTCGAACGCGCCCTGACCGTCACCGGTCTCCGTCACGCTGGTCACGTACCGCTCCATTCCTTCATACCGCTGTTTCACATGCGCTCCGGAGAAGCCCGGAGGTGAGGAACGGCGACTCGATCATTCGCCGTTGTTTTACCGCAGTGCACTGACATTGTCTCCGGCGGACGATGTGCCTGATAGGCGAGCTACAGCGCTGTCTGCATCGCGTACCGCTTCCGCAAGCCCTCGGAAACCGTCAGCGAGGCCGGCTTCCGACCACGTCTCGACTTTTGGGTCGGCGGCTCCGGATCGGGAGTTTTCTCGGCTTCCCGCACGATGTCTTCCGTGAGATAGGCAGGCGCCTCAGCGCCGGAGTCCTCTGAGGCCGGGAGAGGACGGTCGAGCGGGCTGTCGTGGTCGTCCTCGTCCGCAGTGCTGGTCTCGCCGACCGGGGCCGCGAATTGTTCGATGCGTTCCCACACCGAGGAGGACGGGCCTTTGTTCTGCGCCTCGCGAGCACTGTCTTCGGGGGAAGCCGTCGCATTCACCAGTGCATGGCGGGCTTGTGCCGCAGACAACCCCGCATCCTCAACGAGTGCTACACACTGCCGGGTCACCTCGGCCAGCATGGGACGGTCGGCCGGCGCGTACGCGAGCATTGCCGTGATCAGCGGGAGAAGGGCATCAGGCAGCTCGGCCAGATTCGGGAACTGCTCCTCGTCCGCCACCTGAGTGGCGATTCCGAGCCAGTCTGCGCCCTCGTACGGGTAGTGGCCGGTCGCCGCATAGAGCAGCACTGTGCCGAGCCCGTACACATCGGCAGGTTCTTTCGGCTTGGTGCGGGCGAGAGCTTGCTCGGGAGGTATACACCGAATGGTGCCGATAATCATCCCGGCCTGCGTCAGGTTGTCCTTGTCAGCGTCAACGAAGGCCCCAAGACCGAAATCGATCAGTATCGGACCGTACTCGCTGAGCATGACGTTCTGCGGTTTGAGATCGCGATGGAGTAGGCCCACTTTATGAACGGCTTCGAGCCCTTCGGCGAGCAGCGCGCCGAGGCTGGCGACGAGGGGGGTAGGGAGCGTGCCCCGGCCCTGTACTTGCTCGTGAACCGTATGTCCTGGGACGTACTCGACGGCCATCCAGGGCTGCTCGGCGTACGGATCGGCATCGAGGAAGCGTGCCACTCGGTTCGTACCCACGACCGTTCGCGCGATGAGCGCTTCCTTCTCGAAACGGGCGCGCGTGGCCTGGTCGAGGCGATCCCGTCGGATCACCTTCACCGCGACCGGGTCCCCGCCGGGCGAATAGGCCAGATAGACCTCTCCCATACCCCCCGAGCCCAGCTCGCGCTCGACCACGTAGCGGCCGATCTGCGCGGGCACCTCTGCCATGTTCTCTGCGTCACCCTCTCGCGGTCGCGTCACCGTGTTGCACCATCACCGAAGGTTCACCCTATCCCTGCGCCGGCGGGCCAGGGCCTGTTTCTGGCCCTTGACGTGCGCAGACGCCAAGGGCGGACGCGTTGCTCCGGCGAGAGTCAGCGAACGTACTCACGAAGCAGGTCAGCGAACGCCGTCAACTCGCGCAGGTCCTGCCGGGGCAGCGGATCCGTATCAAAGTGAGCAACGCGATTCCGGATGTCCTTAACACGTTCGAGGTGGTGAACGAACTGTCCTCGGTCAAGCGTCGGGTGGCCGATGGCAGCCCAGTTCCGGTCCGCTTGTTCGGCTAGCTGTTGCTTCTTCTGGTTGCCGTCGAGCAGGTGTACGTAGTCGCCGAACGTAAGATCCTGAATACTTCCCGTTCGGTCCTCGGCCTTCCGATTGCCCTGAACCGCCACGATTGCACTGGTATCCAACGCCTCGCCCAGCCATCGCCGCAGCAGTGACTCGATCTCGCCGAGAAGGAAGAAGGGGCGCGCGGTGTATTGGAAGCGTCGGACGATCTCGCGATAGGTCACGATGCCTGTGAGTTCCCCTTCCTGGTCCCGTACCAGCAGGTAGCCGTGGTCGGTGAGTTGCGGCAGGCAGCTGAAGAGGTCCTCGCGACTGTCGAACACCGGCAAGGACTCCTGTTGCATGGCGTTCTCCAGCGTCGCCTCCTTTCCGTTTTCGTACATGAGAGCCAGGGAGCGCCAGGTGACGATGCCGTGGAGCCTGGTCCTGTTGCTGGTCACCGGGATCTGCGCGATCCCCTTGTGCCGCATGAGGTAGGTGGCCTCGAATAGTTGGGCGCCGAAGGGTACGCAGACCACGCCGCCGGATGCGGACGGAAGATCGCCGATGAGTAGCCGCTGCGGCAGCATCCCAGGGGGAAGCGGCTCCGGAATCTCGTCGTCTGCGGGCTCCGGTAGGGAGGGCGCTGCGGTTAGTTCCACAAGGCGCACGCTGCTCCGTGCGGGGCAGGTCGAGAAGTCGGGCAAAGTGGTCAAGCCGACGTCGGCGAGCGCCTTACTGATTTCGTGGACGATCGCGTTCCGGCGTGTACGCACAGCGAAGAGGTCCAAGAGTGCCTCAAGTTGTACCTCTACGCCTTTGAGCTCGATCAGCTTCTGCGATCCCGGCTTCCTGATCAACGGTCGGCCTCCACGTCCGCTGCGTCACGAACAACGGTGGTTCGCTTCCCCATGGCCTGGTACACGAGTTCTTCGAGGGCCGCGGCACGGGACTCGAAGAACGTCACGTAGTCGTTCGCACGGAGAGCCTTGGGGTCGACGAGGTGAGTCAGAAGCACGTCGTCGAACCATTCCGGGCGCAGATCGGCGGCAGCTGCCAGGGACTCCACGTAAGCGGCGGGCGCTCCGATGAGAGATTGAGAGGCGCGCAATGACAGGGGCGTCTTGTTGACGATGGAGGTCGCCGGATACGTATCATCCAAGTTCTTGCGCAACCAGTTTCGGGGGAAGACCTGGTGGACGTCCACCCCGTACTCCATGAGCCGACCAGGAACCAGCGGAGTCTCCGCGTAGTGCCAATCCACCGCCCCTTGCTTGACCAGGAGAGCGTAAATTCCCTTGTAAGCAGCACTGTTCCGGGTCTTGAGCGTATGCAGGCGGTCGGGGAAGAAGAATGCGTCGGTGACTGTGTCGGGGGCGGCCTCATCTCGGCGGATCCAGGCAACCAGTTGCTCGACGTCGCGGGTGAACCGCGTCTCGGTCGAGCCCCCGTACATCTCACCGAGGACGCCGCACCAATACCACTGCTCGATCTTCCGAATCGCTTCCGGAGTGTCGGTTTCATCACCGAGGATGGCCCGGACCGCCGCCAGCGGAACGAGTTGGGTGCGGTATGGCAGGTCGGCCACATGGACGATGCACTGGGAGAACAGAAATCCGCCTGTCCACTCGAAGGCGTCCTTCAAGCGCAGGGACAGCCCCTCGAAGTCGGCTAGAGGAAGTTCCAGGAGGTCGCGTCGCTTACAGGAGACGCCTACCGAGGGGTCCTGCTGCTTGCGGTTCCAGGTCCGCACAAGGGCCACGGACTGCAGGAAATCGCTGTTGCTGAGGCCGTCGTCGAGGTCTACTTCGAGGCGGCCGAGCGCAGGGTACCGCTCCGCTACGTGTTCCTTGATCGAGCGCCAAGCGGAGGGGAGGTCGTAGTAGGCACCCGTCCGGCTCGTGTACGCGCGGTTGCCCGCATACGTCGCGGTCAGCAGCTCGAAGACGTTGAGCGGTACACCGCCCGTGTTGACCCGCTCGAAGACCGCGCAGACAGCGTCCATGGATGTCGAAGACGACAGGTTGATCATTGGAACCTGGAACGACCGGACCGGGTGGAGCACCTTGTCTTCGAATTCCGACCACAGTCGGAAGTTCCGCGCTTCGTCGGCCTTCTCGTACTCGCGGCGCCAGGCGTTGACCTGCTGCGTGTCGAACACGATGCGCAACGGGAAAAGGCCGGCGGCGCACTCACCTGTCGTATCGGTGAGATCGTGCACGACGGTGCGTCCGAAGTCCCGACGTAGCATCCGATCCTCCGGCACTGAGACGATCGCCTCGTCCCGGTCGGAGGGGGAGCCTGTGGCCTTCGCGATATCCACGTAGTACCAGCGGCTCACCGGCTTACCCCGCGAATTCACCGTGAGTACCGGGACATCTGAGATGTACAGCGCCTGGAAGAGCGATGTCAGCCGCTGCTGGCCGTCCAGGAGCAGCAAGCTTGGTTCGCGCTGTGCGCCGGCCTGGGCTCCAGTGAGGGGCCGGGTACGGAACGGGGACTCCCCGCCGGTCTCCAGCGTCATCGTGACGCCCAGTGGATAGTCGAGCGTCACCGTCGCGATGATGGCCCGGATGCGATCGTCGTCCCACTTCCATTCCCTTTGAAAATCGGGAAGTTGAAGGCGCCCGGAGGCGACGTCACGAAGGAGATTCTTCAGGTTTGCGCTGTCAAGCCCTGCCACGTTCCCGTACTCCACCCTCGCGAATCATGCGAACGAGGCATTGCATCAAGAGATCGATGAGACGTCAACGCCAAGGTGGCGCTAAGCCGGGTTTTGGCCATCGACCCGAGTGTGAGGCACTCAGACTCGGGTGGAGGCCGCGGCGGCGCGAACCAGCACCTCGGCCTGTCATCGGCGGATCTTCGGCAGGTCGACTCGATCTCCAGCAACGCGGTCCGTGGCGCATCAGAAGGACCGGCCGCGATCAGTGGTGCTTTCGACGCCCGGTGTGACGTCCTTCGTCCAGTGGACGGTCGACTGCCTTCTTGGCGCCCGTGCCGTACAACCAGCCTTCCTCGCGCTGCTGGATCAGGTCACTGGCATGCAGACTGTTGTGCCCAGGCGCTGATCCGGGCCCGTTCGCTCCAACTTCCGGCGTCAGCTCCTGCGGGAAACGCTCCAGGGCCTCACGGTCTCGAGTGCCCCCGTCGAGGCCGCCACCGGTTCGACTGGACGGCCCTCACCGGCCCGGCCGCCGGGACGCTCGGCACATACGACGAGACCATGCCCCATCTTGTCGTCGACGAAGGCCAGGACCTGTCGCCCGGTTTCTACCGGCTGGTCCGTATCGCCGCCATATCTGTCACGGTCTTCGCCGACGACTGTCAGCGCCTTACGGAAACGAACTCCACCCTCAACGAGATCACCGACGCTCTCGGCCGCTCCACGGGACGCGTCGAGATTGCGCGGAACCACCGCAACAGCCGCGAGATCGCCTCCCTCGCCGAATACTTCCCCACAGGCGGCACCCGACCCGAAATCCCCTTCCGTATTCATGGTGGCCCCGGAGAAGGTCACCGCCCAGTTCGGGCAGGGCATCGTCCGCCCGATGTGCCGAAGGGGGGCGGTCGGCGGTATCTGCGGTGAGCTCGTGAATTCGACGGGCAGGATCGCGGGCACGCCGACACGGTGCTGAGCAAGGCGTTCCCCGGCGTCGATGACCATCGCACCCACCTCGAACTCGCCTCCCTGGCCATCGCGCTGAAGCGGCGGGTGGTTGTCCTCCAGGCCGTCGAGCACGCACAGAGCAACGACGGCGATCCGTTCGAGAACTTCACCTGCGAACTCAGGCGCGATCAGCAGCGCCTCGATGAAATGGAGTCAAGCATCGCCGGTGTCCTGGTGCGCCTGTCGGCACTGGAGCTGGCACGCCCGAGCGGCTTGCGGGAGCCCGTCTTCACGACCGGTGGCGTGGATCGCCTCATGAGCGCGGCGCACCCGGATTCACCAGCTGGGCCGTGGCGTCACAGTAAGCAGCCGTACGACAGACGTGGCGATTGAGATTGCCCGCGACAAGGACGGCCCGGTGGTGGTGTTCCCCGCGTTGCCGGCGTAGACGTATCGGTGTGTTCGGCAATGCGCTGTCGCCCCAAAACGCCGATCAGTAGCGGCGGGCAGCCGACCATCGCAAGGGATGGGTTCCTGAGACCCGTCGACTGCGCTGAGGAAGATCGTAGCTGCCCGACGTATCGAATCCACCGGTTCAGGTCACCTGACGGCGCACCGAACCTGCCGGCCCTACTGCAGCGTTGTGCAGGAGGAAGGCCGTCAGTGGTCGTGGACTCGGAGGGCTTCGTAGATACGCGTTGCCGGTCTTGTCGTCCGAGCAGCAAACCCACCGTGAAGGCTGATGGGCACTCAGACGTCTCTGACGTACCGTCACTCATTCAAGATCATCTTGCACGTGCGTTGCACAAGGTGCTGAAAAACAACAGTGATCAGTGGAGGGCTGTGAAGGTAAATATCCGCAGGTCAGCTGGCATGTTGGGGTGTCGTGCCCCGTGCCGCCAAGGGGCACAACACCCCACCCGTCAGATGTCCCGGAAGATCTCGATCTGCGCCCCCACCGAGTTCAGCCGTTCCGCCAGCTCCTCGTAGCCGCGGTTGATCACGTACACGTTGCGCAGCACCGACGTGCCTTCCGCCGCCATCATGGCCAGGAGGACGACCACCGCGGGGCGGAGGGCCGGGGGGCACATCATTTCGGCGGCGCGCCAGCGGGTGGGGCCCTCGACCAGCACGCGGTGGGGGTCCAGGAGCTGGAGGCGGCCGCCGAGGCGGTTGAGGTCGGTGAGGTAGATGGCGCGGTTGTCGTAGACCCAGTCGTGGATCAGGGTCTGGCCGTGGGCCGAGGCCGCGATGGCCGCGAAGAACGGGACGTTGTCGATGTTGAGGCCGGGGAACGGCATCGGGTGGATCTTGTCGATCGGCGCCTCCAGCTTGGAGGGGCGGACCGTCAGGTCGACCAGGCGAGTGCGGCCGTTGTCCGCCGCGTACTCCGCGGTGCGGTCGCAGTCGACGCCCATCTCCTCCAGGACCGCGAGCTCGATCTCCAGGAACTCGATGGGGACCCGGCGGATCGTCAGCTCGGACTCCGTGACGACGGCCGCGGCCAGCAGGCTCATCGCCTCGACCGGGTCCTCGGACGGCGAGTAGTCCACGTCCACGTCGATCTCGGGCACACCGTGCACCGTGAGGGTCGTCGTACCGACGCCGTCCACGCGTACGCCCAGCGCCTCCAGGAAGAAGCAGAGGTCCTGGACCATGTAGTTGGAGGAGGCGTTCCGGATGACCGTGGTGCCGTCGTGGCGGGCGGCGGCCAGCAGGGCGTTCTCGGTCACGGTGTCGCCGCGCTCGGTCAGCACGATCGGGCGGCCGGGCGTGACGGAGTGGTCCACCCGGGCGTGGTAGATCCCCTCGGTGGCGGCGATGTCCAGGCCGAAGCGGCGGAGCGCGATCATGTGCGGCTCGATCGTCCGCGTACCGAGGTCGCAGCCGCCCGCGTACGGCAGCTTGAACGCGTCCATGCGGTGCAGCAGCGGGCCGAGGAACATGATGATGGAGCGCGTGCGGCGGGCGGCGTCCGCGTCGATCGCGTCCATGTCGAGCCGGGCCGGCGGCACGATCTCCAGGTCGGTGCCGTCGTTGATCCAGCGGGCGCGCACGCCGATGGAGTTGAGCACTTCGAGGAGGCGGTAGACCTCCTCGATGCGGGCCACCCGGCGCAGCACCGTACGGCCCTTGTTGAGCAGGGACGCGCACAGCAGCGCCACGCAGGCGTTCTTGCTGGTCTTGACGTCGATCGCGCCGGAGAGGCGGCGCCCGCCGACCACGCGCAGATGCATGGGACCGGCGTAGCCGAGCGAGACGATTTCGCTGTCGAGTGCTTCACCGATACGGGCGATCATCTCAAGGCTGATGTTTTGGTTGCCGCGCTCGATGCGGTTCACCGCGCTCTGGCTGGTGCCGAGCGCCTCGGCGAGCTGGCTCTGTGTCCAGCCCCGGTGCTGACGGGCGTCACGGATGAGCTTGCCGATACGTACGAGGTAGTCATCTGACATGGCGAAAGGCTATCTCAGATATGAGATTGCACTCGCGTGGGGGTGTGCCGTTCGGGTGAGAGGGGTGTGCCGGACGGGGCGGGGGAGTGAAGGGCGGTGCGCGAAACTCCCTCGCGTCCGGGCCCCGCCCCTCATAGGGTCCCGCCCCATGGATTCCCGCGGCACGCACGTGCTCTCCGTGAACATCGGCCGTCCCCGCCCCAACCCCTGGAAGGGGATCAGCGCGACCGGCATCGACAAGCGGCCCGTCGACGGGCCGGTCGCGGTGACCGCCCCCGGGCCCAAGGGCAGCGGCGCCGTCGGTCTGGCCGGTGACCGCGTCCACGACGTGAAGCACCACGGCGGCACCGACCAGGCCGTCTACGCCTACGCGCGCGAGGACCTCGACGGCTGGGAGGCCGAGCTCGGCCGGCCGCTCGCCAACGGGGTGTTCGGCGAGAACTTGACCACCCTCGGCGTGGACGTCAACGGCGCCCTGATCGGGGAGCGCTGGCGGATCGGGCCGGACGTCGTCCTGGAGGTGTCGTGCGCCCGGATACCGTGCGGGACCTTCCAGGGCTGGCTGGAGCGGGACGGCTGGATCAAACGGTTCACCCGGGCGGCCCTGCCCGGCGCGTACCTCCGGGTGATCGAGCCCGGCGAGATCCGCTCCGGCGACCGACTGGAGATCGTGCACCGGCCCGCGCACGAGGTGACCGTGGCACTGGAGTTCCGGGCCACGACCCTGGAACCGGACCTGCTGCCGCGCCTCCTCGCCGCCGACGCCCTGCCCGACGAGACGAAGGAGGCGGTCCGCCGCCGCACGGACGCCCCACGCCCCGCACCGTGACCACGTGCCCGTCAGGAGAGCAGCCGGCAGCTGTCGAAGTTCATGCACCCGCAGGCGAGGCAGTCGGCGACGGCGTTCCGCAGGGTCTGCGTCTCCTGGATGAACCGGTCCAGTTCGGGAAGCTTCCGCTCCGCGAGGGCGCGCCACTGCTTGGTGGCGCCCCGGTCGGCGTCGGTGTCCAGGAGACGGCGGATCTCGGCCAGGGTGAATCCGGCCCGCTGCGCCATTCGGATGAGGGCCAGTCGCCGCAGGGCGCCGGCCGGATAGACGCGCCGGCCCCCGACGCGCCGGGCGGCCGGCAGCAAGCCGATGCTCTCGTAGTAGCGCAACGCGGAGGCGCGCATTCCGACCTGGCGCGCGAGGTCGCCGATGCCCAGCTCGCGCACTGATCCCCCTTGACTTCAAGCGTGCTTGAACCGCAAGTCTGTCGCGGTGCCTCTTTCCTGGACAAGCCGCCTGGTGCCGTCGGCGTACCGGCCGCTGTTCGCGCACGCCCGGTTCCGGCGGCTCCTGCCGGCCCTGGCGGCCTCGGACCTCGGCGACGGGATGAGCGTGGTCGCCGTGGCGTGGCTCGCGGTGCTGATCGCTCCTCCCGGGCGGTCGGGGCTGGTCGTCGGTGCCGCGATCGCCGCCTATGCCCTCCCCGGGGTCGTGGGTGCGCTGCTCTTCGGCCGTTGGCTGCGGCGACTGGCTCCTCGGCGGCTGCTCGCGGCGGACAGCTGCCTGCGTGCCGCGCTTCTGGGCTGTGTGCCGCTCGCCTGGGCGGCGGGCGTGCTGCACCCGGTGCTGTACGTCGTCCTGCTCGCCGGGTCGTCGGTGCTGCACGCCTGGGGTGGTGCGGGGAAGTATGCGCTGATCGCCCAGATGCTTCCACCGGAGCGGCGTCTGGCCGCGAACGCACTGGTCGGTTCGAGCGCGTCGGCGTCCGTCGTCATCGGTCCGGCGCTCGCCGGATTCCTGGCGGCGGTCGTCGGCCCGGCCTGGATCATCGGCCTCGACGCCCTGTCCTTCGCCGTTCTCGCGGTCCAGGTGGGACGGCTGGGCGGTGCGCCGCGGGCGGCGGTGGAGACCGGGCCCGACGGCACCGGGCGACCGGCCGCCGGCCCGCGTCTGCTGCGTGGTCAGCCCGAGCTCCTCGGAGTCCTCGCGCTGACCTGGCTCTTCAACTTCCTCTACGGGCCGGTGGAGGTCGCGCTCCCGCTGCACGTCACCGACGACCTCCACTCGGGGGCGAGCCTTCTCGGGCTGTACTGGACGCTCTTCGGCCTGGGCGCCGTCGTCGGTGGCCTGGCGGCCGGCGCACTGAGCAGGCTGCCGCTCTGGCCGGTCACCCTGGGCGTGGTCGCCGGCTGGGGGGTGATGCTCGTGCCCTTCGGCCTGGACGTGTCCGCCGGAGTCTCCCTCGTGTGCTTCGGCCTCGGCGGCATGATCTACGGACCCTTCACGGCGCTGTCCTACACCTTGTTCCAGGACCGCACCCCGGCTGCCTGGCTGACCAGGGTCCTGGCGGTCCGGGGCGCGGCCCTCCTCACGGCCGCTCCGGTGGGCACCGCGCTGGGCGGCCCGCTCGTGGCGGCCCTGGGGCCCCGGCAGGTGCTGGCGGCCTCGGGGGTGGCGACGATCGCCCTGGCCGCTGTGGCCATGGCGACGCGGGTCAGGGGGATACGCCGGGAGGGGACACGGGGCGCCCGGACATGACCCTTCCGCGGTCATGTACTAGAGTTATCTCGACATCGAGATATATGCCGAAGGCGCACAGCGAGCCGCCGCAGGTAAGGGTTGCCTAACTAATCCTTACCTTAGCGGATGGCCCGGTGGTCCGAGGCGGCACCACGCGGCGCCCGCCGTGGTGAGGCGCGGCGCGGAGATACGCGCACATTGATGAAGGAGACTGTCGTGTCGGCGAACAGCTTCGACGCCCGCAGCACGCTGCGCGTGGGCGACGAGTCGTACGAGATCTTCAAGCTGGACAAGGTCGAGGGCTCCGCGCGCCTCCCCTACAGCCTGAAGGTGCTGCTGGAGAACCTGCTCCGCACGGAGGACGGCGCGAACATCACCGCCGACCACATCCGCGCGCTCGGCGGCTGGGACTCCCAGGCGCAGCCCAGCCAGGAGATCCAGTTCACGCCGGCCCGCGTGATCATGCAGGACTTCACCGGTGTGCCCTGTGTCGTGGACCTCGCGACCATGCGTGAGGCCGTCAAGGAGCTCGGCGGGGACCCGGAGCGCATCAACCCGCTCGCCCCGGCCGAGCTGGTCATCGACCACTCCGTCATCGCCGACAAGTTCGGTACGAAGGACGCCTTCGGCCAGAACGTCGAGCTGGAGTACGGCCGCAACAAGGAGCGTTACCAGTTCCTGCGCTGGGGCCAGACCGCGTTCAGCGAGTTCAAGGTCGTCCCGCCGGGCACCGGCATCGTCCACCAGGTCAACATCGAGCACCTGGCCCGTACGGTCATGGTCCGCAACGGCCAGGCGTACCCCGACACCCTCGTCGGCACCGACTCGCACACCACCATGGTCAACGGCCTCGGCGTGCTGGGCTGGGGCGTCGGCGGCATCGAGGCCGAGGCCGCGATGCTCGGCCAGCCGGTCTCCATGCTCATCCCGCGCGTCGTCGGCTTCAAGCTGACCGGCGAGCTCCCGGCCGGCACCACCGCCACCGACCTCGTGCTGACCATCACCGAGATGCTCCGCAAGCACGGCGTCGTCGGCAAGTTCGTGGAGTTCTACGGTGAGGGCGTCGCCGCCACCTCGCTCGCCAACCGCGCCACCATCGGCAACATGTCGCCGGAGTTCGGCTCCACCGCCGCGATCTTCCCGATCGACGAGGAGACCCTCAACTACCTGCGCCTGACCGGCCGCGACGCCCAGCAGGTCGCCCTGGTCGAGGCGTACGCCAAGGAGCAGGGCCTCTGGCTGGACCCGGCCGCCGAGCCGGACTTCTCCGAGAAACTGGAGCTCGACCTCTCCACGGTCGTCCCCTCCATCGCCGGCCCGAAGCGCCCGCAGGACCGCATCGTCCTCGCCAACGCCAAGGCCCAGTTCGCCCAGGACGTCCGCAACTACGTCGACGACGACGAGGAGGCGGGCAAGGAGTCCTTCCCGGCCTCCGACTCCCCGGCCGCCACCAACGGCGTCCCGTCGAACCCGGTCACCGTCACCGCCCCCGACGGCACCACGTACGAGCTGGACCACGGCGCCGTCACCGTCGCCGCGATCACCTCCTGCACCAACACCTCGAACCCGTACGTCATGGTCGCCGCGGCGCTCGTGGCGAAGAAGGCGGTCGAGAAGGGCCTGACCCGCAAGCCGTGGGTCAAGACCACCCTCGCCCCGGGTTCGAAGGTCGTCACCGACTACTTCGACAAGGCGGGCCTGACCCCTTACCTCGACAAGGTCGGCTTCAACCTCGTCGGCTACGGCTGCACCACCTGCATCGGCAACTCCGGCCCGCTGCCGGAGGAGGTCTCCAAGGCGGTCAACGAGCACGACCTGGCCGTGACCTCGGTGCTCTCCGGCAACCGCAACTTCGAGGGCCGGATCAACCCCGACGTCAAGATGAACTACCTGGCGTCCCCGCCGCTGGTCGTCGCGTACGCCCTCGCCGGTTCGATGAAGGTGGACATCACCAAGGACGCGCTCGGCGTCGACCAGGACGGCAAGCCCGTCTTCCTCGCCGACATCTGGCCGTCCGAGGCCGAGGTGAACGACGTCGTCGCGAGCTCCATCGGCGAGGACATGTTCAACAAGTCCTACCAGGACGTCTTCGCGGGCGACGCCCAGTGGCAGGCGCTGTCCATCCCGACCGGCAACACCTTCGAGTGGGACTCCGAGTCCACCTACGTGCGCAAGCCCCCGTACTTCGAGGGCATGACCATGGAGACCTCGCCGGTCGAGGACATCGCCGGCGCCCGGGTCCTCGCCAAGCTGGGCGACTCGGTCACCACCGACCACATCTCCCCGGCCGGTGCGATCAAGGCCGACACCCCGGCCGGTCAGTACCTCACGGAGCACGGCATCGAGCGCCGTGACTTCAACTCCTACGGCTCGCGCCGTGGCAACCACGAGGTCATGATCCGCGGCACGTTCGCCAACATCCGCCTGCGCAACCAGATCGCGCCGGGCACCGAGGGCGGCTTCACCCGCGACTTCACGCAGCAGGACGGCCCGGTGTCGTTCATCTACGACGCCTCGCAGAACTACCAGGCCGCCGGCACCCCGCTGGTCATCCTGGCCGGCAAGGAGTACGGCTCCGGCTCGTCCCGCGACTGGGCGGCCAAGGGCACCGCGCTCCTCGGCGTCAAGGCCGTCATCGCCGAGTCCTACGAGCGCATCCACCGCTCGAACCTCATCGGCATGGGCGTCCTGCCGCTCCAGTTCCCGGAGGGCCAGACCGCCGAGACCCTCGGTCTGACCGGCGAGGAGTCCTTCTCCTTCACCGGTGTGACCGAGCTGAACGACGGCACCACCCCGCGCACCGTCAAGGTCACCACGGACACCGGTGTGGAGTTCGACGGCGTCGTCCGCATCGACACCCCCGGTGAGGCGGACTACTACCGCAACGGCGGCATCCTGCAGTACGTGCTCCGCAGCCTGATCCGCAAGTAGGGATCAGCGGCAGTACGGCGAGAGGGCCGCATCCCCGGTGACGGGGGTGCGGCCCTCTCTCATGCTCCGGGAAGAGCTGCCGTGCGGATCAGAACAGGAACTTGTAGCTGTCCCAGCCGCTCGTGCCGATCTTCTTCTTGGCCTTGTACGGGGCCGCGGCGTTGCCGGTGCCGCTGTACAGGTACAGCTCGCCGCCCTTGCGGGCGATCAGGTCGGTCTTGCCGTCCAGGTCGATGTCACCCGTGGAGATCAGACGGTTGTACTGGTTCCAGCCGCTGCCGATCTGGGTGCGCTTGGCGAACGGCGCGTTCTGGTTGCCGGTGCCCTTGTACAGCCACAGGACGCCCGACTTGTCGCGCGCGACGACGTCGTTCTTGCCGTCGCCGTTCAGGTCGCCGTTGCCGGCGATCTCGCTGTAGATGTTCCAGCCGTAGCCGGCCTTGATGCGCTTGGTGACCTTGCCGTTGCCGTAGCCGAGGTAGACGTACAGGTCGCCCTTGGTGTCGACGGTGAGGATGTCACCCCCGGCGGCTCCACCGATCTGGCCGGGAGAGACGATCTTGCTGTAGGTGTTCCACCCGTAGCCGATCTTGACGGACGACGAGTCGAACTGCAGGTAGCCCATGTCTCCGTTGGACTCACGGAACCAGAGGCCGTCGCTGTCACCGTCGTTCTGGTGGTCGACCTGCATCATCGCGGTGACGCCGATCCAGCCCTTGCCGTACTGCTTGCGGGCCGTGAGACCGCCCTTGCCGTTCGCGCCGTACGCGTACGCGATACCCGCGGAGTTGACGGCGTAGAGCGAGAAGCTCGGGTTGCCGGCCGCGGCGGCCGCGGCCGGAGCCGCTGCCGGCTGGTCGGCCGAGGCGCCGAGCGAAGGCTGCGGGGCGTCGGCGGCCACGGCGGAGGTGCCGGTGGCGACGAGGGCGGCGGTGAGCGCCGCGGCTGCCGCGCGAGCGGCTATGCGCATGTGGTGCCGGCCAGTGGTTTTGGCCACAAGTACTCCATGGATCGTGAAGTGGGAGTGGCCCGCCGCACGTGGGCGGCGGGCCACGGTTTCAGCGGAATCGTGTCACGATTTCGTACGTGAAACCTTCACGTTTCGTCATGAGTGTGTAACCGCTGTGACCGGCTCAGAAGAAGAGGCGGTACGTGTTCCAGCCCGAAGTGCCGATGATGGCCTTCGGCTTGTACGGGGCGGCTCCGTTGCCGGTGCCCGCGTACAGGTACAGCTCGCCCTTGGCGTTGCGGGCGACCAGGTCGGTCCGGCCGTCCATGTTCAGGTCGCCGGCGGCGAAGAGGGTGTTGTACTGGTTCCAGCCGCTGCCGATCTTGGTGCGCTTGGCGTACGGGGCCTTCTGGTCGCCCGTGCCCTTGTAGAGCCACAGGACGCCCGACTTGTCGCGCGCGACGAGGTCGCCCTTGCCGTCGCCGTCCAGGTCGCCGTTGCCCGCGATCTGGGTGTAGATGTCCCACCCGTAGCCGACCTTCAGGCGCTTGGTGACCGTACCGTCGCCGTAACCCAGGTACAGGTAGACGTCGCCCTTGTTGTCGCGGGCGAGCAGGTCCCCGCCCTCGGCGCCGCCGAACTGGCCCACCGAGACGACGGTGTTGTAGGTGTCCCAGCCGTAACCGATCTTCTTGGCAGGGGAGTTGCCCTCGTAGTACCAGATGTTGCCCGAGGTGCCGAGCTGCCAGCGGCCGTCCGCGAGGTTGTCCGCGTCGTTGTCCACCAGGCCGACGAACGCGAGGCCCGTCATGCCGGTCTCGAACTGGACGCGCGACGAGAGGGTGCCGTCACCCTGCGGCACGTAGGTGTACGCGTTGCCGGAGCCGTCGAGGCCGTAGAGGCCGAACATCGGCGCGTCGCCGACCTCGGCGGCGGAGGCGGAGGCGGCGGCAGCGCCGGTGACGACCAGGGCCGCGGTTATCGCGGCGGCGAGACGGGCGGCAGCCCGTCCGTGCCGACGGCCAGAGATCTTGGCCACGTGTGTTCTCCATGGGTGGTGGGACGAGGCGTGACGCGCCGCGGGATACGGGGACACGCCACGGAATTGAGGGTGATCCTTTCACGACTCCCTCACGTCTCCAAGGGTTTGTCGAAATGAGGCCAACCCCACGTCTTCGCCCCGGTATGCGGACATCGCAGGGAGCCCGATCGTCCTTCGTGCGGAGAGGAACGCGTACACCGGTGTATGCCGGGCATGCGGAAGTCAGCTTCCCGAAACCAGTCGGACAGCGGTAGAAGAGGAGTTGTCGTGTCATTTCTCTGGGCCATCATCGCGGGACTCGTCATCGGCCTGCTGGCCAAGCTGGTCGTCCCCGGCCGTCAGCCCATCCCCCTGTGGCTGACCGTCCTGCTCGGCATCGTCGGCGGCCTCGCCGGCAACGCCCTCGCCAGCGCCTTCGGTGTGGCTGACACCGGGGGCATCGACTGGATCCGGCACATCTTCCAGATCGGTGTCGCCGCCGTGCTCATCGCCTTCGTCAGCCCGATGTGGGCCCGACGCCGCGCCTGACCCCCGGCCGTACGACGAACGCCCGGTCCGCCGCACGATGCGGCGGACCGGGCGTTCGTGTCATGCCGCTCAGCCCCGGTGCGCCGCGATCAGCGCCTGATACCAGCGGTAGCTGTCCTTCGGGGTGCGCTCCAGGGTGTCGTAGTCGACCCGGACGATGCCGAACCGCTTCGCGTACCCGAGCGCCCACTCGAAGTTGTCCAGCAGCGACCACACGTAGTAGCCCCGCACATCCACGCCCGCGTCCATCGCGGACCGCAGCGCCGCCAGATGCGTCCGCAGGTACTCCACCCGGTCCGCGTCCCGCACCGCACCGTCCGGCTCCACGGCGTCGTGCTCCGCCGAACCGTTCTCCGTGATGTGCACCGGCGGCAGCGCGTCCCCGTAGGTGCCCTTCAGCGCGGTCAGCAGATCGGTGAAGGACTCCGGCACGACCGGCCAGCCCATCGCAGTCCGCCGCACGTCCGGGTACTGCCCCTCGGCGTACCGGTTGTCCGTGGCGACCCGCAGCGCGGGGTCCGGCTCGCGGTGCGGGGCGTCGGCCACCACGATCGGGCGGTAGTAGTTGACGCCCAGGAAGTCCAGGGGCTGGGAGATCAGGTCCAGGTCGCCGTCGCGCCGGAAGTCCGCACCGGTGATCAGCTCGCCCCAGGTGTCCTCCTCGGTGGCCGGGTAGCGGCCCGCCAGGATCGGCTCCGTCCACACCAGGTTGTGCTGGGTGTCCGCGCGGACCACCGCGGCCCGGTCGGCGTCCGTCGGGGCGGCCGGGACGTTGCGGTCCAGGTTCAGTGTGATGCCCGCCTCGCGGACCCCCGCGGCGCGCAGCGCCTTCATCGCCAGGCCGTGGCCGACGAGCAGGTGGTGCGCGGCGGCCAGGGCACCGCGCCCCTCCTTGGCGCCGGGCGCGTGCCGCCCCACGGAGTAGCCGAGGAAGGCGCTGCACCACGGCTCGTTGAGGGTGATCCAGCGCGGTACCCGGTCGGCCAGGTGCTCCGCCACGACCGCGGTGTACTCGCCGAACCGCTCGGCCGTCTCCCGTACCCGCCAGCCGCCCCGGTCCTCCAGGGCCTGCGGCAGGTCCCAGTGGTAGAGGGTGGCGGCCGGCTCGATGCCCGCCTCCAGGAGTGCGTCCACCAGCCGGGAGTAGAAGTCGAGACCCTTCGGGTTCACCGCGCCGGAACCCTCCGGCAGGATGCGCGACCAGGCGATCGAGAAGCGGTACGAGCCGACCCCCAGCTCCCGCAGCAGGGCCACGTCCTCCCGGTAGCGGTGGTAGTGGTCGCAGGCCACGTCACCCGTGTCGCCGCCGTCCGTCTTCCCGGGCGTGTGGCTGTAGGTGTCCCAGATGGACGGGCCGCGTCCGTCCTCCCGCGCGGCACCCTCGATCTGGTACGAGGCCGTGGCCGCGCCGAAGACGAAGTCGGGCGGGAAGACCGGGAACTCAACCATGTATACCCCTATTTGACCGAGCCACCGGTGATCCCGGCGGCGATGTACTTCTGCGACAGGACGAGCAGCACCGCCGCCGGCACCGCGGACAGCACGGAGGCGGCCATCACCGAGCCCCAGTCGCCGACATGGGCGCCGATGTACTGGTAGATGCCCAGCGTGATCGGCTTCACGTCGTCCGTGGTGTTCAGCGTCAGCGCGAACATGAAGTCGCTCCACGCGTACAGGAACGAGAACAGCCCGGCCGTGATCAGCGAGTTGCGGCTCATCGGCAGCACGACCTGTACGAACGTCCGGAAGCGCCCGGCCCCGTCGACCTCGGCCGCCTCGATGACCTCGCGCGGGATCGCCACCATGAACGACCGCATCAGCACGATCGCGAACGGTATCCCGAGCGAGGCGTCGGCCAGCATCAGACCGGCGTACGAGTTGACCAGGCCGAGATCCACGTACGCGCTGTACAGGGCGTTGGCGATGACGATGCCCGGCACCATCTGGGTGATCAGCGTGCCGAAGACGATCGTCCGGGTGCCGCGCAGCCTGAACTGCGCCAGCCCGTACGCGGCGGGCGCCGAGACCGCCAGGCAGATGACGACCGCGCCGAGCGCCACCGCGAGCGAGGTCAGCAGATTGCCGCCCTGGTCGGTGAGTGCCGAGCGGAAACCCGACAGGTCCAGGCCGTGCGGGACGGGGTCGACCTCCAGCAGCCCGGACTCGGGCTGGAGCGCGGTGTTCACCATCCAGTAGAGCGGGAACAGCATCACGCCCAGCACCAGGACGCCGAAGACGGTGGCGCCCCAGCGCCGCTTCGGCCGGCCGGTGGACCGCGTGGACGCGGCGGGGGTACGCACGGGGCTCGCCATGCCGGTCACTTCCCCTCGTTGCGGTTGGCCCGCAGGTAGAACACCGCGAAGACGGCGGAGATCAGGATCAGGATGTTGCCGACCACGGCACCCGCTCCGAAGTCCAGCTGGACGAAGGAGTTCTGGTACGTGAGGGTGCCCAGGGTCTGCGTGGAGTCGGCGGGTCCGCCGTCGGTGAGCGCCAGGATCAGGTCGAGGATCTTCACCGTCGACATGAAGCCGAGCACCAGGACCACGGTGATCACCGGCCGCAGCATCGGCAGCGTGATCGAGCGGAACGTCCGCCAGGCGGAGGCGCCGTCCAGCGAGGCGGCCTCGTACAGCTCCTTGGGGACCTCCTGGAGCCCGCCGTAGAGGATCACCATGTTGAACGGGATGCCGATCCAGATGTTCACCAGGATCACCGAGATCAGCGCCATGCTCGTGCTGGTCAGCCACGGGGTGTCGCCGCCGAGGCCGATCGTGCCGAGGAACGAGTTGAGGACGCCGGTGTCCTGGTCGAGGATGCGCCGCCAGACGACGCCCGAGACGACCATCGGCACCAGCCACGGCAGCAGGATGAGCGACCGCAGCACGCCGTTCAGCGGGAAGCGGCGGTTGAAGAAGACGGCGAGGCCGAGGCCGACGCAGAACTGCCCGGTCAGCGAGCCGATCGTGAACAGGATGGTGTGCCACAGGGCCTTGCCGAAGAGCTCGTCGTTGAAGACCTTGCTCCAGTTGTCCGTCCCGTTGAACGGGGACTTGCCCGTGAAGAAGGTGGACGGCGAGTAGTCCTGGAAGCTCATCACGATGTTCCGGACGAGCGGGTAGCCGAAGAACAGCGCCATGAAGATCACGGCGGGGGCGATGAAGCCCCACTGGGCGAGCCGCCTGCGGCGCCGGACGCGGGCGGGGTTCGGCGGCTTCGCGGTCTTCTCGGTCACGAGCGCGGGGGCAGCGGTGGTGGTCGACATGGTTCGGATACCTCAGTTCCCGCTCGTCGCGCGCTTCTGGGCGCGGGTGAGGGCGGCCTCGCTCGACTCGCCGGTCAGGGCGGACTGGAACGCGCTCTGGAGCGCGAGGGAGACGGACGACCACCGGGCGCCGAGCTTGGCGGTACGCGAACGGGCCGTGGCGACCTGGTCGGCCAGGGCGTCGAGCTCCGGCACCTTCGTACGCCACTCGGCGGCGGCCTTCTCGTTGGCCGGGACCATCCAGCTGTTCAGCGCGTAGGTGATCTGCTCCTGCTCGCCTGACATACAGCCGATGATCTTCGCGGACATCTTCTCCCGCGCCTCGTCACCGGTGTTGGGCACGGTCAGCACGCCGCCCCCCAGCGGCCCCACCGAGTCGTCGCCGGCCTTCGGGACCGGGATCTCGGCGATGCCCCAGTTCAGCCCCTTCTTGGAGTTCAGGGTCTCCACCTGCCAGGGGCCGTTGATCATCATCGCGGCGTTGCCCGCCATGAACTGGTCGTTCACGTCGGCCTGGGTCCAGTTGACCGTGGACTTGGAGAGCGAGCCGTCCTTGAGGAGGCTCTTCCAGTAGTCCAGCGCCCCGGCCACCTCGGGGCTGTCGAGCTTCGTCTCGTCGCCGCCGTTGGACCACATGAAGGGCGTGAACTGGAAGACGCCGTCCTCCGCGCCGCCCGCGCTGAGCGCCAGCCCGTAGCGCTTGCCCTGCGTGAGCTCCTTCGCGGTCTCGCGCATACCGTCCCAGGTGGTGGGGACCTTCAGGCCGGCCTGGTCGAGGGTGTCCTTGTTGTAGAAGAGCGCCAGCGTGTTCACCGTGCGCGCGGCCCCGTAGTACGTCCCCTCGTACGAGCCGAAGTCCACGATCCCCTCGGGGATGTCCTTCGTGGTCAGCCCCAGGTCCTTCAGCGGGATCAGCCCGCCCGCCTCGGCGAACGTCGGCATCTCGGAGGCGTCCAGCTGGAGCACGTCGGGCAGCGACTTCGAGGACGCCATCCGCAGCGCCTTGGTCATCACCTGCGAGGCCGGGACGCTCTGCTGCTCGATGGTCACCCCCAGCCGCTTGCCGCACCGGGCCAGCGTCTCGGCGTCCCAGCGGTGGTACGACTCGTCGGTCGAGGAGTTCAGGACGGTGTAGACGTCCGGGTCCCGCTGCCGGCCGCAGCCCGACAGGACCGCACCGCCGATCAGCGCGGAGACGACGGTGAGCGGGACGGCGACCCGTGGGGTGAAGCGGTTCGACATTCAGCTGCCTCTTGTCGGCGAGGGCCCGGGCGGCTGCGCTGCCGTCCGACCGATTTGTTTGCTGCCAGTACTAATACGGCATGGGGGCGTCCGTTTCTAGACCGTCCCGGTGACGCACAGGTCACACAGGGGCAACATGGCCGCTCGCGCGGGGTGTTCGCGCCCCTGTTCCGGCGGATCCATAAGCTCCGACGGCGGAATCGAAGCGCTTCGAAGAATATTTGTTTTGTGTACGATCAAAATCAGGAACCACAGGAACGGACCCCCCCCATGAAGTTCACCGACGGCTTCTGGCAGATGCGAGACGGTGTCCACGCCTCGTACGCCACCGAACTCCGCGACCTCCGCCTCGACACCGACCGCCTCACCGCCTACGCGGCCGTCCAGCGCGTGACGCGGCGCGGCGACACCCTGAACGCCCCGCTGATCACCGTGGAGGCGTACGCCCCCGCCGAAGGCGTCATCGGTGTCCGTGTCACCCACCTCGCGGGCAAGCGCCACCCGGGCCCCGACTTCGCCCTGCCCGGCGCCACCGGTGACCCCTCCGCCGCCACCCGTGAGGCCGCCGGGGCCGCCGAGCTGACCAGCGGGCCGCTCACCCTCCGGGTCCCCGACGGTGGCTTCGGCCTGGAGTTCCGGGACGCGGACGGGCGCGTCCTGACCGCCGCCGGGCGCAAGGGGACCGCCTTCGCCACCACCGGCGACGGCGCGCACCACATGGTCGCGCAGCTCGCGCTGGGCGTCGGCGAGACGATCCACGGGCTCGGCGAGCGGTTCACCCCGTACGTGAAGAACGGCCAGGTGGTCGACATGTGGCAGGCGGACGGGGGGACCAGCAGCGAGCAGGCGTACAAGAACGTCCCGTTCTACCTCTCCTCGCGCGGCTACGGCGTCTTCGTCAACCACCCGGGGAAGGTCTCCTTCGAGGTCGGCTCCGAGGCGGTCGGCCAGGTGCAGTTCAGCGTCGAGGACCAGACGCTGGAGTACTTCGTCGTCGCCGGACCCACCCCCAAGGAGGTGCTGGCCCGCTACACCGCGCTGACCGGCCGCCCGGCCCTGCCCCCGGCCTGGTCCTTCGGCCTCTGGCTGACCACCTCGTTCACCACCTCCTACGACGAGGCGACCGTGACCTCGTTCGTGGACGGCATGGCCGAGCGGGGCATCCCGCTCTCCGTGTTCCACTTCGACTGCTTCTGGATGCGCGAGTACCAGTGGTGCGACTTCGCATGGGACCCGGACGTCTTCCCCGACCCGGAGGGCATGCTCGCCCGGCTCAAGGACAAGGGCCTGCGGATCTGCGTCTGGATCAATCCGTACATCGCGCAGAAGAGCCCCCTGTACGCGGAGGGCGCGGCCCGGGGCTACTTCGTCCGCACCCGCGAGGGCGACGTCTGGCAGTGGGACAAGTGGCAGGCCGGCATGGCCCTGGTGGACTTCACCGACCCCGAGGCCACCGCCTGGTTCCAGGGCAAACTGCGCACCCTTCTCGGCCAGGGCGTCGACGGCTTCAAGACGGACTTCGGCGAGCGCGTCCCCACCGACGTCGTCTGGCACGACGGCTCCGACCCGGAGCGCATGCACAACTACTACACGCACCTGTACAACAAGGCCGTCTTCGAGCTCCTGGAGAAGGAGCGCGGCCAGGGCGAGGCCGTCCTCTTCGCCCGCTCCGCCACGGCCGGCGGCCAGCAGTTCCCCGTGCACTGGGGCGGCGACTGCTGGTCCTCCTTCGGGGCCATGGCGGAGTCCCTGCGCGGCGGCCTGTCCCTGAGCCTGTCCGGCTTCGGCTTCTGGAGCCATGACATCGGCGGCTTCGAGGGCACCCCGGACCCGGCGGTCTTCAAGCGCTGGCTCGCCTTCGGGCTGCTCTCCTCGCACAGCCGGCTGCACGGCTCCTCGTCCTACCGCGTCCCGTGGGAGTTCGGCGACGAGGCGGTCGAGGTCGCCCGGCGCTTCACGGAGCTCAAGCACCGCCTGATGCCCTACCTGTACGGGGCGGCCGTCGAGGCCCACCGCACCGGCGTCCCCGTGATGCGCCCGATGCTCCTGGAGTTCCCGGACGACCCGGCCGCCCGCACCGCCGACCGGCAGTACATGCTCGGCCCCGACCTCCTGGTCGCCCCGGTCTTCAGCGAGGACGGCGAGGTGGAGTACTACGTCCCCGAGGGCACCTGGACCCACCTCCTCACCGGCGAGACCGTCACCGGCCCGGCCTGGCACCGGGACACCTACGGCTTCGACGGCCTCCCGCTGCTGGTCCGCCCCGGCGCGGTCCTCCCGGTCGGCGCGGACACCTCCCGCCCCGACGGCGAGTGGACGGAGAACCTCCAGCTCCGCGTGTACGCCCCCGAGGGCACCGGCGACCTCCGCCGCACGGTCACCGTCCCCGGCCTCACGGGCGAGCCCGCCGCCACGTACGGGGTGGTCCGCGAGGGCGGCACGCTGCGGGTCACGGCCGACACGGACCGGCCGTACGAGGCGGTGACCATCACGCCCGGGGCGAGCGCTCCCGCGATCTGACCCAGGCGGTGAACGCCTCGACCGCGTCCACCACCGCGTCGAACCGGAGCGAGTGGTACAGGTCGAAGGCGTGGTTCCCGCCGCGCAGTTCGGCGTACACGACCGGGCTCTCGGACGCGTCGCGCAACCCCTCGGCGACCACGCGGATATCGGCGGCCGGCACCAGCGGGTCCAGGTCGCCGTGGACGATCAGCATGGGCGGCGCGTCCGGCCGGGCACGGCCCAGCGGGGAGGACTCGGGGCCCTGGTGCCAGTACGCGCCCAGGAAGCCGTTCAGCACGACGAGCCCGGTGACCGAGGTGTCGGCCTCCTCGAAACCCGGCTGGAACGCGGGGTCGTTCGGGGTCAGCGCGGCGACCGAGCCCATGTGGCCGCCCGCCGAACTGCCCGCCACGAACAGGGCCGAGGGGTCGGCACCGTACTCGTGGGCGTGCTCCCTCGCCCAGGCGATCACCCGCTTCAGGTCGATCATGTGCTCGGGGTGCCGGACCTGCGGCTTCAGCCGGTAGTTGGCGCTGATGGTCACCCAGCCCCGGCTCGCCAGCCGGTACAGGAGCGGCAGCGACTGGCTGTTCTTGTGGCCGCCGCTGTAGTGGCCGCCGTGCATGTGGATCAGCACGGGCGCACCCTGCGGGCGGGCCCGGTGGTGGTACACGTCGAGCAGATTGCGGCGCCCCGCATCCCCGTACGACAGGTTGGCCACCCGCCGCACGTCCGCGCGGCGCTTGAGGATCGGCACGAACAGGACGCGGAACCACGGGGGCCGGTGCCGCAGCCCCTCGGCGAGATCCGCGTCGATGGAGGCGCGCCACCCCTCGCCGAGTCCCTCCGTCATCGCGCGCTCGATCCGGTCCCGCTCGCCCCACGCGCGGTGGGCGATCACCGCGAGCCCGGGCGCGGTCAGGGTGGCCAGCGCGACGATGCCCCAGGCGCCCGGCGAGTCCATGACGTCGTCCTGGGCGAACGCCATCGCCGTCGGGACGAACAGCATCCAGAAGAAGGCGGCGAACGGCAGCTCGTTGGCGGCCAGCCCGAAGACGTAGCTGGGGCGGCCCAGCGGGTGCTCGAACGGCACCGGCCTCAGCGCACACCACGTGCCGATCGCGACGATGAGCACGGGGATCAGATATCCGACAGGCACGGCACCTCCTGGAACGGCAGCCGGGCCTGCCCGCTCGCGCACCCCCGGTCGAGGGCAGCGTGCCCCAGTCTTCCCCGACGCCCGCGAGGCATCAACGACGGTACTGGTAACGTCTTTTGACTCTGGGCTAAAGAATCCGGGGGGCCGGGCGTGGAGATGCGGGAGATCGAGATATTCCTGACGCTCGCGGAGGAGCTGCACTTCAGCCGCACCGCCGAGCGGCTGGGCGTCAGCCCCGGCCGGGTCAGCCAGCTGGTCAGGAAACAGGAACGCCTCATCGGCGGCCCCCTCTTCGACCGCACCACCCGCACCGTGCGCCTCTCACCCCTCGGCGAGCAGCTGTACGAGGCGCTGAAGCGCGGCCACGAGCAGATCACCCAGGGCATCGAGGCCGCCAGGGCCACCGCCCGGGGCACCAGAGGCACCCTGACCCTCGGCACCATGGGCCCGTACGCCCTCCAGATCAAGGACACCCTCGACCTCTTCCAGGCCCGCCACCCCGACGCCCGCGTCCGGCACCGCGAGATCCAGCCCGCCTCACCGCTCGACCTCCTCCTGTCGGGCGACGTGGACATGGTCTACGTCTGGCTGCCCGTCGAAGGCCCCGGCCTGACGGTCCTGCCGACCGCGCACACCTCCGAGCTGCTCCTCATGGTCTCCGCCGGACACCCCTTCGCGGGGCGGGAGTCCGTCTGCCTGGAGGACTTCGGCGACTGCGCCGTGGTCGAGGGCGGATCGATCCCCTCCACCATGGAGGAGGTCCTCAACCCCCGGCACACCCCCTCCGGCCGCCCGGTCCCCCGGGGCCCCCGGGTCACCACCTGGGGGGAAGCGCTCAGCGTCGTCGCCTCGGGCCAGGCCACCGCCGCCGTACCGGCCGAGGTGCCCGACTTCTACGCCTGGCCGAGCCTGGCCTACGTCCCCATCCGCGACGCGCCCCCCTGCCGCTGGGCCCACGTCTGGCGCACCGCGGCCGAGTCACCGCTCATCCGCGCGTTCGCCGAGGCGGCGTCCGACGCCGGACGGCTCAGCGACTGACGTCTCACGGGCGCGCCCGCACTCGCCGCCCGGGCCGGAATGCGATCGTGGACCGGCGGGTTGGCGCCCGTACGGAACGTGAACACGAGCGGTAACAGCACTGAGAGCGGATGGCCTTGACATGGGCGAGCTGATCCTGATCCGGCACGGCGAGACGGAGTGGTCCCGCGACGGGCGCCACACCAGCCACACCGATCTGCCCCTGACCCCCCTCGGCGAACGCCAGGCCCGCGCCCTGGCCCCCCTGCTCGCCGACCGCTCCGTCGCGCTCACCCTGGTCAGCCCCCTGGTCCGGGCCCGGCGCACCGCCGAACTCGCCGGGCTCGCCGCGCCCCGCATCACCCCGGAGCTCCGCGAGTGGGACTACGGCGGCTACGAGGGCATCACCACGGACGAGATCCGCCGCACCCGGCCCGACTGGAACCTCTGGACCGACGGGGTCGGCGCCGGTCCCGCGGCCCACCCCGGGGAGACCCCGGCGGAGGTCGGGGACCGGGCCGACCGGGTGCTGGCCGAGGTCGCGGAGGCGGCCGGACGCGCCGGCGACGAGGACATCGTGCTCGTCGCCCACTCCCACTTCCTGCGCGTCCTGACCGCCCGCTACCTGCGCCTGACCGCGGCCGAGGGCACGCTCTTCCAGCTGGCCACGGGCGCCGTGTCCCGGCTGGGCCGGGAACACGGCAACCCGGTCATCACCGCGTGGAACGTCACCCTGCCGGAGAGCCTGTTCCCGGCGGCGGTCCCGGAGACACCGGAACGGACCTGAAGGCGACGGCCGGGCCCGGCGGCCTCATCGCAGGCCGTCGGTCATCGCGTTGAGCAGGGTGCCCGAGGCGTCGTCGTTCTCCAGTGAGAAGGCGAACATCCCGGCCAGCCCCTTGCTCTTGGCGTAGTCCGCCCGTGCCTGGATGGCGCGGGGGGTGTCACCGGTCCAGAAGTTGGTGCCGTCGTAGATCCAGGAGCTCTCGGTGACCGGGTCCCAGTGGGTCTGGGCCTCCGTCGCGTTCAGCTCCTTCCAGGCGGCGAGCCCGGCTTCCTGGCTCAGCTGCTTGGCGGGCGTGGGACCGGTGGCCGACTGGTAGAGCCCGTAGTCGGCACCGGCCGGCACGCCGGTCCAGCCGCGCCAGTAGAAGGGCACGCCGAGCACCAGCTTGGAGGCGGGGAAGCCGCCCGGGATGCCGTAGTCGGGGAGCCCGTCGGTGTACGCGGTGACGGCGGTGTCGAGGTTGTACTTCGCGGTGCCGGGCGCGATCGGCGTCGTCGGGTCGGCGGGGCTGTCGTGCAGCGGGTCCTGGTGGTTGGTGGGCCCGGTGGCGTCCCAGGCGCCGTGCATGTCGTACGTCATGACGTCCGCGTAGTCCAGGTAGTCGCCGATCCGGTCGGTCTCCAGGTACGCGATCTTGTCCTGGCCGCTGGGCAGCGCGGCGGTGAGCAGGAACCGCTTCCCGACCGTCGCGCCGTACGCGTCGAGCTGCGTGCGGAACTCCTTGAGCAGCAGGGTGAAGTCGGCCTTGTCGGCGGGGGAGTAGTGGTTGCCGGTGTGGCCGCCGGCCGAGCCCGGGTACTCCCAGTCGATGTCGATCCCGTCGAAGATGCCGGCCGCGGACGCGGGGCCGCCGGACGGGTCGCCCTGGACGTTCTTCGGCAGGTTGCCCTTCATGAACATGTCGATGCAGGAGGAGACGTACGCCTTCCGCGAGGCGTCGGTCGCGGCGGCGTCGGAGAAGTACTTGGAATAGGTCCAGCCGCCCAGCGAGACGGTGAACCGCAGGTTCGGGTACTTCGCCTTCAGTGCGCGCAGCTGGTTGAAGTTGCCCTTCAGCGGCTGCTCGTAGACGTCGGCGGTGCCGTCCACGCTGTCCGCGGCCGAGACGTCCGCCTGGTAGTCGGCGTAGGCGTCCCCGGCGCCGTCGCCCGCGTTCGGGTTGTCCTCGTTGCCCGCGTCGGACGCCTTGATCGTCTCGAAGCACTTGTGGGTCGTGGGGTGGATGTTCTCGAACGCGTAGGTGACCACGTCCAGCCCCGCGGCCGCCCCGCTGGTGCCGATGTGCTTCGGGTAGTAGGCGTTCTCGTAGATGCCCCACTGGTCGAAGTAGGCGGAGGCGTACGGCTTCGCGGCGGGCGCGGCCCCGGTGGTCACGGTGACCGCCGTGGACTGGGCGGAGGCGTGCGAGCCCTGGTAGCCCTGCACGGTGAAGGTGTAGGCGTGGTTCGGCAGCAGCGAGCTGACGGCGGCGGTGGTGCCCATGGAGGTCGCCACCAGCTGTCCGCCCGACCACACCTTGTACGAGGCGACGGCGCCGTCCTGCGAGGAGGTCGTCGAACCCTTCCACTTGAGGACCGCCGCGTTCCCGGTGACCTTGGAGGCGGTCAGCCCCGTGGGCGTGGTGACCTTGCCGTCACCGGCGGGCCCGTTCGGGTCGGTGGGCGGGTCGGTCGGCGGGTCGGTCGGGTCCGTGGGGGGATCGGTCGGATCGGTGGGCGGGTCGGTCGGGGGAGTCGTGGAGCCGCCGCCCGGTCCGGTGAGGCTGAGATCGTCCGCGTGGTAGGCGCCCTGTCCGTACCAGCCGTGCGTGTAGACCGTCACCGCGGTGGTGTTCGCACCGGTCTTGAAGGTCGTGGACAGCTTCTGCCAGGAGGAGGCGGACGGCGCCCAGGCGCTCGCGTCCACCACGGTGCCGGTCGCGCCCAGGTAGACGTACGAGCCCTGCACCCATCCGGACAGGGTGTACGAGGTGTTGGGCTGCACGGCCACGGTCTGGCCGCACTGTCCGGTGTCGGCGGCGGTGGCGTTGCCGGCCAGGCCGCCCGATCCGCTGTGCGCGGTGGAGGTGACCGAGCCCCCGTTCGTACAGGTCCAGCCGCTCAAGGAGCCGGCCTCGAAGCCGGCGTTGGTGAGGAGTTCGGCGTCGGCCGCTGCGGCGTGGCCGGGGACGGCGGCCAGGGCGGCCCCGGAGGCGACGAGCACGGCGGCGACCGCCAGCGCTCCGTTGCGTCGTGCGCGGGCCGCCGGCCCGCGCACCTGCGCGGTCGGGGAGCCTGCTGGGCGTGCGGACATCGTGCCACCTCCGGGTACGGGCGCGGATTATGTGTGCATGCCAGACGGCCGTCTTGTACGGAGATTGGACTGGACCAATGCGCCGGGTCAAGCGTGGGGCGGGACTTGGGAGAAACTTGGTGTAGACCAATTTCGGCCGAACCCGCCGGACGCAGCACGACCGGGCGGGACCAGAAGGCCCCGCCCGGTCGTGTCGCACAGCTCGGTCAGGCGATCAGCTCCACCTCCGCGAGCGACGCCTCACCGTCGAGCACCAGCCGGTAGTGCGCGTACGAGCCGGGGGACTTCACGGAGAAGGCCCGCGTCTGCTTGTCCCAGGCGAAGGACTGGCCGGACCGCTGGTCGAGGTCCTTCCAGCTCTTGCCGTCCGACGAGCCCTGGAGCACCCAGCCCTTCGGCGCCGTCGCCCTGGCGGCCGAGGTCAGCGTGTACTGGACGCCCTTGGTGGCGGACGGGACGGGCAGCTCGACCGTGGCGGCGGTGCCGGTGGTGGCCGAGGTGTCGTCGAACAGCGGGCCCTCGCCCTTCAGCACGTCCTTCCTCGGGGACGGCACCTGGTCGTCCTTGGTGATGGAGACCGGCGCGGCGTCCTTGCCGGTGCCCCACGCGGACGGCTTCGGGCCCATGTCGAAGTCCAGCGTCCCGCCCTTGGCCAGCAGGTCGTGCGACAGCGAGGTGGAGGTCCACTTCTTGCCGTTGACCTTCAGACCCTGGACGTAGATGTTCTTCGCGCTGTTCTTCGGCGCCTTCACGGTCAGCGTGCGGCCGTTCTCCAGGTGCACCGTCGCCTTGGTGAAGAGCGGCGAGCCGATCGCGTACTCGCCACTGCCCATCACCAGCGGGTAGAAGCCGAGCGAGGAGAAGAGGAACCAGGCCGACTGCTCGCCGTTGTCCTCGTCGCCGTGGTAACCCTGACCGATCTCGCTGCCCGTGTACAGGCGGCCCAGGACCTCGCGGACCTTCTCCTGCGTCTTGTACGGCTGCGAGGCCGCGTCGTACATGTACGTGACGTGGTGGGCGACCTGGTTGCTGTGCCCGTACTGGCCCATCCGTACGTCACGGGCCTCCGTCATCTCGTGGATGACCCCGCCGTAGCTGCCCGCGAACTCCGGGGTGCCGGTCTCCGGGGTGGCGAAGTACGTGTCCAGCTTCTTGGCGAGCCCGTCCCGGCCGCCGTACAGGTTGGCCAGGCCCTTGCTGTCCTGCGGAGCGGTGAAGGCGTAGCCCCAGCCGTTGGTCTCCGTGTAGTCGTAGCCCCAGACGCGCGGGTCGTACAGACCGGACGGCAGCCGCCAGTCGCCCTTGGCGTCCTTGCCCTGGAAGAAGCCGGCCTTGTCGTCGAACAGCTCCACGTAGTCGCGGGCCCGGTTCATGAAGTACGCGGACTCGTCCTTGTAGCGCTGCTCGTGCGTCTTCTTGTAGAGCGCCTCGCCCATCTTCGCGATGCCGTAGTCGTTGACGTAACCCTCCATCGACCAGGACATGCCCTCATGGGTCGTGGTGTCGGCGTACCCCTTGAACGGGGACGTCTCCATGCCCTTGCGGCCCACGCCGGAGCTCGGCGGGACGACCGTGGCGTTCTTCACGGCCGCGTCGTACGCCGCCTTCGCGTCGAAGTCCACGCCCTTGACGTACGCGTCGGCGAACGCCACGTCCGAGGAGGTGCCGGTCATCAGGTCCGCGTAACCCGGCGAGGACCAGCGGGAGATCCAGCCGCCGTCCTTGTACTGCTGGACGAAGCCGTCGACCATCTCGCCGGCCTTCTTCGGTGTCAGCAGCGAGTATGCCGGCCAGGTCGTCCGGTAGGTGTCCCAGAAGCCGTTGTTGACGTACACCTTGCCGTCCACGATCTTCGCGCCGGTGTGCGTCGGGGTGTCCGAGCCGACCTGCGGGGAGAACGGGGAGGCGTACTTGTCCTTGCCGTCGACCTTCTCGGAACCCGAGTTCGGGTAGAGGTAGAGCCGGTACATGCTGGAGTACAGCGTGGTCAGCTGGTCGGCGGTGGCGCCCTCGACCTCCACCTTGCCGAGGAGGTCGTCCCAGGCGTCCTGCGCCTTGTCCTCGACCCGGCCGAAGGAGCGCGAGGCCGGGATCTCGGCGGCCAGGTTCTTCTTCGCCTGGTCGATGCTGATCAGCGAGGTCGCGAGGCGGAGGTTCACCGTGCGGTCCTTGCCCGCGTCGAAGCGCAGGTAGCCGGTGACGTCATCACCGCCGCCGCCCGAGAGCTTGCCGCTCGCGGTGACCGGCGCGTCGAAGACGCCGTACACGAACAGCCGCGTCGCCCCGGTGGAGCCGCCGCTCTTCACGTCCGAGAAGCCGGTGAACGAGCTGGTCGCCGGGTCCAGGGTGAGGCCGCCGTCGTTGGAGACGTTGTCGAAGACCATGCTCGCGTCCTTGCCCGGATACGTGAACCGCATCCGCGCCGCGTGGTCGGTCGGCGTCATCTCGGCCTTGAGGCCGTTCTCGAACGTCACGCCGTAGTAGTGCGGCCGCGCGGTCTCGTTCTCGTGCTTGAACGGCAGCGCGCGGGCCGTGCGGGAGGCGTCCGGGGTGCCGGAGGCCGCCGAGGGCATCAGCTGGAAGGTCTGCCGGTCGCCCATCCAGGGGCTCGGCTCGTGGCTCGCGGCGAACGCCTGCAGGGTGGGCAGGTTGTCGTCGTTGTTGTCCCGCGCGTAGTCGTAGAGCCAGCTGGTCGAGCCGGCGTTGGTGACCGGCGTCCAGAAGTTGAACCCATTGGGGACGGCCGTCGCGGGGAAGTTGTTGCCGCGCGAGAAGGAGCCGCTGGAGTTGGTGCCCCGGATGGTGGATGCGTAGTCCGCGAGGTGGGCCTTGCGCTTCTCCGGCTTCGCGGGCGCGATCTTCAGGTCGTCGATCCAGCCCTGGAACTTGGCCGTGCCCTTGGGGGAGTCGTACGCGACCAGGATGCGGTCGATCGTCTTCCCCGCGGCGACCGAGCCGATGCCGGCCTCGACCTTGTTCCACTGGTTGACGTAGAGCCGCTTGGCGTCCGCCTGGCCCTGCGGCGTCAGCAGCCCGCCGTTGGTGTCGGTGGCGTGCAGGTCGCTCAGGTACGTGCCGTCCGTGAAGGCCAGGTCCACCGCGACGTGCGTGGCCGGGTAGGACAGGTCCGTCTCGCCCATCTGCGGGTAGACCAGGTAGGACAGCTCGGTGTCCCGCTCGACGCGCGTGTTGACGTCGAACACCTTGTTGTACGAGTACGCCCGGCCGTCCGCCTTGTGGGTGCCCGCGTACCGCAGCGCCTTCGTGCCGGTGAAGCCCGCGCCGGCCTTTGCGGTGGGGGAGCCGGAGGGGCCGTTGCTGATCTGCGTGCGCATGTCGGAGGGCGCGGGGGCGGAGGTGTCGCCGTCGGAGAACTGGACGTCGGCGAGCTGGGTGGCGTCGGTGGCGCCGTTGTTCTTCGTGATGTTCAGGCGGAAGTGCTGGTACGCCTGGTCCGTCTCGAAATCGTATGACTTGGTCTGGAGGCGCTCGCTGAAGGTCTGGCCGGTGCGGGTGTCCAGGTCCTTCCAGGTCTTGCCGTCCTCGGAGCCCTGGAGCGTCCAGTCCTCGGGGTCGCGCTCGTCGTGGTCGTCGGCGGAGGTGAGCGCGTACGTCACGACCTTCACCGGTTCCGTGAGGTCGAACTCCAGCCAGGCGGTGGGCTCGAACGACAGCCACTTCGTACCGGATTCGCCGTCGACGAGGTTTTCCTTCACCTCCCCGCCGCCGGTGTTCTCATCGCTGGCGCGGACATCGGTGACCTGGTCGGTCACATTGCCCGGTATTCCGGAGGAGAATCCGCCATCGACACCCGATGACCGCTTCTTTCCGTCGGAGCCCTCTTCTACTGAATTGCGCCAGTCCGGCTGCTTTTCTTCTTCTTCGAAGGACGTGCTGAACGTCCGTTCACCCGTGGGCCTTTGGCCTCTCGGGCCGGACCCGGCCGATTGAGCGGCGGCCGCCGTGGGGGCTGTCACGGCCAGGACCAAAGAGGCCGTGATCAGCGCTGCCGTGCTGCTTCGTCTCGTACGAGAACGGTGTCGGGGGTGCATACCGAGCCATTCCTCCCGGGGAAGTGTGCGCTTGGACAACGTTGTCAGAAGGTGCGCAGGAACAAGTAGGGAGTGAAGTGGCTGATGGTGTCAAGGGAGTTGGATCGAGGCCCGCCGCCGAATCGACCGGAATGCGGAAATCGTTACATCCGAAGGAGGGTCCGGAGTGTCGAGGTATCCGCGAGGTCTCAACTCGGGAAAGACTGCCGTGCAACCTTGCTTTCGATCTTGCTCAGTTGGCGGCAAGTGGACTATACCTGTCGGCGTCTGCACAGCTGGTTCACCGGTTGTGCGGCTGGGGGACACGGGGGCAGGGCAACGTGACGCCGCAGGTGCGTCGGCTGTCCGGTCCCCCCGGCGCCCCCCACGGCAATCATTAGCGTTAAATCTGTACCACCCAAGCGCAACTGACCGCGGTGGCGGGGCCCTTCGCTGAGGCGAATTTCAACGGGGCGACCGGTACACACCGCCTGAGTCCTGGAGAAGGCGAGGACTTGAGCATGGGATCCACCTCCGCCCACAAGAATGAGGGCCTTGGCCGTCGCGATGTGATCAAGCGTTCTGCCGCACTCGGTCTGATCACCGTCCCGACCATGAGCTTCCTGTCCGCCTGCGCGAGCGGCGACAGCGGCGGCGACGAGCCCGTCAAGAAGGGCAAGACCAGCGCGAAGAACCCGCTGGGCGTCAACGAGAGCGCCGCGCTCGACGTGGTGATCTTCAACGGCGGCTTCGGCGACCAGTACGCCAAGGACGCCGAGAAGAAGTACGGCGAGGCGTTCCCGAAGGCCAAGGTCAAGCACACCTCGACGCAGAAGATCCAGTCGCAGCTGCAGCCGCGCTTCAACGGCGGCACCCCGCCGGACCTGATCGACAACTCGGGCGCCGAGCAGATGGACATGGGTGTCCTCGTCGGCAAGAAGCAGCTGCTCGACCTGACTCCGCTGATGGACGCCCCGTCCTACGACGACCCGAGCAAGAAGGTCCGCGACACGCTGCGTCCGGGCGTCCTCGAGATGGGCCAGTTCGACGGCGACCCGGTCTGGATCATGTACTACGCGTACACCGTGTACGGCGTGTGGTACTCGCAGACCAACCTGGAGAAGCTGGACGCCCAGTACCCCGAGAACTGGGACGACATGCTCGCCCTCTGCGCCAAGGCGAAGAAGAAGGGCATCGCGGGCTGGACGTACGCCGGTAAGTACCCGTACTACCTGCCGTTCTCCCTCTACCCGTTCATCGCCAAGATCGGCGGCCGGGAGGTTCTCGACAAGATCGACAACCTGGAGCCGAACGCCTGGAAGGACCCGGCCGTCAAGGCCGCGTTCGAGGCGTACTACGAGCTCTACAAGAAGGGGTACATCCTCAAGGGCACCCCCGGTCTGACCCACATCCAGTCGCAGACCGAGTGGACGAAGGGCAGGGCGCTCTTCATCCCCAACGGTTCGTGGGTGGAGAACGAGGCGGCGCCGACCACGCCCAAGGACTTCAAGATGATGGTCTCGGCCCCGTCCAGCCTGGACTCGTCCGACAAGATGCCCTTCGGTACCATCTGGGCGTCCGGCGGTGAGCCCTTCGTCGTCCCGGCCAAGGCGGCCAACCCGCAGGGCGGCATGGAGCAGCTGCGCATCATGCTCTCCGAGGAGTCCTCGAAGAACTTCACCAAGCAGGTCAAGTCCCTGAGCGCCTTCAACGGCGGCACCGACGGCCTGACCCTCTCCACGGCGATGCAGTCCGGTGTGGACGCGCTGGAGAAGGCCGGCGACAACGTGGTGAACCCGCGTATGCAGGACTGGTACGTGAAGCTCCAGAAGGAGCAGATCGGCACCGCGGGCATCGGTGAGATGATGGCCGGCCGCCTGACCCCGGCCGAGGCCATCAAGAAGATCCAGGCATTCGCGGACGCGGCGGCCAAGGACCAGTCCATCAAGCACTACAAGCACCAGTGAGCAACCGTCACCAGCGGCGGCACCCGCGGAAAGATCGGGGTCGGTAAGAGATGCAGCACGGCAAGTACCGGTTCATTGTGGGGTTCCTGGTAGTCCCCTTGGTGTTGTACGCGGTCTTCGTCATCTGGCCGTTCATCCAGGCCATCTACTATTCCTTCACGGACTGGACCGGACTGAGCCCCGACTTCAAGATGGTCGGCTTCGGCAACTACTCCAGGATGCTGAAGGACGACATCTTCTGGAAGTCGCTCCAGCACAGCGTGATTCTCGTGCTGGTGCTGCCGCTGGTGACGCTGGGCCTCGCGCTCTTCTTCGCCTTCATGCTGAACGTCGGAGGCCGTCGGCGGAAAAACGCCGCGGTCTCCGGTGTGCGGGGGTCGGCCTTCTACAAGATCGCCTACTTCTTCCCGCAGGTCCTGTCGATCGTCATCGTCGCCCTGCTGTTCCAGTTCGCGTACAACCCGCGTTCCGGCATGGTGAATTCGGCGCTGAAGGGGATCGGCCTCGACTCCGTCCAGCCGGACTGGCTGGGCGATCCGAATCTGGCGCTGATCTGCGTCATGGTGGTGCTGGTCTGGTCGACGGTCGGCTTCTTCGTCGTCCTCTTCTCGGCCGGAATGGCGTCCATCCCCAAGGACTTCTACGAGGCGGCGCTCCTGGACGGTGCCAGCCGCATCACGACGTTCTTCAAGATCACCGTTCCGCTGCTCTGGGACACCATCCAGTCGGGCTGGGTCTACATGGGCATCCTGGCCCTCGGCGTCGAGGCGTTCACGGCCGTCCAGGTCATGACGGTCGGCCCCGGCGGTCCCGACTACTCGACCTCGATCCTGCCGCTGTACGTCTACCAGACCGCCTTCCGCGACGGTCAGGCCGGCTACGCGACGACGATCGGTGTCGGACTGCTCGTCGTCACCATGGCGTTCGCCGCCGTCGTGATGCGGCTGGGCCGGCGCGAGCGGCTGGAGTTCTGATGCCGCGCTTCCCGGGACGCGTTCCCCGCACCCCCAGCAGGCAAGACAGTCCGGCCGCGGCGGCCGGCTCGACAGTAGTACGAGGTGAGCACGCGTGAAGGCCACTGAAACCCCTCCCGCGGTCGCGGCGACGGATCCGGCCCCCGTGTCCAAGTCGCCCGCCCCGGCGGGCAAGGAGAAGAAGAGCAGCGAGGGGAAGACCCTCAACGTCTTCTCGCACGGTGTGCTGATCATCTGGGCGATCCTGGTGGTGCTGCCGCTGCTCTGGGCGATCATGTCCTCGTTCAAGACCGACGACTCGATCCTGTCGACGCCGTGGAAGCTGCCGGACACGCTCCACTTCGAGAACTGGTCGCGCGCCTGGAGCCAGGCGCACATGAGCGATTACTTCTTCAACACGATCGTCGTGGTGGGCTGTTCGCTCGTCGGCACGCTGCTGCTCGGCTCGATGGCGGCCTATGTGCTCGCGCGGTTCGAGTTCCCGGGCAACCGCTTCATCTACTACCTGTTCATCGGCGGGATGAGCTTCCCGATCATCCTGGCGCTGGTCCCGCTGTTCTTCGTGATGAACAACATGGGGATGCTGAACACGCGGCACGGACTGATCCTGGTCTACATCGCGTACTCGCTGCCCTTCACCGTCTTCTTCCTCACCTCCTTCTTCCGGACGCTGCCGGGGTCGGTGGCGGAAGCGGCGATGATCGACGGGGCCTCGCACACCCGGACGTTCTTCCAGGTCATGCTGCCGATGGCCAAGCCCGGCCTGATCAGCGTCGGCATCTTCAACTTCCTCGGCCAGTGGAACCAGTACATGCTGCCGACGGTACTGAACACCGACCCGAAGTACCGGGTGCTCTCGCAGGGTCTGGTCGAACTGGCCAGCAGCCAGGGCTACAAGGGCGACTGGTCCGGGCTCTTCGCCGGTCTGGTGATGGCGATGCTGCCGGTCCTCGCGGCCTACATCATCTTCCAGCGCCAGGTCGTGGCGGGGCTGACCGCGGGAGCGGTGAAGTAACGCCTCGTACACCCTGAACGCACTTCACGAACGAAGCGAACCGCCCGCCGGCATCCCAGCCGGCGGGCGGTTCGTCTGCGTACGGGGGAGTTCGCCCGGGCCGCTGGGTGGAGGAGCGGTGCTCATCGGTGGCTCCGACTGCTCAAGGTCTTGACGGGGCCCGCCCGAAAACGGTCAGCTTAGAGTTCACATGTTGGAGAATATGGCAGGAGTGAGTGAGTCGATGGAGACTCCGGGGTCGCAGACGTCTCTGCATCGCGCCAACCTTGAGCGGGTGGTGCGCGCCGTACGCATGGCTGGTTCGCTCACCCAGGCGGAGATCGCCAGGAGCACGGGCCTCTCCGCGGCCACCGTCTCCAATATCGTTCGCGAACTGAAGGAAAGCGGCACGGTCGAGGTGACCCCCACCTCGGCGGGCGGCCGCCGGGCCCGCAGCGTCTCGCTCAGCGGCGACGCGGGCATCGTGATCGGCGTCGACTTCGGCCACACCCACCTGCGCGTGGCGGTCGGCAACCTGGCCCACCAGGTGCTCGCCGAGGAGTCCGAGCCGCTGGACGTCGACGCCTCCTCCGCCGAGGGCTTCGGACGGGCGGAACAGCTGGTCAACCGGCTGATCGAGACCACCGGGATCAGCCCCGGCAAGGTCATCGGGGTGGGGCTCGGTGTACCCGGCCCGATCGACGTCGAGTCCGGCACCCTGGGCTCCACGTCGATCCTGCCGGGGTGGACGGGCATCAACCCCAGCGAGGAGCTGTCCTCGCGCCTCGGCGTGCCGGTCTACGTCGACAACGACGCCAATCTCGGAGCCCTGGGCGAGCTGGTGTGGGGGAGCGGCCGGGGGGTCAGGGACCTCGCGTACATCAAGGTCGCGAGCGGTGTCGGCGCCGGTCTGGTGATCGACGGGCACATCTACCGGGGCCCGGGCGGCACGGCCGGCGAGATCGGCCACATCACCCTCGACGAATCGGGCCCGGTCTGCCGCTGCGGCAACCGCGGCTGCCTGGAGACCTTCACGGCCGCGCGCTACGTCCTGCCCCTGCTCCAGCCCAGCCACGGCCCCGATCTCACCATGGAGCGGGTGGTCCAGCTGGCCCGCGAGGGGGATCCGGGGTGCCGGCGGGTGATCGGTGACGTCGGGCGGCACATCGGCAGCGGGGTGGCCAACCTCTGCAATCTGCTGAACCCGAGCCGCGTGGTGCTGGGCGGCTCGCTGGCGGAGGCCGGGGAGCTGGTCCTGGGGCCCATCAGGGACTCCGTGTCGCGTTACGCCATCCCCAGCGCGGCCCGGCAGCTGTCCGTGCTTCCGGGGGCCCTGGGGGGCCGCGCCGAGGTGCTGGGCGCGCTGGCGCTCGTCCTGAGCGAGATGGGGGATTCAACCCTTTTGGAGAGCACCCTCCCCGCGGCCACTCCTGCCTTCACTTAGATAACGAATGGCACCGTTGTCATCTCGTTAAGGATTTACTCCTTGACGCCGCCCCTGCGGCCGAGTTGACTTCCAGCCACCTCGGCCGCGACGTTGCGGCCTCGTCAGGGAGGCAAACCCCCAATGAACGCAATGACGCGACGCATCGTCATAGGCACGGCCGCCGTTTCGATGGCCGTCTCCCTCGCCGCTTGCGGCAAGGCCGGCGACGACAAGAAGGACTCGGCGGACTCGGGCAGCAAGACCAAGATCGGTCTGCTGCTCCCGGAGAACAAGACCGCCCGCTACGAGACGCTGGACAAGCCGCTGTTCATCGAGGCGGTCAAGAAGAGCTGCGCCGACTGCGAGGTCGTCTACAACAACGCGGGCGGCGACGGCGGCCAGCAGAAGCAGCAGTTCGAGCAGCAGATCGCCGACGGCGTCAAGGTCATCGCGATCTCCTCGGTCGACTCCGAGAAGTCCGCCGGCTGGATCGCCGGCGCGCACAAGAAGGGCGTCAAGGTCGTCGCGTACGACCGCGCCATCGCCGGTGCCGACGCCTACGTCAGCCACGACAACGAGAAGATCGGCCGGCTCCAGGGCCAGGCCATCCTCGACGCCCTGGGCTCCAAGGCGGCCAAGGCCAACCTCGTCATGATCAACGGCGACGAGAAGGACCCGAACGCCGGTCTGTTCAAGAAGGGCGCCCACGCGTCCCTCGACGGCAAGATCAAGATCGCCTACGAGGCGTCCGGCGAGTGGGACCCGAAGATCGCCGGCGAGAAGATGACCGCCGGTATCTCCTCGGTCGGCAAGAGCAAGATCGACGCCGTCTACTCCGCCAACGACGGCATGGCGGGCGGCATCATCACCTCCCTGACCAACGCCGGCATCAAGGACATCCCGGTGGGCGGCCAGGACGCCGAGCTCCCCGGCATCCAGCGGATCATCGCCGGTACGCAGACCTTCACGATCTACAAGTCGCCGAAGCAGCTGGCCCCCGAGGCCGCCAAGTTCGCCGTCAACCTGCTCCACGGCAAGGACATCGGCGCCCAGGGCGAGACGGACGGCGTTCCGTCCACGCTGCTGGAGCCGACCGTGGTGAACAAGGACAACATCGAGTCCACCGTGATCAAGGACGGCATCTACAAGGCCGCCGACGTCTGCGTCAAGGACATCGCCGCCAAGTGCACCGCGCTGGGCATCAAGTAGTCCCTCCTCGCGCCGGGGCCTGACGGCCCCGGCGCGTGCGGGTCCGGTTCCGCCCCGCACGGCGGAATCCGCCCGCGCCCCATGACTGTCCGGCCCCGGCCGGCTCACACCCCGCTTCCGGCCGGGTGCCGGACACTCTTCCCCCCGTGCTTCCCGTATGTCGACGCTGCCCTCGCGGCGCGGCGTCTCCGCCGGTCAGGCGGCACATCCCCGCCGGTCAGGCGGCGAAGGAGATGGTTCACGTGTCACAGACGCCCGTGCTGGCGTTGCGTGGAGTCTTCAAGCGATTCGGAGCGGTCCAGGTCCTCTCCGGTGTCGATCTCGAAGTCCACGCCGGAGAAGTGGTCGCCCTCGTCGGCGACAACGGTGCCGGAAAGTCCACGCTGGTCAAGACGATCGCCGGCGTGCACCCCATCGATGAGGGCGTCATCGAGTGGGAGGGCAAGAAGGTGGACATCGACCGTCCGCACGACGCCCAGAACCTCGGCGTCGCCACCGTCTACCAGGACCTCGCGCTCTGCGACAACCTGGACGTCGTCGCCAACCTCTTCCTCGGGCGCGAGATCAAGAAGGGCGGCGTCCTCGACGAGGTCGCCATGGAGAAGCGGGCCCAGGACCTCCTGTCCACCCTCTCCATCCGCATCCCCAGCGTCCGCATCCCGGTCGCCGCGCTCTCCGGCGGTCAGCGCCAGGTCGTGGCCATCGCCCGCGCCCTGGTCGGCAACCCCAAGATCGTGATCCTGGACGAGCCCACCGCGGCCCTCGGCGTCGAGCAGACCGCCCAGGTCCTCGACCTGGTGGAGCGGCTGCGCGAGCAGAACCTCGGCGTCATCCTCATCAGCCACAACATGGCCGATGTGAAGGCCGTGGCCGACCAGGTCGCCGTGCTGCGACTCGGCCACAACAACGGCGTCTTCCCCGTGGCCACGACCAGCCACGAAGAAATCATCGCCGCGATCACGGGCGCCACGGACAACGCCGTGACCCGTCGCAAGTCGCGCAGCGCGGAGGCATCCAAGTGAGCAAGATCAGCAAGACTTCCGCCAAGATCCCGGCCCAGGCGGAGACCACCGAGGCCCCTGCGGCGGCGGAGGGAGCGGTGCGGGTCGTGGACCCCCGGCTGCTCGTCCGCGAGCAGGGCTTCAAGGGCTACTGGACCGAGTTCAAGCGCAAGGTGCGCTCGGGCGAGATCGGCTCGCTGCCCGTCGTGGTCGGCCTGATCATCATCGCCATCGTCTTCCAGGCCGAGACCGGCAACTTCCTCACCTCGTACAACCTCGACCAGATCACGCTGTACGCGGCGGGCCCCGGCATCATGGCCGTCGGCATCGTCTTCGTGCTGCTGCTCGGTGAGATCGACCTCGCGGTCGGCTCCGTCGCCGGTCTCGCGGGCGCGGTGTGGGCCGTCCTCGGCACGGACATGCCGGACGGCCTCGCCATCGTGCTCGGCATCCTCTCCGGCACGGTCATCGGCGCCTTCCACGGCATCGTCTTCGCCAAGATCGGCGTGCCCGCGTTCGTCGTGACGCTGGCGGGCTTCCTGGGCTGGGCCGGCATGCAGACCTGGGTGATGGGCGAGAAGTCCACCATCACCACCCCGCTCGGCAGCTTCGTCCGCGACCTGACCAGCTACTACTTCGAGGACGTCGCCGCCGCCTACGGCCTCGCCATCGTCGTGATCGTCGCCTTCTACCTCGCGCAGCTGCGCGACGCACGGCGCCGCAAGGCCGCCGAGCTGCCGGCCCGCCCGCAGAGCGAGATCATCCTGCGCACCGCGCTGCTCGCCGTCATGGCCCTCCTCGCCGCGTACGCGTTCAACCAGGAGCAGGGCCTCCCGCTCTCCCTGGTGATCTTCCTCGCGATCCTGGTCATCACCGACTTCGTGCTGCGCCGTACCACGTACGGCCGTCAGGTCTTCGCGGTCGGCGGTGGCGTCGAGGCCGCGCGCCGCGCCGGTATCAACGTGTCCTGGATCCGCATCTCGGTGTTCATGATCTCCGGCACGCTCGGTGCGGTCGGCGGCCTCTTCCTGGCCTCCGCGACCGGCGGCGCCGACCGCTCCCTCGGCGGCGGCAACCAGCTCATGATGTGCATCGCCGCGGCCGTCATCGGCGGTACGTCCCTGTTCGGCGGACGCGGCAAGGTCTGGTCCGCGCTCCTCGGCATCCTGGTCATCCAGTCGATCGTCCAGGGCCTCAACCAGATGAACCTGTCGTCCAACGCGATCCAGTACATGATCACCGGTGCGGTCCTCCTCATCGCCGTGATCATCGACTCGGTCTCCCGCAAGACGCAGAAGACCGCCGGGCGCGCCTAGCAACACCGCAGGCCGCGCGCGTACGCACCACCCGCCGGAGCCCGGCGCCCCCACGGAGGGCGCCGGGCTCCGGCGCGTACCGGCACGGAAGGGGCGGTACGCCCCGACTCCCGCTTCGGGGAGAGGCCGTTAGACTCATCGGATTCGGCATGCTCGACCAGCACAATCGCAAGGAGGCACGGTGACACAGCCGCGCGAAGCGCGTCACGCACGGGCGGTGGTGGGCGACGGATGGGATCTGCTGACCCGCATCGGCGGACCGCGTGACCTCGACCGGCTCACTCCCGAGCAGCTGGAGCAGCTCGCCGAGGAGATCCGGACCTTCCTGGTCGACGCGGTCTCCAAGACCGGCGGACACCTCGGACCCAACCTCGGCGTGGTCGAGCTCACCATCGCCCTGCACCGGGTCTTCGACTCGCCGAAGGACAAGGTCCTCTTCGACACCGGCCACCAGAGCTACGTGCACAAGCTCCTCACCGGCCGCCAGGACTTCAGCAGGCTCAAGAGCAAGGGCGGCCTCTCCGGCTACCCCTCGCGCGCCGAGTCCGAGCACGACGTCATCGAGAACTCGCACGCCTCCACCGTCCTCGGCTGGGCCGACGGCCTCGCCAAGGCCAACGAGGTCCGCGGCAAGGACGACCACGTCGTCGCGGTCATCGGCGACGGAGCCCTCACCGGCGGCATGGCCTGGGAGGCGCTGAACAACATCGCCGCCGCCAAGGACCGCCCCCTCGTCATCGTCGTCAACGACAACGAGCGCTCCTACGCGCCCACCATCGGCGGCCTCGCCAACCACCTGGCCACCCTGCGCACCACCGACGGCTACGAACGCTTCCTGGCCCGCGGCAAGGACCTCCTGGAGCGCACCCCCGTCGTCGGCAAGCCGCTGTACGAGACGCTGCACGGCGCCAAGAAGGGCCTGAAGGACTTCATCGCCCCGCAGGGCATGTTCGAGGACCTCGGCCTCAAGTACGTCGGCCCCATCGACGGCCACGACATCGAGGCCCTGGAGTCCGCGCTCCAGCGCGCCAAGCGCTTCGGCGGCCCGGTCATCGTGCACTGCCTCACCGAGAAGGGCCGCGGCTACACCCCCGCGCTCCAGGACGAGGCCGACCGCTTCCACGCCGTCGGCAAGATCCACCCCGACACGGGCCTGCCCGTCGCCACGTCGGGCCTCGACTGGACCTCGGTGTTCGGCGAGGAGATGGTCAAGCTCGGCCACGAGCGCGAGGACATCGTCGCGATCACCGCGGCCATGCTCCAGCCGGTCGGCCTGACCGGGTTCGAGAAGGACTTCCCGGACCGGATCTACGACGTCGGCATCGCCGAGCAGCACGGCGCGGTCTCCGCGGCCGGCCTCGCCACCGGCGGCCTCCACCCGGTCTTCGCGGTGTACGCCACCTTCCTCAACCGCGCCTTCGACCAGGTCCTGATGGACGTCGCCCTGCACAAGTGCGGGGTCACCTTCGTCCTGGACCGGGCCGGCATCACCGGTACGGACGGCGCCTCGCACAACGGCATGTGGGACATGTCGATCCTCCAGGTCGTGCCCGGCCTGCGGATCGCCGCCCCGCGCGACGCCGACCAGGTCCGCGCCCAGCTGCGCGAGGCCGTCGAGGTGGACGACGCACCCACGGTCGTCCGCTTCTCCAAGGGCGCCGTCGGCCCCTCGGTCAAGGCCGTCGGCACGGTGGGCGGCATGGACGTGCTCCGCGAGCCCGGCACCGCCCGGCCCGACGTGCTGCTCGTCTCCATCGGCGCGCTCGCCCCGATGTGCCTGGAGATCGCCGGCCTGCTCGACGCCCAGGGCATCTCCACGACCGTCGTGGACCCGCGCTGGGTGAAGCCCGTGGACGAGGCCCTGGCCCCGCTCGCCGCGCAGCACCGCGTCGTCGTCACCGTCGAGGACAACAGCAGGGCCGGCGGCGTCGGCTCCGCGGTCTCCCAGGCGCTGCGCGACGCGGACGTCGACGTACCGCTGCGCGACTTCGGCATCCCGCCGGTCTTCCTCGACCACGCCTCCCGCAAGGAGGTCATGGCAGAGATCGGGCTGACCGCCCCGGACATCGCCCGCCAGGTCACCGGCTTGGTCGCCAAGCTGGACGGGCGCTACGACCCGGCGGAGGACCGCACCGTCGCGGAGCGCGTCCGCGACTGACGCGTACCCCCGCTTCGGCCGAACGGGCCGGTCGGACCACCCGTAACGAGTGGTCCGACCGGCCCGTTCGCGTGAAATCCGGGCGTGGCAGGCGTGCCGCGAACGGGTGGTGGGGCCCGGTCCGGAAACTGGCGTGCACGACGAGTGCGTGGAGGTACGCCGGTGAGCACGCAGCAGGACCTGCCCCCGAGCGGGAACGGACTGTTCAGGACCAAGACGGTCGAGCAGTCCATCCGCGACACCGAGGAGCCGGAGCACGCCCTCAAGAAGTCACTCTCGGCCCTCGACCTCACGGTCTTCGGCGTCGGTGTCGTCATCGGCACCGGCATCTTCGTCCTCACAGGCAAGGTCGCCAAGGAGACGGCGGGCCCGGCCACCGCCCTCGCCTTCGTCGTCGCGGGCGTCGTCTGCGCGCTGGCCGCGCTGTGTTACGCGGAGTTCGCGTCCACCGTGCCGGTCGCGGGGTCCGCGTACACCTTCTCGTACGCCTCGCTCGGCGAACTGGTCGCCTGGATCATCGGCTGGGACCTGGTGCTGGAGTTCGCGCTGGGCACGGCGGTGGTCGCCGTCGGCTGGTCCGGCTACGTCCGCTCGCTGCTGGACAACGCGGGCTGGCACCTGCCGGACGTGCTGTCAGGGCCGGACGTGGCGGACGGCTTCGGCTTCGACATCCTGGCCTTCGCCCTGGTGCTGGTCCTGACCGCGATCCTGGTGCTGGGCATGAAGCTCTCCGCCCGGGTCACCACGGTGGTGGTCGCCATCAAGATCGCCGTCGTCCTGATCGTCATCATCGCGGGCCTGTTCTTCATCGACACCGCGAACTACTCGCCGTTCATCCCCCCGGCCCAGCCCCAGCCCTCCGGTTCCGGGTTCGACGCCCCGCTGGTCCAGCTGATCTTCGGCTACGCGCCGACGAACTTCGGCGTCATGGGCATCTTCACCGCCGCCTCCATCGTCTTCTTCGCCTTCATCGGCTTCGACGTCGTCGCCACGGCCGCGGAGGAGACGAAGCTGCCGCAGCGCGACATGCCGCGCGGCATCCTGGCCTCGCTGCTCATCTGCACCGTGCTCTACGTCGCCGTGTCGATCGTCGTCACGGGCATGCAGAAATACACCGAGCTGTCCGTCAGCGCCCCGCTCGCCGACGCCTTCAAGGCCGTCGGACATCCCTTCTACGCGGGCGTCATCAGCTTCGGGGCCGCCGTCGGCCTCACCACGGTCTGCATGATCCTGCTGCTCGGCCAGACCCGGGTGTTCTTCGCGATGAGCCGCGACGGCCTGCTCCCGAGGTTCTTCTCCAAGACGCACCCGCGCTTCCACACCCCGTACCGCCCGACCATCCTGCTCGGCGTGATCATCGCCGTCGTCGCCGGGGTGACCAGCATCAACGAGCTCGCCACCCTGGTGAACATCGGCACGCTCTTCGCCTTCGTGGTCGTCGCGCTCGGCGTCATCGTGCTGCGCCGCACCCGCCCGGACCTGCACCGCGCCTTCCGCACTCCGTGGGTTCCGGCGGTCCCGATCGTGTCGGTGGCCGCCTCGGTCTGGCTGATGCTCAACCTGCCGGCCGAGACATGGCTGCGGTTCGCGGTCTGGATGGTGATCGGCGTGGTCATCTACTTCGCGTACGGCCGCTCGCACAGCCGGGTGAACCGCGAACGGGCCTGACGCTCAGATACCCGGCCGCACCGTACGCGGCCCCGTGCACCGTGCCCCGTGCGCCTCGACCCGGCGGCGCAGCTCCCGGTCCGCGGTGACGACGACGCAGGGGCGCGGCGCGGTCTCCGCCGCCGCGCCCGCCGCCAGCTCGGCGATCAGGTCGTCACCGCTGCCCGGGGCCGCCTCCACCCGGACCCCGGGCACGGGCGCGACGTCCCGGGCCCGCCCCTCGACCACCAGCACCAGGTCGACGGGGCCGGGCGTACCGGGCAGGCCGTCGGAGGCGTAGGGAACCAGCGAGTCGCGCAGCCGTTCGGCCGCGCCCCGCCGGTCGCGCCACCAGCCGTCCGGGACGGACCCGACGACATTGGCGGCGTCGACGATCACCAGGGGCAGCGGATTCGACATGCGGCCACCCTGTCATGTCCGGGTGTGGCGAAGTCCCGCGCAAGCGGTGCGGACGCGGTGATTCCAAGGGTTCGAACGGTGATTCTATGATGGGTGCTCCCCGCCTTCCGGATGCCGGCCGTGACACAAAGCCGCAGATCGGGGGCGGACCATCACGGAAGGAAGACGCCACGACATGCGAGTCAGGTCGAGACGTGCCCAGGGGAGCGCCTCGGGCAAGGGCGACGATGCCCTGCGAGACGTCGAAAGCGCCCGTGGCACCGGCGAGACCCCGGTCGGCGGACGCTGGCTCGTGCGTGGCAAGGACGGCAGGCTCACCGCCTACGCGCGCAACGAGGACAGGCTCCTGCGCTGGACCGAGGAATGCCCCGGCGGACCCGACTGGCAGGGCCCCGAGTTCTTCCCGGCCCCGGACCTGACCCACCTCGGCGTCGCCCAGGGCCCGGACGGCTACGTCCACTTCATCGGCCGCCGCACGGTGCCCGGCGACGAGGAGCAGCCGCAGGTCGACCTCGTGCACGCCATCCAGTACCAGACGGGCCGCCCGGTCACCGCGTGGCGGACCGTGGGCAATCCGTACAAGGACGGGGACGAGCGCGCAGCCCGCATCGGCCCGCCGGCCGTCGCCGTCGCCTCGACCGGCATGGTCCACGTCTTCGTCCGCAACGCCAACGGCGGCATGATGCTGCGCCGCGAGGCGAAGAGCGGCAAGTGGGAGGGGTGGAAGGACCTCAGGGGCACCCTGGGCAAGGAGACGATGGCCGTCGCGGTCGCCGATTCGGGCCGCATGGAGCTCCTGGTCCCCGGCACCAACAAGGCCATGCGGTGGGCCCAGGCCGAGCCGGGCGGCGCCTTCCAGAAGGGCGACAACCTCAACGTCAAGATCGCCGGCGGCGCGGTGAGCGTGCTGGAGACCGCGCCCGACCGCAACACCTTCTACTGGACCGACGCCACCACCGGCACCCTGGTCGCCACCCGCCTGGACACCCCGCCCATCACGATCGGGGATACCCCGGCCGATGGCCCGGTCGCCGTGCTCCGCGCCGAGCTGGACGATTACGACTGCACGGTGCTCGCCCACCGCACCCGCGACGGCCGCGTGCTGCTCGCGGCCTGCGGTACGGAGAACGAGTCGGGCGGCCTGTGGTGGGCGGCGACGGGCGAACGCACCTCGGCGCCCCCCGCGTTGGCGCTCGACGGCCAGGGGCGCGTGGTGCTCGCGATGATCGGCGAGCGCGGCGGGCTGTACGTGGCCCGGCAGAACGACGAACCGGGCCTCGCGCTGGGACCGGCGCAGCGGGTGTGAACCACTACGGCCCCGGGACCGCTCCCGGGGCCGTACGCCGCAGTTCTGCTCAGCCCTGTCCGAGCGCCGGGGACTTCCTGGCGGACTCGGGGATGGGGGCGTCCTCGCGGAGCGCCTTCCACAGCGCGTCCGCCCGCGACTTCACGGCCACGACGCGGTTGTGGTCGATCTTGTCGTACTCGACGGGGAGCATGATCGTCTCCATCGTGTCCGGGTCGACCCCGTTCATGGACCGGGCGAACTTCGCGAGCGAGGTGAGCGAGGCCAGTTCGTCGTCGGTGGTCAGGGCCGCCGTGGCCGAGTTGGCGATCTTGTAGGCGCTCGTCGGGCTGCCCAGCAGGTCCTGGCTCTTGACCTCCTTGAGCAGCGCCATCAGGAACTGCTGCTGGAGGCCGATGCGGCTCAGGTCGGTGCCGTCGCTGAGGCTGTAGCGGGTACGGACGAACTTCAGGGACTCGGTGCCGTCGAACTTGTGCGGTCCCGCGTCGACGTTCAGCCCGGTCTTCTTGTCGTGGATGGGCTCCTTGACGTCGATGTTCACCCCGCCGATGGCGTCCACGAGCCCCTTGAACCCGGCGAAGTTGATCTCCAGGTAGTGGTCGATGCGCACCCCGGACATCTTCTCGACGGTCTTGACGACACACGCCGGACCGACCTGCGAGTACACCGAGTTGAACATCACACGGTCCTTGCCCGCCACCGTCGAACCGTCGCCCTTGGCGCACTCGGGCCGGGTCACCAGGGTGTCGCGCGGGATGGACACGGCGACGGCCTTGTCACGGCCCTCCGGGATGTGCACGACGAGCGCGGTGTCGGACCGGGCCCCGCTGACCCCGACCGCGCCGCCCAGCTTCTTGTTCTCCGCGCCGGCCCGCGAGTCGGACCCCAGGACCAGCAGGTTCTGCCCGCTGGTGGGCAGCTTCTCGGGACGGTCCTCACCGAGCGCCTTGTTGATGTCGACGCCCTTGATGTTGCCGTTGAGGTGGCTCCAGAACCACCACGCGGTACCGCCCGCGGCGACGACGAGCACCAGGGCCGAGACCAGGATCACTCGCCGTATTCGCTGGCCCCGCGTCCGGACACGCTTGCGCCCGCGGCGGCGGGGGGTCTCCGGGGAGCTCCCCTGGCCGGGGGTCGTGTCGTCTTGGCTCATCCTGAATGAGTCCTCACAGCTTGTGGCCTGGTCAGGGCGCAGGTGATGGGGTGGGACTCGGGTGGGGGGTGAAGCCGGTCCTCTTTTTTCCCGGGATGAGAACTATAAACAGTCGATCAGGTGTACGTACGGAAGATGTGGCGTAACTGTGACATGGCGCCTGGGGCCGGAGAGGCGGTGGGTGGCGGCGAATCGCTTTGGCCGGCGGGCACTTGGGCGCGGCGTGACGGATGGGGGCAAAGTGACGGACGCGTGAATCATGTGACAAAATCATGGTCGGAATACCATGGGATGCCCGTGGGCGAAGAAGGCGGTGCAGGGCGTGATCCGTGGCAGGAATGGTGGTCGCGCCGCGGCGTCCCGGCGTGCGAGCGCACCCGGCACGCGGGGCGGGGCTTCGCGGGTTCCCGCCGGACCGGGCCGCTGGCTCTTCACCGGCCCCGACGGACGGATGACGGCGTACGCGACCTCGGCACGTGGGCTGGTCCGGTGGACCGAATCGGCCGGGGGAACGGAGCTCTGGTCCGGGCCCGAGCTCTTCGATGTGCCGGACTGGGCGGGCCGGGTCGTGATGGCGCAGAGCCGTGAAGGCTACGTGTGCTTCGCCGCTCTGCAGGAGAACGACGGCGCGCAGGGCATCGCGGTGGCCACCCAGTACCAGACGGGGCGCGCGTTGACCGGCTGGAACTCCCTGGGGCTGCCGAAGGGGCAGGACACCGCATTCGACGACACCGTGGTGCACAGCCCGCTCATCGCGGTCAATCCCGCCACCGGCTCGGTGCACGTACTGGCCTCCCTCAGCGGGAGCGGCGTGTTCCGGCGCAGTCGGAAGCCCGAAGGCGAGTGGGGAGCCTGGAAGCCCGTCACCGACCGGGCGTACCCCTCGGAGCCCGGGGTGGTCATGACCGAGGGCGGGCCGCTGGAAGTCCTGGCCCTCGGGACCGGCGGAGCCGATCACTGGGTCGGAACGTCCAAGGGCCGGTTCCAGCTCGTCGGCAGCATGCAGACTCCGGTCGTCTCCGGTTCGGTCACCGCCCACGAGACCGGCCCCAAGCGGGCAACGTACTTCTGGAGATACCCCGGCGACGGCTCGCTGGTGGCGTGGCGGCGCTCTGATGGGCAGTCGGCCGGCGGTGGCCTCATGACGCTCGGGGGCGCCGGAGGCACCGGCGCACCCAGCGTCACCCGGGCCCTCATCGGTGGATACGACTGCACGGTCCTGGCCCAGACGGGCGTCGACGGCGCTGTGGAGATCACCGCCTATGTGACCGAGAACGAGGGATACGGCATGTGGTGGGCGCAGGTCGAAGGACTGGGCGCGCAGAACCCGCAGGTGGCCGTGGACGGCTTGGGCCGGGTCGTGGTGGCCGCCCTCGACAGCGAGGGCTCCCTGATCGTCGCGAGGCAGAACCTCGCCATGGAGGGCCTCGGTTTCGGACCGTGGGTCCGGGTAGCCGGCTGACACCCCCGAGGCGCCGTACCCGCGCACCGGCACAGCCGCGGCGAACCGCTGTCGGTGGTCAGCCGGCAGCGGTCGGGGATACGCCCGGGTTCACCACGTCGCTTCCGCCGGGGCGGAGTTGCCCCCCTGCGGAAGCGGGAGGCGCTCCGCGACCTCGACGGCGAGATCACCGGCTTCGGTACAGAACAGCGTCGCGGCCAGCTCGTGCTGCGCGGACGTGGGCGAGGGAGCGATGCGAACAGGGGCCCGGCTGGTGAGGTCGACGCTCTCAGCGCGCTCACGGCCGAGAGGCACCTCCTTGGCGACCCCTTCGAAGCTCACCGAGAGGTGGATGTCCCAGACGCCGGGCGCCACCGGCCACCCACTCGTCGTCTGCCGCAGATTGACGCGGGCGGAGAACCGGCCCATCGCCCGGGGCTTGCCCTTGGCGTTCAGCAGCTTCTCGTCCCGGCGAGCCGTGACCGAGAAGCGGTGCTCATCACCGGTGCCCCGCTGCCGCAGAACCACCTCGGTGGCCCTGTCCCGGGTGGAGAGCTGCTCGAAGAAGGCAAAGCCGTCAAGGCCGAGGATCGAGTCGGTCCACTGGACACGGGTGAGCTGCTGACTCACGGTCATGCGATCCGTTATCTCGAAGAGTTCGTCGGGGAGCCCGACTTCGGGATCGCGGAAAAACGGCAGGGTGGTGAAGACTCTGCCGTTCTCGACGGTCTTGCGTGCGGGGGCGCGGTCCTTGTCGGTCTCGTACGCGACCATGTGTGACATCTCGGAGAACCGGCCCGCCGAAAGAAGGGCCAGGCGCACCGCGAGCGGCTTGGGGAGCAACGCGAGCGAGCCGTGGGTGAGATGTGTGTTCAGCACGTCCCTGGCTGCCCAGCAGGTGCGTTCCAGCTCGTCCCTGCTCTGGATCGCGAAGAGTGAGCGACCGGTCGCGGTGCCCAGGTCCAGTTCCAGGTGTCTGGCGAGCAGGTAGTCCCGTTGGGGACCCGCGGGCCGGAGAGAAGCCGCCGACCGCATCAGGTAGTCGGCGAGGCCGATCCGCTCGACACACGTCAGCGCCGGCGTCCGGGCCGGGGCCGAGACGAGGCAGGGGGCGTCGGCCACCACAGCGATGTTGTCGGCCGCGACGTACGCCGCCGCGGTGAATGCCATCTCGTCCGCCCCGGAAGCGGCGTCGAGCGGGAACTCCAGCGCCTTTCGGCGGATCAGGTCGGTGCGGAACAGTTTGTTCGCCGACAGCGACCAGTAGGCGCGAGAATTGTAGAGGTCGACAGAGGCACGGCTGCGCCGGTAGAGGGCAGCAGGCTCCGAGGTCCCCGCCAGACTCTCCGGCTGTCCGGCGACGACGTCCGCCTCCTGTGCGTCAGCCGTCTCCACCAGCCGTTCGAGGGCATCCGCGTGCAGCCGGTCGGAGCCCTCAAGGAAGATGACGTACCGCCCTGATGCCTGGTCCAGGGCCATGTTGCGCGCCGCCGCGGGCCTCGTGCCGATGGGCTGCCGACCGGTCCTCACCGCATTCGCATGGGTACGCGCGAACCTTGCCAGCAACTCGGGACCATGATCGGAGGACCCGTCGTCGATGGCCACCACTTCCAGGCGGTTCATCCCGATCGACTGGGCCAGCAGCGAGTCGAGACACGCTTCGACGGTCGTGGCGTGGTCGCTGACACGGACCACGACGGTGACGTCGCGTATGTCGGCAGGGTGCATGGGCCGGGAGCGAAGCATCGGTTTACCGGTTCCTCGAAGATTCTTGGGGCCAGGGCATCGTCCCGGTCAGTTCGGGCCATTGCCAGGGAGTGAACGCGGTGGTGACAGCGGTCTGGGGGAAGGCACCCGGCGCCGCGGTGAGGTCACCGACGAACACATGGGCCGTTGCCGTCGCCTTCGTCGAGTCCGAGGTGCCGATCGTGTACTCGAACCGGTCGTAGCCGACGAATCCCGGAGCGGGGTCGTACGCCACCCACCCGTCACGCGAGAGCTGGGCGCTGCCGTGCAGAGGCTGGGTCACCGAAATCGCGAAGCTGCCCTCGGGGGCTTCGACGAGTGCGTTCCCCTCGCCCCGCACTCCAGGGCTCGTGACGATCCGGAGTCCGGTCAGCCGATGCGGCCCGACCGGCACGGCGTGCCCGGTCAGGCGCGCGGTGCGGACCATCTTGCGCTGGGTCGCGTCGGGAATGCCGACCATGATCTGGGGCCGCAGCCGGGGCGCGCGCCCGGGGCTGCCGATCCGCACCGACAGCACTCCGGTGCGCGTCTCCCCGGGGTCGGCGCGCACCCTGAACCAGCGCTGCCGCGGAAAGTACTCGAGGGCCTCCAGGGACACGACCTCCCCCGCGTCGACCAGAGAACTCTCCAGCAGATAGGCGCAGCCCCGCGGCGCACCCTGCTCCGCCGCGACGCACAACGCCAGCTCGACGATGTCGCCGGGCACGACGGGCCGGTCCGGTTCCACCGAGCTGAAGAGGGCCGCGCGCACCACACCCTGGGACGGGTCCGGGCCCGTGGCACGGCCGCTGCACAACAAGTGGTTCATACGGCGGGGCCCTCCGGGAGATAGGTGGAGACCCGCTCCTTGGTCCGGCGGGCGAAGGTGTCGTCGTCGAGCCAGCCCAGCTCGTCGTACGAGAAGCGACGGCGGTCCAGGCCGGTCGTCCAGTGCTCGGGGACTATCTGCTGAGTGCGGAGGCTGCGCGCCACATAGCGCGCACACTCGATCGCGCCCTCGGCGCGCAGGTGCACGTTGTCCGCGTCCTGGACGATCTTCTGCAGCGGCTCTCCGGGGCGCAGGTAGGTGAACGCGTCCTTGGAGTTCTCCGGCCCGAGCTCTTCCCACCAGGCGAGGCTCTGCCCGTACAGGTCGATGACGGGAAGGTGCTCCTCCTGCGCGAGCCGGCGCATGGCGGTGGGATAGTCCCCCAGGAAGCGGGACACGTTCCCATGCGGGTCCACTCTGCGGCGCTCGAACGGGAGCAGGACCACCGGGTGCCCCTGCGCCGCCCGGGTGCCGACGGCGTAGGCGCGCATGTGCTCCATGAACGACCCGAACGGATCGGTGTGCAGACCGGCGTCGGGCTTCCAGTCGATCTGGCCGAAACCGAAGATCAGGTAGTCACCCGGCGACATGTTCTCCAGGATCCACTGGAGGCGGCCACGCTCACGAAAGCTCTTCGAGCTGGCCCTCGCACGGGCGCAGTTGACCACCTCCACCGAAGGGCTGAGGAAGAGCGGCAGGGCTTGGGCCCAGCCTGCCATCGGCAGGTGACTGACCGGCCTGGTGACGGCGGTGGAGTCACCGGCGACGAAGATCTTCGGCTTACGGCCGTCGGGCTGTGCGGAATAGTCCATGAATCTCTCTCACCGGTTCGACGCGGCAGGTCTATGCGGACGAGTCGGCCTGCTCGTGCAGCACCGACGCGAGCGCCTGCTCGAATTCCGAAGCGGCAGGCCGGCTCGCCGTGGGGTCCTGCTGGCGCACATCGATGACATGGCCCGTCAGGGAGGACAGCAGGACGTCCAGCGAGCTGAGCGCGACCATCTCCGACGAGAGCAGAGAGCCCTCGGGCTCCTCGCCGAATGCCTTGGTACGCATGGGAGTGGCCGTTCGCTCCGGGTTGACGCAGTTGACCTGGATGCTGTCCCCGGCCCACTCGTCCGCGAGGGCCTGCGTCAGATTCACCATGGCGGCCTTGGTGGACGAGTAGAGGCTGTACTCGGCACGCCCCCGCGTGTAGCTGCTCGAAGTGAAGAGCAACAGCTGGCCCTTTGTCTCGGCGAGGTACTTGAACGCGGTCCGCGCGATGTTCACCGGGGCCAGGTAGTTGACCTCCAGGGCTTCGCGCAGGGTCGCGTTGTCCGTCGCGTCGAGCCTGCCGATCCGCAGCACACCCGCCGTGTTGACGACGTAGTCGATCCTCCCGGTCTCCGCGTAGGCCCGGGAGAACGCCGCCTCGACGTCGTCGGGGTTCTCCACGTGGGTACCCGTCGTGGAGCGGCCCAGGGCGAAGACGCGTGCCCCGTACGCCTCGGCCATGCGGGCGATGTCGGCCCCGATCCCGTAGGACCCACCGAACACGATCAATGTCCGCCCGGTCAGACGGCTCCGGTAGAACTCCTCGCCGCCCGGGCTGGGCGCCGTCGTGGACGCCAGCTGGAACAGCTTGTCGGCGATGAAGACGTCGACGGGCTGGGTGACCTTCATGTTGTACTCATCGCCCATGACCACGTGCACGGGCACGTGGGGCAGGTACTTCACGACCACGGAGCAGTCGTCGGTGGCCTGGAACCGCGGGTCGGAACTCGCGCGGTCGTAGGCACTGCTGATGGTGGAGAGCCAGAACCCCTGGGGGGTCTGGCCCCGCCTGAGCCTGCCCCGGTCCGGGATCTCGGTGATGAACTCGCCGTCGCCCCCGTGCATCCGGGTGACGATCACGGTGTCGGCCGAGGGGATGGCGACGTCGACGGCCTGGTACTTCTTCAGCGCCTGGACGCATTCCTTGATCACGCGCTGCGAGACCAGTGGCCGTACGGCGTCGTGGAAGAGGAGGTTGCAGTCCTCGCCCTCGCCGAGTCCGGCCTTCACCGCCTCGATGGCCAGCGTGGTGGTCTCACTGCGGGTGGACCCCCCGGCGAGGACCTGGGAAACCTTGCGGAGCCCGGCACGAGCCACGATCTTCTCGGCCTCGGCCACATAGTCGGGCGTCATCAGAACGATCACGTCGTCGATGTCCGGCGCGCTTTCGAACACCTGCAGAGTGTGTTCCAGGATCGGCTTCCCGGCGATCTTCAGGAGCTGCTTGGGTATGGCGAGCCCGATGCGCTGCCCGGTGCCACCGGCGAGGACCACGGCGACGGTTCGGCGATGGGTTGAGCGGCTGGTCAAGAGATCCTGCTTCCTCGAAAGATGGGGGTCGACGGGCAGAAGGGCGAAGCCCCGCGCTGTCAGACGGGCTGATGGGGCTGCTGTCCCGGCCGGTCGGGGAACTCTTCGAAGGCCGGATACTCGATGGGGAAGTCCTGGAGCCCGCGGGAGTAGAGAGCGTTCGCAGCGTTGTTGAACCGGACCGTGGAAGGAGGATGGTCCGCGCCGAGCAGGTAGTCCTTGAGCTGCTCCCGGTAGGAAGCCATCACGTCCTGCGTCGGGTCGAGCGTCGCCGCAAGGGCTTGGTCGAGGCCGTTGCAGTCGCCGTCCAGCAGGTAGGACGCGTAGGCCGTGCGCTGTTCGTTCCGGAACTCCGCGTCCGGAAGCCCGTCCAGGTTGAAGATCGCGTACGGCTTACGGGTCGCCACGAAGTCCGAGACAACGCTCGACATGTCCCCGATGAGCAGGTCGGAGTGGTTGAAGCAGTCGTACAGGGTGGGTACTCGCTCCGTCACGACGTGGTGAGCGCTCTCGGGCAGCGAGTCCCAGTACAGGGTGCCGGCCTGTTCCCGCAGCTTCCGGATCCGGACGGTCCGAGCCTCCTCGGTCAGGTCCGGATACTTGGACCGGACGCCACGCTCCTGATATGCGGCGAGACGCTTGTCGATACGCGCCAGTTGGCGGGAAGCGGCCTTGGAATCCAGGACGTTGCGTCCGAACCGTTGTGCGTTGTCCTCCTGGAGCAGCGCGATGATACGCCGGTGCGCGGTTGCCGCCGCCGCTGAACGCGTTCCGGTCAGAGGGTGCGGCTTGTAGATGATCCGAAGGCGCCGCTCATGCGCCAGGAGGGCACGTACGAGCTGCTCACCGGCCGGGATGACGGAGGTGTAGCAGGCGTCATCGGTCCAGCCCTCCCACGTGGGGGCGTAGATGACGGTGGGTATCTCGCTGTTGCCGACAGCGCCGGTCCAGCGCCGCAGCGGCGCGAGCTGCGGGCGGCCGACCTCGACGATCTGCTGGGCGGTCACCGCGTGCTTGATGCGCTCGTAGCGGTCCCGTCCGGCCCGGCCCGCCACCCAGATCTCGTCGAAGACCTTGCTGACCCGGTTGCTGCTGGCCAGTTTGTCGCTGTCGCCGTGTCCGATGAAGACGTGCTTGACGTCGTGCCGTTGAAGCATGTGCACGTTCTTGCCGGCGTTGCCGGGATAGAGCGTGACCCGGAGCTCGGGCATTTCGACGCGGGCCAGGTACTCGGCCTTCGGCACGCAGATGACCGGCACGGATGTGGCGTCCAGGAAGCGCAGCGTGGCCCGTTCGCGAAGCACGATGATGGGCCGCAGGTCCAGCGTCTCCAGGGACTCCAGCCACATGTTCACCTGGTACATGAAGTCCCGGGAGACGGCGGCGAAGGTGAAGTACAGGGCGACCTGGGGCCGGTACGTCGCGAGCTGCCGGTTCAGTTCGACGATGGCGTCGTCGGGGGAGGGCAGGATGAGCGCGTTCCGCGCGCCGGGCAGCAGCACCAGCACGGCCAGGCAGGCGAACCAGACCGCGGCGATCGCGCCGAAGGTCACGAACTCCCAGCGGCCGGTGGCGATGGTCCCGAGCGCACCGGCTATGAGGGGGACGTCGAGGTGCAGCGTCTTGCGGACGTGCTTGTTCATCAGGAAGGGATGCGGCATGCGCCGTATGCCCAGGGCCTCCAGATCGAGCCCACGCGTCGTGAACGGCAGGGCGGCACGCTCGGTCTTGACCCGCTTCAGCACCGCCCCGTAGACGAGTTGGAGCGCGAACAGGAGGAGCAGCCCCACGGACGTCATCTGGACGACGAAGGAGTCGAGGTCGTCGATCGATCCGCAGAAGGCCAGCAGGAGGAACTGGCGGATCAGGAACCGGATCGTGAGGCCGAACCGGGAGTCCCGCAGCCTGTCGAGAGTCGAGGATTCGGAGGAGTGCAGGAGCAGGTCAGCCACGTAGGTGGCCGCGGTCGCACACGAGAAGACGAGCAGCGACGGGATGACGACCGCCGCCAGCATGCCCAGGAAGCCGAGCCCGAGGGCAGCGGTGATCAGGAACCCCAGTACGGCCTGGCGGCGTGCTTTGCCCATCGGTGACCGACTCCTCCTTCAGTGGTCTATGCGGCGCTTGGCGATGTTGCCGGCGCGGAGCGGGAGTGCCGCACGTCACAGTGGGGGCCGAGCGCCGCAGCCGACCGAAGGACGCGGGCAGGGTGTAAGGAACTTGTGAAGCCTCCGACGGAACTCTAAACACTCACTGAGTGTTCAGTGAACTCCTAAAGGGACAAAAGTTGAACATTCACTGCTTGGATGCGGAACAGTTACGAACGGAATGTGGATGCTTGTGATCTGTCTAACGTTCCTGCGCTCCGGCCGACGATGCGGCTCGTCTCGTGCTAGGCGCCTACGCCTTCAGATCCGCACGAGTAGACGGTGATTCTGCGCCGATCAGGCGTCTTGACCGAAAAGGCGATGCAGAGCCGCGGTGTGGTACCGGGCCTGACGGCGATCCCTTCGGGCTCCCGGAAGTCCAGCTCCGGAGCCGCGGTCACGCGCCGGCGTGCGACCGTCCGCCCGCTGTTCACGTCGAGCGTCGAAACGAAGGTGTTGCCGCCGGCGGACGGTGGATTCCCACCCGCTTCACCTGAATAGGGATTCCCCGTGAGCTGGTAGACGTACCCATTGCGCAGGGCGCATCCCTGGAAGGTCTCGCCCTTCTTCAACGCGCTGTCCGCGAAGTCGTACAGCGGCTCGTACCGCTGGGCGAGGAAGTCCTCCATGCGATAGACCGCATAGGCGTGCCTCCGCCCGATCCAGTGGCTCACCAGTACACGGCGGTTGGCCAGATCAAGCGTGGGGTGCATCCGCAGGGCGCCCGGGACCGGGCGGTGATGGCGAAGGCCCGGCGACGAACTGTCGAGCACCGTGCCGTCACGGAACGGGACACGGGCGATGGCACGGCCGTACCCCGTTCGGGGATCCGCATCGGACTCCACCCACAGCAGTACGTTTCCGTCCGACGGCTCCACCCCGAACGAGATCCCGTGCCCGAAGCCACGCAGGTACATGTGCCCGGTACTGCCGCCCGACGGGGAGAGGACCGTGACGCACATGTCACCGGACAGCCGTCTGGCCCGGCCTCCGAGGGCCCGGGTCTCGTCGGGAAGGCGAACGGAGGCCGGCATGAGCTGGAGCGCATACGTATCGTCCGGACTCCGGCCGTACGAGACCGACTGCGGTCCCGTGACGTGACGCAGCGGTGTGGGCGCCATCAGTTCCGAAGCCGTGGAAACGTCGAACTCCCCGGCGGCCCCGGCGGATTTCCCGCCGCCCGGCAGAACGGAACCGTGCCGTGGGCTCAGCAGGACACCGCCGGCGGCACCGCTGCCGCCCAGGAGAAGCGTTCTCCTTGTGATGCGCCGTCCCGTCTCTGCCGTGCCCATGCGTACTCACCGTCTTCACCCAGGGCGGGCGCCGCCCGTCTGCAGTGCAAGATCGGCATTCTGCCATTGTCCTCGCACGGGACGGACGGAGCCCCGAGCACGGAGGGTGCGGTCCGGCGCCCGGACCGCACCCTCCCGCCCTTCGGGCGGATCCCCTGTTACGCCGGAACGCCAGCCACGCCCGCGTCCAGGAACTTCTTCCCGTTCACGCGCTCCGAGACGCCCTCGCGGTCCAGGTACGGCGTGATGCCGCCCAGGTGGAAGGGCCAGCCGGCGCCCGTGATCAGGCAGAGGTCGATGTCCTGGGCCTCGGCCACGACGCCCTCGGCCAGCATCAGGCCGATCTCCTGGGCCACCGCGTCCAGGACGCGGTCGCGGACCTGCTCCTCGGTCAGGACGGTGTCGCCCTGCTTGAGGAGGGCGGCGACCTCGGGGTCGAGGACCGGAGCACCGGAGTCGTAGACGTAGAAGCCGCGCTTGCCCGCCTTCACGACCGCCGCGAGGTTCTCGGAGACCGTGAAGCGCTCCGGGAAGGCGCGGTTCAGGGTCTCGGAGACGTGCAGGCCGATCGCCGGGCCGACGAGCTCCAGGAGCACCAGCGGGGACATCGGCAGGCCGAGCGGCTCGATGGCCTTCTCCGCGACCTCGACCGGAGTGCCCTCGTCGATGACGTTCTGGATCTCGCCCATGAAGCGGGTGAGGATGCGGTTGACGACGAACGCCGGGGCGTCCTTCACCAGGACCGCGGTCTTCTTCAGCTTGCGGGCCACACCGAAGGCCGTCGCCAGCGAGGCGTCGTCCGTCTGCTCGCCGCGCACGATCTCCAGGAGCGGGAGGATCGCGACCGGGTTGAAGAAGTGGAAGCCGACGACCCGCTCGGGGTTCTTCAGCTTCGACGCCATCTCGGTGACCGAGAGGGACGAGGTGTTGGTGGCGAGGATCGCGTGCGCCGGGGCGACCGCCTCGACCTCCGCGAACACCTGCTGCTTGACGCCGATCTCCTCGAAGACCGCCTCGATGATGAAGTCGGCGTCGGAGAAGCCCTCCGCCTTGTCCAGCACACCGGAGACCAGGGCCTTCAGGCGGTTGGCCTTGTCCTGGTTGACGCGGCCCTTGCCGAGCAGCTTCTCGATCTCGGCGTGGACGTAGCCCACCCCCTTGTCGACCCGCTCCTGGTCGATGTCGGTCAGCACGACCGGCACCTCCAGGCGGCGCAGGAAGAGCAGGGCGAGCTGGCTGGCCATCAGGCCCGCGCCCACCACGCCGACCTTGGTGACCGGGCGCGCCAGGTTCTTGTCCGGGGCCCCGGCCGGGCGCTTGGCGCGCTTCTGGACCAGGTTGAAGGAGTAGATCCCGGACCGCAGCTCGCCGCCCATGATCAGGTCCGCCAGGGCCTGGTCCTCGCGGTCGAAGCCGGCGGACAGGTCGCCGTCCTTGGCCGCGGCGACGATCTCCAGCGCGCGGTACGCGGCCGGGGCCGCACCGTGCACCTTGGAGTCGGCGATGGCCCGGCCGCGCGCGACGGCCTGGTCCCAGGCGTCCCCGCGGTCGATCTCGGGGCGTTCGACCGTGGTCGTGCCGTTGAGCACGTCCGCCGTCCAGACGAGGGACCGCTCCAGGAAGTCGGCGCCCTCGAAGAGCGCGTCAGCGATGCCGAGCTCGAAGACCTGCTTGCCCTTGAGCTGGCGGTTCTGGTTCAGCGAGTTCTCGATGATCACCGAGACCGCGCGGTCGGCGCCGATCAGGTTCGGCAGCAGCACGCAGCCGCCCCAGCCGGGGACCAGACCGAGGAAGACCTCGGGCAGTGAGAACGCCGGCAGCGCCTTGGAGACGGTGCGGTACGAGCAGTGCAGCCCGACCTCGACACCGCCGCCCATCGCCGCGCCGTTGTAGTACGCGAATGTGGGCACCGCGAGGGTGGAGAGGCGGCGGAAGACGTCGTGGCCGCCCTTGCCGATGGCCAGCGCGTCCTTGTGTTCCTTGAGCAGTTCGACGCCCTTGAGGTCGGCGCCGACCGCGAAGATGAACGGCTTGCCGGTGACGCCGACGCCGGTGATCGCGCCGTCGGCGGCCTCCTTCTCGACCTGGTCGATCGCGGCGTCGAGGTTCGCCAGCGACTGCGGTCCGAAGGTGGTCGGCTTGGTGTGGTCCAGGCCGTTGTCCAGCGTGATGAGGGCGAACCGCCCCGCACCGGCCGGCAGGTCCAGGTGGCGTACGTGCGCCTGGGTGACGACCTCGTCCGGGAACAGCTCGGCCGCACCCTTCAGAAGCTCGGTGGTGGTGCTCACTTGTCGCCTCCGGCGTTCTCGAAGTGCGGGTTCTCCCAGACGACCGTGGCGCCCATGCCGAAGCCGACGCACATGGTCGTGAGGCCGTAGCGGACCTCGGGGTGCTCCTCGAACTGGCGAGCCAGCTGCGTCATCAGCCGGACGCCGGAGGAGGCCAGCGGGTGACCGTAGGCGATGGCGCCGCCGTACTGGTTGACGCGGGCGTCGTCGTCGGCGATGCCGTAGTGCTCCAGGAACGCCAGCACCTGTACGGCGAACGCCTCGTTGATCTCGAAGAGACCGATGTCCGAGATGGACAGCTCGGCCTGCGCGAGGGCCTTCTCGGTGGCCGGGATCGGCCCGTAGCCCATGACTTCCGGCTCGACGCCCGCGAAGGCGTACGAGACGAGGCGCATCCTGACCGGGAGGCCCAGCTCGCGGGCGACGTCCTCGGCGGCGAGCAGCGAGGCGGTGGCGCCGTCGTTGAGGCCCGCGGCGTTACCGGCGGTGACGCGGCCGTGGGCGCGGAACGGGGTCTTCAGGCCGGCCAGGGACTCCATGGAGGTGCCCGGGCGCATCGGCTCGTCGGCGGTGACCAGGCCCCAGCCGGTCTCACCGGCCTCCGCGTTGGTCCGGCGCACCGAGACCGGCACCAGGTCCTGCTGGATCTTGCCGTTGGCGTACGCCTTGGCGGCCTTCTCCTGCGACCGCACCGCGTAGGCGTCGGCGCGCTCCTTGGTGATCGTGGGGTACCGGTCGTGCAGGTTCTCCGCGGTCATGCCCATGAAGAGGGCGGACTCGTCGACCAGCTTCTCCGACACGAACCGCGGGTTCGGGTCGACGCCCTCACCCATCGGGTGGCGGCCCATGTGCTCGACACCGCCGGCGACGACGACGTCGTACGCGCCGAAGGCGATGGAGCCGGCCGTCGAGGTGACGGCGGTCAGGGCGCCCGCGCACATGCGGTCGATGGAGTAGCCCGGGACGGACTGCGGCAGACCGGCCAGAATGCCGGCGGTACGGCCGAGGGTCAGGCCCTGGTCACCGATCTGCGTGGTCGCGGCGATGGCGACCTCGTCGATCTTCTTGGGGTCCAGGTCCGGGTTGCGGCGCAGCAGCTCCCGGATGGCCTTCACGACGAGATCGTCGGCGCGGGTCTCGTGGTAGATGCCCTTCGGGCCCGCCTTGCCGAACGGGGTGCGGACGCCGTCTACGAAGACGACGTCCCGGATGGTGCGAGGCACGATGGCTCTCCTCCAGGGTGCGGGATGGCACTGCTGCGGGGCGCGCCCGGAGGCACGCCGCTCCGGTCATGCTACTTGCGGGTAACCAGACTGCCCACCCCCTGGTGCCGGAGCGGCGAAGGTCACACGCGGAAACTGCCCGGAGAGCACCCCTCCACACACGGCGAATGGCCCGGACGGACTCGTTTTCGAGTCCGTCCGGGCCATTCGCGCGGCCTGGCGCGGAACCTGGCGTGATTACGCCCCTGTCCTATGCCGTACGAGGGCCATGTGCCGTTACGAGGGCTGCGTCAGCGCCCGGTACAGCAGCGGGGCCACCTGCTCGATCTGCCAGTGCCGCGCGCCGTACCCGGCGAGCGCGGACTCCACCGTCTCCGGCGTCGGGTTCTTCGGCGGCTCCCAGCAGACCCGGCGCACCGTGTCCGGTGTGATCAGGTTCTCCTGCGGCAGGTGCAGCCGCTCCGCCAGCGCGGACACCGCGGCGCGGGCCGCCGAGAGCCGGGCGGCGGCGGCCGGGTCCTTGTCGGCCCAGGCGCGCGGCGGCGGGGGTCCCGCGAGGGCCTGGCCGGGCTGCGGCAGCTCCGTGTCGGGCAGCGCCTTGGCCCGGTCCACGGCGGCCTGCCACTGCTCCAGCTGGCGCCGGCCCATGCGCGGACCGAAGCCGGTGAGGGCGGTCAGCGCCTGTGTGTCGGCCGGAAGGGCGAGCGCGGCCTCGATGATCGCGGCGTCGCCGAGCACCTTGCCGGGCGAGATGTCGCGCCGCCGGGCGATCTGGTCCCGGGCGTTCCACAGCTCCCGGACGACCGCCATCTGACGGCGGCGGCGGACCTTGTGCATCCCGGAGGTGCGGCGCCAGGGGTCCTGGCGCGGAGGAGCGGGCGGTGCCGAGGCGATGGCGGAGAACTCCTCCTGGGCCCATTCCAGCTTGCCCTGCCGGTCGAGCTCGTCCTCCAGCGCGTTGCGCAGGTCGATGAGGAGCTCGACGTCGAGCGCGGCGTAGCGCAGCCAGGGCTCGGGCAGCGGGCGGGTGGACCAGTCGACGGCGGAGTGGCCCTTCTCCAGCGAGTAGCCGAGGACGTTCTCGACCATGGCGCCGAGGCCGACGCGCGGGAAGCCGGCCAGCCGTCCGGCCAGCTCGGTGTCGAACAGCCCGGTCGGCGTCATCCCTATCTCGCGCAGACAGGGCAGGTCCTGCGTCGCCGCGTGCAGGATCCACTCGGTGCCGCGCAGGGCCTCGCCGAGCCCGGACAGGTCGGGGCAGCCGACGGGGTCCACGAGCGCGCTGCCCGCCCCGTCGCGGCGCAGCTGGACGAGGTAGGCGCGCTGGCCATAGCGGTAGCCGGACGCCCGCTCGGCGTCCACGGCCACCGGGCCCGAGCCCGCGGCGAAGGCGGCGATCACCCCGGCCAGGGCGTCGTCGGACGCCACCACCGGCGGAATGCCCTCGCGCGGTTCGAGCAAGGGGATCGGCGCCGGGGCGACGTCGTCCGGGGGAGCGCCCCCGGTGGTTCGCAGTGATGTGTCTGCTGCGGTCTCTTGGGCGTCGGTCACGTGTCAAGGGTATCTGTGTGTGCGCGGCGCCTGCCGACGGAACGTTCCGTCGGCAGGCGCCGATGCACGTAATCCAGCCGGTTCCGCACGCCGTGCACCGGCCGGGCTCGGGGAATCAGTGGATGATGCCCGTCCGCAGGGCCACCGCGACCATGCCGGCGCGGTCGCCGGTGCCCAGCTTGCGGGCGATGCGGGCGAGGTGGCTCTTCACGGTCAGGGCGGACAGCCCCATGGAGACACCGATGGCCTTGTTCGACTGGCCCTCGGCGACGAGCCGCAGGACCTCCACCTCGCGGCCGGACAGTTCGCGGTAGCCGCCCGGGTGGCTCGGGGTGCCGGGGGGCCGGCGGTGCATCCGGGCGGCGGTGGCGCCGATGGGGGCGACGCCGGGACGGGCCGGGTGGCCGATGTTGGTACGGGTGCCGGTGACGACGTAGCCCTTGACGCCGCCCGCGAGGGCGTTGCGCACGGCGCCGATGTCGTCGGCGGCGGACAGGGCGAGACCGTTGGGCCAGCCGGCGGCTCGGGTTTCGGACAGCAGGGTCAGCCCGGAACCGTCGGGCAGGTGGACGTCGGCTACGCAGATGTCGCGCGGGTTGCCGACGCGGGGACGGGCCTCCGCGATGGACGACGCCTCGATGACGTCACGAACTCCGAGGGCCCACAGATGGCGGGTCACGGTGGAACGGACGCGCGGGTCGGCCACGACGACCATGGCCGTCGGCTTGTTCGGGCGGTAGGCGACCAGGCTTGCGGGCTGCTCGAGGAGAACGGACACCAGGCCTCCTGGGGAGTGGCGGGGCGGTCCGGCTCGGGGATGAAGCCGGGGCGAACCGTGCTTGAAGGGTCATTGACTCCTTCGGCAGCAGACCCCTGCTCCTTTAGGGGAAGATCACGATTTGTTGAGTAACAATTCGGGCAAATGGGGTTCTCGATCGATTCCTGAGAACGTTTTCCACTGGCTGAAAGTGATCGCATGACGCGGCGTCATGGATCTCGCCCGACGCGGCGGCACGAAAACGGGGCGGCCCGAAGGCCGCCCCGCTCGCGCCGGTCATGACAGGATTTACGTCGTCTGCGGGCCCCGGCGCTGTGGGAGCGTGACCACCGCCGCGTCGAGAGGGCCCGACGGCGGCAGGCCCGCGATCTGGCAGAGCAGGTCGCCCCAGGCGACCAGGTGCGCCGCCGCGTCCGGAGCGCCGCCCAACCCCTCGCGCGGGGTCCAGGAGGCCCGGATCTCGATCTGCGTCGCGGGGCGCCGGGTCTCCAGCGCGCCGAAGTAGTGCGAGCCCGCCATGGTGACCGTGCCGCCCGCCTCCCCGTAGAACAGGCCCCGGGCCTCCAGCGCGCCGGTCAGCCAGGACCAGCAGACCTCGGGGAGCAGCGGATCGGCGGCCATCTCCGGCTCCAGCTCGGCGCGGACCAGGGTCACCAGCCGGAAGGCGCCCTGCCACGCCTCGTGGCCGGCCGGGTCGTGGAGCAGGACGAGCCGGCCGTCGGCGAGGTCGTCGTCGCCGTCGACCACCGCCGCCTCCAGCGCGTACGCGTGCGGGGCGAGCCGCTTCGGCGGCCGGGTCGGCTCCACCTCCAGTTCGGGACGCAGCCGCGCCGCGCGCAGCGCGTCCACCGCCGAACGGAACGCGGACGGTACGGCACCACCCTCCGCGCCGTCCGTGCCGTCAGCGCCATCGGATTGACCGGAGATGTGTCCCTGAGCCGCAGCCATGCGGGGAAGAGTAGGCGGAACGGGAGCTCCGTGCGCGGAAGGACACCCGTGCGGGGCCGGGCTCGTTGCCCACGCGTGCGAAGATTCTGTGCGTGAGTGCCAACGACCGCCCCTCCGGGCAGCAGACGAAGACTTCCGCCACCTATGACTCGGCGTTCCTCAAGGCGTGCCGGCGCGAGCCGGTCCCGCACACGCCGGTCTGGTTCATGCGCCAGGCGGGACGGTCGCTGCCCGAGTACCTGAAGGTGCGCGAAGGCATCCCGATGCTCGACTCCTGCACGATGCCGGAGCTGGTCGCGGAGATCACGATGCAGCCCGTCCGGCGCCACGGGGTCGACGCCGCGGTCTACTACAGCGACATCGTCGTCCCGCTCAAGGCGATCGGCATCGACCTCGACATCAAGCCCGGCGTCGGACCCGTGATCGCCGAGCCGATCCGCACCCGCGCCGACCTGGCCCGGCTGCGCGATCTCACCCCCGAGGACGTCTGGTACGTCACCGAGGCCATCGGCCTGCTCACCGCGGAGCTGGGGTCCACTCCGCTGATCGGCTTCGCGGGCGCACCGTTCACCCTCGCCAGCTACCTCGTGGAGGGCGGCCCGTCCCGCAACCACGAGCACACCAAGGCCCTGATGTACGGCGACCCGGAGCTCTGGGCCGACCTGCTGGACCGCCTCGCCGAGATCACCGGCGCCTTCCTCAAGGTCCAGATCGAGGCCGGCGCCTCCGCCGTGCAGCTCTTCGACTCCTGGGTGGGCGCGCTGGCCCCCGCCGACTACCGCCGCTCGGTGCTGCCCGCCTCCGCGAAGGTCCTCGACGCCGTCGCGGCGTACGACGTCCCGCGCATCCACTTCGGTGTCGGTACCGGCGAACTGCTCGGCCTGATGGGCGAGGCCGGCGCGGACGTCGTCGGTGTCGACTGGCGGGTCCCGCTGGACGAGGCCGCGCGCCGCGTCGGCCCGGGCAAGGCGCTCCAGGGCAACCTCGACCCCTCCGTGCTGTTCGCGCCGACCGCGGCGGTGGAGGCCAAGACCCAGGAGGTGCTGGACGCGGCCGCCGGTCTGGAGGGCCACATCTTCAACCTGGGCCACGGCGTGACGCCGAACATGGACCCGGACGCGCTCTCCCGCCTCGTCGAGTACGTCCACACCAGCACCGCCCGCTGAACCCCGCGCGAAGGCGGGCGCCGCTCAGTCGGTGCCCGCCTTCCGCAGCACCGACACCGTCTTGCGGGCCGCCACCAGGACCGGGTCCCAGACCGGTGAGAACGGCGGGGCGTAGCCCAGGTCAAGGGCGGTCATCTGTTCGACGGTCATCCGGGCGGTGAGCGCCACCGCGGCCACGTCGACCCGCTTGCCCGCGCCCTCGCGGCCCACGATCTGTACGCCGAGGAGCCGGCCCGTGCGGTACTCCGCGATCATCTTCACCGTCATGTTCCCCGCGCCCGGGTAGTAGCCCGCCCGGCTGGTCGACTCGATCGTGGCCGTGACGTACCGCAGGCCCACCGCCCGGGCGTCCTTCTCGCGCAGCCCGGTCCGGGCGATCTCCAGGTCGCACACCTTGCTCACCGCCGTACCCACCACACCGGGGAACGTGCCGTAGCCGCCGCCGACGTTGGAGCCGATGACCTGGCCGTGCTTGTTCGCGTGCGTGCCGAGCGCGATGTGACGGGTGTGGCCCGCGACCAGGTCCAGGACCTCCACGCAGTCGCCGCCCGCCCAGATGTTCTCGTGGCCCTGGACCCGCATCGCCAGGTCGGTGAGCAGCCCGCCGTGCGGGCCGAGCGGCAGCCCGGCCTCCCGGGCCAGGGCCGTCTCCGGCGCGACGCCGATGCCCAGCACCACGACGTCCGCCGGATAGGACGCGTCGTCCGTGACGACCTCGGTGACCCGCCCGTCGTCGCCGGTCCGGATCGCGGTGACCGCCGCCCCGTTCACCGTGGTGATCCCGAGCCCGTCCATCGCGTCGAGGACCAGGCGCCCCATGTCCGGGTCGAGCGTGGCCATCGGCTGCTCGCCCCGGTTGAGGACGGTCACCTCGAAGCCGCGCTTCAGCATCGCCTCGGCCATCTCGACGCCGATGTACCCCGCCCCGACGACGACCGCGCGCCGGCCCTCCGCCCGGTCCAGGCTGTCCAGCAGCGCCTGCCCGTCGTCCAGGGTCTGCACCCCGTGCACCCCGGCCGCGTCCATGCCGGGCAGCTCCGGGCGCACCGGACGGGCCCCGGTGGCGATCACCAGCTTGTCGAACCCGGTCCAGTACGCCTCACCGGACTCCCGGTCCAGGGCGCGCACCCGCCGCCCCGCCACGTCGATCTCCGTGACCTCGGTGCGGGTGCGCAGGTCGATGTCGCGGGCCCGGTGCTCCTCGGGCGTACGGGCGATGAGGTCGTCCCGGTCCGTCACGTCGCCGCTGACCCAGTACGGGATGCCGCACGCGGAGTACGAGGTGAAGTGGCCCCGCTCGAAGGCGGTGATGCTCAGCTCCTCCGGGCCCTTGAGCCGCCGCGCCTGGGACGCGGCGGACATCCCCGCCGCGTCCCCGCCGATGATCACCAGTCGTTCCGCCGCCATGCCGGTCCCTCCGAAGCGCGTCCGAAAACACCCACGCTACGGCGTCCCACCGGTTCCGAACGGTCGCGGCCGGGACCCGGAACCGGTTTGAGAGAGTGGAGCCATGCAGCCATCCACACACCGCGCGGACCGGCCCCCCCGCCACGTCGTCGTCATCGGCGGCGGAATCGCCGGCCTCGCGGCCGCCCACCGGCTCGTCGGCGCCGGGCTGAGGGTCACCGTCCTGGAGGCGACCGACCGGCTCGGCGGCAAGCTCATGACCGGTGAGGTCGCCGGGGTCCGGGTCGACCTCGGCGCCGAGTCCATGCTCGCCCGCCGCCCGGAGGCCGTCGCCCTGGCCCGGGCCGTGGGCCTCGGCGACCGCCTCCAGCCGCCCGCCACGGCCACCGCCGCGCTGTGGACGCGCGACGCGCTGCGCCCGATGCCCAAGGGCCATGTGATGGGCGTCCCGGGCGACCCGTCCGTCCTGGGCGAGGTGCTGTCGGCCGAGGGGCTCGCCCGGATCGCCGAGGACCGGGAGCTGCCCTCGGCGGCGGTCGGCGAGGACGTCGCGGTCGGCGCGTACGTGGCGGACCGGCTGGGCCGGGAGGTCGTGGACCGGCTGGTGGAGCCGCTGCTCGGCGGGGTGTACGCGGGCGACGCCTACCGGATCTCGATGCGCGCCGCCGTACCGCAGCTCTACGAGGCCGCCCGGGAAGGCGGCTCCCTGCTCGACGCGGTCACCCGGCTCCAGGAGCGGGCCGCCGGCCGGCAGCAGACCGGGCCCGTCTTCCAGGGCATCGAGGGCGGCATCGGCGCCCTTCCGGGGGCCGTCGCCGACGCCGTGCGCGCCGGGGGCGGCGCGATCCTCACCGAGACCCCCGTGCTGGGCCTGACCCGTAACACCGACGGCTGGGACATCCGCACGGACACCGGGGTCGTCCCCGCCGACGGCATCGTCCTCGCCGTGCCCGCCTGGTCCGCCGCCACGCTGCTCGCCGCCGAGTCACCGGGGGCCTCGGCCGAGCTGGCGGGCGTCGAGTACGCGTCGATGGCACTGGTCACCATGGCGTTCCGGCGCTCCGACGTGACCGGCACGGCCTTCGACGGGCGCTCCGGCTTCCTCGTACCGCCGGTCGACGGGCACACCATCAAGGCCGCCACCTTCTCCACGCACAAGTGGCGGTGGGTCGCCGACGCGGCCCCGGACCTGTTCGTGCTGCGGACCTCGGTCGGCCGGTACGGCGAGGAGGAGCACCTGCACCGCGAGGACGGCGAGCTCGTCGGCGTATCGCTGCGCGACCTGGCCGCCGCGACCGGGCTCACCGCCAGGCCCGTGGCCACCGAGGTCACCCGGTGGATCGGCGGACTGCCGCAGTACCCGGTGGGCCACCTCACCCGGGTCGCCCGCATCCGCGACGCGGTCGCGAAGCTGCCCGCGCTGCGGGTGTGCGGCGCGGTGTACGACGGGGTCGGCATCCCGGCCTGCGTGGCGAGCGCCCACCGGGCGGCAAACGAGATCGCCGGGGATCTCGCCGGGGAGATCATCGCCACGCCGACCCTGGTTCAGGGCACTCGGAGCGAGGCGGGACAATAGCCGTATGAGTGCACCCGAGACTGCGACATCAAGCAAGGCTCCGAACGCCGGCAAGAAGGCCAAGGACCTCAACGACGTCATCCGCTACACGCTGTGGTCCGTCTTCAAGCTGCGCGACGTCCTGCCCGCCGACACGGACCGCGCGGCCGTCGCCGGTGAGGTCCAGGAGCTCTTCGACCAGCTCGACGCCAAGGACATCACCATCCGCGGCACGTACGACGTCTCGGGCCTGCGCGCCGACGCCGACCTCATGATCTGGTGGCACGCGGAGACCGCGGACGAGCTCCAGGAGGCGTACAACCTCTTCCGCCGCACCCGGCTCGGCCGCCAGCTGGAGCCGGTCTGGTCGAACATGGCGCTGCACCGCCCCGCCGAGTTCAACAAGTCGCACGTTCCGGCGTTCCTCGCCGACGAGACGCCGCGCGACTACGTCAGCGTCTACCCCTTCGTGCGCTCGTACGACTGGTACCTGCTGCCCGACGAGGACCGCCGCCGCATGCTCGCCGACCACGGCAAGATGGCCCGCGGCTACCCCGACGTGCGCGCCAACACCGTCGCCTCGTTCTCGCTCGGCGACTACGAGTGGATGCTGGCCTTCGAGGCGGACGAGCTGTACCGCATCGTGGACCTGATGCGTCACCTCAGGGCCTCCGAGGCGCGGATGCACGTCCGCGAGGAGGTCCCCTTCTACACCGGCCGGCGCAAGACGGTCGCGGACCTGGTGGCCGGGCTCGCCTAGCGAACGGGCTTCCGACCACCCCAACCCGGAAGATCAGACGGCGGGCATACGGCACCTCGTGCCGCCCGCGGGTCCAGCGACACCGGGTTCGGCTCAGCGGTGCGGCGCGCTTCCTGCGCGCCGCACCGTTTGTCATTCCCGGCCCAGCCGGCTGCGTACGCCCGTCCGGCCGGTCAACGCCGCCCGCAGCGCCGGGTCGTCCACCGCGTCCACCCCGCGCACCGCGACCGTCACCAGCGTGTCGCCCGTCGCTCCGTCCCCCGGCACAGCGCACGCCGCCAGCAGCCGCTGCCCGTCCGGGGAGGCCCAGGAACCGTAGGGGTGCGCCTCGATCCGCGCTATGGCCAGGCACCCCAGGGTCAGCGCGAGCGGCAGCGCGAACCACACCGGCATCGGGGCCGTGCCCCCGTCGCCGGGCGCGAGCAGGGCGGCGGCGCCCAGCGCGGCCACCAGCAGCGCCGCCCCGCGCACCGCCCGCACCGCCGAGGCGACGTCCGCCCCGCGCGGGACCGCCAGACCGGCGGCGACGAGCCGGTCGGCCACCGCGCGTACGGCGTCGGCCGCCGCGGCCGACGCGCGCACCGGCGCTATCGGCGACTGGCCCTCCGGACCTATGGCGCGGATCACCGTACGTTCCACCTCGTCGCGGCCCTCGGGGTCCACGACCGTCGCCCAGCCGGTGTGGGCCAGCAGCAGCCGGCGCCGCAGATGCATGGAGACCAGTGCCAGGTCGGCGACCCGGCCGGGCCCGCCCGCCAGGAACGCCGCCTCGTACAGCGTGAGTTGCCGTCCGCGCGGCCCGCCGGTCGCGGTCACGGGCCGCCGGGCGGCGCGGGCTGCCGCGAGACAGAGCCGGGCGCAGGAAAGACCCGTCGCACCCCACGCGACCAGCAACAACAGAAACGGCACCATGCCGGTGTTCTATGCCCGCGCCGCCCGTGACGCCATAGCTCGTCCAGTAAGTGGACGGCCGTCTCAGGAACTGCTGCCGCAGCTCGACCCGCCACCACAGCTGGAACCGCCGCCGCAGCTGCTGCCGCCCCCGCAACTCGATCCGCCTCCGCCGCAGCTGCTGCCCCCGCCGCAGCTCGACCCGCCGCCTCCGCCGCAGCTGCTGCCCGAGGAGCTGCCGCAGCCGCCGCCCGGGCTCGCCCCCGCGCACCACACGGCCGGCGCGACCGTCAGCGCCGCGGCGCCGAACGGGGTGTACGAGGAGGCGGTGGGCCGGGTCCGGGCGGACGCGACCAGGTGCGTCCGCAGCTCCGGGTCCGCGACGCCGCGCAGCCCCCGGGTCGCCACCAGGAAGCCCGGGTCGGTCCGGAGGGCGTGCGCGGCCCCGAACTCCGCCGCCGCCCTGCGCCCCGCCCGGGTGACCCGGGACCGGGCCACCCCCGCGCAGACCAGGCCGGACACGAAGCCGACGACGACGGCCGGGATCATCGCCACCGCGAACGGGTAGCTCCAGCCGGCGGCGTCGTCGCCCTCCATGAACCGGACCATGGCCAGGCCGATGGTGACCGGGCCGGACGCCAGGCACAACAGCGTCTGCAACAGACCCCAGACGCGCCACTTGGCGTTGGCGCGAGGCGGGGCCAGCAGCCCGCGCGCGGCGAGACCGTCACCGACTTCCTGCACCGCCGGGTGCCGCATCACGGCCACCCGCAGCGCCGGCAGTGCCCCGCTCGGCGCGGCCGCCAGCTCGTGCAGCACCGCCCGCTCCACCGGGTCGTACGCGACCGGCCGGAGCACGGCGACGATGCCGGGACCGCCGATGGTCAGCCGGCCGTCCGCGTGCATCGCGGCCAGTGCGGTGTCGACCACCCGCCCGGGCCCGCCGTTCAGGAACGCCACCTCGGACAGGTCGTGCGCCGGACCGCCCACCCCCCGGCGGGAGCGGGCCAGGCCGCTGATCAGCACGGTGGACGAGGCGATCACCACGAGCGTGAGGAACACGAGCATCCCGTCCATGCCCGTCACCGCCCCGCCAGCGCGGAGCGGGCCGCACGGGCCAGCCGGGTCGCGCGGCCGGGCGGCCGGGGCGCGGCCCGGTCCCGCCACCACCGCGTCAGCCGGTGCCGGGCCGCGTCGTCCTCGGGGCGGCCCGCGATGAGCAGGTGCTCGGCGAAGTCCAGGGCGTCGCGCCGGTACCCCGACGTCATGGGCCGCGCCCCGGCGTACGCGAGGAACGCCGCCCGGTAGCCGCCCCCCAGGATCTCCGGCAGCTCGGGCGCCACCTTGGCCACGACGTCCGCGCGCTTCGCGGCCAGGGCGCGGCTCTGCACCCGGAGCCGGCCCGGGTCGAACCCCTCCGGCACGGGCGTGCCGGCGACCAGGGCGGACAGCAGTGCGGTCTGGGCGACGGCGACGCCGTCCCGTACGGACTCCGCGACGGGCGAGGCGGGCGGGACCTCCGGGGTGGCCCAGGCAGCCGGGGCACCCCCGCCCTTCTCCAGCACCCCCCGGATCGCGGCCAGCTCGCCCGCCAGCTCCCCGGGCGGCGGGAACGCCTCGTCGCGCTCCAGCAGCACCCCCGGCGGGTCCACCCGGGACCGCAGCTCCGCCAGCACATCGAGCACCGGGGCGGTCACCGGGTGGGCGTGCGTGTCGTGCCACACGCCGTCCTTCTCCACCCCGCCCGCCACATGCACGTACGCGATGGCCTCCACCGGCAGCTCGTCCAGCGCGGCCGCCGGGTCCTCGCCCCGGTTCACGTGGTTGGTGTGCAGATTGGCCACGTCGATCAGCAGCCGCACCCCGGTCCGCTCGACCAGCTCCGCCAGGAACTGCCCCTCGGTCAGCTCCTCGCCCGGCCAGGAGACCAGCGCCGCGATGTTCTCCAGCGCCAGCGGCACCGGCAGCGCGTCCTGCGCGATGCGCACGTTCTCGCACAGCACGTCCAGCGCCGCCCGGGTGCGCGGCACCGGCAGCAGATGACCCGCCTCCAGGACCGGCGACCCGGTGCGCGCCCCACCCGCCCGTACGAAGGCGATGTGCTCGGTCACCAGCGGCGCACCGAGCAGCGTGGCCCGGGCGGCGAGGTCCGCGAGCTTGCCGGCGTCGGGGCGCTCGGCGCCGCCGAGGCCCAGCGAGACGCCGTGCGGCACCACGGTGACCCCGCGCTCCCGCAGCCGTACCAGGGAATCCGGCAGGTGATCGGCGCAGAGGTTCTCCGCGACGGCCTCCACCCAGTCGATCCCCGACAGCGCCTCCACCTCGTCGGCGATCTCCGGCCGCCAGCCGATCCCGATGCCCAGCCTCATACCGTCCCCCATGCTGCTTCCCCTTTGGTTCGTGCAGGGGTGATGACCCCGGTTCGCGGTCGTGAATCCGGCAGGGGAGACGTTCAGAGCTTCATTTGAGGTTCCGCCGGTCCCCGCTGAGGTTTCGCCGGTCTCAACGCCGCAGCGCCGGGTGGTCGGCGACCACCGTGCACGACCCCGGGGCGATCTCCGTGAAGCCCGCGTCCCGTACGACAGGCAGCCCGCTCACCGTCAGCTCCGCCCAGCGGCCCGGCTCAGCCGTGGCCACCGAGAGCGGGAAGCCGGCCTCGCGCCACGCCTTGCGCTCGGTCTCCGACAGCTCCCACCAGGCGAGCTGCGCCCCGTGTCCGACCTGCGCCATCTCCTTGCCCGCCGACATGCCGAGGTCCGGGTTGAGCCAGAGCACCGGGTGCCCCGGGCCGGGCGCGGCCGGCGGCTCCGGGTCGTCCAGGTCCGTCCCGGAGACCTGGAGCTTGGCCAGCTCCTTCGGCCAGCCGTCCAGGGGCACCGGCGGGAAGACCCGCACCTCCGCCTCCTCGCCCGTCACCGTGATCCCGGGCAGCGCCGACGCCTTGCGCCACTCCGCGCCCCGGGCCCGCCGGACGACCTTGCGGATGCGGGCGTCCTGCCAGTCCCGCATCACCCGCGCCCACTCGCCCTCGCCCACCGACCGCTCGTCGGACAGCATCACGAGCACCGCGCGGGCGGCCGTGCGCAGGGCGTCGGTGCGGGCCGGCGGCGCGGCCTTCTCGATGTGCACCACCAACGGCAGTACGTACTGGGGTGCTTCGTCCCGGTCCGTGCGCTCGGACCGGAAGGGGCTGTCCACGGGCTCGGGGGCCGGCTCGGCGGACGGGGACGCGGGGATGTCGTTGCTGCTCACCCGCCCAGTCTGCCAGCCGCCCCGGACACCGTTCTTGGCGGAATGGAAGGCTCCGGGCGAGGATGCCGTCCATGAAGAGCGATCTCTTTTCCAGTGAGCACATGGCCGAGCAGGCGACCGTCCCCGGGATGACGCTGCAGAACGCCAAGTCCATCAAATACGCGGTCAACGGGGAGATGCACGCCCGCCAGGGATCGATGGTCGCCTTCCGCGGGAACCTCCAGTTCGAGCACAAGAGCCAGGGCATCGGCGGCCTCCTCAAGCGGGCGGTCACCGGCGAGGGGCTGCCGCTGATGGCCGTGCGCGGCCAGGGCGAGGCGTGGTTCGCGCACGAGGCCGCGAACTGCTTCATCGTGGAGATGGAGCAGGGTGACGCCCTCACCATCAACGGCCGCAACGTCCTGTGCTTCGACGCGTCGCTCGCGTACGAGATAAAGACCGTCAAGGGCGCCGGAATGGCCGGCGGCGGCCTCTTCAACAGCGTCTTCACCGGGCACGGCAAGCTGGGCCTGATGTGTGACGGGTATCCCATCGTCATCCCCGTCACCCCGCAGCAGCCGGTGTTCGTGGACACGGACGCCGTCGTCGGCTGGAGCGCCCAGCTGAACACCTCGCTGCACCGCTCGCAGAGCGTCGGTTCGATGATCCGGGGCGGCTCGGGCGAGGCCGTCCAACTGCGCCTGGACGGGCAGGGCTTCGTGATCGTACGGCCGAGCGAGCTGAAGCCCGAGAAGGCGTCGTCCCACTGAGCACCGGTACGGAGGTCCTGCGGCTGCGGGGAGCCGGCCGGCGGTACGGGCTCACCGGACCCTGGGTGCTGCGCGGGGTCGACCTCGTCCTGCCCGCGCGCGTTCTCGTCCGTGTCGAGGGCGCCAACGGCACCGGCAAGTCCACCCTGTTGCGGCTGCTGGCCCGGATCGACGCCCCCTCCGAGGGCCGCGTCACGGGCCGGCCGCGCACGGCGTACGTCCCCGAGCGGTTCCCGGCGGCCCTGCCGTTCACGGCCGCCGGGTATCTCGTCCGGATCGGCCGCGTCCACGGGCTGCGCGCCTCCGATGCGGCCGGCCGGGCGGACCACTGGCTCACCCGGTTCGGCGCCGCCGCGCACGCCCGGACCCCCCTCGCCGAACTCTCCAAGGGCACCAGCCAGAAGGTCGCCGTCGCCCAGGCACTCCTCGCCGAACCCGAGCTCCTGGTCCTGGACGAGGCGTGGACCGGCCTCGACACCGAGGCGCGCGACGTGCTGGACCGGGCCGTGACGGAGCGCGTCGCGGCCGGGGCGACGGTGGTCTACGTCGACCACGACCCGCGCCGACTGGCGGACGCGGTCGACGCGGCCTACCGGGTGGAGGGGCTGGGCCTGACCGCCGCCCCGCTCGCGACGGGCCTTGAGCCCCGCGTACGCATCGAGGCCACGGCCCCGTCGGGGACCCCGCTCCCGGCCGGACTGCCCGGGGCTCCCGCGTACACCCTGAGCGACGACGGAACGGCCCGCCTCACGGTTCCGGCGGCGCACTCCGACGCCCTGCTCGGCGCGCTGCTGTCGGCCCGGCCGCCGTGGCACATCGGGGCCGTGGAGCAGGTGCGGGGGCCCGATGCGGGCCGTACGGTCGCGGGCGGTGGCGGGGACGAAGCCCACGCGGGACGTACGCGCCCCCGCCTCGAACCCGCGCCGCACCGCTCACCCACGCCGGACGGGAACCCCGCACCGTGATCGCGCTCATCCGCTACCAGGCCGACCTGCTCGTACGGTCCCAGCGCTGGCTGGCCCCCGTGCTCCTCTACCTGGCCTTCCTCGCCGTCGGCATCCGCTCCGGGCAGCCCGTCCTGGACTCGCTCGGCTACACCGCCGCCGGGATGCTCCCGGTCACCGCCTGGCTGGTGCGCGTCTGCGTCACCCAGGAGCCGCCCGCCGCCCGGGCGGTCGTCGCGGCGGCGGCCGGCGGGCAGCCGAAGGCCCATCTGGCGGCCCTGCTCACCGCGCTGGGCGGCGCCGCGCTGCTGGGCGCCGCCGCCACAGCCGTGGTCCTGGCGATCAGCGACCCGGCGAGCACGGACCACGCGGTGCGGGTGCCCCTGCCGCCCGCCGGGGCCGCCGGCATCCTCGCCACCGCGTGCTGCGTGCTGCTGGGCGCGGCGGTGGGGGCGCTGTGCGGCCGGCCGCTGCTGCACGGGCGCGGCTGGTCCATCGCGGCGACCGTGCTCGTGGCGCTGCTGGCACTGGTCAGCACCGGATCGCCCGCGAAGTACGCGGTGACGGGCCTGGTCACCGGCTCGCTGACCGGCACGGTCCACGTACCGGTGCTGCCGCTGCTCGGGGCGGCCGCCGTGACGGCCGCCGTGTTCGCGCTCGTCTGCCGACTGACTTCGGTACGGGGCTGAGTAGGCTCGTACGTATGAGTGAGGAATCGGGGCCCTACTGCGAGACGTCGTCCGCCGCGTCGCCGGAACGGGCCGAGGGGCCGCCGTACGCCGAGTGCGTGCTGTGCCGGAAGCCGACCGAATACCCCGAGTCGGTCAAGGGGATCACGCTGTGCCCGGTGTGCGAGTGGCAGGAGGCCCAGCGCACGGCCTGCTCCGGCTGACGCGCTTCAGCCGCCCATCAGCTGGGACACCCTGACGAAGCGGTAGCCGCGCTTCCGTAGCTCCGGCACGACCTGGCGGACCGCCTCGGCGGTGACCGGCGCCGCGCTGCGGGTGCAGTGCATGACGACGAGCGAACCGGACCGCACCCCGTCGAGCACCTGCTCGGCGACGGCGTCCGCGTCCGTCGCGAAGGCGTCGCCGCTGACGACGTCCCACTGCACGGCGGTCACCTTCTCCGGCCCGAGGGCGCGCAGCGTGTCGTCGTCGTAACAGCCGCCGGGGAAGCGGAAGTACGGCACGACATTGCGGGCGCCGGTCGCCCGGATCGCCCCGAACGCCCGCTGGACCTCCTTGCGCACCGCGCCCTCCTCGACCGTCGGCAGCCCGTAGCAGGGCGTGGTGAACGCGTAATGGCTGTAGGAGTGGTTGCCGATCTCGAAGAGGGGATCGGTGCCGATGGAGCGCGCCTGGTCCGGGTACTCCTCGGCCCAGCGCCCGGTCATGAACACCGTCGCGGGCACCTTCAGGCGGCGCAGCAGGGCGATGAGTTCCGGGTTGTCGAAGTGCTCACCGGCCGCCGCGCGCGGCCCCTCGTCGGCCGTCATGTCGGCGTCGAAGCTCAGCGCGACGACCTTCGCGGCGCGCTGCGGCCCACGCGTGAAGACGGGGGTCAGCCCGCCGGGGCCGGGGGCCATGACGGGGGGCTTGTCGGCCGGTGCCGGGGAGACGACGGGGGAGGCGGACGGACGTTCGGCGGCGGTACGCGTCGGCTGTGCCTGGCCGCAGCCGACGAGCACCGCACCCAGCACACCCAGAACGGCCGCTTTGTGCGTAAATCTGATCATTTCCGGACGCTAGCCGATCGTCCGGAAACGGTCCCGGGCTGGCGCGCTAGACCGGCGGCGCCCCACGCAGATGGCGCATCAGCTGTTCGAGGGCCGCCCAGCTCTCGGCGGTCTCGCCGTCGCCGAGCGGGTAGTAGTAGCCCGGCCGGCCGCCGGGGCCCACTCGCACCGGCGCCTCTTCGAGCGGCGTCCGGGCGGCGGTGTCGCGGCCGACTTCGGTCACCTCGGCGGAGCCGAGTGTGAAGGAGTACGGGAGCGGGGGGCGTTCGAAGCGGGGCGGAGCGTTCAGGTCGCGGCGGCCCTCGCCCAGCTGGCAGAGCATGGTCCGCAGCCCGTGCCGGGTGACCAGCTCGTCGGCGAGCCCCGGCAGCGCGTCCAGGGCCGGTGACTCGTCGGGGCCGTAGCCGAGGACGAGGGTGATGTCCTCCTCCACCCCGTCCGACGTGCGGTTCACCTGGAGGGTGGCGACGGCGGGGCGGTCCGGGCTGCCCACGGCGACCAGCCAGGTGGGCCGGGGCGCGCGCTCGTACGCCAGGTCGGTCAGCCGCCGCCGCGACCAGATGAGCCCTGCCGGCTCCGAGGTCCCCCAGCCGGCCGGGGGCGCGCCGGTCAGCGCCTCCCAGGCGGCTTCCAGGGCGCCGCCGAGCACGAGGTCGGCGGTGGGGCGGTGCACGGTCCGGAGCGACACGACGAGCTGCCGCTCACCGGTGGGCCCGGCCTCGGTGAACGCCTCGGCCACCGAGGTCTGCCCGTCCTCGCGCCGGTCCGGCGCGAACGCGTCGTCCTGCCAGCGGAGTACGGCGCCGGTCAGCCCGTCGTAGTAGCCGCAGCGCTCGTCCTGGACGACCCAGCGCGAGGAGGTGGACTGGAGCAGCAGCCGCGTCGGCAGGGAGAGCGTGCAGTGGGGCGGGGTGACGATCTGGAGCGACCGCTCGCTCTCCACGGTGGCCCGCAGCGCCTCCGTCAGCCAGCTCGTCATGGGGACGACCGGGCGGTCCTGGATGACGACGGCCGCATGGTCGGTGAGCATGTCGACGGCGGGCTGCGCGGCGGCGGGGGAGGGCACGGCCGTGATGCCCGAGACGTCGAGGGGGCTGGCGGCGCCGGTGGTGCCGGGGGCGTCGGCCGGCCAGACCCTGCCGCCGAGCAGCAACGTGAGCCGCGCGGCGAAGGCCCCGGCCAGCTCCTCGGCCCGGTCCACCCCGGCGGCGGCCCGCGCCTCGACCCACCACCAGGGCCCGTCCCCCTCCGGCGCGGCCTCCGCCCCGAGCAGCCGCACGGCTTCCCCGGGCACCTGGATCAACAGGGGCACCTCGACGGACACGAGCGGCCGCCCCTCGTCGTCGCACAACTGGACGACGGCCCCATCCCCGGTGGTCCCCACCCGCAGATCGGGCCCGCCGGCGAGCAACCCGGCCAGCACAGCGAGCGAGTCGGGCATCCGCCGGGTGAGTGCGACGACGTCCTGGGTCATGCGGGGGTCCTTCGGTGAGGTGGATCGGGGGATCTGGCTAGTCCGGGGGCATCGGCTGTTCCGGCGCATCGCCGAACAGGTAGTCGTACATGTCCCGGAGATAGGCGTCCAGTGTCTCCTTGTCGGGGAACTCGACGTCGGTCAGGTCCTCGTATGCGGCGGGCCCGAAATCCTTGTCCGACATGATCTGCTCGAATCCCGTCCGGATCAGGTCCACATAGGAATCCTTGAAGCTCAGCAGGGTGCGCCGCAGGTGGCCGGTGTTCTCGTATCCCCGCTCAAGGTCCAGGTACACCCGGAAGAAGTTCCTGACGTGCGGGTCCAACGGCTTTTCATCTCCCATTCGCACCTACTGCCCCCGTCGCTGCGGAGGGATCACTTGAACCTCGCCGCCACGCGCACTGATCCACGCCTCAAGGTCCGCGCCGCTTACTTCCCGGGAACCCTCGCCGCTGACCACCGTGACCGGCCCGAAGGCCGTGCCGGTGAGGCCGCGTACGAGCGTGGCGTCGTCCACGGTGACCTTGAACGTGTTGTGGAAGAGGACGGCGTCCGTCAGGTCCGCGCCCCGCAGGTCCACGTCGTACAGTGAGGCCCCCATGATGCGCGTCCCGCGAAAGCTTGCCCCCGAGGCATCGACGTCGTGGAGCGACGCCTTGACCATGTCGGCCCCGTCGAGCCGGGCGGACCGGAGCATGACCCGGTCGAGCTTCGCCCGGACGAGGTCGGCGCCGAACAGGTTGGCCCTGGTCAGGTCCGCCCCGGTGAGGTCCGCACGGTAGAGACACACGTTCGCGAGCTCCACGCCCGTCAGCACCGCGTCGATGAGCCACGCGCCGGGAAATTCGCCGTTCGTGAGATCGGCACCCCGGAAGTCGTGCCCCACCCCGTACAGGGCGTAACTCGTGTCATCGAGCCATTCCCTTAACTGCCGCGCCGCCGCCGGGTCGGCGGGGGACGCGGCAGGCTGCCAGGGACCCGACTCGCTGGACGGCGTCTCCGTCACTGCGAGCCTTCGAACGCCTCGCGGACTTCCGTCCGTACGCGCTCGACGCGGTCGTGTTCCTGGTCCAATCGGTCCTCCTCCTCGAACTAACCTCGGGCTTTCACGAAGTGGGCTGTCCAAAGCGTGATCGAAAACACGAAAAGTGCTCCTGACCTGCAACGATAGGACTTGTCGAGGGTCCAGATCGTGCCGTGGAAAGAAGCACTTCTCAGGTGAAGAAGCGTATCGGGTCGTACCCGCGTGTCCGCATCGAGGGCGGCGGCCGGGCGGTGGTCTCCCAGGCCGGGGGCGTGGTGCTGGTCGAGACTGTCCGCAAGGTCGGCTTGGGCACCGCGATATCAGCGGCGCTGGCGCCGTGGCGGAAGGACCGGGCGGTGCACGATCCGGGCAAGACCGTGCTGGATGTGGCCCTCGCGGTCGCGTTGGGCGGGGACTGCCTCGCGGATGTCGGGATGCTGCGGGCCGAACCGGCCGTGTTCGGGCCGGTGGCCTCCGACCCGACTGTCTCCCGCCTCGTCGACACCCTGGCCGCGGCCGGTCCGAAGGCCCTGACCGCGATCCGGTCAGCACGGGCCGAAGTGCGCAAGCACGTCTGGAAGTTGGCCGGAGCCTCGTCGCCGGACACCACCGGGCAGGTGATCGTGGACCTGGACGGGGTGCTCGTGCTGGCCCACTCCGACAAGCAGGACGCCACAGCGACCTGGAAGAAGACCTACGGACACCACCCGCTGATGGGCTTCGTCGATCACGGAAGCGGCGGCACCGGAGAGCCGGTGGCCGCGCTGTTGCGGCCCGGGAACGCTGGCAGCAATACCGCCGCCGACCACATCACCACCGCCCAACTCGCCCTGGCTCAGCTGCCGAAAAGGTACCGGCGCGGACGCCAGACGCTGATCCGTACCGACTCCGCGGGCGGCACCCACGAGTTCGTCGCCTGGCTCGCCCAGCGGGGCAGGTGGCTGTCGTACTCGGTCGGCATGACCGTCACCGAGCAGATTCACCAGGCCGTCCTCAAGGTCCCGGCCGCCGCGTGGACACCCGCCGTCGAACCGGAAGGTGAGATCCGCGACGGCGCCTGGGTCGCCGAACTGGCCGGCGATGTCCTGGACGGCTGGCCAAAGGGAATGCGGCTGATCGTCCGCAAGGAACGACCCCACCCCGGCGCCCAGTTGCGGCTCACCGACGCCGACGGCCTGCGGCTCACCGCGTTCGCCACCAGCACCACCGGCATCCCCATTGCCGCACTCGAACTGCGGCACCGCCAACGCGCACGAGCCGAGGACCGCATCCGTGCCGCGCGGGCCACCGGCCTGCGCAACCTGCCCCTGCACGACACCGCGCAGAACCAGATCTGGCTGGAGATCATCCAGCTCGCCCTCGACCTGCTGGCCTGGATGCCCATGCTCGCTCTGACCGGCAAGGCCCGCAGGTGGGAACCCCGCCGCCTCCGGCTCCGCCTCTTCTCAGCCGCCGCCCAGATCGTCACGACCGCCCGCCGCCGACGCCTGAGGTTCGCACGCCACTGGCCCTGGACCGACGTGATCACCGATGCCCTGGCACGGCTCGCAGCTCTCCCGAACCCGGACTGACCAGCACCTTCCCGTCCCTGCGAGCAGCACCACCCCGACCGGAGCTGTGGAAACCGGCGCCCACCCGACGCGACAGCCGGGCCGTCACCCTGCCCACCACCGGCCTGAACAACCGAAACGGTCCGCCGGAGAAACCGACGGACCGTCACGAAAGATCGAGGCTAACCTGGGGGCATCGGCTGTTCCGGCGCATCGCCGAACAGGTAGTCGTACATGTCCCGAAGGTAGGTGTGCAGGGTCTCCCGGTCGGGGAACTCGATGTCGGTCAGCCGTTCGTAGTCGTCGGGGCCGAAGTTCTCGTCTGCCATGATCTGCTCGAACCCAGAGCGGATCAAGTAAACATAGGAGTCGCTGAAGCTCCACAACGTGCGCCTTAAGTCGCCTGTGATGTCATATCCACCCTCGAGGTCGAGTTGAGTTCTGAAAAAGCCTCTGAAGTCCGGGTCCGCATGAATTGGCTCGCTCAAGGCGTACCTACTGCCGGTCGGCGCGGCGGGATCACCTGAACCTGCCCGCCGCGCGCACTGATCCAGGCTTCGAGTTCCGCGCCGCCCACTTCGCGCGAGGAATCGTCGCTGATGACGGTGATCGGCCCGAATACCGTGCCCGTCAAGCCGCGAAGAACCGTGCTTTCGTCGACCTTGATCTCGAAGTAGTTCTCCTTGACCACGGCATCGGACAGGTCGCTGCCCCTCATGTCGGTGTCGAGCAACTCCGCACCGATGAAACGTGTTCCGCGAAAACTGGCTCCCCTTGCGTCCACGTCGGACAATGAGGCTCCGACCATGTCCGCCCCGTCGAGCACCGCCGAGCGGAGAACGGCCTCATCCAGGTTCGCCTTCACCAGGTCGGCGCACGTCAGGTCCGCGCCCGTCAGGTCCGCCGACTGGAGATCGGCACGGTAGAAGGAAGCTCCGACGAGCCGTACATCGACGAGTACGGCGTCGGTGAACCAGCAATTCGAGAAATCCCCGCCCGAGAGGTCCGCGCCCCGGAAGTCCCGCCCCATCCCGTTGAGGTTGTATTCCTCGGAGTCGAGCCACTCGCGGAGCTGCTCGGCGGCCGCAGGATCAACGGGAAACGCGGCAGGCTGCCACGGGACGGGCTCGATGGACGGCGCCTCCGTCACTGCGAGCCTTCGAACGCCTTGCGGACTTTCGTCCGTACGTGCTCGTTGCCGACCGTCGTGAGGTATGCGCCGAATTCCCTGATCTCCGGCCCCTCGGCCCGGTAGACGATGGTGACGGCGTGCTCCAGCGTGCGGGTCGAAGCGCTGACCCGTAGCACGCTCATGGCCAGTTCAACGGACGTGGGCCCGTCGACCGGGGTGACGGCGCATGCCAGGTCCACGAGCTGGGTGGCCAGGTCGAACCGCTGCTTCTCGCCGGCGGCCAGTGCGCGCACGCCTCGGCCGATGGCCTCCTTGATCTCACCCAGCGTGGCCCTGATCGTCGCGTCGTCGATCAGTTCACCGAGCCGGTCCTCGAAGTACTGCGTGTCGGCGAGCCGCACGAGCGCGCGGAACGCCTGCTCGCGCAGCGCCGCCGTCCCCTTCTCCTCGATCTCGTAACAGCTCATATCCACGGCAACCGCCAGTTGCGAGAACGTGCTGTCCACGGAGAACTTCCGGTCGATCGAGAAGTCGTACCACGGGGTGCCCTCCGGGTCACCGGCAGCCCGGATCACCGCTTCAAACCCGGCCGCCTCGCCCTCTTCGGTCAGATCCCGGCACGCCAGAAACCGTTCCATGGGCGGGGCGCCGGGGTCGTTCATCACACGGATGAGCCCGGCGACGCGGTCGCGTTCCTGGTCCAATCGATTCTCTTCCTCGAACTAACCCGGGGGCATCGGCTGTTCCGGCGCATCGCCGAACAGGTAGTCGTACATGTCCCGAAGGTAGGTGTGCAGTGTCTCCTTGTCGGGAAACTCGATATTGGTGAGTCGTTCGTATTCCGAGGGTCCGAAACTTTCGTCCGACATGATCTGCTCGAAACCTGAGCGGATCAAATCCACGTAGGAATCTCTGAAGCTCAACAAGGTGGGCCTCAGTTCGCCGGTGTTCTCGTATCCCCGTTCGAGATCAAGGTGGGCATTGAAGAAGTTCCTGAAGCGCGGGTCTGCTTGGATTTCTCCTGTCGAAGCGCGCCTGCTTCGCTTGTCGGCGATCAGCCCACCGCCGTGTCGGTGAGGTCCGGTCCTCGGCCGTCGACAAGGTCGGGTGCCGCCAGTTCGTATCCCTTGGCGTGTCCGTAATACGTCGGCTCTCCGGGTTCCGGTTCGACGCCGAGCAGCATCACGATCTCTTCCAGTGCCGACGTGAGCCGGGGTGCGTTGGCCGCGTGGATGGCCGGGTGGGGCTCACCCCGGAAATCGCACGGGCCCCAGATGTCGTGGTAGACGGAGATCTCGGCCGAAGGGCCGATCTCGTCCGGAGACACCATCAACTCGACGAGCCGGTGCTCGCTCTGCGGTGTTCCCTTCGCGTCGAACCACGTTCCGGATCCCAGTACGAGGATTCCGCCCATCTCGGCCTGCGGATATCCGGCGGGCCGGCAGGAACGGAGTGCCTCCGGCAACTTCGGGTCGTCGAGCGAACGCTCGACCAGATCCAGTCGGCTGTGAATACCGAGACCGCCCTTACCGACCTGGAACCAGTTCCATTCGAGGGCGTCCGGCTCCAGAAGGCCGTGCTGCCGGAGAACGGCACTCATGCGTCCCGCCGTCCGCAGTGCGGATTCCAGACCCGGCTCCACCACGTCGTCCAGGTCCCAGAACCACGATCCGCTCTCTCTTGGCGCGCGCGTCAGCATAATGTTGGAACTTCCTTATGGTTTGGCGGCGTTGGTCGGATAAATAGTGACAGAGCCGTCCTTGAACTTTAGCTCGAACGAGGCGTTGGTGCGATCGGCGGCCCGCTGGACCGCCTGGATCTCGCGCTCCGTGAGTTCGTTCCTGAAGCCCTTGATATCGAGGATTCCGACCTTGACGTCCACCCCGGCGCCGGCGAGCTGCTTCTCCGCGATCTTCTTGACCGCCGACTTGATGCCCGCGACGCTGTCCACGTCCTTGAGCTGAGCACCGTACTCGATACGGCCGTCGGTGCGGACCAGCACATCGAGGTCGAGCTTCTTGTCCGGGAGTTTCAACTCGAACTCGATGTTCTTGATTCCCTTGGCCTGCAATTCCGCCGCGTGCTCCATAGCCTGGTGCACTGCCGGAATCATGTCCTTCTGCTTGACCTGGAAAAGGAGGCCCTTGGGGTCCTTGAACATCGGCACGTCCGCGAAGCGGCCACTCGCGATGTAGTCGGCGACAGCCGCCCCGTATTCCGACTTCCTCAGCTGCGTCAGCATACGAGCCTGGTCCGTCGGAGGGACCTTCAGATCCTTGAGGGCGTCCGTGACGGCGGCTTCCCTTTCGGCGGGCATCCCGCCGCTGGGCGTCTGTGCCTTGTGATCGCCCTCCAGCACGACGCCCGGCTCGCGCTCCGGTGTCCCGGAGCTTCCTTCCGGACCGTTGCCCGTGCCACCGCCTTCGCCCGAGCCCGGTCCGTCGGTGTCGCCGCCACCCGGTGTCTCGTGCTGGCCGCCGTGGCCTGCCGGCTCGTGGCTTCCGTGGCCGCCCGGACCGTGTCCCCCGCCGCCGTGTCCGCCGCCCCCGTGACCGGCAGGCGTATGCGACCCGCCGCCCCCGCCCGACCCCGTCGGATGCTCCGTCACATGCCCGCCCGTCGACGGCGTCGTGTGGTGCGTCGTGCCCTCCGGCGAGGAGTGCGGCGGCTTCGCCGAGTTCTCGACGTGGCTCGGGCCCCCCGCGCCCTCCAGGACCTTCTCGTGGTCCGGGACGCGCTCGTGCGTGTCCGGGAGTTCGTTCTTGTGGGGCTCGGGGACCGCATCGGTGTCCGGTACGGGGTTGCCGTGCTCGTCGCGGATGACCGCGTCGTCGCCGACGACGCGCGGGTTGCCGTTGTGGTCGGTGTAGTGGAAGCCGGGGGTCTCGGTCGTGGGGTGCGGGGCCGTGCCGGTCGGGGCCGTACGGGCCATGTCGTCCACGCCCGCGGAGCTCGTCCGCAGGCTGTCCATCAGGTCGCCGACCTTGATCTTGGTGACGCCCGCCGCCTTGCCGAGGTAGCTCATCGGGTCGACCAGCGCACCCGCCTTGCCCGCCACCGACGCCGCGTCCGCGACCACGCCCAGCTTGCCGGCCTTGCCCAGCTTCAACAGGGAACCGGAACCGATGGTCACCACGTTGAACAGCACCGAACCGAAGGCGCGTGACGGGTCGTGGCCCCACTCGTCCCAGGCGACCAGCGACTTGCCGAAGTTGCGCAGGGCCGCCTTCTGGCGGTCCGTGTCGCTGTGGTCCACCGGGCCGAACATCTTGTCCATCGCCCAGTCGTACGGCGTCATGATGTACGCGCTGATGCCGCCGAACACGTCACCGATGCCCGACCAGGTCTTCTTGAAGTTGTCCCAGTCGAAGACGTTGACCATGCTGCCGAGGCCCTTGATCGTGCCCCAGACCCCGTCGACGAAGAAGCCCTTCAGCGCACCGCCGACGTTGTCCTTCGTCCACTCCCACGCGGCCCGCCACCCGGTGTACTCGCGCTCGTCCACCGTGCCCCACGGCGTCTCACCGGCATCCTTGACGTCGTCCGCCTTGAAGCCGTACATACCGGCCTTGTGCGAACCGTCGTCCACGACGAAGTGCGTCCCGCCCACCAGCGCCGTGATCTTGTTGGCCGCGTCGCGCTCGGCGCCCTGGAAGGCCACCCACGTCGTGCCGACCTCGTGGACCAGGCGGGCGTTCTCGTCGATCTTGTCCTGGTCCTGCTGCCAGTCGTCGTCGTCCCTGTTCTCCGCGACGAACCTCGCCGCGTCCTCCCGGAGCCGGTTCATCCGGGCCACCAGCGGCCGGGCCGTCGTCGCGAATCCCGAGAGCGCCCCGCTCACCGACTCCAGCTTGTCCGCGAACCCGTCCGCCTTGTCCCGTACCGGAATCGTGGAGTCGAGCAACTCCTCCTGCTCCGGGGCGTCATAGACCGGGTCCAGCGCCTGGAAGGCCGTGTGGACGTCCTTGCCCGTGGTCCGGATGTCGGAGGCGGTCGTCTTCAGCGTGGCCGCGTGCTTCTCCAGGGCCTCCAGATTGCCGGTGTAGAAGGGGATCTTCGCCAGGTCGATCACTTCTTGGGACCCTTCCCCTTCAGCTCCTCCGGGGTCGGCGCCTTGGAGTACTGCTCCTGCTTGTTCTTCGCCATGTCCAGGTCGCCCGCGAGATACGCCTCAGTGGCGAGCCGCGCCCCCGTCATGGACTTCGCCGCCCGGACCGGAAGGAACTTGAGGTCGTTGAGCGTGTGCTCCTGGAACTCCTGCAACGCCTGGGCCACCGGCCCGAACGCGCCCCCTTTCGGGATCTCGGTCCCGCCCAGCACCATCGTGCCCGCCGACGTCGCCGACCCCACCAGGTGGTCGTTGTAGGACGTGAACTCCTTCTCGAACTCCCCGCCCACTTCAGCTGTCTTCTTCAGCACCCGACGAACGCCGTTCGGGTCGATGTCCCACTTGGTCACGGTGCCCCCCCGTCAAGAATCGCTTCCACTGAGCGTCCGGGCGCCGGTGCGCCGAAGCGCGGGCACACCGAAGCACACCTCGCCATCCTGCACCGGCACACCCGGATGGATCAAACCCCATGTTGCCGTCTGCAAAGACGCGGCGGGGTGCGCCGCGGTTCCGCTCAGTACGTCAGCGCCACGGACCCGTGACCGCGAACGTGGTGCCCGGTGTGTAGACGTTCACGTACATCGTCCCGTAATCCGGTGCGAACGTGACACCCGCGAACTCGCCCCACTCCGGCTCCTCGGGCGTCCCGGTGTTCTGCCGGCCGCGCGCCATCGGGTACACCTCGCCGCGCCGGGTCAGGCCGAACACGTGCTGGGCGCCGCCGCCGTCCTCACAGACCATCAGGCCGCCGTCGGGGGCCAGGGTGATGTTGTCGGGGGACTCGCCGGGGAGCTGGAGATCGGTGCCGGGGCCGAAGACGATGACCAGGGTCAGCCGGCGCCGGTGCGGGTCGTAGCGCCAGACCTGCCCGTAGTGGTCCGCCGCCGAGCCCTCCGCGCTGTGCGCGAAGCTGGAGACGAAGTAGACGCACGAACCGCCCCAGTAGCAGCCCTCCAGCTTCTGGCCGTGCGTGATGCCCTTACGGCCGAAATCCTGGAATCGGATGGGGGTTTCGGCGGCCTGCGGGTCCGGTACGGGCACCCACTCGACGCCCTCGAACACCGTCCCGGTCTCCCGCACGGCCGAGAGGTCCGGCACCCCCGGCACCCGCATGGCCTCCAGCCGGCCGCCCGCCCGCAGCGAACCCGTACCGCCCAGCGGCTTCTGCGGCAGGAAGCGGTAGAACAGCCCGAACGGCTTGTCGAACGCGTCCTCCGTCTCGTACACGGTCCCGTCGCGCGGGTCGATCGCGACGGCCTCGTGCTGGAAGCGGCCCATCGCGGTCAGCGGCACGGCACCCGTGCGGCGCGGATCGGCGCCGTCCACCTCGAAGACGTAGCCGTGGTCCTTGGTGTAGCCGTTGGTGCCGGCCCTGTCCTCGGTCTCCTCACAGGTCAGCCAGGTGTTCCAAGGGGTGCGCCCGCCCGCGCAGTTCACCGCCGTACCGGCGATGGCGACCCGCTCGGACAGCACCCGGTTGTGGCCGTCGAGCTCCAGGGCCGTACAGCCGCCCTTGCCCATCGGGTCGTACGTCAGCTCCTCGACCACCGGTACGGGAATCGCGGCGTCCACCCGGTTCTCGTGGTTGCGGACCAGCCGTACGTGCCCGCCCCGGCCGGCGAACGCGGCCATGCCGTCGCAGTGGCTGGGCACCTGCCCCTCGCCGGAGCGGAGCCGGTCGCCCTCCCGGGACAGCACGCGGTAGTGGAAGCCCTTGGGCAGGTCGAGCAGGCCGTCCGGGTCCGGCACGAGCGGGCCGTAGCCCTCGTGGCCGCGAGCGGCGGAGCTGCCCGCGAAGAGTTCGGTGAAGGCCCCCGTGAAGGCGATCGAGACGGCGGCGCCGCCCGCGGCAAGAACGTTCCGCCGGGTGGCGGTGGGACGGGGTGCGACTGACATGGGCAACTCCCTGCTGGGGGACAGGTGACATGGCTTCGTCAAGAGCAGCCTTGCCCATCCGAGGCCATCCGTGAACGTTGTCACGCCGCCCATTACGGACCGGAGCCGACGCTCCGGGGCAGCAGCAGACGGAAGACACAGCCGTCGCCCACCCGGGTGTCGAGTTCGAGCCGCCCGCCGTGCGCCTCGGCGATGGTGGCCGCGATCGACAGGCCGAGCCCGGACCCGGGTCCGGCGCCCTCCCGGTCCGCCGACGGCCCCCGGTAGAACCGCTCGAAGACCTGCGGCGCCGCGTCGGCCGCCGGCCCCGGCCCGTCGTCCGCGACCTCCACCACGCACGCCTCCACCCCGGCGGGCAGCGCGGCAGTGGCGCCGTAGCGGCCGGGCCGGTCGGCCCCGCCGGTGTCCGGCCCGGTGCGCACCGCGCCGACCCGGACCTCGACGCGCGCGCCGGGCGGGGTGTGCACACAGGCGTTGGCCAGCAGATTGCCGATGACCTGGGACAGCTGATGGGCGTCGCCCAGCGCCTCCACCACGTCCAGCGCTGACCCGGACCCGCCCCGCCCGCCCAGCGGTGCCAGCCGTACGTCGCGGCCCGGATGCGCGACGACGGCCGCGGCGACCCCGTCCGCCGCGAGCGACAGCAGGTCCACGGTCTCGCGGTGCGCCACGGGGGCGTACCCCAGCTTGGCCAGCAGGAAGAGGTCGTCCACGAGCCGGCTCATCCGCTCCGCGTTCCGGGCGATCAGCACATGGGCCTCGCCCCGCCGGGCGGCGGGCAGACGGGGCCGCTCCACGAGGAGTTCGGCGAACCCCTGGATCGAGGTGAGCGGGGTGCGCAGTTCGTGGCCCGCGTCCGCCATGAAACGGCGCAGCCGCTGCTCGGAGGCGTCCTTACGGTGCAGAGCGGCCCGGACCTGGCCGAGCATCGTGTTGAACGCGAGCCCGAGCCGCCCGGTCTCCGTGCGCGGGTCGGTGTCCGTGACGGTCAGGGCCGACTCGCCGCCGGTGATCCGCAGGGCGGTCCGCTCCATCCGGGCCAGCGGGCGCAGCCCCAGGCGCACGGCGGCACTGCCGAGCAGCCCGACCCCGGCCGCGGTGGCGACCCCGATCGCGAGGCTGAACCACAGCAGCTTCGACGTGGCCCCCTCCACCGTGCCCAGCGGCAGCGCGACGACGACGCGCCGCCCGTCCGGACCCGTGTCGGCGACCACCCGCCAGGCCGAACCGCCGTGCGCGTCCGGCACGGTGACGGGGTGGCCGCGTTCCGGGCCGGGGCCGGAGGCGGTCGCGGGCAGCCGGGGGCGTCCCGTGCCGCTGCCGAGCGAGTCGGGCCGGAGCCGCCCGTCGGAGCCGTAGAAGAAGACCCGGAAGTCGGAGGGCAGGGCGTCCTCGGGCACGGGGCGGTGGGGCGGCATCCCGTACGCGGCCGGGGGCGGCGGGCGGAAGTGGGTGAGCCGGTGGTCGATCTGGCCCGTCAGCCACGACCGCATCACCGCGAGCCCCGCCGCCTGCGAGACCAGCACGGCCGCGGTGGCAAGGACGGTCGAGATCAGCACCAGCCGGGTCCGTACCGAGCGGGGCCGGCGCGGCAGGAACCTCACGGCGCGGCCGCGCGGGGCAGTCGCAGGCAGTAGCCCACGCCGCGCACGGTGTGGATCAGCGGCCGGTCCGCGCGGTCGATCTTGCGGCGCAGGTTCTTGATGTACGTGTCCACGATGCGGGTGTCCCCGGCGAAGCCGTAGCTCCACACGTCCAGCAGGATCTCCTGCTTCTCCACCACCTTCTCGGCCCGCGACAGCAGGCAGACGAGCAACCGGAACTCGGTGGGGGACAGCCGCACCGGCTCCCCGCCCCGGTGCACGGTGTGCCGCTCGCGGTCGACGCTCAGATCCGCGTACCGCAGCGGCGGCTGCTCGGCCGGCGGGCGGGGCGCGCCACCGGTGCGGCGCAGGATCGCCCGGATCCGCAGCAGGATCTCCTGGATGTGGAACGGCTTGGTGACGTAGTCGTCGCCGCCCGAGCTGAGCCCGATGATGCGGTCCTCGATGTCCGTCCGCGCGGTCAGGAACAGCACCGGGGTGTAGTCGCCCCGGGACCGCAGCGCCCGCGTCACGGCGAAGCCGTCCGTGTCCGGCAGCGTCACGTCCAGCACGACCAGGTCCGGCCGGCGGCGTGCCACCTCGTCCAGCGCGTCCCGCCCGTTCGCCGCCGAGGCGACGCTGTGACCGGCCGCGGTCAGGGCGGAGGTGAGCAGCGTACGGATACCGGGGTCGTCCTCGACGACCAGGACGGTGTGCCGGGCTGACCGGTCGCCCATGGGAAGGATCACCTCGCGGCGTTGCGGACACGGTCCGGGCGGCGCCGTGCGGCGCGATGCTACGGGCGGAACTTGTGCGCGTTCACAGGAACGGGGGCGCGCCCCGGCGGGGGTCCGGGGCGCGCCGGAGGTCAGCCGGTCACCTCCTTGTTCTTCGCCAGAGCCGCTGTGCGCTCGGTGACCGTGGTGCGCAGGGTGCCGACCGCGCTCTTGACGTCCTTCGCGGGGACACCGGCCCTGGTCGCCTGCTCCGCGAGGTCGTCCAGGGTCTTCGTGGCCTTGCCGGAGGCGTAGAACTTCTCGTACAGGTCCTGGTACGCCTTCCGGTAGACCGCGTCGAAGGCGTCGAGCTCCAGGAACCGTTCCTTCAGGGCGTGCCCGGACATCATGCCGCCGCCGCGCGGGCCACCGGCCGTGTCGTCGCCGTCGCCGCCCTCGGGTGCGCCGGGGAAGCCCTCGGGCATGCCTTCCGGCATTCCCTCCGGCTGGTCGCCGCCGTCCGGACCGCCTCCCTGGCCTCCGCCGGGGCGGCCGCCGCCCATGCTCATCCGGTCGTCAGGACCCGCCGTCGCGTCCCCGCTGAAGGTGAGGTTGTAGTCCCAGCCGAGCACCGAGAACTTCCTGCTGTTCAGGTCGTACCCGAGGAGGTAGTTCTTGCCCGGGCCCGCCATGTCGTCAAAGTTCATCAGCAGGTTCTGCGTGGCGGCGTAATGGGCGAACGAGTCGACGTCGACGTACCTGCCCAGGTCGGCGGCGAACTCCTTGTCGGAGGACTTCTCGACCCACTTGGTCAGCTTCATCACCGGTTCGAGGTCCTGGCTGCCGACCTTGTTGAGCTGCCGGAACGACGTCTCGTACTTCGAGGGGTCGTCGCCCTGGTAGTCGAACGTGCCGCCCGCCCTGGCCTTGTAGACCACGGACTCGCCCTCGACCGCCTCCGCGTACTCGGTGTCGGGGTTCTCGACCATGAGCCGTACGGCCGTCGGCCGGCTGTTGACCTTCAGCGTGGTGAGGCCGTACCGCTCGGCCGGCTCCCCGGTGCCGTCGATCAGCGCGAGAGCCAGTGCCTCGTTGAGGGGGACCTGCGCGTTGCTGCCCGGGCGCAGCGAGATCTCCCGCTCGCCCTGGTAGGCGCGGCCCTCCACGTACTCGTCGGTCTTGATGAGCCAGGGCAGCTCCTCGGGCTTGTCGGCGGACAGGTTGTACTGCGTCATCCCGCCACCACGCCCGCCGGCCGCGCCGCCGGACGCCTGACCGCCGCGCTGCCCCGTACCGCCCGCCGGCATCCCGCCGCCCGGCATGCCGCCCCCCGCGCCGCCCTCCGCGCCGCCGCCCTCCGCGCCGCCCGGCATCCCGCCCTGGCCGCCTCCCGGACCGCCGCCCCGGTTGCCGCGCAGGGACATCAGCGTCGAGTTGCCCTTGAGGCGGATGCCGACGTCGCTCAGGAAGACCCCGTCGATCGTGAGGTCGGCCGGGATGGAGTCCTTCGTGCCGTCCTTCTTGAACTCCTTCATCATCTTGTCGAAGTCGGTCTGCTTGTACTCCAGTTGCACCGAGTGCCGCACGGACGTGTCGTACAGCCCGACCGTCCCCCGCACGTCGTCCGTGATCGTGTCGGCCTCCACCCGCGAGGCGGAGGTGACATACGGGGAGACCCGCGCGTCGCCGAACGCGTACAGCATCACCGCGAGCCCCGCGCACAGCGCCCCGGCGGGCTTCCAGTGGTGGCGCAGGCGCACGGGTACGCGGTCGCGCAGCCGTCGCCCGCGGGGCTTTCCGTCGACGGGGCTCACAGGTCGGTCGTGTCGTAACCGGTCAGGACCGTCACGCGCTGGCCGGACGTGCGCTCCTGGAGTGCGGTGACCAGGTCGCCGGGCTCGGTGCCCTTCTTCATCCGGACCGTGTAGAACACCTCGTTCAGCGCCCCGCCCCGGATCGTCTCCGTGGAGACCAGCTCGAACTCGGTCGTGTACTTGATCAGCACGTCACGGATGCCCGGGGTGTAGTCCTCGCCCGCCGGGACCTGGACCTTGACCACCTGGCGCTGCACGTTCAGCGCGAACCAGTCGAACTTGTGCATGATGACGACGACCGCGCATATGACGACCGCGCCGACCGCGGCCAGCGTGTAGAAGCGGGCACCGCAGGCCATACCGATCGCCATGGCCAGGAAGATGAACCCGACGTCCCGGGTCTCCTTGACCGCGTTCCGGAACCGGACCACGGACAACGCGCCGACCAGGGAGAACGCCCGGGCCAGGTTGGACCCGACGACGAGCATGATCAGGGCGACGATCATGCCGACGATGACCAGGGTCTGGACGTAGGACTGGCTGTACGACACGTTCCGGTGGGTGTACCGGTAGACGTGGCCGATGACCGTGCTCAGGACGAAGGACAGCGCCATCGCCACGACGACGTCGGCGACGCTGAACGTCCCGCTGAGTTCCTGCAGATCGAAATTCACTGTGTTCCCGCTTCGAGATGGAAGGCGGACCGGGGTGCCAGCCCGAACGCCTCGATGGACTGGACGTACTTGGAGACCCGGATGAGGCTCAGGTTGCGGCGGGCCGCGAGGTCGGTGATCCAGTGCGGGGTGCGCTCGTTGACCTTGATCTCCATCACCGACAGGTGCGGTGGCACGGTGAACCGGTTCTCCGGATTCGCCTGCCCGAAGTGGAAGTCGCGGTCGCGGCCCCGGACGCGCCGGTCGAAGGTGACCCGGAGCCCGGTGTCGGCGGCGCGCCCGACCAGCGCCTCGCGCTGGTAGCCGGTCATCGCGGTGGGCCGGAGGTTGAGCCGTACGACGAGGTCGAGCACCTCGTGGACGAATGCGCGCTCCCCGGGCGAGTGCTCCACCAGCCGGCGCCCGTCGCAGAGTTGCCGAGCAGTCACATACGGCAGAGTGATGCGGCGCTTCTGGGTGACCCGGTTGACGCGCTGCTTGATCTCCACGCAGACCGGGGACTCGTCCGTGACTCCGGCCGGGTCGCCGTAGTGCCTGATGCGCAGCTTGCGGCGGAACTTCAGGCCCTCGATCTTCTCCCAGTAGAACCGCAGTTCGGGGGAGTCGTAGTACAGGCTCCACACCCCGTACCCGCCGACCGGGCTGTTCAGATCGCGGTCCATCCGCTCACCGAGCTCGTCGCGCAGTTCGGCGGCCTGCTCGACCGGGACCAGGTACTTCAGCTCGTATCTGTTGAAGGCGTGCAGCCTGCTCGCCACATGCAGCGGTGGGGGGTCCAGTGTGGCTGTGTCGGGTCGCGACACCGTGCGCCTCCTTCGTCGTCCGTGCCGGACCGGCCGGCCCGCGACACGGAACCAACGACGGATGAGGAAGCGATGAGAAACCCGGGTGGATTGCCGGAGGATTCAAGAGGGCCGGAAGGTGAACACGGCGGGTGTGGAAACAGCTGTGTCCCCGGGCGGACGGCCCGGGGACACAGCGGGGGAACGCTCAGGCGAGCGACGCGCTCAGCGTGATCGTCGTGCCCGAAAGAGCCTGGCTGACCGGGCAGTTGGCCTTGGCGTCCTCGGCCGCCTTGACGAAGGCCGCCTCGTCGAGACCCGGCACGGTGCCCACCACGGTGAGGTGGATGCCGGTGATGCCGGTGCCCGGCTGGAAGGTGACGTCGGCCTTGGTCTCCAGCCGGGCCGGCGGGTTGCCGGCGCCGCTCAGACCGTGCGAGAGCGCCATCGAGAAGCAGCTGGAGTGGGCCGCGGCGATCAGCTCCTCCGGGCTGGTCTTCCCGTTCGCCTCCTCCGCGCGGGACGGCCAGGAGACCGGGTACTCGCCGATCCCGGAGGAGTCGAGGGTGACGACCCCCTTGCCCTCAAGGAGGGTGCCTTCCCATTCCGTGTGGGCGGTACGCGTGGTAGCCATGCTGGTCCCTTCGAACGGTGCGCGGTGGTACGGGGACGGCGGGGCACTGCGTCGTGCGCCGCCGACGGTACGTCCTTACGCCCCCGAACCTACTGCGCCACCAGCCCCTTCGCGTCGCGCGCCAGCGCCGTGAGCCGGGAGATCGCCCGGAAATACTTCTTCCGGTACCCGCCGTTCAGCATCTCGTCGCTGAACAGCTGGTCGAAGGGCAGCCCGGCCGCGAGGACCGGCACCTCCCGGTCGTACAGCCGGTCGGCGAGCACCACGAGCCGCAGCGCGGTCGACTGGTCGGGCACCGGCCGCACCTCGGTCAGGCACACCGCCCTCAGCCCGTCCGTCAGCGCGCCGTACCGGCTCGGGTGGACGCGGGCCAGGTGGTCGAGGAGCGCCGGGAAGTCGTCCAGGCTGGCGCCCGGCGTGGCGTAGGCGGCCTTCGTGACCTGCTCGTCCGAGAACGGCGGCGGGGCGTCGGGCAGACCGCGGTGGCGGTAGTCCTCGCCGTCGATGCGCAGCGGGCGGAAGTGCGCGGACAGGCCCTGGATCTCGCGCAGGAAGTCGGCGGCGGCGAACCGGCCCTCGCCGAGCTTGCCGGGCAGCGTGTTGGAGGTCGCGGCCAGCGCGACGCCCTCCTCGACCAGCCGGCTGAGCAGCGAGGACACCAGCACGGTGTCGCCCGGGTCGTCCAGTTCGAACTCGTCGATGCACAGCAGCCGGTGCCCGCTCAGCGTCCGCACGGTCTGCTGGAAGCCCAGCGCGCCCACCAGGTTCGTCAGCTCCACGAAGGTGCCGAAAGCCTTCAGCGAGGGCGCGGCCGGGGTGGCGTGCCAGAGCGAGGCGAGCAGATGGGTCTTGCCGACCCCGTACCCGCCGTCCAGGTAGACCCCGCGCGGGCCCGAGGGTGCGGCAGCCGCCTTGCGGCCGAACCGCCCACCCGTCGCCCGCCACCACCCCTCAAGGGATGCGCTGCGCGCTCTTCCTGATTTCCCGGACCCCGACGCGTGCGCCCCGCCGAGCCCGGCGGCGAAGTCGCTGAGCACGTGGACCGCCTCGGTCTGGCTCGGCTGGTTCGGGTCGGGTACGTACGTATCGAAACGCACCGAGTCGAAGCGCGGCGGCGGCACCATCTCGGCGACCAGACGGTCGGCGGGGACGTGCGGCTCGCGGGCGCACAGGGACAGCGGGGCCGTTTCGGCTATGGGGCTGGACCCCGGCACGGCGTGGGAGGACGACACAACCGTCAAGCTTACGACCCGTGCCAGACTGCCGGACATGCGACGCCTGTTCCCTGTGACCGACCTGACAGCGGCCGACACCTCCGGCGAGTGGAGCCTGGACCGCCTCGCCGACGCCTACGCCTACCCCGCCGAGGACGGCCCCTGGCTGCGCGCCAACATGGTGTCCACGCTGGACGGGGCCGCCCAGCACGACGGCCGCTCGCAGCCGATCTCCTGCGAGAGCGACATGCGCGTCTTCGGCACCCTGCGCGGCCTGGCCGACGTGGTGATCGCGGGCGCCCAGACCGTACGCCAGGAGGGTTACCGCCCCGCCAGGGCGCGGAACGCCTTCGCGGCGCGCCGGGCGGCGGCCGGCCAGACCCCCGCCCCGGCCGTCGCCGTGGTCAGCGGCAGCCTGGACCTGGACTTCTCGCTCCCGCTCTTCGTCTCGCCGCTGGTCCCTACGCTGGTGCTGACCGGGGCGGGCGCGCCCCCGGACCGGATCGCGACGGCCCGGAAGGCGGGCGCCGAGGTGGTCATCGCGGGCGAGGGCTCGCGCGTCGACCCCGCGCGCGCCGTGCGGGAGCTGGCCGACCGGGGGCACCGGCGGCTGCTGACGGAGGGCGGGCCCCGGCTGCTCGGCCAGTTCGTGGCGGAGGGGGTGCTGGACGAGCTGTGCCTGACCGTCGCGCCGATGCTCACGGCCGGTGACGCCCAGCGGATCGCGGGCGGGCCCGCCGTGGCCGTGCCGAAACGATTCTCCCTGGCCTCGCTGCTGGAGGAGGACGGCTTCCTCTTCAGCCGCTACCGGAGGTGCTGACGGTCCCGCCGTCCCCGTACGCCCCAGAGCTCTCCCCGTACCGCCCCATGCGGTGGCAATGAGCGGAATATCGTGTTCCGGTTAGCGTTCCGTGGGCAGAATGGATCTCGCAGACCCCGTGCGAGCGCGGGGAAGGATGGTTTCGGCAGCGGCCCGCGACGGTCGCTGAAGAGAAGGGCTCTGTGGTGTTCACCAGCGTTTTGATGATCGAGAAGGCCCTCACCTCCGGGGACATCGAATTCGTCACCACCCTGCACGGGGAGGACCGCACCTCCTTCGTCGTCCTCATGCAGCCGCGCGGCGACCAGGCGGACGTCCTGCTGCGGGCCATCGACGACCTGGCGATGGGCGAACTGAAGGAAGCGGCCCGCGAGAGCGAGGAACCCGAGGGCCGGAGCGCCAGGGAGTCGGCGGAGCTCGCCCTCCAGGTCTCCCTGGAGGCCCTGCGCCAGGCGGGCTCCGAAGCCGTCGGCCAGGTGATCGAGAGCCACCCCCTGGACAAGCTCACCTCGGTGGTCGAGGAGTCCGAGGCCGACGAGGTCATCGTGCTGACCGCGCCCCACTACGTCGAGGAGTTCTTCCACCGCGACTGGGCGTCCCGGGCCCGGCACAAGGTCGGCGTCCCGGTGCTCAAGCTCTTCGCGCACAGCGAATAGGCTGGGAGCCCTTACCCGTACGCACCTGGGAGAGACACGTATGGCACCCGGCATCCCCGCCGCCATGGAACGACCGCACTTCATCGGCATCGGCGGCGCCGGAATGTCGGGCATCGCCAAGATCCTCGCCCAGCGCGGCGCGAAGGTCGCGGGCAGCGACGCGAAGGAGTCCCCGACCGCCGAGGCGCTGCGCGCGCTGGGGGCGACCGTCCACATCGGGCACGCCGCCGGGCACCTGGCCGACGACGCCAGCTGCGTCGTCGTCTCCAGCGCCATCCGCGCCGACAATCCGGAGCTGGTGCGCGCCGGGGAGCTGTCGGTCCCCGTCGTGCACCGTTCCGACGCCCTGGCCTCGCTGATGGGCGGGCTCCGCTCCATCGCCGTCGCCGGCACCCACGGCAAGACCACCACGACCTCGATGCTGGCCGTCGCCCTGAGCGAGCTCGACCTCGACCCCTCGTACGCCATCGGCGGTGACCTGGCGGGCCCCGGCACCAACGCCACGCACGGCGAGGGCGACCTCTTCGTCGCCGAGGCCGACGAGAGCGACCGCAGCTTCCAGAAGTACGACCCCGACGTCGCGATCGTCCTCAACGTCGAGCTGGACCACCACGCGAACTACGCGTCGATGGACGAGATCTACGAGTCCTTCGAGACCTTCGCCGGGAAGATCGTCCCCGAGGGCACCCTCGTCGTCTCCGCCGACCAGTCCGGCGCCGTCGAGCTGACCCGCCGGGTCCGCGAGGCGCTGCCCGCGCTCACCGTCGTCACCTACGGCGAGTCCCAGGCCGCCGACGTGCGCGTCCACAAGATCACCCCGCGCGGCCTGACCAGCGAGGTCACGGTGATCCTGGGCGGGAAGTTCCTCACCTTCACGGTGTCCGTGCCCGGCCGCCACTACGCGCTCAACGCGGTCGCCGCCCTCGCCGCCGGGATCGCCCTCGGCATCCCCGCCCACAACCTCGCCTCGGCCCTCGGCAAGTACACCGGGGTCAAGCGCCGCCTCCAGCTCAAGGGCGAGGCGGCCGGCGTCCAGGTCATCGACAGCTACGCGCACCACCCCACCGAGATGACCGCCGACCTGGAGGCCATGCGCGGCGCCGCCACCGAGGCCCGCCTCCTCGTCGTCTTCCAGCCGCACCTGTTCTCCCGCACCCAGGAGCTCGGCACCGAGATGGGTCAGGCCCTCGCCCTCGCCGACGCCTCCGTGGTCCTGGACATCTACCCGGCCCGCGAGGACCCCGTCCCCGGCGTCACCAGCGCCCTGATCATCGACGCGGCCACCGCCGCCGGTGCCGATGTCACCGCCGTCCACGACAAGGACCGGGTCCCCGAGGTCGTCGCGGGAATGGCGAAGCCCGGCGACCTCGTTCTCACCATGGGAGCGGGCGACGTCACCGACCTCGGCCCGCGGATCCTGGACCACCTGTCGAGCTGAAGGAGCCACCGTGACGTACGACGTCGAGAAGCCGGACGAACAGTGGCGGGAGGAGCTCACCGCCGCCGAGTACGCGGTGCTGCGCAAAGCCGGCACCGAGCCCGCGTTCGTCGGTGAGTACACGGACACCAAGACCGAGGGCGTCTACTCCTGCCGGGCCTGCGGCGCGGAGCTGTTCCGCTCCGGCACCAAGTTCGAGTCGCACTGCGGCTGGCCGTCCTTCTACGACCCGAAGGACACCGACGCGGTCGAGCTGATCCAGGACCGCAGCCACGGCATGGTCCGCACCGAGGTCCGCTGCGCCCGCTGCGGCTCCCACCTGGGCCACGTCTTCGAGGGCGAGGGCTACCCGACCCCGACCGACCAGCGCTACTGCATCAACTCGATCTCGCTGCGACTGACGCCCGACGCCTGATCGTCCCCGCGTTACGGGGCCGGCGCGCCCCGTAACGCTCAGGCCCGTCGTACCCGCCCCGCGAGGCGGCGGCCCAGGCGGCCCAGGGTGCTCCGCTCGCGGCGGTTCCAGTCGCGGAAGGCGTCCGCCCGGCCGCTGCTGCCCGAGCGGCCGACCGCGTCCTCGACCGCCGCGACCCGGTCGGCGGGCAGCCTCCGCACCACGGGCCGCAGCACCTCGTCGAGGAGCCCGGTGGCGGCCTCGGTCCACGGGGCGCCGGCGTGCGGGTGGGCCGTCCACACGGTGAAGCAGTCGGCCGCGTACGCCGGGTCGGCGGCCAGCCGGGCCCGGACGCCGTCACCGCGCGCGGTCCGGGCGTAGGCGGCGATCAGGTCCGCGTCCCCGCTCTGCACGAGGGCGTACAGCTCCTCGTCGGGCCGCTCCGGGGCCAGCAGCCGCCCGGCCACCGCGTCGCACGCCTGCCCGAGCACGCCCGGCTCCACGGGCTCCGCCTCCGCGCGCAGCGCCCGCACCCGTTCGGCCCAGTCCGGCTCCGCCGCGCCCGAGCGCACCTCGCGGGCGAAATCGAGCAGCTGGAGCGCCGCGCGCACCCGGCCCCCGGTCTCCTGCGGAAAGCCGCGCAGCAGGTCGTGGGCCAGCTCCGGGGCCGCCCCGTCATCCGCGCCGGCCGCGAGCGCGGCGGCCACCAGGAGCGACCAGGTGCCGGCCGCCCGGTGCGCGTCCGAGGTCGCCGCCTCCAGCAGCTGCCGGGCCTCGGCGGCCGTCGGCGCCCCCTCGTCCCACACCAGGCCCACCGCTGTCCGCAGCACCAGCGGCTCGGCGAACGGGGAGACCCCGCCGGCCCGCAGGATCCGCTGGAGCGTCGCGACCCGGTCGTCGCCGCAGCCCGCCCTCGCCTCCGGCGCCCCGGCGCACATCCGCAGATGCGGCAGCGCCTGCGTGCCGGTGAACGGCAGCGGCACCCGGCTCAGCAGCCGCGCGACCCCGGCCGGATGGTCCGGCGCGATCCGGTCGAGCGCGCCGAGCAGCGCCGTACGCACATCGAACTGCTCGTCCATCAGCTCCAGCAGCGCGGGCGCCCAGCCCGGGGCGCCCTCCTCGTCGCCCGTCAGCAGCGCGGGCCCGAGCCGGTCCACCACGGAGGGCAGCAGCTCGGCGCAGTTCACCCCGAGCAGCCGGGCCACCCGCAGCAGCTGCACCGTACGGGCCACGTCCAGGCCGACGCCCGCGCCGCCCAGCTCGGTCATGATCTCCGGCCCGAGCACCCCGGCGACGGCCGCGCCCTCCGGTCCGCTGAAGGCGGTGCGGCCGGGCAGCTCCAGCGAGCCGTTGCCGCCGCGCACCGCCTCCGTCACCAGCATCGCGGCGAGCGGGGTGGTGGTCGTCGTGGGGGAGCGGCCGTCGAGCGCCGCGAACAGCCGCCCGGCGGCGTCGAACTCGGGCCCGGAGCGGTCGTCGGTCCCGGGCGCGGTCAGCGCCTCGACCAGCCGGTGGGTCCGGGTCCCGTCCAGGGCGTACGGCCGCTCGGCGGCCCAGTCGGCGGCCGCCGCGCGCTCCTCGGTGCCGAGCGCTATGCCGGCGCACAGGGCCGTCACCGCCAGCGGCCCCGCCGCGAACGGCTCCCCGGGCAGCGCGGCCGCTTCCCGGAACAGCTCCGGCGCCCGGCCGCGCCAGACCCGGGCCGCCGTCTCGGCCCAGGTGTCGCCGACGGGCCCCTCCGGGCGCGGACCGGTGCACCGATGCACGCGCAGCCCGGCGTCCGCCAGCTCCTCGGCGTCCTCGGGCAGCACCCCGACCACCCGCCCGGCCGCCTCGCGGGGCCGGCGGGTGTACGTGGTGAAGGTCAGCTGCTCGGCGAGCCCGTCCGGCAGGGCGAGCCCGGCCAGCGCGACCCAGCGGGCGACGTCCGCGCTCTGCCGCTCGGCCAGGACGACCCGCTCCGGCCCGTCCGGTCCGTGCAGGCGGCGCAGGTCGGACAGCACCCCGGCCAGCCAGGGGCCGCGGGCGACGGCGAAGTCGTTCAGCGCCTCGCGCTCGCGGGCCTCGTGGCCGACCGGGGCGGCCGGCGCGGCGAGCGGGTCGGGCAGCGGGCGGTCGGGGGTGACGGCGGCCCAGCGGGCGGACCGGCAGGCGGTGAGCGGCAGCGTCCCCTCGGGGAGCCGGGTGCCCGGGGGCAGGTGGACCGCGTGGGCGTGGAAGCCGACGGCGGAGGTCCGGGGGGAGCGCACCGCGACGGTCCGGGCCAGCAGCCCGCTGCCGTCGGAGAGCAGGCTGAAGCTGTACGCCTCGGGCAGGGCGCGCAGGGCGGTGTCCGTGAGCCGGTCCGGTGTGCCGTGCGGCGCCTCGTACGCCAGTAGCGGTCCCGCCTCGGTCAGCACGGACGCGGGTATCGAGGCGTCAACCGACGTGAACCGGGCGGCTGTCGGCCCGTCCTCGCCGGTTCCGTCCCCGTCCGCGGAGGTGTAGTGCAACTGTGCGAGGCTCATGCGTCGGCTCTCTTCGTCCCTGCCTGAAGATCCCCTGCCACCCGCACCCGCCCTCGCGGTGGCAGCGCCGTCCCGGCAGAGAGCGGCGACCCCGGCGGGGAGTGCTCCGCAGTCGCTGGGGCGACGCTATCAAGGAGCGACACGCCCTTGTGCCCCTGCGGCCGGAAGCCCGGGGGCGCGGGACCGCCGCCGGGCGGCCGAACTGACTGCTCGCCCGGCCGCTCCCGGGGCGCGGCGACTTCGCCGGCATGTTCGTCCACCCGATGAGCAGTCTGGCCGACGGGTCGCGCGCGTACCGCCCGAACGCGGCCGCCCCCGCGATCCTTCGGCGAGGTCGCGGGGGCCGGGCCCGGACTACTCGAAGCGTGAGGTGTCGCCGGCTCCCCGGCGTACGATCTCCAGCTCACCGTCCGAGAAGTCGATGACGGTCGTCGGCTCCGTACCGCAGTCGCCGGAGTCGATGACGATGTCCACCTCGTGGTCCAGGCGCTCCTTGATCTCCCAGCCCTGGGTGAGGGGTTCGGCCTCGTCGGGCAGCAACAGCGTGCTGGAGAGCAGTGGTTCGCCCAGCTCGCCCAGGAGGGCCTGCACGACCGGGTGGTCCGGGATGCGGACGCCCACGGTCTTCTTCTTGGGGTGCAGCAGCTGGCGCGGCACCTCCTTCGTGGCCGGCAGGATGAAGGTGTACTGACCGGGCGTCGACGCCTTCACCGTACGGAACACGTCGTTGTCGATGTGCACGAACTGCCCGAGCTGGGCGAAGTTCTGGCACATCAGCGTGAAGTGGTGGCGGTCGTCGAGGTTGCGGATCGCCCGGATGCGGGACAGGCCGTCCCGGTTGCCGAGCTGACACCCGAGTGCGTAGCAGGAGTCCGTCGGATACGCGACGAGCGCTCCGGAGCGGATGTTTTCGGCCACGTTGGTGATGGTGCGCTGCTGGGGATTTTCGGGGTGTACGTCGAAATACTTCGCCATCCGGCGAGTCTACGGCCGGTCGCGCGAACGGTTCCCGGAGCGGTGGATTGTCCGGCCCCCGGGCGGGCAGGACAACCGTTTCGAGTGGCGGCCGCCGTTCAAACCCTTCCGGCCGATGGCGTCTCGAGCGGTGAGTTGTGCATCATGCATGAAACGTGCATCGTGCACACATTCCATGGTATATGTGTACAGAGAGGTCGCCGTTCCGGTGGGGAGGCGTACCGCAGTCTTGAGGGAGCCGCGCGTGGACATGCCTGTGGACCGGATCGAGTTCGAGACGATGCTGCTCGGCCGGCACATGAGCCTGCTCACCTCACGCGGCGGCGGACGGCTCGACCGGAGCGCGTACATCCTCCTCAGCCGCATCCGGGTCCAGGGCCCCATGTCGATCGGCCAGCTGCACGACGCGTTCGGCCTCGACACCTCGACGCTGAACCGGCAGACCGCGGCGATGCTCCGAGCCGGCGTGGTCGACCGCATCGCCGACCCGGACGGCGGGATCGCGCGCAAGTTCGTCATCACGGACGAGGGCGAACACCGCCTCGACAAGGACCGGGCCGAGAACCGCGAGGGACTGCAACGCGTCCTCGCCGAGTGGACCCCGGAGGAGGCCGCCCGCTTCGCGGACGACCTGGCCCGCCTCAACCGCGACATCGAGCGCCTCGACGGCAGGCCCTGGCCGCGCGACTGAGCCGTACGGTCGCACTCGTGCGCGGCGTGAAGCGGAGCTGCGGTCCCGCTTAAGAAAACCTCGATGGACCTGGGGCGCGGGGTACGGCAGATTTCTCCGTGACGGCGGAGGATGGTGCGCGGCAGCCGGTGCGAGCGCGCTGCCACGCCGTCCCTCTCATCCTTCCCCGGGCCGCAGGCATCCTCAGGCATGCCCCCGGCCCGGGGAGCTCAACGCCGTACAGGGAGCCACAGCCGTGAAGGCACTCGTGAAGCAGAAGGCCGAGCCCGGACTCTGGCTGATGGACGTCCCCGAGCCCGAGACCGGCCCCGGTGACGTACTGATCAAGGTCCTGCGCACCGGCATCTGCGGGACCGACCTGCACATCCGCAACTACGACGGCTGGGCGCAGCAGGCCATCAGCACCCCGCTCGTCCTCGGCCACGAGTTCGTCGGCGAGGTCGCCGCGATCGGCGCGGACGTGGCCGACATCGCCGTCGGCGACCTGGTCAGCGGCGAGGGCCACCTCGTCTGCGGCAAGTGCCGCAACTGCCTGGCGGGCCGCCGCCACCTCTGCCGCTCCACGCTGGGCCTCGGCGTCGGCCGCGACGGCGCCTTCGCCGAGTACGTCGCGCTGCCCGCGTCCAACGTGTGGGTGCACCGGGTCCCCGTCGACCTCGACGTCGCCGCGATCTTCGACCCCTTCGGCAACGCCGTCCACACCGCGCTGTCCTTCCCGCTCGTCGGCGAGGACGTCCTGATCACCGGCGCAGGACCGATCGGCATCATGGCCGCCGCCGTCGCCAAGCACGCCGGCGCCCGCAACGTGGTGATCACCGACGTCAGCGAGGCCCGCCTCGAACTGGCCCGCAAGGTCGGCGTCAGCCTGGCGCTCAACGTCGGCGAGCACACCATCGCCGACGGCCAGAAGGAGCTGGGCCTGCGCGAGGGCTTCGACATCGGCCTGGAGATGTCCGGCCGCCCCGAGGCGATGCGCGACATGATCGCGAACATGACGCACGGCGGCCGGATCGCCATGCTCGGCCTCCCCGCCGAGGAGTTCGCCGTCGACTGGGCCCGGATCGTCACCTCCATGATCACGATCAAGGGCATCTACGGCCGCGAGATGTACGAGACCTGGTACGCCATGTCCGTCCTGCTGGAGGGCGGCCTCGACCTCGCCCCCGTGATCACGGGCCGGTACGGCTACCGCGACTTCGAGGCGGCTTTTGACGACGCGGCGAGCGGGCGCGGCGGCAAGGTCATCCTCGACTGGACCGTCTGACCTCTTCACCTCTAAGGAACCGGCATGTTCGACTCCGTACGCGACGATCTGCGCACCACCCTCGAAGAGATCGAGGCGGCCGGGCTGCACAAGCCCGAGCGCGTCATCGGCACCCCGCAGTCCGCGACCGTGGCCGTCACCGCCGGGGGCCGCCCCGGCGAGGTGCTGAACTTCTGCGCCAACAACTACCTGGGCCTCGCCGACCACCCCGAGGTGATCGCCGCCGCGCACGAGGCGCTGGACCGCTGGGGCTACGGCATGGCCTCGGTCCGCTTCATCTGCGGCACCCAGGAGGTCCACAAGGAGCTGGAGCAGCGGCTCTCCTCCTTCCTGGGCCAGGAGGACACGATCCTCTACTCCTCCTGCTTCGACGCCAACGGCGGCGTGTTCGAGACGATCCTCGGCGCCGAGGACGCGGTCATCTCCGACGCCCTCAACCACGCCTCGATCATCGACGGCATCCGCCTGTGCAAGGCCAAGCGCTTCCGCTACGCCAACCGCGACATGGCCGACCTGGAGACGCGGCTCAAGGAGGCGTCCGGGGCCCGGCGCCGGCTGATCGTCACCGACGGCGTCTTCTCCATGGACGGTTACGTCGCGCCGCTGCGCGAGATCTGCGACCTGGCCGAGCGCTACGACGCCATGGTCATGGTGGACGACTCGCACGCCGTCGGCTTCGTCGGCGCCGGCGGGCGCGGTACGCCGGAGCTGCACGGCGTCATGGACCGCGTCGACATCATCACCGGAACCCTCGGCAAGGCGCTCGGCGGCGCCTCCGGCGGTTACGTCGCGGCCCGCGCCGAGATCGTCGCCCTGCTGCGCCAGCGTTCGCGCCCGTACCTCTTCTCGAACTCGCTCGCCCCGGTCATCGCCGCCGCCTCGCTCAAGGTCATCGACCTCCTGGAGTCGGCCGGCGACCTGCGCGAGCGGCTCAACGCCAACACCGCGCTCTTCCGTACCCGGATGACCGAGAACGGCTTCGACATCCTGCCCGGCGACCACGCCATCGCCCCCGTCATGATCGGGGACGCGGCGAAGGCAGGCCGGATGGCGGAGCTGCTCCTGGAGCGCGGTGTGTACGTGATCGGGTTCTCGTACCCGGTCGTCCCCCAGGGCGCGGCCCGCATCCGCGTCCAGCTCTCCGCGGCGCACTCCACGGAGGACGTGAACCGCGCGGTGGACGCGTTCATCGACGCGCGCGCCGTACTGGAGGGCTAGGGGCTGATCCGCGAAGATCCGCCGGACAGCCCCTAGTCCCCGGCTCGTCGCGGGGGCGGTCAGGGCGCCCCCGCTACCTGGGACAATGGGTCGCATGATCGATGCACGGCGGCTGCGCGTCCTGCGTGCCGTGGCGGACCACGGCACGGTGACCGCCGCGGCCGCCGCCCTGTACCTGACCCCGTCCGCCGTCTCCCAGCAGCTCGCCGCCCTGGAGCAGGAGACCGGCCACCGGCTGGTCGAACGCGGCTCGCGCGGGGCCAGGCTCACCCCGGCCGGCGAGATCCTGCTCACTCACACCAACGCGGTCCTGGCCCAGCTGGAACGGGCGGAGGCCGAGCTCGCCGCGTACGGCTCGGGCGAGGCCGGTACGGTCACGGTCGCCGCGTTCGCCACCGGCATCGGGCTGGTGCTCGCCCCCGCCATCGCCGCGCTGGGCCGGACCGCCCCCGGCATCAAGGTCCGGGTCCAGGACGCCGAGGGCGACGCGAGCGTCCCGATGGTCCTGGACCGGCAGGTCGATGTGGCCGTCGCCGTCGAGTACCGGGGCGCCCCCGGCGAGGACGACCGCCGCCTCACCCGCGTCCCCCTCTACTCCGAGCCGTTCGACGCGGTGCTGCCGGTGGGGCACCGGTTGGCCGGCCAGGACCAGGTGGCCGTCGCCGAGCTGGCCAAGGACGCCTGGATCGGGCCGTACCCGGGCAACCCCTGCCACGACGTGGTGGTCCTGGCCTGCGAGTACGCCGGCTTCGCGCCGAACCTCGAACACTCCTCGGACGACTTCCACGCGGTCGTCGCCCTCGCCGGAGCGGCCGCCGGAGTGGCCCTGGTGCCGCGCACCGCCCTCCGCGGCATGGCCCTGACCGGCGTGGTGGTCCGCCCGGTGCGCGGGACCGCCCCCACCCGCCGGGTCTTCGCGGCGGTGCGCCGGGGCGCGGAGGCCCACCCGCTGATCGCACCGGTCCTGGAAGCGCTGGGGGGCGCGGCGGGCTGAGGGGCGCCCCCCGCCCCCGTCACGCGGGCTGGAGCAGGTCCCAGCGGTTGCCGTACAGGTCCTCGAAGACCGCGACCGAGCCGTAGACCTCGTGGCGCGGCTCCTCCAGGAAGCGCACCCCGGCCGCCGTCATCCGGGCGTGGTCGGCCGCGAAGTCCTCGGTGTGCAGGAAGAAGCCGACCCGGCCGCCGGTCTGCGCGCCGATGTTCGTCGCCTGCGCCTCGTCCTTGGCGCGGGCCAGCAGCAGCCCCGTGCCCTCGGTGCCCCGGGGCCGCACCACCACCCACCGCGAGCCGTCGCCCCGGTCGGTGTCCTCAACCAGGTCGAAGCCGAGGGCGCCGGTGTAGAAGGACAGGGCCTCGTCATAGTCGCGGACGACCAGCGTGACCAGGGCGATGTGTGGCATGGGGCTCCTCGCGGTGCGGGTGGGGGACGGGGCGCCCGCCCCGGGCGCGACACTATCCGCATGGACCTTCCCGACCTCAACGCCCGCGCGCACCGCCTCGCCCGGACCGGCGGGCGGCGCGTCCTCGGGATCGCCGGGCCGCCCGGCGCCGGGAAGTCCACCCTGGCCGGGCGCATCACCGACGCGCTCGGGCCGACCTCGTCGTCCGGTGACCCGCTCGCGCGCGCACCGGCGGGCGGGCAGGATGGGAGGGCCGTTCCGTGCCGTCAGGAGGCCCCCATGCCCACGAACCAGCCCGTGCCGTTCACCGCCGACGACTACCGGGCCAGGATGGCACGGGCCGCCGAGAGTGCCGCCGGGGCCGGGCTGGCCGGGGTGCTCGTCGCACCGGGGCCCGACATGGTCTACCTGACGGGCTACGCGCCGCCCGCCGCCACCGAACGCCTCACCCTCCTCGTCCTCGCCGCCGACCGGGACCCCGTCCTCGTCGTGCCGACCCTTGAGGCACCGGACGCGGCGAAGGCCGTCGGCGCCCCCGCCCTGACCCTGCGCGACTGGACGGACGGCAAGGACCCGTACGAGGTCACCGCCCCGCTGCTCGACGCGCGGGGCCGGTTCGGGATCAGCGACAACGCCTGGGCGATGCACCTGCTCGGCCTCCAGCAGCGGCTGCCCGACTCCTCGTACGCCTCGCTCACCCAGGCGCTCCCGATGCTGCGCGCGGTGAAGGACGCCCACGAGCTGGACCGGCTCGCCGCCGCGGGGGCCGCCGCCGACGCCGCGTACGGGGAGATCCTGAAGGTCCGCTTCTCCGGCCGGAAGGAGACCGAGGTCGCCGCCGACCTGGCCCGGCTGCTCACCGAGCACGGCCACTCCCAGGTGGACTTCACCGTGGTCGGTTCCGGCCCCAACGGCGCCAACCCGCACCACGAGGCGGGCGAGCGCACCATCGAGCACGGCGACATGGTCGTCCTCGACTTCGGCGGCCTCAAGCACGGCTACGGCTCCGACACCTCCCGTACCGTCCACGTAGGCGAGCCCACCGCCGAGGAGCAGCGGGTCCACGACATCGTGCGCGAGGCGCAGCAGGCGGGCTGCGCGGCGGTGCGCCCCGGCGTCGCCTGCCAGGAGATCGACCGGGCCGCCCGCGCCGTCATCACCGAGTTCGGTTACGGGGAACGCTTCATCCACCGCACCGGCCACGGCATCGGCGTCACCACCCACGAACCGCCGTACATGATCGAGGGCGAGGAGCAGCCGCTGGTGCCCGGCATGTGCTTCTCGGTGGAGCCCGGCATCTATCTGCCGGGCCGGTTCGGCGTCCGCATCGAGGACATCGTGACCGTCACCGAGGACGGCGGGCGGCGCCTGAACGCCACCGCCCGCGAACTCGCGATCGTGGAGTAGGAGGGGCCCCGGTCAGTCGTCCGCGAGGACCACGCAGGACTGCGGCGGCAGGTGCAGCATCCCGTCCGGGCCGGGCGGGTCCACCGGCAGCCACGCCGCGAGGACCCGCCCCGGACCGCCCCGGTGCCGCCCGTCGCCCAGCGGGATCGCGGCCGGTTCCGCGTCGAGGTTGACCGCGATCCGCAGGTCGCCCCGGCGCAGGGCGAGCCACCGCGCCCCGTCGTCGTACGCCGCCTTGACGCTCGCCAGGTCCGGGTCGCGCAGGTCCGGCAGGGTGCGGCGCAGGGCGATCAGCTCGCGGTACCAGGCGTACAGCCGGGCGTGCGGTTCGTGGCGGAGCTCGTCCCAGTCCAGGCAGGAGCGGGCCCGGGTGGCCGGGTCCTGCGGGTCCGGGATGTCCTCCTCGGCCCAACCGTGCGCGCCGAACTCCCGTCGCCTGCCCGTGCGTACGGCCTCCGCCAGCTCCGGGTCGGTGTGGTCGGTGAAGAACTGCCACGGGGTGCGGGCCCCCCATTCCTCGCCCATGAACAGCATCGGTGTGAAGGGGCCGGTCAGCACGAGCGCCGCCGCGCAGGCCAGCAGCCCGGGGGAGAGGGAGGCGGCGAGCCGGTCGCCGAGGGCCCGGTTGCCGATCTGGTCGTGGGTCTGGGCGTAGCCGACGAAGCGGTGGGCGGCGCTGCGGGTGACGTCGACGGGGCGGCCGTGCGTACGGCCCCGGAAGCTGGAGTACGTGCCGTTGTGGAAGAAGGCGCTCGTCATCGTCTGGGCGAGCCCGGCCAGCGGGGCGGCCGCGAAGTCCGCGTAGTAGCCCTGGTCCTCGCCGGTGAGCGCGGTGTGCAGGCAGTGGTGGAAGTCGTCGTTCCACTGCGCGTGCAGCCCGAGCCCGCCCTCCTCGCGCGGGGCCGTGGTGCGCGGGTCGCACAGATCGGACTCCGCGATCAGCGGCAGCGGGCGCCCCAGCTCGGCGGCGAGCGCGTCGGCCCCGGCGGACAGCTCCTCCAGATAGGTCAGCGCCCGGGTGTCGGCCAGGGCGTGCACCGCGTCGAGCCGCAGCCCGTCGAGCCGGTAGTCCCGCAGCCAGGCGAGCGCGCTGCCCAGCAGATACGCCCGCACCTCGTCGGAGCCCGGCGCGTCCAGATTGACCGCCGCGCCCCACGGGGTGTGGTGCGTCTCGGTGAAGTACGGGCCGAACGCGGGGAGGTGGTTCCCGGACGGACCCAGGTGGTTGTGGACGACGTCCAGGACAACGGCGAGCCCGAGACCGTGCGCCGTGTCGACAAAGCGCTTGAGCCCCTCGGGCCCGCCGTACGGCTCGTGGACGGCCCACAGCGACACCCCCTCGTACCCCCAGCCGTGCACCCCCGGGAACGGGCACACCGGCATCAGCGAGACATGGGTGACGCCCAGCTCCGCGAGATGGCCGAGCCGGGTGGCCGCCGCGTCGAACGTGCCCTCGACGGTGAACGTACCGATGTGCAGCTCGTACAGGACCGCCCCGGGCAGCTCGCGCCCCGCCCACTCGGAACGCCAGGGGTACGCGTCGTGGTCGACCACCGCCGACTCGCCGTCGGGGCCGTCCGGCTGGCGGCGCGAGCGGGGGTCGGGGCGCACCGGACCGCCGTCCAGGGCGAAGCCGTAGCGGTCGCCGTCCGCGGCCTCCGCCTCGGCGGTCCACCAGCCGGGCCGGTCCGGATCGGGCTCCATGGGCCGCGGTTGGCCCGCCAGCCGCAGCGCGGCCGATCCCGCGTCGGGTGCCCATACCTCGAACAACATGCAGCACTCCCTCGCTCCCGGGGGCCCGGTCGCCCCGGCCCATGGTGCTACGGAGGCGAGGCGCCCGTCAGTCGTCCCACACCATGTCGAAGGCGCGCTCGAAATTGACGTAGCCCAGCCGGGCGAACGCCTTCGCCATCGGCACGTTGCCGAGGTCCGTCGCCGCCCGGATGCGCTCCACACCCTCCTGCGCGGCCAGTATCCGCGTCCCCTCGGCGAGGAGGTCGTCGATGTGGCCGTGGCCGCGGTGGGCGGGCAGCACACCGATGTACGCGATGATCGGGTGGTAGTTGTTGCGGGCCGGGATCACGAAGCCGACCGGCTCGCCGTCCGGGAGCTCCGCGACGCGCCACCACTCCCGGGGCGTCGCATACCCGGCCAGTTCCTCGTCGTAATGCTTCTCGGCGGCCAGACGCGGCGTCAGGCCGGAGGCCAGGTCCGCCTGCCCGTGCGCGTCGAGGGTGCCCTCCATCACGGGCGTCATCAGCGCGAGCAGGTCCTCGCGCCCCGCCACCGGCCGGAACCGCAGCCGCCCGCTCGCGGCCGGCACCGGAGTCCCCGCGCGCCACTCCAGGCGCAGCCGCTCCACGAGCATCCGGGCCCCGGTGCGCTCCATGACCCGGATCCGGGCCTCGACGGCCTCGCGGACCGCCGGGTCCTCACGCCAGTCGGGCGGCACGAACCGCCCGTACTCGGGACGCGGCGCCCCGGCCGGGACGACGGCGGCGGTCGCCGTCTCGACCAGCCGCAGCCCGGCCTCCTCGCGCTCGGCGGGCGGCAGGGTGTCGTCCAGGTCGAAGAAGTCGAGCAGCAGTGGCGCCGCGCCGTCCCTGCTCCACCAGGCGATCCGCGCCACCACGCGGTCGCCGCGGAGCGCCACCCACATCCATTCCGGGCGGCGGCGGCCCGTGTCGAGATCGTCGGCCAGCTCGTGGTCGAGGACGTAGGGGAGTGCGAGGAAGAGCTTCAGCTCCTCGGGGCCGGTCAGCGGACGGATGGTCAGATCAAGCGGTGCGTCGGGCACTGAGCTCCCAGGATGAAGGGGCGCGTCACGGCGGTCTCCGGACGGCAGCGGCCGACCCTAGCAACGTTCCGTACGGGCCGCCCCTGGATATCCGGTGCAGGTCAGAGGTGCCGGAAACCGGGGTTCTTCTGGACACCCCGGGGCCGCCGGACCGACAATCGAGCCGTGACGTCCCCGTTCGAGTACCACACGCCCACCGCGCGCCTGTCCGACGCGCAGCGCGACCGTGTTCTCGGTGTGCTCAGGGAGGGCGCCGCCCAGGGCAAGCTCTCCCAGGACACCTTCATGCGGCGCATGGAGGTGGCGCTGACGACCACTCGCCCCGAGGAGCTGGAAGCCCTCACCAAGGACCTGGAGGGGGAGGGCCGTTGGTCGCGGCAACTGCTGCGCGTCGTCGGCGGGGTCTCCGGATTCCCCGAGCGGGTCCGCCGGGCGTGGCGGGCGGAGCGACTGCCCAAGCTGCTGCTGCCCGTTCCCGGCCCGCAGCCCCTGCTCATCGGCCGCGACCCGGGCAACGGACTGCGGCTCAGCCACGAGACCGTCTCCCGGACGCACGCGGAGCTGACCGCGCACGGTGACCGCTGGCTGCTGCGGGACCTCGGCTCGACCAACGGCACCTGCGTCAACGGGCAGCGCGTCACCGGCACGGTCCCGGTACGCGAGGGGGACCAGGTGAGCTTCGGCCGCATGATGTTCCGGCTCTCCGCCCCGGCGCTCCGGCCGCCCGCATAGGGCTTTGGTTCGGATCGGACCGTCCTCACGCCTGCTGGTGCAGTCCCCGGCCCGCCAGGGTGAGGAACGACTCGCCGATCGCCTCGGAGAGCGTCGGGTGCGGGTGGATGTGCTGGGCCACGTCGAAGGGTTCCGCGTCCCAGCCGACGATCAGCTGGGACTCGGCGATCATCTCCGAGACGTGCGGCCCGACCAGATGCACGCCGAGCACCCGCCCGTCCCGCTCGGCGACCACCTTCACCATGCCGCCCTGCCCGTGCACCATGCCCTTGGCGACAGCGGTCAGGGGCATGGTGTTGACCACGACGTCGTGGCCCGCGTCGCGCGCCGCCGCCTCCGACAACCCCACCGCCGCCGTCTGCGGTGCCGAGTACGTGACCCGGGGCACCGCGTCGTAGTCCACCGCCGCCGTACGGAGCCCCGCCAGGGTCTCCGCGACCAACAGCCCCTCCGCGAAAGAGGCGTGGGCCAGCCCGAGGGACGGCGGCGGCAGGAGGTCACCTACCACGTGGACACCCGGCACCGGGGTCTCCAGCCGCGACCAGTCGGCCGGTGCCACGTATCCCCGCTCATCGGCGGCCAGTCCGGCGGCGGCGAGCCCCAGCCCGTCCGTCACCGGGACCCGGCCCACCGCCACCAGCAGCCGCTGGGCCTCCACCGTCACGGTCTCGCCGCGCGGGGTGCGGAGCGTGGCCCGGACGCCGTCGTCCAGGAGCACGGTCCCCAGCAGCCGCGTCCCGGTCCGCACGTCGATGCCCCGCTTCCTCAGCCCCCGGGTCAGATGGCGGGACACCTCCCCGTCCTCCAGCGGAACCAGCCGGTCCGCCGCCTCCACCAGGGTCACCCGCGCCCCCATCGACCGGTGCAGCGAGGCGTACTCCACGCCGATCGCCCCGCCGCCCAGCACCAGCACCGACTCCGGCAGCCCGGGCGCGAACAGCGCGTCGTCACTGGTCACCACCCGCCGCCCGTCCGCCGCCGGGCCCGGCAGCACCCGGGGCCGCGATCCGGTCGCCAGCACGATGCCGCGCCGGGCGGCCACCTCCCCGTACCCCTCGATCCGCACCGTGCGCGGCCCGGTCAACTCGGCGCTGCCCGACACCACTTCCACGCCGGCGTGCGCCAAGTGGGTCCGCACGCCCCGGTGGTTGCGGGCCACGATGTCGTCGCGGGTGGCGACCAGCGCCGACCAGTCCACCGACTCCAGCGCCGCCTTCACGCCCCACCGCTCACGCGCTTCCGCGATGCCGTCGACCAGCTCGGCCGCGTGCAGCATCGCCTTGCTCGGGATGCAGCCCCGGTGCAGACAGGTCCCGCCCACCTTGTCGCGCTCCGCGAGCAGCACGCTCAGCCCGAGCCCGGCCGCCCGCAGTGCCGTCGAGTAACCCCCGGTCCCGCCGCCGATGACGACGACGTCCGCTTCCCCCACCCGCTGATCCTGTGTCATGGCTCCCACCCTCCGCCCGGTCCTTGCCATGAGTCCAAGGCAATGTTTGTGTGGTTTCCATGCACGGAGCTCATAGGAAGAGGGCGCGATGAGCCTGCGGCAGATGGAGTACTTCCTCACCGTGGTCCAGGAGGCGTCCTTCACCCGGGCCGCCGAACAGCTCCACGTCACCCAGCCCGCGCTCTCCCACCAGATCAAGGCCCTGGAACGGGCCGTCGGCGGGCCCCTGCTCGAACGGCTGCCGCGCGGGGTGCGGCTCACCGCGATGGGCCGTGCCTTCCTGCCGCACGCCGAACGCTCCGTACGCAGCGCCGCCCAGGCCCGGCGTGCCGCGCGCGCCGCCGCCGCTGCGCGGGGCGGCGAACTCCACATCGCCACCGTCCACGCCATCGCCGTCGGCATCCTCCCCGACGTCTTCGCCCGCTGGCGGAGCGCCCACCCCGGTGTCGCCCTCGTCCTGCACGAATACGCCACCACCGAGGCCCTGGAGGACCAGATCGAACGGGGCACCGCCGACCTCGCCGTCGGCCCGCCGCCCGCCCGCTGGAGCGGCCCCGTCGTTCCCGTCGGCGTGGAGGACATCGTCCTCGTCGTCCCCTTCGACGACCCCCTCGCGGGGCGGGCCTCGGTCCGCCTCCAGGAGCTCGCCGACCGCTTCTGGGTGCGCTGCGCCATGGAGCCCCTCGTGGACGGCACCCCCTTCATCGACTGGGCCTGCGCCCGGGCCGGATTCCGCCCGCGTACGGCGGTGCGCACCGAGCACACCTCGACGGCGGTGCGCATGGCGGCGGCCGGGGTCGGCGTCGCCACCGCCCCCGCCCACGTCGTACGGGGAGCGGTCGGCGAGGACTGCGCGGTGCTTCCCGTGGACCCGGCGTGGCGGCGCGAGCTCGCCGTCTTCTCCCGCGTCCCGCTGACCGGCGCGGCCGCCGCCTTCACCGACCTGCTGGCCGACGCCCGGAGCACCGGCGGCACGTCCCCCGCGTCACCCGGACGGCCGCGCGCCGACTGCGAGGGGACCGTTCAGGTGATGCCCTGAGAGGGACCGCGCCGTTCACCGGCGTACCGACTCGCCCCGGGGGAACCGCCATGCAGGCAGACGCGCCCCGAGACATACCGGCCCCGACCCCCTCGCCCGAACCACGCGCCCGTGCCACCCGGTTCGCCCGCACCGGCCCCAGCCTCCTCGCGCGCGGCGCGGCCCGGGACCCGTACCGCTTCTACCGGATGCTGCGCGAGCAGTACCCGCTCAGCTACGACGCGCCCCTCGGCGCCTGGCTGGTCAGCCGGTACGACGATGTGACCACCGCCCTCACCGATCCCCGGTTCGCCGGCTTCCCGCAGGACGGGGCGCCCCGGGGCGGGCCCGCGCCGCTCGGCCTCTGCCACGGCAGCCCGCGCTGTCTGCCCGTTGACCGGTACACCGTGGTGACGGGCACGGTCCCGGACGGTCTCGCCGAGCGCGTGGAGCGCACCGCCTATGTGCTCGCCCGGCGGATCGCCCGCTCCTCCCGGGCCGACCTGGTCGAGGAGTTCTGCCGCTGGCTGCCCGCCGCACCGGCCGGTGACGGGCCCTGCGCCCGGGACACCGCCCTGCGCCGGACCGTGCTCGCCTCGCTCCTCGCCAACCTGCTGGACGACCCGGACCTGCTGGCCGCCCTGCGCGTCGAACCCGCGCTCACCGGCCGGGCCTGGACGGAGTCGCTGCGCCGCGATCCGCCGGTCCAGGTCGTCCTGCGCCGCACGGTCACCGAGGTCGCCCTCAGCGGCGGCACCCTCCCCGCGCGGGCGCCCGTCGCCTGCCTCGTCGGGGCCGCCGCGCGCGACCCCGGACGGTTCGCGGCCCCGGACGCGTTCGACCCGTTCCGCACCGACCAGGACCGCACACTGACCGGCCCGGCGGGCTGCCCGGCCGTGGCGCTCAGCCGCCTGGAGGCCGAACACGGGCTGCGCGCCCTGCTCGCCGCGATGCCCCGGCTCCGCTGGGCGGAGGGCTTCCGCCCGGCCGCCACGGGCCTGCTCACGAGGGGCCCGCGTTCCCTCCTCGTCCGACCGGGCTGATCCCTCACCCCCGTACGAGCAAGGCCACCGGCCGGTCCGCGAACAGCTCCGCCACCTCCGCCGTGCCGCCGGTGAACTCCCTGCCCGGCGTGAGGAGGTCCCGCCATACGCCCTCGTCGGGCAGGGCCAGCCGCGTCCCGCGCCAGCCGCCCGACTCCGCGAGCCGCAGCGACAGCCGGGTCACCGCCGTGACGACCTCCCCGGACCGGCAGAAGGCCACGCAGTGCGCGGCCGCCGGGCCCGAGGCGCGCAGCGGGGCGTACGTGCCCGACTCGCCGAACACCGCGGGCCGCTCCCGCCGCAGCCGCAGCGCCGCCGCCGTCAGGCCGGCCTTCTCGTCGGCGGGCGCGTCCGGCGACGGCTCCGCGAACGGCCGCCGGTTGTCCGGGTCGACCAGCGCCAGATACGCGCGCTCGGTGCCCTGGTAGAGGTCAGGCACCCCCGGCATCGTCAGGTGCACCAGGGCCGCGCCCAGCGACTGCGCCCGCACATGGGCCGCGAGCGGGGCGGCGAACTCCTCCACGAGGGACCGCACCGGGCCGGTGTCCGCGGCGGGCCCGGCGGCGACGAAGTCCGACGCCATCCGCTCGTACACCGGATCGGGCTCCGTCCAGCTCGTGAAGAGCCCCGACTCGCGCACCGCCTTCAGCAGCGCCGGCTCCAGCCGCGCCGCCCGCTCCCCGGCCGGGATCCCCGCGCAGCCGACCGCCGTCTGCCACGCCTGCCAGGCCAGCTGCGGATCGGGCGCGGCCTGGGCGGACCGCCCGAGCCCCGCCACCAGACCCGCCCACCGCCCCGGGCACTGCGAGAGCACCGCGATGCCCGCCCGCACGTCCGCGCTGCGTTTCGTGTCATGCGTCGTCAGCGCCGTCCCGGTGGCGGGCCAGTCGCGGGCGAGGCGGGTGCAGAAGGCGTGGAAGTCCTCCGGCTCGACCGCCGGGTGCCCCGGGTCGCCGCCCACCTCGTTCGCCGAGACCAGCGGCAGGTAGCGGTAGTACGCGGTGTCCTCGACGGCCTTCGCCCGCAGCGCGGACGACGTCTGGGCGAACCGGGCGCAGAACGCCGCCCGGTCCGCGCCGTCACCCAGCCGCCCGAGGGCCAGGTCCCGCACCACGTCGACCGCCGACGCCTCCTCGCGTACCGCGAACACCGCCTTGGCGTCGCTCACCGTCGTCGCGTCGAGCGTCGCCTCGGCCGCGTCGGAGCAGGGGCCGCCCGCCGTCACGTACGGGCGGTAGACCGGGACGCGGACCAGCAGCTCGCGCACGGCCGTGCGCAGCGCCCAGGGGGCGTGGTCGCGCAGCGCGGGGTCCCCGGCGCAGATCCGGGAGGCGAGGCGGGTCAGCAGCTCGGTCTCCGCCGCCAGTTCATGGGTGACGACGCGGTACGCGGCCCGGCGCACGGTCGCCGTCCAGGAGCCGCCCCGGTCACCGGCCGGAGACGCGGCCTCGCGGTAGTGGCCCAGCAGCTCGGCGGCGCCCTGGGGGTCGGTGAAGAGGCCGTCGATCCGGTACAGCGCGTCGTAGCCGGTGGTCCCGGCTACGGCCCAGCCTGCCGGAAGCGGCTCGGAGCCGGTGAGGATCTTCTCCACCACCGTCCACACCCCGCCGCTCGCCCCGGAGAGCCGTTCCAGATAACCGGCCGGGTCGGCCAGACCGTCCGGGTGGTCGATCCGCAGACCGTCCACGACGCCGTCCCGGACCAGTTCGAGGATCTTGCCGTGGGTGGCGGCGAAGACCTCCGGGTCCTCCACCCGCACCCCGATCAGCTCCGAGATGGTGAAGAACCGCCGGTAGTTCAGCTCGGTACGGGCCAGCCGCCACCAGCCGAGCCGGTAGTGCTGGGCGTCCAGCAGCTCCGGGAGCGGAAGGCGGGCGGTGCCTTCGCGGAGCGGGAACTCCTGCTCGCCGTAGCGCAGCACCTCGCCGTCGACCCGCATCCGCGCCATCTCGTCGCCGATCCGGCCGCCCAGTACCGGCAGCAGCATCCGCCCGTCGCCCGCCGCCCAGTCGATGTCGAACCAGCGGGCGTACGGGGACTCCGGGCCCTCGCGCAGCACCTCGCGCAGGGCGTGGTTGTGGACGGGGTCGGCCGCCATGTGGTTGGGCACGATGTCCAGGACCAGGCCGAGCCCGTGCTCCCGCGCGGTGCGCGCGAGGCGCCGCAGCCCCTCCTCACCGCCCAGCTCGGCCCGGACCCGGCCGTGGTCGGTGACGTCGTAGCCGTGCCGGGAGCCCGGCACCGCTTCCAGGACCGGGGAGAGATGCAGATGGGAGACGCCGAGCGAGGCGAGGTACGGCACGGCGTCCTCGGCGGCGCGGAACGGGAACTCCGGCTGGAGCTGGAGCCGGTACGTGGCGGTAGGCGTCATGGGACCTTCGTACCCACATCGGGGCCGCCTGTGTCATCCCGCCCGGCACAAGGGCCTGTCCGGCGGATCGAGCCGGACAGGCCCCAGCCACGACGGGGTGACACGGGCGGCCCCGTGCGACCGGTCAGGCCGGGCGTTGCAGCACCACCATGCTCCGGCCCACCAGCGTCACCCGATCGCCCGCCGCCACCTTCGGCCCGGCCCCGGGCAGCACCCCGGCCGGGCGCGCGGTGTCCACGACGGCGTGCCACTGCCTGCCGTGGTTGACGGGCACCGCGAATTCCAGGGTCTCGGCGCTCGCGTTGAACATCAGCAGGAACGAGTCGTCGGAGATCCGCTCCCCGCGCGGCCCCGGCTCCGAGATGGCGTGCCCGTTCAGGAACACGGTCAGGGCCTTCGCGTGGGCGGCCTGCCAGTCCCGCTGGGTCATCTCCTGTCCCTCGGGCGTGAACCAGGCGATGTCGGACAGCTCGTCGTGCGTGCCCTCCACCGGGCGGCCGTGGAAGAACCTGCGGCGGCGGAAGACCGGGTGGTCGCGGCGCAGCCACACCATCGCCCGGGTGAACTCAAGGAGGCTCATGTCCTCGGCGTCGCCGTCCGCCTCGGCGTCCTCGTCCTCGCCGTCCGCGCCCACCGCGGCGGCGGGCTCCGGCCAGTGCACCCACGACAGTTCGTTGTCCTGGCAGTAGGCGTTGTTGTTGCCCTGCTGGGTACGCCCGAACTCGTCGCCGTGGCTGAGCATCGGCACGCCCTGCGACAGCATCAGCGTGGCGAGGAAGTTGCGCATCTGACGCTCGCGCAGCTCCAGCACCTCGGTCCGGTCCGTCTCGCCCTCGGCGCCGCAGTTCCACGACCGGTTGTGGCTCTCGCCGTCCCGGTTGCCCTCACCGTTGGCCTCGTTGTGCTTGTCGTTGTACGAGACCATGTCGTGCAGGGTGAAGCCGTCGTGGCAGGTGGTGAAGTTGATCGAGGCCAGCGGGCGCCGCCCGTCGTCCTGGTACAGGTCCGAGGACCCGGTCAGCCGCCCGGCGAACTCGGCCAGCGTCCGGGGCTCGCCCCGCCACAGGTCGCGGACCGTGTCCCGGTACTTGCCGTTCCACTCGGTCCACAGCGGCGGGAAGTTCCCCACCTGGTAGCCGCCCTCGCCCACGTCCCACGGCTCGGCGATCAGCTTGACCTGGCTGACCACCGGGTCCTGCTGCACCAGGTCGAAGAACGACGACAGCCGGTCCACCTCGTGGAACTGCCGGGCCAGCGTGGCCGCCAGGTCGAAGCGGAAGCCGTCGACATGCATCTCGGTCACCCAGTACCGCAGTGAGTCCATGATCATCTGGAGCACGTGCGGCGACCGCATGAGCAGCGAGTTCCCGGTGCCCGTGGTGTCCATGTAGTACCGCTGGTCATCGGTCAGCCGGTAGTACGAGGCGTTGTCCAGCCCCCGGAACGACAGCGTGGGCCCCAGGTGGTTGCCCTCGGCGGTGTGGTTGTAGACCACGTCGAGGATGACCTCGATGCCCGCCTGGTGCAGGGCGCGCACGGCCTGCTTGAACTCCAGGACCTGCTCGCCCCGGTCGCCCCAGGAGGCGTAGGCGTTGTGCGGGGCGAAGAAGCCGATCGTGTTGTAGCCCCAGTAGTTGTGGAGTCCCGCGTCCGCGAGGCGGTGGTCCTGGACGAACTGGTGCACCGGCATCAGCTCGATCGCCGTGACGCCCAGCTCCGTCAGATGGGCGATGATCTCCGGATGCGCCAGCCCGGCGTACGTGCCGCGCAGCTCCTTCGGCAGCCCCGGATGGAGCATCGTCAGGCCCTTCACATGGGCCTCGTAGATCACCGTGCGGTGGTAGTCCGTACGGGGGCGCCGGTCGTCGCCCCAGTCGAAGTACGGGTTCACCACGACCGAGGTCATGGTGTGCGGGGCGGAGTCGAGATCGTTGCGCGCGTCGGGCTTCCCGAACGGGTAGCCGTAGACCGCCTCCCCCCACTTGATCTGCCCGGACACCGCGCGGGCGTACGGGTCGAGGAGCAGCTTGGCGGAGTTGCACCGGATGCCCCGCTGCGGCTCGTACGGGCCGTGCACGCGGAAGCCGTAGCGCTGACCGGGCATCACCCCGGGCAGATACGCGTGCCGGACGAACGCGTCGGTCTCTCTCAGCTCCACCGCCGTCTCGGAACCGTCGTCGTGCAGCAGGCACAACTCGATTCGGTGGGCGGCCTCCGAGAAGACCGCGAAATTGGTCCCGGCGCCGTCGTACGTGGCACCGAGCGGGTACGCCTGTCCCGGCCACACCTGCATGGATTCGACTCTTCCCGTCCTGCCGCGGTCGCTCGGGTGAAATGCGGGACCGCCTGGGCCCCGGCCCAGATCTTCCCCGAAAGAGCGCGCCTTACCTAGGACGTCGGCCGGTCGGTCAACCTCGTGCCTCTCCGTGTCGCCCGGAACCGGCCTCCGGCCGGGTCCATGTCCGAGCTGTCCGTTTCGTGGCCCTCGCTGGGGTGTTTAATCCCTATGAATCCGCTCACTCCCGTCGAAGCCGGCGACCGGAACAGGTTTGATTCCATGGGGAGTTGGTAAAGGAGCCTGCGCATCCGGCTGCACCGGCTCCCGCTCCCGGAGTACCCTTCCTTGATCGTTGGTGGGGGAGTGGAAGGCGGTGCGTGGGTGAGCTCGGGAGGGTTCGAGCTGCCCCCGGGTGACGCGGGTCACGAGGGGGACGTGGCCGAGGTCCCGCCCGGGGCGGTATCGCTGGCACAGCCCCTGGAGATCGGTGCGGAGCTGGACTGGGACGCCGACGCCTGGAGCGAGGTGCGCACGCGCGCCCAGCGGGCCGGGCGCGCCTATATCTGGCTGAATCTGGTCGAACAGCGGCTGCGCGCCGTCGTCGCCGCGGTGCTCCGGCCGATCTACGAGCCCGTCCACGGCGAGGACTGGGTGGTGGCCGCCGCCGGGCCCGCCGGACAGGAGTGGGTGCAGCGCGCGGTCGCCGTGCGCGAGGTCTCCCGCCGCAAGGGCTATCTGCTCGACCCGGCCGACGACAACGTCCTCAGCTTCCTCACGCTGCCCCAGCTCCGCGAGCTGATGGTCCAGCACTGGCCGTGCTTCGAGCCGTATTTCGACGACCGCCGCGATGTCGAACTGGCGCTCGATGAGCTGGAGGTCGCCCGCAACGTCGTCTCCCGCAACCGCGCGCTCAACGAGGCGGTGCTGGCCCAGGCCGAGCGGGCCTCCGCCCGGCTCCTGGAGATGCTCGGCAGCGGCGCGGGGGTGCCCTCCGCGGACCGGCTCCCGGTCGACGCGGTGGAGGAGCTGGTCGGCGACCGGTACGCGGACGTGGTCTCCGTCCACTCCGACCGGGTGCGCCTCCAGCGCCAGCTGCCCGCCGAGGACCTGTTCGGCGACGCCCGCAGGCTCGACGCGATCGGCATCGGGCTCAACCTGCTGGTGCAGAACTTCTCCGGACGCCGCCTCATCCGGCTCGCCGAGTCCGGCTGCCGGATCCGGCTGCTCTTCATCAACCCGGCCAGCAGTGCGGTCAAGCGCCGCGAGCGGGAGCTCGGCCTGAAGAAGGGCGAGCTGAGCCGGTCCGTCGAGATGAACATCCTGCACACCCGCCGGGTGCGCGCCAAGCTCCGCGACCCGGACGCCTTCCAGATCCACGTCTTCGACGAGACCCCGCGCTTCACGGCCTACCTGGTGGACGGCGACGGGGCCGACGCGGTGGGGGTCGTCCAGACCTATCTGCGCCGGGCGCGCGGGATGGAGGCGCCGGTGCTGGTGCTGCGCGGCGGCGGGCGTGCGGTGGTCCGGGCGGGGCAGGGGTACGAGCACGGGCTGTTCGAGACGTACCGCGAGGAGTTCGAGTCGGTGTGGACGGACTCCCGGCCGGTCTCCTGAGCGGCGTTGTCAGTGGCCCGTGCGAGGGTGGTCGTCATCCGGGGGAGCACCACGAAGGAGGTACGGGATGAGCTGGCACCGGCACGCGCTGGTCGGCTTCGATCTGGAGACGACGGGGACGGACCCGCTGGAGGCCCGGATCGTCACGGCCGCGGTGATCGCGGTGGACGACCGGGACGGTGAGCCGGTCGCCCGGCACACCTGGCTGGCCGACCCGGGCATCCGCATCCCGGCCCAGGCGTCCGCGATCCACGGCATCAGCAGCGAGCGGGCGGCGGCGGAGGGCCGGCCCGCGCGCGAGGTGGCCGACGAGATCGCCGACACGCTCGCCGGGTACTGGCGCCGGGGCGTCCCGGTCGTCGCGTACAACGCCGCGTTCGACCTGACGCTGCTCACCGCCGAGTTGCACCGCCACGGGCTGCCCCCGCTCGCCGACCGGCTGGGCGGCGCGCCCGTCGGCCCCGTCATCGACCCGTACACCATCGACCGGGCGGTCGACCGCTACCGCAAGGGCAAGCGGAATCTGGAGGCGGTCTGCGTCGAGTACGGCGTGGTGCACGGCGGCGCCCACGACGCGGCGGCGGACGCGCTGGCCGCGGTCCGCGTGGCGTACGCGATAGCCGCCCGCCACCGCGCGGTGGCCGAACTCCCGGCGCCCGCGCTGCACGCCCGCCAGATCACGTGGCACGCGGAGTGGGCGGCGGACTTCCAGCGATTCCTCCGCCGCAAGGGCACCCCGGACGCGGTGGTGGACGGCCAGTGGCCGGTGCGGCTGCCGGTCCGCACGACGGCCTGACCCGCGTGTTGTCCTCAATCGCCGGACGGGCTTGATGTGGCCGTCCTTGCGGCGAGTCAGCCTCGCGTCGGCTGGTCGCCGGACTGGCTTGGGTTTCTGCGCCGATCCCAGCCGCGGGAGAACACGACCGGCGGCACAATCAAGCCCGTCCGGCGATTGAGGACGCACGCTGGTCCGGCACGCCGGGGGCACCCAGCCGACTCAGAACGGATACCACCGCACAGACGCGTCACCGTCCCGCAGGGACGCCACCCGGCGCCGGAACTCCGCGAGAGCGGCATCGTTCACGGGCGCATGCTGCGCCACCCACGCACAGCTCGCCGTCTCCCGCGCCCCCCGCAACACCCCGCACCCGTCCCACTCCCGTACATCCCACCCGTACGCCCGGGTGAACGCGTCATACGCGTCCGCCGCCAGCCCGTACCGGTCGCGGGACAGCGCGAGGACCACCAGGTCGTGTTCGCGCAGATCCGAGGAGAAGGTCTCCAGGTCCACCAGGACCGGCCCGTGCGCCCCGACATGGACGTTGCGCGCCAGCGCGTCCCCGTGGATCGGCCCCGGCGGGAGATGCGGGACCAGCGCCGCGGCCGCCGCCGCGAACCCGTCCCGCCGCTCGCGCAGATACGCCGCGTCCGCCGGATCGATCGCGTCGCCCGCCAGCCGCAGCCACCGCTCGACGCCGCCCAGCAGCTCCCGGCGCGGCAGCGCGAAGTCCTCCGGCACGGGCAGCGCGTGGACGGCGGTCAGCAGCGGGGCCAGGTCGCGCGGCTCGGCGGGCCGCACCGCCTCGGGCAGCCGGTGCCACACGGTCACCGGATGCCCCCTGACCAGCCGGGCCCCCTCCTCGGCGGCTCGCACGGCGGGGACGCCGGAGGCCGCGAGCCACCGGGCGACGGCCACCTCGCGCTCGGCGCGTTCCAGCAGCTCGGGGTGGCGCACGGCGTCCCGGCCGACCTTGACGACGAGCCCGTCGACCGTGAACACCGCGTTCTCGCCGAGCGCGATCAGCTCCGCGCCCCCGGGGACCCCGGCGGCGGCCAGCACCTCGCGCGCTTCCATCTCGTTCATGGTCCGATTTTCGCATCCGTGCAGGTTGCCTTGACGAACCGGCGGCCCGTCAGCACGATGACGGAGGCCACCTGAGCGGCCAGAACGGCAGCAAGCCGATCGAACGACGCAAAGGGGGCGTAAGTATGACATTGGCGAGTGCAACCGTGGGATCCGGGCGCCACGGACCGCCCGGCAAGCGCACCGGCAAGCGCACCGACGACCGGCTCGACCGGGGCGCCGGAACCTGGTTCCTGGTCCTGCCCGCCCTCATCCCGATCCTGGTCCTGAGCGTCGGCCCGCTGCTCTACGGCATCGCGCTGGCCTTCACCGACGCCCAGTCCGGCCGCACCCGCGCCACGCAGTGGATCGGCACGCTGAACTTCCAGGACCTGCTGCACGACGGGCCGTTCTGGGAGTCGTTCCGGATCGGCCTGGTGTGGGCGGTCGGTGTCACCGTTCCGCAGTTCGTGCTCGCCCTCGGCCTGGCCCTGCTGCTCAACGAGAACCTGCGGATGCGCTGGCTGGCCCGGGCCCTGGCGATCATCCCGTGGGCGATGCCCGAGGTCGTCGTCGGCATCATGTGGCGGCTCGTCTACAACCCGGACGCCGGCATCCTCAACGAGACCATCCGCGACCTGGGGCTCGGGGACGGCCGGGACTGGCTCACCGGGCTGGCGACCGCGCTGCCCGCCGTGATCGTCGTCGGCGTCTGGTCCGGCATGCCGCAGACCACGGTCGCCCTGCTGGCCGGGCTCCAGAACACCCCGCACGAACTCCACGAGGCCGCCGCGCTGGACGGGGCGGGCGCGTGGCGACGGTTCCGCACGGTGACCTGGCCCGCCATCAGGCCGGTCGCCCTCTCCATCACCGCCCTCAACTTCATCTGGAACTTCAACTCCTTCGCGCTGGTCTACGTCCTGACCAACGGCGGCCCCGGCGGCCGCACCCGGCTCCCGATGCTCTTCGCGTACGAGGAGGCGTTCCGCTACGGGCAGTTCGGCTACGCGGCCGCGATGGGCTGCGTCATGGTCGCCGTGATCTCCGTGATCCTCGCCGTGTATCTCGCCGGGCGGCTCAGGGGAGGCGACGACCGATGAGCATGCGTACCAAACGGTCCGTGCGCGCCGGGCAGTACGTGGCGCTCCTGTGTTACCTGGTCTTCCTGGCGTTCCCGTTCCTGTGGCTGATCTCCACCGCCTTCAAGCCCGCGCCGGAGCTCGGCTCCCTGCACCCGACCTGGATTCCGCAGCACCCGACACTCGACAACTTCCGGCAGGCGTTCGATGAGCAGCCGCTGCTGCGGGCCGCCGCCAACTCGCTGATCGCCGCGCTCTCGGCCGGGCTGATCGCCGTCCTGATCGCGACCCCGATGGCCTATGTGATGGCCCGCCACCGCACCCGCCTCGCCACGGCCGCCACCGGCTGGGTCGTGGTCAGCCAGGCGTTCCCCTTCGTCCTGCTGATCATTCCGCTCTTCCTGGTGCTGAAGAACCTGCACCTGATCAACACCCTCTGGGGCCTGGTCCTGGTCTACGTGGTGTGGGCGCTGCCCTTCGCGCTGTGGATGCTCGTCGGATACGTACGGGCCGTGCCGCGCGAGCTGGAGGAGGCGGCGGCGGTCGACGGGGCCGGGCGGCTGCGGACGCTGGTCTCGGTCACCGCCCCGCTGCTGGCCCCGGGCATCGTCGCCACGGCCCTCTTCGCGTTCATCACCGCGTGGAACGAGTTCTTCTTCGCACTCGTCCTCCTCAAGACCCCGGAGAAGCAGACGTTGCCGGTCGTACTGACGCACTTCCTCGGCGCCGAGGGCGCCAGCGACCTCGGGCCGCTCGCCGCCGCCGCGTTCCTCGCCACCCTCCCCTCACTCGTGCTGTTCGCGGTGATCCAGCGGCGGATCACCGGCGGCATGCTGGCCGGGGCGGTGAAGAACTGATGGGCACGCTGGTACGCACGGCTGCCGCGGCGGCCACCGCGCTCGCCCTGCTGCTCACCGGCTGCGGCGCGAACGGTGACGGCGAGGCGGACGGGAGGATCACCCTCCGCTTCCAGTCGCTGGCCTGGCAGAAGGAGTCCGTCGACATCAACAAGCAGCTGGTGAAGGAGTGGAACACGGCCCACCCCGACATCCGGGTCGAGTACGTCCAGGGCAGCTGGGACAGCGTCCACGACCAGCTCCTCACCTCCTTCGAGGGCGGCGAGGCGCCCGACATCATCCACGACGCCTCCGACGACCTCGCCGACTTCGCGTACGGGGGCTATCTCGCCGACCTCCGCCCGCTCCTGCCGAAGGGGCTGACGGACGGCATCCCGCGCGACAGCTGGGAGACGGCCACCTTCGACGGCGGGGTGTACGGCGTGCCCTTCCTCCAGGAGCCCCGGGTCCTGATCGCCAACACCAAGATCCTCAAGGCGTCCGGAGTCCGCATCCCGACTCCCGAGAAGCCGTGGAGCTGGACGGAGTTCCGGCAGGTGACCAAGGAGCTGACCGGCGAGGGCCGTTACGGAGTCGCCTGGCCGCTCAAGGAGCCGGTCTCCGTCACCCTCAACCTCGGCCTCTCGGCGGGCGGCGAGCTCTTCCACCGGGGCGCCGACGGCAAGGTGACCATCGCGATGGGGGAGGGCGATCAGGTCGTCCCGGGCACCATCCACGACCAGGTCAACACCGACCACAGCGCCGCCCGCACCGCGCTCGGCATGGGCGGCGGCGACACCCTGCCCGGCTTCTTCGGCGGCAAGTACGCGATGGTGCCGCTCGGGTTCTCGTACCGCCAGCAGATCGTGGAGCAGGCGCCGAAGGGCTTCGAGTGGACGGTGCTGCCCGCCCCGGCCGGACGGGAGGGGCCGGCCCAGGGGGTGAGCCCGCAGACCCTGTCCGTCGCCGAGGACAGCCCGCACAAGAAGGAGGCGGTCCGGTTCGTCGACTTCCTGCTGCGGCCCGCCAACATGGTCCGGCTGGCCAAGGGGGACTGGATGCTGCCCACCGGCACCGAGGCGCTGGCCGACCCCTCCCTGCACACCGCGGACCGGGGCTGGGCGACCGGCGCCGCGCTCGCGGGGGCGCTGCGGTCCGCCCCGGCCCAGTCGGTGCGCGGCTACCCCGAGTGGAAGGACAAGGTGGCGACGCCCGCGCTCCAGGAGTACTACAGCGGAGCGATCGACGCGGCCGAGCTGAAGAAGCGTCTGGTGACCGACGGCAACCGGGTCCTGGCCCGCTACCAGCGCTGAACGCGCGGGCCCTCCTCCCGGCGTCCGGGAGGAGGGCCCGCGTACGGCAGGGGGTCAGACGCCGACCCGCTCCGGCTCCTCGTCGCCGCGCGCCGGTGCGGACGGGACCGGCTGGTCGTCGTACGACTCGTCGTGCGTCATGTCCGGCAGCCACCGCAGCCACTTCGGGAAGTACCAGTTCCGCTCGTCCAGCAGGGCCATCACGGCCGGGAGCAGCACCCCGCGGATGATCGTCGCGTCGATCAGCACGGCCGCCGCCAGGCCGACGCCCATCTGCTTCATGGACTGCATCGACAGCGTCCCGAAGATCGCGAACACGGCGACCATGATCACGGCGGCGCTGGTGACGACCCCGGCCGTGGTGACCACGCCGTGGGCGATGGTGTCCCGGGTGGTGCGGCCCTGGAGGCGGGCCTCACGGATACGGGAGACCACGAACACGTGGTAGTCCATCGAGAGCCCGAAGAGGATCACGAAGAGGAACAGCGGCAGCCAGGAGATGATCGCGCCGACGCCCTCCGCGCCCACCAGCGAGGCGCCCCAGCCGTGCTGGAAGACCGCCGTCAGGATGCCGTACGCCGCGCCCACCGAGAGCAGGTTGAGGACGATCGAGGTGATGGCCACGGTCAGCGAGCGGAAGCAGAGCAGCATCAGCAGGAAGGCGAAGACGACCACGAAGGCGAAGACCGGCACGACCGAGCCGACGATCTGGTCGTTGAAGTCCTTCGACCCGGCGACCTGCCCGGTGACCGGCGCCTCGACCCCCGCGACCTTGCCGAGCGTCGCCGGACGCACGGTGTCCCGCAGCAGGTCCAGGCTCTTCTCGGCCTTCTTCTGGTCCGAACCGCCGACCAGCGGTACGTCGATGACCGCGACGTTCTCCGCGTCGTGCGTCACGATGTCCACCGGGCCCTTCGAGGCCCCGGAGGAGACGGCCTGCCTGCGGAACTCCTCCAGCGCCTGGCGTACCGGCGCCGCTCCGATGTCGTCGGCCTTCACCACGACCTGCGCCGGGTCGGCGCCGCCGGGGAACGCCTCGTTCAGCCGCTCGTAGGTCTGCACGATCGGCAGGGAGTTCCCGAACTCCTGGTCCAGGGTGAGGTTCTGGGTGTGCATGCCGAGCGCGGGCAGCGCGATGGCGGCGAGCGCCCCGGCGGCGACCACGAGCGCGGTCCAGGGGCGGCGCAGCACGGCGGTGAGCACCGCGCGCCAGACGCGGCTCTCGCCGTCGGCGCCGCCGCGCTCCGAGCGCTTCAGGCGGTTCAGGAACGGCACCCGGCCCTTCTCGACCCGCTCGCCGAGCAGCGAGAGGAGCGCGGGGAGCACGGTGACCGAGCCGACCATGGCGACGGCGACGACCATCAGCGAGGCCAGGCCCATCGCCTGGAACTCCGCGATGCCGGTGAAGAGCATGCCCGCCATCGCGACGCAGACCGTCACACCGGAGACGACGATGGCGCGCCCGCTGGTCGCGGCGGCGATCATCAGCGCGGTCCGGGCGTCCCTGCCCTTGGCCCGCTCCTCGCGTTCCCGGCGCAGGTAGAACAGGCAGTAGTCGACGCCGACGGCCAGACCCACCAGCAGCATCACCGAGTTGGCGGTGTCGCTCATCGGCTGGAAGTGGCTCACCACGCCCATCAGGCCCATGGTCGCCATGATCGCGGTGAGGGCGAGGGCGACCGGGAGCAGCGCGGCGACCAGCGCGCCGAAGGCGATGAGCAGGATGCCGAGCGCGACCGGCACGGCGGAGAGCTCGGCCCGCTGGAAGTCGCTCCCGAAGGCGTCGTCGAACGTCTTGCCCATGCTGGCGCCGCCGATCTCCTCGATCAGCAGCCCCTCGTGCGCGCCGTCCACCTTCTCGACCGCTTCCAGCACGGGCGCGACGCGCTCGCTCGCCGTCTCGGGGTCGCCCCTCATCTCGAACTGCACGAGCGCGCTGTGCCCGTCGGCCGAGATGGACGTGGTGGTGTACGGCGAGGTGACGGCGGTGACCTCACCGGTGTCCTGCACGGCCCGGATGACGTCCTTGACGGCCGTCCGGAACTCGGCCGACCCGGCCACCGCCCCGTCCTTGCCCTCCGACTGGATGAGCACGGTCTCACCGGCCGGGTCCTTGAGCCCCGCGTCCTCGATGATCCGCACGGCCCGGCCCACCTCGCCGGACATCTGCTCGCTCTCCTTGACGTCGACCCGGCCGGCCGCCGAGCCGAGCCCCATGGCCAGGACGACGAACAGCACCCAGATCGTCACCGCCGCCCAGCGGTGCCGGGCGCTCCAGCCGCCCGCCCGGGCCGCGACGCCCCGCACCCGCGGCCCCCGCGTCCGTGCCGCATCCACATTCCCCATGACGGGCCTGCCCCCTTGTGAACGGCACCGGCCCCTCGCCGTCGCCTCCCGATTCGAAGGTAGGCGCGGCATAAAGCGAGTGCGTCATGCTCTCCGGCGAGGCGGGGGCGGCCCCTCTCCGCCCTGGGGACGGGGCGTGCCCCCGAGAAGGAGGATCGAAGCCCCTTACACGTAAAGGTGATCGGCGTATCAAGGGGCTCCTGCGACCGTCCTGTGACGAAAAGTTGGCGAGTGCGGCGGAGCTGTAGCGAGGTCTTGATCTGCGCGCGTCAATCGGTCAGGGTTTCGAACCAACCCCCGGAGATCTTCCGGCCGGGGGCCAATCCCCCCACAAAGAATGACGAGGAGACCCCTCTTCATGGCCATTCACAAGCGCGCACGCCGGTTCAAGCTGACCGCCTCCATCACCGCGGTCGCGGCCGCCGCCGGCGTCACCCTGCTGGGCACCCCGTTCGCCGGAGCGACACCCGCTCCGGCCATGGGCAAGGTCTACGGCGCCGACGCGGCGACCGCGGTCTCCGGCAGCTACATCGTGATGCTGGACCAGAAGGCGGACAAGGCCGGGCTCGCCAAGGAGTACGGCGGAAAGCTGAAGCGCAACTACAGCTCCGCCATCAACGGCTTCTCCGCCAGCGGCCTTTCGGAGACCGAGGCCAAGCGGCTCGCCGCCGACCCGGCCGTCTCGAAGGTCGTCCAGAACAAGAAGTTCCACATCGACGCCACCCAGGACAACCCGCCGTCCTGGGGCCTGGACCGCATCGACCAGACGGAGACCGCGGGCGACAACGCGTACACCTACCCGGACAGCGCGGGCGAGGGCGTCACCGCCTACGTCATCGACACCGGGGTCCGCACCACCCACGAGGAGTTCGGGGGCCGCGCAAGCTCCGGCTTCGACGCCGTCGACAACGACGACAGCGCCGACGACGGCAACGGCCACGGCACCCACGTCGCCGGCACCATAGCCGGGTCGACCTACGGCGTCGCCAAGAAGGCGAAGATCGTCGCCGTCCGCGTCCTGGACGACTCCGGCTCCGGCACCACCGAGCAGGTCGTCGCCGGCATCGACTGGGTCACCGAGCACCACGAGGGCCCGTCCGTCGCCAACATGAGCCTGGGCGGCGGCGCGGACGAAGCGCTCGACGCGGCCGTCCAGAAGGCCATCGCCTCCGGCGTCACCTTCGCGGTCGCCGCCGGCAACGAGTCCAGCGACGCCGGCGAGGGCTCCCCGTCCCGCGTGCCCGAGGCCATCACCGTCGCCTCGTCCACCGTGGACGACGAGCAGTCATCGTTCTCCAACTACGGCTCGGTCGTGGACATCTACGCTCCGGGCTCCGACATCACCTCGTCCTGGAACGACAGCGACACCGGCTCCAACACCATCTCCGGTACGTCGATGGCGACCCCGCACGTCGTCGGCGCGGCCGCCGTCTACCTGGCCGGGCACCCGGACGCCACCCCGGACGAGGTCGCGACGGCCCTGACCGAAGGGGCCACCCCGGACGCCATCAGCAACGCCACCGAGGGAACGGCGAACAAGCTCCTGAAGATCGTCGAGTAACCGCGCAACCGGCCGGCGGCCACCGCGCTCTCCCCCACGGGGCGCGGCGGCCGCCCGGTCCGCGATCCCCGTTCTACGCTTGCCCCATGACAACCGTTGCGGGCGGGAGGCGGGAATGACCGGACCGGCGCCGGGCGTGGCCGCGGCCATCGAGGGGGAACTCCGGCTGCTGGACCCCCTGGTCCGGGCCTCCGCCGACCTCCTCGACCAGGTGCTGCACCCCGACTACCGCGAGGTGGACACCACCGGCCGCCACTGGGAGCGGGACACGATCATCGACCTGCTCGTCTCGGGGCGGGCCCCGGGGCCGGGCCGGCTCACCGCCTCACTCATGCGGGGCGTGCACCTCGCGGACGGGCTCGTCCACCTCACCTTCGACACCGAGGCCAGGAACAAGCGCGCCCACCGCAGCTCGCTCTGGCGGCTCACCCGGGCCGGCTGGCTCCTCTACTACCACCAGGCCACGCCCTTCGACGCCGCGCCCTCCGAGGTCAGCCCCGGGGCGTCCGCCGCGCCCGGGCCGCCCACCGGCCGTCCGTCCGGCTGATACGGACCGGGTGGCCGAAGCACTCGCTGACCAGGTCCGTGGTCAGCACCTCGTCCGCCCCGCCCGAGGCCAGGCACCGCCCGCCGCGCAGCAGCATCGCGTGGGTGGTGGAGGCGGGCAGCTCCTCCAGATGATGGGTGACCAGCACGGTCGCCAGCTCCGGGTGCTCCTCCCGCAACGCGTCCAGGCTGTCCAGCAGCTGTTCCCGGGCGGCCAGGTCGAGCCCGGTCGCCGGCTCGTCCAGGAGCAGCAGCCGGGGCTGCGGCATCAGGGACCGGGCGATCAGCGTACGGCCGCGCTCACCCTGTGACAGGGCCGGCCAGCGCGACCCCGTCTTGCCGCCCATCCCGAGCATCGTCAGCAGCCGCTCCGCCCGCTCCCGCTGCCCCGGACCCGGCGACCAGCGCGGCACCGGCTCGACCGAGTTCGTCAGACCGGTCAGCACCACCTCGCTCACCGTCAGCGGGGAACGCAGCGGATGGCGCGGATTGACATGGCCGAGCAGCGTCCGCAGCTCCCGCAGGTCCACCCGCCCCAGCGTGCGGCCCAGCACCTCGACCGAACCCCGCGTCGGATGCGTCACCGCCCCGAGCAGCCCGAGCAGGGTGCTCTTCCCCGCCCCGTTCGCCCCGAGCAGCGCCCAGTGCTCCCCGCCGCGCACGGTGAGCGAGACCGCGTCGAGCAGGACGTTTCCGTCGCGTACGAGAGAGACCTCGTCGGCCCGGATGACCGGGACCGGGGCCGTGGCGACGGAGGGGGACAGGGGTGCGGTGGTGGTCACGTGCGGCTGCTCCTTCGTACGGGCGCGAGCGCTCATCCGCGCACCGCGAAGCCTATCCGTGGCCCGTACACCCTCCGCGCCCGGCACCTGTCGCCTTTCTTCAAGACCGGCGGCGCACGCCCGCCTAGGTTGGGGTGCATGAAGAACGAGCACGCCCACATGACCGAATGCGCCGCCGAGGCCGCCCGCGTGGCCCGGGGCGTCACCGCCGCACAGCTGGACGCCACCGCCACCCCCTGCGCGGACTGGGACCTGCGCACCCTCGTCAACCACTGGGTCCTCTACACCTCGCACGGCATGGAGCACCGCGCCCGGCGCACCGAGATCCCCGAGGAGCTGATCGCCCGCGACTTCACCGCCGACACCGACTGGGCCGAGCGGTACGCCGCCCAGCTCGACCGGGCCGTCGCCGCCTGGTCCGACCCGGCCGTCTGGGAGGGCACCATCGGCGAGGGCGACTCCGCGTCCCCGGCCGCCGACACCGCCGCGATGCTCATCGAGGAGATCGCGCTGCACGGCTGGGACGTGGCCCGCGCCACCGGCCAGGAGTTCCGGCTCTCCGAGGAGGCCGCCGCGTACATCCTGGCCACCGTCGAGAAGACCGCCGCGCTCTACCGTCAGTACGAGGGGTTCACCGACGAGGTGGACGCCCCCGGCGCCACCGGATTCACCCGCGCCCTGGCGCTGAGCGGGCGCGACCCGCAGGGGACCGCCGGCTGAGAACGGCCCAGGCGGAGGGGCGCCGAATGGCCCGGGGGAGTGCGCCACCGGCTGGCTGGGCTCTTCGACAGCTTCCGGGTGCTCGCCGGCCACGCCGACTTCTTCGAGCTCAAGCGCACCCGTACGGGCGGCATCGACGTCGGCTGACCCGGGACCGCCGCGCCGCCCGGCTCAGGCGCTGACCGCGACCGGCCGCGCCGCGGCCGCGTTCGCCTCGTCGTAGCGGTCGAGCAGCAGCCGGGCCAGCTCCGGGGCCGGGCCCAGCACCCCGGCCAGTACGTCCGCGCCGGCCTCGGCCGCCCCCGCCGCGATGCGGTCCGGGAGGCGGCCGGGCGCGATCACATACGGGGCGACCGCCACGCGGCGGACCCCGTCGGCCCGCAGGGCACGTACCGCGTCCTCGGTACGCGGAAGGGATGCGGAGGCGAACGCAGGCCGCACGGAACACCAACCGGTGTGCCGCAGCTCCCGCGCGATTTCAGCGATCACTGCGATCGCCTCCGGGTCTGATGAGCCCGCCGAGGCCAGGACGAGCCCGGTCGAGCTTCGGTCGCCGGGGCGCACCCCGGCCTCGTACAGCCGCCGTTCCAGCGCGGCGTTCAGCAGCGGCGACGGGCCGAGCACCTCGGCCTGCCGGACCCGCAGCCGGGGCAGCGCCGCGCGGGCCTCGCGCAGCACCGCCGGGATGTCCGACTTGGCGTGGAACGCCCGGGTGAGGAGCAGCGGAAGCGCCACCACCTCGGGCGTGCCCTCGGCGGCCAGCCGTTCCAGGACCCGCGGCATCGAGGGCGCGTTGAAGTCCAGGAAGGCCGTCTCCACCCGGAGCCCCGGCCGCTGCGCCCGTACCCGCGAGGTGAGCGCGTGCACGGTCGCGGCGTGCCGCGGATCGCGGCTGCCGTGGGCGATGACGAGGAGGACCGGAGAGGACATGGAAGGCTCAGTTCTTGACGAGGAGACCGCGGCTGCGCAGCACCCACCGCTCCAGCGGGCTGAAGATGAGCAGGTCGATGGCGATACCGACGAACAGGATGAGGATGATGGCGAGGAAGATCCCCGGCATGTCCGCGTTGTTGCGGCCGTTCTCCATCAACTGCCCGAGCCCGAGGCCGAGATCCGGGGACGAGGCGATGATCTCGGCGGCCATCAGCGAACGCCAGGAGAACGCCCAGCCCTGCTTGAGGCCCGCCAGATAGCCCGGCAGGGCGGCCGGCATCACGATCAGCCAGGTGCCGCGCAGCCCGGTCGCGCCCAGGGTGCGACCGGCCCGCAGGAAGAGCGGGGGCACCTGGTCGACGCCCGAGACGAGGCCGTTGGCGATCGAGGGCACCGCGCCGAGCAGGATGACCGCGAACATCATCGAGTCGTTCAGCCCGAGCCAGATCACCGCCGGCGCCACCCAGGCCACCGAGGGCAGGGACTGGAGCCCGGACAGGATCGGGCCGATCGCGGCCCGGACGAACTTCACCCGGGCGACCACCAGCCCGAGCGGGGTGCCGATCGCGACCGACAGCAGGAAGCCGAGCAGACCGCGCGAGACGCTGGTCCACACCACCTCCAGCAGCGTGCCCTGCAGCCACATGTCGTGGGCGCTGTCCCAGACGGCGGACGGCGAGGGCAGCTTGTAGTCCTCGGTCACCTCGCCCCAGACGAGCAGCTGCCAGACGACCAGGACCAGGGCCACCGCGGTGAGCGGGGGCAGGACCTTGCGCAGCAGGACCTCGCGCACCGGGGTGCGCTGCACCTGCACCGCGTCCAGGGCGTCCAGACCGGCTTCGAGCCCGGCCAGGTCGTCCGGCTTCCGACTCCCGCCGGACCCCGCCTCGTCCGACTTGATGTCAGTGCTGGCCATGGCGGCGGATCTCCCCACGCAGTTGTTCGGTGATCTCGACGGACAGTTCCGCGACGGCGGTGTCCTCGATACGGCGCGGCTGCTCGATGTCGACCGTCCACTCACGGGCGATCCGGCCGGGGCGGGAGGAGAGCAGCACCACGCGCTCGGCGAGGCGGACGGCTTCGCGCACGTTGTGTGTGACGAAGAGGACCGAGACGTTCGTCTCGCGCCAGATCCGGGTCAGCTCGTCGTGCAGCACATCGCGGGTGATGGCGTCGAGTGCGGCGAACGGCTCGTCCATCAGCAGCAGTTGGCTGTCCTGGGCGAGCGCGCGGGCCATCGCCACCCGCTGCCGCATACCGCCGGACAGCTCGTGCACCCGCTTCCCGTACGCCCCGCCGAGCCGGACCAGTTCCAGCAGCCGCTCCGCCTCCGCGCGGCGCTGCGTCTTCGGCACCCCGCGCAGGCGCAGGGCCAGTTCGATGTTCTTGCCCGCGGTCAGCCACGGGAACAGGGCGTGCTCCTGGAACATCAGCGCGGGACGGCCGCCGGGGGTCTCGATGCTGCCCCCGGTCGGCCGGTCGAGCCCGGCCACCAGATTGAGCAGGGTCGACTTGCCGCACCCGGAGGCTCCCAGGAGGGTGACGAACTCGCCCGGGGCGACATCGAGACTGATGTCGTCCAGGACCAGCTGGCTTCCCGCGGGCCCGGTGAAGGACTTCGAGACATGCGCGATACGAGCGGCGTGCCCGACCTGGACACGGTCCTCGGCCTTGGTGAGGGTGTTCGCCATGGTCGTCACCTCCTGGGAGTCTTCGGGCGGCTGGTTACTTGACGCCGAGGCCGGCGTCGTCGGCCTCGGGCTTGCCCGCGGCCTTGAGGATCTCGTTGAGCGGCTGCAGGTCGTAGATGCCCTTGAGGTCGGGCTCCTCCAGCAGACCGGCCTTCACCGCGTGCTGGGCCTGCGCGTCGAGCGTCGCGGCCAGCGGGTCGTCGGTGATCTGGATCGACTTCCAGGCGGGGTCGATGACCTCGGCCGGCAGCTCCTTGCCGGTGAGCTTCTTCAGCGCGGCGTTCGCGGAGTCCTTCGCCTTGTCCGGGTTGGCGTTGATCCAGGCGTTCGTCCTCACCGAGCCGCGCAGCACGGCCTCGACCACGTCCGGGTGCTCCTTCAGGAACTTCTGCGACACGATGATGTTGGTGATCACGAACTTGTCGTCCGGCCACAGCGTCGACTCGTTCAGCAGTTCCTTCGCACCCTCGGCGACCAGCTTGGAGGCGGTCGGCTCGGGGACCCAGGCGCCGTCGATGGAACCGGAGCGGTAGGCGTCGGGCGTCACCTTGTTGTCCGTACGGACGACGGAGACGTCACCCTTGCCGCTCTGGGCGTCGACCTTCCAGCCCTTCTCGGAGATCCAGTTGAGGAACGCCACGTCCTGGGTGTTGCCGAGCTGCGGGGTGGCGATCTTCTTGCCCTTGAGGTCGTCCAGGGTCTTGATCTTCTTCGGGTTCACGACGAGCTTGACGCCGCCGGACGCGGAGCCGCCGATGATCCGCAGGTTCTGGCCCTTGGACTTGGTGTAGCCGTTGATGGACGGCGAGGGGCCGATGAAGCCGATGTCGATCGAGTTGGCGTTCAGCGCCTCGATCTCGGACGGGCCGGCGTTGAAGGTGGCGGTCTTGAGCTGGGTGCCGCCCAGCTCCTTCTGGAACAGACCTTCCTGGTCGCCCACGAGCGCGGTGGCGTGCGTGAGGTTCGGGAAGTACCCGATGCGCACGGTGTCGGCGGAGAGTTTCCTGCCGCTGGCCGCGTTGACCTTCTTGGCGTCGTCGTCCGTCGACTCGGAGCCGTAGCCGCAGGCGGTCAGAGCCACGGCCAGCAGGGGCAGCGCGGCGACGGCGGCGATACTGCGGCGACGCGTGGTACGGGGGGCAGGCACGGGAGGTCTTCCTCTCGGAGGCCCGGTGCTCACGCCCCTCGTACGTGCGGGGGCGCGGCCGGGAAGTCGGCGGGTCTTCGTCGATGCGGGCGGTGCGTGCGGAGCTGTTGGTGCTGCCGGGCGCGCAGGCAGTGCGCGTACGTCATCGCGCACATCGCCCGACTCCGCCCTGGCCGCTGCCCAGCGCGCCGCTGCCGACGCGGCCGCCCTCCTTCGCGAAGGTCGAGAAGACGTCGATGCCCATCAGAAGTCCCACTCCGCGTCGTCGTCCGCGGCCGGCGGCTCCTCGGCGGCGGCGAACGAGGCGCCCGCCATGCCCGCCGAGAGGGTGGTGCCGTCCGCCGGGTCGATCAGCAGGAAGGAACCGGTGCGGCGCGAGTCGGCGTACGCGTCGAGCGCCAGCGGCTCCGCGGTCCGGACGACGACCCGGCCGATGTCGTTGGCGACCAGCTTGCCCGGGGCCGGGTGCTGCGAGAGGTCGTCCAGGGTCAGCCGCGAGGGGATGTCCTTGACGATCGCCTTGACCGTGCGCGTGGTGTGCTTGAGCAGCACCCGCCGGCCCACGGTGAGCGGTTCGTCCGCGACGTGGCAGACGGTCGCCTCGACGTCCTGGGTGACGGCCGGCGCGTCGTCCACCGGCGCGATGAGGTCGCCGCGCGAGACGTCGATGTCGTCCGCCAGGCGCAGGGTCACCGACTGGGGCGCCCAGGCGATGTCCACGGAGTCCCCGAGCAGGTCGATGCCCTCGATCGTGGACGTACGGCCCGAGGGCAGCACGGTCACGGACTCGCCGACCCGGAACGCCCCGGCGGCGATCTGGCCCGCGTAGCCCCGGTAGTCCGGGTGCTCCACGGTCTGCGGCCGGATCACGTACTGGACCGGGAAGCGGGCGTGGCAGCCGGTCAGGTCATGGCTGACCGGGACCGTCTCCAGGTGCTCCAGGACCGTCGGGCCGCCGTACCAGTCCATGTGGGCGGACGGCTCCACGACGTTGTCGCCGGCCAGCGCGGAGATCGGGATCGCGGTGATCTCGGGGACCCCGAGGGAGGCCGCGTACGCGGTGAACTCCTCGGCTATGGCGGCGAACACCGGCTCCGCGTAGTCCACCAGGTCCATCTTGTTGACGGCCAGGACCACGTGCGGGACGCGCAGCAGGGCGGCGACGGCGGCGTGCCGGCGGGTCTGCTCGACCACCCCGTTGCGGGCGTCGACCAGGACCACGGCCAGCTCGGCCGTGGAGGCGCCGGTGACCATGTTGCGGGTGTACTGCACATGGCCCGGGGTGTCGGCGAGGATGAACCGGCGCCTGGGCGTGGCGAAGTAGCGGTAGGCGACGTCGATGGTGATGCCCTGCTCGCGCTCGGCGCGCAGTCCGTCGGTCAGCAGCGCCAGGTCCGGCGCCTCCTGGCCCCGGTTGCGCGAGGCGTGCTCGACGGCCTCCAGCTGGTCCGTGAGGACCGACTTGGAGTCGTGCAGCAGGCGTCCCACGAGGGTGGACTTGCCGTCGTCGACGGACCCGGCGGTGGCGAAGCGCAGGAGTGTGGTGGTGCTCAACTGCTCAGCTGTGGTGGTCATTTAGAAGTACCCCTCGCGCTTACGGTCTTCCATCGCGGCCTCGGACATCTTGTCGTCGGCGCGGGTCGCGCCCCGCTCGGTGAGCCGGGAGGCGGCGATCTCGGTGATCACGGCGTCCAGCGTGGTGGCGTCGGAGTCGACGGCCCCGGTGCAGGACATGTCGCCGACCGTGCGGTAGCGCACCTGGCGGGTCTCGGTCTTCTCGTGCTCCTTGGGCCCGCCCCAGTCGCCCGCGGTCAGCCACATGCCGTTGCGGTTGAAGACCTCGCGCTCGTGGGCGAAGTAGATCTCCGGCAGCTGGATCCCCTCGCGCTCGATGTACTGCCAGACGTCCAGCTCGGTCCAGTTGGAGATCGGGAAGACCCGGACGTGCTCGCCTGCGGCGTGCCGGCCGTTGTAGAGCTGCCACAGCTCGGGGCGCTGGCGGCGCGGGTCCCACTGGGAGAACTCGTCGCGCAGCGAGAAGACCCGCTCCTTGGCGCGCGCCTTCTCCTCGTCGCGCCGGCCGCCGCCGAACACCGCGTCGAAGCGGTGCTGCTGGATGGCCTCGGTCAGCGGCACGGTCTGGAGCGGGTTGCGGGTGCCGTCCGGGCGCTCGCGGAGCTTGCCGGCGTCGATGTACTCCTGCACGGACGCGACGTGCAGCCGCAGCCCGTGCTCGGCGACCGTGCGGTCGCGGTACTCCAGCACCTCGGGGAAGTTGTGACCGGTGTCCACGTGCAGCAGGGTGAACGGCACCGGCGCCGGCGCGAACGCCTTGAGCGCCAGGTGCAGCATCAGGATCGAGTCCTTGCCGCCCGAGAACAGGATCACCGGCCGCTCGAACTCACCCGCCACCTCGCGGAAGATGTGCACCGCCTCGGACTCCAGCGAGTCCAGGTGGCTCAGCGCGTACGGATGATCGGTGCCCTCTTGCACAGTCGCGACGGTCGTCACGCCGCACCCCTCTCGCTCAGCAGCGCGTACAGCTCCGCCGCGGACTCCTGCACGGTCTGGCGGTGCGACTCGATCCGCAGATCGGGTGACTCGGGCGCCTCGTAGGGGTCGTCCACCCCGGTGAGGCCGCTGATCTCGCCCGCCGCCTGCTTGGCGTAAAGACCCTTCACATCGCGCTCCGAGCACACCTCGACCGGAGTGGCGACGTGCACCTCCAGATACGCGGTTCCCTCGGCCTGGTGCCGCTTGCGGACGGCGTCCCTGCTGTCCGCGTACGGGGCGATGACCGGGACCAGCACCTTGACGCCGTTCGCCGCCAGCAGCTCGGCGACGAAGCCGATCCGCTGCACGTTGGTGTGCCGGTCCTCGCGTGAGAAGCCGAGGCCCGCCGAGAGGAACTCGCGGATCTCGTCGCCGTCGAGCACCTCCACGCGGTGGCCCTCGGCGCGCAGCCGCCCGGCGAGTTCGTAGGCGATGGTGGTCTTGCCGGCGCTCGGCAGACCGGTCAGCCAGACGGTGGCCCCCGTCTCCGTCACGCTCATCGAAGTCTCCTGATCAGTCGTCATCAGCCGTGCAGCCCGCACTCGGTCTTGCCGCGCCCGGCCCAGCGGCCGGCCCGGGCGTCCTCGCCCTCCAGCACCCGGCGGGTGCAGGGCGCACAGCCCACGGAGGCGTAACCGTCCATCAGCAGCGGGTTGGTGAGCACCCCGTGCTCGGCGACGTAGGCGTCCACGTCGTCCTGGGTCCAGCGGGCGATCGGCGAGACCTTCACCTTCCGGCGCTTCTCGTCCCAGCCCACCACCGGGGTGTTCGCCCGGGTCGGGGACTCGTCGCGGCGCAGCCCGGTCGCCCAGGCGGCGTACGCGGTCAGGCCCTCTTCCAGGGGCTTGACCTTGCGCAGCTTGCAGCAGAGGTCGGGGTCGCGGTCGTGCAGCTTCGGCCCGTACTCGGCGTCCTGCTCGGCGACCGTCCGACGCGGGGTCAGCGTGATCACGTTGACGTCCATCACCGCGTCCACCGCGTCCCGGGTCCCGATGGTCTCCTCGAAGTGGTAGCCGGTGTCGAGGAACACGACGTCCACACCGGGCATCACCCGGGAGGCGAGGTGCGCGACGACCGCGTCCTCCATCGAGGACGTGACGCAGAACCGGGGCCCGAAGGTGTCGGCGGCCCACTTCAGGATGTCGAGCGCGGAGGCGTCCTCCAGCTCGCGCCCGGCCCGCTCGGCGAGCTCCCGCAGCTCCTCACCGGTGAGCGTGTCGATGTTCTGAGCGACCGTCATATCCCGTCCCCTCCAACGTCGTTGGTCTTCAGTCCCCGGCTCAGCAGGCCCAGGAACTTCAGCTGGAACGCCCGATTGCAGGAGGCGCATTCCCACGCCCCGTGCCCGGCCTCGTGCGGACGCAGATCCTCGTCCCCGCAGTACGGGCAGTGGAACGGGGCGGCGCGCTCGCTCATGACAGCGACTCCGCACTGGCGCGGGCCGCCCAGGTCGCGAAGCGCTCGTCGCTCTCGCGCTCCTCCTGGAACCGGCCGAGCACGCGCTCCACGTAGTCGGGCAGTTCGGCCGAGGTGACCTTCAGGCCGCGCACCTTGCGGCCGAAGCCGGCGTCCAGGCCGAGGGCGCCGCCCAGGTGGACCTGGTAGCCCTCCACCTGCTCACCGTTCTCGTCCAGGACGAGCTGGCCCTTGAGCCCGATGTCCGCGGTCTGGATGCGGGCGCAGGCGTTGGGGCAGCCGTTGATGTTGATGGTCAGGGGCTCGTCGAAGTCCGGGAGCCTGCGCTCCAGTTCCTCGATGAGCGAGGCGCCGCGCGCCTTCGTCTCCACGATCGCCAGCTTGCAGTACTCGATGCCGGTGCAGGCCATCGTGCCGCGCCGGAAGGTGGACGGCTGCACCTGGAAGCCGAGCGACTCCAGGCCGGCGGACAGCGACTCGACCCGGTCCTGCTCGACGTCGAGGATGATCATCTTCTGCTCGACGGTGGTCCGGACCCGGCCGGAGCCGTGCGCCTCGGCCAGCTCGGCGATCTTGGCGAGCGTCGAGCCGTCGACCCGGCCGACCCGGGGGGCGAAGCCGACGTAGAAGCGGCCGTCCTGCTGCTGGTGGACGCCGATGTGGTCGCGCCACCGGCTGCTCGGCTCCGCCGGGGCGGGGCCGTCAAGGAGCGGGCGCTTGAGGTACTCGTCCTCCAGGATCTGGCGGAACTTCGCCGGACCCCAGTCGGCCATGAGGAACTTCAGCCGCGCCCGGTTGCGCAGCCGCCGGTAGCCGTAGTCGCGGAAGATGCCGACGACGCCCGCCCAGACGTCCGGCACCTCGTCCAACGGCACCCAGGTGCCGAGGCGTTCGGCCAGCCGGGGGTTGGTGGAGAGCCCGCCGCCGACCCAGAGGTCGAAGCCCGGTCCGTGCTCGGGGTGTTCGACGCCCACGAAGGCGATGTCGTTGATCTCGTGGACGACGTCCTGGACCGGGGAGCCGGAGATCGCGGTCTTGAACTTGCGGGGCAGGTTGGAGAATTCGGGGCTGCCGATGTAGCGGGAGTGGATCTCCTCGACCGCCGGGCTGCCGTCGATGATCTCGTCGGCCGCGATGCCCGCCACGGGTGAGCCGATGATGACGCGGGGGCAGTCGCCGCACGCCTCGGTCGTGGAGAGCCCGACGGCCTCCAGCTTCTCCCAGATCGCCGGGACGTCCTCGATGCGGATCCAGTGCATCTGGACGTTCTGCCGGTCGGTGATGTCCGCGCTGCCCCGCGCGTACTCCTGCGAGATCTCGCCGATGACGCGTAGCTGCTCGGTGGTCAGCTTCCCGCCGTCGATGCGGACCCGCATCATGAAGTACTTGTCCTCAAGCTCCTCGGGCTCCAGCACCGCGGTCTTGCCGCCGTCGATGCCGGCCTTGCGCTGGGTGTAGAGCCCCCACCAACGCATGCGCCCCCGCAGGTCGTTGGGGTCGATCGAGTCGAAACCGCGCTTGGAGTAGATCGTCTCAATGCGTGTCCGCACGTTGAGACTGTCGTCGTCCTTCTTGAACTGCTCATTGCCGTTGAGCGGGGTGTAGTGCCCCAGGGCCCACTGACCTTCGCCGCGGTGACGGCCCACCTTGCGGCGGGGCGCGGCGGGCGCAGGCTTTTCCGGGGTTGCGGCCATGACGGTACGTCCTTCGGGACTGCGGGAGGGCGGCTCTGAACTGCACACTCGCGTGAGGCGCGGCGGTGCGCAGGGCTGAACTGAAGAAAGGAGATCTCGGCGGTGCTGGGACTCTCAGCTCGCCGGACAGATGGCGCTGGACATGCGGCCGAGGTCGACGTGGCGTCGACTCACCAAGGCAATTCCAGTTCCGGACATGACGGAAGCGTGTCATGGCAATCTCACGGCAGTCCACCACTATCCATGATGTGGACGACATGGTCCCGTTTGGTGAGACGATGTGGCGCCCGTCACGCGGGTGGCGGGCGCCGGGGTGGAGCGTAAAACCGGACAAGCAAGGGGATTTGCTACGGAAGCGGTGACGGCTGTGCTCGGGGCACCGCTCAGCGGCCGGAGCCCGGCCACGGGCCGGGGGTGTCCACCGGCTCCTCCAGCTCCGTGCGCGTGTCGAACAGCCGGAAGCCGCGCCTCAGGTAGTTGTCCCTCGCGTGCGGACCGTCCTTGGAGCAGGTGTGCAGCCACACCCGCTTCGTCGCCGGCCGCTCCGGCCACCGCTCGGCCAGGTCCCAGGCGCGGGCCGTGCCGTACGACAGCAGATGACCGCCGATCCGCCGCCCCCGGAAGGCCGGGATCAGCCCGAAGTACATGATCTCGACCGCGCCGTCGTCCTGCGGGTCCAGCTCGATGTAGCCCGCCGGGGTGCCGTTCGCGTACGCCACCCAGGTCTCCGCGCCCGGCCGCTCCAGGGCCTCCTGCCACTGCGCGTACGTCAGGCCCAGGCGGTCCGTCCACCGGATGTCCCCGCCCACCGCGGTGTACAGGAAGCGGCTGAACTCGGGCAGCGGCACCTCGGACCGCACGATCCGGACCTCCGCGTCCGGCACGGCGGACGGCCGCAGATCATCGGGCGAGGTCTGCTCCAGGGACCAGATGGTCACCTCTTCGGAGGCCGGTGGCGCGGGACGTACGGGGTCGCTCATGGCTGCCAGACAACCATGCCCCGCACCCCTGGCCCCACCCGGCCCCTGGTCACAGGGCCCCCGGCCCCTCCCGCTCACGCGCACCCCGCGCCGCCGCCACCACCGGGGCCTGCGAGCGCGGCAGCAGATCGGCCGGGTGCTCCGGATGGACCACCTCCACCTCCACGCCCTCGCCGAACCGGTACGGGCGGTGCGCGAGGACCTCGGCCAGATGGCGCCGCAGCCGCGATATCTCGGCCCGCACCGTCACCGTCCTGGTCGCGTCACCGAACAGGTCCTGCGCCAGCTCGGAGGCCGTACGCCCGTCCCGGTGGAGCGCCAGCGCGTACAGCAGCTCGGCGTGGCGCGGGGACAGCCGCTGTGTCCAGGTGCCCACCGGGCTCACCACGTTCACCGCGAGCGCGCGCGGCCGGCTCAGATCGAGGACCACCCGGCGCGGCGGGCTGTCCATCGTCCCGTCCGCCACCTGGACCAGCCAGCCGCCCGGCAGCGGCTCCACCCGGCACATCCCCAGCGACGGCAGCCACACCCGGCCCGGCCCCACCGACTTCGGCAGCGGCAGCCGGTCCACCGGGGGCATCCCCGTCACCGCAGCCGTCCAGCCGTGGCCGTCCACCGCCACCGCCCGGCCGCCGATCCGGCTCAGGACCGGGGCGGCGACCGCCCGCAGCCGGTCCACCGCCTCCAGGTGCCGCACCCGGATCTCGCTCTCCGCCAGCCGCGCCACCGACCGCACCAGGGCCAGCGTCGTCGGGTGGAAGGTGGACGCGGGTCCGCTGATGTCCACGATCCCCATCAGCCGGCCGTCCCGGGGATCGCGCACCGGGGCCGCCGCGCACGTCCAGCCGTGCAGCGTGCGCACGAAGTGCTCCGCCGAGTGCACCTGCACCGGGGCGCGGGAGGCGAGCGCCGTACCGATCGCGTTGGTGCCGGTGATCTCCTCGGACCAGGCCGCGCCCTCCGCGAGGCAGATGTCGTCGGCGCGGCGCAGCACCCCCGTGTTGCCCTCGCGCCACAGCACCCGGCCCTCCACATCGGTGACGACCATGATCTGCTGCGAGGCGTCCGCGATGCTCGTCAGCCCGTCGCTGAGCAGCGGCATCACCTCGCCCAGCGTCGAGCTGCGGCGCCGGTGCTCGATCTCGTCCGCCTCCAGCAGCCTGCTGTGCGTCGTCTGCTCGGGATCGATGCCGCTGCGCAGCACCCGGTCCCAGGAGGCGCCGATCTCCGCCCGGGGCACGGCGGGCATCCGGTCGCCCGCCATCCGCGCCTCCCGGGACCGGTGCACCTGCCGTCTGGCCTGCGGGCTCTCCTGAACAATCGGCCGCAGCACGTCCGCCGGAGTCGTCTCCACGCCGGTTCCCCCTCACCCCACTACCGGCCCGGTGCGCGGGCCGGGCCCCCATCCTGCCGCCGCCGGGGCCGCGATATCGCAACTCCACACAATGGTTGCAACCCTCTGCAACTCTGGCGAGGGCCCCCGGACCGTACAAGAGTGGCGGCACACCGCACCGCGGGGCCCCCGGCCCTCACGTGCGGTGTGCACAGCATGGGGGGTGGTGCCGTGTCGGCGCAGCACCACCCCCCGTCGCTGCGCCCGGTCAGGAGTCCACCGGCCGGGCCCGGGCCACGACCGACGCCAGATCCAGGGTGTGCGGCAGGGTCCCGAACGCCGCGCCCCCGTCCCCGCCCAGGCGCGAAGCGCAGAAGGCGTCCGCCACCTCGGGCGGCGCCCAGCGCACCAGAAGCGAGCCCTGGAGCACCAGCGCGATCCGCTCCACGACCCGGCGCGCCCGCGCCTCGATCCCCGCCAGGTCGGCCAGCTCCGTCAGCATGTCCCTGATCGCCGCGTCCAGCCGGTGATCGGCGCCCCGGGCCCGCCCGACCTCCTGGAGGAACGCGTTCAGCGCGAGCGGTTCCCGCCGCAGCACCCGCAGCAGGTCCAGCGCCTGGACGTTCCCCGACCCCTCCCAGAGGGAGTTCAACGGCGCCTCCCGCAGCAGCCGGGGCATCCCCGACTCCTCCACATAGCCGTTGCCGCCCAGGCACTCCAGCGCCTCGCCCACCAGCGGCGTGCACCGCTTGGTCACCCAGTACTTCGCCGCCGGCACCGCGATCCGCAGGAACGCCGCCTCGCTCTCGCCGCCGTCGTCGTACGCCGCCGCGAGCCGCATCGCCAGCACGGTCGCCGCCTCCGACTCCACCGCCAGATCGGCCAGCACATTGCGCATCAGCGGCTTGTCCACGAGCGGCCCGCCGAACGCGGACCGGTGCGTCGTGTGATGGACCGCCTGCGCCACCGCCTGCCGCATCAGCGCCGCCGAACCGGTCACGCAGTCCAGCCGGGTCGCCGCCACCATCCCCATGATCGTGCGGACGCCCCGCCCCTCCTCACCGATCCGCCGCGCCCACGACCCGTCGAACTCGACCTCCGCCGAGGCGTTGGACCGGTTGCCCAGCTTGTCCTTGAGCCGCTGGATCGCGAACGGATTGCGGCCGCCGTCCGGCAGCACCCGGGGCAGCAGGAAGCAGGTGAGACCGTCCGGGGCCTGCGCGAGGACCAGGAAGCCGTCGGACATCGGCGCCGAGCAGAACCACTTGTGCCCGGTCAGCGCGTATGCGCCGTCCTCGGCCAGCGGCTCGGCGCGCGTGGTGTTCGCCCGTACGCCCGAGCCGCCCTGCTTCTCCGTCATGCCCATCCCCAGCAGCACCCCGGCCTTCCGCAGGGGCGGCCGCAGCCCCTCCTCGTACACCCGCGAGGTCAGCAGCGGCTCCCACGCGGCCGCCACCTCCGGCTCGGCGCGCAGGGCCGGCACCGCCGCGTGCGTCATGGAGAGCGGGCAGCCGTGCCCCGCCTCCGCCTGCGTCCACACCAGGAAACCCGCCGCCCGGCGGACATGCCCGCCCGGCCGGTCCCAGGCGTCGGTCAGCCCGGCCCCGACGGCGTGCCCGAGCAGCCGGTGCCAGGCCGGGTGGAAGCCGACCTCGTCCACGCGGTGGCCGTAGCGGTCGTGGGTGCGCAGCTTCGGCGGGTTCTCGTTGGCCTGCGTCCCCCAGGACGCCGCCTGCGCGGAGCCGGCCGCCCGACCGAGCGCGGTGAGCCCGTCCCGGGCCTCGTCCAGGAGCTCGGGCGGAAGATGGCGTTCCACGGCCTCGCCGAGTACCCGGTCCGTGCCGAAGACGTCATGGCCGAGCAGGGGAGGGGCCTGGTTGGACACGGTGTGGGGGGTGGTCGTCATGCCGATACGGTAAGGACGTGCAGGCAGCAAACGAAACACCCGAGCGGCCACCGGGCCGGCTCCACCGGGCCCGAGTGCTCTACCGCAACGTCTCCAAGCGGCAGCTCGCCTGGCAACTGCTCAAGGACACGGTCAACTCGTGCATGGAGTACCGCATCCTGGGACTCGCCGCCGAGGCCGCGTTCTTCACCCTGCTGTCCCTGCCCCCGCTGCTCCTCGGCCTGATCGGCCTGCTCGGTTACGTGGACGAGTGGACCAGCACCGCGACGGTCGCGTCCATCGAGCGCAACATCCTCAGCGCGGCCCACACCATGCTCTCCGAGCGCGGCGTCAACGACTTCGCCAAGCCGCTCCTGTCCGACGTCACGACCGGCGCCCGGCCCGACGTCATCTCCCTCGGCTTCGCGATCGCCCTGTGGTCCGGCTCCCGCGCGGTCAACGTCTTCATCGACACGATCACCGTCATGTACGGGCTCGACGGCCAGCGCGGCATCGTCAAGACCCGGATGCTCGCCTTCCTGCTGTACGTGGTGGCGCTCCTGCTCGGCGCGGTCGTGCTGCCGCTGCTCGTGGTCGGCCCGGACCGGGTTGTGGAGCTCATACCGTGGGGCACCGAGGTCATAAGCGTCCTGTACTGGCCGCTGGTCATCGTGCTCTCGGTCGCCTTCCTCACCACCCTCTACCACGTGTCCGTGCCGGTCCGTTCGCCGTGGATCGAGGACATGCCGGGCGCCCTGGTGGCCCTGGCGATGTGGGTGTTCGGCAGCTTCCTGCTCCGGATCTACCTGACCAGTACGGTCGAGGGCCCCACGATCTACGGATCCCTGGCCGCCCCCATCGCGGTGCTGCTGTGGATCGGCGTCTCCGCCTTCGCGGTGCTGGTGGGCGCCGCGGTCAACGCGGCCATCGACCGGGTCTGGCCCTCGGTGGCGACGGCCGCCGCCCGCGCCGCGAACGACCGGGTGCGCGCCGCCCAGGCCGCCGAGTTCGTCGCCCGCACCCAGGCGGAGAGCTGGCACGGCGGCCCGCCGGCCGACGGGGACGACGGAGACGACGACGAGGGCGACGAGGGCGACAGCCCGTACATGCCCTCCGAGTTCCCCGAGCGCTGGTCGCGGTTCCTGCCGCCGGACGACGTGAAGTCCCGGCTCCAGAAGCCCGGGCGCGAGAAGGAAGCGGACCGGTCCAACCCGTACGACGAGTGAGCGCTCAGTCGGCGTCCGGCGCGCTCTGCGACCGCGGCGACCAGGACAGCTTCACCGTCAGATGGCCCTCCAGCGCGCTCTTCGCGATCACCGCGCCCGCCTCCGAGGTGATCTTCACGCCGAACTCCAGCTCCACCCCGTCCGGCTTCAGCCGCCCGTCCCGGAACACGGCGAGCGCCGACTCCGCCGCCGAGCGGATGCCCTCCAGCGCGCTGTCGAACGTGCGCCCCGCACGCGCCAGCGCGTGCTGCCCGTCCCGCGCCACCAGCTGGGCGCCCGGCGCGTGCCGGTCGACCTCCACGGTCACCGTCGCCCCACTGTCCGTGGTGAACTCCATCAGTGCCGCCATGACCGCCCCCGTAGCCGATTGCGTACGCCGCCGTGTCCGTCAACGACACTAGTGGCATGGGCGACAGCTATACAGAGCGCGCGTCGCGACTGGACGGCGCGAAGGTGTGGACCCTGACCGTCGAGCCGGGCACCGCCCATCCGGTGCTGCCCGACGGCTGCATGGACCTGCTCTGGAGCGGGGAGCGGCTACTCGTCGCCGGCCCGGGTGCTGCGCCTCCAGCGGGCCCCGGCCCTCGTACGCGCGGGGCTGCCGTACGCCGACGCGGCACTCGCGGCGGGCTGCGCCGACCAGGCCCACCTGGCGCGCGACATGCGCGACCTGGCCGGCGCCACCCTGACCGCGTACTTCGGCCGGTCCTAGGGCGTGTTTCGAAAGTCCCGCCTGCCGGGCGACGCCTGGCACGCACTCTCGCCGCACCGGCCGAGATCCCTAGTACGTCCAGTACGAGGGATCGCGGCCGGCACGCCGAGAGCACGCACCAGACACCGCCCGGCCCGCCCTGCGGGCGGACGGCGCTACTTTCGAAACACGCCCTAGGTGCCCGCTCACCACCGCCGACCTGCCCGCATCCCTCGCCTTCTACCGGCGCCTGGGGCTCGACGTCCCGGCCGGGAGATCGCGTCGAGTCGTGGAGTCATGGACCGACCGTAGGCGGGGCCCGGGGCCGGGGTCTTGTACGAATCGGTCACGGTCCGGTCCGCGCCCGGGCGGACCTCCGTCACGAGGCCCCGAGCACATCCCCCGGCGAGGTCCCCGGGTCCGTCAGCGCGAGCCCCAGCGCCGCGCGCTCCGTGACCCAGCGCGTCGGGCGGTGGCGCGGGTCGCCCGTCGACGCGTACAGCGCCCGGTGCAGCTCCAGCATCCTGACCGTGCCGATCCGGTCGCCCCAGGCCAGCGGGCCCACCGGATAGCCGAGCCCCGTCGTGACGGCCACGTCGATGTCGGCCGGGGCGGCGAGCGCGCGCTCCGCGAGGGACGCGGCGACCGACACGACCGAGGCCAGCAGCCGCTGCGCGACCGAGCCCGCCGTGTCCCGGACCACCGACACCGCGAACGGCTCACCGCCGTCCGAGGCCCGGGCCAGCACCGCGCGGGCGTCCCGCGCCGCCGCCGCGTCCGCCGCCGGGGTCACCGCGAGCACGCGTCGCCGCCCCGCCGCGGGCAGCGGGTCGACGCCGAAGGTGCGCCCGGCGGGCAGCCCGTGCGCGGCGACCGCCGAGGCGACCGGGGTGCCCCAGACCGGGACCAGGACGACCGCCGCGTCCGACGGTCGCTCCCCGCTCTCCACGGCGGCGCCCGCCGAGGCCAGCGCCTCGCGGAGCGCGGCCGCTTCGGCCTCCCGCGCGGGGTCCGGGGCGAAGACGTGCACCGGGCGGTCCGCGTCCCCGGTGACCGGCGGCTCCGGCGCGGGTCCGGTGGCCTCGGGGCCGTACGCGTACCAGCCGCGTCCGGTCTTGCGGCCGTGCAGCCCGGCCGCCACCCGGTTCGGGGTGAGGAAGGAGGGGCGGAGCCGGTCCTCGTAACGGAAGCCCTCCCAGATCGAGTCGATGACGGCGGCCGTCACATCGAGCCCGGTGAGGTCCATCAGTTCGAACGGGCCCATCCGGAGCCCCAGCACATCGCGCGCGATCCGGTCGATGTCCGCGGGCTCCCCGACTCCCTCCTCAAGCAGCGCCAGCGCCTCCGTGACCAGGCCGCGCCCGGCGTGGTTGATCAGGAAGCCCGGGGTGTCCGCGACAGTCACCGCGCGGTGGCCGCAGCCCTCCACGAGCGAGGTGAGCAGCGGTGGGATCTCCGGCCGGGTCGCCGCGCCGGGCACCACCTCCACGATCCGCATCAGCGGCACCGGGTTGAAGAAGTGCAGCCCGGCCAGGCGCGTCGGGTCCTTCAGCGCGGCGGCGATCCGGGTCACCGAGAGCGAGGAGGTGTTGGTGGCGAACAAGGTGGAGGCGGGCAGCGCCTGTTCGAGCCGGCCGAACACCTCGGCCTTGGTCGCCAGGTCCTCGCGTACGGCCTCGATCACCAGCTCCACGTCGGGGCCCGCCGCCCACGGGTCGTCCAGCGGGACCAGCCGCTCCGCCGCCGACTCCGCGTCCGCCGCCGCCATCCGCCCCTTGGCCACGGCCCGGTCCAGCATGGAGCGTACGAAGGCGACGGCGTCCGCCACCGCCTCGGCGCGTACGTCGCACAGCTCGACGGTGTGTCCGGCCGAGGCCGCCCACTGGGCGATGCCGCGGCCCATGGCTCCGGCGCCGACGATCCTGATACGCATGCGGGTCACGGTCCTCTCACGGGGGCGGGCCGGGTGCCCGCGCTGCCGACGCTCTCAGTGGCTTTGATCGCCGTCCAATACCGAATTAGGCTCGGACCGAGACGCCTGACGAATCAATGACCGCCGACTCCATGATGAGGGCGGACCCGGGGGAGGGGGCGGTATGGAGCTGCGGTATCTGTCCGCGTTCCTCGCCGTGGCGGAGGAACTGCACTTCGGCCGCGCCGCCAGACGGCTGCGGATGGCGCAGCCGCCGCTGAGCCAGCAGATCCGCCGCCTGGAGAAGGAGCTCGGCGTCCAGCTCTTCGAACGCAACACCCGCTCGGTGCGGCTCACCAGCGCCGGGGAGTCCTTCCTCCAGCCGGTGCGGACGGTGCTGGACGATCTGGACACGGCGGTACGGGCCGCGAGGGCGGCCGGACAGGGCGCGTACGGGAGGGTCCGCATCGGCTTCGCGGGCGCGTCCAGTCACGAGACGCTGCCGCTGCTCACCCGGGCGGTGCGGGCCGCCCACCCGGGCATCGAGCTCGTCATGACCGGCCAGACCTACGCCGACGTGGCGCTCGCCCGGGTCGCGGACGGCTCGCTCGATCTCGGGTTCGTCCGGCTTCCGGTGACGGCGCCCGGCGTGAGCTGCCGGGTGATCGACGAGGAGGAGCTGGTGTGCGCGCTGCCCCTCGACCATCCGCTCGCCGGCCGCGCCGAGATCCCGCTCGACGCGCTGGCCGGGGAGCCGTTCGTCGCGTTCCCCGCCAACACCGGCTCCACGGTGCGCGACGCGATGACCGAGGCGTGCGAGGCGGCCGGGTTCAGCCCGCGCGTGGTGCAGGAGGCGCCGGACTCGTACACCATCCTGGCGCTGGTCGCGGCGGGCGTCGGGGTGACGCTGACCGTCACCTCCGTCCAGCACATCCAGCTCAGCGGCCTGGTCTACCGCCCGCTGGCCGGGCCGCCGATCAGACGGCAGCCGGCGCTCGCCTGGCGGACGGACAACCCGTCGGCCGCCCTGCGCGCGGTGCTGGACGTGGCGGAGCGGGCGCTGCCCACACCGGGGAGCTGACTCACCGCCCCCGGCCCGCCCCCAGGAAGGCGAGCAGGCTGACGGCCGCCGGGCGGGCGTCGCCGACGGCGGCCCGGTGCAGGTCCCGCACGGTCCGTACGACGGCCCGGGTCACCACGTCCACACCGGCCTTGCGCTCGAACCAGTGCCAGTCGCCGTGGGCGTTCATCTCCAGGAACACCGGCTCGTCCCGGGCCCACAGGAAGTCGAACGCCCCGTAGACCGCGCCGGTGTCCCCGGCCAGCGCGCGTGCCGCCGACGCCACGGCGTCCGGCGGCCGGACCTGCCGTACGCGCACCTCGTCGGGGCGGGTCCAGACGTCCTCGGGACGCTCCTTGACCACCTCGAAGGCGTGCAGCGCGTCCCCGGCGAGGTAGACCCGGTACTCGGCGTCGTGCTCGACGTACTCCTGGAGCACCATCGGTGTGCCCCGGGGGAGCCCCGGCGCACCCGCGAGCCGGTCGCGGTCCAGCACCCGGGGCAGGTACCAGTCGAGCCGCCCGGGCTCCGGCTCCACGTAGTGCCGGTCGAGGACCTTGAGCACGTACCGCTCGGCGGGGAGCAGCCCGGCCGCGTCCGCCGGGTCCGTGGTGACCAGTCCACGCGGGGTGCGCACGCCGAGCGCTCGCGCCCGGTCCCGCTGCACCAGTTGCCCCGGGTCGGCCGCGCCGATGGCGGCCGGGGAGGCGAGGGCCAGCTGCCGGGCCAGCGCGGCCCACGCGTCCCGGTACACCATCCGCCCGCCGGCCGCCCCGGACAGCGGCGCGGCCCGCGGCGAGAAGTGCCGCAGCCAGGTCACCGTCGGGGCGAACCGGTGCCCGTCCAGGGTCAGTTCGCCGTCCATTCCCTGGACGGCCCGGACGTCCGCCAGGCCGTCCGCGTCGAGCCGGTGCACCGGCACACCGATCTGCCGCAGCAGGCCGGACACCTCGGTGGCCTCCCGGTCGCCCCGCCGGGTGAGCAGCAGGACGCACCGCTCAGCCATGGGTCGGGGCCAGCAGCGATTCCGCCATCTCCAGGAGCCGCAGCGCCTTGTCGGAACGATTGCTGGGTTCGGCGGCGCGCAGCCGGGTGAGCAGTTCCAGGCCGATCGCCGCCTGATCGGCCAGCAGGCCCAGCAGTTCGACGTCGGCCATCTCCCGTACGCCGCCCGCCCCCCGGTCCAGCACCTCCAGGACGCCGACGCACTCGTCGTCGCCGAACAGCGGGGCGGCCATGATGCTGTCGGGCACGTACCCGGTGGAGGCGGCGGCCTCGCCCGAGAAGTGCCGCGACTCGCGCAGGTCGTCCACGAGCATCGACTGACCGGAGGCGGCGACCCAGCCCGCGATGCCGGTCCCCGCCGGGAAGCGGGTGCCGACCAACTGGCCGTCGCCCTCCCCGGCCACGGCCTCGAAGACCAGGTCGCCGGTCTCCGGATCGATGAGGAAGATCGAGGAGGCCGCCGCGCCGAACGCATGGCGCGCGACCTCCACGATGGACTGCAACAGGCGGCGCTCCACGGGCGTCGCGGCGTCAACGGGTTTCGTCATGCGCACCTCCAAGTCGACCGGTGGTGTTCCCGGCGCAGAGGAACAGCACCGTCTTCAGCTGGAACGGCGTGAGCCAGGGGTGCTTGCCGAGGATCAGCGCGCACAGGCCCGAGATGTGCGGCGCGGCGAAGCTGTTGCCGGTCGAGCGGATGGTGCCGCCACCGGGCCACGCCACGGGCACGCGTACCCCGCGCGCGTGGAACTCCACGGGCGGCGCGGGGTTGTAGTAGTACGTCATCGGGTCGTCCTCGTCGTGGCTGGCGACGGAGATCACCGAGGAGAACGACCAGGGGTAGCTGGGCACCGGCCGGTTGTGCGCGGAGACGACGAGCGCGCACCGGCGGAAGTAGGCCCGGTCGGCGAGCTCGTGGAGTTGCGCGGTCAGGGCCGGCCGGGTCGTCGCCAGACTCAGGTTGATGACGTCGAAGTTCTGCTCGATCGCCCAGGAGAGCCCGGCGATCAGGGCCTGACCGCTGCCCGTCTTGCCGTCGGTCAGCACCTGGACGGACGAGACCGAGACCCCCGGCGCGACGGACCGGATCACCCCGGCGCAGGCGGTGCCGTGTCCGGCGCGGTCGGTGGGCTCGCACGGCACCATCGTCACCTCGCCGGCCTCGTCCTGGACGGCCGTCATGGCGAGGTCGACCGGGCCGACCATCGGATGGCCGCCCTCGACCCCGCTGTCCACGACGCACACCCGGACCCCGGAACCGTCGGCGCCGCCCCAGGCCCACTCGGGCGAGACCGAGTCCATGGGCACGGACCCGAATCCCTCCGCCGCCTGCTCCCGGGTCGCGCCCCAGGCCGGGACGCCCGGTGTGTAGGCCCTCGCGGGCCGTCTCCAGGGCGGATCGCTCATCGCCTCTCCTCCAGCCCGGCCAGCCACGCCCGCAGGGTACGGGCGGGGAGTACGGCCTCCTTCGCGGTCAGCGCGGCCAGCGCGCGCTCGGCCGCGTGCCGGGCCCGCACCGGTTCGCCCACGGCGTCCAGCACCCTGGCCGCCTCGGACCAGACGTCACCGATGAGGCACGGGTCGTCGGTGCCGTCCAGGGCGGCGACGGCGCGCCCGGCGTCCCCGGCCGCCTCCCCGTACGCCCCGGCCCGCGCCCGTACCCGCGCCCGCAGCGCCAGTTGGACGGCCCGGGTACGCGCCTCCGCCGGCGGGTCCGTGGCCGGCTCGGCGAGTTCGGGCGCGTCCAGGAGGGCGTCCGTCCCGGCGCGGAACCGCTCGCGCGCCGCGTACAGCCGCAAGGTGGCCGCGGTCCGGTCCTGCCCCAGCGCGGCGAGCCCGTCCGCCGCCGCCGCGTAGTGGCCGGCCGCCGCCGGGTGCGCACCGGCCAGCGACTCCACGAGCCCCGCCGTCTGGTCGGCCGCCAGGGTGCCGAGGGCCAGACCGAGGTCGTCGCAGTGGACGCGGACCAGCGCGAGGTCCGCACGGGCCGCGTCCACCCGGTCCGACAGGGCGAGATGCCGCGCCCGGGTCAGCAGGACCGGGACCAGCAGACTCCGGTCGCCGTCGAACCGCCCGACCAGGTCCTCGCACAGCGCGATGGCCTGGGAGAGCGGGGTCGGCGACCACTGCGTCAGCTCGCAGATCGACGCCAGGATGCGGTTCCCCTCATAGGTGTCGCCGAGCCCGTGCGCCCGGGCGAGCGCGTCCCGCATGGCGGCCTCCGCCGCGCCGATCCGGCCCTCGGCGAAGCTCCGCAGCGAGGACAGCTGATGCAGCCTGCACCAGCTCAGGCTGTCCGCCGCGCCCGGCGCGGTCTGCCCCGCACCCGGTCCGTACGGAACCCCGGCCGGCGCCGGTCCGCCCGAGCGCAGGGCGATCAGCTGCCGCAGGATCGCGCAGGTGTCCCGGGTCGGCACGTCGTCCGCGTTCCCGCGCTCCGCCTCGGCCACGGCCCGCCGGGCGCTGTCCCAACGGCCCAGCGCGGCATAGGTGTCGGTGATGCGGGCGGCCAGCACCCGGTGCTGCGGATCGCCGTCCGGGGTGAGGCCGCGGCCGCGCTCCATCAGCGAGACGGCGGCGGGCAGGTCGCGCCGGTGCAGCGCCCGGTACCCGGTGGCCACCAGGACGCGGGCCGCGCGGCCGGTCAGCGCGGGCAGCCCGGGAGCCCCCGGGTCCGCCTCGGACAGCAGCCGGCACGCGGACTCCAGGTGGTGCGCGAGGTCGCCGTCCGCGGCCGGGCCCGGCGCCCGGCCGTCGAGCCGGTCGGCGAGCACGGTGTGCCAGGCCGCGCGCCGGGCCTTCGAGGTCATCTCGTACAGGGTGTCCCGGGCCAGCACGCGGGTGAACCGATAGGCGCCGGGCGGCCCGTACAGATGCAGCACCCGGGAGCGCAGAAGCCTGTTCAGCGCCTCGTCCAGCGCCCCTCCGGCCAGGGCCGGTTCGCCCTCGGCGAGCGCGCGCACGTCCCCGGCGGTGAACGACCCGCCCACCCCGGCCGCGCGTTCCAGCACGGCCCGGTCGGTGGCCGGCAGCCGGTCCAGCCAGGCGGTCAGCAGGACCCGGACCGAGGTGGGGACGCCCTGGTCCACCGAGCGGGGACCGGACAGGTTCTCCAGCAGCAGTTCGGCGAAGAGCGGATTGCCGTCGCACTCCCGGACGACCCGGGACAGCTCGTCCTCGGTGGCGACCGCCTCCTGCGCCGCGACCTCCGCCCGGTCCGCGAGCAGCCCCACCAGCCGCTCGGTGTGGGCGCGGGGCAGCGGGTCGAGGTGCAGCACCAGGTCTCCGCCGGACGGAGCCGCGGCCTCGCTCCGGGCCACCCGGACGACCAGCACCTCCGCGTCCCGTATCCCCTCGGACAGCTCGGCGACCATCCCGGCCAGCGTCGGCTGCGCCCACTGGAAGTCCTCCAGGACCAGGACCACGGCGGTGCCCCGGCCCAGGGCCTCCAGCAGCCGCCGGAACGCCCAGCCGATCTCCTCGACGCTCACCGGGAGCCCGTTGCCGGTGCGGATGCCCAGGGCGACGGCGAGGGCGGTGACCGCGCGGTCCGCGCTCGGGCGCAGCGTCTCCAGGGCGCTGCGGGCCTGCTCCCAGCCGCCGGGCAGCGACCAGACCGCGTCGGCCAGCGGGCGGTGGGCGAGCCCGGCCCCGTACGCCTGACAGCCGGCCCGCAGGACGACGGCCCCCTCCGCCTCGTGTCTCGCCAGGAACTCCCGTACCAGGCGGGACTTCCCGATGCCCGGCGGACCGGTCACCGTCACGGGACGGCTGCGGCGCTCGCGGCGGACCGCCTGGAACTCCCGCAGCAGCGCGGCCAGATCGGCGTCCCGGCCGACGAGGGGCACCAGATCCCCCTGGCCCGTGGACTCGGCGACCGAGAGGGCCCGCCAGGCGGCGACCGGTTCGCGCTTGCCCTTCACCCGCAGCGGGGTGACGGCCTCCATGCGGACCCGGCCGCCGACCAGGCCGGCGGTCTCCGCGCCGATCAGGATCTCGTGCGGCCCGGCGTGCGACTGGAGGCGGGCGGCGGTGTGCACGACGTCCCCGACGACCCTGGCCGCGCCGCCGAGCACCCCCGCCACGACGGCCTCTCCCGAGGCGATCCCGCAGTGGACGTCCAGCCGCACCCCGGGCCCGGTCGCGATGGCCGCCACGGACTCGCGTACGGCGCAGGCCGCCCGGACCGCGTGCAGCGCGTCGTCCTCATGGGTGACGAAGGCGCCGAAGACGGCCATCACGGCGTCGCCGATGAACTTCTCGACCACACCGCCGTGTTCGGTGACCGCCGTGGTGCAGGCGCGGTAGTACCGGTCCATCGTGCGCCGCAGCGCCTCCGGGTCCAGGGTCTCGGCCAGCACGGTCGAGCCGACGAGGTCGATGAAGACCGCCGTGACGATTCTGCGGCTGTCCGACGACGGCGCCCCCGCGACCACCGGGGTGCCGCACTCGGGGCAGAACCTGGCCCCGTCCGGCACCGCGCCCCGGCAGCCGCCGCAGCGCGCGGCGGCGTTCACAGGAGCTTGATGTCCTGTCCCTCCACCTCACCGGAGACCGCTTCCAGCCGCTCCTTGACGGAGTTGAGGACCTGGACCTCCTGCTCGCTGAGTGCCGAGAGGACCGAGCGCTGCTCGACCGCCAGCAGGTCCACCGGGTGTCCGGCCTCACGCAGTGCGTGCAGGGCGTCGAAGGTCATGGCTACCGGTACCTCGTTCTCGTAGTGCGGCCAGTCGAGCGTCACGCCGGCCGGTCCGATCGAGCACTCCGCGACCGCCGCCGCGAGGGCGCCGACGGCCTCGGGGGCCTCCTGCCGCTTCCGCTCGTCGGCGGGCAGCGGCGGCCAGATCCCCTGGACCAGAACGCCCTGGGCGTACAGCCGCGCAATCATTTCCGTGCGGTTCGACGCGCCCGTTCTTCGAAGCATGTTGCATAAGTGGGCCGCCACCGTGTGCGGGCTGATGCAGAGAGCTTCGGCGATATCCCGGTTCGAGGAGCCGGCGGCCACGAGCGCAGCGATCAGAATTTCACGCCTGGTCAAACCCTTTACCCCTCATTTCGGTGAGTGAAGCATGGGCCGGCGGGGGGATTTCCTCACTCCCGGGGGTCAGAGTAGCTGCGGGTCATGTTCCGGACAAGAACGCCTTGAGTGGGATCACCCGCCCACCGATTCATAGTCGATCGAGGGATGTGAAGCCGGGGGACGCCGGAGCAGCCTTGCCGTTGCACCAGCCCGTGACCGTCTTCCTGAAGGAGTGACCCATGTCGCAAGCACCCCTCGACGCACTGCGCAGCGCCGGCACCCCGGTCGACCTGCTGTCGGACTCCGAGCGCGAGATCTTCAACGGCCTCAGCCCGGACGAGGTCGCGGTCCTCGGCTCGATCCAGGCCCGGCTGAACGCCGTGTCGGCCGCGGTCGAGGGCCAGGTCAACGACAACCAGGTCAACGTTCTCTGCTGATCCCAGCTTGGGCGGGTCCGGCGGCACCGGCCGCCGGACCCGCCGGAGACGACGCGCCCGACCGCCGTGCGTCCGGACACCCAGTGGGAGCGTGATGATGGACCAAGTCAGCAGATACCTGGTGCTGAGCGACCGCGCGTACGCCGACACCAGCGGCGTCCCGGTACGGCTCGCCTACGGCACCCGCACCGCGAGCACCGTGGCGGTCGACCTCCCCACCGCACGGGCCCTGGAGGCCGGCGACGCCGCCGCGATCAGCCCGGCCCGGACCGGCGCCCTGCGCGAGGCCAGGCTGCTCGTACCGGCCGGCGAGGACGAGCTGGCCGTCGTGCTCGACCGCAACCGGCGCGCCTCGGCGGACCGTTCGGCCGTGCACATCGCCCTGCTGCCGACCTCCTACTGCAACATGGGCTGCGCCTACTGCGGCCAGGAGCACACCAAGGGCGGCCTGTCCCGCAACCACCGCAGCCGGGTCCACGACCGCGTGCTGCGCGCCGTGACCGCCCCGGAGACCCGCAGCGCCCGCATCGACTGGTTCGGGGCAGAGCCGATGATGGGGTACGCGGTCATCCGCGACCTCGCCCCCCGGTTCGTGGCCGCCGCCGCCGAGCGCGGGGTCGCCTACTCCTCGGTGATCGTCACCAACGGATCCCTCCTGAATCCCGCAAAAATCAACACCCTCATCCGTTCCTGCGGGGTCACCCATTTCGAGATCACGATCGACGGGCCGCCGGATATCCACAATGAACACCGGCCGCTGAAAAGCGGACGCGGATCTTTCTGGAACATCGTGCGCGCCGTGCGTTCCGTACTTGACGAACCGGATCTGGGGCCCACCCATTTCTCGTTCCGGACGAATGTCGATGTGCACAACCAGGACTCCGTTCCCCGCTATGTCGAGCTGATGGCGGAGCTTGGTTTCGGCCACCCCCGCGTTTCCTTCTCGATCGCTCCCGTCCACTCGTGGGGAAACGACGTATCGGAGATCGAGGTCTCCAAGTACGAGTTCGCCGAACGCGAGACGGGGTGGCTCAGGCTGCTCACTGGCCACGGGCTGCACACGCAGCTGCTGCCGACCACCGCGCGGAAGGTCCTCTGCCCGGCCACGACCCGCTCGTCCGAGATCATCAGCAGCACCGGCAACATCTTCTCGTGCAGCGAGTACCCCCTCGTCCCCGAGGCCGAGCGCCTCCTCCCGCTCGTACACATCGACCGGGCGGGCACCGAACCACTCCGGCCGCTGGGTCCCTTCGACGGCTGGAACGACGAGATCGCCGCGGGCAGCACCTGGTGCAAGAGCTGTGTCTTCATGCCCACGTGCGGAGGCTCCTGTCCCAAGGCGTGGCAGGAGGGCCATCCGCCCTGCCCCGGCTACAAGTACAACGTCCAGGACCGGCTGGATCTCATCGCCGCCCAGTGCGGCCTGCACGAGGTGGCCGGTGAGCCCGCCGGAGCCCGGTGATGACGGCGGAGACCGGCCCGGACACCCCGCGCCGGCTGCTCATCGGGGTCTGCGGCTCCGGCAACGTACTCGCCGTTCCGCAGTACCTCATGGCCCTGCGCACCGGGCTCGGACCCGGCGTCGAGATCCGGATGGCCATGACCCGCTCCGCCGCCGCGCTCATCCCGGCCGCGACCATGCGGCTGCTCTGCCGGGACGTGTACTGCGACGGCGAGGACGAACTGACGACCGGTCATGTCGCTCCCGCCGTCTGGGCGGACCGGTTCGTCGTCCTGCCCGCCACCGCCAACATGCTCGGCCAGGCCGCCCACGGCCTCGCCTCCGGACTCCTCAGTTCCGCACTGCTCGCCCATGAACGCCCCGTAGTCTTCTTCCCGAGCATGAACAGCCTGATGTGGGAGCGCCCCGCCGTCCGCCGCAACGTGGACCGGCTGCGCGCCGACGGCCACGCCGTCGTGGACCCGGTGCCCGCCGCCGGCTGGCAGATCGCCGCGGGCGACGTACGCAAGAACCTCGGGCTGCCGCCGCCCGCCACCGTGACGGCGGTGATCGGCGAGTTCCTGGACATGCCGGTCGGCCCGCTCGGCGGCTGACCACCCCACCCAGCAGATGGAGGAGACGTGGCAGCAGCCGGACAGAGGTTCCGGACGGCACTGACGGGCGGACCGATGTCCGTGCACGGCTTCCGGCTGCTGCTCGCCGGACAGCTCTCCTCCACGGTCGGCGACTATTGCTACGCCGTCGCGCTGCCCTGGCTGATCCTCTCCGGCGACGGCGGCCCGGTCATGCTCGGCACGGTCCTGGCCTGCTACGGGATCCCCCGCGTCGTCACCATTCCGCTGGGCGGGGTGGTGGCCGACCGGATCGGCGGCCGGCGGGTCATGCTCATGACCGACTTGGTGCGCGCCGCGGCCGTCGGCCTCCTCGCGGTGCTCGCCTCGGCCGGGACACCGACACTGGGCCAGCTCGCCCCCATCGCCGTCGTCCTGGGCGCCTGCTCCGGCATGTTCATCCCCGCCTCGTACACCCTCCTGCCTGCCCTGCTGCGCAAGGAGGACCTGGGCCGGGGCAACGCCCTGTCGACCATGGTCAACCAGGTCGGCGGACTCCTCGGGCCCACCGCGGGCGGCGCCCTGGTGGCCGCCTTCGACGCGGGCCCGGCGCTCATAGTCGACGCCGCGTCCTTCCTGGTGTCGGCGCTGGTCCTCGCCCGGATCCGCAGCGGTGCGGACGCCCCGGAACACGAGGGGCCCGCCGCCGCCGACGAGGCCCCGGCCCGCAAGGTGTCCTTCCCTGAACTGCTGCGCCACGGAAGGCTGCTGCACGTCGTCCTCGTGGTGGCCCTCGTCTGCAACCTGGCCTTCAACGGCACGATCGAGGTGGCGCTGCCCGAACTCGCCCACCAGGGCATGGGCGCCACCGGCTACGGAATCCTGCTGACCTGCCTGAGCCTGGGCGGTCTGGCCGGCTCCCTGGTCGCCGCCCGCAGCCGGCCGGTGGAGTCGCCCGCCTATCTGTTCGCCGCGCTCGCGGTCGTCATGGGCCTCGCCCTCGGCGCCGTCCCGTACGCCGGGGGGCTGGCCGGTGCCGCGGTGTGCGTCTGCGTCTACGCCCTGGCCAGCGGCTGGCAGAACATCGTCGTGGTGACGATGCTCCAGGTCTGGGCGCCGTCCGCGCTCATCGGCCGGGTCATGAGCCTGGTCATGCTGGCCGTCATGGGCACCTTCCCGGTCTCCGTCGCGGTGGCCGGCTTCGGGGTCCGCCACCTCGGCGCGGCCCCCTTCTTCCCGGTGGCGGGCGGGGCCATCGCCCTCACCGTCCTCGGCGCGCTCACCCAGCGGGTGTTCCGCGAGCACCGCGCCGACACCGAGTACGCCCCGCCGGTCCCCGTACCCGCCGGGACCCCGGCCGCCCGCTCCCCCCATCCGGGGCAGGACAACAGTCAGGAGTCACAGCGATGAGCGTGTTCGTCCCGTTGGGCATGCCACGGTTCGAGGGCGGACCGGACCACGGCGCGCGGCCGGGCCGCGGCACCGGCGACACCGCGTACCTGCTGATCAACCCGCCGGTGACCGACCCGACGACCGCGTACCACTCGATCCCGTACCTGGTGGGCGCCGCCAGGGCGGCCGGCCACACCGAGTACGCCTGCGTGGACGCCAATCTCGACGCCTTCACCTATCTCGCCGACCCGGCCCGCTTCGGCGCCACGCTCACGGCCGCCCGCGCGCTGCGCGCCGAGCTGGAGGCCGGGTCCGCCGCCCCCCGCCGCCACGACGAGATCCGCTACCGGCAGGCCCTGGCCGCCGAGGGCCTGACCGCCACCTCGGCGCGCGACGCGATCCGCGTCTTCCAGGACCCCGAGCACTTCTACCACCCCCCGACCTACGCCCAGGCGGTCGCGGTGACGAGCCGGTGGTGGGAGCTGATCGCGCTGGAGATGCCGCCCGGCGCGGCGGACGGCTTCTCGATGCGGGTGAAGTCCGCGGTCAACCTGTGCAGCACGGCGGACCTGTCCGACCCGGAGGTCCCGGCGGCCGTGGCCCGCCCCTTCGAGGGCTACTTCGCCGACGAGTTCGTCCCGAAGCTGCGCGAACGCCCCTGGGCGGTGGTCGGCTTCTCGGTCAACTACACCAGCCAGCTGCCCGTCGCCCTGAGGATGGCCCGCCTGGTCCGGACCGTGCTGCCCGACGCGGTGATCGTCTTCGGCGGCACCGAGGTCGGCGACGTGGTCAAGTACGCCACCGACCCGGCGTCGGCCTGGCGGGTCTTCCAGGACGCCGACCTGATCGTTCCGGGCGAGGGCGAGACCGCTCTCATCGGCATCCTCGACGCCGTCGGGAACGGCGCGGTCCGGGGCGGTGACGCCTTCGAGGGCATCGGCGGCGTGATGACCAGACGCCGGCCGGACCCCGTCATCGCGTACAGCAGCGTGGCGACCCTCGACTCCCCGGCGTACGACGTGTGGGACTGGGACCGTTACTGGGCACCGGAACCGGTGATCCTCTACAGCCCGACCCGGGGGTGCTACTGGAACAAGTGCACCTTCTGCGACTACGGCCTCAACACCGACCGGCCGACCTCGCCCTCGCGCGAACGCCCCGTCGCCGCCGTCCTGGAGGACCTGCGGCAGGTGAGCCGCTACGGCAGGACCCTCTACTTCGCGGTGGACGCCATGTCCCCGCGCTATCTGCGCACCCTCGCCGCCGCCCTCGCCGAATCCTCCCTGGACCTGCGGTGGTCCGCCGAACTGCGGCTGGAGCGGACCTTCCCCAAGCGCTCCGCGGGCGAAGTCCTCGCCGCCTCCGGCTGTGTGGCGGTCTCCTTCGGTTACGAGTCCGGAACCCAGCGGGTCCTCGACCTCATCGACAAGGGCGTCAAGATCGATGTGGTCCCGGACGTCCTCGGGGAGCTGGCGCGCAACGGCATCGCCGCCCAGATGATGGGCTTCACCGGCTTCCCCACCGAGACCCGCGAGGAGGCGCTGGCGACGTACGAGTTCCTCCACCACCACGAGAAGCTGTGGACGACCTCCGGCATCGGCGTGTTCGCGCTGACCCCCGGCTCCATGGTCGCCAAGGACCCCGACCGCTTCGGCATCGACGTCCTGCCGACCTCCGCGTCGGACGACATCCGGCGCTATCTGCCCTGGCGCGACCGTGAGTCCGGCGAGGTGCACTGGCCGGTCGCCGACGATCCCCGCATCCCGCGCGAGTACTTCGCGGGCAACCGCAGGACCAGCTTCGACCGGCCCTTCGTCGGCGGCATCGACTCCGCGCACACCCTGCTGTACTTCGCCCGCTTCGGCCGGGACCTGCTGCCCGAGGCCCCCGAGGGCTCCGGCCGCGACGAGGAACCCCGCGTCCGCCTGGTCGGGGAACCGGTCGTGACGATCCCGTTCGCCTCCATCGAGGGGCTGACCGGCATCGGCGACCTGATGGCGCAGGTCAGCCGCCGCAGCCGGGAGGACCTGGACACCACGTCCGGCGGTTACGTGGAATGGCTCGACGGGACCGGCACGGCCCGCCCCGGTTCCTGCGGGGTCCTCGTCCTCGCCCACGGCGACCTGGTCGAGGTGCCCGCCGGGGTGGACTTCGGCGCGGACAACGCCGTCACCCGCGCCCTGCGCCTGATGCTCGCGACGCAGGCCCGCGCCTGAGGCGTCCGGGGCGGCCGATTGAGACGCCGGGCGTCTCGGTTCCGGGGAAACCGGGTATTGGACCGGGCACGCCGCCGGGTGCGAGGGTCGTGCCGGACCCCCGCACTCCGTCTCCCCGAAAGGCCCCGCCGTGCCCGACGCCCTCGATGTCGTGATCTGCGAACCCCTGCGCACCCCCATCGGCCGCTTCGGCGGGGTGTTCGCCGGGGAGAAGCCGGCCGCCCTCGCGGCCCGGGTCATCGCCGAGGTCGTCGCCCGGACCGGCATCGACCCCGACCGGGTGGATGAGGTGATCCTCGGCCACTCCTACCCGTCGGCGGAGGCCCCCGCGATCGGCCGGGTCGCCGCCCTGGACGCCGGGCTCCCGCAGTCGGTGACCGGCCTCCAGACCGACCGCCGCTGCGGCTCCGGGCTCCAGGCGGTCCTGGACGCGGCGATGCAGATCCGGGCCGGGTTCAGCGAGGTCGTCATCGCGGGCGGCGTCGACGTGATGAGCGGCGCCCCGTACTACACGCACGACGGGCGCTGGGGCATCAAGGGCCCCGGCCTCCAGCTCCACGACGCGCTCGCCCGGGGCCGGGTCACCGCGGGCGGCGTCCACCACCCGGTGCCCGGCGGCATGATCGAGACCGCCGAGAACCTGCGCCGGGCGTACGGGATCAGCCGCGAGGACCAGGACGCGCTGGCCCTGCGCTCGCAGCGGCGGGCGGGTCTGGCCGCCGCCGAGGGCCGGTACGGGAAGGAGACGGTCCCCGTCACCGTACGGACCAGGAAGGGCGAGACGGTGATCTCCACCGACGAGCACCCCCGCCCCGACACCACCGCCGAACAACTCGCCGCGCTCCGCCCGGTCATGCTCAAGTCCGACCCGGAGGCCACCGTCACCGCGGGCAACGCCAGCGGCCAGAACGACGCGGCGGCCGCCTGCCTGGTGACGAGCGCCGCCACCGCCGGACGCCTCGGCCTCACCCCGCTCGTCCGGCTGGTCTCCTTCGCCCGGGCCGGGGTGCCCGCCGCGACCATGGGCCTCGGCCCCGTCCCCGCGACGGAGGCCGCGCTCGGCCGCGCCGGGCTCACGCTCGCCGACCTCGACCTGATCGAGCTGAACGAGGCGTTCGCCGCCCAGGTCCTGGCCTGCACCCGCGAGATGGGCCTCGGCGAGAAGGACCACGAGGAGCGGATCAACGTGAACGGCTCCGGCGTCTCGCTGGGCCACCCGGTCGGCGCGACCGGTGCCCGCATCCTCGCCACGCTCACCCGCGAGCTGCACCGCCGCGAGGCCCGCTACGGCCTGGAGACCATGTGCATCGGCGGCGGCCAGGGCCTCGCGGCGGTCTTCGAGCGCGTGGCGCCCTGACGGCGAGGGCTACCGGGCCGCCGATGTAGCGGGGGAGCAGGCCGGAGATGCCGACTACACCCGCACCCACGCCACGGAGATCGACCGCCACTTCCGGGACGCCGCCGCCCTCGACCTGCCGGTCCTGGCGTACGACGTGCCGGTCCGCGTGCACAGCAAGCTCGACCCGGAACCGCTGCTGCCGCTGGCCGCCGACGGCTCGGTGCCGGGGATCGGCAACGTCGATCCGCACGGGTACGTACGCCCGCACGAGGCCGCGGTGCGCGGTGACTGGGCGGCCGCGCGCGCCGAACAGGACCGCCTGGTCGCGCTGTTCGACATCGTGCGCGCCGCCCGCCCGGGCACGGCGTCGGCCACTGCGGCGGGACTCGGCGCGGTCTGACCCGTACGCCGCACGGGGCGCCGAAGACAAAAGGTCCGGCCGGACAGCTCAGGGCTGTCGGGCCGGACCTCTTCGTGCTCGGGGGAGCGTCAGCTCACTTCTTCGCGGCGCGGGCGCGGCGCATCAGCAGGCCGCCACCGAGCACCAGCGCGGCGCTGGCGCCACCGGCGATGCCCAGGTTCTCGTTGGCACCGGTGTGCGCCATCTGCGGCGGCTTGTGGTGCTTCGGAGGGGTGTGGTGCTTCGGAGGGGTGTGGTGCCAACCGGTGTGGGTCGGCGGGTTGTGCGTGGGCGGGTTCTCCGTGGGCGGGGTCGGCGGGTTGTGGTGGTGGCTGGGCGGGCAGTCGTCGTTGTGGTGGTGCACCGGCGGCTTCGGGGGCTTCGGCGGGTGGTGCGGCTTCGGCGGGTTGTGGTGGTGGCTCGGCGGGCAGTCACCGTCGTGGTGGTGCACCGGCGGCTTCGGGGGCTTCGGCGGGTGGTGCGGCTTCGGCGGCTTGTGCTCGTGGCCGCAGTTGCAGTCGTGGTCGTGGTGACCCTTCGGCGGCTTGTGGTGCGGGGGCTTGTGGTGGTGCGGGGGGTTGTGCGGCGGGTGCTCCGTCGGCGGCTCCTCGGTGGGCGGGTTGCCCTCGTCGCCACCGCCGTTCTGGCACTTGTTGCCGGCGGCCGGGTTCAGCAGGCCGACCACGTTGACGCTGTTGCCGCAGACGTTGACCGGGATGTCGACCGGGGCCTGGACCACGTTGCCCGAGAGCACGCCGGGGGAGCCGGCGGCCACGCCCTGGGCGCTCGCGCCCGAGCCGCCGTCCCCGGAGCCGCCCTTGTTCTCGCACTCGTTGCCGAAGGCGGGGTTGAGCGCGCCGATCACGTTGACCGTGTTGCCGCACACGTTGACGGGCACGTGCACCGGGGCTTGGACGACGTTGCCCGAAGCGACGCCGGGCGAACCGACGGCCGCACCGTCGGCCGTGGCATCGGCGAAGGCATAGCCGCCGGAGGCGGTCAGGATGCCTGACGCCGCCGCCATGACGAGCATGCTTTTACTCAAGGCTTTTCGCATTGGTGCCCTTCCTTGGGACATTTCTCGCGGGCACACGGCCCACAGTTCGTTCATCAGGCGGTGCAGCAGCCGTCGGACCCGCCCATCCAGTAGGCGGCCCTCCTGGCGGAGCGGCTTGACGACACCCATAACGACGCCCGCGTGCAGGGGAAACGTGAATGCCGTGAAGTTTCTGTGCGCACGCGGCGGGGCTGCGAGTGAACGTTTCGTCTCTCGATTTCCGACAGTATTACTCGATCACTTTCGTACGGACGTCCGTGTCTTCCAGGCATTCGGGTGAATGGCGATAACCAAACGTCGGCCCGGCAGTTGTTCAGGGCGCTCCGGCTACGGGGTATCCAGTACGAGAAGGGTTCATCGTGATCAAGAAGGTCCTGGCTACGGGTGCCGTCGCCGCCTCCATCCTCGGGCTCGGCGCCGCGCAGGCGATGGCCATCGGCAACGACGGTGGCACGACCTCGGTCAACGGCAACGGTGCCTCGCAGTCCTTCGGCAACGCCGTGACCAAGGGCGACGGCAGCCCGCAGTTCGACCTGGTCCAGGGCTCGCTGAACAAGCCCTGCGTCGGCCTGCCGCTCAAGGCGAACGTCGGTTCGCTCATCGGCCTCGTCCCGATCGCGGTCCAGGACGTCAACGTCCTGTCCAACCCGCAGAACCAGCAGTGCACCGAGAACTCCACCCAGGCCAAGGGCGACGAGCCGCTGTCGCACATCCTGGACGGCATCCCGGTCCTCTCGGGCAACGGCGCCGGCAACAGCTGATCCGGCCCCCTCCCGGGCCCGGGCCGCCGGTGTTCCTCCTCCGGGCGGCCCGGGCCCCCCGTCGCCCCCGCGCGTGTCGCGCGGGAGCGCGGTCGGCTGACCGAAACTGCATCATTCGGGCGGTATTCGAGCAATCTCCTCGCCGAGCAGTGTCGTATACCGTCCGAAATCGTTACGAATGAAAGTGACGGAGTTACGAGCGATCAGGTCCGCGCTCGTGCGGCACGAAAGCCGTGGCCGCTCCGGACTCCGCACAAGAAAGGGTTTCAAGTGAAGTACACCAAGATCGCCGCCGTCGCCGCCGGTACGCTCATGGCCATGGGTGCCGCCGCCCCGGCCTTCGCCGACTCGGGCGCCGAGGGTGCGGCCGTCGGCTCCCCGGGTGTCATCTCCGGCAACACCATCCAGGTGCCGGTCCACATCCCGGTCAACGTCTGCGGCAACACCATCGACGTCATCGGCCTGCTGAACCCGGCCTTCGGCAACGCCTGCGTCAACGACTGATCCACCCGCCGAATTCTCTCGGCTCGAAAAGCCCCGGCCCGCGCTCTCAGCGGTCCGGGGCTTTTCCCGTGCCCGGAACCAAACCGGGTCCGGAACTTTTCCGTGCCCGGACTCCGAGAAATCCCGTGCCGTCCAGTTTCCCCGCCGTATCCGGTTCGTTAGCCAGGAAAAGGGCGGCCGGGGACAGGGCCAAAGAAGGCCCGTGCGGCGCGGGGACGCGACCGGAACGGCCGCCGCTGAGAAGGGAACCCGAAAGTGAAGTACGCGAAGTCCGCCGCGCTCCTCGCCGGTTCCGTGGTCGCACTCGGCACGGCTGCTCCCGCCTTCGCCGTCACCACGACCACGGCCCCCAACTTCAGCCTCGACGGAGGCGTCAACCAGGTGACGGCGGCGGCCCCGCAGGTGGTCGACCCGGTGCTCGACACCGTCAGCGGCGCCGCCGAACGCCTGCACGAGGACGGCACCGTCTCGAAGGTCACCGGCCAGGCCACCGACGCGGCGAAGGGCGCGGCCCCGCTGCTCGGCGGTCTCCCGCTCACGAACTGATCCGCACCTTTCGGGTGACGTGCCACAACCATTCCCTCCCCGCCGAGTTGATCAGTGCGCTCGGCACCGGCGGGCAACCAGAGAAAACCAGAAGGGCAGTTTCATGATCAAGAAGATGATGGCCTCCGCGGCCGTCGCCGCATCGATCGTCGGCGTCTCCGCCGCGGTCGCCCCGTCGGCCATGGCCATCGGCAACGACCAGGGCACCACCACCGTCAACGGCAACGGTGCCATGCAGGCGTACGGCAACTCCGCCACCCACGGTGACTGGAGCCCGCAGTTCGCGCTCATCCAGGGCTCGCTCAACAAGCCCTGCATCGCCCTGCCGGCCAAGGCCAACGTGGGCTCGCTGCTCGGTGTCGTGCCGATCTCGGTCCAGGACGTCAACGTCCTGTCCTCGCCGCAGAACCAGCAGTGCACCGAGAACTCCACCCAGGCCAAGGGCGACGAGGCCCTGTCGCACATCCTGGACGACATCCCGATCCTCTCGGGCAACGGTGCCGGCAACAACTGACCGGTACTGACGGCGCACCACACGCGGCCCGGCGGTCGCCCGAAAGGGCGGCTCGCTGGGCCGCTTGCCGTAGTGCGGGCGGCCGTTCCGCGCCGCAACGGGTAGGGCCTCCGCATGGACCAGCACCACAGCCGGCAGCCCGGCAGCGCAACCCCGATCTACGACCGGCTCCTCGCCGAGTGGCGGGCCGCCCACGCCGAACCGGCCCCGGACCCCGGTCCTGCCCACGCCGGCGGACTCGTGCCCCCGGCCCGCACCTCGGCCGAGGCGGGCGGCCGGGGCTGACGCGGCGGCGTCGAACTCATGCGGGATCGAACCCATTTGAGTGGATCAGCGGAACCGAAGCGTCCGCCCGGGGTTGATCAGTACGTTCCAAACGGAACGCTCCGAAAGGTGAAGCGTGATGAAGAAGATGATGGCCGGCGCGGCAGTGGCCGTGTCCCTGGTCGGCCTGTCGGCCGCCGCGGCCCCCTCGGCCATGGCGATCGGCGATGACGGAGGCACCACCTCGGTCAACGGCAACGGCGCCGCCAGCTCCTACGGCAACGCCGAGACCCAGGGCGACGGCAGCCCGCAGGCCCAGCTCATCCAGGGCTCGCTCAACGACCTGTGCGTGGGTGCCCCGGTCAAGGCCAACGTGGGCTCCCTCGTGGGTCTGCTGGTGCCCGTCGCGGTCCAGGACGTCAACGTCCTGTCCAACCCGCAGAACCAGCAGTGCGCCGACAACTCCACCCAGGCCAAGGGCGACGAGCCCCTGTCGCACCTGGTGGACGACATCCCGGTCCTCTCCGGGAACGGCGTCGCCAACGACTGACTGCGCATCGCGCCCGCGTCGTCCGTCCTGTGCGGCGCGGGCGCGTACGGCATGACGGAGGCCCACCACCCTCGCCGGGTGGTGGGCCTCTTCCGTGGACCGGGTCAGCCGAGGCTGCGGACCGGGAGCACGCAGTGCGCCGAGGTCGCGATGGTGTCCGGGTCGCCCGCGAAGGCGCGCAACTCCGCCTCGCCGATGGGGAGCCCGGGCGCGCCCTGCGGCCAGGGGCGGGTAGCGAACATCGCGTGCACCTCGCCCTGTTCGTTCGCCGCCGCCAGCCACTCGGGCGGCACCGGGTACTGCGCCTTGAAGTGCGGCAGGGTCAGGACGGCCTGGCCGGCCTGGACGAGGAGCTTCACGGGGAGCCCCGGCGTCTCGTCGGCCCGCACCGGCGCACCGCCGACGGGGAGTCCGCAGCGTTGCAGCGCGAGCCGCATGGCGTGCTCGCCGGCCGCCGGGCCGTCCGATCCGTCGCCCAGCGAGTAGGCGAGCAGGAAGGCGGCGTCGCGCCCGCTCTGCCGGTACTCGCCGCTCCAGCCGATCAGGATGAGGGTGCCCAACTGGGCCTGGGTGAACGAGCCGGTGGCTGTCTGGGGGGAGGTCATGTGCGGCACCCTAACCGTCCGCGACCGGTCCAACTCCATGCGTATCACCCGATCGGGGGACGACTGCCACAACGGGGTCCGCGCGAAATAATCCCTTGAGCCGCCGGACCGCCGGGGGCTAAGGTGTGCGAAGAGACGGACGGCGGAACTGCCGCCGGTACCGGACCTGGACGAAAGCGGAGGTGAGGACATTGACGACGGTCGTTGCGGTGGGCGCTGCCCACGAGTCGAAGTTCCTCTGTGTCACCTCCGTGGCCACCGGCTGACCTCTTCGCGCCCTCACGCGCACCGCCGGGCCACCCTGTGAAGGGTTTCCCTTGTCTCTCCCGTCCTTCTCCACCTTCTCCTCCTCCCTCTCCACCGCTTCGCACCCGCTTGCCGCCTACGGCTGGGACGACGACTGGGCCGCCGAGTTCGCCCCGTACGCCGCCCAGGGACTGGTGCCCGGACGCGTGGTGCGGGTGGACCGCGGGCGCTGCGACATCGTCACGCCCGAGGGCACGATCTGGGCGGACACCGCCTTCGTCGTGCCGCGCGACCCGATGCGGATCATCTGCACCGGCGACTGGGCGGCCGTCGACGCCGACGGCGACCCGCGGTTCGTCCGTACGCTGCTGCCGCGGCGCACCGCCTTCGTACGCTCCACCTCGTCCAAGCGCTCCGAGGGCCAGGTGCTCGCCACCAACGTCGACCACATCGTCATCTGCGTCTCGCTGGCCGTGGAGCTGGACCTGGGCCGCGTCGAGCGGTTCCTGGCCCTCGCCATGTCCAGCTCCGGCGGTGACGCGCTGCTCGGCGACGCCGCCGGGGCCGGGGAGCGGACCGCCGAACCGGTCGTCGTCCTCACCAAGGCCGACCTGGTCCCGGACGCGGTCACCCTCTCCCACCTGGTCCAGGACATCGAGCACATCGCGCCCGGTGTGCAGGTGCTCCCGGTCAGCTCCGCCACCGGCGAGGGCATCGACGTGTTCTCCGCGATCGTCTCCGGCGGTACGAGTGTGCTGCTCGGGGCCTCCGGCGCCGGCAAGTCCACCCTCGCCAACACGCTGCTCGGCGAGGACGTGATGGAGGTCCAGGCCGCCCGCGACGTGGACGGCAAGGGCCGGCACACCACCACCACCCGCAACCTGCTCGTGCTGCCCACCGGCGGGGTCCTCATCGACACCCCCGGACTGCGCGGGGTCGGCCTCTGGGACGCCGGGGTCGGCGTCGGCCAGGTCTTCTCGGAGATCGAGGAGCTGGCCGAGGGCTGCCGGTTCCACGACTGCGGCCACGAGGCGGAGCCCGGCTGCGCCGTGCGGGAGGCCATCGAGGACGGCACGCTGCCCGAGCGCCGCTTCGACAGCTACCGCAAGCTCCAGCGCGAGAACCAGCGCATCGTCGCCAAGACCGACGCCCGCGCCCGGGCCGAGATCCGGCGCGACTGGAAGCGCAAGGGGGCCGAGGGCCGGGCCGCGATGGACGCCAAGCGCGGCCGGATCCGGTAGCCGGACCACCCCTGGTCGACGTCCGAAAACCGCGAGTGACGGTGCCCGGCGGGGCGCACACTGGACGGTGTGATGGACGAACAGACCAGGTACGAGGCGGTCAGCAGCCGCGACGCCCGTTTCGACGGCGAGTTCTTCTTCGCCGTCGAGACGACCGGCATCTACTGCCGGCCGAGCTGCCCCGCCGTGACCCCCAAGCGGAGGAACGTCCGCTTCTACCCGACAGCGGCGGCCGCCCAGACCAACGGCTTCCGGGCGTGCCGCCGCTGCCGCCCGGACGCCGTCCCCGGCTCCGCCGACTGGAACGTCCGGGCCGATGTCGTCGGACGCGCCATGCGGATGATCGGCGACGGTGTGGTGGACCGGGAAGGCGTCCCCGGGCTCGCCCACCGGCTCGGCTACAGCTCCCGCCAGGTACAGCGCCAGCTCAACGCGGAACTGGGCGCCGGACCCGTCGCCCTGGCCCGCGCCCAGCGCGCCCACACCGCCCGGATCCTGCTCCAGACCACGGCCCTGCCCGTCACCGAGATCGCCTTCGCGGCCGGGTTCGGCAGCCTGCGCCAGTTCAACGACACCGTCCGGCAGATCTACGCCCGCACCCCGAGCGCCCTGCGCGCGGAAGCCGGTACGGGGCTGGGCATCGCGGTCCGCCAGGCCGGCACCACCGGCATCCCGCTCCGGCTCGCCCACCGGGGGCCGTACGCCGCCGGTGACGTCTTCGACCTGCTCGCCGCCGGTCCGGTCGACCGCGTCGAGGAGATCGCCGGGGAGCCCGGCCGCCGGACCTACCGGCGCACGCTGCGCCTCCCGTACGGCACCGCCGTCACCTCCGTGGACGAGCGCTCCGCCGGGGACTGGCTGGACGCCCGCATCCACCTCACCGACCTGCGCGACCTGACCACGGCCGTCCAGCGGCTGCGCCGGCTCCTCGACCTGGACGCCGACCCGTACGCCGTGGACGAGCTGCTGTCCGCCGACCCCGCGCTCGCCCCGGACGTCGCGGCCCGGCCTGGCGTGCGCTCGCCGGGTGCGGCCGACGCCGAGGAGTTCGCCGTGCGGGCCCTGGTGGGCGACGCGGCGGCGGGGAAGCTGGTCGAGGAGTACGGCAAGGCGCTGGACGTGCCGTGCGGTGCGCTGACCCACGTCTTCCCCGAGCCGGCCGTGCTCGCCGAGGCGGCCGGTGACCCGGCCGTGCGGGCCCTGGCGACCGCGCTCGCCGACGGCACCGTACGCCTGGACGCGGGCGCCGACCGCGACGAGGCCGAGCAGGCGCTCCTCCGGCTGCCCGGCATCGCCCCCGCCACCGCCGCGCTGATCCGGATGCGCGGACTGGGCGACCCGGACGTGGACCCGTACGGCACCCCGGGCGCGAGCGGCTGGCGCCCCTGGCGCTCGTACGGGGTACGGCGGGCCAGGTCCTGGGGTCAGCCCCAGATCAGCGCGCCCAGCCAGGCGCCCGTCACCAGCAGGCACGCGTAGAGCTCCACGAGCACCGAGTAGCCGGTCGCCCGCATCACCGTGCGGACAGACGTCCAGCCCGCGCCCCGGCTGCCGAGGCGCAGCCGCTCCGCCCCGAAGATCACGCCGACGTATCCGACGGCCGCCCCGACGACGGGCAGCACGAAGAAGCCGACGATCGCGCCGAGCCCGCCCAGCAGCAGCGTCCGGCGCGGGGCCCCCGACTCACGGGGCCGGCGCGGCGGCAGCAGCGGTTTGAGCGCCTGGTTGAGCAGGAGCAGCACGGTGGCGCCGATCAGCACGGCCCACGCGGTCGGGGTCGTGTCGGTGAACGCCCACCACAGGACGGCGGCCCAGACGATCGCCGGCCCCGGTACGCCCGGCACCAGCACACCGATCAGACCGAGCAGCATCACCAGTCCGACGGCGACGAGCTGCCACACACTCATCTGACCAGCGTGCCGGAGTCCACCGGGTCCCGCCCGTTCTGACCAGCGGTCCTACCGGGCCACCCAGCCCCGTTCGTACGCGTGCCAGCCGAGCTGGAGCCGCGTGGAGACGCCGGTCAGCTCCATCAGGCCCTTGACCCGGCGCTGCACGGTCCGCAGGCCCAGGTCCAGCTGCTTGGCGACGCTCGCGTCGGTCAGGCCGGCCAGGAGCAGCGACAGGATCTCCAGATCCGTCGGGTCCGGGCCGCCCGGTTCCTCCAGGACCGCGCCCCTCTCGCCGAGCCGCAGCGGCATGGCCTCCCGCCACACCGCCTCGAAGAGCCCGGTCAGCGATTCCAGCAGCCCCGACGCGTGCACCACCAGCGCGGCGGGCTCCGCGCCGCGCCCGGTCAGCGGCACCATGGCCAGCGCCCGGTCGGCGATCACCAGCTTCGTCGGGACCCGGGGGACGACCCGGCACTGCTCGTCTCGGCTGAGCGCCGCCGACAGCTCCGTGATCCCGGACTCCAGGCCCAGCACCTCGCGCTCCACGACCACCCGGAACGAGACGCCGCGCGCGGCCGCCTCCTCCTCCGACTCGTTGTCCAGGCCGCTGACCGCGATCGGCTTCCCGGTGACCAGCGCGCACACCTCGCTCGTCGCGCCCAGCTGGAGCTGGTGGAAGCGGTGGGCCACCGCGCTCGCCCCGGTGACCACCTCGACCAGGTCGTGGACGGCCGGTTCGGCGGCGTCGGCGCGGTACTCCTCGGCGAGCAGGACCGCCGCCAGCTCGGCCTGTTCCAGCTGATGGCGCTGCTGGGTGAGCAGGGCCCCCAGGGCGACCCCGGGCGGAGCCGCGACCCAGCGGCCCGTGCGGGCGGAGGACTGGGCGGCCAGGCCGTGCTGCTCCAGCCTGCGCAGTGCGCGTTCCGTGTCCCGCTCGGGGAGCGCCAGCCGGTGCGAGAGGTCGGACACCTCGGCGGCTCCCAGCGCCACGAGTGCGCGGTAGGCCGACTCCTGCCTCTCGTCAAGACCTATGGCTGCCAGCATCCCGACCCCTCCCCTGACCAGTGCGTACGCGTGCGGCGCACCCCTGTGGCGAGAAGTCGCCACGGCGTGATTTCGCCACGGCACATCATCGCCGTACCGTGCGCCACTCTGCCAATGTGGCGGCACAGCGGGCCCGGCTGCCTTGTCCGGTATCCGCTCCCCGGACCGGTCTGCCGGGCGTCCTTCCCGTGGGGGGTGGGGTCGCCCGGCGGACCCATTTTCCGGATGCCCGTTTTCGCAGGGCCCCCGCGGTCGACAATAAGGACATGAGTCAGCAGGGGGAGAAGCCCGCGGCCCACGAGGACGACTGGTGGCGCAGGCTGTACGACGAATCCGCCCCGGACGTCGGGGCGAGCCGGGCGGCCGACAGTCTTGACGACCGATTCGACTCGGCGTCGGACACGGTGGCGTCCGGGAAGAGCGCGGCCCACGGGACGCCGGGCGAGATACCCGGGCCCAGGGAGGAGCCGTGGCCGATGGGGCCGGCGGCGGTCACCCGGTCGGCGGACACGGGGCCGGACACCCCGTCGGGCGTGGTCGCGCGGCCGCCGGGGGAGACGCCGCCGGAGCCGGCCGCCCGCGCGCCGTGGGACGTGCAGGCGCCGCCCCGCGCGCCGTGGGAGCCGATGACCGGGCCCGCGTTCCCGCGCACCTTTCCGGGACCACCGGCCCCCGAGCCGCCGCCACCGGCCCCCGAGCCCGAGCCGCCCGCCTTCGAGGATCCCCGGGTTTCCGCCGGGCGCGAAGCGCCCCCGCTGCCCAGGCGGCCCGTCACCGAGCGGGCCGAGGCCGACGAACCCGCCCCGGACGAGGCACCGGCGGAGCCGGCCGCCGCGCCCCCGCCCCGGGTCGCCCACGTCGGGGCCCGGCCGCCCACCTACGACGCCGAGCCCACGGCGCTGCCCGCCACCGACCCGTACGCACTCGACCGTGTCGTCCCGGACACGGTGCTGGACGGTGCCACGTACGGCACGTACGCGCTGCGCGCCACGTCCGTACGCGGTGACTCGGCCCGGTTCCGGGGCGAGCCGCGCCGGGACGCGCTGCTGACGGCGCGTTTCGGGAACGGGGAGAGCGCGCTGGTGCTGGTGGCCGTCGCGGGTGCGTCGCGGGGCGCGGAGGGGGCGCACACGGCGGCGGCCGACGCCTGCCGCTGGATCGGCGAGGCGGTCGGGCGCAGCCACGCCCGGCTCTCCGACGACATAAGGGCGGGCCGCCGCGCCGACCTGAAGTCCGGGCTCCACCGGCTCACCGACCGCGCCTTCGGCAAGCTGCGCGCCCGCGCCGCCGAACTGGGCGTCGAGCCGGACGCGTACACCGCGAGTCTGCGCTGCCTGCTGCTGTCCGCCGACCCCGACTGCCGCACCCGCGTCTTCTTCGGCATCGGCGCCGGCGGCCTCTTCCGGCTCCGCGACGGCAGCTGGCACGACCTGGAACCGGCGCTGCCGCCGCCCGCCGCGCCGGCCGGGGAGCCCGTGGTCGGCTTCGGGTCGTCCGGGCCCGAGAGCGGGCCCGACGGCGACCGGCTGACCATGGACCTGGACATCGTCACCGGCCCCGCCCCGTATGTCGAGGACCCGCTGCCGCCCCCTGCGGAACCGTTCCGCTTCCGCGCCTCCGTCGCCCGGCCGGGGGACACCCTGCTGCTGTGCGGGGCGGGCCTCGCCGAACCGCTGCGCGGCGAACCGGAGCTGGCCGCCGAGCTCGCCACGCGCTGGTCGCCCGAGGAGGCGCCGGGGCTCGGAGCGTTCCTCGCGGACACCCAGATCCGGGTGAAGGGGTACGCGGACGACCGGACGGCGGTCGGCGTCTGGGAGGCGTAACCGGGCACGCCATGGGTTGATGGATTCCGGATACCCGTCCGGGCCGGGGTTTGACGCCCCGTGTCCCGGACAGCCGGACGTGCACGGAGCACAGGCAGAGGGAGTGCGTCACCCATGGCCAAGCAGAACGTGTCGGAGCAGTTCGTCGACATCCTCGCCCGGGCGGGCGTCAAACGCCTGTACGGGGTCGTCGGAGACAGCCTCAACCCGGTGGTCGACGCCGTACGGCGGCACGCGGACATCGAGTGGATCCAGGTCAGGCACGAGGAGACGGCGGCGTTCGCGGCCGGCGCCGAGGCGCAGATCACCGGGGACCTCGCGGCCTGCGCCGGGTCGTGCGGGCCCGGCAACCTGCACCTCATCAACGGCCTGTACGACGCCCACCGCTCGATGGCCCCCGTGCTGGCGCTGGCCTCGCACATCCCGTCCAGCGAGATCGGCCTCAACTACTTCCAGGCGACCCACCCCGAGCTGCTCTTCCAGGAGTGCAGCCACTACAACGAGATGATCTCCAACCCGCAGCAGATGCCCCGGCTGCTCCAGACCGCCATCCAGCACGCGGTCGGCCAGGGCGGGGTCAGCGTCGTGACCATGCCGGGCGACGTCGCCGGGCAGGCCGCGCCCGAGCGGTCCGCCGAGCACGCCCTGGTCACCTCGCGCCCCACCGTGCGGCCGGGCGACGCCGAGATCGAGAAGCTGTGCCGGATGGTGGACGAGGCCAAACGGGTGACGCTGTTCTGCGGCAGCGGCACGGCGGGCGCGCACGCCGAGGTGATGGAGTTCGCCGAGCGGATCAAGTCCCCGGTCGGGCACGCCCTGCGCGGCAAGGAGTGGATCCAGTACGACAATCCGTACGACGTCGGCATGAGCGGGCTGCTCGGCTACGGCGCCGCCTACGAGGCCACCCACGAGTGCGATCTGCTGATCCTGCTCGGCACGGACTTCCCGTACAACGCCTTCCTGCCCGACGACGTGAAGATCGTGCAGGTCGATGTGCGGCCGGAACACCTCGGCCGGCGCACCAAGCTGGACCTGGCCGTCTGGGGCGACGTCCGCGAGACGCTGCGCTGCCTCACGCCCCGGGTGAAGGCGAAGTCCGACCGCAAGTTCCTCGACCGGATGCTCAAGAAGCACGCCGACGCGCTGGAGGGCGTGGTCAAGGCGTACACCCGAAAGGTCGAGAAGCACGTCCCGATCCACCCCGAGTTCGTGGCCTCGGTGCTGGACGAACTCGCCGACGACGACGCCGTGTTCACCGTCGACACCGGCATGTGCAACGTCTGGGCGGCCCGTTATCTGACACCCAACGGCAAGCGGAGGGTGATCGGTTCGTTCAGCCACGGCTCGATGGCCAACGCGCTGCCGCAGGCGATCGGCGCCCAGTTCACCGACCGGAACCGGCAGGTCGTCTCGATGTCGGGCGACGGCGGATTCACCATGCTGATGGGCGACTTCCTGACCCTCGTCCAGTACAACCTGCCGGTCAAGGTGGTCCTGTTCAACAACTCATCCCTGGGCATGGTCGAGTTGGAGATGCTGGTCGGCGGCCTGCCGTCGTTCGGGACGACCTACAAGAACCCGGACTTCGCGGCCGTGGCGCGCGCGGCGGGGGCCTACGGCGTCCGCGTCGAGAAGCCCAAGGAGCTGACGAGCGCGCTCAAGGACGCCTTCAAGCACAAGGGTCCGGCGCTGGTCGATGTCGTCACCGACCCCAACGCGCTCTCCATCCCGCCCAGGATCAGCGCGGACATGGTGACCGGCTTCGCCCTGTCCGCCAGCAAGATCGTGCTCGATGGCGGGGTGGGCCGGATGCTCCAGATGGCCCGCTCCAACCTTCGCAACGTACCCCGGCCGTAGGCCCCCAGCGACCTGACAGAGTCTCACAAGCGCCTTTGGGTCGCCCTCTTGGCGGGCTCGGAGCCATGTGACATATTACTGATGTGTTCACGAGACAGCCTCTGGATGTCGTCGTCGTCGGAGCCGGGGTCGTCGGCGCCGCCTGCGCGTACTACGCCACCCGGTCCGGCCTCTCGGTCGCGGTGGTGGACGGCGGACCCGTCGCCGGTGGCACCACCGGGGCGGGGGAGGGGAACCTCCTGGTCTCCGACAAGCCGCCCGGGCCCGAACTCGACCTCGCCCGGCTCTCCGCCGCCCTCTGGCGCGAGCTGTCCCAGGTCCTGCCCCGGGCGGTCGAGTACGAGCAGAAGGGCGGCCTCGTCGTCGCGGCGGACGAGCGGTCCCTCGCGACCCTGACCGCGACCGCCGCCGGACAGGCCGGGGCAGGGGTACGCACCACCGCCGTCGCCCCGCACGAACTGCCCGCGCTGGAACCGCACCTCGCCCCCGGCCTCGCGGGCGGCGTCCTCTACCCGGAGGACGCCCAGGTCCAGCCCGCCCTCGCCGCGGCCCACCTGATCCGCGCCGCCCGCGACGCCGGGGCGGCCCTGCACACCGGCCGCCCGGTCACCGCCGTGCTCACCGGCCCCACGGGCGCGGTGCGCGGCGTCCGCACCGGTGCCGGCGACCTGCTCGCCCCGGCCGTGGTCAACGCGACGGGCGTACGGGGCGGCGAGTTCGCCGCGCTCGCCGGGGTGGAGCTGCCCGTCCTGCCCCGGCGCGGGTTCGTCCTGGTGACCGAGCCGCTGGCGCCGCTGATCCGGCACAAGGTGTACGCCGCCGAGTACGTGGCCGACGTGTCCAGCGCGTCGGCCGCCCTCCAGACGTCACCGGTCGTGGAGGGCACCGCCGCCGGGCCCGTCCTCATCGGCGCCAGCCGCGAACGGGTCGGCTTCGACCGCACCCTGTCCGTGCCGGTGATCAGCAGGCTGGCCGACGCGGCCGCCGCGCTGTTCCCGGTCCTCGGGGCCGCCCGGGTCCTCCGCGCCTACCACGGCTTCCGCCCGTACCTGCCCGACCACCTCCCCGCCATCGGGCCCGACCGCCGGGTCCCCGGCCTCTTCCACGCCTGCGGCCATGAGGGCGCGGGCATCGGCCTCGCCCCGGCGACGGCGGCGCTGGTCACGGCGGCGATCCGGGGCGAGGAACCGCCCCTGGACGCGGAGCCGTTCCGGCCGGACCGCTTCGGGGCGGACACCGGCTGCGGGTGAGCCGTCGGCCTTCCCCTGAGCCGCCCGCCCCTCCCCGTACCGCCCGATCCACGAGACAGGAGCCCCGGTGAGACGAGCACGCCGACGCGACCCCGCCCGCACCCCGACCGGACAGGCCCTGGCCGGGGCCGAACCGGGGCCCGGCTTCGAGATCACCTTCGACGGGCGCCCGGTGCCCGCCCTGCCCGGACAGAGCATCGTGGCCGCGCTGTGGGCCGCCTCTGTCCTCAGCTGGCGTACCACCCGGGTCAACGGGCGGCCCAGGGGCGCGTTCTGCGGGATCGGCTCCTGCTTCGAGTGCCTGGCCACGGTCAACGGGCGCCCCAACCTGCGGGCCTGCCTGCTGCCCGCCCACCCCGGCGACGCCGTCACCACCCAGGAAGGCAACGGACATGCCGCACCCCGACCCTGACCGCGCCGAGGTCGCCGTGGTGGGCGCGGGACCGGCCGGGCTCGCCGCCGCCGTCACCGCCGCCGACGCCGGGCTCGACGTGCTGCTGATCGACGCGGCCGACGCCCCCGGCGGCCAGTACTACCGCGCACCCGCCCCCGGTCTCGGCGCCACCCGCCCGGAGGCCCTGCACCACGGCTGGGGCACGTTCACCGCGCTCACCGCCCGCCTCGACCGGCACCGCGCCACCGGGCGGGTGCGGCACCTCGGCGGCCACCAGGTCTGGGCGGTGACGCGGACCGGCGAGGACTGGACCCTGCACGCGCTCACCGGGCCCGACAGCGGTGACGGGGCCGCCCCACGCGCCCGCCGCCTCGTGATCGCGACCGGTGCCGTCGAGCGCCAACTCCCCTTCCCCGGCTGGACCCTGCCCGGTGTGGTCGGCGCGGCCGGGACGCAGGCCATGCTCAAGTCGGGGCTCGTGCTGCCCGGCCGCCGCGTCGTCGTCGCCGGGAGCGGGCCGCTGCTCCAGGCCGTCGCCCTCTCCCTGGCCAGGGCCGGGGCCCGGGTGCCCGCACTGGTGGAGGCCGCCGGCTACGGGGCGTACGCCCGCGCACCCCAGACCCTGGCCGCGAACCCCGGCCGGCTCGCGGAGGGCGTCCGCCACCGGGCGGGCCTCGCCCGGTACGGGGTACGGATGCTCACGCACCGGGCCGTCACCGCCGTCCACGGCACCGAACGGGTGGAAGGGGTCACGGTCAGCCGGCTCGACGCCGCCTGGCGGCCCGTGCCGGGGACCGGGCGGCGCATCGACTGCGACGCGCTCGCCGTCGGCCACGGCCTCGTCCCGCAACTGGACCTCGCCCTCGGCCTCGGCTGCGCCACCCGCGCCGGCACGGACGGCTCGGCGGTCCTGGAGGTCGACGCGCAGCTGCGTACCACCGTGCCCGGAGTCTGGGCCGCCGGCGAGACCGGAGGCATCGGCGGGGTCCAACTGGCCTTGGCCGAAGGGGAACTGGCCGCGCTGTCGGTGATCGCCGACGCGCGGGGCGGCCGGGCCCCGGCCCGCGCGGGGGCGCTAGGTCGCCGCCGGCGCCGGATGCGCGGGTTCGCCGGGCTGATGGGCGGCGTGCACCGGCCGGGACCGGGGTGGACCGCGTGGCTCGCCCCGGACACCGAGGTCTGCCGGTGCGAGGAGGTCACCGCCGACGCGGTCCGGACCGCCGTCGCCGAGCTGGGCGCGGGCGACACCCGCACCGCCAAGCTGCTCACCCGGGCCGGCATGGGCTGGTGCCAGGGCCGCACCTGCGGCTTCGCCGTCCGAGCCCTGACCGACCCGCCCGACGCCGACCCAACCCCCGACCGGCGCCCGCTCGCCTGCCCGGTCCCGCTCGCCACGCTCGCCCGCGCCGCCCGGCGCGAGGACACGTGAGCCGCGTACCACCCCGCTCACGCCCGTACCCACCCCGAAGGAGCCTGTATGACCTCCGAGCCCACCCGCACCGGTGCCCCCTGGCGGGGTGTCATGGTCGCCACGCCGCTCACCCTGCGCGAGGACCGGTCCGTCGACTTCGACGCGTACGCCGCGCACGTCCGCGACCTCCTCGACGCGGGGTGCGACGGTGTGGTGCCCAACGGGTCGCTGGGGGAGTACCAGACCCTCAGCGACCGGGAGCGCCGGGAGGTCGTGCGGGTCGCGGTCGAGGCGGCCGGGGACGGCGGCAGGGTGATGCCCGGCGTCTCCTCGTACGACAGCGCCCAGTCCCGGCGTCGCGCCGAGGAGGCCGCCGGGGCCGGGGCCGGCTCCGTGCTGCTGCTGCCGCCCAACGGCTACCCGTGCGAGGACGCGGCCGTCCGCGCGCACTACGCCGAGGTGGCGGCGGCCGGGCTGCCCGTCGTCGCGTACAACAACCCGTACGACACCAAGGTGGACCTGACGCCCCGGCTGCTCGGACAGCTCCACGCGGAGGGGTCGGTCGTCGCGGTCAAGGAGTTCAGCGGCGATGTCCGCAGGGCATACGAGATCGCGGAGGAGGCGCCCGGCCTCGATCTGCTCGTCGGAGCCGACGACGTGCTGCTCGAACTCGCTCTGGCCGGGGCCGTCGGCTGGATCGCCGGCTGCCCCAACATGCTTCCGGGCAGCTGTGTCGCGCTGTACCGGGCGGCCGTCTCCGGGGACCTGGAGCGCGCCCTGCCCCTGTACCGGCGGCTGCACCCGCTGCTGCGGTGGGACTCCAAGCCGGAGTTCGTCCAGGCCATCAAGGCGTCCATGGACATCGTCGGCCGGCCCGGCGGGCCCACCCGGCCGCCCCGCCTGCCGCTGGGCGCCGACGCCCTGGCCGCCGTACGCGCCGCGACGGAGAAGGCCCTCGCCGAGGGCCTGGACTGAGGGGGGAGGGACGATGCGCAGCCGCCACGTCTTCCACGCCGTCGACTCGCACACCGAGGGCATGCCCACCCGCGTGATCACCGGCGGGATCGGCACGCTCCCCGGCGCCACCATGGCCGAGCGCCGCGCGTACTTCATGGCGCACCGGGACGCGGTGCGGACCCTGCTGATGTACGAGCCGCGCGGCCACTCCGCGATGAGCGGGGCCGTCCTCCAGCCGCCGACCCGGCCCGACGCCGACTTCGGGGTGCTGTTCATGGAGGTCTCCGGCTGCCTCCCGATGTGCGGGCACGGCACGATCGGGGTGGCGACCGTACTGGTGGAGACCGGCATGGTCCCGGTCACCGAACCGGTCACCACCGTACGACTGGACACCCCCGCCGGGCTCGTCGGCGTGGACGTACGCGTCGAGGGCGGGGCCGCCACCTCTGTCACCCTCACCAACGTGCCGGCCTTCAGCGCCGGGCTCGGCCTCACCGCGAAGGTGCCCGGCTTCGGTGAGGTGCCGTACGACCTCGCCTACGGCGGCAACTTCTACGCGATGGTGCGGCTGGCGGACCTGGGCCTGCCGTTCGACCGGGCGCGGAAGGACGAACTGCTGGCGGCGGGGCTGGCGTTGATGGAGGCGGTCAACGCGACCGACCGGCCGGTCCATCCGGTGGACCCGGCCATCCACGGGCTCAAGCACGTCCAGTTGATCGCGTCCGGCTCCGACGCGGCGCACTCGCGGCACGCGATGGCCATCCACCCCGGCTGGTTCGACCGCTCGCCGTGCGGCACGGGCACCTCCGCGCGCATGGCCCAGCTGCACGCCCGGGGCGAACTCCCGCTGGACCGGGACTTCGTCAACGAGTCCTTCATCGGTACCCGGTTCACCGGCCGGCTGGTCGGCGAGACCACGGTGGGCGCGCTGCCCGCCGTCGTGCCCACGGTCACGGGAAGGGCCTGGATCACCGGGACCGCGCAGTATTTCCTGGACCCGGAGGACCCCTTCCCGGAGGGCTTTCTGTTGTGAGCCCGCGCCGGGTCCGGGTCCAACGTCACATTGTATTCTGGCCCTCCGCACGGTGCTGGAGGAACAGACATGGCCCCCCTGACGTCGCTCAACGCCATCTCGGCGCAGGAGCACCTGCGCGATCAGGTGGGGCACGCGCTGCGGGCGGCCCTCGTCTCCGGTGAGCTGCGGCCCGGCACGGTCTACTCGGCGCCCGCGCTGGCCGCCCAGTTCGGCGTCTCCGCCACCCCCGTACGTGAGGCGATGCTCGACCTGGTCCGCGAGGGGCAGGTCGAGGCCGTCCGCAACAAGGGCTTCCGGATCACCGAACTGACCGACCAGGACCTGGACGACTACACCGAACTGCGCGCGATGATCGAGGTCCCCACCGTCGGCCGGATCGCGCGCATGGGCCTGACCGACGAGCTGGAGGCGCTGCGGCCCGTCGCCGAGGAGATCGTCGAGGCCGCCCGCCGGCACGACATCCTGGGCTACCTGGAGGCCGACCGTCGCTTCCACCTCGCCCTGCTGGGGCTGGCCGGCAACCGGCGGCTGGTCGAGGAGGTCGGCGAACTCCGCAAGCGCTCCCGGCTCTTCGGGCTGAACCGGCTCTCCGAGTCCGGGCAGCTGGCCGCGTCGGCGGAGGAGCACATCGAGCTGCTCGACCTGGTGGTCGCCGGGGACGCCGAGGGCGCGGAGTCCTGCATGCTCGGCCACATGTCGCACGTCCGGTCGCTGTGGGCGGACGGCCGCCGGGGTGAACCCGCGAGCCAGGCGTAACGCCTCAAGCCCCCACGTAGGCAAGGACATTGACGCGCCGACGAATGTCGTCACGGCCGCTTCCTAAGGACATGTGACATGTGCCATTGTACTGACGTCGCGCTTGAGGTCGTGTCCATGCCACTTTGCTGACCGATCCGGTCGCCCGCCGTCCCCGTCCGGCCTCATCCGCGCGCCATCCCCCACGGCCGCGCGAGGCGCGCGGCCATCACACCGCTGGGAGGCGGCACGTGAAGAAACGAACGGTCCGACAGAGAGTCACCGGACTCACCACCGCGGCCCTGGCGGCCTGCCTGGGCATCGGCATGCTCGCCGTACCCGCCCCGGCCGCCGAGCCCCGGCCCTCCGCCCCGGCCGCCGCGAGCGCCACCGCGGCGCACCGGACGGCCGGCGAGGCGTCGCCCGAGCCCGGCGGCCCCGCCGCGCAGGCCCCCACCGCACCCGCCCAGGACCCGGCCCACCTGGGCGAGGCGGCCGCCATCCCCGCCGACCGGGCCCCCCTCAGCGCATCCAAGGACGCGCTACGGCGTGACTACGACGACCCGCGCGCCACCGAACCCAGCCACCCGGCCCCCTCGATGAATGCGAAGTCCCTTGCGCGGAACGCGACTTGCTCCGTCACGGACTTCACCAGCCGCACCGGCAGCGCCCTCGTCCAGCAGATCGAGGCGTCCACCACCGACTGCGTCAACACCCTCTTCTCCGTCAAGGACGGCGACGGCTACCTCGCCTTCCGCGAGGCCCAGATGGTCACCGTGGCCAACGCGCTGCGCGACGGATCGGCCGCCTATCCCGGCGACAGCAGCACCGGAATGCCCCAACTGGTGCTCTACCTCCGGGCCGGGTACTACGTGCAGTACTACGACCCGGGCACGGTCGGCTCGTACGGCACCGCCCTGCGCACCGCCATCCAGGGCGGTCTGGACGCCTTCTTCGCCTCGGCGCACTCCCGCGACGTCACCGACGCCAACGGCGAGACCCTGGCCGAGGCCGTCGTCCTCATCGACAGCGCCGAGCAGAACGCCCGCTATCTGGACGTCGTGAAGCGGCTGCTGGCGGGCTACGACGCCTCGTACAACAGCTCCTGGTACATGCTCAACGCGGTCAACAACGTCTACACGGTGACCTTCCGGGGCCACCAGCTGCCCGCGTTCGTCAGCGCCGTCGAGGCCGATCCGAGCCTGCTCGACGCGCTCGCCGGATTCGCCCGCGCCCACCTGGACCTGCTCGGCACCGAGCAGTCCTACCTGACCTCCAACGCGGGCCGCGAGCTGGCCCGCTTCCTCCAGGAGGACGCGCTCAGACCCACGGCGAAGCCGCTGGTCATCGACCTCCTCGGCCGCTCCTCGCTCACCGGCCCCACCGCGCCCCTCTGGGTCGGGCTGGCCGAGATGGCCGACTACTACGACAGCGCCAACTGCTCCGCGTACGGCACCTGCGACCTGGCCGCCCGCCTGAAGAGCGCCGTCCTGCCGGTCTCGTACACGTGCAGCGACAGCATCCGCATCCTCGCCCAGCAGATGTCCTCGGACGACCTCACGAAGGCGTGCACCAGCCTGCGCGGCCAGGACGCCTACTTCCACCAGGTGGCCCGGGACGGCGGGCCCGTGGCCGGGGACCGCAACACCACCATCGAGGTGGTCGTCTTCGACTCCAGCACCGACTACCAGACCTACGCCGGAGCCGTCTACGGCATCGACACCAACAACGGCGGGATGTACCTGGAGGGCGACCCCTCGGCGGCCGGCAACCAGCCGAGGTTCATCGCCTACGAGGCCGAGTGGGTCCGGCCCGACTTCCAGATCTGGAACCTCAACCACGAGTACACCCACTACCTCGACGGCCGGTTCGACATGGCGGGCGACTTCGACGCCGGTGTCACCACCCCGACGGTCTGGTGGATCGAGGGCTTCGCGGAGTACGTCTCCTACTCGTACCGCGACGTCACCTACGACGACGCCCTCACCCAGGCGGGCGCGCACACCTACACCCTGCGCACCCTCTTCGACACCACCTACGAGAACGCCGACCAGACCCGCGTCTACAACTGGGGCTACCTGGCCGTCCGTTACATGCTCCAGTCGCACCACGCCGACATGGACAGGCTCCTCGGCCTGTACCGCGCCGGAGACTGGAACGGCGCCCGCGCCCTGCTCACCTCCACCATCGGCACCCGATACGACACTGACTGGGCGACCTGGCTCACGGCGTGCGCGGCCGGCAGCTGCGGCACCGCCGCCGACCCGCCGACCGAGCCCACCGCCCAGTGCACCGGCACCGACGCCCGCGAACTCGGCCAGGACTGCGCCCGCGACGGCCGGCACGCCACCCGGGGCAACTACGCCTACCTGTACCTCTCCATACCGGCGGGCACCGACCGGCTGACCATCACCACCAGCGGCGGCACGGGAGACGCCGACCTCTACTACAGCTCCACCGGCTGGGCGACCACCGGCTCGTACACCGCCAGGGCCACCGGCAGCGGCAACGCCCACACCCTCACCGTCGACCACCCGGCCGCTGGGGCCCACTACATCAGCCTGTACGGGGTCCAGGACTTCGGGCAGGTGAGCGTCGCGACACGCTACTGACCCGGCACGCACACCCTCAGAGCAACCGCAGCGCGTCCGGCCCCGCCCGGTCCCGGATGATCTCCACCAGCCGGTCGAACAGGGTCGGACCGCGCCCCGCAGCCGCCTGCGCACACTCCTCGCGCAGGCGGCTCCGGTTGCTCTCATGGGCACGGGCGGCCAGCCGGTCCAGATGGCGGGCCGTCTCCGGATACCCCAACGCCCTTACGGACGCGGAGTGATCGCGCCACTCGAAGACGAAGTCGCCGTCGTCCGGCGCGCCCATGCCACCGCCCAGACAGTCCGCGAAGGCGTCGAGATTGCGGCCGAAGCAGCCGCCCGGCCCGTTCACCGCCTCACCGACCACGGTCCAGAAACTGTCCAGGCCGGTGATCCGGGAACCCTCGATCACATACGTCACGGTCATGGGGACGACCCTACGGGCACGGGTCAGCAGTCGTGATCCACCAGGTCGAACGTCTCGTAGTGGTCGGCGGTGTAGTAGTCCTCCTGGCTCTCCTCACCCGTGACGACGCGCCGCGCTCCACGCGTCGAGGACCCCGGGGTGATGACGGTGTACTCGTGGTAGTAGCCGGTGCTCTGCGAGGGCAGCACACCCTCGCGGTTCTGGAAGACGGTGCCGTCCTGGTCGTACGGGAACGGGCCGCCGGAGTCGATGAGATCCAGGGTGTCGTGGGCCTGGGACGGCAGGTCCGAGTAGCAGACGCTGCCGACCGACGCGGTCGTTGCCGACGCGGTCGCCGTGACCGGCCCGCCGACGAGGAGAGCGGACAGAAGGGCGGCAGCGCCGCCGAGCGTGGTGATCCGTGGGGGGATTCGCATGCTCCATGATGACGCGCGTAGACAGCGGCCCGTCAACGCCAACTCGGGTGAATTCTTCGAGAGTTAACCGTGGAGAGGGAACACATCGCGCCTCGGGGGCCGCCGGAGTACAACGGCCGTGCGGCGCTCGAACAGAAGCCCGTAGCCGGGTCACGAACTGACGGAGCGCCAGATGTGATCCGGAACCGTGCGGATGGCCTCCTCGATGTCGATGTCGCCCACCGCGAGCCAGCGCCGCGCGATGCTCGTCACCGGCCCCAGGATCAGTGACTCCAGGACGGGGACCGGCAGCGCGACCAGCTCGCCCGAATCCTGGTGGGCGTGGAGCCAGGCGGCGAGCGGGGCGATCCGGGCCTCCTGGGCGCCCCGGAGCTGGCGCGCGTTGGTGATGGCCTCGCGGTCGGCGGTGACCGAGTGCATCAGCCGGGCCGCGTCCGGATGTTCCTGGATGAAGCGGAGGTACGTCTCCGCCAGTGCCCGCACCCCGCCGCGCGCGTCCGTGACCTGGTGCAGCGCCTCGACCACCTCGCCGAGGAGGCGGCCCAGCCAGGACTGCGCGAGAGCGAGGACCACGCCCTGAAGGCTGCCGAAGTGGTGGTAGATGCTGCCCGCGCTCACGCCGCTGGCCGAGGTGATCGCGTTCAGCGTGAGGCCGGCCTCGCCCTGGGCCGCGTACAGCTCCAGGGCGGTGTCGAGCACCTGGGCGGCCGTGGCCTCCCCCCGCTGTTGCTTCGGACTCATCGGCGCAGCCCCTCCCTTCCGGAATCTCTGGCTCCTCATGGTGCCCGGGGACAGCGTAGAAGAAGATTCCGGAATTGTTTCCAGAAGTTGTTCCAATCAGTGCCCACTTTGCTTCACACTGAACGTTTGCCGCGCCAAGTCGCGGCCGTACATGGGGATTTCAGGAGACCGGCGTGAACAACGACGACCACGCGGACAACGAGGACTACCTCGACGGAGGTATCAAACCGCTGACACCGACGGACCCGGCGCGCGTCGGGCCCTATCTGCTGCTGGGCCGGCTCGGCGCGGGCGGCATGGGCCGGGTCTACCTCGCCCGCTCCGACGGCGGCCGCACGGTCGCGGTCAAGGTGGTGCACGCGGAGCACGTCGCGGACCCGCAGTTCCGGGGTCGCTTCCGGCGCGAGGTCGAAGCGGCACGGCGCGTCGGCGAGTGCTGGACCGCGCCCGTCCTGGACGCGGCGCCGGACGCCGAATTCCCCTGGGTGGCCACGGGTTACGTGCCCGGACTCTCCCTGGAACAGGTGGTGCGGGGCCACGGCGCGCTGCCCGCCGCCTCGGTGCAGGCGCTTGCCACGGGGCTGCTGCACGCGCTGAAGGACATCCACGCGGCGGGCATCGTCCACCGCGACCTCAAGCCGTCCAACGTGATGCTCACGATGGAGGGGCCCAAGGTCATCGACTTCGGGATCGCCCGTGCCGTCGGGACCGCCGTCGAGTCCCTGCTCACCAGTACCAACATGGTGATCGGCACGCCCGGGTTCATGGCCCCGGAGCAGGTGCGCGGGGAGAGCGCGGTACCGAAGAGCGACGTCTTCACCCTCGGCTGTGTCCTGACGTACGCGGCGACCGGGACGCTCCCCTTCGGGCACGGCGCGAGCAATCAGCACGCGATCATGTACCGGATCGCCGAGGTCGAGCCCGAGCTCAAGCGGGTCCGGGACGCGGATCTGAAGGAGCTGATCGCCCGGCTGCTGGTGAAGCCGATCGAGGACAGGCCCTCCGTGGACGAGTTGCTGGCGGAGCCGGGGCGCGAGTCCGGTCCGGTCGCCTCCTCGTGGCTGCCGGCCGCCGTCGTGGGTCATCTGGCTCGCCAGTCGGCGCAGTTGCTCGACGCGGAGGCGGCGCCGCTGCGGCAGGAAGGGGACCGCCCGACGGTCGATCTCGGGTCGGCGCCCGAGGTGGCGGCTGTGGTGGAGGGCCCGAAGGCGGCGGAGAAGGAGAAGCCGAAGCGCCGCCGCCCCTGGCTGGTCGCCGTGCCGTTGGTGGTCGTCCTCGGTGGCGGGGGTGGCACGCTGGTCATGCTCCAGCCGTTCAGCCACGACGGGGGCGACGCGCACGCGGCGCCTCCGGCCGCCGCCTCCACCGGTCCGACCGCCGAGCCGGAGCCCTCGGCGGCCGGCAGCGCGTCCCCGGCGGGCAGCAAGAGCCCGAAGGCGTCGCCGAGCAAGAAGAAGGCGGACGCCGGGAAGGACGGGAAGGACGGCAAGGACGGGCAGCCGGGCAAGGACGGCCGGACCACGGGGAGTTCGGGCGGCGGCTCGGGCTCCACGGGAAGCGGTTCGTCCTCGGGCGGTTCGTCCTCCACGGGCGGTGGCGGTCCGTCCTCCACCACGACGAGCGGCGGCGGCTCAGGTGGCAGCAAGGGCGGCACTTCCACGAGCACGTCCGGCGGCGGTGGCTCGACCAGCACCTCGGGCGGCTCCTCCACCGGCGGCTCGGGCGGGGGCGGCAGCACGGTGCCGACGTCGTTCGTCGGCACCTGGAAGTTCGCCGGGCTGTACCCCGCGGGCCAGCCGGACCCCATCACCATCTCCAAGGCGGGCGTGGTGCGCATGACCGGCTACATGTACAGCCAGTGCCCGTACGAGGCGAAGGTGACGTCCACCTCCAACGGCGGCAAGCGTCTCAATGTCAGCATCGCCAAGCTCACCGGTCCCAACCTTCCGTACTGCATGCCAACGATCCCGGCGTCCTACTTCGACATCAACGGCAGCGGCATCGATTACAACCCAGGCGGCACCAAGTACTACTACAAGCGGGCCTGAGGCCCACACGATTCCCTCCGGTCCGAAGGGCTCCCCAAGCGTGACAGCCGGTAGGCGGGGCATGCATTGCGTGAGCACCTTCGAGACAGGGGGCGAATGGCCGTGTGGGCGGGGGAAACGATGGAGCGTCACGAAGAGGCCCGGATGCATCGCAGGGTGGACCGGGCCGATCTGGCAGCCGTGGGAGAAGTCCGGGGTGCGGTAAGGGAGTTACTGCGCTACCGGTGGAAGGAGGAACCGGCGCAGGTCGCCGAGCTGCTGCTCAGTGAGCTGGTGACCAACGCCCTGGTGCACACGGACGACGGCGCGGTCGTCGCCGTGAGCGTCGCACCCCGCCGCCTGCGCGTGGAGGTGCGGGACTTCGTCCCCGGAATGGACCCCGAGCCGCACGTACCGCCCGCCGACGACGGTACGCACGGCCGGGGGCTGATCCTGGTGGAGAGCCTTGCCGACTCCTGGGGCATCAGCCCTCGCTCGCTGGGCAAGGTGGTGTGGTTCGAACTGGACGGCGAACGGCCCTGACGGTCCTTCCGGACCGGCAGGGCCGTTCGCTCGCATCCGCTGTTCCGTGTCAGCCGAACTGCTGCTCCAGGTCCTTGAGTTTCTGCTCCAGCGAATCGAGCCGGGGCAGTGCCTGGGTGTCGTCGTCGGCCGGATCGACCGCCGACGATTCGCTCGCGCCCAGTTCAGGGACGCTCGCCGAGTTCGAGTGGCTCGCGGCTTGCAGGGATGGCCGGGGTCGCAGGGGCAGCTGACCCGGCTCGGATATGGCGGGCTCCGAGACGGACTGCGCGGAGCCCGTAGCCGGGGCCAGGGCGGCCACCTCGACCGGGGAGCCACCCCGTCCGAGCCGGCCCCAGGCCCGGTTCTGCCGGTTCAGGGCCTTGATGTGCGCCCGGTCCAGCTTCTCCTGATCCTTTCTGCGGAGACGGTTCTGCTCACTCTCCCTGCGGTCCTCGCGTACCTCGTCCACCGCCTCGTCCAGCGTGCGTACGCCTTCGAGGAGCATCAGCGACCAGGCGCCGAAGGTCTCCCGGGGCGCGCGCAGCCAGCGCACGATCCGGATCTGCGGCAGCGGGCGGGGCACGAGGCCCTGCTCGCGCAGCGCGGCACGGCGGGTCTGCTTCAGCGCGCGGTCGAACAGCACGGCGGCCGAGAGCGACATGCCCGCGAAGAAGTGCGGGGCACCCGCGTGGTTGATGCCGCGCGGCGCGTGCACCCAGTTGAACCAGGCGGCGGCACCGGCGAAGGTCCACACCAGGAGGCGCGAGCCGAGCGCCGCGTCCCCGTGGCTGGCCTCCCGTACGGCCAGGACCGAGCAGAACATCGCCGCCCCGTCCAGGCCGAAGGGCACCAGGTACTCCCAGCCGTCGGAGAGGCCGAGGTTCTGCTCGCCGAAGCCGACGAGCCCGTGGAAGGAGAGTGCGGCGGCGACCGCCGCGCAGCAGAACAGCAGCACGTACGAAGCGGTGGCGTACAGCGCTTCCTTGCGTCTGCGCCGCTCCTCGCTGCGTTCCCAGCTGTCGTCGGCCGAGGCTGTGTCAGAGGCGCGCCTTCCGCGCGCGACCACCGCCACCGCCGCCATGACCCCCACGAGCAGCACGGCGCCCGGAAGCAGCCAGTCAAGCGATATGTCGGTCAGTCTCATGCGCGGTCCCTTGCGTCACGTAGGGCGTTTCGGGCGCCATCGTGGCGGAAATCCCGTCACGGCCAGGCGGTTTCGGGGCAAGAGAACGCCAAAGGGGTGCAGGAGGCCGCCGATATGGACGTTCTGGTCGAACGCCCTTCAGCGGTTTGCGCATTATGTTCGAATACCTGCCACCCGTCCGGGCGGTGTGAATCCGGTGGAGTGGATCAGGGCGCGGGCGTCAGTTTGCGGACGCGCTCCTCGTCGCACGTACGCGGGCACGTGACGCAGGTGTCCTCGGGGCGCAGCGTGTAGAACAGGCAGCAGCTGGCCCGGTCCCGGGTCGGCAGCGACTCCCCGTTCGGCCCGGTCAGCTCGCGGAAGCCCGCGGTGCCGACGTACGGCTTGGTGGTGCCCGGAAGCAGCGCCTCCAGCTCCGTCATGGCGCGCCGCTCCTCGCCCAGCAGATGGGCGACGTACCAGAGGCCCTCGACGATCTCGTCGGTCGCCATCCCCCACAGGGCCCGCTTGCCGCGCCGCATCCGGGGCCGGAAGCCGTCGAGGACCGGGCCCAGGTGTTCGGCCACCGCGTCCAGCACCTCGGCCCGCAGCGCCGCCTCGTCGGCCACCACCCGGGCCCCCGGCAGCCCGGCCGCCGGGTCGTCGGGCAGACACGCGAACTCCCGCACCCGCAGCGTCAGATGGCCCAGCGCCCGCTGGAACGAGACGTCCTCGACCGGGACGCGAGGCACCCGGCGGTGCAGGAACCACGGCACCGTCACCAGCAGACAGGCCGGCCACGCGTACCGGTGCAGTCCGAAGCTGGCGATCACGTCGGGCCGGCCCTCCTGGCCGTAGTCCCGCCGCACCTGCTCGGCGTCGAAGGCGAGGAACGTGTCCAGGGCCTCGCAGCCGGCCGCCAGCTCGTGCGCGCCCACCCAGCCGGGGCCGCCGGGGGCGCTCTCGCCCTCGGCGAGGATCTCGGCGCGCATCCCGGGGAAGACCTCGGTCAGGCGCGCGTAGGCGTCGGCCACGGGCGAGGCCGTCGCTGCGGGGAGCAGGGCGGGCAGGGTCATACGGGGACCACCGATTCACGATCGTCAGCAGGTAAGCCTTACCTTACCCTGCCGGATCCATGTTTGAACTGGGGGTCCTTGCGCCTATCGTGCACTGGGGGCGCCCGACGCGCGAGCGCGCCCGTGACCGGCCGAGGAGGTGCCCGTGGAGCAGGGCGGAGCGCGCGAGGAGGTGCGTCCCCCGTACGCCGGTGGCGCTGCCGTGCCCGCCTCGGCCGTCCGGGTGCCCGAGCAGGCCCGCGGTGAGCACACCCACGGGGAGCACCCGCACGAGGCCCCCCGCGTCCAGGTGCGCCGGCACTCCGTGCGCGGCCAGATCCTGGAGGCCCTGCGCGCCGCCCTGGTCGACGGCGAGCTGGTCCCCGGCCAGGTCTACTCGGCGCCCGTGCTCGGCGCCCGCTTCGGCGTCTCCGCCACCCCGGTGCGCGAGGCGATGCAGCGGCTGGCCACCGAGGGGGCCGTGGAGGTCGTGCCCAACCGGGGCTTCCGGGTCGCCGAGCGGGGACCGCGCGAGCTGGCGGAGCTGGCCGAGGTCCGCGCCCTGATCGAGGTCCCCGTCATGCTGCGGCTCGCCCGCACCGTCCCGCCCGCCCGCTGGTGCGCGCTGCGCCCGCTGGCCGACGCCACCGTGGCCGCGGCGGCCGTCGGCGACCGGGCGAGTTACGCCGACGCCGACCGGGCCTTCCACAGCGCGGTGCTCGCCCTCGCCGGGAACGACAGCCTGGTGGCCGTCGCCGACGACCTGCACCGCCGCTCCCAATGGCCCCTGGTGGACAACCCGGTCACCCGGCGCGCCGACCTGCTGGCCGACGCCTCCGAGCACACCGCGCTGCTCGACGCGCTGATCGCCCAGGACGTGGCGGTCGTCCAGTCGCTCGTGCGCGAACACTTCGCGGGCGCCGACGGCTGACCCCGTAGGCATCGACGCGTACGGGGACGGGCCGGCGCCCGCGCTCAGTTCGCCTCGATCGTCTCCGGCGGGGGCTGGTCCAGATGCGGGCCCAGCCAGGTCGGGACGCCGCCCAGCAGCCGGAAGAGCCGGGCCGCCTCGGCGCGCAGCCGGGCCGCCGCCTCCGGCTCGGGCTCGGCGTCGGCCAGCGCGATGAGCGCCGGGGCCGTACCGACCAGATAGCCCAGCTCCTCCCTTATCCGCAGGGACTCCGCGAAGCCGTGCCGGGCCTCCGCGAGCTCGCCCTCGCGCAGGGCGATCAGGGCGAGATGGCGCCAGGTCGAGGAGAGCAGCAGCGCGTCGCCCTGCGCGGTGGCACCGGCGTGGGCCCTGCGGTAGGCGGCCCGGGCGGCCTGCGGCGAGTCCGCGATGTTCTGTGCGATCAGGCCGCGCCGGAAGTCGAGCAGCGGCCGGCCCTGGGCGGCGGGGGAGAGCAGGGCGGCGGACCGGCTGAGCGCCACCCGGGCCTCGTCGGCCCGGTCCCGCACCCCGAGCAGGGTCGAGGCGTACGCGAGGTGCCCGCGCTCGCAGGCCGCCGCGCCGCGTTCCTCGTCGTCGTGGGCCATGGCCTCGGCGGTCCGCAGGGCGTCCTCGGCGTCCGTCCAGCCCTGCCCGGTGTACAGGCAGCGCTCGGTCAGCAGGGCCGTCCGCTGGAGGGCCGCGGCCGGGTCGGTGGCGGCGTCGTGTTCCAGCAGGGCCGCGGCGTCCGTCCAGCAGGCGCGTGAGCGCAGCCGCCATACCGCGGTCTGGAGCGGAGGATCGTCATCTGCTGTCGTTCCGGAACCAGACATGGCGGTATGCGCCACATTGCCCTCCCCGAGCGCGCCGTCGAGCTGTTGAGTATGGGCCGCATCACAGCACGGAATGGCACGCCGGGCCAAGAGGTCGAGGCAATGTCAGGTGAAACTTTTCACAATCGGCGGCGCGGGGCCGGCCGCCCCCCGGGCCCTTGCCGGGCCCGGGATATCAGCTCATCCGCAGGGCGAGGAAGAAATCGAGCTTGTCCTCCAGGCGCGCCAGATCACGCCCCGTCAACTGCTCGATTCGCCCGACCCGGTAGCGCAGCGTGTTGACGTGCAGGTGCAGCCGGGCCGCGCAGCGGGTCCACGAACCGTCGCAGTCCAGGAACGCCTCCAGGGTCGGGATGAGCTCCGCGCGGTGGCGCCGGTCGTACTCGCGCAGCGGGTCCAGCAGCCGCGCGGTGAACGCCCGCCGCACGTCGTCCGGGACGAACGGCAGAAGCAGCACGTGCGAGGCCAGCTCGTGGTGTCCGGCCGCGCAGACCCGGCCGGGCCGGGCCGCCGCCACCCGGCGCGCGTGCCGGGCCTCCTCCAGCGCGCCGCGCAGCCCCTCCGCCGAGTGCACCGAGGCGCTGACACCGAGTGTCAGGCGGCCGTCGTCGCCGAGACCCGCGGAGAGCGGGGCGCGCACGGCGGCGAGCAGCGCGTCGGCGTGCAGGGCGGGTCCTTCGCCGGGGTCCTCGGCGCCGCTGTCCCCGCCGGCCGCCGCCTCGCCGTCCGGCCGGTCCGAAGCGGCGGGCAGCGGCACCAGCGCGATGGCCTCGTCACCCGTGTGGGCGACGGCGATCCGGTCCGCCGAGTCGGGGCCCGTCACCGCCGGGTCGACCAGGATCTCCTCAAGCAGTGCCTGGGCGACCGGGCCGCCCGGGACCCCGGACGCGCCGTCCTCGTCCCACTCGACCCGGGCCACCACGACCTGCCAGTGCGGCGCGGTGCCGAGGCCGGGGAGCAGGACCGGGGTGGCCACGCGCAGCCGGGCGGCGATCTCGGCGGGCGCGGCGCCCGCCTGGACCAGCTCCAGGACCTCCTGGGCGAGTCGGCGGCGCACCGTGCGGGCCGCGTCGCGCCGGTCGCGCTCGACGGCGATCAGCTGGGTGACGCCCTGGAGCAGGTCGAGCCGCGCGGCCGGCCAGTCGCCCGCGTCGGCCTCCACGGCGAGCAGCCAGTCGGAGAGCACCGACTCCCGCACGTCACGGGCGGGCGGCACCGCGCCGCCCCGGCCGTTGTTCCGGATCGGGAAGAGCGAATACGTCGTACCGCCGAGGGCGGCCCGGTGCGGGGCGCGGCGGCCGGAGCGGACGGCGGCCAGATGCAGCCCGGCCAGCTCGGCCCCGGCGGCGGCGGACAGCGGGGCACCCGCGCCCGCGATCTGCCGCCCGGTGGGGGAGAGAACCCAGGCGTGGAGGTCCAGGTCGGAGCCCAGGAGATCGAGGACCACCTCGGGGCCGCCGCCGGTCGGGCCGGAGGTCATCAGCCTGCGGTGCCGGTCCACCACGGCCGCCAGGTCGCCTGCCCGCTCGCCGGACACCTGGCGCACCACGTACTCGGTGATCGTTGCGAACGCGACCGTCTCGTTGACCGCGAACAGCGGCAGCCGGTGGTGGCGGCACGCCTCCACGAGATCGTCCGGGATGTCGCCGAGCTCGGCCTCGCCCGCCGCGAGACCGGCCACCCCGGCGCCCGCCAGGATCCGCACGAACGGCTCCGAGTCCGCGGCGTCCCGGCGCCAGGCCAGACCGGTCAGGACCAGCTCGCCGCCGGTGAGGTAGCGGCTCGGGTCGCGCAGGTCGGTCGTCATCACCCCGCGGACCGACCGGTCCAGCTCCTCGTCGCCGCCGAGCAGCCGCAGGCCCAGCGCGTCGTTCTCCAGCAGTGCGCGCAGCCGCATCCGGTCGCCGCCGATCTCTTTCGTTGGTACGGGTGAAGTCTGGGTGTTGCGGTGAGGCTGTTGAGCCCCGCCATTCGTTCGAATCTACAAGACATGAGCGGAGACCAGCCAACTGCTTCATGGGTTCGGTGACTGCACCAGGTGGAGCAGGGCTTGTGTACTGGGCCACACACCGCGTGAACAAGACATGAACGAGTTCGAGGGCCGGCCGTCACCCAGCCCAGCGTGAAGACCCGATTGAGAAGAAGAGAGCCACCATGGACTTCCTTCGCCCCGCAAGCTGGGAGGAGGCGCTCGCCGCCAAGGCCGAGCACCCGACGGCTGTGCCCATCGCCGGGGGCACCGATGTGATGGTCGAGATCAACTTCGACCACCGGCGCCCCGCATACCTCCTGGACCTCAACCGCATCGGTGAGCTCACCGAGTGGGAGGTGGGCCAGGAGAGCGTACGGCTCGGCGCCTCGGTCCCGTACAGCCAGATCATGGAGCACCTGCGGGCCGAGCTGCCCGGTCTCGCGCTCGCCTCGCACACCGTCGCGTCCCCGCAGATCCGCAACCGCGGCGGCGTCGGCGGCAACCTCGGCACCGCCTCCCCGGCCGGTGACGCCCACCCCGCCCTGCTCGCCGCGGGTGCCGAGGTGGAGGCCGAGTCCGTACGCGGCACCCGGATGATCCCCATCGACGCCTTCTACACCGGCGTCAAGCGCAACGCCCTCGAACCGGACGAGCTGATCCGGGCCGTGCACATCAAGAGGGCCGACGGGCCGCAGCAGTACTCCAAGGTCGGCACCCGCAACGCGATGGTCATCGCCGTCTGCGCCTTCGGCCTCGCCCTGCACCCCGAGACCCGCACGGTCCGCACCGGCATCGGATCGGCCGCCCCGACACCCGTACGGGCGAAGGAGGCCGAGGAGTTCCTGAACGCCGCGCTGGAGGAGGGCGGTTTCTGGGACAGCCGCACGATCATCACGCCGTCCGTCGCCCAGCAGTTCGCCACCCTCGCCGCCGGCGCCTGCAACCCGATCGACGATGTGCGCGGCACCGCGAGCTACCGCCGGCACGCCGTCGGGATCATGGCCCGCCGCACCCTCGGCTGGGCCTGGGAGTCATACCGCGGCAACGGCCGCAGCACCGAAGGAGCCGCCTGATCATGCGTGTCAATTTCACGGTCAACGGCCGCCGCCACGAGGCCGACGACGTCTGGGAGGGCGAGTCCCTCCTCTACGTCCTGCGCGAGCGCATGGGTCTGCCCGGCTCCAAGAACGCCTGCGAGCAGGGCGAGTGCGGCTCCTGCACCGTCCGCCTCGACGGCGTCCCCGTCTGCTCCTGCCTGGTCGCCGCCGGCCAGGTCGAGGGCCGCGACGTCGTCACCGTAGAAGGTCTGGCCGACTTCGCCGCCCACCGCGCCGAGGCCCACCCCGGCACCGGCTGCGCCTCCGGCGCCTGCGGCACCTCGCTGGACCGGGCCAAGCGCTGGAAGGCCGAGCCGGCCGCGGGCGACGAGACCCGCGACACCGGCGAGCTCTCGCCGATCCAGCAGGCGTTCATCGACGCCGGAGCCGTCCAGTGCGGCTTCTGCACCCCCGGCCTCCTGGTCGCGGCCGACGAGCTCCTGGAGCGCACCCCGCAGCCGTCCGACGCGGACATCCGCGAGGCGCTCTCCGGCAACCTCTGCCGCTGCACCGGCTACGAGAAGATCCTCGACGCGGTCCGCCTCGCGGCCGCCCGCGCGGAAGAGACGGTCTGAGCCATGGGCGTTACCGGTTCCCCCACCAACATCAACCAGGGCAGCCGCACCAAGGGCGGCATCGGCGAGTCCACGCTGCGCCCCGACGGCATCCTGAAGGTCACCGGCGAGTTCGCGTACTCCTCGGACATGTGGCACGAGGACATGCTCTGGGGCCACACCCTGCGCTCCACCGTCGCGCACGCCGAGATCGTCTCCATCGACGTCTCCGAGGCGCTGGCCACCTCCGGCGTCTACGCGGTCCTCACCTACGACGACCTGCCGACCGCGATGAAGAACTACGGCCTGGAGATCCAGGACACCCCCGTCCTCGCCCACGGACGGGTCCGCCACCACGGCGAGCCCGTCGCGCTCGTCGCCGCCGACCACCCGGAGACGGCCCGCCGCGCCGCCGCGAAGATCCGGATCGACTACCGCGAGCTGCCCGTCGTCACCGACGAGGCGTCCGCGACGGCGCCCGGCGCCCCCCTCATCCACGAGGGCCGCGACGACCACCACATCGGCCATGTGCCGCACCCCAACATCGTCCACCGCCAGCCGATCGTCCGCGGCGACGCGGCCGCGGCCGAGGCCCGGGCCGATGTGATCGTCAAGGGCGACTACTACTTCGGCATGCAGGACCAGGCGTTCCTGGGGCCCGAGTCCGGCCTCGCCGTGCCCACCGAGGACGGCGGCGTTGACCTGTACGTGGCGACCCAGTGGCTCCACTCCGACCTGCGCCAGATCGCGCCCGTCCTCGGCCTGCCCGAGGACAAGGTCCGCATGACGCTCTCCGGCGTCGGCGGCGCCTTCGGCGGACGCGAGGACCTGTCGATGCAGATCCACGCCTGCCTGCTCGCGCTGCGCACCGGCAAGCCCGTGAAGATCGTCTACAACCGCTTCGAGTCCTTCTTCGGGCACGTCCACCGGCACCCGGCCCGCCTCCACTACGAGCACGGCGCCACCCGCGACGGCAAGCTCACGCACATGAAGTGCCGCATCGTCCTCGACGGCGGCGCCTACGCCTCCGCGTCCCCGGCCGTCGTCGGCAACGCCTCCTCGCTGGCCGTCGGCCCGTACGTCATCGAGGACGTCGACATCGAGGCCATCGCCCTCTACACCAACAACCCCCCGTGCGGCGCCATGCGCGGCTTCGGCGCCGTCCAGGCGTGCTTCGCCTACGAGGCGCAGATGGACAAGCTGGCCGCCGAACTGGACCTGGACCCGGTCGAGTTCCGGCAGCTCAACGCCATGGAACAGGGCACCCTGCTGCCCACCGGACAGCCGGTCGACTCGCCCGCCCCGGTCGCCGAACTGCTGCGCCGCGTCAAGGCCATGCCGCTGCCGCCCGAGCGCCAGTGGGAGAGCGCCGGCGAGCACGCCGACGTACGCGCCCTGCCCGGCGGCCTGTCCAACACCACTCACGGCGAGGGCGTCGTGCGGGGCATCGGCTACGCGGTCGGCCTGAAGAACGTCGGCTTCTCCGAGGGCTTCGACGACTACTCCACCGCCCGGGTCCGCATGGAGGTCATCGGCGGCGAACCCGTCGCGACTGTCCACACCGCCATGGCCGAGGTCGGGCAGGGCGGCGTCACGGTGCACGCCCAGATCGCCCGTACCGAACTCGGCGTCGCCCAGGTCACCATCCACCCCGCCGACACCCAGGTGGGCTCCGCCGGATCGACCTCCGCGTCCCGTCAGACGTACGTCACCGGCGGCGCGGTCAAGAACTCCTGCGAGGCCGTCCGCGAACAGCTCCTGGAGCTCGGCCGCCGCAAGCTCGGCACCTACCACCCCGCTTGGGCCACCGCCGAACTCCTGCTGGAGGGCGGCAAGGTCGTCACCGACGGCGGCGAGGTGCTGGCCGACATCGCGGACGTCCTGGAGGACGAGGCGATCGACATCGAGCTGGAGTGGCGCCACCGGCCCACCGAGCCCTTCGACCTGCGCACCGGACAGGGCAACGGCCACGTCCAGTACTCCTTCGCCGCGCACCGCGCGGTGGTCGAGGTCGACACCGAGCTCGGCCTGGTCAAGGTCATCGAACTGGCCTGCGCCCAGGACGTCGGCAAGGCGCTCAACCCGCTGTCGGTCGTCGGCCAGATCCAGGGCGGCACCATCCAGGGGATGGGCATCGCCGTCATGGAGGAGATCATCGTCGACCCGGTGACCGCGAAGGTGCGCAACCCCTCCTTCACGGACTACCTCCTCCCCACCATCCTCGACACGCCGACCATCCCGGTCGACGTGCTCGAACTCGCCGACGACCACGCCCCGTACGGGCTGCGCGGCATCGGCGAGGCCCCGACCCTGTCGTCCACCCCGGCCGTCCTCGCGGCGATCCGGAACGCGACGGGTCTGGAGCTCGACCGGACGCCGGTCCGGCCGGAACACCTCACCGGCGTCTGACGAGGCTCCGCCACCAGCTCTCCGGGCGGTGCGCGCCACCGGCGAACGTCACACTTCCCGGCCCGCACCGCCCGGAGGCCCAGGGTCCCGCCCCGCTCGCGGCCCCGACCCCCCCCGCACCGGAACAGCACCACCCGTTCCGTTCCCTCCTGCATGAACAGTTCGTCTCGGGCCGTCCCCCGGGTCGTGCCGCCAGCGCAGTCATCCCAAATCCCGCATTTCGATTCTTCATCGCGGGTGCCCCTGTGAACCTTGGGAGTCAGGCATCATGACCCAGCAGTCAGTGCAGCCGAAGACCGGTGCGGAGGACGCGGGCCCCGGCTCGCGCGTCCCCGCCGGCAGATCGTGGCTCGACCGGTACTTCCACATATCCGACCGCGGTTCGACCGTGGCCCGGGAAGTGCGCGGCGGCGTCACGACCTTCATGGCCATGGCGTACATCCTTCTGCTCAACCCGCTGATCCTCGGCGGCAAGGACGTCGACGGCAATCTGCTCAGCCAGCCCGCCCTGATCACCGCCACCGCGCTCGCGGCGGCGGTGACCACCCTGCTCATGGGCTTCGTCGGCAAGGTCCCGCTCGCGCTCGCCGCGGGCCTCAGCGTCTCCGGCGTCCTGTCCTCGCAGGTCGCCCCCGAAATGACCTGGCCCCAGGCCATGGGCATGTGCGTGATGTACGGCGTGGTGATCTGCCTCCTGGTGGTCACCGGTCTGCGTGAGCTGATCATGAACGCGATCCCGCTCCCGCTGAAGCACGGCATCACGATGGGAATCGGCCTGTTCATCGCCCTGATCGGGCTCTTCAAGGCCGGATTCGTCGGCAAGGGCACCGCGACCCCGGTGACCCTCGGCCCGGCCGGTGAACTCGCCGGCTGGCCGGTCCTCGTCTTCGCGGTCACCCTGCTGCTGATCTTCATGCTCCAGGCCCGCAACATCCCCGGCGCGATCCTCATCGGCATCGTCGTCGGCACCGTGGTCGCCTTCGTGATCAACAAGGCCGCGGACGTCGATCCCAAGATCTGGAGCAGCGGCCCGCCGGAGCTCAAGGGCTCCGCGGTCTCCTCGCCGGACTTCTCGCTCTTCGGCGACGTCGACTTCGGCGGCTGGGGCGACGTCGGCGCGATGACCGTCGGCTTCATCGTCTTCACCCTGGTGCTCGCCGGCTTCTTCGACGCCATGGCCACCATCATCGGTGTCGGTACGGAGGCCGGGCTCGCCGACGACAAGGGCCGCATGCCCGGCCTGTCGAAGGCGCTGTTCATCGACGGCGCAGGCGGGGCCATCGGCGGTGTCGCCGGCGGTTCCGGGCAGACGGTCTTCGTGGAGTCCGCGACCGGCGTCGGCGAGGGGGCCAGGACCGGTCTGGCGTCCGTCGTCACCGGCCTGTTCTTCGCCGCCTGCCTCTTCTTCACCCCGCTCACCGCGATCGTGCCCGCCGAGGTGGCCTCCGCCGCTCTCGTCGTCATCGGCGCGATGATGATGCAGAACGCCCGGCAAGTGGACTGGAGCGACCGCTCCGTGGCCATCCCGGTGTTCCTGACGGTGGTCCTGATGCCGTTCACGTACACCATCACCACCGGTGTGGCGGCGGGCGTCATCTCGTACGTCGCCATCAAGGCCGCCCAGGGCCGGGCCCGCGAGGTCGGCGCGTTCATGTGGGGCCTGACGGTGATCTTCGTCGTCTACTTCGCCCTGCACCCGATCGAGAGCTGGCTCGGCGTCAGCTGACCCGCCCTTCACCCATCCGCCAAGGAGACCGAGATGCTGGACATCGCCGAAGAGCTCGACCGCTGGGCCGGGCAGGGACGCGATTTCGCCGTGGCCACCGTCGTCGCCGTCGGCGGCAGCGCCCCCCGCCAGCCGGGGGCCGCGCTGGCCGTCGACCGCGACGGCACGGCGATCGGCTCGGTCTCCGGCGGGTGTGTGGAGGGGGCGGTGTACGAGCTGTGCCAGGAGGCGCTGGAGGACGGCCTGACCCGCCTCGAACGCTTCGGCTACAGCGACGAGGACGCCTTCGCGGTCGGCCTGACCTGCGGCGGCGTCATCGACATCCTGGTGACCCCGGTCCGGGTGGACGACCCCGCCCGCCCGGTGTACGCCGCCGCGCTCGCCGCCGCCGTACGGGGGGAGGCGGCCGCGGTCGCCCGGATCACCGACGGGCCCGCCGAACTCCTCGGCCGGCCCCTCCTGGTGCACCCCGACGGCCGTTACGAGGGCGGGCTCGGCGGACACCCCGAGCTGGACCGCACCGCGGTCGCCGAGACCCGCGCCCTGCTGGACCAGGGCCGCACCGGCGCCCTCACCATCGGCGCCGACGGCTCGCGCTGCGGACAGCCCCTCACGCTGCTCGTGGAGTCCAGCGTGCCGCCGCCCCGGATGATCGTGTTCGGGGCCATCGACTTCGCCTCGGCCCTGGTCCGGGCCGGCAAGTTCCTCGGCTACCACGTCACGGTGTGCGACGCGCGGCCCGTCTTCGCGACGAAGGCCCGCTTCCCGGACGCCGACGAGCTGGTCGTGGACTGGCCGCACCGCTATCTGGCCGGAACCGCGGTGGACGCCCGCACGGTCCTGTGCGTCCTGACGCACGACGCCAAGTTCGACGTGCCCCTGCTGGAGGCGGCGCTCAAGCTGCCCGTCGCGTACGTCGGCGCGATGGGCTCCCGCCGCACCCACCTCCAGCGCAACGAACGGCTGCGCGAGGCCGGGGTCACCGAGCTGGAGCTGGCCCGGCTGCACTCGCCGATCGGGCTCGACCTCGGAGCGCGTACGCCCGAGGAGACGGCCCTGTCGATCGCCGCCGAGATCGTCGCCGCCCGGCGCGGCGGCAGCGGCGCCCCGCTGACCGGCGCGCACACCCCGATCCACCACCCCGGCGGGCTGCCCCCGGCGGGGCGCATCGGCTCGGTGGCCTGAGGTGGCCTGAGGTGGCCTGAACTCGCCCTCGCAGCACTTCGTCCGGTACCGGCGGTTAGCCGCCACGGCACATTCGCGCCAGGCGCGGACCGTCCCGCGGCGGCCGGTTTACCGGTAGATCATCACCCATGACTTTCTCCCCCTCCACCGCGACCGGCCGGGCGAGACCCGCACGCGCCGGGCGACGCACCCTCGTCATAGCCACCGCCGCGGCCCTGATGAGCGGCGCGCTGCTGCCCGTCACGGGCGCCGCGTACGCCGCCCCCGCTTCCCTCACCACGGCAACCACCCCCGCCGCGGAGCCCGTTCACCGCTACGACATCACCCTCGTCACCGGTGACGTCGTCCACTACGCCGACGGCGCGGGCCACCAGGACACCGTCACCGTGGACCGCCCCGAGGGCGCGACCGGCGGCGTCCACGTCCAGCAGGCCGGGGACGACATCTACGTCCTGCCCGACGAGGCGCAGAGCCTTCTCGCGGCCGGCAAGCTGGACCGCCGCCTCTTCAACGTCTCGGCGCTCGCGAAGATGGGCTACGACGACAAGAAGACCGGCGGCATCCCGCTGATCGCCACCTACCCCGCGTCCAAGGCCCGTTCGCTGCCCGTCGCCCCGCGCGGCAGCAGGACCGTCCGGCAGCTGGAGTCCATCCACGGCGCCGCCCTCAAGGCCGGCAAGGACACCGCCCGCGCCTTCTGGAACGACATCGCGCGCACCGCCACGGCCCGTTCGCTGGACAACGGCATCGCCAAGCTCTGGCTCGACGGCCGCGCCGAGGCCGCGCTCAAGGACTCCGTGCCGCAGATCAACGCCCCGCAGGCGTGGGCCGAGGGCTACGACGGCAAGGGCATCAAGGTCGCCGTCCTGGACACCGGCATCGACGAGGACCACCCGGACGTCAAGGACCGCATCCTGGAGACGAAGAGCTTCGTCCCGGGTGAGGAGGTCGACGACAAGAACGGCCACGGCACGCACGTCGCCTCCACCATCGCCGGCTCGGGCGCCGCGTCCGACGGCGTCAACAAGGGCGTCGCCCCCGAGGCCGGGCTGCTCGTCGGCAAGGTCCTCAGCAACGAGGGCTCCGGCGCCGACTCCGGGATCATCGAGGCCATGGAGTGGGCCAAGGCGGAGGGCGCCGACGTCGTCTCCATGAGCCTCGGCTCACCGGTCGCCGACGACGGCACCGACCCCATGTCCCAGGCCGTCAACACCCTCTCCGCGGACGGCGGCCCGCTCTTCGTGATCGCCGCCGGCAACGCGTACGGCGCGGGCACCATCGGCTCGCCCGGCTCCGCCGACAAGGCGCTCACCGTCGCCGCCGTCGACAAGCAGGACGGCCGCGCCGACTTCTCGTCCATGGGCCCGCTGGTGCGCAGCTACGGCCTGAAGCCGGACCTGTCCGCGCCCGGTGTCGACATCAACGCCGCCGCCTCGCAGTCCGTCCCCGGCATCGAGGGCATGTACCAGTCGATGTCCGGTACGTCGATGGCCACCCCGCACGTCGCGGGCGCCGCCGCCATCGTCAAGCAGCGCCACCCCGACTGGTCCGGTCAGCGCATCAAGGACGCGCTGATGACCTCGTCCAAGGTGCTGCCCGACTACACCCCGTACGAGCAGGGCACCGGCCGCCTCGACGTGAAGGCCGCCATCGACACGACCATCGAGGCCACGGGCTCCGTCGAGGTCGCCGCGTACGACTGGCCGCACAGCGCCTCCGACCCGGTCGCCGAGCGCACCCTCACCTACCGCAACACCGGCACCGCCGACGTCACCCTCGACCTGGCGACGGACAGCGACTCGGACGCGTACACGCTGTCCGTGAAGCAGCTGACGGTCCCGGCCGGCTCCACCGCCGAGGCCGTCCTCACGCTCGACCCGTCGAAGGTGGACGCGGGCACCACGTTCTCCGGCCAGGTCGTCGCCAAGGACGCCTCGGGCGCCGTCGTCGCGCACACCGGCTTCGCGCTCACCAAGGAGCAGGAGCTCTACGACCTCACGCTCCGGCTCCGCGACCGCTCCGGCAAGCCCATGGACGGCACCGTCGTGCTCGGCGCCCTCGGCGACCCGAACCTGTCGCCGATCGCGGTCTCCGGCGACACCACGCTGCGGCTGCCCCCGGGCAACTACACCGCCTGGGCCGCCGCCGACGTCAAGGGCGACACCGCCGACTCCAAGGCCATCGCCTTCCTCGCGGCCCCCGAAATCATCCTCGACAAGCCGGTCACGGCCACCCTCGACGCCTCCAAGGCCCGCAAGATCAGCGTGAGCACGCCGAAGGAGACCGAGACCCGCCAGCTGCGCTACGACATGGCGCGCACCGCACCCGACGGTACCGTCCAGCGTGACGCGTACCAGATCCCGCTGACGTACGACCAGCTGTGGGCGAGCCCCACCAAGAAGGTCACCCAGGGTGACTTCTCCTTCCTGACCCGCTGGCGCCAGGGCGAGAAGCTCATCGACCTGACGTCCGACGGCCGGGACGTCCCGGTCACCCCGCAGGGCGGATCGGCGATCGCCGAGGACAGCAGGGGCAAGCTCCGCAGCGTCTTCGCGGGCAACGGTTCCGCCGCCGACTACAAGCGCGTGGACGCCAAGGGCATGGCCGTGGTCATCCGCGCCAGTGACACGGTGTCCCCGGCCGACCGCGCCGCCGCAGCGATCGCCGCCGGCGCCAAGGCGCTGTTCGTCGTCAACCGCGGCGACGGCCGGCTGATGGAGTCCTACGCGGACTGGGGCACCACGCTTCCCATCCCGGTGCTCTCCGTCCAGCGGATCGCCGGCGAGAGCCTGGTCAAGGCCGCGCAGCACGGCGAGAAACTGACCGTCGAGCAGCACAAGTACGCGAGCTACGTCTACGACCTGGTGGACCGTCACGACGGCACCGTCCCGAACCGCTCGCTCGCCTTCGCCCCGGCCACCCGTGACCTGGCGAAGATCCAGAACGCCTTCTACGGCCACCGCGACGTCGTCGGCGGCGGCTTCCGCTACGACATCCCCGAGTACGGCCCCGGGCTCGGCTTCGAGGAGTACGAGAAGTTCCCCGGCACCCGCACCGAGTGGGTCAACCCGCTGCCGGGCGCCTCCTTCTGGTACGAGAACCACTCCCAGTTCAACGAGGAGGGCAGCGACACCGCGCTGGAGGAGCGCGGCGGCGAGATGGACTACCGGGCCGGCTCCACCAGCAGGGCCCAGTGGTTCGCGCCCATCACCCGGCCGCGCCTGGGCACCGCCTACTGGGGCCCGAACCGTTCGCAGTACGGTGACATCCAGTACAACATCACCCCGTGGACGGACGCCGGGGCCGGGCACTCGGGCTCCATGCCGGACAAGGAGTACGACACCGGCAAGGTGACGGTCTACCAGGGCGACAAGGTGCTGGACGAGTCCCCGGGCCGGGCCGGCTACATCGGCGACCTGCCCGACGAGAAGCTGCCCTACCGCCTGGTGCTCGACGCCTCGCGCGACGCGGACACCTGGAAGACGTCCGTACGCACCCACTCGGAGTGGTCGTTCGTCTCGGGCGCCCTCGACCCTGAGGGCCCGTACCAGGTGGACATCCCGATGCTCCAGCTGGACTACGACGTCGCCACGGACCTCGCCGGTGACGTGCGGGCCGGGAAGTGGGCCGAGATCGGACTGTCGTCCACCACGCAGGAGTGGTTGAACGGCGCCGTGAAGGCCACGAAGGCCCGCCTGTCGGTGAGTTACGACGACGGGAAGACCTGGAGCCCGGTGTCGCTCGACAAGGACCGGACGGGATCCTGGACCGCCCGGTTCAAGACCCCGAAGAAGGGCGCCAAGGCGGTCTCGCTCAAGGCCCACGCCGAGGCCGCCGGCGGCCTCGCGGTGGACCAGGAGATCATCCGGGCGTTCGGCCTGAAGTGACCCGCTTCCGCTGAACCCGCGTACGAGGCGGCCGCTCACCCCTTCCCGGGGTGGGCGGCCGTCTCCGTGCGTCAGACCGCCTTCACCACCTCGGGCCCCGTCCGGACACCGGCGCCCCACATCGCCGCCGCGCACAGCAGCGCCGGCGCCGCCGCCACCGCGCAGCACAGGGCGAGCGGCAGCCGGCCCACCAGCAGCCCCACCGCCGCCGTGCCGCCCGACGAGCCCGCGTTGAACGCGGTGTTGACCCAGGCGCCCGCCCGGGTGCGCCGGGCCGCGTCCGCCGACTCGTCCGCGATCAGGTAGGCGGTCGTGAGCGCCGGTGCGAGGAACAGCCCGGCCGCGCCGACCACGGCGATCAGCACGTACACGTTGCCCGCGAGACCGGCCGCCGCCACCGCGCCGGACAGCCCGGCGGCCGGCAGCGGCAGCCGCACCCCGAGCGGGGCCCGCCACCGCAGCACCCCGTAGGCCAGACCCCCGACGGAGCTCGTCGCCGACAGGGCGGCCAGCACCCAGGACACCGCCGACGCCCGGTGCATCGCCTCGGTGAGGGCCACCGCCAGCAGGTCGAGCGCCCCGAGGCAGAGCCCCACGGCCGCCGTCAGCAGCACGGCCCGCCGCAGCGCGGGCACGGCGCTCAGCCGCAGACCGGGCGCGGCCGGTCCGTCGGCCGCCGTGCGGTGGTCCGGCTTCCCGCGCGGCACGGCGTGCGAGGCCGCCAGCGCCCCCGCCCCCACCGCGATCAGTACCGCACCGGCCAGCACGGCGGCGGCGGGCCCGGTCACCGTCACCGCGACGCCCACCAGCAACGGCCCGGAGACGTACAGCAGTTCCTCGGCCACCCCGTCCAGGCTGTACGCGCGGCGCAGCAGCTCCCGGTCGGGTACGAGGTCGCTCCACACCGTCCGCATGACCGGGCCGAGCGGCGGAGTGCAGACCCCGGCCGCCGTGGCGAGGGCCCCGAGGACCACGGGGGACGTGCCCGGCCGCCAGGTGACCAGGGCGAGGACGGTGAGCAGCACCGCGTACAGACCGGCCATCGGCGGCAGGGCGCGGCGCGCCCCGTACCGGTCGATCAGCCCGGCACGGGCGGGGGACAGGAACACACTGGCGGCCCCGAACAGGGCCATCACGGTACCGGCGGCGGAGTAGGAGCCGGTGGCGTCCCTGACGGCGAGCAGCAGGGCGAGCGGGGCGATTCCGTAGGAGAGCCGCCCGGTCAGCGCGGCGGCGAAGGCGCGCGCGGCGTGCGGCACGCGCAGGACGGCGACGTACGAAGGAGTGGACACGAGGGTCTTCCTCGGGAGGGCGGCGCGGACTCGCCGCGCCACGGGTATGCGGGGACACCGGAGCGCCGCACCCAGTACGCCGGGCGCGGTCTCGACGGGGTCCTACGCACGAGGAAGAGACACGCGGGCAAGGTAGCAGAGCCCCGCCCTACCCGACGATCTCCGGATTGGCCGCCAGGATCTCCTCCGTGACCGCCCACAGCCGGGGCACGAAGCGCAGCACCTCGTCGCGGCGGGCGAGCAGGTCCCCGGTGTCCGCGATGCCGGTGAGGTCGGCGACCGCCTCCCGGAAGGCCGGGAGCCGGGCGGTGTGCAGCGCGGGCGCGTCCACGGCCAGCACGGTGTGGCAGCGGGCGAAGGTCGCCAGGATCCAGAACACCGCCTCCCGGTGGTCGCCCCGGTCGATCAGCTCCCGGCTGCCGTCGACGGCGACGGGCCGCGCCCGCTCGGTGAGGTCGCTGGTGAAGAAGAACGGCGTGCGTACGACGGGGGCGGTGGCGTCGAACGTCCTTGTCAGCTCGGTGAGATGGTGCCGGACCAGCGGTGCGGACACCTCCGCGCAGCCCAGGAGCGCCAGCAGCTCCGGATACAGCGCCTCCTGCCCGTAGGCGGTGAGCACGTCGCGCACGGCGGGGTAGCGCAGCCGGACGGTCGGGTTGCGCAGGGCGGCCACCAGCGGGAGGTGTGTGGTGACCCCGGTGGGGAAGAGCCAGGCCATCACGCGGGTCGCGAACGGCTGTGTGGTGTCGAGGGCGGTGAGACGGGTCTCGACGCGGTGCCGGGCGTCCAGACACCGCCGCCGTACGTGGTCCCGCCGGGCGAAGCGCGGTGCGACGTACGCGTGCAGCGCGCGCAGCCGCCCCGTGGGGTCGTCGATGACGGTGTCCCGGCGGAAGCCGCCCGCCAGGTGGTACGCGCCCAGTACCGCTTCCGGGTCGGCCAGCAGGGACCACGGCTCGTAGGTGATCTCCAGCAGCGCGCCCCGGTGCGGGAGCTTGCCGGGCTTCGCCGGGGCCTCGGCCCCCTCCGTCACCACGACCACGTCCACGTCCGAGGAGACCGGCAGCTCCGCGTCGTCCGGCCGCCCGACCGTGGACCCGCTGAAGTAGGCCCCCAGGTAGTCCGGCGCGGGGCGGGCGTGTGCGGCCACCCAGTGCGCGGCGGCGGCGCGCGCCTCTCCGATTCTCATGCCCGACACCTACGCCCCGGTCCGGCCCGGCGTCAAGGAACGGTCGGCCCGCCGCCGGTAACGTCGGCCGCGTTCACCGCCCCGTCCCCGAACGCCCGGTGAGGTACCCGATGCGCAAGATCGTCTACTGGATGTCGATGTCCCTCGACGGCTTCATCGAGGGCCCGGGCCGGAACATCGACTGGCATACGGTGGACGAGGAGCTCCATCAGTACTTCAACGAGCAACTGGCCGGTATGGGCGGCATGCTGGACGGGCGCGTCACGCATGAGCTGATGGCGGGCTTCTGGCCCACCGCCGACCAGGACCCCGCCAACGAGGGCCCGATGGCCGACTTCGCCGTCATCTGGCGGGACATGCCGAAGTACGTCTACTCACGGACGCTGGAACGGGCCGACTGGAACACCACCATCGTCCGCGAGGTCGTTCCCGAGGAGGTCAGGGCCCTCAAGGAGCAGCCCGGCGGCGACCTCGCCCTCGGCGGCGCCGATCTCGCCGCCTCCTTCGCGGCGCACGACCTGATCGACCAGTACCGCGTCTACGTCCACCCGGTCCTCATCGGCCGGGGCAAGCCGATGTTCCCGGCCGAGGAGACCCTGCGGCCCCTCCGCCTCACCGGCACCCGCACCTTCGGCACAGGGGTCGTGGAGCTCTGCTACGACCGCGCCGACCGGTGACGTCCCGGGGCGGGCCCGGGACGCCACCGCTCCGTCAGCGGCCCGCCTGGAGCGCCGCCCAGGTGCCGGGGCCCACGATCCCGTCGGCCGTCAGCCCCCGCCCCGTCTGGTAGGTGCGCACCGCGGTCGCGGTCGCCGGGCCGAAGCTGCCGTCCGCGTCCACGGTCGAGCCCAGCGCCGCCGTCAGGGCCCGCTGGAGCCGCTTCACGTCCTCGCCCGTGGCGTCCTCGGCGAGCTCCGGGGCCGCCCCGGCGGACAGCAGCGCGGTCCACGTCCTGGCCCCCACGACCCCGTCCGCGTCGAGGCCGTGCGCCGACTGGAACGAGGTCACCGCGGCCGCCGTGGCGGGCCCGAAGCTGCCGTCCGCCTCGCCCGCCGCGTAACCCTGGTCGTTCAGCAGGCGCTGGAGGGCGGTGACCTGAGGTCCCGTCGAGCCGGACCGCTGGGTCGTGTACGTGGTGAAGCTCAGCCCGTCCCGGGTCTCGCCGCCCGTCCCGGTGCCCTTGACCAGCTCCATGTAGCGGTCCCAGTCCCAGTACGGGCCGGGGTCCGTGTGGTCGTTGCCCGGGGCCTCGCTGTGCCCGATGATGTGCGCCCGGTCCTTCGGGATGCCGTACTTCTCGCACAGCGAGGCGGTCAGCGCGGCCGACGAGCGGTACATCGCGTCCGTGAACCAGGTCGGGTCGTCGATGAAGCCCTCGTGCTCGATGCCCAGCGCCGAGGCGTTGGCGCTGCGCGCGTGGTACGCGGTGTCGGCGTCCCGCACCATCTGGGTGATCTGCCCGTCCGACGACCGCACCACGTAGTGCGCGCTCACCTCGGACACGGGGTCCTGGAACCAGCTGATCGAGCCCGCGTACGAGCCCTGCGTGACGTGGACGACGATCTTGTCGATCTTCGCGGTCCGGCCGCTGGTGTAGTTGTTCGGGTCGGCCGGGACCCAGAGCGCGGCCGGGTAGTCGGCGCTCCGGGCACCGACGTCCGCCGCCGGGGAACCGTCCCGCTCGGGGAAGACCGGCCGCCCGGTCACCGTGATCCGCTCGCCGTCCGGGGTGAGCGCGTCGAGCCCGTCGGCCAGGAAGGTGTAGACCGAGTCCGCGTAGAGCGCGGCGGTCGTGCCCCGCGTACCGCTGTAGCGGGCGACGGCCGGGTACCAGGCGTCGAGGTCGTCGCGGTCCGCGGCGTCAAGGCCCAGCCCGTCCGCGTAACCGCGCAGCAGCGCCGCGCCGCCCAGGATGTTGGCGGCGGTGTCGGTGCGCAGGGTGGCGGCCGGTTCGCCGGTGAGGGCGGCGGCCCGTTCCAGGGTGTGCCGCACCGGGTTGCTGACCAGGTGCATCACCCCGAAGCCGCCCGCCTGGCTGGGGTGTCCGGCGTGGCCGTCGAGGCGGGTCTCGCCGTACCCGACGGCGGCGAGCAGATCGCGCGGTACGTCGAACGCCCTGGCGGCCCGGGTGAACGCCCGGTCCATCGGGTGCGCGGGGTCCGCCGCCGCGAGGGCCGGGGAGCCGGTCGCGGCGAGGACGGTGGCGGTGAGGGCCGCGAGGAGGGAGGCGCGGGTCCGGGTGCGGGCGGCGCGTGTGGGCATACCTGCTCCTGCTCTGTGGGGAGGGCGGACGGGCCAGGGGGCCGCGAAGCCTGCTCACGATAGAGAGCCACCGCGGGTATGACAATCAGCCCACGGGCGTGTTGAAGCGCGTGCACTCCGGCGGAGTTGACGGCCTGTGAGCACACGCGCGCCGCATGGGATTCGTACACCTGGACGGCAGCCCACCGCACGGGGGAACGCGGGCCGGGCCCGCCGCCGACAGGGCGTATAACAGAGAACTCCGGACCGGCCGGCGTCCCCGATGGCACTCACATCTCACGCGGCAAGGCGTCACCGCGTACGACAGCGGAGAAGCGCCCGATGAGCATGAGCACGGCAGACGAGATCAGCACCTTGCTGACGGCCAACTTCGGAACCGACCCCGTGGCGATCCGCCCCGACGTGCCCCTCAGGCAGCTCCGGCTGGACTCGCTGGCGCTGGAGGAGCTGCGGCTCCTCATCGAGGACCGGCTCGACGTCGACCTGGACGACGTCCAGCTCACCTCGCGCGACACCGTCGGCCAGCTGGTCGACGCCGTGCGCCGCAAGGCCGCCGCGTGACGGCCCCCTACCGCCTGCCGCCGTTCGCCGCGGCCGTCACCGGCATCGGCCTCGTCACCTCGGCGGGCGTCGGCGCCGAGGCCACCTGGCGCGCCGTGAACGACCCCGCGACCGCGCCCTGTGTGCCGCACCGGCCCGAACTGGCCGGTCTGCCCTGCGACTTCATGTACAGCGTGACCGGCCTCGACACCCGGGCCGTGCTCGGCGTCGCCGCGCACCGGCTGATGGACCGCTTCTCGCACCTCGCCGTCATCGCCGCCCGCGAGGCCGTCGCCGACGCGGGCCTGGACCCCGCCGTCTGGGACAGCGGCCGGGTCGCCGTCGTCATCGGCTCCGCCCACGGCGGCCTGCCCTTCTACGACGAACAGCACACCGTCCTCACCGAACGCGGCGCCCGCCGCGTCTCGCCCAAGCTCGCCCCGCTCACCGTCGTCAACGGCGCCGCCAGCAGCGTCGCCACCGACCTCGGCGCCCACGGCCCCAGCCAGGCCGTCTCCACCGCCTGCTCCTCCGGCACGGTCGCCATCGGCACCGCCCACCAGATGCTGCGCACCGGTGCCTGCGACATCGTCGTCGCCGGTGGCGCCGAGTCCGTCTGCTCCCGGCTCCTGATCGCCAGCGCCTGCAGCCTGAAGGCCGTCTCCACCCGCCTGGACGACCCGCAGGCCGCCTGCCGCCCCTTCGACACCCACCGCGACGGCTTCGTCGTCGGCGAGGGCGCCGGACTCCTCGTCCTGGAACGCCCCGAACACGCCCGCGCCCGGGGCGCCACCGTCCGCGCCCACGTCACCGGCTACGGCGCCTCCAGCGACGCCTACTCGGCCGTCGCCCCCGACCCCGACGGGCTCGGCATCGAACGTGCGCTGCGCACCGCCCTCGCGGACGCCGGGACCGACCCCGCCGCCATCGGCCACGTCAACGCGCACGGCACCTCCACCGTCTCCAACGACCTGATCGAGACGGCCATGCTCCGCCGGGTCCTGGGCGAGCACCCCCTCGTCACCTCCACCAAGGCGATGACCGGCCACACCCTCGGCGCCGCCGGAGGCATCGAGACCGCGCTCACGGTCCTCGCCCTTCAGCACCAGCTCGTACCGCCCACCGTCAATCTCGACGCCCCCGACCCGGACATCCCGGTCGAGGTGGTGAGCAAGGAGGCCAGGCCCGCGGCGTTCGAGGCGGCCGTCAAGACCTCGCTCGGCTTCGGGGGCCACAACGCGGCCCTCGTCCTCACCAGGTGACCGGGGCAAGGACCAGGGACCAGACCTCATGACCGAAGAGATCATCCGCACCCTCGCCGTCGACGGGCTGCGCTACCGCTACCGCGTCCTGCCGCAGCCCGCGCCCCGCACCGAACCGGTCGTTGTTCTCGGCGGCGCCCTCCAGGGCATCCACGGCTGGCCGCAGATGGACGAGCACCTCGGCCCGCACGCCTCCGTGATCACCCTCGACCTGCCCGGCATGGGCGGCGCCGACCCGCTGCCGCCCGGCACCGGCGACAGCCTCCTGTGCGCCGCCGTCACCGGCGTCATGGACGACCTGGGCGCCGACCGGGTCAATCTCTTCGGCTTCTCCTACGGCACGTCCATCGCCTTCGGCTGCGCCCGGCGCGACCCCGGCCGGATCGCCCGCCTGGTCCTCGGCGGCGTACCGTCGCATCTCGGCGACGCCCAGCGCGACGGCTGGAGCCGGGCCGTCGGACGGCTGGAGGCCGGGGACGCGGAAGGGCTCGCCGCCCTGACCGCCGAGGCGCTGATGTGCCTGGACCCCGAACGGCCGGTCCATAGGCGGGAGCTGGCCCTGCGCTATGTCCGCCGTTCCTTCGTGCACGCCCTCACGCACTCCCCGCACGCGGAGCGCTCACTGCGCCGGTCCCTGGAGCACCGCCCGGACTTCTCCGGCGGGCTGACCGGGGTCCCGGCGCTCGTCTTCGCGGGCGAGCACGACACCGTCACCTCGCCGGAGCGCCAGCGGGCCTTCGCGGCGACGATCGAGGGCAGCCGCTTCCTGACCATCGGCGAGTCGGACCACTGGGTCGTCCTGGAACGCCCCGACGACGTGGCGGACCTGGTGGCCCGCTTCCTGACCGACCGGCCGCTGGAACCCGCCCCCGCGCTGCGGCCGGTCGCCCCGCTGCCGCGCCCGCGTGCGGAGGCGGCGGTGGACGCGGTGGTGCCGCGGGCGGGCGGCTGAACCGCCCGCCCGCGGGCCGGATCAGTGGTGCCCGTGGTGCCCGCCGCCGTGACCGTGACCGTGGCCGCCGTGCCCGTTCCCGTGCTCCGGGGCGTTCACGTCGACGCGGACGATCTGCGGGTCGTGGTCGCTCGCCTGGTCGGCGAACTCCGCGTTGATGTGCACCACGTCGTAGTCGAAGCGGCGCACGCCCGGGCTGGTCAGGATGTGGTCGAGGGTCTGCGAGTTGCCCTCGTACACATAGCTGTACTGCTCGTTCTTCGGCAGCGTGGTGATCAGCGGCTTGAGGACCTTGCCGTCGGTCAGCGCGCCCACGGTGGGTGAGAAGGCGAAGTCGTTGAGGTCGCCGAGGACCACGACCCGCGCCGACTTGTCCGCCGTGAGCAGCGACTTGACGAAGGTGTTGACCTCCTTCGCCTGCTGCACCCGCTTGGTCTCCGAGCTGCGCACCGGCTCCTGGTAGCGCCCGTGCAGCGGCTGGTCGCCGCCCTTCGACGCGAAGTGGTTGCCGACGACGAAGACGGACTTCCCGTGGAAGCGGAACTCGCCGACCAGCGGCTTGCGGCTGTCGTCCCAGGCCGCGCTCTCGGGCGCGATCCGGCCCGGCGACACCGACAGCGTGACGCCCTTCCTCGTCTTCACGGCCGCGACCGGGGTCGTCGCGTCGCCGCCCGGACGGTCCACGAAGTCGACCCGCTTCGGGTTGAAGAGGAAGACGTTGCGGATGTTTCCGCCGGGCTCGCCGCCGTCCTTCCCGTCCTGCGGGGCGACATAGCGCCAGGAGTAGCGCGGGCCGCCCGCCGCGACGATCGCGTCCGTGAACCGTTTCAGCGTGGCCTCGGAGCCCACCGTGCCGTCGTTGAGCGCGCCGTTGTCGTCCTGGATCTCCTCCAGCGACACGATGTCGGGCGAGGAGAGGTTGACCGCGACGCCCTCGGCCAGCGTGTCGAACTTCGCCTGGTCGTCCAGCGCGTCGAGGTTCTCCACGTTGTACGTGGCGACCGCGAGCTCCTTGCCCTTCTGCTTGCGCGTGACCTCGCGCTTCAGGTGGTGGTCGGTGACCTTGCCGAGCGCGGTGGCCTGGAGGTTGTAGCCGCCGTACGAGTCGTAGTCCAGGACGCCCGAGGTGGTTCCGGCGAGCACGTCACCCACGTTCGCGGTCGGCACCGGCGCGGCCGGGTCCAGCGAAATGACCTTGATCCGGCCGGTGTTCTGGTCGGTGTACGAGGCGTAGAGCGTGCCGCCGCGCCGGGTCGGGTTCTGCTTCGGCTCGACCGTCACCCAGACCTCGTGGTACGCGGTCGTCGCGCCGGTCACGCGGGTGTCGGCGATCTGGACCCGGGTGCCCTCCAGGGACTCGTACAGGTCCAGCGCGTACGTCGACGGCTCCAGGGGCAGTGCGTCGATCGAGCCGCCCCCGGCCGAGGGCACGTACGTCGACGGCACCGCCTTCGCGTCCAGCACCACCGGCGCGGGCAGCGCGTTGCCGGAGGAGACGACCGTGAACTTCGGGGCGGTGATCTCGGTGACCGACTGGGTGGTGGACGACGGGTAGTACTCGTCCACGGTGCCGCTGACCAGCACGGAATCGCCCACCTGGACGGCCGGGGCGGCGGAGCCGGTGTAGACGAACACGCCCTCGCCGGTGCGCGGGTCGGCGTCCGGGGTGGTGTCCTGGATCCAGAAACCGCGCGAACCCGAGGTGCGGACCGCCGTGACGACGCCGGGGACCCCGGTGACCGGCTTGCCGTCCAGCGGGGAGACCCGGGTGGTGCCCTGGATGTCGTGGATCCGCACGGTGCCGGGCTCGGTGGGGTTGCCCGGGTCGCCCGGGTCCTCGCCGCCGCCCGAGGTCCCACCGGCCGCGTTGACGGGGGAGGGGGTCGCCGCGGCGAGGTCGGCGGCGTTGTCGTCGGTGTCCGCCAGCGAGGCCGCCCGCGCCACGGAAGCCGTGGCCGAGGTGCCCTTGGCCGGTCCGCTGCCCTCCCGGACGACCGCGGTGCCGTAGCCGACCAGGTCCACGATCCGGGTGTCGGCGGCGCAGTCGGCGGCCGTCTTGCAGGTCAGCGGGGCCGTCCCGGAGACCAGCGCCACGGTGCCGGCCGTGGCGGACATCGCGACGGTGCCCGTGGCGTCCGGGGTGGGCAGGGCCACCGTGCCGCCGGTGCCCGCCGCCTCCGCGACGAGATAGCGGCCGCCCGGCGCGACGGAACCGGTCAGCGCGGACACCTGCCACAGCGAGCCCGCCGACGGGGCACCCGGCAGGTACCGGACGCTGAGCCCGTCGAGGCCGTACGCGGCCGAGCCGGCGTTGGCCAGCTCGATGAAGTCGCGGGTCAGCGTCGCACCGGAGTTCCCGCCACCCCCGTACACCTCGGAGATCACGGCGGTCGCGGACGGGGCCGCGAAGGCGGCGGGCAGCGCGGTCGCCGAGAGCGTCACGGCTACCGCGCCGGCCAGCAGGGCGGATCGGGTGGTGGATATGCGCACGGAGAAGGCCCCTCAGAGTGTGGTGAGGGAGCACAAGCTATGCGCGTAGAACAGGCGATGACAAGGCATCAGGGGTGAATTCCGGAAAACGTTCGGTGACGTACGGAGCTGTCCAGGATGCGGCGATGGTTTGACCGGGTTGAGCCGGTCCGGCTACGTTGCGCGGCATGCAGCGATCCGCACACCTCACCACGCGGGGTCACATCGACCTCAAGAGGGTGTGCTCCGCCGTGTGTCACCGCGCCTGAGGCACCGCGCCCGCGCCCTCCGCGCCCCGGCCCGTGCCGCGCCGACACCGCGCCCATCGCCGCCCCCGAGGTCTGGAAGACACGGTGAAGAGTCTCTCCGCCCCCGTCCGCCGCTCCCACGAGACCCGCACCACCCCGCTGCGCCGCGCCGACATACCGGCCCCGGTGCCGGGCCGCCGCCCGACCGGCACCGGCTCCGTCCTCGGCGCGATCCTGGACCACGGGCCGGTCGCCCGGTCCACGGTCGCCCGCCTCACCGGCCTCTCGCCCGCCTCCGTCAGCGGGCACGTCGGCCGGCTGCTCGCCCGCGGACTGGTCCGGGAGGCCGCCGAGACCGCCGGTCCCAAGGGGCTCGGCCGGCCGCACATCCCCGTCGAGATCGACACCGGGAGCTATCTGGTGGCCGGGGCCCACATCGCCGTCGCCCACTCCACCCTCTCGCTGATGGACCTGCGCGGCCGGATCGTCGCCGAGGACCGGCGGCCCCACGGCACCACCGAACCCCACCGCCTCCTCGCCCAACTCGCCGACCGCCTGCCCTCGTTGGTGGCCGCGCACGCCGGCGGGCGGACCGTCCTCGCCCTCGGCCTGGCCACCGGCCACCGCGTCGACCCGGTCGACGGGGTCATCGTGGCGCACCCGCAGCTCGGCTGGCACGACGTCCCGGCCCGCGATCTGCTCGCCGCCGCGACCGGGCTGCCCGTCCATGTGGACAGCCACTCCCGAGCCCTGGCCCGGGCCGAGCAGCTGTTCGGCCAGGAATCGACGCGGGCCAGCACCGTCCTGCTCTTCGTCGGCGCGGTCGTGGACGCCGCCTTCGCCACCGAGGGCGCCCTGCACCGGGGACCGCGTTCCGGCGCGGGCAGCGTCGCCCATCTGCCCCTGGGCGCCGGGGGATCGGGCGGTGCGGAGCCGTGCTCCTGCGGACGGTCCGGCTGCCTCCAGTCGGAGGTCTCCGAGCGGGCCATGGTGCGGCGCGCCGCCGCCCAGGGGCTGGTGACCGGATCCTTCCCGGAGCTGCTGGACCGGGCGCTCGCCGGGGACGCGGTGGCGGTGGCGCTGTTCCTCCGGCGGGCCCGGCTGGTGGGGCGGGCGGCGGCCCTGCTCCTCGACATGTTCGACCCGGAGGTCCTGGTCGTGGTCGAGCCGGGGGCCGGGCGGATGCCGGAGTGCCTGGCCGGACTGCGGGCGGAGGTGGCCGCGCGGTCGGTGGTGTGCGACGACCCCGAGCGGGCCGTGGTGCCGAGCAGCTTCACCGGATCGGTCCTGGCCGTGGCGGGCGGGGCGGCGGCCCTCGGCTCCCTGTACACGGACCCGCTGGGGCCGTGGCCGGCGCTGCCCGCGGTGTCCTGATACCGGACCCGCCGCGCCTCTTCCGTAATCCGACTTAATTCAGTCAGTTGCATTGTTGACCGGCCGCGAACGCCGACGGGATGATGGATTCATGACCAGCCGACAGCGGAATTCAGCGAAAGCGTCCTCGATGACGCCGCGCTTCCGCTCGTCCGCGCCCGCCGCGCCGCGTTCTTGTCGCGGCCGCTGTCCGGGCCTCCGGTAAACACCCGCTGATATCCGGCGAACGCTCCGCGCGTCCGCGCGTCTCGCCGTGCGTATGCACGCCTTCGTGCAATTCCTGCTGCCTTTTCGTGCTGCCCTTTTCGGCTTTTCACCTTCGGGAGACACGTTGACCGTCACTGTGCCCTCGTACGCGGCTCAGGCCGCCGCCCCCGCCCCGGCGGGGATCGCCCCGGACCGCTTCCGGCAGGCGTTCCGCCGCTACCCCGCCGGGGTCGTCGTCATCACCACCGACTCCGGCCGCGGCCCGGTCGGCTTCACCGCGACCTCGCTCACCTCGCTCTCGCTGACCCCGCCGCTGATCTCGTTCGGCATAGGGACCACCACCTCGTCGTGGCCGCACTTCGAGCACGCCCGTACGGCCGTCGTGCACTTCCTCGGCGCCGACCAGCAGCCCCTGGCCGCCACCTTCGCCACCAGCGGCATCGACCGCTTCGCCGCCCCCACCCGCTGGCACCGCCTGCCAGGCGGCGAGCCCCTGCTCGACGGGGTGGCCGGCCATCTGCGGGTGGAGACCGAGCAGATCGTGCCGGCCGGTGACCACCGCGTCGTCATCGCCCGGGTGGTGGACGCCCAGCTCGACGAGGGCCGCGCCCCGCTGCTCTTCCACGACGGCTCCTACCTCTCCCTCTGACCGGATCAGGACCTCTTCCCATGCCACGCCACCGCACATCGCCGGTCCTCGGCCGCCGCTCGTTCCTCGCCCTCGGCGGCACCGCCCTCATCGGCACGCTCGCCGCCTGCTCGCCGCGGACGCAATCCGCCGCGAGCGCCGAACCGGCCGGAAGACTGCCGTCCGGAGCGCCGCCACCCGGCACGAAACTCTCCGTCGCCGTGCGTTCCACCCGGCTTCAACTCGGCCCCGCCGGACTGGAGAAGGACCTTCCCTTCACCGTTTCGCAATGGCCCAACCTGAACGCGGGCCCCGATATCATCCAGGGATTCCGCGCCCATTCCATCGACCTGGCCGTCAATGCCGGAATTCCGCCGATCCAGGCCCACGCCATCGACGTCGGCGCGAAGATCGTCGCCGTGCAGGTGCGGAACAACCCCTCGTACGTCTTCGCCACCGCACCCGGCTCCGTCATCCGGACCGTGGACGACTTCCGGGGCAAGAAGATCGGGTTCTCCCAGGGGCAGGCCCAGGGCGTCGTCGTGCTGCGGGCCCTGAAGCAGGCGGGCATCTCCCACAAGGACGTGGAGCTGGTCGCCCTGCCCAGCACCCAGTTCCTCACCGCCCTCCAGTCCGAGCAGGTGGACGTCGCCCCGCTGGGCGAACCCACCCTCACCAAGTACCTCACCCAGTACGGCAAGGACGGGGCACGCGGCGTGACGACCGACGTCGTGGACCTGCTCTCGGTGCTCTGGGCGCCCAACGAGGTGCTGAACGACCGGGCCAAGGCGGCCGCCGTCCGCAGCTTCATCCCGCTGTGGGCCCGGGGCCAGGTCTGGGCGTGGGAGAACACCGACGAGTGGATCGACACGTACTACGTCAAGGACCAGGGCGTCTCCCGGGAGGACGGCAAGCGCATCGTCGCCTCGCTCAACAAGCCGCTCTTCCCGGCCTCCTGGGACGCGGCCATCGCCTGGGAGCAGGAGACCGCCGACCTGCTCGCCGCAGGCGGATTCGTACCGGAGCAGGACGCCACCGAGCTGTTCGACCGCCGCTTCGAGGCGCTGGCGGCCCAAGCCGTACCCGCCGAGTACCGGGAGAAGTCATGACCGAGCTGCTGACCCACACCACCCGCCCCGCCGCACCACCGGTCGCGCCGCCGGTGAAGGCCGCCGCACCCGCCCCCGTACGGAAGACCCGCAGACGGCTTGGCCCCGGCCGGGCCGTCCCCTTCGGGCGGCTCATCGGCCCGGTCCTGGTCATCGCCCTGTGGTGGGCCGCCTCCGCCACCGGCTATCTCGACCCCCGGATACTCTCCGGCCCCGGCACGGTGCTCTCCACCGCCTCGGACCTCGTCGCCGGCGGCCGGCTGCAGGACAACGTCCTCATCTCCCTCCAGCGCGCCGGGCTCGGCCTCTTCTTCGGGGTGAGCGCCGGGGTCCTCCTCGCCGTCGCCGCCGGACTGAGCCGGACCGGCGAATACCTCCTCGACGGACCGCTCCAGATCAAGCGGGCCATCCCCTCCCTGGCCATGCTCCCGCTGCTGATCCTCTGGCTCGGCATCGGCGAGCAGATGAAGGTCACCGTCATCGCGCTCGGCGTCGCGGTGAACATGTACATCAACACGTACGCCTCGCTCACCGGCATCGACAGCCGCTACGTCGAACTCGCCGAAGGACTCGACCTGAGCCGCGCGCAGTTCATCCGCAAGGTCGTCGTCCCCGGCTCGCTGCCCGGCTTCTTCGTCGGGCTGCGCCTCGGCGTCACCGCGTCCTGGCTCGGGCTGATCGTGGTCGAGCAGATCAACGCCACCAGCGGCATCGGTTACATGATGTTCCAGGCCCAGCAGTACGCCCAGTCCGACGTGATCATCGTGGGCCTGGCGGCCTACGGGATCTTCGGCTTCGCGTCGGACGCGGCGGTACGCGCCGTGGAGAGGAAGGTCCTGTCATGGCGACGCACCCTGGCGGGCTGACCGCCCCCGGCGCGACGGCCCTCGCGCACCCCGCCATCCGCACCCGGAAACTGGTCCGCCGCTTCGGCGACCGCGACATCCTCAAGGAACTCGACCTCACCGTCGCCCCCGGCGAGTTCACCGCACTGCTCGGGCGCAGCGGCTGCGGCAAGTCCACCCTGCTGCGCGCCGTCGCACGCCTCGACCACACCGTCGAGGGCTCCGGCGAACTCACCGTCCCCGACCGGGTCTCGCTCTCCTTCCAGGACTCCCGGCTGCTGCCCTGGCTCCGGCTCATCGACAACGTCACCCTCGGCCTGCGCGGCTCCGGCGCCCGGGAACGCGGCCTCACCGCCCTGGCGGAGGTCGGCCTGGAGGGCCGCGACCGCTCCTGGCCGCACGAGCTGTCCGGCGGCGAACAGCAGCGCGCCGCCCTCGCCCGCGCCCTGGTCCGCGAACCCGAACTCCTCCTCGCGGACGAGCCGTTCGGCGCCCTGGACGCGCTCACCCGGATCAAGATGCACGACCTGCTCCGCGAGCTCTACGAACGCCACCGCCCCGCGGTGCTCCTGGTCACTCACGACGTGGACGAGGCCGTCGAACTCGCCGACCGCGTCCTGGTCCTGGAGGACGGCCGGATCTCCGTCGACCTCACCGTCGACCTGCCGACCCCGCGCTCCCGCCGCGACCCGCGCTTCCAGGAACACCGCGACACCCTGCTCACCGCCCTCGGGGTCGCCCAGCCCCAGCCCCGTACCGAAGCGAAGAAGGACTCCCATGACCCGCACGCCTGAGCGCAAGCAGCTCCACCTCAACGCCTTCCTCATGTCCACAGGCCACCACGAGGCGTCCTGGCGGCTGCCCGAGAGCCCGGCCGAGGCCAACTCCGACATCGAGCACTACAAGAACCTCGCCCGGATCGCCGAACGCGGTCGGCTCGACTCGCTGTTCCTCGCCGACAGCCCCGTACTGATGGGCGACCCCGGCCGCCGCCCCGCCGCCAAGCTGGAACCCACCGTCCTGCTCACCGCGCTCGCCGGGGCCACCCGCCACATCGGCCTCATCGCCACCGCGTCGACCAGCTATAACGAGCCGTACAACCTGGCCCGCAGGTTCGCCTCACTCGACCATGTCTCGGGTGGCCGGGCCGGCTGGAACATCGTCACCACCGCGGGCGCCGACGCGGCCCGCAACTTCGGCCTGGACGACACCCCGCTGCACCGCGACCGCTACCGGCGCGCCGGGGAGTTCGTGGAGGTGTCCACCAAGCTCTGGGACAGCTGGGCCGACGACGCGGTGATCGCCGACAAGGAGCGCGGGGTGCACGCCCTGGCCGAACGGGTCCGGCAGATCGATCACCGGGGCGAGTTCTTCCGGGTCGACGGGCCGCTCAACGTACAACGCCCCCCGCAGGGTTATCCGTTGCTCGTGCAGGCCGGTTCCAGCGAGGACGGCAAGGACTTCGCCGCCCGGTACGCGGAGGCGGTGTTCACCGCCCAGCAGACCCTGGAGGAGGGCATCGCCTTCTACAAGGACGTCAAGGAGCGCACCACCGCCCTCGGCCGCAACCCGGACGGCATCAAGATCCTTCCCGGCATCGTCCCCGTCATCGGGGACACCGAGGCCGAGGCGCTGGCCCTCGACGCCGAGCTGGAGAGCCTCATCGTCCCCGAGTACGCCAAGCTCCAGCTCGCCAAGCGGCTGAGGATCGCCCCCGAGGACCTCGACCTGGACGCGGAACTCCCCGAGGACATCCCCACCGAGGACGACATCGAGGGCGCCAAGAGCCGCTACACCCTCATCGTGGAGCTGGCCAGGCGCGAAAAGCTGACCGTACGTCAGCTCATCGGGCGGCTCGGCGGCGGACGCGGCCACCGCACCTTCGCCGGGACCGCCGAGCAGGTCGCGGACACGATCGAGCACTGGTACGACAGCGGGGCCGCCGACGGCTTCAACATCATGCCCGCCGTCCTCCCGTCCGGCCTTGAGGTCTTCGTGGACCGGGTGGTGCCGATCCTCCAGGAGCGCGGCCTGTTCCGCACCGAGTACACCGCGAGCACCCTGCGCGGCCACTACGGACTGCCCCGCCCCGCCAACCGCCTCTTCGACCAGGTCGTCCGCGGCGCCGGCGAGTACGGCATCGGTCTGGCGGAGGCCCGGTGACCGACTGTCCGCACCCGGGGGCCGGTCCGGGCGGGGGCACGGCCCGGCGGCCGCCGCCCGGCTGGGCGCGGCGGCTGCTGGGCTACTGCCTGCGCCACCGCACCGATCTCCTCATGGCCTTCGGCGCCGCCGTGACCGCCGCCGTCGCCACCGCCGCCCTGCCCCTCGTGCTGCGGCACGTGGTGGACGGGGTGGCGGCCGGCACCACCGCCTCGCTCGTCCCCTGGACCGGGCTGCTCGCCGCACTCGGCGCGCTCCGGTTCGGCGCGAGCTTCACCCGCCGCTACCGCTCGGGACGGCTCTCCCTGGGGGTCCAGTACGACCTGCGCAACGACGCGTTCGCCGCGCTGCTCCGGCTCGGCGGCGCCCAGCAGGACGACCTGCGCACCGGGCAGGTGGTGAGCCGGTCCATCTCCGACATCACCCTCATCCAGACCCTGCTGCAGTTCCTGCCCAACCTCACGGGCAACGCCCTGATGTTCCTGTTCTCGCTGGCCGTCATGGCGTTCCTTTCGCCGCTGCTGACCGTCGTGGCGCTCGTCGTCGGCCCGCTGCTCTGGCTGATCGCGCTGCGCAGCCGCCGCGACCTGTTCCCCGCCAACTGGCACGCCCAGCAGGAGGCCGCCGAGGTCGCCTCCACCGTCGAGGCGACCGTCACCGGCGTCCGCGTCGTGAAGGGCTTCGGTCAGGAGCAGCGCGAGCTCACCGGCCTCGAACGGCGCGCCCGCCAGCTGTTCGCCTCCCGACTGCGCGTCGTCCGCTTCACCAGCCGCTACAACCCCGCCCTCCAGGCGGTCCCGGCCCTCGGCCAGGTCGCCGTGCTGGCGCTCGGCGGCTGGATGGCCCTGCACGGCCGGATCTCCCTCGGCACGTTCCTCGCGTTCACCACCTACCTGGGCTCCTTCGTCACCCCCGTACGCCAGGTCGCCACCCTGCTCACGGTCTGGCAGCAGGCGCGGGCCGGCGCCGAACGCGTCCTGGAGGTCGTGGACGAGGCCCCTGTCATCACCGACGCCTCGCACGCCCGCGAACTGCCCGACGCGCCCCCGGCCCTCTCCTGGGACGACGTCACCTTCGGATACGGCGACAGCGCCCCGCTCCTGGACGGCTTCACCCTGGACATCCGCCCCGGCGAGACCCTGGCCCTGATCGGCCCGGCCGGCTCCGGCAAGTCCACCGCCGCCGCCCTGCTGCCCCGCTTCTACGACGTGCCCTCCGGCGCGGTACGGGCCGGAGGCACCGACGTCCGCGACCTCACCCTCGCCTCGCTGCGCTCCCGGATCGGCTACGTCTTCGAGGAGAGCCTGCTCCTCTCGGACACCGTGCGCGCCAACATCGCGTACGGGATGCCGGACGCCACCGACGAACAGGTGCGCGCGGCCGCCCGCATCGCCCGCGCCGACGAGTTCATCGAACGGCTTCCGCAGGGCTACGACACCCTCGTCGGCGAACAGGGCCTCACCCTGTCCGGCGGCCAGCGCCAGCGGATGGCCCTCGCCCGGGCCCTCGTCGGCGACCCCGCCGTGCTCGTCCTGGACGACGCCACCTCCGCCATCGACGCCCGGGTGGAGGCCGAGATCCACCACCGGCTGCGCGCGGACGAGCGCCGCCGCACCACCCTGATCATCGCCCACCGCCGTTCCACGCTGGAGCTCGCGGACCGCGTCGCGATCCTCGACGGCGGCCGCGTCGCGGACACCGGGACGCCCGACGAACTGCGGGGCAGATCCGCCCTGTTCCGCGCTCTCCTGGCCAGCGACGACCGCGACGACGACCGCCCGGACGCCCCCCTCGCACCCGACCCCGGCTGCCCCACCCCGCACCTGTGGCTGCGCCCCGAGGAGGACGAGGACGAACAGGTGGAGGGCACCGCGGTCCGGGCCGCCCAGGCGCTCGCCGAAGCCGCCGCCACCTCCGGGCCCGGACGCGCCGGCCCCGGCGGCGGGGTGCTCGGCTCGGCCCCGCCCAGCCCCGAACTCCTCGCCGGCCTGGCCCGCCTGCCGCTGCCCGCCGCCGACCCGGAGGTGCCCACCGGACAGGCCGTCGCCGCCGACGCCCGCTTCGGTCTCGGCGCCCTGCTCAGGCCCTTCCGGCTGCCGCTCCTCCTCGGTCTGCTGCTCGTCGCGCTCGACGCGGGCGCCCAGATCACCGTGCCGGTCCTCGTCCGGTACGGCGTGGACCGCGGCGTCGCCCACCAGGCCGGACACGTCCTGCTCGCCGCCGCGGCGGCCGCCGGTCTTGTGGTGGCCGCGAACTGGCTGATCGGCGTGGCCCAGGTACGCACCACCGGGCGCACCGGCGAACGCCTCCTCTACACCCTCCGCGTGAAGACGTTCGCCCAGCTCCAGCGCCTCGGCCTCGACTACTACGAGCGCGAACTCGGCGGCCGGATCATGACCCGGATGACCACCGACGTGGACGCCCTGTCGAACTTCCTGCAGACCGGCCTGATCACCGCCGTGGTCAGCCTGCTCACGGTCTCCGGAGTGCTGGTCGCTCTCCTGGTGATCGACGCGGAACTGGCCCTCGTCCTGCTCGCCGCGCTCCCGCTGCTCATCGCGGCCACCGCCGTCTTCCGCCACTGCTCGGTCCCCGCCTACCGCGAGGCCCGGGAGCGGATCAGCGCCGTCAACGCCTGCCTCCAGGAGAACGTCACCGCGATCCGCGTCACCCAGGCGTTCCGCCGCGAGCAGCGCAACGCCGCCGACTTCGCCGTACTGGCCCGCGCCTTCCGCGACTCCCGGCTGCGCGCCCAGCGGTACATGGGCACCTTCTTCCCGTTCGTGGAGTTCCTCGGCACGCTCTGCTCGGCGGCCGTGCTCACCGCGGGCGCGGCGCAGGTCCGCTCGGGCGAGCTGAGCGCCGGCACCCTGATCGCGTTCCTGCTGTACGTGGAGCTGTTCTTCTCGCCGATCCAGCAGCTCTCGCAGGTCTTCGACGGCTACCAGCAGGCGGTCGTCGGCCTCGGCCGCCTCCGCGCCCTGATGAACACCCCCACCGGCACCCCGCCCGCCGAGCGCCCCCGCCCGGTGCCCGCCCTGCGCGGCGAGGTCGAGTTCGACGCGGTGTCCTTCGGGTACGCGGGTGGCGGCGGTCAGCAGGTCCTGCACGGGGTGAACCTGCGCATCGAACCGGGCGAGACCGTCGCGCTCGTCGGCGCCACGGGCGCGGGCAAGTCCACCGTGGTCAAGCTCCTCGCCCGGTTCTACGACCCCTCGGCGGGCGCGGTCCGGGTGGACGGGCACGATCTGCGCGACCTGGACCTGACCGCCTTCCGGCGCAGGCTCGGCGTGGTCCCGCAGGAGGCGCACCTGTTCAGCGGCACCGTCCGCGACGCCATCGCCTACGGGCGGCCCGACGCCACGGACGCCGAGGTGGAGCGGGCGGCCCGGGCGGTCGGCGCGCACGAGATGGTCGCCGGGCTGCGGCTCGGCTACCTCACCCCGGTGGGGGAGCGGGGCCGCAACCTCTCCGCCGGACAGCGCCAGCTCCTCGCCCTGGCCCGGGCCGAACTGGTCGACCCCGACGTGCTGCTGCTCGACGAGGCGACCGCCTCGCTGGACCTGGCCACCGAGCGCCGGGTCGCCGCGGCCACGGAGGTACTGGCCCGTCGCCGTACGACCGTCGTCGTCGCCCACCGGCTGACCACGGCGGCCCGGGCGGACCGGGTGGTGGTGCTCGACGCGGGAACCGTGGTCGAGACCGGCACCCACACCGAACTGCTCGCCGCCCGGGGGCCCTACCGGCGGCTGTGGGACGCCTTCCGGGAGACCGGCCCCGGCGCGGCCGTCGACCACCTGAATGTCAGTGAACTCGTCAAGGAGAACGCACGATGACGCAGTACCGCGATTTCGGCCGCACCGGAGTGAAGGTCAGCCCGCTGTGCCTGGGCACCATGATGTTCGGCGCCCGCGGCAACCCCGACCACGCCGACAGCGTCCGGATCATCCACCACGCCCTGGACTCCGGCATCAACTCCGTGGACACCGCCGACGTCCACTCGGCCGGGGAGTCCGCGACCATCCTCTCCGGCCGTTACCGCCAGGGAGCCGGTCAGCCGGACTCCAGCCGCGCCGCGCGCCAGGCCGGCCGGTTCGACAAGATCGTCCCGCCCGGCGTCAACCTCTCGCCCCGGGAGGCCGGTTACACCCGGCGGACCTCACCGACCCGGCCCTGAGCCGCCGTTCGCACTCCGCCGCGTGATCAGGCGGCCGGCACCCGGTCCAGGAAGCCGCTGACCGAGGCGATCCGGCCGTCATCGGCGAGCGTCGCCACGTCGAAGCCGGCGACGGGCGCCGAGCCGTCGGGCGCGACCAGCTCCCACCCGAAGCGGACCAGCGCGTGATGCCCGTCCACCGTGCCCAGGGGGCGGAAGACGAACCCGGGGAACTGCTGCCGAGCGCCGCCGATGGCGGCCGCCAGCTGCGCGTGGCCCCGTACGTCGGCCAGCGGGTCGGTGTACGCGGCCTCGTCGGTGAACGCGGCGGCGACGGCCATCTCCAGCTCGTCCGGACCGGCGTTCCAGGCGGCGAAGTAGCGCTGCACGGCGTCGTCGTACGTGGTCATCGTGGGTCCCTCCGGTAGGGCTCCCGGCCGGTGGGCCGGAAGCGCTGTGCTGGTGAGGAACACGATGTCCGAGGCCGCGCGGGGCGTCGATTACCTCCGGGGTAAGGGGGAACGGGCCTTCCTACGCCTCGTCCGCGATGACGTGCACCGCGGCCTCCTCGGCGGAGGCGGCGGCGCCGTCGATCCCGACGTCCTCGCCCGCCGTGCTGTCCGGCTCGTCGATGTCCAGGTCCCGGGTGAGCCGTCCGGCGCGTACGGTGCCGACCTCCCGGTCCCACGGTTCGCCGTCCCCGTCCACGACATCGCCCACCCCGTCGCCGGGCGGTCCTTCGTCCTCGGGCCGCTCGCGCGCGAGCCGGCCCTCCAGGGACTCGCCCCGGTGCTGCTCGGCGGCGGTGGTGCCCACATCGTCCACCGCGTAGGGGCGCTCGGGCGGTGAATAACCCCGGTCCAGGACGTCGTCCACGTCCGGATCGGCCAAGGTGTCCTCCGTGTCGAGCTGCTCGACACGATCGGATGCCTCCGACTCCTGCTGGGGCTGATAGACGTCGTCCCCCAGGCCGGCCTCGTCCATGGCGCTTCCCTTCCCGCGGCGGGGCTCTCCTTCAGCATAGGCAGCCTCCGCCGCCGCCCGCAGGACGCGCCCGCCCCTGCGTCCGGCCCGGGTCTGCGCAACCATGGAGGGTGCAGGCCGGGCGTGCCCGAGAGGCCGGCCCGGGGAAAGTCGTCTGGAGAGCCCAGTCATGGATTATCCGGAAAGCTACGAGCTCGTCTTCCAGTCCTCGGCAGTGGAGGACGATGCCGTCACCGTCCACCGGACGGCACAGAGCGGTGCGGGCGGGCATCCCGTCTACGAGGACGACACCGGGATCGTCCGCGCCGAGATCAGCGATCACGGGGAGGTGCGCATGCTCGCCAGCGGCGGCCACCAGCACCTCGGAGCCCCGATGGTGGTGCGCGAGGAAGCCGCCTGAGACGGCCGACAACCGACGCCCGGTCCACACCCGGACCGGGCGCCCTTCCCGTGTCCGTATCACGTGGACACGTACCCGTACATCATGCCGAGGCAGGACAATCCGGCCGGGCGCCTCCCACACTTGGTCGAAATTTTGCCCCTGGTGAGGGGGAGCGGGAGGACACCAGGCAGACTCACCCTGTAGGAATCCCGCCACGAAGAGGATCACGCATGATCACGTTGAAGAAGGAAGACGGCCCGGCGGACCTGGACGGGGTGACCCACCTCTCCATCGGTGTCTCCTGGGACCCCACCGTCGGCAGCAGTGGCGGGCTGATGGGGAAGCTGAAGCAGAAGAAGGGCACCGACCTCGACCTGATCGCCATCGCGATGCAGGGCGCGGACCCGGTCCGGCTGGCCGGCCTGGACTCCCTGGACCCGCTGGGCAACGGCTCGCTGGTACACAGCGGTGACAACCAGACCGGCAAGGGCGACGGCGACGACGAGACGGTCACCGTCGACTTCGCCAGGATCCCCCCGAACGTCACGGCGGTCGTCTTCGTCGCCGCCGCGTACAAGAAGGGCAGCGCCTTCCAGAACGCGCGCAACGTCAGCATCAAGGTCTACGACGCCACGGGCGGCAGCAGCCAGCAGGTCGCCGACATCTGGCCGAGCCTGCTCACCAGCGACAACGGCTGCGCCGTGGCGAAGGCCATGCGCGTCGGCGCCGGCTGGAAGCTCCAGGTGATCAACGAGACCGGCAAGATCAAGCAGGGCGACGAGCACGCCCTGATGCGTTTCGCGATCAGCAAGTAGTACGCGTACGTCCCGGCCCCGGTCCGTGCGCGCCCGGTCAGTCGACCCGGCGCGCGCGGGGCGGGGCCGTCGGGTTCCCGGTGGCCAGCGGCGACCGCGCCAGCTCCACGCACCCCGCCGCGATCAGCCCCAGGGCCAGCAGCTCGGGCAGCACCCACCAGCCGGTGCGCACCTCCTCGCCGAACAGCGTCACCCCGTACAGGACACTGATCAGCGCGTCGCCCAGCGTCAGACACGGCTGTACGGCGACGAGCGTGCCCGCCTGAAGGGCGTTCTGGAGCAGGAACAGCGCGCCGACCCCCGCCCCCGCCATCGCGTACAGCTGCCAGGAGCTGAACAGCGCCCCCGCGCCACCCGTGTCGAGCCGCGCCATCGCGTCCTTCATCAGCGCGGCGGTCAGCGCGTAACCGCAGGCGGCGGCCGTGGCCAGCAGGGCGGCCCGGACATTGCCCCGGGTGGCCGACGCCCCCGCGATCAGCAGCACCTCGGCCACCCCCGTCAGGATCAGCGCCGGCACCCACGCCGCCCCGTGCACACTGTCGCTGCCGCCGCCCGGCGCGGCCGTCGCCATCCCGAGGGCCAGCCCGGCCGTCACGGCGGCGACCCCCAGCCAGACCGTCCGGGGCAGGCGGGCCCGCATCATGAAGCCGGCCAGGAGCAGCGTCGCCGGAAGCTCGATCACGAAGATCGGCTGCACCACGGAGATCGGTCCCGTGGCCAGCGCGACGGCCTGGCAGACGGCGGCGACGATCACCAGGGCGATCCCCGCGAGCCACACCTTCTGGCGCAGCAGATGGCCGATGAGCGACACCCGCATGGCCTCGGTCTGCGGCACGTCGAGGGCGGCCCGGCGCTGGAGCACGGAGGCGGAACCGTTGCTGAGGGCGGTCAGGACGGCGAACAGGACGGCGATCACGGGACCATGATGCGGGCGGCCCCGCCGCGATTCCGGCTTCGCCGGGGGAGGGCGTGGCGCCGCCCCGGATGAGTCCATCAGGACCGAATCCGACCGCATGGACGCGTAGCGTGCCGTCATGGCCGTGAAGAAGAGGATCTCCGCCGGCGCCGCCCCCGTCCCCGTGCTCACGCCCAGGGCGCTCGGCCGGGCGACCCTGGACCGCCAGCTCCTGCTGCGCCGGACCGCGATGAGCGCGAAGGACGCCGTCACCCACCTCGTCGGCCTCCAGGCGCAGAACACCAAGCCGCCGTACTACCAGCTCCTGGCCCGCCTCCAGGGCTTCCGGCCTGCCGACCTGTCGCTGCTGATGGAGGCGCGCGAGGTCGTCCGCATCGTCTCCCTGCGCTCGACCATCCACACCCACACCGCCGAGGACGCCCTCACCCTGCGGCCCCTGGTGCAGGCGGCCCGCGACCGGGAGCTCGGCATCTTCCGCAAGGGGCTCACGGGCGTGGACCTGGACCGGCTGCGCGAGCTGAGCCGGGCGTACGTGGAGGAGGCGCCGCGCACCCCGAAGGAGATCCGCGAGCGGTTGCTCACGGAGTGGCCCGACGCGGACCCGCAGGCCCTCGGCATCGCCGCCCGCTGCCTGCTGCCCCTGGTCCAGGTGACCCCGCGCGGCCTCTGGGGCATCAGCGGCGGCGTCGCGCTCACCACCGTCGAGCGCTGGCTCGGTCGCGCGGGTGAGGAGGCGCCCGGCATCGAGCGCGCCGTGCTGCGCTACCTCGGCGCGTTCGGCCCCGCCTCCGTGAAGGACATGCAGACCTGGGCCGGGCTGACCCGCCTGAAGGAGGTCTTCGAGCGGCTGCGGCCCCGGCTCGTCACCTTCCGCGACGAGCACGGCACCGAACTCTTCGACCTGCCGGACGCCCCGCGCCCCGCCGAGGACACCCCCGCGCCGCCCCGCTTCCTGCCCGAGTTCGACAACGTCCTCCTCGGCCACGCCGACCGCACCCGGGTCATCCCGGCGGCCCTCAAGGGCCTCAACGGGGTGGGCAACCAGACCTACGGCAGCGTGCTGGTGGACGGGCTCTTCGCGGCGGTCTGGCGGCTGGACACCCCGCGCGACACCCCGGCCGTGGTCACCGTCCAGGAAGTGCGCCCGCTGACGCCCGCGGAGCGCGAGGTCATGACGGAGGAGGCGATGGACCTGATGGCGACGATGACCTCAGCGACGGAGCGCGATGTCCGGTTCCGGTCGTTCGTGGACCTGGGGCGCTGACGGCGGCGCGGAGGTGGGGGGCGGATTGCGGGGCGGGGGACGCCCGACGGGGCGGGACGCGCCTACGGCAGCAGTCCCGCCCGGCGGGCCGCCACCACCGCCTCCAGCCGGGTGTGCGCCCCCAGCCGCCGCATCGCGGACCGCAGATACCCCTTCACCGTCTCCGGGCGCAGCCCCAGCCGGTCCGCCGCCACCGCGTTCGTGGCGCCCGCGGCCACGCACGCCAGCACATCGATCTCGCGCGGCGCGAGCCGGACCTCCCGCGCCCCGGGCTCCCGGGTGCCCGTCGCCGAGGCCAGCCGCCCGCACACCGCGAGCAGCTCGTCCCGGAGCGCCGGGTCGAGCACCTTCGGCATCAGGGCGCGCAGCTCGCGGTGCGCCTCCCGGACGTCCTCCCAGGCCCCCGCCGCCCCCGCCGCCACGGCAGCGGCGTCCGGCTCCGGGCGGCTCACCGCCAGCAGCTGCCGCACCTCGTCCCGGACCACCAGTGCCTGCTCCACGTCACGGGCGGCGGCCACTGCCGCGTCGAACGTGCGGTCCCCGAGCGTGAGCGGTTCACGCAGGGCCCCGTACAGCACCCCCCGCACCTCGCGCCGCACCACGACGGGGACGGCGACCACCGAGCGCAGGCCCTCCGCCGCGACAGCCGTGTCGTACTCGTGGCTGATGTGGCGCGAGGAGCGGTAGTCGGTCACCGCGCACGGCCTCGACAGGGCCATGGACTTGCCGCCCAGGCCGCTGCCCGACGAGATCACGAGCCCGCGCAGCGCCGCCGTGCGCGCCCCGTTCACCTCGGCGATCCTGGCGTGCCGGCTGTCCGCGAGCAGCCCGCCGAAGGCGACCGGCAGCCCGCTCGTCCGGCGCAGCCGCAGCAGCGCCGCTTGCATCTCGACCGCGTCGACGGATTCCGGCACCCTGCCGCCTCTCTGCCCGGCCCCCCGATGGAATGGCGGCCCCGCGACACCCCCGTCCGGGGGTGGTGAGACCTGGCTCACTGTTTACATGATGTGAGGAGCCAAAGGACCGGCCGGGTCGGTAAAGAGGAGGGCACATGCCGGAAACGAGTGCGACGGAGACGTTCCGGGCGGCCCGGGACTTCCTGCTCCGGCACCGCGAGGACTACGCCGCCGCCTACGACGGCTTCCGCTGGCCCCGCGACGACCACTTCAACTGGGCGCTCGACTGGTTCGACGTCATCGCCCGGGACAACGACCGCACCGCCCTGCACATCGTGGATGAGGACGGCACCCGCACCGAGGTGTCGTTCGCCGAGATGTCCGCCCGCTCCGACCGCGCCGCGAACTGGCTGCGCGCCCAGGGGGTGCGCGAGGGCGACCGCGTCCTCGTCATGCTCGGCAACCAGGTGGAGCTGTGGGAGACCGCGCTCGCCGCGATGAAGCTGCGCGCCGTGGTCATCCCGGCGACCCCGCTGCTCGGCCCCGCCGACCTGTGCGACCGGGTCGAGCGCGGCCGGGTCCGGCACGTCCTGGTCCGCGACACCGACACCGCGAAGTTCGCCGAGGTGCCCGGCTCCTACACCCGTATCTGCGTCGGCGCCCCGGCCGAGGGCTGGCTCGACTACGCGGAGGCCGCCGAGGCGCCCCGCCCGTTCACGCCGGACCGCGAGACCGACGCGGACGAACCGCTGATGCTCTACTTCACCTCCGGCACGACCGCCAGCCCCAAGCTGGTCGAGCACACCCATGTCTCCTACCCCGTGGGCCACTTGGCGACGATGTACTGGATCGGGCTCAAGCCCGGCGACGTGCACCTCAACATCTCCTCGCCCGGCTGGGCCAAGCACGCCTGGTCCAACCTCTTCGCGCCGTGGAGCGCCGAGGCGACCGTCTTCATCTTCAACTACACCCGCTTCGACGCCGGCCGCCTGATGGCCGAGATGGACCGCTCCGGCATTACGAGCTTCTGCGCCCCGCCCACCGTGTGGCGCATGCTCATCCAGGCCGACCTGACCCAGCTGAGGACCCCGCCGCGCGAGGTCGTCGCGGCCGGCGAACCGCTGAACCCCGAGGTCATCGAGGCGGTCCGGCGCGCCTGGGGCGTCACCATCCGCGACGGCTTCGGCCAGACGGAGACCGCCGTCCAGGTCGCCAACACCCCCGGCCAGGTCCTCAAGCCCGGCTCGATGGGGCGGCCCAGCCCCGGCTTCCGGGTGGTCCTGCTCGACCCGGTGAGCGGGGAGCCCGGCGCGGCCGAGGGCGAGATCTCGCTCGACCTGTCGGCGCACCCGGTGGGCCTGATGACCGGCTACCACGGCGACCCCGACCGCACCGCCGAGGCGATGGCGGGCGGCTACTACCGCACCGGTGACATCGGCTCCCGCGACGAGGACGGCTACATCACCTACGTGGGGCGCGCCGACGACGTCTTCAAGTCCTCCGACTACAAGATCTCCCCGTTCGAGCTGGAGAGCGCCCTGCTGGAGCACGAGGCGGTGGTCGAGGCCGCCGTCGTCCCCGCCCCCGACGAGGTCCGCCTCTCCGTCCCGAAGGCGTACGTGGTGCTCGCCGAGGGCTGGGAGCCCGGGCCCGACACCGCCAAGGTGCTCTTCGCCCATTCCCGGTCCGTGCTCGCCCCGTACAAGCGGGTGCGGCGGCTGGAGTTCGCGGAGCTGCCCAAGACCGTCTCCGGCAAGATCCGCCGGATCGAACTGCGCGAGCGCACCGCCCAGGGCGGCGGCACCGAGTACGCCGAGGGGGACCTGGCATGACCGAGCTCTCGTACGCGCACGGCACGGGCACCACCGCCCTGCTCGGTGACACCATCGGACGCAACCTGGACCGGGCCGTCGCCGCCTGGCCCGACCGCGAGGCGCTGGTCGACGTACCGTCCGGGCGGCGCTGGACGTACACGGAGCTCGGCGCGGCCGTCGACGAGCTGGCGCGGGCGCTGCTGGCGTCGGGCGTGGCCAAGGGGGACCGGGTCGGGATCTGGGCGGTCAACTGCCCCGAGTGGGTGCTCGTCCAGTACGCCACCGCCCGCATCGGCGCGATCATGGTGAACATCAACCCCGCCTACCGGGCGCACGAGTTGGAGTACGTGCTGCAGCAGGCCGGGATCTGCCTGCTGGCCGCCTCCCTCGCGCACCGCACCAGCGACTACCGGGCCCTGGTCGAGGAGGTCCGCGCCAACTGCCCGGATCTGCGAGCGGTCCACTACATCGGCGACGGATCCTGGGGCGAACTCCTTTCCATGGCAGCCCAGGTGACGGTAAATCAGCTGGCTGCTCGCGAGGCGGAGCTGTCCTGCGACGACCCGATCAACATCCAGTACACCTCCGGCACCACCGGCTTCCCCAAGGGTGCGACGCTCTCGCACCACAGCATTCTCAACAACGGCTATTTCGTCGGTGAGTTGGTCGCCTACACCGAGCAGGACCGGGTCTGCCTCCCCGTCCCCTTCTACCACTGCTTCGGCATGGTGATGGGCAACCTCGGCATCACCTCGCACGGCGCCTGCATCGTGATCCCCGGCGGCTCGTTCGAACCGGCCGCCGTGCTGGGCGCCGTGCAGCAGGAGCGCTGCACCTCGCTGTACGGGGTGCCCACGATGTTCATCGCCGAGCTCAACCTGCCGGACTTCGCCTCGTACGACCTGTCCTCGCTGCGCACCGGCATCATGGCCGGGTCGCCGTGCCCGGTCGAGGTGATGAAGCGGGTGGTGGCCGAGATGCACATGGACGAGGTGTCCATCTGCTACGGAATGACGGAGACCTCCCCGGTCTCCACCCAGACCCGCCGCGACGACGACCTGGAGCGCCGCACCGGCACCGTCGGCCGCGTCATGCCGCACATCGAGGTCAAGGTCATCGACCCGGCGACGGGCGTGACCCTGGAACGCGGGCGGTCCGGGGAGCTGTGCACCCGGGGCTACAGCGTGATGCTCGGCTACTGGGACCAGCCCGAGCGCACCGCCGAGGCCATCGACGCGGGGCGCTGGATGCACACCGGGGACCTCGCGGTGATGCGCGAGGACGGCTACGTACAGATCGTCGGCCGCATCAAGGACGTGATCATCCGGGGCGGCGAGAACGTCTACCCGCGCGAGATCGAGGAGTTCCTGTACCGCCACCCGAAGATCGCCGATGTGCAGGTGGTCGGTGTGCCCGACGAGCGTTACGTCGAGGAGGTGCTGGCCTGCGTCATTCCCGCCGTCCCGGCCGACCCGCCGACCCTGGACGATGTACGGGCGTTCTGCGACGGGCAGTTGGCGCACTACAAGATTCCGCGCCTGCTCCAGATCCTGGAGACCTTCCCGATGACGGTCAGCGGCAAGGTCCGTAAGATCGAACTGCGGGAGAACTACCGGAGGTAGCCCGCGTCAGGCCGCCTCGATGACGTCCCCCGCCGCCGTCCCGCGCGTCGCGGCCGCCCACTCGATGAGCAGCACCTCGTACGCGGCGGACTCCACGGGGGACCACTCCTGCCCCGCGCGGGCGTCCACGAACGCCCGGATCGCCTCATTGGCCTCCAGGGCGGCGAGGCCGGCGAGCGCGGGGGCGTGCGCGGGCGTGTCCGAGGGTGGTGAAGTCCGTGGAGTTAAGACCATGCGTTCCACTGTAGGGCCCGCCACTGACAACGAACCGCACATCGGGCGCCGTTGGCCAGAACGTGACGGATCACACGCAGGGTGGCCGGGCGGTTCCTGTGAGGCACGGCACGTCGCCCGGTCCGGGTGTCCGATTCTGATGGGTGCGCGCGGTCAGGCACCGGTGCTGACGAGTTCGTCCGCCGCGCCGTTCACCGGCTGCGGCGTGCCGGTGAGGTCCAGGACGAACAGCGGCACGCGTAAGGTGTCCGCGCGCTTCCGGGCCTCCGGCGTGTAGCCCGCGAGCGAGAACAGCACCCCGCGCACCGAGCCGTTGAGCGCGTTGAGCCACAGGCACTCGACGTCCCGGAGCGCGGTCGGCCCGGTCGTGGAGTCGACCTCGGCGATCAGCCCGGCCGCCCGCAGGTCGATCCGGGACGCCGGCCGGTTCGCCGGGTGCGTCACGTCCTGGAAACCCAGCCAGGTCAGATAGAGCGCCGCCGCCGCGACCGCGTCCCGCGCGGTGCGGATGGTCAGCGGCCGGAACGCCGGACGGGGCGCCGCCGCCGTGCGCGGCAGCGGTATGTGCGCGGGCCGGACCGCCCCGGCGGCCGCCACCGGCCGCACCGGCACCCGCAGCACCGCGCCGCACGGGCAGCACAGCTCGGGCTGCGGCCACTGGTCGTGCCGCCCGCAGCCCCGGCACCGTACGGTCACCCAGTCGTCGTTCCAGGTGCGATGGGTGATCGGGACGACGGGGGCGCCGCGCAGCAGCGGTGGGGCTGTCGGCTCCCCGCACGGGCACGGGTAGACGGGGGTCACGTACGCGTGGTCGCGGCGACAGGCCGGGCACCGTACCGGCACTGACTCCACCCCGTGCTCCCTCCGTACCACGTGCGTAATCCGTCCATGCTCCCCCAAGACTCCGCCGCAGGGAGCGGAATCGCTTCACTCGCGCCCCCTCCGTGCGGCTCCCCGCTCCCTTGACGGCGGTCCGGACGCGGCTTAGATTTGATTCCACATAACAGAAGAAGTTTTCCGTAATGCGGAATTCGGTGAATTGGTGCTCTCAGGTGGCGCGACAGAGCCCGACTCCACCCCCGACTCCATCCAGGGACGAGCAGGAGCACTCAATGCCTCGTATGACCGCTGCCCGCGCGGCAGTCGAGATCCTCAAGCGCGAAGGCGTCAGCAACGCGTTCGGTGTGCCCGGCGCCGCGATCAACCCCTTCTACGCGGCCCTCAAGGCGGCCGGCGGCGTCCACCACACGCTCGCCCGGCACGTCGAGGGCGCCTCCCACATGGCGGAGGGCTACACCCGGGCCCGCCCGGGCAACATCGGCGTCTGCATCGGTACGTCGGGGCCCGCCGGCACCGACATGATCACCGGCCTGTACTCCGCGATCGCGGACTCGATCCCGATCCTGTGCATCACCGGCCAGGCGCCGACCGCCGTCCTGCACAAGGAGGACTTCCAGGCCGTCGACATCGCCTCGATCGCCGCCCCGGTCACCAAGGCCGCGACGACCGTCCTGGAGGCCGCGCAGGTCCCCGGCGTCTTCCAGCAGGCGTTCCACCTGATGCGCACGGGCCGCCCTGGCCCGGTCCTCATCGACCTGCCGATCGACGTGCAGCGCACCGAGATCGAGTTCGATCCCGACCTGTACGAGCCGCTGCCGGTGCACAAGCCCGCCGCGACCCGCAAGCAGATCGAGCGCGCTCTGGACATGCTCAACGCCTCGGAGCGCCCGCTACTCGTGGCGGGCGGCGGCATCATCAACGCCGGCGCGGAAGAACTCCTGGTCGAGTTCGCCGAGTTGACCGGCGTCCCGGTCGTCCCGACCCTGATGGGCTGGGGCATCATCCCCGACGACCACGAGCTGAACGCCGGCATGGTCGGCCTCCAGACCTCGCACCGCTACGGCAACGCGAACTTCCTGGAGTCCGACTTCGTCCTCGGCATCGGCAATCGCTGGGCCAACCGCCACACGGGCGAGCTCGACGTCTACACGGCGGGCCGCACGTTCGTCCACGTGGACATCGCGCCCACCCAGATCGGCAAGATCTTCGCCCCGGACCTCGGCATCGTGTCCGACGCGAAGGCGGCGCTGGAACTGTTCGTGGAGGTCGCCCGCGAACGGAAGGCGGCGGGGAAGCTCGCGGACCGCTCGGCGTGGGCGGCGTCCACTCAGGAGCGCCGGGCGACCCTGCAGCGCCGTACGCACTTCGACAACGTGCCGCTGAAGCCGCAGCGGGTGTACGAGGAGATGAACCGCGCGTTCGGCCCGGAGACCCGGTACGTCACGACGATCGGCCTCTCCCAGATCGCGGGCGCCCAGATGCTCCACGTGTACCGCCCGCGCCACTGGATCAACTGCGGCCAGGCGGGCCCCCTGGGCTGGACGATCCCGGCCGCCCTGGGCGTCGCCACCGCCGACCCGGAGGGCTCGGTCGTCGCGCTCTCGGGCGACTACGACTTCCAGTTCATGCTGGAGGAGCTCGCGGTGGGCGCCCAGCACCGCATCCCGTACGTGCACGTCCTGGTCAACAACTCCTACCTCGGCCTGATCCGCCAGGCCCAGCGCAACTTCGACATCGACTTCCAGGTCAACCTGGAGTTCGAGAACCTCAACTCCCCGGAGCTGGGCGTCTACGGCGTGGACCACGTCAAGGTGGTCGAGGGCCTCGGCTGCAAGGCCATCCGTGTCACGGAACCGGACGCCCTCCTCCCGGCCTTCGAGGAAGCGAAGAAGCTGGCCGCGGAACACCGCGTCCCGGTGGTGGTCGAAGCGATCCTGGAACGCGTCACGAACATCGCGATGAGCGGCACGGACATCGCGTCGGTGAACGAGTTCGAGGACGTGGCAACGGACCCGTCACACGCACCTACGGCGATCAGGTCGTACGTGGGGGCGTGACCCCGGAGGGGCCTGCGGCCCCGCCCGAAGAGCACCTGCGGGGATCCGCAGGTGCTCTTCGGGCATGCCGGCGACCGCAGCAGCGGAGTGGGTCGTTGACCGCGACGACGGCGCGCCTGGTCAGCCGGGCTTTGTCATCCCGCTCAGGGGAGTTCGGCGTGGCGCCACCCTGCGACAGCTGATCCGCCAGCCGTCAGCGGTGGGCACGACCGTGTCGTCGTAGGTGACGGAACCGCAGGAGCCGTCCGCCTTGACACCCAGCCCCTTGGAACGGACCTGCACACGACCCTCGGCCCATGCGGTGACGACGACGTTGGTGACGTGATGTGCGACGGGGTTGGCCGATCCCAGCGCCCATGCCGCTTCCTGGATGGCTGCCACCCCGGACAGCGGCTCCTGGCCGAAGTCGGTGAGGTCGTAGACCACATCGGCGGTGAACAACTCCCCCAACCGGTCAAGGCTCCCGTCGTCAACGAGGTGACCGTGCAACGAGACCAGTTCGATGATGGCCAAGCGATCTTCAAGAGTGAGCGACACATGAGTCCTCTCCGGCCCGGCGCGGCAGGCACCAGGCCGAGCATCGATCCGACGTCAGCACCGCACCGCATAACGCGTTCGGGCGCGTCCGGCAGGAGCAGGGCCGTGCAGGTCGTGATCGTCCCTCACCACCCGCCGGCCCGCCACCGACTTCTCCACCCCCGCACCTTGCCACCGCCAACCCGGCCCGAAGGTCAGGAGTCGGCTCTCTTCTCCACGGTGAGGTCGGTTGGTCCGCACACGGCGTGGAAGACCATCTCGGAGGTCCAGGCCATGACCCAGTTGCGGATGGTAAAGGCTGCGCAAATTTGCTTCGGCTCTCAGGGGCGAGGGAGCCGTCGCAGTTCAACCGGCTGAGCGGCGGCCCCTGGTATGGCGAAGCTTCCCGTGACTCCGGAGCGTCAACCGGGGGCGGAAGGGGGTGGGGGTTTGGGCTCCTGGAGGGCGGAGGCGAAGACTCCCATGCCGTTCCTGATGGGACAAAAATGTCGGAGCTGGGGGCACGTCGAAGCAGTGCGGAAGGTAACTCGCTGTGATGGAAGCTGTGTTGAACCATCCGGCAGGTGCCGCCCCATTGCGCGCCCTGCCGCCCCCGGTGCGGAGGCTCCGTGGAGCGTGGAGCGGGATGATGGGTTTACAGGGCATCCACATTTTGCTTACAGTCCTTCAGCCCCGCTCGCCGCATCATCCCGGCTGGTTTCCCGGACCGCTGGCCCTTTACGTCGCAGGCATGTTCTGCGACGGCTCGCTTACTACTCCGGTACAACCGCACGCGCGCCCTCAGGGGTGCTCCGTGGAGAGGGACAACGTGAAGTTCTTTCTATCGCGCTCCAGGATGGCCGCGACCGCGGCCGTCGCCGCTTGCGCCAGCCTGCTGATGTCCGCCGCACCGGCCCAAGCGGCGACCTTCAAAGTCACGGACAACTGTGATGTGCCGTGGATCAGCTGCTCCTTCGGAGATCTCACGCTCACCTACAATTCCTCGGCGTACTTGAAGAGTCATCCCGGTGAGACCACGGGGAAGGCCAGGTTCTACGGCAACGTCTCCAACTATGAGGGCACCAGCCAGTATCAGGGCTCGACCCTGAGCACCTACCGCTACGTCTTCGGGGACGACGGTTATGAGTACCCCGGCGGCTACTCGGCGCCCGGCAAGGGCCAGTACGTGAAGAACAACGCGGCTGCCATGTGGAACTGCGCGCCGGCGGACAACTATCGCGTTTACTACAACTCCAGCTATGCCGGGGCTTCTCAGTACCTCAGGCACTGGAATGGCTACGAGGCCGACTGCCCCAAGGCGGATCTCAATTCGACCCTGAAGAACCAAAACGCCTCCCAGCACTTCGCCTGACCGCCCCGGATCGTAAGGACCCGCGATGAACCGTCACGTTACGACCGCTGCGATCGCTCTCGCCGCTGCCGCGCTGGTCACCGGCTGCTCCGCCGCCACGACCGGTGCCTCGGACACGGCGCAGAACCCGAAAACCGGGCCCATAGCCCAGGAGTCCTCCACCGTGGACAAGGCCCACTGGCCGACGTCCACCCCACGCAACGGCCTGGCGAAGGGGCTGTCGCTGCCGCTGGAGGACTACATGCAGACCTATCAGGACACGGTCGCTCTCGACAATGGCGCCCGCGACCTGCAGAAGAAGTGCATGGCCGACTACGGGCTCACCATCACTTTGCCGCCGGCGGGCAGTACGCCGCCTCCGAACGACAACGATGCCAACATCGAACGCCGTTACGGCATCACCGACCGGGACACGGCCGAGAAGTACGGCTACGGCTTGCCGGACTACCTCGTGCAGAACCCGCAGGGCGCGAAGCTGCCGACCATGACGGTGGAGGAGACGGAGGTGTTCTCCGGATACACCAGCCTCAACCCTCGCGACCTCAGCCGTGCGGCCGCCCCCGCCACCTTCAAGGGCAAGAAGATCCATGAGAACGGCTGCGCAGGATGGGCTGACAGCCAACTCGGCGGTACATCGGCAGACTTCTCCCTGGCCTCGGAACTCAATGGGCAGAGCCTTGCCCAGTCCCTCAAGGAGCCGGTTGTCCAAGAGGTCATCGCGGACTGGTCCAAGTGCATGAGCGGCAAGGGCTACACCGTTGACAGCCCGTATGATGCGGACAAGGTTGTTGTCCACATCGACGGGTCTCCCTCTCAGGACGAAATCGATGTCGCCGTCGCCGATATCGACTGCAAGGAGGCCACCGATCTCGTGAAGGTCTGGAACGGCACTGAAACCGCCATCCAGCAGCAGCTGATTGCCGATCACCGGAGCGAGCTCGCGAAGCCCAAGGAGAGCAATGCCTCCGCTGTGGCAGCAGCGCAGAAGGCCCTTGTGAAGTAGAGCCCCGTCAGCTCGAAACGGGTGTGCGGGAAGCCTTTTCGTCACGCGTGCTGAGGCTGTGCCGAGTGCCCGTCCCCGGGGTCCGTTCCAGAGGTCTGGAACGGACCCCGGCGGCGCGAGGATCGAAAGTGCGCAACCGAACTCCGTGCGTGGGGCCGCGAATGCGAAGATGCAACCCGGCCCCACCGGTGAATGCGGAGCCGGCCCGGCAGCGGCGCCGGGCTGCTGGGTCATGGACTCCTCCCTGCCATGGACCGGGCCGCACTGGCCGGACCGCCGGAGGCGGTACCCGACGATCTCGTGACGACGCCGCTGAGCGGGGTGGCCGCCGGCGGAGGCGGCCGCGCTGCGGGAGCTGTGGGCGTCCTGGTGGGCGGCGACACTCGACCAGTACCCGGCCCCGGTGGACGCGGACGACGTCCTGAACATCGTCACGGTCGTCACGGGCGCTCTGAACCCGTGGCTGGAGGTATGGGAGCACGCCCGCACCCCGAGCGCGACCAGGCATCTGGAAGAGCTTGTGGATTACTGGTGCTTCGAGGACCAGCTGTCCGAGCTGAAGCTGGGCTTCTATGAGGAATGCGACGCCACCCCGGAGTTGCTGCCGTGGGTACTCGGCCACGGGCGCACACGGATCGGACCGCGCTACGTCGCGCAGTTGGACGAGCTGGAGCAGTACTCGTCGTACCTGCATCCGCCGGGTTGACCGCACATCGTAAGCATGTCGCGTGCCGCACAGGAGTGACATCCTCGGCGGTCGAGAACAAGGAGGGAAGCCGCTCGGTCATCGTGGAGCAACCCGAGGTAGTTGTCGCCTAATCGATCGAGAAGACCGCACCAGGTGCGGCATAGGTGACGGGACCGTCGAACCGGGCCGAGGCGCGTGCGACCGCCTGTTGCGGCGTGAGGAACCGGCCGACGTGCGTGACGATCAACCGGCCTGCCCGGGCCGCGCCGGCCGTGTCACCGGTGTCTTCGGGTGTGTGGTGCACCTGTTCGCCCTCGGCCGGCGCCTCGGCGCTCTCGGCCTCGCACAGCAGCACATCACATCCCTCCGCCAGTCGCGTGAGGTTTACACACGGCGCTGTGTCCCCGGAGTAGACCAGCGATCGGCCCTCGGTCTCGATGCGCACGGCGAAGGCCGGGATGCCGTGCGCCACTGCCCGGCTGGTCAGGGTGAGTGCGCCGATGCGCGCCTGGTGCCCGTCATCCAACTCATGGACGGCGAATGCGGACTCGATCGGGCTGCGCGTTGAGGTGTTGGACAGGAAGTGGGCCAGCCGGTCGGCGATGCCCGGTGGGCCGTACAGGGGGATGGGTGCGGCAAGCCGGATATCCGCATAGAGCGCCGCGTAATAGGCGGTGAGCAGGTCCGCGCTGTGATCGGCGTGCAGATGCGAGATCCAGATCGCATTCACCTCATCGAGCCTGACATGCCGCTGCAACTGCGCCAGCGTCCCGCTGCCCGCGTCTACCCACACTCGAGTGCCTCCGCCCGACACCAGGTAGCCGGAGCACGGGTTGTCCACGCTCGCATAGGGCGTCGCAGACCCCAGGACGGTGAGACGGAGCAGATGGCTGGTCATCCAGGGAGTCTACAAACGCTTGGTCCACAGGTTTGCGCGATACCGGCCGTCGATGGCCGCCTACGAGGGCGCGGCGCTTCAGGTCGGTGTCCTCTGCGACATCGACTTCCAGGTCTCGTGGAGTTCGAGGTGGTCGAGGGCCTGGGTTGCGAGGCCCGGCCGTACGTGGGGGCGTAACCCGGCAGGGCCCATCCCTGAAGAGCCCCCACGGATCCCCGTGGGGGCTCTTCAGGGATGGGCCCTGCCGGGACCGAGTGCGCGCCTGCCGCCTCGCGGCTCGTCAGCCCCGCAGTGCGACGCGGATACGGTTCCCGTCGGGATCGGCGGCGAGGAAGGTCAGCCCGAACCCGGCATCGTGAGGCTCGCGCAGGATCGTGACGCCCTTGGACTGCCACTGCTTGAAGATCGCGTCGACCTCCTCGGGGCCGCTGTCGGTGGCCAGGCACACCTCACCGGTGCGCGGGACGTCCGGTGACAGATCCTCGAACTGGCCGGACCACAAACCGAGGTCAGCACCCGGCCCGAGGTCGAAGGTGATGTATCCCGGAGTCTCGAACGAGGGACTCATGCCGAGGAGGCCGCCGTAGAAGCGTGCCGCGGCGGGAGCGTCGTTCACGTAGACGATGGACACGACGGATGTGGTCATGGTTCTTCCCTCTCGCAGGTCGTGGGTACGCACCCACCAGCCTCACCGGGATATGCGCCGCATCGTGTCGCAATTCCTGGAAAACTTGGTGTGTGACCCCGGACCGCTTCTTCTCCCTGATGCTGCTCTTGGCGTCGAGGAATGCCGTGACCACGCAGGAACTCGCTTCGGCGCTCGGGGTGTCCCTTCGAACCGTCACCCGGGACCTGAACTGGCTTCGTGACGCCGGTCTGCCGGTGACCGGGCAGCGGGGCCGCCTCGGAGGCGTGACCATGCTGCCCGGGTCCGGGCCCGACCTCACACGACTTACGCCGGGCGAGCGTAACCATCTCTCGCTCGCCGGGCTGGACGAGAAGCAACGTGCGGAGCTCGACGCATCGGCCGAAAGCCGGCGCGCGCTCGCCAAGATCGCCGCCGCACAGCCACGTCGAGTTGATGAGCTGCTGCCGCTCACGGACGTAGTGCACGTGGACAGCCGTCCCTGGCTCCAGGCACGGGTTTCCGGCACGACTCCGGCTTCGCTGATCGGCCCGGTGCGGCGAGGTCGTCGGCTACGGATCGCGTACGACAGCCCACGCGAGTCATGCCCACGCGACCTGGTCGTGGACCCCTACGGGCTGTTCGCCAAAGCCGGCACCTGGTACCTCGTCGCCGACTGTGCCCGAGAGCCACGGATGTACCGACTCGAACGGATCACCACGTGGAATGAGGTCGACCAGCCACGACGGATCCGCGAGAACCAGACCCTGGCCACCGTCGCCGCAGCGCTCATAGACCAGTGGGAACTCAACCATGCTGTAGAGGTCAGCGCCACCATCGACCGGACCCAGATCGAGCGAGCGCGACGGATCCTCGGCCAACGACTCGTCCAGGACGACCATGAGGAATCCACCACCGGTCACAGGGTGAGGATCCGCTTCCCGCACCTGGAGGACGTGCGCACACTGCTCCCCTTCGGCAGCGCCATCACTGTGCACGGCCCCGCCGAAGCCAGAGCCCACCTCGGCAACCTCGCCACCGCCCTCGCCCACCACTACGCGCCGCCACCAACGGGCTGACCCGCAACACCTAGGGGCAGGGCCGGAGGTGCTTGAGCGTGAACTCGGGGTTGGCGTAGGGCCGGCCTGGACGGCGGCCGGATCGGGCGCAAGGTCTCCGGGGATGTCCGAGGCGTGGGCTTCGGCGTTGTCGAGGGGGACGTAGGCCAGTTCCGACGCGTCGGGAAGTCTCCAGAAGCGGCGGGAATTGCCGGAGACGGCGTAAGCCGTGACGAAGCGAGTGGAGGACGGTGCGGTCAGGGCGGCTCGGATGTAGCCGACGGTGTCACGCGGGCTGAGCCAGGTGGCCAGGCGGCGGGGTTCGGTGGGTGTGGCCTCGACGTCCGTCGCGCCGCTTGTGCCACCTGGCGCGCCACCCGTCGATAGTGGTATCGCAATGCCTCGCCCCGTTCATGTCCACTGCGACATTGTCAGCGGGCGGGGCACACTGACTGGCATGATCACCTCCTCATCCGCTGCGGACGATGCCTCTGACTCCTCCCCGGTCTGGGTGGAGTCGTTGGGCGGCCCCTTGATCGTCGTTCCTGTCTCCGCCCTGGCCTCCTGGGGCGGAAGCACGGAGAGTGGACTCATCGCCGGAGCCGGCACAGCCTCGGACGACTACGACCGGGCCTGCGCGGTGGACGATCTGGCCGGTGTGATCCCTCTTGACGAGAAGGGTGCGCAGGCACTCGTACTGGCGGACGAGCCGGCAACCACTTGCTACGTGCCCCAGCACCGAACGTTCCTGCGGTGGCTCGCCGCCGACTCCGAGGCCGGGCTGAGAGCCGCGGCGGACACGGTTCTTGCCGACCCGGACACGGTGTGGGAGGAGGGCAGCACGTGGGCCACGGACGGCCCGGCGGTGCTCATGGACTCCGCCGAAGCGGGTTCCGACCTGGGCGTCGAGTACCCCGGCGGCGGGATGCCCGCCGCGGTATCGGTTTCGCTGCCCGCAGGTCGATGGAGGGTCCGCGCCACACACACCGAGGCGGATGGGGAGAATTGGGTCGGCCTGGTCCAGCTCCTGGCGGCCGAGTCCTGAACGCCAGTTGCGGCGCGCGAGGTCCTGGCAGCCGCGCAGGACCCCCGAGCCTGCATCTCAGCCGATGGTGAAGCGCTGGTTCTGGGCGTTCCGGTCGCAGGCGACGGTGCGGTAGTAGCCGTTGTCCTGTTGCTGCAGGCAGCCGCCCGTGCCGACGCTCTGGAGCATGACGGCGCTGCGGGCGGCGGGCTGGACGGTGCGCCATTTCTGGTACGAGCCGCCGTTGCAGGGCTGGGGGTAGACGTCGCCCCGGGGCCTCGCCGCCTCTTGCTCCACCGCAACCCACCTGCGGCCATTGCGGGGTCAGACGTGCTTGGGGGTGATGCTCATCGCGCGATAGTCGTACCCGTCCTGCTTGAAGCCCGGTGCTTACCAGGTGAGATCGACCTCTTGCCCTGGTGACAGTGTGCGGAAGCCGGGTGCCTGAATGTCGGAGTAGTGGCCGAAGCACCCTCCGGGAGTCTCGGGCGAGTCGAGGACGCCCCAGCCCTCCTCGTCGTTCCACTCGCGCACAGTCGCGGTCACGACTGCCGTGTCCTTACGGGGACTTTCGCGACGGCCCATGTGCCGCTCCCTTCGCTCATAGCCGCAGGAATCGGCCATACGGTGATCATTCCAGCTCTCCTGTCGTCGCGGGTCCCATTTCCTCGGCCCAGCGTCGACTCCAGGCGTCCAGCGGGCTCAGCGCCTCGACGAGATCGCGGCCGAGCCGGGTGAGGTGGTAGCCGTCGCCGTCCAGGGTGAGCAGGCGGGCGGTGGACAGTTCCTCGATCCGGGTGCTGAGCACGCTGGAGGACATGCGCTCGCACCGGCGCTGCAATTCGCGGAACCCTGCCGGGGCTTGGCTCAGTTCCCACAGGATCCGCATCGTCCACCGCCGTCCGAGCAGGTCGAGTGCGGCCATTACCGGGCGGCCCGATTCGGATCCCCGTACCGGCTTCCCCGGACGTGGCGCTCTGGCTTCCATGCTCGCTCCTTGCGCTTCGGTTCTCGAAGCATCATAGTGGTTCGAAAATCGAAGCAGGAGGTGCTGAGATGCCCCGCATCGAACCGCTCACCCCGCCCTACACCGCCGACATCGACCGGGCGCTGCGCCGATGGATGCCGCCGGGCGTACCGCACGAACCGCTCGCGCTGTTCCGTATCCTGCACCGCAACCCGGAGCTGGCCTCACGCATGTTCGCCCTCGGCGCCGGGCTGCTGGGTCATGGACTCCTCCCCGCCATGGACCGGGAGATCGTCATCGCCCGCGTGACCGCGCGGTCCGCCTGTGCTTACGAATGGGGCGTCCACGCCGCGACCCTGGCGCCGCAGGCCGGACTCGGCCCGGAACAGCTCCGGGCAACTGCCCAGCCCGACGCGGTGGCCAGCGCTCCATGGTCCCCACGCCACACGGCACTACTCCACGCGGTTGACGAACTCAACGACACGGCTCAGCTCACGCAGCCCGCCTGGGACGCCCTGCGCACGCACTACGAAGAAGCCCACGTACTCGAACTACTCGTACTGATCGGCTGGTACCGAACCATCAGCCTTCTGGCCAACGGGCTTCTGCTGGAAGCGGAGCCCTGGGGCGCCCGTTTCCCCGAGGCAACCCCGTAAGCCGAACGCACTCATCACCACACACGGGAGGTTCCATGCCCAAGGGCTACTGGGTCAGCGTCTACCGCACCATTGCGGACCCCGAGAAGCTGGCCGCCTACAACAAGCTGGCCCCTCCAGCCGTCAAAGCCGGGGGCGGCCGGATCCTCTCCCGCGGCACTCGCGTCGAGGCATACGAGGCGGGAATCGCCGAACGCACCGTCCTGGTCGAGTTCGGCACCTTCGAGCAGGCCGTCGCGGCGCGCGAAAGTGCGGCCTACCAGGAGGCGTTGGCCGCCCTCTCCGACGGCGTCGAGCGGGACTTCCGTATCGTCGAGGGCATTGACTGACCAAGAGTCGGCGCGCCGTCGCTGACGTTCCTTTCAACGCTTCACCGAATCCGTATGCCCGACTCTGTGGTGACTACAGCTTCAGGTTCACGCTGGAGGAGCTCGCGGTGGGCGCCCAGCACCGAATCCCGTACGTGCACGTCCTGGTCAACAACTCGTACCTCGGCTACCCAGCAGCGTCTCGCATCATCACGGTGAGGATCGGTGACGCCGGTGACGGCTGGCTCTGGCCAATGTCCTCGTAGCCCCATGACTTGTACAGCGCGTGGACCTTTCCGTCGCCTGCGGCTCCGTTGACCATGAGCGTGATGTACGGCTCGGCGCCGGTGGCGAGCAGGGCGTCGTGGATGCGGCGGGCGGTGCCGGTCTTGCGCCAGGACGGGTGGACACCGATCTCCTTGAGCGCCATGGTCGGGCGCTCGGTGTACTTCTCCGCCGGGGTCGGGCTGGTGCGCTGCCAGTAGCGGTCGCCGTGCTCGATGGTGTTGCTGTACGCGTAGCCGACCGGCTGGTTGTCCGCGTACGCGAGGACGGCTGTGAATCCGGGTTCGGTGGCGTGCCGGTCGATACGTTCGCCGAAGGCGGTGACCGCGTAGTTCGGCAGGTGGAGCAGCGGGGCGCGTACCTCAGCGTATACGTCGAGGAGGTCACCGCGGATGGTGTCCAAGCTGGTGAAGGTGCGCAGCTCCGTGGCGGGTGCGGTGGTCATGCGGTCGTCCTCCAAGTGATGGTGTGCTCGGTCCACGTCTGGACGGTGGTGCTGCGCGGCGCGGTGGCGCGAGGGCGGCTCCGAACTCTTGGAGCATGCGCGACACGCGGGCGTGGCGGGTGGCGGCGTCTGCAGAAACCCTTATGGCGGTGGCAGTTGCGGCGTCGGCGGCCCCCTGAGAAAGGAGGGCGTGAGCGAGACGGGTCGTGGCGATGGCGCGAGACCTAACCATGTGGGGCCGGAGCGAGGCCAGACACCGGTGGGCGTGGTACTCGGCGGTCGGGTAGTCGCCGAGCGCCAGGTACGCGGAGAGAGCAAGGGAGTCCAGTTCGGCCTGGTCGTAGAAGGCGAGCAGCCAGACCGGCCGCTGGTCAGCGGGATCTGCGCGCAGCATGGCGTCCTGCGCCTGCTCGAACGCGCGACGGGTCTCGGTCCGGTTCTGGGCCGTGCCGTGGATGGCTCCTTGACGGGCGAGACCGAGAGACGCGAACAATGGGTCGCGGCGGGTGAGATGCAGGTTGCGAGCAACGTCGTTGGCAGCGATCGCGTCGGCGGGGCGGCCCATGTGCCGGTACATGGTTCCCGCGTGACTCCAGATGCGGAACTTGATCGCCTGGTCACCGGACATCTCCGCGAGGGCCTGCGCCTCGCGCATGTGAGTCTTCGCGGCCTCGTAGCGCCGGCCGTCGATGGCCGCCCACATCGCAGACGAGCGGAATGCGGCCCCGGAGGCGTACAGGCTGTTTCGTACTCGCTGCGTCGCGCTGCCCGCGTTCTGGAGGTTGAGTGCCTCGTCGGCGAGCGCGGTGGCCTGCTCCTCGATGCGGGGCTGCCCGCCGTGGCGGGCCGAGATCGCGAGCGATGCCGAGTGGTCGAACGAGGGCCGCGACGCTTCGGTGTCGTCTCCGGGCCTGTCCGAATCCGATGGCCTCCGGGCGCCCGAAGTTGCTCGGGCCGACCCGAACCTGATCGGTCGCGTGCTCGTCGGCATCAAGGATCTCTGAGCGCGCCACTGACTGGCTGTACGTCCCCGAGCCGCTTGTCGCCGCACACGCATGCAGGCGTTCGACCTATCTCACGAGGATGATCCGATGACGAACTCGCCGCCGACCCCGATGGCCACGGCTCGCGCTCTGGAGCTTGTCCTGGAGTACGCCGGTCTTGGCTTCGAGTTGAAGCAAGGCCCCGCGCCAGGTGGTTGCCGCCTCCGGTTGGCTCCCTCGGTCGCTTACCCCTGGACACACGGAGACGTGCGGGCCCACTTGCTCGCCGAGGGCATCACCGCCGAGGTGGAACACCTCGCGCCTGCGCCACGCCCTGGCCATGGGCTGGTTCTCACCCTGCCTTCGGAGCAGGAAGTTCAGGCTCTCGGGCGGTTGTTGGAGACGCGTCTCACCGAGGCCCAGAACTCGGCATTGCAGCTGCATCGCGCCCTTGCCCGCATCGGCGTCGAGCGGCATGTGGAGATCCAGGACGTAGGGAGCCGGGCCCTCATCGACATCGGCATGCTCGATACAGACACTGCCGCGCTGCTCTACCGCCGCCTCGGCGGTGACGAGCTGGTCCTGCGCGCCCTCGACCTCGGGGACTGGCACGACCACGAGCGGTTCGCCCGGGAACTGGAGCGGGCGCTCGCCGCGACCGGCCAGGCGCTGCCCGTCGAGTCGGTACCCACCTGCGGGCATTGTCGCGGCCTGCGCGGCGGCAACCGCATCCGCCTCGACTACCTGGATGCCGACGACGCGCTGCTCCTCGCTGACGCGTTGCACCGGAACACCGCATCGGCAGGCTCTTTCCGGCCCAGCAGCTGACGCACGCACCGCGCAAGCCACCCTCGCACCGGTTGACCCGGAAGAAATGGGGCCCCTCATGTTCCGCCCTGCCGCCGACGCCGTAGATCCCGACATCGCAGAAGTGCCGACGCCGGCACTGGTGGCCGACTATGTGGCCGAGCACATCGCGACGGCCGCCCACGAGCTGTGGCCGACCTCCGTTGTCCAGCCCGGCCCCGTCGTCCCGAGCGTGACCAGCCATGTACAGCAGCTCACTGTCGACGGCGACACCGTGTACGCGAAGAGTGAGCTGCTCGGCATGTCGCTCGTCTCCATCGTTCGCGGGCGGGGCGGCGACTGGCCGACTGCCCAGGCCGCCCAGCGCGCCTACCTCGCCAGACCCGGCACCCTCCTCGAACGGGAGGCCGATCAGCTTCGAGTGCTCGCCGCCGCCGGGCTGCGGGTGCCCAAGGTTCTCGGTCGCCGGCCCGGGGTGCTGTTCACCAAGTACGTGGGCGGAGCGACCCTCGCCGAACTGGTCGCGGCGTCTCCCGGGCGTACGGCCGACCTCCTGCACCTCGTACGCCAAGAACTCGCGCCGGTACTGCGCTCACCTGACGTCGTTGCACTGGTCGACCGCGCGCCGATTGTTGAGAGGTCGATCCCCGGGACCTTCCTGCGGAAGTTCAGCGGCGTCAACGGTGCGGTGTACTTGGGGCGGCTCCCCTTCGGCAACCTGCTCCGGGAGATCGTTCTTCGTCTGCGTCGGGCCAATGCCTCTGCCGCGTTCGCATTGTCGCGACCGGTCGTTTTCGGAGACCTCAAGCCGGAGCATGTGCTGTTCCCCTCCGATGGTGGGCGGCCCACGTTCATCGACCCGGGCCTCATGCGTAATCCGCCCTGCGCCGACCTCGCCAAGCTTCTGTCCCGACTCTTCCTGGACCTGGTCGCCTGCCGGCCCGGAGCGGGCGCCGTCCGCGTGGTTCTGGAGCAGGCCGCGGTCCATACGGACGTCGCGGCGGCGCATCTGTCGGCCCCGGAGGAGAGTGCGCTTCTGCGGCAGCTTGTCGCCCTGTGGCTGATGGACACCACGAACATCCTCACCACGTACCTCTCGCACCCAACGGGTCTGCCCATGACCCGAATCGGAGCGGCCGTGGTCTCCGAGGCCGGAGCCGTGTGCCGGATGCTCGACCTCTGCACCTCCGCGCTCGTTCCCCTTCGTTCCGGGCGCGACCTGTGGCGTCTGTGCCTGGCCCACGTCGCGCAGGCGGCGACCCGGTGACGGCCGTCGGCATCATCGGCGCCGGGGCCGTCGGCCAGGCTGTGGGTGGGCTCCTGGTCCACGCGGGCTGGTGCGACACAGTGATGGTGGCGTCGCTCCACGGACGCAGCGCCGACGGGCTTGTCACCGATCTGGAGGACATGAGCCTCGTCAGTGCGTCTTCCGCGCGAGCGCGCCGGGCCGACCTCGCCGGAATGCAGTCGTGCGATGCTCTCGTGCTCTGCCCGCGAGCCGCCTTCACCAACGACCGTACGACAGACATCCGCATGGCCGGGCTCGCCGCCAACGGGCTCATGATCCGGAGCCTCGGCCAGAAGCTGGCCGGGTTCACCGGCCCGGTCGTCGTGGTGACCAATCCCGTCGACGTGATGACCCGCCTGTACGCGGAGGTGTCCGGCAGTACGCGGGTGTGGGGGATCGGCTCCAGCACCGACACGGCCCGGTACCGGCTCATCCTGGCCCGGAGGATGGGGGTACCGACGGAAGCTGTACGAGGACACGTCATCGGCGAGCACGGGGACCTGGCGGTGATCTGCGCCTCCTCCACCACCGTCGACGGTCGGGCCGTCCCCGTCCCCGTGCAGGCGATCCGGGCAGAGATGGCCGCGCGGCCCGGCCGGATCGCCGCTGGGATCGGCAGGGTCCGTTCCGGTCCTGCCGCTGCCACCGTGGCCGCCCTTGCCCTTGTTCTGGGTGTCACGGACGGCTCCATCGAGCTGTCCGCACCGAGGAACGGCGTCTATCTCGGAATGCCGTTGCACTTCTCCTCGGGGCAGCCCACGGTATGTCTCCCGCGTCTGGACGCCGGAGAGATACGCGATCTCGCAGCCGCAGAAGCCACATTGCAGTCCACCTACCACCGCCTTTGCCCGACTCTCGAGGAGATGTCCGCGTCATGACCTTCGCGACCCGCATCACGACGGCCGACGGCCCATCGGTCACCGTCACCAGTGAGACCTCCGCCATCACCGACTGGGTAGGCCGATACCTGGGCTTGTGGTGGACGGCTGAGAACGTCGACCCGGGCACCGCCGACGGTCCGGTCATCCGCGCCGACATCGACGAGCGACAGCACGCCGCGCTTGGAAGGCGCGTGCTGGCCGGGCTGCCGGAGGTGATTGCGTACGCTGCCGCTCCGATGCTGGTCAGCCGTAGTGAGAGCGGTCTTGTTACGGCTACGCAGCCGGAGGACCGGCTGTCGTACGAGTGGGACCCGGGTGCCACCCGTATGCGCATCGTCGGTACCGATGAGACCTCCGTCGCCACCGCGACCGCCCGGCTGGCCAGAGAGGTCGTCCGGGGCCGGCTCCTCGCCGATGGCTGGCAGATCCTTCATGCGTCGGCCGTCACCCGCCCCGCCGACGGGGCGACGCTCCTCACCCTCGGCAACAAGGGCGCCGGGAAGACGACCACCGGGTTCCTTCTGGCGCGTACCGGCGGGTTTCAACTCCTCGCCAATGACCGGGTATTCGCCCGCTTCGACGGCGAAGTCATCCGCGTCCTGCCCTGGCCCAGCGCGGCGGCCATCGGCTTCGGGCTGCTCGATGCCCTTGGCTGGTACGAGCCGGTACGCGCCCGCGTCCGGGCCGGTGAGCAAATGCATCCCACCCAGAAGCAGAAGGTGACCGACGCGCTCCTCGCCGGTGACCGTACGCCGCTGTGGAAGGCGTCGGGAGTCGAGATGAAACCGCAGTTCTTTCCCGATCAGCTGGAATCCTGGCTCGGGCTGACCTTGGCGACCGAAGGGCATGCCGTGGGGATTCTCTTCCCGGAGATCAAGGCGAAGACCGTCCCCGGGCTGACCACCGTCGCCCGCGGCGTGGCCGACGCCGACTTCTTCGGCTCCGCCACGGAGGACCGGTACCCGGATGTGTTCGGGCTGCTGCCCGCCGAGACCTCCACCAAGGAGCTCGCCGGGCACCTCGGCCGGCTCCCGCACCAAGCGCTCACCATGAACCACGATCCCGACGCCAGTACCGCCGTCCTGCTGGACGCCGTCGACAGCGTCCTCTGACACGTGAAAGGGCGCGGAGTACGGGACCGTATCCGTACTCCGCGCCCTCGTTCAGGAGGAACAGGGGCCGCGGCGGAGGCGCGAAGGGGGGCTGCACGGGCCTTCAGGTCTGGTGACCGGGCCGCCCTCCGCGTACCACCGCACTGGCATCGCGCCACCGCCGCGGCCTCGTCCTGCCCGCGTCGCGCGCAACCCCTCATCCGGGTGGACGCGTCGGCGCGGGCAGGGTTCGGGGGGTGAGGTCAGTCCTCGCGGAGGGCGCGGACCGCCTTCTCCACGCGCTTGCCGTACTCGGGGTCGGCCGCGTGGAAGTGGGCGAGGTTCTTCTCGATGACGTCGTCCCGGGAGACCTGGGACAGGCCGCCCGCGATGTTCGCGACCAGGCGGTCCTTCTCGTCGGCCGTCATCAGGCGGTACAGCTCGCCGGCCTGGAAGAAGTCGTCGTCCTTGGTGTGGGCGGGCGCCTCGTGGGTGCCGGTCCAGCCCTGGACGGGGAGCGGGGCGGAGAGCGCCGTGTCCGTCTGGGCGGGGCCCGCGTACGAGTTGGGCTCGTAGTTCTTGTCGTGGCGCGAGCCGTACCGCGTGGCGTGCAGGCCGTCGCGGCCGTAGTTGTCCGCGGCCGCGGCGCGCGGCGCGTTCACCGGGAGCTGGGTGTGGTTGATGCCCAGGCGGTAGCGCTGCGCGTCCGCGTAGGCGAACAGGCGGCCCTGGAGCATCTTGTCCGGGGACGGGCCGATGCCGGGCACGAAGTTGTTCGGCGAGAACGCGGCCTGCTCGACCTCGGCGAAGACGTTGTCCGGGTTGCGGTCGAGCACCAGCCGGCCCACCCGCTGGAGCGGGTAGTCCGCGTGCGGCCACACCTTGGTGACGTCGAACGGGTTGAAGCGGTAGTCCGCCGCCTCGGCGGCCGGCATGAGCTGCACGTACAGCGTCCAGGACGGGTTCATGCCGCGCTCGATGGCCTGGAGCAGGTCCGTCTGGTGCGAGCTGCCGTCCTTGCCGACGAGCTCGGCGCCCTGGGCGGCGGAGAGGGAGCGCACGCCCTGGTTGGTCTTGAAGTGGTACTTCACGAAGTACGCGTCGCCCGCGGCGTTCGTCCACTGGTAGGTGTGCGAGCCGAAGCCGTTCATGTGGCGGTACGAGGCGGGGATGCCCCGGTCGCCCATCAGCCAGGTGATCTGGTGCGTGGCTTCGGGGGAGTTCGCCCAGAAGTCCCAGACGTTGTCCGGCTCCTGACGGCCCGTGAACGGGTCGCGCTTCTGCGAGTGGATGAAGTCGGGGAACTTGATCGGGTCCTTGATGAAGAACACCGGGGTGTTGTTCCCGACGAGGTCGTAATTGCCGTCGTTCGTATAGAACTTGAGCGCGAACCCGCGCGGGTCGCGCACCGCGTCCGCGCCGCCCAGCGAGTCGGCGACGGTGGAGAAGCGGATGAACGTCTCGGTGCGGCGGCCCACCTCGGAGAGGAAGTCGGCGCGGGTGTACGCGGTGACGTCGTCGGTCACCTCGAAGTAGCCGTACGCGCCGGAGCCCCGGGCGTGCACCACGCGCTCCGGGATGCGCTCCCGGTTGAAGCGGGCGAGCTTCTCCAGGAGGTGGCCGTCCTGGAGGAGGATCGGGCCTCCGGCACCCGCGGTGGCGGAGTTCTGGTTGTCGGCGACCGGGGCGCCGGACTCGGTCGTAAGCACACGCTGCGTCATGGTGTCGGGGCGACCTTCCGTACGGGAGCTGCTGAACTGCGACGGCCAGGGGGCAGATTCCTGGGGGCGTGTCCGGAGCGTAAAGAGACCCCGGTTGCGGCGTCAACAGTTTGTTGAAATTCGTGGTGGGAGGGTGTTCCGGACGGCGCCGGCGCCTGGGCGCGACAGGACAGGTGTCAGCGACGGCACCGTCCGGAAGTCTGTGGGAGGGGGAGCGGCCGGTCTCAGCCCTGGACGGGCTGACCGGACAGGCGCTCGACCGAGCGCAGCAGCGCCGAGTGGTCCAGGCCGCCGTCACCCTGCGCGCGCAGCGAGGCGACGAGCTGAGCGACCACACCGCCGACCGGCAGCGCGGCGCCGACGTTGCGGGCGGCGTCCGTGACGATGCCCATGTCCTTGTGGTGCAGGTCGATCCGGAAGCCGGGCGCGAAGTCCCGGTTGAGGAAGTTGTCCTTCTTGCGGGTCAGCACGGTCGAACCGGCCAGACCGCCGTTCAGCACGTCCAGCGCGGCGGCGAGGTCCACGCCGGACTTCTCCAGGAAGACCACGGCCTCGGCGCACGCCTGGATGTTCACCGCGACGATCAGCTGGTTCGCGGCCTTCACCGTCTGGCCGGAGCCGTGCGGCCCGCACAGCACGATGGTCTTGCCGAGCGCGTCGAGCACCGGCTTGGCCGCGTCGAAGTCCGCCTGCTCGCCGCCCACCATGATGGACAGCACGGCCTCGATCGCGCCGGCCTCGCCGCCGGAGACGGGGGCGTCCAGGACCCGGATGCCCTTCTCGGCGGCGTTCTTCGCGAGGTCCACGGAGGTCTGCGGGGTGATCGAGGACATGTCGATCAGCAGCGCCCCGCGCTTCGCGTTCTCCAGGATGCCGTCGGGGCCGTAGGCGATGGCCTCCACCTGCGGGGACGCGGGCACCATCGTGATGACCACGTCCGCGTCCCCGACCGCCTCGGCGATCGAGGAGGCGCCGGTGCCGCCGGCCGCCGCCAGGCGGTCGACCTTGTCCTGCTCCAGGGTGTAACCGGTGACGTCGTAACCGGCCTTGATCAGGTTCTCCGACATGGGCGAACCCATGATGCCGAGACCGATCCACGCGACCTTGGGGAGGTTGTTGCTCATGAGGGTGTCTTCCGATCTACGTGTGGAGGGGGCTCTCGCCGCGCTCAGCGGGCGGGCCGCGCCGCGGCCGGGAGCCAGTCGAAGGAGTCGGCGCTCGGGCGGTCGCCGGGCTTGTACTCCAGCCCGACCCAGCCCTCGTAACCGGCCTTCGCCAGCTCGTCCAGGAGCTGCTCCAGGGGGAGCGAGCCGGTACCGGGCGCGCCGCGGCCCGGGTTGTCGGCGATCTGGACGTGCCCGGTCCTGTCGGCGTACGCGGTGATGACCTGACTGAGGTCCTCGCCGTTCATCGACAGGTGGTACAGGTCCAGCAGGAACTTCGCGTTGCCGAGGCCGGTCGCGGCGTTGACCCGGTCCACGACCTCGATCCCGGCCGGCGCGCTCACCAGCGGATAGCGCGGCGACTCCGGCGCGTTCAGGGTCTCGATCAGCAGCACCGCGCCGATCCGGTCGGCGGCGCGGGCCGCCAGGACCAGGTTCTCCAGGGCGAGTTCGTCCTGGGCGGCGGGGTCGACGCCGTCGACCCGGTTGCCGTAGAGCGCGTTGAGCGCCTTGCAGCCGACCGAGGCGGCGAAGTCGGCCGCCACCTCGATGTTGGCCCGGAAGCGATCCGACTCCGCACCGGGCACGGAGAGCGCGCCGCGGTCGGGGCCGGGGAGCTGTCCGGCGTAGAAGTTCAGGCCCACCAGCTGGGTGCCGGCGTCGTCGAGCGCCTTCTTGAGGGCGTCGAGCTCGGCCTGCTCGGGGGTGGGGGTCTCGATCCAGGGCCACCACAGCTCGACCGCCGTGAAGCCGGCCGCGGCGGCTGCCGCGGGACGCTCCAGGAGCGGGAGTTCCGTGAAGAGGATCGAGAGGTTCACATCGAAGCGCTGGTCCGGGTAGCCCATGAGGGTTTCGGTGCTCCTTCCGTATCGCGGAAGTTAGTTTCTGCTTAATGGAAGATTGCCCGGCGGGTGGCGGGGCTGTCAAGGGGGTGCCCGGAATGCGCGCCGGTCAGGGAGGCGGCGTGGCCCCTCGGCGGCCACGCGAAAGGCGGGGCGGAGGCCCGTCGGCCCACCGCCCCGCCCGTACGTCCCGCTACCGGATCACCCGGCCGGAACCGTGTCCTGGAACGTGGTCCCCGCCGCGCGCAACGCGGCGATCTTCGCGTTCACCTGCGAAGGCGTGAGGACCTTGTCCTTCACGTGCAGCACGTAATCCACCTGCTGGTCGTACGCACGCGGGCTGGTGCTCGTCTGACCGGCGAGGTCGATCAGCCACTGGTTGAAGTTGATCGACATCCCGCGCTCCGGCAGATAGGCCGCCCCGTGCGTGCCGAAGAGCCGGCCGTCGATGTAGTACGTGATCGCGTTGTTGTCGATGGTCACCACCAGGTCGTGCCAGCCGGCGTAGCTCTGCCGGGACTCGGTGTGCTGGTTGACGGCCTCCCACGGGTCGGGCCGGTAGGTCTCCCACGAGGTCGTGTAGAGGATGTTGCCGCTCTCGCCCCAGCCGCCGTTGGGCAGGTACTCGAAGTCGTACTCGGCGTAGTCGTCCGCCATCGGCGCCTTGAGGTCGTTGATGGTGAAGAACGTCTGCACCAAGTGGTCCCCGTCCGGGCCCGACTTCGGCGCGTCGTTGAACTTGACCCGCGCCGCGTAGGTGCCGTTGCGGAACTTCATCGACTGGGTCAGGATCTCGGTCTGCTTGGTCGACTCGCCGCTGCCCGCCGTCGACGTCTCCAGGTTCATGATGGAGTTGCCGCTCTGCGTGGCGAACGTGACGTTCTCCGGCGCCCAGGTGGCGCCGGGCACGCCGGGCCCGCCCGCGTTGGAGCGGACGCTCCAGCCGTGCGCGGCGATCTGCGGGTCGCTGTGGTTGCTGTAGTTGAAGTCGTCGAAGAGCGTCGGCCCGTCCTCGCCCGGGTCCGTCGGATCCGTCGGGTCCGTGGGATCGGTCGGGTCCGTGGGGTCGTTGCCCTCGGGGGCCGTGCCCCAGACCGTGGCGCCGCCGAGCTGCGCGGTCACCTTCGACCAGTCGGCGTACGCGGTCGAGCCGGCGCCGAACGAGTAGTCGTCGCTCTGCGTCAGCGGCTGCCAGTTGGACCGGTAGAACCGCAGCTGCATGTCACCGGTGTCGGCACCCGGTGCCAGGGAGCCCGCACCGGAGGTGAAGCCGATCTCCAGGTAGCGGTCGGCGGTGGCGGTCGGATGCGCGAGCGTGCCGAACGTCCCCGTGATGTTCCCGCAGCCCTTCACCGCCCAGGAGCAGGCGAACCGGTAGACCTCGCCCACCGCGTCGCCCTTGAAGTAGTAGCGGACCTTCACGTCGTTGAGCTGCACGGACCCGCTGCCGGTGTTGCGCACCTTCAGCCAGGGCTCGCTCTGGTCGGCGCTCGCGCCGGACGCGCCGGTGCGGTATTGCACGGCGATCGGTTCGCCGGCGGCGCTCGCCGTCGTCGGGACGGCGGCCAGGGCCGTACAGCCGAGCGCCACGGTGACGGCGGCCGCGGCGGCGGCGCGCAACCGGCTCTTCGCGTGTGACTTCATGCGTCTGTTCCTTCCGGGAACGTCGTGGGTGAGCGGGGGATTCACGGGGTCGGCGCTGTTCCTGGGGATGCCGCGGTGAGCGGCCGGGGGGGAGACCCCCAAGGGCGGTAGCGGACGCCGAGCGCGTCCAGGCGGGTGGTGTGGTGGCCGAGGCGGGACAGGAAGCCGGGCCAGCCGTCGCCGCCGCCGGACCAGGCGCGGTCCGCGAGGGCGCACAGCCTCGGATACGTCTGGTACTCGATCCGGTCCGGGGTGCGCGCGTACTCCGTCCACAGCTGGGCCTGCGTGCCGAGCAGCCGGGACGCGTCGCCCGGCTCCCAGTCGTCGGTCAGCGAGCGGTCGCCGTGCACCGTGCGCAGCTCGACGGGCGGGCCCGGCTGCGTGAGCGGTTCGCCGGGGGCGTCGGACTCCGCGTAGTCGAGGTAGGTGGCCCGGTAGTGGGCGGCGACCACCTGGTGGCCGCGGCGGGCGGCGGCGCGGGCGTGGGCCGGGTCGCGCCAGGTCATCACCGTGAATTCCGGGGGGAGTTCGGTGCCGGTCTCGGCCCAGCCGACCGGGATACGGCCCCGCTCGGCGACGTACGCCCCGATGCGGCCCATGAACCAGCCGTGCAGGGCCCGCGCGTCGGGCAGCCCCTCGGCGGCGGCCCGCTCCCGGGCCGCCGGGCTGTTCTCCCACTCGGTGGTCGGGCACTCGTCGCCGCCGACGTGGATGTACGGCGACGGGAAGACGTCCATGACCTCGTCCAGCACGGTCCGGCAGAAGTCGAAGACCTCCTCGTGCACCCCGAACACCGTGTCGCAGACACCCCACTTGGTCCACACGCCCAGCCGCCGCGACGGGTCGTTGCCCAGCTCCGGATGGGCGGCCAGGGCCGCGCGCACATGGCCGGGCATCTCGATCTCCGGCACCACCCGCACCCCGCGCGCCTCCGCGTACCGGACGAGGTCGCGCAGCTCCCGCGTGGTGTACGCCCCCGAGTGCGGGACGCCGTCGAAGCGCTCGACGGGGCCGCCCGGCGGACCGGCCATCGACTGGGTCCGGTGGCCGCCGATCCCCGTCAGCCTCGGGTACGCGGCGACCGGCATCCGCCAGCCCTGGTCGTCGGTGAGGTGGAGGTGCAGCGTGTTCAGCTTGTGCAGGGCCATCAGGTCCACGTAACGGCGCAGGTAGGAGACCGGCTGGAAGTGCCGGGCCACGTCGAGCATCGTGCCGCGCCACGGATGCGCCGGGACGTCGCTGATCTCCACGCACGGCAGCGTCCAGGCCCCGCCCCGCCGGGCCCCCGCCGAGAGCGCCTCGGAGGGCAGCAATTGGCGCAGCGTCTGCACCCCGCACAGCAGGCCGGCCGGCCGGGCCGCCCGCAGCAGCACCGTGTCCGGGCCGATGGTGAGCCCGTACCCCTCCTCGCCGAGGTCGCTCAGCTGCGGGTCCAGGGCGAGCACGACGCGGCCGGTGGCGGAGGGGGCGAGGGGGAGCCCGGTGCCGGGGGCGAGCAGGGTGCGCAGCAGGTCGGCGGCGCCCTCCGCGCCGGGGTAGGCGCGGATACCGGTGTCCGGGGTCAGGGTGAAGCGGCCGGGGCGCGCGGAGACCTTGCGGGGGCGGGGGACGAGGGAGTGTTCGGGGCGGGGTGCGGGCATGCGGGGCCTCCGGAAGGGGGAGCGGGGTCGTCGGTCAGCCCTTGACGGCGCCGGCCGCGAAGCCGGAGGTGACATGGCGCTGGAGCAGCAGGAAGACCACCAGCGCGGGCAGGGCGAAGAGGGTGGAGGCGGCCATCGTGGCGCCCCAGTCGGTGCCGAAGGTGTTCTGGAAGGAGGACAGCCAGACAGGCAGGGTGCGGCTGTCCTGATGCTTGATGATCAGGAAGTTGGCGTACGCGAACTCGTTCCAGGCGGTGATGAAACCGAACAGCGAGGTCGCCATGAGACCAGGCGCGAGCAGCGGCAGGGCCACCTTCCGGAAGGCGGCGGTCCGGGTGCAGCCGTCGACCTGCGCGGCCTCCTCCAGCTCCGGCGGGATCGTCCCGATGAAGCCCCGCAGCACGATCACCGAGAACGGCAGCGTGACCATGAAGTAGACGAGGGTCAGCGTCGGCAGCCGGTCCAGCATGTCCGTGTCACGGGAGATGATGTAGATCGGGATGATCAGCGACTCCCAGGGCGCCATCTGCGCGATGAACACCATGAGCATGAACTGCCGCCGCCCCTTCCAGCGCAGCCTGGCCACCGCGTACGCCGAGGCCAGGGCGACGATCAGCGCCAGCAGGATCGAACTCACCGTCACCAGAACGCTGTTGCGCCAGAACATTCCGAAGCCGTCGGCCTGCACGGCGGTGCGGAAGTGGTCGAGCGTCCAGGTGTGCGGGAAGAGCTGCGGGTCGGAGGACTGGATGTCCTTGGACGGTTTGAACGCGGTGGAGATCATCCAGTAGACGGGGAACAGACAGACCAGGACGGTCAGCGCGGCCGCGGCGTTCAGCGGAAGCCGCCGCAGTCGGGCGCTACGGGTACGGCTCATCGGATCTCGTCCTCCTGGCGGAGCATCTGGCGGAAGTAGAGGACGAGCACCCCGGACATCAGGACCACGGTGACCATCGAGGCGGCCGAGCCCAGGTCGTAACGCTGGCCGGCGAGCGCGGTCTGGACCGCGTACACGGGCAGGATCGTCGTCGCGTCGCCCGGGCCGCCCCGGGTCATCACCCAGATCTGGACGAACGCCTTGAACGTCCAGATCACCTCCAGCGAGAACACCAGCAGGAAGATCGGCCGGAGCACCGGCAGGGTGACCGAGCGGAAGATGCGGGCGCCGCTCGCCCCGTCCAGCCGCGCCGACTCGTACAGCTCGGTCGGGACCGTGGTCAGCGCGGAGTAGAGGGTGATCGCCGCGAACGGCACCGACTGCCACACGACCAGCAGGACGAGGATGGCGAAGGCGGCGGTGCCGTGCGCGAACCACGGATACCGGTCGAACGAGGAGAAGCCCGCACCGGTCAGCAGATGGTTGACGATGCCGAACTCGGAGTGGAACAGCCACTGGAAGACCGTGGTGGCCGCGATCACCGGCATCGCCCAGGCCAGCACCAGCGAACTGAGCACCACCGTCCGGGCGATCTTGCCCAGGCGCTCGGTCATCAGGGCGACCAGTGTCGCGATCACCATGATCAGGACCACGTTGACCGCCATGAACAGGAAGGTGCGCCGGACCACCTCCCAGAACCGCGGATCGCTCAGCAGGGTGCGGTAGTTGCGCAGCCCGACGAACTCCGCGTCACCCGTGATCAGCTGCCGCAGCCGGAAGTCCTGGAGCGAGATCAGGACCGCCCGCAGCAGCGGATAGACCAGCAGGTAGAGCATGCCGCCGACGGCCGGTGCGATCAGGGCGTACGGCCACAGGCCGCGCGGTTCCCCGGACCGCCGCCGGCGGGGCGGCGGTCCGGACGTGCCGGGTACGGCCCGGCGCTTGGGGCTGGGGGGTGCGGTCCGTTCCCGGATGACCGACACGGCACGCCTCCTCTCGGGGGTCTGGACGGATGAGCGGGAGGGGATCAGGAGCCGGAGTTCATGGCCCGGGTGATGTCGGCGGACGCCTTGGTGGCCTCCTTCACCGGGTCACCGCCGGTCAGGACGGCGGTCATGTAGTCCTTCATCGGGTTCTCCGCCTCGACCGCGGCCCAGCTCGGCGTGTTGGGCGTGGCGTGGCCGTTCGCCGCGCCGACCGCCATCGCGGCGGCGCCCGGGTCGGCGGCCACCGCCGAGGCGAGGGTGGTCCGGTTCGGCACGTAGCTCATGGCGACGGCGAGCTTCTTCTGCCAGGTGTCGCCGGTGAGTTCCTTGATGAAGGTGAGCGCGGCCTCCTGCTTGCCGGAGGCGGTGGGGATCACCAGGTCGGAGCCGCCGGTGAAGACGGCACCCGGGGTGTCGGCGGTCTTGCCGGGGATCGGGAAGAAGCCCAGCTTCCCCTTCAGGTCCGGGTTCTTCTCGATGACGACATTGGCGCCGCCCGGGGTCGAGATGACCTGGGCGACCTTGCCCTGCGCCATCACATCGGCCTGCGGCGGATCGGCCTCGTCGGCGTCCTTGGGGCCCTTGCCGAGCGCCTGGAGCTTCCCGTAGAACTCCATGCCGCGCAGGGCCTCCGGAGTGTCCAGGGCGCCCTTCCACTTCTCCCCGGACTCGGTGGCGAGGTCGCCGCCCTCGTCCCAGACGAAGCCGGCCAGGGCGTACCAGGTCTGGCCCGGCAGGTAGATGCCCTGGTTGCCGCCCTTGTTGAGCTTCTCGGTGGCGGCGATCCACTGGTCGCGGGTCTTGATGGTCTTCGCGTCGACGCCGGCCTTCTCGAAGAGGTCGGTGCGGTAGATGACCACGCGGTTGGCCGCGTAGTACGGGATGCCGTACTGCTTGCCCTCGTACGCCCCCGGCTCGGCCAGGCCCTTGAGCCAGTCCTTGCCGTTCAGCTCGTCCACCTTGTCGCTCAGGTCGAGCAGCCCGCCGCTCTGCGCGAACTGGGCGACCTGGGTGTTGCCGCTCTCGATGACGTCCGGGGCGTCGTTGCTGGCGAGCGCGGCGGTGATCTTCTCGCCGATGCCGTCCCACTCCTGGATCTGGATCCGGGCCCGGATGTCGGGGTGGGCCTTCTCGAAGCCCTGGACGAACTCCTTCTGGAACTGCGCCGAGACGCTGTCGCGCATCAGCCAGACGTCGATGCTGGTCCGGCCGTCACCGGACGCGTCGGAGGAATCGTCGGACGAGCCACAGGCGCTGAGGACGGCGGCCAGCACGAGCGCGGACCCACCGGCAAGCAAGCGGTACTTCACGGTTCACCTCTGGGAGAACAGGACCTGACCACCTGACCAGTGAAGGCCGCTGGACAGCTCACCTCTTGTTGGTGGATGAAGGTGGCATGGACCAATGGAGCCGTCAAGCCCCTTGTATTCAAAGGGTTTTGGCGATCTCCCGGAGAGGTGGCCCGTAAAAGCGGCTACACTCCACCTGACCAGTGGTCCAGTGGTCAGGTACCTAACCCGCCAGAAGGGGGCAGCGCATGGACGCCGACGCATCGGGGACGGTGCTCAAACGGGAGCGGGCCCGTGACACCATCCTGGAAATGATCGAGTCCCGGCGCCCGGGCGACGTGATCCCCTCGGAGCGGTCCCTGTGCGCCACGCTCGGCGTCTCCCGGCCCACCCTGCGCGCCGCGGTGGACGAGTTGGTCGCGACGGGGCTCCTCGTGCGGGAGCACGGCCGGGGCATGTTCGTCGCGCCCGAGAAGATCACCCAGGAGCTGATCTCGGCCGACCTGGCCCTGTCCGTGCCGCAGGCGGCCGGGGCCTGGTCGAGCCGGCTGCTTGAGTTCACCACCCTCCAGGCCGGCGCCCGGGTCGGCCGGAAGCTGCGCATGTCACCGGCGGCCGACATCGTGTACGTGGCCCGGCTGCGGCTGGTCGACGGCGCGCCCATGGCCATCGAGCACCTGCACATCCGGGCGGAACTTGTACCCGGCCTGTCCGCCGAGGAGCTGGAGAGCGGCGACCTGTACGAGCACCTGCGCGAGCGCCACGACGTGCACGTCCACGAGGCGGTCCAGGCGATCGAGCCGACTGTGGTGACCCGCGCCGAGGCCCGCCTCCTGGATGTGCCCGAGCTGTCCCCGGCGCTGCTCTTCGAGCGGCTGACCTCGGACACGACGGGCCGCCCCGTCGAGTACGTGCACTCGCTCTACCGGGGCGACCGCTACCGCATCGTGTCCCGGCTGGCGCTCGGCCCGGCCGCCGCCGTCGCGCCGGTCGAGGGCGGCCACCATCCGGGCATCCCGCCGGGCGACTTCGCGCAGCGGGAGCCGATCACGTCCTCGACGCGGGGGGACATCCAGTCCGGGGACTGAGGGGTGGGTGGGGGCTCGCATGGCGCCCCGGACCGGGACGTTCTACGGGGTGATGTACCCCTTCGTCGGCCCGGGCGACGCCGATGCCGACGTTGCCCGGGTCGACGGAGGGGATCAATACCGACCGCCCGGTCGTCACGGGCGTCGAGAACCGTTCCTGAAGGTTGGGCAGGAGCGAGCCTGCTCAGCCGCACGCCCCGAACGGTCTTGGGCGCACTGGTTTCCGGCGTACTCGACCCCGAGGCGGCGACACGGATCCTGTCCGCGGTCCGGTCCCGGGAGGCCGGTTCCCCTTACGACCTGGCCAATTGGGTGTGGCCAGAGGCGACGGGGAGGCCCCGAACCATCTCTCTGGTGGAACGGGGGCCCCGCACGCTGACGCCGCACCCGGCGTCCCAGGTCGCACGGCCACGCTACTCCAGCCGGCCCGAGGTGCCGCAAGGGCAGATGCCGACCATCACCCCATCGAGCTAAAGCGACCTTCCGCACGTTGTTCGACAAGCATCCAGGTGATGCGTCGCCGTACACCCCCTGGCCGACGGCGGGTCGGTGGCGGAGCGCACCGACCTGGTCGCCCACAGCTCGCCCGCGCCCGGACCGGGGCAGGACGGCCCGCACGCGCACCAGATCATCACCTCGCCCGACGGCGGCCATGTGCTCGCCGTCGACCTCGGGAACGACACGGTGTACACGTACCGGCTGGACGAGACCCTCGGCACCCTGGAACAGGTCTCGTACGCCGCGCTGCGGCCGGGCGCGGGCCCCCGCCACCTCACCTTCCACCCTGACGGGACCTACGCCTACCTGGCCTGCGAGCTCGACAACACGGCGGTGGTCTGCGGTTACGACCCCGCCACGGGCGCGCTCACCCCGGGCGGCCCGCAGTCCACCGGCACGGGCTCCGGCACCAGCTATCCCGCGCAGTTCCTGGTCACCGGCGACGGCCGGTTCGCCTACCTCGCCAACCGGGGGCACAACAGCATCACCCGGTACGCGATCGAGGACGGCGGGGCCGCGCTGCGCCTGCTCGACACCGTGCCCGTCGGCGGTGACTTCCCCCGGCACACCGCGTTCTCGCCGGACGGCACCCTGCTCTTCGCCGCCAACCAGAAGTCCGGCACGGTCACCGCCTTCCGGGTGGACGCCGCATCAGGCGCCCTGACCTCGGCCGGAACCCCCTACGCGGCCCCGGCGGCGGTCTGCGTGCTGCCGGTGTAGGGCGTTAGGGTCGTGGCCGAGCCGTATCAGGGAGGCACCATGCGCTTGAGAGTGGAGTTCACCACCGAGCCCTTCGATCTGGACGAGGCGCCCGCGCACGCGGTCGTGGCGCGCGAGGTCATCCAGGGGGCCGGGCTGGACGCCGTCGACGTCGGCCCGTTCGGCAACACGGCGGAGGGCGGTGCCGACGAGGTGCTCACCGCCGTGGACAGTCTGCTGCGGCAAGCGCTGGCATCGGGTGCCACCCGGGTCTCGCTCCAGGTCAACGTCCTCGGGGAGGACCCGAAGTGACCGGACCGGTGGACCACCCCCTCATCACCGCGGTGAAGCCGCTCGTGGACGCCATGGGGGCCGAGCTCGTCGGCCCCGGTGAGGCGCACCCCGACGACGTGGTGCTGGCCTGGGAGGGCGAGGACGTCGTGGCGGTCCGGCTGCCCCAGCTCTCGGAGTCGCTGGACCACATCCTGGCCGCGATGGAGCGCCGGCACGGCATGCCGCTGGCCGAGCTGGACCGTAAGACCAAGCAGGAGGCGGTCCGGCTGCTTGAGGCACGCGGTGCCTTCTCCGTACGCCATGGGGTCGAGACCGTGGCGGGGGCGCTGGGCGTCTCCCGGTTCACTGTTTACAACTACCTGAACCGCGAGAACGGCGCCAAGAGCGGGTAGTTGGTCCCCACACGTACAGGCCGCCGATGCATGATCGATCAAGTCGCCGCCCGGGTCACCGGGCGGCGGCTTTTTCGGTATACGGAATTTCAACAAACTGTTGACGTCGTGTTGTGGAGGGCGTTAGCTATCCGCAGCCCGACCAACGCACAGCGAAGAACAGCCACGGAGGCTCCCGTGACTTCGAGCTCCACGCCGGGCCTCGCCCGGTTCAACACCCAGGCGGACGCCGAGGCGGCCGCCGCACTGCACGAGGTGTGTGCCAGTGCGGCATGGGGACGAGCGATCCTCTCCGACCGCCCGTACGCCACCACCGAAGCCCTGCTCTCCGCGAGCGACACCGCCACGGCGGCGCTCGGCGCGGAGGACCTGGCCGAGGCCATGGCCGGTCACCCGCCGATCGGCCGCCCGAAGCCCGGGGACCCGACCTCCTCCCGCGAACAGCGCGGGATGGCCGGGGCCTCCGAAGAGCTCAAGGCGGAGATGCTCGAACTCAACCTGGCCTACCAGGAGCGGTTCGGACATGTCTTCCTGATCTGCGCCACCGGCGCCACCGGTGAGCAGATGCGCGACGCGGTGAAGTCCCGCATCGGGAACTCGCCCGAGCGGGAGCGGGGGATCGTGCGCACCGAACTGGGCAAGATCAACCGCATCCGCCTCACCCGCCTCGTCACGGAAGACGCCTAACAAAAGGAGAGTGAAGGTCTTGAGCACCTTCGCCACCGCATCGGTGTCCACGCACATCCTGGACACCAGCATCGGCCGCCCCGCCGCGGACGTCGCCGTCTCGCTCGCCGCCCGTCGGGGTGCCGACGCCGAGTGGGTGACGCTCGGAGGCTCCGCGACCGATGCGGACGGGCGCTGCAAGGACCTGCCGGCCCTGCCGGAGGGCACCACCCAGGTACGGCTCGACTTCGAGACCGAGCCGTACTTCACAGCCAAGAAGCAAGCCGAGGCGCAGCAGGACGCCCCCCGCGTAAGGGACAGCGGCGCGTTCTTCCCCGAGGTGGCGATCACTTTCGCCGTCACCCCGGGCGAGCACTACCACGTACCGCTGCTGCTCAACCCGTTCGGCTACTCCGTATACCGAGGGAGCTAGCAGACACATGCCCACGATTCTCGGCCAGAACCAGTACGGCAAAGCAGAGAACCGCGTCGTCAAGATCACGCGGGACGGCGACACCCACCACATCAAGGACCTGAACGTCTCGGTCGCGCTCTCCGGCGAGATGGACGACGTCCACTACTCCGGCTCCAACGCGCACGTCCTGCCCACGGACACCACCAAGAACACGGTGTTCGCGTTCGCCAAGGAGCACGGGATCGAGTCCGCCGAGCAGTTCGGCATCCACCTCGCCCGTCACTTCGTGACCTCGCAGGAGCCGATCAAGACCGCGCGCATCCGTATCGAGGAGTACGCCTGGGAGCGCATCGCCACCTCGGACGCCAACTCCCGCTTCATCGGGTCCGACGAGGTCAAGCACTCCTTCGTCCGCAAGAACCAGGAGACCCGCACCGCCCAGATCACCTTCGACGGTGAGAAGTGGCAGGTCATCTCCGGGCTCAAGGACCTGACCGTGATGAACTCGACCAACTCCGAGTTCTGGGGCTACGTCAAGGACGAGTACACGACGCTCAAGGAGGCGTACGACCGCATCCTCGCGACCGACGTCTCCGCCCGCTGGCGCTACAACTGGACCAGCGACGAGCAGCGCATGCCGAACTGGGAGAAGTCCTACGAGCAGGCGCGCAAGCACATGCTGCACGCCTTCGCCGAGACCTACTCGCTCTCGCTCCAGCAGACCCTGTACCAGATGGGTTCGCGCATCATCAACAACCGCAGCGAGATCGATGAGATCCGCTTCTCGCTGCCGAACAACCACCACTTCCTTGTGGACTTGGAGCCGTTCGGTCTCAAGAACGATACCGCCGACGGTGCAGTGTACTTCGCGGCCGACCGTCCGTACGGGCTCATCGAGGGCACCGTGCTCCGGGACGGCGTCGAGCCGCAGATCCCGGTCGACATGACCAACCTCTGACGCGGCGCCGCGCCGGTGCCCGCCCGCCCCTGGGCCCTGTCTTGAGACAGGCCCTGGCGACCGGGCACCGGCCGGGCCGGAGGGAACCCTCATGGCACAGCCAGCATCCGGGCCCGCGGAAGCAGAAGGCCCCTGTTCCACCCCGCCGGAGCGTGCGGTCCATCCGGTGGACGAGAAGCTCACCCCCTCGCGGCTCCTGCCGGCCGCGCTCCAGCACATCGCCGCCATGTACGCCGGCGTCGTCACCCCTCCGCTGATCATCGGTCAGGCCGTCGGCCTCGACGCGGCGGGCATGACCCGGCTCATCGCGGCGAGCCTCCTGATCGCCGGCTGCGCCACCCTGCTCCAGACCCTCGGTATCGGCGGCCTCGCCGGCAACCGGCTGCCGTTCGTCAACGCCGCGTCCTCCGCCGGCATCGCCCCGATGCTCGCCATCGCCGAGACCAGCGCGCCCGGGCACCAACTCCCCGCGATCTACGGGGCGGTGCTCGTCGCCGGAGTGTTCTGCCTGGCCGTCGGGCCGTTCTTCGGCAGGCTCCTGCGCTTCTTCCCGCCCCTGGTCACCGGCGTCGTGATCACCCTCATCGGGGTCACCCTGATGCCCGTACCGGTCTCCTGGGCGCAGGGCGGCGACCAGAGCGCCACCGACTTCGGCGACATGAAGTACCTCGCGCTCGCCGCGTTCACCCTCGCCGTGATCCTGCTGATCCAGCGCTTCGGCCATGGATTTCTGCGCCAAATCGCCTTGCTCATGGGCCTGTTGGTCGGCACGCTGGCCGCCGTGCCGTTCGGTCTCGCCGACTTCTCCGCTCTGCGCGACGCCCCGTTCGCGGCCGTGCCCACCCCGTTCGCCTTCGGCGCGCCGGAGTTCCAGCCGGCGGCGATCCTCTCGCTGTGCATCGTGATGCTCGTCCTGATGACGGAGTCGTCCGCCGGGATGCTGGCCGTCGGTGAGATCTGCGACCGCCGCACCGACGGGCGCACCCTCACCCGCGGGCTGCGCACCGACGGCCTCGCCACCCTGATCGGCCCCGTCTTCGGAGGCTTCCCCACCAGCGCCTTCGCGCAGAACGTGGGCGTCGTCTCGCTCACCAAGGTCCGCAGCCGCTACGTCGTCGCCGCGGCCGGGGCCGCGCTGCTGGTCCTCGGGCTCTTCCCGGTGCTCGGCGCGGTCGTCTCGCTCGTCCCGATGCCCGTGCTCGGCGGCGCCGGCATCGTCCTCTTCGGCTCGATCGCGGTCAGCGGCATCCGTACGCTCTCCGAGGCCGGCCTGGACGACAGCTCCAACATCATCCTGGTCGCCGTGGCCCTCGGCGCGGGCATCGTCCCGCTCGCCGCGCCCGGGTTCTACGCCGACTTCCCGTCCTGGGCCCAGACCGTCCTGGGCTCCGGAATCAGTGCGGGAGCGCTCGTCGCGGTCCTGCTCAACCTGTTCTTCCACCATCTCGGCACCCACGGCCGCACCGCCGTGGCACTCAAATCCTCCTAGGGTCCTGCCGTGCCCACATCCCGCATGAGAGAAGGAAGCACCATGGCAGCACCGGCAGCCCCCGACCGGGTGGAGCGCATCGTCATCGAGAACTGCTCGATCGCGACCGTCGACGCCGCCGACACCGAGTACGCCTCGGGCTATGTCGTCGTCGCCGGGAACCGCATCGAGTCCGTCGGCGCCGGCCGGGCACCCGAGGGCCTGGAGAACGTCGTACGCCGGATCGACGGAACCGGCCACCTGGCCACGCCCGGCCTGATCAACACCCACCACCACTTCTACCAGTGGATCACCCGGGGCCTGGCCACGGACCACAACCTCTTCAACTGGCTGGTCGCGCTGTACCCGACGTGGGCGCGCATCGACGAGCCGATGGCCCGTGCCGCCGCGCAGGGCTCGCTCGCCATGATGGCGCTCGGCGGCGTCACCACCGCGATGGACCACCACTACGTCTTCCCGAAGGGCTCCGGCGACCTGTCCGGCGCCATCATCGGGGCCGCCCGCGACATGGGCGTACGCTTCACCCTCGCCCGGGGCTCCATGGACCGCAGCGAGAAGGACGGCGGGCTGCCCCCGGACTTCGCCGTGGAGGCCCTGGAAGGCGCGCTCGCCGCCACCGAGGCGACCGTCGACGCCCACCACGACGCCTCCTTCGACGCGATGACCCAGGTCGCCGTCGCCCCCTGCTCGCCGTTCTCCGTATCCACCGAACTCATGCGCCAGGGAGCCGAACTGGCCCGGCGCAAGGGCGTGCGGCTGCACACCCACGGCTCGGAGACCGTGGAGGAGGAGAAGTTCTGCCACGAGCTGTTCGGCATGGGCCCCACCGACTACTTCGAGTCCACCGGCTGGCTCGGCGAGGACGTGTGGATGGCGCACTGCGTCCACATGAACGACTCCGACATCGCCGCCTTCGCCCGCACCGGCACCGGCGTCGCCCACTGCCCGTCCTCCAACGCCCGCCTCGCCGCAGGCATCGCCCGCGTCCCGGACATGCTCGCCGCGGGCGTCCCGGTCGGCCTCGGCGTCGACGGCACCGCGTCCAACGAGTCCGGCGAGCTCCACACCGAACTGCGCAACGCCCTCCTCATCAACCGCCTCGGCCCGCACCGCGAACGCGCCCTGAACGCCCGTCAGGCGCTGCGTCTGGGCACCTACGGCGGCGCCCAGGTCCTGGGCCGCGCCGCGCAGACCGGCTCGCTGGAGGCCGGCAAGCTCGCCGACCTGGTCCTCTGGAAGCTGGACACCCTCGCCCACGCCTCCATCGCCGACCCGGTCACCGCGCTCGTCTTCGGCGCCGCCGCCCCGGTCACCCTGTCGCTGGTCGACGGCAAGCCGGTCGTGGAGTCCGGGCGCCTGGTCTCCGCCGACGAGGAGGCCATCGCCCGCGCCACCCGCGACGAGGCCCGCCGCCTCGCGCAGATCGCCGCCGGAGCCTGACGGCCCGGCGGCCCCGAAAACGGCCGGACGAGGGGGACGGCCCTCGTCCCGGCCGCCGCGGACCCGAGCGGGGTCCGCGGCAACCGGTGCGGGAGGCGCGCCGCCCACACGCGCACGCGCCTCCCGCCCCGGCGATCCCGGCTGCCCGCACCAGCCGTTCGACCTGCCTCACCGCACCACCGCAGCAACGGGGCCCGGTCCGGCGGACCGGCCCCGGCACCACCTCCCTGAACCCCACGTCACCGCCGACGTGTAACCGACCGGAGGAACCGCCGTGGCAGCTACGCCCAGGTTTCGCGACGACGCAAGTGCGACCCCCCACTCCGACGAGGACCCGACGACGACGGAGGCGTCCGGCCGGAAACATCCGGTCGACGAGACGCTTCCCCCGCTGAAGATGTTCACCAGCGGCCTCCAGCACGTGGCCGCGATGTACGCGGGCGTGGTGGCCCCGCCCATGATCGTGGGGCCCGCCGTGGGCCTCAGCCCCAAGGAGACCGCCTTCCTGATGGGGGCGAGCCTGTTCACCGCGGGCATAGCCACCCTGCTCCAGACGCTCGGCTTCTGGCGGATAGGCGCCCGGCTGCCGTTCGTCAACGGCGTCTCCTTCGCCGGGGTGACCCCGATGGTGGCGATCGGCAAGGACCGGGGGCACGACGGGATCGCCGTCATCTTCGGCGCGATCATCGTGGCGAGCCTCCTCGGCTTCGTCCTCGCGCCGTACTTCTGCAAACTGGTCCGCTTCTTCCCACCCGTGGTCACCGGCACGGTCATCACCCTCATCGGTGTCTCGCTGCTGCCGGTCGCCTTCAACTGGTCCCAGGGCGGCAACGCGACCGCCCACGACTACGGCTCCACCACCAACATCACCATGGCGGCGGTCACCCTCGTCATCGTGCTGGCCCTGCGCAAACTGCTGCGCGGCTTCCTCCAGCAGATCGCCATCCTGCTCGGCCTGATCATCGGCACGCTCATCGCGATCCCCGTCGGAATCACCGACTTCGGCGCCATCAAGGACGCCGACGCGATCGGCTTCCCCACCCCGTTCCACTTCGGCGCCCCGCAGTTCGAGATCGCCGCGATCGTCTCGATGAGCATCGTGATGCTGGTCTGCATGACCGAGTCCACGGCGGACATGCTGGCCCTCGGCAAGATCGTGGGCCGCCCCGCCGACGAACGGACCATCGAGGGCGGGCTGCGCGCCGACACCCTGGGCAGTGCCATCAGCCCGCTGTTCAACGGCTTCATGTGCAGTGCCTTCGCGCAGAACATCGGCCTGGTCGCGATGACCAAGGTGCGCAGCCGCTTCGTGGTCGCGGCCGGCGGCGGCATCCTGATCCTGCTCGGCCTGGTCCCGGTGGCCGCGTCCGTCATCGCGCTGGTGCCGCTGCCGGTGCTCGGCGGCGCGGGCATCGTCCTGTTCGGCTCGGTGGCCGCGAGCGGTATCCAGACCCTGGCCGGCGCCGCGCTGGAGAAGGGTGAGAACGCGCTGATCGTCGCGGCGGCCGTCGGGGTCGGGCTCATACCGATCGCGGCGCCGGACTTCTACCACGCCTTCCCGAAGGACCTCCTCGTCGTCCTCGACTCGGGGATCTCCACCGGCTGCGTCGTGGCGATCGTCCTCAACCTGGCCTTCAACCACCTCGGCCGCACATCGGACCCGGAGGCGGGGACCGCGCCCGGCGGCCACGACCCGGTGAAGGCGATGGAGGTGGCCACTCACTGACGTACAGTCAGCAAGCCGTGGCGCGTACGGGGTTGGCCGTACGCGCCACAGCAGGTTCAGTCTGTCCTCAGTCGATGTGGAAGCCGTCCCCGTAGACCTGCCAGTCGAGCGGCGGGTCCAGGTTCAGATTGCCGTTGCGCAGGAAGACCCGCTGGGCGGTGTCCACCCGGCTGGTGTCCGAGTGGGCCTCCTCCTGCTCCATGGCCCAGACCCGCGCGTCCAGGAACGCGTCGAGGTAGGCCACCTCGTCACCGCCCTGGGCCGGCGGCTTCGCCTGCGCCAGAGCCCGCCGCCGGATGGACCCGAAGCTCGTGCTGTCGCCGCCGTCGCCGTGCATCACGAGGGCGTCGTAGTACGCGAACTGGCCCAGCGTGCCCAGGCCGTCGCTCTTGGCCCGGCTGACGGCGGGATCGAAGTACACCCGGTCGCGCTCGTCGTTCTGCGCCCGCTGGAAGTCCGGATCCCGGGCGGCCGTCTTCCAGGCGTCCTGGAAGCCGGGGTCCAGGCCGTCGTGCGCGTCGCCGCCGTCCACCTCGCGCAGGGCCGGCAGATATCCGGCCAGCACGTTGTCCGGCCTGCGTTGCGTGTACAGCTCGACCAGGTCGAGCATGTCGCCCGTGCCGGAGCAGAAGCCGATGATGCCCGCGGTGTAGCCGCGGCCGTCGCCGATGTCCTCGATGTAGCCGTACTGCGCCGTCCAGTCCAGCGTGGAGTTCTCCGCGCTGGAGACCAGTCGCATGGCGATGTCCTTCTTCGCCGGATCGTCGAGACCGGTCGAGGGGGTGGCGGGCACCTTGCACTCCTTCGAGACAGGCGAGTTGAGCGGGACCCCCAGGCTACGGGCCCTTGATCTCGTAGCTGTCGCCGTACACCTTCCAGGCCAGCGGCGGGTCCAGGTCCAGATTGCCCCGGTCCAGGAAGACCCGTTGCGCGGTCTCGACCCGGCTGGTGTCGCTGTGCGAGGGCTCCTCGCGGATCGCGTCGACCCGGGCGTCGAGGAAGGCGTCGAGATACGCGGTCTCGTCGCCCCCGTCCGCGGGGGTCCTGGCCGCGTCGAGCGCCTGGCTCCGGATCGTACGGAAGCCGGTGGTGCCGTCCGCGTCGGCCTCCCCGTGCATCACGTACGCGTCGTAGTAGACGAACTGGCCCAGCGTGCCCAGCCCGTCCCGCTTCGCCCGGCGCACCGCCGGATCGAAGTACGAGGCGTCCCGCTCGGCTTCCTGCGCCTCCCGGAACTCCGCGTCGCCCGCCGCCTCGGCCCAGGCCCGGGTGAACGGGGAGCCGAGCCCCGTGTGCGCGTCGCTGCCCTTCACCTTCCGCAGCGCGGGCAGGAACCGTTCCAGCGCGTTGCCCGGCCGGGACTTCGCGTACCGCTCCACGACCCGGAGCATGTCACCGGTGCCGGAGCAGAAGCCGATGATGCCGCCCGTGTAGCCGCGCCCGTCCCCGATGTCCTCGATGTACGTGTACTGGGCCTTCCAGTCCAGCGTGGAGTTCTCCGCGCTGGAGACGAGCTGCATGGCGATGTCCTTCTTCGCCGGGGCGGCGAGCCCGTCCGCCGGTCCCTTGCCGGAGTAACCCCCGGCCTGGGCGCAGCCGGTGAGCGTGGTGGCGGACATCAGGAGGGCGGCGAGCGGGGTGACCAGGGCGCGCGGGGTGAGCTTCACCGGTCCAGCCTGCCAGGCCAGGGGCGTGATCCCGGCGCATTCGGCGGTAGCGTCGGGGGCATGGATGATCAGTCTGTGGTGGATGTCGGCGACGTGCGGCTGGCGTACCGGAGCTGGGGTGACCCGTTCGGGTCCCCCGTCGTACTGCTGCACGATCTCGGCGCGAGCGCGGCGAGCTGGGAAGCGGCCGGGAGCCTGCTGGGGCGGGAGTGGCGGGTGTACGGAATCGATCTGCGCGGCCACGGTGAGAGCGACTGGCCCGACGAGTACGACCTGGAGCGGATGCGCGACGACGTGCTCGGGTTCCTGGACGAGTGCGAAGTGGACCGGGCGGGCGTGGTCGGCCACGGCATGGGCGGGGTCGTCGCCCACCTCCTCGCCCAGGAGCACCCGGACCGGGTGGAGCGGCTGGTGCTGGTGGAGACCCCGCCGCCGTTCCCCGGGGCGGCGGGCCCGGCCGTCGAGCCGGACGGGCCGGCCGACTACGACGAGGCGGTGCTCGCGTCGGTGAACGGCGAGCTGGCGGACCCGGATCCGGCGTGGGCGCGGGGCCTCGGGGAGATCGTCGCGCCGACGCTGATCCTGGCCGGCGGACCGGCGAGCACGATGCCGCAGGGGCGCATCCAGGACATGGCGTCGATGATCCCGGACTGCCACCTGGTCACGCTGGGCGGCGGGCACCGTCCGCACGAGGCCGATCCCGAGCAGACGGCTCAGCGGATCACGGAGTTCTTCACGAGCTGAGGGGCGGGCGTTCGCGGTCCGAGTGGGGTTCCGGGGCGCGCGCTCCGGCGCGTACGCCGTGGGTCCGGGCCCGCGCCCGGACCCACGCCCCTCAGCCCCGCGGCCGCCAGTCCGGCAGCCGCCCGCCCCTGGCCACCGCCCGGTCCAGCAGCGGCGCGTCATCGGCGACCGGCACCGGCGGCCCGAACGGGGAGGGGTCGTCGCCCTGGTCGGCCAGCAGCGCGAGCGTGTTGCGCAGGTGGGCGTCCTCGGCGTCGAACGGCTGCCCGGTCGCCCTCGCCAGGTCCCAGCCGTGCAGGACCAGCTCGTTGAGCGCGACCATCCCCGCGACCTGGCCGGGCAGGTCCACGCCGCCCGCCCTGGTCATGCCCTCCCAGGCGTCGGGGGCGCGCCAGGCGGCCACCATCCCGTCGAGCGCGGCGGGCAGCGTGGTCCGCCAGCCGGATTCGAGGACGCCGGACTCCACGGAGGGCGCCGAGTCGGTGGCCGGTCCCGGCTCCTTGCGGGCGGCGTCGCGGAAGGCGACGGCCAGGCCCTCGATGTGGGCGAGCAGGGCGCCCACGGTCACGCCGGGGCAGGGTGTCACGGCTCCCAGCGCCCCGTCGTCCACGGCGTCGAGCTGTGCGGTGATCCGGCGCGCGGCCGGTCCCAGGTCGAGCGGTTGTGTGTCCATACCCATGGAGACTGCCGGACCGCCGCCACCTCATCGGTCAGCGCACCACGTGTCCCCGCAGAACGATCCGGCTGGGGTGGTCGAGCACCGCCGGATCGGCCGGGCAGCGGCCAGCCGCCGTCGACCACGGTCTCGGCGTGCCGCCCCGCGAACCCGCCCGGCGGGGCGCCCTCGCGCAGCACCTCGCCCCCGATCCAGAAGGCCCGTTCCTCGCGCTCCGGCAGCACCGCACCTCGTAGGCACAGCATCCGCCGACGGTACGTCAGGCGCCGCGCGTGCCGAGGGGGCGGGGCACACCGGCACATTGCGGAAGGTTCCGCTCCGTCCTCTTGTCGGAGACCCCCGGCCCGTGCGATACAGGTCTGGACCATTGCTCCCGGATGGAAGGCAAGACCCGTGCGATCCCCCCACACGCATGCCGCGTTGGCCTGCTCGGCCGCCCTGCTCCTCGCCACGCTCACCACCGCCTGTGGCTCCGAGGCCCACGCGGACACCAGTGAGCCGACCGCACCGCGCGGGGTGACCGCGCAGGCGAGCAGCGCCACCTCCGCGCACGTCATGTGGAAGGCTGCCACCGACGACACGGCGGTCACCGGCTACGACGTCTACCGCCAGGGCGAGAAGGTCAAGTCGGTGTCCGCGAGCCGGGTGATGATCGACATCGACGGGCTCACCGCCTCCACCGCCTACACCTTCACCGTCCGCGCCCGCGACGCGGCCGGCAACCTCTCCGCGCCGAGCGCCGCCGCATCCGTCACCACCCCCGCCCCGACCCCGGCCGACCACGGGCCCCCGACCCGGCCCGGCGCACCGCGCGGCAAGGCGGACGGCAGCCGGGCCGCGACCCTGACCTGGGGCGGCTCCACGGACGACGTCGGCGTCACCGCGTACGACATCTACCAGGAGGGCTCCCGCATCCACAGCGTGCCCGGTACGCAGACCACCGCGCGGCTCACCGGACTGCGCCCCGGCACCATCTACACGTTCACCGTGCGGGCCCGGGACGCGGCCGACACCTCGTCGCCGGACAGCGCGAGCCTCGACCTCACCACCGCCTCGGCCCCCGGCGCGCCCGCCTCCACCGCCCCGACCGACCTGCGGATCACCAACCGGGCCGACGGCAAGGAGCACACCGTCGAGCTGGACTGGAAGCAGCCCGCGACGGGCGGCAGGATCCCCGCGTACCAGCTCTACATGAACGGCAGGCTGACCACCACGATCGTCTGGGGAGGCGAGCCGCCCGCCGGCCGGGCGCACTACGAACTCACCGTCGACGACCCACGCGGCACCCGCTACGCGATGAAGCTCCGCGCCAAGCTCCCGGACGGCAAGTGGGGCGACTTCTCCGCGGCCCGCACCGTGGTGCTCGGGGACTGAGCCGCCTTTGCCTCAAGTGGTCTGTACCTCTTGACGACTTGGTCCAGACCAATTACCTTCCCGTGTGCTCCATGGAACGACATCCGCACCTCCCCGAGGACCGCCTCACCGGTCCCTGCCGTAAGGGAGAAACCATGTTCGAGCACATGCCACTCAGACGGAGAACGGCGACCGCGCTGCTCGCCGTTCTCGGCCTCCTCCTCGCGCTCCTGTCCCTGCAGGCCGTCCCCGCGCACGCGGCGGGCAAGCTCACGGCGGCCTTCACCTCCGCCGACAACGGCCCCTGGTGGAAGGGCACCTACGTCCTGCGCAACGACACGGACACCGCCGTCACCGGCTGGAGTCTGGAGTTCGACCTGCCCGCCGGGGTCGCGATCCAGTCCTCGTACAACGGGACCACCACCACCCGGGGCAGCCACATCACCGCCGTCAACGCGCACTACAACGGCACGGTCGCCGCGCACAGCAGCACCGAGCCGTACAGCTTCTGGTTCGTCGCAACCGGCCCGATCACCGCACCGACCGGGTGCAGGATCAACGGAGACAAGTGCGACGGCTCCGCGGACGCGCCCCCGGGTGCGCCCGGCGGGCTGAAGCGGACCGATGTCACCGCCCGCACCGCGTCGCTGTCCTGGACGGCCGCCACCGCGGGCGACTTCCCCGTGGCCTCGTACGACATCCTGGCGGGCGGCAAGGTCGTCGGCTCCGCCACCGCGGCCACCTCCGCCACCGTCACCGGCCTGACCCCGGCCACCGCCTACGCGTTCACCGTCCGGGCCAAGGACACCCGGGGCAACGTCTCCGCCGAGAGCGCCCCGCTGACCGTCACGACCGTCGACCCGGCCACCGACACCTCGGCCCCGACGGCCCCCGGCGCCCTGCGCGCCACAGCCACCGACTCCTCGTCCGTGACGCTGGCCTGGACCGCGTCGGCGGACGACCAGCGCGTCGCCGCGTACGACATCTACCGGGGCTCCGCCCTGGCCACCACGGTCTCCGGCACCACGACCACCGCGACCGTCGGGGGCCTGTCGCCCTCCACCTCGTACACCTTCACCGTGAAGGCCCGGGACCCTGCCGACAACGCCTCCCCGGCGAGCAACGCCCTCACCGTGAAGACCGACGACATCGTCGGCGCCGGGAACTACGCGAAGGTCGGCTACTTCGTCCAGTGGGGCATCTACGGTCGCCAGTACTTCGTCAAGAACCTGGAGACCTCGGGCGCCGCCGGCAAGCTCGACATCGTCAACTACGCCTTCGCCAACATCGACCCCAACAACCTCACCTGCCTCAACGGCGTCACCAAGGGCACCACCGCCGACCCCCAGGACCCCGAGCAGGGCACCGGCGCGGGTGACGCGGACGCCGACTACGCCCGCCCGTTCAGTGCCGCCCAGTCCGTGGACGGGGTCGCCGACGACGGCTGGGGCAAGCTGCGCGGCAACTTCAACCAGCTGAAGAAGCTGAAGAAGCTGCACCCCGACCTGAAGATCGTGGTCTCGCTCGGCGGCTGGACGTACTCCAAGTACTTCTCCGACGTCGCCGCCACCGACGCCGCGCGCAAGAAGTTCGTCTCCTCCTGCATCGACATGTACATCAAGGGCAACCTGCCCGAGTACAACGGCGCGGGCGGCCCGGGCAGCGCGGCCGGCATCTTCGACGGCTTCGACATCGACTGGGAGTGGCCGGGCACCGGCACCGGGCACCCCGGCAACCACTACGCGCCCGACGACAAGGACAACCTCACCCTGCTGCTCGCCGAGTTCCGCAAGCAGCTCGACGCACTGGGCGGCGGCCACCGCCTGCTCACCGCCTTCACCCCCGCCGACCCGCAGAAGATCGACGAGGGCTGGGACCTGTCCAAGGTCTTCGACTCGCTCGACGTCGCCAACGTCCAGGGCTACGACTTCCACGGCTCCGGCAGCGACAACTCCTGGGAGCCGGACCGCACCGGCCACCAGGCCAACCTCTACAACGACGCGCAGGACCCGTACGACTTCCACTTCAGCGCGGACAGCGCCATCAAGGCGTACACCGACGCGGGTGTCGAACCCCGCAAGCTGACCCTCGGCATCCCGTTCTACGGCCGGGGCTGGCAGGGCGTCACCGACGGCGGTGTCGCGGGCGAGTGGCAGTCGGCGGGCGGGGCCGCCCCCGGGCAGTTCGCCGAGGAGGCCGGCACCCGGGGCTACTCGAACCTCATCGGTGCCTATCCGACGATGACGGTCCATCACGACGAACAGTCCATCTCGACGTACGGCTACACCGGTAGCCAGTGGTGGTCCTTCGACGACACCTGGTCCATCGGCAAGAAGACGGACTATGTGAAGGACAAGGGGCTGCTCGGCGTCATGGTCTGGGAGATGTCGGGCGACACCACCCAGGGCACGCTGATGGGCGCCCTGGACAACGGGCTGAAATAGCCTGACACCGGTTAATTTCCCTCACATCGAGACTTACCGCCCATAGCGGTAGGCTGGTCGCGGCGGTGCCCCCGTGGCACCGCCGTGCCTCACCACCGGGCCCTCTTACGGGTCCGGCCCCAGCCGTTCGATGCGCGGGAGGAACCATGACCAGCCCCGAGCAGGACCCGAACCAGCAGGAAGGCCCCGCGGACGGGGGCGCGGCGGGCACGCCCGGCGTCCACGACGGAGGCGCCGACGGCGGGGCCGAGGGCCCTGCGGACGGCGGGGCGTCCGGTACGCCGGGCGTCCACGACGGCGGCGCGGACGGCGGGGCCGACGGAGGCGCCGACGGTGGTGCCGAGGGCCCTGCGGACGGCGGGGCGTCCGGTACACCGGGCGTCCACGACGGCGGTGCCGACGGCGGCGCGGACCGTTCTTGAGCACATCCCCGACCGGCACCCAGGACCCCCCGGCCGCGAGCGCGGCCCCCGGGGTCCTGGAGTCGCGCCTGACACCCGGCACGAGCCGGGCCGCGTTCGCCCGCGACTTCTGGGGCCGCGAGGCGCTGCTCACCCGCCGGGCCGGTGACTTCTCCGACCTCTTCCCGGCCGCCGCCGTGGACGAACTCGTCTCGCGGCGCGGACTGCGTACGCCGTTCCTCCGCGTCGCCAAGAACGGCGCCACGCTGCCCGACGCCTCCTTCACCTCGTCCGCCGGGGTCGGCGCCACCATCGGCGACCAGGCCGACGACACCGCCCTGTGGCGGGAGTTCGCCGACGGCGCCACCCTCGTCCTGCAGGCGCTCCAGCGCACCTGGGCCCCCGTCGGCGACCTCACCGCCGCGCTCGCCGCCGAACTCGGCCACCCGGTGCAGGCCAACGCCTACGTCACCCCGCCGCAGAACCGCGGCTTCGACGCCCACTACGACGTGCACGACGTCTTCGTGCTCCAGACCGAGGGCACCAAGCGCTGGATCGTCCACCGCCCCGTGCACCCCGACCCGCTGCGCGACCAGCCCTGGACCGACCACCGCCGCGCCGTCGCCGAGGCCGCCGGGGGCGAGCCGTATCTCGACACCGTGCTCGGACCGGGCGACGTCCTGTATCTGCCGCGCGGCTGGCTGCACGCCGCCGAGGCGCAGGGCGAGGTCTCCGTCCACCTGACGCTCGGCGTCCACACCTGGACCCGGTACGCCCTCGCCGAACAGCTGATGCGCGCCGCGCTCGCGGAACTGCGCGACGACCCCTGGATGCGCGGCTCCCTGCCGCTGGGCCTGGCGGACCCGGCCGAGGAGGCCGTTCCGGTACGCGAACGACTCGTCGCGTCCCTCGCCGGTGCCGACCCCGCCCCGCACTTCCACCGCACCCGGCGCGCCCAGGCCCGCCCCGCCCCGCTCGGCCCGCTCGCCCAGCTCGCCGCCGTCGACGGACTCGCCCCCGGCACCCCGGTCCGCCTCCGGGGCGCGCTGGAAGCCCGCCTGGAGGGCCGCCGCCTGGTCACCCGGGTCGGTTGGCTGGACTTCCCGGACGCGGACCTGCCCGCCCTGGCCCGCCTGCTCGCCGGTGAGGTGCGCACCGCGGGCGACCTCGGCCTCGCCTGCGCGGGGAGGCTGCTGCGCGCCGGTGTCCTCGTCCCGGCCGCTCGGTGAGCGCGGAACGCCTCCGGTGACAGCGGAACGCTTCTTCTGCGCCGACGCCGCCCGGGCCCGCGGCGACGCGCTCCCGGGCACCGCCCCGTACGGCCTGGTCTGGGTCCTCGTGGAGTACCACGCGCCCTGGCCGGCCAACGGCTACGACGGCCTCGCGCTCGACCCCGTGACGAAGTCCCTGCTCTACGGGGCGGCCCGGGCGGTGCGCGCCCGCATCCTCCTGATCCGCCGCCACGGCCGCCGCCCCGAGGGCGCGGGCCCCCGGCGCTGGGCCGTCCTGCGCTACGACGGCACCGGCGCCCACCGCCAGCAGTGGGGGACCTGGGAGCGCGACGAGGACCTGGCGCTCGCCGCCGCCGCGCTCGGCTCGCCGGGGGAGCCCGGGCACCCGCCCGTCGTCCTCGTCTGCGCCCATGGCCGGCACGACACCTGCTGCGCCCTGCGCGGACGCCCGGCGGCCCGCGAGCTGGCCGAGCGGTGGCCGGACCTGGTGTGGGAGTGCACCCATGTGGGCGGCGACCGGTTCGCCGCCAACGTCCTCGTCGCGCCCGACGGCGTCTACTACGGCGCCCTGGACGCGGCCGCGGCCGTGACCGTGGTCGGACAGCACCTCGCCGACCGCGTCCACGCCACGCACCTGCGCGGGTACACCGACCTCTTCCCGGCCCAGCAGGCGGCCGTCGCCGCGGTGCTCGCCCGCTTCGGCCCGGCCGGCCGCCACGCCTACACGGTCACCGGCACCTCCCGGGCCGGACCGCACTGGCTGATCCGCCTCACCGGCCCCCCGCCCGGCGCGACCGCGTACGACGTGGAGGTCACCGTACGCCGCGCCCCACCGCACCAACTGACCTGCAACGGCCCGGCCACGAGCGCGGCCATGGTCCACGAGGTCACCGCGATCCGCGTCGGCTGAACGCGGGAAACCCCGCCCCCGGAGGCGTACGCCAGGGGGCGGGGTTTCCGTGCGGCGGTGCGGACGTCAGCGCAGCCGCTCGTACGCGGGCAGGGTCAGGAAGTCCGCGTAGTCCTGGTCCAGGGAGACCTGGAGGAGCAGGTCGTGGGCCTCCTGCCACTGGCCGGCGGCGAAGGTCTCCTCGCCGATCTCCGCGCGGATCGCGGCCAGTTCCTCGGCGGCGACCTTGCGGGCCAGGTCCGCCGTGGCGTGCTCGCCGTTCTCGAAGACCACGTCCGCGTTGATCCACTGCCAGATCTGCGAGCGTGAGATCTCGGCGGTGGCCGCGTCCTCCATCAGGTTGAAGATGGCGACCGCGCCCATGCCGCGCAGCCACGCCTCGATGTAGCGGATGCCGACGGCGACGGCGTTGCGCAGGCCCTCGTACGTGGGCTTGGCGTGCAGGGTGTCGATGGCGATCAGGTCGCCGGCCGCCACCGAGACGTCCTCGCGCAGGCGCTCCTTCTGGTTCGGCTTCTCGCCGAGGACCGCGTCGAAGGAGGCCATGGCGATCGGGACGAGGTCCGGGTGGGCCACCCAGGAGCCGTCGAAGCCGTCGTTCGCCTCGCGGTCCTTGTCGGCCTTGACCTTCTCGAACGCGACCTTGTTGACCTCGGCGTCGCGGCGGGACGGGATGAAGGCCGCCATGCCGCCGATCGCGTGCGCGCCGCGCTTGTGGCAGGTGCGGACGAGGAGTTCGGTGTACGCCCGCATGAACGGGGCCGTCATCGTGACCAGGTTGCGGTCGGGCAGGACGAACTTCGGGCCGCCATCGCGGAAGTTCTTCACGATGGAGAAGAGGTAGTCCCAGCGGCCCGCGTTCAGCCCGGAGGCGTGGTCGCGCAGCTCGTACAGGATCTCCTCCATCTCGTACGCGGCGGTGATCGTCTCGATCAGGACCGTGGCGCGGACCGTGCCCTGCGGGATGCCGAGCTCGTCCTGGGCGAAGACGAAGATGTCGTTCCAGAGGCGGGCCTCCAGGTGCGACTCCGTCTTCGGCAGGTAGAAGTACGGGCCCTTGCCGAGGTCGATCAGGCGCTGGGCGTTGTGGAAGAAGTACAGGCCGAAGTCGACCAGCGCACCGGGCACCGGGGTGCCGTCGAGCTGGAGGTGGCGCTCGTCCAGGTGCCAGCCGCGCGGGCGGGTGACGACCGTCGCGAGCTCGTCGGCCGGCTTCAGCGCGTACGCCTTGCCGGACCTCGGGTCGGTGAAGTCGATGGAGCGGTGGTAGGCGTCCATCAGGTTGAGCTGGCCGAGGACCACGTTCTCCCAGGTGGGGGCGGAGGCGTCCTCGAAGTCGGCGAGCCAGACCCGCGCGCCCGAGTTCAGGGCGTTGATGGTCATCTTGCGGTCGGTCGGACCGGTGATCTCCACCCGGCGGTCGTTCAGCGCGGCCGGGGCCGGCGCGACCTTCCAGGAGTCGTCCGCACGGATCGCCGCGGTCTCCGGGAGGAAGTCCAGCGTGGAGGTGCGGGCGATCTCGGCGCGGCGCTCACCGCGGCGGGCGAGCAGCTCGTCGCGCCGGGGCGTGAACCGGCGGTGCAGCGCGGCCACGAACGCGAGGGCCGCGGGGGTCAGGACCTCGTCCTGCCGGGGCAGGGTCTCGGCATCGACGATGGCCAGCGAGGACGGCGCTGGTGCGGACATGAGCGGTCACTCCTTCAGCGGGCGGTGCGGACGGCGTCACGGCCGCCGGGCCACCCGATTCGGCACGGCGTGCCAGGGCTCCGGGATACGGCTGTGGCCGCCGTCTGAGGTGCAGAGGGCTTCTGATCAGTGGATAGTAGTTTCCTCATGGTGGAAGTTCAATGGTTTGTTGATGTCGAGATTCTTCGGGTCGACAGAACGGCCCGCGTGCTGGCGCAGCGTGCCAGGGCGTTCACTCCAGGTGCGAAAGGTCCGCCGGAGTGTCGATGTCGTACGCCTGTGCCACATCGCCGCACTCCACGAGCGTCAGCGCCTCCCGGTGCGCCCGCAGATACCCCCGCGCCCCCTGGTCGCCCACCGCACCCGCCGCGATGTCCGCCCACCGGTCCGCCCCGAACAGCACCGGATGCCCGCGTTCCCCCGCGTACGAGGCCGCCGCCAGGCTCGTCCGGTCCCGGTACGCCGCACACACCCGGGCCACCGCCTCCGCCCCGATCCCCGGCTGGTCGACCAGCAGGACGAGTGCCGCGTCCGCGCCCGTCCCCGTGAGCGCGTCCAGCCCCGTCCGCAGCGACGAGCCCATGCCCTCGGTCCACTCCGGGTTGACGCTCACCCCGCAACCTTCCAGCCGGGCCCGGGCCCGCACCTCGTCGGCCGAGGCGCCGAGCACCACCTGGACCGGGCCGCAGCCGCCCTCGCGCAGCGTGCGCACCGCGTGCTCGACAAGCAGTCCGCCACGGTGTTCCAGCAGGGCTTTCGGGCGTCCGCCGAGCCGGCGGCCCCCGCCCGCGGCGAGCAGCAGTCCGGCGATCTGTGCGTGTGTCATGCCGCCTGGATACCCCACGGCGGCCGCTCCCGCCCACCGCCTCGTATCTCTGCGGCGCGTGTGACGCACGCGGAGTGGCGCCCGACACCTTTTATGGCGTTAACTTGCCCGCATCCCCGGACACTTGACCACGGTCCCGGGACCGGGCGGAACGACACCGGCACAAGGACGTGCGAGGGGGAGCTTTGTTGAAGAGCGTCGGACAGGAGCGGGTGACCGGCAGCGGTGAGGACCCCAGGGTGGCGGAGCTGCGTACCGCGGTCTCCCGGCTCCGGCGGGCCCTGGCCGGCCACCCCGGGCAGTTCCCCGACCGGGCCATCGCCGAGGACGAACTCGCCGCGCTGAACGCGATGGCGCTCAGCGGGACGCCCGAGATCCCCCGGCTGCGCCGCTCGCTGCTGCTGATCGCGGGGGCGATCGGCTCGGTCAGCGCGCTGGCCGCGGCCCTGCGCGACGTCCGGGTCGCCGTCGACCTCTTCGGCGAGCCGCCGCAGCGCTGAACGGGCGGGGATCCGGCGGCTTCGGCGGTCTCAGCGGCGGATGAGCCTGCGGGCCGTCGCCGCCGCCACGGCCGCCGTGCGCGAGTCGACGCCGAGCTTCGCGTAGATGTGCACCAGGTGGGACTTCACGGTCGCCTGACTGAGGAACAGCCGCTTGCTGATCTCCGCGTTCGACAGCCCCTCGCCGACCAGTTGCAGCACTTCCAGCTCGCGTTTGGTGAGCGCCTGGGCGGGGGTGCGCATGCGGTCCATCAGCCGGTGCGCGACGGCCGGGGCCAGCGCCGAGCGCCCGGCCGCCGCCGTACGGACCGCGGCCGCCAGCTCCTCGGGCGGCGCGTCCTTCAGCAGATAGCCCGCCGCCCCCGCCTCGACCGCCGCCAGGATGTCCGCGTCGCTGTCGTAGGTCGTCAGGATCAGCACCCGGGGCGCGTCCGGTGCCGCCGTGATCGCGGCGGTCGCCTGCGAACCGTGCATCCCGGCGCCGAACTGGAGGTCCATCAGCACGACGTCCACCCCGCCGCCGGCCGCCCGGGCGACCGCCTCCTCGGCGGTGGCGGCCTCCGCGACGACCCGGAAGTCCGGCTCGGTGTCCAGGACGGCCCGCAGCCCCGCCCGTACCACCGGATGATCGTCGGCGAGCAGCAGCCGGACGGGCCCGCTCATGCCGCCTCCCGCCCGGCCCGGCCCACCGGCAGCGGCAGCGTCAGCGCGACGGCGGTGCCCTGGCCGGGGGCCGACTCGACGCTCAGGGTGCCGCCGAGCGACCGGGCCCGGGAGCGCATCGCCGGCAGCCCGAAGCCGCCCGACTCCGTGGCACCGGCCGCCGGGACGTCCCGCGCGAAGCCGCGTCCGTCGTCCACCACGTCCAGCGACACCGAGGTGTCCATGAAGCTCAGCGTGATCTCCGCCCGCCCCGCCCCGGCGTGCCGCACGGTGTTGGACAGCGCCGACTGGGCGGTCCGCAGCAACGCCACCTCGTAGGGCGTCGGCAGCGCGACCGGTGTGCCGCTGACCGCGAACCGCACGGTGAGCGCGGGCGTCGTGGAGCGGGCCGACAGCCGTTCCAGGGCAGCCGTCAGCGAGCCGTTCGCCAGGTCCGGCGGGGTCAGCGCGCGGACGAAGCGGCGCGCCTCGGCGAGGTTGTCCTGCGCCGCCTCGCGTGCCCGGTGCACATGGGCGGCGGCCGGGGCGCCCTCGGGCAGGGTGCGCTCGGCGGCGCGCAGCAGCAGCTGGATGGAGGACAGGCCCTGGGCGAGGGTGTCGTGGATCTCCCGGGCCAGCCGCTCGCGCTCGGCCAGCGTGCCGGCGGTGCGCTCCGCCTCGGCCAGCTCCGCACGGGTCGCGACCAGCTCCTCGATGAGCTCGCGGCGCCGCTCGCTCTCCCGGAACAGCGCCTCGTAACCGAGGACCGTGGCGACGGCGACGGCCCCGCCGAGCAGCGGACCGATGAACGTGCCGGGCGTGACCGCCTGTCCGTGCAGCAGGAAGCTCGCGATGGCGGCGGCCGCCGTCACCGCCACGGCGGGCGGGCCCCAGCGCGTCGGCAGCAGATGCAGCTGGAGGAAGTAGAGCGGGAAGGCCACCCACAGCGCGTCCGGCGACAGCACCAGCAGCGCCGCCCACAGCACCCCGAGCACCACCAGCCACCCCGCGCCCGCCCGGGTCCCCGGCTGCACGAACCGGGCCGCCGCGCCCGCCACGTACACCGCGGCCAGCACCCCGGCGACCGCCGCCACCGCGCCGGGGTGCGGGCGGTCGTCGGTGAACGCCTTGACGGCGGTGAGCGCCAGCAGGCCCAGCATCAGGCCGTGCAGACACAGCCGCAGGGCGGCGGCGACCGGGGGGTGAACGCGGGTTGCCATGATGGATCCAGCGTAGGCGCGGCCCGGCCCCGACCGGTCAATCGAAAGGTTGATGTCGTCACCAGCCCGGGGGCGATGTTTCCGGAGCGGCGGGAAACGACGCTGGATCCATGTTCGTCGCATGGAGAGACCTACGGTTCGCCAAGGGCCGGTTCGCGCTCATGGGCACGGTGATCGTGCTGATCACCCTGCTCGTGGGCCTGCTGTCCGGCCTGACCGCCGGGCTGGCCCGGGAGAACACCTCGGCCGTCACCGGGCTGAACGCCGACCATCTGGCGTTCGCCGCCCCGCCGGACGGCCGGTCGGTGTCCTTCACCGACTCGTCCGTCGGTGAGGACGCCGTACGCGCCTGGGCCGGGCGGCCCGGCGTGGAGTCCGCGCACCCGCTCGGCATCCGCACCCTGAACGCCACCGCCGGTACGGGGAAGCACACCGCCGCCGTCTCCGCGTTCGGCGTCGGGCCCGGCAGCGGTCTGGCGCCCGCCCGGGTCGGCCCCGGCGAGGTGGTGCTCTCGCACGGGGGCGCCGACGAGCTGGGCGTGCGCCCCGGGGACCGGCTGACCCTCGGCGGCCGGGAGGCCACCGTGGCCGCCGTCGCGGGCGACGCCTCGTACAGCCACACCCCGGTCGTGTGGACCGACCTCGCCGACTGGCGGCGGTCCGGGAGCGGGGACGGGCGCGCCACCGTGATCGCCCTGACCACCACCGGCGCCGCCGATCTGGACGCCGGTGACCGGGCGGCCGGCACCCGCACGCTCTCGCTGGACGACTCGCTGACCGCCATCGGCTCCTACCAGGCCGAGAACGGCTCCCTCCAGCTGATGCGCGGCTTCCTCTTCGCCATCTCCGCCCTGGTCATCGGCGCGTTCTTCACCGTCTGGACGATCCAGCGCAGCGGTGACGTCGCCGTGCTCAAGGCGCTGGGCGCCTCCACCCCGTATCTGCTCCGGGACGCGCTCGGGCAGGCCGTCGTGATGCTCGCCGTCGGTACGGGGCTGGGCACCGCCCTCGCCTCCGGCATCGGCGCCCTGGTCGCCGACGGGGCCGTGCCGTTCGTCCTGGACGCGGCGACGGTCCTCGTCCCGGCCGCCGTGATGATCGCCCTCGGCGCGGCCGGGGCCGCCCTGTCCATCCGGCGGATCACCGCCGTCGACCCGCTCACCGCGCTCGGGAGTGCCCGATGACCCTCACGCTCACCGATGTCACCCTCACCTACCCGGACGGCGACGGGCGGCTCACCGCGCTGGACCGCGTCACGCTCGACGTGCCCGCCGGCACCCTCACCGCCGTCGTCGGCCCGTCCGGCTCCGGCAAGTCCAGCCTCCTCGCGGTGGCCGCGACCCTGGTCTCCCCGGACGACGGGGCGGTCGTCGTCGCCGGTACGGACACCACGGGGCTGGGGCGCGCGGAGACGGCGGCGCTGCGGCGGGAGCGCGTCGGCATCGTCTTCCAGCAGCCCAACCTGCTCCCGTCCCTGACCGCCGTCGAACAGCTCCAGGTCATGACCCATCTGTCGGGCGGCCGGGCCGGGGCCGCCCGGGCCCGCGCGCTCGGCCTGCTCGACGCGGTCGGTCTCGCTGGGCAGGCCGGCCGCAGGCCGCACCAGCTGTCCGGCGGGCAGCGCCAGCGGATCAACATCGCCCGGGCCCTGATGAACGACCCGGCCCTGCTGCTCGTGGACGAGCCGACCAGCGCCCTGGACCACGAGCGCGGCGCGGCCGTCCTGGACCTGCTCGTGACGCTGACCCGGCAGCGGTCCACGGCGACGGTCCTGGTCACGCACGACCGCGCCCACCTGGACCGTGTGGACCGGACGGTCACCCTGCTGGACGGCCGTCTGACGGCCCCGGCGCTCACCTGAAACGGGGGCGGGCCCGGACCTCTCGGAGGTCCGGGCCCGCTTCACGGCCGTTCAGCCCGCCGCACCGCTGCTCGCCAGCGCGTCCGACAGCTCCTTGGCCGCCTGCTGGAGGATCGGCACGATCCGCTCGGTGGCCGCCTCGGTGACCCGGCCCGCCGGGCCGGAGATCGAGATGGCGGCGGAGGTGGGGGAGTTGGGCACCGAGACCGCCAGGCAGCGGACCCCTATCTCCTGCTCGTTGTCGTCCACCGCGTAGCCCACCCGGCGCACCTGGTCCAGCGCCTCCAGGAAGCCGTCCGGCGTGGTGATCGTCTTCTCGGTGGCGGCGGGCATCCCGGTGCGGGCGAGGAGGGCGCGCACCTCGTCCGGCGGCGTGTGCGCGAGCAGCGCCTTGCCGACACCCGTGGAGTGCGGCAGCACCCGGCGGCCCACCTCGGTGAACATGCGCATCGAGTGCTTGGACGGCACCTGCGCCACGTACACGATCTCGTCGCCGTCGAGCAGCGCCATGTTGGCCGTCTCGCCCGTCTCCTCGACCAGCCGGGCCAGATACGGGCGGGCCCAGGTGCCGAGCAGCCGTGCGGCGGACTCGCCGAGGCGGATCAGCCGGGGGCCGAGCGCGTAACGCCGGTTGGGCTGCTGACGTACGTAACCGCACAGGACCAGCGTGCGCATCAGGCGGTGGATCGTCGGCAGCGGGAGTCCGCTGCTCGCGGAGAGCTCGCTCAGGCCGACCTCGCCCCCCGCGTCGGCCATCCGCTCCAACAGGTCGAAGGCACGCTCAAGGGACTGCACACCACCGCTGGAACCGGCGGGCTTGGAGTCGGAAGTGCTGGCGTGGGACGGCGGCACGTCAACGGTCCTTTCGAAGCGGAGGAGCAAGGCAGCAGCCTACCGGGCCCTTTTCGATCGACCCACAGTCGGCGGGGGCCGTCGTGGCCGGTCAGCGCCCGTTTGTCCGGGTGTCCGCAGGTGGTTCGGCAGCCCGGCCGCGCGGTACCTGGCCCATTCTACGTTCCGCACTCCGAAATTCACCTTTTACTTTGTGGAAACCTCCAGTGCGGCTTCGGGGAGTGGGCGGGGCGCGGGGGAGGGGTCTTGACGGGTCGCGCTCCCGAGTGAAGACTCCTTCAACAGTTCGTTGAAAGTGCGAAGTGAGGAGCACCGGTGTCCGGTCCGGACGTGAAGCTGCTACTGCGCTCGACGCGCGTCGTCACCCCCGAGGGGACCCGGCCCGCTTCGGTCGCCGTCACCGGCGGGACCATCGACGCCGTCCTGCCGTACGACACCGAGGTCCCGGCCGGTGCCCGCGTCGAGGACTTCGGGGACGACGTCCTGCTGCCCGGCCTCGTGGACACGCACGTCCATGTGAACGACCCCGGCCGCACCGAGTGGGAGGGCTTCTGGACCGCCACCCGCGCGGCGGCGGCCGGCGGCATCACCACGCTGCTCGACATGCCCCTCAACTCCCTGCCGCCCACCACCACCGTGGAGAACCTGCGGGTCAAGCAGGGCGTCGCCGAGCCCAAGGCGCACGTGGACACCGGCTTCTGGGGCGGTGCGATCCCCACCAACGTCAAGGACCTGCGCCCGCTGTACGAGGCCGGGGTGTTCGGTTTCAAGTGCTTCCTGTCGCCGTCCGGCGTCGAGGAGTTCCCCGAGCTGGACCAGGAGCAGCTGGCCCGGTCCATGGCCGAGATCGCCGGCTTCGGCGGGCTGCTCATCGTGCACGCCGAGGACCCCCACCACCTGGCCTCCGCGCCGCAGCAGGGCGGGCCGGCCTACGCGAACTTCCTGGCGTCCCGGCCGCGCGACGCCGAGAACACCGCGATCGAGGGCCTGATCGCCCACGCCCGCCGGCTGAACGCCCGCGTCCACGTCCTGCACCTCTCGTCCAGCGACGCGCTGCCGCTGATCGCCGCCGCCCGGCGCGAGGGCGTCCGGCTCACCGTCGAGACCTGCCCGCACTTCCTCACCCTCACCGCCGAGGAGGTCCCGGACGGGGCCACCGAGTTCAAGTGCTGCCCGCCGATCCGGGAGGCCGCCAACCAGGACGCGCTGTGGCAGGGGCTCGCCGACGGCACCATCGACTGCGTCGTCTCCGACCACTCGCCGTGCACCACCGACCTCAAGACCCCGGACTTCGCCTCCGCCTGGGGCGGCATCTCCTCCCTCCAGCTCGGCCTGCCCGCCATCTGGACCGAGGCCCGCCGCCGCGGCCACACCCTGGACGACGTCGCCCGCTGGATGTCCGCCGCCCCCGCCGCCCTGGCCGGGCTGCACCACAAGGGCGCCATCGAGGCGGGCCGCGACGCCGACTTCGCGGTCCTGGCCCCCGACGCCACCTTCACCGTCGACCCGGCCGAGCTCTTCCACCGCAACCAGGTCACCGCCTACGCCGGCCGCACCCTGCACGGTGTGGTGCGGTCCACCTGGCTGCGCGGCGTACGGATCGCCGCCGACGGCGTGCTCTCCGAACCCACCGGCCGCCTCCAGACAAGGGACCCCCAGGCATGACGGCGACAGCGCACTTCACCGGCGACGCGAACCCGTACGGCGGCGGCGACCCCTACGCCGACTACCGCACCGCCGACCACCCCTTCACCCACCTCGTGGACCTCGCCGACCGGCGGCTCGGGGCGGGCGTGATCGCCGCCAACGACGAGTTCTTCGCCGAGCGCGAGAACCTGCTCAAGCCGGAGCCCGCCCACTTCGACCCGGAGCGCTTCGGCCACAAGGGCAAGATCATGGACGGCTGGGAGACCCGCCGCCGACGCGGTGCGAGCGCCGAGCGGCCGCACCCGGTGGACGAGGACCACGACTGGGCGCTGATCCGCCTCGGCGCCCCCGGCATCGTGCGCGGCCTGGTCGTGGACACCGCCCACTTCCGCGGCAACTACCCGCAGGCCGTCTCCGTCGAGGCCGTCTCGCTGCCCGGCTCGCCCTCGCCGGGGGAGCTGCTCGCCCCGGACGTGAAGTGGACGACGCTCGTCCCCCGTACCGCCGTCGGCGGCCACGCGGCCAACGGGTTCGCCGTCGACGTGGAGCGCCGCTTCACACACCTGCGGCTCAACCAGCACCCGGACGGCGGCATCGCCCGCCTGAGGGTCTACGGCGACGTCGCCCCCGACCCCGCCTGGCTGACCGCGCTCGGTACGTTCGACGTCGTCGCCCTGGAGAACGGCGGCCGGGTCGAGGACGCCTCCGACCGCTTCTACTCCCCGGCGACGAACACCATCCAGCCCGGCCGCTCCCACAAGATGGACGACGGCTGGGAGACCCGCCGCCGCCGCGACCGGGGCAACGACTGGATCCACTACCACCTGGTGGAAGAGGCGGACATCCGCGCCGTCGAGATCGACACCGCGTACCTCAAGGGGAACGCGGCCGGATGGGCGCAGCTCACCGCCCGGGACGCGGAGACCGGTGAGTGGACCGAATTCCTGCCCCGGACCCGGCTCCAGCCCGACACCAACCACCGCTTCGTGCTGCCCGGCGCGGTACGCGCCGACCAGGTCCGGATCGACATCTTCCCGGACGGCGGCATCTCCCGGCTCCGCCTCTTCGGCTCGCTCACCGAACGCGGCGCGGCCCGGCTGGCGGCCCGCCACGCGGAACTCGGCGGCTGAGGCGCCGGGCCCCGGGGAGCGTCAGAACTCCTCGTGCTCCTCGGGGTCCCCGCCGAACCGCTCCCTGGGGCCGCCGGAGATCCGCCCCAGCTCCTCGGGTGCCAGCTCGAAGCCGGACAGGTCCAGATTCTCCCGCTGCCGTCCCGGATCGGCCGACTTCGGGATCGGTACGGCCCCGAGCTGGGTGTGCCAGCGCAGCACCGCCTGGCCCGGGGTGACGCCGTGCGCCTCGGCCACCGCCAGCACGTCCGGGTCGGCCAGCAGGTCCCGGCCGCGCCCCAGCGGGCTCCAGCTCTGGGTGACGATCCCCATCGCCGCGTGCGCCGCGCGCAGCTCCTCCTGGGGCAGCCGGGGGTGCAGCTCGATCTGGTTGACGGCGGGCACCTCGCCCGTCTCCTCCTCCAGCCGCTTCAGGTGCTCGGCGGTGAAGTTGGAGACCCCGATCGACCGGACGAGCCCGTCCTCGCGCAGCTTGATGAGCGCCCGCCAGGTGTCCACGTAGAGCCCCACCTTGGGCAGCGGCCAGTGGATGAGATAGAGGTCCACGTAGTCCAGGCCGAGGTTGCTCCGGGACTCCTCGAACGAGGCGAGCGTCTTCTCGTAACCGTGGTGCCGGCCGGGCACCTTGGTCGTGACGACGATCTCCTCGCGCGGTACCCCGCTGCGGGCGATTCCGCGCCCCGTACCGGTCTCGTTGCCGTAGTTCAGCGCGGTGTCCACGAGCCGGTAGCCGAGACCGAGGGCCCCGGACACCGCCTTCTCCGCCGCGTCGTCGTCCAGCGGGTAGGTGCCGAGCCCGACCGCCGGGATCGTACGGCCGTCGTTCAGGGTGTGCGCCGGGATACCGGACATGATCGTCCCTTCTCCTCGTCTGCCGTTACGGGCATGCCTCCCCGCCCAGCGTAGGCCGGGCGGGGAGGAGCGGCACGACAGGCCCTAGGTCAGGCCGAGTGGCCGCCGTCCACGGTCCACTCGGAGCCGGTGACGAACGCCGCCTCGGCACTGGCCAAGTAGGCGACCAGGGAGGCTATTTCCTCCGTCGTGCCGAACCGGTCCAGCGCGTTGGCCGCGCGCTGTCCCTCGGCGAACGGGCCGCCGGCCGGGTTCATGTCGGTGTCCACGGCGCCCGGCTGGACCAGATTGACCGTGATGCCGCGCGGGCCCAGCTCGCGGGCCAGCGGCTTGGTCAGGCCGGAGAGCGCGGACTTGCTCATCGCGTACAGCGTGGAGCCGGGTCCGCCCGCGTGCCGGCTCAGGGCCGTACCGAGGGAGATGATCCTGCCTCCCTGCTCCAGCACCTCGGCCGCCGCCCGGCAGGCGAGGAACACCGCCCGGACGTTCACGGCGAGGACCCGGTCCGCATCGGCGGGCGTGAGCGTGCCGATGGGGCCGAGGACGCCGATGCCCGCGTTGTTCACCAGGATGTCCAGCCGCCCCAGCTCCGCCGCCGCCCGGTGCACCACCGAGGCGGCGGCCTCCGGGTCGGCCGAGTCGGCGCGCAGCGCGACCGCACGGCGGCCGGTCGCCTCGATCGCGGCGACGACCTCCTTGGCGGCGTGCTCGTCGCGTACGTAGGTCAGCGCCACGTCGGCGCCGTCCCGGGCGAGCCGCAGGGCGGTAGCGGCGCCGATGCCCCGGCTGCCGCCGGTGACGAGCGCGGTGCGGGGGGTGGGAAGGGTGGTGTTCATCGTGGTTCCTGTCCGTTGCCGGTCGTGCTGACAGGAACCAGGAAAGCCGTTGGGCGCCCCGGAGACCGGCGGGAAATGGACGCCGAATCCGGTGCGGTCAGCGCCAGTCCGGCGAGCGTCCGAGCGCCGCCAGTACGCGGGTGAGCGGGCCGCCGTCCGCCGTCGGCAGCGCGGGCCGGAAGGCGGCGTCCGGGCGCTCCCGCGCGGCCCCGTCCGGGACGCGCAGGGCCAGGGGCAGGGCGGCCTCCACCACCTCGTCCGGCAGCGCGAGGGGCAGGCCGAGCGTCGCGGCCGTGTCCCAGGAGTGCACGACGTAGTCGATGAAGTGGAACCCGATCGCGGTCGCCCCGGGGAACGCCGTCCCCGCACTGATCTCCGGCAGCGCGAACCGCCCCTCCGCCGTCCCCGGCCGCGCGAACGCGTCGAGCACGGTCCGGGCCGTCCCCCGGTACCAGGCCGCCGGGTCGTCCCCGGCCGCCCGGTCCGCCCAGGCGGCCGGGTCCGCCCCTTCCCCCCGCGCGGCGGCGGCGAAGCCGAGGTGCTGGGTGCCCATGTGCTCCACCAGGCGGCGCAGCGTCCAGGCGTCGCACGGGGTGGGGCGGTCCCAGTCACCGGGGCCCGCGCGGCCGACGAGGCGCACGGATTCCAGCACCGCGATCCGGTCCAGCTCGATGATGTCCATGGTGGGTCCCTTCGTGAGCGGAAGGCGGGGCAGGGCGTGCCCACGGGCCACGGCGCCGCCCCGGACACCAGCGGCCACGCGGAGTACACCGCCGAACGGCTGGTGAACCGGGCCGTCCGGGTCGCCGAGCGCGGGACGCCCCCGTCCCGGTGGGCGCGGACGATCGCGCGGTGGCCGGGACGGGCGAGGAACCCCCTCGGGTGCTCCCGGCGCGCGGGGCCGGCCGCCGCGGGTTCCCGAGGCGGATGCCCACGACCCTACAAGTAGGCGAACGATCGTGCTATTAGTTTAGCCGAGCCGAGCCGAGCCGAGCCGAGCCGAGCCGAGCCGAGCCGAGCCGAGCCGAGCCGAGCCGAGCCGAGCCGAGCCGAGCCGAGCCGAGCCGAGCCGAGCCGAGCCGAGCCGAGCCGAGCCGAGCCGAGCCGAGCCGAGCCGAGCCGAGCCGAGCCGAGCCGAGCCGAGCCGAGCTGGGCCGAACCGCACCCGCAGGGGCTACCCGTCCACCGCCGCCGACCGGAGCCGCCCCAGGATCGCGTGCCACGCCCTCGTATAGCTCTCCGCGCTGCCGCGCAGCACCGAGTCGCCGTTCGCCAGCTCAAGGAACGCGATGATCTCGAAGGCCAGCTGCGCCGCGTCGCAGTCGTCCCGGATCTCGCCCAGGGTCCGCGCCTCCTCGATCCGCGCCTCCACGAACGCGAACCAGCTCGCCTGCGCCGCCAGGAGCGCGTCGTGCACCGCGCCCTCGCGGGCGTCGAACTCCGCGAGCGCCGCGTAGAAGAAGCAGCCGCCGGGGAAGACCCGGTCCCGCGAGTAGGCGATCCAGGACTCGCACATCCGCCGCACCCGGCCCAGCCCGGCGGGCGTCTCACGCGTGGGGGCCACCACATGCGCGTCGTAGACGGCTGAGGCAGCCCGCACGGTCGCCAGCTGAAGCTCCTCCTTGGAGCCGAAGAGCGCGAACACCCCGCTCTTGCTCAGCCGGAGATCCGTGGCCAGCCGGCCCAGCGACAGCCCGTCGAGCCCTTCCACCGAGGCGACCGCCGCCGCCCGGGCGAGGACCAGCTGCCGGGTGCGGTTGCCGCGCTCGACCCTGCCGTCCTGGCGTGTTCCGGCCATCCGGTGACTCCGTGCTCCGATGAGGTGCGGGCGGCCCGCGTCGGGCGCGTCCGGGGCTCGTCATTCTATGAGGGCGCCCGGTAGCGTGATCGTTCCCCAGTGTGAGCCGGTGCCGTCTCCACGTCGTCCCTGTGGAGAGAGCAGGAATCCAGGTGTCCTCCGCCGCCGTTTCCGCCCCCGTCCTCGCCCCGCCGCGCCGGGCCTGGCTCACCGATCTGCCCGTCCTGCTGGTCGCGGTGGTCTGGGGCTCCAGCTATCTCGCCGCCAAGGGCATCACCACCCCGCGGACCGTCGTCGCCGTGCTCGTGCTGCGGTTCGCCGTCGTGCTGCCCGTCCTCGCGGTCGCCGGCCGGCGCCGGCTGCGCGCGCTGAGCGCCGCGCAGTGGCGGGGCGCCGGGCTGCTGGGCCTGGTGCTCAGCGGGATCTTCCTGGTGGAGACGTACGGCATCGTGCACACCTCGGCGACCAACGCCGGGCTCATCATCAGCCTCACCATGATCTTCACCCCGCTCGCCGAGTCCGCCGTCACCCGGACCCGGCCGACGGGGACCTTCCTCGCCGCCGCCGGGCTCTCCGTGGCCGGGGTGGTGCTGCTGACCCAGGGCGGCGGATTCACCAGCCCCTCGGCCGGCGACCTGCTCATGCTGGCCGCCGCCCTCGCCCGGACCCTGCACGTCCTGCTCATGGCCCGCATCAAGTCCGTCCAGGACGCGGACTCGCTGTCCCTGACGACCGTGCAGCTCGGCAGCGCCGTCGCCGTCTTCGCCCTGCTGGCCGCCGCGCCGGGGACGGGCGAGGCGCCCTGGACGGTGGCCGCCGGATTCGGGGCCCGGGAGTGGGGCGGGCTGCTCTTCCTCTCGGTGTTCTGCACGCTCTTCGCGTTCTTCGTGCAGATGTGGTCCGTACGCCGCACCTCCCCGTCCCGGGTCAGCCTGCTGCTCGGTACGGAGCCGCTGTGGGCCGCCGCCGCCGGCATCGCGATCGGCGGCGAGCGGCTGGGCCTCGCCGGAGCGGCGGGCGCCGTACTGGTGCTGGCCGGGACCGCCTGGGGGCGGCGGAGCGCGGACCCGGGCGCGCCCTGACCGGCTCACTCCTCGATCGCGTCCGCCGCGACCATGACGGCCGCGCCCGCCACGACCAGCACGATCGACACGAAGACCGGGTACTCGGCGGCGAACGGCAGCCTCTGCACCAGGCTGAAGAACCGGAACCAGTCCAGCCACACATGGATCAGCCCGGCGACCCCCTGGACGAAGACCAGGAACCCGACCGTCTCGCAGAGCTTCTTCATGGCCCCGAGCCTGACCGCCCGGGCGGTGCCGCCGCGTCGGCCGGTGGTCTGCCCGCCGGGTCCGAAAGTATCCGGCCCCGCGACTTTGGTCGCTCCCGCGCCCCGGGCACCCGGAACCCGCGGCCCGCGTGCGTAGCTTTGTCGACATGACGCGTACGGAGTACCCCTGGCTGCTGCCCTCGGCGATGGCCGGACCCGAGCTGCCCGGCGACCGGGGCCGGTCCCGCCGCACCGTGCGGGACTGGGTGGTCGACCTCACGGCGTTCCTCTGCGCGGCGGGCATCGGCCTGGCCACGCTTGCCACCATCGAGGCCGACCCCACCACACCGGACACCTTCGTGCTGGTGGACTCCCTCGTCGGCGCCGCCGCCTGCTGCGCCCTGTGGCTCCGGCGCCGCTGGCCGGTCGGGCTCGCCGTCGCCCTGACCCTGCTGTCCACCGTCGAACCGGTCGCGGCGGGCGCCCTGCTCGTCGCGCTGTTCAGCCTGGCCGTCCACCGGCCGTTCCGCCCGGTCGCTCTCGTCGGCGCCCTGGCCCTGGCCGTCGTCCCCGTACAGCCGTATCTGCGCCCCGACCCGAACACGTCGTTCCTGGCGTCCACCATCATCGGGCTCCTGCTGATCCTGCTCGTCCTCAGCTGGGGCATGATCGTGCGCTCCCGGCGCCAGCTCGTCGTCTCCCTCCGCGAACGCGCCGTCCGCGCTGAGACCGAGGCCGCCCTCCGCGCCGAGCAGGCCCAGCGGCTCGCCCGCGAGGAGATCGCCCGCGAGATGCACGACGTGCTCGCCCACCGGCTGACCCTGCTCAGCGTCCACGCCGGCGCCCTGGAATTCCGCCCCGACGCACCCCCCGCCGAGGTCGCCCGCGCCGCCGGGGTCATCCGGGACAGCGCGCACGAGGCGCTCCAGGACCTCCGCGAGATCATCGGCGTGCTCCGCGGCCCCCGCGACAGCGACGGCAACCGCCCGCAGCCCACCCTCGCCACGCTCGACGCCCTCGTCGCCGAATCCCGGGAGGCGGGCATGAAGGTCACCCTCGACAACCGCCTCGCCGACCCCGACGCCGCCCCCGCCGCCCCCGGTCGCACCGTCTACCGCATCGCCCAGGAGGCGCTGACCAACGCCCGCAAGCACGCCCCCGGCACCGAGGTCACCGTCGCCGTCACCGGCGGACCCGGGCAGGGCATCACCGTGGAGGTTCGCAACCCGGCCCCCACCGAGCCCTTCACGCCGGTCCCCGGCTCCGGCCAGGGACTCATCGGCCTCACCGAACGGGCCACCCTCGCCGGGGGCCGCCTCGACCACGGGCCCGCCCCCGACGGCGGGTTCGCGGTACGGGCCTGGCTACCGTGGGCGTCATGACCAACGCGCCCGTCCGCCTGCTCATCATCGACGACGACCCGCTCGTCCGGGCCGGGCTGAGCCTGATGCTGGGCGGCGCCGACGACATCGACATCGTGGGCGAGGGCGCCGACGGCAGCGAGGTCGCGGCCCTGGTCGAACGGCTGCGGCCCGACGTGGTCCTGATGGACATCCGGATGCCGGTCATGGACGGCCTCACCGCCACCGAAGCGCTGCGCGCCCGGCCCGACGCGCCGGAGATCGTCGTCCTGACCACCTTCCACGCCGACGAGCAGGTGCTCCGCGCCATCCGCGCCGGGGCCGCCGGCTTCGTCCTCAAGGACACCCCGCCCGCGCAGATCGTGGAGTCGGTGCGCCGGGTCGCGGCCGGCGACCCGGTCCTCTCGCCCGCCGTCACCCGGCAGCTCATGGCCCGGGCGGCCGGCTCCGGGCAGGAGGAACGCGTGGACCGGGCTGCCCGGGCGCGCGAGCGGATCGCGCTGCTCGCGAACCGGGAGCGCGAGGTGGCCGTCGCCGTGGGACGGGGCCGGTCCAACGCGGAGATCGCCGCGACGCTCTACCTCAGCGTCGCCACGGTGAAGACCCAGGTCTCCCGCATCCTCGCCAAGTTCGGCTTCAACAACCGCGTCCAGATCGCCCTCCTCGTCCACGACGCCGGTCTGCTGGACGACGAGAGCGGATCGAATCCGGCCTGAAGCCCCTCGTTCCCGGCAGGTATCCCGGCATACGCTGAACGGGCCGGTCCTCGGAGCGGGGACGACACGACCGGGAGGGCGGGCGCATGTCCGAAGTCGATGTGGATCTCAGCGGGTTGGCCGACTTCACCGCGAATCCGTACCCCTACTACGAGCGGATGCGCGCGGCCGGGCCCGTGCATCTCGTCCGCACCGACGAGTTCGACAGCATCTGGCTCGTCGTCGGCTACGACGAGGGCCGGGCCGTCCTGGCCGACCAGCGCTTCGGCAAGGACTGGCGGGCGCTGCCCGGCGAGACCGGCGGCGACCCGATCAACGCCAACATGCTGGAGACGGACGCCCCCGACCACACCCGGCTGCGCAAACTCGTCGCCCGCGCGTTCACCCCGCGCCGCATCGAGGCGCTGCGCCCCCGGGTCGAGGAGATCACCGGAGGACTCCTCGACCTGATGGTCCCCGAAGGCCGCGCCGACCTCGTGGACGCGCTCGCCTTCCCGCTCCCCATGACCGTGATCTGCGAGCTGCTCGGCGTCCCCGACCTGGACCGGTCCGCCTTCCGCAAGCTGTCCAACGGCATCGTCGCCCCCGTGAACGCGGAGGAGGAGGGCGAGGCGGTCCGCGCCATGGGCGGCTACCTCGCGGAGCTGATCGGGGACAAGCGCCGCTCACCCGGCGACGACCTGCTCAGCGCCCTGATCGACGCCCGCCACGAGGACGACGACGCGCTCTCGCCCGACGAGCTGGTCGGCATGGCCTTCCTGCTGCTCGTCGCCGGCCACGAGACGACGGTCAACCTCATCTCCAACGGCGTACGCGCCCTGCTCGCCCACCCCGACCAGCTCGCCGCGCTCCGCGCCGACCTCTCGCTCCTCGACGGCGCCGTCGAGGAGATGCTGCGCTACGACGGACCCGTCGAGACGGCCACCCTCCGCTTCGCCCGGGAACCGGTCGAGGTCGGCTCCCGGACCATCGGAACCGGCGACGCCGTCCTGGTCTCGCTCGCCGGCGCGGACCGCGACCCGGCCCGCTACCCCGAGCCCGACCGCTTCGACATCCGCCGTGACGCCCGCGGCCACCTCGCCTTCGGACACGGCATCCACTTCTGCCTGGGCGCCCCGCTGGCCCGGATGGAGGGCCGCATCGCGATCCGCGCGCTCCTGGAGCGCTGCCCCGGGCTGGAGGCGGACCCGGAGGCGGCCCCGTTCGACTGGCTGCCCGGCACGCTGATCCGGGGGGTGCGCCGCCTGCCGGTGCGCTGGTGAGCGACGCGCCGCCGCCCTGTTCGTGCCCCTCCGGGTTGCGGCGGCGCGTGCTCGGGGATACTTGCCCAGCCGGGCCGGGACCACAGGGCCCCGGCTCCACCGGCAGCAGCACAGCGAGCAGCACAAGAAGGGCACGGCGTCGTGGCAAGGGTTCGGACAGGGGTACGTGCGATGGGCGCCGTGCTTGCGGCGGTGCTGGGGGTGTCCCTCATGGGATGCAGCAGCACCGGCGGCAAGCGGGCGGAGGAGCGTGCGGCCAAGGCCGCGGCCGAAGGCCGGGCCGCGGTGAACACGCCCCGCTGGACGTTCGCGATGGTCACCCACTCGGGCGACGGCGACACCTTCTGGGACATCGTCCAGAAGGGCGCCGACATGGCCGCCAAGAAGGACAACATCAACTTCCTGTACTCGCACAACGACGAGGGCCAGCAGCAGGCCCAGCTCGTGCAGGCGGCCATCGACAAGAAGGTCGACGGGCTGATCGTCACGCTCGCCAAGCCCGACGCCCTCAAGGACGTCGTCGCCAAGGCCGTCCGCGCCGGCATCCCCGTGATCACCGTGAACTCCGGCTCCGCCGAGTCCAAGGCGTACGGCGCGCTCACCCACATCGGCCAGGACGAGTCCATCGCCGGTGAGGCCGTCGGCGACGAGCTCAACAAGCGCGGCCGCAAGAAGGCCCTCTGCATCCTGCACGAGCAGGGCAACGTGGGCCACGAGCAGCGCTGCGCCGGCGCGAAGAAGACCTTCGACGGCCAGATGCAGAACCTGTACGTGGAGGGCACCAACATGCCCGACGTCCAGGCGTCCATCGAGGCGAAGCTCCAGTCCGACAAGGACATCGACGCGGTCGTCACGCTCGGCGCGCCCTTCGCGGACGCCGCCGTCAAGGCGAAGAAGACCGCCGGCAGCAAGGCCGAGATCGACACCTTCGACCTGAACCCCACCGTCGCCGCCGGGCTGAAGTCCAAGACCCTCGGCTTCGCCGTCGACCAGCAGCCCTACCTCCAGGGCTACGAGGCCGTCGACCTGCTCTGGCTCTACCGCTACAACCGCAACGTCCTCGGCGGCGGCCGCCCGGTCCTCACCGGCCCGCAGATCATCACCGCGAAGGACGCCGACACGCTCGCCGAGTACGCCGACCGGGGCACCCGATGACCGCCGGGCCCGGATCGTCCGCCGTCGTGGACGAACGGCTGCTGCGCACCTCACCGCTGCGCAAGCTCCTCGGCCGCCCGGAGCTGGGCTCGGTCGTCGGCGCGCTCGCCGTCTTCCTCTTCTTCGCGATCGTCGCCGACAGCTTCCTGCGCGCCACCAGCTTCGGCACCGTGCTGTACGCGGCCTCCACCATCGGGATCATGGCGGCGCCGGTCGCGCTCCTGATGATCGGCGGCGAGTTCGACCTGTCCGCCGGGGTGCTGGTCACCAGCTCCGCGCTGATCTCCTCGATGTTCAGCTACCAGATGACGGCCAACGTCTGGGTCGGCGTCTTCGTGTCGTTGCTGGTCACGCTCGCCATCGGCGCGTTCAACGGCTTCATGCTGACCCGTACGAAACTCCCCAGCTTCATCATCACGCTGGGCACGTTCCTGATGCTGACCGGTCTCAACCTGGGCTTCACCAAGCTGATCAGCGGGACCGTCTCCACGAAGACCATCGGCAACATGGAGGGCTTCCCCTCCGCCCGCAAGCTCTTCGCCTCGTACTGGACCGTCGGCGGCGTCGAGCTCAAGGTGACGCTCCTGTGGTGGGCGGGACTGGTGGCCGTCGCCACCTGGATCCTGCTCCGCACCCGCTTCGGCAACTGGATCTTCGCCGTCGGCGGCGGCGCGGACGCGGCCCGCGCGGTCGGCGTCCCGGTCATCCGCACCAAGATCGGGCTCTACCTCGGCGTCGCCTTCGGCGCCTGGGTCTCCGGGCAGCACCTGCTCTTCAGCTACGACGTCGTGCAGTCCGGCGAGGGCGTCGGCAACGAGCTGATCTACATCATCGCGGCCGTCATCGGCGGCTGCCTGATCACCGGCGGTTACGGCTCCGCCATCGGCTCGGCGGTCGGCGCCATCATCTTCGGCATGACCAGCAAGGGCATCGTGTACGCGGAGTGGAACCCGGACTGGTTCAAGTTCTTCCTGGGAGCGATGCTGCTCCTGGCCACCCTGCTCAACGCATGGGTACGCAAGCGCGCGGAGGCGACGAAATGACGGCCCCCAAGGCCCCGGAAGGGCCCCAGGACACCGGCCGGCAGGCCCTCGTCGAGCTGGACGACGTGGCCAAGTACTACGGCAACATCAAGGCGCTCGAAGGTGTCTCCCTCACCGTGCACGCGGGCGAGATCTCCTGCGTGCTCGGTGACAACGGCGCCGGCAAGTCCACCCTCATCAAGATCATCGCCGGGCTGCACCGGCACGACGCCGGGCGGTTCCTCATCGACGGCGAGGAGACCACCCTCGCCAACCCGCGCGACGCCCTCGACCGGGGCATCGCCACCGTCTACCAGGACCTCGCGGTCGTCCCCCTCATGCCGGTCTGGCGCAACTTCTTCCTGGGATCCGAGCCGACGACCGGCGCCGGCCCCTTCAAGCGCCTCGACGTGAAGCTGATGCGCGAGACCACCCACGCGGCGCTGCTCCGCATGGGCATCGACCTGCGCGACGTGGACCAGCCCATCGGCACCCTGTCCGGCGGCGAGCGGCAGTGCGTGGCCATCGCGCGCGCCGTCCACTTCGGCGCGAAGGTGCTCGTCCTGGACGAGCCGACGGCCGCGCTCGGCGTCAAGCAGTCCGGGGTCGTCCTGAAGTACATCGCGGCCGCCCGGGACGCCGGCCTGGGCGTGGTCCTCATCACGCACAACCCGCACCACGCTTACCTCGTCGGTGACCGGTTCGTCCTCCTGAAGCGGGGCGCCATGGCCGGCAGCCACACCAAGGACGGCGTCACGCTGGACGAGCTGACCCGGCAGATGGCGGGCGGCAGCGAGCTGGAGGAGCTGAGCCACGAACTGGAGCGCGGCTCCGGACCGGGGACCGGCGACCGCGTGTAGCGGAGGCGCCCGGCGACCCCTTCGGCTCCGGGGTGGCAGAATCGGGACGGACGGGCGCCGTCCGCCACCGGGGTCACTCCTGACCCGGTCACCCCACACCTTTCAGGGACGATGAGCACGTACCGCGACTTCGCACACCGCGGCTCCGCCCGCGCGACCGTCCTGCGGACCGTGGGCACCCGGGAAAGGCGCTCGCACCTCACGGCGCCCCGGGTCCCCACCGTCGGCATCGACATCGGCGGCACCAAGGTCATGGCCGGTGTCGTGGACGCCGACGGAACGATCCTGGAGACCGTGCGCACCGAGACCCCGGACAAGTCGAAGAGCCCGAAGGTCGTCGAGGACACCATCGTGGAGCTGGTCCTCGACCTCTCCGACCGGCACGACGTGCACGCGGTGGGCATCGGCGCGGCCGGCTGGGTCGACGCGGACCGCTCCAAGGTCCTCTTCGCCCCGCACCTGGCCTGGCGCGACGAGCCCCTGCGCGACGCCCTCGCCTCCCGGCTCGTCGTCCCCGTCATGGTGGACAACGATGCCAACACCGCGGCCTGGGCCGAGTGGCGCTTCGGCGCGGGGCGCGGCGAGGACCACCTCGTCATGATCACCCTCGGCACCGGCATCGGCGGCGCGATCCTGGAGGACGGCCAGGTCAAGCGCGGCAAGTACGGCGTCGCCGGTGAGTTCGGCCACATGCAGGTCGTGCCCGGCGGCCACCGCTGCCCCTGCGGCAACCGGGGCTGCTGGGAGCAGTACAGCTCCGGCAACGCGCTGGTCCGCGAGGCCCGCGAGCTGGCCGCCGCCGACTCGCCGGTGGCCCACGGGATCATCGAGCGCGTCAAGGGCAACGTCCCGGACATCACCGGACCGCTCATCACCGAACTGGCCCGCGAGGGCGACGCGATGTGCGTCGAGCTCCTCCAGGACATCGGCCAGTGGCTCGGCGTCGGCATCGCCAATCTGGCCGCCGCGCTCGACCCGTCCTGCTTCGTCATCGGCGGCGGGGTCAGCGCCGCCGACGACCTGCTCATCGGCCCCGCCCGGGACGCCTTCAAGCGCCAGCTCACCGGCCGCGGCTACCGCCCCGAGGCCCGGATCGCGAAGGCGCAGCTCGGCCCGGAGGCCGGTATGGTCGGCGCGGCGGACCTCGCCCGGCTGGTCGCGCGGCGCTTCCGCCGCACCAACCGCCGCCGCGTCGAGCGGTACGAGAGGTACGCGCAGATCTACGACCAGGCGACGAGCACCCTCCGCAGCAACCGCAACACCCGCACTTCCTAGGGGCCCCACACCCATGACCGCAGCCGAGCACCCCGTCGTGCCGCGCCAGTCCCCGCCGCCGGACGAGGGCGACGGGCCGGCCTCCGAGACCCGCCGCCATCTGATCCGCCGGCGCCTGATCACGGCGACGATCATCGTGCTGCTCATCGGCGTCCCCGCCGGATACCTGCTGATCTCGGCGGGCCAGAGCCGCCGCTCCGGCCAGGACAAGGCCGCCGAGGCCGCCGCGCAGGGGCTGCGCCCCGGCTGGCCTTCGAAGATGCTGCGCCGCATCTTCGAGGTCCCGATCCCCGGTTACGCGACCGGCGTGCAGTACTACGAGACGAACAACTGGAAGGCCAGCCGGATGTACGTGCAGTTCCGCACGACGTCCAACGGCCTGGACGCCTTCCTGACCGACATCGGCACCGGCCGCGCCGCCCTGGAACCCGGCAAGGTCACCATCGGCAAGCGCGACACGAAGATCGCCGGCTGGTACTTCGGCGACGGCGTCTCCTGGGCGGGCACCACCCACACCAACAAGGACCCGCGCCCCACCCAGGACATCACCGTCGACATGACGGACCCGATGTCACCCGTGGTCTACGTCGTCTCCGCCGCGACCCCCTGACCCCTCGCCCGGCGCCAGTGCCTGCACCTCGGCGTACGGGAGTGCCCCGCCCCGCACCGTCCCGCCGTCCCGGATCGCGGCAGCCGTGGACACGGCCCCGGTCAGCGCCTCGCGGTACAGCAGTGAGCCCAGGCTGACCCGGCGTACTCCTAGCGCGCCCAGCTCGGCGATGCCGGGTCCGGCCGGGCTGTACAGCACGTTCAGCGGGGTGACGAGGGCGGCGGTCAGCGCGGCGATCCCCGCCCGGTCCGACAGCCCCGGCACGAACACCCCGTCCGCACCGGCCTGCTCGTAGACCGCGAGACGCTCGGCGGTCCGCTCCCGCGCGACCCCCAGCCAGCACGTGTCCGTGCGGGCGTTCACGAACAGCCCGGGCACGGCCTCCTTCACGGCGGCGATCTTCGCGGCGTGCAGCTCCACCGGGGCCAGGGTGCCGTCGGCCCGCCCGTCCTCCAGATTGATCCCCGCCGCCCCCGCCTCGTACAGCCGGCGCGCGAACACGGCGACCTCCGCCGGGTCGTCGCTGAACCCCGCTTCCGCGTCCACGCTGAACAGGAACGGGCCCCGGCCCAGCCGCCGGGCCAGGTCCACGGTCGCCTCCTTCGTCGCCGCCGCCCCGTCCGGCAGCCCGAGCCCCGCCGCCACGCCCAGGCTGGTGGTCCCCACCGCCCCGAACCCCTCGGCGGCCAGCGCGGCGGCCGACGCGTAGTCCCAGGCGTTGGGCAGCAGGAAGGCTTCGCCCCGGTGGTGGAGCCGGGCGAACGGTGTCATGGGGCGCCCGAGCAGCCCCTCCGACAGCGCGAGGGCGTGTGCCCTGCCCGGGCAGACCCGGGGCGGCGCGCCGAAGGTGAGCGGCACGGGGTGGTCCCGCTGGGCGGTCACCAGGTCGAGGACCACCTCGTCGCCCTCGGCGATCTCCCGTCCGGCGATCCGGGTGGCCCGGGCGGCGACCCGGCGCATGACCCGCACCGGTGGATCGTCCCGCAGCACCCGGGCCGTCGGCGCCCCGGCCCCGGCCGCCGCGACGGCCCCGGCCAGCGCGGCGGTCGCGGCGCACGCCTGGGCCAGGAGCCCGATGCGGTTCGCTACGGCCTCCAGCCCGGCGTCGTCCGCCGGGCCCGGCGCGAGCAGGTCCACCAGCCGGGCGACGGCCCGGTCGGCTTCGGGCCCGCCGTCCTCGCCGAAGTACGCGTCCGCCACCACCGTCACCTCCCGGGCGACCCGCTCCGGCTCCGGCATGCCCAGCGCGGCGGCCAGGCCGCTCACCACCCGCGTCCGCGGATCGCCCGCCCCGGAAGCCGGGGCCGATGCCGCCCGGTGCAGATCGGCCGGGGCGAGCCGGGCGAGTTCGGCCTCCACGAGGGCCCGGCGCCGCCGGTGCGGCTCGCCGGAGGCGAACCTCGCCACCGTGGCCCGCAGCCAGGCGACACTCGCGCCGGGCGGTCCTTCGAAGGGGCCGGGCCCCGGAGGGACGAGCGCGGGATCGGCGAGGGCCGCCAGGACCTCCGCGTACTGACTGAACTCATGGGTCGTCGGGTGGCTCATGGCTCCGACCGTAGGCCCGGAACACTTCGGCCCCCGCCGAACCGTCCCCGCGCCACCATGGAGGCATGTCCTCTCTCGCCGACACCGCCGCCCTCTTCGCCGACCGCACCCGCGCCGCCTTCTGCGAGGCGCTGCTCGACGGGCGGGCGTGGACGTCCGGTGAGCTGGCCCGGCAGGCGGGTGTCGCCGCGTCCACCGCCAGCGAGCAGATCTCCCGCCTCGTGGCGGGCGGCCTGCTGGCCGAGGAGCGTCAGGGCCGTCACCGCTATGTCCGGCTCGCGGGCCCGGAGGCGGCCGCGCTGACCGAGGCTCTTGCCGCGTACGCCCCCGGCACGTCCGGCCCGCGCACCCTGCGCGCCTCGGTGCGCCAGGACGCCGAGGCCCGGGCGCGCACCTGCTACGACCATCTGGCGGGCCGGCTCGGGGTCGCCCTGGCGGACGCGATGACCGCGCGCGGCCTGGTCGACACCGGCTCCGGGATCGCCGTCACCCCGGCGGGCCGCACCTGGCTGGCCGACACCCTGGACTACCGGCAGCCCGCCGGGGCCCGGCGCCCCCTCGTCCGTACCTGCCTGGACTGGACCGAGCGCCGCTCCCACCTCGCCGGCGCCCTGGGCGCGGCGCTGTGCACGGCGGCCCTGGAACGCGGGTGGGTCCGGCGCGTCGGCTCGGGGCGCGCGGTGAAGGTGACACCGGAGGGGAGTGAGGCGTTCGGGGAGCTGCTCGGGGTGCGGGTATGAGCTGCGGCGGATCAGTCGCCGCGGGGGTGAGGCCGAGGGCGGGGCTCGGGCTCCGGTTCCGGCCGAGGGCCGGGCCGTCTGCCAGCCGTTCCGGCCGTGACCCAGACGGCGGCGATGGCCATGGTGAGTCCGCCCGGAGCGGCCGCCCACCAGGTCCCGGCCCAGGCGAGCCAGCCGGTCGCGCCGACAGCGCCTGCGGCCGACAGGGAGAATCCCAGGGTCTCGCCGGGCAACGAGCGGTAAATATCCGCCATCCGGGCATCGATGCCCCGGTCTGCCTGAGCGAGGGAGCTTTCCCGGTCGGTGTAGAAGGTGTCCGGCGGGAAGAGGTGCCCTTCCACGGCTTCAGGGGACCAGGGGTCCTCGGGCCGGCTCATGGCGTCAGTCCGGCGGTGAGGAGGTCCGCGAGCAGCAGCAGTTGGCGGATGTCGCGGCTGCTGTACGCCGTGACGCCGGTGGGCCACGAGGACCGGTCGGAGTCGACGGTCAGCACTCCCAGCGCGAGGGTGCCCACGCGCACCGGGACGATGACGACGGCGTGCGCCTGCGGCGGGCCCGGGGAGGGCTGTTTGAACGGTGAGGGACGGTCGTCCGCCTCGAAAACGAGACCGTCCTCTGCGGCGCGCTTCATCGCGAAGTGGCCCGGATCGTTGGGGCCGCACCGCTGTCTCGCCCCTCCGGGCCACTCCGCCGCCAGCGTGAACTCCGCGGTGGCCTGGTCGTACCGGTAGAACATGCCGCGCGAGCCCGGCGCGACCCCTGAGGCCGATACGGCCACCGACTGGTCGAGCCGCCCGCGCTGGGTCTCCAGGGGAGCGGATGCGGCGGTGAGCCCGGCGATGGCCGCCACGTGCTTGGCGCTGGGCGTGAGTCCGGACACCAGCAGCTCGTAGCGGGCCTCGGTGTCCCTGGCCAGTTGCTCCGTCGCAGCACGGAGCTTGTTGGCCCTGACCTTTTCGACGGCCGCGACGACCAGCGTGATGGCGGTACTGATGATCCCCGCGATGAGTAGCGGCCAGTTGATGCTGGGCGTCTGACCGGCGACGACGGACAGGGCGAAGGCGACGCTGCCGAAAATGATGGCGAGAGTGGTCAGGGCGGCCTCGGTGACCTTGTTCTTGCGCTCTGGTGTCATGCTCCCGCTCCCCGTTCCGCACAGACGCAGGGGCAGATCATACGACCAAGGACGCCTGCTGCGGGGCCCGCTCGGCGAAGGCCGTCGCCTCCACGCCCACCACGATCGTGTCCGGGACCGCGCAGGCGCCCGGGTCTCAGGCCGCCGTCTGCCGGACGCCCAGCGGCCGGTATCCGTCCGTACGATCGCCCTCCAAGCCCGGCCCGGACCTCCTCATCGCCGTCGAGCCCACCACCGCGCTCGACGTGCGCGTCCAGGCCGAAGTGCTCGCCCTGCTGAGCCGGCTGCGGGACGAACGCGGTCTCGTCCTCCTGGTGCCCACCTGCCGTCCGACGCGGCGGGGCGGCTGCCCCGGGAGTTCTCCGGGGGCCAGCGGCAGCGGCTCGCCATCGCCCGGGCGCCGGCCCTGCGGCCCCGGCTGGTCATCTGCGACGAGCCGGTCTCCGCACTGGACCTGACGACCCAGCGCACGGTGCTCGACCTCCTCCTGGAGATCCAGGAGGAGACGGGCGACGCCGCGACGGTCGCCTCCGAGCCGCGCCACGCCTGCACGCGCACCTGCTGCTCGCCTCGCCGGTGGCGGACGTGGCCGAGCAGCGCAGGCGGCGCGCGGCGGCCGAGGACGCGGCCGGACCGGGCTGACCTGCGGGGAAACGGACGAGTCGGGGCGCTCACCGGGCGCCCCGTTCGCGTGTCCGGGGGGCCCTTCGGGTCGAACCGCTATCGGCTACTCAGGGTACTTGTCGCACTTTTCAGAGTGTTACGCGGCATTTATCCCGTGCGTCATGGCATCTCTTAGGTCGATCGATTGATCAGTACGACAATCATCCCGGCTCGAAGGAGTTCAGCATGCGTATTTCCGCTTCTGTCCGTGCCCGCACTGTCCGCGCGGGCACCGTCGCGGCCGCCGTGGCCGCAGCCGCCGCCGCCACGCTCGGCGGGGCGGCGGCCGCCTTCGCCGCCCCCGGCGACAGCGGTGACATCGACATCCGCTCCGGCGGCTGGGCGGCGCGCGGCGGCGACGGCAACGAGGTCTGCAAGTTCGTCCTCCAGGCCAGCAACTTCGGCGACATGCCGGCCGTGCCGTGGACCATCACCGCGCAGCCCCCGACCGTTCCCCCGGGGGACACCCTCGCCAGCACCCTTCCCCTGGTGAACGGCTCGGCGCGCAGCCAGGAGTACCTGCTCCCCGAGGGCACGTACCAGCTGGTGTGGATCGTTCCGTCCGGCCCGAAGAACAAGGCGTTCAAGGTCAACTGCACCAAGCCGGCCGGGAACAACGGGTCGGGCAACACCGCCGAGCGCGGTTCCGCCGCTTCGGGCTCCGAGGCGGGCTACGAGCAGCCGTCCGGCGGCGTTCCCGCCGGTGGCGGCGGCGTCCCGGACATGGAGGGCGTCAGCTCCGAGGGCGACTCGAACGTCGGGGCCACCGCCGCGCTCGCGGCCGGCGCCGTCGGAGCCGCCGGGCTGATCATGGTCCGCCGAGCCGCACGCCGCCGTGCCCGCAACGAGGCATAACCCGCGCAGCAGACGCCGACGGGGCCCGAGCCGGGCGTGTCGTCTCACGATGACGTTGTGCGTGACCTCCTCGCTGGTGACCGGCATCGTCTGGGCGAGTTCCGACTCGTCCGACGATGCGGTCGCCGCCGCCCACGGCAATGACGCCGCGGGCGGCGGCGACCGGCCGGTCTCGCACGCACCCCTGTCCCCGTCGCGGCCGGTGAAGGTCGCGGTGCCCGCGATCTTCATCGAGGCGCCGGTCACCGGCCTCGGACTCGACAGGAAGGGGCACCTCGGGGCCCCGCCCATGAGCAGGCCCAGGGAGGTGGGCTGGTACCGCGACGGGCCCTCACCCGGCGAGAAGGGCACCTCGCTGATCGTCGGCCACCGCGACACGGAGACCGGACCGGCGATCTTCCTCAACCTCAACGCCCTGCACAAGGGCGACAAGGTCACCGTCACCCGGGCCGACAAGCAGACCGCGGTCTTCACGGTCGACGCGGTCGAGACGTACACGAAGGACAAGTTCCCCGACGACAAGGTGTACGGCAGCACCGGCCGTCCGGAACTCCGCCTGATGACCTGCGGCGGGCGCTTCAACAAGAAGGACGGCTACGCGGCCAACGTCGTCGTCTTCGCCCACCTCACGTCATTGAAGAAGGGGTGACACCCCCTCACCCGGCGTGCCGCTCCCGTACGGCGAAGGCGTTGAGGGTCAGGGCCAGGCTCGCGGTGAGCCGCCGCGCGTACGGCACGTGCAGAGACTCGTTCGGCCCGTGGGCGTTCGCCCCCGGCCCCAGCACTCCGCAGGCCAGGAACTGGGCATCGGGGAACCGCCGGGACAGCTTCCCCATCAGCGGGATCGTGCCGCCCTGCCCGATCCGGGCGACGTCCGCCCCGTCGAAGCACGCCCGGCTCGCCCCGGAGAGCGCGGCACTCAGCCACGGCTCCTCGGCGGGCGCGTGCCAGCCGTCCGCGAGGACCCGGTCGGGCGTGAAGCGGACCGTCGCGCCGTACGGCGGGTCCGCCTCCAGGAGCCTGCCCAGCTCCGCGACGGCCGCCGCGCCGTCCACCGTCGGCGGCAGCCGCAGCGCCAGCTTCACCCGGGTGTACGGGCGCAGCACATTGCCGGCCGAGCCGACCGGGGGCAGCCCGTCCGCCCCGGTGACCTCCAGGCTGGGCCGCCACGCCCGGTTGAGCAGCAGCTCCCCGGGGTCGTCGGCCATGGCCGAGGTGTCCCCGCACCAGTCGAAGCGCTCCTGGACCCGGTCGCCGAGCAGGGCCGCCGCCTCACGGGTCTGCTCCCGGCGCTCCGGGGGCACCTCGCCGTGCAGGACGGCGGGGCGCAGCGTGCCTGTCGCCGAGTCCTCGACGCGGTCGAGCAGGTGCCGCAGCACCCGGAACGACGACGGCACCACGCCCCCGGCGTCCCCGGAGTGCGCGCCGTCGCCGAGGACCCGCACGTCGAGCGTGCCGCCGCAGGCCCCGCGCAACGAGGTGACCAGCCACAGCCGTTCGTAGTCGCCCGCGCCGGAGTCCAGGCAGACCACGAGGCCCACCTCGCCGATCCGGTCCGCCAGCGCCCCGAACCAGTGGTCCAGGTCCGGGCTGCCGGACTCCTCCCCGGCCTCGAACACCCCGACGCACCGGGGCCGGGCCGCGCCCTGCTCGGCCAGCGCCCGGATCGCGGTCACCGACGCGGGCAGCGCGTACCCGTCGTCGGCGCCGCCGCGCCCGTACAGCCGGGTGCCGTCGAAGGACGGCTCCCACGCGGTGCGGCCCCCGGTCCAGCCCTCGCCCTCGGGCTGCTTGTCGAGGTGGCCGTAGAAGAGGACGGTCTCGTCGGACCGGGTGCCCGCGCCGGGGATCTCGAAGAAGATCAGGGGCGTACGGCCGGGGGCGCGCAGGACCTCGGTGCGCAGGCCGGGCAGCGGCACCGCGCGCAGCCAGGCCGCCGCCGCGTCGACGGCCCGGTCCAGGTGCCCGCGGGCCTCCCACTCCGGGTCGTACGCGGGGCTGACCGCCGGGACCCGGATGTGGTCCCGGACCAGCGGCAGGATCTCGTCCTCCCACCGCGCGTCACAGAACTCCCGTACGGGGCCCGGCTCGGCGAGGAACGGCTCAGACATGGGCGAGCGCCTTCGCGGCGGGCGCGAACTCGATGCCGAGCAGCGCCTCCACGGGGGCGTACACCTCGGGCATGTACATCGTCGGGGACAGCAGCAGGGCCTCCGCCGGGGCGACCAGGACCTCGACGCGCTTGCCCACCTCGACGTCGGCGGAGGCGAGCGGCTGCCCCGCCTCGTCGAACGTCGTGATCAGGTCCGGGAACGCGGCACGGCGGCCGCCGGCCAGGTCGAGCGCCATGTACTCGTTGACGAAGTGCAGCGTGGTGCCGTCGGCGTCGTCCAGGACCGCGACACCCACGTCCAGGCCCTCGCGCTGCTCGCAGCGGTACTCGCGCACGGTCCCCGACGCGGCGATCTCGCCGCCCAGCTGCGCGGCCGCGCCCGCCGGGCCCTCGGCCAGGAAGCGGTGCCCCAGCTCGATCGCGAAGCCGATGGCGCCCGGGGCGCCGTTGCGGACGGCGTAGCCGACCTCGACCGGGTTGCGGGCGACGCCCACCCAGCCGCCCGCCTCCACGGACGCGCGGCGGACCACGTTGGACGTCGCGTCCAGGCGGCCGGAGACAGCCCCCTCGACGTAGGCGTGCGGCTTGCCGCCGGCGTAACCCTGGCTGGACCGGTAGCCCTCGCGGCGGTGCAGGCCCATGGCCCCCATCTGGCTGGAGGGGTGGGCGCGGCCGTTGCACGCCAGGTCGATGACGGGCAGGCCGGTGAGCGCGGAGTGGAACCAGCCGTTGATCGTGGTCTCGGCGCCGTTCTCGTTGGTGTGCAGCGCGACCAGGTCGCCCGGCAGTTCACGGCGCAGCAGTTCCAGCGCGCGGAGCAGGTGCGTCGGGAGCACCTGCGGGTCGGGCGCGGCGGGGGCGCCGACCAGGGCCACGGTCGCGGTCAGATCGCCGTCCGCGAACTCGTCGGCGCTCCACAGCTCGGGCGTGCCGACCTGAAGGGCCAGTTCGGCGGTGCGCAGCCCCCGCTCCACGAAGCCGCCGCCGCCTCCGCCGAGCACGGCACCGCCGTACACGGCCGCGCGGATGTCGTCATGGGTCAGCTGTCGCTTCACGGGATTCTCCCAGGGTGGTGCTGTGCGGGTGTACGAGAGGGCAGAGCGGGGGTCCGGCTACTTGGCGGCCTTGAACACGCCGTTGCCGAAGGAGTAGAGGGCGTCGCCGGCGATCGCACCGCCGGCGAAGACTTCCAGGTCGCCCTTGACGTCCTTGCCGAACAGGCGCGGGGCGAGGACGCGGGCGGCGATGCCGGCGGCGACCATCCAGCCGGCCATCGGGGTCGTGATCAGCAGCCCGGTCGCGAGCAGGATGCCGAGCTGCCGCTTCGACCCGCCGACGAGCTGCACGATCGCCCCGGGAATCGCCCACAGCGCGAGGTGCTTCGCCGTCTCGACGGACGGGCCCGCCTTGATCGCGGCGACGTACGCGGCGTCGATCGGGGCGGTCTGCCCGTTGTCGAAGAACATCCGGTACGAGACGAGGACGACGACGATCGCGACGCCGAAGCCGATCATCGCGGCGATCAGCTGCTGGCGGCGGCCTTCCAGTTCGAAGGCGGGGTCGGCGTTCTCGCCGCGCAGCAGGTAGCCGGTCTTCAGGTCGTAACCCATGTCCGCGAAGGCCGGACCGGTCGCGGCGGTGAAGCCGGAGAGCACGACCAGCGCCTCCGGCGGGAAGCCGATGAGGATGCCGAGCAGCAGGGTGATCAGGGCGATGGCGAAGGCCGGGAACCAGCCGGAGTGCATGGACGCGATGCCGACCAGCAGTTCGTGCAGGAACGCCGCGACGGTCGCGTAGACCAGGAAGCCGATCAGCATGCCCGGGCTCATGTGCGTGGCCGCTCCGGTGCCGAAGGCGAGCAGGACCGAGATCGCGAGGTAGGCGCCGAGGCCCAATCGCATGGAGCGCCCCAGCCGCTGCGCGCCCTCCTCCGCGCCCTCCGGCGCAGCGGCCGAGCCCGTCCGCGCCGTGTTCGTCCGCCGGGCGCCGAGGATGGTCCGGCCGACCTGGACGAGGGCGACGAGACCGGCGCCGATCATCATCCCGTGCGGCAGGTACATCGCATTGAGGTCGAGGCCGAACAGCGGGTCCGCGTACTGCGTGAACAGCAGGCCGACGCCGAACGCGGCCATCGCGCCGAAGCCGCCGATCAGGGCCACGCCGAACGCCGACATCGGCAGCGAGAACACCGCGCCCACCAGACCGGTCACCAGCCCGAGCCCGAGCACCTTCGCGCGCCGCCCGCCCTCGTCGCCCGCCCTGATCGCCTCGGCGGCGGCGAGCCCGAGCGGCCACGGGTTCTTCGCGGGGAAGGCCGGGGTGTCGTACATCCGGTACAGCAGCCAGGCGTCGACCAGCATCGCGACCGAGACCCCGACCAGCATCGGGATGATCATGTCGTCCATCCCGAACAGGAACGGGATGCCGATCGGCAGGAACAGGCTGTTCGCGGCGCCGAAGGTGGCCGACGAGATGCTCGTCTGCGCCAGGTTCTGCGCGTGGACCGAGCGGAAGCCGCGGAAGGCGACGAGCGGCACGCGGGCCAGCGTCATCGCGGCCAGCGCACCGATCAGCGAGGTGCTGGGCGTGACGCCGAGGGTGGCGAGCAGCTGCACGCCGACGACCGCGCCGAACACGCTGAGCACGACGGTCAGGATCAGATTGCCGGGCGCGAGGGCGCGGGGATGGCGCGCTCCGTCGGCCGCGGTGTGCGGGGCGTCGGTGACGGCCCGGTTCGTCGCGTCGGTGCTCATGGATCTCCGGTGCTTCCGTGCGGGGCGGCGTGTCCGCCGCTCCAGGAGTTCTAAAATATGGAACCGTGTGTGAATATCTGGATATGCTGGATCATCTCCGCGGCACGCCCGCCCGTCAAGGGGGTGGGCGGCGGTCTCGGTATGTGGGCGCCCCTTACGATCGGAACGCACGGGCCCGGGGCCCGGGGGAGGCAGGAGAACGGTGAGCACACTCGCCAACGCGCGGGACGTCCTGCGGCTGCTGGCGCGCCTTCAGCGCGACCTGACCGTGACGGATGTGGCGGGCGCCCTCGACCTGCCGAAGAGCTCCGTGTCGCGGACGCTGAGCATGATGGCCGAGTACGGCTTCCTGGACCGCGACCCGGTGAGCCGCGCCTACCGGCCCGGCGAACTCGTCATGGAAGCCTCGTACCACTTCCGCGCCTCGCGCTCCACCGCCTCGCTCCTGGAGGAGGAACTGGCCAGGCTGGTCGCCGACATCGGCTACACCGGTTACGTGGACGTGCTCGACGGCGCCGAATCGCTGGTACTGCACATGCGGATCGGCACGGTCGGCGCCCTTCAGGCGTACACCCCGGCCGGCACCCGCGCGCCCGCCTACGCCAGTTCCATGGGGCGCGCCCTGCTGGCCCGCCTGGACGACGCGCAGGTACTGCGGCTCGTCGACGCCCGTCTCGAACAGGCCACCGGATCGGCCCCCCGCACCCCCGGCGAGCTGGTCTCCTCCCTGGCCCGGGTGCGCGCCGACGGGTGGGAGTCCTCGCGCGGCGAGTTCGTGCCGAACGTCGCGGGCATCTCCGCGGCCGTCGTGGACGGCGATACGGGTCAGGTCTTCGGCATAGGGATCGCCCTGCCCGCCCCCGAACTGCGCCACGAGAACGAGGCCCGCTTCGGACGGGCGGTGCGGGACGCCGCGCGGCGGGTGGGGAAGCGGATCGGCGATCCGTACTGGCTGCGGTACGTGGCCGCATAGGCCCGGGGGCCTCCCTCAGGCGAGCAGCGGCCCCAGCATCGCGCCCACCACCGCGCCCGGAGTCAGCACCGGGGCGGTGATCCCGGCCGCGCGCAGCGCTTCGCGGTGCCGGGTCCCGTAACCCATGCAGTCCAGCACCAGCGCCTCCGCCCCCGCGTCCAGCCGGGCGCGGGCCGCCGCGCACAGGGCGCCGTCGTCGGCGGCGTACGGCGAGGCCGTCCCGAACGCCGGGGCCGGGTCGAGCGCCCGCCACTTCGTCCGGGCCTCCGCCACCTGCTCCGGCAGCGGCACGACGACCCCGACCCGGGCACCCCGCAGCGCCGCGCCCACGTACCCCGTGAGCAGCGCGTCCGGCTCGACCAGCCGCGCCCGCCGGGTCCGCAGCCCCGGGAACTCCCCGGTGCACAGGAGCACCACGACGTCCGCCCCTTCCGCCTCCACCCGCTCCACGAGGGCGGCGAGCCCGGCCCCGACCGTGTCGGCGTCCAGGGTCACGGAGGTCCCGTCGGCCAAGCGGCTCAGCAGCGTCGCCCGCCCGCGCACCGCCCCGAACCCCGCCTCCACCTCCGCCCGGCCGAGCCCGTCGAGGACCCCCGCGTGCCGTATCCGCGCCGTGGGCGGCAGCTCCGCCTCGATGGCCACGGAGAGGTCGGGGCGGGGGGACTGGCCGATGGTCAGGAAGGTCACGGTGTGCACGGGGCCTCGCTTCGACGTTGTTCCGGATATTGGAAGTTGGTTGCCTGTTGCGGGACAACCTAACGCCGGACACGGCCCGTGCGGCAGCCGGAGGCCCCCGGCGGCGGTCACCACCGGGGGCGTTACGGGACGGAGCGGATCAGTCCGGACCGGTTCCGCCCGCCTCGTCGCGGCGGACCGCCACCGCCGCCCGGTGGCCGGCCGGGACGGCGATGTCGGTCAGGAGCCAGCCGCCCGGGGCGGCCGGTGCCGGCCCGGCACCCACGTACTCCGTCGACGGGTCCGCGCCCAGACCGATGCCGAGGCCCTTCAGATACGCCTCCTTCCTGGTCCACACCCGGGCGAAGGCGGCCGGCCGCACCGCGGGCGCCAGCGCGGCGAGTTCCGCCGCCTCCCAGGGGTGGACGACATCGGCCGCCTCCAGGAGGGTGCGCGGGTCCGGTACGGGTTCGACGTCCACGCCGACCGGGGTGGCGGCGACGGCGATCAGGCTCAGGCCCTCGCAGTGCGAGAGCGAGAAGTGCAGGGGCCCGTCGGGGAGTACGGGCCGCCCGTGCGGTTCGCCGCAGCCCGGGCAGGGGGCCCGGGCCACCGACACCGTGCGCGGGGCGACGCCCAGGTGGTTGCCGAGGACCCGGCGCAGTCCGACGTGGGCGCACAGGTACGTGGCGCGGTCGGTGGGGCGGCGGAACTCCTCGGCCCGGGCCAGCTCGGCGGGGCCGAGCACGAGCGGGGCGTACCGGGTCGCGGTCTCCTCGTGCGCGGCGGTGGCCACCAGCCAGAGCTGCGGGCGGCCGGGGCCCGGCCCGGACGGCGGGGGAAGCGCGGCGGGCAGGGGCGGCAGCGCGGTGGGCAGGAGGACGGGTTCGAGGACGGGCGTCGGGCGGGGGTCCAGCAGGGACATGGCTGCCTCACACGGCGGTGGCGGTGGGCTCGGGGGCGGCGGAAGCCTTCACGGCGGGGGCCTTCCGCGTCAGGGGGGCGCGCAGGGCGAGCGTGGCGGCGACCGGCGAGAACAGTGCGACGCATGCGCACAGCAGCCAGGTGCCGGTCACGCCCAGGGGCGCCGAGAGCGAACTGAAGACGGCCAGGGACAGGGGCGCGGCCCCGATGCTGGACAGCGAGAACGTCGACATCGCGGCGCCCAGCTTCCCCTCGGGCACGGCGTGTTGGTACGCGGTGACCAGGGCGGGTCCGTTGAGCCCCGAGAACAGGCCGACCGCGCACGCCGTGACCGCGAGGACGGCCGGCGAGGGCACCAGGGCCATGGCGCCCATGCCCACGGCGAGCCCGGTGCCGGTGACGACCAGCTTGACCGGGACCGGGATGCGGTGGGCGAGCGCGGCACCGGCCGCCGCCGACACCAGGGCGCCCGCGCTGAACGCGGTCAGGGCCGCCGCGACCGAGCCGATGCCCCAGCCCTCGCCGGACGCGCGCAGCGGAAGGGCCACCTCGGCCGGCCAGAGGAACGCGAAGTCCATGCAGAAGCAGGCGACGAACATCCAGCGCAGCCGGGGGTGACGGCCCAGCAGTGCCAGGCCGTCGCCGGAGCGCCGGAACAGTGACGTGCCCCCCGCCCCGGCGCCGCGCTCCGGCCGGGTCATGCCCCGGGTCACATGGAACGCGCACAGCAGCCAGACGGCGCACCCGGCCGCCGAGACGAGCATGACCCCGGACAGGCTGCCCGCCACCACCAGCCAGGCCCCCAGCGGTGATCCGGCGATCGGGGCCAGCCGCATCACCATGGAGAACAGGGAGTTGGCGCGGCCCAGGTGCTCCTGAGGGGCCAGCCGGGTGAGCAGGATGCCCGACGCCGGGCCGGTCAGGCCGAGCAGCGAGCCCTCGACCACGGCGACGGCGATCAGCGGCCAGATGCTGTGGGCGCCCGCGGTGACCAGCGCGCCGATCACCAGGACGACGAGCCGGGTGGCGGTGGCCCGGAGGAGGACCGCGCGCGGGCCGAGGGCGTCGGCGAGGGCGCCGCCGAACAGCAGCATGAGGGCGCGCGGCAGCGTGGAGGCGAGGATGACGAGCGTCACCGCGGACCGGCCGCCGAGCTGGACGGCCGTCCAGTTCATGGCGATGATCAGCGCGAAGCTGCCGCACTGCACGGCCGCCTGGCCGGTGACGAAGCTGCCGATGCGCCGCCAGTCGGGCGCGGCGCCCGCCTCGGACGGCGGGGCGGAGGGGTTCGTTGTCATGGGTTCGGCTTTCCTGGGTCGGCTTTCCGGGGTGGGGTTCCCGGGTGGCGTTCTGGGGTGGGGTTCCGGGGTGGCCTTCTGCGTCGGCCTTCTGCGTCGGCTTCGTGCGGAGAGGGCGGTGCGGCTCGGTGCGGGAGCGGTTCAGCGGCGCGTCACGCGGACGTCGACGCCGGTGTCGTCGCCGCGCAGCGTCGCCGCGACGGCCAGCGCGGCGGCCCGGCCGGCGGCGCGCCGCAGGGCCCGCCGGTCGCGAGCGGCACGGGTGCGCCCGGGGGCGCGGAGTTCCAGGCGGCCGCCGAGGTAACCCCGGCCCGCCTCGGCCAGGGCGCGCTGGGCGGCGAGCAGGGCCGCGTCGGCCACGGGGTCCCGGCCGTCGGTGTCGAGTACGCCGTCACCGGCGGGCCCGACGGTGACGCCGGGGGTCTCCCGCAGGAGGAACCGGGCCCGCACGGTGCGGTGGCGGCCGGTGACGTGGTGCGGCTGCCGTGCCGGGGCGGGCCGGCTCCCGGGGGTCCGCCGTGGCCCGGACCTCGCGCGCCCGGTCACGGCGTCGCCCCGGTGGCCGCCGGGTCGGCGGGCAGCGGTGCTCCGGCGTCGAAGGGGCCGCCGTCCGGCCACCACAGGTCGTCGGGTCCCAGAGCGCCGACCTCGTACTTGCCCAACGCGCTGACAAGGAGGCGCAGTTCGAGCGCGATGCTCTCGGCGAGCCGCACCAGGCCGTGTTCCGGGTCCTCGTCCACGGCGACCAGCGCGGCGCGGCCGAGCCCGACGGCCGTGGCGCCCAGGGCGAGGGTGCGCAGGGCGCGTCCGCCCTCCCACATCCCGCCGCTCGCGAGCAGGCAGCCCCCGGGCCGGCCGATCCGGCGCAGGCACTCCGCGAGCGGTAGACCGACCTGGTCCAGGAAGACCCGGGGCGCCCAGCCGGTGCCGCCCTCCGCGCCGTCCACGGTGACGGCGTCCGCCCCGGCCGCCCAGGCGGTGCGGGCGGCGTGCGCGATGTCGCGGCCCGGGTGGAACTTCACCCACGTACGGGCCTTGGGGAAGTTGTTCCGCATGAAGCGCAGCTGCTGCCGCAGGATCTCGTCGGTGAAGGTGCCCGGCGTGGCGCAGCGCAGCCGGCGCCCGTCACCCGTGCCGAACGGATCGGTGACCGTGAAGCGGTCCGCCAGGGCCTCCGCCTCCGCACTCCCGACGACGGTCATGCCGCCGAGACCCGGTTTGGCGCCCTGGCCGGTCTTCAACTCGAAGGCCAGGCGCCCCGATGCGAGGAGCGGCCGGGTGGCGGGGTCGCTGTAGAGGAGGTTCCAGACCTCCGAGTCGGCGTCCTCGGTGGACTGCTGGACGACGATCCCGCCGACCCCCTCGGGTGCCGCGTCGAGATACGCCTCGATGCGCGCGAGGAGCGCGGAGCGGGCGGCGTCCCCGCCGCGCCGGTAGCCGTGCACGGGGACCATGTTCTCGCCGATGACCATGGGGATGCCGAGGCGGCCGGCCTGCCGGGACGCCTGCACGGCCAGGTCGCCGCTGCCCGCCCGGGTCGACCCGAAGGCCGACAGGTACAGCGGCAGCGAAGAGGTGAACCCGCCGGTCCGGACGCCCAGTTCGACGTCGCCTGACTCCGGCTCGCGGGCGAGGGCGATCAGCTTCTCCAGCCGCTCCGGCATGAAGACGGGCGGGACGATCCTGGCCCGGTCGAGCGCGTCCGTACCGGCCTCGCTCCCGGGGCCGAAGAGCTCGGCACCGTACGAACCGGGGTCGGGGAACACCTCGGCGGTGCCGCGCCGGGCGCGGGCGCGGATCTCGCGCTCGGGGAGGCCGGGGGCGGCGAGGGCGCTCACGGGGCCACCACCCCGGGGAGCTTCGGGTAGGCGCTGACCTGCCACAGCGAGTCGAGGCCGGTGAGGAAGCGGACGAGGCGCTGAAGGCCCATCCCGAAACCGGCGCTGGCCGGGATGCCCTCCCGGGCCTCCTTCAGGTACCAGGCGTACTTGGCGGGGTTCTCGCCGCTCTCCCGCATCCGCGTGACGATGGTCGCGTAGTCCGACTCGCGCTCGCTGCCCGAGACCAGCTCGCCGTAGCCGTGCGGTGCGATCAGATCGAAGTTCCGCAGCACACCGGGGCGTTCGGGGTCCTCCCGGTCGTAGAAGCCGCGCGAGCCCTTCGGGTAGTCGTTGATGAAGAACGGCCGGTCGCTCTCCAGCGACAGGAGCCGTTCACCGGTCCAGTCGATCTCGCTGTCCGGGCTCTGCGGATGACCGGCCGTCAGGAGCCGTGCCACGGCCTCCTGATGGGTGCACACGTCGTACTTGCCGCTGCGGACGTCCGCGAAGTCCGCTTCCTGTCGTCCCAGTTCGGCGAGAACGTCCGGAACGGCGGTCCATACGTGCTCGGCGACATGGGTGAGGAGCCCGGCGGCGACCTCCTGCGCGTCCTCGCGGCTCGCCCCGGCGATCTCCACGTCGATCTGGTGGAACTCGACCAGATGGCGGCCCGTGGTGGCGGTCTCCTCCGGCTCCACACGGACGTTGGGAGCGATGTAGAACAGCTTCGGGAAGCCGTGCAGCGACGCCTGCTTGTACAGGATCGCGCTGGTCATCAGCTTGTACGGGCGCCCGTAGTAGTCGACGTCCAGCGCCTTGGCGCCCCGGCCTCCCGGGTCGGTGACGGGTCCGACGAGCGGGGGCAGCAGCTCCGTGAAACCCGACCGCCGCAGGAAGTCGCGGGCCGCCCACAGCGCCTCCTGCTGGACGAGCATGGCGGCGCGCAGCTGCGGGGAGCGCAGGTGCTCACCGAGCGGGGGCGGCAGGGCGGGTCCTCCGGGCTGCGGGGCGTGGTCCATGACGGGCTCCTGTTCGTGGCGGTGGTGAGGGGTGTCGATGCGGGGTCGGTACGGGGGCAGGGGGGCGGGCGGCGGCCGGTCGTAGCGGTCGGCCATGTGGTTCAGGGCCGTGAGGAGGCCGTTCGCGGTGAGCGGCGCCAGCCCGTCCGGGGCGTCGGGGCGGATCGGCATCGCGCCGGTGTCCGACCAGCGCAGCCGCCCGTCCGCGCCGATGACGCTGCGGGAGCGGCCCGCGTTGTCCGGGTGGAGGCAGAACGGCACGTCGAGCAGGCCGCGTTCGAAGGCGGCCGGCAACGCGTGGGCCAGGTCGGGGTGCAGACCGAGCACGGCCTCCACCAGGGCCCGGGCCTCCGCGTAGACCTCGGAGTCGTCCCGGCCCCCCGGCAGCGGCGGACCGGCGAGCGCGGCGGCCGCGGCGGCGGTCTCCAGGGCGCGGACGTTCTCGGCGACGGTCGGGATACGGCGGGACTCGGCGGTCGTCTTCACGAGGAGCCGGTCCGCCCCGGCCCGCACCGCAAGGCGTGCCGACGCCTCCAGCAGCCGGGTCGCCCCGCGCTCGGTGCGCGGGTAGACGCCCATGTAGGTGTAGAGGACGACGTGGTGGTCGACGCCCGTCGGCAGCAGCTCGCCGGCCAGCCGGCGCAGGGCCCGTATCGCCTCCTCGTCCTGGCCCGGGTCCGTCTGCTGGGCGTAGCTCAACGAGACGCTGCGCACCCCGTGCTGGGCGAAGAACAGGCATTCCAGCACGCTCATCGCGACCAGCAGCCCGGGCGGGCAGAGCTGGCCGAGCAGACAGCCGCCGAAGCTTTCGAGGTGCGGCACGGAACCGGGGCGGGCGTGCCCCGCGAGGAGTTCGCAGCCCGCGGCCCAGGCGGCGACGGACTCGCGCAGCGGGGTGCGGCCGTACGGCAGGCAGTAGGAGACCGGCCCGCCCTCGGTCGCGTCGAGGCCGGCGGCGAGCAGGGCCCGGACGATGGCCTGGGGGCGGGCGGAGCCGTGGCGGACCTGGACCGGGAACCCGTCGTCGCGCACCCCGTCGAGCAGGGCGCGGGTGACGGCGAGCGGGTGCGTGGCGATCGGGTAGCCGTTGAGCCCGGCGCCCTCGGCGAGCGCGGCACCGGCTCCCGTGAGGTCGCCGACGCGGGTGTAGCTGTCGATGGTGAGCGTCCCGGCGGTCGTGGCCGTGGCGGCCCGGGTCCGCTCAAGCCCCGTACGCATGGCGACCGGGTCGCCGAAGCCCATGCGGGGCTGGACCACCAGCCGTCCGGCGGCCGCCGAGGCCGCGACGAACGCACCGAACGGGCGCGGTGCGGCGGCGGTGGTCATGCCCCCACCCGCGCGGGGGCCGTGAGGAACGCGCACAGGGCGTCCAGGTCAGCGGCCCCGTCCCCGAGGACGGCGTCGCAGCCCGCCGCGCGCAGCCGGGCCGCCTCGTCCTCTCGCGCGTGGCCGACCGTCCCCAGCTTGCCGCCGACGGCCACCGGCAGGGCGGCGAGCCCCGGTTCGGCCCGCAGCGCGCGCACGGCGGCGAGCGCGTCCCGGTAGCCGTGGCCGTTGACGCTGCTGAGCACGACCGCGTCGGGGGCATGCCGGCGACAGGCGGCCGTGAGCAGACGGGGACTCGCACAGGGGCCCAGCGCGACGACGTCGTGCCCCCGCTCCTCCAGGAACAGCCCGAGATACACGAGGTTCCAGGTATGGGAGTCCGAAGCGGTTCCGCTCAGGAGTATCTTCATGCCTCGATATTATTTTTCCGAACCCCTTCCGGGCGGAAGTAGAGGCGGAAGTCGAGCGGCAGTAACGAGCGGCAGTTTCCCCTTTCCTGGTTTTCCCGGAAAGGGGGCTTTCTCGGAAGGCGGCCGGCGGGCACAAGGAAATGCCGTGCCCCCGCAGGAGCTGCGGGGGCACGGCGGGGGCGCGGCGGCGGGTCAGGCGTACTGGGCGACCAGGCTCCGGGGGCGGATGTCGGTCCAGTGCGCGGTGATGTACTCCAGGGCCTCGGAGCGGCTGCCCGGCCCCCAGACGCCTTCCCAGCCTGCCGGGATGTCGGCGAAGGCCGGCCACAGGGAGTGCTGTCCCTCGTCGTTCACCACGACGTGGAAGGAGCCCTCGGCGTCGTCGAAGGGGTTCGCGATGTCGCTCATGAATAACTCCTCGTTTCGTTTTCCCGCAGGCTGTTCTCCTGCAGTGCGGAGATTTTCTCCGCGATGACTTTTCCGATGTGTGCGAGGGGCTCTTCCTCGGCCATCCGGAGATGCGTGGAATCCACGGTGTGATTCTCGATCGGGCCCGTCAGATAGGCATTCCAGGTGGCGGCCAGCGCACCTTCCGGTTCGCCGGGCCTGCGGGCGGTGAAGAACACCGCGCCGGCGTCCGCGACCTCGGGCACGTGCCGCGCCATGAGGGCCGCGTGGGTCTCGGAGGCCCGCCGCACCGCTTGTATCTCCTCGGCGCTGAAGCCGCCGAGCACCGGGTCCACCGCCTCCGGCAGCGCGTCCTGCCCGGGCGCCGCCTCCGGCTCCCGCGCCGGCAGCACGGACACGCTTCCCGGCCCGGTCCGGTGGACGTCCATCAGCGCGAGCAGTTCGACGCGCTGACCGGCCGCGCGGAGCCGGACGGCCATGGTGTGGGCGACGATCCCGCCGAAGGACCAGCCGAGCAGCCGGTACGGGCCCCAGGGCTGGACCTGCCGGACGCGTTCCAGGTAGTCGTCGGCCATCTCCTCGACGGTGCGCGGCAGATGGCCCGGCTCGCTCAGCGCGCGGGCCTGAAGGGCGTACAGCGGCTGGTCGTCCCCGAGGTGCCGGGCCAGGCCCGCGTACGACCAGCCGACCCCGGTCCCCGGGTGCACGCAGAACAGCGGGCGCCGGGTGCCCCGGGCGTTCAGCGGCAGCAGGACGCCCATCGCGCCGGCCGTGCCGTCCGGGTCCTGCGCGCCGAGCAGCCCGGCCGGGGTCGGGGCCCGGAACAGGTCACGGACCGTCCGGTCGATGCCGAGGACCGAGCGCACCCGGCTCACCAGGCGCACACCGAGCAGCGAATGCCCGCCCAGCGTGAAGAAGTTGTCGTCCAGACCGACCCGGGGCGCGCCCAGGATCTCGGCGAACAGCCCGCACAGCACCTCCTCCCGGGCGTTGCGCGGAGCCCGGTGCCCGACGGCGGGCCGGTCCGGCGCGGGCAGCGCCCGGCGGTCCGGCTTCCCGTTGACCGTCAGCGGCACGGTGTCCAGGACGACGACCGCCGAGGGCACCAGATGGGCGGGGAGCGCGGTACGGGCCAGGGCGAGGACGTCCGCCCCGGTGACCTCGGACCCGGCGCGCGGCACCACGTACCCGACGAGGCTCCGCTCGCCCGGCCGGTCCTCGCGCACGACGGCGAGGGCCTGCCCGACCGAGGGGTGCGCGGCGAGCGCGTGCTCCACCTCGCCGGGCTCGATCCGGACCCCGCGCAGCTTGACCTGGCCGTCCGCCCGCCCCAGGAACCGCAGTTCGCCCTCAGGCGTCCAGACGACCCGGTCGCCGGTGCGGTACATCCGGCTCCCGTCCGCCTCGAAGGGGTCGGGCACGAAGCGCTCGGCGGTCAGATCCGGACGCCCGGTGTACCCGCGCGCCACATGGGTGCCCGCGATGTACAGCTCCCCGGGCACGCCCGGCGGCACGGGCCGCAGCGCCGCGTCCAGGACGTGGCTGCGGGTGTTGTCCATGGGCCGGCCCAGGTGCAGCCCGGACCCGCCGAGCGAGCCCCGGCCGCCGGTGAGCCACTGGTTGTGCGAGGCGAACGTCGTCTCGGTCGGGCCGTAGGAGTGGACGAGGACGGTGTCCGGGCAGTGCGTCAGGACCCGTTGCGCGGCGGTGGGGGAGGCGACGTCGCCGCCCGTCCACACCTCGCGCAGCAGCCGCAGCGTGTCCAGCGCCTCGTCGGCCATCACATGGAACAGGCCGACGGTGAAGTAGGCGGCGGTGACCCGGTGTTCGCGGACGGTGCGGGCGGTCTCGGCGAGGTCGGTGCCGTCGCCGCGCATGACGACCAGGCTGCCGCCGTTGAGGAGCGGCACCCATATCTCGAACACCGAGGCGTCGAACCCGGTCGCGGAGTGGACCAGCATCCGGTGGGGGCCGCCGGCGGTGGTGTCGCGGTCGGCGGCGAGCTCGGTCACGTTGCGGTGGGTGACGCCGACGCCCTTCGGACGGCCGGTCGACCCGGAGGTGAACATCACGTACATCAGGTCGTCCCCGTCGACCGCCACGGCCTCGCGGTCCGCCGGCGGGGCGCCGCCCTCGGCGGGCGCGTCGGTCAGGAGGACCGGTACGGAGACCTCCTCCGGGACCGCGCCCGCCTGCCCGGTGGTGGTCGCGACGAGGCGGACGCCCGCGTCCTGGACCATCAGCGCGAGCCGGGCCCCCGGGAGGGCGGGGTCCAGCGGGACGTGGGCGGCCCCGCACTTCAGGACCGCGAGCGCGGTGACCACCAGCGGCGCACCGCGTTCCAGCAGCACCCCAACGGTGTCGCCCCTGCGCACCCCGGCCGCGCGCAGCCGGGCGGCCAGCGCGTCGGCACGGGCGTCGAGCTCGCCGTAGCCGAGGGTCTCCGCGTCGGTGACCAGCGCGGGCGCCCCGGGCGTGAGCGCGGCCCGGCGGGCGATGACCTCGTGGACGGGGGCCCGGTCGCGGGTCACGGTGGCCGTGTCGTTGTACTCCGCGACCAGCCGGAACCGCTCGGCGTCGGCGAGCAGGTCCACCGCCCCGATCCGTACCCCCGGGTCGGCGGCGACGGCGTGCAGCAGACGTCCGACATGGGCGGCGAGCAGGGCGGCGGAGGCGGCGTCGAACAGGTCGGTGGCGTATTCGAGACCGCCCGCCAGACCGGCCGGCCGCCCCGCCTCGTCCTTCCGCTCCCACAGGGCGAGCGTCAGGTCGAACTTGGTCGACAGCGTGTCCAGCGGGGCCGGTTCGGCCCGGAACAGCGGTCCCTCGGCGCGGTCGGACGTGTAGTCGTGATGGAGCTGTACGACGAACTGGGTCAGCGGGTGGTGGGCGGTGGAGCGGGCCGGGTTGAGGTGTTCCACGATCCGGTCGAAGGGGAGCCGCTGATGCGCGTAGGCCGCGAGATCCGTGTCGCGTACCCGGCCCAGCAGCTCGGTGAACTCCGGGTCACCCGACGTGTCGGTGCGCAGGACCAGCGTGTTGACGAAGAAGCCGACCAGATCGCTCAGTGCCTCGTCGTCGCGCCCGGCCGTCATGGTGGCCAGCGGCAGGTCGGTGCCTGCCCCGTGCCGGGTGAGGACGGCGGCGAGCGCGGCCTGCAGCACCATGAAGAGCGTCGCGCCGTGGCACCGGGCCAGCACTTCCAGGGCCTCGTGCGTGGCCGCGTCCACAGTCAGCGGCGCGTGGCCGCCCCGGTGGGTGGCCTCGGCGGGGCGGGGCTTGGCGGCCGGCAGTTCGAGGACGGGCGGCGCCCCGGCGAGGGCACGTTCCCAGAAGGCGAGATGGTCATGCGCCGCAGGTCCGTCGAGAAGCTCCTGCTGCCAGAGCGTGTAGTCGGCGTACTGGACGGGAAGCGGCTCCCAGCCCGGTGCGCGGCCCTCGGCGCGCGCGGCGTAGGCGGCCCCCAGGTCCGCGAGCAGCGGGCCCGTCGACCAGCCGTCGGCGGCGATGTGGTGGACGAGCACGACGAGGACCTGGCCGCCGCCGTCGTCCGGGGTGAGAAGGGCGGCCCGCAGCGGGAGTTCCCCGGCGAGGTCGAAGACATGCCCGGCGGCCGAGGCGACCGCCGCCCGGAACCGCCCGGCCGGCACGGTGCGCACATCGAGTACCGGCCGCGCGCCCGCCACGATCTCCTGGTACGGCTCCCCGTCGACCGACGGGTAGCGGGTACGCAGCACCTCGTGGCGCTCCACCAGGTCGGCCAGGGCACGGCCGAGGACATCGGCGTCCAGCGGCTCGGCCGGACGCAGCACCAGCGGGATGTCGTACGAGGCGCTGGGCCCCTCCAGCGCGTCGATGAACCAGAGCCGGCGCTGCGCCCGGGACAGCGGCAGGCGCTCCGGCCGCTCCGTGCGCCGGACCAGCGCGGGCCCTCCCTCCCCGGTGGCCCGGTGCTCCGCGATCCGGCGGGCCAGGGCGGCCGGGGTCGGGGCGAGCAGCAGGTCCCGGACATGGACGTCGACGCCCAGGCGGGCCCTGATCCGGTTGGCGAGCCGCACCCCGCTCATCGAGTGGCCGCCGATGGTGAAGAACCCCTCGTCCGGGCCGACCTCGTCCAGCCCCAGGATCTCCGCGAACATCTCGCGCAGGGTGCCCACGTGTTCCGCGTCCGGTGCGCCGCCCGCCCGGGCCGCCTCGGCGTCGGCGGCCTGCCGGGCGGCGAGGGCCGCGACGCGCTCACGACGACCGGCGAGGGCCAGGCGCTCCTCGTCGCCCAGCAGCCCGGTGTCGGCGACGGGCTCCCCCGGCCGCTCGGCAGCCGTACGCAGGGCACGTTCCAGGGCGCCCAGGAGGAGGCGGGCGGTGTCCTCGTCGAGGACGTCACGCGCGTACTCCAGGCCGAGTTCGAGCCCGGCGGGCGCACCGTCGGCGGTGCGGTGTTCCACACAGGCGGCGGTCAGGTCGAACTTGGTGGTCGCGGGGCCCTCCGCCCGGAAGCGGCCGGTGAGCGCGCCGAACGCGAAGAGGGCGTCGTCCGGGGCGGCGGTGCGCAGGGTCAGCATCGTCTGGAAGAGCGGGTGCACCCCGGGCGTGCGCGGCGGGTTCAGATGCTCCACCAGCAGGTCGAAGGGGAGGCCCTGGTGCTCGTAGGCGGCGAGATCCGTGTCGCGTACCCGTTCCAGCAGCTCGGCGAACGCCGGGTCACCCGAGGCGTCGGTCGGCAGGACCAGCGTGTTGACGAAGAAGCCGACGAGTGAGCCCAGCGCCTCGTCGTCCCGCCCCGCGACCGGAGTGCCCACGGCCACCCGCTCCCCGCAGCCCGCCGCCCGCAGCGCGAGGGCCAGCGCGGCCTGGATCACCATCAGCATGCTCGCGCCGCGCGCGTCGGCCAGCCGGGCGAGCCGGGCGTGCGCGGCCGGTTCGAGGCGCGTGGCGACGACACCGCCCCGGTGATCCGGCACGGCCGGGCGCGGCCGGTCCAACGGCAGGCCGGTGACGGCCGGCAGCCCGTCCAGCGCGGCCCGCCAGTGGGCGAGCCCGCGCGCGACGGCGGAGTCCGGGTCGTCGGCCGTACCGAGGACGTCGTGCTGCCACAGGGTGTAGTCGGCGTACTGGACGGGAAGAGGATCCTGCTCCGGCGTACGCCCCTGGGCACGGGCGGCGTACGCGGTGGCCAGGTCGTTCATCAGCGGCGCCAGCGACCAGCCGTCGCCCGCCACATGGTGCAGCAGCACCGCCAGCACCGCCGCCGGGCCCTCGCCCCCCTCGGGCACGAACAGCGCGACCCGCAACGGCAGTTCCCGCGCCAGGTCGAACGTCTCGGACACGAAGTCCTGGACCCGCTCCCGCAGCTCACCGGCCGGGCACCCGACCGTACGCGTCCGCACCGCCGACGCGGCCAGCACATGCTGGTACGGCTCGTCCTCCGGGGCCAGGAACACGGTCCGCAGCACCTCGTGCCGCTCGGCGAGGTCCGTGACGGCGGCGGCGAGCGCCGCCCGGTCCGGCGCCCCGTCCAGCTCCAGCACGACCGGCATGTTGTACGCACAGGACGGGCCGTCCAGCTGGTCCAGCAGCCACAGCCGGCGCTGCGCGTGCGAGAGCGGCACCCGGTCCTCGACCGGCAACGGCTCCTCGTGGACGACCGAAAGCCGGGGGTCCGTGGTCCGCAGCGCCTTGCGGTTGATCTTCCCGGAGCTGGTACGGGGCAGCGCGGCGACGATTCCGACGGCGGCGGGCACGGCGGCGGCGGGCATGCGCTCGCGCACCAGGCCGCGCAGTTCCTCGGCCCCCACCCCGCCCTCGGTGACGACGAACGCGACGAGCCGCTTGACCCCGTCCGCGTCCTGCTGGGCGACGACGGCGGCCTCGCGTACCTTCGGATGCGCCGACAGGACCGAGTCGACGGCGGCGGGGTCGATGCGCTGCCCGCCGATCTTCACCTCGTCGTCCAGCCGCCCGTGGTACAGGATCTGCCGGTCCTCGCCGATCGTGACGAGGTCCCCTGTGCGGTAGGCGCGCTCCCCGTCCAACTCGGTGAACCGGCGGGCGTTCAGCTCCGGGTTGCTCAGATACCCGTACGACAACCCGCCGCCGAGCAGCCACAGTTCACCGCCGACGACGGCCGCCCGGACCCCCGGCAGCGGCCGGCCGATCGGCACCGGGCCGCCCCCGTGGCGGGTCAGGTCGGCGACCGTCGCGACCACCGTGGTCTCCGTGGGGCCGTACGCGTTCAGCAGCCGCACCCGCTCCCCGGTCAGCTCCCGCCACTGCGCGACCCGCTCAGGCAGCGCCGCCTCCCCGTAGATGATGACCGTGTCCAGGCAGCCGGGCAGGCCCACCGCACCGGTGCTGAGGACGTGGACCAGCTCGTGCCAGTACGCGGCCGGCAGGTCGAGCACCGTGATCCCGTGCCGTACGCAGCCCGCCAGCAGATCGCGTACGTCCAGCATGTCGTCCGTACGCAGCACCAGCGTCCCGCCCGCGCCGAGGGTCGCGAACACCTCCTGCACGCTGGCGTCGAAGTGCAGCGGTGAGAACTGGAGGACCCGGGAGGCGGGTCCGATGCCGTACGCGGGGACGGCGCCCGCGATGAAGTGCGCGAGCGAATCATGGGCGACGACGACCCCGTTGGGGGTGCCGGTGGACCCGGAGGTGTAGATCACGTACGCCGCACCGGACGGTGCGCCCGGCCCCGGCAGGACGAGTTCACCGGCGGCGGCCACCTCGGCGGGCGTCGGCGCCAGGCCGCCGCAGCTGTCGTGCAGGATGGCCGCGTTCCGGGCGTCGGGGGCCTGGATGTCGAGGGGCAGGTAGGCGGCGCCGGTGGTGAGCACGGCGAGGAGGCCGACGACGGCGTCGATCCCACGGGGGCGGTGGAGGGCGACCAGCCGGCCCGGGCCCGCGCCCTCGGCGGCGAGGACGCTCGCCCGCTCCCGCACGGCGGCGGCGAGCTGTGCGTAGGTCAGCCGGGCGGTGTCGTGGACCAGGGCGACCGCGCCGGGCCGGGTGCGCGCCTGGTGGGCGACGAGGTCGAGCACCGGCGGGGCGGGCGAGGGAGAGGGGCCGCCGTCGAGCAGGTCGTCCGTTCTGATGGGGGGCATCCTGGGGTTTCCTCCGTCTGGGGCGCCGAGAGACCGGGGCGAACGGTTCCTCTCGCCTCCGTGCCTTCACGCTAGGGGCCCCCGACCGCCCCTCTCGGCAGTCCGCCCGGCAGCTCCGAGCGGCAGAAACGGGGGTACGGAGCTGCCGCTCCGTACCCCCGTCCGCCCGCCCGGGTCACCCCCGCCGGGCGCCCGCCCTGGTCCGGCGGCGCAGCGTCGGGGCGGCCACCGGACCGGCGTCCTCCGGCTCGATCGCGTCGGCCACGGCCCCGGCGAGCCGCCGGGAGAGCGTGGCCGCCGTCGGGTTGCGGAACACATCGCGCAAGGTCAGGTCCTGGCCGAACTCCTTCCGGATCCGGTTCAGCAGACGCACCGCCAGCAGCGAGTGCCCGCCGGACTTGAAGAAGTTGTCGTCCGCCCCGACATCCCGCCCGCCCAGCACCTCCCGGAAGATCCCGAGCAACCGCCGGTCCGTGCCCCCGCCGCCCGCCGGCGCGGCGGTCGGGCCTGCTGCGGCGTCCTCGGACAGCTCCACCGGGTCCTCGCCCGGAACGGGCAGCCAGGCCGTCCGCACCACCCGGGCCGGGGCCAGATACTCGGGCAGCCGCTCGGCGGCCCAGGCGCGCAACGCGCTCTCGGCGGGCGGCGACCCAGGGGCGCAGGTGACGAAGACCAGCAGCCGCCCGTCGCGGACGAGGACCCGCGCCCCGGTCACCGCCGGATGACGGGTGAGGACGCCCTCCACCTGCCCCGGCTCCACCGGATAGCCGTTCACGCGCTCGACGGCCACCGGCCGCAGCACCCCGTCCGCGCCCCGGAACGCCCGCCGCCCGGTGGCGCGCAGCCCCCCTCCGGCCGCCGGCTCGTGCACCTCGCCCGGTACGCGGACAGGGGCCAGGCGCCCCTGCGCGTCGAGGACCACCTCCGGGCCACCCGGTGCGGGCTGCCCACCGCCCAGCGCGGAGAGCTGCGCCTCCGGGTCCGCCGCGCACGCGTCCAGCGTCTCGGCGAGGCGCCGGACCAGCAGCCGGGCGGTCTCCGCGTCGTACAGCGCGGTGGCGTACTCCAGGACGCCCCGCAGCCCGGCCCGCTCCCCGTCCGGGCCCACCGTCTCGGTGAGCGCGAACGTCAGGTCCGACTTGGCGCCCGCGCCCCGGAACGCCACCGGCTCGCCGTCCAGCGCGGACGGGGCCGCCGAGGCGTCGCCCGCGCCCGCCGCGTGCACCTGAAGCATCACCTGGACGAGCGGCGCGTGCGCGGACGAGCGGTGCGGGCTCAGGTGCTCCACGAGCCGGTCGAACGGCAGGTCCTGGTTGCTGTACGCGCCCAGGCCCCCGTCGCGGACCCGGCGCACCAGCTCGGTGAAGGCCGGGTCGCCCGCGGTGTCCGTACGCAGCACCAGCGTGTTCACGAAGAACCCGACGAGCGGGTGCAGCGCCTCGTCGCCCCGGCCCGCCACGGTGGTGCCGATGGCCAGGTCGTCGCCGGCCCCGTGCCGCGTCAGCAGTGCGGCGAGCGCGGCCTGCACCACCATGAACAGGGTGACGCCGTTCTCCCGGGCGCACCGCAGCAGCGCCCGGTGGGTCTCCGCGCCCACCTCGAACCGCGCGAGCGCGCCCCGCCCGTCCGGCTCCGGCCTGCGCGGCCGGTCGGTGGGCAGCGCGAGCAGCGGCGGCATCCCGTCGAGCGCGGTGCGCCAGTACGCCAGCTGCTCACCGGCCACCCCGTGGTCACCGTCCAGCAACTCGTGCTGCCACAGGGTGTAGTCGGCGTACTGGACGGGAAGCGGCTGCCACCCGGGAGCCCGGCCCGCGCACCTGGCCCGGTAGGCCCGGTCCAGATCGGCGAGCAGGCAGCCGGTGGACCACCCGTCCCCGGCGATGTGGTGCACCAGCAGCACCAGCACCTGGCCCCCGTCGGCCTCCTCCAGGAGCCACGCCCGGACCGGGATCTCCGCGGCGAGGTCGAACACGTACCCGGCGGCGGCGTCCACGGCCGTCCGCAGCTCCTCAGGACCGCCCGTCCGCACCACGTCGAGCACGGGCTCGGCGTGCGCCAGCACCTCCTGGTACGGCTCCCCGTCCGCCGACCGGTGCACCGTGCGCAGCACCTCGTGCCGTCGTACGACATCGGCGAGGGCGGCGCGGAAAGCGGCCGGCTCGACCGGGCGGCGCAGCCGGGTCACCACCGGAATGTTGTACGTGGCGCTCGGTCCCTCCAACTGGCCGACGAACCAGAGCCGTTGCTGGGCTGCGGACAGCGGGAGCCGCTTCGGTCTTGATGCTGCCGGCACCGGACGCAGCGGCGGCCGGACCGGCCCCTCGCCCTGCTCGGCGAGCCGGCGCAGCAGCCGGGCGGGCGTCGGCGCCAGGAACACGTCACGGATCGCGGCCTGGACGCCGAGCGCCTTGCGGATGCGGTTGGTGAGCTTTCCGGCCAGCAGCGAGTGGCCGCCCAGCTTGAAGAAGCTGTCGTCCGGGCCGATGTCGTCCCGGCCCAGCACCTCCGCGAACAGGCCGCGGAGGATCTCCTCGCGGGGGTCCGCGGCGGCGGTGCGCCGGTCCTCGCCGTCACGCGGGTCGCCCTGGGTGGCGGCGGTCCGCTCCGCTGCCCTGGTCAGGGCTGTGTGACGGCGGTCGATGGCCTCGCGGTCCGAGGCGGTGAGCAGGCCGGTCCGGCTGAGGGGTGTGCCGGCCGGCTGTTCCGCGTACGCGGTCAGCGCGCGGTGGAACAGGGTGAGGAGCAGGCGCGCCGTCTCCTCGTCGTAGAGGTCGGTCGCGTACTGCAGGCCGAGCAGTACCCCGGCGGGATCGCCGTCGGGGCCGTACGTCTCGGCACAGTTGAAGCTGAGGTCGAACTTGGCGGTGGCCAGGTCCGCGGCGTCGAGGGTGCCGGATACGGCCCCCAGGGCGCAGGTGGTGTCCTGCGCGGTCTGCGTGGTCAGCATGACCTGGAAGAAGGGGTGCAGGCCGAGGGACCGTTCCGGGTTGAGGTCCTCGACGAGCAGGTCGAACGGCAGGTCCTCGTGGGCCATGGCGGCCAGGTCCCGTTCCCGGACCCGGTCGAGCAGCGTGCCGAGGTCCGGGTCGTCGGACAGATCGGCGCGCAGGGCGAGCGAGTTGACGAAGAAGCCGACGAGGTCGTGCAGATCCTCCTCGGGCCGGCCCGCCACCGGTGTCCCCACCACCACGTCGGGCCCCGCCCCCGCCGCCTGCAACGCGGCACAGAGGGCGGCCCGGGCGGTCATGAAGAACGTCGCGCGGTGGGCGCGGGCGGTCGCGGCGAGCGCCTTGTGGGCGGTGGCGGAGAGGCGGGCGGTGACCAGCTCTCCCCGGTGGCTCGGCTCGGCGGGGCGGGGGCGGTCGGCGGGCAGCCGGGTCGCGGCCGGTGCTCCCTCCAAAGCCACACGCCAGTGGGCGAGTTGTTCGTGTGCCAGGCTGTCGGGATCGGCGGGGTCGCCGAGCATGTCCCGCTGCCACAGCGCGTAGTCCGCGTACTGCACGGGCAGGGGTTCCCACCCGGGTGCGCGGCCCTCGCACCGGGCCGTGTAGGCGCGGTCGAGGTCGGTGAGCAGGCAGCCGACGGACCAGCCGTCGGTCGCGATGTGGTGAACGAGCAGCACCAGCACGGCACTTCCGTCATGCATCGTGAACTGCCGTGCTCGCAGAGGCAGATCGCACGTGACGTCGAACGGCAGCCTCACGAAAGCGGTGACCAGCGCGTCCACGTCGTCGCCCGGACCGCACTCCCGTACCTCCAGGTGCACGCCGGGATCGCCGACGACCTCCTGGTACGGCTCCCCGTCCACGGCCTTGTAGACCGTACGGAGCACTTCGTGGCGGTCCACCACGTCACGGACCGCCGCCTCCAGGGCGCCCGGGTCGGGCGCGGCCTCCAGACGCAGCACGACGGGCGCGTTGTACGCGGCCGACGGGCCGTCGAGACGGTTCAGGAACCACAGCCGGTGCTGGGCGTACGAGAGGGGGATCACGGTTGCTGCTCCTCGGGGACGACGGGGGCGGGCGGGAGAACGGGCCGGTGCGGAGGCGGGCGTCAGCCATCCTTGGCGGCCGTCAACTCCTCGATGTGGGCGGCGAGATCGCGCAGCTTCGGGTGGGCGTAGACCGCTTTCACCGGAAGCGCGACGGCGAGTTCGGCACGTACGCGGGAGACCAGCTTGATGGCGAGCAGCGAGTGGCCGCCCAGCTTGAAGAAGTTGTCGTCCGGGCCGATCGACGCGGCGCCCAGCACCTGCGCCCACACCCGGGCGATCAGCTCCTCCGCCTGCCCGTTCAGCCCGGCCCCCCGCACGGGCGCCTCCTCGGCCGCCTCGATCCGGGCCGGCAGCGCGGACCGGTCCAGCTTGCCGCTGGGCGTCGTCGCGAACCGGTCGACCGCGACGAACGCGGACAGCGTCATGTACGACGGCAGCGCCCCCGCCACGGCGTTGCGCAGCGAGGTGGCGTCCCCGCCCCGGTGGTAGGCGATCAGGCACGGTGTGCCCCCGGCGTCCTCGCCCAGGACCACCGCAGCCTCGGTGGCACCCGCCCGGCTCAGCGTCGCCTCGATCTCCTGCACCTCGATGCGGTGGCCGCGCAGCTTCACCTGCCCGTCGAGCCGTCCGAGGTGCACGAGGCGCCCGTCCGGCAGCAGCCGGCAGCGGTCACCGGTGCGGTACATGCGGCCCCCGGGCGCGCCGAACGGGTCGGCGACGAACCGCTGGGCGGTCAGCTGCGGGCCGCGCCGGTAGCCGCGCGCGATCCGGGGCCCGGCGAGATACAGCTCCCCGGCCTCACCCGGCCCGACCGGAGCCAGGTGCTCGTCCAGCAGCCGCATCCGCAGCCCCGGGAGTACAGCCCCGATGTGCGGCTCGCCCGGCTCCTCGATCCAGCCCGCCGTCGCGTCGACGGTGCACTCGGTGGGCCCGTACACGTTCACCGCGCGCAGCACACCCGCCCGGTGGGCGTCGGCCAGCCGGTCCCACAGCGCCGGGCCGATCGCCTCGCCGCCGACGAGCAGCGTCAGCGGACGCGGGCCGCCGTCCGGGGTGAGCAGGTCCAGGAGCGGTTCGGCGTGCGACGGGGTGATGTCCAGGTCGGTGAGCTTCTGCGCGTCGATGAAGGCGGCCAGCAGGGCCGGGTCGCGGCGGGTCTCCTCGTCCATCATCACCAGCGTGTCCCCGCGCGACAGCCGCACCCACTGCTGCACCGACGCGTCGAACGACGGCGAGGCGTTCCACCCGACCCGCCGCCCCTCTCCGCACGCAGCGCCCTCGTCCTCCAACTCCCGCAGCAGCAGCGAGGCCGAACCGCGCGCGATCTCCACCCCCTTGGGCCGGCCCGTGGAGCCGGAGGTGTAGATGACGTACGCGAGTGCGCCCGGCCCCACCGGCACCGGCGCGAACGCCCCGCCCGGGAGCGCGGTCAACTCGCCGACCGTGACCGCCCGGGGGCCGCCGAGCGCGGGACCGGTGCCGTCGGTGACCACCAGGTCGGCCCCGGAGTCCTCAAGGAGCAGCCGCCGCCGCTCCTCGGGGAGCGCCGGGTCCACGGGCAGATAGGCGGCGCCCGCGGTGAGGGTGCCGACGATCGCGGTGACCAGGTCGGCCCCGCGCGGCAGACAGAGCGCCACGACGCTCTCCGGCCCGGCGCCCAGCCGGGCGATCCCGGCCGCGAACGAGGCTGCTTGTGAGCGGAACTGATTGAACGTCAGCTTCTGGTCACCGGCGATCACAGCGGTGCGGTCACCGGGCACGGCCGCGAGCCGGGCCATCAGGTCGGCGGCGCCGGTCCCGGCGGCCGTGCACGTCTCGCAGGGGCAGCCGGGCGGATGGGCGAGGGCCGGGGCGGTCGCGCGCTCGGGGAGTACGGCGGTCATGGCGGGGCTCACTTTCCGTACAGGGTGGTGGAGGGGGCGGAGGCGGGCGCGCAGTCGGACAGCGGCACCGGCTCGCCCATCGCGACGAGGATCTTCCGGTCACCGGTGAACGCCTCGCGGCCGTGCGCGCAAAGGATGTTGTCCACGAGCATCACGTCACCGGCCTGCCAGCTCTCCCGTACGGTGACCGCCTGGTACGCGTCGTTGATCGCGTCCACCTCCGCGTCGGTGAGGGCGGTGCCGTCCCCGAGGAACGTGTTGAACGGCAGCCCTTCCGCGCCGAACGTCTCGACCAGCACGTCGCGGACGTCCTCGTCCAGGCTGCGGGCGTTCCAGAACGCGAAGTGGTTGAACCAGACCCGCTCACCGGTCACCGGGTGCGTGATGATCGCCGAACGCCGCTGCCGCGTCCGCAGGGTGTCCTCGTCCAGCCAGTCGTAGCCGATGGCGTGCGCGTCGCAGTACTCCTCGGCACCGGCCGGGTCCTCCGAGGAGAACGCCTTGCGCCACGGCATGCCCGCCAGGTCCGAGTAGTTGCGTACGAGCAGCCAGCCGGCCTCCGCGAACCGCGCGGTCAGCTCCGGCGGCAGCTTCGCGAGCGCCGCCCGCATGTCACCGACCGTCGTCGCGCCGCCGGTCTCGGCCGCGGTGACGCAGCCGAAGAGCAGCACGCCGGGGAAGTCCAGCGTGTAGCTGTTCTCGTTGTGCAGCCGGATCGGCTGGACGGCCGGCAGGTCCGTGGACGAGAACACGCCCTCACCGAAGTCGGTGCGCGGGGTGGCCTTCTCCTTGTAGCCGGCCCGCTCCGCGACCAGCGCGTCCCGCGCCTCGGCGAACGTCGCCGCGTCGCGCACGGGCAGCCCGCGCAGCATGACCGCGCCGGACCGGTGCAACTCGGCCTGGATGGCGGGCCGCTGGGCGGTCAGCCACGCGGTGGCCTCCGCCATGGTGCCGAACTCCGGCGTGTGGACGATCACCGGCTTGCCGGGCTCCCGGACGGGGGCGATTCCAGTGACGGGCGGCTGGGCGAGAGCGGTCACGATGGGTTCCTCTTCCTTGGCTTGCTTCGGACGAAGTCGGTTGGGTGGTTACGCGGACGCCGCGGCGGAGTCGCGGAGGGCGTCCAGGGCCGGGTTCAGGCGGGCGAAGAAGCCCGGCAGGTCCTGCTGGAAGTAGAAGTGGTCACCGGGCAGCAGCTGCGGCACGACCTCGTGGCCGGTCACCAGCGACCAGCCGGCGAGCATCTCCGCCGGGACGATCGTGTCGGCGTCCCCGCCGAACACGGCCACCGGGCAGTCGAGCCGGGCGTCCGGGGCGGTGCACCGGTAGGCGTCGTCGATCGCGAAGTCGGCCCGGATGGACGGCAGGACGATCTCCCGCAGCTCCGGGTCGTCCAGGATCCCGTCGTCGGTGCCGCCGCGCGCCTTGATGGCGGCGACCAGCTCGTCGTCGTCCAGCCGCTCCGGATGCACCGGGCACTGGTTCGGCAGCACCGGTGCCCGGCAGGCGGAGGCGATCAGCAGCCGCGGAGTGCGGCCGGCGGCCCGCAGGGCGCGTACCACCTCGAAGGCCACCAGCGACCCCATGCTGTGCCCCAGCACCACCAGCTCACCGGTGTCGGCGGGCAGCGAGTCCACCACGGGCTGCGCCAGGTCGTCCACGGACAGCGGCAGGTCCTCGCAGTAGCGGGCGCCACGGCCCGGGTACTGGCCGATCAGCAGCCGCACATCGGCCGGCAGGTGCTCGCGCCAGCCGCCGTAGGCGTGGGCGTTGCCCCCGGCGTGCGGCAGCACCAGCAGCGACAGGCGGTGCGGGCCGTCACCGGGAAGGTCCCAGACGACGTCTTCGGGGGCGGGGGACACGGAGGTCATGAGCTGATCCGTTCTGTCTCGGTACGACGGCGGAGGGTGGGCCGGGCCTTCTTGGCGGCCGGCGCGGACTTCAGCGCGGTGATGTGCGCGGCGAGCCGGGCCGGTGTCGGGTGCTCGAAGACGTCGCGGACGGTGAGCCGGACGTCCAGGGAGACCGCGATGTGGTTGGTGAGGCGGGCGCCCAGGAGGGAGTGGCCGCCGTGGTGGAAGAAGTCGTCATCGATGCTCAGCGCTTCCTCGGCCCCCAGCGTGCGGGCGAAGAGACCGGTCACGGTCTCTTCCAGCGGGTCGCGCGGGGCGCGGCCCCGGGAGGCGACGGCGGCCGGTTCGGGGAGGGCGCGTCGGTCGATCTTGCCGTTGGGGGTGAGGGGGAGCCGGTCGAGGACGGTGAGGTAGGTGGGCACCATGTGTTCGGGCAGCCGCTCGGTGAGGTGTCGGCGGATGTCTTCCGTGGTGGTGTCGGTGTCGGTGTCGGTGACCACGTAGGCGGAGAGCTGGCGCCGGTGGGTGGTGACGGTGGCCTGGGTGAGGTCGGGGTGGCTGAGCAGCGCGGCCTCCACCTCGGCGGGTTCGATGCGGAAGCCGCGCACCTTGACCTGGTTGTCGGCGCGGCCGTGGTAGTGCAGGTGGCCGTCGTGGTCGAAGTGGGCGAGGTCTCCGGTGCGGTAGAGGCGGGTGCCGGGTTTGCCGTAGGGGTTGGGGATGAAGGTGGTGGCGGTGAGGTCGGGGCGATTGAGGTAGCCGTGGGCGAGGCCGTGTCCGGTGAGGTAGAGGTGGCCGGTGACGCCGGGCGGGACGGGTCGGAGGGTGGCGTCGAGGACGTAGGCGGCCTTGTTGGTGAGGGGCGAGCCGATCGGGATGGTGGGGTGGGGTTCGGCGCTGGGCGCGACCGTGTGGGTGGTCGTGAACCCCATGGACTCGGCGGGGCCGTATCCGTTGACCACGGTGGTGTGGGGCGAGAGCTGTTGGAGTTTGTGGACGTGGGCGGGGGAGGCCGCCTCGCCGCCGGTGTAGGCGACGGTGACTGACACGAACGCTTCGGGGTGTTCGTCGGTGAGGTAGTTGAAGAGGCTGGCGGAGAGTTGGAGCATGGTGACGCCGTGGCGGTGGGACAGCTCGGCGATGAGGGCGGGTTCCGGCTTCTGGCCGGGTTGGAGGACGGTGGTGCCGCCGTGGAGGAGGGCGCCCCAGAATTCGAGGCTGAAGGCGTCCCAGGAGACTGGTGAGCACTGAAGGAACACTTCATCCGGCCCGAAGTTCCCGTACGTCTGCGCGCTGACCGTGGAGACGAGGTTGCGGTGCGAGGACAGGATGCCCTTGGGCCGCCCGGTGGAGCCGGAGGTGAACATCACGCAGGCCACGTCCTGGCCCTGGATCGGCAGACCGAGGTTGCCGGTGTCGTGGTGGGCCAGGCCGTCCGGGTCTTGGGTGCAGGTGGTCCAGGTTCCGGGGAGGCGGCCGGCGAGTGCGGTGTTCGTGACCAGGTGGCTGATGGCGGCCTCGGTCGCGGCGGAGCGCAGTCGCTCGTCGGGGAAGTCGGGGTCGAGCAGGACGTGTCCGGCGCCGGTCTTGAGTACGGCGATGAGTGCGGTGGCGAAGGTGGCGTTGCGTTCCAGGAGGATGCCCGCCAGGTCACCTCGGCCGAGGCCGCGTTCGCGCAGGTGGTGGGCCCAGCGGTTGGCGGTGGCGTTGAGCTCCGCGTACGTGATGGCCTGGTCGCCGTCTTTGAGCGCGACGGCCTTCGGGGTCCGGGTCACCTGTTCCTCGAACCGTGCGACGAGCGAAGTGTCGCCGATGTCGGCAGCGGTCCCGGCCCACGGCCCCAGGATCAGTTGCCGTTCGGCGTCCGACACCACGTCCAGCTCACCGACGCGCAGTTCGGGATCGGTCAGCGCCTGGCGCAGCACCTCACCGAGCACGGTCACCATGCGCTCGACGGTGGACCGGTCGAACAGGTCCTCCGCGTAGAGCACCGTGCCCCGCAGCCCCTGGCCGTCGTCCGTGCGGAGCAGGAACTCCACGTCGAACTTGGCCGCGCCGCTCGTGACGTCCGGCATGACGGTGACCGTCGCGTCCCCGAGCCGCAGCTCCGGAACGCCTCCGGATTCCAGGGTGAGGCAGATCTGGAAGAGGGGGTGGCGGGCGAGTGTGCGGGTGGGGTTGAGGGTGTCGAGGACGAGGTCGAAGGGGGCGTCCTGGTGGGCGAAGGCGTCGAGGTCGGTGGTGCGGACGCGTTCGAGGAGTTCGCGGAAGGTGGGGTTGCCGTCGGTGTGGGTGCGAAGGACGAGGGTGTTGACGAAGAAGCCGACGAGTTCGCGGAGGGCTTCGTCGGTGCGTCCGGCGACGGGTGAGCCGATGGCCAGGTCGGTGCCGGCGCCGAGTCGGGTGAGGGCTGCGGCGAGCGCGGCGTGGACGACCATGAAGGGGGTGCAGCCCTCGGACCGGGCCAGCTCACCGATGTGCTCGAACAGGTCGTCTCCCAGGGTGACTTCGACCTGACCGCCCCGGTGCGAGGCCCGTGCGGGGCGCGGGCGGTCCAGGTTCAGGGCGTGCTCCTCGGGGAGCCCTTCCAGCGTCTTGTGCCAGAACGCCAACTCCTGGGAGAGCACGCTGTCCGCGTCGTCGGCGGCCCCCAGCACCCGCTGCTGCCAGACCGCGTAGTCCGCGTACCGCACCGGCAGCGGTTCCAGGACACTCGCGGTCGCACCCGCGCTCCGCGCCTCGTAGGCCCGGGACAGGTCATCGAACAGCACACCGGTGGACCGGCCGTCCGTCGCGATGTGGTGGAGCAGGAGCAGGAGCACCCGGGAGTCGTCATCGACCTCGAACAGGTGCGCCCGGACCGGGAGCTCGCTGCGGAGGTCGAAGACGTGGCGCGCGGCCCCGGCCATGAAGCGGTCCAGCTCGCCGGAGGTCACCTCGCGGCGCTCGACGGGCACATGGGCCTCTTCGGCCGGTACGACGTGCTGGCGCGGTTCGCCGTCGACCGTCGCGAACACGGTCCGCAGCGGGGTGTGGCGTACGACCACGTCGTGCAGCGCCGCGTCGAGCACCCCGGCGTCCAGCGGACCGGTCAGCCGTACCGCCATCGGTACGTTGTACGCGGCGCTGCCGCCGTCCAGCTCGGCCATCAGCCACAGCCGGCGCTGGGCGAAGGACACGGGCGCGTCGCCGTCACCGGACCAGGCCCCGGCGGTGAGCGGGGGAAGCGCGGGCCGGCCGTCGAGGGTGGCGATGTGCTGGGCGAGGCGTGCGGGCGTCGGGTGCTGGAACACGTCCCGCATGGTCAGCCGGATGCCCAGCACATCGGCGAGGTGGTTGGTGAGGCGGGCCGCCAGCAGCGAGTGCCCGCCATGGGCGAAGAAGCTGTCCTCGACACCCACGGGCCCCGGTGTGCCCAGCACCTTGCTGAACAGGGCGACCGTGACCTCTTCGAGCTGGCTCCCCGGGGCGCGGCCCTGCGAGGCGACGGCGGCCGGTTCGGGGAGGGCGCGTCGGTCGATCTTGCCGTTGGGGGTGAGGGGGAGCCGGTCGAGGACGGTGAGGTAGGCGGGGACCATGTGCTCGGGGAGCCGGTCGATGAGGTGTCGGCGGATGTCTTCCGTGGCGGTCTCGGTGTCGGTGACGACGTATGCGGCGAGCTGGTCGCGGTGGGTGGTGACGGTGGCCTGGGTGAGGTGGGGGTGGGTGAGGAGCGCGGCCTCGATCTCACCGGGTTCGATGCGGAAGCCGCGCACCTTGACCTGGCTGTCCGCCCGGCCTTCGTAGTGCAGGTGGCCTTCGCGGTCGAACCGGGCGAGGTCTCCGGTGCGGTAGAGCCGGGTGCCGGGCTCGCCGTACGGGTTCGGTACGAAGGTGGTGGCGGTGAGGTCGGGGCGGTTGAGGTAGCCGTGGGCGAGGCCGTGTCCGGTGAGGTAAAGGTGGCCGGTGACGCCGGGCGGGACGGGTCGGAGGGTGGCGTCGAGGACGTAGGCGGCCTTGTTGGTCAGAGGTGCGCCGATCGGGATGGTGGGGTGGGGCGCGTCGGCGGGGGCGATGGTGTGGGTGGTGGTGAACCCCATGGACTCGGCGGGGCCGTATCCGTTGACCACGGTGGTGTGAGGTGAGAGGTGCTGAAGCTTGTGGACGTGGGCGGGCGAGGCGGCTTCCCCGCCGGTGTAGGCGACGGTGACCGACGCGAACGCTTCGGGGTGTTCGTCGGTGAGGTAGTTGAAGAGGCTGGCGGAGAGTTGGAGCATCGTGACCCCATGCCGGTGGGACAGCTCCGCGATGAGGGCGGGTTCGGGCTTCTGCCCGGGTTGCAGGACGATACGTGCGCCGTGGAGGAGCGCGCCCCAGAATTCGAGGCTGAAGGCGTCCCAGGAGACCGGTGAGCACTGAAGGAACACCTCGTCCGGCCCGAAGTTCCCGTACGTCTGCGCGGTGACCGTGGAGACCAGGTTGCGGTGCGAGGACAGGATGCCCTTGGGCCGCCCGGTCGAGCCGGAGGTGAACATCACGCACGCCACGTCGTCTCCCGTGACGGGCACACCCAGGTTGCCCTCCGCCGCATCGACCGGCGCCCCGCCGGAACACGAGACCACACCCCACGGACCGTCCACGCGCTGCCCCAGGACGTCGTCCGTGACGAGCAGGGCGATGCCCGCATCGTGTGCGGCCGAGCGAAGGCGCTCGTCCGGGAAATCGGGGTCGAGCAGGGTGTAACCGGCGCCGGTTTTGAGTACGGCGATGAGTGTGGCGGCGAAGGTGGCGTCGCGTTCCAGGAGGATGCCGGCGAGTTGGCCTCGGCCCAGGCCGTGTTCGCGCAGTTGGTGGGCCCAGCGGTTGGCGGTGGCGTTGAGCTCCGCGTACGTGATGGCCTGGTCGCCGTCGATGAGCGCGACGGCCTCCGGGGCCCGGGCGGCCCGGTCCTCGAACCGTGCGACCAGCGAAGTGGCGCCGATGTCGGCAGCGGTCCCGGCCCACGGCCCCAGGATCAGCCCCCGCTCGGCGGCCGACAGCACCTCGACGTCCCCGATGCGTGCTTCCGGGTCGTCCAGCACCTGGCGCAGCACCCCGCCGAGCACGCTCACCATGCGCTCCACAGTGGGCCGGTCGAACACGTCCTCCGCGAAGACGACGACCCCGTGCAGGCCCCGGCTGTCGTCCGACCGGAGCAGGAACTCCAGGTCGAACTTGGCCGAACCGTTGGTCAGCCCCCGCACCTCGGCCGTCTGGCCGCCCAGTTCCAGCGCCGGAGCCTCCCCGGCCTCCAGGGTGAGGCAGATTTGGAAGAGGGGGTGGCGGGCGAGTGTGCGGGTGGGGTTGAGGGTGTCGAGGACGAGGTCGAAGGGGGCGTCTTGGTGGGCGAAGGCGTCGAGGTCGGTGGTGCGGACACGTTCGAGCAGTTCGCGGAAGGTGGGGTTGCCGTCGGTGTGGGTGCGCAGGACCAGGGTGTTGACGAAGAAGCCGACGAGTTCGCGGAGGGCTTCGTCGGTGCGTCCGGCGACGGGTGAGCCGATTGCCAGGTCGGTGCCGGCGCCCAGTCGGGTGAGCGCTGCGGCGAGCGCGGCGTGGACGACCATGAAGGGGGTGCAGCCCTCGGACCGGGCCAGCTCACCGATGCGCTCGAACAGGTCGTCTCCCAGGGCCACTTCGACCTGACCGCCCCGGTGCGAGGCCACCGCCGGACGGGGGCGGTCGAGGCTCAGCCCGTGCTCCTCCGGCAGCGCGTCCAAGGCGCCTCGCCAGAAGGCGAGTTCGCGGTAGAGCACACTGTCCGCGTCGTCGGACGAGCCCAACACCCGCTGCTGCCAGACCGCGTAGTCCGCGTACCGCACCGGCAGCGGTTCCAGGACACTCGCGGTCGCACCCGTGCTCCGCGCCTCGTAGGCCCGGGACAGGTCGTCGAAGAAGACACCGGCCGAGCGGCCGTCCGTCGCGATGTGGTGGAAGAGCAGGAACAGGACGGGGCGCCCGTCCGAGAGGTCGAACAGGGTGGCCCGCAGCGGGTTCCCGGTCCGGAGGTCGAACCGGTGCCGGGTGGCCGCGTCCAGGTCACCGTCCAGCGAGGCCGCCGTCGACGTCCGGCGCTCGATGACGACCCGGGCTCCGGCGGCCGGCTGGACGCGCTGCCGGGGCTCGCCGTCGCCCGTCGTGAACACGGTGCGCAGTGGTGCATGGCGCTCCACGACGTCGTTGAGTGCGGCTTCCAGGGCATCGACATCCGGGATGCCGTCCAGGCGTACGGTCATCGGCACGTTGTACGCGGTACTCCCGCCGTCCAGCTCGGCGAGCAGCCACAGCCGGCGCTGGGCGAACGAGACCGGGCTGTCCGGCCCGTCGCCCGCCTCGCCCGCGACCAGGGGCGGCAGTGCGGGCCGCCCCTTCAGCGAGGCGACGTACCGCGCGAGGCGTGCGGGTGTGGGGTGCTGGAACACGTCCCGGATGGTCAGCCGGACACCCAGCACATCGGCCATGTGGTTGGTGAGGCGGGCCGCCAGCAGCGAGTGACCGCCGTGGGCGAAGAAACTGTCGTCCACACCCACCGGCTCCGGGGTCCGCAGCACCCGGCTGAACAGGGCGACCGTCACCTCTTCCAGCTGCGTCTGCGGCACCCGCTCGGTGCTCACCACCGCGACCGGCTCGGGCAGTGCGCGCTTGTCGATCTTCCCGTTCGGTGTGAGTGGGAATCGGTCGAGCGGGGTGAGGTAGGCGGGGACGAGGTGTTCGGGGAGCCGGTCTGCCAGGTGGCGCCGGAGCTCCACCGGGTCACCGCTCGTCACGACGTAGGCGGAGAGCTGGTCGTGGTGCTTGGTGACGACGGCCTGGGTGATGTGGGGGTGGGCGAGGAGCGCGGCCTCCACTTCGGCGGGCTCGATGCGGAAGCCCCGGATCTTGATCTGGTGGTCGGCGCGCCCTTCGTAGTGGAGCCGCCCTTCGCGGTCGAAGTGGGCGAGGTCGCCGGTGCGGTAGAGCCGGGTGCCTGGCTCGCCGTACGGGTTGGGGATGAAGGTGGTGGCGGTGAGGTCGGGGCGGTTGAGGTAGCCGTGGGCCAGACCGTCACCGGATACGTACAGCTCACCTGTGGCCCCGGGTGCGCAGAGCCGGAGCACGGTGTCGAGCACGTACAGCGGCTTGTTGACCAGCGGAGTGCCGATGGGGATGGCGGTGTGGGGCGCGTCGGCGGGCGCGATGGTGTGGGTGGTGGCGTAGATCATCGCCTCCGCCGGCCCGTATCCGTTGATCACCTTGATGCCCGGCCTGGCGCCGTGCAGCTTGTGTACGTGGACGGGCGAGGCGGCTTCCCCGACGGTGTAGGCCGTGGTCACCGAGTCGAAGGTCTCGGGGTGTTCGTCGGTGAGGTAGTTGAAGAGGCTGGCCGACAGCAGGAGGGTCGTGACGTGGTGTCGGGGGGCCAACTCCGCGATGAGCGCCGGTTCCGGCTTCTGCCCGGGTTGCAGGACGACACGTGCGCCGTGCAGCAGCGGCCCCCAGAATTCGAGGCTGAAGGCGTCCCAGGAGATGGGGGAGGACTGGAGGTACACCTCGTCCGGGCCCGTGGGCAGGTAGGTCTGCCCGACCAGGGTCGATACGAGGTTGCGGTGCGAGGAGACGATGCCCTTGGGCCGTCCGGTGGAGCCGGAGGTGAACATCACGCAGGCGAGGTCGTCACCCTGGATCGGTAGACCGAGGTTGCCGGCGTCGTGGTGGGCTACGTCGTCCGGGCCTTCGGTGCAGGTGGTCCAGGTTCCGGGGAGGCGGTCGGCGAGTGCGGTGTGGGTGACGAGGTGGCTGATGGCGGCCTCGGTAGCGGCGGACCGCAGGCGCTCGTCGGGGAAGTCCGGGTCGAGCAGCACATGTCCCGCGCCGGTCTTGAGTACGGCGATGAGCGCGGCGGCGAAGGTGGCGTTGCGTTCCAGGAGAATGCCCGCCAGGTCACCCCGGCCGAGGCCGCGTGCGCGCAGCTCGCGCGCCCAGCGGTTCGCGGTGGCGTTCAGCTCCGCGTACGTATAGCTGCGCTCACCGTCGATCAGCGAAACCGCATCCGGGACCCGCGCCACCTGCTCCTCGAAGCGCTGGACGAGCGACACATCGTCCCGAGCGGCCACCTCTCCGGCCCATGCCCCGAGCAGCACCTCCCGCTCACCCGCCGACAGCACCTCGACGTCCCCGATGCGCGCCTCCGGGTCGGCCAGCGCCCGGCGCAGCACCGTTCCGAGCACGGTCACCATGCGCTCGACGGTGGACCGGTCGAACAGGTCGTCCGCGAAGACGACCATGCCGCGCAGGCCCGCGCCGTCGTCCGTGCGGAGCAGGAATTCCAGGTCGAACTTGGCCGAGCCGTTGGCAAACGTCTGCACGGCTTGCGGTCGCACCCCGGGCAGAGCCAGCACCGGTGTGCTGGTCTCCAGGGTGAGGCAGATTTGGAAGAGGGGGTGGCGGGCGAGTGTGCGGGTGGGGTTGAGGGTGTCGAGGACGAGGTCGAAGGGGGCGTCCTGGTGGGCGAAGGCGTCGAGGTCGGTGGTGCGGACGCGTCCCAGGAGCTCCCTGAAGGTGGGGTTGCCAGCCGTATCGGTGCGCAGGACCAGGGTGTTGACGAAGAACCCGACCAGATCGCGCAGCGCCTCATCGGTGCGCCCGGCCACGGGTGAGCCGATGGCCAGGTCGGTGCCGGCGCCCAGTCGGGTGAGCGCTGCGGCCAGGGCCGCGTGCACCACCATGAACGGGGTGCACCCCTCGGCGCGGGCGAGCTCACCCACGCGGGCGAACAGGTCGTCACCGAGATCGACGGCCACCTCACCGCCCCGGTGCGAGGCCCGGGCGGGGCGCGGCCGGTCCAGGTTGAGACCGTGCTCCTCCGGAAGGTTCTCCAAGGCGCCCTGCCAGAAAAAGAGTTCGCGGGAGAGCACGCTGTCCGCGTCGTCGGCCGAGCCCAGCACCCGCTGCTGCCACACCGCGTAGTCCGCGTACTGCACCGACAGCGGCTCAAGCACGCTTCCCTCGGCCCCGGCCGTCCGTGCCTCGTACGCACGGGCCAGGTCGGTCACGTACGCCTCGCCCGACTGGCCGTCCGTGGCGATGTGGTGCAGCACGAAGACCAGGTGGTGCGTGGTGTCGTCCAGCCGGAACAGCGTGACGGCGAGCGGGAGTTCACTGCGGAGGTCGAAGACATGGCGACCCGCCTCGGCCACCGCGTGGTCCAGCTCCCCGGCGGTCACCTCGCGGCGCTCCACGCGCACCCGCGCCCCGGTGGCCGGGAGGATGCGCTGCCGCGGTTCGCCGTCCACCGTCTCGTACCGGGTGCGCAGGGGCGCGTGGCGCGCGATGACGTCATTGAGCGCGGCTTCCAGGGCGTCGGCGTCCAGAGTGCCGTCCAGGCGTACGGCCATCGGCACGTTGTACGCGGTGCTCCCGCCGTCCAGGTCCGCCAGCAGCCACAACCGGCGCTGGGCGAAGGACAGGGGAGCCAGTCCCTCGCTCGGACCCTCACCGGCGGACGGCGGAGGCAGCGCCGGAAGGCCCTTCGCCGCACCGACCTTCTCCGCGAGCCGCGCCACGGTCGGGTTCTCGAACACGTCCCGGATCGTCAGCCGGACGCCGAGGGCCTGCGCGATCCGGTTGGTGAGGCGGGCCGCGAGGATCGAGTGCCCGCCGTGCTGGAAGAAGTCGTCATCGATCGTCAGCGTGCCGGGCACGTCGAGCGTGCTGGTGAAGAGGCCGGTCAGGGTCTCTTCCAGCAGGGTGCGCGGGGCACGACCGCCCGACGACACCGCGACCGGCTCGGGCAGTGCGCGCTTGTCGATCTTCCCGTTCGGTGTGAGCGGGAATCGGTCGAGCGGGGTGAGGTAGGCGGGGACGAGGTGTTCCGGGAGCCGGTCGGCGAGGTGGCGCCGGAGCTCCACCGGGTCGCCGCTGGTGACCACGTAGGCGGAGAGCTGGTCGTGGTGCTTGGTGACCACGGCCTGGCTGACCTGCGCGTGCGTGAGCAGCGCGGCCTCGACCTCGGCGGGTTCGATCCGGAAGCCCCGGATCTTGATCTGGTGATCGGCGCGGCCCTCGTAGTGGAGCCGCCCGTCGCGGTCGAAGTGGGCGAGGTCGCCGGTGCGGTAGAGCCGGGTCCCGGCAGGGCCGAAGGGGTTGGGCACGAAGCTGGTGGCGGTGAGGTCGGGGCGGTTGAGGTAGCCGTGGGCGAGGCCGTCGCCGGACACGTACAGCTCGCCGGTGGCACCCGGCGGGCACAGCCGCAGCGACATATCGAGGACGTAGAGGGGCTTGTTGACCAGCGGAGTGCCGATGGGGATCACGGTGTGCGGGGCGTCGCCGGGCTCGATGACGTGCGTGGTGGCGTAGATCATCGCCTCCGCCGGCCCGTACCCGTTGACCACCTTGATGCCGGGCCGGACGGTCTGAAGCTTGTGCACGTGTGCCGGGGACGCCGCCTCACCCACCGTGTACGCGGTCGTGACCGAGCCGAAGGTCTCGGGGTGTTCGTCGGTGAGGTAATTGAAGAGGCTGGCCGACAGCAGGAGGGTCGTGACGTGGTGTTGGGGGGCCAACTCCGCGATGAGCGCCGGTTCCGGCTTCTGCCCGGGTTGCAGGACGACACGTGCGCCGTGCAGCAGCGGCCCCCAGAATTCGAGGCTGAAGGCGTCCCACGAGATGGGGGAGGACTGGAGGTACACCTCGTCCGCACCCGTGGGCAGGTAGGTCTGTCCGACCAGGGTCGATACGAGGTTGCGGTGCGAGGAGACGATGCCCTTCGGGCGGCCCGTGGAACCCGACGTAAACATGACGCAGGCGAGGTCGTCACCGTGGATCGGCAGACCGAGGTTGCCCGCGTCGTGGTGGGCCACGTCATCCGGGCCCTCCACACACGTAACCCACTCACCCTCAAGGCGACCCGCCAGCCCCGCACGTGTGATCAGGTGACTGATCGCGGCCTCGTCCGCCGCCGACCGCAGACGCTCGTCCGGGAAGTCCGGGTCGAGCAGCACGTGTCCGGCGCCGGTCTTGAGTACGGCGATCAGCGCGGCAGCGAAGGTGGCGTTGCGTTCCAGGAGAATGCCCGCCAGGTCACCCCGGCCGAGGCCGCGTTCGCGCAGCTCGCGCGCCCAGCGGTTGGCGGTGGCGTTCAGCTCCGCGTACGTATAGCTGCGCTCACCGTCTATCAGCGCAACCGCATCCGGGACCCGCGCCACCTGCTCCTCGAAGCGCTGCACGAGTGACACATCGTCCCGGGCGGCCACCTCCCCGGCCCACGCCCCGAGCAGCATCGACCGCTCGCCTGCGGACAGCACCTCCAACTCTGCCGCGTTCCGCTCGGCCGGCTCGACCCCGTCAGGGGACGGTGCGACCGCGTGGGTGAAGAAGGCGGCCAGCCGGTCCTGGTGGGCGGCCACGGCGGAGATGTCGACGCCCTCCACCGGTGTATCGAAGTCGATGCGGAAACCGTCCGACGCGCCCAGGTCGTACACGGTGACGTTGAGGTCCTCCACCGGGCCGCTGGTCACGTTGTGGTTCACCGTGGTGCTGCCGCAGACCGTCAGGTCCGCGTTGAAGGACATGATGTTGAGCACCGGTCCGGTCAGCCTGCGCCCGCCGGTGAGCGTCCCCGCGTCCCGGCGCATGTCCTCGAACCGCGTCAACTGGTGGCGCAGTCCGTGCTTGACCTCGGCGGCCACCGCACGCACCAGGGTCCGCAGGGACTCGTCCGTGCCCACACGGAGCCGCAGGGGCACGATGTTCGACGTCATGCCCGGCGTGCTGCGGGCCGTCTTCGTGGCTCGGCCCGCCACCGGCAGGGCGACCATCAGCTCGTCCAGGTCCGTGACACGGTGCAGGTAGACCGTGAACAGCGCGACCACGAGCACCGGCCAGGAGACCCGCTCGGCGCGCGCCACGGCACGCAGCCGGTCGGCCTCCGCTGCCGGGATGAGGACGGTGCGCCGGGCGAAGGGCAGCAGAGCCCGGGCGTGGGCGGCCCGTCCGGCGCCCCTGACCAGGCTGGGGAACGTCTCCGGAGCGCCCGCCAGGTGCTCCCGCCAGGCGGACCGTTCGACCGTGGCCTGCTCGGAGGCTCGGTACGCGGCGTCCTCGTCGTACAGCTCGGCGATCCCACCGAATGGGGAGTCACCCCACGGCTCCCCGGCGACCGCCCGCTCGTACAACTCGACGAGCCGTTGCAGCAGCATGCCCATGCCCGCGCCGTCGACGACCAGGTGATGGAAGGCGTAGACGTAGAAGTACCGGTCGTCGGCCAGCTTGATCAGCATGCAGCGGACCGGGTATTCGCCGGTCAGATCGAAGGACGCCCCGACCGCCTCGTCCACCAGCCCCCAGGCCGCGCCCGCCGGGTCCGCCGCACCGCTCACATCGGTGTAGGGGAGCGTGCGCTCTCCCGCGTCGGTGTCGATCAGCTGCCACACCTGCTCGCCGTCGTCCTCGAAGCAGCGGGTGCGCATGACATCGGCCTCCACGACGAGGCGGCGCCAGGCGGCGGCCATCAGCACGGGGTCGACCGGGCCCAGGATGTCCCGGCACTCGGCGACGTTGTACTTCAGGCCGGTGGGGTCCAGGGAGTGTGCCGTCCAGATGTCGCGCTGGGCCTCCGAGAGCGGCAACCGGAAGGCGGCCGGAGCGGGTGCGACGGTGGCGTCGGACGGCATGAGGTCTCCTGTGAGTCGCGGCGGGAGGGGGCGGGGCAGTGCCATACAACCGCCGGGGCCGGGCGCCGAGCGGCAGTTGTTCCGGCGGTAGGGCCAGCAGTGCGGCGGTTGCGGCGGCAGTCGAACGGCAGGCACACGGCACCGGCGCACCGCGCGGCGACCGCAGCCGGCCCGGACCGCCCGGACCGCGCGGCCGCCGTCGCCCCCGAGCCGTCGCACCGGGGCCCTCACACCCCGGCCGTCGCCCCCGCCGCCGCCCGCACCACGCACAGCACGCGGAACGCCGAGCGCCCCCCGTCCGCGCTCGTCCGGATCACGCCGCCGACCAGCAGTTCGCGGATCAGCCGGCCGCACTCCGGCAGTGGGCGGCCGGTGAGCCGCACGACGTCCTGGAGAAGGAACTCCCCGTCGCCCACCTCGCCCAGGTCGCCGATGAGGGCCCGGTAGGGGGCGGGCAGCGCGGCGAGGGTGCGGCTCACCCGGACCTGGAGGCGGGAACCGTCCGGACCGCCGGCCAGGTGGTCGAGGAGCGGGGCCGGGTCGGAGTCCACGATGTTCCGCAGGGTGGACAGGTCGCACACGGTGAGCCAGGAAGCGGCGGCACCGAGCGCCGCCGGGTGGCCGTCGAGGCGGTGGCAGATCCAGGCCACATCCGCGAGCGCCTGCTCATCGGGCACGATGTCGGGCCGGACGCGGCGGAGCTGGCTGAGGAAGAACCGTACGGCCGGCGCGTCCGGGTGCCCGGCGGCCGGATCCGGTGCCTCCAACGGTGAGAGCAGGAAGAGGCGTTCACCGGGTACGCTCCAGGGTCGCTCACCGGTGATCAGGAGCCGCAGGCCCGGGAACGCACGCAGCAGCCGGCTCAGGCGGCCGAAGTCCAGGGCGGCGGTGTCGGCACCGTCGAGAACGAGCACGGCCGCACCGCGTACGGAGGAACCACCGTCGTCATCGAGGGCGGCCAGCGCGTCCGCCAGAGCGGGCAGCACCTCCTCGGACGCGCCGCCGCCGCGCAGGAACCGGGCGCATTCGTCAGCGAGTTGGGGCATCGGCTCGTGGTCGGGGCGCAGGCAGTCGGCGGTGACGCCGTCACCGTAGTGCCAGAGCACCGGCAGCCCGGCGTCGTGCAGGCGGGCGGCCGCCTCCAGGGCCAGCCGGGTCTTGCCCACACCGCTCAACCCGACGACGGTCACCAGCCGTTCGGCGCCGGACCCCAGCTCCTCCACCAGGACACCGGTCTCCGCGTCCCGCCCGACCAGCGGGTACAGCGGCACGGGCGGAGCGGCCCGCTCCATGGACAGGCGCCGGACGTCACCGTCCGCCCGGGACCCGCTCCGGGCCGCCGCCTCCAGCGCGGCACGGGCCCGGGGGCCGAGCCTGAGCGCGTCGGCCATGAGCCGCACCGTATCCGTCCTGGGCCGCTGCGCCTTCCCCTTCTCCAGGTCCCGGATGGCCCGCACGCTGATGGTGGACAGATCCGCCAACTCCCTTTGGGTCAGGCCGATACGGAGCCGGTGCCCACGTATCAGGGAACCGAGCGGGGCGGTGGTGGCCGGGGTGTCCTGCGGGGGGTGGCTGAGCGTCATGGGAAGGACTCCTGCTCGTCGGGGGATGGGCGCCCCGGAAGCGGCTGTGGGCCGGGGCGCCGGAGGGACGGCTGTCGTGCCTTGCTGCTGCCGGAATCCTCCGCGCGCGCCCTATCCGGGAGGCATCGCGCGGCCAACGCCGTCGCGGGCCGGGCCGGCCCCTCGGGATAGGCGACAGGGGCCCCGCCCGGGCCGGCGATAGGGGTCCGGCGCCGTGATAGCGGGGGGATAGGGGCGGGGGCGGTGCCGTGAATCCGCCCGTTCCTAACTTGGTGTCCAGAAGGAAACGGAACACCGACGAAGGGACAGTCCGATGAACCGCAACGCCACCGCCCGCAACGCCCTCCGCGCCGCTTTCGCCACCGTCGCCGTCGTGATCGTCACCGGCATCGGCGTCCAGGCGGGCTGGGCCGACGACACGACCGGCACCGGCACCCAGCCGACCGGCACCAGCAGCACCCCCACCCCGGGCTCCACCGGCTCCACCGACAACAACCCCTGGGACTGACCCCCGCAGGACTCAGCCGGCGCCCAACAGCCGCCGAGTCTCAGCAAGTTCCCGCTTCATCCCCCGGCTCGTGAAGACCTCCACCGCGGGGGCCAGCAGTTCCCGGGAACGCCCCGGCTCCTCCTCGCCGAGCAGCCGCGCCAGATCCAGGCGGGCCAGAGCGCCACCGCCGAAATCCATGATCTGCTCCCGGGCCGCGACGGCCCGGTCGAAGAAATACCTCGCCCGGTCGGGCCGCCCCATCAGCACGAACGCCTGACCGAGGTCCCGCAGCAGATGCCCCTCGCCGATCACGTCACCGGAATCCCGGCACAGCTCAAGCACCTCCGTGAAGGTCAGCACCGCGAGGTCCAGATCACCCCGCTCCAGAAGCAGTTGGCCGACCCGGCGCAGGGTCCGCGCCCTGCCCCCGAGATAGCCCACCCCGTCGTATATCTCCAGCGCCTCGTCCAACTGCGCCTGCGCCACGTCCACGTCACCCCGGCGCATCCGGATATGGGCGCTCTGCGTCAGCACGATCGCCCGCCCCACCACGTCACCGGCCCGGTCGAAATCCGCCAGGGACCGCCCGTACAGATCGAGGGCGGTGTCGTCATCGCCGTTCGTCCGCGCGATCAGGGCCATGTCACGTCGGCACAGTGCCTCGCCCTGCGGTTCGTCCAGCGCCTGGAAGACGTCGAGCGCCGAACTCAGCGCTTGGCGCGCCATGTCGAACTCGTTGCGGCTCATGTACAGCGAACCCAGCGACGCCCGAACGGCGGCGGTGCCCCGCAGATTGCCCGCCTTGCGCACAGCGGCCAGCGCCCGTACGTGGGTCTGCTCCCACAGGTCGTAATGGCCCCGCACCTCGAACAACGTGACCAGGGTCGTCGCCAGATTCCAGCTGACGTCGTGCAGGCCCTCGTCGGCGGCGTGCTCCACCATCCCGCACAGGGCACCCTGCTCCGCGTCGAACCAGGCCAGCGGGTCCGCGAGCAGGTCACTCGTGCACGACGGGGGCGGCGCCCAGCGCGGGGCGTCGCCGTGCAGGACGGTGAAGTCACCGCCGTACACCTTGCGATGGGCCTCCTGCGCCAGATACATCCAGCCGCCCGCCATCCGGACGAGCGCGTCCCGGCGCAGCTCCGGCGCGTCCTGCGCGGCCAGCTGCTCGCGCGCGTAGACGCGGATGATCTCGTGGAACTGGTAACGGTAGCCGCCGGTCCGCTCCACCCCGACCACGTCCAGCATCTGCATGTCGACCAGCGGTTCCAGCAGGTCGGACGGCACGGGCCGGTCGTCGTCGAGGAGCGCACCCGCGAGCCAGCCCGGCAGCGTCGGGGTGCGCGCCATGGAGAGCAGCCGCAGCAGCCCCCGGTCCTCGGGCGCCAGACCGTTGTACGTGAGCGAGAGGCTGGCGCGCATCGTCATCTCGCCGTGCGCCAACTCGTCCAGCCGGTGCCGCTCGTTGGCCAGCCGGTGCACCATCGACGCGAGCGTCCAGTGCGGGCGGGCGGCGAGCCGGGCCGCCACGATCCGCAGCGCGAGCGGCAGCCTCCCCACCGTGCGCACCAGCGCCTCGGCCGACGCCGCCTCACCCTCGACCCGCTCCTCCCCGATGATCCGGGACAGCAGCTTCAGCGCCCGCTCCTCGTCCAGGACGTCCAGCTCCACGCGGTGCGCGCCCGGCAGCGCGGTCAGCCGGGCCCGGCTGGTGACCAGGACCGCGCAGTCCCGGCTCCCCGGTAGCAGCGGCTGCACCTGGCTCTCCGACGCGGCGTCGTCCAGGACCACCAGGAGGCGACGGGAGGCGAGCCGGGTGCGGTACATCTCCGCCCGCTCGTCCAGCGAGTCCGGGATCAGCTGGCCCGGGATGCCCAGGGCCCGCAGGAAGCGGCCCAGCACCTCCAAGGTCGTGGCCGGGGTGCCGGTGCCGCGCAGATCGCAGTACAACTGGCCGTCGGGGAAACCTGTTTCCGCGAGCCGGTGCGCGATATTCACGGCCAGCGTGGACTTGCCGGTGCCCGGCTTTCCGGTGATCACGGCAAGACCGACCGCCTTGCGCTCCCGGCCGCCGGTCAGCGCCTTCTCCAAGGCGCCGAGCTGGGCGTCGTCGGCCACGAAGTCCGACGTGGAGGCGGGCAGTTGCTGCGGCCGGACGTCGTGCGGCTGCGGTTCGGCGGGGGCGGCGGGGGAGTCCTGGCCGGCCCTGGAGGACGCCGGCCGGGCGCCCGGGGCGGCGGCGCGTTCTGCCTCGGTGTGGCCTGGCTCGATACGGTCGGTGCCGTCGGCCGGCCGCCGGGACGTGGGAGGCTCGACGGCGCTCCCACCCGCGGACCGCGGCGCCTGCCCCCGTACCGGCGGAGGCAGTTCACCGGCGAGGATCGCCGCCTCCAGCCGCCGCAGCTCCCGGCCCGGTTCGAGCCCCAGCTCCTGGTCGAGGATCCGGCGCCCGTCCCGGAACGCCTCCAGTGCCTCCGCCTGCCGGCCCGACCAGTACAGGGCGCACATCAGCTGGCCCCGCAGCCGTTCCCGCAACGGGTTCTCGTGGGTGAGGAGTTGGAGCTCACCCACCAGCCGGTCGTGCCGGCCGAGCTCCAGCTCCAACTGCATCCGCAGCTCGACGGCGCTCAGCCTCTCCTCGTCGAGCTGGCGCGCCTTGTTGGACAGCGGGCCGCTGTCCAGGCCGCTCAGGGAGTCCCCCTGCCACAGCGCCACCGCGGACTTCAGGAGCGCCACCGCCTTCTCGGACTCGCCCTCGTCGCGCTGCCGCCTGGCCATCGCGACCAGACCGGTGAAGAGCAGCGAGTCCACGTCCCCGGTGTCCACATGCAGGACGTATCCCGGCGGGCGGGTCGACAGGGAGACCGTGCTGTCCGCGCCGGCCAGGAGCTTCCGCAGCCGGGACACACAGATCTGCACCTGGGTGCGGGCCGTCTCCGGCGGGCTGTCCTCCCAGATGAGGTCCACCAGGTAATTCGTGCTGACCACCCGGTTTGCTTCGAGCAGTAGAGCGGCGAGGATGACCTCCTGCCGGCCCGGCGGCACCCGCAGCGGCCCGTCCTTGCCCCGCACCTGGAGCGGGCCCAGCAATTGGAAGGGTGGTCTCGCCGCGCCGGGGGCATCCTGGACCGTGTGCGTCGTACCCTCGGCCACCGAGACCCCCAGCTCGTAAGCGTGTTGATACTCCGGGATCAACGTCCCCAAAGTTTTCACAATCCTCACGCATCTGTCCATCCTGCGTGCCCAGCGTCACCGGCCCGCGAATAGCGGCGCGATAGGCGGGGGTTGGCGTGGCCCGGAAGAGTACGGGGCGAAGGAGAAAGGAGGCGTCCATGCACACCGACGCCTGGACGAGCAGCGACCCGTACACCGGGGGCGATCTGGTCACCGCCGCGGGGACCGACCACGTCCGTCTCGTCTACGAATACCTCGACGCCGGCGACCTCGACGCGTGCGCCTCCCTGCTGCACGGCGATGTCGCCCTGGACCTGCCCGGCGCCCCGACGGCCCACGGCCCGACCGCGTTCCTGCACGCCCACCGCGACCACCTGGGGTCACCCGCCCGCCACGAGATCGACCACGTCGTCGCGCACGCCCGGATGGTGGTGGCCGCGGGCCGCCGCCTCGGCACGGGCGCCCGGCACACGTGCGTGCGCTTCGTGGACTTCTTCCGTATCGCCGAGGACGGCATGGTGGAATCCTGCACCCGCTACTACCACGCGGCGCCCTGACCGGCCCCGTCCGCCGGGCGCAGAGCGGCCGCGCCAGTTCGGCCTCGCCGCAGCCGGTCGCGGGTCAGGACGCGGCGGAGCCGGCCGGTCCCTCCGGTGAACGCAGCACCAGCAGGGTGATCTCGCTGGGCGCGAAGACACGGAACGGCGGGCCCCAGAACCCGGTGCCCCGGCTGGTGTACAGCTGGGTGCGGTCGCCGTGGCGGCTCAGCCCGGCGACGGCCGGCTGGTCGAGGCGGACCAGGTAGTGGAAGGGCCAGATCTGACCGCCGTGGGTGTGGCCCGACAACTGGAGGTCGACGCCGCCCTCGGCGGCCCGGTCGATGAACTTCGGCTGGTGCGCCAGGAGCAGCACCGGCAGGTCCGGGTCGGCGCCGTCCAGGGCCCCGGCGAGGTGCGCTCGGTGACCGGCCAGACCGGAGGACTCGGCGGTGACGTCGTCCACACCGGCGACCACGAGGGTGTCGCCGCCGCGTTCGAGCAGCACATGGCGGTTGCGCAGCGGCTGCCAGCCCAGCTCGTCCATCAGGTCCACCCAGCCCTGCGCCTCGCTGTAGTACTCGTGGTTCCCGGTGACGTAGACGCGGGCGTGGGCGGCGCGCACGGTGCCGAGCGGGGCGGCCTGGGCGCGGCGGCGGTCGGCGGTGCCGTCCGCGATGTCACCGGTGTGGCAGACCACGTCCGCCTCCAGCGCGTTGACCTCCGCGCACACCCGCTCCGACCAGCGGGCCCGGTCCAGCGGCCCGTAGTGCGTGTCCGTGATGAGGACGATCCGCGTCCCGTCCAGGCCCGGCCCCAGGCGCGGCAGTCGGACGTCGACCCGGCGCACCCTCGGCACCCGGCGCGCTTCGGCGTAACCCCAGGCGAGCAGGGCGGCGGCGGCCCCGAGCACCGACCAGGTGACGATCCTGGCCCGGTCCTGCCCGTCGCCGGTCCCGGCCAGGGTCAGGGCGAGCCGGAGCAGGACGCCGAGCAGCACGGACCAGGTGAACAGCACCCAGATGGAGCCGAGCAGGCTGTCCCCGACGATCGCCGCCCGGTCCTGCTGCCGCCTGCCGTGCCCCCGCACCATCGCGACCGGCATGGTGACGAGGCCAAGCGCGAAGAGACAGGTGCCGACCACGGTGACGGGGAGCGGCCAGTGCTGACCGGTGTACAGCAGCACCCAGCACGGCACGGCCCACAGCAGGACCGGGGCGACCAGGGGCACGTAGCGCATCAGACGCCGCAGCCGGCTCGGCGGCGCCGCTGTCGCCCCGCCGTCCGCGGACCGGGCCTCGCTGGTGTCGGTCACGTTTCCTCCTCGGACGGCCGGAATGCCGCCGGGCACTGTACCCGGTCGCCCCTGAGGTCCCGGAGGCGGACGGGGCACCCAGCCGATCACCCGGCGGTGCGGCGGTGAGCGCCGCCAAGGAGGACGGGCGGGTCGAGCGGGGCAACCGCACCCCGCGCCGCGTGGTGCGCCGGACCGTCGGCATCGCCTCGGTCGAGGGACTCGAAGCGCTGTCGGTGGGACGGCTCGCGACCGAGCTCGGGCTGAGATATTCGCGGCGAAAATAAATAGCACGACCGGTCGTTTAGTTTTATGCTCGTCGTTATGACCACTCGACCCGTGACCTCCCGGCTGCTGCGCACCCGCTGGCGCTCCGGCCCCGTACCGCTCGCCCTGTGCCCCGTCGTTGTGAGCGTCACCGACTTCACCGCGACGAGCCATCCGCAGGCGGGCGCGATCGCTCTCGCGGGCCTGCGCCTGCGCCGTACCTGGTCCCGGACGCCGGGCGCGCTCGGCATGTGGCTGTGGGCCGAGGTGGCGAGCCGACGCTCGGGCTCGGTCAGCGTGTGGCGCGACGAGGCCGCGCTCGGGGAGTTCGTGGGCCGCTCCGACCACCTCGCGGTCGTCCGGGCCCACCGGGGGCGTGGCACGATGCGGGCCGCCTCCTGGGAGGCCGAGGATTTTGATCCGGACGCCGTGTGGAGCCGGGCCCGCGCCCTGCTCACCGGTAGGACTCCCTGGCCGCAGGGCTTCGCTCGGCTGGAGGACGTGTGATCAACTTCGTTGAGCTGGACCGCGTCGCCGCGCTGGAGACGCTACGTCTCGTACGTGGCGCGGCCGACGCCGCCGGCGCCGACGGAAACGAGACCTGGGACCGGCCGACCCCCTGCGCCGGCTGGTCCTTGCTCGATCTCCTCGGCCACATGACGGCGCAGAATCACGGCTTCGCGGCGGCCGCACGGGGTGAGGGCGGGCTGCCCGCGCACTGGCGGGTGCCGGACATCGCCGCCGATCCGGCGCGCGCCTACGGGGAGTCCGTGGCCGCGCTCATCGTGCCGTTCGTCGAAGCGGGTGGGTGCGAGCAGGAGTTCGTGCTGCCCGGACCGGGCCGCACGCTTCCCGGCCGGGTGGCCGTGTCGTTCCACTTCCTCGACCTCGTGGTGCACGCCTGGGACCTGGCCCGCACCCTCGCACTTGAGGTGCGCCTCCCGGACAGCGTCTGGGAGGCGGCCCTGCGAGTGGCGCGCCGCGTGCCGACCGACGGGCGGACGCGAGGGCCCGGCGCCCTCTTCGCTCCGGTCCGGTCGACGTTCGCGCAGGTCACGCCCCTGACAGAGACCTTGGCCCTGCTCGGGCGGAGCCCTCACTGGTCCCCCGAAGTGTCGGACGATCAATGAAGGCCCCGCCCGCCGGGGGTTTCGCCGGGCTCAGAGGACCTGCGAGATGCGGTAGGCGATGCCGCCGTCGACCAGGTATCCGGAGCCGACGCAGACGAGGTCGTTCATCCAGGCGTAGCGCTTGGAGCCCGTTTCGAAGAGCGGGTTGGTGCGGAAGTAGTAGCGCGCCGGGTCGATCCGGTGCCGCTCGACGGGGTCGGCCATGTCGGCCTTGAGGTCCGGCGGGGTGACCCAGCGTCCGCTGTACGTCATGTACAGCAGCTCGTCGTCATCGGTGCGCAGGGTGAGCCGGACGTCCAGCGCCATCACACCGTCCGGGCGGAACAGCGCCCAGTCGCCTCCTCCCGGCAGCACCGTTCCCCGTAGGCGCGGCCCATGGAACGTACCTCCGCCGGCGCCGAACAGAACGCGGCGTCCCAGCGGTCCGCCACCGAAGTCGAGGCGAGGGTCCAAGTCGGCGACCATGTCGAAGAGATGAGCCGTCCGGATCTCGTCGACGGCTTTGGTGCGGCGGTCGGTCGTCATCGCTCATCGCCTCGCTCGCGCGAAGTCGCCGAACAGTGTCCGCCGGACCGCGTCCGTGGAGACGTCCGACTGGGCGCACAGTTCCGACAGGTCGAAGCTGAAGAGCTCGCTCGCGATCAGGTCGTCCTTGAACGAGAACTGAATGAACACCGGCAGCTCGGCGCGTCGGCCGCCGGGTGTCACGCCGAACCGCTCGCCGGTCATGGTCATTTTGACTGTTCCCCAGCAGATCAGGGTGCCGTCGCCGACGGCGTGGCCCTCCAGGGCGACGTCGTAGTCGGGAAACGAGGCGAAGAACCGGGTCAGTGCTCGTTCGTTCTCGGCCGGCCCATGGGCTGCGGTCCCGAAGGGCGGGGCCTCCAGCGTCATGTCCGGGTGGCAGAGTTTCAGGGCCGCGGGCACGTCCTGACGGCTCTTCGCGGCCGCCAGCGCTTGCGCCAGCTCCAGCATGCGGTGGGCATTCATAATGTAAACGTACGGCCGTACGTACGTTCATGCAAGGGATCTGGCAGGATGCGGGCATGAGTTCAGGGGAGCGGGAGACTTCGGACCGGCGGCTGCTGCGCGGAGCCCAGTCGCGACGAGTGATCCTGCGCCACGCCGTCGACGTCGCGTCGCTGGAAGGGCTGGACGGGCTCAGCTTCGGCAGGCTCGCCGGCGACCTGAACGTCAGTAAGAGCGGCGTGCAGACCCTCTTCGCAACGAAGGAGAACCTTCAGGTCGCCACGGCCGAGTGCGCGCGCGAAGTGTTCAACGACGCCGTGGTCCGTCCCACGCTCTCCGTGCCCGAGGGAGCGGTACGTCTGCGGGCCCTGATCGAGTCCTGGATCGCGTACGCGACGACCCCTCTGTTCCCCGGGGGATGTTTCTGGGCAGCGAATCAGGCCGCCTTCGACGGCCGTCCCGGACGAGTCCATGACGCCCTGTTCGACGGGCAGCGCAGCTGGCGCGACCTCCTGGCCGACGAGTTGCGGCACGCCGTCGAGGCCGCGGAGATCGCTGAGCTCGATGCCGGTCTGGCGGCCTTTCAGCTCGACGCGGTCCTGCTCGCCGTGAACACCGCGCTGCGCTGCGGACGTGAAGACGCCGTGGCCAAGGTCCGCCGTGTGACCGAGGGCCTCCTCCAGCCGCCGCGCTGACGCCTGCCGACGGTCGCCGGGCCGGGCCGCGACCCGCCGAGTCGTACCCGCTGCCCGGCACGGCCGGAGCCGGGCGCGGCCCGCTACGTTCACCCCGGCGACGTGACGTCCCGTGACAGGTGAGAGGGTCGAGGGCGTGAGTGAGACCCCACCGAACACCCTGCAATACCGCTTCGACGGCCCCGAGGACGCGCCGGTCCTGGTGATCGGGCCCTCACTCGGCACCACCTGGCACAGGTTGTAGAGACCGTCTATGGGCGTCCAAGCCAGTCCATGGTGTGTGCGTTGTAGCAGGTCAGCGCTTTGCGGTCCGGTGGCGTCGGCGTAGTTGGTGACAGACGCGTGACAGCGCCGGTGATAGACGGAGGCCCCGCCGGGGAGCATCCTTGGCGGGCCTCTGCCCGGACCCATGAGATGACGCCCCACTGGAAGGCGGCGTTGGGGCATCGTCGGGAAGTGAACTGTGCGTGGACGCGTGACGCGTTCGGCTTCTCATGCAGTCTGTCTTCCAGTTCTGTTCGCGGGGACGCTGCATTTGCGATCGCTGCCATGACGAAGGACGTGGCCCGTCAGGCAACCCGGCGGGCTCTGTCGGCTGGAGCGCTGTGCGTGCAGGGCAGGCCAAGCGGTATGCCGGACGCCCCTGGGCGAGTCACGTCCATCGCCCCCGCAGCTGGTAACGATCGAGGGCGGCCGAAGAACGCGATAGATGGGGTATTGCCTGCCCCTCCAGGCCCCGGTGGTTGGGCCTTGGCCCCGGATCCTGGACACGGGTTATGCGGCTTGTGTCAGCGTAGTTGGTGTGTGGTGGAGGGCGTTCTCGATGGCGATGGGTGAGCGTTGTCCGAGGCGGGAGTGTCGGCGTCCGGTGTTGTAGCGGTGGAGCCATCGGAAGGCGTCGAGTCGGGCCTCGCACTCGGTCGGCCAGCTCTTTCGTCCTTGCAGGGTCTCGCGTTTGAAGGTCGCGTTGAAGGACTCGGCGAGTGCGATGTCCGCGCTGGACCCGACCGCGCTCATGCTCCGCCGCACCCCTGCTGACCTGCAGGCTTCGGCGAAAGTCCTGCTCGTGCGTCAGATGGAGTGGCGGTCTCGGTAGCGGGCCGCGGCCATCGGGTTGATCGCGAACACCTGTCGTTTGCCGGTCCGCAGCACTGCGACCAGCAGGCCCCGGGATGTCTCGATCGCGACCGAGATCGGGAACTCCTCCGTATCGCCGTACTCAGCGAGCAGATCCAACAAGATCTTGTAGCCGGCGGCGTCATCAGTGATATGCCGCTTGGCCACCAACTGACCGCTGTCGTCGACCAGGGCGACGTCATGTGTCCTCTCCGCGCGCGCGGAGAGGACGTGTCCAGGGCGCCACTTGTACCGACGAGGGCCGACCCACCTCGGCCCGTACGGAGAGCATGGCGCTTCATCCCCGGCCGGTTGATCTTAGGGGTCTCACTCCTGCCTGCGATGGGACCACCGGCACCCTGCTCTCCGAGCGTGACGTGACGCCGACTCATCCCGAGCTCGCGCGTGGGGGAGCACGATTGCGCTCTTCACGTTTCAAGGAACGGACGCAAAGACGCGTCCCACGCTTTTCGTGCACCACAGGCGCACAGCCGCTCGCGCAGAGCCGACTCTACGGAGGAGAAGCATGTGGAATCTGTGCCTAGCCGTTGGGTCGACTCCGTTCGCGCGGAGAGCACACCCAATGGGCGGAGCAGTACGGCGAGCGGCGCGGCTCACCTCCGCTCCCGCGGAGGCGACGCACCCAGGGGCGCGTACACGATGCATGATTGCGCGGCGCCGAATCTCTGAACAGGCCGCCCTGTCGACCACCCTGTCGCCGCATCTGGCCAAGGTGTCGGGTTGACTGTCAGGGGCGCTGTTGTCGGCGCTTCTCCGATGCGGCCAGTGCGGCTTCGAGTTTTTCGGGCGGCGATGCGTCCGAGGCGTCGTCGTGATGGCGTCGAACTCGTCGTCATCAAGGAACTCCTCGCCCACGCCCACACCGGCGTCACCGTCTACGCCCACGTCCGACTCCGCCTCCAGTGCCAGGCCATCGACACCCTCGGCAACGCCCTCCGCCCCACCGGTAACGACCCCGACGACCCACCCGCCACAGCCGTCGTCCGCTGACGTTGCCGTCACCGTTGCCATCAAGCCCCCAAGAAGCCCCGCCGGAATGAAATCCGGCGGGGCTTCTTGGGGGCCATATTAGTGATCCGACTCTGGCAATTCGAGTCCGTCGCGATGAGCCCTCGCAAGGGCACTCTCTTCGATGCCGATTTTCTCTTCACTGGCAATTTGAAGGAGAGCGGTTTTCATGGGCGCGTAATCAACATGCGGCGGCACGTCGATTGCCCACAAGGAACCAGTTGCATCAATCTCCCAGGAACAGTCAAAGGTGCGGAGCATGGCGTCGACTTGCTCCCCCACTCCATCAAGTTTGATGATGATGCGGACCGTCGAATGACCAGACTCAGAAACGAACTCCTCGAAAACGAGCTCTCTGCGCTCGTGATCAGCCCTGACCCGCACGATATCTCCGAAGGCAACGCCCTTCACGTAGAAGGGGGTGTTCCGAACCTGAACCTCCATCTTCACGGAAGTCTTCCCGGTCCAGAGCCGCTCCGCAGACGCACGCGCCCACTGAGCTGTCTCTTCAGGGAGGTCGAAGGCTACCTTGTACAGCCTCTCAGGCTTATCGTCCGACTCCGACTTTCTGGCGCTATTCATCGAGGAAATCTCTGAGCTCATCGTCCCAATCCTCCAGTGGCTTGGTGGACTTATCTCTGTTGCACCGACGGCAGGCCACTGCTCCATTATGGTCGCCACCGTGCCCTCCACTGGCCTTCGGCTCTACGTGGTCGATCTGGGCATCGTCGGGCCTCCCCTTGATGGCGTTTCCATCGGCATCTCGCGATGCGCGCCGTTCCACCGTCTGCCCACAGTAGTCACACTTGTACTCGCCGCCGTTCTTCGCGGCGTTAGCGTCATAAACCTTCTGCCTCTCAGCATCAGTGAAATCCAAACCAGCCCTGTCGCAGTTATGCACCAGAACCGGAGTGGCTCCCGCCAGCACATAGTACGTGTGCAGGTCTCTGACAGTGAGGTTGCGGACGGTCGCCGCTTGGGTCCAGCGTGCAACTCCGTCGATCTGCACCAGCTCGCCGGCACTCGTACGGAGTTGCTCGCCCGCCTTGAGATCCGTGGCGGTGATCCAAGCGTGCAGTGCGGGTATCCAGAACGGGTGGCCGTCCGTGGCGGTGACGGAGGCCGTGTCATCGCCCTTGTCGCCGTCCGTGTCGATCGTGACCTTGACCAGGTGCTTGAGGCCCTGGCCCTTGATCTCGGCCGTGACCTCTCGGACCTTTGTCTCTCCTGATTCAGGGTCCGTGGCGAGAACTCTGTCACCGATCTTGACCTCTTCGATCGGTTTTGAGGACCCGTCTGCCATCAAGACCTTAGCCTCGCGCTTTCATGAAGCGGGCTGTCCGGCAGGCGGTCAGGAAAGCAGAAAGTGCCTCTGACCAGCAAGAATGAGGATTGTCGAGGTCCTTGTTCCTGCCACCGCCGGAGGCACTTCCCAGGTGAAGCACTCTATCGGGTCCTATCCCCGTGTTCGTGTCCAGGACGACGGCCGCCAGGTCGTCTCCCAGGCCGGGTCGGTCCTGCTGGTCGAGACGGTCCGCAAGACCGGTCTTGACCAGGCCGTATCGTCAGTTCTGGCGCCGTGGCGCAAGCCGCGGGCCGTCCACGATCCCGGCAAGGTCCTCCTGGACGTGGCCCTGGCGGTCGCACTGGGCGGGGACTGCCTCGCGGACGTGGCGATGCTGCGGGCCGAGCCGGCCGTTTTCGGTCCGGTCGCCTCCGACCCGACCGTCTCACGCCTGATCGACGCCCTCGCCGCCTCCGGCGAGAAGGCTTTGCAGGCGATCCGGTCCGCACGCTCGGAAGTCCGCTACCTTGTCTGGTCGTTGGCCGGTGAGAACGCCCCGGACCCCGACGCCCAGGTCACCGTCGATCTTGACGGTGTCCTCGTGATCGCGCACTCCGACAAGGAGGACGCGGCCGCGACCTGGAAGAAGACCTACGGCCATCACCCTTTGACGGCCTTCGTCGACCACGGCCCGGGCGGAACCGGCGAGCCGGTCGCGGCTCTGCTCAGGCCGGGGAACGCGGGCTCGAACACAGCGGCCGACCACATCACCACCGCCCAGCTCGCCCTGGCCCAGCTGCCCAAGCGCTACCGGCGAGGGCGGCAGACCCTGATCCGCACAGACTCCGCCGGCGGCACCCACGACTTCGTGTCCTGGCTTGCCCGGCGAGGACGATGGCTGTCCTACTCGGTCGGCATGACGGTCACCGAGCAGGTCCATGAGCATGTGCTGAAGGTCCCCGCATCGGCCTGGACGGCGGCCGTCGAGACCAGTGGTGAGGTCCGTGACGGGGCCTGGGTCGCCGAGCTCACCGGCAGCCTGCTCGACGGCTGGCCGAAGGGGATGCGGCTGATCGTCCGAAAGGAACGGCCGCACCCCGGAGCCCAGTTGAGGATCACGGACGCGGACGGCATGCGAATCACGTGCTTCGCAACCAACACCGCCGGCCGGCCGATCGCCGAGCTCGAACTCCGTCACCGGCTGCGGGCCCGGGCCGAGGACCGGATCCGGGCCGCCCGGGCCACCGGCCTGCGCAACCTGCCCCTCCACACCACCGCCCAGAACAAGGTCTGGCTCGAGATCGTCCAGATCGCCCTCGACCTGCTGGCCTGGATGCCCATGCTCGCCCTCACCGGCAAAGCCCGGCTCTGGGAACCCCGCCGACTGCGGTTCCGCCTGTTCTCCGCGGCCGGACAGCTCGTCACCACCGGCCGACGCCGCATCCTCCGCCTCGCCCGCCACTGGCCCTGGACCGGCGAGATATCCGCCGCCCTTGAACGGCTTGCGCTCCTGCCGAACCCAGGCTGACCAGCGGATTCGCCCATCCCTGCGACAGCAGCTCAACACCCGGAGCAGTGGAACCCGGCGCCACCCCGAGACGACACTCGGGCCCTCGGCCTGCCCAGCCTCAGCACACGGCACGAAAACGGGCCACCGACTCCGTCGGCGGCCCGTCACGAAACTTCGAGGTTAGCCTCGGGCTTTCACGAAGTGGGCTGTCCAAAGCGTGATCGAAAACACGAAAAGTGCTCCTGACCTGCAACGATAGGACTTGTCGAGGGTCCAGATCGTGCCGTGGAAAGAAGCACTTCTCAGGTGAAGAAGCGTATCGGGTCGTACCCGCGTGTCCGCATCGAGGGCGGCGGCCGGGCGGTGGTCTCCCAGGCCGGGGGCGTGGTGCTGGTCGAGACTGTCCGCAAGGTCGGCTTGGGCACCGCGATATCAGCGGCGCTGGCGCCGTGGCGGAAGGACCGGGCGGTGCACGATCCGGGCAAGACCGTGCTGGATGTGGCCCTCGCGGTCGCGTTGGGCGGGGACTGCCTCGCGGATGTCGGGATGCTGCGGGCCGAACCGGCCGTGTTCGGGCCGGTGGCCTCCGACCCGACTGTCTCCCGCCTCGTCGACACCCTGGCCGCGGCCGGTCCGAAGGCCCTGACCGCGATCCGGTCAGCACGGGCCGAAGTGCGCAAGCACGTCTGGAAGTTGGCCGGAGCCTCGTCGCCGGACACCACCGGGCAGGTGATCGTGGACCTGGACGGGGTGCTCGTGCTGGCCCACTCCGACAAGCAGGACGCCACAGCGACCTGGAAGAAGACCTACGGACACCACCCGCTGATGGGCTTCGTCGATCACGGAAGCGGCGGCACCGGAGAGCCGGTGGCCGCGCTGTTGCGGCCCGGGAACGCTGGCAGCAATACCGCCGCCGACCACATCACCACCGCCCAACTCGCCCTGGCTCAGCTGCCGAAAAGGTACCGGCGCGGACGCCAGACGCTGATCCGTACCGACTCCGCGGGCGGCACCCACGAGTTCGTCGCCTGGCTCGCCCAGCGGGGCAGGTGGCTGTCGTACTCGGTCGGCATGACCGTCACCGAGCAGATTCACCAGGCCGTCCTCAAGGTCCCGGCCGCCGCGTGGACACCCGCCGTCGAACCGGAAGGTGAGATCCGCGACGGCGCCTGGGTCGCCGAACTGGCCGGCGATGTCCTGGACGGCTGGCCAAAGGGAATGCGGCTGATCGTCCGCAAGGAACGACCCCACCCCGGCGCCCAGTTGCGGCTCACCGACGCCGACGGCCTGCGGCTCACCGCGTTCGCCACCAGCACCACCGGCATCCCCATTGCCGCACTCGAACTGCGGCACCGCCAACGCGCACGAGCCGAGGACCGCATCCGTGCCGCGCGGGCCACCGGCCTGCGCAACCTGCCCCTGCACGACACCGCGCAGAACCAGATCTGGCTGGAGATCATCCAGCTCGCCCTCGACCTGCTGGCCTGGATGCCCATGCTCGCTCTGACCGGCAAGGCCCGCAGGTGGGAACCCCGCCGCCTCCGGCTCCGCCTCTTCTCAGCCGCCGCCCAGATCGTCACGACCGCCCGCCGCCGACGCCTGAGGTTCGCACGCCACTGGCCCTGGACCGACGTGATCACCGATGCCCTGGCACGGCTCGCAGCTCTCCCGAACCCGGACTGACCAGCACCTTCCCGTCCCTGCGAGCAGCACCACCCCGACCGGAGCTGTGGAAACCGGCGCCCACCCGACGCGACAGCCGGGCCGTCACCCTGCCCACCACCGGCCTGAACAACCGAAACGGTCCGCCGGAGAAACCGACGGACCGTCACGAAAGATCGAGGTTAGGTAGGGGTTTCCCCCAGCCCCGCCAGCTCCAGCAGCGCGCGCGGTTCGCGAAGGACGCCGTGCTCATCGTGGACGGCACCTTGGTCCCCACCCGCGACCACACCATCGCCGCGCAGTCCAAGAATTACTGAAACTCCACCAACCACCAGGTCGTCATCGACGCCGACACCCGCCTGGTCGTCATGATCGGCTGGCCGCTCGCCGGGAATCGCAATGACTCCAAGGCATGGGAGGAATCCGGTGCCAAGGCCGCCGTCGGCAGAACCATGACGATCGCCAACGGCGGCTACCCTGGCACCGGACTTGTCATCTCGCACCGCAGCCGCAAAGGCGAAGAACTACCGTAGTCGGTGCCGACCTGAGGGCTGCTGGCCACGAAATACCGGTCAGAAGTGGACGAGAGCCAACGCCTTGTCGGCGTTTTCAGTCAAGTTGAGCGTCGGTTCGGCCGGAGTCATCCGCCAGTGATCGAGTCATACCGTCGTACCCCGATCGATGCGACGGTTGTGCAGTGCCATCCCGGACGGGGTCTGACTCATGAGACTTATGACCGAAGTGTCCAGTCACGGGCCTGTCGACTGTCGTAGCGGGACGGTGCTTGCTGTCACCGAGCCACAGGGCGTGTCCCCATAGGGGCTTTGCCGATGATCAGGCGCCATCACAGTTCAGACCGCCCGGGCCAGTGTCGACTACTCAGCACGTTATGACGCGGAAGGTGAACCACCATGACCAGTAGGACGAGTAGAAAGCACAGTTCCTCCTCCGATACGGATCCGCCCGTTCGGCGCGAGGTCGTCCTGGGCGTGGACACGCACGGCGAAGTCCATGTCGCGGCCGTCATCTCCCCGCTGGGAAAGATCCTGGCCACCGAGTCCTTCCCAGCGACGGCGGCCGGCTACCGGCAGCTGCTCGTCTGGGCCCGCAAACGGGGGACGGTGCGCCGGGCGGGTGTGGAGGGAACGGGCACCTTTGGCGCGGGCCTGTCCCGATATCTGCTCGCTCAGCAGATCCAGGTGTTCGAAGTGAACCGGCCCGACCGCTCGGCCCGCCGTCTGCTCGGCAAGTCGGACCCGCTCGATGCCCAGGCCGCCGCGCGAGCGGTGCTCAGTGGGCGCGCCCGGGCCCAGGCCAAATCCGGCGACGGACCCGTGCACAGCGCCCGGATCTACAAACTTGCCAAGGACTCCGCGGTCAAGGCCCGCACCCAGGCGATCAACCAGCTCAAGGCCGTCCTGGTCATCGCCGACCCCGCCCTGCGGGAACGAATGTCCAGCCTCGGCAACGCCGAGCTGTTCCGCACCTGCGCGCGCCTTGGTCCACCCGACGGTGGGGGAGACGAGGAGGCGGTGACCCAGGCCACCCACATGACGTTACGCATGCTCGCCGAGCGCATCGAACAGCTCACCGCTCAGATCAACGAGCTGACCCAACGCCTGACCCGGCTCGTCGAACTCCACGCTCCACAGCTGCTCGAACCGGTGGGCATCGGCCCGGACAGCGCCGTCACTCTCCTGATCACCATGGGAGACAACCCCGAGCGGCTGAACACGGAGGCGTCCTTTGCTGCCCTTTGCGGAGTCAGCCCCATCGAGTACTCCTCCGGCCGGCGAAGAACGCGTCGGCTCAACCACGGCGGCGACCGCCAGGCCAACGCCGCCCTGCACCGCATCGTCTTCACCCGACTACGCCACGACCCACGAACCCAGGCGTATTACGAACGCCGCACCCAGGAGGGAAAGACCCGACGTGAGATCATCCGATGCCTCAAGCGATACGCCGCCCGCGAGGTCTTCAACCTGGTCAGACCGGTGTCTCGCACCCCCGTGTCATAGGGGCGTCTGTGAGACGTGAGAGGGTGCGGGGCGTGAGTGATACACCGCCGAACACCCTGCAATACCGCTTTGACGGGCCAGAAGACGCCCCGGTCCTGGTCATCGGCCCCTCACTGGGTACTACATGGCACATGTGGGATCGCCAGATACCCGAGCTCATCCAACACTGGAGAGTCCTCCGGTACGACCTCCCCGGTCACGGCGGCGCCCCCGCCCGGCCCGCGACCGCCGTGGCGGAGCTGGGGGACCGGCTGCTCGCGACGCTCGACGGGGTCGGGGTCCAGCGGTTCGGGTATGTGGGGTGTTCCATCGGCGGGGCGATCGGCGCGGACCTGGCGCTGCGGTACCCGCACCGGGTGGCCGCGCTCGCCCTGGTGGCGTCCTCGGCCCGGTTCGGCAGCGCCGACGAGTTCCGGCAGCGCGGCGTCATCGTCCGTACGAACGGCCTGGAGCCCATGGCGCGCACCGCGCCCGAGCGCTGGTTCACGCCCGCCTTCGCCGCGGCGCAGTCCGCCATCGTGGAGTGGGCCGTCCAGATGGTGCGGACCACCGACCCGGGGTGCTACATCGCCGCCTGCGAAGCCCTGGCCGCGTTCGACGTCCGTACGGAACTGAGCCGCATCCCCGTCCCCACCCTCGTCGTGGTCGGGGCGGAGGACCGGGTGACCGGGCCCGGCGACGCGCGCACCCTGGTCGCCGGAATCCCGGACGCCCGGCTCGCGCTGGTGCCCGCGGCCTCGCACCTGGCGCCCGTCGAGCAGCCCGGGGCGGTCACCGATCTCCTGCTCACCCACTTCTCCACCGCCTGGCAGGACACCCAGGCGGCCATCCCGATGCCCGACTCCGTGCCCCGGCTCTCCGCCCCCGTCCAGCCCGTCGCCGAGATCGCCCCCGCCGGACCGGCCCCCGAGGCCGCGGCCGGCGGGCGGCCCGACCCGTACGCGCCGGGCATGCGGCTGCGGCGCGAGGTGCTGGGCGACGCGCAGGTGGACGGGGTCCTGGCCACCGCCGACGCCTTCACCGAGGACTTCCAGGAGCTGGTCACCCGGTACGCCTGGGGCGAGGTGTGGAGCAGGGAAGGGCTGGACCGGCGCACCCGCTCCACCGTCACGCTCACCGCGCTCGTGGCCTCCGGGCGGATGGAGAGCCTGGCCGCGCACACCAGGGCCGCCCTGCGCAACGGACTCACGCCGACCGAGATCCGGGAGGTGCTGATGCAGACGGCCGTGTACTGCGGCGTCCCGGCCGCGAGTGCCGCCTTCACGATCGCGCAGTCGGTGATTCGGGCGGAAACGACGCCGCCCGCGTAGCAGGATGGCCCTATGAGCAGCCACGCCGGGAACACCGCGCCGACCCTGACCAAGCAGTCGCACTCCTGCATCCGTCTGGAGAAGGACGGGCGCACGCTCGTCATCGACCCGGGCGGCTTCTCGGAGGGCGACGCGGCGATCGGCGCCGAGGCGATCCTCGTGACGCACGAGCACCCCGACCACTTCGACGAGGGCCGGATCCGGGCCGGTCTCGAAGCCGACCCGGCGGCCCGGGTCTGGACCCTGCGCAGCGTCGCGGAGCGGCTGAGCGCGGCCTTCCCGGGGCGCGTCCACACGGTGGGCCACGGCGACAGCTTCTCGGCCGCCGGGTTCGACATCGAGGTGCACGGCGAGCTGCACGCGGTGATCCACCCGGACATCCCGCGCGTCACCAACATCGGCTTCCTGGCCGACGGACAGGTCTTCCACCCCGGCGACGCCCTGACGGTGCCGGGCCGGGCCGTCGACACGCTCCTGCTCCCCGTGATGGCCCCGTGGAACAAGATCTCCGAAGTGATCGACTACGTGCGCGAGGTGAAGCCGCGCCGTGCGATCGACATCCACGACGCGCTCCTCACCGACCTGGCCCGGCCGATCTACGACCGGCAGATCGGCGAGCTGGGCGGCTCCGACCACGGCCGCATGGCACCGGGCGACTCGACGGGCCTGTGACGGCCGCCGCCCCGGCGGCTGTCAGTGGCAGGCGTTAGGTTTACGTACATGCGCATCGCCACCTGGAACGTCAACTCGATCACCGCCCGCCTGCCGAGGCTGCTGGCCTGGCTGGAGAGCAGCGGCACCGACGTGCTGTGCCTCCAGGAGACCAAGTGCACCGCCGAGCAGTTCCCCGCCGACGCGCTCCGCGAGGCGGGCTACGAGTCCGCGGTCAACGCCAACGGGCGGTGGAACGGGGTCGCGCTGATCTCCCGCGCCGGTCTCTCCGACATCGTCCTCGGCCTGCCCGACGGCCCGGCCTACGAGGACGCGCAGGAGCCCCGCGCCATCAGCGCGACCTGCGGCCCGGTGCGCCTCTGGTCGGTGTACGTGCCCAACGGCCGCGAGGTCGCCCATGAGCACTACGCGTACAAGCTGCGCTGGCTGGAGGCGCTGCGCGAGGCCGTGGCCGACGACGCCGCCGGTGCGGCCCCCTTCGCCGTGCTCGGCGACTTCAACGTGGCCCCGACCGACGAGGACGTCTGGGACCCGGCCCTCTTCGAGGGGGCCACGCATGTCACGCCCGCCGAGCGCGACGCCCTGGCCGCCCTGCGCGCCGAGGGCCTGTCCGACGTCATGCCCCGCCCCCTGAAGTACGACCGCCCGTACACCTTCTGGGACTACCGCGAGCTGCGCTTCCCGAAGAACAAGGGCATGCGCATCGACCTCGTCTACGGCAACGCCCCCTTCACCACAGCGGTCAAGGACAGCTACGTGGACCGCGAGGAGCGCAAGGGCAAGGGCGCCTCCGACCACGCCCCGGTCGTGGTCGACCTCGACCTCTGAGCGGGCCCGGCGCCCGCGTTCCGTGAACGCGCGGTGACCGTGTGGTGTTCGGCACTCGAACGACAGGCCGCGCGCCCTGTGGTGCGCAGGCGCGCCGGGATGCGATTCTGAGCGGTATGAACATCCCTTTCTTGGACAACTGGCGTAAGCGTCACGACGGGACGCGGAAGGCGGGCCTCGTGGGCGCCGTCGACGCCGATCCGGAGGGCGTGGCCGGACTGCTCGCCGAATGCGAGCTGCTCCGGGTCCGGGTGGGGGAGCGCGGCATCGAACTGGACGACAGCCCCGCCTCGTTGACGGCCCTCGACCAGCTGGTGCCGCGCTGGCGCGACGACCCGGAGGAGCTGCCCTGGCTGGGCAACGACGCCGGGCTCTACCTCGGTACGGTCCTGGTGCGCAATGTCGACGGGGCGCACTGGCACATCTGGCCGAGCGGTCAGCCCGTCGTGCGGCTCGCCTCCGGCCGCGAGATCGACGTGGTCGAGGCGGGCCTCGACTGGGCGATCTCCGGCAGCCCCGAACTCTCCCAGGTGTACGCGGAGTCGGCCGAGGGCTGACCCGCTCTCCGCGCGGCGGACTGCGCGAAGCGATAAGAATCCTTTTGCCCCATTGGTGCGTGTCGGTCGAGAAGTCCCTTGCCGGGCTGGTTAGTTTGCGCTGACCTCGACCGAGCGACAAGTGGGTAGGGCAGCGTATGGCCGTCGATCCGTTGATCGAGCTGCGAGACGTCAACAAGTACTACGGAAAGTTGCACGTACTGCAGGACATCAGTCTCACCGTCGGCCGCGGGGAGGTGGTGGTGGTCATCGGCCCGTCCGGCTCCGGGAAGTCGACGCTCTGCCGGGCGATCAACCGGCTGGAGACCATCGAGTCGGGCCGTATCACCGTCGACGGCAGACCCCTCCCCGAGGAGGGCCGGGGTCTGGCCCAGCTGAGGGCCGAAGTCGGCATGGTCTTCCAGTCGTTCAACCTCTTCGCGCACAAGACCGTCCTCGCCAACGTCTCCCTGGCCCAGGTCAAGGTGCGCAAGCGGAAGAAGGACGAGGCGGACCAGCGCTCCCGCGAACTCCTGGACCGGGTGGGGCTCGCCGCGCACGCCGACAAGTTCCCCGCCCAGCTCTCCGGCGGACAGCAGCAGCGCGTCGCCATCGCCCGCGCCCTCGCCATGGACCCCAAGGCGCTCCTGTTCGACGAGCCGACCTCGGCGCTCGACCCGGAGATGATCAACGAGGTCCTCGAAGTGATGCGGCAGCTCGCCCGTGAGGGCATGACCATGGTCGTCGTCACCCATGAGATGGGCTTCGCACGCTCCGCCGCCAACCGGGTCGTCTTCATGGCCGACGGCTGCGTCGTGGAGGACCGCACCCCGGAGGACTTCTTCACCTCCCCGGAGAGCGACCGGGCCAAGGACTTCCTGTCCAAGATCCTCAAGCACTGACGGGAGGACCTGAGTTGCGTACGAGGAAACTGCTGGCCGCCTGTGCCGGCCTCCTGCTCGCCCTCTTCGCCGCCGGCTGCGGCAAGGAGGGCAGCCCGCCGGTCAAGGGTCCGAAGGCCGACCAACTGCCCGTCTACCAGGTCGACAAGGGCTTCGAGCTGCCCGACTCCCGGACCTGGCGGAACGCGAAGAAGCGCGGCTACCTCCGGGTGGGTGCCAAGGAGGACCAGCCCTACCTGGGCGAGAAGGACCCCGCCACCGGCGTCTACTCCGGCTTCGACATCGAGATCGCCCGCATGATGTCCGCCTCGCTGGGCTTCGACCCGAAGACGATCCGCTTCAAGACGATCGCCTCCGCCAACCGCGAGACCGCCCTCCAGAACGGGCAGATCGACTACTACGTCGGCACCTACACCATCAACGACATGCGCAAGAAGCTCGTCGGCTTCGCCGGGCCCTACTACATGGCGGGCCAGGGGCTCCTGGTGCGCTCCGACGAGGACGACATCCACGGCCCCCAGGACCTGGCCGGCAAGACGGTCTGCTCCGCCGCGGGCTCGACCCCGTACCAGCGGATCGCCGCCGACTACCCGAAGGCGAAGCTGGTCTCGTACGACACCTACTCGATCTGTGTCGACAACCTGCTGACGTTCCAGGTCGACGTCGTCACGACCGACGACGCGATCCTGCTCGGCTTCGCCGCCAAGGCGCCCGACGAGATGAAGGTCGTCGGCAAACCCTTCTCCGAGGAGCCGTACGGCATCGGGGTCCCGCGCAGCGACAACGCCCTGCGCTTCGCACTCAACGACGCGCTGGAGGCCAACGAGAAGAACGGCAACTGGAAGAAAGCGTTCGACGCGACGCTCGGCCTGTCCGGCGCGCCCGCGCCCAAGCCGCCGCCCATCGACCGCTACCCGGCGAACTGAGAGGACGGCCCGCTCCCATGGACGTACTCACCGACAACTTCTCGCTCTACGGCAAGGGCTTCCTCGGCACCCTCGAACTCACCGTCTACGCCTCGATCCTGGCGCTGGTCCTGGGCTTCGTCATGGCCTCCTTCCGGGTGGCGCCCGTCGGTTCGCTCCGGGTGTTCGGCACCGTGTGGGTGACGGTCCTGCGCAACACCCCGCTCACCCTGCTCTTCTTCGCCGTGCTCCTCGGCCTGCCGCGCTTCGGGCTCGTCCTGCCGTTCAACGTGTTCGCGATCCTCGCGCTGGGCTGCTACACCTCCGCGTTCATCTGCGAGGTGCTGCGCTCCGGCATCAACACCGTGCCCACCGGGCAGGGCGAGGCGGCCCGGAGCCTCGGGATGACCTTCGGACAGAGCCTCGGCTCCATCGTGCTGCCGCAGGCGTTCCGCTCGGTGATCCCGCCGATCGGCTCGACGCTCATCGCGCTCGCCAAGAACTCGGCGATCGCCGGGGCGTTCAGCGTCACCGAACTCCTCGGCACCTACAAGACCCTCAACGAGCTGGGATACAGCATCATCTGGACCTTCGTGTGGATCGCCGTGGGGTACCTGATCATCACCCTCGGCATCAGCGCGCTGTTCCACGTCATGGAGAAGCGCTGGGGAGTCGCCCGATGACCGCCCACACCGCACCCACCGCCAACGCCCTGTACGACATCCCGGGGCCGCACACCCGTAAACGGCACCGTCTCTACGGAATCGTGTCGACGGTCCTCATCCTCGCGCTGATCGGCTGGGTGATCTATCTCCTCTTCGACACCGACCAGTTCACCGCCGCCAAGTGGACGCCCTTCGAGTACAAGGGCATCCAGGAACTCCTGCTGCGCGGACTCGGCAACACCCTCAAGGCGTTCGCGTACGCCGCCGTCCTCTCGCTGGCCCTCGGCGCCGCCCTCGCGGTCGGGCGGCTGTCCGAACACCGCCCGGTGCGCTGGGTGGCGACGATCCTCGTCGAGTTCTTCCGCGCCATGCCCGTCCTGGTGATGATCTTCTTCATCTTCGTGGCGCTGAAGGTACAGCCGCTTCCCGCGCTGGTCGCCGGACTGACGCTCTACAACGGCTCGGTGCTCGCCGAGGTGTTCCGTACCGGCATCAACTCCGTGGAGCGCGGCCAGCGCGAGGCGGCGTACGCGCTGGGCATGCGGAAGACGCAGGTCACCACCTTCGTCCTGGCGCCGCAGGCGATCCGCGCGATGCTGCCCACCATCATCAGCCAGCTGGTGGTGGCCCTGAAGGACACCTCGCTCGGCTACCTCATCACGTACGAGGAATTCCTCCACGCGGGCAAGCTCATCGCCTCCAATTTGGACTACGATCTGCCTTTCATCCCCGTGGTGATGGTGATCTCACCGATCTACATCGGGATGTGCATGCTGCTCTCCTGGTTCGCCACCTGGGTGGCGAGGCGGCAACGGCGCAATCCGAAGACGGAGGCGGTGGGCGTCGGACCGGCGCAGCCCGGCACGCTAATGCCGGGAGGGCGGTAGAAAGACGGGAGCGGGGTCCGCCCGGCAGCAGCCGGTGATCACTTCTCGCACGCGGGAAGAAGGTCAGCTGCGCGCCGGCGGACCGGTCAGCCGAGGGCGCTCCTCGTCTGCCACTCGTCCCACGAGACGTTCCACGCCCCGTAGCCGTTGCCCTCCGCGACCGTGCCCTTGGTCTCCGCGCCCGTGATCTCGAACGGGTCGCCGACGTGGGCCTGACGGTAGAGGGCGGCGGCGTTCGCGTCGCTCATCCCGACACATCCCGAACTGTGGTTGGCCACCCCGAAGTACGCCGCGTTCCACGGCGCGGCGTGGGCGTACATGCCCGACCAGGTCAGCCGCATCGAGTAGTCGACCATCTTGTCGTACGTGTGGCCCAGGCCCACCGTCTCGGAGCGCATGTTGATCGTGCCCTCCTTCGCCATCAGCACGGCCGTCCCCCGCCACGACCGCTTGTCGCCGCCCGGAGTGCCGCCGGACACGGGCACGTCCATGACCGTGCGCCCGTCCCGCTTCAGCGCCAGCCGGTGCCGGTCCAGGTTTACCTTCACCAGCTGGCTCACGCCCACCGTGAACGTCGTCGCGTAGTCCCGTACGAAGAAGCCGCCGCCCTGGCCCGAGTCGACGCCGTTCAGCTCGGCGTCCAGCGTGATGCGCGTCCCGGACTTCCAGTACTCCTTGGGGCGCCAGTCGACGCGGTCGCGGCCCGAGTAGTCGCGCAGCCAGCCCCAGGAGCCCTCGGTGTGGTTCGAGGTCGACACCTTGAGGGCCTTCTCGACGGCCGCCTTGTTCTTGACCGGGTTGTCGAACACGATCGACAGCGGCTGGGCGATGCCCACCGTCGTGTTCTTGCCGGGCGCCAGCGTCAGCTTGTTCACCTTGTCCGCCGCCCGCGTCGTGAACGAGGCCGTGTCACTGCCGCCCGAGGTGTCGCGCGCCTCCACCCGGTACGCGGTGCCGGGTGCCGCCGCCCGGTCGGACGTCCAGGTCCGCCCATCGGCGGATATCCGGCCGCTGAGCACGCCGTCCTTCCCGGCCGAGACGGTCACCTCATTCAGCTTCCCGGCCGCCAGGGTCACCGTCACCGGCTTCCCCGCGGCGGCCGATGTGCCGTGCAGGCTGACCGAGATGGAGGCCCGCGCCGCCGCCCTCGAAGGGGCCGTGTCGCCGTTCTTGTCCGACGCGGCGGCGCCGCCGGAACAGGCCGTGAGGGTCACGCCGAGCACCGCGCAGCCGGCGATCAGCGCGAGCCGGGCGGGGTGCTGCGGGCGCGCCGGTATCAGGAATGCGGGAATCAACGGAAAACCTCCAGGGCCGTACGCGGTCATCGGTGAAGAGGAACGCACCGGAGCCTAAGTTCCCTAAATCCGCGGAAAAGCAGGAATTCCCCGTGTGACGGGAAGCGCAGCGCAACGGTCATGGTCCGGTCACATTCGGCGCGCGGGCCCGTCACGGACCGCTGTGAGCATCCTGTGCAGCCCCGCAGAGCAGACCGCGGGGCCCACGAGGGGGAGGGCCACCGACATGTCAGCGCTGCTCGCGACCGGCGACCGCAGCAGGGAACGGGACCTGCGCATCCACGGCCTCACCGCCGACGAGCACCGGGCCCACCTGGCCACGCGGGCCGACGCCGGCTTCCTGCAGCACCCCTCCTGGGCCGGGGTGAAAGAGGGCTGGTCCTCGGAAAGCCTCGGCTGGCACGGCGACGACGGCACCCTGAACGGCAGCGCACTCGTCCTCTACCGGCAATTCCCGGGGACCCGGAAATACTTCGCCTATCTGCCGGAGGGCCCGGCCGCCGACTGGGCCGACCCCGGAATGGACCGCTGGCTGCGCCCCCTGCTCGCGCACCTGCGCGCGGCCGGGGCCTTCGCCGTACGCATCGGCCCCAGCCCCGCCTACCGCCGCTGGACCGGCGCCCGCCTCAAGGCCGCCACCGGCCCGGGGCGCACCGTCGGCGACGTCCTGGCGAGCGAGGTCGACCCGCTCGGGGCCGCCGTGGCCGACCGGCTGCGGGCGCGCGGCTGGCGGCGCTGCGGCGGGGACGGCGACGACGCGGACGCCCAGCCCCGGTACGTCTTCCGGGTACCGCTCGCCGGGCGCACCACCGAGGACCTGTGGTCCGGGCTCAACCAGGAGTGGCGCCGCAACGTCCGCCGCGCGCAGAAGGCCGGGGTGCGGATCGTGACCGGGAGCGCCGCCGAACTGCCCGAGTTCCACCGGCTGCTGAGGATCACCGAGGAGCGCGACGGCTTCCGGCTCGGCCGCTCGCTCGGCTACTACCAGCGCCAGCACGCGGTGCTCAACGCCGAGGAGCCCGGCCGGATGAAACTCTGCCTCGCCGTGCACGACGGGGAGATCCTGGCCGCCCACACCATGATCAGTACCGGCCGGCGGGTCTGGTACCAGACGGGCGCCTCCGCCGACCACCGCCGCGAGGTCCGCCCCAGCAACGCCCTGCAGTGGCAGATGATGTGCGACGCCCTCGCGGGCGGCGCCGAGGTGTACGACATGCGCGGGGTATCCTCCACCCTCGACCCCCACGACCGGCCCTTCGGGCTGCTGCGCTGGAAGCTGGGCACCGGCGGGGAGGTCGTGGAGACCCTCGGAGAGTGGGAGACATCGGTGGGCGGAGCCGCCAACAACACGTTGTACCGGGCGTTCCAGGCGTACCTGGCACGCCGGTGACGGCCGCCGGCACCGCCCCGGAGGCGGCCGCCCCCGAGGAGAGCGGCGCGCGCGGTTCCGGCTCGGTGCTGCGCAGCGGTGCCGTGATGGCCGCCGGGTCCATCGTCTCGCGGGCCACGGGGTTCATACGCTCGGCGGTCGTCGTCGCCGCGCTCGGCACCGGACTGCGCGCCGACGGGTACACCGTCGCCAACACCGTGCCCAACATCCTCTACATGCTGCTCATCGGCGGCGCCCTCAACGCGGTCTTCGTCCCCGAACTCGTCCGCGCCGCCAAGGAGCACGGCGACGGCGGGGCCGCGTACACCGACCGCCTGCTCACCCTGTGCACCGTGGGCCTGCTCGCCCTCACCGCGCTGGCCGTCCTCGGCGCACCGCTGATCATCCAGGTGTACGCCCCCACCTACGACGGCGACCAGGCCGAACTCACCATCGCCCTGGCCCGCTACTGCCTGCCGCAGATCCTCTTCTACGGCCTGTTCACGCTCCTCGGCCAAGTCCTCAACGCCCGCGACCGGTTCGGCGCGATGATGTGGACGCCGGTGCTCAACAACCTCGTGATCATCGCCGTGTTCGGGCTCTACCTCTGGACGGCGGCGAGCTCAGACGGCACCCTCACCCCCGCGCAGGCGCAGTGGCTGGGCTGGGGCACCACGGCGGGCATCGCCGTGCAGAGCCTCGCCCTGGTGCCCTCGCTGCGCGCCGCGAAGTTCCGCTGGCGGCCCCGGTTCGACTGGCGCGGCAGCGGACTGACCCGGCCGCTGCGCGCCGCCGGCTGGCTCGTCATGCTCGTCCTCACCAACCAGGCCGCGTACTGGGTGATCACCCGCCTCGCCACCACGAGCGGCCAGCACGCGGCGGACCAGAACCTCGCGGGCGGCGCCGGCTACACCGCGTACAGCTACGCCTACCAGCTCTGGGTCGTCCCGCAGGGCATCGTCACCGTCAGCCTCGTCACCGCGCTGATGCCGCGCATGAGCCGGGCGGCGGCCGGCGGCGACCTCACCGGGGTGCGGCGCGACCTCTCGTACGCGCTGCGCACCTCCGCCGCCGTGGTGGTCCCGGCCGCCGCGCTGCTGCTGGCGCTCGCGCCCTGGGTGATGGGCTCGGTCTTCGGCTACGGGCGCACCGGCCCGGCGGACATCACGGTGATGGCGGGCATGATGGCCGCCTTCGCTCCCGGGCTCATCGCCTTCTCCGGGCAGTACGTGCTCTCGCGCGGGTTCTACGCGATGAGCGACACCCGCACCCCGTTCCTGCTGAACCTGGTCATCGCGGCCCTCAACGCCGGGCTCTCGGTCGCCGCCTATCTGACGCTGCCCGCGCGCTGGGCGGTGACCGGCATGGCGGGCGCGTACTCCGTGGCCCTGCTCACCGGCTTCGCCGTCACCGCGTACGTGCTGCACCGCAGGCTCTCCCCGCCCGGCGCGCCGCGCCTCCCGCTCGGCCGCTCGCCCGGGATGTGGGCGCATGTGCGGCTGGTGGCCGCGTCCGTGCCGGCCGGTGCGCTGGCGTACGGGGCGGCCCGCGCCGTCGACACGGAGGGCTCGGGCCTGGGGGACTTCGCCGCGCTGGGCGCCGGGACCGTCGTCCTCGCGCTGGTCGTGGCGGGGCTGGCCCGGCCGCTGCGGCTCACCGAGGTGAGCGCCGCGCTGAACGCCGCCCGGGGCCGGCTGCGGCGCGGCTGAACCGGCCCGCGCCGCCCTCCTGTTCGCATCCGTTCCTTGATCGCTGGGATTCTGACGCCATGCCTCGCGTGCTCCTCATAGAAGACGACCCTTCCGTACGCGAAGGGGTCGAGCTGGGCCTGCGCAGGCGCGGCCACGAGCTGCGGGCCGTCGGCACCGGCGAGGCCGGGCTCGCCGCGCTCGGCGAGTTCCGGCCGGAGCTGGTCCTCCTCGACCTGATGCTGCCCGGCATGAACGGCGTCCAGGTCTGCCGCCGCATCCGCGAGACCAGCCAGCTCCCCGTGATCATGCTGACCGCGCGCGGCGACGACTTCGACGTCGTCGTGGGCCTGGAGGCCGGCGCCGACGACTACATCGTCAAGCCCGCCCGTACCGAGGTCATCGAGGCCCGCATCCGGGCCGTGCTGCGCCGCCTCGCCGTCCCCGCCGGGCGCGGCGGCATCGAGTCGCACGGCGAACTGGCCGTCGACCGCGCGGGCCTCGCCGTCGCCAAGGCCGGCGAGCGGCTGCTTCTCGCCCCCTCCGAACTGAAGCTGCTGCTCCACCTCTCGGCCTCGCCCGAACAGGTCTTCAGCCGCCAGCAGCTCCTGGAACACGTATGGGAGCACAGCTACCACGGCGACGCCCGCCTGGTCGACGCCTGCGTCCGCCGCCTCCGCCAGAAGATCGAGGACGTCCCCGGCAGCCCCCGCTACATCCAGACGGTCCGAGGCTTCGGCTACCGCTTCGGACCGCTTACATGAAACTGTTCGCCGCCCGCCTCGGCCTCCGCACCCGGCTGATCGCGGCGTTCCTCTTCGTCGCGGCCGTCAGCGCCGCCACCACCGCCGCGCTCACCTACCGCGAGGCCCGCTCCGCGATCCTCCAGCAGGCGCAGGACTCCGCCGTCGACCAGTTCCGCGACCGGGTCGGCGACCAGGCCGTCAGCCTGCCCATCGACAGGGAGCAACTGCGCCAGGTCTGCCTGGGGCTGGCCCGTGCGGGCGGCGGGCGCGGCTGGACCGTGTTCGCCGAGTACGGGAAGCTGCGGGCCTCCTCGTCGGACCGGTCCTCCTCCGGGGTGATCACCGCCGGTCTGCGCACCGCCACCCGCGACAACACCCACGGCTCGTTCCAGCGCGTCGTCAAGGACGGCAAGCCCTGGCTGACCGTCGGCATGCCCGCCGTCTTCAACCGGGGCGACGGCAGACAGCCCACCGGCCTTGTCCTCTACGCCGTGATGCCGCTGTCCACCGAGGAGGCCAACGTGGGCGCCATGGTCACCGCCGCCCGCGACGGAGCCCTGCCCGCCCTGCTCGTCGCCCTGGTGCCCGCGCTGCTCGCCTCCCGCAGCGTCCTGCGCCCGGTCCGAGACCTGCGCCGGGCGGCGGCGGGCATCGGCAGGGGCGAGCTCGACACCCGGATCACGGTGCGCGGCTCCGACGAACTCGCCGACCTCGCCTGGACGTTCAACGAGTCGTCCACCAAGCTCCAGGAATCCGTGGAGGAGTTGCGCCGGGCCGAGGGGCGGGCCAGGCGCTTCGCCTCCGACGTCTCCCACGAACTGCGCACCCCGCTCGCCGGTATGCTCGCCGTGACCGAGGTCCTGGACGAGGACGCCGGCGAACTGCGCCCCGACACCGCCGCCGCCGTCCGCCTGATCAGCACGGAGACCGGCAAACTGGCCACCCTGGTCGAGGACCTGATGGAGATATCCCGCTTCGACGCCCGTGCGGCCGAGCTGCACCTGGACGAGGTCGACGTCGCCGAGACCGTGCGCAAGACCCTTCAGGGCCGCCGCTGGGAGGGCCGGGTCGCCACCGAACTCCCGGACGGCGTAAGGGCGGTGCTCGATCCGCGCCGCTTCGACGTGGTCGTCGCCAATCTGGTCGGCAACGCCCTGCGGCACGGCGCGGAGCCCGTCACCGTACGGGTACGCGGAGGCGACCGGCTCGTCGTGGAGGTGGCGGACAGCGGACCGGGCATCGACGCGGCGGTGCTCCCGCACATCTTCGACCGGTTCTACAAGGCCGACGCGGCCCGGACCCGGTCGGCGGGCAGCGGTCTCGGCCTCGCCATCGCCCAGGAGAACGTACGGCTGCACGGGGGCACGGTCCGCGCGGCGAACCGGCCCGGGGGCGGCGCGCTGTTCACCGTGGCGCTGCCGATGGGGGAGCGGTGAGGGGCGGGCGCGTGCTCGGCGCGCTGCTGCCCGTGCTGCTGCTCGCCACCGGGTGCGGGATCCGTGCGACGGACGTCGTGGAGGCGGGTGAACCGGCGACCGTGGAGGTGGGCCCGGCCGACCAGCTCGGCACCCTGCTGTACTTCGTGTCCTCGTCCTCGGCCTCCCGGCTGATGCCGGTCGTCCGCAAGGCCCGCACCGTGGAGGTCGGCGGCGGGGCCTGGGGGGAGGCCGGGTCGACCGGGGCGCCCGACGCCCTCTTGCTCCTCTTCCTCGGACCCACCAGGACGGAGCACGACGCCGGACTCCGCTCGGAGCTGCCCACCGGCCGGACGCGCGTGGGCGTCGAGCTGAACGCGGACGGCGTGCGGGTCACCGTGGACATCCCGGTCACCGGCCTCTCCCAGGCCGCCCGCCAGCAGCTCATCTGCACGGCGGCCCGGGCCCGTACGGCGGACCGGACCGAGGCGGTCACGGTGAAGGGCACGGACGGCGTCATCGGCCCGGCGCACTGCTCGGTCTGACGCGCTCCGGCCGCTCAGCCGGTCTTGCGGGCGACCGCCCCGTAGATGCCGATCGTGGCCGGCACCGCCGCGACGGGTGCGTCCGGCCGCCAGGACGGGACGGGGACCAGGCCCGGCGTCAGGAACTCGAAGCCGTCGAAGAGCTTCTCGATCTCCGTGTGGGAGCGCGGGGTGAGGGGCGTGGTCGCGGTGGCGTAGACGGCTTGTGCCGCTCGGCAGTCGGCGAAGTCGTCGGTGGCGTGCGAGAGCACCAGGCAACTGCCGGCCGGGAGCGTGTCGCGCAGGGTCGCGACGACCTGCTGGGGCTCCTGCGTGTCGGTGAGGAAGTGCAGCACCGAGGTGAGGACCAGGGCGACGGGCCGGTCGAAGTCGATGACTTCGCGGACGTGGGGATGGTCCACGACGGTCTGCGGGTCGCGGAGGTCGGCGAGCGCGACGCCGACCAGAGGGGAGCTGCGCAGCAGGGCGTCCGCGTGTGCGGTGACGATCGGGTCGTTGTCGACGTACGCGACACGCACGTCGGGCGCCGCTTCGAGGGCGACCTCGTGCACGTTGGGGGAGTGGGGCAGCCCGGTGCCGATGTCGAGGATCTGCCGCAGGCCCGCGCCGACGACATGGCGGACGGCGCGTTCCAGGAAGGCACGGTTGGCCCGGGCACCGGCCCGCTCCTGGGCCGCGGCGGCCACGAGCTCCTCGCCGGCCTGCTGGTCCACCCGGTAGTTGTCCTTGCCGCCGAGCAGGTAGTCGTAGATCCTTGCGGAATGAGGCCGACCGGTGTCGATCACCGGGGCGGGTAAGCCGTGCTGCCTCAAGTGGCGCTCCTCTCGGCGGCCGCTGCGGTCGGATTCCGGAGTCTGCCGATGCTGCGATCCTGCCTTTGCGCCCGACAACGTGTCAACTAAAGTACACACGAGCACGATCGATGATGGCGAGAGAGATCACCACGTGAGCGCGAGCTGTGACGAGGGAGAGCCCCGCAGGGGCCCTGCCGTCGAAGGGCCGCACCCGCGACCGCACTCCCTCGCGCACAAGCTGAAGTCGCTCATGGCCCACCGGAGGGACGCACGGGGCAGGGCCTACGTCTCCCGCACCCTGTCGCAGGCCGTCGACGACCTGCCCGACCCGCCCGCGACGACGTCATTCGCGCTCATCGCGAAACTCGCCGGCGGCCAGCAGGACAACCCGACGATCAAGACCGTCCTCGCCCTGTGCCAGGCTCTCGGCGACGTGCCGCCCGCCTACCTGTTGCCGCACCCCGGCTACGACGACCTCGCCGCACTCGAAGCCTTCGAGAACCCCCTCGCGCGTCGCGTGCTCGTCCTGCTGGGCGATCTTCCGGAGAGCGAAGTCCGCAAATTCATCGAGCAGTTGGAACACCGGCGCGGAACCCTCGGCCTCCCCGCCGTGCCCGACGACGGTCCGGGCGCGGAGAAGCCGAAGAGGGCCCGACGACGACGGACCGAAACCGAAGCCGCCCAGTACGCGGCCGATGCACTGGAAGGTCTCTGATGGACGGCATGATATTCGGCGCCTGCACCGTCGCAGGAGTGCTCGTCACCGCGCTCTGCGCCCGCAGAGCCCTTCACCACCCGCGCGTGTTCACCTGGTTGATCGCGGTCGCGTTCGGCGTGTGCACCGTGGGCGTCTTCTTCGCGGTCCCCGCGGTCGCCGGGGCGGCCGAGGAGGTCACCGGCCTGGACAACGCCGGGAAGCTGGTGGCGCACATCTGCGCCATCCTCTGGTGCGCGGCACTGCAGCTGACGATGGTGGACCTGGCCTACCGCCCGGAGTACCTGCGCGCCGCCCTGTACCAGCGCGTGTGCCTGGCCGTCGTCGTGCTGGCCGTCATGGTCCCACTCTTCCTCACCACGAACGGCCAGGACGTCGAGTTCACCACGGCGTACGCCGACCACTCGGCCGTGGCCGCCTACCTGCTGGTCTACCTCTCCTACGTTCTGATCACCTGCGGCGAACTCGCCTTCATGTGCGGCCGCACCGCCCGCCGGGCCCGGACCACCCGCCCCTGGACCGGCGCCGGCTTCACCCTGTGCGCACTCGCGGCCGTCCTGGGCGTCGGCTACACGATGTCCAAGGGCTCGTACCTCGTCTGTCACGCACTCGGCAGCCCCTGGTCCCTCGACGTCGAGGAGGCGGCGAGCCCGGCACTGAGCGGGCTCGCCGTCCTCTTCCTCTTCGCCGGTCTGACCATGCCGATGCTCGGCGGGCTGCGACAGCGGCTGCGCGGCGGCGAGCGGACCGCGACCTCAGAAGATGCGGCACCGCCGCGAGCGGGATAGGAAAGTGGCAACCGCCGTCATCGATTTCTGCCCGGCCCCCTCGACGGACGGCTGGAAGGATGTGCGATGTTCCAGGAGCGCAAAGACCGCCGACACGCCAATCGCGCGTTCGACCACGGTGAGGGTGTGACCCGCTACCGGATGCGGCAGAAGCTGGTCTCCCTCGGCGACGACTACTGGATCGACGACGAGTCGGGGGACCACAAGTACAAGGTCAACGCCAAGGTGCTCCGGGCGCGCCGGACGTATCACATCGAGGACCGTGACGGTCTGCGTGTCGCCACGGTGCAGAGCAGACCGCTGCGGATCAAGGACTCGATGGCGATCGAGGACGCCGACGGACAGCGCGTGGCCATCGTCAAGAAGGCCGTCGTCGGACCGCTGCGCGACCGGTGGCGGATCAAGCAGGAGGACGGCGGGGACCTGCGCGTGGTCGGCAACATCCTCGACCACGAGTACACGATCGAGCGGGACGGCTACAAGGTGGCCGAGGTGTCGAAGAAGTGGTTCCGCGTCCGGGACACCTACGGCCTCGACGTCGGGCCGGGTGCCGATCCCGCCACCGTCCTGGCGGCGGCGGTCGCCATCGACGCGATGGCCCACCCCGGGGACTGACGGGGCGGCGGGCCGGACCGTACGACCACGGTCCGGCCCGCACGCGCGTCACCCCGGATCAGGGATTCCGGCGCAGCGCCACCACGTCGATCTCCACGAGGATGCCCATCAGCTGGGAGCCGACCGTGGTGCGCACCGGACGTGGCGCGCCGAAGTGCTCCCGGTACACCCGGTCGAAGCCGGCGAAGTCGCGGTGCACGTCCTGGAGGTGGACCGTCGCCTTGACCACGTCGTCCAGCGTGAGCCCGTCGGCGGCGAGGAGGGCGCTCACATTCGCCAGGACCTGGCGGGTCTGCTCCTCGATGGTGTCGCCGAGCGCGCCGGTGGCCGGGTCCTGCGGGCCGAAGCCGGAGGTGAACAGGTACGGGCCGGCCGCGATGCCCTGGCTGTACCCGCCGATCGGGGCCGGGGCCCCGGCCGTGGTGACGGCGCGGCGCGGGGAGAGGTGGCTGTCGGCGGTCACTTGGTGAGGTCTCCTTCCGCGGCGTTGACCCCCGCGTAGTGGCGGAGCTTGTCCTCGTCCACGGTGACGCCGAGACCGGGCCCGTCCGGGACCCGCAGGCTGCCGCCGGACAGCGTGAGCGGCTCGATGATGTCGTCCGCGTGCAGGTAGTACATGGAGTCGATGGCACGCGACAGCACCGGGGTGCTGGCGACCACCGCGAGGTGCGCCGCCGTGGCGATGCCCAGCTCGCCGCCGCTGTGCAGGTTCATGCCCAGGCCGAAGGTCTCGCAGTGCGCGGCCAGGGCCTTCGTCGCGGAGATCCCGCCCCACTTGTAGACGTCACCGTGGATCACGTCGACGGCGTTCAGCCGCATCGCGGGCGCGAAGTCCTCGAACCGGACCACACACATGTTGGTGCACAGCGGGATACGGATCTTCTGGCGGACCTGGCTCATCCCCTCGATCCCGACGCACGGGTCCTCCAGGTACTCCAGATCCAGCTCCTCCAGGGCGATCCCGGCCCGGATCGAGTCCGGCACCGACCAGGCGGCGTTCGGGTCGACGCGCAGGTTCACCCCGGGCAGAGCGTCGCGCACGGCCCGCAGGATCGCGACATCGCCCTCGACGTCCTTGGTGCCCTTGAGCTTCACGGCCGTGAAGCCGCCCTCGGCCACCACGCGCTCGGTGTGCTCGGCCAGGGCGCGCGGCCGGTCGTCCGCACCGGCCCCGGGCGCGTCGGCGCGTGTGATCAGGGCGGTCAGCGGCACCTCGTCGCGCACCGGGCCGCCCAGCAGGTCGGTCACCGACTGCCCGGTGGCCTTGCCCATGGCGTCCCAGCAGGCGACATCGATCGCGGCCAGGGCGGCGTACCCCAGGTAGCCGTAGAAGAACGGCACCATGTGGTGGCGGCGGTGGAATGCCTCCAGGGCGAACGGGCTGGTACCGATCAGATCCTCGGCGAGATCGCGGACGATCGCGGCGACCGGGCGGCCCCACATCGTCTCGCCCCAGCCCTCGACGCCGGAGTCGGTCTTGATGCGCACCACGGTGCGTGTCTCGCCGGTCTTCGTCTCGAAGGAGCTGGTGAACGGGTTGACCAGGGGCAGGTTGACGACGTGGACGTCGACCTCGGTGATCTTCATGAGTACTTCCTTGTGTGAGGGGACGGGGGTCACGCGAGGGGGCGCGACGCGGCATCGAAGGCGAGGACCGCGCGGGCCAGGCCGCGGGCGCGGCGGTCGAGCAGGCGCTCACCGTGCGCGGCGTCGGCACCGGCTGCGTCGTCGGTGGCGCCGCCCACCCGCTCCCACTCGCCGTGCCGCTCCACGGTCAGCCCGGGGTAGGGCGGCTTGTCGAACAGGGGCGGCGGCTCGACCGGCGCGTGCCCGGCCCGCTCGGCACGTACCAGCGACGGCTGCGCGGCCAGCATCAGCGACGTCTCGAACCAGCCGGCGTGTCCGGGCACCAGCTCGGCGTGGAGCCCGTCCGGGTCCTCCGCGTCGGCGGGCTCCCCGGTGTCGGTGAGCGTCCAGTACGAGCACGCGGCCGCCGTCACCTCGGCGCGCAGCGCGAACCGCTTGACCGCGAGCCGCATGATCTCGTCGTTGCCCCCGTGGCCGTTGACGACGAGCACCCGGCGGTAGCCACAGGCGGCCAGCGAGTCGAGGAGCTCGTCCAGCACCATGCCGAGCACCGGCGCCGACAGGGTGAGCGCCGCCGCGAACAGATGGTGCGGGCTGTGTCCGTACGGCAGGGTCGGCAGGCGTACGAGGGTGGGCACGGCCTCGCCGGCGGCGGCCCGCTCGTCGAGCAGGGCCAGGGCCCGGGAGACCACGGCGTCGGCGAGCATCGTGTCCGTGCCCATCGGCAGGTGCTCGGCGTGCTGCTCCTGCGAGCCGATCGGCAGGACGGCGATCGCCTCGGGCGCCGCCGCCCGGGTCTCGCGCCAGGTGGTCTCGGTCAGATTGCGGTGGGTCATGCCGCTGTCTCCCCGGTCCGGGGGCATGACAGAGTCGGCGCATGGCGCATGAACGTATTCCTTTGCGGTTGGTTCCCGACCCGCGGCCGGACGAGCCGGCCGGTCGGGACGGCGGTGTGCTGGGCGCCGTCGAGGTGCTGCCCGGTCTGGTGCGTGCCGCGCTGCTCACCCGCGCCGGAGCCGTGCGCGCCCGGACACAGGCCCGCTTCGACCCGGCCGGCTCGGACCCTTCGCTGGTGGACGCGGCGCTGCGCGAGGCGGCCGCGGTCTTCGACGGGCAGCCGCTGCTCGGCGTCGGCGTGGCGGCGGCCGGTGTGGTGGACCCGGTGGCGGGCCGGATCATCGAGGTGAACGACGCCCCGGCGCTGCGCGGCTACCCGGTGGCCGACCGGCTGGCGGCCCTGGCGGGCGCGCCCGTGCGGATCGAGCACCGGGCGCGCGTGCAGGTGCTCGGTGACCGCTGGTTCGGCGCGGGGCGTGGCCGGCGCTCCTTCGCCTCCGTCGCGACCGGTGAGGTGCTCGGCGTCGGCATCCTCTACGAGGGTGAGGTGCTCGCTCCGTCCGGCGGCCGCAGCGGCGCCCATATGACGGTCACCGCGAGTGGTGAGCTCTGCACCTGCGGACGGCGCGGCTGCTGGAAGACCGTGGCGACGACGCGCTGGCTGCGCGAGCGGGCAGCCGAGCACGGTTTCGCCCAGGGCGCGGCCACCCTGGGGGCGCTGGTGGCGTCCGACGCGCCGGAGGCCGCCCGCCTCGTCGGCCGCTACGCGGAGAACCTGGTGCTCGGCCTCGCCACGGTGCAGCAGCTGTTCGCGTGCGGCCTGTTCGTGCTGCACGGCGAGGCCCTGGACGGCGGTGAGCCGTTCCGGGCGATGGTCGAGTCGCGGCTGCGCGCCGACGCGCTCGGCGGTGGTGAGCTCCCCAGCGTGGTCCTCGGCGAGGCCGCGGACACCGGCACGCTGCTGGGGGCGGCGGGGCTGGTGCTGTCGGGGAGTTAGGGCGGACCTCACGCGCCGACGCCCCCGAGGATGCGGCGGCCCGGGTCGGGCACCGGCACCGCGTCCAGGAGCCGCCGGGTGTACGTCTCGGCGGGTGCGGTGAACACCTGGTCGGCGGTGCCGGACTCGACGATGCGGCCCTGTCTCATCACGGCCACCCGGTCGGCGATCTGCCGCACCACGGCCAGGTTGTGCGAGATGAAGACGTAGGTCAGGCCGAGGCGGTCCTGGAGATCGGCGAGCAGGTCGAGGACCCGGGCCTGGACGGACACGTCGAGCGCGCTCGTCGGCTCGTCCAGCACGACCAGGCGCGGTTCCAGCGCGAGGGCCCGAGCGATGGAGATGCGCTGGCGCTGCCCGCCGGAGAACTCGTGCGGATAGCGGTCGAGGATGCCCGCGTCCAGGCCGACCGCGTCGAGGAGCTCCCCGGCCCGGTCGCGTACCTTCGCCCGGCCGCGCCGCCCGCGCGCCCACTCCTCGTGCGTGACGAGGGGCTCACCGACGATGTCGGCGATCCGCAGCCGCGGGTTCATGCTGGAGTACGGGTCCTGGAGCACGACCTGCATCTGCCGGCGCAGCGGCCGCAGCGCGGACCCCTTCAGGGCGAGCAGATCCGTGCCGTCGAACCGCACGCTGCCCGCGGTGGGTTCGAGCAGCCGCAGCAGCAGCCGGGTCAGCGTCGTCTTGCCGCAGCCGGACTCACCGACCAGGGCGTAGGTCTCGCCCTCCCGGACGGTGAGCGAGACGTCGTCGACGGCGACGCTCGGCGGGCGGCCGGGGAACTCCTTGCGCAGTCCTTCGATCTCCAGCAGCGGGGTCGTGGTCATGCGACGGGCTCCAGTCGGGGAGTGGCGGCCAGCAGCTCGCGGGTGTACGCGGCGGTGGGTCGCGTGAAGACCTGTTCGACGTCGCCGGTCTCGACCACCTCGCCGTGCCGCATGACGACGACGCGGTCGGCCGTCTCGGCGACGACTCCCAGGTCGTGGGTGATGAGCAGGACGGCCATGCCGTGGCGTCGCTGGAGCCGCACGAGCAGCTCCAGGATCTGCCGCTGCACCGTCACGTCGAGCGCGGTGGTGGGCTCGTCCGCGATGAGGACGCGAGGCCGGGCGACGAGTGCGGAGGCGATCATGACGCGTTGGCGCAGACCGCCGGACAGCTCGTGCGGGTACTGGCCGTAGCGCCGTTCCGGATCGGGGATGCCGACCTCCTCCAGCGCGGTCAGGGCGGCCCGGCGCGCCTCGGCCCGGGTGTGGTCGCCGTGCAGCCGCAGCACCTCGGAGACCTGTTCGCCCACCCGTTGCAGGGGGTCGAGGCTGGTCATCGGGTCCTGGAAGACCATGGAGATCCGGGCCCCGCGGATCGTGCGCAGTTCCTTCTCGCGCAGGGCGAGGACGTCCCGGCCGTCGAGCAGCACCTGGCCGCCCGCGTACACGCACGGAGGTTCCGGGTTCAGTCGCATCGCGGACAGGGCGGTGGCCGACTTGCCGCTGCCGGACTCGCCGACGACGGCCAGGGTCTCGCCGGCGGCGACCGAGAAGCTCACTCCGCGCACGGCGTGCACGGTCGAGGAGGCGAGCGCGAAGTCGACGCGCAGGTCACGGAATTCGAGGACGGGCTCGGCGGGCGGGGTCTGTGCGGAGTCGGTCATCGGCGGTACGCCTTCGGGTCCGCGACGTCGCGCAGCGCGTCGCCCAGGATGTTGATGGAGAGCGAGGTGAGCATCAGGGCGATGCCGGGGAAGACGGCGATCCACCAGGACGTGCCGAGGTAGAGCTGTCCGTCGGCGAGCATGCCGCCCCAGGTCACGGTCTCCTTGGGAACGCCGAGGCCCAGGTAGCTGAGCGAGGCTTCGGCGACGATCGCGGACGCGATGTGCAGCGTGCCGATGGTGGCCAGCGGCGCCATGACGTTGGGCAGCAGGTGCCGCCGCATGATCGCCAGGTCGCCGACGCCGATCGCGCGGGCCTCGGTGACGAAGTCGCGGGTGCGCAGCGACAGCACCTCGGAGCGCACCACCCGGGCGTACGACACCCAGCCGGTGATGCCGATCACGAGGATGACGTAGCCGAGGCCCGAGCCGACGAATCCGACGACGGCGAGCGCCAGCAGAATCGCGGGGAAGGCGAGCTGGACGTCGGCGAACCGCATCACGACCCGGTCGGTCCAGCCGCCGAGGTATCCGGAGGCGAGGCCCGCGGCGGTGCCGATCACCCCGGCGAGCAGGGCCGCGCCGGCACCGACGAGCAGCGAGACGCGGGTGCCGTAGACGACCCGGGAGAGCAGGTCGCGGCCGAGCTGGTCGGTGCCGAGCAGGTGGGCGCTGTCACCGCCGGACTGCCAGGCGGGAGGCCGGAGCCTGCCGAGGAGGTTCTGGGCGGCCGGGTCGGCCGGCGCGATCAGGGGCGCGAACAGCGCGCACACGACGATGAGCAGGAGGAAGACGAGTGCGACGGCGGCGAGCCGGTTGCGCAGCAGGGAGCGCAGCACGGACGGCTGAGCCGAGGCGGGGGGAGCGGGCGCGGCGGGAAGGGCCGCGGGGGCGGTGGTGGTCATCGGGAGTTCCTCACCCTCGGGTCGAGGAGGCCGTAGGACAGGTCCACGAGCAGGTTCACCACGACGAAGGTGGCGGCGAACAGCAGGACGGTGCCCTGGACCAGGGGGAAGTCGCGGTTGGCGATGGCTTGCACGGTCAGCTGGCCGACACCCGGCCAGGAGAAGACCTGCTCGGTGAGGATCGCCCCGCCGAGCAGGCTGCCGACCTCCAGTCCGACGACCGTGACCACGGGCAGCGAGGCGTTGCGCAGACCGTGCCGGACCACGGTGCGCACCGGTCCGAGACCGCGGGCGCGGGCCGTGCGGATGTGGTCGGAGCCGAGCACGTCGATCAGCGACGAGCGCAGCAGCCGTGCGACGACGGCGACGGAGTAGACGGCCAGCGTGACCGACGGCAGGACGAGATGCGCGAACGTGCCGTATCCGGAGGCGGGCAGGGCGTGCAGTCCGACGGCGAACACGAGGATGAGCAGGATGCCCACCCAGAACGCGGGGGTCGACTGGCCGATCAGGACGGCCGTGATGACACCGCGGTCGGCGGCCTTGCCGCGCCGCATCGCCGCGATCGTGCCGGCGGGCAGGGCGATCACCAGCGTCACCACGAGGGCGCCCGCCGCGAGCAGCAACGTGGCGGGGATGCGGTCGGCCAGGACCGCGCGGACCGGCTGGTTGTAGAAGAGGGAGTTGCCGAAGTCGAAGCGCGGCAGGCCCCACAGGTAGTCCAGGTACTGCGTGAGCAGCGGCCGGTCCAGGCCCAGGCTGTGCCGCAGCACGGTCTCCTGCTGGGCGGTGGCGTCGGGCGGCAGCATCACCTTCACCGGGTCGCCGGACAGGCGTACCAGGAAGAACGCGACGGTGGCGGTGCACAGCAGGACCAGGAGTGCGGCGCCGAGCCGGGAGGCGGCGGGCCGCAGCACGGCCCAGGCGCGGCTGGGCCCGGAAACGCGTACACCGGGTGCGGTCAGGGTCTGGCTCATCACACGGCCACCTTCGCGCTCGCCATGTCCAGCACCCCTGCGGCGCCGGGCGTCCAGCTCGGCCGGGTGTTGTGCACGTAGATGTTGTCGATCTGGTAGAGGGGCACGAACGGCGCCTCGTCCTTGATCAGTTGCTGGAGTCCGGAGAAGGCGCGGCGGCGCACGTCCGGGTCCACGGACAGCTCCTCGCGGTCCACGAGCCGGTCGGCGCCCTTGTGGTGCCAGCGGCTCTGCCGCCGGTCGCTGCGCACGTTCGACTGGAGCATGCTCTCGCCGTCCATGGTCCAGACGGTGGACGCGGCCAGGTAGACGGGGCCGAGCGCGCCGTGGTTGGAGGAGGTCAGACGCTGGGAGTACGTGCCCGGGTCGAGCAGATTCACCTTGGCCCGGATACCGGCGCGGGACAGCAGCCCGGCGATGGCCTCGGCGACGTTCGCGTCCAGGTTGGAGGCGGTGATCGAGGTGCTGATGCCGTCGGGGTGCCCGGCCTCTGCCAGCAGGGCGCGGGCCTTGGTGAGCGAACGCTCGAAGGGCTTCACGGACTGGTCGAAACCGAAGGCGCCGCGCGGGATCATCGCCGGGACCTCGGTGGCGTTCCCGCCGAGCACCGCCTTGATGAGCAGGGGTACGTCGATGGCGTGGTTGAGCGCCCGCCGTACGCGCCGGTCGCGCAGCGGTCCCTCGGTGAGGGTGTCGAGCGACAGGTACGAGGTGCGGATGCCGGTGTGGTGGCCGATCTCCACGCCCGGGTAGCCGGCCAGTTGCTGCGCCGCGTCGGGGGTCATGCCCGCCACGATGTCGACGCCGCCGCTCTGCAGCGCGGCCAGCGCGGAGGAGGAGTTGGGGGCGGGCACGAAGACGAGTTCATCGACGTGCGGGCGCCCCTGCCAGTGGTGGTCGAAGGCGGCGAGGCGCAGTTCGTGGTCGCGTTGCCAGTGCCGGAACGTGAACGGGCCGGTGCCCACCGGGTGCGCGGCGAAGCCCTCGTCCCCGACCTTCGCGAGATAGCGCGGAGGCACCACGACGCCCCCGAACAGGGACAGTTTCGCGGGCAGGATCGGATCGTGCACCGAGGTACGCACGTCCACCGTGTACCGGCCGACCACCTTGACGCCCTCGACGTAACGCAGCTCCACGATGGGCGACTTGGTCGAGGGGTCCAGCAGCCGCTCGATGCTGAAGCGGACGGCCTCGGCGTCGCACGGCTCGCCGTTGTGGAAGGTGACGCCCCGGCGCAGTTCGAACCGCCACACCTTGGGCTCAACGGCCTTCCAGGACAGGGCGATCCGGGGCTGGAGGGAGTTGTCGCGGCCCCGCGTGGTGAGCGTGTCGAACATGTTGATCAGGGCGTTCATCGACGTCATGTCGCCCTGCTTGTGCGGGTCCATCGTCTTGGGGTCCCCGGTCTGGGAGACCCGCAGCACATTGCCGGCCGAGGCCGCCGACGGTGCTCCGCACCCGGTCAGCAGGGCGGGGGCGGCGAGAGCGGGCACCGCGAGGCCGCTCAGGCGCAGCACCGAACGGCGGGAGTACCCGCCGCGCGGGGCGCCTCCCCCTTCATGTATTCGTTCCATTGGGCAACACACTCGTTCCGGTGAATGGAATGCAGTTCGGGTAAGGTAGGCCACATGGGGAATCCGGTCAACAGTCGTTCGCAGCAGCAGACCTCCGCCGCAGCGCCCACCGGCGCCTTGGAAGGCGCCGGAGCGGACACGGCACCACCCGCGCCCGGCCCGGTGGACAAGGCGATGGAAGTCCTGACGGCCCTCGCCGGAGCAGGCGCCCCGCACCGCCTCGCGGACCTCGCCCGGCGGACGGGACTGGCCAAGCCGACCGTGCACCGACTGCTGCGCGCCCTCGCGGCGTCGGGATACGCCGAAGCGGCCCCGGGCGGCAGCTACCGCCCGGGCGCCAGGCTCCTCGGCCTCGCCGCGGGCGCGCTCGCCGACGACGCCGCGCTGCGCCGGGCCGGTCCGCTCCTGGACGAACTCCGTGTACGCACCGGACTGTTCGCCTCGTACGTGGTCCGCGACGACCGCACGGTCATCCATCTGGACGTCCGCGCCCCGGCGCAGGCCCTCGGCCTCGATCTGAGCCCCGGCTTCCGGGAACCGCTCACCGCGGGGGCTGCGGGCTTCGCCCTGCTGGCCGCCCTTCCGGCCGAGGAGCGCGAACCGCTGTCCGCCGGCCCCGACGGCGCCCCCGCCGACGAGAGGACCCGCGCCGCCCTGACCGCCGCGGCCCGGAACGGCTACGCCTTCGACGGCACCGACGCCTGGGCCGACCGGCGCGCACTCGCCGCCCCGGTGTGCGACGCGACCGGCCACGTGGCCGGGGCCCTCGTCCTGACGGGGCTCGCCTTCACGCTGGACGAGGCGGCGGCGCGGCAGTACGGGCCGATGGTGCGCTCGGCCGCGGCAGCGGTATCGGCGCGCCTGGCCGCGCAGCCCGGCGCACGGCTCGGCCTGGTCCCGGGGCCCGAGCGGGAGGCGGACGAGCGGCGAGCGGGCGGACACGAGAGGCAGGAGAAGTCATGGTGAGCGCGCGGGACCTGGGCGTGGCGTCCGCCGCCCGCCGCCGGCTGCTGGAGGACGGCCGGGCGCGCGGCCTCTACTCGGGTGCCGCGTGGTCACTCGGCGACGCCTCGGGCCCGCTGGACCGCGGCTGGACCGGCACCCGCGCGACCGGTGGGCCCGCGCTGGACGGCGACGACCTGTGGGACCTGGCGTCCGTGACCAAGCCGCTGGTGGGCCTGGTCGTCATGGCCCTGGTGGAACGGGGCGACCTCCGCCTCGGCGACACCGTCGGACAGCACCTGACCCGCTACGCGGCGAGCCCGCACGCCCCGCGTACGATCGCCCAACTCCTCGACCACACCTCGGGGCTGCCGGGCGGGGTCCCGCTCTACCGCGACCACCCCACCCGCGAGTCCCTGCTCACGGCGCTCGGCACACTGCCGCGCGACGCCGAACCCGGAACCCGGGTCACTTACTCCTCCCAGGGGTTCATCCTGCTCGGCCTCATCGCCGAACAGGCCACGGGCCGGGGCCTGGACGAGCTGACGAGCGAGCTCGTGTGTGCACCCCTCGGCCTCGCCGACACCCGCTTCCGCCCAACCCCCGCCGACCGGGGCCGCGCGGTGGCCACCGAAGCCTGCCCCTGGCGCGGCCGGACCGTCGTCGGCGAGGTGCACGACGAGAACGCCGTGGTACTCGGCGGCGTCGCCGGGCACGCGGGCCTCTTCTCCACCCTCGCGGACCTGGAACGCATCGCGCTCAGCCTGGTGGGCGGCGGCCCCCCGCTGCTGGAGCCGGACACCCTCACGCTGATGACCGCCCCGCGCACGGACCACCTCAACCTGCGCCGCGCACTGGCCTGGCAGGGGCAGGACCCGGCCGGATCGCCGGTGGGCGACACCTTCGGCCCGGCCTCGTACGGCCACACGGGATTCACCGGCACGAGCCTGTGGCTCGACCCCGAGGCCGGCCGCTACGCGATCCTGCTCACGAACCGCGTCCACCCCAGCCGCGAGGAGCGCGGATTCAACGAGCTGCGACGGGAGTTCCATCGTCCTGGCGGTCCGGAGCGCCGTTCCGTGTGACCTTCCCGGCCGATGACGTTCAGGTCCCCGCGCGGTGCGAGGTGCGTGCCGCGGGGATCGGGGCCTGGGCCGCGCGGGTGACGTCGGCGACCAGCTCGACCACATCGGGGCCGTATGCCTGGGAGTTGACCACCTTCAGGAGCAGGCAGAAGGTGTTGTTGCCGTGCTTGCGGGCGAGACGTTCGTGGTTGCGGGCCAGGTAGCGGGTGGCGGCCTGGTTGGTGATGGCCTGCTGGCCGCAGAAGAGGAAGACAGGTCTGGCGTCCTGACCGGTCGTCAGCCGGGCCAGCAGTACGTACTCGCTGGCGCCCTTCTCCACCCGGTAGCGCTCCGGACCGATCTGGAAGGCGCCCCGGTCGGGCCCGGGCTCCGGCTCGGTGTTGATCCGCACCCCGGGGAGCAGGGAGTGAAGGTGCGCGGCCATCCGGCGGTTCAGGCGCGTTCCAGGGATCCCACCTTGAACTCAGTTTCGTGACAGCGTCCTGACCTGCGGAAATGCGAGGCTCCCGCTCTTGCGGGAGCCTTCGCCATGAGAGTGGAGGAGTGAATCCGCCGCATCCCCTGCCGGCTGGCGTCGACCTGCCGCCGGTGCGTGCCTGATCCACTACGAGGCTGCCCGCCCCACCATCACCAGCTGTGACTCGGAGGTCGCCCCGCTACGACGAAACGCCGCACGATCGGCCGGGGCGACGGCCGCAACGATGCTGGTGGCAGCGTCCTGCTCGACCGCTTTGTATGTGAAGACTCCGGCGGCTTCGGCCGCGTCGAGCGACTGAGCTGATTCCAACCTGTCAATCCCCTGGTTTCGTAGAGACCTCTCCTATGCGGCCTTGCACCTCTGGTCGCTCTTCTTTCGTGCTTCGGTGATGGTCCGTTCGAACTCCACCGGCGGCAGGCCGCCGGCCGCGCTGTGCCTGCGTCGCGGGTTGTAGAACCCGGTGATCCAGGTGGCGATCTTCAGGCGGGCCTCGGTGCGGGTGGCGAATCGGTGCCGGTGGATGTACTCGACCTTGAGCAGCGAGTTGAACGACTCCGCGGCGGCGTTGTCCAGCGCTGACCCCACCCGCCCCATGGACTGCACCACGCCCAGGCGGTCACACAGGGTGTTGTACGCCTCTGACGTGTACTCGGCGAGTTCAACCAGTCGTTGCAACACTGGGTTCTTGCAGCGAGCGTAGCTGCTCTTCGAAGACCTCGGCTGGTGTCCGCCAACCCAGCACCTTGCGTGGCCGGTTGTTGATCGCCAGGGCGACGGCTTCGAGGTCCGTGGACGACCACCGGGAGAGATCGGTGCCCTTGGGGAAGTACTGACGCAGCAGCCCGTTCGTGTTCTCGTTCGTCGGCCGCTGCCAGGGCGAGTGCGGATCGGCGAAGAACACCTTCGTCCCGGTGTCGAGAGCGAACTGGGCATGACCGGAGAGTTCCTTGCCTCGGTCCCAGGTGAGGGTCTTGCGGAGCTGCTCGGGCAGCTGCGTCATCGAGGTGGTGAGCGCCGTGTTCATCGCGGTCGCGCCGTAGCCCCCGAGTGCGGGGCCGTTCTTCACGGGCGGATTCTCGCCCCAGCCTGCCTGGCGGGGCAGGTGCACCAGGAGCGTGGAGCGGCTGCTGCGCTCGACCAGCGTGCCGATCGCGGAGCGACCCGTCCCGATGATCAAATCGCCTTCCCAATGTCCGGGCACTGCTCGGTCTGCGGCCTCGGCGGGGCGTTCGCTGAGGACGACGTCCGCGGTGACGTGCCCCTGTGGTTTGTTCCGCGACCGTGCACGGGGTGTCCGCAGTGCCCGGCCGGTGCGCAGGCACGTGACCAGCTCCCGCTTGAGCGCGCCACGGCCCTCGATGAACAGCGCCTGGTAGATCGCTTCGTGGCTGATGCGCATGGACTCATCCTCGGGGAAGTCGATGCGGAGCCGGTGCGAGATCTGCTCCGGGCTCCACGCTGTCGCCCACCGTCTGTCCTGCCGGTGCGGCTTGTTCAGCCCCTTCCACGCAGGCGTCTCTGGTCCCGCGACAAGTGTCCCGTCAGGTCGGTGGACGTTCCCTGAGAGCCGCTCCTGCACGTACTCCCGCAACGGATCGTTGCCCAGGAACTTCGCGCTCTTGGGGCGCTTGGCCGCCTGCTGAGCCTTCCACTGGGCGACCGTCGCGCGGTACTCCTGCTTGCCGGCGCGTGTGGCAGCGTTGCGGCGCAGTTCGCGAGAGATCGTCCCCGGGTCACGCCCCAGGGTGCGGGCGATCTCGCGCACGCCCTTGTCCATCGCCCTGAGGATCGCGATCTCCTCGCGCTCCTCGAACGTGAGGTAGTGGCCTGTGGGCTCGGACAAGGAGATCGGAGGCATGCCGCCAGCGTGGCGAAACCACCTCGCACCCACCGGCCACGACACGCCGACCGCCAACGACGCCTCCGCCGTCGTGATCCCCGTGGCGATCAGTCGCCAGAACTGGCGCTGCACGACCCGGGACGGGTCAGGCCGCCCCGGTGAACGCATCGCCGGCCGCAACGCACGGTCAGCGCGCCACTGCCGACGCCGCTTCTCCGGAATATCGCTGGTCTTCAGACTCCAGTCCGCCGTGGCCACGTCGCCCACCTCCGAGATCAAAGTGTTGCGACGACCAGTTGAATCCACCCTCACTTCCCCTGCCGCTGTGGAAGATCGTCCCGTCCCTTCGGCCGCCGCGCGTCGTGGTGGCCATCTTCAACGACGCCCCGACCAGGGCCGCGTCATGGTGCTCGCCCATGGCGTAGCCGAGGCAGCGGCGCGAGAACGCATCGATGACCGTGGCCAGATAGATCTTGCCCTCGCCGGTCTCGATCTCCGTCATATCGCCGTACCAGAGCACGTCCGGGGCCACCGCGTCGAAACGGCGATTCACCAGGTCAGGGGCAGCCTTCCGCTTGCCCTGCCGGGTCAGCGACCGCCGCCTGGGCGGCTTGCGGCCCTGCAGACCGAGCTCGGCCATGATCTCCGCAACCGTGTTCACCGACACCTGCCAGCCCTCCCCCCACAGGTCCAAAGTGATCCTCGGCGAGCCGTAAGTGCCGCCGGACTCGGTGAAGAAGTGGATGATCCGCTCCTCCAGCCTCGCCCTCCTGACCTCGCGTTTCGTCGGCTCGTCGGGGCGCCGGCGCCACTTGTAGAACCATGCCTCGCTCACCCCGACCACCCGGCAGGAGACCCGGTGCGGGACCAAGGCGTGAGGCAGGTCGAGTACGGCAGGATAGGGAACCAACAGGGCTCCTGCGTTGCTGAGTTGAGACGTCGAACACCTCCCTCAACGGCACGGGAGCCCTGTCCGTTGCGCACTCCGATCCCACACCGCCCCGTCACTCGATCAGTGGCCACTCTGAAAACGCTCAATGAGCGTTTTCAGCGTTGCCTCTCCAGGGTGAGGACGGCTCTGGCGATGACGCTCATGCGGTCCTACCTTGTTCGCGGGTTGGACGGGCCGTCGTAAGGTCCAGAGGCCCAGAGACACCGGGTATGGCTTTCATGCGGTGGCCCTCGATGGCTCCCCTAACCTGGCCGCCCGGCGTCTCACGACGACTCGGCCGCTGATTAGGAGCTGCGAACGCCCGCGGGCGGATCGCTGAGTAGGACCACGCCGGCGAGGTCGTCCGGGAGAGCAGAGCTTCATCGAACGACCGGAGGAACTGGTGGCCCAGATCTGGGCGGGTACGGACATCGGCAAGACCCATCACCACCGTGTGGTCCTGAACACTGAGGGCGCACGACTGCTGTCGCGGCGTGTCCTGAACGACGAGCCGGAGCTCCTGGCCTTGCTTTCCGATGTGCTGGCCCTCGACGAGGACGTGGTCTGGGCAGTCGATGTCGCCGACGGCATGGCCGCACTGTGGATCAGCGTGCTGCTCAACCACGGCCAGCACCTCGTCTACATACCCGGCCTGGCGGTCAACCGGGCTTCGGCCGGCTACCGGGGCACGGGCAAGACCGACGCCAAGGACGCCACCGTCATCGCCGACCAGGCCCGGATGCGCCGGGACCTGACGGTCCTGCGGCCGGACGACGAGCACGCCATCGAGTTGCGGGTCCTCACCAACCGCCGGAGAGACCTGAACGCCGACCGCACCCGCCGGATCAACCGCCTTCGCGGTCAACTCACCGGAATCTTTCCGGCCTTGGAACGAATCCTCGACCTTGGCAACGCAGGGCCGCTGATTCTGCTCAGCGGCTACCAGACCCCCGCCGCCCTACGCCGGACCGGCGGGAAACGGCTGGCGACCTGGCTGCGGAACCGCAAGGTCCGCACCCCCGAAGCCCTGGCCGAGGCAGCCCTCGAAGCGGCCGAGCGCCAGCACACCGCCGTCCCGGGGGAGAAGATCACCGCGCAGGTGATCCACACCCTGGCCAAAGAGGTGATGAGCCTCAACGAGCAGATCGCTGAGATCGACAAGCTCATCGCGACCCGGTTTCGCGCCCACGAACTCGCCGAAGTGATCTCCAGCGTGCCCGGCATCGGCCCCCTGCTGGGCGCTGAGTTCCTCGCCGCCACCGCTGGCGACATGAGCCGCTACAGCACCGCCGACCGCCTGGCCAGCCTCGCCGGAGTCGCCCCGGTTCCCCGGGACTCCGGCAACATCAGCGGCAACCTTCACCGGCCCAGGCGCTACCACCGAGGGCTGCAGCGCGTCTTCTACACCTCCGCGCTCATCAGCATCCGCACCTGCGACGCGTCGCGCCGGTTCTACGAACGCAAACGCGCTGAAGGAAAACGGCACACCCAGGCCGTGCTCGCCTTGGCCCGCCGACGGGTGAACGTCTTGTGGGCCCTCATCCGTGACGGACAGTGCTACCAAAGCGACCGCCCCGTCACTGCCACGACTTGACAACACCATTAGGAGGTTGGGGCTGATGCGGGATCTGCGGAAGATCTGCCAGGACTTCAGTCGTGCCATGCCTCGTTCGACGGGGGCCCGTGCTGCGGACAGGGCCCGGTTCGCGGTCTGCTCGGTGGGTGTGAGTTCGCCGCCCGGCGGTCGGCGCTTGGCGGTGGTGACCCAGTCGCCGGCACCGATGTAGGCCATGTCGGCGAGGATCGGGATGCCCTGGCGTTCGCAGATCCGGAGGATCTTGTGGGTGCGGGCGGCGGTCAGGTCGTGTGTCCGGCCCGGCAGGGCCGGCGACAGCCACAGGATCTGGCCGGCCGGGTTGGTGACGACCTGCACGTTCACCCCGTGCCGCTTGTGCTTCGAGGAGTAGTCGGCCCTGCCGTCGCCGACGCGGTCGCACTCGGCGAGCGTGCCGTCCAGGAGGACGAAGTCCGGATCGTGTGCGCGTAGCGTCTTCAACAGACCCGGTGCCTGCTCGGCGAGCAGGCCGGTGACCGTGGTGACGTAGGCATGGGCGGTGCCGACGGATATCCCGAAGGCTCCGGCGATCCGGGCCAGGGTGTCGTGGCGGCGCAAGTACCCCAGTGCGACCAGCGCCCGCCGGTGCGGCGGAAGCTTGCACCGGCGGTCACCTTCACGGGTGACGATGAGCATCGTGACCCACTCGACCAAGGCGTGAGGCAGGTCGAGTACGGCAGGATAGGGAACCAACAGGGCTCCTGCGTTGCTGAGTTGAGACGTCGAACACCTCCCTCAACGGCACGGGAGCCCTGTCCGTTGCGCACTCCGATCCCACACCGCCCCGTCACTCGATCAGTGGCCACTCTGAAAACGCTCAATGAGTTTCTGAGCGATACGGGAGTGTGGCGGGGAAGTCAAACAATGGACGACCCCGCCGCGATGGCCCGCTTCCAATGCACCCCGCCACAAGAGGCGTGGAGATCAGAGGAGATGACTACATCGAAAGTACTCTCGTGAGTGTTTGACTTACCTCTCTACCGCGCAGGTGAACTGACCCGGAAAGCAAACGCCTTGAGATGTCCGCGCTGAGAAGCAACGAGTCGATCTCACCTGGAATCTCGCATCCTCCATGGAGGATAACCGAATCCCAAGATTCGGCATCCGTGCGGCCTTGCGTGTCCGAGAGCAGAGCACGCGTTCCTGCTGGCACACGGTTCACCGTCGACAGCGTGGCTGCATGCACCACTTCAGCCTCTTCAGGGTTGAGGCCGTCTAGCCACAAGGTTTGCACTTCACATCCGAGCGGCTCATTCGAGTACGTGCTCAACACGCTGACGTCCGGCGACATCCACCAATTCACCGTGACGGATGGAATTCTGAGACCGATCAGCCACGTCAGCTCCTCGAGACCGACCGTAATATCGTCGCCATCGACATTGACCAACGTCACGACGTTAGTCACCGGGTGAGTGAGGCTGATCCCGAAACGCCCAAACTCGGCGACTTGGTCTGAGAAAACAGAGCCGAGTTCGACCTCTCGGTACCAACGAATGAAACTGTCTCCCATTGCGCTACTCCGGCATCGTGAATGTATGCACATTTTCAGGACCGAACCATTTTTGCGCTTGCTTTATAGCGGACTCGGGCGTATTGGAAGCCAGGTAATAGATGGCCGGCACACCTTCCTCGTCCGCTGCGTACTTGCTGATTTTCAAAGCCTTTCCGAATGCTGCAGGGTTCTTCGCTTTTGCTCCGCCGCCAACGAAAACCATCTCTCCGTTGGGCCCGCGGACGTCCAAACCAGTCCTCCCCACATTGGGCATGACGATGCGGATGTCCTCACCTTTCGCGTCCTTCGCGAGAGTGCCGCCAATCAATTTAGCAACATACTCTTCGCGTCGTAGACCTACCGCTACGCCTTCAGCGCCCCGGGACGTAGCGGCGGCAACGCCGGTGCCCGCCAGACCAGATCCCACTACGGCACTTCCACCGGACGCCCCTCCGGTCATCGTTTCCGCGATCTCGGCTACGCACACTGGCGCCGTCACAAGGCATCCCTCGCCAATAGCGACAACCACCGGCGCCGCTACGACAGCAGTGGCCACCGTCGTGACCACGCCTAGCAAGACTTTTTGCCAGGTTGCGAGCTTTCCATGGTCCGGCAGGTCGTGCGCGTTGTAGTCGTAATGCGGATTAGTCCCCATGGCCCAGCATGAGTGACATGTGCCATCTGAATGCTTGGGCTTCGGCTCCGGCCCCTTCTTGAAGGTAATTTTTGTTGTGGTGGTGCCGGCGGTCTGGTGAACGGTGGTGCTCATGGTGCCTTGTCCGACGGTTCCGTTGTCGGTCTTGTAGGAGAAGGTCTTGGTGGTCGTCTTTGTGTACGACCAGTCCCAGCCGTCCTTTGTCTTGGTCCAGGTCTCGGTGCCGCCGTTGCAGGAGCTTGATGCGCCGCCGCACGCGCCGTCGGGACGGAGCCCTGTGGGGTCGGACAGGGTGACAGGGGTGTTGTTGGCGTAGGCGTAGCCGTTGAGGGACTCGTGGTCCTCGGGGGCGAGCACTGGGTCGACGGAAAGGAAGCGTCCGCTGGCTGGGTCGTATTCGCGGGCGCCGACGTGGGTGAGCCCGGTGTCGACGTCGCTGGGTTTGCCTAGGAATCCCTTGTCGTCGGGCCAGGCCGACGGTGTGGCTCCGCGGCTCTCTCCGAAGGGCTTGGTGTATCGACGAGTGACGGCCTGAGTGGTGGCATCCACGGTCATGGAGGCGGTGCCGTGGTGGTCGTCAACCATCCAGGACAGGCCGCTCTCGGTGCGGACGGCAGTGGCGTCGCCTGCCGGGTAGTAGCGCTGGGCGGTGAACTTCTTCGTCACCGTGTCGTAGTTGAGCTCTTGGCCGCCCAAGTAGAGGACGGTCTTGACGGGGCCGCGCCGTATGAGGAGGTCACCGTTGGCGTCGTAGAGATAGTCGGTGGTCTTGGTGCCGTCGGTGAGGCGGGTGAGTTCACCTTCGATGTCCCAGACGAGATTCTGGACGGTGCCGCTGGGGCTGTAGCGCTTGGTGGTATTGCCCTGCTCGTCGTAGACGTAGGTCTTGGCAGTCCCGCTGTTGACGGTGACAGATGTCAGGGTGTGGGGCTGGCCGGTGCCCGAGGAGTTGACAGTGGGGTAGCCGTAGCTGGTCTTGGTGTCACCGGCGGCTTTGTGCTCGGTCTGGGTGTCACGCAGGCCGCCGGTCTTGTAGGTCCAGCTGGTCCAGTACGGAGCCGGCCCGCTGAGTCCCGTTGCCGCACGGGTGGTCGTGCAGTCGTTCGACGCGGGGGTCCATGCCTCGGTCAGGCGGCGGTAGCCGTCGTATGCGAAGCACTGAGTGTCCTTGCCGTTGGCTTTGTCGGCGATGAGCTTGATCCGCTTTGACGGACACCATTGGTGTGGTGGTCAGACTGCGAGTGCGGTCTCGTACTCAGCTGGGCTGAGGTAGCCGAGGCTGCTGTGCAGTCGGTGCAAGTTGTACCAGCCCTCGATGAAATCGAAGATCGCGGTGCGGGCGGTGGCCCGGCTGGGCCACGCGGAGGTGCCGAGCAGTTCACGTTTGATGGTCGAGAAGAACGACTCTGCCAGCGCATTGTCCCAGCACTGACCGGTCCGGCCGACCGACAGCCGAACCCCGAACTCGGCGGCCAGGGAGGCGAATTGCTGGCTCGTGTATTGACAGCCGCGATCCGAGTGGAAGATCACGGGACGGGTGGGGCGACGCTGCCGGCAGGCGGCCGTCAGCGCCTCGGCGACCAGGTCGGTCCGCAGGTGATCGGCGGTTGCCCAGCCGACCACGCGCCGGGAGGCGATGTCGATGACCGTGGCCAGATAGAGCCAGCCCTCGTCGGTCGGGATGTAGGTGATGTCACCGCACCAGCGGGCATCGAGCCCGCTGCGGCCGGGCTGAAAGTCCCGGACGATCAGATCGGGACGAAAAGCAGCCCTGGGATCGGGGACCGTGGTCACCTGCCGTCGGCGGCGGTGCCGGCCCTGCAGACCAGCGGCCTGCATCAGCCGTGCGACACGACGCCGGCCGCACCCGGCGCCCTCGCGCGTGAGCACGGCATGCACACGCGGGGCCCCGTAGGTGCCACGCGATCGCGCATGGACCTCAGTGATCTGCTCGGTCAGCTCAGCATCCCGCACCGCCCGGGAGCCGGGCAGGCCGGAGCGACGGGCATAGAAGGCGGTCCTGGAGACCTTCATCAGCTCACACGCCCGTTTGACGCTGTGACCTGCACGCTTCTCCGCCTCGATGAACGGGTGCACCGTCACCGGGTCTCCTTCGCGAAGAAAGCTGTGGCCCGCTTGAGGACGTCGACATCCTCACGCAGCCGGCGGTTCTCCCGCCGCAGCGCAGCCAGTTCCTCGCGCTCCCCGCTGGTCAGCCCGTTGCGCTCGCCCGCGTCGACCTCGGCCTGCTTCACCCAGTCCCGCACCGCGGTCTCGGTCAGTTCGAAGTCCTTGGCGACCTGGCCGACCGAGCGGTCACCCCGTCGGCACAGCCCGACGATCTCGGCCTTGAACTCCGGCGTGAACGAACGGCGAGGGCGGCGAGGCTTTCTCTTCCCCATGCTCTCCATGATGGACATCCTCCCGGGGCTGAACCCCTGATCTCGAATGTCCGTCAAAGCGGATCAAGCTCAACTCCGCGGAGTACCGATTCTGATACTTGCTTCCCACCTGGCACTACTTCCTCTGGAACCTCAGATCCCAGTCTCCAGGTGTCCACGATCCAGGGGAAGCTTCACTGCGCGGCTGGTACCACCGGGCCAGGGCCGATCGGGGCGAGGGAGCCCCGGGCGAGCTGACCAGCGCCGAGCGCGACGAACTGCGCCGGCTGCGCAAGGAGAACCGCGAGCAGCAGCAGACAATCGAGATCCTGAAAGAGAGCGACGGGCCCAAGCGGTGGATCGTCGAGCGGCTCTTCGCCCACCTGATGCGAAGCCGCCGCCTGGTCCGTGACTTCGAACGTTCCACCAGCAGCGCCGAGGCGATGATCTACTGGTCGATGACCATGATCATGACCCGCCGCCTGGCCCGCTCACGCTCCGCGCGAGGGTGAACCGGCCCGGTGCCGGCTCGGCCGGCCAGCCCCGCGCGACCAGGTGTTTCGCCTTCGACCGTAGCCCCTCCACCTTGGCTGGCACCACGTCCGGGCCGAACGCGGCGTCCAACTCCTGACAGGTCAGCGGCCCTTGACCGAGACGGACCTGATCCTCGAGCGCGGCCAGGATGCGCTGGTAGTCCACCGACAGTGCCGTCCCGCCCAGCCCTTCGCGCCACACCGGAACCTGTGACCTCGCCTTCACCACCAGAGGCGCAGACGCCTCCACCTCGGCTCCCGTTCCGACGCCCTCTGGCACGTCGGAGGCGACCACGCCGGCTGAGTCACTGCCCGGCGCGGACAGCACCGCACCGACACGCTCGCGAGCGATCGTCCACTCCGACCACTCCTGCTCGGCCACCGCGAGCTCGCCTGGATGCGGTCCGCTTCCTCACGCAGCCCGTCCACACGACGACGAGCAGCAAGCTCGTGCTGTTCCAGCAGTCCGACAACCGACGGCATCCACGGCCTCCACGAGAGCGACGAAACGACACCCCATCACTCCCACACCGGCGCCGCCCCTACCCCTGACCAGCGAAAATACAGTCGTCGGACTCGGAAAGACAACAGCATCCAATGGATCACCCGGAAGGGCTGAAACCTGGCGGCAGTTGCCGCCAGGTTTCAGCCCTTCCGGGGCCACGAACACGCTGGCCCGCCAGTCCCCCGGACGTGCCCAGCTTGTGAGGTCAATCCGCAGTGGGCACCCACTGGTCCGCTGCCCGGGCCGCCGCCCGGGCAGCGAGGTGCCCGACGGCGAGCGAGACCAGGGCGCATGCCGCGGCTCCGGCGCCCAGGATGGTCCAGGACACGGTGCCTTCGTTGACCAGCGCGATGAAGAACACCGCGTGCCAGGCGGTCACCACTGTGGTGACAGCGGTGGCGATGAGTAGAGGCACGGTGAGGTACCAGGTGGATACGGAGCGGAAGATCCGGCGGTGGCCGGTCAGGACGGACAGCGGCGCGAGAACCTGGCGGACGCGGATGAACTCGGCTGCCGCACTCACCCCTCCGGCCAGCAGGACGAAGAAGAGCCCGGCACTTCCGAAGAGGCGGATCCAGTTCACCAGTCGTGCACGGTCATTGGTCTCCCACACTCCACCGAGCACCATGACCTGCACTGCGGGGGTGGGCAGCGTGTATGCGGCGTGTTTTACCTCGGCGAGGTGTCCGGGTTCGGGTGTCACGACCACGAGGAACTGGGTGCCGCCGGGTTTCGCGGTGACCCGGGACACTGGCGCGAAGGTGAGGTCGGCGCCGTACCACCGGCGCATCTCCTGGGCCTGGATAGCGCTGGACGCCGCGTTCCCCTGGCAGTCGATGTCCAGGACGCGCAGATCACGGCAGGTGCCCTGAACGGTGATACGCGGGCGCTGGTATTTTCCCGGATCGCCCAAGGTGTGGGTCAGCAGCGCCGATCCGGGAGGCAGCGCGGCGCGGAGGCGGTCCGTCTGCGCGGCGTCCATGGCGGGAACGGTCAGCTCGATCACTGTGTCCTCGATGCGCTCCTTGGTGAGGCGCACGGCCAGCTCCTGATCCGCGAGGCGACTGGTCCAGATCTGCATCTGGGTGAGGATCCCGATACCGATCACCATGGCCAGTGCGAGCCGCACGATGACCCCGGGATGCGCGTGCGTCCACCGCCCGCCGACCAGCCGGCCCGGGTGCCCCTCGCGCTTCCCGCCGTCCGCCAGCCGTGCACCCAGTCGGCGGGTGAGAACTGCCACGACGGAGGACAGGAACGCCCACATCGTCACCGTTCCGCAGCAGTAGATGGCCAACTGCGTGCCTGATGGGGCGTACTGGCTCAACACCACCAGTGCGGCGCCGCCACCGCAGGCCGCCAGCCGCCAGCGCGGCACCCCGGAGGCGGCAGATGCCGGACGGTTGGACGTACCGTCGGCGTAGACACGGTGCGTACCCACGACGATGGCCAGCACCAGCACTAGCGCACCCGCCGCGATGGCTGCCGCCGCAGGCCACCGCGCCCACAGATCACGGTGGTCAAGAATGTATCCGGTGGGCGGCAGCCGCAGATTCCAGCAGGCAGCGATGGTATACGGGACCAGCGCAAAGGCCGCACCCAGTGCGGCGGGGAACACCGCCTCCCCGAGGTTGACCACCGCCCGATGCCACCACACACCGCCCAGCGCCTGCAGCAGCCCGCTGCGCCGGTCACGGGAGCGCGAACCCACCCGCGCCGCCACCACAGTCAGCGCGAGCGCCGGTACACCCGCCAGTGCCCACAGCATGAGGAGGGTCGAGTTCAGCGGCCACTCGTAGCGCATCTCGCCGGTCGAGCCGCCCCTGCCGCCGAAGGCCGAGACCGGCACCCACTGAGCATGGTTCGTGGGCAGCGAGGCCACCCGAACGTAGGCGATCCGCTCAGAGGGGGAGGCGAGGCCAGCGGGCTCCACAGTGCCGGAGAACGTACCGTAACGCGTCAGGACCCCCTCCGACCGGCCTGTACGCACCAGTTCTGGGGAGAGGAGCACTCCGCCGGGCTCCGGCCAGTGACGGACACCCGCGGGCACCGGGGCGTCCTCGGTCATCGGGTAGACGAAGACGACGGACACCGGGTGCCCGTCGATGGAGTCCCCCCCTGGCCGGTACAGCAGCGGTGCGTCCCTGCCCTCAGCGAACACCACGCCCCGGGCGTCAGACCGGGCCTTGCGCCCCTCGTAGGTGGCCACCGTGCCCGCGGTGGCCACCGCGACAAACGCCACGGTGGCGGCAGCCACGACCAGCACCCACCAGCGCAGACGATCGCCCGGCGTGGACCGGCCGGCGGCCAGGCCGATGCGCAGGAGTGTGATGACCGTGCGCATCGTGCCCGCCCTCACCGTGCACCCATCGGGGCAAGGAGCCCGGCACGGAGTTCGTGGCGGTGGTCGGCGCGCTCGGCCACGGCCGGATCGTGGGTTACCACCAGCAGAGAGCAACCGCGCTCGCGGGCACTGGCGTACAGCAACTCCGCCACCGCGTTCTTGGCTTCGGGATCCAGCGCGCCTGTGGGCTCGTCGGCAAGGAGGACCTGAGGGTCGGTGATCAGGGCGCGGGCCACCGCGGTGCGCTGGCGTTCGCCGCCGGAGAGCTGCCCAGTGGGAGTGGAACCGGACGGGACACCGAGATCGTGCAGCAGTTCAGCGGCTCGACGGTAGGCGTCCTGGTGGCTCCCTCCGTCGAGCAGGACGGGCAGCGCGACGTTCTCCACAGGGCTGAGTTCGGGAAGAAGCTCCCCGAACTGGAAGACCATTCCAATGGTTCGACGCCGGGCCTGGGCCAGGCGCGCGGATCGCAAAGCGGTCAGCTCCAGCCCCCCCGCGACGATGGTCCCGGCCTGGGGCCTGACCAGCCCCAGCAAGCACATCAGCAGGGTGGACTTGCCCGATCCGCTGGGCCCGGTCACCGCCATCGACTCCCCGGGCGTGATGGTGAGATCCACGCGGTCCAGGAGAGTGCGGCCTCCGACCTGATAGCTCAGTCCGCGCACGCGGAGTCCGACCGAATCGCTAGCTCTCACACAGCACCTGATCTCATGGCATGGTCAACGGGGGCGCCGCATCCGCCCAACGAGGGCGGATGCGGCGGAAGCACGACTGACTTCAGGTCAGGAGGTGTACACCCAGCCTGAACAGACATCCGGGTCCCAATTGCGCGACTCGCATGTCCGGATCTCCTTGATAGTCGCACCATCCGCGGAGTAGACGCTGACGCCGGACCCGCTGTGGTTCCACAGAGTCCTGTAGTCACTGTCGCCCGAGCGGTAGTACTGCGCTTTCACCGGGTCGCCGTCCTTCTGAGTGTCCGTGAGGCCCACCCTCCCGGTGTCCTTCATTGCGGGGGACCAGGCGATGGCGCCCGCCGCAGTGACGCTGGCGGCCACGGCCGTGCCCGTGGGGACCGCGAGCGCCAGACCGAGCATCGTGGCCGTTATGACCCTGGATCTCTTCATTCGTGCTCCTTCGCCTCTATCGGAACGATGGCTGACTCTGTGACGCCTGATGCCCAAGAGACCAGCCGTGCACCACAGCGACCGAATGTCACTCGTGGTGCACGCGGGATCACACGATGACGTAGGGGCTGATCTTCGTCAACCAATTGACTTTCACATGTGGAATCGCGTCAACTTCTTTGCTCACGCGGGGTATTGACTCGCGCGCCAAGGGAGGGAACCAGTCAATTCCGGCACAGTTCCCAGCCAGGCGACTACTGTTCGTGACGCTCGTTGGCCATGTGGCATACATCACGTGCTGTCGTCGCTCGTGCTACCGGCAGTTTGTTTGAACTTGGCTTGACGGTCGTGCTCGTTCGCCGTACGACGGCGGTAGAGGGTTCGCCGAGGGTGGGGGGATCATGGCAGCGGCATCCGCTCCGCCCTGGATTGGATGCCGGTGTGCGACGGGCTGTTGAAGGGCTGACCGCCGTTCTCGCCTTACCTTCTGCCGGCGCCCGCCCCGGCAGCGTCCCGTCCCAGTTGTGCCCGCGCGCGGGAGCGGTCCGATACGACTACAACTCGCCCTGGGTCCCGTGGGTCCCCTGCGAGGCGGGCTTCAACGCGCGTGGCTACGCGGGCCAGCCGCCGCGGGTTTGGTGAACTCGCTGCTGGGGACGGCGACGTCAGGTTGCGGGCCCGCATACGTAGCGCCGCCCATATGAATCCGCATATGTATTGCATCCTGCAGCCCCGGGAGAGCTGAATGCCATTGTCCGGGTCTCCTGCAAGGGCCCGCCCCACGATCTGACCGCGGCCCGGCAGCACGGAATCATCGAGAACCTCGTCGAGGCCGGGCTCACATGTGGGCTAATGAGGCGTACCAAGGGGCGGGCGGGACCGTTCGGGCCCTTGTTCCGGGGTCGTCGTTCCAAGCGATGGAAGCGCCGCCACGACAGCAGCCACGCCAAGAGCCGCTGTCTCGGTGAGCAGACCATGGCCACTAACTGATCGTTTCAGAATGAGTTTCGGAGGCGGCGGAGGCGTATGAGGCTGCAGGCCAGTTCGAGCAGGCCCTGGTGGAGATCGGCGCGTCGTTCGTGTTGGGTGCGGAGTCGTTTGAACTGGTGCAGCCAGGCGAAGGCGCGCTCGACGACCCAGCGCACCTTGCCCAGTCCGGAGCCGTGGGCGACGCCGCGTCGGGCGATCAGCGGTTTGATGCCCCGTTTCCAGAGCAGGCGGCGGTACTTGTCGAAGTCGTAGCCCCGGTCGGCATACAGGCGCCGGGGCTTACGACGGGGACGTCCCCGCAGCCCTCGGATTGGCGGGACGGCATCAAGTAGGGGCAGAAGCTGGGTGACGTCGTGCCGGTTGCCGCCGGTGAGCGTGACGGCGAGCGGGGTTCCGTGGCGGTGGACGATCAGGTGGTGCTTGGAGCCGGGACGGGCCCGGTCAACGGGCGATGGGCCGACGTGATCCCCCCTTTGAGGGCCCGGACATGAGAGCCGTCCACGGCGCAGTCGTCCAGGTCCAGCGAGTCCGCGCGGCGGAGTTCGGCCAGCAGGGCGGCGTGCAGGCGTGGCCAGACGCCGGCCTCGGTCCAGTCCCGCAGTCGGCGCCAGGCTGTTACCCCGGAGCAGCCCACGGTCTCGGCCGGGACGTCGCGCCAGGCAACGCCGGTTCGTAGCACGAACAGGACTCCGGCGAGCGCCACACGGTCGGGAACACGCAACCGCCCGGGATACCGGCGGCGCCGTTCGGGAGCGGGCGGCAGCAGCGGGGCCACTCGCTCCCACAGGTCGTCAGGAACAAGATCAGCACGCACCCCGGACACCCTGCCGACCAAGATCGGCAAGTGCAAGCCCACAGCTCAACTCATTCTGAAACGATCAGCAAACGAAGGGCTGGCAGCTCCTCCGCAAGCTCCGATGCAGCACCAACCGCATCACCGACATCGTGAAGGCCGTCCTCGCCCTTCACCACGCCTCAAGCTGAGGTTGGAAAAGGCTCGTGGAAACGGTGGACTCCCTCCCCGCACCCGGCGGACAGGTGCTTTGCCGGGAGCTGCGCGTCCTGTAACCGGGTGCTCCACGGGAAGGGACGCGACCCGACGGCACGCCTGGCGTCCAACATCGTCACTGGCCAACGACTTTATTGTGGGTGTCGCGGAGAAACCCTACCGTTCAGGCGCGTTCCAGGGGTCCCACCTTGAACTCAGTTTCGTGACAGCGTCCTGACCTGCGGAGATGCGAGGCTCCCGCTCCTGCGGGAGCCTTCGCCATGGGAGTGGAGGAGTGAATCCGCCGCATCCCCTGCTGGCTGGCGTCGACCTGCCGCCGATGCGTGCCTGATCCACTACGAGGCTGCCCGCCCCACCATCACCAGCTGTGTCTCGAAGGTCGCCCCGCTACGCCGAAAGGCCGCACGATCGGCCGGGGCGCCGGCCGCGACGATGCTGGTGGCAGCGCCCTGCTCGACCAACACCGCGCAGAGCTCGTCGTCGACGCTCTCGACATGGCCCACGGTCGGGGCGGTCTGGAGTCCGGCTCCGTAACCGCCGCCGCCTGCGCAAGCACAAGATCTTCGGCTACCTCACCCCGGCCGAGACCAGGCAGCGGCATCAACACGCCCTCGCGGCATAACGAACGAGTGTCCAGGATCGAGGGGGAACTTCAATCCCCCATGTGCGGCGCTCTTGGCCCCGCGGGTTCGGATAGCCGTTCGCGGAGGCCGGTTCGAGTCGTACGATTTCCCGAATAGCCGCGCACAGCTGGGGAGTGTGGCGCGGGGGATGCGCCTGCGCCCACCTGGGGCGCCGGCCCTTCGGTGGGGGTGCCGTGTATTTGGCCACGCTGGCGGCTGAGAACTTCCGTGTCTTCGGTGCCCGGATATCGCCCGAGGAAACGGGAGATGCGCTCGAGGTCGAGCTGACGCCGGGTGTAACCGTTCTCCTGGGCGAGAACGACGCCGGGAAGACGGCCGTCGTCGACGCGATTCGGCTGTGCCTCTTGACGACAGCAGCCGATTTCTATCGTGTCACCAAGGACGATTTCCACGTTGGTCCGGGAGGGCGCGCGGAGTTCTTCACGATCACATGTCGCTTCATGGAGCTCTCGGAGGAGGAGCAGGGGATCTTCCTCGAGCATCTGACGACCGACGCGAAGGGATCCTCGTCTCTGTACGTCAGCTTCAGGGCCGAGTTGATGGATTCCTTGCCCCCGCACCGCGTTTCGGTTACGACTCGTACGGGTCCGAATGGCGAGGGGCCCACCCTGGACGGCAAGGCGCGAGAACACTTGAAAGCCACGTACCTTCGCCCGCTCCGGGACGCCGAGGGGGAGATGCGGGCAGGACGGGGGTCCCGGCTGTCGCAGATCCTGGCCGGATATCCCACGATGAAGGCCGAGGGCACGGACGATTTCGCAGCCGGTGATGACTCGGCCAGCACGCTGGTCGGCATCCTGCGTCGTGCCGAGCACCACATCCGCTCCAACAGCGCCGTAATGGCTGCCCTGGATGACATCAACAAGGGCTACCTGGAGAAGTTCTCCATCGGAAGCGACGTCCTCCAAGGCGAGATCGGGGTCGCCGGGGACGCCACTCTCTCCCGCGCTCTGGAGCGTCTCGAACTCAGGCTTTCGACCGGAGAGCCGGAATGGACCCGTCGCGGGCTCGGGTACAACAACGCGATGTTCATGGCCGCCGAACTCCTGCTACTGGGCAACAACGATGTGGCTCCGCTTCTTCTGATCGAGGAACCCGAGGCGCATCTCCACCCGCAGCTGCAGACGCGCGTGATGGATCTGCTGCTCGATCGGGCAGCAGGCGGGGCGAGCGCCGGTGACCCGAGGGTCCAGGTCGTCCTCACTACGCACAGCCCGCATCTCGCCTCCGCCGTTCCTGTGGAGTGGATCACCCTTGTTGTCGGCGGACGGGCTTTCAGCCTGGCGCCGCACGAGACCAAGCTCGACGCGAGCGACTACGCCTTCCTGTCCAAGTTCCTCGACGCGACCAAGGCGAATTTGTTCTTCGCCCGATCGGTGGCCTTGGTGGAGGGGGACGCGGAGGCGCTGCTTCTGCCCGCTCTCGCGGAGGCCGCAGGCTGGTCGTTCAGTGAGAACGGCGTCAGCGTCGTCAACGTCGGGCACACCGGCCTCTTCCGGTACAGTCACATCTTCCAGCGCGACGGCCACCAGATTCCGGTGTCCGTCGCCTGCATACGCGACCGCGACCTGCTCCCTCCAAACACCCCTGAGAACATGAGTGGTCAGCTCCGGTCAGTCTCGGACATGACGCCTGAGCAGGTTGAGGAGTACGTCGCGCGACTGAAGGACGGGGACGACGGTCCGGTGAAGACCTTCGTCTCCGACCACTGGACGCTGGAGTACGACCTCGCAGCGGCTTCCTGGCCCCTCGCCACCGTCATGAACCAAGCGGTGCGCTCTGCCTGGGTGTCGGTGAACAAGTGGCCCACCGGCGCCGAGGTGGCCGAAATCCAGGTTCGTGCGGCCGAGCAGGTCGAGGGGTGGCGGGAGGAGGGGATTTCTCGGGGCGAGGTGGCCATGCGCATCTATGAACCGCTGCGGAGAAAGCCTGGCAAGCAGGCGAGCAAGGCGATTGCGGCACAGTACGCGGCACAGCTGCTCACGTCGAGGTCCCTTGCCCGATCAGACCTCCCCTCGTATTTGCGCGACGCGTTCGGTTACCTCTGTGGAAGGGCGTGAGTCATGGAACTGCCTCTTACGCCGGACACGCTGTCGAAGGACAAGGCCGAGACGGTCGCGGCCGAGATGGGGCTCACCCTCCCGCACCAGGAGCAGTGGGACTTCCTCCAGAGCCTCCACACCATGGACCTGCAGGCAGCGCCGGGCTCCGGCAAGACGAGCCTGGTCGGCCTTAAACTGGCGCTTCTCGCTAAGGGCTGGACGTCTGCCACTCAGGGGGTCTGCGTCCTTTCCCACACCAATACGGCCAAGGACGAGATCAAGCAACGGATCACCACTGCCACGGCCGGCCGCAGGTTCCTCGGCTACCCGCACTTCATCGGCACCATTCAGTCCTTCACACACACCTTCCTCGCCGGCCCCGCGATCAGAGGCCAGGGCGGGCGGATCGTCGTAGTGGACGACGCGGCCTACGCAGCGGCGGCCCAACGCACGCTCATGAAGGGCTGGGACTACGCCAACCTCCGGTCCACGCTGAAGCACCAGCAGGACGGTGAGCGCCTCTTGTCAGATGCCCAGTTCGTCTGCGACGGCGGCGAACTGAACGTGGTCTCCTACCGCAGTCTGCCGTTCAGGACCGATTCCAAGAGCGGCGGGGAGTTCGCAGCGCTCAAGCGCCGTTTGGCGTGGGCGGGGATATTTCGGTTCCAGGACATGTACGCCATCGCCGAACGGCACTTGATCCGCGCGCCCCACCTCGCCCGAGCCATCTCGTCGCGCTTCCCGTTCGTACTCCTGGACGAGATGCAGGACACCGACACACTCCAGCTGCGCCTGCTCGACAAGGTTTTCGGATCCGGGGGCACAGTGGTGCAGCGGGTGGGCGACGTGAACCAACGCATCTTCTCCGGTCGCCTGAAGGACGACATCGGTGCGGCCGCGTTCCCGTCACCGATGGCTACTGAACTGCCAGTGAGCCGTCGATTCGGCGGCCGCATAGCGGAGCTCGCCAGCGAGCTCACCGTCCACCGCAGGCAGAAGATCATCGGGGCGGGTCTGGACGGCACGGTGGCACTGCTCCTCTTCGACGAGCAGTCCGTCCCGGAGGTCGTGCCGGCCTTCGAGCGCCTCGCGGCGGAGACGGTCCCCGAGGACCTGCTGTCCATCAGCCCGCCCAGGGTTTTGGGGGCTAGGAAGAGGCCCGGAGCGGCGCAGCGGTTCCCGCAGAGCATTGCCTGCTACGTCCCGGAGTTCGACGCCGCCGAGAAGACGTCCGGGACGCATGCTTCCCTGGCCGACCTGGTGTTGGCCGCACGCACTCGCTGGGCACCGGGAACAAGCCGTGAGGCAGCGACAGACCTGTGGGACGGCATCCGTGCGATGGCCCGTCCCTACCTGCCGAATCAGGCAACACCGCTGCCCCCTCTGATCAGGTTGGACCGGTCTCCGGCCACTGTCGGCGGGCGGACCAGGGCGATCCTGCTTGACTTCCTCACGGGACCGGTAGAGGAAGCTGGGACCTGGGAATCGCTCTGTGCTCGGCTGACCGTTGCGATTCGAGATCTGGCGGGCGCCGTTGCGTGGGACCTCCGTGATACGTCGGCGCCCCTTGGACCTGCGGCTCGCCCTGCCGCACCGAGCACCCGACTGGGGCCGAGCATGGCGGGCACCATCCAGAGAGCCAAGGGAGAAACACATACCGCAACGCTCATCCTGGACTGCCTCGGGCGCACCGGACAGAAATACGATGTCGGGCAGGCGCTGGCCTTTCTCGCAGGTCAAGGTGAACTCGGACGGGCTTCGGAGACCGTGAAGCAGGCCATGCAACTGGTGTTCGTGGCCGCCACCCGTCCCACGCACCTTCTCGCCTTCGCGACCTTGAAAGAGCACGCGGCGCCCCACGCGGCGGCGCTGCAGGGCAGAGGCTGGCTGATCCGCGATATTTCCCCATCACGCTGAATCCGCCAGGGTCCCGACATGCAGGGAATGGTAGAAGGCAGCTACGTGTACGGTACGCAGCCCTTGCCCGGATGCAGGCATCTCAACGGCTGGAACAGCCTCCCGTACCGGGGCTGGCGTTCGTCCCAGGTGCTCGCTGCAGGGCTCACCTTCGAACCTCGCCGATGGAATGCAGCGTCTTTCCGATGACTCACCATGTTGAGTGCGTCGCGATCCTTGAACCGCCGAAAAGGGCCGCTGAGCTGCAAGTTTGCCGAGTGTGCATTATGGGCCTTACGTGCGTTGCGGGCGATATCTTGACGCACACCTGAGGCACCTTTGACGCACGACTGACGCACGCCCCGCTCTTCAGCTAACGCCCCGTAAGTAGCGGAAAGCCGCCCTTCAAACCGGTTTGACAGCCCGGTCGGAAGGGCGGCTTTCTGCTGTACGGACCCAGAACCCGTTTCTCTTGCCGCGCTTGCCTGCATCGGCGGTTGAGTACGCTCCGAGGCACAAGAGGCTGGAAATGTGCCTGCTGCCCCATGGGCAGGGGCGTGGGCGAGATCGCGCTCCGGCTTGCCACGGCCGCAGCGGACGTGCAGCGCCTTGTCGAGACAGACATGGAGGCGTTGTTGGGGGTCATTCCTGGCATCCGAATACGGCACGGGCCCTGTTCCCGCCAGCCGTATCGATTCGCTGGGGCTCGACGCGAACGGGGCACCCGTCGTGGTCGAGTACAAGCATGACACGGATCTGGGTGTGTTCTCTGAACTGGGCGGTACGGTCCGGTGCACCCAACCTCATGCCCTTCGGACCCCGTGCCGCGTGAGGGCCTGCCTCACTCGTTCATCGGCTCTGTGCGGTATAGGACCGGCCGGTCCTGCACCTTGACGAGTAGGCTGCTGCTCGCGAGATCGCGGAGGATCTGGCGCGTGTGCTTTTCCTCTGGCCCATGACCGGCGTCGCGCAGTGCGGTAAGCCCGCGCTGGGTGTCCCATAGGCCGCGAAGCGCGCGGATAGCTTCCTCCAGACTGACGCGCTGGCTCGGTCGGTGATCACTCACGGGTAACCCCTCAATGTCAGACGCTGTGTGTCTCATGGTCGCTGCGCAGGCGCGGCGTAAGCGCCTGCCTGCGCCGTGTGTTAAACGGCGACCATGCACAGCCAGCCGACAATGCGGAGAACGGGCACCACGCGTAGGTGGGTGAAGGCGATTACGGGTGTCTCATCGTCCTCGGCTGGGAAGGACAAGGCGTGCTGGATGCGCATTTCGTCCTGCGGATCATCCATGTCGCACCCTGGAACGTCGACACGGCCGCCCGCCGAGTGCAGAGCAACGCCCGGACGCGCGGTCAGGTCACGCAACTGCTGGAGACCGTACCTGGCTGCCAGTTGGGCCGTGGTAAGGGACTTCTTGATCCTAGGGCGTTCTCCGTCCACCCAGGCTGGGAAGGCCATGATGCGTAGGGCGGTTGTGTTTCCCGGCGCGCGAGCGATGCCGACGCGCAGCCGGTTGTGCAGGTTAGATAGCGCCGCGGGGATCTCGGGGACGACCGTGGGCTGGTAGAGCACGAGATCTCGTTCGCCGTTGTCCCAGCGGGTGTCGTGCACTGTTAACAACGGGCGGCCAGGAAGACGTAGTTCCCACTCAACGGCCGAGCCCTTCGCTGGGACCCCAGTGCAAGTCTTTCCCGGCTTCTCCTGCAGAGAGGTGCCGCGCTCCAGAGTGAGACCGTCCACGAGTCTCATGATCTGTGATCCACCTCCGCGTAGGGCGAGATATGCCCGGTGATGTGCGTCGGGCGCGTAAAACGTACCGCTTGCGGGGTTGATACAGCAGGAGAACGATCGAAGTCCACGTGCTGCGGATCTCCTGCTGCTGCAGCCGATTTGGCACTGCAAGTAACCTCGGACAGGTTAGTCGTGCGGAACTTCAGCACCCAGGGGTCTGATGCAGCGTTGGGTGACAGGTTCAGTCACGCGGCCTGGAGGGCCTGTGTGGTCATGACGGTTTCGTATTCGACGGGTGTGAGCCGGCCGAGGGCGGCTTGTCTGCGGCGTCGGTGGTAGGTCCGCTCGATCCAGGTCACGATGGCGATGCGGAGTTCTTCGCGGGTGGTCCAGGTGCGGCGGTCGAGGACGTTCTTTTGCAGCAGGCTGAAGAAGGACTCCATGGCCGCGTTGTCGCCTGCCGCTCCGACTCTTCCTATCGAGCCGGCCATCTGGTGGCGGCTGAGCGCTTGTACGAGTTTCCTTGATCGAAATTGCGATCCTCTGTCGCTGTGCAGGATGCATCCGGCGACGTCCTGGCGCCGGGCGACTGCGTTGTCCAGGGCGGTCACGGCCAGCCGGGACTTCATCCGTGCGTCGATGGAGTAGCCCACGATCCGGTTGCTGAAGACGTCCTTGACCGCGCAGAGATAGAGCTTGCCCTCGCCGGTGGGGTGTTCGGTGATGTCGGTGAGCCAGAGCTGGTTCGGGCCGGTCGCGGTGAAGGCCCGGTTGACCAGGTCGTCGTGGACGGGCGGGCCCGCCTTCTTTGTCCGGCCGCGTTTCTTGCCGAACACGCTCCACCATTGGTTGTTCCTGCAGATCCGCCACGCGGTGCGGTCGGCCATGTCGGTGCCGGCGTCGCGGGCCTCGTCGGCCAGGAAGCGGTAGCCGAACTCCGGGTCGTCGCGGTGGGCGGAGAACAGCGCGTGTGCGCGATGCGCCTCGGCGAGCTCGGCTGGGGTCACCGGGTCGTCGAGCCAGCGATAGTAGGGCTGTCTGGCGAGCTTCAGCACCCGGCACGCGACCGTGACGGGCACTCCGCCTGCGGCCAGCTCTTTCACGAGCGGGTAGATCCTTTTCCCGGGAGGTTCGCCTGCGACAGATAGGCCGCCGCCCGCCGCAGGACCTCGTTCTCCTGCTCCAGCAGCTTGATTCTCCGGCGGGCTTCCCGCAGTTCCGTGCTCTCCTGACTGGTCGCCCCGGGCTTCGTGCCGTCGTCGATGTCGGCGCGGCGCATCCACTTCCACAACGTCATCGCGTGGACGCCGAAGTCGGCGGCCACCTGCTCGACAGTGACGCCCGGGCCGCGGTTCCTCGCGACCCGCACGACGTCCTCGCGGAACTCCTGGGGATAAGGCTTGGGCACAGCAACATCCTTCCCACCTGCCCTACACGGCAAGCCAGTTCAGATGTCACCCGTTCGTGCGGCAGACCCAGTCTAGGCAAGGGGGCTTTGGGTAGTCCGGACGATCGAGCGACAAGTCCTGTCCGGATAGAGCACAATCATGATGACCCGGAGACCCGGACAGCGTGCAGAAGGCGATGGTCACCGGTAACGGTCGACGGATGCCGGCACGGAACGGGCTAGACGGGGTGGGGAACGAATGCGGGCAGTGGAGATCGTCGGCGTGCACGGGATCGGGCAGTCCAGAACCTCGGGGGAGCAGTTGACCCGGGACTGGGGGAGGGCGCTCGGGCGCGGCATCAAGGAGTTCACGGAACGGCCCAACCGCCCGCTCATGCTCCGCATGCCGCACTGGACTTCCCTGCTCGCTAAGGGCATGGACCGATTGGGGCCGCAGAATGACCTCTACGACGCATCGATGACATCGGCGGAGGAACGGTTCGTAGCGGAGGCCCTTGGTGACGTCGTCGGGCCGCAGGATATGGCCTACGCCGAGGAACAGCCGCTGGCCGTATTGGGCCCGCCGAAGCTCTGGTCGCCCCGGATCACTCGACTGCTGATGGCTTATGACCACCGCTTCCCCGGTGGCGGCGGGCGGTTCTTCGTCCAGCGGATGCGGGAAGTCCGCTCCTATCTGACAGAGCCGAACCTGGCCGTCAAGGTCCGCGCTCTCGTCCGGGACCACGTCACCCCGACCACCTCCGTGGTCATAGGCCATTCACTCGGCAGCGTCATCGCCTACGACTTGTTTCGTGACAAGGACGCCGCGGCTCGGACACCCGGAGACGTCCCCGCGCCCGCCGCCCACACCCTCATCACCTGTGGTTCCCCACTGGGTATCCCCTCGGTGCGGCGACTCATGAAGATCGAGGACGGCGACCACCTGCGTCTGCCCGAGCACGTCCGGTGGATCAACGTCTACGACCCGGATGACGTGGTAACCGGCGGCGCGGGGCTGCGCCGGGTGGCGTTGGGACTGGTCGATGCCGCGGTCCGCAACGGCATGGGCGACCCCCACAGCGCCGTGCGCTACCTCCGCAGCGAGCCGGTGGCCCGCGCAGTGGCGGGCGGGCGGCCATGACGCGTGACCCGGTCACCGGCACGTACGCCCGTCGCCTGCTCGTCATAGCCGTCACGGAGTACGACGACGGGACGCCGGCACAGCAACAGCAGTTCAGCACGGGTATCTCGGCGCAGATGACCGTCGTGGAGGGTTGGTGGGCCGATCCCAGCCTTGACGACACGCGTCGCTTCGCCCCCGCCCGGCCCAAGCAACTCCGTGATCTGAGGGACCTGCGCGAGTTCCTCCTGGACGAGGAACTCGCCGAGGTAGACGACGACGAAGCCCTCGTCGTTTACGTCACCGGCCACGGATTGGCCCCCGCCAACTCCCCGCAGCATTTCCTGCGCTTGTCTGACTCCTACGAGGACCGGCCGCTCAGCACTGCCTTCCCGACCGCCGAACTGATCGCGACCGTGCTGGACTCCCGGGCCACGCACGTTTTGGTGATGGTCGACTCCTGTTTCTCCGGCCGGCTCGAAACCGAGCTCAAGGCCAACCTGAAGGCGCTCCGAGAGGGGCGCCGCTCGCTCGGCTCGCTCGTCGTACTCGCGGCCGGGAATGACGAGAGCAGACCCCGGCTCGGTCAGTTCACCAACCTGCTCCGGGCCGCCCACGAGCACTGCGCGGACCGGGCCAACGGCTACGCCGGGTCCCACCTCAGCTGGCAGGACTGGAAGGGCATCGTCGGCGCGGTGTTCGACGCGAAGACCATGGCCGACGTCCACGAGATCTGGCCGACCCCGTCCGCCGCAGTCCAGAGGGCGCACCAACAGCCGAGCCCTTGCCTTCCGAACCCCGGCTACACGGCCGTCGAACCCGTACTCGGTGCCTCCCTCAGCCAGGTCGGGTGGACGCGGACCGAGCTGGACACGTACTGGATCTCACGCGCCGCCGGTCAGCCGGGAGCCGGCGCCCCCGGCTGGTACTTCACTGGGCGCACCGAGCTGGTCAGGCGGGTGCTCGCGTTCCTGGTCGGCAGCGAGAACGTACTGATCGTCACTGGCGAGGCCGGCTCGGGGAAGTCCGCCCTCCTGGCGCGCATGGTGACCCTCAGTGACGCCCGTTTCCGCGCGGACCCGCACTATGGCCCGCTCATCGCCGACATCCCCGAGGAACTCGACGTCCCGGTGGGATCGGTGGACGCGGCCGTCCTCGCTCGCAACTTCGATCCGGACGAACTCGCCCAGACCTTGCACGAGGCGCTCGGCGGCTCCCCGAGCGTCTTCGGCACGGCGCGTATGGCACGCACCCGGATGGCATCCAGCGGGCCGGCGAAGCCCTTGGACGAGGGGCCAGTGGTGGCCCTGTGCAAGCTCGTAGGGGAGCTCGCCCTGCTGCGGGGGCGGCCCCTGACCCTCGTAGTCGACGGCATCGACGAGGCCAGAAACCCGACGCGCGTCATCACCGACCTGCTCCGCCCCCTCACCCAACTGCGCATGGAAACGGACGGACGTCCCGCGGTCCGGGTGCTTCTGGGCGTCCGCAGCCCCAGGAAGTACGCGACGGTCGCCGAGAGCGCAGCGTTGCGCCCCTCCAGCTCAACCCCCATAGCCCTTTCCACCGACCTGCTCGGGCTTCTCATCCGGGCCACTCACTCCGGGAACCTGATTCGCACGGACGACGTCGAGGCAACCATGGGCGACATCGCCGCGTACGTCCGCGCGCTGCTCCAGGCCCCGTACGAAGGCCAAGGCGGCGCCGAGGAAGGGCGGCCATGGCTTCTGGGGCTGGATGCCGCCCAGCTCCAGCTCCGGTACCAGCACCGCTCGCTGGCCGCAGCGGTCGCCGAAGAGGTGTCCCCGTCCTTCCTGGACGCCCGGATCGCCGCCGAGCGACTTCGCTCGATGCATGTCCTGCCGAACCCCGACGACCCTCAGTGGCGCCGGACTCTACGCGAGGGGACCGAGGCGCTCCTTCGCGAGGATCTCGGTGAAGTGGCCCGCTGGCACGACACCCCGGTGGAACACCTGATGACCGTGTTGCGGACGTCTGCCTTCGGGCAGGGGGCGGGACTGCCCTGGGCCGACATCTGGCCCGCCGCGGTGCGGGCGCTGTGCCTGACCCCCGTGGCCGACCCGGACGCGGTCATTCGCCAAGTGATGGCCAGTCGTCTCAATGGCTACCTGACCACTGCGGTCGAGGACGAGCGGACCGTGTACCGGCCGATCCACGAACGGATCAGCGAAACCCTCCGGTACTCACCGCAGTTCCTACTCGGTCTCCCGGACACGGACCCGGCTGAGCGTTTCCCCGAGATCTCGATCACTGCCACGCACGCGCAACTCGTATGGGCTTTCGGAGAGTTGCTCCCTCCGGCACCGGACCAGCCCCCACACCCGTACCTACGACGCCACCTCATCGCGCACGCCGCCGCCGCCGGGTTGGTCGACGACCTGCACGTCCCCTGGCGTTTCCTGCCATGGGAGACGAGCGGCACGGTCCGGGCAGCCCTCGGACTCCCCGCCGACTTCCACACCGGTGCCGCGTGCCTCGCCGCGTGGGCCCGTATCGAAGCGTTTCTGGGCGATGCAGGAGCGGCGGCCCGGGCCGACAGCCTCCGTCTGTCCCTCCTGGGCACGGCTGTCGGGCGTGGTGCCGCCGGGAACATGGTCGCGACACGGCCCCTACCCCTCTACCGCTCCGGCATCACACCGCAGTGGAGCCAACTGCGGGTGCCCGACAACCTCTTGGCACGTATGTCGAGCCCTCTCGCCTCGCTGGTGTCCTTCACCCTTCCGGACGGCAGCCCGCTCGTCGCGGCGGGCGACCAGGGTGGTGAGGTGCGTGTGTGGGACCCGCGCACGGGAACGGAGTTCGGCCTGCCCTTCCGGCCGGCCCCGTACGTACGCGCCCTGGCCGTGCTGACCGCCTCCGCTGAGAGCCCTTTGCTCGCGGTGGGCACCGCCCACGGCGTCTGGATCTACGACCCGCAGAGCGGCGATGCGGCCCGGCTCCCGGTGACAGGAGCCGTGTTCGCCCTCGCCGCCTTCAGGACCAGGACCGGACGGGTCCGGCTGGCCGTCGGAACCGACGCGGGACTGATCATGTGTGATCCCTTCGACGAGGAGACACCGGTCCTGCCCCTCGGGCCCCTCGACGGTGTGATGGGCCCCTCAGTCAAGGCGTTGGCGACGTTGCAGCTCCCCTCGGGCAGGACGCTGCTCGCCGCGGGCGGCAGGAACAGCACGTTCGAGGTCTTCGACGCCGAATCGCTCGACGTCGTCACCGTGGTGCACGGGCAGGGCAGAGGAGTGGTCGCGCTCGCCCTGTACTTCGACCAGCAGGGCCGTCCCCGGCTCGCCGCGGCTTCGAGCACGACGCGCAGCGTGCGCACCTACGACGCGCTCACAGGCAATGAGAACAAGGCAGCGCGCATCCCGCGGTCGGCGGCCTCCCTCGGGCCCTACCCCCATCCGGATTTCGGAACACTGCTGGCACTCGGCGGCACTGAAGGGGGGCCCGTGAGCCTCTGGGATCCGGCCACGGGGGAAGAGGTGTACACATCCCCGCCCGACCACACGGGAAGGGTCAAGGCCGTGGTCGCGGTCGATACGGGACAGCGGATGCCCTTCGTGGTCTCCGCATCGTTGGACCGGACGGTCCGGAGCTGGAACCCCGCCGGGCGCACGTCGGAGCCGGAACTCGATCTGGAGGCGTCGGTAGACGGCTCCCTCCTAGCCGTGTTCCCCGGATCGCACGACGGCCCCAGCCTGCTGACGCCCGCCCGCTCAGGTGCCGTCAGCATCCGATCGGCGGCGAGGGGTCAACTGCGGCGTACGCAGCGGCGTCCCCAGCAGTTGACATGGCCCGCCGAATGGCACTGCGACACGTTGACCGCCCTGGCCACCCACGTCTGGCCGGACGGGTCGGCGTCCGTCGTCATCGGCCTAAAGAATGGCGTGATCGGCCGCTGGGACGAGCAGCGCGGCTGGCAGTCCCCTCTGGTGGACCAGAGCTGGCAGGCGGCGAGCGTGCGCTCTCTCGCCACGCTCTCCCTCCCCGGTGCCGACGACGTCGTCCTGGTCAGCGGCACGAGCGCGGGAAGCATCTGCTTCCATGACCTCGCCAGCGGCGAGCAACGCTGGGAGCCCGTCCGCGAGGACGTGGCCGTGCGCGCCCTCGCGGCTCTGCCGAGCGAGACGGGCCCGCTCGTGGCCCTCTCTAGTGGCCGTACCGTGAGGTTCAGCCACGTCGGTGCGCCGCCGCACCTGCGCCTGCCCGGCCGCACGGGCCCCGTCCGTTCGCTCGCAGTCTGCCCTGCGGAGGACGGCAGTTCACTGCTGGTCACCGGCGGCAGCGACGGCTGCGTCCGGCTCTGGTCCCCGGACGCTCCTCGGACAGAGGCGTATCCCGTACTCGTGGGGCACCACGGCCCGGTCTCCGCCATCGGCCTTCTACCACCCACCCTCACCTCGCCGCAGCCGCTCCTCGCCACTGCTGGCTTGAGCGACACCACCGTGCGCCTCTGGGACCCGTGGACCGGGGAAGAGCTCATGCGGGTGGTCACCGGCACGCCCCTCACCTCCCTCTGCACCCTGCCCGACGGCAGCATGCCGGACACCACCGACCCGGCGATCGCCTTTGGCGGACCAGCGGGCCTGGCAGCCCTCACTGTCCGGCGCAGGGTCATTGCATGATCGAGATCTGTCTGGGTTCGTCACGTGAGGCCGAGGGCTCGTAGGGGCCGGTGGTAGTCGCGGCCGGTGTGGCGGAGGGCGGCGGCGATGTTGGTCTGGCCGTCCTGGCGGAAGACGCTGATGGCGAGGTTGCGCAGGGAGGCCATGGCGCGGGGCAGGGTGCCGGTGCGGACCTTGGAGTCGTCCTCGCGGAACGTGCGGTCCCGGACGTGGTGCAGGAGGTTCTCGATACCCCAGTGGCCTCTGATCCAGGTGGCGAGCTCGGTGCAGGTGGCGTCGAAGACGGTCAGGCTGGTGATCAGGTAGACGCGCTCGATGGTCAGCTTCCCGGCGCTTATGTCGCGTCGCCAGCGCACGACTTGGATGGCCTGGTGGGCGCCGGGGTAGTCGAGGTGGCTGAATGCGGCGGCCTTGAGCCGGCGGACCTCGTCGCGGTGGTGGGCGTGGTCGCGCGTGCGGTGCCCGAGCGGGATGTCCCGCCAGGGCAGCGTTCTGACCTGGGCATACAGGCCCGGATGGTTCTTCTTCACGACGGCCACGTAGTGCGCGCCGCGACGGGTCAGATAGGCCCCGTTGTCGTGCTGGGTGTGCAGGGCGTCGGCGGTCACCACCGTGTTCGCCAGCTCGAGTCCGTCCAGCAACGGTGCGAAGGAGGGGATTTCGTTGCTCTTGGAAGCGACCTGCCGCTGGGCCAGGACAACGCCGTGGTGGTCCATCGCCGCCAGCAGCTGGATCGCGGCGGCCGTCTGGGTTCGCGATCCGCGGACCACCTTGCCGTCGACCGCGATCACCCGTCGCACCGGCCCCTCCTCCGCGTCCGGCTCGACCGGGGGCGGCGTTCTGGCCTGCAGATACGCGCTGATCGCCGCATCCAGCGCGTCACCGTCCACACGCTGCAGCAGGCGGCGCACGGTTGCGGCGTGCGGCACCGGCCGCAGACCGGTAAGCGGATCGGCAGCGAAGCCGAGGACACCCAGCACATGCTGCGGGGCATCCGTGATCCACTCGCTGATCGCGATGAGCGACCGGGCCCCGGTCAGCACCGCCGAGACGGCCGCGCACAGCAACGCGAGGGCCGGATACCGCAGCCCTCGCGCATCGCGGGGATCGGCGACCAGAATCAGGAAACGCCGCAGGTCAGCGACATCGCTTGAGGTGAGGGGATCAGTCGGGGAGCCCAGTTGCTCCAGCGCGGAAGGGATGGGCGATGATGTTCGGGCAGGCACGGTCTCGCTCGGTTCTCATGGGTCTCGACAACCACATGATCACCAGCACCGTGCCTGCTCTGCTCTCCGGGGTCCCTTGCCACACAACGGACTTGACGCCACGTCACTGACGAGACCGGCGAACCGGACCAATCCCAATCGCGCAATGCCCCTGGAAGTCGGCCCGAGTCGGTTTCTGCGGCCGGAGCGCGCCAGGAGGCGTGCTGGTCGTTCCCCTGCGTCTGGACCGGGCCGTGCATCGACCAGTTCTTGATTGCGCTGGGCGCGCGCCAGCGGGCCCTGGGAGGGCGCCACCGCAGAACCTGCCGCAGCAGCTCCTCGCCCCACCTGGGTGCGGAGACGAGTTGTACCGCAGATGCGCCCGGCGCAAGTTCTGCAACGAGGCAGCGAAATCTGCCTCGCCGCTTTCCGTGAGCATCGTCATCGCGCGATACGGGATGCCCGTGACGTTGGCGGCCCTGGACACGGTGGCCGGCGCCGTCCGTCCGAGGCGCCCAACTCTGCAGAGCCGCGACACACCTCTCTCGAATAGCGAGCCAAGATACCTGATGATCGCCGGTTTCCCAAACCGGCGATTGTGTTGATTGTTGAGGGAGTTCGCGCCCGATCAATCCTGGTGATCCGACTCCGTGAAGCATGCGGACAAATCCGCATCTAATGACGGTTGGCAGGCCCGGCGCCGCTGCTTCGCGAGTCCGTGATGCTGGCGGCATAGGGATATCCAGGGTTACTCGACAGGGGTGCAGAACCCGGACGCAAGGTACTGCCCAGTGGCGGCCCAGCCTGCGCGGCCGGGGTCGTCAGACGGGAGCAAGGGGAAAGGCGCATGCAGAACAACACGAAAGCCGCACCGGTCGAGGTGGCCAACGAATGGTTGAGGGGGCACTTCACGGGCGACCCCGCTCCGCGGATTGACCTGAGCTTTCGAGACGAGGAGCTTGACGCTATCGCCTACAGCAGAATACTGCAGATACTGTTTCGGCCCCGCATTGACACCCCTGCGCCTTAGGGTTACCGGTACTTGGGTGACTTCGGCTGCATGGCAAAACCCTGGGGCCCACCCGGTCAAAGGAGGTTGATATGGGAACTTCCCGAACGCGTGCCAGCGGTGTGGCGCGCGGAGGTAGGGCGGCAACGCTGCGCGCCGTGGACTACCTGCGGGTCTCCACGGAGGAGCAAACTGAGGGCTACGGCATCTCGTATACCGGCAAGCGGACTGCACGCTACATCGAGAAGAAGGGATGGGTGCACGTCGGCACGTACGCCGATGAAGGCTTCAGCGGCAGCTTGGAGGCCGACCGCCGCCCAGACCTGAAACGCCTCATGGACACCGCGCGCATGGTGCCGCGCCCGTTCGACATGGTCGTGGTGAACGAGGGGCGAGGTATCGGTCGCACAGGCCGTGCCTTCTGGAAATGGGTCTGGGAGCTCGAAGACCTTGGTGTGTACGTGGCCGTGGTCAAGCGGGACTATGACAACTCGACTTCGGCTGGTCGTAGTCAGATGCGGAAGGACGCTGACTACGCTGAAGAGGAACGCGAGTTGATTCGTGATCGCACTCAGGGTGGTATCCAGGAGAAGGCCGAAGAAGGGCTGTATCCCGGCGGGGCGGTTCCCTTCGGGTGGGAGATCGCCGAACGGGGACGGAAGGGTATTTCGCGCTATGTCATTTGCGAAACAGAGGCGCTGACGCTCCGTAGGGCACGAGAAATATTCCTCGAAAAGTTGAGCTGGGAGGAAACCGCTCTAATCCTCAACACGGAGCAGCGTAAAACGCGTTCGGGTAGGTACTGGACGGCAAAAAACATCAGATGTCGTTTGCTCGGTGGTGCGGCGATGGAGAATCGCGTTATATGGCGAGGAAGATCTGCGCAGCGAGACCCGGACGGAAATCCTATATACGGCGAGACTGTCGTCATAGAAATTCCACCCATCTTTACCGGTGGCGAAATCAATGACTTGCGTGCTGCGATGAGTCATCGCCGAGTGAAGGTTAAAAGGGATTCTCGTGTCTATACCTTGACCGGTATCATGGCTAGCCCGTGTGGTCGCACGTATGAAGGACACCAGTGTCGCCCCACCGAAATCATTTACCGCTGTAAGGGGCGGCGTGATTCCTACGCTGGAGCCAACGACCGCTGTACATGCCCGTACCTGGAAGCGACCAGCGTTGAGGGGCAGATGTGGAATGCGGTCGCGGCCCTCCTTGGCGACGCCGACCGCATGAAGGCCATGGCTCAAGAATGGCTGGACGCGACCGGGCGCGAGCGGGTGGACTACAACAAGCGCATATCCGAACTAAGTGAACAGATTGCCGAGGCAGAAGACCTGATAGAAGTCGCCGCTGCAACAGCGGCCAAGCGAGCCCTGCGTCGAGGTCTGAGCAGGGAGGAGGCGGAGCAAGCAGCGGATAGGGCCACGAAGCCGCACGAAGAGATCCTGGCTGGTCTGGAAAAGCAGCGCCAGGAGGCGAAGGCTTGGCAGAGCGAGGCGACTGAAGCTGGTCAGCGCGTTCAAGGGCTGGAGCGCCTAGCCGCAACGGCGCGGAGGAACCTCAAGGACATCGACCAAGAAGAGAAGGCCGAGCTTTTTCGCAGTGTGGGCCTACGGGCCCAGGTGGTCAGGTGCGCCCCGCGACGCAAGGGCGTTGCATGCGCGATACGAGATTGGTTCCTGCAGGAGGGGCAGGAGGTTCCTGTTCTGTGTGACCAGGCGTGGGCGCGGATTGAGCCACTCATGGGTGGTAGCCGATCCGTCGTCGATCGGCGCACGATCGTCGCCGCTCTGCTGGACAAAGCTGTTTCGGGTGAACGGTTCCAGGATGTGGCGCCGCGGTATGGCGTCAAGCCGGCGACCCTGCAGACTCAAGCTCACCGTTGGTTGCAGGCTGGCGTTTGGGCCGAGGCTATGACTTCACTGAAGGGGATGGAGTCTCAACCAGCGTGGCAACCGGACCCGGTCGAGATCCGGGCGAGCTTGAAGCCACTGGCCATTGAGTGCTTTGAGGGTGACGTGGAACGCGACGGTTCGACACCGGGCCGCCGACGCAGAACTCGGTCCGCTCGCCGATGCCCTGCTGCGCGATGTCGTGGGACAGGATCTGGGCGTGCGCCTCGCAGTCCTTGATCAGGGCCGACAGTTCGAGCAGGGCGAAGACGTCGTGGCGATGGACCGAGCCGTCGCCGCCCGCGTCGCGGTTGACGACGAGCAGGCACTCGGAGTTCCCCGGCAGCCCGAAGAACGCCTGCTTGCGGCGGAGCTTGCGGCGCCACAGATGGGTGCGCGCGAGCCAGCCGAGGGCGGCGCTGATGCCGGCGGCTATCACGCCCAGCACGATGTTGCGTACGTCGTCAGTCATGGGCGGGCATGTTAGCGGGCATTCGGCCTCACGTCCGAGGCGGTCCTGACGGGGCGGCCGGGGCGGCGTTACCCTGCGCGGACGATCCTTCACCGGAGGTTGCGCGTGCGACGTTCCATCAGGCGAAATGTGTCGTTGGCGGCGATCCTGGCCGCCGTCGTGTCGGTCGGGGCCGCCGCCCCCTCCTCGTCCGCCCATCCCGGACATTCCCCCGCGCCACCGCCCAAGTCACCCGTCGCGGTGGGATACGGCGGAGCGGTCTCCAGTGTCGACGCGGACGCCACGGCCGCCGGTATCGAGGTGCTGCGCAACGGCGGCAACGCGGTCGACGCCGCCGTGGCCACGGCCGCCGCGCTCGGCGTCACCGAGCCGTACTCCGCGGGGCTCGGCGGCGGTGGCTACTTCGTCTACTACGACGCCCGCAGCCACACCGTCCGCACCATCGACGGCCGCGAGACCGCCCCGCGCAGCGCCGACTCCTCCCTCTTCCTGGAGAACGGCAAGCCGCTCGACTTCGCGGACGCCGTGACCAGCGGGCTGAGCATCGGGACCCCCGGCACGCCCGCCACCTGGGACACCGCCCTGGACACCTGGGGCAGCACGTCGCTCCGGCAGGTTCTGAAGCCCGCCGAGCGGATCGCCCGGGACGGCTTCGTCGTGGACGAGACGTTCCGCTCGCAGACGGCCGGCAACGAGGAGCGGTTCCGGGACTTCCCGGCCACCCGCAAGCTGTTCCTGCCCGGCGGAAAGCTCCCCGAGGTCGGCTCGGTCCTCAGGAACCCGGATCTGGCACGCACCTACGAGGAGGTCGGCCGCAAAGGCGTGGACGAGCTCTACCGGGGCGAGCTCGCCGAGGACGTCGTACGAACCGTACGCAACCCGCCCGTCGACCCGGCCTCCGACCGGGTGGTGCGCCCCGGCGACCTGACCGCGAAGGACCTGCGCTCCTACCGCGCGCTGCGCCAAGCGCCGACGAAGGTGAACTACCGGGGGCTCGACGTGTACGGCATGGCGCCGTCCTCGTCCGGCGGTACGACGGTGGGCGAGGCCCTCAACATCCTGGAGTCCACGGACCTCTCGCGGGCGAGCGAGGCCCAGTACCTGCACCGCTCCATCGAGGCGAGCCGCATCGCGTTCGCCGACCGGGGGCGCTGGGTCGGCGACCCCGCCTTCGAGGACGTGCCGACGAAGCAGCTGCTCAGCCAGCGGTTCGCGGACGCGCGGGAGTGCCTGATCAAGGACGACGCGGTGCTGACGAGCCCGCTCGCCCCGGGCGACCCGCGCCACCCCGGCGCCTGCCGGTCCACGGGGAAGGCCGCGCCGACCACGTACGAGGGTGAGAACACCACGCACCTGACGACCGCCGACAAGTGGGGCAACGTCGTCGCGTACACGCTGACCATCGAGCAGACCGGCGGCAGCGGGATCACCGTGCCGGGGCGCGGCTTCCTGCTCAACAACGAGCTGACCGACTTCTCCTTCGCACCGGCCGACCCCGCCGTCCACGACCCGAACCTGCCCGGTCCGGGCAAGCGCCCGCGCTCCTCGATCTCGCCGACCATCGTGCTCCGGCACGGCGAGCCGGTCCTCGCCCTCGGCTCGCCCGGCGGCGCGACCATCATCACCACCGTGCTCCAGACGCTGACCGGCAAGCTGGACCGGGGGCTCCCGCTGGTCGACGCCATCGCCGCGCCTCGGGCCAGCCAGCGCAACGCACCGGCCACCGAACTGGAACCGGCGCTCTGGAACAGCCCGTTGCGGGCGAAGCTGGAATCCCTCGGCCACGTCTTCAAGCTCAACCCGGAGATCGGCGCGGCGACCGGCGTACAGCGGCTGCCCGACGGGCGGTGGCTCGCCGCGGCCGAGAAGGAGCGGCGCGGCGGCGGCTCGGCGATGGTGGTGAGGCCCAGCGGGGGGCGCTGACCCGCACACCGGACAAGGGGGGCACGGCACGACCATCTCCTCCCAGACCCGGGCCGGCCCGTGACCGGGAGGGCGCCGTCGGGGCGGCTGACCTGCTGGCCAAGGCGTCGGCCTGCGAGCAGCTGTCGAACGGTAAGTACCGGAAGGACGAGGCGACTTCGGTGAAGTGCGGTGCGAAGGGGGCCGTGTTCTGGAAGGCCGACCTGGACATCGACTGCGACGGACAGGTCACCGCCGCCTGCGACCCGGCCACCGACCCCGCCTTCCACGGCGACACCGCCTTCCACGCCTCGGACGGCCGGCCGCTGAACGCGGAGAAGCTGCCGTACGTGGTCGTGCCCGCGCCCTCCGGCGTCTGGGACTACGCGAAGTCCGGCGTCAAGGGCGGCGGGGTCGTCGCCGTCGTGCACGGCGAGAAGGTGGAGTACGCGGTCGTGGGCGACGTCGGCCCGGAGCGCATCATCGGCGAAGCCTCGTACGCCACGGCGAAATCGCTCGGCATCGACCCGGACCCGGGCAGCGGCGGCGCACCCTCCGGGGTCACGTACATCCTGTTCAAGGACTCCCGGGTGTCACCGATCGAGGACCACGAAGCCGCCGTGCGTACGGGACGGGCGCTCGCGGAGGAGTTCGTACGCGGGGACTAGAGCGCGGTCAGGATGCGCGGGCCGTCGTCCGTGATCGCCACCGTGTGCTCGGCGTGCGCGGCCCGGCTGCCGTCCGTCGTGCGCAGGGTCCAGCCGTCGCGGTCCGCGCGGTACGTGTCCACGCCGCCCCCGATGAGCATCGGCTCGATGGCCAGCACCATGCCGTGCCGCAGCGGCATCCCGCGCCCCGGACGGCCCTCGTTGGGCACCCCCGGGTCCTCGTGCATCTCGCGGCCCACGCCGTGCCCGCCGAACCCCTCGGGGATGCCGTAGCCGGCGGTGCGGCAGACGGTGCCGATGGCGTGCGCGATGTCACCGATCCGGTTGCCCACGGTGGCCGCCGCGATGCCCGCTTCCAGGGCCTTGTACGCGGTGTCGATGAGCCGGGTGTCGGCGGGGCGGGCGCGGCCCACGGTGAAGCTGATCGCCGAGTCACCGGCCCAGCCGTCCAGCGTGGCACCCGCGTCGATGCTGACCAGGTCGCCGTCGCGCAGCCGGTAGTCCGTCGGGATGCCGTGCACGATCGCGTCGTTGACCGACGCGCAGATGACCGCGGGGAAGGGGACCGGGGCGAAGTGGGGCCGGTAGCCCAGGAACGGCGAGCCCGCGCCCGCCTCGCGCAGCACCCCGCGCGCCACCTCGTCCAGTTCGCGCAGCGAGACGCCGACCTCGGCGGCCTCCCGGGCGGCGGTGAGCATGCGGGCGACGACGCGGCCGGTCGTACGCATGGCTTCGATGGATGTGTCCGTCTTGAGTTGCACCATGCCAATTACAATACCGCAATTACTATACCGGTCCGAGCGGTATTAGAATGACGGCATGGTCCGTACCCCCCTGACCCCCGAAGAGCGCCTGCGCGGCGAACGGCTCGGCCTGCTGCTGCGCGAGGCGCGAGGCGCCCGCTCCATGACCGAGATCGCCGCCCACGCCGGAATCTCCGCCGAGACCCTGCGGAAGATCGAGACCGGCCGCGCCCCCACCCCCGCGTTCTTCACCGTCGCCGCCCTCTCCGGCGCGCTCGGCCTCTCCATGGACGAACTCCTGCTGCGCTGCGCCCCGGCACCGGCGGCGGTACCGCTCGCCGGATAGCCCGGTGGCTCGCGCCCCGCTTGCGCCGCGCGCATAGTCTGGGGGCCATGAGCCTCCAGGACTTCGCGCGCAGCGAGTACGTCAGCCTGACCACGTACCGCAAGGACGGCACGCCCGTCGCCACCCCCGTCTGGGCGGTGGCCGAAGGCGGCAAGCTGCTCGTCTGGACCAAGACGGACTCCTGGAAGGTCAAGCGCCTGCGCAACGACACCCGGGTCCGGGTCACCGTCTGCGACGTTCGCGGCCGGACCGAGGAGGGCGCCCCGAGCGCCGAGGGCACCGCCCGGCTGCTCGACGAGCGGGAGACGGTGGCCGTGCGCCGCGCCATAGGCCGCAAGTACACCTGGAAGTACTGGCTGCTCGACTACCCGGCGATGATCGTCCGCCTGGGCAAGCGCCCGCACACCGGGATCGCCATCACCCTCTGAGCCCCGCACCGGCTTCGGGCGTGTTTCGAGAGTCCCGCCCCCTCGCCTCGCACCCGCAAAGCGCGTGTAGCCGTCCCGTAACACACCTGCGGTCGAATGCCCCGGACCGGAGGGTTCCGGGCGACGGCGGCCGAAGGCGACGGTGACGGTGCATCAAGAGGTGGTATCGGTAAGGGACTTCGCGACCCATCTGCGTGAGCTGGTGGCGCTGCTCGATCCCGGGCGGGGGTGGTACGGGGTCTTCCGCCGCCGCGACCCGATGGGGATGGACGCCTGCCTGGACGGGGCCGAGCTGCCGCCCTGGGACGTGATGGAGGCGCTGTTCGCGGACCTGGCGGAGGCGCGGGGGAGTGCGTACGCGGGACAGGCGTCGGCACGTGCCGCCCGGCTCCACGCGGACTGCGCCCTCAGCCTCGACCGCCGCCCGGGCGGCCGCGCCCGCCTGGTGGAACGGCTCGGCCTCCTGCTGCGCGAGCAGGAATACGCCGCCGAGCGGCTGCGGGCGGCCCGTGAGCGTGGCGACGGGGACGAGACGGCACTCGCCTGGGCCCGCGACGACCACGTCCGCGCCTCGGCCCGCTGCGTCGAACTCCGCAGCCGCCTGACGGCCGTCTCCCGTACCCCGGACCGGTTCGCAGCCGGAGCGGCGGCCCCCGCGAGGCCCGCTGCCCCCGAGCCGGAGCCCGCGCCCGCGCCCCACGAAACCGCACCCGCCCGGAGGCGGAAGGCGACCGGGGCCCGGTTCGCGGGTCTGGAGGCCGAGGACGGCGGCGCGGACAAGGCGCCCGTGCTGCCCGCCGTGCCGGCCGCCTCACCGCGCGGCGCCCGCTTCGGTGGAGCGCCCGCCGCGAGCACCGAGCGGCCCACGGCCTCGCCGGACCCGGCCGCGCTCCGGTCCGCGCAGGCGGTCGTGGGCGCGCTGCTCCGGTTGCGCGCCGAGGGCCGCAGCGGCGAGGCGCACGCCGTGCTCTGCGAGGCGGCGGCCCTCCCCGGGCACCGGCTGCCGCTCCTCGCCGTCGAGCTGCACCGGGCCGGGCTCGGCGCGGACTGGGCCACCCTGCTCTGGGAGGTCGCCTCGCTCCCCCCGGACGGGCTCGCGGCCGCCGTGGACGCCCTGGCGGCGGCGGGGCGTGCCGAGGACTGCGGGCAGCTGCTGCGGCAGGGCGTCGCACGTCCGGCCGCCGAGATCGCCGAGGCCGCGACCGCCCTCGACCGGGCGGGCCGGGGTCCGCTGGCCCAGACGCTGCTCGGCGCCTTCGTCCGGGTCCGCTCGCCGCAGGAAGCGGCCATGATCGCTTCGATCGACCCGCCCCGGCTCGTACCGCAACTGCTCGCCGCCGCCCGGACGGTGTCCGAGGCGCGCGAGCGCGGCGTCGAGCATGCCCTGCGCGTGGCGGGACTGAGCTGAGGCGCGCGGGGTACTGGCCCGCACGGGTGTGAAACATGATCGACTCAGCCGGTTCACGGCGATGGTCTTGCCCCGCGGTGTGACGGGGCTTACGTTCTCCCGTACGCACGTGTCTACGGGCGTAGAAGAAGCACGAAAAGGCTCTCTGACGCCGCGTCGAAGGAGCAGCTCATGTCCCACGTCGTACGCGCCGCACTCGTCCAGGCGACCTGGACCGGCGACACCGAATCCATGATCGCCAAGCACGAGGAGCATGCTCGCGAGGCCGCCCGGCAGGGGGCGAAGATCATCGGCTTCCAGGAGGTGTTCAACGCCCCCTACTTCTGCCAGGTGCAGGAGCCCGAGCACTACCGCTGGGCCGAGGCGGTGCCGGACGGCCCGACCGTACGGCGCATGCGGGACCTGGCCCGCGAGACCGGCATGGTGATCGTCGTCCCGGTCTTCGAGCTGGAGCAGTCCGGCTTCTACTACAACACCGCCGCCGTGATCGACGCCGACGGCTCCTACCTCGGCAAGTACCGCAAGCACCACATCCCGCAGGTCAAGGGCTTCTGGGAGAAGTACTACTTCAAACCCGGCAACGTGGGCTGGCCGGTCTTCGACACCGCCGTCGGCAAGGTCGGCGTCTATATCTGCTACGACCGGCACTTCCCCGAGGGATGGCGTCAACTGGGCCTCAACGGAGCCCAGTTGGTCTACAACCCGTCCGCCACCTCGCGCGGCCTCTCCGCCCACCTGTGGCAGCTGGAACAGCCCGCGTCCGCCGTCGCCAACGAGTACTTCATCGCCGCGATCAACCGCGTCGGCCAGGAGGAGTACGGCGACAACGACTTCTACGGCACCAGCTACTTCGTGGACCCGCGCGGCCAGTTCGTCGGCGACGTCGCGAGCGACAAGGAGGAGGAACTCCTCGTCCGCGACCTGGACTTCGGGCTCATCGAAGAGGTCCGGCAGCAGTGGGCGTTCTACCGGGACCGCCGCCCCGACGCGTACGAGGGGCTGGTCGAGCCGTGAGCAGCCTCCACCACCGCCACCTCGCCGTCAGCCCCGACTGGCTGGCCCTCTACTACCGCCACCCGCTGGAGATCACGCACGGCGAGGGCCGCCACGTCTGGGACGCCGACGGCAACCGCTACCTCGACTTCTTCGGCGGCATCCTCACCACCATGACGGCCCATGCCCTGCCCGAGGTCAGCAAGGCCGTCAGTGAGCAGGCCGGCCGGATCATCCACTCCTCGACGCTCTACCTCAACCGCCCGATGATCGAGCTGGCCGAGCGCATCGCCTCGCTCTCCGGCATCCCCGACGCCCGGGTCTTCTTCACCACCTCCGGCACCGAGGCCAACGACACCGCCCTGCTCCTGGCCACCACGTACCGCAGGTCGAACCAGATCCTGGCGATGCGCAACAGCTACCATGGCCGGTCCTTCTCCGCGGTCTCCATCACCGGCAACAACGCCTGGTCGCCCACCAGCCTCTCGCCGCTCCAGACCCTGTACGTGCACGGCGGCGTCCGCACCCGGGGCCCCTACGCGCACCTGAGCGACGAGGAGTTCACCGCCGCCTGCGTCGCGGACCTGGAGGACCTGCTCGGCCACACCCGCACCCCGGCTGCCCTGATCGCCGAACCCATCCAGGGCGTCGGCGGCTTCACCTCACCGCCCGACGGGCTGTACGGCGCGTTCCGCGAGGTGCTGAACCGGCACGGCGTGCTGTGGATCTCCGACGAGGTGCAGACGGGGTGGGGGCGCTCCGGCGAACACTTCTGGGGCTGGCAGGCCCATGCCCGGAACGGGCCGCCGGACATCCTCACCTTCGCCAAGGGCATCGGCAACGGGATGTCCATCGGAGGCGTGGTCGCCCGCGCCGAGGTCATGAACTGCCTGGACGCCAACTCCATCTCGACGTTCGGCGGTTCCCCGGTCACCATGGCGGCCGGCCTCGCCAACCTCTCGTACCTCCTGGAACACGACCTCCAGGGCAACGCCCGCCGCGTCGGCGGCCTGCTCATCGAGCGGCTGCGCGCCATCGGTGCCACCTCGGAGCGGGTCCGCGAGGTGCGCGGCCGGGGCCTGATGATCGGGATCGAACTCGTGAAGCCCGGCACCGACGAGGCCGACCCGGAAGCGGCCACGGCCGTCCTGGAGGCGGCGCGCGAGGGCGGCCTGCTCATCGGCAAGGGCGGCGGCCACAACACCAGCGTGCTGCGCATCGCCCCGCCGCTCTCGCTCGCGATCGCCGAGGCGGAAGAGGGCGCGGACATCCTCGCCGACGCGCTGAGCACCGTGGGCTGAGCGCCGGCACCCGCGCGGGTGCGGGGCCGGACCCCGCACCCGCGTTCCACCCGTACAACGAGGAGGGGTACCCATGAGCCGTACCGTCATCCGCGGCGGCCTGGTCGTCACCGCGTCGGACGAGATGCACGCGGACGTCCTCGTCGACGGCGGCCGGATCGCCGCGCTCGCCGCCCACGACAGCGACGAGGCGGCCGGCTGGACCGCCGCCCGGACCATCGACGCGACCGGAAAGTACGTCATCCCGGGCGGTGTCGACGCGCATACCCACATGGAGATGCCGTTCGGCGGCACCTACGCGGCCGACACCTTCGAGACCGGCACCCGCGCCGCGGCCTGGGGCGGCACCACCACCATCGTGGACTTCGCCATCCAGTCCGTCGGCCGCTCCCTGCGCGAGGGCCTGGACGCCTGGTACGCCAAGGCGGACGGCAACTGCGCCATCGACTACGCCTTCCACATGATCCTCGCGGACGTGAACGAGTCCTCGCTCAAGGAAATGGACCTCCTGGTCGGTGAGGGCATCACGTCCTTCAAGCTGTTCATGGCCTACCCCGGTGTCTTCTACAGCGACGACGGGCAGATCCTGCGCGCCATGCAGCGGGCCGAGTCCAACGGCGGCCTGATCATGATGCACGCGGAGAACGGCATCGCCATCGACGTCCTGGTGGAGCAGGCCCTCGCCGCCGGCCGCACCGACCCGCGCTACCACGGAGACGTACGCAAGGTGGCGCTGGAGGCGGAGGCCACGCACCGCGCCATCCAGCTGGCCCGCGTCGCCGGATCGCCGCTGTACGTCGTGCACGTCTCCGCCGACGAGGCCGTCGCCGAGATCGCCGCCGCCCGCCACAAGGGGCAGCCCGTGTTCGGCGAGACCTGCCCGCAGTACCTCTTCCTCTCCACCGACAACCTCGCCGAACCGGACTTCGAGGGCGCCAAGTACGTCTGCTCCACTCCGCTGCGGCCCCGGGAGCACCAGGAGGTCCTGTGGCGCGGGCTGCGCAACAACGAGCTCCAGGTCGTCTCCACCGACCACTGCCCCTTCTGCTTCTCCGGGCAGAAGGACATGGGCCGGGGAGACTTCTCGAAGATCCCCAACGGCATGCCGGGCGTCGAGAACCGCATGGACCTGCTGCACCAGGCCGTGGTGGACGGCCACATCTCGCGGCGCCGCTGGATCGAGATCGCCTGCGCGTCCCCGGCCCGGATGTTCGGTCTCTACCCGAAGAAGGGCACGATCGCGCCCGGCGCGGACGCGGACATCGTCGTCTACGACCCGGCCGCCCGGCAGACCGTGTCCGCCGAGACCCACCACATGAACGTCGACTACTCGGCGTACGAGGGGAAGCAGCTCACCGGGCAGGTCGAGACGGTGCTCTCGCGCGGCGAGGTCGTCATCGACCACCGCACGTACACCGGCCGCGCCGGCCACGGCAGCTACACCCCACGCGCCACCTGTCAGTACCTGAACTAGGAGCAACGGGCATGGACTTCGGACTCGTCCTCCAGACGGACCCGCCCGCATCGGCCGTGATCAGCCTGATGCGCCGCGCCGAACGCAACGGGTTCCGCTACGGCTGGACCTTCGACTCTGCGGTGCTCTGGCAGGAGCCGTTCGTCATCTACAGCAGCATCCTGGAACACACCGACCGGCTCACCGTCGGCCCCATGGTCACCAACCCGGGCACCCGCACCTGGGAGGTGACCGCCTCCACCTTCGCCACCCTCAACGACATGTACGGCAACCGGACCGTGTGCGGGATCGGCCGGGGCGACTCCGCGATGCGCGTCGCCGGGCGCGCGCCCAACACCCTGGCCCGGCTCGGCGAGGCCATCGACGTCATCCGCGACCTGGCGGAGGGCCGCGAGGCCGAGGTGGACGGCAACCCCATCCGCATCCCCTGGATCAAGGACGGAAAGCTCCCCGTCTGGATGGCCGCCTACGGCCCCAAGGCCCTCGCGCTCGCCGGGCAGAAGGCCGACGGCTTCATCCTCCAGCTCGCTGACCCGTATCTCACCGAATGGATGATCAAAGCGGTACGGGACGCGGCGGCCGGGGCCGGACGCGACCCGGACTCCGTCGCCATCTGCGTCGCCGCCCCCGCCTACGTCACCGACGACGACTCGCCCGAGGCGCTGGCCCACGCCCGGGACCAGTGCCGCTGGTTCGGCGGGATGGTCGGCAACCACGTCGCCGACCTCGTCGCCCGGTACGGCGAGCACTCGGGCCTCGTCCCCGACGAGCTGACCGCGTACATCAAGGGCCGGCAGGGCTACGACTACAGCCACCACGGGCGGGCCGGGAACCCCGACACCGCGTTCGTCCCCGACGTCATCGTGGACCGCTTCTGCCTGCTCGGTCCGGCCTCCGCCCATGTCGAGAAGCTGAGACACCTCAAGGGTCTGGGCGTCGACCAGTTCGCGGTGTACAACATGCACGACGCCCGCGAAGCCACCATCGACGCCTACGGCTCCACCGTCATCCCCGCCCTCACCGACTGACCGCCCCACGGTCGTACGCAACCCCCGGTCGTACGCGAAACCCCCCGCGCCCCGCCCCGCACGGCACCGCCCCGAGCGAAGGGTCCAGCCGCCATGACATCGACCGCACCTCCCTCCCCGTCCTCCTCACCGGAGCCGATACCGGCCTCCGCCGACCGTGTCGAACTCGCCCCCGGCGCCGCCCCCGACGACAACCGCTTCGTCAACGCGGACCTGCTGCCCGTCCCGCTGGCGCGGCGCGTCTGGACCACGTACAACTTCACCGCGCTCTGGGTCGGGATGGCCCACAACATCCCGTCCTGGCTGCTCGCCTCCGGTCTCGTCGCCCTCGGCATGGACTGGAAGCAGGCCGTCTTCACCATCGCCCTCGCCAACCTGATCGTGCTCGGGCCCATGCTGCTCACCGGACACGCCGGGCCCAAGTACGGCATCCCCTTCCCGGTGCTGGCCCGGGCCTCGTTCGGGCTGCGCGGCGCCAACCTCCCGGCCCTGATCCGGGCGGCCGTCGCCTGTGCCTGGTTCGGCATCCAGACCTGGATCGGCGGCGTCGGCATCTTCACGCTGCTGGGCAAGGTGTTCGGCGGTTGGGCCGAGGCGTCCGAGATCGGCGGGCAGCCCTGGACGCTCTGGCTGTGCTTCCTGCTCTTCTGGGCGCTCGAACTCGCCATCATCTACCGGGGGATGGACGCGCTGCGCCGGTTCGAGAACTGGGCGGCGCCCTTCGTCATCGTCGGCGCGGTGGTGCTCCTGGTGTGGGTCGCGGTCAAGGCGGGCGGCTTCGGGCCGCTGCTCGACCAGCCGTCGGAGCTGGGCTGGGGCAAGGACTTCTGGCCGGTCTTCTTCCCCTCGCTCATGGGCATGATCGCCTTCTGGGCCACGCTCTCCCTGAACATCCCGGACTTCACCCGCTTCGGCGCGGGCCAACGCGCCCAGATCCGGGGCCAGTCGCTCGGTCTGCCGACGACGATGACCCTGTTCGCGCTGCTCTCGGTGCTCGTCACCTCCGGCTCGCAGGCCGTCTACGGCAAGGCCGTCTGGGACCCGGTCGAGCTGGGCGCCCACACCGACAACGTCTTCGGACTCCTCTACGCCCTGGTGACCGTCCTGGTCGCGACGATCTCCGTCAACATCGCGGCCAACGTCGTCTCACCCGCGTACGACCTGGCGAACCTCGCGCCGAAGCTCATCAACTTCCGTACGGGCGCGCTGATCACCGGGGTCGTCGGCGTCGTCATCATGCCGTGGAAGCTCACCGAGACGCCGGAGCTGTACATCTTCACCTGGCTCGGTCTGGTCGGCGGGCTCCTCGGTACGGTCGCGGGCATCCTGATCGCCGACTACTGGATCGTCCGCCGCACCGTCCTCGACCTCGCCGATCTCTACCGGCCCGGCGGACGCTACTGGTACACGGGCGGCTGGAACTGGCGGGCCGTCGCCGCGTTCGTGGTCGGCGGTGTCCTCGCGATCGGCGGCTCCCACTCGAAGCCGGGGGAGGGCCCGTTCCCCTCGGACGGCGTCATCCCGATCCTGAAGCCGCTCGCGGACTACGGCTGGGCGGTGGGCCTCGCGGCCTCGCTCCTCGTGTACGTGGTCCTGATGGCAGGGGTCACGTCGGGGCGGAGGTCCGGCTCAGCAGCGCGCTGACGTCGTACGAATCGGCGGGCGAGGGCGTGTTCTTCGGCACCGGTCGGTCGAAGTCCGAGAGGTTCACCACCGCGTCCGTGCCGTCCCCTCCGTGCAACGAGAGCCGCAGCGGATACGGCTTGCCGGTCGCGGCGACGTCCACCGTCAGCGTCATGTCGCCGCGCATCCGGGTCAGCGGCACCACGGACTCTCCGTCGATGGTGGTCTTCGGGCCCTTGTTGAGGGTGCCGGTGTCGTCGTTCGCGTTGTCGCTGACCAGCTTCTGGAAGGTGTTGAGGTCGCATGCCTTCGTCAGGCCGCGCAGCCTCGGGCTGTCGGCGGGCCCCTTCAGATAGCGGTCGCCGACGATCGCCGCGAAGGCCGAACCGCCGTTCGGCACCTGGTTCTTCCAGAAGTCCGCGTCCGGCTTCAGCCATACGTCGTCCCCGCGCTTGACGATCAGCACCGAGCCCTGGCTGCGGCCCAGGTCCACCGAGCCGTTGCAGTTGCCGTGCCGGTCCACGGCCAGGTCCAGGGACATGGACGGGGTGCCCTTGCCGAGGTCACCCCGCGTGGACACGTGCAGGGATTCCGCGCCGAGCATCGCGTCCCGGGAGCGGTCGGCGATCTGCTGGGCGGTGAGATGGTCGATGTCCTCCGCATGGGCCACGCCGCCGAGGGCGCCGGTACCCCCGGCGCCGATCAGGAACGCGGCGGCCCACGCGGCCGGGCGGGTGCCGAGGTGTGAACCGGTCACGTCGCCTCCTCGGTGCGAAGAGTGGGGGCTTCCGGACGACTGCGGTCCGGACCAGTCGAGCGTACGCCGGGGGAGTGAACGCCGCCCGTTCGGCGCAAGGTGCGCCCGGTGGCGTCTACACAACGTGACGTTTCCCGGCGCTCCCGGGTTAGGCAGACCGCGGGCGGCCCGCTCCGGCATCCGCCCGCCAGAGCCGAACGCGACCGCGCGCGTGCCGCCCCGGCGGTCACGGGCGGTCACCACCGAAAGGGCACCATGAAGAAGACCCTGGGGAGCCTGTCCCGCCGCGCCGCCGTCACCGGCCTGGCCACGGCCCTCGCCGTGGCCGGCGGCCTCGCCGCCGCGGCCCCCGCCTCCGCCACGCCGCCCGGCCTGTCCTGCGACACCGGCAAGCACGCCGTGGACGACTACACCGGCTATGCGCTGTGCCGGAACAACGGCTCCACCACCCGGACCTTCTGGGTCCACCTGGTCTGCGGCTGGTCGCCCGACGTGGACGGCGAGCACGTCACCCTCGCCCCGGGCCAGTCCGGCCAGTCCACCGCGCACTGCGCAGGGCTCGGCACGGGCATCGGTGAGATCAGCGTGCAGCCGTAAGCACATCGGCCCGCACGGTTGAGGGCGGCGCGCCCACTCGTTACCCTCCAGTAAGTCCGTTCGCGCGGACAGGTGCACGCACGCACCTGACGGTACGAGGAGGCGAGCCGCCCATGTCCTCAGCCCCAATCACCCGAACGGCCGAAGAACCCGTACCGGACCGGGACACCCCGGACCCCGCCCCGCGCGGGCTCGCCGACAGTGTGCGGGCCCTCGCGGCCGGCCGGACCACCTCCACCGCACTCGTCACCGCCGCCCTGGCCCGGATCGAGGCGAGCCAGGGCACCCTCAACGCCTTCCGCCACCTGCGCGCCGAGGCCGCGCTCACCGAGGCCGCCGAGGCCGACCGCAGGCTCGCGGTGGGGGAGCGGCTGCCGCTGCTCGGGGTGCCCGTCGCGGTGAAGGACGACACGGACGTCGCCGGGATGCCCACCTACTTCGGCTGCGCCGGGGACCGGGCGGCGGCGGGCGCCGACAGCGAGGCGGTGCGCAGGCTGCGCGCGGCCGGAGCCGTGATCGTCGGCAAGGCCAACTCCTGCGAGCTGGGCCAGTGGCCGTTCACCGAGGGCGCCGCGTTCGGCGCCACCCGCAACCCCTGGCACACCGACCACACCCCGGGCGGCTCGTCCGGCGGTTCGGCCGCCGCCGTCGCCGCCGGTCTCGTGCCCGCCGCCCTCGGCTCGGACGGCGCCGGGTCCGTCCGCATCCCCGCCGCCTGGACCCATCTGGTCGGCATCAAACCGCAGCGCGGCCGGATCTCGGTGCACCCGCACAGCGACGCCTTCCAGGGCCTCACCGTCAACGGACCGCTGGCCAGGACCGTCGAGGACGCCGCCCTCCTCCTCGACGCCGTCGCGGGGCCGCACCCCGAGGACCCGCACCGCCCGCCGCCCGTCGACGCCTCGGCCGCCGCCCGCCGCGACCCGGGCCGGCTGCGCATCGCGCTCGCCTGGCGGCCCCCGCTCACCCTCACCGGCACGGCACCCCACCCCGACGTGCGCCGCGCGGTGACCGCGCTCGCGGAGGCGCTGGCCCGGCTCGGCCACCACGTCGAGGAGGCCCGGCCGCGCTACGGGCTCATCGGCCTCGGCTTCGTACCCCGCGCCACCGCGGGCATCGCCGAGCTCGCCGCCCTGCACCCCGAACCGGCGCTCCTGGACGCGCGCACCCGCAGCGCGCTGCGGACCGGCACCCGGCTGGGCGGCGGGGTGGTGCGGGCGGCCCGGGCGCGCGAGGTGCACCAGCACCGGCGGATCGGGGCGCTGTTCCACCACGGACGCGGCGGCGCCGGGTTCGATGTGCTGCTGACCCCGACGACCGCGATGCCGCCGCCCCGGATCGGCCGGTTCGACGGGCTGAGCGCCTGGCGCACCGATGTGGCGATGACCGAGGCATGCCCGTACGCCTGGCCGTGGAACGTGCTGGGCTGGCCCGGGATCAACGTCCCGGCGGGCTTCACCCCGGACGGCCTCCCGGTCGGCGCCCAGCTCCTCGGCCCGTCGCGCGGCGAGGAACGGCTCGTCTCCCTGGCGGCCCAGCTGGAGGCGGAGCTGCGCTGGCAGGACCACCGGCCGCCACCCCTGGGCTAGGGCACCCGGGCGGTCCACTCGTCGTTCGAGAACTTCGTACGGACCAGCTCCTCCGCCCGGGCCAGCTCCTCCGGGGTCACCTCGCCCCGGGTCAGCCCGTGCCGGTTGCGGAAGGACTCGATCATGCGCTCGATGACGGCCTGGCGCGGCAGGCCGGTCTGCCGGCGCAGCGGGTCCACCCGCTTCTTGGCGCTCTTCGTGCCCTTGTCCGACATCTTCTCCTTGCCGATGCGCAGCACCTCCAGCATCTTGTCGGCGTCGATGTCGTACGACATGGTCACGTGGTGCAGCACCGCGCCCGGGCCGCCGTCCGGGCCGACCACGCGCTTCTGCGCGGCCCCGGCGATCTTGCCGACCTCGGTGGCGATGTCGTTGAGCGGCTGGTACCACGCCTTGATGCCCATGTCCCCGAGGGCTTCGAGCACCCAGTCGTCCAGGTACGCGTAACTGTCCGCGAACGAGAGCCCGGAGACCAGGGACTGCGGCACCGCGAGGGAGTACGTGATGGTGCTGCTCGGCTCCGCGAACATCGCGCCGCCTCCGGAGATCCGCCGGACGACCGTGACGCCGTGGCGCTCGACGCCCTCGGCGTCCACCTCGTTGCGCAGCGACTGGAAGCTTCCGATGATCACCGCCGGGGCGTCCCACTCCCACACCCGCAGCGTCGGCGGCCGCCTGCCCGCCGCGACCTCCGCCGTGATGACCTCGTCCAGGGCCATGTGCAGGGCCGGGGACTGCGGGGCGTCGTGGATGAGCTGCCAGTCGTAGTCGCTCCACTCCGTGGCGTGCGCCAGCGCCCGGCGTACGGCGACGGCGACGCCCTCCGAGGTGAGCCCGAGCATCACCGTCGACTCCGGCAGCGCCGCGTCGATCCGGGCCGCGAGGGCCACCGTGTCGGTGGTCGCCGGGGCCCCCTCCAGCGCCGCGTCGATCGCGAGGATCGCCTCGTCCGGCTCCAGGAAGAAGTCACCGGCCACCCGGACGTCGCGCAGCGCGCCGCCCTCGACCTCCAGGTCCACCACGACCAGCTTGCCGCCGGGGATCTTGTACTCACCGTGCACGGTCCTGCCTCCACTTCCGCCTACGAACAGAAAACTCCCGCTCACGTACAAAACATGATCAGTCCGGCCCGTTTGCTACGGCGGTATTGCGAGGTCGTGGCGGGAGGGCTCCCGGTCTGGTGCCGGCCCCGGAGCCCGCACCAGACTGACGTTCGCACGTCTGTGCAACGTTTTCCCGACCCCCCAGAAAGCACCACCGCGCATGCATACGCCCCCCAGACCCCGCGCCCGCACGGCGCGTCCCTTGTGCGCGAGGAGGTGCCACCCGTGCTGCGCCATGTGACGCGCAAGGCGGCGGGCTGGCTCCTGATGATCGTGATGGCGACCAACGCCACCTACTTCCTGGCCAGTTGGTTCCTGGACCCCCGGTCGAACTTCAAGGAACTGCGGCCCGTCCGCACCGAGGCCCAGATCGACCGGGCGCTCGCGCCGTACCACCTGGACCCGTCGGTGCCGCTCGTACAGCGGTGGTGGGACTGGCTCGGCGGCGTCGTCACCCGCTTCGACTGGGGCATGTCGCCCACCGGTGTCTCCGTCAACGGCGAGATCGGCTACCGCTCGCTGGTCAGTGCCGAACTGGTCGTCATGGCGACACTCCTCTCGGTCCTCATCGGCGTCACCCTGGGCGTCTACACGGCGTCCCGGCAGTACGGCTGGGCGGACAGGGTCTCGCAGGCCGTCTCCATCGCCGTGTTCAACGTGCCCACCTCGGTCGCCGCGCTCGCCGTGGTCTTCGTCGCGATCTGGCTCAACCAGCACGCCGGGCTGCACTTCCTCTACGTCGCGGGCGAGAACTCGCCGAACGTCGAAGGGCTGCTCCCCACCATCGGCGACCGCGTGCTCCACCTGATCCTGCCCACCCTCACCCTGACCCTGATGGGCTACGTGGGCTACCACCTGACACAGCGTTCGCTGCTGCTCGACACCCTCAACGCCGAATACGTCCGCACCGCCCGGGCCACCGGACTCACCCGCGCCCAGGCGATCCGCCGGCACGCCCTGCGCACCGCGCTCATCCCCACGGCGACCTCCGTGGCGTTCAGCATCCCGGCGATCTTCACCGGTGCCGTCATCACCGAGACGATCTTCGGCTGGAACGGCATGGGCCGCTACTTCATCCAGACCATCAGCAAGAACGACATCCACGGCACCGTCGCCACGGCCGCCTTCGCCGCCGCCCTGACCGCGATCGGCGCGATCCTCGCGGACATCGCCACCGTCTTCCTCGACCCGCGCGTGAGGGTGAGCTGACATGGCCGTACAACCGACGGAACTCATCAAGCCCGCCCCGGCGGCGCCGCCCCGGCACACCGGCACCGGTCTCGCCCGGCTCTACGCGCGGCGATTCCTGCGCAACCGGCTCGCCGTCGCCGGTGTGGCGATCTTCGTGCTGCTCGTGCTGTTCAGCGTGTTCGGGGGACTCCTCACCCCGTACGCGTACTCGGACGCCGACTTCGCCGCGCTCACCCAACCACCGAGCGGTACGCACTGGTTCGGCACCAACCAGGGCGGCAACGACATCTACGCCTCCGCCGTGCACGGGCTGCGGCGCTCCCTGGTCATCGCGGTCAGCGTCTCCGTCCTGACCATCGTCGTCGCCGCGGTCATAGGCTCCAGCGCCGCGTACCTCGGCGGCCGGGTGGAGAAGGCGACCCTCGCCGTCATCCACTTCCTGCTGGTCGTCCCCTCCTTCCTCATCCTCGCCCTGGTCTCCCACCGGCTCGCCGGTGACTGGCGGGTGCTCATCGTCGTCCTGACGGTGTTCGGCTGGATGTCGACCGCACGGGTCGTCTGGTCCGTCTCGACCTCGCTGCGGGAGCGGGACTACATCACGATCGCCGAGTTCATGGGGGTGACCCCGGCCCGCATCATCCTGCGCCACATCATCCCCAACCTGGGCTCCCTGCTCATCGTCAACCTGACCCTGGGCGTCGTGGCGACCGTCCTCAGCGAGACCGCGCTGTCGTTCCTCGGCTTCGGCGTCCAGACCCCGGACGTCTCGCTCGGCACGATGCTCGCCGACGGGGCGAACACCGTCACCAGCGCGCCCTGGCTGTTCGCCTTCCCCGCGGGCCTGGTCGTCCTGCTCACCGTCTCGATGACCTTCGTCGGCGACGGGCTGCGCGACGCCCTCGACCCCACATCCACGACCGGTGCGGCAGGAGGCCGACGATGACCCTCGCGACGACCCTGCCCACGGGGCGGCGGCCCGGCGACGCCGTCGCCCCGGTCCTCTCGGTGCGCGACCTGCACATCACCTTCCCGTCCGAGGCGGGCCCCGTGGAGGCGGTGCGCGGCATCGGCTTCGACCTGCTGCCCGGCCGCACCCTGGGCATCGTCGGCGAGTCCGGCTCCGGCAAGTCCGCCACCGCCATGGGCATCATGGGCCTTCTCCCGCCCACCGCCGCGACGAGCGGCCAGGTGCTCCTCGGCGGCCGGGACCTGGTCGGCCTCACCGACAAGGAGCTGTCCGCGATACGCGGCAACGCCATCGGCATGGTCTTCCAGGACCCGCTCTCCGCGCTCACCCCGATCTTCACCGTGGGCCGGCTGCTCTCCGACGCCCTGCGCGTCCACCAGGACCTGACCAAGCGGGCTGCCTGGGAACAGGCCGTCCAGCTCCTCGACCTCGTCGGCATCCCGGACCCGCGCGCCCGCGCGGCCTCCTTCCCGCACGAGTTCTCCGGCGGTATGCGCCAGCGCGTCGTCATCGCGATGGCCATCGCCAACAAACCGTCCGTCCTGGTGGCCGACGAGCCGACCACCGCGCTCGACGTCACCGTGCAGGCCCAGATCCTGGACGTGCTCCGCCTCGCGCAGAAGGAGACCGGCGCCGGGCTCCTCCTCATCACCCACGACCTCGGAGTCGTCGCGGGTCACGCGGACGACGTGGCCGTCATGTACGCGGGACGGTTCGTGGAACGGGCGGGAGTGGACGAGCTGTTCGCGCGGCCCGTGATGCCGTACACCGCGCGCCTGCTCGCCGCCGTGCCCACGGTGGACAGCGGGGTACGCCGGCCCCTCGTCCCGATCGGCGGCGAACCGCCCGCTCTGGTGGACCTCCCGGCCGGCTGCCCCTTCGCGAGCCGGTGCGCCGTGGCGCTCGACGCCTGCCGCACGGACGAACCGGCCCTGCGCGCCGTCACCGGGCACGGGGACGTGGCCTGCCTGCGGGCGGACGAGATCGCGGCCGGGTCGCTGGATCCGGCGGGCGGGGCGGAGGCGGCGGAGCCGGATGAACCTGCCGGGCCGTCCGGGCCGTCCGGGCCTTCCGGGCGCGACGCGTCCGCCGGGGACGTCGTGCTCCGGGTCGAGGACCTGGTGAAGACCTTCCCCGTCACCAAGGGGGCCGTCCTCAAACGCCGCGTCGGCACGCTGCGCGCGGTCAACGGGGTCGGCTTCGAGCTGCGGTCCGGGGAGACCCTGGGCCTGGTGGGGGAGTCGGGCAGCGGCAAGACCACCACCCTGCTGGAGATCCTGCGGCTGAAACGGCCCGAGGGCGGCCGGATCGAGATCGCCGGAACCGAGGTGGGCTCCGCCGAATCCGCCGCACGGCAGCGGGAGTTGCGCCGGGACGTCCAGATCGTGATGCAGGACCCGATGGGCGCCCTCGACCCGAGGCTGCCCGTCTCCGAACTGCTCGCCGAACCCCTGCGCGCGATCGGCCGGGACCGTGCGTCCACCCGGGCCCGGGTCCGCGAACTCCTCGCCCTGGTCGGCCTGGACGAGGCGGTGAGCGACCGCTTCCCGGCCGCGCTCTCCGGCGGGCAGCGCCAGCGCGTCGGGATCGCCCGGGCCCTCGCGACCGAACCCAGGCTCCTCGTGCTGGACGAGCCGCTCTCCGCCCTGGACGTCTCCGTGCAGGCGGGCGTGATCAACCTGCTGGCCCGGCTCAAGCGCGAACTCGGCCTGGCCTACCTGGTGGTGGCCCACGACCTGGCGGTCGTCCGGTATGTCTCCGACCGGATCGCCGTGATGTACCTGGGGCACATCGTGGAGACCGGCGACACCGAGTCGCTGTTCGCCGACCCCAAGCACCCTTACACCAAGGCCCTGTTGTCCGCGATCCCGGTCCCGGACCCGAAGCGCGAACGCACCCGCGAACGCGTGGTCCTGGAGGGCGAGCAGCCGAGCGCCGCCCGGCTGCCGGCGGGCTGCGTCTTCGTGGACCGGTGCCCGCTGTACCGGCTGGCCGGCGAGGAGGTGCGCGAGCGCTGTCGTACGGAACGGCCCGCGGCCTCCCCGGTGGCAGGGCAGCCCGGCCACACGTACGCCTGTCACGCCGTCTGAGGCACCTCCGCTCTCCGCCCCTCCCCATCCCTCGAACCAGAAGGAACACTCCGCCATGCGCGCAAGACTGGCCATGCCCGTCGCCCTGATCGCCGCCGTCTCCGTCGCCGCCACCGCGTGCCAGTCGTCCGGCGGGAGCGACGACTCAGGCGGGGACGGCAAGAAGGCGCCCAAGGCCGCGTCGGCCGCCGTCGACTACAACCCGCAGCCGTACGAGAACATCAAGGACGGCGGCACGTACACCACCGTCGGCACCTTCGACGACCAGGGCAACCCCTTCAACGTCAATGCCACGCTGACCGCGTCCCGGGTCTGGGGCTGGTACAACGCCGACGCGATCACGTACTCGCCGACCGGCGACGTGCAGTACAACAAGGACTACTACAGCGATGTGAAGGTGACCGTCGACGGCGGCAACCAGAAGGTCGTCCTGACGATCAACCCGAAGGCCGTCTTCAACGACGGCACCCCCATCGACTGGCGGGCCATCGAAGCCACCTGGAAGGCCAACAACGGCTCGAACAAGGAGTTCGCGGCCTCCTCCACGGACGGCTACGACCAGATCACCTCCGTCGCGCAGGGCAAGGACGCCAAGCAGGCCGTCATCACCTTCAAGGGCGTCAACGCCTCCTGGTCGACCCTGTTCACGACCTTCCTGCACCCGAAGGCGGCGACGGTCGGGAACTTCAACAAGGCGTACGTGAAGAAGGCCCACCCCGAGTGGGGCGCGGGCCCGTACACCGTCGGAAAGTGGGACGCCCACTCGGGCAACATCACCTTCGTCCGCAACCCCAAGTGGTGGGGGAGGAAGGGCAAGCTGGACAAGCGGGTGTACGTCAACCTGGAGTCCACGGCGGGCGTCAACGCCTTCAAGAACGGTCAGCTGGACTACACCTCCGCCGTCGACGCGGAGAGCCTGAAGCAGGTCAAGGGCCTCAAGGGCACGGAGATCCGCAGCGGTGGCAGCCCCTTCGAGTACTCCCTGTACTTCAACACCAAGTCGGCGGTCCTCTCCGAGAAGGCCGTCCGCAAGGCGATCCAGCAGAGCGTCGACCGCGCCCAGATCGCGAAGATCCAGTTCCAGGGGCTCGACTACACGGAGCCGCTGCCCGGTTCGGCGGTGCTCTACAGCTTCCAGAAGGGGTACGAGGACAACCTGTCCGCCGTCCTGACGTACGACCCGGCCGAGGCGAAGAAGACGCTCGACGCGGCGGGCTGGAAGCCCGGTTCCGACGGCGTCCGCGCCAAGAACGGCAAGAAGCTGGACGTGGGCTACACCCTCCTGGGTGACGACCCGTTGGGCAAGGCCACCGCCGGAGCCCTCGCCGCGATGTTGAGGCCGGCCGGTATCCACCTCGACATCCGGAAGGGCGACGACGCGGACTTCGCCAAGACCATCAGCGAGCGGCGGTTCGACCTGTTCCTGTCGGGCAACCGCTCCATGGACCCGTTCGGCGCCCGCTATCTGTGCGACTTCTACTGCTCGGACCGAGACTCCAACATCACCGGATCCGGCAACCCCGCCCTGGACAAGGAGATCCGCGCGACCACGGAGATCGCCGACCTGGACGAGCAGACGGCGGCGGTGAACAAGGTCGAGAAGAAGGCGCTCCAGGAGTACGCCTTCCTGCCCCTGTTCAGCGGGCCCTCCACGTACGGCGTGAAGAAGGGCCTCGCCAACGTCGGCGCGACGATCTTCTCCACCCCGCTGCCGGAGACGGTCGGCTGGCAGAAGTGACGGGCGGCGCCCCCACGGCGCCGAACCACCGGTCCGCGGGCACACCTCTGGTGCCTGCGGACCGGTGGCGTGTGCCGGGCGCCCGTCACTTCGACTTCTGTGGTCCGTACCAAACTCTTGACAGCGCCTTTCTTCACTTCTTAAATCACGTAGCGAACCAAGTGCCCCATGCTCGCTCCACCGTGTCCGCTCCATCGTGTGCGCTCGACCTGTCATGCACATGGCTTACGTGTGCACGGCGGGGTTCCCCTTCCCTCCCCATACACACCGGAAGGGAGAGTCATGGACTCCCCACGCCTTTCGCGGCGCCTGCTGCGCTCCGTACTCCCGGCACTCGCTCTCGCCCTGGCCACCGCGGGACTGGCCGGCACCGGCGGGCCCTCCTCGGCGGGTGCCGCTCCGATGTCGCAGGCCGCGGCGACCGCCACGACGACGTTCTCCGACGAGTTCGACGGCGCGGCCGGTTCGGCCGTGGACGGCGGCAAGTGGCAGATCGAGACCGGCGACAACGTCAACAACCACGAGCGGCAGTACTACACCTCCGGCAACAAGAACGCCGCGCTGGACGGCCAGGGCCATCTGGTCATCACCGCCCGCAAGGAGAACCCCTCCAACTACCAGTGCTGGTACGGGACCTGTCAGTACACCTCCGCGAGGCTGAACACCTCGGGCAAGTTCACCCAGGCGTACGGGCATGTCGAGGCGCGCATGAAGATCCCGCGCGGCCAGGGCATGTGGCCCGCGTTCTGGATGCTCGGTGACGACATCGGGCAGGTGGGCTGGCCCAACTCGGGTGAGATCGACATCATGGAGAACGTCGGCTTCGAGCCCTCCACCGTGCACGGCACCCTGCACGGCCCCGGCTACTCCGGCTCCGGGGGCATCGGGGCGGGCTACACCCTGCCGAACGGCCAGGCGTTCGCGGACGCGTTCCACACCTTCGCCGTCGACTGGGCGCCCGACTCCATCACCTGGTCGGTCGACGGAAACGTCTACCAGCACCGCACCCCGGCCGACACCAACGGGAACGCCTGGGCCTTCAACAAGCCGTTCTTCCTCATCCTGAACCTCGCGGTCGGCGGCTACTGGCCCGGCGACCCCGACGGCAGCACCGCCTTCCCGAACCAGCTCGTGGTCGACCACGTCCGCGTCACCACCAACGACAGCCAGCCGCCCGCCACGGGCGGCCGGATCACCGGGCTCGCCGGCAAGTGTGTGGACGTCGCCGCCGCCGGCACCGCGAACGGCACCCCGGTCCAGCTCTACGACTGCAACGGCAGCAACGCGCAGAAGTGGACCGTGGGCGGCGACGGCACGATCCGGGCGCTCGGCAAGTGCCTCGACGTGGCCTCCGGCGGCACGGCGGACGGCACGCCGGTCCAGCTCTGGGACTGCAACGGATCGGCCGCGCAGAAGTGGGCGGTCAGCGGGGCCCGCGACATCGTGAACCCCCAGGCCAACAAGTGCCTGGACGTCACGGGCAACAACGCGGCCAACGGCACCCGGCTGCAGATCTGGACCTGCGCGGGAACGGCCAACCAGAAGTGGACGGTCAACGGCTGACCGGCCCGGCCCTCCGGTGCCCCGGAGGGCCATGATTGGCTGGGGGCATGATCGATGCCTTCCTCGCCGGTGACCTGACCGACATCGAGGCGGCGGTCCGCGCAGCGGCCGCCGCCGAGATCATGCCCCGCTACCGACAGCTCGCCGCCCACGAGGTGGTCGAGAAGAACGGCCCGCACGACCTCGTGACCGTCGCGGACCGGCGCGCCGAGGAACACCTCACGGCCTCCCTCGGCCGGCTCCTGCCCGGCTCGGTCGTCGTCGGCGAGGAGGCCGTCCACGCCGACCCGAAGGTGTACGAGGCGCTGGGCGGCGAGGCGCCCGTGTGGATCGTGGACCCGGTCGACGGCACCCGCCAGTTCGTCCACGGCGAGACCGGCTTCTGCACCCTGGTCGCCCTCGCCCACCGCGGCGAGCTGCTGGCCTCCTGGACGTACGCCCCCGCTCTGGACGAGATGGCCGTCGCCGTACGCGGACGGGGCGCGCGGGTCGACGGCACCCCGATCCACGCCGGTTCGCCCGCGCCGGACGCCGTGCTGCGCGTGGCGATGTCCCACCCCGACTACACCACCGACGAGCAGAAGGCAGCCCTGCTCGGCCTGCGCGCCGACGGCTTCGCCGCCCGCCCCTGCGGCTCGGCGGGCCTCGAATACCTCGCCGTGGCCCGGGGCGAGCTGGACGCCGTCGGCTTCAGCTGGGAGTACGCCTGGGACCACGCGGCCGGGCTCCTCCTCGTCGCCGAGGCGGGCGGCGCGCAGTCCACGCTGTCCGGCGAGCCGTTCCGTATCGCGGGCGGCAACACCCTGCCCTTCACCGCCGCCCGCGACCGCGCGACGGCCGACCGCGTCCTGGCGGCGCTGCGCACGGGCGCCTGACGGCGGGCGGGCGGCGGGCCGCCGTCAGAGGTCCAGCAACTCGCGGGTCAGCGCGGTGAGCCGCTTGCGGGCCTCCGGGTCGTACGCCTGGTCGTGCGCCCGCGCGTCCGTGAACCGGTCGAAGTAGCGGCCGGTGACCCCCGCGAGCGCCGGGTCGGTGATCAGCCGCACCGTCGGGCGCACCCCCTCCTCGATGGAGACGGCCGGCGTCAGCCCGTACGCGCGTACGCCCTCGGTGTCCATCAGGTGGGCCGGGTGCAGTGCGTTGACGGTGACGCCGGTGCGGGCCGTCTCCTCCTCGGCCAGGTCGAACGTCGCCATGATCATCGCGAGCTTGCTCCGGCAGTACGCCTCCAGGCCCTCGTAACCGCGCTCCATCATGACGTCGTCCAGATCGACGGGAGCCTGGCCCATCGAGGCCACCTGGACCACCCGCGCGGACGCCGAGGCCGACAGCAGCGGCAGCAGCTCCTTGGTGAGCAGATACGGCGTCAGATGGTTGACGGTGAAGCGCAGTTCGTGACCCTGCGCGCCGAACTCGCGCCGCAGCGGTTCGCTTCCGCCGCCCGCCACCGCGTTGTTGACGAGCACGTCGAGCCGGGGCTCGGCCGCGCGGATGCCGGCCGCCATGGCCCGGACCTGGTCCAGGTCGGAGAGGTCCGCGAGATAGGTGCGGACCTCGGCCCGGCCGGCCGAGAGGTCCCGCGCCTCGGCGGCCGCCCGGTCGAGCCGGGCGCGGTCGCGGCCGTGCAGGAGCAGTGTCGCGCCACGCCCGGCCAGGTCGCGGGCGAGGTGGAGGCCGAGCCCCTGGGTGGCGCCGGTGATGAGGACGGTGCGGTCGAAGGTGTCGGGTGCCGTGTAGGTATCCATGGCTTGAGTTATATCAAGCTCTTGATTCATATTCCATGCTTGTCTCACGTTCGAGACTTGCTGTATATCCGGCGCTGTACGCTCGCGACCATGGGAATGACCGCCGGTGAACGCCTCGGCCTGGACATCAAGCGCGCCGAGCAGGCCCTCATGGCGGCCAAGAGCGCCGCGCTCAAGGACGCCGGCCTCACGGTCGCGCAGTACGCGGCGCTGCTCGCGCTCTCCGACAACCCCGGGATCTCCGGCGCGGCGCTCGCCCGGGCGTGCCTGGTGACCCCCCAGGCGATGGCGGGGGTGCTCAAGCACCTGGAGGAGCGCGGCCTGATCGCCAGGTCCGCGCACCCCTACCACCAGAAGATGCTGGAGACCCGGCTGACCGAGGCCGGCACGGAGACCCTGCGCCACGCCGACGAACGAGCGGTCCGCATCGAACGCCGCATCGCGGACGCGCTCACCCCCGGCGAACGCGACGCCCTGCGCGACCTGCTGGCCCGCTGCGTCACGGCGATCCGGGCGGACTGAGCCCGCTCAGGAACCGGCGGCCAGCATCTCGCGCACCTCGCGTACCAGCTCCGCCGCCGTCTCCACCGCCGCCGGGTCCAGGCCCCGCAGTGCCGCGTTCGCCCGGTCCGCGAAGCCCGCCGGGGTCGCGGGCAGGGCGGCGGTGGCCGCGAGGGCGCCCTTTTCGTTGAGGCACCAGGTGCGGTGGTGGGCGTGGAGCGACTGGGCGAGGACGCCGAAGGCGCGGGACAGGCAGAGCGAGACGTGCAGCCGGTCGCCCGCCGGGGCCGACTTGCGGGCCCCCGCGACGGAAAACTCCGCCTCCCAGGACGCCTCGGCCAGCGCCTTGCGCAGCGCCTCCGGGTAGCGCGATGTCTCTTCCCGAAGAGCCGTCAACTCCCCGCCCGGATCGGACAGTACGCGCCCGAGGGCGACCTCGCCCGGATACGTGGGCGACCAGAAGCCCAGCGGGTGGCCCGGCTGGACGCCCACCTCGTAGCGGCCCTCCCGGCAGTCGGCCCAGACCGCCTCGACCCGGTCCACGTCGCGCAGGATCCAGTCGACCTGGACGCCGTCCACGCGCAGCCAGCCGCCCGCGTTCACCCACGGTCCCCAGCCGCCGGGGCCGGTCACCTCGACCGGGGAACCCTGGAAGGCGGAGGCCAGTGCGGAGAGGGCGGCGGTGTCCGGCGTACCGCGGTAGTACACGCCCAGGTCCCAGTCGGAGTCCGGGCGGTGGGCGCCCCGGGCCCGGCTGCCGCCGAGCAGGACGGCCCGGATGCCGGGCACTTGGGTGAGCCGGGCGGCCATCTCGGCGACCCGGGCGGTCATTCCGGAATCGGCGGGTCCCGCGAAGTTCTCTGAGGTCATCGGGTGAGGACGCTACCCGCCCACCGGTTGTCGGCGCCTGCGAATATCCTGGACGCTCCGACCGTCGGCTGACAAAGGAGTCCGAAGGTGCCGTCGATGCTCGATGCGGTCGTGGTGGGCGCGGGCCCCAACGGGCTGACCGCCGCAGTCGAACTGGCCCGCCGGGGCTTCGCCGTCCAGGTCTTCGAGGCCGGACCCGCCGTCGGCGGCGGCGCGCGTACGGAGGAGCTGACGCTCCCCGGCTTCCGGCACGACCCCTGCTCCGCGGTGCACCCCCTGGCCATAGGCTCCCCGGCCTTCGACGCGATGCCGCTCGACCGGCACGGCCTGGAGTGGATCCAGCCCGATCTGGCCCTCGCCCACCCCTTCCCCGACGGCACCGCCGCCGTGCTCGCCGCCTCGGTGGGGGAGACCGCGATGTCGCTCGGCCCCGGGGACGCGGGCGCCTACCGCCGGCTCCTCGCCCCCTACCTCGGCCACTGGGACACCCTCGCCCAGGACTTCCTGCGCACCCCGTGGGACGGACTGCCCCGCGACCCGTACCGCTGGGCGCGGTTCGGGCTCGACGCGATCCAGCCCGTCACCCTGCTCTCCCGCCGCTTCCGGGGCGAGAAGGCGCGCGGCCTGATCGCCGGACTCGCCGCGCACGCCATCGCGCCCATGAACGGCATCGCCACCGGCGGCATCGCCCTGCTCTTCGCGCTCGCCGCCCACGAGCGGGGCTGGCCCATTCCGCGCGGCGGCTCCCAGGCCATCTCCGACGCCCTCGCCTCGTATCTGCGGGAGCTGGGCGGCACCATCACGACCGGTACGGAGGTCAAGCGCCTGGACGAACTGCCGCCCGCCCGCGCCTACGTCTTCGACACCTCGCCGACCGCCCTCGCCCGGATCGCCGGCCTCGGCCGCGCCTACCAGGGGTACCGCTACGGCGCCTCCTGCTTCAAGATCGACTACGCGCTGTCGGGCCCGGTGCCCTGGACCGCCGAGGAACCCCGCCGGGCCGGCACCGTGCACATCGGCCCCACCGCCGGCGAGATCGACGACGCCCTGCACCGGGCGGTCGACGGCCGCGACCCCCGCGCCCCCTTCCTGATCACCGCGCAGTCCAGCCTGCTCGACCCCTCCCGCGCCCCCGAGGGCAAACACGTGTTCTGGGTGTACGGGCATGTCCCGGCGGGCTGGCAGGGCGACGCGACCGAGGTCATCGAACGGCAGCTGGAGCGGTTCGCCCCCGGCTTCCGCGACCTGGTCCTCGCCCGCGCGATCGCCGGCCCGCCCGCCATCGCCAAGCGCAACGCGAACTACGTGGACGGGGACATCGCCTGCGGCGCCTTCGCCGGCCTCCAGACCGTCATCCGCCCCAAGCTGGCCCGCGTCCCGTACGCCACCGCGCACCCGGCGGTCTTCCTCTGCTCCTCGGCGACCCCGCCCGGCCCCGGGGTGCACGGCATGTCCGGACACCACGCGGCGAAGGCGGTCTGGCGGCGGCTGCGCGAGTCGGGGGAGCCGGGCCGCCGCCGCTGACCCGGATCAGCTGCGCCCGCCCTCCCGTACCGTGCAGGTGTCCGTGTCCGCCGGGCACCAGTGCGTACGCCCCCCGACCAGGTGGAGTTCGAGGTCGGCGTCGCGCATGCCGTGGTCGTCCAGCGCCTCGCGCAGCGCGGTCGGCGCCGGCTGCGGCGGCAGGCCGAGCACGCCGATGACGACGATCCCGTTGCGCGCCTCCACGGACGCGATCTGCCACTTCCCGGTCGCCGCCCACCGCTCCGCGACCGGCCGGGCGTCGGCGGCCAGCGAACGGTCCCGGGCGACGCCGACCGTGCCGACGGTGAGCGGGACGGCGACGAGCACGACGACACAGGCCACCGCCACGAGCGTCCAGCCCCGGAACTGCCCGACCCGCATGTCCGCCCGCTCGGCGCCCGCCCGGACTCCGTAGAGGAGGAAGACCACGGTCCCGGTGGCCACGATCGCGGCCACGTTGGTCGCGAACAGGAGCGCCGACTCCCCGGCGTCGTGGTAGCGGTGCACCGTCAGGAGCAGCCCCGTCACGGCCAGCGGCGGCACCAGGGAGATGGCGATGGCCACGCCCGGCAGCGTGTCCGAGATATCGGCGCGCACCAGGGCGAACGCGCCGACCGTGCCGGTGGCCAGCGCGGCGAGCAGATCGATCAGGCGCGGGCTGATCCGCGAGGAGACCTGGCTGTTGGAGGCGAACGCGTCCGGCGGCGAGACGACCCAGCCGAGCAGCATGCCGATCGCCACCACCGCCAGCGCGCCCCCGGTCACCAGCAGCAGACAGCGCATCACCTGGCGCCGGCGGGCCAGCACCAGCGCCAGCGCGCAGCCGAGGATCGGCGTCATCAGCGGGGCGACGATCATCGCCCCGATCACCGTGGCCGTCGAGTCCCCGACGACCCCCGCGCTCGCGATGACGGCGGCCAGCACGAGCAGCCCCCAGAACCGGGTCGAGCTCGGACTGCGCAGCCCGCGCTCGATGAACAGCGCGTCGGTCATCCTCCGGACGGCGTCGGCGTCCACTGCCACCGGTCCGCTCCTCTCTGTCGTACGGCCACGATGTGCTCAGGCGGGCCCGCCGACCGGCTTCCGGTCCCCGGCCGCCAGGAACTCCACCACCGCCAGCAGGAACAGCAGACAGAGCGCGATCCCGACGACGACCCACCCCGTCGGGTGCGCCCACACCAGATAGACCACCAGGGCGCCCGCCACCAGCAGCCAGGTGAACCAGGCGCGGAACCGGCGTACGAACGGGCCGACCGGACCGGTCCGCAGCCCCGCCCCGTCCGCCGTCGCCCGCACCGCGCCGATCCCGGACGTCCACAGCCCCCGGACGGTCGTGGCACGGCGCCCCCGACCGGTGAGCCAGGCCGCCAGCGCGACCACGACCCCCAGGGCGACCACCATCCGCACCGTCGTCCCCAGGAACCGGGTCATCGCGTCGTAGACCGCGCCCGCCGCCCCCGGCGACACCCCGGCCGGCAGCGCGTCCAGATAGACCGCCCGGAAGATCCGCAGCCCGATGCCGAGCAGCCCCACGGCGACGGCGGCGCCCAGGGCCCCCGCCACCAGCGACCGGCGCCGCCGCACCGAGAGCAGCACGCCCCCGGCGATCAGCAGGACGGCGATCACGGCGAGCCAGTCGCCCAGGAGCTGCAGGACCCGTACGTACGTCCTGACCTCGCCGATGTCGTCCGACCTGACGAGCGTGATGTCGGTGTGGATCTCCGGGATGTGCCCGGCCACCGCCATGCCCCGGTCCACCAACTGCTGCTTGACCCGGTCGATCACGGGGGCGAGGTCCAGCGTGACGGCGTCGTCGGTCAGCTCCACCGCGCCGCCGCCCTTCCCGGTCAGCGCCTTGTCGACGGCCCGGTGCGCCCGCCGGTTGCCCTCGGTCCACACCTTCTCGAAGGCGTCCGACGCGGCGACCGCGCGCGCCCGGTCGTGGACCAGACCGCGGACCGCGTCCTCCAGCGAACCGCCGAGCCGCCCGAGCGCCTTCTCCAAGCGGGGCCGGTCGTCCGGCGACACCCCGGACAGCAGCGTGGACAGGTCGATCCGGGTCATGAGCGCGTCGGTCACCCGGTCGGCGACGGCGTCCTGGACGGCCGGGTCGGAGGCGAGCGGGGCGACGGTGTCCACGTAACGATCGGTGTCCCCGACCTGGTCGGACGCCCACGCGGCGACGACGGAGAGCGGGGCGAGCAGACAGCCGAGGACGATGAGGACGGCGGCGAGAAAGGACCGGCCGCGATGCCGCGGCGGCCGGGCGCGCGCCTGTTCGAGAGCGGTCACCCGGTCGCGCAGGGCCTGGACCTCCGTGGCTGAGGAGCCGTCACTCGCTGCCGCGCCGTCGTCGTCCACCGCGCCTCCTGCCGGGTCCGGATCCCCTGACTGTCCAGGCAACGGCGACCGGCGGGCGCGCGCGAGCGGGGTTGCGCCGAACGGACAATCCGGGGTGGCCGGCCGGGGGGCACCGCGGGCCCGGTTAGAGTGGGCGCTCTCATGAACGAGCGGCACACGGCACACAGCACGGACCAGGCCCCGCCCCTGGTGCACATACATCTCTTCGGTGGATTCCGGGTGACCCGCGACGGCGGACCGGCCCTCGCCGACCGCTGGCCGAGACAGACCGCCCAGGCTCTGGTGAAGCTGCTCGCCGTCGTACCCGGACACCGGCTCCACCGCGAACAGGTCATCGACATCTGCTGGCCCGACGCCGACCCCCAGGCCGCCCAGGGCAGTCTGCGCGTCGCCCTGCACGCCGCCCGCCGGGCCCTCGAACCCGAGCTCGCCTCCCGTGCCACCTCCTCGTACCTCGTCTCGGAAGGCGGACTGCTCTACCTCGACCCCGCGCGCGTCCGCATCGACGCCGACCGCGCAGAGGAGCAGGCCCGGGCCGCGCTCACCGCCGGTGGCGTGGACGTCCTCCGCGAGGCCCTGGACCGCTTCTCCGGCGAACTCCTCCCCGAGGACCGCTACGCCGACTGGGCCGAGGGCCGCCGCTCCCAGCTCGCCGATCTCAAGGAACGGCTGCTCCTCGCCCTGGGCGACGCCCACCTCCGGGCCGGCGAGCCCCAGGAAGCGGTCACCCTCGCGGAACGGCTCCTGGACGACAACCCCGCCGAGGAGCTGGCCCACCGCCTCCTCATCGACGCCTACACCCGGCTCGGGCTGCGCCGCCGCGCGGTGCGCCAGTACCACGTCTGCCGGGCGGCCCTCGACGCCGAGCTGGGCGTACGGCCGGGCGCCGAGACCGAGCGCCTGCACCGCGCCGCACTCGCGGCGGAGCCCGCCGGACCGCCGTCCGCGCCCTCGTTGCCCGCCTCGCTCCGCGTCGCCGCCGCCACCCCGCTGCGCGGGCGCGAGGCCGTGCTCGGGCGGTTGCTCGCGGTGGACGGGCCCGCCGTCGTCACCGTGCTCACCGGCGAGGCGGGCGTCGGCAAGACCCGGCTGGTCGGCGAGGTGGCCCGGCGGGCGGCCGCCTCCGGCACAGCCGTCCTGTGGGGCGGCGGACACGACGCGGAGGGGCACACCCCGTACGGCGCCTTCGCCGAGGCCCTGGACGGCTGGCTGGCCGAACGCGACGAGGCGGAACGCGCCCGCGTCGGCGGCGAGTACCCCGAACTGGCCGCCTTCCTGCCGGCGCTCGGCCGGGTCCGCGCCGACTCCGAACGCACCCCCGAGGAGGAGCGCGACCGCCTCTTCCGCGCCGCGGCCGGCCTGCTCGGCGAGCTGGCCACCGTACAGCCGGTGCTGATCGTGCTGGACGATCTGCACGCCGCGGACCTGGGCTCCTTCCAGCTGCTGAGCCACCTGGCCCGGCGGGCCGCGCAGACGGACGGCTGGCGATTCCTCGTGACGTACCGGGAGGAGGAGATACCCGACGGCGACCCGCGCGGTGCCGGTCTGTCCTCCCTGGCCCGCCAGGGCCTCTCGGTCCGCGAGGACGTGCCGCGCCTGGACCAGGAGGCGTGCCTCGCCGTCGTACGCGACACCGTCGAACTGACGGCCGCCCCCGCCTCCGGCGTCCCGGACCGGATCTGGGAACTCTCCCTCGGCAACCCGCTCTTCGCCGTCGAGCTGGCCCACGGCATGGCCGAGGGCGCCGGGACCGTCGCCCCGGACGGGGTCCGGCAGCTCGTCGCGGACCGGTTGGCGCGGCTCGACCACGACGCCCGCAGGCTCGTCGAGGCGCTCTCCGTGGCCGGACCGGAGACATCGTTGTCGGAACTGCTCGACGTCGCCGCGCACGGGCTCCACCCCGTCGTCACCGGGGGCGCCGCCACCGACGCGCTGGAACGGGCCATGGACGCCTCGCTGATCGAGGAGCGGGACATCCTGGTCGGCGGCCGGCACGAGGCGGGCCTCACCTTCCGCCACCCCCTGGTCCGGCTCACCTGCTACGAGAAGCTCTCCGCCATCCGCCGCAGGCAGCTGCACGGCGCCTTCGCGCAGGCGGTGCTCCGCAGCCGCCCCGACGCCGTGGACACCCTGGCCTCGCACTTCACCCGCGCCGACGACCCGCGAGCCGCCGAGTACCTGCGCCGGGCCGCAGCCCGGGCCGCCGCCCTCTTCGCCAACGACACCGCCGACCGCTACTACCGTGATCTGGTCGCCCGCCTCGACGTGGACGCCGCCCGCGCCCGCCTCGCCCACAGCCAGGTGCTGCGCCGCATGGGGAACTTCGCCCAGGCCGCCGAGGTGCTGCGGCTGGCGCTGGACGAGTTCGTCCGGCGCGGCGACCACGAGGACATCGTGCTCGCGGCGGCCTGGCTCGCCGACACCCTCGGGCGCACCGGCCTGCCCGACGCCGGCCGGCAGGTACTGGCCGCGCACCCGGTCACCTCCGCCACCGCGCCGGAGCCCGCCGCGGGGCACTACCTGGCCCAGGCCGTGCTGTGCCGCATCCAGGGGCGGTACGAGGACGCCTACCCGGCCGCCCAGCAGGCGGTGGCCGCCGGGCAGCGGGTGGCAGGACGGGCCGGGGAAGGGCTGATGGCCCGGGCCCACTCGCTGCGGGCCAGCATCCTGGGCCTCAGCGGCCGGCTGGACGAGGCCCGCGAGGCGGCCGACCTCGCCCTGCCCCCGGCCGAGGCGTACGGCGACCCGACCCTGCTCGGCTCGGTGCTCTCGACGCTGCGGGAGAACGAGCGGCGGGGCGGCCAGCTCCGCGAGGCCGTCGCCACCGGACAGCGGGCCCTCGATCTCGCCGAGCAGTCCGGCGATCCGGCGAGCGCCGCCTTCGAGCGGGCCAACCTCGCCGAACTCTGGCTGCTCCTCGAAGACTTCGACACGGCGCGCACCCTCGCCGAGGCGGCGGTCACGGGCGCCGAGCAGGACGACGCCTGGTGCCTTCCGTACACCCTGGCGGCCCTCGCCCTGGTCAGGATGCGCACCGGGGACGCCCGGGACGCCGCCGCCCTGCTCGACAGGGCGCGGTCCTCACCTGGCCTCGTGGACCGGCAGGCGGGTCACGAGGTACGGGCGGCCCGCGCCGAACTCGCCCTGCGCGACGGGCTGCCGGGCCACGCGCGCCGCGCCGTGGAGGGCCATGAGCGGGACGTGCCGGTGTTCGCCGCCTGGGCCGAGCTGCACTGCGGCCGGCCCGAGGCGGCGCGGCGCCTCGCGGGCGACGAGGTGGCCCGCGCCGCCCGCACCGGCGAACGGCTCGCCGAGGCGGACGCCCGGACGGTCCTCGCGCTGGCCCTGCACCGGCTCGGCGACGGCGAGGCGGCCCGGGAGGCGTTGACACGTGCCGACGACCTGGTCCGGGCCCTGCCCTACCCGGCGGGCGCGGCCCACGCGGCCGAGGTGCGGGCGCTCATGGAAACGGAGCCGGACGCCCGGTGAGGGGTGTCCGGCTCCGTGACGGGGTCAGGCGCGGTACTCAGGCCGGCAGCCGCTCCAGCAGTCCCGCGAAGTCGGTGTCCGGCGCCAGGGTGCCGAAGGCGAGCCCCCGGTCCCCGGCGAGCCGCGAGGCGCAGAACGCGTCGGCGACCGCCGTCGGCGCGTGCCGGACGAGCAGCGAGCCCTGGAGCACCAGTGCCGCGCGCTCGATGAGCCGCCGGGCCCGCAGCGGGGCGTCCTCGGTGAGCACCAGCTCGCCGCGCAGCTCCTGCCAGGCCGCGTCCAGCCGGCGGTCCGCCCCCGAGGCGGCCTCGACCTCGGCGCGGAAGGCGTCCAGCGACTCCGGCTCCCGGGCCAGCGCCCGCAGCAGGTCCAGCGCGTTCACATTGCCGGAGCCCTCCCAGATGCCGTTGAGCGGGGCCTCCCGGTACATGCGCGGCATGCCCGAATCCTCGACGTAGCCGTTGCCGCCGAGGCATTCCAGCGCCTCCGCGACCGCGACCGGCTGGCGCTTGCACACCCAGTACTTGGACACGGCCGTGGCCAGGCGCAGGAACGCCCGCTCGCCGGAGTCGCCGCGCTGGGCGCGGTCGGCGGCGCCGGCCAGGCGCAGCCCGAGCGTGGTCGCCGCCTCGGACTCGACCGCGAGGTCCCCGATGACATTGCGCATCAGCGGCTGGTCGATCAGCTTGGCGCCGAACACCGAGCGGTGGCGCACATGGTGGGCGGCCTGGGCGAGCGCGGCGCGGATGCCGGCGGCCGAGCCGATGACGCAGTCCAGACGGGTCATCGTCACCATATCGATGATGGTGCGCACGCCCTTGCCCTCCGGGCCGACGAGCCAGGCGACCGTGTCGTCGAACTCGGGCTCGCTGCTGGCGTTGGACCGGTTGCCGAGCTTGTCCTTGAGCCGCTGGATGCGGAAGGTGTTGCGGCTGCCGTCCGGCAGGACGCGCGGCACCAGGAAGCAGGAGAGGCCGCCCGGCGTCTGGGCGAGGACCAGGAAGAGGTCGTTCATCGGGGCGCTGGTGAACCACTTGTGCCCGCGCAGCCGCCAGGCCCCGTCGCCCGCCTCGGTGGCCATCGTGGTGTTGGCGCGCACATCGGTGCCGCCCTGCTTCTCCGTCATGCCCATCCCGGCGAGCAGTCCCGGCTTCTCGGCGGGGGTGCGCAGCCCGGCCTCGTACACCCGGCTGGTCAGCAGCGGTTCGTACGTCTTCGCCAGGTCGGGGGCGTGCCGCAGTGCCGGGACGACGGCGTACGTCATCGAGACGGGGCACAGGTGGCCCGCCTCCAGCGTCGACATCACCATGAAGCCGGCCGCGCGCGCCACATGGGCGCCGGGGCGCTCGTCCGCCCAGGCGGCGCCGGCCAGGCCCGCGCTCACCGAGGCGTTCATCAGGTGGTGGTAGGCGGGGTGGAAGTCGACCTCGTCCACGCGGTGGCCGTAGCGGTCGTGGGTGCGCAGCACCGGCTCGTTGGCGTTGGCCTGCTCGGCCCACTCCTGGGCCTGCGCGCTGCCGACGTAGCGGCCGAGGCGGTGCAGCTCCTCGGTGTGCCACTCGGCGCCCTCGCGGCGCAGGCCCTCCAGGAGCACCACGTCGTCGGCCACGTCGTGCCCGGTCAACGGCGGTGCCTGGTTGGTCACTTCGTGGGTCGCGGCAGCGGGGTTGCTGCGGGGGGCGACGGTTTCGGGCACGGGATCCTCCTGGTGGAAGGGGCGTCAGGGCTGCTGTGCGGGCGGGGCGCCCGCACACCGCAGGGCCATGGCGACGAGTTCGGTGAGCAGCGCCTCGGTGGTCTCGCCGTCGCCGGCGCCGAGCGGGTCGACCAGGACCTCGCCGACCGCGCCGGTGAGCGCGGCGGCGGTGATCTCGCCGTTCTGCGCGGGCAGCAGGCCCTCCTCGATGCCCGCGTGGACGACCTCGGCGAACAGGGCGCGGTAGCGGCGGCGGTAGTCGAGGCGTTCGGCGCCGACCGCCGGATCGGCCGGGGCGGCGAGCAGCGCGTAGGCCAGGCCCCGGTTCTCCAGGGCGCGGCGGGCGAAGACCTCGACGCCCCGGGCCAGCCGCTCGACCGGGGTCCCCGGCTCGCGCAGCACGGTGCCCAGCACCTCGACCTCACGCCCGGCGGCGCGCCGGAACACCTCGACGGCCAGCGCCGCCTTGGACGAGAAGTGCTGGTAGACGGAGCCGGCCGCGATGCCGGCCGAGTCGGCGACGGCGGTGACCGACGCCTGCGACCAGCCGACCTCCGTGACCACCGAGGTGGCGGCGGCGATCAGATGCTCCCTGGCTGCTTCGAGCCGACTGATTTCGGCTGGGGTCTTGCGGTAGGCCATAAAAGAAGTGAACCATCATTCAGAGTTTCCCGCCATGGTCCGTTCGCACGGTCCGGCTCGTCAGGAGAACGTGATGCACCTCAGTACCCTGCTGGACAGCGCCGTCCGCTCGGCCGGCGACCACGAAGCGGTCGTCTACCGTGAGCAGCGGTGGTCCTACCGGGAATTCGCCGACGCGGCCCGCCGTGCCGCAACCGTGCTGCGCGAGGCCGGGCTCCGGCCGGGCGACCGGCTGGCCGTGATGACGTACAACACCCCGGCCTTCCTGTTCGCCGCCTTCGGCGCCTGGTACGCGGGCGCCACCCTGGTCCCCGTCAACCACAAGCTCCAGACCGGCGAGGTGGCACGCCAGCTGACCCACTGCGGGGCCAGGATGGCCCTGGTCGACGCGGAGATCGGGGAGCGCGCCACCGCCGCCGACACCGGGGTGACCTGGCTGGTCAGCCACCCCGACGCCGGGCCGGGTGCCCTGCCCGCCGACGCGTTCGAGGCGCGGATCGCGGCCGCCGAGCCGTGGACCGGGGACCCCGGGACGGACGACGCGGTCGCCCAGATCCTGTACACCTCGGGCACCTCCGGCACCCCCAAGGGCTGCGTCCACACCCACCGGACCATCACCCTCACGGCCGCCTACACCGCCGCCGCCATCCCGCTGCGCCGCGACGAGCGGTTCCTGATCTGCATGCCCGTCTGGCACGCCTCCCCACTCAACAACTGGGTGATGGGCACGCTGCTGACACGCGGCACGGTGGTGCTCCAGCGCGAGTACGAACCCCGGGGCATGCTGGAGGTCATCGAGCGCGAACGGGTCACCGCGATGTTCGGCGCCCCGATCGCCCTGATCGCGCCGACGCAGGCGGTCCCCGACTTCGCCTCGTACGACCTCTCGTCCGTGCGGGCCTGGATCTACGGCGCCGGACCGCTCGACGCGGACACCGCGCGCCGCCTCATGAAGGCGTACGGCTCCGAGGACTTCCACCAGGTGTACGGGATGAGCGAGACGGGCCCCGTCGGCGCCTCGCTCCCGCCCGCCGAGCAGGTCGCCAAGGCCGGCGCGATCGGCAGGGGCGGCATGCCCGGGGTCGAGCTGCGGGTCGTGCGCGAGGACGGCACGGACGCGGGGGCGGGGGAGACCGGCGAGATCCGGCTGCGCTCCGACACCCGCATGGTGGGTTACCTGGACGACGAGAAGGCCACCGCCGAGGTGTTCGCGGGCGACTGGTACCGCAGCGGCGACCTGGGCCGGGTGGACGAGGACGGGTTCGTCACGGTCGTGGACCGGATGAAGGACGTGATCATCACCGGCGGCGAGAACGTCGCCTCGCAGGAGGTGGAGGGCGCCCTGCGCGGCCACCCGGACGTCCTGGACGTCGCCGTCGTCGGCCGGCCCCACCCCCAGTGGGGCGAGACCGTGGTCGCCGTGGTCGTCCCGCGCGAGGGCGCCGCGCTCGACCTGGAGGGCGTCCGCGCCTGGCTGGAGACCCGGATCGCCCGCTACAAGGCACCCCGCGAGCTCGTCCTGCGCCCCGGCCTGCCGCGCACCCCGTCCGGGAAGATCACCAAGCACGTCCTGCGCGACGAGCTGACGCGGTGAGCCCGGCCCCGTACCCCCGCAACCGGCGGCGGGGCCGGGCCGCGTAGGGTCGGGACATGGCCGACGAACAGGTGACCAAGGCGCGGCGGGGGCCCGGCAGACCCCGCGAGGAGCGGGTCACCCGGGCCGTCCTGGAGGCCGTGGTCGAGCTGGTCACGGAGAACGGCATGGGCGCCCTGACGATGGACGCCGTGGCGGCCCGCGCCGGCGTCAGCAAACCGGCCATGTACCGGCGTTGGGCCACCAAGCAGGATCTCGTCCTGGCCGCCGCCGAGTCCCGGATCGGGCCGCTCACCGTCCCCGACATGGGCGACTTCCGCGCCGAGCTGCGCGCCGTGCTGACGGCGCGCATGGAGGCGTACCGGCAGCCGGGCGTCTCGCGCCTGCTCGCCGGGGTGATCGGCTCGGCCTCGGAGGTGGGCGCCGAGCCGGGCGCGTACCGCGACTACGCGGCCCGCGTGATGGGCGAGACCCGTCACCTCCTGGAACGCGGGGTGGCGCGCGGCGACGTCCGGGCCGACGTGGACATCGCCGCCGCCGCGACGCTCGTCGCCGCCTCGCTGGTCTTCCGCATGGTCGGCGAACAGCGCCTCCCGGACCAGCGGTTGGTGGACTCCGTGGTGGACCTCATCGGCCGGGCGGTCGCCGCCCCGGCGTAGCCGCGTACGCCTTCACCCGGCCCCGCCGCCGGGTGCTTCGGCATGTCCAGAACAGCCCAGGAAGGTCACCGGATCCCCGGGAAATCAATGCGCCACACCCCTTGCCCCGCCGCATTCTCATATCGATACTGCTGGTTACGTAATTAGCTCGCCGTCGGGAGGAACACCCATGCAGACCGCCACGACGAACCCGGTCCAGAATCCGCGGCCGGTCCTGGACAAGCCGCTCATGCACTACGGGAGCCGGACCCTCGAACGGCTCGCGCCCGGCGCCGAGCCGGCCACGTACCGGCAGGTCGAGATCAGCCCGCTCACCCCGCACTTCGGCGCCGTGCTCGGCGGAGTCGACCTGACCCGCCCGATCACCGTGGAGCTCGCCGAGGAGCTGCGCCAGGCGCTGCTGGAGTGGAAGGTGATCTTCTTCCGCAAGCAGACCGGCTTCACCGCCGAGCACCAGCTCGCCCTGTCCGGCGTCTGGGGTCCGCCCGAGCCCAACCCGTTCTTCCCGAAGACCGGGACGGCCGGCGTCTCGCGCCTCGCCAAGGACGCCAAGGCCGCCGGCAACAAGAACATCTGGCACAGCGACCACTCGTTCATGGTCAACCCGGCGCTCGGCTCCGTCCTGCGCGCCGTGGAGGTGCCCGGAGCGGGCGGCGACACGATGTGGGCGGACATGGCCGCCGCCTACGACAACCTGCCCGACGACCTGAAGGCCCGCATCGCCGAGCTCACCGCCGTACACGACTGGGCGCCCAGCTGGGGCGCCCTCATGAACGACGAGCAGAAGGCCGAGTTCCGCACGTCCTGGCCGCAGGTCGAGCACCCCGTCGTCGTCCGCCACCCGCGCAGCGGCCGCAAGACGCTCTACGTCAACGAGCCCTTCACCACTCGCATCAACGGCCTGTCCGACGCCGAGAGCCGCGAACTGCTCGACATCCTGGTCCTCCAGGCCCGCATCCCCGAGTACCAGGTCCGCTTCCGCTGGGAGGCCGACTCGATCGCCATCTGGGACAACATCGCCACCCAGCACTACGCGATCAACGACTACTTCCCGCAGCGCCGGGTCATGGAGCGCATCGCCATCGCCGGTGTACCGCTCGCCTGACCCCCTCCGCCCCTCTTACCGGGAGATCCCATGACCGCGGCACCGATCGAACGGCCCCAGCAGCCCACCCAAGCGGTGGCACCCGCCGGCACCCGTAGCAGGGCCTGGACGGTGACCGCGCTCCTCGTGGTCTTCATGATGGTCAACTTCGCCGACAAGTCCGTACTCGGCCTCGCCGCCGACGAGATCCGCGCGGACCTGCATCTGAGTGCCACTCAGTTCGGCCTCGTCAACGGCGCGTTCTTCCTGCTCTTCTCGGTCGCGGCCGTCCTGGTCGGGCTCGCCGCCGACCGGGTGTCACCGAAGATCCTGCTGCTCCTCATGGCGCTGCTGTGGTCCGTGGCCCAGGTGCCCGCGGCGATCGGCGGCGGCCTCGCCGTCCTCGTCGCCTCCCGGGTCTTCCTCGGCGCGGCGGAGGGCCCGGCCTTCCCCGTGGCCCAGCAGGCCACCCTCGCCTGGTTCCCGAACGACCGGCGCAACCTGCCGGGCGCCCTGATCACCCTCGGCGTCACGCTCGGCGTGATCACCTCCGCGCCCGGCCTGTCCTGGGTCATCCAGCACCACGGCTGGCGCACCGCCCTGTGGGTGCTGGCGGGCGTGGGCCTCGTCTGGGCCGCCGTCTGGAAGGTGCTCGGCGCCGACGGCGGACACCGCGTCGAGCCCACCCGTAAACCCGTACGCGAAGAGGCGCCCGCCGCCCCGGTCCCGTACCGCGCGATCCTCACCAGCCGCACCTGGATCGGCGCCACCTTCGCCTACTTCACCAGTTACTGGACCGTCGCCCTCATGCTGGTCTGGCTGCCGTCCTACCTCCGCAACGCCCTCGGCTACTCGGCCGGCGAGGCGGGCACCGTCGTCGTCGCGCCCTGGACCATCGGCGCCGTCGTCCTGCTCGCCCAGGCCGGTGTCACCGGACGGCTGATGCGGCGGGGGACCGGCAGCCGCCGCGCCCGGGGCTGGGTCGGCGGCACACTGCTCGGGCTCGGCGCCCTGTGCTGCCTGGCCGTCCCCCTCGCGGACGGCTCCACGGCCAAGACCGTGCTGATCGCCCTCGGCTTCGGGCTCGGCGGTTCGTACGCGGCCGTCGCGGCGACCACCGTCAGCGAACTGGCCCCGCCGAACAGGGCAGGCGGCGCGCTCGGCGTCATGAACGCCCTGGTCACCATGGCCGGACTGGCCGCCCCGGCCGTCGTGGGCGCCCTCGTCGACGCCCAGGGGACCGGCGGCTACCAGAACGCCGTCGTGCTCTCGGGTCTTCTCCTCGTCCTGGGGGCGGCGGCATCCTTCTGGCTCATCGACCCGGCCCGCGACGCGGCCCGCCCGACCCCCTGACGCCTGCCCCCACCGGACCCACCCAAGGAGCCCGCCCGTGAGCGCCGCCCCCGCACTCGACACCAGCCCGCTCGACCTCGCCGTCTCCGAACTCCGCGACCGGGCCGCCACCTGGACCGCCACCCCGCTCCCCGAACGCGTCGCCCTCCTGGAGCGCATGCTCCCGCGCATCGCCGAGACCGCGCCCGCCATGGTCGCCGACGCGTCCGCCGCCAAGGGGTACGCCGCCGACTCGGCCTGGGCCGCCGAGGACTGGGTCACCGCCCCCTGGGCCCTGGCCCAGACGGCGAGCGCCTACCTCCATGTGCTGCGCAGGCTGGCCGCCGGACAGGACCCGGTCGACCCCAAGGCCGTCCGCGACCGCGAGGGACGCGTCCTGGTCGACGTCTTCCCCGCCACCGGGTCGGACCGCCTCCTGCTCAACGGGTTCACCGCCGAGGTCTGGACCCTGCCCGGGACCACCCGCGAGCAGGCGCTGGCCGACGCGGCGGGGGAGTACCGGGGCCGCCGGGGCAGCCCGGCCGTCGCCCTGGTCCTGGGCGCGGGGAACGTCCCCGCGATCACCCCGCTCGACATCCTGCACAAGCTGTACGCGGAGGGCGAGGTCGTCCTCGCCAAGATGAACCCCGTCAACGCCTACCTGCGCCCGCACTTCGAGACGGTGTTCGCCGAGTTCATCGAGAACGGCTGGGTGCGCTTCGTGGACGGCGGGGCCGACACCGGCGCCTACCTCACCACCCACGACGGCGTCGACACCATCCACGTCACCGGCAGCGAACGCACCCACGACGCGATCGTCTGGGGCACCGACGAACAGGCCGAGCGGCGCAGGAGCGAGGACAGCCCGCTCAACGACAAGCCGTTCACCAGCGAACTCGGCGGCGTCAGCCCCTGCATCGTCACCCCCGGCCCGTGGAGCGCGGCGGACTTCCGCTTCCAGGCCGAGCACATCGTCACCAGCAAGATGAACAACTCCGGCCACAACTGCGTCGCCAGCCAGATCCTCGTCGTCCCCCGCGAGTGGGACGGCACCGAGCGGCTGCTCGCCGAGATCCGCCGGGTCCTGCGCGAACTGCCGCCCCGCGCCGACTACTACCCCGGCGCCGCCGACCGCCTCGACGCGGTCGTCCGCGCCCACCCGGACGCCGAGACCCACGGCGAGGGCGCCTGCCGCCTCCTCGTCCCGGACATCACGGACGAGGGCGACCCGATGCTCGACATCGAGGTGTTCGCCAGCGCCCTCGGAGTCGTACGCCTGCCCGGCGCCGACGCCCCGGAATTCCTGCGCGCCGCGACGGAGTTCGCCAACGACCGGCTCCCCGGCACCCTCGGCGCGACCCTGCTCGTCCATCCCCGCACCGAACGCGCCCACCGCCGCGCGGTCGAGGAGGCGGTTGCCGGCCTCCGCTACGGCACCCTCGGCGTCAACTGCTGGTCGGCGTTCGGCTTCCTGCTCGGCTACACCCCCTGGGGCGCCTTCCCCGGGCACAGCCGCCAGGACATCGGCAGCGGCGTCGGCTTCGTGCACAACGCGTTCATGCTGGAGCACGTCGAGAAGGCAGTCGTACGCGCCCCCTTCGCACCGGCCCCGCGCGGCCTGTTCACCGGCTCCCCGTCGCTGTCCCCGCGCCCGCCGTACTACGTCACCAACCGCACCGGCCGTACGACCATGGAACGGCTCACCGCGTACACGGCCGACCCGAGGGTGTCCCGGCTGCCGGGGATCTTCGCCTCGGCCCTCCTCGGCTGAGCCGTACCTGGCGTCGGGCAGCCCCAGGCAGCCCGACGCCCATGTCGGATTTCCGCCAGCACCAGGCCCCGCACGTGACCCATCCTTGAACCATGCACACCGACACCGAGCGCTGCGTCCGGGCGGTCCGGTCCAAGGACGCCCGCTTCGACGGCTGGTTCTTCACGGCCGTCCTGACCACCCGGATCTACTGCCGCCCGAGCTGCCCCGTCGTGCCGCCCAAGGCCGAGAACATGACGTTCTACCCCAGCGCGGCCGCCTGCCAGCAGGCCGGGTTCCGGGCCTGCAAGCGGTGCCGCCCCGACACCAGCCCCGGATCCCCGGAGTGGAACGCGCGCGCCGACTCGGTGGCCCGCGCGATACGGCTCATCCGCGACGGCGTGGTCGACCGCGAAGGCGTCCCCGGCCTCGCCGCCCGCCTCGGCTACTCGCCCCGCCAGATCGAACGCCAGCTGCTCGCCGAGCTGGGCGCCGGACCGCTCGCCCTGGCCCGCGCCCAGCGCGCCCAGACCGCCCGCGTGCTCATCGAGACCACCGCGCTCCCCATGGCCGAGATCGCCTTCGCCGCCGGGTTCTCCTCGGTGCGCACCTTCAACGACACCGTCCGCGAGGTCTTCGCCCTCGCCCCCGGCGAACTGCGCAGCCGGGCCGCCCGCACCGCACCCGCGCCCGCCACCCCCGGCGTCATCACGCTGCGCCTCCCGTACCGCGCCCCGCTCAACCCCAGCAACCTCTTCGGCCACCTCGCGGCGACCGCCGTCCCCGGCGTCGAGGAGTGGCGCGACGGCGCGTACCGCCGCACCCTCGCCCTGCCGCACGGCCACGGCATCGTCGCGCTCACCCCGCGCCCCGACCACATCGCCTGCCGGCTCTCCCTCACCGACCCGCGCGACCTGACCCTCGCCATCAGCCGGTGCCGCTGGCTCCTCGACCTGGACGCCGACCCGGTCGCCGTGGACGAGCAACTGCGCACCGACCCGCTGCTCGCCCCGCTGGTCGACGCCGCACCGGGCCGCCGGGTGCCGCGAACCGTCGACGGCGCCGAGTTCGCCGTCCGCGCCGTGCTGGGCCAGCAGGTGTCCACCGCCGCCGCCCGCACCCACGCCGCCCGCCTGGTCACCGCCCACGGCACCCCGGTCGACGACCCCGAGGGCGGACTCACCCACCTCTTCCCGGACCCGGAGGCGCTGGCCGGACTCGACCCCGAGCAGCTGGCCCTCCCGCGCAGCCGCCGCCGCACGCTCACCACCCTCGTGCGGGCCCTGGCGGACGGCTCGCTGCGCCTCGGCCCCGACTCCGACTGGGAGCGGGCCCGCACCGAACTGGCCGCACTGCCCGGCTTCGGCCCCTGGACCGTCGAGGTCATCGCGATGCGCGCCCTCGGCGACCCGGACGCCTTCCTCCCGACCGACCTCGGCATCCGCAGGTCCGCCGAGCAGCTGGGCCTGCCCTCCACCCCGGCCGCCCTCACCGCCCGCGCGGCAGGCTGGCGCCCCTGGCGGGCGTACGCCGTCCAGTACCTCTGGACCGTGGACGACCACCCCATCAACCACCTCCCGGACACGGAAGGAAGTGCCCCGTGACCCGGCAGCACACCGTCACCGACAGCCCCTACGGCCCGCTGACCCTCGTCGCCACCGACGGCGTCCTCGCCGGCCTCTACATGACCGGCCAGCGCCACCGGCCCCCCGAGGAGACCTTCGGCGCACCCGATCCCCGCCCCTTCGCCGAGACGGTCCGCCAGCTCGACGCCTACTTCGCCGGCGAACTGCGCGACTTCGACCTGCCGTTGCACCTGGACGGCACCCCGTTCCAGCGCAGCGTCTGGGAGCAGCTGCGCCTCATCCCGTACGGCGAGACCCGCTCCTACGGCGAACTCGCCGAGAACCTGGGCAAGCCCGGGGCCTCCAGGGCGGTGGGCCTGGCCAACGGCAAGAACCCGGTCGGCATCATCGTGCCCTGCCACCGGGTGATCGGGGCCTCGGGCGGACTCACGGGCTACGGGGGCGGGCTTGACCGCAAACAGCGCCTGCTGGCGTTCGAGAACGGTACGGAGGCGAGCACCCCGGCGCTGTTCTGAGGCGGGTACGGCGAGGGGCCCCGCACACGCGTGTGCGGGGCCCCTCGCCGTACAGCAGGTCCGTGGCTCAGCCGACGAAGATCTCGGTCACCGTCCAGATCGCCAGGGCCAGCATGCACAGCCCGCCGATCCGCTGCACGGTCTTCAGCGGTACACGCTTCGCGATGAACCGGCCCGCCAGCAGCGCCAGCGCCGAGACCGACATCAGGGCAGCGGCGGAACCGATCGCGGTCGACCAGGTGCCGTTGCTCGCCGCCAGGTTGGCGGTCGTGATCTGCGTGAGGTCGCCCCACTCGCTGATGAACACCGCCATGAACGCCGTCGAGTACACCGGCCAGAAGCCGGTCACCGTCTTCGGGCCCGCCTCGTCGTCCTCGTCGTCCCCGCCCCCGCGCAGCAGCATGAACGCGCCGAACGCGAAGAGGGAGGCCGAGACGAGCTTGACGATCCAGTCGGGCAGCAGACCGAGCAGCCCGCCCGCCCCCACCGCGATGGCGACATGCACGATGAACGCGGAGGAGGTGCCGAACCAGACGTAGAGCGGGCGCATGCGCGTGCCCATGGCGAGCGACGCGAACATCGTCTTGTCCGGGAGCTCGGCGAGGAAGATCAGCCCGAAAGCGGTGATGATCGCCAGGGGGTCGAGATGCATTCCGGGTGGCTTTCTGTACGAGCCGGGCCCCGGATCTCCGCGAAGTGCCGGTCGGCGTTTCGGAGGACCACTCGGCCCGGCATGACGGCACCGCCCACAGGGCGTGGGCGTGTCATACCTGACCGAAGGTCTCGCCCACCCGTGATAGTCCACGAGCCCGGCCACCGGGAACCGCGAGGTTCCAGTGTGTCGACGACCGGTTTGCGGGGCTACTCCCCTTCGCAGCCGTCAACAGTACCTCACCCGGCCGGGCGCCGCGCGATCAGGAACGCCAGATGCTTCGCGGCCGGCTCGTCCACGAGGAGCGTGGCGTAGTCGGCGGTGACGGTGTCGTACGAGTCCGGGTGGCGCGGAGAGTCATGCCCGGGACCGTACCGGGGTGCGGTGCTACCGTCGCGCCATGGCGAAGGTAGCGATCAGCCTCGACGCGGAACTCGTGGTCGAGGTGATGGTGCTCGCGGGGGTCGGCAACCCGCAGGACGCGGTCGAACTCGTCGTGCGCGACTACATCGCGCGCGGCCACCGCACGGAGGCCCGCGTCGCGGCGCGCGAGGAGACCGCGCGCGACGACGAGACCAGGCCCCCGGAGACCCAGGGCTGACCGGCCGCCCCGCCTCAGCCGACGGGGCGGCCGTCCTCCAGCTCCACGGCGCCCGTGCCGGAATCCAGCGCCTTCAGCGCCGCGTGCATCCGTCCGGCGCGCGCACCCTTCAGGTACTGGTCGATCTCCGCCGGCTCGACCAGCTTCCAGGACAGGAGCTCCGACTCCTGGAGCCGGATCGCCTTCAGCTGCTCCTCGTCCAGGACCCCGCCGTCGTACACGTACGCCACGATCGGCGGCCGGTCGCTGCCGCGCGCCCAGTCGACGGCCAGCAACCGCCCCGGCTCGATGTCCAGCCCGATCTCCTCCAGGGACTCCCGGCGCGCACCCTGGCGCGGGCCCTCCCCCTCGGCCGACTCGACCGTTCCGCCCGGCAGCGTCCACCCCTCCCGGTAGTTCGGCTCGACCAGCAGCACCCGGCCGCCCACGTCCCGGAAGACGCAAGCGGCACCGACGAGGACCTTGGGAAGACCGGCGATATACGTGGCGTAGTCAGTAGTGGTCACACGGTCAGCGTAGGGCCATTTTGATCGATCAGACATGGGCAGGGAGGGGGTGCGGCGGATAGGGTCGGGGCGGCGCGACTGCCTGTTCGAATGCAAAGGGAATCATGGTGACGGACGGAGCAGTGACCGCACGCGTGCTCGTCGCGGCGGACAAGTTCAAGGGCTCGCTCACGGCCGTGCAGGTCGCGGAGCGGGTGACGGCCGGTCTGCGGCGCGTCGTCCCGGATGTACGGGTGGAGACCCTGCCGGTCGCCGACGGCGGCGACGGCACGGTGGCCGCGGCGGTGGCCGCCGGCTTCGAGCGCCGCGAGGTGCGGGTGACCGGGCCCCTGGGCGACCCCGTCACCGCCGCGTACGCGGTGCGGGGGACCACCGCGGTGGTCGAGATGGCCGAGGCGTCCGGCCTCCAGCACCTGCCCGACGGGGTCTTCGCGCCCCTCACGGCCACCACGTACGGCTCGGGGGAGCTGCTGCTCGCCGCCGTCGAGGCGGGGGCCCGGACCATCGTGTTCGGCGTCGGCGGCAGCGCGACCACGGACGGCGGCGCGGGCATGCTCGCCGCGCTCGGCGCGCGCTTCCTCGACGTGGACGGCAAGCCGGTCGGGCCGGGCGGCGGCGGTCTCGCGGACCTCGCCGAGGCGGACCTGTCCGGGCTCGACCCCCGGTTCGCCGGCATCGACCTGGTCCTCGCCAGCGACGTCGACAACCCGTTGACCGGCCCGAAGGGCGCGCCGGAGGTCTACGGCCGCCAGAAGGGCGCGACCGAGGCGGACATCGCGACCCTCGACGCGGCGCTCGCCCACTACGCGTCGCTCCTCGGCCCCGCCCAGGCGGACCTCCCCGGCGCCGGGGCGGCCGGCGGCATCGGCTACGGGGCGCTCGTCGCCCTCGGTGCGCGCTTCCGCCCCGGGATCGAGGTCATGCTCGACGTCCTGGGCTTCGCGCCCGCGCTCGACCGGGCGACCTTCGTCATCACCGGCGAGGGCTCCCTCGACGCCCAGACCCTCCACGGCAAGGCCCCGGCGGGCGTCGCGGCGGCGGCGCGGGCGGCGGGGGTCGACGTGGTGGCGGTGTGCGGGCGGCTGACGCTGTCGCCGGAGGCGCTGGCGGGGGCGGGAATCCGGCGGGCGTACGCGCTGCTGGACCTGGAGCCGGACCCCGCGGTGTGCATGGCGGAGGCGGGGGCGCTCCTTGAGCGCGCGGCGGAGTCGATCGCGCGGGACTTTCTGGTCTGAGGGGCTGAAAAACCAGCCTCGCCGGCGTTTGAGGCGCGGGGTCCGGGGCGGAGCCCCGGTTTCGGGAAGGGGCGGGTAGGGGACAAGGCCCGCCGCAGGCGCCCCGCCCTGTGCACCCGCACAACCCCGCCCCCGCCCACCCGGGGCACCCGCACCGCATCCCCCCACCCCCATGGACGCCCCCCTCCTCCCCCTGCTGACCTGTGGCAACACAGGAACCGCGGAAGGAGGAGGCCCCCATGCCCACGCTGGAGATCCGCGCACTCACCGCCACCTACGGACCCGTACGCCCACTGCGCGGCATCGACCTCGACGTCCCGGCCGGCACGATCACCGCCGTGCTCGGCGGCAACGGCGCCGGCAAGACCACCCTGCTGCGCGCCATCTCGCGGACCCTGCGCTTCCACGGCGGCACCGCCACCGGCACCGTCCGGTTCGACGGGCGCCCCCTGGAGCGGCTGCGGCCCGACCGGATCGTGGCCGCCGGGATCGTCCACGTGCCCGAGGGCCGGCAGGTGTTCGCCCGCATGACGGTGGCGGACAACCTGCGCGCCGGAGCCCTCGGCGCGGACGGCGGCCGCAGGGCGGCGGCCCGGGAGCTGCACCGCGTGCACGAGCTGTTCCCCGTACTCGCCCGCCGCGCCCACCAGAGCGCCGGGCTGCTGTCCGGCGGCGAGCAGCAGATGCTGGCCATGGGCCGCGCCCTGATGGCCCGCCCCCGGCTGCTCCTCCTGGACGAACCCTCGCTCGGCCTCGCGCCGTTGATGGCGCAGCGCATCGCCGACACGGTGCGCGAGATCAACGCCTCCGGCACGTCCGTCCTGCTCGTGGAGCAGAACGCGTCGATCGCCCTGCGCCTCGCCACCACGGCGTACGTCCTGGAGGTCGGCGAGGTCGCCCTGCACGGGCCCGCCGGTGAGCTGGCCGCCTCCGACGAGGTGCGCCGCCGCTATCTGGGCGTCGTGGACGAGGCGGCCGCCGCCGACGCGGACCGGGCGGCGGGCACCGCCGTACGCACCCTGAGCAGGTGGTCCGCGTGACCACCCCCGCGCAGCTCACCGTCCAGGACGTCACCGTCCGCTTCGCCGGGCTCACCGCCCTCGACGGCGTCTCGTTCACCGTCGAGCCGGGCAGTGTGCACGCCGTCATCGGCCCCAACGGCGCCGGCAAGTCGACCACGTTCAACGTGCTGTCCGGGGTCTGCCGGGCGGCCTCCGGCAGCGTCCGGCTCGGCGGGACCGAGCTGACCGGGCTCGCCCCGCACCGGATCGCCGCGCTCGGGGTGGCCCGCACCTTCCAGAACCTCGCGCTGCCCCCGTACGCCACCGTCGCCGACACGCTCATGCTCGGCCGCCACCGGCTCACCCGGACCGGCTTCCTGGCCGCCGGGCTGCGGCTGCCGTCGGCCGCCCGGGAGGCCAGCGCGCACCGCGAACGGGTCCGCGAGATCGCGGAATTCATCGGCCTGGAAGCGGATTTGGACCGGCCGGCGAGCGCACTGCCGTACGGGCAGCAGAAGCTGGTCGAGCTGGGCCGGGCGCTGTGCACGGAGCCGCAGGTGCTCCTGCTGGACGAACCCGTCGCCGGGATGACCGCCGACGAGCGCCGGCGTACGGCGGCGGTCGTGGCCGGGGTGCGCGACGGCCTCGGCATCTCGGTCGTGCTGGTCGAGCACGACATGGGCGTGGTGATGCGGCTCGCGGACGCCGTGACCGTACTCGACTTCGGACGCGGGATCGCCGGCGGAACCCCCGCCGAGGTCCAGAACGATCCCGCCGTCGTCCAGGCATATCTGGGAGCACCGCAATGACCACCTTCATCGAACTCCTCCTCGGCGGCCTGTCCATCGGCTCGGTCTACGCCCTGATCGCGCTCGGCTTCGTCGTCATCTTCAAGGCCACCGAGGTCGTCAACTTCGCCCATGCCTCGCTGCTGCTGGCGGGCGGTTACGTCACCGCGGTGCTCCACGACGACATCGGCTTCTGGCCCGCCCTCGCGGCCGGCGTCGCGGGCGCGGCCGTCGTCGGCGCCGCCGTCGACGTCCTGGTGATGCGCCGCTACCGGGGCGGCGACCACAGCGTCCTCGCCATCGTCACCATCGGCGTCGACATCCTCCTGACCACCGAACTCACCCGGCGCATGGGCACGGAGGTGCTCGCCCTCGGGGACCCCTGGGGCAACCGGGTCCTCACCATCGGCGGGGTCACGCTCGCCCAGACCCGCGTCGCCGCGTTCGTCGCGGCCGCCCTCCTCATCACCGTCTTCCTGCTCGCCTTCCGCTTCACCTCCTGGGGCGTCTCGATGCGCGCCGCGGCCGAGAACCCGCGGACGGCCGCGCTGATGGGGATCAGGCTCGGCCGGGTCTCGCTCGCCGCCTGGGCGGTCGCCGGGGCGCTCGCCGCCGTCGCCGCGCTGTTCCTCACCGTCTTCCCCACGCCCGGCCTCGAACGGGCGACCTCGCTCGCCGCGCTCAAGGCGTTCCCCGCCGCCATCCTCGGCGGCCTCGACTCCACGACCGGGGCCCTCGCCGGGGGCCTGATCGTCGGGGTCACCGAATCGCTCGCCACCGGCTACCAGAGCGAACTGTCGTTCCTCGGCCGGGGCATCGGCGACCTGGCCCCCTACCTGGTGATGGTGATCGTGCTGCTGATACGCCCCGCCGGACTCCTCGGTACGAAGGAGCCGGCCCGTGTCTGAGACCGCCACCCCGTTCGCGTACACCGTCACCGCGCGGCTGCGCCGTCCCCGTACCTGGGCCTGGGCGGCGGGATCGGTGCTGCTGCTCGCCCTCCCCTTCTACCTGGACCGCTTCTGGCTCCAGGCCGGGCTGTTCGCGATGGCCGCCGCGATCGGCGCGATCGGGCTCAACCTGCTGACCGGGGCCACCGGGCAGCTGTCCATGGGCCACGCCTTCTTCCTCGCCGTGGGCGCGTACGGCTACTGCGTGCTGGCGGGGGAGAGCGGAACGGAGAACGGGCACACCCTGTCCGGGCTCGGCCTGCCCAGTTGGCTCGCGGCCGTGCTCGCCGTCCTCCTCGCCGGGGCCGCGGGCGGGCTGTTCAGCCCGATCGCGGGACGGCTGCGCGGCGCCTACCTCGGCATCGCCACCCTGGCGCTGATCTTCATCGGCCAGCACGTGCTGTTCAACGCCTCGTCCCTCACCGGCGGTTACAACGGCCGTGCGGTGCCGCCGCTGTCGCTCTTCGGCCTCACCTTCGACGACACCGAGGTACTGGTGGCCGCGGTGCCGTTCCAGTCCTCCGAGAAGCTCTGGTACGCGGCGCTGCTCGCCCTGCTCCTCAGCGGCCTGTTCGCGCGCGGGGTGCTGCGCGGGCGGCCCGGCCGGGCGCTGAACGCCATCCGCGACCACCGCGTCGCGGCCGGTGTGATGGGCGTCCCGGTGGCCCGCTACCGGGCCGGGGTCTTCGTCCTGTCCTCCATGTACGCCGGACTGGCCGGGGTGCTCCTGGCCCTGGTCTTCCAGCGGACGGTGCCCGAGTACTTCGGCATGGTCCTGTCCCTCGAATACCTCGCCATGATCGTGATCGGCGGGCTCGGCACCGTGGCGGGGGCGGTCGTCGGCGCGGCCTTCGTCTCGCTGCTGCCCCAGCTCCTGACCCACTACAGCGACTCCCTGCCCCTGGTCGCCGCCCCCGGCACGGGCGGCCTGACCCCGGGCGAGGCATCGCGCTATCTGTACGGCGCCGCGGTCGTCGCGGCGGTCCTGTTCCTGCCCGGCGGCCTGACGCGCCCGATGAAGAACCCAGGGGAGAAGAAATGAAACTGCGTGTGCTCGGGGCCGTGTGCGCGGCCCTCGCCCTCACCCTCACGGGATGCAGCGAGAAGGCCAAGTCCTCCGACGGGGGAGAGGGGGCCAAGGGCGGGGTGAAGACCGGCGAAGGAGTCACCGACTCGGTGATCGCGCTCGGCGCGCTCACCGACATGACCGGCGTCTACGCCTCGCTCGGCAAGAGCGTCACCCAGGCCCAGCAGCTCTGGGTGAAGCAGACCAACGCCGAGGGCGGCATCTGCGACCGCAAGGTGGAGCTGACCGTGCGCGACCACGGCTACGACCCGCAGAAGGCGGTCGCCGGATACACCGAGCTGGAACCGAAGGTGCTGGGCTTCGTCCAGTTCATCGGCTCCCCGTTCGTCGCGGCGGTGGAGCAACGCATCGACGGCCTGGACAAGGGCCTCGTTCTCCCGCAGGCGTGGTCGGCGAATCTGCTCGGCAGTAAGTACGTACGCGTCATCGGCGCCACGTACGACATCGAGACGATCAACGCCATCGACTACCTGCTCGCGGAGAAGCGCATCGCCAAGGGCGACAGGATCGGCCACGTCTACTTCGAGGGCGACTACGGCGAGAACGCGCTCGCCGGCTCCAAGTACGCCGCCAAGCAGGCGGGTCTCACCGTGGTCGAGCAGAAGATCACGCCCTCCGCCAACGACATGACCGCCCAGGTCGCCGCCTTCAAACAGGCGGGCGTCAAGGCCGTCGTCGTCAGCGCGGGCCCCCGCCAGGCCGCCTCGCTCGTCGGGGTCGCCGCCGCCACCGGCCTCAAGGTCCCGGTGATCGGCAACAACTCGGCGTACGCACCGCAGTTGCTGAAGACCCAGGCGGGCCCGGCCCTGACGCGGGACTACTACGTCGCCGCGTCCACCCTGCCCATCGGGGACCCGGGCACCGGCCCGGCGAAGCTGGCGAAGGAGTACGCCGCGGCCTACCCCAAGGACGGTCTCGACAACGGCGTCATCGCCGGCTACACGGCCGCCGACCTGTACGGCGAGGCCCTGAAGAAGGCGTGCGCGGCCAAGGACCTCACCCGCGAGGGCGTCGACAAGGCGCTGCTCACCATCACCGGGTTCGGCACCGATTTCGGGGTCTCCCACGACTTCACCGACCCGGCGGCGCCCTCCACCCGGGAGAGCGTGATCATGAAGCCGGACGACAAGGTCCCCGGCGGCCTGAAGGTGGTCAGGCCGGCCGAGGCCGCGGCGGCCGCCAAGAGCTACACCCGCAAGTAGCGGACACCGCGAGGGACATGCCCGGTGGGCGGCACGCGCGATGCGTGCCGCCCACCGGTGTTTCCGGATCCCCGGTCAGCTGGCGTACGCCTCCAGCTCCGAGAGCTGCGCGGCCGGCCAGCCGGTGTTGGCGGTGAACGTCAGCCGCAGATAGCGGGCCGACGTGCCCGGCAGGGTGACCGTCACCTGGTTGCCGCTCGACGGGTTGAAGGTGTAACCAGCCGAACCCTTCAGGGAGTTGTACGTGTTGTTGTCGGTGCTGCCCGACACGCTCAGGGTCTGGGTGCGGGTCGCCCAGGCGGACGACGGGGGCAGCTTCAGGACGAGCCGCTTGACGGACTTGGCGGCGCCGAGGTCCACGGTGATCGTCTGCGGGAAGGCGTTGTTCCTGCTCTCCCAGTAGGTGTTCGCGTTGCCGTCGACCGCGTGGGACGCGCCGTACACGTCGGCGTGACCGGACTCGGTGACCGGGCGGCCCTGGGCGAGGTTGCCGGTCTCCTCGGGCGGGTCGGTCGGGTCGGTGGGCGGGTCCGTGGGGTCGGTCGGCGGGTCGGTGGGGTCGGTCGGGCCGGTGCCGCCGCCCGGGACACCGCCGTTGGTCCACACCGGGTCCGGCCAGACGCCGGTGCAGGCCGGAGGATCGGCGTACCAGCCGGAGTTCCCGGAGCCCCGGGTGATCTGGAAGCCGCTGCCGACGCAGTTGTGGATCGGGTTCGACTGCGCGATGTGCGTCGCCGTGACGTTGTCGAAGGTGGCCGTGCCGGGGGCCTGGATCTGGAGTGCGTAGGTGCCGGCGCCGTCGATCTTGATGTTCTTGAAGTGCAGCCCGTTGGTCGCGCCCTCGATGAGGTGGATCGCGGCGTAGGAGCTGTCCAGGACCTCGCTGTCGGTGATGTTGATGTTGCCGTTGATCGGTTCGTTGAGCCCGCTGAACCAGATCGCGCCGACCCCGAAGTTCCAGTTGTAGTCGCTGTTCCCGGTCCGGATCAGGGTGTTGCGGGCGGCCGTGGTGGTGCCCGAAACGGCCGTTCCCTGACCGGAGTTGACGCCGGGGTAGCGGTTGGCGATGTGTAGGCCGCCGCCGTTGCTGATGGTGTCCGCCATGACGTTGTCGGACAGGGTGATGTCCTTGCCGCCGTAGGTGACGATGTTGTTGGCGAGGATCGGCAGGATCACCGTGTTGAACGTGAACTTGTTCTTCACGTTCGGGACGTTCTCCGCCCACATGGCGAGACCGTCGTCACCGGTGTTGCGGACGAAGGTGTTGGTGACCGTCGAGTTGGTGACGCCGTAGTGGAAGTTCACCCCGTCGGCGGTCTGGTCCAGGATGCGGCTGTTCTTGATGGTGAAGTTGTCCATCGGGCCGTCCATCCAGGCGCCGCACTTGGTGTGCTGCATCCAGACGTTGTCGACCGTCGAGTTGGACAGGGCGCCACCGATGGCGTTCACCTGGTCGTTGTCGACGCGCTCGCGGATGTCACCGATGATGGCGAAGTCCTTGAGCGTGACATTGCTGCTGCCGCCGTCCCCGGCGTACTTGCCGTAGACGCCGACGGCCTTGCTCCGGTTGGACGGGTCACGCCCGGTCAGCACGGAGTACCAGGGTCCGGCGCCGCGCAGGGTCACCTTGTCCACGATGATGTGGTCGCGGACCTGGAACGTGCCCTGCGGGATGTACACCTCCTTGCCCTGCGCCTTGCCCGCGTCCACGGCCGCCTGGATCTTGGCGGTCGAGTCGGCGGCCCCGGTCGGGTCGGCCCCGAAGTCGGAGACGGCGTCCAGCGCACCGGAGGGCTTGGCGATGGGCGCGCCCACCTGCTCGAAGTCCGCCAGGTCGATGGTGAACGACGGTGAGCCGGCGGTGGAGGAGACCTGGAGGCGGATCTTCGTACCGATGGGCAGGGTGGACCCGAACATGGTCCGGGCCTCGTCGTAGAAGTGGTGCGGGTTGGTGTCGCCCGGGTTGTTGTTGAACGGATAACCCCCGTAGTACCAGCCGTACTTGGAGGTCACGGGCACCGCCTTGGGCGAGGCCCCGTTCACCCGTACGTCGATCGAGGCGTCCCGGCCCGTCCCGGCGGAGTTGTCCGGCAGCGAGTACCGGAAGGACATCGCGTTGGCGGGGGCGGTGAGCGTGAACTCCACGTACTCACCGACCGCGTCCAGGGTCACCGCCTGCCGGCCCGACGCCTCGGAGGGCAGCGTGCCGTAGAGGCGGTTCGGGCCGATCAGGGTGCCGTTGGTGGCCGCGTACTCGGCCTCCTGTTCCTTGAACGGGACGGTCGCGCCGCGGCCGGGAACGGAGAGCGGCGAGGGGGCGGGGACACCGGCGGCCTGAGCGGCCGGGGCGCCGGTCAGCACCACGGCGGCGGCGGTGCCGACCACGGCGAGAGCCAGCGAGAGGGAGGCGGAGATGGACCGCTTGAGCAGCGGTCGTCGGGGTGGGGAAGTCACGTCGAAGTCGTCCTTGCGGCTCGTGGGGGCTCTTCGGACGTCCCACAGGCTAGGAGCACCGCCGCAAGGAAGTCCACGACGGTGCGCAAGATTCTGCTTCTGGAACTAAAATTTGTGACTCAAACCTGAGAGGAATGCGTTGAGTGCGCCGGTTGGCGAGGAATCGGCGCACCCAACGCTCTTACTGCGCAAGCCACTTGCGAGGAGAGCGAGTGCCCGTCAGCCGGCCCGGCCGTCACGCGGCCCGAGCAGTTCGAGGTCGCTCAGGGCCACCCGGCACCCCCGTGCGGCCGTCATCACGAGCCGGAAGCGCCGCGCGGTGACCGGGGCGAACAGCAGCTCTGTCGCCGTGTTCGCGGCCGGTGAGCGGTCCGACCCCGGCCGCACCCGCACCTCGCGCCACCGGTCCCCGTCCGCGTACTGGAGCCGGTGGCCCACGGGCACGCGCACCTCCGACCCCGGCCCCTCGTCGTAGTAGTGGATCCGCGCCCGGTCCACCGTGACCGCCGCGGCCGCCGTCACCGTGAACTCCAGCGTGCGCGCCCCGTCCGGCGCCGACACCCAGCGGTTCACCGGCGTCCGGTCGAACCAGACGCGCCCGTCGACAGCCGCCTCCGGACCGGTCCCCTCGCCACTGGACGAGGCCGAAGCCTGCGGGAACCCCTCGCCCTTGTGGTTGAACGCCCGGTTCGCCAGCGCCTCCGGCCGGCGTACCGGGGCCCGCCGCAGATCCACCGTCGCCCCCGACAGCGGACGGCCCGAGGCGACGAGGTGTCCGTCGACCCAGACGCACAACCCCCGGACGCCCAGCCGGTAGTGGCTGCCGTCCCGGTCGTAGACCACGCTCAGCTCGCGCCCGTGGTACGACACGTTCTGGAGCGCGAAGTGGTCCCACCCGGCGGGCACGAGCGGGCGTATCCGCAGCGTGTCACCGGCCGAGGGGCGCAGCCCCAGCAGCCCCGTGAGCACCAGGTCCGCGAACGTGGAGTGGTTGTAGTGCTCGCTGCGGTCCGGGAAGTCCGCGATCCACTCCCCGGTGTCCGGGTCCAGGTTCTCCGCGATGTACGGCCGCCGGTCCTTGCGCTGCTGGGCGGCGTACTGGCGCAGCAGCCCCACGTAGTCGTCGCGCCCGACGGGGGCCTGCGGACGCTCGTCGAGGAGACGGGCCAGGGCGGTGAGGACCTGGCTCGTCTGGAACGGCCAGGACGGCCCGTTCCACTCGCACTCGCCCGGGCTGGCCCCCGGGGTGCGGTGCTGCACCATGTAGTACGGCGACGAGGGCAGGACCGTCCGCAGCCCGTGCCGCCCGGCGAACGCGTCCGGGTCGGTGAGCCTGCGCCACGCCCCGTCGTACCGCGCGTCGGGCAGCCCGAAGTACCAGGGCACGAATCCGGCCAGTTCCGGTCCGCTGACGAAGGCCCCGTTCCGGTCCGGGTACTGCGGCCCGAAGCGGTCGGTGAAGTGCCGGAACTCCGGGCTCCACAGCTTCTCCTGTACCCGGGCCCGCAGCCGTTCCGCCCGTTCGGCGTGCGCGGCGGCCTTCGCGGTGTCCCCGGCCAGCGCGGCGATGCGCCCCACGGCCTGGTGTCCGGCGAAGAGGTAGCTGTTGAGCGTCGGCCGGAACGCCTCCCCGGCCCAGCCGTCACCGACGTCGAGCCCGCTCGTGGTGAACTCGGTGGCGTCGTTGACCGGGGCGATCCAATAGAGCCCCATGTCCGCGTCGTAATGGGACTCCCAGGCGTCGAGATCCGCCTCCAGCGCGGCGGAGTGCGCCAGCGGCACCCGGCCGTCGCCGCTGACCTCGTAATCCGCCCACACCGCCTGCCCGATCCACGACGTGTACTGGCGCAGGTTCCCGCCGCCGCCCAGCCACCAGGCGAGGGTGTCCTCCACGACGGTCCGGTCGCGCAGCCAGCGTGCCTCGTGGATGTGGTGCCCCACGGCCGCGCTGATGGTCGAGTTGGCCCCCTCCCACGAGACCGAGGGAAGGAACTCGGTGACCAGCATCCCGTCGGCGGTGGAGCGCAGGTGCTTCTTGAAGGCTTCCCACCGGTAGTAGTACGTGTCCAGAATCGTGCGGTCCGGCAGGTCCACGAACGGGATGTTCGCGGCGTACCAGTCGGCATCGGAGCCGTACCGCTGCCGGGCCAGCGCCCGTACGTCGAGCGGCACCCGGACCGGCCGCCCGCCCGCAGGCGAAGGGGCCGGCGCCGCTTGCGCCGCGCCCGCCGCCGGCAGTCCGAGCGCACCGGCCGCGAGGCCGATCAGCGCCGCGTCACGGCACACCCGCCGCCGTCCGGGACCGGTCGGCACGGCCTGCTCGGGGCGCGTGGCGTCGGGAGTGTGATCGGGGACATGAGGGGTCATCAGGGCCTCCTGGGCTGAGAGGAATACGGTGTCCGGATGTCCGGACGGCGCGCCCCGAGGCCGTCTTTACAACGTTATATAGCTCAACTCGTGAGCAGAGCAAGGGTGTCGGCGACGATGGATCAAGGCGTTCTGCCACCCGCCCGTGAGGGTCACGAAACAACTACGAAAGCGTTGACACGCCGTGCGGCCCGATGTCACGGTTCAGGACGCGGGCGCCCTTCCGGCCGACTCGCCGCGCCCCCTGGCCCGGCCGGAATCCCCCTTCGCGGGGAGGGCCTGCCCGACGCTCTCGACGCACCCTGGCCCCCGCGCGCCCTCCGACGTGCGCGGAGGCCGCGCACCCCCGCATATGGGAGCGCTCCCGCATCGTTGACCGCACCATTCGACCCCCACCGAAAGGCGATGTCACATGACGACCTCCAGAAGGAAGCGCACCGGACTGGCCGCAGCCGCGGCGGCCACGGCGGCCCTGCTGGCCCTCTGCGGGCCGCTCCCCGCCTCGGCGGCCCCCACCGCCGCCACCCCCGCCCCGCAGGGCACCGCGGGGACGGACTGGCTGCACACCGACGGCAACAGGATCGTGGACGAGAACGGAAAGGAGGTCTGGCTCACCGGCGTCAACTGGTTCGGCTTCAACGCCACCGAACGGGTCTTCCACGGGCTCTGGACCGCCAACCTGGACACCCTCACCGGGCAGATGGCCCAGCGTGGGATCAACATCGTGCGCGTCCCGATCTCCACCCAGCTGCTCCTGGAGTGGAAGAACGGCCAGGCCGCGGTGCCCAGCGCGGTCAACACGTACGCCAACCCCGAGCTGAAGGACAAGACCACCCTTCAGGTCTTCGACGCCTTCCTCGACGCGGCGGAGAAGTACGGCATCAAGGTCCTCCTCGACGTGCACAGCGCCGAGGCCGACAACTCCGGTCACATCCACCCCGTCTGGTGGAAGGGCTCGATCACCACCGAGGACTTCTACTCGGCCTGGGAATGGGTCACGGACCGCTACAAGGACAACGACACCCTCGTGGCGATGGACATCAAGAACGAGCCGCACGGCAAGCAGTCCGAGAGCCCGCGCGCCAAGTGGGACGACTCCACCGACGAGGACAACTTCAAGTACGCCTGCGAGACCGCGGGCAAGCGCATCCTCGCCATCAACCCCGAGGTCCTCATCCTCTGCGAGGGCATCGAGATCTACCCCAAGGACGGCGGCGACTGGGGCTCCACCGCCGAGGCGGACTACGACTTCGACTGGTGGGGCGGGAACCTGCGTGGTGCCGCCGAACACCCCGTGGACCTCGGCGCCCAGCAGGACCAGCTCGTCTACTCCCCGCACGACTACGGGCCGCTCGTCTTCCAGCAGCCCTGGTTCGAGGGCGACTGGGACCGGAGCACCCTGGAACGCGAGGTCTGGGGCCCCAACTGGCTCTACCTGCACCAGAACAACACGGCGCCCCTGCTCATCGGGGAGTGGGGCGGCTTCCTCGACAACGGCCCCAACGAGAAGTGGCTGAAGGCGCTGCGCGATCTCATCGTGGACAACCGCATCAGCCAGACCTTCTGGTGCCTCAACCCGAACTCGGGCGACACCGGCGGCCTGCTCGGCTACGACTGGGCCACCTGGGACGAGGCGAAGTACGCCCTGCTCAAGCCCGCGCTCTGGCAGGAGAACGGCAAGTTCGTCAGCCTCGACCACGAGGTCCCGCTCGGCGGCACGGGCTCCACGACGGGCATCAGCCTGTCGGACCTGTACGGCACCGGCTGACCGGCAGGGTGCGCCGGGCGGACACGAGGTCCGCCCGGCGCACCGCCGCACGCGCTACTCCGTGCGCAGCGCCAGCCAGTCGAGCTCGGCGTAGCCCGCGCCCTTGGTCAGCCGGATGTGGTTCACCCCCTCGCGCAGCGTGAGCCGGACGATGGCGGTGCCCTCGTCGGCGTCCTGCCGGGGGCCGCTGAGCCAGGCACCCGTGGAGGGGTACGAGATCGTCCCGGCGGGCGCCCCGTCCACGGTCACGGTGTGCCCGGCGGTCCCGGCCGTCCCGTTCGCGTATCCGACGTCCACCAGGTACGACCCCGCCCGGGGCGCGTCGACCGCGAAGTCGACGGAGCTGGTGGCGCCGTCGATGCCGCCCACGTAGTCCGGGAACTCGTTCCACTGGAAGTGCCGGATGCCCGCGCCGCTCACCGTGGCCAGCTCCGCCTCGTACCGGTGGGTGTCGGGGCGTACGTCGATGAAGTCGACCTCGGCGTAGCCGTCGCCCTTGGCCAGGGTGACCGTGTTCCGGCCCGCCTTGAGGGCGATCCGTTTCACCGCCGTGCCCATCGTGGCGTTCGCCCAGCCCCCGGTGGCCGGGTAGCTCACCGCGCCCTGCGCCTCGGAGTTCACCCGCACCAGATGGCTGCTGGCCGCGGTGGTGCCGTTGGCGTAGCGCACCCTCAGCAGGTGGATGCCGGCCTTCTGGGCGTCCACGGTGAAGGTGACCGAGCTGTTGGCGCCGTCGATCCCGCCGATGTAACCCCGCCCCGAGGCGAAGCCCGTGTCGCTGCCGGTGTGCGGGACGGTCCCGGCCTGCACCGCGTCCTCCGCCTCGTACTTGCCCGGGTACGACGCCGCCGGGCCCGCGGGCGACACGACGATCCGGTAGCCGTCGAGGTGCTCCATCCCCCGGATCGGCACGGTGAGGTCACCGCCCGCGTCGAGCGTGAGCACCTTGTCGTACACGTTGTACGGGCCCGACTGCGGGTCGCCCGCGCGCTCGGCCCTGCGGTCGGTGGCCAGCGGGTCCGTGGTCCAGTCCGTCGTGTCGATCCGGACCCTGACCTGCGGGCCGAGGCCGCGCGCCGCGAGGCCCAGGACCCGGACGTCGATGTCGCCGTCGTCGCCGCCCGCCAGGACCGTGACGGACCGGGACGCGGAGTCCCAGGACGCGACCGCGTCGGAGCCCTGGTAGTGCCGGGTGTCCCAGCGGCTGACGAAGAGCTGGTTGCCGCGCAGCTCGCGGAACCAGTTCATGAAGTACCAGCCCCCGTTGGGCTTCAGGCCGCCCGAGGTGCGGCGCAGGGTGTTCCCGAGCAGCCCCGGGTTGGTGTAGATGCCCATGGCCGCCGAGTCCACGCCGTACCGGGCGAACTCCGCCCAGTGCTTGACCATGGTGCCGGGAACGCCCTCGAACTCACCGTTCCCGGGCCCGTACTCCTCGATCATCACCGGACGCGGCGAGATCCCCAACTGCTGTTCCAGCGGCCGGTAGTAGCGGGTCAGGGTCTCGGGCACATCGCCCGGGCTCGGGCCCAGACTGTGCCAGCCGATGATGTCGGGCAGGGTGCCGGTGTTCTTCGCGTTGACCAGGAAGTCCCGCATGCGCGGCTGCCGGTCCGGCGACTCCCACGGGTTGTAGTGCTCGTAGTTGGGCCCCATGATCCTCACCGAGCCGTCGATGGCCCGGATGCGCCGGACGGTCTGCGTCCAGAGCCAGTTGACCTTGGCGTCGTAGGTGGCGCCGGGGACGCGCGGGTCGGTCATGAAGGGGCTGCCCGGCTGGGTGCCCAGCTTGTTGTCGGGCTCGTTCAGCGGGGCCACCGCGCTCAGCACGTCCTTGTACTTCTGGATCGACCGGGTGGCGCTGTCCACCTTGCCGTTCCAGTCGTCGATCCCCTTCCAGACGTACGGCCAGCCGCCCATCAGGTCGTTGTAGCGGCCGACCATCTTCACCCCGGTGCCCCGGAGCTTCGCCGCCACCGACTCCGTGGAGCTGGGGTAGGAGGTGTCGCCGTCCATGCTCTGGTGCTGGGCGAGCAGCACCTGCGTACCGTCGGCGAGCGCGGCCGGGGTGTCCGGTGTGGTCGTCACCCCGAACAGCGTGCCGAGCCCGGCCTTGGTGAGCGGCCCGGACTGCCGCCCGGTGTCCACGGTGATCACCTCGGGCGCCGCCGCCGCGGCCTGCCCGGCCGCCGCGCTGTCCTGCCCGCCCGCCGAGATCAGCGAACCGGCCAGGACGGCGGTGACCACGAGCGCCGACGCGGTGGGGCGGATGCCCCGCAGCTGTGCCGGGCGGGTCACCGGAGGTCCCACTTCATGTTCTCGCCGCCCCAGCAGTCCCACAGCTGGATGCGGGTGCCGTTGGCGGTGCCCTGGCCGGCCGCCTCCAGGCAGCGGCCCGAGTTGGGGTTGCGCAGGGTGCCGTCGGAGTTCAGGGTCCACCGCTGGCTGGCGCCGCCCCAGCAGTCCCACAGCCCGATCCCGGCCCCGTTGTCGCGGGCGCCCGCACCGCCCGTCACCTCCAGGCACTTGCCGAAGGCCCGTACGGTCCCGTCGGAGCCGACGGTCCACTGCTGCGGGGCGCCGCCCCAGCAGTCCCAGAGGATGACCGGCGTCCCGTTGGCGCTGTTGCCGCCGGACACGTCGAGGCAGCGCCCGCTCTGCCGGCCCACGAGCGCACGCGCGCCGCCCCCGCCGCTGCCGCCGTTGGTGGTGAAGGAGAAGTCGTCCACGGCGAGTCCGGCCCCGCCGACCCAGGGTTCGAATCCCGCCTGCACGCTCGTCATGTACCAGGAGCGCTGAATCTGGCCCCGGCCGACCGCGTCGTCGGTGAAGGACCGTACGGCGAAGTCGAGGGACCCGGTGCCCGAGGTGCGGACGTAGGAGATGACGTTCCAGCCGATGTTCCCGACCCACACGTCCCAGCTCGCGCCCTCGATGGTCGTGGTGGCGACCCGGGACCCGATGGGCTGCGGACGGCCCCGGTGGTCCAGCCAGATCATCAGCTCCGCCCCGGTGTTCTGGCCGTCGCTGCGGGGCGTCGGGTCGAACCACAGGTCGTACGAGGCGTTCCACTCACCCGACGCGGGCCGGGTCATCGCCACACTGCTGCGTACGTTCCCGAAGTCGGACACCCGCAGCGGCAGACCACTGCCCGAGGTGCAGTTGGCGTAGTGGCAGCCCGCGTAGACGGAGGGGTATCCGGCCGGGACGCTGTTGGTCGGGTTGTTGTGGTCGGACGCGGTGATCGCGAATCCGCGGTCGCGCGCCTCGATGCACTGGCGCGTGCTCGCGCCCCAGCGGTTGTTCTGCACGATGTAGCGGCCCTGCTGGATGCTCGTGGAGGCGTACGCGTCGCACAGGGTGGTCGCCGCCGCGGCCTGCGGAGCGGTGGTCAGGGCGGCGCCGAGCGAGGAGACCAGCAGGGCGAGGACGGCTGCCCACAGACGTAAGGCTCTCGCTCGCGGACGGTGAAGCGCGTGATAGGACACGGGTGTTCCTCTCGGGTGGGGAAGGTGTGGGGGTGGGGACGTACGGGATATGGGAGCGCTCCCATATCCTGAGCGCGGTCCGGCGGACCGGACCGCGCGGTCAGAGGGGCGCCGCTGTCAGCGGCACCGTGCCGTGAAGCCGTTGTCGGCGAGGCCCCGGCAGAAGGACGCCTTGGCCGCCGCGTAGTGGGACAGCCGGCCGTCCACGAACCAGGTGGTGTCGGGGGCGAAGTCGAAGCTGCCGTCGTCGATGCCGTCCCAGCCGTAACGGAAGTCCAGGTTGATGTAGACGACCGAGCGGATCACCCCGCGCAGGTCGTACTCGCCCGGCAGGTTGGGGATCGGCCCCCGGTAGTTCATCAGCGAGAACAGCCGCTGCACCCAGCGGTCGCCCTGCACCTGCTCCATGCCGTCCGTGGCGCCGTTGTCGGCGGTGAAGTTCATCATGCCCGCCTCGGAGAGCACGACCGGCTTGCCGTGGTCCTTGGCGAACTTGACCAGCTTCAGCACATTGGCGTCATGGTCGAAGTTCCGCCAGACGGCCGCCGGGTTGCCGTTCTGGTCGGTGCCGATGTACGCGTTGCGGCACTGGTTGGCGCCGACGTCGTAGTTCTGCGGCGGGGTGCCGTTGTACAGGTAGCCCCGGTCGTAGATCGGCAGGCACAGCTCGTGCGCGAAGATGGAGACCCCCACCCAGTCCACGGCCGCGTCCCCGGGATACAGCGCCTCGAACTCGCCGCGCACCGGGTGGTACACGAACGAGAGGTTGTGCGCGGTGGAGTGCCCGTCCAGATAGCCGGCGAGCGTGTTGAAGGCGTTCTTGTACGAGGAGCAACTGGCGTCGGTGCAGTGGTAGAAGCTGCTCACCTCGTAGTCGAGCCGCAGCTTGAACGAGGCCGAGGGGTGGGAGTTGGTGAAAGCGAGCAGGCGGTCCAGCTGCGCGGTGTGCCCGCCCGCCGCGATCTCGGCGGTGACCGCCCGGGACCTGGCGGCCTTGGCGTTCTCGTCGCCGCCCTCGAAGCCGGGCGGGTTGTCCTTCCAGCTGATGCCGATCTGCACGGTCTTGCCCTGCGAGGCCAACTCCTTGGCGAACGCGCGGTGTTCGGCGTTGACCCAGTCACCGCTGCGCAGCTCGTAGTAGACCGAGCCGCCGTCGGCGCCCTGGGCGAAGGAGTTGAAGTCGTTGAGCGCGCCCCGGGTGGACTGGCCGAGCAGCAGTTCGGGCGCGGCCGGGTCGGTCGTGGAGGCGGTGGCCGTCTGAGCGGTGAGCAGGAGCAGCACGGCGGCCGTCCCGGCGGCGAGGGCGCGCCGGAGGCGGTGGAGGCGTGGGGTGGTGTGCGGCATGGGTCTCCTCGGTGCGGGGTGGGGGAGACGGGGTGCCGTGCGCTGAGGGACCGGCACGGCACCCCGGAGGAGGATCAGGGAGCGGTCCAGGTCATGACCGGGGTCGTGATCTGGCTGGTCTGCGTCGTGGGCTGGTAGTTGAAGGAGTACGAGAGCGTGGCGCCGTGCGGGACGGTGACGGGGAGTTCCCAGCGGCCGGACGCCTGGTCGTAGGTCAGGAAGTAGTTCTGCGGGGCGCCGCCGTCGATGCGGTACTGCACGGTGACGAAGCTCGCCTCGAAGTTCTTCGGGGTGAACCGGATGGCGGTGGCCGGGCTGGTCACCACGGACTGCGTGTACGGCTCCGTCCCGCTCCCGCCGTCGTCACCGGGGTCGGTGGGGTCCGTGGGGTCCGTCGGGTCCGTGGAGCCGGAGGAGCCGGTCGACCACAGGGGCTTCTTGATCTCCGCGACGAAGTTGTTCAGCACCGTCGCGTTGGCTTGGACGCGCGAGTCGCCCCAGTTGCCGTTCGCGCAGCCCGGACCGCCGGCCTGGGTGCCGGGGGAGCACTGCCACTGCGTCTGCGCGTCCCAGTTGGTGTTGATGTAGGCCGCCGCGCGGATGACGTCCTTGTTGGTGTTCACCCAGTCGAAGTAGCCGGCATGCCAGCCGTCCCAGATGGCCTGGCCACTCGCGGGCGCCGGGCTGTTGGTGAAGATGCAGCTCGTGCTGCCCGCCCCGGTCCTGGCACCCTGCGGCGCGGCCTCGGCGACCATCGCGGGCTTGCCGTGCGAGCGGGCGAAGTCCAGCACCCGGTTCTGCAGGCCCACCGGATCGGTGTCGTGCGAGCCACAGCCCCACTGGGTCTGCACGGAGCGGGAGTTGTAGAAGGCCGAGAGCCCGACCCAGTCGACGTAGGCGTCGCCGGGGTACCAGTTGTCGAAGTGCTTGGGGTCGGTGACGACGTAACCCCACTCCGGGTGGTCGGTGCTGGTGTTCACCGGCCACGCGGCGCTCTGCCAGACCGTCGCGACCCGGGAAGCGCCGAGCGCGTCGATGCGGCCCTTGATGTACCGGAAGGCGTCCTTGTAGAAGTCGGCGCTGTAGCAGTTCCACGGCCCGTCGAACTCGTAGCCGATGCGCAGCAGGATGTCCCGGTCGTAGCTCTTGAACCGGTTGATCATCTCATCGACCTTGGCGCGGTACTGAGTGATCAGGTTGGGGCTTCCGGCCGTCACGTCGTCGTCGTTGCGCCCGATGATGGCGCGCAGCGGCTGGTTGTTGCAGCCGGAGGTGGCGTCGGAGAGGTACAGCCCGACGGCCACGGCCGCACCCGGGTACTCGTTCATCGTCCGGGCGAAGTCCACCGTGCCCGCGCCCCAGTTCACCGGCCCGTTCATGCCGGCCAGCGGGGCGGGTGAGCCGCCGAGCACCAGGTTGGTGTAGAGGGTGACACCGCCCGGGGCCGGTGCGCCCAGCTCCTGGCGGCCCAGGACGTCGGTGCGGTAGTCGGACAACGTGTCGCTGTCCTGGCCCATCACCATCATGACCTTGCCGTCGGCCGGCACACCGCGTCCCGACGGTGCCGCCGAGGTGGCCGCCGATGCGGGGGAGAGGGCGCCTAGCCCGGCGAAGGAGAGCAGGGCGGCGAGGGCCACGGCCCCCGACCCCACTGCCCGCAGCAGTGGTCGGCGGGGCGTCGGGTGTCTCATGGCGGCTCCAGAGAAGGGGGTGGGTGTCCGTTGAGCGCTCGAATGATGGAGCCGGAGAGCGGGCGGAGCAAGGGCGTACGAAATTTTCGTTGACCGGTGCAGGTCAGCGCCGCCCCGCTACGAAACTTTGCCCAGTGGCCACGATCGGCGCGCACGAATTGCCCTGCTCTAGACCGTCGACAGGCGCTTTCTGCCCAGGAATTCGGCCCCGCCGAAAAGGTATCCCGTAGATTTTCGCGAAACTCTTGACAGATGTTTCGCTGCGCGGCCACCTTGGTGCGACTTCATCCCGCACCTTGTCCCGGAGGACCACCATGGGCCGTACGCGTGCCCGCAGAACCGCCGCCGCGCTCGCCGCCGCCGTCTCCCTCGTCGCCCTGTCCGCCTGCGGCGCGGACAGCGGGGACGCCGACGGAAAGATCACCCTGACCGTCGCCACCTTCAGCGACTTCGGCTACAAGCCGCTGATCAAGGAGTACGAGAAGGCGCACCCCGATGTCGTCATCAAGGAGCGCATCTCCCAGTTCGACCAGCACCACAACCAGCTGTCCACGCAGATCGCCTCCGGCAGCGGCGCGGCCGACGTCGTCGCCATCGAGGAGGGCTACCTCCCCAAGTTCCGTGCGGTGAAGGACAAGTTCACCAACCTCGCCGACTACGGCGCCGACAAGCGCAAGAGCGAGTACCTGGACTGGAAGTGGGACCAGGGCACCCTCGGCGGCACCGACTTCGTGATGGGCTACGGCACCGACGTCGGAAGCCTCGCCATCTGCTACCGCAAGGACCTGTTCGCACAGGCCGGGCTGCCCACGGACCGCGAGGCGGTCGGCAAGCTCTGGCCCACCTGGGACGCGTACTTCGCCACCGGCGAGACCTTCCACAAGAAGGTCAAGGACAAGGCGTGGTTCGACAGTTCGGGCAACATCTTCACGGCGATGATGAACCAGACCCAGTACGGGTTCTTCGACGCCGAGGACACGTACATCGGTGAGACCAACCCCAAGGTGCACGAGTTCTTCGACGCCACGGCGAAGGCGACGGCCAACCACCAGTCGGCCAACCTCCAGCCCTTCAGCCAGCAGTGGAACGCCGGCATCAAGCAGGGCCGGATGGCCACCATGACCTGCCCCGCCTGGATGACCGGCCAGATCAAGACCGCCGCCGGTGAAGCCAACGCCGGCAAGTGGGACATCGCGGCCGTGCCCGGCGGCGGTGGCAACTGGGGCGGGTCCTTCCTCACCGTTCCCAAGCAGAGCAAGCACGTGAAGGAGGCCGCCGCCCTGGCCGACTTCCTGACCTCGGCCGCCTCCCAGAAGAAGATCTTCACCGGCCCCGTCGGCGCGCTGCCCTCGCTCGTCACCGTCCTGGACGACCCGGAGATCAAGGGCACCAAGCAGCCCTACTTCAGCGACGCGCCCACCGGCGAGATCTTCGTCTCCTCGGCGAAGAGCCTCAAGCCGAACTACCGCGGCACCAAGGACCAGCAGGCCCGCATCCCCTTCGGCAACGCCCTCCAGCTCGTGGAGCAGGGCAAGGCCGACCCGGACAAGGCATGGAACAAGGCGCTCGAAGAGGCGAAGAAGAACCTCCGCTGACCTGACGCGAGCGGCGGTGCCGGACCGAGCGCCGGCACCGCCGCCGAGCCCCCTCCACCCTCACCCCGACACACCACACGGAGTACGCGCATGGCGCTCCAGGCACGCATCCGACCGGGCACCGGAAGGAGCGGACGCCGAGCCGGCCGGCTGCGGCCGGAGCGGCATCTGCTGCCCTACCTCTTCATCGCCCCCTTCTTCGTCGTCTTCGGCATCTTCGGGCTCTACCCGCTCCTGCAGACCTTCTGGGTCTCGCTCCACGACTGGGACCGCCTCGCCGGCCCCGGCCAGTGGACCGGACTCGACAACTTCACCCGCCTCCTCGGCGACTCCGACTTCTACACCGCCACCTACAACACCTTCAGCATCTTCGTGCTCTCCACCGCCCCGCAGCTGGTCGCCGCCATCGCGCTGGCCTGGCTGCTGGACCGCAGACTCCGCGCGAGCAGCGTGTGGCGGGCCCTCGTCCTCGTACCGCAGTACGTCTCCGTCGTCGCCGTCGCCCTCGTCTTCTCGCAGCTCTTCGGCCGGGACTTCGGCGTCGTCAACTGGGCTCTGGAAGGGCTCGGCATCATCAGCTCACCCGTCGACTGGACCGCCGACAGCTGGAGTTCGCACCTCGCGATCAGCTTCATGGTCATGTGGCGCTGGACCGGCTACAACGCCCTGATCTACCTCGCCGCGATGCAGGCCGTTCCCCGCGAGCTGTACGAGTCCGCGCAGATCGACGGCGCGGGGCGGCTGCGCACCTTCCTCAAGGTCACCCTCCCCGCCATCCGCCCGACCGTCGTGTTCACGGTGGTCATCTCCACCATCGGCGGGCTCCAGCTCTTCGCCGAACCCTTCCTCTTCGACCAGCAGGGCAACGCCGAGGGCGGCGCCGAGCACCAGTTCCAGACCCTGACGCTGATGCTCTACAAGTACGGCTTCATCAACAACGACGCCGGATACGCCTCCGCCATCTCCTGGGTGCTCTTCCTCGTCATCGCGGTCGTCGCCGCAATCAACTTCCTGCTCGTACGCCGTTCCGACCGCGGCTGACCCGGCAACAGGAGAAACCCATGGCCGTCACCACACCCACCCGGGCCCCCGCACCCCGCAGCGCCGAAGGGCACGGCCGCCGTCGCCACCGGCCGCCCCGCACCGGCCCCCGCCGCCCGGACCGGCCCGGCGCACTCGCGTACGGCGTGCTCGCCGCGATCACCGCCGCCTCGGTTTTCCCGCTCTACTGGAGCTTCGTCGTCGCCTCGCACGACGACAACTCGGTCCTCGCGGGCTCGACCCCGCCCCTGGTCCCCGGCGGGCACCTCTTCGAGAACATCCAGCGCGTCTTCGAGCTCTCCGCCTTCTGGCAGGCCCTCGGCAACTCGCTGATCGTCGCCTCGACCACCGCCGTCAGCAACGTGCTGCTGTCCTCCCTGGCCGGCTTCGCCTTCGCCAAACTCCGCTTCCCCGGCCGCGGCTTCCTGCTGGTCTGCGTCGTCGTCACCGTCATGGTCCCGACCCAGCTCGGCATCATCCCGCTCTACATGCTCGTCACCGACATGGGCCTGTACGGGAAGCTCTCCGCGCTCATCGTCCCCGCCCTGGTCTCCGCGATCGGCGTGTTCTGGATGCGGCAGGCCGTCGAGGAGAACATCCCCGACGAGCTGATCGAGGCCGCCCGGATGGACGGCGCGGGCCTGCTGCGCACCTACTGGCACGTGGTGGTGCCCGGTGTACGCACCACCGCGACCGTCCTCGGGATGTTCACGTTCATGTTCGCCTGGAACGACTACTTCTGGCCGCTCATCGCCCTGCCGCCGGAGAACGGCACCGTGCAGATCGCGCTCAACCAGCTCGCGGCGGGCTACTACACCGACTACACGCTCATGCTCGCGGGAGTCGTGGTGTCCGTCCTCCCGGTGCTGGTCGTCTTCACCGTCCTGGCCCGCCGCATCGTCTCGGGAGTGATGGCCGGCGCGGTCAAGGGCTGACCTTGTGGCACACCCCCTCCGTATCCACGTATCAGGAGACACATGACCGCCGCGCCGAGCGTCAGCGCACCCGGCCCCACCGGCGACAGCGCCGGGGCCATCAACAACCCCGTGCTGCCCGGATTCCACCCCGACCCCTCGATCCTGCGGGTCGGCACCGACTACTACCTCGCCACCTCCACCTTCGAATGGCTCCCCGGAGTCACCCTCCACCACTCCCGCGACCTCGTGCACTGGCGGTCCCTGGGCGGAGTGCTGGACCAGGACCGGCTGGTCGAGCTGACCGGCAGACCCGACTCCGGCGGAGTCTGGGCGCCCTGCCTCTCGTACACCGACGGGGAGTTCCACCTCGTCTACAGCGACGTCACCAACCTCTCCGGCGCGTTCAAGGACGTCCGCAACCAGGTCATCACGGCCCCCACCCCGCAGGGGCCCTGGTCCGACCCGGTGCCGTTCCCCTCGCACGGCTTCGACCCCTCGCTCTTCCACGACGACGGGCCCGGCGGCGACGGACGCAGCTGGGCCCTGTGGATGGAGTGGGACCACCGCCCCGGCCGCCATCCCTTCGGCGGGATCCTGCTCCAGGAATGGGACCGCACCGCCCGCCGTGTCACCGGCCCCGTCCACCGCATCTTCACCGGCACCGGTCTCGCCCACACCGAGGGCCCCCACCTCTACCACCGCGACGGCCGGTACTACCTGGTCACCGCCGAGGGCGGCACCGGCTGGAACCACGCCGTCACCGTCGCCCGCGCCCACCGCCCCGAAGGCCCGTACGAGACCGACCCGGCCGGGCCCCTGCTCACCTCCGCCGGACACGCGGACCACCCGCTCCAGAAGGCGGGCCACGGCAGCCTCGTCGCCACCCCCGCCGGGGAGTGGTATCTCGCCCACCTCGTCGCTCGCCCGCTCACCCCGCGCGGCGCCTGCGTCATGGGCCGGGAGACCGCGATCCAGCGCATCGAGTGGACGCCCGACGGCTGGCCCCGGCTGGCCGCCGCACCCGGCGAGGACCCCGCCGTGCCCCGCACCACCGTGCCCGGCCCCGCACTGCCCCCGGCGCCCGTCCCGGTCCCGCCCGCCCGCGACGACTTCGACGCACCGGACCTCGGCCCCGTCTGGTCCACCCTGCGGCGGCACCCCGCCCCGGACTGGCTGAGCCTCACCGAGCGCCCGGGCCACCTCCGGCTGCACGGCGCCCAGTCGCTCGGCTCCACCCACCACCAGTCCCTGGTCGCCCGCCGCCAGCAGTCACCCGCGATCACGTTCACCACCGCGATGAGCGCCGAGCCCGGCTCACCGCTCCAGATGTCGGGGCTCGTCCACTACTACAACTCGACGCTCTGGCACTACCTCCACCTCACCTGGGACGAAGCCCTCGGCCGCGTCGTCCGCCTGGGCATCTGCGACCACGGCGCGTACCGCGAACCCTGCGCGCCGCTGCCCGTCGGCGACGGGCCCCTGGAGCTCCGCCTCGCCGTACGGGGCGAGCGCGCCCTGTTCTCCGTACGCCCCGCGGGGCAGGACACCTGGCAGCCGGCCGGGCCCGAGCTGGACACCAGCCCGCTCTCCGACGAGAACGCCACCCAGGGCGACCCGGACACCGGCCACTTCCGCACCTGGGGCTTCACCGGCGCGTTCATCGGCCTGTGCGCCCAGGACCTCACCGGCGCGGGGGCACCCGCCGACTTCGACTGGACCGAATACCGGGCCGATACCCTTCCCGGAGCGGCAGCACGATGACCACACGCAGAAACGGATGGCAAGGATGACGACGGAGACCACCGGCACCTCGGGCAAGGTCACCCTGAACACGATCGCCTCGGTGGCCGGTGTCTCCGTCTCCACGGTCTCCAAGGTGCTCAACGACCGCTCCGACGTCTCCGCCGAGACCAAGGAGCGCGTCGAGTCCGTCATGGACGGCCTCGGTTACGAACGGCGCCCGGCCCGCCGCCGGGGCAGCGTGGTCGACCTGGTCCTCAACGAGCTCGACAGCCTCTGGTCCGTCGAGATCATCCGGGGCGTGGACGAGGTCCTGGCCGAGGCGGGCGCCAGCATGGTGCTCTCCGCGGTCCACGGCCGCAGCGCCGACACCCGGGAGTGGCTGGACCAGCTCGCCGCGCGTCGCAGCAGCGGGGCGATCCTCGTCGTCTCCGACCTCACCTCGCAGCAGCGCCGACGGCTCACCGCGATGGACATCCCGTTCGTCCTGGTCGACCCCGTGGGCAACGTCGACGCGCTGGTCCCCACCGTCGGCGCCACCAACTGGGCAGGCGCCGTCAGCGCCACCGAGCACCTGATCGAGCTCGGCCACACCCGGATCGCGCACCTCGCCGGACCCCGCCAGCTGCTGTGCAGCAGGGCCCGCGCCGACGGCTTCCGGGCGGCCATGGAACGCGCCGAGCTGCCCGTACCGGACGGCTGGGTCTCGCACGGTGAGTTCAACGACCGCTCGGGCCGGCAGGAGATGACCCGGCTGCTCGACGGGGCCGCGGAGCGCGGTGAGGAGCCGCCCACCGCGGTCTTCGCCGCCAGCGACCTCCAGGCGCTCGGTGCCTTCGAGGTGCTGCGCGCCCGGGGCCTGGAGATCCCGGCGGACATGAGCGTGGTCGGCTTCGACGACCTGCCCGTGGCGCGCTGGACCCACCCCGCCCTGACGACCGTGCGCCAGCCCCTGCTGGACATGGCCTCCATGGCGGCGACCACGCTGCTCCGGATCATCGACGGCGAACAGGTCGACACCCTGCGCCTGGAACTCTCGACCCGCCTGGAGGTACGCGGCTCCACCGCCGCGCCCCGTACCGCCTGAGGGACCACGCAGGAGGGCCCGGATGCCTTGCGGCATCCGGGCCCTCCTGTCGTTCGTACCGTCCGCTACGGCAGCTGCGCCGCGCGTGCCTCGCGGCGGTTGTCACGGAAGGTGTTCACCCGGCGGGCGGTCGCGAAGAGCGGGATGACCGCGCCCAGGACCACCTGGAGCGCGCAGCCGGTCTGCAGGAGCAGCTGACCGCCGGGCGCGTCCAGCGCCCAGGCCGCCAGGAGCCCCATCGCGGCCACGATCCAGCCGAGCATCGCCACCGCGAGGACGCCCCGCGGCTTCGGGTACTCGACCCGGCTGACCATCAGCCACGCCACCCCGATGATCGCGAGCAGCGTCGGGACGAAGGGCAGCTCCAGCAGCACGATCGAGATGACCGTGAGCGCTCCGAAGGGGCTCGGCATGCCCTGGAACATGCCGTCCTTCAGCGTCACGCACGAGAAGCGCGCGAGTCTGAGCACCACCGCGAGCAGCACCACGATCGCCGCGAGCGCCGAGACCCGCTGGTGTGCGTCGTCCGCGACCATGCCGTACACGAGGACGAAGTACGCCGGGGCGAGCCCGAAGCTGATGAGGTCCGAGAGGTTGTCCAGCTCGGCGCCCATCGGCGAGGAACGCAGCTTGCGGGCCACGAGCCCGTCGAACAGGTCGAAGATCGCCGCCATGAGCATGAGGATCACGGCGGTGGCGGCGGAGTGCCGCGCCATGCCGCTCTCGTCGCTGCCCGTGAGGTGCGGGATCAGGATGCCCGTGGTGGTGAAGTACACCGCCATGAACCCGCAGGTGGCGTTACCGAGGGTGAGGGTGTCCGCTATCGACAGCCGCAGCGAGAGCGGCATGTCGTCGGCGTCGTCCTCCGCCTCGGCCTCCGGGACCCAGCCGGCCTGTGTGTCGGGATCAATCACGGTCAATGCGAGTCACCCCCGCGGTGGTGGCCTGGCCGACCTCGACCGCGACGTCCACACCTTCCGGGAGGTAGATGTCGACGCGGGAGCCGAAGCGGATCAGCCCGATGCGCTCACCCTGCTCCACCTTCGTGCCCTGCGGGATGTAGGGCACGATGCGCCGGGCCACCGCGCCGGCGATCTGCACCATCTCGATGTCGCCCAGCTCGGTGTCGAAGTGCCAGACAACGCGCTCGTTGTTCTCGCTCTCCTTGTTGAACGCGGGGACGAAGCCACCGGGCACGTGCTCCACCGACGTCACCGTGCCGGCGAGCGGCGCGCGGTTCACGTGGACGTTCAGCGGGCTCATGAAGATCGCGACGCGGGTACGCCCGTCCTTCCACGGCATGATGCTCTGCACCACGCCGTCGGCCGGTGAGATGACGCGCCCCCGGGTGATCTCGCGCTCCGGGTCCCGGAAGAACCAGAGCATGCCCGCCGCGAGTGCGGTGGTGGGCACGGCCACGGCCGCCCAGCGCCCGGACCGGCGGGCGCGGGTCAGGCTGAGGGCGGCGGTGGCGACGGTCGGCAGGAGCCACGGCGAAGCTCCGCGTGCGATGCGGACCCGGCCGCGTGAGGCAGAGGTATGGCTGTCGGGCATGGATGACCTTCGTAGCGGATTGAGCCGCGCTGGCAACGGGGGACGGCGGCTTTTACCGGCGATGTTATCGGTTGCTGACCGCAACTGGGCAAGCCAGCAGCCGAGTCGGACGTCTGGAAGGCACCGGTTGAGGATGACAGGGTGTGATCTTCTTCGCGGTTAAATCACCACGAAAGGGACGATCAACCCTGGAAACGGTACTCCTCGAGGAGCCGGCGCCCGATGATCATTTTCTGGATCTCGGCGGTACCTTCACCGATCAGCAGCATCGGTGCCTCGCGGTAGAGGCGCTCGATCTCGTACTCCTTGGAGAAGCCGTAGCCGCCGTGGATACGGAAGGCGTCCTCGACGACTTCCTTGCAGTACTCGGAGGCGAGGTACTTCGCCATCCCTGCCTCCAGGTCGTTTCGCTCCCCGGAGTCCTTTTTGCGTGCCGCGTTTACCATCATCGCATGGGCGGCCTCGACCTTGGTGGCCATTTCGGCCAGCTTGAACTGGATCGCCTGGTGCTGCGCGATGGGCTTTCCGAAGGTGTGGCGCTGCTGTGCGTAGGAAACGCCCAGTTCGAAAGCACGCTGTGCGACACCGCAGCCACGGGCCGCCACATTCACCCGGCCGACCTCGACTCCGTCCATCATTTGGTAAAACCCTCGGCCCGTGACACCCCCCAGTACACGATTGGCCGGAATTCGCAGTCCGTCCATGATGAGCTCGGTGGTATCGACCCCCTTGTAACCCATCTTGTCGATCTTTCCGGGGATCGTGAGCCCGGGTCGGACCTCTCCGAAGCCCGGTTCCTTCTCCACCAGGAACGTCGTCATCGACTTGTGCGGCGCGGTGCCCTCGGGGTGTCCTTCGTCACTCCGGCACAGAACGGCGACGAGTGAGGACGTACCGCCGTTCGTCAGCCACATCTTCTGGCCGTTCAGGACGTACTCCTCGCCGTCCCTGACGCCCTTCGAGCTGATCGCCGAGACGTCCGAGCCGAGGGCCGGCTCCGACATCGAGAACGCGCCCCGCACCTCGCCCAGCGCCATGCGCGGCAGGAAGGTGTCCTTCTGCTCCTGCGTGCCGTGCTGCTTGAGCATGTACGCCACGATGAAGTGCGTGTTGATGATGCCCGACACGCTCATCCAGCCCCGGGCGATCTCCTCCACGCACAGTGCGTACGTGAGCAGTGACTCGCCCAGGCCGCCGTACTCCTCGGGGATCATCAGGCCGAACAGGCCGAGTTCCTTGAGACCCTCCACGATCTCGGTGGGGTACTCGTCGCGGTGCTCCAGCCGGGTCGCGACCGGAATGATCTCCTTGTCGACAAAGGCCCTGACCGTCGAAAGGATCTCCTGCTGGACCTCGGTGAGCCCGGCCGTCTGGGCGAGTCGCGTCATGACTGCTTCTCCACGTTCTTCTGCGAAGGCCGGCTGAGCTCCGGGCGGCCGGGCTGCTCCCCGCCCCGCTCCTTGATGTACGTCTCGGTGGGGACCATGACCTTCCGGCGGAACACGCAGACGAGCGTGCCGTCCTGCTTGTAGCCCTTGGTCTCCACATAGACGATTCCGCGGTCGCTCTTGGACCTCGACGGCGTCTTGTCCAGGACCGTCGTCTCGCCGTAGAGCGTGTCGCCGTGGAAGGTCGGCGCCACGTGCTTCAGCGACTCGATCTCCAGGTTGGCGATGGCCTTTCCGGAGACGTCCGGCACCGACATGCCGAGCAGCAACGAGTAGATGTAGTTGCCCACGACGACGTTCTTGCCGAAATCGGTCGTGCTCTCCGCGTAGTTGCTGTCCATGTGCAGCGGGTGATGATTCATGGTCAGCAGGCAGAAGAGGTGGTCGTCGTATTCGGTGACGGTCTTTCCGGGCCAGTGCTTGTAGACCGCACCGACCTCGAATTCCTCGTAAGTGCGTCCGAACTGCATTTCAGACCTCCGGGGCTTCGAACTTGGAGGTGCGCTGCATGCCGGCCGCCCGGCCCTTGCCCGCGACGACCAGGGCCATCTTGCGGCTGGCCTCGTCGATCATCTCGTCGCCGAGCATCGCCGAGCCCTTCTTGCCGCCCTCCTCGGAGGTGCACCAGTCGTAGGCGTCCAGGATCAGCTCGGCGTGGTCGTAGTCCTCCTGCGAGGGCGAGAACACCTCGTTGGCCGCGTCGACCTGACCGGGGTGCAGCACCCACTTGCCGTCGAAGCCGAGCGCCGCCGCCCGGCCCGCGACCTCGCGGTAGGCGTCCACGTCGCGGATCTGGAGGAACGGGCCGTCGATCGCCTGGAGGTCGTGCGTACGGGCGGCCATCAGGATGCGCATCAGGATGTAGTGGTAGGCGTCCGCCGGGTAGCCGGGCGGCTGCTGGCCGACGACCAGGGTCTTCATGTTGATCGACGCCATGAAGTCGGCCGGGCCGAAGATCAGCGTCTCCAGGCGGGGCGAGGCGGCACCGATCTCATCGATGTTGACGAGGCCCTTGGCGTTCTCGATCTGCGCCTCGATGCCGATACGGCCGACCTCGAAGCCCATCGTCTTCTCGATCTGCGTCAGCAGCAGGTCCAGCGCGACGACCTGCTGGGCGTCCTGCACCTTCGGCAGCATGATGCAGTCGAGGTTCGGCCCCGCGCCCTCGACCACCGTGATGACGTCGCGGTACGTCCAGTGCGTCGTCCAGTCGTTGACCCGGACCACCCGGGTCTTGCCCGTCCAGTCGCCGTTGTTCAGGGCGTCCACGATGTGGTGGCGGGCGCCCTCCTTGGCGAGCGGCGCGCAGGCGTCCTCCAGGTCCAGGAACACCTGGTCGGCCGGGAGGCCCTGGGCCTTCTCCAGGAACCGGGGGTTCGAGCCGGGCACGGCCAGACACGAGCGGCGCGGGCGCAGTCGGTTGACGGGGGTGGTCATGCGGGGACCTCCAGAGGGTCGAGCTTGTTCGCTTTCCGGATCTCGTCGACGATACGACCGATGATCTCCGTGATGCCGAAGTCCTTCGGGGTGAACACGGCGGCGACACCCGCCCTGATCAGGGCCTCGGCGTCGGCCGGGGGAATGATGCCGCCGGCGATGACCGGGATGTCGTCGGCCCCGGTGCGGCGCAGCCGGACCAGTACGTCCGGCACCAGCTCGGCGTGCGAGCCGGACAGGATGGACAGGCCGACGCAGTGGACGTCCTCGGCGACGGCCGCCGAGACGATCTGTTCGGGCGTCAGGCGGATGCCCTGGTAGACGACCTCGAAGCCGGCGTCCCTGGCCCGCACCGCGATCTGCTCGGCGCCGTTGGAGTGCCCGTCCAGGCCCGGCTTGCCGACCAGCAGCCGCAGCCGCCCGACGCCCAGGTCCTCGGCGGTCCGCGCGGTCTTCTCGCGTACGAGGGCGAGCGGCGAGCCCTCCTCGGCGGTGACCGCGACCGGGGCGGACGACACCCCGGTCGGCGCCCGGAACTCGCCGAACACGTCGCGCAGCGCCCAGGACCACTCGCCGGTGGTCACCCCGGCACGGGCGCACTCGACGGTCGCCTCCATCAGGTTCTCGGTGCCGGCGGCGGCCTTCTTCAGCGCGGCCAGCGCCTCGGTGGCCCGGGGCTCGTCGCGGTTGTCCCGCCACTCGTGGAGCGCGGCGACGACCCGCGCCTCGTTCGCCGGGTCGACCGTCATGATCGCCCCGTCGAGGTCGGCGGTGAGCGGGTTGGGCTCGGTCGTCTCGTAGACGTTGACGCCGATGATCTTCTCGTCGCCGGCCTCGATCCGGGCCCGCCGCTCGGCGTGCGAGGAGACCAGCTCGGACTTGAGGTAGCCGGACTCGACGGCCGCCATGGCGCCGCCCATCTGCTCGATCCGGTCCATCTCGGCCAGCGAGTCGGCGACCAGCTCGTCCACCTTGGCCTCGATGACGTGCGAACCGGCGAAGATGTCCTCGTACTCCAGCAGGTCGCTCTCGTGCGCCAGGACCTGCTGGATGCGCAGCGACCACTGCTGGTCCCAGGGCCGGGGGAGCCCCAGCGCCTCGTTCCAGGCGGGCAGCTGGACCGCGCGGGCCCGGGCGTCCTTGGAGAGGGTCACGGCCAGCATTTCGAGCACGATGCGCTGGACGTTGTTCTCCGGCTGCGCCTCGGTCAGGCCGAGGGAGTTGACCTGGACGCCGTAGCGGAACCGGCGCTGCTTGGCGTCGGTGATGCCGTAGCGCTCGCGGGTGACCCGGTCCCAGATGCGGCCGAAGGCGCGCATCTTGCACATCTCCTCGATGAAGCGGACGCCCGCGTTCACGAAGAACGAGATCCGCGCGACGACGGCCCCGAACTTCTCCTCGGGCACCTGCCCGGAGTCGCGCACCGCGTCGAGGACGGCGACGGCCGTCGACATCGCGTACGCGATCTCCTGGACCGGGGTGGCCCCCGCCTCCTGGAGGTGGTAGCTGCAGATGTTGATCGGGTTCCACTTGGGGATGCGGTTGACCGTGTACGTGATCATGTCGGTGGTCAGCCGCAGCGAGGGCCCGGGCGGGAAGACATGCGTCCCGCGCGACAGGTACTCCTTGACGATGTCGTTCTGCGTGGTGCCCTGGAGCCTGCCGAGGGCCTCCCCGTCAAGACCTTGCTCCTCCGCGACGACCTGGTAGAGCGCCAGCAGCCACATGGCGGTGGCGTTGATCGTCATGGAGGTGTTCATCTGCTCCAGGGGGATGTCCTGGAACAGCCGTCGCATGTCACCGAGGTGCGACACGGGCACACCGACCCGGCCGACCTCGCCGCGCGCCAGCACGTGGTCGGGGTCGTACCCCGTCTGGGTCGGCAGGTCGAAGGCGACCGACAGACCCGTCTGGCCCTTGGCGAGGTTGCGCCGGTAGAGCTCGTTGGACGCCTCGGCCGTGGAGTGGCCCGCGTACGTCCGCATGAGCCAGGGGCGGTCCTTCTGACGGCCACTCATGTCACACGTTCCGGAAGCGATTGATGGCGTCCAGGTGCTTCTCGCGCATCTCGTGGTCGCGCACGCCCATGCCCTCGCGCGGCGCCAGCGCCAGGACGCCGACCTTGCCCTGGTGGGCGTTGCGGTGCACGTCGTGGGCGGCCTGGCCGGTCTCCTCCAGCGAGTAGACCTTGGAGAGCGTCGGGTGGATCTTGCCCTTGGCGATCAGCCGGTTGGCCTCCCACGCCTCACGGTAGTTGGCGAAGTGGGAGCCGATGATGCGCTTGAGCGACATCCACAGGTAGCGGTTGTCGTACTCGTGGGTGTAGCCCGAGGTCGAGGCGCAGGTGACGATGGTGCCGCCCTTGCGGGTCACGTAGACGCTCGCGCCGAACGTCTCGCGGCCGGGGTGCTCGAAGACGATGTCCACGTCCTCGCCGCCGGTCAGCTCACGGATGCGCTTGCCGAACCGCTTCCACTCGCGCGGGTCCTGGTTCTGCTCGTCCTGCCAGAACTTGTAGCCCTCGGCGTTGCGGTCGATGATCGCCTCGGCGCCCATCTTCCGGCAGATCTCCGCCTTCTGGTCGCTGGAGACGACACAGATCGGGTTGGCGCCGCCGGCCAGCGCGAACTGTGTGGCGTACGAGCCGAGCCCGCCGCTGGCGCCCCAGATCAGCACGTTGTCGCCCTGCTTCATGCCGGCGCCGTTGCGCGAGACGAGCTGGCGGTACGCGGTCGAGTTGACGAGCCCGGGAGCCGCGGCCTCCTCCCAGCTGAGGTGGCCGGGCTTCGGCATCAGCTGGTTCGACTTGACGAGCGCGATCTCCGCCAGACCGCCGAAGTTGGTCTCGAAGCCCCAGATGCGCTGCTCCGGGTCGAGCATCGTGTCGTTGTGGCCGTCCGAGGACTCCAGCTCGACCGAGAGGCAGTGCGCGACGACCTCGTCACCGGGCTTCCAGGCGTTGACGCCCGGGCCGGTGCGCAGGACGACGCCCGCGAGGTCGGAGCCGATGACGTGGTACGGCAGGTCGTGGCGCTTGGTGAGCTCGCTGACCCGGCCGTAGCGCTCCAGGAAGCCGAAGGTGGAGACCGGCTCGAAGATCGAGGTCCAGACGGAGTTGTAGTTCACCGAGCTGGCCATGACCGCGACCAGGGCCTCGCCCGGGCCGAGCTCCGGCACCGGCACGTCCTCCACGTGGAGCGACTTGCGCGGGTCCTTGTCGCGGCTGTCGACGCCCGCGAACATCTCGGCCTCGTCCTTGTGGACGGTGACCGCGCGGTACGACTCGGGCACGGGAAGCGCCGCGAAGTCGGCGGCGGTGGGCGCGTCGGAGCCGCCCTTCGCCTCGGTCTGCGACTGGATCGCGTCCAGGATTTCCTTCACGGGTGCCTCCGATGGTGCGGCGTTTGAGGGAACGCTGAGGGGCCCTGAGAACAGGGAATGCGGGTCTGGAGGTGTGCCGTCGGTTCGGCGGGGTGGTGCTCGACTGCTTGCTCGGTGGAGCAGAAGGGTTGCCTGGTGACGCAGGCGCCCGGGCGCGCAAACGCGGTGGCTTGCGGGGACAGCCGGCGTACGTGAGATCCCAGCACGCCGGCCGCCCGGACGCCTTCAACGTATGGCACTGCGTGACAGCTGGCAAGGCACTCGGTGCCAGTAATTTCCCTCAATTGTCAGCCGGTCGCCACGCATGAGCAACACGGACGGTGGTATGGGTGCAATCGCCCCTGTATATGCGCTCAGGAGGCGGTGGGGCGGTAGAGGTACGGGGTCGTGGTGGTCAGTGCCATGAAGCCGAGGCGCTCCAGGATCGGGCGGCTGTCCTCGGTGGCGTCGACCTGGAGGTAGTCGTAGCCCCGCTCCGCCGCCACGCCCGCCCGGTGGGCCACCAGCGCCCGGTAGACGCCCCGCCCGCGCCACGCGGGGTCCGTGCCGCCGCCCCACAGCCCCGCGAACCCCGTGCCCGGGTACAGCTCCATCCGGGCCGAGCTGACCGGCTCGTCGCCCGCCATGGCCACGAGCGCCACGAAATGCTCCGGGTCCTCCCGCAGCCGGTCCAGGACCAGCCGGCGCAGCCAGGACCCGTCCCGGCCGAAGGCCCGCTCATTGGCGCGCGCCATCAGCTCCGCGCCCGCCTCGTCCCGTACCTCTTCCAGCCGGACGCCCTCCGGCACCCGCACCTCCGTGGCGAGTTCGGCCACCCGCGCCACGAGCAGGGTCTCCTGCTCCTCGGCCTCGAAGCCGGCCGCCAGCAGCCGCGCGCCCAGGTCGGCGGGCCGGTCGTGCCCGTACAGCTTCCACTCGAACTCGTCGCAGCCCAGCACCTCGCTGTGGGCCACCTGGGCGGCGATCGCCGCGTCCGCCCGGGCGGCGTCCAGGTCCGGCGAGGACCACACCACCCCGTTCCAGTCGTGCGCGGCGCCCATCTGCCGTACGACGTCCCCCACGCGCTCGGCGCGGCCGTCAGGGCGGGTCTGTTCGCGCATCACCCGGTCGAAGACGGCGAGGAGGCGGGCGCGCTCGGATGTCACATGATCGTTCATGCGCCACACCCCAGCACCGGGGGCCCGCCACGGCAACAGGGTTTCCCGGGGCGGCTCAGCGCTCCTTGAGGGCCTGCTGGATCGTCCGCATCACTTCGTCCAGGGGCGCGTCCGTACGCGCCACCGCGACCAGCACCTCGCCCTGGGTCTCCACCGACGCGGCCGGCGGCTGCGTGGGCTCGGCGCCCGCCGTGCGGCCGGCGCCGATGCCCGTACCGAAGGTGTCGCGCACGATGGCGAACGCCTGGTCGAGCTGCGCCTCCACATCGCCCTGCCCGTCCGCCCGCAGCCAGCGGCGCAGCACATGGTTGTGCGCGGTGACGACGGCGGACGCGGCGACCTCCGCCAGCAACGGGTCGTCGTTGCCGGGGTGCTGGTCGCGCTCGTCGAAGTGGCCCAGCAGATAGCGCGTGAACAGCCGCTCGTAGCGGGCCACCGAGGCGATCTCCGCCTGCCGCAGGGTCGGCACCTCGCGGGTCAGCTTGTAACGGGCCACCGAGACCGCGGGCTTGGCCGCGTACATCCGCATGACTTCCTTGATGCCCCGGCACACCGTGTCGAGCGGGTGCTCGTGCGCGGGGGCCGCGTTGAGGACGGCCTCGGCCCGTACGAGGGTGTCGTCGTGGTCCGGGAAGATGGCCTCTTCCTTGGAACGGAAGTGGCGGAAGAAGGTCCGCCGGGCCACGCCCGCCGCGCCCGCGATCTCATCGACCGTGGTCGCTTCGTACCCCTTCGTCGCGAAGAGTTCCATCGCCGCGGCGGCCAGCTCGCGGCGCATTTTGAGCCGCTGGGCAGCGGCTCGGGTTCCTGCGGCACTCTCCGGGACGTCGGGCGCGGCGGACACACGGGTGGACCTGGCGGGCTGGGGCATGGTGTGAACGTACTGCATGGGGGCGGGAGAGCGCGCCTGCGGGGGCGGGCCGCCCGGAGGCCCGAGCAGCCCGCCCCAGCCGGCCCCCGCGTCAGCGCCGGGCATATTCGCGGAATCCGCGCCCCGTCTTGCGGCCGAGGCAGCCCGCGGCCACCAGGTGCTCCAGGAGCGGGGCGGGCGCCAGGCCCGGGTCGCGGAACTCGTTGTGGAGCACCTTCTCGATGGCCAGCGAGACATCGAGCCCGACCACGTCCAGCAGCTCGAACGGGCCCATCGGATAGCCGCCGCCCAGCTTCATCGCGGCGTCGATGTCATCGAGGGACGCGTAGTGCTCCTCGACCATCTTGATGGCGTTGTTGAGGTACGGGAACAGCAGCGCGTTCACGATGAAGCCCGCCCGGTCCCCGCAGTCCACCGGGTGCTTGCGGACCGTGTGGCACACCTCGTGGACCGTGGCGTGCACCTCGTCGGCGGTGAGCACCGTACGCACGACCTCGACCAGCTTCATCGCGGGCGCCGGGTTGAAGAAGTGCATCCCGACGACGTCCTCGGGCCGCCCGGTGGCCCGGGCGATCGCGACGACCGGCAACGAGGAGGTCGTCGTGGCCAGCACCGCACCCGGCCGGCACACCTTGTCCAGCGTGGCGAACAGCTCCTGCTTGACCAGCAGGTCCTCGGCGACCGCCTCCACGGCCAGGTCCACCTCGGCGAACGCGTCCAGTGAGGCCGCCGCGGTGATTCTGCCCAGCGCCTCGTCCCGGGCCTGCTCGCTCAGCCGCCCCTTGGCGACCGACCGGCCCAGCGACGTGGCGATCCTGCCCTTGGCGAGGTCCGCCTTCTCCTGGCCGCGCGCGGCGAGCACCACGTCGTAACCCGCCTTGGCGAAGACCTCGGCGATCCCCGAGGCCATCGTCCCCGAGCCCGCGACGCCCACCGACCGCACGGGGCGCCCGGCGGCCTCCTCGCCGCGCGGCGCGGGCGTCAGCGCGTCCGGCACCACGGTCCGGCTGCCCGGCTCGGCGTAGGTGTAGAAGCCGCGGCCGGCCTTGCGGCCGGTCAGCCCGGCGGAGGCGAGCTGACCCAGGATGGGCGCGGGGGCGTGCAGGCGGTCGTGCGAGGTGGAGTACATCGCCTCCAGGACCGTACGGGCCGTGTCGATCCCGATCAGGTCCAGCAGGGCCAGCGGACCCATCGGCAGACCGCAGCCCAGCTTCATCGCGGCGTCGATGTCCTCGCGGGTGGCGTAGTTCGCCTCGTACATCGCGGCGGCCTGGTTGAGGTAGCCGAACAGCAGGCCGTCCGCGACGAACCCGGGCCGGTCGCCGACGGCCACCGGCTCCTTGCCCAGCAGCCGCGCCAGCTCGGTGACCGCCTCGACGGCCGGCGGGGCCGTCAGCACCGAGGAGACCACCTCGACCAGCTTCATCGCCGGCGCCGGGTTGAAGAAGTGCAGGCCGAGCACCCGCTCGGGGTGCTGCGACTCGGCCGCGAGACGGGTCACCGACAGGGCGTTGGTGCCGGTCGCGAGGATCGTGCTCGGGGAGACGACCGCGTCGAGATCCCGGAAGACCTGCTGCTTGATCGCGTACGACTCCGGCACGACCTCGATGACCAGCTCGGCGTCGGCGGCCGCCCGGAGGTCGGAGAACGTACGGAAGCGGGCGAGCGCGTCGCGCCGCTCCTCCTCGGTGATCCGCCCGCGCTCCACGGCGCGGGCGGTGGACGCCTCCAGCGAGGTGACGGCCCGGCGGGCGGCCGCCTCGTCGGTGTCGATGCCGATGACCTCACGGCCGGAGCGGGCGAGGACCTCGGCGATTCCGGTGCCCATCGTGCCGAGGCCGACGACGGCAATGGTGGAGAGAGGGATGTCCATCACGGGACTCCAGGGATGAGTGACGACTGAGGGGACGCACGGGGCGCGCGCGGCGCGGGGCGTGCGGGAGGTGCCTGTCGTGGTGTTCGACCACCGGGCGTGATCCACGCTCGGGACCGGAATGGAGCGACGGACCCTGTCCCGGGGCCACGTCTCGTGCAGCTGCCGAACCGACAACACTCCGGGTGGCTGCGTCACCAGGCCATCGGAGCGACGGGAGTACGTCCCGCTCAACTGAGCTTAACCAGTGAGTAACGAGCGCGCCAGCCCTGGCCAGTTGTGGCCCGCACCACATTTCGGGGCCCCGCCGATACGCACCGTGTCCGCCGATACGCTGACGGTCATGGATGACGAGGAGTTCCGGTCACTGGCGCACCGCGTGGCCGACGAGGCGGGGGAGTCGGCGGCCTGCCGCGCCCTGCTCGCCACGGAGGACGACGAGGAACTGGCCCGGGTCCTCGTCGAGCACGAACGCCCGCTCTGGGCCCGCGAGATCGCCGCGTTCCGCCTGGGCTGCGCCGGGGACCGCCGCGCATTCGAACCCCTGGTGCTCCTCCTCAACCACCGCGACCCCGACCGCTGCGTCAGCGCCGCCCACGCCCTGACCCGCCTCGCCGACCCCCGCACCCCCCGCGCAGCCGCCGCCCTCGCCACCAACCCCCTGCGCACGGCCTACGCCCTCCACCCGGTCCGCCTGCTCACCACGCTCCGGGCCCCGGAATCCGTACCGGCCCTCGTCACCACCCTGTCCCGGCTGCTCGGCCCGGACGAACCCCACTGGCGCGTCGCCCTGGCGTGCGTGGAGGGCCTGGGGGCCCTGGGGGACGCCGCCGCCCGCCCGGTCCTGGAGGCGGCAGTGCCCCGGCCCCGGCTGGCGGGAGCGGCCCGGGAGGCGCTCAGGCGGCTGGGGTGAGCGTGCGTACGTACCGCACCTCCGGTACCCCGACGCCGTCCACGTCGAAGGGCTCCTCCGCCCCGTCCGCGTGGAAGCCCGCGCGCTCGTAGAAGCGGCGGGCCGGGGCGTTGTCCTTCAGCACCCACAGGGCGAGGTCGGGGTGCCCGGCGGCGGTGGCCCGCGCCAGTACCTCGGCCATCAGGGCCCGGCCCACGCCGGTCCCGGTCTGTTCCGGGAGGACGTAGATCGCGTACAGCTCCCCGCGTTCGAGCCGGTGTCCGTCCTCGCGGTACGGGCCGAGGGCCGCCCAGCCGACGACGCCGAGGCCGGGCCGCTCGGCGACCACGTTGACGACGCCGTTCCGCGAGCTCAGGTACCGGCGCCGCAGTTCCGCGTCCTCGGCGATGTCCATCGCGTCCAGGTGGGCCTGCGGCATGAGCCCCGCGTAGGCGCTCTGCCAGCCGCGCACCCGGACCGTCGCGACGGCCTCGCAGTCGTCGGGCGTCATGTCGCGGATCCATGGGGCGGGGGCGTGCGCGGGGGCCGGCCGGTTGTTCACGCGGCCATCCTCGCGCACGCCCCCGGGAGAGGCACCGCCTTTTCTCAGCCCCGGAACCCCAGCAGCCCGTGCAGCGTGCTGCCCGTGTCCGGGCGGGGCGCCGGGCGGGCCGACTTGGCGGTCTCCGGCTTCGGGTCCGGGGTCTTCGCGCAGACCGCGTCCGCCTCGCCGCGGCCGGCGCGGGGGACCGTGCCCTTGGCCAGGTAGTCCGTCAGGTAGCGGTCCAGGCAGGCGTTGCCGCTCAGGGTGACGCCGTGGTTGCCGCCGCTCTGCTCGACCACCAGGCGGGAGCCGCGCAGCTTGCGGTGCAGGGTGACTCCGCCCTCGTACGGGGTGGCCGCGTCGTCCGTCGCCTGGAACAGCAGGACCGGGGGCAGGGCGTGGTTGGACACCCGCACCGGGTTCAGCGGCTCCACCGGCCAGTCGGAGCACGGCGCGTTGTACCAGGTGTTGCCCCAGGCCATGAACGGGGCCTTCGCGTGCACCCGCCAGGTGTCGTTGCGCCAGGTGTTCCAGTCGCGCGGCCAGTCGGAGTCCCGGCACTGGACGGCCGTGTAGACCGAGTAGCCGTTGTCGCCCTCCGCGTCCACCGCGCCGAACCGTTCGAACGCGGCGACGAGCGGCTTCTCGTCCTTGTCGTTGACGTATGCGGCGAACGCCTCGGCCAGCACCGGCCAGTAGCCGTTGTAGTAGCCGCCGGGCAGGAAGGTGTCGTCCAGCTCGCCCGCGCCGACCTTCTTGCCCGCCGGGTGCTTCTTCACCGCGTCCCGCATCCGGTACCAGGCGGCCTCGACCTTCGCCGGGTCACCGCCCAGGTGGTACGTGGCGTCGTACTTCGCGACCCAGGCGGCGAACGCCTTGTGCCGGGTGTCGAACGCGTAGTCCTGGGTGAGGTTGTCCTCGTACCAGACGCCCTCGGGGTCCACGTTCGAGTCGAGGACCAGGCGCCGGACGCGGTCCGGGAAGAGCTTCGCGTACACCGTGCCGAGGTAGGTGCCGTAGGAGTAGCCGAGGTAGTTGAGCTGCCGCGCCCCGGTCGCGCGGCGGATCACGTCCAGGTCCTTGGCCGCGCTCACCGTGTCCATGTAGGGGAGCAGGTCCGGGTACTTCTCGCCGCAGGCCGCCGCGAAGTCACGGGCGCGGTTGCGGTTGACCCGCTCGCCGCCGAGGGACTGCGGTACGGGGTCGGGCCTGGCCGGGTCGAAGTACCCGGGCAGGCAGTCCAGGGCCGGGCGGCTCTTCCCGACGCCGCGCGGGTCGAAACCGATCACGTCGTACTGCGAGGCGACCGCCTTCGGCAGCGAGGCGGCGACGAAACCCGCCATCGACAGGCCGCTGCCGCCGGGCCCGCCGGGGTTCACCAGCAGCGGGCCCTGGAAGGTCCTGGAGGTGTGCGGTACGCGCGTCAGGGCCAGGGTGACCTGGCGGCCCGCCGGGTCGTCGTGGTCGAGCGGGGAGCGCACCGTCGCGCACTGGAGCGTCGGGGAGGACTTCGTACCGCAGTCCTTCCAGGCGAGCGGTGCGGCACGCGGCGTCGAGGTGTCCGCCGTGGCCGGCGCGGCGGTCACCAGACCGGCGACCGTCGCCCCGAGGGCGCACAGCAGTACTGAACGGTTCGTCATATGGCCTCCCGGGATGGGGGAACACGGCTGCGCGGTACGCAGCCCCCGCCGCATGTTCCCCGCAATCGGAGCCGGAAGGACCCGTTGTGGTGAGAGATGACCCGTTTGCGCACCCGTGCGGGCGCCGCCCGCTCAGAGCAGGGTGAGCTGGGTGGGCTCCGAGCCGTCGAGCGGCGGACGCGGCTCGCGCCGGGGGAGCTTGCGCGCCGTGCCCCGGTGCGCGGGCCCGATGCCGTACTCGGCCGCCAGCTCGTGCACGTACCGGGTGATACGGCGCTGGTACCAGGTCGGTGCGTAGGCGCCGTCCGCGTACAGCCGCTCGTAACGCCGTACGAGATGCGGGTGGTGGTGGCCCAGCCACTCCATGAACCACTCCCGGGCGCCGGGGCGCAGATGCAGGACCAGCGGGGTCACCGACGTCGCGCCGGCGGCGGCGACCGCGCGGACGGTGGCCCGCAGCTGCTCGGGGCCGTCACCGAGGTGCGGGATGACCGGCGCCATCAGCACCCCGCAGCCGATGCCGACCTCGCTCAGCCTCCGTACGACGTCGAGGCGGCGCTCCGGCGAGGGCGTGCCGGGTTCCACGGTCCGCCACAGCTCGGGGTCGGTGAAGCCCACCGAGACCGAGACGCCGACCTCGGTGACCTCGGCGGCCTGCCGCAGCAGCTCCAGGTCGCGGAGGATCAGCGTGCCCTTGGTCAGGATCGAGAACGGGTTCGCGTGGTCGCGCAGGGCGTTCAGGATGCCGGGCATCAGCCGGTAGCGGCCCTCCGCCCGCTGGTAGCAGTCGACGTTGGTGCCCATCGCGACGTGCGCCCCGTGCCAGCGCGGCGAGGCGATCTCGCGGCGGACCAGCTCCGGGGCGTTGACCTTGACGACGATCTGCGAGTCGAAGCCGAGCCCGGTGTCGAGGTCGAGATAGCTGTGGGTCTTGCGGGCGAAGCAGTAGACGCAGGCGTGCGTGCAGCCCCGGTACGGATTCACGGTCCATTCGAACGGCATCCGCGAGGCGCCGGGCACTCGGTTCACGATCGAGCGGGCCCGGATCTCGTGGAAGGTGATGCCCCGGAATTCCGGGGTGTCGAAGGTGCGGGTGGTCACCGCGTCGGCGGCGAAGAGCGCACCCGTACCGCTCGTGGGGTGGTTGGCGTTGTCTTCAGCCAGATTGTCCCAGCGCATGGACGCCTCCTCGGTAGTTCTGGACCGAGAATAGAACACTTGTTCCCATGATCGTTTTTTCCCCTTCGTCCCGGCCCGGATTTTGAGCCCGACACACGAGGTGGTTGGCTCAGCACACCCCGAAGAACCGAGTGCTGGAGGAGCAGGCATGGCGCAGGTCGAAGCCACGACGGAGCGGATCATCGCGGCGGACGCGGAGGCGGTGTTCGACGCGCTGGCCGATTACAAGGACGTCCGCGGCAAGGTGCTCCCCGCGCACTACGGCGAGTACGAGGTGCGCGAGGGCGGCGACGGCGAGGGCACCCTCGTCCACTGGAAGCTCCAGGCCACCAGCAAGCGGGTGCGCGACTGCCTCCTGGAGGTCACCGAGCCGACCGATGGCCAGCTCGTGGAGAAGGACCGCAACTCCTCGATGGTCACCACCTGGACCGTCACCCCGGCCGGCGAGGGCAGGTCCAAGGCCGTCGTGACGACCGTGTGGAACGGCGCCGGGGGCATCGGCGGCTTCTTCGAGAAGACCTTCGCGCCCAAGGGCCTCGCCCGGATCTACGACGAGCTGCTGGCGAACCTCGCCGCCGAGGTCGAGAACTGACCCCGCGTCGTCACCGCCCGGCCTCACCGGTTCGGGTGGTCTTTGCGGCGGGGTGGTTGTGCGCCGTAGTGCCTCTCACCGGGGGATACGCCCCCTGAGTGCGCCGTCAGCGCCCCCCGTCGCGTTTGCCCTCACTTATCGCGCGATGCGAGAAATGTGCGGCAGCGCGACGAGGGGAGCGGCACGTGGTGGGTGGCATCACACTGTTGGAGGACGAGCCCGGCGGCCCGGGGGACGTCGAGGCGGTGCCCGCGCCCGCCCCGCCCCCGCCGCCGCCCACCGCGACGGAGACCGCCCCCGGTGGCACGTCCGGCGGCGTCGAGACGGACCCCCGCCGCATCCGGCTGGTCTTCGTCGGGCTGATGCTCACGCTCCTGCTCGCGGCGCTCGACCAGATGATCGTCGCCACCGCGCTCCCGAAGATCGTCGGCGAGCTGCACGGCCTGGAGAAGATGTCCTGGGCGGTCACCGCCTATCTGCTCGCCTCCACGATCGGACTGCCGGTCTACGGGAAGCTGGGCGACCTCTTCGGCCGCAAGGGCGTCTTCCAGTTCGCCATCGTCGTCTTCGTCGTCGGCTCCGCGCTGGCCGGCTGGTCCCGCACCATGGACCAGCTCATCGCCTTCCGGGCGATCCAGGGCATCGGCGGCGGCGGGCTGATGATCGGCGTGCAGGCGATCATCGCGGACGTGGTCCCGCCCCGCGAGCGCGGCCGGTTCATGGGCCTCATCGGCGCCGCCTTCGGCCTCGCCTCGGTGGCCGGGCCGCTGCTCGGCGGCTTCTTCACGGACCACGCCTCCTGGCGCTGGTGCTTCTACATCAACGTGCCGTTCGGCCTGGTCACCCTCGCCGTGATCACCGTCGTCCTCAAGCTCCCGCGGCCCACCGTCCGCCCCCGGCTCGACATCCTCGGCGCCGCCCTCCTCGCCGCCGCCTCCACCTGCCTGGTGCTGCTGACCAGCTGGGGCGGCACGGAGTACGCCTGGGGCTCGGGCACCATCCTGGGGCTGGGCGCCGGAGCTGCCGGAACGACTCTGCTGTTCGTCGTCGTGGAGCGCCGCGCCGCCGAACCGATCATCCCGCTCCGGCTGTTCCGCGACTCGATCTTCAACGTGACCGCCCTGGTCGGCGCGGTCGTCGGCGTGGCGCTGTTCGGCGCCGCCAGCTATCTGCCGACCTTCCTCCAGATGGTCGACGGGGCCACCGCGACCGAGTCCGGGCTGCTGATGCTCCCCATGATGGGCGGCATCGTCGGCGCCTCCGTGATCTCGGGCCAGCTCATCTCCCGCACCGGGCGCTACCGGGTCTACCCGATCGCGGGCTGCGCGATCTCGGCGGTGGGCATGTGGCTGCTGTCCCGGCTGGAGACCGACACCCCGCGCTTCGAGTACAGCATCGCGCAGGCGGTCCTCGGCCTCGGGATCGGGCTGATCATGCCGGTCCTGGTCCTCGCCGTGCAGAACTCCGTGCGCCCCGCCGACCTGGGCACCGCCACCAGCGCCAACAACTACTTCCGGCAGATCGGCGGCAGCGTCGGCGCCGCCGTCTTCGGCACCCTGTTCGCCGGCCGGCTGGCCGACGCGCTCGCCGTCCGGCTGCCCTCCGGGGCGGACCTCCCCGATCCGGAGTCGATCAGCCCGCAGCTGGTCCACACGATGGAGCCCGTACTGCGGGACGCCTACATCCAGGCGTACGCCGACGCGATGCCCCGGATCTTCCTCTACCTCGTGCCGGTCCTCGTGCTCGGCCTGTTCTTCGCCTTCTTCCTCAAGGAGAAACCGCTGGTGTCCCACAGCCCCGAAACCACCGCAGGCCCCGAAGCCACCACCGAGTACACCCCGATCCCCTCCGCCCGCACCGACACCGCCGTCCCGTCCGCCGGCTACCTCTCCGGCGTCCCGGTCTCCGGCAGCGTCCAGCACTCCGACGGTACGAAGGTGCCGCGCGCCGCCCTCACGCTCATCGACGTCCAGGGCCAGCAGGTCGGCCGGGGTGCCAGCGGCGACGAGGGGCGGTACGCGCTCAGCGTGCCGGGCGCCGGTTCGTACGTCCTGATCGCCGCCGCCGGGGGCCACCAGCCGCAGGCCGTCAGCGTCACCGTCGGGGAACGCCCGGTCGAGCTGGACGTGGTGCTCGGCGGCGCCGGCCGCCTCGCCGGCACCGTCGTCACGGCCGACGGGGTGCCCGTACGCGACGCGGCCGTCACGCTGACCGACGTACGCGGCGAGGTCGTCGCCTCCACGCGCAGCGGCCGCGAGGGCGGCTACGTGATCAGCGAGCTGGTCGCCGGCGAGTACACCCTCGCGGCCTCCGCCCCGGCCTTCCGGCCCGCCGCGCTCCCGGTCAGCGTGCAGGCCGCCCGGGAGACCCGGCAGGACATCGAACTGGCCGGCGGCGCCGTGCTGCGCGGGATCGTCCGGGCCACCGCCGGGCGGCCCGTCGAGGACGCCCGGGTCACGCTCCTGGACGCGGCGGGCAACGTGGTGGACACCGTGACCACCGGCCCGGACGGCGCGTTCCGCTTCGTGGACCTGTCCACCGGCGAGTACACCGTGATCGCGGCCGGCTACCCGCCCGTCGCCACGGTCCTCCAGGTCGCCGGCGGCGGGCGCACCGAGCGCGACCTCCAGCTGGGGCACGAGGACTGAAGCGGTGCGCCCTCAAGCGCGCGGGGCGCACCACCCCCGCGGGGGATTCCGCCGATGACCCGCGGGCGCCGGCCGCATCCCCGTACCGTGGAGTCACGCGCCGCGGAATGCCGCGGTGAGGAAGGAGTCTTCCCCTCATGGACCTCGGTGTGCCGCCGCAGAGGACACCACTGCCGGGTGACGGCACGGCGGGCCGCCTGCCGCTCGCCGTGGCCGTGGTCGACGCGGAGGGGCTCGTCTCGCACTGGTCGTCCGGGGCGAGAAGGCTCTTCGGCATCGCCCGCGAGGACGCGGTCGGCTGCCCGGCCGGTGAACTCCTGCCCGTCTCCGGCGTGTTGGGGGTGAGCGGCGCACCCGCCCAGTACGACGAGGGCCCCGCGCTCGACAGCTCGCTCAGCGGTGACTTCCCCTACCCCGCGTCGGGCCGGGCCCGGCTGGACGAGCCCGGGCACGGCCGGATCGACGTGCTGTGGTGGGCCTACCCGCTCGCCGGCCCCGGACCGGCCCGGCTGCTCGTGCTCGCCGCCGACTGCGCCCAGCTGCGCGGCGTGGAGGAGGGCGAGGGTGGTCCGGCGCGTACGATCGCCCCCGGCTTCGCCCTGCACACCGACTTCCCCGGCCACCCCGAGCTGTCCGCGCGGCTGCCCGAGATCCTGCCGAACATGAGCGTCCACGAGGCGACCGGAATCGTCGCCCATGTGCTCGAACTGGGCTACCCGGTGCTGGAGTTCAGCCACCACGAACGCATCCCCGTCACCCCGGACTGGGGCGTGCCGAAGCGCGCCGGAGGGCTGCCGGCGCGCGAGGAGCGGTACGGCGAGGACACGAAGGTGGTCCCGCAGCGCACCGTGCCCCGCCCCGAGCTGGACCTCGAATACGCGGCGGTCCGCGAACGGCTGGAATTCCTCAACGAGGTGAGCGGCCGCATCGGCACCTCCCTCGACCTGGAACGCACCATCCGCGAGGTCACCAGCGCCGCCGTCCCCCGCTTCAGCGACTTCGCCGGTACGCATCTGCGCGCCGCCGTCCTCGCCGGTGAGGGCTTCCCCGACGGGCCGCCCGACGTCACCACCGTCTGGCACCGCGTCTGGGTCGAGCACAACGACGAACCGGGCCGCTGGGACGACACCGTGCCCGTCGGCGAGGCCATCGCCTTCCCCGAACACACCCCGTTCTTCCAGTGCATGGTCACCGGCGAGCCGGTCATCGTGCCCTATGTGAGCGAGGAGCTGAGCAACCGGATCTCCGGCGAGTTCGAGAAGCGGGACCTGCGCCCCCTGATCACACACCGCTCGCTGCTCATCGTGCCGCTGAAGGCCCGCGACGTGGTCCTCGGCTTCATGGTCCTGATGCGCCGCCCCGGCCGCGAGCCCTTCGACGACATGGACCGCACCACCGGCGCCGAACTCGCCGCGCGGGCCGGGCTCGTCCTGGACAACGCCCGCATGTACACGTATCAGGAGAACGTCGCGGAGACGCTCCAGGACAGCATGCTGCCCAACGTCGAACCCCGCATGGCCGGTTGTGACATCGCGACCCGCTATCTGCCGGGTACCCGGCTCGGCCGGATCGGCGGCGACTGGTTCGACTCGGTGAAGCTCCCCGGCTCGCGCACCGCGCTGGTCGTCGGCGACGTCATGGGACACGGTCTCAACTCGGCGGCGATGATGGGCCAGTTGCGGACCGCGGTGCTGACCATGGCCACCATGGAGATGCCGCCCGCCCAGCTCCTGCGCCATCTGGACGACCTCGCCCAGCGCCTCGGCGAGCAGTACCTCGCGACCTGCCTGTACGCGGTCTACGACCCGATCGCGGGCGAGCTCCAGATCGCCAACGCCGGTCACATCCCGCCCGTGCTGGTCCGCGCCGAGGACGGCCGGGCCGAACTGCTCGACCTGCCGACCGGGGCGCCCATCGGCGTCGGCGGGGTCGCCTTCGAGACCGCCACCGTGCGGGTGCGCCCCGGGGACCGCCTCGTCCTGTGCACGGACGGGCTGGTCGAGGTGCGCGGCCAGGACATCGGGGCCGGGCTCGCCGCGCTCTGCGCCTCCGCGGCCCACCCCGCCGCGTCGATGGACGACGCCTGCGACACCATCATCCGCGCCCTGAACACCGGGGACGGCCGCAAGGACGACGTCGCCCTGCTGATGGCCCGGCTCAACGGCATCGCGGACGAGGACGTCGCCGAGTGGCAGCTCGCCCTGGACCCCCGCGAGGTGTCCCGGGCCCGCCGCCTGGTGCGCGGCCAACTCCTCGACTGGGAGCTGCCCGACGCCGTGGAGGCGGCCGAGCTGATGGTCAGCGAGCTGGTCACCAACGCCGTCAAGCACGGGCGCACCCATCACATCGGGCTCCGCCTGGTCCGCACCGACGCGCTGCTGTGCGAGGTCAGCGACGACGAACCGGCCCCCGCTTCCCTTCTCGGTGTCACCGACAGCGACGAGTTCGGCCGGGGCCTCATGGTGGTGAGCGGCCTCGCCAGGGAATGGGGCACCAGCGGCACCGCGCGCGGCAAGACCGTCTGGTTCGAGCTGGCCCTGTCCCGCGTCCCACGGCACCGGTCCAACCGCTGCCGCTGACATGGAGGTTGTGTCCGCACCCTTGCCCCCGGGCACCCCTGGGCAGTAGTCCCTGGCTGAGCGATATGAGCCTGCACGACGGGACTTGGGAGTACGCATGGGTGTGTCACAGCAATACCGCGAGGCGTGGGAAGGGTACTGGGCGGCCACGTCGGACGAACCCGGCGCGGCCATCTGGGACTCCGGCCCGGATCTGAGCGCCGTACCGCACAGCCGGCTGCTCCTTCCGTACGCCGACGCCACCCTGCCCGTCGTGGACCTCGGCTGCGGCAACGGCACGCAGACCCGGCACCTCGCGACCCTCTTCCCCCGCGCCCTCGGCGTGGACCTCTCGGAGGCGGCGATCGAGCACGCCCGGAAGGCGGACCCGGGGGAGACCGCCGGGTACGAAAGGCTCGACCTCGCCGACGCCGACGCCGTGCGCGGCCTGCACGAGCGCATCGGCGACACGAACGTCTACATGCGGGCGGTGATCCACCAGAGCGACCCCGAGGCCCGCCCGGCCGTAGCCGCCGCCGTCGCCACGCTCCTCGGCGCACGCGGCCGGGCCTTCGTCGCCGAGCTGACCCCCGCCTCCAAGGACGTCCTGCAACGCGCCTCGCAGGGCCCGGACGGCCCGGGCCCGAAGCTGCGCCGGGTCTTCGAACACGGGCTGAAACCGGCGAGCGCCACCGACGAGGAGGTCCCGCAGCTGCTCGCGGCGGCCGGGCTGACCGTGCTGGACAGCGGCGACACGGTCCTGCCGCAGACCGAGAACCTGCCCGACGGCACCCGGATCGACCTGCCGGCGAGGTGGTTCGTGCTGGCCACGGCGGCCACGGGCTGAAACCGGGCGGCCGGGGGCTCGGGCGCCCCCGGCCTCAGCTCCCCGCCCCCGGCCTCAGCTCCCCGTGTCGTCCCGCAGCAGCGCCATCAGGGCCCGCGCCCCCGGGCTCAGCGCCCGCGCCTCGGGGAGCACCACGGCACTCTCGTAGTACGCCTCCCCGGCGCCCTCGGGCCGCACCGCCACCAGTCCGCGCGCCTCGGGCTTGCGGGAGAAGTGGTGCGGCACGAGCGCGATGCCCAGCTGCTCGTGGACCAGCTCCAGCAGGCTGTGTACGTCGGTGACCTCCAGGGCCACCGTGCGCCGCACCCCGGCCGCCGTGAACGCCGCGTCGGCCGCGCGGCGCGGACCGAAGTCCGGGTGGAAGTCGATGAACGGCTCACCCGCCAGCTCCGCCCAGGCCGCCCGGTCCGATGCCGCCAGCCGGTGGCCCGGCGCGCACAGCAGCACCATGGGCTCCCGGGCCAGCGGGACCAGCTCGCCGCGCCAGCCCGCCGGGTCCACCGTCGCGGCGAACGCGATGTCGAGCCGGCCGCCCGCCACCCCGTCGACCAGGCTGGCCGTGCCCTCCTGGCGCAGCCGGATCTCCATGTGCGGGTGGGCGTGGTGGAAGGCCGCGAGCAGCCGGGGCAGCCGCAGCCCGGCCACACACTGCTCCACGCCCACCGACAGGGTCCCGCGCAGCAGCCCCCGTACCGCGTCGACGGCCTCCTTCGCGGCCCGCACCCCGGCCAGGGTGCGTTCCGCCTCGACCAGCAGGGCGCGCCCCGCCTCGGTCAGCCGTACGCTGCGCGTGGTCCGGCTGAACAGCGGCGTCCGCAGCTCCTGCTCCAGCGCCCGTACGGAGGCGGAGAGCCCGGACTGCGAGACGGCGACCCGCTCCGCCGCGCGGGTGAAATGCCGCTCCTCGGCGACGGCCACGAAATGTTCCAGCTGACGCAACTCCATGATTGAGAACTCTAGGCCCTGAATCCAAGCGGAATCTCCTGTTGGACTACTGGATCGAAGTGCGCCAGCCTGGGGATGTCCTGCCGGTCATGGCCGGAACACCTCTCCTGTGGAGCCCGTATGTACATCCCGTCCGCCGACCGCTACGCGAACATGCCCTACCGGCGCACCGGGCGCAGCGGCCTGAAGCTGCCCGCCCTCTCGCTCGGCCTGTGGCACAACTTCGGCGGGGACCGGACACCGCAGACCCAGGGCGAGATCCTGCGCCGGGCCTTCGACCTGGGCATCACCCACTTCGACCTGGCCAACAACTACGGCCCGCCGCCCGGCTCCGCCGAGACCGCGATGGGCCGGGCGCTCGCCACGGACTTCGCCGCCCACCGGGACGAGATCATCGTCTCCACCAAGGCCGGCTATCTGATGTGGGACGGCCCGTACGGGGAGTGGGGTTCCCGCAAGAACCTGCTGTCCTCGCTGGACCAGAGCCTCACCCGGCTCGGCCTGGACTACGTGGACATCTTCTACTCGCACCGGCCCGACCCCGAGACCCCGCTCGAAGAGACCATGGGCGCGCTCGACGCCGCGGTCCGCCAGGGCAAGGCGCTCTACGTCGGCGTCTCCAACTACTCACCCGAGCAGACCCGCGAGGCCGCCCGCATCCTGAAGGAGCTCGGCACCCCGCTCCTGATCCACCAGCCGCGCTACTCGATGCTCGACCGCCGCCCCGAGGAGGGCCTGCTCACCGCGCTGGACGAGCTGGGCGTCGGCTCCATCGCGTACTCGCCGCTGGAACAGGGCATCCTCTCCGACCGCTACCTGAACGGCATCCCGGAGGGCTCCCGCGCCGCCGGCAGCAGCCCCTTCCTGTCGGCCGAGGCGGTCACCCCGGACCTGGTGTCCCGACTGCGCGAGCTCAACGAACTCGCCGCCGCACGCGGCCAGTCGCTCGCCCAGCTCGCCCTGGCCTGGGTGCTGCGCGGCGGGCGCGTCACCTCCGCCGTGGTCGGCGCGAGCAGCGTCGCCCAGCTGGAGAACAACGTCGAGACGGTCCGGAACCTGGACTTCACCGACAAGGAACTCAGCCGGATCGAGAAGCTCCTGAAGGGCGCCAAGCGCGGCTGACGCCCCCCGCCCCCGGCGGCCCACAGCGGGCCGCCGGGAACGTCATTGGAATGGACCTGTGGCGTGCTCGGCACCCCTGGCCTGGGCGTTCATCGACGCGTACCGTGTGGCCGCATGAAGATCCTCGTCAGCGCCGACATGGAAGGCGCCACCGGCGTGACCTGGCCGGCCGACGTGCTGCCCGGCACGCCGCAGTGGGAGCGGTGCCGCTCCCTGTTCACCTCCGACGTCAACGCGGCCGCCCTCGGCTTCTACGACGGGGGAGCGGACGAGGTGCTGATCAACGAGGCCCACTGGACCATGCGCAACCTGCTCCTGGAGAGGCTGGACGACCGCGTCCAGATGCTCACCGGCAAGCACAAGTCGCTCAGCATGGTCGAGGGCATCCAGCACGGGGACGTCGACGCGGTCGCCTTCGTCGGCTACCACACGGGCGCCGGTACGGAGGGCGTCCTCGCCCACACCTACCTCGCCAACTCCATCACCGGGGTCTGGCTGAACGGCGTCCGGGCCAGCGAGGGCCTGCTCAACGCGCATGTCGCCGCCGAGTACGGAGTCCCCGTCGTCCTCGTCACCGGCGACGACCTGACCTGCGTGGACGCGGAGGGTTACGCCCCCGACGCGGAGAAGGTGGCCGTCAAGGACTACGTGTCGCGGTACGCCGCCGTCTGCCGCACCCCCGCCCGTACCGCCGCCGACATCCGGGCGGGCGCCGCCCGGGCCGTGTCCCTGGCCGGGCGGTACACACCGGTGGAGGGCGGACCGTTCACCGTGGAGCTGGAATTCGACGCCGAGCACCTGGCCGCGGCGGCCACCGTCGTACCCGGCGCGGCGCCGAGCGGCGAGAGGCGGGTCTCCTACACCAGCGCGACGATGTACGAAGGTATCCGCACGTTCAAGGCGGTGACGACAATCGTCTCGTCCGCCGTGGAGGAGCAGTATGGCTGAGGCGACCGCCCCCCAGGACTCCGTCGACGCCCTGGCGCTCGACGAATCGGTGACGTTCACCTCCGAACTGATCCGCATCGACACCACCAACCGGGGCGGCGGCGACTGCCGCGAACGCCCCGCCGCCGAGTACGTCGCCGAGCGGCTGGCCGCCACCGGCCTGGAGCCCGCGCTCCTGGAACGTACCCCCGGCCGTACCAACGTGGTCGCCCGGATCCCCGGCACCGACCCGTCCGCCCCCGCCCTCCTGGTCCACGGCCACCTCGACGTGGTGCCGGCCGAGGCCGCCGACTGGACCGTGCACCCCTTCTCCGGCGAGGTCCGCGACGGGGACGTGTGGGGGCGCGGCGCCATCGACATGAAGAACATGGACGCGATGGTCCTGGCCGTCGTCCGGTACTGGGCCCGGGCCGGCATCCGGCCGCGCCGCGACATCGTCATCGCGTACACCGCCGACGAGGAGGCCAGCGCCGCCGACGGGGCCGGCTTCCTCGCCGACCAGCACGCCGCCCTCTTCGACGGCTGCACGGAGGGCATCAGCGAGTCCGGCGCCTTCACCTTCCACGCCGGGCCCAGCATGCCGCTCTACCCCATCGGCGCCGGCGAACGAGGCACCGGATGGCTGAAGCTCACCGCCCAGGGCAAGGCCGGCCACGGCTCCAAGGTCAACCGGGCCAACGCCGTCACCGCGCTCGCCGCCGCCGTCACGCGCATCGGGGAGCACGAGTGGCCGGTGCGGCTCACCCCGACGGTCCGCGCCGCGCTCACCGCGCTCGCGGCGCTGCACGGCATCCACCCCGACCTCGACGCCCCCGGCTTCGACGTGGACGAACTCCTCGGCAAGATCGGACCGGCCGCGGCCCTCGTCGCCCCGACCGTCCGCAACAGCTCCAACCCGACGATGCTGGGCGCCGGTTACAAGGTCAACGTCATCCCGGGCCACGCCACCGCCTACATCGACGGCCGGACCGTCCCGGGCGGCGACGAGGAGTTCCACGCGACGATGGACCGGCTCACCGGACCCTCGGTCGACTGGGAGTTCGCCCACCGCGAGGTCGCCCTCCAGGCCCCGGTCGACTCACCCACGTACGGGAAACTCCGGGCCGCCATCGAGCGGTTCGACCCGGACGGGCACGTCGTGCCGTACTGCATGTCCGGCGGCACCGACGCCAAGCAGTTCTCCCGGCTCGGCATCACCGGCTACGGATTCTCGCCGCTGAAGCTGCCCGTCGGCTTCGACTACCAGGCTCTCTTCCACGGCGTGGACGAACGCGTCCCCGTCGACGCGCTGCACTTCGGCGTCCGGGTCCTGGACCACTACCTGCGCACCGCCTGAACCACTCGGGGGAGACCCACACCCATGCCCACCGCACAGCCCCACGGCAGCTGGCCGTCACCGATCGACGCCGCACTGGCCGCCTCCCACGACGGACGGCCCGAGTACACCGGCGCGGTCGGCGACGAGCTGTGGTGGACCGAACCGCGCCCCGCCGAAGCCGGCCGGCGCGCCCTGGTCCGCCGCACCGCCGACGGCACCACCACCGCACTGCCCGCCCCCTGGGACGTCCGCAGCCGGGTCATCGAGTACGGCGGACAGCCCTGGGCCGGCACCCAGTGGGCGGAGGGCGGCCCCCTGGTCGTCTTCGTCCACTTCGCCGACCAGCGGCTGTACGCCTACGAGCCCGACGGAGACCGCGAACCGTGGCCGCTCACCCCGGTCTCCGCCGTCGGCGGCGGACTGCGCTGGGTCGACCCGCGCCTCCACCCGGACCGGGGCGCGGCCGGCGAGGTGTGGTGCGTGCTGGAGGAGTTCACCGGCGAGGCGCCCACGGCGCTGCGCCGGGTCCTCGCCGCCGTGCCCCTGGACGGATCGGCGGCCGGCGACCGGTCCGCCGTACGCGAACTCAGCGACGGGCGGCACCGGTTCGTCACCGGCCCCGAGGTGTCGCCCGACGGGCGGCGCGCCGCCTGGATCGGCTGGGACCACCCGCGCATGCCCTGGGACGGCACCGAGGTGCTGGTCGCGGACATCGGCGAGGACGGCACCTTCCAGGACGCCCGGGCCGTCGCCGGGGGCCCCGAGGAATCCGTGCCCCAGGTCCAGTGGACCGCCGACGGGCAGCTGCTCCTGGCGAGTGACCGCAGCGGCTGGTGGAACCTGTGCCGGCTCGACCCGGACACCGGCGACACCCGGGAACTGTGCCCGCGCGAGGAGGAGTTCGCCGGGCCGCTGTGGAAGATCGGGCTCGTCTGGTTCCGCCCCCTGGACAACGGGCTGATCGCCGTCCTGCACGGCAAGGGCACCACCACCCTCGGCATACTCGACCCGGAGACGGGCGAACTGGTCGACATCGCGGGCCCGTGGACCGAGTGGGTGCCGACGCTCACCGTGCGCGGCTCCCGCGTCACCGGCGTCGCCGCGAGCCCGCACAGCGGCTACGAGATCGTGGAGCTGGACACCGTGACCGGGCACACCCGGATCACCGGCACCCCGCACGAGGACGCCGTCGACCCCGCGTACTACCCGGAACCCGTGCTGCGTACCTTCACCGGACCCGGCGGACGCGAGATCCACGCCCAGGTCTACCCGCCGCGCAACCCCGGACACACCGGCCCCGAGGGGGAGTTGCCGCCCTACGTGGTGTGGGCCCACGGCGGCCCCACCGGGCACGCCGCCCTCGTCCTGGACCTGGAGATCGCCTACTTCACCTCGCGCGGCATCGGCGTCGCCGAGGTGAATTACGGGGGCTCCGCCGGATACGGCCGCGCCTACCGCAACCGGCTGCGCGAGCAGTGGGGCGTCGTGGACGTGGAGGACTGCGCCGCCGTCGCCGGGACGCTCGCCGACGAGGGCACCGCGGACCCGGACCGGCTCGCCATCCGGGGCGGCAGCGCCGGCGGCTGGACCACCGCCGCCTCGCTGACCGGCACCGATGTCTACGCCTGCGGCACGATCATCTACCCCATCCTCGACCTCGCGGGCTGGGGCACCGACGAGACCCACGACTTCGAGTCCCAGTACCTGGAGTCACTGGTCGGCCCCCTGGCCGAGGTCCCCGAGCGCTACCGCGAACGCTCCCCGGTCGGCCGCACCGACCGGCTCACCGTGCCGTTCCTGCTCCTTCAGGGCGAGGACGACCCCATCTGCCCGCCCGTGCAGTGCGAGCGCTTCCTCGCCGCCGTCGAGGGGCGCTCCATCCCGCACGCGTACCGCACCTACCCGGGCGAGGGACACGGCTTCCGCCGCGCCACGACGATGATCGACGCGCTGGAATCCGAACTCTCCCTGTACGCCCAGGTGTTCGGCTTCGACCGGCCCGACGTGGCCACCCTGGAGCTGAAGCGGTGACCCTCACCCAGTCGGCCCGCCCCGCCCGGCTGCGCCCCGGGTCCAGGGTCGCCGTCGTCGCGCCGTGCGGGCCCGTCCCCGCCGACCGGCTGGAACCCGGCCTGGACATCCTGCGCGGCTGGGGCCTCGACCCCGTGCCCATGCCCCATGTGCTGGACGTGCACCGGGACCTGGACTACCTCGCCGGTACGGACGAGGCCCGGGCCCGGGACCTCCAGGACGCGTGGTGCGACCCTTCCGTGGACGCGGTGATCTGCGCGCGCGGCGGGTACGGCGCGCACCGCATGGTGGACCTGGTGGACTGGGCGGCCGTGCGCGCGGCCGGGCCCAAGGTGTTCGTCGGCTACAGCGACGTCACCGTGCTCCACGAGGCGTTCGCGCTGCGGACCGGGTTCGCCACCCTGCACGGGCCGATGACGGGGACCGAGGCGTTCCTCAAGGACCCGCGCACCCAGGAGTCCCTGCGGGCCACGCTCTTCGACCCGGGGACGCAGCTGACCCTGGGCCTGGAGGAGGCGCGGGCGCTGGTCCCGGGCCGGGCGCGCGGCATCACCTACGGCGGCTGCGTGAGCCTGCTCGCCGCCGACCTCGGCACCCCGCACGCCCGCCGCTCGGCCCGGGGCGGGCTGCTCGTCATCGAGGACACCACCGAGGACCCGTACAGCCTGGACCGCATCCTCACCCAGCTGCTGCGGGCCGGGGCGCTCGACGGCGTCGCCGGGGTGGCCTGCGGGTCCTGGGCGGGGTGCGGGCCGTACGAGCAGGTGCGGGCGGTGCTCGCGGACCGGCTGGGCGCGCTGGGCGTCCCGGTCGTGGAGGAGCTGGGCTTCGGCCACGGGCCCACCGGGCTCACGATCCCGCTCGGGGTGCCCGCGGTGCTCGACGCCCCGGCGGACGGCGGCCCGGCCACCCTCACGGTCGAGGTGCCCGCACTGCTCTGACCTGCCGAGCCGGCCGCCCCTGTCACCCGAATGGCCGAACATCTCCGCCGGTGGGTACGGGGGCGGAGCCATGCTGGAGCCCCGGGGCGACGGCCATACCAGGGCCGGGAAAGGGGCTGCTCATGAGCCCGAAGGACGTGTCGAGCAGCGGGAAGAGCGGCAGCGGGGCCTTCACCCCCGCCCGTATCCTGGTCCTCGTCATCGCGGTTCTGTCGGTCGTGTTCATCGCCGAGAACACCAAGGACGTGGAGGTCCGCCTCATCGTCCCGCTGGTGACGGCGCCGCTCTACGTATGGCTGATCGTGATGTTCGCGGCCGGCATGGCGTGCGGCGCGTACGTCTTCCGCAGGCGGCCCAAGTAGGCGCGCCGGCAGCGGCTGTACGGGGCAGGGCTCACCGGCCCTGCCCCGTACGGCCGCTCTAGGCTGGGGCGATGTCCGACACCCGCTATCTCGCCCAGGGGCCGCGCACGGCGATCCGCCCCTTCACCCGCGGCGACGCCGACGAGTTCACCGCCCGGGCCCGGGAGAGCGCCGCCCTGCACCGGCCCTGGCTGTTCCCGCCCGCCACCCCCGAGGCGTTCGCCGCGTACGCGGGCGTGCTCATCGAGGACCCCACGAAGGCCGGGTTCCTCGTGTGCGAGCGGGACGGGGCTGGGGCCATCGCCGGGTTCGTCACCATCAACAACATCGTCGCCGGGGCCTTCCGCTGCGGCGCCCTCGGCTACGGCGCCTTCGCGCACGCGGCCGGGCGCGGCCTCATGGGCGAAGGGCTGGAACTCGTCCTGGACCACGCCTTCGGGCTGCTCGCCCTGCACCGCCTGGAGGCCAACGTCCAGCCGGACAACGCGGGGTCGATCGCGCTCGCGCGCCGAGCCGGCTTCCGGCTGGAGGGCTACTCACCGGACTTCCTCCACATCGACGGCGCCTGGCGCGACCACGAACGCTGGGCGATCACCGCGGAGATGCGCTGACCCCTCGCCGTCGGCTACTTGACCAGGCTCCGCGCCGCGTCCGCGATGTGCGTGCGGGAGATCCCCGCCGCGTCGAGCAGCTCCGCCGTGGTGCCGGACCCGGGGAGGTTGCTCCCGGCGAGGTGGACGAGGCCCGGGTGGCTGCCGGACTCCGCGAGCGACGACAGCACCGCCTCGCCGATACCGCCCTCCGGGTGGTGGTCCTCCACCACGACCAGGGCCCCGGTCTCCCGGGCCGCGAGAGCCAGCGCGCCGGAGTCGAGCGGCTTGACGGAGTAGAGGTCGATGACCCGGGCCCGTACGCCCTGCTCGGCCAGCAGCTCGGCGGCGGCCAGGCACTCGTGCAGCGTGACCCCCGCGCCGACCAGGGTGACCTGGTCGTCGTCGCCGTGGCGCAGCGTCTTCGAGCCACCCACGGGGAACGTCTCCTCGCTCCCGTACAGCACCGGGTAGGCGCCGCGCGTGGTGCGCAGGTACGAGATGCCGTCGATGTCCGCCATGGCCACGGTCAGGGCCGCCGCCGAGGTCGCGTCACTCGGGTAGAGCACGGTCGAACCGCGCACCGCGCGCATCATGGCCAGATCCTCGACGCCCATCTGCGAGGGCCCGTCCGCGCCGATCTCCACCCCGCTGTGCGTCCCGCAGAGCGCCATCGTGATGTCCGAGACGGCCGCCATGCGAATGAAGTCGTGCGCCCGGGTGAGGAACGCCGCGAAGGTGGTCGCGTACGGGCGGAAGCCGCGCACGGCCATGCCGACGGCCTCGGCGACCATCTGCTGCTCCGCGATGTACGTCTGGAAGAAGCGGTCCGGGTACGCCTTCTTGAAGTCCTCGGAGTGCGTGGAGTTGCCGACCTCAGCGTCCAGGGCGACGACGTCGGGCCGTACGCCGAGCGCCACCAGCGCCTTGCCGAAGGCGACCCGGGTGGCGATCTCGTCGCCCTTCTCGAAGCGCGGCAGCTCCACGGCGGCGTTGGTCCGCGTGGGCGCGGGCGCGGCCTTCGGCGGCCGGGGGCCCTCCACCCGCAGGTCGCGGATGCCACCCAGCTCCTCGATCGCGCGCTCGGCCAGGTCCTCGGGCAGCGGCTTGCCGTGCCAGCCCTCCTTGTCGGCGACCTCGCTCACCCCGCGCCCCTTGACCGTCTTCGCGACGATCACCGTGGGGGCGCTGCCGTCCGCCGCCGTCTTCAGGGCCCGGTCGACCTCGGTCAGGTCGTGGCCGTCGACCACGAGGGCGCGGCAGCCGAACGCCTCGACGCGGCGCGCGTAGGTGCCGGTGTCCCATTGGAGCTCGGTGGGTCCTGACTGGCCGAGGCGGTTGACGTCGATGATCGCGGTGAAGTTGCCCAGCTGGTGCTGGCCGGCCTTGTCGAGGGCCTCCCAGACGGACCCCTCGGCCATCTCGCTGTCGCCGCACAGCACCCAGACCCGGTACGGCTGGTTCTCCAGGTCCCGCCCGGCGAGCGCGATACCCACGCCGTACGCGATGCCCTGGCCCAGCGAGCCGGTCGCCACGTCCACCCAGGGCAGCTCGGGCGTGGGGTGGCCCTGGAGACGGTGCCCGAAGCGCCGGTACGTCGTCATCAGCTCCTCGTCGCCGATGGCACCGGCCGCCTTGAACATGGCGTACAGGAGCGGCGAGGCGTGGCCCTTGGAGAAGACCAGGTGGTCACCGGCCGGGTTCTCGGGCGCGTTCCAGTCGTACCGCAGATGCCGGGTCATGAGGACCGCCATCAGATCGGCCGCCGACAGGCTGGACGTGGGGTGCCCGGACCCCGCCGAGGTGCTGGTGCGCACCGAGTCCACCCGCAGCTGCTGGGCGAGCTCGAAGACCTCGGTGAGATCGCTGTCGGGGCCGAGCGTGCTGGTCTGTTCGCTGGTCATGGGCCGGACCTTTCGCGTGAGGGCGGGACGACGGAACGGGTTCCCGAATCCACGCGGTCCATCACCTTCCGGGGGCAGGTTGCCCTCCATCGGGCGCCCGGCCCGGCCTCACCGCCCCTTGTAGTTGATCTTCATCGTGTCCATGTCCGTCACCGTGGACCGCAGCTCCCCGTGGCCGTACCCCGCCTCGCGCAGCGTCGTCTGCGCCCGGTCCTCGGCGAGGGCACCGGCCATCTCCTCGCCGTCCTCGGCGTCCGAGACGACCACATAGCGGAAGCTGAAGTGCTTGAGGACCCGGTCGTAGGTGAGCGACCCCTCCTCGGTGAACTGCATCGCGGCGAGCCCGTGCTCCTCCACCTCGGCCAGCAGCCGCTCGCGCGCCGCGTCCGTCAGATCCTGGAAGGTGCCGCGCACGATCACCCGGTAGGTGTGCTGCGTACTCATCTGTCGCGCTGTCCCTCTCGCCTGCCGTGCCCGATGTCCGCAGCGAGCGTACGGGGGCCGGGACCGGGACGGAAACGGAATTCCCGGCGCCGAGACACCCCTTGTCGGGGCGGCGACCGCCGTGTTCCATGGTCATCGGGGGGCGCCCGGACCTGTGGCGGCCCGCGCGAGGGAGCGAGGTTGCCTTGGCCACCACCGTACGACGTGCCGTCCTGACCCTGCCCACGGCGGCGACCGGGCCGGAGAACCCGCTGCCCGCGCTGCGGCCGCTGGACGAGACGCATGTCATCGAAGACCGGGACCGGGCGGGGCTCCCGCGCGACATGGCCCGCCAGCTCGGGCACGCCCCGCTGACCACCGTCCTGCCCGTCCGCCTTCTCGACGGCTACGGGCGCGAGCGCGTCCCCGCGGACCTCGACGCGATCGTCATCGAGAACGACCACCTGCGCGTCACCGTGCTGCCCGGTCTCGGCGGCCGTATCCACTCCCTCGTCCACAAGCCGTCCGGCCGCGACCTCGTCTACGCCAACCCGGTCCTCCAGCCCGCGGACTTCGCGCTCAACGGCGCCTGGTTCTCCGGCGGCATCGAATGGAACATCGGCGCGACCGGGCACACCACGCTCTCCTGCGCCCCGGTGCACGCGGCGCTCGTCCCGGCGCCCGACGGCGGCGAGATGGTCCGGCTCTGGGAGTGGGAGCGGCTGCGGGACCTGCCGTTCCAGGTGGACCTGTGGCTCCCCGCCGACTCCGCGTTCCTGCACGTCGGCGTACGGATACGCAACCCGCACGAGCAGCCCGCGCCCGTCTACTGGTGGTCCAACATCGCCGTCCCCGAGGACGAGCGCACCCGGGTGATCGCCCCGGCCGACGAGGCGTGGCACTTCGGGTACGAGCGCAGCCTGACCCGGGTCCCGGTCCCCGAGAGCGGAGGCGCCGACCGCACCTACCCGCTGCGCGGCGAGTACCCCGCCGACTACTTCTACGAGGTGCCCGACGGCGCCCGCCGCTGGATCGCCGCCCTGGACGAACAGGGCCGCGGACTCGTCCAGACCTCCACCGACCTGCTGCGCGGCCGCAAGCTGTTCCTCTGGGGCAGCGGGCCCGGCGGGCGACGCTGGCAGGAATGGCTCACCGAACCCGGCACCGGCGGCTACGCGGAGATCCAGGCCGGACTGGCCCGCACCCAGCTGGAACACGTCCCGCTGGAACCGGGTGGCGAGTTCAGCTGGCTGGAGTCGTACGGGCCGCTCGCCGCCGACCCCTCCGTCGTGCACGGCGACGACTGGGCCGCCGCCCGCGCCGAGACCGAGCGGCGGCTCGCGGAGGCCCTGCCGCGCGCCGACGTGGACGCCGCCTACACCGCCTGGCGCGCCCACGCCGACGCCGAACCGGGCGAACGCCTCGCCACCGGCTCCGGCTGGGGCGCGCTGGAGGTGCGGCGCGGCCGGTACAAGCTGCCGGGCACGCCGTTCACCGACGACACGCTGGGCGAGCAGCAGGCCCCCTGGCTGGAGCTGCTGGACCAGGGCACGTTCCCCGGCCCCGACGGCACGGTCCCCGGGCCCACCCTGGTCTCCTGGCACTGGCGGGACATGCTGGAGACGGCCCCCGCAGAACCGCTCACCGAATACCACCTCGGCATCGCGCAGTGGCACGCCGACGACCGCGCCCAGGCGGTCCGCAGCTGGGAGCGAGGACTGGCCACGGGCGCCTCGCGCTGGCCGCTGCTGCGCTGCCTGGCCGTCGCCGCCCTGGTGAGCGGCCAGCGCGAACTGGCCGCCGAGTACTACGCGGAGGCGTTCGACGGGCTGTGCGCGGAGCGCCGCGACGGCGACGACCCCTGGACGGCGGCCACCGCCGCGCTGGGCCGGGAGGCGATCGAGGCGCTGCTCACGGCGGGGCGTCCCGAGGCCGCCCGCACGGTGTGGCAGAAGCTGCCCCCGGAGGTCCGGGCGCGCGGCCGGTTCCGCCTGCTGGAAGCCCGGCTGCTGCACGCGGAGGGCCGGCCCGAGGCCGCGAAGGCCGTGTTCGACGCGGGCTTCGAGGTCGCCGACCTGCGCGAGGGCGCGGAGATCCTGGAGGAGGTGTGGCGGCGGCTCACGGACGAACCGCTGCCGGACCCGTACAACTACCGGATGCGCCCGCGCGCCTGACAGGAGAAGCACTACATGATCATCTGGATCAACGGAGCCTTCGGCGGCGGCAAGACCACCCTGGTCACCGAACTGCACCGCAGACTGCCGGAGGCGCTGGTCTTCGACCCGGAGGATGTCGGTTTCGTACTGCGCGGGATCGTCGAGGTGCCGGAGGGCAACTTCCAGAACATCCCGCTGTGGCGCAAGCAGGTGGCGTCCCTGGCCCAGGGGCTGGTCGAGGAGTACGGCCGGCCGGTCCTGGCGCCGATGACCGTGGTCCGCAGACAGTACGCCGACGAGATCTTCGGGGCCCTGGACAAGGCGGGCGTCCCGGTCCACCACTTCTTCCTGAACGTCTCCGCGCCCGTACTCGAACAGCGGCTGCACGACCGGGTGTTGCTGCCCGACGACCCGGAGCGCGACGAGGCGGCCCGGCGCTGGGGGAAGGCGCGGATCCCGGAGTGCGTGGCGGCGGTGGGCAGCCTGCGCGAGGACACGGTCGTGCTGGACGGCGAGCTGCCCACCGATGAGCTCGCCGCCCTGGTCCTGGAGCGGACCGGTCTCGCCTAGGCGGGCGCGTTGCGGTCGACGTACTCGAAGACCGAGCCGTCCGGGTGCACCGCGATCAGGTTGCGCCCGGCCGGGGTCGGGACCGGGCCCGCGATGACGCGGGCGCCGACCCGGGTCAGGGACGCGTGGGCCTCGTCCACGTCCTTCACGGCGATGGTCGCGGTGACCTTGCGCAGGATCTCCAGCTCCGATTCGGGGCCGCTCATCAGCAGGAAGCAGCCGATCGCGGCGACGGACACCCCGCCGCGCTCGAAGCGGAGGGCCCGAGCGCCGGTCAGCCGCTCGTAGAAGGCCACCGCTGCCTCCAGGTCGGCGACGCAGATACGCAGCGTGGTTCCCAGGATCTCCATGGCGGCCAGGATAGGGCCTGCCGCCATGCGATCCCTTCGGTCCCGGCCGTGCGCTCAGGCCCGGCAGAGCACCTCGCCGTGCGGCACCATGAACCAGCCGTCGTCCTGCGCGCCCCACGTGTGCCACGCCTCGGCGATCTCCGCCAGCTCCTCGGCCGTGGCGTGCCCGCCGTCCACCGCGAGCTTCGCGTACACCGAGCCGACGGTGCGGTCGGCCCACAGGCCGCTCCACCAGGCCCGGTTCTCCGGCGTGGCGTAGCACCAGGAGCCCGCCGTGGGGGTGACGTCGGTGAACCCGGCCTGCCGCGCCCAGGACAGCATCCGGCGCCCGGCGTCCGGCTCGCCGCCGTTGGAGCGGGCCACCCGGCCGTACAGGTCCTCCCAGCGGTCCAGGCCCGGAGACTCGGGATACCAGGTCATCGCCGCGTAGTCGCTGTCGCGCGCCGCGACGACGCCCCCGGGGCGGCACACCCGGCGCATCTCGCGCAGCGCCTGCACCGGGTCGCCCACGTGCTGGAGGACCTGATGGGCGTGGACCACGTCGAAGGAGTCGTCCGGGTAGTCCAGAGCGTGGACATCCGCGACGGCGAACTCCACGTTGTCCACGCCGCGTTCGGCGGCCACCTCGGCGGCCTGGGCCAGGATCTCGTCGGTGGTGTCCACGGCGGTCACCCGGCCCGGGGCGACCAGCGCGGCCAGGTCCGCGGTGATGGTGCCGGGGCCGCAGCCGACGTCCAGCATGTCCAGGCCCGGACGCAGTTCGCCGACGAGGTAGGCGGCGGAGTTGGCGGCGGTGCGCCACCGGTGCGAGCGCAGCACCGACTCGTGGTGGCCGTGGGTGTAGACGGCGGTCTCCTTGGGCATGACCGTGCATCCTCTCTCGAAACGCGAACCGCGAAAGCGCTGATCGGTAGGACCACCGTAGGGCCTCCCGCCGAATAATGAGATGCATATCTTGCTATGTGGACAGCGGCCCGGGCGCGCGAAGGGGCGGCCGACTCCGCGTCGACCGCCCCTTGTTGACCTCGGGACCCGGTCTCCCTACACCGGCCGCGGGCAGTACACCGTCAGCGCCTCCGGCAGCTTGTCGATCATCAACTCCGACTCGCTGTGCGCCACTTCACCGTCGTACGCGTACGGCGTCCCCGGCTTCAGACCGGAGATCCGCACCCGCTGCCGGCGCACCGCGGCGTGCATGGGGGAGCGGGTCAGCGGACCCGCGACCGCCGCCGCGAGCAGCCTCAGCCCGGGCGTCCGGCCGCCGTGCACCACGCGGACGTCCAGCAGTCCGTCCGCGAGGTTGTGCCGCCGCCCCGGCGCCGGTCCCATCCGCTGGAACAGGCCGTTGCCGACGAACAGCAGCCACAACGGGCGGCACCGGCCCTGGAGTTCGGCCTCCAGGGGGCGTTCGCCGCGCAGCACGTGCAGGGCCGCGAGTACCCCCGCGGGCCAGCCGCCGATCCGGGGCGACCAGCGCTCCCGCATCCGCACCAGCTCCGGATACACGCCCAGGCTGAAGGCGTTCAGGAAGTAGCCGTCGGAGCCGTCGGGCCCCGGCCGGAACCGGCCCAGGTCCGCCCGCACCGCGCTCCCGGCGACGAGCGCGGAGCAGGCGTCGGCGACGGTCTCGATGCCCAGGTCGTACGCGAAGTGGTTGAGGGTCCCGCCCGGGAACACCGCGAGCGGCACCTCGTGCTCCACCGCCACGGACGCCGCCAGGTTGACCGTGCCGTCCCCGCCGCACACCCCCAGCGCCGTGCACCGGTCCGCCGCCTGCGCCAGCTCCGAGGCGAGCCGGCCGGGCGGGCACTCCACGATCTCCGCCTCCGGCAGCGCGTTCCGGATCAGCGAGGCCGTCGCGGTCGCCGTCCCCGACTCCTGGTTGGCGACCACCACAAGACCCCGGCCCTCGGGCAGGGCGGGCGCGTCGGCCGGCGGTCTGCCCGGCGCGGGCAGCTGCCCCCTCGTCGGTATCACCCCCCGCAGGGCGAACGCCGCCCCCACGCCCAGCGCCGCCCCGGCCAGCACATCGCTCGGGTAGTGCACCCCGGTGTACACGCGGGACGCCGCCACGGACAGCGCGACGGGCGCCACGATCGCACCCCAGCCGCGCGACTCCAGGGCGACCCCGGTGGCGAAGGCGGCGGCCGACGCGGCGTGCCCGGACGGGAACGACGTGGTCACCGGCTGCCGCTTCAGCTGCCGTATCACCGGCACGGCGTCCAGGATCGGCCGCTGCCTGCGGACCGCCCCCTTGCCCACGGTGTTGATCGCGGCCGACGCCACCGCGAGCGAGGCGATGCCCCGCAGCGCGGCCCGCCGGGCCCGGGCACTGCCCCCGAAGGCGGCCATGCCGGCCGCCGCCCCGACCCACAGCAGCCCGTGGTTGGCGGTGCGGCTCAGGCGGGGCAGCACCGGCCCTGCGGCCGGCCAGTGGCGCTGGGCCAGATTCTGGAACACGGCGAGATCGCGCCGGTGGAACCGGTCGCGCAGCCCGGCGATCCGGGACGGGACGGAAGCATTGCTCGCTGACGACATGCGACAGCGGATACCCCGCATCGCCGCCCCGAACCAGCAGCCACGCCGAGGGTGGCCCGAGGTTCGTCACACCGGTCGCGGGCCGGGACACCGAACAAGGGGGAACGCGGGGCCATGGGGCGACTCGTGCCGGCGGTGACCAGGGCGTTCGACGTCCTCGAACTCTTCCTCCACGGCGACGGCACGCTGTCCGCCCCCGAGCACCAGGAGTCCGATCCCTGCGTCAGCTGTGCCGCCGCCCCCGTGCGCCGCCTCGGACACGACCGGACCCACGCCCGAGCCGAGCCCGGCCACCGGGCGCCCCGCCCCGTTCCCTCGTATAAAGGGGTCTGGGGCCGGCACGCCGAGAGCACACGCCTGCCGCCGCGCCGCCGCCCTCCGGGCGACGGCGGCAGTTCGAAGACAGGCCCTGGGGCGGACGGCGAAGGAGGCCCGATGGGCCGGGAGCGGACCGGGCGGCACGAGCGCGGAACGGACACGGTCCGGGAGGACCGGGGCCCCGTACGGTACGGGCCGCCGGCCCCCTGGCCGGGTCTGCCCGTCCTGCCCGAGCTGGCCGAGGTGCTGGCCTCCGCCGCAGGCCGCGCCGCCCCCGAACCCGCCGGCGGATCGGCCGCCCTGCGCGAGGCCGCCCGCGCCTACTGGGACCGGCGCGGACTGCGCTGCGGCCCCGAGCGCGTCGCGGCCGCCCCCGGCACCGCACCGCTGCTGCTCGCCCTCATCGCCGCGCACGGGGGCGACGTGCTGCTGCCGCGCCCCTGCCCCGCGTCCTGGATCCCGCAGGCCAGGCTGCTCGGCCGGCCCGCCTACCAGGTGCCCACGCCCGCCGAGTGCGGCGGTGTGCCCGACCCGTACGCCCTCCTCGAAACCGTGCGGCGGGTACGCGCCGAGGGCGGCCGGCCCCGGCTGCTGCTGCTCTCGGTCGCCGACGACCCCACCGCCACGGTCGCCCCGCCGGAACTCGTGCGCGAGGCGTGCGAGGCCGCCGTGGACGAGGGGCTGCACATCGTCAGCGACGAGACCTGGCGCGACACCCTGCACCGCCCGCACGACACGGTCCTGGTCAGCCCGGCCGAGATGTGCCCCGACGACGTCACGGTGGTCTCCGGCCTGTACGGCGCGCTGACCCCGGCCGCCTGGCCGGTTGCCGTCGCCCGGTTCCCCGACACCGCGCGCTCCGCCACCCGCCACGCCCGTACGCTCGACGTCCTCACCGCGCTCGGCGCCTCCGTCGCCGGACCGGTCGCGGCGGCCGCCGCCCACGCGCTGCGCGAACCGGACGCCGTCACCGAACGCGCCCGGCGCTCCGCCGCCCTGCACGCCCGGCTCGCCGCCGAGACGCATCGCGCCGTCCTCGGCTGGGGCGCCCTCGCCCGGCCCCCGCAGGCCGGCCGCCACCTCTACGCGGACCTCGGCCCGCTCCGCTCCCGGCTCGCCGCCCGGGGCGTCAACGACTCCCTCGAACTGGAGGAGTTCCTGTCCGCCCGGCTCGGCACCCCCGCCCCGGGCGGCCACCGCTTCGGCGACGAACTCGGCGCGCTCCGGGTCCGGCTGGGCACCGGCTCGCTCCTCGGCACGGACCCGGAGCGCCAGGCCGAGGCGCTCACCGCCCCGGACCCGCTCGAATTGCCGCACATCGCGGCAGCGCTGAGCATTTTCCGAGCAGCCCTCGACGCACCGCGCTGACCCACCCCGCCGGCGCACTCCTGGACGGGAGCCCCGATGACGGACCAGACCGAGAGCCCGCTCGTACCCCTCGCGGTCTGCGGCGAGGTCGTCACCCCCCGCCCGCTCGGCGAGGTACGCACCTGGCCCCGGAGCTTCGCGGACCGGCTCACCGCCCCGCTCCCCGGCGTCCGGAGCATGTCCCGGCTGGCCCGCGAGCACGCCATCCGGCCCAACGCGGAGGGCCTGCGCCACATCCACCGGCTGCCGTACGCCCCCGAGCCCCTGCCGCCCGTCCCGGCGGGCACCGCGTCCGTCACCTGGGCCGGGCACGCCAGCTGGATCATCCGCACCGGCGGCCTCACCGTCCTCGCCGACCCCGTCTGGTCCCGCCGCATCCTCGGCACCCCGGCCCGGATCACGCCCGTCGGGGTCCGCTGGGAGGACCTGCCTCCCGTCGACGCGGTCGTGATCAGCCACAACCACTACGACCACCTGGACGCCCCCACCCTGCGCCGGCTGCCCCGGAACACCCCGCTGTTCGTCCCGGCCGGACTCGGCCAGTGGTGCCGCCGCCGGGGCTTCGGCAGCGTCACCGAACTCGACTGGTGGGAACACGCCGAACTGGACGGCGTCCGCTTCGACTTCGTGCCCGCCCACCACTGGTCCCGGCGCACCCTCACCGACACCTGCCGCTCGCTGTGGGGCGGCTGGGTCATCCAGGACACCACCGGCGCGGGGGACGGCGGCCGGATCTACTTCGCCGGAGACTCCGGATACGGCCACTGGTTCGCCGAGATCGGCCGCCGCCACCCCGGCATCGACCTCGCCCTGCTGCCGATCGGCGCGTACGAGCCCCGCTGGTGGCTCGGCGACGTCCACACCGACCCGGAGGAGGCCGTGCAGGCGTACGAAGACCTCGGCGCCCACGCGATGGCGCCCATGCACTGGGCGACCTTCCTGCTCTCCGCCGAACCGGTCCTCGAACCGCTCACCCGGCTGCGGACCGCCTGGCAGCGCGCCGGACACCCCCGCGACCGGCTCTGGGACCTGCCCATCGGCGGCTCCCGCCTGCTGACGGCCCGCCCGGCCGGCGTCACCGCGCCCACCGCGCCCGCGTCCGGCGCCACACCGCGGGCGCCCCGCTGATCAGCAGCGTCAGGCCCACCGCCGCGACCACCCCCTGCCACGGCTCCGGGAACAGCGAACCGCCCAGGATCCCGATCAGCTGGTACGTCGCCGCCCAGGCCAGGCAGGCCGGCGCATCGCCCCGGGCGAACCGCCGCAGCTCCATCCGCCCCAGCAGGCACGCCAGCATCACCGGGATCCGCCCGGCCGGCACCAGCCGGGACAGCACCAGCACCATCACCCCGTGCTCGTCCAGCTTCCGCTGCGCCTGCTCCAGGCGTTCCGGCGCCGCCCGGTCCCGGATCGTCCGCAGCCACCGCGACCCGTTCTTCGACCGCACCCCCCGCTGCCCCAGCCAGTACAGGGATATGTCCCCCAGGAACGCCGCCGCCGACGCCACCGCGAACACCACAAGCAGCGAGAACGGCGACGACTGGTGGAACGCCACCACGGCCGCCGAACTCACCAGCGCGCCCGTCGGCACCACCGGCACCAGCGCACCCAGCGCCACCAGCAGGAACAGCGACGGATAGCCGACCGCCTGCTGCGTCGACTCGGCGGGCAGCTGCGCCGTCTGGCGCAGGAACTCGATCACGCGCGGCCCTCCGGCCGTACCCGCTCGCCGTGCGCCAGCCGGTGCACCACGACCTCCGGCGCCACCATCGCCGCCTTCCGCACGAACTCCTCGCCCGGCGCGTGGAACTCGTGCGGCCGGACCCCGTCCATCCCGATCGGCCAGTACGTGCCGTAGTGCACCGGCACCGCCGCGCGCGGCCGCAGCCGGGTCAGCGCCTGCGCCGCCCGCCCCGCGTCCAGATGCCCGTGGCCCAGATACGGCCCCCAGCCGCCGACCGGCAGCAGCGCCACGTCCACCGGGCCGACCACCCGCGCCATGTCGTCGAAGAGCCCGGTGTCCCCGGCGAAATACGTACGCGCCGCGCCCTCCACCACGTAACCGAGCGCGGGGGAGCGGTGCGGGCCCAGCGGCAGGCGCCGGCCGTCGTGCAGCGCCGGGACGGCCCGGACCCGCACCCCGCCCACGCGCACCTCGTCGCCCGCGACCACCTCCGTGATCCGCAGCCCGCGCGCCCGGCGCAGCAGCCGCAGCCCCGGCACCGACCGCACCGAACCACGCGGCACCAGCACCCGGGCCCCCGGCGCGACGCGCGCCAGCGACGGCAGATGCAGATGGTCGGAGTGCAGATGCGAGATGAGGACCACATCGGCCACGGCCGCGTCCGGACCGGGCAGCTCGCCCCGGCGTCGCCGCAGATGCGCGAAGCGCCGTACGAACAGCGGATCGGTCAGGAAGCGGATCCCGGAGTCCTCGATCGTGCACGTGGCATGACCCCACCAGGTGATCTCCACCGGCACGCGCCGCCTCCTCCTGCTCTCCGGGGCCCTCGGACCCCACCACACCTGCCCCGACGAGCCTACGGCCAGTCACGCCCGAGCGGTCCGCGCACCCCGGCGCACCCGTGGATCACCGGCTCAGGCCCGTGCCCCCGTGCGCCCCCTCGCCGCCCCGGAACGCTCCCTCGGCCCTCGCGTACGGGCGCATAGGGTCGGGGAACGACGAGCACGGGGAGAAGACGGGCCATGGGGGACGTACGCGTGGCGGCCATCGCCAGCCTGACACCGCTGGAGGAACTGGACAGCGATCCGTTCCTCGTGGACACCCGCGGCCAGCAGGCCATGTGCGCCCGCTGGGCCGCCGACCAGGGCTATGTCGTCACCCGGCAGCTGCGCCTCTACGGGCTGCGCCCCGACCACCCCGCGCTCTGGGACGGCATCGACAGCGGGGAGGTCGAGCTGTTCGTCGCCCCCTGCGACCGGGTCCTCGCCCGCGCCCTGGCCTCGGTGCCGGAGTTCACCGCGGAGTGCGAGCGGCGCGGCGTACGCCTGGAGATCGCCGGGCTCGCCGAGCCGTCCTACACCGCCGACGGCAAGGCCGGAGTGCACCGCCGCCTCTCCATGCCGACCGCCGGTTACGACGGCTGCTGACCGGCCGCAAGGCCGCCGGGACCGCTGTGAAAGGCTGGGAAAGGGCCCGGAACGGCAGGGCCCGGACATGAGGTGACGAGGGCGTGGGCGACAGACGATGGCGGCGCGCCGGCGCCGCGCTGATGCGGGTGATCGCGGTCTGGGCCGTCTCGACGCTCACCATGCTCGCGCTCGCGGGCATCCTCCCCGACTTCCGGCTCCAGTCCGCCGACGGCGACAGCATCACCAAGACCGCCTTCACCGCGGCCTGGGGCGCGGGCGCCTTCGGACTGCTCTCCGCCCTGGTCTGGCCCGTGCTGGTCCGGGCCCTGCTCATCGTCCCGGCCCTCGTCCTCGGCGCGCTCGTCTTCTTCCTCAACGGCTCGCTGCTGCTGATCGCGCTGTGGCTCATCCCGGACGGCCGGGGCGCCGCGGCCCCGGAGACCGCCGTCGCCGTCGCGGCCGTGATGTCCGCCGTCGCCTCCGCGACCTCCACCGCCCTCGCCGTGCGCGACGACAACGCCTACCGCCGCCGCCTCTCCCGCCTGGCCGACCGGCGCCGCCGGCGCACCGGCACCGGCGACGCGCGCGGGGGCCCGCCGGGCACCGTCTTCATCCAGCTCGACGGGGTCGGCCACGACGCCCTCGTCGCTGCGGCCGCCGGGGGCGTCATGCCGACCGTCGCCCACTGGCTGGCCGAACCGGAAGGGCACCGGCTCATGCCCTGGCGCACCGACTGGTCCAGCCAGACCGGCGCCAGCCAGCTCGGCATCCTGCACGGCAGCAACCACGACGTCCCCGCCTTCCGCTGGTACGAGAAGGAGACCGGCCTCGTCATGGTCTCCAGCAAGCCGGCGAGCGCCCTGGAACTCCAGCGCCGCGCTGTCACCCGCACCCGGGACGGCGGACTGCTCACCCTCGACGGCGCCAGCCGCGGCAACCTCTTCAGCGGCGGCGCCGCCCAGCTCGCGCTCGTCCTCTCGATGGCCGCCAGACTCGGCAAGGGCCGCCGCTCCCGGGCCGGGTACTTCGCCTACTTCTCCGACCCGGCCAACGCCGTCCGCACCGCCGGCTCCTTCGCCGCCGAGGTCTGCCGGGAGATCGCCCAGTCGACCCGCTCACGCCTCCGCAAGGAGACGCCCCGCATCAAGCGCGGCGGCCTGTACCCCTTCATCCGCGCCTTCGCGACCGTGCTCGAACGCGATGTGGTCGTCTCCGCCGTCATCGGCGACATGTTCGCCGGCCGGACCGCCGTCTACGCCGACCTCGTCGCGTACGACGAGGTGGCACACCACTCCGGACCGCGCAGCCGCGACGCGGAGAAGGTGCTCGCCCGCCTCGACCGGGCACTCGCTCTGATCACCAAGGTCGCCGAGCAGGCGCCCCGTACCTACCGGATCGTGCTCCTGTCCGACCACGGCCAGAGCCCCGGGAACACCTTCGCCGGGGTGTACGGGCTGACCCTCAAGGACCTCGTGCGGGCGGGCAGCGGACTGCCCGTGCCCCGGCGCGCGCAGCGCACCCGCAGCGCCTCCGAGGCGCGCGACGCGGTCCGCATCGCCCTGCACCGGCCGGTCGCCGGGGGCCAGGAGGAGCACGTCGCGAAACCCTCCGACCCCATCGTCCTCGCCTCCGGCAACCTCGGCCTGATCTCCTTCCCGGACATCGGGGGCCGCGCCTCCCAGGAGCAGCTGGAACGCCGCCACCCCGCGCTGCTCTCCACGCTCGCCAACCACCCGGGCATCGGCTTCCTGCTCGTCCGCAGCGAGCGCCACGGCTCGGTGGTGCTGGCCCGCGACGGCGTACGGGTGCCCCTGGCGGAACTGGCCGACGGACAGGGACCGCTGGCCGTGTACGGTCCCGGCGCCGCGGCCGCGATCCGGCGGACGGACACCTTCCCGCACGTCGCCGACGTGATGGTCAACTCCATGTACGACCCCGCCACCGGCACCGTGTACGCCTTCGAGGAGCAGATCGGCTCGCACGGCGGCCTGGGCGGCGACCAGTCCCGGCCGTTCCTGCTGTGGCCGCGCACCCTGACGGACCCGCTGGACGCCGTCACCGGCGAGGACGGGAAGCGCCCGGACGAACTCGTCGGCGCCGAGGCCGTGCACCGGGTCCTCAGGCACTGGCTCCAGGAGGCATCCGGGCCCCAGGTGCCGGTGACGTCGGACGAGGAGCCCGGCCGCGCCTGATCAGGCCGACTGCCGGCGTACGAGCGTCGGGTGGAAGATCACCGACGGCGGCGGGTCCACCGGCTTGCCGATCTGCTTGAGCAGCAGCCGGGCCATCTCCGCCGACATCTCCTCCACCGGCTGCCGGACCGTCGTCAGCGGCGGATCACAGGCCAGCGCCGCGCTGCTGTCGTCGAACCCGACGAGCGCGACATCGTCCGGGACCTCCTTCCCGGCCCGCAGCAGCACCGGTACGGCCCCGAGCGCCATCAGGTCCGACGCGATGAACACCGCGTCCAGATCCGGCCGCTCCGCCAGCAGCCGCCGCATCGCCGCCGCGCCCCCGGCATGGGTGAAGTCGCCCTCGGCGGTCACCACGTCCCGGATGCCGTGCGCCGCAGCTGCGTCCAGGAACCCGGCGAGCCGCGCCTGACCGGCCGGCATGTCCTGCGGGCCCGACACCGTGCCGATGCGGCGGCGGCCCAGCGCGGCGAGATGGTCGGCGGCCAGCCGCGCCCCGGCCCGCTGGTCCGCCTCGACATAGGTGAGCGGGGTCGGCCTGCGCGGCTGCCCGGCGAGCACGGCGGGCAGCCGGGTCCCGTGCAGCAGCCCGGGCAGCGGGTCGTCCGCGTGCGAGGAGATCAGCACCACCCCGTCGACGTGCCCGTGGCGCAGATACGAAAGGAGCTGGTCGCGGGACTCCTGGTCGTCGGCCAGCATCAGGACCAGCTGGATGCCCGCCGGGCGGAGCACCTCCAGGAGACCGGCCACCACCCGCCCGAAGTACGGATCGGAGAACATCCGGCCGACGAACGGCTCGGGCACGGTGCGCCGCTCCCGCTCCGAGACGACCAGCGCGATCGAGTCGGTGCGCCGGGTCACCAGCGACCGGGCCGCGCGGTTGGGGACGTAACCGGTGGCGTCCACCGCCGCCTCCACCGTCCGCCGCAGCGCCGGGTCCACCGTGGTCGCCCCGTTGATCACCCGCGACACCGTCGCCCGTGACACCCCGGCCACTCCGGCCACGTCCTCCAAGGTCACGGGACGGGCGGGCGGCGGGGCGTCGGCAGGCATGCAGTCTTTATACCGGGTGGTACGACCGGTGGGGCAACAGCCCTGGGCGCCTTGGGGTTACGTTGACCCGGCCGTCAGCCGGGAGCGCCGGACGGGGCGGGCAGCCGGGCGATCTCGGCCCGGCGGGCGGAGACCAGGGCGGCCGCGAGCCGCTTGGCGTCCGGCCGGGTGCCGGCCCCGGTCTCGGAGCGCGACACCTGGGCGGTCTGGCGCAGATGGCCGCCGATCCGCTCCACCAGGAAGCGGTCGAAGGCCGCGCCCTCCAGCGCGCGGGCCCGTGCCAGGTCGTCGGCCGTCACCATGCCGGGCATGTGGTGGCCCTCGTGCACGTTGGTGTCCGGGAGCCCCATCCGGGCCAGCAGCGGGCGCAGCCGGTCCAGTTCGCCGTTCTGCGAGGTCCGCAGCCCGGCCGCCCAGCGCCGTACGGCGGTGTCGCCGGAGCGGTCGGCGGCGAGCGACAGGAGCGCCACGGCCGACTCGTTCATCGGGGTCATGAGCTGTGCCCAGGCGGCGTCGGTCGGATCGGCGGGAGCGCCGGTGGCGGACGGGGCGGGCGGGGGAGCGCTTTCCTGCCCGTCCGCCGGGGAGCCGCAGCCGACCAGGAGGAGGAGCAGCAGGGTGAGCGCCGGCGCGCTGCGGGCCGCTTTCATCAGGGCTCCCTCGGGGGAGGGCCCGTCCGGGGCGCGGGCCCCGGACGGGCGGGTGGGGACGGGGGAGCGCGTCAGGGGGTGCCGTCGGCCCCGCACTTGATGATGGCGTTGATGCAGTCGCGTACGCGCTGCGCCAGTTCGGCCTCGGGCCACACGTTGAAGAAGTCGCCGTGCATCGTGTAGCCGGGACCGGAAGCCAGGCGGAACCTGGACGGGTTACCGTTGACCGGGTACCGCAGCACCTGGCGGAGCTTGGGCACCGGCACCGGGTGGGTGGCCGGGCACTCGCCGTTGACCGGGTACGACATGTGGCTCTTGTGGTCGGGCGAGTCGAGGTCCTTGCCGTTCCAGCACTGCGGGAAGTCGAGGTACGACTCCAGCATCCCGTCGGACGGGCAGTTCACGAAGTCGTGCGACGGGTTGACCTCGCCGTGGTGCAGACACGACCAGCGCGAGATCGTGTTGTCGTTCGGCCCGGTCGCCTTGGCGTTGCCCGCGACGATCCGCAGACCCCGGGGGAAGGGCTTGATCTGCCGGATGACGTCGTCGCGGACGCCCTCGCCCAGGTAGTAGAACGTGGTGCCGGTGGGCTCCACCTCCTTGTCCCCGTCGTACAGGGTCGGCACCCAGTACGACGACAGGTCGATGTCGGGTGAGCAGGTGCTCCGGGCCTTCTCCAGCGAGGCCAGGTCGGAGTGGCCGTTCGTGGAGTCGTTGCCGAAGAAGCTGTGCATGTGGGAGGCGCCGGGCAGGCCCGGGAAGACGATCGGGTCGTCGGGTGCCCGGTGGGTGTACGGGCACTCGGCGAGGAATTCGGCCACCCGGACCACGTCGGCGGCCGCCTTGGGGGCGGGGGCCGACGTGCCGGCGGACGCGCTGCCGGTGGTGGCCTGAAGGAGGGTCAGGGCGAGCGCGGCGGCGGCGAGCGCCGCCGTGCGGTACCGCCGGGGCGGCGGGGTTCTGCGGTGGCTGTCCTCGCCACTGTGGCGTTGACGGAAGAAGAGCACGGCACTCCTGTTCGGGGAAGTGGTGGGGGGATGTGCCCTGATCATGGGCGGCCTGATCAGGCGAGAGAGCGCTCTCTGCCAGGGAACGTAAGAGCCTGTTGAGGGCATGTCAATACAGCTGACGAACCTTTGATTCCGGGTGTTGTGGGGGCTGTTCGGGCCGCAGAGGCTCGGAGAGCGCTCTCTCTGGCATGGGGTGGCCAAAACCGCTGGCGCCACGCCGGAGAGAGCGCTCTCCGAGCCTCTGCGTCAAGGGCGTTGTCAGTGGTGGGCGGCAGGATGGAGGGCATGACGAACTCAGCAGTCGTGCTCGCCGACCACGCCTCCTACGCCGCCGCCGTCGAGGAGGCCGCACAGGCCGCCGCCGCGTACTACGCCACGGGCGAGAGCACGCTCGACGATGACGCCTACGACCGCCTGGCGCGCGGTATCGCCGGGTACGAGCGGGAGCATCCGCAGGAGGTGCTGCCCGCCTCGCCGACCGGCAAGGTGGCGGGCGGCACGGCCGTCGGGGACGTGCCGCACACCGTCCCGATGCTCTCCCTCGACAACGTCTTCTCGGCCGAGCAGTTCGCCACCTGGACCGCATCCCTGGAGCGCCGGATCGGACGGCCCGTCACCGCGTGGAGCGTCGAGCCGAAGCTCGACGGGCTCGCGGTCGCCGCGCGGTATTACGTAGGCCGTCTGGAACGGCTGATCACCCGGGGTGACGGGACCGCGGGTGAGGACGTCTCCCATGCGATCGGGACCGTTCTCGGGCTCCCCGCGCGGCTCGCGGAGCCGGTGACGATCGAGATACGCGGCGAGATCCTGATGACCACCGAGCAGTTCGAGCAGGCCAACACGGTCCGCACCGAGCACGGCGGCGCCCCCTTCGCCAACGCGCGCAACGGCGCCGCGGGCACCCTGCGCGCCAAGGACCGTGCGTACACGGTGGAGATGACGTTCTTTGCATACGGAGCCCTGCCGCTGCCCGACTCCGGCGCGCCGGCCGACGAACTGACCGAGCTGCCGCACAGTCAGGTGCTCGCCCGGGTCGCGGAGCTCGGCGTGCACACCGCGGCGGACACGGAGGTCGCGCCGCGCACCGCCGCCACCGTCGAGGAGGTCCGGGCCCGGATCGAGGAAGTCGCCGCGCTACGGGCCGCGTTGCCGTTCGGGATCGACGGCATCGTCATCAAGGCGGACCTGGCGGCCGACCGGCGCGACGCCGGTTCCGGCTCCCGGGCCCCGCGCTGGGCCATCGCCTACAAGCTGCCCGCCGTCGAGAAGGTCACCCGCCTCCTCGGCGTCGAGTGGAACGTGGGCCGCACCGGCATCATCGCGCCGCGCGCCGTGCTGGAGCCCGTCGAGATCGACGGCTCGACCGTCAGCTACGCCACCCTGCACAACCCGGCCGACATCACCCGCCGGGACCTCCGCATCGGCGACCATGTGATGGTCTACAAGGCGGGCGACATCATCCCCCGCATCGAGGCGCCCGTCGCCCATCTGCGCACCGGCGAGGAGCAGCCCATCGACTTCCCCGAGGCGTGCCCCCAGTGCGGTTCGGAGATCGACAGCAGCGAGCAGCGCTGGCGTTGTGTGCGGGGCCGCGACTGCCGTCTCGTCGCCTCCGTCTCGTACGCCGCCGGGCGCGACCAGCTCGACATCGAGGGGCTCGGCACGACCCGGGTCGTCCAGCTGGTCGACGCCGGTCTCGTCACCGATTTCGCCGACCTGTTCATGCTGGAACGCGAACAGCTGCTCACGCTCGACCGGATGGGGGAGACCAGCACCGACAATCTGCTGGCCGCGATCGACACGGCGCGCTCGCAGCCGCTCTCCCGGGTCTTCTGCGCCCTCGGCGTGCGCGGTACCGGGCGCTCCATGTCCCGCCGGATCGCCCGCTACTTCGCGGAGATGGACCGGATCAGAGCCGCCGACGAGGAGGAGTTGCAGCGGGTCGACGGCATCGGCAAGGAGAAGGCGGCCGGGGTCGTCGCGGAGCTGGCCGGGCTCGCCCCGCTCATCGACAAGCTGGTCGCCGCCGGGCTCAACATGACCGAACCGGGCGCGACGCCGCCGCCCCCGCCGGGCGAGGAGGCCGACGAGGAGACGGCCGCCGCTGCCGAGGGCGCTCCGCTGGCCGGGATGACCGTGGTCGTCTCCGGCGCCATGACGGGCGCGTTGGAGAAGCTGTCGCGCAACCAGATGAACGAGCTGGTCGAGCGGGCCGGCGGCAAGTCCTCCTCCAGCGTCTCCAAGCGCACGACGCTGCTCGTCGCCGGGGAGAAGGCGGGCTCCAAGCGGAGCAAGGCGGAGGACCTGGGGGTACGGATCGCCACGCCGGAGGAGTTCGCGGAGCTGATAGCGGAGTTCCTGCCGGTCGACGCGTGACGCGGGGCGCGTGACCGCGCGGGGCGTGTCTGTGGCGCGCACGGCCCGTCGTGCGCGCGGGGCGAGTCCTTCGATTTTGGTGGGGAGTGGCTTTCTTTGCCTCCCTATTGCATAGTGAGGGCTCGGTCATGCCTCGCGATCAGCGGGTCACTGGGTGTGTGTACGGCCGCGGCTGCGTGCCCGGGGGTGAGGGGCGATGCGTTCTCTGCGCGACGGACGGCGGCTCGACCGCTCCGTCCACCGGCACTACCGGGGTGCCACCCGGGGCCTCGCCCTCGACCTCGGCAGCTCCCGCACCCGGGCCTGGGTCCCCGGACAGGGCGTCGTCGCGGACACCGTCCACGGCACCGGTGAGTACGGCCCCGGCCGGCCCGTCCGGCGCGGCCGCATCGTGGACCCGGAGTCGTGCGGCCGGATGCTGGCCCGCATCGCCGACCGGGCCCTGGGCGAGCGCCGCGAGGACGCGGTCATCGTCTTCAGCCACCCCGTGCTCGCCGGGCCCGGCCACCGGGCCGCCGCCCGCGACCTGCTCCGCGCGCTCGGCCCCTCGGACGTCATCGTTCTGGACAGTGCCCGTGCCGCCGCCGCGTGCGCCGGGCCCGGGGACGGCGGCGGCCCCCTCCTCGTCCTCGACATCGGCGCCGAGCTGACCGAGGCGACCCTGCTCGTGGACGGCCTGGTGCGGGACGCCCGCCTCGCGGAGACCGGGCTCAGCGACCTGGACCCGGGCGAGCCGCCCACCGCCGCCGTCCGCGCCGTCCTGGACATGGTCATGGCCATGTGGCGGCAGGACCCGCACGGCGCGCTGCTCGGCGCCCTGCGCAGGGGCCCGCTGCTCGCCGGAGGCGGCGCGCTGCGACCGGACGTCACCCACCGGATAGCGGTCCGCCTCGGCGTTCCGGTCCGGCGCACGGACGACCCGGCGACCACGGTCGTGCGCGGCGCCGGACTGGTCCTCAGCTCCGTCCTCCGCCACACCACGGCGCCCGCCCTGCCCGGCCGCCTCCGGTGACCCCGCTCCCGGGGCAGCCCCCGGGGAACGCGCACCCGGGCCGCTCTTCCGCCGCGCGGCAGTACCTCGTCGCGCTGCTCCTCGCGGTGCTCGCCCTCGTCGGCGGGGCGCCCGCGGCGGCCGGTGAGGGTCTCCCCGTACGCGTGTCGGCGGGGCTTCCCACGACGCCCGCGACGACCGCCCCCGGCCTCCCCGTACGACACGCGACCGGACAGACGACCGTCGAGCGGTCCGCCCTGCCGACTGACGCCGAGGCGCCCCGGACCGTCCCACCCGCCGCGGCCACCCCGCCGCCCGCCACCGTCGACCGTGGCCCGGACACCACCCCGTGGGCTGCCGCCGAGCACCCCCGTACCGCACACCAGTTGCCCCCGCCCGGCCCCGGCGGCCTCGTCCCAAGCCCCGCGCGGGCCCCGCTTCCGCGCTCCGTCCCCTGGCTCGTCCGTACCGCCCCCGCCTCCGCCGTCCAGCGCCCGCGCGTGGCGCTGCCCGGGGTGCGCGGGCCTCCGAGTGCCGGTGTCCACCGGCCCGGGGACCGCTCGCCGGTCCCGCAATCCATCAACGCCGTGCCGCTCCCGCCGTCCTGACCGGGTGAGGGGCGTGCCCGGCGCCCCCTCGGAGGAATCCCGCAATGACGCGCGCCACCACGGTGCGGGCGGTGCTGGCTGCGGCCGTGCTGCTCGTCTCCGTGTTCATCACGCTGACCATGTCACCCAGACTCGGCCTGGATCTCCAGGGCGGCACCCGCATGGTGCTCCAGGCCCAGGACTCCGACACCGCGGAGGCCGACCGCGAGAGCACCGACCGCACCCTGGAGGTGCTGCGCCGGCGCGTCGACTCGCTCGGGGTGACGGAGCCGGTCCTCACCCGGTCCGGCGAGGACCGGATCATCGTGGAACTCCCGGACGTCCAGGACCCGCGCAAGGCCGCCGAGGTCATCGGCAAGACCGCCCAGCTGACCTTCCACGCCGTCCAGGGCCCGGGCGGACCGGCCGAGGACGGCAAGGGGCTGACCCTGCCCGACGAGCAGGGCCGCGAACTGGCCCTCGGGCCCGCCGCCCTCTCCGGCGCCGGGGTCAAGGAGGCGTCCGCGTCCTTCGACGCCCAGCAGGGCGCCGGCTGGACCGTGTCGCTCGACTTCCACAAGGACGCCGGCCGGGACTGGACCCGGCTGACCGGCGAGGCGGCCTGTCACCCGGCGCAGGACGAGCGGCGCCGGGTCGCCATCGTGCTCGACAAGCGGGTGATCTCCTCGCCCCAGGTCTCGCCGACCGTCGCCTGCGGTTCGGGCCTGCCCTCCGGCTCCACCCGGATCACCGGCTCGTTCAGCGCGGACGAGGCCCGCGAACTCGCCCTGCTGATCGAGGGCGGTGCCCTGCCGGTGCCCGTCGAGATCGTGGAGCAGCGGACGGTCGGCCCGACGCTCGGCGCCGCCGTCATCGACGCCGGCGCACGGGCGGCCCTGATCGGCGCGGCGGCCACCGCCCTGTTCATCATCGTGATCTACCGCCTCTTCGGCGCCCTCGCCGCCGTGGCGCTCGCGGCGTACGGGGTGATCTCGTACGCGGCCCTCGTCGCCCTCGGCGTCACGCTGACGCTGCCCGGACTCGCCGGTTTCGTGCTGGCGATCGGCATGGCGGTCGACGCGAACGTGCTGGTCTTCGAGCGGGCCCGGGAGGAGTACGCCGGACGGCCCGGGAAGAGCCTGCGGGCCTCGCTCGCCGCCGGGTTCAAGGGCGCCTGGACGGCCGTCGCCGACTCCAACGTGACGACGCTCATCGCGGCCGGGCTGCTGTTCTTCCTCGGCTCCGGACCGGTCAAGGGGTTCGGTGTCACGCTCGCCATCGGCGTCCTGACGTCGATGTTCTCCGCACTGGTCGGCGCCCGCGCCCTCACCGAGATCGCGGCGCACTCGCGGTTCGTCGCGGACTACCGGGGCGTCAACGGCATCGCGATCCCGGGCCGGGTGCGGACCTGGCTCACCCGGCGCGACCCGCAGCTGATGCGCTCCCCGCGCCGCTGGCTGACGGTCTCCGCCGTCCTCATCGCGGTGGCCGTCGCGGGCATCCTGGTGCGCGGGGTCAACCTGGGCGTCGAGTTCACCGGCGGACGGCTGGTCGAGTACTCCACCAGCCGCCCCGTGGACGTCGAGACCGCGCGGACCGCCCTCGCGGGCGCCGGGTTCGGGGACGCCGAGGTCACCACGGCCGGTGCGGGCGACATCTCCGTGCGGACCGGGGGGCTCAACAACGACGGCGAACACGCGCTGCGGGCCGCCCTGGCCGCCGAAGGCGGCGAGACCACCAAGGTCCGCGACGAGCTGATCGGCCCCAGCCTCGGCGACGAACTGCGGCGCAACGCCCTGATCGCCCTGGCCATCGCCGTACTCGTCCAGCTGGCCTATCTGGCGGTCAGGTTCCGCTGGACGTTCGCCGTCGCCTCGGTCGGGGCGCTCGTGCACGACGTGATCGTCCTGATCGGGGTGTTCGCCTGGCTGGGACGCACCGTCGACGGCATCTTCCTGGCGGCGCTCCTCACCGTCATCGGGTACTCCGTCAACGACTCGGTCGTCGTCTTCGACCGGGTGCGGGAGCTGTGGGGCAGGGCCTGTCTTGAGTTCCCCGTCGTCCGCCCGGAGGGTGGGCGCACCGGGCGTCGGGGCGCAGGCGGGGAACTCAAGACAGGCCCTGAGGCCCCCAGAAAGCCGCTCGCGGAGGTGGCGAACCGGGCTGTCCTGCAGACCGTGCCCCGGACGGTGAACACCGGGATGGGCGCCCTGTTCATCCTCACCGCCCTCGCCGTGCTCGGCGGCGACTCGCTGGAGGACTTCGCGCTCGCCCTGCTGATCGGCATCGTCGTGGGGACGTACTCCTCGGTGATGACCGCCGTCCCGGCCGCGCTGCTGCTGGAGCGCACCAGCAAGGTCCCGCCGCCTGCCCGCACCCGGGCCCCGCGCGTCCGGCAGCGCGCCGGACGCCGCGACCCGCACGACAACGGGGCGCGGGTGTAGCCGCTACGGGCCAGTGTCAGCCGGTCCGGCGGGCACGGGCCCGGTCCGTCCTCAGGGCACCAGCGAGCGCAGATACGCGGCGGTGTCCGCGTCGGCCGGCAGCAGCGTCTCGATGGCCAGCTCCGCCACCGTCACGTCCATCGGCGTGTTGAACGTGGCGATCGAGGCGACGAACGACAGCACGTGCCCCTCGTGCTCGATGACCAGCGGCAGGGCGAACGGCACCGACGATGAGGGCGGCTGCCAGTCCTCGTCCCCGTCCGGCCCGGCCGGCAGCGGATATCCCGCCACCTCCTCGTACAACTCGCGCAGCTCCGGCGAACGCACCAGCGCGATCTGGCGCTCCATCTGCGCGAGGAGGTCCGCCCGCCACGCGCGGAGGTTCCGGATGCGCGGGGCCAGGCCCTCCGGGTGCAGGGTGAGCCGCATCGCGTTCAGCGGCGGGGCCAGGAGGTGTTCCGGTACGCCGTCGAGCAGCCGGGTCATCCCCTGATTGGCCGCCACCACGGTGTACGTCCCGTCCACCACGAAGGCCGGATACGGGTCGTAGCCCCGCAGCAGCCGGTCGAGGCCGTCCCGGAGCGCCCCCATCGACGGGTCGTCGAGCGCGGTCTCCGCGTAGTGCGGGGCGTAACCCGCCATCACCAGCAGGGCGTTGCGTTCTCGTACGGGCACGTCCAGGTGCTCGGCGAGCCGCAGCACCATCTCCTCGCTGGGGCGTGAGCGCCCCGTCTCGATGAACGAGATGTGCCGGGCCGAGGAGCCGGCCCGCAGCGCGAGCTCCAGCTGACTGACCCGGCGCCGCTCCCGCCAGCTGCGCAGCAGCGGCCCTACCCCCGTGTCGAGCGCGACAGTTGTCATACCGAGACCGTAACGTCACCGGCACCGCCGACCGGCATCGACCACCAGTGAGGGAGCCGCACCATGCCCGCCGCACCGCTGCCGCAGAACGAGATCGAGGACCGGCTGCGCGAGCTGCCCGGCTGGTCGCTGGAGGGGGACCGGATCACCCGCACCTACCGGCTGCCCTCGCACTTCGCCGCCGCCGCGCTCGCGATGCACGTCGCCGCGATCCAGGACGAGCTGAACCACCACAGCGACCTGACGCTCGGTTACAACACCGTCGCCCTCTCCGTGAACTCGCACGACGCGGGCGGCAAGGTCACGGACAATGACCTCGGCCTCGCCGCCCGGGTCGCGGCGGTGGCACCCGGCCACGGGGCCGAGTAGCCCCTCAGGCCGCCGAGCCGAACCCGGGGTGGGTGGCGAGCCAGCGCGTGTAGCTCTCGCTGCGCTCCACCGCCTGGGCGTACGCCGCCCGGGTGTGCCCGCTCACCGCACCGGCCGCCGCCGACGCGGCGGCCGAGCGCGGGTGCCAGCCCAGCAGATGGCGCCAGCTGAGCGGCGCCCCGGCGACCGGCAGCGTCACCACCCCCGGCGTCGGCGGGAACGTCGCCCGGCACAGCCCCACCGCCCGCCCCACCTGGACGAGATGGACGACCGACGAGGTGTCCGTCTCGTACACCGACACCGGGCGGAAACCCGCCCGTGCGCACGCCGCCACGAAACAGTCCGCGAAGCAGCCGTCGCCCGGCACGTCCGCCCAGCACTCGTCCGCCAGCTCGGACAGCTCCAACGCGTCCCGGCCGGACAGCGGATGGGTCTCCGGCAGCATCACGAAGACCGGATCGACCCCGACGACCTGCCATTCCAGCCGGTCCGCGTCCGGCGGGGCGCTCTCGCCACAGGTACCGATGAGCGCGAAGTCGAGCCGCCCGTCCACCAGTTGCGAGGCGACCTCGGTCACCGACCAGGAGGTGTACGTGGACACCGGCGCCGCCGGGTGCGCGGCGGCCAGCCGGTCCACGAGGCCGCCGAGGAGCGGGCCGTGCGTGCCACCCAGCCGGAACCGCTCCAGGGTCCCCATCGCGTTGGCGAACCGGACGGCCTCCTCCTGGAGTTCGGTCACGGCGGGCAGTACGATCCGGGCCCGCTCCAGGACCAGTTCGCCCAGCGGCGTCGCCCGCGCGCCCGTGTGGTCGCGCTCGAAGAGCGGGCCGCCGAGTGCCTTCTCGATCCGCCGCAGCTGTGCGCTGAGCGCGGGCTGAGCGAGGCCCAGCGCGGTGGCGGCCTTGGTCAGGCTGCCCGTGTCGGCGATGGCACGGACGGTTCGCAGATGGCGCAACTCCAGCTCCATCACCGCACGTTATGGCCCCGGTGGCCGCACGGCAATACGTCGGTGGTTCAGACCTCTGGTTCGTTCCACGGGCGGCGATCGTGGCCTAGAGTCGCCTCCCGATGCTCGACTACAACGAAGAGGCCGCCGTCTACGACGCCACGCGCGGCGGGCTGCCCCGCGCCGAGGCGGCGGCCGCCGCCGTGCTCGGCCTGGTGCCGGACACCGCGCGCTCCCTGCTGGACATCGGCTGCGGTACGGGCCTGGTCACCGGGCAGATCGCCGCCGCCCGGCCCGGGCTGCGGGTGACCGGCTCCGACGCCGCGCACGGCATGGCCGTCGTCGCACGGCAGCGCGTCGGTGCCGTTCTGCTCGCCGACGCCCGCCGACTGCCGCTGCCCGACGCGGCGGTGGACGCGGTCACCGCCGTCTGGCTGCTGCATCTGCTGCGCGAACCGGGCGCGGTCCGGGCGGTGGTGGCCGAGGCGGCGCGCGTGCTGCGGCCGGGCGGGGTGTTCGTCACCACCGTCGACAAGGACGCCGCGCACGACGTGGGCAGCGACATCGACGCCGCGTTCGCCCCGTACCTGGCGCCGACCCCGGCCGACGGAACGGACCTGGTCGTCGCCCATGCGGCGGAGGGCGGCCTCGATGTGGTGGGCGACGCGTTCTTCACCGGACACGGGCAGGGCCGGTCGCCGCTGAGCGCGGCACGCGGGGTCCGGCGGGGCTACTACACCTCCCGCCTGATCCTGCCGGGGGACGCCGCCGAACAGCTCGTCCGGAATCTGGCCGCCCTGCCGGACCAGAACCGCAGGCGCGCCGACCCGGAGTACCGGCTGCTGGCCTTCCGGCGCAGGTAGCCGACCCGGGCTGCTTGCCGGAACGGCAAGGAAGTTTGCCTGCGCGGCGGCGCCTGGTGACCCTGGTGCCATGAGCAACCACTCCGGCCACGGCCACCACCACGACGGCCACCAGGGCCTGCACCACGAGCCCTCCGCGCACGGGCACCACCACGGCGGGTCCGAACCCGACTGGGACGTGATGGCCCCGCTCCTGGAGCGCAACGCCGAGCTCAGCAGCGCGCAGTACACCGAGGCGGCCCGCTGGATCGCCGCCCTGCCCACCGCTCCGAAGGTCCGCCGGGTCCTCGACGTCGGCGCCGGCCCCGGGGTGGTCGCCTGCCTGCTGGCCGAGGTCTTCCCGGACGCCGAGGTCGTCGCCGTCGACGGCACCCCCGCCCTCCTCGAACGCACCCGGGACCGGGCGCGCCGGCTCGGGCTCGACGGCCGCGTCACCACCCTGCACGCCACCCTCCCCGAAGAGCTGTCCGCCTTGGGCGAGGCCGACCTGATCTGGGCCGGCAACACCCTGCACCACATGGGCGACCAGCGCGCCGTGCTCGCCGGATTCGGCGGGCTGCTGCGCCCCGGCGGCACCGTCGCCCTGGTCGAGGGCGGGCTCCAGGCCCGGCAGCTCCCGCGCGACCTGGGCTTCGGCAGGCCCGGGATCGAGGCCCGGATGGAGGCCGCCGAGGCGGAACTCTTCCAGGAGATGCGCGCCGAGCTGCCCGACGCCCGCCGCGAGGTCGAGAACTGGGCGGCCCTGTTCGGCGCGGCCGGTCTCACCCCGCAGGGCACCCGCAGCTTCCTGCTCGACCTGCCCGCGCCCCTCGGCGACGCGGCCCGGGAACAGGTGATCGCCGACTTCACCCGCCGCAGCGGTGGGCTGCGCGACCACCTGGACGCCGAGGACCTCGCCGTGCTCGACCGGCTCCTCGACCCCGAGGACCCGGCATCCCTGCACCGCCGCCCGGACGTCTTCCTGCTCCTGGCCCGCACCCTCCACCTGGGCCGACGATACGCCTGAGCCATCCCCGTAACGACGAAACCGCCGCCCCCGCTCGTACGCGAGCGGGGGCGGCGGTTCCGTCAAGCCGTGGCGGTCAGGCGCCGGCGTTGAACTCGCCCGGGTTCGGGCCGAGCCGCTTGCCCTCGTCCAGCGCCGCGAAGGCGGCCAGGTCGTCGGCGTCCAGCTCGAAGTCGAACACGTCGATGTTCTCCGCGATCCGCGACGGGGTCACGGACTTCGGGATCACCACGTTGCCCGTCTGGAGGTGCCAGCGCAGCACCGCCTGGGCGGGCGTGCGGTTGTGCTTGCGGGCGACCGCGAGGACCGTCGGGACCTCCAGCAGGCCCTTGCCGGAACCGAGCGGCGACCATGCCTCGGTGAGGATGCCGTGCTGGGCGTGCAGGGCGCGGGACTCGGCCTGCTGGAGCTGCGGGTGCAGCTCGATCTGGTTGAGCACCGGCACCACGGAGGTCTCACCGAGCAGCCGCTCCAGGTGCTCCGGGAGGAAGTTCGACACGCCGATGGCCTTCGCGCGGCCGTCGGCGTGGATCTTCTCGAACGCCCGGTAGGTGTCGACGTACGCGTCCTTGGCGGGCACCGGCCAGTGGATCAGATACAGGTCCACGTAGTCGAGGCCCAGTTTCTCCAGCGAGGCGTCGAAGGCGCGCAGCGTCGAGTCGTAGCCCTGGTCGCTGTTCCACAGCTTGGTGGTCACGAACAGCTCGTCGCGGGCGACGCCGGAGGCGGCGATGGCCTTGCCCGTGCCCGCCTCGTTCTGGTAGATCGCGGCGGTGTCGATGCTGCGGTACCCGGACTCGATGGCGGTGGCGACCGCCTTCGTCGCCTCGTCGTCCGGCACCTGCCAGACTCCGAACCCGAGCTGGGGCATCTCGACGCCGTTGTTGAGGGTGAGGGAGGGGACCTGGCTCACGAGCTGAGGATCCTTACGTTGGGGGAGTGGAACTCCCAGGGTCAACGATCAAGAACGCCCACGCATTCCCGCCCGCCCCGATCCGTTCCCGCTCAGCGGTACAGCGCGTCCACCTCGGTCTCGTACGCCGCCTCGATCGCCTTGCGCTTCAGCTTCAGCGACGGGGTGAGCAGCCCGTGCTGCTCGCTGAACTGGTGCGCCAGGATGCGGAACGTACGGATGGACTCGGCCTGCGAGACCGCGGTGTTCGCCGCCACCACCGCCCGGCGCACCTCCATCTCCAGGTCCGGGTCGCGCACCAGCTCGCCCGGGGACAGTTGCTGCCGCCCCTGCATCGTCAGCCAGTGCTCCACGGCCTCCTGGTCGACGGTGACCAGCGCCGCCACATAGGGCCGGTCGTTGCCGACGACGATGCACTGCGCCACCAGCGGATGCGCCCGCACCCGCTCCTCCAGGGCGGCCGGCGACACGCTCTTGCCGCCGGACGTCACCAGGATCTCCTTCTTCCGTCCGGTGATCGTCAGATAGCCGTCCTCGTCCAGCGACCCCAGGTCCCCGGTGGCCAGCCAGCCGTCGTTGAGCACCGCGTCGGTCGCCTTCGGGTCGCCGAGATACCCGCCGAACACATGGCTCCCGTGCACCCACACCTCGCCGTCCGCCGCGATGTGCACCGTGCTGCCGGGGATCGGCTGCCCGACCGTGCCGTACCGGGTGCGCTCCGGCGGATTGGCGGTGGCCGCCGCCGTCGTCTCGGTCAGCCCGTACCCCTCGTACACCGTCACCCCGGCGCCCGCGAAGAACAGGCCCAAGCTGCGCTCCATGCCCGAGCCGCCCGACATGGCGTGCCGGATGCGGCCGCCCATCGCCTCGCGGACCTTCTTGTACACGACCTTGTCGAAGAACTGGTGCTGCATCCGCAGCCCGGTCGAGGGCCCCGGGCCGGTGCCGAAGGCCCGGGCCTCCATCGCCTCCGCGTACTTCACCGCGATGTCGACGGCCTTGTCGAACGGCCCCGCCCTGCCCTCCGCCTCCGCCCTGCGCCGGGCCGCGTTGAAGACCTTCTCGAAGATGTACGGCACCGCCAGGATGAACGTCGGCCGGAAGGAGACCAGGTCCGGCATCAGGGCCTTCGCCGACAGCTCCGGCTGGTGCCCCAGCTTGACCCGGCCCCGGATCGCGGTGATCTCCACCATCCGCCCGAAGACGTGCGCCAGCGGCAGGAAGAGCAGCGTCACCGCCTCGTCGCCCGGTCTGGAGTGGAACACCGACTCCCAGCGCGAGGCCATGGTGTCCGCCTCGAACATGAAGTTGGCGTGCGTGAGGACGCAGCCCTTGGGGCGGCCCGTGGTGCCCGAGGTGTAGATGACGGTCGCCACCGACTCCGGGGTCACCGCCCGCCGGTGCCGGTGCACCACCTCGTCCTCGACGTGCGCACCCGCCTCGACCAGCTCCGCGACCGCGCCGGCGTCCAGCTGCCACAACCGCTTCAGCTGGGGCAGCCGGTCGATGACCGAGGCCACCGTCATCGCGTGGTCCTCGTGCTCCACCATCACCGCCGACACCTCGGCGTCGTGCAGCATCCACAGCACCTGCTCGGCCGACGACGTCGGGTAGACCGGCACCGACTGGGCGCCCACCGCCCACAGCGCGAAGTCGAACAGGGTCCACTCGTAGCGCGTACGCGACATCAGGGCGACCCGGTCGCCGAACCGCACCCCGTGCGCGATCAGTCCCTTGGCCAGTGCGAGCACCTCGTCACGGAACGCGGCCGACGTCACGTCCTGCCAGTTCCCGTCCGCGTCTTTTCGGCCGAGCGCGATCCGGTGCGGCTCCTCGTCGGCATGGTCGAACACGACGTCGGCGAGGCCGCCCACGAGGGGAGCGGCCGCCATGGGTGGGACAGTGAATTCGCGCAATGACCTGCTCCTTGGGGTGCTCCGCACAGCGCCGCGACGCTACCCCACCGGACGCCGGCGCGGGAGGGTCCGGAACGGCCCGTACCACTTGGTATATGCACAGGTCAGGGGCCGAAATCCGGCCAAGTGGGCAAGGCTCGGGCACGCTTCTGACCATGGAGTAAGCAGCTGGGGCGGGAATCTCCACCGAATCTGTACGCCGCGATCACTGACGGTGTGGGCGGCTGTGTCCCGGTTTGGCGGGTTGGCCGGGCTCCGGCTGCCGCGTCCCCGGTGTTCTCCCCCTCATGGGGCCGGGTCATGCCGGTTCACGCCCACGAACTGCGCGGATCAGCCGGTCGCCGCCCGCCAGGATCGCCGTAGCCAGCGCGTCCGCCGCCTGCTGCGCGCCGCCCCGGCGCCTGCCGTGCAGCAGGACGAAGTCCACCCCGCCCAGCTCCGGCAGCCCCGCCCGGACCGGCACCGGTTCCAGGCCGGGCGGCACCAGGCCCCGGGTGTGCGCCATCACGCCGAGCCCCGCGTGGGCGGCCGCCACCAGGCCGCTGAGGCTGCCGCTCGTGCACGCGATCCGCCAGGAGCGGCCCTGCTCCTCCAGCACCTCCAGGGCGCGCGCCCGCGTGATGCCCGGCGGCGGGAAGACGACCAGCGGCACCGGGCGGTCCGGGTCGAGCCGGAGCCCCGGCGCGCCGATCCAGACCAGGGCGTCCTGCCAGACCAGCTTCCCGTGGGTGTCCCCGGCCCGCCGCTTGGCCAGCACCAGATCCAGCCGGCCCGCCTCCAGCTGCCGGTGCAGGGTCCCGGACAGCTCCACGGTCAGCTCCAGCTCGACCTCCGGATGGTCGCGCCGGAACGTCTGAAGGATCTCGGGCAGCCGGGTCTGCACGAAGTCCTCCGAGGCCCCGAACCGCAGCCGCCCCCGCAGCCGCGTCCCGGTGAAGTACGCCGACGCCCGCTCGTGCGCCTCCAGGATCGTCCGGGCGAAGCCGAGCATCGCCTCGCCGTCCGCCGTGAGATCGACGCGGTGGGTGTCCCGGGCGAACAGCTGCCGCCCGGTCGCGTCCTCCAGCCGCCGCACATGCTGGCTCACCGTGGACTGCCGCACCCCGAGCCGGCGGGCGGCGGCGGTGAAGGACAGGGTCTGGGCGACGGCCAGAAAGGTGCGCAGCTGCGCGGGGTCGTACATACCGGACAGGCTATCGCGGATCGTGATGACAGTCAGAGCGGTATACGTGTTTCCCGATCGGAGGGCGTCCGAGCAGGATGGTTCCCGGGCACGCCCGACCCTGACCGAGAGAAACGTGGAACACATGAGCCGCCGCCGCATCCCGCAGCCGCCGTCCTGGCTGCCGGTCGACCCGTACATAGCGGCGCTGATCGGCACCGTCGTCCTCGCGGCGCTGCTGCCGGCCTCGGGCCCGGCCGCCGAGGTGGCCGGCGGGGCCTCCACGGGCGCGGTCGCGCTCCTCTTCTTCCTGTACGGGGCGCGCCTGTCCACGGCCGAGGCGCTGGACGGGCTCCGCCACTGGCGGCTCCACCTCACGGTCCTGGCCTGCACCTTCGTCGTCTTCCCGCTGCTGGGGCTGGCGAGCGCGGGCCTCGTACCGTACGTCCTGTCGCCGCAGCTGCAGAGCGGCTTCCTCTTCCTGTGCCTCGTCCCCTCGACCATCCAGTCCTCGATCGCCTTCACCTCGATCGCCCGGGGCAACGTCCCCGCCGCGATCTGCGCCGGGTCCTTCTCCTCGATCGCCGGGATCTTCCTCACCCCGCTCCTCGCCGCCGCGCTGCTCGGGGGCGGCGGGGGCGGGTTCTCCGGCGACGCCCTGCTGAAGATCGGCGTCCAGCTGCTGCTGCCGTTCGCCCTGGGCCAGCTGCTGCGCCGCCGCATCGGGGGCTTCGTCGCGTGCCACCGCAAGGTCCTCGGCCTGGTCGACCGGGGCTCGATCCTGCTCGTCGTCTACACCGCGTTCAGCGAGGGCATGGTCGCGGGCATCTGGCACCAGGTGACCCCGGCCCGGCTCGGCGCGCTCCTCGCCGCCGAAGGGGCCCTGCTCGCGCTGATGCTCACGGTGACCTGGTACGGCGCGAAGCGCCTCGGATTCGGCCGGGCGGACCGCGTCGCGATCCAGTTCGCCGGGTCCAAGAAGAGCCTGGCCTCCGGGCTGCCCATGGCCAGCGTCCTCTTCGGCGCCCAGGCGAGCCTGGCGGTGCTGCCGCTGATGCTCTTCCACCAGATGCAACTGATGGTCTGCGCGGTCATCGCCAAGCGGCGCGCCCGCGACGGTCAGGACGTGGCGACGCCGGACGCCGTGCCGGTGGGTTAGCCCGCGTCCAGCGCGATGCGGTGCTCTCCCGAGTACACGTTCATCGAGGGCCCCCGCAGGAACCCGACCAGGGTCAGGCCCGTCTCGGAGGCCAGGTCGACGGCGAGGGACGACGGCGCCGAGACGGCCGCCAGCACGGGTATCCCGGCCATCACCGCCTTCTGCGCCAGCTCGAACGAGGCCCGCCCCGACACCAGCAGGACCGACCGGGACAGCGGCAGCCGCCCGTCCGTCAGCGCCCGGCCCACCAGCTTGTCGACCGCGTTGTGCCGTCCGACGTCCTCCCGTACGTCCATCAGCTCGCCGGTCTCCGAGAACAGCGCCGCCGCGTGCAGGCCCCCGGTCCGGTCGAAGACCCGCTGGGCGGCCCGCAGGCGATCGGGGAGCGCGGCCAGCAGCGCGGGTGCCAGCAGCAGCGGGGGAGTGTCGGCGACGGGGTGCCGGGTCGTGGTGCGGACGGCGTCCAGGCTCGCCTTGCCGCACAGCCCGCAGGACGACGTGGTGTACACGTTGCGCTCCAGCGTGATGTCGGGGACCTCGACACCCGGCGCAAGGCGCACGTCCACCACGTTGTACGTGTTGACCCCGTCGGCGGTCGCGCCCGCGCAGTACACGATCGACCGCACATCGCCCTGGCCACCGATCACGCCCTCGCTGACCAGGAAGCCCGCCGCCAGCGCGAAGTCGTCGCCCGGGGTGCGCATGGTGATGGCGAGCGGTTTCCCGTTCAACCGGATCTCCAGAGGCTCCTCGGCGACGAGGGTGTCGGGACGCGTGGAGACGGCCCCGTCCCGGATGCGGATGGTGCGGCGGCGCTCGGTGACCCGTCCCATGACCGTTGAACCCGATTTCTGTAGGTGAGGGGGCCTCGGCGCGCCCCGACGCTGCCATTGTCCTGCACCGGCGATACGGCGTCGCCACCGGATGGCCGGGTCCCGGATCACCGGCGGCTGGTGTCGAGCCCTCCAAGCCGGGGCCGGTATTCCTGTGGGATCACCTGCCCCCGTACCGGGCGGTAGCGACCAAGACTGGTTGGTTCCTGACAGATGGAGCGAGGGGATCCCGTTTATGACCGGCTCACGTGTCGTGGCGCTCGGCCACTACCAGCCCGCCAAGGTGCTCACCAACCATGACCTGGCGGCCATGGTCGACACCAGTGACGAGTGGATCACCAGCCGCGTCGGCGTCAGGACCCGCCACATCGGCGGCCCCGACGAGCCGGTGGACGAGCTGGCCGCGCACGCGGCCGCCAAGGCCCTCGCCGCGGCGGGTCTCCGGCCGGCCGACATCGACCTGGTGCTGGTCGCCACCTCCACCGCCATCGACCGCTCCCCGAGCATGTCGGCCCGGGTCGCCGCCCGCCTCGGCATGGAGGCGCCCGCGGTCATGGACATCAACGTGGTCTGTTCCGGCTTCACCCACGCCCTCGCCACCGCCGACCACGCGCTGCGGGCCGGCGCCGCCACGCGCGCCCTGGTCATCGGCGCCGACAAGATGGGCGACATCGTCGACTGGACGGATCGTTCCAGCTGCGTGCTGATGGGGGACGGCGCCGGTGCGGCCGTCGTCGTCGCCGACGACACCCCCGGTTCGGGGCGCCCCGGCATCGGACCGGTGCTCTGGGGGTCGGTCCCCGCCATGGGGGACGCCGTCCGCATCGAGGGGACGCCGCCGCGCTTCGCGCAGGAGGGCCAGTCCGTCTACCGCTGGGCCACCACCCAGCTGCCGCCCATCGCCCGCAAGGTGTGCGAGAAGGCGGGCCTCACCCCGGAGGACCTGGCCGCCGTCGTCCTCCACCAGGCCAACCTCCGGATCATCGAGCCCGTCGCCCGGAAGATCGGCGCGGTCAACGCCGTCGTCGCGCGCGACGTGGTCGACTCCGGCAACACCTCCGCCGCCTCCATCCCCATGGCCCTGTCCAAGCTGGTCGAACGGGGCGAGATCCCCAGCGGGGCGCCGGTCCTCCTCTTCGGCTTCGGCGGCAACCTCAGCTACGCGGGACAGGTGATCAGCTGCCCGTGAACCCTGGGGCGCGTATCGAGTCGTGATCAACGTGACTGCTTGAGCCCCGAGGTGCCCGCCGGCGTGGGGGGAGAGGCACGTCACGTCGAGCTCCTGGCCGGGACGTAGAGCATCGCCGTGCTTCTCGGGGTGCCACCGTTGAGCCGAGTAGGAGCCCGGTGGCGCACCCTCATCTCGACAGTGGAGAAAGCGCGTTGACGTTGCTCGGACGGTGGTCGATCATCGCTGCTTATGCTTCAAAGTGAGATTTGGAACGACCAGGCCGCTCAGAGCTATGACACCCCTGGGACCGGCATGTTCGCATCGGAGGTGCTGGAGCCAACGATCGACCGCCTGGTGGAGCTCACCAGGGGCGGACGGGCGCTGGAGTTCGCCATCGGGACCGGGCGGGTGGCAGTGCCACTCGCGGATCGCGGAGTCTCGGTCAGTGGCATCGAACTGTCGAAGCCGATGCTCGATCAGCTCCGCACCAAAGCAGACGACGCGGCCATCCCGGTCGTCGTCGGCGACATGGCCACTGCGCGAGTCCCGGGCGAGTTCCAGCTCGTCTACCTCGTCTACAACGGCATCTCGGTCTTGCTCACGCAGGCTGAGCAGGTTGCCTGTTTCCGAAATGCCGCACGCCACCTCTCGCCGGGCGGGCGGTTCGTCGTCGAGCTGTGGGTCCCCGAGCTTCGCACGTTGCCGCCAGGTCAGCAGGGCGTGGTCTTCGGGTCGGCGCCGGGCTATATCGGGCTCGACACCTACGATGTCCTGCGCCAGCAGGTCGTTTCGCACCACTTCGGGTTCGACGCCGACAGTGGGCGTGACGCCCGTCTGTTCCGCAGCCCACACCGATACGTCTGGCCGGCTGAACTCGACCTGATGGCCGAGCTGGCTGGAATGACGCTGGAGTCCAGGCACGCCGACTGGACGGGAGAGGAATTCACCGCAGAGTCGCGCTCCCATGTCTCCGTCTACAGGACAGCCGGCTCGCTCTGACCGGGTAAGTCTCCGATGACGGCGGCTCGTGACTGTCAGGTCACCCGCGTGTATCGAGCTGTACTCGCTGGGTGGTGAGGTCGAGGTCTTTGATCCAGATCATCGAAGCACGCGGGTGCAGGCCGGCGAGATGGCTGCCGGGGGTCTTGTCATACCGAGTGGCGACGCCCCGCCATGCCTTGAGCTTGTTGGTCGGGCGCTCGACGGTGTTCCTCTCTTCGTAGAGGCCGGCATCGTGACCGACGGGTCGACCGCCTTTGGAGCCCTTCTTCTTCCGGTTGGCGGCTTGGTCCCTCCTCTCCGGTATGACCGCTTGGGTGCCGCGTTGCCGCAGATGGGCCCGGTTTCCGTATGCGGAGTAGGCGTTGTCCCCAGCGACCGCGTCCGGCCGGGTGAGGGGTGGCCCAGGGGTCCGCGGACCCCTGTCTTCCCCAGCACGGGATGAACTGCGGGCTGTCTGCGGCCTGCCCCGCGATGAGGGCGAATGCCGGCGGGCGACACCTGCTGTCGGCAGCGAGGTGGACCTTGCTGGTCAGCCCACCCAGGGCCTGTCTGCCCCTTCCCGTCTGCCGCGCGGCCGCCCTGGGGGCGACGACGGCAGTTGACGACAGGCCCCGACAGCCTCGTCTTTGTCCTCGGAGTGGAGAAAGTTCGCCGGATTCCTGCGTGACTTCTTCCCAGTCCCGGCAACCGCTGCTACGTTCCCCTCCCAAGCCCGACGGACAGGCCGACGAGGCGGGAGGGGCGCGTGAGACGTATGACGGCACGACCCGCGAACGCCCACCAGGCGCGACTGCTCAAGCTGTTGCGCGACGGTGGGCCCAACTCCCGGGCGAAGCTGGGCGATCAGGTCGACCTCTCCCGGTCCAAGCTGGCCGTCGAGGTCGACCGGCTGCTGGAGACCGGACTCGTCGTCGCCGACGGGCTCGCCGCATCCCGGGGCGGCCGCCGCTCGCACAACATCCGGCTCGCCCCGCACCTGCGCTTCCTCGGCGTCGACATCGGCGCCACCTCCGTCGACGTGGCGGTCACCAACGCGGAGCTGGAGGTCCTGGGCCACCTCAACCACCCCATGGACGTACGCGAAGGGCCCGTCGCGGTCTTCGAACAGGTGCTGTCCATGGCGGCGAAGCTCCGGGACTCCGGGCTGGCCGACAGCTTCGACGGAGCCGGGATCGGCGTCCCAGGACCGGTCCGCTTCCCCGAGGGCGTCCCCGTCGCACCCCCGATCATGCCCGGCTGGGACGGCTTCCCGGTCCGCGAGGCGCTCAGCCAGGAGCTGGGCTGCCCGGTCATGGTCGACAACGACGTGAACCTGATGGCCCTGGGGGAGCAGCAGGCGGGCGTCGCCCGTTCCGTCGGCGACTTCCTCTGCGTCAAGATCGGTACGGGCATCGGCTGCGGCATCGTCGTCGGCGGCACCGTCCACCGGGGCGCGACGGGCAGCGCCGGCGACATCGGCCACATCCAGGTCGAACCCGGGGGCCGGCTCTGCGCCTGCGGCAACCGGGGCTGCCTGGAGGCCCACTTCAGCGGCGCCGCCCTGGCCCGCGACGCCGAGGACGCGGCCCGCGCCGGACGGTCCGAGGAGCTCGCGGCCCGGCTGGAGGCGTCCGGTCGGCTCACCGCCGCGGACGTGGCCGCCGCCGCGGCCGCCGGGGACGCCACCTCACTCGTCCTCATCCGCGAGGGCGGCAACCGCGTCGGCCAGGTCATCGCCGGCCTCGTCAGCTTCTTCAACCCCGCCCTGGTGGTGATCGGCGGCGGGGTGACCGGACTCGGCCACACCCTGCTGGCCGCCGTCCGGGCCCAGGTCTACCGGCGCTCCCTGCCGCTGGCCACCGGCAACCTACCGATCGTCCTGGGCGAGCTGGGACCCGCCGCCGGAGTCACCGGTGCGGCCAGGCTCATCAGCGACCACCTGTTCTCACCCGCCTGACCCGCCCGGCCGGTTCGCCCGGCCGGCCCCACACACCCACACCTCGTCCGCCGAGGGGATTCGTCATGGCTCCGCAACCACCGCTGCTCACCATGTCCGGCATCACCAAGTCCTTCCCCGGTGTCCGCGCCCTCGACGGCGTCGACCTGGAGGTCCAGGCCGGCGAAGTCCACTGCCTCCTCGGCCAGAACGGGGCCGGCAAGTCCACCCTCATCAAGGTCCTCGCCGGCGCCCACCAGCCCGACGACGGCGAGATCACCTGGCGCGGCGCGCCCGCCGAACTCAGGTCCCCGCTGGCCGCGATGCGCCTCGGCATCGCCACGATCTACCAGGAACTCGACCTGGTCCGGGGCCTGTCGGTCGCCGAGAACATCTTCCTGGGCCACGAGTTCACCAGCGCCGGCTTCGTCGTCCGCTCCCGCCGCGCCCGCACCGAGGCCGCCGCGCTGCTGGCCCGGCTCGGACACCCGGAGATCGACCCGGCCCGCCCGGTCGGCGAACTCTCCGCCGCCCAGCAACAGATCGTGTCCATGGCCCGGGCGCTCTCGCACGACGTACGCCTCATCGTGATGGACGAGCCGTCCGCCGCGCTCGACCCCGACGAGGTCGGCAACCTCTTCCGGATCATCGCCTCGCTGACCGCCGAGGGAGTCGCCGTCGTCTACATCTCGCACCGGCTGGAGGAGATCCGCCGCATCGGCGACCGGGTGACGGTGCTCAAGGACGGCCGGGCCGTCGCCGCCGGGCTGCCGGCCGAGACCACCCCGACGCACGACATCGTGGCGCTGATGACGGGCCGCAAGGTGGAGTACGTCTTCCCGCCCCGCACCCCGCCGCCCCCCGGACGCGCCGAGTCCGCCCCCGTGCTCACCGTCGAAGGGCTGGCCAGGGAAGGGGAGTTCGCCCCGGTCGACCTGGAGGTGCGGCCGGGCGAGATCGTCGGCCTCGCCGGGCTCGTCGGGTCCGGGCGCTCCGAGATCCTGGAGACGGTCTACGGCGCTCGCCGCGCCACCGCGGGCCGGGTCACCGTCGACGGGAAGGCGCTGCGGCCCGGGAGCGTGCGCTCCGCCGTCGCCGCCGGCATCGGCCTCGCCCCCGAGGAGCGCAAGGCCCAGGCCCTGCTGATGCTCGAATCCGTCACCCGTAACGTCTCGCTTTCCACCATGTCCCGCTACTCCAGGGCCGGTTGGCTGGACCGCGGCGCGGAGCGCGGGGCGGCGCGTGAGTCCACCCGGATCCTGTCGCTGCACCCCGACAACCCGGACGCCCCCGTCCGCAACCTCTCCGGCGGCAACCAGCAGAAGGCGGTCCTGGCCCGCTGGCTGCTGCGCGGCTGCCGGGTGCTGCTGCTGGACGAACCGACCCGCGGTGTCGACGTCGGCGCCCGCGCCGAGCTCTACGCCGTGATCCGCGGACTGGCCGACGAAGGGCTGGCCGTCCTGCTCGTCTCCAGCGAAGTGCCCGAAGTCCTGGGCCTCGCCGACCGGGTGCTCGTCCTGCGCGAGGGGCGTGTGGTGCACACCGCCGACGCCACGGACCTGGACGAGCACCGCGTACTCGACCTCGTGATGGAAGGGAGCCCGACGTCATGACCCACCCCGTTCCCACGGCGCGGCAGAGCGGGCCGGACCAGGGCCCCGCCCCCGTGACCCTGAAGAAGTACGGACCCCCGCGCGCCCTCGGGCGGCGCCTGGACCTGCACACCCTGTCCCTGCTCGGCATCCTCGCCGTACTGGTGGCCGTCGGCGGATTCACCGAGCCCGACGCCTTCCTGGACACCGGCAACCTCCAACTCGTCCTGACCCAGGCATCGGTGATCGGTGTCGTCACCGTCGGCGTGACCTTCGTCATCACCTCGGCCGGTATCGACCTCTCGGTCGGCGCCATGGTCGCCCTGGCCTCCGTCTGGGCGAGCACCCTCGCCACCCAGGAGTACGGGCTCGCGGGCATCCTGTTCACCGCCGTGCTCGTCGGCCTCGGCGCCGGACTGGTCAACGGGGTGCTCATCGCGTACGGGAGGGTGGTGCCGTTCATCGCGACGCTGGCGATGCTCGCCTCGGCGCGCGGGGTCGCCCTCATGATCACCGACGGCAGGACCCAGATGGTCACCGTCGACGCGGTCCTGGACCTGGGCCTGCCCGACTCCTACGTCCTCGGCATCCCGCCGCTCGTCCTGATCTTCGCCGCGGTCACCGTCGCCGGCTGGCTGCTGCTGAACCGTACGACCTTCGGCCGCCGCACCGTCGCCATCGGCGGCAACGCCGAAGCGGCCCGGCTCGCCGGCATCGACGTCCGCAGGCAGCGGCTCTACCTCTATCTGCTGTCCGGGCTGTGCTGCGGCATCGCGGCCTTCATGCTGATCATCCTGTCCGGCTCCGGCCAGAACACCGCCGGCAACCTCTACGAACTCGACGCCATCGCCGCCGCGATCATCGGCGGCACCCTCCTCAGCGGCGGACGCGGCACCATCACCGGCTCCGTCCTCGGCGTCCTGATCTTCACCACGATCACCAACATCTTCGCGCTCAACAACCTGCAGAGCGACGTCCAGCAGATCGCCAAGGGCGCGATCATCGTCGCCGCCGTCCTCGTCCAGAGCCGCACCGCCCGCACCGATACCTGACCCGCCCCGGCCCGTCCACACCCCGCACACCCACACCCACCCACCGGATGAAGGGTTCCACAGCCATGCCGCAAACCAGTCGCAGAGGGCTCCTGTTCGGCACCGCAGCCGTCTCCGCCGGCGCTCTCCTCACCGCCTGCACCAGCAACGACCCCAAGGAGAAGGACGCCCCCGCGCAGAGCGGGGCGCCCGCCGCCGACAACAAGCCGGGCAAGCCCGTCACCATCGGCTTCGCCGGACCGCAGGCCGACCACGGCTGGCTCAACGCCATCAACGAGAACGCCAGGTCCCAGGCGAAGAAGTACTCCGAAGTCACCCTGGAAACCACCGAGGGCTCCAACGACACCGCCGCCCAGATCGGCCAGGTCAAGACCCTCATCAACAAGAAGGTCGACGTCCTGGTCGTCCTGCCCGCCGACGGCAAGGCCCTCACCCAGGTCGGCCTGGAAGCCATGCGTGCGGGCATCCCCGTCATCAACCTCGACCGCGTCTTCGCCTCCCCGCAGGCGTACCGCTGCTGGATCGGCGGCGACAACTACGGCATGGGCCTCAACGCCGGCACGTACATCGGCGAACAGCTCAAGGACAAGAAGAACGCCAAGGTGGTCGAACTCGCCGGGATCGACAACCTGGAACTCACCAAGCAGCGCAGCAAGGGCTTCGCCGACGCGCTCAAGAACTACCCCAACATCGAACTGGTGGCCCGTCAGGCGGCCGACTTCACGGTGGAGTCGGGCCAGGCGAAGATGGCACAGCTCCTCCAGGCGCAGAAGAAGTTCGACGCCCTGTGGAACCACGACGACGACCAGGGCGTCGGTGCGCTCCGCGCGATCCAGCAGGCCGGGCGCGACGAGTTCCTGATGGTCGGCGGCGCGGGAGCCAAGTCCGCCATGGACGCCATCAAGGCCGACAACAGCGTCCTGAAGGCCACCGTCCTCTATCCGCCGACCATGGCCGCGTCCGCCATCGACCTGGCCCGCGCCCTCGGCCAGTCCAAGGGCGTGTCCGGCCTCTCCGAGCTGGAGATCCCCACCAGCCTCACCCTGTACTCCGCCGTCGTCACCAAGGACAACGTCGACCAGTACCTGCCGACGGGCTTCAACTGACCAGTCGCTCCACCGCACGTGCCGAACCACCGACGAGGAGGAAGCCCCGGATGGCCCAGAGGGATCAGACGCAGCAGGAGACGGCAGCGCCGCCGACGCTCGGGATCGGCATGGTCGGATACGCGTTCATGGGCGCCGCCCACTCCCAGGGGTGGCGCACCGCCGGACACGTCTTCGACCTGCCGACGCGGCCGGTCCTCGCCGCGCTCTGCGGCCGCGACCGCACGGCGGTCGAGGCCGCGGCCGGCCGGCACGGCTGGGCCGCCGCCGAGACCGACTGGCGCGCCCTGATCGCCCGCGACGACGTGCAGCTGGTCGACATCTGCACCCCCGGCGACAGCCACGCGGAGATCGCCGTCGCCGCCCTGGAGGCCGGCAAGCACGTCCTCTGCGAGAAGCCGCTCGCCAACACCGTGGCCGAGGCGGAGGCCATGACGGCGGCGGCCGGGCGCGCCGCCGCCCGGGGCCTGTCCGCCTTCGTCGGCTTCAACTACCGCCGAGTGCCCGCCCTCGCCCACGCCCGCCGGCTCATCGCGGAGGGCCGCCTCGGTGCCCTGCGCCATGTCCGCGCCGTCTACCTCCAGGACTGGCTGACCGACCCCGCGTCCCCGCTCACCTGGCGCCTCGACAAGGACCGCGCGGGCTCCGGCGCGCTCGGCGACCTCGGGGCCCATGTGGTGGACCTGACGCAGTACCTCGCGGGGGAGCCGCTGGTCGCGGTGTCGGCGCTGACCGAGACCTTCGTACGCGAACGGCCCCGGCCCGCCGGACCGTCCGCAGGGATCGGTGGCGGGGCGGCGGCCGGGGACACCGGCCCGGTCACCGTGGACGACGCCGCCGCCTTCACCGGCCGGCTCGCCTCCGGCGCCCTGGCGTCCATCGAGGTGACCCGGATGGCGGCCGGCCGCAAGAACGCCCTGCGCCTGGAGATCAACGGGGAGCGGGGCTCGCTCGCCTTCGACCTGGAACGCCTCAACGAACTGTCCTTCCACGACCACACCGAACCCGCCGCCACGGCCGGCTTCCGGCGCGTCCTCGTCACCGAGCCCGAGCACCCCTACCTGGAGGCGTGGTGGCCGCCGGGCCACACCCTCGGCTACGAGCACACCTTCGTCCACCAGGCCCGGGACGTGGTGTGCGCCCTCGCGGGCGCGGGCGCCCCGCCCGTCCCGTCGTTCGCGGACGGCCTCCAGGTGCAGCGTGTGCTGGCCGCGGTGGAGGAGAGCGCCGCGAAGAACTCCGTCCTCACCCCCGTAACCCTCTAGGAGGTCCCGCCCCCATGCCCCGTCCCTTCACGCTCTTCACCGGCCAGTGGGCCGACCTCCCCCTGGAGGAGGTCTGCCGGTACGCCCGCGACTTCGGGTACGACGGCCTCGAACTCGCCTGCTGGGGCGACCACTTCGAGGTGGACAAAGCCCTCGCCGACCCCGCCTATCTGGACGGCCGCCGGGCCCTGCTCGACCAATACGGCCTGAAGTGCTGGGCGGTCTCCAACCACCTGGTGGGCCAGGCCGTCTGCGACCACCCCATCGACGAAAGGCACCAGGGCATCCTGCCCGCCCGCATCTGGGGCGACGGCGAGCCCGAGGGGGTGCGCCGCCGGGCCGCCGCCGAGATGGCGGACACCGCGCGGGCGGCCGCCGCCTTCGGCGTGGACACCGTCATCGGCTTCACCGGCTCGTCCATCTGGCACCTGGTCGCGATGTTCCCGCCGGTCCCGCCGCACATGATCGAGCGCGGCTACGAGGACTTCGCGGAACGCTGGAACCCGGTCCTGGACGTCTTCGACGCGGAGGGCGTGCGCTTCGCCCACGAGGTGCACCCCAGCGAGATCGCGTACGACTACTGGACCACGCACCGCGCGCTGGAGGCGGTGGACCACCGGCCGGCCTTCGGCCTGAACTTCGACCCGAGCCACTTCGTCTGGCAGGACCTGGACCCGGTCGGCTTCCTGTACGACTTCCGGGACCGGATCTACCACGTGGACTGCAAGGAGGCCCGCACACGCCTCGACGGCCGCAACGGCCGCCTCGGCTCCCATCTGCCCTGGGGCGACCCCCGCCGGGGCTGGGACTTCGTCTCCGCCGGCCACGGCGACGTGCCCTGGGAGGACGTGTTCCGCATGCTGCGGTCCATCGGCTACGAGGGCCCGGTCTCGGTCGAGTGGGAGGACGCCGGCATGGACCGGCTGGCGGGCGCACCGGAGGCGCTGGCGTCCCTGAAGCGGTACGACTTCGACCCGCCGAGCGCGTCCTTCGACGCGGCGTTCGGCGGCAAGGACAAGGACTGAGGGACCGGACCGCTCAGCCGATGCCCTGCCGGTCGGGCAGCAGCGAGAACGCCCGCTCGGCGGCGTCCGGCACCGCGTGCTCCACCGCCTGTACGGTGAGCGCGCGGTGGCGGACGAGCGGCCCCCGCCGGTCCGGCCCGGCCAGCGGCATCAGGTCGTCGATCCCGGCGAGCAGCCGCCGCGTCACCTGCGGGACGCCCGCCGCGCACCGGCGCACCTCCTCGAAGCCCAGGTCCACCAGGTCCTCCCACGACGGCACCTCCTGGACCAGCCGGACCGCGCCCTTCCGGTCGCGGTGGTGCACGGTGCCCAGCGGCAGCCGCACCGCCGCCGCCAGGAACTGCACGATCCGGTCCAGGCACTGCACGGCCGTCGTCGGGTCGTTCGTCGCGGCGGACAGCGCCCGCAGCGCGATGTCCGACAGCTGGCGCAGCCCGAACGCCAGGTCCTGGTGCAGGGTGCGCTCGACGCCCACCGAGACCGTGTACCGCAGGGCGTGCCGGGTCGGCGCCGCCCCGCCGTGCACGGCGAGCACCGGCGTCCCCGGCACCACGAAGTCCCCGAGCCGGGGGATCAGCCGGAGCACCACGCCCTGGCGCCGGGCGGCCCGGACCAGCCGGGCCACATTGACGTCGCGGAGGACCCCGGCCCGTCCCTCGTACAGGATCTGCCCGGTCTCGTCGGGCAGCGCCTCCCCGCCCGGGCGGCCGGCGGGCATCCGGCCCAGCACCCGGAAGGTGTCCCGGGTGATGTGGTCGAGGACGGGCCCGATCTGCATCAGGCGCAGCGTGGAGCTCACGTACGCGATGAAGAGGAGCAGGCTCAGCCCGACGAGCAGGGCGGTCAGCACGCTCTGCACGAACGGCAGCGAGGTGACCCGGCGCGGGTCGGTCTCGCTCTCGTACGAGCTGAGGACCAGCAGCGAGAACACGAACGTCGCGAGGAACACCGACAGGGTCAGTTTGCTGATCCGGCTCCGTACGAAGATCCGCACCACCCGGGGCGTGAGCTGGCCGCTCGCCATCTGCACCGCGACCAGCGAGATGCTGAAGACCACACCGATGAAGGTCATCATCGCCGAGCTGACCGTGACGACGATCTGCTTGGTGTCCTCGGCGACCTTCACCAGGTCCTGGATCTCCTCGTACGCCTGCTCGTCGCGCAGGTACGAGACGATCTGCTCGTCCAGGGCCGAGGCGGCGAACCAGAGCACGCACGCGACGACGAGCGTCAGGGCCGGGGCGAACCAGAAGGTCTCGCGCAGATGCTCGCGCAGCGGCGACAGCGCGCGGGGAGGACGGGAGCCGCGATCACTCATGGTGGCGAACGTAACCCGCCCCGCCGGCGAAATGGCTCTGCGGCACCCCGGCACCGCACTGACCAGCGCAATGTCCACCGGCAGGCCCCCCGATATCCAGGTGTAAGGCACCCCAAACCCCTGGTATTGTTTTCTTTGTCGCCGCGGGAAACCGGGGCGGATCACCTGGTCCGGGTGGCGGAATGGCAGACGCGCTAGCTTGAGGTGCTAGTGCCCTTTATCGGGCGTGGGGGTTCAAGTCCCCCCTCGGACACTCATCCAGTTCCCACGGTTCATCGCGAACCGTGGGAATTTCTGGTTTCCGGGGCGGCCCCGCGCCGCGGCCGGAGGAGCCGATCACCCCTTGGAGGACCCCCGGTGGCTGTGCAGCGGATCACGACCCGCAACGCCCGCTTTCAGCAGTTCCAGACGCTGCTCACCAACCGGACCAAGCGCGGCCGCGCCCGCGAGTTCATCGTCCAGGGCGTCCGGCCGATCACCATGGCCGTCGAGCACGGCTGGACGGTCCGCTCCCTCCTGTACGACGCGAGCCGCCCGCTCTCCCGCTGGGCGGAGGAGCTGGTGCGCGGGATCACCACGGAACGCATCGCCATGGCCCCCGACCTGCTCGCGGAGCTGAGCGAGAAGGCGGAGGGCGCCCCGGAGGTCCTGGCCGTGGTCGAGATGGAGCCGGACGACCTGTCCCGGATCCGGGTGGACGAGGACTTCCTCGGCCTCGTATTCGACCGCCCGACGCAGCCCGGCAACATCGGCAGCATCGTCCGCTCCGCCGACTCATTCGGCGCCCGCGGACTCATCGTGACGGGGCACGCGGCCGACCCGTACGACCCGAAGGCGGTCCGTGCGACGACCGGCTCCTTCTTCGCCCTCCCCGTCGTCCGCACCCCCTCGCACCGCGAGGTCGGCGCGTGGCTGGACGCGGAGCGCGACCGGGGGCGCCCCGTGGTCGTCGTCGGCACCGACGAGGACGGCGAGTGCGACGCCTCGGAATTCGACCTCACCCAGCCCGTCCTGCTGCTCATCGGCAACGAGACGACGGGCCTCAGCACGGCCTGGCGCGACCGCTGCGACCACGTCATCAGCATCCCGATGACAGGCTCGGCCAGCTCGCTCAACGCGTCGAACGCGGCCTCGATCGTGCTGTACGAGGCGCGGCGGCAGCGGCTGGCGAAGCGCTAAGCATCCGCGCCTCGGGCGGACAGCGCGGCGAGATAGCGCGGCAGCGCGTTGGACGCGAGGGACAACGGGAAGCGCGCGCCCAGCTGCCCGTCCGGGCGTACGACGAAACCGGTCGGCCCGTCCGGCCGGTAGAGCCGCGCGAACTCGCCGCCCGTGTCGCGGTAGCCGGGCGCCTCCGCCGGCGCGTCGCCCGCCACGACGGTGACGGTGTCCATGCCGCCCACCTCCGCCGCTTCGACGCCCTGCGGCGCGTACCGCAGCAGCACATGGCCCGTCCGGCCCCGCAGTACGTCGAGCAGCCGCAGCGGGTACGCCGCCACCGGGTGCGTCAGACCGGCGCAGTCCGGGGCGCGGTCGCCGGGCTGCGGGGCGTCGGCGGGCCCGTAGGGGGTGCCGGACAGCGGTCCGTCCCGGTAACCGACGAGCAGCTGGGCCTCGCGGAGCAGCACGGTCTCCAGATCGTCCGCGTCGTTCCCGACGCCCCGGGTGGCATGCCGGACGGTCCGCCCGACCACCTCCTCACCCACCGGGCGCCGCTCCGCGTCGTAGCTGGTCAGCAGCGCGGGACCGGCCTCGCCGCGTACCACGAGGGCGAGCTTCCAGGCCAGGTTGCAGGCGTCCTGGATGCCTGTGTTCATGCCCTGCGCGCCGGTCGGCGGATGGATGTGGGCGGCGTCGCCCGCGACGAAGACCCGGCCCTCGCCGTACCGGTCCACGATCCGGTGGCTGATCCGGAAGACGGACGACCAGCGCATCCGCGACAGGACCGCCGGCCTCGGCGCCAGGCGGTCGACCACGGCCTGGATGTCCGAGAGCGCCGGCGTACGCCCGCCCTCCAGCCCGTGCGCCACCTCTCCGCCGTCCGCCGGACCGGTGGAGAGCGCGGGCGGCACCAGCATGGACATCCGGTAGCGGCCCGTGCCCGGCAACGGGATGCAGACCAGCAGATCGTCCGTGGACCCGTCGGCCGCGGTGTGACTGGCGCGTACTCCGTACCCGTACGGCAGGTCCCAGTCGGCCTCGACATCGGCCAGCATGTACTCCTCGCCGAACGCCCCGCCCTCGAACGAGAGCCCGAGCCCCTTGCGCACGGCGCTGTGCGCACCGTCGCAGCCGACCAGATATCCGGCCCGCACCTCTTCGGTCCCGCCGGAGGCCGTACGCAGCCGCGCCGTCACCCCGCCCGCGTCCTGGTCGAAGCCCTCCAGCTCGGTCCCGCGCTCGATGACCGTGCCGAGGCCGGCGACGTACTCCTCCAGGATGCGCTCGGTCTCGTACTGCGGAAGCGAGGCGAAGCCGTACGGCACCTCGGGCGGAAGCGCGAGCTCGATCCGGGCCACCTCGGCCCCGTCGACGTGGATGAGCTGCCCGTACATCGGCGCCGCCGCCGCCAGCACGGCCCCGGCCAGCCCCATCCGGTCCCAGAGCTCCAGCGTGCGCGGCTGGATGCCCACCGCCTTCGCGTACGGAAGACGGCCCGGGAGCCGGTCGACGAGCCTGCACGCCACCCCGCGCCGCCGAAGCTCCGCCGCGACGCTCAGCCCGACGGGCCCGGCGCCGATGATCAGCACATCGGTGCCGGTGGAGTGCTCACTGCTGCGCGTATGAGCCACGGATGCCTCCTGGTGCCTTGTCCCGTGGGGTCCCCGTACTCATGGTCGCGCGGCGGGGGGTGGGCGGCGAGCGGACGGAACGGCCCGGTGCGGAACGGGCGACCGAGTCCGTCGGCATGGCTCGCGGTGCTCGGTTCGGCCCGACGGGAATTCGGTTGCCGACTCACGCCCATGAGGCGATGATCTCCGACGTGAACACGACACTCTGCAGCCTCCGACCGCACACCATCACGCCTGCAGAGGATCGCGATCTTGACCTACACACTTCGCACGTACACACCGGCTGACGAGACCTCCTGGCTGCGCTGCCGGGTTCTCGCCTTCCTGGACACGGCTTTCTACGACTCCGTCGTCCCCGCCAAGCCGGTCATCGCGGCGCCCGGCCTGGAACTCGTCGTGGTCGACGGGACCGGCTCGGTGGCGGCCCTCATGGACACCGGCATCGAGGGCGACGCGGCGACCATCGACACCGTCGCTGTCCACCCCGACCACCGGCGCCGCGGCCTGGGACGGCAACTGCTGGACCGGACCCGCGACTGGGCCCGCTCGGCCGGAGCGACCACGCTGGACGCCTGGACAAGGGACGACGTGAACACCCTGGCCTGGTACCACGCGATGGGCTTCGACGAGAGCGACCACTACCTGCACGTCTACGCCAACCACTACTCCGACCCGTCCGAGCCCACCCGTGCCATCACGGAACAACGGCCCGGGATCCACCCCGTCGTGATCTTCGGCCACGCCCCGCTCGCGGACGAACGGCAGCTGAGGAGTGAGTTCGCCAGGGTCCATGTGGACCGGCGCTTCGCCCAGCGCCTCTGACGGAACGCGTGAGCGCTGTCCCGTGCGTGGGGGCGCTGTGGCAGGGTCGGGGCCATGCCCTTCGATCACAACGACCACTACCACCGCTTGCTGCTGCGCCAAGTACCGCGCGACTGCGGGGCGGCGCTGGACGTGGGGTGCGGGACCGGTCGGTTCGCGCGGCGGCTCGCCCGCCTGGGCATGACGGTCGACGCGGTCGACCCGTCGGAGGAGGCCATCGCAGAGGCCCGCGCCCTCTCCGGCGGGGCGGCCGGCGACCGGAGTCCGCGTTTCCGGCACGCGGATGTGACCGAACTCGCCCTGCCCCAGGGACACTACGGCTTCATCTCGTGCCTCGCGAGCATCCACCACATGCCGTTCGCAACCGTCGCCGCGTTGCGTGACGCGCTCGCGCCCGGCGGCGTCCTGGTGATCCTGGGGTGCTACCCGGAACGGACCCGCCTCGACTGGGCCTGGAGCCTGGCAGCCGTGCCGGCCAACGCCGGCGTCAGGCTGGCGATCGGAGCGAAGGACCGGCTCCGCCCCGCCGCGACTCGCGGGAAAAAGGTGAGTGCGCCGGTGCGGCAGCCGACCATGTCCCTGCCCGAGATCCGCCGGGAAGCGGCGGCACTGCTGCCCGGGTGCAGCATCCGCAGACTGCTCTTCTGGCGCTACCTGCTCGTCTTCCGCGTAGCGCCTGACGGGCCGTCGGCCGTCAGTGGGACGAGTGCGTCTCGACCTTGAACATGCCGAAGTCCTGACGGTCGTCGAACTCCGGGTACCCAGGTTGTCCGTCCGGGACTATGAGGACCGTGGTCGCCCGCACGAACTCGCCCGGCCGCGGGTCCGGTTCGTTCACTAAGTGGTCGGGTTTGGAAGTCCTTCGGGGGTTGACGCTGAGGGAGCTCCCGTGCCAGGTGGTGGCGTGGAACCCGGCTGAAGAGCGAGTTTGTGGGCGGCCACTTCGAATTCCCCACGTACGGCCATCGGCCGCCTTACGTTCCGTGATGACTTCTTGATCGAGATGTTGCCGGTGCAGCCAACGTCGGGACGTATCGTTTCGGTCTTCGCGCTGCCCAAATGAGACCAGCAGCGCAGCACCTTGGGAGTACCGCTGTGAGTTCTGCCGTGCCCGTTGACGGGCGTTCCGACTTCGACTTCATCTTCGGCAGCTGGCAGGTACGCAACCGCAAGCTGGTGGACGTCACGGACCCCGGCTGCGAGGAGTGGATCGAGTTCGACGCCACGGCGACAGCGGAACCGATCCTGGGCGGTCTGGGGCATGTCGACCGCATCTGGACCGATTCCTTCGAGGGGTTTACGCTGCGGCAGTTCGACCCCGAGGCCAAGGTGTGGCGGATCTGGTGGGCCTCCAACGGCCGGCCGGGGCACCTGGACCCGTATGTGGAGGGCTCTTTCACCGACGGTGTCGGTCAGTTCTTCTGCGACGATGTGCTCGGCGGCCACGAGGTCAAGGTTCGTTTCAAGTGGACCACCCATACCCCGGGCACCCCGCGCTGGGACCAGGCATTCTCTTACGACGGGGGAACCACCTGGCGCACCAACTGGATCATGGACCTCACCCGGACCGCATAGGCTACTCATCACGCCCCGTAGCCATCCGCGGTCAGGTAGCTCCCCGTAACTGGCCGCACATGGGGAATTCCAACTGGCCACTGTCACGAGTTGACCTTCAAGTTGGATGAAGGTCAACAATCGGGTCCATGGACGGCAGCACGGAACTACTGAGCATCAGCGCCTTCGCGCGGCGAGTCGGCCTTGCTCCGAGCGCCCTGCGCTTTTACGACGACAGCCGCGTTCTGCGGCCGGCGAGGGTCGATGGGGCGACCGGATACCGCTTCTACAGCCCCGCGCAGGAGGCCCGTGCCGTTCTCCTGCGCGGTCTGCGCGAAGCGGGGCTGCCGCTGGCCGAAGTCACCGTGGTGCTCGACGGGCCCGAACACGCGGGCCGAGAGGTACTGGAACGGCACTTGGAGAGAATGCGGGACCAGACGCAGACCGCCAAGGCAGCCGTCGCGGTGGCTCTGCAATCCCTCTCGACTGCAAGCAGTTCGACGGAAGTGCGCATCGACGGCGTGGAGCTCGCCAGTGCGGTACGCCAGGTGGTGCCGGCCGCAGCTTCCGACGGGGAGCATCCTGCGCTTGACTGCGTCCTCATCGAGATCGATGACGGCGAAGTTCGTCTGGTAGCCACCGATCGCTATCGCCTGTCGATGCGCGTCTTGAAACCGGCGGCACTCGATGGAGGGCCCTGCCACCTGCTGATGCACACGGCTGACCTGATCGAGTTCGGTCAATGGGTGGCGCGAGTCCACCAAGTCACCCTCCAGGTCGGACCGGACGGCACCCGAGCACGCAGTGCGACACAGTCCCGCGTCCTGGCGACGGTCGATGCCGAGTTCCCTTCCTACCGAGAGATGCTTTCGGCTCTGCCCTCGACCGAATACCGCGTGATCGTGGATCGCCTGGCCCTTCGCGACGCGGTCAATAGCCGCGGCGACGCCGCACGGATCGCTGTGAGCTTCGCCGGCGACGAGCTGGTCGTCTCTCTGGCCGATCGCTCCCATGCCGCCACCCTGCCTGCGATCTGCCACGAAGATCTGCCCCAGTTGATCGGATTCGACCCTGCCGTCCTTGCTCCTGCTCTGGAAGCCAGCGTCGGGCCCGATGTCCTGCTGGAGATCTCCGCCGCAGACCGTCCCGTTGTGGTGCGTTCCGCGGACCAGGGCAGCTTCACCACGCTGGTCATGCCGGTGGCCCTCAACACCTCCAGCTGACTCCGTCCGCGCAACAAGGCACCCCCATCACCCCAAGGAGAGCCGTGACCGACCCCCAGAACGTCGTCGTGCAGCTGTGCGTGCAGGGCATGCAGGCCGAGACCGAAGGACGGGATGCCCAAGCACGGGACCTGTTCCTCCAAGCCTGGGACACAGCCGAGGACGACTACGACGCCTGCGTCGCCGCGCACTACCTCGCCCGGCACCAGCCGACCCCGCAGGAGACCCTGCACTGGAACCAGGAATGTCTGAACCGGGCCGACAAGGTCGGCGACGACCGTGTCCGCGGCTTCTACGCCTCACTTCACGGCAACATGGCCCGAGCCCACCGGGACCTGGGCCAGATCGGCCAGGCCCGCGAGCACTTCGAGGCCGCGGCCAAGCACATCGACGCGGTCCCGGCCGGCCCCCACCAGCAATGGCTCCGCTACCGCATCGCTGCAGGACTGCGCGCCACCACCCGGCCCGCGCCACAGCAGCACGAGGACCCGGTCAGCGAACTCCTCACCCAGCTCTGCGCACGCACGGACCTCGAAGCCCTGAGTCTGCTGCTGCCTCCGTACATGGGCAGCCTCGGCACACCCGAGGACGACGAACGCATCACCACCGCCCTGCGCATGCTCCACGCCGAACGTCGCCTTCCCGACGAGGAGCAGACCGCACTCAGCCACGCGATCGAAGTCCGGTCCGCCGCGTGAGCGCCCCCGATCCTCGGTGACACATGAGACGCACGCGTAGGCAGCCGGCTGCCTGCCTCGGTGCTGACGAACCTTCAACGATCACGATGGGCCGCCGTCATGCGTGCCGGTCCCTGCCTGCTCTTCCTGTCTCCTTCAAGATCCAGTGAAGTGGCAGGAAGAACGGAGGAACAGTCGAAAACGCTCGGCCCCATCGGCCTGCCGCAGGCCCCAGGGAGACCGGCACTTGTCCAGATGCGACGCTGTGGCGGTGGTGCTGACCGCCGCCGAGCGCCACCGGCTCAAGAAGATGGCTTACGGCCACAAGACTCCACATCAAGCCCGGCAACGTGCCTCAGTCGTCCTTCTTGCTGCCCGTGGCCGCGGTAATGCCAGGATCGCCGCCGAGACCCACCTGCACGAGGACACGGTCCGGACCTGGCGCGGCCGGTTCGCCCATGGCGGTCTACCAGCCCTGGCCGACCGCAAACGGTCCGGACGCCCTGCCCGGTTCACACCTGTACAGGTCGCTGAGGCCAAGGCACTGGCCTGCCAACTCCCCGCCGAGAGCGGCATCCCGCTCTCCCGCTGGTCGTGTCCTGAGCTGGCCGCCGAGCTCACCGCGCGCGGCATCACCACGACCGTCTCCGCGTCCACGGTGCGCCGTTGGCTGCGCGAAGACACGCTCAAACCCTGGCAGTACCAGTCCTGGATCTTCATCACCGACCCCGACTTCCGGCCCAAGGCCCAGCGGGTCCTGGATCTTTACGCCCGTTCCTTCGAGGGCGAGCTGCTGGGCGCGGACGAGTACGTCATCTCCGCCGATGAGAAGACCTCCGTCCAGGCCCGCTGTCGTTGCCATCCGACCTTGGCCCCCGGCCAAGCCAGAGCGATGCGCGTCAATCACACCTACAAGCGCGGCGGCGCGCTGGCCTACCTGGCCGCCTACGACGTCCACGAAGCAGAGGTCTTCGGCCGCTGCGAGCCGACCACCGGGATCGTGCCGTTCATGAACCTGGTCGAGCAGGTCATGACCGCCGAGCCCTACGCCAGGGCGAAACGCGTGTTCTGGATCGTCGACAACGGGTCCTCACACCGCGGGAAGAAATCCATCGACCGCCTGGCCGCCAAGTTCCCGAACGCGATCATGGTCCACACCCCCGTCCACGCCTCCTGGCTAAACCAGATAGAGATCTTCTTCTCCATCGTGCAGCGCAAGGTCGTGGCACCCAACGACTTCACGAACCTCGACCAAGTACGCAACCGGCTCCGAGCCTTCGAAGACCGCTACAACGCCACGGCACAGCCGTTCCAGTGGAAGTTCACCACTTCCGACCTGGACGATCTGCTGGCCCGGCTCGACCGACACCAACCCGGCCGACACGAAGAATCCTCCATCGCCCCGGCTACCTGATCAACCCCCGAAGGAGTTCCGAAGCCGACCACTAAGTTCTCCTTGGCCATCCCGAGACCCGCGCAGTCACCACCGATGGTTTGGTCGACGTTCTTCGTCTCGCCGTCCTCACCGGTCCACCGTGCGCGCGTCAGCGGGTAGGCGTCGAACTTCTCGCTGCCCGTATTCTTGACCTTCATTTCCAGGCAGACGAAGGTCGTCCCCGGGTCCGCGACCTCCGGGTCGAGCCCTGCGTCGTTCGGCAAGCGGTCGGCCTCCTTCAGCTCGGTCAGGGTCACTACGGCCGAGCTCGCGGGGATGTCGAGCGTACTGCCCGGCGAGATCGCCACGGGAAGCTTCTTGCCCTCCTTGAGGACCCGTACCTGGTCACTGGGCGGGGTCTCGGTGGCGCGGGCGGCGGTGGCAGCGTGCGCCTGTGCCCTGCCGCTCCGCGTATGAGCCGCGTCCTCCGCCGAGCCGCAGCCGGCGAGCAGGCCCACGGCGGTTGCGGCGTCGAGCCTGCGAGGAGTCTTCGACCAGGTGGGCCGTACGCCTGTCGGTTCATGGCGTCCCCACTCCCTCGGGAGTAGCTCCTCGCCTCAGCATGCGCTCCGGGAGCGCAGGGCTCAGTTCGGCGTCGGGTCCGAGCCCTCTCCCACCGGGGGCACCGAGTGACTCGGTGCATAGCGCTGAGCACGGCCGGGCCTGGGCGCCGTGCCCTGTGCCCCGGCGAGGAGGATCGCTTCAGGGCTTACGGACCTGGCTAGCCGCGCCCGAGCCCCGCCTCCACCAGGAACGTGCTGGGCGCGCCCGACCACGACACGTACAGCCCGTCCCGCGCCCGCGTGCAGGCGACGAACAGCAGACAGCGCTCCGCCATCAGGTCCGAGGCGTGCTGTACGGGATCCACATCAACCGGTGTCACCGCGCGGGGATACGGCAGCGCGCCCTCGCTCACCCCGATGACCGTGACGCAACGGAACTCCAGCCCTTTGAACGCATGCATCGTGCCCACCTGCACGGCGTCCGGCGCGGAGGGGCCGTCGCCCCGCAGCCTCGTTGCTAGGATTCCCGCCGCCCGGAGCCGGTCCACAGCCTTGTCGCAGTTCTTGTTGAAGCGGGCCGTCACACCGATGTCCCCCGGCGCGATCCCGCTGTCGACCCAGCCCCGGACACGTGTGAGCAGGGCGTCCAGCTCCGCCTCCTCGGAGGCCGTCGCGCAGACTTCGGGCCCGTTGCCGTGCAAGGCAGAGCGATAACCGAGGAGTGTCTCGTTGTCGGCCTCGTCCGCGAGCTGTTCGAAGGGGCGGCCGACGAGGAGGGCGGTGGACCAGCTCAGGATCTCGTGCGTGGAGCGGTAGTTCTTGCGCATCTTCGCCGACCGGCCCGCGACCTTGATCCCGACGGCCTTCAACGACACCTTGGAGTCGTAGATCCGCTGGTGCGGGTCCCCGGCGATGAACAGGTCGTCCGGGCGCTGCGGGGCCGCCGCCCGCAGCAACCGCCACTGGGCGGGGTGCAGGTCCTGCGCCTCGTCGATCACCACGTGTCGGTACCTGGGCCCCGCGGCCGTCAGCAGATCGGCGGCCTCCGCACACGTACCCAGGTAGGTGCGCAACCCGTCGGAGGCGAGCCGTCCGGTGAACTCCTCCACCGTGCGCCATGCGAGCGGACGGGCCGACGTGGGGAACTGGCTCCCGCGGCCGCGGCGCTCACAGCCCACGTACTCCTGCTCGGTCCGCAGATTCTGCGCGAGGATGACGTGGCGGTACTCCTGGCTCAGGAACTGTGCGCCGCCGGTGAACCCGGTCGCCTTCGCCGCCTGGGCCCACCGCGTCTCCTCCTCGCCACCGCGCAGTGGCCGCCGCGAGGTCGAGAGGACCCGCCCCGCGAACGCGTCGACGGTCATGATGTCGACCCGATCCCGCAGGGCCTCGTCCTCGACCAGGGAGGCCAGCCCCGTCCTCAGGGCGCCCACCAGCGCGTTGGTGTACGTGGTGAGGAGGATGCGCTCTCCGTCCCTCAGATACCGCAGCAGATGGCGCACGCGGTGCAACGCGACGACGGTTTTTCCGGTGCCGGGGCCTCCGGTGACTTGAGCGGGGCCGGAGTACGAGGCCCGGTAGGCGACCTTGTGCTGTGACGGGTGCAGGAAGACCCGCCAGGCCGCGAACGGCTTGTCGAGGATGTCCCGCAGCTCCTCCGAGCCGGTGACGTGCGCGATACGGGTACGGGTACGGCGGATCGCGGTCGCGAAGTCCTCGGTGTCCACGGGCGCGTCGTCCCCGGGCGTGGCGGCGAGCGCGACGGAGACGACGTCCCGCCACACCTCCTCCACGGTGAATCCGGCGGCGAGGTATTCGAGTACCTCACGCTGGTCCTGGGGGAAGTACGGTGCGAAGACCTGCAGCTGCTCCGCATCGGTCAGCGCCCGCGCCTGGCGGAGCGTGGTCTCGTCGATGCCGAGCGCCGCCATGTCCCCGTCGGACACCTTCGAAAAGAGGCGGCGGTCGGAATCGACGGCGATCCGCTCGTACGCCGGCGTGAGCTCGTCGAGCATCGCGATGTCCCGCACCTCGACGGCTCGGGTGACCGTGTTGATGCTCGCCCGCTGCTTGACGGCCCAGTCGATCGCCTTGTCGTGCGGCATCACGCGCAGCAACACGTACGTGTCCCCGCTGTCGGGCGCGAGTACGACGCCTCGTGTCCCCTGGTCGATCCGGATGGTCCGGATGTGCGGGTCCCGCGCCCGCTTCAGCGATTCCAGCTTCAGCCCGGGGTCCTTGAACAGCTGGTCCAGCGTGAGCCGCTCGAATTTCTCCCACGCGTCGAACACCCCTTGTTTCAAGCTGCCTTGCAGCTTGCCGAGTTGGGCGCAGAAGCCGATGTCGAACGCGAGATGCGGCATGGTCGTACTTTCCGGGGAGGAGGGATGGGGTGGTCCGGGTGGGTGGTGGATGGGTCAGGTGGCAGGCCCGTCGAGACCCAGGCCGATCAGTGCCAGTGCCTCGGCAACCTCCTCACTCATCTCGTCCTCGGGCCCGAAGACCACGCACAGGTCCTCGTACAGCGGCCGCAGGATCCGGTCCGCCTCGGCCGCCTGTCCCTGCGCGAGCAGCAGCATCCCGATGTCACGGCGCAGCTCGACCGCCTCCTCGCTGAGGTCGCTGTCGACGGACCGTACGACGGCCAGGAGGGTGCGCAGTTCGGCGAGCGCGTCGGTGGCCCGTCCGAGTTCGGCGCGGCAGCGGGCGGCCTGGGCGCGACAGGCACGCGCCGAGGCCCCGGTCGGCCCGTCGGTACGCGCGTACGCGTCGGCCAGCGCGTCGAACTCGGGGAGCGCCGCCCGGTAGTCCCCGCCGAGGAGCTGGATCGCCGCCCGGTTCTTCCGCAGCGCCAGCACCCGTTTGCTCTCCGCGCCCAGGACCTGCGCGGCGGACTCGATGACCTCGCCGAGCACCTCGGCGGCCTGCGCGAACCGCTCCTCCTCCAGGAGGGCGTCGGAATGCGCGTAGGCATCCTCGATGTCCTCCCGGAGCCGCGCCGGTACGGGCACGGCGACGGGAGCGGGCGGGACGTTCGTCGGCGCGGCGGCGCGCCCGCTCCCGCCCCGCGCCCGCGGGGCGTACGGATCACGGAAGATCCCTGTCGGGTCGGGCACACCTGCGGGCCCGGTGTCTCCCGGCGCAGGGGTCTCGCCCGGCGGCGGGAGGAAGGGCCGCAGCCGCGCGTACACCTCCTGCACGTCGGCCGGCCGTGCCTCCGGGGACTTGAGCAGCAGCTGGAGGACGAGCTCCTCCAGGGCCTGCGGCACCTCGGGGCGCAGCACGCGCAGCGGGGTAGGAGCCGCGTTCACGTGCTGGTACATCACCAGGTACTCACTGTCCGCGCTGAACAGCACACGACCGCTCAGCAGTTCGTGCAGCACGCACCCGAGCGCGTAGAGATCGGTCTGCGGCGAGATCCGTCCGCCGCGCACCTGCTCCGGCGCCATGTACTGGTAGGTGCCGATGGGGCTCCCGGTCGCGGTCAGTTTGGTGACGTCGGTGCGCAGTATGGCGGCGATCCCGAAATCGAGGACCTTCACCGTCCCGTCGCGCGCGACGAGGATGTTGCTCGGCTTCAGGTCGCGGTGGATCACCGGCACCTCATGCGCATGCGACAGCACGGTGGCGACCTGTGCCGCCACGGCCACCGCCCAGCTGACCGGAAGCGGATGGTCCGGGTGGATGCAGGCGGACAGCGGCATGCCGTCCACCAGTTCCATCACGAGGAACAGCCGGTCGTGGCTGTCGTCGAGCACCGCGTCGTACACCTGCGGCACACCTGGGTGCTGAATGCGTGCGGTGATCCGCGCCTCCCGGCGGAACCGCTTGGCGAACTCGTCGGCCAGCTGCGGGGAGTCGGCGACGGCCTGCGGCCTGATCCGCTTCACCGCGACCGGCCGGTCCAACACCCTGTCGTAGCCCCGCCACACGTCGCCCATGCCGCCGTTGGCGAGCGGTTCGAGGAGGTCGTACCGACCGGCGATCGACTGCTGCTGCGGCACATGTCCCCCGGGTGTGCGTACGTGCGGGTGCGGGGCGGGGCCCGTTCGGTACACGCGTACGGTCCCGGCTCCGCAACGACGGGGCAAGTCTCTCCGGAAGGACGATCACTGGTCCAGCCGGGGTTGGACCAGTGATCGCGGAACGTTGCTTTCCGGTCACGGGACGCGGCCTCCCCATACCCGTTGGAGGGAACCGACTTCGAACGCCGTGCGGGCGGATCGACGGGTGATTACGGTGCCCGAGTGGGGCGCGCCAGGGCGGGCGCTGCGATTGGGCGCATACGGACGTGGGACAGGCGGTGGCGATGATGGCGCTGGACGAGACGGGGACGGAGCCGGGGGCGGCTGAGGTGGGTGGAGTGCCGGACACGGGGAAGCGGTCGGAGAGCAGGCCGGAGAACGGGGTGGCCGTCGCCTTCGGGCGTCAGCTGAAGCTGTTACGCGTGCGGGCGGGGCTGGACCGGGCGGAGTTCGGGAAGCGGGTGGGCTACTCCGCGCAGTCGATCGCCTCGTTCGAGCAGGGGCGTCGGATTCCGCAGCCTGCCTTCATCGACGACGCGGACGCGGCGGTGGACGCCGGGGGTCTGTTGCTGACGCTGAAGGACGAGGTGGTGCGGGCGCAGTATCCGGCGTTCTTCCGGGACGCCGCGCGGCTGGAGGCGAAGGCCGCAGGGCTCTGCGTGTACGGCCTGTACGCGATTCCGGGGCTGTTGCAGACAGCGGACTATGCCCGGGCCGGGTTCGAGCTGGAGCGGCCTCTACTCGATGAGGTGGACATCGAACAGGGCGTCGCCGCTCGTATGGCACGGCAGGAGATCTACGACCGGCGCCCGGCGCCGCTGCTGAGCTTCATCATCGACGAGTCCGTGTTGCGTCGGCCGATTGGTGGCTGGCCGATCCTGTACGGGCAGTTGGAGCAGTTGCTGCGCATCGGCAGCAAGCGCAATGTCGAGATTCAGGTCATGCCGCTGGACCGTGAGGACCACGGGGCGCTCGGAGGGCCGTTCACGCTGATCGACATGGTTCAGGGACAGCGTCTCGCCTACGCCGAGGTGCAGGGAGACAGCCGCCTCTACACCAGCCGGGACATGGTCCGCGAGCTTGAAGCACGCTATGGCATCATCCGGTCTCAGGCGCTCACTCCGCGTGAGTCCATGGAGTTCATCGCAAAGCTTCTGGGAGAGAGATGACCACACACGACACCGCGCCGACTGCTCCCGGGTTGGTGTGGTTCAAGAGCAGCTACAGCACCGGCAACGGCGGTGAGTGCGTGGAGGTCGCGGCTGCCGCAGCCCGGGTGCACATCCGCGACTCCAAGCAAACCAGCGGCCCGGTCCTGGCCGTCGCACCAGCGGCGTGGGCGGGATTCGTGGGGCTCGTCACGAGCTGAGCCGCAGCGACGGCGGAAGGGCCCCGCAGCGAGCCGAGCCGGCAACGCTGCGGGGCCCTCCCGTACGCACAGGCGGACTACTCGTCCACACCCTCGTCGCGGCGGATCATCCGCCACGCCGCCCGGCGGGCGCTGCGATCCAGGCTGGAGCGGAAGCTCTTGTCGGGACCGAAGTACTGGCGCCCTATGCCGGCGGTCGTCTCGATGTGGTCGGCCATGTTGTCGGCGAATGCGCGGTCGAAGACCTTGCCGAAGTTTGCCTCGTCGTTGACGACGGCGGCGGCCCGTACCTTCGGGTCCTCGGTCGTCTTCTTGAACGGTGCGCGGACGTCCTCCTCGGTGAACTCCGTTCCGAACTTCGCGTTGAACGCCTCGATCAGCTCCGACAGCAGCGACTTCTCCGGCTCGGCCGCACCGCCCGTACCGTCCCCGAAGCCGGGCAACTCGGCCGGTCCATCGGGGGAGAGCGACACGTCGTACTCGCCGGTCTTCTCCACCCGCAGGTGGCTCAGGTCGATCTCCCCTATGTCGACGCCGCCGTCCGCCCGGCGGGGGAGCCGGTTGAGGAGGTAGCGGCCGTAGAGGTGCAGCCGCTCCAACTCCGGGTCGCGGTACGGGACGATCTGCGCGAGGAAGCCGTACTTCCGTACGTAGTCGTTGAGGTTCGCGCGGAAGTCCTCGGCCGTCTCGACCTCGTCGTCCTCCTCGCTCTCCAGGAGCGGAGCGAACCGGGCGACGGCGGGGGAGAGCAGCCGGTACAGCTCCGCGTGCAGCTTCTCCCACTTCGCCTGCGAGCCGGCCGCCTTCTCCTTCGCAGCGAAGTACGCGGCGGCGAACTCGTCCATCTCCGACTCGGAGATGATCGGGGCCGACATGACCCGGCTCTGCGCGGTGTAGAGCAGGTTCGGGTCGGAGGGAAGGGTGTTCGCCTCCTCGAAGTACGGCCGGAAGGCGTCCTGGATGTCCTCGGCTTCGTTCGCGAAGTCCAGGACCGCCAGGTCGGCCTGCGTCTTGCGGTCGGCGGTGCGGTTGAGACGGGAGAGCGTCTGGACGGCCGAGATGCCGGTCAGCTTCTTGTTGACGTACATAGTGGTCAACAGCGGCTGGTCGAAGCCCGTCTGGTACTTCTCCGCGACGACCAGGATCTTGTACTCCTGCTGCCCCCGTCCGCCTGAGCCGACCGTCTTGTCATCGGCCCGGGTGTACGCGAACGCCTTCGGTAGCGCGCTCTCCGCGATGCCGCCGTTCTCCTTGGACTCGGTGGTCTCCTCCTTGTCACCATCGACCTTCAGCGAACCGGAGAACGCCACCAGCACGCCGAGGTCGGGGTACTTGGTGTGGTAATCCCGGTCCTTGATGTAGCTCCGGATCGCCCGGGCCATGTCCACGGCGGACCTGCGCGAGGCCGTGACCACCATGGACTTGGCGCGCCCCCCGAGCCGGCCCCGGGAGTGCGCCACGAAGTGCTCCACGATCACCTGGGCGTGCTGGGAGACGGTGGACTCGTGGGTGAGCGCGAACCGGGCGAGGAGGCTGTTGGCCTTCGAGGGGTCGACCTCGCGCTCATCCCGGTTGCTGTTCACCAGCTTCCAGTACGTGTTGTACGTGACGTAGTTCCGCAGCGGGTCGAGGATGAACCCTTCCTCGATGGCCTGGCGCATCGAGTACGTGTGGAAGGGGCGGTAGACCGCCTTCCCGTCCACGGTGTCTTCGGTGCCGAAGAGTTCGAGCGTCTTCGCCTTCGGGGTGGCGGTGAAGGCGAAGTAGGAGAGGTTCGCGGCCTTCGAGCGCTCCGCGGCCTTCTGCTTCAGCTTCTCGTACACGGTCAAGGTGCTCGCGCCCTTGTCCTCGGAGTCCGCGTCCAGACCGAGGTCCCGCAGCGCGGCCTTGACGGCCGTGGAGGCGTCGCCGGACTGTGAGGAGTGGGCCTCGTCGATGACGATCGCGAACTTGGTGCCCTTGATCTCCGTCGGGTTGCGCTCGATGTAGTCGATGAGCGCGGGGAACGAGTGCAGGGTGACCGTGACGATCTTGCCGGTATCGCGGGACAGCGCGCGGGCGAGCTGCTCGCTCTTCGCCCCGTGCTTCTCGTCCACCTTCACGACCAGGCCCTCGGTCTGCGAGAAGCTGCCGACCGTCTCGCGGAGCTGGGCGTCGAGATTGCGGCGGTCCGTGATGACGATGACCTTGTCGAACACGGGTGAACCCGGCTTGATCCGGCCGGCCGCGAGGGCGTCGGGGTCGAGCGCGCGGGGGTCCGTGTCGGCGTGCAGGTCGCTCAGCCGGTGGGCGAGCCAGCCGATGGTGTTCGACTTGCCGGAACCGGCGGACGCCATCACGAGGTAGTTCTGTCCCACGCCGTGGAAGGAGGCGTGTGCGGTCAGCCTCTTGACGACGTCCCACTGGTGGAAGCGCGGGAAGATCGTGGACTTGGTGGTCCCGCCGCCGGGGGTCTTCGTCTTCTGCTGGTGCACGTAACGCTGGAGCAGGTCCAGCCAGTTGTCCCGCGCCCAGACCTGTTCCCACAGGTAGGAGGTGGCGTACGTGCCGTACGCGGTCGGGGCCGGGTTTCCGGCCCCGCCGGGGAGGCCGGGGCCGTTGGAGCCGGTGTTGAAGGGCAGGAAGCGGGTGTTCTTGCCCCGGAGCTGGGTGGCTACGAACACGAGGTCCGGGTCCACCGCGAAGTTGGCGATGACCCGCCGGGTGAAGATCAGCTCGGTGGGGTCACGGTCGGTGCGGTACTGCTCCTTTGCGTGTTCGACGCCCTGCCGGGTGAGTGGATTCTTCAGCTCGGCGGTGGCGACGGGGATGCCGTTCAGGAAGAGCGTCAGGTCGAGCTTGTTGCCCCAGTCGGCCTGCTTGGTCGCGTAGACGAGTTCGCGTACGACGGTGAGCCGGTTGGCGCGGTAGCCGTCGAGGACGGAGTCGTCGGCGACGAGGTTCGGCTTGAAATAGGCCACGCGGAGGCGGACGCCCCGGTCCTTGACGCCGTTCCGGAGGACGTTGAGGAGACCGTCCTCGCTGATGGCCTTGTCCAGGCGCTGGGCGAAGCCGCGCTGGGCGGCGTTGGGGTCTTTGCCGTAGACGGCGAGGAGTTCGGCCCACTCGCGGGGCTGGCTCTCGCCGAGGAAGGTGTACAGCTCGTTGGTGTCCAGGCCGAGGTCGGCCTGATAGTCCTCGGGGCGGGCTTCGCGCCAGCCGCGCTCGGACATGGCCGCGACGATGGCGTCCCCGAAGGCGGACTCGCTGTGTATGGGGCTCATGCTGTCGGCACTCCGTCCGTTACGTTGCGGCCGCTGGCGGTGGAGACGTCGAACTGGCCGGTTACTGCGGCGGTGATGAGGGCTTGGCGGCGTTCGGTAAGGAGCTTTTCCTGCGCCTTGAGCGCTTGCCCCAGGGAGGTCTGGTGGTTGCGAATTTCGTTTGTTGCGTGGAGTAGACGTGTCTGGCCCTGCGAATCTGCGGGCCACGACAACTTGAAGTTGGACAAGTCCTCCATGCCGAGGGTCGGCTGTGCCGTATCAGACGCAGTTGCATCCGATGCCTGGCGGAGAAACTCAGGAGTGGTCAGCCACGTGGAGATCAGCTCTGGGCTGACGTTCGGAGCGGTTCGTAGTGAGGCAACTGCTCGTGCGACGTTTGCACCGGCGAGATCCGGAGGAACGATTGCAGATCTTCCCATCGTCCCCACCACGCTCAGCAGAACGTCACCGGGTCGTGTGACTGTTCGCGAGTACTGCGAGGAGAGCTTCGCGGGGATACGCGCAAGTGACTTGGCCCGCCCGGTGAGGTCGAGGAGATCGTTGACACGGATGAAGCGGACCCCTTCGTCCGCGAACGATGGCACAAGGACCCCGTATCGCGGCCTCGCCGCAAGCAGGTACTTCAGCCTGGTGGGGCGGTGCGTCGAGTCCTGGAACTCGTGGTCGAGTGCGGAGGCGCATCGCTCGTCGATGCGATCGGCTTGAAGCTGGCGGAGCCGCAGGAGTTTGTCGATGTGGGCGGTCTCGGTGTCGAGGAAGTCGGCGATGCGGCGCTGTTCATCCAGCGGTGGCAGCTCGAAAGGGAGGGCGCGCACGCGTTCAGCGCTGATGTGGTAGATGTTTGCCCCGCTCGCGATTGAGGCGAAAATTCCCCTTCCGAATGTTGAGCGAGCCCACCATTCCAAGAATCGTCCGTCGGTGCGACCATCTCGGGGGCGCAATCGAAGAAGTGTGTTCTGGAAGCACACAGTGCCTGCGATATCGCCACGCCATACTGCCGATGCACCAACAGACTTGAGGCTGCCGCTTCCTTCTGTGACAAGTACATCGCCTGGGTGCAGGTTAAAGACTCGCTGCTCAGTCGGAGTGAAGTTCATCTTCTTCACGTCCGACAGATCGAGCGCTCCATCCTTTACGTTTGCAGCCCTCAGATAGGGAACCATGTGCGGGCCGGAATCATGCTGCGGAGAACGTTGGCGCCCCAGGGAGACCTCGGCGGCAGCGCGCAACGTGGTGCGGCGTGTGCTCATGTCGTCACCTCTCCCAGCAGCGCCTGGATCTCTGCCTCAAGGGCCTTCAACTCCGCGTCGATCTCCGCCAACGGCCGCGGCGGCTCATACACATAGAAGTGCCGCGTGAACGGGATTTCGTACCCGACCTTCGTCTTCGTGTGGTCGATCCACGCGTCCGGCACGTGCGGGTGCACCTCCCGCTTCAGGTACTCCTCCACGTCCTCACCGAGCGGCACATTCTCGTAGTCCCGTAGCTCCGCATCCGGCTCCGGGGCGCCGCCCTTCAGAAGCTGCACCTCGCCCTCCGGGTCGCGCACTCCCACCGTGTCCCGCAGCGCCTTCGTGAACGGGGCGCCCGTCGGGCCCTGCACGCCGGCTTCCGCCATGGCGTTGCGTACCGCCACCTGCGTCTCCGACTTGGTCGCCCAGGTGCTGCCCAACAGCGTTTTCAGGGCGCCCCCGAGGACCTGCGTCTCGGTTTCGGCCAGCTTCCGGAACTGGGTCTCCTCGTCCTCCGTCAGCTTCCGGCGGGCCTTCGCCTTCGCGGCCAGTTCCGGTTCACGCGGTAGGAAGCGCTCCTCCGCCCACTTCTGCACCGGCTTCGACGCGAGCAGCGCGGCCAGCGCCTCCTCCGTCAGCTCGAAGCGCAGCTTCAGCGGGCGTTCCACCGTGATCCGCTGGTAGCCGAAAGCCGTGTTGTCGAAGACCTTCACCTTGGCGTGCATCGCGTGCTCCGGGTTCGCGGCCGCGTCCACCGCCTCCCCGTACAGGCGGGTGATGTCACCGATGTGGTTCGGCTTGCTGCCCGTGCCGTCGCCCAGTTCCTTGCGCTTGTCGCCGAGCGACTTCCGCATCTTGACCCACTGGTCACGCGCGTCCAGCAGGACGACCTTGCCCTTGTGCTGGGCGTCCTTGCGGTTCGTCAGGATCCAGAAGTACGTGGAGATGCCGGTGTTGTAGAAGAGCTGGTCCGGGAGGGCCACGATCGCCTCCAGCCAGTCGTTCTCCAGGATCCAGCGGCGGATCTCTGACTCTCCGGAGCCGGCCGCGCCCGTGAACAGCGGCGAGCCGTTGAAGACGATGGCGATGCGCGAGCCGCCTCCGCCGTTCACGTCCACCGGCTTCATCTTCGAGATCATGTGCTGGAGGAAGAGGAGCGAGCCGTCGTTGATGCGGGGGAGGCCCGCACCGAAGCGGCCGGAGTCGCCGAGGTTGTTGTGCTCGAACTCGACGGCCTCCTTGACCTTCTTCCACTCCACGCCGAACGGCGGGTTCGCCAGCAGGTAGTCGAAGGTCTCCCGCGCGTGACCGTCGTCGGAGAACGAGTTGCCGAAGGCGATGTTCTCCGGGTTCTGGTCCTTGATCATCAGGTCGGACCGGCAGATCGCCCAGGACTCCGGGTTGAGCTCCTGCCCGTAGACCGCGACCGTGGCGTCCTCGTTGTACGACTTGATGTGCTCCTCGGCCGCGCTGAGCATGCCGCCCGTGCCGCAGGCCGGGTCCATGACCGTACGCACCACACCCGGCAGGCTGAGCGCGTCGCCGTCCGGAGCGATCAGCAGGTTGACCATGAGCTTGATGACTTCGCGCGGGGTGAAGTGCTCACCCGCGGTCTCGTTCGACTGCTCGGAGAAGCGGCGGATCAGCTCCTCGAAGATGTAGCCCATGTTGTGGTTGGGCACGGTCTCCGGGCGGAGGTCCAGGTCCGTGAACTTGCCGATGACCTGGTAGAGCAGGTTCGCGCTGTCCAGCTTGCGGACCTGCTGGGCGAACTCATACTTCTCCATGACCTCGTAGGCGTTCGGAGAGAAGCCGCCGATGTACCTCTGCAGGAGCTCTGCCGCGTTGCTCGCGTCGTTTGCGATCTTCTTCAGGGTCAGGTCGCTCGTGTTGTAGAACGAGTGGCCCGACGCGCCGCGCAGGAAGTAGTCCGTGTCGATGTCCTGGCCCTCGAAACGGGCGGCCGTCTCCGCGACCTTGTCCCGCGTCGGCTCCAGTACGCATTCGAGTCGGCGCAGCACCAGGAACGGAAGGATCACCTTCCCGTAGTCCGACTGCTTGTAGTCGCCGCGAAGAAGGTCGGCGACGGACCAGGCGTGGTTCGCCAGCTCCGTGTGCTTGCTGCTGTTCAAGTCGTTCCCCGGTTTCGCTGTCGACCCCGCTCTGCCGGAGCGGGTAGGGCCAAGTGTGGTGGTTACGTGAAGGGCGTGGTGCTGGTTCAGGCCGATCCGGCGCCCGGCGTCCTGTCGTTCTCGGCCGGAGGCGGCGACGGGATCAGGCCGCCGCCCGTGAGGCCGCCCGCCAGCAGCCGGGCTGTTGCGTCGGCCAGTTCCGTGGCGCGCGCGGCCTCCGCTCGCAGCGTGTGCACGCGGCGGAAGGCTTCGCCGTACCGTCTCTGCTCGTCCAGCGGCAGCAGTGGCACCCGGAGCCGGCCCGGGCTGACGTGCACGACGGTGCTGCCGGTCGATGCGGCGGCGATGTTCTCCGCAGAACCCAGGAACCCGGCCAGGAACCACGCGTCGAGCCGGGCCGGGTCCGGGCGGAACAGGTGGACCTGAGGGCCGAGCAGCGCCCCCGCGTCCGTCTCGTCCGCCACCCGGGCCATCGCACCGTTGCCCCCCGCGACCGCCCGGACGAGGACATCGCCGGTCGCGATCACGGATGCGGAGTCCGTCCGCAGGCTGCCCGGGTCGCCGGACGGGGCCGTGCCCCGGGCGATGTCCTGGCCGGTGAGCACCGGCCCCGCACCCGGGGGCGCCTCGCCCGCCCGCTCCCGCGAGTCGGGCGCCGTACGCAGCAGCGTCAGCGCACCGCCTCGCGCCAGGTCCGCCGCGGTGGCCGTGCGCCACTCGCGGGGCTTCGGGCCGGCCGCGCCCCAGTCGGTGTAGCGCGCCGCCTCGCCGAGCGATGCCGCACCGGCGACCAGCCGGCGACGTACCTCCTCCGTCTCGCGGGCCAGGTCGGCCGGGGCGATGTCCGTGCGGGAGGCGCGGACATGGCGGGCAGGCGTGAGGTCGACGAGGTCGTCGAGAAGGTCGACCACCGGCACCGCCCGCGCCGTTCCCGGCTCGTCCGCGAACACGTCCGGGTTCTCGGTGAAGGCCGACCACTGGCCCATGGCGGCCTCTGTGAGCGACGGCCAGTCCAGGGCGGGCCGGGCCCCGCGCGTACCGGACGCCGACCCCGCGGATGCCCGATGGCCCGCCGCCTCGGCCGTATCGATGAAGAGGACCGTCTTCCGCTCCGGGCCGGCCGGTTCGGGGCGTTGCAGCACCCAGATCTGGAGCCCCACGTGGAGGGGTGCCGCTGCCCCCGGCGGTAGTGCGATCACCGTGCGGACCGCTCCACTGCGTACGAGATCCATGCGCACACGGCGGCCCGAAGCGCGGGACGCGGTGGCCGGCGGCAGGAGCATGACGGCGTGGCCGCCCGGGACGAGATGGGCCAACGCGTGCTGCACCCATGCGAGCTCGGACTCGGCGCGCGGCGGGACGCCGTACGCCCAGCGCGAGTCGTACGCCAGCTCGTCGTGGCCCCAGTCGCGGTCGCCGTACGGCGGATTGGACAGGACGGCGTCGACGGTGAGACCGGCGAAGGCGTCGGCGCGGAGACTGTCGCCGACACGCACCTCGATGTCCGCCTCGGGCGCGGCGAGCATCAGGCTCACCGCGCTGCGCTGCGCCTGCACCGTAACGACGTCCTGGCCGTACAGCGCCTCCGCACCGAGCCGTGCCGCCGCAGCGAGCAGCGATCCGCTTCCGCACGCCGGGTCGAGCACCCGCTCGCACGGACCCGGGACGAGTCGGGCCATGAGGTCCGCGAGGGGGGCCGGCGTTCGGTACGTGCCCCCGGTCGCGCTGTCCTCCAGCTCGCGTTCCGCCAGTACCGCCAGCGCCGCTTCACCGGTGCCGTCGGCCTGTACGCAGCGGAGCAGCGCTCGCAGCACATCGATGTCCTCCCCGGCGAAGCGAACTGTCTCCGCCCCGGGGACGAGATCCGCGACATCCGCCGACGCCCCCTCGGCACGGACGATCAGGCTCGGGTCCGACAGGTCGGCGAGCGCCGCGCGTTTTTCGGGCGTGCACCGGGCGGCCGCCAGTACCAGCGGGAGCAGGACGCCGGTCGGGCCGCCGGCCGCCTGGTGCAGGCGCAGCGCGGTGCGCAGCTCCTCCGCCGGGTCGGCCGTCGCCGCATAGCCGCGGGCGCCGAGCCAGGTCCTCACGTCGAGGAGGTCGTACAGGGGGCTGGAGTCGGTGCCCCCCGAGGGGGTCGGGAAGTCGTCGTGCCTGCGACGCCAGTTGCTGACCGTGGCGCGCGTGACTCCTGCGATGCGTGAGATCTCGGCTGCGGTCACCTGGGCGGATGGCTGTGGCATGGCGGGAGTCCTGAGCCTCTCGATAGTGAACAGCTCACAAGCTACACCACTCGTCAAATCAATGGGAGTGATTGACAATGCTTTCATGCCTCTGCTTCTCTGGGTTTGCTTCCGGGTGAGAGTGCCCGGCAGGCGCTCAACGACCCGTGGGGGAAGCATCGCCATGACCATCACCATGCCGACCGCAGTCATCGAGGGGACCCAGCTCACCGTCATGCCGTTCCGGACGGACGCCGTCATCGGGACCATGTCCGTGGCCACGCTCGTCCAGCTCGTCCCGTCGCCCCGTCGCGAAGAGGACACCAAGACGCTGAAGGCCGCCGCGGGTGCTGTGCGGCGCCACGCCGAACTGCGGGCGCTCGTGCAGCGGGCGCTGAAGTCCACGCAGAAGGGGAAGAACGTCGGCTCCTACGCGGAGTACATCGCCGACGGGGTCAAGGGGGAACTCGGTTCCGGCTGGTCCACCCCGCCGGTGACCTTCTGGCACGCCGGTCCGCTCGCCGCGCTCAGCGATGAACTGCTCCCCGGCACCGGACTGCGGACGCTCACCATCGCACCAGGTACCTCGGTCGTCGCCATCGACGGCGAGACGCAGACGACGGCGTGGCACGAGCTCTACGACGAGCCCGAGCGCTATGGGCTGACGTACGGCGAACTCGCCCAGGTGCGCGTGCCGTTCGAGCTGTACGTGGACCTCAGCGTCGCCGACGCCCGGCAGATCTTCTACGACCGCAACGTGCAGGGCGTGGCCGTCGCCAAGAACCTGGCGATGTCCATGGACCAGCGCGACTTCGCGACCCGCCTCGCCCACCGGGTCGCGGAAGCGGTGAAGGTGGACATCGACGGCCGACTCGTCCCCTTCACCAAGTTCGTCAACGCGACCAAGCGGCAGGTCGGCAAGACCGACCCCGAGGTCGTCACCCTGTCCGCGCTGCGGGCGCTGGTCATCACGGCGGTCTACGGCAAGGGCGGTCTCTCCCGGTCGGCCGAGACCGTGCACGAGGACGAACTGCCCGCGGGGACGACCACCGAGCAGGTGGAGCAGTACGTGGTGCCGGTGCTGGCTCGCCTGATCGCCGGGCACAGCGCACATTTCCTGTCCCGCAGCGCCCTCACCGCACCCGCCGTACTGGCCGGCCTCGGCATTGCCGTACACCACACCGCTCCGTGGGCCGACCCCGCGCACGCGATGAGCGGCGACGCGCTGGACCGGCTTCTGGGCGGTATCCGCTGGGAGCGCGAGGCGCGTTACTGGGACGGCGTGGCGGCGAAGGCCGGCGCTTCCGGGCGCCTCAACTTCAGCGGCGGGGTGAAGGACTCCGGAGGCCGCGTCGCGGACGCGCTGCTCTACCCGGGCACTGAGGCGGGGCGTCGCATCCGAGGGCAGTAGACCTTCTTCCTCGTTGCTTGCCCACCTCACCGCACGCACATCCGTGCATGTGCTCAACGATCCATGAGTGACTGGAGTACGCCATGAACACACCCGACTTCCAGACCCCGGGCCCTTCCCCGGCTTCCGGCCCGCAGCCGGGTGGCTGGTACGGCGCGGCAGTTCCGCCCGTCCCGCGGCCGCCGCGTAAGTCCTCGCCCGCCAAGGCGTGGCTGACCCATGGGGCGGCCGCATGCGTGGCGCTGTTCCTCGGGGTGGGCATCGGAGCGAGCGGCGGATCGGACACCGAAAAGACGGAGGCCAAGGCGAACCCGGGCCCGACCGTGACCGTGACCGGCGCGGCCAAGGCCCGTCCCGCGCCGACCGTCACCAGGACGGTGACGGCCAAGCCCAAGCCGCCGAAGAAGACCAAGGCACCCGGGCCGGCCACGAGTTTCAGCGGCGACGGCGAGTACCTGGTCGGCGAGGACATCGCGGCGGGTACGTACAAGACGGCCGGGGCCGACGACTCGCTCGGCTGCTACTGGGAGCGGGCCAAGGACGCGAGTGGGGAATTCGGGTCCATCATCGCCAACAACAACCTCACCGGTCCGGGCCGGGTGACGCTCAACAAGGGTGAGTACTTCAAGACGAACCGGTGCGCGGAATGGAAGCGGACCGGTTGAGCCCCGTCACTTCCGCTTCGCGTACACGATCAGGTTGTCCACCGGGTGTCCGGCCGCGTCGAAGGCGCCGTCGCAGGTGATCAGGCGCAGGGCGCGTTCCGTGGTGCGGCCGTAGACGCGGGCCGTCGGGAAGGCGTGCTTGCTCACCGTCTCCAGGGCGGTGACCTCGAAGCGGACGTCGTTGCCCCGGGCGTCCCGGACCACGATCTCCGCGCCCTTGGCGATCTTCTTCAGGTCGTGGAAGACGGCCCGGCCGAAGCGGGTGTCGTTGTGGCCGATCAGCACCGCCGCGCCGGGCTCGCCGGGGACGGCGCTGCCCGTGTACCAGCCGGTCGTCATGCCCTTGTCGGCCGGCGGGACCTCGACCGAGCGGTCCGGATTGAGGCCGAGCCGCATGATGTCGCTGTCCACGCCCACGGAGGGGATGGAGACATGGGCGGGCGGCTCGGCGGTGGCGGTGGCGCTGGGGGCGGGTGCCTCGGCGGCCGCCGCCGACGCGGGGGCCTTGGAGGGCTGCGGTGCGGGGTCGCCGGAGCAGCCGGTCAGTGCGGCGAGGGCGGCGAGGGTGAGGGCTGCGGTGAGCGGAAGGCGGGTGCGGGGCATGGGTCGGGGCTCCAGAGGTCGTACGTACCGCAGTGGCGCCGCCCGGGTCGTTAGGGCGGCGCCACTGCGGCTCATCGGGTGCGGGACGGGTCAGCCGTCGCGGCGGGCGGTGCGGCGGCGCACGATGACCGTCCCGGCGCCGCCCAGCAGCAGCGCGGCCGCCGCGGAGCCCGCGAGGGCGGTCGTGCCGCTGTTCGAACCGGCGGGCTGCTCACCGGCGGCGACGCCGCCGCGCGGTGCCGCGGACGGGACCGCCGAGGGCGGCTCCGTCGACTCCACCGAGGGCACGGCGGACGGCGCCTCGGTCGGCTCGGCGGACTGCTCCGCCGGGGGACGGGTCGGCTCGGCCGAGGGCTTGGCCGACGGCCGGGCCGAGGAGTCGGCGAAGGCCGCGGTGGCCGGTACGCAGACCGCGCCGGCCGCGACGGCGGCGAGGAGGGCGGTACGCAGGGTGGTGCGCAGGGGCATGGGCGGAGCTCCATTCCGGATGGGCCTCAGGGGCGGCCGCGGTGCGGGTGCGCACCGCGGCGCGAGGCATGCGGACAGGCTCGCGCCAAGTTGTGAGGAAGCTGTCAGATCGTTGTGTTCATCGCATCAGGGTCCTCGGCAGGCGGGGCGCCGTCACCGGCCGGGAGCCGGAGCGTGAACACCGAGCCCTCGCCGGGAGTGCTCACCGCCGTCGCCGTACCGCCGTGCGCCTCCGTCAGCTTCCGCACGATCGCCAGACCGAGCCCGCTGCCGCCCGTCCGCCGCGACCGGGACTTCTCGCCGCGCCAGAACCGGTCGAAGACACGGGCCAGTTCGTCGGCCGGGATGCCGCTGCCCGTGTCGGCGACGTCCACGAGCACCGCGTCCCCGTCCTCGGAGCCGTACGCCCGCAGCGTCACCGTCCCGCCCGCCGGGGTGTGACGCACCGCGTTCGACACCAGGTTGCCCACCGCCTGCCGCAGCCGGACCGGGTCGGCCGTCAGCGGCGGCAGCGGGCGTTCCGGCGGCCGGACGCCCAGCGCGACGCCCGCCGCGTCGGCCCGGGCCTGGTGCGCGGCGGCGACCTGCCCCAACAGCTCGGCGACGTCCACCGGTTCGGGATGCAGCCGCAGCGCGCCGGCGTCCGCCTGGGCCAGGTCCTGGAGGTCGTCGATGATGTGCTGGAGCTGGACCGCCTCCGTGTGCAGGAAGGCGATGAACTCCGGGTCCGGGTCGGCCACCCCGTCCTGGGCCGCCTCCAGCCAGCCCCGGATGTTGCTGAGCGGGGTGCGCAGTTCATGGGCGACGTCGCTGACCATGGCCTTGCGCTGCGCCTCCAGACGGGCGCGGTGGGCGGACATGTCGTTGAACGTGGCGGCGAGGCGCCCGATCTCGTTGTCCGCGGCCACCACCACCGGCGCGGTGTCCTCCCCGTCACGCATCCGCTGGGCGGCCCCCGTCAGCGCCCGCAGCGGGCGTACGAGCCGGGCGCCGACGAGCACCGACGCGCCCACGGTCAGGGCCAGCACCAGGGCCGCCGCGCCCGCGATCCGCGCGGTGTTCGCCGGTGAGAGGTCGAAGCCGGGCACGGTCGCGCCGCCCGGGTCGCCGATGAAGAGCAGGGCGGGCGAGGCCACGTACGAACTCAGCTGCTCCCGGCGGGCCGTGCCCACGCAGGAGGCGATGGCCCGGTCGTTCTCGCTGGTGGCCGCCGCCTGCTGGTCGCCGGGGCCCGGCACCGCGCTGGGCTGGGCGCTCGGCTCCTCGCGGGGCGCCTCGGTCGGCACCGATCTCGGCTCGACGCTCGGCGGCATCGTGGCCATCGGCGCGGCGGGCACCGGCACCGCCTCCGCCGGAACGGGCTCGGCCGCCTGGCCCCAGGACAGGGCAAGGCTGAGATGGACGCCGTCGCGGCCCTGGCGCTCCAGACAGGCGTCGGCCAGCTGGTTGAGCGCCTTCAGCGCCTTCTGCTCCGTGGCCGTCGGGGTGTCCAGCGCGTCCACGGCGCACCGCGTGCCCTGGATCCGCTCGGGGTCGTTGCCGCCCACCACCTGGATCAGCGGCCGGCCACTGGCGCCCGCCACCACATCGGCGGCGATCCCGAAGTCGCCCAGACAGGCCACACCCCGGTCCGCGATCTGCCGCAGCCGGGTCCGCTCCGACGCGGGCAGCCGGAACGGTCCCACGGCGCGCGGGTCGACCCGGTCCGTGGTCGTACCCGTCGCCCCGGCGCCCTCGGACGCCAGCGCGGTGTCCACGGACAACGGGTCGACCACGGCCGACGCCTGGGCCGGAAGGGCCGCCGCCTCCGGGGCCGCCGAGTCGGCGAGCGGGGCGCGCCCCTGGGTCGTCAGGGCGATCCGCCGCCCGGACTGCCCGGCCAGCTCCCGTACCGTCTTCCGGACGCCGTCCCAGGTGGGATGAGCCGCCGCGTACCCGAGCAGCTGGTGGTAGATCCGGGCGTCGGCGGCCAGATTCTGCCCCTGCTCCTGGCGGATCGCGCCGGACGTCGTCTGCACGGCGATCCAGGCCGTCGCGGCCACCGAACACGCCGCGACCAGGGCGGAGACCGCCAGCAGCCGCGCGAGCAGGCTCTTGCGCAGAGGTACGGTCCGCCGCGCACCGGCACCAGCGGTCCGCCGCGCACCGGCACCAGCGGTCCGCCGCGCACCGGTACCGGGGGAGCGGCGCACGCTACGAAGTCGCCGCACGGGCCGCCGCCTTCGCCGGGTCCGTCAGCTTGTAGCCGACACCGAAGACGGTGAGCAGCCGGACGGGCCGGCTCGGGGCCGGTTCGATCTTCTTGCGCAGGTTCATCACATGCACGTCGACGGTCCGGTCGCTGATGTAGCGGTCGAAGCCGTGCAGTTCGCCCAGGAGCTGCTGCCGGGAGAACACCCGGTCCGGCTCGGCGGCGAGCGCGGCCAGGACGCGGAACTCGCCCGGGGTGCACTCCACGGCCCGCCCCTCCACCGACACCACATGCCGGACCGGATCGACCACCAGCGCCCCCACCCGCAGCACCCCGGCATCCTCCGGTTCGCCGCCCGCGCCCCGGCGGCTGCGGCGCAGCAGCGTACGCACCCGGGCCATCAGCTCACGCGGGCTGTACGGCTTGGTCATGTAGTCGTCGGCGCCCAGATCGAGGCCGAGCAGCAGATCGTCCTCCGTGGTGCGGGCGGTGAGCATCAGCACCGGCAGCTCCCGGTGCTCCGCACGCAGCACGCGTACGACGTCGAGGCCGTCGGCCCGGGGCATCATCACATCGAGGAGCAGCAGATCGGGCTCCCGGTGCCGGACCGCGTCGAGCGCAGCCAGGCCGTCGGGCGCCACGGTCACCCGGTGGCCCTCGCGTTCGAGATAGCGGCGGAGCAGCTCGGCCTGATTCTCGTCGTCTTCGGCAACGATCACATGTGCGCACACACGATCGATCGTAGACAGCCCCTAGACGGTGCCCGCGTCCCGGTGCGACTCCATCAGCTCGTCGTGCGCGGCGACGACGTCCCAGGCGAGGACGGTGACCATCTCCTCGCGGGTCGGCGTGGAGTCGGTGTGCGCGGAGTACAGCCGCAGATCGCGCTGCGCCGACGCCTTCGCGCACAGCTCGCGGGCGAACCGGGCATTGCCCACCAGGTCGGCCTTGCCGCCGTCCACGATCGCCGTGCACAGCGAGTTCAGGACGTCGAGCGCGCCCGCGTCCGGCTCGTCGCCCTGCGACGCCAGCACCGACCGGGCGATCCGGACCAGTTCCTCGGCGGAGTACGAGGGGAAGTCCACGCGGGTGTTGAACCGGGAGACCAGTCCGGGGTTGGTGGCGAGCAGCCCCGACATCTCGTCCCGGTAGCCCGCGAGCACCACGACGAGCCGGTCCCGGTCGTCCTCGGCGCGCTTCAGCAGCACCTGAACCGCCTCCTTGCCGAAGGCGTCGCCGCCGTTGAGCCCGGTGATGTTGAGCGAGTACGCCTCGTCGACGAACAGCACCCCGTTCAGCGCCGAGTCGATGACCTCGTTCGTCTTGAGGGCCGTCGACCCCAGGTGCTGCCCGACCAGGTCGGCGCGCTGGGCCTCCACCACATGCCCCGAACTCAGCAGCCCGAGCCCGGCGAAGACCTGGCCGATGATGCGGGCCACGGTCGTCTTGCCGGTGCCGGGCGGCCCCGCGAAGACGAAGTGCCGGGGACGGGCCCCACCGGGCAGACCCTGCTCCTCGCGCAGCGCGGACATCCGCAACTGCGCGAGCAGCGTCTTGACCTGGCGCTTCACCGGCTGCAACCCGATCATGGCGTCGAGCGCCCGCTGCGCCTCGGCGAGCACCCGGGCCCGCTCGTCGGCGGACAGCCCGCCGTCGCCGTCGCCACCCGGACCAGCCTGCTGCGACGGGCCCCCGCCCGCCGTTGCCGCGACCGGGGCGGCGGGCGCCGGGGCGGGCTTGCTCACCGGGCGGGCCTGGGCACGCGACTCCACGTCGAGCAGGTCGGGCGCGCACCGGAACGCGTACTGGTAGCGCTTCAGCGCCTCCTCCTCGCGGCCCAGCGCCTCCAGCGACCGCCCCATGAAGTACTTCACCTCGGCGTCGAACCTGCTGCCCGTGTCCAGCTTGCCCGGCAGCGCGGACAGCACGTTCAGCGACTCGTGGCAGACGCCCTGGGCGAACAGCGCCCCACCCACGTACAACTGCGCCTCGTCGCGCAGGAAGGCGTCGGCGATTCCGGGCGCGAACTTCAGGACGAGCGGCCAGTCCTCCTTCAGGAACGCGTACCGGGTGCAGACGAACCGGGTCTCGTCGCAGTCCAGCAGCGCCGTGGAGAGCCCCTTCCACGCCTCGTCGAGCCGCCGGTCGTCCAGGAACGCCGACATGGCCGCCAGCCACAGATCCCGGGAGGTCTCCAGCCGGAAGGTGACGTAGTGGCCGATCTGGAAGGTGGACCGGAAGGGCGACTGGTACTTCGACCGCAGGACCCCGAACCGCGCCGAGTTGCGCAGCATGCCGTCCAGAGCCGCCTTCTGGTCCGTGCTGGTCACATGCAGCCCCAGCCAGGCGTCGGCCGCACTCGGGTCGTGCTGCGTGGCGAGCGTGAACTGCGCCGCGGCCCCCGCGTTGTCCCCCTGGCGCATGAGGACCATCCCCTGGTTCCACGCCTGCTCGGCCTTCCTGGCCGACCCCCGGCTCGCGGCACCCTGCACGTGACTCTCCCCTCGCCGGGCGCGCCCGTGGCCCCCCGGCCGCCCGTGATCACACCCGCAACGGTCGTCAGGATAATCAACACCGGACGAGCGGACTCCCGCACGCCGACCGCCTCGGATACGATTTCGCTCCCCGTCTCCACTCACCACCCCGTCTCCGCTCCGCACCGTCACCGCCGGGAAGTCCGCCTCATGTCCGCCCTCCCCAGCAGCCGGACCCCGGACCGGCTCCGCAAGGGGGTGCGGGCCGCGCTCACCACCCTCGGCACCGGCTTCCTGCGCCACCCCGCCAACACCGCCCTGCGCGCGCACGCGGACGCCGCCGCCCTGCACAACGCCCTGCTGCGCCTCGTCTTCCGGCTCCTCTTCCTCTTCGTCTCCGAGGACCGCGACGCCCTGCTGTCCCCGGACGCGACCGCCGAGGCCAGGGCGCGGTACACGGCCAACTTCTCGACGGCCCGCCTCCGCGCCCGTGCGCGCGGCGCCGTGGAGCACGGTGAGTTCTACGCGGCGCTGCGCGCCGTACTCGACGCCCTCGGTGACCTGGACGGGGACCCCGGCCTCGGGCTGCCCGGTCTCGGCGGCCTCTTCGCTCCCACGGAGGCCGACGCCCCGCTGTACGGGCTCGCCCTGTCCGACGAGGACCTGCTCACCGCGGTGCGCCAGCTGTCCGAGGTCCCGGACCCGGGCACACGGCGCGCCCGGCCGGTCGACTTCGGCCGCCTCGAAGCGGAGGAGCTGGGCTCCGTCCACGAATCGCTCCTCCAGTTCGTCCCCCGGATCGACGCGGCGGACCGTGCCTTCGCGCTGGTCGGGCTCCCCGGCAACGCCCGTAAGACGTCGGGCTCCTACTACACCCCGGCCGCCCTCGTGGAGTGCCTGCTCGACGCCGCGCTCGACCCGGTCCTCGACGCCGCCGTCGCACGCGGCGAGGCAGCGGGTGCCGCCGACCGGGAGCTCCTGGCCCTCACCGTCTGCGACCCGGCCTGCGGCTCCGGCCACTTCCTGGTGGCGGCGGCCCGTCGCATCGCCCGGCGCCTCGCGGAAGTGCGCGGGCACACGACGGAGCGGTACGGCGACGCCCTCCGCGAGGTCGTCGCGCAGTGCGTGCACGGCGTGGACCTCGACCCGATGGCCGTCGAACTCGCCAGGATGGCCCTGTGGCTGGAGGCTCCGGAGCCCGGGCGGCCGCTCACCTTCCTCGACGCCCGCGTCAAGCACGGCAACGCCCTGATCGGCGCGGTGCCGGAGCTGCTGCGGGGCGGCATCCCGGACGCGGCGTTCACCCCCACGGCGGGCGACGACCGCGCGCACGCCAGGGCCCTGCGGAAACGGAACAGGACCGAGCGGTCGGCCTGCTACGTCCGGGGCGTCGAACCGGGGCGCGACGCGGCCGACGCCTGGTGCGCCGCGTTCCTGTGGCGCAGGACGGCGGACGCACCGCCCGCGGTGACCGACGCGGCCCTCCGCGACCTGTCGGGCGCGCCCGGGTCCACCCACGAGGAGATCGCGCGGCTGCGGGACCGCTACCGCTTCTTCCACTGGCACCTGGAGTTCCCCGGGGTCTTCGGACCCGAAGGCACCGGCGGCTTCGACTGCGTCCTCGGCAACCCGCCCTGGGAGCGCATCAAGCTCCAGGAGCAGGAGTTCTTCGCCCAGCACGACGCGGAGATCGCCGCCGCGAAGACGGCCGCCGCCCGCAAACGCCTGATCGCCGCGCTGAAGGAGGACCCGGACCGGGCCGCCCTGCACACCGCGTTCGAGACGGCCAGGGGCACGGCGGAGGGGACGAGCCACTTCCTGCGCAACGGCGGACGGTATCCGCTCACCGGGCGCGGTGACATCAACACGTACGCCGTCTTCGCCGAGGCGGGCCGCGCGCTGACCGGCCCGCGCGGCCGGATGGGCATGATCGTGCCGACGGGCATCGCCACCGACGCGACGACCCGCTTCTACTTCAAGGACCTCGTCGACAGGGGCGCGCTCGCCGCCCTGTACGACTTCGAGAACGCCGGGCCCGCCTTCCCCGACGTCCACCGCTCGTTCAAGTTCAGCATCCTGTCCCTGACCGGCCGTGCCGTGCGCGAACCCGCCGCCCGATTCGCCTTCTTCCTCCGCGACCCGGCCGAACTCACGGACGCGGGTCGGGTGTTCGCGCTCACGCCCGAGGAGATCGCGCTGCTCAACCCCAACACGGGGACCTGCCCGGTCTTCCGGACCCGCCGCGACGCCGAGATCACCCTCGGCATCTACGCACGGCTCCCCGTCCTCATCAAGGAGGGCGACCCGGCGGGCAACCCGTGGGGCGTCACCTTCGGCACGATGTTCCACATGGCCAACGACTCGCACCGGTTCCGCACCCGCGAGGAGCTGACGGCCACCGGCTGGCAGGAGGCCGGAAACCACTACGTCAACGGCGACCGGGTCATGCTCCCGCTCTACGAGGCCAAGATGGTCGACGCCTACAACCACCGCGCGGCCGACGTGGTCAAGAGCGCCACCGCCGTCAAGCGCCAGAACCAGCCCGCCTATCTGACGGCCGACGCCTGGGCCTCCGCGTCCCGTCTGGCCGTCCCCGGGAACTGGGTGGACCGCGCCGAGACCCCGCCCGGCACCCCGCCCGGCCGCCTCGCCTTCCTCCGCATCAGCAGCCCCACCAATCAGCGGACCATGATCTCCGCGATCCTGCCCCCGGCGGCGATCGGCGACTCCGTCTTCCTGTTGCACACCCGGAACTCGCGCGACAGCGCGGCCCTGGTGGCCCACTTCAACTCCTTCGTCTACGACTACGTCACCCGCCAGAAGGCCGCGGGGCTCAACCTCAACTTCTTCTACATCCGCCAACTCCCCGTCCTGCCACCGGAGACCGTCCACCGCCACACGGGCTTTCTGACCCCGCGCGTCCTCGAACTCACCTGCACCGCCCACGACATGGGCCCCTTCGCCGCCGACCTGGGCCACGCGGGCGGCCCGTTCCGCTGGGACGAGGACCGCCGCCGCCACATCCGGGCGGAGCTGGACGCGTTCTTCTTCCACCTGTACGGGATCGGGCGCGCCGACACCGCCTACATCCTGGACACCTTCCCCATCGTCCGGCGCAAGGACGAGGCACGGTACGGCGGTTACCGCACCAAGGACCTCATCCTGACCGCGTACGACCAGATGGCCGCCTCGGGGGTCGCGACGGGCGGCACCTACACCTCACCGCTCAGCCCAGCGCCGGGTCGCGGTCCCCGGCATCCCGGGTGACCTCCGCGAGCACGTCGTAGTAGGCCCGGGGCCGCCGCTCGAAGTCGGTCCGGGCGGACAGCGCGTCCAGCTCCCCGCCCGGCGCCCGCAGCAGATCCACCGAGGTCTGCCCGAAGCGGGCGGGCAGGCCGTCGCGCTCCGCCCCGGCCAGCTGGTACCGGAGACCGGCCACGGCGGACCGGGCCCGGCGGCGGTCCGCCGGGCCCGCCCGGAGCATCGTGGCCCAGCCGGTAGCGGGGGCGGCGTCCGCGAGGAGCGGTTCGAGGCGGACGGACAGCGCCTCGGCCGCGTCCGCCGCGTCCCGCCCCTCCGGCCCGGCCGCCACCAGCACGTGCAGCGCGGTGACCAGGGCGGCCGCCCGGGGGTCGGACCGGTCGGCGGAGAGGCGGACCACGACGTCCGCGCCGACCGCGTCGGCCGTCCGCCGGGCTGCGGCGACCGCCTGCTCCGCCGTACGCCGTCCGACGCCGGGCAGCCCGCCCAGCTCCCACACGCCCGCGTCGAGCACATCGCGCACCGTGCGCACGCCCGCCTTCTCCCACTCCTTCGTCCGGAACCGGCGCCGCTCGTCGTCCCGCAGCCGGGTCACGGGCATCCGGCCCAGTTCCTCGCGCACCCGCTCCTCCCGCAACGGCGCCCATGCCGCGCGCACCGCCTCGACGGCCCGCGCACGGTCCTCCTCCACCGCTGCCGCCGCGCCCGCCAGCCGCCAGGCGCGGTCGACCAGGCCCGGACGGACACCGCCCAGCCGGGCCGCCGCGCGGATGTTCCCGCCGACGAGACCCACCGTCAGGAGCGGCAGCCCGAACATGATCAGCCTGTCGGAGAGCGCGATCCGTTCGTCGTAGACGTCGTCGTCCTGGCCCAGGACGTACAGCTCTCCCTTGTCCGGGCCTTCCGCGACCAGGAAGCCGGAGGTCCAGCCGTGCCCGGTCTCCGGGTCGTACGAGGGAGCCTTCAACTGCGGATCACGGTCGGGGTCGCACCGGTACGCGCCCTCACGCGTGCGGTGCTCGTAGGGGTCCGTCCACCGCACCGTGCATGCCCCGTCCCGCTTCTCGCTCAGCACGGTCAGGTCGAGCTGACGGAGTTCCGGCATCTCCGGCGCGGCCGCGTACGCGCACGCGGAGCCGGTGATGAGCAGGAGGCCGAGCGCCAGGATCCAGCGGAAGAAGGGTCTGTGTCCCATCCGGCGTCCCTCGCGTCCTGTCGGCGGTTGCCTGCTGCGACCCCAGCCTCGCGGGGGCCGGCCCGGTCCCGCCAGGCGGGGAGTCGGCAATGCTGCGGGCGCGTTCCTGCCTGGTCCGGGCAGTTTGCCGGGAGGTACGGGGAATGGACCCGGCCCAGGTGGGTAGGTTCGCCGACTGTTCCGCCCGGCGTCACTCCGTGCACACTGCAAGGGTCTTACGCGGAGACCGGCGGGTCTGGAACACTCCAGTCGCTCTCCACCCCCATCCCCCCACCGCGAAGGCTTCCACCCATGGCAGAAATCGACCGTCGCCGGCTCCTGAAGCTCGCCGGGGGCTCCGTCGCCCTCACCGCCCTGTCGAGCAGCATCGCCCGCGCCGCGTCCCTTCCCGCACGGGGGCGTACGGGCACCATCGAGGACGTCGAGCACATCGTCGTCCTGATGCAGGAGAACCGTTCCTTCGACCACTACTTCGGGACGATGAAGGGCGTACGGGGCTACGGCGATCCGCGCCCCGTCACACTGCCCAGCGGCAAACCGGTGTGGCACCAGGCGGACGCGGCCGGGAAGGAGGTGCTGCCGTTCCGGCCGCCGGCCGACAAGCTCGGGATGCAGTTCCTCCAGGACCTGAACCACGACTGGGCGGGCGGCCACCGGGCGTTCAACAAGGGCGCCTACGACCAGTGGGTGCCCGCCAAGACGGCGACCACGATGGCCCACCTCACCCGGGACGACATCCCGTTTCACTACGCGCTCGCCGACGCGTTCACCGTCTGCGACGCGTACCACTGCTCGTTCATCGGCTCGACCGACCCCAACCGCTACTACCTGTGGAGCGGTTACACCGGCAACGACGGGGCCGGCGGAGGGCCCGAGCTGGGCAACGACGAGCGGGGATACGGCTGGACGACCTACCCGGAGCGCCTTCAGGAGGCCGGGGTGTCGTGGAAGGTGTACCAGGACATCGGCGACGGGCTCGACGCCGCCGGGTCCTGGGGCTGGATCGGTGACGCCTACCGGGGCACGTACGGCGACAACTCGCTGCTCTACTTCAACAGTTATCGCGACGCCAAGCCGGGTGACGCCCTCTATGACAAGGCCCGCACCGGCAGCGACCTGAAAAACGAGGGCGGTCTCCTGGACGACCTCAAGGCCGACATCAAGGCCGGGACGCTGCCCTCGGTGTCCTGGATCGTGGCGCCCGAGGCGTACAGCGAACACCCCAACTGGCCCGCGAACTACGGCGCCTGGTACATCGCGCAGGTGCTGGACGCGCTCACCGCGGACCCGGAGGTCTGGGGGCGTACGGCCCTGTTCATCACGTACGACGAGAACGACGGGTTCTTCGACCACGTCGTGCCGCCGTACGTCCCGTCCGGGCCCGCGCAGGGGCTGTCCACCGTGGACACCGCCGCCGACTACTTCCCGGGCGACCTGCGGTACGCGGCGGGTCCTTACGGGCTCGGCCAGCGGGTGCCGATGACCGTGGTGTCGCCGTGGAGCACCGGCGGCTACGCCTGCTCGGAGGTCTTCGACCACACCTCCGTCATCCGGTTCATGGAGCGGCGCTTCGGGGTGCACGAGCCGAACATCTCGCCGTGGCGGCGGGCCGTCTGCGGTGATCTCACCTCCGCCTTCGACTTCGGCCGCACGGACCCCGCCGCGCCCGAACTGCCGTCCACCGCCGCCTACGAGCCCCCGGACGGCGACCGGCACCCCGACTACCGGCCCGTCCCGCCCGCCACCGGAGCGGTGCCGAAGCAGGAGCGCGGCTCGCGCCCCACCCGCCCGCTGCCCTACGCGCCGCTGGTGGACGGCGCCGCCGACCCGGCCGCCGGCACCTTCCGGCTCACCTTCGGCGGGGGACCGGCGGCCGGCGCGCAGTTCCTCGTGTCGTCCGGCAACCGCACGGACGGCCCCTGGACCTACACCACGCACGCGGGCGCCTCGGTCGGGGACACCTGGAACACCGCGTACTCCGAGGGCGTCACCGACCTCACCGTGCACGGCCCGAACGGCTTCCTGCGCTCCTTCCACAACCCCGGCAAGGCCGCCGGGCCTGAGGTGACGGCCCGTCATGACACCACGACGGGAAACCTCGAACTCACGCTCACCCACTCCGGCACCGGCTCCGTCCGGCTGACCCTGCGCAGCGCCGCCGCCTACGGCGGAGAGGTGCGGGCGGTCACCGTACGTCCGGGGCAGACCGTCCGGCAGACGCTCGACCTGCGCCGCAGCAAGCGCTGGTACGACGTCACCGTCACGAGCGACGCGGACGCCGCCTTCCTGCGGCGCTTCGCCGGGCACGTCGAGACGGGCGCGCCCGGGGTGAGCGATCCGGGGCTGCGGACCGGGTGAGGCCCCACGCGGACCGGCCGGGGTGACCGTCCAAGGTCCGGCGCCGCCAACACCGACCCGCTGATCCGCCAGGGCGTCGGCGGCCCGGGCCCCGCCCAGGGCGGCGACGGCGCGCACCTCGCCTTCAGCCACGGCGAGTACCGGTGCCCGTTCCCCGCCCAGGAGATCGCCGAGATCATCGCCAGGACCGGCAGCGAGGTGCTGCTCGACCGGCTGCCCGACCTCCGGCTCGACGTCGCCGTCGAGGACTCCCCCTTCCTGCGCGGCAACACCACGCTCCCCGTCCGGTTCACCCCCGTACGCATGACAGGAGAATTCTCGTGACCTGCCCCCATGCCGCCCGGGCCGCGGCCCACCCGGGTGCCACCGTCGTCATCGACCCATGGTCCAGGACCTCGACGGCGAGACCGCGCTGCTGCGCGACGCCGGGCCGCTGACCCGGATCGAACTCCTCGGCGTGCCCGCGTGGACCCTCACCCGGCATGCGGACGCCAGGCGGCTCCTGGTCGACCCGCGCCTGGTCAAGGACATCGACGCCTGGGGGCTCTGGCAGAGCGGCGAGGTGACGCACGCCTGGCCGCTCATCGGCATGATCGACGCCGGACGGTCCATGTTCACCGTCGACGGCGCGGAGCACCGCAGGCTGCGCACCAAGACCTCCCAGGCGCTCACGCCCCGCCGCCTGGAGGCGATAAGACCCTGCGCTGGGACACCCCGACCACCCATCTGCTCATGCGCTTCGCCACCGAGGACATCCAGGTCGGCGACTCCGTCATCGCCAAGGGCGAGGGCGTGGTGATCTCGTACCGGGTGATCGGCCGCTACCCCGAGCAGCACGGCCCGCACATCTGCCCCGGCGCGGCGCTCTCCCGGGTCGAGGCGGGCATCGCCCTGCCGGCTCTCTTCGCGCGCTTCCCGGACCTGCGGCTCGCCGTCCCCGACATCGAGCTGCGCAACCTCCCGGTGATGACGCAGAACGACATGGAGTCCTTCCCGGTCCTGCTCGGCGGCTGAGCCGGTGTGACGGGGAGACGGCCGGCGGGCATATCGTTGCGGTAGCTCGAAGCGTCTCCGTAGCCTCCCCGCGTGTCGAAGCGCTTCGACAGTGGTCTGGACATGCCGTCACGGCAGGGCTAGGCTCGCGCTGTCTCTCCACGTCACGGCTGGAGGGAGCGGAGTCGAAGCGCTTCGCCAATCCGACCGTGAGGGAGAGCCGTGGTCACCCTGGCCGAGGTCGCGCAGCACGCCGGAGTCTCCGCGAGCACGGTGAGCTACGTCCTCAGCGGGAAGCGCTCCATCTCCGTCGCCACCCGGGAGCGCGTCGAGCAGAGCATCCAGCAGCTCGGCTACCACCCCAACGCCGGGGCCCGGGCGCTCGCCAGCAGCCGGTCGAACATCATCGCGCTCATGGTGCCGCTGCGCACCGACATGTACGTGCCCGTGATGATGGAGATCGCCATCGCGGTCGCCACCACCGCCCGCACCCACGGCTACGACGTCCTCCTCCTCACCGGCGAGGAGGGGCCCGCGGCGGTGCGGCGGATCGCCGGCAGCTCGCTGGCCGACGCGATGATCCTGATGGACGTCGAACTGCACGACGAGCGCCTTCCGTTGCTGCGCGAGACCGATCGGGCCGCCGTCCTCATCGGCCTGCCCGCCGACCCCACCGGACTGACCTGCGTGGACCTCGACTTCGAGGCGACCGGGGCGCTCTGCGTGGAGCATCTGGCCGGCCTCGGCCACCGCGAGATCGCCGTGATCGGCGAGGCCGCCGCGGTCTACGAGCGGCACACCGGCTTCGCCGAGCGGACCGTCGACGGTGTACGCGCCAAGGCGCAGGAGGCCGGTGTGCGCGTCCTGCACCGCCCCTGCGAGGGCGGCTACGCGGCGATGGCCCAGACCCTGTCCCGGATATTCGACGAGCGCCCCGGCACCACCGGCTTCATCGTGCAGAACGAGGCGGCGGTGGAACCACTGCTCAACCTGCTGCGCCAGCAGGGCAAGGCCGTGCCCGAGGACGTATCGGTGGTGGCGATCTGCCCCGAGCAGGTGGCCACCCAGGCATCGGTACGGCTGACCTCCGTCGCCATACCGGCGCAGGAGATGGGCCGCCGCTCCGTCGAACACGTCGTCGCCAAGCTGTCCGGCCGGGGCACCGACGAAGTCGAGCTGCTGGCACCGGAACTGACGGTACGTGAGAGCACGGGGCCCGCTCCCGGGTGACCGCGTGAGTCGGCCCCCGCGCGCGGGGGCCGACTCCTCAGGTGTGCGGGTCAGCTCGCGGAGACGCCGAATCCGTTCGTACGGAAGTCGAGCCCGCCGGCGGACGAGGTGATCTCGTAGCCGAACTGGACGTCGCCGATGGTCTCGTTGCCCCACCAGCCCTTGGCGTCCTTGATCCACTTCAGGATCGGCAGGATGTCCACCGTGCCCGAGGTGGAGTCCGAGGTCCGCAGGAACGAGAAGACCTGGTTGGACCCGTTGTCGCCCTTGTAGACGGTCCAGGTGTGCCCGCCCAGCGTCACATTGCCCTGCGAGGTGCCCAACGGGCCCACGGCGCCGTTGTAGTTGACCCAGAGCATGACTTCGTAGTCGTAGTCGCTGTCCCAGATGTCGTACGAGGTGTTGTACGCGCCGGACGACGGGACGGTGACGTTGTACGTGCTGGTGAGCGACGACAGCGAGCCGATCGGCTTGTTCACCACCTTCTTGGCGTTCGGGTACGACTTGATGCCGCCGGTGTTCGGGTGGTCGGCCCGGACGCCCCAGTCCGAGGAGGAGTTGGCCCAGATGGACTGGGTGCCCGCGCCGGAGCCCCAGATGTTGTTGTAGAGGATGTAGTTGTCGGAGGTGGTGTACGTACCCCACTGGTCCGACGAGGACCAGACGGCCGCCTGGGCCGGGGCGGAGGCGAAGCCGACGAGGGCCGCCAGGGCCACGGCCGGGGTCAGGGCGAGCCTGCTGAGGGTGCGATGTGCCATGGTCGTCCTTCCATGGTGGGTGGGGGGAGTGCTACCGCGGCCGGAGTTCCAGGACGCGGTCCACGCCGGCCGTCAGCTCCAGGGGAGCCGAGGGGGAGCCGGCGGAGGCTTCGGTGAGGGTGTGGCCCTCGCCCGTGCGGACGTCGACGCGGGTATCGCGCGCCGGGTGGAGGACCGCCGTCGCGGTGCCGTCGGGCGACCAGCGCAGGTCCACGGACGCGCCGAACCGCGTACGCGCACCGCGCAGTTCACCGCCCGGACAGCCCGCGAGCGGTGCGGGCAGCAGGACCAGGCGGCGCGGGGTCGACTGCACCAGCGACTCGATCACGGCAGCGGGCAGGGCATGCGCCGCGTCCGCGTTGTACACGTTGCGCGACGGGTAGTGGGCGCTCATCAGCGACTCGTGGAAGAAGTCGCCCGCGAGCACCGACCGGACCGCCGCCGAGGCACGCACCCCGTCCCGCAGCCGGGCCGCGACCAGCGCGTGGTGCAGATGACCGTGGGCCGAGTCGTTCTCCGCGCCCCGCAGTGCGAGCGCCCGGTGCGCGGCGGCGGCCGACCCGGGCGTGTCGTACGGGTTGATCACGTCCAGCGGCCACACCGGGTACAGGTGGCTCAGGTGGCGGTGGTCGTACGTCTCCGCCAGGCCCGGCCACGCCCACTCGGCGAGCGCGCCGTCCTCGTTGACCCGGTAGTCGGCGAGCCGGTCCGCGAGCGCACGGCGGCGCTCGGCGACCCGGGGGTCGGGGGAGCGGTCGGCCGAGGCGGTGAGCGCGTGGCGGGCCGCCGCCAGGTCCATCGTCGCGTCGACCGTGCCCCAGCTCGCGTTGGCCGGACGGTTCTCCGGCGAGTACGAGGGCACCACGGCCACCCGCCCGTCCGGGCCGGTCCGGGTGAGGAAGTCCTCGTAGAACAGGGCCGTTTCGTGCAGAGCGGCGGTCAGCCGGGGGTCCTCGCTCCCCGTCGTCTCCGCGTGCTCGATCAGCGGCTCCAGGAGCCAGTCCGCGCCCGCCGTCCACAGGTGCAGCGGGTAGGCGCGCTGGTAGTGCCGGGTGTGTCCGGACTCGCCGTCCGTGTGCGACGGGGCCACGATCCCGCGCGCCCCGAAGATGGCCCGCGCGTTGTCCCGCCAGTCCGGGAGCTGCCCGTACACCAGCGCCGCATGGGCCTCGGACACCTCCGGCAGCGCCGCCGCCGCGGCCGAGGCGATCTGGAGATTCAGGTTGGCGTTCGTCGTGAACGCCCCCGACCAGGCGGTGTCCCAGTCACCCGTCCAGAGCCCGGTCAGCCGGGGCGGCAGGGCCCCGGACGCGGACAGCAGATGGTAGCGGCCCGCCGCGCACAGCCGCTCCAGCAGCGCCGGGCTGTCCGGCCGCCGGATCAACTCCGATCCGGACAGTGCCCGTTCGGCCGGGTCCGCGTCCAGGGTGAGCGCCGCCCGTTCGAAGGCGGGCCGGTGCAGCGCCCCATGCCGGTCCAGCAGCGCGGCATACCCGTCACCCGGCAGTGCCGCGCATTCCGCCGCCAGGTCCAGGTGGCCGGTGTGCCGGCGCACCCGGGTCAGCAGCAACAGGCTCCTCGCGCCCTCGACGCGGACCCCCTCGCCCGCCACCGAGACCCGGCCGCCCTCCGCGCGGAGCACCGTCGCGCCGGTGTACGCGAGCTCGCTGTCCGGGTAGCCCGCGCGCAGCGTCAGCCGGGCTCCGTCCGGGGTGAGCACGGTGCTCCGGCCGACGGCCAGGCGCGGCGGGGCGCCCGGCAGGGCGTGGTCGAGCGTCACGTCCACGGCGAGCCCCGGCCCGGTGACGTACTGCACGATCACGTCGTCGGCGCGCGAGACGAACACCCGGCTGCGCCAGGACTCGCAGGCGGCGGTGATCTCACCGGTGGCGAAGTCGACCGCCCGGCGGTAGGCCGCGGCCGGGTCGGCGGCGTTCCCGGGCACCGGCCGGACCCGGGTCTGGAAGGCCGGGTGGAAGGGCTGCACCCACACCAGCGGGCGGCCCGCGCCGAAGTGCTCCGCCGCCCCGGTGTCCCCGGCGAGCAGCGCGCTCTGGACCCGGCCCAGCCGGTCCGCCAGCTCGGGCGGCCGGACGTGCCGGCTGCCGTTGGGCCGGACCAGGGTGTGGTGGTTGACGATCACGCGGTCGTCGGCCGGGTCGCCGTACACCATGGCGCCGTGCCGGCCGTTGCCGCCGAGGAAGGCGTCCTCCCAGCGGGCGGCGGGGCGCGGCTCCCAGGTCGAGTCGATGTCCGTGCGCGCGGTCATGGCGCGGATCTCCGCAGCACCGCGACACCGTAGCGGCCGAGCGCGATCCGGTCCGTCACCGCGCGCCCGGTGAGCAGATCCTCGTACACGCCGGGCACGGTGACCGTGACCATCTCGCGGCGGTGGTGCAGCAGGAACAGCAGCTCGCCCCGGCGCACCGCCTCCACCCCCTCGGGCAGCCCGGCGAGGACCGGCTCGACCCCGGCCTCCCGGACCACGCCGGCCAGGAGGGCCCGCAGCGCCGGGGGCTCGGGGAGCGTCGACACGTACACCGCGCGGCCCCGGCGCAGCACGGCGGGCAGCCCGGCGAGCTCGCCGTCGCGGTAGGCGGCCAGCACCTCGGTGCCCTCGGCCGCCTCCAGCTCCTCGGACCAGAGAGTGCCCCGGAAGCCGTCGCACTCCACGGTCTCGCCCGTGTCCAGCGGCCACCACTCGTGCAGGGTCGCGATCCCGAACAGCTCGCGCAGCCGGACGTCCATCCCGCCCGGCCGGACGCGGTCGTCCACGTCCGCGATGCCGCTGAAGAAGCCGCACACCAGGCGCCCGCCGCCTTGTACGTACGCCACGAGGTTGTCGACCGCCGCGTCGTCGAGGAGGTAGAGGTGCGGCACGACGACCGCCTTGTACCGGCTCAGGTCGGCGTCGGGGCGGGCGAAGTCCGTGGGCGTGCCGTTCTCCCACAGTGCCCGGTGCCAGCGCCGGATCACCTCCGTGTAGTCGAGCCGCGCGGAGGGGGCGCCCTCCTGGGCGCCCGCCCACCAGGCGTCCCAGTCGTGCAGGACGGCCACCTCGGCGGCCACGCCCGTACCGGACACGGCGGATCCGATCACGGCCAGCTCGCCGCCCAGCTGCCGGGTCTCGCGGAAGGAGCGGCCCTGCTCACCGGCGTGGCCGAGCATGCCCGAGTGGAACTTCTCCGAGCCCTGCCGGGACTGCCGCCACTGGAAGTAGCAGATCGCGTCGGCGCCGCGCGCCACCGACTGGAGCGACCAGAGCCGGTTCAGCCCCTCCGGCTTCGGGTGGTTGACGCCCCGCCAGTTCACCGCACCCGCCGCCTGCTCCATCAGCATCCACGGGCCGTCCGCCTGCGAGCGCGTCATGTCGGCGAGCATCGCGTTGTACTGTCCGCCCCACGGGTCGCGCGGGTCCGGGTAGACGTCGACCGAGACGACGTCCTCCTCGGCCGACCACGCCCAGGCGTCCTGCCCCGACCACAGCGGCATGAAGTTCGTGGTCACCGGGATGTGCGGGGTGTGCCGCGCGACGATGTCGCGCTCGGCGGTGAAGCACTCCATGAGCGCGTCGGACGTGAAGCGTTTGAAGTCCAGCACCTGGGTGGGGTTCCGCATGTACTGCGCCTTGCGCGGCGGCAGGATCTCCGTCCACGCGTCGTAGCGCTGGCTCCAGAAGGCCGTTCCCCACGCCTCGTTGAGGGCGTCGAGCGTCCCGTACCGGCCGCGCAGCCAGCGGCGGAAGTGGCCCGCCGTCTCGTCGCACCAGCAGTGGGTGCAGTACTCGTTGTTGATGTGCCACACGGTGAGCGCCGGGTGCTCCGCGTACCGCGCGGCCAGGTCCTCGGTGAGCGCGGCGGCGTAACGGCGGTAGACCGGCGAACTGGGGCAGAACTGCTGGCGTGAGCCGTACCAGACGATGGACCCGTCCTCCGCGCGCGGCAGCGTCTCCGGGTGCCGCGCCCCCATCCAGGGCGGCGGGGAGGCGGTCGGGGTGGCGAGCACGACGCCGATGCCCTGGGCGTGCATCAGGTCCATCAGCCGGTCCAGCCAATCGAACTCCCTGGCTCCCGGGCGGGGTTCGATCCTCGCCCAGGAGAAGACGCCGAGGGTGACGGAGTTGACCCCGGCCTCCTTCATCAGCCGGACGTCGTCCTCCCACACCTCCTCGGGCCACTGCTCGGGGTTGTAGTCGCCTCCGAAGAGGATGCGGCCACGGGCCGCGTCGCGCAGGGACGGCATGGCGTCTCCGGTTCTCCTGGGTGGGGGTTTAGGGGGTGTCTTGCCGATCAGGGCCGGGTCCACGACGCCTGGCACGGCACATCGCGACGCTCCGGCGCCTTGCGATGCACCGCACCAGACGCCGCGGCCCGATCCGACCCTGATCGACCAGACACCCCCCAGGGGTGCGGGGCCGGTCAGCCCTTCACGGCGCCGGTGAGCATGCCCTTCTGGAAGTGCTTCTGGACGAACGGCGACAGCACCGCGACCGGGATCAGCGCGAGGATCATCACCGCCATCTGCACGGCGAGGCTGTTGATCTGGCCGCTGCTGACGGCCGCGCCCATCGCGCCCGGCGGCACCTGGTGCTGGAGGACCAGCTGACGCAGGATCATCTGCAAGGGGTACTTGTCGCTGTCCTGGATGTAGAGCATCGCGTTGAACCACTGACTCCAGTAGCCGACCGCGTAGAACAGCGAGATCACCGCGATCACCGCGCGCGACAGCGGCATGATGATCTGGAGCAGGATGCGCCACTCGCCGGCCCCGTCGATGCGTGCCGCGTCGATGAGTTCGGGCGCGGTGTCCATGAAGAAGCCGCGCAGCACCAGCACGTTGAACACACTGATCGCGCTCGGCAGGATCATCGACCAGTAGCTGTCGCTCAGCCCGATCCCGGTGACCAGCAGATACGTCGGGATGAGCCCGGCGCCGAAGAACATGGTCGCCATCAGCGTCATCAGCAGCGGTCGGTGCGCGTACGAGTCGCGGCGGCTGAGCCCGTACGCGCAGAGGATCGAGACGACCATGCTGACGGCCGTACCGACGACGGTGAGGCCGACGCTGACGGCGGCGGCACGGGTCACCGCGCCCCCGCTCAGCAGCTCCTTGTACGCGACGAACGTGAGGTGCTTCGGCCAGACGACCAGGCCGCCCGCGTCGTTGATGGTCCTCGTGTCGGAGAGGCTGGTCACCAGGACCACCCAGATCGGGACGATGACGACCGCGCAGATCGCGACGAGCCCGAATCCCTTGAAGGCGAGCCCGGCCTTCGTCGGCTCCTCCTCCCACACGGGGCGCGGCTCGATGCGCAGGGCGCGCTGGAGGCGTGTCTCGGTGGGGGGCGCCGGTTCCGCCCGCTGGTCCAGGAGAGTTGTCATTTCTTGGAGTACACCCCCTGCTCGCCCAGCATGTGGGCGACCTTGTTGGCGCCCAGCACCATGGCGACGCTGAACAGCCCCTTGAAGATGCCGGCGGCGGCCGCGTAGCCGAAGTCGCCGGTCTTGATGCCCGTCCACCAGATGTAGGTGTCCAGGATTTCCGAGGCCCCCGCGCCGACCTGGTCGCGCTGGAGGAGGATCTGCTCGAAGTCGAGGTTGAGCGCGCTGCCCACCCGCAGCACGAGCAGCAGGGCGATGACCGGGCGCAGCGCGGGCAGCGTGACATGCCACATGCGGCGCCAGCGGCCGGCCCCGTCGACGGCGGCGGCCTCGTACAGATCGGTGTTGACGGCGGCGAGCGCGGCCAGGAAGACGATCACGCCCCAGCCGGCGTCCTTCCACACGGCCTGCGCGCTGACCAGGAACTTGAAGAAGCCCGGATCGGTCATCAGGTCGAAGCCCTCGTGGCCGTGCTCGCGCAGCCACTGGGCGACCAGCCCGGCGCCGCCGAACATCTGCTGGAACACGGTGACGACGAGCACCCAGGAGAAGAAGTGCGGCAGATAGACGACCGCCTGCACCCAGGCCCTGACCCGGGTGCTCATGATCGTGTTGAGCAGCAGCGCGATGGCGATCGGGATCGGGAAGAACAGGACCAGCTGGGTCACGAAGATGACCAGCGTGTTCACGAGGACTTCCCAGAAGCGGTAGTCCTCGAAGATCCGGGTGAAGTTGTCGAACCCGACGAACGGGCTGCCCGTGATGCCCAGGTCGTACACGTCGTAGTCCTGGAAGGCCACGATGTTCCCGAGCAGCGGGATGTAGTTGAAGATCAGCAGCAGCGCGATGGCCGGCATCGTCATCAGGATCAGCGTGCGGTCGCGCCGCAGCCGCTGCCGCCAGGTGATACCGCCCTGCTCCTTCCGGGGCTCGGGAACGCCCCGGGCCCGCTTTCTGCCCGCTTTGCTCGTCTCCCCGCCGTCGCCGTCCCCGGCGCCGCTCCCGTCGGCCGGGACGCTCGTCCCGTCGGCGGTGCGGTCCGGGGCGGCCGCGACCGTGGCCCGTGCCTTCACCGTGTGCTCCCCATGTCGTGCTCCTGACCCCGGCCGCCGGGTTGTGTGCCCGGCGGCCCCCTTACCTCTCGTACGTACGCGTCAGTTGCCGGAGCCGTTCTTGTCGAGAATGTCCTGGTACCAGTCGCGCAGCTTGTCGCCGCCGCTCTTCTTCCAGGTGTTCACCGCGTCCTCGACGTCGCTGACCTTCTTCCGCCCCCGGCGGATGTCCTTCTGGAGGTCGTCGAAGGGGGTGTACAGGGAGGCGTAGCGCTGCGGCTCGACCACCTGCATGCCGAAGAAGAGGGGCTTCTTGATGTGCGGCGCCTGGCGCGCCATCCAGCCCGCGTAGTCCTTGGCCAGCTGCGGCTGGTCCGGGTAGGCGATGGAGGTGGGCGGCGAGGCCACGAACAGGAAGGTGGAGGGCTGCGCCTCCTCGACACCCTGCGGGGTGTACGTCGGGGTCCCGTCCTTGATCGTGTAGTGGGTGCCCTTCACGCCGTAGTTGGTGAGCATGAACTCCTCGGTGCCGAACGGCGCGGCCGCGTAGTCGGCGATCGCGAGGAACTCCTGGATCCTGTCCTTCGACAGGTTCTTGCTGAGGAAGGTGAAGATGCCCGCCGGGTCGTCCTGCCACAGCACCGGCTCGCCGCCGTCGTGGTGGAAGAAGTCCAGCGCCTGCATGTCGAACTTCGGGTTGGCGGCGGCCTGTTCGGTGACCATGCCCTTCCAGCCGCCGGTGCCGTCGTTGTACATGACGACGTGTCCGCTGGTGAAGCGGATCTTCGCGTCGGCGTCCTTGTTGGCCTCGGCGTCCGGGTGGACGTACCCGCCGTCGTGGAGCTTACGGGCGAAGGCCAGCGCCTCCCGGTACGCCTGCGTCTCGATCTTGTGGACCAGCTTGCCGTTCTCCAGCTGCCAGTAGTGCGGCGCGTCCGGGAGCAGCCCGAATATCTTCTGGACGCAGGTCCACAGGTCGTCGAAGGCCCACACCTTCTTCTTGGGGGCCGTGTACTCCTTGCCGAAGGCCAGCAGGTCGTCGGCGCTCGCCGGGACGGCGCCGGAGCCGGTCAGGTCCTTGCGGTAGAAGATCGCGTTGCCGATGACCGGCGTCGGCATGGGCAGCCCGCGCAGCTTGCCGCCGAAGACCGAGTACTGCCAGGCCCCGGTGGGGATGTTGGCCAGGTTGGGGTACTTCTTGACGGCGTCACCCGCGAGATACGGGGAGAGGTCGGCGAACTTCGCGGTGATGGCGTTGCGGATCTGGCCCTGCATGTTCCAGCCGGGGATCGTCATGACATCGGGGATGTCCGAGCCGGCGAGGACCGCGCCGATCTTGTCCTGGTACGTGTTGCCGTCCTGCGGGTCGAAGTTCAGCGTCGCCCCGACCGCCTTGTTCACGGCCGTGTAGTACGGGTTGTTCTTCTTCGGGACCGTGCCCCACAGCGGGGTCATCACCCGGAACTCCGAACCCTTGCCCGGCACCGACTTGACCGAGACCACCAGCGGGTCGGGGAGCTTGGTGAAGCCCGGGCTCGAACCGTTCACGCCGGGGACGTCGGGCTGGACCAGGTTCAGCGGGGCGTAGCTCGGCACGACCTTCTTCAGGGCCTTGCCCGTCGTCGTGCCCTCCTTGCTCCCGGCACCGGAGCCGGAACCGCCGCACGCGGCGAGCAGCGGCACCCCGCCGGCCACGGCGACGGCCGCCACCGCGCCCGTGGCGAGGAAGCTTCTCCGGCTCGGGGCGGAGGCGGAGGGGGAGGAATTCGGCGTCATTGCGTCAACCCTTCGAGGCGCACCAGGTGCGGCGGTTCAACAGGGAGGCGCCCTACGGTGTCGCCGTCCCGGGGAATCAGGGGCGAGGGCGCCCCTTCGCAAGTCGGTCGAAGCTCTGTCGAAGCGCTTCGATGTTGCAGCGAGGTTAAGTGAAGGGTCTCGGCCGCACAAGAGTCCGTTTACAGATTCCTCCGACCTGTTTCGCCGCCGCCCCTGCTGCAACGAGGGCGTACAAGCGGGAGAGGTCGAGGACGGGCCCTTGACATGCGCGGGGTCGGCCGTTGAGCATCGAAGCGCTTCGAAAGATCGTCCGAGGCTGCACCGTGGCCCGCACGACGCGCCGGCACCGCCATACCTCCCACCTTTGACGAAGGACCCGCACGTGACGGAACAACCGCAGCCCTTCCGCGACCCGCGACTGCCCTTCGCGGAGCGCGTCGACGACCTGCTCCGGCGGCTGACCTCCGACGAGCGCGTCGCGATGCTGCACCAGTTCGCCCCGGCGGTCGACCGGCTCGGGCTCGCCGCCTTCCGCACCGGCCAGGAGGCCCTGCACGGCGTCGCCTGGATGGGGCCGGCCACGGTCTTCCCGCAGGCCGTCGGGCTCGGCGCCACCTGGAACGACGACCTGGTCCGCCGCATCGGCGAGGCCGTCGGCGACGAGGTCCGCACCAAGCGCGCCCACGACGACCGCGTCGGCCTGAACGTCTGGGCGCCCACCGTCAACCTGCTGCGCCACCCACTCTGGGGGCGCGGCGAGGAGGGGTACAGCGAGGACACCGGGCTCACCTCCGCCATCGCCGTCGCGTACACCCGGGGCCTGCGCGGCGACCACCCGCACTACTGGCGCACCGCCCCCGTCCTCAAGCACTGGCTCGCCCACAACAACGAGACCGACCGCGACACCTCGTCCTCCTCGGTCCGCCCGAGGGTGCTGCACGAATACGACCTCAGGGCCTTCCGCGACGCCGTCCGCGCGGGCGCGGTGGCCGGGGTGATGCCCGCGTACAACCTGGTCAACGGGCGCCCCAACCACGTGTCGCCGCTGCTCTCCCGGCACCTGCGGAGCTGGACCGAACAGCCCCTGGCCGTCTGCTCCGACGCCGGCGCACCCACCAACCTGGTCGACTCCGAGCACTACTTCGACACCCACGAGGAGGCGACCGCCGCCGCCCTCCGCGCCGGTGTCGACAGCTTCACCGACCACGGCCAGGACTCCTCCGTCATGACCGCCCGCATCCAGGGCGCCCTGAAACGCGGCCTCCTGGACGAGCACGACATCGACACCGCCGTCCGCCGCCTGCTCCATATGCGCTTCGCCCTCGGCGAGTTCGACCCCGAGCTGGACCCGTACGCCGACACCGACGCCCTCGACACCGAGGGGCACCGGGCGCTCGCCCGGGAGGCCGCCGAGCAGGCCGTCGTACTCCTGAAGAACGACGGGCTGCTGCCGCTCGCCCCGGACGCCGGCCGGACCGTCGCCGTCGTCGGGCTCCTCGCGGACGCCTGCAAGCTCGACTGGTACAGCGGCACCCTGATCCACCGCTCGACCCCGCTCGACGGACTCCGCGAGCGCTTCGGCGCCGACCACGTGATCCACGCCGAGGGCGCCGACCTGGTCCGCATCAAGTGCGCGGACGGCTGGCTGCACATCCCCGAGGCGGACCCGGCCTGCGAAGCGGCGCAGGGCGCGGAGGGCGCCCTCGACCCTGCGCTGCTCGCGGGCCGCACCGACCTGCCCCCGCTGACCTGCGCCGACACCCCGTCCGAGCTGGCGCTCGTGGACTGGGGCGGCGGTGTGATCACCCTGCGGGAGCCGGACGGCCGCTACCTCTCGGTCGCCGAGGACGGTTGTGTACGCGCCTCCGCGGACGAGCCGGGCGGCTGGATCGTCCAGGAGACCTTCCGGTGGGAAGCGGTGGAAGGTCATGCCGGCGGTCACCGCCTTCTGCACATCGGAACGGGTGGGTATGTCTCAGTCGCCGCCGACGGCGTAAAGGTTGCCGTCCCGGACGAGGAAAATCCGGCCGCTGCGGCCACCGTCTTCGAGACCGAGGTCACCGAGCGCGGCGAGGACGCCGTCGCCCGCGCCGCCGCTGCCGCCGACACCGTGATCGTGGTCGTCGGCAACGACCCGCACATCAACGGCCGCGAGACCGAGGACCGCGCCACCCTCGACCTGCCCGCCCAGCAGGAACGCCTCTGGCGCGCCGCCCACGCCGCCAACCCGCACACCGTCCTGGCGGTCACCTCCGCCTACCCGTACGCCCTGGCCGACGCGGCCGCCACGCTGCCCGCGCTGCTGTGGACCGCGCACGGCGGCCAGGCGGCGGGCACCGCGCTCGCCCGCGTCCTCGCCGGCGACGTCTCCCCGGCCGGGCGCCTCCCGCAGACCTGGTACGCCTCCGACGCGGAGCTGCCCGGCCTGCTGGACTACGACATCATCGGCTCGCGGCAGACCTACCTCTACTACGAGGGCGCCCCGCTCTATCCGTTCGGCCACGGGCTCACCTACAGCGACTTCACGTACAGCGACCTGACCGCCGTACGCGAGGGCGAGCTGCTGCACGTCTCGCTGAACGTCACCAACACCGGCGCTGTCGCCTCCGACGAGGTCGCCCAGCTGTACGTACGGGCCGTGGCCCCGTCCGTACCCGGGCCGCTGCGCCGGCTCGTCGGACACCGCAGGCTGCACCTGGCACCCGGGGCGGCCGAGAGCCTCGCGTTCACCGTGCCGGTCGAGGAGCTCGGCCACTGGGACGTGGCGCACGGCCGCTGGACCGTCGAGCCCGGCGCGTACGAGTTCCGGGCGGGCGCCTCCAGCACGGACATCCGGAGCGTCACGGTCGTCCCCGTCGACGGCGAACCGGCCGGGCCGCGCCCGGTCCTGGTCCGGGGTCTGGAGGCGGCCGACTACGACGAGCAGCTGGGCACCGCGATCGTGGACCGGGCGAAGACGGACGGCGACGCGGTCACCGCCATCGCCGAGACCAACGAACTCCTCTACCGCCACTGTGACTTCGGCGCCGGAACGAGCGGCGTCGAGGTCCTTGCCTCCGGCGAGGGGGCCGTCCTGATCACCGTCGGCGGCTCCACCGTCACCGTCCCGGTGCCCGCCACGGACGGACCGTACGACCATCGCACCCTCCGCGCCGGTCTGACCGCCTCCGGCACCGGCGACCTGCGCATCGTCCTGCGCGGCACGGTCCGGCTGGCCCGGCTCGGCTTCACCGGGGCCGGCGCGTGACACGCCGTAGCCTCCCCGTTCCCCCTCCCGATGGCCCCGGCAAGGAGTCCGCATGAAGTTCACCGACGGCTTCTGGCTCATGCGTGAGGGCGTACGCGCCTCCTACGCGACCGAGATCCGCGATCTGCGCGTCAGCGCGGACCAGTTCACCGCGTACGCGGCGGTGAAACGGGTGGCCGCGCGCGGCGACACCCTCAACACCCCGCTCATCACCGTCGACTGCTTCTCCCCGGCGGAGGGAATCATCGGCGTCCGCACCACACACCACGCCGGAAAGGCCCGCCGGGGCCCGGACTTCGCCCTCCCCGGGCTCGACCCGGCCGGCTCCGGCGCCCGCACCCGGCAGGACGGCTCGGTCACCGAACTCACCAGCGGACCGCTGACGTTGCGCATGGACGCGGACGGGCCCTGGGGCCTCACCTTCCTCGACGCCGAGGGGCGCCGCCTGACCCAGGTCGACGCCAAGGGCACCGCCTTCGCCACCACCCCCGACGACACCCACCACATGATCGCCCAACTCGCCCTGGACATCGGCGAGAACGTCTACGGGCTCGGCGAGCGCTTCACCCCGTACGTGAAGAACGGCCAGAGCGTCGACATCTGGCAGGCGGACGGCGGCACCAGCAGCGAACTGGCCTACAAGAACATCCCGTTCTACCTCTCCTCGCGCGGGTACGGCGTCTTCGTCAACCACCCCGGCAAGGTCTCCTTCGAGGTCGGCTCGGAGTCGGTGGGGCAGGTGCAGTTCAGCGTCGAGGACCACTCGCTGGAGTACTACATCGTCGCCGGTCCGACGCCCAAGGAGGTGCTGGCCCGCTACACCGCACTGACCGGCCGCCCGGCGCTGCCGCCGGCCTGGTCGTTCGGCCTGTGGCTGACGACGTCCTTCTGCACCTCGTACGACGAGGAGACCGTGACCTCGTTCGTCGACGGCATGGCGGAGCGCGACATCCCGCTCTCCGTCTTCCACTTCGACTGCTTCTGGATGCGCGAGTACCAGTGGTCGGACCTTCTCTGGGACCCGGACGTGTTCCCCGACCCGGAGGGCATGCTCGCCCGGCTCAAGGAGCGCGGACTGCGGATCAGCATGTGGATCAACCCGTACATCGCCCAGAAGTCGGCACTGTTCGCGGAAGGCGCCGAACTCGGCCATCTGGTCCGCCGCCCCAACGGTGACGTCTGGCAGTGGGACCTGTGGCAGCCCGGCATGGCCCTGGTCGACTTCACCAGCCCCGCCGCGCGCGAGTGGTTCACCGGCAAGCTGCGGCTGCTGCTCGACCAGGGCGTCGACTGCTTCAAGACGGACTTCGGCGAGCGCGTCCCCACCGACGTCGTCTGGCACGACGGCTCGGACCCCGAGCGGATGCACAACTACTACGCGCAGATCTACAACCAGACGGTCTTCGAGCTCCTGGAGAAGGAGCGCGGCGCGGGCGAGGCGGTCCTCTTCGCCCGCTCGGCCACGGCCGGCGGCCAGCAGTTCCCCGTCCACTGGGGCGGCGACTGCTTCGCCTCGTTCACGGCGATGGCCGAGTCCCTGCGCGGCGGCCTGTCCCTGTCGCTCTCCGGGTTCGGCTTCTGGAGCCACGACATCGGGGGCTTCGAGGGGACTCCGGACCCGGCGGTCTTCAAGCGCTGGCTCGCCTTCGGCCTGCTCTCCTCGCACAGCCGGCTGCACGGCAACGTGTCGTACCGGGTGCCGTGGGAGTTCGGCGAGGAGGCGGTGGACGTCGCCCGGAAGTTCACCCTCCTCAAGCACCGGCTCATGCCGTACCTGTACGGCGCCGCCGCCACCGCCCACCGCACCGGCGTCCCGGTGATGCGCCCCATGCTGCTCGAATTCCCGGACGATCCGGCCACCCGCACCCTGGACCGGCAGTACATGCTCGGCCCCGACCTGCTGGTCGCCCCGGTCTTCACGGAGGACGGGCAGGTCGAGTACTACGTCCCCGAGGGCACCTGGACCCACTTGCTCACGGGCGAGACGGTCACCGGTCCCGCCTGGCGCCACGAGACCCACGGCTTCGACAGCCTCCCGGTCCTCGTCCGCCCCGGCGCGGTCCTGCCCTGGGGCGGCGACGACCAACGCCCGGACGGGGACTGGCTCGACGGGCTCACGCTGCGGGTGTTCGGCGAGGGGAACGGTACGACCATCACCGTGCCGGACCACGCGGGTGCCACGGCCGCCACCTTCCGGGTGGCGCGCGACGGCGACACCCTGACCGTCACCTCCGAGCGCATCGACCGTCCGTACCGCGTGGTCGCCGAGGTGACGGGGGCGACGGGGGAGGGGAGGGGGACGCTGACGGTGCGGGGGGCGTGAGCGACGGCGGGGTGGTTCGACTGGACGGCCCGACCGCCCGACCACCCCGCCGCCCCCTCAGTCCGTGCCCTCCGCCCGTGCCCGGTCCGCCACGGAGATCCGGCAACGCGTCGTGAGAGCGAGGGCGTGCCTTGGGTCCTTCCGCGTTTGCCTAAAACCCTTAGGCGGGCGCATCATGGCCGTCCCCGGACGAGGAGGCGACCATGGTGCGCGCGGGTCTCACCGCCGAACGCCTGACCAGGGCGGGCGCCGAGCTGGCCGACGAGGTCGGCTTCGACCAGGTCACCGTCTCGGCGCTGGCGCGGCAGTTCGACGTCAAGGTGGCGAGCCTCTACTCGCACCTGAAGAACTCCCACGATCTGCGGACCCGGATCGCCCTGCTCGCCCTTGAGGAGATGGCCGACCGGGGCGCCGCCGCCCTCGTGGGACGGGCCGGCAAGGACGCGCTGAGCGCCCTCGGTGACATGTACCGGGACTACGCGCGCGAGCACCCCGGCCGTTACGCGGCGGCCCAGATGACTTTGGATCCCGAAGCGGCGGCCGCCAGTGCGGGCCTGCGGCACTCGCGGATGACCCGGGCCATCCTGCGTGGCTACGACCTGACCGAGCCGGACCAGACGCATGCCGTACGGCTCCTGGGCAGCGTGTTCCACGGATTCGTCAGCCTGGAGGCGCAGGGCGGGTTCAGCCACAGCGCCCCCGACTCGCAGGAGTCCTGGTCCCGCACCCTGGACGCGCTGGACGCCCTCCTGTGCAACTGGCCCCCGCAGGACCTCACAGCGCCCGACCGCACCCCGCGACCCCAGGTGGAGCCATGAGCACCGACATGCCCGCACCCCTCCCGTTCACCACTCCCGTCACCCCCGCCCTCCTGCGGGGCGCACTCGACGTGGAGCGCACCGACGCCGGGCTGCTCCCGCACCGCCTGCCCGCCGACGCCCGCGCCCAGGCCCCGGACGGCCAGATCGCCCTGGCCGAGGCCCAGCCCTCCGGCGTACGGCTCGTCTTCCGGACCCGCGCCACGGTGGTCGAGCTGGAGGCGCGGCGCACCCGCACCGTCTACCAGGGTGTCCCGCCGAGGCCCGGCGGGGTGTACGACCTGCTGGTGGACGGCGACCTCGCGGCGCGGTCCTCGGCGAGCGGCGGCAACGTCCTCGATGTCGACATGACGACCGGGTCGACCCGGTTCCGTAGCGGGCCGGTCGGGTCCGTGCGGTTCGACGGGCTCACGGACCGGGAGAAGGACATCGAGGTCTGGCTGCCCTACAACGAACGCACCGAGGTCGTCGCCCTGCACACCGACGCGCCCGTCACGCCCGCCCCGGCCTCCGGCCGCAAGGTGTGGCTGCACCACGGAAGTTCGATCAGCCACGGCTCCGACGCGGCGAGCCCCACGACCACCTGGCCCGCGCGTGCGGCGCTGCTCGGCGGCGTCGAGCTGGTCAACCTCGGCCTCGGCGGCAGCGCCCTGCTCGACCCGTTCACGGCCCGCGCGATGCGGGACACCCCCGCGGACCTGATCAGCGTCAAGATCGGCATCAACCTCGTCAACGCCGACGTGATGCGCGTGCGCGCCTTCGCCCCGGCGGTGCACGGCTTCCTCGACACCCTCCGCGAGGGCCACCCGGACACCCCGCTCCTGGTGGTCTCATCCGTGCTGTGCCCCATCCACGAGGACACTCCGGGCCCCAGCGTCCCCGACTTCAGCCGCCTCGGCGAGGGCAAGGTCCGCTTCGCGGCGATGGGCGACCCGGAAGGCCGTGCCACCGGCAAGCTGACGCTCCGCGTCATCCGCGAGGAACTGGCCGGCCTGGTGGACCAACGCTCCGCAGACGACCCGCAGTTGCGCTACCTGGACGGCCGTGAGCTGTACGGCGAGGCGGATACGGAGGAACTCCCCCTCCCCGACGCCCTCCACCCCGACGCCGCCACCCACCTCCGCATGGGGGACCGCTTCGCGGCCCTGGCCTTCGGGGCGGGCGGCGCGTTCGCCGGGCCGTGATCCCCGGCCGCGAAACGGAGTACGCCGCACAGCTCGTTCGGGGGAGGATGCGGCGATGAACGACGATCCGCTGATGGCCAGGGTCCGCCGCCTGTGGGAGACACTGGCCGGTGTCCCCGTCCCCTCCGCCCCGGACGGCGGCCCGGTCGTCGTCACGGCTCCCGCCTCCGCGCTGTACCCGCCCGCCTGGGTGGGCACGGTGCTCCTCGGCGGCACGGCCCTCGTCACGGCGCCCACCGACGCGACGGCGGACGAGGTGCGCCGCGCGCTGAAGGCCGTACCGACGCGGGAACTCGCCGAACCGGACGCGTTCCGCCGGGAGTTGCCGGTCGCCGACGTGCTGGGCCCGGCGACGCTCGCCTATCTGTCGCCCGACGACTTCCGGCCGTACGAGCCCCCGGACGTCACCGTCACCACCCTGCCCGCCGATCACCCGGAGCTGCTGAGGCTGCTCGCGACGGTGAGCGAGGAGGACGCGGGGGAGTGCGGACTGGACGAGATCACCTCCCCGGCTTTCGTCGTACGGGAGGACGCCGCCGGGCTGGTCGCGGCGGCCGGGTACACGGACTGGCCGGGGGAGACCGCGCACCTCTGTGTGCTGACCGCACCGGGGGCCCGGGGCCGGGGTCTGGCCCGCGCGGTGGCGTCCGCCGCGACGCACCACGCCCTCGCGGCGGACCGGCTCCCTCAGTGGCGGGCGCGGCCGGAGGCGTCACGGCGCGTGGCCAGGGCGCTCGGATACCGGGAACTGGGTAGCCAGTTGAGCGTACGGCTGCACGGACACGCGTAACACCGCCGGACCGGCCCCCGAAGCGGGGACCGGTCCGGCGGAGGGCACACCGTCAGGCGCCCGGCGGCAGGTGGGACGGGCGGCCCCGGCCCCGGGTCACCGTGTAGCCGAAGACGCCCGCCAGCGCGGCGAGCACGCCGCCGCCGGCCGTCCACAGCCAGCGGCTGGTCCACCAGCCGGAGGACCAGCCGTCCTCGGGCTCACCGGCGAGCGCGACCGGCTCGGCGGAGGCGTCCGTGCCGTCGTCCGACGCCTGCTCGGCCGAGGAGACCCCCGGAACCAGCGGCTTGGACAGGCTGCCGTCCACGTCGGCGGACCCGCCCTGGTCCTTCGAGTTGACCTCCACCTCGGTGTGGACCGGCTGACCGAGGTCGGCCTGGGCCAGGTCCACGACCGTCAGGCGGACGTAGTAGCTGCCCGGCAGCGGGTCGTTGGCCCACGGCTCGGCGTCGGCCCGGACGGTACGCAGCACACAGGTCAGCTCGACCGTCGCGGCGTCGGCCGCGGCGGTGCCGGTCTGCTTGCCGTACATACACGGCTGGCGGCGGCGCAGCCCGTCGTACACGTCGACCTGCCAGGTCTGCGCCCCGTGCCGGGCGGCGCTCTCGGGCAGGGTGACCTTCGCCGTCACCGTGGCGCGCTGCCCGGCGTCGGCCGGGAAGACCCAGTACAGGTAGTCGCCGGTCGAGGCCCCCGCGGTGGCGGTCTCACCCTGCTGGAGCGCCGTGGCGGTACGGAAGGTGGTGCCGGCCTCCGTGGGGCCCGAACCGTCACCGGAGGCGCTGGGGCTCGGGCTCGCCGAAGCGTCGTCGGCCGCGGCGGCGCCCGCCCCGGTCAGCAGGGCCAGGCCGGTCAGCAGCGCGCCCGCGAGCACGCGTCTCGTACGGGACATCAGTTGGTCCTCCAGACAGCGACGCGCCAGCGTGAGATCCAGCCGAAGAGCAGACCCACGATCAATCCGGTCAGGGTGAGCAGGCCCAGCAGCCACCAGCCGTGGCCGAGACCGAACGCGGCGACGTCCGCCGCCTCGTCGGGCGCGTCCACCACGTCGACGGTCAGTTCCAGCGGCATGCCGGGGGTGGTCTTCACCGAGGCCGGGGCCGAGAACGAGTTGCTGACCTGGAGGCACACGGTCTCCGGGGTCTGCTCGTCCTCGTCCTGCTCGGGCTTCGGGTAGCGCAGCCCGGACGAGATGGCGTCGGTGCGCCCCGTCCCGGACTCGGAGCCCCGGACGATCTCGCGGCCGTGCGTGGTCACCGCGCGCAGCAGCATCCCGTAGTCGTTGTTGACGGCGCGGTCGGCGAACACGCTGACCGAGGCGCGCAGCTCCTGACCGGGCTTCACCTCGACCTTGTACCAGCGGTGCTCGGCGAACTTCTCGCGGTCGGTGTAGAGGCCGGGCTTCAGCTCGGGCGCGTCCGTGCAGCTGTCGGCGCCCTTCGTCGCGACCGGGGTGACGACGGGCTCAGCGGCCCGGTCCACCAACTGTTTGACGCGGCCCGAGAGTTCGTCGGTGTGCTGGACGGCCGTGTACGTGCCGCCGGTGGCCTCCGCGATGCAGGTCAGCTGCTGGCGGATCTTCGCGTTGGGCACCAGGCCCAGCGTGTCGATGACCAGGTGGATGCCGCGCGCCGCGATGTCGCGGGCGACCTCGCAGGGGTCGAGCGGGCCGCAGGTGTCCTCGCCGTCGCTGATCAGCACGATCCGGCGGGTGGAGTCGCCGCCCTCCAGATCGTCGGCGGCGCCCAGCAGCGCGGGGCCGATCGGGGTCCAGCCGGTGGGGGCGAGCGTGGCCACGGCGGTCTTCGCCTCGGTGCGGTCCAGCGGGCCGACCGGGTACAGCTGCTTGGTGTCCTTGCAGCCCACCTTGCGGTCGTCGCCCGGATAGTCGGCGCCGAGGGTGCGGATGCCGAGCTGCACCTGCTCCGGCACCGCGTCCAGCACCTCGTTGAACGCCTGCTTCGCCGCGCTCATCCGGGACTGGCCGTCGATGTCGCGGGTCCGCATGGAACCGCTGACGTCGAGGACCAGCTCGACCTTGGGGGAGGCTTGGGTGGGGGTTTCGTCGGCCGACGCGGGCAGCGCCGAGCCGAGCCCGGCGGTCAGGGTGGCGAGCAGGATGCCCACCCCGACCGTCAGCCTTCTTCTTATGATCATCGCCGGATAGTAGTGAACATCAGTTCGCTATCCAAAACGGCTGGTTGCCGCTGTGCGGGCGCACAGCGGCCCTTGACGGCCGGTCAGCCGACGCGGTCCCCGCCGAGCAGCGGCCCGGCCGCCCGCTCCAGTACGGAGCCGACCCGCTCCCACGCCGTCAGATCCCGCTCCACCGCCTCCAGGAGCACGTCCTCGCCGGTGTCCCAGCCCGCCGCGACCGCGACCGGGTCCGCCCCCGTAGCCGCCGAAGCGGCGAGCGCCGCCGCCCCGAGCGCCACCAGCTCGCCGGCCCCCGGCACGATCACCGGCCGCCCGGACAGCCGTCGTACGGTCTCCACCCACACGCGCCCCTGCGCCCCGCCGCCGATCAGCCGCAGCGGACGGGCCGCCACCTCGGGGTCCGCCGGGTCGAGACCGCAGGCCCGCGACAGCTCGTCGAGCGCCCGCAGCACCGTCACCACCGCGCCCTCGTAGGCGGCGCCGAGCAGTTGCCGCGGGGTCGTGTCGTGCCGCAGTCCGGTGAGGAGACCGGCCGCCGTCGGCAGGTCCGGGGTGCGCTCGCCGTCCAGGTACGGCAGCAGCACCGCCTCGCCGCCGGGCACGGCGTCATCGCGGTCCAGGCCCAGCAGGGCGGCGACCTTGTCCACGGCGAGCGTGCAGTTGAGGGTGCAGGCCAGCGGCAGATACGTACCGTCCGCCGCCGCGAACCCGGAGAGCGCGGCCGACGCGGGCCGGGTCCGGGAGGCCGCGAACACCGTGCCCGAGGTGCCCAGGCTCAGCACCGGGTGGTCCAGGAGCCCGGCGCCGCCCAGGCCCAGCCCGACGGCGGCGCTCATGTTGTCCCCGGTTCCCGCCGCGACGGCGATCCCGGCGGGCAGGCCCAGCGCCTCGGCGGCCGCGTCCGTCAGCGAACCGACGCGCGCCCCGCCGCTCGGCGCCACCTCGGGGAGCAACGCCGGGTCGAGGCCGATGAGCTTCAGCAGCTCCGGGTCGTAGGCGCCGGTCGCGGTGGAGTACCAGCAGGTGCCCGAGGCGTCGCCCGGGTCGGTGACGGCCCGCCCGGACAGCCGCTCGGTCAGGAAGTCGTGCGGGAGGCGCACGGCGGCAGCCGCCTCGGCGGTCTCCGGCTCGTTCTCCCGCAGCCACTGCCACTTCGACGCGGTCATCGCGGCCACCGGGACCGAACCGGTGCGCGCCGTCCAGGCGTCCGGTCCGCCGAGTGCGGCGGTGAGGGCGGCGGCCTGCGGGGCGGACCGGGTGTCGTTCCACAGCAGGGCCGGGCGCAGCGGACGGCCCTCGGCGTCCAGGACGACCAGGCCGTGCTGCTGGCCGGCGACCGCGATGCCGATCACGTCCGCCGGGGCGGTCCCGGACTCCTTCAGCCCGGCGGCGACCGCGTCGCGCAGGGCCTGCCACCAGACCTCGGGGTCGCTCTCGCGCGCACCGCCCTCGCCGGTGACCACGTGCGGGGCGCGGCCGACGGCGAGCAGCCGGCCGGTGGCGGTGTCGGTGAACGCCGCCTTGGTGGACTGGGTGGAGCTGTCCACACCGATGACGACGGTATGCGGCGGCATGGCTGACCTCATTCGCTGATGTATTTGATCGTACGCAAAACAAATTACGTGATCGAACCCGTCCGGAACAGGCCCCGTTCCGGGTTCGCGGCAGCCGCGCGCGGACGTCTCCGCTCCAGGGGCTTTACGTCGCCCGGGCTGCCCGTGCATGATTAGTCATGACAGTGAACAAATTGAGGTTCGGCCGCCCGACCGGCTGCGGACCCACGGCACCGAAGGCGGCACCACCATGACGGAACGCTTCGCACCGACCCGCGAGGACAAGTTCACCTTCGGCCTCTGGACCGTGGGCTGGCAGGGCCGCGACCCCTTCGGTGACGCGACGCGCACCGCGATCGACCCGGTCGACTCCGTCCAGCGCCTCGCCGAGCTGGGCGCGTACGGCGTGACCTTCCACGACGACGACCTGATCCCCTTCGGCTCCTCGGACACCGAGCGTGAGGGCATCGTCAAGCGTTTCCGCCAGGCGCTCGACGCGGCCGGTCTCGTCGTCCCCATGGCCACGACGAACCTCTTCACGCACCCCGTCTTCAAGGACGGCGCGTTCACCGCCAACGACCGTGACGTCCGCCGCTACGCCCTGCGCAAGACCCTGCGCAACATCGACCTGGCCGTCGAGCTGGGCGCCACCACCTACGTCGCCTGGGGCGGCCGGGAGGGCTCCGAGTCCGGCGCCGCCAAGGACATCCGCGTCGCGCTCGACCGCATGAAGGAGGCATTCGACCTCCTGGGCGACTACGTCACCGAGCAGGGCTACGACCTGAAGTTCGCCATCGAGCCCAAGCCGAACGAGCCGCGCGGCGACATCCTCCTCCCCACCATCGGCCACGCCCTCGCGTTCATCGAGCGCCTGGAGCGCCCCGAGATGGTGGGCGTCAACCCGGAGGTCGGGCACGAGCAGATGGCCGGGCTGAACTTCCCGCACGGCATCGCCCAGGCCCTGTGGGCGGGCAAGCTCTTCCACATCGACCTCAACGGCCAGTCCGGCATCAAGTACGACCAGGACCTCCGCTTCGGCGCCGGTGACCTGCGCCAGGCGTTCTGGCTGGTCGACCTCCTGGAGAACTCCGACTACGCCGGCCCGCGCCACTTCGACTTCAAGCCGCCGCGCACCGAGGACTACGACGGCGTCTGGGCCTCCGCCGCCGGCTGCATGCGCAACTACCTCATCCTCAAGGAGCGCGCCGCCGCCTTCCGCGCCGACCCGGCCGTCCAGGACGCCCTGCGCGCCTCCCGCCTGGACGAGCTGGCCCAGCGCACCGCCGAGGACGGCGTGGCCGGCCTGCTCGCCGACCGTTCCGCGTTCGAGGAGTTCGACGTGGACGCGGCGGCCGAGCGCGGCATGGCCTTCGAGGCCCTGGACCAGCTGGCGATGGACCACCTGCTCGGCGTCCGCTGACACCACGGGCACGGCAAGGGGGCGGACGCATGAAGCGTCCGCCCCCTTGCCGTGCGTCTCAGGCCATCGCCGGACGCGCGTACGCCACCGGGTCGGCCAGCACATCCGTCATCACCAGCGCCGCCGCGCCCCGCGCCGCGTCCCCCGCGACCGACGACGCGCGCAGCCGGCCCGCGCCGGGCGCCCAGAGCCCGGACACCACCCGGCCCGTCAGCTCCTCGTCGGCCGGCGCGGCCAGCCACGGCATCAGGTTCCGGTAGATCCCGCCGAGCACCACCGCGTCCGGGTCCAGCAGATTGACCGCCCCCGACAGCACCCGCCCCAGCATCCGCCCGGCCTCCGCGACCGCGCCGACCGCCCGCTCGTCGCCCGCCCGCACCCGCTTCTCCAGCTCCGCGACCCCGAGCCCGCCGCCCCCGTCGACCCCGGCCGCCCGCAGCAGCGCCGCCTGTCCCGCGTACTGCTCCAGGCAGCCGCGCGAACCGCACCGGCACTGCGGACCGCTCGGGTCCACCACCACATGGCCGATCTCCCCGGCGAAGCCGTGCGCCCCGCGCAGCAGCTCGCCGTCGATGACCAGCGCACCGCCCACGCCGATCTCGCCGGTCAGATAGAGGAAGCTGCGGATGCGCTCCAGGCCGCCGAACCACAGCTCGGCCAGGGCCGCCAGATTCGCCTCGTTCTCCGAGCGGACCGGCAGCTCCTGGTGGCCCGGGTGCTCCGAGGTCAGGGCGGCGGCGAACAGTTCCTCGGCCGGGACCTGGTTCCAGCCCAGGTTCGGCGCCTGGCGCACCGCGCCGCCCGAGACCAGGCCCGGCAGCGCCAGGGCCACGCCGACCGGGTACAGCTCCTGCTCCCGCGCCGAGTCCAGGGTGCGCGCGGCGATCCGGGCCGCCCGGGCCAGCACCTCGGCGGGCGGGGTGCCCCGGTTGTCCAGGTGCTCGGTGAGGCGGACCCGGCCGGTCCCGGCGAGGTCGACCACGCACACCGACACATAGTCGATGTTGACCTCGACCCCGAGCCCGGCCGGACCGGTGCGCGCCGTCTTGAGCGCGGTCCCGGGTCGGCCGGCCTGCCCGCTGAACGTCTTGCCGGACTCGGTCAGGAACCCGGTTTCGAGCAGCTGCTCGACCAGCGAGGAAACGGCGGCCCGGGTCAGCCCCACGCGCGCGGCGACACCGGCCCGGGTCGCCTCGCCCTCGTCGCGGACGGCCCGCAGCACGAGGCTCAGATTGCTGCGCCGGACGGTGTCCTTGTCGGCCTTGGGCCCCAGCGGTGTGAGGTTGCTCTTCATATCGGTCCTGAGCCTATGCGATTCCGTACGTCAGTACGGTCGTGTCGGGCCGGGGCCACCCGGCCCGACACGCCTCAGGACGCGGACGCCCCGCGCTCCTTGAGCATGTCCGCCATGAGCGCGATCTCCGACTTCTGGGCCAGGGCCATACCCGACGCCAGATTCCGGATCTCCTCGGTCCTCGCCGCGGAGGCCGCCGCCTGCGCCATCTCGGCGCCGGACTTGTGGTGTGCGGTCATCAGCTTCAGGAAGAGGATCTCGGCGTCCCTGCCCTTGGCCGCCCGCAGCGCGTCCAGTTCGGTGTCGGTGGCCATGCCGGGCATCAGCGCGCCGTCACCGCGCGGGGTGAAGGTGTGCCCCATCCAGGCCATGGGCGGCCCGGGGGAGCTCTTCGCCCGGCCCCACATCTCCAGCCAGCCGAGGAGCATGCCGCGCTGGTTGGCCTGGGTGTTGATGATGTCGAACGCCAGCCGGCGCACCGCCTCGTCCGAGGTGCGGTCCCGGACGATGAACGCCATCTCGACCGCCTGCTGGTGGTGGACCGCCATATCGCGCGCGAACCCCACATCGGCCGAGGACTCGGCCGGCGCGGAGGCGGAGGCCGCCGCCGCGGGCGCCGATGTCGAAGGGCGTACGAAGGTCAGCGCGATCAGCGCGAGCGCCAGCAGCAGCACCGCACCGCCGGCCAGCACCAGGGGCCGCGAGGTGCGCGGCGCGGCCGTCACTGGGCGATCCCGCCCGTGCAGGCGGCGCCCGGCTCCGGGGTCTGCGGGCCCTGCACGTACTTCGTGAAGAACTGCGCGACCCGCGCGTCCGTGGCGCTCTTCACGGTGAGCTGCTTCCCCCAGGCGCTGAGCATCAGCGGCGCCGCCTGGTCCTCGACCGGGCTCATCAGCGAGTACGGCGTGCCCGACACCCGCTCGTTCAGCTTCTTGATGTCGGCGGGCTTCGCCTTGCCGGTGTACGTGACCCACACCGCGCCGTGCTCCAGCGAGTGGACGGCGTTCTCCTTCGGTATGGCCTGGGTGTAGACGTCACCGTCGCAGTTCATCCACACCGGGTTGTGGTCGCCGCCGACCGGCGGGTTCATCGGGTAGTCGACCGTCTTCTCCACATGGTTCTGCGTGAGCTTGTCCCAGCTCTTCTCGCCGGTGACGGGCGAGGTCTTGACCTTGGCCTCGGCCTTGTCCTGCTCGTCGGCCGCGTTCATCAGGTAGCCGCCGCCGACGACGAGCCCGGCGACCACCAGGACGCCGACGGAGAGCGTGATGACGCGGGAGCGGCGCTCACGGGCCCGCTCCTGACGGCGGGCCTCGTCCAGCTTGGCGCGGCGGGCGGCGGCGGGGCTGTTCGGCTTGGCGGTGTTCTGCTTGCCGGAGTTCGGCCTGTTGGTGCTCTGCTTGTTGGCGGAAGCCATGACGGGTCCTTCGGTTCAGCGGATCGTGGGACGGAGTGCGTAAGGCAGGGGGAGCCGCCGCACCCGGGAACGGGCACGGGGCATCCCCGGCCGTCCTAGGTCCGCTGAACCTGGAGGCGCAGGGGGTCGACCTCGCCGACCGCGTCGTTGGAGGGACCCCGGATGGACGCGCCGCCGGTCAGGGGGCGGTGCGGGAGAAGTGCCACGGCCGCCGAGGGGACCGCCGCCGGGCCCGGCTGGGCGGGCAGCACGACGGGCGGCGAATGCTCCGAGGCGTCGTGGCAGGAATCCCCCATGCCCCGGTCGCGGGGGGTGTCGGCCACCACGACCCGGACCACCGTGAGATCGGTCGACGTCGCGAGGGCCGAGGCGGGGGCGTACTCGGGGGAGGAGTGGGGGCGTACGGACTGCGGCGCGCAGCAGGAGACGAGCGCGACCAGGACGAACAGCCAGGCGAGCACGACCGGCGCACCGGTGCCGCGCAGCCGCTCCGCCCCCTCGCTCACCCTGTTCATCCCGCACATCGTACGCGGCGCGTTGAAGATTCAAGCAGTGCGCGGGAGGAAGCGGTGAAGCTGTGGATCCTCGGACGGCAGGTCCGATTTTGGCCATGGCGAGATAGTGTGCCCCGGTGACCACGCACTCGAACGTATCTGCGGGCTGGTATCCGGATCCGCACGGCGCCCCTCAGCTGCTGCGTTACTGGGACGGTTCCCAGTGGACGGAGCACACCCACTCCGCGGACGGCCAGGCCCCGGACCAGGCCCCCGTGCGGCCGCAGGCGACGCCGCAGCAGCCGCCGCAGCAGCAGCCCGTGGCCGTCCCCCAGCAGGGTGCCCCGCAGCACCCGCAGGGCGGCGCCCCCGGCGGCTCGCTCTTCAATCAGCAGGTCCTGGTCGTGAACCAGAAGGCCAAGCTGATCGAGCTGACGAACGAGTACAGCGTCTTCGACCAGCACGGCAACACCGTCGGCTCGGTCGTCCAGGTCGGCCAGGGCGCGATGCGCAAGGTGCTGCGGTTCCTGACCAGCATCGACCAGTACCTGACCCACCGGCTGGAGATCCGCGACGCGTACGGCCAGCCGCAGCTGCGGCTGACCCGCCCCGCGAAGTTCATCAAGTCCCGGGTCGTCGTGGAGCGCTCCGACGGTCAGCCGGTCGGCGAGATCGTCCAGCAGAACGCCATCGGCAAGATCAACTTCGCGATCATGGCCGGTGGACAGCAGATCGGCGCGATCAAGGCCGAGAACTGGCGCGCCTGGAACTTCGCGATCGTCGACCACAACGACCAGGAGATCGCCCGGATCACCAAGACCTGGGAAGGGCTCGCGAAGACGCTGTTCACGACGGCGGACAACTACGTCCTCCAGATCCACTACCAGCTGCCCGAGCCCCTGCTGAGTCTCGTGGTGGCGACGGCCCTGACCGTGGACACCGCCCTCAAGCAGGACGCCCGCGGCCTCGGCTGAGCCCGCTCCCGTTCGCCCACCCGCCCGCGCCCCTCATGGGAGGAGCGCGGGCGGTGCTGTGTCCCGGGACCGGTTCCGCTCCAGGTATTTTACTTGTGTAATACCTGTTAAAGTAAATGAGTGAGCGATACAACCATCAGGTCCGCCAGGCCCGCCGTCCGCAGACTCCCGCTGACCGGGCCACTGCGCCTGAACCGGCCGTCCGACATGTGGTTCAAGCCCGCCGCCAGCGTCGTCGTGGCCACCGCGATACCCAACCTGGTGCTCCTCGCCCTCGGCCGGCTCGACCTGGTGATGTACACGATGGCCGGCTCGCTCTGCGCCCTGTACGGCCACAACCTCCCGTACACCCGCCGCGCCGGCACCGTCGCCGGGGTCGTCCTCGGCATGACCGCCGGCCTCGGCACCGCCCTCGCCGTCGCCTCGCTCACCACGTCCACCGCCGTGCTCATCGCCGTCGGCGCGCTCCTGGCCGCCGGGCAGAAGCTGCTCTGCGACGCGACCCGGATCGGCCCGCCCGGACCGGTGATCTTCACCTTCGTGAGCTCCGCCGCCCTCTTCGTCCCCCAGACGCTCGCCCAGGTCCCCGGCCACCTCGCCCTCACCCTCGGCGCCGGCGCCGTCGCCTGGCTCGTCGCCGTCGTCGCCCCCGCGCTCGTCCGCCGCGACGGCCCCGAACGCCGCGCCACCGCCCGCGCCCTCAACGCCGCCGCCGCGCACGCCGCCGACCCCGGCCACGCCACCCGCCGCGCCGCCGTCGCCGCCGTGCACGCCGCCTGGCAGACCCTTGTCGCGACCGGCCGCCCCCGCCGCGCCCTCGAACGCCTCGTCGTCCACGCCGAGACCTCGGTCCTCGCGGGCACCCCCGACCCCGCCGACGCCGGCCGGCTCCGCGAGTGGGCCCGGCTCACCCGCGCCCGGGGCCCGGTGCCCACCCCGCCGCCCGCCCCGGGCACCGGCGCCGAACTCTTCGGGCTCGACGCCGAACGCACCGCCCGCCGCGGTTCCCTCCGTACGCTGCTGCGCGGGCTCGCCCCCGGCTCCCCGCTGCTCCCGGTCGCCGCCCGCACGCTCGTCGGCTGCGCCCTGGCCGGGTACGTCTGCTCGGCCGTGGGCGTCGGCCGTCCGTACTGGGCGCTCGTCACCGCCGCCTCCCTCTACCAGGCCAACGTCACGCTCTCCTGGAACCGGACGCTCCAGCGCACCCTCGGCAACCTCGTCGGCGTCCTGGTCTTCGCCGCCGTCCTCCCGGTCGCCCGGACCACCCCGCTCGCCCTCATCGGCTTCTGCCTCCTCTTCGCCTTCTCGGCCGAGGCGCTGATCACCCGCAACTACTGGCTCGGCTCCGTCGCCGTGACCCCGATGGCCCTCCTCGTCCTGGAGTACGCGGGCAGCCACCCGGCCGGCGAGCTGATCGGCGACCGGGTCCTGGACACGGTGATCGGCGCCGCTGTCGGCTTCCTCGCCGCCGTCCTGGTCACCAACCGCCGCGCCACCGGCCGCGTCGAGCGCGCACTGGCCGACGCCGAGCGCGCCCGCGCCCACGCCGTGCGGACCCTCGCCGCGCCGGAGCCCGCGCCCGCCGCCCTGGACGCCGCCCGCCGCCGGCTCGCCGGCACCCTGGTCGAGCTGCGCGAGGCGGACGACACCGCGGCCGGCGAGTGGTGGCAGCCCGCCCTGGCCCGGGAGGCGGTGCTCGCCGCCGAGCAGGCCGGACACCGTACGCTCGCGGCGACAGCGGAACGGCGGGGGCGGAGCGTCCCCGCCCAGGAGAACGGAGCGGTGTGACCGACGACATCGTCGCCTCGGTGGTCCGGCAGTGGCAGGCCGTGAACCCGGAACTCGACACCGGGCCCATGGAGCTCATCGGCCGGATCAACCGCTGCTCCGCGCTCCTCCAGCAGGCCGAGGACGCCCCGCTGCGGGCGGTCGGGCTGACCCGCCCGGAGTTCGACCTCCTCGGAGCCGTACGCCGTACCGACCGCGAACTGACCCCCGGCGAACTGGCCCGGGAGACCTTCTCCTCCGGCGCCGCCGTCACCAAGCGGCTGCGCGTCCTCCAGGAGCGCGGCCTGATCGCCCGGCGCGGCGACGAGCGCGACCGCAGGGTCGCCTACGTCCGCCTCACCGACGAGGGCCGCGACCTGGTCGACGGACTGCTGCCCCGGCAGCTGGCGTACGAACGCGCGGTGCTCTCCGGCCTCGACCCCGAGTCCCGCGACCGGCTGAGCGCACAGCTCAGCGAGCTCCTGGTGCAGTTGGAGGGGCGCATCGGCGGCGCCCGCCGCTGAGGGGCCCCGCCCCGCACGGCATCACTCGTACGGGCACGTTCGTTCATATGTGCCCATCCGTCGCCCTGTGGGGCGATTCTTCCTCATTCCTCCGCCCCGTCACTCCCCGCACATGCCTGAAGGCGGTGCGTGCGAAAACTCGTGAGCGTACTACCGCGGGAGCGCTCGCGCAGGGGGTTGGAGGAATGTGCGAAAGCGCTGATTCGATCTGACTAAGCTCACGCGCAGTGAAGCCGAGTTGAGATGAATTCGCGTGCTTGTTCTCTATGTTCATGCAAGCGCCGAATCTCCGGAATACATCCCGAATCAACCGCCAGAGGTTCAGATGGCCCGTGTTGAATCACCGCCGGCCGGCAGGGAAGCCCCTGTCGCCCGCGCCCTGTTGCTTCCCGTCGTCGTGATGGCGGGAGCAACCGCCGCCGCGGCGGCGCTGGTTGCCGAGCCCGCGCGGATACCAGTCGTCTGGTGCGGAGCGTTCGCCACCGTCGTGGTCGCCACGCTCGCCGTGGAGATCGCCCGGCGCGGCCGGACGATCCGCCGCCGCAACACCGAGTACCAACAGCGCGTCATCGCCCTGGAACGGCGCATCGCCGACCACGACGAAGAGACCGTCCGCATCAGCAAGGAGCTGCTGCCGTCCGCCATCCACCGTCTGCGCGTGGGCAATTCGCCCGACGAGGTGCTGCGCGACGTGGTGGACTCCGACCCGGTCTACCGCCACCTGCCCGACTCCCAGCGCTCCCTCGTCTACACGGTGCTCGACATCATCGACAACGAGGAGGCGACCCGTGACTCCGCGCAGCGCGCCTTCGTCAACGTCGCCCGCCGCGTCCAGGCGATCGTCCACCGTCAGGCCAGTGAGCTGCGGGAGATGGAGGAGCACCACGGGCGCAACCCCGACGTCTTCGACGACCTGCTCCGCATCGACCACGGCACGGCTCTGATCGGCCGCCTCGCCGACTCCATCGCGGTCCTCGGCGGCGCCCGCCCCAGCCGCCAGTGGCCCAAGCCCGTACCGCTGTTCAGCGTGTTGCGCGGCGCCATGTCGCGCATCCTGGAGTACCCGCGCATCGATCTGCACTCGATCGCCAAGGTCGCCATCATCGGTACCGCGGTCGAACCGCTCATCCACGCCTGCGCCGAACTCCTCGACAACGCCACCCGCTACTCGCCGCCGCAGACCCGGGTGCACGTCACCGCGGTCGAGGTGCAGACCGGCATCGCCATCGAGATCGAGGACGGCGGCGTCAGCCTCAGCGAGGAGGCCCGCGCCCGCGCCGAGAACATGCTCGCCAGGGCCCAGGCCGGATCCAGCATGAACGACCTCGGCGAGTCCCCGCGCCTCGGCATGGCCGTCGTCGGCCGCCTCGCCCGGATGTACGACCTCCAGGTCTCGCTGCGCCAGTCCGCGTACGGCGGCGTGCGCGCCGTGCTCATTGTGCCCCGCGCCATGATCACCACCGGCCCGGCCCCCGGCATCGCCCACGGCATCGGCGCCACCTCGCGGCCCACCAGCGACATCGACCTCGCCGACATGAAGCACGTCGTGCCGCCCCGCGGCAAGCGCCGCAAGCCCAGCCCCGTCGCCGCACGCCCCGCGACCGGCCCGGTGGTCTCCGAGCCCCGCCCGGCCGTCCCGCCCACCCCGGCCGTCGCCATGCAGGACGACGTGCCCATCGTGACCGAGTGGACCGACGGTGGACTCCCGCAACGCCGCAGCCGCGGCCGCGCCCCGCTCGGTTCGCACAACCTCCCCGCACAGGCCGCCGGCCGCACCAACGGCCACGGCCACAGTTACGGCCCCGGCCAGGACAACAGCAAGGAACCGCCCCCCGGCATCTGGCTGGAGGCGTTCACCAAGGCCGCCAACGGCGTGCCCCAGGAGCCCAGGGCGGACGAAGACTCTGACGACGCGTGGGACAAGGGAGATCAGCGGTGATCCAGCAGCGGGGCAACATGGACTGGATGCTCAAGGAACTCGCCGACGACGTCCCGGACATCCATCAGATCGTCGTGCTGTCCGCCGACGGACTGCGCATCGCCCGGCACGGCGGCGACCCCGACGTCGCCGACCGGCTCGCGGCGGCCTGCGCCGGGCTCCAGAGCCTGGCGGCGGCCGTCGCCTCCGAGATCCCGTACAGCGACGGCCGGATGAGGCTCGTCGTCATCGAGGTCACCGGCGGCTTCTTCTACCTGATGGCCGCGGGCGCCGGCGCCTACCTCGCGGTGCTCGCCGGGGAGACGGTGGACGCCGGGCACGTCGGGGCGCGGATGCGCGACATGGTCGTACGCATCGGCGGCCACCTCACGAGCCCGCCCCGGCACGACGGGCAGGCCGGATGAATTCTCCCCGACGAGAACGCCGCAAGGCCGACCCGGCGCTGAGCGATCCGGAGAGGCTCTACGTCATCACCGGCGATCCCGACGGCAGCGAGCGGGCAGCGCTCGACCTGGTCACGATGATTGTCTCGAAGTCGGAGCCGTCCCCGACGGTCCAGCCCGAGCAGGCCGTGATCCTCCGGCTCTGCCAGGCCCCGTTATCCGTCGCGGAACTCTCCGCCTACCTCAGCCTGCCGTTCAGCGTGGTGACCTCGCTCCTCACCGAACTCCTCGCCACCGGTCTGATCGAGTCGCGCGCGCCGATCGTCCGCGCGACCCTCCCGGACCGGTCCCTCCTCGAAGCGGTGATGCATGGACTTCAGAAGCTCTGACACGATCACGGGCCCCCGCAGCGAGGACGTCCTGCCCACCACGGCCACCGCCGCGGTGAAGGTCGTGATCGTCGGCGGGTTCGGGGTCGGCAAGACGACCATGGTCGGCTCGGTCAGCGAGATCCGGCCCCTGACCACCGAAGAGACGATGACGCAGGACGGCGTCGGCGTGGACGACAACTTCGGCGTGGAGAGCAAGACCGCCACCACCGTCGCCATGGACTTCGGCCGGATCAGCATCAGCGAGGAGCTGATCCTCTACCTCTTCGGCACCCCCGGCCAGGAACGCTTCTGGTTTCTCTGGAACGGCCTGTTCGAGGGCGCCCTCGGCGCCGTCGTCCTCATCGACACCCGCCGCCTCGAAACCAGCTTCGACGTCATCGGGCGCCTGGAGGAGCGGGGGGTGCCGTTCGTCGTCGCCGTCAACACGTTCCCCGAGGCGCCGAAGTACCCCGTCGAGGCGCTGCGCGGCGCCCTGGACCTCTCGGAAGAGGTCCCGATGATCGACTGCGACGCCCGGCTGCGCGGCTCCAGCCGCGATGTGCTGATGACCCTGATGCGCTATCTGCACGGCCTCGCCCTCCCGATCGGCTGACGCCTCCCGCGCACCCTTCCCGAACCCGTTCCGCGCGTCCCCACCGCGCCCCCGACCGTCCGGCCCTCGCGGCCCGACCCCTGGAGCGATCGTGACAACCCCCTTCCCCTACGAGCACGGCCAGGTCCCGCCCCCCGAGTGCCCGGCCCACGGCCTGGGCGTCGGCCCCGGCGGCCTGCGCCGGCTCTACGGCCCCGAGGCCGAGCAGGACCCGCACGGCCTGTACGAGAAACTGCGCGCCGAACACGGCACGGTGGCCCCGGTCCTGCTGCACGGCGACGTGCCCGCCTGGCTGGTCCTCGGCCACAGCGAGAACATGCACATGACCCGTACGCCCTCGCAGTTCTCCCGCGACTCGCGCCGCTGGCGGGCCCTGCAGGACGGCAGCGTCGCCCCCGACCACCCGCTGGCGCCGATCTTCACCTGGCAGCCGATCTGCGTCTTCGCCGACGGCGCCACCCACGAACGCCAGCGCGGCGCCGTCACCGACTCCATGGCCCGCATCGACACGCGCGGCGTGCGGCGCCACGTCAACCGGTACAGCAACCGGCTCGTCAACAGCTTCTGCCGGGAGGGCCGCACCGACCTCGTCGCCGAGTTCGCCGAACGGCTGCCCATGATGGTCATGTGCGCCATCCTCGGCATGCCGGAGGAGTACAACGACCGGATGGTCGAAGCGGCCCGCGACATGATCAAGGGCACCGCCACCGCCGTCCAGAGCAACGCCTACGTGGTGGGAGCGCTCACCCGCCTGGTCGAGCGCCGCCGCCGCGAACCGGCCGACGACTTCGCGACCTGGCTGGTCGAGCACCCCGCGAACATGAACGACCAGGAGGTCGCCGAGCACCTCCGGCTCATCCTGATCGCGTCCTACGAGGCCACCGCCAACCTGATCGCCAACGTGCTGCGCATGGTCCTCACCGACCCGCGCTTCCGGGCCCGGCTCAGCGGCGGCCACATGACCGTTCCCGAGGCGGTCGAGCAGACCCTGTGGGACGAGCCCCCGTTCACCGCCGTCTTCGGCCGCTGGGCCGTCGGCGACACCGAACTGGGCGGGAAGCACATCAAGGCCGGCGACGCCCTGATCGTCGGCATCGCACCGGCGAACACCGACCCCGTGGTCCGCCCCGACCTGACCGCCAACATGGAGGGCAACCGCTCGCACCTGGCGTTCAGCGGTGGCCCCCACGAGTGCCCAGGACAGGACATCGGCCGCGCCATCGCGGACGTCGGCGTGGACGCCCTCCTGATGCGGCTGCCCGACCTCGAACTCGCGGTGGACGAGCACGAACTGCAGTGGGTCGGCAACTTCATGAGCCGTCACCTGGTGGACCTCCCCGCCGAATTCGCCCCCCGCTCCCCGCAGGACGACCGGGAGCCGCCGTCCATGGGCAGGCCCAACGCGGCCCGCCAGGACTGGGAGGTCCAGTCCGCCGTACGCCACACCGCCCCGACCCCCGTCCGCGCCCCCCTGGACGGGGCCCACGCGCCGTCGTCCGCCGCCCCGGCCGGGGCGACCGCGACGGTCGACGGATCGGCGGACGCGCTGTCCGGCCGGGTCCCGCGCCAGCGCAAGCCCGCTGGACCGGCCCGCCTCTGGCGCGTCGTGACCCGCTGGTGGAACGGCGACTGACACCCGAGCGGTCCCGGGCGGCCCGGTGGAGCGGGGCGGCGACGCCCCTCGCCACCGGGCCGCCCCACGTACCATGCGGAAGCGTGAAGCTGACAATTCTGGGCGGCGGCGGATTCCGGGTTCCACTGGTGTACGGGGCGCTGCTCGCCGACCACGCCGAGGGCCGGGTCACGGCCGTCACCCTCTACGACACGGACACCGACCGGCTCACCGCGGTGGCCCGGGTCCTCGCCGAGCAGGCCGAAGGCATCCCGGACGCACCCGCCGTCCACGCCACGACCGACCTGGACGAGGCCCTGAGCGGCGCCGGCTTCGTCTTCTCGGCGATCCGCGTCGGGGGCCTCGCGGGCCGGGCCGCCGATGAACGCGTCGCGCTGGACGAGGGCGTCCTCGGCCAGGAGACGGTGGGCGCCGGCGGCATCGCGTACGGGCTGCGCACCGTGCCGGTCGCCGTTGACCTGGCCCAGCGCATCGCCCGGCTGGCCCCGGACGCCTGGGTCATCAACTTCACCAACCCGGCCGGGCTCGTCACCGAGGCGATGTCCCGGCACCTCGGCGACCGCGTCATCGGCATCTGCGACTCGCCGGTGGGCCTCGGCCGCCGCATCGCCCGGGTCCTCGGCGCCGACCCGGACCTGGCCCGCGTCGACTACGTCGGGCTCAACCACCTCGGCTGGGTGCGCGGACTGTACGTCGGCGGACGCGACGAACTCCCGCGCCTGCTGGCCGACCCCGGGCTGCTGGGTTCCTTCGAGGAGGGGCGGCTGTTCGGCGCCGACTGGCTGCGCTCGTTGGGCGCGATCCCCAACGAATACCTGCACTACTACTACTTCAACCGCGAGGCCGTCCGCGCCTACCAGGAGGCCGCGCAGACCCGGGGCGCCTTCCTCCGCGAGCAGCAGGAGGGCTTCTACGGCCGGATGAAGGACCCGGCGACCCCCGCCCTGGCCACCTGGGACCGTACCCGGGCGGAGCGCGAGGCCACCTACATGTCGGAGAACCGGGACGTGGCCGGGGCCGGCGAGCGCGAGGAGAGCGACCTCGAATCCGGCGGCTACGAACAGGTCGCCCTCGCCCTCATGAGGGCCATCGCCCGGGACGAGCGGACCACCCTGATCCTCAACGTCCGCAACCGGTCCACCCTTTCGGTGCTGGACGCGGACGCCGTGATCGAGGTCCCCTGCCTGGTCGACGCCAACGGTGCCCGCCCCGTCTCCGTCGACCCCCTGCCGTACCACGCGGTGGGCCTGGTCACCTCGGTGAAGGCCGTCGAGCGGGCGGTGCTGGACGCGGCGGCGAGCGGATCGCGCGCGGACGCGGTCCGGGCCTTCGCCCTGCACCCGCTGGTCGACTCGGTCTCCGTCGCCCACCGCCTGGTGGACGGCTATGTCACGGCGCACCCGGGGCTGGCGTATCTGGGGGCCGCACGGTCATGACGCGGCGTCCCTGGTGAGCGCGGTCAGGTCGGCCAGCAGCTCGGACGCGGTCACCGCGTCCAGGCCGTCGAACCGCAGCTCGTGGGGGCGGCCGGGCCAGTAGTCGGACGGTTCGACGTCGAGCCAGACGGTCTCCAGGGTCTGCTCCGGGTAGGTGTCGACCGCGCCGATCGCGATGCCCCCGTCGAGGGCGACCACCAGGTGGCACTTGTCGCCCAGCGGCCTGGAAATCCAGCGCTCCACGCCGTTGTCCTCGGGGTTGCCGCGCCGCCAGCCGTACCGTTCCAGGCCGAGGACCTGGCCCGTGGGCACCTTGATCCCCTCGAAGCGACCCAGGCGGTGACCGGCGGCCTCCTGCTCGGTCAGCGCGAACACCTGGCGCCCGAGCTGGGGGAACGGCTGCACGATCGCGTACTCCGCGAAGACCTCCGACCAGGCGGCCACCGCCTCGCCCAGCCGCAGCGGGTGCGGCAGCCGCACGGTCGCCTCCTCGGGCAGGACGAACGCCTCGCCCCCGACGCCGGCGAAGCCGCGGTCGTCCGCCACCCGGAACGCCGTGGTCACCCCGTCCGCCTCGCTCAGCCACACCAGCCGGCGGAGCAGGTGCCACACCACCGGGTGGCCGACGAACAACTCGGTGAACTCCCGTGCCGTCCAGGAGCGGTCCGCCACCATGGCGGCCTCCAGCCGGCGCACCTGGTCGGAGGCGATCGCCCGCACCTCCTTCTTCAGGGCCGAGAACCGTTTGCGCCCGGCCGCAGCCGGCTCCGCGTGGTCCCGCGGCCCCGGCTTCGGCAGGTCCTTGCGGAGCTTGCCGTCGCCGTCCCGGACGTAGGGCCGCAACTGCTCGTCGAAGCCCACGGTGAACGTCCGGCTGCCGTAGTCCACGACCGTGGAGCCGTCCGCGTCCAGACCGAGGTCCGGGACCAGCCGGTCCGAGAGCTGTTCGCCCGTCAGACCGAGGCCCGCCGCCACCTCGGCGATCTTCTCCGTGGCCCGCACCTTGAGGGCCTTGAACCTCACGCGCTGCGCGATGGCGTGCAGCTGGAGCAGGGCCGCGTCGCTGCCGATCACCGCCAGGACGTCGAGCCCCTCCACCGCTCGGTGGTGGGCGTTCTCGCCGGGCCAGGCGCGGATCACCGGGGTCAGCCGGTGCACCGTCCCGTCGTCGCCCAGCACACCCAGGGCGTGCAGCGCCCACACCCCCTCGGCGGGCAGGACGGCGGCGCGCCACTGCTCGAAGAGCGCCCAGGCGAAATCGGCGGCCGAGGCCGGGTCCACGACCCGGAGTGCCTCGGCGAGCCCCGGGTACGGCTCGCCGGGCCCGGACAGGGCGAGCATGGTCAGCAGATGGCGGACGGACTCCGCCGGCAGCGCCCCGCCCGACGCCACCTCGATCTGCGGCAGCAGCACCGGGTCCGCCCACTGCGGCAGCTCCGGCACGTCGGCGGGCAGTGCCCGCTCCAGCGGATCCGCGACCAGCAGCCCGGCCACCGCGCCGGCGGCCTTCCCGCCGTACCCCTCGGCGGCCTCGCGCACCACCGCGTCACCGTGCAGGCCGGCGATCAGCAGCAGCGCCTGCTCGGCGGCTCGCCGCGCGGCCCCGGCCTTACCGACCGCGTCCGGCACGAGCAGCGGCGCCGCCCGCACACCGTGCCGCCCGAACCACGAACGGGCCACGGCGGAAGCGGACTTGAGGCGCACCGCCCAGTTCGCCATGAGCCGGGCGACCCGTGCGTCGACGTACGGCATCAGCAGCGGGGCGAGCGCGCTGGGGCGGCGCGGCGTGACGCGGAGCAGCAGGGGCAGGGCGCCGAGGCCGAAGCGTGCGGCGACCGGTTTCAGCGTGTCGGCGGCCTCCCACACATCGGTCGGGTCCCAGGTGTCGAGCAGGGGTGCGACCCGCTCCTCGGGCCCGTGGACGTAGACCCAGGCGGGGCGCAGGTCCGACGAGTCGAGCCCGTAGCGCAGCGAGTCGATCGTCTGCTCCCAGTCGTCCACCGCCTCGCGCCGGGTGTACCAGCTGCTGCTGGCCGCCCATTCCTCCCGCTCACCGGCCTCCCACAGGACTGCCTTCCCCTCGTCGGGCGTCAGGCCGGTGACGGTGACGGGACGCGCCGTGGTCCGCTCCCGGGTCCACGGCGGTGCGGTGAGCACCGCCGGAAGGGCCTCGGCGGGCGCGTCCGCGATGCGGGTGGCCGGATTCAGCAGGGACTCCACGACGGCCGCGAGGCCGTCGTCCAGCGTCGGCAGCACCCGTTCCACGAGGGGGCGGTGCCGGGCGATGTGCGCACGGAGCAGGCCGGACGCCGAGGCGGCGGGGGGCCCGGTCCGGTCGCGGGCGTCCGCGGCGAGCAGCCGCAGCGCGCGGGCCGGACAGCGGTCCATCGCGTTCAGGAGGACCGGGCGGACCTGCTTGTTGTCCGCGTGGACGAGCAGCGCGCCGAAGGCGTCGTCGGTGGGGAACTCGACCAGCACCTGGGCGAGCTTCCGCCGCTCCTCCCCGTAGAGGTAACCCGTCCTCAGCTGCTCGGTGAGCAGCGGGGCCAGCATGTTGCCGATGCCCTCGGCGGCCGTGGCGATCGATTTCGGGCTGCGGTCGAAGCCGGTGATCCGGGTGAAGAGGGCTGCCTGGTCCGGGGTGCCGAGCGTGCAGAGGATCAGGGAGCCGAGCGCGGCGTCCTGCTCGCCGGTCGCTTCCGGGTCCGTGCACAGTGCGGCCACCCAGTCGGCCTCGCTGGGTGCCAGGTAGGCCGCGATGATCCTCCGGTGCGTGTCGGTCCGGGAGCCCGAGAGCGCGTCGACGGTGGCCCGGTAGGTCTCGTCGTCGGCGGCGGCGAGCAGCGATCGGACCCGGTCGGCGGCCTGCCGGCGGTGCTCGGTCGAGTGGGTGCCCCGTGCGCGGGAGAGCTTCTCCAGCCATGCGTCGGAGCGGCGGGGGCCGCTCTGCAGCCAGTGCGGCTCGATCATGAACAGCTCCACCGCGGCGCGGGCCGCGAGCGGCAGCCCGTGGAGCCGCACCCAGCTGTCCGCCCAGGCGTTCCCGGGTGGGGCGTACATCCCGACCATCGCGGCCACCGCCGCGGCCCCGGCGGGGGAGGGCTCCGCGTCCAGATGGCGCCGGACCTCGGCCACCAGGGCGGCGTCGCTGCGCGGCGCGTCCAGATACTCCTGGATCCAGGCGTGCTCCTCGGCCGTCCGCTCCGCGACCGCGTCGACCAGCTTCCCGTCCACCCGCGCCGGCTTCCTCGCGATGCCCCCGCGCCGAGGATGGACCAGGCGCCGCCAGCTTTCCGGGAAGACGAACGTGTCCTCGTCCGTCCCGGTCTCCTCGAACTGCGACGCACCGCCCTCGAAAGGCTCCACAGCACGCACCGCCCTCCCCCTTCACGCCCGTTGACCCCGTATTCCACGGGTTTCGATCAGTGGTTCCACAGTAGAACCGACCACTGACAACGCAGGGTGACCGGGGCGGGGCCGGGGACACGGCCCGGATCAGGGAGCGGAGACGGCTCGGGGCCCGTACGCCTGGGTCCACGACGGCGTCACGCCCGTCACCTGGCAGACCATCAGGAACAACGGGATGGGCGGGGTGTAGGGCGTGCGGCTGTCGGGTTGGTGGATGAGCCGGGGGCGTACCGCGGGCACGCACGCCCCCCGCGCGTACGCCACCTGCTCGGGCCAGTCCAGGTCGAGGTCGGAGCCGGCCGGCACGATCCACCACCAGCGCTCGCCGTCCGCGAAGACGCAGCCGGTGCGCGGCAGATGGGACATCAGACGGAAGCCGTGGCGTGCGGGCACCCCGACCGCGTCGTAGCCGAGGCTCGCCGAGAGCGTCGTGGGCAGCGGCAGCTGGACCCGGCCGGGAGAGCCGGCGGGTTCGCGGGAGCGGCGGTGTCCGAGGAAGTGGTTCATGGCGTTCTTCAACATGAGTGCTCCGAGCCGTGCGGCAGTTCTGCCCAGACGATGCGGCCCGAGCCGTCCCCGGCGTCGCGCGAGCCCCAGGAGCGGGCCAGCGAGTCGACAAGCAGCAGGCCGCGTCCGTGCTCGTCGTCCGCGCCTCTGCCGAGGCGCGGACCGTCCGGCTGGTGCCCCTGGTCCTGCACGGAGACGCGCAGTCGGCCGTCCAGGAACCGCAGTTCGCACAGGACGCGTGCGCTGGTGGTGTGCACCACCGCGTTGGTGACCAGTTCGGACACGATCAGGACCGCGGCGTCGAGGGTGTCGCCACCGGTGCGCCACTCGCCGAGCCGGGCCTTCGTCAGGCGCCGGGCAAGGGCGACCGATTCGGGATGCGCGGGCAGCGCGAAGCAGTACCGGAGCGCTTCGGTCCCCGGGCCGGTCTCCACGAGCCGGGGGATGAGCGCACTGCCAGGTGCCACGACCGAATCCTCACAGTGGGGGCTGCGTCACGCTTCGCGATCTTCGAAAAGGCCGAGGGCGCGACAGGTCAACTGGTTTCGCACCCCAACTCTCTACCTGTCACGAACACTTGGCAAGAGGCACTCTGAAAATTCCAGAGTGGCTGTGTCTTTGACAGCAGGCGCATGGCACACTGCACCCAAATACAGCGCGTGGGGGAGGTCTGAAGTGAGCGAACCGCGGTCCGCCCCGACCGTGGGCCAGGTCGTTCTCGGCAAGCGTCTGCAGGAACTGCGGGAGCGTGCCGGTCTGAGCCGGGACCAGGCCGCCAAGGTGCTGCGTGTGACCGCGGCGACGGTCCGCAGGATGGAGACGGCCGAGGTCGCGCTCAAGATCCCCTATGTCCAGGCGCTGCTGAAGGCGTACGGGATCTCCGACGCGGAGAACGACGCGTTCGTCGAGCTCGCGGAGGAGGCCAACAGGCCGGGCTGGTGGCAGCGGTTCCACGACGTGCTGCCGGACTGGTTCAGCATGTACGTCAGCCTGGAGGGGGCCGCGAGCCTCCTGCGCATGTACGAGCCGCACTTCGTCCCCGGACTGCTCCAGACCGAGGACTACGCGCGGACGGTGATGCGCACCGGAGCCGTCGGCCAGACCCGGCCGGAGGACATCGAGCGCCATGTGGCGCTGCGGATGGAACGGCAGTCCCTGCTGACCCGACCGGACGCCCCACGCCTGTGGGTGGTGATGGACGAAACCGTTCTGCGCCGTCCGGTGGGCAGCGTCGAGATCATGCGCGCCCAGGTGGACAAGCTCCTGGAAGCGACGACGATGCCCCACGTGACCCTGCAGATCGCGGAGTTTTCCACCGGTCACCACCCGGGGACGTACGGACCGTTCGTGCTCTTCCGGTTCGCCGTCCCCGAGCTGCCCGACATGGTCTACAGCGAATACCTGACCGGGGCCGTCTACTTCGACGCGCGACCGGAGGTGGCCTCCTACCTCGAGGTCATGGACCGCATGGCGGCCCAGGCCGCGACTGCACAACGCACGAAGGAACTCCTCCGGGACTTCCGCAAGGAGCTGTGATGACACCCATATACAACGGCATGCCCGCCGCTGACCTCGGCTCCGAAGGCTGGTACAAGCCCTGGAGCGGCGGCAACGGCGGCAACTGCGTCGAGGCCATGAAACTGGCCGACGGGAGAATCGCCATGCGCCAGTCCGCCGACCCCGAGGGCCCCGCCCTCATCTACACCCACCACGAGATCGCCGCGTTCATCCAGGGCGCCAAGGCCGGCCAGGCCGACTTCCTGCTGACCTGAGCCGCACCGAAGGCCCTCCGTCGGGCCCGCGCATCCGCGCACGTCACAATGGACGCATGTCCCGACGCACCTCCCGCTCCCGGCGCCCGTCCGCCGCGAGCCCCCGCACCACCCCCCTCCCGGAGATCAGCGCGGCTTCGCCGTGCCCCTGCGGGCTGCCCGCCGCCTACGCCGCGTGCTGCGGCCGGCTGCACGCGGGGGCCCCGGCGGCCACGTGCGAGGCGCTGATGCGGTCGCGGTACGCCGCTTTCGTCGTCCGGGACGCCGGGTACCTGCTGCGCACCTGGCACCCGGACCACCGCCCCGACGTCCTCGACCTCGACCCCGGGCAGCGCTGGCAGGGGCTGGAGGTCCTGGAGACCACGGAGGGCAGCGCCTTCCACACCACCGGCACGGTCACCTTCCGCGCCCACTGCACGGTGGGTGGACGCGCCGATTCCCTGCACGAGAAGAGCCGCTTCGTCCGGCACGAGGGCGCCTGGGTGTATGAGACCGCGGTCTTCGCGGACTGAGGAGAGACCGGGCTCAGACCGGCGCGCCCGCCGGGGCCACCGGAGCCAGTTCCTGCGTCAGGTCCTCCGCGAGCAGCCGCTTCGCGATCACGTCGACCGCTGCGCGCAGCCGGGCGTCGTCCGGGCGCTCGCTGTCCTCGCCCAGCTGCTCGTTGAGCCAGCGCGCCCAGGCGTCGTTGATGGTCCGGGCCTCGCGGCTGCCGGCCGCGGTGTGCTGGAACAGATGGCCGTCCCCGGTGAGGAAGCCCTCCTCGATCATCCGGTCGAAGACCGGCACCAGGACCTCCGGCGGGATACGGTGCCGGGAAGCGATCAGCCGGAGCCCCGCGTGGCCGACCATCCGCGTGAACAGCTCGACCTGCATCACCGCCCAGGCGCCCGCCATGTCGAGCCGGGTGTCCGACTCCAGGACGATCCGCCGCGCCGTCTCCGGGTCCACCCGCCGCAGCACCTTGGCCACCGAGAACTCCAGCAGCCGGGCCGAGTCCTGGGTGTTCGGCGAGGCGAAGCCCTCACCCATGTCCGTCGAGCCCGCCCGTACCGTGTCCCGCAGCCTCACCTGCTTGAGGAACAGCGCGACGACGAACCCGAGCAGCGCCACGGGCACCGTCCACAGGAACACCGTGTGCAGGGTGTCCGCGTACGCCTGGGCCAGCGGCGCCGACTGGGTGCCGGGCAGCGCGTGCAGCCCCTCCGGGCTCTGCGACGCCTCCGCCAGCTCGGCAGGGTCGCCGCCCGCCCGCGCGGCCTCGGTGATCCCGTCCCTGAGGTGCGGGCCGAGGGCGTTCGCGTAGATGGTGCCGAAGACGGCGGTGCCGAAGGAGCTGCCGAGCGTACGGAAGAACGTGACGCCCGAGGTCGCCGTGCCCAGGTCCGCGTAGTCCACCGTGTTCTGCACGGCGATGGTCAGGACCTGCATGGAGAGCCCGATGCCGATGCCGAGCACCAGCATGTACAGCGATTCCAGCCAGACCCCGCTGTCCGGGCCCATCCGGGAGAGCAGGAACAGGCCCACCGCCATGACCAGTGAGCCGATGATCGGGAAGATCCGGTAGCGGCCGGTCTTGCTGACCACGTTGCCGCTGAAGATGGACGCGGCGAGCAGACCGACGACCATCGGCAGCGTCCGTACCCCCGAGAGGGTCGCCGAGTCGCCGTCCACGTACTGGAGGTACGTCGGCAGGAAGATCATCGCGCCGAGCATCGCGAACCCGACGATGAAGCTGAGGATCGAGCAGACCGTGAAGACCGGGTTGCCGAACAGCCGCATCGGCAGCATCGGCTCCTTCGCCCGGAACTCGACCAGGCAGAACAGCGCGAGCGCCACGAGACCGAGGACGAACAGGCCGATGATGACACCGGAGCCCCAGGCGTACTCGTTGCCGCCCCAGCTGGTGGCCAGGATCAGGGAGCTGGCCCCGACGGTGACCAGCGCGATGCCCAGGTAGTCGATGACCGGCCGCCCGGCCGCCTTCACGGACGGGATCGTACGGGCCGCCGCGATGACCACCGCGATCGCGATCGGCACATTGACGTAGAACGCCCAGCGCCAGGTCAGATGGTCGGTGAACAGCCCGCCGAGCAGCGGACCGATCACCGTCGACACACCGAAGACGGCCCCGATCGCGCCCTGGTACTTGCCCCGGTCGCGCAGCGGGATGACGTCGGCGATCAGTGCCATCGAGGTGACCATCAGACCGCCCGCACCGATGCCCTGGAGGCCGCGCCACACGATCAGCAGCGTCATGTTCGTCGCGAGCCCGCAGAGGAACGAGCCGGTGATGAAGATGACCGCGGACAGCTGGAAGACGATCTTCCGCCCGAACAGGTCACCGAACTTGCCGACCAGCACCGTCGCCACGGTCTCCGCGAGGAGATAGGCGGTGACCACCCACGACATATGGGCGGCGCCCCCGAGGTCCGAGACGATCGTCGGCAGCGCGGTGCCCACGATCGTCTGGTCGAGCGCGGCCAGCAGGATGCCCAGCACGATCGTGGCGAACACGATGTTGCGGCGGCGGGGATCGAGCACGGGCGGCGCGGCGGCACTCTGCGCGGCGGGGGCGGTCTCGCTGGCAGTACTCACCTTTGCACCCTCACATCGCGTCGTGTCACCCGCATGCGGGGCACGTCCGGATGTGTGGGGCCTCTCGTTTGGATTAGGCCGGATCAGGGAGCGGGGTCTGGTGCCGTGCATCGCAAGGCGGAGGATTGAGGCAACGCGGAGCGTTGGTGATTGACGACAACGCGGCGAGGTGCGGCACCAGACCCCGCGAGCCCGGCCTAATCCAAACGAGCGGCCCCTAGGCCAGCAGATTCCGCAGCGACGCCGTCATGCGGGTGGCGAATGCCTCCCGTACGGGGGCGGCTACCCGGTCCAGTGAGAGATACGGGTTGAGGTCTTCCAGTTCTACGAGGAGCAGCTCGCCGTCCGCCGTCCGGCAGGCGTCCACCCGCTGGATGCCGTGGTCCAGCGTGTTCCACTCCACGAAGGAGCGGGCGAACGCCAGGTCCGCCGCGCTCGCCGCGTACGGCTCCAGCACCCAGCGCCGCTCCGGGTCCGGGGCGTGCAGCGCGTACTGGAAGTCGTGGTCGACGTAATAGAAGGACACCTCGTAGCGGAAGTCGATCCGGGGCTGGACGAGCAGGGTCCCGTCGGCGCCCGGATCGAGCTCCGGGGTCGTCACGAAGGTGAGGCCCACCGAGTCCGCGCCCAGCTTCGGCTTGACCACATAGCCCTCGGCGTCCGGCAGCAGCCCGAGGTCCGCCGCCCGGTCCACGGTGGGGATGACCGGGTACCCGGCGCGGCTCAGGTCCACGAGGTACTGCTTGCCCGCCATGTCCCCGCGCCCGGTCAGCGGGTTGTAGACCCGGCTGCCCAGCTCCCGCGCCCGGACCCGGAACGCGTCGTACGCCTCCTGGTAGTGCAGGACCGGGCCGCTGTTGCGTACGACGACGGCGTCGAAGCCGTCCAGCAGCGCGGCGGCGTCGCGCGGGTGGCAGAGCGCGAGGTCGAAGCTCTCGCGCAGCCGCGCCGTCAGCCGGATGTCCTCGTCGCAGTAGCGCCGGCCGCGCGCCTCGTAGGCGAGGTCGGTGACGAAGAGGACGGACGGGCGCAGGACGGCGGGCATGGCGTTTCCCCCGGGTGCGGCGGTGGTACGGACCCGCCCATCCTCGCTGGCCCGGATCCGCACCCGCCCGCCGCCCCCGTGCTCAGCGGATGTGCCGCCCCGAGATCGCCCGCGCGATGACCAGGCGCTGGATCTCGCTGGTCCCCTCGAAGATCGTGTAGATCTTGGCGTCCCGGTACATCCGCTCCACCGGGTGCTCCCGGCTGTATCCGGCGCCGCCCAGGATCTGGACGGCCTTCTCCGTGGCGGCCACCGCGAGTTCGCCCGCGCGGAGCTTGGACATGGAGCCCTGTCCGGCGTCGAAGGTACGGTCGTTGCGGGCCATCCACGCGGCCTGCCAGATCAGCAGCCGTACGGCCTCGATCTCGGTACGCAGGTCGGCCAGGGCGAACGCGATCGACTGGTTCTCGATGATCGGCCGCCCGAACGCCTCGCGGTCGCCCGCGTACTCCAGCGCGTACTCGTACGCGGCGCGCGCGATGCCGAGCGCCTGGGCGCCGACCGTGGGGCGGCTGACCTCGAAGGTGGCCATCGCGGCCTGCCCCTTGGCGGTGCCGCCCTCGCGGGCCCGGGCGAGGCGGGCGTCCAGCTTCTCCTTGCCGCCGAGCAGGCAGTGCCCCGGCACCCGTACGTCGTCCAGGAAGACGTCCGCCGTGTGCGAGGCGCGCAGGCCGAGCTTCTTGATGGTGCGGCTCGCGGCCAGGCCCGCCGTGCCCGGCGGCACGATGAACGCGGCCTGCCCGCGCGCGCCCAGCGCGGGGTCGACCGAGGCGACGACGACATGGACCTCGGCGATGCCGCCGTTGGTGATCCACGCCTTCTGGCCCGAGATCACCCATTCGTCCTTCGCCTCGTCGTACCGGGCCTTCGTGGTCATCGCGGAGACGTCGGAGCCGGCCTGCGGTTCGGACACGCAGAACGCCGCGACCTTCGGGTCGTCCTCGTCGCCATAGCACTGCGGCACCCACTCGGCGAGCTGGTCCGGGGTGCCGGAGGCGAAGATCCCGGCGACGGCGAGCGAGGTGCCGAACAGGGCCATGCCGATGCCCGCGTCGCCCCAGAACAGTTCCTCGTTGGCTATCTGGAGGGAGAGCCCCGACGGGTCCCCGTACATGTCGGCCAGCGACTCGAACCCGTAGAGGCCGATCCGGGCGGCCTCCTGGATGACCGGCCAGGGCGTCTCCTCGCGGGCGTCCCACTCGGCCGCCGCCGGGCGCACCACCTGGGCGGCGAAGCCGTGCACCCAGTCGCGCAGGTCCTGCTGCTCCTCGGTGAGCGCGAGGGAGAAGTAGCTCATCGGCTCACGCCTTCGGGATGTCGAAGTAGCGCGTGAGGCCCGAGGCCAGGCCGACGTCACCGGCCACCTTCAGCTTGCGCATCATGAACATGGTGATGGGGTTGCCGTTGCCGGAGACCAGCTTCAGGAACTCCACGTCCGCCATCACCAGCGTCGTACGCGGCTCCGCGTCCGAGCGGCCCTCGCCGACGGTGCAGGTGCCGTCCGCGATCGAGGTCTCGTAGACCACCTCCGTGTCACCGGTGATCTTCCAGCGGATCAGCGCCGTGAGCGCCCCGGCCGCCTCCGGGCGGAACTGCTGTTTCATCCGGCCGAAGACCTCGCCGAGCACCCGGGCGCGCAGCTCCCCGTGCATGACCTCGGCGAGCTGCTTGGCGGACAGCCCCTGCACGATCCGCGCGAACTCCTCGGGGGAGACGGCCGCGAAGTCGAGGGCGGCCAGTTCGCCGGTGACCTTGCCGCTGCTGTTGTCGGCCACACCAGTTCCTTACTCTGGAGTAAACTTACTTTTGAGTAAGGTAAGGGCGTCGCGGTCTCTTCGCAAGGTGGGCGGCGGGCTGTCGTGCGAGGTCACCAGACGGAGCCGGGACGCACCACGAGCCGGGGATGGTGGGCGGCGAGCACCTTGTTGGCGCGCGCCAGCTCCGACAGGGCGAACTCGCGGTCGGCCTGGTCCTCGATGCCCAGCCGGGGCCCCCGGAACCTGCGCACCTCCCGCGCGGCGCAGTCGGCGTCGAGCTCGGCATGGAGGATGTGCGCGGGGGTGCAGGCGCCGATGAGCGCGGCGATGCGGTCCGGGATGGGGACGGGGACGAGCAGGTGCGAGGCGGTCATGGGGGGTTCCCTCTCGATGGTGGCCAGGAGGTCGGGCGTCGGACCGCCGGGTGGGCGGACCGACTCCACTCCATATAACGAGACGCAGTTCCTGGTTTCGCGTTGAGTACGTCTCCGTGTGGCAACCGTTTGGGAATGACCGGCTATTTCCTCTTACCAGCAAGTAGGTTGACGTCGCGTGAGGTGCTCGTCGGGCCGAAGGTGCGTCGCGCGCTGTTCAGATGGGTGTGTCGTTGCTGCGGGCGCGCAGCTGCATGGCGCGGAGCACGGTCTCCGTCGAGAACCGCGCCTCCGGATCGACCAGTTGATCGCCGAAGATCGATTCCAGATTGCGCATCCGGTAGCGGACGGTCTGGGGGTGTACGTCGAGCAGCTCGCCCATCTGGGCCGCCGTGCCCCGGGTGTCGAGCCAGATCCTGAGTGTTTCGATGAGCCGTTCGCGCCGGTTGGCGCTGATGTTGGCCATCGGGGCGAGTTCGCGGCGCGCGAGCTGGTCGAGGAGGACCGGATCGGAGAGCAGCCACAGGGTGATGAGGTGGTCGTCGCAGAGGATGGCCGGCGCGTCCTCGATGACGCCCGCGTCCACGAGTTCCAGCACCCGCCGGGCCCAGCGGATCGAGTCCGAGGCCAGCGACGAGGGGACGGTCAGGCCGATCGCGGCGCGGACGCCCGGCAGGGCGTGTTCGAGCATGCGTCTTCGCATGTCGTCGAAGGGGCCCGGGATCAGTAAGTGCGGCTGCGGGTCGGTGAAGTCGGCCAGTACGTCGCGGTCGATCGCCAGCCGGTCCAGATCGGGCGACGGGCGCACGGCGACGAGCGTCATCTCGTCCGGCAGCGTCCAGCCGGTCTGCTCGCACAGCTCCGCGATGGCCACGCGCGGCACCGGCCGCCCGGCGAGGATCAGGTGCAGCAGCCTGCGCCGCAAGGTGTCCGTGTGATCGTCGGAGGCCGACCTCACCTCCAAGTACCCCTCGCGCGACAGGGCTTCCAGCTCGTCCACGTAACTGAACAGCGCGTCCGCGAACGTCAGCATCATGGTGGGGGAGAGGTTGTAGCGCCTGCCGATCTTCTTCGCCCGGCGCAGCGCGACCCGGGCGCCCAGCCGGTACGCCCCCTGCAACTGGTCCAGGCTGCGCCCCTCGTACGCCTCGAACCGGCCGAACCTGCGGCACATCTCGTCGCGCAGCGCGGAGGGGGCGGCCGGCTCGGCCACCTGGTCCACGAACACGGAGATGCTCTGCTCGACGCCGACCCGGATGCCCTGGCCGTACGGTCCGTCGAGGAGCCGCGCGTACTCGGGGTAGGCGCGGGTGACCTCCAAGCCGATCTCCTTGATCAGGCTGGGCAGTTCGGGCCGCACGATCGTCGCGAACTCCTGCGGCAGCGGTCCCAGTGGCTCTCCGAGCTCCGAGGGTTGCGCAACTCCCGGCATACCTTGACCCCTTCTTGCTCTTCGGCGCCCGATGGGGGGTGGCGGGACGGGAGAGCGCTCCCACCCGTCCTCAGGTGCATACCAACGTCGGTTGCCGAAGATAGTCCACGTATGTGGCTCTGAACACAGGCAGGACAAGACGAAATGTATGGGCCACGCATCGGCTGGTTTCAGCCACCTGTCCGATCGGCCTCCGCGCTTGAGTCCCGCTCGTGGATCACTCGTGCGGTGCGGATGCGGGGGCCCGGATTCCGCTATTGCGGCGGTGGCTCCGATGTGCTCTTCCGGACTCCCCGAACAATGTCGCCTGCGCTATTCGCGGTGAATTCCACTGCGTCGGCAGGGGGAAGTCAAGAGTGCGGCGGTGTGCCGGGGGAGGTCGCATGGCAGGGCTGTGACGTGGGGCGTTGGGCGGCGGCGGGGGTCGGACCCTCACCGGGTGAGCAGGAGTGGGGGTGTCCGCCTCGGTGGAACTGCTCACTTCTCGATAAAAAATCGGCGGGCCGTACTCGCCTCGCAAGCAATTTCTGAGAGAGAACGATGATTGTGGAGATTCTTTGTTCCGGTGTGTTGCGGAGCGACATTACTCGCCCGTAGCGTCATCGCCGAACGCAAGAGGTCGAGCAGCCCGTCAGGTCGGACTGCCACATTCCTGTCTCGTGACCCCCCACTCCGGGAGCGCCGCTCACCCGGCCGGAAGTGGCCCCCCGGTGTAGGTCACACACCCTCGAAGGGAACCGGATTCCGTGAACACCCTTGCACGTAGAGCCGCCATCATCGTCACCGCCGGCGCCGCCGCCCTCGGTATGGCGGTGACCACCGCCTCCGCCGGCACCACGTCCTCGTGGTCGGCGACCCCGTCCGGGGCGTACACCGCCCACGCGACCTACCCGACGCTGGACGTCCCCTTCGCGAACCTGGAGTGTGACTCCTCGGACGTGACGGCGGGAACGGTCAACGCGAGCAGCGCCACGGGTGCCAACATGGCCACCATCGGCAACATCAGCTTCACCAACTGCACCGTCGGCGGTCTCGACTTCGACGTCACGATGACCGCGACGCCGTGGACGATCAACGTCACCGGTGTGGACCCCTCGAACTCCAGCCGGGTCAAGGGCAACGTCACCGGCATCTCGGCCCACATCGAGGGCTTCAGCTGCTCCGCCGACTTCACCGGCAAGGTGTACGGCTACTTCGACAACAGCACCGGTGACCTGGTCATCGACGGGTCGGGCACCGACCTCGTCGCGTCGAATGCCGACTGCCTCGGCCTGATCAACGACGACGACGTGGCGTCCTTCAACGCCTCGTACCACGTCAAGGTCACCTCGACCGGCACGTCGCCGGTGATCACCACACCGTAAGGCCGCTGGAGCACACGGGGACGGGCCGGCCGCGGAGCCTCTCCGCGGCCGGCCCGGCCTTCTCGTTGGGGGCGTCGTACGTAAGGTGTCCCGACTGTGAGGACGTGAGTTCGTGAAACTTCGTGTGCGGAGATCCGCTGTCGTCGCGGCCGCCCTCGTCACGGCCCTCGGCAGTGCGGTCTCCTCGGCCGCCGCCGGTACCGTCTCCGTGGAGACGCTGACACCTCCGGGGCCGTACTCGGCGCACTCCGACGACGCGACCCTGGGGCCGTTGACGTGTGACTCCTCCGAGGCGAGTGGCTGGCTCTACGACACCGGCCCGGTCGCCGCCGACGTCGGCCTCCTCTCGTTCACCAACTGCACGATGAGCGGCATGAACGTCGCGCTGACGGCCACCGGTATCCCGTGGCAGGTCCTGGCTGCCGGTCCGAGCCCCTCGAACCCGAGTGGGTACAACGTCCAGGGTCTCGCGGTCCACGTCGAGGGCTTCGGCTGCTCCTTCGACGTCGCCGGCTTCCTCTCCGGCCCCTTCGACAACACCACCGACGAGCTCGCCCTCGACGGGGACCTGCTCGTGTCCGAGGCCGCCTGGCTCGGGCTGGTCAACGACGACGACGTGGCCCACTACAGCGCCACGTACCACGTGACCGGCTAGGCGCAACCCGGTACGAACCACCGCTCGCACCCCGTGGAGGACACCCCCGATATGCACACCCAGACACCCGTGACCCGTGCGGGGCGCTCCGTGAAGGTCGCCTCCGTCGCCGGACTGGCCCTGCTCGCGGGGCTGTTGTCGGGCGGAGGCTCGGCGGCCGACGAGAGCGCGGGGCCCGTCAGCCTGGCCGCAGCCTGCGGAACCGAGGACAGTGATGCGGCGGCCGTGGCGGCCACCGTGGCCCTGTCGGTGGACGTTCCGGCGACCGGCGAGGTCGACCGTCCCGTGCAGCCGGGGCCTGTGTCGTTCGCCCTCACGCTCTCTCGCGCCGATCTCGCCGGGCTGTTGCCCGAGGGGGCCGAGGCCGTTGTCAGCCGGGCCGCCCTCAAGGTGAGGGTCGCCCAGAACGGCGAGTCGGCCGAGGCGCCGTGGGAGCTCAACGCGCCGAGTACGCCCCTTCCCGCTGACGGCGACGTGACTCTCGTCCACTCCGGTGAGGTCCCCTACGTGACGTTCGGGGCCGCAGGGGACGTCTACTTCTCCGTGGGGGAGTTCACCGTCGAGCTGCGGTCCGCAACGGCGGCCCCCGAGGCGGGCGAACCGGCTCTGGCTACGGTGACGTGCCGGCTGAAGGAGGGAGAGAGCGGACAGGTCGCCACCACACACGTGATCGAGGTCGGTGGCAACGAGCCCTCCGGGACCCCCACCACCCCGGCGGACGGTGCAGCCGGAGCGGGGGACGGGGACATCGCCGTGGAGCGGTCGGCCGCCGCTGCCGCCGCGGAGGAGGAGGATCCCGACTGGTGTCCCGTCGAACAACCGGTGGGGGAGATGGACGCGAGCGAGGCACCGCAGGCACCGCCGGGCGCTCCCCTCAGGGCGACGGAACTCCCGGGTACCTTCATGTGCGCCAACGCGCTGGGTCTGGCCAACGTGCGCAAGCTGAACGGCGCCATGATCATCAACAATCCCGCTGCCCCCGAGCTCATCAGCGTCCTGTCGTCGAAGCGCTCCTTCGCCCGAGCGGCGAAGGAAGAGGGTGGTGCGTACGCCCGCATCGACTCGCTTGCGAATCTGGACCTCCCGGACGCCGAATCCACCTTCCTCGCCTTCGGGTTCCAGCCGGTGACGGCGATGGTGTCGTTCGAGAACGGCCCCATGACCATTTCCATCGGAAACGTCGGGTCCGCCCCCAACCGAATTACCTTCTCCACGGTCTACTTCGAGCAGTCCCTGCGCCTCCACGACGTCAAGATCAACGGCACGCCGCTGGACGTGGGAAGCAACTGCAAGACGTCGAAGCCGTTCAAGGTGGTCCTGAACGGGGGCGAGGCGTACAAGAACGTGGGCGTCGGGGGCCTCCTGGAGGGTGAGGTCGACATCCCGGCCTTCACCGGCTGCGGGACCGGCGGAGAGGACCTGAACCCGCTCTTCACCGCTTCCCTCTCGGGACCGGGAAACCGGATTTTCATGAACCAGGCTTCGACCTGCAATCCCGCCAGCCCCACCAGGTCCTACTGCCCGCCACCGCTGCCGGAACTGCCCGGAACGAAGCCGTCCACGTAGTCCGCCCGGCACACCGAAGGGGCCGCCTCCACGAGGCGGCCCCATCAGGGCTGCACGGCGCGGCAGCGGCTACCGCACCGCCGAGTGCCAGTACTGCGCCAGCAGCTTGCCCGCGTCGGGCGCCTGGTCACGCGGCTTGTTCATCGTCGCCACGTACGTCTGCGCGCCGTCCAGCGTGACGTTGTTGTCGCCGGAGGCCGACGGCAGGCCCGTCTTCAGGTTGACCGCCCAGTTCAGCGAGCCGAGCAGGCCACAGCCGTTGGTACCCGGCACCGCGAACGTGGTGTCGGTCTGAGTGGCGCCCAGGAGGTTGAGCCGGTTCATGACTCCGGCCGTATCCGGGGTACCGTCCCCGGCGAACTTCTCGCTGGAGATGGCCGGCTGGGTCGCGTTCTGGGGCTTGAGCAGGATCGGGTTGGAGGAGGAACCGATGTAGCACTTGTCTCCGAGGAGCGAATTTTCGAGGTGGATCCGCACCGGGAGGGTGAGGATCGGCTTGCCGGTCGTCGTCCCCGCCACGAGCTGGAAGCCGGTCGGGGTGTTGACCGACTCGATGGTCGCCGTCACCCGGTTCAGCTTGACGTCGCTGAGCGTGCCGCAGATGCCGGTGATGACGGGGATGTCGCTGGGGCACATCAGCCCGAGCAACCCGCCCGGCACCTTCGCGGAGTCGGCGATGAGCGCGCCGTCCGCCGGGGAGATCACCGTGGACGTGCCGCCCGGGTGGTTGACCACGCCGACCTGGAGGTCGCTCGCGCCGACCGGCACCTCGGTGTTCCCGAGCTTGATGGAGCCGCTCGCCGAGTGGGACGAGACACAGATCGCGGTATCCGTCGCCCCGTCGGCCGCCAGCATGGCCGGGTCGTCCACCGGGCAGCGGCTGAAGGGCGCCCAGCTTCCGTTCAGCGTCGTCGTGGCGGCCGTGGCCGAGCTGATGGACGCGACGGCGGCGAGTGCGGTGAAGGAGGCCAGCAGCCCCACACGTACCCGGTTCGAGGTTCTCATGTCTTCCCCTTGTTTCCGATGTGCGCAGCGAATTGAGCACGGAATGCGGAATGCGGGTGCCGGGACGCCGTCGGACGCGTCCGGTACGAAATCCCATTCACCGAGCCGTGAGGTTACTGGCGGGAAACACCGCTACACAATGCCGCCGTATGAGAATCTATGGACGGGACGTGCATCTCTGTCAGGGATGAGTACAGGATCCGGCCTTCTTGTCACTTCGTGCGCAGACCCTCACGGGTGGGGCGCCGACCGCGGCCCGCCGGCTATGCGGAATCCCGGCTGCCGCTTGTGTATTCGAGCCGGTCCCGAGCGCTTCTCGATGCGCTGTGCGGCGTACGAGTCCTGCCGGCCGACCCCGGAACTTGTCACCCGGAGACAGTTTTTCCGGCCGCCCTGCTCAGTCGATGAGAAAGTACCGACCCCGTCGCGCTCTCGCGCGAAAACTTGATGACCTGGTATTGCGGCCCAGGTTACTCACCCGTAGCGTCGCCTCCGTCAGCAACTCCTCCGGCGCGTCCGGGGATTGCTCACCCGTCGGCAGGGAGCCCGGACGCATATCCGGCCCCCTGGGCCGCGGGGTTCCGGCCTGCACCGACGGACGGCAGTACGCAGTACTTCACAAGATCGGAACCGGAATTTGTCATCCGATGACAAACGGACCGGATCTTTACGAATGGGCTGCTCAAGGGCTTGTCCTGGCGGTGCCGGTGAACTTAACGTGCGCCCCTCGGCGCATTTCTGTCACTTCGTGAGCGCACGCAGGAGGTGGGATGGGAATCGAAGTAGTGGTCGAAGGGCTCACCAAGTCTTTCGGCAAGCAGAACATCTGGCAGGATGTGTCGCTCACGCTTCCCGCAGGCGAGGTCAGTGTCATGCTCGGCCCGTCCGGCACGGGAAAGACGGTGTTCCTCAAATCCATCATCGGCCTCCTCAAACCTGAGCGCGGGCGCGTTCTCGTGAATGGCGTCGACATGGTGAACGGCTCCGAGCGGGACATCATGGAGACGCGCAAGCTCTTCGGTCTCATGTTCCAGGACGGCGCTCTTTTCGGGTCGATGTCGCTTTTCGACAACATCGCGTTCCCGCTCCGGGAGCACACCCGTAAGAAGGAATCCGAGATCCGCCGCATCGTCATGGAGCGGATCGACGTCGTGGGCCTCCTCGGGGCGGAGAACAAGCTCCCCGGTGAGATATCCGGCGGTATGCGCAAGCGCGCCGGCCTCGCCCGGGCCCTCGTCCTCGACCCGCAGATCATCCTCTGCGACGAACCGGACTCCGGCCTCGACCCGGTCCGCACCGCGTACATCTCCCAGCTCCTCGTCGACCTCAACGCGCAGATCGACGCGACGATGCTCATCGTCACCCACAACCTGGACATCGCCTCCACCGTGCCCGACAACATGGGGATGCTGTTCTGCCGCAACCTCGTCACCTTCGGGCCGCGCGAGGTGCTGCTCACCAGCGACCTGCCCGTCGTCAACCAGTTCCTCGCCGGCCGCTGCGAGGGACCCATCGGCATGTCCGAGGAGAAGGACGCCGCCACCCTCGCCGCCGAGGAACTGAACGGCTACGGACAGGGCATCAGCTCGGCCAACGCCCCGCGCACCGTCGTCCCCCAGCTGGAGCCCACCCCGGGCCTGCCGGTGCGCCAAGGCGCCCTGCGCCGCCGGGAACGCGTCATGTCGATGCTCGGCGAGCTGCCGGAGGCGGCCCGTACCGCCATCCTCAACAGCTACAGCCCGGCCGTGGGCGGTGGACGCCGGTGACCGCCCCCATGCCCGTACGGCCCCCCGGCGAACCGGAGCCGGTGGACCGCGCCCCGGAGCCCACGAAGGCGCCCGAGGCCCCGCGCCCCAGCAAGCTCGCCGCCCCCCTGCGCGAGACCGGGCGGCTGTTCGCGCTCGCCGGGACCGTGACCCGGGAGACCTTCCGACGGCCCTTCCAGGTACGGGAGTTCATCGAGCAGTTCTGGTTCGTCGCCAGCGTGACCATCCTGCCCGCCGCCCTCGTCTCCATCCCGTTCGGCGCGGTCATCGCCCTCCAGGTCGGCTCGCTCACGCAGCAGCTCGGCGCCCAGTCCTTCACCGGCGGCGCCAGCGTCCTCGCCGTCATCCAGCAGGCCAGCCCGATCATCGTGGCCCTGCTGGTCTCCGGGGCCGCAGGGTCCGCGATCTGCGCCGACCTCGGCTCCCGCAAGATCCGCGAGGAGCTGGACGCCATGGAGGTCATGGGCGTCTCGCCCGTGCAGCGCCTGGTCGTCCCGCGCGTGCTCGCCACCATGCTGGTCGCCGTCCTGCTCAACGGCCTCGTCTCCGTCGTCGGCACCCTCGGCGGCTACTTCTTCAACGTGATCCTCCAGCACGGCACCCCGGGCGCGTACCTCTCCAGCTTCTCCGCCCTCGCCCAGCTGCCCGACCTCTACGTCAGCGAGGTCAAGGCGCTGATCTTCGGCTTCATCGCGGGCATCGTCGCCGCCTACCGCGGCCTCAACCCGCGCGGCGGCCCGAAGGGGGTGGGCGACGCGGTCAACCAGTCCGTCGTCATCACCTTCATGCTGCTGTTCTTCGTGAACATGGTCCTCACGGCGATCTACCTGCAGATCGTCCCCGCGAAGGGGAGCTGACCCATGTCAATGCTCGGCTGGCTCGACAGATCCGGTGACCAGCTCACCTTCTACGTACGGGCACTGATCTGGATCCCCCGCACCCTGCGCCGCTACCTCAAGGAGGTCCAGCGCCTCCTGGCCGAGGTCGCCTTCGGCAGCGGCGGCCTCGGGGTCGTCGGCGGCACCATCGGCGTGATGATCGCGATGACCCTGGCCACCGGCACGGTCGTCGGACTCCAGGGCTACGCGGCCCTCAACCAGATCGGCACCGCCGCGTTCACCGGCTTCATCTCCGCGTACTTCAACACCCGCGAGATCGCCCCGCTCGTCGCCGGACTCGCCCTCTCCGCGACCGTCGGCGCCGGCTTCACCGCGCAGCTCGGCGCCATGCGCATCAACGAGGAGGTCGACGGCCTCGAATCGATGGGTGTGCGCTCGATGCCCTACCTCGTCACCACGCGCATCATCGCCGGGGTCGTCGCGATCATCCCGCTGTACGCGATCGGGCTGCTCTCCTCGTACGTCGCGTCCCGCTACGTCACCGTCCTGTTCAACGGGCAGTCGGCGGGCACGTACGACCACTACTTCAACCTCTTCCTGTCCCCGGCGGACGTGCTCCTGTCGGTGCTCAAGGTGCTGATCTTCAGCGTGATGGTGATCCTCGCCCACTGCTACTACGGCTTCCACGCCACCGGCGGACCCGCCGGGGTCGGTGTGGCCGTCGGCCGCTCCGTGCGGAACGCGATCGTGCTGATCAGCGTCACCGACTTCTTCCTCTCGCTCGCCATCTGGGGCGCCACGACGACGGTGAAGGTGGCCGGCTGATGACCTCACGCGCCACCCGGACCGCCACCCGCAGAACCGCCGGAGTCGCCCTCTTCCTCGTGCCCGCCGTCCTCATCTGGGTCTCGGTCTCGGTGTACGAGAAGGACTTCACGCACGACGCGACCGTCACCGTACGCACGTCGAGCGTCGGCAACGAGATGCACGAGAACGCCGACGTGAAGCTGCGCGGCGTCGTCGTCGGCCAGGTCCGCAACATCGCGGCCGACGGCGGAGGGGCCCGGCTCACCCTCGCGATCAAGCCGGACAAGCTGGACCGCATCCCGGCCGACGTCACCGCCCAGATGCTGCCCACCACCCTCTTCGGGGAACGGTTCGTCGCCCTCGTACCGCCCCCCGTGCCCTCCACGAAGACGCTCGGCGCCGGCGACGTCATCCCGCAGGACCGGTCCAGCAACGCCATCGAGCTGGAAGAGGTCCTCGACAACGTCCTGCCGCTGCTCACCGCCGTGAAGCCGGAGAAGCTGTCCGCCACCCTCAACGCGGTCTCCACCGCGCTGGAGGGCCGGGGCGAGAAGCTGGGCGACACCCTCGTGAAGCTGGACGCCCACCTCCAGAAGTTCAACCCCCAACTCCCCACGCTCAACGAGGACATCAAGGAACTCGTCAAGGTGAGCCGGCTCTACGCGGACTCCGCCCCCGACATCCTGGACGCCCTCACCGACTTCACCACCACGAGCGGCACCCTCGCCGAACAGCAGGCGAACCTCGCCGACGTGTACGGCTCCACCACCGCGTCCGCCCGCGACGTCACCGCCTTCCTCCAGCGGAACAAGGACAACCTCATCCGGCTCGCCGCGAGCGGCAGGCCCACCCTGGAGACCCTGGCGAAGTACTCCTCCGAGTTCCCCTGCACCCTGCGCACCGTGGCCAACTTCGTCCCGGCCATGGACAAGGCGCTCGGCAAGGGCACCGACCAGCCCGGTCTGCACGTCACCCTCAAGACCGTGCCGTCCAAGGGCAAGTACGTCGCGGGCAAGGACACCCCGGTCTACAACGCGACCGGCGGACCGCACTGCTACTCCATCCCGTACGTCGGCCAGACCGTGCCCACCGCCGACGCCAGGACCGCCGCCGACAGCGCCCCGGCCGACCCGGACCCGGCCACACCGGTCGAGGTCCCGGCGGCCGACCCGTCGCTGGGCATGCCCAACTCGCCGCAGGAGAGCCGGCTCGTCAACGAGCTGGTCGCTCCCTCACTGAAAGTCCGGCCGCAGGCCCTGCCCGAGTGGAGCAGCGTGCTCATCGGACCGGCCTTCCGCGGTGTGGAGGTGAAGCTCAAGTGAAGCGCCGCTCCGTCGCGGGACCGCTCGCGAAATCGATCGTCTTCATCGTGGTGACGAGCCTGGCCACCACGGTCCTGGCCCTGTCCATCGCCAACACCGGTGTGGGCGACACCCGTTCGTACAAGGCCCGGTTCACCGACGCCACCGGTCTCATCGTCGGGGACAGCGTCCGCGTCGCCGGAGTCAAGGTCGGCCAGGTCGAGTCGGTCGAGGTCGCCGACCGCCGGGTCGCCGAGGTCTCCTTCAGCGTCCGCGAGAGCAAGAAACTCCCGGCCTCCGTGACCGCGTCGATCAAATACCTCAACATGGTCGGCCAGCGCTACATCGACCTGGACCAGGGCGCGGGCCCCGTCGGCGAGAGCTTCGCCCCGGGCGCCACCATCCCGCTGTCGCGCACCACCCCGGCCCTCGACCTCACCCAGCTCTTCAACGGCTTCCAGCCCCTCTTCGAAGGGCTCTCACCGCCCGACGTCAACGAGCTGGCCGGCTCCATCGTCCAGGTGCTCCAGGGCGAGGGCGGCACCGTCGACTCCATCCTCCAGCACGTCGGCTCGCTGACCGGCACGGTGGCCGCCAAGGACAAGGTGATCGGCGAGGTGATCAAGAACCTCAACTCGGTCCTGAAGACCGTCAACGACCGGGAAGCCGGCTTCAACGACCTGGTCGACACGCTTCAGGCCCTCGTCACCGGCTTCGCGGGCGACCGCAAGCCGCTCGGCGAGGCCGTCACCGCGATGGGCGCGCTCACCACGGTCACCGCGGACCTCTTCGAGGACGGCCGGGCGCCCCTCAAGGACGACATCAAGCAGCTCGGCCGGCTCTCCGGGAACCTGGCCGACAACACCCCGAAGATCGAGAACTTCCTCCAGAAGACCCCGGCCAAGATGGCGGCCATCAGCCGCCTCACCTCGTACGGCTCCTGGCTCAACCTCTACCTCTGCGAGGCCAGGGTCAGCGGCGTGACGACGAGCGACGGCAGCACCCCGCCGACCGGCATCGAGATCACCCAGCCGAGGTGCCTGTCATGATCAAGCCGATACGCCATCGCAACCCCGTCGCCGTCGGCATCGTGGGACTCCTCCTGCTCGCCCTGATCGGCTTCGGCGCCTACCGGGCCGACTCGCTCCCCTTCATCGGCGGCGGTACGACCTACAGCGCCGACTTCACCGAGTCCGCCGGACTCGGCGAGGGCGACGAGGTCCGCATCGCCGGCGTCAAGGTCGGCAAGGTCACCGGGGTCTCCCTGGACGGCGCCAAGGTGAAGGTCACCTTCAAGGTCAAGGACGCCTGGATCGGCAACGCCAGCACCGTCGGCATCGCCATCAAGACGCTCCTCGGCGAGAAGTACCTCGCCGTCGACCCGCTCGGCGACTCCCCGCAGGACCCGGACGAGCGCATCACGGCCTCCCGCACCACATCCCCGTACGACGTCACCCAGGCGTTCAACGGACTGGGCGAGACCATCGGCGAGATCGACACCAAGCAGCTCGCCAAGAGCTTCGAGACGATCTCGGCCACCTTCAAGGACTCCCCGCCCGACGTGAAGAGCGCCGCCAAGGGGCTCTCCGCGCTGTCGAAGACCGTCTCCGAGCGCGACGCGCAGCTGGCGACCCTGCTCAAGGGCAGCAAGCAGCTCACCAAGACCCTCGCCAACAAGAAGAGCGGCTTCGAAACCCTCCTGGACGACGGCAACCTGCTCCTCGGCGAGATCCAGGCCCGCCGCGACTCCATCCACCTGCTGCTGACCGGCACCCGCGACCTGGGCACCCAGCTCACCGGTCTCGTCTCCGACAACAACAAGCAGCTGAAGCCGACCCTCAAGGCGCTCGGCCGGGTCACGGAGGTCCTCAAGAAGAACCGCAAGAGCCTCGACCAGGTGCTCGCGCTCGCCGGCTCCTACAACCGGCTCGTCGGCAACACCCTCGGCAACGGCCGCTGGTTCGACAACTACGTCTGCGGTGTCGTCCCGAAGAACTACCTGCCCGCGAACACACCCCCGGCGACCGGCTGCATGCCTCCGAAGCAGGAAGGCGGGCACTGAGATGAGACTCACCCGCGTCATCGGCATCGGCGCCGGCCTCGTCGTCGTGGCCGTCGCCGCCACCTCCGGGGTCTCGGCCCTGGAGGAGCGGGGCGGCACCACCGTCACCGCCTACTTCGACCAGGTCACCGGCGTCTACGCCGGGTCCGACCTGCGCATACTCGGCGTACGCGTCGGCCGCGTCGAATCCGTCGAACCGCGCGGCAAGGATGTCAAGGTCGTCCTGCACATCGACAAGGGCGTCCAGGTCCCCAAGGACGCGCACGCCGTCGTCGTCGCCCCCAGCCTGGTCGCCGACCGCTACGTCCAGCTCGCCCCCGCATACACCGGGGGAGCGGCCATGCAGGAGGGCGCCCAGCTGCCCGCCGCGAACAACGCGACGCCGGTGGAGGTCGACCAGCTCTACGCGTCCATCACCGAACTGTCCACGGCGCTCGGGCCCGACGGGGCCAACGCCGAAGGGGCCTTCGCCGGGCTCCTCGACACCGGGGCCAAGAACCTCAAGGGCAACGGCAAGGACATCGGCGACTCCATCGAGCAGTTCGGCAAGGCCACCAAGACGCTGGACAAGTCGAGCGGCAACCTGTTCAGCACGCTGTCCTACCTCCAGACCTTCACCATCATGCTGAAGGACAACGACGGCAACGTCCGGGCGGCCGAGGAGCAGCTGAACTCCGTCACCGGCTTCCTCGCCGACGACAAGAAGAACCTCGGCGCCGCCCTCAAGGAACTCGGCACCGCCCTCGGCCAGGTGAAGACCTTCATCAAGGACAACCGGGGCGAGCTCAAGAAGAACGTGGACGCCCTCGTGCCGATCACCCAGGCCCTCGTCGACCAACGGGCCTCGCTGGCCGAGTCGATGGACGTCCTGCCGCTCTCGGCGGGCAACGTCCTCAACGCGTACGACCCCGAGCACCGCACGCTCAACGGCCGGACCAACCTCAACGAGCTCAGCATGGGCGGCCCGCTCCTCGAATCCAGCCTCGCCCTCCAGGGGCTCTCCCCGGTGGACGCCGAACGGCAACAGGCGCTTCCCGCGCTACCGCTCCCGGCCGTGGGAACGGTCTACGGCACCCCGAAGGAAGCCAAGGACACGAAGGGGGCGAACCGATGAACCGGCGACCGCGCAGACCGGCGGCCCTCGGCACCACGGGCGGACTCGTCGCGCTCGGCCTGTGCTGCACCCTCTTCGTCACCGGATGCGGAGCCCCGCACTTCTCCGGCATCGAGGACCTGCCGCTGCCCGGCGGCGCCGACCTCGGCGACCACCCGTACGAGATCACCGCGGACTTCGGGGACGTGCTCAGCCTCTCCCCGCAGTCCTCGGTCAAGGTCAACGACGTCGCCGTCGGCCGGGTCACCAAGATCTCGCTGGCGCCCAACGGCTGGCAGGCCCGGGTCACCATGAAGGTGAACGGGAAGATCGGCCTGCCCGCCAACGCCTACGCCCACCTGGAACAGTCCAGCCTGCTCGGCGAGAAGTACGTCCAGCTCCAGCCGCCCGCCAAGGGCAAGGAGAAGGGCACCCTCGCCGACGGCGACCGCATCCCCCTCAGCCGCACCAACCGCAACCCCGAGGTCGAAGAGGTCTTCGGTGCCCTGTCCCTGCTCCTCAACGGCGGCGGCGTCCAGCAGCTCAAGACCATCACCACCGAACTCAACAAGGCCCTCAGCGGGCAGGAACCCCAGGTCAAGTCCATGCTCCACCGGGTCGACAAGCTCGTCACCAACCTGGACGACCACCGCGGCGACATCACCGCCGCGCTCGACGGCGTCAACCGGCTCTCCAGCACCCTCGCCGGCCGCAAGGAGCAGGTCGGCACCGTCCTCACCAAGCTCAGCCCCGGCATGAAGGTCCTGGAGAAACAGCGCGGCTCCCTCATGACGATGCTCCGCTCCCTGGACACCCTCTCCGACGTCGCCGTCACCACCATCAACCGGAGCAAGGCGGACACCATCGCCGACCTCAAGGCCCTCGCCCCCACCCTGCGGGCCCTCGCCGACTCCGGCAACGACCTGCCCGACTCCCTCCAGGTACTGCTCACCTACCCGTTCACCGACGAGGTGCTGCGCGGCGTGAAGGGCGACTACCTCAACGTGTACCTGGACCTGACGGCCGAACCCGGCACCCAGATCATCCCCGCCTACGACCCGGACCCGGAGACCCCGCCGGCCCAGTCCCCGTCGGTCGCCGGCGCCGGACTCCCGCTGCCCCTTCCCGCGACCTCGGCGCCGACGACGAGCCGGCCCACGGACTCGAAGGGGAGCAACCGATGATCACCCTCGCCATCCGGCTCAAGAACATCGCCTTCCTCATCGTCTCCGTGCTGGTGCTCGCCTACCTCGGTGTGCGCTACGCCGACCTCGGCCATTACGTCGGCATGCGCGACTACTACACGGTCACCATGCAACTCCCGCGCACCGGCGGTCTCTTCACGCACTCCAACGTCACCTACCGAGGGGTCTCGGTCGGCCGGGTCGGGCCCATCGAACTCACCGACGACGGCGTCGAGGCCGAGCTGCGGATCAACAAGTCCGCGCCCGGCATCCCCGACGACCTCAAGGCGGTCGTGGCCAACCTCTCCGCCGTCGGCGAGCAGTACGTCGACCTGCGGCCGACCCGCACCGAGGGCCCCTACCTCGCGAACGGCTCGGTCATCGACCAGGCCGAGACCACCGTCCCGGCGCCCGTGACCAACGTTCTCACCAGCGTCAACGACCTCACCTCCTCGGTCGACCTGGAATCGCTGCGCACCGTCGTGGACGAGTTCGGCACCGCGTTCAGCGGGCGCGGCGACGACCTCCAGGTCCTCCTGGACACCGGCAGCGAGTTCGTGGACGCCGCCGACGACGCGCTGCCCGTCAACATCCGGCTGATGGAGGACGGCAAGACCGTCCTGCGTACCCAGGTCGAACAGGGCGAAGCGCTCAAGGGGTTCGCCTCCGGCGCGAAGGAACTGGCCGCCCAGCTCAAGGGGTCCGACACCGACCTGCGCAAGCTGATCGCCGCCGCCCCCGACGCGACGAACCAGATCAGCGGACTGCTCCGGGACGTCGAACCCAGCTTCGGGGTCGTCGTCGCCAACCTCCTCACCACCTCCGACGTCGCCGTCACCCGCCAGCGCGGCCTGGAGGAACTACTCGTGAAACTCCCCGCCGTCGCGGCCGCCGGAGCCAGCGCGGTGGACGAGGACGGCGCCCGGTTCGGCATGTCGATCACCTTCTTCGAGCCGCTGCCCTGCACCGCCGGCTACGAGGGCACGACCTACCGCAACGGCCTCGACCTCTCACCCGCCCCCGCCGTCAACACCAAGGCCCGCTGCGCCGCCTCGCCCGGCACCGGCATCGACGTCCGGGGCAGCGCCAACGCCCCGACCGGCGGCCCGCTGCCCCCACCGGCGAAGGCCGGCGCGCTGCTCCTCGGGGACACCGAGGAGGACCGGCTGCCCGGCGTGCTCGGCGCCGCGACCGACGCGGCACCGGAGGCCCGGGGCATCGCCGGGCTGCTCGGCCTGGGACAGGAGGACGGCGAGTGAACCCCCGTACGCGAAGCCTCGGCGGCTGGGCCGTCCTGCTGATCGCGGCCCTCGTCTGCGCCCTGGGCGGCTGGTCGTACGCCCAGGCGCGCGGCGACGACGACCTGGCCTACGCCAAGAGCCGGGACGCCGCCCTCGCGGACGGCCGGCAGGCGCTCGCCCGGCTCAACACGCTGGACGGCAAGGACGCGACGAGCGTGGACGCGGGCCTGGCCGGCTGGCTGGAGTCCGCCACGGGCCCGTTGCACGACCAGCTGAAGCGGACCCGGAAGAAGGACGCCGCCGACCTCAAGGCATCCGGCGCCACCGCGCGCGGCAAGGTCACCGACGCCGCGCTCACGGAGCTGGACGAGCGGACCGGCACCGCGCTGATGATCGCGACCGTCGACGTCGAGGTCACCCCGCGCACCGGCAAGGCGGGCACCGAGCGCAAACGCTTCGAGGCCACGCTCGCCCGGACCGGGGACGGCTGGAAGATCAAGGCGCTCACGGCGCTCGGCATAGGGAGCGGCGCATGAACACGGACGTGGACGTCGAGGAGAGCACGGCCGTCACGGAGGACCCGCCCGCCGGTGCCGAGCCGCCGGAGGCCAACGACCACACCGACGACACCGGCACCCGCCCCGCCCGCCGCCGGCCGCGCGTCCTCGCCGCAGTCCTCGTCGTCGTCCTGCTCGCCGCCGGGGCCGTCATGTACGTGGCGGGGAGGCAGGTGCGGGACACGCCCGCCACGTCCAACCTGGCGCTGACCGACAGCGCGGCGACCGCCCAGGTGGCCGGCGAGGTCACCAACGCGCTCGGCAAGGTCTTCTCGTACAGCCCCGACGGCACCGCCGCCACCAAGGCGTCCGCGCAGAAGCTGCTCGCGGGCAAGGCGCTCCAGCAGTACGCGGCGCTGTTCGGCCAGGTCGAGAAGCAGTCGGCCGACCAGAAGCTCACCCTCACCACCCATGTCGTGCGCGCCGGGGTGACCCGGCTGACGCCCGACAGCGCCCACCTGCTCGTCTTCCTCGACCAGGTCTACGAGCGCAAGGGCAAGGCGGCGAGCAAGGCGGCCGCGCAGCTCTCCGTCACGGCCCAACTGCGCGAAGGGCACTGGACGATCGTGGAGATCACCTCCCGGTAGATCGCGAGAGGCACCACCGCACCACCGAGCACGGACAGCACAGCACGGCGGGACCGCCGGCAGGGAGAGGCAGCGATGGCACGGGTAGCGATGACGAGAAATCCGCTGGTGGCGGTGGCGATCGTGCTGACGGTCGCGGCGGCCGCCGCAGCGGGCTGGGGCGGGGTGTCCCGTTACCAGGCGGGGCACGACAGCTCGGCCGCGTACGCCCAGACCCGCGACGAGGTGCTGGCGGCGGGGGAGCAGGCCGTGCAGAACATGAACACGCTGGACCACGCGCAGATCGAGAAGGGGCTCGACAGCTGGGAGGACTCCACCACCGGTGACCTGCACCAGCAACTGGTCGACGGGCGCGCCGGGTTCGTGAAGCAGATTCAGGAGGCGAAGACCGTCAGCACCGCGAAGGTGCTGGCCGGTGCGGTCACCGAGCTGGACGACCGGGCCGGGAAGGCCGGGGTCATGGTGGCGCTCCGGGTGACCGTGACCGCGCCGAAGGGCAAGCCCGCGGTGAAGGAGAGCCGGATGCTCGGCCAGCTCACCCACACCCCCGACGGGTGGAAGCTCAGCGCCCTCGGCCAGGCGCCCGTCGGCAACACCGCCGGCTGACACCCCCGCCCCCGCACCGAGAGGAACCCGGACATGTCGACCACCCGTCACCTGGTCAACCGTCAGCGCCGCCTGGCCACCGTCGCCGCCGCCGAACGCGCCGCGACGACCGCCCCGCCCCGGCCCCGCACCGGAGGCGGCCCGGACCTGGAGAAGCCCGACGCCACGCACGCCGAGGAGGTTCCGGAAAGCGAGGAGGACGAGGGGGAGGCCGAGCCGAAGGCGAAGAAGGTCACCCCCCGGCGCGGCCCGCGCCTCAGCCTGCCCGCCGTCCTCTGTGTCCTCACCCTCGTCCTCGGCGCCGTCGCCGCCTGGGCGTTCGCCTCGGCGGCGAGCCTGCGCGACGACCCCGGCCGGCAGAACACCGCCCTGACCGACATCAGCCGCACCAGCGAGGTGAAGGGCCAGATCACCGAGGCCGTCGGCGCGGTCTTCTCGTACGACTACGCCTCACCCACCAAGGCCGAGGCGGCGGTGACGAAGTACCTGACCGGCAAGGCGGTCCAGCAGCACGCGGACATGCTCGCCGAGGTCCGGGAGCAGGCACCGAAGCAGAAGCTGGTCCTCACCACGACCGTCACCGACAGCGGCGTGGAGCTGCTCGACGGCGACCGTGCCCGCCTGCTGATCTACGCCGACCAGCGCAACACCCGTACCGGCAAGTCCGAGGAGACCACGTACGCCGCCGCCATGTTCAGCGTGGACGCGGTCCGCAAGGGCGGCAGCTGGCGGATCTCCGCGATCGACACCTTCACCCGGTGACCGAGGCGACCCACCAAGGAGAGCACGCATGAGGTTCAACGGCACCATGCGCCGCCAACTCGGCGGCACCGCCGTGGCGGTCGCCGCGATGGCCGCGCTGACGGCGTCCCAGGCACCCCAGCTCGCCGCGCACGAGGAGAGTCCGAAGCCCCGCCACAAGACGGACGGCGTCGTCTGGTCCGAGGTCCCGAACGACGACTCGTACCACACCGAACTCCCGCCGCTGAAGAGCCCGAAGCCGCCGAAGAAGGGCGAGAAGCAGAGCCCCGCGGCCAAGCAGTCCTGGGCCGAGGCCGGTATCCCGGCCACCGTGCTCGCCGCCTACCGCAGGGCCGAGACCACGATGGGGCGCGGCGACCCCGGCTGCCGGCTGCCCTGGCAGTTACTGGCGGCGATCGGCAAGGTCGAGTCCGGGCACGCGGCCGGCGGCCGGGTCGACAGGAACGGCACCACCGTCTCGCCGATCCTCGGCCCGGTCCTCGACGGTGCCGGGTTCGCCAACATCGCGGACACCGACGGCGGCGCCTACGACGGGGACGCGACGTACGACCGGGCGGTCGGCCCGATGCAGTTCATCCCCTCGACGTGGGCGCACTGGGGCCGCGACGGCAACGGCGACGGCCGCCGCGACCCGAACAACGTGTACGACGCGGCGCTCGCCGCCGGGGCCTACCTGTGCGCCGGTACGCGCGATCTGTCGATCCCCTCCGACCTGAACCGGGCGATCCTCAGCTACAACCACTCGGAGCCCTATCTGCGTACGGTGCTGTCCTGGCTGGAGTTCTACCGCAAGGGCATCCACCCGGTCACCGACGGCACGGGGCCCATCCCCAGGAGTCCCGGCGCGGGCAGCCCGAACAAGCCCGAGCACCCCGTGGGCGGCTCCGGCCCCAAGGACGACGGCGGCGGCATCGAGGTCGGCCCGCAGCCCAGTACCCGCCCGACCACACCCGGCACCCACGACCCCGATCCCGGCACCACGCCCGACCCGGACCCGACGGACACCACCGGTCCCTCGCCCGATCCGTCGGACCCCGGCTCCCCGGACCCGAGCACCACCCCGGACCCGGACCCGACCACGACGAAGCCGGACCCGGGCTGCACGACCACCCCGACGCCGGACCCGACCGACACCACCGAGCCCACCGGCTCGCCCTCACCGGACCCCACGGAGACCGCCGAACCCTGCACCACCCCCACCCTGCCGCCCACGGCGGACTAGGTGTACTGACCCGTGAGGTTAGGGACGCGGCTGGCGGGTGGTTGGCCCTTGAGCGCGGTGTGTCCGCGGTGGTGATTGTAGGTGTGGAGCCATCGCGAGTAGGCGTCACGCCGTTCGGTCTCGGTCCGATATGCCTTGGCGTAGGCCCACTCGTCCAGCAGGGTCCGGTTGAACCGCTCGACCTTCCCGTTTGTCTGGGGCCGGTAGGGGCGGGTGCGCTTGTGTGAAATGCCCTGTGAAACAAGTGAGTTGCGCCAGAGGTACGACGTGTAGCAGGAACCGTTGTCGGTCAGGACGCGCTGGACGGTGATCCCGGCGGCGGCGAAGTAGGCGTGGGCGCGCTGCCAGAATCCGACGGCGGTTTCCTTCTTCTCATCGGTGAGGATCTCGCTGTAGGCGAGACGGGAATGATCATCGACTGCGTTGTGCAGGAAACTCATGCCGGCGCCCGCCCGGTTCTTGCGGCCTGCTTGCCGGCCGAGGGCCTTGTGGCCGCCGCCGTCGGGAATGTTGCCGAGCTTTTTGATGTCGACGTGCACGAGGTCACCGGGGGCGGCATGCTCGTAGCGGCGGATCACCCGGCCGGTCGCTCGGTCCAGATGGGCCAGGCGGGCGAGTTTGTAGCGAGTCAGGACGCGGTGCACGGTCGCCGGGTTCAGCCCGAGCAGATAGGCGATGCGGGCTGGTCCCCAGCGCCGCAGGACACGGACCTTGATGATCCGCCGCTCGGTACGGGTCGGTGTCCGGCGCGGGCTGTAGTGGGGCCGGGAGGAGCGGTCGGTCATCCCGGCCTCGCCCCGCTCGCGGTAGCGCCCCGCCCACCGCTGAGCCGTGGTGGGCGAGACCTGGAAGCGCTCGGCGGCCCGGCGCAGAGGCCAGCCGTCCTCGACGACGCAGCGGGCCAGACGCAGACGCCCGGTCTCGGTCAGGGGTGCATTACGGTGGGGCATGAGGGCCTTCTGATCGTTCCGTGTAGATGTCGCAATCCACACCGAACCCGGAAGGCCCTCACTCGTTCAAGATCCCCAAGCCGTGGGATCCGTCACCAACCTCCATGGACAGAACAACTAGGGCCGCGGCCGGGTGTTCCGAAGGGCTCAGCCGCCGCCCGCCAGGACCTGGGCGAGGTCGTAGCGGACGACCTCCTCCAGCTGTGCGTACGTGCAGCTGTCCGGCATACGGTCGGGCCGCCAGCGGCGCCACTGGGCCGTGTGCCGGAAGCGGTCGCCCTCCATGTGGTCGTACGCCACCTCGCAGACCCGCTCCGGCCGCAGCGGCACCCAGGACATGTCCTTCTTGCCGGACCAGCGGCTCGGGGCGCCCGGCAGCCGGGCGCCCGCGTGCGCCTCGGCCTCGGCCCAGGCGTGCCAGGGGTGGTCCTCGGCATCGGTCAGCAGGGGTTCCAGCTCGGTGACGAGCTCCGCGCGGCGCTTCATGGGGAAGGCCGCGCACACCCCGACGTGCTGGAGCGCGCCGGTGTCGTCGTACAGGCCGAGCAGCAGCGAGCCGACGACCGGGCCGCTCTTGTGGAGGCGGTAGCCGGCCACCACGCAGTCGGCGGTGCGCTCGTGCTTGATCTTGTACATGGCCCGGACGTCCGGCCGGTACGGCGCGTCGAGCGGCTTCGCGACGACCCCGTCCAGACCCGCCCCCTCGTACCGCTCGAACCACTCCTCGGCGCGGGCCGGGTCGGTCGTGGACGGGGCCAGATACACCGGCGCCGACGCCCCGGCGAGTGCCGCCTCCAGGACCGTGCGCCGGTCCGCCTGCGGGGTGTCCAGGAGCGAGTCGTCGCCCAGCGCCAGCAGATCGAAGGCGATCAGCGCGGCCGGGGTCTCCCCGGCCAGCAACCGCACCCGCGATGCGGCGGGGTGGATGCGCTCGCTGAGCCGGTCGAAGTCGAGGCGGCCGTCGTGTGCGACGACGATCTCACCGTCCACCACACACCGCTCCGGCAGATTGTCCCGGACGGCGTCGACCACCTCGGGGAAGTACCGGGTGAGCGGCTTGCCGGTCCGGCTGCCGATCACCACCTCGTCACCGTCCCGGTGCACGATCGCCCGGAAGCCGTCCCACTTCGCCTCGTACTGCATGCCCGGCGGAATCCGCTTCACGGATTTGGCGAGCATCGGCTTCACGGGCGGCATCACCGGCAGGTCCATGGCCCGATTCTGGACCGTACGGCGGCCGGAGTCCCCCGATATGCGGCATATGTGTGCCCGGCCTACCGTGGCCGACATGGCAGCAGCGGGCACAGCGGTGGAACTGGACGCGGCCGGACGGGCGGTCCGGCTGTCGCATCCGGACAAGGTCTACTTCCCGGAGAAGGGCTACACGAAGAGGGACGTCGCCGAGTACTTCCTCGCCGTCGGCCCCGGCATCCTGCGCGCCCTGCGCAACCGGCCCACCACCCTTCAGCGGTTCGTTGACGGCGTCGAGGGCGAGTTCTTCTACCAGAAGCGCGCCCCCAAGAACCTCCCCGACTGGATCCCCACCTCCACGATCGCCTTCCCGAGCGGGCGGTCCGCCCGGGAGATGTGCCCCACCGAGGTGGCCGCCGTCCTCTGGGCCGCCAACCTCGGCACCCTGACCTTCCACCCCTGGCCGGTCCGGGGCGGGGACACCGACCACCCCGACGAACTCCGCATCGACCTGGACCCGCAGCCGGGCACCGGTTACGCCGACGCGGTCCGCGCCGCCCAGGAGCTGCGCGGTGTCCTGGAGGAGCACGGGCTGCGCGGCTGGCCCAAGACCTCCGGCGGGCGCGGCATCCACGTCTTCGTGCCCATCGAGGCGCGCTGGACGTTCACCGAGGTCAGGCGTGCGGCCATCGCGGTCGGGCGGGAGCTGGAGAGCCGGATGCCGGACCGGGTGACGACCGCCTGGTGGAAGGAGGAGCGCGGCGAGCGGATCTTCGTGGACTACAACCAGACCGCCCGCGACCGCACCATCGCCTCCGCCTACTCCGTACGGCCCTTCCCGCACGCCCCGGTCTCCGCCCCGCTGCGCTGGGAGGAGGTGGACGACGCCGAGCCCCGCGACTTCGACCTGCGCACCATGCCCGTGCGGTACGCGGAACACGGCGACGTGCACGCCGACATGGACCAGGAGGCGTACCGCCTGGACTCGCTGCTCGAACTCGCCGACCGCCACGCGAGCGACGGCGGCCCCGGCGACCTGCCCTACCCGCCCGAGTACCCGAAGATGCCGGGCGAGCCCAAGCGCGTGCAGCCGAGCCGCGCCCGCCGCGACAAGGACGACGCGTGAGCGAGCCGGAGCACGGGGCGCACGGGCGGCCGCTGACCCGGGGCCAGAAGTGGCAAGGCTTCAAGGAGTCCCCGTACTTCCCGGCGATCGTCCTGCTGTTCATCCTCTCCGCCGCCGCCGGGCTCTTCGCCGGCTCCTACACGTACGCCATGGCCAACCCGACCCCGCACAGCGTCCCCACCGCCGTGGTCAGTGAGCCGGAGACCGTGCGCGGCCGGGAGTTCGTCGCCGGGATGGACAAGGCCCTCGACGCCTCCCTGGTCATCCACGTCTACCCGACGGCGGCTGCCGCGCGCGAGGCCCTGGAGGAGCAGCGGGTCTTCGCCATCGTGCGGTCCGGCGCCCGGGGCGTGTCCCTGGACGTGGCCGCGGCCTCCGGGGCGGCCGTCGCCCAGCTGCTCGCCGAGTCCGCCGTGAAGGTGGGGGACGCGCTGGGTATCCCGGTGGCCGTGCAGGACGTCAAACCCCTGCAGAAGGGCGACCCGCGCGGGCTCGCGCTCTTCTACATCTCGCTCGCCGCGGTGATCGTCGGCTTCGTGGGCGCCATCCAGCTCAGCGTGCACGCCCGGTCGTTGATCCCGCTGGAGCGGATCGGCTTCACCGTCGCGTACTCGCTCCTCGGCGCCTTCGCCATCGCCGCCGTGGTCGACTGGCTGCTGGGCGCGGTCGATCTGCCCTTCACCGAGTCCTGGCTGATCCTCGCCTTCACGATGTTCACCTCGGGCATGGTCTTCACCCTGTTCAACACCCTGATCGGCCGCTGGGCGATGCTGCCGACCTGGGGCGTCATGGTGCTCCTGGGCAACCCGTCGTCCGGCGGTGCCGTCTCCTGGCCGCTGCTGCCCTCGCTCCTCGGGCACATCGGACGCTGGCTGCCCCCGGGCGCCTCCGTCAACGCCCAGCACACCGCCGTCTACTACCAGGGCCACCAGCGCGTCTTCCCGTACCTGGTCCTCGCGGCCTGGGCGCTGGTCTCGTGCACCGTCTTCTGGGTGTGGCGCCACCGTCACCCCGGCGGCCGTGAGCACATGCCGCGGCACGCGGAGACCCTCACCTGATCCGACAGGCGTATGTCGCGACTCGCCCACCGGGCTTGGCGGCCCTGGGGCGGACTTTGTCCTTACTGTGGGTAAGCGATTTTCCCGGGTCGGTCACGGCCCGTCGCCATAGCCTCGGCAGCACCCGTCAGCAGTGGGGAGTTCGACATGGACCGCAGAAGTTTCAGCCGGCGGATGCTGATGGGCGGCGGGGCCGTGGCGGCGGCGGGGGTGGCATCGCTGTCCCTCCCGGCCCCCGCCGCCGCCCTGCCGCACCCGGTCCGGCGCGCGCCCGCCGGGGGAGTGGTCCGGCACATCCGCATGTACGTGGAGAAGCTGCCGGACGGCCGGATGGGCTACGGGCTCGAAAAGGGCAAGGCCACCGTGCCGGGCCCGCTCATCGAGCTCAACGAGGGCGACACCCTGCACATCGAGTTCGTCAACACCCTGGACGTCCCGGCCGGGCTGCACGCGCACGGCGTCGACTACGACATCGCCAGCGACGGCACCCGGATGAACCACAGCACCGTCGAACCCGGCGCCACCCGCACGTACACCTGGCGCACCCACACCCCCGGCCTGCGCCGCGACGGCACCTGGCAGCCCGGCAGCGCGGGCTACTGGCACTACCACGACCACGCCGTCGGCTCCGACCACGGCACCGGCGGCATCCGCGAAGGGCTCTACGGGCCGCTGGTCGTCCGGCGCCGGGGCGACATCCTGCCGGACAAGACGATCACGATCGTCTTCAACGGCATGTCCATCAACAACACCCCGGCCGGAGAGAGCCCGGACTTCACGACCACGCTCGGGGACCGGCTCGAAGTCGTCATGATCACGCACGGCGACTTCTACCACACGTTCCATATGCACGGTCACCGCTGGGCGGACAACCGTACGGGCATGCTCACCGGCCCCGACGACCCGAGCCGGGTGGTCGACACGAAGATCGTCGGGCCGGCGGACTCCTTCGGCTTCCAGGTGATCGCGGGCGAACACGTGGGCGCGGGCGCCTGGATGTACCACTGCCATGTGCAGAGCCACGCCGACCGGGGCATGGGCGGCATGCTCCTCGTCGCCGACCGGGACGGCACCGTCCCCGGACACGACGGGTAGGGCGGGCAGGGCCTTACGTCACGGACGGACGGGCGGCCGCGCCGAGGCGCCGCTGCTCCTCCTCCACGATGCGGCGGGCCAGCTCGCCCTCCGACACGTCCACCGCGTCCGGCGTCGTCTCGGCGACATCGCTGCGCCGGGCGTACGCGTCGAACAGGCGCTCCTTGCGGGCCACGATGTCCAGCATGCGCTGGTCGATGCTGTCCGTGGCGAGCAGCCGGTGCACCCGGACCGTCCGTATCTGGCCCATCCGGTGGACCCGGGCCACGGCCTGGTGCTCCGTCGTCGGCTTGATCTGCGGTTCGCACAGGATGACGACGGACGCGGCCTGCATGTTCAGCCCGACCCCGCCCGCCTGGATCTGGCTCAGCAGCACCGCGTGCCCGTCCGCCGCCGTGAACGCGTCGACCATCTCCTGGCGCCGGGCCGCCGCCACGCTCCCCGACAGCAGGCCGGACACCCCGTCACCGAGCGCCCCGCGCACCGTCTCCAGGACCTCGCGGAAGTACGAGAACACCACGACCTTCAGACCGTTGCCCGCCGCCTCCGCGACCAGTTCCCGCAGCCGGTCCAGCTTGGCGGAGGTCTCCGGACGGGCGTACGCCGCCCGGCGCATCCGCATGAAGTGCCCCTCGGCCACCGCCTCCCGGTACGCCAGCAGGTCGCCCTCGCTGAACTCCTCCCACTCGTCCACCTGGACCACGGCGGGCAGTTCGGCGAGGACGTCCTCCTGATTGCGCCGCAGATAGGCGGGGGCCACGGCGCGGCGGAACGCCTGCGAGCCCGCCGCGCCATGCCCGGCGCCGACCGAGGGGGCCAGCTCGGGCCGGAGCTGGCGGACGAGGCTGCGGAACTCCTCCACCCGGTTCTCCATCGGCGTCCCGGTCAGGAACAGCACCCGGTCCGTGCGCCCCGACCAGCCGGAGACCGCGCGCGAACGACGGGTCTCCGGGTTCTTCACGTAGTGCGCCTCGTCCACCACGAGCATCCCGGGCCGCACCCCGCTCTCCCCGGCGTCCGGCAGGGCGTGCAGCGCGTCGAAGGTGGTCAGCGCGACGCCGCCGGATTCCCGCCACTCCGCGAACGCCTCCCGCCGCTCAGGACCGTGCACCGGCAGCGCGCGCAGCGTGGACCTGGCCCGGACCTCCCGCGTCCAGTTGATGAGGACGCTCGCGGGGCACACCACCAGGAAGTGCGTCTCCCCGCGCGCCGCGAGGTGCGCCAGGGCCGCGATGGCCTGGACGGTCTTGCCGAGCCCCATCTCGTCGCCCAGGATCACCCGCTTCTGGACGAGCGCGAACCGGGCACCGAACGACTGGTAGCCGCGCAGGGAGACCCGCAGCCGGGCGTCGTCCAGCCGCAGCCCGCGCACCCGGTCGGCTATTCCCGACGGCAGGAACCCCTCCGCCGCGTCCCGGTCGGGCCCCGAGCCGGAGAGCTCCGCCAGCAGGCTGTAGTACTCGGCGGACCGGAGCTCGAAGTCGACCCAGGCGGCGGCCGGGGACCCCGGCTCCCGCAGCAGATCGGCCGACGCCTGGGCGAACAGCGGGGGCAGCCCACGCTCCACCGCGTCGGCGACGGCCGCCCGGACCCCGGTCACCGCCTCCCGCACCCCGTCCCGCGACCGCCGCCCCGCGAACAGCAGCCGCAGCCGCCCCCGCGCCGGACCGGCCGCCGTCAGCAGCGGGTCGAGGCGCCCGGCCAGCGCCCGTGCCCCGTCCACCGCCCGCCGCGTGTCCGGGCCCGCCGCCACCAGCCCGTACACCGCGCCGAGCAGCGCGGTCACGGCCTCGTTCCGGTCGTCCACGTCCACGCGCACCGCGACGGTGTCCCGCACCGCGTGCGCGATGCCGCCCGCCGCCGCCAGGGCCTGGTCGGCCGTCTGCGCGCCGACGCCGGGGATCTGGCGGAGCTCGTAGCGGTTCGCGCCGTACACCTGGCCGACCGTCGTGAACCCCGCCTGCTCGATCGCGCCGAGGCGCAGCCGGCCCTCGGTGACGTCCTTCAGCCGGGAGACGGGGATGGCGGCGAGATCGGCGCGCACGAGGGTGTCGAGCAGGGGGTCCAGACACGTCCGGACGGCGGTGACGGCCCGGGTGTGGTCCGCGAGGACCCCGCGTGCCGCGTCCAGCAGGCCGTCGGCGCGGACGAGCAGCTCCCGGGCGGCCCGCCCGGCCGGTGCCCCGCCCTCGGTCATGTACGTCCCTCTGTCTCCGCGACCCCGCCGCTCTCCGCGTACGTGGCTCATATCGTCCCATGCGGTGCCGGCACCCCGGCCGGGCGGACGCGCCATTGACGCGGCGTTGATCAGTCGTTTATCGCGGCAGGGCACTGTGGCCGTCATGCTGATCAACACCGCGACCGACCCCGCCTTCTCCTGGCAGGAGACAGCACTGTGCGCCCAGGCGGGGCCCGAGTTCTTCTTCCCGGCCCCCGGCAGCTCCACCCGTGAGGCCAAACAGCTCTGCAACGCCTGCGAGGGACGGCAGGCGTGCCTGGAGTACGCCCTCGACAACGACGAGCGCTTCGGCGTGTGGGGCGGCCTGTCCGAGAAGGAGCGGGAACGGCTGCGCAGAGTTGGCCGCGAGCGGGCCTGAAACAGCCCCGCGCGTGCGAGACTTCGGCCTCCACCGTTTCCGTACGCGGCCTTCGTGACCGTGGCGGAACCCGCGTCGACCTGGAGGAGAAGCCGAGTTGAGCGAGTACGACTACGTCGTCGTCGGGGCGGGTTCGGCCGGCTGCGTGCTGGCCGCGCGGCTGTCCGAGGACCCCACCGTGCGGGTCGCGCTGGTCGAGTCGGGCGGACCCGACCGCAAGCAGGAGATCCGGATCCCGGCCGCCTTCCCGCAGTTGTTCAGGACCCCGTTCGACTGGGACTTCAGCACGGTGAAGCAGCCGGCCCTCGGCGGCCGTGAGCTGTTCTGGCCGCGCGGCCACACGCTGGGCGGCTCCTCCTCGATCAACGCGATGATGTGGGTACGCGGACACCGCGACGACTACGACGCGTGGGCGGCGTCCGCCGGGCCGGACTGGGGGCACGACGCGATCGTCCCCTACTTCCGGCGCGCCGAGCGCTGGGCCGGTCCGGCCGGCGACGGCACGGTGTACGGCACCGAGGGCCCGCTGCACATCGCGCCGCCCCGCAGCCCGTCCCCGCTGACCGCCGACTTCGTCACCGCCTGCCGCGACGACGGCCTGACGTTCCTGCCCGAACTGAACGCGCCCGACCACAGCGGGGTCGCCCTCACCCCCGTCAACCAGCGGCGCGGACGGCGCTGGAGCGCGGCCGACGGCTACCTGAAACCGGCCGCCCGGCGCGCCAATCTGGACATCCTCCCGCACACCCGCGTCCGCGCCCTCGCCTTCGACGGCGACCGGGCCACCGGGGTGGAGACCGACAGCTCCGGCACGCTCACCGCCCGCCGCGAGGTGATCCTCAGCGCCGGCGCCATCGGCTCCCCGCACCTGCTGCTGCGCTCGGGCATCGGCGACCCCGGCGAACTGCGCCGCGCGGGCGTCGAGGTACGCGCCGCGTCACCGGACGTCGGCCGCAACCTCCAGGACCACCTGTCCTTCGCGGTCACCCTGCACTGCCCGCGCCCGGTCACCCTGACGGGCGCCGACACCCCGGTCAACATCGCCCGCTACCTGCTCACCGGGCGCGGACCGCTCAGCTCCAACCTGGCGGAGGCCGTCGCCTTCGTCCGCAGCGCCTCCGCACCGGCCGCCCCGGACCTGGAACTGATCTTCGCCCCGGCCCCGTTCATCGACCACGGACTGACCCCGCCCACCGAACACGGCGTCACGATCGGCGTGGTCCTGCTCCAGCCCGAGAGCACCGGCCGCATCACCCTGGACACCGACCACCCGGACCCCCGCTCCGCGCTGCGCATCGACCCGGGCTACCTCGCGGCCGTCCCCGACCTGCGGCGCATGATGGACGGCGTCCGCCACGCCGAACGGCTCTTCGCCCACACCGCTCTCGCCCCGCACACCTCGACGCCCATGGGCCACTACCCGGGCGAGGTGGACGACGACCGCCTGGCCGAGGCGATCCGGACCGGGGCGGAAACCCTCTACCACCCCGTCGGCACCTGCCGGATGGGCGAGGACCCCGGATCGGTCACCGACCCCCGGCTCCGGGTGCGCGGCGTCCGTGGCCTGCGCGTGGTCGACGCCTCCGTCATGCCGCGCATCACCCGGGGGCACACCCACGCGCCCACGGTCGCCATCGCCGAGAAGGCCGCCGAACTGATCAGGCAGGACGCCCGCGCATAAGGGGCAAGGGGCCGCCGCGGGGCCGGGATCACGACGGGATACGGAAGGTCTCCCCGTACATCTTCCAGGTCAGCGGCGGCTCCAGGCCCAGGTTCTCGTCCTCCAGGAAGACGCGCTGCGCGGTGTCGATGCGCGAGGTGTCGTGCTGCTGGTTCTTCTTCGACTTCATCACGGCCCGCGCGGTGTCCAGGAAGATGTCCAGGTACGCCGACTCGTCACCGCCCTCCGCGACCGTGTCCGCCTCGGCCAGCGCCGCCTGCCGGATGCCGTAGAAGGAATCCGCCTCGTGCCCCGGCCCCTGGAGCACCATGGTGTCGAAGTAGATGAACTGGCCCAGTGTGCCGAGTCCGTCCAGCTTCGCCAGGCGCACCGCGGGCTCGAAGTACTGCTTGTCGCGGACCTCCTCCTGTGCCGTGCGGAACGCCGGGTCCTCGGCCGCCTTCTTCCACGCGCCCGTGAACCCCGGGTCCAGGCCCTCGTGCGAACCGGTCCCGTCGACCTTGCGCAGCGCGGGCAGGTACGGGGCGAGCGGATTGTCCGGGTGGTCCTTCGTGAACGCCTCCACGAACGCCAGCATGTCGTGCGTACCGGAGCAGAAACCGACGAGCCCGGCCGCGTAACCGGTGCCGTCGCCGCTGTCCTCGATCGTCGCGTACTGGGTGCGCCAGTCCAGCGTCGAGCCCTCCGCGCTGGCCAGCAGCTCCCACGCGATCTCGCGCGTCTTCGGCGCGGCGAGCCCGGCCGGCGCCCGGCCGACCCGCTTGTTCATCTCCGCGCGCTCCTCGTCGTCCGCCGCCGCGAACGGGTCCGGGTTCAACGGCCCGGTGGCCGACGCCTCGGCGGCCTTGGGGGAGGCCGTGGGCAGTCCGGCGTCGTCGCCGGTGTTGAGGACGAGGGCGACGGCTATCGCCAGCGGCGCACCGATGAGAACGAAGCGGGTCACAGGTTTCACCGGCACAGCGTACGGTCCCCGCCCGCCCCCGGACGGCACACCCCCGCACGGCAGAATCGCCCCATGACCGACGCCCTGCTGAAGGCCCTCGACCCGCTTCCGTACCCCCGGCGCATGCGCGAACTCGCCGCCCGGGCACGCGTTCTGTCCGCTTCGGGGGAATTGCGCCGCGTCCTTGACGAGCTGGATCGGGGCGGCCCGTACGAGCGGGGCCTCGCCGTCATCGCGGCGGCCGTCGGCGGCGACGCGGAGTGGACCGGCGCGCACCTCGCCGACCGGGACCCCTTCGTGCAGGGCCACGCCCTGCGGGTCGCCCGGAGCCTCGGCGTCCCCGACGAGGCGTACGAACAGGCCCTGGACGACCTGCCCCGCGCCGCGCGCCGCCGCCTGCTCCGGGCTGTCGTCCGCGATCGGCGCACCGACCTCGCCGCCCGGCTCCTGGAACGGGTGCGCACCGACTGGGGCGACGCCGAGGCGGCCGTGCTGCTCCCGGGCTGCCCGGCCGACACCGTGGCCCGGCTGCTGCCCGAACTGCTGTACGCCGTACGCGGCTGGAGCAGCCTGGGCCGCCGCCACCCCGGCCCCCTCCTGGACGCCGTCGAACGGCAGCTCGCCGAACTGGCCGAGCCGCAGCGCCCGGAGTGGTGGCAGCGGTACGCCCCCGGGATCGCCGCCACCGCCGCCGCCCGGCCCGCCCGCGTCCTCGACCTGCTCGACCGCTTCGGCCCCGCCACCCTGCCGTGGCCGCCGGCCCGCCGCCTCAACGCCCTCGCCGCCGCCGACCCGGCCCGCACCGCCCGGCTGCTGCTGCGCCCCGAGACCCGGCCGTTGCTGGAGCACGGCGCGCGCCGGGTGCCCGACGGCGTCCTGTTCCGCCTCGCCCGCACCGCGCCCGAAGGGCTCGTCGTGGAGCTGGGCCGCGCCCTGGCCCAGGACTCGGCCGGCCTCGCCCGGCTCCTCGCCGCCCTCCCGCCCGGCCGGCGCACCGCCCTGCACGCCTCGGTCACCGCCGGACGCGGCCCCGGCGGCCCCGCCGTCGACGCGGACCTCCTCGACGCACTGCCCCGCAGCGGCGTCGCCGACGAGGCCCGGCGCATGGCGGACCGGGCCGCCGAACGCGGCGAGGACTGGCACACCGTGCTGCTCGCCCAGTCCTACCTCCCGGCCGCCGAGGTGTGGGACCGGCTGCTCGCCGCCACCCGCCGGCCCGCCGCCGCGGACCGGGCCCTCGTCTGGCCGCTGCTCGTCCGCAACGCCGGGCGCACCGGAGCGCCCGGGCCCGTCGCCGTACTCCTGGACGACATGGCCAGGCTCCGCAACGAACAGGACCCCGTCCGCTCGGCCGCCCTCCTCGCCCTCGCGGACATCCCCGCCGCCCTGTTCACCGAGGCCATGGAACCGGCCCTGGACCGGATCGCGGCCGACGCCGTCGAGGCCCGGGACTCCTCCTACGCCACCCGGCGCGCCCTGAGCACCCTCGCCGTGCGGCTGCTGCGCGAACACGCCGTCACCGGCCGTCGCGCCCCGGGCCGACAGGGCCTGGTCAGCTGGTCGCTGCGCACCCTGGTCCGGATCTCCGGCAACACCGGCGGCGCCGACCTCGGGCGGCTCGACCGCACTCTGCGCAGGGGCCAGGAGCACGACGTGTTCGAGGCCCTGCGGCCCTGGCTGGAGGCAGGCGCCGAGAAGAGCGACTACGGGCTCGCGTTCGCGCTCGTCCGGGCGCTGGGCCGCCGCGCGGCCGGGCTGCCCGAGCTCCAGGACCTGCTGTGGCAGGCGATCCGCTTCGGCTCGGTCACCACCGCGCGGACCGCCGTCCGGCTGTGGCTGGAACCGGACACGGACCGGGGCGAGCGCGTCGAACGGCTGCTCGCGCTCGACCCCTCGGCCGGCACCCTGCCCGAGGTGCTGGCGGTCCTCACCCGCACCCGGACCGACCTCCTCGACCCGTACCTCGCCACCCCGCCGCCGCACGGCCGCTTCCTGACCCCCGGCCGCCCCTGGACCGTCCACCCCGGACCCGAGATCCGCCGCTGGGTGCCCCGCCAGCACCGCGCCGCCGAACGCGCCCTGCGCCACGCGGCGCGCGACGGGAAGCTGCCGCTGCACGGACGGGCGCACGCCGTCGCAGCCCTGGCCCGCATCCCCGGGAGCGGCGCCGAGTCGCTGGGGGAGTGGACCGGCTCCGACGACGTCGTGCTCGCCGAGGCCGCGCTCACCGCGCTCGGCCACACCGACCGTGCCCCCGAGGTGCTGCCCGTCCTGCTCGCCCACACCGGGGACGACCGCGCCCGGGTCGCCGTCTTCGCGGCCGGCCGCGCCTCCCAGGACGTCCGCCCCTCCGTCCTCGCCCCGATGCTCCGCGCCCGGCTGGCCCCGGGCACCGGCAAGGTCACCAGCCGCAAGGAGACCGTCCGGCTCGCCGTGGCCCGGCTGCCCCGGGAGACCGCCGCCGACCTGGTCACCGAGGGCTACGAAACCCCCGACCAGCACCCGGACGTCCGGGCCGCCTGCGTGGCCGGGGCCATCGGGCTGCTCGGCGACGAGCGGATGTGGCGGCTGCTCGCGGACGCCGCCGCCGGGCCCACCGTGCTGCGCACCGCCGTCCTGCGCGTGCGGCCCATGGACCTGCCCGGCGCGCACCGCACCGGCTACGCGCGCCTGGTGCGGGAGGTGTGCGGCACGGACGACGAGGAGTCGGCCGCCGCCGCCCATGCCGTGGTGGCCCGCTGGATACCGTGGGAGCCGGGCATCTGCGAGGTGCTGGCCGCCGCCACGACGGACCTGGCGCGCCGCCGCTCCTGGCGCTCTTCCGCCGACGCGCTGGCCGGTGCCGCGCCCGCCGCCTCCGGGGAGGCCGCGCGGGCGCTGATGGGCGCGCTGGCCACGCTCGCGGACTCCGTGGCCATGGACGACGCGGGCAGCGACCGCGACCGGCCCGAGCGGCAGCGGGCCGTGCATCTGGTGAACCGCCTGGTCTCGGCGGCGGGGGCGCGCGCGGACGCGACCCTGCGCTCCGTGCTCGCCGCCGCCGGCGACCGGCTGGCCGGCCACCGCGACTACGTACCGCAGGCCGCGGAGCTGCTGGCCAGGGCGGTGGACCCGGAGGGCGACGCGGACGCGCTGCACGCCGCGCTGGACCGCATCGCCCTGCTGGTCACCGGCCGGCCCGTGCTCGCCGCCCGCGTCGCCCTCCTGTACGGCACACACCACGGTGTCCCGCGGGGCGAGGACGGGGCGGCGACGATGCTCGCGGTGGCGGGGCGCCTCGCCGAGGACGGCGGCCTCGCGCACGGCCTGCTGGCGGTGCGGCTGGTCGCGGCCGGCGGACGGCACACGGGGTGGACCGGTCCGTGGCGGACCCAGCTGCGGCTGCTGCGGCGCCACCCGGAGGCGGAGGTGCGCGACGCGGCGTACGCGGAGGTGACGGTCCGGGAGTGAGCGGTCAGCCCTGGGCGCGGGCCGCCACCCGGGCCTTCCGGGCGGCCAGCTTCTCGTCGAACTTCGCCGCCTCGGTGTCCAGGCCGTGCAGGTACAGGCCCAGCTCCTCCTGCGCCTTCAGGCCCTCCGGGCCCAGGCCGTCGATGTCGAGCACCTTCAGATAGCGCAGCACCGGCTGGATGACGTCGTCGTGGTGGATGCGCATGTTGTAGATCTCACCGATCGCCATCTGCGCGGCGGCCCGCTCGAAGCCGGGCATGCCGTGGCCGGGCATCCGGAAGTTGACGACGACGTCGCGCACGGACTGCATCGTCAGGTCGGGGGCCAGCTGGAACGCCGCGCCCAGCAGGTTGCGGTAGAAGACCATGTGCAGGTTCTCGTCGGTCGCGATGCGCGCCAGCATCCGGTCGCAGACCGGGTCGCCCGACTGGTGCCCCGTGTTGCGGTGCGAGACGCGGGTCGCCAGCTCCTGGAAGGCCACGTAGGCCACGGAGTGCAGCATCGAGTGCCGGTTGTCGGACTCGAAGCCCTCCGCCATGTGCGCCATCCGGAACTGCTCCAGCTTGTCCGGGTCGACGGCGCGCGAGGTGAGCAGGTAGTCCCGCATCACGATGCCGTGCCGGCCCTCCTCGGCCGTCCAGCGGTGCACCCAGGTGCCCCAGGCGCCGTCGCGGCCGAAGAGCGAGGCGATCTCGTGGTGGTAGCTGGGGAGGTTGTCCTCGGTGAGGAGGTTCACCACGAGCGCGATCTTGCCGATGTCGGTGACCTTGGACTGCTCGGCCTGCCACGCCTCGCCGTCCTCGAAGACGCCGGGGAAGTTGCGCCCGTCCGAGAAGGGGACGTACTCGTGCGGCATCCAGTCCTTGGCGACCTTGAGGTGCCGGTTGAGCTCCTTCTCGACCACCTCTTCCAGCGCGAACAGGAGGTGGGCATCGGTCCACGCCTGTGAACTGCCGAGGTGGGGAGAAGTGATCGTCACGGGGGCTCCTGGGGACGGGAGAACTACCTACGGACTCGTAGGTTACGAGACCGTAGGTTAAAGCGGCGGTAAGGCTCTGGCCAAGCCCGAACGGGCGAGCGTCGCTCACTCTGCGTGACCGAAGGCCGGAGGGGGTGTGCGCCGGACCGGCGCACACCCCCTCGTTCCCGCGTCAGAGCCCGGCACGTACCTCCTCGGCCGTGGTGTCCCGCAGCTCGCCGTCGAGCAGCAGCCAGCGGGTGATCCCCAGCGATTCCAGGAACGGCACGTCGTGACTGGCCACGACGAGCGCCCCCTCGTACGCCCCCAGCGCCTCGGTCAGCCGTCGTACGCTCGCCAGGTCGAGGTTGTTCGTCGGCTCGTCCAGCATCAGCAGCCGGGGCGCGGGCTCGGCCAGCAGCAGCGCGGCCAGCGCCGCCCGGAACCGCTCCCCGCCCGACAGCGTCCCCGCCGCCCGGTCCGCCCGCGCACCCCGGAAGAGGAAGTGCGCCAGCCTCGCCCTGATGTGGTTGTTGGTGGCGTCCGGGGCGAACCGCGCCACGTTCTCCACCACGCTCAGCCCGTCGTCCAGCACGTCGAGCCGCTGGGGCAGGAAGCGCAGCGGGACCTCGGTGACCGCTTCCCCGGAGACCGGTGCCAGCTCGCCGGCGAGCGTACGGAGCAGCGTGGTCTTGCCCGCCCCGTTGCGCCCCACCAGCGCGATGCGCTCCGGACCGCGCACCTCGTACCGGCCCCGCACCCGTGCCCCGTGAGCGAGTTCCAGATCGCGCAGGACCAGCACGCCCCGGCCCGGATGGACCCGGGTGTGCGGCAGTTCGACTCTGATCTCGTCGTCGTCGCGGACGGCGTCGACGGCCTCGTCCAGGCGCTCCTTGGCGTCGGCCAGCCGGCTCGTGTGCATCAGGCGCTGTTTGCCCGCCGACTCCTGGGCGGAGCGTTTGCGGGCGCTCGCGGCGATCTTCGGCACGCTGCCCTGCTCGAACAGCTTCTCGCCGTACCGTCTGCGCCGGGCCGACTTCACCTGCGATTCGACCAGTTCGCGCTTCTGCCGCTTCAGGTCGGCCTCGGCGACGCGCACCATGCGTTCGGCCGCCTCCTGCTCGACGGCCAACGCCTCCTCGTACGCGGAGAGGTTGCCGCCGTACCAGGTGACGGTGGAGTCCCGCAGGTCGGCGATCTGGTCGACGCGCTCCAGGAGTTCCCGGTCGTGGCTGACGAGGACGAGCACCCCGTGCCAGGCGTCGACCGCCGCGTACAGGCGCTGCCTGGCGTACATGTCCAGGTTGTTCGTCGGCTCGTCGAGCAGCAGCACATCGGGCCGGGCCAGCAGGAGCGCGGCCAGCCGCAGCATCACGCACTCGCCGCCCGACATCTCGCCGATCGTGCGGTCGAGCCCGATGTGGCCGAGGCCCAGTCCGTCGAGGGTGGCGCGGGCCCGCTCCTCGACGTCCCAGTCGTCGCCGACGGCGGCGAAGTGCTCCTCGCCGACGTCACCGGCCTCGATGGCGTGCAGCGCCGCACGGACCGTGTCGATCCCGAGCGCGGCGTCGACGCGCAACTCCGTGTCCAGGACCAGGTTCTGCGGCAGGTAGCCCACGTCGCCGGAGACGGTGATCCGGCCCCCGGTGGGTTCGAGTTCCCCGGCCAGCAGCCGCAGCAGGGTCGACTTTCCGGCCCCGTTGAGGCCGATGAGCCCCGTGCGGCCGGGGCCCACGGAGAGCTGGAGGCCGTCCAGGGCCCGGCCGCCGTCGGGCCAGACCAGGGAGAGCGCGGAACAGGTGATGTGGGCGGTGGGGGCAGACATGAGGAATCTCCCGGTTGCGAGGAAGGACAGGGCAACGGGACGAGACACCGGCCACTGGCATTCGACGCGTTCCGGCGGAAATTCCGGGATCGCGGAGGGAAGGCCCTGGTCGCGGAGGACGGCTCGGAGAGCTGAGGTCGCACTCGGGCGCGCGGACACGGCATAGGCCGGTCATGGCACGCGACACGGTGTCTCGGGACCTCAGACCTTCAACGGCCTGCTCCATTCAGCGACGACAAGGACACCGGAGAAGTTACGCGGGGCTCGGAGAGGGGGCAACCGAATTGACGGGCCCCGCGCGCAAGGGGCGTGGACTCAGCGGGAACCGAACAGCTCGGTCAGATTCCGGTCCAGGTCGAGGAAGCGGTGCTCGTGGCCGCCGGGCACCAGCTCCTGGGCCCGCCGCAGGAAACGCCGCAGATCCTCGGTGCGCACATGCACCATCGCGATCCCCTCGGCGGCGTGGAACTCCAGCACCGTGCGGTCGTAACCGAACGGTCTGACCCGTACGTCCCCGAGCCCGGACGGGACCTCCATCCCGGCGGCGAGCAGGTCCCGGGAGAACTGCCAGGACACCTCCGTCCCTTCCAGCGTCGCCGGCGCGGGGAACGCCATGCGTACGGCGAAGGGGTCCGCCCGGTCATAGCTCAGGACGGCGGGCAGCGTCTCCATCCGCGGCGCGGACGCCACCATGCGGGCCTGTACGGACTGTTCGATGACCGTGGACACGAACCTGCTCCCTCTCGCGACCGGACGAACGGTTCCCGGCACCCGTAAAGACGACGGAAGCCGCCGATCCGTGCATCGGGAAACGGCGTGAGCTGTATCACCGCACGCCGCTGCCTGTTCACGTGCCCCGTTACGGGCGGAGCATCCGTCAGAGCCGCTGGCGGTACGGGGCGAGCGCGTCCGACGTCTTGGTGGCGATGAACTCGGTGATCCGGTACGCGCAGACGCCCTCGACCACGAACGGATCGCTCGACGCCAGCCGCTCGATCGCCGCCCGGTCGTCCCCGACCGCGAGTATCACCCCGCCGTCCCGGGGGTTCTTGCGCCCGGAGGCGATGAACACCCCGGCCTCGTACTGCTGGTCGAGCCAGGCGACGTGCGCGTCCAGCGTCGCGTCGACGCGGTCCAGCGGGGCGGTGTAGGACAGCTCAAGTACGAACATGATCTCAGGCTACCGGCGGGGGCGTTGAGAGCACCGCCTAGGGTGGCGCACCATGACAGCGCTTCCCATGCCTTCCGACGCCGCCGAGGCCCGTGCCGTGCAGGAGACCCTGCGCGGCCGGGTGATCCTCGACGAGCCGGGCCCGCCACCAGGCACCGGCCGGGTGACCGGGGTCGACGTCGCCTACGACGACGACCGGGACATCGTGGCGGCGGCGGCCGTCGTGCTCGACGCCGCGACGCTGGAGGTGGTGGAGGAGGCGACCGCCGTCGGCCGGGTCAGCTTCCCGTACGTCCCGGGGCTGCTGGCCTTCCGCGAGATGCCGACCGTCCTGGCGGCCCTGGAGAACCTGGGCGCCGACCCCGGGCTCGTCGTCTGCGACGGGTACGGCAGGGCCCACCCCCGCCGCTTCGGCCTCGCCAGCCACCTCGGCGTCCTCACCGGGCTCCCGGTCATCGGCGTCGCCAAGAGCCCGTTCACCTTCACCCACGAACCGCCAGGACCGGAGCGCGGGGACCAGTCGCCGCTGCTGGACGGGGCGGAGGAGGTCGGCCGGGCCCTGCGCACCCGGGCGGGCACCAAACCGGTCTACGTCTCCGTCGGGCACCGCACCGGTCTGGACAACGCCGTCGCGCACACCCTCGCGCTCGCCCGGCACTTCCGGCAGCCGGAGACGACGCGCAGGGCGGACGCCCTCTGCCGCAGGGCCCTGCGCGAGGCCACCGGCTGAAGCCGCTCAGTGCACCGCCGCCACCCGGAACCGCAGCCCCGCCGCCACCAGCCGGTCCAGCAGCGCGTCGCCCATCGCGGCGGCCGTCGTGACCTGCCCCGAGGTGGCCGGCAGCTCGTCCAGCGCCAGGCACAGCGCGGACTCCGCGAGCATCTTCGCCGTCTCGTCGTACCCCGGATCGCCGCCCGACACCTCCGTGAACACCCGCCGCCCGCCGCCCTCGCCGACGAACCGCACGGTGAACCAGCTGCGCCGCCTGCGCTCCGCGTCCGGGCCCGCGCCGGGCTCGTAACGCCCCATCAGCCACTCCCGCGCGGCCGGCACCTGCGCGGCGCCGAGCAGCACGCCGAGCGCGGCGGTGGACCCGAGGGCCACGGGGAGGCGCTTGACCGAGGCGTAGTGGCGGTAGCGGAAGTCGGGGCCGTAGCGGGGCAGCGCCTTCGCCGAGCGGGCGATGACCCGCGCGTCGAGCGTCGGCAGCGGAAGCGCCCAGGTGCCGGTCTCCGGGCTGAAGCGGGGGCGGCCGAGCGGGGCGTGGACGCGGCGGCCGGCCGGCCGGGGTTCGTACAGCCGGCGCTCCTTCGCGGCGCGCGCCGTCTGGGCGCCCCGGCCCATCGCGGTGAGCGCCGAGGCGAACGTACCGCCGGAGAAGACGGCGTTGCTGCGGACGAAGCCGTCGACGCGCAGCGGCACGTCCTCCGGCAGTTGCCGGACCGTGAAGTAGGCGCCGAGGTCGTGCGGCACGGAGTCGAAACCGCAGGCGTGCACGATGCGGGCGCCGGTCTCGCGGGCCCGGGTCTCGTGCGCCACGTACATCCGGTCCACGAACTCCGGCTCGCCCGTCAGGTCCGTGTAGTCCGTCCCCGCCTCCGCGCAGGCGGCGACCAGCTGCTCGCCGTACCAGACATAGGGGCCGACGGTCGTGGCCACCACGTGCGCCGACTCGGCGAGCGCGCGCAGCGAAGCGGAGTCGGCCGCGTCCGCCTCCAGCAGGGGCAGGTCCGCGCATCGCGGATCGAGGGCGGTCAGCCGGGTGCGCAGCTTCTCCAGCTTGGCGCGGTCGCGCCCGGCGAGGGCCCAGCGGCAGCCGTCGGGGGCGTGCCGGGCCAGATACTCGGCGGTGAGCGCGCCCACGAAGCCGGTGGCGCCGAAAAGGACTACGTCATAGGGGCGTGCGGCCCCGTTCTGCCTGTTCACGAAAGCCTCCGCGGGGGACGGCACCGGATGGGGCGAGCAGAGGTTAGCGCGGCCGCCGTGGCGGTGTGCGGGCGGGAGGGGGCCATGGGGGAGTATCCATGAGGATCCGCGAAAAGAACTAAGCGCTTGCTCGGCCCAGGGGGTTGTGCGGAGCGCGGTGCGTTCTTAGCATCATCGATGTTACATCAGTTGTGTCATACCGCTGGGGGCTCGATGGCGAGTACAGGGAACGGCCCGCGCGGGCCCCTCGACGGGATCCGGGTGGTGGAGCTCGCCGGTATCGGCCCCGGCCCGTTCGCCGCGATGCTGCTGGCCGATCTGGGCGCCGACGTGGTGCGCGTCGACCGCCCCGGCGGCGCCGGACTCGGCATCGACCCGGCCCGCGACCTCACCAACCGCAACAAGCGCTCCGTGCTGGTCGACCTCAAGGCCCCGGACGGCCCGGCCGCCGTCCTGGACCTGGCCGCCCGCGCCGACGTCCTCATCGAGGGCTACCGGCCGGGCGTCGCGGAACGCCTCGGCGTGGGCCCCGACGCCTGCCTGGCCCGCAACCCGCGACTGGTCTACGGGCGGATGACCGGCTGGGGCCAGGACGGACCGCTCGCCGAGCGCGCCGGGCACGACATCGCGTACATCGCGCTCACCGGCACCCTCTCCATGATCGGCCGGCCGGACGAGCCGCCCACCGTCCCCGCCAACCTGGTCGGCGACTACGCGGGCGGCTCGCTCTACCTCGTCGTCGGCATCCTCGCCGCCCTCCAGCACGCCCGTACGCCCGGCGGCTCCGGACAGGTGGTCGACGCGGCGATCGTGGACGGCGCCGCCCACCTCGCCACGATGATCCACGGCATGCTCGCGGCCGGCGGCTGGCAGGACCGGCGCGGCGCCAACCTGCTGGACGGCGGCTGCCCGTTCTACGGCTCGTACGAGACCGCCGACGGGCAGTACATGGCGGTGGGCCCGCTGGAACAGCGGTTCTACGACGAGTTCGCGCAGCTCCTCGGTATCGCGGACACCGTCCCGGACCGGAACGACCTGGGCCGCTGGGACGAGCTGCGCGCCGCCGTCGCGGACCGGTTCCGCACCCGTACCCGCGCCGAGTGGACCGAGCTCTTCGACGGGTCGGACGCCTGTGTGGCGCCGGTCCTCTCGCTCCGTGAGGCCCCGCACCACCCGCATCTCGCCGCCCGCGGCACCTTCGTGGAGCACGGCGGACTCACCCAGCCCGCGCCCGCGCCCCGCTTCTCGGCCACACCCACGTCCGTGCGCACCGGGCCCGTCCTGCCGGGCGCGGACACCGAAGCCGTCGCCGCCGACTGGGACGTGCCCGGCCTGCGGACCACCCGGAAGGACCCCACTCCCTGATGCAGCGGCAGATCTTCACCGAAGAGCACGACGCGTTCCGCGAGACCGTGCGCACCTTCCTCGCCAAGGAGGTCCTTCCGCACTACGAGCAGTGGGAGAAGGACGGCATCGTCTCCCGCGAGGCGTGGCGCGCCGCCGGCCGGCAGGGCCTCCTCGGCCTCGCGGTGCCCGAGGAGTACGGGGGCGGCGGCACCACCGACTTCCGCTACAGCGCGGTCCTGGCCGAGGAGTTCACCCGGGCCGGCACCCCCGGAATCGCGCTCGGGCTGCACAACGACATCATCGGCCCGTACCTCACCGGCCTCGCCACCGACGAGCAGAAGCGGCGCTGGCTGCCCGGCTTCTGCAGCGGCGAGACCATCACCGCCATCGCGATGACCGAACCCGGCGCCGGCTCCGACCTCCAGGGCATCCGCACCACCGCCGAGGACAAGGGCGACCACTGGCTGCTCAACGGCTCCAAGACGTTCATCTCCAACGGCATCCTGGCCGACCTGGTGGTCGTCGTCGCGAAGACCACCCCGGAGGGCGGTGCGAAGGGCCTCTCGCTGATCGTGGTCGAGCGCGGCGCGGAGGGCTTCGAGCGCGGCCGCAACCTCGACAAGATCGGCCAGAAGTCGCAGGACACGGCCGAGCTGTTCTTCAACGACGTGCGTGTCCCCAAGGAGAACCTGCTCGGTGAGCGCGACGGCGCCTTCCTCCACCTGATGACCAACCTCGCCCAGGAACGCATGGGCATAGCCGTCGCCGGGATCGCCGCCGCCGAACACCTCCTGGAGATCACCACCGCGTACGTGAAGGAGCGCGAGGCGTTCGGCCGGCCGCTCGCCAAGCTCCAGCACATCCGCTTCGAGATCGCGGAGATGGCCACCGAGTGCGCCGTCACCCGGGCCTTCCTGGACCGCTGCATCGTGGACCACTCCGACGGCACCCTCGACGCCGTGCACGCCTCGATGGCGAAGTGGTGGGCGACCGAACTGCAGAAGCGCGTCGCGGACCGCTGCCTCCAACTCCACGGCGGCTACGGCTACATGGCGGAGTACCCGGTGGCCAGGGCATTCACCGACGGCCGCATCCAGACCATCTACGGCGGCACGACCGAGATCATGAAGGAGATCATCGGCCGCTCGCTGCTCGCCTGACCCCGCCTCCCCGGACCACCCTCGAAAGGCAGCTGTCTTGAGTACCGAAGCATTCGTCTACGACGCGATCCGCACCCCGCGCGGCCGCGGCAAGGCCAACGGCGCCCTGCACGGCACCAAGCCCATCGACCTCGTCGTCGGCCTGATCCACGAGATCCGCGCCCGCTTCCCGGGCCTGGACCCGGCCGCCGTGGACGACATCGTCCTCGGCGTGGTCAGCCCGCTCGGCGACCAGGGCTCCGACATCGCCCGGATCGCCGCCATCGCGGCCGGCCTGCCCGACACCGTCGCCGGCGTCCAGGAGAACCGCTTCTGCGCCTCGGGCCTCGAAGCCGTCAACCTGGCCGCCGCCAAGGTGCGTTCGGGCTGGGAGGACCTGGTCCTCGCGGGCGGCGTCGAGTCGATGTCCCGCGTGCCGATGGGCTCCGACGGCGGCGCCTGGGCGATGGACCCGATGACCAACTACGAGACCGGCTTCGCCCCGCAGGGCATCGGCGCCGACCTCATCGCCACCATCGAGGGCTTCTCCCGCCGCGATGTGGACGAGTACGCCGCGCTCTCCCAGGAGCGCGCCGCCGAGGCGTGGAAGGACAACCGCTTCGCCCGGTCCGTCGTCCCCGTCAAGGACCGCAACGGCCTCGTCGTCCTCGACCACGACGAGCACATGCGCCCCGGCACCACCGCCGACTCGCTGGCCGCGCTCAAGCCCTCCTTCGCGACGATCGGCGAGATGGGCGGCTTCGACGCGGTGGCGCTCCAGAAGTACCACTGGGTCGAGAAGATCGACCACGTCCACCACGCGGGCAACTCCTCCGGCATCGTGGACGGCGCCTCCCTCGTCGCCATCGGCAACCAGGGGATCGGCGAGCGCTACGGACTCACCCCGCGCGCCCGTATCGTCTCCGCCGCCGTCTCCGGCTCCGAGCCGACCATCATGCTCACCGGCCCCGCCCCCGCCAGCCGCAAGGCGCTCGCCAAGGCCGGACTGACCATCGAGGACATCGACCTCATCGAGATCAACGAAGCCTTCGCCGGGGTCGTCCTGCGCTTCGTCCGGGACATGGGCGTCTCCCTCGACAAGGTCAACGTCAACGGCGGCGCCATCGCGCTCGGCCACCCGCTGGGCGCCACCGGCGCCATGATCCTCGGCACCCTCATCGACGAGCTGGAGCGGCGGGACCAGCGCTACGGCCTCGCCACCCTGTGCGTCGGCGGCGGCATGGGCGTCGCCACCGTCATCGAGCGTCTCTGACCGTCCCCTTCCTACGGAGAAGACACACCCATGACCGAGAGCACGACCATCCGCTGGGAACAGGACGAGACCGGCGTCGTCACCCTCGTACTGGACGATCCCCACCAGTCCGCCAACACGATGAACCAGGCGTTCAAGGACTCCATCGCGGCCGTCGCCGACCGCGCCGAGGCCGAGAAGGACTCCATCCGGGGCGTCATCTACACCTCCGCCAAGAAGACCTTCTTCGCCGGCGGCGACCTCAAGGAAATGATCCGGATCGGTCCGGACAACGCGCAGCTCGCGTTCGACACCGGCACCGCCATCAAGAACTCGCTGCGCCGCATCGAGACCCTCGGCAAGCCGGTCGTCGCCGCCATCAACGGCGCGGCCCTCGGCGGCGGTTACGAGATCGCGCTCGCCTCCCACCACCGCATCGCCCTCGACGCGCCCGGCTCCCGCATCGGCCTCCCCGAGGTCACCCTCGGCCTGCTCCCCGCGGGCGGCGGCGTCACCCGCACCGTGCGCCTCATGGGCATCGCGGACGCCCTGCTCAAGGTCCTCCTCCAGGGCACCCAGTACACCCCGCGCCGCGCGCTGGAGAACGGCCTCGTCCACGAGGTCGCCGCCACGCCCGAGGAGATGCTGGACAAGGCCCGCGCCTTCATCGACGCCCACCCGGAGTCCCGGCAGCCCTGGGACGTCAAGGGCTACAAGATCCCCGGCGGTACCCCGTCGCACCCGAAGTTCGCCGCGAACCTGCCGGCCTTCCCGTCGAACCTGAAGAAGCAGATCGCGGGCGCGCCCATGCCCGCGCCGCGCAACATCCTCGCCGCCGCCGTCGAGGGCTCCCAGGTCGACTTCGAGACCGCCCTGACCATCGAGGCCCGGTACTTCACCGAGCTGGTCACCGGCCAGGTCTCCAAGAACATGATCCAGGCGTTCTTCTTCGACCTCCAGGCCGTCAACTCCGGTGCCAGCCGCCCCCAGGGCATCGAGGAGCGCCGGGTCCGCAAGGTCGCCGTCCTCGGCGCCGGGATGATGGGCGCGGGCATCGCGTACTCCTGCGCCAGGGCCGGGATCGAGGTCGTCCTCAAGGACGTCTCCGCGCAGGCCGCCGCCAAGGGCAAGGCGTACAGCGAGAAACTGCTCGACAAGGCGCTGTCCCGGGGCCGTACGACCGAGGCCGAGCGCGACGAGCTGCTGGCGCGCATCACCCCGACCGGTGACGTGGCCGACCTCGCGGGCTGCGACGCGGTCATCGAGGCCGTCTTCGAGGACACCGCGCTCAAGCACAAGGTGTTCCAGGAGATCCAGGACGTCATCGAGCCCGACGCGCTGCTCTGCTCCAACACCTCCACCCTCCCGATCACGGTCCTTGCCGAAGGCGTCTCGCGTCCCGTCGACTTCATCGGGCTGCACTTCTTCTCGCCGGTCGACAAGATGCCGCTGGTCGAGATCATCAAGGGCGAGAAGACCGGGGACGAGGCGCTGGCCCGCGCGTTCGACCTGGTCCGCCTGATCAGGAAGACCCCGATCGTCGTCAACGACTCGCGCGGCTTCTTCACCTCGCGCGTCATCGGCCAGTTCATCAACGAGGGCGTCGCCATGGTCGGCGAGGGCGTCGAGCCCGCCTCCGTCGAACAGGCCGCCGCGCAGGCCGGATACCCGGCGAAGGTGCTCTCGCTGATGGACGAGCTGACGCTCACCCTGCCGCGCAGGATCCGCAACGAGACCCGCAAGGCCGTCGAGGAGGCGGGCGGCACCTGGCCCGAGCACCCGGCGGACACCGTGATCGACCGGATGGTGGACGAGTTCGGCCGCCCCGGCCGCAGCGGTGGCGCGGGCTTCTACGAGTACGACGCGACGGGTAGGCGCACCCGCCTGTGGCCGGGCCTGCGCGAGCATTTCGGGGGTTCCGGGGGTCGCTCCCCGGATGGGCACAGCGCGAAGCGGGACACGGAGATCTCGTTCACCGACATGCAGGAGCGCATGCTCTTCTCCGAGGCGCTGGACAGCGTCCGCTGCCTGGAGGAGAACGTCCTGATCACCGTCGCCGACGCCAACATCGGCTCCATCATGGGCATCGGCTTCCCGCCGTGGACCGGCGGCGTGCTCCAGTACATCAACGGTTACGAGGGCGGCCTGCCCGGCTTCGTGGCCCGCGCCCGGGAACTCGCCGAGCGTTACGGGGACCGCTTCCTGCCGCCCGCGCTGCTGGTGGAGAAGGCGGAGAAGGGCGAGACCTTCCACGACTGACCCGGTCCGCCGAGTGCCGTACCGCCGTTCCCGGGCGGTACGGCACTCCGTGCGCTCACTCGGCGGTGAACGCCGCCCGCAGCTCCTCCTTCAGCGACCGCTGGAACGCGGTCACCAGGGCCTGGAGCACCATCGGCTGCATGTGCGCGGACAGCGACTTCATCGCCTTGACGTGCTCGGGGTCCGCCTCCCGCTCCCGGTACCGATTCCACACCTCGTCCCGGAACAACCGGGTCAGCTCCTGCGCGGCCGACCGGGTGTGCTCCAGCAGGACCGTACGGGCGGCGAGGATCGTCTCGTGCGCGATCGGCACGTCGAGCAGCTCCACGCCGAGCCGGAGCAGCCCCGGGTCCAGCCGGAAGACCCCGTCCTCGGGCGCGGCCCGCTCCAGCACCCCCAGCGCGGCCAGCCGGTCGAGGTCCTGACCGCTCAGCGACCGTCCGGCCCGCCGCTCCAGCTCCGCCCGCGAGGCGTCCTCCGGCGAGTCCGGCGCCCAGGAGGCGACCAGGGCGCGGTGGATGGCCAGATCGTGGGCGCTCAGATCGGGCGGCAGCTGCTCCAGGTACCGTTCGATCGCGGCGAGCGTCATGCCCTGGTGCTGAAGCTCCTCGATGAGCGCCAGCCGCGACAGGTGGTCGTGCCCGTAGTGCCCGACCCGGCGCGGCCCGATCACCGGGGGCGGCAGCAGCCCCCGGGTGCTGTAGAACCGCACCGTCCGCACGGTCACCCCGGCGCGAGCCGCCAGCTCGTCAACGGTGAGCCTCGGCTCCTCGGCCTCGGTCGCCATGTCCGCTCCTCGTGTCCGGTGCTCGGTGCAACAGTATTGCTGTCTCACCACTGATGTGAAAGTGCGGGCGGGCCGCTGCCGGTGCCGCCGCCCAGCATGAACAGAAACGCGGTTGACGGCCCGGCGCCTGTCGGTGACCGTGGACGACTTCGGCTGAGGCCCCGGCGGGGCATCGGGAGGGGGAGTCATGGCGGAGAGCGGGACCGGCGTGCCCGGGTACGTGCTGAGGGCGTACCGGGGCGCCGAGGACCACAGCGCGATGGCCGCCGTGCGCGCGGGCAGCGCGGAGCACGACCGGGTCGACCCCGGCTCGGTCGTGGAGGGGCTGCCGGACGCGGAGGCGATCGGCACGGCGTCCGATGCGCTCGCGGACCCGGCCCGCGACCAGGTCCTCATCGAGCACGGCGGTGCCGTCGTCGGGTACGCGGCCGTCCGGTGGTGGCGGGAGCGGGACGGGACCTGGCTGTATCTGCACCGGGGCCACCTGCTGCCCGGCCACCGGGGGCGCGGCGTCGGCTCGGCCATGCTCGCGTGGGCCGAGGGGCACGTCCGGGGGCTCGTCGCGGAGCAGGGCACGGCGGCGACAGCGGTGTTCGGTGCCAACGCCATGGCCGGGGAGCGGGAGGCCGCGCGGCTGCTGACGGACACCGGATACCGGCGCGTGTTCAGCCTGGTCGAGCTGGAACTGCCGGACCTGGGCGCGCTGCCGGACGCCGGGGAGCCGCCGCCCGGCATCCGGATCGGGCCCGTCGGGCCGGACGACTACCGCGCGGCCTGGCGGACCGTGGTCGACTCGTACCGGGACGCCGCCTTCACCGAGGAGTGGCCGTACGACCGCTTCCTGGCCACGGCGGACCCGGCCTGCTGGCGGGCCGCCTGGCAGGGCGAGGAGATGGCGGGGGTCGCCCTCTGCTCGCTCCGCGCCCGGGACCGCACGACCGGCGAGGTCGAGGAGGTGAGCGTGCGCGCCGGGTCCAGGCGGCTGGGCGTCGGGCGGGCCGTCCTGCTCGCGGGCCTGCGCAGCCTGCGCGAACACGGCGCCGCCGGCGCCCGCCTGTACACCGGGACGGCCAACCCCCACCGCTCGTACGACCTCTACGAGAGCGTCGGCTTCCGGCGCCGCAACGAGTACGTGCGCTACCGCAAGCCGCTGCCGGGCTGACGCCCCGCCTGGCACGGGGATACGAGGCGTGTCACTCTGTTGCGGGTGTGCGGGCTGACCGGGGAGGGCTCATGGGGGTACGCGGCAGGGAAGAGGCGGGGCCCGGCGCACCCACCGACGCACTGGGGGAGCAGATCCTCGATGCCGCGCGCGAGCAGTTCATGACCTTCGGGCTGCGCCGGTCCACCGTGGACGACATCGCCAGGCGCGCCGGGGTGTCCCGGGTGACCGTGTACCGGCGGATCGGCAACAAGGACAGCCTGGTGTCCGCGTGCCTGCTGCGTGAGTACCGCAGGTTCGTGGAGGAGGTGGACGAGGCCGTCGCCGCGCTGCCCACCCCCGAGGACCGGCTGGTCGAGGGCTTCGTCGCCGTGCTCCGGCACATCCGCGAACACCCGCTCATCGGCGGGCTGCTGCGCCTGGAGCCCGAGACCATGCTGCCCTTCCTCACCGTGGGGAGCGGCCCCGCCTTCCTCGCGATCCGGGGCTATCTGGCGGGCAGGCTGCGCGAGGTGCGGCGGCTGGAGGGCGGACCGGAGACCGACCCGACACCCGTCGCCGAGCTCATGGTCCGGATCACCGTCTCCTTCCTCCTCAACCCGGTCAGCTGCTTCGAGCTGGACGACGACACCCAGGTCCGCGACTTCGCCCGCCGCTGCCTGGTGCCGCTGCTCGCCGCCTGAGGCGGAGCGCCCCGGCGCGGGACACCACGCGCCCCCTCTCTAAGCTCCGGCCATGAAGTTCTTCCGATCACGCGTCAGACGTACGCAACCGTCCCCCGTCATCCGCGCCGCCGAGCTGCACCAGGCAGGCCGCTACGCCGAGGCGGAGGCGCAGGCGCGCGCCGTGGCCCGGTCACGGCCCGACGCCCGGGGAGAGCTCCTGGTGGCGCTGACCCTGGTCACCGTCGCCACCGGCGCCCAGGGCCGCCACGCCGAGGCCGTGACCGCGTACGACGAGGCGCTGTCGTTCTGCCGCGAGAGTTTCGGGCCCGATCACTTGCAGACCCTGAAACTCCGCTCCGACCGCGCCCAGCAGTTGGCTTCGCTGGGCCGCTACGCCGAGAGCGAGACGGAGACCGAGGAGATCGTCCGCGCCACGGCCGACGCCACGGACGAGGACACCCGGCTCGTCGCGGCCGCCGCCACGAACGGGCTCGCCTACGCCCTCAACGCACAGGGGCACCACGTGAGGGCCGAGGCGCTGGCCCGTGACGCGCTGACGCGGATGACCGAGACACACCGCGTCCGCCTCGTGCTGCAACTGGCCCTCGCCCGCAGCCTCAACGGCCAGGCACGCCACGGGGAGGCGCTCGCCGAGGCCACGACCGCCGGCGAACTGCACCGCGCCCTCACCGAGGGGCGGCCCGGCCCGGAGGCGGGCGCCGTGGACCTGGCCGCCGGCACCGCCCTGCTGGGCCTGGGCCGCGTCGCGGAAGCCCGCGCCCGGGCCGACGCCGGCCACGCCGCCTGCCTGGCCGCCTTCGGCCCGGACCACCACCGCACCCAGGAGGCCCGGGAGCTGCAGGCCCGCTTCGATCCCGCCTGACCGTGCGCCCTCAGCCGCGCTCGGGCCCCGGGCGGACGGCGCCCTCGTCCGGCAGCGGTTCCAGCGGCCGGCCGCGCCCAGTGCGGCCCGAGGTCGTCCAGCCGCCAGCCGAAGGGGTACGAACGCGGCCGCGGCCGGGCCGGGAGGCGGCGGGGCCTGGCCGGCATCCCGCGTACGCACCGCGCCCGCAGCCGCAGCGCCGACGATGCCGAGGTCCGCACCCACCGGGGCTGCGGACGGAAGCCCAGCGCCCTCAGCAGCGGCTCATCGAGCACCGCCAGCGCGAACCGGGCGACGAACGGCCGCAGCGGGCGCGGGTACCAGCTCGCCATCACCCGGAACGTCGCACTGGCCACCCGCCGGTCCGCCGGGTCGTACGCGAACATCCGCTCCTCGTACGCGTCGAGCAGCCGCTCGAACCCCTCGTACGTGTCGGGCACGTCCGCGATGCCCATCATCGCTCCGGTCCGCCGCCCCGCCTCCGCCGGCGCCCGCACCTCCTGCGCGCACAGCGGGCGCCAGCCGTACCGGTCGATCCACCGCTTCGGCCCCACGACCGTCGGCGCCAGGACGTACCGGAAGTCGTCGTTCCCGATGCGGTACTTGCCGTGGATGCGGTTCAGATGCCGCGCCGCCGCCCGCCCCCGCTCCGAGTCGAAGCCGTCGGCCGCCATCTCGTACCCGATCAGCACCGTGTCGTCGTACTGCTTCTGCCCGTGGCGCTCGAACTCCTGGGCGCGGTCGAGGAGCACGGAGATCCGGGGGACACCGTAATCACGCAGGAACGCCACGCTCACGCCCTGCCGGTAGTCCCACGGGAACTCGTACTGGGAGATCAGCCGAAGGATCTCGGCGCAGTCCCGCGCCGGGTCCATCCGGCGGATCTCACGCAGGCGGCTGTACCGGCCCATGGTGCGCCCTCCTGCCCGTGTCCCGGCGTCAGCGCGCCTGTTTCGGAGCGAGGTGACGGCACGTCTGTTCCGGAGAGTCAAAGTTACAAATACTATCGACTTGTTTCATCGACGCCGTCAACACCACTGCCGGGAGCACCGCATGAGCAACAGGACCGACCCCGTGCCGCCCCCGCCCGGCGGTGTGCTGTGGAGCCTGTCCGGCGATGTGCGGGCCCTGCTGATGCTGCCCGCCGCCCTCACCCTCCAGGTCGCCCACCCCGCCGTCGGCGCGGGCGTGGACGAGCACTCGGTGTTCCGTACGGACCCCTGGGGACGCGGCGAGCGCTCCCTCGGCTCGCTCCAGCTCTGGGTGTACGGAGGCGAGGAAGCCGCCGAGGAGGGGCGCAGGCTCCGCCGCCTGCACCGCACCATCCAGGGCACCGACACCCGGGGCCGCCCCTACCGCGCCCTGACCCCGGCCAACTACGCCTGGGTGCACGCCACCGGCTACCCCGTCTACCGGCACGGCGCCCGCTACCTGCTGCGCCCGCTCAGCCACGAGCAGGAGCGCGCCCTGTACGCGGAATGGCTCCAGGTCGGCCGGGTGCTCGGCATCCAGGACCGGGACATGCCGCAGACGATCGAGGAGTTCTGGCCGTACTACCACGCCATGCTGGCCGACGAGATCGAGAAGACCCCGGTCGTCGCGGAGCTCGTCGCCACCGGCACCCCCGTCCCGCCGCCGGACCGGGGACCGTGGGCGCTGCGGCTGCTGCTCAGGGCGGTGTGGCCGGTGCTGCTCCCGCCGCTCGCCCGGTTCCGCTCGTTCCTGACCGTCGGACTCATGCCGCCCGACGCCCGCGAGGCCATCGGGCTGGAGTGGACCGAAGCGCAGGAGCGCGCCCTGCGGAGGTTCTGCACGGTGGTCCGGTTGGTCGTCCCCGCCCTGCCGGAGCGCCTGCGCTACCTGCCCCGAGCCCGCCGGGCGCGGGCGGCGTACCGGGCGACGCGCGCGGGCGGGCTCAGGCCGAGACGCGGCGGACCAGCCGCGTCGGCGTGATCACCGACTCCGGACCCGCGCCCCCGTCCTCCAGCCGCTCCATCAGCAGCCGGACCATCAACCGGCCCATGCCCACCACGTCCTGACGTATCGTCGTCAGCGGCGGGTCCGTCGCCTCGGCCACCGACTCCATGTCGTCGAAGCCGACCAGCGCCACGTCCTGCGGCACCCGCCGTCCCCGCTCCCGCAACACCCGCAGCGCGCCCGAGGCCATCAGGTCGTTCGCCGCGAACACCGCGTCCACGTCCGGCCGCCGCTCCAGCAGCTCGGCCATGGCCCGGGCGCCGCCCTCCACGGTGAAGTCGCCCTCCGCGAACAGCGCCGGGTCGGCGTCCGGCAGGATGTCCGCGTAGCCGTCGATCCGGTCCAGGGCCGAGGTCTGGTCACGCGGGCCCGCGATGTGCGCGATGTTCCAGCGGCCGAGCCCGGCCAGATGCCGTACCGCCTCCCGGGCGCCGCCCCGGTTGTCGCAGTCCACGAAGGGCACCGCTTCGGTCGGCGCGCCCGGCCGGCCGGGCCTGCCGCCGTAGACCACCGGAACGCGGAAACGCCTTATGGCGGCCGGGAGTTGGTCGTCGGTGTGCAGGGAGAAGGCCAGCACCCCGTCGACATGGCCGCCGCCCAGATAGCGGCTGACCCGTTCGAAGTCGCCGCGGCCCTCCACCAGGAGCAGCACCAACTGGGCGTCGTGCGCGTTCAGTTCACGGCTGATGCCCCGGATGTGCTGGGAGAAGAACGGGTCGGAGAAGATCCGCACCTCGGGCTCGTCGATGATCACCGCCACCGCCCCGTTGCGCCGGGTCACCAGGGTGCGCGCCGCGTGGTTCGGGACGTAGCCCAGTTCCTCGACCGCCTTGCGCACCTGGTCCACGAGCGGCTGCCGGACACCCGCGCCCCCGTTCACCACCCGGGAGGCCGTCGCCCGGGAGACTCCGGCACGGGCCGCCACCGCTTCCAGCGTGGGACGTGCGTGGAGCGGGGCATCGGGGGACGGACCGGGCAAGGGACGCTCCTCTGTGGCACATCGGGTCCGGCCGGTCGGCCGGCCCCGCCAGCCTAGTCCCGGCCCAGGTGGGCCGGGACCGGCCCACCTGGGCCGGAACCTCCTGCCCGGTTCCGGACATCGCGCGTGCACGGGGCTACCGCGTGCCGCGGCGCCGCAGTACCTTCCGCCCATGCCGATCGCGCCGACGGCCGGGGGACGGCGGCTGCCCCGGCGCGGCCGTGCCCGCGATCTCGCCCTGGCGGTCGTCTCCGCCGCGCTGACCGTCCCCCTGCTCGGCGTCCCCTCGGACGCCGCCCGCACCGCCGCGCCCCGTACCGGCTTCGAGGTCTCCGGCGGAGCCCGCTGGACCCGGCAGTCCGAGGAGGCGTCCCTGCTCACGGGCCTCGCCCGGCGCGGGGACAAGGTCTCCGTGCGACGGATCGGCACCACGGCCCGGGGCCGCCCCCTGCGCCTCGTCCGGATCGGCGGCACGGACCCCGACGCGCTCACCGTGCTCCTGGTCTGCGGCCAGCACGGCGACGAACCGGCCGCGCGCGAGGCGTGCCTGACCACGGTCCGGGACCTCGCGTACGCCACCGATGCCCGCACCCGCGCCCTCCTCGCCCGGACCGAGGTCCTGGTCGTGCCCACCGCCAACCCCGACGGCCTGGCCGCGGGGACCCGGACCAACGGCGACGGCGTGGACATCAACCGCGACCACCTCGCCCTGCGGAGTCCGGAGGCCCGTGCCGTCGCCGCCGTCCTGCGCGACCACGAGCCCGATGTGATCGAGGACTTGCACGAGTACGCCGCGAACGCGCCGTACTACGACAAGGACCTGCTCGTCCTGTGGCCCCGCAACCCCAACACCGACGCACGGCTGCACGACGAGGCGCGGGCCCTGGCCCTGGACCGGGTGCGGCCCGCCGCCGGGAAGGCCGGATTCGGCACCGGTCTGTACGGCGTCTGGACCGACCCGGCCACCGGCCACCCGGTCAAGCGGACCGCCGGCGACGGCCAGGAGCGCATCCTGCGCAACCTCGCCGGCCTCACCCACGCGGTCGGACTGCTGGCCGAATCCCGCACGGACGCGCTCTCCACCGAGGAGCGCGCCGACCCCGCCCTCAACGCCCGCCGCCGCGTGACCTCCCAACGTGTGGTCCTCAAGGCGCTCTTCCGGTACGCGGACGAGCAGCGGGCGGGCATCGCCGCCGCCACCGCCGCCTCCCGCACGGCCGGGGCCGACGACCGGGGGCCCGTGTTCCTCGGAGGCTCGGACGACGAGGCCCCGGCGCCGGGCGACACCCTCACCGACCCGCCCTGCGGCTACCGCCTCACCCAGGAGCAGTTCGTCCGCGTCCGGGACGAACTCGCACTGCACGCCGTCACCTCCCGGCCGGACGGCGACGGGGTCTACGTACCCCTGCGGCAGCCGGCCCGCAAGCTGATCCCGCTGCTGCTGGACGTACGGGCCGCATATCACCTCACAAACGGTCAACCCGATACCGCTTGTTGATCCCGAAAGATCCATGTGGGGTGTGGTACTGCCTACGGAGAGCGATTTGTCCGTTTCCGTGAAAGGTGCCATTCGTGTCGCAGGACGATCAGAGAACGGGCGGCAGAGGGGATTCGCCGGTGACGGCCGACCTCCCCGGCGAACCGGGCCACGGCCGGCGCCCCGTCACCGACCGGGTGGTGTTCGGCGTGACGGCCGGCCTCACCCTGGCCTTCGTCATCTGGGGGGCCACCGCCACCGACTCGCTGGAGGACGTCTCCGGCAAGGCCCTCAACGGCCTCATCCACAACGGCGGTTGGGCGTTCATGCTGGCCGCCTCCGGGTTCGTGGTCTTCGCCCTGTGGCTCGCGATCAGCCGGTACGGAAACATCACGCTCGGCCAGGAGGGCGAGGAGCCGGAGTTCCGCACGGTCTCCTGGGTCGCGATGATGTTCAGCGCCGGTATGGGCATCGGTCTGATGTTCTACGGGGTCAGCGAGCCGCTCGCCCACTTCACCGACCCGCCGCCCGGCACCCGACCCGCGGACGCGGCCGAGGCGATGCAGACGGCCATGGCCACCACCCTGTTCCACTGGACGCTGCACCCGTGGGCGATCTACGCGGTGGTCGGCCTCGGCATCGCGTACAGCACGTTCCGGCGGCGCAGGCGGCAGACCATCAGCGCCGTCTTCGAGCCGCTGATCGGCCCCCGCCACGCCCACGGCGGCCTCGGCCGGTTCATCGACATCCTGGCCATCTTCGCGACGCTCTTCGGCTCGGCCGCCTCGCTGGGCCTCGGAGCCCTGCAGATCGGCAGTGGCTTCCACGAGCTGAACTGGAAGGAGAAGACCGGCACCGGTCTGCTCGTCCTGATCATCGCCGTGCTGACCGTCGCGTTCATCGCCTCGGCGGTCTCCGGGGTGGAGAAGGGCATCCAGTGGCTGTCCAACATCAACATGGTGCTGGCCCTGATCCTGGCCGTGTTCGTCTTCATCGCGGGCCCCACGATCATCGTGCTCGACCTCATTCCCACCTCGATCGCCTCCTACTTCGGTGATCTTCCGCAGCTCGCGGGCCGCACCGAGGCCACCGGTGAGGGTGAGGTCGCCGACTGGCTCGGCAGCTGGACCGTCTTCTACTGGGCCTGGTGGATCTCCTGGACGCCGTTCGTCGGCATGTTCATCGCCCGCATCAGCAAGGGCCGCACCATCCGCCAGTTCATCGGCGGCGTCATCCTGGTGCCCAGCACCGTCAGCCTGATCTGGTTCGCCGTCTTCGGCGGCACCGCCATCAAGCTCCAGGAGGCCGGCAAGCTGGGCGGCGCCGAAACGCAGGAGGCGCAGCTCTTCGGCGTACTCCAGCAGTTCCCCGTCGCCACGCTGATGAGCATCCTGGTGATGGTCCTCGTCGGCATCTTCTTCGTCTCGGGCGCGGATGCCGCGTCCATCGTGATGGGCACCCTGTCCCAGAAGGGCATCCTGGAGCCCGCCAAGTGGGTCGTCATCTTCTGGGGCGTCGTCACCGGAGCGGTCGCCGCCGTCATGCTGCTCATCGGCAACGGCAAGGGCGACGCCCTGGCGGGCCTCCAGAACCTGACGATCCTGGTCGCGGCACCCTTCACCATCGTCATGATCGGCATGTGCGTGGCCCTGCTGCGCGACCTGCGCCAGGACCCCCTGATCGTGCGCCGCGAATTCGGCGTGGAGGCCGTGGAGTCGGCGGTCATCGAGGGTCACGCCAAGTACGACGGCGACTTCGAGATCCGCATCGGCCCGGGCGGCAGCCAGATCACGACGGAGCGCCACGACGGCGACAAGCCGGGGGGTTCGAGCCCGGCGTAGGCCCTGTCGTCGGCCGCCGCCTCCGGCCGCCGTCCTCGGCTGTCGCCCGGAGAGGCGGCCGGGCGGCGCCCCGGAGCCCGATGCCGCTGCCCGGATCGCGGCGCGCGTGCCGGTGGAAGGCGCCGCCTCCGCCGGCCCCTCACCCCACCAGCCGCGCCGCCTCCCGGGCGCAGCCCAGGGCCACCGTCACGCCCGCGCCCCCGTGTCCGTAGTTGTGCACCAGCCGGGCGCCCCCGGACAGGGACTCCGCCTCGATGCGGACCCCCGCGTCGCGGGCCGGGCGGAGGCCCACGCGGTGGCCGATGACCTTCGCGTCGGCGATCTCCGGGCGGATCCGGGCGCACCGCGCCACGATCTCCGCGGCCGTACCGGGGTCGGGCGACGCGGTCCAGTCGTCGGCCACCGCCGTGCCGCCGAGCACCAGGCGGCCGGGCTGGGGGAAGAAGTACGTGGTCGCGCTCGACGCCGGGTCGGCCTCCGTGAACCACTCCCGTATCCCCGGGTTCTCCACCAGGACCAACTGCCCGCGCACCGGGCGCACCCCGGAATCGGGCACCAGCTCGCGGGCACCGAGCCCGGCACAGTTGACCACGGTCCCCGCCTCCGCAGCGGCCTCGGCGAACGAGGCGACCGTGCGGCGCTCGACCGCGCCCCCGGCCGCCCGCACCCGGTCCTCCAGCCACGCCAGGTGCGCCGGCATGTCGATCAACGGCAGCCGGCACCGCAGACCCTCCGCCGTCTCCACGGCGTCCTTCAGCTCCCCGGCCCACGCCCCGAGGTTCGCCAGGCGCTCGCCCCGGTGGACCCCTTCCACCAGGCGTACGCCGGTCTCCTCCGGGCGTACGGCCAGCTCCTCGTACCACCGCAGCGCGGCCAGCGACCAGTCGCCGACGCGGTCCAGCGGCTCGATCCGGTACGGCCACCACAGGGCGCCCGCCACGGCCGACGTCGTGTCGCCGGCCGGCTCCCGCGACCACACCCGCACCCGGTGGCCCCGCTCGGCCAGCACCTTCGCCGTGGTCAGTCCGCTGACCCCGCCGCCCACCACGATCACGTCCGCCACCACTGCCGCCTCCCGGTCCGCCTGCCTGGGCGCCCGCCCGGCGCGCCGCCCCCGGCACATTAGGATCTGCACCCTGATGACTGCCACTCTCGTCGCCAAGGATCTCGCCGCCGGACACGGCGACCGCACGCTGTTCGCCGGGCTCGACCTCGTGGTCGCCCCCGGTGACGTGATCGGTCTCGTCGGAGTCAACGGCGCCGGAAAATCGTCCCTGCTCCGGCTGCTCGCCGGCCTCGACCGGCCGGAGGAGGGCGAGCTGCGGCTCTCCCCGCCCACCGCCACCGTCGGCCACCTGCCCCAGGAGCCCGAGCGGCGCCCCGGCGAGACCGTACGGGAGTTCCTGGCCCGCCGGACCGGCGTCGCCGACGCCCAGACCGCCATGGACGCCGCCACGGAGGCCCTGGTCGAGGGCGCCCCCGGCGCGGACGACGCGTACTCCGAGTCCCTGGAGCGCTGGCTGTCCCTCGGCGGCGCGGACCTGGACGAGCGCGCCGAGGAGACCGCCGCCGAACTCGGCCTCACCGTCGGCCTCGACCTGCCGATGACCGCGCTCTCCGGCGGCCAGGCGGCCCGCGCCGGACTCGCCTCGCTCCTGCTGTCGCGCTACGACGTCTTCCTGCTGGACGAGCCCACCAACGACCTGGACCTGGACGGCCTGGAACGCCTGGAGAAGTACGTCTCCGGACTGCGCTCCGGCACCGTCGTCATCAGCCACGACCGCGAGTTCCTGATGCGCACGGTCACCAAGGTCCTCGAACTCGACCTGGCCCAGCAGCAGATCAACCTGTACGGCGGTGGCTACGCGGCCTACCTGGAGGAGCGCGAGCGCGCCCGGCGGCACGCCCGCGAGGAGTTCGAGGAGTACGCCGACAAGCGCTCGTCGCTGGAGAGCCGCGCCCTGATGCAGCGCTCCTGGATGGACAAGGGCGTCAAGAACGCCCGCCGCAAGGCCACCGACTCCGACAAGATCGGCCGCAAGTTCCGCAGCGAGTCCAGCGAGAAGCAGGCCGCGAAGGCCCGGCAGACGCAGCGCATGATCGAACGGCTCGACGTGGTGGACGAGCCGCGCAAGGAGTGGGAGCTGCGTATGGAGATCGCCTCCGCGCCCCGCTCCGGCTCGGTCGTCGCCACCCTCCGCGAGGCCCGCGTCGTGCGCGGCGACTTCGTCTTCGGCCCCGCCTCGCTGCAGATCGACTGGGCGGACCGGGTCACCATCACGGGCGCCAACGGCTCCGGCAAGTCGACCCTGCTGGCCGCGCTGCTCGGCCGCCTCCCGCTGGACGCGGGGAACGCGAACCTGGGCTCCGGCGTGGTGGTCGGCGAGGTGGACCAGGCGCGCAAGCTCTTCCACGGCTCGGAGACGCTCCTGGAGGCGTTCTGCGCGGCGGTCCCGGAGACGGAGCCCGCCGACGTACGTACGCTGCTCGCCAAGTTCGGACTGCGCGCCGACCACGTGATGCGCCCGGCGACGACCCTCTCGCCGGGGGAGCGCACCCGGGCGGCGCTCGCGCTGCTGCAGGGCCGGGGCGTCAACCTCCTGGTGCTGGACGAGCCCACGAACCACCTGGACCTGCCCGCCATCGAGCAGCTGGAGTCGGCGCTCGACTCGTACACCGGCACCCTGCTCCTGGTGACGCACGACCGCCGGATGCTGGAAGCGGTCCGTACGACCCGCCGGATCGAGGTGGCGGAGGGCCGTGTGACGGAGGTCTGACGCCATCTGGCATACCAAACGGCGCATCAAGGTCGATCGAACCTGAACAATCGCTGAATCGCCCCCGTGACCGTAGTGCTTGGCATACCAAGTGCTACGGTCGCGGGGTGATGACTCAAGCGGGCGACCCCGGCGCCTCGCACGCCGACCACGCCGAGCGGGCGATCCGCGCCGGCATCCTGTCCGGCGCGCACCCACCGGGTTCACGGCTGCGCGAACGCGAGCTCTCCGAGGGCCTGGGCGTCTCCCGCATCCCGGTCCGCGAGGCGCTCACCCGCCTGACCGGCGAGGGCCTGGTCGTCTTGTCCCCGCGCCGGGGTGCCTCCGTGCGCGACCTCTCGCTGCGGGACGTCGCCGAGCTCTTCGACCTCCGCCTCAGCCTGGAGGTCTTCGCCGCCCGCAGGGCCGCCGAGGCATGCGCGGCCGGGGGAGACGGGGAGCCGTTGCGGGCCGCGATGGAGGCGGCGGAGGCCGCCACCGCGCGGGGCGACGCGGAGGAGATCCCGGCGGCCAACACCGCCCTGCACGCGGAGATCGTCGCGATGACCGGCAACCGGCTGCTCCGGGACGCGCTGCAGCCCTCGCTCGGCCTGGTGCAGTGGCTGTTCAGCCTCACCGGGGGCCGCGACCCGCGCGTCCAGTGCGCCGAGCACCGGGACATCTGCGCCGCGATCCACGCGGGCAAGCCGGACCTGGCGGCAGCACTGGCGTACGCGCACATCGAACGGGGCAGGGAGCCGTCCCTGACCGCCCTGACCGGGACGCTCCCGGCCGAGTGACCCCGTAGCACCCACACACCCACACAGGAGATACGCCACATGCTGATCAGCGACGTCCGTCCGTGGGGCGGAGAGTCCAGTGACCTCACCGTCGAGGACGGGGTGATCACCGCGATCACCCCGCACGACCCGGCCCGCGCCGCCACGGAGGACACGGTGGCCGGCCGGGGGCGGCTCGCCCTGCCGTCGTTCTCGGACGTCCACTGCCACCTGGACTCCACGCGGATGGGCCTGCCCTTCCGCCCGCACACGGGCGCCCCCGGCGTCTGGGGCATGATGCTGAACGACCGCGAGCACTGGCGCCAGGACGAGTGGGACGTCGCCCGCCGGGCCACGTACACGCTGGGCCGGATGATCGAGCGCGGCACCACCCGCGTACGGAGTTACGCGCAGATCGACGCGGACTGCGGCCTTGAGCGGTTCGAGGGCGTCCTCGCGGCGAAGGAGGCGCACGCCGGGCGGTGCGAGGTCGAGATCATGGCGTTCCCGCAGGCGGGCCTGCTGCGCGAGAAGGGCGTGCCGGAACTGATGGACCGGGCGCTGTCCTCCGGCGCCGCCGTGGTCGGCGGCATCGACCCGTGCACCCTGGACCGCGACCCCGTACGCCACCTGGACATCGTCTTCGGCCTCGCCGAGCGCCACCACGCCCCGGTCGACATCCACCTCCACGAGCCGGGCGCCCTCGGGGTGTTCAGCGTCGACCTGATCCTGGAGCGGGTGCGGGCCCTGGACATGGCCGGCCAAGTCACGATCTCGCACGCCTACGACCTGGGCTCGGTCAACGAGGCGACGACGCGCCGCCTGATCGAGGAGTTCGCCGAACTGGACATCGCGATGGCGACCGTGGCCCCCGCCCGCCACCACTCCCTGCCCCTGGCCGACCTGACCGCCGCGGGCGTCCGGGTGGGCCTGGGCGAGGACGGCCAGCGGGACTTCTGGTCCCCGTACGGCAACGGCGACATGCTGGACCGCACCTGGCAACTGGCCTTCACGAACGGCTACCGCGCGGACGACCTGATCGAACACGCCGTGGCCGTGGCGACGATGGGCGGCGCGTCCATCCTCCAGGGGGGACCGCCCCGCCTGACCTCCACGACGGACCGCCCGGGCGTCACGGTGGGCGCGAGGGCGGACCTGCTCCTGCTGGAGGGCGAGACGGTGACATCGGCGGTGATGGACCGCAGCGAGGACCGTACGGTGCTGCACGAGGGCCGCGTGGTGTCGGACGGCCTGACCCTCAGCCCCGCTGCGTAGAACCCACTCCGCTGCGTAAACCCACCCCGCCGCGGAAATCCAGCCCCGCCGGCGTTTGAGGCGCGGGGTCCGGGGCGGAGCCCCGGTTTCGGGAAGGGGCGGGTAGGGGACAAGGCCCGCCCTACCCGCCCCCACCCCCTACTCGCCCTTCAACAACCCCGCCCGCCGCAACGCGTCAGCCATGGCCCCACTGGCCGGAGCCGCCGCAGACGCAGACCGACCCCCAGCGCCACCGCCACGGGACTGGCGACCGCCACCCCCGCCCCCCTGCCGAGGCCGGGGCGGCCGGCCGCCCCGCTCACTCCCCGAGGGCGCCGCGCGGCCCCCGGCCGCCTCGTCGTCCAACCGCAACGTCAACGAAATCCGCTTCCGCGGAATATCGACCTCCATCACCTTCACCCGCACCACATCCCCCGGCTTCACCACATCCCGCGGATCCTTCACGAACGTCCGCGACATCGCCGACACATGCACCAGCCCGTCCTGATGCACCCCGATGTCCACGAACGCCCCGAACGCGGCGACGTTCGTCACGACGCCCTCCAGCACCATCCCGGCCTCCAGGTCGCCGATCTTCTCGACGCCCTCCTTGAAGGTGGCGGTCTTGAAGGCGGGACGCGGGTCGCGCCCCGGCTTCTCCAGCTCCTTCAGGATGTCGCTCACGGTCGGCAGCCCGAACTTCTCGGACACGTAGTCGTCGGCCCGCAACGACCGCAGGACACCCGTGTTGCCGATCAGCGCGGCCACGTCCCCGCCGGTCTTCTTCACCATGGCGCGCACCACCGGGTACGCCTCCGGGTGCACGCTCGACGCGTCGAGCGGGTCGTCGCCGCGGATGCGGAGGAAGCCCGCGCACTGCTCGTACGCCTTCGGACCCAGCCGGGCCACGTCCTTGAGGCTCCGGCGGGACCGGAACGGCCCATTCGCGTCGCGGTGCGCCACGATGTTCTCGGCGAGCCCCGAGCCGATGCCGGAGACCCGGGAGAGCAGCGGCGCCGACGCGGTGTTGACGTCGACGCCGACCCCGTTCACGCAGTCCTCCACGACCGCGTCCAGCGACCGCGAGAGCTTCACCTCGGACAGGTCGTGCTGGTACTGCCCGACACCGATCGACTTCGGGTCGATCTTCACCAGCTCGGCCAGCGGGTCCTGGAGCCGGCGGGCGATCGAGACGGCGCCGCGCAGCGACACGTCCATCTCGGGCAGTTCCTGCGAGGCGAACGCCGAGGCGGAGTACACGGAGGCGCCCGCCTCCGAGACCATCACCTTGGTCAGCTTCAGCTCAGGGTGCTTCGCGCACAGCTCACCCGCGAGCTTGTCCGTCTCGCGGGACGCCGTGCCGTTGCCGATGGCGATGAGGTCGACGTGGTGCTCGCGCGCCAGCCGCTCCAGGGTCGCCAGCGACTGGTCCCACTTGTTGGCCGGGACGTGCGGGTGGATGACGTCGGTGGCGACGACCTTGCCGGTCGCGTCCACGACGGCGACCTTGACCCCGGTACGGAAACCGGGGTCGAGCCCCAGCGTGGCCCGCGTCCCGGCCGGCGCGGCGAGCAGCAGATCGCGCAGGTTCGACGCGAAGACGCGTACCGCCTCGTCCTCCGCCGCCGTACGCAGCCGCAGCCGCAGGTCGATGCCGAGGTGCACCAGGATCCGGGTCCGCCAGGCCCACCGCACGGTGTCGGCCAGCCACTTGTCACCGGGGCGCCCCCGGTCGTTCACGCCGAAGCGCCGGGCGACCATGTTCTCGTACGAGGACGGGCCGGGCGCCTCGGAGGGCTCCTCCGGCTCCAGGACCAGGTCGAGCACGTCCTCCTTCTCGCCCCGGAGCATCGCGAGGACCCGGTGCGAGGGCAGCGCGGTGAACGGCTCGGCGAAGTCGAAGTAGTCCGCGAACTTGGCGCCCGCCTCCTCCTTGCCGTCCCGCACCCGGGCCACCAGCCGCCCGCGCGTCCACATGCGCTCGCGCAGCTCGCCGGTGAGGTCGGCGTCCTCCGAGAAGCGCTCCGTGAGGATGGCGCGGGCGCCCTCCAGGGCCGCCGCCGGGTCCGCGACGCCCTGGTCCGCGTCCACGAACGCCGCCGCGGCGGCGAGCGGTTCGGCCGAGGGGTCGTCCAGCAGGCCCGAGGCGAGCGGTTCGAGGCCGGCCTCCCGGGCGATCTGCGCCTTCGTCCGCCGCTTCGGCTTGAACGGGAGGTAGATGTCCTCCAGCCGCGCCTTCGTGTCGGCGGCCCGGATGCGCGCCTCCAGCGCCTCGTCCAGCTTGCCCTGCTCCCGCACGGATTCGAGGACCGCCGTCCGGCGCTCCTCCAGCTCCCGCAGATACCGCAGCCGTTCCTCAAGCGTGCGCAGCTGCGCGTCGTCGAGCATCTCGGTCGCTTCCTTGCGGTAGCGCGCGATGAACGGCACGGTGGACCCGCCGTCGAGCAGCTCGACGGCCGCCTTCACCTGTCGCTCGCGTACGCCGAGCTCCTCGGCGATCCTGCCTTCGATGGACGTCGTCACGGTTCTACCGACTCGCCTTCTCCTGCTGGCTGTGCTGGTCGGGCCCCGGACCGCCACGGGGACGGTCCCGGAGCCACACGCCCTGCATTGTGCCGGGTGGCCGGGCCATGTGTCGCCCGGCCACCCAGGGAGAGGCCGCGGTTTTACGTTCAGCCCGTCGCGCTCGCCGGGAAGGCGCCCGCCGCCGCGGCCGTGGCGAGGAAGCCGCGCCCCAGCTCGGTCAGCCGGGCCACACCCGGTCCGCCCAGGTGCTCGTACGGGCCCAGGTCCATCCGGTCCGTGGCCTCCTCCACCTCCGTGCGCAGCGCGGCGCCCGCCTCGGTCAGCTCGCCCTCCGCCGTGAGCAGCCCGCGCCCGCGCAGCCGTTCCGACGCGTCCTCCCAGTCGGCGCGCCGCCAGCCCCGGCTGGCCAGGATCCAGCGGATCGCCATGCCCTTGCCCGTCGCGGTGTGGCTGACCAGCGCTTCGAGCGGGTCGAGCTCCGCGGTGAGGAGCGCGGCGAGGTGGGCGTCGCCCCGGTGCTCGCGGAGCAGCGTCGCCGCGTGCCAGTACGCCAGGTGCGGTTCGCCGGGCACCGGCAGACCGGCGTGCGCCGCGTACAGCGGCCGGGCGTGTCGGGCGCATCCCTCCGTGGCGCGCAGGGCGAGCCGCGCCGCCTCGGCCATCTCCGGCGAGGCGATGATCTCCTCGCCGAGCAGCCGGCGCAGCGTCGCGTCGGCGGCGCGCAGCCGCGCGTCCAGGACCTTCGCGGGCGAGGCGATGTCCCAGATCGCGGGCACGTGCTGGGCCACGAGCGCGTGGTTGAAGTTGTAGAAGGTCGCGGTCACCGTGTCCGCCCCGACCGCGCCCATGGCGGCGGCGCGGGTGGCGAAGTAGGCGGCGGAGGGATCCTCGATCCCGATCCCGCCGAGCTCCTTGCCGAGGTCGGGGGAGAAGTAGAGGGAGGAGTGCAGCGGGTTCAGGGCGTTGTGGCAACGCCGGCCGGCACGGGGCGGGAGAGTACTCATACCCGCACGTTACCGACTGGTCGGTACGGGCAGGAACCCCTGGGCCCACGTGAGCTGTGCCGCAGCGGGCGAGGGCAGGAAAGGTGGGGAACCCGTCATTGCGGCCATTCCGGTGGTCGCCCAGGATGGCGGACATGAAGCAGCGATCCGTGCTCGTCGTCCTCTTCGACGGCATCCAGAGCCTCGACGTCACCGGCCCCATGGAGGTCTTCGCCGGGGCGTCCAGCTTCCCTGACGTCTCGTACGAGCTGCGCACCGCCTCGCTGGACGGCGCCCCGGTCCGCTCCTCCTGCGGCCTCACCCTGGTCCCCGACGGCAGCCTCGCCGACGCGCCGACGCCCCACACCCTCCTCGTCCCCGGCGGCGGGGGCACCCGTGACCCCGACCCCGAACTCGTCCACTGGCTCCGCTTGCACGGGCCGCTGCCGGAGCGCCTGGTCTCCGTGTGCAGCGGGGCGCTCCTGCTCGCGGCGGCCGGACAGCTGGACGGGCACCGGGCGACGACGCACTGGAACGTGTGCGAGAAGCTGGCCCGGGAACACCCCGCCGTCGAGGTCGACCCCGAGCCGATCTTCGTACGCGACGGCAGGATCGCCACCTCCGCCGGGGTCACCGCGGGCATCGACCTCGCGCTGGCCCTGGTCGAGGAGGACCACGGACGGGACGTCGCCCTCACGGTCGCCCGGCACCTGGTCGTCTTCCTGCGCAGGCCGGGCAGCCAGTCCCAGTTCAGCGCGCAGCTCAGCGCCCAGACGGCGCGCCGTGAACCGCTGCGCGAGGTGCAGCACTGGATCACCGAGCACCCCGGAGCCGACCTCTCCGTCGAGGCCCTGGCCGCCCGCGCCCGCCTCTCGCCCCGCCACTTCGCCCGCGCCTTCCAGGCGGAGACGGGCACCACGCCCGGCCGGTACGTCGACCGGGTCCGCCTGGAACACGCCCGCCGGCTCCTGGAGGACACCACCGACGGGGTCGCCCGGATCGCCCGCGGCTGCGGCTACGGCACCCCGGAGGCGATGCGCCGGGCCTTCATCAAGGCGCTCGGCGCGGGCCCGGCCGAATACCGCCGCCGCTTCGGCACCACCGACCACTCCTGACCACCCGTAAGGCAGACAGGGAGCAGCCCATGCAGATCGCCATCGTCCTCTTCGACCGCTTCACCGCGCTGGACGCCGTCGGCACCTACGAGATCCTGTCCCGCACCCCGGGCGCCGAGACCGTCTTCGTCGCCGAACGGACGGGCGCCGTACGCAACGACAACAGCAGCCTCGACCTGGTCGCCCACCGGACGTTCGACGAGGTCCCCGCCCCCGACCTGGTGATCGTCCCCGGCGGCCCCGGACAGCACCACCAGATGGAGAACGAGAACCTGCTCGGGTGGCTGCGCCGCGCGGACGAGTCCACCACCTGGACGACCTCCGTCTGCACCGGATCGCTGCTGCTGGCGGCGGCCGGGCTCCTGAAGGGGCGGCGCGCCACCTCGCACTGGCTCGCCCTGGACACGCTCAGGGACCACGGCGCCGAGCCCACCGGCGAACGCGTCGTCTTCGACGGCAAGTACGTCACCGCCGCCGGTGTCTCGTCCGGCATCGACATGGGCCTCACCCTGCTCGGCCGCATCGCCGGCGACCGGACCGCCCAGGCCGTACAGCTCCTGGCGGAGTACGACCCCCAGCCGCCCTATGACGCCGGATCGCCGGACAAGGCGCCGGCCGACCTGGTCGAGGAGTGGCGGGGCCGGAGCCGCCTCATCCTTCAGTAGGCGCCCAGGTGAAGCGGGGCGCGCGGCGTTCCAGGAAGGCGGCGACCCCCTCCGCGGTGTCGCCGCTGCCCCGCGCCTGCCCGGCCCAGTGCGCGTCCCGGTCCTCGTGCCCGGCCGCGAACTCCTTGGCGGCGGCCTGGGTCAGCCGGGACCGGGACACCAGGGTGCGTACGTAGGCGGCGACCCGCTCGTCCAGCCCGTCGGCCGGCAGCACCTCGTCCACCAGGCCCGTCCGCAGCGCCCGCTGTGTGTCGATCAGCTCACCGGAGAACAGCAGGTGCTTGGCCGTCGCCGGACCCGTGAGGGCGAGGAGCCGGCGGGTGGACGACGCGGGGTAGACGATGCCCAGCTTGGCCGGGGTGACCCCGAACAGGGCGCCCTCCGCCGCGAAGCGCAGATCGCAGGCGGCGGCCAGCTGGCTCCCGCCGCCCACGCAGTACCCGCGCACCGCCGCGAGGGTCGGCAGCGGGAACGCGGCCAGCGCCTCCTCGGCCGCCACGGCCAGGCTCTGCGGATCGCTCCCGGGGTCCCGGAGCGAGGAGATGTCGGCGCCCGCGCAGAAGGTGTCGCCCGCGCCCGTCAGGACCAGGGCGCCCACGGAAGGATCGGCGGCCACCTTTTCGAGCAGGACCGGCAGCGCCTCCCACATGGCGGCCGTCATCGCGTTGCGCTTGGCGGGGTTGCTGATGACGACGGTGGCGACGCCGTCCGCGACGGTGTGCTCCAGCCGGGGTTCCGTACGGTCCATGGCCGGATGCTATCCGTGGTGTTCGAACCTACGATCAAGAAGGGGCCGCGCAACAGGCACGCACCCGAGGAGCCCCACGTGGACGGTCCCGAACGCGAAGGCAGGAAGCTCCACCGCAGTTTCGGCGGTCTCGCCCTGCTCGGCATCCTGCTCGTCATCGCCGGCCTGGTCGGCCTCGTCTACACCGGCGTCGCGACGCTCACCTCGATGATCCTGTTCGGCTGGCTGCTCCTCGTCGGCGGCCTCGTCGGCCTGGTGCACGCCGTCCAGTCGCGCGGCACCAACTACTTCTGGCTGGGCGTGGTGGTCGCCGCGCTGAACATCGCCGCGGGCGTCGTCGTCATCCGCCACCCGCACGGCACCGCGGAGGCACTGACCATGTTCGCCGCGCTGCTCTTCCTGACCGGCGGGATCTTCCGGCTCGTCGGCAGCTTCGTGGTGCGCGGACCGCAGTTCGGCTGGACGCTGCTCCAGGGCGCCTTCGGGCTGCTCCTCGGCCTGCTCGTCCTCTTCGACTGGCCGCACAGCAGCCTCTACGTACTCGGCTGCTTCTTCTCGCTGGCCCTGCTCTTCGACGGACTCGGGCTCATCGCCATCGGGATCGGCGGCCGGCGCATCGTCTCGATGGTCTCCGAGCAGATGACGCCGGGGCAAGACAAGGGGAACCAGGGAGAAGGAACGGACCCGCTCAGCCAGGACGGTCAGAAGCGGTCCGAAAACTGACACTGTCGCGCGAATGAAGTCGAGTTCCGTCAATAGGAGTCGACTTCTGTTCAATAGTACGGACCGGAGCAACCTCGCCCGCCACCCTGTACTCGACGTGAAGTCACTTCGAGTGGAGAGCGGGTACCGGACCATGGAGAGCCGCGGGAGTACCCCCGCCCGGCCCGTGCCGTACGAAGGGGTCTGGCGCTTCACCGCCCCGGCCTCGGACGTCTCCGTACCCCAGGCCCGGCACGCCGTACGCGATCTGCTGAAGCGCCAGAACGTGCCGATCGAGGACGACATCGCCCAGGGCCTGCTGCTCATCGTCTCCGAGCTGGTCACCAACGCCGTCAAGCACGCCGCGCTGCTCTCGCCCGAGCTCGCCGTGGAGGTGGCCGTGGGCGAGGACTGGGTCAGAGTGTCCGTCGAGGACAACCACCCGTACCGCCCGACGGCCCTGGAGACCGACTACGCGCAGACCGGCGGCCGGGGCCTGCTGCTGGTCCGGGAGATCACCCGGGAAGCGGGCGGCACCTGCGACGTCGAGCACACCGCGGGCGGCGGCAAGGTCATCTGGGCGGCCCTGCCGCTGAGCACCGCCCTCTGACCCCGCCGTACTACCAGCCGGCGCCGTCCCCGGTCAGCTCGCGGATCGCCGGCCGGGCGGCGTCCAGCACGGTCATGAACCACGCGGAGAACGGCTCACGGGCATGCCGCCCGGCCAGCTCCGCCGCCGTCACGAAGGCCGTCCCGCCGACCTCCTCCGGATCGGGCCGCAGCCGTTCCTGCGCGAGGCCCACGAAGAGGTGGTTGAACTCCTGCTCCACCAGGCCCGACGCCGGGTCCGGGTGGTTGTAGCGGACGGTGCCCGCCTCGGCCAGCAGCGAGGGCGAGATCCCCAGCTCCTCGTACGTACGCCGGGCGGCGGCGGCGAAGGGCGCCTCACCCGGGTAGGGGTGGCCGCAGCACGTGTTGGACCAGACGCCGGGGGAGTGGTACTTGCCCAGGGCGCGCTGCTGGAGCAGCAGCCGGCCCTGCTCGTCGAAGAGGAACACGGAGAACGCGCGGTGCAGCTGGCCGGGCGCCTGATGGGCGGCGAGCTTCTCCGCCGTACCGATGGTGGTGCCGTTCTCATCGACCAGTTCGAGCATGATCGCTTCCGCTGTGCCGTTCGACGAGGTGTTCGCCGCGGTGACTGGTGTGGTCGGCATACCCATCCTTCGCTGTGGTCCCGGCCCCGTGCAGCCGGTCCCGTCGAGTCTGCTCAAGTCTGCCGTACAAAAGCGGCTTGTTCGTACTTAGGGTCCTGGCATGTCCGCCCCGCCCCGGCCGGTCCGTCAGACCCCGAAGGCGGGCGGATACTCAATCGTGCCCCTCGGGACGGGCGCGGAATCATCGAGCACCAGCGCCATCATGGCCTCGTCCGGAACCTCGAAGGTCGGCCGGATCCCGTACCGCGAGGCCGGTACGAAACCGAACCTCGGGTAGTACTCCGGGTGCCCGAGCACCAGCACCAGCCGCTCCCCGTACCACCGCGCCGCCTCCAGCACCGCCCGCACCACGGCCGAGCCCGCACCCCGGCGCTGGTGCTCAGGAGCGGTGGCGACCGGGGCCAGGGCCAGGGTGGGCACTCCCTCGACCCAGCACCGGCTGAGCAGGGCGTACGCGGCGATCGAACCGTCGGGCGACTCGGCGACCCACGAGAGGCCGGGCAGCCAGATCAGCGAGTCCTTGCGCAGCGTGTCCACGAGCGTGGCTTCCGCCTCCGTCGGGAACGCGGCGGCGATCACGGCGCGCACGGCGGGGGCGTCGTCCCGCATCTCGGGGCGGACGCGCCAGGTCATGTCGGTCAACGTGGGGACCCTCGGGTGGGCGGGCACCGGCCGGCGGGCCGGTTCGTACACGTCCGGGAAACCCTACACCTCGGGCCGCACGGCCCCGGGGCTCAGTGGCAGAGCCTCGCCTCGTGCTCCGCGTGCCCGCTCGGCTCCAGCTGGAAGGTGCAGTGCTCCACGTCGAAGTGGTCGCCCAGGCAGCCCTGGAGCTCGTGCAGCAGCTTCTCGTGGCCGATCGAGTCCAGCAGGTCCTGCTGGACCACCACATGGGCGGAGAGCACCGGCATCCCCGAGGTGATCGTCCAGGCGTGCAGATCGTGGACGTCCAGCACCCCGGGCAGCGCCGTGATGTGGTCGCGTACCTCGCCCATGTCGACGCCCGGGGGCGCCGCCTCCAGGAGCACGTTCAGCGTCTCGCGCAGCAGCCGCACCGTACGCGGGACGATCATGAGCCCGATGATCAGCGAGGCGATGGGGTCCGCCGCCTGCCACCCCGTCGCCATGACGATGCCCGCCGAGACCAGCACGGTCACCGAGCCCAGCGTGTCCGCCAGCACCTCCAGATAGGCGCCGCGCACATTGAGGCTGTCCTGCTGCCCGCGCATCAGCAGTGACAGCGACACCGCGTTCGCCACCAGACCCACCAGGGCGAAGGCGATCGTGAGCCCGCCCCGGGTCTCGGCCGGGTCGATGAAGCGCTGCACCGCCTCGAAGAGGAGATAGCCGCCCACCCCGAGCAGCAGGCAGCAGTTGGCGAGGGCCGCCAGGATCTCGGCCCGGGCGTAGCCGAAGGTACGGTTCGGGCCGGCCGGCCGGTTGGCGAAATGGATCGCGAGCAGGGCGAGCCCGAGCCCCAGGGAGTCGGTGGCCATATGGGCCGCGTCGGCGATCAGCGCGAGGGAGCCGGACAGCACACCGCCGACGATCTCCATGACCGTCACGGCCAGCGTGATGCCCAGAGCGATGCGCAGCCGCCCTCTGTGCGCGGCGGCCGCCGTGCCGGTGAGCGCCGGGCCGTGTGTGTGTCCGTGATCGTGCCCTGCCCCCATGGGGACGCCTCCCGGTCGTCTCGCGGACCCGGGCTTCCGGCCCGGGCCCTGCCAGTCAACTACGGGTGGGGGGTATCGGGCAACACGGCACTGAACACCGTTATCAACGTCTCTGACCTGCGGAAACGTGTGCAGGTCAGAGCCCTTTCACGGCGGAGGACCACCCGGCTTTGTCAGGTGGGGCGGCCATCGACAATGATGATCGCGGACGGAGCGCGTGGTCCGGCCCCACCCGGAACGGGGCGCGAACGGGCAGTGAACTCGCGCTTCCGTTCATCCGATAGCCTCTGCCGACATGCCGCCGGCCGCTTCTGGCCGCACTGTCGCGTGCCGATCCGTGTCAGCACCCAAGGAGTGAGTTCGTCTGTCGACCGCCATTCTCACAGGTGCTCCGCTGCCCGGATCGTCCCTGGAGGACGATCTTCGGTCGCTGGGCTTCGACGTCCGGGCAGCCGCCGACGTCACCGAAGCCGCCACCCTGCTGGCCGCCGTCCCGCCGGCCCACCGCGTCGCCCTCGTCGACCCCCGCTTCATCGGCCACCGCCACGCCCTGCGGCTTGCCCTGACCGACCCCCGCTTCCCCGCGGCGGCCGTGCCCGGCGCCCTCACCGCACAGGCCGAGGTGCGCCCCGCCCTGGTCGGCGCCCTGCGCGCCACCACCGACGCGGTCGGCGCCGGAGTGCCCGCGGGCGGCACCGCCACGGTCACCGACCGCACGGTGCCCGGCAGGCTCGCCGCGGCCATGGAGGCCGGGGGCACCGAGGTGCAGCGCCCCGAGCTGGGCTCGCTCGTCGCCGCCGTGCCCACCGACGAGACCGGCCGCGCCGCCGCCCGTGCGGACGTCGAGGCCGTGGACGACGAGGCGGTCCGGCTGCGCAGCGCGGTGAAGGCCCGCGACGGCTTCTTCACCACCCACTTCATCAGCCCGTACTCGCGCTACATCGCCCGCTGGTGCGCGCGCCGGGGGTTCACCCCGAACCAGGTCACCACCGCGTCCCTGCTCACCGCGCTGATAGCGGCCGGCTGCGCGGCCACCGGTACCCGGGGCGGCTACGTCGCGGCGGGCATCCTGCTCCTGTTCTCCTTCGTCCTGGACTGCACCGACGGGCAGCTCGCCCGCTACTCGCTCCAGTACTCCACGATGGGCGCCTGGCTGGACGCCACCTTCGACCGGGCCAAGGAGTACGCCTACTACGCGGGCCTCGCCCTCGGCGCCGCCCGCAACGGCGACGACGTCTGGGCGCTGGCGCTCGGCGCGATGGTCCTCCAGTCCTGCCGCCACATCATCGACTTCTCGTTCAACGAGGCCAACCACGACGCGGTGGCGAACAGCAGCCCCACGGCCGCCCTCTCCGACAAGCTCGACAGCGTCGGCTGGACGGTCTGGCTGCGCCGCATGATCGTGCTCCCGATCGGCGAGCGCTGGGCGATGATCGCCGTCCTCACCGCGGTCACCACCCCGCGCATCGTCTTCTACGCCCTGCTCATCGGCTGCGCCCTCGCCGCCTGCTACACCACCGCGGGCCGCCTCCTGCGCTCCCTGACCCGCAAGGCCCGGCGCACCGACCGCGCCGCCCAGGCCCTCGCCGACCTCGCGGACTCCGGCCCGGTCGCCCAGCTGATCGCCGCCCGGGGCCCGAGGATCGGCGGCGCCTGGACCGCCCCCGTGGTCGCCCTCGTCGGCACCGGCGCGCTGATCGCCGCCGCGCTCCAGCAGCCCTTCGGCAGCCGCCAGACGATCATCGCCGCCGTCTTCTACGCGGTCTGCTCCGGCATAGCCGTGGCCCGCCCTCTCAAGGGCGCACTCGACTGGCTCGTGCCCCCGGTCTTCCGGGCCGCCGAGTACTGCACGGTCCTGATCCTGGCCGCCCGCAGCGACATCGACGGGGCGCTCCCCGCGGCCTTCGGCCTGGTCTCGGCCGTCGCCTACCATCACTACGACACGGTGTACCGCATCCGAGGCGGCACCGGCGCCCCGCCCCAGTGGCTGGTGCGCACGATCGGCGGACACGAGGGCCGGACCCTGGTCGTGGCCGTGCTCGCCGCCGCACTCACCGGAGCCACCGGTTTCACCACGGCACTCACCGTGCTCGCCGTGGCTGTGACCGTGATCGTGCTGGTGGAGTCCATCCGCTTCTGGGTGTCCTCCGGGGCGCCCGCCGTTCACGACGAAGGAGAACCCGCATGATCGGCCTCGTACTGGCAGCCGGCGCAGGACGGCGCCTGCGCCCCTACACCGACACGCTGCCCAAGGCGCTCGTGCCGGTGGACGGCGACAAGACGATCCTCGACCTCACGCTGGCCAACTTCGCCGAGATCGGGCTCACCGAGGTCGCGATCGTCGTCGGCTACCGCAAGGAGGCCGTCTACGCCCGCAAGGAGGAGCTGGAGGCCACCTACGGCCTGAAGCTCACCCTCGTGGACAACGACAAGGCCGAGGAGTGGAACAACGCCTACTCACTGTGGTGCGCCCGTGAGCAGCTGAAGCGGGGCGTGCTCCTCGCCAACGGCGACACCGTCCACCCGGTCTCCGTCGAGAGGACCCTGCTGGCCGCGCGCGGCCAGGGCCAGAAGATCATCCTCGCCCTCGACACGGTGAAGAACCTCGCCGACGAGGAGATGAAGGTCGTCGTCGAGGACGGCAAGGGCGTGCGGCGGATCACCAAGCTGATGGACCCGGCCGAGGCCACCGGCGAGTACATCGGTCTCACCCTCATCGAGGCCGAGGCCGCCGAGGAGCTGGCCGACGCCCTGAAGGCCACCTTCGAGCGCGACCCGGACCTCTACTACGAGGACGGCTACCAGGAGCTCGTCAACCGCGGCTTCACCGTGGACGTCGCTCCCATCGGTGACGTGAGCTGGGTCGAGATCGACAACCACGACGACCTCGCGAAGGGCCGGGAGATCGCGTGCCGGTACTGACCCGACTCATCCCGTCCCCGGTCTTCGTGGACATCAGCCGGGGTGCCATGCACGACCTGGCCGGTCTCCTCGCCGACCAGCGGATCTCCGCCTCCGGCAAGCTCGCCATCGCGATCAGCGGCGGATCCGGGCTCGCCCTGCGCGAGAAGCTGGCCCCGGCCCTGCCGGGCGCCGACTGGTACTGCGTCGCCGGCGGCAACATCGACGCCGCGGTGCAGCTGGCCGACGACATCAAGGGCAAGCGCTACGACGCCGTGGTCGGCCTCGGCGGCGGCAAGATCATCGACGTGGCGAAGTACGCCGCGGCCCGGGTCGGCCTGCCGCTGGTCTCGGTCGCCACGAATCTCGCCCACGACGGCCTCTGCTCGCCCGTCGCCACCCTGGACAACGACAACGGCCGGGGCTCCTACGGCGTCCCCATGCCCATCGCCATGGTGATCGACCTGTCGGTGATCCGTACCGCCCCCGACCGCTTCGTGCGGTCCGGCATCGGCGACGCGATCTCCAACATCTCCGCCATCGCCGACTGGGAGCTCTCGCACCAGGTCAACGGCGAGCAGATCGACGGACTCGCCGCCGCCATGGCGCGTACCGCGGGCGAGGCCGTCCTGCGCCACCCCGGCACCGTCGCCGACGACGAGTTCCTCACCGTCCTCGCCGAGTCGCTGGTGCTCTCCGGCATCGCCATCTCGATCAGCGGCGACACCCGGCCCTCGTCCGGTGCCTGCCACGAGATCAGCCACGCGTTCGACCTGCTCTTCCCGAAGCGGGCCGCCAGCCACGGCGAGCAGGTCGGCCTCGGCGCCGCCTTCGCCATGCACCTGCGCGGGGCCGTGGACGAGTCCGGCCTCTTCGCCGACGTACTGCGCAGGCACGGCCTGCCGGTCACGCCCGAGGAGATCGGCTTCACCGCCGACGAATTCGTCCAGGCCGTCGAGTACGCGCCCCAGACCCGCCCGGGACGCTTCACGGTCCTGGAACACCTCAGCCTCTCCACCGACCAGATCAGGGACGCGTACGCCGACTATGCCAAGACCATCAGTAGCTGAACTCCGCCCGGTCGTTCACCCGCCGGGCGTCAAGGACCGGCGCAGCGGTGAGCACTGGGCGGGCCGGATATACATGCGCGAGGTCTCCCTGCGCATCGACCGGTACCTGGTGAACACCAAGGTCACGCCCAACCAGCTGACCTACCTGATGACGCTGGCCGGTGTGCTCGCCGCCCCCGCGCTGCTCGTCCCGGGCATCTGGGGCGCGGTGCTCGGCGTCGTCATGGTCCAGCTGTACCTGCTGCTCGACTGCGTGGACGGCGAGATCGCGCGCTGGAAGAAGCAGTTCTCGCTCGGCGGCGTCTACCTCGACCGGGTCGGCGCCTACCTCTGCGACGCGGCCGTCCTCGTCGGCTTCGGCCTGCGCGCCGCCGACCTGTGGGGCACCGGCCGCATCGACTGGCTGTGGGCCTTCCTCGGCACGCTCGCCGCGCTCGGCGCCATCCTGATCAAGGCCGAGACGGACCTGGTCGGCGTCGCCCGCCACCAGGGCGGACTGCCGCCGGTCAAGGAGTCCGCCTCCGAGCCGCGCTCCTCCGGCATGGCGTTCGCCCGCCGGGCCGCCGGCGCGCTCAAGTTCCACCGGCTCATCCTGTGCGTCGAGGCGTCCCTGGTCATCCTCGTCGCCGCGATCCTCGACGAGGTGCGGGACGACTTCTTCTTCAGCCGTCTCGCGGTCGCGGTCCTGGCGGGCATCGCCCTGCTCCAGACCCTGCTGCACCTCGTGTCGGTCCTGGCATCGAGCAGGCTGAAGTGAGCACACCCATGAAACTCGGCGCGGTCGTCATCACCATGGGCAACCGCCCGGCCGAGCTGCGCGCCCTGCTCGATTCGGTCGCCGCCCAGGAGGGCGACCGGATCGAGGTGGTCGTCGTCGGCAACGGCTCGCCCGTCCCCGACGTCCCCGCGGGCGTCCGCACCGTCGAGCTGCCCGAGAACCTCGGCATCCCCGGCGGCCGGAACGTCGGCATCGAGGCGTTCGGGCCCTCCGGCGCCGATGTGGACGCCCTGCTCTTCCTGGACGACGACGGGCTGCTGCCCCTCACCGACACCGCGGAGCTGTGCCGGAAGGCGTTCGCCGAGGACGCCCGGCTCGGCATCATCAGCTTCCGCATCGCGGACCCCGAGACCGGGGTCACCCAGCGCCGGCACGTGCCCCGGCTGCGCGCCGCCGACCCGATGCGCTCGTCCCGCGTGACGACGTTCCTGGGCGGCGCCAACGCGGTGCGCACCCGGGTGCTGGCCGAGGTCGGCCCGCTGCCGGGCGACTTCTTCTACGCGCACGAGGAGACGGACCTCGCCTGGCGGGCGCTGGACGCCGGCTGGCTGATCGACTACCGCGCGGACATGGTGCTGCACCACCCCACCACGGCCCCGTCCCGCCATGCCGTCTACCACCGCATGGTGGCCCGCAACCGGGTCTGGCTGGCCCGGCGCAACCTCCCCGCGCCCCTCGTCCCGGTGTACCTCGGGGTGTGGATGCTGCTGACCCTGCTGCGCAGGCCGTCCGGCGAGGCGCTGAAGGCGTGGTTCGGCGGATTCCGGGAGGGCTGGCGGACGCCCTGCGGACCGCGCCGCCCGATGAAGTGGCGTACGGTGTGGCGACTGACCAGGCTGGGCCGCCCTCCGGTCATCTGAGAGGCTCCCCTCTGGGAGCATGAGGCGTATTTTTCTTGTCGGGACCTGTCCGCCCTGAGCCGCGCCCGCGACTGGCTGCGCATTTCGAATACGAGAGTTTCTTCTGGTGAGTGACACAACCCATGGCGGCGCGGTTGCGGTGAGCAGCCCGCCATCAGCCGACGACGGCCTGAGCGCGGCCGAGCTGGCCGCGAAGTACGGCCTCGCGGTCAGCGGTGCCCGGCCCGGACTCCGCGAGTACGTGCGCCAGCTCCAGGGGCGACGCCATTTCATCCTGGCGTTCTCCCGGGCCAAGCTGACCGCCCAGTACAGCCAGGCGAAGCTGGGCCAGCTGTGGCAGGTGGCGACCCCGCTCCTGAACGCGGCGGTCTACTTCCTCATCTTCGGGCTGATCCTCGGCACGAAGAAGGGGATACCGCAGGAGGTCTTCATCCCGTTCCTGGTGACCGGGGTGTTCGTCTTCACCTTCACGCAGAGCTCCGTGATGGCCGGCGTACGCGCGATCTCCGGGAACCTCGGCCTGGTCAGGGCCCTGCACTTCCCCCGTGCCTCGCTGCCCATCTCCTTCTCGCTCCAGCAGCTCCAGCAGCTGCTGTACTCGATGATCGTGCTGATCGCGGTCACGGTCGGATTCGGCAGCTATCCCCGGCTGTCCTGGCTGCTGGTGATCCCCGCCCTGGTGATGCAGTTCTTCTTCAACACCGGACTGGCGCTCGCCATGGCCAGGATGGGCGCCAAGACCCCCGACCTGGCACAGCTGATGCCGTTCGTCATGCGCACCTGGATGTACGCCTCCGGGGTCATGTTCTCCATCCCGGTGATGCTCGCGAACAAGCCGGCCTGGATCACCGACGTGCTCCAGTACAACCCGGCGGCCATCTACATGGACCTGGTCAGGTTCGCCCTGATCGACGGATACGGCTCCGAGAACCTGCCGGACCACGTCTGGGCGGTCGCCCTCGCCTGGTCGATCGTGGTGGGCATCGTGGGCTTCGTGTACTTCTGGAAGGCAGAGGAACGGTACGGCCGTGGCTGACGACAACACCGCGGGGCGCGTCCCCACCGTGATCGCCGACGACGTGCACATCGTGTACCGGGTCAACGGCGGCGGCGGTGGCAAGGGCAGCGCCACCGCCGCACTGAGCCGGATCATGCGCCGCGAGAAGGGCCAGGAGCGCGGGGTGCGCAAGGTGCACGCCGTGCGCGGGGTCACCTTCACCGCCTACCGGGGCGAGGCGATCGGGCTCATCGGGACGAACGGCTCCGGCAAGTCGACGCTGCTCCGCGCCATCGCGGGCCTCCTGCCGACGGAGAGCGGCAGCGTCTACACGGACGGCCAGCCCTCGCTGCTCGGCGTCAACGCCGCGCTGATGAGCGATCTGACCGGCGAGCGCAACGTGGTGCTCGGCGGACTCGCGATGGGCATGAGCCGCGAGGAGATCCGCGAGCGCTACGAGGACATCGTGGAGTTCTCCGGCATCAACGACAAGGGCGACTTCATCACCCTGCCGATGCGCACCTACTCCTCCGGCATGGCCGCCCGCCTCCGCTTCTCCATCGCGGCCGCCAAGAACCACGACGTCCTCATGATCGACGAGGCGCTGGCGACCGGTGACCGCAAGTTCCAGATCCGCTCCGAGGCGCGGATCAGGGAGCTGCGCAAGGAGGCCGGCACGGTCTTCCTGGTCAGCCACAGCAACAAGTCGATCCGGGACACCTGCAACCGGGTCCTGTGGCTGGAGAAGGGCGAACTCCTGATGGACGGCCCGACCGAAGAGGTCCTGCGGGCCTACGAACGGGAGACCGGCAAGTAGGACGCCCCGCGTCGCACGGCACTCGGCCCCCACCGGAGACCCTTCCGGCGGGGGCCGTTCCGCGTCCGGAGTGTGGACCGGCGCCCGGACCTCCGCGCCTCGTCGTACGGCGGCCGTCACGATCTCCTACCGCCGGATGACGTGAACGGGCTCCGGCGGGGGGAAAGTTGACGCGGGCCCCGGGGCCGGTGCCGCAAGGCCCGTACCCCGGCGTTTGGATGAGCGTTGTACAACGTAAGCTGTACCGGTGCTGATTCGCCGCAAGTGGGGCGATACCGCCTGGGGGGCGGCCGGGAGTCGTCCTCGGCACTCGGATGGGCGGGCGGCGTGTCCGGAATGGGGTATTTTGGGTCGGCAGTGTAGAACGGGAGTTGTGACGGCTATGACGGAAGATCTCCCGCTCCGAGGTGCTCACGCCGTCCCCGCGCAGGGCGGTCCGCAGTGACCCGTACCCGGCAGGCGCGGCTTGATACCGCCGCATCCGGAACCCTCGACAAGGCAGCCCACGAGAACTTTCCGGTCGCCCCCTTCTTCCTGCCGCGCGCCTGGCGCGACGACCTCATGGCCGTCTACGGCTTCGCCCGGCTCGTGGACGACATCGGCGACGGCGACCTCGCCCCCGGTGGCGCCGACGCCGTGCACCTCGGGCTCGAACCGGCTCAGAGCGACGACCGGCTCGCGATGCTCGACGCGCTCGAGAGCGACCTGCACCGTGTCTTCGCGACCACCGGCGAGACCCCGCACCACCCGTTGATGCGGGCGCTCCGCCCCACCGCCCGGCGCCGCGCGCTCACCCCCGAGCCGTTCATCGGCCTCATCGAGGCCAACCGGCAGGACCAGAAGGTCCGCCGCTACGGCACGTACGAGGAACTGCTCGCCTACTGCGAGCTCTCCGCCAACCCCGTCGGCCGCCTCGTCCTCCAGCTCACCGGGACCGCGAGCCCCGAACGGCTGCGCCGCTCCGACGCCGTGTGCACCGCACTGCAGATCGTGGAGCACCTCCAGGACGTCGCCGAGGACCTCGGCCGCGACCGCATCTATCTTCCGGCCGAGGACATGGCCCGGTTCCACGTCGGCGAGACCGACCTCGCGGCGCCCACCGCGAACGCGTCGGTCCGCTCCCTGATCGCGTACGAAGCGGAACGCGCCCGGGATCTGCTGAATGAAGGCACCCCCCTGGTGGGTAGCGTCCACGGCAGGCTCAGGCTGCTTCTCGCCGGATTCGTGGGAGGAGGACGCGCCGCCCTCACCGCGATCGCGGCCGCCGGATTCGACGTACTGCCCGGACCGCCCGGACCCACCAAGCCCAGCCTGCTGCGCGAAGTGGGAGTTGTCTTGCGAAAAGCGCGTAGAGAGGGATGAGCCGGACCGTGGAGGGACAGACGACGTACATGTCGGCACCGGTACAGGCCGCTTACAGTTACTGCGAGGCCGTCACCGGACAGCAGGCGCGCAACTTCGCGTACGGCATCAGGCTGCTGCCGGCCGAGAAGCGGCAGGCGATGTCGGCCCTGTACGCCCTCTCCCGCCGGGTGGACGACATCGGCGACGGCGAACTGGAGCCGGAGACCAAGCGCGTCCGCCTGGAGAGCACCCGCACCCTGCTCGACCGCGTCCGCGCCGGCAAGGTCGCGGAGGACGACACCGACCCGGTCGCCGTCGCGCTCGCCGACGCCGCCCGCAGGTTCCCGCTCCCGCTCGACGGACTCGACGAGCTCATCGACGGCGTCCTGATGGACGTGGACGGTGCCGTCTACGAGACCTGGGACGATCTCAAGGTCTACTGCCGGTGCGTCGCGGGAGCCATCGGGCGCCTGAGCCTCGGCGTGTTCGGTACGGAGCCCGGCGCCCCCGGCGCCGAGCGCGCCCCCGAGTACGCCGACACCCTCGGCCTCGCCCTCCAGCTGACGAACATCCTGCGCGACGTCCGCGAGGACGCCGGCAACGGCCGCACCTACCTGCCCGCCGACGACCTCGCCAAGTTCGGCTGCTCCGCGGGCTTCCAGCGGGCCACCCCGCCGCCCGGCTCCGACTTCGCGGGCCTCGTCCACTTCGAGGTCCGGCGCGCCCGCGCCCTGTTCGCCGAGGGCTACCGGCTGCTGCCGATGCTCGACCGGCGCAGCGGTGCCTGCGTGGCGGCCATGGCCGGCATCTACCGCAGGCTCCTCGACCGCATCGAGCGCGACCCCGAGGCGGTGCTGCGCGGCCGGGTCTCGCTCCCGGGCCACGAGAAGGCGTACGTCGCGGTGCGCGGCCTGTCCGGTCTCGACGCCCGGCACATCTCACGGCGCACGGCCCGAGGGCGTGTCTGAATGCGCCTCAGGTACATCTCGCGCACCATGTGCATCAAGGACGAACGCGGCGGACGGCGGGCAACCCCCGCCCGGGCCGCCGCGTCCCTGTCTGGGCAGGACCGATCCGAGCAGGACCGATGGGCAAGCAGCCGGCGAGAGGGGGAGGCATGAACGACGACGCGACGCGTCCGTCCCGCGCGGTCGTGATCGGCGGCGGGCTCGCCGGTGTCACGGCGGCGCTGCGGCTTGCCGATGCCGGGCTTGACGTGACCCTGCTCGAAGGACGGCCCCGGCTCGGCGGACTCGCCTTCTCGTTCCGCCGGGGAGAGCTGACGGTCGACAACGGCCAGCACGTCTACCTGCGCTGCTGCACCGCCTACCGCTGGTTCCTCGACCGGGTCGACGGCACCCGCCTGGCACCCCTGCAAAACCGTTTGGACGTGCCCGTTCTGGACGTCGGGCGGCCCACGGGCCCCCGGCTCGGACGGCTGCGCCGCAACGCGCTCCCGGTCCCGCTGCACCTCGCCGCCGGCCTCGCCGGATACCCGCACCTCTCGCTCGTCGAACGCGCCGGCGTCGCCCGCGCCGCGCTCGCCCTCGGCCGGCTCGACCCGGACGACCCCGCCCTCGACGCCGAGGACTTCGGCAGCTGGCTCGCCCGGCACGGCCAGTCGCCGCGCACCATCGAGGCGCTGTGGGACCTCGTCGGCGTCGCCACCCTCAACGCCACCGCCCCCCACGCCTCCCTCGGGCTCGCCGCGAAGGTCTTCAAGACCGGGCTGCTCTCCGAACCGGGCGCCGCCGACATCGGCTGGGCCGCCGTACCGCTCGGGGACATCCACGACACGATGAGCCGCAAGGCCCTCGACTCCGCCGGCGTCCGCACCGAACTGCGCACCAAGGCCCACGGTCTGGCCCGCACCGAGGCCGGGCACTGGGTGGTGGACACCGGCGCCGAACGGATCGAGGCGGACACCGTCGTCCTGGCCGTGCCGCAGCGCGAGACCTACGACCTGCTGCCCGAGGGCGCGCTCGACGCACCGGACAAGCTCCTGGAGATCGGTACGTCCCCGATCCTCAACGTGCACGTCGTCTACGACCGCAAGGTGCTCAAGCGGCCCTTCTTCGCCGCGCTCGGCTCCCCGGTCCAGTGGGTCTTCGACCGCACCGAGGCGTCCGGCCTCACCGGACCCGGGCAGTACCTCGCGGTGTCCCAGTCCGCGGCCGACGAGGAGATCGACCTGCCCGTCGCCGAACTGCGCGCCCGCTACCTGCCCGAGCTGGAACGGCTGCTGCCCGCCGCCCGAGGCGCCGGCATCCGGGACTTCTTCGTCACCCGCGAGCGCACCGCGACCTTCGCGCCCGCACCCGGCGTCGGCCGGCTGCGTCCCGGGACGCTCACCCGCGCCCCCGGACTCTTCCTGGCAGGTGCCTGGACCGCCACCGGCTGGCCCGCCACGATGGAGGGTGCGGTCCGCAGTGGCGCGGGTGCCGCGGACGCCGCGCTCCTGGCGCTCGGCCGCCCCCATGAACATCCGCTGCAGGAGGCGGCATGAGCAGTACCACCGGAACAAGAGGAGAGTCAGTGACCCCGGCGAATCCGGCTTCCGACACCGTGGCGGACACCACGGACGTCACCGCGCTTCTGGAGCGCGGACGGGCCCTTTCCACGCCGGTGCTCCGGGCCGCCGTCGACCGGCTCGCACCGCCCATGGACACCGTGGCCGCCTACCACTTCGGCTGGATCGACGCCCAGGGCAGGCCCGCCGACGGCGACGGCGGCAAGGCCGTCCGCCCGGCCCTGGCCCTGCTGTCGGCCGAGGCGGCCGGCGCTTCGGCCGAGGCCGGTATCCCCGGCGCCGTAGCCGTCGAGCTCGTGCACAACTTCTCGCTGTTGCACGACGACCTGATGGACGGCGACGAGCAGCGCCGCCACCGCGACACCGTGTGGAAGGTGCACGGCCCCGCCCAGGCCATCCTGGTCGGCGACGCCCTGTTCGCCCTGGCCTACGACATACTGCTGGAGCTCGGCACGGCCGAAGCGGGCCGGGCGGCGCGGCGGCTGACCACGGCGACCCGCAAGCTCATCGACGGGCAGGCCCAGGACATCTCCTACGAGCACCGCGAGCGCGTCACCGTCGAGGAGTGCCTGGAGATGGAGGGCAACAAGACCGGCGCCCTCCTCGCCTGCGCCTGCTCCATCGGCGCGGTGCTCGGCGGCGCCGACGACCGCACGGCCGACGTCCTGGAGGCGTACGGCCACCACCTCGGGCTCGCCTTCCAGGCGGTCGACGATCTGCTCGGCATCTGGGGCGACCCCGAGTCCACCGGCAAGCAGACCTGGAGCGATCTGCGCCAGCGCAAGAAGTCCCTGCCGGTCGTCGCCGCGCTCGCCGCGGGCGGACCGGCCTCCGAGCGCCTGGGCGAGCTGCTCGCCGCCGACGCCAAGAGCAGCGACTTCGACAGCTTCTCCGAGGAGGAGTTCGCCGCCCGTGCGGCGCTCATCGAGGAGGCGGGCGGCCGCGAGTGGACCGCCCAGGAGGCGCGTCGTCAGCATGCGGTCGCCATAGAGGTGCTGCACGGTGTCGACATGCCGGAACCCGTGCGGGCGCAGCTCACCGCGCTCGCGGACTTCGTCGTCGTACGAAAGAGATGATCACTATCTGGTCCATATGACTCGCAGTCGCCGGCCGGTGCCCGCACGGGCGCCGGCCGACGGAGACCCCAGCACAGCAGAGGACCACCTGCACGAAGGGGAAGCCATGACAGCGACGACCGACGGAAGCACCGGGGCCGTTGACCCCCGCGCAGCCTCGGCCAGGAGAAAGACAACCGAATCAACGATCGCCGCGGACGGTGTACTCGCCGCCGCGCGGCGGGCCGCGGAGCGCTCGGTGGAGCATCTCCTCGGCAGGCAGGACGAGCAGGGCTGGTGGAAGGGGGACCTCGCCACCAACGTCACGATGGACGCCGAGGACCTTCTGCTCCGTCAGTTCCTCGGCATCCAGGACCCCGCCACGGTCCGGGCGGCCGCGGGATTCATCCGCGGCGAACAGCTCGGCGACGGGACGTGGGCGACCTTCCACGGCGGCTCCGCGGACCTCTCCACCACCATCGAGGCGTACGTCGCGCTGAGGCTGGCGGGGGACCGGCCGGAGGACCCGCACATGGCCCGCGCCGCGGGCTGGGTCCGGGAACAGGGCGGCATCGCCGCGAGCCGGGTCTTCACCCGGATCTGGCTGGCCCTCTTCGGCTGGTGGAAGTGGGACGACCTGCCGGAGCTCCCCCCGGAGCTGATGTTCTTCCCGAAGTGGGTCCCGCTCAACATCTACGACTTCGGCTGCTGGGCCCGCCAGACCATCGTGCCGCTCACCATCGTGTCGGCGAAGCGGCCGGTCCGGCCCGCCCCCTTCGCCCTGGACGAGCTGCACACCGACCCCGCGAACCCGAATCCGCCCAAGCGCCCCGCGCCGGCACGGAGTTGGGACGGACTCTTTCAGCGGCTCGACAAGGCGCTGCACGTCTACCACCGGTTCGCGCCGCGCCGGCTGCGCCGGGTCGCGATGAACGCCGCGGCCCGCTGGATCATCGAACGCCAGGAGAACGACGGCTGCTGGGGCGGCATCCAGCCACCCGCCGTCTACTCGGTCATCGCCCTGCACCTCCTCGGCTACGACCTCGAACACCCGGTGATGCGGGCGGGCCTCGAATCGCTGGACCGCTTCGCCGTGTGGCGCGAGGACGGCACCCGCATGATCGAGGCGTGCCAGTCCCCGGTCTGGGACACCTGCCTGGCCACCATCGCGCTCGCCGACGCCGGGGTCGCCCCCGACCACCCGGCGCTCGTGCGGGCGGCGGACTGGATGCTCGCCGAGGAGATCGTCCGGCCGGGCGACTGGGCGGTGCGCCGGCCCGGACTGGAGCCCGGCGGCTGGGCGTTCGAGTTCCACAACGACAACTACCCCGACATCGACGACACCGCGGAGGTGGTCCTCGCCCTGCGCCGGGTCCGCCACCCCGACCAGGCCCGGGTGGACGCCGCGATCGAGCGCGGTGTGCGCTGGAACATCGGCATGCGGTCCCGCAACGGGGCCTGGGGCGCCTTCGACGCGGACAACACCAGCCCCTTCCCCAACCGGCTGCCCTTCTGCGACTTCGGCGAGGTCATCGACCCGCCGTCCGCCGACGTCACCGGGCACGTGGTGGAGATGCTGGCCGTCGAGGGCCGCGCCGAACACCCCGTCACCCGGCGCGGCATCGAGTGGCTGCTGTCCGAACAGGACGTGAGCGGTGGCTGGTTCGGGCGCTGGGGCGTCAACTACGTCTACGGGACGGGGTCGGTGGTCCCCGCGCTGACCGCCGCCGGGCTGCCCCCGTCGCACCCGGCGATCCGGCGCGCGGTCGAGTGGCTGGAGTCCGTCCAGAACGACGACGGCGGCTGGGGCGAGGACCTGCGCTCCTACAGCGAGGAGAAGTGGATCGGCCAAGGGGCCTCCACCGCGTCCCAGACCGCCTGGGCACTCCTCGCGCTGCTCGCCGCGGGGCGGCGGGACACCGTCGCCGTGACCCGGGGCATCGCCTGGCTCACCGAGACCCAGCAGGCCGACGGCTCCTGGGACGAGCCCTACTTCACCGGCACCGGGTTCCCCTGGGACTTCTCCATCAACTACCACCTCTACCGGCAGGTCTTCCCGCTCACCGCACTCGGGCGGTACGTGCACGGCGACCCGTTCGCGGGCCGCACGCCGACGCGCGAGGGGGCCCGATGACAGAGGCCGGGCCGGCCGCCCCGCTGCTGATCGCCTGCGCGCTCGGCATCGAACAGTTCGCCCTGCGCACCGGCCGGCGGAGGGCGGTGGACGCCCCGGAGCGGGTCACCGTGCTCCGTACCGGCATGGGCCCCAGGGCGGCCGAGACCGCCGTGGCGCGCGCGCTCGGCCAGGACGGCGGGGCGCCGGACACCGCGGTCATCGCCTCGGGGTTCTGCGCCGGTCTCGCGCCCGGGATGCACCCGGGCGACCTGGTGGTGGCCGAGGAGACCCGGGCCGCCGGGGACCCCGTCCCGTGCACCGGTGCGGAGCTGCTGGCCGAGGCACTGGCCAGGGCCGTACCGGGGCGCACCGTGCACACCGGCCCGCTCACCGGGTCCGACCATGTCGTCCGGGGACATGAGCGGGCCGAACTGCGGGCCACCGGGGCGATCGCGGTGGACATGGAGTCCGCCGCCACCCTGCGCACCGCCCTGCGGTCCGGGCCGCGCCCGGTTGCCGCCGTACGGGTGGTCGTGGACGCTCCGGAGCATGAGCTCGTCCGCATCGGCACGTTCCGCGGTGGAATATCGGCCTTCCGCGTTCTTCGTGCCGTCCTGCCGGCTTTCTATGAATGGCACCGATCTTTGCTGCTCCCCAGGAGGTGAGCTAGATGGCCATGCCGCTTCGTCAGTCCATCAAGGTTGCGACGTACCTCATTGAACAAAAGCTCCGCAAGCGGGACAAGTTTCCGCTGATTGTCGAGCTGGAGCCGTTGTACGCCTGCAACCTCGCCTGCGAGGGCTGCGGGAAGATCCAGCACCCGGCCGGAGTCCTCAAGCAGCGCATGCCCGTGGCCCAGGCCGTCGGCGCCGTGCTCGAATCGGGCGCCCCGATGGTCTCCATCGCCGGCGGCGAACCGCTGATGCACCCTCAGATCGATGAGATCGTGCGCCAGCTGGTGGCGAAGAGGAAGTACGTCTTCCTCTGCACCAACGCGATGCTGCTGCGCAAGAAGATCGAGAAGTTCACGCCCTCGCCCTACTTCGCGTTCGCCGTGCACATCGACGGACTCCGTGAGCGGCATGACGAGTCGGTCGCCAAGGAAGGGGTGTTCGACGAGGCGGTGGCGGCGATCAAGGAGGCCAAGCGGCGCGGCTTCCGGGTCACCACCAACTCCACCTTCTTCAACACCGACACCCCGCAGACCATCATCGAGGTGCTCAACTTCCTCAACGACGACCTCAAGGTGGACGAGATGATGATCTCGCCCGCCTACGCGTACGAGAAGGCTCCCGACCAGGAGCACTTCCTGGGCGTCGAGCAGACCCGGGAGCTGTTCAAGAAGTCCTTCGCCGGCGGCAACCGGAGCCGGTGGCGGCTGAACCACTCGCCGCTCTTCCTGGACTTCCTGGAGGGCAAGGCCGACTTCCCGTGCACCGCCTGGGCCATCCCCAACTACTCCCTGTTCGGCTGGCAGCGGCCCTGCTACCTGATGAGTGACGGCTACGTGCCGACGTACCGGCAGCTCATCGAGGACACCGACTGGGACAAGTACGGCCGGGGCAAGGACCCGCGCTGCGCCAACTGCATGGCGCACTGCGGCTACGAACCCACCGCCGTCCTCGCCACCATGGGCTCCCTGAAGGAGTCCCTGCGTGCCATGCGCGAGACCGTCGGCGGCAACGGCTGAGCCGCGGCACCCGGCCGGGCTCCCGCGCGGAGCCCGGCCCTCACCTTGAGCAGGAACAGGACCACAGAGAGGGGGCCCGGGAATGGCGCTGCTGCAGAGCATCCGGGGGCCGCACGATCTGAAGGCACTGAACGCGTCACAACTCGGCGAACTCGCCGATGACATCCGCACGTTCCTGGTGCAGGCCGTGGCCAGGACCGGGGGCCACCTGGGCCCCAACCTCGGGGTGGTGGAGCTGACCATCGCCCTGCACCGGGTCTTCGACTCGCCCGTCGACCGCATCCTGTGGGACACCGGCCACCAGAGCTACGTACACAAACTGCTCACCGGGCGCCAGGACTTCTCCAAGCTGCGCGGCAAGGGCGGGCTCTCCGGCTACCCGTCCCGCGAGGAGTCCGAGCACGACGTCATCGAGAACTCGCACGCCTCCACCGTCCTCGGCTGGGCCGACGGCCTGGCCAAGGCCAACGAGGTGCGCGGACGCGGCAGCCACGTCGTCGCCGTCATCGGGGACGGGGCCCTCACCGGCGGGATGGCCTGGGAGGCGCTGAACAACATCGCCGCCGCCAAGGACCGCCCGCTGATCGTCGTCGTCAACGACAACGAGCGCTCGTACGCACCCACGATCGGCGGTCTCGCCCGCCACCTCGCCACCCTGCGCACCACCGACGGCTACGAACGCTTCCTGTCCTGGGGCAAGGGCCTCCTGGAACGGACCCCCGTCATCGGGCAGCCGCTGCACGGAGCACTGCACGGGGCCAAGAAGGGCTTCAAGGACTTCGTCGCCCCGCAGGGCATGTTCGAGGACCTGGGGCTCAAGTACATCGGCCCGGTCGACGGGCACGACACCGCCGCCGTCGAGGCCGCCCTGCACCGCGCCAAGGGCTTCCGCGGCCCGGTCCTCGTCCACTGCATCACCGAGAAGGGCCGCGGTTACGCCCCCGCCCTGCGCGACGAGGCCGACCGCTTCCACACCGTCGGCGCGATGGACCCCCTGACCTGCGTCCCGCTCGTGCCCGCCGCCGGCCCGTCCTGGACCTCCGTGTTCGCGGACGAGATCGTGGCGATCGGGGCGGAGCGCCCGGACGTCGTCGCGCTCACCGCCGCGATGCTGGACCCGGTCGGGCTGACGAGGTTCGCCGAGGCGTTCCCGGACCGCGTCTGGGACGTGGGCATCGCGGAGCAGCACGCCGCGGTCAGTGCGGCGGGGCTCGCCACGGGCGGGCTGCACCCGGTCGTCGCCGTCTACGCCACCTTCCTCAACCGGGCGTTCGACCAGCTCCTGATGGACGTCGCCCTGCACCGGTGCGGGGTCACCTTCGTCCTGGACCGGGCCGGAGTCACCGGGCCCGACGGCGCCTCGCACAACGGGATGTGGGACCTGTCCGTGCTCCAGGTCGTGCCCGGGCTGCGGATCGCGGCCCCGCGCGACGCGGACCGGCTGCGCGAGGAACTGCGCGAGGCGGTCGCGGTGGACGACGCGCCGACCCTGGTGCGGTTCCCGAAGGAGTCGGTCGGGGAGGCGTTCGAGGCGGTCGCCCGGATCGGCGGGATGGACGTGCTGCGGCGCGACGAGGACGCCGATGTGCTCCTCGTCGCCGTCGGTGTGATGGCCTCCGTCTGCCTGCGTACCGCCGAACTCCTGTCGGGCGCCGGCATCCGCTGCACCGTGGTGGACCCGCGCTGGGTCAAGCCGGTCGACGCGACGCTGCCGCCGCTCGCCGCCGCCCACCGGCTCGTCGCGGTGGTCGAGGACAACAGCCGGGCCGGGGGCGTCGGTTCGGCGGTCGGGCAGGCGCTCCGGGACGCGGGCGTCGACGTACCGCTGCGCACCTTCGGCATCCCCGAGCAGTTCCTCGCGCACGGCAAGCGGTCCGAGGTGCTGGCCGACATCGGGCTCACACCGGTCGAGATCGCGGGCCGGATCAGCGCCGTCACGGCCGCCCGGAAGGCGGCCGGCGGCACGGGGCAGGACGCTCCGGGCAACGGGCACAAGGAGAGCGGGGCATGAAGGACGACGAGCCCAAGGGCTTCGATCTGGCGCGGCTTCTCGCCGAGCGCGGCGCCGAACGCTACGAGCTGCACACCAGACACCTCAACCACCAGCTCCCGCGCATGCTGCACACCATCGGCTTCGACAAGGTCTACGAGCGGGCCGAGGGCGCGCACTTCTGGGACGCGGACGGCAACGACTACCTCGACATGCTCGCCGGATTCGGCGTCATGGGGCTCGGCCGGCACCACCCCGTCGTACGCAAGGCGCTGCACGACGTCCTCGACGCCTCGCTCGCCGACCTGACCCGTTTCGACTGCCAGCCGCTGCCCGGGCTGCTCGCCGAGAAGCTGCTGAGCCACAGCCCGCACCTGGACCGGGTGTTCTTCGGCAACAGCGGCACCGAGGCCGTCGAGACGGCTCTCAAGTTCGCCCGGTACGCCACCGGCCGGCCCCGCGTCCTCTACTGCGACCACGCCTTCCACGGGCTGACCACCGGTTCGCTCTCGGTCAACGGCGAGGGCGGCTTCCGGGACGGCTTCGCGCCGCTGCTGCCCGACACCGCGATCCCGCTCGGCGACCTCGCGGCGCTGAGCAGGGAGCTGAAGCGGGGTGATGTCGCGGCCCTGGTGGTGGAGCCGATCCAGGGCAAGGGGGTGCTCGCCGCGCCGCCCGGCTATCTGCGCGAGGCCCAGGAACTGCTGCGCAAGCACAAGGCCCTCCTCATCGCCGACGAGGTGCAGACCGGCCTCGGCAGGACCGGCGACTTCTACGCGTACCAGCACGAGCCAGGGGTGGAACCGGACCTCGTCTGCGTCGCCAAGGCGCTCTCCGGCGGCTATGTCCCGGTCGGGGCGACGCTCGGCAAGGACTGGATCTTCAAGCGCGTCTACTCCTCGATGGACCGGGTCCTCGTCCACTCCGCGAGCTTCGGCTCCAACGCCCAGGCGATGGCGGCGGGGCTCGCGGTGCTGTCGGTGATGGAGGACGAGGAGACCGTCGCGCACGCGCGCCGCACCGGCGACCTGCTCCGGGAGCGGCTGTCCGCGCTCGTCGGGCGCTACGAGCTGCTGCACGAGGTGCGGGGGCGCGGGCTGATGATCGGCATCGAGTTCGGCCGCCCCACCTCGCTGAAGCTGCGCAGCCGCTGGACCATGCTCCAAGCGGCCCGCAAGGGGCTCTTCGCGCAGATGGTCGTCGTGCCGCTGCTCCAGAAGCACCGCATCCTCACGCAGGTCTCCGGCGACCACCTCGAAGTGATCAAGCTGATCCCGCCGCTGGTCATCGATGACGCGGACGTCGACCGCTTCGTGGAGGCGTTCACCGCCGTCATGGACGACGCGCACAGCGGCGGGGGACTGATGTGGGACTTCGGGCGGACCCTGGTGAAGCAGGCCGTCGCCAACCGCTGAGGCGTTTTTGCCCCTGAGGCAATAAATTTGCCTCAGGGGAAAGTCTTTGGCCCAATGGAGGCATGAACCCTCCGGACGACCTGGCGGCCGGTGAGCTGCCCGGTGTCGCGCCACGCCTGCGCGATCTGCGCCGAGGCCGTGGTCTCACCCTGGAGACCGCGGCCCAGCGGGCCGGGCTCTCGCCCGCCCATCTCTCCCGGCTCGAAACGGGCCGACGCCAGCCCTCGCTGCCGATGCTGCTCCAGCTGGCCAGGATCTACGGTACGACGGTCTCCGAGCTCCTCGGCGAGACGCCCCCGGAACGGGACGCGATCGTCCGCGGCCGCCCGTTCGAGGGCGCGGCCGCCGACGGCTGGCTGTACCAGCAGGCCGGCGGCTCCGGCCGGGCGATGCAGGCGCTGCGCGTCCGCGTTCCGTACGGCGCCCAGGGCGACCTGGTCCGCGTCCACCCCGGCGAGGAGTGGCTGTACGTCCTGACCGGCCGCCTCCGGGTGACGCTCGGCGAGACGGTGCACGACCTCGCGCCCGGTGACGGCGCGCACTTCGACTCGCTCACCCCGCACCGGATCGCGGCCCCCGAACCCGAGGGCGCCGAGCTGCTCTTCGTCCACACCCTGCTGCAGAGCCCCGCCGCCGACCTGTGCCTCGGCGGCCAGGTCCACCGCGGCTGAGACGTTCCCGCCGCCGGAGCCCCGGCAGCCAGAGAGGCCAGTCATGCCTGATTCAGAGCACTACGACCCGCTCACCCCGGCCCCGCGCCCCGGCGCCGACAGCCAGGAGAAGAAGATGCCGCGCGGACTCGTCATCCGGCTCTTCGCCTACCTGGTGGCCGGGCATGTCATCGCCGCGTTCCTCTATCTGCTCTTCGCGGTCGGCATGCACAACCAGTAGGCGGGGCCGCCTCAGCTCTCGTCGAGGAGCCGTTCGCGCAGCTGCTCACGGGTGGCGGGCGTGAGCTTCAGCCCTTCGGTGAGATAGCGGTCGGTGCCGCCCCAGGTCTCGTCCATGGCGGTGAAGGCCGCGGCGAGGTAGTCGGGCTGGGCGCCGAAGAGCGGGTTGAGCAGCTCCAGCACCTCCGGGGACATCCCGGCCGACGAGGTGTCGCTGCGCCGGATGCGGTAGCGGCGGTGCGCGTCGTTCGACTTGAGGTAGTCGGCCTCGATGGTCTCCCGCCCGACGCCCACCGCCAGCAGCGTCACCGCGATCGAGAGCCCCGCCCGGTCCTTGCCGGCCGCGCAGTGCATCAGGGCGGGGACGCTGTCCTCGGCCAGGGCGTGCAGCACCCGGCTGTGCTCGGCGGTGCGCTCCAGGATGATCGAGCGGTACGAGGCGACCATGCGGCTGGTCCCCTTGCCGTCGGCCAGGATCGAGCGCAGCTCCGCCATGTCGCCGTCGCGCACCATCCGCCAGAACTCGGCGCCGTCCGCCGGGTCGCTGAGCGGGATGCTCACATTCCGTACGCCCGGCAGATCGATGTCCAGGCCGTCCAGCTTGTGGTCGGCCGCGTTGCGGAAGTCGAAGACGGTGTGCAGGCCGAGCCCGCCGAGGAAGGCCGCGTCCTCGGCCGTGGCGTGCGCCAGGTGCCCGCTGCGGTAGAGCCTGCCGTGGCGCACCCGGCGGCCGTCGGTGGTGGGCAGACCGCCTACGTCGCGGAAGTTGCGGACACCGGTGAGAACGGGCTCCGTCGGCGGGGTCTGCGGCAGCTGCTGCGTCACGGTCACTCCTGGAGGCTCTGCCCCGGCGCGTGTCGCCGACGGGCCCACGACCGCGACGATACGACATCGGTTCCTGGGGCAATCATCTCGGCCGCCCGCTCCGGTGCGGACGATGGCCACGACATGTCCGTATTGCCGGATTATGTAGAACTTGCCCTGGTTGTGCGGGAGATGATCACCCGCTCGTGAGCGGGATCATATCCGTGACGGTGTGTGGTGGCGCCCCGGCTGGGTACTCCCCGCGCCGCGCGGAAAGCCAAGATCCGTAATCCACGGAGTGTGACCGGAATTCCGAGCCGCAATTCCGGTGCGGAATCCGGCGCCGAACATGTGGCTTGTTTCCGCCGTCCCGGCTCGCTTACGTTCCATGCCATCCGGATGGAACGCCCAATCCTGCCGCCGTCCGGAATTCGCACTCACTCACCGTGTGGCAGGAGCGGGGGAACCAGGTAAGCCGCCGACCGGGACGACCGGACGGCTAGGGGTGAAGTCGCGCCAGGCGCGGCCGGGCATCTCCAGCCCGAACCCGACAGCTCACCTCGCAGGCGCCGGAGAGGAAATTCTTCATGCCCAATTCGGGTAAGCACCGCCGTCCCAAGTCCAGCACCATTGCCCGTGGCGTCGTCGCCGCGAGCGCCGGCGGAGCCGTCATCGCGCTTCCGCTGCTCGGCGCCACCGGTGCCCACGCCGCGGAGCAGTCCGCACCGGCCACGTCGAAGTCGGCCGCCGCGCACACCGCCCCGGCCAAGCCCGCGAAGAGCGCCGGCACCACCACGTACTCCGTCGTCTCCGGCGACTACCTGTCGAAGATCGCGGCCCAGCACCACGTCGAGGGCGGCTGGCACAAGCTGTACCAGGACAACCGCGAGGTCGTCGGCGAGAACCCGAGCCTGATCTTCCCGGGCATGAAGCTGACCCTCGGCGCCAAGGCGGCCCCCGCCGCCACCACGTCCGAGGCCCCCGCCAAGGCCGCGCCGAAGGCCGAGACGAAGACCGCGCCCAAGGCCGAGACCAAGACCGAGACGCAGACCGAGGCCAAGACCGAGGCTCCGGCCGCACAGGACAACGCCTCCGGCTACGTCCACCCGGTCCCGGGCAACCACACCACCGCGTACCGCGCCTCCGGCGCCAGCTGGTCCAGCGGCAGCCACACCGGCATCGACTTCCCCGTCTCCACCGGCACCAGCGTGAAGGCCATCACCTCCGGCACCGTCGTCACCGCCGGCTGGGGCGGCGCCTACGGCAACCAGGTCGTCATCAAGCACGCCGACGGCCACTACTCCCAGTACGGCCACATGTCCTCGCTCTCCGTCTCGGCGGGCCAGACCGTGACCGCGGGCCAGCAGGTCGGCCTCTCCGGCTCCACCGGCAACGCCACCGGCCCGCACCTCCACTTCGAGGTCCGCACCGGCCCGGAGTACGGCTCGGACATCGACCCGATCGCCTACCTGGCGTCGCACGGGATCACCGTCTGATCCAGGCACCACCGGCCCGGTGATCCGGGTCGCTGAACGACACAGAGGGACGGCGCACGGCGGTGCGCCGTCCCTCTGCTTATTCCCCCTTTACCGAAAACTGACCGGGTGGTTTATCTCACCACCCGTCAACCCCTTATTACGGTCGCGTAGGTCACATTCCGGGGTGCAGGATATGCGGTTGTGGCAGACGATTCGAACAACCTTCAACAGGGCGCCATCGACCGACAGGGCGCCATCGGGTCGTACGCGGCGATTGGCGACAGCTTCACCGAGGGAGTCGGCGACGCCGGCCCGGACGGAACGTTCGTCGGCTGGGCCGACCGGCTCGCGGTACTTCTCGCGGACCGGCTCCCGGAGCCCGGCCCGGCGACCCGGGCCGAGGGCTCACCCGTTTCCGCGCACGGGGACTTCCGGTACGCCAATCTCGCCGTACGAGGACGCCTCCTCGACCAGATAGTCGAGGAGCAGGTGCCCCGCGCCAAGGAACTCGCCCCCGACCTGGTGAGCTTCTGCGCCGGCGGCAACGACATCATCCGGCCGGGCACCGACCCGGACGACGTGGCCGAACGCTTCGAGCGGGCGGTCGCCGACCTCACGCGGTCGGTCGGCACCGTCATGGTCACCACCGGCTTCGACACCCGCGGCGTCCCCGTGCTGCGCCATCTGCGCGGCAAGATCGCCACCTACACCGCTCACGTCCGGGCCATCGCCGACCGCTACGACTGCCCGGTCCTCGACCTGTGGTCGCTGCGCTCCGTGCAGGACCGGCGCGCCTGGGACGGCGACCGGCTCCACCTGTCGCCCGAGGGCCACACCCGGGTCGCGCTCCGCGCCGCCCAGGTCCTCGGCCTCGACGTGCCGGCCGACCCGGACCAGCCGTGGCCGCCGCAGCCGCCGCGCGGCACGCTGGAGATCCGCCGCGACGACATCCACTGGGCGCGCGAATACCTGGTCCCGTGGATCGGGCGGCGGCTGCGCGGCGAGTCCTCCGGGGACCACGTCGAGCCGAAGCGGCCGGACCTGCTGCCGCTCTGACCGGCCCCTCCGCTGTCCTCAGTCGCCCCGTGACCGCGTCGCGGCGACCGGGGACAGCGGCAGCACCTCCGGGACCCGCTCCAGGACCCCGCCCGCGAAGACGTCGTACAGCGGCAGCGTCTCCAGGTGCACATAGCCGATGTGGCAGTCGCAGACGGCGAGCGGGCAGGCCCGCGGCCCCAGCGCCCGCCGGTAGCTCCCGTCGTACAGATTGCCCAGCTCCGCCCGGACGAAGTGGCAGCGGCGCACCGTGCCCTCCCCGTCCACCGAGATCACCGACTCACCGGTCCGGCAGGGCAGCCCCGCCGAGCGGTGCGGATGGCGGCTGTACGGGAACAGCGGGTCGATCGCCGTCCACCGCTCCGCCTCCTCGTCCGTGTAGGTGTGCCCCTCGGCGGCGTTGACCCAGAGGTAGACCTCCTCCGGGAGCGCCGCGCGCAGCCGCCGCGCCTCGCCGAGATGGGCGTCGAACCCGACGACGCCCACGCTGTGCCGGACCCCGAGGTCCCTCAGCTCCGCGCACCGGCCGAGGAAACGCTCGTACGGCGTCTGCCCCGGGTGGTACGTGCACCACAGCGCGATCCGTTCGCGGGCCGCCTCCGGAGCCTCGGCCAGCCACCGCGTACGGCCGCTCAGGTTCGTCTGGATCGCGACCCGGCGTACGTGCGGGAGGCCCGCCAGCTCCACGATCGCCCTGCGGTACCAGGACCGCACCAGGCCCTCGCCCCACGGCGTGAACAGCACCGAGATCCGGTCACCGGTCTGCGCCGCCACCCACGCGGTGAACCGTTCGAGCGCCGCCCGGTCCGCCCGCAGCTGATCCGGGCTGTCGCGCCGCTTGGCGAAGGGGCAGTACGGGCAGTCGTAGTCGCAGGAGGCGAGCGGGCCCCGGTAGAGAATCGTCAGGTCCACGGGTCCCTCACTTCAGCTCGTAGGCGGCCATCGCGGCCCGCACGGCGGGGGAGAAGAGCTCCGGGCCCAGCGCGTCCGAGTACGCCAGCCCCTCCGGCGACAGCCGCAGCAGCCCCTGCGCCCCCGCGTCCAGCCAGCCCCGGGCCTCGAACCGGGCCAGCTCCTCCGGGAAGTCCTCGTACGGCGAGGTGCCGAACCGCTCGCGGTACTCGTCCACGGCCATGCCCTGCGCCTGGAGCACCGACTGGAGGAGATGGCGGCGGCGCGCCTCGTCCCCGTCGGTGTACCGCCCGACCTCGGCGCGGGAGAAGTCCGCGGTGGCCGTGTAGGCGTCGATGATGCCCCGCACCTCGCTCATCCGGACCGCGTAGTCGAAGGAGTAGTGCAGCCGCGAGGTGTAGGAGCGGGCGCCGCAGCCCAGGCCGATCATGCCGTCCGTCTGGCAGGCGTAGTCGTCGGGGCCCTCCGCGCGCGGGGCGTCGGCGCGGCGGAACATCCGCATCGACACCTGCTCGTAGCCGTGGGCCAGGAGGTGGTCGCGGCCGGCCCGGTAGAGGCGCAGGCGCTGCTCGTCCCAGGCCGCGTCGGACTCGCTCTCCGACAGCCGGCCCAGCGCGGTCAGCGGACGCTTGTAGAGCGGGTAGAGGTACAGCTCCTCCGGACGCCAGCGCAGCGCGGCGTCCAGCGAGGTCTGCCAGGTCCGCTCGGTCTGGCCGTCTATGCCGTAGATCAGATCGATGTTGAGCACGGGTATGGAGGTGTCCCGGATGAGGCCGAGCGCCTGCTCCACGTCGGCGGCGTGCTGCGGGCGCACCGCCGCGCGGGCCTCGGCCTCCACGAAGGACTGCACCCCGATGCTGATCCGGGTGGCGCCCCGCTCGGCGAGCACGGCGAGCCGGTCGGCGGTCGCGGTGGACGGGGACGTCTCCACGGACAGCGGGACGGACCGCAGATCGGCGCCCATCCGCTTCTCCGCGATGTCGCACAGCCGCTCCAGCTCGCCCGCCGTCAGGAAGGTGGGCGTGCCCCCGCCGAACGCCGCCGCGGCGAACCGTACCGGCTCCGCGTCGCCCAGCGCGTCCCGTACGGCGCCCGCCTGCCGGTCCAGCGCGTCGAGATACCGCGAGGTCAGCTCGTCGGGGGCACCGATCCGGGTGAAGAGGTTGCAGAAGCCGCAGCGGACCTCGCAGAACGGGATGTGCAGATAGAGGGAGAGCGCGTCCTTGCGTTCCCCGGCCCACAGCTCGCTCAGCCCGGGCCGCCCGCCGGGCCGCTCGGCGAGCGGGCGGTACGCCGTCTTGTGCGGATAGGCGTACACATAGCTCTCGTACGGGCGGACGGTGTGCGTCACGGTCATCGGACGGCCCCCGGTTCCAGGAAGAAGTGGGCGTACGGGACGGTCCAGACGGACTCGTGACCGAGCCGGTGGCCGGTGTAGCCGTCGTCGCCGTAGGCCGTGCCGTGGTCGGAGCAGACGATGGCGAAGGCGCGGCGGCGGCTGCTCGCGGCGGCGAAGAGCCGGCCGATGTGGGCGTCCACGTATTCCAGGGCGGCGGCGTGCGTCGCCCGGCTGTCACCGGCGTCGCGGGTCGCCCCGGCCCGGTGGAACCAGTTCGGCTGGTGGAGCGCGGAGACGTTGACGAAGAGGAACAGCCGCTGCTCGGGCGGCAGGGCGGCGACCACCTCCTCGGCGCGGGTCACCTGCGCCTCGAACGAGGTGGACGAGGGCACCCCGAACTCCGGCTCCCAGTGCGCCTCCTGGAACATCCCGGGGAGCACCGAACCGAGCGGCCCCCGAAGGTTGAAGAAGCCCACACCACCGATGCACACCGTGCGGTAGCCCTCCTTCGCGAGCCCCGACACCAGGTCCGGGGTGTCGAACACGAAGGTGCGCTCCGCCGTGGTCTCGCTGCCGGCGAACCGGGCGGCGAACAGCCGGGGGTGCGGCCCGGGCGCGGCCGGGGTGGGCAGGAACCCCGCGAACATCGCCTGGTGGGAGGCATAGGTGAAGCTGCCCGGGGCATGCCGCTTCTCCCAGACGCCGCCCGGCAGATGGCGGGCCAGATGCGGGATGCGCCCGGCGGCGGCCAGCTCGGCCGCGACGTCGTACCGCAGGGTGTCCAGGGTCACGAACAGCAGGTCGTGGCTGCCCACGATCTCGCTCATGTCGGGGTCGGGGCAGTGCGCGGAGCTGTGCTCAGGGGGTGGTGCTGACACGGTCGTTCCTTGCTCGTTCCAGTACGGCGGCGATCTGCGCCGCGTAGGTGTCCAGGCCCTCGGCGCCGCTGCCGGGCAGGCCCGTGAGCCCGGGCAGCAGATCCCCGAAGGCGTTGACCTCGCCGACGGCGAAACGCCGCCAGCCGGTCAGGGGCAGCAGGTCGACGCCGACGCACAGGGTGTCCGGGAAGGCGGCGGCGGCCCGCTCGCAGATCGCCAGGGCCTCGTCCCAACTGCCGCCCGCCGCCTCGATCGCCGCCCGCACCCCGGCCAGGTCGCCGCGCGCCCCGCCCAGGTGCAGATTGGTCATCGGCGAGGCGCTGGTGCGCACCACGGCGTGGGTGGCCCGGCCCGCGACCACGACGACGCGCAGATCGGCGGCCCGGCCGCGCTGGGTGGCCTTGGGCAGCCAGCGCTCGATGTGCAGCCCGTCGGGCGCCAGCGCGTCGATCACCGCCGCGATCTCGCGCTCCGTCGTGCAGCGGCGGACCCGCAGCGAGTTGTGGAGGCGGCCGGCCGGGTCCCGCTCGACGGAGGTGGCCGCCCGGATCCTCCCCCCGCCCGCCGTCTCCACGGCCAGCACCCCGGAGGCGGACGAGCCGTGCGCGGGCTTCACGAACACCCGGGGCATGCGGTGGGCGGCCATCAGGTCCCGTACGTCGTCCCAGCCGTGCACGGGGGCCCCGGCCGGTCCTGAGGTCGGGGACGCGGGAACGGGGACCCCGGATGCGTCCAGCACCCCGTGGCACAGCCGCTTGTCGAAGAGCGTGGCGATGTCCGCCGGGCCGTCCAGCAGGTGCGCGCCGGCCTCCTCGGCGGCCCGCGCCACCTCGCGTACGGCGGTGGTGAACCGCGCGTACCAGAGGGCCGAACCCTCCACCCGGGTCGGCTCGTCGGCCCCGCGCAGCAGCCGGTCCACCTCCGCGTCCTCGCCGGGTGACTCGATGCGCACGGTCTCCCCGGGCAGGAAGCGCGCACCGTCCGCCAGCACGTCGAGCCAGGGCACCGTACGGGCTTCGGGCAGGCCGGCGGCGGCCACCGCGTCCCGGAAGAGGTTCACCCGGCGGCTGCCCGGATTGCCGACGACCGCGAGGCGCGGCGGGCCGCTACTCACTGACCGCGACATAGCGGGGCTCGTCATCCCTGGGGTCCCAGTAGTCCGCCTCGGAGAGGTCCACGTGGACGTCGTCGCGCCCGGACAGCTCCTTGAAGCGTTCCCTCACCTCGTAGCTGAGGTAGTGGTGGTGCAGGTCCAGGCTGTCCAGATGGGTGAGCGGCTGTCCTTCGAGAAGGGCCAGGCCCCCCGCGTCGCTGAGCGTGCCCATCGACAGCGCCAGGGACTCCAGCTGCGCCACGACCGGGGCGGAGGCGACCGCCACGGCGATCTCGTCCTGGATCTCGCTGTTCTGGAGCCCGAGATGACGCAGCCGGGGGAGGGTGCCCCCGGACAGCAGGGGAGCCATGTCCGCCACCGTGGCGTCCCCCGCATACCACTGGGAGCCGAGCCACAGCTCCAGCCGCTCCAGCGCGGGCAGTTCGCAGGCGCCGACCGCGCGCACGACATGACCGGGCAGCCCGCCGGACTCGAAGCGCAGGGCCTTCAGCGCTTCGTGCCGCACGGGGCGCAGCTCCAGCGTCTCCTCGTCCAGCCCGCTGCCACCGCCTCGTACGACCAGCTCCTCCAGGAGCGGGAACGCCCGGAGGACCGGCGTGATGTCACACATCTGGAGCCACGACACCTCGCACTCCTCGCCCACGACATCGGCGAGGAAGAGAGCGCGCAGCGCCGGGAAACGGGCCGCGTCCGAGGTGATCAGCTCGACCACGGGCGCCAGGGAGGTGTAGTCGCCGTCCCACCAGTGGCCGATCACCAGGGCACGGACCTGCGCCGGGTCGACCTTCTCCAGGAAGTGCTGCCAGACCACGGCGAACTCCTGCCCCTCCCAGCCGCAGTCCAGCCGCCAGGCCATGGCGTCCGGCGTGGGCAGCGTCGCGGGCCACGGGCTGTCGTCGCCCGGCCCCGGCAGGGTGAAGACAGGCAGGTGGTGGAAGGAGCAGGGGTGGTCGATGCCGGTCATCGCGTCGTCACTCCGACACCGTGACGTACCGGCCCGCCGGGCCCCGGTTGTCCCACGGCTCACAGCGCTCCGAGAGGTCCACCCGGACCCCGTGCGGCGCCAGCGCCTCGGTGACGCGCTGCTCCATCGGCTCGGTGAGGAAGTGGTGGTGCAGGTCCAGCACGTCGAGATGGGTCAGCGGCTGGCCTTCGAGCAGCGCGGCCGCTCCCTCGTCCCCGAGCGTGCCGCAGGACAGGTCCAGGGTGCGCAGCCGGGCCACCAGCGGGGCCGAGGCCACCGCGGTCGCGATCTCGTTCTGGATCTCGCTGTTGCGCAGGCCCAGGTGGTGCAGGGCGGGGAAGCGCGTCCCGGCGAGCAGCGGCGCGAGGTCCGACACATCGGCGTCTCCACCGTACGCCGAGACGCCGAGCCAAAGGTCCAGCCGCTCCAGCGCGGGCAGTTCGCTCTCCAGGACACCGCGCACCACCTCGCGCGGCAGCCCGCCCGTCTCGATGGTCAGCGCCCGCAGCCGTTCGTGCTTCGCGGCCGGGAACACCAGCTCGGAGCCGCCGCGCACACCCAGCTCCACGAGTGCGGGGAAGGCATCGAGCAGCGCGGTGACATCGCTCTGCTCGATCCAGGAGATCTCCGCCTCCTCCATCGTCAGATCCCCGACGAACACCGCCTCAAGAGAGGTCAGCCGGTCGGCGGCCGCGATGACGAGACCGATCGGATACGAGGACTTCTCCTCGTACGACTCGCCCCACTGCCCGATGATCAGGGCCCGGACGCCCGCCGGATCGACCTCCGCCAGGAAGGCGTCGAACTCCTCCTCCCAGGTGCCCTCGTCCTCGTAGGCGTCGATCGACACCCGCCAGGCGGCGGCGTCGGCGGCGGGCCGGGGGCCGCCGTCCGTGCCGGACTGGAAATCGACGGCCGGAAGGCCGAGCAACTCGTGAAGGTGGTCCACGGACATGCCCTGAGCTCCTGATGACGGCGACGGATTGATGTCCGCAAGGTCTATCAAGGCCCACTGACAATGCCGCGACCGCCCCCGCCGGGACGGCTCGGCGGCCGATTGTCAGACCCCCGCCGTAGCGTTTTCGATGTGGCCGGCACACCGGGTGCCACCACGGAGGGGAGAGGTCCGTGTACCGGCAGGGCGATGTACTGATCGTGCCACTGGAGGAGTCGGCGGTGCCCGCGCACCTCCTGGAGGCGGCGGGCGAACTGCGCGACGCACGGGGCCGCCTGGTCCTCGCGCTCGGCGAGGTCACCGGACACGCGCACGCCGTGCCGGGGCCCGGCCGGCTGATCCGGGAAGGCGGGGTGTTCGGTCCGATGCTGCTTCACCTCCCCGAGGGCGGGCGCGTGGTGCACGAGGAGCACGCGACGATCCCGCTGCCCCAGGGCTGGTTTCGCGTGGTGCGCCAGCGGGAGTACGCGCCTGGGGCGGTCCGCATCGTCGCCGACTGAGCGACGGCCGGGCGCGCGGGACAGGCGGGACCGCAGGGTGCGGGATCAGGGAATCAGAGCGGAACAGCGGAATCAGGGGACGGGGAAACCGATGCAGTACGTGGACTCTTGGCGGGCCGTGGCGGCGGCGACGGGCGGGGCGGACCGGGCGGCCGCCGAGGACGGGGTGCGGCTCGCCTACCGCGGCGCGGGTCTGGCCGAGCCGGCGGAGTTCGTCTGGGCCGGCTCGCCCAGGGAAGCCGTGGAGGCCGTCGGGAAGCTGACCGGCCAGGGGCGCTCGGTCCGCGACGAGGTGCGCACCCGCCCCTGGGCGGAGGAGCGGCGCCGGGTGTACGACGCGTTGGGCCCGGCCGGCTGGTCCGCCCTCTGGTCGGCCACCGGTGCCCAGCTCTGGGAGACCACGGCTGGCCTCGCCGAGCGGATACGGGCCGGAGTGGTCGCCGACCTCGCCGGTGAGGACACCGACGCCGAGTCCCGGGTGCGCCTGGTCCTGCTCGACGCGGTGCTCGGGCAGCACGACGCGGCGTGGCTCGCCGCCTTCTACGGCCGGGGCAACCGGCTCGACGGACTTGCGGCGGTGGCGCGGAACGCGGGCTGGTGGTGGCCCTACGAGCGGGTCGTGGTGATCTGCGAGCGTCCGGAGGCCCTGCACCGCGACGAGGCGGGCCGCCTCGACCGGGGCGACGGACCGGCGCTCTCCTACCCGGACGGCTTCGCGCTGTACGCCTGGCGCGGGATGCCCGTGCCCCGGGAGTTCCTGGCCGAGCTCGCCGCGCTGACCCCGGCCCGCATCCGCTCCGAGGAGAACGCGGAGCTGCGCCGAGTGATGCTGGAGTACTACGGCTACGACCGCTACCTCACCGAGTCGGGCGCCGAACCGGTCCACCGCGACGAGACGGGCATCCTCTGGCGGATCGCGCTCGCCGATGACGAGGACGTCGTCATGGTCGAGGTGGTCAACTCGACGCCCGAGCCGGACGGCGCCCATCGCACGTACTGGCTCCGGGTCCCGCCCACGACCAGGACCGCCAAGGAGGGAGTCGCCTGGACCTTCGGCCTCCACAGCGACGTCTACGAGCCGCTTCAGCAGACCTGACCGGGGGAGCGGGAGGTCAGGCCGTCAGGGCCTCGTGGTCGATGCCCAGTTCGCGGGCGAGCGCCTGCTCGGTCCACTCCAGCATCGTGGCCCGGGACAGCGGGCCGTTGTACGAGGTCATCTGCACGGCCAGCCCGTCCAGCAGGGCGGTCAGCCGCCAGGCCACGGACATCGGGTCGTCGCAGTGGAACTCGCCCGCCGCCGCGCCCTCCTCGATGACCTCGGCCAGCTCGGCCTTCCACTGCTGGTCGAGATCGCCGGCCACATTGCGCAGCGCCGGGTCGCGGAGGGAGGCCGTCCAGCCCTCGATCCACAGCCGCCAGCCCTTGGCCTGGCCCGTCGGCGCGTACCAGCGGACGGCCGCGCGCAGCCTGCGTACGGCGGTCGTGCGGCGGCCCAACAGCTTGCGCAGATGGGCGAGATCGCTCTCGGCGGCGTGCGCGAAGGCGGCCGCGACCAGCTTCTCCTTGGTGGAGAAGTGATACAGCACGAGTGCGTTGCTCACGCCGAGCACGGACGCCACATCGGCGATCCGCACGGCCGCGACACCGCGCACCTCGATCTGTTCGACGGCGGCGCGCAGCAACTCCTCGCGCCGCTCCGCCACTCCCAACCGCACTCTTGCCACGCGGTCACCCTAACCAATGCCCGCCCGGATCAGGGCGGGCGGACCGGAGGCGGACCGGCGGCCCAGGTCAGCGGTACCAGCCGAAGCGCTCCGCCATCACCGGCAGCCGGTCGGCGGCCACCGCGTGCGCCGCCGCCCGCGGTGAGCAGCCGTCAGCCGCCGCGCGGGCCAGCACCAGGCCGACCAGCTCGCGCATCGCGCGCCGGGTGTGCGCGAACGCCTCCTCCGCGTCGGCCCGGATATCGCCGAACAGGGTCCACCACCACCAGGCGTTGGTCCCGGAGTTGACCACCACATCGGGCAGCACGGTGATCCCGCGTGCCGCGAGCAGCGCCTCGGCCTCCGGCAGCACCGGCATGTTGGCGGCCTCCACCACCCAGCGGGCCCTGATCCCGGCCTGGTTCACCCCGTCCACGGCGTAGGACACGGCGGCCGGGACGAGCACCTCCGCGTCCTGCGCCAGCCAGGCGTCGGCCGGCAGCTCCCGGTCACCGGCGCGCAGCGCGCCCCGGTCCACGGTGCCGTGCGCGTCCCGCGCGGCGAGCAGCGCCTCGACGTCGAGTCCGGCCGGGTTCGCGATCGTGCCCTTGACGTCGGCGACGGCGACCACCCGGAGCCCGGCCCGGGACAGGAAGCGGGCGGTCGCCCCGCCCATGGTCCCGAGCCCCTGGAGCGCCACCCGCGCACCCTCGTACGCGACCCCGTCCCGGTCCAGCGCGGCGAGCGCCGCCTCGGCGACCCCGCAGCCGCCGACCAGCTCGTCCAGGCCGATGCCGTCCACCTCCAGGGCGAAGGCGTCGGCCAGCCGGCGCCGGGCCCCGGCCTCGTCATCGAGCAGCGGGTAGACGGCCTGCACGGTGGAGACGAGCCCCGCCTCCGCCGCCGCGCGGTCCACCAGGTCCTGGGAGAGGCCCAGGTCCTCACCGGTCGTCCAGACGCTCTCGATGTACGGGCGCATCGCCCGCAGGTAGCGGACCAGGACGCCGTAAGCCGCCGGGTCGCGCGGGTCGCAGTCGATGCCGCCCTTGGCGCCGCCCAGCGGGATGTAGCGGGCCCCGGGCCGGTCGGCGTCGAAGTGCAGGGCCTCCTTCATCGTCATGCCCCGGGCGAGACCCGCCACCTCCTCCAGCGTGCAGCCCGGGCGCATCCGCAGGCCGCCGCTGGACACCCCGCGCACCAGCCGGTCCACCACGAGGTGGCCCCGGCAGCCGGTGGCGTGGTCGGTCCAGGTCAGCGAGATGAGCGGGGCGGGCGGGGACACCGGAGGCGTCGTCATCGGGAGTGCTCCTCGGTCACTGTCGGCGGGCGGTCCCGGGCGGGCGGGCCACGGCCCTGGGCGGGCGGGTCCGGCGGGCCGGCGTCACCGGCCACATTACTGAACCGTCGGTCAGTATTGGGAGCCGGGGCGCCCCTGTCAACGCGGCCTCCGCCGCCGCGCGGCCCCGGTGGCCGGAACGCGCCTGTATTGCGGGAGGCGAGCACGTGTACGGACAGCGACGGGGGTAAGGCGGTCGGTGCGGAACGCCACCCACCCGGGTGTTCCGCTCTCGCACTGTCGTACCCCTTGTCCATAATGGGACGACCCCGACTCCTCAGGAGACCCCGTGACCGGCGCTGACCACAGGCTTCCGCTCCGCACCCGGCTGCGTGCGCTGCGCCCCGCTGCCTTCGGGGCCGACCCGGACGGCGCACGCATGGAGCGCATCCGCCGTTCCCCCCACTTCGCCGACGGTGTCTTCCAGAACCCGGTGGGCGCGCGGATCAGACCCTCCGGCTCCACCCTTGAGTTCGCCCGGGTCTACTTCCGCAAGGAGGAGCGGGCGCTCCGGGCCCCCGCCGCCCCGGTGCCCGTGCACGCCACGACCGTCGCCGACCTCGCCAGGCCGCCCGCCTCCGGGCTCCGGATCACCTGGATGGGGCATTCCAGCGTCCTCGCCGAGATCGACGGGCGGCGCGTGCTGTTCGACCCGGTCTGGGGCGAGCGCTGTTCCCCCTTCGCGTTCGCCGGGCCCCGGCGCCTGCACCCGGCCCCCGCGCCGCTCAGCGCCCTGGGGCCGGTCGACGTGGTGGTGATCTCGCACGACCACTATGACCACCTCGACCTCCCGACGGTCCGCGCCCTGGCCCGTACGGACACGGTCTTCGCGGTCCCGCTCGGCGTCGGCGCACACCTGGAGCGCTGGGGCGTCGCGCCCGACCGGATCCGCGAGCTCGACTGGAACGAGACCACGACGGTCGGCGGCATCAGCCTCACCGCCACCCCCGCCCGCCACTTCTGCGGACGCGGCCTGCGCAACCAGCAGCACACGCTCTGGGCCTCCTGGGCCGTCGCCGGGCCCGTGCACCGGATCTACCACAGCGGCGACACCGGATACTTCCCCGGCTTCCGGACCATCGGCGCCGAGCACGGCCCGTTCGACGCGACCATGATCCAGATCGGCGCCTACAGCCAGTACTGGCCCAAGGACCGGACGGACAGCATGCCGGAGCCGGGCGCCTGGCCCGACATCCACATGAGCCCCGACGAGGGCGTGCGCGCCCACCTCGACCTCCAGGGCGACGACCCCGGCGCGGGCGTCATGCTGCCGATCCACTGGGGGACGTTCAACCTCGCGCTGCACCCCTGGGCCGAGCCCGCCGAGTGGTCGATGCGCGCCACCCGGTCCGTGGGCGTCACCATGGCCGCCCCGCTCCCCGGCCAGCCGTTCGAGCCCGCCGATCCGCCGGCCGTCGAGCCGTGGTGGCGCGCCGTCGCCGCCGAACCGGCCCCCGGCTGGGGCAACTGGCCCCCCGTCCACGTACAGCTCCACGAACCGGCGGACCGTCCCGCGCCGGACGCCGGCAGGGACCGCGACCGGGCACCCCAGCCCTGAGGTCCCCGAGGCGTACGTCCCGGACGGGGCGGGCGGGGCGTACGCCGGGCGGTGAGGTGAGCACGGCTTCCGCCGACGAGACGGTCACGTCCTCAGGGGGGCGGCGATGCTGCGGGTGCACTTCACCTCCGACGACCTCGCACGGGTCCGGGTGGCGCCCGGCCCCGATTTCCTCTGGGAGATCAGCAACAGTGTGCAGACCCTCCAGCGGCGCGACGGCGAGCGGGAGTTCGGCGCCTGGCGGCGCTGGGTGCGGCCCCGGCTCTCCGGCAGCCCGCGCCTGCTCTCCCGCCTGCTGCCGCCGCGTGGCTACTCACCGGACTTCCTCACACCGACGACCGGCGACCGGGACTCCCTCCAGGCATCCGTCGACGTCCTGCTGAGCACCCCGCGCCCACGGCTCCGGGCCGAACTGGCCCGGCTCGCCACCCCCGTACGGCTGCCGGGCTGGCTCGGGGAGCTGGCCGGCGGCGACGCGGAAGCCCTGCGCGAGCTGGGCGGAGCCCTGCGTACGTACCAGAGGGAAGCCCTCGCACCGCACTGGCGCCGGGTGCACGCCGACATCGACGCCGACCGCGCCCTGCGGCTGCGCAGTCTCCTCGAAGGCGGCACCGAAGGGCTGCTCGCCGGACTCGGGCCGCAGTTCCACTGGCGGGCGCCCGTCCTCGAAGTGGCCTACCCCGTCGACCAGGACCTGTGGCTGCGCGGCCGGGGCCTCGTGCTCCAGCCGTCGTTCTTCTGCTGGCCCACCCCCGCCACCCTGGCGGACGGCGAGCTGCCACCCGTGCTGGTCTACCCCATCCACCACACCCCCGACTGGTGCGTCCCCGCCCGGGGCACCCGCCCCGCGCCCGGGTCCGGGCCCCTCGGACCGCTCCTCGGCCACACCCGGGCCGGTGTCCTGCGCGCCACCCGCACCGGCTGCTCCACCCTGGAGGCGGCCCGGCTCCTCGGCGTGACCCATCCCGCCGTCAGCCAGCACCTGAACGTGCTGAGGGAGGCGGGGCTCGTCACCACCGTGCGCCGGGCCGGGCGCTCCTTCCACGTCGCGACCGCCGAGGGGCGCACCCTGCTGGCCGCCGAGGACCCGGCCCCGGCGTGACGGCACGTCACCTGCGCGTGTAAGCGCCGGCTTCCGTTCCTTGCGGGCCCCACGGTGGCGGGACCACCCTGGTGGCCTGCATCGCACGGCCGCGCACACACCCGCGCGGCCGCTTCGCACCCAAGGCCCGTCCCCCCACCCTCAGGAGCCTTCATGCGCAGGAGACTCGTGTCCGCCGCCGTCGCCGCGGTCGCCCTCGGAGCCCTCGTCCAGCCCGGCACCGCCTTCGCCTCGGCGGACCCGCACCTCGGCCCCGCCGCCGTCACCGCCCACGGCTCGTCGGCCGGAACCGCCGTCGTCAGCGGGCACAACCAGCCCGGCACCCGGATCACGGTGGACGCCGGGAGCACCGCCACCGCGCACTGGCTGGACGTCGACTACCAGGTCCAGGAGACCGGATACTGGTGCGGCCCCGCCGCCACCCGCATCGCGCTCTCCGCCCGCGTCTCCCCGCCCAGCCAGTCCGACCTGGCCTGGCAGCTCGGCACCACCGTGAACGGCACCGACCACATATCCCAGGTCACCGGGGTGCTCAACGCCAATCTCGGCGGCGGCTGGTACGAGACCAAGGAGATGCCCGACGACCCGCCCACCCAGGCCCAGCGCGACCTGCTCTGGTACGACGTCGTCTTCGACATCGACCGCAACTACCCCCTGGTCACCAACATCGTGGCCCCGCCCGGCAACCAGCCGCCCGGCTACCCGTCGAACCAGACGATCTACCACTACTTCACGGTCATCGGCTACGACGACGCCGACCGCACCGTCCTCATCGCCGACCCCGCCTCCTTCGGCGGCAACCAGATCTACTGGCTCTCCTTCGACCAGCTCGCCACGCTGATCCCGCCGAAGGGCTACTCCGCATGACCGCGCCCGCGAACTCCCCGCGCCCCAGCCGCAGGAACGTGCTCAGGGCGGCCGGCGGACTCTCCGCCGCGACGGCTCTGGGCGCCGCCGGTCTCCTGGCCTCCGCCGCACCCGCCGCCGCGGCCGGGGACGGATTCGGCCTGCGCATCGTGGACCGCGACGAGAGCGACCCGCGCATGCGGTACTACCGCTTCGCGACGGACGCCATCGGCTGGAACCCGGGCGTCAACGTCCTGCTCCCCGACGGCTACCACACGAGCGGCCGGACCTACCCCGTGCTCTACCTGTTCCACGGCGGCGGCACCGACCAGGACTTCATCACCTTCGACCGCATGGGTATCCGCTCCTGGACCGCCGGGAAGCCGCTCATCGTCGTGATGCCCGACGGCGGACACGCGGGCTGGTACTCCAACCCGGTCAGTTCCCACACCGGCCCGCGCAACTGGGAGACCTTCCACATCGCCCAGCTGCTCCCGTGGATCGACGCCAACTTCCGTACGTACGCCGAATACAACGGCCGGGCCGTCTCCGGGTTCTCCATGGGCGGGTTCGGCGCGCTCAAGTACGCCGCCAAGTACTACGGGCACTTCGCGTCCGTCAGCGCGCACTCCGGCCCGGCCAGCCTGCGCCGTGACGCCGGTCTCGTCACGCACTGGGCCAACGTCTCCTCCGCCGCGCTCGACCTGGCGGGCGGTTCGGTCTACGGGGTGCCCCTCTGGGACGAGGCCCGGGTCAGCGCCGACAACCCCGTCCAGCGCATCGAGAGCTACCGCGACAAGCGCGTCTTCCTGGTCGCCGGCACCAGCCCCGACCCGGTCAACTGGTTCGACCAGATCAACGAGAACCAAGTGCTCGCCGGGCAGCGCGAGTTCCGGTCGCTGCTGGGTCGGGCCGGGATTCCGCACGAGTGGCACGAGGAACCGGGCGGGCACTTCGTCCGCCCCGCCCTCTTCCGGAACGACCTCGACGGAATCATCGCCCGGCTCCGCAAGGCGTAGCACCTCCGCGCACCGGCACACGAGCCCCCTCGGCCCACGTCGAGGGGGCTCACTCGCGTACGGGGACGGCGACCGCCCCGGAAACCGGCCCGCAGGAATCGGTCGCCCGTACGAACGCTCATACCAGAGCGGGACGGATGGCGGGCAAGTTCCACAACTGCCCATCACGCCCGCACTTCTGGCGACTACCGTGTGTGCCCGGTGATCAACGGTGGGCTCATATTCTCCGGGCCTGCCCGGCCGATGACCCGAGAATGCCCGACCACCGTAGGCGCCACCACATGAACGCAGATGCCTGGGGCCCCACGTACCGAGGACGCTGATGTCTCAACTTCGCGCACCCGACGCGCGACCGGACCGACGAGAGGGCGGGCGGCACGGCCGACCGGGCGCCCGTTCCCACTCGGCCGCGGCCAGACCACGCGCAGCCCGCCCGACCCCCGAGGCGCGCATACGCCCTCAACTCCTGCGCACCGCCGTGCTGCCGGCCCTCGTCGTCGCCCTGGCCGGCGCCGCGGCCGTCATCTTCACCGCCCGCGCGGGCCACGCACGACCGTCCACGGAGCTCTGGATCGCCCTCGGCTCGGCGACCGTCCTCGCGCTCGCCGCGATCCTCACCGCCTTCCTGGCCGCCAACCGGGTCGCCACCACGGTCTTCGGCCGCTGCCTCGCGCTGCGCCGGACCAGCGTCCAGAGCCAGGCCGACCTGCAACACGTCGTGGAACAGCTGCGCAACGGCGAACCCGTGCCCGCCCGGCGTGCCCCGCAGAACCAGCCGCCCGGCGGCGACCCCTTCGAGCTGCTGGCCCAGGAGCTGGGCCGCCAGCAGGAGGCCGCCGTGGCCGCCGTCGTCCAGGCTTCCCGGCTCTCCGAGCCCAGCGGCGAGGACCAGAAGGTCGAGGTCTTCGTCAACCTCGCCCGCCGCCTCCAGTCGCTCGTGCACCGCGAGATCCAGTTGCTGGACGAGCTGGAGCACGAGGTCGAGGACCCGGACCTGCTGAAGGGCCTCTTCCACGTCGACCACCTCGCCACCCGCATCCGCCGCCACGCCGAGAACCTCGCCGTGCTCGGCGGCGCCGTCTCCCGCCGCCAGTGGAGCAACCCGGTCACCATGACCGAGGTGCTGCGCTCGGCGATCGCCGAGGTCGAGCAGTACCCCCGGGTCAAGCTCGTCCCCCCGATCGACGGCACCCTGCGCGGACACGCCGTGGCCGACGTCATCCACCTCCTCGCCGAACTCGTGGAGAACGCCACGGTGTTCTCCGCCCCGCACACCCAGGTCCTGCTGCGGGCCCAGCGCGTCACCGCCGGGCTCGCCCTGGAGGTCGAGGACCGCGGGCTCGGCATGCCGGGCGAGGAGCAGAAGCGGATGAACGCCCTGCTCACCGACCCCGACCAGGTCAACGTCGCCCGTCTCCTCCAGGACGGCCGCATCGGCCTCTTCGTGGTCGCCTCGCTGGCCCGGCGACACGGCATCGCCGTACGGCTCCAGAGCAACATCTACGGAGGCACCCAGGCCGTCCTGGTCCTCCCGCAGACCCTGCTCGGCGCCGACGAGGACGTCCCCGCCGCGGCCGGAGAAGCACCCGTACCGCCCACCGGGCCCGTGCACCGCCCGCCGCCCCTGGAGGAGCGCCCGGCACCACGCGAGCCGGCGCCCGCCCCCGAGCCGGAACGCCGGCCCTACGTCCCCAGCCAGCAGCCCAGCCCGCACCGGACCCCGTCCCAGCCGGGCCCGGCCCGCCAGGACGAGGCGCCACCCCTGCCGCTGCGCGCCGAGCGCGTGGACCGGCCGACGGACGACGCCCCGCTCGCGGCCCCGTCCGACGACGGGCCCCCGGCGCAGACCGCGGCCGACCGGCCCCTGCTGCCCAGGCGCGCCAACCAGGAGCACCTGGTCCCGCAGCTCAGGGAGACCCCCGCGCCCAGGTCCGGGGACGAACCCGTCCTGCACGATCCCGGGCTCGTCGCCGCCTTCCGGCGCGGCATCGACCTCGCCGAGGCCCGGGCCGAGGCCGAGGCCGAGGAGGAGCTCGTGCCCGAGGCCCCGGCCGGTGGCACGCACATGACGACGGCCGCCCAGCTGGGCGCACCGGCCCGGCCGCTCCCCGTCCGGGGCGCCGCCCGGCCCGCACAACTGCACGGAGCCGGCGCCCACCCCGGCGACCACGACCCACTCGCAGCGAACCCCATCAAGGAGTAGATGCCCCATGACGACCGATATGCCGTCCGGTCAGGTCTCGGACCTCGACTGGCTGCTGAGCGGCCTCGTCCAGCGCGTGCCGTACACCCGCAGCGCGGTCCTGCTCTCCGCCGACGGGCTGGTCAAGGCCCTCCACGGCATGGACGCCGACAGCGCCGACCACATGGCCGCGCTGGCGGCCGGCCTCTACTCCCTCGGCCGCAGCGCCGGGGCGAGGTTCGGGGACAACGGCGAGGTCCGGCAGGTGGTCGTGGAGCTCGACTCCACGCTCCTCTTCGTCGCCACCGCCGGCTCCGGCACCTGTCTGGCCGTCCTCGCCGGCCGCACCGCCGACGCCGCCGTCCTCGGCTACGAGATGACCATGCTGGTGAAGAGCGTGCGGCCCTATCTGATGACCCCGGTGAGACAGACGGCCGGGACACCGGGCATCGCGGGGCTGTGACCATGGCGGTCACCCAGGACGGGCCGCTGCTGGACGACGCGGCGGGCCGCCTCATCCGCCCCTACACGGTGAGCAACGGCCGTACCCGTCCCACGGCCGTGCTCGACCTGCTGTCCCTGGTGATGGCGACCGGAAGTGTCCCGCAGACCCACCTCGGCCCCGAGCACTCGGTGGCCCTGGGACTCTGCGAGGGACCCACCTCGGTGGCCGAGATCGCCGCCCATCTGAGGCTGCCCGCAGTCGTGACCAAGGTCCTCCTCTCCGACCTGGTCGACTGCGGCGCCGTCACCGCCCACGCGCCCGCCTTCCAAGACATGCCCACCGACCGACATCTGCTGGAGGCAGTGCTCGATGGCTTACGACGACAGCTCTGACGGCTACGGCTACCCGGACGGCACCGGCTATGGCTACGGCTACGCGGACGACGGCTCCGGCGGCGGGTACGGGCAGGACACCGCCACCGCCGAGTACGCCGCCCCGCAGGCCGCGCCCGAGGGCTTCCCCGTCGCGTTGAAGGTGCTGGTCGCCGGCGGCTTCGGCGTCGGCAAGACCACGTTCGTCGGCGCCGTCAGCGAGATCGCACCGCTCAGCACGGAAGAGCTGCTGACCCAGGCGAGCGCGGCGACCGACAGCCTGGAGGGCGTCGAGTCGAAGACCTCCACCACCGTGGCGATGGACTTCGGCCGCATCACGCTGGACGACCAGCACGTGCTGTACCTGTTCGGCACACCGGGCCAGGAACGCTTCTGGTTCATGTGGGACGAACTCTCGCAGGGCGCGCTGGGAGCGGTCGTGATCGCGGACACCCGCAGACTGGAGGAGTGCTTCGCGGCCGTCGACTTCTTCGAGCGGCGCGGCATCGGTTTCGTCGTCGCCGTCAACGAGTTCGACGGCGCCTACCGCTACGGCCCCGAGGAGGTCCGCGCCGCGCTCGACCTGTCGCCGGAGGTGCCGGTCGTGCTGTGCGACGCGCGCATGGCCAGCTCCGGCACCGGCACGCTGGTGACGCTGCTCCAGCACCTCATCAACGCCACCGACGACGTCGTGCCGTTCCCCGGGCACGCCGGATTCGGGGCCAGGCCGTGATCCCGCGCGCCGCCGGGCGGCTGCTGCTCACTCCCGTCGACGGTGAGGCGCCCGCCCGTACGCGGCGGCTGCGGAGTCTGGGGCTCGGGGAGCGGGACGACGCCTCGTTCGACAACTTCGACGCCTTCGCCGACAGGGTGGCCGAAGTGACGGACGTGCCGTTCTCGATGGTCAACTTCATCGACGGGAACCGGCAGTTCTACGCCGGACTGCACACCCCCGCCGGGACCCGCAGGGGCTCGGACCTGGGAGCCACCGCGGCGGGCAGCGGCAGCAACGGCCGGTACGTGGCCCTCGACCACGGCTACTGCCCGCACGTGGTCGTCCGGCGCAAGGCGCTCGTCCTGGAGGACGTCTGCGACTACCCGCGCTTCGCGGGCAATCCGGTCGTGGACGACATAGGCATCCGCTCCTACCTGGGGGCACCGCTCATCGACCGCACCGGGATCGCCCTGGGCGCCGTCTGCGCCGTGGACACGGTGCCCCGCCCCTGGGGAAGGGCGGGGCTCGACACCATCAAGTCCCTGGCGCAGGAGCTCGTCGGCCATCTCGACCGCAGGGAGGACCGCGCCCCCCGCTTCTGATCAGACCTCGACCGTGCGGCCGTCCAGGAAGCCCAGTGTCACGGCGTCCCCGGCGACCCGCACGCGTACGGCCGAGCGCAGCGCCTCGGGGTGGACACTGTCCCGGGACAGCACCACGAGCGTGACATGGACGCTTTGGCCGCCCGGGTGGGGGGCGCTGCGCAGATACGGGACCGCCGAGTGCGGTCCGTACGCGTTGGACTCCACGTCCCGCGCCACCTCGGCGTCCTCGGGCCCGCCGTCCCAGCCGTACAGCCCGACCACCGCGCTGGACAGGCCGTCGGCGGTCCGGGCGAGCGCCCAGCCGGGGCCCGAGGTGGCGAACGGGCTCGTCCGGTGCGCGACGGCGTGGCCGCCCTCCCGGACCACGGCGCCCTCCGGCGCCTCGACGCGGTGCACCCGGATCTCCCACGGCCCGTGCAGCACGCTCGTCGTCCCGATCCGGTACGCGTGCTCGTCGCCCGGCAGCCGGGCCGCCGACCAGGACGCGGCGACGCGGTCCTCGCAGCGCACCGGGTGGATGCGGCGGCGCCGGGACGGGGTGCCGTCCGGGGCGAGCAGCGCCAGGTGGTTGTCGATGTTCCGGGCGAAGGCGTGCGGCGCGGACTCCGGGGCGGTCGCCGTCGAGTAGGCCAGCTTCGCGTAGTGCGGGTCGTCGTCGCCCGCCCCCGCGTCCGGGTCGGTGTCGCCCGCTTCCGGGAGCGGATGGTGGTCGCTGCCGTGGTTGACCAGCCGGACGATCCCGTCGTGCCGGGTGCCGTGCAGCAGCCAGCCGGGCGCCGGAAGCGCGGTGTAGGTGTCGGACTCCTCGACGGGCAGCGGCAGTTCGCGCGCCGTCCACACCTCGTGGTCGGCCGGGAGCAGCAGCCCGAGGAAGCCCTTGCTCGCCCAGTACGGAGAGGCCGGACCGGAGTACGGCTGGGTGGTGGGCAGGAACGTGTCGTACCAGCCGAGCGTCAGCAGCCCCCGCTCGTCGGGCACCCCGCGCTCCGCGAAGTGGCGCAGCGCTCCGGAGGCGAGGCGGCGGGTGAGGCCGGGCGCGAGCGGGGTGCAGTCCGCGAGGGCGCCCATCCAGACCGGGGCGAGTGCCGCGAAGCGGTAACACAGGGAGCGGCCCTGGTGGACCGGGGCGCCGTCGCCCCCGAAGAAGTGGGGGTAGTCCTCCAGGAAGCGGCCGAGGCGCTCGCGGTAGACGGCGCCCCGGCCGCCGTCGCCGTCCGGGCCCGCGATCCGTGCCCACAGCAGCGGGTACAGATGCATGGCCCAGCCGATGTAGTAGTCGAAGTTGCGCCCGCCGCCGTCGGTGTACCAGCCGTCACCGACGTACCAGTCCTCGATCCTGTCGAGCCCGCCCTCGATGTCGGCCTTGCTGTACGGGGCGCCGACCGACGCCAGGAACTGCTCCGAAACCACCTGGAACAGGCGCCAGTTGTTGTCCCAGGTGCGTCCGCCGACGAAGCCGGAGAACCAGTCGGCGACCCGCTCCTGCACCCGGGCGTCGAGCCGGTCCCAGATCCACGGCCGGGTCTCGTGCAGCGCGATGGCGACGGACGCCGCCTCCACCAGTTGCTGCGAGCAGTCCGTCAGGCGCGGCCACGCCTCACCGCTCGCCGGGTCGGTTCCGGCCGCCACCCCCGCCGCGTACCGCTCGATCAGCGCGGGGTCGACCGCCCCGCCCGCGCCCGCGATCCGGAACGCGGCCAGCAGGAACGACCGGGCGAAGCCCTCCAGTCCGTCCGACACGACACCGGACCAGCTGTTCCGGCCGGGGAGCCGGTACTGGGCGAAGCCCGGTGTCGCGTACGGCGTCAGCGCGTCCAGCATCCGGTCGGCCGTCGCCTCCCAGTGGGCCCGGGTCCATCCCGTGCGGGAGGACAGGATCCGGTCGGTGGGCGGCAGGTGCAGATGCGGGGCGACGGACATGACGGTGGTGCTCCTGGTGTGTGCGGTGGTTACTGGACGAGTTCGGCGCGGTGGGTGTGGCCCCGGGAGCCGCTGACGGCGACGGTGAGCGACGGCCTGCGTCCCGGGGTGAGCTCGACGGTGTCATCGGCCGCGGCCGCCTTGCGGACGGCGAACGGCAGGCCGACCGTGATGGAGGTCCCCGTCCGGCCCGGGTCGGCGACCGCCACGGACACCCGCCCGCCGCGCCGCCGCACCAGGACCGTCGCGGGACCGGACGCGGTGATGCCCGCGACCGTACCGGCGGCCCAGAAGTGCACGGCGGTCAGACCGGTCCTGCGGTCCTCCACCGCCTGCGCGGTGGCGTCGTTGGCGAGGACGCGCACCGGCCGGGACGCGGACCAGACGGCGGTCGCCGCCGCCGAGGCACCGGGCAGCAGCACGTAGGCGTACCCGGCGTCCGTGGGGGAGGGGCCGTGGTCGAGCCAGAGGGTGAGGTAGCGGCGGGTGACCGGATCGGTGCTGCCGCCGGTGTCCGCGCCGGTGTCGATGGCCCGCCAGGTGCCGGTGCGCTCCTCGCGCAGGGTGCGCAGGGCGGCCCCGCCGGGCAGTACATAGCCGCCGACCCCTTCGATGTGCGCCCAACGGGCGTGGCCGGAGACGCCGTTGCGGACAGGGATCCCGTCCACCAGCAGCCGGTTGCGGCCGTCCGCGCCCAGGTTGCGGTTCTCGATCACCGTCTCGACCGGGTGCCCGTCGCCCGAGGTGATGCCCGCGCCGAGCGCCACGACCGTGTTGTCGAGCAGGAACCACGCCTTCCGGGCCCGCAGGCTGCTGCCCGGGGCGCCGATGAGCTCCATCGCGGCGGCTCCGTACCGGCCATCCAGCACGGCTCCGCCCGCCACCGCGTTCGGCGGCCGGTAGGTGGAGGTGCCCGCGCCCGTGCCGAGGTCGTCGCGCGGACGGGTGTCCACCGTGGTGCCCGGCAGGCGGTACGGATCGACGGTCGGCCAGAAGCCGTCGTTGTACTGCCCGAGGTCGTCGCCGTCGTAGAGGTACGTCATGCCGTCGCCGGTGTACCAGCCGTGCAGGTTCTCGCCGTTGCCCGCCTCGTACGCGGAAATGCGCTTCGAGGACAGCGACAGGGTGCAGGCCCAGCCGGGGCGGCGGTGGACGACGCGGTCCATGTCCGCGAAGACGGAACTGCCCGTGGTGCGGGGTGCGGGCAGGATCTCGCGGTCGGCCAGCACCGACTTGGCCAGGGCGAGTTGGGGCAGCGTGGCCAGGGCGGTGAACGGGGTGGTGCGGTTGCGGGTGAGCCAGCCCTTGACCAGAGCGCGCCAGCGGTCCGCCAGGTCGGCGGGGGCGCCGGTCGCCAGGAGCAGGATCGCGGCGACGGCCGCTGCCCCGTCCCGGTGGTCGCCCGCCCGTTCCCGGGAGATGGCCCGGCCGCGCACCGCGTCCATCATCAGCCCGTCGAAGATCACCGGGACGAAGCTACGCTCCACGGCCTCGTACATCACCGACACCTTCGGATCGGCCACCGCCCAGGCGGAGCCCGCCAGAAGTGAGAGCAGCCAGGCAGCACCGCCGAGCAGGACGCTGCCGTAGGAGCCGGTGTACGCCACCTCCGAGTGCTGGACGAACGAGCCGTCCTCGTAGAAGCCGTCACCCGAAGTCGTATAGCGGAAAAGGCTGTTGCGGCCGGAGTCGCGTACGTCGGAGAGCGCGTCGCGGGCCGACGCCACCTTGTCCGTGTCCTTGCCGAGCAGCCCGCACAGCGCCACGATCACCGCCTTGTCGGTGCGGTTGGCACCGGTCTCCGGCAACGTGGGGGAGTTGGTGCGGCGGTCCGCGTCGGGGCAGAACCGGTTTACGACCGCCAGATAGTCGGCGAGATCGGCGGCCGGCAGCCGCTCGCGCAGCAGGACACAGCAGTCCATCAGGGCACGCGGCGCCCCGATCTCCCAGAACCACCAGTTGCCGGTCTCGGGCGCCGAGGGGTGGTACGCCGTATCGCAGGCGAACCGCAGTGCCCCGAGCAGCGCGTCGGCCGTCTCCGCGCTTCCGGAGAGCGCGGAGCCGGGGGTGGACCACGCGACGGCGAGCGTGCGCAACCGCGTGTAGCTCTGGCCGAAGTTGCCCGGGTCGGTGAGCGGTGAAAGATCGGACCACAGGGCGGTCCGCCCCGCGCTCCGGTCCAGGGTGTCCCAGAAAGCGCCCGCTGTGGTGTCCAGGGCCGCGATTCCGGCCGCGAAGTCGGGGTCCGAGGCGTCGAACGCGCCGCCGGTGAGCAGGGTCGCGGCCCGCTCCAGGAGAACGTCGAAGTCGTCGACCGGCTCCTCCTCGGCTGCTCCGGCCCGCGCCGCCTTGGCCGGACCCGTCGTCAGGACCACCGACGCCGTGGCGCCGCTCGCGGTGAGTAGGGTCCTTCTGCTCAGGTGCATGATGACTCCTTTCCTCGTCGTCGTGGTCTCAGTCGGAGAGCGTGCCCGGGTCGACGGGCGGCTGCGGGAGACGGAGCGCGGCGAGTTCGGCGCGGCCCGTGGCGTCGATGGGGAACGCCCAGGTGTTCACGAAGAAGTCCGTGAGGTCGTAGCCCGCGATCCGGCTGGAGCAGGTGGCCAGGGCCCGGTAGCGCTTGGCGTCCTCGGTGGAGGCGGACTGCGGGTTCTCCTCGCGCACCAGCTGGTGCAGACGCGGCCAGAAGTCCTCCCCGAAGGCCAGTTCCAGCTGGCGCAGCGGCACCAGCTTCTCGTACGCCCCGAATGACTTCTCGTACGTGAGACCGGGCGTCCCGAACTTGTCCCGCGAGCTCTGGAACACGGTCCGACCGGTCGCCGGGTCGACCGTGAGCAGGTTCGACGGCTGCTTCAGGGTGCGCTGCGCGGCCAGCGAGTAGATGTTCACGGTGACCTCGGTGAGGCCGCCGGGCTTGTACGCGTACTGCTGATGGAGGTGGCCCAGCTCGTGGTACAGCCCCCAGCCCCGAGTGCGCAGGCCCTCGACGGTGGTGGCCCGGTCCAGGTAGGCGCGCGGAAAGCCGTTGTAGCCGTGCGTGGCGTAGGCGCCGACGCCGGTGGGCACCTTGCTGACCTCGGTGAAGTGGTACGGCCCCGCCTTGCGCCGGTGCACCGGCTTCGAGCCGTCGAGCCCGCTGATCCGGGCGTGCGAGTCGATGATGGTCTCGACCAGCCGGAGCAGCGCCGCGTGGTCCTCGTCGCGGTAGAGCAGGGCGCCCTCACGGGTCAGCGTCATGATCGTGTGCGGGGCGTGCAGCTCCACCCAGGGCGATTCGGTCAGCGTGTCCAGCTGGTGCTGGTAGTCGGCCTCGGTGGTACGGCCCAGGGTGAGGACGGGCATCCGGACCGCACCGGACCGGAACAGCACGCCCGCCCGCTCGCCGTCACCGGTGAGCGTCAGGTAGACCGGGCCACCGTGCGCGTCCGTCACCGTGTTGGCGCCGGAGGTCAGCGGGTAGCTGCGGGGTTCGGTGATCTCGCCGTAGTAGTCCCAGGCGCCGATCCAGAGCGTGGGCACGAGGCCGTCGTGCGGCTGGACGGTCAGCGAGAGCGGGGTGCCGGCGGGCACGTACAGGCCGGTCGGCTGGAACTCCGAACCGCGCAACGCCTGGGCGAGCCGCAGTCGTTCGGCCTCGGCGGCGGGGCGGCCGGTGACGGTCACGGAGACGGGGCGTCCGGTGGGCCGGCCGGTCGAGGGCCGGGCCTGGGCGCCGGTGGCGGTGAGGCCGAGGACCGTCGCGGCTCCCGCGCCCGCCGCCGCGCCGAGGACGGCGCGGCGGCCCACGGAGGAGGCGGATTCGGTGGCGGGGGAGGCAGACGGGGTGTGCTTACGCATGCGGAACTCTCCCTGCAGTCATGAACGAGGGGCGAAGGTGTCCGGAACGGTGGGGGGGTGCTCCGTCAGCATGTAAGCGGTTGCTGTAGAGCCGCAAGGGGAGTCGGGAAGTTACTGTGATTTTCTATGGCCAACTGCGGACAGGCGGGCAGTAACCGGTCACTTGCGGAGCCGTCTGCCGGACCGGGGCGCCACGGAATCGCGTACCACGATGTGGGTGCCGAGGCGCAGCGCCCCGGCGGTCGGCTCCCGCCAGTCGTCCTCGTCCCCGCCGGACACCGCGAGCCGCACCGCCTGACGGCCCATCTCCTCCAGCGGCACATGGACGGTGGTCAGCCGGGGACGCAGCTCCTGGGCGACCGGGATGTCGTCGTACCCCACCAGCGAGACGTCCTTGGGCACCCGCAGGCCCGCCTCCTCCAGGGCCTGTGCCGCACCGGCCGCCACCATGTCGTTGGCCGCGAACACAGCGGTGAACTCCGGTCCGTTCCGCAGTAGTTCGGCCATCCTCCGGTACCCGAAGCCGCGGCTGAAGGCGCCCGGCTGGGCCAGCTCGGGATCGACCGGCACACCCCGCAGCTCCAGGGCGCGGCGGTGTCCGGCGAGCCGGTCGCGGGTGGTGGAGAGCTTGGGCGGACCGCCGAGGTAGAGGATGCGCTCGTGACCCTGCATCAGCAGGTGGTCGGTGATCGCGAAGGCACCGCCCTCGTTGTCGTACTCCACGGCGGCGGTCGGCGCGGACTCGCCGAGCGGCGGCCGGCCGCACAGGACCAGCTTCGAGCCGCCCGCGTCCAGCTCGCGCGCCCGGCGGGCCAGCTCCGAGGTGTAGCCCCGGTCCGCGAGGGAGCCGCCGACGACCACGACCGCGTCCGCCCGGCGCTCGTGCATCAGGTCGATGAAGGCCAGCTCGCGCTGCGGGTCGCCCTGGGTGCAGCAGACCAGGCAGAGCCGTCCACCGAGCGCCGCCTCCCGTTCGACCCCGCGCGCGATGTACGCGTAGAAGGGGTCGATGACCTCGTTGACGATGATGCCGACGGTGCGGTTGGAGACGCCGGCCAGGGCGCGGGCGTGCGCGTTGACCACGTAGCCGAGCTCGCGCATGGCGGACTCGACGCGCTCCCGGGTCGCTTCGGCGACGGGGTAGTTGCGGTTCAGGACGCGTGAGACGGTGGCCGTCGAGACGCCCGCGCGCCGGGCGACGTCGGTGACCGTCGCCCGCCGCTGTCCGTCCCCGGCCGTGCTCTGCCGGCGCATCCGGCTCACCCCCTGAAGACTGTTGTGTGACGACGAGCCTAGTGCCGTGGCGGGTGCGGTCCGCCGCGGTGCCGGAGCCCGCGGAGGAAGGGCGGTCACGCGATCCTCCCCAGGTCCGCCCGGTGCACGGGGTGCCCGAACGGCTCGCCCCGCGCGTACCGGGCCAGCTCGTCCACGGCGAGCGCGCCGAGCCGCCCCACCTCGTTGCCCTGGGCGCCCGCCAGGTGCGGGGTCAGGAACACGTTGGGCAGGTCCCACAGGGGGTGGCCGGTCGGCAGTGGCTCGGGCGTGGTGACGTCGAGGACCGCGTCGAGCCGGCCGCTGACCAGGTGCGGGGTGAGCGCCTCGGTGTCCACGAGCGGGCCGCGCGCGGTGTTGACGAGCAGCGTCCCGGGGCGCATCAGGCCGATCCGGCGGGCGTCGATCGTGTTCCGGGTCTCGGGCGTGTCCGGGGCGTGCAGGGTCACCACGTCGCTCGTCGCCACGAGGGTGTCCAGGTCGACGGGGGTCACGCCGAGGAGGGCGGCCTCGGCCGCGCTCACGTACGGGTCGTGCAGCAGGATCTCCGCGTCCAGTGCCGTCCGCAGCAGCTCGATCACGCGGCGGCCGATGCGGGAGGCGCCGACCACCCCCACGGTCAGACCATGCGTGCCGAGCCAGTGGTGGCGGTCCAGGTCGGCGGCGGTGCGATGGGTGCGGCGGGCCCGGTAGAGGCCCGCGAACGGGAACACCCGCTTGGCGCCCATGATGATCGCCGCGAGGGTGAACTCGGCCACCGGTACGGCGTTGGCCGCGGCGGCCGACGAGACGACGATCCCGCGGTCGAAGGCGGCCGGTGACAGAAACGTCTTCACGGTGCCGGCCGCGTGGACGACGGCCCGCAGCGCGGGCGCCCGGTCCAGCAGCGCCGGGTCCACGGGCGGACAGCCCCAGCCGGTCAGCAGCACCTCCGCGACGGACAGGGCCCGGGCGGCGGTGGGGGAGTCGAACTCGCTGATCACCGCCGGATCGAGCAGTTCGGCGGTCTCCTCGAGACGCGACCGGACAGCGGGCGGGAAGACGTCGTCCAGCAGCCCCGTGCTCATGACCAGAACCGTGCGCGGCCGCCTCCCGGGCGGATCCGCTGCCCCGGGGCCGGAACGGGCCGGCGCCTCTTCGGTGGTTCGCACCCTGCCTCCGGATAGTAATCGTGTTCTATCGAATGACCGGCACGCTAGGGAGGTCCACGGCCGACCGTCAAGCGCAAGACCGGCCAGAATGGGCAACTGGGAAGGCTTTGTTGGGATTTGCCGCCCCGGAATTAGCTCCTGAGGTCGACGACTGTTGAAGACGTTCACCCGGATCCCTTGACGCTTGGGTTAACCGCTTACTAACTTGCCGCCGCAGAAGGCACACCACGCGCCACCCCAGCCGAACAGGACCCACCATGGCTGACACAGCACCTCCGCTGCCGCGCGAAAAGCGGCGAACGCGGCGAAAGCGGGGCGAAGATCCCGCCTCGCCGCCCGGCCCGGCCCTCGCCGCCCCGCACCGGCTCACGCTCGGGCAGCGGCTCAAACGCGACCGGGTGATGCTGCTGCTCACCCTGCCCGGCCTGCTCTACTTCATCGTCTTCCACTACGTGCCGTTGCTCGGCTACGTGGTGGCGTTCCAGGACTACCAGCCGTACCTCGGCTACATGCACAGCGTCTGGGTGGGCTTCGCCAACTTCACCACCGCGTTCAGCGAACCGGCTTTCTGGAGCGCGACGTTCAACACGCTGGAGATCGCCCTCGTCCAGCTGGTGTTCTTCTTCCCGGTGCCCATCGCCCTGGCCCTGCTGCTCAACAGCATCGCCAGCGACCGCATCCGGCGCTTCGTGCAGAGCGTCGTCTATCTGCCGCACTTCATCGGCTGGGTCATCATCGTCTCGATCTTCCAGCAGATCCTGGGCGGCGCAGGCGTCCTGCCCGACTTCCTCGGCAGCATGGGCCTGCCCCGCTACGACATGATGAGCGACCCGGACGCCTTCCCGTGGCTGCTCACCCTGCAGGTGGCCTGGAAGGACGCCGGCTGGGGCACGATCATCATCCTCGCCGCCCTCCTCAACATCGACCGGCAGCAGTACGAGGCAGCCGCGATCGACGGAGCCGGGCCCCGGCGCCGGCTGTGGCACGTGACGCTGCCGGGCATCGCCCCCGTGCTCATCCTGCTGCTCATCCTCAACCTCGGGCAGATCCTCTCCGTCGGCTTCGAGCAGATCCTGCTCCAGCGCGACGCGGTCGGACCGGACGCCGGCGAGGTGCTCGACACCTACGTCTACTACCACGGCATCAAGGACAACGACTGGGGCGTCGCAGCCGCCGTCGGACTCGTCAAGGCGGTCATCGGCACCGCACTCGTGCTGGGCGCCAACAAGTTCGCCCACCGACTCGGCCACGAAGGGGTGTACCGCGGTGCTGACCGCTGAGAAGACGCGCGCCACGGCCCGGACCGCCGCGCCCAAGTCCCCGCCCGCCCCCATGCGCAAGTCCGACGGCCGTCCGCCGTGGATGGAGCGCCCGACCCGCCTCGGTCAGACCGCGAAGGCCGTCGCCGTCGTCGTGGTCGTCCTCGCCGTCGCGTATCCGCTCGTCGGCGTCATCGGGACGAGCTTCGCCTCGCAGACCGACATCATCAAGAGCTCCGGCCTCGTCCTGTGGCCGGACCACCCCACCCTCGACGCCTACCGCACGATCTTCACCGGCGGTGTCGTCAGCCGGGCCCTGATCGTCTCCGTGGGCATCACCGTGTTCGGCACCCTCGCCAGTCTGCTCGTCACCGTCGGCATGGCGTACGGGCTCTCCCGCCGCGAGGTCACCGGCTCCCGCTTCATCCTGATGACGGCCCTGTTCACCATGCTGTTCAACGCCGGCATCATCCCGAACTTCCTGCTGGTCAAGGGACTCGGCCTGTACGACACCTACGCGGCGCTCGTCATGCCCACCCTGGTCAGCGCCTTCAACCTGGTCGTCCTGCGGTCCTTCTTCATGAACCTGCCGGAGGAGCTGTACGACGCGGCGAAGGTGGACGGCGCCGGCGACTTCCGCATCCTGGTCCGCATCGTCCTGCCGCTGTCCAAGGCCGTCCTCGCCGTGATCAGCCTCTTCTACGCGGTGACGTACTGGAACGCCTTCTTCAACTCGCTCCTGTACCTCAACGACTCCGACAAGTGGCCGCTGCCCATGGTGCTGCGGACCTACGTCCTCCAGGGGCAGAGCCTCGACTCGGCCGCGTCCGGCGAGGCGCTCGCCCCGCAGCAGGCGGTGCAGATGGCGGTCCTGGTGATCGCCGTCGTGCCGATCCTCTGCGTCTACCCGTTCCTCCAGCGCTACTTCACCAAGGGCGTGCTCACCGGAGCCGTCAAGGGCTGAGCGCAGCCGCCGCCCCCCACTCCTTCCCTTCCCTCTCACAAGGAGATTCAGGTGTCGAGCTCCACTCCCATCAACCGCAGAGCGCTCTTCCGCCTGGGTGCCGGCGTCGGTCTCGGACTGGCCGCCGCCCCCCTGCTCGCCGCGTGCGGTGACGGCGGCACGACCGCGAAGGCCGAGGCCAAGAGCGCGTCCCTGCTCCCGCACAGCGCCGTCCGCAACATCGGCCTCAAGCCCGACCTGGAAGGCACCGCGGCCGGCGTCCCGCAGGGCTTCTTCAACTACCCGGCCAAGCCGCTGCGGGCCACGAAGGGCACACCGCTCAAGGGCGCGAAGACGATCAGCGCCACGATGGAGACGTTCTCCCCGCCGCCGCCCTCGCGCGGCAAGAACGTCGCCTGGCAGGAGATCGAGAAGCTGCTCGGCGCCCGGGTGGACATCACCGGCGTACCCTCCGACGACTACAGCACCAAGTTCTCCACCATGGTCGCGAGCGACAGCCTGCCGGACCTCTTCATGTACCCGGAGAGCGGCGGCGTCGACAACAAGGCGGCCTTCCTCCAGGCCAAGTGCGCCGACCTCACCCCGCACCTCGCCGGGGACGCGGTCAAGGACTACCCCAACCTCGCCGCCATCCCGGAGGCCGCCTGGCAGGGCGGGATCTTCGGCGGCAAGCTCTACGGCATCCCGATCGCCCGTTCCGGAACCGGCGGCGCGGGCTTCTACCGGCACGACCTGTTCGCGGAGGTCGGCGTCACGAGCCTCGACCAGATCACCGACCTGGACCGCTTCGTCGAGGTCTGCAAGGAGCTGACCCGGCCCAAGGAGGACCGGTACGCGATCATTGCCGGGGTCACCACGGTACTCGCCATGTCGGCGGGCGCCCCCGCCTCGTGGCGGCTGGACGAGAAGACCGGCAAGTTCACCTCCGACCTGGAGACCCCGGAGCACCGCAAGGCTGTCGAGACGGCCCGTGCGCTGTACAAGGCCGGCTGCTTCTACCCGGGCACCCTCCAGATGTCCGGGGCGCAGAAGGCCCAGTACACGGACATGTTCAAGAACGGCAAGGGCGCCTACGTCTATGACGGCATGCCCAGCTACCTGGCGCCCGGTGTCGGCTACGTCGCCACGATGAAGGCGATCAACAAGAAGTTCGACCCGCGCCCGTTCGTGCCCGTCGGCAAGGACGCCGTGACCTGGATGGACAACGTCGCGCTGCAGAACACGCACATCACCAAGGCGTCCGGGGACCGCGTCAAGGAGATTCTGAAGTTCGCCGACTTCGCGGCTTCTCCGTTCGGCAGCCTGGAGTACACCCTCATCAACTTCGGTGTCGAGGGCAAGGACTTCACCCGCGACGCCAAGGGCAACCCGGCGCTCACCAAGCGGGGCACCCAGGACGTCACCGTGCCCTGGAGGATGACGGCGTCCGCCGTTCCCGCCGTCTTCAGCGCGGACTCGGAGGACGGCGTGCGCTACGTCCACGACGCCTTCACCAAGATGATCCCGATGATGCTGCCGGACCCGACGCTCCGGTACTCCTCGCCCACCTGGGACTCCAAGAGCGCCGGCAGCCTCGGCACGCTCAAGGGCGACGTCATCAAGGACATCATCTCCGGCCGCAAGCCCATGTCCGCCTACGACCAGCTGGTCAAGGACTACCTGGCCAAGGGCGGCGAGCAGGCCCGCGGCGAGTTCGAGGAAGCCTTCCAGAAGGGGAAGAATTGACATCCTCCCCGCCCTGAAGGACGGGGATTTCTGGCTCACGTTGGCTGGGGACCTGCGGTCTACCGGCTCTTACACGATCGGCACCAGCCGGGTTGAGACCAGCCCGGACGAGCATCACGCGCGCGGAGTTCTTGTCCCTGGGGGACACGGCTCCGCACGCGGTGCAGGTGTAGGTACGTTCCGAAAGAGGTAGTGCGTGCTTGGTTCTCGCTCCGCACTGTGCGCAGTCCATGGTGGTGTGCGCGGGGTGCACGAGACGGATGTCCCGTGCGTGCTTGCGGCCCATCTCGATGAGGGCGGCTTTGGTGGCGCCGATAGCGGCGTCGGCGGCCTTGCGGGCCATGGTGGTCTTCGCCAGGAACTTCGGGCGGAAGTCCTCGACGGCGATGGCGTCGTGGTCGCGGACCACCGCCTTGGCCCACTTGCGGGCGGTGTCCTGTCGCTGCCGGGCGACCTTCTTGTGCAGCTTCGCGGCCTGCCGCTGGGCTTTGCGGTAGCCCTTGGATGCTGCCCGTCCGCGCGCGGGGCGGCGGCGGGCCATCAGCCGCTGATAGCGGCCCAGCTTCCGCGCCGCGTTCTTGCCGTGTTCGGGGTGGGGCAGGTCGTGGGCGTCGGATGTGGTAGTGGCGGTCTCCTTCACGCCCCAGTCCACGCCGAGGACACGTCCTGTGGTGGGGAGCGGCTGGGGTTCGGCAGCGACGACGAACGAGCAGTACCAGTGTCCGAGGCTGTCCCGGTACACCCGCACGGAGGAAGGTTCGGACGGCAGCTCGCGGGACCAGACGACCGTCAGGACGATGCCGCCCGCCACGTGCAGGCGGCCGTCCTTGAGACGGAACCCGCGCTGCGTGTAGTTCAACGTGGGGAGTGCGTCCCGCTTGCGTTTGATCCGGGGCGTCCCGGCCCGCCGCCGCACTGGCACCTTCGCCTTGACGTCCTTGACCGCCTTGGCCCGGGACTTCGCGAAGTCACGGATGGTCTGCTGCTGCGGCACCGACGCACCCTCACGCAACCAGGACATCGCCTGCCGCGCCTCGGTCAGCAACCTGTCCAGCTGCGCCGGACCGCACGTCGTCTTCTCGGCGGCGTCGCGGTTTGCGGCGTGGACCTTGCGGGACATCGCCACGCACTCGTTCCACACCCACCGACACCGCGCCCACTCCGCCTCCAGCCGGGCGAGCGCGGTCGACGACACACGCAGCCGGAAGGTGTACCGGGCAAGCCCGGAACCCCGCCCAGCCGCTGCTGTCGTCGCCATGATCCGCAACCTAACAGCCCCCACTGACAACGAAAGAGAGTGCAGGTCAGAACCAATGTGCAGCGAACTCCGCCGCTTCGCGGCTCCGCCCCGAGGACCCATTCCTCCCCGCCCTGAAGGACGGGGCATCCTGGGAGGATCTAGGTGACCACCCGACGCTCGGTCCTCGCACTCGGCGGCGCCGCGGCGGCGGCAGCCGTCATCGTCCCCGCTCTCGGCACGCCCGCCGCCGCCCGGTCGCACGGCTTCCACCCGGAACCCGGCGCCGCCGGTGTCGGCGACCCGCTCTACCCCACGCTCGGCAACGGCGGCTATGAGGTCAGCCACTACGACCTGACCTTCGACTTCACGCCGGTGACGTACGACTTCACCGCGACGGTGAGGATCGACGCCCGGGCCACCCAGGACCTGTCCGCCTTCAACCTGGACACCGACGGCCACACCATCGACGCCGTCACCGTCGCCGGCCGCCCCGCCACCTGGGAGCTCACCGCCGGCCAGAGCGGCCAGGAGCTGACCGTCACCCCGGCCCGCCCGATCCGCGACCACCAGGCGTTCAGCACCGAGATCCGCTACCGGGGCAACGGCCAGGCGCCCCGGACCAGCCTCACCGGCTGGCGGTTCGGCAGCGACGGCGGCTTCGCCTCGGCCGCCCAGTCCTCCCGCGCCGACACCTTCCTGCCCTGCAACGACACCCCCTCCGACAAGGCGACGTGGACCTTCCACATCAGCGCCCCCGAGGGCTACGTCGCCACCGCGAACGGCGAGTTGACGCACCGTACACCGCGTGCGGACGGCTCCACCGTCTGGCACTTCGCGCTCCGCGAGCGCATGGCCACCGAGCTCATCGGCATCGCCGTGGTCAAGGGCACCTACCTCTACGGCAGCAGCCACCGCGGCCTGCCCCTGCGCCACATCGTGCCCCGGGGCCAAGAGGACACGTACGCCCCGATCGTCGCCCGTACCGCCGACCATCTGGCGTGGCTGGAGGCGAAGTTCGGCCGCTACCCGTTCTCCGTCTACGGGGTGCACATCTACGACGGCTACACCGACGCGCTGGAGAACCAGACGCTGTCCCTCTTCGGCACCAACTGGTTCAAGCTCAACGCCCAGGGGCAGCCCGGCTACGAGACCACCATGGTCCACGAGCTCGTCCACCAGTGGTTCGGCGACTCCGTCACCCCCGACGACTGGCAGCAGGCATGGCTCAACGAGGGCCCCGCCGTCTACTACGCCGGCCTGTACAGCGAGGAGCGCGGCTGGTCCGTCCTCGCCGACAAGATGAAGACCGTGTACGAGACGCTCGACGCCGTCCGTGCCGCCGACGGCCCGCCCGGACTGCCCAAGGGGCTCGGCGGCACCAATATCTACGACGGCGGCGCCCTCGTCCTCTACGCCCTGAACCAGCGCATCGGCCGGCGCTCCTTCGACACCGTGATGCGTGAGTGGGTGAAGCGCTTCAAGGACTCCACGTACACCTCCCAGGAGTTCATCCGGCACACCGTCGACATCACCCACGACCGCTCGCTCGACCCGTTCCTGTGCGACTGGCTCTTCGGGGCCGTCAACCCGCCCATGCCCGGCCACCCCGACTGGAAGGCCACCGCGTGAACCGCCCCCTGAACGTCGTACGAGCCACCGCCGCATCCGCCACCGCCGCCCTGCTGACCGCCCTGCTCGCCGCCCCGGCCGGAGCCGCGCCCGCGCCCCGCACCCTGTACGCCGCTCCGGACGGCCACGGCTCCGCCTGCACCGACGCCCGCCCCTGCACCCTGGACGGCGCCCGCGACCTGGCCCGCACCGAACACCGCCGCGCCGTCCGCGTACTCCTGAAGGACGGCACATACCGGCTCGACGCGCCCCTGAGGCTCGGCGCCGCCGACTCCGGCACGACCTGGGCCGCCGCTCCCGGCGCCCACCCCGTCCTCTCCGGCGGCCGGGACCTCACCGGCTGGCGCGAGAACGCCGACGGCACCTGGACCGCCTCCGTCCCCGCCGGTGTCACCCCGCGCCAGCTCTTCGTGGACGGCCACCGCGCCACCCGCGCCCGCGGCGAGGCATGCTCCGCCGCCACCTGCGACGCCACGGCCGACGGCATGACCGGCGCCACCGCGACCGGCATCGACCACTGGGCCCGCCCCACGGACGCCGAGGCCGTCATCCGTGTCCGCTGGCGCAACTACCACTGCCGGATCGCGGGCGTCAGCGGTGACACCCTCACCTTCGCCCGGCCCTGCTGGACCAACTCCGCGAGCGGCACCGACCGCACCGGCCCCGCCTGGGACACCACCGCCGTCGACTCCACCCGCTACAGCGGTGTCGCGTTCTTCGAGAATGCCGCCGAACTCCTCGACAAGCCGGGCGAGTTCGTGTGGAACTCCGCCGACCGTACCGTCACCTACCTCCCGCGCGAGGGCGAGAACATGCGCCACGCGCGGGCCGTCACCCCGCACACCGAACAGCTGCTCACCGTGGACGGCGCCCACGACCTCACGGTCAGCGGCATCGGCTTCGCGTACGCGGCCTACCGGCAGCCCGACACCGACGAGGGCTACGCGGGGATGCAGGCCGGTCTCACCCTGACCGGAGCCACCGGCCCCGTCGACCACGCGGGCCGCTACTACACCAAACCGGCCGCCGCGCTCACCGTGCGCGGCGGCCGACGGGTCACCGTCGACACCGCGAGCTTCACCCACCTCGGCGGCGCCGGAGCGATCCTGGAGGCCGGTACCAAGGACAGCGCACTCACCCGCTCCACCTTCACCGACCTCTCCTCGGGCGCGGTCTACGTCGGCGACACCGAGCCCCTGCCGGAACCCGCACTCGCCGGGGAGCGCAACACCGTCGCGTACAACACCATTGGCCGCACCGGCGTCGAGTACACCGACGCGGTCGGCATCTGGGCCGGTTACGAGGCGGATCTCACCGTCGACCACAACAGCCTGGACCACCTCCCGTACTCGGCGATCTCCGTCGGCTGGGGCTGGAACCAGCCCGAGGCGCAGAAGTCCGTCCTCCGTGACAACAAGGTGACCAACAACCGCATCACCGACGTCATGGAGGTCGCCCAGCAGCAGCACGACGGCGGCGCCATCTACACCCAGGGCGCCCAGCCCGGCACGGTCGTCGGCGGCAACTACATCAACCGTTCCGCGTACGGCAACACCGAGCGCGACGGCAACGGCATCTACCTGGACGAGCAGTCCTCGTACATCACGGTCGAGAACAACGTCATCACCCGCATCGGCTACAAGTGGGTCTCCAACTGGGCGGACTACGGCATCCAGAACACCGCGCGCGGCAACTGGACCGACACCGCCGCCCCCGCCCTCGGCGGCACCGGCTCCGTCATGGCCGGCAACCACACCGGCCTCGACCGCCTCCCGGCCGCCGCCCTGGCCGTCGCCGCCCGCGCCGGTGCCCACGGCGGCCCGGTCGAGCAGCTGCGCACCGACCTGGCCCGCACCGGCACGGCCACCCAGTCCTCGACGGACGGCACCGCCACCGCCGCGCTCGCCCTGGACGCCGACACCAGCACCGACACCCGCACCCTCGCCGAGGACGGCGCCTGGTGGCAGACGGACCTCGGAGCCACCCGGCACATCCGCCAGGTCGAGGTCTGGAACGACGCCTCCACCACGACGGCCGACTTCGACATCGTCACCGACGACGGCACCGTCCACGTCAGCGGCAAGGCCCTGCGTCCCACCGTCGTGGACCTGGACAGCCGCACCCGTACGGTCCGGATCGTGAAGACCGGCACGGGCCGGGTCGCCCTCTCCCAGGTGCTGATCCACTGAGGGTGCCCGTGCGGACACTTTCCGCAAGCACCGCGAAAGCGGTTCGTGACCACCCGATGAAGTGCGGTATTGTTCTCATGCGCGTTCAGCCAGGGGGAAACCCCAGGTCAGGCGGGCATCGGGACGTGGCGCAGCTTGGTAGCGCACTTGACTGGGGGTCAAGGGGTCGCAGGTTCAAATCCTGTCGTCCCGACTGGTGACAGTCGTGGATCAGGGCCGGTTCTGGAGAAATCCAGAACCGGCCCTCGGTCATTCGGGCGCCGTCGTTCCGTGACCGTCGCACCGGCCCGCGCACCTTCGCTGGGCACTTCCAGGGTCGACGCGGACCTGAGCGACGGCTCCCTGGCTCGGAGGGCCGCCGAATGCGAGGCCCCACGCGGCGACCGCGACATGGACCAGGAGCGGACTTCCCGTGGTCCGCCGGACAGGGCTAGATTGCCGCGCATGAAGCCTCGGGTATTTCTCTTCGATCTTGGTGGCGTCGTCTGCCGCTTTCACCGTGAGCGGCGGCTGGAACTCCTCGGGATCGCGTGTGGGCTTTCCGCGCGGCGCGTCGAGTCGGAGCTTTACGATTCCGGGCTGATCGCGGCCTGGGACCGGGGGCAGGGCAGCGCCGATGACGTGGAGGGGGAGATCAGGCGGCGGCTGGGGTTCGCGGGTACGGCCGGGGAGCTGCGCCGCATCTGGTGCGGGGCGTTCGAGCCCGACCCCGAGGTCCTTGCCGCGGCCGACCTCGTACGGGACCGGCCGACGGCCCTGTTCACGGACAACGACGCGTTGCTGCGCGCCGGGCTGCCCGAGCGGCTGCCCCAGGTAGACGACCGCTTCGACGTGCTCGCGTTCTCGTGCGGGCTCGGGGCGACCAAGCCCGCCGAGGAAGCCTTCGCGGGGGCGCTCGGGCTGCTCGGGGCCGTCCCCGGCGAGGCGTTCTTCGTGGACGACCGGGAAGCCAACGTCCGGGCCGCCCGCGAACTCGGGCTCACCGCCGAGCTCTTCGAGGGCGGCGCCGCACTCCGGCGGACCCTGGAGCGGCTGCTCACGGACTGAACCACGGCGTTCACCACACCCCGTCGCGCCCGGCCACCCCCTCCGTGGACTCGCGCAGGACCAGACGGTGCTCCACCACCCGGTCCTGCGGGCACTCCGCGGCCGGGCTGCCGGTGGCGTCCGGGCGCGTGGCCTCCTCGACGCGGCGCACCAGCAGGTCCACCGCGACCCGGGCCACCGCCTCCTTGTCCGGGGCGATCGTGCTCAGGGACGGCACGCTGAAGCGGCCGCCCTCCACATGGTCGAAGCCGATCACCGCCACGTCCTCGGGCACCCGCGCCCCGTAACCGTGCAGCGCGCGCAGCGCACCCAGCGCCAGCTGGTCGTTCAGGCAGAGCAGGGCGTCCGGCCGGGCGCCGGCGGCCAGCACGCGGCGGACCGCGTCGGCACCGTCGCTCATGTGGAACGCCTCCACCGGCAGCAGCGACGCCGGGTCGTACGGCAGGCCCGCCCCGGACAGCGCGAGGCGGAAGCCGCGGGTGCGGGCCTGGGCCGTACCGACGCAGCCGTCGTCCCGGCCGCCGACCGTGAGAATGCGGCGCCGGCCCAGCGCGAGCAGATGCTCGGTGGCCTCGCGGGCCGCGCGTTCGTTGTCGATCGCCACATGGTCCGCGCCCTCGTTGAGCAGCTCGCCGAGCAGGACGGTCGGCGGCGGCCCGGTATGGGCGCGCAGGTCGTCCGGCGCGAGGGCGAGCGGGCTGAGGATGACGCCGTCCACGAAGTCCGAGCCGAAACCGGCCAGGGCCGCCTTCTCCCGCTCCCGGTCGCCGCCCGACTGGTGGATCAGCACGGTCAGGGAGCGCTTTTCGGCCTCCCGGACGACATGCCGGGCGAGCTCCGCGAAGTACGGGACGTCGAGTTCGGGCACCACCAGGGCGATGATGCCGGTGCGTCCGCTGCGCAGATGGCGGCCGGCGAGGTTGATGCGGTAGCCGAGGTGGTCGATGGCCTCCTGCACCACGCGCCGGGTGCGGTCGGACACGTGCACATAGTCGTTGAGCACGTTGGACACCGTCTTCTCCGACACCCCCGCGTGCCGTGCGACGTCCTTGATCCTCGGTCGTGCCACCCGCAACTCCCCACCCTCGGTACGCACCGAGTCTATGCCGTACCCCCCGACGGCCCCGGACCGATGGGCGGTGCATCCGGCACAGGTGATGACCCAGCTCTTTACAGCCAATGTACATCGATGTAAAAACAGGTCACCGCACCGGGAGACCGGCGCGGCTCACCCCCGATGTGCACGGGCGGCCGATGGCTGCCGTGCCGATGGCGCCTGCCGTCGGCCGGGCACGTCGTCCGGCGTCGAAAGGTCAGTGATGAACTCTGCACCTCCCGCACGAGGACTGCCCGGACCCCGGGACCCCGGCCGCCCGCCCGCCATCGGGCGCCGCGGACTGCTGCGTTACGGGACGGCTGGGGCGGCCGCGCTGCTGGCGGCGGGCCCGCTCACCGGCTGCGCCTCGCCGGCCAGCGCGGGCGGGGCGTCCGCGCTGAAGGTCTGGGACCTCTTCCAGGGCGGCGACGGCATGCTCATGGACGAGATGATCGCCGCCGTCTCGAAGGGCCCCGACGGTTTCGACGTGGATCGCACGATCCTGGACTGGGGCCCCTCGTACTACACGAAACTCGCCATGTCGGCGGCGGGCGGCCGGGCCTCCGACGTCGCCGTGCTCCACCTGTCACGGCTGGCCGGATACGCCCCGGGCGGTCTGCTCGACCCGCTCGACCTGGACGTCCTCGCCGAATTCGGCGTGAGCGAGAAGGACTTCGCGCCCGCCGTCTGGAAGCGCGCCCAGCACCAGGGCACGGTCTACGCGGTCCCGTTGGACGTCCACCCCTTCATCGTCTTCTACGACAAGGACGTGGCCGACAAGGCCGGACTGCTCGACTCCTCCGGCCACCTGGCGCCGATGGGCTCGCCCGAAGCCTTCCTGGACGCCGGCAAGAAGCTCGCCGAGATCACCGGCAAGTCCGGCGTGCTCTTCGGGCACGTCACCGACACCGCCCAGAGCTGGCGCCAGTTCGCCGCGCTGTACGCCCAGACCGGGGCCTCCTTCACGCTGCCCGACGGCGGACCGCCGAAGATCGACATCGATGCCGCGGTGAAGGTCGTCACCTTCATGAAGCAGCTCTTCGACGGGCGCACCAACCCCAACAACCTCGACTACAACGGCGCGATGGCCGCGTTCATGGACGACCGCGGCGGCATGATCATGGCGGGGGAGTGGGAGCTGCCCACGTTCCGGAAGTCCGGCATCAAGCACCTGGGCGCGGCTCCCTTCCCCCAGGTCTTCGCCCGCCCGGCCGTCTACGCCGACTCGCACAGCTTCGTCCTGCCGCACCAGGACGACCCCGACCCGGCCCGCCGCCGCCAGGCCCACCGGTACATCGCCGAGATCGTCAAACAGAGCCTGACCTGGGCGAGCGCCGGCCACATCCCCGCCTATCTGCCGGTGCAGGCCCGCCCCGAGTACGCGAAGCTCGACCCCCAGTCGTCCTACGCGGCCGCCGGCGAGATCGCCGTACTCGACCCGCCGAACTGGTTCGCCGGAGCGGGCGGCAACTTCCAGAACCGTATGTGCCAGCCGCTCCAGTCGGCGCTGCTGGGCAACACCTCCGCCGAGAGCGCGGTACGGCAGATGGTCCGTGAGGCGGACACGCTGCTGCGCCGGCCCAACCCGGTCGCCTGACGACAGCCGAAGGAGCCGCATCGTGACCACCACCGCGCCCGCCGGAGCCGCGGCGCCCCCGCAGCCACCCTCCGCGACGACGGCCGCGCCCCGGCGCCGCCGCTCGCTGACCCGGGGCGGCGGGCTGTTCGTCCTGCCGTTCCTGGTCGTGTTCGCGCTCTTCCTGGTCTGGCCCGTCGTCCAGGGCCTCTGGATGAGCCTCACCGACGCCTCGCTCAGCCTCCGCGGCACCGAGTTCGTCGGATTCGCCAACTACACCGAGGCGTTCGGGGACCCGGACGTCTGGAGCAGCCTCGGCAACACCGTCCTCTTCACCGTCATCTCGTGCGTACCGCTCGTCCTGGTCGCGCTCGGCATGGCACTCCTCGTGCACAGCGGGCTGGCCGGCCAATGGGTCTGGCGGCTGGCCTACTTCGCCCCGTACCTGCTGCCGGTCACCGTGGTCACGCTCATCTGGACGTGGCTCTACCAGCCCGACATCGGCCTCGGCAACCAGCTGCTGACCTCGCTGGGCATGGAGCCCGTCGGCTGGCTCTCCGACGAGTCGGTGGCGATGTGGTCGGTCGCCGCCCTCACCGTCTGGTGGACCGCCGGCTTCAACTTCCTGCTCTACCTGGCCGCCCTGCAGTCGCTGCCCACCACGTACGACGAGGCCGCCGCGCTCGACGGCGCGGGCGCCTGGCGGCGGCTGTGGTCGGTCACCCTGCCGCAGCTGCGCCACACCACGGTGCTGGTCGCGATGCTCCAAGTCCTCGCGTCCCTCAAGGTGTTCGACCAGATCTACATCCTCACCAAGGGCGGCCCCAACGGCTCCACCCGCCCGATCCTGGAGTACGTCTACGACGTCGGGTTCACCGGATACCGGCTGGGCTACGCCTCGGCGGTCAGCTACATCTTCTTCGCGATCGTCATCGTCGTCTCCGTCCTGCAACTCCGCTTCTTCCGTCAGGAGGGCTGACCGTGTCCGCCATCTCCACCCCCGTGCGCCGCCCGCGCCGGCCGCGCGAGGAGTCCGGCTCGCCCTTGCTGCTCGGTCACGGACGGCTGCCCCGGGCGCTCGCCGGGACCGCGCTGACCGTGCTCGCCGTCGCCTGGCTGCTGCCCTTCGTCTGGGCGGTCGCCACCTCGCTGCAGAGCGAGCAGGACGTGGTGAAGTCGGGCCTCTCGCCGTTCAAGGGAGCCTTCACCCTCTCCGCCTACCGGCAGATCCTGGACCGCGGCAACGTACCGACCTGGGCCTTCAACAGCCTGCTGATCTCCGTCCTGGTCACCCTGCTCACCACGGCCGTCTCCACGCTCGCCGCGTACGGCTTCTCACGCGGCACCTTCCGCGGCCGCCGCACGCTGCTCGCGGTCACCGTCGGCGCGATCATGGTCCCGCCGCAGCTGCTGATCGTCCCGCTCTTCCAGCAGATGACGATGTTCCACCTGGTCGACACCTACGCGGCCGTCATCCTGCCGCAGGTGGTGGCGCCCATGATGGTCTTCATCCTGAAGCGCTTCTTCGACGCGATACCCCGCGAACTGGAGGACGCCGCCCGCATCGACGGCGCCTCCGAACTGCGGGTCTTCACCTCCATCGTGCTTCCGCTGTCCCGGCCGATCGTCGCCGCCGTCGCGATCTTCGTGTTCATCGGCGCGTGGAACAACTTCATGTGGCCCTTCGTCGTCACCAACGACCCGGACCTCATGACGCTCCCGGTCGGCCTCGCCACCGTCAAGGACGCGTACGGCATCCAGTACGCCCAGTCCATGGCGTCGGCCCTGCTGGCCGCACTGCCGCTGATCGTGATGTTCCTGCTCTTCCAGCGGCGCATCGTCAACTCGGTCGCCACCACCGGCCTCGGCGGCGGCTGACCCCCGCCGACCGTCCCTGCCCCGGCGCCGGTCTCCCGGCCGGCCGCCACCACGATCCACCTGGAGTACCTGTGCACACCCCCTCCGTCCCCCGTCCGGAGTACCCGCGCCCGCAGTTCGTACGGCGCGACTGGCTCAACCTCAACGGGACCTGGCAGTTCGAGACCGACCAGGGGGACAGCGGTCTCGAACGCGGGCTCCTGCAACGCGACTTGACCGGTGAGATCCTCGTACCCTTCGCCCCCGAGTCCGAGCTCTCCGGCGTCGGCGACACCGACTTCCTGGAAGCCGTCTGGTACCGGCGCCGCTTCACCCCGCCCGCCGAGTGGGCCGGCCGCCGGGTGCTGCTGCACTTCGGCGCCGTCGACCACGACACCACCGTCTGGGTGGACGGCGCCGAAGTCGTACGCCACCGGGGTGGGTTCACCCCCTTCACCGCCGACCTCGGCGACCTGGCCACGGCCGGCCGCGAGGTGGAGATCACCGTCCGCGCCCGCGACCCGAAGTCCGGACCGCAGGCCCGCGGCAAGCAGGCGATCCAGTACGCCAACCACGACTGCAACTACACCCGCACGACCGGCATCTGGCAGACCGTCTGGGCCGAACCGGTCCCCGACGCGCATCTGCGCCGCCCCCGCATCACCCCGGACCTGGCCGCCGGCGCCTTCCACCTCGAACTGCCCCTGTCCGCCGCCCTTCCGGGCCACCGCGTGCGCGCCGTCCTCAGCGACGGCACCGGCGAGGTCTGCCGCGCCGAGGGCCGCGCCGACCTCGACCTGGCCCCCCGCCTGTACCTGGCCCTCCCGGAGGACCGGCGCCGCGAGTGGAGCCCCGAGGACCCCCACCTGTACGGGCTGCGCCTCGAACTCATCGGCCCCGACGGCGAGTCCACCGACACCGTCGAGAGCTACGCGGGCCTGCGCTCCGTCTCCATCCGGGGCAAGGCCGTCCTCCTCAACGGCCGCCCCCGCTTCCAGCGCCTCGTGCTCGACCAGGGCTGGTACGCGGACGGGCTGATGACCGCTCCCACCGACGAGGCCCTGGTCCGGGACATCGAACTCGCCATGGAGGCCGGCTTCAACGGTGCCCGGCTGCACCAGAAGGTCTTCGAGGAGCGCTTCCTCCACCACGCCGACCGCCTGGGCTACCTGGTCTGGGGCGAGTTCGGCGACTGGGGCTGCGAGGTCGGCGGCTCCTCCGGCGACAACCAGCGGCCCGACGCCTCCTTCGTCGCCCAGTGGCTGGAAGCCGTCGAACGCGACTACTCCCACCCCTCGATCGTCGGCTGGTGCCCGCTCAACGAGACGTACCAGAAGCTCCACGACCGGATCACCCAGCTGGACGACGTGACCCGCGCGATGTTCCTCGCCACCAAGGCGATGGACACCTCCCGCCCGGTCATCGACGCCTCCGGCTACTCCCACCGGGTCCTGGAGACCGACATCTACGACTCCCACACCTACGAGCAGGACCCGGCCGCCTTCCGGCAGTTGGTCTCCGGGCTCGCCAAGGGGGAGCCGTTCGTCAACACGTACGAGAACGGCGCCGCGTACTCGCAGCCGTACCGGGGCCAGCCGTACTTCGTCAGCGAGTTCGGTGGGATCTGGTGGGACCCGGAGGCCGCCGCGGAGCAGTCGGGCAGGGACCGTACGGTCTCCTGGGGCTACGGCGACCGGGTGCGCACCGAGGACGAGTTCCACGAGCGGTTCGCCGGTCTGACCGGTGCGCTGCTGGCGGACCCGGACATGTTCGGCTACTGCTACACCCAGCTGACCGACGTCTTCCAGGAGCAGAACGGCGTCTACCGCTTCGACCGGGGCACCAAGCTGGACATCGCCCGCATCCGGGAGGCCCAGCTGCGGCCCGCCGCGATCGAGGAGACGGACGCCGGCTGAGCGGAGGCGGACCCGCGGATGCCCGCCCTCATCGGGGCGGGCATCCGCGGTCTCAGACCCGTTCGAGCCGCCAGAGCTGCGGCTGCTGTCCGTTGCACGTCCACTGCTGGACGTTGGCCCCCGCCGTACGGGAACCCTGCGAGACGTCCAGGCACTGCCCGGAGGACTTCACGACCAGGCGGTAGTAGCCCCGCCCGGCGTTTTGCAGCCGCCAGTCCTGGGCCGTCGCCGCGTTGCAGAACCACTGCCGTACGTTGGCGCCGGGCGTGGCGGAGCCGTTCTCCACGTCCAGGCAGTACCCGCTGTTGACACCGGCGAGCGTGAACGCGTCGCCGTGCGCCCGCAGTGTCCACGCCTGCGGGCCGAGGCCGTTGCACGTCCACTGCTGTACGTTGCCGCCCGCGTCCCGTGAGTCGGCGGCGACGTCCAGGCACTGGCCGCTGTTGGCGTTGACCAGCCGGTAGCGCGCACCGTCCGCCACCCCGGCCGCGTCACCGCTGCCGGTGAGCGGGCCGGTGGCGACGTACGGGCGGCAGACGTCGCCGTCCCAGTCCGTCGCGATCTCCAGCACGGTGCGCCCGTCGGCCGAGGGCAGCAGCGGTGAGCTGTAGTTCGGGCAGTAGGTGGCGGTCGGTGCCGCGACCTTCACGGGTGCCTCGATCTCGTACCACGGGCCGGTGCCGTTCTCCGTGTTGGCGAGGATCGTGCGGCCGCTGTCGGCGGCGGGCGTGCCGTCGCGGTTCAGGAGCTGCTGGCCGATCAGGAGGAGCCGGCCGTTGGCCCCGCCGCCCGGCGCGGGCGCCCAGGCGATGGTGGGCGCGGCGCGGAAGTACTTGCCGTCCACGGTCTCCGGGCGGTAGCCGAGCGAGGCGGGGTCGCCCCAGTTCCAGCCGTCCGCCGAGGTCCGGTAGTGCACGACGCACTGGTACTGCCCGCCCGGATTGCAGATCTCGTAGCTCATGAAGTACGTGCCGTTCGGCAGCCGGCGCACCATGGGCATCCCCGGCCGGTCCGGCTCCCAGGAGCTGGCGACCGTGTTGCGCCGGTCCTGCCAGGTGACCCCGTCGTAGCTGCGGGCGGCGGCGAGCTTCTGGTTGTGCGCGGGGTCCGTCTCGTCGGCGTAGTGGCAGACCAGCGCTCCGTCGGCGGCGACGGAGAACTCCGGCTCCCACAGTCCGCCCGTGCCGTTCGCCGTGGCGCAGGTGGAGAGGTATGACCAGGTGCGGCCCACGTCGTTGCTCCGCCAGACGCGCAGCGCCATGCGCCGGTTCTGCTCGTCCGCACCGGACGAGGCGGACCACAACAGGGTGCCGGGCGCCAACGAGCCCACCTGGCGCGGAAGTTCGAACAGGGTGGAGCAGCACAGGCCCTGCCCGCCCGACGACTCCGGATCGGCCACGCCGCCCACCTGCCGGAAGGTGGCCCCGCCGTCGGTGCTCTCGTGGATGGCACCGATGCCGTTGTTGCCGTTGAAGGTGACGACGCTCGCGAGCACCCGGCCGTTGGCGGAGCCGTTGTGCTCCAGCCGGATCGCCCTGGGGTAGAGACCGGTCCCGCTGCCCAGCGGGGTGCCGTTGGCGGCGGCGGCGACGGCGGGCGTGGCGGAGGAGGCGGCGGCGGGGGCGGCCGAGGCCGGGGCGAAGGACAGGCCGATGGCGGCGGCCAGGACCGGGGCGACGGCACGGGCCGCCCAGCGGGCGAGGCGACCGGCCGTCGTGGGGGAGGGGCGGGATGCGGGTCTGGGGGGTCGGCGCAAGGAGAGCACAGGCTTCCTTCCTCGGGGCACGGGGGCACGGGGGCACGGGGGGTGGCCGAGTGGGGCTGCTGACGGCGAAACAGTAGGGCCGGATGTACATCGATGTAAACAGCGCGGACGGCTTCCGCTTCAACGGCTGCCCGAGCGCGTCAGGGCGCCGTCAGTGTCATCTCGAAGGAGTACCGGGACGCCCGGTACAGATGGCGGCCGTACTCCACCGGACGGCCCCCGTCGCCGAGCACCGTGCGTTCCACGGTGAGCAGGGTGCCGCCGCGGCCCTCCGCCAGCAGCCGGGCCTCGGCCGCCGTGGCCCGGCGGGCGCCGATGGTCTGCTCGGCGGAGCGCAGGGTGATGCCGGAGCGCCGGAGCAGCGCGTAGAGTCCGTGCGCGGCCAGGTCGTCCTCGGTGAGGTCCGCCATTCCCATCGGCAGGTGGTTCTCCAGGAGGGCCATCGGCTCGTCGTCCGCGTACCGGAGGCGGCGCAACTCGACCGTTTTCATGCCCGGTTCGAGCTGGAGGGCGGCGGCGATCCGGCCCTCGGCGGGGCGGACGCGCAACGACAGGACCTCGGTGCGCGGGCGGCGGTCCTCGCGCTGCAGGTCCTCGTACAGGCTGGTCAGTTCCACCTGTCGGCGGACCCGGCTGTTGACGACCTGGGTGCCCACCCCGCGCTTGCGGGACAGCAGCCCCTTGTTCACCAGGTGCTGCATGGCCTGACGCATCGTCGGGCGCGAGAGTCCGAACCGGTCCGCCAGTGCGATCTCGTTCTCCAGCCGGGCGCCGGGCGCCAACGTGCCCGATTCGATGAGGTGTTGGAGCTGCTGCGCGAACTGGAAGTACAGCGGCACCGGGCTGGACCGGTCGATGGTGATCAGCCTGGTGAGCGGTTCCATGCCGGGCTCCTCGGAACGTCGTGCCACGTACTCAGTATGCCGTAAGCCCGCGCCAGCTCAGTACGTATATATGTCAGTACAAATGCTTGACCCGATGCGATCGGCGACGATACAAAGACGAAGATCAGGAGCGTCGGCCAGCCGGCCCCCATCCGCCCCGGAGGCACCCGCGCATGCGCATCGGACTCATCGGAACGGGCCGCATCGGCGCGTTCCACGCCGCCACCCTCGCCGCCCTGCCCGCCGTCGACCGTCTCGTCCTGCACGACGCCGTCGAGCAGCAGGCCCGCGAGCTGGCCGGGAAGCTCGGCGCCGACTGGGCGGGCGACCTGGACGGGCTGCTCGGCTCCGGCCTGGACGGTGTCGTGATCGCCGCTCCCACCGCCGTGCACGACACGCTGATCCGCGCGGCCGTCGCCGCCGGGGTGCCCGTCTTCTGCGAGAAGCCGGTCGCCGCCGGCCTCGAAGCCACCCGCGCCCTGTTGGCCGGCACCGCCGGTTCCGGCGTGCCGCTCCAGGTCGGCTTCCAGCGCCGCTTCGACGCCGGTTACACCGCCCTGCGCGACGCGGCCGCCGCCGGGGAGCTGGGCTGGCTGCACACCGTACGGGCGTGCACCGCCGATCCGGCGCCCCCGCCGGCCGGATACCTGCCGCTGTCCGGCGGCATCTTCCGGGACTGCGCCGTGCACGACTTCGACAGCGTGCGCTGGGTCACCGGGCGCGAGGTCGTGGAGGTCAGCGCCATCGGGGCCAACCGGGGCGACGGCTCCTTCGCGGCGGCCGGTGACGTCGACACCGCCGTCACCGTCCTCACGCTGGACGACGGCACCCTCGTCAGCTGCACCGCCACCCGCTACAACGGCGCCGGATACGACGCGCGCATGGAGCTCGCCGGTTCGCGGGCCACGCTGGCCACCGGGTACGGCGACCGCGTGCCCCTGCGGACCACCACCGACGGGACGCCGTCCGGCACGGCCCCGTACGACGGTTTCCTCAGCCGCTTCCACGACGCGTACGTCGCCGAGATGGCGGCCTTCACCGAGGTCGCGGCGGGGCTGCGGCCCAGCCCCTGCACCGGGGCCGACGCCCTGGCGGCGCTGCTGATCGCGGAGGCCGCCGACCGCTCGCGGCGCACGGGGCGGCCGGTGCGCGTGGGGGAGTGAGGGCGGGGCGCCGGGCCGGGGTGAGGCGTCGAATGATCGTCTGGTTACCATATGAGCGCCGCCTAGCTCGAAAGATAAACCTGTGACTGTCAATGACGACGCGTTCACCAACTGGAAGAACCGCGAGGAAATCGCGGAATCGATGATTCCGATCATCGGGAAGCTGCACCGCGAGCGGGACGTCACCGTCCTCCTGCACAGCCGCTCGCTGGTGAACAAATCGGTGGTGAGCATCCTCAAGACCCACCGATTCGCCCGGCAGATCGACGGCGCGGAGCTCTCGGTCACCGAGACCCTGCCCTTTCTCCAGGCCCTCACCACCCTCGACCTGGGCCCTTCCCAGATCGACATCGGCATGCTCGCCGCCACCCACAAGGCCGACGACCGCGGCCTCAGCGCGGCGGAGTTCACCGCGGAGGCCGTCGCCGGCGCCACCGGGGACAACAAGATCGAGCGCCGCGAGGCGCGCGACGTCGTCCTCTACGGCTTCGGCCGCATCGGCCGCCTGCTCGCCCGGCTCCTCATCGAGAAGGCGGGCTCGGGCAACGGCCTGCGACTGCGCGCCATCGTGGTCCGCAAGGGAGCGGGCCAGGACATCGTCAAGCGCGCCTCGCTGCTGCGCCGCGACTCCATCCACGGCCAGTTCCAGGGCACGATCACCGTGGACGAGGCCAACAACCGGATCGTCGCCAACGGCAACGAGATCCAGGTCATCTACTCGGACGACCCGACCACCGTCGACTACACCGCCTACGGCATCGATGACGCCATCCTCATCGACAACACCGGCAAGTGGCGCGACCGTGAGGGCCTCTCCAAGCACCTGCGCCCGGGCATCGCCAAGGTCGTGCTGACCGCCCCCGGCAAGGGCGACGTCCTCAACGTCGTGCACGGCGTCAACCACGACATGATCAAGCCCGACGAGCAGATCATCTCCTGCGCCTCCTGCACCACCAACGCGATCGTGCCGCCGCTGAAGGCGATGGCCGACGAGTACGGCGTGCTGCGCGGACACGTGGAGACCATCCACTCGTTCACCAACGACCAGAACCTGCTGGACAACTACCACGGTTCCGACCGCCGCGGCCGCTCCGCGCCGCTCAACATGGTCATCACCGAGACGGGCGCCGCCTCCGCCGTCGCGAAGGCGCTGCCCGATCTGGAGGCGACGATCACGGGCAGCTCGATCCGCGTCCCGGTCCCGGACGTGTCGATCGCCATCCTCAGCCTGAAGCTGGGCCGCGAGACCACCCGCGCCGAGGTCCTCGACCACCTCCGTGAGGTGTCGCTGACCTCCCCGCTCAAGCGGCAGATCGACTTCACGACCGCCCCCGACGCGGTGTCGAGCGACTTCATCGGCTCGCGCCACGCCTCCATCGTGGACGCCGGCCCCACCCAGGTCGACGGCGACAACGCGATCCTCTACCTCTGGTACGACAACGAGTTCGGCTACTCGTGCCAGGTCATCCGGGTCGTGCAGTACGTCTCCGGCGTCGAGTACCCGACCTTCCCGGTCCCGGTCGCCTGACCCCGGCCCGTACGACGACAGGTCCCGCCCGCCACGACGGCGGGCGGGACCTTTCCGTCAGCCGGTCCCGGAGGCCGTGACGGCGGGCGCGGGCGCGTACCCCGTCGCCCGGGTGGTGAACGTGCCCCGGCCCTGCGTACGGCTGCGCAGCCGCGTCGCGTATCCGAACAGCTCGGCCAGCGGCACGGTCGCCGTGACCACCGCCGCCCCGCCCCGCGTGGTGGAGCCGGAGACCCGGCCGCGCCGGGCGGCCAGGTCGCCGAGCACCCCGCCGACCGCGTCACCGGGCACGGTGACCGTCACCTCGACCACCGGTTCCAGCAGCACCATCGCGCTCGCCCGCAGGGCCTCCCGCAGCGCGAACCGCCCCGCCGTGCGGAACGCCATCTCCGAGGAGTCCTTGGGATGCGTCGCGCCATCGGTCAGCGTCACCCGCACCCCGGTCACCGGGTGCCCGCCGAGCGGCCCCTCGGCCAGCGCGTCCCGGCAGCCCGCCTCGACCGCCCGCACATACTCCTGCGGCACCCGGCCACCGACGACGGCCGAACCGAACGCGAACTCCGCCGCCTCCTCGCCGCCGGTGGCTTCCAGCGGTTCGACGTCGATGACGACGTGCGCGAACTGCCCGGCCCCGCCGTCCTGTTTGACGTGCCGGTAGACCAGCCCGGACACCCCGCGCACCAGCGTCTCCCGGTGCGCGACCTGCGGCCGGCCGACCCGGACGTCCAGACCGTGGTCGCGGCGGACCTTCTCCGCGGCCACCTCCAGATGCAGTTCGCCCATACCCGAGAGAACGGTCTGACCGGTCTCGGGGTCCGTCCGCACCACGAGGGACGGGTCCTCCTCGGCCAGCCGGACCAGCGCGGCCATCAGCCGCTCCGTGTCCGTGCTCCGCCGCGCCTCCACCGCCACGGACACGACCGGGTCGGCAACCGTCGGCGGTTCCAGGACCAGCGGGGCGCCCGGCGCGCACAGCGTGGCACCGGGGCGGACGGCCTTCGGTCCGATGACCGCGACGATGTCCCCGGCGACCGCCGCGTCCACGTCCACATGCCGGTCCGCCTGGACCCGCAGGATGCGCCCGACGCGCTCACCGCGCCGGGTGGTCGCGTCCAGCACCGTCTCCCCCTTCCGGATCGTTCCCGAGTACACGCGCAGATACGTCAGCCGACCCGTCGCGGTCGCGTTCACCTTGAACGCCAGCCCGGCGAAAGGCCCTTGAGGATCGGCGGACCGCTCCTGCACCGCCCCGTCGAGCATGCCCCGTACCGGCGGCACATCAAGAGGGGAGGGCAGATACGCGACGACCGCCTCCAGCAACGGTTCGACACCCCGGTTCCGGTACGCCGAACCGCACAGCACCACGACCCCCTCACCGGTCCGCGTCAGGTCCCGCAGCGCCCCGGTCAGCGTCCGCGCCGACAGCTCGGAGCGTACGCAGAACTCCTCCAGGGCCGCCGGATGCAGCTCCGCCACCGCCTCCTCCAGGAGCCGCCGGCGCCGGGCCGCCTCCTCGCGCAGCCCGTCGGGCACCGCGCCCTCCTCGTACGCCTCGGCGCCGTCGGCCCACACCAGGGCGCGCATGCGCACCAGGTCGACCACCCCGCGGAAGGCGTCCTCCGCCCCGATGGGCAGCTGCACCACGAGCGGGACGGTGTGCAGCCGGTCCCGGATCGAGCCGACCGCCGTGTCCAGGTCCGCGCCCGCCCGGTCCAGCTTGTTGACGAAGGCGATGCGCGGGACGGAGTGCCGGTCCGCCTGGTGCCACACCGACTCGCTCTGCGGCTCCACCCCGGCCACCGCGTCGAACACCGCGATCGCGCCGTCGAGCACCCGCAGCGCACGCTCGACCTCGTCGGCGAAGTCGACGTGCCCCGGGGTGTCGATGAGGTTGATCCGGTGACCGTCCCAGGTGCAGCTGACGGCCGCGGCGAAGATGGTGATCCCCCGGTCGCGCTCCTGGGAGTCGAAGTCCGTGATGGTCGTACCGTCATGGACCTCACCGCGCTTGTGGGTGGTGCCGGTGGTGTAGAGGATCCGTTCGGTCACGGTGGTCTTGCCGGCGTCGACATGGGCGAGGATGCCCAGGTTGCGGACGGTGGTGAGAGCGGTGACGGGAGAACGGTGCTGGTGGGTACGCACGGCCGGTGGCCTTTCGGGATGATCCGGAAGAAGACGGCGCGATACCCCCGGACAAAACGGCCCGGATGCGGGACTGCGGGCCCCACTCGACATGACTACATGTCAGAAAAGGTGCGGGGTCCGGGTGTTCGTCACGGGGTCCGGGGCCGGCCGCGCAGCCGGCTCCGGGCGGCGCGAGACACCAGGATCACCTCGAACCGCGACGGGGGGACGACGGCGGCGGTGCGGTAACGCACGGCGGTCTCCCCTCAACGGTCACGGCGGACGCGCCGGCGGACGGCCGGCGCGCGGTGTGGAGCGAGTCTAGGGAAGGCGGGGCGCGCGGGGGAACCGGTTTTTCGGCCGGGTGCCTCCCGGACCTGGGGGCCGGCAGGCGCTCCGGCACCGGCGCAGCGCGCTCCGGCCGCAGCCGCGCCACTCGGCGGGCGACGGGCCCACGCCCCGGCCACCCCGGGTGATCAGGGCGTTCACCGGTGTGTGCGGGTCCAGGGCCATCGTGCGCGCGAGCAGCACACCGATCACGAGCGGGGCGAGCGAGAGGGCCAGGGAGGTGCCGGCGCTGGTGACGTGCCGCACGCGGAGGCGCTTCGGGTCGTGAGCCATGACCCCATTTCAGCGGCGGCGTCCCGGCCCGGGATCGGGGAACGTACTCAGACCGCACGGCCCGGATACTCAACCGGACCGTGCGGCGCGCCCCGCCGGACTTTCAGGCGGTGGTGCCGGAGCCCCCGCCCGACGCCGCCTTGATGCCCTTCGTCATCGTGTCCAGGACGGACAGCGAAGGCGCCTTGCTGTTGATGTCGAAGCCGGAGCGGATCACCACCAGCATGTCCTTGGCCAGCGGGGACGGGAAGGCCAGCGACTCGACGTAGCCGTCGTCGCCGTTCTTCGTCACCACCTTCCAGCGCACCCGGTAGCCGTGCTGCCCGGCCACCGTGACCGCCTCGGACTTCAGCTCCTCGTGCGAGGTGATGCCGCCGTAGATCTTCTCGCCGTAGGACTCGTTGGCGTTGGTCTCGATGTCCTTCTCGGCGGTGGCCTTCGCCGTCTTGGTGGTCAGCTTCAGCGCCTCGGCGGGGGCGGAGAACACCCCGCCGCGCACGCACTTCTCGGCGGTGTCACCGGGGCAGGCGTAGGTCCCGGTGGTCACCCCGGCGCCCATGCCCGACTGGCCCTTCCAGCCGTCGGGGACCGGAATGCTGATGCCGCTGGCCAGGTCCGTCGCGTAACCGTCCTCGATCGGCGGCTGACCCTGCTCCGGCGACTGGTTGTCGCCGCCACCGGTGCCACCGTCGCCGCGCTCGTCACCACCGCTACCGCCCGGACCGCCGCCGCGCTGCCGGTCGGGTCCGGGGGAGGGGGAGTCGGACGGGGCGGTGGCGGCGGTGTCGCTCTTGCCGTCCGAGTCGTCCGTCAGCAGATAGACACCGCCCCCGATGGCGGCCAGCACCACCACAGCGGCGGTGATGCCGGCCCCGATGCGTATGCGCCTGCTGCGGACGGCCGCCGGCGGTACGCGCAGATGGTCGGTCCACTGGGTGCCGTCCCACCAGCGCTCGTGGCGGGGGCCAAATCCTGAATACCCGGGGTCTGGATGCCAGCCGGGAGGGCTCGTCTGGGTCACGCCCGACACGGTAACCGGACTGCCTGAGAATCCTATGAACCGGGTGGGGTGAACCCGGCCGGCCCACCGTCCGCAGCTGCCGGCTTCCTTGGTCTAGACATGTGGAGGGGGTGTCGCTAACATCCGCCGACGAGGCGCGGTGGACCCGCCCGACCGCGCCCGGAAGTGAGGGCACCATGGAAGCGACCGCCCCCGACCGTCGTTTCGCCGAGGACTACCGCCTCGCCCGGGAGATACCGCGCGACGGGCTGACCGCTTGGCGCGCGGCAGTCGCCGCCGAGGTGGAGCTCGCGCCGGGCGCCACCGTCCTGGACGTGGGCGCGGGCACCGGCTCCTTCGCCTCCGCTTTCGCCGACTGGTTCGGCGCCCGGGTCCTGGCCGTGGAACCGGCCGCCGCCATGCGGGCGCTGATCCCCCGGAACGAGCTGGTCGAGGCGCTGGACGGGCGGGCCGAGGCGCTGCCGGTGCCGGACGGCTGCGCGGACGCGGCCTGGCTGGGCTCGGTCGTCCACCACGTCGGCGATCTGCCCGCCGCCGCCCGGGAGTTGCGCAGGGCGCTGAAGCCCGGCGCCCCCGTGCTCATCCGCAACTCGTTCCCGGGCCGGTGCGCACGGGACCTGCGGGTCCGCTTCTTCCCCGGCGCCGAACGCATCGTGGACGGCTACCCCACGGTGGAGCAGACGTGCGCCGCGTTCGCCGGGGCCGGCTTCACCCGCGTCGCCCTGCACGCGGTGCCGCAGGAGAGCGCGCCGAGCCTCGCCGTGTTCGCCGACCGGATCAGGCGGGACACCGACGCGAAGCTGCGCGGCCTCGGCGACGACGAGTTCGAGCGCGGGATGCACCGGCTGCGTACGGCGGCGGAGCAGGAGCCCGACCGGCCCGCCGTGAGCTGGATGGACCTGCTGGTCCTGGCCTGACCGCGCGCCCCGCCGACGTAAGGTCGGTCCGTATGAAGCTCAGCGACGAGGAAGGGCGGGCCGTACGGGCCGCCATGGCGGGCGAACTGCGGCTGCTCGATCCGGCGGTACGGGCGTCGCCCGAGGCGGTGACGGAACTGCTCGACCCGGACTTCGCCGAATTCGGCGCCTCCGGACGACGCTACGACCGCGCCTCCGTCCTCGTCGTCACCTCCGCCGTCGAGGACGACGATCCCGGCCCGGACGTCTCCGAGCTGCGCGGCACCCTGCTCGCCCCGGACCTGGTCCATCTGACGTACGTCACCGAGCGCAACGGCCTGTTGTTCAGGCGTAGTTCGCTGTGGCGCAGGACCGGTGAGCGGTGGCGGCTGTACTTCCACCAGGGCACCCCGGCCGGTCCCGCGCGGGCCACGGGCGCAAATCCGGCGGACCCCCCCGGTGGCACTGCGTAGGCTCCCCCGATGACACCTTCCCGCTACCCGTCCAAGCCGGGGCCCGGCGACCGCGTCGCCGTGCTCTCACCGTCCTCCGGCCTGCCCGGAATCCTGCCGCTTCCCTACGAGTTGGGCCTGCGCAGGCTCCGCGAGGACTTCGGCCTGGAGCCGGTGGAGTATTCCTGCACCCGGAAGATGGGCTCCACCCCGCGGGAGCGCGCCGCCGACCTCCACGCGGCGTTCGCCGACCCGGAGATCAAGGCCGTCATCGCCTGCATCGGCGGCGACGACCAGATCACCGTGCTGCCCCACCTGGACCGCGCACTGCTGCGCGCCAACCCCAAGCCGTTCTTCGGCTACAGCGACAACACCAATCTCCTGGTCTTCCTCGACAACCTCGGCATCGTCGGCTATCACGGCGGCTCGGTCATGGTCGAGTTCGGGCGGCCCGGCGCGCTGCACCCGCAGACGGCCGAGTCCCTCCGGGCCGCGCTCTTCACCCACGGCGCGTACGAACTGACGCCGGCGAAGGAGAGCGGCAGTACCAACCGGGACTGGAAGGACCCGCACACCTTCGAGCGGGAGCCCGACCTGCTCCCCGCCGACGGCTGGATCTGGCACAACCCGGGCCGGGTGGTCGAGGGGAGGAGCTGGGGCGGCAATGTGGAGATCCTGGCCTGGATGCTGATGGCCGACCGGGAGATCCTGCCCCCGGAGGCTTACGAGGGCCGGGTGCTGTTCCTCGAAACCTCCGAGGAACTGCCGAGCGCCGACGAGGTGTACCGCATCCTGCGCAACATGGGGGAGCGGGGCCTGCTGCGGCGCTTCCCCGCCCTGCTGATGGCGCGCGCCAAGAACTGGTCCTTCGACCGGCCGCTCGACGCGGACGCCGGTGCGGTGTACCGCCGGGAGCAGCGGGAGGCGGTGCTGCGCGCCCTCGCGGAGTACGCCCCCGACACCCTGGCCGTCTTCGACGTCGACTGCGGTCACACGGACCCGCAGGTGATCATCCCGTTCGGCGGCAGGATCCGGGTGGACGGCGTGGCCCGGCGCATCGTCGTGACGTACTGAGGGCGACCTCCGGCCTGTGGTCCGACCACACACCATGTGTGACATAGTTCGATGTTCCGACCGGAACAGAGGATGGTCCATGCCCGTCGACTGGGAGCCCGTACGGCAGTCGCGCACACACGAGCTGGTGCTCCAGAGCATCGAGCAGCGGGTGTTCGCCGGCGATCTCAAGGCCGGTGACCGCCTGCCGCCGGAACGGGAACTCGCCCCCGTCCTCGGCGTGAGCCGGTCGGCGCTCCGCGAGGCGCTGCGGGTGCTGGAGACCATCGGTGTGCTGGTCGCCCAGCCGGGCCGGGGGCCGGATGCGGGCGCCCGCATCGTCCGCAATCCCGACGACGCGCTCGGGCGGCTGCTCCGGCTGCACTTCGCCCTCGGCAGCTACAGCCTGGGGGACATGCTGGAGGCCCGTGTCGTGCTGGAGCGGTCGAGCTTCGAGGCAGCCGCCCGCCATGCCGTTCCGGCCGATCTGGACGAGGCCGGGGAACTGGTCGTACGCATGGGGGCGCCGGATGTCGGGGTGCCCGAGTTCAACGACCTGGACACCCGGTTCCACGTGCGGATCGCCCGGAGCTCCGGCAACGCGCTGACCTCGACGCTCACCTCCGCCGTCCGCGAGTCCGTCCGGCCGCTCATCCTGCGTGCGCTGGAGGCGGAGCCCGACTGGCCGGCCACCGCCGCCGCGCTCAACGCGGACCACATCGAGCTGCTGCGACTGGTCCGCGCGGGCGACGGCGCGCGGGCCGCGGACCTGGTCGAGACCCACATCAGGGGGCTGCACGGGACCCTCGTGGACGACCCGGTCACCGACGCCTGACCCGTACGCCGACGAGCCGCCGCGCCGACACCTCTCAGGGGTCCGCGCGGCGGCTCTTTCGCGTGCGCACGGAGGCTTTCAGGCTTGAGCGTAGTATGGTCGGACCATAAGCGGCGCCCGCCCCCCAGAGCCTTGATCGGGAGACCCATGCGTATCGGACTCTTCGCCACCTGTCTGGGAGACACCCTCTTTCCCGAGGCGGTGAAATCCACCGCGGTGCTGCTGGCCCGCCTGGGCCACGAGGTGGTGTTCCCGCCGGGCCAGACCTGCTGCGGCCAGATGCACGTCAACACGGGCTACCAGCGCGAGCCCGTCCCGCTGGTCCGCAACTTCGCCGCCCAGTTCGGCGACGCCTCCATCGACGCCGTCGTCATGCCGTCGGGCTCCTGCGCCGGATCGGTCCGCCACCAGCACGAGATCGTCGCCGAGCGGTACGGGGACGCGGCGCTGCGCGCGGGTGTCGCCACCGTCAAGGCGAAGACGTACGAGCTGTCAGAACTCCTGGTGGACGTGCTGGGTGTGACCGATGTCGGCGCGTACTTCCCGCACCGGGTCACGTACCACCCCACCTGCCACTCGCTGCGCATGCTCAGGGTCGGCGACAAGCCACTGCGGCTGCTGCGCGCCGTCGACGCGATCGACCTGGTCGAGCTGGGCGAGGCCGACTCCTGCTGCGGGTTCGGCGGCACCTTCGCCGTGAAGAACGCCGACACCTCGACCGCGATGCTCCAGGACAAGATGCGCAACGTCACCGCCACCGGAGCCGACGTGTGCACCGCCGGTGACTCCTCCTGCCTGATGCACATCGGCGGCGGGCTCTCCCGTATCAAGGCCGGAACGAAGACCCTGCACCTCGCCCAGATCCTGTCCTCCACCCGCACCTCGCCGCACGTCCTGACGGAGGCCGCCCGATGAGCGCGACGTTTCTCGGCATGCCCGCGACCCCGCCCCGTTCCCCTTACGGCACGGGTAACCTGCGCGGCGACCGCACGTTCCCCGCCGCCGCCCACGACGAGCTGGGCAACGAACAGCTGCGCCGCAACCTCGGCCGCGCCACCCACACCATCCGCGCCAAACGCCTCCACGTCACCGGCGAACTGCCCGACTGGGAGGAGCTGCGCGACGCCGGGGCGGCCATCAAGACCGACACCATGAACCGGCTCCCCGAACTGCTGGAGGAGCTGGAACGCAACGTCACCGCACGCGGCGGCACCGTCCACTGGGCGCGCGACGGCGTCGAGGCCAACGAGATCGTCGCCCGGCTGGTCCAGGAGACGGGCAGCGACGAGGTCATCAAGGTCAAGTCGATGGCCACCCAGGAGATCGGCCTCAACGAACACCTCGCATCCCTCGGCATCACCGCGCACGAGACCGACCTCGCCGAACTCATCGTCCAGCTCGCCCACGACAAGCCCTCCCACATCCTCGTCCCCGCCATCCACCGCAACCGGGACGAGATCCGGCAGATCTTCCTCAAGGAGATCCCCGGCGTCGACCCGGCCCTGGACAACGTCCCCGCCCATCTGGCCGCCGCCGCCCGCGCCCATCTGCGCGAGAAGTTCATGACCACCAGGGTGGCCGTCTCCGGGGCCAACTTCGGGATCGCCGAGACCGGCACCCTCTCCGTCGTGGAGTCCGAGGGCAACGGCCGCATGTGCCTGACCCTCCCCGACACGCTGATCACCGTCATGGGCATCGAGAAGGTCCTCCCGCGCTACCAGGACCTGGAGGTCTTCCTCCAGCTCCTGCCGCGCTCCTCCACGGGGGAGCGGATGAACCCGTACACCTCGATGTGGACCGGCGTCACCCCCGGCGACGGACCGCAGACCTTCCACCTGGTCCTCCTCGACAACGGTCGGACCGCCGCCCTCGCGGACCGTATCGGCCGCGAGGCGCTGAACTGCATCCGCTGCTCGGCCTGCCTCAACGTCTGCCCGGTGTACGAACGGGCCGGCGGGCACGCCTACGGCTCGACCTACCCCGGGCCGATCGGGGCCGTCCTCACTCCGCAGCTCGCCGGGATGCACGCCGCCAAGGACGACCCCAACAGCTCGCTGCCGTACGCCTCCAGCCTCTGCGGAGCCTGCTTCGACGCCTGCCCCGTCAAGATCGACATCCCCTCGCTGCTGGTCGAACTCCGCCACCAGCACACCGAGCAGTCCGGCACCACGGCCGAGAAGCTCGCCATGAAGGCGGCGGGCGCGGTGATGGGCCGGCCCAAGGTGTACACCGCCGCGCAGAAGGCGGCGCGGCTCGGCCGGGTCCTGGCCCGGGACGGGAAGCTCCCGGCGCTGCCGCCCCCGCTCAACGGCTGGAGCGACAGCCGCGACACCCCCGCCCCGCCGAAGCAGACCTTCCGCGCCTGGCTGGCCTCGGCCGAGGGCACGGCCGCCCTGCGCGAGGCGGCTGCCGAACACACCCGCAACCAGCAGCAGGAGGACGGCGCATGACGACCGCCCGTGACACCGTGCTCGGCCGCGTCCGGGACGCGCTCGCCCTCGCGCCCGCCGGGGAGACCCCCGTCCCGCGCGGCTACCGCACCGGACGCACCCTTCCCGACGGGGAACGCCTCGCCCTCTTCACCGACCGGCTGGCCGACTACAAGGCGCGGGTATACGCGTGCACCGCCGACCGGACCGCAGAGGTGATCGCCGAAGTGCTGCGGGAGCGGGGAGCCGCGCGCATCGGTGTGCCCCCGGGGCTCGACACCGGGTGGCTGGCCGCGTACGACGGCGAGGTCCAGCAGGACTCCGCCGACATCCCGGCACCGCGCCTGGACGCCCTCGACGGTGTCGTCACCGGGTCCGCCGTCAGCTGCGCAGAGACCGGCACCATCTTCCTGGACGGCTCGCCCGACCAGGGGCGACGGGCGCTGTCCCTCGTGCCCGACCTCCATGTGTGCGTGGTCGACCTGTCGACCGTGGAGGTGGGTGTGCCGGAGGCGGTGGCCCGGCTGGTGCCGGAGCGTCCCACCACACTGATCAGCGGGCCCTCGGCCACCTCCGACATCGAACTGGAGCGGGTCGAGGGCGTCCACGGCCCGCGCACCCTCGCGGTCGTCATCCGCACGGACGCGTAGGAACGCGCCTGTTCGCGCGCGTTCCCGTACGCCGACGGCGTGCCGTACGAGCGCCGCGCGACGAACCACCACACCGTGGCCAGGAGCAGCACCGTCACGATCGCCACCCACACCACCGCGATCCAGCCGACCGGCTTCGACGCAGCGCGTTGTTCTGCGTACCCACGTAGTCCTGGATGGCGAAGGTGAGCCCGGCGCGTCGACCCGCAGGGCGGCACGGTGCACCTCCGGATCGGCTGAGCGGGCGGCGGCCGCTCAGGGAATCAGCAGCCAGTCCGCGCCGATCGCGGCGACCAGCCCGACGGCCAGCAGCCAACTTCCGAGCCGGGTACGCCCGTTCCGGCTCAGCTCGATCACGATCCCGCAGAGGATCAGCGCCAGCCCGTACACCCCGACCACCAGCACGGAGGCGCGGCTCGCGAGCCGCAGCCCGAGCACCACCGCCATCGCCGCCATCCCGACCGAGGAGAGCACGATGCGCAGCCGTCTCGCCTGGCGCGGGGTCAGCCGGCGCTCGCCGGTGTCCTCACCCTCCGCGAGGCCGTCCGCGAGGTCGTCCGTGACGTCCTCGGCCGGGTCCTCGGAGGTGGTTTCGGGGGTGTCCTCGCCTATCGGGGCGTCCACGGCTCGGTCCTGGTCAGAAGTGCTCATGACGCGGGATCGTAATGGTTCCACCCCGGCCTGTTCGCCGTTGTCAAGCAACACCGTCGAAACCAGGCCGAGTTGTGCTTCACGGTTGGCCCGCCCGCAGCCTCGGTGCCTCCTCCGCCGCATCCACCGGCCCCGCGCCCGTACGCTCCACCCGCGCCGCCAGCTCCCGCGCCCAGCCGCCGAGCTCCCCGAGCCCCATCCCGTGCGCCTCACCCCTCCCGTACGCCTCCAGCGCCGCGGCGCCGCGCCGCAGCAGCCGTGCCCCGCCGGTCGCGTTGCCCCGGGCGGTATGGGTCAGGCCCACGGCCAGCTGGGCGAGCCCGCGCCACAACTCCCGCTCCGTCTCCGGGCCCGACTTCCACGCGTCCTCGAAGACCTCGTGCGCGTGGAACGGCATGCCCGCGTCCAGCAGCCGCTGCGCCTCCCGGACGGTCTCACCGGCGGTGCGTTCGACACCCTCCGGCTGGCGTTCCACCCCCGGCGTCCCGTACGGCAGCGGGCGTCCCAGCCCGTCACGGGGGCGCGCGTTATGCGCCCGTCCCTCGGAATCCCGGTCCCTGCGTGTCTCGTTCACGCCCCCGATTGTGCCCCGCACCTGCGGCGAACTGTCCGAACCACTGTCCGTGGGACCCCGCGCGCGACTAGGCTCGACCACCATGGTCACCACTTTGGGGGAGGGTAGGCATGAAGCCGTCCCGGCCGCTTTATGAGCGCGAACCGGAACTCGCCACTGCCGCACAAGCCATCGACTCGCTCTGCGGGGCACAGGCCACCGGCGGGCTGCTGATCTACAGCGGCGAGGCAGGCATCGGCAAGACCGCACTCCTGGACGAGATCCGGGCCATGGCGGCGGACCGGTGCACCATCTGGTCGGCACGCGGCGGTGAGACGGTCACCTCGGTGCCGTTCCACGTCGTACGGCAGCTGCTCCAGCCGGCCCTGGGCCAGTTCCCGCCCGACGACGTACGGGCCCTGTTCGGTCCCTGGTTCGACAGCGCCGCTCCGGCCCTGGGGCTCGCCGAGCCCTCCGGCCCGCAGCCCGATCCGCAGGGTGTGCGCGACGGCCTCGACTACGTCGTGAAGCGGCTCGCCTCCCGGCTCAGTCACCGCCCGCTGCTCCTCATCATCGACGACGCCCACTGGGCGGACGGCGAATCGCTGGCCTGGCTCTCCTCGTTCACCGCCCGCCTCGGCGACCTGCGCGTGCTCGTCGTCCAGGCCCACCGCCCCGAGGAGCTGGCCGCCCGCGAGGCCGCGCGCAACGCGGCCGACGGCCACCCCGCGCAGATCCGCGTCGCCCTGCGCGCCCTCACCCCGGACGCCACCGCCGAACTGGTCCGCGCCACCCTCGGCGAGCACGCCGACGACCCGTTCTGCCGCGAGGTCTGGGCCGTCACCGGCGGCAATCCGTACGAGGCGGTCGAGCTCGTCGCCAAGGTCCAGGACAAGGAGCTGGCCCCGCTGGAGGAGTCCGCCGGGCTCCTGCGCGAACTCGGCGCCTCCGCCCGGGGCAGCGGCCTCGTCGCCCGCCTCGAACGGCTCGGCACCAACGCCAACCGGTTCGCCTGGGCGGCCGCCGTCCTCGGCACCGACATCTCCCAGGATGTCGCCGCGTCCCTGGCCGGGATGAGCTCCGCCGAGGCCGCGGACTGCACGGCCCGGCTGCGCGAGGCCCGTATCGTCACCGGCTTCGACCCGCTGGAGTTCGTGCACCCGCTGATCGCCTCGGCCGTCTACCGCTCCATCCCGCCCGCCACCCGCACCGCGATGCACGGCAGGGCCGCCTGGGCCATCACCAACGCCGGGCTCGGCCCCGCCGCGGCCTCCCGCCACCTGCTCGAAGTCCACCCGGACGACGACCAGGAACTCGTCGCACAGCTGCGGGCCGCCGCGAATCAGCACCTCGCCGTCGGCGCCCCCGAGGCCGCCCGGCGCTGCCTGGAACGCGCACTCGAAGAGCCGCCGCGCCACGACGTACGCGCCACCCTGCTGTACGAGCTGGGCTGCGCGACGCTGCTCAGCTCCCCGGCCACCACCGTGCAGCACCTGCGCGCCGCCCTGGACATGCCGGGCCTCGTGGACGAGCTGCGGGTGGACGCCACGTTCCGGCTCGCCGCCGCGCTGTCCCACAACAACCAGCTCAAGGAGGCGGCCCTGGCCCTCGCGGCCGAGGCCGAACGCACGGCGCCCGGACCCGGCCTGATGCGGCTCCAGGCCGCCCACTTCCTCTGGGAGGGCATGCAGGCCACCGAGGAGGACGGCCCCGGCCGCTCGCGCCGGCTCGCCGCCAACGCCGACCACCTCAAGGGCCGGGACAACGCCGAACGCGCCCTGCTCACGCTCCGTGCCTTCGACGCCATGCTGCGCGGCGAGAACGCCGAGGTCATCGTCGACTTCTGCGAGCGTGCCCTCGTGAACGGCCACCCCGCACGCGGACTCGGCTGGACCGATTCCGAGTGGGGCTTCGAGCTCCCCGCCATGGTCGGGATCACCTACGCCTTCACGGACCGGCTCGACCGCGCCGAGGAGCTGTTCGGCGAGGCGGTCCGGGCCTTCGAGATCTCCGGCTGGAGTGGCGCCCACCTGGCGTTCGCGCACACCCTGCTCGGCCTGGTCCACCGCCGCCGGGGCCGCCTCGCCGAGGCGGAGGGCTTCCTGCGCGAGGGACTGCGCCTCGCGGACCGCGTCGGCAGCGGGCTCCCCGTCCACTGGGACGCGGCCTGCCTGCTCATCGACACCCTGCTCGCCCGCGGCCGGGTCCCCGAGGCCCGCAAGGTCGCCGACCAGTACGACTTCGGTCTGCCGTACCCGAGCGCCATGGTGCTGCCGGACGCGCCGTGCGTCCGGGGCCGCCTGCTGCTGGCCGAAGGCCGTACGAAGGAAGCGGTGACCGAGCTGGAGGCGGCCGGGCGCGCACTGGAACCGCGCGGCAGGTTCAACGGCATCTGGGGCCCCTGGGCCGGCGACCTGGCCCGCGCCCTTGCCGACGAGGACCCCGGCCGCGCCGCCCAGCTCGCCAACACGGCCCGGGTCCACGCGGAGCGGTTCGGCACGGAGAGCGCCATCGGCGAGGCCCTGCGCTGCGTGGCCCTGTTCGCGCGCCCGGAGGAGTCCGTCCACCTCCTCGGCGAGGCGGTCCGCCATCTGGAGGCGTCACCCTCCGGTTACGAGTTCGCCCAGGCACTGGTCGACTACGGCATCGCCACCCGCTCGCCCCGCGAACTGGCCCGCGCCCACAAACTGGCCACCGCCTGCGGCGCGGAAGGACTGGCCGCCCGCGCCCAGCAGGCACGCGCGTCGATCCGGTCCACGGAGTGAGGTAATGTTTTCCCTGCAGCCACCACCCGGCCGGACCGGGTAAGCGGCAGCGGGACGTGGCGCAGCTTGGTAGCGCACTTGACTGGGGGTCAAGGGGTCGCAGGTTCAAATCCTGTCGTCCCGACTTGTGAAGTCGCGATTCAGGGCCGGTTTCGGAATCATCCGAAACCGGCCCTTGATCGTTCCTGGGCCCCAGGACCCAGGGGGCCACCCTCCCCGCCGGGCACCTGTCCGTGACGGCCCAATCCCTCGCCAGAAACCAACAGAACCTGACGTCATTATTGTGTCGGTTGTGTTTCCTTTCTAGGGTGGGCGCTCGTACCAGAAGCACCCGCCCCACCCGGTTGCACATTTCGGCGTACGAGGAAGGTCCTGCCATGGCCCGTCCGACCCCGTCCCCCCACCCGCACCGCGTTTCCGTCAGCCGTCGCCGTCTGCTGGAGGCAGGCGCCGCCGTGCTCGGCGGCCTCGCTCTGTCCGGTGTCCCACGGCTTCCCTCCGCCTTCGCCGCCGACGCCCCGGCCGGTGAGGAGTGGAACGGGCACATCGACGTCTTCCGTGTCGGCACCGAGCCGCCGCACACCACTCTCATGCCTTACGGGAACCTCAGGCAGGCGCTGGACGCCGACCGCGGCACGTCCCCGTGGCGTCAGAGCCTCGACGGCACCTGGAAGTTCGCCTACGTGGACCGGCCCGCCGACAAGCAGGCGGACTTCTACCGCACGGACCTCGACGACTCCGGCTGGGAGACCACCCCGGTCCCCTCGGTCTGGCAGCTGCATGGCCACGACCGCCCGATCTACGTCAACATCACCTACCCGTGGTGGGGCGCCAACGGTCTCGGCGAGGACGCTCAGCCGCCCGCCGCCCCGACCCTGTACAACCCCGTCGGCCAGTACCGGCGCACCTTCACCGTGCCGAAGGGCTGGGCGGACCGGCGGACCTTCCTGCACTTCGAGGGGGTCAAGGCCGCCCACTACGTATGGGTCAACGGCCACTTGGCCGGTTACCACGAGGACTCGTACACCCCGGCCGAGTACGACATCACCCCGTACCTGGAGGACGGGACGAACCAGGTCGCCGTCGAGGTGTACCGCTACTCCGACGGCGACTGGCTCCAGGACCAGGACATGATCCGGCTGAGCGGCATCTTCCGGTCGGTGTACCTGTACTCGACGCCCGGCGTGCACATCAGGGACTTCAAGCTCGACACTCCGCTCGGCGACGACCACACCACCGCCCGGCTGTCCGTCACCGCGCACGTGCGGGACCGCACGGGCGACGCGGGTGACACCACGGCCTACACGGTCGAGACACAGCTGTACGACGCCGACGGACACCCCGCGTGGACACGGCCGCTGACCACGGGCGCGAAACCGGCCGGCGGCGAGGTGACCGTGACGGCCGAGAGGTCCGTACCCTCGCCCCGCCTGTGGTCCGCCGAGGACCCCTACCTGTACACGGCGGTCCTGCAGCTCAGGGACGGTTCCGGCAAGGTCGTGGAGGTCCTTTCGCACCGGGTCGGGCTGCGCGAGTTCGCGCTGACCGACGGTCTGATGCGCATCAACGGACAGCCGGTCACCTTCCGCGGGACCAACCGCCACGAGATGCACCCGGTGCGGGGCTCGGCTCTCAGCCGCGCCGACATGGTCGACGACATCAAGCTCATCAAACGGCTGAACATCAACTCCGTACGTACCTCGCACTACCCCAACAACCCGCTCTGGCTCGAACTCGCCGACCAGTACGGTCTCTACCTGGTCGATGAGACCAACCTGGAGACCCACGGCATCAACAACGCGTACCCGAAGGACCGGCCCGACTGGACCGAGGCGTGCCTGGACCGTGCGCGGAACATGGTCCACCGCGACAAGAACCACGCCTGCGTCGTCATCTGGTCGCTGGGCAACGAGGCCGGCTCGGGTTCCGCCTTCCGCGCCATGCACGAGTGGATCCGCTCCTACGACCCGACACGCGTCATCCAGTACGAGGGCGACGACAGCCCCGGCACCAGCGACATCCGCTCCCGGATGTACGAATCGCCGAGCCGGGTGGAGGAGCGGGCGAAGGACACCTCCGACTCCCGGCCCTACGTGATGATCGAGTACGCCCACTCGATGGGCAACTCGACCGGCAACTTCGCGGAGTACTGGGACGTCATCCACCGCTACGACGTCCTGCAGGGCGGCTGGATCTGGGACTTCGTCGACCAGGCACTCGCCTGGCCGGCCCCCACGCGCAAGCTACTCGGCGACACCGGGCCCGCCGGGCTGACCGGCGAGATCATCAACCCGTCGGGCTCCTTCAGCCGCGAGCACGGAGTGAGCGGCGCGACCGTCTTCCCGCGCGACGACCGGCTCGACCTCACCGGCTCACTCACCCTCGAAGCCTGGATGACCCCGCACGTCCGCGGCTTCCACCAGCCGATCCTGGCCAAGGGCGACACCCACTACGCCCTGAAACAGGCCGACAAGGGCCTGGAATTCTACATCTACGCCAACGGGCAGTGGGTCGCGGCCTCCTGGACCACACCGGACGACGGCTGGACCGGCAAGGAACACCATGTCGCGGGCGTCTACGACGCGGACGCGGGAACGCTGACCCTGTACGTGGACGGTGTCGCCCGGGCCACGAAGAGTGCGGCCCACCGGCCCGACGGCAGCACGGCGCCGCTCTCGCTCGCCGGTGAGGTCGAGAACCCGACACGCGAGTTCAGCGGCACGGTCCGCCGGGCCCGGGTGTACGCACGCGCCCTCACGTCCGCCGAGCTCGCCGACGAGGGGCGCGGCCCGGGGGACGACGGCGTGCGCTTCTGGTTCGATGCCCGGACGACCCGCTACCAGCAGAAGAAGGCGGGGGCCAGGACGTTCTACGCCTACGGCGGCGACTGGGGCGACAACCCCAACGACGGGGCGTTCTCCGGGGACGGCATCGTCCTGCCCGACCGCCGTCACACCGGCAAGGCGGCCGAGGTCAAACGGCTCTACCAGCCGATTCGCGCGAGGCGCGCGCCCGGCGCCGCGCCCGGCGAGGTCACCCTCGTGAACGACCACCTCTTCACCGGCCTCCGTACCTACAACGCCAGTTGGGAACTCTCGGCCGACGGCGAGACGGTGCGGCGCGGCCGCATCGGCCGCGACCAGCTCGACGTACCCCCGAGGTCCGAGAAGGCCCTCACGCTGCCCGTGCGACTGCCCGACGACCCGGCCGCCGGAACCGAGTACTTCCTCCACCTGTCCTTCACGACGCGGGAACGCAGCCCCTGGGCCGACGCCGGGTTCGAGGTGGCGCGCATGCAACTGCCGCTGGAAGCCTCCGGCCCGGAACCCGCGCCGGTCTCCTCGGCCGGGACCCCCGAGCTGTCGTTCCGCGAGGGTGCTGAGGACGTCACCGTCACGGGCCGCGGCTTCGAGGTCGTCATCGACCGGTCGACCGGACTCATCACCTCGTACGAGGCGGCCGGCACCCGGCTCCTCACCTCCGGACCGGTCCCCAACTTCTGGCGCGCCCCGACGGACAACGACCAGGGCAACGGGCAGCACGTCCACAACCGGACCTGGCGGGACGCGGGCGCCCGGCGCGAGGTGACCGGGGTGACGGTGCGCGGGCACGGCGGGAGCGCGGTCGAGATCACGGTGGAGGGGACGCTGCCGACGAGCACACCGTCGGCGTACACCACGACCCTCACGGTCTTCGGAAACGGTGAGATCAAGGTCGGGAACACCCTGGCTCCCGGTGCGACGAGCCTCCCGTACATCCCCGAGATCGGCACGATCCTGCACCTGCCCGCAGCCCTGGAACACCTCCACTACTACGGGCGCGGCCCGGAGGAGAACCACTGGGACCGCAAGGACGGTACGGATGTAGGACGTTGGTCGGGAACCGTCACGGAGCAGTGGACGCCGTACCTGCGCCCGCAGGAGAACGGCAACAAGACCGACGTGCGCTGGGCGGCGCTCACCGACCGGCACGGCCGCGGCTTGCTCATCAGCGGCGACGGCCTCCTGGAGATCAACGCATCGCACTTCACACCGGAGGACCTGTCCGTGGGCGCCCGCCACGACTACCAGCTCACACCCCGTGACGAGGTCGTCCTGCGGGTCAATCACCGGCAGATGGGCGTCGGCGGCGACAACAGCTGGGGTGCGCAGACGCACGACGCGTACAAGCTGCCCGCCGACCGGGAGTACACGTACACCTACCGGCTGCGCCCCCTCACCGACGTACGGCAGGCCACGAGCCTGTCGCGCCGGCGCACGGAGCCGGGCCGGTAGCACCGACGGGAGCGTCCGTGCGGACACGGCATGACACCGCCCGGCAGGCCACTGGCCTGCCGGGCGGTGTCATGGTCCGGGGTTCCGCGTCGCTGCCGCGGAACCCCGGGTGGGTTTACTTCTGCCAGCCGATGAGCTCGGGGGCGCCCATGTTGCCGTAGCTGCCGTAGAACTGGGCGGCGCCGAAGTTGGCGAGGCCCTTCTTGACGGCCCAGATGGTGGGGCCGTTGTGGATCGGCATGATGCCATAGGTCTCCATGGCCTTCTTCTCGACCTCGTTACCGGCCTTGACCTGCTCGTCCAGGGTCGGCAGGTTGGTAACGGCCTTGGTCTCCTCGTCCATGCTCTTCGGGACCGAGCGCGAGACGTTCAGCGTCGAGTCGGAGCAGTACATCTGGCAGATGTAGAGCAGGCCGTTCGGGTCGCTGGAGATGAAGCCCATGCCGAAGATGTCGAAGGCGCGCTTGGTGAACACCTTGTTGAAGTCGGCGGACGGGTGCGCCTCGATGTTCACCTTGACGCCGATGTTCTTCATCATCTGGGCGATGGCGGTGGCACGGGCCTTGACGGTGGAGCTGTCACCGATGGTCGGGAAGCTCAGCTCCAGCTTCTTGCCGTCCTTGGCGCGGACACCGTCCGAGCCGGCCTTCCAGCCGGCGGCGTCCAGTTCCTTCTTCGCCGTCTCGGCGTCGAACTTCACCAGGCTGCCGAAGTTGTCCTGGTAGCCCTTCTGGAAGGGGTAGAGGTTGAAGGAGCCGGGCAGGGGCTCGGTGTAGCCCATCCCCTGGAAGGTGATCTTCGCGAGCTGGGCGCGGTCGATGCCCTCCATCACGGCCTTGCGGACGGCGAGGTCCTTCAGCTGCGGCGAAGTGCTGTTGAAGACCAGGAGGTTGTTCGCGGTGGTCGTGCCGCGGCGCAGCTCGGTGCCCTTCACGCCCTTCACCTGGTTGAGCTCCTCGGCGTTGGCCGCCGAGACGCCGTCGATCTGGCCGTTCTTGAACGCGTTGATGCTGGCGCTCGCCTCCATCTGGACGAAGGTGAGCTCGTCCAGATGCGCCTTCTCGCCCCACCACTTGGGGTTGGGCTTGTAGGTGACGGTGCCGCCCTTGGCGTCGAACTTGGAGATGGTGTAAGGGCCGGCGCCCCACTCCGGGTGCGGCTTGCCCACGTACGCCTTGTTGAAGTCCGAGGGCTTGGCGATGTGCGGGTTGACGAGGGCGTAGAAGAGGGACTTCCAGTAGACGAACGTGCCCTTGTAGGTGACGATCGCCTCCTTGGCGTCCTTGCCCTGCTTCACGCCGGTGATGCTGGAGTAACCGTCGGTCGAGCCGACGTTGTACTCCTTGTTCTTCCCGTTCTGCGCGGTCCAGGTGTCACGGAAGGACGTCCAGTCGATGTCCTTGCCGTCGTTCCACTTGGCCTTCGGGTTGATGGTGTACGTGACCTGGGTGTTGCCACCCACCGTCTCCTGCTTGACGTCGGTCAGGTAGTCCTTGTTGAAGGTGATGTTGCCCTTCGGGTCGTTGAAGGACAGCTGCGGCATGTAGAACCAGGCGAGCTTCGACGTGTAGAGCGACCCGTCACCGTTCAGCGCGTTGAGCTGGTCGGAGATCTCCACGATGGGGAGCGTCAGTTTGCCGCCCTGCTTCAGGTTGCTCGCAGGCTGGGGGTTGTACGAGGTCAGGACGTCCTTCTCGGCGGTGGCGCCCTTCGACTTCGGCTCCTTGGAGTCGTTGGAGTCGCTGCTGCACCCGGTGAGGACGAGAGACGAGGCGGCGGCGAGCGCCACCAGGCTCACAGAGATCTTTCTCATGACGGCCTTGGCCTTTCTGGCTGGGTTAGTTGTCGACAGACGTGGTCGTGTCCGCGAAATGGCATGCGTCGCGGTGGTCCGGGTCGCCCCTGTCGGTGAGCAGGGGGGTGACCCCGCGACACCGCTCCTTCTGGGGCTCCGACAGCGTGGTGTGGAGGGGGCACCTGGAGACGAACCGGCAGCCCGGCGTCTCGTCGGTGGGGCTGGGCAGGTCACCCTCCAGGAGGACGCGTTCCCGCGTGCGCTCCGCCACCGGGTCGGGCAGCGGGATCGCGGAGAGGAGCGCCTTGGTGTACGGGTGCCTGGGGTTGTCGAAGACGGCGTCGGTGTCGCCGATCTCGACGATCCGGCCCAGGTACATCACCGCCACCCGGTCGGAGATGTGGCACACCACCGACAGGTCGTGGGCGACGAAGAGGTAGGACAGACCCAGCTCGGCCTTGAGGTCGTTGAGCAGGTTGATGACACCGGCCTGCACCGACACATCGAGCGCCGAGACCGGCTCGTCCAGCACCAGCAGCCGGGGTTTCGTGGAGAGCGCCCGCGCGATGCCGATGCGCTGCCGCTGCCCGCCGGAGAAGGCCGAGGGGAAGCGGTCGCGGTGCTCGGGGTCGAGCCCCACCAGCTCCATGAGGTCCGCGACCTTGGTGGTGAGCACCTTCTTGTCGCGTTCGCCGCTCGCGCGGAGCGGTTCCGCGAGGATGTCGAAGACCGTCATGCGGGGGTCCAGCGCGCCCATGGGGTCCTGGAACACCATCTGCATGTCGCGGCGGACGGCGTTGATGTCCTGCCTCCGCTTCAGGCCGGCCGTGTCCTGGCCGCCCACCGAGATGCTGCCCTGCTCCGGCGGCTTCAGCCCCATGATCTCCAGCAGGGTGGTGGTTTTCCCGCACCCCGACTCACCGACGAGCCCGAGCGTCTCGCCCTCGCGGATGTCCAGGTCGATGCCGTTGACGGCGAAGACCGTGCCCACCTGGCGCTTGAGCAGGCCGCCCTTGGTCAGCGGGAAGGTCTTGGTGACCCCGGAGAGCTCCAGGACCTTCGGCCGGTCCTCACGGGGGACGTCCGCGGCGCGGTCCTCCCGCACGGCCGGGACGGGGAAGATCGGCTCGCCGCCGATGGCGCCGTCCTCGATCTCCTGGGCCCGCCGGCAGGCGGCGGAGTGCGCGGCACCGGTGCCGGCCCCGCCGATGGTCAGCAGCGGCGGCTCGGCCTCCCGGCAGGCGTCCTCGACCGCGGGGCAGCGCGCCGCGAAGGGACAGGCGTCGGGCAGGTCCACCAGCAGCGGGGGAGTGCCCGGAACCGGGGTCAGGGCCTCCCGGTCGCGGTCGTCCAGGCGGGGGATCGCGCCCATCAGACCGATGGTGTACGGCATCCGGGGCTGCGCGAACAGCTCGTCCACCCCGGCGTGCTCGACCGGGCGTCCGGCGTACATCACCATGACGTCGTCGGCGGAGCCGGCCACCACCCCGAGGTCGTGGGTGATCATGATGACCGCGGCGCCGGTCTCCCGCTGGGCCGTCTTGAGGACGTCCAGGATCTGCGCCTGCACGGTGACGTCCAGGGCGGTCGTCGGCTCGTCGGCGATGATCAGGTCGGGGTCGTTCGCGATGGCCATGGCGATCACGGCCCGCTGCCGCATACCGCCCGAGAACTCGTGCGGGAAGCCCTTGGCCCGGCGGTCCGGGTTGGGGATGCCGACCAGGTCCAGGAGCTCGACGGCCCGCTTCCAGGCGGCCGCGGACGAGATGTCCTGGTGGATCTGGAGGGACTCGACGATCTGGGCACCGATGCTGAAGATCGGGGTGAGCGACGAGAGCGGGTCCTGGAAGATCATGCCGATCTGCTGCCCGCGGACCTTGGACATCCGGCGGTCGTCCAGGTCGAGGAGGTTCTTCCCGTCGAGCATGATCTCGCCGGTGATCGACGCGTACTCGGGAAGCAGTCCCATGACGGCCATCGACGTGACGGACTTGCCGGAACCCGACTCGCCCACGATGCCGAGGGTCTTGCCGCGGTGCAGGTCGAAGGAGACACCGCGTACGGCGTCCACCCGGCCGGACTCCGAGGGGAAGGCCACCTTCAGGTCACGCACGGACAGCAGCGCCTGCTGCGTTCCGGGCTCGTTCTTGACTGCGCGCTGCTCGATCATGCGCGGCCTCCAGACTGCGATGTGGGGTCCAGGGCGTCGCGCAGACCGTCACCGATGAGGGCCATGGCCACGGTGAGCAGGACCACCAGGGCCGCAGGAAGGTAGAACAGCCAAGGGGCGGTGGACAGGGTGTTCTGCCCGTCGGCCAGCATGGAACCGAGGGACACGTCGGGCTGCTTGACGCCGAACCCGATGAAGGAGAGTGCCGTCTCGGACTGCACGGTCGAGGCGACACCGAGGGTGAACGTCACGATCAGCAGGGACCCGATGTTGGGCACCAGGTGGCGGACGATGGTCCGGAAGGCGCTGACGCCCATGAAACGGGCCGCCATCACATACTCGCGCTCCCGCAGGGACGTGGCCAGGGACCAGATCACCCGGGCGGTCAGCATCCAGCCGAAGAGCGTGAGGACCACGACCAGGATCTTCCACTCACCGCGGTAGTGCGTACCGACCAGCGCGATGATGAGGAAGGAGGGCAGGACGAGCAGGAAGTGCACGAAGCCGAGCATCGCCCGCTCGACCTTGCCGCCGAAGTAGGCGGCGGTGGTGCCGAACAGACCGGCGATGACGGTCGTCATGAGCGACACCGCCACGGCGATGATCAGCGACCTGCCGAGGCCGTGCACGAGCTGGGCGTAGACGTCGTTGCCCGCGCTGTTGGTGCCCAGAAGGTGGCCGTCGACGCCGGGGGCCACGGAGAGAGCGGCGAAGTCCGCCTCCTCGTAGTTCCAGTGGGTCAGATACCGGCCGAACACGGAGAAGAGCACCAGCAGGACGAACAGGATGAGTCCGCCGAGCGCGGGCTTGTTGCGCGCGAAGCGGCGCACGTAGAGCCTGGTCGGGGAGAGGCGCTTGCCGCCGGTCGCCCCGGGCTCCAGCACTTCGGCGATCTCCGGGGCCTCTTCGGGGGCGGTTCCGGCGCCGGGCATGTTGATGGCCACGTCAGCTCACCCTGATCCTGGGGTCGAGGGCCACGACGACGAGGTCGGCCAGGATCGCGCCGATGGCCGTCATGAGGGCGCCGAAGGCCGCGACGGCGACGGCGCCGTGTACATCGTTCGTGCTGATGGTCTTGGCGAAGTACTCACCCATGCCGTGCCATGCGAAGACCGTTTCCGTGATCACCGCGCCGGTGAAAAGGGCGGGCATCGCGAAGGCGACCTGGGTGGCGACGGGAATGATCGAAGTCCGCAGCCCGTGCCGGTAGATGGCCTGTTTCCGGGTCAACCCCTTGGACCGTGCGGTGCGCACATAGTCGGAGTTGATGTTGTCCAGCAGGAGTGAGCGCTGCAACAGGTGGTATCCGGCGTACGAGATGAACGTCAGTGAAATCGTGGGAAGGATCGCGTGCACCACTCTTGATCCCAGGACCGGCCAGAACCCGGCGACTTCGGGGCTCTGCGCTCCGGCGACGGGCAGCAGCGTGTGACCGAGGGACTGGTTGAGCCAGATGGCCGCGAGCACCACGCCGAGCGAGGCCACGGCGGAGGGGGTGTTGAAGGAGATCACGGAGATGCCCTGCCACACCCGGTCGCCGGCCTTGTACTGGCGCGAGGCGGTGTAGACGCCGAGTCCGACGCCGATGACGATGGACAGGATCGTCGAGGCGATGACCAGCTGGCCGCTGACGAAGATCCGGTAGGCGACCTGGTCGTTGACACTGCCCCCGGTCGGCGACTGACCCCAGTCGAAATGGGTCACGATCCCGGAAATCCAGTCCCACCACCGATCCAGGATCGGTTTGTCTGGATTGAGATTGAATTGCGCCAGTGATCGGTTGATCTGGGCTGGAGTTCGAGGCGGTCGCAACGCGGTGTAGTTCGACGCAGGCTTAAGGAATGCATTAGCGAGGAAATACGTCAGGTTGGTTGCGACTGCGATCATCAAAAACCAGCCGACTGCTTTACGGGCGACATAACGCAGCACGGTGAGCCGGCCTTTCTTGAAAATGGGCCCGCAGATCCGGTGAGTGACTGGACGCTTGGCCGCGTTGACCGGGCACCGGGTTGCGAGCGCTCGGACAGGACGTGCGGACTCTCGTGGTCAAAAAATGATTGGTGCGAAGACGTTCCGATGAGGGAGTCTGCTGTGTGCTGACGGTGCCGCACGGGTACGTGGAGTGGCAGCGAGCGGTGCGCCGGGCATGGAGCGACAACCTTGCGTCGGAATGAGACGAATCGTGGCGGCTGCCCGATTCGACAGCGCCTGTGCAGACGATTCCAACTGTCTGTGGGTGCGTCAAGGCGGGTCAGGTCGCGATCCGGTTAAGCCGAAAGCGCATATCGGTCATTTGTCGCGAAAATTTTCAACGTCGTGGTGGACGCGAGGAGACCGGCAACTCTGCATGCCATCAAACGGTGTAAAGGCCACTCACCTGACCAAGTGGGCTCTTCGGGACCTGTCGGTGGGTGTCGAACCAGGTTTCTTTGCCGAGAGTTGGGGTCCGCGGGCCAAGCTTCCCCTCCGGGCTGCGGCGCGCCGCCCGCGGTCGCCGCCGACTGTGCGCTGACCCACCGTTACCACCCTTCGTCCTTCCTGGAAGCCCGTGGCCGCGGGCCCGTTTCTCCACGCGCCGCGTCGGCCCGCGTCAGGGTCTTGCGGAGCGCGGAGGAAGTAATGAATCATCATTCAGAGCTTCGCCCCGGGCCGGTGCGTCGAGCAGGCGTGCTGTGCGGGACCGGCGACAGCGTTTCCCAGGAGAGAGGCCGGAAAACCACATGGCTGAGCGACGCATGTACTCAGGGACCGCCAGGTCGATCGCGGCCGGCTGCGCGTCCGGCGTCCTCGCGGCGTTGCTTGCCGCGACACCGTCCGCGGCGGCGGGCCACGGGGGCGGGGTTCCCGAGGGGCCGCGCGGTGAGGGCTTCTCCCATGCGTCCCGTGCCCTGGTGGAGCACGGGCGGCACGGCACGCTGATCCGGGCGCAGCGGCTGACCGGGGTCGCGGCCTTCGCGGGGGCCGACAACTGGCGGGTGCTGTACCGCTCGGTGACCCCGCAGGGCAAGGCGGTGGCCGTCTCGGGCACGGTCGCGATCCCGCACGGGCGGCCCCCGGCCGGTGGCCGGCCGGTGCTTTCCTGGCTGCACGGTACGACGGGGGTGGCGGACGCCTGCGCTCCGTCGCGGGACACCGCGAACGGCCCGGCGCACGACTACCTCCAGGCGATGCAGGACACCGTGGCCCCCTGGGTGGCGCGGGGGTACGCGGTGACCCGGACCGATTACCAGGGCCTGGGGACGGACGGCACGCACAGCTACCTCGTGGGCGAGGCGGAGGCGCGGGCGGCCGCTGACCTGACCCGTGCCGCGCACCAGCTCTCCGGGCACCTCAGCGACGAGTGGGTGGCGTACGGCCACTCGGAGGGCGGGCACGCGGCCGTCTTCGCCGCCGACCTCGCCAACCGCTGGACGCCGGAACTGCGGCTGCTCGGGGCGGCCGCACTGGCGCCGGGTTCGCAGCTCAGCGCGGCCGTGCCGGCGCTGCGCGAGCAGCCGCTCGCCGGGGTGAGCGACTTCTTCCCGCTGATCGTCCGTGGCGCGCAGACCGTACGCTCCATGCCCGACCAGGACATCTTCACGCCGAAGGCCCTGGCGGTGGCCGGTGACGCGGACCGTAGGTGCAGCGCCCAGCTCCGCGCTCCGGACTCCTGGGGCTCGTTGAAGAGCGACGAGATCTTCCGCAAGGGCGCCGATCTCACCGCCCTCGACCAGGTGCTCGCCGACAACGAGCCGGGTCTGCTGTCCCCGCGCGTCCCCGTGCTGCTCGCCCAGGGCGGCAAGGACGCGGTCATCCAGCCCGCCTGGACCGCCGCCCTGGACAAGCAGCTGCGGGCGAACGGCGTCCACGTCACCTCGTACACCTACCCCGAAGCCGACCACCGCGGCGTCCTGTCGGCGTCCCTGCCCGACGTCACCCGCTGGATCGACCACCTCTTCGGACGGCCGGGGAAGGGCCACCCGCGCACGCGGCCGTAACCCCCCGCACCGACCCCAACAACCCCTGGAGCGGCGGAAACGTGGCATCGCGTGCACAGATTCCTGGCCCCCCGCGCAGAACTTCGCGGGGGGCCGGAACGGCTCGCCGGCCGGTGTGACAGGCAGGCCCGATTCCGCGCCGCGCCACGCGGTTCAGAGGCCGCGGAGCTGTCACCTACCCGGTCGATGGTGTCCCTCGCGCCGCGTCGGTCCGGGGGAGGAGACGACGCGTGGCGGTCAAGCAGTTGGCGGCCGTGGCCGGCGCATCCGCAGCGGGGCGTACACCGCGAGCGCCACGAGGAACGCCACCCCGTACGCCAGGTCCGCCCCGTGCAACGCCTCGGCCACCGGCCCCACGTACAGCCCGGTGCTCATGAACGGCACCGCCGCCGCGAAGGCCACGGCGAACGCGGCGAGCGCCGGCCACCACGGGCGCGGCCGGGCGTGCTCGGCCGCGAGGTCGACGGGGGCGCCCCGCCGGGCCCGGGCGCGGACCAGCCAGTCCACGGACACGATCGCCACGAAGCCGGGGATCCAGTAGCCGACGAGCAGCAGCACGTTCTGGAAGCGGGCGGTCGTGTCCGCCGCGTGCATCCACAGCACCAGCGGGAACCCCAGGGCGGCGGCGAGCGCCGCGGCCACCGGACGCGGCAGCCGTACCCCCATGGTCTGCAACGCGAGCGAACCGCTGTAGTCGTTCATCGCGTTGCTGCACAGTGCGGCCAGCGCCACCGCGAGCAGCCCGAACGCCCCGAGCGCGCCCCCGCCGAGCAGCGAGTCGATGCCGCGCGCGGTCTGGTCCGTGAAGACCGACGCACCCCACAGCCCGATCGTCTGGACCGCCACGAAGGAGGCGCTGATCCCGCCCAGCGTGCACCAGAACATGCGCGGCCGGGACGTCTCGCGCGGCAGGTAGCGGCTGAAGTCGCTCGCGTACGGCGCCCAGGACAGCGCCAGGCTCAGGGCGATGGTGCAGGTCAGGACGAACGCCCCGGCCCGGTCCGCGCCGTGCACGGCCGGAGCGGTCACCGGGTCCACCCCGTTCAGGAGCTTCGCGGCGAGCACGGCGAAGGCGGCGGCCAGGGCGAACGTCATCACGGTCTGGAGCCGGTGGATCACCTCGTAACCCAGCACCCCGAGCGCACCCTGCGCGGCCATCATGACCAGCACCCCCAGCCAGAACGGCCAGCCGCACAGCTGTGCCAGCGCGTCCCCGCCGAACAGACCGATCAGGGCGTCCCAGGCGATGGACGACAGCCATTGCAGGGCGCCCGGCAGCACGACGCCCGGTCCGAACGCCAGCCGGGCGAGCGGCAGTTGCCCGGACCCGGTGCGGCTGCCCCAGGTGCCCAGATACGCGGTCGGCGCGGCGCCGACGAGGGTGCCGAGCACGACGGCGGTGAGCGCGGTCGCGAAGTCCAGGCCGAGCGCGATGCCGACGGTGCCGGTGAAGACGCCGGTCATGGTCAGGTTGGGCGCGAACCAGACGGTGAACAGCCGGCCCGCCCGGCCGTAGCGGCGGTCCTCGGGGACCGGGGCTATCCCGTTCGCCTCGATGCGCAGATCGCCGGGGGCGGTGGGCATCCGCCCGCCGAAAGCGGCGCGCTCGTCCTGGGCATACGGCAACGACATGAAGACATCCCTCCGCCAGTGCTAACTGGTTCAGGTTCGACGGGTGTGATCTCAGCCCCGTGCGGGGCACCCCGTGTCCGGTGTGGCGGCCAGAATAGCGCCGGCCCGCCCGATGTCGTCGCGAGGGTCAGCTGAAGAGCTTCTTCACGAACGCGTGGAGATTGCCGACCGTGCGCGCGATCTGCTCCTCCGTGGTCAGGCTCTCCTTGAAGCGGGCCCCGGAGTCCACCGTCTTCTTCCCGCGCACATACAGCGAGCAGGCCAGGTCGGTGCACATGTACAGGCCGACGGAATTGCCGTCACGCCCGGCGGGACCGGTCTTGCGGGCGGTCATCAGGGAGACCCCGCTGCCCGGGTGCGTGGTCAGGCAGAGCGAGCACATGCTCCGGTGCAGGAAGCCGCGCTGCTGCGACGGGAAGCGCAACGAGATCCCGGCGGGCCTGCCCTCGTGTTCGGTGACGATGTAGCTGCGTCCCGGCGCGGACAGGTTGCGCCAGCCGAGGAAGTCGAGGTCGTCCCACGGCAGTTCCTCGAAATCGCGGGGGAGCGGCAGGCGCTTGGCTTCCCCCTTGGAGCAATTCACGAACGATGAGCGGATGTCCTGCTCGGTCAGGGCCTTCATACCCACGAAGCTAACTCTGCCTATGGCCCCTAGGCAAACGATTAATTTGCTTAGGGGCTCACCTGGGGCTTCTCGGTCGCGAGGGGGAGCCGGTGAACGGGCTGATGCGGGATGCCGAGGTCCGGGCGCCAGGTCGCGAGGATCTGCGCCGACGGGTCGAAGAGCGGCGACGGGAGCGCGTCGAGCGGCGTCCACTCCCAGGTGCTGATCAGATGCGGCTCGGTCACCCGCGCCGCGCCGGTGTCCACGCGCACCAGGGCGGCCATCGTCACGCGGTTGATGCCGCCGAGGGCGTCGTGCAGCATCGCGAAGACGGTGACCCGGTCCTCGGGGACCGTCAGCCCGGTCTCCTCGCGCAGCTCCCGCACGGCGGCCGCCGCGACGGACTCCGGTACCGGGTCGACCTTGCCGCCGGGCAGCTCCCAGGTGCCGCTGTGGTGCCGGCCGAGCAGGATCCGGCCCTGCGCGTCCTGCACGATCACCCCGACCCCCAGCGCCGCCTGGGCCTTGGGCGGCCGGGTGTTACGGGAAGGGGCGAGGGGGTCCTCGGTGGCCATGCTGCTCCTCTGAAGGGGCGGGGCGGTGGGCGTTGAGGAGCTTACGGGGATGCCGTGTCCGCCGCCGCGCTCACACCGCCAGCCGCAGCGAGGTCTCGGAGACGCCGAGCCGTACGCTCTGCCCCCACGTCAGCTCCAGCGCGTCCGCCTCCATCCCGTCGCCGAACACCACCACCCGGTCCGACTCCACGGTCAGCCGCAGCCCCTGCCCGGGCCCCAGCTCGCCCGCGACGAACGAGGTGCCGGTCGACGGCGAGGGCCACGCCTCCCGGACGAACCAGAGCAGCCGGGGATCGGCGGGTCCGGGCAGCGGGAGGGGGCTGCGACGCTCCTGCCAGAGCGAGCGCAGCCAGCCGGTCGCCCCGGTGCCGGTGCCGACCAGGACGCCGGAGGACGCCTGCGGCTCGGCGGGGGAGTCCGCGGTGTCGGGCCCGAGCCGGTAACGGGCCGTCTGGTGGCCGGGCGGGCCCAGGTAGACCTCGTTCAGGGCGAGCAGCCGCTGCGTGTCGTCGGCCACCGCCTCCACCATCGTCAGCGCGTCGGCCCGCCCGGCCGGCACCACGGACGCCCGCATCAGCGCCGCCGCGTCGGCCGGCCGGTGGCGCACCAGGACGCCGGGGTTGCGGCCCGGATCGGTGTCGATGCCGATGACCGGCTGGCCGGCGAGGTACTTCGCGGCGTTGGCGACCAGGCCGTCCTGCCCGACGACCACCACCACGTCCTCCGGCGCGAACAGGAACCGGTCCAGGTCGGCCCGCTCCACCCGGCAGTGCCGCCAGGTGAGCGGAACGGCCGCTGCCACATCCGCCAGGGCCTGCCGGGTCCGCTCGTGCCACCGGGCCACCTCCTCGATGGACCGGCCCCGCGCGGCCAGGAGGAACGCGGCCTGGCCGTGCGTGCCGTGGCGGGCGAGAAGCTCCTCGTACTCCGTGGTGCGGTGGACGAGGACCGCCCGCGGGGCCAGGCTCACGCCCCGGCCTCCGGCCGGCCCAGCTTGCTGAGCAGGCCCGTGAGCACGTCCGGCGACAGGGTGAGGCTGTCGATGTGCGGCAGGTTCTCGGCGAGCCGGGTGGCCGCCAGCGCGTGCAGCGTCGCGGCCTCCACCTCGCCGTGCGCCCGCAGCCAGGCCGCCTGCGCCTCGGCGCGCGCCGCGCCCACCTGCCGGGCCGCCTCCGCCTCGGCCCCCGCGAGCCGCACCGTGCGGGCGGCCTCCGCCTCGGCGCGCACCCCGTCGGCGGCGGCGCTCTCCTCGGCCTCCCGGCGGGCGTTGGTGCCGCGCTGCTCGACCAGCTGCTCCTCGCGCCGGGCCAGCTCGATCTGGCTGGCGAGCTCGTTCTCGGCGATGGTCCGCTCGCGCTCGACGGCCACGGCGCGCCGCTCGTACGTGGCCCGGTCGGCCTCCTGCTGGATCTGCTCGCGGGCGGGGGTGCGCAGGGCGCGCTCCACCTCGGCCTCGGGGCGGATGGCGACGACGCGGACGGCGACCACGTCGATGCCGGTGGCGGGGAGCCTCGGCTCGGCGGCGAGACCGGCCGCCACCCGCTCGCGGACGGCGGCGACCCCGTCGACCAGGGCACCGGCCAGCGGGGTGCGGGCCAGCACGTCGAGGGTGTGCTGCTGGGCGGTCTCGGTGAGCAGGGTGGCGATCTGTTCGAGGGGGGCGCCGCGCCAGGCGCCGGTGTCCGGGTCGATGGAGAAGTCGAGGCGGGCGGCCGCCTCGGCGGGGTCGCTGATCCGGTAGGTGACGGTGGCCTGGACCGTGACGTCCTGGAAGTCGGCGGTGCGCGCGTGGAACGCCATGGCCAGCTCGCGGTCGTTGACCGGCACCTCGGAGAGCGCGGCGCTCAGCGACCGGTACCAGAAGCTCAGTCCGGCCCCGTCGTGGGTCAGCTTGCCGCGCTTGTGGTGGCGGATGTGCGCGGTGGGCGCCGAGCGGAGATGGCGCCGGCCGAAGCGGCGGGTGATGTCGGCCATGGGGACCCCCTGAAGTCGTTTTCGTCATGACGACGATAAGCGGAATCCCGCCTTATCGTCAAGAGGACGAATAAGGGAGGTTCCGAGTACGCGAACGGCCGGTGACTTCAGGGAAGTCACCGGCCGGCCGGGTGCGCGCCGCCCCCGTCCCCACGGTGCGGCGCGAGCGGGCCGCCGTCATCCGCTCGGACGACGGCCCACGTCTGTCAGGACCCGGACGCCGGGGCGTCCAGGCCGAGTGCGGGAAGGACCGCGGCCTCCACGAAGCGGACGAGGTAGGTCTCGTCCGCGTGGGTGCCTGCCAGCATCGGGCGGGCCCGCATCACGCCGAGCAGCTGCGCGGAGACGAACTCCGCCGCCCGGTTGTCCGGCGCCACCTCGCCGCGCTCCACTCCGCGTCGTACGAGCGCGTCGACCGCGGCCATCTCCGGCAGGATCAGCGACTCGCGCAGCGCGCACAGCAGCTCCGGGCTCTGCAGCGCCGCATGGCTCAGCGCCAGCATCAGAGGCGTGTCGCGGCCCGCGCCCTCGCCGATCGCCCGCGCCGCCTCCAGCAGGTCACCCGCCAGCGAACCGGTGTCGATCTTCCGCAGGGCGCCGCGCCGGGTGCCGTGCAGGGCGGCCACCACCAGCTCGGGCTTCGAGCCCCACTGGCGGTAGAGCGTGGACTTGCCGCAACGGGACCGGGCGGCGACCCCCTCCATCGTCAGCGACTCGTAGCCGTTCTCCCTCAGCATGTCGAGCACGGCGGTGTAGAGCTCCTGCGCCCGCTCCGGCGTGATCTTCGAGCGGCGCTGCGCGGGGGTCTGCTCCTGCTCGGTCCGCTGCGGCGACATGTGTCTTCCCTCTCTGCGACTCTGCGACGAGGTCCATCGATACGCCAGTGTACCGATACGCGTGTGTACCGATACGCCGCCGTATCGGTACACTGGCGTATCGATACGGGCGGACGTCCGCCGAAGCGCATCAGCAGAGGGGCACCGGGTGAAGTACACCGGCACCACGCCCGCCGATCGGAAGCCGGACACGTTCGCCCGCCCGCCCCTGGTCCGCGAGCTTCTTCTCGTCGTCGGGCTCTTCCTGATCTACAAGCTCGGCCGCCGGGCCGCGAACGGCCATGTGGACGAGGCGTTCCGCAACGCGGGCCACGTCTGGGACGTCGAGCGCGCCGTGCACCTGCCCGGCGAGGGCGCGGTCCAGGGCCTGCTGCTGCACAACGAGACGCTGATCCATCTGGCGAACACCTACTACGCGACCGTGCACTTCCCGGCCACGCTGCTCTTCCTGGTCTGGCTCTACTGGCGCAGCCCCCGCCACTACGTCTGGGCGCGCCGCGTCCTCGCCGCGCTCACCGGCGCCGCGCTCGCCCTGCACCTGCTCTTCCCGCTCGCCCCGCCGCGCCTGCTCGCCGCCACCCACCTCGTGGACACCGGCCAGGTGTACGGGCCTTCGGTGTACGGGGCCCAGCCGGCCACGGACTCCATGGCCAACCAGTTCGCCGCGATGCCCTCGCTGCACTTCGGCTGGGCCGTCATGGTCGGCGTCGGCCTGGTCGTCGCCACTCGTTCCCGGTGGCGCGGGCTGTGGCTGCTGCATCCGGCGATCACCCTGTTCGTCATCGTCGGAACCGCCAATCACTACTGGCTCGACTCGATCGTGGTGGCCGCGCTGCTCGCCGTCTCGCTCGCCGCGCTCCGCCTCCCGCGCGCCGAGCCGGTCCGCCCGCCGCAGCCGTGGCCGTCCGTCGTACGGCAGCGGGAGCACGCCGCCGTGTACGCCGCCTCCGGGGCGCACCGGTGAACGCCACCCTGGCCGCCGTCGCCCTCTCCCTCGTCTCCGCCGCCGCCTACGCCGCCGCGGCGGTCGCCCAGGCCCGGCTGGCCGGCCGCACCGCGCCCGGCACCGGCACGCTCCGGCTCCTCGGGCGCGGCGCCTGGTGGTGCGCGGTCGGCCTGAACGCGGGCGGCGCCCTGCTGCACGTGGCCGCCCTGAAGTACGGCCCGCTCACCCTGGTCCAGCCGCTCGGCGCGCTGACCCTGGTCGCGGCCGTCCCGCTCGGCGCCCGGGCGGCGGGCCGCCGGGTCACCGTCACCGAGTGGCGCGGCACGCTGCTCACCCTGCTCGGCCTCGGCGCCCTGCTCCTTACGGCGGGCGGCGCCGCTCCGCACGAGACCCTGACCATGGCCGAGGCGCTGGCCGTGGGCGCCGGGACCATGGCGCTGGTCGCCGGGCTCAGCCGCCCCGGCGCCCGCCCCGGGCTGCGGCACGCGGCGGCCTCCGGTATCACGTCCGGCGTCGCCTCCGCGCTCACCCAGACCCTGACCGTCGCGGCCACCGACCACACCGGACCGCTGCTCAGCGCGCGGCTGGTGGTCGTCGCCGTGCTGGTCTCCGCGTTCGCGATGGGCGGGCTGCTGCTCTCCCAGACCGCTTACCGGGGTGGTCTCGGAGCCCCGCTCGCCGTCGTCACCCTCGCCAACCCGGTCGCCGCCGCGGCGATCGGCCTGGCGCTGCTGGGGGAGCGGTTCCAGGGCGGACCGATCGGTCTGGTCCCGGCGCTGCTCGGCACGGTGGCGGCGGTCCGGGGCGTGATCCTGCTGACCCGAGCCCAGGCGCGGACGGAGCCCGCGGTGGCCGGTGCCGCGCCGGCCACCCCGTCGCGGGTGGTCATCAGCAGCCCCCGGGTCGCCCGCCGCGAGCAGCGCCGCCGGGTCGGCGCGGGACGCCACTGAATCCGTACGCCGTACGAGTTGCGGGGCGCACGCTCACATCGGCTCCGGGTAGTCCTCCAGCGCCCGCGTGATCCACCCGATCCAGAAGTTCTCCAGGTCGATGCCGCCCCGCAGCACCAGGTGCCGCAGCCGGTCCCCGGGGGTGTCGCGCTCCGGCGGGAAGTCCCGGACCTCGATCTCCCGGTACTCCGCCAGCTGCCGCCGGTGCAGCTCCAGATGCCGGCGCAGCTCCGCGTCGAGGCCGGGTGCCCCGACGACCGCCGCCGCCCGCATCCGCAGCAGCAGCGGATCGCGCACCTGCTTGGGGTCCTCCTGCCGGGCCACCCAGACGGACAGCGCCTCGCGGCCCGCCGGCAGCACCTCGTACTCCTTCTTCTGCCCCCGGGCCGGCTGCGCGGGTTCCAGCGCCCTGATCTGCCCGGCCTGCTCCAGCTTGCCCAGCTCGCGGTAGATCTGCTGGTGCGTCGCCGACCAGAAGTAACCGATCGACCGGTCGAACCTGCGGGTCAGCTCAAGCCCCGACGAGGGCTTCTCCAGCAGGGCGGTGAGGATCGCGTGCGGCAGTGACATGGGGTGCATCCTAGGGACGGCCGGGCGGGCCCGGCCGTCCGGTTCAGAGGGCGGCGGCGAGCTCCGTGCCCTGGCGGATCGCGCGCTTGGCGTCCAGCTCGGCCGCGACGTCGGCGCCCCCGATCAGGTGCGCCTCGCGGCCCGCGGCGAGCAGTTCCTCGTACAGGTCCCGGCGCGGGTCCTGCCCGGCGCACAGCACGATCGTGTCGACCGGCAGGACGTGCCGCTCCTCGCCCACCGTGATGTGCAGGCCCTCGTCGTCGATCCGGTCGTACGTGACGCCCGACGTCATCGAGACCCCGCGGTGACGGAGCTCGGTGCGGTGGATCCAGCCGGTCGTCTTGCCGAGGCCCGCGCCGACCTTGCTCGCCTTGCGCTGGAGCAGATGGACGGTGCGCGCGGTCTTCGGGCGCACCGGGGCCGCGAGGCCGCCGCGCTCGCGGTAGGCGGTGTCGACGCCCCACTGCCGGAAGAACACCTCCGGGTCGAGGCTCGCCTCCTCGCCGCCGTCCGTCAGGAACTCCGCCACGTCGAAGCCGATCCCGCCGGCCCCGACGAGCGCGACCCGGTCGCCGACCGGCGCGCCGTGGCGCAGCACGTCCAGGTAGCTGACGACGCTGGGGTGGTCGGCGCCGGGGATCTCGGGCGTGCGGGGCGTGACCCCGGTGGCCAGCACGACCTCGTCGTAGCCGCCGAGGTCCCCGGCGCCGACCGGAGCGCCGAGCCGCAGGGCGACCTTCTCCTCCGCGAGCCGGGTGCGGAAGTAGCGCAGTGTCTCGTTGAACTCCTCCTTGCCGGGCACCCGGCGGGCCACGTTCAGCTGCCCGCCGATCTCCTCGGCCGCGTCGAAGAGCGTCACCTCGTGGCCGCGCTCGGCGGCCGTGACCGCGCAGGCGAGACCGGCGGGACCGGCGCCGACGACGGCGACGCGCTTGCGGGTCCGGGTCGGTGACAGGACGAGTTCCGTCTCGTGGCAGGCGCGCGGATTGACCAGGCAGGAGGTGACCTTGCCGCTGAAGATGTGGTCCAGGCACGCCTGGTTGCAGCCGATGCAGGTGTTGATCGCGTCCGCGCGCCCCGCCGCCGCCTTCGCGACGAAGTCCGGGTCGGCGAGGAACGGCCGGGCCATCGACACCATGTCCGCACGGCCCGAGGCGAGGACCTGCTCGGCCACCTCGGGGGTGTTGATGCGGTTGCTCGTCACCAGCGGTACGGAGACCGCCCCGCGCACCTTCTCGGTGACCCAGGTGAACGCGGCCCGGGGGACCGAGGTCGCGATGGTGGGGATACGGGCCTCGTGCCAGCCGATGCCCGTGTTGATGATCGTCGCGCCGGCCGCCTCGATCTCCCGGGCCAGCCGCACGACCTCGTCCAGGGACGATCCGCCGGGCACCAGGTCCAGCATCGACAGCCGGTAGATGATGATGAAGTCGTCGCCCACCCGCTCACGGACCCGGCGCACGATCTCGACGGGGAAGCGGATGCGGTTCTCGTACGAGCCGCCCCAGCGGTCCTCGCGGTGATTGGTCGCCGCGGCGATGAACTCGTTGATCAGATAGCCCTCGGAGCCCATGATCTCGACGCCGTCGTAGCCCGCGCTCCGGGCGAGCGCCGCCGCCGTCGCGAAGTCCTCGATCGTCGCCTCGACCTCGTCGTCGGTCAGGGCGTGCGGGGTGAACGCGCTGATCGGCGCCTGGAGCGCGCTCGGCGCCACCAGGTCAGGGTGGTGCGCGTACCGGCCGAAATGCAGGATCTGCATAGCGATCCGGCCGCCCGCGTCGTGCACCGCCGAAGTCACCCGGGCGTGCTCGGCCGCCTCCGCCTCGGTGGTCATCTTCGCCCCGCCGGGGAAGGTGCAGCCCCGCTCGTTGGGCGCGATGCCGCCGGTGACCATGAGGCCGACGCCGCCCCGGGCACGCTCGGCGTAGAAGGCCGCCATGCGCTCGAAGCCGTTCTCGACCTCTTCCAGGCCGACGTGCATCGACCCCATCAGGACCCTGTTCGGCAGGGTGGTGAACCCGAGGTCGAGCGGGCTCAGAAGGTGCGGATACGGGCTCATACGGCGGCTCCTCGCTGTGGCGTCGCCCCAGTTCTAATCCACCGCCGCGCCATTGTGCAACAAGTTGCACAATGGCGTTCGTCGCACTGTGTCACGGCTCACGGCCCGGCGTGACTCGCCCGGATGGAGTAACACCGCGGTCCCCGTGCTCCGTGGGGCGCGGAGAGTGGTGACGTACGGAAACGAGGGGCCCGTGCCGTCCGGGCGGGGCCCCGGAACCCACCGGAGACCCCCATGGGCTGCGTCAACCGTCACGACCTCGGTCTGCTCGTCCTGCGCGCCGGCACCGGCGCGGTGCTCGCCGCGCACGGAGCGCAGAAGCTCTTCGGCTGGTTCGGCGGCGGGGGCATCGAGGGGACCACCGCCGCGATGGAGGCGATGGGCTTCCATCCGCCGAAGCACAGCGCGCTCGCCGCCGGGCTGGGCGAGGCGGGCGGCGGCGTGCTGCTCGCCCTGGGCCTGGCCACGCCCGCCGCCGGTGCGGCGGCGGCCGGGGCGATGGCGGGCGCGGTGGCCGTCCACGCCCCCGCGGGCTTCTTCGCGCAGGGCGGCGGCTACGAGTACCCGGCGTTCCTCGGCTTCACCGCCGCCGCGATCGGCCTGACCGGCCCCGGCCGCTACTCCGTCGACCACGCGACGGGCCACACGTTCAACCAGCCGTGGATGGTCGCCCTGGCCTTCGCCGGCAGCGCGGCCGCGGCCGCGGCGGTGGTCGGCAGGCGCGCCCGGGCGCGGATGCCGGAGCCGGAGGAGTTCTGAGGGGCGCCGCTGAGGGGGTGCCCTCAGCGGCGCCCCTTCGACGCCGCGACCAGCTCCGGGACCGTGCCGAACTTCACCCTGGGGCGGCCCCCGTCCCGGCCCCGGGCACGCTCGGCCCGGTCGATCGCGGCCAGGCCGCGCGCGTCGACCACCTGGCGGCTGCGGCCCCGGACCAGGCGGCCGAACGCCTTGGCGGGGTGGGCGGGGGAGGGGAGCGCACCGGCGACCGCGTCCGCGAGCAGGGTGCCGACCGTCTCGGCGGCGCAGGTGCGGTTGGCCCCGATGCCCCCGGAGGGCCCCCGCTTGATCCAGCCGACGACATACGTGCCGGGCCGGCCCGCCACCCGGCCGCCCTCGTGCGGCACGGTGCCGCTCGCCTCGTCGAAGGGCAGCCCGGGCACCGCGAGGCCCCGGTAGCCGATGGCCCGCAGGAACAGCTGCGCCGGTATCCCGGACTGGCCCCCGTCCGCCGTGACCCGGACGCCCTCCACGTCGTCCCGGCCGGTGATCTCCACGGGCGCCGAGTGGAAGCGGAGCACGATGCGCCGCCCCTCCGCCGGGGGCCGCGCCCAGTCCACGGACTCCCGGCGAACGCCCCGCAGCACGGCGGCCGCGCTGCCGGGGGCCGCGCTGCCGGGGGCCGCGTCCTCGATCGCGGGGCCGATACGCGGATCGTGGTCGTCCACCACCAGCTCCACACCCGGAAGATGCTTGAGCGCGAGCAGCTCGGACGACGTGCAGGCGGCGTCCTCCGGTCCGCGCCTCCCGAGCAGCACGACCTCGCGCACCCCGGAGCCCCGCAGGGCGGCCAGCGCGTGGTCGGCGATGTCGGTGCCCGCGAGCCCCGCCGGGTCCGCGACGAGGATGCGCGCCACGTCGAGCGCCACGTTGCCGTTCCCGGCGACGACCACCCGCTCGGCCCGCGACAGGTCCACCGTGTCCGGCGCCACCTCCGGGTGCGCGTTGTACCAGGAGACGAACGAGGTCGCCGCGATGCTCGACGGCAGGTCCTCGCCCGGGATCGAGAGCCGGCGGTCGGCGCCCGCCCCGACCGCGTAGATCACCGCGTCGTGGTGCGCGGACAGCTCCTCGGCGGAGATGTGCGTGCCGACCTCGACCCCGAGGTGCATCCGCACCCTGGGATGGGCGTGGAACCGTGCGAAGGTCTCGCCGACCCCCTTCGTCCCCGGGTGGTCCGGCGCGACGCCGTACCGGACGAGCCCGCCGGCCACCGGAAGCCGGTCGATCAGGGACACCTCGGCGTTGGTGTGCAGCAGCAGATCCTCGGCCGCGTACATCCCGGCGGGCCCGGTGCCGACGACCGCGACCCGGATCGGCGCGAAGTCCGACGGCAGGCTCCGCTCGAAGGAAGGCGCGCCCCAGGCATGGAAGTTGGGCCCGGCGGCGGGCTCCGGCTCCCGGTCCGCGTAGTAGGCCGCGTTGATGGCGGCGTACTCCTTGCGCGCCCCGAAGAGGCTGTCCACCGGGAAGATCGCGTCCACCGGACAGGCGTCGGCGCACGCCCCGCAGTCGATGCAGGTCTCCGGATCGACGTACAACATCTCCGTACGGCCGAAATCCCGCTCCTCCGGCGTCGGGTGGATGCAGTTGACGGGGCACACGGCGACACAGGTGGCGTCGTTGCAGCAGGTCTGGGTGATGGCGTAGGTCATGGCTCGGGCTCTCGGCTCGGGTCAGATCAGGTGGGCGCGCTTGTAGAAGAACAGGGCCGGCTTCGTCAGCAGACGGGCCGAGGCCAGGAACTCCATCAGCCCCGAACAGCTCGACCGCATCAGGGACTTGTGGTGCTCGTTGGTCTTCGCCTCGGCCCGTGCCCGCGCGACGTCCAGGCCGGCGTTCGCGTAGACGTCCCTGTTCACCATGCTGGTGACGATGTAGTACGAGGCGATGGCGACGACGAACGCGTTGAGGTGGCGGCGCACCGGGCCCGCGTCACGCAGACGCTTGCGGGTCTCGTCGCGGGCGAACTTCATGTGGCGGGACTCCTCCACCACATGGATGTTGTTGATCGTGCGGACGAACGGCGCGACACGCTCGTCGCGCATCCAGTCGCGCTGCATCACGTCGAGCACCTCCTCGGCCACGAGGATCGCCGCGTACGCCGCCTCGCCGAAGGCAAGGGTCTTGAAGGCGCGGCCCAGTTCGAGCACCGGGCGGCGCGGTCGGTACGCCGGCGCCCCCAGCTTCGCCGCGCCCCGGGCGAACATGATCGAGTGCCTGCACTCGTCGGCGACCTCGGTCAGGGCCCACTGGAAGCGGGGGTCGGTCGGGTCCTTGGCGTACATGTCCCGCAGCACCATCTGCTGGAGGATCATCTCGAACCAGATGCCGGTGCTGGCGACGGAAGCGGCCTCCTGGCGGGTCAGCGCCTTGCGCTGAGCATCCGTCAGTTCGCTCCAGTACGCGGTGGCGTAGAGGGTGCTCCACTCGGGGCTCGCCCCGTGGTGGTCCGTGTCGAGCGGGGTGTCCCAGTCCACTTCGGTGGCCGGGTCGTACGAGAGCTTCGCGGACGAATCGAGCAGGCGCCGGGCGACGTCCTGCTCGGCGGCCCGGTCCTGGTCCTCCGGCCGAACGGTGCTGCTTGCCATGCTGGGGCTCCTTGACTCGAGAGATCGACCCCGGCGCCGTCCGGCCCTCATCCTGTACGGCCCGATGAGATCGCCGGCCGTCGGACGCCGCCCTCGCTTGTTAGACGCGACGTCTAGCAAGCTGTTAGACGGAAGGTATAGCAAGAGGCGTGCGCTCACTACCCCCGCGTAGGAATTTCGTACGTTCTCTCCACGGTGGGCCGGTGCGCGTGGGGTTGACGCGGGAACGCGGGAGCCCTTGTCGGTGCATCGGAGTCGGGGGGCCAGGGCGGTCTGCCGCGGCCGTCAGCCTCGCGCGGCAGATGGAGGGCCCCGTCTTTCGGGACGCGGCATGCCCGGGAGGTGGTAGCCGGGCTGGGGTGCGCCTTCGCGCTGGTGACGGCCGCGATCCTCGCCGGGGTGCTCTGAGCGGACCCCCGGAGGCGTCCTCGTACGGTCGTCCGTCGGCGCGGAGCCTCGGCGACGTTACAGCCCGGTTCGGCCCGTAACGTCCCGTCGTTGACGTGCCCAAATCAAGAAAGCGCCATCTTTTCGCGTTCACATCCTTGTACGGCACATCGTGCCGCCCCTATCCTCGCCAACCAGAAAGCGCTTTCCATCTCTCTTCGACGAATGGGAACGAACATGAGGCGACCAGTCGCACTGAGACTTTCCGCGGCGCTGTCCACGATGGCCCTGGCGGCCGCGGCCGGAGCGGTCCTGACGATGCCCGAGGCATCCGCCGCCGTCGCGGGCGGCGCCACCGGCTTCGCGAGCCAGAACGGCGGCACCACGGGCGGCGCGGGCGGGCAGACCGTACGGGCCACCACCGGGACCCAGATCCACCAGGCCCTGTGCGGCCGGGCCAGCAGCAGCACCCCGATCACCATCGAGGTCGAGGGCACCATCAACCACGGCAACACCGCCAAGGTGTCCGGCGACAGCTGCAACACGGCGGCTGGTGTCATCGAGCTCAAGCAGATCAGCAACGTCACCATCGTCGGCGTCGGCGGCGGGGCCGTCTTCGATCAACTGGGCATCCATATACGCCAGTCCAGCAACATCATCATCCAGAACGTGACCGTCAAGAACGTCAAGAAGTCCGGCTCGCCCACCTCCAACGGCGGCGACGCCATCGGTATGGAGAGCGACGTCCGCAACGTCTGGGTCGACCACGCGACGCTGGAGGCGTCCGGCGGCGAGGACGACGGCTTCGACGGCCTCTTCGACATGAAGGACAACACCCAGTACGTGACGCTGTCGTACAGCACCCTGCGCAACTCCGGCCGGGGCGGCCTCATCGGCTCCAGCGAGACGCAGCTCGACAACGGCTACATCACGTTCCACCACAATCTGTACGAGAACGTCGACTCCCGCACACCGCTGCTGCGCGGCGGCATCGCCCACATCTACAACAACTACTACGTGAAGCTGAACAAGTCCGGGATCAACTCCCGGGCCGGCGCCCACGCCAAGGTGGACAACAACTACTTCAAGGACTCCAAGGACGTCCTGGGCACCTTCTACACCGACACCACCGGGTACTGGCAGGTCAGCGGCAACACCTTCGACAACGTCACCTGGTCCTCGCCCGGCACCGAGAACCACCCGGCCGGCCCGGACCCGCAGTCCAACACCACGGTCAGCATCCCCTACGCGTACACGCTCGACGCCTCCTCCTGCGTGCCCGCGATCGTGACCGGCACGGCGGGCGCCAACAAGGGACTCAAGGTCTCGGACGGCAACTGCTCCACGACGAACCCGACCGACCCGACGGACCCCACGGACCCGACCGATCCCACGGACCCGACCGACCCGACCACACCCGCCGGCACCAACCTCAGCCTCGGCGCCGGTGCCGACGGCTCCAGCAAGGCGAGCGGAACCAGCTACGGCAACGTGCGCGACGGTGACCTGAACACCTACTGGTCCCCGGCCGGCTCGACCGGCTCCGTCTCCGTCAAGTGGCCCTCCGCCACCACCGTCTCCGCCGTCACCATCCGCGAGGCCGCGGGAGCCCAGGGCGTGTCCGGCTCCTGGCGACTGCTGAACGCGGACACCGGCGCGGTCCTCAAGACCGGCAGCGGCGCGGGCACGATCACCATCCCGGCCACCTCCCTGCGCAAGATCACCTTCGAGATCACCTCGGCCGGTGGCACACCGAGGATCGCCGAGTTCGAGACGTACGCGGGATAGCGCCCCCGCCCGCACAGCCGGGCCGGCCCGGGGAGCTCCACCCTCCCCGGGCCGGCCCTTCGCGCACCGCTGCGCCGGACGGATGGGCGCGGCCCGCGAATCGGGCGATCAAGGAAGGCCGGCCGACCCCGTATGAGCACCATGGAGCCGGGCAGGCGGTACGCAAGGGCACCGCCCTGGCGGGCGGCCGGCAGATCACCGAGACCGGCACCCGGGCAGACCATCGACAGCGTCGAGGCCGGCAACAAGGCGCAGACGCAGGAGAGGACCACCGCTGTGAGGCAGCAGACCGCGGAGAAGGCAGCCCAGGCCACCGGCCAGGTGCGCGACAAGGCGGCACTGGTCGCCCAGAAGCTGAGGGAACACACGCCCGACCCCGTCCTGGAGAAGACGGCACAGGCCGCCGCCCAGGTGCGCGAGAGCGCGGCCAAGGCCGGACAGTACGCGGCGGACAAGGCGCCGGAGCCCCTGCGGGAGACCGCGGGCCAGGCCGCCACCGCGGCCCGCACCCACCGCACTCCGCTGCTCGCGGCCGGTGCCCTGATCGCCGCCGTTCTCCTGGTCCGCCGCAGCCGGGGCCACCGCCGGTGAACGCGGCCAAGATCGCCTACAAGCCGGTCGGGCTGATCCTGGGCGCCGCGGGCGGCATGCTCGCGGGCATGGCGTTCAAGCAGGTGTGGAAGGCCATCGAGGGTGAGGGGGACGCCCCCGACGCCATGGACGAGGACCGCCGGTGGAGGGAGATCCTGCTCGCCGCGGCCGTCCAGGGCGCGATCTTCGCCGTGGTCAAGGCGGCGATAGAGCGTTCCGGCGCGGTGACCGCCCGCCGCCTCACGGGCAGCTGGCCGGGCTGAAGCGGCGCGGCGGAGACGGAGGGGGCCGGCGCCGGATCACGGGCGCCGGCCCCCTCCGCGTACCACGGACCTGCCGGCGTGCGCGGGCGAACCCAGCGGTCTTCGGGGAACGTGGATCACATGACTCCTTCGCAGACCCCGGACCCGGATCGGGAACCCCGCGAGACCACAGGACCGGAACCGGCCGGCGGAGTGCCGCCCGGGGAGACGCCGCCCCCCGAGAGCGGCATGTCGGGGGCGGGGCCCCAGGACACCACGTACAACCCGCCGAAGGGCTGGGCGAAGGCCCCGATGGCGCTGATCATCGGCGTGACGCTGCTCATCGCGGCGTTCTTCCTCGTGTACGCGATCATCCTGCTGCTGTGACGCGGGGGAGGGGCGACCCGAACGGCCGAGCCTGCCCGGAGCGGGACTACCAGTTCCTGGGAAAGATCAGCCACTTCGACCGCGAGCGGGTCCCCGAGGGGGTCGGGCACGCCCGGGGCGTGACCGCGTACGGCTACTTCCCGACTTCTCCGGAGGGCCGGGCCCTGGAGGAGGACGCGAACCGTGTCGCTCCTCCAGAGCACCGGTCTCACTCGTCGGAGCGAGTCAGGGCCGCGTCCCCGGGGTCTCGCCGCCGAAGGGGAGCAAGGTCGCGCCTTCCGGGGGCTCCTCCATGGAGAACACCTGCCCGGTCGGGGCGTCGGGCGCCGATCCGGGCAGAGCCGCGGCCCAGGCGACCAGCCGGGCGGCGGCATCGATGTCGTCCGGCGCATCAGCCCCGCCCATGTCGGTGGGGATCCAGCCCGGCTCCACCGCGTTGACGAGGATGTTGTCCTGCCTCAGGGCCACGGCCGCGTTGACGGTGAGATTGTTCACCGCTGCCTTGGACATGCAGTAGCTGATGTACTCTCCGCCGGCCCGGTCCGGCCGGGCGTCATCGCTGGTGAGGTTGACGACCGAACTCGCCTCCGCCATGCGCAGGAGAGGCTGGAGAGCCTGGATCATCAACAGTGGTCCCACGGAGTTGACCCGCAGCAGCTGAACGCAGACCTCCACGTCGAAACCCGGAATGTGCTGGTCGTTGTGGGTGTAGACCCCGGCATTGTTGACCAAGGCATCGATTCTGTCCGCGGTCTCCCCGATGGTGTCGACCGCGGCCTTGACGCTGTCCGGATCCGTCACGTCGAGGGTGACGCATACCGCGTCACCGCCCCGAGCACGCAATGCCGCGGCGACCTGCTCTCCGGCCTCCCGGTGCCTGGACCCGACGAACACCCGCCATCCCTGGTCGGCCATCACCTCCGCGGTGCGCCGGCCCAGCCCGCGATTGGCGCCGGTGATCACAACATTCCGGCCGGGGCCCCTCGTCTCAGCGCTTGCGGCGGCAGTCGAGCCGGTCATGCGCGTACACCGCCCGCCGCATCGGCCCAGCGGGTGAGCTGCGCCTCGAACTCGGTCCGGAGCGCCTCCGGCGCCTGCCCGCCATCGATGCGGTGCAGCTCCGCCACCAACTGCTGGGCTTCCGTCAGGTCTTGCTCGCTCAGATTCTCGTTCCGCATCACCGCGTCGTAGTTGGTGAAGCTGGTCTCCTCCTCGGAGATCCAGTTGTTGCGCAGAGCCAGGTCATGCAGTGCCGTCCCCGGGTACGGGGTGATGACGCTGACATCGAACTCGGCCGACCGCAGACCCAACGACATCACGAAGCGCAGCGTGTTGGTGATCGAGAGCCTGTCCTCGCCCGGGAGGCCGAGCATCAGCAGGAAGAAGATGTTCATGTCATGCCGACGGGCTGTGTCGACGAAGGAGCGCACCGTATCGAGCCGCAGACGCTTGCGCACAGCCTCCGTCTGCATACGGGTGTCGCCGCTCTCGACGCCTACTTCCACGCCGACACAGCCGGCTGCCACCATGGCTTGGATCAGTTCTTCGTCCAGCCGGTCGATACGCGTCTCGCACCACCACTTGATGCCGGTGCCGGTGCGCTTGATGGCCTCGCACAGATCCAGGGTGCGCTGCCGGTGGAAGGTGAAGATGGGGTCCCGGAAGATCACGCCGGTTATCCCGAGTGCGGCGCACTGCTCGAACTCGGCGGCGACCCTCGCCACCGGATACGTCCGGACCTTTTTCCCCTCGCCGAGGGGGTAGGGGCAGTAGAAGGCGCAGGGGTAGGGGCAGCCGAAGCTGGCGTTCATGGTGGTGATCCGGTGGCCGGACAGTGCGGGGAAGCCGTACTTCGCGTGATCCACGAGGTCGCGCGCGGGAAGAGGCTCGTCGGCCGGCTCGCCGAAGTCATGAGCCAGCAGCATCTCCTTGCCGGCGTTCTCGGAGGTCACCAGGCCAGGTCCTTGCGCGTCACCTCTCAGGAGCCGCCCGACGACGGGCACGGCCTCAGGGAGCAGCAGTCCGACGCACTGGCCCAGGTCGAGTATCTCTTGCCAGTGGTCCAAGCGGCGGATGCTGGTGTACGCGAAGCACCGGGCCCCCGCCTCGGCGAACTGCCCCATGCGCCTCGCGTCTTCACGCATGCTGGCGAGCGACACATGGCAGATCACAAGGTCACCGGAGCCGGGCTCGGTGGGACTGGCCACCTCCTCGTCAACGACTACGACGTCGAATCCGTCCTCCCGCAGCACACCGGCAAGACGCAAAAGGTCCAGGGGCGGGAGAAGGGAGTGCTCGTCCGCATTGACCGTGCCCAACCCGCCTGCGTACGTACGCTGCAAATTGCGCCCGAACGACGTCTTCGGGCTGATGAGTATCACGCGCTGCGATCGCATATACCGTCCCCCTCTTATTCTGCCGGCAGGAGATGCCCGCACGGCTTTGCGCACGTTGCACCCGTGCGGATAACGCGCCCATCGGGGGGCGCGCTTCTCGCCAACACTACCCGTCGCGAGCCTGCCAAGGTAGGGCGAATAAGCGGGCGTTGCTGGTCCGGCAACAGTAACTGACCTGCAGGGGAACCTCCTTGTGATGGTCGATGCACTATGCGGTGCGACTCGTGTCCGCCAGTCGTGACCGGGCGGATGTGAGACCGATTTGCGCACCGCTTCCGCGAATTCGGCGGAAACGGAAAGGCGCGGCTGTGCACGCCGTGGGCGGTTCCAAACCCGCCGTCGCTGAGGGCCGTACGAGTAGTGCGCAGCGACGGCGCCTTCCGTGCTTCGGGGACTTCGGCGTTCCGGGCGACGGGTCGGTCCACCGGACCCGTCAGCGCTGCGCCGGCGCGCCCGTGGGCCTCCACCGGTACGTGGGCGGGAGCTCGCGCGTACCGGCTCCCGGGTTCACGGTGACAGCCTTCACCAGCTTCCCCTGCTGGTTGGTGCCGCCCTGGGCCACCTCCTGGGGCAGGGGTGCGCGTGCACGGAACAGCACCGAAATATTTCGAGCAAGGTCCGTTGGGCAGTGTCATGAGATGGAAGTGTTAACGCTCACAGGCAAGGCCCTCCGGTGAATGCCTGCGCAAGAACTGAACATCTACGAGATCGAAATGTTTCGATCCTCATTCGGAAACATTCTAGGTGAGAGGTATTGACGATCCACAGTCAAAACCTCAATCATCCGTTCCTGAGCGGGCCACGCGGCCCGCCGCGCTTCGGCTCTTCCGCGATTCCCCTACCGAGGAGGCACAGCCATGGGCTCCTACGCCCTTCCGAGATCCGCTCTCAGCCGGCCGTTCCGCGCACTGTTGCCGGCGCTGCTCGTCGGCGTCCTGGGCGCGTCCGCCGCACTGGTCGCACCTTCGAACGCGCACGCCGCCGAGACGACCCTCGGCGCCGCCGCGGCGCAGAGCGGGCGGTACTTCGGCACCGCCATCGCCTCGGGCAAGCTCGGCGACTCGGCGTACACCTCCATCGCCTCGCGCGAGTTCAACATGGTGACCGCCGAGAACGAGATGAAGATCGACGCGACCGAGCCGCAGCGGGGGCAGTTCAACTTCACCAATGCCGACCGCGTGTACAACTGGGCAGTACAGAACGGCAAGAAGGTGCGCGGCCACACCCTGGCCTGGTACTCCCAGCAGCCCGGATGGATGCAGAGCCTCAGCGGCAGCACGCTGCGCCAGGCGATGATCGACCACATCAACGGCGTGATGGGCCACTACAAGGGCAAGATCGCCCAGTGGGACGTCGTGAACGAGGCTTTCGCCGACGGGAGTTCGGGCGCCCGTCGCGACTCCAACCTGCAGCGCACCGGCAACGACTGGATCGAGGCCGCCTTCCGCGCGGCGCGCGCCGCCGACCCGGCCGCGAAGCTCTGCTACAACGACTACAACGTCGAGAACTGGACCTGGGCAAAGACCCAGGCGATGTACAACATGGTCAAGGACTTCAAGCAGCGCGGCGTACCGATCGACTGCGTCGGCTTCCAGTCGCACTTCAACAGCGGCAGCCCGTACAACAGCAACTTCCGCACCACCCTGCAGAACTTCGCCGCCCTCGGCGTGGACGTGGCCATCACCGAGCTCGACATCCAGGGCGCCTCGGCCTCGACGTACGCGAGTGTCACCAACGACTGCCTGGCCGTCTCGCGCTGCCTCGGCATCACCGTATGGGGCGTACGCGACAGCGACTCCTGGCGTTCCGGGGACACCCCGCTGCTGTTCAACAACGACGGCAGCAAGAAGGCGGCGTACACCTCCGTCCTGAACGCGCTCAACAGTGGCTCATCCACCGATCCCGGTGACGGTGACGGTGACGGCGACGGCGGGCAGAGCGGACAGCTCAAGGGCGTCGGCTCCGGCCGCTGCGTGGAGGTGCCCAACTCCGCCACGGCGGACGGCACCGCCGTCCAGCTGTACGACTGCGGCGGCGCGGCCAACCAGAAGTGGGAGCACACCGCCGCCGGTGAGCTGCGGGTCTACGGCAACAAGTGCCTGGACGCCGGGGGCAGCGGCAACGGCGCCGGGATCCAGATCTACAGCTGCTGGGGCGGCGACAACCAGAAGTGGCGCCTCAACTCGGACGGGACCATCGTCGGCGTCCAGTCCGGGCTGTGCCTCGACGCCGTGGGAACCGGTACGGCCAACGGCACCAGGATCCAGCTCTACTCCTGCGGGAACGGCAGTAACCAGCGCTGGACCCTGACCTCCTGACCCGGCCCGACACTGCCGGCCTCCTCCCTGCCCGGGGAGGAGGCCGGTCCGTCGCTCGGATCAGTCGCCGTGGAGCGCCCCGTGGAGGAAGTCCACGGCGAGCTGGCGGGCGACATGGGCGGCGCGGGTGTCGCGCAGGCTGTCCAGGAGCAGGAAGTCGTGGACCATGCCCGCCACCCGGACGGAGGTCACGTCCACCCCGGCCTCGCGCAGCCTGTTGGCGTACTGCTCGCCCTCGTCGCGCAGGACGTCCGCCTCATCGGTGATGACCAGAGTCCTGGGCAGGCCCTTGAGCTGGTCCAGGGAGGCCCGGAGCGGCGAGGCGTGGTGCTCGGCGCGCTGGGCGGCGTCGGTGGTGTAGGCGTCCCAGAACCACTTCATGCCGTCGAGGGTGAGGTAGTGGCCCTCGGCGAACTGGTGGTACGAGGGGGTGTCGAAGCCCGCGTCGGTCACCGGGTAGAGCAGCGCCTGGGCCTTGAGGTCGATCCCGCCGCGCTCCTTGTTCATCAGCGCGAACACCGTGGACATGCAGCCGCCGACCGACTCGCCGGTGACGGCGATCCGCGAGGTGTCCAGGCCGTGGTCCGCGCCGTGCTCCAGGACCCACCGCCCCACGGCGTAGTTCTGCTCGACCTGGGTCGGGTACTGCGCCTCGGGCGCGCGGTCGTAGACCGGGAAGACGCCGGCCGCCCCGGCGCCGACCGTGAGCTCGCGGAAGAGGCGGTCGTGGGTCTTCTCGTCCCCGAAGACCCACCCGGCGCCGTGAATGAAGAACACCACCGGCAGCGGCCCGGTGGACCCGGCGGGCCGGATGACGCGGGTACGTACCGTGCCCCACTCGCCGGCGTCCACGTCGACCCATTCCTCGTCCACATCGGGACGGGCAACGGACGCGTCGCTCTGCAGGCCGAGCAGGATGTCCCGGCCCTTCTCCGGAGGGACCTCGTAGATCCGCGGATGCGGATCCGTCGCCTCGCACAACTCCTTGGCGGCAGGTTCCAGGCAGGGGGTGATCGGAGGAGGAAGATCAGTCATGTCCGCTCCATGTCATGACGCACGAGCGCCCTGTCCACGTGGCTTCGCGTCCCGGGAATCGGGCCCGACTCCATCGTTCGCGCTGGTTCCGCCCTCCGCAACGTGGGGAGAAGGACATCGCACCGCCCCCGGCCGGCGGACTGCCCACGTCGGCCGCGATGCCCGCCGGCAGTCGGGGTGGGCGCGCACAGGCCGGACATATAGTCAGCGCCGGAAGGGATCGCACATGCCCGTTCACCTGACCGCTGCTGGGGTCAGCCCGGTGCTCGACGAGACGGACGGGCGCGTCCTGCACTGGGGGAGAGGGCTCTCCGAGGCCACCGCCCGGAGCCTGGGCGACGCGGTGGCCGGGACTTCGCTCCTGCCGTTGAACGCCCAGGTCCACCAGGGCCGGCCGGGCCTCATCGGCCACCGGGCGGGCACGGCCTGGTCGCCGTCGTTCACCCACGCCCGCACCGTTCACGCCGACGGTGCCCGGTTCACCGTTCACGCCGAGGACCCGCACAGCCGGCCGGCGTGGCGGGCGGAGCTGGAACTGACGCCTTCCGGGCTGCTGCGGCTGCGGCACGGGCTGCGTAACACCGGCACCGACGCGTACCAGGTGGACGAGCCGACACCGGTGCTGCCGATAGCGGCTGTGTTCGCCCCGCACGACGACCGGCGGACTGTCCGGCGCCGGGGAACGGGCGGCAGCCAGGGCGTAACGGGCCTGCGTCAGCGCCGTGTGCAGCCCGGCGACGACGGGTTCGCTGACGCCGGCCCGCCAGACGCTCTGCGGGCGCCAGTCCCGGATCGGGGGCCCGATCTCGGGCAGCTGCTCCCCGAACCCGGCCGCCGTCCGGCCCCATGAGACGATGACCGCCGAATCGGGCGACGGGAGCTGAGGAAGCCGGTGTGAATCCGGCGCGGTCCCGCCACTGTGACCGGGCACGACCCGGGAGCCAGACACTCACACCGTCGCCACCTCCACGATGTCCGGGGCGGACCTCCCCGGTGGGAGGCGGAGGCGGACGGCGCCATGCCGGAAACAACTGGCCTTACCGCAACGGCTTCCGCGCCCAGCAGGGTGACGGTGTGCCGGGACTGCTGCTGCGGCACGGTCAAGGTGCCCGGCGACCATGCGGCCCAGACCGCGCGCCTGCGCTCGGCCGTCCCGGTGCGCGTCTCCGCGTGCCTGGACGTGTGCGAACAGGCCGATGCCATCGTCGTACAGCCGTCGGCCGAGGGCCGTCGCGCCGGGGCCCGTCTCAAGCTCAAACGACTGGCCGGACGAGGAATCTTGAGCGAGCCCGAGCAAGGACTGTTCACCCAGCCACGACCCTGAGCCGGCCCAACGCGTCCTCAACCTGCAGGATCACCCCTACCGAAGGCACGAAACGGACGTCAACTCACCCACCGCCCATTAACGTCCCGCAGGCGAGACCTCGCGAGGCTGGTCGTACATCCGCACGTCGCGCGCAGTCGCCAGGGGCATCAGACGAGTAAGGCCGATCTCGCGGAAGTGGTCGGAGTCGCGGTGAGCCGCGAATGCGGCGGGGTCGACGTACTTCTCGATGCTCACGTACCGCTCGGGCGTGTCCTCAGAACGGAACACGTCATAAGAGAGGCAACCCGGCTCCTCGCGACACGCGGCAGCGAATTCGTGTAGGACCTGGCTGAACTCAACAACGTCCTCGGGATTGCATGTCACATCGGCAACGACAAGTACGTTCGATTCCATAACGTGCACCCTACGTCCAATGACTACGCGTCCGGAAGGCGGCAGAGGTCCGTTCGCACCAAGAACGAGCCCTCCACCGGCCGGTAGCCTCGCGACCGTCACGTTTCATGCAAGCCGTAACCCGAAACGGACATGAACCCGCGAACCGCCCACTCAGGCTCCGCCACAGGGTCGGACGAGCATGATGGCCATCGAGGCGATGGTGCCGGCCGCCAACGCGAGCATCCGGCCCGACCCTTTTCGGATGCGTGTGGCTGCGGATTCATGGGGGAGAAGGCTCCTTCTGGCTTGGAGATGTGCTCTGTTGCGGAGGCGCACTGGGCGAGCCACAGGTGATGATCGCGAGAGCAGTCGACTTTGCGGCACCGGAATTCGCTGCTGACGGAACCGCGCGACCGCGATGGTCTCCTCAGGAGATGGGGTCGTGGGCATCAGGCGCTTGGGTGCTCGTGGTGTGACGGCGATCACGAGGGATCCCGGCCGGGTGCTACGTAAGATTGCGTGGGCGTCGAGATGGGGGCGGGGGAGCGTGCGAGGCACCCCGGACGTCGCCTGGTGAGGCGTCAGGAAAGTCAGCAAGTGGTCAGCATGAGTCCTGGAAAACCTGAGGAATGCTGCCCGGACATGCGACTCGTTGTAGAGTGGCCAACCAGCCCTTGACCTGCAAAAACGCAGGCAGGGAGCCTAAGCCCAGGAGTACCTCGATGATGCGAACGATGTTCAAGTCCAAGATTCACCGTGCCACCGTGACCCAGGCCGACCTGCACTACGTGGGTTCCGTCACGGTCGATGCCGAGCTCATGGAGGCTGCGGATCTGCTGCCCGGTGAGCTGGTGCACATCGTGGACATCGACAACGGCGCGCGGCTGGAGACGTACGTCATCGAGGGCGAGCGCGGTTCCGGGGTGATCGGGATCAACGGGGCCGCCGCCCATCTGGTGCACCCGGGTGATCTGGTCATCCTCATCAGCTACGCCCAGGTCGAGGATGCCGAGGCGCGTGCCCTCGTGCCGCGTATCGTGCACGTCGACGCGGACAACCGCATCGTCGCACTCGGTGCCGACGCCTCCGCGCCCGTGCCGGGCAGTGACACCGAGCGCAGCCCGCACGCGGTGCCCGCGGCGCGCTGAGGCGGCTCTCCGAACGAGGGGCACAGCGCCATGGCAGAGCAGACCGGGCCCGAGATCCGTGACGATCGGGCGGCCGGCAAGCTGTCCGCGTACGAGGGCGGCGAGGCCGTCGGCGTCATCGCGTACTTCGTGATGGACGGCGAGCCCGCCGGGCTCGTCGCCGTCCACACGGTCGTCGGTTCCGGACACGAGGGCAAGGGCATCGGCGGCGCCCTGGTCAGGGAGTTCTACGCCATGGCGGGCCGCGAGGGCGTCCCGGTCGTGCCGCTGTGCCCGTACGCCGCCAAGTGGGCCTCGCGCCATCCCGACGAGGCCCCCGAGGCGCCCGAAGGGCTGGTGGAGCGCGCGAAGACGCAGCTCGCCTCGCACCCCGAGCTGTACTGAGCCGGAAGGAGCGGCCCGGCCATGACGCTCGCGCTGCTGCACACCTCACCCGTCCACGTCCCGGTCTTCGACGCCCTGCGCGATGCCGACCACCCGGGAACCGCCCTGCGCCACGTCGTACGGGAGGAGCTGCTGACCACGGCGGCGGCGCTGGGGCCCGAAGCGGTGGCCGACGAGGTGGAGGCGGTCGTCGCGGACCTGGTGGCCGAAGGCGCGGACGCCGTGCTCTGCACCTGCTCCACCATCGGGGCCGTGGCGGAGGCCGCGGGGGTCGCGGTCGGCGTCCCGGTCCTGCGCGTCGACCGGCCCATGGCGGCGGCGGCCGTCCGCGTGGGCCGGGTCACCGTCCTCGCCGCCCTCGCCTCCACCCTGGAGCCGACCCGCGCGCTGCTCACCGAGGAGGCGGCCGGCGCCGGGCTGCCGGGGGCGGACATGCGCACCGTGCTGGTGGACGGTGCCTGGGACCGCTTCACGGCGGGGGACAACGACGGCTTCCTCGACCTGGTGGCGGCCTCGGCCGACGCGGTGCGCGACGCGGATGTCATCGTGCTCGCCCAGGGCTCCATGGCCGGCGCGGCCGAGCGTACGACCACCGGGATCCCGGTCCTGTCCAGCCCGCGCCCCGGCCTGGCCGCCGCCGTGGAGGCCGCTGGGCGGTGACCCGGCGGGGTCGCGCGGGTCGTCCCTTGCGTCGTCCGTACGCGGCAGTGTTCCGCATCCGTATGTATGGGCTCGCCGGGCGCGGGCAGCCGCTCCGGGAGACGGTGGAAGAGGTCCACCCCCGATCGTTCGGAGGCCCGAGATGACTCATCCGTTCCCCGACCCCGTCCCTCCGGCGCCGACCCCGGGTCCGCTGCCGGAGCCGACGCCGCCCGCGCCGACCCCGCCCGTGCCCACACCCCCGGGCCCGACGCCCACTCCGCCGGGGCCCGCGCCCGACCCGATCCCGCAGCCGCCGTCGCCGGACCCCGACCCGGTGCCGCCGCCCGAGCCCGAGCCGTCACCGGTCTGACCGGACGGACCGGCTCCCGGGGCCGGCGGCCCGGAACGCGGCACGCCCTCAGCCCGCGGCCAGCATCGCGTCGGCCCGGGCGGTGACCTCGGTCAGCACCCGGCCCGCCGCGGCCAGGTCCTCGGCCGGAAGGTCCCCGTAGAGCCTGGCCGCGATGTCGGCGACACCCGCCTTGTACGACTGGACCAGCGCGTCGCCCGCCGGGGTGAGCGCGAGCAGGTCACCGGGCCGCTCCTCCACCAGACCGGCGGACGTCAGCTCGGCGACGGTGGCCTCCGCCGCCGGTACGCCGAGCTTCACGGCGCCGGTCAGGCGCTCGATCAGGGCGCGGCGCTCGACGGTGCCGCCCGCGGCCTCGGCGGCGTTGAGCGCCAGGGCCTGGTGGAAGGTGGCGCCCTGGGGCAGGAGCCGTTCGGCGAGCGCGCGGGCGGCGTAGTGGGCCATGCCGATGACCTGGCCGTCCACGGGGCGCGCGGTAGGTGCGGCGGTCATGATGACTCCTCGCGGAAAGCGGTGACTGGGGGGACCGGCACGTCGAGCAGGGCCGTCAGTGCCTCGGTGAACGCCTCGGTGTCCTGGCCGTCGAGACCGCCGAGGGGTGCGAGCAGCCCGTTGACGAGCTCCCGCACCACCGCGACCGCGCGCGCCGTCGTCGCGCGGCCCTCCTCGGTCAGCGAGAGCCGGACGGCTCTGCTGTCCGCGGGGTCGGTGGTCCGTTCGACCAGGCCCGCCGTCTCCAGGGCGCGGGCCAGCTTCGAGACGTAGAGCGCTTCGAGTCCGGTGTGGTCCGCCAGTGCGCGCTGACTCGGCCGCAGCCCCGCATGCTCCATGCCCTGCAGGGAGGCGACCAGCGAATACTGCGCGTGTGTCAGGCCGAGCGGTGTCAGTGACCGGTCGATGGCCACCCGCCACTTCATGGACAGGCGCCAGACCAGGAAACCCGGGGTCGCACCCTCGATCGCGTTGCTCATGACGAATACCGTACATGGCTACTATGTCCATGGCTACTAAATTGGGCGGGCCATGCGCGAGGCCGTGGCAGCGCGCGCACCTGCCGCTCAGTTCCCCAGGTCGAGCAACGCGTCGGCGTGCGCCAGGCCGCTCTCGGCGGACACCGAGTCCAGCGACTGCGCGTCGCGTACCGGCGCGAACCGGACCACGGGGTCCTCGCGGCCGTTCGTACCGGCGAGGTCGAATCCGTACACCGCCGGGCGCGGCAGGCTGTTGTACGACCACGGGGTGGAGAAGTAGTAGGCCCCCGTGTCGTACAGCACCACGAAGTCACCCGCCCGCAGTTCGGGCAGTTCCCGGGCGTGCGCGACGACGTCCCCGGCGAAGCAGCACGGCCCCGCGATGTCCTGGACCACCATGGGCCCGTCCTTGGGCCGCCCTTCGGCGTCGAAGGCGCCGACCCGCAGCGGCCAGGCGTCCGGCATGAAGACGGTACGGGTGGCGGTCTGCGCCCCCGCGTGGGTCAGTGCGATACGGCGGCCGCCCGCGTCCTTCGTGTACTCGACCAGCGCGCCGATGAAGCCGTTCTTCGCGAGCAGGGACCGCCCGAACTCGGTGACCAGCTCGTACCGCCCGTCGAAGAGCCCCGGGACGGCCGCCCGCAGCGCCGCCGCGTACTCCGCGAAGGTGGGGCGCACCTCGTCGTCGGAGAAGTTGACCGGGAGGCCGCCGCCGATGTCGAGCCCGGTGACCTGCCGGCGGCCCAGCGTCTCGTTGATCTCCTCGGCCAGCCGGTACGTCTCGGCGATCCCGGCCGCGATCAGCTCAAGGGGGCAGCCCTGCGAGCCGACATGGGCGTGCAGCCGGGTCAGCCACGGGTGCGCGGCGAACGCCTTCACGACCCGCTCGCGCGCGCCGGGGTCGCGCAGCGCCACGCCGAACTTCGAGGTCGCCGTGGCCGTGCTCATCGCGCCGATCGAGCCACCGCCGACCTGCGGGTTGACCCGGAGGCCGATGGCGGACACCGCGTCCGCCGGGCGCAGCGAGGCGATCCGGTCCACCTCGTCCAGGTTGTCCGCGTTGATCGCCACGCCCACGGCCAGGGCGCGGCGGATCTCGTCCCGGGTCTTGGCGGGGGAGTCCAGCACGATCCTGGACGGCGCGAACCCGGCGTCCAGCGCGAGCCGCAGCTCACCCGGGCTCGCGACCTCGCAGCCCATCCCGCACCGGGCGAGCAGCCGCAGCACGGGGACCAGCGAGGACGCCTTCGCGGCGAAGGTGTGCAGCACGGCGGGCACCCCGGGGAACGCCTCGTGCAGGGCGGCGACCGACGCGCGCACGCCGTCCGTGTCGATGAAACCGGCGACCGGGCTCGCCTCGCCGAGCAGACCGGCGGCCACGGCGTGGCGGACGACCGCCGCGACACGCGCGGAGCCCGCCGGGGCCGAGGGGGAGAGGGCGGAGGAGGGCGAAGAAAGGCTCATGGAGCCAGAGTCGGCGATGAGTGCCCCCAGGTCTCTGTCCGGGCGGCCAAGAACGGTGCGGTTCCTTGTCCGGTCGGCCAATGGTGAGCCTCGTGAGGAGCCACAGCCGTACGAACAGACCGCAACCTACCCGCTGAGCCGGACGGCGAGCGTGACCAGCAGCCGGGTGTCGGGGTCCTCCAGGTCCACCCCGAACCGCTCCCGGGCGCGCCGCAGCCGGTAGCGCAGCGTGTTCGGGTGGACGATCAGGCGCTCCGCGGCCCGCGCCACGTCGCCCGAGGCGTCGAGATAGGCGGCCAGCGAGCGGACCAGCTCACCGCCCGCCGCCAGATCCGTCCGGACCAGGTCGTGCACCGGCCCCCGCCCCGCCTCCCAGACCGGCCGGGCGGCGTCCAGAACGCGGGCGATGTCCAGCGAGGGGCCCAAGCCCGCCGCGTCCGCCGACCGTCGGCCGCCCCCCGCCGCCGCCCGCTCGTGCAGCACCCTTACGACGAGCAGGGCCTCCTCGCACGACTCCCGCACCCCGGCCGCCCCGGCCGCCACCGGCCCGGCCCCTGCCAGCACCCCGGCGTCCTGCGCCTGGCCCGCCAGCTCCCGGGCCAGCGCCGCCGCGCCCCGGTCCGGCCCGGCGTCCACGGGCAGCAGCACCAGCAGCCGGTCGCCGTCGCGCAGCACGCGCACGGACGGGCGGTACGTCGCCGCCTGGAGCGCGGCCACGTCGAGCGTGCGGTCGCCCGGGGCGGGCGCGGCGGCCAGGGGTTCGGCGACCACGACCGCGCAGGCGGCGTCGGGGGAGAGACCGAGCGACCAGGCGTGCGTACGGGCGTCCCCGTCCCCGTACAGCAGTCCGCGCAGCGCGAGTTCGCTGCGGCGGGCGGCGCCGCTCTCGCGTAGCCGGTGCCGCACCAGCAGGGGAGCGGCGACCTCGGCGGCCCGGCGCAGCGCGTCCGGCGCGTCAGGGCGCAGCGGCCGCCCGTCGCCGGCCACCCAGATCGAGCCGAGCACCTCCGGGCCGCTGCGGACCGCGATGATCAGGCGCTCCGGTCCCTCGGCGTCGGCCGCGCGATGGATCACGTCCCGGGACGTCCACAGCGTCCGCAGCAGCCCGCTGCGCCGCAGCTCCGCGACCCGCCACTCGGGGACACGGCCGCCCAGGATGGTGGAGCGGCGCAGCACATCGGCCTCGGGACCGGTGGCGGAGTGGGCCAGGACCCGCAGGCGCGTGTCCTCGATGGTGATCGACCCGCCGGTGTACTCGGCGACGGCCGCCGCGAGTGCGCTCAGGCTCTCCGGGCCCCCGGGCGCCGGCCGGCCGGCGGCCCTGTCGTCCGCGCCCGTCCGGGCGCAGGCCAGCGCGGAACGCAGCAGCGCGGCGGCGTCCGTCCAGTCGGCCCACTCCGCGCGGGTGAGCAGGGCCACGCCCGTCTCCTCGGCAGCGGCGAGCACCTGCGGCGCGGCGGCCACCCCCTCCACGGCGCGCAGCACGACGCCGGACGCGCCCCGGCGCGCGGCCTCGCGGACCGGGGCGGCGGCTTCGGGGGACGAGGCGGGCGCCCCGGTGACCAGGACCAGGCAGCCGTCCAGCGACCGGGCCGGGCCCTCGTCGCCCACGGCCACCCCGCGCACCCCGACGTCATGGCCGGACGGGGCGAGCAGCAGGCGTAGGCTTCCCCCGTCATCGAAGGCGAGGACCTCGCGCAGCGCGACGGAGGGCTCCGGCGGGAGGGCGGCACGGCTCGTCATGGCAGCCGAGCATACGAGCACCCCGGTGCGCGGGACGGGGGCTCACTCGTCGTTGAGGTCGCTCCGGCTGCACGCCAGGACCCCGGCCGTGCCCGCCAGCCGTGCCGTCAGCGCATCGGGGTCGCCCCGCCCCTGCACGCTCAGCGCGATCTCCACGGTCCCCTCGGCGTCCGGTTGCGCGCGCCGCCGCCGGAAGCGGCCCGCGCCGGAGAGCGTGGTCAGCTCGGACACGGCGAACCCGGTCTCCGTACAGTGGTTGACCAGCTCCCGCAGCGCCCCGACGCCCTCGGTGTACGTGATGCGATAGCCGATCGACGCGTTGCGCAGGGTGGGGAGCCGGTGGGCGAGGGGGCGTACCCCGTACGACACCAGGAAGTACGCGAGCGTGGCCAGCGTCGCGAGCACGGGCAGCCCGGCGCCGGCCGCGCAGCCCACGGCGGCGGTGAGCCAGATGGAGGCCGCCGTGGTGAGGCCCCGCACCGAGCCCCGGTGGACGAAGATGACGCCGCCGCCGATGAAGCCGAGCCCGGACACGATCTGGGCCGCGACCCGCGAGGGGTCCAGCTCCACCTGGCCGGTCACCACGACGTCGGAGAAGCCGAACTTGCTGACCAGCGTGAAGAGCGCGGCCCCGAGCCCGACGATCGTGTACGTGCGCAGCCCGGTCGCCTTCTGGCGGATCTCACGCTCGATCCCGATCGCGCACGACAGGACGAACGCGATGCCGAACTGCGCCGCGTGCGTCCAGTTCTGACCGAACGGTTCGTTGATGTCGAGTGCCACGCAGCCTCCGTACCCGTCCGGCGGAACATGATCGGACAGAGTCCACCGTACCCGTCCAATCGGGGCCCGGAGGCAAGCGGTGGGCGGTCGCGGGTCAAGGCCGCCACAAGAAGGCGGCGGCTCCCGAGTCGCCGGGAACCGCCGCCGTCCGCGTCAGGGGTTACGGGCTGACGCAGCCGATCGAGCCGACGGGGAAGTCATTGCCCGTCGAGGTGGCCGTGAAGCCGAATGTGACGCTGCCGTCCGGCGGGATCGACCGGTTGTAGTCGGCGTTCTTCACCGTCAGCGTGCCGTCGGACCCGGTGCTCAGCACCCCGCTCCACACGCTGCTGACCGTGGTGCCGGTGCCGGGCTTCCACTGCACGGCCCAGCCGTCGAGCGCCGTCGTGTTGTGGTTCATGACCTCGACGGAGCCCTGGAAGCCGCCGCTCCAGGAGTTGGTCACGTTGTAGACCGCCATGCACCCGGTGTGCGGGTCGGTCGGGTCCGTGGGGTCGGTCGGGTCCGGGGTCGGGTCGGTGGGGTCCGGGTCGGGGGTGCTGCCCGAGCCGCGGATGCCGGTGACCTCGCCGTTTCCGCCGTCGAAGACGATGTCGGAGCAGGAGAAGAAGTTCTCCTGGCTGTCCGAGCGCACCCACTGGATGAACATGACCGCGTCACCCGAGCGGCCCGAGGGCAGGGTCAGGTCCCAGTAGTAGTGACCGCCGTCGGTGCCCGGCGAACCCACCTGGGGCGGGTTGGCCACGGTCTGGATCAGATCGAGGTCGTCCCAACCCAGTTCGGTCGTGGGGGAGTACCCGGGCTTGGACATGTACACCCTGAACTCGCCCGGGTGCGCGGCCCAGTTGCTGTGGTCCACCTCGATCTTGGCGCCCGAGGTGAGGTGCGTACGGGGCCAGTCGCCGCGCGCCGCGTTGTAGCCGGTGAAGTTGTACGGGGAGCGGTCACCGGCGCTGCACAGCGTGCCGTCCGGGACGTAACCCGCGCCCCGGCCACCCGCGTTGGAGTCCAGCACGGCGAACCAGTTGTACAGGGAGCTCGCGCCGCTCTCCGCGAGCGCGGCCTTGCACGCGGGGTTGGTCGGGTCCAGCGAACCGGTGCTCGTCTTGGCGTCCAGCCAGCAGAGGTAGGTGCGCGAGCCCGGTGACATGGTGACACCGTGGGCCTGCGCGCTGCCCTGGCCCAGCAGGGTGAAGGCGATACCGCCGAGCAGTGTCGCCAGCACCGCCGCCAGGGAGGCGAGTTGTGTTCTGCGTCGTGCCATGGTGTCTCCTTCTGCGGGTGCGGGTGCGGGTGCGGGTGCGGGTGCGGGTGCGAAGGGAATGGGAGGGTGCGTAGATGTGGGAGCGCTCCCATGCTTTCGTTGGTAGGGGACTTTAGGGCAGTGGTCGTGTCCCTGACAACCCTCCGGACGGCATCGGCCGAAACGGGTCGCAGTCGGCGCGAGATCCCGCCCCCGGCCGCCAACAACCGTGTAGATCAACCGGATTGACGCACCATCAGCCGCGTACGCAGGATCACGTGGTGCCACGCGACCTTCGGCCGGCTCATCTCCTCCAGCAGCAGCCGCACCATCGCCCTGCCGATCTCCTCCATCGGCTGCTGGACCGTCGTGAGCGGCGGGTCGGTCTGCTCGGCGAGCTCGAAGTCGTCGAAGCCGACCACCGCCACGTCCTCGGGCACCCGCCGCCCCGCCGCGTGCAGCGCGGCCAGCGCCCCGGCCGCCATGCTGTCCGACGCGGCGAACACCGCGTCGACCTCCGGATGCCGCTCGATCAGGCGGGCCATCGCGCGCCGCCCGCTCGCCTCGGTGAAGTCGCCCTGGGCCACCAGGGACGGCGGCTCGGCGCAGCCCGCCTCGCGCAGGGCCTCCCGGTAGCCGCGCAGCCGGCACTGGGCGACGTACATCTCGGGCGGACCGGCGATCGCGGCGATGGTCCTGCGCCCGCCGCGCACCAGATGGCCGACCGCGTCCCGCGCGCCGCCAACGTTGTCGGCGTCCACATAGGTGACCCGCTCGTCGCCCGAGCGCCGGCCGAGCAGCACCGTGGGCACCCCGGCGTCCGCGAGCATGTCCGGCAGCCGGTCCTCGGCGCTCACCGACATGAGCAGCACCCCGTCGACCCGGCCGCCGCGCACGTACTCCAGGAGCCGCTGCCGTTCGCTGTCCGTCCGGACGAGGGTGAGCAGCAGCTGCACGCCCTGCTCGTCCAGGGCGTCCCCGACCGCGCGCACGATCTCCGAGAAGAACGGCTCCCCGAACAGCCGCCAGTCCGTCTTGGTCATCACCAGGGCGACGGCGCCCGCGCGCTGTCCGGCCAGGGAGCGGGCGGCCAGGTTGGGTACGTAACCCAGTTCGTCAATGGCGCGCTGCACGGCGCGGCGGGTGGACTCCCGGACGCCCGCGGCGTTGTTGATCACTCGGGAGACCGTGCCCCGGCCCACCCCGGCGAGCGCCGCCACCTCTTCCAGCGTCGGCGTGCCGGAACCCCTGTTCAACATGGACCACCCCCAAGAGGCACCGATCCTACGGCCAGGAGGGTGGGCGGCCGGTGGAGTCGGATCAATTGACGGCGCGATCGGGCCGCCGCTTTGGGAGCGCTCCCAAGTTTATTTGTGCATGACAGCGTCGAATGGCTATGCGCGGGCCACCTCGGCGTGTACGGTCTCGGGCCGATGGGTTCTGGGAGCGCTCCCATCCAGTTGTTCCTCAGTTGGTCCCCTTCGAACGAGGAGAAATGCTGTGAAACGCTTCTTGGCTCTACTGGCGGCCGGTGCCACGGCCACGGGTCTGACGGTCCTGGCCGGTCCTCCCGCGGCGGCCGCCACCGGATGCAAGGTGGAGTACACGGTCACCAGCCAGTGGGAGGGCGGCTTCCAGGGCGGGGTGAAGGTCACCAACCTCGGCGACGCCGTCAGCGGATGGCAGCTCAAGTTCACCCTGCCGGGCTCGGGTCAGAAGGTGGTCCAGGGCTGGAACGCCACCTGGTCGCAGTCCGGCTCCGCGGTCACCGCGGCCGGCGTCGACTGGAACGGCTCCCTGGCCAGCGGCGGCACGGCGGACCTGGGCTTCGTCGGCTCCTTCTCGGGCGCCAACCCGGCGCCCACCGGCTTCACGCTCAACGGCGTCGCCTGCACGGGAACCGTCGGGGGCGGGGGCGACGACGACGATCCGCCGCCGGCCACGGGGGGCGGCACCCCGGTGGAGACCAACGGTCAGCTCCACGTGTGCGGCACGAGCCTGTGCAACCAGTACAACCGTCCGATCCAGCTGCGCGGCATGAGCACGCACGGCCTCCAGTGGTTCAGCCAGTGCTACAACAACGCGTCGCTGGACGCGCTGGCGAACGACTGGAAGGCGGACCTGCTGCGCACCGCCATGTATGTGCAGGAAGACGGCTACGAGACCGACCCGGCGGGCTTCACCAGCAAGGTCAACAGCCTGGTCGACATGGCCGAGGCCCGTGGCATGTACGCCCTGATCGACTTCCACACCCTCACGCCGGGCGACCCGAACTACAACCTGGAGCGCGCCAAGACCTTCTTCGCGTCCGTCGCCGCCCGTAACGCCTCGAAGAAGAACGTCATCTACGAGATCGCCAACGAGCCCAACGGCGTGAGCTGGGCGGGCATCAAGAACTACGCCGAGCAGGTCATCCCGGTCATCCGGGCCGCCGACCCGGACGCGGTCGTCATCGTCGGCACGCGCGGCTGGTCGTCGCTCGGTGTCTCGGACGGCTCCAACGAGAGCGAGGTCGTCAACAGCCCCGTCAACGCCACCAACATCATGTACGCGTTCCACTTCTACGCCGCCAGCCACAAGGACAACTACCGCGCGACGGTGAGCCGGGCCGCTTCGCAACTCCCGCTCTTCGTGACGGAGTTCGGCACGGTGAGCGCCACCGGCGGCGGCGCGCTGGACCAGGCGAGCACGACCGCCTGGCTGGATCTGCTCGACCAGCTGAAGATCAGCTACGCGAACTGGACCTACTCGGACGCCAATGAGAGCAGTGCCGCCTTCAAGCCCGGCACCTGCGACGGCGGCGACTACAGCAGCAGCGGTGTCCTCACCGAGTCGGGCGCGCTGCTCAAGTCCCGGATCAGCACCCCGGACAACTTCCCCACCAGCTGATCCGTGAGATGCGGGGGCTCCGGCGCGGCCGGGCCCCCGCATCCGTGTGTCCACGGGCCGAACCTTGACACTCCGTCGATAGCGGCGAGACACTGGGAACGCCCTGGGAGAGCGCTCTCCCGGGCGATCCCGGCCACCGTGTCGACCCACTCCCCGCTGTCGGCGCGGTACGGAAGCCCGCGGTGGTCACGGACATCCGTGACCACCGCGGGCTTCTGTGTATATTCGGCGGAGCGTAAAGCTAAGGGGTCTAGGAAACACGTCGGCAGGGGTGGACATGGTGCGCGCGGGGCTCACGACCGAACGGGTCGTGGCGGCTGCGGCCGATCTGGCGGACACGGCCGGCTTTGACAAGGTCACCATCTCCGCGCTGGCCCGGGGCTTCGGCGTCAAGGACGCGAGCCTCTACTCCCACGTCAGGAACCTGGGCGACCTGCGCACCCGCGTCGCACTGCTGGCCGCCGAGGAGTTCATCGACCGCATCGAGGCGGCGGTGGCCGGCCGGGCCGGGAAGGACGCGCTGGTCGCCTTCGCCGACGCCTACCGCACCTTCGCGCTGGAGCACCCCGGCCGGTACGCGGCCACGCAGTACCGCGTCGACCCCGCGATCGTCGCCGAGGCACCCGCGTACCACCGCACCCTCCGCACCACCTCCGCGATGCTCCGCGCGTACGGCCTGACCGAACCCGACCTCACGGACGCGGTACGCCTGCTGCGCAGCACCTTCCACGGCTTCACCGCCCTGGAGGGCGACGGCGGCTTCGAGGCGCCGCGGCCCGTGCAGAAGTCATGGGAGTGCGCGGTGGAGGGGCTGCACTTCCTGCTGTCGAACTGGGCGCGGGCGACCGAGGGGGCGTAGCCCTCGCCGAGGCCGAAGCGCATGGGGCATCCGGCGGCTCGTCGGCCGGTGCGCGGTGTACGCGTAGCGGTCGGCTGCCGCCCCGGTGGCTCCGTCGCGCACCCCGAAACCCCCGGCGGCGGCGGTGATCCGTCGCGGCCGGGGGCTGCCGGTGTGCCTGATGAGACGTCAGGCGGCCTTGCGGGAGCGGGGTGTTGCCGCTTCGCGGATCAGTTCGGCGTAGCGGCGGCCGCTGGTTTTGACCGTGCGGCGCTGGGTCGCGTAGTCGACGTGGACCAGGCCGAACCGCTTGTCGTAGCCGTACGCCCACTCGAAGTTGTCGAGGAGCGACCAGGCGAAGTAGCCGGCCAGCGGGGCGCCCTTGCGGACGGCGCGGGCGCAGGCCGCGAGGTGTTCCTCCAGGTACCGCGTGCGCTCGGGGTCGTGCACGGACCCGTCGGGGAGTACGACGTCCTGGTAGGCCGAGCCGTTCTCGGTGACGTAGAGGCGCTCGACGCCGTACTCCTCGGTCAGGCGCAGGAGCAGCTGCTCCAGGCCCTGGGCGTGCACCTCCCAGTCCATGTGGGTGTGGCGCGAGCCGGGCAGGTACACCTGCTTGGCGTGCGGGACCGGACCGGACGGGTCGGCGGTGACGACCTGGCGGAAGTAGTAGTTGACGCCCAGCCAGTCCAGCGGCGCGGAGATGAGCTCCATGTCGCCTTCCTGGACGGGGAGTTCGACTCCGTACAGGTCCACCATGTCCTGCGGGTAGCCGCGCCCGAGGATCGGGTCGAGCCACCAGCGGTTGACGTGGCCGTCACCGCGCACCGCCGCCGCCCGGTCCGCCTCGCGGTCGGTGGCCGCCTCGACGGGGCTGAGGTTGTTGACGATGCCGACCCGGGCGTCGGGGGAGATGCCCCGGATCGCCCGGACCGCGAGGCCGTGGCCCAGGTGCAGGTGGTACGAGGCCCGGACGGCGGCGGTCAGGTCGGTGAGACCCGGTGCCATCGTGCCCTCCAGGTGGCCGATCCACGCCGAGCACAGCGGCTCGTTGAGGGTCGCCCAGTCCTTGACCCGGTCCCCGAGGCGTTCCACGACGACCGAGGTGTACGCGGCGAAGTGCTCCGCGGTCTCCCGTACGGTCCAGCCGCCCCGGTCCTGGAGCGCCTGCGGCAGGTCCCAGTGGTAGAGCGTGGCGAACGGGGTGATCCCGGCCTCCAGGAGCCCGTCCACCAGCCGGTCGTAGAAGTCGAGGCCGGCCGCGTTGACCGGTCCGTCGCCGCCGGGCACGATGCGCGGCCAGGCGAGCGAGAAGCGGTAAGCGCTCGCCCCCACCTCCTTGATCAGGCCGATGTCCTCCGGGACCCGGTGGTAGTGGTCGCAGGCCACGTCGCCGGTGTCGCCGCCGGCCACCTTGCCCGGGGTGTGCGAGAAGGTGTCCCAGATGGAGGGGGCGCGGCCGTCCTCGGCCACGGCTCCCTCGATCTGGTACGCGGCGGTGGCGACGCCCCAGGTGAAGCTGGCCGGCAGGGCGCTGAGGTCGTTCACGGACTTCCTTACCGGGGCGGTCACTTGACGGCTCCCGCGGTCAGGCCGGCCACCAGGTAGCGCTGGAGGAGCAGGAAGCCGGCGACGATCGGCACGCTGACGACGAGCGAGGCGGCCATGACCTGGTTCCAGTACACGTCGTTCTGGGTGGCGTAGCCCTGGAGGCCGACGGCCAGGGTGCGGGTGGCGTCGTTGGTCATGACGGAGGCGAAGAGGACCTCGCCCCAGGCCGTCATGAACGCGTACACCGCGACGGCCACGATGCCCGGCACGGCGGCCGGCACCACGACCTGGAACAGGGCACGGATCGGGCCGCAGCCGTCGACCAGCGCGGCCTCGTCCAGATCCCGGGGGATCGAGTCGAAGTAGCCGATGAGCATCCAGATGGAGAACGGCAGCGAGAAGGTCAGATACGTGAGGATCAGACCGCCGCGCGAGCCGTACAGGGCGACGCCCGTGCTGTTGCCGATGTTCACGAAGATCAGGAACAGCGGCAGCAGGAAGAGGATCCCCGGGAACATCTGGGTGGAGAGCACCGTCACGGTGAACACGCGCTTGCCGCGGAACTTGTAGCGGCTCACCGCGTACGCGGAGAAGATCGCGATGATCACCGAGAGGACCGTCGCCGCGCCCGCCACGATCAGCGAGTTGACGAAGTACCGGGCCAGCGGGACGGTGTCCCAGATGTCGACGTACGGCTTGACCGTCAGCCCCGACGGTATCCAGTGGAACTTCCCCGACACGTCCTGGAGCGGCTTCAGCGAGCTGCTGATCATCACGTAGACGGGCAGCAGGACGAAGCCGGTCAGGAAGGTCAGGATGATCCGGCGGGTCCAGAGGAAGGACTGCGGCGCGGCCATCGGGGAACGGGGGCGCGAGCGCCCCGTCGTCTTCGCCGGCAGCACGGACGGCTGGGCAGGGCTAGGCATCGGCGCCCTTCCTTCCGCGTGAGGTGATGAACAGGTAGACGGCCGTCACGACCAGCAGGAACAGCAGCAGCAGCACGGACATCGCGGAGCCGGTGCCGAAGTTCCAGGTGACGAACGAGGACTGGTAGATGTGGATCGAGATCAGGTCCGCGTTCTCCGGGGCGGCCTTCCCGAACAGCACGTACGGGGTGTTGAAGTCGTTGAACGTCCACAGGAAGAGGACGAGCACCAGGACCTGGTTGACCGGGCGCAGCGAGGGCAGCGTGATCTTGCGGATCTGCTGCCAGATGCCGGCGCCGTCGATCGAGGCGGCCTCGTACAGCTCGCGCGGGATGTTCTGGAGCCCGGCCATCACGATCAGGAAGGCGAAGGGCCAGCCCTTCCAGACCGAGACGATGATCAGGGCGTAGATGCTGTTGTCGCCGATCAGCCAGAACGACGGCTGGTCGGTGATCCCGAGCTGGTCGTGGAGCACGTGATTGACCAGGCCGTTGTCGCGCTGGAACATGAAGGCCCAAGTGATCACGGCCGCGTAGACCGGCAGGGCGTACGGGACGAGGAAGATCGCCCGCAGGAAGCCCCTGCCGCGGAAGTTCTCCTGCAGCATGATCGCCGCCGCGACCCCGAACAGCCACGCCAGGCCGACGGCGAAGAACGTGAAGACGCAGGTGACGAAGAACGAGTGGAGCAGTGCCTCGCCGATCGGGGCGTTGACGTCGACGGCGATCTTGTAGTTGTCGAAGCCACTCCAGGGCGCCCCGCCCCAGTTGTTGATGTAGAACTGCGTGAACTGGCGGAAGCTCATCACGATTCCGATGATCATCGGAATCACATGGACGAGGAGTTCGAGCAGGACGGCCGGCAGGAGCAGGAGATAGGGCAGTCCGCCCTGGCGGATCCGGTCGGGGATGCGCGGCAGTCTCCTGCGCGCACCCCCGCTGCCCCGGCTCGTCACCCTGTCCGACTTTTCCGTCAGGCTGTCGGTGGTCACGGTGGCGGTCATGAAGGGAGCCTTACTGCTGCATCGTCTGCTGGGCCTTTTCCAGGCGCGCCTTGACGGATTCGGTGGTCACGGGGCGTCCGGCGGCCGCGTCGGCCCACAGCTCCTTGACCGCGGTGCCGACGGCGGTCTCGAACTGCGACTCGTTGGGGACCTGCGGCAGCGGGGCCGCGCTCTTGGCCAGCGTGTCGCGCAGGACCGCGAGGTCGGGCGCCGAGAACGCCTCGTCCGCCTGGGCGGCCTTGACCGGCGGGATCGACCCGTAGGTCTTGTTGAGCAGCTTCTGCTCGGCGTCGCTCGTCATGAACTTCACGAACTTCTTGGCACCGTCGATGTTCTTGGTGTTCTTGAACACCGCCATGTTGATGCCGGCGACCATGGAGTTGGTGTTCTTGCCCTGCCCGGGGGTGCCGGAGGGGACCGGGACGGGGGCGGCACCCCAGTCCTCGGGCTTCATGCCCTGCGAGGCGAACGTGGAGGCGGCGGCCTGCCACAGCACCATCGCTGTCTTGCCCTTGGCGAAGTCCGTCAGGGACTGGTTCTGGGCGTACTCCGCGTTGCCCGGGGCGATGATCTTGTCCTTGGCCATGAAGTCGATGTACTGCTTCACGGCCGCGACCGCGCCGTCCGAGGTGAAGGTCGGCTTGCCGTCGGCGTCGAAGAAGTCGGCGCCGTGCTGCTGGCCCAGGACGAACGTCTGGTGGATGTTGTTGGAGAGGTTCGAGCCCTCGGCGCCCAGCCCCCACTTGCCGTTCTTGGAGAGCTTCTTGCCGTCCGCGACCAGCTCGTCCCAGGTGGCCGGGGGCTTCTCGATGCCGGCGTCGGCGAAGCTCTTCTTGTTGTAGTAGAGGGCGTACGCGAGTGAGTACAGCGGGACCGCGGCGGGGTCCTGGCCCTCCGCACCGGCCGAGGCGACCGCCGAGTCGACGAACCGGTCACGGCCGCCGATCGCGTCGAAGTTCTCCTTGCTCCAGGGGAGCAGCGCGCCGGTCGCCTGGAGCGAGGCCGTCCAGGTGTTGCCGATGTTCAGGACGTCCGGGCCCTGACCGGACGTGGTGGCGGCGAGGATCCGGTTGAGCAGGTCGGCCCACGGCACGACCTCCAGCTTGACCTTGATGCCGGTCTGCTTCTCGAACTTCTTCAGCTCGGGAGTCAGGATCTTCTTGTCGGCCTCGATGCTGGGTCCCTGGTTGGAGGCCCAGTACGTGAGGGTCTTCGGCGAATCGTTGCTGCCGCCGCCCGAGGACGTACCGCCTCCGCAGCCGGTGACACCGGCGGCTATGGAGATCGCGAGGGTGACGGCTGCCGCGGCTCTGATGGTGCGCATACGGGATGGCCCCTTTCCGGGGAGGAAGGTCGTGTTCGAGAACCGAACGACCTTCAGGACTTAATTTATGACGTGATTTAAGAGGTGAGAGAAGGTCGCGTCAAGTCCCGGGGTCGCGGTATGTTTCCGCCAGGGAAGGAGCCACATGGCTGAGCGCAACAGACGGACCGTGCGTGACCTGCGACGGGGCAACCGGTCGCGGGTATTGCAACGGTTGTATTTCGACGGCCCGCTGAGCCGCCAGGAGCTCGGTCCGGCGACCGGGCTGAGTTCGGGTTCCATCAGCAACGTCGTCGCTGAGCTCTCCGCGGAGAACCTCCTGGAGGAGGCCGGGGTCGTGGACTCCGACGGCGGCCGCCCCCGGACCCTGCTGCGCGTCGCCCCCGGCGGCGGTCTCCTCATCGGTATCGACATCGGTGAGACCCGGATCAGGGTGGAGCTCTTCGACCTCTCCCTGACCGAACTCGCCCGCACCGAGCGGTTGCTCGCCCAGCACGGCTACGACGTGGACCGCATCGTCGGCCATGTCCGCAGCGGCGTCGCCGACGTGCTGCGGGACGCCGGTGCCGACCCGCACCGGCTGCTCGGCATCGGGATCGGCGTCCCCGGCATCATCGAGCGCCACGCGCCGGACGGCGCCGTCGGCGACGTGGGCTCCGTCGTCCACGGCCAGACCATCGACTGGAGCGCCGTCCCCTTCGAGCGGCTGCTCCGGAACGCCGTGCGGGTGCCGCCCGAGGTCCCGTTCTTCATCGACAACGGCGCCAAGACACTCGGCCAGGCCGAGATGTGGTTCGGCGGCGGGCGGGGCGCGGGAGCCTCCGCGATAGCCCTCATCGGTTCCGGCGTCGGCGCCTGCGTCAACCACGGCGGACTCCTGGACGAGGACCGCAGCAGCCAGGCCCTGGAATGGGGCCACAGCACCGTGCAACTGCGCGGCCGGCGGTGCCGCTGCGGCTCGATCGGCTGCCTGGAGGCGTACGCGGGTGCCGAGGCGATGCGTGAGCGCTGGCACGAGGCGGGCGGCCCGCTGCCCGCCGACGCCGACGACGAGACCGCGCTCGCCGCGCTCCTCGGCGCCGCCTACCCGCCCCCCGGGGTCGAGCCCGACCCGGTCGCGGTCGCGCTCCTCGACGAGACCGCCGAGTGCCTGGGCGCCGCGCTGGGGGACCTGATCAACCTCTTCCTGCCCGAGCGCATCCTGCTCGGCGGCTGGGCGGGCCTCCTCATCGGCCCGCGTCTGCTGCCCGACATCCGGCGGTACGCCCAGGAGTACGCGCTGAAGCACGCCGCGGCCCGGACCACCATCGAGATGGGCCGCCTCGGCCCGGACGCGGTCACGGTCGGCGCGGCGACCCTGCCCCTGGCCGACTTCCTGGCGCGCGGCGGCAGCCGCCCCGCACCGGCGACCCGACCGGGCCCCACGGCACCGGCGGCGCTCCGGACCCCGGCGGACGCCGTCCGCAGCAGGGAGCGGCCCAGGACGGGGTGAGCGGGGCTCTCCGGCGGACCGCGGGCCCTACGCCGAGTCCCGCACCACCAGCGACGGTTCGAAGATCACGGACGTCGCGGCGCCCTCCGGCTTGCCCAGCCGCTCGATCAGCAGCCGGGCCATCTCGGCGGCCATCGCCTCCACCGGCTGGCGGATCGTGGTCAGCGGCGGGCGGCAGGCCAGGGCCGCGCTGCTGTCGTCGAAGCCGATCACCGCGACGTCCTCCGGGACCCGCTTGCCGCGCTCCCGCAGGACGTGGCAGGCGCCCGTGGCCATCAGGTCGTTGGCCGCGAACACCCCGTCCAGGTCCGGATGCTCGGCGAGCAGCCGCTCCATCGCGGTCTCGCCGCTCTCCTGGGTGAACCGCCCCTCGGCGATCGCGATGTAGGGGTGCCCGTTCTGCGTCATCGCGTCCCGGAAGCCGGCCAGCCGCTCCTGCACCGCGGGCACGTCGAGCGGTCCGGTGATGGTCGCGATCCGGCGGCAGCCCCGGGCCAGCAGGTGCTCGGCGGCCAGCCGCGCGCCGTCCTGATGGGCGACGTCGACATAGCTGATCCGGGCCGCCCGCGCCGGGCGCGCGTACAGCACGGCGGGCAGCCCCGCGTCCGTCAGCATGCCCGGCAGCGGGTCCTCCGCGTGCGTCGAGACGACCAGCGCACCGTCCGCGCTGCCCTGGCGCAGGAACGCCACCACGTCCTCCCGCGCCCGTGACGTCTCGGCGAACATCAGCACCGGGTGCATCCCGCGCGGCCGCAGATAGTTGACGACTCCGGTCACCACCCGCCCGAAGAACGGGTCGGCGAAGACCTGCCCGGTGAACGACGCCCCCTCGCCCCCCTCCGCCTCGTCCGCCGGCGCGTCCTCCTCCGTCTCCGTCTCCGGCTCGACGCCCGCGCCGGACACCACCAGCGCGATGGCGTCGGTGCGCCGGGTCACCAGCGAGCGCGCCGCGCGGTTGGGCGCGTAGCCGGTGGAGGCGACCGCGCGGCGCACCGCCTCCTGGATCACCGGGTCGACATTCCGTACGCCGTTGATCACCCGGGAGACGGTGGCGCGGGAGACACCGGCCGCCCTCGCCACGTCCTCAAGGGTGGGTGTTCCGGCCGGTCGCAGATCATCCGTCATGAGCGCATTTATAGCATCAGCGGAGAGCGCTCTCCATCGTGCTCCGAACCGTTACCGGATCCTTTCCCGGCCGAGTCCGCACCCACCCGCGCCACGATCCGCGCGGTGAGCGGCAGATCGCCCGCCGAACGGCCCCCGAGCAGCGTGAACGCACCCGCCTCCGTCTCCCAGCCGAGCCCCCCGGGCGACCAGTGGGCCAGCGCCCGCCCGTCCACGCGGACCACCGCGACCGCGCTCTCCCCGGGCTCCGCCCCGACCGCCGCGTAACCGATGAGCTTGCGCACCGGCCGCTCCACGGCGGACCCGCTCCGCGCCACGTACACCTGCACCACCTCCCGCCCGCGCCGCCGTCCGGTGTTCCGCACCCGCACCCGTACGTCGAAGGGCTCCCCGGCCCGCACCGCCGCCGGGGCCGTCAGTTCCTCGTACGCCCAGTCGGTGTACCCGAGCCCGTGGCCGAACCAGTACGCCGGAGCGGCCCCCGACCGCAGCCAGGCCCGGTAACCGATGTGCGGGCCCTCGGCGTAGTGCAGCCGCCCGTCGGCGTCGGGCGCGGTCCCGAGCACCGGTACGTCGTCCTGGGTGGCTGCCCAGGTGGTCGGCAGCCGGCCGCCGGGCTCGGCGCGTCCGAACAGCACGTCGGCAAGACCGTCCCCGGCCTCCTGGCCCGGGAACCAGGCGAGCAGCAGCGCGGGCACCCGGGTGTGCCAGGGCAGGGCGACCGGGCCGCCCGCGTTGACCACGACGACGGTGCGCGGGTTGGCCCGCACCACCGCCCGCACCAGCGCGTCCTGGCCCTCCGGCAGGTCCAGGCTCTCCCGGTCGTGCCCCTCGGACTCGCTCTGCTCCGTCGTGCCCACGACCACCACCGCCACGTCGGCCGCGCGTGCGGCAGCGACCGCTTCGGCGAGCGCGGCCTCCGTGGCGCCTGCAGGCGGGGCGGCGGCGAGGATCGTCGCGACCCCCGATCCCGGGGCGAGCGAGCGGAGCGCGACGACCTCCACCTCGCGGCCCGCCGTCAGGTCCACGCGGGCGGTGTGCAGGGGCGGGGCGACGTGCACCCGGGTCGGGTCGTCGCTGTCCAGCGGGAAGGTGCCGGACAGCACCTCGCGCCCGTCGACGGAGAGCGAGATGTCGCCCCAGCCGCCCACCGCCCAGGTCCATGTGCCGCTCTCGGCGGGCCGGTAGAGCGTCCGGATCTCGACGAACGCCGCGTCCCCCGCGGGCACCGACGGTTCCACGATCCGCCCGGACAGCCGGTGCTCCGCGTGGAGTTCGGCCCCGTCCGCGTCGAGCAGCCGCACCAGCACCCCGGGTTCGCCGTCGCGCGGATCGCGGGCCCGGTCGCGGCCGAGCGGTTCGGGCCGGCCGGACGGGGGAAGACCCCGCCGGTACGTCACCGACGCCACCCCGTCGAGCTCCCGCTCGAGCCCGGCCAGCGGGGTCACCACGTGTTCGGGGAACACCTCCGCGCTGCCGCCGCCCTGGATGCGTACGGCGGTGGCGTGCGGCCCGATCACGGCCACGGACGTCAGCGCCGACGCGTCGAGCGGCAGCAGCCCGCCCTCGTTGCGCAGCAGCACCGCGCCGGCGGACACGGCACGGCGCAGCAGGGCACGCCCGGCCTCCGGAGCCGTCGCGGTCCCGCGCGCCGGGCGGTCCGGGCCGAGCGCGCCCACCCGGCGGGCCAGCCGCAGCAGCCTGCGTACCTTGTCGTCCACGGCTTCGGCGGGGACCAGGCCCGCTTCGAGCGCCGCGAGCAGCCCGGCCGCCCAGGGGCCGTCCGGGCCCGGCATCGCCAGGTCCTGGCCGGAGCGCGCGGCGTCGAGGAGGGTCCGCACACCGCCCCAGTCGGAGACCACGAGGCCGTCGAAGCCCCACTCGTCCTTGAGCGGGTGCTCCAGGAGCGGTGACGCGGACATGGTGACGCCGTCGACCTTGTTGTACGCGGACATGACGGCCCAGACCCCGGCCGCGACGGCCTCCTCGAACGGGGCGAGATACACCTCGTGCAGGGTGCGTTCATCCATCCGGACGTCGATGGTCAGCCGGTCCGTCTCGGCGTCGTTGCCGACCAAGTGCTTCGCGGTGGCGGCCACTCCGCCCGACTGGATGCCCCGGATCAGCGCCGTGCCGGTGCGGCCGGTGAGCAGCGGGTCCTCGGAGAAGCACTCGAAGTGCCGGCCGCCCAGCGGGGAACGGTGCAGGTTGAGGGTGGGGGCCAGGAGCACGTCGACGCCCTTGCGTCTCGCCTCGGAGGCGAGCAGCGCGCCGAGGTCCGTCAGCAGCCGTTCGTCCCAGGAGGCGGCGAGCGCGGAGGGGGAGGGGAGGACGAGCGAGGTCTCGCGTTCGTCCCAGGTCTCGCCCCGGACGCCGGCCGGGCCGTCGGAGAGGGTGAGCGCGCGCAGCCCGGCGGCCGGTTCGGCATACGTGCGCCAGGTGCTGGCCCCGGTGAGCAGACGGACCTTCTGTGCCGCGTCCAGCTTGTCGAGCAGCGGTTCGGTCTCTTCGTCCGTCATGGCGGCCATGCTCCTTCGTGCACCGCGCTCCCACGGAAATCGGAGAGCGCTCTCCCGGCTGTCGCGCCCAGCGTCCCCGCTCGCCGCCAACCGTGTCAATGGGGGCCCGGGGCGGGCCTGTTCGGGCCCCGGTCCAGGGGTGGGGCCCTGCGATGCCCCCGGCCCTCGTTCTGGGGGAAACCGGGGACCTCGACGGCAAGGACCGTCTGCTCACGATCACGTCGCGCGCCAACGGCAAGGCGGTCGGCGCGTCGGAACGCTCCCTGGGTGCCGGGTGGCCGCCGGCCTTCGCCCTCCGCCGACTGCCCCGCACCCGCGCCGCGCGGCGATGGCCGGAACGTACCGTGGTCTTGTCATCACCCGCTGTTTGCACATAAGTTGACCGCTTGCGACATGTCCAACAGCCAGTGGGGGAGCCACATCATGGCCGCGAACGGACGGCACCGCAGATACCAGCCGAGCCGCATCAACCGGGCTTCGCTCACCGTCACGGCAGGAGGCGCCGGCCTCGCCCTCCCGCTCCTCACCGCCGCTTCGGCGGGCGCCGCCTCGACGGACGTCTGGGAGAAGGTCGCCGCTTGCGAGTCCACCGGCAACTGGCACATCAACAGCGGCAACGGCTACTTCGGCGGCCTCCAGTTCACCCGCTCGACCTGGGCGGCGTACGGCGGCACGGTCTACGCGGCGCGCGCCGACCTCGCCACCAGGGACCAGCAGATCGCCATCGCGGAGAAGGTCCTGGAGGGCCAGGGCCCCGGCGCCTGGCCGGTCTGCTCCGGAAAGGCGGGCCTGACCCGGGGCGGTGCCACGCCCGACGTCAGCCCGCAGAGCGAGCGCAGGGCCAGCGTTTCGACGCCGAAGAAGCAGGACAACGCGTCGTTGTCGTCCCGCCCCACGCAGACCAAGCAGTCCACACCCCCGGCCACGCCGACCACGGTCCCGGGCAAGCGCGAGTCGTACACCGTGACGCCCGGCGACTCGCTCTCCGGGATCGCGGACGGCCGGCACCTCCAGGGCGGCTGGCAGCGGCTCTACGCGGCGAACCGCGCGGTCGTCGGCGACGACCCGGACCTCATCTTCCCCGGCCAGCGCCTGACCCTGACCGGCACGCCCAGGACGGCCACGAAGGCCACACCGAGGACGGCGGCCAAGGCCGAACCGAGGACGGCAGCCAAGACGGCCCCGAAGGCGACGCCCAGGGCAACGCCCAAGGCGACGCCGAAACCCGTCCAGAAGGCCAAGCCGCAGCAGAAGGAGCAGACGAGGCCGCAGCCGAAGAAGACCCAGACGCACAAGACCGAGACCCACAAGACCCAGACGCACAAGACCGAGCACGCGCAGAAGCACAGCGGGCTCACCGCCCCGGTCGTGGCCCGCACCGGTACCCCGTACCACCAGGCGGGTTCCTGGTCCAGCGGCTTCCACACGGGCGTCGACTTCCCCGTCCCCACCGGCACCTCCGTCAAGGCGATGGCGGCCGGCACCGTCGTATCGGCGGGCTGGGCGGGGCCGTACGGCTACCAGGTCGTCATCCGGCACGGTGACGGCAAGTACAGCCAGTACGCGCATCTGTCGTCGCTGCTCGTGCGCGGCGGGCAGCACGTCGGCGGCGGCCAGCGGATCGCCCGCTCCGGCGCCACCGGCAACGTCACGGGCCCGCACCTGCACTTCGAGGTCCGTACCGGCCCCGAGTACGGCTCCGACATCGACCCCCTGGCCTACCTCCGGGCGGGCGGCGTCAAGGTCTGAAGGCCCCGGTCACCGGCCTCCTCGGCGGCGGCCCTGCGTGCGGCGCCCGGGGGAGGGCCGAACTCCACCCGGCCGGCCAGGCCCTCCAGCGGCATCCGCACGGGAAGCGCCGGGCGGGGTGTCCGAGGACCCGCCGGCTCGGGGCCGGCCGCGGTGGCCGGAACCGGCTCCACCGTGCGAGACAGGGTGCCCGTCGAGGCCGGCGGCCCGGCGGGCACGGCGAAATCCGCCGGCTCCGCCGCGTCTTCCGCATCCGAGGTCTCCGGCTCCACCGGCGCCGGCCGCTCGGCGGTCATCCGTTCCGTGGTCATCCGTTCCGTGGTCAGCATGATCAGCCCGCCGGCCGCGACCGCCCCGCACACCAGGGCCAGCACCGTGCCCGTGACCCCGTGCCGGAACTGCTCGCCGAACAGCGTGATCCCCACCGCCGCGGCCACCACCGGATTCACCACGGTCACCGTGGCCAGCGGGGCCGTCAGACCCGCGCCCCGGTAGGCCGCCTGGGACAGCAGCAGACCGGAGCCCGCCAGCGCCGCGATCACCAGCAGGGGCATGAGACCGGACTTCACGGCGCCCGCCGTCCACTCCATGGCCACGGTCTTCGTGTACACCGACGCGATGCCGAACGCGACGCCCGCCGCCCCGGCCAGCACCACACTCCGCATCACCGGCCGGCGCATCGCCCGCGAGACCAGCACCAGCACGGCCACCGCACCGAACGTCACCACGGCCAGCATCAGCTGCTGCGGCGCCCCCAGGCTGTGCGCGTCGGAGCTGCCGGTGAGCGCGAGCAGCCCGGCCAGACCCGCCGTCGCCATGACCGCGCCGCGCCACGCCGTGGCCCCGGCCCTGCGACGTACGAACAACGCGGCCATCGGCAGCGCGAAGACGATCGTGAGCGCCCCCAGCGGCTGTACGAGGCTCAGCGGGCCGTACGCCAGCGCCACCACGTGCAGGACGGCGCCCAGCCCGTTGAGCGTGACGGCCGCCCACCAGACCCGGTTGCGCAGCGGTGCGAGAGAGCGGCCGTCGGTGGCCGTGGCCACGCGCTCCTGGACGATCGCCCCGGCCGCGTAGGCGACCGCGGAGACCAGTGACAGGAGCACGGACAGCGCAAGGGAACTCATGTACACCACGATCCCCTTTTCCAGCCGCCGCGTCGTCGTCCCTGAGGCGGCGATCCGGCGTACTGCTTTGGTAGTACGGCAGTGGTCCGGGTGTCCTCCTCTTGACGGTAGTCCTCCGCGCGGCGGACGTCAGAAGGATCTTGACGGGGGCGGCCTTCACGGGACCGACACGCGAGGTGTCCGTCCGACCCCTTGACGTGGTCACAGCGGAATCCAAGAATGATCGCGCTCTGACAACGTTGTCCTAAGGAGTCTCACCATGCATCGGACCCCACGGCCGGGACTGCGCGGCCCGGCGGCCGTACTCGCCGCCGCCGCGCTCCTGGGCGGTGTCCTCCTCCCGGGGGCCACGGCCGAGGCCGCCCCCCGGAGCGACGGCCGGCTGACCGATCTGGTCAACCCGTTCATCGGCACCCAGAACGAGGGCAACACCTATCCCGGCGCCTCCGTGCCCTTCGGCATGGTGCAGCTCTCGCCGGACACCGGCCACAACACCGGTTACGACTACGGCGAGAACCACATCCGCGGCTTCTCGTCCGTCCACCTCTCCGGAGTCGGCTGCGGGCTCGGCGGCGACCTGCCGACGCTGCCCACCACCGGCGACGTCACGGAGACCGACTACGCCAAGTACGCGGCGGAGTTCAGCCACGACGACGAGAAGGCGAGCCCCGGCTACTACAAGGTCGGGCTCAAGACGGGCATCGAGGCCGAGCTGACCGCCACGCAGCGCACCGGCGTCCAGCGCTACACCTTCCCGGCCACCGACAAGGCCAACGTCCTGCTCAACGCGGGCCAGTCGCTGCACCGGACGCTCTCGTCCGACGTGGAGATCCTGGACAACCGCACCGTGCGGACCGCCATCACCGGCAGCGGCTTCTGCCAGGACACCAAGGCGTACACGGTCTACACGATCACCCGGTTCGACCGCCCCTTCACCACCTCGGGCACCTGGAACGGCGACACCGTCACCGGCGCGAAGAAGTCGAAGGCCACCGACGCCCGCAACGGCGCCTGGCTGCGGTTCGACACCACCAAGGACCGCACCGTCGAGGCCACCACGGCCCTCAGCTACGTCGACGCCAAGGGTGCCGCGCTCAACCTCCGCGCCGAGGGCGGCCACGGCTTCGACCACGTCCTGCGCTCCGCCGAACGCACCTGGGAGGACCGCCTCGAAGGCGTGAAGGCCCAGGGCGGCGGCGACGAGCTGCGCCGGACCTTCTACTCCTCCCTCTACCGGTCCTTCCTCGCGCCCAACGTGGGCAGCGACGTGGACGGCCGCTACACCGGTTGGGACCAGAAGAAGCACAGGGCGAAAGGCTTCACGTACTACCAGAACTGGTCGCTCTGGGACACCTATCGCACCCAGGCCCAGCTGCTTTCCCTGCTCGCCCCGCGTGAATCCCGCGACATGGCGATATCCGTCCTGCGCATCGACGCGGAGAGCGGCTGGCTGCCCAAGTGGGGCTACGGCACGGTCGAGACCAACATCATGACCGGCGACCCGGTCACCCCCTTCCTCACCAACGCCTACCAGCAGGGCCTGCTGAAGGGGTACGAGGAGGAGGCGTACCGCGCCCTCAAGAAGAACGCGGACGGGGTGCCGCCCACCGACTCCGCGCCCGTGGGCCGCGAGGCCAACGTCCAGTACCTGAAGGACGGCTTCGCCCCGTACATCAAGGACCGGCCGCACGCGAAGCCCGGTGACTCCGACTTCGACCACGGCGCCTCCGCGACCCTGGAGTACGCCCTCGCCGACGGCATGCTCGCCGAGATGGCCCGCGACCTCGGCCACAAGGCCGACGCGGCACGCTACGAGGCCCGCGCCCAGAACTACCGGAAGATCTTCGACCCCTCGACCGGCTTCTTCCGCGCCCGCGACGCCGCCGGCGCGTTCACCGGTCCCGCCGACCCGGCGGAGAGCGAGGGCTTCCACGAGGGCACGTCCTGGCAGTACCAGTGGATGGTCCCGCAGGACATCCCCGGCATGGTCGACCTGATCGGCGGGAAGGACGCCGCCAACGAGCGGCTCGACTCGTTCTTCGCGTACGACGAGCTCCTCGCCGACCCGGCGAAGACCGCCCGCGAGGTGTGGGTGAACGGACCGTACGCGTACTACAACGCCGACAAGTACAACCCGCAGAACGAGCCCGACCTCATCGCCCCGTACACCTACCTCTCCACCGGCCAGCCGTGGAAGACGACCGACGTGGTCCACGCGGCCCTGACGCTCTTCACCAACGGCCCGACCGGCATGACCGGCAACGACGACCTCGGCACGATGTCCGCCTGGATGGTGCTCTCGTCCATCGGCGTCTTCCCGGTTCAGCCGGGCACCGACACCTGGGGCCTGTCCACGCCCGCGTTCGAACGCGTCGACATCAAGCTCGACCGGCGCTATTACCCGCGCGGTGCGCTGACCGTGAGCGCCCCCGGCGCCTCGGACGCCGACCGCTACATCCAGTCCGCCCGGATCGACGGCGCGACGCAGTCGCGTACGTACCTGACCACGGACGACATCCGCTCGGCCCGCTCGCTCTCCTTCACGGTGGGCGACGAGCCGTCGGCGTGGGGCACCTCGCCCGAGGACGCCCCGCCCGCCCTCGACTGACCGGGCGGCCACACGGCCGAGCGCCCTTCTCCCCGTCGGCGGGGAGAAGGGCGCTCGGTGTTTGCCTCTTCGCTACGCGGGAATCGGCGGGTCGATCGCCTCGGCGACGCTCGGAAAGACCGGGACGGCGCTGTCCAGGCCCAGAACGGAGATCAGCCGTTCCATGAAGACCGACGGTGCGGCGAGCCGCAGCCGCGGCCCGAGAGCCGCCTGTCCCTGCAGCAGCACGTTCACCGTCGTGGAGTCGGCGAAACTCACGTCCGACAGGTCCACGACGACCGGCCCGGCACCCTCACGCGACGCGTTCTCCAGCGCGGTGCCGAGGGCCGCCACGTTGTCGATGTCGAGGTCACCGGTTACAGCGAGCACCAACGCCCCACGTTCATGACGTGGGACGATCTGCATGGCTCTGCCGGCGCTGGGCGGTGGAAGCACGTTCACCTCGTGTTGCACTGGGCGGCGGGGGTAACGCCGCGATCGGACGGGCAGTCCGATTCTGCTCCGTCCCTGCTCGCGGCGGGAATGCTCAACGATAAAAGTAACAGTTGCCATTTGACAACATTCTTCGTGGGGCAACAATCTGTACCGAACGATCAACGTGAGCGCCCGTCCGAGCGGCGCCTTCGGAACGCGGAAGCAGGGGCGTGCATGAAGCTAGGCGCTGTCCGCGACATCGTCGCGAAGCCGGGCGGCGGTCCTCCGCTCACCGGTGAGCCGCTGCGATGCCGCCGAGCGGAAGGCGGTCAGTCCCACGGCGAGAGCGGCCACCTCGGAGGGCTGCATCCGCTCCAGCACGGCGGTCAGCTCCCGCGTGCGGATCGCCCGGTACTCCTCCAGCAGCTCCCGGCCCTGAAGGGTCAGCCGGAGTTCGACCTCCCGGCGGCTCGTCGGGCTGGGGTCCCGCTGGACCAGTCCCATGGCCTCCATGCGGTCGCACAGCCGGCTCACCGACGGGGCCCGCGAGCCGAGTGCCTCCCCGAGCGAGCGCAGATTGCTCCCCTCCTGCTGCTCGACGACGAGGAGCGCGCGAAGCTGGGAGGGGGAGACAACTCCCCGGGCGGCGGCCTCCTGGCCCCGTCCCCACAACACCTCCAGAAGCTCGGACGCGGCACAGACGTCCTCGGACACCTGTGCAGGGCGGTGAGGGAGTCCGGTGCGGTGGGGCATTCTTCCACTCTGTCACCCGTAGCGTGCTCCTGTCAGCCTGGCTCCGCTCCCGCCGGCCACCGAAGAATGGGCGAAACAGAGTGAATGCCCCCACGGATATCGAACGAGCGCTCCGCGCGGCGCCGCCGTATGCCCTGGTGAAGACGGTGCGCGAGATCCTCGCGACATCGTACGGGGCCCTCTCCGTGCAGCTTCTCCTGGCGGATTACGGAATGACCGTGCTCAACCCGGTCGACGCCGGCGACGGCCCCGGCCAGCCGCTCTCCCTGAACAACAGCCCGCAGGGCCGCGCCTTCGGCAGCCAGCGCCCGCACCAGGGCCGCACCGGCTCCGACGACGCGGCGGACCACCACTTCCCGGTCACCGTCCGGGGCGAACGCCTCGGCATCCTCACCGTCCGGCTGCCCTCCGCGCGCGCCACCCCGCAGATCACGGACGACCTCACCCATGTCGCGGACCTCCTCGGCCACGAGATCGTCGTCGCCGAACGGGACACCGACCACTACCAGCGGGCCCGGCGCACCACGCGCCTCACCCTCGCCGCCGAGATGCAGTGGCAGCTGCTCCCGGCCAGGTCGTTCGTCGCCGCCGAGTACGCCATAGGAGCCCAGCTCGAACCCGCCTACGCCATCCACGGCGACAACTTCGACTGGGCGGCCGAGGGCGACCAGCTGAGCGTCGCCGTGACCAACGGCCTGGGGGAGGGCATCCGCGCCTCCCTCCTCACCAACCTCGCCGTCAACGCGCTGCGCAACGCCAGAAGGGCCGGGATCGGCATCGCGGACCAGGCGGCCCTGGCCGACCAGGCCATCTACGAGCAGCACCGCGGCGCCGCCCACGTCTCGACCCTGCTCCTCCGCTTCGACCTGCCCACGGGATCGGTCGAAGCGGTGGACGCGGGTTCCCCGCAGTTGTGGCGGCTGCGCGGTCGCACGGTCACCCGGGTCGCGCTCGACGCCCAGCTCCCGCTGGGGATGTTCGAGGAGTCGCAGTACGCCGTTCAGCACCTCCAGGCCCGCCCCGGCGACCGGCTGCTGCTCGTCAGCGACGGGGTCTATGACGCGGTCTCACCGCTCGGAGAGGCATTCGCGGAACGCGGCCTGCCCAGGGCCGTCCTCGCCACCCGGCTGCTGCCGGCGGCCGCCGTGCCCGGCGCGGTCCTGCGTGAACTGGCGGAACACCGGGCGTCGGACACGTTGGACGACGCCATGGTCATGTGCATCGACTGGTTCGGCCGGCCCGAGGCCAAGGGCTGAGCCCGACGCCGCCTGAGCCCGGTCCGGGACGCCGCCCGCCCGGTGCTCCCCGGCCGGCTCAGCTGCTCAGCGTGAACTCGGCCCGGATGCGCTTGCCGACCGGCACCCGCTCGGCCGTGACGCGGTCGCAGAGGGCCACCACGATCTCCATGCCGTGGCCGCCCAGGCGGCTCGGGTCGGGGGCGTAGAAAACGGGCAGCGCGCTGCTGCTGTCGTACACCGTGATGCTGATCCGCTGCGCCGTGCCCTCCAGCTCCAGCAGATACGGGCCGTGGCTGTAGCGCTCCGCGTTGGTGACCAGCTCGCTCACGGCCAGCATCAGGTCGTTACGGGTGTGAGTGCCCAGCACGGCCATCCACTCGGACACCAGTCGGCCGAGAAAGCGGTCCGCAAGTGCCCGCGCCTGGGAAATGCACCCCGGCTCTCCGTCGAACACCTCGGCGCTGTGCAGAGCCTCCGTGGGCGGACAGCTCCGGGGGGAGTCGTCCGGCGGGGAGATCGCCTGTTCGTTCATGTGCTCCAGCCAGGGCGCAGCGGGGAGGTCGCGGACCTCTTTCTTGTGATCGTGTACCCACGTCGGGAGATCCCACTCCCCTGCGTCGTCAGCGAATATTACGCGCGGCCGGGAAGCCGCACCACGGTGACGAAGAAGTCATCGATCTGCCGGACGGCCGCGATGAACTGGTCCAGGTCGACCGGCTTGGTGACGTAGGCGTTGGCGTGCAGCTTGTAGCTGCGCAGGATGTCCTCCTCGGCGGAGGACGTCGTGAGCACGACGACGGGGATCAGCGCGAGCTCCGGGTCCTGCTTGATCTGCTCCAGCACCTGGCGGCCGTCGTACTTCGGCAGGTTCAGGTCGAGCAGGATCAGATCGGGCCGGGGCGCGTCCGCGTGGGCACCCCGGCGGTACAGGAAGTCGAGCGCCTCCTCGCCGTCACGGACCACATGGAGCGTGTTGCGGATCTTGTTGTCCTCGAACGCCTCACGGGTCATCAGCTCGTCGCCCGGGTCGTCCTCGACCAGCAGGACCTCGATGGGCTCTACAGGGGTGTTCACGTGGTCGCTCCGGAGATCTCCGCAGGGGCTGCGGCGTCGTGGGTTTCCGCGGGTTCGGGCTCGGGGTCGGCGGGCAGCGAGAAGTGGACCCGCGCCCCGTGACGGGAATCGGGATCGAGCCAGATCCTGCCCCCGTGGAACTCGATGATCTTGCGGCACAGGGCGAGGCCGATGCCCGTCCCGTCGTACTCGTCACGGGCGTGCAGGCGCTGGAAGATGACGAAGACCTTCTCCGCGAACTCCGGCGCGATGCCGATCCCGTTGTCGGCCACCGTGAAGTGCCAGTCGCCGCCCTCCCGCTCGCAGCCGACCGTGATCACGCACGGCTCGTCGGCGCGGCGGAACTTCACGGCGTTCCCGATCAGGTTCTGCCAGATCATCGCGAGCGTCGTGGAGTCACCGGTGACCGCTGGGAGCGGGTCCTCCCGGACGACCGTGGTCCCCGACTCCTCGATCACCATCGCCAGGTTGGCCAGCGCGCGGTCCAGGGACCGGTCGAGCTCCACGGGCGTCCAGCTGTCGTGGACCCGGCCGACCCGGGAGAACGTCAGCAGGTCGTTGATGAGCACCTGCATGCGCTTGGCGCCGTCGACCGCGAAGTCGATGTACTGCTTGCCGCGGCCGTCGAGCTCGTTCCCGTACCGCTTGTCCAGCAGCTGGCAGAACGAGGCCACCTTCCGCAGCGGCTCCTGGAGGTCGTGCGAGGCGACGTACGCGAACTGCTCCAGCTCCGAGTTGGACCTGCGCAGCTCCACGGCCTGCTGCGCCAGCACGTCCTCCCGCTCCTGTACGGCGTCGAGCTCGGCCACCAGCCTGCCCCGCATGTCCTCGACCGCGGCGGCCACCGCCCGTACGTCGGCGGGCCCGCGCACCTCGATCCGCTGCCGGCGGAAGCTGCTGGAGCGGACCCGCCGGGACGCCTCGGCGAGCGCGTTCAGCGGCCGCCCCACGGTGCGCTGGAGCAGCATGCTGAGGGCGATCACGCAGAGCGCGAACACGATCAGCAGGGTGGTGAGGACCCGGTCGCGGGTGCGGCGGGCATCGTCCAGCTCGCCGCGCACCCGGTCCCGGGCGGCGTCGAGACGCGCCTGCTGGGTGCCGTACAACTGCCGCAGCTTGTCGAACGCGGCCTTGCTCTCGGCCGTCCTGGCGGACGAGCGCGTCCCGGGGCCGTCGCGCCGGACATCGGCGATCAGCGGGTCGGCGTGCACCCGGCGCCACTCCGCGACGGCGGCCGCGATCCGGTCGAGGTCGCGGCTGTACGGCTGCTCGTCGTCCATCGCGGAGCGCACCCGGGCCAGCCGGTCCGTCTCCTCCTTCTTGCCGGCGGCGAACGGCTCCAGGAACGAGTCGTCACCGGTCAGCGCGTAGCCCCGTACCCCCGTCTCCTGGTTCAGCAGGGCGTTCTGGAGCTGGAAGGAGGCCGAGCGGGCGGGCTGGATGCTGTCCACCAGCTCGGTGGTCCGGTCCGAGATCCCGGCCAGCACCAGGCCGCCCGCGACCACGCAGCCGCAGACGACGAGGACGAAGGCGCCCAGGATCAGATGGACCCAGTTCTGTACGGACAGCCGCGCCCACCTGCCGGCCGGCTGTACGACGGGGTCCGGTATCTCATTACTCATGCGAGGTGCTTCTCCAGCCGAGGTGCAGGACGGCGACGTCGTCGGCGAGACCCCCGTGGGGGGCCGCGGCCTCCGTGGCGCCGGCGACCAGTGCGTCGATGAACGGACGGGCGCCGAGTGACGCCCGGTCCCGGGCCATGTCGAGCAGCCCGTCCTCGCCCAGGCGGCTGTGCGGTCCGGTGCGCCCCTCGAAGAGGCCGTCGGTGAACAGGACGAGGGCGGCGCCGGGCGCGAGTTCCACATCGGTGACAGACCACTGGCCGTGCCCCGGCAGCAGCCCGAGTGCTATCCCGCCCTCGGGCTCCACCCAGTCGACCCCCGCGCCGTGCCGGAGCAGCAGCCCGGGGTGGCCGGCCCGCATGACGCGGACGCGGTCGCGGCCGGGCGGAAAGGCCAGCGAGGTGACGGTCGCGAAGACATGGGGGTCGGAGCGCTCGGCCACCAGGATCGACTCCAGGAGCCCGAGCTGTTCCAGCGGATCGGTGCCGCACAGGACGGCGGTGCGCCAGGCGACCCGCAGGCACACCCCGAGCGCCGCCTCCGCCGCGCCGTGCCCCGACACGTCGCCGATGACCGCCCACACCGTGCCGTCCGGCGTCTGGACCACGTCGTAGAAGTCACCGCTGAGCAGCCCGTGGGCCCGGCCCGGCTCGTAGCGGGCGACGGCCTGGAAGCTGTCGTCGTTCAGCAGGGGGACGGGCAGCAGCCCGCGTTCCAGGCGGGCGTTCTCCTGCGCCATCAGCTGGTTGGCCCGCAGCGCGGAGGCGGCCCGCTCGACCTGCTTGCGCTGGAGGGCGTACCGGATGGCGCGCGCGAGGGCCTGCGGATCGAGCAGCCCCTTCATCAGGTAGTCCTGTGCGCCCGTCGCCACGGCGGCGAGCCCCGCGTCGGACTCGGCCAGGCCGGTGAGCACCACGATCGCGGCGTCGGGGGACGTCTCCACGATCTGGGTGACGGCACTCAGACCGTGTACGTCGGGCAGATGCAGGTCGAGCAGTACGCAGACGGGAGAGTGGTGCGACCGCAGGAAGGCCAGCGCCTCGGACAGGGTCTTGCACCAGGTCAGCGTCGGGTCCAGCTCGCCGTCGGCGAGCATCTCCTCGACGAGCAGGGCGTCACCCGCGTCGTCCTCGACCAGCAGAATGGTGCCGCCGACGTCCCACACGGAGTCGCGGTCGTCCGCCTCGGATGCCGCCTGGACCGGGAAGGCCCCTGGGACGGGAGGTCGGGCCGGGGCGCCCAGGCGCATCTCAGCCACGTTTCACTCTCTCCTTGTACCGAGCGGGCCGCCCGCCGGTGTTGCGCAGCATATGTGAACGACGCCCGGCGATCTGCCGCCGGGCGTCGTTCACATCGTCTTCGGCCACACTCCGTCGGTGTGTGACCGATTCGAGAGGGTCAGGCTTCCACGGACATCCCCGCCCGCAGCCGCTTGACGATACGGGCGAGCAGCCGGGACACGTGCATCTGCGAGACCCCGAGCTCCGCGCCGATCTGGGCCTGCGTCATCTCCTCGCCGAACCGCATCTGGACGATCCGGCGCTCGCGCTCGTCCAGCTGCTCCAGCAGGGGCGCCAGCGTGTGCAGGTTCTCCACGGTCTCCATGCCGGGGTCGGACTCACCGATCACATCGGCCAGCGACCGCTGCTCGTTGCCGGCGTCCGTCTCGGCGGTGGGGGTGTCGATCGAACCCGCCGAGTACCCGTTGGCCGCGACCAGGCCCTCGATGATGTCCTCCTCGGACAGATCGAGGTGGGCGGCCAGCTCGGCGACCGTCGGATCGCGGTCCAGCCGCGCCGACAGCGTCTCCTTCGCCTTCGCGAGATCGACCCGCAGCTCCTGGAGCCGGCGCGGCACGTGCACCGCCCAGGTGGTGTCCCGGAAGAAGCGCTTGATCTCGCCGACGATATAGGGGACGGCGAATGTGGCGAACTCCACCTCGCGCGAGAGGTCGAAGCGGTCGATGGCCTTGATCAGGCCGATGGTGCCGACCTGGATGATGTCCTCGGTGTCGTCACCGCCGCGGTTGCGGAACCGCGAGGCGGCGTACCGCACCAGCGAGAGATTCATCTCGATGAGGGTGTTGCGCGCGTACTGGTACTCGTGCGTGCCCTCCTCCAGCGTCTGCAGCTGGTCCAGGAACAACTTCGAGAGGGCCCGGGCGTCCTTGGGGGCGACCTTCCCGGTGTCCTCGATCCACGGCAGCTCCCCGTTCCCCGCACCGAGGGGTGCGCCGTCCTGTACGGGGAGTGTGCGCGTGTCGCCGAGGACTCCGTCGGTCCGCTCCGTCGTGGTCGCCATGATGTGTGGCCCCTCCTGCTCGCCAAGTGCTTCGCACACCGCTTGCCCCGGATTCGCGAGGCCATGCACAACTGATGCGAAACTTTTTTGCGCTCCTTCCGCCCGGCCCCGCGCTCACCCGATCGGAGCAGCACGCGGACCATGGCAAACTTGACCGAGCCCCACGCCCCCGGTGAGGCCGGCACGAGCACAGAGGAACGGCGATGACGGTGACAGAGGACGGCCCCGAGATCGTGGCCGGGACCGAGACATTCGGCCCCGGTGTCGACCCCGAGCGGCTGGCCGTCTGCCTGAGCGTGCTGGACGAGCTCGACACCATCGAGGTCGACCACCCGGACGCCATCGCGGTACGCCGGGCCACCGCCGGGGTCTACCGGACCGTGAAGCAGCGCCGGCGCCAGGAGCGCCGGGCCGCCAAGACCGCGCACGACAAGGCGGTGACCGAGGCCACCGCCACCGGCTCGGCCGAGCGGATCGACGACGAGACCCAGGGGGTCCTGCCGTCCTCGTCCGCCCGGAGCGAGATCGCCGGCATCCTCCAGCGGCCCCGGTCCTGCTACGTGTGCAAGACGCGGTACGTCGAGGTCGACGCGTTCTACCACCAGCTCTGCCAGGACTGCGCCCGGGAGAACCGCGCCCGCCGCGACGCGCGCACCGACCTGACAGGCCGCCGGGCGCTGCTCACCGGCGGCCGCGCCAAGATCGGCATGTACATCGCGCTGCGGCTGCTCCGGGACGGGGCGCACACCACGATCACCACGCGCTTCCCCAACGACGCGATCCGCCGCTTCAAGGCGATGGAGGACAGCGACGAGTGGATCCACCGCCTGAAGATCGTCGGCATCGACCTGCGCGACCCGGCCCAGGTCGTCGCGCTCGCCGACTCGGTGGCGGCCGAGGGCCCGCTCGACATCCTGATCAACAACGCGGCGCAGACGGTCCGCCGCTCCCCGCAGGCGTACGGCGAACTGCTCACCGCCGAGTCCGCCCCGCTGCCCACCGGTGAGCTGCCCGCCGCCGAGGTCATCGGCACCTTCGGCAGCGGCAGCGTCGACCGGGTCGCCGCCCTGCCCGCCGCGCGCAAGGAGGCGCTGAGCGCCCAGGAGGTCACGGACCTGGCCCTGGTCAGCGGTTCGGCGACGCCGGCCCGGATCGCCGCAGGCACCGCGATCGACGCGGGCGGTCTCGTCCCGGACCTGCACGACACCAACAGCTGGATCCAGACAGTCGACGAGGTCGAGCCGATCGAGCTGCTGGAAGTCCAGCTCTGCAACTCCACGGCGCCGTTCATCCTGATCAGCCGGCTCCGCCCGGCCATGGCGGCCACCGCCGCCAAGCACGCGTACGTGGTCAACGTCTCCGCGATGGAGGGCGTCTTCGGGCGCGGCTACAAGGGTGCGGGACACCCGCACACCAACATGGCCAAGGCCGCGCTGAACATGCTGACCCGCACCAGCGCCCAGGAGATGTTCGAGAAGGACGGCATCCTGATGACCGCCGTCGACACCGGCTGGATCACCGACGAGCGCCCGCACCCGGACAAGATGCGGCTGGCGGAGGAGGGCTTCCACGCCCCGCTCGACCTGGTCGACGGCGCCGCCCGGGTCTACGACCCCATCGTGCGCGGCGAGGCCGGCGAGGCGCTGTACGGCTGCTTCCTGAAGGACTACGCCCCCGCCAACTGGTAGGGGAGCGGGGGCGGTCGCCCCGGAGTGCGGAGACCCGGCGGGGATGATTTCCTGGCCGGGTCTTTTCCGTACGCGGTGGCTGAAAGTGACCCATGGCACACGTTCCATCGAGCGCGGACGCGCTCATTTGGTTACTCTGATGTGAACGGACGTCATCGAGGAGTCCACGAACCTTCCTCGACCGTCCTGGGACAGGCTTGTCAACCAAGTCGCCGTCCCGCCCCGTACCCGGCGCCACCGCGACCGAACTGTTCCTGCCCCTGCCCCGCATGGGCGGCTGATTCCCGGCAATGAGAACCGGAGCGTCGGCGACGCCCGGGGCTACGCGACACGAAGGAGTGCGCGGTGACGACACCGGAATTGACGAAGCAAGAGAAGCGTCCGACCGAACGGCACGCAAAGCCGGGGCGCGGCAGCGAGAAGCTCCAGAACATCGAGGTCTGGGCCAGATCCGCGCCGATCCGCCTGGCCGGTTACGAGGAGGACCTCGCCGAGCCGCACATCCTGCCCGGCATCGACTGACCCCTCGGACACGCGTTGTGGCCCGCCCCCACCGGGGGCGGGCCACAACGCGTTTCGCCGCCCCTCAGCACACCGCGCGCGCCGCGGCGGCCCCGGCGAAGGAGAGCCCCAGCCCGGCGCCGACGGTGAGCGGCAGACAGGCCAAGGCGGAACTTCGCGTCCACGCCGAGCGGATAGCGCACCGGCGCCCCCACCAGACCGCCGGCCAGCACGAGCAGCCAGTCGGTCATCACGCCTCAAGGTCCCGGTCGGCCACAGGCGTTCGGCCGCGTACCGGGCGCAGGCCCCCGCGGCCCCGCCGACCGCGACGGCCACCACGACCGGGAACTGTACGCCCGGCTGGTGATCGGGGTGGCCGTGCCGGTGCAAGCGCAGCTTCTGGGCCATCCCACGAACGCTACGGACGACGGCCGGGCGCCGAGGGCGGGGGCAGCGGCGTGCCTCCCGGGGTCTACCCGAGTGGGCTACCCCGGTCACTCCCAGCGCGAAGAAGCCAACTTTGTATGACTTCATGGCATATGACGGATGCCCTCGCGCATCCGTCGCACTCCGCCCCCCACGTGACGACGACGCTGGAGCCTGTCTTGTCCCTCGCCGAGCCGGATCTCGTCCGGAGGCTGGAGAGCCGCCAGCCGTCCGCGTACCTCCTGGCGTCACTGCGAGGCGTCGGACAGGTCGACTTCCAGGCCGGCCTGTACACCGGCGCCGCGATCCTCGCCGGTCTCTGGGCGGCGGGCTGGCAGACCGGACTGTTCGCGACGATCGGGACGCTGGTCGCCACGGCCGCCGCCTACGCGCTGGCCGTCGACCGGGGGAGCATCGCACTCGGCATGCAGGGGTTCGCCGGCTGTCTGACCGGCATCGCCCTCGTCTCCTCGCTCGGTCATCACCCGGCCACCTATGCGCTGACCGTCGTGGGCGCCGTCCTCTGCGTCATCCTCATGGCGACCCTGGCCACGTTCCTCGCGCCGTACAACCTCACGCCCATGACCGCGCCCTTCTGCCTGGTCTCCGGCGTGATGGTGGTCGGCGCCCCGTCCTTCGACCGGGTCTGGCACGGCGCCCCGGCGGCCGTCTCCAGCACGACGAGCGGCGACACCGGGATCACCTGGAACGACCTCTGGCACGCCTTCTTCAACAACGTCTCGCAGATCTTCCTGGTCGAGAGCTGGTACGTCGGACTGATCATGCTCGCCGGCCTCGCCCTGGCCGGCCTGCGCGTCGTGCTCTACGCCGCCGTCGGCAGCATCGCCGGAATCGTCGCCGCCTGGCTGCTCGGCGCGCCGACCGACCTGATCGCCAACGGCATCTACGGCTACAACGCGGTGCTCGTCGCCATCGGACTCGGGGCCGTCTTCATGGCCAACACCACCTGGACCGCGGCCTACGCGATCTTCGGCGCGATGGTCAGCACCGGCCTCACCGCCACTCTGACCTCCTTCTTCAAACCGTTCGGCGGCCACACCTTCACCTGGCCGTTCATCCTCACCACCTGGACGCTGCTGGCGGCCGTCCCCCTGCTGCCGCGCCTGCGCCGCGGCTGACCCACCGCATATCCCGAGGAAGGCACCCACGATGAACCTCGCCCCCCGCGAGATCGACAAACTGCTCGTGTACGTCGTGGCCGACCTGGCCCGCAAGCGCCAGGACCGCGGCCTCAAACTCAACTACAGCGAGTCGGTCGCGCTGATCACCGAGGCGATCCTCGAAGCGGCCCGCGACGGCAGGAGCGTCGCGGACTGCATGGAGCTGGGCCGCCACATCGTGGGCGAGGACGCCACCATGCCCGGCGTACGGGAGATGCTCGGCCTCCTCCAGGTCGAGGCGTCCTTCGTGGACGGCACCAAGCTGGTCTCCGTCCACGACCCCATCGGCGGCTGACCATGGCCGGGAACGCGGCCGTCATCGCCGTCTGCGGCCACGAAGCCGCGTACGGCGCGGCGCTGGAAGGACATCCCGGCCCGGACGTGGACATCGTCCCCAACGGGCGCGCCCTCTTCCGGGCCGTCGCCGCGCGTCTGCGCCGGGGCGAGCGCGTCGTCGTCGTCCCGATGACCCTCGGCCGCGAACCCGGGCTCGTCGCGGACGCCGCCCGTACCCTGCGCGCCGTTCCCGAAGCCGGCCGGGGAGCCGTGCTGCTCGCCGAGCCGTTCGGCACCGCCCAGCACCTCGTCGCCTGGCTGCGCGCCGCCGCCGGCCGGGTGCCCGCGGACTCCGCGCTCCTCCTCGCAGCCCCCTCCGGCGACCCCTTCGAGGACGCCGAACTCCACCGCGTCGCCGCGCTCGTACGCCGCTACGGGAGCCACGACCTGGTCGAGGTCGCCTTCGACGGCGGTGACCCCGCCCCGGCCCACGGCGTCCGGCGCTGCGCGCTGCTCGGCGCGGAGCGCGTGGCGCTGCTGCCCGCCTCGTTCGCGGCCGTGGGCCCCGGCGGCGCGGGACCCGTTCCGGTGGCGGACGCGGGCCCCCTCGTGCCGGGCCCGGCGCTGCGCCGGGTGCTGGACGAGCGAGTGGCCGACGCGCACCGGCGCTGGGACGAGCACGGCGACGACGGCATCACGACCGGCCTGGCGGCGGCCGACCACCACGGCCACGCGCACACCCACCCGCCGGGCGAGGGCCACGGACACAGCCACGAGCACGGCCAGGCGCACGGCCACCCCCACGAGCACGGCCCCGGGACCGGGCACCGGCATCACCACCCCCCGTCCGCCGCTGGGGCGGACCTTGGCATCAGGAGCATCGCATGACGTTCCGTCAGCAGTACCTGTACGGGGACGACCCCATCGAACTCAACGCGGGCCGGCGCACGGTCAAGGTCACCGTGAGCAACACCGGCGACCGTGCCGTGCAGGTCGGGTCGCACTACCACTTCTTCGAGGTGAACTCGGCGCTCTCCTTCGACCGCGAGGCGACCCTGGGCACGCATCTCAACATCGCGGCCGGCACCTCCGTACGGTTCGAGCCCGGCGGCACCCGCGAGGTCGAGCTCTGCGCGTACGCAGGAACCGGCCGGCTCACCGGCTTCAGCGGCCTGCTCAACGGCAGCCTCGCCTCCCACCCCGCACGCGTCGAAGCCGTCCGCAAGGCCATCGAACGCGGCTTCCAGGGTGCGCGGAACACGCCCGCCGCGGCCGGCTCCAAGACGGGGTCCAAGGGATCCGGCAAGGACGGGTCCAAGGGTTCCAAGGCCGCCAAGGACAAGAAGAAGGGTTCGCGCTGATGCCCATCCTGCCCCGTAAGCAGTACACCGACATGTTCGGTCCGACGGTCGGTGACCGCTTCCACCTCGCCGACACCAACCTCGTCGTCGAGGTCGAGAAGGACTACAGCGAGGGCCTGTACGGCGACGAGGTCGTCTACGGCGGCGGCAAGACCATGCGCGACGGCATGGCATCCGACCCGCAGGCCACCGCCGCCCAGGGCGCGCTCGACACCGTGATCACCAACGTGGTCGTCATCGACCCGATGGTGGGCGTCGTCAAGTGCGACATCGGCATCAAGGACGGCTTCATCGTCGGCATCGGCAAGTCCGGCAACCCGCAGACCCAGAACAACGTCGACCCGGCCCTGGTCATCGGCCCCGGCACGGAGGCCATCGCGGGCGAGCACCTGATCGCCACCGCGGGCGCCATCGACAGCCACGTCCACCTGATCGCCCCGCAGCAGGCCGAACAGGCGCTGACCAACGGCATCACCACCCTCATCGGCGGCGGCACCGGACCCACGGACGGTTCCAACGGCACCACCTGCACCCCGGGCCCGTACAACATCGGACTGCTCCTCCAGGCGGCCGAGACGCTGCCGGTCAACCTCGGCATCATGGGCAAGGGCAACGGCAGCCTGCCGGGCGCCCTGGAGGAGCAGGTCGTCGCCGGTGCCTGCGCGCTCAAGGTGCACGAGGACTGGGGCGCCACCCCGGCCGTGATCGACAACGCGCTGAACGTCGCGGACGAGCACGACGTCCAGGTGGCCATCCACACCGACAGCCTGAACGAGGGCGGGTTCTTCGAGGACACCCGCTCCGCCATCGACGGGCGTGCCATCCACACCTTCCACAGCGAGGGCGCGGGCGGCGGCCACGCCCCCGACATCCTGCGCGTCACCGGCGAGCCCAACGTCCTGCCGTCCTCCACCAACCCGACGCTGCCCTACACCAAGAACTCCGTGGACGAACTCCTCGACATGGTGATGGTCTGCCACCACCTGAGCCGCGAGATCCCGGAGGACGTCTCCTTCGCGGACAGCCGGGTCCGGGCCGAGACGATCGCCGCCGAGTCGGTGCTGCACGACCTCGGTGTGATCAGCATGTTCTCCTCCGACTCCCAGGCGATGGGCCGCATCGGCGAGTCCGTCACCCGGGCCTTCCAGACCGCGCACCACTGCAAGGACAAGCTGGGTGTGCTGGAGGGCGACTCGGAGCGCAACGACAACCAGCGGGTGCTGCGCTACCTCGCGAAGATCACCATCAACCCGGCCATCGCCACGGGCATCTCCGACTACGTGGGCTCGATCGAGAAGGGCAAGCTCGCCGACATCGTGCTCTGGCCCATCCACTCCTTCGCCGCCAAGCCGAAGATGGTCATCAAGGGCGGCCTGGTCTCCTGGGCGCAGATGGGCGACCCCAACGCCTCGCTGCCCACCCCGCAGCCGGTCACCTACCGGCCGATGTTCGGGCAGTACGGCAAGGCGCTCCAGGCCACGCATGCCACGTTCATGTCGCAGGCGGGCATCGCCGCCGGTGTGCCGGAGCGGCTCGGCCTGGACCGCAAGGTCCTGCCCGTGCGCCGCACCCGCACCATCGGCAAGCACAACATGGTCCGCAACGACGTCCTGCCGGACGTGCAGGTCGACCCGGAGACGTTCAAGGTCACGCTCAACGGCAAGGTCGCCACCATCGACCCGGCCGAGACGCTGCCCCTGAACCACCTCTACTTCCTGGTCTAGGGCCGATGTACCGCAAGGAGGGCGACATCGCGGGCGACCCCGGCCCGGCGGGGACCACGGCGGCCACCGGCCTCGGACCGCTGCTGGTCAGCCTCCAGCTGACCGACTCGGCGTTCCCGAGCGGCTTCTACACCCTCTCGCACAGCCTGGAGGGCTTCGCCCAGGCGGGCGCCGTGGACGCGGAGAGCCTGCCGGCACTGCTGGCGGACCTGCTGCTGCACGGCGTCGGCCCCGCCGACGCCACCGCGCTCGCCCTCGCCCACCGGGCGACCGCGGCGGGCGACCCGGAGACCGTGGTCCGGATCGACGAGCACCTGTTCGCCACGAAGCTGGGCCGTGAGATGCGCCAGGCCGCCACCCGGACCGGGCGCCAGCTCCTGGACCTGGGCCACGAGGTCTTCGGCCGCCCGGAGATCGGCGACTACTACGAGCGGGTCGTGCGCCGCGAGGCCCCCGGCACCCAGGCGGTGGCCGCCGGGATCGTCTACGCGGCGACCGGCGTCCCGGTCCGCCAGGCGGTCGCCGCCGACCTGTTCGCGTTCTGCGTCAGCTTCGCGGGCGCCGCCCTGCGGCTGAGGCTGACCGATCACCGTACGGCGCAGACCCTGCTCAGAGGCGCCGCGCCCGTCATCGAGACCGCCGTCGACGCGGCGCTGCGCAGGGAGCTGGACGACGTCGGCGCCACCGTCTTCGCCTCCGACGTCATGTCGGGCCGTCATGAACGCGCCGAGGCCCGCCTCTTCGCCAGCTGAGCACCCACCACGACACCCCTAGGAGCACCATGGACGACAACGTACTGCGGGTCGGCATCGGTGGACCCGTCGGTTCCGGCAAGACCGCGCTCATCGAGGCGCTGGTGCCGGTCCTGATCGCAGGCGGTCACCGCCCCGCCGTCATCACCAACGACATCTACACCCAGGAGGACGCCCAGCACGTCCGCCGCACCCTGGCCGGCGTCCTCGAACCCGAGCGCGTCGTCGGCGTCGAGACGGGCGCCTGCCCGCACACCGCCGTACGTGACGACCCGACGATGAACCTCGCGGCCGGCGCCGAGATGCTGGAGCGCTTCCCGGACACCGACACGCTCCTGTACGAGTCGGGCGGCGACAACCTCACCCTGACGTTCAGCCCGGCCCTGGTCGACCTCTTCCTGTTCGTGCTCGACACGGCGGAGGGCGAGAAGATGCCCCGTAAGCGCGGACCCGGCATCACCGACTCCGACCTGCTGGTCATCAACAAGATCGACATCGCTCAGTACGTACGCACGGACATCAACGTCATGGAGTCCGACGCCCACCGGGTGCGGGGAGACCGCCCCGTCGTCCTCACCGACTGCCTGACCGGGGTGGGCGTGGACGAGATCGCCGGCTACCTCGAATCGCGCCGCAAGGTGCTGATCTGACATGCCGCTCGCCCCGCAACGGCCGAAGGACCGGCTCACCGAGGAGTACTACACGCCCGTCCGCGTCCCCCCGGACGTGGCGGCCCTGGCCTCCGTCCCGGACACCCTGGCGCCCGGCTCCCCGGCCAAGGTCGGCATCCTCGACCTCGCCTTCGCCGTGCGGGGCGGGCGCACCGAACTCGTCGGGCGCTACCAGAAGACCCCGCTCCAGATCATGCGCCCACTGTGGATCGACCCCGCGCAGCCCGGCATGAGTTACGTGTATCTGATGGCGACCGGCGGCGGCATCGCCCAGGCCGACCGCTACCGGATGGACTTCCACTGCGGCCCCGATACGCAGGTCCACCTGACGACCCAGGCCGCGACCAAGGTCTTCCGGATGGAGCACGACTACGCGAGCCAGCGCGTCCACCTGACCGCCGAGGCCGGCAGCTACGTCGAATACCTCCCCGACCCGCTCATCCCGTTCAAGGACGCGCGGTTCTACCAGCGCACCGAGGTCACCGTCGCGCCCGGCGCCACCGTCCTCGTCGGGGACACCCTCACCGCCGGCCGGCTCGCCCGGGGCGAGCGCCACGCGTACCGGACGCTCGCCACCGACCTCCGCGTCAGCAGGCCCGACGGCACCCTCCTCGCCATCGACACCCTGCGCCTGGCGCCCGGTCGGCCGGGGAACGGGCGGCCGGGGAACGGAGTCCTCGGGCCCGGGGTGTTCGCCGGACACGACCACGTCGCCTCGCTCTTCGTGGTGACCGACCGTGTTCCCGCCGCCGGGCTCGCCGACACCCTGCACGAGGCGCTGGCCGGGCTTGGCGTCCTGTACGGGGTGAGCGTGCTGCCCCGGGACTGCGGGGCGTGGGTGCGACTCCTGGACGACAGCCCGGTCCGGGTCGCCGAGGCGCAACGGGCCGTTTGGCACGCCGTACGCCGGCTGCTGACCGGCCACCCGCCACCCGACCTGCGCAAGCCGTAGCGCTTCCCGCCCCGCCCGCTCCCTACACCGAGGTACCGCCGATGATGACCGCTCCCGCGCCCATGCCGGCGGCGTACGACTCCGGGGACACCGCCTGGCTGCTCGCCGCCACCGCCATGGTCCTGCTGATGACGCCCGGCCTCGCGTTCTTCTACGGCGGCATGGTGCGCACCCGGCACGTGCTCATGATGATCAAGATGAGCTTCGCCGCGCTGGCCTTCGGCACCCTCGTCTGGTGGGTCCTCGGGTACACCCTGGCGTTCGGGCCGGACGTCGGCGGCGCCGGGGTCATCGGGAACCTCGACCACGTGTTCATGAAGGGCATCGAGCTCAACACGCTGACCGGGGCCATCCCCACGTACATCTACAGCACCTTCCAGATGGGCTTCGCCGTCATCACCGTGGCGCTGATCAGCGGCTCCATCGCCGACCGCGCCACGATGCGGGGCTGGCTCGTCTTCGTCGTGCTCTGGCTGCTGATCGTCTACATCCCCATCGCGCACTGGGTGTTCGACAAGGACGGCTGGATCGTGAAGCACCTCGGCGCCCTCGACTTCGCGGGCGGGCTGCCGGTGGAGCTCAACTCCGGGGTCACCGGGCTCGCCGTCGCGCTCGTGCTGCGCGCGCCCCGCGACTTCGCCCGCCGCGAGGAGCGCCCGAACAACATCCCGCTCGTGGTCGTCGGTGTCGGGCTGCTGTGGTTCGGCTGGTTCGGTTTCAACTCCGGTTCCGCGCTCACCGACCAGGGCACGGCCGCGGCCGCCTTCATCAACACGCAGCTCGGCGCGGCGGGCGCCATGGTGACCTGGCCGCTGGTCGAGAAGTGGCGCACGGGCCGGGTGAGCACCACGGGCGTCGTCTCCTCCGCCGTCGCGGGCATGGTCGCCATCACCCCGGCGTGCGGTGAGATCAACACCCTGGGCGCGGTGATCACGGGTCTGGCCGTCGGGGCGGTGAGCGCGTACGCGGTCACCCTCAAGTTCCGCTTCAACGTGGACGACACGCTCGACGTGGTCGGGGTGCACGGGGTCGGCGGATTCATCGGCCTGGTCATGGTCGGCCTCTTCGCCACGGCCCGCATCAGCGGCAAGGAGGGGCTGTTCTACGGGGGTGGCTGGGGCCTGCTCGGCAAGCAGCTGGTGGCGATCGTGTCCGTGATCGCGTTCTCGTTCATCCTCACCTGGCTCATCGCCAAGGCCGTCGACCTGACCATCGGCTTCCGGGCCGAGGAGGAGTACGCGAATGTGCCCGGCGAGGAGGCGGAGCGGGCGTACGACTTCCAGACCGCCGAGCGGCTCGGCGCACTGGTCTCCGGGCGGCGGGTGGCGAGCGACGACGAACTGGTCCAGCAGATCAGCCGGTTGCTGCGGGCCCGCGAGAGCGAGAAGTAGCCGCTCACGCCCTGGTCGGGCGGAGGAAGTCGCGTACGAAGGTGCGGTGCCACCAGCAGCCGGTGGTCCGCAGCTCGTGCCAGGTCGTGTACCGGTAGCGGAAGACCCGGGCCCGCACCTGGGCGGGCGGGGCGTCCGGGAACGGGTTGTGCCGCAGCAGCCGCAGCGTGTCCCGGTCGTTCTCCAGCAGCCGCTCCACGAACGGCCCGAACCAGGATCTGGCGTACGCGGGGGAGAGCGCGGCGAACCACATCATCCAGTCGAGCCGCAGATGGTACGGGGCGAACTGGCGCGGCATCCGGCGCGGATCCCCCGGCTTGCCCTTGAAGCCGTACTCCTTCCACACCGTGCCCGGATGCACCACCGCGTCGTCCGTGCCCTCCACCACCACCTCCAGGCGGACCCGGCTGATGCTGCCGAACGCGCCGTACGTGTTGACCAGGCGCAGCGGGTCGAAGGACCGGTTCATCACCTGGCGGCGGGAGACCAGATTGCGGGCCGGACGGTAGCTGAGGACCAGGACCAGCGCGGTGACCGCGATGACCACCACCTCGTACCAGACGGGGGCGCCCCGCTGGGCGGGCGGCTCGGTCACCGGCGACCAGTCGACGGCAGGCAGCGCGAGCGTGATGGTCAGCCAGTTGAGCCAGGCGAAGTTCCCCGAGAGCACCAGCCACAACTGCGTGACGATCATCAGCCCGGCCGCCACGCTCGCCACCGGCTGCGGGGTGAACAGCAGCACCGGAACGAGCAGCTGCGTCACATGGTTGGCCGCCACCTCGACCCGGTGCGCGGGCCGGGGGAGACGGTGGAAGAACCAGCTCAGCGGGCCCGGCATCGGCTGCGTCTCATGGTGGAAGTCCAGACACGTCAGCTTCCGCCAGCAGGCGTCGCCGCGCCACTTGATGAGCCCGGCGCCGAACTCCACCCGGAACAGCAGCCACCGCAGCAGCCAGAGCACCAGCACCGGTGGCGCCGTGCCCGCGTTCCCCAGGAAGACGGCGAGGAATCCCGTCTCAAGCAGCAGCGATTCCCAGCCGAAGCCGTACCAGACACCGCCCACCTGCACGATCGACAGATAGAGCAGCCACGGCACCGCCCACAGCGCCATCGCGGCGCCCAGCGGCACCTGGTTGTCCGCCCCGGCGAGCAGCGCGACGGAGACGGCGCACCCGGTCCAGGCGACCACGGCGAAGAAGCGGTCGGAGCAGTGGAGCCGGAAGAGCCCCGGGGCGGTGCGCCAGGACGTACGCCGCAGCTCCCCGGCCGCGGGCAGCATGCCGCGCTCCCCGATCAGCGCCCGGAACTGAAGCGCCGCGGTGAGGAAGGCGGTCAGGTAGACGACGGCGAGGGCCTTCTGGAAGACCAGCCGGCCGAGCCAGTACCCGTCAGCGGTGAACCACTCCATCGCTACCAGTATGGCCCGGCCCCGCCCCCGGGCTCATCGGCCGGGCGCCTCGCGCCGCCCGCGCTCCTCCGTGACGATCCGGCGCAGCGTACGGCCGAGCCGGCGCGCGTACCACCGCTGGAGCGGCGGCACCAGCGGACCGCCGAGCCGCGAGTACCAGCGGGCGGGCCGACTGAACGCCATCACACTGAACCAGACCGTGCCGTCCTCGGCCAGTTCGGCCGCGAAGCACTCCTCGCCGCACTCGGGGTGGCCGGCCTCCGTCCCGTATCCGAACCCGATCCGCTCCGGACCGTACGCGGTCCAGATCACCCGGCAGGGGGCGGCGAGCCGCAGCGGCCCGGCCTGCACCGCCACCCGAACGGCCGTCCCCGCGTCGGCGCGTGGCGTGGACGCCTCCACACGCGCCCCCGACCCGCGGTGCATCCGGAACTCGGTGATCGCCGCCCCGGCCGCCTCGAAGTCGGCGCGGCCGCGCCCGACCCGGGTGCGGTGGTGCAGGTGGTTGTAGCCGTCGGGGAGCGGACCGAGGCGGGTGGCCCCCGCCTCCGGGTAGTTGAGGCCGCTCATCGGATGCTGCCTTCGCCGTCGTGGAGGAGGTGCAGGCGCTGCCAGGCGAGGACCGAGCAGAGTGCGAACCCCAGCGCGTTGCCCACGCCGTGGGTGGCGGCCATCCAGAGAAGGCCGGGGTGCGGCAGACCCGTCGCCTCGCCCAGCGCCCAGGTCAGGGCGAGGACCATGGTCACCGCGAGCACGGCGGCCGAGACGCCGAGCAGCAGCCGCGTGGCGCGGTCGAGTTGGGCGGGCCGGACCGTGCGCCAGGTCAGCAGCGCCACGGTCCACATCCCGGCCGTCAGGACCACTGCCCCGGCGAGTTCGGCCCAGTCGCCGATGAAGTAGCCGGCCAGCACGAACAGGGTGCCCAAGGGCACGCTGAGCGCCGCGACCCGGCCCGCAGGACCGTCGGTCACCCGGCTCACCAGACCCGCGACCAGGGCGGCGGCGAACCCGGCGAAGTGGAAGTGCGGCACGGTCAGCGCCAGGATGCCGAGACCGAAGCCGAACAGCGGGTGTCCGGCGCGTTCGGCGACCAGCGCGGTGGCGGCGACGGCCGGTGTCACCAGTGCGGTGAGCAGGGCGATCTCGGCCGGCGCCGTGGCCGGGGAACACAGGGGACCGTCACGGCGGGCGGCGCGGGGCACGGCGTGCAGCGCGAGAAGCGTGGCCCCGATTCCGTAACAGAGGGCCAGGGCCGTGGCGGCCGTACCGCGCGGCAGCCAGAGCGACACCGCGCCGGGGGCGGCGAAGACCGGCCAGAACCGTCTGATCCGGTCCAGTTCCGGTGCGTCGGCGAGCCGCAGCCCGGCCGGCACGATCACCAGCATCCCCAGCATCACGATCAGCCCGACAAGGACCGACATGGCTCACCCACCCCCGAGTTGAACGCGTTCAAATCGTTGCTGACACAGACTCTACGCCACCTTGAACGCGTTCAAGTGGGCAGGGGCATACACCTCCCGGGAAGCGGTTGGCTTGCGGCGGCGGGGGAAGTGCGGCAGACATGGAGGAGCGACCGGGAGACCGGTGACCAGGCAGGAGAACCGCCCGTGCCCTCACGCATACGCATGCGCCGCACCGCCCCCGCCCTGCTCTGCGCCGGCCTCCTCCTCACCGCGGGCTGCGCCCGGGACATCTCCGGCGGCGCCCCGGCCACGCGAACGGGCGACGCCACCGGCCCCGTCCTCCAGCCCGCGTCCGACCCCGGGACCGCCCCCTTCACCGCCTCCACCGCGGGCGGTCCGGCACTGCCCCCTCACGCCGCACGGACCGGGGCGCCCCGCTCCCCGTCGGCGCCCGGGCAGGCGCTCAAGCGCACCGGATCGACGCCCGGCCTGTACGCCGGGACACGTGCCGTCCCCTCCTGCGACGTCGAGGCGCAGATCCGGATGCTTGCCGTGGACCCGGCGCGGGAAGAGGCGTTCGCGCACACCGTGTCCGTCGCACGCGCCAAGGTCGCCGGGTTTCTGCGCGGCCTGACGCCCGTGCTGCTGCGCGCCGACACCCTGGTCACCGGGCACGGCTTCCGGGACGGCTCCGGCACCACTTACCAGTCCGTGTTGCAGGCGGGCACCGCGGTCATGGTCGACGCACAGGGGCTGCCCCGGGTCCGCTGCGTCTGCGGGAACCCGCTGGACCCGCCCACCGGCCGGGGTGACGCGGCGGCCGCGACGGGGAAGCGGTGGGAAGGGTTCGACCCGGCGCGGACCGTCGTGGTCGAGCCCGCCGCGCGGCCCGTGGCGGAGCTGGTGATCGCGGACCTGGCGCACCACAGCTGGATCGCCCGGCCGGCCGGCGACGAGGGCACCGGCGACCGCGTTCCCGAGGAGCCGCCGCCCTACACGCCCGACACCGACATCACCGGCCCGCTCCCCGACGTCACGCCGCCCGGTACGAAGCGGCCGGAGTCCCCGACGCGGTCCGCGCGACCGGAGGAGCCCACGCCGTCCAGGTCTCCGGAGGACTGCCCGACGCCCGACGTACCCGCGCCGGAGACGCCCACACCGCCGGGTGAGCCTGCGGCGGCCCGCGACGTACCCGCCCGGGCGCCGGGGGAAACGCGCTGCCCGACGCCGACCGGTGAGCCGACGGACGAGCCCTCCGGGGAGCCGTCGATGCCGGACCGGACGCCCGCGTCCGACGAGCCGCCGACGTCGATCCGGCTGCCCCGGGGCGCCGACGACGGTCCGGCCGTGCGGTGGTGAGGGGCGGCGGGCTTCAAGCCTCGGCGGGCCTCACTCCTCGGTGGGCAGCCAGTTGCCGTGGAGGCCCAGGGGGACGCGGACCGGGATGCGGACCCGGGCGACCGGGCCGGACGCCGGGTCCTCGGACGGGATGACGAGCAGCCAGCTGGTCCCGTCGGTACGGTCGGTGGCGTACGTCATCCAGTAGCCGCTCTCGCCCGGCCCGGTGCCGGGGACAGGAGCGAAGACCGGCTCGCCCACCGACAGGTCCCCGGCCCGCCACGCCACATGCGGGCCGGAGGGGTCGTTGCCGTCGTACCAGCGCAGGGTGTCGTACTCGCCCGGCAGCAGATCCAGGCTGCCGGAGTCCGAGGCCACGGCCAGCTGGTGGTGGCGCCTGCCGATCAGCCGGTCGTCGGTGCGGGGGAGCTCCATCCGGACGTCGTCCAGCACGGTCCGGCGCATCGTGCCCGCGACGGGATCGATGACCGCGCGCACCAGGCCCGCGTGGTTGGGCCCCGCCCCCTCGGCGGGCGCGCCGAGCGACAGGCGGGTCCACTGCACGTAGTCCAGCACCACATCGCCGCCGCCGGGCTCGGTGTCGAACGCGTTCACCGTGTGCCACAGCCAGAAGGCGTCGTCCGACGCCCAGCGCACCGGGCCGCCGTCGCGCGGGATCAGGGCGAGGCGGGTGCCGCGTTCGGGGCGCCAGTCGAGCATGGAGCCGCCGTTCATGGCCGCCGCGATGTCGAAGAACACCGGTGCCAGCACGACCACCAGGAAGCGCGGGGTGATCGCCATGTCGTGGATCATCATCGGCTCGTCGGCCCCGTCCACGGGGGTGGGGCCCCGGAGCACGTCGCCCTGCGGGCCGATCGCGGACCAGGTGAGGTAGGGCGGCTCAAGCCCGTAGCAGAACACCAGCATCTCGCCCGTGACCGGGTCGGTCTTCGGATGCGCGGTGATGCCCGCCGGCAGCGCCCCGCCGAATGTCTCCTTGCCGACGGTCGCCAGCTCGGGCGTCATGAGGAACGGGCAGTCGGACTCCGCGAGCGCCAGCAGCCGTCCCGCGTGGCGCACCACGTTGATGTCGGGCATGTCGCGGAAGGTGCCGGCCAGCTCCGGTCCGACGTCCGGCTCCTGCGGCAGGATCATCGACTCGATGCCGCCCCACAGCGCCCGCCCGGCCCGCTCCTCGGCGACCACGGCGGGTGTCCGGACGAACCGGTTGCGGTAGCGGGCCCGGCCGTCGGAGATCCACACGCCGTGCAGCATGCCGTCGCCGTCGATCGGGTAGAGGTACGAACCGATCGGCGTGAAGCGGGGGTTGGGGCCGTTGCGCAGGAACACCCCGTCCAGCTCGCCGGGCAGTGCCCCCGTCACCTCAAGGTTTGCCTCGTCGACCTCTTCGGTCACGGGGGCGAAGCGCCCCGAGAGATGGACGACCCGGCTCGGGTCGAAGGCGTGTGCGGCATGTGCGGCCATGGCGGCCTCCCTTGCCGGGACGTGGGGGCGCGCCCGGATGCGGGCCGGGCTGACTCCTCATTGAATCCCCGGCCCAGGACCGCCGCAACGTGGGTCGCGGCGTGCGAAGGGCCGTCCCCGGGCCCACCATGGAAGACGCGGCAGATCGCCGCGCCGGGCCACACCTTCGGAGGTGTCCGGTGTCCGAAACCGAAACCCGCTCCGGGCGGCGGACGGGGAACCTGTTCTTCGCGTTCGCGCCCTGGATCATCTTCATCGTCGTCGCCTCTCCCAGTACCTGGGAGTACGCCGCACTGGCCGGCCTGGTGGCCGCCGTGGTGCTCAACCTGCCTGACATGCGCCGGGGTTCCTTCAAGATCCTGGAGGTCACCGGCATCGTCTTCTTCGCGTTGCTGAGTGTCCTGGCGCTGTTCCTGGACCGTCAGGACCTGGACTGGGTCGAGAGGTACGCCCAGGTGCTGTCCAGCGCCGTGATCGCGGTGGTGGCGCTCGGTTCGCTGGCGTTCGTGCCGTTCACCGAGCAGTACGCACGTGAGTCGACGCCCCGGGAGGTGTGGGGCACACCGGTGTTCCGCCACGTCAACCGGGTGCTGACGCTGCTGTGGGGCGCGGTCTTCGCGGCCACCGCCCTGCTGGGCCTGCTCGCGCTGCACACCTCGTCCGGGCGCGACTGGTTCAACTGGATCATCCCGGTCGTGCTGCTGGTGCTGGCCGTCCGGTTCACCGAGAAGTACCCGGACCGGGTGCGCGAGCGGTCGCGCCACGCGCACGCCTCCCCATGAAGCACACCGACCCCACTTTGGTCCAGACCTATTGACGGGAGGTCTGGACCACTTTACGTTGGGCGGCGTTCGCGATTCCGCTTGCGTGTTGTCAGGGGCATGCCATTTCAGGAAGAGGTCCCGCCATGTTCGGTCGCACATCACGTCTGCTGGGGGTCGGCCTGGCGGCGGCGTGCATCGTGCAGATGCTCGTCGGCGCGACGCCGAGCTCCGCGCAGGAGGACACCTGTGCGGTCAAGTCGAAGCCCGCGGGCAAGGTGCTCCAGGGCTACTGGGAGAACTGGGACGGCGCGTCCAACGGGGTGCACCCGCCGCTGGGCTGGATCCCCGTCACCGACAGCCGCATTCCGCAGCACGGCTACAACGTGATCAACGCGGCCTTCCCGGTCATCCTCTCGGACGGCACCGTCCTGTGGGAGGACGGGATGGACTCGACCGTCAAGGTGCCGACCCCCGCCGAGATGTGCCAGGCGAAGGCGTCCGGGCTCACCACCCTGATGTCGATCGGCGGCGCCACCGCCGGCATCGACCTCAGCTCCACCGCCGTCGCCGACCGTTTCGTGGACACGGTCGTGCCGATCCTGAAGAAGTACAACTTCGACGGCATCGACATCGACATCGAGACCGGTCTGACCGGCACCGGCGACATCAGCCGGCTGTCCGCCTCGCAGGCCAACCTGATCCGCATCATCGACGGCGTCCTCGCGAAGATGCCGTCGAACTTCGGCCTGACGATGGCCCCCGAGACGGCCTACGTCACCGGCGGCAGCGTCGTGTACGGCTCGATCTGGGGCGCGTACCTCCCGGTCATCAAGAAGTACGCGGACAACGGCCGGCTCTGGTGGCTGAACATGCAGTACTACAACGGCAGCATGTACGGCTGCTCCGGCGACTCCTACTCCGCCGGCACCGTGGAGGGCTTCACCGCCCAGACCGACTGCCTCGACAAGGGGCTCACCATCCAGGGCACCACGATCCGGGTGCCCTACGACAAGCAGGTCCCCGGTCTGCCCGCCCAGCCCGGCGCGGGCGGCGGCTACATGTCGACCGGCCTCGTCTCCCAGGCGTGGAACCACTACGGCAACAGCCTCAAGGGCCTCATGACCTGGTCGCTGAACTGGGACGGTTCGAAGAACTGGACCTTCGGCGACAACGTGAAGGCGCTCCAGGGGCGCTGACCCCGCAGACCCCCCTCAGGGCGACGGCCCCGCACACCCCTTCCGGGATGTGCGGGGCCGTCGCCGTGGTGTCAGTGGCCGGCCTCGGAGGCGTCCAGCATCGCCTCTCGCTCCACGACCTTGACGCGCTCGCGGTCCTGCTCGGCCCCGAGGGCGCGCTCGTGCGCGTCGAGGCGGTACCAGCCCTCACGGGTGGTGTAGCGGATGCCGCGCTCCTCCAGGAAGGCGGTGACGGCCTCGGGCTCGGGCCGTGCCGGGGCGGGCAGCCGCCCGGCGGCGTGGTCATCCAGCAGGCAGGCGACCGTCTCGTTGGCGTCGCCCTTGGTGTGGCCGATCAGGCCGACCGGGCCCCGCTTGATCCAACCGGTGACGTACACCGACTCCATCGGCTCGTCGCCTTCGAGGACCCGGCCCGCGGCGTGCGGGACCGTGCCGGACGCGACGTCGAACGGCAGCTTCGGCAGCTCGCGCGAGTAGTAGCCCACCGCCCGGTAGACGCTCTGGACGTCCCAGTCGTGGAAGGTGCCGGTGCCGCGCACGTTGCCGGTGCCGTCCAGCTCCGTGCGCTCGGTGCGCAGACCGGTGACCCGGCCGTCCTCGCCGGTGATCTCGACGGGGGACTCGAAGAAGTGCAGGAAGAGCTTGTGCGGCCGGTCGCCGATGTCGCGGATCGCCCAGTTCTCCAGCGTGGAGGCGACCATGTTGGCCTGCTTGTTCCCGCGCCGGGTCTCGATCGATCCCGCGTCGTAGTCGATGTCCTCGGGGTTGACGATGACCTCGATGTTGGGCGAGTGGTCCAGCTCGCGCAGCTCCATCGGGCTGAACTTCGCCTGGGCCGGGCCGCGCCGCCCGAAGACGTGCACCTCCAGCGCCTTGTTCGCCTTCAGGCCCTCGTGGACGTTCGCGGGGATCTCCGTCGGCAGCAGCTCGTCGGCGGTCTTCGCGAGGATGCGGGCCACGTCCAGGGCCACGTTCCCGACGCCCAGCACGGCGACCTTCTCGGCCTCCAGCGGCCAGGTGCGCGGGACGTCCGGGTGGCCGTCGTACCAGGAGACGAAGTCGGCGGCCCCGTAGGAGCCGTCCAGGTCGTGGCCGGGGATGTCGAGCGCGCGGTCCGCGTCGGCGCCGGTCGAGAAGATCACCGCGTCGTAGAACGTGCGCAGCTCGTCGAGGTCCAGGTCGTTCGGGTAGTCGACATTGCCGAACAGGCGCAGCTGAGGCTTGTCCAGCACCTGGTGCAGCGCCTGCACGATGCCCTTGATGCGCGGGTGGTCGGGCGCCACGCCGTAGCGGATCAGGCCGAAGGGGGCGGGCATCCGCTCGAAGAGGTCGATGGAGACGCCCGGATCGGCGGCCGTGTCGGATTTGAGCAGCGCGTCCGCCGCGTAAATGCCGGCGGGACCGGCTCCGACGATGGCGACGCGGACGGGGCGTGTCATGGCGAGCTGTTCCTTCGAACGGGCGAGCAGAAGCGGGGCCGGTTGGTAAGGCAAGGCTTAGTCGACCCCGTCGCACACGTTAGCCGCTGCTCGGACCCGCTTTCGGGGCGGGGCGGCGTTACTGGACGGTATTCGGGCCTTTCCCCCGCACGGGTAGGCCGGGAATCCTTGTGATGTGGGCCTCCGACACGCTCCGTGAATGTGTCCTATCGCACGTTCATCAAATGGACGGTTCAGTCGAAGAATCGGACAAATAGTGGCAGAGTGACGCACATGGATGATCGGGTAGCGGGTGCCCTGTCACTCCCGGACGACTGGCCCGCCCACCCGGATCTCAGTCTCGCCCTGAACCGAATGGGCAGCTTCGACTGGGATCTCGACAGCGGCCTCATGCACTTGGACCGGCCCGCCCTCGACGTGTTCGATCTGAGGGCCGACGAATACGACAACCGGCCCGAGACGCTCGGGCTGCGCGTGCCGCCCGACGAGGGTGTCCGGCTGGACGCCATGGTCTCGGAGACGCTGAAGAGCGGCCGCAGCAACTACGGGGCGTACTTCCGCCTCCAGTCGCGCGACGGCACCCTGCGCTGGGCGCACACCCAGGGCTTCGTACGCCGCGACGACGGCGGCCGCCCCCGCCGGATCATCGGCATCGTCAGGGAGGCCGGCCCGGAGCTCGCCGAGTCCGCCGCCCGTCGGGAGCTGGACGAGGAGCTGCGCCGCCGCACCAGCCTGGTCGACTCCACCACGGCGGCCCTGGCCCACGCCCGTACGGTCAAGGACGTCATCGAGGTCCTGAAGAACTCCGAGGGCCTGGCCCTGCTCGGCGCGACCAGCCTGGTCATGGGGCTCATCGAGGCGGGGCGCATCCACCTGGTGGCCGACGGGCCCGAGGGGTCGTTCGTGCCCGGCACCCGGTACACCCGGACGGACGACCAGTACCCGATGAGCGAGGTCGTCCGCACGCTCGGCCCCCGCTTCATCGAGTCGGCCGAGGACTTCGCCGCCTCCTACCCCGTCCTGTGGCCGCACATCAGCCACCTCGGCATCACCTCCGCCGCCTACCTCCCGCTGATCGCCCAGGCCCGCCCCATCGGCGCGCTCGGCCTCCTCTACAGCGGCAAGGACGGCTTCACCGCCGACGAGCGGAACCTGCTGCTCGCCCTCGGCAGCTCCATCGCCCAGAGCCTCCAGCGCGCCATGCTCTACGAGCAGGAGCACGACCTCGCCGAAGGGCTCCAGCAGGCCATGCTGCCGCGCCGGATCCCCGATGTGCCCGGCGCCCAGATCGCCGTGCGCTACCGCTCGGCCCGGCTCGGCCGGGACATCGGCGGCGACTGGTACGACGTCATCCCGCTGCCCGGCGGCCGGGTCGGCGCCGTCATCGGTGACGTCCAGGGCCACGACACCCACGCGGCCGCCGTGATGGGCCAGCTCCGCATCGTGCTGCGCGCGTACGCCGCAGAGGGGCACAGCCCCGCCACGGTCATGGCACGGGCCTCCGTCTTCCTGCACGAACTGGACACCGACCGCTTCGCGACCTGCACCTACGCCGAGGCCGACCTGACCACCGGCGTGGTCCAGCTGGTCCGGGCCGGGCACGTCGACCCGCTCGTCCGCGACGCCGACGGCGGCTGCCGCAGGGTGCCGTCCGAGGGCGGGCTGCCGCTCGGGCTCTCCGCCGAGTTCGGCCGGCTCGAATATCCGGTCAGCACGGTCGAGCTCGACCCCGGCCAGACCATGGTGCTGTTCACCGACGGGCTGGTGGAACTCCCGGGCGCCGATCTGGACGAGGGCACCCAGCGGCTCACCGCCCTCGTCACCAACGGCCCGCAGGACCTCGACCAGCTCGCCGACCGCCTCTGCGCGTCCGTGGACGAGCGCGGCGGCGAGGACGACGTGGCCCTGCTGCTCCTGCGCCGCAAGGCCGCCCAGGCCCCGCAGCCGGGCGGCCGGCTCCAGCAGCACGTCGCCCAGAACGACCCCGAGGCGCTCAGCTCGGCCCGCCACATGATCCGCGCGGCGGTCCGGGCCTGGGGCGCCAAGGACCGGGCCGACGAGGTCGAGCTGGCCGCCGACGAGCTGGTCACCAACGCTTTGATGCACACCGATGGCGGCGCCATCGTCACGATCCGGGTCCTCACCGGTCCCGAGCGCCGGCTCCGGGTCGACGTCGAGGACCGGTCGAGCGCTCTCCCGCGCCGCCGGGAAGCCGGCGAGGCCGGGGTCTCCGGGCGCGGCCTGCTGCTGGTCGACCAGCTCGCGGACGCCTGGGGTGTCGAGTCCCGGGGCACCGGCAAGTGCGTCTGGAGCGAATTCGTCGTTCCGCCACGCGAATGACCGCCGACCGGTTCTCGCCTGTCCGGCCGATAAGTTGCGCGCAATGAGAATGTAACTGAACGTAACGTGTCTGTACTTGACCGTGATGGACCACCGGAGATTGACTGCGATCTGGTCGGTCTCCCGTCTTCTACGACATGAGGACCCGTTGGGCACTGAGCTACTGGCACCCCTCGATCTCGCCTTCTGGCACCTAGAGTCCGCTGCCCACCCCATGCACCTCGGCGCGCTCGCCGTCTTCGCACCGCCCCCCGGCGCCGCCCCCGGCCCGGACGCGCTGCTCGGCCTCCTCGGCGCCCGCGCCGCCGCGATTCCCCGGCTGCGCATGCGGGTACGCGACGTGCTGCTGCCCGTCGGCGGCGCCGCCTGGTCCACCGACCCGGACTTCGACGTGTACCGCCATGTCCGGCGCGTACGGCTGCCCGCCGAGGAGACGGCGCCCGGTGGCGCGGGCTTCATGCCGGCCGCGACCCGGCTCGCCGGAGAGCTGATGGAGCGGCCCCTCCGCCGGGGCCTGCCGCCCTGGGAGATGTACCTCATCGACGGCCCGGACGGCGGCCCGTTCGCCGTGCTCGTCAAGCTCCATCACGCGCTCGCCGATGGGATGCGCGCGGTCACCATCGGGGCCGGGATCTTCGACCAGATCGCCTCCGCGACCGCCCGCCCCCGCCCGTCCGCTCGGCCGCGTCCGGTTCCGCCCCGGTCCTGGATGCCGGGCCCGCGCCAGGTCGCCGGGCTCGCCCTCGGCCGGATCGAGGACCTGGGCCGCGCCTTCGGGGTCGGTGCCTCGCTGGTCCGGGCCGGCCGCCTCGACCCGCGCGGCGCACCGGTGCTCCGGGCCGGTTCCAGCGGGACCCGGCGGCTCGCCACGGCCGACCTCGACCTCGACGCCGTGCGGCGCGTCCGCCGCGTGACCGGGGGCACCGGCAACGATGTGCTGCTCGCCGTCGTGGCGGGTGCGCTGCGGCGCTGGATGCTGGAGCGCGGCGAGACCCCGCCGCGCGACGACCCGCGCGCCCTGGTCCCGGTCTCCCGCCGCCGGCCGGGCGACGCGGCCGTGGCCACCGGCAACCGGCTCTCCGCCTACCTCCTGGACCTCCCCGTCTCGGAGCCGGACCCCCGGGAGCGGCTGCGCGCGGTACGCGAGGCGATGGACCGGAACAAGTCGGCGGGCCCGCTGCGGGGCGCAGGGGCCGTCGCCGTGCTGGCCGATCAGCTGCCGTCGCTGGCCCACCGTTTCGGCGCCCCGCTCGCCGGGAACGCGGCCCGGATGCTCTTCGACGTCCTGGTCACCAGCGTGCCGCTGCCGCGCTCGCGCCTCTCGCTGGCCGGCTGCCCGCTGAGCGCCCTGTACCCGATGGCGCCGCTGGCCCGGGGGCAGTCCATGGCCGTCGCGCTGACGACGTACGGCTCGCGGGTGCACATCGGGATCGTGGGCGACGGCAAGGCGCTGCCCGGCCTGGACGGTCTCGCGCGGTGCGCCGACGAGGAGCTGGAGGCGCTCCTCGCAGAGGTGATCAAGGCATAGATCGGACAGATCACTGTCGAATCGCCGTAATTGGCGGTCGCAGGAGTGTTGACGCGCCCAAGTGATCCGATGAATATTCGCTGTGTGACAGCGATCATCGAGGAGGGCGACGACACTATGCGGCGCGGCAGGCTGGGTGGCAGCGCGGTCGAGATCACCGAACTCTCCTTCGGCGCGGCCGCCATCGGCAACCTCTTCAGCGAAGTGGAGCCGGAACGGGCGGCGGCCACCGTCGACGCCGCCTGGGACGCGGGCATCCGCTACTTCGACACCGCGCCGCACTACGGACTCGGGCTCTCCGAACGCCGCCTCGGGGAGGGCCTGCGCCACCGCCCCCGCGACGCGTACACGCTCTCCACCAAGGTCGGCCGCGTCCTCGATCCGCTGCCCCCCGAGGAGACCGCCGCGTCCGAAGGGCTCTCCGAGGGCTTCGCCGTACGCGCCACACACCGCCGCCGCTGGGACTTCAGCGCGGCCGGGGTCCGCCGCAGCATCGAGGACAGCCTCGACCGCCTGGGCCTCGACCGCATCGACATCGCCTACCTCCACGACCCCGACGACCACGCCGAGCCCGCCTTCCGTGAGGCGTATCCGGAACTGGAGAAGCTGCGCGCCGAAGGCGTCGTCGGGACGATCGGCGCCGGCATGAACCAGACCGCCATGCTCACCCGCTTCGTCCGCGACACCGACGTGGACGTCGTCCTGTGCGCCGGCCGGTTCACCCTCCTCGACCAGTCGGCCCTCACCGACCTGCTGCCGGCCGCCGCCGCGCGCGGCCGGAGCGTCGTCGTCGGCGGGGTCTTCAACTCCGGCCTCCTCGCCGACCCGCGCCCCGGCGCCACCTACGACTACGCCGCCGCCCCGCCCGGCCTGCTGGACCGCGCCCTCCGGCTGAAGGGCGTCACCGAGGCCCACGGCGTGCCGCTGCGCGCCGCCGCCCTGCACTACCCGCTCACCCACCCCGCCGTCGCCGGGGTGCTCGTCGGCACCCGCTCCCCGGACGAGGTGCGCGACGCCGCCGTACAGCTCGGCCGGGAGATCCCCGGCGCCCTCTGGGACGACCTGCGCGACCAGGGCCTGCTGCCCGGGAACGGACACTGACATGCGCATTGCCCTGCACACCAAGGTCCGCGCCGACCGCGTCGCGGAGTACGAGGCCGCGCACCGCGAGGTCCCGCCGGAGCTGACCCGGGCGATCCGGGCGGCCGGCGCCGGCTCCTGGACGATCTGGCGCAGCGGCACCGACCTCTTCCACCTCATCGAGTGCGACGACTACGCGCGCCTCCTCGCCGAGCTGGAGCGGCTGCCCGTCAACGTCGCCTGGCAGGCCCGGATGGACGGCCTCCTGGACATCGCGCACGACTACTCCGCCGAGGGCGCCGAAGCCGGGCTCCCCGTCGTCTGGGAGCTGTGAGATGACGGGAGCGGTGAGATGACGGCCGGGCCCCGCATCGTGGACGCCCACCACCATGTCTGGGACCTCGCGGTCCGCGACCAGGACTGGATCACCGGCGAGGCGCTGGCCCCCCTCCGCCGCGACTTCACCCTGGCCGATCTGGAGCCCGAGGCCCGCGCGGCCGGGGTGAGCGCCACCGTCCTCGTCCAGACCGTCACCGCGGCCGGGGAGACGCCCGAGTTCCTGGCACTCGCCGACCGCAGCGAGTTGGTCGCCGGGGTCGTCGGCTGGACCGACCTCACCGCACCGGACATCGCCGACACCCTGGCCGCCCTGCGCGAACTCCCCGGGGGCGACCGGCTCGTCGGACTGCGCCACCAGGTCCAGGGCGAACCGGACCCCGAGTGGCTGCTCCGGCCCGACGTGCTGCGCGGTCTGGCCGCCGTGGCCGACGCCGGGCTCGTCTACGACCTGGTGATCCTCCCGCACCAGCTGCCCGCCGCGACCCGGGCCGCCGCCGCGCTCCCGGATCTCGTCCTCGTACTCGACCACGCGGGGAAGCCGCCGATCGCCACCGGGCGCACCCAGCCGTGGGCCGACGACCTGCGGGCCCTCGCCGCCCTCCCCAACACCGTCTGCAAGCTCTCCGGACTCGTCACCGAAGCGGACCGGCGCGCCTGGACCCCGGACGGCCTGCGCCCGTACGCGGACACCGTCATCGACGCCTTCGGGCCCGGGCGGCTCATGTTCGGCTCCGACTGGCCGGTGTGCCGCCTCGCCGCCACGTACACCGAGGTCCTGGACACCACCCGCGCCCTGATCCAGGACCTGAGCGAGGACGAGCGGGCCGCCGTGCTCGCCACTACCGCCGAACGCGTGTACGGCCTACGGTAGGCGTCCCCCGCGCCGCTGCGGCAGGCTGGAAACATGCCCGAACTGCCGGAAGTCGAAGCCCTGCGGCTCTTCCTGGACGACCATCTCGTCGGCAAGGAGATCGACCGCGTCCTGCCGCTCGCGATCAGCGTCCTCAAGACGTACGACCCGCCGCTCACCGCCCTGCACGGCGGCACGGTCACCGACGTGCGACGGCACGGCAAGTTCCTCGACATCGGCGTCGGCCCGCTCCACCTCGTCACCCACCTCGCCCGGGCCGGCTGGCTCCGCTGGAACGACGCCTTCCCGGCGGCCCCGCCGCGCCCCGGCAAGGGCCCGCTGGCGCTGCGTACCGTCCTCACCGGCGGCGACGGCTTCGACCTCACCGAGGCCGGCACCACCAAACGCCTCGCCGTCCACCTCGTGCACGACCCGGCCGAGGTCCCCGGGATCGCCCGCCTCGGACCCGATCCGCTCGGCCCGGAATTCGACCGGGACGCGTTCGCCGCACTGCTCGACGGGGAACGCCGCCAGATCAAGGGCGCCCTGCGCGACCAGTCGCTCATCGCCGGCATCGGCAACGCGTACAGCGACGAGATCCTGCACGTCGCGAAGATGTCGCCGTTCAAGCTCACCGCGCACCTCACCGACGACGAGATCACCCGGCTCCACGAGGCCATGCGCACCACTCTGGAGGACGCCGTCGCCCGGTCCGGCGGCGTCGAGGCGGGACGTCTCAAGGCCGAGAAGAAGAGCGCGATGCGCGTCCACGGACGCACCGGCCAGGCGTGCCCGGTCTGCGGGGACACCATCCGCGAGGTCTCCTTCAGCGACTCCTCGCTCCAGTACTGCCCGACCTGCCAGACGGGCGGCAAACCGCTCGCGGACCGCCGCCTGTCCCGGCTGCTCAAGTAGGGGCGCGATGCGAGGGGCACGCCCTACACTCCGGCCTCATGCTCCGCGTACTCGCCGTCGACGACGAAGAACCCGCCCTGGAGGAACTGCTCTACCTCCTGCGCGCCGACCCCCGCATCCGCAGCGCGGAGGGGGCCACCGGGGCCACCGAGGCGTTGCGCCGCATCGGGAGCGCCGTCGACGCGGGGCCCGACGACCCGTCCGCCATCGACGTGGTCTTCCTCGACATCCACATGGCCGGTCTCACCGGTCTCGACGTCGCCCAGCTCCTCGCGGGGTTCGCCGCGCCGCCGCTCATCGTCTTCGTCACCGCCCACGAGGGCTTCGCCGTACACGCCTTCGACCTCAAGGCCGTCGACTACGTCCTCAAACCGGTCCGCCGCGAGCGCCTCGCCGAGGCCGTACGACGCGTCGCCGAGCAGGTCCAGGACCGTTCGGCCCCCGTCGTCCACGACACCGCGCAGGACCAGATACCCGTCGAACTCGGCGGCGTCATCCGGTTCGTCTCCATCGATGACATCACCTACGCCGAGGCCCAGGGCGACTACGCCCGGCTGCACACCGCGAACGGCAGCCACCTGGTCCGCGTCCCCCTCACCACCCTGGAGGAGCGCTGGCGCACCCGCGGCTTCGTCCGCATCCACCGCCGCCACCTCGTGGCCCTCGGCCGGATCGATGAACTGCGCCTGGACGCCGGCAGCATGAGTGTCCGCATCGGCACCGCGGAACTCGCCGTCAGCCGCCGCCACACCCGCGCGCTACGCGATCTGCTGATGCGGCGGACCGGCCGCTGACCAGCGGCTACCGGCCTCCGAACCCCTTCCCAGCGGGGCCGGGTGCCGCCTACACTCCGGCCCCATGTCCGCAGAGCCCACACCCCGGCGCGAAGTGGTGACGGGAGTGCCCCGGCGGGTGCGCCCGCTGCCCCGCTACCGCACCCAGTCGGAGATCGAAGAGCAGACCGCGCTCGGCGGCGCCTATGTCCGGTCGCTGATGCGGGGACAGCTGCGGGCCGGACTCACCGCCTTCGCCGTCCTCGCCGCCGTCGTGGGTACCCTGCCCCTCGTCTTCGAGGCCCTGCACAGCTCCGCCGTCGTCTGGGCGGTCCTCGGCTTCGCCGCCTACCCGCCGCTCACCCTGCTCGCCTGGTGGTACGTGCGCCGCGCCGAGCGCAACGAGAGCGACTTCGCCCGGCTCGTGGAAGGCCGCTCCGCCCCGTGAGCCGCGCGTACGCGGTGGCGGCCGTCGCCGTCGTCGTCCTGGCCACCGTCCTCGTCGGCGGCTTCGGGCTGCGGATCTCCCGCACCACCTCCGACTTCTACGTGGCCTCGCGCACCGTGCGCCCCCGGCTCAACGCCGCCGCCATCAGCGGCGAATACCTTTCCGCCGCCTCCTTCCTCGGCATCGCGGGCCTGGTCCTCGTCCACGGACCCGACATGCTCTGGTACCCGGTCGGCTACACCGCCGGCTATCTCGTCCTGCTGGTCTTCGTCGCCGCTCCGCTGCGCCGCTCGGGGGCGTACACCCTGCCCGACTTCGCCGAAGGGCGCCTGGAATCCCGGCAGGTACGCAGACTCGTCAGCGTCCTCGTCGTCGGCGCCGGCTGGCTCTACCTCGTGCCCCAGCTCCAGGGCGCCGGACTCACCCTCAAGATCCTCACCGGGGCGCCCGGCTGGCTCGGCGACGTGCTCGTCGCCTCCGTCGTCGTGCTCGCCGTCGCGGCCGGCGGGATGCGCTCGATCACCTTCGTCCAGGTCTTCCAGTACTGGCTGAAGCTGACCGCGCTCCTCGTCCCCGCGATCTTCCTGGTACTGGCCTGGCAGGGCGACGGACAGCCCCGCATCACCTTCGACGAACACCTCTCCGCGTTCCGCGCCGACCACCCGCTCTACGCGACCTACGGCCTCATCGTCGCCACCTTCCTCGGCACCATGGGCCTGCCGCACGTCGTCGTCCGCTTCTACACCAGCCCCAACGGCCGCGACGCCCGCCGCACCACCGTCGCCGTCCTCGCCCTCATCGGCGTCTTCTACCTCCTGCCGCCCGTCTACGGTGCGCTGGGCCGGCTGTACGCCCCCGAGCTGATCCACGGCGGAGACGCGGACGCCGCCGTGCTCCTGCTGCCCGGCCGGGTCATCGGCGGACTCGGCGGCGATCTGCTCGGGGCGCTCGTCGCGGGCGGCGCGTTCGCCGCGTTCCTCTCCACCGCGTCCGGGCTCACCATGGCCGTCGCCGGGGTCATCACCCAGGACGTGCTGCCCTCGCGCGGGGTGCGGCACTTCCGGCTGGCCACCGTCCTCGCCATCTCCGTGCCCCTGGCCGGATCGCTGATGGTCAGCCGGGTCCCCGTCGCCGACTCCGTGGGCATGGCCTTCGCCGTCTCCGCGTCCTCCTTCTGCCCGCTGCTCGTCCTCGGCATCTGGTGGCGCCGGCTCACCCCGCCCGGGGCGGTGGCCGGTCTCCTGCTCGGCGGCGGCTCCGCACTGCTCTCCGTCGCCATCACGGTCAGCGGCGCGGTGCGCCCGCCCGGCTGGCCGCACGCCCTGCTCGCCTGGCCCGCCGTCTGGTCCGTGCCCGTCGGCTTCCTCGCCATGATCCTGGTCTCGCTCGCCACGCCGAGCCGGATACCCCCCGGCACCAACGCCGCCATGACCCGCTTCCACCTGCCCGAAGCGCTCACCACCGGGAGACACCGGTGACCGGGGCCGGCTACGCCGTCATCGTCGTGCTCGCCCTCCTGCTGTTCGGCGGGGGCCTCCTGCTCGGCCGCCGCACCGCCAGGCCCCTGCGCACCAGCGACGTCGGCACGCCCGTCGAGCACGCCACCTTCGAGACCCTGCACACCGCGTCCCTGGCCGCGCCCCCGCTCCGCGCCGGGCTCACCGAGGACAGCGCCCGCCGGTCGGCGCGCCGGCTGCGCTCGCTGCTGGGCACCGACGCGCTCTGCCTCACCGACCGCGACGGGGTCCTCGTCTGGGACGGCGAGGGCGACCACCACGGCCGGGACGTCATGGAGCAGGTCGCGGGCGTCCTGGAGACCGGCCGCGACACCGCCTTCCGCAGCGACTGCGACGACCTGGACTGCCCGCTGAAGTGGGCCGTCGCCGTGCCGCTGACCGTCGACCACCGTGTCCTCGGCACCCTCGTCGCCTACGCCCCGCGCGAATCGGCCGTCCTGGCCCGGGCGGCGGGCGAGGTCGCCCGCTGGGTCTGCGTCCAGCTCGAACTGGCCGAGCTCGACCGCTCCCGCACCCAGCTCATCGAGGCCGAGATCAGGGCCCTGCGCGCCCAGATCTCCCCGCACTTCATCTTCAACTCACTGGCCGCCATCGCGTCCTTCGTCCGCACCGACCCGGAGCAGGCCCGCGAACTGCTTCTGGAGTTCGCGGACTTCACCCGCTACTCGTTTCGCAGCCACGGCGACTTCACGACCCTCGCGGACGAGCTGCACTCCATCGACCAGTACCTCGCCCTGGTCCGCGCCCGCTTCGGCGAACGGCTCTCCGTCACCCTCCAGGTCGCCCCCGAGGTCCTGCCCGTCGCCCTGCCCTTCCTCTGCCTCCAGCCGCTCGTGGAGAACGCCGTCAAACACGGCCTCGAAGGCGCCGTCACCTCCAGCCGCATCACCATCAGCGCCCTGGACGCCGGCTCCGAGGCCGAGGTCGTCATCGAGGACGACGGCACCGGCATGGACCCCCAGCGGCTGCGCCACATCCTGCGCGGCGAGGGCGGCCGGTCGACCGGCATCGGCCTGCTCAACGTGGACGAACGGCTCCGCCAGGTGTACGGGGACGAGTACGGGCTCGTCATCGAGACGGGCATCGGGGCCGGGATGCGGATCACCGTACGGCTGCCGAAGTACCGCGCCGGGGTGCACGGGTCCTGAGCGGCGCCCCGCTAATACAGGTGCACCGCGAGATGCCCCAGCGGCAGGCCCAGCTGCCAGGCCGGGGTCCACACCTGCGCCTCCTCCTCCGGGCCCGCCGCCGCACCCTCCGCCGGCTCCCGGGGCGGCAGCGGGCCGATGGCCTCCAGATCGGCGGCCAGCAGCTCGGTCTCCTCCAGCCACCGCCAGGCCGACCGGGCCAGCACCAGATCCGCCCCGGTGCCACCCGCCACCGGGACGGCCAGCCGGGTGCGCACCCAGTGGCGCCACGGAGTCCCGGACGCGGTGAGCAGCCGCAGCTCGTCCACCCGCCCGGCCGGCAACGCCCCGGCCACCGCACCGTCCAGCAGGAAGATGGTCAGCGCCAGCGCGTCCCGCCCCGCCCGGAACTCCAGCGTCGCCGGCTCCATCAGGTCGCCGGTGCGCAGCAGTTCATCCGCCAGGTACTCCGCGTACATCCAGGCCATCGGGACCGGCAGCTCGCCCGCGCCGGACCCCTCATGACGTTCCGGAGGCATCCCGTATCGCCCCATTCCCTCGGTCTCGGGGCCGTACGGCCGCCCGGCCGATCGCCCACGCAGCATTGAACCGGGGGAGCGGGCCCCGCGTGGCCGGAAATGCAGGATCCGCCGCACCGGATCCGTCACAGGCACGAGGTGCCGACGACCGTCCGTCCCTGCGAGGGGCGGCGCGTGTAGCCGGGGAGATTACGGGAAAGCAGCCGCAGCGCGTAATGCGAACGCGACTTGACCGTGCCCGCCGGTATCCCCAGGACCTCGGCCGTCTCGCCCACGCTCAGCCCGCGGAAGTAGATCTGCACCAGCACCGACCGGTGCTCCGGGCTCAGGGCGCGAACCGCCTCGCGCACATCGAGCGCGGCGACCGCGGACTCCGCCGTGTCGGCCCCCGCCGGTGCGCACTCCAGGCCGGCGTCGCCGACCTCGGCCGGCCGGGCCAGCCGGGAGCGCCGTGCGTCGATCGCCAGCCGGCGCGCCACCGTGAACAGCCAGGGCCGCATCGACTCGTACGGGCCGTCGAACGCCTCCGGGTGCTGCCAGGCCCTTACCAGCGTCTCCTGGAGCAGGTCCTCGGCACGCTGCCGGTCGCCGAAGGTCAGACCGAGCAGGAAGTGGAACAGGGCGGGGCCGTGTTCACGCTGGAGCTCCGCGAGCGCTCGCTCTTCGGTCTTCGTCGTGGTCATGGTGAACGCCCTTCCCGCCAAGGTCCGCCTCGCTGCCGACCTGGCGTATACGAGCGCATTCAGGTCACGAGGAACAGGACAAACGCCGCCCCGTGCGACGAGCGGTCGCTCAGAGCGGCGAATGGTGCGGTGAACGGTCCGGAGGCACCCCGGGCGAGGGCTCTACGGCACCACGGGCGGGGGCGTTACGGCACCACGGTCACGGGCCAGCGGCCAGCCTTGACCAGGCGGACGGCCACCGAACCGATGAAGCGGTGCCCCGCCGACTCCGACGCGCCCACCACCACGGCGTCCGCCTTGAGTTCGTCGGCGGCGGTCACCAGACCGTTGTACGGGTCACCCCGGAAGGTATGGAACTCCCAGCGGACATCCCATATGTCCTTCATCCGGGCCGTCGACTGCCGGATCTCCTCCACCAGCCCTTCGGCCACCTCGGCGGTCGCGTCGCTGACCGGAGCCCCGAGCGCCGCCCCCGCCGCCAGCACCGGCTGGACGTACACCAGCGCCAGCATGGCCCGCTGCCGGCGCGCGAGCCCGGCCGCGTAGGCGGCCGCGCGCATGGACGACTCGGAACCGTCGAGGCCCGCGACGATCACTTTCGGTCCGTCTGTGCCACGTTCGAACTGGTGGGAGTGCTGATCTGTCACGGCAGTGAGGCTATCTGCTCGCCCCGGGGCTTCCTGCCCGGCCTCCCGGCGGCCGCGCCCCGCTCACCTCGGCGCCGGGGCTTTCCCGCCATCCGGGTGCAAAAACCCCGGCGGCCGGTGTCGCTGAGGCGGGCGGCGGGACCGGCGTGCGAGCAGTGGGGGATGAAGAGTGAGCACAGGCTGCCCCCGCGGCGAACGGGGCTGCGGCTGGCCGCCGGCCTGGGAACCGCCACCGCCGTGGGGCTCGTCGCCGTGGACCCCGTCACCTCCCCGCCCCGGTCGGCGGCCCCCGTCGCGGGGGCGGCGGGAGCCCCGGCCGCCGCCTTCCGCAGCCGGCCGCTCGCCTACCGGCTGCGGCCCATGACGGGACAGACGCCGCCCCGCTACCGCCCCGCCGCCCCGCCGGTCCGCACCCGGCCGTTCGAGCAGCTGCCCGGCATCGGGCGCGCCATGGTGCTGTCCTTCGACGACGGCCCCGACCCGCTCTACACCCCGCACATCCTGGACACGCTGCGCGCGCACGACGTACGGGCGATGTTCTTCCTGTGCGGGGAGATGGCGAACGACAACCGCGACCTCGTCCGCCGGATCTCCGACGAGGGGCACACCGTGGGCAACCACTCGTGGACGCACCCCCTGGTCACCAAGCTCTCCCGGGCCGGGGTCACCGACGAGCTGGGCCGTACCAGCGAGGTCATCGAGAAGATCACCGGCGAGGCACCGCTCTGGTACCGGGCACCCTACGGTGCCTGGAACCGCAACTCCTTCGAGATCGGCGCCGCCCTGGGCATGGAACCGATGGCCTGGACCGTGGACACGCTCGACTGGACCGTGCCCGGCACCGACACCATCGTCCGCCGGGTCAGGCAGGGCGCGGGTTCCGGGGTCGTGGTGCTCTCGCACGACGCGGGCGGCAACCGCTCGCAGAGCGTGGCGGCGCTGCGCCGGTATCTCCCGGAGCTGCTGGACGACGGATACCGGCTCACGGTGCCGCAACGCCTCTGACGGGGAGGGTCAGCGGGTGTCCACCAGGCGGGCGAAGACCACCACGTTGCCGTCGTAGCCGTTGGCCTTGGTGTAGCCGCCGCCGCAGGTGATGACCCGCAGCTCCGGCCGACCGGTGTCGCCGTACACCCGGGCGCCGGGGAAGTCGTTCTTGGCGAAGACCTCGACGCCGTACACCTCGAAGACCGCCACCCGGTCGTCGCTGCGGTCGATCTCGATGTGGTCCCCCTTCTTCAGCGAGCCGAGCCCGTAGAAGACGGCGGGCCCCGCCTTGTTGTCGACGTGACCGACGATGACGGAGGTGCCGGCCTGACCGGGGGCGACGCCGTTCTGGTACCAGCCGGCCAGGTTGGGGTCCTCCGGCGGCGGGGTCTCGATCCAGCCGTCCGGGTCGAGATTCACGTCGACGACGGGTGCGTCGACCTGGATGTCGGGGATCGTCACCCGGGCGACGGGGGCGTACGGGAGCGGCTTGACGACCGGACCCGCGGCCGGGGCGGCGGGGGCGCTGTTCTGCTGGCCCACGGAGGCGGCCGCGACCGGCTGCGGGGGGCCGGGGGAGAGGTCGGCCCCGTTGCGCATGAGTGCCAGACCGGAGAGCATCGCCAGGGCGAGCGCGCCCCACGGCGAGTGTCGGATCCGTTCCGGTCGCCAGTTGTCCCGGCCCATGGTTCTCCCTTCGTCGCGACGAGCAGAACGCTAGGCGCGGTGCCACCGGGCGGCGATCAGAGAAGGGCGAACGGGTGGTGGCCTGCCACTCGGATGCTTATCGGAGTAGCGCGCGGATAAAACTTCTGACGGCCCGTGACCTGGGCATCCGTCAGCTTCCGGGGTGCCCGCACGGCGTGTCGGATCACCGGTCCGGAGCAGCGCCGAAATGCGGCCGATCAAGGTTCTGGTGAGGGTTCGTCATGGGAGGCGTTCTCGTCGATCCATCCCGGTGCACAGAGCCCCGGGGCGCTTCCCGGTGGAGGTTGGAACGATGCGTGCTACACGCGCTCTGGTGGTCGCGGCAGCCGCCGTCGCCGCCCTCGGGGCCGGCGCCCCGATGGCGACCGCCGGCGGAGACGTCGGGAACAACCAGAACAACAATCAGAACAACAACCAGAACAACGGCAACAACCAGAACGACTGGAACGACCCGGGCGGCTGGAACAACGGCAACAACAACGGGAACGGCAACAACAACGGCAACGGGAACAACAACGGAAACGGCAACGGAAACGGCAACGGGCGCAACAACGGCCCGAACAACGTGACCGTCGATCCCGAGCGCGTGCACCAGGGCGCTGCCATGCAGGTCAGCGCCGAGGGCTGCGGCCGGGGCGGCAGCGTCTCGTCCAACGCCTTCCGCACCACCCGGCTCTCGGCCGGCCGGGTCGGCCACGCCCGGGTCCGCATCTTCAACGACGCGACGCCCGGCACGTACAACCTGACGGTCCGGTGCGACGGCACCGACCGGACGGCGGGTCACCGCTTCACCGTGCTCGACAGCCGGGGCGCCCAGGGCGGGCTCGGCGGCTCGATGGCGGCGACCCCGGCGGAGATGGGTGTCGGCGCCGGTCTCGTCGCCTCGGCGGCCCTCGGCGGAGGCGTGTACATCATGCGCCGCCGGAGGACGGGCCATGGGACGGCCTGACCGTCAGGACGCCCCCGCCGGACCGATAACGAAGTCGCCCCGAGTCCTGGGTCAGGACCCGGGGCGACTCTCGTTGCTCATCCGCTCGTACCGGTCAGTGCGAGCGGCTCTCCCTGCGGCGGCGTACGAAGAACACGACACCGGCCCCGGCGGCCACCGCGAGCGCGGTGCCCGCCACGATCTCACCGGAGTTCGCGCTGTCGATGCTGCCGCCCAGACCGCCCTGCACGCCGGCCGGTGAGGCCGTGGCGGCCGCCGTGCTGGTCGAGCTCGTGGTGGGCGTGCCCGTGGCCGCGCTGACGGTGAGATTCACCTTGGCCGTGGAGCTGGGCGAGGTGTTGCAGATGAACGTCACCTCGTAGGCGGCGCCCGGCTTGGCGTCCCAGTCCACGGTGGCCTGGGCGCTGCCGTTCACCGGGATGGTGACGGTGTCGAACACCCCCGAGGACGCCGTGGCCGTCGTGGAGCAACCCCGGGCCGCCAGGGTGACCTTGCCCCCGGGCGCGACCACCGACGGCGTCACGGTGTACCCGTTCCCGCCGCCCGACGGACCGCCCGCGGTCGCCGCGTACGCGGTCACGGCCGGGCCGGTCAGGGCGAGTGCGGCGGCGCCGAGCAGAGCGACGGGGGCGACACGTATTGCGCGCATGGTGAATCCTCCGGGTCCCCGAGGAGCAGCTGCGGAACGGATTTCCACAAAGCGTCAGAAATGCACCTCGAATGCCGCCCACGCTAGAAGTGGTGCAATTCGCCCGCGATCGGGGTCCGGCGAATGGGGCACCGCTGTCCCCCGGGCGGCGCACCGGCCCCGGCTACCCGTCCGCCGCCCCCGGGAAGAGGTCGAGGAAGGGGGCGGCGGTGGCCGAGAAGCCCCGTCCGAACGGTGAGTCGAAGTCCCAGATCAGGAAGAGGAGGAAGGCGATCAGCACACTGAAGAGCCCCGCGAGCAGGAGCTCCCGGAAGGTGCGGCGGATCTGCAGCGTGAAGATCAGACCCACGGTCACCAGGGCACCGATGACCAGCCCGAACCACACCACCCCCGGCATGGTCGCGCCGGCGCTCTGCCCCCGTGCGCTCCGGGCGTCGTCGGCAGCGGCCACTTGATCGACCAGCGGCTGATACGCCTGCCCCTCGTGGTCCGTCCTCGGTCGGTAGTCCGTGACGTCGTCGCGGACCCGGTCCAGCAGCTCGGCCCCGCGGTCGCTGAGCGTCCCGTGCTCGGTCATGGTCCGCCACTCGTCGTGCACCACGTAGCTCACGTACGTGTCCACGTCGGCCCGGATACGGGCGCGCACCTCCTGCGGATAGACGGCGGAGCGTTCGCTCACCTCGTGCAGGGCCTGGGCCTCCTGGCGTACGTACTCCTGCGCGGCGCCCCGGCCCTCCCAGACGCCGGCGATGGCGAGGCCCAGCACGATCGCGTAGATCACTCCGATCATCATCGTCATGTACTCGATGACGTCAGGGGTTTCGGACGGGTCGTCGTCCTCCGGGATTCTGCGGTTGCTGAGGACGGCGATGGTCAGGACGACGGCGGTGGCCGCGACCATGGCGAGCGTGAGGACGAGCCATTCCGACATGGGCGTCTCCGGGATTCATCGGGAACGGGGGCGCAGCACGGCGACGGCGAAGACCGCGGGGGCCGTGATCATCAAGCTGAGCGTGACCAGGGAGGTGTGACGCTGCGGAGGCTTCCGCACCGGTTTGCGGTAGGTGGGGAGGGCGACGTGGACGGAAGGTGAGGGCCGTACGGACGGCGAAGGGCTCGGCTTCGGCCTCGGTTCGGGCTTCGGGGCCGGCGGCGGGGGAGGGGGCGGTGGCGGTGGCGGTGGTGCCGGTACGGGCTCGGGCGCCGGGGGCGGCGGAGGAGGCGGCGGCGGTGGTGGGACCGGTTTCGGCGGCGGTGGTGGTGGAGGCGGGGGCGGCTTCGGTTTCGGCGGGGGCGTCGGTGTGGGCTCCGGCACCGGGCCGGCGAAACAGCTGCCGTCGCCGCTGACGGCCACGGCCGTGCCGCCGTCGTCCTCCCCGATGGACGCGTACGCGCAGCTGTCGGCGGCCGCGGGAGTGGGGGCGGTCAGCAGCCAGGTGAGCGCGAGCGCCGCGGCCAGCCGCCAGAAGAGTGATCCGTACACGACCGGGAGCATGTTCCGGGCCGAGCGGCGGCACGCCGGACCCCCTGCGGATTCGCCTGATGGAGGGGACCTGGGGCGCGCGGGGTTTGGCGCCGGCGAAATGGAACAGGGGCGTGCCGGACCCCGGTCTCCGGAAATGGCCGATTGTCGACCCTCTCCGCGGGAATGGCGCCAAAGGTGGTGTCACCGGCCCGGCGCATTCCCGGGCTTGGGACCGCAACAGGGAGGCGCGCGCCGGTCTGCCGGTCCCCGGACGCCCTCGCCCCGCCCCGAGCGCTCCCGGCCCGGGAACGCCAACGTCCAAGGCCCTCGCGGGACATGGTGCCCGGCCCTCGCCGACTCCGGCTTCGCTGACGTGCCAAAGTAGTCCGGGAGTGAACTATTTGATGCCTCTCGTTCGGCGAATGTGACGGGCAGCGACGAGGCGGTTGCACATGCCATGAGAGTGTGACCAATAACGGACGGCTAATTTCCGTTTCCGCTCGCTCTCTTGGCGGTCGATCAGTAGCCTCTGGTCCACACTGACCATGGACATGGCCGGATCACGTGGCGACTTGTTGGAGACATCGATGGAGCGTCCCGCCTGGGCACCGCAAGGCATAGACATTTCGGTGCCGAGCGTGTCCCGAATGTATGACTTCTATCTGGGCGGCTCGCACAATTTCGAGGTGGACCGGGATGCGGCCCGGAAGGCCATGGAGTTCATGCCGGGACTTCCCAAGGCGATGCAGGCGAACCGGGCGTTTATGCGGCGGGCGGTGCGCTACGCGCTGGGCGAGGGCGTCACCCAGTTCCTCGACATCGGTTCCGGGATCCCCACCTTCGGCAATGTCCACGAGGTCGCCCAGGCGATCGATCCGGCCGCCAAGGTCGCCTACGTCGACCACGACCCGGTCGCCGTCGCGCACAGCCAGGCCGTCCTCGAAGGCAACGCGGGCGCCACGATCTCCTCGGCCGACCTGCGACGCCCCCAGGAGGTCCGGGACAGCCCCGAGGTCGCCAAGCTCCTGGACTTCGACCGCCCCGTGGCGCTGCTGCTCGTGGCCGTCCTCCACTTCATCGAGGACGCCGACGACCCGCGGGCCGCCGTCGCCGCACTCCGCGACATGCTGGCCCCCGGCAGCCTCCTGGTCGTCACCCACGCCGCGTACGAGGGAATTCCGCTGCCCCGCGAGGAGGCGGGCGGCACGGTCGGCGTGTACCGGAACATCCGCAACCCGCTGGTCATGCGCACCCGCGAGGAGGTCGCCCACTTCTTCGACGGCTTCGAGCTGGTCGAGCCCGGCCTCGTCGCGCTGCCGGAATGGCGCCCCGAGAGCGCCGCGGCCCCCGAGAACGAGGACCCATACGCCTTCTCGGGCATCGCGGGAGTGGGACGCAAGGCGTGAGCATTCCCGCCCAGCCGTCCGGATCCCCGGAGGCGGCGCCCGACGGCCCCGAGGACCGGCTCCGGAGATTCGCCACCATCTGGAGCCGGGCCATCTTCCCGTCGACGGCCACCTCCCTGACCCGGCCCGAGTTCGAGCAGCACCTGCTGCCGCTGGCCCGTACGCTCAGCGAGACCCTGCACGCCCGCCCGTTCGACCCGGCCGCGGCGACCGGGGTGGGCGGCGCACTCGTCGCCGCCCACTGCACCGACCCCGACGCGCTCAGCTCCACGCTCGGCGTCGTCGACTCGTACCTGGTGCTCTACTGCGGCAGCAACGGACCGGTGGACCTCACCACCGAGGACAGCCGGTCCCGCTGCGCCCGCATCCAGCACGCGGTGGCCGCCGGCTTCACCCAGGCCCTGCGCGAACGGACACTGGCCGAGCAGGAGGCCATCGCCCGCTCCGCGCTCGCCGCCCGCTCCCACGCCGAACAGGCCCTGCACGCCACCGAGGCACGCTTCCGCGCCGTCTTCAAGGACGCGGCCATCGGCATCGGGATCGCCGACCTGGACGGCAATGTCCTGGAGGTCAACGACACCCTCACCCGGATGTTCGGCGGCCTGGAGAACCACGTCCTGAGCCACCGCGTCAACGAGTGGGTCCACCCCGAGGACTCCCCGCAGGTCTGGAAGTACTACAACGAGCTGGTACGCGGCGAACGCGAGCACTACCGGGTCGAGAAGCCGTACTACCGCAACGACGGCACCGTCCTGTGGACCAACCTGACGGTGTCGCTGCTCCGCGACTCCGAGGGCCGGCCCGAATACCAGCTGGCGCTGCTGGAGGACACCACCGAGCGCCGCCTGCTCAACCTCCGCCTCCGCTACGAGGCGACCCACGACGCGCTCACCGGCCTGCCCAACCGCACGCTCTTCTTCGAGCGCTTGGAGAAAGCGCTCTCAGCGGGCGACGGCAGCCGCTTCGGCCTCTGCTACCTGGACCTCGACGGCTTCAAGGCGATCAACGACAGCCTCGGCCACGCCGCGGGCGACCGGCTGCTGGTGGAGGTCGCGGACCGCCTCCAGAGCTGCGCGACCGCCTCCGGCGAGATGGTCGCCCGGCTCGGCGGCGACGAGTTCGTGGCGCTCACCACGAGCTTCGACAGCGCCGCCGAGGTGGACGAACTCGCCTGCCGCATCCTCGGCGTCCTCGGCACGCCCATCCGGCTGGACGGGCGCGAGCTGACGGTGCGCGGCTCGATCGGGGTGGTGGAGGGCCCCGCCGGGGAACGCAGCGCCGCCGAGGTGCTGCGCAGCGCCGACATCACCATGTACCGGGCCAAGTCCGCGGGCGGCAACCGCTTCGAGCTGGCCGACGCGGAGGCGGACGCCCGGGCCATCACCCGGCACGGTCTGACCACGGCCCTGCCGGCCGCCCTGGAACGCGGTGAGTTCTTCATCGAGTACCAGCCGCTGGTGCACCTCGGCGACGGTACGGTGCACGGTGCCGAGGCCCTGGTGCGCTGGTGCCATCCGCAGCACGGGGTGCTGGGGCCCGACCGGTTCATCGCGCTGGCCGAGCACACCGGGCTCATCGTGCCGCTCGGCCGCTGGGTCCTGGAGGAATCGGTCCGGCAGGCCAACTTCTGGCAGGAGCGGCACACCGACGGCGGTCCGCTGCGGATCAACGTCAACCTCTCACCGGCCCAGCTGCACCACCCGCAGTTGGTCGCGGAGACCGTCGAGGTCTTGGAGCGCTCCGGGCTCGAAGCGGGCGCGCTCTGCCTGGAGGTCACCGAATCGGCGCTCATCGGGGCCGACGAGGACGTGCTGAAGCCGCTGCGGCAGCTCGCCGAGATGGGCGTCGACATCGCCTTGGACGACTTCGGCACCGGCTACTCCAACCTCGCGAACCTGCGCAGGCTTCCGGTGAGCGTGCTGAAGCTGGACCGGTCCTTCACCCAGGGGATGCAGCACCATCCGGCGGACCCGGTCGACCTGAAGATCGTGGAGGGGATCGTGTCGCTCGCGCACAGCCTCGACCTGGCGGTCACCGTGGAGGGCGTGGAGACGGGCGCCCAGGCCGAGCAGCTGCGGCAGCTGGGCTGCGACACGGCCCAGGGCTGGTACTACGCCCGCCCCGGCGCCCCGGACCGCATCCACTCGCTGCTGCTGGCCGACGCGGTGTGAGCCGGGCGGGCGCGGCGGCCCTCAGACGCTGTTGTCTTTCCGAGTCTGACGACTGTGTTTTCGCTGGTCAGGGGTAGGGGCGGCGTTGGTGTGGGAGTGATGGGGTGTCGTTTCGTCGCTCTCGTGGAGGCCGTGGATGCCGTCGGTTGTCGGACTGCTGGAACAGCACGAGCTTGCCGCTCGTCGTCGTGTGGACGGGCTGCGTGAGGAAGCGGACCGCATCCAGGCCGAGCTCGCGGTGGCCGAGCAGGAGTGGTCGGAGTGGACGATCGCCCGCGAGCGTGTCGGTGTGGTGCTGTCCGCGCCGGGCGGTGACTCAGCCGGCGTGGTCGCCACCGACGTGCCAGAGGGTGTTGGGACGGGAGCCGAGGTGGAGGCGTCTGCGCCTCTGGTGGTCAAGGCGAGGTCACAGGTTCCGATGTGGCGCGAGGGGCTGGCCGGGACCGCACTGTCGATGGACTACCAGCGCATCCTGGCCGCGCTCGAGGATCGGGTCCGTCTGGGTCAAGGGCCGCTGACCTGTCAGGAGATGGCCACCGCGTTCGGCCTGGACGTGGTGCCTGCCAAGGTGGAGGGGCTGCGGTCGAAGGCGAAACGCCTGGTCGCGCGGGGCTGGCTGGCCGAGCCGGCACCGGGCCGGTTCACCCTCGCGCGGAGCGTGAGCGGGCCAGGCGGCGGGTCATGATCATGGTCATCGACCAGTAGATCATCGCCTCGGCGCTGCTGGTGGATCGTTCGAAGTCCCGGACCAGGCGGCGGCTTCGCATCAGGTGGGCGAAGAGACGCTCGACGATCCACCGCTTGGGCAGCACCACGAAGCCGCGCATGTCGTCGCTCCGCTTGACGATCGCCAGCACCAGCGCGAGGGCGGCCAGGCAGTGCTCGACGAGGCTGCCGGTATAGCCGCCGTCGGCCCAGACGAGTTCCAGCCGGTGGTGAGCGTCGATCACCCGCTCAAGCAGCACCTTCGCGGCAGCGCGGTCGCCGATGTCCGCCGCAGTGACCATCACGCCCAGCAGCAGGCCGAGGGTGTCGACCACCACGTGCCGCTTGCGGCCGTTGACCAGCTTGCCGCCGTCGAAGCCGCGGCTGTCTGCGCCGACGACGGCGTCCGCCTTGACGGACTGCGAGTCGATCACGCCGGCCGTCGGCTCCGCATCCCGCCCCGCCTTCTCGCGGACCCGGCCGCGCAGCCGGTCGTGGAACTCCCTGACCAGCACGTGGTCTCGCCAACGGCGGAAGAACGCATAGACCCGGTCCCACGGCGGGAAGTCGGACGGCATGGCCCGCCACTTGATCCCGTTGTCCACGAGATAGCGGATCGCATCCAGTATCGCCCGGTGGCAGTATGCCTCCGGCTGCCCGCCCCGACCTCGCATCCAGCCTGGCACCGGGAGCAGCGGCCGGACCACAGACCACTCCGCGTCCGTCATGTCCGAGGGATACCGCCGAACACGCTCTGTATGGTCGGCCGCATTCCCGAACCGGTGAGCGACACAATCACACGACAGGGCAGCCGAGTTGAACTCCACCGGCGCGAGCACGTACAACTGCGGCAACAGGGTCTCCTGGATCTCGGTTGGCTTCGCAACCCCGAGCTACCAAGAGGCCCTGCCTTCATGCCCGCAGCCAGCCACGGTCACCCGATCGAGACTCCCGTTCGACGCCCACCCCGCACGATCGGAACGACAACAGCTACTCAGGGGTTCGCCGCGCCCGCCCGCCCCGCCAGCAGGACCCGCTGGAGCTCACGTGCGGCCCGCGGCGGGGCCACGTCGCTGCGGTGCGCCAGCGCGATGGTGCGGCGCAGCGCGGGCCGGGCCAGCGGGGTCGCCCGCAGGTCGGCCCCGGAGCGGGCGGCGACCATGTTCGGGACGACCGCGATGCCCAGGCCCGCCCGGACGAAGCCGAGCACCGCGTCCATCTCGCCGCCCTCCACCGTGAACGACGGCTCGAAGCCCTCCGCCCGGCAGGCGGCCACCGTCAGCTCCCGCAGGTCGTAGCCGTGCCGGAACATCACCAGCGGCTCGCCCTCCAGATCCGCGATCCGGACCCGCCCGCCCCGGCCCGGCCGGGGACGCTGCGCCGACGAGACGACCACCAGGTCCTCCTGAAGCAGCTCGACCGTGGTCAGCACCGGTGAGGCGGCCGGCAGCGGCAGCACCACCAGGGCCAGATCGAGCGCCCCGCGCGCCAGCTCCCGTACGAGATCGTGCGAACCGCCCTCCTCCAGCAGCAGCTGGATGCCCGGGTGCAGGTCGTGGAAGGCGCGCAGCACCTCCGGCAGCAGGCCCGTGCACACGCTGGGCGTCGCCCCCAGCCTCACCCGGCCCCGGCGCAGCTGCGCCAGCTCCTGCACCTCGTGGCGCGCCGTATCGGCGTCGGCCAGGATGCGCCGGGCCAGCGGGAGCAGCGCCTCGCCCGCGTCCGTCAGCGTGATGTTGCCGCGCGCCCGGCTGAACAGCTCGGCGCCCAGCTCGTTCTCCAGGGCCCGGATCTGCTGGGAGAGCGAGGGCTGCGAGACATGCACCTCCTCGGCGGCGCGGGTGAAGTGCCGGGCCTCGGCGACGGCCACGAAATAGGTGAGCTGCTGGAACTGCATCACCCCACGCTACCCCGCTTCATAGGCAGGGGCTATGGAGATCAGCTGCTCGATGACTTGGACTGATCGGGGATCCGGCCCTAGCGTCGTGTCCATGGCATTGGCAACCCGGACGGACCGACGGTCGTCCATGACGCGCACGCTCTGGGGCTCGACCGTCGGCAAGAAGGCGATCATGGCCGTCAGCGGACTGGTCATGCTCCTCTACTTGATCGTCCACATGATCGGAAACCTGAAGATCTTCTTCGGGTCCGGCGAGTTCAACGGCTACGCGCACTGGCTGCGTGTGATGGGCGAGCCGTTCCTGCACCACGAGTGGGCGCTGTGGATCGTGCGCGTGGTGCTCGTCGCCGCCGTGGCGCTGCACGCGGTCTCCGCGTACCAGCTCAGCCGCCGCGACCTGCGGGCGAGGCCCAGCACGTACGTGCACAAGCGCCCGCGCGCGAGCTATGCCACCCGCACCATGCGCTACGGCGGGGTCATCCTCGGGCTGTTCATCGTCTGGCACATCCTGGACCTGACGACCGGCACCGTGCACTCCGGCGGATTCCAGTCCGGCCACCCGTACCAGAACGTCGTCGACACCTTCTCCACCTGGTACGGCAACGTCATCTACATCGTCGCGATGCTCGCCCTGGGGCTCCACGTCCAGCACGGGTTCTGGAGCGCCGCGCAGACCCTCGGCGCCGGCCGCGCGAGCCGCGACCGCGTCCTGAAGACCCTCGCCAACGTCCTCGCGCTGGTGCTGACGGTGGGCTTCATCTCCGTACCCGTCGCCGTCATGACCGGAGTCGTGAGCTGACATGAACGACTACACGCACTACACGACCGGCGAACCCGTCGCCGACACCAAGGCCCCCACCGGGCCCGTCGCGGAGCGCTGGGACACGCGCCGCTTCGAGGCCAAGCTGGTCAACCCCGCCAACCGGCGCAAGCACACCGTCATCGTCGTCGGCACCGGCCTGGCCGGCGGTTCGGCCGGTGCGACGCTGGCCGAACAGGGCTACCACGTCGTCCAGTTCTGCTTCCAGGACTCGCCCCGCCGGGCCCACTCGGTCGCCGCGCAGGGCGGCATCAACGCCGCGAAGAACTACCGCAACGACGGCGACTCGGTGCACCGCCTCTTCTACGACACCGTCAAGGGCGGCGACTTCCGCGCCCGCGAGTCCAACGTGCACCGCCTGGCCCAGATCTCCGTCGAGATCATCGACCAGTGCGTGGCGCAGGGCGTCCCCTTCGCCCGCGAGTACGGCGGACTCCTCGACAACCGCTCCTTCGGCGGTGTCCAGGTCTCCCGCACCTTCTACGCCCGCGGCCAGACCGGACAGCAGCTGCTCCTCGGCGCCTACCAGGCGCTGTCCCGGCAGATCGCCGCGGGCAACGTCGAGCTGCACCCCCGTACCGAGATGCTCGACCTGATCGTCGTGGACGGACGGGCGCGTGGCATCGTCGCCCGCGACCTCGTCACCGGGAGGACCGACACCTACTTCGCCGACGCCGTGGTCCTCGCCAGCGGCGGCTACGGGAACGTCTTCTACCTGTCGACCAACGCGATGAACTCCAACGCCACCGCCATCTGGCGGGCCCACCGGCGCGGCGCCCACTTCGCGAACCCCTGCTTCACCCAGATCCACCCCACCTGCATCCCGCGCACAGGCGACCACCAGGCCAAGCTGACGCTGATGAGCGAGTCGCTGCGCAACGACGGCCGCATCTGGGTCCCGAAGGCCAAGGGCGACACCCGCCCGGCCAACGAGATCCCCGAGGACGAGCGCGACTACTACCTGGAGCGCCAGTACCCCTCCTTCGGGAACCTGGTGCCCCGTGACATCGCCTCGCGCGCCGCGAAGAACGTCTGCGACGAGGGGCGCGGCGTCGGACCCGGCGGCCAGGGCGTCTACCTGGACTTCGCCGAGGCCATCGGGCGGATGGGCCGCGCCAAGGTCGAGGAGAAGTACGGCAACCTCTTCGACATGTACGCCCGGATCACCGCCGAGGACCCGTACGCGACCCCGATGCGGATCTACCCGGCCGTGCACTACACGATGGGCGGGCTCTGGGTCGACTACGACCTCCAGACCACGATCCCGGGCCTCTTCGCGATCGGTGAGGCCAACTTCTCCGACCACGGCGCCAACCGGCTCGGCGCCTCCGCGCTGATGCAGGGCCTCGCCGACGGCTACTTCGTCCTGCCCTCCACCATCAACGACTACCTCGCCCGCAACCCGCACCACGACGAGGTCGACGCCTCGCACCCCGAGGTCGCGGAGGCCGTCGCCGAGACCGAGGACCGGCTCCATCTGCTGCTGGCCGTCGACGGCGACCGCACCCCCGACTCCTTCCACCGCGAGATCGGCGCACTCATGTGGGAGTACTGCGGGATGGCCCGCAACGAGGAGGGGCTGCGCACGGCGCTCGCCCGAATCCCCTTGATCCGCGAGGAGTTCTGGCGCCGCATCAAGGTCCCCGGCACCGGAGAGGAGTTCAACCAGTCGCTGGAGAAGGCCAATCGCATCGTGGACTACCTGGAGCTCGCCGAGCTCATGTGCCTCGACGCCCTGCACCGCGCGGAGTCCTGCGGCGGCCACTTCCGCGAGGAGTCCCAGACCCCGGACGGCGAGGCCGCCCGGCGCGACGAGGAGTTCTCCTACGCCGCCGCCTGGGAGTTCACCGACACCGGCGAGGCCCCGGTCCTGCACAAGGAAGACCTCGTCTTCGAGTACGTCCACCCCACTCAGCGGAGCTACGCATGAAGCTCACCCTGCGCGTCTGGCGCCAGAAGAACGCCGACGCCCCCGGCGCCATGTCCACGTACGAGGTGGACGGCATCTCGCAGGACATGTCGTTCCTGGAAATGCTCGACACCCTCAACGAGGAGCTGATCCTCGCCGGTGACGACCCCGTCGCCTTCGACCACGACTGCCGCGAGGGCATCTGCGGCGCGTGCAGCCTCGTCATCAACGGCGACGCGCACGGTCCGGAGCGGACTACGACCTGTCAGCTCCACATGCGCGCCTTCCACGACGGCGACACCATCGACATCGAGCCCTGGCGGGCCTCGGCCTTCCCGGTCGTCAAGGACCTGGTCGTGGACCGCTCGGCCTTCGACCGGATCATCCAGGCCGGCGGCTACATCTCCGCCCCCACCGGTACGGCCCCCGACGCGCATGCCACGCCGGTGCCGAAGCCGGACGCCGACTTCGCCTTCGAGCACGCCGAGTGCATCGGCTGCGGCGCCTGTGTCGCGGCCTGCCCCAACGGTTCGGCGATGCTCTTCACCTCGGCGAAGGTCAACCACCTCAACGTGCTCCCGCAGGGCGCCCCCGAGCGGGAGACCCGGGTGCTCGACATGGTGGAGCAGATGGACAGCGAGGGCTTCGGCGGCTGCACGCTCACCGGCGAGTGCGCCACCGCCTGCCCCAAGGGGATCCCGCTGCCGTCGATCTCGGCCATGAACAAGGAGTGGCTGCGGGCGACCCGCAAGGCCCGCCGCTGAACCGCCGCATGAGGGCCCCGGAGGCCGCCCGCCTCCGGGGCCCTCAACGGTCAGGACTTGGCTACGGAGAGGTCGTCGCCGTACACCGTGCCCTGGCCGTACCAGCCGTGCAGGTAGACCGTGACCGAGCCGCTGGAACCGGTGGTGAAGGTCACCGACTGCTTGGTGTAGCCGTTGAAGAGACCCCAGGTGCTCGCGGTCGCGCCGCCCCGGACTCCGAGGTAGGCGTAGTTCCCCTGGACGTAACCCTGCAACGTGTACTTGGTGTTGGGGGAGAGGGCCAGGGTCTGCGCGCACTCGCCGGTCTGCGAAGAAGTGGCCGCGACGGACAGCGCGTGCGTGCCGCCGTGCACCGGTGAGGAGACGACCGCGCCACCCGACTCGCAGGTCCACGGACCCAGCGCGCCGGTCTCGAAGTCACCGTTCACCAGGGACCCCGTCCCGCCGCCGGCACCGGGCACCGTCAGGGTGAACGAGGCCGAGTGGCTGAGGGTGCCGGAGGTGCCGGTCACCGTGATGGTGTACGTGCCGGGGGCCGCCGACGCCGAGGCGTTGAGCGTCAGCGTGGCGGAGCCGCCCGCCGTCACCGAGGTCGGGCTGAGCGCGGCGGTCACCCCGGCCGGGGCGCCGCCGGCGGTCAGCGCGACGGTCTTGGCGGTGCCCGAGGTCACCGCGGTCTTCACGGTGGCGGTCGCCGACTTGCCCGGCTCGACGGTGGCCGACGAGGGGGTCACCGCCACCGAGTAGTCGTCGGTCACCGGGCCGCTGCCGCCGCCCGTGAACGGGGCGAAGGTGTGCGTGAAGTACCAGGTGTCCTGCGCGATGCCGGAGCAGGTGTCGCTGCCGCCGGTGCCGGGGCAGCCGCCGTTGTCGCGCTGGAGCGCCCAGAACGACAGGGTTCCGACACCCTTGGAGACGGCCCAGTCGTACACCACGGGCGCGTTGGCCGTGGTGAAGGTCTCGGCCGGTCCGTAGTCGTCGATGCCGGGCATCTCGATGATGCCGGTCATGCCCCACAGCTGGGCGTCGGTCTTCGACGGGTAGAGCTTCGCCAGCTGGCCCTTCAGACCGGTGATCGCGGTCTGGGTGTCCTTGGCCATGTCGTGCGCGGCGCCGTCGTAGTAGTCGAACGTCATGAGGTTGACGACGTCGACCCGCGTGCCGTTGGACACCGCGTTCTTGAGCACCGCGAGACCGCTACTCGCCAGACCGCTGGTCGTGGTGGGCAGGGTGTACGAGATCTGGAGCGGGCGCCCACTGGCGGCGGCCCAGTCCTGGACCTTCTTGAGCGCCTTGTTCCGGCGGTCGATGCCGGCGCTGTTCGTCAGCGAGTTGTCCTCGATGTCCATGTCGAGGCGGGACACGTCGTAGGTCGTGATGACCTTCTCGTACGCGGCGGCGATCGAGTCCACGTCGGTGCAGCTGTCGGCGATCTCGGTGCCGGTGTTGTCCGCGGTGAAGCCGCCGAACGACGGGATGACGTCACCGCCGCGCGACCGCATCGTGGTGAAGTCGGCGCCGAACTCGGACTGGGCGATCGGCATGCCCGAATCGCCGTTCCAGTACGGGGTGCAGGAACCCTTGGTCGCGGCCTGGATGAAGGCCATCGTCAGGTACTTGGCACCGGACGCCTGGGCGAGCGCGGCCGGGCTGTCGCCGTTCCACGCCTCGAAGTACGGGGCGAAGACGTGCGCGGGCATGGGGGTGGCGGCGGTGGTGGCGGCCTGTGCGACGGCGCCTGATCCGAGGACCAGACCTGCGGACGCGACGACGGTGGCCAAGGCGCTCAGGACGGCGCCGACTGTTCTTGGACGTCTCATGGGGCAGCTCCCAGCGGGGTGGGACAACGGGCGGATGCACGGCTCGGCCGCGCCCGGGGAGGGGCGCGGCCCGTTCCTGTGATTCCCGGCCGGGGGTCACATGCCGCACGGCGACGTACGACCGCGTGGCATGCCCATGATTGGTATGGACCAGATAACTGTCAACATTCTTTACTGTTTCATTTCTCTTCCCCGCACCGGCTGCCAACCCGCATGAAGCCTGCCGGAGTTGAGGTGGGCCGGCCGCTCAGGCAAGCCCCAGAGCCGCCCGCAGATAACCCGCCGTGCGGCTCTCGGCAGCCCCCGCCACCTCCATCGGAGGCCCCTCGGCCACGATCCGGCCACCCCGGTCACCGCCGTCAGGGCCGAGATCGATCACCCAGTCCGCACCCGCGACCACGGCCATGTCGTGTTCCACGACCACCACCGTGGACCCGGCCTCCACCAGCCCGTTCAACTGCCGCATCAGCACCTCCACATCGGCCGGATGCAGCCCCGTCGTCGGCTCGTCCAGGAGGTACAGCGTGTGGCCCCGGCGCGTCCGCTGGAGCTCCGCCGCCAGCTTGATCCGCTGCGCCTCACCACCGGACAGCTCCGTCGCGGGCTGCCCGAGCCGCAGATAGCCGAGCCCCACGTCCAGCAGCGTCCCCAGGCTGCGCGCGGCGGCCGGAGTCTCCGCGAAGAACCCGGCCGCCGCCTCCACCGTCAGGTCCAGCACCTGGGCGATGTTCAGCCCGCGCAGCGTCACCTCCAGCGTCTCCGGGTTGTACCGCGCCCCATGACAGTCCGGGCAGGGCGCGTAGGTGCTCGGCAGGAACAGCAGCTCCACCGAGACGAACCCCTCGCCCTGGCACGTCTCGCACCGCCCACCGGTCACGTTGAACGAGAACCGGCCCGCCCGGTACCCCCGCTCCCGGGCCAGGGGCGTGGCAGTGAAGAGCTTGCGCACCACGTCGAACAGCCCGGTGTACGTGGCCAGGTTGGAGCGCGGTGTACGCCCGATGGGCCGCTGGTCCACCTGCACCAGCCGGTCCACCGCGTCCAGCCCCTCGGCGCGGGCGTATCCGGTCACGGGCCGTTCCTGGTCCTCCGCGGCCCCGCGCCGGTCCGCCGGCGCCCCCGCCAGCACCTGCCCCACCAGCGTCGACTTGCCGGAACCGGAGACCCCGGTCACCGCCGTGAACACGCCCAGCGGGAACGCCGCGTCCACCCCGCGCACGTTGTGCCGCTCCACCCCGAACAGCCGCAGCCACCCTGAGGGCGCGCGGACCTCGCGCGACGGGAGCGGCGCGTCCGGGAACAGGAAGCGCCGGGTGGCCGACTCCGCGACCCCGGCGAGCCCGGCGGGCGGCCCGCTGTGCAGCACCCGGCCACCGTGCTCACCGGCCAGCGGCCCCACGTCCACCAGCCAGTCCGCCCGCCGCACCACGTCCATCTGGTGCTCCACCACGAAGACCGTGTTCCCGGCCTCCTTCAGCCGCCCCAGCACCGCGAGCAGCGCCTCGGTGTCCGCCGGATGCAGACCGGCGGACGGCTCGTCCAGGACGTACACCACCCCGAAGAGCCCCGCCCGCAGCTGGGTCGCCAGCCGCAGCCGCTGGAGCTCGCCGGAGGAGAGCGTGGGCGCCGTGCGGTCCAGGCTCAGGTAGCCGAGGCCCAGTTCGGTGACGGTCCCGATACGGGCGAGGAGGTCCGCCGTCAGCACCCGGGCGGTCCCGTCGCCGCCCGCCGCCGCGAGCACGCCGGCGAGCTCGGTGAGCGCCAGGCCCGCGAGCTCCGCGATGGTGCGCCCCGCGAACGTGACGGCCATGGCCTCCGGCCGCAGCCTGCTGCCGTCGCACACCGGGCAGGGCTCGCTGCTCAGGAAACGCTCGGCCTTCGCCCGAAGGGTGGCGCTCTTCGAGTCGGCGAAGGTGTGCATCACATAGCGCCGCGCGCTCATGTACGTTCCCTGGTAGGGCCGTTGGATGCGCCCCGCCTCGCGCACCGGATGGACCGTCACCACCGGCTGCTCGTCGGTGAACAGGATCCACTCCCGGTCGGCCGGGTCGAGGTCCCGCCACGGCCGGTCCACGTCGTGGCCGAGGGCGTCCAGCACATCGCGCAGGTTCTTGCCCTGCCAGGCCCCGGGCCAGGCGGCGATCGCGCCCTCCCGGACCGACAGCTCCGGGTCCGGGACCAGCAGTTCCTCGCTGGTGCGGTGGACCCGGCCGAGGCCGTGGCAACGCGGGCACGCCCCGACCGCGGTGTTCGGCGAGAAGGCGTCCGAGTCCAGCCGCCCGGCCCCCTCCGGGTAGTCCCCGGCCCGCGAGAACAGCATCCGCAGCGAGTTGGACAGCGTCGTCACCGTGCCCACGGACGACCGGGCGCCCGGCGCCGATCTGCGCTGCTCCAGCGAGACGGCCGGCGGCAGCCCGGTGACCTCGCCGACGGCGGGCGCGCCGACCTGGTGGATGAGCCGCCGTGCGTACGGGGCGACGGACTCGAAGTAGCGGCGCTGCGCCTCCGCGTAGATGGTGCCGAAGGCCAGCGAGGACTTGCCCGACCCGGAGACGCCGGTGAAGACGGTGAGGGTGTCGCGGGGGATGTCGACGTCGGCGTTCCGCAGATTGTGCTCGCGGGCGCCGCGGACCCGGACGTACGGATCGTGGGGCGAGGTCATGGGGGAGAGGTCTCCGTGCTCGGTGCGGTGTGCCGGGGCCCGGCCGGTGGTCGTGCCGGCCGGCCGGACGGGGCGGCCGCCTGGTTTGCTGGCCGCATGGGAAACGACGTCCGGCCAGTGGCCGTGTTCGATCTTGACGGTACGCTCGCCGACACCACGCACCGCCAGCACTTCCTGGATGGCCGCCGGAACTGGGCCGCCTTCTTCGCCGCCGCCGTGGACGACCCGCCACTGGACGAGGGCGTACGGCTGGCGCTGAGCAGTGCCGAGGAGTGCGAGATCGTCTACCTCACCGGGCGGCCGGAGCGGTGCCGCAAGGACACCCTGGCCTGGCTGGACCGGCAGGGGCTGCCCGAGGGGCGGCTGCACATGCGGCGCAACGACGACCGCCGGCCGGCGCGCCGGACCAAGCTGGAGATCCTGGAGCGGCTCGGCCGCGACCGTGCGGTGCGCATGCTCGTGGACGACGACGAGCTGGTCTGCGACGCGGCCGAGCTGGCCGGATTCACCGTGGTGCGGGCCGGCTGGACCCCGGCGTCGCCCGCGCTGAAGGACGCGCAGGAGCGCGAGGGGCGCACCTGAGCCGCCCGTGCCGCACGAGCGGTCGCGTCACTGCGGGTCGTCGAGCCGGAAGCCCACTTTCAGGCCGACCTGGTAGTGCGCGATTCGGCCATCCTCGATCTGCCCGCGCACCTGTGTGATCTCGAACCAGTCGAGATTGTGCAACGTTTCCGAGGCTCTGGCGACACCGTTGCGGATTGCCTCGTCCACGCCCTCCTGGGAGGTTCCTACGATTTCAGTGACGCGATACGTGTGATTTGACACGATTTGTCTCCTCTCGTTCTTACCAAGGTGCCCTACCTCGGCCCGGTTCGCGAGGGATCGCGGACATCGCGCATGTCCGTGACGGAGCTTGACCAAAGTATTGGTCCATACCAAAATCCAGCCACGCCCGTGCGAGCGCAGCCCGCAGTCCCCCACACCGGGTCCGCAAATTTCGTCCTGCCGTTCCGCAGAAGGTGAATCGTGAAAAACCGCATGCTCGTCGGAGCTGTCGCCCTTATTTCCGCTGTTGCGCTGGGTGGCTGCGGCGTGATCCCCGGAACCGGCGGCTCCGGCGGCAAGAAGGTGACGATCTGGCTGATGAAGGACGGCGTTACCGCCGACTTCCTGGACCGTTTCAAGAAGTCGTACGAGGACGAGCACTCCTCGGTCGAACTGGAGTTCAAGATCCAGGAATGGGGCGGCATCGGCCCCAAGGTCCTGGATGCGCTCGCCGGCAAGGACACCCCCGACGTCATCGAGGTCGGCAACACCCAGGTCGCCCAGTACGCCGAGAGCGGCAACCTGCGCGACCTCACCCTCGAATCCATGCGTGACCTGGGCAGAGAGGACTGGCTGCCCGGTCTCGCCGAGCCGGGGAGCATCGGCGGTGTCCAGTACGGCATCCCGTGGTACGCGGCCAACCGCGTGGTGATCTACAACAAGGACATCTTCGAGAACGCGGGCATCAAGAACCCGCCGAAGACACGCGCGCAGTGGATCGCCGACACCGAGAAACTGAACCACGACGGAATCCAGGGCATGTATCTGCCGGGGCAGAACTGGTACGTCCTCGCCGGGTTCATCTGGGACGAGGGCGGGCAACTCGCCAGCGACGGCGAAGGCGACTGGGAGGGCACTCTCGACTCGCCCGCAGCGCTCAAGGGCATGGACTTCTATTCCGAGCTCCAGGCACTGGGCGACGGGCCCAAGGACGCCGACGAGGAAAAGCCCCCGCAGGCCAACGTGTTCGCCGAGGGGAATGTCGCCCAGATCATCTCCACCCCCAGCACGGCCACCCTGATCGAGAAGAAGAACCCCGAACTCAAGGGCAAGCTCGGCTACTTCCCGATTCCCGGCAAGACCGCCAAGGCCCCCGGCTCGGTGTTCACCGGCGGCTCCGACCTGATCGTGCCGCAGAAGTCCGACCAGCGCGCCGCCGCCTACGAGGTCATCAAGGCGCTGGCCGGGGCCAAGTGGCAGGAGGACCTGGCCAAGACGATGAGCTACGTGCCCAACAAGCCCGCCCTGGCCCATGTGATCGAGGGCGAGGAGAGCACCGCCGCGATGGCCGAGGGCGCGGCGCAGGGCCACGCGACGCCCACCTCCCCGCAGTGGGCCGCGGTCGAGGCCGACAACCCGATCAAGACCTACATGACGGCGGTCCTCCAGGGCGGTGACCCGGCGACCGAGGCGAAGACCGCATCCGAGAAGATCACCGCGGTGCTCGCCGGCAGCTGACCCCGGCGCGGGTACGGGACCGGACACCGGCCCCGTACCCGTACCGCACCCGGTCAGTCCACCGTGGACAGGGACAGCGCGAACCTGTCCTCGGCGTCCGTCCACCAGTGGGCCAGGCGGAGTCCCGCCCCGGCCAGTTCGCCGCGCACCCCGTCCTCGCGGAATTTCGCGGACACCTCGGTGCGCAGTTCCTCACCCGCCTCGAACGGCACCACCAGATCCAGCTCCGGAATCTTCACCGTCAGCGACCGGCGGGCCCGCAGGCGCATCTCGATCCACTCCTCGCGCGGATTCCACCGCGCCACGTGCGCGAAGTCCTCCGGTACGAAGTCCGCGCCCAGCTCCCGGTCCACGACCGACAGCACGTTACGGTTGAACGCCGCCGTCACCCCCGCCGCGTCGTCGTACGCCGCGACCAGCACCCCCTCGTCCTTCACGAGATCCGTGCCGAGCAGCAGCGTGTCGCCGGGTGCCAGCAGCTCGCGTACCGACTTCAGGAACACCGACCGCTCACTCGGCAGAAGATTGCCGAGGGTACCGCCGAGGAACGCCACCAGCCGGGGCCCGGGCGTCTCCGGCAACGAGAGCCCGGCCGTGAAGTCGGCGATCAGCGCGTGCACGGACAGCCCCGGCCGCTCCGTCAGCAGCGCCTCCGCCGCCCCGCGCAGCGCGCTCTCGCTGACGTCGACCGGCACGTAACTGTGCAGGTCCGTCAGCGCGTCCAGCAGATGGCGGGTCTTCTCCGAGGAGCCGGAACCCAGCTCCACCAGCGTGCGGGCGCCGGACGCGGCGGCGATCTCGCCCGCCCGGTCGATCAGGATCTCCCGCTCGGCGCGCGTCGGGTAGTACTCGGGGAGCCGGGTGATCTCCTCGAACAGTTCGCTGCCCCGGGCGTCGTAGAACCACTTGGGCGGCAGGGTCTTCGGGCGCCGGGACAGGCCGTGCAGCACATCGGCGCGCAGCGCCGCGTCCGTCGCGTCCTCGGGCAGAGTGCGGGTCAGCAGGAAGGGACTCACGTGCGGGGCTCCTTCAGCGGGGTCAGCAGGACGTCGCCGGCGGTCGCGGTCAGCAGGGTGCGGTCGGGCACCTCGGACCAGCGGGGATCGTTGTCGTACGGCTCCGAGGCGACGACCGTGTGCCGGCCGGGCTCGGTGAGATGCCACAGGGTGTCGCCCCAGGCGGTGGCCACGACGGTGCGGCCGTCGGTGAGCAGCAGGTTGAGCCGGGAGCCCGGCGCCGCCTCCGCCACCTCGGGCACGGTGTCCGCCACGGCCTGCGCGAGCGCGTCGCCCGTCGCGAGCCGGTGCCGCACCAGCGCCCACACCAGGGCGGAGTCACTGCGCGCGGCGAGCCGCAGCAGGTCCGCCGGCGGCAGGGTGGCCGCGAGGGAGGCCATCGAACCGGGCCAGCCCTTCACCGCCCCGTTGTGGCTGAACAGCACCCGGTCCGCGGCGAACGGCGCCGCGGCCGCCTCGCCGTCCGGATCGGCGCCGGTCGCGTCCCGGACCGCGGCGAGCAGGGCATGGCTGCGGACCACCCGGACCAGGTCGGCGAAGGTCTGGTCGCCCCAGACGGGGCCCTGGCGGCGGTAACGCCCCGGGACCGGGTCGCCCTCCGCGTACCAGCCGACCCCGAAACCGTCGGCGTTGACCGTGCCGTGGCGCTGGCGGCGGGGCTCCCAGGACTGCCGCACCAGGGAGTGCGCCGGGCGCGACAGCAGCTCGCCCAGGGCGACCGGCGGCCCCAGGTAGGCGAGGTGCCGGCACATCAGAGGTCCCTCGCGGTGCGGAACCCCGCGAAGATCTGCCGCCGGACCGGCAGGTCCCAGTTGCGGAACGTACCCCGGCAGGCCACCGCGTCCACCGCGAACGAGCCGCCCCTCAGCACCTTGTGCTCCGGGCCGAAGAACACCTCCGAGTACGCGCGGTACGGAAACGGCGCGAACCCCGGGTACGGCAGGAAGTCGCTCGCCGTCCACTCCCACACGTCACCGATCAGCTGACCCGCCCCGCACGGCGCCCGTCCGGCCGGGTACGCCCCGGCGGGCGCGGGCCGCAGATGGCGCTGCCCCAGATTGGCCCGCTCCGGCGTCGGGTCCTCGTCGCCCCACGGATAGCGGCGCGACCGCCCGGAGACGGGATCGTGGCGGGCCGCCTTCTCCCACTCCGCCTCGGTCGGCAGCCTGCGGCCCGCCCAGCGCGCGTACGCGTCGGCCTCGTACCAGCTGACGTGCAGCACCGGCTCGTCGTCCGGCACCGGCTCGATCACCCCGAACCGCCGCCGCAGCCACTGCCCGGCGTCCCGGTGCCAGAACAGCGGGGCGCGCAGCTCGTGCTCCCGGACCATCGCCCAGCCCTCGGGCGCCCACCAGCGCCGGTCACCGTAACCGCCGTCCTCGATGAACGCCCGGTACGCGCCGCACGTCACCGGAGCCGTGTCGATGACGAACCCGGGAACGTCCCGCCGGTGCGCGGGGCGTTCGTTGTCCAGGGACCACGGTTCGGCCGACGTGCCCATGGTGAACGGGCCGCCGGGCACCAGGACCTCGGCGGGCAGCGCCGGGGTGCCGGCCGCCGCGCGCGGCGGCTCCGGGGCCGTCAGCGCGACCGGGCCCGAACGCAGCTGATGCGTGATCAGCATCGTCTCGTCGTGCTGCTGCTCGTGCTGCGCGATCATCCCGAAGGCGAAGCCGGACCTGACCAGCGCGGGCCCGTCACCGAGCGGAGCGGACTCCAGCACGTCCAGGGCCCTGCCGCGTACCTCGGAGGCGTACGAACGGGCCTCCTCGGGCGCCAGCAGCGGCAACGAGGGCCGGGTGGCGCGCGGATGCTCGAAGGCGTCGTACAGCCCGTCGATCTCCGGGCGCATCGCCTCCCGTCCCGCCACACCGCGCAGCAGCCACAGCTCCTCCTGGTTGCCGATGTGCGCCAGGTCCCAGACCAGTGGCGACATCAGCGGCGAGTGCTGGGCGGTCAGCTCGCGGTCGTCCACGCTGTCGGTGAGGAGCGCGGTGCGCCTGCGGGCGGTGAGCAGCGCGGCGAGCGCGTGCTCGCGCAGCGCCTCGGCGTCCCCGGCGTGCGGGGGCGCGGGGGATTCGGTCATGACAGGGTCCCCTTCGGATGGGCCGGGCGGCGCGCCCCGCCCGCGGTGAGCAGGTCCCGCAGGTCGTCGGCCGGGCATCTGCCCCGGGCGACATAGCGGTCGTGGAAGCCGGCGACCGCGTCCCGGACCGCGACGCTCGCGCCCAGCCGTGACAGCGCCTCCACGGCGAGCCGGAAGCAGAGGTCCGCCGCCTGGCGCAGCTCCGGATCGGCCAGGCCGTCGCGGGCGGCCGCGGTCCACAGCGGATTGCGCGGTGCCGAGCCCGCACCGGCCGTCTCGGCGAGCGGCTTCACGGTCCGGTACACCGTCTCCGCGGCCTCCGGGTCGTCGAACAGGGCGGTCGTGACGGCGAGGGGCACGATCCAGCCGTCGTCACCGGGCTGCGCGTCGATCATGCGCAGCTCCAGGTGCCCGCGCGGCCGGGCCGGCGGGAACAGCGTGGTGACGTGGAAATCGAGGTCGCTCCGGTCCGGGCGGCGGGGCACCCCGGACCGGATCCAGTCGCGGAACGTGAGTCCGTCCGGCACATGCCACGGCCCCTCGCCCCGTACGCACAGCACGGGCGTGTCCAGGACGTGCGCGGCCCAGGCGTCCCGGGGCGGCAGCAGCCCGTCGGGGGCCAGCGTCCGCTTCGGGTCCAGGTCGGCCCACAGCGCCTGGCGGGTGGACCGCCAGGGCGTCGGCGCGCCCGTCCGGAACGGCGAGTTGGCGAAGGCCGCCACCAGGACGGCGCCCAGCAGATGGGCGAGCTGCCAGCGTCGCGCGTAGCCGAGCGGGCCCGGCTCCTCCTCCCCGGCGTCCAGGCAGACCTGGACGGAGGCGGTGGTGCACATCATGGCGCGGCCGGACGGGCCCCACCGGTCGAGGGCCCTCTCCATGGCCTCGTACCGGGGCTCGCGCAGGAGCCGGCGCGGTGTCTGCCAGGGATCGACGCCCAGGCCGGCCGGGGCGAGGCCCAGCCCGCCGAGGGCGGCGCGTACGGCGATGAGATCGGCGGCGGTGTCCTCGACACACGCCATCAGGGAAGCGGCGGGGCGCGAGCTGAGTTCCAGCTGGCCGCCGGGTTCGAAGGTGAGCGCCGCGCTCAGGGGCAGCGCCCGGACGGCCGTTGCGGCCGCCTCCAGCAGGTGGGGCGGGACGGTGCGATGCGGTTGGTCACGGTCGTGCAGGAGCCATTCCAGCTCGACGCCCACCGTGCGCGGCGGCCCCGTCTTGAAGCAGATGCCGCGCAGTAGATCCTCCGCCTCGCCCTCACCGAGGAGCGAGGTCTGACCGGGTGGCGGACCATGGCCGCCGGGTGTCTCGGATGACATTCCGGGCCTCCTTGTTCCGGTGCGTCCGTCCTACCCAAACCGCTGCTGAGGCATCGCACAAGAGTGCCTTCTTCGCCGGAAGTTCGATTACGTGGCCGGGAGAAGAACGCCGATCATGCCCCGTATGCACCATAAGGGGGAGGGTCCGTGAGCGCCCGGCTGCGCGGAATCGCGCGCGAGACGGAGGCCGTCGTCCGGGCGGGTCACTACCGCGCCGGAAACGGCCGCGACATCGGCATCCAGAAGGGTGTGGCGGCCGCCCTCGCGGGTACGCGGCCGGCCGCGAGGGCCGCGGTTCGCGGGCCACTTCGAGGAGGTCGTCTTCGGCGTCCCCGGCCGCGACGACGATGCGCCCACCCGGGTGGCGTCCGACCGGGTGGGCGCCGACCGGGGGTGACCCTCACCCTGAAGTCGAGGGTGAGGGCCGGGCCCGCCGGGCGCCCTCACGCCCAGCCGTAACGCTCCCTCAGCCGCCCGACGACCAGGTCGAACCTGGCCCGGTCCAGGGCGCACGCCTCGCGCCGCATCCCGTCCTCGTGGACCCGCAGGACCCGGTCCAGGTCCACCCAGGACGGACGCCCCGAGCTGTCCCAGGGGCCCGCGCCCAGCGACACCCACTCCCGGTCCACGTCGTGCTGCTTGCTGGACAACTGCACGGCCAGCAGCGTGCCCTTCGACTCCCGGGCCACGACCAGGACCGGCCGGTCCTTGCCGCGCCCGTCGTTCTCCTCGAACGGCACCCACGTCCAGACGATCTCCCCGGGGTCGGGCGCGCCGTCCCGGTCGGGCGCGTACGAGGTACGGACCGGGCCCACCTCACGCGGATCGGTCTGGGCGGTGGCCGTGGAACCGGCCCGGCCCGGGAAGGTGGCCGGCTCGTCGTACCTGTCACTGCGGTGCTGGATCGTCATCGGAACACCCTAGGCGGTCCGCGTGTGCAGCCTGCGCGCCGGTGTGTCGCGGCGGTCTGGAAGACTGCCCGGAGCCATGAGCCAGTTACCTGATCAGCCCGCCGAAGGCCCCGTCCCGACCAGCGCCGATGTGGCGCGGCTCGCCGGCGTCTCCCGGGCCACCGTGTCCTACGTCCTCAACAACAACGCGCAGGTGCGGATCAGCGATCAGACCCGCCGCCGGGTACGGGAGGCCGCCGACGAACTCGGCTACGTACCCCACGCCGCCGCCCGCACCCTGCGCGCCGGCCACTCGCGCATGGTGCTGCTGCCCACCGGAAACCTGCCGACCGGCCCTCTGCACCTGCGCTTCCTGCGCGACCTGGAGGCAGGGCTGCGGCGCCTCGACTACACGGTCGTCCAGTACGGCTCGCTCGGCCTCGGCGCCGACGACGCCGCCCGCGCCTGGGCGGAACTGCGCCCCGCCGCCGTCATCGTGCCCGGCTCCGTCCCCCTCGCCCCGCGCGGCACGGCCGTGCTCCGGCGCTCCGGAGCCAAGGCCGTCATCACGCTGGGCCCCGATCCGGTGGAGGGCGCCCACGCCCTGATCATGGATCAGCGGGAGGTCGGCGGCTGCGCGGTGCGCCATCTGCTGGAACGCGGCCGGCGCCGCATCGGCGTCGTGATGCCCGAGGACCCCGCCACCGCGCTCTTCGCCGCCCCACGCCTGGCCGGCGCCCGGGAGGCCGCGCTGAACGGCGGCGCCCATATCGAGGTGCTGCCGCTGCGCTACGAGGAGGAGTCGGCCGCCTCCCTGGCCGCCCGCTGGCCCGCGCTCGGCCTGGACGCCGTCTTCGCGTACGACGACACCTACGCGATGCTCCTGATGCGGGCCCTCCAGGACGCCGGGATCGGGATACCCGCCGATGCCGCCGTGGTCGGCGCCGACGACTCGATGCTCGGGCGGCTGCTGCGGCCGAGGCTCAGCAGCGTACGGATGGAGCTGGCGACCGCCCAGCCGCTGGCCGACCTGGTGGACCGGCTCGTCCGGCACCCGAGGACCCCGCCCGAGCGGCACGACCTGCTGCGCGCCCGCGCCGTACGACGGGAATCCAGCTGAACCGGCCCGGCGACGTGCGTGGCGCACCGCCCGTGCCCAGAGCCTGTCCGGCGGATCTTCGTGGGCCCACGACGCCTGGCAGGCACTCTCGCCGCACGCCCGCATCACCCCAGTACGTCCAGTACGAGGGCGATCCGGGCGCACGCCGAGAGCACGCACCAGACGCCGCGTGCTGATCCACGAAGATCCGCCGGACAGGCCCTAGCGTCATGACCATGAGCGATCCGCAGAGCTACGAAATCCTCATCGTCCCCGAGTTCACCGACGACAAGGCCCCCGCGGCCGGAGAAGGCGCGACAGGGGCCAGCGTCAGGGGCGCGGCGGCCAAGGGCTCCGACGGCGGGGGACCGGGCACCGCCATCCGGTCGGCCGTGGTCACCGCCACGGGGGAGACGGGCGAGACCGGCTACCCCCGGTACGCGGGCGACGGCATGGTGGCCGACATCGACCCCAGGACCCAGGCCGTCGAGGGACTGCTCGTGGACGGCTCGGAACTCCCGTACGGGCTCTCGGCCCGTGTCGCGGAGCGCGGCACCGGCACCTGAGGCAGCCCTGCCGGGGGAGGGGCGGCGGCTCTACTGCTGCCCCTCCGCCTTGCCCTTCTGCTCGGCCTCGACGGCCTTGCGGACCTCGTCCATGTCCAGCTTCCTGGCCTGGCCGATGACGTCCTCCAGGGCCGCCTCCGGCAGCGCGCCGGGCTGCGCGAAGACCGCCACGTTGTCCCGGACGATCATCAGCGTGGGGATCGACCGGATGTCGAAGGCCGCCGCCAGCTCCTGCTGCGCCTCCGTGTCGACCTTGGCGAAGACCAGGTCCGCGTGACGCTCGGACGCCGCGTCGTACACCGGGGCGAACTGCCGGCACGGGCCGCACCAGGAAGCCCAGAAGTCGATCAGGACGAACTCGTTGTCGCTGACGACCTGGTCGAAGTTTTCCTTGGTGAGCTCTACGGTGCTCATGCGCTGCTACCTCTTCCTGTGCCCGTATGAGACGTGTCCGGGTCAACGGTGCCCGATCTCGTGCTATTCCGTGCCTGCCCATGTGGCCGACGCCCACACCCCCCGCCAGAATGGGCCGCATGACACATGGAGCGGAGCCTGTCGCGTACGACGTCGTGGTCATCGGAGCGGGGCCGGTGGGTGAGAACGTGGCGGACCGGGCCCGGGCCGCCGGGCTGACCACCGCCGTGGTCGAGTCGGAACTGATCGGCGGCGAGTGTTCCTACTGGGCCTGCATGCCGAGCAAGGCGCTCCTGCGCCCCGTCGTCGCCCGCGCCGACGCCCGCCGTGTCCCCGGCCTGAGCGGCGCCGTCCAGGGACCGCTGGACGCCGCCGCCGTCCTCGCCCACCGCGACGAGTACGCCTCGCACTGGAAGGACGACGGCCAGGCCGCCTGGCTCGACGGGATCGGGGCCGACATCTTCCGCGGCCGCGGCCGGCTGACCGGACCCAAGCAGGTCACCGTCACCGCGCCGGACGGCACGGAACACCGGCTCACCGCCCGGCACGCCGTCGCCGTCTGCACGGGCAGCCGGGCCGTGGTGCCCGGCCTCCCCGGCATCGAGGACGCCCGCCCCTGGACGAGTCGCGAGGCGACGAGCGCCAAGAAGGTCCCCGGCCGGCTCGTCGTGGTCGGCGGGGGAGTCGTCGGTGTGGAGATGGCCACCGTGTGGAACGCGCTCGGCGCGAAAGTCACCATGCTCGTACGCGGCAAGGGGCTGCTGCCCCGGATGGAGCCGTTCGCCGGCGAGCTGGTCGCCGAGGCGCTGACCGAGGCCGGAGCGGAGATCCGTACGGGCGTCTCGGCCACCGCCGTACGCCGCCCGGGTGGCGACGGCCCGGTCACCGTGGAACTCGACAACGGCGAGAGCGTGGAGGCCGACGAGGTCCTGTTCGCCACCGGCCGCGCCCCGCGCACCGGCGACCTGGGTTTGGAGACGGTCGGCCTGGAACCCGGCACCTGGCTCACCGTGGACGACACCTGCCGGGTCGAGGGCACGGACTGGCTCTACGCGGCCGGCGACGTCAACCACCGCGCGCTCCTGACCCACCAGGGCAAGTACCAGGCACGCATCACGGGCGACGCGATCGGCGCCCGCGCGCAGGGCAAGCCGCTGGACACCGCCCGCTGGGGCGCCCACGCGGCGACCGCCGACCACGCGGCCGTCCCGCAGGTCGTCTTCACCGATCCGGAGGCCGCGTCGGTGGGCCTCTCCCTGGCCGAGGCGGAACAGGCCGGCCACCGCGTCCGGGCCGTCGACCACGACCTCGCCTCCGTGGCCGGGTCCGGTCTCTACGCGGACGGCTACCGGGGCCGCGCCCGCATGGTCGTGGACCTCGACCGCGAAGTCCTGCTGGGCGTCACCTTCGTCGGACCCGGCATCGGCGAACTGCTCCATTCGGCGACGATGGCGGTCGCCGGTGAGATCCCCGTCGACCGGCTGTGGCACGTGGTTCCGTCGTACCCGACGATCAGCGAGGTGTGGCTGAGGCTGCTGGAGACGTACCGGGGGTAGGCGCGCTGAGAGCGGCGGAGGTCCCGCCGGGCATGCGCCCGGCGGGACCTCCGTGATCAGGCCGGTGATCAGGCCGGGGGTGCGCTGTCGCTCGTGGTGACGCGGACGTGGTCGACCACGAGTTCGCCGGGGAAGGCGGTGTTGCCGTCGGGGTCCCCGGGCCAGTAGCCGCCGACCGCGAGGTTGAGGATGAGGAAGAAGGGCTTGTTGAAGGCCCAGGCGTTGCCGTTGGTGTCGGCCGGGGTGCGGTGCTGGTAGACGTTTCCGTCGACCGACCAGGTGATGGAGTCGGGGGCCCAGTCGATGGCGAAGGTGTGGAAGTCGTCGGCGAATGCCTGTCCGTCGGGCAGGGTGTAGCCCGCCCCGATGCCGCCGGAGCCGGAGTAGCCGGGGCCGTGCAGGGTGCCGTGCACGGTGGAGGGCTCGAAGCCGACGTTCTCCATGATGTCGATCTCACCGGAGTTGGGCCAGCCCACCTGCCCGATGTCGTCACCGAGCATCCAGAACGCGGGCCACATGCCCTGGCCGCGCGGGATCTTCATGCGCGCCTCGACGTGCCCATAGGTCTGCGTGAACTTGCCGGAGGTGTTCAGTCTCGCGGAGGTGTACTCGCAGGTGCCGTACCAGCACTGGTAGTTGGAGGGGTTCTCCTTGCGGGCGGTGATGACCAGATGGCCCTGGCCGTCCAGCGCGGCGTTGTTGTTGCCGGAGGTGTAGTACTGCCGCTCGTGGTTGTCGACGTTGTCGCCGGTCTCGATCTGCCACTTGCCGCCGTCCACGGCCGAGCCGGCCGGGCCGTCGAACTCGTCGGAGAACGACGTCGCGGCGGCGGAGACCGTGTCCGGCTGCCTGGGGGCGCCCGACGCCAGGCCGGACGTGGTGGCGACCAGGGCGAGTACGGAGAGCGCGGGGACCAGGAGGCGCCTGGCCCGGTGGGGGGAGTTCATGAACGTTCCTTCCCGTGCGGGACGGGGACATGTGATGTGTCATGCATATGACAAGTGGGGGCATGGCCATCACGTGGGGGGATGATGGTGCTTTAGTTCACTACGTGATTTAAGAAGTGAACCATCGGGGTGTCAAGGCTCCTGCACAAACAACAGTTCTTGCACATCCGGCTCAGGACGTACCCCGATCCGCCTCCCCGCCGCCCTGTCGGTCGCCGAGCGGGCGCCCGACGCGGAGGTTCCAGCGCCCCGTGCGACCGGTCAGCTCCGTCAGCGCGAGCGGGGCGACGTCGAGGCGCCAGAACGCCTGCGGCGGCAGCGCCAGAGCGTGGACCACGGCCGCCCGTACCAGGGACGGTTCGGTGACGGCCAGCACCCGGCTGTCACCGGTCAGCGAGTCGAGCCAGGCCCCCGCCCTGGCGCACAGGCCGAGCAGCGACTCGCCGCCGTGCGGGGCGGCCGAGGGGTCGCCCAGCCAGGCCGCGACCCCCTCCGGCTCCCGCGCACCCACCTCGTCCAGCCGCGCACCCGACCAGCGCCCCAACTCCCATTCCCGCAAGGCGGGTTCACCGGACGAGCGCAGCCCCAGAGCCTCCGCCGTCCCGGCGCACCGCACGGACGGCCCATGCACCCGCCGGTCCGCGTCCGGGACGTGTGGCGCGGCCAGCCGGGCCGCCCGCACCCCCGACGCGTCGAGCGCGGCGTCACCGGCGAACCGGGCCTCGCGCAGCGCCGCGTTCATCGCCGGTGAGATCAACATCACCCGTACCGTCACTGCCACCCTCAACTCCCCGAACATCGGCCCCACGGCCCAGCACACCATGGCATCCGGGCCCCGCGGACGGCTTGTAAGGGGCATGGCGGTGCCCGGTGTCCAGGGGGTATGGTCGCGGCGACATGACGAGGGTGTGACGGAAGTCCGGTGAGAATCCGGCACGGTCGCGCCACTGTGTACCCGCGCACGCGGGAAGTCAGACCCAGCACCTTCGTCTCAGGCACCACGATCGGGACGCGTGTTCCCACAGGAGGTTCTGCCATGGCGCAGACTGCTGCCCCCGCCACCGGCGCATCCGCCATCACCCCCATCTCCCTGAAGGCCATTGCCCCTTGGGCGGTCTTCTTCGGCATCCTCATGCTGGTCCTGCTCTACTTCGTCGGCGCCGAGCAGGGCGCCACGGCCGTCATCTCGGGCGAAGGCGTCCACGAGTGGGTCCACGACGGCCGCCACCTCCTCGGCTTCCCCTGCCACTGACCGCCACCGGCTGATCCAGGGGAATCCCTCATGAACTCCATATCTGTCAGAGCCCTGCTGGTCCGCGGCATGCTGGCCGGACTGGTAGCGGGCGCGCTCGCGCTGCTCGTCGCCTACTTCCTCGGGGAGTCCCGGGTCGACGCGGCCATCGCGCTCGAAGAGGCCGCGCACAGCGCCCACGGCCACGACCACGGCGCCGCCGAGGAACTCGTCAGCCGCGGCGTGCAGTCCACCGCCGGCCTGGCCACCGGTGTGCTCGTCTTCGGCGTCGCGGTCGGCGGAATCGCCGCGCTCGTCTTCTGTTACGCCCTGGGGCGGATGGGCCGGTTCGGCCCGCGCGCCACGGCCGCGCTGATCGCGGGCGCCGCGCTGGTGAGCGTGTACATCGTGCCGTTCCTGAAGTACCCCGCCAACCCGCCGGCCGTCGGCAACCCCGACACCATCGGCAAACGCACCACGCTGTTCTTCCTGATGGTCGCCCTCAGCGTGCTGCTCGCGGTCGCCGCCGTCATCGTCGGCAAGCGGCTGGTGCCCCGCCTGGGCAACTGGAACGCGACGGTCGCCGCGGCGGCCGGCTACGTACTGCTGATCGCCCTCGCCTATGTGTTCCTGCCCTCGTTCAACGAGGTCGGCAAGGACTTCCCGGCCACGCTGCTGTGGCAGTTCCGGCTGGCCACGCTCGCGGTGCAGGCCACGCTCTGGACCACCTTCGGCCTGCTCTTCGGCCACCTCACCGAACGCCTGCTGGTGCCGAGGGCCGACGCGCTCGCGGACGGCCGGGCGGCTGCCGCCTTGGGCTGACGCCCGCCGCAACGGGTGGAGCCCGCCGGGTGATCACCGGCGGGCTCCACCCGTTCTACGCCGTCCACTCGGCCAGGTAGTACTTCAGCGACGCGTCCTCGTCCACGAGGCGCATTCCGGCCGCCGTCATGACGTGCTGCGAGGCGATGTTGCCGGTGTCGGCGTCCCCGCGCACCCGGGCCACGCCCTGTTCCCGGGCGAACCGCAGCAGCGCTCGAAGCGCCTCGGAGGCGTAACCCTGTCCGCGCGCCGACTCCACCAGCCCGTAGCCGATCGTGACACTGCGCCGCTCGTCCGGCGCGGCGTGGAAGCCGATGCCGCCGATGACCACACCGTCGGCGCGGAGCCGTATCTCGTACGGACCGAAAGGGCTCGGATCGCCGCTCTCCGCGCAGGTGGTGAGGAAGCGCGCGGCGGCGCCCCGCTCGCCGGGGGAGGGGTAGCCGGGGGCCCAGCGCGCGCCGGTCGGCGGCGAACCGGCGGCGACGTACTCGGCGTTGGCGGGGGTCATCGGATGCAGGATCAGGCGCGGGGCTTCAAGGGCGGTCATGGTCCTGTGAAGTATCACGCGGTCGCCACTTCCGGCACCCGAAATACGGGTGCCCGTACGCCGTCACGCGGACCCGGGGTCACCGGACAGCGCGGCGGCCAGCCGCAACTGCGCGTCCGCCTCGGCCTGCCGCCCCTGGCGCTCCAGGGTCCGGCCGAGCATCAGGCGGGCGTAGTGCTCCACCGGGTCGCGCTCCAGAACCGCGCGAAGCTCCGTCTCGGCCCGCCCGAGGCTCGCCGAGTGGTAGTAGGCACGGGCCAGTAGCAGCCGGGGCGCGACCTGCTCCGGGACCTCCGCGACGAGTCCGTCCAGGATGCGGGCCGCGGTCGTGTACTCCTTCGCGTCGAAGAAGAACCCCGCGCGCTCCCAGCGCTCGGCGGCGGTGCCGAACTCGTAGTAGCTGTCGCTCATGTCGTCTCCTCGGTCGGTCGGGCGTCCGGTCCGCACAACACCGACAGGTGGTTTAACATTCCACTAATTGTTCGGCGTGGGCGACACCCGCCCTCACCCGCGGCGGAATAGGTTGAGCGCCATGAGCAATCTCGATCGCCAGGCCGTCCCCACCGTCTGCGGGGGCCGCGGTTTCGTCGTCGCGGAGCCCGTACGTGAACTGCTGGCCCCGCGCAAGGTGCGGCTCGGCGAGTCCACCGAGGTCCGCAGGCTGCTGCCCAACCTGGGCCGCCGGATGGTCGGCGCGTGGGCCTTCGTGGACCACTACGGTCCCGACGACATCGCCGACGAACCCGGGATGCAGGTGCCGCCGCACCCGCACATGGGCCTCCAGACCGTCAGCTGGCTGCACGAGGGCGAGGTCCTGCACCGCGACAGCCTCGGCAGCCTCCGGACGGTCCGCCCGCGCGAACTGGGCCTGATGACCTCCGGCCGCGCGATCAGCCACTCCGAGGAGAGCCCCGAGCGGCACGCCGCCCTGCTCCACGGCGCCCAGCTCTGGGTGGCGCTCCCGGACGCGCACCGCTTCACCGAACCCCACTTCCAGCACCACAGCGACCTGCCCACGGTCACCGCCCCCGGCCTCACGGCCACGGTGATCCTGGGCGACCTCGACGGCGCCACCTCGCCCGGCACCGCGTACACCCCGATCGTGGGCGCCGACCTCTCCCTGACCCGAGGCGCGCGGGCCCGGCTCCCCCTGGACCCCGACTTCGAGTACGCCGTTCTCTCGATGTCCGGCGAGGCCGAGGTCGACGGCGTCCCGGTCCTCCCCGGCTCCATGCTCTACCTCGGCTGCGGCCGCACGGAACTCCCGCTCCGCGCGGAGTCCGACGCGGGCCTGATGCTCCTGGGCGGCGAGCCGTTCGAGGAGGAGCTGATCATGTGGTGGAACTTCGTGGGCAGGACCCAGGACGATATCACGCAGGCTCGCCAGGACTGGATGAACGGTGATCGGTTCGGCACCGTACATGGCTATGACGGCCCCCCGATTCCGGCTCCGGTGCTGCCGGACGTGGCGCTGAAACCTCGTGGACGCGTGCGCTGATCTGCGGATCTTCGCTTGCGCGGAGTGCGGCCTGCTTTTCGGAGGTGGGCCCTGTGGGGGCAGGCGTGCAAGCGGGCCGTGGCCGCTCTGGAGTGCGCCTGCTGCTGGGCGGGGTTATCTCATCTGTGCCAGCGTGTTTCCGCGTGTGCCAGGACGGATGCTGACTTAATGCTGACTTTCCTGATGGGGCGTCAGTTGAGTTCGATCGCCGGCCGGGTGTTAGCCCCGGGCGCTCCCCGGTGAGCGTGGCTGCGGCCCAGCAACGTCAGGCGCTTGCTCCTCGGGCTGTCATCGTTGCCACGGGGCGCGTCCGGGAGGCGGCGTGAGGAACCCGGTTCGGGTGGGCGGGGAAACCCCACCGAACGCCTGACGCGGTTGTGCATGGAGAAGTCGAGTACGGCGTCGTCGGCGGCGAAGGTCGGCCGGGACCTGGGGCAGTAGAGAGCATGCCGAGTCACCTCGAGGGCCGTCCCGCAGGCGCCGTGTCGATTCCTTCCAGCGATTCCGCGAGTAGAGAGGGTTCTAGAGGTTGTCCCGTAACTGCTGGTCGGGCGTGAGATGATCTTGTCCCGGCCGGTGTGATCACAGCGTCGGAGCCCTCGTAGATAGGCCCGTTCGCCGGGCTGAGCCCTCGGCAGTTCAGCTAGTGGACGTTGGGCGGGTGTGGTGGCAGGCATGGCCTCTGCGCATGTCGTATGCGTGCCCTACCGCTTATGCGTAATCAGGTGCTGCGGTGGCCGGCTGCCGCGTTGGAGCTTTGTGAGGTTGCGGCCGCAGTCCCAATTCCGGTCAGCGAGCAAGTCCGGTGCGCCTGTCACTGCTGGGCGATGGTGATAGGGCGTCCCCGCCCCGGCGAGGGCGCGCTCATTGCCCCACTCGCGGTGTGCCCGGGCCTGGCCCAGAAACATCCGTACCGCGTGGCCGTGGCCGAAAAATGCCGTCCTGTCGAATTCTCACGAACAACAGAGGACACGGCAGTCACTCCCGTGCCGCGAGTCAAAAAGATCAACTGGCTAAAACCGTACGGAGCGCGGAAGGCTTTTCTCGTCACTGTCCAAAAGGATCCACCTGCCGTGCCCGCCGCAGGGATTCTGTGGGCATGCGACTTCATCTGCTGCGATGGTTCCTTGACCCTGTCACCAGCCTCGCTGCCTTCCGGCAGAGCATCGAAAGTCACGGAAAGACATCGTTCGACGTGGCCTGGCGCCGTGCGCGGGTGGAGCGTTTTCCCGACGAGGCCCTCTATCGGCAACACGGCCACGCGCCCGAATCCCGCCCGGCAGAGCGAGACGGCACCATACGTCGATCGGACAAGTGGCCGAATTGACATGCGCTGCATTCTGGTCGATTCATTCTGGCCGGGGAGAGGGGGGAAACCTGCCATCCTCTGAAAAAGACCCGAGTCGACAGGCTGGGTCGGAAAGAATCAGGCGGTCATTCCCTCGACAACTGGGAGAGCGAATCATGCCCGATGCCACTGAGCTAGCTTTGATCACCGCTTCGCTTCCAGCTGCGCTGACTTTCGTCTTTCAGCGCGTGGAACGTCTCCTCAGCTCCCGTGGTGCCGTACCCGAGGCCGACATCGTCGTACCCGACGCCCTGACCGGAACGTTGCAGTTGCCGCTGCAACCCGACCACGCCCTCCTAGACCAGCGCCGGCGCGAACTTGAGATGCTGCGGGACGCCCTCGCTGACTACTCCAACGGCGATGTCCCCGTCCCCGCTTCGCCGGCCCTGTTGCGCAACTGGCTGAGGCTCCGCGACGCACTGGAAGACATTTACAGCCAGCGTCTGACCTTTGACGGAGAAGATCGGCCAGCCTCCGGACCGTTTGTGCACCAGAAGGCCGACGTCCTCACCGGCGAGGCCACGGGCATGGACGCCGACGACATCACCGGCAACGCCCGGGTCGTTCAGGACGTCGGCCGGGTGGAGCGGGACGCCAAGATGATCGGAATGAGAGCCCGGCGGATTGGCTCGTAAGCAGAACCAGCCATCGACCACGCCTGCGTATGCGGCACTGCCGTACTCCGATCCTGAAGGGATGAGCCTTGACCACGCTTCCGCCGGCCGACCCCGACAACACCGCTAGACCGCCCTCAGCTCCACTCAGCTGGCCGCAATCCCCGGCACCCGGCGGGTTTCCGCCTGTCAGCGAGGACACAGCGCAGACCGAAGGGACGCGCGCGGGCGCTGGAGAAACGGATCCCGAAGACGGCGCTGCTCTCACAGCAGCCAGCGCGCCCGCGGCCGCAGAGCGCGGAGGCGAACCCGTACACGGCAGCACCGGTCACCAGGCGTGCCGCGCTGATGCCCAGCCCTCTGTACTAAACCGTGACCCCGGAATCGGCGCCCGCGATGACGACGGCAGGCACACCTCCGCAACAGGCGTCCAGCAGAACGTCCCCGTGAACCTCGGCACGGTCATCGGGACACAGAACATCAGTGAGATCCGCCGCCTGCGAGGCACTCCGCTGCCCAAAGACTGGATCGAGGACCGTCTCGCCTCCTACCTCCCAGACAGCCAACTGACCGACGTCACCAGCGAGATTCTCAAGAACAATCGCGTCGCGGTGCTCCACGGCCTGCCCGGCACCGGCCGCTACTCCACCGCACTGCACACCCTCACCCGCCAGTCCGCCGTGACGGCCATCCGGCAAGTCCGCCGAGAACCCAACGACGCAGTGGACCTCGAGGGACTTGTTGATGAGGACACCGGCTGGATCCTGGACCTCCGAGACGAAGAAGAGACCCTGCATACCGGATTCGGACTGCACCTGAGAGAGGCCGAAGGGCACCTGAGCGCAACCCGCTCCCTGGTCATCGTGGTCACCCATACCGACACCTGGGCTCATGTGGCCAGTGAAGCCACCGAACTCGCCCGCCCCGTCGCCCCGCCCGTGGCCCTCAGTGCGCTGCGCGCGCACCTGAACTGCCCCCAGCCAGGCATCGCCGAGCTCGAACAATGGCTCGTCCAGGACGCCATCGTCACCGGAATGGAAGGCGCCAGCCCGGCCACCGCAGCACACTGGGCCCGCATCATCCGCACCACCGCCGCCTTCAACAGCTCCAGCACCGACCCCAAGACCGTTCCGGAACTGGTCGACGCTGTCGTTCAGGCTGCCCGCAACTGGCGCCACACTCTGCGCATATGGCACACCTGCAACACCGACAGCGCCCACCGAAACTACCTGCTTGCCGCCGCTACCCTCGACGGCGCACCCGCCGAGGACATCTACGAAGCCCACACCACACTGGGCAAGATCCTCGGTGACACGCCCCAGCCCACCCGGGGACAACAAGGCCCCGGCATCATCGAACTCACCCACACCATCGGTGCCGAACTCGGAAGCGACGATCGCATCCGCTTCCTCAACCCCGGATACGCCGAAGCCGTCGTCGACTACTTCTGGGTCGACCGGCCCCACCACGTCGCAGCCTTCACCCGCTGGACCGCCGAACAAGCCGCCACACTGTCCTCTGAGCTTGGTGACCCGCTGGCCGAACGCGTCACCCAGTGGGCCACCCACTACACCATCGCTAAGCAGAGCTTCACCGTGCTGAGGGCTGTCGCCACCGACTGGGCAAAAATCCCCCGCCTTCACGACCGAGCCCAGGACCTCCTTGTGGCCGCTGCAGTCGACCCCACCGACGGCAAACGCGCACGCGATCAGTACCTCACCTGGGCCAAAGCCCCCGACACCGACGACCTCAGCAACCGCAAGCACACCCCCGTCGCCCTCAAACGAGCTCTTGCCGGGGCTTTGGCTCAACTCGCCCCCGCCTACCCTCAGATCGCCCTCAAACGGCTGTCCGAACTCGCAGTCCACAGCTCCGACGAAACAGTCGCCGACGCCGTCGGAGACGCCCTGACCCAGTTGTGGGACCAAAAGACCCTCCAAACCACCGTCCGCACGATCCTCTCCTCCTGGTTCACCTCCCCCCAGACCCACTACGTCGCAGCCGCACGCCGAGCCTTCCTCCACCTGGCCGACCGGACCACCGCCGAGAGCCTGCCCCTGCTGCTGAACCACACCAACCACACCCTCGACCCCTGGACACTCGCCGGGTGGCGCTGCGCCCTGGACGGCCCCGCCACCGTGCCGGTACAGCGAGCCGTCAATGCATGGCTCGACGCCGCGCTGAACCACCCGACGCTGCGGACCACCGTCCTGGGCACCTTCACCGAAGCTGTCTTCCGATCTGACGCCGACCGCACCTACCTCGCAGAGCGCTACCTGCGCCTCAACCAAGCAGCCTTCGGCTGGCAACCCACATGCGCAGAATCACTCCCAGGCGAACGCTCACTCCTGCGCGACGCCCTCGTATGGGCCCTGACCCAAGCAGACCCCGCCGCACCTGTAATTGCGCACCATGCCCCGCTCGCGCAGTAGCGGTAGTAGATGGCCCACACCCCGGGCAGGCACGCTCAAACTCACCTGCCCGGCTCCCACCATCACACCGGGCTACTACTTCGAGCTCACCCTCGACGGCGCGTGGGAAGAACTGCCTGCCCCCACTCCGCACCGCACTCCGGCAGCTGCAGCCACCGACCACGCTCTCACCGTCGTCCGCAACATCACCGCTAACTACCTGGCCACCGACACCGCCGCACCCACCGCCCGCATCAACACCGTCCTCGGCCGCCCCAGTGACGTCCCCGGCCTGCCCGTACGGCTCTGCTGGGCCACGGCCCACCTCATCGCCCAGCCCGACGCCCGACAAGCCGCCCTCACTCAGCAGCGCCTCGCGCACGAACAAGAACAGCGCCGTACAGAAGAACAACGCCGCCTGTCCGAGGCCCGGGCTCTGCGTGACACCCTGATGAGCGACCCGTCCCTCGCCCTGTCCTACTGGTTTGCCGCAGCCCCTCACACCATCGACACTGACACCCTCGCCCGCCTAGAGGACCTGTTCAGCACGGCCGCCGCCTACGCCCCCCACGGCCAGTGGGCACCGTTGGCGCGACTGCTGTACACGTTCGCCGATAACCTGGCTGACGACGCCAAGGCTCACCTGATTGACACCCTGGCCACCCTCACAGACCGATACGGACGCCCGGACATCACCGTTGCCATCAGAGCACTACACGCCCCGGGTCCGGAACGGACCTGATGCCGCGACCCCGGTAGCTGCTGGCATGATCACGCCCACTCAGGGGCAGCCTGACTTCATTATTGCCCGCACGTTCCGGCGGACGGACCGTGGCGGCTCGTTCCAACCGCTGTGGGGCGGGGGCCGGTCCGACGTGACGGGCTGACCCAGCTGTGACGCACCCCGAGAAAGGTGGGGGCCTGCGGATTCGGGGGGTGTCTGAGGCCTTGCCTGGGCTGGATTTCATGGACAGGCTCTCGCAGGCAGGTGGGTACGGGTTGACTGCTGTTTTGGAAAGCGAGCGCTGACCTCACTGAGCCCCTTCTGGCCCCGTCGAGAACTATCACGGGGTGTGCGCGGGGTGTGGTGTGTCAGTTGCTGGCGGGCTGGTGGTGGGGGTGGCTGCTGCGCGTACCAGGGCGGACATGTGCTGTTGAAGTCGGCCGGCCAGGACCCGGAGGTTCTCCTGGGCGTCTGGGGTCTGGCGGAGAGCGTGGGCGACGGCGAGTGGGACGCGGCAGCCGGGTTCGTTTGCTGCTGCGTCGAGGGCTGCTTTGACCGCTGGCGTGGGGTTTCGGGGGAGCCCGCGGGCGAGGGAAGACACTGCTGCGGCCCTGACTTGGTATTGGGGATCGCTGGTGAGAGCGATCAGCGTTCCCTGGATTAGTGGGTCGTTCGTGTGCTGGCTGAGGGCTGTCACGAGGTGGGCGGCGGATCGGCGCTGTGAGGCGGAGCCCCGCAGCCAGGTGAGGATGCGGTGGATGGCAGTGGTGCTGTCGACCGTTTTGAGGGCGAGGCCGAGAGCGAAGGAGGCTTGGGTGAGGGCGGCGGTTTGGTCGGTCAAGACCGGGACGCCCTTGATGCTGGGCAGCCCTGTCTCGAAGGCAGCCTGCAGGCGGGCGGCGGCCGTGGCAGGGAGCTGGTCTGCGCGTGTGGTGAGGGCGCGAACGGCTCCTGCTTTGTGCTCTTGAGCGACTTGCGGGTCGAGCACGATGTCGATGACGGAGTCCCAGCGGGCGTACTGGGGGAAGAAGAAGTTGCACAGGGTCAGGAGGCGCGCCCAGTCCCAGCCGCCGAGTCCCCAGCGGTTTCGGCGAGCGTCGTCGAGTTGTTGCCCGCAGTGTGTCGCGGCCAGGTCGATCACACGCTGGCCGGCGCTGGGGGAGAGATCCGCCGGTGAACGTACCTCGCCGATGGCTTCGATGTCTCCGGCTTCGGTGCGGCGCAGCAGTTCGGCTTCGGCCGTGGAGTCGCCACCGGCGATCAGCACGCCCAGAAGCGCGGCGGACATGCGTGCGTTGGAATGGACTATTGCGGCTGCGCGGAGCCGGTCGGAGAAGGCTGAGACAGCAGAAGGCCTCAGGCACGCAGCGAGTTTGATCAGGTCAGCTTCCGCTGGATTACCCGGCCGGTCAGGCAGGACTCGCAGGAGCGTGTCTGCTGTTTCCACGTGGATGGCGTCGGTGGCTGCGGGCAGCACCCGCCGAAGAGCCCTGTGAGCTTCACGATCGACGGAAAACGTTGGCCATACGCGTTGGGCGAAGGGTTCGGGGTCTTCAAGCAAGTTAAGACAGTGGTGTCCCGCCTGATCAGCCAGTTCGGCTGGAAGGAGGTCTCCTGCGTACCGGAGAAGGACCATTTTGGTGGGCGCGTTGGTGTGGGTCCAAGGTGCTGTCACCGACCGCCGAACTGCGGCTTGTACGGGGCTGGCGGGCCCTGCCGCCCATAGGCGTTGTACGGCTGTCTGCAGCGTCTTGCTGCATCCGTGACGTCTCAATTCGTCGAGGGCTTCCTCCAGGCCGCGGCCGTGAGGGCCGGCTGGAATCTCGCCGGGTTGGCGGCCCTGTCGACTGAGTTCTGCCGCTGCACCGCTGCGCCATGACGCTTCGTGCTGGATCACTTCATGCCGGGCATGCTGGGCGAGGGCGGCCGCGGCGGGGCCCCGTGCTCCCGTGAGAGAGGCGCTCAGCGATGCGCTGAGCAGACGGTTCTGCGCTTCCTTTGAGGGCCAGGTGCCGGAGTCTTCGCACTCTCCCCAAGCCCGGAATGCCTTTTCCTCATGGTCTTCGAGAGCCCAGGCAACGGTTTGAGAGCGCCACCAGGAGGCGGCGGTGTCGATGGCCGCCATGGTGGCACCCAGGTCTCTGGCCTCCACCCCCGAGGTACGGAAGAGGAAGTCGGCAGCCGCTGCACCGATGGCGGCTGCGGTGACATCATCAAGATCAAGTGCGACAGTACGCTGCGCTTCTGCGGCCAGGCGACGTGAGGCGCCGAGGTCTCCTTGCTCGCTCAGCACGATGGCTCGGTGCATGAGAACCCAGGCCTGGTCGATGGGGAGGAGATCCTCTCCCGCTGCCTTCAGGAGGGCTTCTGCTTCCGCAAGCCGTTCGGCTGCGGTGAGAAGGGCAGCACTGGCCACGACGACAGCTGCGATTCTGTGAGCCTGTTCTTGTTTGGGTTTCCTCTCGCCAGGAGTTGGAGGCGTGGGGCAGGTGGTTCTTGCGAGGTCGAGGAGCGGCTGGATCCTCGAATCAACTACTGCGTCGTGGTAGGCGGAGTAAAAGCGCCATTCCCAGAGCTTGGACCCACTGTCGGCTCCAGCAAGACGAGGATTGGAGCCCTCCTCGACGTACCACTGCAAGTCCTGGATGCGCCCTTGGGTGATCAAGGCGATTGCTTCCTCGGAAGCGAGGGTGCGCTCAAAGCCGGTATTGCGGTGTGGAGCAATGAGCCGGGGGGTGAGCAAGGCGTGGCGCAGAGCGCGGCCGGGAGCGACTGCCTTGGCTCCCGCAGCGAACGAGGTGCCCTGCAACACGGGCTGCTGCTTCGCTGAGGCGGCAACCTCTTCCAGCGCCTCCCGATTGCTCAACTCTACCGTCTGGTGGATCGGGACATGGATCTTGAAACCATTCCCCGTGCGCTGAACCGCTTCGTTCGTCACATGCACCCAGTACGAGATACGCGTGGCGGCGTCATGCATGACGAGCACATGAGGCAGAGCGTGCTGGACCCAATCCTCGAAGTGCCTGGCGTGGCCTTCCGCGTACCACCATCCGGTGCAGTTGCCCCGCTCGTCACTGGTCGGTGCGTTGAAGTACGAAGGTCCCGACTTGACCTGCGCTGCCATCAGGATGATGCGGTCAAAACGCCTTGCATCGCGCACCTGCAGGAACAGATCGATGCCAAGGTCATGACGGCTGTTTTCCACAGGACCCCAGCCTAGGTCTGTGAAGTCTGCTACTACCCGGGAGACTCCGCCACCGCCGGTCTGTTCCTGCTCACTACCACGCATACCCATTCCGTGGCCCCCTTCCAAGAGTCCTCTGGCGCATCGGCAACGACCCCCGCTGCGATGCACACCCGCGCGAAGAGGGAAGTGCAGGCCACCTGGACGCTCGCGGCCTCAGACCGGTGATTATCCATAGGCGCACGGCCATGCGGGGAGTATTCGGTGTGCTTCCCAGACTTGTCTTGGACGGACGCCAGCCCTCGGTGGTGGCTGCTCTGTCTGATGGGCAGGACGGAGTTGTGCGGCTGAGTGTTCAAGCTCTGACCGGCGAGCCAGGTACGAAGGCCGCCGGACCTGATGCCACCATCGGCCGCGACGCGGCCGGGGGACATGTACGAAGGTGATCTGCTCTCCGCGGTTCTCACCAGGAGCCTCGGTCTGGGCCGCCTCGTCCGAACTCGGTCCAGTACTGCAACGGTCTATTTCCTGATGGTTGGGGTGGTGTGTGGCCGCGTCGTTGGTAGTGGCAGATCCGGGCTTGGCGCTGTCGTCGGCGTCGCCAGGTCGATCAGTGCAGGACGTGGTCGATCGAGGTCGGCCGGCGGTGGGTGAGCCGGCGGATCAGGCGTCTGAGTTCGGGAAGGCTCAGCGGGATGAGGCCGGAGGATCCGTTTCTGCTTTTCCGGTGCCGAGTTCGCGGGCCCGCAGGACGGTCAGGCAGGCGTGGGCGGCCATGGCCAAGGTGATGTGGCGGTGCCAGCCTGGGTAGAGGCGGACCTGGTAGTCGTCCAGGCCGCGTTCCTGCTTGGCGGTCTGGAAGCATTCTTCGACCGCCCAGCGGCTGCCGGCGATGTCGATCAGCTGGGCGAGTGTGGTGCCGGCGGGGCAGTAGGCGATGTAGTAGCAGATCTCCTCGGGCCGGCGGACGCTGCGGCGGACGATCACCCAGTGCCGCCGGTCGTCCCGGTGCCAGGGCCTGACCTCCACTCTCGCCCAGTCGAAGATCCGGGGCCCGTGCGAGCCGTTTCCGCAGGACCGGCGTTTCCACTTCTGCCGGGGCAGATCATGGAAAACAGGTCGTGGACGGGATGGTCCATGGCTCAGCGGGTGACGACGGTGTCGTGCCGGGTGGTGGCCATGACGTGGAATACGTCACCCCTTTCCAGCTCGGTCCCGCAGCTCTTGGAGTAGCCGTAGCCGGCGTCCGCGGTCACCCACCCGAACGGGACCTTTTCCTCGATCGCCCGGCGGACCATAGCCCGGGCCATGGCGACCTTCGTCTCGAAGACGACTTCGTCGCCGATACCGGCCCGCCAGCACCGTTCCTGGAAGCGTGAGGGAACTGAGGCCGTGCAGGTCTACGCCACACTGCCTGCCGCAGCGGCCGCCGAGCGGCGCAGGCTCGTCGCCTTCCGCAAGCTCACCCTCGCCCCCGCTGCCAGCCAGCGCATCACCTTCTCCATCCCGGCCGATGACCTGACCATTTGGAGTGCCGGAGCCTGGAAGTTCGTACCCGGCCTCTATACCCTCGCCACCGCACGCGATTCCCGCACCGTGACGGCGCAAAGGACGGTCGCCATCAACTGACAGCCGCGCGCGAGTATCGCGGCGGACAGGCTGCCTGAGGACGGCGGTCGACGCAGCCCAAGCGCCGTCGATCCGTCGCTGACGGCTGCTCAGCGTTCGCCACGGGTTCTTGCTTCCGAGTAGCGGACGCGAACCCGTTGCCCATGCCGGGTCGGTCGGCTCGAAGCGCGGCAGCTCACAAACTCCGGATCAAGAACGTCGCCCGGGGTTCGGATCCAGGATTTGCGCCGCCGCACTGGCGGCGTGGGTGCCTCTCCTCGCAGGAGAGCGATTGGCTTCGGTCGGCGGCAAGGCCGATGCGAAGGCAATCGTCCTTGCTGTCCGCCCCCGCATGCAGCGGCTGTACTACAGGGTTGAATCGCCCTAAAACGGCACGCGCATGCTGACTTTTGCTGACCTCGACGGACACTATGGCATCTGACCTGCGCAAACGCCGACCGATCAAGTGGTGGTGGAACTTCGTGGGCAGGACCCAGGACGATATCACGCGGGCCCGCGAGGACTGGATGAACGGTGACCGGTTCGGCACCGTACACGGCTATGGCGGGCCGCCGATTCCGGCTCCGGGGTTGCCGGACGTCGCGCTGAAACCCCGCGGACGTGTGGGCTGATCTGGGGTTCTTTGCTTACAGGGGCTGCGGCTTCCTGCTCGGAGGTGGGCCCTGTGGGGTCAGGCGTGCAAGCCGTTCGGGAGCGCCCTGGAGGGCGCTCCCTGTCCGGCAGGGCTATCTCATCTGTGCCAGCGTGTTTCCGTGTGCGCCAGGACGGATGCTGACTTAGAACTCCTAACAGAATGATCTTCGAGGTGGTTGGATCAGCCCGGAACTGACAATCCGGGGGTGTGGGGTGGCTCGGTCGAAGCCGTGGCATGTCGATGACGAGTTGTGGGCGGTGGTCGAGCCGCTGCTGCCGAAAGTGGAGCGCCGGACTCGGCATCCGGGACGCAAGCGGCACCCGGACCGGCTGGTGTTCCAGGGCATCCTGTTCGTGCTGCATACCGGGATCGCCTGGGAACACCTTCCGCAGGAGCTCGGCTTCGGCTCCGGGATGACGTGCTGGCGCCGCCTGGCCGAATGGAGCGAGGCCGGTGTGTGGCGCCGGCTCCACGCGGTCCTGCTGGCCAGGCTCCGCAGTGCGGGTGCGCTGAACTTCTCCCGGGCGGCGGTCGACGGGTCCCACATCCGGGCGTTAAAGGGGGCGCCAAGACGGGACGAAGCCCTGCAGATCGGGGCAGGGCAGGCAGCAAGCATCATCTGATCACCGATGCCACCGGTATCCCGCTCGCGGTCACGCTGACCGGTGGCAACCGCAACGATGTCACCCAGCTCATCCCGCTGCTTGAAGCGGTGCCGCCAGTGCGGGGCAAGCGAGGCCGGCCCCGGCGTCGGCCCGACGTGGTGCTCGGTGACCGTGGCTACGATCACGACAAGTACCGACGCCTCGTCCGTGCCCTCGGCGTGAAGCCGGTGATCGCCCGACGCGGCACCGAGCACGGCTCTGGACTTGGCACTCAACGTTGGGTTGTCGAGCGAGCCTTTGCCCATCTGCACTGGTTTCGCCGCCTGCGGATCCGCTGGGAGATCCGCGATGACATCCATGAAGCCTTGCTCAGCTTGGGCTGTTCTCTGATCTGCTGGCGACGCCTGCATGCCTTGAAATGTGGGCAGGAGATTTAGTTGGGTCCTACGTCATGAGCCACTACGTCAAGACGTTCCATGCCATTGAGGTCGGTGACGGCGCAGACGGTCGGTGGGCTGCGCATGTCTGTTCAGCCATGGCGAAGCCGGAGGACTGGCTGACCGAAGAGGGCCGGACTCCCGAAGGCGCAGCGCAGGCCCGACGACTCTTCTGCACGCACATGCCCGAACTGGTCCCCGTGCTCGACCGGCTCGCGGATCAACTGGAATCGCCTGAGGCTAGGACGCTTCTCACCATGGCGGCTGTGCGTCCGTTCTTCTCTGGCTGTACCCAGATCGGCGACGAGGGCACGCTGCTCAGAAACTACGACTTCGCACCGGACCGCTGCGAAGGCACCATCGTGTCCTCCCGGTTCCTCCGCCCAGTGCTCGGCACGCAGGAAGCAGGATGGGGCCTGCTGGACGGCATGAACGACGCCGGACTCGCAGTGTCTCTCACCTTCGGCGGGCGCTTCGTCCATGGGCCCGGATTCGCCATTCCCCTCGTGCTGCGTTACCTCCTGGAAACCTGCCGGACCGTTGATGAGGCCATCGACAGACTGCGCACGATACCCATCGCGATTCCGCAAAACGTCACCCTCGTTGACTCGCACCAAAGCCGGACGGTCTATGTGGGCCCCGACATCCCGATGACCGAGGCCCACGACGTCTGCGCCGCCAATCACCAGCACCTACCAGTGCCTGACGAGCAGGAACGAACCACTCGGACGCAAGCACGACTGGCCGCTCTTCAGACAGCGGGAGTTGATGTTCCGTCGATGCTGCGACAACCGCTGTACCAGTGCAGCTACGACCAATGGCTGGGCACCGTGTATACCGCCCACTACCGCCCCGCCGAGGGGCGCGTGACGTACCACTGGCCCGGTGAGCACTGGGAACACACCATCGTCGGCTTCACACCGGGATCACGCACCGTTGCCCTGGGGCTGTCCGGCGACAGCAACGATTACTGACGCACAACCGACCCTCGCTCGCACTCATTTCGTTAGGAGTTCTTAATGCTGACTTTCCTGACGGGGCGTCAGAGCGGTCAATTCTCGATCGGGGCACTTGCGCCGGGCGCCCCCCCGGTGAGATGGCGTAGCCCAGCAAAGCCAAGCGCTTGGCCCTCGGCTAGGACTGTCATCGTTGCCACGGGGTGCGCCAGGGAGGCGGCGTGAGGGGCCCAGTTTGTCTGCGCGGGGAAAGCCCACCGAATGCCAGACGTGGTTGTGTATGGAGAGGCCGATCGGCTCGTTCTGCTCCGGTGACCACGCAGGTCGGTTCGCGCCGCTCGTTGCGGCCTTCGACTTGCCAGAGCCGACGTTCGGCGAGCTTGACGAGGCGGGCACGGAACGGATCACCGAGCAGATCCCAGGGCCGGCCCAACTGCGTCATCGGCCGGCGCATCGAGCGCCCCAAGCTCCGCAACCGGCGCGCCGGCGTCGTTCAGGCCGTGACCCGCTCCCGGTTCATGACTAAAACGATCAGGCCCGGCAGCCCGCTCATCGCGTGCGGGGTCGCGGTCGACGGGAAGCTGATCGGCGCCTCCGCGCACCTCCCGCAGAAGTTCGACCTCCCGTGCCCCTGCTGGCGAGGGGCTACCCTTGCATGAAGGGCACGCGCCCGCCGTGGCTACCTGGCGTTGGCCGATCACGGCTGGACCGGGAAGTCTTCGACGAGATTTTGACGTAATCGCTGTTCGCCGCTCGCAAGCAATTCTGTGTGGGCTCTCAATCAGGCTCTTGATCTTGTCGCGGGGGTCTGCCGCACGAACGGGTGACATCTGAACTGGCTTGCCGTGTAGGGCAGGTGGGAAGGATGTTGCTGTGCCCAAGCCTTATCCCCAGGAGTTCCGCGAGGACGTCGTGCGGGTCGCGAGGAACCGCGGCCCGGGCGTCACTGTCGAGCAGGTGGCCGCCGACTTTGGCGTCCACGCGATGACGTTGTGGAAGTGGATGCGCCGCGCCGACATCGACGACGGCACGAAGCCCGGGGCGACCAGTCAGGAGAGCGTGGAACTGCGGGAAGCCCGTCGGCGGATCAAGCTGCTGGAGCAGGAGAACGAGGTTCTGCGGCGGGCGGCGGCCTATCTGTCGCAGGCGAACCTGCCGGGAAAAGGATCTACCCGCTCGTGAAAGAGCTGGCCGCAGGCGGAGTGCCCGTCACGGTCGCGTGCCGGGTGCTGAAGCTCGCCAGACAGCCCTACTATCGCTGGCTCGACGACCCGGTGACCCCAGCCGAGCTCGCCGAGGCGCATCGCGCACACGCGCTGTTCTCCGCCCACCGCGACGACCCGGAGTTCGGCTACCGCTTCCTGGCCGACGAGGCCCGCGACGCCGGCACCGACATGGCCGACCGGACCGCGTGGCGGATCTGCAGGGACAACCAATGGTGGAGCGTGTTCGGCAAGAAACGCGGCCGGACAAAGAAGGCGGGCCCGCCCGTCCACGACGACCTGGTCAACCGGGCCTTCACCGCGACCGGCCCGAACCGCCTGTGGCTCACCGACATCACCGAACACCCCACCGGCGAGGGCAAGCTGTATCTCTGCGCGGTCAAGGACGTCTTCAGCAACCGGATCGTGGGCTACTCCATCGACGCACGGATGAAGTCCCGGCTGGCCGTGACCGCCCTGGACAACGCAGTCGCCCGGCGCCAGGACGTCGCCGGATGCATCCTGCACAGCGACAGAGGATCGCAATTTCGATCAAGGAAACTCGTACAAGCGCTCAGCCGCCACCAGATGGCCGGCTCGATAGGAAGAGTCGGAGCGGCAGGCGACAACGCGGCCATGGAGTCCTTCTTCAGCCTGCTGCAAAAGAACGTCCTCGACCGCCGCACCTGGACCACCCGCGAAGAACTCCGCATCGCCATCGTGACCTGGATCGAGCGGACCTACCACCGACGCCGCAGACAAGCCGCCCTCGGCCGGCTCACACCCGTCGAATACGAGACCGTCATGACCACACCGGCCCTTCAGGCCGCGTGACTGAACCTGTCACCTGAAGGTGCAGCAGACCCCGGATAGGGCGTACCGCCTTATCCGCACGACTGGATAGGCGCCAAGCTTTGGGGGTGACCTGCCTGCATCCCGAGAAGCTGCAGTGCTCAGCGGAGAGGCGTGACGCGAGGGCCTGACGCATTCGTTCGTTTTATCGGGTGCGACACAGGTAGGCTCGCACGGCTCGAATGGCGCCAGACGCAGAAGGCCCGGCTTCCCCCGCATACGGTGTGGGGGAAGCCGGGCCGCATTGGGCTGAGGGCTAGGCGTCGAGCCTGCTCATGCCGAAGTGATCCACGAACCCGTAGAAGGCCGCCCGGGACACGGTCAGAGCCGGGCCGTTCTCCTCCTTCGAGTCGCGGACGCCGATGACTTTACCGAGGTCAGCGACCTCCACGCATGCGTTGCCGCTGTCGCCGCTGTACGACGACTTGAACCATGCCGCTCGGGGCGCAAGGCTCAGGGAATTGTTGTCGGCCATGTCTCTCAGATCTCTCGGGCTAGGTCGTTCAGGAACTTCGGTGTCCTTCCCACAGGAAGTGCACCATCCCGCAAGGCGTCGTACCTGCGGGAAAACCGCCAGATCTCGGTGTCCTTGTCCGTGACGTTGGAGCCACCGTCGATCGTGTCCATCTGCACTACTGTCGGAAGCGACTCCCCGAACTCCATGAGGTTGAAGTCGTAGGCGCACCTGTAGGTCTCGTGCTTCGCAGGCAGTATCTGGATCGTGATGTTGTCGAGTTCGGCGAGACGAATGATCTTCTCGTACTGTTTGCGCATCACTGCAGGACTCCCCACGACATTGCGCAGGCTCGCCTCCGAGAGGATGACGCGTAGCTCCAAGGGGTTCTCTCGGGTCAGGATCTCCTGGCGCTGCAGGCGCACCTCGACGCCGCGCTCGAGGCTTTCAGTAGTGGTCTCCTCGACAAGCTTGGCCGCCGCAAACTGTGCTCGCATGTACGCCTCGGTCTGGAGCAGGCCGAGGACGTACGTGGGAGTCCAGCACCTCATTGCCTTGGCGCCGTCTTCGAGCCCTACGTAGACGGCCATGCCGCTGGGCATGGTGCGTGAGTACGTCGACCACCAACCTCTGCTCAAGCCATCACGATGGATGTCGACGAGGAACCCTACGTCGTCCTCGTCGGTGACGCCGAGGCGTTCGAGGACGAGTACCAGGTGCTCCTGTTTCCGGAACGCCGAGGTCCCCTTCGACACCTTGTAGTACTGCGAATCTGAGACGGGCAGGCCGTCAGCGACCTGCTCGATCGTCAAGCCACGCTGCTTGCGTAGGCGCTCCAGCTCCATGCCGAGCTGCATGCGTCGGACCGTGGGTCCAATTGGGGCCGCCACCGTTCCTGCCTCCTGCGTCATCCGATCCAGTAGGAGCTTCCCCGTGCCGGCGGACTCAGGCGAGAGTCCACCGGACTTCGCCGAGAGTCCACCGGACTTCGCCGAGAGTCCACCGAACTGCGACGAGCGACAACCGGGTTGGAGCGAAGGTCCGGTGGTCGAGGAAGTGAGTCCTGAGTCTGACACTTCAAGTTCGGGTTGGAAAGAAAGGAGTTCACGGCAATGCATATGCCAGTCCATCTGAAAGTTTCAGATGGACTTGCTTCCGCGATGTCGCATGGAGGACGGTGATTCCGCGACGGAAACGACCCAGTCAGCACACGGGTTGTGACCGAGTCGGAGGGCATCTCCTGCCCTTCGCGCAACTCTGCTGAACAGCCCCGCCTTAGTGGCGGCCCCTGTCCCCTGCCGCCGAGCCAAGGCCGACCGTCATGACGAGCCAGAGCACCGTTAGCACCGCACAGCAGATTTCGCCCCTGCCCCAGCTCGGGAGGTCTTCCGTGTCCGAGGTACTGCCCCTGCGCGACAGGATCACGCTCGCCGATACACCCAACGCTGTGGGTCTGGCGCGACTGCACACGACCAGGCTTCTCTCCTCCTGGGGGGTGCCGGCCGGAGTCGTGGAGACGGCGCGGCTCCTCGTTTCGGAGCTGACCACCAACGCGGTGCAGCATCCCAAGGAGGGTCTGCCGCCGGTCTCGCTGTTCTCCGCGGAGCGCACGGTGCAGACCCTCGAGCTGTCGCTGGAGGTTGCCCGGGGCGCTGTCCGGGTGGCGGTGTGGGACCGCGACGCGACGCCGCCCGTTCTGAAAGCGCCCGAGTCCGAGGCGACGAGCGGACGAGGGATCCTCATCATCGAGTCGTTGAGCAGGGACTGGGGCTGCTACCCGGCCCGCGGGGGTCTACCCGGCAAGGTCGTGTGGGCCGAGATCGACCTCGCCCCTCCGAGTCACGTCGACGGGAACGAGGATTCGGAGCGCCCCAGAGCCGTTCGTCGTTGACCGGAAACCTCGTTTCCGAAGCCCGGCGGCCCGCACCTTGTCGTCCCCTGATCGCCGAGCACCTCATGGTCTACCGCGACCGCCTCGCCGGTCCGGGCTACCACGTGTTAGCGCTCCCGGCTGAGCCTGCTCTGCCCTTGTCGTCTCCCCTCACGGAAGGAGCCACCGGTCTTGAATGACCTCGACGGAGTGATCCACACGGATGCCACGCCTCCTCTGCCGCCTGCGACCGCATGGCTGAATTGGACAGCCGAAGTCCCGCCCCCGATCCCTACTCTGGCGAGCCAGATGCGCAGGCCGGCCGCGAGCCCCACCGTGCGCACGGATCTCCCTTCAGCAGCGGCCAGGCCGCACTTCGTGGCCCCGTTCAACGGGGAAGGGCGGAGCGCGGTCGAGGTCCTCATCGACTCGTCCGGTCGGATCTGCTATGCCGATGAACGGCCCACCGACAGGGACGTCGACGGCATCCTGATCGAGCGGTGGGAAGGCGAGCTCACCGGCTCGGTTCGCTGGGGACATCACGTTCCCGCACGGCAGTTCATGGCCATGGACAACCCGGTGAAGTGTGGCGGCTGTGGTGGCCAGCCCGACGTGGACGAGCGCGGAATCCTGTGGATGCTGAACGTCGAACCCGGCCTGCACGATGGACGGCTTGCGGGAAGCATCCTCACCGCGACCCCACCGTTTTGCCGCAGAGACGCGCGCAGGGCGATCCAGGGGTGTGACCTCCTGCGCGAAGGAATCATCGCCCTACGCGTGACCGAGGCGGATATCGTGGGCATCCGCGGCACCGTGTACTCACCGAACGGCGAGACCCCCCTCCGCGATCAGGTCGTCTTGTTCGACGAGCCCACGATCACACGCGTGGTCGCAAATCAGCTTTTGCGCCGACTCTCGGCGTACACGACCGACGAGACCACCCTGCCGGAGCTTGCCGGTCCTCTCCAATAGACCCGATGAGGCCGCGGTTTCCAGCTCGCGCCCAGTCGTGCACCTTCCAACAGGTGCCGCTTCATGCATACCGGACATCGCCCATTGATGCCGACAAAGCTTCCCGTCGCGGCTTCGCGCGGGTCGGCCAGAACCTGTTCTGACGTGGGTAACCTCCGGCTGCTCTGCGTCGAATAGTCCTCTGGCAGCGTCACCCAGTCCGCAACACCAAGCACTTCAAGGGGAATTTTCATGACTCGTAACGTCGCCCAGAGCACCACCCAGATCCAGGACTCGACCGCGTCCCAGACGGACGGGTTCGACCTGAACGTCGTTCTCCTGGAGGTCTCCGACGCCGCCGGGCTGACCAACCTGACCGACGACAACTGCGGCACCACCTGTGGCGCCTGCACCACCAACGTCGCCTGATCCAGGCCCCGGCCAAACCGCGCTGGTGCCGCCACGCCGATGGTGTGGCGGCACCAGCCGCCCTCGTCACGCCCGACTCAAGGAGGCAACCGTGACCGCATCACCGGCGTACCGGGCTGGCACTACTGCCCTCGTGCGCGCCGTCGCACAGCCGGCCATGGCCGGGTGTCCCTTCCCCGACTTCGACGACCGCTCCTTCTCCGTCGCGGCGCGAGAAGCGGTCACCGCTGACCGCCTCACCTGGGTACGTACGACCTGGAGCACCCCCGCTGTGGCTGAGGCTGTACGGCACGCCAGCCCGGATCTGGGGTCCCGGGTGGACGCGCTGTGCGCGGCCGGGTCTCCTTCAGCTCGTGACGTACGGCGGATCGGGCTGTCTCTGGCCCGCTATCTCCTTCGGGCCGGTCACCGGGCCATGCCATTCGGGCTGTTCGCAGGTGTTACCACCGCGACTTTCGGTGACCGAACGGACAGTTCCTGGGGCGTCGATCACAAGGTTGTCGCGCGGGCCGGCGCCGAGTGGATGTCCCGGCTGGTCGAGCTGTTGGAGAAGAGTGGGGAGTTGCTGCCGTTCCTGTCCGTCGTCGCCAACAGCATGGCCTTCGTGCGCGACGGCTACCTGATCGTCCCCTACCAGGAGGACCGGCTGCCCAGCCGGCACAGGGCCGTGGAGGCTTCGGTCGAGCTGTCGGCCCCGGTGCACAACGTCCTCAATGCGGCGCGGACGCCGATCCTGTTCGAGGACCTCGCCGCGAAGCTTGCGGCGGAGTTCCCGGCCGTACGTTCCGAGCGGGTGCAGGGGCTACTGGCGGGGCTAATCCGGCGGGGCGTACTCGTCACCAGTCTTCAGGCGCCGGCCACCGAGACCGATGCGCTCGGTTACGTACTAGAGCAGCTCGACGCGGTCCATGCGGAAGCCCTCGTACCGCTCGCCCGGACGGTCCGGGAGATGCGCGCTATCCACGCGGCACTGCCGCAGTGCGGCTCCGCGGATGTCCGGGGAGCGGTGGCCGCCCGGATGCGGCGGCTGGTGCCGGGCCTGCGCCGTCACCCCTTGGCGCTTGACCTCCGCCTCGATGCGCACCTCCGGCTTCCGGGCGAGGTAGCGCGCGAGGTCGAGCGGGCTGGGGCCCTCCTCACACGGCTCAGCGCCCGCCCGTACGGGACTCGGGCGTGGGGGGAGTACCAGCAGCGGTTCTACGAGCGGTACGGCATCGGCACGATGGTGCCCCTGCTCGACGTCGTCGCCGACAGCGGGATTGGCTACCCCGACGGCTACCCGGGCGAACCGGCGGGCGCCCGCCGCCGGCGGATCTCTCCCCGCGACGACGTCCTGGTGCGGCTCGCCCAGGCCGCCGCACTCGACGGGCACGACGAGATCGTCCTCACCGACGAGATGGTGGCCGCCCTGGACGTGGGCCCCGAGGAACCCAGAACGCCGCCGCACCTGGAGGTCGGTGTGCGGCTGCACGCGGCGAGCACCGAGGAGACGCGGCGCGGCCGGTTCACCGTGGAGGTGGCGAGCGTGTCCCGGGGCGTGGGGGTGAGCACCGGCCGCTTCGTCAGTGTCCTCGAACTCACCGCGCGAGAGTCACTGTGCGCGGAACTGGTTGACCTGCCCACCGCCGACCCAGGTACCACCCCCGCCCAGCTTTGCTTCCCACCACTGCTCCCCGACTCCGCGCACGTCACCCGAACACCTCGCCTTCTGCCGCTCCTGATCAGCTTGCAAGAGCACCGTCCGGCGTCCGATGCCGTGCTAACCCCGGCCGATCTCGCAGTTGCCTGCGACGGCCGCCGGATGTACTTGGCCGCCCCGGGCCTCGGCCACCGCATCGAGGCGGTGGGGATGCACGCGCTGAACCTCACCGAGCACACCCCACCGCTGGCCAGGCTACTGACGGAACTCTCCCGAGCCCAGTGCGCACAAGTGACGGTCTTCGACTGGGGCGTCGCAGCTACGATGCCGTTCCTCCCGCGCCTGCGCTACGGCCGCACCGTGCTCGCCCCAGCCCGGTGGCGGCTGGAGCCGGCCGACCTGCCCGGCCCTGACCGCCCCGGCGCGGAGTGGCGCCTCGCCCTTTCCGAGTGGCGAGAGCGCCGGCGTCTGCCCCGGCAGGTAAAGCTCGTCCAGGACGACCGGCTGCTCCCCCTCGACCTCGATCAGGCTGCTCACCGGAGCCTGCTGCGCCACCATCTGGACCGTGCCACTTCCGCAGTGCTCACCGAGGCGCCCCGCCCGGAGGCGTACGGCTGGAGCCGGGGGCGGGCCCACGACATCATCGTCCCGCTCAAGGCGGCACGACCCCCTGCGTGGCCGCCGCTACCGCGACCGACCCGGGCCCGTACGCTCTCGCAGGCCCAGACGCAGACGCCGGGCACGTCCTCGGTACTGCTGGCCGCCCTGTACGGGGACCTTCGCCGCCAGGACGCCGTGCTCGCCCGCCACGTCCCCGACCTCCTCCGCCGACTCGGCTGCCCGCCGTGGTGGTTCGTCCGATTCCGGGACCCCGACCAGCACCTCCGCCTGCGCATCGCGTTGAAGGACCCGGAGGACTTCGCCGCCACTGCCCGCGTGGTGAGCGCTTGGGCCGACGAACTGCGCGTTGCCGGGCTGCTGGCGGACGTGCGGTATCCCACCTCGTATCGGGAGATGGGCCGCTGGGGCGACGGCCCCGCGTGGGATGCCGCCGAGGAAGTGTTCCGGGCAGACTCGCGGGCCGTTCTCGCCCAGCTCTCCCAGCCACGGCGGCCGCAGCAGCGCGCGCTGGTGGCCGCGCACACGTTAGCGATCGCCTCCGCGTTCCTCGGTAGCCCGCAGGCCGGCGCGCGCTGGCTGATCGGCCACATCTCGCACCGGTCGCCGGAGCCGGTCCCTCGGCCGCAGTTCACCGAAGCCGTCCATCTCGCCGACCCGCGCGACAACTGGGCAGCGCTTCGCGCGGCCCCCGGAGGTGAAGCGATTGTGACCGCATGGGCCGACCGCGCATCCGCCCTCACCGCCTACCGGACCCATCTTCCGAGCGCGCACACCGAGGGCGTCGCCGAGGACGACGTCCTGACCTCCCTGCTCCACACGCACTTCGTGCGGCACGTCGCGGTGAACTTCCCCGAGGAGGAGATCTGCCTGCATCTTGCTCGTGCTGCCGCCCTGGCCTTCACCGCCCGCTCCAGGAGGCCACAGTGAACGACCAATCCGCCCTCGCCGTGTCCGCCGGCATCGCGGACCGGCTCGCCCACCCCGGCACCACCGCCGTCACGGCGACCGCCGACGGCACCAGGCAGCATCTGGCTCTCGGCCCCATGGGCATCGCCCTGCTGCACATCGAGCGAGCCGCCGCCGGACTCGGCCCCTGGCAGCGTGCCCACGACTGGCTCACGGCCGCAGCCCGTCGGCCGCTCACCAGCGGCGCAGACAGCCACCCCTTCTACGGCGCCCCCGCACTCGCACGCGTCCTGGCCTGTGCCGCCGAAGGCATGCCCGGCGCCTACGAGCACGACCTCAACCGCTTGCACCGTCAGGTACTCGACGACGTACGCCACCGCCTGGACACCGCGCACCGCAGGGTCGACGCCCGACAGCTTCCGGCGCTCGCCGAGTTCGACGCGATCCGCGGGCTGACCGGCTTCGGCAGCTACCTCCTGCACCACGACCCCACGAGCCCGGCGCTGCGGTCGGTCCTCGACTACTGCGTACGCCTGACCGAGCCGATCACCCACGACGGGGACACCCTCCCGGGATGGTGGACACTCACCGGACCTTCCGGACGGCCCGACGACCGCTTCCCCGGCGGACACGGCAACAGCGGCATGGCCCACGGCATCGGCGCCGTTCTGGCCCTGCTCGCCCTCGCCGCCCGACGCGGCACCACCACGGACGGCCACCACGCAGCCATGCGTACCGTCCTGACCTGGTACGACCACTGGGAGACGGCCACCCCGCAGGGCCGGACGTGGCCGTACTGGGTCACCCGCGACGAACTGCGCACCGGTCAGCTCGCGCCCGCCCCGCCCCGGCGCCCCTCTTGGTGCTACGGCACCGCAGGTCTGGCGCGTGCCCAGCAGCTCGCCGCGCTCGCACTCGACGAGCCCGCCCATCAAGCAGCCGTCGAGATTGACCTCCTGGGCGCCCTTACCGATCCGGTCCAGCTGCGCGCCACCGCGGACACAGGCATCTGCCACGGCTTCGCCGGGCTCGCCCACCTCGTCGGCCGCACTGCCGCCGACGCTTCCCCCGAGAACGCACAACGGCTCCGAGCCCTCCTACCTGCCCTCCTGTCCGACCTGCTGCCCCAGGGCATGGCCCCCGAAGAGGCGAGCACCGCACTCGTGGAAGGCCCGGCGGGCCCCGGCCTTCTGGACGGCGCGGCCGGCATCGCGCTGGGAGTCCTCGCCGCCTTCAGCGACGAGGCGCCCCGCACCGCCTGGGACGCCTGCCTGCTCATCGCCTGACCCCGAGAGGACCCCGATGCCCACCGATCACTGGCAGCAGCACCAGATCACCTTCCCTGACCGGGAGACCGCGCGCGCCGCCATCACCGAGCGCCTCGCACCCGCGCTGCGCGAAGCGGAAGCCCACCGGCAGCTCAGCAGCTGGTGGTTCATGAACAAGCAGCCCTGGCCACTGCGGTACCTGGCCGGACACCCCGCTCCCGCTGTCGAGGCGGTGCTGGACGCTCTGGTCGCGGACGGCATCGCATCTTCCTGGACGGCCGGTATCTACGAGCCGGAGACCGACACCTTCGGCGGCCGGTCCGGCATGGCGGCCGCGCACGACCTCTTCCACGAGGACAGCCGACACCTCCTCACCTACGCGTCCGGCCCCGGCCGATTGGGTAGGCCGGAGACGGCCGTCCTGCTGATGAGCAGCATGATGCGCGCCGCGAACCTCGACTGGTTCGAACAGGGCGACGTGTGGAGCAAAGTCACCGAACTACGCCCCGCCATCAGCCGCCCCGCCCCTGAACGGTACGCCGCCCTGCTGCCGGCGATGCGGAAGCTGATGTCCACCGAGGCGCGCAGCCTGTGCCGTGCAGGCGGTCCGCTGGACGGCCACGCGGAGTGGGTCGCCGCGTTCGAACGCGCGGGCACCACCCTGGCCTACCTCGCCGCGCAGGGCGAGTTGACCCGTGGCCTGCGCGCCGTCGTCGCCCATCACATGATCTTTCACGCCAACCGTGCCGGCCTGCCCTCCGCAGATCAGCACGCCCTGTCCCACATCGCACGAGAGGTAGTCATGGGATCGAGTGACAACACCGCGTCCGCAGCGGCAAACGACTCCGCCGCCGATAGCGTCAGCGTGGTGAACACCCACACGCTCACCACGCCCGAAGCCGACGCCGAACGCCTGCGCAACGCCCTGGTCGACCAGATCCAGGCCGAGGGCCACGCCCGCACCCCCGCCGTCGAGGACGCCCTGCGCACCGTCCCCAGGCACCGGTTCGTCCCCGACGCGCCGCTCACCGACGCCTACGCCAACGCGCCGGTCAACGTCAAGTACGACACCGACGGCACGTCAATCTCCTGCGCCTCCCAGCCCGCCGTCGTCGCCCTCATGCTCGACCAGCTCCACGCCCGGCCCGGTGAGCGGATTCTCGAACTCGGCGCCGGCACCGGCTACAACGCCGCCCTGATCGGCCACCTCGTCGGCCCCGACGGACATGTCACGACCATCGACGTCGACGAGGACCTGGTCGACGGCGCCCGCGCGCACCTCGCCGACACCGGCTTCACGAACGTCGAGGCGCTGACTCGCGACGGTGCCCTCGGCCACGCCGAGGGTGCTCCATACGACCGGATCATCGCCACCGTCGGCGCGCACGGCATCCCGCACGCCTGGCTCGAACAGATCGCCCCCGGCGGCCGGCTCGTTACCCCGCAACGGCTCACGGGCAGCGTCTCGCGCTCCATCATCTACGAGGAGCGCGACGGGCGCTGGGTATCGTCCGGCTCGCAGATGAACACCTTCATGCCGCTGCGACGCGGCATCGCTGATGACGACCGCCGCGTCGTCCCGCTCTCAACCACGAGCACCGTGCGCCTCCAGGCCCCCTCCGGGCAGGGATTCGACGCCCACGCCCTCGCTGGCGTCCTTGAACAGCCCCGGATCGAGGAATGGACCGGAATGAAGGTTCGCGCCATGGAGAGCCCCGAGTGGATGGAGCTGTTCGTCTCCTGCTCCCTGCCCTCCGGCCTGATCCGGATGCTGTTCCCGCAGGACGCCAAGGGCACCGTGCTCACCGACGATCCTTACCCCTCCTCCTCGGCCGCCGTGGACAAGGGCGCACTCACCTACCTCACCCGGCGTCTGCTGGCTGAAAAGACCCTCGAGGGCGGCAAGCTCTGGGAGTTCGGCGTCGTCGGCCATGGCCCCGGCAGCGAGGAACTCGCATCCCAGGTCGCCAACGCCATCCGCATTTGGGACCGCGAGTACCGCGGCCGGGAAGCCACCTTCGAGCTCCTGCCGCTCGACGGGCCTCCCACCGAGCAGCAACCCGGCAGGTTCATCCTCGACACCCCGCTCAATCGCGTCCTCGTCAACTGGCAGTAGCCCCCGGTGCGAGGCCCGCTGCCACGGCGGGCCCCGCATGCCCTCGCCGATCCCTCCCTGGGAGTCCCCATGGACCCAAACGATCGCATATCCCAGCGCTTCCCTCTCATCTCCCGCTTCCGACCCGCCTGCCTGCCGCTCCCGCAACGCGTCCGCGCCCTGATCGAGCTCTCCGCCACGGCCCAGACCAAGGCGGACCAGATCCTGGCATCCGCGGTCTCCAACCAGGCCGCGCTCCTCGCCTCCGACCTCGGTCTGCCCAACCTCGCCCGCCAGTGGTGTCATCAGCACGCCGCCGCGTACCTCCATGCCGCTCCTCTCCCCGGCACGACGGCGATTCGAGCCCTTGAACCGGTCGTTAACCTTGCCCGCCTCCAGATCCGCGCCGGCAACACCGACGCCGGCCGCCACCGTCTCCACAACCTCTTCGACGCCGTCAGCAACGCCACCCCCGCCGAGTTCGAGGGTGTCCGCATCCCTGCAATGCTGACCACGAGCGACACCGACCGCAACGAAGTACGCGCCTGGCTGTGGCGGGTGATTCTCGCCGACGGCACCCGCACACTGACTACCGCCGGACGCTGGACTGAGGCATTGGCCCACATCGAGCAGCATCACGGCCTCGGATTGCGGATGCTGGACGGCCGACAAGTTGCCGTACTCGCCGCCCTCCACGACGACCCCGACCAAGCCGTCAGCCTCGTCACTCAGACGACACCTGGCGAACCCTGGGAGAATGCCGTCACGTCATGCCTGACCGTAATGGCCCACCGAGCCTCCCACCGGCCCGTCGACGACCTGCTCCCCGCGTTGGTAAACAGCTACATACAACACGAGCCCCAGACCGGTACGACCGTCTTCGATACGCGCCTCGGGCTGACCATCCTGGATCTCCTCAACCAGCCGGACGGTCCTGCGGCACGCTTAGTTGCCGAGGAACTACACCGCCGGTCCATGGCCGCGACCGACGGTTACACGGCCCGCGAGTGCTTGGCCAGCCCCCGGTTCACCAACCTCCTCTCCATAAAAAAGGCGAACGCCACCCACGACCTCATCCACGCCTGCGGGCTGGATGACGGGCGGCTACCTCTCCACCTGGCTGCCGGGTTAGTCCATGCGCTTCGGATCAGCAGCACAGTAATCCGTCAAAGCGTGATCTCCTTACGGCCGGCCCAGCGGGCGCCCCAAAGCGAGGCGTTCCTTGACAGAAAGAGCGCCGCCCCATGAGCAGCCGGGCTGGGCGGCTCTGCCTGATCACCCCGGAAAACCCTCGCGCCCTCAGGCCGACGACACCGTACGGCTGCTCCCCAGAGCTCGACTACAACGGACACAAACGCAGGCAGATGACGGATCACGCGCACATGGCCCGCCGCATCCCCACGACTACTGTGGCCCCCGCGCTGGCGGCTGAGGGTGGGGTGTCATGACAGTCGCCGCCGGCACCAAGAGGAGCACCGTGTGGTCGCAGCCGGCCTTCCGGCTCCTACTCGGGGCCGAGGCCGTGACCCTGTCCGGGTCGGCGGTGAGCAGCGTTGCTCTGCCAGCGCTGGCTGTGCTGGAGTTGCACGCGTCCACCACCGATATTGCCGTGCTCGCGTTCCTCGGACAGCTCCCGAACGCGGTCGCGCTGTGGGCCGGGGCTCTGTCCGACCGCCACCCCAAGCGTCCTCAGCTCATTGCTTCGGATCTGGCGGCGGCGGTCGCACTGGTGACTATCCCGGCCGCGGCCCTCGCCGGGCTGCTCGCTGTCGGGCAACTGTGCGGAGTCGCGGTCGTTCTCGGGGCGGCCAAGGTGGTGCACGACGCAGCGGCCGTCAGCCTCCTACCGGCTCTAGTCGATCCGGATCAGCTCCACGACGCGAACTCACGGCTCGGAGCGGCGTCCTCGGCGGCCGACAGCACCGGCACCAACGCCGGCGCCGCCCTAGTGGGTGCCGTCGGTCCCGCCTGCTCTGTCCTTGCCGACGCCCTGTCCTTCCTCGCCTCCGCCGTACTCGTCTGGCGGATGCGCGTCCCCGAAGCCGCCACTGTGCCACGCACGCGTATGAGTCTGGCGCGGGATATCGCAGACGGCGTACGTTACGTGGCCCGCCAGCCTACGATCCGCACGCTGATCGCCGCCCTGTCGATCCTTTCCTTCGGCTTGGCAGTCATGAACACATACTGGGCGTACTACCTGCTGGAGCGGCTTGGAGCGTCCCCGTCCGCGTTCGGTGTGATCATGGGCGTCGGCGGTGTCGGAGGCTTGGTCGGTGCGCTGTTCGCGCCGAGGATCGCCGGCAGGATCGGGATCGGTCCCACGATCATCGGCGGGTTCGCGGTCTGCCCCCTCATGCAGGTGCCGCTGCTGTGCGCCGAGCCCGGACTGGGGTGGCAGATCGTGTTGGCCGGCACGCTGGCAGGGCAGCTGTTTGGGGCGACGGCGTCGGGGACCAGCCAACGGTCCCTGCGTCAGGCTGTGTGCGAACCGGCCTTCCAGGCCCGGGCGCAGTCCGCCAGCACCACGCTCACCGCCGGAGCGCGCCCGCTCGCAGCCGCCACCGCCGGTGGCCTAGTCCTCCTCCTCGACGTCCGAGCCACCTTCGCTGCCGGCGCGCTCCTCCAAGCTGGCGCCGCAATCCTGCTGCTGGCCTCCCCGATCCGCACGCTGCAGACCATTCCTGCCCACGGGGCCATGCCGCCCGCCCCCCGAGGAGCTCCTTCATGACCACCGGGCCCGCATCAGCCCTCACATCAGCAGAACGACCCGACTCCCCGTGCCTTCGCCCCGTCCACGACCGACTCGAGGAAGGCGCACCCAAGAACCCCTGCTCGACCTGGGCGGGGAGTGCACGGCCATGTGGCGGACACAAGTCCAGTCCTGCGGATGGCCGTGGTGGTGTAGTTGGCTCCGACCCGTCGACCACCCCCGGTGAGAACCTTCCTCGCCGGGACCTGTCCCATTGCGCTACTACTGGGGTGCACTTGTTCTCCCGCCGGGGTCAAGGGCGGTTGTCTGTCCAAGGCCATTGCGTGATCGCGATCTGTCCGGGTTGATCACGTAAGGCCGAGAGCTGCCAGGGGCCGCCGGTAGTCGCGGCCGGTGTGACGGAGGGCGGCGGCGATGTTGGTATCGCCGTTCTGCCGGAAGATGCTGATGGCGAGGTTGCGTAGGCCGGCCATGGTGCGGGGCAGGTGTCCGGTGCGGACCTTGGAGTCGTCCTCGCGGAAGGTCCGGTCACGGACGTGGTGCAGGAGGTTCTCGATGCCCCAGTGACCTCTGATCCAGGAGGCGAGTTCGGCCGGGGTGGCGTCGAAGACGTCCAGACTCGTGATCACGTAGACCCGCTCGATCGTCAGCTTCCCCGTGCTCAACTCCCGTCGCCACCGGACGATCTGGACGGCCTGGCAGGCGCCGGGATAGTCGAGATGCCGGAAGGCGGCGACCTTGAGGCGACGGATCTCGTCACGGTGGTGGGCACGGTCGCGGGTGCGGTGGTCCAGCGGGATATCCGCCCAGGGAAGCTTCCTGACCTGCGCATACAGGCCGGGGTGGTTCTTCTTCACGATGGCCAGGTAGTGGGCGCCGCGTGTCCGGAGGTAGCGGCCGTGGGCATGCTGCGTGTGCAGCGCGTCGCCGGTGATCACGGTGCCGATCAGCTCGATGGAGTCCAACAGCGGAGCGAAGGCCGGTATCTCGTTGCTCTTGGAAGCGATCTGCCGCTGGGCCAGGACCACGCCGTGGTGGTCCATCGCGGCCAGCAACTGGATCGCCGTGGCTGTGGCGGTGCGGGATCCGCGGACGGTCTTGCCGTCGACCGCGACCGCCCGCAGTTTCGGCGGCTCGTCCGGTGGCGATGCTTGCCCTCGGGCCTGGAGGAATGCGCCGATCGCGGCGTCCAGCGCGTCACCGTCGAGGCGCTGGAGCAGACGCCGGACGGTGGCCGCATGCGGCGTGGGCCGCACCCCGGTGAGCGGATCCGCCGGAAAGCCGAGCAGGCCCAGGACGGACTGCGGGGCGTCATCGATCCACTCGCCGATCGCGATCAGGGAACGCGCGCCGGCCAGAACCGCGCCGGCCGCCGCGCACAGCAGCGGGAGCATCGGATACCTCCGTCCTCGCAGGCCGCGCGGATCCGGTATCCATATCAGGAAGCGCCGCAGGTCAGCGGCATCCTGCAGGGTGACGTGAGGGTTCGGTAGGGCCAGATTACCCAGCCCGGCGGGCATGGGCGATGATGTTCGGGCAGGCACGGTCTCGCTCGGTTCTCATGGGTCTTCGACAACCACATGATCACCGACCACCGTGCCTGCACTGCTTTCCGGGGACATCCCGCCCCACAACGGTCCATGACGTCACGTCACACCCGAGACCGGCGAACCGGACTGATCCTCTTCGTGCAATGACCCTGGTTGTCTGTCCAACTGGGCTTCGGCGGCGGGGTCCAGCTCACCGGGCATGGTGAAGTCCACGCGGCGTGTGTCCAGCCTCCGCCAACGCCCCGGACACCGCGCCGTACGTCCATCCGAACGCCCTCTTCAATAAAGATCGTTCGCCGGCCCATCGAACCGTAGTGACGACCCGTTGCGGCTCGGTCTTCTCGGCCTCCACCAGCATGGCTATCCGACTGCCGAGTGTGTCCGTCCATTCCTGCTATGTCCGCGTCTACTGGAAACTTCGACCGCCCCCCTGCTGCCGGTGCTCGTGGTCGCGTGGTTGGGAAATGATGAGGAGGTGCCGAGATCTGGCCGGATCGCAACTCGTGGATGCCCCCTCGTCTCTATCCGACCAAGGGAACTATGCGCTCTGCAGTGCCCCGTGGTGTGCTTTCCCTTTGACCTAGTTGTTGACGACGACGGAGCCCGTGCATTCAGCTGGCCATGCGATTGATCTTGGGCAGCATTGTAAGCAACGCCGCCGGGGTGACCTTCGCAACAGGCGCTCCGGTATTTGATCTCGGTCGTTCCCTTGTAGGATTAGTCAGGAACGCCCTGTCACCGTGCTCGTGGATGCGAGCTGTTGGCGCCTTGCATGCGTGAGTCGGGATGGGGGCTGGCAGCGGATATTGATGGAGCGACTATGCGTTGGCGCAGCGACCCCTCGCGGCGCGCTCTCGTTAAGCAGTGTGAGAGGAAGCTCGTCGGTCTGCCCATACCTGCGCCGTTCAGCGTCGAAGCGCTGGTGCGCAATATGGAGTGCGCTTTGGGCCGACAGATTCGACTGCTGCCACTGGAGGATCCCGATGGAGGTCTGGGAACGGCATGCGGCCTGCGGGTTAGAGCGCCTGAGGTGACGATTATTCTCTATCGTCGCCGATCAAGTAGAAATCAAACTGAGCACACCATCCTCCACGAATTGGCACACGAGTGGTTGGACCACGGGACCACCTTGACAGTTTCCCAGATCGAAAGATTGGTGCCCAGTCGCATTCGCCAAGATGTGCTCCGCCGTTTCCCGTCAGCGCTGGTTCAGGCCCGCGTGGATTTTTACACCCTAGAGGAGAAGGAAGCCGAACTGTCGGCTTCTCTGATTAAGCGGAAGGCGCGTCGTCAAGTGGTCGCGGGGGATGATGTAATCAGCCTCCTGGAGTATTCCCTTGCGCATCCAGTTGCCGCGCCTCGGCGTAAGCCGTAGAAGTAAGCTCTTCGCGAAAAACGAGTCTGCAGTCAATCGATCCTCGCGATCTTAATGGCGTGCAGCCGACATGGACATTCGCTGATCTCGTGTTCGACTACATCACGTATCTGACTGCGGCAGTGATGACCGCAATATCTGTCTGGCGACTTCCTGCGGTTCGCTACGGCGACTCTCATCGTAGGGCCCTTTGGGGCGGATATGCAGGGTTTGCTATTGCTCTCTGCCTTTACACGCCAGTCGCCATGGATGCGGTCGATCGAATTCCCGTCGTCGATCTAAGCGCCTTGCTGAGACATTTTGCCAGCACTGCGGCCATCATGGCCGCCTTGACGTACGTTTCTACCAGCTACGGCAGGAGTACGGAGACCGTTGTACCACGACATGTAGCGGTCTCCCGGTGGATCGCCAGCGCGTCATATAAAGCGGGGGCGATCGGTGTCGTGCTGCTTACGGTTCTGTTCTTTACCGTGGTGCATCGGGGCAGACCTAGTCAGAATTTCCTCATCGACCATGCGGGGCAATGGGGGGTTGCAGTCTACATGACTACCTTCTATTTCTTTCCGCTGGTCACGACAGCAGTCTGCGGATATCAGTGGACCAGGGCCGCGCGACAGGCCGAAAATACTAGCATGCGCATTGGGCTGGGCCTAATGGGTACGGCGATGTGGATGGGCTTGATTCATACGGCCGCTCGCATAGCGATCGTGTGGGTGGGAGTGATCTTCCCTGTGAGTCCCTCCACGACGCAGGTCCTCGTGGACGCTACCTCAATGTGGATGGATCTCCTTTTCCTAATCGTGGCTGTCGGCGCAAGCATTCCAACCACTCGGGCTGCTGCGGCCCGTTGGAAAACGTGGCGCACACTGTGCAAGATCTATCCGCTCTGGTTTGACCTGGTGAATACCTTCCCCGGGACGAGCTTGTATCCACCTGAGCGGCTTTTCGTGGAGCTTCTTCAGTTGCGGGTGCCAGTCGATGTTCGCTTGGACCGATGGGTTCAGGACATGGCTGATGCGTGCGAGAAGCTGCGTTACTACGCTCCGCGCGATCTAATGTTCGCCGCAGAAGATTTTGCCGGCTCGCATGCAGACCCCGAGCCGGCCGCAGAAGCGTACTGGATCAAGGCCGGACTACAGGCAGTTGGTGTCGAAGCCGCCAATTCGCAGGCAGTGGCCATTCTCCGGGAAAAGCCGTTCGTAGACACCGATAGCGAAGCCGCTTGGCAAGCGCGGGTCAGCACGATTTACTCCGGCGTCACCGTAAAGGAAGCAAGGATTATCTTGCGGCATTCGGCAAAACTGGAGTCGGAAGTGGATTCGTAGCCACGCGGTATGCGTTCAGCAGACCAGCTGTAGCCCCTTGGTGCTGCTCGCCGGTCGGTGAGCGAGCATGCGGAAGATCTTGGATGGCGAGCGTGGCGTGAGATTCAGCACCACTTTGCTGTAGGAGCTGGCTGGTACCGTGGATTGGCGAGCGGCAACTCTTGCCCCGCCCCGCAAGTCCACCTCGGCATGGTGCACATAGCTGTATCGCCCTAAACAGATGGGTCCCTAGTATGCGACCCGAAATCTCAGTAAACGGAGTTTCCCGCATGTCCCTCCACCGAACCGGCCTCATCCTCGATTTCGGTGGCGTCCTCACCACCCCTCTGCTTCCGGCGGTATTGGCGTTCGAGCAGCGCGAGGGGCTCCCGAAGGGCGCCTGTCTCAAGGCTTTGTATGCGGACGACGAGGGCGTGCGGATCACTAGCGATCTAGAGCGGGGTGCAGTTTCCCAAACGGAGTGGAATGAGTTCGCCGGGCGGATGCTGAACGTTTCGGCCGACAACTTGATGGGGCGAATCTTCGGTGATCTCCGGCCTGAGCCGCTGCTGATCGACGCAGCTGCTGCAGCGCGTGAGGCTGGCATCAAGGTGGCGATCTTGTCCAACTCGGTGGGCTTGTCTCCGTGGAACCTCTACGACGGCTACGAGCTGGAGCGGCGCTACGACGTCGTAGTGATTTCCGAGCAGCACCTGATGCGCAAGCCGCAGCGTGAACTCTTCGAGCTCACGCTCAAGCGCATGGAGCTGCCGGCGGAGGAGACGGTCTTCGTCGACGACACCGAGGCTTACGTTCAGGCGGCAGCAGAGCTTGGCATCGCGGGCGTGCACAACGTGGACCCGAAACAGACGGTGGCAACCCTCTCCGAACTGCTCGGCGTGGACCTCACCGCGTTCTAACCCCGCGCAGAGACCCCAAGCCCCCCGACCAATTGAGTCGGGGGGCTTTTGCGTTCAACCCCGTACGCGCGGGACAACCGCTCCGTACCGTTGCAGGTTGCATCGGCGGTGTCACTGCTCGTCCTGCGCCTCCGGCAGCTTGTGCTTCAGTTCGCCGACGATCTTGTTCATCCTGGCCATCATCTCGACGGATAGGCCCTCGTCGTTGCCGCGGGCCGCAAGACCAAGGATCTGTCCTCGGTCGATCGAGCCGATGAAACGGATCGCCTCCAGAAGCTGGCGGGCCGCAGGGTTGAGCGTGGCATCGTCCCCGAGGATGGCAACGTCGACCTTAAGCGCCTCCGCCAGGCCGGCACGGACTGCGTCGGACACTTCGATCGTCTTGCCCGCCCGGAGGGAGGCGATGTCGTCTGCGGTGACGGCCGCTTCGTGGGCATGCTCATTGACGAGCGTCGCGATCTCACCGTCGGACGGCGCGGCCTGGGCACCGTATCCGTATCGCAGGAGAAAGCTGACCTTCTCGCCGAGGGCGCGGGGCGCTGACTGACTGTCGAGGCCGGTCGCGGGCCGAAGCCCAAATGAGTAGTCCTGGGCGGCCAGCAACTCGTCCTCAGTCACCCCGTACGCCTGGGCGAGCGGGTGAACGTAGGTAGCGGCGAGTCTCCGCCGCCCGGATTCGGCGTTGCTCACCGGTGCACGGCTGGTACCGAGGATCCTGGCGGCATCCGCCACGCTGAGGCCGGCATCGCAGCGCAGCAGTTGGAGGTCCGGCGGGCCGTCGGTCGGGAAGAGATCATCGATCGGCTGGCCGAGTGCCGACGCGATCGATGGCAATTTCTCACCCTTGGGGAAGTCCTGGCCGGCCTCCCATCGGGCGACCGTGGGCGCGCTCACTTGCACCATTGCGGCCAGCTGCCGTTGGTGGAGGTCCTTGCCCCGGCGGACAGCGCGTACGCGGCTGCCGTCGAACTGACGTGGGGGCACATGAACTCCTGCGGGTGACGATCGGACCGGGCCGGCGGCTGGTCCCACTGTATCCAGGCTTGATGCATCTGTGAAACTGACGTACGTTTCTGTATCGCGCCGAGCGGTCAGTTTCCGGGCTCCATGGTCCCATCTTTTGGGGTTCCCGTGCCTGTTGCGCTGCCGTTCGGGCTGCGTGCCGTGGGATTCGGTGTCTAGCCGTGGCCGACCTGGCGAGCACAGACCTAGGACCGGTCATCGGGCGTTCTGTGGGCCTGTAGGCGGTCCAGGGCGGGATGGACTTGCCGCAGGTGTCTACGTATGTTCGTCGTCCCCCGCCGGGCGAGGTCCGGAAATAGGGGGCGACGAGCGCCAGGGAAGGGAGATCGAGATGCCGCCACGCGGTCCGTGAGACGGCCCGACAAATGAGTCCGGCGCCCGGGAGGTACCAACTCCCAAGCGCCGGATCGGCACCCCGAGGGGGCCATTCACATCACGCGGGCGGCAGGGCTTCTTGCACGAGACCGCCGCACCGCGCTCCTACAAACACCGGAGTATCGCATGCTCGCCACGCCGAGCGGTATCCCCGCATGCCCGCACACCGACCGCCAGCGCCGCCTGGCCATCCAGCTCGCCGACATGATCCCCGGTGCAGCCACGATCAGGGTCAGCCTCACCAACCCGCAAGGGCGGTGGCCCCACCTGCACGCCGTCGTCCACGACGAGGCCGGAAAGACCATGGAACTGAACCGGACGACCGCCCGGGTCGCGGCTCGCTGGATTCTGCGGGTCTGGCCGGAGGCGGACTGGACGCGACCGCATACGCTGCGCCTGGCCGACGCCACTCTCACGCGCAGCGACCTGGTCGACGCCGGCCGGAGCCGCTGACATGGCACGGATACGCACCATCAAGCCGGAGAGCTTCATCTCCGAGTCGCTCGCCGAGGTGAGCGTCGAGGCCGAGCGCACTTTCTTCGGCCTCCTCACCCAGGCCGACGACCACGGCCGACACCGCGACAACGCCGCCATCATCGCCGGACTGCTCTGGCCTCTGCGGGCCGAGCACACCTCGGTGCACGTCGAGGACGACCTCCACCAGCTCGCGAACGCCGGACTGATCTGCCGGTACACCGGCTGCGACGGTCGCCGCTACCTGCACATCGTGACCTGGTCCGAGCACCAGAAGATCGACAAGCCCAGCCAGTCGCGCCTCCCCTCCTGCCCACAGCACCAGGCCGCCGACCGGTGCGCACCCTGCAAGGGCACCTGCACCAAGGAATCCGAGAAGTCGCCGACGACTCCGCGAGGGCTCGACGAGGCTTCCCCGAACCCTCCCCGCACCGTCGACACGGCCGGGCAGCACGCCGCGACGCCTCGCGACAACGCATACAAGGCCCCTGCCGCCCCACAGGGCGCCCTCGCAGGCCCGGACGGCACGGACGGCCGAGGGCAGACGGAAATGCCAGGTCAGGGCACGTTCGCCGAGTCCTCGCCGAACCTTCCCCGAAGCGTCGGGGAGGGCTCGGCGCCTGGATCTAGGATCTTGGATCCTGGATCTCTTGTCCCTACGGGGCGCACCGCGCCCGCAGCCGGCTTCTCGGCGAACCAGCTCGTCGGCGAATACGTCGCGGCGTGCGGTGAGCGTCCGCCCCGCGACGTGATCGGCCACCTCGGGCGGATCACCAAGAAGCTGCTCGACGAGGGCATCAGCCAGGAGCACGTCCGGGCCGGGCTGGCGAAGTTCGCGGCCAACCCGAAGCACCCGAGCGTGCTGACCAGCATGGTCAACGAGGCCATGAACGCCCCCGCAGCCGGTTTGGGACGGCCGGGGATCCGGCCTAACGTGCCCGCTCACCAGGCGTGGACCAACCCGTCCGACGCTGCCGCCGCCTACGCCGAGGAGCTGTGATGGGCACCAACAGCCGCGAACCGCAGCTCCTCGGCGCGGGCACCCTGGACCGGATGGCCAGGATCCTCGCCGCCCGGAACATCGACCCCTCCGCCCTCGCCGGAGAGCGGTCCGACGAACCCGAGCAGCTCCACCCGCTCGACGCCCTGTCGGCCGGCATGCCCCCGCGCTACCGGACCGCCGTCGCCGACCACCCCCAGGTCCTGGACTGGACCCGGCAGGTCGCCGACGCGGCCATCGCCCCCAGCCCGGGAGCCCGGCGACAGGTCACCACCGGGCCCAGCCTCCTGATGGCCGGGGTCGTCGGGGCGGGCAAGACCCACCAGGCGTACGGCGCGGTCCGGGAACTGGTCAGGAACGGGGTCGGCGTGCGCTGGCGCGCAACCACGGCGGCCGACCTCTACGCCGAGCTGCGCCCACGGCAGGGCGTCGACAGCGAGCGGGAGCTGGCGATCGTCAGCCGGTGCCCGCTGCTGATCCTCGACGATCTCGGCGCCGCCCGGGTGACGGAGTGGGTCGAGGAAGTCACGTACCGGCTGATCAATCGCCGCTACAACTTGATGCTCCCGACGCTGATCACCACCAACCTGGCGATCAGGGACCTCCGGAGCTACCTCGGGGACCGCGTCGCCTCGCGCCTCGCGCAGATGACCACCCGGGTGGAGTTCGAGCCCGTCGACCGCAGACGGCACCGCGCCGCCGCCTGACCCACCGCAGGCAGCCACGCCGGGCAGAGCGCCCCACGCGCCGCCCCAACACCTTCCCGACTCAGCGCACCTCTCCGCCGACGCCCCTGCGCGCGGAGAGCGATCGGAGCCACCACCGTGACCACCACGACGAACCGCCCTGCCCGCCACCGGTCGCTCGGCGACCACTCCTGGCAGGACGACGCCGTCTGCCAGAGCACCACGTACAACCCGGTCGACCCCGACCTCTTCTTCCCGGAACCCGACGAGACCCACAAGATCGCCGCCGCGAAGGCACTGTGCGGCCAGTGCCCGGTCCGCCGCATCTGCCTGGACGCCGCCCTCGAAGGCGGCGACACCGACGGCATCCGAGGCGGACTCACCGAGGAGGAGCGGGCGAGGCTGCACTCCAGGATCGCCGACCGCCTCGACCACAGCCGCGTCAACGAGACCGTCTCCGGACGCGACGTCCACCTCACCAAGGCCGAACGCCGCGCCGTCGTTCTCGCCGCCTACCGTCACGGGCTGAGCGAACAACGCCTCGCCTGGCTCTTGAAGGTCACCGAGGAACACGCGCAGAAGCTCTACCGCGAGACCCGTCGTGCCATCGCCCACAGCGCCATGAACCAGCCGGAGCTGCCTGGCGACCATGCCGGGCACCTGGACCGCGACGCGTTCGGGACGGCGGCATGACGACCACGAACACGCCTACGGTGGCGCGCCCCACCGGTTGGGACCGCACGGCGATCATTGCCCTGGGCGGAGCCGGGTGCGCCCTGTCGTACGACGCGCTCCAGCAGATGGCCGTCGCCATCCATGTCCGGGGAGTGCTGACCTACCTCTTCCCGCTGGTGGTCGACGGGTTCATTGCCTACGGCGTCCGCGCCCTGGTGGTCCTGCGCGACGCCCCGCTCCGCGCCCGGCTCTACGTCTGGATGCTCTTCGGCACGGCCACCGCCGCCAGCATCTGGGCCAACGCCCTGCATGCCGTCCGCCTCAACGGACAGGTCGCGGCCGGCACGGGCCTGCGGCTCGGGGACACGGTGGTCGCGGTGCTCTCGACCCTCGCCCCGCTCGCACTGGCCGGAGCCGTCCACCTCTACATCCTCATTGCCCGGGCGCCGGTCAAGGCCGGTGACCGCAAGGACTCCGGTCACCTCGGCCACCCCGGATACTCCGGTCACCTCGGTCAGCCCAACGGGGGTGACCGGGTCACGGTCACCCGAGATGACCGGCTCGGTCAGCAGCGTCCGGAGAACGGTCAGGTCAGCGCCGATCAGCCGGTCACTGCCCTGACCGACCGGCCGGAAGTGGCCCTGGACAAGCAGACACCGAGCCCGCAGTCAGCGACCGAAGGGAGCACCCGGGCGGACAGCGGTCTCCCGGTCATCGGTGACCGGGAGGAGCGGAGAAGGGGCTCTGACCTGCGCGGTCAGTCGGACACCACGCTGCCGGTCAGTGGCCGCACGGCCGCCGCCGCGCCGGTCAGCAGCGGCTCGGACAGGGGGAGCACGGTCACCGGCCGGTCGGTCACTGCGGCCCAGGTCAGTGACCGCGAGCCTCGGGCAGGCGGTGACCGGCGCAGTGACCCGGACACCGAGGACCTGCTGCGGATCGCCCGGTCGGCGGTCAGGGCGGAGGACAAGCTGACCCGGAAGGTGGTCGCCCAGGCCATCCGAGGTCAGCGGATACCGCTGTCCAGCGACACCCTGACCGGCCTGATGGCCCAGCTCCGCGCCCAGCACGGACAGCAGGTCACCTCCACCCGGAACTGACCGATCCGAATTCTGGTGGGTGACCGCGCCGGGCGCCCCGGCCGGTCACCCGCCCACCGAGACCGCACCCCCAACCGTTCCAAGCGAGGCGGAGAGCACCTGATGCGCACCACCCCGGCCACATCTACCGAGGTCGAGTCCTGGCTGGCCGTCCTGCACCAGCATGGCCACGTTCACGACGTCCGCCGTGGACCCGACGCCACCTGGATCGTCCGCCGGTCCCCGGACAGCCGGCCCTGGACCCTGCACCATCCGGTCCTGGCCATGGACTGGATCGAGAACACCGTCCGCGAAATCCGGCGACTGCGCCCGGAGAAGCGCAGGTGACCGCCGACGAACCGGCGCCTGCCCCGTCCGGACAGCAGCGTGACCCCACGACGGCTCCTGGCGGAGCAAGTTGTCGCGTACGACGGTCCTACGGCCCGTCGTACGCACTTGCCCCCGCCCCAGAGGGCGGGGGAAGCCCTGCTGGTTCCCGAGCGAGGGCGCACGGGAACCAGCAGGACAACCGGCACCAGGGGGCGCCGGTCAGTGGGGGAGAAGCCAACAGCGACGCCCGCAGTGAGCAGCCGAGTCTGAACACGCCCGCCTTCCCCGACCGCATGCCGCGCCGCCGCAGCCGAAACCCGAGCCAGCGCACCCGCAAGACGACCACGCGCCTCTCCGACACAGAGCACGCCGAGATCGCTGCCGCCGCCAAGCAGCGCAACGTCACCGTCGCCCGCTTCATTGCCGCAGCCGGCCTGGCCGCCGCCCGAGGGTCGACCCCCCTGCACAGCAACGAACGGCTCGACGCCGCGATCGACGAGCTGGCCGCCCTGCGTACGGCCCTGGCCCGGATCGGCAACAACGTCAACCAGATCGCCTACGTCCTCAACAGCGGCGGCCGCCCCCGCGCCGGAGAACTCGAGCACGCACTGGGCGCCCTGGCCAGGCTTCTCGTCCATGTCGACAACGCTGCGAACGACCTGGTGAGGGAGCGAAGCTGATGGTCCCCAAGATCCGGCGCGGCTCACGCACCCACGGTCTGCTCGTCTACCTGTACGGCCCTGGCAAGCGCGACGAGCACGTCGACCCCCATCTCGTCGGCTCCTGGGACGGCTTCGCCCCCGACCCCGGGCGCGACACCAGCCCGGACCCCGACCCGAAGGTCACCCTCGCCCGGCTCGCCGCGGCGCTGGATCTACGCGTTAAACAGGCAGGCACCGGGGCCCCGCCCGAGCACGTCTGGCATTGCTCGGTCCGCACCGACCCCGGCGATCGAACCCTGACCGACGCGGAATGGAACACGGTCGCCAACCGCTTGGTCCGCGCCGTCAACCTAGCCCCGGAAGGCGACCCGGACGGCTGCCGCTGGGTCGCCGTACGGCATGCCGACGACCACATCCACATCCTGGCCACCATGGTCCGAGGCGACCTGCGCCGCCCTCGGATGAACTACGACTTCAAGAAGGCCCAAGGCGAGTGCCGGCGCATCGAAAGGGAGATGGGCCTGCGCCAGCTGAAGCCCGGCGACGGAACCGGAGCCAAGACCCCCACCAGCGCCGAACGCTTCAAGGCCGAACGCACCGGACATACCGATACCGCCCGCGAGACGCTCCGCGACACCGTCCGCCGCGCCCTCGCCGGAGTGGACGACGAGAAGGAGTTCTTCACCCGGCTCCGCGACGCGGGCCTGCGGGTGAAGGTACGGACCGCACCGTCCGGCGACCTCCTGGGCTACAACGTCGCGCTCCCTGGCGACCGCAACCGCCATGGCGAACCGATCTGGTACCCCGGCTCCAAGCTGGCCCCCGACCTCTCCCTCCCCAAGATCCGCCTCCGCCTCGCCGACGGCCCCGGCGAGCGGACAACAACTCCGTCGGACAGCGACCGACCGGACTGGTCCGCGCCGGCCCGAGCACGACGCAGCGCCACCGGAATCACCGAGCACGCCGCGGCCCTCCTCGACAGCGAGGATGACCAAGAGGCCGCCGCCCAGCTCGTCGGCGCCGGAGAACTCCTGGACGCGCTCGCCCAAGCATCCCCGTCCGCCACCCGTGCCGAGCTGGCCGCCGCAGCCCGAGCCTTCGAGCGCGCCACCCGCAGCCACATCCGAGCCGAACACTCCGAGACCCGGGCACTGCGCTCGGCCGCCCGGGGCATCGTCCAGGCCGGCGGCGCACTTGGCCGGGGCGAGGACGGCGGCACCACCGCCATGCTCCTGTCCACCCTGGTCCTCCTCACCCTCGCCGCCGCCCACTGGCACTCCGCCCACAGCCACGCCCAGCAGGCCCACGCCGCACACCAAGCCGCCCAGCACCTGCGCACCGCCTACCACCACGCCGCCACCACACCGCTGCGCGCACTCAACGCACAGGGCCGCGCCCTCCCGGAGGCAGAGCGCCGAACCCACCAGGCCACCATCCGTACGGCACTGAGCGAGGCGGGACTGAAGGCAGAGCACTCAGCGGCGCACGCCGATGCTCTGGCCGCCACGCTCGCCCAGGCCGAGAAGGCAGGCCACGACCCCAAGGCGCTGCTCCAGCAGGCCATCGACATACGCGAACTCGATACCGCGGAGAACGTCAACGACGTCCTGGTCTGGCGCCTGCGCCACCTCGCACACCTCCCCGCCCGGGCGGCCGAACCGTCCCAAGCCCGGCGGACGGGCGCCACGGCCCGCCCCGCCACACCCACCGCGACCACCCACACCACCGTTCAGCCACCCCGCCGGCCCCCACGCCGCTGAGGGCCGCAGCATACGGCCCCTCCTCAACCGGGAACCCGGGCTCCGCATATCCCCTGGACAGCCCACTCACCTGCTGTTATGGATGAGAACCGAGACCTCGACCGGGAGACGACACCGTGGACAGAAGAACCAACCCCGCCGCTGGCACCGACCCGCTCCTCAAGCTCACGGACGCACCGAGCCTGCCCACCGGACCCGGCGCGACGCGCCACCTCGCCCATCCCCAGGAACTCACCCTTCGCGGAATCCCGGTGATGTGCTCGGTCTGCCGTGCCCGACGCGACTGGCTGCTCATCAACCACGGCCGCAACGTCTGGGTCATCTGCCGTTGCGGCCACCAGTGGCTGGAGCCCGAGATCACCCGCGCCGACTTCGACGCGCTGATCTTCTTCCCCGACGGAACCGTCTACCCCAACCTCGACCAAGCCCTCGCCGCGCTCGGCTTCGACGGGACCTTCGCCGGCACCTACCTGGACTGAAGACATAGCCCCTCGGTGACCTCTGGCAAACGATCTTGAGTGTTTGTCACTGTAGTTTGACCGGTGACGACTCCCGAGGTGTACGCACCCGCGTAGCAGGGCGGGACGACGTGCTGCTCGCCAGCACGTCCAGCAGCCGCAAATCCAATCGGTTCCAGGAGGCGAAAACGGTCGAGTGGACCTGCGGACTGCGGGAGAGTCCGGTCACTTCGTGGGCCGGTCCCGGCGGACGGTATGGCTGCGCCAGTCCCCAAGGGCCTCTATGGCCTCCTCTGGCCAGAACTGCTCGCCGCAATCACAGAACCAGACCGTCCCACTCCCACCCGGCCAGACGTACTGGCCGGACCATGACTCGTGCTTGGTGCGCCAGGCATGCCACGCCGCTCGAACCGCAGGATTCACTGACGTCCCCTCCTTCTGTGCGTGGTCCCAGTGTTCCGTGAGTCGTGAGCACTACATACCGTCCAATGAATCAGGGGGCGGAAACGGCCGTAAACGCCAGGTCCTGCGGCCAACGTGCTCGCTGCAACCACTGACTTCAGTGCTTTGTCTTCATCGTCATGATGTTCAGGCGAAGGTCACGATCACTGAATGAACGCGAGCTGCGGCTGTGGAAGGTCGGTCGAACCCTGGTTCTGGCCTTCGTCGCTGCGGTCTTGGTTGCGGGCGGCGTCTTCTACGGCCTGGTAGTCCTGCTCGACTTCCAAGAGGTCGACACCACCGCGAAGCTCGACGCGAAAACACTCTTCGACCTGGTAAAGCTCTCGTTCGGGGTGGTCGCCGGGTCCGGGGCGCTCGTCGCCTTGGTCGTTGCCTACCGCCGCCAGCGCGTCGACGAGGCCGGCGCCCACCGCGAAGCCACCCGGCTCCACACCGAGCGCTTCTCGCAGGCCGTCGACAAGCTCGGCTCTGACTCCCCAGCAGTCCGGCTCGGGGGCGTCCACGCCCTGGCCGGCCTCGCCGACGACGCCCCCAACGACAGCCTGCGCCAGACATGCATCGACGTACTGTGCGCCTACCTCCAACTCCCCTTCACCCCCGACCCCGGCAACGACCCCGCCCACCAAGAGGAACACCACCGCTACCTGGCCCTCCGCAAGGTCCGGCACACGATCCTGCGCCTCATCGGGGACCACTACCGACGCCCCAGGGGGACTCACCGGTCCTGGCAGGGCTGCGACCTCGACCTCACCGGCGTCACCATCGACGGCGACATGGACTTTCGCGGCGCGACGTTCTTCGGCGGCACGGTGTCCTTTCGCGGCGCGACGTTCTCCGGCGGCACGGTGTCCTTTCGCGGCGCGACGTTCTCCGGGAGCGAGGTGTCCTTCGGCGGCGCGACGTTCTCCGGGAGCGCGGTGTTCTTCGGCGGCGCGACGTTCTCCGGCAGCGCGGTGTCCTTCCGCGGCGCGACGTTCTCCGGCGGCACGGTGTCCTTCAGCGGCGCGACGTTCTCCAGTGGCACGGTGTCCTTCTTCTACGCGACGTTCTCCGGCGGCACGGTGTCCTTCCGCGGCGCGACGTTCTCCGGCAGCACGGTGTCCTTCACCGGCGCGACGTTCCCCGACGGCACGGTGTTCTTCGACAATGCGACGTTCTCCAGTGGCACGGTGTCCTTCCGCGGCGCGACGTTCTCCGACGGCACGGTGACCTTTATTGACGCGACGTTCCCCGGCAGCGAGGTTCACTTCACCGACCTAGAGGGTGGTCCAGCACCAGTTGGACTGCTCACTGCTATCGCAAGTACATCTGTGGGGGTCACCCTGCCCCCCTCTTGGGTGACCACGAATCCATAGACCAGGAGGGCTAAAACGGTCCTCTCGGGCCGAACGCTCACTGCAAAATGCGGTCATGGCAGAACAGTGGGACACATTCATACCCGGGGTCATCGGACTGATCGGTGTGCTGGCCGGCATCCTTGTGGGGCGCTGGCAGGCGACGCATCAGGCCCGCGTCGAACACGGGCAGTGGCTACGCGGGCAGCGCCAAGAGGCGCACCTTGCTCTCTTGAACGCGTGGGTGACCTGCGTGAAGGAGTTCCAGGAGATGATCGATCCGGATCAGGTCTCAGTCGAACGCCACCTGGCAGAGACTCACTCCGGTGATGGCTGGCAGGCCAGCGAAGACCGGATCTGGGACCGGTCCGAGGTCATCTCGGAACCTGTCGAGAACGCTCTTGAACAAGTGGCACTGCTCGGACCCGCGAGCATGGATACAGCATGCGCTCAGCTAGCTTCAACCCTCAGTGCATTGACTCAGGCCATACGGCTCCAAGCAGGCAGTCCAGCCTGGCCCAATCGGGACGCATGTCATAGCGCTTGGGATCAGGCGGCTGCGGCTCGAATCTTGTTCGTGTCTGCCTACCGGAAAGCCACCTGGACTGCTCCCAGCCCTCGCCGTCTACGGGGCACCTGAGCAGTGACGTCGATCCGATCGAGACCGGGGGCGCAAACGGTCCCTACGCGGGCTCGACCCAGGGGTCGTTATCCTCAGGCCCCATCTCGCTCTCGCGCTCAGCGCGGCGGTCAGCGTCCATCTCCGCAGCGAGGTCGGCTGACTCGTCTTCGTAATAGTAGTCGTGGTTCGTCATAGCCCGACCAACGACCAGCCGGTCCGAACCGTCACACCCTTGGCGTGACTGCGGATGAGTCCCGACCGCCAAGCAGTGCAGCCCCATCCATTCGGGGACGGGGGCGGAAACGGTCCATTATGCCCACCGCACGTCGATCCACGGTGGAGAGGGCATCCGGGCACGTCGCATGCCAGTCCAATCAGTCCATTCCACAGTTTTGCCTCCCAGTTCCGCCCCTCCTGCGGTGGAGCCGGGTCGCGTCGGGCAGCCGCCGCCCCGGCCTGCGGGGGGCAGGAGACCTCGTTGGTCAAGATCAGGTGGCAGAGAACTACCCGCCGTCAAGATCACATGGCAAACGGCCAAGATCCTTTGTCGGAGGTCATCGGGCGCCCGGCTCGGCCGCGAGGCGCCACCTCCATATAATCGAACGCGTGGGCGAATGCGAGGTGCCGAGGATCGAGCTGCTCCGCTTCCAGGAGCAGGTGCAAGCCCGAGATCTCGCGCGCACACGAGAGTGGATCGCCCAGGAGGAGCGGCGCCTGGCGGAGATCGCTGCTCGTCGCCCGCCTCCGCCGCCGCCGGAGTGGCTGATCGAGATGGGCATCGGCCAAGGGCGCCAGCTCGTCGCGGTGTACCAGGGCGGGTGCAAGATGACCGGGTCCAGGGTCAAACCAGTGCCGGCAGAGGAGGCGCGGCGTCTGATAGGCGAGAACGGTGCGCTCGCCTGCGGCATCTGCCGTCCGGACACCGAGCTGGGCATGCTGTGACGGCCGTGCTGGCGGACGGTGGAGGCATGAAGCCTGCGCCGATAGTCGTTCATCGTCCGTCGCCCACCGGCGGTCGAAGAGTGACAGCGAACGGGCGGATCCTCGGACTCGCCCACGATGATCGCGATCTGATCGAGTTCCTTCGCCGCGCCGGTCTGGACGCGGAAGCACTAGTCGACAATCCCGCCTGGGTCGAGTGGCGAGGGGGCCGTGCCCACGTCTGGGATGCGGCCTGACCGGTCCAGCCGCGTAGGTTCTGGCGCCATCGGATACACGAAGGCCGTCCGTACCCCGATTGTGGATCGGGGTACGGACGGCCTTCTGATGGTGTAGCGGTTCAGGTCGGGGCGAGGCTGTTCGAGAGGTCGAGGGCTGCGGTCGCAAGCGCGAGGGCGGCGGAGAGGCCGGTCACTTCGTGGAGGGTCGGTCGGACGAGTCTGGGCCAGTCGTCGGGAGCTGCGGGCCAGGACGCCAGGTGCACCTCGGTCGTCGCGAGGCTGAGGTGGGCGGTGACGTCCCAGCCCGTGAGGGAGGCGGGTTCCCAGTGGAGCCGGATGCGGCCGAGCGGGAGTCGTACGGCGTCGAGGGCGAGCCAGGTGACGTCGAGCGGGCCGTCGGCCCGTGCGCTCACGCGCTGGACCAGCGCGCCGCGTACGCCGGTCGGCATGGGGCGTACGGCGAGCCCGTGCAACGGAAGGGTGCGTGAAGAGGGGATGCGGACCTCCGGGGCGGTGCGGATGTGTGGTCAGGACCAGCCGAGCGCGTCGGCGACGGCTGGTTGGAGGTAGTCCTCCTGGCCGTCCTCGGCGATGAAGGCGTGGCCGTCGTGGACGACGACCTCGGCGCCCACGTAGTGGGTGAACGGGAAGTCGGGGGCGACGGCGATTCGCACCGGCAGGTGGGGGTCGAGGTTCTGGAGCTGACGCAGCAGGTCACCGACGGTCAGGTGGCGGGGCAAGAGGGCCTCCAAGGGTCGTACGGGGCAGCAGAAGATGGTTCAGGTGGCGGGTAGGGCACGCGTGCGCCGGGCGGGAGGTCGTGTGCGATGTCCTGCCGCCACTCACGGGCTTCACGGGCGCGCTCCCGCCCGTGGTGGTAGGAGCTGGGGTTGTGGCCGGGGCAGCAGTCGTATCGCCGCAGTCCACGCCGGGTCATCATCTTGTCGCGCGTCACGGCAGCAGTCGTCCCTTCTTCGTGCCGGATGTCGATGGCTGGGGCGCAAGGCGCCCGGGGATGGCCGGGCTCGACGGGCTCGGAGGCCCTATTCGCCGAGCTCGTTCGCGATGTCGGCGATCCATCGGTGTTCTTCGGCGCGCCGGGCGGCACGGCGCCGAAGGGTCTTTGCGCGGCGGCCGTACTTTCCGGGCAGGTAGTAGCAGGTGCAGCCTCGCCGGGCGTGGGCGCACTTGCGTCGGTGGCCGGGGCGGGTGGCCAGGAGCATGCGCACGAGGTAACCCCCTTTCAGGGCTGGTGAATCGGAGATTCTGGCGGCCGGGGAGAGAGCCGTTGGCTCGGGCGTTACGGCGAGCGGACGACGGCTCTGCCCCGGGGCGGGGCGGCGTCAGCTGGAGGAGTGGGCGACGAGAGCGGCGAGAAACCCGGAGACTGCCTCGGAGGGGGTGCGGACACCGAACTCCTGGACCCAGGCGACGCCCTCGGTGGGCTGGACGCGGATCTGCCAGACGATGTTGCGCTGCCAAGCAGAGGAGTCCTCGGGGAGCCAGCCGACGTAGACGTGGCCGTCGGGGCTCGTGGCGTGGCAGTTGGCCTCCGGGGTGTCGACGACGGACCAGTCGAGGGCATGGAGGAGGTCGAACACGGGGGCGGCGCAGTGGTCGGAGGAGAGCCAACGGCCCTCGTCCACGGTGGGGTTGGCGGTGGCGGGCAAGAGGGCAGCAGAGGCGTTCACGATTGGACGATCCCTTCGATGACCTGCGGTTTTCCCGACACCCGTACGTTGACATGGGGTAGGCCGGAGGGCGTAGTCGTTTCCCCGACGGTGGCGTCTGCCGTGGGCGAACTCGCGACGAGCCGCAAGCGTGCGCCGGCCGAAGGAATGGATCGTCGACGGCCGGTGTCGTACCTGGGTTGCGGTGACGGGCCGCGCGGAATCGAGAGGCGGGCCGGAATGACGCAGTCGAGCAGAGGTTGGGACAGCACAGGGTTGGAGCACAAGATCCTCGCCGCAGGTCGGCCCTGGACCATGGGCGACACCGTGATGGTCGCGGACGGGCAATGGGGAGTTGGCGCGCAGCCCAGCGGATGGACGGAGCAGGAGGCCGTGGTGGAGCTGCGGATAGCGGAGGGCGGAGATGTCGAGATGACGGTGGAGGAGCTGGCCCGCGTCGTGGGCGCTCACGTCTCGGATGCCCACCAGGCGAAGCCTCCCGCCTGAACACGTCATGGGGGGAGCCCGCGTGGTGGGCGCCCGTATCGAGGACGCCCACCACGCCGGGCCTGTGCCTGACCGCTCAGTGATGGCGGGGGACCGTCGCGGGCGCCGGCGGGCTCGCTGCCGCCGAGGGAGCCGGTGAGGCGGGCACCGGGGCTGGCTGGGCGGTGGTGTGCCCGGAGCGGGCGACAGCGGCCTGGGCCCGCAGGGCTGCTGGCGCGTTGTCCCGGGGCGCGGCGGCTTTACGGGCCTCGATGACGTATCCGATGGCCTGCAGGGCGATCCGGTTTTCAGCCTGACCGACGTGCAGGCTGGTCGCAGAACTGGCAATGCGCTCCAGGTCGAAGAAGCCTGGTGTGTGGTCGCCGCGGGTCAGAGCATGCAGACGGCCCTGGTGTACTGCGGTCGAGGTTTCGGTGATGACCAGGGCCGATCGGATGTGCATGACCGAGCGCAGGAGCGGATCAGCACAGGGGCGTTGCTTGGCGAGGGGTTCGAGGTCCTCGACTGGGCGGCCCCACGCTTTCTCGATCATGGCGGTGGCTTCGTCGCGGGCGGTGGTGCTGGGCATGAGGGGGGACTCCCGGTGTATCGGAGGGTGGGGTACCGGTGATCAGCGGGGGTGCCGGGCGGTTGGTGAACTCGTCGGGGGCGCGGCTGCGGCTGCGGGGACGGGGCTATACGGACGGTTCTGCGGCGTGGCCGTCGTGCGGCTGCGGGCTGCCATCACCCGTAGGTCAGCGGCGGAGCGTGGGGCGCGTGAAGCGCGGTTGACCGCCTCGGTGACGGCGGTGCGCCGTACGTCGAGCGGAGTCGGAGCGGCGGGTGGCCGGGCCGCGCGCGGAGTGACAGGCGTGATGGTGACCAGATTCTTCAAGTCCTCGTTCAGCATGTGACGTTCACGTACGACGGGCGCGGTGATGGTCACGGCGGCGGCCGTCGCGGCGATCAGGTGGGACGGAGTGCCGGCGGTGAAGACCGCCTCGGCGCGCGTGCCCCACCCGGGCGGACCGGACCAGAAGGTCACAGCATCTTCGTCTTCGCCGATGAACCGTCGGTCGAGCCGGGCACCTGCCTGCCCGTCGGGCGCGATGATCTCTACGACGCCCATTTCCTCGACCCCCCGGCGCCAGCCGGCGTCGAGCAAGGGCTGGAGGGCATCGCGCCAGTACATCGACGGCCGCTCCAGGAAGCGCGCGTCGTCCTGATGGGTGTCGGTTTCGGCGTAGTCGCGGGCCAGGGCAGCGGTGAGACCCGCCACGATCTCGGGCGCGGTGAGATGGTTGAAGGATGCCGTCCACCGCGGTGCGCCGATGCTCTCAGCGGAGGCAGTGATCTTCCAGATGTCCCAGTCGTCGCCGAACCAGCCGATACGAATCCGGTGATCGGGGCTGGTGACGAGCAGTTGGCAGGGGCTGTCGCCCAGATCGTGGCGCGGCCAGTGGGCAACGGGCGCGAAACTGGCCTCGCCAGACACCCCCAGGCCGGCCAGGTACCGAGGGCTGACCAGTACCTCTTCGTAGGGATCGTATGCGTGGGACTGCTGGGCGCTCATGGCCGGTACTCCGGAACACGTAGAGGGGAGGCGGTGCCCGGGTCGGCGGAGCGGAGGAGTGCTCGGCCGTACGGGGGCACCGTGCTGATGGCGAGGGGTGCTCGGTTCTCGGCATCGGGATCACCGGCCTCGGGAGGGGGCGGACTGGGCGCTGAAGGCCGTCGGAACCCGCGGTGGGGGCTGTGGCGCGTGACTGAACAGCGTCGGGACGGCAGGGCTTCGGCGCAGCGCCGCTGCGGTGCGTGCGCTGCTCGTTTCCGGTGCGAGACCGACTCGGGCCTGTGCTGCAGGCGTTGGCGAAGGTGCCGTTGTCTGCGCGGTGGAGGGAGCGGCCCAGTTCCCTACGGCCGCGTAGACGGGGCCGAGGGCTTGGCCGGCATCGGTCAAAACGTACGGGTCTCCCCAGCGTGGGCCGGTGCGGGTGACCAGGCCGTCCTTCTGGAGCCGGTTGAGCCGCTGCAGGGCGCTGCTGTTCTCCAGGTCGGTGGCTTCGGCAATGTGGAGGAACCGCATGGGTCCGTGTGTGCTGAGGGCCTGGATCACGTTGGTGGAATGGTGCAGGTGCAGCCGTCGGATCGCGTCCTCGACCCTTTCGGCGCCGGCGATTTCGTCGAGCGGAATGTGTTCGTGCGACCAGTCGGACAGGGCGCGGTAGACCGGTGGCAGGGACTCGCCCAGAGCGCTGAGCCTGTACGGGGCCCCATAGCGGGTGCCCGCGCGGGTGACCAGATCGTCGGCGTGCATCTCACTCAGCCGCGTGCTGATGGTCGACAAGCTGATGAAAGGCAGCTGGTCGGCTATGTCGCCAACGCGGAGTGGGTGGTCGTGCTGGGCCAGGGTCTGGGCCAGCCAGACGGTCCACTTCGGAGCGAGGAGGGACAAGCGGTCCTCGATCCGCTGAGCTTGGGCCAGGGCGAGGGGGGTGGTGAACATGGTGCACTCCGGTGAGAAGGGGGGCCTAGGCCGAGGGGGACCGGCGGGGGCGTACAGGGGCGGGAGCCGTGCGGGGGCCTGGGGCAGGAGTCTCTGCGTCGGGGCGTGACTCCGGCACAGGGGTGCTGCGGCTGAGGGCGGCGGAGACGCGCGGTGTGGCTGGCCCCGAAGCTGTTTCGTGCACGGCTTGCTGACCCCACTCCTGGTCGCGTGTTGCCGCCTGCGTGGAGCCTTTTGGCCCGCGGTCGGGGTCGAGCTGCCGGAAGGTGGCAATGGCCTGTTTGAGCTGGCCGTAAGCAACTGCCCGCCGGGCCGCAAGCACATCGATCCGCGGGGCCACGCTCGACAGAACGCCGTACTGCTGCTCGTGGGTGATCTCGCCATGAAGAATCGGCGCGAGGAGCTCGGCGGCGGTCTGGGCAGCCCGGCCCAGCTCCTTGTGCAGGGAGTCGACGTTGCGAGCCGACTCAGCGATCAACCGGCCGACGATGTCGCGGGGGTCACCAGGGCCAAAGTTCTCGGTCAAGTCCCAGGGATTGTCGACGAAGAGCCCCTCGGCGACCAGGTGCGCACCGGGCCGCTCGACAGGGTGGTACGGGTTCGGGGTCACTTCACCGACTCCATACGGGCGAGGAGCGATCGGACCAGGGTGGGCAGGCTGCCCGGTCCATCGTCGGTCCGGACATGGTCGCTCGCTTCGTCCAGGACATATGCGGCGTCGTCGATCAGGCCGCTGGAGATCTCCATGCAGGCGTCGGTGATCCGGGAGCCGGCGAGCAGCGCCTGGGAGAGGACTTCGACGTAGTCGGACGGTGCGAGGCCGGCGGCCTCGGCCGCAGTCCGGATCGCCGCCAGCTCCAGCGCGCTGAACGCGAAGTCGAACTCGTCGTCCTCGTCGTCCGGCTCCGTGCAGACGGCCCCGTCGACGACCGGGGTGCCGGATTCGGTGGGGATGCCCGCACGGGTGCAGATCTGTCCGACTGAGGAGGTCAGCTCGGTGAAGGACTCGGTGAGCCATCCCAGTGCGGAGGCGTAGGAGGCCAGGGTGAACAGGCCGGCCGGAGTGACCAGGCTGGGCTCGGCGGCCACGAGCTGTTCGAACCGGTCGTTCAGCTCGCCGATGACGCGGGGCCCGGCCGCGAGCGGACCGAGTACGGGGTGCAGGTAGGACCGGCTCGCGGCGGTCGGGTATTCGGTGATCAGGATGCTGGAGACGCTCTGTGCCGCGTCGGTGAGACGTTCGGCCAGCTCGATACGGGTCAGGGAGGTCTGGGCGGCGGTCATCGCTGGGGAACCTTTCGAAGGGGTGCGGCGGCAGGTCGGGCGTCGGTCGCGTGGGAGGCCGGTGCGGTCATCTGCTGAGTGGTGGCGTGGGGGGAGCGTGAGAGGGCGGCCTGCACGCGTGTTTCGGCGGCGGTGGCCGGCGGGTGCTTCTGGACGGCGCCGGTGCGCAGTTGCGCGGTGTGGTAGACGGCGTAGTCCTTGCGGCTGCCGGCGGCGACGAGATAGATCTCCCGCCGGTGGGTGGAGGTCGCCGGGGCGTCGCGGAACTGGATGACCAGCCGGTAGTGCACGGCGGGGTCGACGTAGACCTTGTGGTAGCCGGTGAGGAGGCCCTTCAGCGGCAGGCAGTCACCATTGCCGTGAACCAGACCCTGCAGCTCCAGCAAGGCCAAATCCCGCATCTCGTCTGGCAGTTCTCGGAGATCGCGGATCGCGTCCGGGTGAGCGGCGAAGGCGAAGCGGGCGCGACTCACGGTATCGCTCCAGCAGCCGGGCGCCGGGAGGGCAGGGTGCTCATGCCGCCACCTCCGTCTGTACGGGCGCCGGGGTGGCGAGCACGCGGTGGCTGGGCCGGGACGCGCTCGTCGTGCACGCGGCGAAGGGGCCGTCGGGGGCACGCAGGTGGACCAAAGCCTGGTCGAGGTGGTCGCGGTGCCAGGTCGAGGGCCCGGTCGGGCCGGCCTCGGTGTCGGTGAGCTGCTGCCACGCGAGCCACAGCGCGTGCAGCCGTGCGACGGCTTCGGGGTGGTCGTACCACTGCGCGCACCAGGGTCGGGTCGTGCTGATCTCCCGCCCGTAGATCGGGAGGAAGAGGTGGTGCACCCAGTTGCTGAGTGCGGTGAGTTCGGTGGCATATGCCTCTCCGCCGAGGGCGACGATGAACACCGAGGCAGGCCCGCGCCCGCCCTGGGCGGAGCCGGCCCCCGCAGCGACGGTGGGGGCAGATGCTTCGGAGTCGAGGCGGTCGAGGATGACGCCGTGCTGCCTGACGTCGGATACGACCTTGGCCAGGGTGCTGGCGAGGTCGCCGAGATCCTCGTCCGCGATGCGGAACGGCTCGGGCTCGGGGGCGGTCGTGCTGTCGGACATACGGTCGTGCTCCATCTGTGGGTCGGCGACATGGGGAAGAGGATCCGCACGAACTCCGATTTGGCCCGGCCGGAACAGCGAGGTAGAGGGCGCTACCCCGACGCCCCGCAGCGCGGGCACCGGGGGAAGGGCGGGTGCAGCAACCGCAGCGCCTCTCGGGCCTGTTGGGGGACGACGCCGTTGCCGAGCGCGGTGAGCTGCGCGGGCCGTCCGAGACCAGGGGTGGCGGTGACCCAGCCGAGCGGCAGGCCCTGCATCCACTCCACGAACTCGGGCCGGAGCCGGCCTGCCGGATCGGTGGGAGCCGGGGCGGGACGGGTGAGCATCTCCCACCGGGTGATTGCGGCCTTGTACGGTCCCCATCGCTGCTCGGATCCGCGGCTTCCAGAGGCGGCTCCGACCAAAGCGGTAGTGCCGCCGTCGGCTGGTGACCGCGTCGCTCCCGGGGCGAGGAGGGGCCGGTCCGGTGTGAGGGCGAGAGGGATGCCGCTGCGCTGGGAAGGGTCAAGTCCCTGTTCCCATACCGCTGGTTGGGTGAGCCCTTGGTCCCGTCGGACGCCTTCGGGGTCGGCAGGAGCCACTCGACCTCGTCGGCCAGGTTCGGACCGTGGCCGCCGCTCCGCCGCTTCGACGGGTGTTGGGATCCGCCGTTCTTGCCGATGCTGCTGGTCGGCGTTTTGAGCAGGGCGGTCGGAGGGCCAGGCGGTGAGGAAGGTGCGCTCGCGTCGGTGCGGGGCTCCGATGTCGGAGGCGCGAAGCACACACCATCGCGCGTCGTACCGGAGGTTGGCCAGGGATCCGAGTACGGCACCGAGTGCCCGCAAAGGAGGCTGGCCTGGGGTGTCTCCCAGACACCACGGGCAGGGTTCCACGTCGCCAGGGGAGCCGGCGGGGGAGGTGAGGAGTCCGCGGACATTTTCGATCACCACGAGGCAGGGGCGGAGGGCCGCGACAGCACGGGCGACGTGCAGCCACAGCCCTGAACGGGTGGCGGAGTTGAGCCCGGCGCGACGGCCGGCGACCGAGACGTCTTTGACAGGGGAAGCCCGCCGTCAGGACGCACACCCGGGGGACGCCGGACCAGTCGACGAGGGCGATGTCGCCGAGGTTGGGCACCCCCGGCCAGTGGCGGGTCAGGATGCGCGAGGGGCCCGGATCGACTTCCGCGTGCCAGGCCAGGGTGCCGCCCAGGGCGGCCTGGACCCCGAGGTCCAGGCCGCCGTAGCCCGAGCAGAGGGAGCCGATCAGTGGAGCCCGTACGGCGTCGGCCGGCATGTCACCGGCCCCGCCGGGCCGGGGCGGTGGAAGGTGCCGCAGGCGGTGGGGGTGGGGTCGAAGCCGTTGCGGAGGGGGAGGCCGGGGATCGGCTGAGTGCGGCCCGAAGCTGCACGGACGGCGGCGAGATGGTGGTCGACGCTGCGCGAAGTGAGTCGGCGGCATCGCGCAGGGTGGTGTGCGCCGTGCAGAGCGCTTCGTCGATCACATGTACGGCGGCCTCCCGGGCGTCGTCGGCGTCGGGCTGGGCGCGCAGGTGCTCGGTCCGGTCGAGGAAGGCGAGCTGCTCGGCAACCTGCCCGAGCGCGGATACCGCCTCGGCGGTGGGCCGTACGGCGGCGGTGTAGGCGGCGATGACCTTCGGAGTGTGTGTTTCTGGCTCCCGGGCGTCGCTGAAGAAGACCTCGTGGCCCATGTCGGCGGCCAGCTGGCCGAGCGCGGTGATCTGCCGAGCGACGTCACCGAGAACCGGCGGGCGCAACGGGTCCGTGAGGTCGGGGAGTTTGCCGTGCTGGGCGTCGATGGCTGCCGCGATGGCACGCAGGGCGCGGATATCCGTGCTGGGGGTGTTGTTCATGGTCGATCCAGATGTGAGAAGCGGGGGTGATCAGTGGTGGCCGCGTGCCGGTGGCCGTGCGCCGGCCGGGGCGGGGGCAGGGCCGGGCCGTTTGCCGGGCGGAGGGCCCGGCGTCGGCGTGCTGCGGGCGAGGGCAGCGTGCATCCGCTCCGCAGGAGGACCGCTCGAAGCGGGAGTGGGGTGGGGTGGGGGTGCGGGTGAGCGGCCCGTAGCGATCTGCCAGCGCGCCCTCACCTCGTCCAGCGGGCCCAGGGCGTGCACGGCGTGATTGATCAGCTGGCCTGGCGACAGCGCCTCGGTCTCAGCGAGGGCCCGTACCTCGTCGGCCGAGGTGGCGGCGGTCCGGGTGACTGAGGATCGGAGGACTTGCTCGCCGAGCCAGGCTGCGTCGCCGGCACCGACGTCGTCACAGATCGCGACAAGAGCGTCCGTGGTGAGCGTGCCGTCGGCCAGGAGCCCGCGTCGCTGGGCCTCCCAGAGCAGGGTGAGGCGGTCGGACCGGTTCACCGCGATGGTGCAGGGCGCCGAGACAGCGATAGAGCCCACCGTGACCCGGGTCAGCGAAGTCGCCCGGCCGCAGCCACCCCACCACCGCGTTCCATAGCCTTCGGCTGGTCCGCCAGGACGGTCAGGAGGAACCGCTCGTCTTCCATCACCGAGGCCCGGACCGGGCCGCCGCGGTCCTTGGGCGGTGGTTCGTTGGCTGGGACCGGGCGAGGCTCGGTGCCCCACCGCCGGGCAAGGTCGTGGAGAACGCCGGCCAGAACATCTGCCCGGTGCAGGGCGCCGTCGACCTGGCCCTGGAGCGCGTCGGCGCGGGCGGCCTGGTGCAGGCGGACCGCGTGCTGGGCGATGGTGCGGTGGATGGCGCCTTCCAGCACCATCCGCGCGTACACCGGGGCGTGCTCGGGGCGCGGACAGGCCGAGATCAGCGTGTGGGCATACACGGCGGTCATGCCGCGGACGTGGCGGCCGGCCTCGTCGACCGCGTCGGTCACCCACGACAACGGAACAGCCCCCTCCGTGACCAGCGCGTTGTGCCCACCGGACCGGAGCTTGCGCAGAGCGGCGTACAGGGCCTGGTGGGCCGGCCGGTCGAAGTGCTCCGGCACGAGCCAGTCCAGGAGCGCGAGCTGGCCCGGGTCCAGGAGCACCGCGCCGAGGACCGCCTGCTCCGCCTTCTGCAGAGGTGTCATCGCCGACCACCCCGCGCCGGGGGTATGGCGGTGTGGGTGCGGAGGTCGGCGACCGCCCGGTCGGCTGCGGCTGCGGCCGTGGCCAGCGCCTCCAAGGCGCCGGCGAAGTCCGGGTCGTCGGCGCGTACGGCGCCGGTCGTGCCGACGAGCCACCACTGGCCGCCGAGCCGCACAGCCGGTGATCGCATCAGCCTTCCGGAAGCAGCAGGAGGGGAAGGGCGGTGCGAGTCCATGAGCAACTCCTATTCGGTGAAGAGGTGTTAGGAAGCGAGACCGTGATCGGTCTGGGTGGGGGTGCCGGATCGGCAGGACCACGGCGAGCAGCCGTCGGGGGCGCCGTTCTCCAGCTCGGCGTCGGCGACCGCGTCGAAGACATCGGTCTGGCGCCCGGACCACTCATGGGCGGTGACCCGGTCGATCGGAGCCTCGTCCAGCGGGCGGCGACTGCGATGCAGGTACGCCTGTCCGAGCAGGGGTTTGCCCTCGGCGGTCGCGCGGGCGTTGCCCGACCGGATCGAGGCGTCGAAAGCGACCACGTCCTCCCATTCATCGGGGGCATCGTCGCGCAGGGCCCGCCACTGGGCGTTGCCGTGGTAAGGACAGCCCAGACAGGCGGACTTGGGGGTCTGGCCGAAGCCCCTGGAGCGCAGTAGCCGCAGGCAGTCCGACCGCGAGTAGCCCTGCTCGATCAGCGGGAACCGGTTCTTCATGTAGGCGACGTCGGCGTCCTTGGCCCGGTGGAACTCGTCCACCGATATGCCGATCCACTGCTCGACATGCAATCCGGCGGGGATGCGCTGCGGGTGCGGGAAGCCGAGCAGCTCGCGGACCTTTTCCTTGATCGGCCGGACCTTGTACTGACCCGTGCACTGCCGCCGTGACATGCCCTCGCCACCATCGGCGTTGAGGATGTGCAAGGGCATCGAGGCGAAGCGCCGGCTGGGGTCGAGGGCGTCGTCGCGGATGTTCCCGGACGACACCCGAAGGATCGGGATCCCGGCGGGCTTCGCGATCTCGGACTCGATGCGGTCGAGGTGGTCGTAGACGCTGCGGGGCTCCCAGCCGGTGTCCGCGAAGATCGCCGCGTCCAGCTTCGGGAGGTGGCCAACGGCCGCCATGAGCAGCAGGCACGTCGACTGCACGCCGGCGCCGAGCGACAGCACCCTGAGTGCCGGGGCGCTCATGCCGTCAGCCCGAAGTCGTCGCCAGCCTCGGCCTTGGCTAGGTGTTCTGTCCATGGAGGTTGGTGACGGATCCCACGGCTTGGGGATCTTGAACGAGTGAGGGCCTTCCGGGTTCGGTGTGGATTGCGACATCTACACGGAACGATCAGAAGGCCCTCATGCCCCACCGTAATGCACCCCTGACCGAGACCGGGCGTCTGCGTCTGGCCCGCTGCGTCGTCGAGGACGGCTGGCCTCTGCGCCGGGCCGCCGAGCGCTTCCAGGTCTCGCCCACCACGGCTCAGCGGTGGGCGGGGCGCTACCGCGAGCGGGGCGAGGCCGGGATGACCGACCGCTCCTCCCGGCCCCACTACAGCCCGCGCCGGACACCGACCCGTACCGAGCGGCGGATCATCAAGGTCCGTGTCCTGCGGCGCTGGGGACCAGCCCGCATCGCCTATCTGCTCGGGCTGAACCCGGCGACCGTGCACCGCGTCCTGACTCGCTACAAACTCGCCCGCCTGGCCCATCTGGACCGAGCGACCGGCCGGGTGATCCGCCGCTACGAGCATGCCGCCCCCGGTGACCTCGTGCACGTCGACATCAAAAAGCTCGGCAACATTCCCGACGGCGGCGGCCACAAGGCCCTCGGCCGGCAAGCAGGCCGCAAGAACCGGGCGGGCGCCGGCATGAGTTTCCTGCACAACGCAGTCGATGATCATTCCCGTCTCGCCTACAGCGAGATCCTCACCGATGAGAAGAAGGAAACCGCCGTCGGATTCTGGCAGCGCGCCCACGCCTACTTCGCCGCCGCCGGGATCACCGTCCAGCGCGTCCTGACCGACAACGGTTCCTGCTACACGTCGTACCTCTGGCGCAACTCACTTGTTTCACAGGGCATTTCACACAAGCGCACCCGCCCCTACCGGCCCCAGACAAACGGGAAGGTCGAGCGGTTCAACCGGACCCTGCTGGACGAGTGGGCCTACGCCAAGGCATATCGGACCGAGACCGAACGGCGTGACGCCTACTCGCGATGGCTCCACACCTACAATCACCACCGCGGACACACCGCGCTCAAGGGCCAACCACCCGCCAGCCGCGTCCCTAACCTCACGGGTCAGTACACCTAGCGTGGCCCCATGCATCCCTTTTCGCGTTCCTGGACGGCGCTGCTCGACGCCGTGGCCGGTCTTCCCGACGAGGACTTCGGGAAACCTTCGGGCTGTACGGGGTGGCTCGTCCGGGATCTGGTGTGCCACCTGGTCATCGACGCGCAGGACGTCCTGATCACCCTGGTCACCCCCGCCGACGCGCCCGCCACGACCGACGCGCCCGGCTACTGGACGCTGCTCCCCGAACCACCGACGGGCGACGACCCGCTCGACGCCCTGATCCCCCGGCTGGCAGCCGCGTACGGCGAACCGCGCCTGCTCAAGCACCACATCGACGACGTCGGCACGGCGGCCGTCCGCGCCGCCGGTCTCGCGGACCCGGCGGCCCGGGTCCGTACGCAGGACATGGTTCTCACGGTCGCCGACTACCTCTCGGCGTACGTCCTCGAAGGCACCCTGCACCACCTCGACCTCGTGGCCCACCTGCCCGCCGCCCCCGGGCCGCCCGTCGAGACCCTGGCCGCGGCGCGCACCGCGCTGGAGGCCGTCGCGGGCGCCGCGTTCCCCGCCTCGCTCACGGACGCCGACGCGCTGCGGACCGGCACGGGCCGCGGCACCCCGACCCCGGCGCAGACCGCGGACCTGGGCGACCTGGCGGCACGGCTCCCGCTGATCCTCGGCTGACGGCAAACCCGTGCGGGCCGAGGGTCCAGGAGTCGCCGGTGCAGTCGGATGCGCGGGGGCCGGGTCAGAGCGCGCCGTTGTCGGGTAGGGCGAGCCACCACGGATGGGCGCGGGCCCAGGCGATGGTGTCGGCCAGCCCGTCGCGCAGGGACGTCCCGCAGGTCCAGCCGAGCTCGGTCCTGGCCCGGGAGTTGTCCGGGACCCGGCGCAGCAGGTCCTCGTACGCCGGTCCGAGCCGGTCCTTCGTGTCCACCTCGATCACGGCGCCGTCCGAACCGGCGAGTTCGGCGACCAGGCCCACCGCCTCGCCGACCGTGGTCTCGTCCATGCTGCCGATGTTGAAGACGCCGCCCGCCGCAGAGGGCTTCTCCGCCGCCAGGACGGTGCCCTCGACGCAGTCGCTCACATGGGTGAAGCACCGGGTCTGGAGGCCCTGGTCGTAGACGACCGGGGCGAGGCCGTTGAGCACGCGGTGCACGGTGCGGCTCACGATGTACGCCGGGCGCTGACGGGCCCCGTACACGTTGAAGTAGCGGACGACCGTCGCCTCCAGGCCGTGCTGGCGGGCGAACGCGAAGGTCATGTGCTCGGCGAGCGCCTTGCTGGTCGAGTACGTCCAGCGGTCGGCGGTCGTGGGACCGAGCACCCGGTCCCCGTCCTCGGCCCAGGGCACGACCGGGTTCTTGCCGTAGACCTCGCTGGTGCTCGCGGCCACCACCTTCGCCCCGGCCCGCGCCGCCGCCTCCAGCACGTTGCGCGTGCCGGTGAAGTTGACGTCGATCACGTCGAGCGGCCGGGCCAGGTACTGGTCCACGCCGACGACGGCGGCCAGGTGGTAGACGGCATCGGTGCCGGGGCGGATCGCGGCCGTGAGCGCGTCGGCGTCGCGGATGTCGCCCCGGACGTGCCGAGCCTGCTTGCGTACGTCGTCGTCCAGGTCGGCCGGGTACGGCGCACCGTCGAAGACGGTCACCTCGTCGCCGCGAGCCACCAGGCGCTCCACCAGATGGCTTCCGACGAACCCGCAGCCGCCGGTGACGACCACGCGCCGCGCGCTCATCGGCCGATCCCGAGGTAGCGGTAGCCCAGCCGACGCAGCACGGCGATCTTCTCCTTCGAGTAGTAGGCGCGCCCGTCCATGACGATGCACGAGTCGGCGACGGCCAGCGCGCCGAAGTCGATGTCCTCGAACTCCTTGTGCAGCGCCAGCACGGCGATGCAGTCCGCGTCGCGCACCGCCTCGTCCACCGTGGCGCTCGGCCGTACGTTCAGCAGCTCCTCCGCCTGCACGGTGTCCACCAGCGGATCGTGGACGCGTATCCGCACCCCCGCCGCCGCGAGCGCCTGGACCGCCGCCCGGGCGGGGCTGCTGCGCAGGTCACTGGTGTTGTTCTTGAAGGCGACGCCGAGGACCGCGACCGTCGAAGCGGCCGGGTCCTTGCCGAGCGCGGTCAGCTCGTCGGTGATCAGCCGCGCGGTGTGCCCGGGCATGCCGTCGTTGACCGCGCGGCTCGCCGGGACGGTGAGGAGGTCCACGTCGTGGCCGCGGGCCGCCCGCCAGACCAGCCACGGGTCCTTGGTGAGGCAGGAGCCGCCGACCCCGGCGCTCGGGCGCAGGATGTTGACGTGGCCGCTGCCCTTGGGGATGGAGTTGGCCGCCTCGATGACGTCGAGGACGTCCACCTCGTACAGCGCGCAGAACTTGGCGAGTTCGTTGGCGAGGGCGATGTTGAGGTCGATCCACCAGTTGTCGGCCAGCTTCACGATCTCGGCCGCTTCGAGGGAGTCCTGCTCGATGACGTCGACGCCCAGGGCGCGCCGCCAGAAGTCCGCCGCCGCCCGGGTGCTCGGCGCGTCGAGCCCGCCGACGACGATGGGGAACGCGCGCAGCTCGGCGAGCGCGGTGGACTCGGCCAGCCGTTCGGGGCTGTAGGCCAGCAGGAAGTCGGCGCCCGCGCGCAGACCACCGCTGCCGAGCGACGAGGCCACCAGGCTCCTGGTGGTGCCGGGCGTGACCGTGCTCTTGACCACGATCAGCTGCCCCGCGCGGAGGTGGCCGCTCAGGGCCAGACACGCGCCGCGCAACTGCCGGTCGTCCAGCGAGCCGTCGTCGTGGGCGGGGGTGCCGACGGCGATGACCACGACGTCGGCGGCGGTGACCGCGGTGAAGTCCGTCGTGACCCGGAGCCGCCCCGCCGAGACGGCGCGGCCCACCATGTCCTTCAGCCCCTGCTCGGCGAAGCGGACGACCCCCGCGCCGAGTTCGTCCACGAGGGCGGTGTCGACGTCCACCCCCACCACGTGCGAGCCCCGGTCGGCCAGCGTCGCGGCCAGGCAGGAGCCCACGTATCCCAGTCCGACCACGGCCACGGTGGGCGCGTCCGGTGATCCGTGGTCCTCGGGCGGTATCCGGTCGTCAGTCATGGCAGTCTCCTGATCGGGGGCGGTTCTTCGGAACGCGCGAGCCGGCGCTTCGGAGGGGCCGGCCCTCATGCCGCGATGATTTCGACGCGCGCGTGGTCGCCGACCACGAGGCGGTGGGCCGGTTCGTCCGGCTCCGCCGGGCCGACGGTGGCGTACCGGCCGACGAGCGACCCGTACAGGCCGCGCGGGGTGTGGACATGGGCACCCTGGAGGACGATCGAGTCGGACAGGTGCGTGGCGCGCACGGTGCAGTCGCGCCCGACGGAGGTCCCCGGGCCGATCCAGCTGTCCTCGACGAGGGTGCCGGCGCCGATGACCGCGGGGCCGTGGACGCGGGAGCGGACCACCCGGGCGCCGGGTTCGATGACGACCCGGCCGCGGATCTCGCTCGCCGGGTCGATGTGCCCGTCGACGGCCGGGACGAGGTCGTCCAGGAGCCGGCGGTTGCACGCGAGGACGTCGTCGGAGCGGCCGATGTCCTTCCAGAAGCCGCTGTACCGCCTCGCCTCGACCGTCCGTCCCCGGTCGATGAGCCACTGGATCGCGTCCGTGATCTCCAGCTCGCCCCGGGCGCTCGGCGCGATGGAGCCGATCGCCTCGTGGACGGCGGCGGTGAGGTAGTACAGGCCGAGCACGGCGAGGTCGGTACGCGGCTGCGCCGGCTTCTCCGCGACCCGCAGCACCGCGCCGTCCGCCGCCACCTCCGCCACCCCGTAGGCGCGCGGGTCCGCGACCTGCTGCACCACGAGCCCCGCGGCCGGGCGGGCCCGCCGGAACTCCTCGACGATGCCGGCCGCGCCGTCCGGGAACACGTTGTCCCCGAGATGCAGCAGGAAGTCGTCGTCGCGCAGGAACGGGCGGGCCGTGCGCACCGCGTGCGCCAGGCCGAGCGGCTGCTCCTGCCGCAGGTAGGTGAGGCGCACCCCGAAGCGGGAGCCGTCGCCCATGGCCTCCGCGATGGTGTCCGCCCAGTCGCCGACGACCAGACAGATGTCCCGCGCGCCGAGATCCCGGAGATGGGCGACGACATATTCCAGAGCCGGTTTGTTCGCGAGGGGAATGAGCGCTTTCGGGGTCGAGTAGGTGAAGGGCCGGAGGCGTACTCCGGAACCGCCCGCCAGTACCAGTGCCTTCACGATCCACTGCCTTCCGTAGTCGCTTCCGGTCCCGGACCGGAATGCGTCCGGATGGGCAGAGGCCGCCCACCGAACGCCTATCCCATCCCACGGCGGCGGGCGGGTCATCTCTTGGATTGCCGTGCTCCGGAGCGGGGAAGTGCCGCGGGGTTTACGAGGCCGGGACGGGTGCCGGGTGAAGCGCTTCCTCGATCGCCGCCGCCGCGTCGGCCGCCGTCAGCGAGCCCTCGGACCAGGCGCCGACGGGGAGTTCGACGCCGAATTCCTCGTACACCCAGCCCAGGAACTGGACGACCTTCAACGAGTCGCCGTCGAGTGCGAAGAAGTCGTCGTGCACCGAGAGCGGCCGGGGCGAGAGCAGTTCCTCCCAGCGCCGCAGCACGCGCGCTTCGAGCGGGGTGCGCGGGGGTACGGCGCCGGACCCGGCCACCGCGTGCCGGCCGGCGTCCGTCCGCCGGGCCCGCATCGCGGCGACGACCTGGGCCGGGGTCGCCAGCTCCTCGGCGGTGCGGTGGACCAGCTCCGCCGCGTCCCGGTGCGCGGGGCGGCCGCTCGGCGCGGGACGGTCCGGCGCCTTACGGGCGGACGTGCCCCGGTCCGGCGTCCCCCGGTCCGGCGCGTGCCGGGCCCCGGCGGCCCGTCCGGCGGAGAGCACACGGACGCGGCGCCCGTCCTCGGACGCCTCCCAGCTGCCCCCGGCCTCCTCCAGGAAGTCGGCGGCCGGGACGTTGCGGGCGGTGGGCACGTACGGCAGCCGGAGTTCGGCCAGCCCGCGTTCCTCGGCGAGCCGGCCCAGGTGGGCGAGCATCCGGTGCTCGACGCCGCGTCCGGTCGAACGGCAGCTCAGCAGGAACGTGTCCACGCACAGCGCCCCGTCACGGGCGTCGAAGAGCATGAGGCCCACGATGCCGTAGGTGCCGAAGCGGTCCCGGACATCGACCACCAGGCATTCCGTGCCCCGGTCGGCGAGGGCGGCGATCTCCCCGGCCGTGCGCCGGACGCCGCCGAGGTTGAACTGGGTGGTGCGCTGGGTCAGCTGGGCCGCCCGGTCCAGCTCGGGCGCGGCGAGAGGGCGTACGGTCACCACCAGTTCGAGGCGGTCCAGGAAGTCCGCGAGCGTCGCCGACCGCCGGCGCACCTCCTCGCGGCGGTGGTTGTCCCGGTAGCTGGCCGTCCGGCGGGCGTCCTCGGCGGTCACCTGCGGCGCGTCGAGCGGCCAGCAGTGGGTCAGGAACGCGGCGGCCGCTCCGGCGTCGGCGGGCAGGTGCAGCGCGGTGACCTCGGGGGTCGCGGCGCGCACCTCCGCCACTTGCAGCGGGTCGTCGTCCAGGAACACGAAGGTGTCGAGGCCCAGGTCCAGTTCGCCGGCCAGCGAGCGCAGGTTCTCCGACTTGGGCCGCCAGTTGGCCCGGACCGCGATCACGTGCTCGGGCCGCAGGACCATGTCGGGGTGGTCCCGGAGCACGCCGAGGACGTCCGCCTCGTCGTTGCGGGTGCACAGACAGACCAGGCGGCCGGCGCGCGTCTGGTCCACCAGCATCCGTTGCAGCTCCCGGCGGGCGGGCGGCACGGTGATGCCGCCCTCGGCGATCTCGCCGTCCCAGAGGGTGTTGTCGCAGTCCACCGCGATCACCTTCGGCCGGGGCGCCACCCAGGCGTGGACGGCCCGCGCGACCACCGTCCCGAGCGCGGCGAACGCGGCCTCGGTGTAGGGGACCGCGCCGAGCCGGTCGGTGTACGGGGCGTGCCAGCCGCTGTCCGGGAAGCCGGACAGGACCCGGGCCGAGGAGACGACCTGGACCCGTGGCACCCCGTGCAGGGCGGCGACGAGCTGGTCCTCGGCGGCCCGTACGGCGTCGGGCGCGCCCGGCGGGGAGGGGCACATCAGCACGATGACCGGGCTGCCGCCGCGCGCGGCCGTCGTGCGCACGGCCGCCGCGAGATCGGCCACCGATGCGGCGAGGCGGGTGCCCTCGGCCAGCCAGTCGTCGAGGCGCAGGAGGAGCACCCGGGCGGCCGGACGGGCGGATTCCGGTTCGTCCTGGGAGGCCAGGAGCTCCTGGAACACCTGCCCGTAGGGCGCGAATGCGGCTTCCAGTTCCCCTCCCAGTTCGTCGCCCCAGAATTCCAGTACATCGGCGAGCGGGTCGGCGGTGAAAGTGGACGCGAGCCTGATCCGGATCGGCTCGGGGGAGCGATTCGCGGGGTACACAAAGCCTCCTTTGCCGGCGCCTCGGCGTCGCGTGCGGCGAAGGGCGGGCCAACCGGCGCGATTTCTGCGCACCCAGAATTCGCGTCGGCGCCAGGCGTGTCATCTTCCCGGTTGCGCCGCCTTTTCCGGCCCGCGCGGAATGCGCCGGGGGTGTGCGTCCGCAATCGGGAGGATGACATCCGGAAACACCGGCGGGGAGCCTGGGGGGACTTTTCCCGGGGAGACGAGATGACGGCACCCACCCAACGGCCCACCGCCGACCGGAACGTGATGCTGCCGCTGCGGCGCGGCGGCAGCGGTGCGCCCCTGTTCTGCGTCCACCCCGGCAGCGGCTTCGGACTGCCGTACGCCGGCCTGCTGCCGCATCTCGACGCGCGGGTGCCGGTCCACGCCGTCCAGGCGCGCGGCCTGGTGACGGCGGACGGGCTGCCGTCCTCGCTCGATGAGATGGCGGCGGACTACACCGAGCAGATCCGCCGGGTCCAGCCCGCAGGGCCGTACCGGCTGCTCGGCTGGTGCGTGGGCGGCCGGCTGGCCTTCGAGATCGCGTGCCGGCTCCGCGCCCAGGGCGAGCACGTCGGCCTCCTGGCGCTCGTCAGCACCTCGCCGCCCGGGCCCGAGCCGCTGCCCGGCCCCGAGGAGATCCTGCGGGCCATGCTGCTGCCGCCCGGCGTGGACGAACTGGACGCCGGACTGGCGCGCCTCTGCCGCCTCCCCCTGGACTACGCGTCCCTCAGCGCCCATCTCGTACGGACCGGGCACCCCATGCGCCGCCTGACGGAACCGGCGCTCACAGCGGTGTACGAGGTCTACCGCACCAACGAGCACCTGTACCGGACACCGGTCAGCAGGGTGTTCGACGGTGACGCGCTCAGCCTCGAACCCTCCGCACCGGGCGGCCCCGCCCGGCGGTCCTGGCAGCCGTTCGTCGGCGGCCGCGTCCTCGCCCGCAGCGTCGACGGCCGCCACACGGAGATGATGGAGCCGGGACCCGCCCGGGCCGTCGGCGCCGCCGTCAACGAGGCGCTGGGGTACTGAGCCGCGTCAGGTACGCCTCGATCGCGTCCGGGTCCAGACCGTCCACGAACCCGCGCGCCGCCCGGCGGGACTCCCGGGACAGCCGCCCGTAGTCCTCCTCGTCGTCCAGCAGGCCCCGCAGCGCGTCCAGCCACGGCCCCACGTCCTGCGCGGGGATCTCGGCGTCCGGAAGGGCCACGGGCCCGGCGCCCGGGTAGCGCGTGATGGGCCGCACGGGAAGCAGATCGCCCACCCCGAGCTTCGCCTCACGCAATCCGCCGACGTCGGCCGCCAGCACCGGGATGCCGCGCAGCATGGCCTCCACACTGCAGTAGCCGAAGGTCTCGTCCCACAACGACGGCATGAGCAGCACCTTGGTGCGCCCGTACACCTGCTCCATGTCGTCGGCGCCCGGGTGCACGACGACGTTCGCCCGGGCGGCGAGCGCCGCACGGTCCCGGTCGGTCATGCCCCAGCTCTCCACGGCGAGGAACGGCACGTGCGGCAGGGCATCCGCCAGGGCGAGGAAGACGTCGATCCCCTTGTAGCCGCACGGATTCACGAGGGTGACGTACGTCTGCTCGGCGGGCCGCGGTTCGCGGACCGGCGCACAGGAGTAGATGTCGGGGTAGATCAGCTCGGAGTCGAGACCCGCCCACCGCTCCACGTACTCCCGCGCCGCCCGGCTCACCGACACCAGCCCGGCCGACCGCCCGATCATCGCCGTCGCCGCCCTGCTGGGCCGGAACGAACGCGGCCCGAACGGCAGCTGCTGAAGCGTGTGTACGAGATAGAGGACGCGCTCCGTCGACCGCAGCGCCGCCGAGAGCATCATCATGCCCGGGTCGTCGGAGGGGACGAGCGTCCAGTCGGCCCCGAGGTCCTCCGCCACGTCCATCACCGTGCGCGGCAGGTCCTGGGCGCGCAGGACCCCGTGCACGGTGACGCCCTCGTGCCGGTACCGGAGTATCCGGTCGGTGTGTTCGAGGACCTCGCCCCCGCGTTCGGCGAGGTAGCCGGGCATCCGGTCCGGGCCGATGTGGCTCAGCCGCCCCGTCACCGGAGCGACCACATGGCATGCGTGGCCGCGCCCGGCGAGCCGCTCCATGATCAGCCGGTTCGACTTGTTGGCCCCGCCGTGCGACGGCAGGTAGTACATGTTCTGCGCCAGCAGCACCTTCACCGGACCGCCCACCCTTCCGCGCTCTTCGCCCGCGCCCGGCCGGCGAGCGCCACGACCCGGTCCGCCAGCAGCTCCACGGGGTCCGGACCGTTCATCAGGTCCTGCGTGCCCGCCGGGCCCAGCCGGGCGATCTCGCGTCCGACCGTCCCGGCGGACCAGTCGTGCGCTTCGAGGCTCCGGGCGAGGCCCAGGCGTTCCAGCCGGGCGCCGTTGTCCGGGCGGTCCGCGCCGTCCGCGAGCAGCAGTTGGGGGGTGCCCGAGGCGAGGGCCCGGGCGAGGGTGCCCATGCCGCCGTGGTGCACGACACCGGCCACGCGCGGCAGGACGTCCGCGAAGGGCAGCGAGGTCCGGTGCACCACCCCGGGCGGCAGCACGCGGGGGACCAGGTCGGCGTGCGGGGTGACGACGATGCCACGCCGTCCGGCCGCGGCCAGTCCGGCGACGGCCGAGGTGTAGAAGGCGGGGTGCAGCATCCGGCCCGTGCCGCCGGTGACCACGACGACGTCCTCCCGGCCGGCGTCCGGGACCGGGGCGCGCCGGGTCTCCCCGGCGGCACGGTCCCCGAGCGGGAAGCCGGTCAGCACCAGCGGGCCGGGGGACGCCGGTCCCGCCGCGTCGAACCACCGGGGCCAGAGGCCGACGGTCAGGTCCGCCCGCTGGAGCCACCGCGACCAGCCGGTGACCGGGGGGAGTCCGAGGCCGGCCCGGACGGCGTTGAGTCCGGTCCCGGCCGACCGCGCCAGGTGCAGCGCGGTCATCGGGGCGGTCAACGACTGGAAGGGGGACAGCGAGACCTGGCAGACCGGGCTGCCCGTCAGCTCGGCCGCCATCAGCCCGGACAGGCACGAGGTCAGCCGGCCGACCACCACGGTGTCGCCGCCGGCACCGGCCATCGCCTCGGCCTCGCGCCGGATCTGCCCGAAGCCGCCGGCCACGGACACCCGGTCCAGGAAGAGGTCCGCGTCGCCGTAGTAGTCGGCGACGCGGGTGTGGTGCCGCCCGCCCAGCAGGTGCCGCCCGCCCAGCAGGTCCCGGGCGCGTCGCAGATGGCGCGCGTAGCCCGCCGCGTCGTCCACCGCCCGGAAGTCCGCCCCCGTGGCCGCGACGGCCTCCCCGTACGGGGCGTGCGTGAGGACGGTGACGTCCTGGTGCCGCCGGACGAGGACGCCGGCCAGCGCGACGAACGGATCGACGTCACCGCGCGTGCCGTGGGCGAGGAGCAGGAACCTGGTCACCGAGGAGCGTCCAGGGCCCGGGTGACGGCGGCCACGCTCGCGCCGAACGTGAACTCGTCCGTGAAGAGCTCGTCCATCGACATGTTCACCCCGAGGCGGTCCTCCACCGCCATCAGCAGCATGACCAGCTCCATGGACCCGCCGCCCAGCCCGAAGAAGTCGTCCTCGTCGCGCGGGCGGACCCCCACCGCGTCGGACCAGACGTCGCCGAGCGCGGCGCGCACCTCCTCGGCGGACAGCCGCGCCCCGGGGCCCCCGAAGTCGGCGGAGAGCCAGCGCTCCGGACGGATCCGGATCTGGTCGCTGGCGGAGTACACCTCGCGGGCCATGGCGAGGTAGCCCTCCACCTGGTCGGCGGGGAGATAGCGCTTGGCCAGCTCGCGCCGCAGCTCCTCCTCCCTGCCCGGCACCACGGCGACGACCGGCCCCTCCACCGTGACGTAACGGGTCGTCGGCTCGGTGCGCTGCACCATGAGCGAGAACCGTCCGGACGCCTCGATCGCCCGGTGCTTGGGGCAGCCGGTGGCCGTGAGGATCCACAGCTCCCCGCCGGGCTCGTAGGCGTACCAGATCGGGACGGTGAGCGGGGCCCGCCCCGGTTCGAGGGCGACGGACAGGGCGCCGATGTGCGGCTCGGCGAGAAACGCTTCACGCTCGTGCGGGGTCAGTGCCATGGGGCCCTCCTGGGGGTCGCTCGTTGCTCAATCGGAGTAGACGGGGAGCAGCCCGAGCTCTCCGGCGCGGGCCAGGCCCGGTGCGCTCGCGTCCCGGTCGGAGACGACGGGCGTGATGTCCGCGGGCCACTGGATGCCCAGCTCCGGATCGAGCGGGTCCAGGCCGTGTTCCCGCTTCGGGTCGTACGTGGCGGAGCTGAGGTAGATGACCGTTGCCTCGTCGCTGACGGCCATGAAGCCGAAGCCCAGGCCCTCGGAGACGTACAGCGCGGCGCAGTTGGTGTCGTCCAGTTCCGCCGTACGCCACTGGCCGAAGGTCGGGGAGCCGACCCTGATGTCCACGACCGCGCCGACCACCGCACCCCGCAGACAGGTGACGTACTTGGCCTGGCCCGGCGGGTTCTCGGTGAAGTGGATGCCGCGCAGGACGCCCTTCCGCGACACCGCGCAGTTGGCCTGACGGACGTCCATCTCCCGGCCGGTCGCGGTGTGCAGCGCGTCGTTCCGGAACCACTCGTGGAAGCTGCCGCGGTCGTCGCGGAACAGCTTCTTCTCCTCGGTCCAGGCACCTGGAATTCCCAGCGGCTTCATCGTCCGACCCTTCTGTTGGCGGCCGTGAGGCCGTGGCACCCGTGGATGACGTCCGGCCGCCACCGTGCCGGGCCGCCCGGGCGCGCGCATCTTCCTGGTTGCCCGCCGGGGTGGCCGACGCGGCGGAACGGCCTGCGGGGGCGTGCAGCGCAACCGGGGAGATGACATCCGGCGGCGCCGCCGAGGACGTTGGACGACCGAGCTCAACGGGGCGCGAAGGCCGGAGATTTTCGTGGACATCGACCAGGTGGTTTCGACCGAACTCTTCGTGGGTTCGGAGCGGCATCCGCTCCAGGTGCAGCGCGTGACCCTGACCAACCGCGGGGCGGAGTCCGTACGCGAGGACGAGCCGGTCACCGTCCGGATCGAGGGCGCACGGGTGACCACGCCCCGGCCCGTGGTCGTGACGGGGATGCGGCCGGGCGAGGAACGCGTCCTCGACGTGCCGGTCGCCGTCGGCCCCGGCACCGAGGAGGGAACGCGCCTCGCGGTGACGGTGTCCGTCGAGGCGGGGGGCCGGCGCCGGGAGACGACCGCCGAACTCGTCGCGGCCGCCCCGGGGTGGACCATGTTCATGGTCCCGCACTTCCACTACGACCCGTTCTGGTGGAACACCCAGGCCGGCTACCTCTCCGAGTGGGACTCCCAGCCGGCCGAGGCGCAGAAGCTCCGCAAGCCCCACCAGGCCGCCGCCTTCGACCTCGTACGGGCCCATCTCGACTTCGCCCGCCGGGACCCGGACTACAAGTTCGTCCTCGCCGAGTTCGACTACCTCAAGCCGTACTGGGACGTCTGCCCGGAGGACCGGGCGGACCTGCGCCGGTTCATCGCCGAGGGGCGGATCGAACTGGTGGGCGGCATGTACAACGAGCCGAACACCAACCTGACGAGCCTGGAAGCCACCATCCGCAACATCGCCCACGGGGTGCGCTTCCAGCGCGGCCTGATCGGCGGTGAACCGCGTACCGGATGGATGCTCGACGTGTTCGGGCACGACCCCGCGTTCCCGTCCCTGATGGCCGACGCCGGGCTCACCGAACTGGCCTTCGCGCGCGGCCCGTTCCACCAGTGGGGGCCGCAGGTGACCGGCGGCGACGACACCGGGATGCAGTTCGCCAGCGAGATCGAGTGGATCGGGCCGGACGGCACGGGGCTGCCGGCCTGCTACCTCGCCCACCACTACCCCGCCGGATGGCGGCTCAACGAGGTGGACACCCTCGCCGAGGCGGAGGACGAGGCGTACCACCAGTTCCGGACCCTGAAACGGGTGGCGTCCACCCGCAACGTGCTCCTGCCGGTCGGCTACAACCACGTGGCCCCCGGCCGCTGGACGACCGAGATCCACCGCCACTGGAACGAGCGGTACGTCTGGCCCCGGTTCGTCGTCGCGCTGCCCGGCGAGTTCTTCGCCCGGGTACGGGAGGACGCGGACCGGGACCACATCGCGTTCACCCCGCAGTCCCGCGACATGAACCCGGTCTACCCCGGCAAGGACGTCTCGTACATCGACATCAAGCAGGCCCAGCGCGCCGCCGAGACGGCGGTCCTGGACGCGGAGAAGCTGTCCACGCTCGCCTCCGTCCTCGGCGCGCCCTACCCGGAAGGGGCCATCGACAAAGCCTGGCGGCAGCTGTTCTTCGGCGCGCACCACGACGGGATCACCGGCGTCACCTCCGACCAGGTCTACCTCGACCTCGCGGCCGGCTGGCGGGAGGCGTACGAGCTGGGGGCCGGGGTGCGCGACGAGGCCCTGGCCCACCTGGCCGGGCGCACGGACACCCGGGGCGCCGGGCGCCCGCTGCTCGTCGTGAACACCCAGTCCTGGGAGCGCACCGACCTCGCCACCGTCACCGTCCGCCTCCCCGAGAACGGCCCGGCCGGAGTGCGGGTGCTCGACACCGAGGGCCAGGAGGTCCCCGCCGTCGCCACGGGCGTCTCCCGGCACCCCGGCGGCGCACTCGCCACGGTCACCCTGTCGTTCGTGGCCGCCCGCGTCCCCGCCACCGGCCACCGGGTGTTCCGCCTCGTGGACGCGGCGGCCCCGGCCGAGGAGGGCTGGCAACGGACCGAGGGCCACCGCGCGGAGAACGACGCCTTCCTCGTCGAGGCGGACCCGGCGCGCGGCGGTGCGCTGACCCGCGTCCTGGACAAGCGCACCGGCAAGGAGCTGCTGCGGCCCGGTGAGGCGGCCGGTCCTGTCCTGGACGACGAGTACCCCGACCACCCGGCGTTCGGCAAAGGACCGTGGCACATCGTCCCGACCGGCCACCGCCGCACCCCGGCCGAGGCACCGGCCGAGGTGCACGTCGAGACGTCCCCGGCCGGCCTGCGCCTGGTCTCGGCGTGCCGCATCGGGGACCTCCGCATCACCACCGAGGTCACGCTCCTCCACGGGCTCGACCGCCTGGAGTTCCGGACCCGCGTCGACGGCGCGAGCGGCCAGGACCGGCTGCTGCGCGTCCGCTTCCCGCTGGACATCGCGGGCGCCCGGCCGGTGTACGAGGTGGGCAACGCCGTCATCGGCCGCACCTTCGGCTCGTCCCAGCTCGACGTCGCCGAGCATCCGTACGCGCTCGACAGCCCCGCGTACAACTGGGCGGGCCTCTCCTCCGCCGCACGCGTCGTGCTCGAAAGCCACGGCGTCCCCGTCGCCACGCAGGCGATCGGCGTCGCCGAGGTCGTCGCGCACCACGGGCGCGGTGAGGACCAGGACGCGGCGGTGCGCGCCCTGGTCGCCGCCCTCGCCCAGCAGGGCGTCACGGCGACCACCTCGCGCCCGGACGGCTCCCGGTACGGCTCGCTCGACGTCGACTCCAACCTCCCCGACGTCCGGGTGAGCGTGGGCGGGCCCGCCGAGAACGCCTTCACGGCCCGCGTCCTCGCGGCGGCCGGTGACTGGTACACCGACCGGCTCGACGCCCTGCTGAAGGAGCACGGCACGGCCTGCCTCTGGGTGCCGGCGACCCGTTCCCGTACGGAGATGTGGGCGCCGGGCACCGATCTGCGCGGCGCACGCGACCTGCCCGTCCTCGTCGTCGCCGGACACGACGGCCCGGCCCTCGCGGGCGCCGTCGCGGACCTCGTCGCCGGACTGTCCGGCGCGGAGATCTGGATCGAGCAGCCCGGGGCCCCCGACGCCGTCCCCGCCGACGAGATGCTGGAGGACCACTCGGCGGCGGTGCTCCACCGGGGCACCCCCGGAGTCGTGGTCGAGCCCGACGGGACGCTCTGCCTGTCCCTGCTGCGGGCGTGCAGCGGATGGCCGGCCGGGACCTGGATCGAGCCGCCGCAGCGCACCGCCCCCGACGGATCGAGCTTCGCCCTCCAGCACTGGAGCCACACCTTCGCATACGCCCTCGTCAGCGGCGCCGGGGACTGGCGGGACGCCGGCTTCGTACGGGCCGGCCACGCCTACAACAGCCGCTTCCTGACCCGGCTCACCGACTCCCACGACGGCGAGCTGCCCGCCTCCGCGAGCCTGCTCCGGGCCGAACCCGACAACGTGGTGGTCACGGCGCTCAAGCCCCGGCACGGCGACCCGGGCGCCGGAATCACCCTCCGCTGCTACGAGACCCGCGGCCGCGCCACGCGGGCCCGCGTCCACTCCTTCGTCCCGCTCCACGACGGCGCCGAGGCCGACCTCCACGAACAGCCGCGCGCACCCCTGGACACCGACGACGGCACACTCCGCCTCGCCCTCGGCCCGGCTGCGACCGTCACCGCGACGGCCCTGCCCGCCGTACCGGACCAGGTGCGACCGGCCAGGTCCGGCACCGGGCCGGACGCACCGGTGTTCGCCCGGTACTGGCTCCACAACAAGGGCGCCGCCCCGCTGGGCCACCAGCCGGCCACCGTGTACGTGGAGCCCCGGGACATCGACCTCACCGGTCCGGTGACCGTGCGGGTGACGGTCTCCGCCGTCGGCACGGCGTCCGGCACCGTGGAACTGACCCTCCCGCCGGGCGTGACCGCGAGCGCGCCGGACGACCTGCGCTTCGACCTGGACGACGACCACCGGTGCTTCGACGTGCTGCTGCGCCCCGAGGAGGGCGCGCCCCCGGGCATCCGGCACCTCACGGCCCGGCTGGCCGGCGAGGGCTGCCCGCCGGTCGAGGACGTCGCCACCGTCCGGATGGGCGCCCCCGGCGAGGAGGGGCGGCTGAGCGTCGAGAGCCTGACCCCGGAGCTGGTGGTCGACGCCGGGGGAGACGGCGAGCTGCGGGTCCGGCTGACCAGCCACAGCCTGGACGAGGTGCGCGGTGAGGCCCAGCTCATCACCCCGTACGGCACCTGGGAGTTCGCCGGTCCGTGGACGCGGACGTTCGCCCTCGGCCCCGGCGCCCGGACCGATCTCGCCTATCCGGTGCGCGTGCCGCACGGCACGGACCCGGCCGCGTCCTGGGCGCTGGTCAAGGTCATGGCGTACGGCGACGTCCACTACACCCCGGCCGTCCCCCTGACGATCCGCGCACACGAGTCCGCCCGACCGGGCAACCACCACGAGCCCTTGAGTACAGGAGCATGATGAGCACTTCCGTGAGTCAGAAACCCGCGAGGGAGGAGACCGGGCCGTCCGGAAGGAAGGCGTGGCTCGGTCTCGTCGTACTCCTGCTGCCGATGATGCTGGTGATGCTGGACCTCGGCGTCATCTTCCTGGCGATCCCCTACATGGTCAGCGACCTGTCCCTCAGCAACCTCGAAGCGCTGTGGATCATCGACATCTACGGCTTCTTCGTCGTCGGATTCATGGTCACCATCGGACGCCTGGGCGACCGGATCGGCCGCCGGAAGCTCCTGCTGATCGGTGCCGCCGCGTTCGCCGTCCTGTCGGTGCTCGCGGCGCTCTCGCACAGTCCGGCGGTCCTCATCGTGGTGCGTGCCCTGCTGGGCATCGCCGGGGCGACCATCGGGCCGGCCGTCATGGCCCTGATCAAGGAGATGTTCCCCGACCCCAAGAAGATGGCCACCGCCTTCTCGATGATGGCGACCGCGGCGATGCTCGGCGTGCTGCTCGGCCCCACCGTCGGCGGCTTCCTGCTGGGCGTCTTCTGGTGGGGGTCCACGTTCCTCATCGCCGTGCCGGTGATGGTCCTGCTGCTCGTGGTGGGGCCGTTCGTCCTGCCCGAGTCCCGGGACGACTCGGCGCAGCCGCTCGACCTCGTCAGCGTGGGCCTGTCGCTGGCGACGATGCTCCCCGCCATCTGGGGCCTGACCGCGCTGGCCCGCAGCCTGTCCGTGCTCCCGCTGGTGGCCATCGCGGTCGGGCTGGCGTTCGGCGTCGCCTTCGCGCGCCGCCAGCGCCGGCTGGCCGACCCGCTGGTCGACATGGGGTTCTTCCGGGTCCGCACGGTCGGCGCGACGCTGCTGGTGTTCCTGCTCGTCGGGATCGTGCAGAGCGGAAACGGCCTGGTGCTCAACCAGCACCTCCAACTGGTCGACGGCTACTCGGCGTTCCAGACGGCCCTGTGGATGGTGCTGCCGGTCTCGATGGCGATCCTCGGGGTGCATCTGTCCACGATGCTCGCGAAGCGCTTCCCGCCCGGCAGGGTACTCACCGGCGGCCTGCTGCTCGCCGCCACCGGCGAGGCCGTGCTGACGCGGATGACCGCGGAGAGCGGGGTGGCCACGCTGATCGGCGGGCTGTGCGTCGTGATGCTGGGGACCAGCCCCGTCGGCGTGCTGAGCGGCCAGCTGGTCATGCAGGCGGTGCCGCAGGAGCGGGCGGGTTCGGCCGGTTCCCTGAGCGGGATCAGCGGCGAATTCGGCTCCGCGCTCGGCGTCGCCGTGTTCGGCAGCCTCATGACGGCCTTCTACGCCGGACACGTGAACATCCCCGCATCCGTCACCGGAAAGACCGCCTCCGCGATCAACGAGACCCTTCCCCACGCGATCGACGCCGCCGGCCGGCTCCCGGCCCGGGCCGGGAGCCAGGTCCTGGCGGCCGCGCGGGACACCTTCAACACCGGAGCCACCTCCGTCGCGCTGCTGGCCATGCTGCTCTTCCTCGGGCTCGCGTTCGTCGCCCACAAGACCCTGCGCGGCGTCCGGCCGATCGGCTCCTCGCCCGAACCGTCCGAAGAAAACGAGTAAGGAGCCCTCCCATGCGTGTCGCCTTCGCGGTCTGGCCCGCGGCCGCCCACCTCTACCCCTTCGTCCCCCTGGCCTGGGCGCTGCGCGCCGCAGGACATGACGTCGTCGTCGTCTCCCACCCCACGCTCGGCCCCACGGTCACGGCGTCCGGCCTCACCTTCAAGGAGATGTGCGGCGCGGACGAGATGCCCGAACCCACCGGACCGACCGGGGCGTGGCCGCAGGCCCGTAAGGAAGTCACCCGCATCACCGAGGCACTGCGCGTCCCGGAGGAGAACGAAATGGAGTGGGGCACCATCTGCCACGGCTTCCTGCCGGCGATGTGGGACTTCACCCCCTTCCAGGGCTCGCCCGACGAACCCCTGCCCGCCATGGACGGGATGGTGGGCTTCTTCCGCAGCTGGCAGCCCGACCTGGTCATCTGGGACCCCTGCATGCCCGGCGCGGCCGTCGCCGCGCGCGCGGTCGGCGCCCGGCACGCCCGGCAGTCCGGGACGGACTACAACGGCTGGTTCCTCGACCTGTACGAGAAGCTGACCGAGGGCCCGGACGCCCCCGACGAGCCCAACCCCATGGTCGAGACGATCCGGGCGATGGCCGAGCGGTACGACGTCCCGATCGACCACGACACCCTCTACGGGCAGTGGACGATCGACGTCGTCCCCAGCGGCATGAACTTCGACGTGGACACCCGGCGGCTCCCGATGCGGTGGATACCGCACACCGCCCAGACAGCCATGCCCGACTGGCTGTACCCCGTGCCGGACCGGCCCCGGGTCGCGCTCTCGCTCGGGCTCTCGGTACGCAAGTACGTGCCGGCCACCGACTGGGCGTACGTCCGGACGCTGCTGGACGCGCTGGGCGGTCTGGACATCGAGGTCGTCGCGACGCTGGACGCCAGCCAGCTCGCGGACGCCGGCGAACTCCCCGCGAACATCCGGGTGGTCGACTACCTGCCGCTCGACAACCTGATGCAGACCTGCCAACTCCTCATCCACCACGGCGGGATCGGCACCATGGCCGCCGCCGGTTGCGTGGGCGTCCCGCAGATCGTCGTGGACTTCCCGGAGACCGACGAGAAGAAGGAGGACGAGCCGCCGTCCGAGCGGATCGCCTACCCCCGGTACAAGCTCGCGCCGGTGACCGGCGCCTACATCACCGGATTCGGCGCGGGCGAGGTGATGGACCTCGGCAGCCCGTCCGTGGAGGCCATACGCGAACAGGTCACCCGGCTCCTGACCGACCCGGCGTTCCGCGACGGCGCCGGGCGGCTGCGGATGGACCTGATGGCGTCGCCGAGCCCCAGCGACATCGTCCCGACCCTCGAAAAGCTCGCCCTCGCCCGCTGAGCACGCACCTCCGGCCCGCACGTCACAGGAGTAGGAGTACGCAGGCATGACCGCATCCAGCACGGCGGACGGGACGACCCGGCTGCCGCTGTCGTTCAACCAGGAGTTCCTCCGCATGTTCGACTCGGGCGACGAGTCGGGCCCGTTCGGACCCCGGTTCCACATGGTCGGCGTCTGGCGGCTGACCGGTCCGGTCGACCCGGACCACCTGCGCGGGGCCCTGGCCGACGTGGTGGACCGGCACGAACCGCTGCGCAGCCAGATCGTCCGCGAGGCGGGCGCCGGCCACCAGCGGGTCTTCCCCGCCACCCCGCCCCGCCTCGACGTCCGGGAGTGCCCCGGTGTCCCGGTCGCGGAGCGGGCGCGGCGGGCGCAGGAACTGCGCCGCGAGATCGAGGCCGGGACGCTCGACATCAACGAGCTGCCCCACCTGCGGGCCGTGCTCCTCCGCTTCGACGCCCGCGACGCGGTCCTGCTGCTCCAGACCCACCACACCGCGACCGACGGCATGTCGATGCGCCTGCTCGCGCGGGACCTCGCCGCGTACTACACCGCCCGCAAGGACGGCACCGACGCCGGGCTGCCGCCCGTACGGCCGTACCACGAGTTCGTCGCCTGGGAGCGGGAGCAGGCGGCGAGCGCGGCGACGGCCAGATCGCTGGACCACTGGCGGCGGAAGCTGCGCGACGCCCGGCTGACCGCCCTCAGGACCGACCACCTCAAGTCCGCCGGGCTGCCGTCCGTCACCGCCGCCTACCGGTTCACGGTCGGCGCGGACCTCGTCTCCGGCGCGACCGCGCTGGCCAAGGACGCCTGCTGCTCACCGTTCATGGTGCTGCTCGCCGCGTACTACCGGCTCGTCCACCGGATCACCGGTGCCACGGACGTCGTGGTCTCGACGCACACCCCCGGGCGCGCCAACGGGAAGTTCAACGACACCGTGGGCTCGTTCTTCAACTTCCTGCCGCTCCGGGTCGACCTCGCCGGGTGCGCGGACGTCGGGGAGCTGCTGCGCCGCACCCGCGCCACCTGCCTGGACGCCTACGCGCACGACATCCCCGCGATCCAGCTCTTCGAGGCGCTGCCCGACCTGATGTCCCTCGCGATGCGGGACGACCACGCGCCGGTCACCTTCCAGGTGTTCCCGCGCGCCCGCGCCCTGGAGGAGGACGAGGGCGACCCGGACGCCGGCACACCGGCGTTCTCCGAGATCCCCTGGCAGCCGCAGTCGGCGCCGGTGGTCTCCGAGCTCCCGGACGGCGCCCTGTGGACCCTCAGCTTCGAGCCCTCCGGCGAGGCCATGGGCAACCTGATGTACCGCACCGACCGCTTCGACGAGGCGACGGTGGTGAGGATGGCCGACGAGTACCGGGAGGTCCTGCGGGAGCTGCTGGCGGAGGCCGCCGCCCCCGTGGCGCGTGCGGCATGACCGCGACGGGGAGCACGATCGCGACGGGCCGGATGGTCCGGGTCCCGGGCGGTGAGTTCCTCCAGGGCTCGCCGCAGCGGATGCTCGACCTCCTGGACGAGGCGGACCAGCCGTTCCCGCGCCAGTGGTTCGCCGACGAGACCCCGGTCGTCGCGCGGACCGTCGCCCCCTACCGGATCGACCAGTACCCGGTGACGGTCGGCGAGTTCGGCAGGTTCGTCGCGGAGACCGGCTACCGGACCGACGCGGAGGAGCGCGGCTTCAGCCTCGTCTACGGGGCGGGCGGCTGGGTGGAACAGCCCGGCGCCCGCTGGGACGCGCCCGGCGGCCCGGGCCTCACGGTGAGCGGATACGAGGACCACCCGGTCGTCCACGTCTCGTGGGGCGACGCGAGCGCGTACGCCCGGTGGGCCGGCAAGCGGCTGCCGACCGAGGCGGAGTGGGAGTTCGCGGCGCGCGGGACCGGGTTCAGGATCTGGCCGTGGGGCGACAGCTGGGACGCGGGGAACGCCAACACCACGGAGTTCCACGCGCGTTCGTTCACCTCGTACGCGGCATGGCAGGAGTGGTGGGCCGCGGAGTGCGCCCGTGAGGGGGCGCTGCCGCGCACGACGCCGGTGGGCGCCTTCTCGGACCGGGGCGACAGCCCGTTCGGCTGCGCCGACATGGCCGGCAACGTCTACGAGTGGACGTCGACGCTCTCGCACCTCTACGACGACGCGGTGGACTGCGACCCGACCGTGCGCATGGCCCTGGGCCGGTACCGCGTCATCCGCGGCGGCTCCTGGATGAATCTCCGGTACCAGGTGCGCTGCGCCGAAAGAATGCACGGCGATCCCAGCGGATGGGCCAGTTTCGCGCACGGATTCCGGTGCGCGAAAGACGATTGAAATAAAGGAGGATTCCATGGTGAAGGTCGTTCTTCCCTCGGTGTGGGCTGCCGACGGCCAGACGGAGTTCGAGGTACCCGCCGGGCTGCTGCACGAGGTCATCAAGCGATTCGTCGCCGACCACCCGTCCTACGCCCGCCGGCTGCTCGGTACCGACCGCGAACCCGCCGGCTACATCAATATGTGCGTGGGTGACACGCTCATTCCCCGTAAATCCCGGGCCACCACCGAGGTGCCCGAGGGAAGCACCGTCGTCCTGATCCCTCCGATGGCCGGCGGCTGAACCGTAGAGGCAAGGGAGCGCACACGGGAAGATGCCGCACGAACGGCTGAGGACGACCATTCGAACATCGCGGTGACACCTATGAATTGAGGAGGCGCTGGTGGTGACCAGCCTCGTCGGAGATCGCGTGGTCGTCCTGGGCGGGAGTATGGCGGGAATGCTCGCCGCCCGGGTCCTCGCGGAATTCTTCACAGACGTGACGATCGTGGAACGCGACGAACTCCCGAACACCGTGGAGTACCGCCGCGGGGTTCCGCACGCCCGCCACGCCCACGGCCTGGTGGCCAGGGGCCAGCAGATCCTGGAATCGCACTTCCCCGGTCTCACGGCCGAGCTCACGGCCGCCGGCATCACCTCCGGCGACTTCAACGGCGACAACCGGTGGTGCTTCAACGGCCGCCGGATGCGCCCCGGGCACTCGGGACTCCTCTGCGTCCCGGCCACCAGACCGGTGCTCGAATACCACGTGCGCGAGCGGGTCCGGAAGATCCACAACATCACCTTCCTGGACGGCCACGACATCACCGGCCTGGAGACCACCCCCGACCGCGCCCGCGTCACCGGCGCCCGCGTCCAGCCCCGGACCCCGGGCGGCGCCGAGCGGACGCTCCACGCCGACCTGGTCGTCGACACCACCGGGCGTGGCTCGCGCACCCCGGCATGGCTGCGCGAGCTGGGGTACGCGGCCCCCCGCGAGGAGCACGTCAAGGTCGACCTGGCCTACACCACGCGCCACTACCAGCTGGCCGAGGACCCCCTGGGCACCGACCTGGCGATCATCCCCGCGCCCACCCCGGCGTACCCGCGCGGCGCGTTCTTCTACCGGCTGCCCGGCGACGGAAACCGCTTCGAACTCTCCCTGACCGGAATGCTGGGGGACCATCCGCCGACCGATCCGGAGGGCTTCCTCGCCTTCGCGAAATCCCTTCCGGTCCCGGAGATCTACGAGGCCATTCGTACGGCGGAACCCCTGGACGATCCGGTGACCTTCCGATTCCCGGCCAGTGTGCGCCGCCATTACGAAGGACTCGCCGCATTCCCCGAGCGGCTGCTCGTCATGGGCGACGCCTTCTGCAGTTTCAACCCGATCTACGCGCAGGGCATGACCGTGTCCGCCCTGGAATCACTGACCCTGCTCCGGCATCTGCGCAACGGCGCGCTCCCGCAGCCGCTCTCCTTCTTCCGCGACATCTCCCAGGACGTCGACGCGCCCTGGGACCTGTCGGCCGGATCCGATCTCGGATTTCCCGGCGTCGGGGGAAAGCGCACGGTGAAGACCCGCCTGGTGAACGCCTATGTGGCGCGGCTCCAGAAAGCGGCGGAGCACGATGCGGAGATATCCAACGCCTTCATCCGGGCGGCGGGCCTCATCGATCCACCCCAGGCGCTGATGCGCCCCCGCGTTCTTCTCCGGGTGCTCCGGCGCTCCCTGAGACCGGCCTCGTGATCTCGGCCCCGGGCCGATGAAAGGTGACACCATGCGCCCGTTCCGCATAGACATCCCCCAGGCCGCCCTGGACGACCTGGACCGCCGGATCGCCGACGCGCGGTGGCCGGCCGAACTGCCCGGCGTCCAGTGGGACCGCGGCGTCCCCCTGGAATACCTGAAGGACCTGGCGGACCACTGGCGCACGAAGTTCGACTGGCGCGCCGTCGAGGACCGGCTGAACCAGGTGCCCCAGTACGTCACCGGGATCGACGGCGTCGACGTGCACTTCCTCCACGTGCGCTCGCCCGAACCGACGGCGACGCCCCTGATCCTCACCCACGGCTGGCCCGGTTCGGTGACCGAGTTCCTCGACGTCATCGGGCCGCTGACCGACCCGGCCGCCCACGGCGGGGACCCGGGCGACGCTTTCCACGTGGTCATCCCGTCCCTGCCCGGGTACGGATTCTCCGGCGCGCCCGCCGAAGCCGGCTGGGGGGTGAAGCGGGTCGCGCGGGCGTGGGCGCAGCTCATGGCGTCCCTGGGCTACGACCGGTACATCGCCCAGGGCGGGGACTGGGGCTCCTCCATCTCCCTCCACCTCGGCCTCGCCGACCCGGAGCACGTCGCCGGGGTGCACGTGAACATGCTGGTGACGATCCCGCCGGAGGACCCCGCCGCGATGGCCGGCCTCGGCGAGACCGACGCGGCACGGCTCGCGCACGCGGTCGCCTTCGAGGAGGACGGCACGGGGTGGCGGAAGATCCAGTCCACCCGCCCGCAGACCCTCGCGTACGCGCTCACCGACTCACCGGTCGGCCAGCTGGCCTGGATCGCGGAGAAGTACAAGGAGTGGACGTCCTCGAAGGACGCCCCCGAGGAGGCGGTGGAGCGCGACCAGCTGCTGGCCGTGGCCTCGGTGTACTGGCTGACCGCGTCCGCCGGGACCAGCGCCCAGCTGTACTACGAGTCCAACCGCACCGTCGAGGACTTCCTGGAGACCTGGGCCGGTCCGTGGCCGCTCACCATGCCGGTCGGCGTGGCGTACTTCGCCGGGGACATCGTCCGGCCGGTCCGCGGCTTCGCCGAGCGCATCCTGCCGTCCCTCGCGCACTGGACGGAGCACGACCGGGGCGGGCACTTCGCCGCCCTGGAGCAGCCCGGACTGTTCGTTGACGACGTACGCGAGTTCGCCCGGAAGCTGCGCTGACCCGGGGCCGGGGCCCCGCCGGAAAACTTCTCAACTTTCTTCCCGGGGGATGTCGAGAACGGCCCGCCCGCTCCGACCCAGGGGTGAGAAAGCGCACCGGCGCACCACCACGACACAAGGAGTTCCCATGCCGAAGTTCATGCTGATGGTCAACCACGACGGCGGCGTCTTCGAGCAGCCCATGGACGAGTGGGACCCCAGCGACATCGCCGCGCACTTCCAGTACTACGAGGTCCTGACCAAGGAACTCACCGAGAGCGGCGAGATGATCCAGTTCACCGCGCTCGCCGACCCCCAGCTCACCAAGATCGTGCGCGCGGACGGGGCGGCGGCACCGAAGGTGGCCGACAGCCCCGACCCCAAGGCCAAGGAGCACCTGGCCGGCTTCAACATCTTCGACGTCGCCTCCGAGGCCCGCGCCCTGGAGATCGCCGCCCGCATCTCCGCCGTCCCCGGCCCCGGCGGCGTCCCCACGCAGCAGCCGGTCGAGGTGCGCCGGGTGATGAACGACTAGTTCCCCCCGTACTCCGCCGCGCAGGACGGGCACAGCTGGTCGGACGGGCGCGGGCCCTTGACCGGGGTCCGGCAGTCCGGCCGCCGGCACTCCCACATCGGGCCCGGCCGCGACGGCGTGGCCGGGGGCTCCGGCGGGGCCTCCACGGGGCGGGCCGACGAGCGGGAGCGGCGGGCGGCGCGTTCCGCGCACCGGGGGCACACGCTGCCCGTGTCGATGTCCACCCCGTCCTCGCAGCGCGGCGCCCCGCAGTCCCCGTCGCCGACGAGGCGGACCGCGATGCCCACGGGCCGCTCCAGCCGGCCGTGCGCCGCGTCGTCGCAGAAGCCCCAGGTGTACCAGCGGCGGCCCACCCGCTCGGCGACCTCCTCGGCCGACCGCCACTCCAGCGCGGCGAGGACCGCGTCGCGCAGCACCTTCGGGCGGTACCCGGGCAGCCCCTCCCTGAGCTCGGACGGGAAGGCCGCCTCCACCGTGCGTACCGCGCGGCTCTGCTCCGCGCTCATCCGGAACGACCGTTCCCGGGTGAGCGCCGGGCGCGGATCCGCGGCCTTACTACGGTGAGTTGGCCTACGGCCGTCACCGGCGCTGCGCGCCGCAGGCGCATCGCGGTCTCGTTGATGTTGGTCTGCTTCACCTTCGTCTTCTTCCACCCCTCCCGGAGGGGGTACCGAACCCCTTCGCGCAGGGGGCCGTACCCCCTCGGAGAGGGGTACGTCTTCGAGGGCGGACGTCTGCGCCGACGGCTCCGTACCTCCTCCCAGGGGGGTACGGAAATCCTCGATGGCCGGAGCGCGGAACGCGGTCAGCGGTGGAGGCCGTTCCTTGTCCCGGCGGGCCCGGGTGCGCTCGGCGGCGACCCGCGCGCAGTGCTCCTTGAGCCCCTTGCGGACGGCCTCCAGCCAGAGGTCGAACTCCGACTCGCGCTGCCGCCGCTGCTCGTCCGTCTCGGACCTGGGCCCCCGGTTGAGGGCGTACCACTCGCCCATCGAGCGGGGGCCCGCGTATCCGGCGGACGGGGTCTGGTGGATGACGTAACGGTGCCGGCGCTTGAGGCCCGCCTCCACCCGCTTCACGGTCACCGCCTCGATGACCTCCAGTTCGAGGAGGTAACGGGCCACGTGCTCGGGCTTCTTGAGGTGGAGCAGCCGGGCCAGGGTCGCCAGCCCCGGCCACACCTCGGCGTCGTTGCGCTTCACGTTCAGGTGCGACGACAGCGCCCACCACAGCGCGCGCGCCTCCGACGAGGCCCCCGAGAGGAGCACCCAGTCCCCGAGCATGGTGAACGGTGCACGCCGTCCCAGTTCGAGCTCGAAGGCGACGTTCAGCTCGGCCGGGTCGGAAAGGCTCACCGCGCCGCCTCGAACGGGCTGCCGTGCACGTGCATCAGGTCTCCTGGGGTCCGTCCTGGCCGCCGGCGGACCGGCGGCCAGTGGCGGGGGGTGCGTCGTACGGGGTGGATCAGGCCGTGCCGGCGGCGACCGCCCCGGACCGGAGACCGGGTGCGGGGAGCGGGCGGACCGTGTCGGCCTCGACGGTCGCCTCGAAGGCGCAGGCCCCGTTCTGGAGACCGCTGACCCGGAGGGCGCGGCGCGTCCCGGCCGCCGGAGACGCGGCCGGTTCGGCGGTGATGGTGCAGGGGCTGTCGAACTCGACGTAGCGGTGGAAGGCCATGTCCATCGAAATTGGCATGCTCATGTCAGGTTGATCACCGAGCGCGAGGACCGCCTGCTGCACCGCCTCGAAGAGGACCATGCCGGGTGCGTGGTCGACCGGGTGGTCGAAGAGGACGGGGTGGGTCGGGTCGAGGAGGAGCTGCCACTCCACGGAGCCGGGCGGACCACCGGCCGCCGGCCGGGCCGGCTCGGCGAGGACGACGTCGGCGGCGAAGCGGCGGTCCACGGTGTGGGGGGCCAGGGGCCTGCGCCGCTCGGCGGCGACCGGCTCCGGTACGACACCGCCCCGGCCGGCGCGGACCTTCCGGTAGACGGCGGGGGAACTGCATCCGATGCGGGTGCTCGCCACCGCCAGGAGGGCGTCGCCGCGGCTGATCTCGAACCGCATCGCCAGGGCCGAGGGCAGTCCGCGGACGCGTCTGATCTCGTGGCACCACACCCGCAGGACGATCTCCGCCGGGGTGCCGGTGACCCGCATGGCCTCGGGATCGGCCGTGTACCGGAAGTCCTTCCAGCTGAGCTGGTAGCCGAACGGGACCTCGTACGCCGCGTGCATCAGGAGCGGGAACGTCTGGCGGATGGTCTCGCACAACAGCATCGGGTCGTACACCGCCTGGCTGACGGAGTAGAAGCTGTGGCTGCGGGGCCACTGCGCGGTGAGGGTGAAGGCGTCCGGCCCGGTGCGCCGCCATCCGGTCAGGAAGACCTCGGCGAGAGCCGCTCGATGCACATACTCTTTGGCCACAGTCGTGGTCAGGTCATGTCGAGCGGTCGTGTCCACGTGCTCAGTCAGCATGGTGACTCCTAGCGGGGTGGGCTGGATGCAACCTTCTAGGGATGTGGAGCAGGCTGATAAAATAACGGTTGCTCGGTATTTTTCCAAGAGGGGCGCGTGTGGTGGCGACAAGGGATCCGAAACAGGAACGAGCAATCAGGACAAGGGACTTGATTGTTCGTGCGGCGGCCGAGGTGTTCGAGGAGAGCGGTTACCACGCCGCGAGCGTCGCCAGGATCAGCGCCAAGGCCGGCGTCACTCAGGGCGCTCTCTATTTCCACTTCAAGACGAAGCAGGCCATCGCGCAGGAGGTCATGCACGCGCAGGGCACCTTCGTGCAGATACCCGACGGGGGCAGGGGCCTGCAACGGCTCCTGGACGTCAACTTCTACCTGGCCAGGGAGCTCCAGCGGAACGTTCTCTTCCGTGCGGGCGTCCGGCTCGCCGTGGAACAGGGCGAGATCGGGATCCAGGACGCCAGCGCCTACCAGGGCTGGGCCGACCAGTTCTACGCGATCCTCGTCGAGGCGCGCGAGGACGACGAACTCCTCCCCGAGGTGGACGAGCGCGAGTTCGCCCAGGTCCTGGTGGGCGCGTACAGCGGCACCCAGCTCTACTCGAAGGTCGCCACCGGGTCCGTCGACCTCATCGAGCGCATCGCCTCGCTCTGGCGGTACCTCCTCCCCGGGATCGCCGCCCCCGAGGCCCGTGCCCGGCTCACCGTGCGGCCGGACTGGGCGGAGCCGCGGGGGTGAGCCCCGTACGGGTCGTGCTCACCGGGGCCACCGGCTTCATCGGCGGCGCGGTCCTGCGCGAACTCGGCCGGCACCGCGCCGCGTCCGGGACCGTGCTCCGCGCGGTCGGGCGCGGCCCGCGTCCGGAGGGGCCGGCCTCCGCGGCCGACGAGTGGGTGTCCGCCGAGCTCACCGACCCGGATTCGCTCAGGGGTGCCTGCGAGGGCGCCGACGTGCTCCTGCACCTGGCCTCCACGCTGGGCCCGGACGCGGCCCGCTGCGAGGCGGTCAACGCCGGCGGAACGGCGGCCGTGATGGCCGACGCCGTCCGGGCCGGGGTCCGGCGCATCGTGCATCTGTCGACCGCCGCGGTCTACGGCCGGGGTCCGCACCGGGGCATCGGCGTGGACGAGATCGTGCCCGCACCGGTCTCCGCCGCCAGCCGCAGCCGGCTGCTCGCCGAGCGCCCCGCCCGCGAGGCCGGCGCGTTCGTGCTCCGGCCGGGCCTCGTGCTGGGGAGCGGCGACCGCTGGGTCGTTCCGGCCCTGGCGGAGCTCGTACGGAGGGTGCCGTCGCGGTGGGACGGCGGCCGGGGGCTGCTGTCCGCGGTGGCCGTGGACGACCTCGCCCGGCTGATCGCCGCACTCGCCCTGTCGCCGGGGTCCGGTCCGGCCGCCGGGGGCGTCTTCCACGCCTCGCACCCGCGGCCCGTGCGCAACCGGGACCTGATGGACACCCTCGCGGCGCACGCCGTACTGCCCGCCCAGCGCGGCGAACTCGACTGGCCCGGCTGCCTGGAGCGGCTGCGCGCGGTCCCGGGGCCCGTCAGCGAGCGGCAGTTCGAGCTGCTGGCGCGCGACCACTGGTACCGGAGCGAGGAGATCTGGGACGTGGCGCAGTGCGATCCCGGGCCCGGGCCGCTGGCGGCTCTCGCGGACGCGGCGGACTGGTACCGGAAGCAGCCCGCCTGACGCGGGGGCCGGTGCCCGGGGTCTCAGGCCGGTACCGCCGGCTCGGGTTCGGCGGTGATGCCGCCCAGCGCCACCTGCCAGGCCCCCCGCAGCCTCGCCAGCGCGTCCTTGCGCTGCGTGTCCGGGCCGAGCGCCGTGCCGTGCAGCAGCAGCCTGATCAGTTCGGTGACGTCGTCGGGCCGTGCCGCCGCCCGTACCTGGCCCTGCTTGCAGGCGTCGTCCACCAGCGCCGTCACCAGGGGCAGCCACAGCCGGGACCAGGGGGCGGTCGACCGCTCCCGTGACAGCCGGACCGCGCACTGCACGAGGGGGTCCTCCTCCAGGAGCCGGGCCAGCCCCAGCAACAGGTCGGCCAGCCGGGTGAGCGGCGGCGACGCCTGTGCCGCGAAGGTGCGCACCATCGAGCGCGTCACCTCCGTGCCCTCCTCCTCGACGGCGTCGGCCAGATCGTCCTTGCTGGCGAAGTGGTAGGTCAGCGCCCCCATCGTCATGCCCGACTTCTCCACCACCTGCGCCAGCGACGTGCCGTGGAAGCCGTTCCCGCTGAACGCCGAAGCCGCCGCCTCCAGGAGGAGAGCACGTGTGCGCAGGGCCTTGACCCGCTTAGCCATAGTCACTCCGGATCTGTCCTGCCGTATCCAATACGCGGTCACGATCACGGGGCAACGGAGGGTTGACAAGGGGGAGTTGGCAAAGTGCGACAGTTCGGGCGCCGTATCACACCGGACCCGGTTCCGACGTGGCGAAGTGGAACCGAGGCCGTACCGGCGGGAGGAAAAAAAGAGGACGTCCGCTATTCTTTTGCGAGTCCAGTCACCCTGCCGACAGGGAGTCGCACTGTGCTCACGTCCCTCCCGCCGCGCCCCGGACCGGTCTCGGCCTTCGACTTCACCGAGGTCGTCTTCGGCCACCTCCCCCGGGTGGACCAGCGCCGTTGGGCCCACGCCTACCTCGGCGCCCTCCTGGCCACGCCCGGCAAGAAGTCGGTCCGCCGGCTCGCCGAGTCGCTGGCCGGATCGACGTCCACCGCGCAGTCGCTGCACCAGTTCGTCAACGCCAGCCCCTGGCCGTGGGAACCGGCGTACGGGGAACTGCTGCGGTGGGCGGAGGAGCACACGGTGCCGCGCGCCTGGACCATCGACGTCTCCGTGGTCCGCAAGCGCGGGGAGCACTCCTGCGGGGTCCACCGCCGCTTCGTGCCGAGCACCGGGCGGTCCGTCAACTGCCAGGTGGGCATCGGCGCCTTCCTGGTCACCGACGACGACGCGCTGCCGGTCGGCTGGCGGCTGCTGCTGCCCCGCCTCTGGACCGAGGACCCGGCGCGCCGGAGCCGCACCCGCATCCCCCAGGACGTCGACGCGCGGGGCCTGGAGACGTGTGCGCTCGAACTCGTCCGGGCCATGGGGGAGAGGTCCCGGCTCGGCGAGGTGCCCTTCGTGGCCGACCTCAGCAGCCACTGCCCCGGTACGTCGCTGATCCGCGGACTGGGCAGAAGCCACCGGGACTTCCTCGTCGGCGTGCCGGCCCGCTTCCCGGTCGTCCCCGACCGCCACCTGCGCGTGCGGCCCTGCGACAGCGCCGCGCCCCTCGTGACACCGGCCGCCGACCTCTTCGAGGCCGCGCGCGACCAGCACCTGGTGGGCTCGCACACGATCCGGGACGGCATCGGCCGCCCGCTGACCTTCCGTACCGCGCTCGTACGGCTCCCGGGACCCGTCGCGGACCCGGCGGCCGCCCGCGCGTACCGGCTCATCGCCGGCCCCGCGCGGGGGACGGGCCCGCAGACCCTGTGGCTCACCAACATGGTCAGCCGGCGGCTGGACGACGTACTGCGGCTCACCCGGCTGCGGACCCGTTCCACGCAGACGCTGGAACGGCTGGAGCAGGACTACGGGATGGCCGACTTCGAGGGCCGCTCGTATCCGGGCTGGCACCACCACATGGCGCTGATGTCCGCCGCCTACATGCACGCCCGGCTGGGCACGGACGCCCCGGCGCTGGCGCGGGCCTCGTAGGGGGAGTCCAGGGCGAGCAGCGCGCCGAGCAGCGGCGGCCAGTCACCCGGCACTCCGGGGCCGGCGGCTCCCTCGCCCATGTGGTGCAGCCCCACCAGCGCGGAGACGACGAGTCCCGCCACGGCCGCGCTGTGCGTACCGGCCGGGACCGCGCCCTGGTGCTCCGCCTCCCGCAGGACGTCCTCCACGGCCGCCGACCAGGCGGCGAACGGATCGTCCACCGAGGCGTCGATGAGCCCTCGTTCGGCCAGCAGCCGGAAGCTCCCGCGTACCTCCGGGTCGTCCGCCAGCAGTCGCGCGACCTCCTGGGCGAGCGCGGTCAGCAGGCCGGCGGCCCGGGGGAAGCGCGGGCGCAGCCGGCCGATCAGCCGCGGCACCAGGTCGTACTGCCGTGCGATGACGGCCTTCGCGAGGTCGGTCTTCGACGCGAAGTGGAAGTACACGGCGCCCTTGCTCAGTTGCCGCCGCGTCGCGACGTCCTCCAGTCGTGTGCCCAGATACCCCTTTTCTCCGAATACCTCGGCGGCTCCGCTCAAAATGGCTTCCCGGGTCCGGACGGATCGCTCGTGCACACTTCACCACCTTGGTGTTTTCAAGAGACTCACTCGGTCCCTACGGTGGATGGATGTTGAAGAACACCTATGAAGGACAGGATTGCAACGTCGCCCGCTCGCTGGAAGTGATAGGCGAACGGTGGACCCTCCTCATCGCTCGTTCGGCGTTCCTCGGTATCAAACGGTTCGACGGATTCCTGAGCAACCTCGGAATTGCTCGGAACGTGCTGGCCAACCGCCTGGGGAGGCTTGTCGAGCACGGTCTGATGGAGAAGGTGCTCTATCAGGAGAAGCCCGTCCGGTACGAATACGTACTCACCCCGAAAGGCCGCGACCTCGCCAAGCCCGTCATCGCGCTGATGCAGTGGGGCGACCGCAACCTCCACCTCGCCGACGGGCCCCCGCGTACCGCCGAACACCTCGGCTGCGACGGATCGGTGCATGCCCAGCTGCGGTGCACGGACTGCGACCGCGAGGTGCACACGGACGAGGTGGCGGTCCGCCGGACCCGCTGAGCGCGGACATTCCGGCTGCCCGGTCAACAGCGCACAGCGGAAGATGCCCGCCCCCGGCGCCCCGCCCACCATGAAGCCTCCACCGCCTCCCGTGGCGGTCCGAAGGAGGCAGATCGTGACGGCTGTGGGAGCACTGCGCCGGATTCTCATGGCGCCGTCCCTGGACGAAGTGACCTTCGCCCGACGAGGTTTTCCCGTCGAGGAGACGGCGCACACCCGCGCGCTGGAGACCATTCCGCAGGCGGTCGTCTGCGGGTTCGAGTGGGCCATCGAGGCCGGCGACCCGAAGGAGACCGAGCGCCATCTCGCCCTGGTCGACCCGGAGCTCCAGGGCTTCGCCTACGAGGGCGCGACCATGGCCTGCGTCGTGCGCGACGCGATGGGCCCCGGGAAGGGCCACCGGACCCTCGACCTGCTGCGCGGCCCCGGCGCCCCGCACATCTTCCTGAACTACATCGGCATCGGGTTCGCCATGGCCCGGCTGCCGCGGCCGCTGTGGAAGAAGGTCCTCCCCGACCTCACGGACAGCGCGGACGGCCCCCCGCTCTACCCGCAGATGAGCTGGCTCGCCGTGGACGGCTACGGCTTCGACAAGGCGTACTTCGACACCGCCCGGCACGTCGACGCGCAGCACACCCCCGCCGCCTACCCCTGGCAGGGCGACGCCGCCTACTTCTCGCGCGCGGTGGACCAGGGCATCGGCCGCGCGCTGTGGTTCATCCACGGCGCGCACACCGCCCACGTGGACGCCGCCGTCCGCCGCTTCGCCTCCGCGCGCCACGCCGACCTGTGGAGCGGGGTCGGACTCGCGGCCACCTTCGCCGGCTCGTCCCACGCCGAGGACCTGGCCGCCCTGCGCCGGCTGGCCGGGGAGCACGCGCCGCAGGTGGCGCAGGGCTCGGTCTTCGCCGGCAAGGCCCGGCACCACTCCCGCGTGGTCCCCGAGCACACCCGTATCGCCGTACGCGAACTCGCGGGCCTGTCCGTGGAGGACGCCGCCGCACTCGCCGACGACTGCGCGGTGGAATCCGGCGACGGCGCGCTGCCCGCCTATGAGCTGTGGCGGGAATCGGTGCGCGGAAAACTCCCCGTGAACGCCGGCTGAGCATTCCCGGAGTAGACACCGATCGGCTGCGGAAGGCACTTTTTTCCGGAAAGCCGAAGGCATCGGATGCGATCGCAGAAATGACGACGAGGGACGGTCTTCACGTGTCAAAACTTCTTCGCGCGGCGAGGCGCAGGATTCTCACGCCGAATGTGTCGGCGACCAGAATGGACGTTCGCGGATTCCACGTGAAGGATGCGGCGTCGAAGAACCAGCTGGAAATGATCGGCAAAACGTTCCTCGACGGGTATGCGTACGTGGTCGAGGCACGGTCGTCCGCCGAGGCCGAGGAACGCCTCGAAACCATCGACGAGCGGTACCGCGGATTCGCGTACGAGGGCGCCGGCATGGGCGCCGTCATGCTCGACTCGCTCGCCGGCAGCACCAAGCGGCTCGACGGCCTCCTGGCCGGGCAGGGACAGCACCACATCTACATGGTGTACGTCGGCATCGGCTGGGCGATGGCCCGGCTCCCGCGCTTCCTGTGGCCGGACGTGACCCGCACCGACCCGCTGCTGCGCTGGCTGATCCTGGACGGCTACGGCTTCCACCAGGCGTACTTCCGCACCGACGCCTATGTGCGCGACCCGGACCGCGTCCACCCCTTCACCTGGGCGGGCGGCCCCGCGGACTACAGCCTGCGCGCGGTCGACCAGGGCATCGGACGGGCCCTGTGGTTCGTCGGCGGGACCGACCCCGACGTCGTCACCGGACTCATCCGCTCCTACGCCGAGCACCGGCACGCGGACATGTACGCCGGGGCCGGCCTCGCGGCCACCTACGCGGGCAGCGTCGGCGAGGACGAACTCCGGCGCTTCGCCGAGCAGTCCGGCCCGCACCGCGACCAGCTCGCCCAGGGCGCCGCCTTCGCCGCCGAGGCCCGGGAGAAGGCCGGTCTGACCATCGACCACACCCACCTCGCCGCACGCGTGCTCTGCGGCCGGACCCCCGCCGAGGCGGCCCGGATCTGCACCGACCTCATGCCCGGCCCGGACGCCCGCGCCACCGGGCCGTCCGGCGAACCCGCATACGAGACCTGGCGGCAGCAGATCGCCGGCCGGCTCACCGCCCTTCCCCTCGCGCAGAAAGATGCCCTCTCATGACCCACCCACGGATCTGGTTGCGGAAGCAGGCGCCGGGTGTTCTCGCCCTCGCCCTGATGGTGGGCACCTTCTACGCGGTGCGCCTGCCCGTCTCCAGCGCGGCCGACAAGAGCGCCATGGCCTCGCACTTCACCTTCAAGGCCGAGTCGATCGCGATGCCCGCCGGCTACAAGCAGCAGACCATCCGCAAGGTCAACAAGGCGTACGAGCACATCGACGCCTGGATCTCCTCCGTCGGCGCCGGCATCGCCATGAACGACATCGACGGCGACTCCCTGCCCAACGACCTGTGCGTCACCGACCCGCGCATCGACCAGGTCGTGGTGACACCGGCCCCCTCCCCGAACCGCACCAGCCCCGCCTACGAGCCGTTCGTGCTGGCCCCGGCCCCGCTGCCGACCAGCACGACCATGGCCCCCATGGGCTGCACCCCCGGTGACTTCAACGAGGACGGCGTCACCGACCTCCTGGTCACCTACTGGGGCCGTACGCCGGTGATCTTCCAGGGCACGCGGGGCGCCGGCCAGGACCTCACGAAGATGAGCCCCGACGGCTTCACCCCCGTCGAACTCGTCCCCGGCGCCGGCGGCACGACGTACAACGGCCCGCTGTGGAACTCCAACACCGCCGCCGTCGCGGACTTCGACGGTGACGGCCACAACGACATCCTCATCGGGAACTACTTCCCCGACAGCCCCGTCCTCGACCCGTCCAAGGACGGCGGGGTCACCATGAACGACTCGCTGTCGCACGCCCAGAACGGCGGCGGCTCCCACATCTTCCGCTGGACCGAGAACGGCTACAGCGAGGTCAAGGGCGCCGTCCCCGCCGGCATCAGCCACGGCTGGACCCTGGCCGCCTCCGCCAACGACCTCGACGGCGACCAGCTCCCCGAGCTGTACCTCGGCCACGACTTCGGCACCTCCGCCCTGCTCCACAACGTCTCCCGCCCCGGAAAGATCCGGTTCGCCGAGGTGAAGTCCGCGTACAGCTCGACCATCCCGAAGTCCAAGCAGATGGGCCGCAGCTCCTTCAAGGGCATGGGCGTCGACTTCGGCGACCTCGACAACGACGGCCTGTACGACGCGTTCGTCTCGAACATCACCACGTCGTTCGGCATCCAGGAGTCGAACTTCGCGTTCATCGACTCCGCCCGCGACAAGAAGGACGTACGCGCCAAGATGCGCGACGGCATCGCCCCCTTCACCGACCACAGCGCCCCGCTGAACCTGGCGTGGTCCGGCTGGGGCTGGGACGTCAAGACCGGCGACTTCGACAACAACGGCGACCTGGAGATCGCGCAGGCCACCGGCTTCGTCAAGGGCAAGACCAACCGCTGGCCCCAGCTCCAGGAGCTCGCCACCGCCAACGACGCCCTGGTGCGCCACCCGATGTGGTGGCCCAACCTGCGCGAGGGCGACGACCTGGCCGGCGACCAGGCGCTGCACCTGTTCTCCAAGAGCCCGGACGGCTCCTACGCCAACCTGGCCCCCGCGCTCGGCCTCGCCGTACCGGTGCCCACCCGGGGCGTCGCCACCGGTGACGTCGACGGGGACGGCCGGCTCGACATGGCCGTCGCCCGCCAGTGGGGCGAGCCCGTCTTCTACAGCAACACCAGCAAGAACCCCGGCGACTACCTCGGACTCAAGCTGGTCGACGCCGACGGCTCGCCCGTCATCGGCGCCCAGGCCACGGTGACCCGCTCCGACGGCAGCGTGCGCGTCGGCCGCGTCGACGGCGGCGGCGGGCACTCCGGACGCCGCAGCAGCGACATCCACATCGGACTCGGCGACCAGCCGGACGGACCGCTCAAGGTCAACCTCGTCTGGCGCGACCGCTCCGGCCAGGTACACCACCAGGACCTTCAGCTGAACCCCGGCTGGCACTGCCTCCAGCTCGGCGTCACGGCCAAGGAGAAGTGACCATGACCGACCAGCAGACCCCCACCCCGATCAAGGCGCAGAGCGCCCCCCGGCACGACGCCAAGGTCATCAAGGCCCTGACCCGGTTCGCGCTCTCGATCTCGGTGCTCAACATCCTCGGCTACACCGTCCTCGGCTTCGAACAGGCATGGACCTGGCCGCTGGTCGCCCTCGCGACGGCGTACACCCTGGAGATCGCCCTGGAAGCCGTCAGCGCCCGGGTCGAGGGCCGCAGGGCCCGCTTCCTCGGCGGCGGCCCGCGCGGACTGATGCAGTTCCTGCTCCCCTCGCACATCACCGGCCTGGCCGTGAACATGCTGACCTACGTCAACGACCGGATCTGGGTCATGATCTTCGGCGTGATCGTCGCCGTCGGCACCAAATGGGTGCTGCGCGCGCCGCTGCGCGGCCGGATGCGCCACTTCATGAACCCGTCGAACTTCGGCATCGCGGTCATCCTGATGCTGTTCCCCTGGGCCAGCATCGCCCCGCCGTACCACTTCACCGAGTACCTCTACGGGCCCGCCGACTGGGTCCTGCCCGGCATCATCATCGTGCTCGGCACCATGCTCAACGCCAAGCTCACGGACCGCATGTGGCTGATCGCCGCCTGGGTCGGCGGCTTCGCCCTCCAGGCCATCGTGCGCGGCCTGATCTTCGGGACCTCCATCCCGGCGGCCCTGGGCATGATGACCGGCACCGCCTTCGTCCTCTTCACCAACTACATGATCACCGACCCGGGCACCTCGCCGTCCAAGCGGACCGCCCAGATCGCCTTCGGCGGCGGAGTCGCCGCGATGTACGGCCTCCTGACGGCCCTGCACATCGCCTACGGCATCTTCTTCGCCACCGCGCTCGTCTGCCTGATCCGCGGCGGCTACCTGTGGTGGATCCACGCCACCGCCGACAAGGACACCGCCGCGCAGCCCAAGGCCGTGTCCGAGGTCGTCCCCCTCCGTCCCGCCCCGGCCGCCACGTCCCTCAACGGCGTGTCGCCCGGAGAACAGAAGGAGTCGGTGCCCGCATGAGCAGGATCGCCATCGTCGGCATGGCGTGCCGGTACCCCGACGCCGCCTCCCCCCGCGAACTGTGGGACAACGCCGTCGCCGGCCGCCGCGCCTTCCGCAGGCTCCCGGACGAGCGGATGCGCCTGGAGGACTACTACGACCCCGACCCCACCGTCCCCGACCGCTTCTACTCCCGTACGGCGGCGCTCCTGGAGAACTACGAGTTCGACCGCGTCGCCCACCGGACCGCCGGCAGCACCTACCGGTCCACCGACCTCACCCACTGGCTGGCCCTGGACACCGCGGGCCGCGCCCTCGCCGACGCCGGCTTCCCCGACGCGGCCGGGCTGCCCCGCGAGACCACCGGCGTCGTCATCGGCAACACCCTCACCGGCGAGTTCTCCCGCGCCAACGTGATGCGCCTGCGCTGGCCCTACGTACGACGGGTGCTGACCGGGGCGCTCAAGGACCTCGGCTGGGAGGACGAACGGATCGCCGAGTTCGCCGCCGGAATGGAGGAGGACTACAAGCGGCCGTTCCCGCCCACCGACGAGGACACCCTCGCCGGCGGCCTCGCCAACACCATCGCCGGACGCATCTGCAACTACTTCGACCTCAACGGCGGCGGATACACCGTCGACGGCGCCTGCTCCTCCTCCCTGCTGGCCGTCACGACCGCCAGTGCCTCCCTGCTCAGCGGCGTCACGGACATCGCCGTCGCCGGCGGCGTCGACCTGTCCATCGACCCGTTCGAGGTCATCGGCTTCGCCAAGACCGGCGCCCTCGCACGCGGCGAGATGCGCCTCTACGACCAGGGCTCCAACGGCTTCTGGCCCGGCGAGGGCTGCGGCATGGTCGTCCTCATGCGCGAGGAGGACGCGCTCGCCGGCGGTCACCGCATCTACGCCACCATCGCCGGCTGGGGCATCTCCTCCGACGGCCAGGGCGGCATCACCCGCCCCGAGGTCAGCGGCTACCAGCTCGCCCTGCGGCGCGCCTACGAACAGGCCGGCTTCGGCATCGAGACCGTGCCGCTCTTCGAGGGCCACGGCACCGGCACCGAGGTCGGCGACGCCACCGAGCTCACCTCACTCGGCGAGTTCCGCGCCCGGGCGGGCGCCGAACCGGGCTCGGCGGTCATCACCTCCATCAAGGGCATGATCGGCCACACCAAGGCCGCCGCCGGCGTCGCCGGCCTGATCAAGGCGGCGCTCGCCGTCGACGCGCGCATGCTGCCGCCCACCATCGGCTGCGCCGACCCGCACGACCTCCTCACCGCCGACGACGCCAACCTGCGGGCCCTGCGCACGGCCGAACCCTGGCCCGAGGACGCCCCGCTGCGCGCCGGAATCACCGCGATGGGCTTCGGCGGCATCAACACCCACATCGTCCTCGACAAGCCCGAGCCGCAGCAGCGCAAGCCGCTCGCCCGCCGCTCCCTCGACCTCGCCGGTTCGCTCCAGGACGCCGAGGTCCTGCTCTTCGACGCGGACTCGCCCGGTGAACTGCGCGACCGCCTCACCCGGGCCGCCGACGAGACGATCCGGCTCTCCTACGGCCAGATCACCGACCTCGCCGCCCTCCTCCAGCGCGAACTGCGCGACCTTCCCTGGCGGGCCGCCGCCGTCGTCACCTCACCCGAGGACGCCGAACGGCAGCTGCGCCGCCTGATCACCGCCGTCGACCAGCGCGACGCACGCGCGACGGCCTTCACCGCGGACGGGAACACCTTCCTGGGCCACGCCGCCGACGAGCCCCGCATCGGCTTCCTCTTCCCCGGCCAGGGATCGGGCACCAGCACCACCGGCGGAGCCCTCGCGAGGCGCTTCCCGGAGGCCGCCGAGGCGTACGCCACCGCCGCCCTGCCCACCACGGGCGACATGACGGCCACCGAGACGGCCCAGCCGCGCATCGCCACCGGCTCGCTGGCCGGGCTCAGGGTCCTGGACTCCCTCGGCATCGAGGCCGGCCTCGCGGTCGGCCACAGCCTCGGCGAGATCTCCGCCCTGCACTGGGCAGGCTCCCTGACCGCCGCCCAGCTCCTGGAGACGGCCCGGGTACGCGGACAGGCCATGGCCGACCACAGCGCCTCGGGCACCATGGCCTCCCTGGCCGCCGGGCCCGAGACCGCCGAACGCCTCGCCCAGGGCCTGCCCGTCGTCGTCTCCGGCTACAACGGCCCGGCCCAGACCGTTGTCGCGGGACCGGTCGACGCCGTGGACGCGCTGGCCGCGCGCGCCGCCGAGGAGGGCGTCCCCTGCACCCGGCTGCCGGTCTCGCACGCCTTCCACTCGCCCCTGGTCGCCCCCGCCGCCGACTCCTTCGGCACCTGGCTGGACGACCGGGCCCACCCGGCCCCCGGACGCCGTGTGATCTCCACGGTCACCGGTGCCGAACTCACCCCGGACACCTCCGTCCCGGACCTGCTCCGCCGTCAGATCACCGCCCCTGTCCGGTTCTCCCAGGCCGTGGCCCGGGCGGCCGGTGACACCGACCTGTTCATCGAGGTCGGCCCGGGCCGGGTGCTCTCCGCGCTGGCCGGCAACGCCACGGGCGTCCCCGCCGTCGCCCTGAACACCGACGACGAGTCCGTCCGCTCGCTGCTCCGCGTCGTGGCGGCCGCCTGGGTGAGCGGGGCGCCCGTCGCCCACGAGCGCCTGTTCCGGCACCGGCTCACCCGGCCGCTGGAGATCGGCGCCGCCCGCACGTTCCTCTCCAGCCCCTGCGAGCAGGCCCCGCTCCTGGACCTGCCCGCCGTCGCCCCGGCCGCCTCCCCGGCGGACGCCGACGCCACGGGCACCGAGGGCGCGGACGCCGGCCGGTCCGTCCTGGAGGTGCTCACCGCCCTGGTGGCCGAGCGCGCCGAACTCCCGGCCGAGCTCGTCGGACCCGAGACCAGCCTCCTGGACGACCTGCACCTCAGCTCCATCACGGTGGGCCAGATCGTCAACCAGGCGGCTACCCAACTGGGCCTCTCCGCCGCCCGGATGCCGACCAACTTCGCGACCGCCTCCGTACGGCTCCTCGCCGAGGCCCTGGAGGAGCTGGCCGCGACGGCCGACGCTCCGGACGCGGCGGGCCCGGTCGTCATCGGTGCCGCGCCCTGGGCCCGCGCCTTCTCCGTGGCCCCCGAGGCACTGCCGCTGCCCGCCGCCCCGCGCGCCGGGGAGGGCACCAGCACCTGGCAGCTGTTCGCGGACGCCGGGGACACCGGGGCCGAGGAGATCCGTACCGCGCTCCAGGCGTCCCCGTACGGTCCCGGCATCCTGATACGGCTGCCCGAGCAGTGCTCCGAGGAGGCCCTGCAGCACGCGCTCGACGGGGCGAAGACGGCCCTCGCCGTCGCCTCCCAGGACGCCGAACCGCGCTGTGTCCTCGTCCAGTCGGGGCGCGGCGCCGCCGGCCTCGTCAAGACCCTCGCCCAGGAGGAGCCCCGGCTCCGCGTCACCATCGTGCACACGCCGCCCGGCGCGCACCTGGTGGAACGGGTCCTCGCGGAGGTCGCCGCCACCCGTGGCGCCGTCCGGTTCTCCGAGGCCCACTACGGCGAGGACGGCGTGCGCCGGGTGCCGACGCTCCGGGCCCTGCCCGTCCGCGCCGAGCACAACGACCCGCCGATCGGCGCTTCCGACGTCCTCCTGGTCACCGGGGGCGGCAAGGGCATCTCCGCGGAGTGCGCCCTCGCCATCGCCCGTGACACCGGGGCGGCCCTGGCCGTCATGGGACGGTCCGACGCGGCGGCGGACGCCGAACTCGCCGCGAACCTCGCCCGGATGACGGACGGCGGCGTGCCCGTGCACTACGCGCGTGCGGACGTCACCGACCCCGCCCAGGTCCGGGCGGCCCTCGCGGAGCTGACCGGGCGGCTCGGACCGGTCACCGGTCTGCTGCACGGTGCGGGGCGCAACGAACCCGCCCCGCTGACCGCGCTGCGGCGCGACGACCTCCGGCGCACCTTCGCGCCCAAGGTCAACGGCCTCCAGCACGTCCTGGACGCGGTCGGCGCGCAGAACCTCAAGCTCCTCGTCACCTTCGGCAGCATCATCGGCCGGGCCGGCCTGAAGGGCGAGGCGCACTACGCCACCGCCAACGAGTGGCTGGCCGACCTCACCGAGAGCGTCGCCCGGGACCACCCGGGGCTGCGGGCCCGGTGCGTGGAGTGGTCCGTCTGGTCCGGTGTCGGCATGGGCGAGAAGCTCTCCGTCGTGGAGACGCTGGCCCGCGAGGGCATCGCCCCCGTCTCGCCCGAGCAGGGCGTGGAGATCCTGCTCCGCCTCATCACGGACCCGGACGCGCCCGTCGTCTCCGTCGTCAGCGGCCGTACCGAAGGCGTCGCCACGGTCCGCCGCCACCAGCCGCCGCTGCCGCTGCTGCGGTTCACCGCCACCCCGCTCATCCGCTACCACGACGTCGAGCTGATCACCGAGGCGGAACTCAACGTCGGCTCCGACCCCTACCTCGCCGACCACCACCTCGACGGCAACCTGCTGATGCCCGCCGTCATGGGCATGGAGGCCATGACCCAGGTCGCCTTCGCGGCCACCGGCCGGACCGGCACACCCGTCCTGGAGGACGTGCGGTTCACCCGGCCGATCGTCGTCCCGCCGGACGGCTCCGCGCACATCCGCATCGCCGCCACCGTCACCGGACCCGACACCGTCGACGTCGCCGTCTTCACCAAGGAGACCGGTTACGCCGCCGAGCACTTCCGGGCCCGCGTGGTCTACACGACGACACCGCCGGAGGAAGGACGGCCCGACGTCAGCACCGCACCGCTCGGCCAGGTGCCGCTCGACCCGGACGCCGACCTGTACGGGAGCGTGCTCTTCCAGGGCACCCGCTTCCAGCGGCTGCGCCGCTACCACCGCGCCGCCGCCCGGGACGTCGACGCCGACCTCACCCTGGCCGGCACCGGCGGCTGGTTCGCCGGCTACCTCCCCGCGACCCTGCTGCTCGCCGACCCCGGCATGCGCGACGCGCTCATGCACGGCAACCAGGTCTGCGTCCCCGACGCCACCCTGCTGCCGTCCGGCATCGAACGCCTGACGCCGCTGACCGCCGCCAAGCTGCCCGGCGACCCGGACGAGCTGCGCTACTGCGCCACCGAACGGTCCCGGGACGGTGACACGTACATCTACGACATCGCCGTACGCACCCCGGACGGCACCGTGGTCGAGCGGTGGGACGGGCTCACCCTGCACGCCGTGCGCAAGAACGACGGCTCGGGGCCCTGGCCGCCGGCGCTCCTCGGCTCCTACCTGGAACGGTCGCTGGAGGAGGTCCTCGGCGCGAGCATCGCGGTCGTGGTCGAACCCGACCCGGACGACGACACCGACGCCCCCGGGCCCGGAGCGGTGGCGACCAGGACCAAGAAGGTGGTCCGGACCCGCCGGGCCGCGACCCTCACCGCCGTGCAGCGCGCGCTGGGCGCACCCGCCGAGCTGCGCTACCGGCCCGACGGCAAGCCCGAACTCGCCACCGGGCAGCACGTGTCCGCCGCCCACGGCATGAACCTCACCCTGGCGACCGTGTCCGACACCGCCGTCGCGTGTGACGTCGAGGCCGTCTGCGTACGCACGCAGAAGGACTGGACGGGCCTCCTGGGCGACCACGCCCCGCTGGCCGCCCTGGTGGCGGGCACGACCGGCGAGGCCCCGGACACCGCGGCCACCCGGGTGTGGAGCGCGGTGGAGTGCCTGAAGAAGGCCGGACACCTCACCAGCACGTCCCTGTCCCTGCTCCCGCAGACCAAGGACAACTGGGTGCTCTTCAAGAGCGGGGACCTGGAGATCGCCACCTTCGTCACCGCGCTGCGCACCTCGCTGGAACCCGCCGTCTTCGCCGTCCTGGCGGGACCGGGGGAGGGGGGCGAGGGCCGTGGGTGAGACGTACGAATACCACTTCACGGCCACCGGGACGGAGGCCGAGGCCGAGGCCGACGGCTCCTATCTCGGCTGCCTCCTGCGCCAGGAGCAGTGCCGTGAACTGACCCTGGAACAGGCGGAGTTCCCCGCCGAACCGCTGAGCACCCGGGAGATGGACTGCGAGGCCCTGACCGAGACCGAGCCCGGTGACGCCGTGCTCGTCCGGGTCCGGGTCACCGGCACCGCGCCCGGAGAGCTGGAGCTGACGTACCACCAGTACAAGCAGGGGGCGCACGGCGAGGGGATCCTGGTCGCCCGCGGCCGGGAACGCATCGCCGGGATCAGCCCGTCCATCCTCTCGACACCGGCTGGGAGTTCCGCATGAGCCTGGTAACCACCCGCACCGCGGAGGACGTCGACCTCACCGACACCCGGCAGCTGCGCGGCGCCTTCGGGACCTTCGCCACCGGGGTGACCGTCGTCACCGTCGGCGGCCACGCCTGGCGGGGCATGACCGCCAACTCGTTCACCGCCCTCTCCCTCGACCCCCCGCTCGTCCTGGTCTGTGTCGGCAAGGAGGCCGTCATGCACGGCAGCCTCACCGGCGCGGAGGACTTCTCGGTCTCCGTACTGGCGGCCGGGCAGGAGGACGTCGCCCGGCACTTCGCGGACCCCACCCGGCCCTCGGGGCTCAGCCAGTTCGCCACGGTCGGGTGGGAGCCGGGCCGGGCCACCGACGCCCCGCTGATCGCCGGGGCCGACGCGCACTTCGAGTGCGTGCGGCAGGAGGTCTACGACGGCGGCGACCACACCATCTTCATCGGCCGGGTCGTCGCCGCGCGCAAGCGGCCGCCGGCCGCCGACACCCTGGTCTTCCGGAGCGGGCGCTTCCGGGGCCTCACCGAAGAACGCGAGGCGGCATGACCGCCCGGCCGGCCGAACCGCCGGTCTCCGCGCTCCCGGGACTGCTGCGCAAACTGGCCACGGACCGTCTCGGCCTGATGCGGGACGCGGCGGCCCTGGGCGACGCGGTCCGGGTCGCCATCGGCCCGAAGAAGCTCTACATCTTCAACCATCCCGACTACGCCAAACACGTCCTGGCCGACAACAGCGACAACTACCACAAGGGCATCGGCCTGGTGCAGGCCCGCAGTGCCCTCGGCGACGGCCTGCTGACCAGCGAGGGCCCGGTCTGGCGCAAGCAACGCCGGACCGTCCAGCCGGCGTTCAAGCCGGCCCGGATCGCCCAGCAGGCCGAGACCGTGGCGGAGGAGGCGGAGAAGTTCGTCGCGCTCCTCGCCCGGCACGAGGGCGCGGCCCCCGTGAACCTCATGCACCTGGTCACCCAGCTGACCCTGGGCGTCCTCGGCCGCACGCTCCTGGACACCGGCCTCGACGGCTACGGCGAGGTGGCCCACGCCTTCGAGGCGGTGCAGGACCAGGCCATGTTCGACATGGTGACGATGGACAAGGTGCCCGCGTGGCTGCCGCTGCCCCGGCAGCGCCGGTTCCGCACCGCCCGCCGCGAGCTGCACCGGATCGCCGACGCCCTCATCGCCGACCGGCGCGGCCGGATGAGCGGGGGAGCGGCGCCCGACGACGCGCTGGCCAGGATGATCCTGGCGGCGGCCGAGGCGGAGAGCGTCGACGGCGCCCCGGAGCAGCTGCGCGACGAGCTGGTGACCCTGCTGCTCGCCGGGCACGAGACGACCGCCAGCACGCTGGGGTGGACCTTCCACCTGCTCGACCGGCACCCCGAGGTCCGGGAGAAGGTCCGCCAGGAGGCCCGGGAGATCCTGGGGGACCGTGCCCCGGTCCTGGACGACCTGCACCGGCTGTCCTACACCACCATGGTCATCCAGGAGGTCATGCGCCTCTACCCGCCGGTCTGGGTGCTGCCCCGCATCGCCCAGCGGGCGGACAACGTCGGCGGATACGAGGTGTCGGCCGGGGCGGACGTCCTGATCAGCCCGTACATCCTGCACCGGCACCCGGGGCTGTGGACGGACCCCGAGCGGTTCGACCCGGAGCGGTTCGACCCCCAGCGGGTCGCGCACCGCCCGCGCTACGCGTACATCCCGTTCGGGGCCGGGCCCCGGTACTGCGTGGGCAGCAACCTCGGGATGATGGAGGCGGTGTTCGTCACGGCCCTGGTCACCCGGGACCTGACGCTCGACTCCGTACCGGGGCACAAGGCCGTCCCCGAGGCGATGCTCTCGCTGCGGATGGCGGACGGGCTGCCGATGACGGTCGGCCGGAACCGCTGAGGCCGGCGGTCGCGGCACACGAAGGGGCCGGCGGTGCGAGGGGGATTCGCACCGCCGGCCCCTTCGTGTGCCCCGGCCGCCCGGGGGCTTCTCAGGCGGCGACCGGAGTGCGGAGGTCCCGGCCCGAGAGGGCGACGAGGATGGGCGGGTCCAGCGGATCGGCCGGGCGCAGCACGATGTCGGCGGGCAGCACCGCGACCCCGGGCTGCACGGTGACCGGTCCGTACCGGCCGATGCTGAGGGTGTCCGGCGCGTACCCGCCCTGGCCGGCGGGGAGCGGAGTGCCGTACGGGACGGAGTAGGCCAGTACGTGCCAGGTGCCGGGCGGCACGTCGTGCAACTGGAAGGGGCCGGGGCCGTCCATGACGGTGTGCCGGACGGGCCGGCCCTGCAGGATCGCGCTGGGGAAGAGCCCGATGAAGACCTGGCCCAGGGCCCGGTCGCCGGGCAGCACCGCCCGCCCCCGGATGGTGAGCGGCGCGGGGCCGTCGCCGGCGGCGCGGACCGGGGCCGGGCCGAGCGCCGACACATCGCCGCCGCTCTCCCGGTACATGCTCGGCGACACCCCCACACACGTCTTGAACCGCGTGCTGAACGTCCCGACGCTGCTGTAGCCGACCCGGCTGCTCACGTCCGCGACGCTCATGTCGGTGGAGACGAGAAGATGCTTCGCCTCCTGAATCCGGAGCGCGGAGAGGAACCGCCGCGGTGACGTCCCCGTGGTGTGCCGGAAGATCCGGGTGAAATGGAACTTGCTGAACATGGCAACGCGTGCCATGTCATCGATCGTGAGTTCCTGATCGAGACGCTCATGCATTTCCTCGACGACGCGAAGAATCGCCTGGTTGACCGATGGAGAAGTCACAAGAGATCCCTTCCGGATAACTTCGATCGGGTCATGATCCGCATGTTCAGCGGCCGGTATTCATTTCATTGGCGAATCGTCGCCACGAATCCGAGCACTTCATCGCCACGTCGGCGATCGCCTGCCGGCTGTGCGCCGGGATGGCCGGTGTCTGGCGCCGCCATGCCTCGTCGGTGAGGAAATGGGCGTGCAGCCACCGGACGAAGTCGCGCCCGGAATCGGTCTGCCGCAGCGCCGGGTCACCGGCCAGGCTCCGCAGGATGTCCAGAGCGTCCCGGGTCGTCACGGTGCGGCCCCCGCCGGACGGGGCCCGGCGGACGGGCGCCGCGGGGCGCGGGCCCTCCGTGTCGCGGGCCGCCGTGTCGCGGGCCGCCGTGTCGCGGGCCGCCGGGCGCGCCGCGGAACGGGGTCCCGGCTGGGGCGCCGGGTCCTCACCGCGCAGCAGCCGCTGCCGTACGTCGTGGGCGGTGCCCAGGGAGAGTCCGGTGCGCTGGGCCACCATGCGCAGGGTCAGGCCCGGGCGCAGTGAGATGAGTTCGGCGGCCTGCCGGCGCTCGGTGGTGCGGTCCAGCGGATGGGCCTTGCCATCGCGCCCGACACGCATGTTCAGCTGCGGAGAATCCACGGTTGAACGGTGCCGGACCCCGGCCACCGTCTTCGCGTCGAGCCCGGTGTAGATGCCGATGCTCCGGTCCGACATGGCGGGGAACGACCGCAGGATCCGGTCCGCTGCGGCCTTCCGGTCGGCGGTCGAGAGCGGCAGTCCGTGCGCGATGTTCCGGGCGACGGACTGGATGAACGCCTCCTCGTCGGCGCCGTCGAAGAACTGCGCCCGCAGCACCTCGTGCCCGAGGATCTCGGCGGCCCGCAGCCGGTGCATCCCGTCGATGACCCGCATCGTCGGGCGCTGCACCAGGACCGGCGGCAGCGAGTCGTACACCTCGGCGAGCCGCCGGGCGTGCGCCTCGTCGATCCCGTCCAGACGCGGTGAGCGGCCCGGTGCCAGATCGCGGATGCGCACCGGCTGGGTGAAATGGGCGGGTAGCTCCGTCTGTTCCTCGGCAGAACCGCTCATGGGTGCTCCTGGAAGTGGGGGTGAACTGTTCCCGACGTAGAGAGGTGGAACGATTTCCAACGCGTCGTACGATCCGGTTCCGCTGTTCGAAGAGCGATTCGAAGTCTACCGGCTGGCTGGTTTTATCGGGTGGCCCGGAGCGGCCCCGAGGAGACTTCGGTTAGTTGCTTCGTGGAACTCGGTCGTTTCTTGAACAGACTCACCCGTTGCTTGAACTCGCACCGCTCGCATAGCTTCCTCGGCATGCCGCACGACATTCCGATTGTCCGGAGAGGGAGAGTTGATGACGGACGTGACCGGCCGGCAGTCGGCCGACAGTGCACGACTGACCCTGGAAGCATTCGCGGACACCATAATCCCCGGTGAAAAGCGTGGTCCCGAGGACCGTGCCGTCGCCGGCGCGGCCACCGGCGGCGGAGCCGTCGCGGCCGGCGCGCTGGACCTCCTGCGCTGGGACGCCACCGGAATGTCGGAGGGCGTGGACGGCCTCGCGGAACTCCTGGACGAGCACGCCCGTGGCTACGCCGGGCAGCACGGCCTGGAGCTCGACGCGACGGTCCCGCCCTTCGTGGCACTCGACTTCGAGCACCGCACCGAACTGGTCAAGCGGCTGACGGCCCCCGGACACCCCGAGCGCGAGTTCTGGATCCTGCTGGCCCTCTTCTCCAACATGTCCTTCGACTCGGCCGCCCACCTGCACACGGCGGAGGCCCTGGCCGCGGACCACCCCGGTCTCGCCGCCCTCGGCATCACCCCGCCCGGCGCGGACGGCTTCTGGCGCTTCGCGAAGCCCGGTTACGGACGCCCGCTGGCCCGCCTGCACCCCGACACCACACCCTCCGGGAGCCCGGCATGACGAACCCCGCGGAGAAGCCTGCGGAAAGCACCGACGTCCTGGTGATCGGCAGCGGCTTCGGAGGCGCCATCACCGCCTACCACCTCGCGGCCGGCGGGGCCTCCGTCACCGTACTGGAACGTGGACCCTGGCTGACCAGCGAGGACTTCGAGCACGACTACAAGCTCGGCTCCTCCTACACCCGGGCCTTCGACTTCGTCGTCGGTGACGGCATGAGCGTCCTCGGCGGCAACTGCGTCGGCGGCGGCAGCGTCGTCTACTTCGCGGCGATGCCCCGCGCCCCCCGCTTCGTCTTCGAACGCAAGGGCAGCATCGGCCGCCGCATGTGGCCGAAGGCCATCGACCGCGACACCCTCGACCCCTGGTACGACCGCGTCGCCCAGGCGCTGTCCGTCACCCGGCAGGACTGGGACGACGTCAGCTACGCCGGCGGCCTGTGGGCGGCCGCGTGCGACCACTCCGGCCGCACCGCCAACCCGCTGCCGACCGCCGTGGACAGCTCCCGGTGCACCAACTGCAACTGGATGATGGCCGGCTGCCGCTACGAGGCGAAGCAGTCCCTCCTCCTCAACTACCTGCCCGCCGCCGTCACCCACGGCGCCGTGATCCGGCCACTCCACGAGGTCCAGCGCATCACCCGGACCCCCGAGGGCGACTACCGGGTCCACTACGACGTCATCGACGCCGAGGACTACCGGGTCCGCACCGGAAACGGCGTCATCGAGGCGAAGATCGTCATCCTGGCCGCAGGCGCGGGCGCCACGCCCGTCATCCTCCAGCGCAGCGAGGGCGACCTCGGCACGATGCCGCACGCGGTGGGGCGCTACTTCTCCGGCAACGGGGAACGCCTCAACACGGCGATCATCGACGAGGACAAGGCCGCCGAGCTGCTGAAGCTCGACCGGGGCGACGGCACCGCGTACGCCGTCAACCAGATCGGCAAGGGCCCCACCGTCGCCAACTGGGACCGGCTCGACGGATCCCTCCCCGAGTTCTCCCGCTACTCGCTGGAACAGCTGTACTTCCCGCCCGGCCTGGGCACGATCCTCGCCCAGGTGCCGGGAGAGGCAGCGCCCTCCTGGTTCGGAAAGGCCAAGAAGGAGATCCTCAAGCGCTGGCAGTCCTGGCTGACCATCTTCACCATGATCGAGGACAACAACGAAGGCGTCTTCGGTCCGCCGCCCGCCACCGGGAACGCGCACCGTATCTCCCAGCAGATGCTGGGCCGCGGCAACCTCCGTTACGCCCCCACCACCAGCACGGTCGAGGCGTGGGCGAAGTCGGACGCCGAGGTCAAGGAGATCCTGGAGAAGGACGGCCTGTCCCAGGTCATGCCCTGGACCAACGACCTGGTCGGCGCCTATACGGTGCACCCCCTGGCCTCCTGCCGGATGGGGGACGACCCGCACACCTCCGCGCTGGACGACCGCAACGAACTCCGCGGCCACCCCGGCATCTTCGTCACCGACGGCTCGGCCGTCCCCGGCGCGCTCACGGTGAACCCCGCCATGACCATCGCGGCCATCGCCGAACGAGCGGTCCCGGGCATCGTGCGCGCCGCCCAGGACAAGGGCGTCCGCGTCAGCTACCGGGCAACGCTCCCCGCCGCCGTCCGCGACAGCCGGTCCAGGACCCTGACCGTGATCCCCTCGCCGTCCGTACCCGCGCCCGTCGCCGGATAGCCGCGCGCCCCCGCCCGGGCCAGGGGCCCGGGCGGCCACTCATCGCCAGCAGGTTGCTTCACGAAACCAGCCCCACCGCACCGAGCAGGAAGAGGAAAGACCATGAGCGCCTACTTCGAGTACCTCCACACCGTCGGCTTCGAGGAGACCAACCTCGTCGGCAACGTGTACTACGTGAACTACCTGCGCTGGCAGGGACGGTGCCGTGAGATGTTCCTGAAGCAGGAGGCGCCGGCCGTCCTGGCCGAGGTCCAGGACGACCTGAAGCTCTTCACCCTCAAGGTGGACTGCGAGTTCTTCGCGGAGATCACCGCCTTCGACGAGCTGTCCATCCGGATGCGCCTGGCGGAGCTCGGGCAGACCCAGCTGGAGTTCACCTTCGACTACGTGCGGCTCGCCGAGGACGGCGGCGAGACCCTGGTCGCCCGCGGCCGCCAGCGGATCGCCTGCATGCGCGGCCCCAACACCGCGACCGTCCCCTCGCTCGTCCCGGACTCCCTGGTCCAGGCCCTCGCGCCGTACTCCGGCGCCGCGCTCGCCGCCTGACGCCCCGTTCCCGTACGGCCCCCGCACGCCCAGTGGGTTGCTTCACGCAACCCGACCGAGTTGCTTCACACAACCCACCCCAGGAGAACCCCATGGCCACGCTGCAGGACACCCTCAAGGACCTCTCGATCGACGCCGAGGAGACCATCCGCCTCGTGGAGAACCTGGACGACGCCGCCTGGCGGACGCCCACCCCCGCCACCGGCTGGACGATCGCCGACCAGATCGCCCACCTGACCTTCATCTTCCAGCTGGCCAGGACCGCCGCCGCCGACCCGCAGACCTTCGAGAAGATCGCCGCCGGTGCGGCCGGCGACTTCGACGGGGCGGTCAACGCGGCGCTCCGCGGCTTCGACCACCTCACCCCGGCCGGACTGCTCGCCGCCTTCACCGCCGAGAGCGAGGCGTGCGTGCGGGCCCTGGCCGCCGTGCCGGAGGACTCCATCGTCCCCTGGCTCGTCAATCCGCTGCCCCCGCGGATCCTCACCTGCGCCGGGATCATGGAGGTCTTCGGGCACGGCCAGGACATCGCCGACGCCCTCGGGGTGCGCCGCGAGCCCAGCGACCGGCTGCGCCACCTGGCGGAGTTCGCCTGGCTGACCCGCGACTTCGGTTACCTCTCGCGCGGCCTGACGCCGCCCGCCGAGCCGTTCCGGTTCGAGCTGACGGCCCCCTCCGGGGAGCACTGGAGCATCGGCCCGGCCGACGCCGTGGAGACCATCACCGGCCCCGCCCACGACTTCTGCCTGCTGGTCACCCGGCGCCGCCACCCCGACGACCTCGCGCTGACCGCGAGCGGCGACCGGGCGACCGAGTGGCTGGGCCTGGCCCAGGCGTACCGGGGACCGGCCGGAGAAGGCCGCCGGCCGGGGCAGTTCGCGGCCCACAGCCACTGACCCGGCACCCCGACGGACCCCCGGCGGCCACCATGACCTCCACGGCCCCGCACGACGTCACCGTGATCGGCTGCGGGACGCTCGGCACCTCCATCGCCCTGGCCCTGACCCGGGCCGGCCGCAGCGTCGCGCTCGCCGACGAGGACCCGCGCGCCCTCGCCCGGGCCGTGTTCCGGGGCGCGGGCACCGTCCTTCGGCCCGACAGCCTCCCGGCCGCACTGGTCGTCGTCGCCACCCCGACCGCCGCCGTGATCGACACCCTGTACGAGGCGCAGGCCGCCGGTCTCGGCCGCGCCTACACCGACCTCACCGCCGGGAACCACGGCATCTGGGACGAAGCCCGCCTGCGCGGCTGCGACCTGCGGGGGTACGTCCCCGGCCGCCCCCGGCTCCCCGCCCGGCCGGGCGGACCGGCCGCCGGCCTCTTCGCGGGCCGCCCGTGGACCGTGTGCCCCTACCCCCTGGCCGAACCGGACGCCCTCGACGCCGTCGACCGCCTCGTCCGCACCTGCGGCGCCCACCGCGACGACGTGCCCCCGGGCCGCCGGGCCCGCTCCCCGATCTCCGAAAGAGGAAGACGATGACCACGCTCACCCCGCAGGCGTCCGACCAGCAGCCCGAAGCCCTCTCCGCGCCCCAGGTGCTGTGGAACTCGGGGGACGAGGGCGACGAGGCCGGATTCTTCAGCCACCGGTTCACCATGGCGGGCAGCTGGCGGATCACCGGTCCGCTGGACACCGCGGACCTCCAGTGGGCCCTGGACCAGCTGGTGGTCCGGCACACCATCCTGCGTACCGTCGTCACACGCGACAAGGACAGCCCGACCCAGGAGGTCGTGCCCGCCCGGTCCGTCCCCCTGCTGGTCGACCACCTCGCCGTGGCGGCGGGACCGGACCGGGACGCCGCCGCCGAACGGCTCCGCAACGAGGCCGAGACCGGGAGCCTCGACCCCCGCACCGTGCCGCTGCTCCGCGCCCGGCTGGTCCGCTTCGACGCCGAGGACGCCGTCCTGAGCCTCGTCACGCACCACACCGCCGGCGACGAGTGGTCGATGCAGGTGCTCCTGCGGGACCTGGCCGAGCTGATCCGCGCCCACGCCGAGGACCGGCCCGCCGACCTGCCCGAGGCCGTCCAGTACACCGACTTCACCCACGACGAGCTCACCCGCGAGAACACGCCCCGCACCGAGGAGGACCGCGCCTACTGGCGTACGCACCTGGCCGGCGCCCGCGTCTTCGCGGTCCCCACCGACCGCGAGGTCCCGCACGTCCACTCCGCGCCCTACTCGGCCCACACCTTCCCGCTCGACGCCGCCACCGTGACCCGGGCCCACGAGCTGGCCGCGCAGGCGGACACCCCCGTCTCCACCGTGTACCTGGCGGCGTTCAACCTGCTCGCCCACCGGATCAACGGCACGATGGACCCGGTCATCGACACGCTCACCACCGTGCGCCCCGCCCCGCGCCACCAGGGCATCGTCGGCCCGCTGATGGACTTCCTCGCACTGCGCACCGGCCTCGCCGGCCACGACACCTTCCGCGACGTCCTGGCGGCCACCGCCCGGACCTGCCGCGAGGGACACGAGAACGCGGTCCCCATCCAGCACGTGGAGGACATGCTGCCCGAGCTGATGTCCCCCAACGACGAGCCCCGGAAGACCAACCTCATCTTCGGCGCCTTCGCCCCGCCCTTCGAGCCCGCCGCCACCCGGATCGCCGACGCCACGGAGGAGGTGCCCAAGCCGGCCGGCCTGACCCCGGAGGGCGCCTGGATCCCGCACGGCGTCGCGTGGACCGTGCACGCCCTGGCCACCGGGGAGCTGGGCGGGCACATCCAGTTCAACACCGAGGAGCTGGACCCGGAGACCGTCGCCGGCTGGGCCGGGACCTACGCCGCCCTGCTCGAAGCGGCCGTACGGGAGCCCGACCGGTCCTGGAACAGCCTCGGGTGACCGGGCAGGGCCTGGGAACGACCGAGGCGGGTGGGGTACGGGAAGCTTCCCGTACCCCACCCGCCTCGGTCCCGCTCAGCCGCCGTACGTGAGGCCGGTGAGCTCCTCCGACTGCTCCCACAGCCGCCGCCACGCCCGTTCGTCCCGGGCGCCCCGGCCGGGGCGGACGATCCGGGGAGCGCCCCGGGTGCCCGTGATCCCGCCCGGCCCGTAGTACGAACCGCCTCGCGCGGACGGGTCGGTGGCCGCCCGCAGGGTGGACAGCATTCCCGCGTCGGCGTCCTGGAGGAGCAGCCGCGCGAACGGTGCGCCGGCCACCCGCAGCCCGGCCGGGAAGCCCCGGCCGAGACCGGTGGCCGCCAGGCCGGGGTGGGCGGCCGTGGCGATCGTCGGACGGCCGCTCGCGGTGAGCCGCCGTTGCAGTTCGGCGGTGAACAGCAGATTGGCCAGCTTCGACCGGTTGTACGCCCGGTAGCGGCCCGAGGGCGGCCGGGCGCCGGGCGGCCCGGGCCGGCTCAGGTGGTGCAGATGGCTGCTGACCGTCACGACCCGGGAGCCGGGGTGCTCGGCCAGCCGGGGCAGCAGCAGGTTGGTGAGCGCGAAGTGCCCGAGGTGGTTCACCCCGAACTGCAGCTCATGGCCCTCGGCGGTCGTCGTGCCCTTGGTCCACATCACCCCGGCGTTGTTGACCAGCAGGTCGATCCGGGGCAGCCCTTCGAGTTCCCTCGCCGCCCGCCGTACGGAGTCCAGGGCCGCGAGGTCCAGCTCCTGGACCGTCAGGTCGGCGCCCGGTACGGCCTCCCGGATACGGCTCACCGCCAGGGTGCCCCGGCCGGGGTCCCGTACCGCCAGCACCACATGCGCCCCGAGGCGCGCGAGCGCGGCGGCGGTCGCGAGGCCGATGCCGGAGCTGGCACCGGTGACGACGGCGGTGCGCCCGTGCTGCTCCGGCGCCCGGGCAGCCGTCCACCGCTCTTCCGTTGTCAGGCCGAACACTCCGGTCCTCCTTCCGCCGCCGCGTACACCGCTCAGGCCGGGACGCTCACGGCCCGGCCGTAGCCCACGGTCGTGATCCGGTGCGCGGATTCGAGGTAGTAGGCGTCGGACACCGGCAGCGCGGTGTCCAGGCAGCTGACATACCGGTTGAACATGCAGAAGGACGCCGCGATCAGCACGGTGTCGTGCAGGTCCGCGTCGCTCGCGCCCGCCCGCCGCGCCTCCGCCACCGCCTCGGCGGAGACGGCCCGGGCCGCCGCCTGCACCTCGGCCGCCACGGCGAGCAGCGCGCGCAGCTTGGCGCCGATGGGGGCGCTCGCCGGGTCGGCGAGGACCGCGTCGACCAGCTCCTGGCCCTCCACCAGCTGTGCGGCGGCGAACGCGGCGTGCGAACCGGCGCAGAACGGGGTCCGGTTGAGGTGGGAGACGTACGCGGCGATCAGCTCCCGCTCACCCTGGGGGAGCGAGGCGGGCGCCCGCAGCAGGGTCTCGGCGAGGTGGTTCAGCGGGGCGGCGGTGTCCGGCCGGTTGGCCATCAGGCCGGTGATGCCGGGGAGGTCGTTGTCGAGCGCGATGTGCGTCATGCGAGGCCCTTTCACGGAGGAGTGTTACGTGGGGATCGGCGCGGTGCGCGGGGAGGAGGCCGGCTCCGCGTCGAGCAGCGCGAGGGGCGGGTCGTCCGCGAGGTAGAAGTGGCCTCCGGGAACGACGAGTTGGCGAAATCCGCCGGTGGTGCGGTGCGACCAGCCGGACGCCTGACCGGGGCCGGTCACCGGGTCCGCGTCGCCCAGCACCCCGGTGACGGGACAGCCGACGCGGTCCGCCGGACGTGCCGCGTACCGGCTCGCCATGAGCAGGTCCGCCCGGATGTACGGGAAGTACCGGTCGAGGAGCCCCGGGTCGTCCAGCAGCGCGGGGTCGGTGCCCCCGAGCCGGACCAGGGTCGTCGCGAGCTCGTCCGGGGACGCCGTTTCCAGCCCGGCGGGGGCCGGTCGCGGAGGCGGGGCCGAGGCGCCCGAGACGAAGAGGCGGCTCGGCGGAACACCGCCCCGCTCCAGCAGCAGCGCCGTCTCGAACGCGGCCCAGGCGCCCATGGAGTGCCCGAACAGCGCCACCGGCCGGTCCGCCAGAGCAGCGACGGCGGGCGCGACGCCCGCCGCGAGGTCCCGGACGTCCGTGGCGCACGGCTCGGCCGCCCGTTCCGCACGGCCCGGATAGCGCACCGCGTACACCTCGAACCGCCCGCCGGGGGAGGCCCAGTGCCGGAAGAAGGCGGCCGTGCCCCCGGCATGCGGGAAGCAGACCACGCGGAACGCGGCACCGGGCGCGACCCGTGTGCGCTGAAGCCATGCCATGACCGCGCTCCTCTCCCGGGCCGACGGCGGAACCCGGAGGGCAGCCTTCACCGCCCGCGACGGGCCCGACCCGCTTGAACAGGCGTTCAGGCACAGCGGAAGAGCGACCACAGCACGCGGGAAGACGCGCCCAACGCTCCCCGAGCCCGTTGCGCACGAAGGAAGATGCGCCGCGCCTGACGCGGACCGCAGCCTTGATCCACGCCCGGGCAGGCGCCGGAGACGCGCGTGCCGCGACGTCCCGCAGCGCCCGGTCCCTCCGCGAAGACCGAGACGAGAGGCACCACACATGACTGCGACAGCGCCTGTGGCCCATCCCCTCCAGGAGAACGTCAGCAAGGTCCTGCCGACGCTGCGCGAGCACGCGCGGTGGACCGACGACAACCGCAGGCTCCACGAGGCCACGCTCGACGCGCTCGCCGGGACCGGGGCGCTGCGGATGCGCGTCCCGGCGCGCTACTCCGGCGAGGAGACGGACTTCGCGACCCTCCAGAGCGTCATCGGCGAGATCGCGCGCGGCGACGGCGCGGCCGCCTGGAACACCGCCGTGTGGTCCATGTGCGCCTGGCTCGCCGGGCTCTTCCCCGACCAGGTCCAGGACGAGGTCTTCGCCGACCCGGACGTCCGCGTCTGCGGGGTGCTCAGCCCCTCCGCCCAGGCCCGCCCGGACGGCTCCGACATGATCATCGACGGCCGCTGGTCCTTCGTCAGCGGCGCCCCGCACAGCCAGTGGCAGGTCGTCCTCGCCATGGCCCCGGCCCCGGGCGGCGACGGCGTGTGGCCCGTCATGGCCCTCGTACCGACCGCCGAACTCCAGCTGGAGGACGACTGGTTCACCTCCGGCCTGCGCGGCACCGGGTCACTCACCACCATCGCCGACAACGTGCGGGTGCCGATGGAACGCGTGCTGCCCCTGCCCCTGGTCCTCCAGGGCCAGTACGCCACCGAGCTCAACCAGGCGTCCCCGGTCTGGAACGCGCCGATGATGGCCACCGGCTCCGCCTGCTTCGCCGGCGCCGCGGTCGGGCTGGCCCGCGCCGCCGTCGAGACCTTCCACGACCGGCTCCCCGGCCGGAAGATCACGTACACCGCCTACGACAGCCGGCGCGAGGCCCCGGTGACCCACCTCCACGTGGCGGAGGCCGCCTACCTGGCCGACGAGGCCGAGTTCCACGCCCGCCGCATCGCCGGCGACCTGGACCGCAAGGGCCTGGCCCGCGAGCCGTGGACGCTGCCGGAGCGGATCGCCGCCCGCGCCGCGCTCGGCCGCACGTTCCGTCAGGCGGCGGGCGCCGTCGAGGCCCTGGCCACGGCGAGCGGCGGCAGCGGCCTGTACAGCACGGACCCCATCCAGCGGATCCGCCGCGACGTCCAGGCGCTCAACCTGCACGCGCTGATGCACCCCGACACCAACGCCGAACTGTACGGACGCGTGCTCTGCGGCCTCGACCCCAACACCTCGTACCTCTAGGCCCTGTCTGGAGTTCCCCGCCTGCGCAGCGGCGCCCGCGCTCCGCGCGGACGACGGGGAACTCCCGACAGGTCCTAGGCCCTTTCCGGGGCGCGCCCCGCTCCACGCGACGGAACCCACCACAGCACCAGGAACCGGGAAGACCACATGCATCCGTACCGCACCGAGTTCCCCCCGTCCGCACTGGACGACCTGCGCAGGCGTCTGGCGGAGACCCGCTGGCCCGCCGAGATCCCCGGAGCCGGCTGGAGCCGCGGCGTCCCCGTGGGCTATCTGCGCGAGCTCACCCAGTACTGGCTGGACACGTTCGACTGGCGTGCCGTCGAGGAACGGCTCAACGCCCACCCGCAGCTGCGCACCGAGGTCGACGGCACCCCTGTCCACCTCCTGCACGTCCGCTCGCCCGAGCCGGACGCCACCCCGCTGCTCATCACCCACGGCTGGCCCGGGTCCGTCCTGGAATACCTGGACGTGATCGGCCCCCTCACCGACCCCCGGGCGCACGGCGGCGACCCGTCCCGCGCCTTCCACCTCGTCCTGCCGACCCTCCCCGGGCACGGCCTCTCCGGCCCGGCCGCCGAACCCGGCTGGGGCGTGCCCCGGATCGCCCAGGCATGGGCGGAGATCATGCGCCGGCTGGGCTACGACCGCTACCTCGTCCAGGGCGGCGACCTGGGCTCCTGGGTCAGCCTCGCCCTCGGCTCCCTCGACCCGGAGCACGTCGCCGGGGTGCACGTGAACTTCCTGGTGACCCCGCCGCCGGGCCCCGAGGCCGTCGCCGGGCTCGACGAGCGGGACCTGGGCCGCCTCGCCCGGCTCGGGGACTTCTTCGAGTACGGCTCCGGCTACATGAAGATCCAGGGGACCCGGCCGCAGACCCTGGCGTACTCCCTGGACGACTCCGCGGCCGGCCAGCTCGCCTGGATCGCCGAGAAGTACAAGGAGTGGTCCGGCTGCGCCGAGCGGCCCGAGGAGGTCATCGACCGGGACGACCTGCTCGCCAACTTCACCCTCACCTGGCTCACCGCGACCGGCGGCTCGTCCGCCCAGACCTACTACGAACTGGCCGACCAGCTGCCCGGCTCGCCCACCGCGACCGCCCCGCCGCCCATGACCGCGCCCCTCGGCGTGTCCGTCTACCCCGACGACCCGGCGCCGCCGGTCCGGGCGTTCGCCGAGCAGCAGTACCCGCACATCGTCCAGTGGCGCGAGCACCCCGGCGGCGGCCACTTCGCCCCGCTGGAGCAGCCCGCGCACTTCGTCGCCGACCTCCGCGACTTCGCCGCGGCCGTCGGCGCCCGGCAGCCCGTCACCGCAGGGGCGGGGGACCGCGCATGACGGCGGGAGCCACGGCCCCCGGCCGGCGCGCCGTCGTCCTCGGCGGCGGCATCGCCGGCCTGCTGGCCGCCCGGGTCCTCGCCGACTCCTACGACGACGTCCTGGTCGTGGACCGGGACGAGCTGGGAGACACCGCGGGGCCCCGGCGCGCCGCGCCCCAGGGGCACCACGTCCACGGACTGCTCGCCAGTGGCCACGAGGTCATCGAAGGGCTCTTCCCCGGGCTGACCGAGGAACTGCGCGCCGACGGCGTCCCCGTCGGCGACTTCGGGACCAGCCTCGGCTGGCACTTCGACGGCCGCATGATGCGCCGCACGACCACCGGACTCACCTGCATCTCGCCGTCCCGGCCCATGCTGGAACAGCGGCTGCGCCGCCGGGTCCGCGCCCTGGACGCCGTACGGTTCGCCGAGGCCACCGACATCACCGGCCTCATCGGCACCGCGGGGGGCCGGGTCACCGGGGTGCGCCTGCACGCCCGGCACGGGTCCGAGGGCGCGTACGAGGTCCCCGCCGACCTCACCGTCGACGCCACCGGCCGCGGCTCCCGCACCCCCGGCTGGCTGGCCGCGCTCGGCCTGCCCCAGGTGCGCGAGGACAAGGTCAGGATCGACCTCACCTACACCACCTGCGACTTCCGGGGCCCCCTGGACCCCGACCCCGTCGGCGACGGGGTCGCCGAGGTCTGCGTCGCCACCCCCGGCTCCCCCCGGGGCGCGACGCTGGCCCGGCTCGCGGACCGCTATTCGCTGTCGCTGTACGGGATCCACGGCGACCGCCCGCCGGCCGACCTCCCCGGCTTCCTCGCGTTCGCCGCGTCCCTCCCCGTACCGGCGATCCACGAGGCGGTGCGCGAGGCCACCCCGCTGGGCGACCCGGTCTCCTTCCACTACCCCGCCAGCGTCCGCCGCCGCTACGAATCCCTCGGCGCGTTCCCCCGGGGACTGCTCGTCCTCGGCGACGCGGTCTGCTCCTTCAACCCCATCTACGCCCAGGGGATGACGGTCGCCGCCCTCGGCGCGCGGGTGCTCGCCCGGCACACCGGCCGCGACCGGGACCCGGACCCGCGCGCCTACTTCCGCGACCTGGCACGCGTCAACGACGCCCCGTGGGCGCTGGCGGCCGGCGGCGACCTGGCCTTCCCCGGTACGCGGGGCAGGCGGAGCCTGCCCGTACGGCTGGTCAACGCCTATATGCCGAGGCTGCGCGCGGCGGCGGTCCACGACGAGGCCGTCACCGAGGCGTTCCTGCGCGTGGCAGGGCTGGTCGACCCGCCTCCCGCCGTGATGCGCCCCTCGGTGCTGCGCAGGGTGCTCTTCCCGCGCGGCCGGCGTGGGAGCGCGGACACGGCGGCGGACCGGGAACGGGCCCTGTCATGAGGACCGGCCGGCTCGTCCGCCTCGTCTCCCGCCCGGCCCAGCGCGTGCCGGACCCCGGGGACGTCGAACTGGTCGAGGTGGACGTCCAGGACCCCGCTCCCGGCGAGGTCCTGGTGCGTAACCTCTACATGTCCATCGACCCGGGCGCGCTGCTGCGGATGAGCGACCTGTCCGCCCTGGACATCCCCCACTTCGAGACCGGCGAGCCCCTGTGGAGCGACGCGGTCGGCGAGGTCGTGGAGTCGCGGTGCGAGGGCCTGGCGGCCGGGGACCTCGTGTGGCACCGGTACGGGTGGCGGGACTACGCGGTCGGCGAGGGCTGCCAGTTCCGCCGCCTGGACCCGGACGCGTACCCGTCGCTCTCCCACCACCTCAGCTTCGGGGTGGTCGCCTACATCGGCGTCGCACTCGCCCGCATCAGACCGGGCGACACCGTGCTGGTGTCCAGCGCCGCCGGCGGCGTCGGCTCCATCGCCGGGCAGATCGCCCGGCTGCGCGGAGCGGGCCGGGTGATCGGCTCGGTCGGCTCGCCCGACAAGGTCCGCTTCGCGGTCGAGACCCTCGGCTACGACGCCGCGTTCGACTACCACGACGGCATCGCCTCCCAGATCGGGGGCGAACTCGACGTCTACTTCGACAGCGTGGGCGGAGAGCACCTGGAAGCGGCCATCGACGCGCTGCGGCCGCGCGGCCGCATCGTGATGTGCGGGCAGACCGAACAGGTCAGGTCGGGCGTGCCGACCGGCCCGCGCAACATGCTCACGGTGGTCGGCAAACGCCTCAGCATCCAGGGCTTCTACACCTTCGACCACCCCGAGCTGATGCCCCGGTTCGAGGAGGAGTTCACCCGCTGGGTGCGCACCGGGCAGATCGTGGTGCCGGAGACCGTGGTCGACGGCCTGGAGAACGGCGTCGACGCGGCGGTCGGCCAGCTGACCGGCCGCTTCACCGGCAAGGTCGTCCTCAGATTCTGAACACCGTGGCCTCCGGCGCCTCGTCGGGCTCCTCCGCGACAGCGTGGTCGCGGCCGAGGAGCGACACGGCGAGGAGCCGGTGGCACAGTTCGTTGGACGGGCCCATCAGCGCCACCCCGCGGGCGTCCGCGAGGAGGCCCGCCACCGCGCTCTCCGACGCGTAGCCGGCCGAGCCCATGAGCCGGCCGGCCTCCAGACAGATGTCCTCCGCCGCCGTCGAGGCGAACAGCTTGCTGCGCAGCGTCGCCAGGTCCGGGCGGGGAGCGGTCCCCGCACCAGCCCGCTCCACCATGGCCCGGGCCGCCTCCAGACGGGTCGTCAGCTCGGCGAGCCGGTAGCGGAACGACTGCCGCCCCATCAGCCCGTGCCGGTGGGCGTACCCCGTCACCTCGTCCAGGGCCGCCTGCGCGATGCCCACCGCCACCGCGCCCAGGCCGGCGCCCGACCGGTGCGCGCCGGCCACGATCTCCTGCCCGGCGCCCACCGCGCCCAGCCGGTTCGCGTCCCGCACCCGGCAGTCCGTCAGGGACACCGTCCCCGTCGCGGAACCGCGCATCCCGGCGAGGTCCAGGCCCAGTTCCGCGACCAGGCCCTCCGTCCGCGCCGGGACGACGAAGAACGTCGGCCGCGGGCCCCCGCCCGGCGCCGGCTCCACGGCCGGACGGGCGTCGCGCACCTGCACCAGGTACACATCGGCCAGACACGCACCCGTGGTGAACGCCTTCGCCCCGTGCAGCACCCAGCCGCCCGACTCCTCGCGCACCGCCGTACTGCGCGGACCGCCCGACCCGGGCCGGCCGCCGCCCTCGCTCCAGGCGGACGCGGCCAGCCAGGTGCCGTCGGCCAGCCGGGGCAGCAGCTGCGCCTTCTGCGCGGCCGAGCCCCACTCACCGATCCGCGCCGCGACCGAGCAGTGCTGGAACGCGATGATGGCCAGCGACGGATTGACCACCGCCACCTCCTCCACCATCCGGTTCACGTCGGCCGCCCGGCCCCCCGCGCCGCCGTACGCCTCGGACACCGCCACGGCCAGCAGCCCCGACGCCCGCAGCTCGGCGACCGCCGCCCGGTCCGGCTCACCGCTGCGCGCCGACAGGGCCGCCGAGGTTCGGAGCCGGGTCCGCAGCACCGGCGTAAGGGACGGTCGCCGCCGCGCGACAACAGGCACAGGGGACATGGCGCCTCCTCGTTCTCCGCCTCGCCCGGCCGGGGCGAGGACACCCCCTCAGCGTTCAACCCCGCGCCCCGGCAGGCATCTTCGGGGTTGCCGGTCCACGCGGTCCCGGGCGAACCGGCAACCGCGGAGGTGCCCGCCCCGCCCGCCGGCTGACAGCCTGCGCCGACACCGCCGAAGCCGCCGGGCCGCGAGGCCACTTGGCGGCAACGGGCACGGCACGGTTCGCGGGAGGCGCGGAGAAGATGAGACAGATCGTGGGAGCGATGCTCCGGCACGCGTGCACACAGGTCCGGCACGTCACGGCCGTACGGCAGTCCGAGGCGCGCGGCGACGTCGCCGCCGTCTACACCCAGGCCGTGCGGGACTTCGGGGTGCTGGCGCCCCCGCTCGCCCTGCACTCGCCGTCCCCGCCCGCGCTGGCCGCCGCCTGGGCGATGCTCCGGGAGGGCCTGCTCGTGGACGGCGCGACCGACCGGGCCGCCCGGGAACGGGTCGCCGCGGCCGTGTCCCGGGCCAACGCCTGCCCGTACTGCGTGGACGTCCACCGGGCCACGTACGAGACCCTGGACGGCGCCGCCGACGAGGACCCCGAGCTGACCGCGTGGGCGCGCGCCGGGGCGGACCCGGGCGCCGGAACCCCGCCCTGGCCGGCCTCCTGGCAGCCGGCCCAGCGCGCCGAATTCCTCGCGGTGGCCGTCGTCTTCCACTACCTCAACCGCATGGTCACCCTCTTCCTCGCGGAGTCGCCCATGCCCGCCGCCGTCCCCGGCCCGGTGCGCGGTCCGATGATGCGCACGGTCGCCCGGGCCATGCGCCCCGCCGGTGCCGCGAGCCCCGCGCCCGGCCGGTCGCTCCCCCTGCTGCCCGCCGCCCCGCCCCCGGACGGCTTCTCCTGGGCCGAGGACGTGCCGGCGGCCGCCGACGCGTTCGGCCGGGCCGCCGCCGCGACGGACGCCGCCGTGCACTGGCTTCCCGAGCCGGTCCGCGCGCTGGTGACCGGGCGCCTCGACGCGGGGGACCACCCGCGGGGGCCGAGCCGTGCCTGGTTCTCCGACGCGGTGGCGGGCCTGCCGGCCGCCGACCGGCCCGCCGCCGCCCTCGCGCTGCTGGTGGCGTACGCCCCGTACCAGGTGACCGACCAGGACGTCGCCGCGTTCCGCGCCCGCCACCCCGGCGACCGGGCGCTCATCGAGCTCACCTCCTGGGCGGCGCTGCGCTCCGCGCTGGGCACCGGCCGCCGCCTCGGCCGCGAGCAGGAGGCGCGCACGGCACCCCGGGCGGACCGGGGCCGCCGAACGTGAGCAACCACGGAGATGCCCCCTCGGGCCCCACTGCGCAGAATCGGTGCCCGGAGCTCGCGCTGCCCGCAAGACCCGCACCGTACCGGGAGGTTCAGGACCCATGCCTGATGTAGCTCGTACCCTGACGGCCGGCCCCCTGGGGACCGAACTGCTGGACCAGTACCGGCGCGACGGGTACCTGATGCTGCCCCCGGGCTATCTGAACACCGACGTCCCCGGGGTGGTCGACACACTGCTGCCCCGGCTCCACGCCGACGACGGCCCGCGACGCGTCATGGAGCGGGACAACACCACCGTCCGCTCCGTCTACGGACTGCACCAGACCTACCCGGAGATCGCCGAGGTCACCCGGGCGCCGGAGCTGCTGGGCGCGGTCGAGCAGATCGTCGGCCACTCCGCGTACGTCCACCAGTCGAAGATCAACTTCAAGGCGCCGTTCTCCGGGGACCAGTGGGAATGGCACCAGGACTACATCTACTGGCTGCAGAACGACGGCATCCAGCGCCCCGACCTGGTCAACGTGGCGATCTTCCTGGACGAGGTCACCGAGTTCAACGGACCGCTCACCTTCGTCCCCGGCTCGCACCGCCGGGGCGTGCTCGCCGGCACCGAGTCCTCGGGCATGCCGGCCGGCTACGAGGACGCCCCGTCCTGGGTGGCCACGCTCACCGCCGAGGAGAAGTTCCAGGTCGGCCACGACACCGTCGGCGCCATGGTGCGCGAGCGCGGCATGGTCAGCCCCAAGGGCCCGGCCGGCTCCGTGCTCTTCTTCAGCCCGAACATCCTCCACACCTCCGCGCCGAACAGCTCACCGTTCCGCCGGGCGATGGTGATCTTCGTCTACAACAGCAGCGACAACGGACCGCAGGACGTCTCGAAGCCCCGCCCGCCGTTCCTCAGCGAGCCCACGGTGCGGGCCCTCACACCCATGCCCTACGCGACCGGGGAGACCCCGCAGTGACCAAGACCGTAGAACTCATCATCCCGAACGCCGCCGAGTACTTCCTGCGCGACCCCGACCTGAACCTCACCGGCGACGAGCGCGCCCGCGTGGTGCGGTTCAGCGGTACGTACGAGTGCGAGCACTCGGTGTTCTGGACCTCCGCCCCGCGCGTCCTCCTGCTCCCCGCCGGGGTGGACGAGCAGTGGTTCGCGGACGTGCACCACGCGCTGGGCGTGGAAGCACCCCCGTACATCTCCCCGGCCGTGACCACGGGCCTGCTGGTCGAGGACCTGCTCGCCGACGGGGCGGCGCAGCGCGCCCTGCGCGCCCGCCTGGAGGGCCACGACCTGGTCAGGATGCAGATGGTCGGCCCGACCCCCGAGACGTACCAGCTGGCCGCGATCATCCGCGGCTGGGGCCTGGACGTCGAGCTCGACTCCGTCGACACCGCCGACTACTGGGCGAGCCTCTACCTCGACTCGAAGGTCAGTGTTCTCGACCTGGCCCGCGAACTGCCCGACATCCACGTCGCCCCCGGCGTCGTCGTCAGCAACTGGGTCGAGCTGCGCGGCGCCCTCACCCGGCTGCTCACCCGCTACGACCGGGTCATCGCCCGTACCGCCTACGGCGTCGCCGGCGACGGCTCCGGCGTCGTCTCGGCCGGCACCGTCGAAAGCTTCCTGGACAACGCCGCGCGGGACTCCTTCTTCGCCTTCCCGATCCTGGTGCAGCAGTTCGTGGAGCACGCCCCGGGCGTCGGCTGCCCGGCCGTCGACATCCTGGTCGGCGAGGACGGCGTCGAGGACGTCGTCCTGTGCGCCCTCACCGTCGAGAACGGCTACCAGTTCCGCAGCGTGGACGTCGGCGACGGCGCGCTCCCGCAGAACTGGGGCGCCGAGGTCACCAAGGTCGCGCACGGTGTGGGCGCCGCCGCCCACGCGCTCGGCTACCGGGGCTGGATGTGCGCCGACTGCGTCGCCGGCGCGGACGGCACCCTGTACGTGACGGAGATCAACGCCCGGCGCAGCGGCTCCCTGCACGCCGGCGGCCTGCTCCGGCTGTGGAACGCCGAGCGCGACCTGACCCTCTCCGCCCACTTCATGATGACCGTGCCGCCGGGGCTCAGCTACCAGGAGCACATCCGCCCCGTCTTCCAGCGCCTCTGGGACCAGGGTGTCCGCGCCTACCCGACCAGCGTGCGCGGCATCCACTGGGACGAGCCGATGATCGCGGTCATCGCCGCCGCGCCCACCGCCGACGAGGCCCAGGCCATCGTCGCCGGCATCGCCGAGGACATCGCCGCGACGGCCGCCGCCCCGGTGGTCACGGCCGCCGAGGCCGCGGGCTGCCCGATGGCGGCGGTCTGAGCGACCAACGGCCCGTCGCCCCCCTCGGCGACGGGCCCGCCCCCCACCCGGAACAACTCGCACAGGCCGTCACGGCCAGGAGGTAAGCAGTGGCTGGAGCACTCCCGGGCAGCGTTCTGGAACGCCCCCGTCCCCACGGCAGCGCGATCTCCGCTGCCTTCCCGCAGGACGCGTCCGCGCCGGACCTGGCCGCGCGACTCCAACTGATGACCCGTCTGCACCGCCACTACGCGGCCTACCTGGGCGGCCCCGAGACCTTCGAGCAGATCCCGCGGCTCAACGCCTCGCAGCAGATCGGCCGCATCGAGAACGAGTGGCTGCGCTGGGAGGACGAGCAGGTCGACACCGCCCGGCTGCCCGAGTCCGCCGCCGAGTTCCGCGACTGGTTCGAGGCGGTCAGCGCCGCCCATGTGCAGCCCGAGTTCTGCCGGTACATCGAGAACGAGGCCAGGCTGGACGAGGTGGCGCTCTTCTTCCTCGCCGAGGAGCTGGTCGACAGCCGCTTCGACGACCTGGTCGCCCTGGTCCAGCTCGGTTCCGCCGGTGCCAGCAAGCTGGTCATGGCCGAGAACTACTGGGACGAGATGGGCGAGGGCGCGCTCGAACGGATGCACACCGTGCTCTTCGAGCACTCCGCCGTCTACATGCGCGACCGCCTGGCCGAGCGGAACATCGACACCTCCGAGCTGAACGGCACCGAGGTCTTCGAGAACGCCTGCCTGACCCTCATGTACGCGCTCCACCGCGGCCTGGTCCCGCGCGCCCTGGGCGCCCTCGGCCTGATGGAGCACAGCGCCCCGCCGCGCTTCCAGGCGATGGTCGACGCCTGCACCCGCCTCGGAGTGCCCGCCGACGTCATCACGTACCAGAGCATCCACGTCCACGTGGACGAGGGCCACGGCGCCGACTGGCTGGACCACGTCCTGTTGCCGCTCGTCCAGTCCTCGCCCGCCGCGCTCCGCGAGGTGTGCATGGGGGTGCTCACCCGGGAACGCGTCGCGAACGCCTACTACCGGCGCATCTGGCAGCAGATGAAGGACCTGCGCCGCTGACCGGCGGACCCCGATCCCCCCGATCACAGGGAGCGGCCCCATGGAGCCCGACGCCTTCTACCACGAGCAGAGCCGAGGACTTCAGCGCCGGTTCGGCACGTCCGGCCTGGCCGGACACCTCGCCGAGAAGTACGTCCTCGACCGCCTGGAGCCCGGGCACCAGGAGTGGATCGCCGCGGCCGACGAGGTGTTCGTGGCGACCGTCGGCCCCGACGGCCGGCCGGACTGCTCGTACAAGGGCGGGCTGCCCGGCTTCGTCCGGGTGCTCGACGCGCACACGCTGGACCTGCCGAGCTACGACGGGAACGGCATGTACCGCACGCTCGGCAACGCCGCGGCCGCCGCGCACGTCGCCCTCCTCTTCCTGCCCGCCGGCGTCCCCGCGAAGCTCCGCGTCGGCGGGCGGGCCCGGCTGCTCACCGACCCGGAGGCGGTCGCCGCGCACGAGGGCGCGGAGGCCGTCCTGCGGATCACGGTGGACCAGGTCTTCGAGAACTGCCCGAGATATCTGCACGACCGGGTCACGGGCGCCCCCTCGGCACACTGCCCCCGCCCCGGCCACCTGCCGCCCGAACCGGAGTGGAAGAAGAAACCGGAGTACGAGGGACTGCTGCCGGTGCGCGGCCCCGCCCACCCCGGCTGAAGCGTGGAACACCGACCGAGAGGAACCACCGTGGGGCACCCCGTCCGGACCAGGATCATCGATCTCTCCCACACCATCGAGCACGGCATGGACACCTACCCCGGCCTGCCCGGGCCGGAGTTGAGCGACCACCTCTCCCGCGAGGAGTCGCGCGGCAGGTACCCGGCCGGCACCGAGTTCCACATCGGTTCCATCACCATGGTCGCCAACACCGGGACCTATCTGGACACCCCCTTCCACCGCTACCCCGACGGCCCCGACCTGTCCGCGCTCGACCTGTCCCGGCTGGCGGACGTGGAGGGCGTCGTCATCGACGCCACGGGCATCGAGGGCCGGTCCGTCGGCCCCGAGCTCCTCGACGGCGTCGAGGTCACCGGCCGGGCGGTCCTGATCCGCACCGGCTGGGACCGCCACTGGCGCACCCCTCGGTACGCGGACGCCGGGCACCCCTTCCTCAGCGCGAGCGCGGTGGAACGGCTCGTCGCGCGGAAGCCGGCCGCGGTGGGCATCGACTCCGTGAACATCGACGACATGGCGGACCTGACGCGCCCCGCCCACACCGGACTCCTCGCGGCGGAGATCTGCGTCATCGAGCACCTGCGCGGCCTCGAAGACCTGCCGTCGGACGGATTCCGCTTCCACGCGGTACCGGCGCCCGTCGCGGGCCTGGGCAGCTTCCCCGTACGGGCGTACGCCGTCGTGGGCTGAGGCGCGCGGGACCACCCACACCACCCACCACAGTGAGGAGCCGCCATGCTCACCACCACCGCAGCGCCCTACCGGATCGAACGGGCCGGCCAGACCTTCGCCGCCACGGTCCACGGACTCGACCTGCGCGAGCCGCTGACCGAGGAGACCGTCGGCGCGCTGACCCGCGATCTCGCCGAGCACCGGGTGCTGGTGATCCCCGGTCAGCAGCTCAGCCATGCACAACACGTCGACGTCAGCCGCCGGTTCGGGCCGCTGGACGTCTACCCCGTCTCGAAGTACGTGGTCCCCGACCACCCCGAAGTGCTGACCATCAGCAACATCTTCAAGGACGGGCAGCCGATCGGCCTGTACGACGGCGACGAGCAGATCGAGTGGCACACCGACTACAGCTGGAAGGCGCGCACCAGCAGGGCGTCGCTGCTGTACTCCGTCGTCGCCTCGGAGACCGGCGGCGACACGCTGTTCGCCGACTCCACCGCCGCGTACGACGAACTCCCGGAGGCCGTCAAGCAGCGGATCGCCGGGCTCCAGGGCGTGCACTCGATGCACCACCTGGTGGAGACCGAGCGGCTGACGAACCCGCACAAGGCGCCGCTGACCGCCGAGGAACGCGAGCGGATGCCCGACATGGCGCACCCCCTCGTCCGGGAGCACCCCGAGACCGGGCGCCGGTCGCTGCTCCTCGGCAGCATGATCATCAGCGGGATCGTCGGTCTGGGCCGGGCCGAGAGCGACGCGCTGCTGCGCGAGCTGCACGACCACGCGACGGCCGACCGCTATGTGTACCGCCACCAGTGGCGTGAGGGCGACGTGGTGATGTGGGACAACGAGGCCACCATGCACACCCGTACGCCCTGCGACCGGCTCGTCAGCCCGCGCCTGCTGTACCGCACCACCGTCCTCTGGGACTGACCGGACACGACTGACCGGACACGACGGAGCGGGGCGCGGCCACCCGGTGGCCGCGCCCCGCTCGTGTGTCGCTTCCGGTTACGCGTCCGGCAGGACCTGGGCGACCTCCCAGACGTTGCCGGACGGGTCGGCGAAGGCGGCGGTACGGCGGCCCCAGGGGCGGTCGACCGGACCATTGAGCAGGGTCACCCCGTGCTCCACGAGCTCGGCGCACACCGCGTCGGCGTCCTCGACCTCGATGGTGAGCAGCAGCCGGGCGCCCGCCTCCGGGGCGGCGACCGGGCGCGGCTCGACCAGCGTCGGGGCGTTGTCGGTCACCAGCAGGTTGATCATCGTGTTGCTGAGCTTGACCACCGCGGAGTCCTCGTTCTCGAAGACCACCTCAAGGCCGAAGACGTCCTGGTAGAACCGCTTCGCCGCGACCACGTCCTCGACGAAGAGCGTGATGACCTCAAGCCGGTCGAGTCCCTTGATCATTTCTTACTCCGTATTCCGTGCGGCATCATCCGGGTCAGCCGACCGTAGCGTCCGGCGGGCATCCGGCAGGAGGGGCACATCCCAAAGTCGCGCGAGCCCGGCAGATCCGATGGAATGTGCCCCTCCGCCCGTCACCGGTAGCTCGCCGCCTGGAGGCCGAAGAGTTCGGCGTAGAGGCCGCCGTCCGCCATGAGCGCCTGATGGCTGCCGGACTCCGCGATGTGCCCGTCCCGGACGACGAGGATGAGGTCGGCCATGCGCGCGGTGGAGAACCGGTGCGAGACCAGGACCGTGATCGCGCCGGCCGCCTCGCGCACCTGCCGGGCCTGCTCCGAGAAGCGCTCGAAGAGCTGGTGCTCGGTCTCCGCGTCGAGCGCGGACGACGGCTCGTCCAGGACGAGCAGGACCGGTGCCGGCCGCATCATGGCCCGGCCGAGCGCCAGCTTCTGCCACTGCCCGCCCGAGAGTTCGGCGCCCTCCGTCCAGCTCTTGCCGAGCTGGCTGTCCAGCCCCTGCGGCAGCCGCTCGACCACGTCACCGGCGTGCGCCGACTCCAGGGCGTCGAGCACCGCCCGGTCGTCGTCCACCCGGGGCAGGTCGCCCAGCCCGACGGTGGTCCCGGCCCGGAACTCGTACCGTACGAAGTCCTGGAGGCCGACCGAGATACGGGCCCGCCACTCCTCGGCGGACAGCCGGTGCAGGTCGACGCCGTCCACCAGGACCCGGCCGCTCGTCGGGCGGTACAGCCCGCACAGGAGCTTGACCAGCGTCGACTTCCCGGCCCCGTTCTCGCCGACCACGGCGACCGTGGTGCCGGCCGGGATGCGCACCCGCAGGTCGTTGAGCACCGGCGCGTCCGCACCCGGGTAGGCGAAGCCGACCCCGTCCAGCTCGATGCCCTCGCGCATCCGGTCCGCGGGGCTGAGGCCGCCCTCCTCGGCGGGGCCGTCCGGCTCCGCCACCAGGGCGCGTACCGCGGCCACCCTGCGCAGGGTGCTGCCCATGCGCTGGAGGGTGCCCGTCAGATTGACCGCCTCCGTGACCTGCTGGTTCACCTGGACGGCCAGCGCGATGACGACGGTGACCTCCCCGATGCCGTGCCGGCCGGACACCGCGTCCCGCAGCACGAGCAGCACGGTGCCCACGTACGCCAGGGCGAAGACGACCTGGCCGCCGGCCCGCAGCGCGGCGGCCCCGGCCTGCCCGCGCCACAGGACCCGGTCCGCGTCCGCGCGCAGCCCGGCGTGCCGGCGCCGCATCTCCTGCCGCAGCCGGAAGACGCGCAGCTCCCCGGCGTGCCGGGCGGAGGTGGAGAGCCGGAAGAGGTTGAGGGCCAGCCTGGTGGGTTCGGCGGAGCTCGTCCGGGAGCGGTCGAGGCGGCGTTCGGCGGCCCGCCCGGCCAGCAGCGGGGGAGCGGCGGCGAGCGGCAGCAGGAGCAGCACCGGGTGGAGCCGCGCCAGCAGGACCGCGGTGAGGACCATGGCCAGGGCCAGGCCGACGCTGCTGAACAGCGCGGACAGGGCGTTGCTGAACTGCCGCACCTCGCGGTCCAGTACGGACAGCTCGTCGGCGAACTCGGCCCGGTCGTGGTGCTCGATCCCCGCGGAGCCGTTGGACAGCTCCGCCAGCTGCTGGACCATGTCCAGCTCGGCCAGCTCCGACAGCTCGAAGTAGGCGATGTGCGCGAAGTGCGCCCCGGTGAGGGTGAGCGCGGCGAGCACCGCGGTCGCCACCCCGTACAGGGCGGCCGCCGTGCCCCGGCCCGCGACCACCGCGTCGGTCATGAGGCCCAGGAACACCGCGAGCAGCGGGGCCGAGACCGCGCCCGCCACCATCAGGGCGAGGGCGAGGAGCGTCTTGCGGGGGTGGATGCGCCACGCCATGCGGAACAGGCCCCACGAGCCGTCGAGGGTTTCCTTCATGACAGCACCTCCGCCGGCACGCCGTGGCCGGCCCCGTCGTCGTCATCGGTGAAGCGGTCGGCCTGGAGCCGGAACAGCTCCGCGTACCGGCCGCCCCGGTCGAGCAGCTGCTCGTGGCTGCCCCGCTCGATGACGCGGCCGCCGTCGAGCACGACGATGACGTCCGCGCGCCGCACGGTGGAGAAGCGGTGCGAGATCAGCATTGTGGTGGCGCCCCGGGTGAGCGAGGTGAACTCCTCGAAGAACCCGGCCTCCGCCCGTACGTCGAGGCTGGCCGTCGGCTCGTCCATGACCAGCACGGACGAGCCGTGGTCCAGGGCGAACAGGGCCCGGGCCAGGGCCAGCCGCTGCCACTGGCCGCCCGACAGCTCCGCCCCGCCCTCCAGATGGCGGGCCAGCGGCGTCGCCGTGCCCCGGGGGAGCGCGTCGAGGGCGCCGGTGAGACCCACGGCCTCGATCGCCCGGCGGACGCCCTCGGTGTCGTCGGCGCGGTGGACGGCGCCGAAGGCCACGTTGTCGGCGGCCGAGACCTCGAACCGGGCGAAGTCCTGGAAGATCACCGCGGTCTTGGCGCGCCACGCCTCCAACGGGTAGGAGGCGATGTCCACCCCGTCGAGGCGGATGACGCCGGCGCTGGGTTCGTAGAGCCGGGTGAGCAGCTTGACCAGGGTCGTCTTGCCGGCGCCGTTCAGCCCGACCACGGCCGTGCAGCTGCCCACGGGGATCTCCAGGTCCAGATCCTCGAAGACCGCGCGGTCCTCGCCGGGGTAGCGGAACGTGACGTGGTCGAAGTGGATGACCCCGGCCGGCTCCGGCACCTCGGCGCCTCGCGCGTTCCCGGCCGGCTCGGCGGTAGTGGTGGCGTCCAGGTGGTCGGTGAAGCGGCGCACCGCCTCGTACGCGTGCATGCCGATGGCGGTCTGCAGATCGCTCTCCGGGTAGAACTCGGCGAGCCGCAGCGCCCCCAGGGCGGCCTGGAGGACCAGGGCGAACACGGTCAGGGTCTGCCCGGTGTCCCCGTCGGCCGCGCCGGTGCCGATGGCCGCGAGGGCCGCACCGCTCACCAGCACCATCCACAGCGTGTACCAGAGGAACGGTCCGAGATAGATCGCGCGGCGGATCTTCCACAGCGGCTTCAGCCAGTCGGTGTACGAGGTGTGCAGCCGGTCCTGGAGCCACCGCATCAGCCCGAAGACGCGGATCTCCTTCGCCGCGTCGGCCGAGGTGGCGAGGGTGCGCAGGTAGTCGTTCTCCATCTCCTTCGAGCCCAGGTCGAAGCGGGCACCGGCGTACTTCCGCAGCCCGCCGACGTGACCGTGCCGGAAGAGCAGCACGGCGGTCAGCAGCCCGGCGGCCGCGAGCCAGGAGAACGCGAAGCCGACGACCGCGACGTACCCGAGGAGCTGGATCTGCCGTGCGCCCAGCGCGAGCAGCCCGGCTCCGGCCTGGCCCGGGCTCTGCACCCCCGATTCCAGCTCACGGGCCGCGGCGCGCAGGTCCTCGATGACCCGGGCGTCCTCCAGCGCGGCGATCCCGGGCGTCGACGTCGCCGCGTCCATCAGCTCGTCCAGCACCCGGCCGTCGATGCGGCGGGCCACCGACTCGCCGAGCGCCTGCTGCGCGGGCGCGAGGATCTGCTGCCCCACGAACGCGGCGGCGGCCAGCACGAAGGCCCGGATCAGCGCGTCGAAGGCGCCGGAGCCGGTCCCGCCCTCCACCGCCGCCGGGACCCGGCCGAGCACCACGGCGCTCGCCACCACGAACAGCACGGGCAGGAGGCCGAGGAGGACGTTGACCACCGCGCTCGCGGCGACCAGGGCCGCCCCGGCACGGGGCAGCAGGCGGGCGATGTCCCGGCGGGCCGCGAGCAGCCGGGCGACACCGTCCGGCAGGAGCCACTTCATCCGGCGACCCCGTGCTGTGCGAGGTGGTCCGCGCAGGCCGGCAGCCCGCGCTCGGCGATGACGTCGTTGAAGTCGAACGGGGTGACCGTACGCAGCTCGGTCAGCAGCCCGGTGATGGGCGTGCCGTACTTCCGCGCCATGTACTGGTAGTTGGGCGCGGCCGCGTCCTCGTTCTCCTCGAAGTCCTTGTAGTGCGGCAGGTGGATGGCCGACGCGTCCCGGCACAGCTCGAACCGCACACCGTCGCGGTGCAGCCGGTAACCGAGGTCGAGATCCTCGCCGCCCCAGGACCGGAAGTTCTCGTCGAAGCCGCCGGCCGCCCGGATCGCCGCCGTCGGGGCCGAGACATGGCCGGTCCAGAAGACCACCCACGGGGCGGGCAGGCCGTTGAAGTCGTCCGTGTACTTCTCGTAGAAGTACTCCCGGATGTCGAACCGGGTACCGGTCCGCGCGAAGCCGGCCATGGTGGCGTCCGGGTCGTCCGTGTCGATCTCCCGTTCCAGCGCCTCGGCGTCCGCGTTGTCCACGGTGAAGCCGTAGAGGTAGCCGACGAGAGCGACCGGACCGGACGCCTTCCGGTGTGCCGTCAGGTGGCCGGCCAGCGCCTCGCTGTGCAGCACCACACCGGAGTCGATCATGACGGTGACGGCACCGCGCGCCGCCGCGACCCCGACGTTGCGGGCCCTGGCCACCTGCCAGCCGTCGTCGGGCTGGAAGAAGTACCGCACGTCCAGCCGGTCAGCGTAGCCGCCGACCAGCTCCTCGGTGCCGTCACTGGAACCGTCGTCCACGACCAGCACCTCGAACCGCTCGCGCGGCAGGGTCTGCCGGACCAGCGAATCCAGGGTGTGCGCCAGGTGCGCCTTCCGGTTGTACGTGGGAATGACGACGCTGCACTGCAACTGCTCGGTCATGACGCCTCCGCCAGGGTGGGAACCTCGGACTGCCGTGCGATGTCGCGGGCCCGTGCCGCCTCGATGAACGAGCGCACGTCCGCCACGAAGAGCTCGGGGACCTCCATCGCCGGGAAGTGCCCGCCCCGGTCGAACTCGCTCCACTGCACGATCTCCGGGAACCGGGGCGCCGCCAGGCTGCGTACGGGCAGCGCACTGTCGTACGGATGCACGGTCACCGCCAGGGGTACGGGCAGCGGTGGCGGCACCTCCTGCGGCTTGGACGAGCCGGGCAACTGGTCGGCCATCTCGTAGTACAGCTGCGCCGACGAGCCGCCGGTGGCCGTGAACCAGTAGAGGGAGACATTGGTCAGGAGCTGGTCGCGATCGACCGAGCCCCCCGGCACCGAGTCGTCCGTCCACGCGTGGAACTTCTCCGCCACCCAGGCCAGCTGCCCGGCCGGTGAATCGGTGAGGCCGTACCCCAGGGTCTGGGGCCGGGTGCTCTGGATGCGCATGTAGCCGCTGCCCTGCTCCATCCCCCCGAGCGCCGCGACCCGCTCCCGGTCCGAGGCGTTCAGTGCCTCGATCTCGCCGGGTTCGCCGGACGGCGGCGTCAGCAGGAAGTTGACGTGCGCCCCGATCACCCGCTCCGGCCGCATCCCGGCCAGGGTCAGCGAGATCCACACCCCCAGGTCCGTGCCGTGCAGCGCGTACCGCTCGTACCCCAGCCGCTCCATGAGGGTGACCCAGGCACCGGCGATCCGCCCCACCGACCAGCCGGCCTCCGGCGCCGGACCGGAGAACCCGAAGCCGGGCGGGGTCGGGATCACCAGGTGGAACGCCTGCCCGGGATCCCCGCCGTGCGCGCGCGGGTCGCTCAGCGGCCCGATCACGTCCAGGAACTCGGCGATCGACCCCGGCCAGCCGTGCGTCATGAGCAGCGGAGTCGCGTCCGGTTCGGGCGAGCGCACATGGAGGAAGTGCACCCGCGCACCGTCGATCTCGTCCACGAACTGGGGGAACGCGTTGATCCGCGCCTCGGCGGCCCGCCAGTCGAAGCCGTCGCGCCAGTAGGCGGCGAGCTCCCGCACCTGACCGACCGGCAGACCGCGGGCATCCCCCACACCCGGCAGCTCACTGGGCCATCTCGTACGGGAGAGGCGGTCATGGAGATCGTCCAGCGCCTCCTGGGGAATCGCGACGCGGAAGGGGCGCATCCCTGAACTCCTTTTCAGAACCGGGCAGTTTGGGCTCATCGGTGGGTCAAATGAAAGCCAGACTAGGGAAGTTGCGCACGCTACGGCAGCGAACAGCCGGAAGAGAGCAATCCGGAAGTGGTCGCCCGACCGGCCGACCACCGCGTCCGTCCCGGCCCGGACGAGTGCGCACGCTGGAAGTGGTGCCGTCCGCCGCCCGCTCGTTAGCGTCTGCGCACCGGCGAGAGCCGTCAGGAATCCGGCGCGGAACCAGCATCCGCCGCGCTCCCGGCCTGCCGCCGCCAACGCTTCGCACGTGACGGAACAAGGAGTGGTCTGCGTGGAATCGGAGTCGATCGTTCTCGACCCGACGGGTCGGGACGTGCATGCGGAAGGCGCGCGCCTGCGCCGGAGCGGCCCGGTCGCCCAGGTCGAGCTGCCCGGCGGGGTACGCGCCTGGTCGGTCGTCGGCCACGACGCGCTGAAGGAGGTGCTGAACGACGAGCGGTTCGCCAAGGACGCCCACAAGCACTGGCCCGCCTTCGTCAACGGCGAGATCGGCGAGGACTTCCCGCTGATCGGCTGGGTCATGATGGACAACATGACGACGGCCGACGGCGCCGACCACGCCCGGCTCCGCCAGCTCACCGCGAAGGCGTTCACGCTGCGCCGCTCCGAGGAGATGCGGCCCCGCGTCGAGCGGATCACCGCCGAACTCCTGGACGACCTGGCCACCAGCGGCCCCGACGAGGTCGTGGACCTCAAGGACCGCTTCGCCTACCCGCTGCCGACCCGGGTGATCTGCGAGCTCTTCGGGGTCCCGGAGGACCGCCGCCGGGACGTCATGCGCGGCGGCGAGGTCAACACCGAGACCACGATCTCCCACGAGGAGGCCGTCGCCAACGTCGAGCAGTGGCACCAGGCCATGTACGACCTGGTCGCGTTCAAGCGCCGCGAGCCCGACGACGACCTGCTGAGCAAGCTCATCGAGGCCCAGCAGGAGGACGGCTCACGGCTCAACGACTCGGAGCTCGCCGGCACCCTGCACCTCATGCTCGGCGCCGGCTCGGAGACCACCACCAACCTGATCAGCAAGGCCGTGGTCGCCCTGCTCACCCACCCCGACCAGCTCGCCCTCGTCCTCTCCGGCGAGGTGCCGTGGAGCGAGGTCATCGAGGAGACCCTGCGGGTGGAGTCCCCGATCGCCCAGCTCCCGTTCCGGTTCGCCACCGAGGACATCGACATCGCGGGCGTCACCATCCCCAAGGGCGACCCGGTCCTGACCGGCTTCGCCGCCTCCGGCCGGGACGCCACCCGGCACGGGGACGACGCCGACCGCTTCGACATCACCCGCGCCGACAAGCGCCACCTCTCCTTCGGCTACGGCGTCCACCACTGCCTGGGCGCCCCGCTCGCCCGGATCGAGGCCCTCGTCGCCCTGCCGGCCCTCTTCGAACGCTTCCCCGACCTGTCCCTCGCCGTCCCCGACGACCAGGTCCGGCCCGCCGGCACCTTCCTCCTCAACGGCGTCGACACCCTCCCGGTTCACCTCAAGCGGCAGTAGCCCGTCGAGCCGTGGCCGCCGGCGTTCCCCCGCGCGGGCGGCCACCGGAAGGCGGGCCGGTACCCCCGGCCCGCCTTCGTCCTGCCGTCCGCCCCAGGAAGGACACCCGCCGGTGCGCATGGGCGAGCTGTGCCGCAGGTCCGGCGTACCCGTGGCGACGATCAAGTTCTACATCCGCCAGGGCCTGCTGCCCGCGGGCCGGCTCACCAGCCCCACCCGGGCCAGTTACGACAGCGCCCACGAGCACCGGCTGCGCCTCGTCCGGGCCCTGCTGGACGTCGGCGGGCTCTCCCTGGCGGCCATCGGTGACGTACTACGGGCCGTGGACGACCCGGACCGCCCGCCGGCCGACGTGCTCCGCACCGCCACGGACCGCCTGACCCCGCCCCGGGAGACCGCGTCCGGCCCGGAGCTGGACGCGGCCCGCGCCGAGGTGGCCCGGCTGGTGCGGCGCCTGGGCTGGCGGGCGGAGGCGGACGGGCCGGCGGGCGAGGCGCTGGCCGGTGTGCTCGTGGCCCTGCGCGCCTCGGGGCACGGGGACTTCGCCGTACTCCTGGACGACTACGCGGCGGCGGCCGAGCGGGTCGCCCGCGCCGATCTCGGCCATCTCGGGCGGCCGGCGGCGCGCGCGGACCTGGTGGAGCGCGTGGTCGTGGGCACGGTGCTGGGCGAGGCCATGTTCAGCGCCCTGCGCCGGCTCGCCCACGCGGACGCCTCGGCCCGCGCGTACACGGACCTCCGTGGACAGAACACCTAGGCCGTTGCAGCAACGTGCTCACGAGCTCTGCGGGCTTGCCGGAAATCAACACGGCGTGTCGATTTCCGGCAAGCCCACGGGCCTGGTCACCTCGCGCTCGAAGCGCATGCTGGCGCGCACCCATCCGGAGAGCAGCACTTCACCCTTCGCTGCGAACCCCAGCCGTTCGTACCAGGTGCACAGCCTCGTGTTGGCTGCGACGGCGTCAAGGCGCAGAAGGGAGCGCCCCTGCGCCGCCGCGGTTCGTGCAGCCCAGTCAACCGCGAAACTGCCGATCCCCTGGCCCTGGTGGTGCGGGTCGATAGCCAGCCGATGGAGATGCACAGCCCCCACCGCTTCCGAGTCCGGCCAGACCGCAGCGTCAGTATCCTCGAGAGCGAACGTGCCCACGGTGTCTCCCGCACGCTGCACGACATAGGTCTCCCCCCTGGCGACGCTGGCTGCGGCGGCCGCCCGCGGAAGCGCGCGCCACGAGAGAGGGGTCCCCTGCCGCTCCTGGCCGGCACGAGCATTGGCCAGGACGGTCAGAACCAGCTCGAGGTCCCTCCGCACGGCCCTACGTACCACCATCGCCACGTGCTCCGCATCTGCACGCATACCCCTGCTCCCCGTCACGATCAGGTCTGGGCCATGTCCACGAAATAGCAGCAGCGGCCCGGAAGGGCGACTGTAATCGTTGCCGCTGATACATCAGCCCCGTGCGGGTGATCTTGGTCGAGAACCCGCCTACCAGGAGCTTCGTCGCTGCGCAGAACACCTAGGCAGCCAGGTTGATCACCCGGCGGCCGACGCGCCCGGCCTCCGCCGTCAGGTCGTCGCCCCAGCGCTTCCACAGCCCGGACAGGCGCGAGGTGATCACCACCGTGTCCACCGCGCCGTCGGCCAGCGGCGTACGCAGACCGATGGAGTGATGGCCCTCGTGCGCACCCCCCGCCAGGGCCGCGTCGAGCAGGCCCCGGTCGAACTCCACGAGGACCGACGGCGGAAGATCCGACGGGATGTCACCGCCCGACCCGAACACCGCGATCCGGCTCCCGGCGAGCACCTCCCCGAGCGACGCGGCCAGCTCACCGGCCACGGACGCCCCACCCACCTCGGCGGTCCACTCCTCAAGAGCGCGGTACTCCTTCTCCCAGTCCCAGAAGGGCCGGGTCCAGCCCACCAGGGCCCAGCCCAGCTCCATCGCGGGCTGCGGGTGCTTCGCGAGGATCTGGGCCATGTTGGAGATGAACTCGCTGAACGAGACGTCCATGTTCCGCTCGTGCGAGGACTCGATCACCCAGCCGTCGTACGTCGAGTGGAACGCCACCCCGTCCCGGTGCAACCGGTAGCCGAGCTCCAGATCCTCCCCGCCCCAGCCGCTGATCTGCTCATCGAACCCGTCGATGGCCCAGAAGGCCGCGCGGTCCACCGAGAAGTTGATGGTGAAGAGCATGCTCCACGGCGTCCGGCGCCGCGACAGGTCGAAACCGCACCCCGTGAACTGCTCGTGCCGGATGTCGCGGAAGGCCGGGTCGTCGCGGAAGCGCTCCCACACCGCCTCCGGCTCGCTCAGATCCAGCGGACCGGCGAGCTGCCGCATGGGGTCCGAGGGGTTGTAGCCGAACGCGTAACCGATGACCGCCCGGGGCTCCGCCGCGTCGTGCACGGCGAGATGGGAGCGCAGGAAGCCCGGCCCGACCATGGCACCCGTGTCCAGGAAGACCAGGACCCGGCCTGTCGCCAGCCGCGCCCCCTGGTTGCGGGCGAGCGCGATGCGCGCGCCCCGGTCCTCCTGGAAGCGGTACCGGATGCGGAGCCGGTCGGTGAACTCCCGTACCACGTCCGCCGTCTCGTCGCTGGAACCGTCGTCGGAGACGATCACCTCGAAGTCACCGGCGGGCACGGTCTGCCGGGTCAGCTGGTGCAGGGTGTCCCTGAGGAGACCGGCCCTGTTGTACGTGGGAATGACCACGGAGGCTTTCGGGGCGGCGTCGTTCTCGTACACGGGGGCCTCCGCGGGGGCTGAGTCGCTGGCTGCCGGCGGACCGGCCGGGGGTCCTGGCACCGACCGGTACGGGCGTCGGCAACCACGCCCGACGCTACCGATATCGCGCCGGGCGCCCAACTCCCTGCTTGCTCAGTCGAACCGCTTGCTCAGTCCAGATCCACGAAGTGGCGCAGTTCGAGCCGGCCGATACGGGCCATCGGATGCTGCCGCGCCACCTCGACCGCCTCGTCCAGATCCGCGCACTCCAGGATGTCGAACCCCACGATCACGTTCTTGGACTCCGCGAACGGGCCCGCCGTGCGCAGCAGCTCCCCCGCCCGCATCCGGACGGTGACGGCCTCGTCCACCGGCGCCAGCGCGCTCCCGGTGACCCGCCGTCCGGCGGCGTCGTTCTCGGCCGCCCAGGTGTCGCAGTCGTCGGTCCGGTCCTCGTCGGGCTCGGAGTCGGTACACACGAACATCATGAACTTCACGCTACGGACCTCGATTCATCCGGGGCCCCACGGTGGGGCCGGGCCGATCCTAAGTGCCGCCACTGACAGCGGCGGTCCGTCCCGGAAGGACCGCACCCTGAAAGTGGCCGCCGCGAACGCGGCGCCGACAGGATGGGCGCCCCTGTTCCATGGCGAAGGCGAGAAGGAGGTGACGGCGTGTCCCCAGGACCGGACGTCATCGTGGTGGGAGCGGGCTCGGCCGGCTGCGTGGTGGCGAGCAGGCTCTCCGAGGACCCGGACCGTGCGGTGCTGCTCCTCGAAGGCGGGCCCGACCGGCGCGCCCCCGGACTGGCCCGCGCCATCGCCTCCCGCAACGGCATCGGCATCTTCGCCCACCACCAGGCGTTCTGGCCCGACCAGCGGGCGACCCACCTGGCCGGCGGCCGGCTCGGCTGGTACCTGCGCGGGTACGGGGTCGGCGGGTCGTCGTCCGTCAACTCGATGCTCGCCCTGCCGGGCCTGCCCCGGGACTACGACCGCTGGGCGGACGAGCTCGGCTGCACCGGCTGGTCCTGGGCGGAGGTGCGGCCCTGGCTCCAGGAGCTGAAGCCCCACCTGGCCGCCTCCACGGACGCCGAGCTGACGCCCCTGGACAGCGCCCTGCTCGCCTCCGCCGCCGAACTCGGCCTCAAACGCGACCTGGACACCTTTGACGACCCATCCGACGGGGCCGGCGTACTCCTGCGCAACGCCACCCCCCACGGCAGGCACTCCAGCGCCGAGCACCGGCTACGGCCCGCGAGGAACCGCGCCAACCTCACCGTCCGCCCCGACACCCCCGTCGAACGGCTGCTGTTCGACGGCACCCGGTGCGTCGGCGTACGGACGGCGACGGGCGAGGAGCTGCACGCGGACGAGGTCGTCCTCAGCGCCGGTGTCATCGGCAGCCCCGCCGTACTGCTGCGCTCCGGCGTCGACCGCCCCGGCATCGGCCACCACCTGCGCGACCACCCGGCCGTCTCGGTCGGCCTGGTCCTGCGCCCCGAGTACCGGGAGGCGCGCGCCGACCTCCCGTGCATCGGCACCGTCCTCCGGACGTCCTCCGGGGAGGGGCACGGCGACATCCACCTCCTGCCGATGCACGGCGACTCCAGCGGGGGCGGCGAGGTGCACGGCGTCCTCATGGCCGCCCTGATGACCTCGCGCTCCGACGGCACCGTCCGGCTCGACCCCGACGACCCGTCCGGACCGCCCCGGATCGACCTGCGCATGCTGGACGACCCTGCCGACCGGCGCGCCATGCACGAGGCGCTGCGCTGCCTGGTCCGCGCGCTGCGGAGCTCCGCCTTCGCCGAGGTGGTGGAGTCGGTACGGGTGGACGACCGGGGCAGCGACCTCACCGCCCTGCTGGACGAGGACTTCGCGGACGCCTGGCTGCCGGACCACGTCGGCGACTACTTCCACGCCACCGGCACCTGCCGGATGGGCCCGGCGGCCGACCCCGGATCCGTGGTCGACCTCCAGGGACGGGTGCACGGGCACACCGGCCTCCGGGTCATCGACGCGTCGGTCATGCCGGACACCCCCTCGGCCAACACCCACACCCCGACGGTCATGATCGCCGAGCGCCTGTCCGCCGCGATGCGCGGCCGGCCCTGGTGACGGCCGCCCGGGCTTCTCGCCCCGTGCCCAATCCGCCCGCGCCGGGCCCGAACGCGGTCGGTCCGGAAGGTGCGGCCCGTACCCCCGGAATGTGACGGTTGACGCACAGCACGGCCGGCCCCTCCGCGGCACTCGCGCGACGGCCGGAGGACCTTGCCCGGCCACCACGGCCCAGCCTCCAGGGAGCACATATGACCACGCAGACCGCCCCGATCAGCGGCCCCGTAGCCGACGAGGACAAGGCGGAGGTCGCCGGCCTGCCGCGCCGCATCGTCGAGGCGTGGGCGCGCTACGACTCCGACGCCTTCGCCGCCGTGTTCACGGACGAGGGCACCATGATCCTGCCCGGCGTCTTCCAGAAGGGCCGCGAGTCCATCCGCGCCTTCACCAGCGCCGCCTTCGCCGGGCCGTATAAGGGCACCCGCGTCGTCGGCACCCCGATCGACGTCCGCTTCCTGTCACCCGAGGTCGCCGTCCTCATCACGCGCGGCGGGATCTGCGTCGAGGGCGAGACCGAGCCGGCCCCCGAGCGCGCCGTGCACGCCTCCTGGCTGGCCGTGAAGCAGCCGGACGGCTGGCGCCTCGCCGCGTACCAGAACAGCCCCCTGAACAACGCCTGACACAAGCGTCCGCGCTCGGACCAGGAGGTCCGGGCGCGGACGGCTGTTCAGGCGCGGCGCGCGACGGCTCTGCCGCGTACCGGGGGTGCGGACTCCGCGGTCTCCACCGTGAACGTCCGGGCCGCCCGCTCGCAGGTCTCGAAGAGTCCCTCCTCGGTGTCCGCGCCGAGCACCAGGTGGAAGTACCAGTCGGACGGGCCCGAGATCCGGGCACGGTCGCCGGCCTCACGCCTGCGGTGCCAGTCCACCGCGCCGGGGAACGCCGCGAGTTCGTCGTCGTCCGGCATCGACACGATGACGCCCGGGGCGGACGGCCTGATGTGGAGCCCGCCGATGTGCGGCCACGGCGCGCCGGGCAGCGTCACCGACCCCGTGTGCGCCGCCTCGGCGATCAGGCCGGACGTGGAACGCCCGTGGTACGCGCCGATCATGAGCTGGATCCACCCGCCGCCCGGCCGCGCGGCGACCTCGGAGAACACCAGCTCGCCGTCCTCCCGGACGAAGACTTCGAGGTGGCTGGGCCCGTCGTGGATGCCCAGGGCCGGGTTGAACCGCTTGTGCATGTCCTTGATACGGGCGTACAGCCCGGGATGCTCCCCGGGCGCGAGGATCAGCGAACCGTCCAGGGCGCCGCCCAGCACCTGCATCCTCGGGTACAGATAGCGGTGCACGACGAAGGTCAGCGGTTCGCCGCCGGACCAGATCGCGTCGACGGCCAGCTCCTCGCCCGGCACGAACTCCTCGACCATCAGCTGCCCGGCCCGCTGCCCCACCTCGAACTTCAGCCCGGCCGCGACCGCGCCCAGCTCCTCCCCGCACTCCACCTTCTCCGTGGCGCTCGCCCCGTACCCCGCCACCGGCTTCACGATCAGCGGCGCGGCCAGCTCGCGCGCCACGGCGGCCACCGCGTCCGCGTCCTGAGGATCCGCCAGCGAACGGAACCGGGTCACGGCCACGCCCGCCTCACCCACCAGCTCCTTCATCAGCCGTTTGTCCCGCAGCGCGACATGGTGGCGGGCCCCCGGTGCCGAGGGGTCGAGCAGCAGCCGCAGATAGCCCGAGCCGAACTGGCTGCGCTCGTCCTGGTTGTGCACCTGGACGACCGGGGGACAGGTCTGCCGCAGATCCACGGCGACGGCGGACAGCTCCGCCAGCGAGTCGAAGCCTGACACGGTGTACACCTTGCGGCACCGGCCGAGCAGCGCCGGATCGGGGCTCTCGTACAGGACGTCGGACCGCTCGATCACCAGGCAGACGTCGGCCGTCCGCGCCTCGTGGTCGAGCAGTGCGGCGAGCAGCTCCGGCTGGTACTTGCATACGACGATGGTGCGGTCCCTCGTACGGTCACGACGCCCGGCGTTCATCGGTCTCCTTCCGGTCCAACAGGTCTGCGACGGCCCGCCGGTCCGCCTTGCCGCCCGGCAGCAGCGGCAGGACGGGCAGGGCCGTGACACGGTCGGGCATGCCCTCGCCGAGCGCCGTGCGCAGCGGACGGCGCAGCGCCGCGGCGGCGGCCGGGCCGAAGCCCTGGACGGCCAGGACGACATCGCCGTCCGCGAGCTGGACGCAGCACGCCGCCGTCACCCCGGCCAGACCGGCCGCCGCCGCCTCGACGCGCGCCAGGTCCACGAACACGCCCCGCCGCTTGACCAGCGAGTCCAGCCGCCCGACGACCACCAGATTCCCGTCGTCGTCCAGCACGCCCCGGTCCCGCGTACGGAACCGGGTCACCCCGGACCCGGGGGCGTACCGCAGCCGTTCCGCGTCGTCGTCCCCGCAGGTCCCCGGCAGGTAGCCGAGCGAGCCGTCGGGCGAGGTGATGACGATCTGCCGCACCTCCGCCCCCACCGGCCCCGTCGCCTCCGGGTGTACGAGGGACAGCGCCGTCCCGTCCAGCGGCCGGCCCACGGGCAGCAGACCGGGGCCGCAGTCGCGGGGCACCCGGTGGTGGAACTTGGCGAGCGTGGTCTCCGAAGGCCCGTACAGATTGACGACCTCCGTCGACGGCGCGGCCGCACGCCACCGCCGTACCAGCCGGCCGTGCAGCGGCTCACCCGCGAACAGCGTCCAGCGCAGGGAGTCCACGGACCCGTCCGACCCGTCGGCGGCCAGCCAGCGCGCCGCCAGACTCGGGACCGCGTGCACCACCTCCACACGGCGTTCCGCGAGCCAGCCCAGCACGGCGGCCGGGGCGGCGCGCACCGCCCGCCCGGCGAAGTGCGCCTCGCCGCCCGCACACAGCGGCAGCAGCAGATCGCGGAAGACCACGTCGAACGACGGCGACGTCAGCACCGCCACCCGGGTCCCCGGGCCGGCGCCCACCGCCCCGATCTCCCAGTCGATGAACGCCAGCAGCCCCGCGGCCCGCCCGACGATCCCCTTGGGCGCGCCCGTACTGCCCGAGGTGAACACGACATAACCGGCGCCCGGCGGCAGCACCCGGGGCGCGGGCTCACCCGTCCGCTCGGCCTCCCCGGTCTCGGACCGCAGCACGGCGGCCGGGCGCGCCGCCGCGAGCAACGCGCCGGTGCGCTCGACCGGCTGCTGTACGTCGACGAGCAGCGGGACCAGACCCGCCGCCCGCGCCCCGAGGAACGCCGCCGGCCAGCGCGCCCCCGGCCCGGCGAGCACGGCGACCAGGGCGCCCGGGGCCAGACCCAGCGCCGCGCACCGGTCCCGCCAACCGAGCACCTGGCGCCACAGCTCCCGGTAGGTGACCCGGCCCGTATCCGTCACCACGGCCGGGCGGCCCGGGTGACGGGCCGCGACGCTCCGGACCCGGGCGACGACCGGGCATTCCGCGCCCGTGTCCACCGGTTACCGGCCGCCGGCCCGGTCGACCCGCTCGGCCAGCAGGGCGGCCAGCTCGCCGAGGGACGGCATGTCGAAGACATCGGCGAGCGTGCACTCGACGCCCAGCCGCTCCTCCAGCGCCACGGCCATCTCCGTCGCGGCCAGCGAGTCGAAGCCGGCGGCGACCGGGTCGAGCGTGTCGTCCACCTCTCCGGCGAACACCTGCCGGGCGGCGTCGAGGACTTCGTCCCGTACGCGCTGTGCGAGGTCGTCCTGAGTTGTGGTCACGTGTCGTCCCTCCAAGGGCGATCGGGGTGGGTGGCGAGGTGGGAGACCAGGGCGGCGAAGTCGGCGGTCCAGCGCTCTGCCGTACCGCTCCGCAGTCGCTCGGGGGCGTACTCGAAGCAGCCGCGCAGACCGCCGGACGGGGTGTCCCACATCGCCCAGACGCAGAACCCGCCCCGGTCGAGCGGCATCTCGCGCCGCATCGAGACCTGCTCGACCCGCCCGGCGAACTGGATGTCGTCGTCCCCGACGACGGACCGGGCGTAGTTGAAGAGGAACATCATGTTCTCCGGCTGCGCGCGCGGCCGCATGAAGGCAGGGTTGTCCCGCTCCAGCTCCCGGTGCGGCAGAGGATGCCGGGACGCCTCAAGACAGGCCCGGCGGGCGCTCAGCAGCACGTCCCGGTAGGTGACACAGCCGCTCAGGTCCACCCGGAGCGGCAGCACGTCCGCGAAGAACCCCACCGTGTCGTAGAAGGACCGGTCGTCACGGGCGGCCGTGTTGGTCATCAGCGCCGCGTCCGGGACACCGGTGACCCGGGCGGCGAGCAGCACGCCCGCCGCGACCAGCACGTGCCACGGGGTGCTGCGCACGCTCCGGGCCACCGCGCGGACGGCGCCCATCTCCCGCTCACCGAGGTCGAACACGGCGTTCCCGTAGACGGCCCCGCCCCGGTCGGCGCTCCCGACCTCCTCGGCGGTCGGCGCGAAGACCTGACCGCCCGCCAGCTCCGCCTTCCAGAAGTCGCGGACGGACCGGGCCCTCTCCCCGGCCAGCCCCTCCCGCTGCTGGGCCGCGTACTCCCCGTAACTCCGGGCCGGCGGCAGCTCCGGCGTCTCGCCGCGCACCCGGGCCCGGTAGCAGGCCGCGAGATCGCGGCGCAGGATGCCCGCGGACCAGGCGTCGACCGCGAGGTGGGACGACAGGACCGTCAGCACCGCGTCCTGGTCGTCGAACCGGTACAGCACCGCCCTGAGCAGCGGGGTCTCCGTACGCGGCATCGTCTCCGCGTGCAGCTTGACGAGCAGCTCCTCGGCCGCGTCCTCCCGCGACTCGCCGGGCCCGGGCACCAGCACCTGTTCGGTGAACGGCACCGGGGCCGGCGGAAGCACCGACTGGTACCCCTCGCCGTCGTCGTCGCAGTCGCAGGCCAGGACCGTACGCAGCGACTCGTGCCGGGACACCAGGTCGTCCAAAGCCCCGCGCAGCGCGGAGGAGTCCAAGGGGCCCCGGATCCGCAACGCCATCACGGCGATGAACTTCGACATGTCGAAGCCGTCGCGCTCGTTGGCGCAGCACATGGCCAGCTGGGCGGAGAGCGGATAGCGCGCGATTTCCTCGACGTCTCGCATGGGCAACGCCTCCTCATCGGAACGGCGAAGCTAGGCGCCCCGCGAGAAGCCGGACAACTCCGAGCTTGCCCGTACGCGCAGCCCGTTCCGGGCCGCGCACGGGAGGAGATGACCGACCGCCGGGCCGGACCTAGGTTGGCCGTCCACCAGAGCCGTCACGGAAGACCGACGCACGGGCGACAGAAGGCAGGCCATGTCCGCACTCAGTCCGTTGACCTTCGCCAAGAGCCTCATACCCGAAGCCGGCGCACAACGCGTCTACGTCACCTCGTCGTTCGTGGGGACGGTCGGCGGCGGCATCATGATGCCGATCAGCGTCCTCTACTTCACCCGGATCGTGGGGCTCCCCACGGCCCGGGTCGGACTCGCGTTCACCGTGTCCAGCCTGATCGCTATCCTCGCGTCGATGCCCGCCGGCGCCCTCGCCGACCGCGTCGGCCCGCGCCGGGTCGTCATGGGCTCGCTCGCCGGCCTCGGCGCGTCCGGCCTCGCCTACCTGGCCGTCCAGGGCTTCTGGACCCTGCTCGTCGTCAACGCGTGCATGAACGTCAGCTTCGCCGCCTACTTCCCCTCCGTCGGCGCCCTGCTGCGCCGGGTCGGCGGCGAGAACACCGTGACCATCCGCTCCCAGTCCCGGGCGGTCTCCAACATCGGCGTGGCCCTCGGTTCCCTGGTCAGCGGTGTCGGTATCCAGATCGGCACCGAGACCGCCTACCAGGTCCTCATCGTCCTGTTCGGCGTCGCCCAGACGGCCGCGCTGCTCCTCCTGTTCAGGGTCCCCGACTACCGGCCCCTGCCCCGGCCCGCCCCGGCCGCCGGCACCGGCAAGGCGCCCGCCGGAGCCACCCGGAGAGCCGCGCTGCGGGACACGGCGTTCGTCCTCTACGCGCTCGTCGGCGGCGCGATGACCGTCCAGGTCCTCGTCCTCGAAATCATGATCCCGGTCTGGATCGTCTCCCACACCGACGCCCCCACCTGGGGTGTCACCGCCGCCTTCCTCATCAACACCGCCCTGGTGGTCCTCCTCCAGGTCCGGCTCGGCAGCGGAGTCCAGACCCTCACCGACGGAGGGGCCGCCCTGCGCCGCTCCGGCATGGCCCTGCTGCTCGGCTGCGCGGCGATCAGCCTCATGGCCGGGGTGTCCGCGTGGGTCGCCGTGCTCGCCCTCGTCGCCGGCATGGTGCTGCTCACCCTCGGCGAGATCTGGTACTCCGCCGGCTCCTTCGCCTTCGAGTTCGGCCTCCCGCCGGCCCACGCGCAGGGGCAGTACCAGGGCCTGTCCGGCACCGCGTCCTCGGCGGTCCGCGCCGCCTCGCCGGTCTTCCTGCTCGGAGTCGTACTCGGCCTCGGCAGCCTCGGCTGGATCGGCCTCGGCGTCATCATGCTGCTCCTCGGGCTCACCGGCCCCGCCCTGGCCCGCTTCGGCGCCCGGACCCGGCCGGCCGAGGCCGACGACACGGCCGGCGTCCCGGCCCCGCACCACGCCTGAACAAGGGGGAAGCATGGACACGAGAACACCGCCGCGCCGGCCGGAGACGGCGATGCCCCCGCTGGACCGGACGGATCTGCACCCCTCGGTGGACGACCCCGTCCTGACGTCCATGACCACGCTCAACGACATCGCCGGACGCTTCCCCGACGCCGTGTCGTTCGCCGCCGGACGCCCCTACGAGGCTTTCTACGACGCCGAATCGCTGCCCCGGTGGCTCCGCCGCTTCCAGCGCCACCTGGAGCAGGACCAGCGCCGCAGCCCCGCCGAGATCAACCGCACCCTCTTCCAGTACGGCCGCACCAAGGGGTTCATCCACCACCTCGTCGCCCGCCAGCTGGAACAGGACGAGCACATCACGGCCGACCCGGAAGCGATCCTCGTCACCACCGGCTGCCAGGAGGCCATGGTCCTCGCCCTGCGCGCCCTGCGCCGCGGCCCCCAGGACGTCGTGCTCGCGGCGCTCCCCGCGTACGTGGGATTCCTCGGCGCGGCCCGGCTGGTCGACATGCCCGTCCACGGCGTCCGCGAGGACGCCCACGGCCTCGACCCGGACGACCTCGTCACCCAGGTCCGGCTGCTGCGCGCCCGGGGACTGCGGCCCCGCGCCTGCTACGTCGTCCCCGACTTCGCGAACCCGAGCGGCGCGACCCTCCCCGAGGAGCGCCGCCGGCAACTCCTGGACATCGCCGACCGCGAGGACCTGCTCATCCTGGAGGACAACCCGTACGCGTTCTTCGGGGCGGACGGGAACCGGCAGCCCACGCTCAAGTCGCTCGACCGGACCCGGCGCGTCCTCCACTTCGGCTCCTTCGCCAAGACGGCCTTCGCGGGCAGCCGGGTCGGCTACGTCGTCGCCGACCAGCCGATGACCGACGGCACCCTCCTCGCCGACGAACTGGCCAAGCTCAAGAGCATGCTCACCCTGAACACCTCCACGGTCTCCCAGGCCGTCATCGGCGGCTACCTCCTGGAACACGGATGCAGCCTCGTCCGGGCCACGGAACGCGAAAGGGCCGTCTACCGGCGCAACCTCACCGCCGTACTCGACGGCCTGGAGCAGCGGTTCGGAGGCGACCCCACCGTCACCTGGACCACTCCGCGCGGCGGAATGTTCACCGTCCTCACGGTCCCCTTCACCGCCGACGAGGAAGCCCTCGAACACTCCGCCCGCGCCTTCGGAGTCCTGTGGACCCCCATGCACCACTTCTACGGAGGCCACGGCGGCCACCGCCAACTGCGCCTTTCCTTCAGCGCCCTGGAACCGGACCGCATCAACACGGGCCTGGACCGCCTGGCGGCACTCGTCGCCGAGCGGAAGTCCCAGGTGCACATGGTCCGAGCGGCTGCGTAGAACAGGGTGGTGCAGGCTCCACCCCGATTCGGGTGTGCGGTGCACTGACCCGCACCACACGGCCAGGGCAGCATGGAGCAGACGTTACGGGGACCCGTGACGAGCACTGGACCGGAAGCAGGAGCCCTCCATGGCACGTTCGACCGACTACGACGAGGACCCTCCTCAGCACCCTGGTGCTGATCGTCACCGGACTGGTGGTCGGCGTGCTGGCCGCCCTGATCCCCCTCACCGCGTTCAGCCTGTCCGTCACCGGGTCGCTGCCCTATCTGCCGCCGGTCCAGGTGGCGGCCATCGTCCTGGTCGTCGTTGTGACCGTGGCCGCGGGCGTCCTCCTGCCGGCCCGCCCGGCGCTGCGCCGCCGCCGTCCGGCGGCCCTGCAACGTTCCTGATCGGCCGTCATAGGTGAGGAGCCGCACCATGGCCCGCAGCGCCTCAGTCGTGCTCGCCCTGGCCGGAGCCGCGGCCCTCGTGCTCAGCTGCGCTCCCGGGCAAACGCGGTGACGTGCCAGGATCCCGCAATGAGCGAACCGACGATCCGTCCACGTACCGATGACCACATGCCGGGCTGCGTCCAGGCACTCGCCACGGTCCACACGGCAGATCGCTATCCAGTGGACTGGCCCGTCGACCCCGAAGGCTGGCTGACCCCCCGGGACAGGCACTGGCCACCGCAGTCGGCCTGCCGCCACAGCGACTGCTGTCCGTGGCGCGCTTCTTCGTCAGCACCGACGCCCGCAGACGAGGCGTGGCCACAGAGCTCCTGCGCAAGGCCACCGAAGCAGCCACAACCGCTGGCCGCACCCCCGCCCTCCAGGTCGAATCCGGAGCCTCGGCCGCCATCCACCTCTACGAACGCGCCGGATGGCACTACGTCTCCACGTCCCCAGCCACCTGGACAACAGCCGGCGGCCGTACCGCACAGATGCACACCTGCGTCGCACCACCGGACGGGGCGTAGGCGATGCCCCTCAGGACGACGACAGGGACTCCACGGCCTCAATCTCACTGAAGTCTGATCGCCCTGGTGCCGACTCGCCCTCCTGCTAGCGTCATGCGGTGATTTCTCTGGGGGAACCCGCATTCTTCACTCGCCTGCACGACGTGCGACGGGTGCTCATCGCCGGTGCGGGCGGCGGCTTCGACGTGTACGCCGGGCTGCCGCTCGCACTCGCGCTGCGGTCGGCGGGCAAGGAGGTACACCTTGCCAACCTGTCTTTCGCCGACTTGTACGGCCTGGACCTTGACGTGTGGGTGGACCAGGACGTCGCGGCCATCGGGCCCGACACCCCTATGCGTGGTGACTATTTCCCTGAACGGACGCTTGCCCAGTGGCTCGTGACGCAGGATCTACCGCCGACCGTGTACGCCTTCCCGAGCATCGGGGTCGGGCCGCTGCGGACGGCCTACCGGACGCTGATCGAGCATCTCGGTGGTGTTGACGCGATCGTGCTGGTGGACGGCGGCACCGACATCCTGATGCGCGGCGACGAGCACGGTCTCGGCACCCCGGAGGAGGACATGGCGAGTCTCGCCGCCGTGAGCGGACTCGACGAGGTCGCGCACCGGCTGGTGGCCTGTCTTGGCTTCGGGGTGGATGCGTATCACGGTGTGAACCACTCGCTCGTGCTGGAGAACTTGGCCGCTCTGGACCGGGATGGCTCGTATCTCGGCGCGTTCTCGCTGCTGGGGGCGGGGCGGGAGGGTGCGTTGTATCTTGACGCGGTGGCGCATGCCCAGCGCCACACCGCGAGCCACCCGAGCATTGTGAACGGTTCTGTGGCCGCTGCCGTGCGCGGTGACTTCGGCAATGTCCGGTTCACGGAAAGGACCAAGGGCAGCGAGTTGTTCATCAACCCGCTGATGGCGCTGTACTTCTGTGTGGACCTGCCTGGACTGGCCCGCCGTAATCTCTACCTCGGTCTGCTGGAGCGGACCTCGCTGATGCGGCAGGTGAGTTCCGTGATCGAGGAGTTCCGCACCACGCTGCCCCGTCAGCGTCCGCCGAGGGCGTTCCCGCACTGAACCTCCCTCAGACCGATACGGGACAGCCGTCACCGGGGTGACCGAGGGGCGAGTCACCGACGAGTCTTCTGACGAGCGGGTACCCGGGGTGATCGGCCACCCCGGCGCTCAAGAGGTATCCGGCGATCCCGCGCTGCGCGGCCGGGTGAAGCCTGACGTGGCAAGGTCACCGGTGCCGCGCCTTGCCACGGTGCAGGGCAAAACAGACAGACGAACGAGCTGAGCCTCATCGGGGGGATATCTCTAGTCCAGTTCGAATCCAGTTCAGAGAATGAAGCACAGGCTGAGCCGAGAGGGCTGAGGCCAACTTTCTCATTCCTTACTTGTGCAGCAAGCCGCCCGCGAAGCGGGCTCTGGATCTGGGAGCGAAGCGGACGGGTAGGGGTGGAGCGAAGCGAAACCCTTGACGGGCAGCCATGAAGTGACGGCCCGTCAAGGCACCGCGAAGCGAGGCCCGTTCATTGCGTTCATGGAGCGAAGCGGAGTGAACGCCCGCGCTTCGCGCGCACCGGGGAGCGAAGCGAGCCGGCATCCGTAGTCCTGGAGCGAAGCGGAAGGACGCGCCAAGCGAAGCGCGGCGCTTCGCTTGCTCATCGCGCAGCGATGA